>OZ241845.1:0-4605424 GCA_965202725.1 Candidatus Poribacteria bacterium
CTACTTGGGACTTATTTATCTGGAACAAGGTAAAGTGGGCGAGGCGATCGCGGAATTCCGGGCATCCATTCGGTTTTTTCCAAACGATATCTGGGCAAGGCAGCAGCTCGCAGTACTTTATGAAAATCAACAACGTTACTTTGAGGCACAACTACAATACCAGCAACTTTTAGAGGTTGCACCAGACAATCTGCTTGCTATTACCCGCCTGCAAGCACTTTCCCAGCTCAACCTCAACCCAGTGAGGGTCGTTGATGTACTGCCGGTCACCCTTCTCGATCCAGATGTTGCGTCCATCATTGCAAACGCCCCGAATGCCAGTGATTATCCGGAGGCTGATACACTTGTTTTGTTTAATCACTTCAGTCATGATGTTTTACCGACAGGACAGTCCCGCTATACAACGCACCAAGTCGTTAAGATTCTCACCGAAAGGGGCATCCAAAAATATGGGGATATCGCCATCCCTTACCAACCCGCGTCGCAAAATATCGGGATTAATATAGCGAGAACAATTACAGCGGATGGTAGGGCTCTTCACCCACCCGATGAAGCCTACAACGATGTAACGCCCCCCGGGTTATTGGCCTACAATCTCTACTCAGACGCGATGTGGAAGGTTATCTCTATGGTCGGTCTGGCACCGGGGGTTTGTATTGAATACAAAGTGACGCTTGAAGATAAGGCCGCTGGCGGAGAGACGTGGATCACGGGCGGATATAATTTTCAGTCGGCAGAGGCGACCCTTGAAACGAGTTACGCACTTCAGATGCCGAAGGCATGGTACCTTCAGTGGGAGCTCGCTAACACAACATCGCAAACGAATCCTTTGGTCCCGCAGATCTCTTATACAGAAAATGATACGGTTATCTATATTTGGAGATATGGCGAAACCGCTGCATTGGCACTTGAGGACGGCATGCCGCATGTTAACGACATCGTGCCACGCCTACAGTATTCCTCAATTGCAGACTGGCGTGATGTCTACACTTGGTATAAGGAGCTCGCAAAAGACAGATACACGCCAGATGCTGAAATTGAGGCGAAAGTTCAGCACCTAACCAGAGATTTGAGAACGGATGAGACAAAGATCCGCGCTATCTACAATTTCGTCACCTCAAAAATTCGGTATGTTGGTATTGAGCTGGGACAGAGTGCTTACCAACCCTCGTATGCCACTGAGGTTTTCCAGATGCAATACGGGGACTGCAAGGACAAAACGACGCTCCTAATTTCAATGCTGGATCTCGTAGGCATTAAAGCCTATCCTTGCCTGATTAGCATGGCACCCCATGAACGCGTCGATACTGCCCTGCCATTTCTCAGCCAATTCAACCATATGATTGCTGCAGTCCCTACCAGTGCGGATACCTATATCTGGTTGGATCCAACTGCGGCAACTTGTAGCTACGGATATCTACCGTATAGTACACAGGGACGCACAGGGTTCCTCATTTCTGATACACAGGGAGTCTTTGTGGAAACCCCTGTTTTTCCACCAGAAGCCAACCGACTTGTGAGTAAGACGGAATTGACGTTAAGCGGTAAAGGGGACGTACAAGGCAGACTTCATATTCAGACAACCGGACAATACAGTCTAAATACTCGGTGGACTTATCAACAGATACACCCTGGCGCAGTGAGAAATACCTTAGCCACTGAACTCAGCCAGCAATTTCCGGGAATCCAAATAAAGGAGTGGAGGATGTCTGATCCTCATGACCTCAATAATGTACCAGTAGAAATTCATCTCGGTTTCCAAGTTAGGAATTACGCGCAAACTTTGGGAAATAGCATGCTGCTCCCCTTGCCGATTGATGAATTCGCTGCTTATGCTGAGACTTTCGTTAATGAACATCGCACCTACTCCCTGGATTTTGGCTATCCAATGCGAATTGAGAAGGTAATTAACATCCAAATTCCAGAAGGATGGTGGGCTGTTTTGCCGGCGGACATCCATCACACGATAGAGATAGCAGAACTGAGTCGGCAGTACAGACAGGTTGAAAATGTGGTTACGTATCGGCTCGTATTTACCCTGAAAAATCGGATGCTTTCAGCACAAGCTTATGCGGCAGCGAAACCGCTTTTTGTATTGCTCGCGAGTGAAGATGGGAGTCGGCTATTGCTAAAGAGCGGTCAGCAGTCAGCTATCGACAGCCAGCAGGAGCAGAGGGTGGAAGATCAGAGACTGGAAGGGTAAGCCTCCAATCTCCTGCTATTCTATCCAGACTCTGAAGGTTCCTGATGTACCTTGGCTGTTAGTTTTTCACGTATTTCCAGCCGTCAATCAAGACAGGAATACCACGGATTAAGCACATCGCAACGGTTATAGTTGATAGAATCAGACCTGTTAATTCCAAACGAACCGTCAATTCTGGGTAGACCCCGGAATTTTTGAAGGCTATGTGGCCACCAAGATAGATGAAAGCAAGCGTTTTCGCGATACCATAGATGCTACGGCTCGCGCGTGAACTTGTGAGGGCACGCGTCCATCCTGAGGACATCATTGTGTTCTCACCGAACGCTGTTTTCCCCTGCGCGAAGGCAGCGCTCCGTAAGCCATCCGTAAAGAAACCACGAGCAATCACGATAGCTGGAATCCAGATAGGAATTAGTCCAACAACAGCGAAGTAAACCCAAAAAATACATTCAACAATACGGTCACCGATGATATCAAGCAGGGCGCCAAAGGCTGAAGTTTGGTTGAGTTTTCGGGCAACATAACCGTCGACCGCATCAAGGAATAGAATCAGTCCGATCAGCGCGACGAGCAAAATGTCTAAAGAGACATGTCGTCCGAAGAGTGAGATCACAACAAATACCAAAATTAAACGGAAGAGCGTAATCAAATTTGGAATCATTTTTCTCCTCCTTTGTCGGGTACGGCTTCTGTGTCTCGGTTCTATTTAGGGTTGGTGTTCTTCTTTATTTTTTTCTTTTTTAATCTTAACTTAATTCTATTACGAAAAGCAATGCTAATTTCACGACTGAAAGGAAATCGAAGCTATGAATGAAAAAGGCAAACCCAATATTGTCCTTATTCTAAACGATGATATGGGCTTTTCCGACTTGGGCTGCTACGGTGGCGAAGTCCATACACCGAACCTTAGTAGACTTGCTACCGGTGGACTCCGGTTTACACAGTTTTACAATACCGCGCGGTGTTGTCCGTCCCGTGCGTCTATGCTGACGGGACTACACCCTCACCAAACTGGTGTCGGACACATGATGGGCGACGACGGACTTGAGGGGTATCGCGGTGATCTGAATGACGGGTGTATCACTATCGCCGACGCAGTTCGTTCGGAAGGCTACGGCACATATATGAGCGGCAAGTGGCATATCTCTCGGCATGCCGGGGCGGATGGTCCCAAACACAGTTGGCCCTGCCAGCGCGGGTTTGACGAGTACTACGGGATTATCACCGGGGCGGCTAATTTCTGGAAGCCGAATACCCTGACGCGTAATAATACCCGTATTGCACACGATGAACTCCCTGAAGGTTATTTTCTTACAGATGCCATCAGTGATGAAGCAGTGGCGTTTATTCAGAACCATACTGACAAGACACCGGAGCGCCCTTTCTTCACCTATGTCGCTTACACAGCACCACACTGGCCCCTGCATGCACACGCAGAAGACATCGCATGTTATAATGGACGCTTCGCTGCAGGGTGGGATGAACTGCGAGAAGAACGGCTCTCACGGATGCGGGAAATGAAGATTTTAAATGAAACGTGGCAGCTGACCGCAAGAGACCCCTCACAGCGCCCTTGGAACGAAGCGGAATCTAAAGGGTGGAACCAGCGTCGCATGGAGGTTTACGCAGCCCAAATCACCCGTATGGATGCAGGTATCGGGCGAATTATCAACACATTGGAGGAAACAGGGCAACTTACGAACACGCTCATCCTCTTTTTAGCCGATAATGGTGGTTGTGCAGAAGAACTCGGAGGGCCCCCAGCGAGACGCGACAGCGGTTCGCTAATTAGCACCCAGACAACTTCTGATGGAAGACCTGTTCAACGAGGCAATGACCCAAGCATCATGCCCGGGCCCGAAACCACCTATCAGAGTTACGGCGTTCCGTGGGCAAACCTTTCCAATACCCCTTTCCGTGAATACAAGCACTGGGTCCATGAAGGTGGTATCGCTACGCCACTGATTGCACATTGGCCAGATGCTATAAAGGCTGCTGGAGAATTGCGGCATCAACCCGGACAACTCCCAGACATCATGGCGACATGCCTCGAGGTTTCAGGCGCTACCTATCCTGAAGAACACAAGGGGAACTCTATTTTACCATTAGAGGGAACAAGTTTAGTACCGGTTTTCGATGGAAAGGACAACGGTAAAGGAGTGCTTTATTGGGAACACGAAGGCAATCGTGCTGTCCGTCAAGAGAATTGGAAACTGGTCTGCAAGTTCCCTCGCGATTGGGAACTTTATGATATCGCAACCGATCGGACAGAAATGAACGATCTCGCCACTAAACATCCGCAAAAGCTCGAAGAACTTGTTGGACTTTACCGAGATTGGGCGGATCGTTGCCTTATTTACCCGTGGGATAAACTGCAAGAACGCCGCAGGCAGCAACGTCAATAGTTTTTTGTTTCCAAAGATCGACGCAACTGCAAAGCGATTATCTTCCTTGCGGGATGGTGTTGTCTGTAGGGGTATCTGTATGAAGGAATTAAGAGTAGGGCTTACGCAGAATACTCATTTCAATATCCAAGACGAGTTTGCTTTGCCTAACTTTACGCTTGAACAGGTGCAAGAACTCCTTATGCAGTATACAGACGAGGTCGGGCAAGCCTTCGCACCTGAGGTGATTGTATCTGTTCATAAACAGACTGCAGGGCACCCTGTGCTCGTCAATCGATTCGCGCAAATACTCACCGCGGAGTTGGACATTCCTAAAACTGAACCTATTACGATAACACACTTTGCGAAGGCACACACCTTGCTCCTTCGCGAACGAAACACTAACATTGAGCATCTGCTTACCAATATCCGCAGAGATCCGCGTTTTGAAAGACTTCTGATGCGAATCGCCTCTTATGAGAGGGGCGTGCAGTTCACGCTACATAATGAAATCGTTAGCGAACTCACCACTTACGGGGTTATGAGGAAAGGTGCCGATGGTATGTGTGAGATTATTAACCCAATTTATCAGCATTGCATCATACAAGCGTTCCAACCCCTTGTGAACGGACTTGAGAACGAATATTTTCCTGAAGCAGATGGCATGGATTTTACAGATTATCTCACACCCGCGGGGCACCTTGACATGGAACCGCTCCTTGATAACTTCAAGGATTTTATCGCCCGTGCGGGCTTTCGTATCCTGCGAGTCCCCGATACGCCACAAGAGTTCGTTGGACAAAACCTCTTATTCACCTACCTAGACCAGTTTGTCCAGCTCGTGGGCGGGGCTATATATCTTGAAGTGCCAACAGGGAGCGGCAAAGCTGACCGCGAGCTGCAGAACGCTAAAGGCAGATGCGCATTCCCATAGGAGACTACGCTACAATTTTATAGCGTGCTGCACGGCAGCATCTTCAAACAGACAGGTGTTGGTACTTCTGCTATGTGACCTGTAGCAGTTAATTCCCCGGTTTCCTGATTGACTGCAAACGTCACGATCGTATCCGTCTGTTGATTTGCGGCAAAGAGGAATGTGCCTTCTGGATTCAGTCCGAAGTTCCGTGGTGTTTGTCCTTGTGTGGATTCGTGACCGATAGGGCTCAGGGCCCCCGTTTCTGCGTCAATGGCGCAAGTGGCTATACTATCGTGTCCGCGGTTTGATCCATACAGGAATTTCCCGGAAGGGTGGACGTGAATATCAGCGCAGTGGCTTCTGCCATCAAAATCATTAGGAAGCGTCGAAAGCGTCTGAAATTCTGTAAGTTTCCCGGTACTTGCGTTATAGCGGAATGCGGTGAACGTTGAATCAAGTTCGTTAATCACATAAGCGTACTGTCCATTCGGATGGAAATCGAAGTGTCGGGGGCCCGCCCCAGGATGCAGGCGTGCCCAGGGGTGGGTATTAGGAGTGAGTTTGCCGTTTGCTGCGTCCAATTGGTAAATAAGGACTTTATCAATGCCGAGGTCAGGTGAGAAGGCATAACGATTGTTGGCATCAATCATAATTGCGTGAGCATGTGGTTCCATCTGCCGCTGCGGGTTGATACTGCTGCCTTCATGCTGCACAAAATCAGAGGCTTCGCTCAGCCGTCCGTCTGATTCTATTGGAAAAGCAACGACACTGCCACCGCCGTAATTTGCCACAAGCAGGCACTTACCGGTCGCATCTACACTCAAATGGCAAGGCGCGCCACCCCCGGTCGCGCGTTGGTTGAGGTAACTAATTTCCCCAGTTTCTCGATGAATGTAAAATGCTGTAACGGCACCGCTATCCTTACCCTCAAACTCACCAACTTCATTCACAGCAAAGAGGTACTGACCACTCGGGTGTATCTCCAAAAACGATGGGTTTTCAACGCCTGTGAGTTTGCTGCTATATTCTAAGGTGCCCGTCGCACCGTCTAAGCGATAGACATAAATCCCTTCGCTGTCTCCGTGGGTATAAGTACCGACATAAACGAAATAGTCTTGGCTGTTCTGTTGTGCCATTGTGAATTTCCTCCTGATTTATTGTGAACCCGTAATTACCGTTACATTGGCGATGTTAGGAAACCTCGCCAGTAAGGGGACGGTTTGAAACTTTAACGCGAATCACCTTCTCATCACTCTCTTGGTAACCGATGCGGATCGCTTTTGCCCGCACAATCGTTTCGCCTGCTGGTATACGCAGCGGATTAGTATACAACCGCCAATGTGCATCCTCGCCCAGCTCTGTCGTATAAGCAATGGATGCGCCTTGTGTAGAGCAATGCAGCTGCAAAAGCAAAGGTGCCGACCACTCGCCATCCGCGTGTGCTACTGTTGTGCCGGATTGTTCGGCATTAATCGGGATGAAAATCGGATCCGCTGTTTGTGGTTGTGTGCCGTTAGGATACCACCGCGCCACCATTTGCTCTTCGGGTATATCGCCCATATCGCCGAAGTCAGTCTGCCATTGCGCCAGCGCACAGCGCATCCGTTCCAGCACAGGATGGTGTGTGGAGTCCGCCGCTAAATTGTTGAGCTCATATTGATCGTTTTCAACGTCATAAAGTTCCTCAGCAGAGCGCGGATAACGGAACATAACTGCCTGATCGCCTTCCAGCTCATCCGCAGCGTGCAACCGCCACATTTCCTGCATAATCGGGTGCCGATTACGATACGGAATCCACAGCAGGTACGGTTTTTCAGGATAATAATTTCTAATGTATTTATACCGTTTATCGCGCACGGCGCGGACCCTGTCGTAAGATTCGTCATACCGGTCGCGCGTCGCGAAGATATATTCACGTTCAACCTTCTCGGCTCCAAGGAACGGTTGTCCCTGTAAATGTGTCGGTGCCTGTATCCCACACAGCGAGAGCACTGTCGGACCGAGATCAATCAGACTCACTAATTGTTCGCTGACACTGCCAGCAACCAGCGTATCGGGCCACCTTACAATGAGAGGTATACGGATCCCGGCATCGTAAGTCCACCGTTTCCCGCGTGGAAGCCCTTCGCCGTGGTCGCTCCAAAGAAAGACAATAGTGTTTTCTGCGAGTCCGTCTTCTGCCAATTGCTCTAAAAGTTCGCCGACGCGTGCATCGGCAGTCGCGAGGTTGTCGTATTGGCGCGCCAGCGCTTGCCGCGTTTTGGGTGTATCCGGTAGATACGGTGGTAACACTACGTCATCAGGATTCGTAATCGTCGTTGACGGTCTATCCTCCCGTTCCCACATCCCGCTCTCGTGTGTAACAGTCGGGTTGAAAACCGAAAAGAAGGGTTGTCTGGGTTCACGGTTTCGCCAATGGCCCGTGTTATCACAGACATCCCATGCCGTAATGGGCGGTGTAAACTGATAATCAGTCTTGCTATTATTTGTGCAGTAATAACCTGCGCCTCTGAGATACTCAGTGAAGGGCTTGACATAAGGCGGTGGGACCGCGGAATATGGGGTCGGCATCTCCGGCGTGTGTTGGTTCGTATGGGTTGTTCGCATGTGATGTGTACCGATCGAAGTCTGGTACATACCGGTAAGGATCGCAGAACGACTCGGGGCACAGACTCCCGCAGTCGAAAACGCGTTTGGGAACCGACACCCGCCAGCCGCCAGCCGATCTATATTCGGTGTACGGGCAAGTGTATCTCCATAACAACCGAAGCGAGGGCTTGTGTCCTCTATAGATATCCAGAGGATATTTGGACAATCTGATGTGCTCATCGTAGCTCCTTTTTTGATCCTAACCCAAGTTGCTCCGGACGAGGTTTTCAGCAGGCAGCTAACGTTTTTCACAGCTTAGGTTTCCCTGATCCCCACAACCTGACAGGTTAGGCTACAAAGTCTGCCCTGCGCTGCACACCCTAATAGGTTATGCCACAAACTGGCAACTTGAATAAGAATATATTGTACGCCAGATAACAATTTAAGTCAAGCTAACTCTCTGAATGAGCAGAGGCATTCGGTTCTTCTGTAGGTGCGGGCCGTGCTCGCGACTTTTCCATTCGAATATGCAAAAGACCTTAAAACTAAATAGCCCCAAGGCATTATTTTGAAAAGCATTGCAAGTGTGTCAAGGTTGTGGTAGAATAGCCGTCGCGCGCTGTAACACGGGTTTGCAAGTTACTTCTTATGACATTTTTATTTTCTTCCAAAATCAAGCGATCGAGGCTATGACATATATATTATGAGCACTTCTTATCTACGTTATCTACACACTGCACAAGACGTTCTGAAACAGATTGAGGCAACACAAACTGAGGCAATCGCACGAGTATCGGAGATGTGCGCCGAAACAATAGCAGCAGATGCCCTGGTTTATCTATTCGGTTCCGGGCACTCTCGTATGGCTGTTGAAGAAATGTTTCCACGCTACGGCAGCTTTCCGGGTTTCTTTCCTATCGTTGAATTAGCAGTTACATATCACAATCAAGTTGTCGGTTGCAATGGTCAACGTCAAGCCCTCTTTTTGGAAAACGTATCAGGTTATGCAGAAGTGATCTTACGCAACTTCACCTTCTGTTCAAATGACTGTATGATAGTGTTTTCTAATTCTGGAACAAATATCCTTCCCATTGAAATAGCAATGGGTGCTAAAACGCGAGGGCTCCGCGTGATTGCGGTCAGTTCTGTCGCGCACAGTCGTTCATCGATCTCGAAACATCCTTCTGGCAACCGTCTGTTTGAGATTGCCGATTTAACGATTGACAACTGCAATCCGCCGGGCGACGCTGTTGTAGAAGTTCCGAATTTAGCCTATCCGGTGGGTCCTACTTCCAGCATCGGCACGTTATCAATTGTGAATGCCATTAAATGCCAAGTTGCTGAGTTACTGACGAAGCGGGGGAAAGCGCCAGTCGTGCTGACGGGCGCGCATTTCCTCGGCCCTGAAGAATCAGCGAAGCAGATTGAACGCGCTTATGACAATTACAAGGCACGAGTCCGGGGAAGTTAACACTACACAATTTTTCCGTTGATTTCTCTCGTGTAAACTTGTATACTTTAAAAGCAGGATAGTAGAATGTTGGGTTTACTGAACTGAGTTAGGAGCCGCGGGACATTCTGATGCTGAATACGAGTAAAAGAATTGCTGTGATGGGTGGGACCTTCAATCCGATCCATTACGCGCACTTGCTAAGTGCTGAACAGGTTCGGACAGGACTGGGCTACGATAAAATCCTGTTTATTCCTTCTGCGAGACCGCCTCACAAGGTTTCTGATGCTGATATCATTGCACCCGAACACCGGTACCAGATGGTACTTCTGGCGATCGCGGAAAACCCGAATTTTGAAGTGTCACGCATTGAATTAGATCGCGAAGGCCCGTCGTACACGATTGATACCTTGAAAGCCCTTGAGAAATTTTACGGAAACACTTGTGAACTCGGCTGGATTATTGGGGCTGATTCGCTTATCGAGTATAAAATCTGGAAAAATTTTGATGAAGTGTTAGCGCGATGCGCTATGATTGCAACAACACGTCCGAGTTACGATCTGGATCGGGTGCCGCCTGAAATACGCAATAGAGTTCCAACCTTTCCAATAACTGGCGTTGATATATCTGCCACAGTAATTCGTGAACGGATTAGGAAAGGGCTTTCCGTTCGGTATCTTGTGCCCGAAACAGTTCGAGCATACATTTATGACCATAAGTTGTATTATTAACCGATCTCGTCGTTTCCCGTTGGAAGGATGAGGATGTAAAACTATGCAGCACACATGCAGTATATGCGGAACAGTTTACGATTTTGTGTGGGAAGAAGGGGCACCTCTACCGAAAAATTTCCCGTTCTGTAGTGCGCGGTGTAAGGCAGCGGATCTGGCTAAGTGGCTGAATGAAGAGTACACGATTCGCGCGCCCTTGCCCAGTGTGATATTGTCGAATACCGAGCGAGAGCTCCTTATCGAATTAGGGATGGACCCCGACGATGATGGCGGCTAAAACGGTAAAGGTCTATGTAATATGAGCTTGCAAGGGATATCTAACAACACGCTAAATCCACAAAATAATCGGGCAGCTTCTACATTAGAAGTGCTCCGCGCACACCCAAAGTCGGTTGAAATTCAAGCGTACCTCTCAGCAAAACTAAGTGTGGAACGCCTCCAACACGTTCTCTCTGTGCAAGAGATGGCAGTTGACTTAGCGCATGCTCACAAAGCAGATGTGTGGCATGTCAACCTTGCTGCACTCCTACATGACAGCGCAAAGTGGATGGCCCCCGAGCGGTTATATAGGGAAGTAGAACGTTACGGAATTCGCCTTGATCCAATTGAGAAATTGAATCCGTCACTTTTGCATTCACTTGTTGGCGTGGAGCTGGCAAGGGAGCGGTTTCAGGTAACCGAGTTTGAAGTCCTTGAAGCGATTCAGAGCCATACAACCGGGAACCCATCAATGAGTCTTGTTTCGCAAGTACTATACGTTGCTGATTTTGCAGAACCGATGCGCACGTATGCAGCAGCTCATGTTGTTAGAAAATTTGCATATACCAATTTGGACCAGGCAGCGCATCACGTCGCGCGGGCGCAGATTGAACGTCTTCTGCAAAAGGGGGGTATGATTCATCCGAACACGCTGCATACATATAACAAGATGTTTGCTAGTACTAACAATTAGCGGCAAAGACGATGTACATGCCTCGTTCAGAAGCTGAGAAGGGTAAGGAAAATTAAATGGCAAAACACAACACATTAGATATCGTAAAAGCCGCGGCTTCTGCCGCGATGAGCCGACGCGCACAAGACAGTATTATCCTTGACCTGCGTAAGCTTGGTTGTTTCACGGACTTTTTTGCAATCTTCAGTGGCGCTTCCGATATTCAGGTCGAGGGGATCTCGCAAGCTGTTCTTGAGGAACTTGAAACGAATTGGGAACAGCGTCCTTGGCACCAAGAAGGTGAACGTAAAGCGGATTGGATTCTCTTGGACTACGTCGATTTCGTCGTTCATGTTTTTCTTGCTGAGAGACGTGCTTACTATAATCTTGAGCGCTTGTGGGCTGAAGCCGGACGTATTGAATTGCCGGAAATAGCGATGCCTGCACACTTAGAATCTCTATCAGACGGGGCATCGAAGGAAACTATAGACCCGGACGGTGCGTTAGTTTTCGGAGAGTATGAAGGAGAGACATCTGAGGAATAATTCGCTGCTTCAGCAGCGGGCATTGCGACAATTAACAGAGTATAGACTAATCGACGCTTACAAGCAGCACTGTGACGTTATCCGTGCCGCCATAGTCGAGCGCTGCATTAACAAGATTATTACACACTTCTTCAAGGTCGGCAGCAGATACAATCACATTGGCGATTTCTTGGTCGTCCACAATTAAATCGTGCAAACCATCTGTACAAGCCACAACGATGTCCCCAGGGGAGAGGGGATAGGCATCGGTGTGGACAGGGGCTGTCGGTTTAAGCCCGATCGCTTGTGTAATGATATTTCGCTTTTCATGAACCCGGCCCTCTTCATGGGTTATTTCGCCTTGTTCGACCATTTTTTGGACCAAAGAGTCGTCTGTCGTTATCTGTGTTAGATTTCCATCGCGCAAAACGTAGAGCCGACTATCACCGATGTGGACATAAGCGAGGTAACTAAAGGTAACGAAACCGGCAATCAGAGTTGTACCCATACCGCAGGCTGTGCCCCGGTTTTTAGAAGCAGTATAGACACGTCGATTCGCTTCCTCAGCAAGTTCGCTCAAAACGTCAAGCCTCTTCATGGGGCCTAAATCGCTATGTGGAAATGCCTGGGTTTGTGCCCATTCCTCGATAACTTTAATAGCGAGCTTACTCGCTAGGTCACCGCGTTCGTGATTGCCCATACCGTCGGCGATAGCAAACAACCTGAGCTGTGTATCAAAGTAGTATAGGTCCTCGTTTCTGTCACGAAGTCTACCTATGTCCGTTTTTCCTGCAAATTGCATTTTTTTCTATCGTCTGCGTGGAGTGTGATCCATAATACAAAGGGGGAGGGCGCGCGTACTTTGTATTCAAGGAAGTCACCACATTTGTTCAGTAAAACCCTTCCATTTGTGTTTTTTTTAGTTAATAGGAAAACGATAGAATGCGAAGGTGGTTTCAAAATCTTAGTAGGATATAGCCGTGATTACGTGAAAACGGTGGCAGGTATAGGTTCGTGAACCTGCTGAAAATCGGGCTGCTCTCTTGTTCTTGGGGTGAAGTTGCCTCATCTCGTTAGAGGATTCTGATGTTGCAAGATAACTGTTCTTATGACAAAGTTGGACGGCTGCCGATCATTGTCAAATGCGCGCTTGCGGATATTAACGAAAAACGCGATGCTGTCGTTTTGACAACGGAACCTGCATGGGCGGCTGTCAATGGAATTGCCGTACATCCCAAACACCTTATCTATGTTGACGGGAACACGAAGGCGTATATGGCTATGCTCGCTGAGGCGTGTGACGGCGAAGTGATTTATGGAATCGGTGGCGGGCTGGCAATTGACACTGCTAAATATATCGCATCGGCAAAGGCACTCCCCTTAGTTGCGCTGCCTACCCTCCTGTCAACGGATGCTTTTCTCACTGACGCTACAGGCGTTAGAGAAAACGGGTGCGTTCGCTACCTCGCTTCAAAAGCCCCGGATACCGTTATTATAGACATGGATCTTTTGTGCAGCGCGCCTGTGCCGATGCGGGCGACGGGTGCTGCGGATGTCCTCTCAATTGCAACGGCGATGTGGGATTGGCAAGAAGCCGAAAAAATGGGGGCGAACCCACCCAGCCAGCAAATTACACCACAAATCATTGACATAGGGGCGACTCTCCTTCAAACACTTCTTGATAACGTACGGGAAATTGGTCGCGGCACACCTACAGGTCTGAAACTTTTGCTTGACCTACTCTGTATGGAGGTTCAACTCTGTTATCTGTGTGGACACAGCCGCGTCGAAGAGGGAAGCGAACACCATTTTGTCTATGCTATTGAGAAACATCTCACCTCTGTTAAACAGACGAGTACGGAAAGTACGCAGACAAATGACGGTCCTGTTTTACACGGGGAACTCGTGGGGCTCGGCATCCTGTTGATGGCTGCCTTGCAATCTCAACCTTCTTGGATGCAGTACCGTCATGCATTGGAGTGCTTACAGATTAACTACCGACCGCCTGGGCTCTCTACGGATGTGATTGCTGAGACCCTTATCGGTTTATCTGGCTATGTCACTGAACATCAACTACCGTACACTGTTGCAACGACATTGAGAATTACGCCCGATATCGCCGAACGAACCATAAAAACCGTATGGGATTAAAGCGGAGGACTATGGAACAGAAAAACAGCCAAACGCGATTGGAGACTCCGATCTCGGTACTTCATGAAAAATCTATCGTAATTGATTCACACAATGATGCTATGGTGGCGCATATCCGCCGCGGTAATATCAGCCTTGCTAACGAGCATTGCCAAAGTCCTATGCAACCCTTGGGCACTATTGCTTATCTGCGAGGGCCAGTCCCTCCAGAGGAAGAAGCGATTGGCATCCAACTCAACATCCCGAAAATGCGGAGGGGGGGGATTGATGCCGCCTTTTTTGCAGTTGACGTGACACGTGCCTGGAAAAACCACCTTGCTTATGCTCTGGATGCTTTCGGGTGGTTAGATGCAGAGATAACGGCCAATGCCGCCGATATCTGTATCGCGCGACAGGCGAACGATATTCGCGAAGCAAAAGCGGCGGGCAAACTCGCCGCAATCCTTGCGATTGAAAACAGCGAAGCCGTAGAACGGAGCCTAAATGTCCTCCGTTCCCTTTATCTATTGGGGGTTCGCTCAATCGGGTTGACCCATAATCCCAATACGTGGGCATCAACAGGAAATGATGAGGAAGATTCGGGCGGGGGTTTGACAAAATTCGGAGTGGCATTGGTCAAGGCGATGAACCAGTTAGGGATGCTTGTAGATGTTTCCCATATCAGTGAACGTGGGTTTTGGGATGTTCTGGAAATTTCTGCACGTCCCGTCATCGCATCTCATAGCAATTGCCAGACCTTATGCCGCCACTCACGGAACTTAACCAACGAGCAGTTGAAAGCCTTGGCGGTTAATGGGGGTGTGATTGGTATTACCTTTGTGCCTGGGTTTATTACCTTGGATGGTTGGACAAAGATGCCTGCGTTCGCGCAACTCCTTAATCATTTTGCCTACGCTATCGACATCGCGGGCATAGACCATGTTGGCATCGGGTCCGATTTTGATGGCGGTGGCGATTTACTCAAAGATGCAGGTGAATTCATCAAAATTGCGGAAGGATTGAGTGAACGTGGCTATTCCGATGCGGATATCCGAAAAGTGCTCGGCGAAAATCATCTGCGCGCTTTTGAAGCGGCGTGCGGGTAGGCCCTCAAGGGCGCTACTTAGCGGTTCTCGCCCAAGGCGCAAGAAATAGAGTACCACACCTCGTCTACCGCAATGCCCTTCATACAGATATTATCTTTGCACGTATCTGTGAACTGCTTACAAGGGCTGCACGGGACGTCATGGCGGATGAGTTGGTGTTCCACCCCAAGTGGCTGAAAACGGATGTGGTTGCCGGGCCCGAACAGGGATACAGTGCGAGTCCCGACTCCTGCTGCAATATGCATTGGGCCTGTATCGTTGGTAAGAAAGAGATCGCATTGCTCAATACAAGCCGCTAACTGCCTAATCTGAAGATTTCCCGCAAATGGAATCGATCGCGTTTCCATAAGATTCGCGACCTTCTGCACAAGTTCAGATTCCTGGGGGCCGCCAAAAATCAAAACGTTCGCATTGAAATGTTCCACCAATCTGTCCCCAATAGCAGCAAAACGTTCGGGCATCCATTGTCGTAGTTTCCAGCTGGCTCCCGGAAAGAGGCCTACTTTTAATCTGCCAGCAACGATCCCCGCAGTCTTGAGCCGCTGCAGTGCCTCTCTCCGCTCGGATTCAGCGAGAAATAGTTCTAACTTCTGATCTTCTGCTGGAATCCCTACCTCGTGCAAGATGTCAAAGTAATCCGATGTAGCGTGTTTGTTCCCTTTTTCAGAGACGCGAACAGTGCAAAGCCTACCCTTTCCCACTCGTTGGGTGGCACCACTGAAGTACATGAGTAGCTCAGTCCGAAACTTACGTTGGAGATCAATAGCCAGAGTGAACTTACGTTCGCGTAGTAGGTGAATAATCCGCCACATCTCACCAGTGTTCTTGTCTTTGGCGAGTCTGTCAAAAGTAATTATTTCGTTGAGGTATGGATTTTCACGAAGGATATCAGCGGATTGTTTCCCTGTCAGCATCGTAATGTGGGCATTAGGAAAGTTGTCACGTACAGCCCGGATAGCCGGTGTTGTAAGTACAATGTCGCCAAGGGAACTGAGCCGAATAAGCAATATTTTCGGAGAAGCCATCTGTGTTGGAGTTATCGGTTGTTGGTTGTCAGTTTAAGTGACTGCTGAAAGCGTAGCGAGCTGACCGCTTCTTAACCAACTGCTTGTTTTTCGAGGTTGTTCAATGCCCCTTCTACCAATGCCGCTATATCTAATGCTGATTCTGCAGCTGCTAGCTCAGCGAGTGAGGCGCGAGTCGCAGGATGTTTAGGCACGAAGAGTGAGCAACAATCTTGGTGTGGGCGGGTGGATACATCAAAGGTGCCGATCCGTTGTGCCTTTTCAATGATTTCAACCTTATCCTCACCAATAAGGGGTCGAAGAATTGGGATATCAGCAATCGCTTCGATGGTCCGAAGATTCGTTAGCGTCTGTGAGGCGACCTGTGCAAGACTCTCACCTGTAACAAGTGCCTCGGCGTTTACCAGCGTCGCAACTCGTTCCGCGATGCGCGTCATCATGCGCCGGTACAAGACAACGCGGAAGGGGGCCGGTGTCTGTGTAACAATAGTCTGTTGAAGTTCAGCAAACGGAACGAGGTAAACCAGGCTTCGATAATTTGAAACTGCCAAAATTTCAGTGAGTTCCATCACTTTCTCCAGCGACGCTTTATCGGTATAGGGGTAGCTATAAAAGTGAATAAAAACGGCTTTCGCACCGCGCTTGATCATTTGCCATGCAGCCACAGGAGAATCAATCCCGCCTGACAACATTACCAACACCTTCCCACTCACACCGACAGGCAGTCCACCGATGCCAGGCATCTTTTCTGTGGAGATGTAAGCATTTTTCTGTGTTATTTTAATCCAACAGATGAGATCGGGGTTATGCATATCTGCTCGTGCCCCGGTTTTCTCAATGAGATGTCCGCCAACCTCAGCACTGATTTGCGGAGATGTTAGGGGGAAAGTTTTATCAGTTCGTCTTGTTTCAACCTTAAGAGACTCGTAAGTTCTTCCGTGAATTTGTTGCAGGGCTGTCTCTTTGATAGCTGTCATATTTCTCTCCGTAGCGCAAGCGAGTTCAAAGTAAGCAATCCCCATAACTTGTTGTAGACGTTTCTTAATTTGAGGGACATCGGCATTTTTGCCGAGTCGGACAAGAATTCTGTCATGAAGTCGCTCTATCTCTGCATAGCCGGTGCCGCGCAGGGCAACCTTGATATTACTTACCAGCCGTTTTTCAAAAAATATTCTATTTTTCCCTTTAAGTCCAACTTCGGCGTAGTGAATGCTAAATAATTCTTCCATAATCTGTCTCACACGAAAAAATCGAAGGTTTTCGTTTCAGTGATGGGGCGATGCTCTCTTGTCATTGAGCGCTTATGCGCATCGTATGGGGTAGGTTACCCCTCCCCCTGTGCGCGTGTCTCAAAAATTGGCGAAACATTAGCCCACCCCTTGAGGCGGCGGGTGCTCTCACACAGCCCGGACAGCATCTGTCAACCTAAAGTGAAGTTTCGCGACATCTCTCAAAGCATTACTGCCATGCAGTCGGCTAAATTCTTTACCGGCATCAACGACTTGATATGAACCTCTGGGTAGATGCATCTCGTATTTTTCAGAAAGCGCTTCCATCTGTTTTAGAAAAGCGTCACGGGCAATGATAGAGGCCGCAGCAACAGCGATGTCCCGTTCTGCTTTCGGCAGCTGGATTATTTCTATTCTTGGATGTAGTTTATCATCTGTTTGTTTTAACTGTTGTGTGATAATGTCATTTTTAGAGAATTGGTCAACAAGTACATGTTTCGCCCCTACGCGAGTTGCCAATGTCTGGATGGCTTCTCCGTGAAGCGAGGCGAGTAAGTGATTTAAGTTTTGTCCACGCCTCCGGAGATCGTTATAAAGAGCGTTGTAGGCAATCGGCATTTTTTCAATAACAACGACATGCTTCTCATAGTCATTGTGCATGAGTTCAGCGAGGTGTCGGATGCGTCGGTTTGAGAGCTTTTTCCCATCAGTGATACCGAGCGTTGAAAGGATTTGGCGACATGCCGTGTCTACATAAACGGCGGCGACAACAAGTGGTCCAAAATAATCGCCTTTTCCGGCTTCATCTGTTCCAATCCATGCATCCCAGTTGTGTATGGTGTCCATTTAATTTATTTTTTCTGTTTGCCTTATTTTCCTTGATGCTGCGCTTCCGTTGAGTGCCGAAGCGCGGCAAATTCAGTCACCTGCTTGCCCACGGCTTTAACACGTTCACTGAGTTCAGCGTCACATAAATTGCCGTTCGTATCAAAAGCATCGGACGAGTTCGGAATTGATGCGTCATTCGGGACCACCCAAGCGTGCAGCGCAGCGCCTACCGTTCGTAACATAGAGATAGCATTTACGGCTCCCATGCGTCCGCCGGACACTCCGATAAGTCCGATAACTTTATTCTCAAATTCGTCAACCCCCATCAGGTCGAGTGCGCTTTTGAGGACACCGCTGAAGCTGCCATGGTATTCCGGTGAGCCGAGAAGTATGCCGTCTGCGCGTTGGACCTTCTCCCGTAGCTTGAATACCCCGGACGGGTAGTCGCTCTCACTTGCAACAGCCCCTTGAAAAATGAGTTCGTATTCACTCAGATCGAGCAATTCGACTTTAGCACCTGCCGCTTCTGCAGCAGAGAGTGCAACTTGGAGTGCTGCGTGTGTCGTACTCCCGCGCCGTAGACTTCCGCAGATGGCAACCACATAAATGGACTGGTTATCGGTCCGTTTCATTTTGAGATCCCTTTCTGTTGTATTGTATTTTAACATAGCATAAGGGTGAAGGGCTGTCAAGAATTTTATCTGCTGAAAGCACCAAATCTATTTCTGTGGATTAAGCAGCAGATTTTTCTTGACAGAATTAGAGGTTTTTGGTACTATATTCCGACAACAGCGGAATCTTGAAAAAGCTACCAGGGTCTATCAGACGGCTGCAAAGATTGCACCGAATAACCTACAGGTATCGGTGAAGTTGGGACTCATCTATATCAACCAACGTCAATTTGAACCAGCAATTCTGGCATTCAAACAAGCGATTGCAGCAGATAGCACCGCATCGGAAACCCAATCATGTTTCCGCCCAATTTTTGAAACACGTGTATGGGTTGGGTTTCCCAACCCATACGATTGGCCTAAGTGCTCAGTGCCAAGAGAGCCGCATAGCATCACTGAAACGAAAACAATTCATGGGCTTGACTCCATGATTCAGTATTTGCAGGAGAGCCGCATAGCATCACTGAAACGAAAACCCTCAAAAATAAAGTGCACAAACAGAGTCGAAAGGAAGAAAGATGAAAAAAGGGATATGTATCGGTTCATTACCCGGTGATTCAACCGAAGCACGGTTCAAACTCGCGAAGGAAGCCGGATTTGACGGGGTTGAAATCGGCACCCTCGAAAAGGATACCGCCCGGCACGAAACAAAACAAATCGCAACGCAATGCCAATTGGAAGTGTTTAGCGTGATGAACAGTAAACATTGGGCGTGCCCACTTTCTGATCCGGATAACAACGTTCGCGCCGCATCGCGGGCAGGCATGCTTGATTCAATAGCAACCGCATCGGCTATTGGCGCGGACACCGTGTTGCTTGTTCCTGCTGTTGTTAATGATAGAACGAGTTATGAGGAAGCGTATGAGCGTTCGCAGGTGGAAATTCGTAAGTTGATTCCGGAGGCAGCAGAGCAGGGCATCGCGATTGCCCTTGAAAACGTTTGGAATAAATTTCTGCTCAGCCCGATAGAATTTTGTCAGTATCTTGATGAATTTGAGAGCGATACAATAACCGCCTATTTTGATGTCGGCAATATTGTCTTATACGGGTACCCCCAACACTGGATCCGTTCGCTTGGAAATCGTATTGCTAAAGTACATGTCAAAGGTTTTAACTCTACCGAACATAGGTTCACTTATCTCATTGAGGATTGTACAATCGATTGGAACGCCGTCCTGGCAGCACTTGAAGGGATAGGTTACGACGACTATATAACGGCAGAACTACCTGTTGATAAAGACAACCCAGAAGGAACGGTGCATGGCATCAGTGATGATATGGACAGAATTATCGCTGGAGATGTTTAAAATAGAAACGCCTAACGTGCTTAGAAAGCGTACCTACAGAAGCGATGGAAATTATCATTCAACCTACTTATACAAAACTTGTGGCGGTTTCAGCGAAAATCGTTCGCGATGCGCTTCTGAAAAAGCCAAATCTTGTTTTAGGGCTTGCCACCGGTAGTACACCGATTGGACTTTATAAAGCCTTGATACGCATGCACAAGACAGATGGACTTGATTTCTCCAAGGTGACAACTTTTAACTTGGATGAGTACGTCGGAATCCCAGCCGACCATCCGTATAGTTACCACACCTTTATGGAGACCCACTTTTTTAGTGCCATCAATATCCCCCCCGAGAATTGCCATATTCCGCAGAGTACTGCGCGTGCCCATGAGGAATTCTGCGACAGATACGAAGCTGCGATCGTAGATGCTGGCGGTATTGACATTCAGGTACTTGGCATTGGAAAGGACGGTCATATCGGTTTTAACGAACCCAGCTCTTCTTTGGGTTCTCGAACCCGTATCAAGACCCTCACACAGAACACCTTGGCGGCGAACGCGCCGCATTTTGGTGGTAGTGTTGATGCAGTGCCAAAAATGGCGATTACGATGGGGGTAGGCACAATTATGGACGCAAAACAGTGCCTGCTGTTAGCAAGTGGGGAATCCAAAGCGGAGGCGATCGCTCACGCACTGGAGGGACCGATTACAGCGGAGGTGCCGGCATCGGTTTTACAGCTGCATCCGCGCACAATTGTGGTTATCGACGAGGCGGCGGCTTCGCAATTGAAGCGCGTAGCTTATTACAAACAGGTTTATGCAAATAAGCAGGAACTCTTGAGTCGTCGTTAGCAATTAGCAAGGATTCGCCTATGGGTCTTGATCTTCGAACAACCCATATTCTTTGGCTTTTCGTTGGATCGTGCGCCGGCTCACTTTGAGTATTTCTGCTGCTTTTGCTTTGTTGTTGTCTACGGATTTAAGAGTCGCGCGTAGTGCTTCACGGTTAATTTCATCAAGCGACATGCCGACTCCCACGTTTAAGGGCTGCTTTTCTGCCTCAACAGGTTCCCAAACATCCGGAACTGACGGGAGGTTTGAAAACTCTGTCCCTGTCGCTTTCAGGATCCGTTCGGGTAGGTCAATCTGTTGGATGATAGATTGCGTTGACATCACAACAATTCCCTCAATGCAATTTTTCAATTCACGGACATTTCCGGGCCACTCGTATTTCATCAGTGTTCTAATAGCCTCTGTCGACAGATGTATCGGAGATTTGCTATTTTGTCGGCAAAATTCTTCAAGGAAGTCTTTCACGAGAAGTGGAATATCTTCGAGACGTTCCTGAAGTGTGGGAAGATGGATAGGGACTACGTTAAGTCGGTCGTAGAGGTCAGGCAGAAATTCGCGTTTTTTCGATGCCGTCTCCAAATCGTGATTTGTGGCACATACGATGCGGACATCAACTTGTATCGTTTTGTCTCCACCGACGCGCTCAAATTCGCGTTCCTCGAGTACCCGCAAGAGGCGCGCCTGGTTAGATGGGCTGAGCTGCGAAATTTCATCGAGAAATAGGGTGCCGCCGTGCGCAAGTTCAAATCTGCCTTTTCGCTGATGATATGCTCCACTGAACGCGCCACGTTCATGCCCGAAGAGTTCGGATTCTGCAAGGTTTTCGTTTAACGTTGCACAATTAAATGCGATCAGAGGCCCGTGTCGTAAACTGCGGTGATGGATGGCTCTAGCAACTAATTCTTTACCCGTACCACGTGCTCCGTAAATCATTATGGTCGCTTTTGTCGGGGCGATTTGGGCAGTCATTTCTCGGATTCTGGCGATTTCAGGTGACTTGCCGGTCAAACGGCGTAGCCCTTCATTTTCATCTATTTGTGATTGCAGCTGCCGATTTTCAAACGTGAGACGTTGATTTTCGAGCGTTCTGTGTAGGAGTGCCGATAGATGAACCGGGTTAACCGGTTTTGGCAGGAAATAGGTGTCTTTGTAGGTGAGCATAGCTCTGATACCGATATCAGTTTCTAAGATGTTTGGTTCTGTAATAAAAATTACACCGACATCTGGATGATGCTGTATCGCTGCCTCTAACAGGGCTAATCCGTCAATCCGTCTTGCTTTCAATTGTGCAATAAGGATATCTACCTTCAGATGTTCAATATGATAAAATGCCTGATACATATTGCCTGTAACAACGAGACGTAGCCCTTTGCCTGCTAACGTTTCGCAGACAAGTTCACGCGCTATCCGATCGGTGTCTACAATAAGCACGGTTTTCTGCGTGTCCATGGTTGGAAGCACCTACTGCAATATCTCAAATTTCTGATCACGCTTCTTAATCTATAGGCATATAATATCCTATCGGGCCAAAAACGTGTTGTTTAAAGCAGTACCTTCTCGATGTGAAAGTGGCGTGGGTAATAGTCATTGCGTGTTTCAGCCACCAGCGCCAGCCAGATCGGAGGATAACAATAAATCGTGTGATTTCTCTTGTGTTTTTGCGTCGGTTTTTCTTAGACAGACGTTATTCAGGGGCGGGGCAACGTTTATGCCGACACCGCATTTGACAGGCTTCCCTGGGGATGTTTCCTTTGACCGCTCTCCTATAGCGAAGAGGGTTTCCGCGGGTGTATCTGGCAATCTCTACGCAGATACAGCTTCAATTTTTACATATTTTTACATGGTTGTCAAGTTTTTCATATTTCGCTTGGTTTTTGACTATCAGGCCCGGTAGGGCGTTTTCCGAACGGCACGGGATCAGATTTTATTGGATTTCGTCAATAGCAAACGTGGTCGCTATAGCAAATTATCGAAGGAATTATAACCTGAAATTAATGTCTACCTCAAGCAACATCTCTATCGGGTCTACCCTGAGCAATCGTCCGCCCCCGGTTCTCCCTTCTGGCCCATAAATGCATCTCCCAATTTAATCTTTCCTTGACTGCATCGCTCAGATGCATTATTATTGTATACGTGGCTTGTGGTGTCATTCCTTAAACGTTGTCAAAGATAGAAATAATACCTTTTCTGACTGAGAATGCTTGAATAGGTTTCTCACGCAAATACCCCAAGTGTAGCATAGGAAACCGTTGGTTTCCTGTGTAGGCTTATCCCTATAAAAGCAATGTAAATTCTGAGAAATGGTACAAGAAAGGAGAGTGCTTGTGCAGGAATTCCATGAATTAATTACACGGCCACCCTACACGCGTCTCGTCACGCCGAAGCGGGTTTTGTATGTGATTGTGGGGCTAATCCTATTGGTATGTTTGGCTACCAGTTTTTATATCGTTGAGGCAGATGAGATCGCCGTTGTCCTGATGTTCGGCAAATCTGTCCGGCAAGCCGAGCCTGGGCTCCACTTCAAGCTACCGCTCGGTATTGAGAGAGCTATTAGCGTCCCGGTCCGCAAGGTCTTTAAAGAAGAATTCGGGTTTCGGACGTTGAGAGCAGGGATTCGGACGCAGTATGACACGCGTGATTACTCGGAAGAATCCCTGCTGCTGACGGGTGACCTGAGTATCGCGGATGTCGAATGGGTGGTTCAGTATAAAATCAAGGATCCAAAGAGTTTCCTGTTTTCTGTGAGAAATCCGCAACGGGCTTTACGCGACCTCTCGGAATCGGTGATGAGCCGAGTCGTTGGTGATCGGACTGTGACTGAAGTTTTGACTGTGGGGCGTATTGAAATCGCTGCAGAGGTTGAGGAACATCTTCAACGATTGTTGGATCTCTACGAGACGGGATTAGATGTGGCAACGGTGACTTTGCAGGATGTGAATCCACCGGAATCGGTGAAATCTGCCTTTAACGCCGTTAACGAGGCGAAACAGGAGAAAGAGCGATTGATCAACGAGGCGTGGCGGGATTATAACCAATCCGTGCCGAAAGCGACAGGCGTAGCAGCACAGAAAATTTCGGAGGCGCAGGGTTACGCACTGAAACGGGTTAACGAAGCGCAAGGAGATGCCGATCGGTTCAAGGCGATCCGTTCGGAGTATCAAAAGGCGAAAGAGGTTACCCGGCGTCGACTCTATCTGGAAGCGATGCGGGAGGTGTTACCCCAGGTGAAAGAGATTTATGTCATTGATGGTAATGCCAACACGCCTATCCCAATTTTGCAACTCAAAGAATAAGGAGTCTTTTGATGAAGCCGAAAACAGCTTTTATACCCTTGATTGTTGTCGTTCTGGCAGTTCCTCTCGCTTTAGGGGTGTTCTACGTCGTCTATGAAGGTGAGCAGGTCGTCATTACCGAGTTTGGTCGCCCTATTGGGCAACCTATCGTTACTGCCGGTTTGAAAGTGAAAACCCCATTTATTCAGCAGGTGCACCGTTTCGAGAAGCGTGTGCTTGAATGGGATGGTTCGCCGAATCAGATTCCGACAAAGGACAAGAGATTCATCTGGTTGGATACCACGGCACGCTGGCGTATTGTAGATGCTCTCAAGTTCTATCAGGCTCTTGGCACAGAGGAGTTTGCTCAATCTCGCTTGGATGACATTATTGATTCTGCGGCGCGCGATTTAGTGACGGCGCAGCTCCTCATTGAAGTCGTGCGGGATTCAAATCGGGCCTTAAGTCTGGATATGGAAGGGCTTGAAGATGAGGAGGGGCAAGCCGGCGAACCGTTGGAAGAGATTCAGATTGGTAGAGAGCGGATTACACGGATGATTCTCGAAAAGGTTCAGGAAACCGTCCCACAATTCGGCGTTGAACTCGTTGATGTTCGGATAAAACGCATTAACTATGTAGATGAGGTCCGCACGAAAGTCTTTGACCAAATGATTTCGGAACGTCAACGGATTTCTGAGAAGTACAAGTCAGAAGGTGAAGGCGAAGCCGCCGACATCATGGGGCAGAAGCAAAAGGAGTTAGAGCGGATCCAGTCTGAAGCCTATAAGGCAGCCGAGCAGATTAAGGGGAACGCAGACGCGCAAGCCATTCAGATTTATGCGGAAGCACACGGTCAAGACCCTGAATTTTTCGCCTTTATCCAGACCCTGGAAACCTATCGTCAGACGACTAACGAGCGTACGAAACTCATCTTAACAACGGATAGTGACCTGTATCGGTATCTCAAAAGCAGTGAATTGCTTAGGCGTTGAGCCGCCTCTGGATACTGATAACGATTCTGCGTGAGCGGTGAGTATCGCCACCGGTGTGGGCATCGTCGCGACAATCTGGGCATACCTACCCGTCTTGTATCAGGAGGGCGTTTGTGCGGCGTGGGTAGACAGAGATACCTTACAGGCTGCGATTAGGGAGTAGAATCAATAAGTTTAATCTATTTCCCATTCCCTTAAACCGGGTGGTACAGGATCAGGACGTTCCGTCGTGCTTCCTATCTCGACGTGTTCGCCGGTTTCCGAAGATTTATCGAAAGCGAGCATCACCTCAAGTACATGATACGCCAGTGAACCGTTTGCCCGATGTGTCCGTCCAGAACTGATTGCCGACACCATATCAATCGCCCCAATCATCCTTGCGTTATCTGGAAAAGCGAGTGCTTGATCTTCCCATTCCCCCTGTTCTTGACAGACTCTTGCAGGGCCGCTGAATCCGTTTGGATCGGGTACTTGCAGTGAACCCGTTTCGCCGTAGATTTCTATACAGGGCAGACTGTGTCGCCACATATCAAAACTCATAATCATTGTGATAATTGTGTCGTTCTGAAATTCAAGTGTGCCGGTGAGGTGGGTCGTGATTTCGACGGGGATGCGCATGCCGTTCAAGGGTTGGCTCGTTGCAACGCGTTCCTCAAATCCCTTGGTTGTTATTGCTGCGACGCGCTTAACAGGCCCGAGGATATTGACGAGGGCTGTCACGTAATAAGGGCCCATATCTAGCATCGGTCCCCCACCGATGTCGTAGTAGAAAGCGGGGTTCGGATGCCAACTTTCGGGGCCATGCCCGCACATGAAGGCAGTGCCAGCGATGGGTCGTCCAATCTTTCCAGCATCCAATACTTGCCGCGAGGTCTGGATACCTGCGCCGAGGAAGGTATCGGGGGCAGAACCGACGCGTAACCCTTTCTCCGCTGCGGAATCAATGAGCTGTCTCGCTGTTGCGATATCTACACCGAGCGGTTTTTCACTGTAGACGTGTTTTCCTGCTTCTAAGACGTGGAGACCGACATCCACATGCGCTCTCGGAATCGTGAGATTCACCACAAGCTCGATCTCATTGTCTGTGAGCAGTTGGTCCACTGTGTATGCCTGGCAGTTGTATTTCTCGGCTTGTGTCTGTGCCGCGGCCATTCGGAGATCCGCACAGGCTTTGATTTCCAAGATGTCAGTTTTTCGTGCGCCTTCAAAATAGGCACTGCTAATTGTTCCACAACCTATAATTCCAATTTTCATGTATCATCTATTCCTTTTTAGTTGGTTTTCAATTGCGGGTTGATGAATTAATTCTGTGTTTATTATATCAGTTGTATCGGATATTCCGCAAAGTTTTATAGATTGCTTGCTAATCGGCAATTGCTAACTGCTAATTGCTGACCATAAAAAAAAGAATTGACAGATTAGAGCCCTATTGTTATGATAGTTGGAAGTTAAGACATTGTTTGTTATCGTATGGGAAGCCTACAAGCAATATACCTCGCAGCCCCTTGCAATGGAGAAGTGCGTATGGGAAACCGAATTGGAATTGGGAACCTCAGAATAGATGAAGATTTGTATGTATTGGTAAGGGATGAGATCGCGCCCGGTACCGGAATAGAAGCCGATGCCTTCTGGAAGGCGTTTGGTGACATCGTGGCAGCGTTCGCACCAGAAAATAGGGCACTCTTAGACAAACGCGATGCCCTCCAGCGGCAGATTGATGCCTGGCATCTGGTGCGGAGAGGTGAACCGATTGACCCTGAGGCATATAAGGTGTTTCTTACCGACATCGGTTATCTGCTCCCTGAGGGACGGGATTTTACTGTGATTACCGAGGACGTTGACACAGAGATTTCGCTCATCTCAGGGCCGCAACTGGTTGTCCCTACCGATAATGCGCGTTATGCCTTGAACGCAGCAAACGCACGCTGGGGAAGCCTCTACGATGCCCTCTACGGGACCGATGTGATTGATGAATCTGGTGGCGCAACCCGAAGTTCCTCCTATAATCCCGTTCGAGGCCAGAAGGTCATCGCCTACACTGAGAATTTTTTAGATGAGATGACAGGCCTGGAAGCCGGGAGTTTCTCTGACGTTACCCAATTTTCCCTCAAATCTGTTGGTGACGAGCAACGGTTATGCGCTACACTCAATGATGGCAGCCAAGTCGGCTTAGCGGATCCTTCCAAATTCGTCGGCTTTACGGCAGATGGAGGCGAACTCACTGCGATCCTGCTACGAAACCACGGACTCCATATTGAAATCCGAATGGACAGAGAGCATCCCGTTGGAAAGGAACATCCTGCCGGTGTCTACGACGTTATTCTTGAGTCGGCAATCACGACGATCCAAGATTGTGAGGATTCTGTTGCTGCTGTAGATGCTGCGGATAAGGTGCGTGTCTATAGCAACTGGAACGGAATTATGAAAGGGACGCTTGAGGCGACGTTCGAGAAAAACGGCGAGATACTGACCCGTCGCCTCGCGCCTGACAAAACCTTTACTGCCCCTAATGGCAGCGAATTGACATTGCCTGGTAGAAGCCTTCTCCTGATTCGGAACGTTGGACTCCACATGTACACCGATGCCGTCACAACTGTCGATGGTGAAGAAGTTCCAGAAGGTATCCTTGATGCGATGGTAACCTCTTTCGCCGCAATGCATGACATCCAGGGGGAAGGACACCTCGCGAACAGCAAAACTGGGAGTATCTACATCGTTAAACCGAAGTTCCACGGGCCCGAAGAAGTGGATATGACAATTCGGATGTTTGAGTGGATAGAGTCGGCACTGGGACTTCCAACGAATACTATTAAAATCGGGATTATGGATGAGGAACGGCGGACGACTGTCAATCTCAAAGAGGCGATTCGTGTGGCACGGGAGCGACTCGTCTTTATTAACACCGGGTTCTTGGATAGGACCGGCGACGAAATCCATACGAGCATGGAGGCGGGCGCGATGATCCCCAAAATGGAAATTCGCGATGCCCCCTGGATGCTCGCTTATGAGGATTGGAACGTCGATATCGGTATGGAGACTGCGTTACTTGGCACCGCACAAATCGGCAAAGGCATGTGGACGAAACCTGATCAGATGGCTGAGATGGTCGAAACGAAGGTAAATCACCCCTTGGCAGGCGCGACGACCGCATGGGTACCCTCGCCAACTGCCGCAACGCTACATGCTATGCACTACCATCGGGTGAACGTTGGCAATTGGATAAAAGAATTGGCAGCGAGACAGCGTGCCAGCATCATGGCCCTCCTCACCCCCCCGCTGTTAGCAGAACGCGTGTTGCGAACCGATGAGATTCAGCGTGAGCTGGACAATAACGCCCAAGGCATCTTAGGATATGTCGTCCGATGGATCGATCAAGGTATCGGCTGCTCAAAAATACCGGATATTAGCAATGTCGGTTTGATGGAGGATCGGGCGACGCTACGGATTTCGAGTCAACATATTGCCAATTGGCTGCATCACGGAATCCTTACGGCAGAGCAGGTAACCGAGACGTTCCAGCGGATGGCGAGGATCGTTGACGAACAGAACGCTGGAGATCCGAATTATCAGGACATGGCACCGAATTACGACGAGAGTGTCGCATTCCAAGCGGCTTTAGACTTGGTTTTTAAAGGGTGTGAACTCCCGAACGGATATACGGAGTTTGTACTCCATCCACGGCGGCGAGAAGTTAAAGCAGGCGGATAATAACTACGGTAGGCGAGGTTTCCTTTCAAACGCAGCACGAGAATGCACACAGAAAATATTGACATTTAGGGTTCAGATGGTGTATAATTGATATTCCTTAGGGGAACACCGCCCCGACCGACCGCAAGCAGGGGGAGAGGAATAACCCCCGCAAACAAGGGCAGAGGAACACCGCCCCGACCGCCCGCAAGCAGGGGGAGAGCAATAAAACCCCGAAAGCAGAGGGAGGGGAACACCCCCCCCCGACCCCCCGCAAGCAAGGGGAGAGGAATAAAACCCGTAAGCAGGGGGCAACGTTAAGGACAGCGAACAGCGATGGCTAACCGAGTTGTTAATTTTGCAGTAAAAGCAGTGCGAAGCGAAACGATGCGAGGGGTCTCTTGTGCCGTGTGTGGGTTTCGCTGCTTCGCGTTTTTCGTTCGTGTATCGATGTTATTAACTATGCGTTATTACCCCCCCCCCCCCCCAGATTTAACCATAAGTTAACGACACACAATCCTCGTTCTCTTCTCCGAGTCCCTCTCCAGGTAAGTCTACTCCTGTTATTTCGAATAAACCTACCGCGAATACCTCTTATTCGCGGCTTCCGCTCGGGTTGCTTTTCACTCCCCGTGTGTTTCTATCTTGCTGTTCTGCTATCTTCGCGCCCGCCCTAACCCCTTCGTAGCATAGGCTGTTGTAGAATAGGCTGTTGTAGCATGGTTTCCTTTAGGCTGTGCCTCCTGTTCGTAGCATAGCCTTTCGTAGCATAGCCTGTTAGGCTGTGCATCTTCCGTAGCATGGTTTCCTGTTAGGCTGTGCCTCCCGTTAGGCTGTGCCAGACACCCGGGCCTTTAGAAGCCCCCATAAGTTCACAAGCGTATCCAAACCATCGTTTCTTTGAGGAGAAAATAAATCATGTCGTCACATAAACTCACATTTTCCTTAAGTATAATAATCTTGTTTACAGTTGCCTCGCTGCTGGTGCCACCTACTGCAGAGGCTCAACTTACATGGAATCGGAAACAATCCGATTTAGTATTCTATAAAGGGGAGAGTGTCTCTGTAACCCTGCCATTCCCTAATCAGGGTTTCAATGCTGTCTCTCTATCGCCTGCCCTCCCTACGGGTGTGAGCTTTACTACACCCTTGGGCCCTCCTGAACTCACAGGGACTCCCACAGCAGTCAAGGCAAAAACATTGTATACCCTCACTGCTTCAATCCAGGGTGAGACCCCAATTACGCAGACGTTTCATATCACTGTCCTACCTGGATTTAGATGGGCTTCTACACAGTCCGATTTAGAATGGACGAAAGGTTCCAGGGTCAACACAGCTTTGAGCGGGGCTCGGGGTGCCTCTGGGATAACTTACGCGCTAAAGCCTGACCTCCCGACTGGCGTGATCTTTCTTCCCTTCTTGGGTCTCACAACCATCGCTGGGCGCCCCTCGGCAGGCATGGCAACCACAGCGTATACGTTCACTGCCTCGGCATCGGGTGAGACTGCAATTACACAGACGTTTAATATCACCGTGCATTCTCCGCCTGAGTTTAGTAGCAGTATAGCGCCCTCTCAGCAAGTCGCCACGGTAGGGCAGCGTTTCAGTCTTGTGTTGCCAGCCGCAACACAAGAGGACGGCGATACGACGACGTATACACTGACGGGAGATATTCCCGACGGGTTAACCTTCACAGGGTCGAGTCGGACGCTTGCTGGCACGCCTACTACAGCCGCCGCCGCAGTTACGCTTACGTATACTGCGGTGGATGGTGGCAGTCATTCAGCTGATACCGATGCTACTACCACTTTTACGTTAGTTGTGAATGCAGCGGCTCCGCCGGCTGCCCCGTCGGGTGTTGTGGCCACAGCGGGTGTTGGGAAGATAACGGTGACGTGGGCTAATGGTTCTACCTCGGGGTTTGAATATAGCAAGGATAGTGGTGCGTGGGCTGCTGTCGCTACATACCCGTTAGAGCTAACGGGTTCTGCGGGCACGCCTATCTCCGTGCGTATCCGTGTAGCCCGATCGGGTAATACGCCTGCGGGCACGCCTTCTGCCGCTGTGTCGGGGACACCAACAGCGCCCCCCGCTCCTGCGGCTCCAACAGGTGTTTCGGTAGTTTCGGGTGTTGGCAAGATAACGGTGACGTGGAGTAATGGTTCTACCTCTGGTTTTGAGTATAGCCGAGATGGGGGTGCGTGGACGGCTGTTGGCACCTACCCGTTAGAACTGACGGGGACTGCGGGCACGGAGATATCCGTGCGTATCCGTGTAGCCCGATCGGGCAATACGCCTGCGGGCACGCCTTCTGCTGCTCAGCGGGGAACGCCAACGCCTCCCCCTGCTCCTGCGGCTCCAACAGGTGTTTCGGTAGTTTCGGGTGTTGGCAAGGTAACGGTGACGTGGGATAGCGGTTCTACCTCTGGTTTTGAGTATAGCCGAGATGGGGGTGCGTGGACGGCTGTTGGCACCTACCCGTTAGAGCTGACGGGGACTGCGGGCACGGAGATATCCGTGCGTATCCGTGTAGCCCGATCGGGCAATACGCCTGCGGGCACCCCTTCTGCAGCGCAGCGGGGAACGCCGACGGCAACGCCGCAGCAGCCGCCCCGACAGACACCTGCACCGCCGGCTGCCCCAACAGGGGTTTCGGTAGCAGCGGGGGTTGGCAAGATAACGGTAACTTGGACTGGGGGTTCGTCGACTGGGTATGAGTATAGCAGAGATAGTGGTGCGTGGACGGCTGTCGCTACCTACCCGTTAGAGCTAACGGGCCCTAACGGTACCCCTATCTCCGTGCGTATCCGTGTAGCAGCCGTAGGGAATGTCCCTGCAGGCACCGCTTCTGCCGCTGTGACAGGAACCCCAACGGCAACGTCACAACAGCCACCCCCACAGACACCTGCACCGCCGGCCGCCCCAACAGGTGTTTCGGTAGCAGCGGGTGTAGGGAAGGTAACGGTGACGTGGGATAGCGGTTCTACCTCTGGTTTTGAGTATAGCCGAGATGGGGGTGCGTGGACGGCTGTTGGCACCTACCCGTTAGAACTGACGGGGACTGCGGGCACGGAGATATCCGTGCGTATCCGTGTAGCCCGATCGGGCAATACGCCTGCGGGCACGCCTTCTGCTGCTCAGCGGGGAACGCCAGTGCCAGACCCAATAGTCCCCACAGACCCAACGGTTCCCGCAGCACCCACAAACCTGAGAGCAGGCCCTGGACCCGGGAGCATCACCGTGGCTTGGGACGAAGGGAGGACCGGCTATGAATATAGCACCGATGCTGGCACCACTTGGACGGATGTCACCGCACACCCCTTAGAGATACCCGGCACCCCCGGCACCACTATCACCGTGCAAGTCCGCAAGAAAATGGTGGGGGATATCCCCGCAGGAGCGATTGGCACAACGTCAGCACAAGTGGGCCGCGTAGGGGGAACTGCCCCTGTGTTCACTGGCTTGATTAGCCCGATGTCGCTGACTGCGGGTGTGGCGATGCAGGTTATGACGTTGCCGATGGCCACGCCTGCGAATATAGGGGATACGCTGACGTATCGTATCAGCCCGGCTTTACCGACGGGTCTGGCGTTTACGCCTGGGACTCGTGTGCTGAGTGGCACCCCCGCAGCTGTAATGGACGCAAAGCAGTATACCTACACGGTGGCGGATCAAACTGGGGCTACAGCCGTGCTGATATTCACTATCACAGTTGGCGCGCCGCCTGTTGCGCCTACCTTACCGGAGCTTGCAAATAAAGCGTTCCGTGCGGGGACGGCGGTGCGTGAAATATTGCCGATGGCAACATCGGGGACGGGCGTGACTTACACACTGGCACCGGCGGCTTGGAATGGTCTTGTGTTTACTGCGGGGACTCGGTTGCTGAGTGGCACTCCTACAGCTGCGATGGACGCAACGCAGTTTACCTACACTGCCACGAACAGTGCGGGGAGTGTCAGCCAGACGTTCAGTATCACCGTCAATCCCCCCGTACCAGATGTGCCTGTGTTACCAGCTGTTCCCGCACAGACATACACTGTGGGGACGGCAGTGCGTGAAATATTGCCGGCGGTAACATCGGGGACGGGCGTGACTTACACGCTGACAGGGGTTTTACCTGCGGGGCTGCTATTTGATGCAGCGACTCGGTTGCTGAGTGGCACTCCTACAGCTGTGATAGACGCGACTCAGTTTACCTACACTGCCACGAACAGTGCGGGGAGCGTCAGCCAGCCGTTCACTATCACCATCGTGGAGCCCCCGCCGCGCCCTCTGGTGATTCCAAGCAAAGGGTTTGCGGTCTTTGTGCATGTAGGTGCCACGGGGACAGATACGGGTATTTCGGATGCCGTCAAGACGATAGCAGTTACGCCGAACAAAGTGATGAGCAATAGGGGGATGCCGGATCTCTGGGACTTCTTCCACAATGAAGGCACGATTATGGTTAGGGGGCCTGCGGGTGCGGCGGTGGGTGCTTTGAAAATCACAGAGGTGATGGCTGCCAAAGATGCCTACCTGGGTGCGCGGTCTAAGTATTGCCAGTGGATTGAAGTCTACAATCGCACGGGTGCGGACATTGACTTCAGGGATGCGGGGTGGATGTTTGACTTTACGCAAGGCGGTGTTTTCCCCCTGCCGGCTGTGGCTACTGCGACGGATGCGGGGCGTGTGGATCTGGTGAGCAATATGGGCAACCCGGGCTACTGGGACATCAAGAGCACGGGGGGTCGCACCGAAGCTGCGTCTACAGTGGCTGCGGTGCCGCTTGTGTCTATGTATCGGAAGCTGAAGCAGTTCGATGAAGATAACACCGGGCACGCTGAACATGCGACGGATGATGGGGATCCGGAGCGTGCGGGCACGTGGGTAGCTTCCGTGCGGCCGAGCCGGAATCTGTCGGGTAATCGGCTTGGCACGCCCGGCACGTATCCTGAGCCAGTGCTTCCGCCGAAGACGGTGCTGTCGCAAGAGGTGCTGATCAACGAGATAGGCAATAGCAGCAGCGATGCCAAGGATTGGGTTGAACTCCTGAATACCACGGGCGGTGAGGTTAATCTCAGGAAGTGGGAGCTGAATATTGTGATGTCGGTGGATGGTGTTGCGAAAGAGACGCAGTTAGTTTCGTTCCCGGATACCGATAGCACGAAGCTTCCTGCGGGCGGTATCCTGTTGCTTGCGAACTCGGATCCGACGGGTTCGGGGAATGATCTGGCTGCAGGTGTGCAGATTAACAAGGCGGCTGCTGACCGGGTGCAACGCGGTGTGCAATCCTTGTATTACGTGGATAGCAACCTCGTGTTGCCCAATAGTGGTAAATATAACCTGATCCTTCGCACTGCGAATGACAAAGAAGGCCAGCCATCGCACATTGTTGATCATGGCGGCACCTATTTCTCGGAAAAAAAGGAGGGTCCGTTTGACACAGAGGTGTGGCCCCTTCAGTTATGGGCTGCGGGGCATAGCAATGTGATTGAGGGTGCGGAGGAGGACTTCCGTTCGGGTCTCGTCTATAAACGGAATGGTAAGAACACGGGTATAGGCGAGAAGCACTGGGCGAAAGTGGGTTTCACGGGCATCGGTTATGACCGCACGGCTGCTAAGACCGATGAAAACGGCGGCACCCCCGGCTATGCTAACGATGCCCTGAAAGAGAAAGTCGCGGATCTCTCTGATGCTGAGGTCGCGATCTCTGAGATCATGTTTGCCACGGGTTCGGGGAGACGTTCGCTCCCACAGTGGATAGAACTTTACAATTCTTCACTGACGCAGGGTGTGAACCTGAACGGCTGGCAACTGGAGATACAGAACGCACGCGATGAGAACTTAGATGCCCGTCAGAACGCCACGATCACGCTCGGTGCCGTTACCCTCGCACCGAATCAGACGGTATTGATTGTTTCCACCAGTGGTTCTAACTCAGGCAGAGACCATTTCCCGGATACTCGCACGATAGACCTCTGGACATCACATCGCAGCGAGCTGGACATGGAAGCGCGCACTGATACAGTCCTGAGTGCTACGGGTTTCTATCTGAAACTCACAGATAAGGACAAAAAGGTGGTTGACGAAGTCGGCAACACCGACGGGAATCGCCGCACAAACGATACGCCTGCTTGGGCCCTGCCGATGGGTATCAACAGCGATGGGCATCGCGCGTCTATCATACGTAGATACGAGGATGACATGGCTGCTGATGGCATGATGCTGAGCGGGTGGATCTCCGCACAGAATACGGGGCGCTCCGCAGAAGGCTATAGCGAAACAACCTATTACGGCGATAGAAACGATGTCGGCACACCAGGGCATCACGGCGGGGGACCCCTGCCCGTCTCCCTGGCAAGCTTCCGCCCAGCACGAGACACCGCCACCGGTCAAGTCGTCATCCACTGGACCACCGAGTCCGAACTCAACAACGCAGGTTTCAATATACTGCGCAGTGAAACAAAGACCGGAACGTTCACAGTCGTCAACAGCAAAGGCATCATCCCCGGACACGGCACAACGGCTGAAAAGCACGTCTATACCTGGACGGATGCCTCCGCGAAACCCAACGTCGTCTACTATTACCAGATAGAAGACGTTTCCTTAGATGGCACGCGCACCACTTTGCGCACCACGCATCTTCGGGGCAACGTCAACGCTGCGGGCAAGCTCACGACGACCTGGGGCGATGTGAAAACACAAGAATAGATTGATGTATTTTGTAGATTCATGAGTTCTGTTGGAGCTTACAGCGTAGGTTCCTTGCCTCTTGTTCGCCGAGGTCTTCGGGCCTCGGCGAACTCGCTTTTGCAGGGGTGCGTTTAGGTATAGCGATATGACATGCTCTATAATTTTAAAATCTACCATGATTATCTTTTCCTTGAAAAAATTGTTAAATTCCAGTAAAATTTTCAAAATTGGATGGGAGCAGTCAGGTTCAATACTACGTTATAAGGTAATTGCAACGAAAAAGGATGCATGATAATGGTTGAACTTACACGCGAAGACATAGAATTTTTCAAGAATCAAGGGTATTTGATAAAACGAAACGTCCTTGACCCAAAATTGATGGAGCGGGCACGGGCCAGGCTATGGGATGGGGCGCCGGAAGGACGCAAACGTGAGGATCCTGAGACGTGGGTTGGTCCCTTCACACCGGAAGAAGAAAACCTTGATAAGAGCAATAATCGTCGTGGATTTCGGTGGAATTTTCGTGAGCCCGGGGGCGAAGATTGGATGGTCAAACTTCTTGCTACAGATCCGAACGTCTGGCGTATGGCAGAGCAGTTTTTGGGAGAAGGGAGTCTGATGCGGCCTGAGCGGGTGCGCGGTATCTATTGTACGCTCCCCTATGGGGATGTCCCAAAGAAGTCCATCGGGTGCCACGTTGACGCACATCCGTTCCATCTCGGCGCAGTCGGCTATATTGACGATGTGCCCTCAGGAGGCGGTGGATTTACAGTCTGGCCGGGGAGCCATCGGATTTTCTATTACGATTACCACTCCCAATACAAAAATGAGCCGACACCGCAATACGACATCGACCGAGAACGTATCAGCAGCACGCCTGGTGTTGAGTGTTATGGAAATGCCGGTGATGTTGTCTTCTGGCACCATCGGATCGGGCATGCTGCCGGGCACAACTATTCACAGCAAATCCGGCAGGCAGTGCTCTATGACTTCCGCAAGGCCGAATTGGAGGAAACGCAGGAGGAACCTCCCAACGAGGATATGTGGCGCGATTGGCCCGGCATCAAGGCATTATTGGCGCAGTAGGTTTTAATACGTCGGCGCGTCCTGTAACCGCGCTCTTTGTATTTATCTTAAGCCCAAATCTTCCAGCGTCCGCACCATCATGTCATAAGCGATCTGTGCTTTCTGCATCCGCATGTGTGGAAACGTTTCCACTGAGATATACTTATCGTAACCGGTCTTTCCCAAACTCTCTGCAAATGTTCGGAAATCCAACGCGTCTCCTGCTTCACCCGGAATGAGGAAAGTACTATACGGATACATTCCGGTCACCCCTTTGACGTGACAGTGAGCAGTGAGCGGTCCCAGCTTTTCGGTTACTTCAGCAATATCTTCGCCGAGATGGTAAAAGTTGGTAATGTCATTGAGTGCCTTTAGCGCGTCAGAACCTACGTGTTCTATCAGTAGAGTAACTTTAGAGGATGCATCAATCGTTGTTGCTTCATGGTTATGGATGTTCATCGTCACGCCGATTTCTTCAGCCCGTCGGCAGATCGGCTTGAGAACATTAACGAGGAGTCGCCACGCGAAGGTGTCCCCTTTATCGCTGCCATAGCCAGTGAGAAAATTAACGCCGGGCGCGCCAAGTGCTACCGCGACATCTTGGAGAAGGGCATAGTGGTCAATGGCTCGTTGCTGGTCTTCTAACGCTAATTGATACAAACCGGGGCCTGCAAACGGATTAACGACAGAGACCTTCAATCCATGGTCATCTGTTGCGGTTTTAACTTCTTTGAGCAGCCCATCCGTAACTTCACCGGACGGAATGTGTGCTTCTGGCCCGCACATCATCTCAATCGCATCATAACCGGTATCAGCCAGAATCGTGATAACTTCGTGTAGGGGTAGGTCTTTCATGCCACCAGCGTGGTAAGATATCCCTATCATTAGTGTAACTCCTCTCCATCAGCCCAAATTTGTTCTCAGTTCAGTGCCACTTCCAGCACGATTATACACAAAAAGGAGTCGTATGACAATCCAAAACTTTGATACTCCCGTGCCTTTCGGCGTGGGATTCTTGTTTCTTTATGTCGTGCCTCCGCTGTGGAGGACTTACAGACACTCCACAAGCGTTTTATGTCTCGGTGTATCCCACCGCGACGTGTTTTAAGTTGATAGCGGCGTTAACGTCTCTATCTATAGAGATACCGCAGTGCTGACAGTGATAGGTTCTATCCGACAGTGTGAAGTCGATTTTCTTATGTCCACAGGTGCTACAGGTCTTGGAACTTGCGAAAAACCTGTCGGCTTGGATAATGGGAATGCCCCGTGCTTGTGCTTTGGTCTTGAGTTTCTCCAGGAACCCGCCTAAGGCTGAGTCGGATACTGCTTTGGCGAGTTTATGGTTCTTGAGTAAGTTCGTGACCTGCAGCGTCTCAATCCCAATCTTGCTGGCAGCCGAGACAATCTCGGTGGTTGCTTTATGGTGTGCGTCTGTTCGGATACAAGCGATGCGATAGTGGAGTCGTTCCACTATTCGTTTCTGCTTATACCAATTTTGGGACAGGAACACTTTTCGGCTTAGCTTGCGTTGGGCTCTGGCTAACTTCCGCTCATATCGTTTTAGGGGTCTTGGGCTTGGGTATGTCGTGCCTGTATCCAGGGTAGCGAGGGTGTTGATCCCTACGTCTATGCCGAGTGTGGGGTGTGTTGATATGTCAACAACTTCGGTGTTCTCCACTTCCACGGACACGGACGCAAACCAACGATGCGCTGTCCTTGATATAGTGACGGCAACGATTTTACCGACAAATCGCAATTGTTCATAAGCCCGTATCCACCCGATTTTCGGAAACTTGATACGGTTATGAGCAAACCTAACAGATTGTTCGTCTGTTGTGTAAGCGTGCTTGCATCCGCGTTTTTTGAACTTCGGAAACTTCGCACGCTTCGCCTTCCAGTTGTCTATCGCACGCCCCAGATGGTGCACGCCATACATCGCCGCACGCTGGTCTTGCGCTTTCGTCCAATCATAAGCTTGCTTTCGCTGATTAAACCTTTTATTCAGGTCATACAGCGACAGAAAATTATCTGATGCGAGCGCTGTCTTAAAATCAGCCAACGCAGCGTTATAAGCGAACCTAGCATACCCGCATTGCTGGTAAAACCACGCAGTTTGCACACGGTTGGGACGTAAGGCTATTTTATGTGTTCTTATCATGGTCTCTCAAGTAGCAAGTGTTTTATCCCCCTGAACAGTGGGAGGCAAGCACATAGCAGAGACGCTATGCTCACAATGCTTGCCAAACTTGATACAATAATTATACCACAACACATACCCTTTTGTTAAATCTTTTTTCACATCAGCACGAGCGTTACGGGGATGGCCCCCGCCTAAAGGAAACCTGGGAGTGTGAGAGAAATCCTTTCAAAAACAGATTGAAGCCATCTATTCCACGCGAGATGCCGAACGTGGTATCCCACTCACCTTCACGTGGTTCGTCGAAGAAGTTGGGGAACTCGCAAAGGAGATTCGGAAACACCCCCGGGATATAGCGCGGCTGCGTGAGGAATTCGCTGATGTGTTTGCATGGCTTGTCACGTTGGCGAGCCTACTCGGTATTGATTTGGAAGATGCTGCACATATCTATGCAAAGGGGTGCCCGAAGTGCAAAACGATCCCGTGTTGCTGCTAACTTCCATTTAAAAACTGATCGAAGTTCCCGCCAAATAGGTTGCTAACATCCCGCTCAATCTCGGATGTGGTGAGCGTCCATCCGACATCAAAAAGCGTCTGGTATTTTTCCGCCAAAACGTCGGCGATAATTTGCCGTGAGTGTTTCCACTTGTACACGAGTTGATCCAAAATTCGGGCATCCGAATGCTGAGGAATAACACTCAGACCGAGTAGCTCAATTCGTTCTTGCGTGATTTCTTCAATGATGCTCGGATTGTTCATAAACCACCAACATCCAAATATCATCAGATTTTTGAACTTCCGTCCGATGACACATAGTTCGTGTTGATTTTCACGCGACAGGAGCGTAACGAGAAACTTATTATCAGGGTGCTCGCGTAGTAGCGTCTCTAAATTGGACAAATCCGCTTGAGCACTTCCGTCTCCAGCCATCTGGAGTTGCGGGTTAACCGCACGCTTCACGCCGATCATCAACGCGAAGGGCACATTGAACTCGCGAGAGATGGGTAATATACAGTTATCAAACAGCCTTCCCAAAATACCAGCATCAGGATACTGGAAGTCCGGCGGAAGGGAGACAGCCATATATTTTGGGTTCATCCGTCGGATCCATGTCTCTAAAAATCGACGGACCTCTTTATAGCTCTTTTGTGATGAGAGCGTCGGATCCACGTCATAACCGAGATCCCGGAGGCGATCATAACCGGTCTCTTGATAGGTATTGATAAGCCCATCCATCCGCAATGCCGCCTCAAAGCGGGCATCGCCGGTATCCCCTGACTGCCAGACGGGCCCTCTGCGGGGTCAAACGGGTCATTTGTCATCACCACCTTAGAGACTTTCGAGCGTTCAAAGACGGTATCAATAAAAGCCTCGACGGTCATATCGGCGAAGTAGTCACGATAGTCTTGTAGCTTACGTGAACTGACATCCAAACCTAACTCGTTCAGTGTTGTAACAACTCCGCGGCAGGCTTCACTAATGGGTGAATTCTCAATAAACAGAGTCTGCCAAATCAAGTCTGCCTGTTCAGCCTTCGTCATTGCCCAAAATCGCGGATACGAGACATCTGATTTACGGAATACTTCAGCGATAAGGTAGTGGTACGTCAGTAATTCATCAATTCCCCACAGCAACAACTCTCCGAAAGGCGGGCTGAAGAGGTGGGTATGGATATCCGTAACGCGTTGGGAATTAACCGCCTCAAGCACAGCTGTTCTGAGTGCTTCTGTGGTTACAATTGTCTGCCTCTGGTTTGATTCGGAAACATTCATACTGATTCTCCCGTTTTAACTGTCTCTTCAAGCATTTCTTATGGAAAATTCAACCAAAGCAATGGGCGTTAAAAGGAAATGTGCAAGTCCTATTAGATAAATTCTTAAGGAGAAGTTTCTCATTTAATCTTATTGGTTATAAAATCAACGACTTCTTCAGGGGTGTGTTTTCCGAATCGGAGGTAAACGCCGCGGAAATTCTCAAGGCGTGTCGGGCGGGCGAACGGGCTCAGTAGAACCCCGTTCGCGTCAACGTAAAAGCTGCGAAATGTTTCCCAAGACCGTTCCAGTCTATAGCAGCAACTGGTGATAATGAGCCGATCGGCTTCACATTGGTGGTGAAACGGTAGAAAGTACTTGTAGAGCGATCCGATCAGAACAATACCAGAGAGCAAGACAACATAAATAGATTGGAAGCCCCAATAAATGCCGAACAAAAGTAGTGCCAGAAATAGCCCTAATAAAAGGGATTTCCGCCAATTCTCAACGATTGGATGTACCGTCCATGAAAGCGTGGTGGGCATGGCTGTCATGCTAATCTATTCCGGAGACGCTGTCGATCCAGAATCAATTTCTGTCTTTGAGGTGTCATCAGTAGTCGTTTCAACACCTCCTTCACCCGTTGTGTCAACAGGTTCTGCCGTTGCTTCTTGCGTTGTCTCTTGCTCTATCGGTGTAAGCGCACCGCTCTTTTCTTCGCCATAGAAACGCATCAGGAAAAGGGAGATAAGCATGAAACCTATAGCAAGCCATGTCGTCATTTTACTGAGAAAAGTTGCTGCACCGCGCCCGCCCAGAACAGACTGCATCTCTGCCCCCCCGAACGCACTCGATGAAAGTCCTTCCCCCTTACTGTCCTGTAGCAAAATAACCAGCGTCAGAACGACACAGAGCGGGACAAAGACCACTAATACGAAACCAATGATAATTCCCATCTACCAATTCCCTCCTATTGATCAAATTTCACGATTTGTGCAAACGATTGCGCATCAAGACTCGCACCCCCGACAAGGGCACCGTCTACATCCCGCTGCGCCATTAACTCCGACACATTCTCCGGTTTAACACTGCCGCCGTACTGGATGCGGAGCTGTGATGCAACTTCTGCCGAATGTGCTGCTGTCAACAGCCCTCGAATAAAGGCGTGCACCTTCTGTGCATGATCAGGGGTCGCTGTTTTCCCCGTCCCGATTGCCCAGACGGGTTCGTAAGCGATCACACACGACAACAAATCCGCTGCAGATAAACCGGCAATACTGCCTGTGATGTGACGCTCAATAACTGCTTCTGTCTGTCCGGATTCCCGCTCTTCGAGCTGCTCCCCGACACAGATAATCGGCTTCAAGCCCTGCGCTAACACCGCTTTGACTTTCTGATTGACGCTCTCGTTTGTTTCACCGAAGTATTGCCGTCGTTCCGAGTGACCAATAATAACGTAATCACATCCGACATCTTTCAGCATCGGTGCAGAAATTTCGCCAGTAAACGCCCCACTATCTTCCCAATAGACATCTTGAGCAGCGAGGTGAATGTTGCTATCTGCGATAATATGGCCCACTGAAGCAAGGGCAGTAAAAGGTGGCGCAACGACGATTTCAACGTCTGTGCATCCCGCAATCAAAGGTTCCAGTGCGGTCGTCAGTGAGATAGACTCTGAAACCGTGTTGTTCAGTTTCCAATTTCCTGCAATGATAGGTGTTCGCATAGTCCTTTCTTTCCGTAGGCACACGTAATTAAAGCACGCGCGCTGCGAGTTCGACAAGACGGTTGGAGTACCCCCATTCGTTGTCGTACCATGAAAGGACTTTAATCAGTCCATTTTCAATTACCTTTGTGAAAGGCGCGTCAAGAATGGAGGAGAGTTTATTCCCATTAAAATCCGCTGAGACGAGGGCCAGCTCTGAATAGCCCAAAATTCCGTCTAAGGTGTTCTCAGCCGCTTCTTTCAGCGATGCGTTGACAGTTTCAGCGTCCGGTCGCTCCTTGAGATCAACAGTGAGGTCAACCACAGAAACGTTTGGTGTGGGGACACGGATTGCGAAACCGTCGAGTTTTCCGTTCAATTCCGGAAGCACTTTTCCAACAGCGACGGCAGCGCCCGTCGTCGTTGGAATCATCGAGAGGGTTGCCGCACGGGCGCGACGCATATCGGAGTGTGGGAAGTCGTGAACCCGTTGGTCGCCTGTGTAGGCGTGAATCGTCGTCATCAGACCGCTCTCAATTCCAAACGTTTCGTGCAGTACCTTCGCTACTGGTGCAAGGCAGTTCGTTGTACATGAGGCATTAGAAATGACATGGTGTTCTGACTTATCGTATGTATCGTCATTTACACCAATTACAATCGTGATGTCCTCACCTTTCGCAGGCGCGGAGACAATCACTTTTTTTGCCCCCCCCGAGGTGATATGCTTCTCAGCATCTGCTCGCTCGGTGAAGAAACCTGTAGATTCAATGACGACATCCACACCAAAGTCACCCCACGGCAGATTGCCTGGATCCCGCTCAGCGAGCACACGAATCTCTTTTCCGTTGACTACAAGCCCGTCTCCTGTGACAGAGATGTCGTCCGGCAAGATGCCGTGGACAGAATCGTACGCAAGAAGGTGTGCAAGCGTTTCAGGATTCGTCAGATCGTTGATAGCCACGAAGTCTATATCTAACGTTGGATTTTGCAGTGCTGCTCGAAAGGCGTTCCGACCAATCCGACCAAAACCGTTAATACCTACTTTAGTTGACATAAGACAGATCAATTCCTTTGTAAATTTTTGCCGTACAGGGATTTCTGCTAACAATAAATTTTAGAGACCTCAAGCCTCACCAAGAGGAATAAACGTACGCAACTTTCGCAATTTCGGCTTGCAAGCGCGGTCTCTTCATCTACACTTAATTCAAGGTTGTGTTAAATCGCTCTTGTTTAATTATACCCTAAAACGCCCAAAATTGCAAACACGGCTTGAGAACAATTCCACTTGACAATTTGAACCATTTGAGATACCCTATTCACATGTCAACAAACACCCACAAAAAACCGATTCAACCCACCGGGAATTTTCGTGCGATCCCTGTCGCCGTGCCGGAAAACCTAACCAACATTCGTGTTATCCTCTTTGAACCGCGCGAACCCGGAAACATCGGTTCTGTTGCCAGGGTCTTAAAGGGAATGGGTTTATCGCAGCTCTATTTAGTGAACCCTGTCCCATTTCAAGAGGTCGATGCCGCATGGTATATGGCACACGGCGCGCGAGATATTCTCGAAAACTGCCACGTCGTTCCGGAGCTCAAAGACGCATTGGAGGGTATCCAATACCTCGTCGGAACGACACACCGTCGCCGCGATGTCCGTCTCCTGCAACCCGTCCCCGCGCGCGATGCCGCGCAGACCATTGCTACGATTTCGCAGGATAAATCCGTCGCACTCCTATTCGGCCGCGAGGACTTCGGCTTATCCACCGATCAACTGAGTCTGTGTCAGCTCTCAGCAAGCGCCCCGATGGCTACCAAAAATCCGTCCCTGAATCTTGCACAAGCTGTTCAAATCTTTGCGTATGAGGTTTTTGTTGCAAGCTTAGTGGCGTACCCACCCTCCGAAATAGACTATGCTGAAGTCAACGCCTTAGAAGCGTTCTACGGACGCGTCACCCGCCTGCTGGATAAAGTGGGCATGTCGCCATACAATCGGGAGTGGGAGACCTATCTGAAATCTTTACGGCGTGTCTTCTCTCGCGCGCCATTGGAACCAAGAGACATCGCCACGTTGGACATGATTTTTTCTACGACGTATCGGTATATTGAACGTCTTGAGAAGAAATTGGAGTCTACGCAATGAAAACATTTGGCACCCATGGCCCCGTGAATCGTGAAGATCATTATGTCGTTTCCCGTGCTGAGGAGCTCGCTGATTTCATGAAACAGTTACGCGTTTTTCTTTGGGGTGAGAAGCTTGTCCTTATCATTGACGAGTTTGAAGGTATACCTCGCGATGCTGCGAGAGGTTTCCTGCATGCCCTCCTTAACATTTATGTTCAGCGTTCTCTGCGTGGATGTCCTTATAGCGCTGGCTACGTCATTCCTGTTCTACAAGAGCCCCTTCACAACAGACATAGGGCTTACAGAATTTAACGCAATTTAAAAACTGAGCGCCCTTGTAATTCCGCTTGACAATCTGGGCGATTTGAGATACCCTATTAAACATGCCAATAAATGCCACAAAGAGCAGGTCGGCTGCCTGCCATGCTGCCCCTACGGGGTTTATGGTTCGGACGTAGGGTTTTTCATAGAGATTGCGTCCCTACAAGATTAAAGAGATCGGAAAACCTTAGGTCATGGAAGTTTACAGAACTAAAGCGGGGCGGGTGCTATGACTTATGTTACATGCTAACGGCTTTATCAAATTTACGTAAACTATGTAGTGGCATATAAGCGAACAAATGCGACACATCAAACCCATCATTTGGCTCATTTTTATTTTTTCTGGTGCCAGCGGACTCATCTATCAAGTCATCTGGATGCGGCAACTCACGCTCATCTTCGGAAGCACCGTCTTCGCAACCAGCACCGTCCTAACCGCGTTTATGGCAGGACTCGCGCTCGGCAGTTTCTACTTCGGTAGGAAGATTGACACAAGCGATCAGTCGCCGCTGCGGATTTACGCCCTGTTGGAAGCCGGTATCGGTGCCTTCTGTCTTGTGTGGCCACTGATTTTGTCGGTGCTCGGTGCCTTGTATGTGCTAATCCATCGCAACGTCACATCAGAATTCTATACGCTTTCATTGATCCGGTTCGTGTTGACATTCGCAGTCATATTGATTCCCTCAACGTTGATGGGTGGTACACTCCCCGTGCTAACCCGATTCTTTGTGAAAAGATTGGAGCAACTCGGCACGAACATCGGGGTCCTATATGCGCTCAACACATTCGGTGCCGTCATCGGAACCGTAGCAGCAGGCTTTTTTCTCCTTGAAGCGTTCGGGATCCGATGGACACTCGGTATCGGTATCGCCATTAATTTCGCCGTAGCAGCGATTGCGCTGGTATTGACACAACGGGTATCAGGAACAGAAGATGTCAACGGTCAGTCAGAAAATGTTGTGGAAGATACAGAGGGTTTGCAGTCCACAGATACCGACAGCAGAAATCCCGGGGAACGTCATACGGAAACCTTCATACCGTTGATTACAACCAATAACCATTTGGTCTTATGGGCAATAGGCATTTCCGGGTTTTGCGCGTTGGCTTACGAAGTGCTCTGGACGCGTATTATGGTATTCTTCCTCGGTAGTACCACCTATGCCTTTGCAACAATGCTGGCAGCCTTCCTCTTCGGCATAGCGCTTGGGAGTATAGTGTTCGCGCGTTGGGTAGATCGGATGAAGCAGCCTATGGCTGTTTTTGGGGGTGTCCAATTCGGTATCGGGCTTTTCACACTTATTCTCCTGCCGGCGTTTGAGGAGTTGTACGGGATGACCCGCGCCTTCCAATCTACCTTCGGTAGCAGCAGATTTTGGGCCTTCTTCTCCAGTTTTCTCGTCATGTGCCTCCCGACCTTCTTGATGGGTGCGAGTTTTCCACTTGTGACGAAAATCTACACCGGCAGTGAACGTAGGCTCGGCAGAAGCATCGGCGATGTCTATGCAGTTAACACAGTTGGAAGCATTTTCGGCGCGTTTTGTGCCGGATTTATCCTGATTCCACTTTTTGGTATCCGACCAAGCATCGTGCTAATGGTAGCCTTGAATACAGGTATCGGGTGTCTCCTTGTGTTAAAAAGCGGACAGCAAAGCGTGAGCAGCGGCGCGTTGCTACAGGGGATAAGTATCGGGGTGCCGATTCTCAACGCCGGGTTGGCTGTCATTCTGCTGCTCACGCTGAATCAACCGCTTTTTCTCAAGAGCGCGATTTTCAAGACGCAGCGTCCCGGGGACACACTCGTCGATTACAATGAGGAAGTAGACGCAACGGTAACAACATTAAAAGACGATGAAGGGGTCTACCGTCTCTATGTAGATACGAATCAAGCAGCGGATGCCTCCCGGTGGGACTCGCCATCGCATCGTGTTATTGCACATCTGCCCCTGTTATTGCATCCTCGTCCGAAACGCGCCCTCGTCGTCGGATTCGGTATGGGGTTAACTTCCTACTCAATAACACAGCACGGGGTCCGAGTTAACGCGATAGAACTCTCGAAAGGCGTGATTTCGGCGGCACAGGAACATTTCAAACACGTTAACGGAAATATATTTGAAAGCCCACTGTTTGACTATAAAATCAACGACGGACGCAACCATATCCTAATGACAAAAACGAAATACGATATGATTTCCACGGGGATCATCCATCCTCTCGTCAGCGCTGGGAGTTCCAATATCTACACTGCGGACTTCTACCGTTTGTGCCGGCGCATTTTGAGCGAAGACGGCATTATGTGTCAGTGGGTGCCGCTCCACCGATTGCCTGAGCCACACTATAAGATGATTGTTCGTACCTTTATCGAGGTGTTTCCACATACAACCCTCTGGTATAAATACACGCCTGACTTTGTAATCCTCATCGGCACACAGGAACCCCTACAGATTGACTACAAAAACTTTATCGCACGCGCACAGATAGCGAGTATCAGCGAAGGGCTCGCTGTCGATGACTTAGATGGTATGTCATTACTTGATTCATTTATGATGGGCCCGGAAATGGTACGCAAATACGTAGGCGTTGGACCTGTCCACACAGACAACCGACCCCGCCTGGAATTCTTCCGTGGGGCTGATCTTGCTGCCACAACGACACAGAACGTTAAAGGGATGGCTGAGTATCGTGAACGCGTTCTGCCATACCTCACGAATTACGGTTCAACGCTCGCCGAGATGAAGGACGTTCGACAAAAACTTGATACTTACTTTAGAGCGACGCATAGATTAATCCGGGGACAGATCGCTTATGCGAGTGGACAGTACCAAAATGCCGCAGAACTCATGAACCAGGCGGTAGAACTTAATCCGCTTGATGACACAATTCGTTATAACTTTGGGATCGTTTCAGGGCTAATTCGCGAAGGTGAACAGGAGGAACTCCGGCAGATCGAACAACAGGTGCAGCAGACAATGGCACAGAATCCTGATGACCTCCAGGGACACCTCTATTTAGCGACTGTGTACGAAATGCAGGGTGAACTCGGAAAAGCGACGAGAGAACTTGAGGAATTTCTCAGAGGGGATCCGAGCAGATCCGATGTTTATTTACTCTTGGGGCCCTTATATGAACGCCAAGAACGTTATAGAGAGGCACTTCGTACTTATGAACGCTTAGAACAACAAGAACATCGCTTGCCTGCTCCTATTTTCGCAGCAATGGCGCAGCTTCACTTCCAGTTGGAAAATTTGGAAGAATCCGAAAAATATGCAAAGAAAGGTATTGCTGTAGATACCAGCTCCTGGCGTTCCTACCTCACCCTCGGAAACGTTTACGCAGCGATGAACCAACCGCAAAAACAGATTGAAAATTATAATAACGCTTTGGAAGCACTCGATCAAAAGATCCAGATCGCTACAGATCCTACCGATTTGCAGAGTGCAAAGGAGCAGATTCAAAACGAGCTTGAACAATTGAAAAACAAATAGCTAAGAGCCGTCAGCCATCCGTTATCAGCACCCAGCGGACGTGTGGTGTTTACAAACAAACGTCCGCTTTACTGAGATCCGACAATCGATAGCTGACAGCCAAAGACAAGGAGACCCTAAATACATCATGTCCCAAGAACCTTCTTTAAAACGAACCCACTATTGCGGCGATCTACGTTTAGCAGACACGGGTACGCAGGTGAGTCTGAACGGCTGGGTCAAACGTCGTCGAGATCACGGTGGGGTTATTTTCGTTGACCTGCGCGACAGAACGGGTATCACACAAGTCGTCTTTGACCCGCAAATTGACGAAAAAGCGCACGCCATCGCTGATGCAGTCAGAAGCGAATATGTGTTGCATGTCAGCGGTACCGTACGTGAGCGCGAGCCGGGAGAACGCCTTTTTCATGCAGACGGAGCTTACCAGGCAGAACTTGCCGATGGCAATCTGTCTCCAGCATTCCGGGCCTTGTTCTCGGATGCCGCCCCAAAGTACACCCTTTCCGATGACATTGAGGTCGCAACACGAGAATCCGGGGTACGTTGGCTGCTCACCGACACGAAAAATAATCGGACCTATCACATCGCCAGTGAAGATATGGGCGGGGAAAACCGTCTCGGCATTTACCAAGGTACTGTCAACCCTGAACTTGACACGGGTGAGATTGAGCTCGCCGTGGATGTGTTGCGTATCCTGAACACTGCTAAGACACCTCCGTTCCCGGTCGAAGACGAGATTGACGTGGCGGAAGACATTCGGATGCGGTATCGCTTCATCGATTTACGCCGTCCTGAGATGCAAAAGACGTTGGCGATGCGCCATAAAGCGGCCCTCGCTGCGCGCAACTATATGAACGAACAGGGATTCCTTGACATCGAAACGCCTATCTTGATGAACAGTACACCGGAAGGGGCACGCGATGTGCTTGTTCCGAGTCGTCATTATCCGGGGAGGTTCTATGCACTCCCGCAATCGCCACAGCAGTTCAAGCAGATTCTCATGATGAGCGGCGTTGACCGGTATTTTCAGATCGCCCGATGCTTCCGGGATGAGGACACTCGAGCCGATAGGCAGCTGGAGTTCACGCAACTTGACATTGAGATGTCATTCGCAGGTGTGGACGATGTACTTGATATAACTGAAGGACTGATGAAACGCATCTTTGTGGAAGCTGGGAATATCCCAGTCGAAATCCCGTTCCTACGGCTCCCCTACCACGAGTCAATAGCACGTTTCGGAAACGACAAACCTGATACCCGGTTCGGTATGGAACTGACTGATGTCTCGGATGTCATGGCAGCCTGTGATTTTCAGGTGTTCACACGGACTTTGGAAACCGGGGGACAGGTCAAAGCGATTGCTGCGCCAGGTGGGGCTGACTTCTCACGAAAAGATATCGACGACCTAACAAAGTTCGTCGCTATCTACCGCGCGAAAGGTTTGGCATGGGTTAAAGTCACAGCAGACGGATTTTCTTCGGGGATCGTCAAGTTTTTCACAACAGAGCAGCTCGAAACCGCACAGGCGCGAACGGGTGCGGTGCCCGGGGACATCCTGTTCTTTGTTGCTGATAAGCCGAACATCGTCGCCGACGCGCTCGGTAATCTCCGCCTCCATCTTGGGAAACGGCTTAACCTTATTGATGAAACCCAATATAACTTCTTGTGGATTGTTGACTACCCGCTCTTTGAATGGAACGCGGAAGAGAATCGCTACGAGCCCTTTCATCATCTGTTCACAGGATGCACGGAAGAAACGCTACCGCTGTTAGACACGGATCCGGGGAACGTTCAAAGCCAGCACTACGATCTCGTCTGCAATGGATATGAAATTTGTAGCGGGAGTGCCAGAATCCACAAATGGGATGTCCAACAGAAAGTTTTTGATATTCTGGAGATTACTCCCGAAGAGGTCGAAAATAGGTTCGGGTATTTCATAGATGCTCTGGCGTATGGCACACCGCCGCATGCGGGGATCGCTCCCGGGTTAGACCGGATTGTTATGCTGATGCGCAACGAGGAAAACATTCGAGAAGTCATCGCGTTTCCAAAATCGCAACAGGGGCTCTGCCCGCTTACGCACGCGCCTTCTGTCGTAACAGATGCACAGTTGGAGGAATTGTCCATCCGCGTTGATGCAGACCTCTGAGGCAACACCGTTATGGGTTGTCGGAACCATCGCATGAACGCCATTGCTTTTATAGGGTTAAGACTACACAGGCTAACAGCCTATGCTACACTTTCTGTTAATCTTATACCATTTCTAAGCGTTTCCATTGCTTTTATAGGGTAGGGGTTAAGACTACATAGGCTAACAGCCTATGCTACACTTTCTGTTAATCTTATACCATTTCTAAGCGTTTCCATTGCTTTTATAGGGTAGGGGTTAAGACTACACAGGCTAACAGCCTATGCTACGATTCGACAGAAAGGCTATTATAGTCCGCTACACAGGAAACCAACGATTTCCTATGCTACAATTATGCTATTGAGACGACAGATGAGGTATGGTAACCACAAGCTACATGAAAAGAAAAACTATCTATCTCTATATGCTCGTGTTGTTCGTAAATCCACAAATCGTTTTTGCCCAAAGCAATTCAGAAGGTTTCCCTCATATCACAGACACTCCCGGCGAACTCATCGTCCGCCTACATTCAGGTGCTTCCGTTGCAGCACTTGCCGCGTTGAACAAACGGCTCGGTGCTGTGTCTGTCTCGCCTGTTTTTTCACCAGGAACACCTGCCGGACAACACCCCCGCCTCAAGAACATCTACCTCATTCGATTCCCAGTAGAATGGGCATTAGAACCGTTGTTGCAACGATATGAACAACATCCTGCTATTGAAGCGGTCGAATTGAACCGTCTCAGTCAGCCTTGTGAAGGAATGGTGCCGAATGATCCGGGTTATCGTGAACAGTGGAACCTAAGATTAATAAACATGCCAGCAGCGTGGCGTATTGAACAAGGCGATCCGCAAGTAACAGTCGCTGTTGTGGATAGCGGTATAGCGACACGCCATCCTGAATTCCGCTCACAACTCTGGCAAAATAGTGGTGAAATACCTGAAAATGGCGTTGATGATGACAGAAACGGCTATATTGATGACATCAACGGTTGGGATTTTAGCGATGCTCCAACGCTCCCGGGTGGTGGTGATTCAAGGGTGCGCGACAACGACCCTGAGGACGAAACGGGACACGGCACGCATGTCTCCGGTATTATCGCTGCGAAAGTAAACAACGGACTCGGGATTGCCGGGATTGCCCCGGAATGTCGCCTCATGCCGTTGAGGGCGGGCTTCAAATTTGGCGGTGGTGAGTACCTCCAAAACGACGATCTTGCCGCGGCTATCGTGTATGCAGCAGATAACGGAGCGCACGTGATTAATATGAGTTGGGGAGATACCGTGAATGCTTTCACCATTGAAGCGAGCTTAGCATACGCTTATGCTCGCGGTTGCGTATTGGTGGGTGCAGCGGGAAACTCAGGATCCCTGGGATCTTATTATCCCGCCGGTCTTAAAACTGTTATCTCCGTCGCTGGGCTCGGGCAGCAAAAACAACTGTATAGCGATTCCAATTTCGGGGCAACAATTGACATCGCTGCCCCGGGTGAAGAAATTCCAAGTACAGCTATTAACGGCGGCTATCAAAACAGGTCTGGCACATCAATGGCAGCGGCGCATGTCTCTGGCGTTGCAGGCTTGGTAATTGCTGCGAACCCAAACGATAGCAACACAAAAGTTCAACAAACACTCATCGCCACCGCAGAATCGCTATTTATCAATTCTCTCGTCGGTGCAGGGGCACTTGATGCATACGCCGTGCTTTCGACTTCAACAATGCTCGTTGCGCAAATTGATGTACATCCCATATCCCAGCAGGTTGGCGAGAACCATAAGAGTCATAATATCGAGATTTTCGGCAGCGCTGGCGGATCTGGATTCAGTGAATACTGGCTGGAATATGGGGTCAGTGAAGTTCCAAATTTATGGTTGCCCTTAGGCCCCGTGCAAACGAAACCCAAGTTTAATATCTGTTTGCACAAGTGGGATACTTCTGACTTAGCGGAGGACCGCTATACATTGAGGCTCAGCGTCAAAGCAGAAAGCGGCGAAATCAAGAGAGACAGAATGGTTGTTGACGTGAGGCACACAGCACCCGTCATTTCAAGACACGAATTACAGACATGGCTTGTCGGAGATAGAATTGATCCGGTCATTATGTGGGAAACAGATGAGGTATCCATCGGTGAGATAGAGATTTTTGATATAACGGGAAACATTAGCAGGGCTGCTCGCTCAGATTCAGAGAATCTTCTCCATATTGTGAACGTATCCGATTTAAGTATCCTACCGGGAAGATATATGTACCGATTGTCGGCAGGAAACCGAGCTGGACTTTTACGCATTGATGATAACAACAGCGCCCTGTACCCGCTTGAGATACAGAACACTTATCTTCAACCGTTGCCCCTCTTGCAAGCGGCATCTGCTGAACAGGGGTTGCAAGCAGTTATTGCACCAATAGATATGAACGGAAATGGGAAATTAGAGATTATCGCCACCGAAATGGACACAGGTTCCGCAAAGATTTTTGAGATACAAGATAACGGCAGGTTTGAAGTCCTCTTTTCATTCGCCGAATCGCTATGGCCCCGGGCAATATCAGATACCGATGGTGATGGACGTATAGAAATATTGTGCAACGCTTTAGACGTGGTCTTTTTGTTGGAACAACCTACACAAGGACAGTTCCCGACAGAACGCATTTGGGAAGCTCAAGGGAATTGGAGCAAAACAATTATAGACGCAGACGCGGATGGGATAGATGAAATTATCGCGCGCGACGACGCTACCGACTCCATTTATGTATACGAGGCAAATGGAGATAACAACCACCACAGGACGGCTACACTCGAAAATCCAACGTTAGGAAACAACGGACTCAGCGCAAATTTTGCGACAGGTGATTTCGATGGCGATGGACGGATAGAAATTTTAGCAGGCGATAATGACGGTGAGCTATTCTCCTACGAAGCAACTGGGGACAACACATACAGGCAGACATGGGTTCACGCACTTCCCGAAGGCACCCCACAACTCTTCGCAGCCGGTGATATGGACGGCGATAGCAAGGCAGAATTCGCGATCTGTGCCCAGACCGGCACAGCAATAGGCACTACACCATTAGACATCCGTTATTATCACTGGGTATTGACCATTTTCACCTCGGAAGGTAATGATGCCTATCGCGCTATATGGACACAACGGATTCAGGATGTACGAGACGGGGGGAACGGGATGGTTATTGCTGACATAAACAACGATGGACGGAATGAACTATGCCTCGCCACTGCCCCAAATTTCTACGTTATCCAATACGATAGCGGCGGCTACTATCCTCTCTGGCACCATCCGGCCACAAATACCTCTAATCCAATTGTGGCTGACATCAACGGGGATGGAATGAATGCGTTGTTGTTCAATAGCAATAACGCCTTAGCGGTTTTTAAAGCCTCAGCCGTTTTTAGTTCGCAGCCGAACAGTTCCCTTAGTACACCATGGGGTATTACAGCGAAACTGGTTGGCGAAAGTTCCGTGTTGCTTTCATGGCAAACCTCGGAGAATGCTGTAACACACACCCTCTATCGTGGAGAACGTCGGGACTCACTGCAGCCGATTCGTGAAGGGGTTCGGGGAACAACGTTTACAGATAGTGGACTCACGATAGGAAAAACTTATTGGTATGCGGTTATAGCGGAGGACGCAAACGGCAGACGCTCCCGCGGATCCACCTTGGTGTCTGTTACGCCGACGAGCCCCCCAAGACTACATGCAGCCGACTATTCACCACCCAATCAACTCTTGCTACAGTTTGATACACCAATGGGACTTTCGGCAACGCACGCTGGACGTTACCGGCTATACAAACCAGCAGGAACAGGCAGTCATTCAGGAAGTCATGTACCGACTTCGGCAATTCTGGATAAGTCTGGACATCGGGTCGTGCTTACATTTCTGCCTGCCGTTTTCCGTACAGGAAATCGCTATCAGATTGAAGCCCTACAACTTTCGGATATGTACGGTGCGGCACTTGCAGACGACGCAAGAACATTGACAGTCCTACTGCCAGCACCGACGCTAAGCGAGACAATCGTCTATCCGAATCCGGCGGAATGCACTGAGGTTACCTTTGATAAACTCCCTATTGGAACAAGTATCCACATTTACGATGTGGCCGGAAACTGCATCGCTTCATTTGAGAAGACAGAACAAGAAAGGGATAGAAAGGTTTGGGATCTTTCTGGAATTAGTAGCGGAATTTATGTATATGTCCTTGAATCAGAGGCGGATAGACGGATCGGCAAACTTTCGGTTATCCGTTAAATTTCACTTATTTCGTCTTCAGTTTCTCAAGGAATCTGCCTAACGCTGAATCGGATACTGCCTTGGCGAGTTTATGGTTCTTGCGTAGATTCGTGACAGAAAGTGTTTCTATTGGGAGGCAAGCACATAGCTGAGAGACTCTGGGTGTCATGCGGGTTTCCGACTTGATACTGTTATTTTAACACAAACGCCTTTTTTGTCAACGCTTTTTGGACTTTCGCACGAGGAGAACCACGGGGTTCGACCCGACATCTAAAGACTTGGGAGTGTTAAGGGAGTTTCTTCAGATGTACGTAGGCAGGATTGAGTTTAAGGACGTTCCGAATAGATTTTATCGCCTTCTTTCGCTCTCCTGCTTTTAAGGCGACCTGCGCGAGGTGGTAGTGTGCGTCAACAGCATCGCTTTGAAGGTTGATGGAGCGTTCTAAGGCTTTCATGGCTTTATTCTTCTGCCCACGTTTCGCCAAGACCCAACCGAGGGTATCATGATAAGCAGCGACATTTGGATTTAACGTGACCGCGGTATAGGCTAACGTCTCAGCGAGATGCAGTTTCTGTCGGTAACCGTCCACATAGAGGCGTGCGAGGTTGTTATACGCTTCCCCATATTTCGGTGCGAGACGGATTGCCGCTTCATAAGTGCGCTGCGCGTCTTGCAGGCGTTCCAGTTTCATATAAGCAGTGCCGAGAATGTTATAGGTTTCATAGTCCTGCACGACCGGTGCTTTAACAGAAGTCGTCGGATACTTGCCGCTGAGTGAGGCTTCAGCTGTAAATACATCTGGCGGCACATTTTCCCGCTCCTCCAGAAACAACTCATACGCTTCAGCTGCAAGCGCATACTGTCCTTCCTTGAAGTAGGCAAATCCAAGTTTTCTGTAGAAATGGACCGGGAGCCCCCCCAGATCCCTGATCAGCTGATAGGTACTAATGGCTTGTTTATAGTGTCCCTCTTGGATGTAAAAATCGCTTTCAGCCAACGAACGTTTTACTAAATCTGGGACTTCGGTAGCCGAGAGGCCCATACTCAATAAGGGGGTCTGCTTTGCGCCGCGATACGTTTGATATTGCACAAAACCGATGGTGACAGCCAGGAGGATGCCCCACAGAATCAGGTAGACGCGCGTGCGGGACACCCATCTCTTGGAGAGGTATCTTCCAGGGTGTAGAATAGCGAGAAAAAAGTTTTCAGTTTCTTTTTCAGATGGTGCTACATTCGGATGATACGGAACGGTCGCGGTATTCGGTGCTAATACAGGAAGCGCGACAGACGAACCTGCAAGCCGCGGCGACTGTGAGATTGATTTCACTAAATCGTCTATTTCCGTATCTTCATCTGGATCTCGGTATTTTTTTTGCGGAAGCTCTGTATCTGCGTCAGGTGCTGAGATCCCTGGATTATGGATTTCGCTATCTTCATCCGGTTCTGGCATCTCCACAGTTGACATCAGGTTTTCTGAAAATTCCGCTTCGGTTACGGTATCCTCTGATGTCTCAAGAGACGGGATATAGGCGTCCTCCTCTGGTACCACTGCGGGTTCACTCCGAGTTATTAGATCTGGTTCCCCTGAAGGTTGTTCAAAAGTATTTTCTACGGGAACCGCTGTTTGCTCTTGATCGCGTTCATCTGTCGTCTCGGCCTCGCGAGCGGTGCGCGGGTTACGCTTATTGCGTAGATAATGCAAAAATGAGTGGTGATCTTCTTCTGCTTCTTCTGCTTCTTCTGCTTTTACAGGGTTGACCTCCGGTCGCGGTGTTCCCTCAGATAGCGCTGATTCAGGGGGCAGGGTAGTTCGCTTTTGCGCAGGGACAGTCTCCTCTCGGCTTAGCTGCTCAGGCGTGTTACCGTTGCCATAACGTTCGCGAATCCTACTCATGCATTTCTTGATCTCTATCCGTGTGAGCATAGAGTCAACATTGCTTAACGATTCCAAGGTCGAAAGGACACGGGGATTTCCCAATTCACCGATAGCTTCCAGCATTGCCCAAACTGTCAAGTCTTTGGATTCGACTTGCAATGCTTCAAGGAGGGGAGCTATTCCCCCAGTTGCTCCGAGGTCTTGAAGTGCTTTCGCGGCCTCACGCCGTATCATTGAATCAGAATCGGAGAGTGCCTCAATTAGAAATCCTACACTGCGCGTGTCCCCTTGCGCCACAAGCTCCTCAATAGCACAGCTACGCACGACGATCGGTTGCGTTGTATCTGTTAAACACTGAATGAGTTGGTCAAAAGATGACATAATTTTTTAATAGAAATAATTTATTGCCAAAAGTATTTACGCGTCTTTTGTCGGTAAAGTTCCGGAAACACCTTTATGCTGCGAAATTGGTTGAATTCAGAACGCTACGATTATATTAAGACACTTACCCATTTAATAATACGACTTTTATAGAAAAAGGATACACTTACCCACAATTTTGCAATTAGCGGTCGGCAATCAGTAATTATAAAATTGTAGGCTGTGCCGCCCTTGCTGCCAGTCCGCTTCTGAAGTCCACAAATGCTTCCGCAGAAAAGACTGCAGAAGCACCTATGCTTTCGCAAGGTGTCTATCACACGTACCCTTCTTCTTGTAGGCGCGACTTCTTCGATAGAACGCCAAGAAGCCGAAAACTGAACGAGGTCGAATAAAAAAAGCAACTTGACTTTTCCTGAGGAAGTCTGTATTATAATGTGAGTTTGATGAACACTTGAAAGTTACCCTTTGTAGCATAACCTGTTAAGGGGTGCACTTCTGCATGCTTAAAAACTCGGTCGTAGCAACTCAACTTGGAATATAAAAATATCTCTTTCCCGTGAGTTTGGAAAAAAGAGGTTTCGTGCTTAGCGTAGGGGCCAGGGGGCCTCGCCTGTAGGGGGTAGGAGCCCTAACCCCTACGAAAATGTTCACATATTTTTCGCATGGGCTATCTATCCAACTCACGTTCTTTCGTAATAAACATGGAGGCATTTATGGAAAATAGATTTTCTGCCCACCTTTTCTTGGCTACACTCCTGATACTGCCATTTACAGTTCTCGCCCCGGCGCTTGCTGACTCGCATGTAGAACAGGGTGGCACTTTACTATTCGGGCGCGGAGGCGACTCTATCGGGCTTGACCCGGCACATGAGGTGGATGGCGAATCTTTCAAAGTCTGCGAAAATATTTACGATACACTCATACAATACAAAGATGAAAGCACGGAACTTGAACCGGCGCTCGCTACGAGTTGGGCGAGCACAGCAGACGGGTTAACATGGACTTTCCAGCTGCGTCAAGGCGTGGTTTTCCATGATGGCACACCTTTCAACGCAGAGGCGGTAAGCTTCTCACTTAACCGACAACACGATGAAACACATCCATTCCATAAAGTCGGTGGTGCCTATAACTATTGGATAGACACCGGCTTAGCAGAGGTCGTGGATACAATTATCGTCGTTGCCGAATTCACAATCCAAATCCGCCTTAAAACGGCTTATGCTCCGTTCATCCCGACACTTGCAATCCCTGCCTTTTCCATCGTGAGTCCAACAGCGTTGAAGAAGTGGGGTGAGGATTTTACGAATCATCCTGTTGGGACAGGTCCTTTCAAGTTCAGACAATGGGATCGGAATGATAAGATTGTGCTTGAAGCGAATGATGACTATTGGGGCGGCAGACCGCCATTGGATCGGGTTATTTTCCAGGCTATTCCCGATAATTCGGTACGCCTCATCAAACTCCAAGAGGGTAGCCTCCATGCGATGGAGTTTCCCAACCCCGACGATTTTCAAGAGATTCGAGAGGATACGGTACTTGAGCTACTCATGCAACCGGGTATGAGTGTCGGCTATCTCGCGATGAACATGGACAAACCGCCCTTTGACGATTTAAAGGTTCGGCTTGCGATAAATCATGCCATTAACAAAGGAGCTATTATTGAACATCTATATCAAGGTATGGGGATCCCAGCAAAAAACCCGATCCCGCCGACCCTCTGGAGTTACGATGACACCATTGAAGATTACGTCTATGATCCTGAGCTGGCGAAGAAACTTCTTACAGAGGCGGGCTATCCTGATGGGTTTGAGACGACGCTGTGGGCATTACCCGTCCCGCGCCCATATATCCCAGATGGGCGCGCCCTCGCTGAGGTCCTGCAATCCGAGCTCCGAAACATCGGTATTGAGGCAAAAATCGTAACCTACGACTGGGGCACCTATCTGGAGAAAGTCAAAAACGGGGAGCACGATATAGCGATGTTAGGTTGGAGTGCCGACTTAGGCGACCCGGATAACTTTTTCTACTACCTTTTAAGCAAATCAGCAGCCGAAAAACCCGCTGGGAACATATCGTTCTACCGAAGTGATGCTATGCAGGATATCCTTGAACGGGCGAGAGCGAGCACGGACAAAGCCGAACGCGTCTTACTCTACCAAGAAGCTCAGCAGATTTTCCGCAAAGATGCCCCGTGGGTGCCGTTAGCGCACGCCCAACAAATTTTGGTTATTAACAAAAAGGTGAAGAACCTTAACCTCCACCCCTTAATGTGGAAATACTTCCGCCACATTTGGTTGGAAAAGTAAACAAATAGACTTCCCCTCTCTATGGTACCCCAATTAACGATTCATTAGCCACACTGAATTCTAAAGATAGGAACAACAAATGGATAAACCTGTATTTCGCGTAGGTGTTACGCGTGATTTTTTGGGACCCGATGGCACGTGTGATTTAGACGATATCGCCGGGCCACTTTTTGATGCAGCCGGTCTGCACTGGGAATATATCGCAGAGAATACACCTGTCTTACAAGCCGCACAGGTGAAGGAGTATGACGGGCTCTTGGTATTGGGAGCAGGTATCACAGCAGAGACTTTCACAGATGCCGACAAGTTAGCTGTTATTGCTCGGTTCGGTGTCGGGTATGATAAGGTGGATGTACCAGCATGTACCGAAAATGGTGTGCTGCTCACAATTGCTCCCGACGGCGTGCGGCGCCCCGTTGCTACCTCTATCATGACTTTTGTCTTAGCGCTGAGCCACATGTTATTGATAAAGGATCGACTCATCCGGGCGGGTGGCTGGAGAAATACACAAAACTACAGAGGAATGGGGTTGGTTGGCAGAACGCTGGGCCTCGTCGGTATGGGTAATATTGGGACAGAGGCGTTCAAACTGGCGAAACCCTTCAGCATGCGCCATATCGCCTACGATCCGTATGTTACGGCTGCCGAAGCGGCAGAAGTCGGTGTGGAACTCGTTGACTTGGACACCTTGATGCGCACTGCTGACTTCGTGTGTGTTTGTTGCCCACTCAACGAAGAGACGGGCGGACTCGTCGATGCAAGACGTATCGGACTGATGAAACCGACGGCTTATCTGATTAATACTGCTCGCGGTCCCATTGTTGACCAGGAAGCCCTCACAGAAGCCCTCCAGAACCGACGGATTCAAGGAGCAGGACTTGATGTCTTTGAACAGGAACCGATTAGCGACAACGATCCGCTCTTGACGTTGGACAACGTCATTGTTACACCGCACAGTATCTGTTGGACGGATGAATGTTTTGACGGAAACGCTAAGAGTGCGTGTGGAAGTATCATTAGGGTGGCTTCTGGAGAAATTCCCTCATACGTTGTTAACCGGGAGGTTATAAACAGCCCCAAACTACAGCAAAAGCTAGCGCGGTAAAACATGGAATGAAAAAGACACTTCAACACGCTTTAATGCTAAACCTCACTATAAAGGCTCTCTTTATAAAATTGTAGGCTGTGCCGCCCTTGCTGCCAGTCCGCTTCTGAAGTCCACAAAGGCTTTCGCAGAAAAGACTGCAGAAGCATCTATGCTTTCGCAAGGTGTCTCTCACGAAGATGTTCATAGCTCCTTTGCATGTGCAATATATCAAACGCACGTTAAATATGCCCAATTACCGAAATATGCGCAATTACCGTAAAAAACTCATTGAATTCAACATCCCGCTCCCAGCGATTAACGTGGAGTCTGCCAAAGATGCATCCCTCACACACGGACACCCATCTACCCTCCATCGCTATTGGGCACGCAGACCCCTCGCAGCATGCAGAGCCGTCGTTTTCGCAAGCATCGTAGACGACCCCTCCGAATGCAAAGACGAATTCCCAACCGAACCCGAACAAGACGCTGAACGCAATAGACTCCACGACATCCTGAAGCGACTCGTGATATGGCAAAATAGCAACGATGAAAACCTCCTCGCAGACGCACGTTATGAAATCGCTTACGCTGTTGCACGCAATAACGGAGAAGACTTAACCTGCTTCCGGCAGCGATTTAAGGAGGATCCGCCATCGGTGCTCCACTATCTCCGTGAGCATGCCCCTGCTGTGTATGACCCGTTTTGCGGTGGTGGCTCTATTCCATTGGAAGCACAGCGCTTAGGTTTATGCGCCCGTGCCTCTGACCTAAATCCGCTGCCCGTCTTGCTCAACAAAGCGATGATTGAACTCCCCCCGAAGTTCCACAATCAGCCGCCCGTCAACCCCGATGCCGATCCGATAGGCATGTTCACTTCCCGCAAAACGCGAACTGCGAAAAGTGATACGCGACGCGAGCATATCCCTTGGAAAGGCACTGCGGGTTTGGCAGCAGACATCCGCTACTACGGTGCTTGGATGCGTGACGCGGCACACAAACGCATCGGCCATCTCTACCCGAAAGTGCAGTTACTCGACGGTACCGAGGCAACCGTTGTTGCATGGTTATGGGCGCGCACGGTGCCGTGTATCAATCCTGCTTGTGGTCTCCAGATGCCTTTGGTAAAGACCTTTCAACTCTCAAAAAAGAGGGGGAATGAACATTGGATTAAACCCGTTGTTGACAGAGACTCGAACACGATGTCGTGGGTTGTGCAAACCCATAATGAAGGCGTGCCCAAGCCCACGGTAAGTAGAACGGGGGGTTATTGTTGTGAGTGTGGAGCTGCCGTTAAATTAGCTTATGTGCGTGAGCAAGCGAAAGCTGGGAAGATGGGTGAGGTCCTGACGGCAATCGTCGCTGAGGGGGACCGTAGGAAACTCTTCCTATCTCCTACTACCGATCATATCCAAGTCGCCCGCTCTGCTGAATCTGAGCAAAGACTACGTATTGCAATGCCCAATACGCCAACTTTGGTAAGTGGCCGTGGGTATGGGATTAGCCATTGGCATCAACTCTTCACCCAGAGACAACTGACGGCTTTAAATACTTTCAAAGATCTCTTAGCAGGAGTCCGCGATCAGATGACTAAGGATGGAGCAGGAGGAGAGTATGCCGATGCTATCTGCACCTATCTGGCACTTGCCATCGGAAGAACCGCTGAAGCTAATTGTAGTTTTGCATGGTGGCAAGACCCGGTGGTCAGGACAGTTTTTGCACGCCAAGCCATTCAGATGACCTGGGAGTTCGCTGAAGCCAACGTGTTCTCCAATTCAACGCAGAATTGGATGGCACAGATAGCATGGATAGTAAAAGCTGTTGAGCACTTGCCCATCTCTGGAAATGAAGGCGAGGTCTATCAAGCCGATGCAGCGACTACGGTGCATGGCACCGATAAACCTATCATTGTCACCGATCCCCCCTACTACGACAACATTGACTATGCCGATCTCTCGGATTTCTTCTACGTCTGGTTACGCCCCTTGCTTCGTGACGCGTATCCTGAACTGTTCGCCGGTATGCTCACTCCCAAGGATGAAGAAATCGTTGCAATTCCATCCCGCTTTGAAGACTCCCCGCAGAGGTTCGAGGGATTGCTAAGTAAAGCCCTGCTCCGCATGCAGCAACACTGTTCTGACGATTTTCCTTCTTCCATCTTCTATGCCTACAAACAACAAGAAACGGAACAGGATGGAAAAACTTCCACGGGATGGGAAACGATGCTCACGGCAGTCGTTAATGCCGGTTTTCAGATAATAGCAACTTGGCCCCTGAGCACCGAACAAGCAAAAGCACAGAAGACGGGCAAGAACGCCCTCGCCTCCTCTATTCTGTTGGTATGCCGCCCGCGCCCTGAAAATGCCCCATTCATCAACCGCACCGAATTTCTACAAGAACTGAAAGTAGCGATGCCACCCGCACTGGATAGACTCACACGCGTCGCAAACATCAGACCCGTGGATTTGGCACAAGCCTCCATCGGACCAGGAATGGAAGTTTATTCCCGCTATAGTTCGGTGACCCGGATGAGTGGCGAGCTGGTGCCGATACGCGAGGCACTCATGCACATCAACAACGAAATCACAGCTTACAATGAAAAGCAGACTGGCGACCTCGACCCGGAAAGTCAGTTCTGTTTGACGTGGTTAAAGCAACATGGTTACACGGAAGGCACCTTCGGGGATGCGGAGGTGCTGTCAAAAGCGCGAGATGTAGATACTGCGAGTATGCATGAAAAAGTGTTGCTGATAGATCGTGGCAAGGTTCGGTTGCTTATGCCTGAGGAGTATGCGGATCGTGAAAACGGGGCGGGTATGTCGGCTTGGGAGGGGTGTCTGCGTATGTTGTGGCATCTGTCGGGTGTAGAGCGTAGCGGTGGTATTTCTGGGTGTGCGGGTGTTGCGCGTGGGATGCGTGATTACGAGTCTGCGCGGCGTCTGGCACGTGTGCTGTATGCGTATTACGATAGTCGTGGGGATGCGGAGGTTGCGTCGCGCTACAATGGGCTTGTGAGTGAGTGGCCGTATATTTCTCGTGCGCTGGTTTCGCCTGAGCAGCGCACCTTGGATTTGTAGCAAAGTGTCCTGTAGCCTATTTTCCTGTTAGGGTGTGTTGTAGCCTGGTTTCCTGTTAGGCTGTGTGTTACGTAGCATAGCCTGTTGTAGCATAGCCTGTTAGGCTGTGCATTCCCCGTAGCATAGTTTCCTGTTAGGCTGTGTGTTACGTAGCCTGGTTTCCTGTTAGGAGGATTTAGTCGGTTTTGAAGAAACGTTCCCTTTTTGTGCTTAGCCCTGTTTTTATTGCTATTCTTGCATTATTTATAGTCGTGGCAAACACCTCTGCGCAGGACTATACAACGTGGAGCTTACCTGAAGGTGCGAAAGCCCGTCTCGGCAAGGGTAGGATAAATGAAATAAAGTATTCCCCAGACGGCACGCGTCTGGCGGTCGCCGGCAGTATCGGTATTTGGCTTTACGATGCCCGGACGGGGGAAGCACTTGACCTGCTCACTGGGCATACGGGTCCTGTCATGAGCGTGTCATATAATCCGGATGGCACGACTCTTGCCAGCGGGAGTTCTGACGGCACCATCCGTCTGTGGGATGTCAACACAGGTAGGCACCTCCGCACCCTCACGGGGCATAGCCATTCTGTCAGCAGTGTGGCTTTTAGTCCGGATGGGCGGACGCTCGCCAGCGGGAGGGGGAACTACACCGTCATTCTCTCGGATGTCAATACGGGCAGGGAAAGCCACACACTTACAGGGCATTGGGGGGGTGTCAGCAGTGTGTCATTTACGCCAGATGGGGCAACCCTCGCCAGCGGGAGTTCCGACAACACCGTGCGTCTGTGGGATGCAAACACAGGTAGCTATCTCCGCTCGCTCATAGGGCATTGGGGTTCTGTCCACAGCGCGGCGTTTAGTCCAGATGGCAAGACCCTCGCAACCGGGGGTGAGGACAATACCGTGCGTCTCTGGGATGTCAACACAGGTGGGGAACTTCGCACGCTTATGGGGCATACGGGTGGTGTCAGCAGCGTGTCATTTACGCCAGACGGCAAGACCCTCACAACCGGGAGTTATGACAGCACGGTACTCGTATGGGACTTAACCTCTCTGAACCGATAAGACGCACAGCGGATGTCACAGGGGATGGTGTTGTGAACATCTATGCGCACCCCAACCTGTTAGGCTACAAAGACCATACCTGCACCCCCTAACAGGTTAGGCTACAAACCGGCAAACTCAGTCGCTTCGGCAGTTTGGTAGACAGCAAATGCGAAAAAGATGTGAAGCTTAGCTTAGGGGTTAGGGCTCCTACTTATAGAGACAGGGGACCTCGCCCCTACAAGAAGCACGAAGCCTCTTTTTTTCAAATTCAAGTTAAATTACGTCTCGAAATTGAGGTTGATTAATGGCGCATGCATATACCCCCGGTCTCAAGGTGACCGAGGGGATGACGATTCAAAAAGAACGCCGGCTCCCCCTCGAAGGATACCTGCTTGTGGAAACCGGTGCGACAGTCAAGGCAGAAGATGTCGTCGCAAAGGCGGATCTGCCGGGTAATGTTCAACTCTTGAACGTTGCGAACTTACTCAGTGTTCCTCCAACGGAAGTTGCCGAATACATGCTCAAACCCGTAGGTGCCTCTGTCTCCAAAGACGAGATTATCGCCACAACCAAAGGACTCTTTGGGTTTTTCAAATCACAGGCGCGCTCACCTATTGACGGTACAATTGAAACCGTCTCCGATGTCACAGGGCAGGTTATCCTTCGTGAACCCCCTATCCCTGTCGAAGTCAAGGCATACACGGATGGCACAGTAACAGAGATCTTCCCCACCGAAGGTGTCACTGTAGAAACCTACGGTACCTACATCCAAGGCATCTTTGGGGTTGGTAGCGAAACGGTAGGGAATTTGGTTATTGTTGCGACATCGTCGGGGGATGAACTGATATCTGAGCAGATCCTTCCAGAACATCGAGATCGTATTTTAGTTGGCGGTTCGTTGGTCACGACGGATGCGATTCAGAAAGCGATCCAGTATGGTGTGAGAGGTATCATCGCTGGCGGGATTGACGATGCTGACCTCCGGGAACTTCTCGGTTACGAACTCGGGGTGGCGATCACGGGCTCCGAGGAACTCGGGATCACGTTGGTTATCACGGAAGGTTTCGGACATATTACGATGGCGGAACAGACGTTCGCGCTTTTAAAAGCGCGAGAAGGTATGAAAACCTCTATAAACGGTGCAACACAGATCCGCGCGGGGGTGGTCCGTCCGGAGATTCTGATTCCATTGGTACCTGAGACTGTAGAAACTGTAGAGGTAGGGAAGGTTGGAGGCATGAAAGGCATTTTGGAGGTAGGCAGCGCGGTGCGTATCATTCGGGAGCCGCATTTTGGACAATTGGGACGTGTCACGGAGCTGCCGGTAGAGCTCCAAGATTTAGAAACAGAAGCACGGGTGCGGGTGTTACGGGTTGAGCTCGAGGATGGTCAGCAAACGACTTTGCCTCGTGCGAATGTAGAAGCGATTGAGGGCTAAACGTATCGCTGCCTTCGCGGTTGCTGATGATCTATTGCCCTACTTTATCGGCGCCGCAGGAGGTTCATACCCAGCCGCTCATCAGGACATCGTCGGGGCCGGTATGAAAAGCGTGGGACTTACGCACGATGCTCATTTGTAGCATATCCCCCTCGCTTGCAGGGGGCACCCGAACGTCTCTATTTTTTCGGGGAACGCCATCCCACAAAGCACCCTACGGTCAAAATTGCGTAAGTCCAAGAAAGTACACGTATCCATATCGTTTGTCGAGAAACCTGCTTTTACTCGTCGAGCCAACTCATCATACTACGCAGATTTTTGCCGACCTCTTCAATCTGCAATTCCTCTTCCTGTCGGCGGAGGGCCCCGAGTACGGGTTGGTTCGCCTCATTCTCCAAGACCCACTCGCGCGCGAAGATGCCCTGTTGCACATCCTTCAAGATTTGGCGCATCTTGTCTCGGACATTGTCGTCAATCAATTGTGGACCCCGCGTGAGATCCCCGTATTCTGCGGTGTTACTAACATCCTTACGCATTTTGCTCAACCCCCCGGTATAGATGAGATCGACAATGAGTTTGAGTTCGTGGAGACATTCAAAGTAGGCCATCTCTGGTTGGTAGCCTGCTTCAACGAGCGTGTCAAAAGCGGCTTTGATCAGCGCGGCGGTTCCGCCACAAAGAACGGCTTGTTCCCCGAAAAGATCGGTTTCGGTCTCCTCACGGAACGTCGTTTCAATGACACCTGCGCGTGTCCCGCCGATGCCCCTTGCATAGCCAAGGGCAACATCACGTGCAAGCCCTGTGGTGTCTTGATGGATAGCGATAAGGCACGGCACCCCACCCCCTCCTTCAAAAACCTCTCGGACAAGAGAGCCGGGCCCCTTTGGGGCAATCATTGCGACATCAATGTCACTCGCTGGCACAATCTGTCCAAAGTGGACGCTGAATCCGTGTGAGACGAGCAGCATATTCCCGGCTTGCATATTCGGAGCGATCTGGTCGCGGTAGACAGCTGCGTGGCGTTCGTCGGGGATGAGCACCTGAACGATGTCAGCCATTGCTGCGGCTTCTTCAACGGTTTTGACGGTTAACCCTTCGGCTTCGGCGCGTGGTTTTGAGCGGCTGCCTTCGTATAGCCCAACAACAACGTTGGCACCGCTGTCTTTGAGATTTAGAGATTGTGCGCGCCCCTGTGCGCCGTAACCCACGACAGCGACGGTGCGCTCTTTTAGTAAATCAAAATTGGCATCACTATCGTAATAAATTGTTGCCATCTTTCTAATTTTCCTTGCGGTTCGTTCAGGAAGGTTGTAGCATAAATGCCCTTCCGTATATGTAGCCCCGCGACGATCTGTGACCAATGCGTGTAGCACGCAACAACGGCGAGTGCGGAACTTGATTAAAAATGCTAACGGCACCAAGAATTCAGCTTGTACGCTTGGCGGATTGTTAAAAAACTATTTTTCGGTTCCGCGTAGCATCGCCACCTTGCCGGTGCGTGATAATTCAAGAATACCGTATGTGTTGAAAATATCAATTGCTGCCTTCAATTTACCTTCATCGCCTGTAATTTCAAGGACGAGTGAGGCGGGTTTCATATCGATGACCCGCCCCCGAAAGACTTCTGCGACTTGCAGGACCTCGGTGCGTTTTTGCGGATCATCGATGGCAACCTTGATAAGAACAAGTTCTCGTTCAACATGTGTTCCAGTGGAGAGGTCGGTTACCTGAATAACATCAATGAGCCTGTTTAAATGCTGGTAAATTTGATCGATAATTTGGGCATCTCCATGCGTCACAAGGGTTATGTGTGAAATACCCTTGTCATGTGTTTCGGCGACGTTGAGACTGTCAATATTAAAGCCTCGCCCGCTGAAAAGTCCTGCGACACGCGCGAGGACTCCAAATCTATTTTCGACCAAAACAGAAAAAATGTGTCGTTCTTCTGAATTGATACTCTCAAGCCGAAAGGCGTGAGATTCTTGTTTCGTCATGTCGTGCCTCCGCTGTGGAGGGCTTACAGACACTCCACAAGCGTTTTATGTCTCGGGGTATCCCACCGCGACGTGTCTTAAGTTGATAGCAGCGTTAACGTCTCTATCTATAGAGAGACCGCAGTGGCTACAGGTGTAGGTTCTATCCGAGAGTGTTAAGTCGGTTTTCTTATGTCCACAGGTGCTACAGGTCTTGGAACTTGCGAAAAACCTGTCGGCTTGGATAATCGGAATGCCCCGTGCTTGTGCTTTGGTCTTGAGTTTTTCAAGGAACCCGCCTAAGGCTGAGTCAGCTAAGGCTTTGGCGAGTTTTCGGTTCTTGCGTAGGTTCGTGATAGATAGTGTTTCTATACCGATAGCGCCTGCTTTGCGGACTATCTCGGTGGTTGCTTTATGGTGTGCGTCTGTTCGGATACAAGCGATGCGATAGTGGAGTCGTTCCACTTTTCGCTTTTGTTTATATCAATTCTGACTTAAGAACACCTGTCGGCTTAGCTTGCGTTGGGCTCTGGCTAACTTCTGCTCATATCGCTTGAGCGGTCTTGGGTTTTGGTATGTCGTGCCTGTATCAAGGGTAGCGAGTGTGTTGATCCCTACATCTATGCCGCGTGTGGGGAGTGTTGATATGTCAACAACTTCGGTGTTCTCCACTTCCACGGACACTGACGCAAACCAACGATGCGCAGTCCTTGATATCGTCACAGATACAATTTTACCGACAAATCGCAACTTTTCAAAAGCCCGTATCCAACCGATTTTCGGTAACTTGATACGTTTATGAGCAAACCTAACGGCTTGTTCGTCTGTTGTGTAAGCGTGCTTGCCCCCGCGTTTTTTGAGCTTCGGAAACTTCGCACGCTTGTCCTTCCAATTCTCTATCGCACGCCCCAGATGGTGCACGCCATACATCGCCGCACGCTGATCTTGTGCCTTCGTCCAGTCAAACGCTTTCTTCCGCTGATTAAACCTTTTATTTAGGTCATACGGCGACAAAAATGTGCCTGATGCGAGTGCTGCCTTGAAATCAGCCAACGCCGCATTATAGGCGAACCTCGCATACCCGCATTGCTGGTAAAACCAAGCAGTTTGCACACGGTTGGGACGTAATGTAATTTTATGTGTCTTTATCATGGTCTCTCAAGTATCCAGCGGTTTTATCCCCTTGTGAGTAGGAGGAAACCAGCACATAGCGGGGACGCTATGCTCACAATGCTTGCCCAACTTGATACGCTTATTATACTACAACACATACCCTTTTGGCAACGCTTTTTTCACATCAGCACGAGCGTTACGGGGATGGCCCCCGCCTAAAGGCAGGGGAGTGTGAGAGAAGTCCTTTCATATTTTTAACTATGTGCTGCTGAGCTGGCTTCGGCTTTCGTAGTGATCGTGTACGGGGCGGCAGTATGCCAATTGTCAAAAACTTCCCATAACCGAAAGCCGGTTTTTTTAACAATTAGGACTTGCGCAATTTTAGGGGTAAAGCCCTTCATGAGATGGATAACCCTGAGAAAACACAAGTGTTTTTGGATGTACACCCTAATAGGTTATGCTACAAAAGAGCATGCTACGTAAGTTCTGAACAATTTTTATGGTGTCCATGTTTAAGCGTAAAAAAAACTACCGAATGCGCTGAACAAAATTAAGATAACCCACGGATAACGTCCCCGAGCCCGGCGCCCGCTGGCACCATCGGGAAGACATTCTCCTCTTCATCGACAATGAAGTCAATCACGACAGGGCCGTCGTTGATCCCTTTCGCTTTCTGTAATGCGGGTTCGACATCTTCCGGATGCTCTACCCGAAGCCCCGTAGCCCCGAATGCCTCCGCGAGCAGGGCAAAATCAGGGTTATCGTGATAATCGACAGCGGAGTAACGTTTGCCGTGGAAGAGTTCCTGCCATTGCCGCACCATCCCCAGATACATATTGTTGATGATGAAGACCTTGAGCGGAAGTTTCATTGTAATTGCTGGGACCAACTCTTGTATTGTCATGATATAAGACCCGTCCCCGTTGATATTAACGACGGTTTTGTCTGGACATCCGAGTTGCGCGCCGATGGCGGCGGGGAGACTAAAGCCCATAGTGCCGAGTCCCCCAGAATTGAGCCACTGCCGAGGTTCAGTGAACTTGAAGTATTGTGCTGCCCACATCTGGTGTTGCCCAACATCGGCAACGACAATCGCATCGCTGTAATGCTTATAAATCTGTTCAATGACGTATTGCGGCATCACCTTATCGCCCTTTTGCTCGTATTCAAATGGATATTTCTGCTTCCATTCCTGAATTTGAGCCCGCCATGGGTCGATATCCGTCGGTCCCACCAATTTATGCAATTCAGTTAGAACGCTCTTCGCATCACCGACGATCGGAACATCTACTGGTACATTTTTCCCAATACACGATGGGTCAATATCGATGTGGATTTTCTTAGCGTTGGGTGCGAATTTACTCAGATCGCCAGTAACGCGGTCGTCAAACCGTGCGCCAATAGCGACGACAAGGTCAGCATCGGTGAAGGCATAATTCGCACAACAAGAACCGTGCATGCCAGGCATCTCCATCGCCAATGGATGCGTTTCCGGGAATGCGCCAAGTCCCATCAGGGTAACAGTGATAGGAATCTGTGTGTTAAGGGTGAGTTTCCGCAATTCCTCACTGGCGTTGGCAAGTACAACACCCCCACCAGCATAAAATATCGGACGCTTGGCTGCCTTAATCAGCTCCGCTGCTTTCGCGATTTGGACGGGATCGCCATGCACGTGTGGCTTGTAACCACGGATGTCAACCGATTCTGGGTACTGAAACAGTGTTTCATGTATCTGTGCATCTTTAGCGATGTCAATGATAACTGGCCCCGGTTTCCCGGTCTTGGCGATGTGAAATGCTTCCGCAACAACATTTGCGATCTCGTCGTTATGTTTGATAAGGTAACTGTGTTTACAGATAGGCCGGGTGACGCCAATAACATCGCACTCTTGGAAGGCATCACTGCCGATATAATGGGTGAAAACCTGGCCCGTAATCGCGACCATAGGGATTGAATCCATATAGGCAGTTGCAATACCGGTGACGAGATTGGTAGCCCCAGGCCCGGAGGTTGCCAGTGCAACACCGACATCTCCAGTGACGCGGGCATACCCGTCAGCAGCGTGGGAGGCCCCTTGTTCATGCCGCATCGGAATTAATTTGATGTCTGGCTCGCTGTATAAGGCATCGAAAATCGGCATCGCTGCGCCACCATTCACACCGAAGATATATTCGACACCTTCCCGTTTGAGACCCTCAATGAGGATTCGCGCCCCTGAAAGTTCCATGCCAATTCTCCTCATAAATGATAGTAGGCACGCTCCGCTGTGCCGTAACGCTATTGAAATTAAAAAAGCCCTCTCGTTCCAACTTCGGAGACGAGAAGGACACTTGCACTGACCTTACCGTGGTACCACTCCAATTCCCTTTCTGATGCCTTGAGGTATCAAACTTATTAGACCCTTCTATCATGAGAAAGAGCACTCTTTGGGATGCTATAACGGGCATCATACCGGCTAATCCTACTTATTGTTCAGATGAGCAGCTCCAGGGCGACCTTCAGTCGTGGCAACTTGAGGAGACCTTTCAGCCCATGAGTCTCCGTCTCTTGCAAGCCTTGACGACTTACTCTTCCCCTTCAACGCTTTTCTGGGTAATCTATTTAATTTTTTTATTCCATACACCGTTTCAGATAGCAATTTTACAGTTGTAGCATGGTTTCCTGTCAGGCTGTGCAGCCTTACCCCCCCCCGCAAGCAGGGGGGTGTTAGACCTCCGTCCGCAAGCCATGGAGGGGGTTGTAGCATACCCTGTCAGGCTGTGCCTCTAATGACTGATGAAAGTTCCATCACCTGACTCTGATCGTCTAATCTCGGTATGCTTTTTTCGCAATTTACGGACTCCGATTAGCGTTGTGACTGTATACGGTTGAGGAAGTGCAAAAAGCAAACCAAAAAATACTGAGACTTGGATCCATTTGAAAGATCGGTTAACAACGTTTCTGGAAAAAACATCTTTACATTTTAAGTATAACACATCCAAACGGAAATGTCAAGAAAAATTAAAATTCCGAGGAGCGTTCTATTTCTCCATAGCCTCAATGTAGGAATCAAGGCTACAGAGAAAATAGAAACTATCGCCGAGATTTTAGCCTACCCCACACGACGCTAATTTTGCCAGTGGGGTCCACGGCTTGTGGCGTTGCAAAACGGTTTGAAATGAGCTCAGCATATTCCGTGGCGATTTGGTCATTCGGCGGTATAGCCGTCCCGCAGCAGGAGGTATGGAAGTTGATGAACCATCCCTCCATATCTTCTGTGCGGTATGCGATTGGGTCGGCATTCACGCCGTCGTCAGCGTAGCTTTCATATTCAAAATCGTTTCCCTTCAAAACCGAGAGCCCTGCTGGCCGGTTAGAGTTCCACTTTTTGAGGGACGGTATGTACTTCTTGCCGAGGTCAGTTGGCGTGACAGCAGTAACTGTGGCGTTTGTAACAGTAGCGCCGAAGACGCTCTGCTGCCCAGCGCCAGCGGCGGTAACGCGTACGCCTTTATCCCAATAATAGTAAAATGCGTAATCGCCAATAAAGCCGCCGATGCCGCCGCCTCTTAACCAGTTGTAAATGAGGTCCTTCTTTCCTTCATTCTTAAAGATTGTGCCGGGTGTATTTCCCTGCGTAATGATATAGATACCTTTGGGGTTTGCCTCCATATATTCCGCTAAACCATCACTATCAACGATTTCAGCGGTAAATTCTTTCGCCTCAAGTTCTTCAACGATCATCTCTGCCAACTGGTTCGGTTGAGGTACAGCCAGGCCCCCACCGTTTTCAACCGCTTCATCATAAAAGACAGCAACATCTTGTGCGTATATATACGCACTCAACGTCAGACAGATAAGTCCTACAAGAGAAAATAGCCGTATCATTGTTGATACCTCCTTATTTTTCGATTACAACTACAGCTGCTCCCTGTACATTGATAGGTTTGGTCAAGGTGCCCTCCAGCTACAGGTAGCGCATGTGCTTCGTGACAGCGAGGTAGCGGGTAGGATTGAAACACGTTCACTCCTCCCGCTCCTGACATCCGAAATCTACTACAAATTAGGCATGTGCCACATAGAGTTCATTGACGCGTGTCCAATTGATGACGTTTCCCCACGCCTCAACATAGGCGGGACGGAGGTTTTGGTATTTCAGATAGTAGGCGTGCTCCCACACATCGAGCCCGAGCAGTGGTACGTGTCCTTGCATGATCGGACTGTCCTGATTCGCGGTGGAGTAGATCGCCAAACCGCTGTCTCCGAGGACGAGCCATGCCCAGCCGGAACCGAAGCGTGTGGTCGCGGCTGTGACAAACCGTTCTTTCGCGGCTTCCAGTGATCCAAAAGTCTCGGTAATTGCAGCTTCGATCTCTCCGCCGAGTTCGCCGCCGTTGGGGCTCATCGTAGACCAAAAGAGCGAATGATTGGCGTGTCCACCGCCGTTGTTGATGACAGCTTGGCGTTTATCCTCCGGCACCTGATCAAGATTGGCGAGCAATTCGTTAACATCCATATCGGCAACAGCACCCAGCCCTTCTAAAGCAGCGTTCAGGTTGTTGACATAACCTTGGTGATGTTTACCGTGATGGATTTCCATTGTTTGTGCATCGATATAAGGCTCCAAAGCATCGTGAGCATAAGGGAGCGCTGGTAAAGTATGCGCCATTTAAAAATAGCCTCCTATTTGTTTTTTTAGATGTACTTGCATTTTGCATGCTAAGGTTAGCAAACAAGACGCTTTCAGATTTAAAACAGTATAACAGATTTGTGGGAAGTGTGCAAGTTTTTTCTGAGGGGCAGCACTTCCCGGTTTGAGAGGCACGACATGACGAAACAAGAAGCACACGCCTTTAGGCGGGGTGAGTATCACGATTAGTCATCTGACTGACTGGTTTCAGAAACTGAGCCAACACGACAAACACGTTTATAGGCGCAATAGCTACAAGGCTGTGTTTTGTTACGCGGGGTGAGGGGCTTAGTGCCATGTGTTTCCTCAGCTACAAACCCGTATTCGTCAGTCTCTACAACGCCGTCATCAGACGGTGGAAAGGTTTTAACGCGGGTGATGAGTGGGAAGTCCCCCCTGGAAATACGTTCAACATACTGTTGAACGTAGCCGCTAACGCGCAGAAGCCTATCATTGAAAACTTCAGTGTCTAATAATTGCCCACTGGGTGAAAACTTTTTCCACGCTTTACCGTTATAGTGTTTGAAAGCGACATCATTCAAAGCTTGCTCTCCGATACCGAGTTCAACTGTGCATTCGTTCAACCTGACTTTATGATACAATCCTGCTGCTGGCTCAACGCCAGTTTTTTCATGGATGTCTAACAACTTCTCCGCTATCTGCAGGTAAATAGGGAGCTGAAGACTCCGCCCGCTCAGGATCTCTGGCATTCTAATCGTAGAGCTGCCAGTTTTATAGTCAACAACAGTAAAGGTCTCATTAGCAACATCAATGCGGTCAATTTTGCCTTTCATGAGGACGTTGCCGATGGCAATTGGTTTGCTATAACTGAGCCGTGAGTCTGCAGGTTCACCGGGTTGTCCGAAATTAACTTCAAAGTAACTTGGTATGACGGGCAAATCATACGTCCGCTCCGCTTCGAGCCATTTGTATAGCGCAACGCGAAGTTTTTCTATGTCCATTTCCCAAAAAAGGTTATTCTCGCCGATAGGATTTTCAGTGCGTTTTTCGCTGCGTTTTTCTTTTTCGGAGATGCTATCTAAAACTTCATTCAATTGCCGTTGCGCTTTTTTAAAGTCAGCCTCTGTACATTGTCGGATAAGTGAACTCCCTTGCAGACGACGATTATTGTAGAATGTGAAAAGGACTTTGTGAAGCAGCGAACCTTTCTCAAGACTGGATAGCTCGTCCTCCGCCTCGTCCTGTTCAACACGAAGATTCAAGACAGTACGCGTAAAATATTGAAATGGGCACTTTGCGAAAGTTTCCAAATCTGTGACCGAATAAGTCCACTGCTGCTGTCTTTTCAAACGTTCTCGGCTTTCGGTAGACAGCGAACCTGCTGTTAACACTCCTTCATAAGCCAAATGTTTGTGTGTCTCCTCGCGACTTTTTTCGACCTTAACGACGTGCTCGATCAGGGGGCGCATGTGCGCCAATCCATCAGGAAATGCCTCATGAGCCGGTGTACCTGCTGTCCACACGTGATTGCCGTAGGTGCTGAGGAAACCGGGGATGCTGCCTCGCAAGGGATCAGCACTCTCTCCAATCTCAGCTACATCGGTAACCGCCTTCAATTGCTCAAGAAAAGGTGAAGGAATCAGGACCGTTTCACGCTCGCGTTTCGGGACAAGAAGGTAAAGTTTGTTGCGAAAAGACTTAAGGACTCGATAGAACATGAACCGATTATCAAGTAGTTGCTCTTCTTCAGTACGATAGGGAATTTCCGGTAGAAGCGGGTCTGGACGATAATTTTCTGGAAAACTGCCCTCTACAAAGTCCCCTAAGAAGACAATCTCAAACTCCTGGCTTCTGAGTTCACTCAGCTGAGCGATCCTCACGGTCTCACCTTTTATAGGAACGCTGTTTCTATAATTCGTATGCTTTGCAATGTGGTGAAGTTTTTGAATATAATTACGAAGAAAGTCCGACCTAATGCCCTCCAACATCGAAACGGTACATAGTTCTGCAACAATTCTATGGAATTGGCGATATGCCGCAATCTCGGCTTCAACAACTTCCGGGCTTCTTCCGAACATCGGGTTTAGAATATGCTGGATGACCTCGCCCTTTTTCAGCAATCCCTCAACATAGCTCTGAAACTCGCTTGGATGAAATGGGCGTGTGTCAGGGGCCGATTCCACCGCCGAGAAGTAGGGGTCGTTCAGTGGAGTCCGATCCGACGAAAGGCGAGAAAAAATCGCTGTGACGACCTCTGATTTTGTCAAAGGTACGGTTTCCGCCAGCGAATAAGGGATGCCATAGGCAGGAAAAATCTCGGCGATACGTTGTTGGTACACCCCAATGTTGTAATAGGCAACACAGATGTCGTTCAGATTGCAACGTTCTTCCAAAACATGTTTTTGGATTCGACATGCAATCTCCTCGATTTCCTTGGAGCGGTCGGCAGGTTTCAGTACTGTCATCTGAGAGGCTCCATCAGAATTGTGATTCAGATTTGATGCCACGCCCCCCGCCCGAAAGAGATTCTCAGCGAAATGTTGATGTTGGTCGGTATCGCGTTCATAGTTAGGATCAATAGAAGCACTCGCGGTCCTAAATTGTGAGACGAGATCAGTGATATTTTTATATAGGGCCTCATTGCCGTCAAGCCAGTCCGTACGAAACCACAGCTTTATATCCCGCATTCCGGCAATTCGGGTTAAAATTTCTATGTCGGCTTTGGAAAGAACAGTGAACCCTTCAACCAGGACGAGGTTAGCTCGCGGAAATGCGTCTTTCATGAATTGCGGATCGAAACTATTAGCAAGATAGAAACGTTTGCCTTGTTCATCTATCCAACGGTCCTCAAGTCTCGCTTCATAATTTTCATAAATATGGACGAGATCCGTTTTGGTTTGATTATCCGTCACAATGCTCTGCGCAGTTTCACCACGCTCCTTGAGACGGTTAATTGTATCTATAATGAGAGACAGCGTGCTATCGGGAATAGAAAGGTTCTGATCTGGGTGAAAGGCTTCATAAGTGTAAGTCTGACCATTGCCCGAGCTTGGATTGGCGATTTCATGCAGCCAGAGGTTTTGGACTCCTTGGGAGATGTTCAGTCGTGCTGGACGGACTTGGTTATATAGCCTTTGAATGAAACTTCCAAGGGTATAGACTTGCAGATTGGCAACTGCTCGGTTTGGATGATAACCGACCAATTCGCGTTGGCGATGCAAACGTGCGGAATCGGTCGGCACGATAACGACAAAAGTGTTTGTCTTGTCGTCTTCAATTCGGGTTTTAAGGTTGTTTTCTATATCCTGCATGTGTTTCACATCGGGGGTGCAACCGCCTTCCGCGCTGACGACTATTTTATTTGCGTACCGAGGGGCATCTCTTTTTCAAGGGTGGCAAGGACTACAGAATCCCCGCTTCCTGCGAGAACCATCCCTTGTGATTCGACGTTGCGAATCGTGGCGGGTTCTAAATTCGCAACAATGATTACCTGTTTTCCGATCAACGCTTCGGGGGTGTAATGTTCAGCAATCCCGGCGACGAGTTGCCGTTTTTCAGTGCCGAGGTCTACCTGTAATTTGAGAAGTCGGTTAGCTCCCTCAATCGGTTCAGCATCGAGAATTTGGGCGACTCGTAGGTCGAGTTTCTGGAAATCTGCGAAGGTAACCAAATTAGCCGTTTTCTTTTCTGCCTTCTTTTTCAGTTTCGCTTCGGGTTTCGGTTGTGGCTGTTTTTGCTTTCGGGTATCAATGCGAGGAAAAATAGGTTCACCCCTACTGACCTTTATGCCTACCGGTAAACATCCCCACTCCGTGGCGGTATTGAATTCCGTCAATCCAATCTGGTTTTGAATTTTCTCAGCGGTGTGAGGAATAAAAGGTGAAATCAGTACAGAGATGACTCGGAGTGCTTCCAAACTATTGTAGAGGATAGTTCCCATTCTCGGTTTGGTATCGAGCTTGGCGAGTGTCCAAACCTGGGTCTGTTGGACATAGCGATTGATGCGTCGGACAAACTCCCAGATGGTTTCCAATGCTGCGTCAAATGCGAACGTCCGCATGTTGGCATCCAATTGGTCGATCGTGGTCTGCGCCATTGTTATGACTTCGTCGTCGAATTCACCCGGTGTCGTTGGATTAGGAACGGCTTCAAAGTTTTTATTCACTAGACCGAGGACACGATTGAGGAGGTTACCGAGATCGTTTGCGAGATCGGCAGTATAGCGGGCGTGCAAACGCGCAGGCCGGTAGTCGCCGTCGTTGCCGAAACTAAATTCTCGGAGAAGGTAATAACGGAAAGCATCAACCCCATAGGTTGCGATGTCGCCATCCATATCAATGAAGATGCCCCGCGTTTTGCTGAGTGCCTCGCCATCTTTGGTCAGCCAGCCGTGTGCGACGATCTGCTTGGGAAGCGGTAAGTTAACAGCCATCAGCATCGCGGGCCAAATCAGTGCGTGAAAACGGGTGATTTCCTTCGCCATCATGTGAACATCGGCGGGCCAAAAGGTGCGATACCGCTCGCTTTCTGTTTCATAACCGAGTGCCGTCATGTAGTTCATCAACGCTTCGATCCAAACGTACACGATGTGCTCTTGATCAAATGGCAATGGAATTCCCCACGACACCGAGGAACGAGATATACTTATATCTTCCAATCCGGAATTGAGCACGCTCAAGAGTTCATTGCGCCGAGGTGCAGGATAGACGAAATCTGGATTCTCATAGAAAAGTGCGAGTAAGCGGTCTTGATACTTGGAGAACCTAAAGAAGTAGTTCTCTTCCTCCGTCCATTCCAAGGGCAATTTGTGAACCGGGCAAATTTTCTCATCTGCTATTTCTTTTTCAGTAAAGAACTGTTCACATGAGAGGCAATAGTGTCCTTCGTACGTCCCTTTATAAACATCACCGCTGGCATGAAGGGCATTGAGGAATTTTTTCGCGCCGCGCTTGTGCATATCGCTCGTTGTGCGTAGGAAAATATCGTTTGAGATGTTCAGGCGTTCCCACAATTTAGTAAACGTTGGTGCCATTTTATCGCAATAAGCTTGTGGTGCGATGCCTTCGTTTTCAGCGACTTTATGTACGTTTGCGCCGTGCTCATCAACGCCGGTAAGGAAGAAAACCTCCGCGCCTTTGAGACGGTAATAGCGCGCCAAAGCATCGGCGGCAATAGTGGTATAAGCGTGCCCGGCATGCGGTTCGCCGTTTACGTAGTAGATAGGAGTGGTGACGTAGAATGCGCTCATTGAACTTCCTTTTTCGGATAAAAACGTGTTGAAACCTCTCAGTTTCTTTTTAAAATAACAATCCGATTGCTGTTTGTGCCTTTTCTGTTATTAGCGACCCCCCAGCAATTCGCTGTTTTCGTGAAATGCTGCATGTTAATCATGAGTTCTTCTGGTATAAGTCCGGCATCCAGTGCTGCTTTGACAACAGCGTTCTCTAAAAAGACAGTCCCATTCCGGACTTCACCGACTTCACATGCGACTCGCCCCCCAGACTTCAATACGCGATGTAGCTCCACAAAGACTGCTGTCATTCGGGCTGTCCACTCCTCAATTGACTTTAATTGCCAAATTGTATCGCGATCGATCGCTATACCACAAAACCACATCCGCAACCAGTTGTCTTGCATATAGTCGATAGTGTCAAGAAAAGGAGGCGAAGTCACAACGAAGTCAATGGATTCGTCCTCAATCTGGGGCGTTCTATCCGCGGATTGGGAGAAAAGTATAACGTCATCTCTCGAAAAATGATCGGGTAGACTGTGCCGTAATAGCTGCTTAGATTTTCGGTGTATCAGTGCCTTCGTATCTCGATATTCGGGTGTCTGGTTACGTTTTTTGTTGATTCTCCGTTGGGAATCGATAGAAGCCGCAAGGTTCGGTGGGAGGGTGAAAACGGAAAAAAAACCCGAAGAATGTCCCGTTAGCCGGGTACAGATCACCATTTGCAGCCATGCGTCAATTATATCGCGTTGTGCCTGTTGAAAATAAGCCCGCCAGCCATAGATCTCTTGAAGTGTCGTCTCATGAAAAAAGACGAGAAGTTGCTCATCCATTTCCTCATCCATAGACAGATTGATTTCCTGCAACCGGTTTTCAATCTCTGCTAACGTCGGTGGGCTGAGACGAGGGTATATTAGGATCTTCGACAAAGGATTCACATCATTGCCGATGACACGATGCCCGTGCAGCTGTGCTTCTATTAATGTTGTACCGCGTCCCATAAAAGGATCATAAATTACAGATTCCGACGTGCAGAACTTCCTGATGAAATATGCAGGTAACTGGGGTTTATAACAGGCGCGGTATGAAACCTCATGCAGAGAATGCCCAGCACGCTGTTTCGCTGTCCAAAACTCATCTATATGAGTCGGGAGGTGCATCGTGTAGTCGTCAGGTCTATTAAAATCAAAGGCTAATTGCATCATAACTATAAGTGATCTTCCCTAGCGATAGATTTGCGGACTATATTATCTTACTATAGTGATTCCCAGTCGCCAATATTTTGTGATTCACAGAAGCCTCAAGCCTAACATTCACAGGCGTTGTAGGTTCAAGAAAGTCCAATCGAATAGCATCAACTGTAACCGAATCTTCGTCAGTTTGTTTTGAATAAATTGCTGTCAAAAGAAGATGGTAAATAGGTGAGGAGAATTGATCCCGGAGTTTTTTAGAAGATGAAGTTAACACACGACGGTTAGCATCTTGTTCATCCCAATTAGCTGTTGCTTTCATTTCAAGTGGGACGCGAAGTCCCGTGGTTTGTTGAATTAGAATTTGATCTGGGTAGCCACCGCCGCGACATTTGGAAATTGAAAACCTTGAAATAACCCCACCAAGCTTTTGAACAATATACTTCTCTACTTGGTTTCCGACCGACTGATTTGAGCTGTTAGGTTCTAGTGGACAAACAGAATCTTTCACAGAGGATTCTGAAACAGCATTTTCAAATGCTGATACAATGGTATCACGCAATTCCTGAGGCCACTGGTGAATAAGTTCAGAGGACTGTTGTTTTGATTTTAAATCAGCATCTTCGTATACCATCCGGGTTTTACTATGCGATTCCTGAAGTACCCCATCCATAGTTTCATAGTTTTTTTGATCTTCCCAATTTAGCAAATCCCGAAAAAAATCTTTGAGGTTTGCCATAAACTTCCCTCCCACATTAATATTCTCTATCTTTGGTCCTTATATCGCTCCTATCATGATAAGAAACTCACACGAAATGGATCTGTGGTACAATTCATAGTAGAACTACTCGACACTGATTTGAATAGTATATAACAAATACAAAAAAAACACAAACTCGAGTGTGTAAAGGCGCAAAGTCAGTGTAAAGCGTGAATGTTTTTGACAAAGAATAGCAATAGACAATCAACAGCCAGGTGTTATTATTTAAGCAATTTCAAACACATCACCTCCAAAGCCAAGGTGACGTTTGTGTTTGTATTTTCGATGAGGGATTTGGTATCAAAGACGGTTTGGATGGCCTGTTGGATACGCAGCCGAGAATAACGGGGGACAAGTGTCTTGAGTTCTTCAAGGGAATGCGTATGTATTATTAATTCGAGGGGTGCCCCTTGTTGCAAAAAGAGCAGGTCGCGATACCAGGTAACCAAACTATCCAAAGTTTCAGGATTCTCTTTGAAGCTTTCTGCGAGCCGAAAAGCCGCTAATACATCCGTTTCCTTGAGGATCTCAGGGACTTCTTCGGTAAGTGTCTCGCCCTTTTCAAGCTGTGTGATTGCCTTCCCGATTGCCCCGCCGGCAGCAATTGCAAGTGTTGTTGCTTGCTCCGATGGGACTGAAAATTTGTCCGTTAAAATAGATGCTAATTCTTGCGTAGGCATCGGATGAAACTGGAGAATTTGGCATCGAGATCGGGTCGTTGGTAGAAGGACTTGAATGTTTGACGTGAGCAGAATCAAGACCGAAGCTGCGGGGGGCTCCTCAAGCGTCTTGAGCAGGCAGTTCTCTGCCTCTGCATTCATCCGTTCCACATCCGTCAAGATGTATACCTTCCGCCTCGCTTCAAAGGGTTCGTAGACAATCTGTTTTTGTAGCTCTCGAATCTGTCCTATTCTCAGAAGACTGCCTTCAGGCCGGATGAACCCTAGATCTGGATGGTTTCCAGAATCCACCTTCCGACAAGCAAGGCATGCTCCACATACTGTAGGGGGCTGAGCGTCTTGCTGGCAGAAGATGAGTCGCGCGAAATAGCGAGCGATCGTCTCTTTTCCCACACCCGTCGGGCCGACAAATAGATAGGCCCCGGCGATACGATCCGATGCCACGGTTCGCTGGAGTTGGTCAATAATGTGTTGATGTCCAATAATTGGATTTTGCATGCTGCCTTCCATCGGAGATCGATCCGACACGGAAGTTAAAAACGTTTAACTTCCGGCATGTAAACGGCCGCTATTCGCTTCCCACGGATCGCGATTCAGAAACCTCATTTACCATACGTAATCTTGATATTCGGCTAAGACTGTGGTGTGGACAACCTCTGGAGGTTGTGTAGCATCTATGAGTTTGACACGATGTGGATTCGCCTTCGCGACAGATAGGTATCCCTCGCGAACCTTACGATGTAATGCCAACGCCTCTCTGTGCAAACGGTCGCGAGGGACGCTGCCTTGCAGGTGGCGTGAGAGTCCGGTCTCTGGCGGAAGGTCGAGGATAAAGGTGATGTCAGGTGTTAACCCCCCCGTGGCAGTCCGATTCAGTTGGTGAATAAGCGCAAGGTCAATGCCCCCCCGATACCCTTGATACGCCACAGTGGCATCAATGAACCTATCACAGATAACGGTGCGTTTTGCTTGTAACGCGGGCCGTATCTTTTCTTCGACGTGGTGTGTGCGTGCTGCAGCGATGAGCAACAACTCTATCATCGGTGTTATGCCTTCAGCTGTGAGAAAGAGGTCGCGAATCCGTTCAGCAATCGGCGTACCCCCGGGTTCACGAGTCAATAAAACATTTGAGCCCAAGGCGGTTGCGAGGCGTTGTGCCTGCGTCGTTTTGCCAGCGCCTTCTACGCCCTCAAATGTAATGAAAATTCCGCGCCGGGTTTCCATATTTCCACTTTCTTAGATAAAAAGCACCCACATCGGGTTTTTCCCGACGGTGTAGTTTGCCAGTGGCGCTAATTTGCCAGTATCTCGATCAATGCGATAGGTGGCGAGTCTGCCAGAACCTTGTCCACCGACAAAAAGGAAATTGCCAGTTCCGTCAATATTGAAAACGCGCGGTGTCGGTTCAGTAAGTTGGTGGCCGATAGCACTTAACTTGCCGTTCTCCCTGTCAATTGCGAATTCTGCGATGCTGTCATGCCCACGATTGGAAACATAGAGAAACGTCCCCTGTGGATCAATATGGATTTGGGCACAAGTGTTATCTTCCTTAAAATCCGCGGGAAGCGTAGAAAGGTCTTCCTGCAAATCCATCAAGATTCCTGGGTGTTCTTCTGCAAGGGTATAGGCGGAGACGCTCGATCCTTGTTCATTTGAAAAATAGAGAATCGGCTTGCTCGGATGAAAGCAGAAATGTCGCGGGCCGATAGGGGCCCCCGGGTTGAGGTTGCCGATCGGATTTTGCGAGAGTGTGCCTGTCTTTTCATTGAACTGAAATTGATAGATAGCGTTCCGTGGGGCAGTATGCGGGACAAAGGCATACCTGTTTGAAGCGTCTGTCTCAATGCAGTGTGCGTGTATGTCGGTTGCAACAGTCTGCAGCGGTTCACCTTGGACAGTCTTATCGTCGCCGATTGCATGGACGGTAACTTTGCCTGCGCCGTAATAGGCGGAGAGCAGAAATTTACCAGTTTTGTCCGTTGCAATATAACATGTATCGGCATCGAGTTGGACTGTTCGCAAGTGTGAGAGCTGTCTCGTCTCGGCATCAATATGGAAACTGGCGATTTCTCGACTCGACCGAAGCCCAACGTATAAGTAGTTGCCACACGGCGAAAGTGCCAAAGGTCCCGGAGATCCACTCACACTCATATTTTCTTGTAATTCAATGCTACCCTCGGAAACATTGAATGTATAAATAGCGATTCTGTTTTCTCCTGCTATGGAGAGATAGACGTGCGTTTGCATTTTTTAATTGATTACCGTTCAACAACCTCTTCGGATTTAGGAAAACCCCGGTAGCCCTCATGCCGCCGACACACATTGTTACCCTACCGTATTGATGATCTTGCCTGCATCTTTCCTTAATCAGGCTGAGAGTGGAGGGTTTTCAGTAAAGTAATGTCTTTGCCACATTTTTGAGACGTGCGTAAGGGGTGGGTTTCCCAACCCCTATGATTGCGTAGTGAAATACTTAGTGTACAATTAAGCACGAATTTCTTACGGGCAACGGCACAGCCTAACAGGCTATGCTACAGCACTTAAACGAAAACCCTCATTTCCATAATCAGACTGACAGTGGGTTTATAATTAAGCACGAATATCCTCCTGTTTCTTACGGGCAACGGCACAGCCTAACAGGCTATGCTACAGAAATCAGACTGACAGAGGGTTTCGTGCCAGTGCAAACGAGTGGAGGCTCCAGCGCAAGAGCGCCACCATTGACGTTTTGAATTAGAGATAAGGCTTGCACAGCGAACGCTTCGTTTTTTTTAACTGGGGTCCTGACCCAATATATCGAGTTCGACACGCAAACGTTTTTCAGTGGCGGCGAGCAAATCTTCGATGACTTTCTCCGTGCTCCCGGACTCAGCGATAAGGGTTTCCATCTGTTCCACTGCAAAAGAGTGAACGTGGCTAAAACAGTTCTTAGCAGACTTGTCGAGATGATTCCCGACGTTTAAACTCAACACTAACAAAAGGGCGCGTTCCAATTTTTCGATGCGCTCGTCGCGCGCTTTAATTTCTTCCAACATATCCATGTTAGTAGTCTCAGTCCCCGGTCCATTTATCCGTTGTGAAGGTTCGAGGGTAGCGAACAGAGCAGAGTCGGACGCTTAGCAGTCCCACCCAAACGGGTTGAAATAGTATAGCAGAAAACCCGAGAGATTGCAACCGTACGGATGTCTATGCTGTCACAGCACCTTCAGAGGCAGAAGATACCGAGTTTGCATACTTCGCCATGACTCCGCGTGTATAAAGCGGTTCAGGGGGTGTCCATTGTTCAAAGCGTGCTTGGATGTCAGCGTCGGAGAGTTGAACGTCAAGCTTGCGTTCCTTGGCATCAATAACGATTTCATCTCCCTCTTGAAGGATCGCGAGGGGCCCCCCTTTTGCAGCTTCGGGAGCGACGTGGCAGATCATGAACCCGTGTGTCGCGCCAGAAAACCTGCCGTCTGTTAAGAGAGCGACATCTTCACTCAGACCTGCTCCGACGATAGCTGCCGTTACGCCTAACATCTCACGCATCCCTGGCCCTCCAGTAGGTCCTTCATAACGGATAACGACGACATCACCCGGTTTAATCTCCCCGCCTTTAATAGCGGCGAAGGTGTCCTCTTCCCGTTCAAAGATACGCGCTGGCCCGCTATGGTGGCTTTTATTTTGTCCGGCTAACTTGAGCACACACCCATCGGGTGCGAGGTTACCCCGCAAGATAGCAAACCCGCCTGTAGGCTTAAGCGGGGCATCCACGGGTCTAACGACCACCTGTCCCTCGGTTTCCGTGGCAGCATTCGCCTCTTCACCGATAGTTCTTCCGGTGACCGTGAGTTCGTCGGTGTGGAGCAAACCCGCCTCCGCCAGGCGTTTCGCCAAGAACGGGATGCCCCCCGCTTCATAGAGATCGTTAGCGACAAACTGTCCACCCGGTTTCAGGTCGGCTAACACAGGCGTTCTTTGACTGATGGTGTGGAAGTCTTCAAGCGTTATTGGGACCTGTGCTTCGTGTGCGATAGCGAGTAGGTGTAGAACGCCGTTGGTAGAACCAGCCGTTGCAGCGACAGAAGTAATCGCATTCTCAAGCGACTTCCGGGTGATAATCTGACTGGGGCGCCGGTCAGCAGCGAGCATGTCGAGGATGAGTTGTCCGGCTTTGTATGCTTCATTGTCCTTATCCGCTACAACAGCGGGGACACTCCCGCTTCCCATTGGCGCGATGCCCAACATTTCAACGGCTGTCGCCATCGTATTTGCAGTAAATTGCCCACCGCATGCGCCCGGTCCGGGGCACCCTTTACTGATCAGGTCGTCGAGTTCTTCAACGGTTATTGTGCCTTCTGCGTGTTGTCCGACGGCTTCGAATACATCTTGAATCGTGACATCCCGTCCCTGAAATTTACCCGGCATGATTGAACCGCCATAAAGTGTGAGCGCGGGAATGTCCAACCGTGCCAATGCCATGACCGTGCCGGGAACGGTTTTGTCGCATCCACAGAGCGCAACAACAGCATCAAACATATTACCTATAGAAACCAATTCGATCGAATCAGCGATGATTTCTCGACTGATAAGCGAGGTTTTCATACCTTCGGTGCCCATGGTAATACCGTCAGAGATACTAACGGTGTTAAATTCAAGAGGCGTGCCGCCAGCGGCGCGAATTCCGTCTTTGACCTTGGCAGCCAGCCGTCTTAGGTGAAAATTACACGGGCCGATCTCGATCCAGGTATTGGCAACCCCGATAATCGGTTTGTCAAGGTCCGCTGGCGAGAGTCCCCCCCCGCCGAACATGAGCATCGTGCGCGCAGCGGCGCGGTCGGGGCCATCGGTAATCGCGTAACTCCTAGGTTTCAGTTTATTGGACATTTGTTTGTATTCTCCTACACATTGCTAACTCAGCAGAAGGCGGAAGGATTAGAAATCAGTTTCTCTACAACACCGGGACTTCATATAATTAACGTGAGTTTGGAAAAAAAGCTTTCGTACGTATATCATAGGGGCGAGGCAACCCCGCCCGTAGGGGGTAGGTCTCTTAACCCCTACGAAAATGTTCACAGCTGCTTCGCATGTGCTCTCTATCAAACTCACGTTATAATTACGATTACATCGTAAATTCGTAGATAAGGTTCCCCTCCGGCGCATCTCTGAGGTGCAAAACAATCGTGCCTGCTTCCTGTCGGTACGCGTTCTGATAGAGGGTCTTGATTGGTGTAAGGTTGAATCGATAGTTATCTGTTGGATATCCTTCACACGTATCGCCGTTAGCATTGTGTGCAAGGTACGCATGAAGTTGAACAGGAAACGATTCAAGAAACGTATCCGAAACGACGAGTGTGAATTGATGTATTTCACACCCACCACTGTAAGACACGCTGACATTCAACGTATCGCCTGTGATGCTGACGGAATTTAAGGTGTATTCGTCGGTGCCGAACCTATCACCAGCCTCGCCCATGAAAACAGTTCCTGAATAGAATATTTCCTCAGGCGTATCCTCCTCTGCAGAAATAGATACCGGAGTATCGGGGCCCATTTTCATCCTCTCGTCCAACCGCTGACATCCGACGATGAAGATAGACAGGCTTAAAGTATATATAATGCCGTTTCTCAGTTTCATGAAAAAAAAAGCAGTTTTCATAAACTTTTCTCCTATAATACCAACACCCTGTGCCCATTAGGTTATAGCCGTGTCCTAAAACCCGCTGCAGTTAGAAACCGCCCCTACCGGATCTGAGGCATGATCGCCTAATTCCTACATACCGAGCCAGCTGGTAAGTATGCCGCCGTACTTGGCGATGAGCCCAGCAAAGACGACAGACACCATAGACATCAATTTAATCAAGATGTTAAGCGAGGGACCGGAGGTATCTTTGAACGGGTCACCGACGGTATCCCCGACAACAGTGGCTTTGTGTTCATCTGAACCTTTTTTCCCGTATTCGTCTGTGTGTTTGCCTTCTTCAATGAACTTCTTGGCGTTGTCCCATGCGCCCCCTGCGTTTGCCATCATGATTGCGAGCACGAAGCCAGTCGCTAAACCGCCCGTCAGTAAGCCGAGGACGCCGCCGACATCAAAAACTAATCCAACTAAGACGGGTACAACGATAGCGATAAGGGATGGAAAAATCATCTCGCGTTGTGCCCCGGCTGTTGAAATCTCGACGCATCGGGCGTAATCTGGTTTTTCTTCACCTTTCATAATGCCGGGTTTGGCACGAAACTGCCGGCGGACTTCTTCGACCATAGCCCCTGCAGCCCGCCCGACGGCCTTCATCGTCAAAGCACAGAAATAGAACGCCATCACTGCACCGATGAAAAGCCCAATAAGGACTTGGGGGTTCATGAGCGTAACATCGTAATAGTCCATAAATTGGCTGATTGAAACCTTTGCTGTATCCACTACGCCCTCGCCGGGGATATCAAGTGTTTTTTGTCCTGCTAAGTCGCTGAGACCGTGCCGTATTTCTTCAATATAGGCAGCTAACAGTGCGAGTGCTGTCAGTGCTGCGGACCCGATGGCAAATCCTTTACCTGTTGCGGCGGTGGTATTTCCGAGTGCGTCCAGCTGGTCTGTGCGCCCCCGGACGCTTTTATCGAGTTCAGCCATCTCAGCGTTGCCCCCCGCATTATCAGCGATGGGGCCGTAGGCATCCGTAGCAAGCGTAATCCCGAGGGTGGCGAGCATACCGACCGCAGCGATCCCCACCCCATAGAGGCCCATCAAGGGTTCCTGCATACCGCCGGGGAGATAGTAACTGATAGCGACCGCAGTCACAATCGTGATGACAGGGATTGCCGTCGATTCCATCCCGACAGCAATGCCTTCAATAATCACGGTTGCGGGGCCGGTTTGCGCCTGCTTGGCGATGGCGCGCGTCGGGGCGTAATCGTGAGATGTGAAGACTTCAGTGACCTTTCCGATGATCAAACCTGCGACGAGTCCGGCGAGGATTGCCCCCCAAATCTGCCATTTGTTCGGGAGACCGAGGTACATGAGCACAGGAAGTGAGACGATCGCAATGCCTATCGCACTGCCGTTAATGCCTAAGTTCAGGGACCCCATCAACTGACTCATGGTTGCGCCCTCTTTTGTCCGGACAAGATAGATACCCACAATAGAGAGGATCACGCCAATGCCAGCAATAATCATGGGGGCTGCGAGGTATTTTAGTTGCAGCGCAAGGTCGTTGTAATTAGTGGCGGCGACTGCAGCGACACCGAGGGCAGCAGTTGCAAGAATAGAACCCGCATAAGATTCATACAGATCTGCTCCCATACCTGCGACATCCCCGACGTTATCCCCGACGTTATCAGCGATGACAGCCGGGTTACGCGGGTCATCTTCAGGGATTCCCGCTTCTACTTTTCCAACAAGGTCGGCACCGACATCAGCCGCCTTGGTATAGATCCCCCCGCCGACCCTGGCAAACAGCGCTTGTGTTGAAGCCCCCATCCCGAAACTCAACATAATCACCGTAATCTGCGGCAGTGGATTCACCTCAGATAGGAATCCGGGGAATATTTTGGGGAAGAGATAGTAGAGGATGAGAAACCACCCTGTAATGTCAAGGAGTGCGAACCCAACGACGACCAATCCCATAACTGCGCCTGCACGGAAGGCTACCTTTAACCCGGCGTTGAGCCCTTGCATCGCTGCACTCGTGGTGCGTGCCGAGGCATTGGTGGCTGTTTTCATGCCCAGGAAACCGCAAAGCCCTGAGAAGAAACCGCCTGTAAGGAAGGCAAATGGGATCACCTTGTTTTGGGCATTAAGGATGAATGCCATAAAGAGAAAAATGAGACAGAGGACAACAAAAACGATACCTACGACCTTGTATTGTTGTCTGAGATACGCCATCGCGCCATCACGCACAGATTGTGCGATGCCACGCATGGCTTCGTTACCCTCGTCTTGCTTCATGACAGCACGGTAGAAATAGTAGGCAAATCCCAAAGCGATGAGAGAACCGATAGGCGCAATCCACCATACTGTCGGGATAACCGGGTGCGGATCTGTTTGGGCAAAAGCTCCGGTGGCTAAATTCAAAACGGGAAGAGATGTTAGAAGTGTTTTCCAACTTAACCACCGTCTTTTGCAGCTGATTTCACGCATTAAAAACCTCTCTTTTTTTATATTTTTTTACACATTGAAGTCCTGCTCGGTTTCGTTCAGACTCTTTACAATCAGGGCTTCCTGCAGAATGCTCTTTTGTAGCATCGCCCCCTCGCTTGCGGGGGGTGTGTCCCTCAGCAATCCTCTCTATACACCGTCGAGGACCGAAAACTGTTTCAGTGCCTGACCGACGAGATAAAGCGAACCTGTGATACAGATTAAATCTGTCGGTGATGCGTTGGACAGTGCCGCTGCAATTGCCTTTTCTGGCTCCGGACAGACCCTAAGCTCTCTGCATGCGCCAGTCCATGCGTTCCGTATTGTTTCAGCAGGTATAGCCCGCGGGTTATCGCTGACCTGTGTAGCAATCACAGTATCAGCAGCCTTTGAGACAATATTACCAATTTCTGTAAGATTTTTATCTTGCATTAAGCTCACTACGAAAATCGTCTGGTCGTATCGAAAGCACTCTCGGAGCGTTCGGCACAAGGCATCCATTGCAACAGGAGAGTGGGCACCGTCAAGGACAACAATCGGTGCGGATTTGATTCGCTGGATCCGTCCGTCCCACTGTACATTTTTGAACCCTGCGTAAACACTCGGTTTTGGGATCACATATCCTTGCTGTTTCAGACATTCAAGCCCGGCGAGAGCCGTCATAGCGTTCACACATTGATGGTGCCCCAAAAGTGGAATCGTCAGCTGCGGATAACAATCTGAACGGGTTGCCACATCGAAGTGCTGTGCGACAGGTAGACCTTCGATATTGTAGACGATCCGAGGGGGCTCGGTTCGGATAAAATGTTTGACTTCAACAATAGGGGCGTTCCGTTCCTTAGCGATCTTTTCAAATACTGCTTGTGCTTCTGGGTGTTGGGGTGCGAGTGCGAGCGGACACCCGTGTTTAATGATTTCTGCTTTCTCGCGTGCGATTGCGCCATAAGTTTCGCCCAAGATCGCTGTATGTTCCAAACTGATCGGTGTCATGACGGTTGTAACAGGTGTGACGACGTTCGTCGCATCAAGCCTGCCGCCTAAACCCACTTCAATCACGGCGATATCCGTCGCTTTGTCAGCAAAATAGGAAAAGGCTAGCGCGGTGTATATTTCAAAAAACGAGACCCGCCCAAACTCGGAAGCAGAAACCACGTCAATTGCGGGCCTAAGTTTATGGATATAAAAAGCAACGTCCGCCTTTGAAATGTGTTCATCATCAATTCGGCATCGTTCTCGCGGTGTCATGAGATGTGGAGACGTAAACAGCCCTGTCTTATAACCTGCCCGGGTAAGTGCTGACGCGATCAGTGCAGCCGTCGAACCTTTCCCCTTACTCCCTGCGATATGGACAACCTGCAGCCGCTCTTGCGGGTTGCCGAGCTGCTCCAACAACAACGCGATCCGATTCAGATTATAGAGTCTTGTCTGTCGAGCAAAGTCAGGACTTCTCTCATAGTCGATGAATTTTTCAATATAGGCAAGCGCTGCTTTGTAATGCATAGGTGTTCGTTATAAAAACTGAAAGCGGGTAACCGAACAGTTGCAACTATTTTAAGTATTCATAAACCGGAAATTGCGAGCAGAATTCCGCAACTTTCTTCCGAATTCGGCGTTTGATGGAGGCTTTTTGCCTGTTTTCAAGCGTCTCTGCGATGAAATCGGCCACGTGAACCATGTCATCTTCTTTCATACCGCGCGTGGTAATCATGGGAGTCCCGATACGTAGCCCGCTCGTGGTTTTCGGTTTCCGTTTGTCGAAAGGAATGGTATTTTTGTTAACGATAATTCCAGCAGCTTCCAAGTGGTCTGCGGCTTGCCTTCCACTCAGTTTCTCATATTTGGAAGTGAGATCTATCAACATGAGATGGTTATCCGTTCCTCCACTCACTAATCGGAATCCATTTTCGCGTAACCTTGCAGCGAGTGCTTTGGCATTTTTAACAACCTGGGCTTGATATGTTTTAAAAGCGGGTTCACTGGCTTCCTTGAAGGCGACGGCTCTGGCTGCGATTGCATGCAGAAAAGGGCCGCCTTGTAACCCCGGAAAAACAGCACGGTCAATCCGGTCTGCGTATTCAGATTTACACATAATCATGGCCCCGCGGGGGCCGCGTAAGGTTTTGTGGGTGGTTGTCGTAACGACATCGCTATACGGGACAGGGTCTGGATGAACGCCGCCTGCGATAAGCCCTGCGATATGGGCTATATCTGTGAGCAGATACGCGTCCACCGAATCGGCGATTTCTCGCCACGCGGCAAAGTCGAACTGTCGAGGATAAGCCGTCGCCCCGACAACAATAAGTTTTGGACGGTGCTTCTGGGCGAGCTGCGCAATCTCTGTCATATCGAGACGCTCTGTCTGGGCAGCTACACCATAGGCGATAACATTGTAATAGCGCCCCGAGAAGTTAACAGTATCGCCATGGGTGAGATGTCCACCGTGGCTGAGGGACATCCCCAAAATTGTGTCTCTCGGTTCGAGTAAGGCATGATAGACTGCCATGTTGGCTTGGCTGCCAGCGTGGGGTTGGACGTTAACGTGTTCCGCCCCGAAGAGGGCCTTGGCACGTTCAATCGCGAGCGACTCGGTTTCGTCCATAAACTTACACCCGTTATAGTAACGTTCACCGGGGTAACCTTCGGCATACTTGTTGGCGAGGATACTCGCCTGGGCCTCCATAACGGCACGGCTGGCGTAGTTCTCTGAGGGGATGAGCATGAGAGAATTTCGCTGGCGTGTCAAGTCTTTAGAGGCTAGCTCCACGATCTGCGGGTCGACTTCACCCAATTTAGATTCTAATGTGTTCATTGGCGTTCACCGCTTGCAATAAAATGTGAGATCGTATGACATTTATAGGAATTAAATTTTAACACAGATTTGCTGCAAATTCAAATTTTTCGTCATTTTTTCACAGCATAGCCTGTTAGGCTGTGCAGTTTTGAGTTTACCCCCCTGCCCCCCCGCAAGCAAGGGGGTAACCTATTTGTAGCCTGGTTTCCTGTTAGGCTGTCTCTTCCGTAGCATAGCCTGTCAGGCTGTGCATAACCTATTAGGCTGTGTCGTTTTGAGTTTACCCCCCCCCCGCCCCCCCGCAAGCAAGGGGGTAACCTATTTGTAGCCTGGTTTCCTGTTAGGCTGTCTCTTCCGTAGCATAGCCTGTCAGGCTGTGCAGCTTAGTAAAGAAGCGTACACAGGCTAACAGCCTATGCTACAACAGTTTTCAGTTGCATATTACTCAATACTATGGTAAGTTAATGAAAAATCTTATCATAAAATCGGATATCGCTGCTTCATGAAAGGATCAATGTGGACCTCTGGAACAGAAAACAATTCATAGTCTTACTCCTACTCTTGCACGTCTGGGGATGTGACTCAGTGCAGAAAGAGCCGGCGCGTCAGTCAACGGTGGCGCGATCTGCATCCCCTGAAATGCGGGAACCCGCTACGCCCCTGCCACGCGCCGAAGATTGGCACACGTTCATGCAGAATTTAAGCTTTTCCGGGGTGAGTCCGGATAAAAACCTTGCTCCTCCACTGGAATTGCTGTGGAAATTTAAGACGGGCGGCCCGCTGCACGCCTCACCTGTGATCGCAAAGGGGATCTTATACATCGGATCGACTGACGGGAAACTCTATGCGTTAGACGCGGAACAGTGGGGAGTCAAATGGGTGTTTGATGCGGGGGATGCTATCCGCTATGCCGCGACAGTGCTGGGCGACAGGGTCTACTTCAACGCACGGAACAATAACGTCTACGCGTTGCACGCACAAACAGGCGAAAAACTGTGGGAATTCAAAACGGAAAATTGGATGGACGCACCGCCAATTGTTGCTGACAATACAGTTTACGTCGGAGCATTCCGATCAAAAATCTATCTGCTGAACGCCAAAACGGGTGAACTTCAGGCGATCCGGGAACGGACAGTCCGAATCCAAGGCATCGAATATGGGTGCGCAAATGGCGTGTTTCGGCCAGTGTTCCCAGCGCATAACGCGAAGGTCTGGCAGGGTCGGACAGCAGGGAGCGAGAGCTACCCTGTTCGGGCAAACAGGTTTGTCTACATCGGTGCCCGCGATGGACGGATTCATGCATTCGATTCTACATCACAGACGGAAACTTGGACTTACCAGACTGCCGGTTTTGTGGACGCTGCCCCTGCTATCTCTGACGGCATTCTCTATGCAGCCTCCGGCGACGGATACGTTTATGCATTTACAAACGCAACAGCAGCCGGGGAAACCCGTGAAGCACCTCAACGATGGGGGGTTGTTGCACATGACGATGCACCGGTTTACGCAACGAAAGATGGCATGTCTGTCCTCTTACACCTCAACGATGGAAGGCGTCTCCCAATTGTGCAGGCTGCGGAAGGATGGTATGAGATTGAATTGCCGAACGGTGTCCGCGGATGGATGGACACATTCGCCTTTGGCGAGTTTGAAGAAACGGACGGTATCGCCTTCAACACCACTTTTTGCCGCCTGAGGGATCAGGCAAAAGTAGCTCCGCGCAGTTTGCAGTTAATAGCAGGCGCCGAGCACCCCCGCTGGAGCCCGGACGGAGAATTGATCGCGTTCTTGAAAAGGGATGATTTGAGCGGGAGGTACTGGCGTGCAAATGAACTATGGATTATGGATCGAAACGGGGAACGAGCACGAAAATACTACACTGGAAACTTTTACAACCCCCACGTCTCTTGGTCGCTGGACAGCAGACTCGTAGCCTTTGAGGTCGATGAAAACGGTGAACGGCATATCTACACAGTGGATTGGAAGTTTGGACAGACAAGAAAATTAGCCAAGGGTGACGGCCCTGCTTTTTCACCGACCGCCAACCGCTTGGTATTCAGAAGACACGAAAAAGGACTGGATATTGTTTACCGCGTCAATAGTGACGGCAGCGGTTTAAGCGCTATTGCCCGGGTACCGATTGAACGTCGGCAACGTTATACCTATCTGCCTGCACCATCTTGGGCCCCTGATGGCACGCAAGTCGCTTTCGGTGTCAACAGTTCACAGTATGTCGGGATCCGTATCCAAGGTATAGAGGGGCAGCGCATAAAAGAGATTCAGACGCAGCACCAACAGGTACGTCAATTGGACTGGGCAGCGGACGGGACACGGCTTGCTTATGTGTTGTCGGGTAGCAATCGCCCGGGAGAACGGATTGACAAGCAGTTGCACCTATCAGCAACGGTGAGCACCTTGCCGCAGAGCGAGATTCTGGAACACACATCGCCATCGTGGTCCCCAATAGGCAAACGGTTGGCATATCTGCAACGTGAGGATTGTGAAGGTATCCGCTGGAAGGTCTGGGTTTATGACCTTGAAAGTGGTAAGAAGTTCCCGATTGCCCGCACCGCAATGAAGTTGACATCGGTTGTCTGGATGCCAGATGGTGAGCATCTCTGTCTGTGGCAGACATCGGATTATTTGCGCGATAATGCGTATAAACCGGCTGTGACGAAGGGGTGGATTGTGCCGATTTCGCGGTAGGGAGGGAGCCCTATTGTTCCCCCCGCAAGCAAGGGAGAGCATAAGACTACACAGCCTAACAGGCTATGCTACGGAAGACTACACAGCCTGACAGGCTATGCTACGGAAAACTGCACAGCCTGACAGGCTATGCTACAACTAACAAGCTATGCTACGGAAAACTGCACAGCCTAACAGGAGCAGCTACGTTATTTTCGTATCAACAACTTACGCGTCGCCGTGAAGTCGCCCGCAGTCAGTCTATAGAAATATACACCGCTCGCAACGGGTTCACCGACTGCGTTTGTGCCATCCCAATACGCAGCACGATGCCGAGACACATACATACCTGCAGACTGATAGCCTAAATCTAACCGCCGAACCAATCTTCCATCTACACTATAGATGGATATACTGACATCTGCAGGGGCTGACAACTGATATGGCAGCCACGTCTCAGGGTTGAAAGGGTTTGGGTAGTTCGTCAACAATTGTGTCTGGGCAGGCACACTGGCAGTCAGAAGCCCCTCAAGAGTCGCAATCGCGCGTTGGAAACGCAACGAACCGTCGTTTCTAAGGCGCGCAAGGAATAGCCCTCTTTGCAGCGCTTCGGACGTGAGGTTTAAGGCCCGCCCTGCAGGCGCAGCCGCATTCGGCTCCCTCGCCTTTTCAGGCTTCACAGGTTTCCCCCAATGTTGGGATCCCGCGACTGCGACGAGATCTAACACATCCACAATACCATCGTCGTTTACGTCAACACGCGGGTTAATGGAATCGGTTTTCCCGAGAACCGATATTATCTTCCCCAAATCCACTCTATCCACGACTCCATCCTGATTTATATCCTCTGGTGGGAACTGGTGTGTCGCAACGATTGGATGAATAAGGAGGGAATAGGAGGGCGCTTCTTCGGGCAACATATAGAATTTTGCTGTGTGCAAGCTTAACAATTCCTCTGAGAAAGCTTTGAGTCTAAACGTGAGGGTTGCTAGATCTCCATTACCAGAAACGCCTGGCTGGGTTGTATCAAGTCGAGTCTGCGCCAACTTTGTAATTGTGCCAGCCGGTTGACTGACATCTGACAGGAAAATCGGAACCACACCCCCTTGCTTCAGAAAATCGCCTTGGGTAACCGCAACGACTTCAAGCACGCGCGGGTGGAAGGCAATATCCATTCTCCATCCCCTTAAATTGGTCACATTGCGGATCTCAATCGTCTGCGTGAAGGTATCCCCAACAGCCAGTGGCATCTGAGGCACAGGGGGGGCAACTACGATCTGTGTACGCGGACTTGGCACAGTGCCGACTTGCTGACTGAGCGTGTAGGGGATCCGTTCTGCTGCTGAATTGCTGAGTCTTACATTGTGCAAACCCAATAATTCTTGTCGGATAAGCCCCTTCGTTTTAAAGGTGATTGTTAGCAGAACCCCCTTCCCCGTGACACCTTTTACAGCAGGCGGCGACAGGTTACCCCCTCCGATTCGGGCTTGAATTGCAAGGATCCTATGGGGGCTGCGACCGAATTGCCAAAGCGTATCTACCCCGTTTTCATGCAAGAAATCGCCTTCGGTGACCTCAACAATTTCAAGCGCATCATAATTGAACGTGATATCCATCTGCCAACTGAATAAATCAGTTGCATTGCGGATCTCAATCGTCTGTTCGAAAATCTCTCCCGCTTGTAACGGAAACTGAGGGGTCGGTTGATTAACAACCAGCTGAGCCGGGGGTATCGGAGCCGCCGCCGCGCTTTGCTCTCCGAAATTGTTAACAGCGAAGAAAAGGATTAACGTAAAGGAAAGACAGGCGAACGGGGAATTGCGTGTTAAATAAAAAAATGCTTTCATTAGACCTACATTCGTAGCATAGCCTGTCAGGCTGTGCAGAGTTGATATTACCCCCCCGTAAGCAGGGATGTGGCCTTACCCCCGCCCGTAAGCAGGGATGTAGCCTTACCCCCCTGCCCCCCCGCAAGCAGGGGGACAACACCTTATAGGGGGTGCGGGTAGTATTCGTAGCATAGCCTGTCAGGCTGTGCCTCTTCGGCAGCATGGTTTCCTGTCAGGCTGTGGTTGTATAGTAGATGGTAACAAACGTGACTTTGGAAAAAGAACTGTTGGACTTAGCGCAGGGGGGAGGTCCCCTCTACCATAAGGGTTCGGAGACCTTACCCCTACGAAAATCCTACAATATAGCAAAAGGATTGGACATTGAATAGGAAAGTAGGGCAGGTTCGGAAACCCGCCCTACACGACATAAATCTTACTTCCGAACCAGCATTTTGCCAGTCGCACTAAAGCTACCAGCGGTGAGGGTATAGAAGTAGACACCACTCGCGACTTGCTCGCCGAAGGCGTTACGCCCGTCCCAATACGCCGCTTGGCTCTTGCTCTGATAAACACCAGCAGCTTGATGTCCTAATTCAAGCGTCCGAATTAAGGCACCGTTCATCGCATGGATCGTTACCGTGACCTCCGTGGCTTCCGCCAACTGATACGGAATCCATGTTTCAGGGTTGAACGGATTCGGATAGTTCAGCAGGAGCCGTGTTGTGGCTGGTTTTTTGGCGGCGAGAAGTGCCTCAAGATTGGCGACACCGATATCGAAGATAGCAGAACCGTCGTCCTCAACCTGCGCGAGATCGATCCACTCTTGAATTGTCTCCGGACCTACATTCCCGTTTGCAAGTGGGGCATTCGCACTTCTGACACGGGTGGGGCTCACACTTTTGCTCCAATTGGTGTCTAAATAGATCGCAACGAGGTCTAATACATTCACAAACCCATCTTCGTTGACATCAGCCCGCGGGTCCATCGGAACTGCCCCGAGGCTTCTTGCCACGATCATTAAATCTTGGACATTCACACTTCCATCGCGATTGACATCCGCTGGAGGAAATTGGTCGGTTGCAACAAATACATCTCGAATTTCAATAGAATAAGATAACCGTTTTACTTCTCCGCGAACCTTTGAACTGCTGAGTTGCACATTGTGAATTCCAAGGGGTTCCTCCGCAAATGCCAGAACCTCAAACTCAAGGGTTACCAATTCGCCCTTGTCCTCTCGATTGAGAGAAATACCCTCTGGAGACGGATTGGTGAGGGTGTTATTCGGTGGTGATGGGGTATTCGGCTTTCTACCAATGCGCGCCTGACTTGCGCGAATTCTGCCATTGGCGTTACTCGCTGCCAGGTCAATACTTGAAAAGAGGGCGTTGATACCGTCTCTTTCTAAAAGACTGCCCTCGGTGACATCCATGAGTTTTAGTATCGCTGGATTAAACACAATATCCATTTGCCAAGCAGATAACGGTCCAGTCATCTCAGTTATTCCACTATTTTCGACAGATATTGTCTGCGTGAAAACAGACCCAACGGCTAACGGGCTTTTCGGATCCGGAGGATTAACAACAATCGTGAATGGACTGTCATCCGGCTTCCCAATTGGGAAGCGAGCAATCCCTTCTACAGCTCTAAGGCGTGGAGTTGTCGCTCTCGCTACAACTTCGCCCAAACCCTCTCTCAGGAGACCTCACCCCTGTCATCGGTAACATGAGGCTTAGGAGTCAGAAAATCAACATAAGTATTGTGGGTAATAGTTAAGGTTTCATCCTTGACTGCTTCACCATCCTCCTCCAATGTAAAGATAATTGTGATCGTTTGACCGGTTTCACTGTGGGGTAAATACAATTCCTCTGCATCAGGAATTTCCACTGCGAACTTAACATCAGACGTATCCTGCGCATTGGCAGGACTTCCAACAAGCATCACAGCGAAGCCGAGGCAAACAAACGACCGCGCAAATAAGCTTAAACGTAAAAACGTATTCATCTATTTAAATTCTCCTATGACTTAAAGTTAAAATTGAAAAAATCAACTTGTGTTGACGCTCTGTGGCACACGTATCGTCCTTCACTGTTTTAGCAGTCGGGACATCAGGCAGTTCTAAACTGCGTTTTGTGTGCAGAGCGTTCTTCGCGCCTTGTGTTTTTGCAACAACACGCGCGGGGTATTCTGTCCGCGGGGTAATTCCCGCAGACCGAGGCAGAGAATTCTGCCCAATATCGGCATGATCAGAATGACTGATCAAGGACGTTGCGTCCGCCGGGCGTGGCACGTCGGAACAGATACTGTCCCTGCCACGCGATAGAGGCGGCACCTGAGAACGTCTCCCGGTTGGGAGGCCTAAGGGGCCGGATCGGACGCGGTTTATTCGGGAGGACTGACGCAAAGCTAGCGGCGAACCAGACACTTGGCATAGAAACACCCTTGCATCGTTTCGCTTCTCACTTCTTTCAACTGCAAAATTAACAACTCGGTCATTCATCGTTGGTCGCTGTCCTCAAGTTTTTAGGTTCACGGAAAACCTGCTTTCAGGGTAACATCAATTTAAATTATACGCTATCTTAACCTTAAATGTCAATATTTTTTGACGTTAAAACGTATAATACCTTAAACACACTTAATTCGTCAAGTTTTTTTTATGCTTATGACAAAATTATAAGGCATTCGTAAAAAATTGTCAAGTTTTTTAATATTAGCACACCCCGGTCAGTATTGCAAGCTTTTTTTTATTTCTGCTGCGATTAGGGATAAGATTGCACAGGTTAACGGTTTTTAGGCTACATGCATAGCCTGACAGGAAATCAGGCTACGGAAGATTGCACAGCCTAACAGGCTATGATACAATGGATCCCCCCCTGCTTGCGGGGGGGCAGGGGGGGTAAGTCAAAACGACACAGCCTAACAAGAAACCAAGCTACAAATAGGTTACCCCCCTGCTTGCGGGGGGGCAGGGGGGGTAAGTCAAAACGACACAGCCTAACAAGAAACCAAGCTACAAATAGGTTACCCCCCTGCTTGCGGGGGGCAGGGGGGGTAAGTCAAAACTGCACAGCCTAACAGGAAACCATGCTACAACAATGTTCTTAAAACGCTGCTTCAAATAGGGCGACCATATCTGCTTCTGTACACGCCCTCGGATTAAATTTATGGCAGTGATCGAGCAGTGCGTCTGCGCCGAGTTTTGGGATCTTTCTGCGATCTAAGCCAGCAGCGCCGAGTCCTGCAGGCATATTGAGTTCAATATTAAGCGCCCTAATTTTAGCAATAGCAGCGTTCCCCGCCTCACCAATATCCATGCCAGTGGTGTCTATGCCTAAGGCGCGAGCGATTTCAGCGTATTTCTCGGTTGCGTGTGAGAAGTTGAACGCCATCACAGGTGGCAGCAGGATGGCATTCGCTACGCCGTGTGGGATGGGGGCATCTGTAGAGAGCTGATGCGCCAGGGAGTGAACCGCGCCAAGTCCCTTCTGAAACGCAAACGCTGCCATGCACGATCCGAGGAGCATTTCCCCACGTGCGGTTACGTCCTCACCATTGTGATAGACGTGTTGGATATGTGCGCTCAACATTTTGAGCGCTTGCAAGGCGACTCCCTCGGCAATCGGGTGATATTTCGTTGCAGTATACGCCTCAATACTGTGGGTGATCGCATCCATACCCGTTGCAGCGGTAAGTGCGGGGGGCATGCCGAGGGTTATGCCTGGATCCAGGAGCGCTATGTTTGCCATGTTGAAGGGTGTGACGATTGCGCGTTTTCGCCATCGATCCGTTGTCAGTAGGGATGTATCGGTAATAATTGCCCCTTGTGAGACTTCACTCCCGGTGCCAGCAGTTGTGGGAACACATATTAAAGGTGGCATATTGTCACGGATCCGTTCAGTGCCGCCGCCATCAACGTAGTAAGACGTTAGTGGTGGTTCGTGGGTTGTTAGGAGGCGAATGGCTTTCGCGGCGTCCATCACGCTCCCGCCACCGACAGCGATAACCACATCACAAGCTTCCGCTTTGTAAACCTCCACCCCGTCTGCGATGCTAATGTCTGTGGGGTTAGGTTCAATGTTGGAATAGGTGGCGTGCGCGAAACCGGCTGTGTCCAGCGCATCTATTGCCTTGGCGAGGATGCCGGCGTTAATGACACCGGCATCGCTCACTAAGAATGGCTTCTTGCCAGCAACCGTTTTAACGTAGTCCCCTAAGTTTTGAATGGCACCCTCTCCAAACTCAATACGTGGGGGTAAGAAATAACGCAACATTTTCTGTAGCATAGTTTCCTGTTAGGCTGTGTCTTCCTTTTTTCCCTTCTTTCGTAGCATAGCCTGTCAGGCTGTGCATATTGCTTCCGTAGCATACGTAGCATAGCCTGTTAGGCTGTGTCTTCCTTTTTTCCTTTTTCCGGAGCATAGCCTGTTAGGCTGTGCCGCTTTTTTCCCTTCTTCCGTAGCATAGTTTCCTATTAGGCTGTGCAATCTTCCGTAGCATAGTTTCCTGTTAGGCTGTGCATATTGCTTTCGTAGTTCGATTAGATATTTTTCTCCTGTAGTTGGATCAACCACCATTTTTGTTTCTGTGCTCATGGAATCTCTTTCTCGTTAAAATAACATAAAACAGGATGCTGGTCAAGAAACCATGTATATACCAATGACACACGCAAAGGGATCCTCAGGGGTGTCTGCCGCGTGGAGGCCCGGTAAAACATAGATGAACCTGGTATTAGGCACAGCCTGACAGGCTATGCTACGGAAGACTACACAGCCTGACAGGCTATGCTACGGAAGACTACACAGCCTAACAGGCTATGCTACAACATAAGACACAGCCTAATAGGCTATGCTACAACATAATAGGCTATGCTACGGAAGACTACACAGCCTGACAGGCTATGCTACGGAAGACTACACAGCCTAATAGGCTATGCTACAACATAAGACACAGCCTGACAGGCTATGCTACAACATAACACACAGCCTAATAGGCTATGCTACGGAAGACTACACAGCCTGACAGGCTATGCTACAACATAATAGGCTATGCTACGGAAGACTACACAGCCTAATAGGCTATGCTACAACATAAGACACAGCCTGACAGGCTATGCTACAACATAACACACAGCCTAATAGGCTATGCTACGGCGGCAATAACTCCACTGCCACTTTTCCCGCCTGTCCACTACACCGGCTTTTACAGGATTATTCAGAACATAAGCAATAATCCGCTGCAATTCGTTTGCATCCCGAATAACATGATCGTAACTTTCTTGCTGCCAGAATGCTCCACTTCTTCCTAATAGACGATTAGCCTTGTAAGCCGTATATCCTTTAAGGGAGTTCATAATAGAAGAGAGTAGGTTGTAGGGCAAATCCTTCATTTGTGCTGTATTTTCCGCAGAATGAACAACGTCTGTGTTAGAAGATTGCATTACAAGGGGTGTAAAAACAACGTGGACATGATTCGACATAATACAATAGGCATCCAAACAGTAAACTTTTCCATCTCGGTAATGCAGACCTTCCGCTACTTGTTTAGCGATCCGATCATCTTTGAGCCATATAGGTCCACTTTTCGCGCTATCTAAAGTTTTTTCAAATTTTTGGAACCATTGTCGATTCCATTCCAAACGTTTATTCTTTTCCGCAAAATATTTATGTTGTGTTGACGCGGGCGCTGAAGCATTTTGTGATCTGAGTAGTCTTGATTTTTCTCTGTCAAATTGTAATTTTTCCGTTCTCCATTGCGTTAGTACCTGCTGTGGTATAGCTCCTGCAAGTTGGAACGTCACAAATAAAGTTGCCCCGGGGGTCTGTATATGAGGCAGGTTACGACGGTAAGACGATTTAGACTCATTTAGACTCATTTTCTTGTATCCGTTGTAGCATAGCCTGTTAGGCTGTGCGGTTTTGACTTACCCCCCCTGCCCCCCCGCAAGCAGGGGGGGGGATCCATTGTAGCATGGTTTCCTGTTAGGCTGTGCCTCTTTTTTTCCTTTTTCCGTAGCATAGTTTCCTGTTAGGCTGTGCAATCTTCCGTAGCATAGCCTGTTAGGCTGTGCCTCTTTTTTTCCTTTTTCCGTAGCATAGTTTCCTGTTAGGCTGTGCATATTGCTTCCGTAGCATAGTTTCCTGTTAGGATCCCGTGCCGCTTTTTTACCTTTCAAGGACATGTCCCGCCCACCCTTTATTTTTTCCGCCGCCTTCTTTAAACACAGTGCCCTCATACGCATCAGCAAGTGCCCGAAGGTCCCGACCAACAATCGTTGATAGTTTCTGAAGTGCTTCTTGTCTTTCCATAGACTTTCCTATTATCAATCTTTTTTTTTTCAGTTATCTTCAAACAACATATTGGACAACTCATCAAGCCGTTGTTGAGCAATCTGGTTATATGCTTCTTGCTTTTCAATCATGATCCACCGCCGATTATTTTGTTTTGCAACAACTGCTGTCGTCCCGGTTCCAGAAAATGGATCAAGAATGAGATCGTCTTCATTAGTTCCAGCTAAAACAAGCCGATTGACAACCGCTACAGGCTTTTGCGATGGGTGTTTTCCATACCTCTTCTCTGATCGCTTGGTGATCGGAATTTCCCACATGTTTCGCATTTGCTTGTCATCGTTCATTGCCTTCATCACTTCATAATTGAACGTCCAATTTTTGGCTTTTTTGCTCTCATTGTTGACCGCCCAAATAATAAATTCGGTAGACTCAGTAAACATGCGGCAGGTAATATTAGGCTGTGCATTGGGTTTATACCAAACCAATTGGCTAATAATCCGTCGATCAAATAAGTTTTGAAGAATAAAACCAATTGTAAAAATACAGTGAAAAGATCCAAAAATGAACAGATTTCCGTTTGTCTTCAGCCCCCTCAATACCTCGCGAATCCAGTCAACCGTGAATTGGAAATAGTCGTCTTTTGCGAAAATGTCCCACTGTTCCTGCATTGTGACATGAGAACTAAATGCCCAACCTAACCCTTTTTTTTTGGACATATTAAACGGTGGATCCGTGATACAACAATCAAAAACGCCATCAGGAAAACCTTGCAGAACTTTTAAGCAGTCTCCCGATACAATTTGATTAACGGGGAGTTTTTTCATCCTGCCAGAAAGAGTTGGTGAATATCCAATACTGTCTGAGGACGGCTCGCGTATATCGCCGTTCGCTCCCGGCGCTGATACTTGTGTATTTTCCAGTGGATGAATTCCTGTCAAAAGATATTCAATCATTTGGGATTTTTTCAATGACGAGTACCCTTTCAACCCACGTTTTTTGAGTTCTGCTCTTAAATCTGTATTCCTTAACTTTTGATAATTCATATATAGTTAGTGATTAAGCGAAAATTCGGCAGAATTTAATAAGACCCAATACAGGTCTTCGTAAGCCAAGTCTTTATCGGCATAGAGACTCCGCTCTAAATAACGTTGGAAATAGGTTTTCTCTTTCGTAGTGGGCAAGCGAGACAGTACGTTGAGGTAGATATACTCCATCCGTTCAATCGGGTCTCGCCATTTTCCGAGGACGTAATTGATAAAACTGCCGCGCGCTTCATGCCTCGCGCTATCGTTCACGATATCCCCGTTAATCATCATGAGTGCCTGAGGGATAGTGCCGTTGAAGGCTTCAATTTCTTCCATTTCACCGTTGTTAAGAAGAAAAAGGAATTTCGCAAGGTGTTCACGTTTCATGTTCTCAAGATCGCGGAGCATGTTCCTTCGGTCTTCGCCGCCCCCTCTTTTGATGCCTCCCATCTTAACTTCCTGGAGCCTTTCAAAACCGGTGGCTTGCAGCATGGAATAGAAAAACTGCTCTGCACTGAGCGGTTTGACATACGCGTGCGAATAATAACGTTCATCGTCCTTGTTACTTTCATTCGTTTCTGAAGTCCGCTGGTAAGCCTCAGAATTGAGGATTGTCCGCATTAAGTGTTGCAGATTATAGCCATGAATGACGAAATCCTTCGCGAGCCAGTCCAATAAAATAGGATTGGTGGGCAGATTTTCCGCTCCAAATCCGTCAAGCGGCTCGACAAACCCGCGCCCCATGAAGTGCTTCCATACCCTATTCACGATGGCCCGACTAAAATATGGGTTTGATTCATCGGTCATCCATTCAGCGAGTGCCTTGCGTTTTGCGATAGGTTTACCGTTATATTCAGGTCCATCAAGGAAGCGTGGGAAGATTTCTGTATTAAGTCTGCTTACCCACATAGATTTTTGAGGCTCATTGGTAATCAAAAAATTGTCCATCTGCCGCTCATCTCCCACCCTATTCACCGTTTGGATCCTGCCCTTCTCCTCACTCGCAATCCCCGTAAAAAAGGCTGCGATACCGTAGAAATCCTCTTGCAGCCACGTTTCTGTCTTATGATCGTGGCACTCTGCACATTGCATCGGGAGCCCTAAGAAGAGGCGCGAACTGTGCGAGGTTAAGACGACCGGCGAGCGATCGTAGCGGAGGATGTAATTTCCTGCGCCGTTATCCCGGAGCTCACCATCTGCAGCGATGAGCGCTTGGACGAACCGATTGTAGGGCATATTCTCCGTCAATGCGTCCCGCACCCAAGCTGTTAAGCCGATACGTCGATCGTCATTATCCCCGCGCCTGCCGATTAACCAATTCACCCACAAACCGGTCCAATAGTCGATGGATGCTTCACTTTGAAGCAGGGCATCAATTTTTTCCTGACGTTTGTTTGGCGAGCCATCTTTGAGAAAATCCATAACCTCTTCAGGCGTGGGGATTTTACCTGTTATATCCAGATGGATACGACGTAGAAATTCTGCATCTTTTGACATCTTGGAAGGTTTAATCCCTTCTCCTTTCAGCATAGCGTTAATATGTCGATCAAGATGTTTGGTACTTGCGGGGATATACCGTGTTGTTGTCGGCGTGACCTTAGTGCAATTCAACGTCAAGCAGGCAAAGCCGAGGAACAGGAATGCATAAGAAATGAGGGGGTGAAAAAAGGGTTTCATAATAAATCGGTTTCCCATTAATTTGCGTTAGCATAAGTTTAACCTATTGGCTGTCAGACATCAAGAAGAATTGCTGGGAAGGAGAAGTGTTAGTCCCATCGGACACCTGTCGGAATAATATCGACATCTTCGCCGCGACGTATCGCCTCAGCAGCGTCAAGCATACTCGCTAAGTCATGTTGCGGCTCATAGCCCAACAACGTTTTGATTTTACTTAAATCAAATTCAAAATAGAGAGGTTGCGGGAGTTGGACATCAACAGCGTCCATTTGATAACGTTCACATAAGTAGGGGATGACCTCTTCGTGTTTGAAAACACCATTCCCACCGAGCGTGAATTCTTCGCCGACAGCAGCATCCTTTTCAATCCCTAAAATCAGTCCTTGGACAATATCCCGTACATCGGTGAAATGCTCCTTGTAAGGTCGTCCGTCAGGGTTGCGTTTAAGGATGAATTTCTCTTGCCCATCCCAAAGCCCTTTAACCGTATGTGCAGCTTCTAATTCGGCAGGATCGTTCCCAGTATAATTCTTGTACCGATTGTAAATAGGACTGAAGATGAATTGCTTCGGCAAACCGTCTGCATTGAGATATTCACTCGGCTCAACCACAGTCGTGAATCTGAAGACCGTTGAAGGAACGCCATACTGGTGGTGATAGCTCATGCAGAGTTCCTCACCAATCCATTTGGTAAGGAAATAAGGCATGTGATGATATTTAGCGACCATATCCTCGGTGATCAGTTCATTGAAAAGTCGCCCTTTTTCGGTGAGGTCCCAATAGATTGCTTCGGTACAGGCATAAACAAGTCGGTGGATGTTGGGATTGAATTCACGGACACACTCCAAAATATTGAGGGTCCCCATACCGTTGATCGCCAAGTACTGGCGGTTGTCAAAAGGGCCACCAAAGGCAGCGGCAATATGATAGACGGCATCAACACCTGCAACAGCTTTTTTAACATCCTCGTATTCGCGTAGATCGCCAAGAACGGTTTCAACGCCTTCCGCCCCGTCCCATCTTCCGACACGATTGACATCCCCTGGGTAAACGAAGCTGCGGATACTGTATCCTTTTTCAAGCAACTTTTTAACGAGGTTGGATCCGATACGCCCTGTGCCACCCGTGACTAAAATTTTCATGCGTTTCTCCTACCAGTCAGTAATACCTAAAAGAGCGATGCGCTTGCGGGAGGCGCGTTACGCTTTTTAACATGCGTTCAATGTTTGACGAAGACGTTAGTGGGTTTCCGAAAACGCTCTTATTTGTGCCCATTTCACAGTTAATTTACCTCTCGGTGCTACATCAAACGCAGTGCTTATGAGCTGTATATTATCTATTGCCCACCACCAATCATTCCGGGCGTCAATGACTCCGAAACGCATGACCATCTCAGCGGCATTTGCGGGGTTGTTGATCGGGATTTCTAATGTTTCGTTTATCTGTTCTCCGTCGTTTATCTTTTCCTCATCCAGGTTAAGGGTAGGAATTGTAACAAGGGTATGCGCGCCAGCGTCAATACCGACGCTCTGGAAGAATAGGATCCGTTCTTCGGCACCTCCATCGAAACTGACCGTTATTTCTGCGTTTTGCGTATCTTCCGGGCGCCAACTCGAATCTACCCTTAAGACGAGCGACCCCTCTGCCGCGCCCTTGATTTTAATGGATGGTGTAATTAAGTGACCATTCCAAGGGCTAATCGCGTCAGGGTCCCCGTTTAACTCCCAATCGTCCCACTCATCAGGGTCAGCAACGGCTCCTTTACCGACGCCTTTACCGTCGTTGTGTTTCCCGGTGAACTCACTGCGACGTTGGTCTTCCGCTGTTGCTGTCCACCATTCCAGGTCAACAATTGCCCAAGTTCGCCACTCAGGCATTCCAAGATCGTCTGGATTCTCATTTGTGATTTCCCAGCCCTCAGGCGGCATCCCTGACCAAACTTTGTTGTCTTTCAGCTGTTCGTTTATGCTGGATTCGAGCGGTACATCCTCAAAGTCTTCTTCAAAAAGAACAGTATCGGCTGCCCAGAGGTGTGGCGTTGAAAGACAAAAGGCTGTTACAAGAATCGCATATGCAATAACTCCCATAATCCTGCTATTCATGATAATTCTCCTATTAGATGTTGATTAAGTTAGAGCGGCTAAAAAGTGACCGCATACCCGTCCGTTCTTGGATCGGAGCCACCGATAAGTGCTCCAGATTCAGGATGCACCATAATCGCTTGTGCGCTCCCTGGCCCGCCCCAATCGCCAAGGATCTGGAGTTCATGTCCACGCCTCGCCAAACCGTCCTTCGTGCCCGTATTGAATCGGTTCTCTAACTGGAGATCGTTAGCACAGGTGTGCGGAATAGTGGATTCCATGGGATTTTGCAGGCTGCGCCAGCGCGGTACAGAAACGGCTTCCTGCGGTGTCATTCCGAAATCAATCATGTGGGTAACGAGTTGTAGGTTCGTCTGAACCTGTGTATCTGCCCCGGGGGTGCCACATGCTATGAAGGGTTGCCCTTCCTTTGTGACGATGACAGGGTTCATCGTGTGACGGACGCGTTTCCCCGGCATCAAACAGTTGGGGTGTCCCTCTTCTAAGTGCCAATAGGTCATCCGATTGTTCAAGAGGACTCCGGTGTTCCCTGCAACCAAACTGGAACCGAACCCTGATTGGATGCTCTGTAAGATACAGACGAGGTTTCCTGCACGGTCTGCGGTGCAGAAGCAGGTTGTATCTTCGTGTTTCTCTGGGCTGCCAGCGGGGACATCAACGGCTGCCTTCTCTAAATCAATCTGTGTGACGCGTTCAGCGGCGTAGGATTTCGACAACAGCCCCTCTAAAGGAATGTCAACCCAATTCGGATCCGCCATATATTTTTCCCGATCGGCGAAAGCGAGTTTCTTGGCTTCAACCATGAGATGGACACTTTCAGCAGTATTGCAGCCCAAAGCTTGTAAATCAAAGTGCTCGACCATATTCAACTCTTGGAGCAAGATATGGCCACTCGAATTCGGGGGCATCTCATAAACCTCGTACCCGCGATAGTTGACATGTATCGGCTCAGCCCAGTGTGCGTGATAGTCAGCGAGATCCTCAGCCGTTAAGAGTCCATTGTGGGCATGGCTGAAGTCAGCGATAGTCTGCGCAATGTCACCCTTGTAGAATATGTCTCTTCCGTGTTCAGCGACCCTTCGGAGGGTTTTACCGAGATTGGGGTTCGCGATGATTTGACCGACGGGGATAGGTTCACCAGCGTTTGTAAAGATAGCTCGGCTGTCCGGTGCAGCGGCAAAGCGAGGATTCTCGCCTTTAAGCCCCTCAGCAAGCCTATGGCTCACAGGAAATCCTTCTTCACAGAGGGCGATTGCGGGTGCGAAAACATCTGCTAATTTGAGGGTCCCGTAGCGTTCGTGCGCGAGGATCCATGCGTCCACAATTCCCGGTACCGAAACGCTGCGTATACCTTTCATCGGAATTCCACCGTCTTTGAGGTAGGTTTCGCGAGTTGCGGCACGCGGTGCGGGTCCAGTGCCATTTACGGCTTCGACCTTCCCGGTTTCTGCCCAATAGATGAGAATAAAACCGTCGCCACCGAGTCCGGATCCAGCAGGCTCAACCATACCGAGGGCTACGGCTGTGGCGATAGCTGCGTCAACAGCGTTACCCCCCGCCATCATTGTCTGAATACCTGCTTGCGACGCAAGGACGTGTCCGGATGTAACCATGCCATTCCTTCCCATGACAGAAGGGCGAAACGCTGAGCCGTGTGGCGATTGCATGCTGAAGCCTCCGTTTTTATGGTTGTGGGTCGTTGGCAATTAGCAGTCAGTTAAGAGGTAGCTTACCGAAGTTAAACCGCTTCATCAATGAAGTCTGAGGGTTTTGAAGAGTAGGCAACGCATAATTTCAGGTAGCGCCTGACAAGTGCCCTGAACCGAGCATCTTTTTGGCAAATGCTTCGACATCAACGCGCTCACGCGTCCGCGCCGATTCATTGCACGCTTCCATCAGCACCCATGTACCGAGCGTTGTCTCCTGCATCCAGTCACGATCTGTGCCATTTGTAATTGCTTGCGCAAACGCATCAAATTGGAGTCGATCATCTTCTATTAGGCCAGCGTGTAAATCCTGAAGCGTTAAATGTTCAACCGTCTCGCCGAGTCGAAAAAGTTGTAGGTGTCCTGCATCGCGGCGGAGATCGCCGGCTTCCCCGTGGAAGCTCCAGTGTCCACTCCAACCGAAGGGCGATGCGTGGGCTGCTCGGGTTCCGGTATAGGAGAAAGGCGCTCCGTTTGCGTATTCCATGAGGGCATTGCCGCCCGCGGTTCCCCAAGCCGCTATTTGTCCGAGTTCGGGATCACGACGGTTGTGGATATGTGCTGTAACATATTTTGGGAGTCCCTTGGCTGCAACGAGTTGGTCGAGTTGATGACTCGTACCTGCGTGGAAGAAAAGCCCATCTACATAAGCGTCAGGTTGCCTGGAATCAGGGCCAGTGTAGAGGTTCTGCCGAATCCAGAACCGGCACTCGCCGGCTAACATTTCACCGATACCGCCATCTTCTCGGAGCCAGGCTCGCATCTTTGCGGCGGCAGGATTCCAACGTTTATTCTGCCCTTGAACGAGCATCAAGCCTGGGTTTGCCTTATGTGCTTGGATAATGTCACGAAATTCTGACTGCGTTGTTGCGACAGGTTTAACACAAAGGGTATGCATACCGAGATTAAGGCTCTCAACAATTAACTGGGCGTGAACCGTCGTTGAGACGTAGATAAGGCAGGCTTGTGCATCGTGTTTCGCTTTCGCCTCGGTTATAGTCGTGTAGATACGTTCCGTCAAGCCTTCAGGTGCGCCGTTGATTGCTGACACACCCTCTCGTGCGGACTCAAGGTTTATGTCCACACACGCGACAGGCTCTAACCCCTCTGAATTGACTTGTGCTTGTAGACGCCCGTGGGCAAAATGGGTGCATCCCACGTGGATCGTAGGGATTGGCATTCTTCAAACTCCTTCCATACGCCAAGTTAATAATTCAGAACTTAGGCAGCGGTATTTAATAATTAAAAAACGTGATACTCACACCGGCTAAAGCCGTGTGCTTCTTGTTTCTTCATGTCGTGCCGCCAACTTATGGCGGGAAACCTACAGACACTCCACAAGCGTTTTATGTCTCGGTGTATCCCACCGCGACGTGTTTTAAGTTGATAGCAGCGTTAACGTCTCTGTCTATAGAGATACCACAGTGGCTACAGGTGTAAGTTCTATCCGAAAGTGTGAAGTCATCTTTCTTATGTCCACAGGTGCCACAGGTCTTGGAACTTGCGAAAAACGTGTCGGCTTGCACAATGGGGATGCCCCGTGCTTGTGCTTTGGTCTTGAGAATGCGTGCCAAACTTGATACGCTTATTATACTACGTAAAATGCCGGTTGTCAACTTTTCTCACAACAGCACGAGCGTTAAGGGGATGGACCCGAACCACAGAGGCTTGGGATTGTTAGGAAGTCTTGTTCAACAACAGGCGGGTTGATGAAATCGTGATATTTTTGTGCCACCTTACCGGTAGTTGCATCGCCTGCATGAATAAGTACGCGGAATCGGAAGTGCATCTGATCGCCTTCTTTGAGCGTGTAAGCCCCATCTTTAGCTGGGTCACCTTCAAAGGTGCCACTCCCGAAGATATTCGTTCCCATCAGTCCGTAATTCCGCACGTGCCAGTATGTTGGATAACGCGGGTTGCCGAGATGATCGAACACGGCGAGTCCGACAGGTGTTCCGTCAACAACGCCGGAATAATCGCACCAGTTGGCGCGTTTGCCCCAGGTCTCATTCTCATTGATACCGCCGAAAGCATTCTCTATCTTTCCCCCGGCAGAAGCGTTCATCGAGGGATGGACACGAATCGACATAATACCGCCTTCCTTGGTATCTCCGAAGTGGACATCCCCGGCAGAAGCGATAAATGTTAGATCGAGATCAAGAAGTGCAGCGGCTTCGGGTAGGTTATAGATACGGAAGTGCTGTTTGTCAGTCATCAGCACGTTGCCTTCGCCGGTCTCCCAATTATTTTCGGTATAAACCCTACCGAGGACGGCCCCTCCGTGTTTTTGTGTGAAGCCCTGATGTACGACTCTTCCGGAATTGCTCCCTTCGCCCCAGAGATCTACATCATTCACTTCGCCATACGCGACGTAGAGCGAACGGTGATGCACATGATCTTTTGAGATGTCGCTCGTCTCGCCCCGTGTGACTTCGCGTCCATTCGGACCGAGGACGGGAAAGAAGTAAGGTCGGAACTGCGTTTTCGCATAGCGGAAGGTTGTAAAAGATCGGTCATTGCATGTGATGGTGATAGTTTCGGCTGCTTCTTTGAGCTGGACACCTGATTCGCCCACAACACTTCCTGCAGAGAGGGTATACGCGCGCGATTCACCGGCAGCGAGTCCGTCAAGTATCCAATTTAAGGTAGTAGCCCCATCTTCATTGGCATAACATTGTGCCGAGATGACGTTGCCAGATGTCACATCTGTTAAGGTGACGGGGCAATCGTGAAGTTGTTTCATTCCCGGGTGATCAACGTCAACGCTAACCGGACATCCCTCTCGATCGTGGAAACCGGCACTCACAGTAAACGTTGGAAGATTCTGATTTGCCATAAATAAATTCCCTTTTTCGTATGTAGGCTTCTTTGGTTGTGTTGGAGCCATTAAGTTTTGAATTTAGGCGAAAGCCAGGCAGAGGTTAAACGAAATGGCTCTACCGGATTTATTAGGTTTCATCAGAAGTGAGGGCAAGGATTGCCTCTTCTTCGCTAGTGTAAGTCTCGAAAACGCTTATTAATCGACCGAGGATAAGAAGGTTTCGGATGTGTGCGCCTGGATTGACGAGTGCAGTGCGCCCGCCTTTTCGAGAGACAGTCACATTAAGAGAAACGAGTGTGCCGAGGCCACTACTATCCATCCGGGTGACGTTCTCAAGGTTAAAGACTATTTTGGGAACGTCAAAATGTTCTTCAAGTTCCTCATTAATTTGCTCCCGAATTTCAGCGTTTGCCGCACCAATCATACGGCCGGTCGGTCGAATAACGATAACACCTTCTCTTTGACGTATTTCTGCTAACATTTATTTTCCTTTCTGATCTGAATTGTTTGTGCTCTGACACCAACATGGAATTTCGGTTTATGATCTAACAAAAAATGTCAATAGGTTAATATAGTGTATTTGAAAAACTTTGTCAAGATTTTTAGTGGATGTTTCGCTCTACCAGCTCTCAGACGGTTTCGGCCGCCTTTTCCTGTTTGTCAGGTGGATAACTGGCGTATTAAAATCAATTAACCGGAAGCGTTCGTAGCGGCTCGTCCCATCTGGATACCGATATTCTATCTCGATACCGTCTACCGAGCATCTGATGAAATGCACGGTTGTAATGATACCAATGGATTTTAGCATCTACTCCTTCTAACGTGACCATGTAAGATATGCCTTTAGGGTTTAGGCTTATAGTCTGGAGAACTGTGTAAATATGAAATGAACACGTTAGGGTTTTCAACCATCATTTTCCTCCGATATCCCAACTGCGTCATCTACACGAATTTCTCCAGACAATAGTTTCGGGAGCAGTGTGTCTCGGGTTTGGATAAGCGTGCGGGATTCATTTTCGTTAGATTCAATTTTAGCAAAAAGTGGTTCTGCAACCCAATCAAAAAGACTCCGTAGCGAAGAATCTTGGAACGCTGACGGAAACAAGGCAGCAGTTTCAGTACCCATGCCTAGGGGGTTGCGTCCCTCCAGCTTTGCCTGCACAGGATCAAAGTCCACAAACCATGATTTGAAAATTGTCCGTGCTGTTGCCTCCAATGTCTCATTCATTTGTCGGTTGATTTCTATTTTCTGGTCAAATGTGCCCAGGATGTGAGCGATGCGGCGTTGTTCAGAGAGCGGCGGCAAAGGAATTTTGTATCGTGAAACCCATTCCCATTGAGCACGCGGCATCCGTGTCCCTTCAGAACCGGAGTCTGCGAAGTCAACAAAAGATTGAGATGCCATGCAATAGTAGAGGAAGCCTTGATCAACTCCCTCTTTGGCACGCGTAACCCAAATATCTGTCGAACATACACCGTCAAAGGGTGCTCTGGCAACTTTACGGAGATAACATTGCAATTTCCCAAAAAGGATATCACCTTCCCGAAAACGAGACTTTGCACTTGTGATATCACTTGCCACCCCTATTCCTACAAGGGACTGGGGGCTTTTCCCAATATGTTCAAGTCCAATGTAAGGCGTATTACCTAAATCAGATGGTGAAACAGACTCAAGTACAAACGTTGCACAATCGCCGAAAGTTTTTATTTTCCATTGATTCTCTGTATTCCATTTCCCACAACTCTCGCTATGTTTTTCACTCTCCCTAACAGGGCGTGCTTGCTGTATTACCTCGTATTGTGCAGCAATTATTTTCTTGAAACCTTCTGATATTGTATACCAATCTACGATATCAACTCGGATCGGGAGATTGGATTCCTCAAACGTCTCTGTTAAGCGACGCATCTCTCCCAGGTCAAGTCGGCTACTACCGATAACTGCAAGATCCAGATCTGAATAATCCTTCGCTGTCCACTTCACGCGTGATCCGAAGGCACGGACTTCACATCCAGGGACATATTCCGCCAGGATATGCTGAACCGTTTTAAGATGCCTGGGATTGAGATCAATCATTATGAGCCTCCAATGTCTTTAAAAGCTGTTTGGCATCATGGACAAATTCAATAGCTTCTTCAAAGACACTTTGGGCAGTTTCTTCATCGTAGGTGTGGGAAGTTCGGTTACGAGCGGCATGGTAATTCAGCCAGCGACTAACATCAGTAATAAGAAGACTTTCTGCTGCCCGACGAAACAGTTCACGCCGAAAGTGAACATTAATATAGACAGTCCCGACATTTTCTTTAAGCCACCGCTCCATCATTTTCCACGACTGCTCATAAGCGACCTCAAAGTTTTGAATGACCCCGGCACGCACTGCTTCCTGTAAATCACTCTCGAAAGTATCCAACCTACTTGCTATTTTAATACAGCGCTCCAGAGCATTTATAGATTTCGCTAAGCTGTCTAAATATAAATTCATTACTTACCTCTATATCCCAATGCTTCCAAATTTTTCTTGATAGTTGTCCCAAGCCGGTCAGATTCGGCGAGCTGCTCGTAGAGTTTAGTGGAAAGCTGGGTCATTCGTCTCTCAAAAGGAATTTCGTCATCCTCAATATCCGCAATACCCACATACCTTCTCGGTGTTAGGGTGAAGCCTTGCTCCCGAATTTCTTCAAGCGTACTGTTTTTGCAGAAGCCGGGCGTGTCAGCATATTCACCTGCGCCCTCATCCCCGCGCCATGAATGATAAGTTTTAGCAATTCGCATCATTTCCGAATGCGTTAACTCGCGATGTACGCGGTCAATCATCTTTCCTAGCCCGCGAGCATCTATGAAAAGCGTTTCGCCAGTGCGTTTCCGAAATAGGTGATTTTCTTTGTTTTTTGTGAGAAACCAGAGGCAAACAGGGATAGATGTGGAATAGAAGAGTTGTCCGGGTAACGCTACCATGCAGTCTACTAAGTCAGCTTCAACGATATTTTTCCGAATTTCGCCTTCAGTTGCGGCATTACTACTCATCGAACCGTTCGTCAACACAAATCCAGCCATGCCATTCGGGGCAAGATGATAGATAAAGTGCTGTACCCAAGCAAAGTTGGCGTTACCAGGAGGCGGTGTGCCATAGATCCAACGCCTATCTTCGCTCAAGCGACCAGCCCCCCAATCACTATTGTTAAATGGAGGATTGGCGAGGATATAGTCAACTTTTAAGTCTGGATGCAGATCGCGGTGGAAACTGTCGGCGGGCTCCTGTCCGAGATTCGCATCAATGCCACGAATCGCGAGGTTCATCAGCGCCAATTGGCGCGTTGCTGGGTTGGACTCTTGTCCGTAGATGGAGATATCATCGCGTTGTCCACCATGGGCTTCCACAAATGCTTCACTCTGGACAAACATGCCACCTGAGCCGCAGCACGGGTCGTAAACTCGACCTTTGTAAGGCGCTAGCATCTCAACAAGGAGTTGCACGACACAACGGGGTGTATAGAACTGCCTCCCCCTTTTGCCTTCAGCACTGGCAAATTGCGAAAGGAAGTCTTCATAGACCCTGCCGAACATATCTTTTGATTGATACTCTTTCTCCCCTAAGCCGATTGTGCCGATGAGATCGACGAGTTCACCGAGCCGGTGCTTGTCAAGCCCGGGCCGCGCGTAGTTTTTTGGCAGAACGCCTTTGATACGCGGGTTTTCTTGTTCAATCGCCTGCATTGCATTATCAATACGTGTGCCAATTTCCGGATGCTTAGCGTTTGCCTGCAAATAAGACCAACGCGCCTCTTTCGGGACATAGAAGATATTTTCTGCCAAGTATTCATCTCTGTCCCCAGCACTTTGGGAGCGGACAACTTCATCTTTGATATAGTGTTCACTCTCGGGATTGGCAAATTCTTTAAGAAGGGAATTGTGCTTTTCCTCAAAAGCGTCTGAGATGTATTTGAGGAAGATTAACCCTAACACCACGTGCTTGTATTCAGCAGTATCCATGTTATTACGGAGCTTATCGGCTGCTTGATATAACTTTGCTTCAAAGCCGAGCGTTGATCCATTTTTATTTATATGTGTGTCTGATTTCTTTTTTGCCATAATCTTTTCTATACCGACATTCGGATAAATCGTGTAGGATGCCTATTTTGATGGCTTTCCAGTTGGCTTGCGTATCTGTCGTATTGAGCAGATGAACGGTTTGATTATAGGTGAAGCGTGCGGTGCCAAACCATTGACGCAACTGAGAACGTTGCTCAGCAGTAGGGAAACTTCTCACGCTTCACAGCATTGAATTCACGCTTTATGTCTATATGGCTTCGCCAGTCATCTGTATCTAAACCGCGTTTAAAAGACGATAAAGCGAAGTTATACGCAACCCGAGGATAACCGGCATGTTGAGAGAAAAGCGTAGCCTGTTTATTATTTGGGTTCAGTTCTATCTTCTGACTTTGGTGATAGACACCTTGCGAAAGCATAGGTGCTTCTGCAGTCTTTTCTGCGGAAGCATTTGTGGACTTCAGAAGCGGACTGGTGGCAAGGGCGGCACAGCCTACAATTTTGTGAAACAAAACAATAGGGCTTACACAACCTAATCCAAAGGAAGCTACCCCTTCCTTAAGAATGTTCATCGCAGCGTTCGGGTCTCGATCCAGATGCGTATGACACTTCGGACACGTCCAGTGTCGGTCTGCGAGGGTTAAGGTTTCATTTTTATGATGACAAACCGCACAGCACTTTGTCGTGGGCGTCCACCGCCCAATCTTAAATACAAAGCGATTCCGCTTCCCAATTTCGGAGCGCCTGAACAGATACCCCTAAAAGTTTAGCAGCTACGCCAATCTTCACAAATCTATTATTCACACATATATTTTAGCATAAAAATAAAGGGGGTGTCAAGGAAAAAACCACATACATTTAGCGTTTATGCGGTGCTTATAGGCATTGTTCGGTTTTTGTCGTTAATGCCTAACTGCAACTACCCCTAATGGCATGGATAAGCAATGAAGTGTTGTAAAAATAATATCGTATTGGGAGAAGAAATTCAACGGTTTTAATGGGGGAAAATAGACATAGATAACACAGAGGACACGAATTGAAGGTGCGGTTGGATGAGGATAAAAAGATAGACTAGGTAATTACATATTTTGAACACGCAGCAAAAGCCGCGGGTACAGCTCGTTCCTACAAGAAGCGGTTGCTCGCGTTATCCACCCATATCCTTAAATTTCATGAAACCGCACCTACCACTTAAGAAGCTACCGTTCAACGCCCTGTGGACGGCTGTGGTGGCCAATGCAGTCCGCGTTGACCGGATAAAGTGCGGTTGGGAGACGGGCGATACTCCCGATCCGGTAAACCGACGAGTTTGCCATCTTGCAACCACTTTTCATCGTCGCCATAGAGCTCGCCGATCAAATGATTTGTCAACTGCTCGAGGACTTGCGCATGCGGGGATGAATTGGCGAGGTCGTTTAATTCCCTTGGGTCTTCTGCCACATCGAAGAGTTGTCGGTAATTTCCGGTGGCGTAATAGATAAGTTTGAAACGCCCCTCATGAATCATTCGGGTGGCACTTCCACCGACCCCAATCTCCCCATACAGCCACTCACGTTTCTGCTCACCTACCATAGGTATACCTTCAACCGTATCTGGAATGTCAATGCCTGCTAAATGGAGTAGGGTCGGCATTACGTCTTGCCATCCAACGAGCCGATCATCTATCCGATGATGTCCGACGCGATCATCGCCTGCGGTGCCGACGAGAATCATAGGAACGTTTGTGGAATCTTCATAGTAGAGCCGTTTCGCCCACATGCGATGGTTTCCGAGCATATCCCCGTGATCGGATGTAAAGAGCAAAATCGTGTTGTTCAACATGCCCTCTTCCCGTAAAGTCCCGATAACAACTCGGAGTTGATGATCGATGTGCGTACAGAGTGCATAAAACGCTTGACGTGCCGAACGGATATGATCCTCTGTAAAGTGTTCGTTCTGTATCTGTCTCCCTTTTATCGGCAAGGGGAGCCGCTCCGTCTGCTTTGCCCACTCCCCACAATAGGGCATGTCTACGTCAATATCACGGTACATGTCTATATAGCATTGGAGGGGCGCTAAAGGCGGGTGTGGGTGGCAATAGGAGAGATACCAGAATCCGGGGCGGGTTGGGTCGCGCCGTTTAATCATCCGCACCAGCTGCTGCGTGCTCCAGTTCGTGACGTGGCACTCCTCAGGCAGGTGCCAAGGGCGGCTGAGGTAATCATTGTTACACATACCGTGGGCAAATTGTTGACCGGCATACCCTCTATCGGCAAGGAACCATTCGTAATCGTCAATTGCCCCATATTGCAGCCTGCCCTCCTCACCCAATATCACATCGTCAAACCCGATGCGATCCCGTTGGGGATAAACATGGAGTTTACCGACAGCGTAAGCCTGATACCCGGCACCTCGGAAGGTTTGTGCGAGCGTCGGGAGTCCATTTAGGCCTTGACGGTCGTTAAAAACCCGGTCTTTGTGAGTTCGCGGTGTTGTCCCGGTCATCAACGTTTTTCGAGCGGGAACGCAGACCGGACATTCGCTATATCCACGCGTGAAGCGGGTCCCTGCGCGGGCGAGGGTGTCAAGCGTTGGGGTTTGGATGGCAGGATGTCCACTCACCCCTAAAAGCGAGTTGGGCCAGTGGTCTGTTGAAATCAGAAGCACATGGGGTTTGTCAGCCATAATTATTCCTTTTAGCAATCATAGCGTACGAAGCAAAGAGTCTTGAAGGATTTGTGTGCGCCTTAGCTTATCAAAAGGTGTGAGAATTGGCAAGAGAAAAGTTCAGAAGAGAAGGGCTATATCTGCATCACTGTCGTATTGGTCAAGTAGGGCGACTGAAATTGTGTCATGTCCCCCACCTTGCGTCCCGGAACCGGAAAAAGGCGCACCGATAAAGGCTTAGAAAGCCGCATAGAGAGGGTCGCAACATCCGTGAGAATAGCAGCTAGCTGGGCGTTTGAAGCATCTCCCGGTATAGGAATCGTATCTAATCCGGTGCCGCAGACAGTAGAATAGAGGAGGAGACTATCGAGGGTGAAATGGTTTGCTTCGCTGCGTGCCCCCAAGCCGACATCTTCAAGGACGGGGAGCATTAATCCAGAATAACCGCAGAGGGGTAGGTCAAGTTCTCGGAGTGTCCGTGTCAACCCTGCAGCGACTGTCAATGTGCCACGCTCCCCAAAATAAGCCGGGAGTTGTCGCTCCATTGCATAGGCGATGCTTTCATCACCCATTGGGGCGGGGGATACATCTATGCCTACAAATTTTACCCCGCATTCCTGGGCAAGCGTCTCTGCGAGTGTGACAATCTTTTGCCCTTCCGTTTCCATTAGGATTTTCAGGTTTTGCAATGCTGTCTCTAAATTTGGGGCACCCGTGAAAGCCTGCTCCACTAAATCCGCCGCCTGCCATCCGATACCGAAGTTTGTCCGGGTGTCTTGCCAATACGCTGCTGGAAAGAAGGGCGTATTCGGTGGGCAATTCATCAACGCTGCAAAGCGGAGGTTCCCGTACCCCGCATCCGTTCGGTGTGCTATCTGTTGAATGATGTCTGCTGTGCTTTCGGTAATCTCGGATGCCACATCTCCAAATTGTGTGGTAACCGTAACGGTAGCAAAGAGTATCTCACTTTGGACAATCACATCGGCGACTTGTGCGAGATGCGTTTTCGTGGATCGTTTTCTTGGCAGGATTGTCCCCAGGTTAAGGAAGTCGATCCCTAATGCTTGCGCGCGGGCCTCCAATCCAAGAATCGCATCTATATCGCGCGCCTCCTCCCAGATTTGGCAGCTGACGCGTGTGGTTTGGACCTCATAGCCGTTCGATTCAAAATAGGTTTGAGCGGTTGCGTTAAAGGTCGCGGCGCGTTCGAGTTGATACGGCGCAAAAGGGAGCGGAATGCCTGTCGTAATGGTTCGGATTTTGATACTCCCAATTCTAAAGTGATGGGGTTCTTGTTTCTTCATTTCGTGCCTCCTGCTTATGGAGGGCTTATAGAAACTCCACAAGCGTTTTATGTCTCGGTGTATCCCACCGCGACGTGTCTTAAGTTGATAGCGGCGTTAACGTCTCTATCTATAGAGATACCGCAATTGCTACAGGTGTAGGTTCTATCTGAAAGTGTGAAGTCGGTTTTCTTATGTCCACAGGTGCTACAGGTCTTGGAACTTGCGAAAAACCTGTCGGCTTGCACAATAGGGATGCCCCGTGCTTGTGCTTTGGTCTTGAGTTTTTCAAGGAACCCGCCTAAGGCTGAGTCAGCTAAGGCTTTGGCGAGTTTTCGGTTCTTGAGTAAGTTCGTGACGGACAGTGTTTCTATACCCATCTTGCTGGCAGCCGAGACAATCTCGGTGGTTGCTTTATGGTGTGCGTCTGTTCGGATACAAGCGATGCGATAGTGGAGTCGTTCCACTTTTCGTTTTTGTTTATACCAATTCTGACTTAAGAACACTTTTCGGCTTAGCTTGCGTTGGGCTCTGGCTAACTTCCACTCATATCGTTTGAGCGGTCTTGGGTTTGGGTATGTCGTGCCATCATCGAGGGTAGCGAGGGTGTTGATCCCTACGTCTATGCCGCGTGTGGGGTGTGTTGAGACATCAACGACTTCGGTGGTCTCCACTTCCACGGACACTGACGCAAACCAACGATGCGCAGTCCTTGATATCGTCACAGATACAATTTTACCGACAAATCGCAGCTGTTCATAAGCCCGTATCCAACCGATTTTCGGCAGCTTGATCCGCTTTCCGTCTGTGCGGACGGCTTGTTCGTCTGTTGTGTAAGCGTGCTTGCCCCCGCGCTTCTTGAACTTCGGAAACTTCGCACGCTTCGCCTTCCAGTTGTCTATCGCACGCCCCAGGTGATGCACCCCATACATCGCAGCACGTTGGTCTTGTGCCTTCGTCCAGTCAAACGCTTGCTTTCTCTGATTAAAGCGTTTGTTTAAGTCGGACAGAGATAACTTTATATCTGATTTAAAATCAGCCAACGCAGCGTTATAGGCGAACCGCGCATACCCGCATTGCTGATAAAACCACGCAATTTGCACACGATTCGGGCGTAATGTGAGTTTATGTGTTCTTATCATGGTCTCTCAAGTATCAAGCGGTTTTATTCCCTTGTGAGTAGGAGGAAACCAGCACATGGCAGAGACGCTATCCTCACAATGTTTGCCAAACTTGATACTATTCTTCTATCACAAAATGCTCCTTTTGGGCAACACTTTTTTGACGTTCGCACGAGCATTACGGGGATGGACACACAGCCAAAAGGCAGGGGATTGTGAGAGAAGTCCTTTCATGTCGCTTGCATTGATTCCTCAATCGGGATTTTCGCCGTAAAGTCCGATGTGGCGATACCGTTCCTGTCTCTGTTGGATGCGCTGTTGTGGGGTCATCCGCATCAATTCGGTGAGATGTCTACGGATTGCGCGCCTGACGTTCCGTGCTGCGGCTTCGGGATCTCTGTGTGCGCCCCCGAGGGGTTCTCGGACAATCTGATCAATGATACCTAACTTAAGCAGATCCGGGGCGGTCGGTTTATAACCTTCGGTTGCCTCCGGGGCGCGTTCGCCTTTGTCCTTCCATACAATACCGCTACAGGCTTCAGGTGGCGCGACGCAGTAGACTGCGTACTCCATCATTAACACCCGGTTACCGACTGCAATTGCCAGCGCACCCCCGCTTCCACCTTCACCGATAATAACGACGAGAATCGGGACGCGCAGCGTCATCATCTCCGCGAGATTTTCAGCGATCGCCATCGCTTGCCCGTATTCCTCAGAGCGGAGATCGAAGTGTGCCCCCGGTGTATCCACCAAACAGAGTAAGGGACGGTTGAATTTATTTGCCAACTGCATTAACCGTCTCGCCTTGCGATAGCCCTCTGGGTGCGTGTAGCCGAAATTCATCTCCTGCCGCTCTTCAAGGGTCGTCCCCTTCTGCTGTGCAAGATAGACGAGTGGTTGTCCATCAAACCATGCCAATCCGCCAATGAGGGCGCGGTCGTCGCCGTATAACTTGTCGCTATGAAGTTCGGTAGGCTCATCAAGGAGGGCGTTAATATAGAAAGGGGCTTGTGGGCGTTGCGCATGGCGCGCCATGCGCACTTTATCCCAGCGACTTAGCTTTCGGAACGTCCGCTTTGTCAGCGTATCTGCATTTTGCTTTAGCGCGTGCATCCCTTCTTTCAGATCTAACTCAGGATGCGTTTGCGCGAAGGCCTCTAATTGTGTGAGGTGACGTTCCAACTCGATGAACGGTCTTTCAAATTCAAGTTCTGTTGTGTTCATATGTATCGGTTTTCGGTCATCGGCGATCGGCGATCGGCGCTGAGATCCTTAACTTAATCAAAACCTCTTAACCGGCTGCCCACAACCGACGACTACTCTGCCTACTGCATCTGTCCCATGTTCTGCATCATCGCAACCATTGAGATAAGCTGTTTAAAATCACCAAGGGTCAACAGTAGTTTGATACCAATGCCATTCTCCTCGGATTTAGCAGAAAACCCAATGCTATAAGTCTCCGGCATACTCGTCAGCATTCCCGACAACATTTGCATCGGAGCAGCAGCGTCTGGGTCTGCTCTCGCTATAATAGGCAAAAAACTTTTAGCTGCAGTCATCGGGGAAACTGCGAAAAATAGGTTGTTATCGGTCCCTAATATTTCAATGAGTTTCTGGTAACTCGGCCCCTCAACGGGTACCTCGTCAGTGTTCATTTTCTGGTCTAACGTCGTCTTAATAGGTTCAAGGCTTCCCATAGCAAGCAGGAGTTGACCTTCATAGAACGCGTGGTACCATGACAATTCTTTAGGTATCATCTCAGAAACTGGTGCTGGCATCTCTTCGAAAGCTGCGCCGAAATTCGGGAAGACCAGACTTTTGATCGCAACACCGTTATGCACAATCGGTGTGCCGGCGTGCGCACCGTCATACATATTTAACTGCGGCATGTTGCCGGTTACATCGCGCATAATCTGCGTTGAATGACGCAGTTGTTCAAGGAGCATCTCTTCGAGATAGGTTCTTACTGGCTGCTCATCCTTCACTTCACAGACGAGCAAATAATCGGGGAACAGGCTATTGGTGTAATTGGCAGTGAAAACCCATTCATTACCGAAGGACTTATAAACGTCTTCCACCTGCTTAGCGAGCGCTTCAAATGACGTTGCCTGTTCTGGTGTAAAGTTTTGCGAGAATTTCTCTATCCAGAACATATTCATTTGATTGAGTAACTCGGGTTTAATTTGAAACCCACCTTTCATAAACACTTGGCTTGAAAAATCGTCAAGAAGTGCAAGTGGGCGTGGTTTCATCTGTGTCAATATATCCTGAAGGTTACCGCCGCTTTTGATTTCAAAGAATTGGGTGAGCTGCACATCGGTTCCCTGGATTTCAACGGCTGCATTTAGCGATTTCACCTGATTCAGTATGCCTATAGTTGTCTTGGCCATCCCTTCAAGAAAGGAGGACGCTTCCATAGTCATGGGATCGCTTTCAAGATTGTCTTTTAACCCTTCCAATTCGCTCTCAAGCTGAGCGTTTAATTCGGATACAATTGGTTCAAAATCAAAATGGACTACAAGTTGTGAAGTTGCGTCAGCAATGTCGGCGAGAAAGGCCTGGTATTCTGGATTACTTGTGATCGCGCGTTGGGTGCCTGTATAGGTATCAATTACGTTTTCGCAGACTTCGGGGGATCGAGTAAAAACGAGAATATTATCTATGATAGCGAAACTCCCGCCGCCCCCCGCTGCGTTCCAATAGGTTACACCGTTATATTCTATGGGTGCCGTTCCTTCGCTCTCTGCATCAATTACCTCTTTGATGGCATCGGGGTTCGTGAGATGTACGGTTGCGGAGAGATCGGGGGGCTTCAAGGTAGTCATAAAGATTGCGAAGTCTTGGTTCAGGTCCAAGCCGAGTTGCTCCAATTCGGCAAGGCTTTCAAACCCAGCCCCGAAAGCGTCCGCCAAAATTCCGGCCAGGACCTCTGGTGGCTCAGCCGTGGGTAGCAAGTCGGCTGCTAACATGTTAATCCGATTATCCAATTCAGCCAAGCTGGGGCAATAAATGACTCCTAAAGTGGACGCGGGGATCAGATGCAGGACGCTGTCACTCGGCACCTCCACCGTTGGCATTGCTGTTTCAGGTTTAGCTGCTTGAAGTGTTTCTTGTTCCAGTGTCTGCGGTTTCTCTGCCATCTCTGCTTCAGGAGATAGCGATTCCTCTGTCTCCACGGGTTCCTGGGTCAAAGGTATATCCGTGGGGTCCGGTGGCGCTGCCTCTTTCGCGCTGCAACCGATGAACACCAGGGTTGCCAGCAGTAGCAACGTTATTATGTGTAAGGGCAAATAGTTTTTCATTGGTTTTCCTTTTTATGCTCGTTTCGATTGAAAAGGGGCGGTGTTAATTTTGCGTTTTTGCGATTCTTTCTTGAAACGTATCAATTTCTGCGTTAGAGGTTAGTACACCGATTTCGACTTCATAGTGTCTCCGTCCACCAGGTTCGATATACTGTAGGGTGCCGCGTTCACGCTCCTTTGCCCGACCTTCTACCCCGCAGTTTGATGGTTCTAATCCCATAACATAGGCTCCTTCACCGCACATCTTCCATTGGACGAAGTTCGGAAATTGCGTTTTATGGTAACGTATCGATACACCGATCCCCTGTCCATTGTTAAAATTGCGATTTACGAGAGCCACACGGATGTGATTATCAACATCGGGTTCCATTTCGTGATAGAATGCCTGTTCCTGAAAATCGACAGTCGGGGGTTCACAGAGGTTATAGTTATTCAAGTCTGCAGCAGCTGTTTCATCTCGCGGGGTGACCTGCGAAGAGGGGGCAAGTAGTTCACTGTCTTGGGTGAGGATGGGGAATCCGATGTTAATATGGAAGAGGTACATGTGTGGTGAATCTTGGTATCCCAAGTTTTCGACAATATCCTCGATGTGCAACGTACGGGAGCCGAGTTCGGTCCAGATTCTGCGTGTGCGTGAGAGATGTTCGCCCAAAGCAACCGTCTCTTTAACCTTGCCTTGCGCCCATAACATATAGCGGTGCCCTTCCCATCGGCTGTCAACCCAAACGTTTTTCGCGGGGATATTGGAAACCCGGCCGTGAAGCCCTAATGCTTCATCGTCGTCCTTACCAGGGGCACCGACTTGCCGCATCCCACAGGTTGTCAGCAGCCCGCCGTAGAAACCCCGCAGCCAACCGAGCCCCTCAGGTTCGTAATATGTGGGATTGACATCCCCCGTACTGGAACGCCAACAGAGCGGAATGCCCTGATAATCGGCGCAAGAGATGTCTAACCCGCGGCTCGGTAGCACAGTAAAATTGAGACCGCTTCCCGTTCGGAAGTCAATTGCATCAACGCCTGTCTCATTACCATCTGTGAGCTGATACATTTTGGCGTGGGCTACTTGCGATACATCTCCAATGTGGCGGAGCAGTTGTGTTCTGTCATACGTTGCTCCATATAGATTTATCAAGTTTAGGTTCTCCTTTTTGGTACAGCGCGCATTGTAATTTAAGGGCGTTCCTTTCAAACCCGTATTGAGAATCTGAATCAAAATTTCCTATATACTGCACAAAAATTATAGCATAGGTGTAGAAAAAAAGCAAGTTTTTCGTCTCTGCAACGGCATGGATGGTTAAATTATTTGCATTGTTTCGGTTTCAGTTTTAGGGTATACTTAACGCAAGTTGCTATCTTTGTCGTATCATCTTTTAAATTGTTCATGTGGGTACGCAAACTCAAAGCTTGAGAGCTTTCGTTTAAGGAATGGGATGATGCCGCCGTGTGGTTGAGAACTTAGGCAATCGTAGGGGGTAGGGTACCTACCCCCTACACGTGTCTCAAAAAAGGAAATCCACGCAATGCTTGAATTTTGCGAATTGAACGATGTATCCGCTAACGCAGAACGTTTAGGACCTATGACCTTTGGCAAGGTTCACTGGTTCCTTGACCTTTTTGATGAACTCGGCATCACAGTCTGGGTTGACGGTGGATGGGGGGTCGATGCCCTATTAGGGGAGCAGACTCGAGAGCATCAAGACCTGGACATTGTGATCTCATGGGAAGATTCGCATATATTAACCGAGGCACTCTTTGGGCGCGGCTTTGTTGATATTCATACCGGTGACCGCAAAGATCGAAACTTCGTGATGGGGCACCCGCTACACGGAAGGATTGATTTTCATGTAGTTGAACGGACCGAGGATGGCGGCGCAGTCTACGGCCCGGGCGAACTCGATTGGATTATTTCTAAATTGGAGTTGGCGGCTGTGGGGTCCATTGGTGGACGAGAGGTACGGTGCCTATCGGTAGATTACCAAGTGCGTTCGCATGCTGGATATATACTGAAAGACACAGATTTCGCCGATATGCAAGCACTGCATAAGAAATACGGCGTTAAATTGCTCCCCGAACAGATGAGGGCATAGGCTCTTCCCACTTACCTAATGTCCCCAGTAAAGCATGCCAGCCGTGACAATCCCCGCAATCATCAAAGCGATAGCCCACAACATATCCAGATTAAACCACGCCTTGCGCAGCAAGGCGAGTCCTACCACCTCGTAAACGACCACTGCTACAATCCCTGTGACAACAAAAAAACTGAGGGTATGCACACCAACTGCGGATACTAACATCGTAGCACTATCCGTCATAGTTGCCGCGGCGTGCTGGGCATGTCCAGCGTGTGTCGATGCCGTTGGCATCCGCAATAACAGGGGTGCGAGCATCAAACCTGCGCCGTGCGCCGAAGCCATCAGGAAAGACCAGATTGTTAAGTCCTTGAAGTCAACACGCATCCCGACCCACCTCGGGTGCCTTGCTCGGAAGAGCTTATAGAGCCCAAACCCGAACAGCACAACCGCACAAGCGGTGCCAAGCACATTTTCAGGGATCTGCTGTTGCGCGAGAACAATCACCAGGACCACGACTCCGATCGACATCGCGTGTCCGAGTGCCATTGGGAAGAGTGCCCCAATAACCGCGCTTCTCCGTTTTTCCTGCATACCGAGCGCGACCGCAAAGAGCCATCCCATCCCCGGATTAATACCGTGAAATACGCCGAGGCTGATGTAGCCTATCCATGAAACGGTGTCCATAAAACCCCTTTCTACCTATAGCGGATATGAGGGCGCTGCAAGAGCACTTGCGCCCCTTTTCGAAACGTATACTCATGGCATGCCCGCTGTGACAGCGGGGTCGAAACCGCTGCCAGCAGCATGCCTATGAAGAAATACCGCTCGTTCCTACGCATAACAGAAGGTATCCGATGAGCTATCGCCACCTTGCAAGCGAATCTGATGGGCGCGGCTGTCTCCGAACCCAACAAAGAAGTTAGGATCCAATGCCAATCCGCCGTTTGGATTTATATCCGCCTTAACCATCCATCCATCTGCGCCATCCGGGTAGAACTGGTTATCCCAAGCGACGTAGAGCGAATTCGTGAAATAGAGGCGTTTACCGTCGCGACTCAATTCCACCATCTGGGGGCCGCCGCTGACGGGGCCAGCTGCCGGATGCGGATGAGATTTTGTAATACCGCCTATTTCGATGGTGCCGGTATGCTTCGGGTTGAACGGATCGGAGACATCGTATTGCAACAACTCCCCGGTGCCCCAACAGGAGACATACAAGAATCGATCATCCAACGAGAGAATATGATCGGTAACAAGGGGCGGTATCATACCGATGTCTTTCAAGGCGGGTGGTAAAGCGTCGGGGTTTTCAGGGGCTTGTGCGGGAATATCAATAATCTTTTGAATGCCCCACTTGTCACCATCTTTGTACCACGTCCAAATCGAACTAGAGAGGTCGTTCATATTTAGCACGGCATTGACAAACCCATAAGCCTTCGTTGGATCGTGTGCGGGACGGAGTTCCAAAATCATCTGGTAGTCATTGCCCAAATCCAAGGTCTGGATGTTCTTACGGTGTCGAATATTCCATATATGGATTTTATGTCCGAACTTGCGCGCCCCTAAATCTTCAAGGCTCACACCGTTTTCAATCATTGCGGGATATCCCCACTCACTGGTAACAGCAATGTCGTACCCCAAATGCCACCAGAAATCGTAAGAGAGGGATTGAGAACCGCGCTCGACTTCCCACTGTCCGAGAATATTGAAATTGTAGTGGTCCATGAGGAAGATACCCCCGGGCCCCTCTTCGGAACCCGCCGAGGCGAGGGCGCTGATGTAGATTCCTTCGGGGCCACAATGTACCGTATGGGGCCGCGTATATCCGGAGCGGGCTTCAACCTCATCAGCCCCCAAAGTCTTAACGAGTTTCGGGGACTTGGGATCCTCTTTCACATCAAGGATATAGATATGAGACCCTCTCAGTGCGGGCACAACGAGATAGCGGCGCTCCACGTAGGGGTGTGGTGCGTACGGACAGAGTGCTGCACTACATGCGTTCCAACCGAAGTGGTGGATTTCGTCGCGAACGCCGAGCTCCAATTTATTGATAATCTGCCCATAGGTGCCGGAGGCTGCGTTGAGATCAACAACGCACATAGCGTCGGGTTTGCCATCGTCCCGGGGCGCAGCGACATAAGCGAGTTCTTCCGCGGGGGCATCAATCGCCATTTTGGGGGATGGGTAAAAAGTTGGATCAGGTTTCCACTGTTGTAACAAAGTTATTTCTCCTTTTAGTCTGATCTTTTCAGTATTGTGCACGGTCAAGCCAACCGGGCAGTTTTATATTCTCAGAAAGTTCCCAGGCAGTTAAATAGAGAGATGCGGTCCAACGCACTGATTCGCGCGCCCGATCATTTGTGAAAGCAACTACCGCAGGTGATGGGGGCTTCAGATCCTGCCAGTCTTCTGCGAGGGCGTAAACACTATCCACCAAACCGAACCCCGCTTTAACCTGTTCAATTATTGCTGGCATTAAATCGTCAACAGCTGCGATTTCCTGCCCTTTTGCGAGTTCTGTTGGATCCAATTTTAACATCTCAACTGCAGAATCGACTTTTTCATGGATACCGGCATGCAGGCGTGTACCATCTTCTTGCCTAATTCCATCGAAATTAATGGTTAGGTGCAGAGGCTGACACATGTCCTGCGCGTAGTGCGAAACGAATCCAGCATAAAGAAAACATTTGTACTGAATCATCGGGTTGTCTGGCCACTTGCGATGTTCTGCAAAAGCGACTGCAAGCCGTTCTGTCCATTCCGCCAATGCGTACGGGACAGTGCCGACGGTGCGCGGGGTAAGTCCTAATTTTGCGCACAGCGCAATATGTGCCTCGCGCCCCTCCGGAATCGGATGCTCCCCGAAAAGTTCCACATCAATGTAGTGCTCACCGTATTCAGCCTGCCGTGCGTGGGGGGTGCCACGCTCTTTTGATAGGTCAGGATCGTAGGCACAATGTGCGATCGCTTTCTCGGCGGATCGAAAGAATTCTGGCATCTCCTCTGGTAGCGCTTTTACGGCTGCCTGTGTGAGGATATCGTGTCCACCGCCCCACCATGCCCAGGCGGGCAGGGTAAGGAATATTGAAAAGAAAACAAAGAGAGTATAGAAACGTTTCATTTTACTTTACCTTGCAGTTCGTCCAAATGAATTGGTTAAATAACGTTAACCGACGTATACCCGCCTGCGCCGTTGTTGCAGGCTCCAATTACCGATACAATTGTTAGTCTGCTGCCAAATATTCTGCAGGATTCGTTTCTTGCCACTGGAACTGAAGTTCAGTGGTTTCATGGGGGCTAAACGATGTCGCGACTGTTTCAACTGCAGGTCCCACAATATCAATTTTGTTCAGATCCGCAGTGCCGTAGCCTATTTCGTTTGCGTAATGAAAGAGTCCAATTTCCAGGGGTTCAAATCCCATCGCCTTTGTGGTTACAGCGTCCGCTGCGAAACCATCAGCACTGGCAACTGCGATGCCGATCGGGACGGAATCCGTGCCGCCGGGCCCGTTGCCCTGTAGACCAACAGTGCCATCAACGATAGCAATATCAGGCTTAAGATAGCGTGAGAGACGAAGGAGGTTGATATTCAATGTCTGTGCTTCGCGCGGAAGCACACGGTCTGCATGGCTGTGGTAGCCGTGCATTTTAATCCTGTCTTCCTTGTGCAAGGTGCCCATAATCATATTTTTCACAGCAAGCGTCACGACACCCACATCATGCGTTTTAGCGATAGCGACAGAGATTGTGCAGGGGCAATCCAATACGATTTTCGGCATCCGTACTGTATCTTCATTGCGCTCAGCAAGAAACACCTTCGTCTTTACCCATTCGGTTTCTTGGTGTAAATCCACGAGTCGGATGGGGAGATCGTACTCGGCTTGGAGTGCGTCATAGCCGAAAATCTGGAACGCCTCCCCCGGAAATTTCTCATTGGCTCCTTCGGCGATAATGACCTCTTTCGGGGGCTGCGGCGTACTCAACAGGAAATCGAGGGCACCACGTATTGCATCTGGGTGCGACGAAGCGAGTTGATTCGTACTGGAGAGAAAATTCGGTTTCAGCAACACCTGCTCATCGACTTTCGGTGTAAGCACCTCGCGTATATTGTCGAGTGCCTTAAAAACATTAGAACGGCGCCTGCCGGTTTTGGCAAGCCCAACTTTTGTATCCTTCGTATCCATACAGTTCCTCTTATTAAGTTGCGCGTTTCGCCTTCTCAGATTTTTTAAACTATGAAATCTGGTCCCCGTTCCACGGCGTTTCACGCTGGTTTCTACGGACGCTGGGTTAGGGGATTGCGTCTGGAAATAGACGACATCCATCGCGCAGGTCGCGTGTGGACTTGCGGGACAATGTATTACATGCCTAACCCCTACGAAATCTTCGCATCTGCTTAGCATTTGCTATATATCAAACCCACGTTCAATAGTTAAAAATTCTCAATAATTCTTCTAAGAAATCCAGCGTGTTTTTCCAAGAGTGCGTCTGCGTCTGTCGGGTTCAATCCTTCCGAAAGCATTACAATAGCCAACTTTGCCCGTCCCCCCGCCTCTGCTAATGTCGCTTCAGCTACCGCAGCATCAACGCCAGTGACGGCTTGAACAATCCGTATACTCCGCTCAACTAACTTGGTATTAGATGCGTGGACATCTACCATCAGATTGTCATAGACTTTGCCCAACTTTATCATAGAGACAGTCGTCAACATATTCAAAACCAGTTTCGTTGCTGTCCCCGCCTTTAATCGGGTCGAGCCTGCAATAATCTCTGGACCGACAATTGGGGTAATGAAATGCGCCACCCATTCCTTGAGTTGCTCAGGCGGTTGGACGCAACAGAGAAATATTGTTGTTGTGCCGATAGTGTGAGCTTCCTTCAAAGCCCCTATGACATAAGGTGTGCGTCCACTACTTGCAATGCCAACGAGTACATCCTGTGGTGTGAGTTGCCGTTCCCTAATGGCTTGTGCGCCTCGTTCGGGGTTGTCCTCTTCGCCTTCTATGGAACGACGTAAGGCAACATCGCCCCCAGCAATAATCCCCTCTACCATTTCAGGAGGTGTGCTAAAGGTCGGTGGGCATTCGGAAGCATCTAAAACGCCAAGCCTACCACTCGTGCCTGCCCCGATATAGAATAGCCTGCCCCCGGCGCGAAACGCGGTAACACACAAATCAATTGCGTGTGCAATTGCGGCGGATTCTGCTTCAACTGCTGCAATGGCTTTTCGATCCTCTTCGTGAAAAATCTGGACAATTTCTGAGATTGGCTTCAGGTCGATCTCAGCAGAATTCAGATTTCGCTGTTCTGTTTTTTTTATGAGACCTCGCGGTTCGGTGAGGCGGGTTTGGATATTGACGTGCCTTTCCGTATATCCGCCCTCCATTTCGTTACGGGCTAACATTTTGATTGTTTTTAAACCGAAACCTATTGACCTGACACAGCGTCCTTCCACACACAGCGTCTTTCTACAAACCGGCTCGCGCGAACAATACTGCCCCGTAAGCAGGTTCATGTTTTGGAAGTAGCAGTGACGCTTTTGGTCGAATCTCTACAAGTCGGTCGCGGAGTTTATCTACAAACATCGGTTGATGGATGAAATTGCCGCCACTGAGAACAACATCAAAGGGTTCTGTGAATTCCAATTGTTCAATGACACTCCGAGCCCCACAAACGAGTTCATCGGCAGCGTCGTTCACGATCCGTTCTGCGATAGCGTCTATCGTCCGGGCAGTGTCAAATACTACCGCAGCTAAACCGGCAATAGCATCTCGACTTGCAGCTTGGCTCCAGCGAATCAATTCACTGGGTGCGTTCAGTTCGAGCGTGTCAAGCATGCGGTTTGTCAACTCGGTTGGATCATCTCTACCATCAGCCGCGCGAACAACCGCCCGAAGTCCTTTTATAGCAATATCGTAACCGCTGCCTTCATCTCCGAGCAGGTAGCCCCATCCGCTTGCACGTCCTTCTTTTCCATCGGCATTGATACCGTAAACAATAGCCCCCGTTCCAGAGATGACGATTACGCCTTCCTGCTTTCCGGTGCCTCCCACCAGTGCGATGTGTGCATCGTGGGTCAGGATGCGCTGAGCCCGATTAGGACAGTCTCGAATACCGAGTTTATCGCACATCTTGCCGATGACTTCTCGATCCGTAGCGCGCCCCAAGCCTGCCATTCCTAAACAGAAGCGAATCGGACCTGTGCGTGAAACCCCCGCTTTTTCACAAAGTTTCCCTACGACGCTTTCCAAGACTGCTTGCGTCTGTGTTTCCCCAACTACGTGGTAGTTTGCGGGGCCGGATTGGACTCTTGCAAGGATTTGCCCGGTTTGTGTTGCCAAGATACCAACGGTTTTTGTTCCACCGCCATCAATGCCAATGATATACATGCTCCGTCACTGTGCTGTCTTTAAAGCACTTGACAACTCCTCACATATTTCTTATAATAATATAGTTTATCATGACTCGGGGAATAGATGCAACAAAAATTTTATTGAGAAGAGGGTACCTGAAATGCGAAAAAAGAACTACCTCACCCTAATCATGTTATGCGGAAGCCTCGTGTATTTCGGTTGCTCCGAAGATGTCGCACAATTCGAGTGGCGGCAGATTGAGATCGACACAAGTGTGCATCTTTATGGGGTCCACTTCGTTGATGCCAAACGTGGGTGGGCAGTCGGCACTGCTGGTACCGTCCTGTCTACTGCCGATGGCGGAAGGACCTGGACAACGTCATCTGTCTCTAAAGATACACTCACGGAGGTTAATTTCACGACCCAGAATAATGGCTGGCTTGCGACCATTGGACAAGTGTATTACACCGCAAGCGGTGGGTCCGCATGGACTGCCCAACACCAGATACGTAGTCAAAGTAAGCCCCCAGGTATCTTGGATCTTCATTTTGTTAGCAAAACAGAAGGGTGGGCAGTCGGCGGAAAAGGTACAATTCTCTGGACGGAAAACGGTGGTGGACAGTGGGAAAGCCTGCGGGATCTTTCAGATAAACACCTATGGGGTGTCCATTTTGTCGATCCAGAACACGGTTGGATTGTCGGTGAGGAAGGTGAAGTACTTCATACCCGAGATAGAGGGAAACGCTGGGTTCGTCAGAGAAGCGATGCTGAACAACCACTACTCGCCGTCTATTTCGTCAATCCCACGCACGGCTGGATTGCGGGGACAAATGGATTGATTTTACACACAACTGATGGTGGAAGAACGTGGGCTCGGCAGAAGAGCGCTGTTAATCAAAGCTTACGCGATATCGCGTTTCATGACGAGAAACGCGGCTGGGCAGTTGGCGAGAAAGGGTTAATTCTGCATACAACCGATGGCGGTAATGTATGGAACCGGTATCCCTCACCGGCGCAACATAACTTGCAGGATATCTATCTCAACAAAAATACGGGTTGGATCGTTGGTGCGAAAGGAACCCTTCTACGAAGTTATTAGCACGGTTATCAGTCATCGGTTTCGTGCGTATCGTAGGGGCGAGGTCGCCTCGCCCGTTTAGTTGCGGGGCAGCGAAACTGTATTGGGCACAACGATCTCGCCAGCGATGATTTTTGCTTTTAGCGATTCGACCGTTTCAAGGATGTCCTCCGAAAGCAGCGGTTGGTTGTGCCCGTCAACGGCATAACTGACATCCCCCTCTGCTATACCGAATAAACGGATACCTGCCATAAAATTGCCGTCGGCCGTTTCTCGGATGATGCGCTGCACTGAGGTCGGAATCTCTTTTGTCATACTCATCAAGACAAGTCCCGGTGCAAGATGATTCCCATTAGAGTCCGCCCAAATGATGAACTTTTGTTGTTCCTTTGCAGCTTCAAGCACCCCTTGACCGGATCCACCCGCAGCCGTGTAAATCACATCCACCCCGTTTGCATATTGTGCCAAAGCCAATGCTTTCGCTTTTTCAGGTTGACCGAAACCTGCCGCATCTTTGCTAATATATTCTACAGTGACTTCCGCGTCTGGATTGACTGCCTGAACTCCTGCCACATAGCCTGCTTCGAACGCGTGTAACAGCGGAACATCCGCGCCCCCGATATAACCGACTTTGTTACTCTCTGATTTTAGACCCGCAATTGCCCCGACCAGAAACGATCCTTCATTGGATTTATAGTTCACAGAAACCACATTCGGAATATCCAGCGCAACATCAAAAATCGCAAATTTGACATCAGGAAATTCCGGTGCCACGCGAGCGAGCACATCGCCCATCTGATAACCTGCTGTCAAAACAAGTTCTGAATTTTGGGCTGCGTCTTTCAGAAGCCTCTCCGTGGCTACAGGATCGCTTTCAACACCGTTTACTTCAGTCAACACAATTCCAAGCTCTGCCTCCGCAGTCTTTACACCGACATGAAAAGCATCACAGTAAGCAGCAGAGCCGACGCAATCACTCGGGTATATCATAGTTACGCGAAGGGGTCTGGAGTCCATCTCACTTGGTAGCTCAGTTAAGATTGAGTCTTGAATCACATCGCAACCACAAATGACAAGTAATCCGAACGCTAAGAAAAAATATTTGTTCAGAAGACTCAAACTTTTCACACTTTCTCCTAAAAAACTGAGGGTTTCCGCTTTGTAGCCTAACCTGTTAGGGTGTGCAGGTCTAGTATTTGTAGCATAGCCTGTTAGGCTGTGCAGTCTTTCGTAGCATGGTTTCCTGTTAGGCTGTGTATAGGCTTTCACACAGGACGCCCCCAAACGAAAAAACCTCGTCCGTAGCAACTTCGGTTTAAATATCGAGCCGCGGATCAGCACCACCTTTGAAACCGGTACCACCGGAGCTGCCACATTAACTTCCAATAGCTAGCACGATGAACAAAAAGCCGTTGTCCATTTAACTCAAGGGCGGGGATCAGAAGCTTATATTTCGTGAACAATCCCAAATTTTTCGTGATGTCAATTTCTTCTATTACAACAAACGAGGTCTTCGTTTCGATGCGCTGCAGGACTGCTTTTGCCTCGTCACAGAGCGGGCAATCCGGTTTCGTGTAGAATTGTAGTTGCATTGGGAAACGCATACGTCAGAGGTTAGCATCCGTCACCAAAAATCGCACTCACCTTTTACATGATCCAATGTGAATTACATGATAGAATCACGTTAAATTTTATCCGACATAATCCATAGGATTATTTTTTGTATATCAGAAAAAATCGTAGATTCTACGCATAGATTTCAGCATACGCCTTAACCACATCGCCTTTTCTAAAACCCGGAATGGCTGTTGCACATCTGTGTGCCAACTTGTTATAATCCATATCCAATAAGCGTGCCAAAACGATATCATTTTTCGCCTTTAGTAATAGCCATTGCTTATGCTTCTCACAACTGTCAGCTTCTGTTTCCCGCCTGGAATAGTCTTGCCATCCCTGAGCGGGAACAGCAAAATCAAAATTATTTTTAAATACTTTGAGTGCTTCAGGTGTGTTATTATATTGCCACATTTGAAAATCCTTATGGCAAATAGGTGGTGCCTCAGATTCTCTCATATCTTCGCGAGAGCATGGTAAACGAGTCCATATCTGGAATTCGGTATTCACGGAATAGGGTTTTCCATCATCAAATTCAAAGGAGTCTTTAGGCAACTCTAATTGGCTGATAAATTTCATTCTGGTGTCCAATTTTTTATGTATCGTAAACTTTCGGAAAATTACGGGGACTATAAAGGCTACGGTTTCAGCGAAACAGGCGGCATGATTGAAAAATGCTACTGCTAAATGCCCTCTTTTGCCAAACGGTGGATTACCGACAACGACTGTATTGTGTGCCTCAAACGCAATGTTTAGGGTTTTTAGAAAATCTTGTAATTGAACACCATCACACTTAGGTTCCAAATCCATTCCAATCCGTCTTTGTTCCGGCATTCGTTTGTAGAACGCTCCTTTTCCCGCAGAAGGTTCCAAAAAGAAGAGATCCTTTATATTTTTCGCTATACTATTACGGATAGTCTCAATCAGATGATTCCAACATAATTGTGCTATTGTTTCTTTGGTATAAAATTGGTCCAGAGAATTCCTCATAGAATTACATCTTTCGTATTGTAGCCTAACCTGTTAGGCTGTGCAGATCACCCCCCCGCAAGCCTTACCCCCCCTGCCCCCCCGCAAGCGAGGGGGTAGGCTACAAATGAGCAGTCCGTGACAGCCCTTACAGGAGAAGCTACCTTATTTTCGTATCAACAGCTTCCGCGTTGCCGTGAAGTCACCCGCAGTCAACGTATAGAAATACACACCGCTCGCAACGGGTTCACCGACTGCGTTTGTGCCATCCCAATACGCCGCACGACTCCTACCACGATACATACCCGCAGCTTGATGCCCTAAGGCTAACGTCCGAACTAAACCGCCATTGATACTGTAAATGTGCACTGTCACATCCGCAGGTTTTGCCAGCTGATACGGGATCCACGTCTCAGGATTGAACGGGTTTGGATAGTTCGCGAGGAGGGCTGTCTCTTCAGGAATTAGGGTCGCTAAAAGCTGCTCCAGGTGAGCAATCGCACGCTGGAAGGCGAGGGAACCGTCAGTATGGGCGCGCAAAAGAGCAAGGGCCCGGTGGAACGTTTCGGGTGTGGAACCCTCTGGTAGCGCGACACTCATAGAGGCAGCAGGGTCTGTTGATTCTCCGAGGTGTATAACAACGATCATAAGGTCGTGTTTATCGACAGTGCCATCGCCATTGACATCTATGCGCGGGTTGTTTGGGTTGGTTGTCCCGAATGCCTCTACAACCAATAACAGGTCGTGTATATCCGTTTTCCCATCCTCATTGACATCCCACGTTGGGTGCTCGGCCACCCTTTCGTCAGTGCGAGGGATAGATTCCCAGAGGCGGAGGGTGCCGTCCCAACTCCCGCTGGCGAGCGTCCGCCCATCAGGGCTATAAGACACACTGCTGACAGAATCCGTATGCCCAGTGAGAGTGCGTAGGTGTCTCCCCGTGTTGACATCCCAGAGCCGGATGGTGCCGTCCCATCCCCCGCTTGCGAGCGTGCGCCCATCAGGACTATACGACACGGTGTTGACATCAGCCCGCCTATGTGCTATGATAGCGTAGCGTTGCCACCCCGTGGCTACATCCCAGAGGCGGATGGTGCCGTCCCATCCCCCGCTTGTGAGCGTGCGCCCATCAGGACTAAAAGACACACTGCTGACAGAATCCGTATGCCCAGTGAGAGTGCGGCGGTGTTCCCCTGTGTTGACATCCCAGAGCCGGATGGTCTCGTCATCACTTCCGCTTGCGAGCGTGCGCCCATCAGGGCTATACGACACGCTCCAGACAACAGACGTATGCCCAGTGAGGGTGCGTAGGTGTCTCCCCGTGTTGACATCCCAGAGCCGGATGGTGCCGTCCCATCCCCCGCTTGCGAGCGTGCGCCCATCTGGGCTAAAAGACACACTTCTAACCCAATCCGTATGCCCAGTGAGGGTGCGGCGTTCTTCCCCCGTGTTCACATCCCAGAGAATGACGGTGTTGTCATCACTCCCGCTTGCGAGCGTCCGCCCATCCGGACTATACGACATACTCAAAGCATCACCCCAATGCCTAGGGAGCAGGTCAAGCGCTTCCCACGTCCGCGCATCGTAAATCCAAATACCTATAGAGCTGGCGACCGCCAGACGTGTGCCGTCTGGGGAATACGTTATTTCACCACTTATCCTACCTTTGCCGAGACGGGCTTTCGCACCCTCGGGTAAGCCCACCGACGCATCCTCCTCGGCAACTGTGAATGGAGGCTCCCCGCTATATCGATTCAAGGAAGTCATTATTCCTATTGCATAGTGAGACCTTGGTTGAGGCACAGCTTCAATCAAAGCACCCACATCGGAAAGAATTCTAATTCGAACCTTCAACTCTCCATCCCTATTAGTCCTACCGTTTTGAGGAGTAGTCGATAGAATTCGGACTTGAACAGGTGTAAGGCTTATTTCTACCCCGATCTGAGGCTCTCCCTCAGAATTAACGAGTGTATAAGTAATTGTAGGTGTACTACCTGCCGGGTAGTTTGCACCTGTTAAGCCGGAAACACTTAATTCATACGTAACATCATCTTGAGCATCAGCAGTCTTGACAACAGGCATTACAAGCAAGCCGAGAAGGCAAACGATCGCAAATAAGCTTAAACGTGAAAACGTATTCATCTATTTAAATTCTCCTATGGTTTAAGTGTTGAAGGGTCTTTTTTATTTTTGTTTTACGATAAATAACCCAGGGTGCCAGTTTGTCGCATGATACGTCCATTTTATTAATGATACCACAGTTTTTTGCATAAGTCAAGTTTTTTTGCGCTGATCGCGAATCGCAGAACGTAAAAAACGGACTTTGTAGCACAGCCCAATAGGCTATGCTACAAGGCAAACGGACGCAACTTTGACCGGAGGCCACACACCCACTGTGAGCTGTGGCACAGCCTAACAGGAAACTATGCTACAATGGATCCCCCCTGCTTGCGGGGGGGCAGGGGGGGTAAGTCAAAACGACACAGCCTAACAGGAAACCATGCTACGGAAGATTGCACAGCCTAACAGGCTATGCTACAAGGCAAACGGACGCAACTTTGACCGGAGGCCACACACCCACTGTGAGCTGTGGCACAGCCTAACAGGCTATGCTACAATGGATCCCCCCTGCTTGCGGGGGGGCAGGGGGGGTAAGTCAAAACGACACAGCCTAACAGGCTATGCTACTCGGATTTTCTGGAAGTCGCGGTTAGGCAAAGCGAACGCCTAACTTTACATTCTCACCCGGATGCGTCGCGATTTTTGGATACGCACCTAACAAATCGTCAAAATCAACAACAGGATACACAACCGGCTCAGATTTTAGACTGCCGTCGCACAGGAGGCGCCAACTGATTTCAAAAAGTCTGCCTTCATCCCAATTGGGATACTCAGGATTCGGTTCGCTACAGGCGCGTGAGAAGACAATCGTCGGTCGATTGAAATGGGCTTCCGCCCCGAGATCCAATCCTGCCGGGTAGATGCCGGGCCACGCCCCGGCGACAACGGTTCCGAGATACGTCACCCCGCGGATGGCATCTTGTAAGGCGCGGTGATGCCCACTGTATTCAATACAAACATCTGCACCCCGCTTGTGGGTCGCCTTTTTAATCTCCAAACCGGCATCGGCTGTTGTAGGATCAATGACTCTGTCTGCCCCACAGTCAAGGGCGACATTACGACGCAACTCAAGCGGATCCACACCAATTACGGGATACGCACCTGCCAACTTAGCGAGCTGCAGTGCCATGAGTCCGATGCCGCCCAGTCCAAAGACCGCTACGGCGTCCCCGATGCGGACATTGCCGTCGCGCACTGCGCCCAGTGCGAAGTCCGTTGGATCCAGACAGACGGCAGCCTGCCACGGCACACCCTCCGGAAGTTTCCGGACCCCCGATGCGGCCCAAACATTTTCCTCGCGGAAGGAGCTGTGCCGAAAAACCCGCTCTCCGACCTTGACATCGGTAACATCCGCACCGGTCTCAACTACCTCGCCGACACACATGTTGCCAAGCCCTGAGGGGTAGTGGACCATCCCGGATTCGTTTGCTCGAAAGATTTTATATTCGCTGTCGTAGCCTCCGCGGGGGCCGGCATACCCCTTGTATGATGCCATCTCTGAACCGTGTTTGGCAGCGCCAAACTGGCTTTTGACTCGAATTTCATTGGCTTTTAAGGGTTGGCTTTCGTATTCCCGGAAAGCGACCTGCTCTTGGGCAGGGGCAATAAGTTCTCTTGGCATAGTTAGTGGTTAATTCCTTTCCTACGTTATTCGGTGTAGGCTTTGCTCTAATGAGGCACAGCCTAACAGGCTATGCTACGAGATACGAGAAAGACACAGCCTAACAGGCTATGCTACGAGATACGAGAAAGACACAGCCTAACAGGCTATGCTACGAGAAAGACACATATTACACGCACAGCATAATAGGTTATGCTACGAGAAAGACACATATTACACGCACAGCCTAACAGGCTATGCTACGAGAAAGACACAGCCTAATAGGCTATGCTACGAGATACGAGAAAGACACAGCCTAACAGGCTATGCTACGAGATACGAGAAAGACACAGCCTAACAGGCTATGATACGAGATACGAGAAAGACACAGCCTAACAGGCTATGCTACGAGATACGAGAAAGACACAGCCTAACAGGCTATGATACGAGATACGAGAAAGACACAGCCTAACAGGCTATGCTACGAGATACGAGAAAGACACAGCCTAACAGGCTATGATACACGCACAGCATAATAGGTTATGCTGCGAGAAAGACACAGCCTAACAGGAAACCATGCTACGAGTTTTCGCTTGCAAGCTACGTTAAAATATCGCGGACAACATGTCCGTGGACATCGGTGAGTCGGAAGTCGCGGCCTTGGAAGCGATAGACGAGTTTCTCGTGGTTAATCCCGAAGAGGTGGAGCATCGTTGCGTGGAAGTCGTGGACATGCACTATATTCTCAACGGCATTGTAGCCTAATTCATCGGTATTGCCGTAGCTGATGCCGCCCTTGATTCCGCCGCCAGCCATCCACATAGAGAATCCTTTGATGTGGTGGTCGCGCCCCGTGCCTTGTGCCATTGGGGTTCGCCCAAATTCGCCGCCCCAGATCACTAAAGTCTCATCTAACATACCGCGCTGTTTCAGGTCGTTGACGAGCGCAGCCGTTGGCTTATCAACATAGCCAGCGGTTGTCTTGATAGCGCCTTCAATACCTCCGTGATGATCCCAACCGCGATGGTAAAGTTGGATAAAACGGACACCGCGTTCGGCTAACCGCCGTGCGAGCAAACAGTTGGAGGCATAGGTCCCGTCTCCTGGTGTTGCGCCGTACATATCCAGAATGTGCTGGGGTTCTTTCGAGATGTCAGTCAATTCTGGCACGCTCGTTTGCATTCGGAACGCCATCTCATACTGGCTAATACGCGTGGCGATTGTGGGGTCCTCCACAGTCTCGTCAAGCATGCCGTTGAGGGTTTGTATCGCATCAACAACATCCCGCTGCTGTTCCGTAGTTACTCCGTCAGGATTGGTGACATAGTGGACAGGATCGCCCGTTGAATGGAACTGAACGCCTTGGAACTGCCCGGGGAGAAATCCGCTGTGCCATTGGCGTGTCGCGATCGGTTGATCCTGCCCGCCCCCTGAAGAGATGAGTACGACGTACCCCGGGAGGTTCTCATTCTCACTCCCGAGTCCGTAGAGCAGCCAGGACCCCATACTCGGTCTGCCTGCGATTGCAGTGCCGGTGTTCATGAAAGTATGCGCCGGATCGTGATTAATCTGCTCAGTTTTCAGGGAACGAACGATACAAATATCGTCAGCGAGGCTTCCGATATGTGGAAACGCCGTACTCATCTCTTGTCCTGATTGTCCCCATTTTTTGAATGTGTGTGTAGGCCCGAGGCATTTGAGGGAATGCACTTGCCCTTGGAGTTGGGCAATGGGTTGCCCTTCAGTAAAAGACTTCGGCATTGGCTGTCCGTCAAGTTCGGCGAGCTGTGGTTTGTAGTCCAAAGTCTCTAAGTGTGAGGGACCGCCTGCCATGCAGAGATGGATAATGCGTTTCGCCTTCGGTGGTACATGCGGTGCGTTAATAATCCCGTGCCACTTTTCAATTTCCGCAGCATTGATGCGTGATGGGGACAGCAGCGATGCGAGTGCAAGCGACCCAACACCGCGCACCGTTTTTCCCAGAAATGTCCGTCTTGTAAGACGAAGCTTGGTTTGTTCATAAATATCCATAGTTATCTCTCCCGTTCAAGAAGGGCAGTTACAATCTTTTTCCTGAATGTCCAAATACTGTTGAGGGGATTGTGGAGCGCTTGGGATGCTTGCCCGACCGGTTTTGATTTTTTCAAAGTCAATACGTCTGGTATCTTCCGGAATCACAAAGGAAGATTTCAACGATTCCCAGTCTTTATCAGTGATTGTGACAATTTCATCCCGGTGAAAACTCACCCAAACATCGCCTATTTTAGAGGTCGGCGATTCTTGTGCTAATTTTCGTTGTGTGATCTCCACATATCGTGGATCTAAGTCTATACCGATAATTTTTCTGCCTAACCTTGCGGATGCTACGGCCGTGGTGCCCGTCCCGATGAACGGATCTAAGAGGACATCTCCCGCATCCGTGCTCATTAAAATAAGACGTTCCAAAAGATGAACCGGTAATTGACATGGATGCGGATCTCTATGTTTACTATGACGAATACGGTGGATATCCGACCAAACATCAGGAACGAGGGGACCGAACGGGTGCAGTATACGTTTCTTTCCACCGTAGTCTTTGATTAAATATCCACATTTTCGACACCGCTTGTGTGGATAGCGGATTTCGTGATAGACACCTTGCTAAAGCATAGGTGCTTCTGCAGTCTTTTCTGCGGAAGCATTTGTGGACTTCAGAAGCGGACTGGCAGCTTCAACGGCACAGCCTACAATTTTGTGAAACAAAACGATAGGGCTTACACAACCTAATCCAAAGGAAGCTACCCCTTCCTTAAGAATGTTCATCGCAGCGTTCGGGTCTCTATCCAGATGCGTATGACACTTCGGACACGTCCAGTGCCGGTCTGCGAGGGTTAAGGTTTCATTTTTATGATTGCAAACCGCACAGCACTTTGTCGTGGGCATCCACCGCCCAATCTTAAATACAAAGCGATTCCGCTTCATAGCTTGGTGTTTGAGTTTCTGTATGAACGCACCAAAGGCAAGGTCTGAAACCTGTTTACCCCAGAGGGCTTTCATACCCGAAAGACAGAGGGCTTCAAAGAACAGAATATCAAAGGTTTTACAGAGCGTTATCGCAAGTTTCCAATGGTGATCTGTTCTTTGATGAGCCGTTTTTTTATGAAGCCGCGCGATCGTTTTCCGTGCGCGCTCTTGATTCCGAGAACCTTTCACCTTACGGGCATACACCCGTTGGGCTTTTGCCAACGCATCGGCATGCTGTTTATAAAACATCGGAGAAGTATATCTCTGTGCGTCACTGCCAGTCAGGAAGTCTTTAATACCTATATCAAACCCTTCGGCTTTACCCGTCTTGGGTTCAGGAATGACTTCACTATAGTCTTCAGTAAGTGTGATATACACATCCCCGAGTGTATCGCGTGTGACTTGAACGACTTTTATTTCACCTTTTATCGCACGATGTAGCGCGAAACGATACCAACGCCCATTTAGGCGGATGTGATAGGTAGGGTGATTCCGAAAATGTTTCTGTTTCTCAAGCAACTTTACGATACGGACGTGTTCACCACTAAAAGTCATACCCCGGTGTTTTTTACAGGATTTGAATTGAGGGTGCCCACGACCCAGCGTTTTCATGTCGCGAAAGGCGCGTGCAAGACGCTTGACGACATTTTGTAAACTCCACGAGTGGGGGATCGGCAAATGTGACATCAATACTGTCTGAGGGTATGTCTTGCATAGCCTCTACACAATCACCATGAATGATTTTGTTGATATATTTCTCCATAGAGCGCCTCAAATATCAACATTAATATCGCGTAATCGTCTCGTGCAAGTTTAGTATCACTCGCGCTGTAGAGGTCCACGCTGCCCATTCGTCAAGTTCAATGCCCTCTGTTAGGGGTGCCTCGCCTATTGCAACTATGGCGGCGGCAGCATCAGCATTAGAGGTGTACTCAGATCGGTGCTTTTCATAGAGATTCGTTATAATCTGCAGCTCCTTTGGCTCTGGCAGACGAGATAATGCCCATTGATACGCCCAATTGATACGATCAGCGACAGATTCCCCGCCCTCTTGGATAATCCGCGACGCAAAGACGCGCGCCGTTTCAACATAACTTGGGTCGTTGAGTAAAGTCAACGCCTGCATCGGCGTGTTGGAGGTTGCGCGCTCAGCAGTACACTCCTGACGACTTGGGGCATCAAATGCCATCATGCTTGGATGTAGAAAGGTCCGCTGCCAATGTGTGTAGAGCCCACGGCGATACTGGTCTTCTCCCGTATCGTGGACGTAAACCCGTTTCGGGAAATTGAGATGTGAATAATACCCCACCGGTTGGTAAGGTCGAACACTCGGTCCTCCGATCTTCGGAACAAGGAGTCCACTCAAAAGCAGCGCGTTATCGCGGACGCCCTCTGCATCGAGCCGCCAGTGTGATTGGCGGGCAAGCAGCCGGTTGTAAGGGTCCTTTTCGTCCAATATCGCGTCTGATTTCGAGGATTGGCGATAAGTACTTGAGGTGACAATAAGTTTCACAATATGCTTGACGTTCCACCCGCTCTCCATAAACTCTGCAGCGAGCCAATCAAGGAGTTCAGGATGTACCGGTGGTTCGCCTTGCGCACCCAGGTCGTCTAAGACGCGAGATAGTCCTGTTCCGAAATAACGTGCCCAGAGGCGGTTGACAAACGCCCGGGCAGTCAACGGATTGTCCGCCGACACTATCCATCGCGCAAGCGCCAAGCGGGTTGGACGGCGGTTTTTGATGCCCAATTCACCAAGAAAAGCCGGGACCATCGGTTCGACAATCTCGCCTGAATCGTCCATCCAATTGCCCCGCGGTAACACACGAGTTGTCCGCGGGAGTGTAGATGCCGTTGTGAGCGAGAAGGGGATCTCCGCTTCAAGTTCAGTTTTCTGCTTCTGTAAATTTGCAATCTGGTTCCGAATTCCGTCAAGTGCCGGTGTAATACGGCGATATTCGGCTGCAATCTGTTCGCGCTGAGCTGTTGTTCTGACAGCGGGGTCGACCTGAATCGCTGCGATGACCTGCTCAGTGTGGGTATGTTTTACCGCTGAGCCGCGAGTCGTTGCAATGCCAGCGAGGTCCCAATAAGCCGTGCCGCCGAACTGAGCGAAAGCCATTCCGTTCAGGACGTTTCCGGGTTCCAAGCCGACAACGGCCGGATCTACCTCAAGGCGCACCCATTCTCCGACTGCGGGCAGGGGTCCCATCGGCTTATGTGCAGGCGTGTCACTCCCAAGCTCACCGAAGTTAATTTTGTCTTGCCCCCAAAAAGCTCGGTGGTCCCAAGTCCCATCATGCCATTGGAGCATTATTGTCTCCGGGGGCGATGCGGGATCAAGCCAAACGTAAGCGAACAGTTGATCGCTCTCTGCAAGGGTGAACGTCCGATGTGCGTTACGAAAGCTGTGTTGGACAGTCTGCTCAGGTGCTGCTATTTGTCGACGCGACAACAGTTCACTGAAAACGGGTGCCTCGTTTTTACCGACGAATTCCCATGTGCCTTCGGTTCTACCGCCATTTGCTTGGGCATCGTCTACCCACGCGAAATCAATAGGGGTTGTTGCGTCGAGGAGTGAAAGCACCTCGTTTTCCCACCGTGTCTGTTCAGTTTCTAATCCGGGAGATGAGGCCTTGAAGACGTGTTGCAATTTCGCCAACGCGTTTTCAATATCTTGGAGAGCAGCTTCTTGTGCGGGAGTCGGGAGCATCACGACAGGTTCCCATTTACTTCTCCCGCGGTAGACCCCAGGGCCTTCTACATCGGCAAAGAACGCTGCGAAACCATAAAAATCCTTTGCCGTATATGGATCGAATTTATGGTCGTGGCACTGTGCGCAGCCGAGCGTCGCCCCTAACCAGACAGACGCGGTCGTACGAACTCTGTCTGCAGCATAGATGGCGAGATATTCTTTCGCCTGCGCCCCGCCCTCTGAGGTGGTCTGATTCAGCCGGTTATACCCGGAGGCCACCTGCTGTGTAACTGTGGGATTCGGTAAGAGATCACCCGCGAGGTTTTCCACTGTGAACTGATCAAACGGCATGTTATCGTTAAACGCTTGAATTACATAGTCTCGATAGGGCCAGATACTTACGTTTTCGTCAGCGTGGTAACCGCTCGTATCCGCATAGCGCACCAAATCCAGCCAGTACATTGCCATCCGCTCACCGTATTGGGGTTTAGACAGAAGCCTATTGACAAGGGGTTCATAGGCATCAGGGGTTTCATTCCTCACGAAGTGCGCCACCTCAGCAGGCGTAGGCAACAACCCAGTGATATCAAAATGTAAGCGGCGGATAAGCGTCCGCTTGTCCGCTTCTGTGGCCGGTGTAATACCTTCTGCTTCTAATCTTCCGAGTATAAAGGCATCAATCGGATTGCGGCCCCAGGATGTATCCTTGACAGCTGGTGGTTCAACGCGCACAGGGGGATTGTATGCCCAATGTTCTTCCCATTCCGCACCTTCAGCAATCCATTGGATGAGCGTGTCAATATCCTCCTGCGTCGGCTGCCGGTTGGAAATCTGCGGTGGCATGCGCTGGTCAATATTTTCGTGTGTTATTCGCAGGACAAGCTCGCTGTTTTCTGGTTCCCCTGGAACAATGATAGAGTAGCCACCGGGGGCAGAGAAGGCCCCGTCTTTTGTGTCAAGCCGTAGGTTGGCTTGTCGCACTGCCGGATCGGGACCGTGACATGCGAAGCATTTATCTGACAAAATCGGTCGAATATCACGGTCAAACCGAAGCTTTTCAGCATCGGCAGGCTGCAACAGAACAGTGAGCCCCAGCAGAAATACGATAAACCCTATGAAACCCTTGCGAACATATATTGAACCGTCTAAATGTGATAGCTGTATCTGTGCCATTATAAAACCTTTCCTGTATCTATTGCGTCTATTGCCTGGCATCTTTTGTCTGGACCGTGCTACACTGTAGTTTGCCTGAGATGGGTCCCTTCAAAAAGCCTGCTAAACCCCGCTTTAACATTATAATAAACATCCTGAAAGTTTTGTTCCTACGCGGTCCCATACTATCTATCGATAGTATACCGAAATTGCTGACTACAGTCAACGTTTTTTAGCCAACGTTTTTTCTAAAATTGGATTTTAATTATACTTCAAAGTATAATACTTCAAAAACATTTGAGAGGGACCTATGTTCATCAATCGACACCAAGAACTCGCAGCTTTAGATAGAATGTTTCGATCGGAAACAGCAGAACTTTTCGTGTTATATGGCAGGAGAAGGGTCGGGAAAACTGAGCTTTTGCTTCCAGTTCTGTTTCTGCCAAAGAAAAACTTATTGCTTACGGCATCCTCGATGGTATTCCTGCCTATCTTAACCGATTCACACGATATCCGTTGAAACACTCGCCGGATACCCCTCAAATGCCACTTGAACAATACATCAAAATCGAAAGTGCCACAAAAGTCCCAGAGCAGTGGAGGCGTAACCCGTGATACATCCTATTTTCCGTTAGCGGTTTTACGAATGCACTCAGACAGAGGGCTGAAAAAGAAAGCGTGTGTCTCATTGAGGCAAACGACCTGTTTTAAACTGCCCCTTGCACAAACACGTATTTTTTAGGTGAGTTTGATAGATAGCACATGCTAAGAAGATGTGAAAGTTCTTGTAGGGGTTAGGTATCCTAGCGCCTACAAGTGGGGCGACCTCGCGCCTAAGTTGTGCGCGGTTCGCGATTGGCTATCTGCTAATAAAGCGACATTAATCCTTCCGCACCGGGAATTGGTTTCCGTTCAAATTCGGGGGTAATCCAGCGAGCACCGGACGGTCTGCCGGGATTCCGATAGGCATAGACGACACACCACCGGGTATGACTCTCAGGTTTTCGAGGACTCACTGCATGTGCCGCATGCGTCCACATCAACACAACCGTGCCAGCCGGGGCGGATAATGCCTCAATTTCAAGCTGTTCTCCAGTTTCTGGGTGCTTTCTGCCGGCGAGCCAACCTTCGCGCAGTGCTTCGTCCGTCGGTGCCTGAATTCTTGCGTCTCGATAGAGGTGACTTCCCGGAACGGCTTTCAAACCGCCGTCTTCGGGTTCAAAGCCGTTGACGTAGAAGAAGATACGGACGAACCCCAAACTTGGGGTATCATCAGCATATCCGTGGCTATGCCATCCAATACCGCGATTGCCCCCGGGTCTATTAAGACTCACACAATGGTCGTATCGGATATCTTCTCCTAAAACCTTCCGTGCAAGTTCAAGCATCTGTGGGTGTGCAATTAGGTTTTCGAGGTAACTGTCATACTCTGCGGAAAATCGGTTGGGCTCATGCCCTTCTTTAGGGGTGCGAGAGCGTTCATGGATATGAGAGAGCGAGTTCGTCAACCGCTCTTGTGCATCGGCAGTGAGCAAGCCGGAGAGAACGAAATGCCCATCACTATCCAACGTGTTTCGTTCTGCCTGACCAAATATATAGGGATAAAAAATAGCGGGCTGCGACATGGAAAGGCCCCTTTCAATTAGGAGTTAGACAATTAGGCTAGGTCAACTATATAATCAAACCATATTTACAAACAAACGTCAAGTCAATTCCATTATCTGCGATCTTGATTTTTTTCTCAGATATGTTATCATTGCATAGTATCGATTAAATACATTGAGGATGGTGCATAAATATTCCCCGTAGGAATTGGGTTTCGCACCCCACAGTGCAAGGAAACCTCACCCCTCCGGTGGCGTGTTGTGCTTTGAAAGCGCTCTAACAGTCAGTAGGTTGTTTGTGTGCTTAGCATAAGCCCCCTCAAATAAATATAGGAGATCCATGAAATCTCAACAACTCCCGACAATCGGTTTTATTGGACTCGGAAATATGGGCGGAAGAATGGCGAAGAATCTTCATAACGCCGGGTACCCGCTCATCGGATATGATATCGACCCCACAAAATGTGGGGCACTTGATGCAATAGGCGCGACCATCGGCGAAGATAGCAGCGAAGTTGTCAACAATAGCGATGTCATCATGACCAGTTTGCGTTCCTCTACTGTTTTTTGCAGCGTCGCTGAAGAACATCTTATTCCGAATGCTCGCGACGGGCACGTCTTCATCGACTTAGGGACAACAGAATTAGAAAAGACACGAGACATAGCAACAACATTTACCCAAAAAGGGGCGACCTTAATAGACGCACCCGTAAGTGGGGGCCCCAACGGATCCGAAACAGGAACACTTCGGATCTTCGCCGGGGGTGAGGCAGCGGTTGTCGAAAAGCACCGTCCGATCTTGGAAGTCCTTGGTGAACCGAAATACGTGGTATATTGTGGCCCGAGTGGGTCGGGTCAAATTGTCAAAGGTGTGAACCAACTGGCGATGGGACTCGGTGATGCCGCGTTCATGGAGGCAATGGCTTATGGGGTCTGTGCGGGTGTAGCCCCAGAGGCAATCCGTAATGCAGTCGGGATGGGAGACGGTTGGCGTGGGCAGTTCGATAGAATCGCCAAACGCATCATCGACGGAGAAGGTGGAAATCTCGTTGTTAAATATCCAGAATTGCCCTATTTCCTCGCAGCAGCAGGAGAAGCCGGATGTGAAATTCCATTGACTGAAGTCCTTTACGAATTTTGTAAAAAAGGAAATTACGAGATGCTGGATAACATGAATCGTCCTTCCCGATCGTTTTGGGGGGCCCTGACGAAGGCCTCGGACGAGAAATAGTGAGAAAAATCGGGGTTACAACCCGCCCCCCACAAAGTTGTGAGGAGAATCCGGGTTACAACCGCTCTCACAGGTTTAGGCTGCATCGAAAACTTTTGACATCTCGATCTGTAGCAAAGTTAAGAGTTCCCTTTTCAAGCGAATGAGAGAGGCATCCGTAATATTTCGTGGGCGTGGTAAGGGCACAGGAATTTCCGCTTTGAGCGTAGCCGGTCTAGCTGTCAAGACATAAATTTTATCTGTGAGTAGGAGTGCTTCCTCAATATCGTGGGTAATGAGCAGAACGGTCTGCCTGTCTTCTGCCCAAATGTCGAGCAGAATGGATTGCATGACGGTGCGTGTCATTGCATCCAACGCGCCGAAGGGTTCATCTAAAAGCAGTATCTTTTTCCGAAAAAGGAGTGTTCGAGCGAGGGCGACGCGTTGCCGCATTCCACCTGATAGCTGCAAGGGGTACCTGTTTTCAAACCCACTTAATCCGAGTTGTGTCAAGCGCCTGCGTGCCTCTCCCTTCGCGGTGTCGATTGGTTCGTTGTGAATCTCTGGGCCGATGAGTACATTCCGCAGGACAGTTCGCCACGGTAAGAGGAGGTCCTTCTGTTGCATATAAGCGAAGTCGCCGGTATTGCCGTGGATACGTTTGCCGTTAAGGTAAATTTCCCCGGTGTCCGGTACAAGTAGCCCAGAAATAATATTAAAAAGTGTGCTTTTACCACACCCCGAGGGCCCCAATAAAGCGACAAACTGCGCCTCATCTACAGAGAAATTCAAGGTATCCAATACCTGTAATTGCGTGTCTTTTTGAACGAAACTTTGCGTTAAATTCCGGACTTCTAATCTATGCATAACCTTACAGGTTCTAACTCCGAGCGGCGCGTTGACGGAAAAAGCGGATAAGGGGCTTCACATAGGACTCATCGGTTCTAATGTGAATGGAATCAATTTGATTTGCTCGGAACATTCGCCTACGTTCGGCATCAACACGCTGGTTAAGTGCTCGATACGCCTGCCGCGCCGTCTCGGAACGCGTATCAATAATAACCGTCTCCCCGCTCTCAGCATCCGCCAGTTCTATGAGTCCAACATTTGGCAATTCCGCCTCGCGCCTGTCCTGCAAAACGATGGCAATGAGCGAATGTCGCTTGCTGCTCAAGCGTAACTGCTTTTCATATGCCGTATCCTTAAAATCAGAGATGAGAAATACAACGTTATGCGGTTTGAGTACTCGATCGGCAAACGCCAAGGCCGTTTCAATGCTTGTCCCCGGTTGCTTCGGTTGAAAATGAAGAATATCCCGAACGACGCGTAGGACGTGTCTTCTCCCCTTCCGCGGATGAACGAAGTGTTCCACGGTGTCAGTGAAGCAGATGATGCCGACTTTGTCATTATTTTTGATAGCGGAAAAGGCGAGGAGTGCCGCAATTTCAGCAGCAATTTCGGCTTTGGTCTCAGTGATACTCCCGAAACCGGTCGAGGCGCTCATATCCACAACCAGCATCATGACGAGCTCTCGTTCTTCTACATATTTTTTGATGTAAGCCTGCCCCATGCGTGCGGTTACATGCCAATCAATCGTACGAATCTCATCGCCTACCTGATATTCACGAACCTCGTCGAAGGTAATTCCCTGCCCTTTGAAAACACTCTCATACTCCCCGGCAAAGACAGTGTTAACAAGTCTATTGGTAAATATGTCGATGTACTGGATTTTTTTTAGAATGTTTTTTTCGTTCATGTTATATTTTCGAGTGTCTGAGTCAGCATTTACAAGATTATAGAAAAAGCGCTTGCTTAACTAGCTAAACACGCTTATACTATCAAAAAAGCATAAGGAAATCAACGCCTTTTTATTCAGGGATCACTTGTTATAATCTGCAAGCCAAAACGCGTTATGAATAATTTAGCTAATACCACAATTGAGATCCACTGTGAGATTCAAACAGGGAATATTCGTCACGTTGTCTTCGATTTTGACGGCACGATCTCGCTTATCCGAGACGGGTGGCAAAACGTAATGGTTCCAATGATGGTTGAATGCCTCCAAACCGAAACAGATACCACCGAGACGCACGCACAACTTGAGACGATCGTTGTTGAATTTGTTGATAAATTGACCGGCAAGCAGACCATCTATCAGATGATTCAATTAGGTGAAGAGATTGAGAAACGCGGGGGGGCACCACAGGCCCCACTCGCCTACAAAGACGAATATAACCGACGTCTGCTGCCTGTCGTTGAGGGACGGATTGCTGGACTCGCCACAGGGACATTGTCTGCGGATGCTCTTCGGGTGCCGATGTCCCTTGAATTTCTCCAAACGTTGCGGGAGATGGGAATAAACTGCTACCTTGCCAGTGGAACGGACGTTGAATTCGTCAAAAATGAAGCCACCCTTCTCGGGGTTGCGGAATACTTCGATGGTGGGATTTTCGGTGCGCTACGGGAATATAAGAAGTTTTCCAAAGCCATGGTTATCCAGAAAATTATCACGGACTTTGAACTCAGTGGAAGCGAATTGCTCATCGTCGGGGACGGTTACGTAGAGATCGAAAATGCCAAAGAGGTAGGCGCAATCGCTGTGGGGGTTGCGTCTGTAGAAGACAATATGTACAACATGAACGCCGATAAACGGGAACGCCTGATCCGTGCCGGCGCGGATATTATTATCCCCGATTTTCGTGAAGGTGCACAGCTGCTGGATTACCTATTCAATCGGTAGAACCTATTTCATAGAGAAATAAACTCACGTGGAGGATATTATGACAAGATACGCGAAAGCGTCCGTTCATCCTTCCGAACGACGCGAATTTCAGGATAGCCAAACGGGGACACATATCTATCAACTCACAAACGATACCTCTATCAACCATAACTTCTACTTCCTGACATCTTCGTTCACTCCTGACCAAGCACACCTCATCTTTACCTCCTACCGTTCAGGAAAACCGAACTTTTTCAAACTGGAATTCCCAAAAGGCGATATTGTGCAGCTAACGGATGCTGACGATATCCACGGCTACTCTGGCGTGATCTCCAAAGACGGCACTGAACTCTTTTATACACAAAGGGATTCTATAAAAGCAATCCATCTTGAGACGCTTGCGGAACGTGTGCTTGCAGAATTTTCGGGTGGGAGTCTTGGCGAATGTAGTGTCAGCGCAGATGAAGGGTTTATTGTGACGGCGATGAAACGGGACGACAAATCACACATCACTGTTACCGCTACCGATGGCAGCGGAGGTGAGGTCATCTATACCTCTCCAAACCAGACGATTATCCACCCTCAGTTTCACCCGAAACACCCGGACCTCATTGCATATTCGGGCGATCCAGCGCCACGGATGTGGACCATCAAACGGGACGGCACAGAGAACCTAAGCCTCTATCAACACGATAATAACGAATTTCTTGTCCACGAGACCTTCCTCGGTGCATTGGATGAACTGATTGTAACCCATTGGCCCTATGCGCTTCGCCGGATGTCTCTGGAAACGCTACAGATGCAGACGATTGCGGATTTTAATGCGTGGCACATCGCCAGTAACCGCGAGGGGACGAAAGTGTTGTGTGACACCGTTCATCCCGATATCGGTTTGCGATTGGTTGACGTAGAAACAGGTGAACATACGCCTATTTGTTACCCGCAGAGTTCGTGCAGTGGAAGTCAGTGGAAAACGGATCGGTACGCGCTCGCTGAGGATTGGGCTGCAGCACAGCAGTCTGGCGATCGGGAGAAAGCCCTGAGTTGGATGGAGATGAAGGTGGACACCGTCTATGGACCGCAGTGGACGCATCCGCACCCGTCTTTTAGTCCAGATGAAGCCGCAGTCGTTTATACATCGGATGTTTCAGGACATGCGCAGGTTTATGTTGCTATGATTCCATGAGGTAGATAGGAGACAGGTTTTTGTAGCATGCTTGGGGCTTCTCATTATACTCCGTTGATGGAACGTAGCTCCCTAACTCCACAACCTATCGTGCGAACGTTCGGAATCCCATTCTGTCGTCGGTGCGAAGTATGCTGTCTGGTCCGGATGGAGATGTTCGCGGATAACTTCCTCATTAAGATCAATACCTAACCCCGGAGTTTCAGGAACATGGATATAACCGTCTTGGATAATCGGGTTCGGCAGGCCTGTTACCATTTCGTCCCACCATGGGTTGTCAACGGAGTGGTTCTCTAAGACAAGGAAGTTTGCCGTGGCTGCAGCGCAGTGGACGCTCGCCATCGCAGCGATAGGTGTCCCGGCCATGTGCAGTGCCATGGCAATACCGTAATCCTCCGCCAGATCACCGATTTTCTTTGTTTCTAAAATCCCACCGGATGTCGCAATATCAGGGTGCGCGATAGCAATCCCGCGACTCTCGAACAAAGGCATAAAGTCTTCCTTGCAGTAGATATCCTCGCCTGTACAGATGGGGGTTGCACACGAATTGGAGAGGCGGACATACTGGTCTGTATACTGCCACGGTACCATATCCTCCAACCAAGCGAGATTGTATTTCTCCAATGCCCTCGCGATGCGGATACAGTCTTCAATCCCGATATGCCCAAAGTGATCGACCGCGAGGGGAATCTCATAACCGATAATGCCGCGAACCGTCTCCACATATTCACACAACAAGCTGATCCCCTTTTCGGTCAGGTGGATGCCAGTAAATGGGTGCATCAGGTTAGACGTTTCTAAGTGCCCCGCCGGTGCCGAGACTGTGCCGGATGTTCCACGCAACAACCCAACACCGATGTCCATCTTCAGGAAGGTAAACCCTCTGTCCATCCGTTCTTGGAGTACTTTACCCATCTCCTCTGGATCTCTAAGGGAGGGGGTGTCGCTGTAGCATCGGATTTTGTCTCGGAATTTGCCACCAGCGAGTTGATAACACGGCACGCCATAAGCCTTGCCCGCCAAGTCCATGAGTGCCATTTCAATTCCACAGATACCACCGCCTTGCCGTGCGTGGTGACCGAACTGTTTAATCTGTCGAAAGATTTTATCGACGTTACACGGATTTTCACCCAGAATCCGACTTTTGAGCATCAACGCATACGTTGGACTCGCGCCATCACGGACCTCGCCAAGCCCGCAAATACCTTGGTTCGTGTCCAATTTCAAGATAGGCCCACCCGTTTGGGTCCGCACAATACGCATGTCAGTGATTTTCAGCGCTGAAGGTTGAGAAACAGTCTTAACATTTGAAAGTATCTGTTGATCTTCCATCTATATGTCCTTTCCTGATATAATATTCAATGCAGTATCCAGTATTGTTAAATGGAGTGAGGCGCGTTGTTGAAGTTGCCAGACCGTTGGTGTCTCAGAGATGATAACATGTTCGCTGTGAAAATGCAATAGGTAAGGTGTCAAGCCTTGCGTTCCCCATGAAGTAGCGACTTTGTAGACCCCTTCAGCAAGATTTGGCGCGTCTTCGCCCGGATCGTCCGGGTCCAGGGGACCGACTCCTTTAGCAGCAGTAGCAAGTTGGGTACCGATGTATTTCTCGTCCCGCCTGCCCTCGTAGAGGTAAAACCCGGTTGCATCGTAGTCCTCATGGAAGTCCACTGCAAGCGAGAATTGCGTTTGCCCGAGGGCTTTCTTGACGATAGCGACTTCGGCAACATCGTCCGTCTCAAAAGCGCGGTTGATGTCTATACCGCCACGAGTTTCGCGTGTATTGTGAACGTAACCATAGGGGTTGATACATGGGATAACTAAAAACGAGAAGTTTTTCAGAAATGGGGTGTTGTCACGCGCAAGGAACTGTAAAACAGCCTCAACACCGGCAGGCTCATCGCCGTGCACACCGCCAGTGAGAAGAACTCGCCGCGGCGTACGCTCGGAGGATGCTAAGTAAGTTTGGTATACCGAGTAGCCATGGACATCCCCGAGTAACGTTGTTGGCACCTCCAAGCGTTTTAGACGTTCAATGATTTTAGTGTAATTCCGCAAACTTTAAACTCCTTGACAGCATTGACAAAGATTATACCTATAGCATACTGCAAAAAGGACCAGAACGCAACTGGTTTTTAGAATCATTGGGTTCTGTCAGAGATGTCGGGGTTGGGGAATCCCGGCTACAAGAATATGTTTGACATTTACCAGATTTTTTGATAGAATTTAGTTAAACTTACCCCAAAGGACATAAAAATGCCAACTGAAGCAGAACTCTATGACACCGCGCTCACGCACTTTGCGGAGAACGACCTTGAAGCGGCTGTCAACGCTTTCAAAGAATTAACTGATATTTACCCTGACTACATTGAGGGGCACCTTGGGCTGGGACACGCTTATGAACGGCTCAACCTCTACGATGAAGCCATTGCGGCTGTCCAGAAAGCAATAGAAATTAACCCAAAGGACCCGCTCGCCTATACCAGTTTATCTGTGTGTTACCAACGAAAAGGAATGATCCAAGAGGCAGAGGATGCGATGGCAAAGTCACAGCAGTTGCAGATGGAGGCATCCAATTCAGCTACATAACCGCTAAACAGTTGAGGTTTTCACAATGTCAAACACGATTTTACTTGATCCGACGTCTCAAGGGGATGCACCAGCGAAATTTATTGCCCCACGACTGGACAGCCTCGATGGCAAAGTGATGGGGCTGCTGAACATCACGAAAAACGGTAGCGATATTTTTCTTGATCGTATTGCTGAATTGATGCAGGAGCGGTTCGACCTTACCGAAGTGATTCACGTCAAAAAACCGACGTTCACGCGCCCGGCACCGAGGGAATTACTGACCGAGCTCGCGGCGCAAGCCGATTTCGTTATCGAAGGACTTGCCGACTGAGGCTCTTGTATATCGTGCAGTATGCACGACGGAAGCACCTTAGAGGAGCGCGGTGTACCCAGCGTAGCCGTCTGTACAGAGGTTTTTTTCGCTGCAGGCAAAGTACAGGCACGTGTGCTCGGTCATAGTGATTTGGAACCCCTCACTGTGCCACACCCCATCCAGAGTCTCACACCAGATCAGATTCGCGAGCGCGCAGCGGGTGCAGTTGAAGAAATCGTCTTGCGGTTTACAAAGAAGGGTGAATCGTAGCGCTTACAAAAACCAACAAAACGTCGTAGCGTAGGTACCCTTGGGATGTTACGCTGCGGTGTTCTACATTTTGTTGTGGATTTTAGCGTTATGCGGCCCGGGTAAAGCGGAGAGGTGTTTTTGCCTGGGTGTTCCCCCTAGGAAACCCCGCCTACCACAGGACGAAAAAAGTTTCTTAATCAAAGTATGACTTTAACTTGAACAGAAAGAGATTTTTATGAACGTCCAGAATAGAACCTTATTTATTGCGGATAATCTTGATATTATGAGAGGTATAGATTCTCAAACCATTGATCTGATATATCTTGACCCTCCTTTTAACACCAAGAGGCAATATAAAGCGCCTATAGGTTCGCCAGCAGAGGGGGCTGAATTTAAGGATATTTGGACAGATCAGGATATCAAACACGAATGGCACGGACACATTGCATCAAAACATGAACACATTTATAAAATCATTGAAGCTGCTGAATTTGTTTATGATAGGTCAATGATGATATATCTTACCGCAATGGCAGTCCGTTTATTTGAAATGCGACGCATTCTAAAGGAAACGGGCAGCATATATCTACACTGCGATCCAACCGCAAGCCATTATCTAAAATTGGTAATGGATGACTTATTTGGTAAAGATAACTTTAGAAATGAAATCATTTGGAGAAAATATAGTGGGAGAAAAAATAACGCAAAACGCAAGTTCTCAACACAATCAGATACCATACTCTTCTATGCAATGAGTCGTAAAACCCGATTTCAACCTATTTTCGTGCCAATATCAGACAAAGAAATTGGAAAAGCGTATAAATATATAGATGAGGATGGCAGAAAATATCGGTTAAGTCGCGGACGGCATTATCAAATGACAGGCGAACAACGTCAAATCTATTTGGATGAACAATCAGGGTCTGCTATTGGCTCTTTGTGGGTAGAAGACGGCCTCCAACTAAATACATCATCAAGGGAACGTACAGGATACCCTACACAAAAACCATTAGCATTATTAGACAGGATTATCAACGCGTCCTCTAATGAGGGAGATATGGTATTAGACCCGTTTTGTGGGTGTGCCACTGCTTGTGTAGCAGCAGAAAAACTACGCAGGCAATGGATAGGTATTGACATATCACCGGCAGCAGAAGTTATCACGAAAATACGTCTCGAGGAAGCAAGTGCACAAGGCGTTTTATTTTCACCCATCCAAATGTCAGATGTTACTGTGAGCAAAGTCCCGCCATCAAGAACAGATAACGCAGAGGAAATCGCAAACCAACAAGATTTACCAACATACCAAACACATAAACCCGAACTTTTCGGCAGACAAAAAGGCAGGTGTAACGGGTGTGCGTATGAGTTTCATTACAGAAATCTATCTGTTGACCACATTAGACCTAAAAGTAAAGGAATTGACAATCGTGTAGAAAATCTACAACTTCTTTGTCCTTCTTGCAACTCTATAAAACATACAGGAACACATGCAGCGTTAATACAAAAATTGAAGGCGAAAAAAATAATTCCAACGACATAACAACGAAATGTGAATCCAAATTTAACTAAGCACGAAACGATTTATTCCGAACTGCAATGTCATTGACTCGCCGGGTTGCAAATTTTGCCACTGCTGTAACAGTTTACGCAATTTCTGTCGCATTACCGCCAGCTGCTCGTCTGTAACGCTTACTGATAGTGATGTCTTGTAATTCTCAAACAGACCATCACGACCAGTCCCAGTATCCAAGAAATCCGACTGTAACAGTTGCACAATGGATTCAGTATCTACCGCTTCTTTCGGAATTTTAAAAGGGCGCGTCAATGTCGGCTCGCTGAAATCTGGAATCTTATATCCTTTCGCTACCAACCCGAAGAAGGCGTTTTCAAAGCCGAGAGTTGTCTCAACGACATAGTGTGCGAAGTCGTGATACACAAATCCACTATGGAGATGCGTCCAAGTGACACTTCCATCGTCCCGAACACAGGTAAGCGTATCGGGTTTGTGCTTCCACTGATGTTTGCCCTTCTTGAAATGAATAACCATCTGTTCCCCACTTGGAAAGTTTCAGGTTTCCCCCATAGCGTCGCGAGTTTGCTGCGAGCTGCGACACTGAGCGTATTCTCAACCAATAGGGGATCTCTCGGCGGACAAAAAAGCCCCGCGCCGAGAGCGTTATTCGCGTGCGTCTCACTAAAGGTCAAACCTCGAGGACGTGGATGCCCTGGGGTACTAACGTCGCTGGTCATTTCCCAAGTTAACGACCTCCAGCTGAGAGGTTCCCCAAACCGAGGCTTGCCCCGCCTCTTTGCAGCCCATATTGTATGGGTACGTTTTTCAGCCAAAATGCTGAAGCCGTCCGTGATGATTTGCAGGAGAAATCTGCGGTAACATGTGATTTCATTACTTTACTGTTAATCAATTCTCGCCAATTAAGAATTAGTTTAGTGGACAAAGAGGAATGACCGCGACGAGACGAGTGCCCATAAGAGATCTTCACATCCGGCGCGATACTTCGGACTTGCTGTGATGTAAGCTTCAGCCGTCTCTATCTCCGTATCCGTTGGAAACCGGCTTAATGTGCTGAGATACAACTCTGTAATGAGTTCCCGATTGTCAGGTTTCCCCTTTATCAGCCGCGTGAGCGTGCCACTGGAACTTCTCAACTTTTTATTGACGTAATTGGAGTTAATCATGTGGAGGGCTTGGGTAAGCGTTGGTTCAAGTTTCGGATCCAAATCACCCAGAAACTCGCGATCCGAACGCCCGTACAGTGATAAGAAACGTGAACTCACCGGTAGCGGCAGTGCCACAGCACGCGTACCAAGCGGATAACGTCCGTATTTTTCTTGGGTTCCAGTAACATCATTTAAGACATCCAACAACACTTGCGCGCCCATCGGACGTGGATAGAAACGTGAGAAGAACCGATCATCTAATGCATTCGTCTCATTTGGTGCTGCGGAGAGTTGATAGGTTCGCGAGTTGAGAATCCGTTTGATAATGTGTTTCGTATCAAACCCGCTCTTCACAAAGTCATCCGCCAAGGCTTGAAGAAGACCCTCAACGCTCGGAGGCGTTGTTGCGCGCATATCGTCAACAGGCTCAACAATACCTCTGCCAAAATACTGACTCCAGAGGCGATTTACGGTCGCTTTGGCGAAGTAGGGGTTCGTCGAGGAGGTCATCCAGTCTGCCAGTACCTCCAGAACATCTCCCCGATAATCTGAAGAGAGGGATTCACCGCCAAGAAAAGTCGGTTGTGCTACTTCACCGCGATTGCCCTGAACAGATTGATTTATCACACGTCCTGTGGGGTTATAATAGACAACTTGCTCGTTGTAAAGCTCACCCCCACGAATGCCAACTTTTCCAGTAAAGGCAGCGAAATTCCAATAGTCGTCGGTTGTCCACTGGTCAAATGGGTGCTTATGGCATCTGGCACAACTCAACCGGATACCCAGAAATACTTGCGCCGTTGTCTCTGCTCTACCGGCAGGTTGACGCTCAATGCGGTAGTAGTTTGTAGGCCCGTGTTGATAGGTACTACCACGCGCAGTGATGAGTTCCCGCACAACTTCGTCATAAGGTTTGTTATGTGCAACAACTCCGCGTACCCATTCGTGAAAAAGGGTTGCCCCACGTTCCCCAAACGCACCATTCCCCAGCCTACGCGGATGGATCCGCAACATATCGGCTAACCTTAGCGTGCGCAGGTTTACCCATTCAGGCGTTTCAAGAAGGGCATCTATAAGTTTCGAACGTTTATCAGGGTGCATGTCGGCGAGAAACGTTTTTACCTCATCCGCTGTTGGCAATCTGCCGATTGTGTCAAGATAGACCCTACGAACAAACACATCATCAGTCGTCAGCGTAGAGGGACGGATGTTGAGCTTCTCGAGTTTCGCAAGGACAAACCCATCGATGAAGTTATTGGGCGTGAATTGGACTTCTTGTGGTATCTTGTCCATCCCAGAGGCCCGTGGAATTGTCACAAACGACGCATCAACAACCCCCAAAAAACGAGCGATAATTGCAGTACCGCCCCAGCGGACGCTTGTCACCTCACCCGTGGGGGACACTTCAGCCACGGGAGTGTCCTTAGATTCATAAACGGCTCTTTCGGTCACATCCTCAACAGAACCGTCAGAAAAATAGGCAAGGACCTTTAGCTGCGCTGTTTCACCGACACCAGATAAGACGACAGTGCTCGGTTGAATTTCCAGTTTCCTCAAACGCGGTTCGTCATCAGAAAAGGGAGCACCGGCTCCAATCCAGCGGAGAATTGTTAGCGCGATCTCCGAATTCGGTTCAAACCGCATACCGCCCTCATGCGGCACCTGTCCAGTCGGTTTGAGAAAAAAAAGACTCCGATCCGGTTCAAGTAGATTGATACGTCTGCCGCGATTAAGGTGTACAATCGGTTCATAGTCCGATTCTGGATTCAACGTCAACAAAGACAGATTCAAGCCGCCTTGCCCGCCAAATTTTCCGTGACACATACCCGTTGAACAGCCGTGTTTGTCAAGGATAGGCGCGATGTCCTTGAGAAAGTACGGCGCAGTTGTGGAATCAAGGCTTCCACCTCCTATCATGTTCGCTTGTGCCACAAATGAGGTGGCAAACAGTAACACAACAGCAAATGTAAAAAATTGATGACTGTAGAAGGCGCAAGCGTGCTGTTTTTCAACTGATACTCTCAGTAGGCGTTTCATGTGAATACCTCCGTAAAAACTTCGGTGACATGCTCCACAAATAAAAATTCGACACCCGCTTGGATGTCCTCAGGTACTTCAATAAAATGTTTTTTATTGCCTTGTGGCATAATAACCTTCTTGATACCTGCCTGCTTCGCCGCGAGGATTTTTTCCTTTACGCCGCCAATCGGGAGGACTCTGCCTCGCAGCGTAACCTCACCTGTCATAGCGACTTTAGGACTAATCCGCTTCTGAGTGGCAACGGAGGCGAGGGCTGTCGCAATCGTAATACCTGCTGACGGCCCGTCCTTCGGGATCGCTCCAGCAGGCACATGGACATGGATATCGCCTTCTAATACGCTTGGATCAAATTTGAGTCTATCGGCTTGGGATTTGACATAACTGAGTGCGGCTTGTACGGATTCCTGCATGACCTCACCGATCTGACCGGTAATGCGCAGTTCGGCACGATCGTTTGTTTTTTTCGAAGCAGTGACTTCGATAAAAAGAATTTCACCCCCCGCGGGTGTGACAGACAGCCCTGTTGCAACACCGATGTCGGCTTTACGCCCCGCAATTTCAGAATCGAATTTCGCTGGCCCCAAATACGATGCAACGTCTCTCGCTGCAATGTTCGTTCGTTCTGTGTTCCCTTCAGCAACACGGCGCGCAACTTTCCGGCAGATCGTGCCGAGTTCACGCTCTAAATTCCGGACCCCTGCCTCGCGGGTGTACTCACTGACCACCTTGTTAATAGCCGTGTCTCTGATATTTATGAGTTTCTTTTGGAGTCCATTTGCGTCCAATTGCCGCGGAATTAAGTACTGCTTAGCAATAATCACCTTCTCATTAGCCGTGTAACCGGGGAGCTCTATCGTCTCCATCCGGTCGCGCAGCGGTGGCGGAATTGTATGGAGTTGATTCGCTGTTGTGACGAACATCACCTTCGACAGATCGAAAGGAACATCAAGGTAGTTATCAGTGAACGAGTGATTCTGTTCTGGATCCAAGACTTCCAAAAGCGCAGCCGCCGGGTCTCCTCGGAAATCCGAACCGAGTTTGTCAATTTCATCAAGCATAAAAACAGGATTGTTTGACTCGGCTTGTCGGAGCCCTTTGACGATTCGTCCCGGCATAGAGCCGATGTAGGTGCGGCGGTGCCCTCGGATTTCCGCTTCATCGTGCATGCCGCCCAAGGAGATCCGCACAAATTTTCTGTTCATCGATCGTGCAATGGATCTACCAAGTGAGGTCTTACCCACGCCTGGCGGCCCAACAAAACAGAAGATGGGCCCCTTCATTTCTGCTTTCAACATACACACAGCAAGATACTCCAGAATGCGCTCTTTAACTTTTTCCAGGTCATAGTGATCCGCATCAAGAATCTCACGTGCCGCCGCCAAATCCAACACATCCTCGGTACTGAGACACCACGGGAGATTGAGCAGCCAGTCCAAGTAATTCCGAGAAACCGTTGATTCCGGTGAGAAAGATTGCATTTTCGAGAGCCGTCTTAGTTCTTTTTCAGCCGCCTGCTTCGCTTTGTCCGGCATTTCAGTTGCGCATAGTTGTTCCCACATCTCATCGATTTCAAAACTGAGATCGTCCGATTCACCGAGTTCGGTCTGAATAGCCTTGAGTTGTTCTCGGAGATAGTATTCGCGTTGCCCTTTGTTAATAACGGCTTGCGCGTTGTTTTGTATTTTACTTTCCAATTCGTGGAGATCAAGTTCTTTCGCGAGAATAACAGCGAGTGCGTTCAACCGATCATAGACAGAGACAGCCTCTAAAATCCGCTGTTTGTCGTGTGGTTTTAAGTCTAAGACGGCGGCGATGTAGTCGGCGAAACGTCCTGGTTCGTCAAGCATTGTTTTGGTGATGCTGCCGTATTCTTCTTGGTAGCGCGATGACATGTGAACGATGCGTTGGAAGGTCTCATCGTTGCTGCGGACGAGTGCTTCAATTTCTAAATCTACGCCCTTACTGGCATCAACTTCCCCTTCACTCTTAAGGATATGGACACGGGCTTTGATAAAGGGATCGGTGTGCAAAATTTCTTCAATCTCAACACGTTCGCGTCCATGGGCAAGAAACAGGACATCGTTATCATCAGTTTTATAACGGAGGATGTGAACCAAACTTCCAATCGGACTCAGATCGTGCAAGGTAATATTTTTTACATCTTCCTTTTTCGGACGAAAGATACAGAGCATCCGTTCCTCTTCCATAGCGTCCTGCACCGCTCCCATCGCCATCTTCCCTGAAAGTGCAACGTGATGTGGCGGAAAAGGCGGCACAGGGGGCATATATGGAAAAACGACGAGGTCATCCAGTGGAAGAATCGGTAATTCCCGGGTGAGATCTTCCGCCTCCGTAGTATTTTCCATATTTTCGTTTTCTTTGGTTTCCATATTTTTTCTCCTTATAATAGCTATCAGTTGTCAGTTGTCAGCCGTCAAGAGGCTTTTTTAAAATTTACGCTCTTTGGCGTACGCCAAACTGCGGAAGATTATTATCCAAAAACTCTTCCACCCACATGCTGATAACCGATAACTGACAGCTATGATTACAATCAGGGCCAAAATTGATACAACGTAGTATTTGTGAGAATACTTCCTATGCTCCACAAACTTCCACATAAGTAGTCCCCAAGAGCGAGCCCCAGAAAAAATGGGACCGTGCGTCTATAGGCTTTGAGGCCACCTTGATGTAGGATGAGTGCTTTTAACACCCAGGCGGCGAAAAGACAACTCCAGAGATTGTACATTCCCCAACTGTTTGCCATTGCATAACCGAGTGGATGCAGGGGCCACCAGAGGAATCGGGTTCGTAAAAGTGTTAAGCCAAACGCTATGCCTGCGCCCCCGCCTATGAAAGCGAGTGCGGGAACATCGGTGCCTTGTGGGTAATTCAACCAGTTCCCAAGTTGTCTATAAATGCCCCTACCAAAGCCAAGTGCCCAAGGTCCATAATAACCGGTTTCCGCACCATGTCGGTAGTAGCTATCCAAGAGTAACCAGAACACAACTATCGAGCCAATAAGGGTTGCGATGAGGATAGCAGCAGCAGTATGTTGCGGATGTATCTGTCGCCGCTCCGAAATTTTCAAAGCCTCCAGTTCCTGCGGCATCGGGTGTGCACGATACGCCCGGTTAAAGAACATATACAGTGAAAAAACCGCTTTTGTGCTGGTCGTCAACCGTTGTGTGCCCACTGCTGTTACAATTAATCCGTGTGGATCAACCCTATGTAAATCGTGGACTAAGAACCCCAGTTCTGCGCGAAGGCGGGCAATCATCGTCGCTAGCAAAAAGTAGAGCCCGAAAAAGATTGGTATCACCCAAAGCGACATGCCTGCTTTATAAGAAAACACCGTCAAAAACAACATGCCGACCACAATACCGAGGACAGCGATGTGATACGGCATCGGTTCACGCTGCATATCGACGTGCGATGTGCCTCGGAGTCCATCCGCAACTCCAGCGACAATTCGCTTGAAATGCGACCGACCGACCCAAACAGCGGTCCCAAGTAGCACCATATACGCCCCGAAGCTTTGCGCATCCGCATACGGAAACCCGGGCAAATTTCGTACACCGATAATGCTCCCTGCCATTAGTTCAAATTTATATATCCAATAAAACGCCCAACAGGAAAAAAGTAGATCCAAGGGAATAAGAAAACTTATGCCAATCGCGAAAGGATAAAACGAGAGCCGGATGCCACCCATAGCGTTCCAAGGGCGGCCTGTAAAAAATTGATTAATGTTCTGCCGCTTAACAGGCAGATACGGCACAGCCGGATAAATGGAATTCAGCAAATTCAGGATGCTAATTGCTGCTGCAATCCCAAAACCCAACCACATCAACTTATTCTTGAAAAACCGGGTATTCGTCTCCGTCATTGCAAGCGGCAGTTGAATAATCGGATACGTTAGCCGTTCACGCTCGGTCCACTGGATGCGGAGGAGTGTGTTGATACACAACATGACGAACATCAATACGAGAATAAAAACTGTCCACCATGCTACAGGCACCGCCCAAGCGACGATGTGTGCTTCTCGGTAAAGGCTTGATTGGCCTTCGTAATATCCCGACAAGACTCCAGGGTCTTGAACAGTTAGCCATGTCGGCAGGTCTTTCCAAAAAAGTTGCTGCCACTCATTCTCGGACGTTGCGAACCGGAAGGGATGTCCAAGAATAGTGACTAAGATTTCCATCATATCGTGCGAACAGAGCGAAGAAACGATGCACAACATGACGTAGATTGTTAGTAATTCAGCTGAGGTTAGTTGTAGTTTCGACGACAGCTTCCCTAATGCTGCACTAAATACCAACAGCCAAAAGATGATAAAGATGACATTGGACAGGGGATGGATTAATGTCGGATGTGTATAACGAACAACCTCCAGTTCGATAATCCAGAAAACGTTAAGAGGGATCAGAAGCATCGCGATGATAAACGCCCTAAGCGTTAACCCACGTTCGCCTCTCAATTTTGTCCGCGATGGCAAAATTTGTCTTTGCCGGACATTGTCAGCTCGTGGCCGGGAGATGGCATCGATCTGCTCTGTATTGCTTGTCATGTCTCTCCCTCTGCCCGTTATCAAAGCTTCACGATCGGGAATGCTCTCTTGTTCGGCTGTTTATCGAATCCACCCGCGTTCGCCCTCAATGCTTACCTCCGTCTTGAATTTCGCGCAGTGCTGCTGATAGTCCTGTAAGGTTTTGATCGCTTGTTCTCCTGTAAGGATACTCGGAAACTGGTCCGGTCCCATCTCGGAGGCGGCAGATGTTTCCGTAGGTTTCCCAGGACGCACAGCGGTTTTCGGTGGATCGGTCAAAATTGGGATTAACTCAACTGATGTCAGCATACCAGATTCAAATGTCGCCTTCGGGATAACTATATGTGAATGCTGTTTATCGTAGGTATCATAGATGAAGTCCGCGAGGCTGTAGACAATTGGTTTGCCCTGATATAACTCAATACCACCAAACGTATGCATCTGCTGACAAATTACCATATCTGCCCCAGCGCCGATGAGTGCGTGTGCAAACATCCTTTGTCGTCCGATAGCGTCATCAGCAGATCGCCCTTGGTGCCCCCAGTGTAACCAGACAATCACAAGTGATGCCTTTGCCCGTGTCTGCTTAACTGCCGCCACCATTTCACTATAAACAGCGTAAGCAAGCGGATCCGCAGTGTACGGCGCAAACTCATTCACACGGTAGTAGCCGAGCAAACCGACTTGTGCTGCTCCTGTTCCTACACTGACAGGGACATAAGCCGGAAGTTTAGCCGTTTCGGTGGTTGTGCCAGCACCAATCGGTTTGACATTATACCACTCCAGTTCAGCAATAGTGTCCTCCAGGGCATCAAACCCAAAGTCCATCACATGTGGTGTGGCTAAAGAGACAGCGTCGAACCCCGCATTTGCGATAGCCCTTCCAAGCCCCGGTGCTGACCGAAACGGATTCTCAATCCCGTATCGCGGTTCACCCCTCTCTGAAATACTTGTGTTCAGGGAAGCGGTGGCGACATCTGCTGACTGAATCAGTGCAGCAGTGCCTTGAAAAAACAACCCAGCACCTTCCCTTTCAATCAGAGGTGTCATGCGACTACTGACGGTAATATCCCCAATAGCAAGCACTGAAATCTCGTCTGAGGTAGCTGCTTCGTCTGCTGCGACCCTATCGGCAACTCCGCCGAAGATCATGCCCCACAAGAGACTGATAATCAGACAGTGGACTTGCAATCTTTGGTAGTATGAAACGCTGAAGGAACGTTCAGCACATCTAACTTTCGTCATCTTCTGGGATTCCATCCAAGACTTCATCGAGGTCTAAATTGATTCCGAATTCATCTAATAACCTGTCGTCTTTCAATTTCATTCCGAGCATAATGAGTGTCTCAGCCAAGGTCAGTCGATCGACCTTTGTGGATTCAAGCGTTTCGGTTTCAGAGATTAACTCTGTGCGCAACGACTCATGACCGCGGCGCGCCTGCTCTCGCAGGAGTTTCGTTTCGTTATTCAACCGATCGATGTCCGCTTGGAATTCGTGGGCAAATTCGTTTACCATTGTTGACAGCTTCTGAAGATCTGATTCGCCGCGTGCTGTAACCGCATCAAGCCTCGCGTCAATCTTTGCGTCAACAAGCCCCTCAATTTTATCCAATGTTAAGCCAGAATCCTGGCTTCCAAGCTTAGCAGAAAGACCACGAATATCAGCCTTAACCTCGGCTATCTTCTCGGTAACACGCTGGTCTATACGTGTAAGTTTATCATCAACCTCCTGTTGCATCTCCTTTAGTTCTTGATTGAGGACACGCAAACGTTTGTTATAGCTCCTAATATACCGGGCAACAATACTATCACGGAGATGCGCCTCTAATTGCTCCCGTGCTGGCTCTGCTTCGATGTCCGCGCTGTCATGCGCTGCGTCTTGGAAATCCATCGGGTCTTGCATATATTTTCTTCCTCCGCTTCTAAGATACTTTATCGCTGTGAGTAATCAGGAGTCGATTGGCGGACTTTGTAAGCGTTCAAAGTACCTGGAGTTTTCCGAATAAGGTAGATTGTTACAGGAAGACCTCTTAATTTGTAACCCTTAATCTACAATCTAAAGCTACGGATAATTATAGACGTTCTCAGATTGCCCCGGTGTCTCTGTATCTGGGGACTCGCTATCCGGGTGTTGATTATTAATTTCACGGTTCGCGTTGAATTCACGTAAGATGCAGCTAACAATCTCCTCTGTGTACGCCTGTGCCTTAACATTCTGCTGATTTGCTTCCCAAGCCATTCGTGCAGCGGCTTCAAAGTATTCTGCATGTCTATAGGCATCAAGCAGGTCGCTCCCCCGTGAAAATGTGCCGTGTCCTACCCAATAGAGAATGTAGCGTTCAGGGTTCCCGCCATTTTGAAAAAGTCGCAAACTTTCATAGGATAATTCTGGGATCCCCGGTGCCCGCTCTTCCACAAATCCAATACCGCTGGAGGCATCGTATATAATCGGGGTCTCTGGCTCATATCCTCTGAGGAAGTTATAAAATAGATCTGGTGTCCCATGCTCCGTGCGAGAAAGCAGATTCAAAAACTTCGGTTGTAAATGCACGAGTGCATTAAATCCCTGTTCCTCCAACTGTTCAAAAACGAGGAGGTAATGGAACATCTCACTTGTTGGTGCCGGCGGTGCAATACGATCTTGATTTCGATCCAGAGTCGCTTGATCTGGTGTGCCAAATCGCATCCGATAATGCACGCCGTCGGGTTCGACCTCAACCAGTGTGACATTAAGGGCAGGATGTTCAATCCCAATCATGTCCAAACGCGAACCAGATTTTGTAAGCAAAACATGCCTGCCAGCTAACCCTTTGACAACAATCTGTGATGGCAACTGATAACGTGGTGAAGCAGCATAAGGGATAAGAGCTGCTTCCTCAATGGTTTCTGCTAAAATGGCTCCCATATTACCAGCAGTCGCCCACAGATATTCGTGAGCGTGTGCATGGGCACCTACCCAGCCCATCTGACCTATGAGCGCCCCACACTCACTGTCAGGCGGAATTGGACGTAGGTCGGGATGGTATCCCCGTTCCAGCCAACACTTGTAACGATAGGTCTGTGGCGGCGGTGGTGTCAAAGTATTCGCCAGATACGGGTTGGATAATGATGCTTCCACTGGCTATCCTCCATAGACATAGCACTCCGAAATCAAAATCAACGGTATTCAGGTTCCCCCGGCATGAACTAAGGTATAAAGGTTCTCCGTATGGCATTCCCCGGGAGTGCCAGAAACTGATAACTGATAACTCACAACTATTAACTATAACATGTCTCAGAGAAAATAGCAAATTTTTAGTGAGCTCCGGTTATTTTTTGACACCTTCATTTTTACATGGTATAATTCACCCAAGTTGCCACCTAATGCAAAAAGTTGGTTGATATTGGTAGTAACGCGAAAGAAAAACAGATTCAACGCAAAGGGAGTGTTGGCACGGCATGTATCGACTTGCGTAGTAGTTGTTCAATGAGACTCATTGAAGTCTCCCCAGGTTTGCGATAGGCACTTTGAAGATAAACTTTCCACGGCGGAACCTGACGTTTTGAATGCTTCTTGCACAGTGGTTTCAACGTAATAGAAATCCCCATGTGATTAAAATATCGCCACAAATCGTATAAACGGCTACAATCGTCAAGTCCAGGGGGAGCCTTTGATGTTTTCAGATAAAAACACTCTAAAGGATATACTATGGATTTACAACTACTAATTTAGGTGATGAAAGGAAGATAAAATGTTGTTGGAGTTCACAGAAAGTTTGGGAAACCTCATCAATGCTATTATTAATTCCCCGTTTAAGGGTATCCTTTTAAGCGTTATCACAATAGCGGTTTTACTCATTGTGAAGGCAATCTCAGGATATTTTGTCAAAAGATATGTCTATCAACGCGCCCAAGTGGAAACAAACGCCCAAAACTTCATGGCGGTCTGGGGGTATATCTGGACAGCGATTATCGCTATTTTTGGAATTATCAGTCTCAGTGGTTCCCTGAAAACCCTCGGGATCTCGGCGGGGTTCCTCGGAATGGTCTTGGGGTGGTCCTTGCAGGCCCCCGTCACAGGGATCGCAGCGTGGTTGATGCTTATCCTGAAGCGCCCGTTCAAGATTGGAGATCGCGTTATCATCGCTGGTATCACAGGCGATGTTATGGACATTACGTTAACACACGTTATCTTGAATCAAGTGGGTGGAACAGTCTCCAGTGAGGAGCGTTCAGGGCGCGGTATCCTCATTCCGAATGCAATCCTCTTTGGACAGACGATTACCAACTACACCTTAGAAGAGGAATATATTTTGGTTGAGGTGCCTGTACGGATTACCTTCAAATCAGATTGGGCGGAAGCAGAGCGGATCCTGGTGAGCGCAGCCCAAGAGGTTACAGCCGATGTCATCAAAGAGACCGGAGAAGAGCCCTTTATCCGTGCGGAACTCTTTGATGCCGGGATAATGATGCGGTTGCGCTACAAAACACGGCCAGTCAACCGAGCCGAAAGCTTGAGTGATATTGTCAAGATTATCTTCCATGAGTTCTCGAACACTAAGAATGTTGAGTTCTGCTATGCGCATTCAGAAGTCATCTATTCGTGGAAAGACCAACCTGCCCTGCCGGGCAATCTGCGTGAGGTCCAATAATGTCTTGGGAAGCTTGGAACGCAATTCTAAATTTCAAATATATTTCTATCGTCTGGATGGGATTGGCGGTTATCGGTGCTATTATCGTCTACTTTCGGTTGACATCACAGATGCAGAAGTTTACCAATGCCAGCGCCTATAAACCCGAAAATGCCGTTCGATTCTGCTTCATCTGGCGGTATGTTCTCATGTTTTCAATGGGTGGACTGATTATTTTCCTGTTTTCAGATGTCTTCGGATTGATTGGGTTGTCTCTCACTTTTATTGTTACACTGATGGGGTGGGGTATCCGAAACCCGGTTACGAATTTAGCCGCATGGTTATTGATTATCCTTAAGAAACCTTATTGCATCGGGGATCGGGTTATCCTAGGCGGAATAATTGGCGATGTGAAGAACATCTCGATCATGTATACACAAATGGAGCAAGTGGGGGGTACAATTGCGGGGGAAGAGAAGTCTGGCAGGAGCGTTCTGATCCCGAACCAACACCTTTTCAGCTGGAACGTGATTAACTACACACGAGACGAGAAATACATCCTTGATGAGGTCATCATTCCGTTGACGTATCGTTCGGATCTAATGCGTGTCGAACAGGTTATGTGTGAACAAGCAGCGGAAGTGACATCGGACATAGTTGCGGAGATAGGGGAGAAGCCTTATGTGCTGTTTGAGTTCATTCCATCTGGGGTTGTTAGCAAATTAAGGTATCGCGTTGTTGCCGTGGAACGCCAAAGCACTTCAACATTAATCGTGGAACGGATATCCAAGGCGTTTATCGATGAAGAGGGAATTGAGTTCGCTTATACAAAAAGCGAGACGTTGTTAAGACCGAAGGACGAAACATCGCTGCCCCCAGAATATTTGTATATCCACCTATGTCGCGAAACCCTTTGACAAACAGGATAGTATAAGATGCGTGAATGGATTCAACAGTTAGAGAGTTTACTTGAGGTCCCTATAATCACATCGGATGATCCCGTAAAAGTCGGTCAGCTTGTTTTATTAGTTGCCACGTTGATGATCTCTTTCGTGCTGGCGGGGCTGTTACGCAGGTGGTTCCGCCGTCTGCTTAATCGGCTGCGGATTTCACCAGACCTCATAGGCCGGCTGAGCGCGTTGTTATTCCTGATTGTGATGATTTCGGGGACGCTTCTGGGATTACGGTTCGCACGAATTGGAACGGGCCTCCTTAGTAAATTCTTTCATTATCCGTTGACCGACCTTTTTCAGCCATCCGCCGAGGCAACGGATGGGACGACACATAACCTAACTTTCGCTCGGCTGTTTTATGCATTCGTAATTGTTTTCGGGATGTTCATCCTGTCGAAGTACGTGCAATGGGTGCTGCGGGAGCAAGTGCTACGCGCCTTCCAAATTGCGGCACATACCCAATTTATTCTACTCCGGTTTCTCCACTTCAGTCTTATCCTACTCGGTGTCCTTATCAGTCTGAGTGCGATCGGTGTGAGTTTCACAAGTCTGGCATTGATTTTCGGTGGGTTGAGTATCGGTATAGGCTTCGGCTTACAAAATATCGCCTCCAACCTGATTTCCGGGTTTATCCTAATTTTCGAACGCCCGATCAAAATCGGGGATCTCGTAGAAATTATGGACGTTAATGTATTTGGTAGAGTCAGCAGCATTAATCTTCGGTCAACAGTCATCGTTTCACTTGACGAAAAAGAGATTATCGTTCCGAACTCACAATTAATTACAGAATCTGTTCATAATCTTACACATGCGAACAACCTGTTTCGGCTCAAGATTACGGTAGGGGTATCCTACAGTTCAGATGTGGATCTTGTCAAGAAAGTGCTACTCGATGCCGCAGATGAACATCTCGACGTGATCAAAGAACCGATTCGAAACACCAGCAACGTTACGCCTCCTTTCGTTCGCTTTGCGGCTTTTGGGAATTCATCCTTAGATTTTGAGTTGTTGGCGTGGATTCCGGACTCCTTTCAGCGTTTCGATATTGCGAGTGATCTCCATTTCATCATCTGGCATAAGTTTAAAGAACATAATATTACAATCGCATTCCCCCAACTAGATGTGCATTTTGATCCCACAAAAGATGAATAGCGGTAGGTGGTTATGAGGTGTCAGTTGTCTGTTCTCATTGCTGATCCGTTATGAGCATTTTAAATGTTTGTGAGTTTTTTTGGACATGAAAGCGGGGATTTTACGATTGCTCTCAGGTGGCATCATAGGGTATTTGAACAAGTCGATCAAGGAACGTTGTTCCTCTGCGTATGATGCAAATTATCAAATAAACGCGGATGTCGGCATCAAAAAGTATCTGATGGAAAGCAAGCCGTACAAAGAAGAACCAATAACATGACGCATCAAAGTAGACAAAATATATGGAACATAACAAAAGGTCACAGTCCGGTCATAGCAGCAGCGATTCATGATGGACATCACGTTCGTGAGGAGGTGTCGAGAATCCTGGCTTTAACTGAGGCAGAAAGGCTCAGAGAAGAGGATCCGTTTACGGCGATCTGGACTGAGGTATCAGAAACACGAATTATAGGGACACACTCCCGCTTTGAGGTGGACTTGAACCGCCCTCGGGAGAAAGCCGTTTATATTGAACCCGAGGATGCGTGGGGGCTACACGTCTGGAAAGAACGTCCAAACACACAGCTGATTGACAGGTCCTTAGCAGCTTATGATGCATTCTATGCGGAAGTCCACGCACTGTTAAGAGATGTAGAGCAGCGGTTCGGACATTTTATTGTTTTCGATCTACATTCCTATAATCACCTACGCGATGGGCCCAGTGCACTGCCAGCAGATGTAGCAGGTAATCCAGAGGTTAATATTGGCACAGGTACTTTGGTTAACGAAAAATGGTTGCCCTTGCTTCAAGGTTTCATGGAAGACCTTCAAAATTTCGACTTTTTAGGTAGACACCTTGATGTTAGGGAAAACATCAAATTCCGAGGTGGCCAGTTCTCTCGTTGGATTCATGAATCCTTCCCAAACTCTGGTTGTTCGCTTGCCATTGAGTTCAAAAAATTCTTCATGGACGAATGGACGGGCGAACCGGACCTGGAAAAAACCAAGGCTGTTCAACAGGCCTTAAAGTCTACACTTTTAGGTATTCAAAAAGAACTTGACAAATTGATCAAAACCGTCTAAACTTAAGAGTCCCTTCAAACCTGAAATCTTGGTAACATGGACCCCCGTGTGAAGTCGAGGGTGTTGATTGAGGGAGCATGAGAAAAGTGGGAAATCGATCAAAAACAGATAACAGCGTCATCGGGGATCGGTTCATCAGGACGGTTTGTACGCGCCTTGCCGAAAACAAGCAGGTCCGTCGTACGCTACCTGAGCGTGGGCGGTTGCACATTGATCGGCAATTGCCATTTCTTTGTGTCTATCGATATCCACCAAGGGGCAGAGATGCTGGTACAGAGCGTTTTGTTATGGGACAACCATCGTATCTTATTGCTTCAGGGGACAGTCAAACTCAGGAAAGCTTATCTAAACTCATTCAGAATATAGTTCAGACGTTATCGCGCGAGTTTGGTGCATTTCTTATCTTGGAGATTTGGAGCAAAAATGAAAATGGTGCTGCCGCTCCGGTGGTACCGGAATTCCGGATTGCAGCAGAATCAAATATAAGTCCATTTAGAACTGTTGAGACGCTCTCGGAGGCGCTTCGTGTAGTTCGCGTCCGTAAACAGGCGGCTAGAGTCAAAGTTGTACGGAATCGGAAAATAACCCCGCCCGATCTACGAGTACTTTTGCCAAGTCTAGTTCTCAAGGAAATTGGGTGTACGCTAATTGGTCTTGAGGTACGTCCTATCTATCGATCCTCTGAAACCAATGAAGTATTTCCGATAATTCGGAGGCTACTTGCCCGTGAAATCACTGGCGCGTTGCAAAAAACTTTTTTTCAATTTTCCCGGACACAAACGACCCATCGTCCTGCGCATTTCCATGTTTTAGGGCGTCGGGCAGTGGTAAAAGCAGTCTGGAAAATGGACACGGAAATTGCTGAAGTTAGTAAAGCATTCGATCTTCTGCTACAAGTTACACCGATCAACCCAGAAGCTGCGTATGCATCATTTAGACGTTCACATTTTGAACGCACACCCGTTTTTTACTACCGTCCTCAACCGTTTGACGTTGCCATGCTTAAACGTAAGCTCTGGAACACCCGCCTCGAAAGTATCGAGGATCCAACGCTTGGTTCTCTCTTTCAGGAAAAGCGGTATGAGCTTGACACACAACTCACGATGCTGAGTTATATCGATACACCGCGGTTTTTGCACGGCAGTTTGCAGCTTTTCGGCAATGTAGCTGACGAACTATTAGAACTTGCTGAGAAAATATTAGACCAAGTGCCTTCACACAGCCGAGAGACGGGGTCTAAGATGAGACTTGATGCCGCAGCTTTTGCGAGACGCGTCGAAGCGGAGCTTCAATACTATCGACAGCAATTACCCGAATTTTCTGCGAAGGCAGAGATACGTGGCGATATTTACGCGGGGCTTATGGTATCACGGGGGAATTTGTTAATTGGCAAAAAAACCCAGATTCCAATTTCTCGTGCTGATGCGTTAATTCAGCATGAAGTTGGGACTCACATACTTACCTATTTCAACGGATATGCCCAACCTTTTCAGATGCTCTATACCGGACTCGCCGGTTATGAAGAGATGCAGGAAGGGATTGCGGTACTTTCAGAATACCTTGTGGGCGGGTTGAGTCTTCCACGTCTGCGGCTTCTGGCTGCGCGCGTAATTGCTGCGCGCTGCTTAATAGATGGGGCTTCTTTTATTGACACTTTTCAAATTCTCAAAAACACCCATTCATTCACACAACGAACAGCTTTCATTATCACAATGAGAGTCTACCGCAGTGGTGGATTAATTAAAGATGCAGTTTATCTCAGAGGTCTTGTAGGTCTGTTAAATTACCTCAAAAAGGGGGGTAGGCTTGAACCGCTCTTTGTCGGGAAAATCGCAGCTGAACACATTCCTATCATTCAAGAATTACAGTGGCGCAAGGTTCTAAAATCAGCACCATTGCGCCCAAGATATATGGAAAATCCAAATATAGCAGAAAAATTCGACGCGCTACGTAAAGGGCTATCTGTCCTTGATTTAATTTGAAAGGGGAAAAAATGAAAATCGGCTTCCTTGTGAATGATCTAAAAACCGAACAAGCAGGATATACAACAACGCGCCTGGGTATGCAAGCGATCAACCTGGGGCATGAGGCATGGGTAATATCAGCGGGAGATCTCGCTTATGATCCGGATGAGTATATCCGCGCCACAGCCTATATGGCACCCCGCAGGAATTATAAATCTCACCAAGCTTATTTTACTGATCTGCAGAGTAAACGGGCGAGAGTCGAGCGGATTACCGTTGATGCTTTAGATATCTTGCTCCTACGCAACAACCCCGCAGATGACGCTCTTAGCAGACCTTGGGCGCAGAACGCTGGACTCATTTTCGGGAGGGTCGCAATGCGGCATGGGGTCATTGTGCTTAATGACCCAAATGGACTTGCCAAAGCCCTAAACAAAATGTATTTCCAACTTTTCCCTGAAGAAGTGAGACCTCGGACCTTAATAACGAGAAGTCAAAATGAGATTAAAGCTTTTGCCCAAGAACAAGGCGGGACTGTCGTATTGAAACCGCTTCAAGGTTCTGGTGGGCAAAGCGTTTTTCTTGTGAGACCCGATGACCTTCCTAATATCAATCAGATGATTGACGCTGTAGCCAGAGATGGGTATGTCATCGCACAAGAATATCTACCCGCGGCAGCAGAAGGCGACATGCGTTTGTTCGTTCTCAATGGACTACCGCTACGTTACCGTGGTAGATACGCAGCTTTCCGTCGTGTCCGCACGGGGGGTGATATGAGAAGTAATATTCACGCAGGTGGAATGATTCAGCAGGCAACGATTACCGACACTGCCTTAGATCTCGTCGAAGCGGTGCGTCCTAAATTAGTTCAAGACGGGATGTTCTTGGTAGGTTTGGATATTGTCGGAGACAAGCTGATGGAGATTAATGTGTTCAGTCCTGGCGGGTTGGGAAGTGCCCAAAGGTTTGAAAAAGTGAATTTCAACACAGCCGTTATTGAGGCACTTGAGAAAAAGGTGCAGTACATGAAATACTACCGGCGAAACTTTGACAATGTGGAAATGGCAGTTTTGTAAGTGGTTAAGAATGTCGGATGATGTCGCCCTTGACGAGATAGTAGACCTCTTCACTAATATTGACTGCAAGATCACCGACTCGTTCGAGATGCCGGAAGAGGAGCAAAATACTGATACCCGGTGGGATGAGTCTTGGGTGTTCGCTTAAAATGACAAGAAGTTCATGGAGCATCTTGTCATAGATATCGTCAACCTTGTTGTCACGTTCTCGGACCTCTAAAGCGAGCTCTGCGTTCCGATTAACGAAGGCATCCAGTACGTCCTTTACCATGGTTTGAATTACTTGTGCAACGTACGGCAAGTCCACGAAGGGCTTGACAGGCGGATACTCTGATAATTCAAGGCTCCGTTTCGCAATAGCAACACTTTTATCTCCAAGGCGTTCTATGTTGTGGCTGATTTTCATCACCGCCGTCAGAAAACGGAGCTCAGATGCCACGGGTTGATGGAGGGCGATCAGTTGGATGCAGGATACTTCGATTTCGTTTTCCAATTTATCAACATGATCATCAGTAGCAATCACTGTCCGTGCTAATGTCTCGTCTCGCGTTAAAACGGATTCGATGGCTTGGCGTAGCATCTGTTCAGAAAACCCCGCCATTTCCAAAAGTTTGTGCTGAAGTTCTCTGATTTCGTTCGCTAACATATTTCTATTCGTTATTGATTATTAGTTAGCTGGTTAAGAGGCACTCGGTAACCATTCAGTCTCTTCTGGTATTCTCACCTGAAGGTGTGGTGAATAGTTATATTAAGCCTCTTGGCTGATAACTATTTTATCCCATCCTGCCTGTTACGTACTGTTCCGTTCTGCTATCCTGTGGGTTGGTAAACATTTTCTTCGTTGCTCCAAATTCGATTAACTTGCCATCGTAGAGAAACCCGGCGACATCGGAAACGCGAGCGGCTTGCCTTCTTTTATTCGTGGCAAAAATGAGTGTGCAATCGTTTGTCAACTCCCGCATAAGTGTTTCAATTTTAACAGTCTCAATAGGATCGAGTTCGCCACACGGCTCATCGAATATCAAAACCTCTGGTTCAGCAGCCAAGGCGCGCGCGACACAGAGCAGCTGTTGTTGTCCCGTGGATAATTGCGCTGGTGTTTCGTCTAAGATGCCCTCGACCTCATGCCAGAGGCCGGTTCTTCGTAGGTTTTTCTCAACGAGTGCATTTAGCTCGGAGGGTCGACTCACGCGTGAAATTCGAGCTGCATAAGCTATATTTTCATGGATAGATCCTCGGAATAAGACCGGTCTTCGGAATACCATTCCGATCTGTTTCCGCACACTCATGACATCTTTCTCGGCATATAAAGAGCAGCCCTTAAAAAGGACTTCACCGGTGAATTTGAAGTTTGGTGTAAAGTCGTTTAATCGATTGAAGCACCGGACAAGGGTGCTTTTACCGCAGTTAGCGGGCCCGATGAAAGCTGTTACCTGTTTTTCCTGAACCTCAAAAGAGATATCTCTCAGAATACCCTTATCACCATACCAGATGTTTAGATTACGAATGTTTAGAATAGGTCGCCTTTTTTCAGTTTTCATAATCGGCCCGGTTTTTAAAAACCCGCGCGTTAGCTAGAGGCTATGCGTCCGATTTAAGAATGCATCTCGTCACAATTAAATGTGCCGCGTCGAAGCAAGAGGATACCTCTGGCGGAGGAAACTTGAAAAGATACTGAATAACAAAGCCCCGCCTAAAAACAGCGCAAAGCTGTCGGACATCTGTCCGGATTGGCTGGTATGCCGCCACAGGTAAACACCGATAAACAACGCCGATACTGCCAAAGCACAAGACATCGCGCTGCATGCACCCGCAATCACGCGTGGAAGTGAAAGCGGCACAACATGTTTTGTCAGCACTTGCCACCGGTTTGCCCCCAGTGCATAAGCCGATTCACGTATGGGTATCGGAACTGATCGAAGGGCTTCTTGGGTTGCCTTAATAACCCTTGGCATCACTAATAATACAAAAGTTAATAGGGCAATGTAAAATAGAGTCGTATGACCATGAAAAGATAATAGCTGTAGCGAAGCCGTACTCAGGTCCCCGCCCGGCGGAAATCCTTGAGTTCTCTGAAAAGCACCACTATAAGGCAAGAAAACCGTAACTACCAAAAGCCCATATAAAAGTGAAGGCACACTGCTTAGAATACTGACCTGACCTTCAATCAAACACCGACCCCAATGTGTTTCTGGTAACCATTCTTCCAAGTAAAAGGCACAGATAACACCAAGCAAAATGCCAAGGCAACTAATGGATAAGAAAAGATAAAGGTCCCCAAGTAGATTCGGTGGCGGCTCCGCCGCGCGTGCGACCGATGATACCTGTACATCAGACAGATACGTCTTTTTCAGAACATTCCACACCAGAAGGGACACCGCCCCGAGCGTGAGGAGTCCGACACTCTGTAAAGCGAATTTTTGTCTTGGATTCGGGTGGGTGATCAAGGAATTCATAATATTGGCAATCAGCCATCAACACGTTCCGCTTTCGCTCCACTCTCAGCCATCAGCAAAGCAGAAGTAGTGACCCCAACATTTTCAAAGTTTCTATGCGAACTGATCGTTGAAGGCTGACGGACATTCTTATCCATACCGCATCTGTACATAATCTGCAGTTTTTGGGTGTTCTGGTGTCTGAAAAAGGGCTTGTGTTTCTCTATGTTCAATAAGCTCACCGAGGAACATAAAGATACACGCTTTACTCACGCGTCGCGCTTGTGCCATATTATGTGTCACAATTAAGAATGTGTACGTTCCTGCGAGTGCTTCCATAAGCTCTTCAACGGCAAGCGTGCCTTTAGCATCCAATGCGGAACACGGCTCGTCCATGAGGATAATTCTTGGCTTAAGCGGTAATAGCCGCGCAATACAGAGTTTTTGTTGCTGTTCAAGCTGCAGTGATGTTGCGCGGTTCTTCAATCTATCCTTTAGGTCATCCCAGAGGAAAACGGAGGTCAATGCCTCTTCAACGATTTGCTCACAGTCTGTTCGGGTGAGGCTGCCGATTGGCGAGTGAATCCGCAAACCGAACAAGATATTCTCATAAACCGAGATCGGCAATGGATTCGGTCGTTGGAACACCATCCCGACGGCTTTTCGGAGCTCCGGTAAAGAGACATCGGAATCGTAGATATTTTTTCCGAGTACCTCAATTTTTCCTTGGGTAGTAACGTTGCCGTAACGCTCATTGACCCGATTAAAACAGCGAAGCAGTGTTGATTTCCCACACCCTGATGGACCGATAAGAGCGGTTATCTGACCAGCGGGTATCTTGACGTTGACATCAATGAGTGCTTGAAAATCGCCGTACCAGAGACTGAGATTTTCAGTTTCAATGCTATAATTCATCCTGTTATTCATTAAACTCCCGGGCGCGGGATGTAATGGAGGAGCGCCCAGATTTCCATAGTAAAAATTTAGCCAAACGTGCCGTTGACATAATCGTAAGTAGCTTGACTTCCCGGACTTTCAGAAAAAATTACATCGGTCGTATTAATCTCAACGAGATCGCCATTGAGCATAAAAGCGGTGCGGTTTGCTAAGCGTTTCGCCTGTTGAATAAGATTGGTAACAAGAAGAATCGTCATTTCCGTCCGTAAAGTTTTCAGAACAGCTTCAATACGCATCGTTGTAACGGGATCAACAGCAATAGAAAACTCATCCAGACAGAGGATCTCCGGCTGATGCGAGAGGGCGCGGGCGATTGTGAGACGTTGTTGTTGGCCGCCTGAGAGTTTCGTCCCAAGCGTATCCAGTCTATCTTTTACTTCATCCCAGAGTGCAGCTTGCTGTAGACACCGCTCAACAATTTCATCTAATTCTGATTTTGCCCGAACGCCTGCCGTTCGTGGTGCGAAAGCAACGTTATTGTATATTGAAAGGGGAAGCCCCACCGGCAACGGTAACACCATACCGATCCGTCGACGGAAGCCATAGACATTACCAATCGTGTAGACATCTACGCCCTCAAGTTTGACAGAACCTTCTATGGACGCTCCTGCCGTAAGTTCCAGTGTTCTGTTGAGAACCCGCAAAAGCGTGGTCTTACCTGACTGGGCAGGTCCGATGATACCGAGAATCTCATTTTTATTCACATCAAAAGAGATGCCGTTCAGTGCAGGCTTATCGCCGTAACGGACCGTCAGATCGTTGATTTCAATTATAGGTGTGGTTTGCGAACTGCTACTGCCATTCATGTTCATATTTTTTATCCATTTTGGGTATCACTGGGTGCCGTAGATTGCTTTCCTTTTTCTTTTTCAGCTTCTGCTGCTATTTCATGCTCCACGCGCGCTTCGGTCAAAGCCGATGCCAACAATCCAGAGGGAATCGCGATAAGTCCGACACCGACAAGCGTAACAAGTGCGGTGAAAATCCTTCCACCACCTGTTTCTGGATAGACATCTCCGTAACCGACTGTTGTCAATGTCACGACAGCCCACCACATCGAATCAAGGATAGAGCCAAACTTTTCAGGCTGGGCATCTCTTTCAAAGTAGTAAATCCCGCATGCCGCGAGATAGACGAGCATCAACGATAAGATAGCGAGTGCTAAGAGTTCTTGCTGGATGCCACGAAGTGCTGCTGTGAGCCGATCGACTGCAAGAATAAAACGGGTCGCCTTGAAAATTCTGAAAACCCGCAAAAATCGGAGAACGCGTAGCACACGAAATCCGGGTACGAGAAACAAAGACGGTAAAATCGCCAGCAAATCAATTATACCATAGAAGCTGAAAATGAAATCCCGTTTTCTGGGTTCAATGGAGACCCGCAGTGCATATTCTGCTGAAAATAAGACAAAAAATACCCAGTCTAAAATAAGAAAATTCCTGGTATACTCGGTTAATCCCCAGACATCTCTATCAGACTCAAGCACAAAAACGACAGCGGATGCCAGAATTAGAAACTGGGTGACGGCGGTAAATGCGGCTCCTTCAACAATCTCTCGTAATTTTTCTTTATTCATGTTTTTGTCTGGGTGATAAGTTGCAAGTTATTAAGTTAAGAGGTTTTCTGTAACCAGCCAGTCAGTCCTACTGAGAATACGCCAACAAGGAAACACTTGGTACCAGAGCTATCTTAACCAACAACTAATAACTGATAACCCCCAATCACTCTACCATTTCTTTCGAGTGCGGAGATAAACCCTTAGCGCAATTGCTGCGGCGTTGACGAGTACAACAGTAGCGACAAGCACTATTGCAGTCCCGTACGGAATTCCCTCGGTAACATCTGGTACCTGTGTTGAAATTGTAAAAAGATGTAGGGAGAGTGCCATACACTGTTCCGTTATATTATAGGCGAAAAGGTTTCCTTCTGCAATAGACTTATAGAAAACCGCTCCGGTGAACATGATAGGTGCCGTTTCACCCGCTGCGCGCGACACTTGTAAAATCACACCCGTTAGGATACCGCTGATGGAGTTAGGGAGGACAATACGGCGAATCGTTTGCCATCGCGTCGCACCGAGGTTCCAGCATGCCTCCCGAAAGGACATAGGCACTGCCTTAAGGGCTTCAGTTGTACTGGCGATAATCACCGGAAGCGTCATGATTGCGAGCGTGAGTGACGCTGCGAGTATAGACTCATTTAAACCGGCAAAAAGGACAAAAGCCCCGACACCGAACAAGGCATGGACAATACTCGGCACGCCAGCCAGATTAACAACAGCCAAATTTGTAATACGTGTAAACCAATTCTCACGGGCATACTCGTTGAGATACACAGCAGCGAAAACCCCGATAGGAGCAGACACCAATAGCGACACAACTACTAAATAGATTGTTCCAAGGAAGGGTGCCCAGAGCCCGCCGGCACGCATGTTGTCTCTCGGATTCGTAAACAAAAATTCAAAAGAGAGGACCGGGAGCGACTTATAGAGGAGATAGCCAATAATAAGAAACAACGGGATAATCATCATACTTGTTATGACAAGCAGGAAAATACGCATTACGCCTTCTATTCGTCGTTTTTGCCGGTCAATCGGTGTCTCTGTAAACATCTCTTGCGGCGATACCTGTATGTCAGTCTTCATATCTCCGTATTATCTTTAATAGGTTCCCCAGGCCTGGTAGGGTTTTTGCTTGGGTATTTCTGCGGATTGCTTCACGGTTTCCCAAGCGCACTGAGCGTTATTAGGAAATTACCGAAGTTATAAATTAAACTTCGTTTAGATTGTGTTGGATCAGGTAAAAACTAACAGTTTGCGCTACAAAATTACGCTTGACGGATGCCTTTGATAACCACGTCAGCAATGAGGTTGACTATAAATGTAATAGTAAAAAGTAGGATACCGATAATAAAAAGCACCTGATAATGTTCATCGCCTCTGGCGACTTCGCCTAATTCGGCGGCGATCGTCGCTGTTAGCGTCCGGATCCAAGAAAGCGGTCCCGACGGGATGTTAACAGAGTGCCCGGTTGCCATCAAGACCGCCATTGTCTCACCGATAGAACGTGCCGCACCGAGCAAGACGGCTGCCAACAGCCCATTTTTTGCCGCAGGCAGGAGCACACGGTAGACGACCTGCCATCGGGTTGCCCCGAGTGCTTCCGCTGCTTCTCGATACGAATCTGGTACGGCTTTTAAGGCATCCTCCGCAATAGAAACGATGATAGGGACACTCATCAACGCCAACATAATGCCCCCGTTTAGCATCGTTAAACCGATGGGGGCTTTGAAAACAGCAATAATCAGTTGATTCATCAACGTCAACCCAATGAACCCCCACACAACTGAAGGGATCGCAGCGAGGAGCTCGATGATAACCTTGAAAGTCTCTCTCAGTTTTGGGCTACAAAATTCCGATACAAAGATCGCGGCACCGAGTCCAAACGGAACGGCGAGACACATCGCCAAGATCGTGACGCTGAAAGTTCCAACTATCAGTGCGAATGCCCCATATCTCTTATTATTTAGTGAGGTCGGTTGCCATTCTACGCTCGTCAGAAACTCTTTCACGTCTAAACCGTTGAAAAGGAAACCCGCTCCCTCGCGAAATACAAAGAAAAAGATACCAAATACAAAGATAATAGAACTAATACCACATAAGCGAATAAACACTTCAATTAATGTTTCGGAAAACGGCAGGTTCGCAGTGCTTTTTTTGCGTAGAATATTCATATATCTTTAGTCGTTTTCTAACGGGACGAAACCGAGTTTTTCTACAATCTTTTGCCCTTCGGCGGACAAAATCCAGTCGAGATATGCCTTAATTGCGCCAGTCGGTTCACCCAGAGAATACATGTAAAGCGGACGGGCGATAGGATAGGTTTTCGCAAGGACGTTTTTAAGGGTCGGGGCATAGTAAGGGGCATCGGAGGTAGTGGCAACTTCTAACATTTTGACGTGTGAGGTGGCATACCCCATACCACTGTAGCCGATCGCACAGGGCGTTCTTCCAATAACCTCCACGACATCTTTCGAGCCGTGCAAATCCAACGAACCGATACGAAAGTCGCGATCCGTCCCAAGCAGCGCCTCTCGGAAATAGAAATACGTACCCGAATTAGATTGCCGACTGATGCGAATAATTTTGTCACTTGGACAGTCAGTATGCGTGAGACCGAGATGGCACCATTTCGTTATCGTGCCGTTTTCACCATAGATCTCTGCCAGCTGTGGGATCGTAATCTTATCAATAGGTGTATCATGATGGACATAAACCGCAAGGGCATCATAGCCGACGATAAATTCCTGAGGCACTTTGCCTGTATTTTGTGTTGCGAGTTCTAATTCTTTGGGTTTAATCTGGCGGCTGCAGTTGGCTATATCAACAGTTCCGTTGATAAGTGCAGCAACACCTGTCCCAGAACCGCCGCCCGACACCTCTACGGCCGCTTCGATAGAGATACCCGTGTACCTCTCTGCCCACGCTTGCGCTAAATTCACCATGGTGTCCGAGCCTTTATTCTTGATAGTGATATGGTGTGCCCCTTTACTGAGGTCACTTTCGCTACTTTGCGGTGAACAACTGCTAACAACAAAGGGCCATATCAAAACGACTAAAATATGTATAATAATGGACAGTACCCGACTGTATTTCTGCATCAATTTGCCTTCTTTACTTGATTCTGCTATAAATTATAGCATTTAATTGTTACGAAAATAAGACAAAATTCGGAATTTTTGTAATTTAAGGTTGCAATGTATAAGTATTCAGCATATAGGGCGGGTTGCGTCCTGGCATCGTGCGTTCTGTTGACATGTCCCTTGAAATAATTTCCCGCTTGTGCTAACATGTATAATAACGACTCTCTTTGGATAACTACATGACATCTGAACTTTTGACACAAGATTTTAATTCACAAGCTGTACTAAAAAGTGAAATTGCGTCTAATACCTCCGAACTCCGCCTTGTTTGGAGCAAGTTCTCAAGGCATCTCCGCTGACGGTATAGAACTCTTGCCTATCGGACAGGAAATTATCCGAGCGTGCTTCTTGTCAGAAAGAGAACTGACTGCAGATGATGCCTCGACTCTTGAACATTGGATCGCTGCTCTTCCCTGGAAGGAACGTTCAAAAAGGTTACCGTTCAGTACAATCAGGATCACGGCAAACGCCTATCCGTCAGAAACAGTAGAAGCAATTGAAAGGTACAGAGGCGTGCTCCAAAAGGAGCGCGAGAATGTTCAAACGATTCTGCGCTTGGCATTATCTGATTGGCTCATCAACGTCTAGCTCAATTCTCAAGAAACATAAAAAATCGGACCTCCATCCCTTTAACAGTACCACAGAACAGAGCAGTCTGTGTTAGTTAATCAATCTTTGTTACATGTGAGGAGAATATTGTGGAAGCAAAATTTCAGGAACTTAAAACCCGGTTGCTTGAGGTAAACGATATATCGTCGGCTGCGGGATTGCTCCATTGGGACCAGTCCACCTATATGCCCCCTGGCGGGGCCGCGGCGAGAGGGCGTCAAATGGCAACGCTCAGTCGTTTGTCACACGAAAAATTTACCGATCCCGCCATCGGGAAATTGCTTGATGCCCTCGAACCTTACGAAAAAAGTCTCCCCTACGATTCCGATGCATCGAGCCTCATCCGCGTCACACGCCGAAAATATGAACGAGCCATTAAAATACCGGCGGAATTTACAGCGGAGGTGGCAAACCACTCTGCGGAATCTTTTCAGGTGTGGACCGAGGCGCGTCCAGCAAACGACTTTGAGCGGGTCCGTCCGTATTTGGAAAAAACGTTGGATTACAGTAGGCAGGCAGCAAACTTTTTTCCGGGCTACGATCATATCGCAGATCCACTCATTGAAGCGAGCGAGTACGGGATGAAAGCAACAGCAGTGAGTCGTATCTTCGCCGAACTTCGTGAAGAACTCGTTCCAATTGTTGCCGCTATCACATCCCAGGAACCCGCCGATGATTCGTGTTTGCACCAATATTTCCCAGAAGAAAAACAACTCGAATTTGGATTAGCAGTCGCTAAGCAGTTCGGTTACGATATGAATCGTGGACGGCAGGATAAGACACATCACCCGTTTATGACGAAGTTTTCACTCGGCGATGTTCGGATCACGACGCGAACCAAGAAGAATTTTCTCGGTGACGCGTTGTTCAGCACACTTCATGAGACTGGACATGCGCTGTATGAGCAAGGCATTCAGATGGATTTTGAAGGTACCCCCCTCGCTCGCGGCACCTCCGCCGGTGTCCACGAAAGTCAGTCAAGGCTCTGGGAGAATTTGGTTGGGCGGAGTCGTGGGTTTTGGTATTATTACTATCCGAAACTCCAAAGCGTTTTTCCTGAGCAGCTCGGCACTGTGTCTCGAGATACATTCAATCGCGCCATTAACAAAGTAGCATGCTCTCTCATCCGCACAAATGCCGACGAGGTGACATATAACCTCCATGTGATGCTGCGTTTTGATCTTGAATTGGCACTGTTAGAAGGCAAACTTGAGATTCGAGACCTCCGCAATGCGTGGCAGGAGCGCTTTGACGCAGATTTCGGCATCGTGCCGCCAGATGACAAGGACGGTGTTTTGCAAGATGTGCACTGGTATTATAGCCTCATCGGCGGCGGATTTCAGGGGTACACATTGGGCAATATCTTAGCCTCGCAATTTTACGTCTCTGCCTTTAAAGCACACCCCGAAATCCCTGCTGAAATTAAAACGGAGGGCAAGTTCAGCACACTTCACAATTGGTTGAAAGAAAATGTTTACCAACACGGATCAAAGTATACGGCTCCCGAAATCACCGAACGCGCAACAGGAAGCCGGCTGTCTATTAAACCTTATATCGCATATCTTAAACTGAAATATGGATATTTTTACGATTTAGGCGATTGTGGCACTCAGCAATGGGAAGATATGGTCAAAGCGTGGCCGGGGCAGAGTGCTTCGTAAGTGTATATTCTATAAATGGAGAATTAATTATGAGAAACGTCAAGATGTTCCTCATGCTCCTCCTCTGTGGTCCGTTGCAAGCATGCGGAGGTGCCAAATTACTTGATGTCTCCAAAAGTACAGCCGCCCTGCAACTCACACCGGTACAACAACAGACTATCCATCCGAAATTGAAATTGATTCGCGATATTGTTGATGATTACGACTTTGAGAAAAAGCAGTTAGAGGCGGATTATCAGGTGTTTCGCGCCGGTCTAACACACCGGTATTACGATCGCTATGAAAGCGGATTCACGGACATGCGGACGCGGCGGGAACTCAACGCCTTCCGAGACGAGGCACGCAAGTTTCTGAAGCATCGCGAGATCTTTATGAAAGAGATTAATAAATTGATTGAAGAGATCGCCGTAGAGCTCACGGATACACAACAGGTCAAATTCGCGGACTTGAAACTCCCGAAACTGGAAGTACCGCTGATGCTCCAGCGTGACCCGTCCAACGATCTCCGCTATATTCCGAATCACCCACTCGGTGGGATAAACACATTTTAACGTGCGGCAAACAAGGGCTATGGAGTCCTACGTGAGTTTACACGGCAATGATTCAAACGCAGGTTTGTGTAAAACGCAACCGTGCAGTAATATTCACCGGAGCCGCTCGAAGAAACTATCTAAAAACGTTTCTGCTGCTACTTTAACACAGACTTGGGTATTTGGATTGTGAGGTTGGCGTTCCAGGCGTAAATCGGCAACCGTCATACCGTTCGTCAATTCGCCTTGGGTTTCGACCTGTACGAACGCATCAACACTTTCAAAATAGTCTGGATGCGTCAACAGAGCAATCGGCAGCGCATCGTGAATATGAAATCCCCAGAACCCGACGTGTTGGCGATAGAATTCCATGCAGGCTTGTGATGCATCCCAGAGAAAATGGGAGATTTTATCCTCCCGCCCTTCAACTTCAGCGCGCAAACGTTCACCCGTCAGGACAACCTGATGGGTTACGTCAAGTGGAAAGATGTGAACAGGCACGTCGAATTGGAAAACTTCTTGGGCTGCATGCGGATCGACGAAGATATTGAATTCCGCTGTTGTTGTGACATTGCCGTATCCCTCAAAAACGCCCCCCATCACAATAATCTTCCGAAGCCTTCGCATTTTAGCGGCATCTTTACGGATTGCCTTTGCAAGGTTCGTCAGCGGACCGAGTGCTACAATGATAAGTTCATCTGGATACTGCGCCGCTGTCTCAAGAATGAGATCTACACCTGACATTGAGGCGAGGGCAGTATTTGCAGGGGAGTACCGTGGATTGCCATCGAGATCTCGCAGGTGACGGGTGTTGCCCAATCCGTCATCGCCGTGGACATGTGCTGCATTCACGAGGGGTTTTACGAGCGGTGTGGCTTCGCCTTGGGCAATAACAGGAAATTCATCTAAGTCAAGCGATCCGAGAAGAGTCAATAGGTTTTGCGTAGCCTGTTCGACCGAGACATTTCCGCAGACAGTTGTTATGGCTTCTATGTGCAATTCAGGCGAACGCATGGCGAGGAGAATTGCATAAGCGTCGTCTACGCCAGGATCGGTATCTATTAGGATTCGTTGCATCTTTTGCTTTCTTATTTCGCTCTGTTTTTTCGACGTACGCACCTCTACCTAAGGATTCTAACATTAGACAATGCTTTTATTCAACGTATTTTTCCGAGAACCTCTCATTCCGGATTACCACAAGCAGATTATCAGTATCTGTTTTGTTTTATGGCTTATCCTCTGTCCTTCCCTCGCAGCGCAAGTTAATATTTTTACTGATGAAATGTCAAAGCGGATGCAGTTAGAACCGGGTTGGTATAACAGCATCACGATGGATTTAAGCTATCGCACGGGAAATACAGATCTGCTTACGGCGCGGACGCGGTTCCGCTCAGATTATTTGTCAAAAATCTATCACGGTTTTGTCTTTGGAAGCCTCCAAGAAGGTCGAAAAAGTGGGGCGTTCTTTCTAAATAAAGGCATGGCGCATGCGCGAATTATACGGTGTCTAACGCAGCACCTCTTTGTTGAATCGTTCGTTCAAAAACAATTCAACGAATCCATCTTATTGAACGACCGGAATTTAGCAGGCGGCGGGGCGAGGTTTGGATTATATTCACCCACGTCCGGATTTAAGGTCTATCTCGGTGTCGGAGCAATGTGGGAACATGAACGTATCAACGACAAAACGCACGGTGAAATTACAACGCGTATCGTGCGCGCAACAAACTATATCAATTGGACATGGCGGTTAGACGAACGGATCACGACTAGCGGAACGGGCTATTATCAATTTCATTTTCGGCGTTTCCAAGATTACCGTGTTCTCTTTGAGGGGAGCATCACATTCCGTTTGACGACAACACTGGCGTTTCCGTTGCGGGTCAATTTCCGATACGATAGTGAACCGCCTACCAATATTGAAAAATATGATGTGGAAATATTTAACGGATTGCGGTATACTTTTTGATAGTTTTCAACTGAAAACTATCAGAAAAGGAGAGATTTCATGAAAAACGTCAAACATCATATGTGGATGCGGCGGTTAGGAATCAAAATTTGTTTAACTGTATGTCTTGTTGCGCTGCCGAGTCTTGGATGGGGTGATGGGCATCTCCAGGTAATGGCAACGGAAAAACAGCTCGTTTTAACAGGCGAAATTTCTAAAGCACTTGGTGAATACGACTCACATTTAAGAGGCGCGGTTGAATACCTCGTCTGTGGACGCGACGGCAAGGAATATGAAAGTATCATCGTTGTCGATGCAACGACGAAGGAAATATACGACGCTCTCAGCAAACTCGGTGTTGAGGTCGGTACACCCCCCGGCTACGACGCAGAAAAAGATGCCCCGACACCGCCAACGGGAACTGCCTTCATTATGTCCGTTGCGTGGAAAGAGGGCCAGGAAACGAAAAAGGTGCGCGCCGAAGAACTTATTCTCGATGTAGAAACCCAAAAGCCGCTGCAACAGGTCGCTTGGATCTACTCCGGTTCGCGTATTGTACCCGATTTGGACAGTGAAGACGAAGATGCAATGATACCGCAAGCGTTTATGAGTAATGACATTGTCGCCTTGAGGGTGTTTGATGCAAGTGCGCTCTTCCAGAACTCGCTTCCCGAATCGTCAAAGGAGAACAGCTATAAAAAGAACGATGCTTTGCTCCCAGAACTTGGTACACCTATCACACTTACGATTGAGGTCAACCAGAAGATGCAGTTGTACGTGCTCATCAGTGGCAAGGTGCAAGGTGTAGGTTTCCGTAATTTTACGCAGCTCAACGCGAAACAACTCGGGGTTAACGGTTATGTGAAGAATCTGCTAAACGGTAAAGTTGAGGTTGTCGCTGAGGGTGATAAGGCACAGTTAGACGCGTTAGTTGCGTCATTAAAAAAGGGACCTCGCTACGCAAGAGTCGATGCGATTGAAATCGACAAACGGGCTTTTACTGGGGAATATAAGACGTTCGGTATTCGGTATTAAACATGGGGCAGCAATCGTCTCCTTTCATAGCGGGAATCCTTCTTGCAGCGGGACTTTCCTCTCGGATGGGTGAACCAAAGCAGCTCCTCCCATTTGGAGGCAGCACTATGGTTGAAACAGTAGTAGAAAGTATGCTCGGGGCTAAACTTGACGAGGTTATCGTTGTGGTTGGACACTGTGCAGCGGAGATCCAGGAACAACTGCGGACGCGTCCGGTCAGAATCGTTTTTAACCCTGATTACCGCGAAGGGATGTTAACCTCGGCACAGGTGGGTATAAGGGCACTGGAACGGAGCGAGGCGTTTGCGTTGATGCTGGTAGACCAACCCTTTATTACCACTGAACTGATTGATCGGATCGTCGAAGCTTACATTCAAACAGACAAGGGAATTGCGCTCCCCAGCTATAACTATAAACGCGGGCATCCGGTAGTCTTTCACCAGCGGTATGCTCGTGAAATTCTCGCCTTAGAGGCGGAAAGTGGGGGCGTACGAACGCTCTTTCAGAAGTATGACAACGATATCCATTATGTCCCTGTAAATACGGATCGGGTATTGCGCGATATTGATTATCGGGAAGATTATGAACGCGCCCTGCAGGAGAAGTGACGGAGGCTACCGACTTCCATTTCAGACAATGTTCACATCCATCGAAGACGTTCAAGCTGTATGTGAAAAACATGCGTATATCGCAGATAAGGGGTTGGCGACAACGCTTTATCTTGCACACCACCTCAAAAAGGCTATCTTTCTCGAAGGCGAACCCGGGGTCGGCAAAACAGAAGTTGCTAAAGTTCTTGCGGATTCAACAAACGCCAAGCTCATCCGATTGCAATGCTATGAAGGCTTGGATGTAAACAGCGCGTTGTACGAATGGAACTATACACGGCAAATTTTGCAACTCCGTATTGACGAAGCACAGGGACGCGAGAAAGAAAACATCGGCACCGATCTGTTCAGTGAGGCGTTTCTGCTGAAGCGTCCCTTGCTGGAAGCCATTCAGAGCGACGCTGATGTTCCACCGGTCCTACTCATAGATGAGGTAGATCGGAGCGACAGTGAATTTGAGGCGTTCCTGCTTGAAGTTTTGTCGGATTTCCAGATTACGATTCCCGAAATCGGCACAATCCGGGCGAAACATATCCCGCACGTTGTGCTCACCTCGAATCGGACGCGAGAGGTCCACGAAGCTCTCAAACGCCGCTGCCTTTATCAGTGGATCGATTACCCGACTATCGAGAAAGAGCTGGCGATTGTTCAGACGAAGCTGCCCGATATTGACGCACACCTCGCGCAGCAGTTGTGTCGGATGATGCAGCTGTGGCGGCAAGGGGATTACTACAAGAAACCCGGGGTAGCGGAGACGCTGGATTGGGGATTGGCACTCATCGCACTCGGGAAGGCACAACTGGATGCACAGATCGTTGCGGAAACGCTTGGATGTGTTTTCAAGTACCAAGATGACATTCAACGGGCGCGCGCCGTAGACCTATCTGAATTGGGCTTATAAATGAACCGAAACCCCAAAAATAAACAGGTTGCAATAAAAATTTCCAGAAGTATCGGTTATCTCCTTTTGGTGAGCGCGGCTTTTTGCACAATGATACCTATGCTCTGGTTGCTGACTTCTTCGTTTAAAACCGCGAATGAGATTTTTGCGGTACCGATTCAGTGGTTTCCGAGTTTCCCCTCGCGCGTGGCCTCATCGCCTTATATTGTCGAAAACGCTTATCGGCACATCGAAAAACCGGAAGCAGTGGACGAAAGGACATGGGAGGCCTTAGGACCGGAACTCACACAGGTCATCTGGACACAAGCGCAAGTACATATTTCCGCAAATGCGAAGCTTTCCAATTATGTTCCGTCCCAAGAATTACAAGCAGAAATGACAGAGGGGTTATGGCAACAACTCATAGTAGGGTTACCAGACGAAGTTTGGCAAGGGCCGCCTTCTTCAATCGTGGCTGCGGTAGCAGCTGCGATTATTCCCGAGGCCGTTGACACAATCTGGAGCTCTGTGTATAGAGAAATCGCCGTCGGAAGGATTCAGATAGAAGATCTCGACTTCAATCGCTCAGCCATCGACCCTATCGAGTGGCATGCAGGTGCCGGTACGCACATCCGCACATCTGCAGATTTACAGACGGATGCAAATTTATCTTGCAAATTCCAAGACGATAAAACCGTCCGCATGACGACGCTTGTCACCTCACCCATCCCCGTGGAACGGATCCGGCGTATCATCTTGCCAGTGCGTGGGGATGCTTCCTATCACCACTTGAATTTGAAGGTTTATGTGGTGTTACCGGCTAACGGGCCCCACAGTCTTGTCTATCAACCGACACGTCCTTTCATTTTGGAGAGTGCCTTGTGGAAAGATGTGATATGGCGATTGCACGGCACTCCCGGCGAGTTGGAGTCATCGCACATCACGATGGACCGAGCAGCAGCTGATCCCCGAACGGAGGCTGCAATAGAAGAAATAGGCAACGGCGAGTCGATCACCCATAGGACCCTGCTCCTACAATTGACGATTCACCAGCCGGGTTACCTATCCATTGTTTGGGATAAGTTTACCTCAAACTATCGGAATTTGTGGAAGACGGTGCCATACAACCGGTATTTCATCAATAGCATTTTTATTGCCACTGCTTCAACGCTACTGACGTTGTTTTTCTGTTCGCTCGGTGGTTATGCATTTGCGAAGTATCAATTTCGGGGGCAAAAACTCTTGTTCGGTATCCTTCTCGCCTCAATGATGGTACCTTTTCAGGTACTGCTTGTTCCGCTATTCGGATTGATGTATGATATTGGCTGGCTGAATAGCTACAAAGCGATCATTATCCCATTTTCAGTAGGCGCGTTCGGTGTCTTCCTGATGCGCCAATTCATTGTCACGATTCCATCGGAATTATTGGATGCAGCGCGCATTGACGGCTGTTCCGAGTTCGGTATCTACTACCGGGTTGTGCTCCCCATTATCAAGCCAGCCCTCGGTGCCTTAACCATCTATTCTTTCTTGGGCTCGTGGAACGGCTACCTCTGGCCCCTTATCATTTTACGCGATGAAGCGAAGTATACACTACCGATCGGCTTAGCGAATCTTGTCGGCATTTACCGGCAAGACTACGGCATGCTGATGGCGGGAACACTGCTCTCATTGATGCCGATTGTTATCCTGTTTTTAGCGATGCAGCGTGAATTCGTGCACGGAATCACTTTAGGTAGCGTCAAGGAGTAAAACAATGTCGGATTACACAAAGGTCACAAAGACATCAGATATCCGTGAAGGCCGTGGAAAAACGTTTACTGTCCACGGAAGAAGGATCGCTATTTTCAACGAGAATAATAAATTCTGTGCTGTAGATAACACCTGTCCACATGCGCTCGGTTCTCTCGGTAGAGGCAGAATCCGGAACGGGATGGCCGTGTGTCCTGTTCACGGGTATGCTTACGACACAAAAACGGGTGAATGCCACACCGACCCCCGCCTCCGTATCCGAACGTATCCGGTGATTGTGGAAGATGAGGAAGTTAAGGTAGCGGTAGAATCGTGAAAGGATACGGTCAAAAGTGCGTCCGTGCTAAGCTAAGCTGGCGACTGCTCCAAACTGCACAGCCTAACAGGAAACCATGCTACGAGAGACTACACAGCCTAACAGGCTATGCTACGGAAGAGGCTATGCTACGAGAGACTGCACAGCCTAACAGGCTATGCTACGGAAGAGGCTATGCTACGAGAGACTACACAGCCTAACAGGCTATGCTACGGAAGAGGCTATGCTACGAGAGACTACACAGCCTAACAGGAAACCATGCTACAACAATAGCATCCCCCCTGCTTGCGGGGGGGTATGGGGGGGTAAGACCAAAGCCCGATAATGAAAAAAGAGACTTGAACGCGCAAAAAGATTTGACAATTTATCAAAACCATGTTATAATATTTTAAAAGCAAGATGTGAAAGTCCCTGGCTATCTCGGATGCGTGGATGAGATACGTGTCCAGTTCACTTAAGGACGATTGTTCGATGGAACAACTTTCAAAGAAGGAGAACAGATAAATGCAAACGCTAAGCCGTTTTTTCGTTGGCGTGTTAGTGCTATTGAGTGTCGTGGCAAACACGGCTGCACAGGAGTATACAACGTGGGGGTTACCTGAAGGTGCGAAAGCCCGTCTCGGCAAGGGTAGGATAAGTGAAATAAAGTATTCCCCAGACGGCACGCGTCTGGCAGTCGCCGGCGGTATCGGTATTTGGCTTTACAATGCTCGGACGGGGGAAGAGCTTGACCTGCTGACAGGGCATACGGGTTGGGTTAGAAGTGTGTCTTTTAGCCCAGATGGGCGGACGCTCGCAAGCGGGAGTGATGACGACACCGTCATTCTCTGGGATGTCAACACGGGGGGACAACGCCGCACTCTCACTGGGCATACGGATGATGTCTATAGTGTGTCTTTTAGCCCAGATGGGCGGACGCTCGCAAGCGGGAGTGAAGACGGCACCGTCATTCTCTGGGATGTCAACACGGGGGAAGAACGCCGCACCCTCACAGGGCATACGGGTTATGTCAGGAGTGTGTCTTTTAGCCCAGATGGGCGGACGCTCGCAAGCGGGAGTGATGACGGCACCATCCGCCTCTGGGATGTCAACACGGGGGGACAACGCCGCACCCTCACTGGGCATGCGGGTTGGGTCTGGAGTGTGTCTTTTAGCCCTGATGGGCGGACGCTCGCAAGCGGGAGTTGGGACGACACCGTCATTCTCTGGGATGTCAACACGGGGGGACAACGCCGCACCCTCACTGGGCATACGGGTTGGGTCTGGAGTGTGTCTTTTAGCCCAGATGGGCGGACGCTCGCAAGCGGGAGTTGGGACCGCACCCTCCGGCTCTGGGATGTCACCACGGGGGAACAACGCCGCACCCTCACAGGGCATACGCATTGGGTCGTGAGTGTGTCTTTTAGCCCTGATGGGCGGACGCTCGCAAGCGGGAGTTGGGACGAGACCATCCGGCTCTGGGATGTCACCACGGGGGAACAACGCCGCACCCTCACTGGGCATACGCATTATGTCAGGAGTGTGTCTTTTAGCCCAGATGGGCGGACGCTCGCAAGCGGGAGTTGGGGAACCATCCGTCTCTGGGATGTGAACACGGGGGAACAACGCCGCACCCTCACAGGGCATACGCATTGGGTCTGGAGTGTGTCTTTTAGCCCAGATGGGCGCACGCTCGCAAGCGGGGGTGAAGACTACACCATCCGCCTCTGGGATGTGAACACGGGGGAAGAACGCCGCACCCTCACAGGGCATGGCCATTCTGTCTATAGTGTGTCTTTTAGCCCAGATGGGCGGACGCTCGCAAGCGGGAGTAGGGACGACACCGTCATTCTCTGGGATGTGAACACGGGGGAAGAACGCCGCACCCTCACTGGGCATACGGATGATGTCAGAAGTGTGTCTTTTAGCCCAGATGGGCGGACGCTCGCAAGCGGGAGTTCTGACGACACCCTCCGCCTCTGGGATGTGAACACGGGGGAACAACTCCGCACTCTCACTGGGCATAGGTCTGATGTCAACACCGTGTCTTTTAGCCCTGATGGGCTGACGCTCGCAAGCGGGAGTGATGACGGCACCATCCGCCTCTGGGATGTAGCCACGGGGTGGCAACGCTACGCTATCATAGGACATGGGTGGTCTGATGTCAGAAGTGTGTCTTTTAGCCCTGATGGGCGGACGCTCGCCAGCGGGAGTGAAGACGACACCATCCGCCTCTGGGATGTCACCACGGGGGAACAACGCCGCACCCTCACAGGGCATAGGTATAGTGTCTGGAGTGTGTCTTTTAGCCCTGATGGGCGGACGCTCGCAAGCGGGAGTTCTGACGGCACGGTCCTCCTTTGGGAACTTATCACCGAAGCCGAGCCTCCAACGTGGGATATCAATGAGGATGGGGAAACGGATATGCTCGACCTGTTATTGGTCGTAGAGGCATTTGGATCAACCAACCCAAACAATCCGCGCACAGATGTCAATGGCGATGGCAGAGTCGATAAACACGATCTGATAATTGTTGCTGCACACCTCGGTGAATCAACAGACGCTGCTGCACCCATGCGTATCTTGCTGCCAGGGCGTTTCACACCCGCAACGCTCCACCGGGCTCTTGCTCTTTTGCGCGCCCATACTGACGGTTCCCTCGCCTTCCAGCGTGCGATTGCTCACGTGGAGCAGCTTTTAGCGACGCTAACCCCTGAAGAGACTGCACTCTTCGCCAACTACCCAAACCCATTCAATCCTGAGACGTGGATCCCGTATCAGTTAGCCGAACCTGCGGATGTAACAGTTCACATTTACAGTATCAACGGCAGTTTAGTTCGGACGTTAGCCTTAGGACATCAAGCTGCGGGTATGTATCATGGCAGAAGTCGTGCTGCGTATTGGGATGGTCGCAATGCGTTCGGTGAGCGTGTGGCGAGCAGTGTGTATTTCTATACGTTGACTGCGGGTGATTTCAGTGCGACGCGGAAGCTGCTGATACGAAAATAAGGTAGCTTCTCCTGTAAGGGCTGTCACGGACTGCTCATTTGTAGCCTACCCCCCTCGCTTGCGGGGTTGTAGCATAGGCTGTTAGCCTGTGTCCGCTTATGTAGCGCAGCGCCTGCTCGCTTGCGGGGGACAAACCTGCACGCCCTGTTAGGCTATGCTACGAGAGACTACACAGCCTAACAGGAAACCATGCTACGAAAGACTGCACAGCCTAACAGGCTATGCTACGGAAGAGGCTATGCTACGGAAGAGGCTATGCTACGAGAGACTGCACAGCCTAACAGGAAACCATGCTACGAGTTTGCGGGCGGGGGTATGAGGTGCACAGCCTAACAGGCTATGCTACGGAAAGAGGCTATGCTACGAGAGACTACACAGCCTAACAGGCTATGCTACGGAAGAGGCTATGCTACGAAAGACTACACAGCCTAACAGGAAACCATGCTACGAAAGACTACACAGCCTAACAGGCTATGCTACGGAAGAGGCTATGCTACGAAAGACTGCACAGCTTAACAGGAAACCATGCTACGAAACACTGCACAGCCTAACAGGCTATGCTACGAAAGAGGCTATGCTACGAGAGACTACACAGCCTAACAGGAAACCATGCTACGAAACACTGCACAGCCTAACAGGCTATGCTACGGAAGAGGCTATGCTACGGAAGAGGCTATGCTACGAAAGACTGCACAGCTACGAACTGGGTAGCCTGGGGTAAGCACTAAAAATTTGTCTCAACGCCTATCATAATAGAAGTTTTATGTATCGGTTCAAATTGAGATATGCCTTCGGTAGTTTCGACGCGTCGGAAGGTGTATTCACGCAAGAAAATCGTTTCAACGGGTGGAAAGACGGTATAGCGTGCCTCTACACTGAACGCCGACTTTTCGTCGAGGTCGAAAAGGTCATCGACGAAATGTGTGCCGTCCCCGGTACCTATATCCCGTTTTGTATAGAACGCTCGAAGTGAGAGCCGTGGCACTAATTTCGATACAGTAGTTCCCATATAGAGCTTGGGTTCAATATTCGTGTACTTCTCAAGCGTGCCGAGGAAATGGATCTGTGGCAGGGGCTGCCAGGCGAGTTGTGAGTAAAAACCGCGCCTTGGCTCCGCCGCCTCTAACCCCAAAAATTGTGGCATATCTGGCTCTGGCGACAGCGATTTCGCGGATTCATACGTATAGTCGAACACGGAAGGGATGTATCCATCTCCAAAGATGCGGTATTCAATTTTGAAGATCGCCTGCGTAAAAGCGAAGCCGACCCCGACAGCATTTCCCCATGCGAGGTTCACCGTGGTGCTGCTGCCTTCCACAGTACTAGTCTCTGATTCCGATTCAGCTGTATCGGACAAAGTATTGAGAAGGGCGATATCATCGTAGATGTCCCATCGAAATGTACTCGTCTCAAAGAGAGGCACGCCGACATCAAATCCGATCGCGTTGAAGGGTTCCTCACCTTCCGCCTGCAAATTCGGGTTGATGTCGGTGAGATAGGTAGCACCGATTTCAAATCGCGTCAGCAAGTTGTTATTTTCTTCCCGTTGGAATGGGCGTAGGAATGCGCGCCCTCCGAAAATAGACGGATTCCCGATGTCATTGATCATTGTTTCTATACCGGAACGATTTTTAGGATCCCTGAAATTCAGGCGTAATCCACGTCGATCGTAATTAGAATAGCCGGACATAATAGAACCGTGCCCGATTGTGAGATAATCCAGCTCCCCGAAACGAACGTAGAACGGATCATAAGGTCGACCGTAGCGTACGTAACGGACGAGTCTTAACCAGGTACTCGGGCTGTCCCACGATTCGCCATCTTCGGCGAGGAACTGGGGTTCTGTGCCTTCTGCATAAGGATTATAGAGCAAAATCAAGTCTAACCCGATACCGACTTTCCCAAATGGTATATCTGGCTGAAGCTGCAATTGAACGTAGGCATCATCGCCAATAAAGGTTAGCCCGCCGCCATACAACCCGCTTGTTAGAAAATTAGATTGTTCTATTGCGTTCAGCGCTTTACCTTCCTGAGCGGCCCCAGATTGTGATGTATCTTGCGCGGGAATAGGTAAGATAAAGCCAAGAGATAAAATTGTAATCGTTGCGGAAATGGAGAGATATTTCTGCATCTGCGCATTAGAAATAAAACGAAGTCCGTTCATTCACCAACAATCCTTCCATCTTTCATCTGGATAATGCGATCGGCGTTCTTTCTTAAGCCTTCGTGATGTGTCACAATCGCGACAGTTGTTTGGTATTCTTGACGTAGTTCTTGGATCAGCCCCATCAAATTATCGCTTTGGCGACTGTCTAAGTTGGCAGTCGGTTCATCGGCGAAGATGACCTTCGGTCGGTTGGCGAGTGCTCGGGCAAAAGAGACCCGTTGTTTTTCGCCACCAGAGAGTTGGGAAGGCCGGTGGTGAAGTCGTTCACTTAAGCCGACCTGTGTGAGAAGTTCTGTTGCACGAGTTTCTGCCTTGTCAGTCTTTGTCCGTGCGAGGTCCATTGCGATCATGACGTTCTCAAGGGCGGTGAGGTAAGGGAGCAGGTGGAACAGCTGAAATACAAATCCAATCTGCTCGCGTCGGATGACACTCATATCTTGTGCAGCAGGGTCAATCGACTCACCATCAATTCGGATGTGACCGGCATCGGGCGTTAAAATACAGCCGAGAAGACTGATGAGCGTTGTCTTCCCACACCCGCTATCCCCCATAATCATCACCAGTTCGCTCTCTTGAATAGCGATGTCAACGGAATCAATCGCGACGACGGTTGCATCGCCTGTGCCGAAACGTTTGGTTAAGCCGTTCCCTTCTATGATTACTGGCATGCTGTATGCCCCTTTCAGGGTAATTAGTTCTCGGTTTTCAGTTGTTAGGAGCTGGGATAGAGATTTTTAAATTTCACCGCGGAACGCAATCATCGGATCTACCGTGACGGCCTTGCGCGCCGCCAGATAGCCACTTCCACAACAGACAACAAAACTGATACATGCAACGATGATGGATTCCACAAAATGAATCGCAACGAAAATTGGTGCTGCTGCGGCAAAGATATAAGCTAGCGCAAGCCCAAGTATGACACCCACAGCGGACATCAGTGCCACCTGCTTTAGGAGGAGTGCCATGACATAGGTATTGGCAGCGCCGATCGCTTTCAACACGCCGATTTCCTGCGTTTTTTCGAGCATGGTTACATAAGTAATCATCCCGACGAGAATGCCAGCCGCTAACCAGAGCATCACGCGCAAGAATTGCACGGCTTTCATCGGTTCATCGACATAGTATTCAATAATATTTCCGACTGTCTGTTTTAAGGTGGTTGTCTCTATCGTTTCAAATTCGTCATACTGCGTCGCTACCTCTGGAACCGGAAAGTTCTCATTGACTTTGGCAATCATCATGTTAACGTGTGGCGTGTTGCCGAGCAAGAGTTTCTGGGCAATGCGGATATCCATAAAGAGGAGCGGCGTGTCGAGAACGAACATCAGACTCCTCGTTTTTCCGACAACTCGCACCTTCTCATTAGCGAGGGTAATCTGCTCCCCAATCTCCAAACCCATTTTCTCATCCACAACCACCTCATAAGGGACTGGATCTTCGGGTCTGTAGTCTTCAAAGTGACTGGGGGTGAACATTCTCCCCTCGATGGCTCGCTTGGGGCCGCCGAGTTTTCCCAGTTTGTATCCGACGATAATCGCCTTGGTGGATTTCCCGCGCACATTCGGGCGCGCTTGCGCGAAAACTAAGGGGGAAGCAGAATCCGGGATTAAGCCTTGTCCTCTATTCAGGAACGCCATGTATTCCTCAACAACGAGTGAGAACCCGATGAAGGCACCGCCGGAACCCTCAGCGGAAATCCACAGATCTGCTCCAGTCGATTCAACGTATTGCCGCGCTTGGATACGCATGCCGTTCATGATACCGCCTAATAGTAAGATGAGTGAAATCAGCACGGTGATACCGAGTGCCGTTAGCACGACTCTGGCTTGGCGATACTGCATGTCTTTGAGGAACAGTGTTTTGATACTCACACCTCCTAAAGTGATGAGATTCTTGCTTCGTCATGTCGTGCCTCCTGCAAGGGAGGGAAACCTACAGACACTCCACAAGCGTTTTATGTCTCGGTGTATCCCACCGCGACCTGTCTTAAGTTAATAGCGGCGTTGATATCTCTATCTATAGAGATACCGCAATTGTTACAATTGTAGGTTCTGTCTGAAAGCGTTAAGTCATCTTTCTTGTGTCCACACATGCTACAGGTCTTGGAACTTGCGAAAAACCTGTCCGCTTGCGCAATCCGAAGTCCCCGTGCTTGTGCCTTCGTCTTGAGTTTGTCAAGGAATCCGCCTAAGGCTGAATCGGACAATGCTTTGGCAAGTTTTCGGTTCTTGAGTAGGTTCGTGACAGAAAGTGTTTCTATACCGATGGTTTCCCCTGCTTTGCGGACTATATCCGTCGTTGCTTTATGGTGTGCGTCTGTTCGGATACACGCAATCCGATAGTGCAGTCGTTCCACTTTTCGCTTTTGCTTATACCAGTTCTGACTTAAAAACACTTTTCGGCTTAACTTGCGTTGGGCTCTGGCTAACTTCCGCTCATATCGCTTTAGCGGTCTTGGGTTTTGGTATGTCGTGCCATCATCGAGGGTAGCGAGTGTGTTGATACCTACGTCTATGCCGAGTGTGGGATGTGTTGATATGTCAACAACTTCAGTGTTCTCCACTTCCACGGATACGGACGCAAACCAACGATGCGCTGTCCTGGATATCGTCACAGCAACGATTTTACCGACAAACCGCAACTTCTCAAAAGTGCGTATCCAACCGATTTTCGGCAACCGGATACGCTTGCTGTCTGTGCGGACGGCTTGTTCGTCTGTTGTGTAAGCGTGCTTGCACCCGCGTTTCTTGAACTTCGGAAACTTCGCACGCTTCGCTTGCCAGTTTTCTATCGCACGCCCCAGATGATGCACGGCATACATCGCAGCACGCTGATCTTGTGCTTCCGTCCAATCAAACGCTTTCTTCCTCTGATTAAATCGTTTGTTGAGGTCATACAGAGATAACTTTATATCCGATTTAAAATCAGCTAACGCAGCATTATAGGCGAACCTCGCATACCCGCATTGCTGGTAAAACCAAGCAATTTGCTCACGGTTGGGACGTAATGTGAGTTTATGTGTTCTTATCATGGTCTCTCAAGTATCCAGCGGTTTTATCCCCTTGTGAGTAGGAGGAAACCAGCACATAGCAGAGAAGCTATGCTCACAATGTTTGCCTAACTTGATACTGTCCGTCTATCACAAAATGCTCCTTTTTGGCAACACCTTTTTTTGACGTTCGCACGAGCGTTACGGGGATGGACCCGAACCACAGAGGCTTGGGATTTTTAGAGAAGTTCCTTCATATTTTTAACGATAAGTTTTGAGAGAGCCTTTCATGCATCGTCAACCGTTTCCGGCGATGCAATTGGACATGTTCACGATACGCGTCTGTATCTTTTTCAACGCCCGTGTCACGTTCGAGGAAAAGTGGGAATTCAGACACCGGCGGTTTAGCGTTGTGATACGCGCTGTTGTAGCTCCGCATGATAATCCGCTGTTCACGGTTGAGCGTCTTCAACCACTCTGGTGAAGAGTGAAATCGGTCTGCTGGTGTCACCCACGATGGGCAATAGGCGACGAAGATATTGTAGCGCACGACGTCGCTTTCGTTCGGCTCTACACGATGCCAGATGCTCGAATGCATCACCGTCATCGTTCCTTTACGGGGAGAGACGACCCTCTCACCGGGAACGCTCTTGTGCGTATCGTAGCCTTCCATGTACTGATGCCGATGGCTACCTGGTAACACAACGAGGTTTCCCATCTTCGGTCTCGGCAGATCGGTCAACCAATACCCAATTTTGATTTGCAACGGCAGTTCGGGTGAAAATACCCCATAGGGCAGCGCCCGCGCGCCGTCGGGATGCCACTGATTGTACTGTTTGCCACCGGGCGGTCTCAGGAAAAATTGGCTTATGTGAAGTTTAAGGAGCTCACCGAAAAGGTCATACGCATAACCGACATGCCGCTCATGGTCGATTAAGCCCGCAAAAACGGGATCGCGTTCGACGATGTTCTGCATGCCGAGGTAGCCGCCGGGTGTATACTTCGGATTGTTAGCAGCGACGCGGTCTATTGCGTCAATATAGGTCTGTATGTCTTCATCGGAGATTGCGTTTTCGATGGAGATAATTCCGTCTTTGTTAAAGGTTGCCCACTGCTCCATCGTAAATCCGGGAGGGGCAACACGATATTTCTGTTCGGTTTCCATGGATAGCTCCTTTCTAAAACACAACTTAAAGTCGTGTACATAATCCGCGATTTCATAGCACTAACGAAACTTTAAGGGGTTTCCGTTTCGTTCTGAGCGTTTGTTTGTGCCCCCAACGTCTGCAAGAATGTCTCAAGGCTCTCTGCTTCTGCTGCTGCACTTCCCAATTGCTTGAGGTGTTCCAAATCCTTAATATTCTCAAGTAACGGTCTTAAGGCATACACCGCTCGGGGCTGGAATTTTGAAGATAGAAATAACAGGATAACTTCAATCGCTCCTTTTTTCGCGCCTTGTTCGAGGCCTTGTTCGAGGCCTTGTTCACGTGCCTCTTGCGTGCGGCGCTCTGTTTCTGCTTCAAGATGTTTCGTAGCTCTTTCAAGGTGGTGTTGGAAAAACGTGGATTCTTGCACAATCTCCTCCTTTATCAATTGATTCACGAATGCTTCATCATAAGCTAAAGCACTGAAGATGCCGAGGGTTGCAACTAAGTCATCTCGAACGGCTTTTTCAACAGGTGCCCTCTCAGCAGCTTTAACACATCTTCTCAACCATTGTTCCGCATTCACATCCGCAGGCGGTTTCATCAGCGGGGCGAAAGGGATTAACATAGGTGTCTGTGTCTCCAATACAGCCTGTCCCTCTATCTCCGCGAGTCTTACCACTTTATATTGGATTAAATAACGAAACTCTCCAGTTTCATAAGCATAGTATCCAGGGTCGTTTCTCCCTGCGGTGGGTCCGAGATACAAAACAACGCAATAAACTGGCATTTGAAATTCGCTGATGAGAAATCCAGAATAAGCCGCCAACCGAGCCCACATCGGTTTCGGGCTATTGCCAGATTGCACTTCCAGGTGTACTATCGCCTCTTTGCCGTCAATGCGAACGCTTGTTGTGCTATCCCCGCGGTGTGTTTTGAACGTTGGCTGATCTGTATTCAGATGTTCTATAATTTCGATGTTTTGTCTGCCAAGGAAATATTCAATGAGTACTTTGGGGTGTTCCAGTAACAGGTATTTCGTGCTAATATCATAGTGTGCCATATAGGTATTATACCTAATTTCCTATTAGTATGTCCACTAAAGCTTTACTTCAGGATAACCATTTTGCGCATCGGTGATATAGCATCTGTCTTTAGCCGATAAAAATAAACACCACTCGCAACCCGTTCACCCAAACCGTTTCGACCGTTCCAATACGCAGCGCGACTCCTACCGGTATAAAAACCTGCTGACTGATGACCTAATTCCAAATTGCGAACTACAGTGCCTTTCATGTCATAGATGGTAATCCGTACGTCCGTGCTGGTTGCCAATTGGTAGGGGATCCATGTCTCTGGGTTGAACGGATTTGGATAATTTGCGAGCAGTTGCGTGTTGTCAGGGAGCGAAGCGATTATAGGTGCAGCGGCAGCGCCTTCTTCCACCTCAAAGCGGACGATTTCGGTAAAGTCTGCCCGAAACGCATTCTGTGCTTTATCATACACTGTCATCTCAGCAAGCCCCCATGTACCTGGAGCACTACCAACAGGCAAAATAATCGTATGACGGTAGGTCTGATAAATAGTTGGATCTCCCTGAAAATATATGCTGGAATAACTTGGTTCCGGCACATAATGATAATAGTGATATCTTACACCCTGTGGGTCGCTTAAATACATTGATGTCAAATGATACCCACTGATATTATCCTTGATTCTAAAGGTAATACCAACTCGCGTTTCACCATTCGGTGCTTGTGGTTTTGTTGGTTCTGCCTTTATTGTGATGCGATTTAAATCCAGTTCAGGTGGCTGGCTATCTGGATTTGTGGTGCGAACTTCAATAGAAGCAGGTAACTCGTCAATTACTTTTTCCTCGTCTCTTAAGACGTGTCCGGGACCGGTAAAATACACGCCTTGATCATTCAACGCAACATCAACCATACTGATATAGTTAAGCGTATATGTTCCGTGCTGAAAGTAGTCTGGAAAAATGAGGCCAACACTCGCTTCACCCGTCTTTGGATTATATTCCCCATAACTTCCGCGTCGAGAATAAGTTTCTTTATTTTTGTCGTTCATTTGTGCATATACGTGTTCTATACCATTTTTTTCAACAAGCTTCCAACGAGCAGTAACTATCTGATAAGCCCGTCCTTCTTTAGTAGTCGATTCTGATAAAGAGAGTTGCATTGAGTTTTTGACATAAACTGGCGGTTCACAATCCGCAAGCGGGTTGTCAATATAGAGTTTCCAGCCAAAATTGATCTTTGGGGATGCGAGCCTCTCATTACGTTGGGCATCCCAGATTCGGATTTGATCGGGTCGCCAGTAACCAGCCGCTGCATATTTTGATAATTTTGCTTGCCCATGTAGAATATGTCCCGAAGGGATGTTCATTCCATTAGCATCAACCGGAGACATCCTCGCAAGATCAAAATAAGTGCCCTTGTCACTAAAAACTCTGATGTATGCCGTTTGTGCAGCATCCAAAGCGCTTTCGCCGTGAATTTCAATTTCTACTGTTATGAGCTTATCTTCTTCAGGCTCACCTTCAACTTGTATATCTATCCGTATAATCCTGCCGGGATAGACATAGTCCGGATAGAGGTTGTAAACCTCAAAAGTCAAATCTTCACGTATCTTTGAAATATAACGGGTGCCGTGCATGACTCGGTTTTGGATAAATTCATACTTGGCAGGTGACCGGGAACGTAACTTGTCGGGGTTTACAATGTAGTAACTGATGCTCTCCGCCATATCCTCATTCGGATTTACGCCGTGAGCGTAATCAGAAACAAACGCAACCTGTTTGGTCGTCGACCAGCCATCTTTATCATCAGGGTTTTCAAACCACCCCCCGAGTTCGATCCAATCTTGTTTCAATTGTGCGTCAAAGAGGTGTTCCCATAGAAAGTGTGCTTTTTCATGAAGGATCAGGCGGTGGATATAGTCGGGACCTTGCTCCTTAAAAGCCGATTCCATAAACTCAATATAGCCCGCACTGGGCCAGGCGACCGCAGGTGCGCCCGGGTAGCGGGGATGCGGCGTTCCGTCCAAACGCCGAACCAAATAGTTGAGCCCCGGCGTTTTAATCATGCCTGACGGGTATTCTTCAAGCATGGAGACCAGTGCCATCAGTTCCTCGTTCTTAAATTCAGAAAAACGCCCAGCGTGTTCACCGGTTGTGTGTCGTGTCAGTTCCCTATAGTCAGGCACATTTATACTGACGTTGTAGCGTTCTTGAAATATCCGTTCAAGCGCGTATCTATCCGATCCGCCATCCGTTACAAACCGGACAACAGCATGGTGAAGCCGTTTAGAAAAATATCTACCCCGGACACCTTCAATTTCAGCCAACAGCGGTCGGGAATAAGTAAACACAGCTTGATTGATAGTGATGACTCGCTGTCCCTTTTTGTATTTGACAATGATATCCCCTTGAATAGATCGGTCACTGAGCCGCCAAATAGAGGGTTCTACGCTTGGAATTTCATCACGAGAGCTATTTGTTTCTTGCGGCACAGATTCGAAAGTTTGAAGCAACCTATACGCCCGGCCTGGACTCCATTCAGGTCCCAGATGCACGGAATACTTCCGCATCAAAGCCAAAGAGGCGCTATGTGATGCTACCTGTATTGTTTCATCTATCAAAGTAACTTCAACAGGTTCAATAATAGTGGCAATTTCACTGCCTTCCGGGGTTTCATCTATTTCCCAATGATACGTAAAAGGCGCACCTTGAGCGGTTGGGATTACAAATCCCCCTACAGTCAGAATAACCGAAATTAGTGCAAATTTGAAAGTTTTTATTATCTTCTTGATATTGGGACACATCTGTGTAAACATCAATATTCCCTCCAAACAGGTTGAAGCAAGATGGAATGTTAGCATTAAGGATACCATATTGTATCGAACGCGTCAACATTTTTTTGCCAGCAGTCAGTCGTTTCGTGAGATCTTCACCTATTTTGAGAGCTTATCATAAAAACCTATACGCCTGTAAAAAACTTTGATTTAAAATGTTAAAAAATGTATAATACGCGCGAATTTGGTAAATTTTTCTGTAGCGCGTGATAACACTGCTATAGTTAATCTCGTTTCTTGAGACAAGATTTAACTATACCTTTCAGGGAGTAAGAAGAAAATCATGGAAACCCTCAAGTGCATTAGAGACGTTGTGCTGATTTATAGGAGAGATTTATGGAAATAAGACCGAATAGAGTTAAAGAGAAGTTAGCAGCGGGCGACCTCGCCTACGTTATTTCAGGATTAACGAGTGCCGATGACATAGACATCTTTGGGCCGAACGGATTCGATGGGGTGTGGCTGGAAGGTGAACACGGTGCTGTCGATGCGTCACGCCTTGGGGACCTGACGCGCGCGTGTGACCTCTGGGGTATGACTTCTATCACACGCGTCAATCGGAACGACCAAGCACTTATCTACCGGACACTGGACTGCGGTTCAATGGGTATCTGTGTTCCGCACGTCAACACAAAGGCGGAGGCAGAAAACGTTGTGGCCGGTGCGAAATTCGCACCTATCGGACACCGCGGCATGTTCATCAGTCGCCAAGGCTACGGTGTAGCTACCTATTTTGAAGCAGCCAATGCACAGACACTCGTCATGGTTCTGATTGAAGACATCGCAGCCGTGAATAATCTTGATGAAATCCTGACCGTTGATCATATCGACGTATTCTTCGTCGCGCCTTCAGATTTAGCCACGTCCATGGGGTATATTGGGAATCTGACACATCCAGATGTCCAGCACACGCTCGATTCTGCCCTGGCTCGCATCCAAGAAGCAGGAAGGGTTGCTGGCACTTTGACGACCAACGCCACCGTCGAAAAATACGTGAAGGCAGGTGTCCGATTTTTGATGACAGGTGTTAGCGCATGGATTACGTCGGGGGCAGAAGGGTTTAAAGAGCGTGCAGCAGGCGCGAAGTCTTGATTTGCCCTTTACAAGAGGACCGGCGAGGGTAGAAACCTCGCCTACCATTTAAAAAAGAAATGGCTAAGGGATTCCGCCAAAAAGGCTCACAATTAGATACTTGCATGGCTTCTCCGTTGAGAACTGAAAACTGATGACCGTTCAGAAAAACAATAAATTACCAAATCTTCGCCGACTTTGGGTATAATAATATATAAAAGCCAATTTGAAATGCCAAGGATTTTGGACACTGTTCGGTTAAGTGAAAGGAAAAAGGGTGGCACAACCTATCTATGGATTAGCCGTTCGCGGGGTGACAAAACATTTTCACCGGAATAAGCGGGAAAAAAATAAAATACATTTTCATCAGAAGATTCGTCAGATATTCAAGCGAGAGAAAGAAGTCGTCCGGGCAGTTGACGACATTTCTTTGGCTGTGAACATTGGAGAAATCTATGGGATTCTTGGGGCAAACGGTTCTGGGAAATCGACCTTAATTCGTCTCATTTCAACCCTCCTTATTCCCGATGCTGGCAATATTCACGTCTTTGGCGATGACGTTGTGACAGATAGCCTGAAAGTAAGACGAGTCATGAATCGTGTCTCCGTTGAAGCCTCGTTCTTCAAACGCCTCTCCTCAGCAGAAAACCTCATTTACGCCGCTCGTCTCTACGGCATCCCCGCTCCTGCAGCCGAACGAAAGGCGAAACAAATTTTGAAAAGACTCGGTTTTGACGCGAATCGGATGAACGAGGAGATGGAGCACCTATCGCGCGGCATGCAACAGAAAGTTGCTATTGCCCGCGCCCTACTGACGACTCCTATGCTCCTGCTGCTCGATGAACCCACGACGGGGCTTGACCCCACATCTAAGCGCGATGTCCAAGCCTTTATTGAGGAGATCCGTCAAGAACGGAATACCGTCATTGTTCTAACGACACACGATATGGCTGAGGCTGAGAGATTATGCGATAAGATTGCAATTATCGACAAAGGAAAGTTTATCGCAGAGGGTACCGTTGAAGAACTCATCGCTAACGCCCCCTCACAGAATGGTGCCCCGGCAACATTGGAAGATGTTTTTATCGCGCTGACCGGCAAAGCGATAGCGGAGGAAACGTAAAGTCGTGCTTAATCTCATCCGGGAGGCTGTTGTCTCTTACGCCTTCATTGAACGCAACTTTAATCTTGTAAAACGGTATATGAGTTGGGAAATCCTCTTTTTCAGCTACTCTATCGTCAACGCTCTCACAATTGGCTTGATTATGGTCGGTCGCGGCAGCAGTGAAGATGTCCTCTATCTGGTCATTGGGGCGCTCATCTGGGGCTTCCTCTCTATTATGATGCGTGAAGTAAGCGATGCGATTACTTGGGAACGATGGGAAGGCACCATAGAATATACCTTTATGGCACCGATTTACCGCATCACACACTTGGTCGGTTCGTGTCTCTTTGCGATTCTGTATGGATTGCTGCGGACCGGTTTAGTGCTGGCGATAATGCCACTCTTTTTCGGTGAACACATCAACTTGGGAAACGCGAATTGGTTAACTATGTCCCTTACTGTTCTCATCTCCAGCCTCTCTTTCATAGGCATCGGTCTGATGGCAGCAATTTTCCCGTTACTTTCACCAGAAAAGGGGCAAGCCGCAACCGGCATTATCCAATCTGTATTACTCTTAGTCTCCGGTATCTACTATGAAATTGAGGTGTTACCGGAGTGGCTGCAACCGATTTCCAGTATATCGCCTGCTACCTATACACTTAGGTCGATTCGTGCGGCAATCCTCGATAACGCATCGGTTGAGAGCCAGATCGGCAATTTATCTCTGTTGTTCGTCATCGGGGCGTTGCTCATCCCGTTCGGGTTTTGGGTCTTTCATCTCGGTGAAAAATATGCCAAGCGCGTCGGTAGGCTTAAAAGAAGCGGATAGCCTCTTTTATCCGTATCTATCACGGAGGAGTCAATGTCAGGATATTATAGATTCCCAACAATTTGTCAAGAAACCCTTGTTTTTGTATGTGAAGATGATCTATGGACAGTTTCAATCCACGGGGGTGTTGCTCGCCGGCTGACGTCGAATCTGGGTGCGGCGAGTTCTCCATGCTTATCACCAGATGGTGAGTGGCTGGCTTTTTCGGGACGTGAAGAAGGTCCCTCAGAAGTCTACGTTATGCCAGCCCTCGGTGGCGAAGCGAAGCGGCTCACCTATCAAGGCAGCACTGCTACTATCGTCAACTGGGATTCCGAGGGCAAACATATCCTCTATTCAAGTGGGGCCGGCTTAGCGTTCGATCCGTGGCTATGGAAGCTTTCGCCAGAGGGCGGCGAACCGCAACGTCTCTCCTATGGTCCCGCCAACCACATTGACTTCAGCGACACCGGCGGTGCTATCATCGGTAGGTTGACGAGAGAACCTGCACGCTGGAAACGTTATAGAGGCGGCACAGCCGGACAACTTTGGATAGATATCGAAGGTAATGGTCAGTTTCAACGGCTTTCCCCTGTTGACAGCAATTTCACGACACCTATGTGGATTGGCGAACGGATCTATTTTATTTCTGACCATGAAGGCGTTGGGAACCTCTACTCCTGCCTCCCTACCGGTGAGGACGTTCAACGCCACACGCATCAGGATACCTACTACGCCCGTTCAGCGCAAACGGATGGCACTCACATCGTCTACCATGCCGGTGCAGACCTGTTTGTTTATCACATTGGAAACAACACGGATGCCCGTGTTGATGTGGACTTCCGCAGCCCTCGCATGCAGAGGCAACGAAAGTTCGTGAGTGCATCAAGCTATTTACGGGAGTACGCGCTCATCCCCGACGGACACGCATTGGCTTTGACGGTCCGAGGTAAACCTTTCACAATGGCGAATTGGGAGGGGGCGGTTCTCCAGCACGGCCAGCGAAGTGGGGCGCGTTACCGTTTTACACAGTGGCTCAACGACGGAAAACGTCTCGTTACCCTCTCGGATGTTGGGGGCGAAGAAGCACTTGAAATCCATACCCGCGATGGCAGCGCAGCCATCGTTCGACTTGACGGACTTGACCTCGGACATATACGTTCTCTTGAAGTTTCTCCACAAATGAAAAACGCCTGTTTGCTGCTCATCAACAACCGTTTTGAGCTGCTGCACATTGATCTCGAAACGCAGGAGATGCGGGTGCTTGATAAAAGCCACTATCAGAACATCCAAGGTGCAGTGTGGTCCCCTGATGGCAAATGGTGCGCCTATAGTTTTCCATCGACAGAGACCACGCGATCCATCAAACTCTGCAAAATCGAAACAGGCGAGACGTGGCTTGTCACCCAACCCGAATTCAGCGATTTCTCACCCGCATGGGATCCTGATGGCAAGTACCTCTATTTCCTGTCTTATCGTGAGTTCAATCCAGTCTACGATGCGCTCCACTTTGATCTCGGTTTCCCTTCAGCGATGCGCCCGTTGCTGATAACCTTGCAGAAAACTTTAGGCGATCCGTTTGTACCGGAACCCCGCCCGCTTGAAGAGGAGAAGGAAGATACGGACAAAGCGAACCCAAAAGAGGATGGGGAAGCGTCTGATGAGACGGACGAAAAGCCTGAGAAGGAGCGTCCGCCAATCACCATAGATATAGAAGGAATTTCACAACGCGTCGTTGCCTTCCCCTATCCGCGAGGACATTATAGACAGATTGCCGGTATTGAGGGCAAGGCGATTTTTACGTCCTACCCTTCACGAGAGGTATCGGAGCCTTTCGATGACGACCCCGGTAAAGCAAAGGGCACGCTCCACGCCTATGATTTCAAGGAACAAAAAAAGGAAACCCTCGTTTCGGGTATTGACGATTTCCAACTCTCGCGCGACGGCAAAACACTCGCCTATACCACTCAAAGTCGATTGCGTGTTATCAAGGCTGGCAAGAAAGCAGAAGACGGCTCGACATCTGGAAGCAAAACTAGTCCAAATCGCCAGAACGGATGGATTCATCTCAGTCGTATCAAAGCCGCGGTTATCCCTACAGCCGAGTGGCATCAGATGTATCGAGAGGCGTGGCGGCTGCAACGCGATTACTTCTGGACGGCGGATATGTCGGGGGTGGATTGGGAACAAGTCTATCAACGTTACCTCCCGTTGCTCGACCGGATTGCCACGCGGGGCGAATTCTCTGACCTTATGTGGGAGATGCAGGGTGAACTCGGCACCTCCCACGCCTATGAATTCGGCGGGGATTATCGCAGCTCACCGGATTACGCACAGGGCTTTCTCGGTGCTGACTTTGCCTATGACGCTGAGACCGGTGGCTACCGGATTGCACACATTCCACAAGGCGATGCATGGGAACCAACGAAAGATTCGCCCCTGAATGCCCCAGGGATTAACGTCAGCAAAGGGGATATCCTGCTTGCTATTGGGGGGCAAAACGTCAGCGAAACCGTCTCGCCCGGTGAACTCCTTGTGAACCTCGCAAACCAGGAGGTACAAGCTACCTTCCAAAACGCGGAAGACGGCGAAAAACGGGCTGTCACGCTCAAGGTGCTACGGAGCGAAAGTGCATTACGGTATCGCGAGTGGGTCTCGCGAAATCGACAGTACGTCCACGAAAAAACGGACGGAAAAGTCGGATATGTCCATATCCCGGACATGTCGCGACGCGGGTATGCGGAGTTTCACCGCGGGTATCTCGCCGAGGTGCGTTACCCGGGTTTACTCGTTGATGTGCGTTATAATGGCGGGGGGCATGTGTCGCAGCTCCTGTTAGAGAAGTTATCTCGCCGGCGGATCGGGTATGACGTTCCACGTTGGGGAACCCCGCATCCGTATCCAGATGCTTCAGTCCTCGGGCCGATGGTAGCCGTCACCAACGAAAACGCAGGCTCTGACGGCGACATCTTCTCACACTGTTTCAAACTCATGGAGTTAGGTTTACTTATCGGGAAACGGACGTGGGGTGGCGTTATCGCTATCTCGCCGCATCAGATGTTTGTGGATCGTGGCGGAACAACGCAGCCTGAGTATTCTTTCTGGTTCGTTGATGTCGGTTGGAACGTTGAGAACTACGGCACCGACCCCGATATTGAGGTAGACTATCGCCCGCAGGACTACGCCACCGAAGCCGATCCGCAGTTAGATCGGGCAATAGCGGAGCTCCTCCGACAGATGGCAGAGAACCCTCCGGAAGTCCCGGATTTCGGAGACCGTCCCCGCTTAACGTTGCCAACGTTGCCAAAGGTGTGATAAGATGTATAAATGGTAATTTTCCGTAGGCGCGGTTTCTAAGCACTTTCTGTCTCGCCTTACGTGACTGGAAAACGGGCTTATGCCGGCAATTCGGAGGTATGTGTAAATGAACGTGCCAAATATAACGGATATTGAGGTGTACGAACTCGGACTTGAAATTCTTTTAGATAAACTCGGGCCCGCAGGGCAGCTGCGGTTTCTTGAGCAATGCAAGCCATGCACCGGTGATTATACCGCTGAACGTCATAAAACGGTAGATGATACCCCGGATATCAAAACTATCGTCAAGCAAATTCAGGAGGAACAGGAACAAAAACAAGCAACACCGAAAAGTGAGCCTCTCAAAAACATAAACGATATGCCAGATATTGAGGTTTATGAACTCGGACTTATGGCAATTTCTCGGAAACTTGGGCCTGTTGGAGTTGTCCGGTTTGTCCATCTATTTGATGCAGACAAAGACACTTCTCCCCCGAACCCCTACAAACGGCTTGATGCATGTGAATGAAAGACAGAAACACGACTAGGAAACATTCACCTTGCACCGATACAGCCTTTAGGGATGCTGGAAACTGATGACCCTCTTTCGTAGCATAACCTGTTAGGTTGTGCGGGTATTGTATTTGTAGCATAGCCTGTTAGGCTGTGTATCCTTTGACCCTCTTTCGTAGCATAGCCTGTTAGGCTGTGCCTGCTTCGTAGGATAACCTGTTAGGTTGTGCGGGTATTGTATTTGTAGCATAACCTGTTAGGCTGTGTATCCTTTGACCCTCTTTCGTAGCATAGCCTGTTAGGCTGTGCCTGCTTCGTAGCATAGCCTGTTAGGCTGTGCCTGCTTCGTAGGATAACCTGTTAGGCTGTGTATCCTTTGACCCTCTTTCGTAGCATAGCCTGTTAGGCTGTGCCTGCTTCGTAGCATAGCCTGTTAGGTTGTGCGGGTATTGTATTTGTAGCATAACCTGTTAGGCTGTGCCACAAATACAGCATTATGTCCGGCCTGTTAAATATGTGACAACGCATTATTAGTAGAGGTTTAACTTTAAAGCTAACATGTCAAAACAGCATGAAAACACACTCACAACAAAGCTCGTAGACCTCCTCAACGGGATGCGAAGCACATGGACGCTTGAAGAACAGACCCGGCCTTTCAAAAACAATCAGAGATGTCCCGACATCTTTGTAACCGAACTTGGCCGTGAACCTGTTGCCATTGAAGTCAAACTTGATGGCAAAAGCCCCAATACGCAGGGTGAAGGACAAGCAGCACAGCACCTCGGAGAGGAACTCTTACCGGCTCCTAATATGGTTGCAGAGACGCTTCCAGCGGCAATGGCACTCCGTATCCCTACACGCTTCCTACAAGTTAAGCGGCGAGACTTAGCGGAAGAACTCCGACAGGCAGATGATATTTATTATGTGCTGCTCAGTAGAAATGCGGAAACCGACACAGATAGATTCCCACGTGCAGGGTGGGCAAAAGGCACGGTTCATGATGTAGCGATGGCACTCCAAATAGGTGCAACGCCGAATTCAAAAATTCAGGAAGCCGCTGCGTTGCTGGAACACCGAATCAATCAAGCCGCGCTGCTATTGGAAGCCTCAATTGCAACACGCCCCAGTATCGGCACAGCGATAGGTGACATCCTCTATCAGAAACCGGTCGAGCAAACCATCCGGATGGCGATGCTGATTATCACCAATGCCTTCGTCTTCCAGAGCTCCCTCGCCGGTAAACCTGAAATGGAACAGGTGTCCTCTCTCGCTCAACTCACCCCAGATACCGATGCCCCTATCAATTATAGCGACGTGCTTAAAGACTGGAACCTTATTCATGCGGTGAATTACCGACATATTTTTGATGTTGCCCGTCAGCTTGTAGACGCAATCGCGACCGATGATGAGCTCGTCGGTAAGGTGCTCGCTATTCTCTGTCGCGCAGCACGCGAATTGGTTAGCAGAGGCATCGCTCAAGTCCATGAATTGGCAGGCATCGTTTTCCAACGGCTCATCGTCGATCGAAAATACATTAAGGCAAATTACACCCGTCCTGAAGCTGCAGCCTTGTTGTCTACATTGGTACTCCCGATGGAGCATCAGCACAACGATACTGTGCATCAGCGAAAAGTAGCCGATTTTGCGTGCGGCACAGGGGCACTCCTTAACAGCGTGTACCAACGCATTCTCAGCCTATACGAACAGGCTGGCGGCATCGGCTCAGACATTCACCGGCGGATGATGGAGCAGAACATCGCCGGGTGTGACATTATGCCAAATGCAAGTCACCTCACGGCGGCGCTGCTGACGAGCACCTATCCTGACACGAAAATAGGGACCACGCGCATTCATACCCTCCCTTACGGAAAGCAGCCAGATGGCAGCTACGCCCTCGGCGCCCTCGATCTCCTCAATGAACCAGAGCAAACCCTCACGTTCCACCTCATGGAGCGCGAATCCCGACAGGTTGGCGGTGAAGGCGATACCACAGTTGACCGACAAAGAGCCTTTCACCATCGCGAATTTGATATCGTCGTTGACAATCCACCTTTCAGCAAACCCAATGCGGATAGCGGCAGCAGTATTCCGAAACCGGTGTTTGAAGGCAGTGAACGCAGCCAAGCGGATACAACCGCAATGCGGCGCGCCCTCCGAAAAGAAGACACCCGCGTCGCTAATGGACAGGCAGGCCTCGCCTCCTACTTCGTTGATTTGGCAGACAGAATGCTCAAGGCAAACGGGAAGTCAACGATGGGCTTCATTCTACCGGCGACAGCACTTGCTTCCCCACATTGGCAAAAGGTCCGGGATATGTGGGCAACTGAATACCACAATGTGATTGTGCTGACGATCGCCGATGCCAAAATTTCCAATTGTACCTTCTCTTCTGATACGGGAATGGCGGAGTGCATGGTGGTCGCAACGAAAGGCAAGGGACCTAACACGGGGCGCGGAACGTTTGTTTCCCTGCTACATCAACCCAGAAGCCTACTTGAAGCGGTAGCAATCGGGAACAACATACTGAGAAGAGACAGCACGCGAAAAATGGAAGATACGCCAATTGGCGGCGACGCACTCAAGATCGGCGATGAAACTGTCGGATACCTACTTGACTGTCCATTACCCCTCGGTGAACCCTGGGCGGCATCCCGGGTCCAAGCAATGGAATTAATCCAATCCGCACACCGTTTCGCAAACGGAGAGTTGTGGTTACCAACACAGACAACACCTATAGAAATTCCTATCTGTCGCGTTGAGGACATCGCAACCGTCGGGATGTCACACTTAGACGTTTTTGGCGGTAATGGACGGGGAGCTTTTGATATGGGAGCCGGGTGCACCGACAGCGACGACTACCCCTGCTTATGGAAAGTGAAATCTTCTACACAACGGGCAATGCTTGTGCAACCCGATTCACACGGCACCCTTCGCCCTAACGGTAGACCGAAATTGCAGCAGTTGCTTGAGCGAAATAGCCGAGCCCATTACAACCTCGGTTTGCAGTTTAATGCGAATTCTGTTCTGTCCCTCTGGACAGAAAAGCCCACTTTGGGTGTGAGTTTGATCAAAAACGTAGCTTTTGAAAATCCGCACTATGAAATTGTGTGGACACTCTGGTGCAACTCTTCGTTAGGGTTTTTTTGTCACTGGGGTCATAGCAGTAAACAGCAGTCCGGGCGGGGTATGTTATCGCAGCTGACATTATACACCTTGCCTACGTTAGATGTGCGGTGTCTCTCAGCAGCAGCGTTGGCGAGTGCTGAACGGCTTTTTGATGAGATGAAACATCAGCGGATGTTGCCTTTTAATGAGTCGGCCCAAGATACAGTCCGTCATGCGTTGGATCGCCGCTTTTTGACAGAGGTTTTGGGAATCACGTCTGCAGATGTCCATGCAGCGGTGGGTCGCCTTCGTGAGAAGCTCTGTGCGGAACCGAGTATTCACGGCGGGAAAAAGTCGCGATGTGACTTGGCAGCAGAGGCCCGGAAATGGGGTGAGTTGCAGTATTTTGCTGGCGATGTTTCCTAACCTCGCCAACATACTTGGCAGCAGAGGTTCGGAACTGGGGTTGAAATTTCGTGTTAAGATATGTTAAAACGTTTGGTATGAGGCATGGAGGAGAGGAGGTTAAAATATGAAAAACAAATTTGGCGCGCCTGAGGACTTATCGCAGGCTCCAGATATTTTCCACAGTCATGATCCGATGTTGTCTCCCCGGCAAGATGAAATTCACCGGAGCCTACAAGCTATCGGTCCCGAAATAGCTGCTTTTTATTTAGATGGGGTAAAAATCCTGCAAAGTGATTCTCTGGAAACTTCTTCCTATCTTTTAGCACACATCGCTCGGGAAATTGAGGGAGGTTTACGAGATGTGCTGTCAACAGATCCGGAGAAGAAGAAAATCCAAAAGCAGCTGAAAAAAACGGATGTGGGCAACCTCAGCGAACGCATAGGCCATATTGCTTCCATTCTCGCTGCGTTAGATATTGATGATTTACAGGCACCAATTGCGAAAAAATGGATAGGCGTTGCTACTGAATTTCATCGGTTCGCTCATCGTCACGGTGTTTGGGAATCGCCTCGATCGAAAGAAGAATTTGTTCCGTTGTGGCGCGAATTTGAGGATGTCTTGACAGAATTGGTAGGGAACTACTTTAACCTGCTTAGCAGAGTAGATCGGCTCATTGGTTACAAAGAACCAACTAAGGAAATAATAAAGACTTTACCCAACTTGTTAGTAGCTAAAGCAAGACTCGTCCATTTCTTCACTAAACTGGACTCTCCTGGATGGTTGAAACCGCTAAAAGATGCAGATGCAGGATGGTTTGATCCGGACCTTCAACCTACTCCTCAAAGAGTGCCGGATCAGCCTGAAATGTACACAGTTTGCCCATGGTATCCGGTGGTATATCTGGAGAAGGTCGCCGATTCTATCAAAAATCGCCCGCCTGATGAGACCTCCAGGACTCTTACAGCAATTATTAACGACATAGTTACCTATATTGACAATAATCAAGAACGAGTCATGCATCAATCTACAGTTTGGAGACTCATCAAAATTCTTGATTTACTTCCTATTGAAAGGTTAAAACGCCAGCATATAACTTTTATGGGGTGGGCATTGCGATGCGGCCGGTCATTACTGATAGAGAACGAAATTGAACAAACACTGTTTCCCAAATTTCTCAAGACAGAGGCGAAAGAGCTAACCCTTGTATTTCTTGAAGTGATGATCAAGGATTCCAAAATGCTCTCTATGATGGAAAAACAGGCACCTGCTATCGTGAAATTATGTGGCATTGAAGCAGGGGGTATTGCCCTTGGGCACATTCAAGAGATCACTTCTCAACAGGCATCCCGGTTTCAGATCATAGAACCGATTGACAGCGATTCTGCTGAAGCGCTTTACCGAAGTTATTTCGAATTATTAGTGCGTTTTACCTGTAAACTGTTTCGACTTGCCAAACCCGATAGTACCGCTAAAACAATAGAAACTTTATTGGGGAAACCGCAAACGATCTTCAAACAAATTGCCCTTAATATTATTAAACATCATTACGACAATTTGAAACATTTATTTTGGAGGTGGCAAGGCAATCCACTTGAGGACACTTTGCTGAAGCCTGAACTTTATGGGCTGCTTCAAACCAACTGTCGTGCTTTTGGTGAATCTGAAATTGAGCAAGTACTACAGTGGATAGAGTCTGAAGAGGACATAGGGTCTGCTGAAGATGACGAAACTCGATCCAAACGGGAGGCTTACAGAAAGCGAGAGTGGTTATCTGCACTCATGGAGACGGAGAATAAAAAAATTGTCTCTGCCTATCATAAGTATGAGCAGATTAACCCGGCGAAACTTGAGGATCCAGGGCTTTCGTCATGGACGGTAGCTTGGGAAGGACAAACCAGCCTAACGACCCTCGAAGAAATGTCCGATATGTCAAACGTTCAAATCGCTGCGATGCTAAACGCCTTTAAGGAACAAAGGGCTTCTGGTCCCTCAATTCCGACTGAAAAGGGGTTAGCGGAAACGCTTGAGGAATATGTAGCATTGAATCCTCAGCGGCTTGCAGACGAATTACAACTTTTCCAAGGTGTCCGGACTTTCTATCAATATTGGATATTGCGTGGGTTCCTGAAGGCGTGGAAGGATAAGAGAAAATTTGATTGGGCAAAGTTGCTGGACTTCATACATCAACTTGTTTCTTCAGAACAGTTTTGGGCTGAACATCACGAGCCTCGCTATCGGGGGCACAGCGAATGGGTTTTTGCGGCCGCTGAATTGATCGAATCAGGCACCAGAGAAGATGTGCATGCGTTTGATCCGCAATTGTTGCCCCTTGCTGAGAAAATCCTCTTAATTCTTGTAGAGAAAGTTGCGTTGGGAGCCTCTACTATTCAAGATCTACCCACTGCTGTCATGAATTCAGATAGGGGTAGAGTGTTTTTAGCAATGGTGAACTACGCTTTACGGGTTGCCCATATTAACGAAGATGAGCAACAACGCCAATTACCAAAAGCTATCAAAGAAGATTTCACGAAAAGACTTGATCGAAGCGTCGAGCCTTCTTTTGAATTTTCGTTTGTGCTTGGGGCATGTCTTCCAAACCTGTTATACTTTGATAAGGAGTGGGTAACTGCTAATATAAACCGTATTTTTCCGGAGCAGGATGCGTATCATTGGCATATAACTTTCTCAGGGTATCTTTTATATTCTAGGTATCTTCATGAATCTGTCTATTCTTTACTTAAAAAACATGGGCAGTATCAAAAGGCTATAACATCTGATTTTTACAATCAGCAGATAGATACCCGTGTATCACCAGATCCCACCGTTATCTATCTTGACAGCCAACAGATGGATCTGACGGTTGATCGAGTCATCGAAGAAAAACTTGTTTCTGACATCTGCCTAGGTTGGATGGAGGAGTGGGAAACCTTAGAGGACGAAACAAGTCTGATTTACCAATTGATAAATAGTGAGAACCCTAATCTTCTCTCTGCTCTGATCCATTTTTTCTTACAGAAAAGGGATAACCTATCTCAGCAACTGAAGGCAAAAGTTATACCCACTTGGCGTGCCTTATATGAATCTCTTACCCAAAAAGACCATGTAGAGAAATATGGAGAAGTTTTATCTTGTTTATCTCGATGGGTAGCTTTCGTTGATAAGATAGATGCAGAAGTGCTGAAATGGCTAAAAATGTCCACACAGTACATCAGAGGGCTTAGGGATTCTGCTTTTTTCGTTGAGGATTTGCTACCCCACGCTACCAAAACCCCAACAGCAGTGGGAGACATTTATCTGGGAATCCTAACGCATAACATCTATCCTTACCACGATCAGGAACATATCCAAGGAATCGTCCGTGTGTTGTATAGAACGGGACACGCAGAGGTGGCCAATCAGATTTGCAATCTATATGGTGAAGCCGGGTTTGACTTCTTAAGGTCTCTTTATGATGAAAATCAGAATTGAGATGGTGAGGAGCAGCCTACGTGAATTATTTCTGGTTAGATGCGAATGCTATCGCGAAACGGTACGTAACAGAAAAAGGCACCCTGATCATCAACCATCTTTTTGCTCATGTTTCTGCTGAGCGAATGATCTGCTTATTTGATAGTATGGACGAAGCTCGTTTTGTCATCGTCAAGTATAAAAATAACGACAAGATTACCTTATCCGAATTTAATCAAGCGATTCAACGATTTGAGAGAGAAGTCGTCAATAGTACTGAAATGCTGCAGGTGCATGCAACCGTCAACCAAAAGATCTCCGCTCGGGAATTGATTGATAATTATCCTATTAACAGCACCGATGCATATATTCTTCAATGCGCGCTTGATAAAGCGAGGGAGTTACGAGCGTTCGGGGGAGATTTGATTTTGGTTAGTTCCGATACACGTCTCCTGAAAGCAACGAAAAGCAAAGGGATACTCACATTTAATCCTGAAACTGGCAGTCAATCTTCCCTCGATGTTCTTATCGATCCGCTATAGAAATAAGACCGAGTGATTTATTTCTGGTTAGATGCAACGGAACCAAACACATCATTGCCGCATATTCACCAAATAAATCCCAGCTGCCACCAAAGCAGCGCCCCCCAGCAAACTCATCGTCAACGCATCTCCTAAAATCAGGTTGCTAAACAGCACTCCCGACAAAGGCGTTGCAAAGAACAGCACAACGAGTTTACTCGCACTATATCGTTCAAGTATAGATGTCCAGGCCAAAAAGCAGAAACCCGCGATAACTCCGCCTTGATAGAGGAGCGCAGCGGCACCTGAAAGCGTGAGCTGCATCGGTTCACCGTGTTCGAATAAAAGACTTATGATACCGTAACACGGAAGACTCAAAGTTAAATACCACATAAGAAGTCGGTATGGGTGAATCGATTGGACGAGTAGTTTTGTCACGACAACGCGTAGTCCCAAGAAACATCCGCTGATGAGTACAAGGATATCGCCGAGAATACTCATTTCCTCTTCCCCGAGGTTCGGGGCGACTGTTACGAACACACCGCTGAAGGCAACGATAACCCCCAAGGTTTTTGGAATAGAAAGCCGTTCCGCCGGAATCCAGAGATGCGCGAATATTGCTGTAAAAAAGGGATAGACGTTGATGAAGATAGTGGAGCGCGATGCTGTTGTAAAGAGCGTCCCTATGTTCAATGTGATAATTTGAAGTATGAAAATAGTCGTGAGTAGCAGCAGGCGCGGCAGCTCACCGGGACGTAAACCAAGCGAGACGCGGCTGAGGAGCGACCACCCTCCCACAATAACCAACCCTATCACAAATCGGAAAAACGCCAATGCCATGGGTGGGAAGTCTTGCAACCCAACTTTGATTGACAGCGAATTCCCGCCCCAAAGAAATGCGAGGAGCAAAGCGAGGGCGATAATTTTCCCCCGCGGCTCCTCGCTTATCACTGTAGGTCTTGACGATGCCCCGATGGTCTCTTTTTTATCCAAAAGCGGTTGATGTCCTCAGTAAAAGGTTCCGTTTCCTACAGTAGGGGGTTTGCACCCCCGATTGTACTAATCGTAAGCCCCCGGCCGGTGATTCCCCATCAGGCGTAGTTGACGTTCCGTTGCCCGTTCCAAAATGTTGTCGTTGAATTGGAACCGATTCAGGTAAGGCGGGAATTTCTGGGTTATCATCCGATTCGCGTAATGCACCTGTAGGAGATACCGGGGCTGATCGCTCCGATTCGCTGTGCCTCGGTGCCAGACCTCACTTCGGAAAAGCACGACATCACCACCGTTACAGAGAATGCTCTGCTCTTGATTGCCTCTCCATTCGGTTTCGCCATCAGGGCACCGTCCAGACAGGTGGCTACCCGGCACGAACTTTGTTGGGCCCAGGGCTTCATAAAGGTCATCCAGGTAGTAGTGTGCAGTCGTGATGAAAATCGGGACCTTGACGCGTGGATCCCCTAAAATATCCGCTGGTAGTGGAATCGGCAACCAATCTGTGTGCAACCCTTGATCAGGACGCCCCGGCCCGGTGACCCATGCTGTCATACCGATGATGTGGCAGTCTTCGCCGTGCACAGCCTCCGCTAACGCAATAACCGGGGACATGTCGAGATATTGTAGAAACACCGGATCGCGATTGAAGACGTTATTAATGTGTTTGTTGAGGAAACCGTTTCCATTTTCAGGCGTGCCGTGCCTGTCAAAACTCTCAGGAATAGCGGTTAACCTGTCCATCGCGGCGCGGAGTTCCGCCAGTTGCACCCCTTCGATAACGTGTGGTAAATAGGCGTATCCGTCCTCGGCCATCGCCCTGACTTGGTTTTCGAGGTCAGGATAGGCGACAAGTGGTAGGGATTGACTCATTGTTCGTGTCTCCTTTTTCTCACGCGAAACTTAGAAAGCGCAATCTCTCATTGCTGTATTCTACAACTTCCAGATGTCTATGTCAACTTTTTTCCGAACAATTCGTTGACAAAGTACATCCCAATTAATGTTAAGAACAGCAAAACATTAGCATAAAAAGGAGAAAGCAAATGAAAAATGAACACGTAACACCCGAAACCTCTGAATCTATGACGAAAGATACAGCTATCCGTGTGCTTGGAACCGTGTTGGAATCTTTACCCGGCAATCTCTTTCACGTGAAGTTAGAAGATAACGATTACAAGGTTGTTGCCTACCTTGCTGGTAAGTTGATGCAGCACAAGATCTGGGTGCTCCCCGGCGACCAGGTGACCGTTGAACTTTCGCCGTATGATCTCACGCGTGGACGCATCGTTTGGCGGAATCCGGGCAATTAAAACCTTCCGCTACGCACACGGTTTCATGCAATCGCGTCCGGGCAAAAAAAAAAGGAGTAACAGCCTGTTGTTCTTACTGCATACATAGGCACCGCGCCTCCGTCAGGCAAATCTAATTATGGAAGGCATTGTCATAAAAGCGCGCGGTGGCGCATACGAGGTGCAAGTCGGCAATCATAGCTATACTTGTTCCTTGCGCCACCACCTCATTGAAGATGAAAAACAGAGGCTTAACGAAACAAAAGAGATGCCCTATGTTGACTTAGTCGCTGTCGGCGACCGAGTTCGTATCTCGACAACAGCAGCTACACAAGAGAGCGGGTATATTGAGGAATGCCTTCCTCGCGACACGCAATTTGGGCGCACCCGTATGGACGGTTGGCGGCAAATCATCGTCGCCAACCTCGATATGTTACTTATCATCTTCGCCGCACGCCATCCGACTCTCAAACTTCGCCTACTTGATAGATTCCTCGTTACTGCCGAGGCATCTGATGTTGAACCTGTCATCTGTATTAACAAAATTGACTTGGTGAAATTCGAGAATGTACAACCCGAACTCAATTTATATGAAGAATTAGGCTATAAAGTGGTTTATACAAGTACTGTGACAGGTATAGGTATTGACAAGTTACGGGAAGTGATGCAGAATAGGATTTCAGCGATTGTTGGTTCATCAGGCGTTGGAAAATCCTCGCTGCTGAATGCATTGCAGCCCGGACTACAACTCCGAATAGGCGAGGTTGATGACCGCATCCACAAAGGCCAACATACAACGACTGAAGTCGTACTCTTACCGCTCGACTTCGGTGGGTTTGTCGCCGATACCCCCGGCATCCGAACCCTCGGTTTGCTTGAAATCGATGCCGAACAGGGACTCGATATCTATTTCCCAGAGATGCGGGCTTATATCCCGGAGTGCAAGTTTTCCGCTTGTACACACCAACACGAACCGGCTTGCGCCGTTAAGCATGCAGTCGACACTGGGGACATCACCCCTCTCCGATATGAAAGCTATCTCCGGATCTCCGGATTTAAGGAAGGGAGATATGAACGACACTCAGAGAAGAAACGAACGGACCGAAAGACCCACCGCCGTAAACGCTGATCCCCAAAAGTGGGCGGAGGCTATCCAGAATTTGCACCGTATTATTGAGCGAAGCGAACAGAAACTTGGATACTTCCAAAACCGCGCGAAGCAGGCAAAATTCATGGATCGTCCAAATCAGCGGCAGATTCGCGTCGCAGGTGCACAAATTGGCGCGTACTCAGCACAGTTAGAAGACCTGCGCAGTGAATTGTATCAACTGGAACGTCTTTATAGCGGCGGTATCCATTTTCGGCACACCACGGAGAATGAAATCCGCCAAATTTGGGGGTGGATAAACCGCCCGGCCATCAGAAAATATCTATATACGGGGCGCGTATCGTTTGAAACCTTCCGTCAAGATTGGCACAGGTGGACGGCGCAAGAGGAGACGCACGCGCTTGCTATTGAACTCCGTACAACGCGGCTTCTCATCGGATTTATCCTGCTCCAGCAAGACAAAGATACCGTTACCCTCAAATTCGTCGTCATTCGACCTGATTACCGGGCGCGTGGATATGGTACGGATACCCTCGTTGAAGCCACTCGCTACGCTTTTGAGCAACTCGGTGCTGAGCACATCACACTGCAGGTCCCCGTTGGCAACGGCCCCGCACTCATCTGTTTTGAGAACGCCGGGTTCCGATACCTCGGTTACACAGAGACTGCGGGACATACCTACACTATGGGCATTGAATGCAGCGAATGGGAAGTCGACACGCCAATAGACGAAGCGTCTACATCTCCACGACTCAGTACCCCTCTTGGCGTGTTTTTTGATGAGGAAGAGCGAATTTTCTGATTTTCTATAATATTCCCCAAAATAGGTGGCGGGGTTTCTAACCTCGCCAATTCTCACACCTTTCGATATGCGCGGTTTCCTAACCCAGCTAATTTTCCTCAAAAAATAGCTCTAATTTTTTTCAAAAAAACACCCAAAAGTGCATCCGAAAATGTGTATAAACGAATCATTGTCATTTTTTTAATGACGATGGTATCCTATTACCGCTGTATCGCGGAAAAAGGAGGTATTTGTTATGTTAGCAAACCAGAGGAGGTGTGACACTTAGTGTTACACCCTTGTGGTGTGATACGCAGTGTCACACGCTTTGGAAAGGGACGGGGGGTTGAAACCCCTCTGTCCCTTATTTTCTATAGGTGCCGTTTTTTACCTTGAAAACAGCTCACACCAAATTTTCATAGCATATTTTTTTATCTTTTGCTATACTGTTCTGTGCCCTTAGCAAAACGTAATATTTGCCAACATGTTGTTAATTTTTCAACCGTTCCAAATTACGAGGGTTTTCGGTAAAATCATGTTTTCGCCCAATGTTTGAGACACGCATAAGGCTTGGGAAACCTAACCTATACGATTGCCTAAGTTCTCAACCGTACGGCGGCAGCATCTCATTCCTTAAACGAAAACGCTCTAAATTACAAACAGAGCCAAAAAGGAGGTACCCATTATGCTACGTTTAAACCACGCTACACTTCATCTAAAGACATGCAGTCGCCGGCGATGGTGCCTCTGCCCATTCTTGATGATTTGATTGAAATGGCATAGGCGCAGTCGCCTCACACGTGAGGAGTCACTCTATCTATGCCCAAATTTAATCCTGAATTTTGGGAAATTCCGGTTCCACCGGAATATTTCGATCAATTTACGACAGAAGATTATCTTTGTGATGACGGATATATGACAGCCCGTCGTCTCAAACGTCAAGCGGTCTTAGCGCAAATTCATCAGATTATCGCAAATGACCTCACGCCCCGCCAAGCCGAGTGCACCCAACTCTACTTCTACCAAGGTAAAACCCAAGAAGAGATTGGCTATATTCTGGGCATCTCCCGGCGTGTTGTGAGTCAACACCTCTTCGGTATTACACGAAACGGGAAACAGGTAGGGGGTGCGATTAACAAGATCCGCAAAATGTGCCGAAAACAGGGAATAGAATTTCCTTAGTGCGAAAGAGTCAATTTCGCTCAATACTGCAAGTGCAATGCAACGCGAGGGGTTCCTGCAAGGGTAGCCTCTCGCTTGAAAGCACTTTAACACCTCCCCCGCAATAAAGCATCCAACCGCCAAAACACCTTGCCCAAAAAAGATGTTTCGTGATATTTTAACCTATATTAGTCGCTAACGTTTATTGAAGGCTCTACACCGACGACTCATCAGGATAGTCAATTGACCATTTGCCCCGCCCGTCGCCAGAAGGTTCTTCTTTCCAGAGATCAAGGAACTTCTCAGGGGCGTTATGCTCCGTAAGGTGTGACATAAACATTTCATGGAGCTCCTTGACGAGTTCCATATTATCCGCAGCGATATTGTTCTCCGCTAATGGATCTGATGGTAAGTCAAAGAGTTCCGGTCTACCGTATTCACCGACAGGTGCATATCCCCAGCGCTCCGTGACGAGGAAGGGTGTTGTCGCTTGGCGGGGTACGCTGTCATCCCGGGCAGCGATGTGGCACCCCGTTACCGCATACTCCCTATGCTGTGTGTCGCCTTGAAGGAGTGCCTTTGCAAAAGAACGGCCTTCGAACGGTTTCGGTGGATCCAAACGCACCCCTGCCAATTCGCAGAGGGTTGGCATAATATCCATCGGTTGCGCGATGAGGTCGAGGCGTTGTCCGCGTGGAACGTCCCCGCCAGCAATTAAAAACATCTCATGATTAATTTCAGGGTAGGTTGGCCAGTAGCGTGAATCTTCAGGATCGATGTTAGATTTACCCGTTCGACCATGTTCGCCGATGGACATCCCGTGATCGGATAGTACGACAACGAGGGTATCGTCCCACAATTCCAAATCTTCTACTTTTTGCAGGACCCGGCCGATATGCCTGTCGATGAGTTCCACTTCACCGGCGTAGTGTGCCCAGAGGTTGTGGAGTTCGGCATCCGTAAAGCGCGAGGATAGGCCGTAGTTCGGGTGTAGCATCGGTGGTCCCGTATAGTCCGGATCGTAGCGTTTAACGAGATATTCAGGTGGATCCCAGGGTTCGTGCGGGTCGAAGAAATCTACCCAGAGGAAGAACGGCCCCGCTTGGTGATTCTCCTCTAACCACCGAATCGTCGTTTCGGAGGTCCTGCCGGAGAACGTCTCTGATTCGTACTGATAGTAGCGGTTCGTCCACCGGTGCGTGTTTGGTAAGGTATGCCCGCGATATGAGGGATGCGGTCGCGTTTTCTCGTTCGGCATAACGACTCTTATTTCATCGTTGAGGTGGAGGAGCGGTTTGTCCCCCTCTTGCCCACGATGCTGGAAAGCTGCATGGAAACAGTGCTGAAACCGTACGTTGAATAGGTGCGGGGTGTCACAAATGATCTGCGTGGCGTATCCTTGCTCGCTCAGGAGTTGCGCGATGCTGCTCCGTCCGCTCAGATCAATAGGCTGCCACGGATAGTGGGGCCACCCGACCGTTGCCGTCATAATATCTGTGCGGTGGGGTACCGTCGGGAAACTGCTCATGTAGAATTTGTCGATAGCAGTTGCCCGATCTGCCTCAAATTTATCGAGCATCGGTGTGCGAATCGGACGGCTTGCCCGTTCGCCTAAATTGTCATACCGAAAGGTATCGGTAATCAGTAGAACAATATTTTTCATTTTTGAGAGTTAACCTCGGTGCGATCGCCGGGTGGGCGATCCTCAGTTACCGCGCCTTAAACCTCTTGGCGCGCCGTTCTTAACAGAAATAGTGTCACTAACAACAACGGCACAATGATAGCCGTGGAAACAACGATAGAGACCTGCGCCCCAATGAGAGACGGAAAAAAGAAAATTGAACCTATCATTGAACCTTTCAACGCGAAATAACCGTTTTTCTCATTCGTCGGTTGAAGGTAAAGTGAAATCCGAGTCCCAACGGTCGCGATGATGCCCAACGTTACCCAAACAATATATAGCTTCTGAATATCAGGTTCCAACCGATAGGGTAGGAACGCAATAGTAAACGCCAAAACCGTAGCGAGGGCCGAGAGCAGTAGTGCTGGGCGAATGCCTATCTGAAGCGGCGTTGTTAGGATGCCGAGTTCTTTGTCCCGTGAGAGGTCTTTGAAAGTCGTCGTGATATGTGTGCCTAAGTCATAAAGTGTTGTCGCAGCAAAGGCATACCACACCAATCGTGGCACAGTCCCACTCACTGCTAATGCACCGAAAACGCTCAGCAGCCCGATACCGACGGGCAGTGTGAGACTGCCTAAGATGCCTTTCGCTTTGAAAATAGCGTTATAGAGGTGTGAAATTGCGACTAAGCCCATTACCAACAAACCAGCTTTGCTATTCAAATAGAAACCGCCAATGACGCATAGCCCGTAGATAACACTCGCCGGTACAATCGCTTGTCGCGGTGTCAGCCGTTGTGACGGAAGCGGACGCTCTGGATTGCTGTGCTTGTCGGTTTCATGGTGAAAGTAATCATTTTTTATCATTCCAGCGAAGTAGCCACAAAGTGCAATCAAGAGCGTGGCGGCAACGCGCCATGTCCAACGTCCTTCGCTCGCAATGAGTGCCCCTGGAAGTGTGGCGACAATCGGAATCGCGAAGAGTGGATAGCGAATAAGTTCCAAGTAGGCTTTGAGGCGAGTCATTATGTTGATGTCCTACTAAAAATTTTCTCGTGGCACCCCGGCTTCTGTTACCGGAGCGTTTCTCGGTTCAAATGTCTCGTCTACGCCGTAAAACTGATCGCTCTGTGTTCCGATACCGAGCTCTATTATGTTGGGGCCGACCTGTTTGTTCCCCTGAATAAAGTTATCTCGGAGCCTACCGCCATCGTAGACTGCCCAGCCGACATTCATCGTAATATTGTTGGAGACTATTTCTGGTGAAGCAGCAGAATAACAGCCGATAGCATTCTCATAGTTCGCCCGGAGAATGTTATATTGGATGCGAGGCCGGGAGTCGCCTTCGCATATAATTCCGTAATTGTTGGCAGTGAATTCGTTGTATTCTACATCTGGCGATGAACTCCCGCGGAATTGGGAACCTGTGCCGTTTCTATTAAATTCGTTGCCTGTAATAGCGGGTCTGGCATTTTCAGTGAGCACCCCTATTTTGTTCTCACTAATGAGGCATCTCTCGATCCGCACAGCATCTGTTAGGCATGTAATACCGGTCGTTGCATGTTGAATGCGGCAGTATGTCAGACGGCTGTTTAGACTTTCAGCTGCAATCTGAATGCCTGCCCAATCGCCTGCCTTCGGCGGATCGGCAGCGATAGTTTGCTGTTTGCTGCCCGTCTCTACCACCGAAGCCCCACCACGCATTTGTCCTATTCCCATTGTCTTAGGTGAGGGTACCTCCACTTCTGTTGCTTTTTGAGGTTCTCGCTGTTTTCCTAAAGATCCAAAAACGACCATTCGTTCGTGGGAGCCTTCGGCGTAGAGTTCGCCGCGTACGATCAATTGGCTCGGGATATCTGTGGGCTCAAAGCCCACGATAGTCCCTGCACGGATCGTCAGTGTGACACCTTCAGGAACGATAACGGTGCCGGTAATATAGATGCGTCCATCCCAGATCTCGTTTTCTGTTAACTCACCTGATTTTTCTATGATTTCTGAACTGGCGCTGCCCACGTCAAAATTAAACGTTTCGCCTTGGCATCCGCAAGACAATGCGGCTAAAATACAGATAACGGGGATAAAGGGTTTGCAGGATAGGGTTTGTAAATTCGGCTTGTCAATTACAAGTTTCCTGTAGTGTTGTGTGAGAGGCGTTATTTTCATGATATATTTTTACCATGCACACCGATTTCTGTCAAGGTAAAAAAAAAGTTTGACATCACGGGTTAAGTTTGCTATAATTCTATAGTTAAAGTGTGAAGTTCGTGTGTAACTTTAGAAATCAAAAGTTACGTATACGGGGCAAACGCGCTTTGATATCGTTCCAAAAACAGACTGATAATTACATAACTTGAACACAGGTAGTTCTATAAAATAAGGTATCGACAATGTTTGAGAGTTTAGGTAATAGGTTACAAGGCACCCTAAAAAAAATCAGGGGACAAGGGAAACTCACGGAGAGCAATATCTCCGATACCTTGCGCGAGGTGCGCCGTGCTTTCTTAGAAGCAGATGTTAACTATAAAGTCACACGTGAATTTATAGAGCAGATTAAGGCGAGGACTCTCGGTCAGGAGGTCCTCGGCAGCCTTACACCTGAACTTCAGATTGCCCGAATTATTGGTGAAGAACTGACTGAGCTGATGGGCAGCAAGGCTGAGAAGATTAACATTGCGCAGAGTGGACCTACAATTGTGATGCTTGTTGGGCTGCAAGGGGCCGGTAAAACAACGGTAGCAGCGAAATTAGCCCTTAAGTTTCGTAAAGATGGACGTAAACCGTTGCTCGTTGCCGCTGATGTGTATCGTCCTGCTGCTATTAAGCAGCTCCATGTCCTTGGTGAACAGACGGAAACACCCGTGTTTTCGATGGGTACAGAGCCTTCGCCGGTTGAGATCGCAGAGGCCTCGGTCAAGGAGGCTTTGGCACGGGGACACAACTGCGTTATTATTGATACTGCTGGACGTTTACACGTTAATGATGTGTTAATGAGTGAGCTTCGGCAGATTAAGGAACGTGTGCATCCTTCTGAAGTCCTACTTATTGTTGATGCGATGACAGGGCAGGATGCTGTAAATGTTGCTGAAAACTTCAACAACGATTTGGACATTGATGGCGTGATCCTAACGAAAATGGATGGCGATGCCCGCGGGGGTGCCGCGCTCTCAATCCGGCATATTACGTACAAACCGATCAAATTTATTGGGGTCGGAGAAAAAATTGAAGCAGCCGCATTGGAAGAATTCCATCCCGAACGGATGGCTTCACGTATACTCGGACAAGGTGATTTCCAAACTTTGATTGAGAAAGCCGAGGAAGTTTTCAGTGAAGATCAAGCGAAAGAACTTGAACGGAAACTCACAGCCAATAAAGGGTTAGACTTTACCGATTTTCTGACACAACTCGAGCAGCTCAAAAATATGGGACCCTTGGATCAACTCATGGAGCTCATGCCCTTTAAAAATCAGTTGCCTATTAAGAATCTGACACCCGATGAGAACCATTTGCAGACGGCGAAAGCGATCATTCAGTCGATGACGGGTGAAGAACGGAAAAATCCGCGGGTGTTGGACAGAAGTCGGAAACTTCGCATTTCCAAAGGGAGTGGAACAACAGTAAATCAGGTGAACATGCTGATTTCACAGTTACAGATGATGAATCGTATGTTGAACCAGCAAGCGGCGATGGGATTGCCGCAAATGGGAGCCGGTTTAAATACAAAGATGGGGCGAAAAATGGGAGCACTTCCCGGTCAGAAACGTAAAGCAAGAAAGCCCCGAAAACGGAGACGCCGTAGATAACGCTAGGCACGACCTGAAATCGCTACCTTTCTGTAGACACGGCGTGAACACCACCAGGAGGTATTTTTTTGGCAGTTAGAATTAGATTACAACGACACGGTAGAAAGAAACGTCCTTTTTATCGACTCGTCGCAGCTGATGCACGTGCACAAAGGGACGGCGCATTTTTAGACCGTCTCGGCTATTACAACCCGCTAACGGATCCGGCAGATATTTTCATCGATGAAGGGAAGGCTTTAAAGTGGTTAAGGCGCGGCGCACAACCCACTGACACGGCGAAACGTCTGCTTTCTAAACGCGGAATCTTAATGAAATTTGAATATGAAAAATTAGGGAAACCGATGCCGGCGGCTATCGTTGACGAAGAGGCTACTGAGACGCAGGACGTACAAACCGATGCCACACAATCCGCTGCAGAGGAAACCGGCAGCTTGCTCACTGAAGCAGCACCCGGCGAAGTAACACCTGAATCTGACGAAGAAGAGTAATAGCTCTTTCAAAAAATTCCGAAGAGACAGGGAACAGATACATCTACTGAAATCCGAAAGTGTACTATGTTCAAAGATTTGATTGAATACATCGTAAAATCTCTCGTCGATTACCCCGATCAGGTGGTGGTCCAGGAAATAACTGGCGAGACGGTGGTTATCGTTGAGTTGACTGTCATGGAGGAAGATTTAGGAAAAATCATTGGTAGATATGGACGGACTCTTAAAGCGATAAGAAGTGTTCTCTATACAGCAGGATTGCAAGCGAATAAAAAGGTTATGCTTGAGTTGATTGAACCCCCAAGATTAGAGGAACCATAGGCATTTCGTTTCCTACGCGAGGTAGACGCATCAGTAAAGAAGGTAGGGGGTCGCTTGAAAACCTATTTCAAAAATGAAGATTGATGTTCTCGCCTTGTTTCCAGAGATACTCGCGCCAGCGTTAAAAACAGGTATCCTCAGACGCGTTCAGGATGCCGATAAACTCACCGTCACCCTCCATAATCTTCGCGATTGGGCGACAGACAGGCACAAGTCGGTTGACGACTATCCTTATGGCGGGGGCGCGGGCATGATTCTTAAACCGGAGCCTATCTTTGCTGCAATTACGGCGTTGAACACGCAGGAAACGGCGCATGTTGTATATTTGACACCACAAGGTGTACCTTTGACGCAGGCATGCGCAGAATCGCTTTCTTTGGAATCGCATCTTATTCTTTTGTGTGGACGGTACAAAGGCGTTGATGATCGGGTGCGGCACCGGCTGGTTACAACGGAACTTTCTATTGGGGACTATGTTCTCAGTGGCGGGGAAATTGCTGCACTGGTTTTAATTGATGCCATTGGTCGTGTACTGCCCGGCGCGCTTGGCGATTACGAGTCCGCACACGTTGATTCATTCAGCCATGACTTGCTTGACCATCCCCACTATACTCGACCTACCGAGTTTGGGGGAATGAGTGTTCCCCAAGTCCTTCTGAGTGGGAACCATAAAAATATTGAAAAATGGCGGTATACAGAGGCACTCAAACGCACCGCGAAGCTCCGTCCAGATCTGCTCCAGAAGTTGGAGTTGAGTGAAGAAGATATCGCTATTCTCAAAACGGAAGGGCTGGTTAAATAAATAGAAGTAGAAGCTCTTTATTTTTTATCCCATTTGCCAGCCGATCTTAAGACGTGACGAAACGTCCGCTACGTAAGGAGAAATTATAGATGAATTTGATTGAATCGGTTGAAAGCCAATATCTCAAAAGTGATATTCCTGAGTTTGGGCCTGGGGATGTTGTCAAGGTAAACACCCGTATCCGTGAGGGGCAGAAGGAACGTATTCAGACGTACGAGGGTACTGTTATTCGTCGGGCACACGGTGGATTACGGGCAACATTTACAGTCCGCCGCGTTGCTTTCGGTGCTGGAAGTGAAAGGACATTCCCGCTCCATTCACCGAATATTGAGAGTATCCAGGTGGTCCGATACGGGGCCGTCCGCCGCGCGAAATTGTATTACTTGCGCGATCGCACGGGGAGAGCCGCGCGCGTCAAGGAACGCAGACAAAAGCCTCATAGAAATGAACGTTTTTGAACGCGCTTGTCAGCAAAACGGATATAAACAGATCGCGGGCATTGACGAGGCAGGCCGAGGCGCATTGGCTGGGCCCGTCACTGCTGCTGCTGTTATCCTACCCATTGATTGTTCACTTGACGGTCTAAATGATTCAAAACAGTTGTCTCCAAAGCAACGGGATCGACATTGTGACGAAATCCACCGTGTCGCTGTAGCAGTCGGGGTTGCTACCATAGATAATCATGTGATTGACCGTTTAAATATCCTTAATGCCACCCTATTGGCGATGAAGGAAGCCGTTGAAAATCTCACACTGCAGCCTGACTATCTACTCGTTGACGGTCTATATCTCCCGCAGATAGATATCCCCGGTAAGGCGATTCCAAAGGGCGATAGCCGAAGTGCTTCTATCGCCGCAGCCTCCATTATCGCCAAAACCACGCGCGATACACTCATGATTGCGTTGGATTCCGCTTACCCGAACTACGGGTTCCTCAAACATAAAGGATACCCAACCTCACAACACCGACAAGCAATTGCAGAATTTGGTGCTTCCGATATTCATAGACACACCTTTAAACTCCTCCCCGATGATCAAATTGAACTGCCTTTCTAAGATGCCTACTTGGTCTACGAATGGAGAGCGTACATGGACCAATCACGTTTAAATGTTGCCAAGATTGGAGAGTCATTGGCGGTCGAGCATTTGAAGGCACGCGGGTGTAAAATCCTAGCCCAGAACTATCGGGCAGGGCGCGGGGAAATCGATATAATCGTTAAAGATGGACAATTTATCGTCTTTGTGGAAGTAAAAACGCGGAGGAGCCTCAAATTTGGGGTGCCCCAAGCCTCCGTAACGAAACAAAAACAGAAGCAGATTTCCAAGATAGCCCTGGCGTATCTACAATCAAAAAATTTCTGGGATGCCCCCTGCCGTTTCGATGTTATCGGTATCCACTTGTCATATAAGTTTAAGTTATTGCGCCTTGAGCATATTGAGAACGCGTTTGAATTTCAGGAATTTCAGCTGTAGGGCATGGCAGAACAGCCGCACGCTATTATCTCCTGCTGTCTTTATTAAGAGGAGGGGGTATTCCAAGCCTCTTCATCCCGGGGTCGCATGCTCGTAAGGGCGAGGGCTCCTGTCCCTATGGGTTGGGAGACCTCACACCTACAAGAAATATTTATTGGTACTCCTGCCGAAAGGCGTGGGATTCTTGTTTCGTCATGTCGTGCCTCCATTGTGGAGGGAAACCTACAGAAACTCCACAAGCGTTTTCCGTCTCGGTGTATCCCACCGCGACAGGTGAATTCTACCACAAAAAATACCTTTTTGGCAACACCTTTTTTGACGTTCGCACGAGCGTTATGGGGATGGACACAGCCGAAAGGAAACCTGGGAGTGTTAAGAAGTCCTTTCACCGCCCTCAATTACTTGCGTGCCGGTTCCGGTTCATACACCGGATAGATTTCTATGTCGGCGCGGCGAATCATCGTACCGACATAAAAGGTTAGCCAGTCTCCGCAGAGCTCAATAGACATAAATTCATCTTCACTGGCGACGTATTCGTGGAGTTCGACCTCAAATTTCTTTTGCCCTTCAGCATCAGTAACCGTGAGGGTTGCGGGTACTACGTCCTGGCGGCTGTATTCCACGGCGATGTCGGCTTGCTCGTTATCCGGGTCAGGAAAATAAAGGGTCATCTCGTTTGGCAAGGGATCGCCGATTTCACATTCGTCGTCGACGATCCATCGGGATATTTCGTAATCCTCCTTCGTTCCGGCTACATGGTCAACCCCGATCACAACCTCTTCCTCAGCATCCCGGATATGGTACATATAGCGACGAAGTGCCTCACCTTCATACTTCTTTCGGGTAACAAGTTTGAAGGCGCGCGAAGTATCGCCCGTCTCCTCATACGTGATGATGTCCGAGAGTTCAATCATGCTGTCAATCGGAATGTCGACGAGCTCATGCCGTTCTATTTTTTTTGTATCAGCATCTTTTCGCCCGCCGAATAATGCTTTTCCGTTTTTTCTACCAAATAATGCCATCGGACCACCTAAAAATAGCCTTTGTTATACATCAGCAACATAACCACACCAACGACAAGGATACTGCCGAAGATGAGGAAAAACCATGTTGCACCTGAAGTCTTCTTTTCGACGACAACGGTGCGTGTGGGTGGTGCACGTGTCGAGGAGGTTGTGGAAGTGGATGCTGTCACTGAAGGCGTGTTTTCAGCAGCTGCGAGGAGTTCTACTTTCAGTGCCTCCTCGTCTGGAAGTTCCTCAACAGTGAAAAATTCTGCGTTTTCTCCATAAAATTTATCTGGATTTTCTTCCACATAACTCGCAGTGTAATTTTCGTCAGCATTCGTACCAGGGTCTACATACTTCGGATTGGGTTCAATACCTTGACTCTCGTAGTACGCCTTGTAACGTTCATATTCCGCCTGCTTTTCGGCACTCCAATGTGACCGATCGTAATCTCGGTGATGATAGTGCCACAAGTAGCTGTGGCGAATGGCGTGGTTGTAGTGGTCGTGGAAATAGATACCGAATAGTAGGTTGTTAAACGCCATGGACGCAGCCAGACTGTAGGTTGAATATCCCATCATAGGGTAGTAGCCACCAAAGTTATTGACATTGATAACTTCTCGCTGCTCCCGGCGGGCACGGGCAGTTTGACGATTCGCTACCCGGTTTTGGCGTTTCAAACTACGGTTTTCTGCCTTTAGCTGCCGCACCTGCTTCCGGTTTTGTGCTGTCACTTGCCGTTGTTGCCTACGTGTGGTATTCCGTGTCGCAGTCGTGTTTCGTGTTGATGTGTTACCCTGCGTAACCCTGGAACGGTTCGTCGCAGTTTGCCGCTGACGTGCCACAGCACTCGGACGCGTACTCGTGCTTCTGGATGTGCTGCCCCTGCTGTAGCTGCTCCCCGTACTGCGTGTTGTACGAGATGTTGAGGTGCGTGGGCTTGTGGCACTTCTACTTGTAGAAGACCGGCTATAAGATCTGGTAGAAGAGCGACGCGGTGTATAACTCCGCCGACTGGTGCTGCGGCTATAACTCCGGCCACTACTATAACTCCGCCCCCCTCCAGAGCCGCGGCGGCTCTCTACAATATCTGGAGCAAAGCTAAACAGAAAAACAACCAAAACAGCAAGGACCGAGAGTTTCTTAAATTTATGTTGCACCGTAATCTTCCTCCTTAGATTTTTTGCGAAAAAATTTGACAAAAGACACTAAATTTGTTAAAATATTTCTAAAGATATATGTGGGTCCAAATTGGTTCGTCTACACAATGTTCCCTACGCGAAAAATTATGTGCCTGTAGCTCAGTTGGATAGAGCGTTAGCCTCCGGAGCTAAAGGTCGGGCGTTCGAGTCGCCCCAGGCACGTTTAAGACTTCGGATATCCCTATTTTATTAGGATACCATAGGGTCAGGAAAAAGTCAAGCGAAATTACATAGAACTTACGCACGAAAAGATTGGTAGGTGCAATTTTTAACCGCACCGATCCCATGGCATGGTTGCAAGATATGTGTCTCATCTCAATTTTGCGTAAGTCCGTTTTTTTTTACCGAATACCCAAAAAGGAAAAATATGGTACTTGACGTACGCAACGAACGGCTTTTAGCGTTAATTGATGCTGAGGCGATTATTGAACAACTGGCGACGGGGTGCCAATTCACTGAGGGGCCTCTTTGGCACGCGACAGAGCGGTTTCTGCTGTTTAGCGATATTCCCGCGAATAAAATGCGCCGGTGGGACGCAGACGCTGGGATGACCGTTTTTCGCGATCCATCCGGAAAATCAAACGGCTTGACTTATGATAAAGGCGGACACCTCGTTGCTTGTGAACACGCGAACCGGAGGGTTTCTCGGACAACGGCGGATGGGCAGGTCATCACAATCGCCTCCCATTATGAAGGCAAACGGTTGAATAGTCCTAATGATGTTGTTGTAAAGTCTGACGGTAGCATCTATTTCACGGATCCGCCTTACGGGTTAAGCGCAGCGTACGGGGTCGAGTCAGAGAAAGAACTTGATTTTCACGGGGTTTATCGCCTATCCCCTAACGGAGGCACATTGACGCTTCTCGTTGATGACTTTGACAGACCCAACGGCCTCTGCTTTTCGCCTGATGAATCTATCCTTTATATCAATGACACTGAACGTATGCATATCCGCGCATTCGATGTGCTATCCGACGGCACCCTTGCGAAGGGTCGCGTCTTCGGTGAAGAAGAGGGAGACAACGGCAAGCCTGACGGGATGAAAGTCGATACGCTCGGAAATGTCTATCTAACCGGCCCCGATGGAATTTGGATTTTTGCACCCGATGGAACGCATCTTGGAATTATTCTTGTCCCAGAACGCGCTGCCAATTTGGCATGGGGCGGTGATGACTGGACAAGCCTTTTTATCACTGCGAGCACCTCCCTTTATCGCGTGGGATGCAACGTAGCAGGGGTCGCAGTCCCGTAATGTCTATGAAAATTAACATTAAACGTATAGACAAAAGCCTCCCGTTACCGAAATATGAAACCGGGGGCTCCGTTGGGTTTGATTTAATCTGCAGGAAATCTGCAGAGATTCTGCCGCAATCCATCGTTCTCATTCCAGCGAACATCATCGTTGAAACGCCGCCCGGTTATATGTTAATGGTCTGTGCGCGAAGCAGCACACCCCGAAAATTCGGCTTGATGCTGCCACAGGGCGTAGGCATCGTCGATAACGATTATTGTGGTGAAGAAGACGAACTGCAAATTCAGATTTACAATTTCACGGATAAAGTTGTGAATGTTGAAAGAGGGACTCGGATTGCCCAAGCCGTTTTTGTGCGTGTGGATACAGCAGAATGGAACGAGGTTGAACAGATGAACGCGCCCTCTCGTGGCGGGTTTGGTAGTACAGGGCAGTAGATGTAGGCGAAAAAACCGCAGCTCCTTATCCTAAAAAAGGAGTCGTATGCCTACCCGCCTTAAAGACGGGGGTTTCCACACCCAAGAAGTTTGATGAAACAGTATATTGATGGGCTTCGACAGGTCTTATATACCGGGGCTGATAGAGAGGGGAGAAACGGCGTAACCCGCGCACTCTTCGGCATGCAAATGCGCTACAATATGGAAGACGGGTTTCCTGCTGTGACCACCAAAAAACTCGCCTTCCGGTCCGTAAAAGCTGAACTTCTGGGGTTCCTCCGCGGCTATGACCATGTCGAGCAGTTTCAAAAACTTGGTACGCACATCTGGGACGCAAACGCTGAAGCATGGGGACGTGATGGTTACCTCGGAAGGATCTACGGTGTCCAATGGCGTAGGTGGAAAACAGAGAAGGGGACAATTGATCAGTTAGCCAGAGTCATCGAACAACTTCAGGCGAACCCGCATAGCCGTAAACATATTGTCACAGCGTGGAATCCAGCAGAATTAAATGAGGTGGCACTGACACCCTGCCATATGTGTTTCCAATTCGTCGTAGCAGATGGTAAACTGTCGTTACAGATGTATCAGCCCAGTTGCGATATGTTCTTGGGGGTCCCGTTTAACATCGCCTCCTATTCGCTGCTATTACACATGGTCGCGCAGATAACAGGCTTTACGCCTTATGAATTCATCCACACTTTAGGGGATGCACACATCTACCATGAACACTTTGCAGCCGTCAAAACTCAGTTGAAACGGAGCCCTTATTCACTTCCGCGCCTCAAACTGAATCCAAAGATCAAGTCGATTGATGCCTTCAAGATGCAACACATCCAGTTAGAGAATTATCAACACCACGCAGCGATCCGTGCCAAGCTGATTGTTTAGCACGCTTATCTATGCGATACCACTGGTGACAAAATGGCGCAAGAACCACGAATTAACATTGACAGTTTAGAACAGAACGGAAACCATCTGGATATCGAGGAATTAACACCGCCGGAGGAAGCAGCGTTTCTCATTTGTTTTGCTTTTGAGAAACTTGAAGAGATTATAATGAACTATCCCCATCATGCTGCTTACTGCTTCGCGGCGATCACCCATCTCGCCGGTACAAATAAGAATATATCCGATTTCACGCGGCGGCTTGGCATGTCGCTCTGGATGGAGGTACTCACCTTTCACATTGAGGAACCTTTAAGCCTCAAAGAACTTGCTGAACATCTTGAAACCGATGCGGAAGTTGTTCTCAAGGGAGTTGATGCACTTGTGGAGATAAGAGAATTCGATATTGAATGGAAACGTGAAGGGCAGATAAAACTTGTTCCTCGTATGTCGATAGAAACAGTCACCCAGTTTTCTGAACACGTCATCAGTGGCATAGAAGCCGGACAACGAGACATCGAAATAGAACCCTAAATGTTAATTTCAATGATTGCAGCGATAGATAAAAATAGACTGATCGGTAACGGCCCTGAGATCCCTTGGCAGATGCCCGCCGACCGACGGCATTTTCGCGACATGACGGTCGGCAAACCTGTTGTTATGGGACGGAAAACTTTTGAAACACTCAAACGACCTTTGGGAAAACGACACAATATCATCCTCACGCGAAACGCAACTTACAAAGCATCCAAGGGATGTAGCGTTGCACATTCAGTAGCAGACGTTCTTGAACTTTGTAAGGCGGAGGAAGAACTCATGATATGTGGTGGGGCACCTATCTATGAAGCTTTTTTGCCGCACGCAAACCGCCTCTACCTCACACAGATTCATGCTACATTTGAAGGGGATGTCTATTTCCCGGAGTTTGACAGCACTGCGTGGGAAGAAGTAAAACGTATTGACGGCGGACCTGATGAGAGAAATCCTTATCCTTATAGCTTTCTGTTTTTAGAAAGAAGGCGTGGAAGTCTTTAAATACCGAATATCCAATTCTGGCGGGCATCTCGGCGTTCGACAGCTACGGAAGTCTTTACAAAAATCTATCACTTCGCGAAGATATAGCTGTTTTGTTGACGGGTCGGACGAGGGAACACTCAGAACTAGTGGCATGGGCACGCTTGCATAACAGGGCGTGTCTGCTATACTTCAGGAGGGCAAAAGAAAGATCTTGAAGTCTTCCCTTCCTGCGATTTCTGGCACAAAGTATTTTGTGGGTGTCCGGACAAATCTAACGAAATTTAAAGCATTTTGGAGATATGGTGGAAACACTGACAATTGTAAACGGTGATATTTATACCCCAGCGCATTACGGACAGGGCAGTCTCGTTATTCAAGGGGACATCATTTCAATCATAACAACAGATGCGCTGCAGCCAACCGGCGAGACGCTTGATGCTTCTGGTTGTCTTGTCATTCCCGGGTTAATTGACGGCCTAGTACACGGCGGGGGAGGCCGTGATAGTATGACTGGCGATGTTGAAGATGTCGCTACAATTGCTCGTGCGCATGCCCGAAATGGCGTTACCTCGTTGGTGTTAGGTATTTCATCCGGGAGTATGGAGCAGATTAACGACGCTTTGACGGCTATCGCGCACGTCGCTGACGAGCCAGTGGTGGACGGTTCGCAGATTTTAGGTTCATACGTCGAAGGGAAGTTCGGGAGCCTCGCGAAAAACGGGGCGCAGAACGAAAAATACATTACCCCGCCAAACTTTGAAGAATTCCACGCCATGTGGGCGGCTTCTGATGGTACCTTGAAAGTCATCTCCGTAGCACCTGAAAACGATGAAGACCTACAATTTATCAAACACCTTGCAACCTACGGGGCAGATGCCTATAATGACATTATCATCGCTATGGGGCACACAAATGCGACTTATGAACAAGCAATAGCAGCTATTGAGGCTGGTGTGACGCGCGCCACACATACCTACAACGGCATGAGTGGTATGCACCACCGGGTCCTTGGCGCTATTGAAGCCGTTCTCGACCACCCACATATTCATGCCGAACTCATTGTTGACGAACATCATGTCCATCCTTTTTGGGGCAGCTATTTGATTCAACGGAAAGGAATTCACGCAGTTGGATTAATTACAGATTGCACGGAGCTGGCCGGGGTACCTTCTGAAAGCTGGCAGGCCTCGACAACGTACCTGCCTGAGATTGCTGCTTACCGCCTCGGCGATGATCTGATTTCCGAGAAGGATACTGCCTTTGAAGCCGGGAGTACTGAGAAATACATCCGTAACGGAGCCATGTGGCTTGATATTGGTAAACCGACTGAGCGTCTGGCGGGCGCGACAATTACACTTATGGAAGGTGTCCGAAATGTTATTAACTGGGGCTATTCTATTGAAGAAGCATTGACGATGGCAACATTGACACCCGCACAGAATTTAGGTGTCTCGACATCGGTCGGTTCAATTGCGACTGGGAAGGCAGCGGATGTTGTTATTGTTGATGCGAACTTAAGCGTTCAAGACGTTATTCTACGTGGAAAATTGCTAAAAACTACGTAATTTGCGGGATTTCTTATGTTTTTAGCTTTTTTTGAAAAAAAATTTGACAAAGCTTTATTCATACTGTATAATATTTATCTTGGAAACCCTAATTCACTCTTTTAATAGAAACGGGGGCAAGTATTCGGAAACATTCTAACGTCGTGTTAGACATTCAACGTTAATTTGTTCTACTGAAATTGCGATGCCCCGCGTGGGGCTTTTTTAATTCAGAAACCTTAGATATGGCGTGGCGGAGGTGCAAAATGCCAACAATTAATCAGTTAATCAAAAAACCGCGTAAGCGGTATCGGAAGAAAACGAAATCGCCCGTCCTACAGCAGTGTCCTCAGCGGCGCGGTATCTGTTTACAGGTCAAGACGGTAACACCCAACAAACCGAATTCGGCTTTACGTAAAGTCGCTCGAGTGCGGTTCACTTCTGGCTATGAAGCTACCTGTTACATTCCGGGGATCGATCACAATTTGCAGGAACACTCAGTCGTTTTAGTCCGAGGCGGACGTGTCAAAGACCTTTCTAATGTGCGCTATCACATCGTTCGTGGCAAGTTGGATACCGCAGGGGTTGACAACCGCCGCCAAGGGCGTTCAAAGTACGGTGCCCGCAAACCGGGCTAAACCCGGGAGGAATACCTGATGCCAAGACGCGGAAACATTACCAAGCGCGACGTTAACCCTGACGCGACCTACAATAGCAAACTGGTCTCAAAGTTTATTAATAGTCTCATGCTCGATGGAAAGAAGAGTACTGCTCAAGCCATCTTATACGAGAGTTTTCAGATCATCGAATCACGGACAAATGAAGACGGTTTTACGCTTTTCAAGCAGGCAATTAACAACGTCAAACCGGTGTTAGAAATCCGATCGAGACGGGTCGGTAGCCAAACCTACCAAGTCCCGGTTGATGTAAAGGCGGAACGGAAACAACGACTGGCTTTCAGCTGGATCATCCAATCGGCGCGTTCTCGCGGTGAGAGGCGGATGGCTGAACGCCTGGCAGGCGAAATCCTGGAGGCTTCGCGGAACGAGGGCGGGGCAATCCGTAGAAAGATGGATCAGCATCGGATGGCTGATGCGAACCGGGCTTTTGCACATTATCGATGGTAAAAACGTAAGCGCGGTCCTGGATACCGCAACTTACTAAAAACACAATAGGAGTCACGCAACCGTGGCGGATAAAAAACAATATACCTCCCATCGCTTAGAATTGCCCCATATGCGAAATATAGGCATCATGGCGCATATTGATGCCGGTAAGACTACCGTGACCGAGCGAATTTTGTATTATACCGGTAGAGTTTATCGTATCGGTGATGTGGACGATGGCACTACCACGATGGATTGGATGGTGCAAGAGCAGGAGCGCGGTATTACAATCACTGCTGCTGCAACAACCTGCCAATGGAAAAAACACCATATTAATATTATTGATACACCGGGGCATATTGATTTCACTGTTGAAGTTGAGCGTTCTCTCCGTGTTCTTGACGGAGCGGTTGCGGTTTTCTGTGCGGTGGGCGGTGTTGAACCCCAATCTGAAACCGTCTGGCGACAGGCTAATAAATACGATATACCGCGCATCGCTTTCGTGAACAAGATGGATCGAACGGGCGCGGATTTTTTCCGTACTGTCGAAATGATGGAGGAACGGCTCGGCGCGAACGCTATCCCTGTGCAATTACCAATCGGTTCGGCTGAACAGTTTACAGGTATCGTTGACCTTATCTCGATGAAAGGGCAGGTCTGGAACGTAGCCGCTGCCTCAGGGCGCGACGGCTCCCTCATCCAGGAAACGGATATTCCCAAAGAAATGGAAGAGATGGCCCTGGAATATAGAGAGCGGATGTTGGAGTCTATTGCAGATTCTGATGAAGCCCTTCTTCTCAAGTACTTGGATGGCGCTGATATTTCACCGGAAGAAATTAAAGCAGGACTCCGTAAGGGGGTCGTCACGGGCAAAATTGTTCCAATTCTTTGTGGAACGGCCTTGAAGAACAAGGGAATCCAGCCACTCTTGGACGCTATTGTTTCTTACCTGCCATCCCCGACGGATGTACCCCCCGTTATAGGCTTTCACCCGAAGACTGAGGAAGAGGAAGTACGAGCAGCTAATGAGAATGAGTCTTTCTGCGCGCTGGTGTTCAAAATTGCGACAGATCCGCACGTCGGCAAACTCACTTATCTCCGCGTCTATTCTGGTATTCTCCACAAAGGTGATACTGTCTACAACAGTAAAACTGGTAAATATGAGCGGATTGGACGTTTGATGCAGATGCATGCCAACAAACGTGAAGAACATGATGCCGTTTATGCCGGGGACATCGCAGCAGCAATCGGATTAAAAGACCTCGCAACTGGTGATACGCTCTGTGATCCGAAGGCGCATATTACGTTGGAGACCATGGTGTTCCCGCTTCCAGTAATGGCTATCGCTGTTGAGCCACGCACACAATCTGATATTGATAAGTTGAATCTCGCGCTCTCGAAACTTGCCGAAGAGGATCCAACTTTTAAAGTACATCAAGATCCGGAAACTGGGCAGACCTTACTTTCCGGGATGGGCGAGCTTCACCTCGAAATCATTGTTGATAGACTCGTACGCGAATTTAATGTGTCAGCGAATGTCGGGAATCCAGAGGTAGCCTATCGGGAAACAATTCTTGACTCGGTTAGCTCTGTCGGACGTTTCGTGCGTCAATCTGGGGGTAGAGGGCAATTCGGACACGTTGTCATTGAAGTAGCACCTCTTGAAAAAGGAACGGGTTTTGAGTTCATAGACGAAACGAAGGGCGGTGTTATTCCGCAAGAGTACATCCCAGCGGTACAAAAGGGGATTGAGAATGCCATGAACACGGGTGTTCTGGCGGGCTATCCGGTGGTGGATGTATCGGTAAAACTTGTTGATGGATCGTATCACGCCGTCGATTCCTCGGAAATGGCTTTCTCCATAGCCGGATCTATGGCATTCAAAGATGCGATGAAGCTTGCCACACCAGCGCTTCTTGAACCGATTATGGATGTTGAGGTGATCGTCCCTGACGAATATCTCGGCAAAGTGATTGGCGATCTAAACGCCCGGCGCGCGCAAATACGTGAAACGGAAGCACAAGGCAAATCTCGTATTCAGGTCGTCCGATCTGATGTGCCGCTCTCAGAGATGTTTGGATACGTCAAAACGCTTAGGTCGCTTACTCAAGGTAGAGCGAATTACTCTATGGAATTCTCACACTATAACGAAGTTCCTACCAGTGTAATGGAGGACTTAATTTCAGCAGCGAAACGTTAAGTATTTAGGATGTGCCTGAGCTGTAAGAGTGTTAGCTCTTCCTCTAAGCGGGCACAGTGTTTGCGTAAATGAAACGGTTTGCCATACGCTCAGATGTTTGGCTACTTTATAGAAATGGGGTACGCGGTTTTAAGATGTGAAGTGCACGTCTCTAATGAGAGTACTCGAAACGGCGTTTACAATACCCAAAACAACACAATTTTATTGGAGCTCGGACAAAAATGGCTAAGGAAACGTTTGAAAGGACTAAGCCACACGTCAATATTGGAACAATTGGCCACGTTGATCACGGTAAAACAACGCTTACAGCGGCGATTACCATGGTACTCTCGAAACTTGCAAACGAAGATTACGTTATGGAATATGACGAGATCGATAAGGCACCTGAAGAAAAAGAGCGTGGTATTACGATCAATACAGCCCATGTGGAGTATGAAACTGAGAATCGGCACTATGCCCACGTTGATTGCCCAGGACACGCCGACTATATCAAGAACATGATTACAGGCGCAGCCCAGATGGATGGGGCTATTCTTGTTGTGTCCGCTGCTGATGGTCCTATGCCACAAACTCGTGAGCACGTATTACTCGCTCGACAAGTGAACGTGCCGTCCCTCGTCGTCTACCTGAACAAGGCAGACATGGTTGATGACGAAGAGCTGCTAGAACTCGTTGAACTTGAAGTCCGCGAATTGCTAAGCGACTATGAATTCCCAGGGGATGATACACCTGTTGTTATCGGATCTGCTCTTCAAGCCTATGAAGAAATGATGGGAGGCGGTGATCCGAATAGCGAAGCATGCGCATCAATCCTAGCACTCATGGAAGCCGTTGATGACTACATCCCTGAACCTGTACGCGACACTGAAAAACCGTTCTTAATGCCTATTGAAGATATCTTCACGATTAGCGGACGGGGTACGGTTGTTACAGGACGTGTCGAGCGAGGTATCGTTAAAACTGGGGATACCATTGAAATCGTTGGGTTACGCGAAACACAAAGCACTGTTGTCACAGGTGTTGAAATGTTCCGTAAACTCCTTGATGAGGGACGGGCTGGCGACAATATTGGTGCCTTGGTACGTGGTATTGACCGAAATGCAGTCGAGCGGGGGCAAGTCTTAGCAGTCCCTGGGACCGTCAATCCACACACCAAATTTGAAGCCGAGGCTTACATTCTTACAAAAGATGAAGGTGGTCGCCACAATCCGTTCTTTAGCGGATACCGTCCACAGTTCTATTTCCGGACAACTGATGTGACCGGAGAGATGAACTTGCCTGAAGGCATCGAAATGATTATGCCCGGCGACAACGCACAAATTACCGTTGAACTGTCTAAACCGATCGCGATGGAGGAACAACTCCGATTTGCTATTAGAGAAGGTGGACAGACAATCGGGGCTGGTGTTGTCTCCAAGATTCTTGAGTAATGTAGATCGGGCAGAACGATAAGTTCCGCCCTTTTAAAGCATCAGCAGAGCGTCTTGCTCTTACAAAGAAGCAGCGGGATTGTGAAATCCCTCCTGCAAGAAGCGTTCCCTGCTTGATGAAGGCGATACGAAAAGATGGACACTCAAAAAATTCGGATCCGGCTCAGGGCATTTGACTACCGGTTGTTGGACCTGTGGTCAAAGCAGATCGCAGATACGGCTAAACGCACAGGCGCGGCTGTTTCTGGACCGATCCCGTTGCCGACGAAAAAGCATCTCTATACTGTTCAACGTTCGACCTTTAAAGATAAGAAATCGCGCGAACAGTTCGAAATGCGGATTCATAAACGGCTACTGGATATTTCAGAAACGACACCTAAAACCGTTGATGATCTGATGCGGTTGGACCTGCCTGCAGGGGTTGATGTCAAAATAACGCTTCTCTAGCTATTGATTCGGGTCACCGCTCCCCTATGTTGCGCAGTGGTGTGCTTTGAATTCTGACGCGGCTGAAGATATGTATGATTTTTAGGGACTTATATCTGCTATCTATCAGCATCCAGAGGAAGTTGAACTTAACTAAAACTCCGGGGAATGCCGCACGGAAACCTGAATATCCTTCATTCTGATTCGCATGCATACCCGGCGGTTCATGTCACGCGGCATGAATACCGTTGATTTTGATTTGTGAAACGCAGTGGGTTGATAAAAAATGATTAATGGAATTATAGGCCGCAAAGTCGGCATGACGCAAGTCTTTGAGGAATCAGGAAAAGCGATACCTGTTACTGTTATTCAAGCAGGGCCCTGTCCAATTGTCCAACTTAAAACGCAAGAAAAAGACGGGTATCGGGCAGTTCAATTGGGTTTCGGTGAACAGAAAGCGAGGCGTACGAATAGTCCGAAGCGGGGGCACTTCGCGAAAGCCGGGGTAGACCCAGCATTCGCGCTTCGTGAGTTTCGGGTCCAGAGCCTTGAGAATGTGTCCGTAGGGAATATCGTTGATGCAAGCCTCTTTTCAGTAGGCGAGTTCGTTGACGTGACGGGCACCTCAAAAGGGCGGGGTTTCACCGGTGTGGTGAAACGTTGGGGCTTCGCTGGTGGTAAGAAGAGCCACGGCGGTGAACAAGACTTGCGCCGTCCGGGTTCCATCGGTGCAAGTGCAACACCTTCTCGCGTTTTTAAAGGAAAGCGCATGGCTGGACGCCACGGTGCTAAACGGCATACTATCCAAAATTTGCCTGTGATTCAAGCCGATGCCGAACGTAACCTACTGGTTGTAAAAGGGGCTGTTCCCGGACCACCTAATGGGCTACTCCTGATTAAAAAGGCATCTAAAACCCGCAAAGCATAACCGGCAATGACTGTTCAACGGTTGCCGAGAGGAAGCGAATACACAAAGATGTCAACTTTAGACGTACACAATAGCTCAGGCGATATCCTTCGCGAAAAGGCATTGGCTGATGCGTTCACCGATGCTAAGGTGAACGCCCCGGTCATTCACCAGTGTGTTGTTGCCTACCTTGCTAATCAGCGGCAAGGCAATGCATCAACAAAGACTCGGAGCGACGTGAAGGGGAGTGGCAGAAAACTCTATCGCCAGAAAGGAACCGGTAGAGCACGAGTTGGACATGCGAAAGCTCCAAATCGGGTTCATGGCGGTGTAGCATTTGGCCCTAAGCCTCGCAGCTACCGGCAATATACACCCAAACGCACTCGCCGGCTTGGACTTCACAGCGCCCTTGCAGATCGGTTCCAAAATCAGCAATGTATTCTTCTTGAAGACTTCACGCTTCAGCGTCCGCGTACGAAAGACATAGTGAGGATGTTGAAATCTGTAAACGCACAAGGCAAAGTGTTGCTCATCCTTGGTGAACCTAATCAGAATATCCATTTGTCTGTGAGGAACATCCCGAAAGTGAATGTCTGTACATGGAATACGCTCAATGTTTACCAAGTGATGTGGCATGACACGTTGATAATCACTGAGAACGCTGTCGAAAAATTAGAATCCAAGTTCGTCAATACCGGTTCTGAGGCAGAAGGACAAGACTGATGAAGGATGTTTATCAGGTTATATTACAACCACTGATTACAGAGAAGAGCACGATTCTTCGCGACGCTAATAAATATGTTTTCGTTGTGGATCGAAACGCTACGAAACCTCAGATTCGTCGCGCTGCGGAAGAATTGTTTGATATTCATGGGGATATCCTGAAAATTCGCACAATGCGCGTTCGGGGTAAGCCGAAGGGTAAAATGTTGCGATACCAGCGTGGACGTAGACCCCATTGGAAGAAAGCAATTATTACCCTCAGAGCAGGCGCGACTATCCAAGTGTTTGAAACTATATAGGATAACGTGAGTTTGATATAACAAATGTGAAGAAGCTGTCAACGTTTTCGTAGAGATTAGGTCTCCTAACGTTACGGGCGAGGCGATCTTGCCCCTACGATCAGCACGAAAGCTCTTTTTCCAAACTCATGTTAGGATAAGAAGATAAGGAACTCAAAGTGCCTAAAACATATACACCTGTGACCCCAAGTCGCCGGTTTATGACCGGTTATACCTTTGAAGAGATTACTCGGAGCAAGCCGGAAAAGTCTCTCGTCAAAGGCAGCAAAAAGATGGCGGGGCGGAACGCCAACGGGCGCCTAACGGTCAGGCGTCGCGGGGGCGGACACAAACGCCGATATCGGGTTATTGATTTCAAACGGGACAAGTTTGGCGTGCCCGCCAAAGTCGCCGCAATTGAATATGATCCGAACCGCTCTGCACACATAGCTCTTCTCCATTATCGGGATGGTGAGAAACGATATATTCTCGCTCCGGTGGGTATACAAGTCGGTGATATACTAACCTCAGGCGCGGATGCCGAAATTCGGGTTGGAAATGCCTTGCCGCTTGAGAAAATTCCACTCGGCTCTTCAATCCATAATATAGAGATGCACCCCGGTAAAGGTGGTCAATTGGTGCGAAGTGCCGGTGCCGCCGCCTCTTTGGTCGGTAGAGAAGGAAAGTACGCCCGTATTCAGCTGCCTTCTGGCGAAATCCGGCTCGTTCTGGTAAATGCTATGGCGACGCTCGGACAAGTCGGTAACGTTAGCCAAATTGTTATCGGTAAAGCTGGACGTTCGAGATGGCTTGGGAAACGCCCGAAGGTTAGAGGCGTAGCGATGAATCCTATTGATCACCCGCATGGTGGTGGTGAAGGAAAAAGTTCGGGGGGTAGACATCCGGTCACCCCGTGGGGGGCCCCCACTAAGGGGTATAAGACACGAAACCCGAAAAAGAAATCAGGACGCTACATTTTCGGGAAGCGAAAATAGCAGTAGACGAATGGCTAATAGCGAGTAGAGGAGAAACACGATGGCGCGTTCTGTGAAAAAAGGACCCTATATAGACCCGAAACTTGTCAAGAAGATAAACGCTATGGAGCGTTCTGGTAGCAAACGGGTCATTCGTACGTGGTCTCGACGGTCAATGATAACCCCCGAGTTGGTAGGGCATACCTTGGCGATTTACAACGGGAAAAAGTTTTTCCCCGTGTATATCACAGAGAATATGGTAGGACATAAGCTCGGTGAATTCTCACCGACGCGGACCTTCCGTTCTCACTCAGGTGGGGGCAGATAGTTTGGTAATAACCTTCATCGTGGATGGCAGAGGTTCGCGCACCGATATTTCATTTCGGAGATGGGTTACGAATGCTGTTGAAGAAGCGGTGAAATTAGAAAATTGCTTTTATTAGGAGACACTGATGGAAGCCAGATCCAGGATTCGGAACGCTTCGGTTGCACCCCGGAAAGCACGCTTAGTAGCCGATCTTGTCCGTAATCAGTATGTTGTGGATGCATTAAGTCAATTGCGCTTTACACATAAAGCCGCATCCCCGATAATTTATAAGCTGATTCAATCAGCTGCTGCCAACGCGCAGTATCAGAACCCGAGTGTGGATATTGCTGACTTATACGTCAAGGAGATTCGGGTTGACGAGGGGATTACGCGGAAATGGATTCGGCCCCGGGCGCGAGGTATGGCAAATAGGATTCTAAAGCGCAGCAGCCATATCACCGTCATCGTTGATGAGGAGAGTACTGAGAATGGTGAGTAACGGTGTGGGCCTTTACACAACATCACCCCAGACAACTCAGCCTCCACGTCGCGAATGGGAAAGGTCTGACAGGAGGTTTGTGTGGGACAGAAAACTCACCCGCGTGGATTACGCTTAGGAATCATTGAGACGTGGGATTCAAAATGGTACAGCGAACGAGATTACGCAAAGTGGCTCCATGAAGATTTTCAGATTCAGGAGTTCGTCAAAAAGCAGCTTGCACGCGCTGGGATTTCACGGGTTGAAGTCGAGCGTGTAGTAGACCGGTGCAGCATTAATATCCATACGGCGCGCCCTGGAATTGTCATCGGCCGTCGGGGCGCAGAAGCTGAGAAATTACAAGCTTTACTCGAGAAGCACATTGGGGGTCCAGTCCGAATTGCTGTCTCGGAAATTAGAACGCCCGAATTGGATGCCCAACTTGTATCGGAAGCTGTCGCGACACAAATCGAACGCCGCGCAAGCTTTAAACAGGTGATGCGACGGAATATCACAAGTTCAATTCAGGCGGGGGCATTGGGTGTTAAAATCATGGTAAGCGGCAGACTTGATGGAAAGGAGATCGCCCGGTCTGAGTCCAGTCTTGAGGGACGGGTACCCCTTCATACGCTCAGAGCTGATGTTGACTATGGCTTCACGGAAGCGAATACAACATACGGTAAAATAGGGGTCAAAACATGGATTTTCAAGAGCGAAATTATTGGTGTCCCTGATAAATTAAAAGGCGAGCCGCCCACGCGGCGTCAACCCGGGCGTCGTGAAGATACAGGTTCACAACGTACAGATCGTCGTCAAGGGAACAGCCGTTCAGGACAATCTGGGGAACGGGGAGCGGGTAGAGGAAGAGGAGGACGGCGCCGGCAACGCCGGAGTCGTAACAATCCCCCAAGCGGTTCATAACAGCACTGAACACAGTTTAAGGAGGCATTTAAGGTGTTAATGCCCAAACGCGTGATGCACCGAAATGTGCATCGCGGAAAACGCCGTGGAAAACCGGTCCGAGGTTCAAAAATTAACTTCGGCGAATACGGATTGCAGGCAATGGAAGCGGGTTGGATTACAAGTAACCAGATCGAGTCTGCTCGTGTCGCGATTACACGCTACGTGCGCCGGGGTGGTAAGCTTTGGATCAAAATTTTTCCGCATAAGCCAGTTAGTAAGAAACCTGCTGAAACGCGCATGGGGAGCGGGAAAAAAGGCCCGCCTGAATTTTGGGTTGCTGTCGTCAAGCCCGGCAGAATCCTTTATGAATTAAGTGGCGTTTCGCTTGAAGATGCAAAAGGGGCGTTTGAACGAGCCGCCCACAAATTACCAATCAAGACTAAGTTTGTTGCACGAAATGAATAATTTCGTCTGTGACTCCCGTTGGTGAAAGTACCCCCTATGAGCACGGCGCGGTAACTTTGACAACACGCAAGGAGAATCGGAAAATGAAAGCGGATGAACTACGGGGTAAGACAACTGAGGAATTGGAAGTTGAATTACAGGGGCTAAAAGAGACCTTGTTTAACCAGAGATTCCGAAGTATCTTAGGACAACAAGAGGACACAACACGTATCGGCAAAATTCGCAAAGACATCGCTCGTGTGAAGACTGTCCTGCGAGGACGTTCACAATAGATAGTCATCGGTTATGAAGTATCAGCTGCCGGTTAAGTGGTTTCACGTAACAATTTACCACGCCTTAGGTTAAGGTGCCTCAAAATTCGCGGAGGTCGTTAGGAAATAGGTTTTTAACTGATAACCGGTACCTATTAACACGCATTGGTCTTGGCAGGTTTGGAGGATAAAGTTGAACGAGGAAAGGCGAAGACATCGTAAATTCCGGACGGGGCTTGTTACCAGTAACAGTATGGACAAAACTGTTTCTATTGCACTGGTGCGGCGATATCAACATCCGCTTTACAAGAAGGTCGTCAGGAAAACGAAGAAAATTCTGGCTCACGATGAACAGAATAGTTGTAATGTCGGTGACGTGGTACAGGTTGTCGAAACCCGACCGCTAAGCCGTCATAAACGGTGGCGGGTCCAAGCGATAGTGAGCTCGGTGCAGCCCGCAGATGATTAAGTACCGATATATACTGAGGCCCGTCGTTTCTGCCGCGTACATAAAGCAGATAGCGCGTTAGCGGCGATTTGGTCCTTGAGAAGGAAGGGTTTATCCCGACTCTGACGTTTCCGAAACGCACGTTTTTGAAAACGCTGGAGGAGGATACAAAGATGGTTCAATCATATACTCGATTAACCTGTGCCGACAATACTGGCGCGAGGAAATTAATGTGCATTAGTGTGTTAGGCGGAACTCGTCGTCGTTATGCCCGCGTAGGTGATGTGATTGTTGCAAGCATCAAGGAGGCAGCGCCTAATACATCCGTGAAAGCTGGCGAGGTTGTTCGCGCAGTCGTTGTCCGGACCGCCAAAGAGTATCGGCGTGCAGACGGTTCCTATATCAAATTCGACCAAAATGCAGCGGTTCTCATTGATCCGCAGAACCAACCGCGCGGTACGCGTATCTTCGGCCCCGTCGCGCGCGAGCTCCGAGAAAAGGCGTTCACGCGAATCGTCTCACTCGCACCTGAGGTTATTTAGGAGGATAATTGTGGCACGTCGGAAACTGCATATCAAGAAAGATGATACGGTCATGGTTCTCAGTGGGAAGGATCGCGGGAAACAAGGGGTCGTTTTAGAGGTGTTTCCACAGAAGCAACGCGCAATCGTTGAAGGCATTCATATTGTTACCCGGCACCTGCGGCCAAATCAGATGGGACAAGGGGGTGTCGTCGAGCGCGAAGGCACGATTCACGTTTCGAATCTCAAAAAGGTTGGCACCTAAGGCGCAGCCACGCCACGCATGGTGAACAAGACACGCTTCAAACGTGTCCCTCACGGAATACATAATCTCTATAGGATACAAGGCTCATGAGCCCATTCAAAGAATTTTATCAAACGGAAGTCATGCCCGCATTGCTAAATCATTTTAGTTACAAAAATGTGATGCAGATTCCGAAACTAGACAAAATCGCACTTAATATTGGGGTCGGTGAGGCGATTCAGAACCCTAACGCATTAGAAGATGCTGTCGAAGAATTGTCCCTCATCGCTGGGCAACGTGCTATTATTACTCACGCTAAGAAGTCAGTTTCTGCCTTTAAGGTCAGAGAAGGCATGGCAATCGGGTGTAAAGTCACCCTGAGGCGTGAACGGATGTACGAATTTTACAATCGTCTTGTGAACGTTGTCCTCCCTCAAATTCGAGACTTTCGCGGTGTCTCTCCGGATGCTTTTGACGGGCGTGGTAATTACTCTATTGGACTAACAGAACAGTTAATCTTCCCAGAAATTGATTACGACCGAGTGAACGATATCCGCGGTATGAATATAACTGTTGTTACGACTGCACCAACCGACGAAGAAGGCCGCGAGTTGTTAAAATTGTTGGGAATGCCATTCCGAGAGTAGTTAGGTTTCTATACCGGAGTGAGAACTTGTTGAGAACTCTCACGGGTTCCCTGTTATCCGTAGTCAAGTTCCGAAACCTATAGGTTTTCAGCATGGATGTCACGGATAAATACGAAAAGGAGCATCAAGGTTGGCAAGTAAATCATGGATTGCTAAGCAGGCGAGAACCCCGCGGTTCCGAACCCGGAAATACAGCCGTTGTAAGAGTTGTGGCAGATCACGCGGGTATCTTCGCAAATTTGAATTGTGTCGTATCTGTTTTCGCCTCTTCGCCCGCGCCGGTAAAATTCCCGGTGTCCGAAAGGCAAGCTGGTAGAAAATAGCCATTATCAGAAGCAAATAAGGAGAATCTTTCATGTCGATGACCGATCCGATTGCAGATATGCTGACTCGTATCCGCAATGCCAATATGGCAGGACATGAACGCGTTGAAATCCCCTCTTCAAAAGTCAAACTTGAGATTGCACGTATCTTGTCAGAAGAAGGTTTTGTCCGGAACTATCGTTTGATTGAAGATGGAAAACAGGGGATTTTAAGAATCTATTTGAAATACGGAAATACGAAAAAAGAGAAGGTCATCACGAATCTCAGACGAATCAGCAAACCAGGCAGGCGAGTTTACGCGAACTCCGAGAGTCTACCGCGTGTTTACGGTGGGCTCGGTGTCGCTATTTTGTCCACATCCCGTGGCCTAAAGACCACGCCTGAGTGTCGAAGGGAAAAAATCGGCGGCGAAGTCCTCTGCTACGTCTGGTAGGATTTTGGATGCCTCTCAGCAAACTCGGAGAGATAGCATGTCACGTATTGGACTTAAACCGATTCCATTGCCGGAGAAGGTGCAGGTCGCTTTGGATGCAAGTAGGGTCGAAGTGGAAGGACCTAAAGGCAGCCTTGATTGGCAACTACCTGATGGAATCGATGTAGCTCTTGACGGAAACACCCTCACTGTCCGAAGAAGAAGTGAACTTAAACACTACAAAGCCTTGCACGGGCTGGCACGTAGCCTTATCGCTAATATGGTTACCGGTGTATCAGAGGGTTTTGAGAAGAAGCTGCGGGTTGTGGGAACAGGGTACCGTGCTGAAGTCAATCGTGAGAACAACCTGGTTCTTGACGTTGGGTATTCACACGCTATTACCTACACCCCACCTGAGGGGATAACATTAAGTGTTGAACCCTCCGAAAACATTGACGGACAAGCGCATACACCGATCGTCGTTACCGGTATTGACAAGCAACTCGTTGGTCAGGTCGCAGCTTCGATCCGTCAAATAAGGAAGCCTGATACCTATAAGCCTTGTAAAGGTATCCGTTATGATGGTGAGCGTGTCCGAGATAAAGATGGAAAAGCTGCTGTCTAACCTATTGGACCTTGCGCGCTATGGGCCGGTATCATCAAGTCTGATGAAATACGGGCGCGCCTACCTATTGTGATAAGGAGACCCCTTGACACGCATTAAAAAGAAGCGGATGAGCCATTTACGGTGCCGGAAACGTGTCCGCCAAAAGGTGAGCGGCACCGGCGATAGACCGAGACTCTCTGTTTTCAGAAGCCTAAAACATATCTATGCGCAACTCATTGATGATGAGCTAGGTGTAACACTCGCTGAAGCGTCTACTTTTTCCCCTGAATTGAAGGAAGCTGTCACAAATGGCAGTAATGTTGAAGCAGCACAGCGAGTTGGTGCGCTGATCGCGCAAAAAGCCAAGCAACAGGAGATTGCTGTCGCTATCTTTGACCGGGGCGGGCGCCTCTATCACGGACGCATAAGGGCCCTCGCGGAAGCCGCGAGGGAAGAGGGACTGAAGTTCTAACTGCCCCGCAACCCCGATTCTGACACCGAATAGGTTGTAGATTTTATCTATGCCCCCCGGTGAACAGAACCTACATCGGATAGGAGTTTTTTTTGCTGAAAGAGAAAATCAATCCCGACGAATTTGAATTTGAAGAACACATGATTGCAATCAACCGTGTTATGCGGGTCGGTAAGGGACGGCGCACCCCAAGTTTCAATTCCCTTACGGTTGTCGGTAATCGCGAGGGAATCGTTGGTATCGGCTTTGGCAGCGCAAGCGAAGTACCTGGCGCGCTCCGGAAAAGTTTCGCGGATGCCCGAAAAAACCTGGTACGCGTGCCGATTATAGACGGAACCCTCCCTCATGAGATTGTCAGCGAATTCAAATCTGCTAAAGTTTTGCTAAAGCCCGCGAGCCCTGGAACCGGTATCATCGCAGGCCCCGCGACGCGTGCTATCTTAGAATACGCAGGGGTCCGAGATGCGCTCACAAAATGCCTCTCTTCTCGGAATATGAAAAACATCGCTGAAGCCACTATGTTGGGGTTAAAGCGGCTCAAGGATATTAATGAAGTGGCGCGGTTACGGGATATGTCGGTTGAAGAACTGCGCAAGAGGCGCTAAACGTCAGCGTGGCTGTAGGCCTCGCAAACTATACCCAATAAGGAACGGAGTAAATCCTGATGAAACTCAACGAATTGAAGCCTGCTCCTGGTGCTACCCGCCCCCGAAAACGGGTGGGTAGAGGTAACGCTTCGGGGCACGGTGGCACCTGCGGCCGCGGTCATAAAGGGCAAAAGTCCCGATCCGGTGGTTCAATTCCAGCATGGTTTGAAGGTGGACAGATGCCGCTTGTCCGGCGGCTCCCCAAGCGCGGGCCTCGACGGATCGCACATAAACGATTTGAATACGATGTTATTAACGTTGAAACCCTCAACCTTTTTGAAGAGGATACCGTTGTAAGTCCACAGGCACTTCGTGATGCCGGCCTCGTTAAACGGAAAAATACGCTGATAAAGATACTCGGCGACGGTGAACTCGAAAAACAGTTGAAAGTCCAAGCCCATCGTTTCTCAAAAACCGCGATTCAAAAGATTGAATCCAAAGGTGGTACAGCCGAGGTTCTCGGGGGACATGCAAACGCCGGTGACGCTGCTTAGCAGTTTGCATGTGAGGAGGAATAAAAATAAGTGATTAAGGCATTTCAAAACGCTTTTAAAATTCCCGAATTGCGGAAACGCATCATTGCTACAGCGTTACTCTTGGTCGTTTACCGCCTTGGCGCCCACATCACGCTTCCAGGAATTGACGACCAAGCACTTGAAGCATTTTTTCAACAACTCATGGAGCGCGGGGGTAACGTCATTGGGTTTATCGACCTGTTTTCCGGTGGGGCATTTAGTCAGATGACCATTTTCGCCCTCGGCATACAACCCTATATTAGTGCCTCGATCATTATGCAACTCCTGGCTGTTATCGTGCCTTCCTTAGAAAAACTTTCCAGGGAACCCGATGGCAGAAAGAAGATTACCCAATACACCCGATATGGAACAGTCGTCCTGAGTATTATTCAGGGCATAACAATTAGCATCGTCCTGCGGAACCCGGAAAACATCACAGGACAGACAGGCGAGATCGTCAGAGACCCTAACCTTTGGTGGCATTTTCTCGTTGTTTTGACGCTTACAGCCGGAACATCCTTCGTCATGTGGCTCGGGGAACAGATTACCGAGCGCGGCATTGGACAAGGTATTTCGTTGATTATTACTGTTGGAATTATCGCCGGGTTGCCTGGCGGCGTTACGACTGTTTTCAACAACCTCGTGACAAGACCGGAGTTTGGTATTCTACAACTCGCCCTTTTAGTTGCTCTCGTTATTGTAGCTGTTATGGGTACAGTATTTATCACGCTCTCTGTACGAAGAATTCCGGTCCAATATGGGAGACAAATTCGCGGACGTAGGGTCATTGGTGGGCAATCGACACATCTGCCCCTCCGTGTTAACGCAGCTGGTATGATTCCGATTATCTTTGCTGTCACCCTAATTCAGTTCCCACCGACTGTTCTTGACTTCTTGCCCCGCGACTGGAGCTGGGTAACATCCGCTAAAGCACTTATTGATCCAGGGACACCCTTGTACCTTACCGTTTATGCGTTGTTGATTATCGGCTTTACCTATTTCTATACGGCTGTTCAAATTAATCCTATTCAAATGGCAGAGGATTTACAGAAATATGGTGGGTTTATTCCGGGTATCCGTGCCGGCAAACAGACTGCAGATTACATCAACACGACGCTCACGAGAATCACTCTTCCGGGAGCTGTCTTTCTCGCTGCTATCGCAGTGATTCCGATTATTATTACAAGCCAACTCGGTGTCGGCAACATGGTTGAAGGGGCTTCTATTTTAATTGTTGTAGGTGTTGTCTTGGATACGATGTCACAAATTGAATCTTACTTAACGGTACGCCATTATGAAGGATTCTTAAAGGATCGAAAACTTAAGGGCAGACGACGTTAAGCCCTTTCAACGGTAGGCCTTACGCAATTTCCTGGTAGGTGCGGTTTCCTAACTGCACTGAATCCCATGATAAATAGCGGAATTCCGTAATTTTGCGTAAATCCTTTCAACGGAAAGAGATAATTATGAAAGTCCGACCTTCTGTTAAGAAGATGTGTAACCAGTGTAAATTATCAAGCGAAAAGGAATTGTCCACGTCATTTGCCCTTCAAATCCGAAGCACAAGCAACGACAGGGATAATCAATAGTTGTCAGGGCGGGTCGCTGCGCCAACCCTTTCAGGCGTCGGTTTTCGGTTAAGTGGTTTAGTGTGCCAAGCTACCACTTCCATGTGTGCGCCAAGAGTAGATAAATTGTTACAAATAACGGAAAACTGATAACTGCTAACCTAAAAAACGGAGAGAACCATGGCAAGGATCGCGGGAGTTGATTTACCCCGAAACAAACGAGTGGATATTGCGCTGACAGCAATTTACGGTATTGGTCGTTACACAGCATCCCAAATCGTCAACGACCTAGATATTGATCCAGGGAAGAAAGTTGATAACCTCGCTGAAAACGAAGTCAGCCAACTTCGAGACAAAATTCTCAATTATAAGATTGAAGGGGACTTGCGTCGCGAGATCGACCAAAATGTTAAACGCCTGATGGATATCAACAGTTATCGTGGTTTGCGCCACCGGCGGCAGTTACCTGTCCGTGGCCAGCGTACAAATACCAACGCACGCACCCGTAAGGGCAAAGCCAGGACGATTTCTGTCGGTAGGAAGGCCAAAGAGGCAGGCCGCAAAGGTGGATAATGGCATCATTAACAGCTGACCGCCTTTCTGCTGAAAACTGAAGACCAATAACTGAAACGCATAAAGAGGAGAACAGTTTTGCGTGGAAGAAGAAGAGAACGCAAGAGCGTTCCAGAAGGGATAGCGCACATACAGGCTACCTTCAATAACACAATCATTACAATCACAGACTTAAACGGAAATACCGTTGCTTGGGCAAATGCCGGTATGACTTTCACCGGTTCACGAAAGTCTACCCCATTTGCTGCACAGCAGACCGCGGAAGCATGTGCCCGCAGAGCAATGGATCACGGTATGAAACGCGTAGAGGTCAGAGTCAAAGGTCCCGGATCCGGGCGAGAATCGTCTATACGAGCCCTTGCTGCTGCTGGACTTGAGATTACATTAATGCAGGACGTGACTCCGATCCCACACAACGGATGTCGTCCCCCCAAGAGACGACGGGTTTGAGGAATACGAATGAGCAGATATTTAGATTCGGTCTGTAAATTATGCCGACGGGAAGGTGAAAAGCTTTTTCTCAAGGGACGGCGCTGCAACGGTCCCAAATGTTCTTTTGAGCGCCGGAGTTATCCACCAGGACAGCACGGGCAGACACCGCCACGGCGCGGGCGCGAGAACAACTTCCGTAGACAGCTGCGCGCGAAACAGAAGGTAAAACGTACCTATGGCGTTTTTGAGAAGCAGTTTCGGAACTATTATTTCAAAGCTGCCCGTCAAAGTGGTATTGCTGGTGAGAATTTAATTGGTTTCCTTGAACGCCGTCTCGACAACGTTATTTACCGGATCGGATTCGCAACATCCCGAAATCAGGCGCGGCAACTCGTCAAGCATAACCACTTCACTGTCAATGCGAAGCGCGTTAACATTCCTTCTTATATAGTACAGGTTGGCGATGTGATCGCACCACGCGAGCGGAGCCGGAACCTTGCTGTTATTCAGGAGGCCTTAGAGTACGCACAGTATCGCGGAGCCCCCGAATGGCTTAATGTTGATGTTGAGAAAACGGAAGGGCGCGTTCAGGGCGCACCGGTGGTAGAGCAGATCTCCGCAGACCTTGAAACACAACTCATCATTGAACTTTACTCCAGATAGGCGTGTCCCCAATCTCGGAGCACCACACATACCTTACTTAGGGGCGAGGGGGCCTCGCCCTCTATGTAATGTTCCTTTAATTCTAAACCCCACTATAAATACACCAACAACATCCGGTGCTTCAGTTTGCACGCTTTCTAACATTAGTTCTAATTCTACGGGAGGACATCGATGATAAGGTCCGAGCTCGTGATACCCGAGCGGCTGAAAACTGATATTCAGTCTTTACAGCCGAATTATGCAAAATATACCGCTGAACCCCTTGAGCGCGGATTTGGGACAACCCTCGGCAACTCGCTACGCCGAGTCCTCCTTTCCTCAATCAAAGGTGCAGCGATCACGGCTGTTCAAATCGAACAAGTTGAACATGAATACGACACAATTCCCGGGGTACTCGAAGATGTCGTCCAAATTATTCTGAACCTCAAAGAGGTGCGCCTCAGGATTACTAACGATACCCCAATGATACTCACCCTGCACGCAGAAGGATCTGGTGAAGTTACTGCCGCTGATATTCGTCCTAATTCAGACGTTCAGATTATCAACCCCGACCAGCATATTACCACACTTGATGAATGTGAGGGGTTGGGTATGGACATTCACGTCCAAACAGGCCGCGGATATTCTCTTGCTGAAGATCACAGACCCACAGCTAAACGGATCGGGTTGATCCCTGTCGACGCAAAATTCTCGCCCGTTGAGAAGGTTAACTTCTGGGTAGAAGAAACACGGGTCCGCGACACAACTAATTTTGATAAGCTCAACCTTGAAGTTTGGACTGATGCCACTATTACAGCGAAAGAAGCGGTCACTCGAGCTGCAAAAATTTTACTACAACAACTGGAACTCTTTAAAGAGTTCGATGAACATTATGTTGAGCCTGAACCTGAGATTGATGAGGAAAAACTCAGGCTCAACCGATACTTAGCCAAACCTGTCGCGGAACTTGAGCTCTCGGTGCGCGCCAGCAATTGTCTGGAAAACGCAAATATTAAGACCATCCGCGAACTCGTTACAAAAGAGGAAAAGGATATGTTGGAATACAAGAATTTCGGGCGCACCTCGCTCAACGAAATTAAAGCGCAACTCGCCAACATGGGACTTTCCCTCGCAATGAAGCTCGACGATATAGACGATGCCGACATCGATGAAGAAAATATGGCGCGCGCCGCTTTGCAACCGCCTCTCTAATTCTTCATGACGGCGCTCATTGGAGGAACACAATGCGTCATAGAAAAAGTGGAAGGAAACTTGGACGAACGAGCAGCCATCGGAAGGCGCTCTTTCGTAACCAAGCGACTGCACTCTTTGAACATGAACAAATTCGGACGACACTCCCAAAGTGCAAAGAACTGCGCCGCGTGGCTGAAAAGTTAATTACGCTCGCGAAGCGCGGAGATCTACCCGCACGCCGACAAGCCGCAAAAATGCTTTATGGCACCCGGCTGCATTACAAACCGGGGCGCGGAGAAGAAGCCAGCACGGTTGATAAACACGCCGTGCTGCGAAAACTCTTTGATGATATCGGTCCCCGTTACCAAGACCGGCACGGAGGGTACACCCGCATCATCCGTGGCGAACTCCGAAAGGGCGACAGCGCACAAATGGGGTACATTCAACTGGTCTAAGGGGTGTTAGTTATAGGTTGTTAGTCATCAGTTTTCTTAGCTGAAAACTGGTAACTGACAACCAATACCTAACCTAAAACCGATACGCAGCCGACACAAATATTCGGTGAGTCAATCGCTCTGTTGTGAGCTCATTCTGGTGCCGCTGCCAAATTCCAAGCATATAAGCAACATCAAATTTCAGCGAATCCTCAAAGATTTTACCCACTCCTGCTGTCAAGAAATCACGCGCATCCGACACCTCAGCATCAGTGAACGGAATGGGATCTCGGAAATAGCCGAGACGGAGATGTGTCCCAATACTAGGTATCCTGTATTCCACGCCGAGCCGAGCCTGAAGCGTTGTGGAATAGAACGCTTCAAAATTGTCTGCTGAGATGTCTGTTGCCGGAGCCGGATCGTAGCGCGTCTGTGTCCAGTCTGTAAGCTGGACATCCCCTGCCAGAATCAACTGCTCGTTAAACAATTTCACAGCGATTCCTGTTCCGACTTCGTAAGGACGCTCAATATCATACACTAAGGTGCCGCTTTCTGCATCGCTTGTCCGCTCTCCGTGCGCGTAATCGGCGACAGTTGATTGATACCAGCGTTCATCGACTCCCAATTCTACGGGGGATACGACTGTTACACCGAGGCTAATCTCATCGGTGAGGTGTGCAAGGAGTCCTATCCTACCGCCTACGCCTGAATACTCTCGATCAATCTCGTCGTCATATCTGAAGCTCACCAACTCCCGATCTATATCTACGATGTCGGTAGCGGTTGTATCCAATTCATTCAGACTATTCCCATGCCAGAAGTCCAAGGAACCGCCAATTAGGATATGCCTTGAAACGTATACACTCGTGCCAAAACTCCAAATCCCGATACCGCCAGTATTCACAGCGGTCTCGTTGACGGCAAGCCCGCTGAATTCGGTGCCTGAACTCGGATCGATCCCTTGTATTGCAGTCTGGTAATCGAAGTTTTGCGGACGATTGTAGCCGAAAGCGATTGCCCATCCCCCTTGCCTCGCCTGAAACGGATAAACAAACCCAATGGCATTCAGACGCATCTCGGATCGACTTGTTCCGGTCGCCACATCGCCAGAAAAGTAGGTGTCAGCATTTGCTCTATTGTGCGAGAGACTGCTAAACATCTCAAACTTTTGAATCTGCGCCATTCCTGCGGGATTCCAGTAGAGTGCAGTAAAATCATCAGCGAGGCCGAGTGCGGCACCTCCCATCCCCATTGTCCGTGCACCGACTCCGAACGTATTCCCGATTGCCATCTCTTCCGCCTGCGCTGTGCTGATACTCACCAAGCAAGTCTTAGCAAATAGACAAATGAATGTCAAATATGCTGTTCGTTTCATCGTTGTGCTTCCTCCGTTTTCCATAAATCCGGTCGGCGAGGTTTCCTAACCGCGCCGAGTTTTTACCGAGGATTTTCGTTTCAGTGCGGATATGCTGTTTTCTTGTAGCTGTTTTGCTCTGAACTGCACAGCCTGACAGGCTATGCTACAATGTTTCGTTTCAGTGCGGATATGCTGTTTTCTTGTAATTGAGCACTTGCACCAATCATAGGGATTGGGGACCCCAACCCCACGCGTATTTCAAAAATTCCGCTAAAACATTATTGGTTTTCCGAAACCCCTCAATTCTCATGCTTATTCCTGATGCGTCGCGGTGGTCGTTCCGATTGCGTTCGTGGTGAAGCCACACTCCGTGAATTCCTTGAACGTTGACTTTCACTTCCCCAATTGGTTCTATTGCGGTCCGTTCGCCGCGAAAGTGGAACATACCGACTTCCACTGTAATACCGCCTATAGACATTTGCATACGGATAGTAGCCATAATACGGATAGTAGCTTCGGTAATATCTGTAATACGGGCGGTAGTATCCAGAAAACCAAGGATGGAAGGGATACCATACCGGCGAATAAACGTAGTAAGGATAGGGCACGTAAGGTGCCCAATGATAGGTATCGTAGCCCGACGGATGCGAATAGACTCTACGATAACTCCGTTTCCGTTTACCATAATAGCCTTCTGAATCTTCGTTATCGTTATCCTTCTTCCCTAGCTCGGATTCTTCCGATTCCGTTTGGAGGGTATCCATTCCCTCTGCCTCCAAAACCTTATGGTATCTCCGATCGAAGGCAGCGGATGCATAATAGCCCAATTGCGTATAACATCCAGTCAGTCCTATTGTCATTGCTCCAAACAACAATAGCGCGAACACGAATGACAACTTCATTGTTTTTTTCTCCTTTGGATTTACCTCCGAATCTTGACTATTAGGGCCCCAAGTTGTTACTTACACGATTTTAGACCGGCATCCCTCGTTTTTCACTGAAAAATGTCCATGCCCCATGTATTTTGTAACGTAAACTTTCAGTTTGCGCACGCAGCTGCACAATCTAAAAGATTAGGCTACAAGGTTGCAACCTGCGTTACTATAACATATTATACGAGAGAGACGTAAAAAAGTTTACATAGTGCTAATGCGGTGAAGGTTAAAAAAACGCATTTTGTCAAGTTAAAATACAAAAGACATGAAAATAGGTCTTTATTCCGGCTGTTTTTCTGCAAAGTCGTCAACCAGAACGCCTATGTTTTTTCACAGCTACCCCATCTCACAGAGCAGGGACCACGGTCAAATTTGCGTCCGTACTAACTAATTTTCTTCTTGCTTCCCATTTGAATCCATGCTACATTAACAGCATGCAAGTCTTTATCCAGATCGGGCACGGAGTTATCGGTGCCGCTGTCATCTCATTCCTCTGTATCTGGCAAGCGGGCAGCTTCGGTGAAGCGAGGCACACCCTCAGTATCATCGGTGCTCTTGCTATCGTCATCGCTAGTCTCTATATCCTCCGAAGCCGCTGGATCCGATGGGGGAAGCGACAGACGTGGTTAAAATACCATCAACGCCTCGCCGCCTTAGGCTTATGCCTTGTGCTGTTACATTCCGCGTTTCAACCACTTGCCTGGCACTCATGGCTTACCTTCGTACTCGCCCTCTTGAATTTAGGCACTGGGGTCGCCGTTAGTCTAACCGCGCGTAAGCTTCGGCAGATTCTCCTCCGGTGCCATCTCAGCCTTGCCCCGGTTTTACTTGTCGGTATCATATTCCACGGCCAGCAGAAACTCGAACACGATGAATTTTTTCCACTCACTGATGCTCATGATGTGCCTTGCGCCAGATGTCATGTATCTGAACCGCTGCTGTTCCATGTCGATTTGATGCTTTACCAAGAATTGAATACCCAGTTGGATACTTCAGAAACTGTTCCCGATGATTTACACTGGTGGCTCTTACAAAATGAAAATAGAGTGTCCCAAACAGCCGCTGTTGCCGTCAAAAAAGCAGGGGACGCGTGGACGGTTACGGACACTGAAAAGAATCGCACCTATCACGTGCGGAAAGTTGAAGATAAGATTGCCGTCTACGCCGATAATTTCTATCGAAGCTATACCTGTGCAACATGTCACGAACACGACACGGAAGAGATCCGTTTGGCACACGAACTCCACGGGGTTACCGATTCCCACAGGTGCCTCGTCTGCCACCAGGCTGAGATTGACGGTATAACCTACGGACGACAGCGCGTTCAGTGGGACTACGATCCGAATTGGTAGATACCTCCCCAAAAAAACGGTTTGAACACAGAAGAGCCTTGCGTTCAAACCGTATGTGGGTGGGCTTTATAAGCCTGTTTCTAATAGCTTCTTCGTGATTTAAGTCCGCCCCAGGTTGTAGCCAGTTTACCTTCCGGTTCCACCGACAGAAACTCACCGTCCATCACCACTTTGATTTCATCTTCGGACAACGCGCGACCAAATATGTAGAATTCGTCCATCAATCCGTCGAACCAACGATCGTTTTTGTGATGTCCGATTTCGGCTTGGACACCCCAGTTGTCCGAGAGTTTGCCGTCCCCCTTCAACTCGTGTGTTACCTTTCCATCGATGTAGGTTTTCGTGTCACCACTTTTGCTGTCATAAGTGCCAGTGAAATGCACCCACTTTCCTCCTTTGATAATAGGGCCGGGATTGATGTTAAAAACCTCTTTCTCAGCACCATCGCGATGAAACCATCTGAACCCCTCGGCTCGAATCTCGACGTGGTAGAGACCATTCCCGTGGTCGGTTCCAACTGCATCGAAAATGCTCTGAGGTCCTGCGGAGTCATTATGATTAACCCAGACAGCGATTGTGATGCCTTCAAGTGGAACGTTTTCAAACTCAGGTCCGTTCAAATCCACCCATGTTTGCGGTTCTAAGACGATCGCTTTGTCGATAACACCGTCTTCTCTTTTTACTTTTCCTTCAATTTTCCCATCATTGCCGTGAATGGAGCCATCCTCCACGGTGTCACCACTTCCGTCGAAACTGTAATAGACAGATAGTGTTGGATCACTCAGATCTGCTTCGGTCGAGACCGCGCCAGCGATTAGCACTGCGAAAACTCCCAAGCACACTTGCAACAAGCGCGGCATGGTTTTTAGCATCCAAGCGCGGATATGTGTTAAATTTTTAAGCATTTTATCCTCCTCAATTCTTAAATTATGCTTTGTGTACGTAAATACACTATATTATATTATTATACCATCAAAAAGCCCCCGAAATCAAGACAGAAAATCGCACTACTACAAACAAACGTGATACTGGATTCGGTCTGTCCTGCTTTCTTCTTGTTTTATATCCGGGTATCTGCTATTATACTCACATGCCGAAACTAAACCTAAAACCCAACCACAAAGCAGTCCTCGACTACTATGCCACGCTGCAGCAATACAATCACCACAATGCCACACACGAGGGGGCGGTCAGCAATCCTTTTGCCTTTTTGCTGGATACGTGTGCCAAACAGGTAAACGCCACGCTCGTCCCACAATACCCGATGCGCACGCCGAAGGGAAACCGCATCGTTATGGATGGCGTGGTTCTTGATGAATATGGACTCCCCTTCGCCTATTGGGAAGCGAAGGATATAGATGACGATCTCGTCAAAGCTGTCCAAGAGAAACGCGATGCTGGTTACCCATTTGACAATATCCTCTTCCAAAGCCCACAACGCACCATCCTTTACCAAAATGGGCAGATAGCACTGGATATGGACATCACCGAACCGGCACGCCTGATTGCAGCACTCCAGTATCTGTTCGCTTATGTCCCATCCGCACTGGACAACTGGCACACAGCCGTCTCCGACTTCAGAGAACATGTGCCGGCCCTCGCAACCCAGCTAAAGGCACTTATTGAGCAACGCCACGCAACGGATCCAACTTTTAAGGAAGCCTTCTCCGATTTCTACGAAACCTGCCGCGCTTCTATCAACCCCGAACTTTCACGGGATGCCGTCGAGGAGATGCTCATCCAGCACATCCTCACCGAACGCATCTTCAGGACTGTCTTTAACAACTCCGCCTTCACCCGCCGAAACATTATCGCACGCGAGATTGAAAACGTCGTTGACGCACTCATCCGAGAGGCGTTCAGTCGCGAGGAGTTCCTCAAGCCCTTAGACCGCTTCTACATTGCGATTGAACAAGCAGCGGCTCTCTGCCGGGACTTCACCCAAAAGCAGCACTTCCTCAACACCTTCTACGAGAAGTTCTTTCAAGGCTTCTCCGAAGACGTTGCAGACACACATGGCATCGTCTACACACCGCAGCCGATTGTGGATTTCATGGTGAACAGCGTTGAGCACATCCTCAAAACTGAGTTCAGTCGGTCATTGTCGGATACCGGCGTACATATCATCGATCCGTTCGTCGGCACTGGCAACTTCATCGTCCGACTGATGCAAGACATCCAAGGCACTGCGTTAGCGGAGAAATATCGCTATGAGCTGCACTGCAACGAGGTGATGCTCCTGCCCTACTACATTGCAAGTCTCAACATCGAGCAGGAGTTCTTCCACCGCACAGGGACGTATCTGCCGTTTGAAGGCATCGCGCTTGCAGATACGTTTGAACTGCTTGAGAAGGAGCAAGGCGAACTCTTCACACAGGAAAACACGGAACGGGTGGAAAAACAGAAGGCAGCAGACATGTTCGTGGTTATTGGCAACCCCCCTTATAACGCAGGACAGGTCAACGAAAACGACAACAACAAAAATCGGAAGTATGCGGCGATGGACCATCGGATTGCAGAGTCTTATGCGAAAGCCTCCAAAGCCACGCTGAAAAATAAACTCTATGACCCGTATGTGAAAGCGATCCGATGGGCATTGGATCGGATAGGTGAGCAAGGCGTTGTGGCTTTTGTGACGAACAATAGTTTTCTTGACGGCGTGGCGTTTGATGGTATGCGGAAACACCTCGCTGCGGACTGTGCTGCGATCTATATCCTTGACTTAGGCGGCAATGTGCGGAAAGGTCTGCAGGTGTCTGATGCGAATGTGTTTGGGATTCGGGTGGGTGTGAGCATCAACCTGTTTGTGAAGAAAAACGGGAATCCATCGTCCCCTCGTATTTACTACTATCGCGCTGACGAGTTGTGGAACCGAAGGCGGAAACTCGACTTTCTCAATGAAAGTCAGCACACAGGGGGCGTTGCATGGCAATCTATCCAACCCGATGACCGACATACGTGGCTTACTGAAGGACTTCACGCCGAGTTTAACACCTTCATGCCGATCGGAAGCAAGGCAGCAAAGGCAAGCAAAACCAACAAGGTTGAAACGCTTTTTAAAACCTACAGCCTTGGTGTAACGACCAGTCGCGATGCATGGGTTTACAATTTCACCGAAAATGCCCTCGTTGCAAACATGAGTAGAATGATTGCGAATTACAATATGGAAGTTGCGAGATGGGAACAACGGACAGACCGAAACGCTCGCCTTGATGATTTTTTGGTTTCTGATGATACAAAAATCAAATGGACGGATCGGCTGAAATCAGAAATCGGAAAAGGGAGGCTTGTGGAATTCTCAGCCGACAAGCTAAGAACTGCTTTCTATCGTCCCTTTACAAAGTTGAACCTTTACTTTGACAAGTTGATGAACCAGAGAACTTATGTGTTTCCCTTCATCTTTCCTACAACTGAAACAGAAAAAGAGAACCGCATTGTTTGCGTCAATATGACCCCAGAAAGACCCTTTGCTTGTTTGATGAGCAATCGCATTCCTGTAAACGTTATGGTAGGCGGTTTTGGATCACCGACACAATGTTTTCCTTTCCACACCTACAACGAAGACGGCACAAACCGACGGGAAAATATTACCGATTGGGCATTGACACACTTCCGAACCCACTACCAAGACGACACTATCACCAAATGGGACATCTTTCATTATACCTACGGACTCTTGCATCACCTCGACTATCGGGAAAAGTATGAAGTCAACCTCAAGCGCGATCTGCCGCATATCCCCTTCGCTAAAGACTTCTGGGGATTCGCGAACGCCGGGGCACAGCTGGCAGACCTCCATGTTAACTACGAATCCGTTCCGAAATATGATGGCCTGAGATATATCGAAACCTCGGGAATGAGGGTGGATTGGCGTGTTGAGAAGATGAAACTTTCCAAAGATAAGACGCAGTTGAAATACAACGACTTCTTGACGTTGGCCGGTATCCCGGCAGGAGCGTTTGATTATCGGTTAGGGAATCGGTCTGCGTTGGAGTGGGTTGTGGATCAGTATCGTGTGAAAATAGATAAACGGAGTGGCATCGTGAACGACCCGAATCGTGCGGATGCGCCGCGGTATATTGTGGATTTGATTGCGTGTGTTATCCACGTGAGTCTGGAGACAGTGGAGATTGTAGAGAATTTGCCTGCCTTGGGCTGCACAACCTAACAAATTACGCTATAAAAGTTGACAATTCCCTGCCTCCTCTGTATAATGGAAATGAGAAATTGAAATATGCCAAACAGAGATGTCAGCCTCCGTGCTGTGCTACTTTCACTCCTCATTAGCATTCCAAACTCATATTGGCTCATGATTAACTGGGGTCCCAGTGGTTATGGCACCGGTCAGAGTTTTCCCACCGTTACGACCGTCTATTTCAATGTCATTTTCGTTGTGCTGGTTCTAATGGCAATAAATCCATTACTCCGGGCAATTCGAAAGAATTCGAGTTTCACAGATGCTGAATTGATGGTGATTTATCTGCTTGTCTCGATTGCCTCTTCTATTGCTGGGCACGATACGCTCCAAATTCTATGGCCTCTGCTTGCATACCCAATTTGGTTTGCCAGTCCAGAAAACGAATGGGGTGAGTTGTTTCATCAACACATGCCCGATTGGCTTACTATCAAAGAGCTGAGCGTATTAGCAACCTTTTATCAAGGTGATTCATCGCTTCACACCGCCCAACACCTACAACTCTGGATGACACCTGTGCTTTGGTGGTCTGCCCTCATTATCGTGTTAACCTGTATGATGCTCTGTATCACAATCCTCATCCGACACCAGTGGGTAAACCACGAAAAGCTGAGTTATCCCGTCATCCAGATTCCGCTGCACCTGACAGAGAATGGTGGGCGTACCCTCTTAAGCAACCGGTTGTTTCTACTCGCTGCTGTGCTGGCTGGCGGCATGAATCTCCTTAACGGTCTCCACTTCCTATTCCCAGTCGTACCCGGATTAGGTGGAAACCTCTATAACTTCGGGCAATACTTCCAAACAAAACCACTGAACGCCATAGGTAGGTTGCCTATTGCTGTCTATCCCTTTGCAATTGGAATGAGTTTTTTTATACCCTTGGAACTCTCATTCTCTATCTGGTTTTTCTACCTTTTCCATAAAATGACCCGCGTGTTGGGCACAATGGCAGGCATCGGGCATCTGCCGGGGTTTCCATTTCTTGATGCTCAGTCGTTTGGCGCTTGGTTCTGCTTAGGTATCTCTGCTATATGGCTCACCCGAAAGTCCATCGTATGGCAAGCAAAAAACGCTTTCTGGGATGGCAATGGACGGGGAGACACAACGGGTACCCCTGTAACACATATCCGATACGCGATAATTGGATTGATAATCGGTAGCATTTTTGTGTTTTACTTTTTCAAGAGTACAGGGGCGCCTATCTTCAGTATCTCCGGTTATTTTGTCCTTTTCTTTGCATTAGCGATTGCGATTACTCGTATCCGCGCAGAAGTCGGCCCCCCTGCACACGACGTGCCGTGGCGACCGGACAAAGTGCTTGTCTCCTTCTTCGGCACACGCAGCATTGGTGCGGAGGGATTAACAACGTTCAGTATGTTCCACGGTTTTAACAGATCCTACCGTTCCCACCCAATGCCAATTATGTTGGAAGGCTTCAAGGTAGCACAAGTACGTGGGCTATTGCATAACCGGTTCATTATAGCTATTATTTTAGTAGCAATCGTTGCGACGATTTCATCGGCGTGGGCATACTATGAGCAAGGATACCGTTACGGTGCGGCAGTCTACGGAGAGCAAGCGCAATGCCGCTGGACTTATGAGCAGTTAAAGCAGTGGCTTATTAATCCACAATCCGTAGATGTGGGTGCTGTCTCCGCTTCCGGGGGAGCTTTTACCTTGACGACGGTGCTAATGATGCTACGCCGTCGATTTATTTGGTGGCCCTTCCACCCCGCAGGCTATGCACTGTCACTCAGTTTTTGGAACACAAGTTGGTATTGGTTCTCTATCTTCATATCGTGGGGGATAAAAGCGATTCTCTTTCAGGCGGGTGGCTTGCGCACATATCGCCACGCAATGCCGTTCTTTATCGGCTTGGTTATTGGCGAGTTCATCGTAGGTGCAATTTGGACACTCATCGGCATCGCTTTGGAACGTCCTATGTACCGGTTTATGTTCTAAAGAGGGTTGTTAAAAGAGTAAGTGAGGTTTCTGAATCGGAAACCTCGCCAGATCGGAAACCTCGCCAGCGGGTCCGGTGAACTTATAAAAAGAAAGTCGGGGTTGCAACCGGGCCCACAGGTTATTGAAATGTCAATGTATCTTTAGGATTCCCCATAAATGCTCCTAACAGTAAATCAAAAATCCTTGTAAATTCCGAGATGTCCTGCTAAAATGTAGTAACTTCCACTATTTGAGGACGACACGTCATGAAGCTCAGTTGTCTCCCCGTTTCTTTATATGACGACATCTTTTCTGGAAAAAGCAGCATTGCTCATTGGATTCAGTTCGGTGCGGAATTAGGGTTAGATGCTGTCGATTTTAGCATCAAATTCTTCCCGAAACGCGATGCAGCGACGTTGAATTACACGATCACCGCGCTGGAAAAGTTCGATGTCCAGCTGGGTATGCTCGCCTGCTATTCCGACTTCACCCATCCCGACCCGACCCAACGGCAGCAAGAGTTAATGAATCTGAAAAGCGACATTGCATTGGCGAAGACATTAGGTGCAAAGTTTGTTCGTGTGACAGCGGGCCAGAACCATCCAGGTATTGAGCGCACAACTGGGGTCCGGTGGGTAGTAGATGGATTCCGCCGGGCACTTGACGTAGCCGAAAGCCAAGGTATTACCCTCGCCTACGAGAATCATACCAAAGGCGCGCCTTGGCATTATTGGGACTTCTCACAACCGACAGAGATTTTCTTAGAAATCCTAGATGCCTTTTCAGCTACACCGCTTGGTGTCTGCTTCGACACAGCGAACCCGCTCGTCCTTGGCGAAGATGTTCTCGCACTTTTGGACAAAGTCATTGCGCGCGTCGTTGTGCTTCATATCTTTGATATGCGCGAAGTCGGGAAGTTCGAGGCGGTTCGGGTTGGCACGGGGGCCGCCCCGATTCCAGAGGTCTTCTCCCGTATAAGACGGGCGGGTTATGACGGCTGGCTCAGCATAGAAGAGGCCAGCTGTTTAGGAAAAGAAGGGTTTACAGAATCCATTGCGTTTGTTCGGCAGGCGTGGCAACAGACACTATCCGCGTGACGGCTCACTCATCCGCTCCCGTGCTTGGCGCGAGAGCTCGGCGAGGTGCCCATCGTTGGCCCTGACCTGTTCGAGGTGTATCCACCGTTCGGGAGTGGCCGTACGTATCATCTTCTCGCCATACTTCCGATCAATCCAGAATCGTGCAGAGCCACCGATATAGGCTTGCAATGCGTCTAACTTGTCATCAGGATACCGTTGACAAAGATTCATCGTGAACATTCGTCTGCGTGTTCCACCACCGAAAGCGGCGTGTTTTGTGTTATGATTGAACAAGACCAAATCGCCGGGAGTTGTCTCAAAAACTGTTGCTGGAACATCTCGTCCGTGTATTTTCCAGAGGTCCTGGCTCTTTCCGACCTGCTTTGAGAGTCCATCTGCGTAGCTATCGCCGAATAGGTGACTGCCGGGAATGACGCGAAGCGCTCCAGTATCGCGCGTCAGCGGGTCGAGATAGAATGCGATCTTTATGTGCATTGGGTCTTCTAACTTATGTCCACCGTCCGAGTGCCACCCCGTATCGCCGACATAGAAATTCCCGTCGCTGCCCATATAGTTGAAATCGTCACCAAGCAACGTCTTCGCTATAATGAGGAGCCTCGGATCATCCAGGAGCGAGCACAATTCTTCGTGTTGATCAATAAACGGAACGATACAGGAGCGATCAGTTCCTTCATGGGGTTTACCGTCATGACCGCCGCCTTTTTCCTGCCAGACAGTTTCAAACGCGTCTTGAATCGATGCAATCCGATCTGCCATGAGTTGTGGAAAACTGAGGTAACCAAACATCTTGAAAAAATTAATTTCCGAATCGGTTACAGTGAAATCATGCTGGTTCATCTCGATAGCCTCCAAGTGGTGCAGTGGGAAATAGAAAAACAACCTATCACACCTTGTTTCCTGAGTCACAGGAAACTGTATATTGATAGGCCATCATATCACATCTGTATTAATTTTCCAATCCGGGTTTCTGTCCGAAAAAATTGCCAAATTCACGCATTAATGTTACTATTATGTAATACTCTCACCCACTGAAAGGTTCTAAATGGTTATCAATTCTAAGTCGTTCTCTACCTATTTTGCTCTCTTTAAGATAACGTTCCGCCAGATGTTCTGGAGTCGCCGAACGGTGTTAATTCTGCTCGGGTGCCTCCTACCGATTGTTATTGCCCTCGTGTTCCGTTTCACCGTACGGAACGGTGGAATGGTTAATCGGTTCATTCCACTGTTAACGCTAATTTTGTATGGACTCTTGGTGAATTTATGTGCAATTTTTTATGGTACCGCAATCGTCTCCGATGAGATTGAGGGCAAAGGGTTAACCTACCTCCAGATGCGGCCCCTCCGTAAATCGTTGATTCTGCTTAGCAAGTTCGCAGCCTATCTTTGCGGGACTGTTGTCCTCATTGCCCTCTCTCACTTAATGCTGACCGGTATCATGGTGACACATCCCAAACTCGAGAAGGGTATATTCTTTCAGTTTGGGATGAGTCTGTATTACACGGGATCAATGATGTTGGCGTTGTTAGCTTACGGCGCGCTGGCGGCACTTTTGGCAGCGAAATTTAAGAACCCGGTCCTGTGGGGGCTACTCTTCGTGATGGGTTGGGAAAGAATTATCTCAAACCCAATCATGACGACGGCAATCAAACGGTTATCTATATCCCACTACCTTTTTGTGCTATTTCCGAGTTATAAACTGCCGCGAAGCCAACTTAATGCGTTTTTAGGGAGTTCACCGCCGCCAGCATGGGTGGCACTTTTGGTTATTTGCTTGTTGACGATCGCGCTCCTGTACGTCGCTATTAGAATCTTCAGGGAGCGCGAATACTTGATGTAGGTAGGCGTTCGGTGAGGCATCGCAGAAATTGACAAACCAAAGACAGGATTACCACGTCCAAGAAGATCAAGACGGCACGCGTTTGGACAGGTTTCTCATCCTTACAACCGAAGGCGTATCTCGAACTTACCTCCAGAAACTGATTTGCAGGGGCGAAGTCACAGTCAACGACAAAGTCACCAAACAACCGAGTTATCAACTTCAGCACAGCGATAGGGTCCGTTTGACGTTTCCTGCTCCCCGGCCACTGGACACCCTACAGCCTGAGAAGATCGATCTTGATATCCTTCACGAGGATAGCCACTTGATCGTCTTAAACAAACCCGCGGGGATGCTTGTTCATCCAGCAGGGGGTGTGAGTAGCGGAACGCTTGTCAATGCACTCCTCGCTCACTGTCGGGCAGACCTGTCTGGCATCGGTGGTGTGGAGAGGCCGGGGATCGTTCACAGGCTGGACAAGGATACCTCAGGAATTCTGGTTGTTGCGAAAACGGATGTCGTGCATCGCAGACTCGCCGTTCAGTTTGAGAAGCATAGTATTACCCGGCAATACGTCGCCATCGCTTGTGGTACACCTGCCCAAACTGCTGGCACGATAGATGCCCACATTGCTCGGAGTCGACGAGACCGACGACGGATGACAACGGTTGAAATAGGGGGACGACATGCCGTTACGCACTACGAAGTTTTGGAAGTGTATCCGAAGTTTGCATTTATGCAGCTCACGTTAGAAACCGGACGGCTCCATCAGATTCGCGTACATCTACAACATATCGGTCATCCGGTAGCAGGGGATGCAATTTATGGCGGTGAACAGCGAGCCTTGAACGATGCAGATACCGTTGAACTGCGACAGGCGCTTGTTCGCCTTAAACGGCAAGCGTTGCATGCCCAGCTTCTCGGTTTTGTGCATCCCGCTACAGCCGAAAACTTAACCTTTTCAGCCCAGATGCCGAAAGATATACAACAGGTCGTCGCGACTTTGAGGCGAGCAGCATCAGGGGGACCCCAATTGAGATAAAAAAGTAGGACTTGCCCTGCTCCTGCTATGTATACTATTCTAATAGAAAAATGTGTGCTATCTACCTTAGCGCGGTTAGAGCAAAGAGCTGATAAGCTTCAACAGAGATCTGAGCAGCAATATGAACGGTTGTAACAAAAATTTGAGCAAAAGTTTGAATCGTTGGAAACCCGTATGGGGCTTTTAGAGCAAGGTGTTGGTTGGATCCGAGGGAAAATGGCGGGGAAGTTAGAGGCGGGTGCGACTTTATGGAGTCGGAGAGCAGTGGGGACCCCAATTGTTTCTGCAATAATTGCATTGTTCGCACTGTTCAAGGAAATGTAGAAAAGGAATCTATCTATGGAATATGTCAATTTTGGGAAAGCAGGCGTTAAAGTGAGTCCACTCGCATTGGGCTTAGGACTTAGAGGACAGGGTGACGCGAATGCCGCTCAAAAACTGATTGAGCATGCTATAGACTCCGGTATTAACCTCATCGATTGTGCAAATATCTATGGGCTGATGGACGATCGCGCCAATGTTGGTCGCTCTGAGGAGATCCTCGGTAAAGCGATTCAAGGGAAGCGCGATGATGTGGTGATTACGTCAAAGGTTTTCAGTCAGATGGGGACGGGTCCGAACGATGTTGGGCTGTCGCGCTACCATATCATGCGTGAGGTTGATCGTTCCTTAAGGCGCCTCAATACTGATCATATTGATGTCTACCTCGTTCACGCCTACGATGAGACAACGCCACAGGAAGAGACGATTTGGGCATTGGACGATCTGGTGCGTTCGGGTAAGACGCGGTATATCGGTTGCTGTAATCATCAGGCATGGCAGGTGTGTAAAGCACTCTGGATCGCCGATAGGATCAACGCAACGCCTTATATGTGCGTCCAGAACATGTATAACCTTCTGAATCGGGATTTGGAAACGGAGATGTTCGGTCTGGTTCGCGAGGAAGGGTTAGGGGTCATGTGTTATAGTCCGTTAGCGGTCGGTTTGTTGAGCGGTGTCTATTCTTCTAATGAAGCGCCACCGGCTGGTACTTTATGGGCAACACGTCAAGATGAGTTTTCGCAGCGGATGGGTGTGGCAACTGGACAGGTGATTTCAACACTTAATCGGTTGGCAGCCGAATTAGGCAAAACGCCAGCCCAACTCGCCGTGGCGTGGGTCCTTTCACATCCAGCAGTCACTATCGCCATCAGTGGAAGCGACACCATCGAGCAACTTGACGATACACTGGGGGGTGTCGGTTGGGAACTCGATTCGGTGGTTCGAGAAGAGTTGAACGTAGTTTCTCGCTCGTTTGTCCGTCTCATCGCCCCACCTGCTTAGCCCTCCGACCAAGGTAGGTGCGGTTTCCCAACCGAAACAGTTTTCTGATGCGATGATCTTGCCTATCCGCTAATCCTATCGAGGTTTCCCAACCGCGCCGTTAATAACTAAAAACCAATAATCCCATTAGGCTAACTTCTGGTAGCGTTCCCACTTGTCGCCTGCAGCGGCGGCTTGGCGTTCCAACTCGGTTTGCCATCCGACCACTTTGCCTGCTTTGATTTGCTGGATATCAAAGCCGGTGTATCGATCCTCAAGCGTGTCCCCGAGTTTGTATCTTGCAGCCCAACGGTCCCATGCGGTTTTCATCCATTCGTGCGGAAGTGCGTCACGAACAGCAGGATCCAGCATCCATGCGAACCGCGCGTCTGAGACCTTCGGCTCCTCGTCGGAGGGACCGCCCCACCTCGACCACCCGATGGACAGCGTGTTGCGCTCACGTTCAGGCACACAGTGTCCTGTATGGATTGTCACCCCGTTGCGGATGAGTGCCTGGCCCGGCTTGAGGCGGATGGCGACTTGACCCGGCAGTGGATCCGTCCCGTTCCAACTCGGTGTATATGGCACTCCTTGGTCTTTCATAGATTTGGGAAGTAACACGTCATGTTCCAGCGGAGTCCGCCATCGATGATGACTCCCCGGAATGAGCTCGTGGCATTCGTCGTCTGTCAGTGCAAGAAACATACTCACGCCGTTGCGTTCAGTAATTCGCTTCTCATTTTCCGCCTGAATCTCTTTCCAGCGCATGCGCTCTACTTCCTCGGAATAGGCTTCAGGTCCCTCTCCACGGTCATTTTCTTGTGCGAAGTAACTTTTGCCGGTCCCCCACCATGTGGTATCCCGATGCCACCCAAGTCTGTTCTCTTTCTTTCGCGGATTACACCAGAGGAGGATGTTCGTCATCACGAGGTCTTCAGGCTTCACGCCCGTCCACGATTCAACGAAGCCAGTGAAGTCTGGCGAGCCGTAAAATTCGGCGAAAACAGGTTCTTTGAATGCCGGATGGATTAAGCCTCGGATTGCCCAGGGTTCATTCTCACCTGCGCGGTGTACGTACCCTTTCGAGCAGTCGATAATATCGTAAACATTTTCTGGCGCGCAGGCTTGTGTAACCCGACGCCCCGCTTCCCGTAGGACTGGGATCCAGGGGTTGTCAGCGAAGTCGTTGATAATGACAAAACCGTGCGCTCTCAGATGTTCTAACCTTTCAGGTGTCGGTCCAGGTGCTGAGAGTTCAGGTTTAAAATCAGCAAAAGCTGGGGCTCGATAGACCCCTATTGATGCTTGATTGTTATCCATTGTGATGCCTCCTTTGAAATTTCTGGAGCTTGTGTCGAAACTTGAGGTTATACTTCATATCCTATCACAAATGTGCCAAGAATTGTAATTCCGAATCCACCCAATAACTGCTAATCCCTGACGGCTGATTGCCGGCTGCCTCTAATGCATCTCAATCGAGAGGACGTAACTCAAGATGGTTACCAAAACCCATGTCGCAACCAGCACCACACCAAAGGGACGTTTCAACTGGTCGCCTGATACAAAAATACCACACCGGAAAACGATGAGGATGAACAACATCGCTGGAAATAGGAATTGGAAGAACTGCACTTCTGCTTTTAACCCCTCCGATGTCGCTGCTGCTGAAACCCCCGCCACGAAGAGGACATTGAGAATATCTGCACCGATAATGTTCCCGACTGCTAATTCACCCTGTCCACGCCTGACCGCTGTTATGGCTGTTACAAGTTCTGGGAGCGATGTACCCAGTGCAACAAGTGTCGCTGAGATGATGTGATCCGGGACTCCAATCCGCTCTGCCATAATGCGTACACTCGGAATCAGTATCTGCGCGGAGATAACAATAATGGCAATTGACGAGATGAGTTTCATAAGTGTTCCGGCCGCACCGGTTTCTTCTCCTGCTGTGACTTCATCGCTATCAGCGTTCGCGCCCGTTGCACTTGCCCATCGAATGGACTGCCAGATGTACAGCCCCAGAAGGACGACAAAACTCACACCGACGAGTTGATGCAGCGTGCCACCTTCCATGAAAACTTTCGCGGGAGATGTCCACGGAAAACAACCGATGACCAGAAGAATACCGGCACCTACCTGCACATTTGAGAGTCGTGAAGCCAGCTCGCGGTTCAGCGGTAGCGGCGCGATTAAGGATGCCAATCCCAAAATAAGCCCTGTATCACAAATAATTGAACCGACAGCGTTACCGAGTGCAAGCCCGGGTTTCCCTTGTATTGCTGAGAGTACAGAGACCGCCGCCTCTGGTGTTGTCGTACCGATGCTCACAATCGTTGCACCGATGACTGCTTTCCCCAGACCCCATCGGGTCGAGAGAGTGACGGCTTCGTCAACAAGCCAATCTGCACCCTTGCCGAGTGTATAAAGCATCACGGCGATTATCAAAAAAAGAACCAGAGTGTGTAACCCACTAATAAGTTCTGTAATCCACTGTTCCATTAACTGCCCCTTTCAAGGAAATATAGCATGTTTGTTTCCTGAGAATAGCATAGCATATACTCTTGCTATAGTCAAATTTTATGGTAAATATACAATTACCTACTGTTAGGGCGTGCTTGGCTACGTGTTTTTTTTAGGATGTAATGCGGACATAATCAGGGCCTACTGGAGGATCCGCGAAAGAGGTTTGGCGTGTTCGTTGGAAAAAATGAACCCCCTTTGTATATTTTACGTTAATTTACACAAAAGTTGAATAAAATCCGCTATCGACGGCAGAACCATTCAATTTTAGGAAATCATTGGGTTTCACCTCTTTTTTCCGGATCCGGTACGGTTGGGAAACCGCACCTCCCGGGCCTTGTGGTAAAGATTCGAGGAAAATAAACAATTGAATGCCTCTATTCTCAAAGGTATTAGATATGAAAATTACACACGTTGAAGCGTTCGCGCTCCGATTCCAAACCGAGGAATCATCAGCACAGCATGGAGGGCATTATTCCGTGGCACCGGAAGGGTGGCGTTCTATCTATTCACGCCACCATGAGACGACGGTTGTCCGAATCACTACTTCAGACGGGGTCGTTGGCTACGGCGAAGCACAGAGCCCCGTCTCACCTCGCACTTCGAAAACGATTATCGAAGATTTATGTCGTCCGATACTGGTTGGGAAAGACCCGTTTGATGTGGAATACCTCTGGCAACGTATGTTTACCTCCATGAGGGAGCGTGGGCACTATACAGGTTTCTTTATTGATGCCCTGGCTGGATGTGATATCGCATTGTGGGACATCATCGGACAATCAGCTGGCAAACCCGTTCACAAGGTCCTCGGCGGTAGGTATCGGGATAGGATTCCTTTATATGCCGGAGTAGGAGGTAGCACACCAGAGGCAGCGGTGTTCCAAGCAGCAGAGCATGTTTCACAGGGTTATGATGGACTGAAGATTCACTCAACGCACGAGCGCACCGAGATTCTGGAGATTGTCGAAGCAGTCCGCAAGCAGGTAGGGCCAAATATCAAATTGATGGTTGACCTCCATACCCAATACAGCGTCCCTGAGGCGATTCGGCTCGGACGTGGGCTTGAAGCGTTGGATGTACTGTGGTTAGAATCGCCGACGGCACCTGAGGACATCCCTGGGCAAGCAGCAGTGGCAGCAACGTTAGATATGTCGGTGGCAATCGGGGAGTGGACGCGCACACGTTATGAGCTACGGGAGGTATTTGAACGGCGCGCCTGCGACATCACGATGCCTGATATTGGGCGAACTGGACTCACGGAAGGCAAACGTATCGCAAGCCTCGCTGACACCTACAACATTCCGGTGACCCCTCATATCGGCGGCGGGGGTATTTTGTCGATTGCTGCTACCGTCCAATTTTCCGCAGCGATTCCGAACTTTCTGATTATGGAGCATTCTCCGGGTGCATATGAGCTGAAAGGGCAGATCACCACGCGAAAACCGACTATTGAAGACGGGGCTTTCGTGCTTGATGATGTGCCCGGAATTGGTGCCGATATTGATACAGATGCGTTAGCAGCGTTAGCGATAGTAGATTAATATCCCTTTGCCTTATCCACAACGTTGATTAAGGGTTCACCGCTCACATAACGGTGCATGTTGTCAAGGAACGTCTGCATTACGCGTTTAGCGATGTTCTGTGATGCACCCGCGGTATGGGACGTTAGAATCACGTTCGGGAGTGTCCAGAGTGGATTGTCTGGCGGACACGGTTCGGTATAGGTAACATCCAACCCAGCGCCCGCCAACTTCCCGCTTTTCAGTGCAGCGATCAAGGCATCTTCGTCAACCACCTTGCCACGACTGACGTTGATAAAGAAACACCCCTCTGGCAGGGCATCAAATTCGGCATAAGACAGCAATTTGTGAGTTTCCGGTGTAATTGGGCAACAGACCGTCAGCACTTCGGAACGGGAGAGAAATTCGTGTAACTGATCGAGTCGTCCTAATTCATCAACGGTGTCCGGTTTTTCCATCGGTTCTGGGTCTACTGCAACCACTTCAAAATCGAACGCCTTGGCGCGTTGCGCGACTGCCCTACCGATACCGCCAAGTCCGAGGATTCCCATCGTCATGCCAGACACTTCGACACACGGAAGCCACTTCCACTCTTTCTCACGCATCAGATCGAGTTGTGTATTGATTCCACGTGTTAGGGACAGTAACAGCGCGAAGGCGTGCTCGGCGAGCTGCGGCCCGTACAGACGCTTGCTGTTTATTAGTGTGATGGGACTCTCTTTGAAGGCAGGGTACATCGACCTTTCCACCCCCACGAATGGCTGCATCACCCACTGCAGCGAGGTCGCGTGTGGAAACGCCTCCTCCGACACCACTCCATAGAGGATTTCGACATCTGAGAGATGATCGCTAAGCTGCGCACCTTCCGGTAGAAAGTGGATGTCCATTTCTGGCGGCGCAGCCTGTAGCATGTCTGCGACTTCTTGGCTGATTCCACTGGCAATCAAGACTTTGTGTTTAGCCATTGATAGGCTCCTTGGTTATAGAATTTTCTGTGATGGTTGTTCACATGCGCTGAAGTTTAGCACAGATTGTGGGACTGTCAATAGGAAGTTTTTCCATAAAAACAAGGTTTATATTTTTTCTATAAGACTTACGTAATCAAGTTTGACATAACCTCGTAGAAGGGGTAACATGTTCCGCGAGACGGTCTAAAAACTGATGAAACTGACACGGCTACATTATTGCCAATATCTAAAGTGAACGTTTTCCGGGGGGCGTTCTCTCAACGCACGAATTCTGTTGCGCCCCACGCCTTGAGTCAGTCGGATGTGTCCCTTGTGCGGCGGGTGTGCGACGTGTGCTGGAAGATTGATCGATGTCACCGAAACGGTTATCTGTTTGATTTCAGCCCCGTAAGGGCGGTGTGTTTAACAAATGTAAAAAAACTTGACACCTATCCAAAAGTATGATATAATTATACTATACTAAAAACAAGTTAGATGTTAATTTTGAATAGTTCGCAATAGTTAAAACGTTACACTTTTTGTCACGTTGCTTTTTTCCCACACAGGAAAAAGTTAGAAGAAAAAGCCTATTACCCCTTACAATCACGATGTTTTCTACCGATGGACACGCTACACCAAATGTTGCGCTAGTGTAATATTTTTTAAGGTGAGTCTGATTTAAACAACGCATGAGGCGCTCTAAAATGATCCGTTTCTATTTGACATGTAATAACGTTAGAAATTAAACGAAAATCCAATGCGTATTCTGCCAATCTGTGAATTCTGCCCCCTGGTAAGGGCGGGCATGCCATAAGGAGAACCTTCATACCGTTGATTTGTTAGAGGTTATCCTGATTCTGACAATAACCGCGAATAGCGAATATCGAACCGTAGGAGGCATAAATGAGACAAACCGTCGCCGTTAAAGGTGCCCGCGAAAACAATCTACAAAATGTCGAAGTCGAAATCCCACGGAACCAACTCGTCGTCGTCACAGGGATCAGCGGTTCCGGTAAATCTTCGTTAGCCTTCGATACCGTCTATGCCGAGGGGCAACGCCGTTTCCTCGAATCGATGTCCACGTACGCCAAACGTTTTATTACGCAGTTGAAAAAACCCGATGTCGATTTCATTGATGGATTATCGCCTGTTGTCTCTATCGAACAAAAAACGATCACCATGAACCCGCGTTCTACCGTAGGCACAATGACCGATTTGCAGGACTACCTCCGTATGCTCTTCGCAACCATTGGGGTTGCCCACTGTCCATATTGTGAAGCCGAGATTCCCATCCGGGCCCACCATCAAATCTTGGAACGGCTGCTCGCAATGCCAGGGGGCTCCGAGGTTGAAATCCACGCCCCCGTCTTTAAAATCTACGGGGAGGATTATGATTACCTCTTTGACGACATCCGTACGAAAGGCTGCAGACACGTCAGAATTGACGGGGTTGAACACGACATCAGCGAGGAAATTGAACTCGATCCGGATCTCGAATACGACATTCAGGTCATCGTTGATAAATTCTTTATCAAAAAAGATATTGACAAACAAGTTCTCGCCTCCCTTGAACACGCCATGCTTGTTGGTCAAGGCTTCATGCGTTTTGATGTCAAATTCCCTGACGATGCCGAAGCGGATCCCATAGAACTTTTAGCGGACTTCGGATGCTTGAAACACGGCGTACTCATGGCTGAACTCGGACCGCACCACTTCACCTTTAACGAACCGACCGGTGCCTGTGTAACCTGTTCTGGACTCGGCACTTACTTACAGGTACATCCGAACTTATTGGTCCCTGACAAGAGCCGGAGTATCGCCGAGGGGGCGTTCGTCCATCAAGCCTTTAACTACGATCCTGATCGATGGGACGGCAGGACAATGTACAGCCTCGCCGCGCACTACGCTTTTGATCTGAACCTGCCTTTCGCTGACTTGTCCGAAGAGATCGTTGACATTCTCTACTACGGTACACGCGGCGAAGAATTTTCCATCTTACAACCCGAAGGGGGGCGCCCCGTCGAAAGGTGCCACCTCGGTCGAAAAATCCGTTTTGATGGAATCGCCACCCGCATCGATAGGCACTATCGAAACTACCGAAAACGCGGAGAAGCGCATTCCGGGATGGAGGAGTATCTCCGAAAAGTGATGGTAGAACGCACCTGCCCCGATTGTGATGGTGCGAAACTCAAAAAACAGCGACTTCTCGTTACAATTGAGAACCAGACAATCCACGCTGTCGGTGAACTCCACTTTGAAGAATTGCGAGACTTCTTATTGAGTATCAAAGATATGCCTGAAAAACAGTGGGAAGCTGGGGATCGAGTCGTCAAGGAACTCGTTGCCCGGATTAACTTACTCCTCGGCATCGGACTCGACTATCTCAACCTCAATCGGCGTTCCGCAACACTCTCCGGTGGTGAATCACAACGGATCCGTCTCTCTACGCAGATTGGATCCGGATTAATGGGCATGCTCTACGTCCTTGATGAACCCAGCATCGGCTTGCATCCCAAGGACAATGCTAAGATGATAGAGACGCTCCGAAAATTGCGGGACATCGGTAACACCGTTATCGTCGTTGAACACGATGAAAGCACAATCCGTGCAGCCGATCACATCATCGAACTCGGCCCAGGCCCGGGGGTTCACGGTGGACATATCGTCGTTCAAGGCCCCCTTGATACAATCCTTGACTGCCCGCAGTCTTGGACGGGGCTCTATATGAGCGGGAGACGGGAGATCTTACTGCCGAAACAGCGTCGCGACTGGAACGGCAAATTCCTAAGTATCACCGGGGCGCGGGAGAACAATCTCAGAAATATTGATGTTGATATACCGCTCGGTGTATTTATCTGCATTACCGGTGCCTCCGGTTCCGGCAAAAGCACACTCGTCAATGAGATTCTGTATAAGAAACTCTATGCGCTCTATCACGACAGCCGAACCCTGTATGGCACCCACGATGAATTGGAAGGACACGAACATATCAGCGATGTCATCAGCATAGACCAGTCCCCCATAGGTCGTTCGCCACGTTCTAACCCCGCAACCTATATCGGGTTTTACGATAACATCCGTAAGCTCTTTGCCAGCACACGGATCTCCGCTGCGAGAGGCTACACCGCCTCCCGATTTAGTTTCAACGTCAAAGGCGGACGCTGTGAGGAATGTCATGGCGAAGGCACGATTACCACCCAACTCCATTTTATGCCGGATGTCGAAGTCGTCTGTCCAACTTGTAAGGGAGCACGTTACAATGAGGATACACTTGACGTTACGTACAACGGCAGAAATATCTCCGAAATCCTTACGATGTCCATTGAGGAAGGCGTTGAATTCTTTGCCGATCAGCGGTTAATTCATCACAAGCTCAACGTCCTGAATCAACTCGGCATGGGGTATCTCCAGATTGGGCATCCCGCCACAATTCTCTCCGGCGGTGAAGCACAGCGAATCAAGTTGGCGAGTGAATTGGGTAAAATCAAACGTGGAAAGCATAACCTCTATATATTAGACGAACCGACCACCGGGCTTCACATAGCAGACGTTCAGAAACTCTTAGACAGTCTCAATCGCCTTGTGGATACAGGACACACTGTCCTTGTGATTGAACACCATCTCGATGTCATCAAGACTGCGGATTATGTCATAGACCTCGGTCCAGAGGGAGGTCATAAAGGGGGCGAGGTCTTAGCACACGGTACACCGGAAGAAATCGCTAAAGTCAAAGCCTCTTTCACCGGTCAATTCTTGAAGGATCACCTTATCTCAGGAGAACCGTAGGGGTCAATTTTAGAACAGAGCGAAGGGGTCCTTTTGAGTCTCCTAGGGTAAGGTATATTTAGAGCTAAGTGTAGGTATTTGCCATAGTTTTTTTCGCAGAAATGCTTACACATACCGCCCTTACAGGGCTAAAGTTCCTCTAAAATATTCTGCTTGCAAAATTAATCGCAAATTGTGTATACTTTATAGCATGAATCACACCCTATTAAGATCTCTAAATGATGTGCAGCGCGAGGCGGTCCAACACATCGATGGACCGCTCCTTATCTTATCCGGTGCAGGCAGCGGCAAAACGCGCGTCATCACACACCGAATCGCGTATCTCGTCAAACATCACAATATTTCCCCTTTCCGAATTCTCGCCGTGACTTTTACAAACAAGGCAGCGAAGGAGATGAAGGAACGCTTAGACGCACTCGTCCAAGGAAGCGTGAGCCAAGACCTCTGGGTAGCAACCTTCCATGCGACGTGTGCCCGCATCCTTCGCCGTGATATAGGGAAATTAGGCGCGCCGACAAAAACTAAAAACCTAACCCAGCCCGCCGGAGATTACACCCACACGCCCAACTTTACGATCTTCGATACAGGGGAGCAAACCACGGTCGTCAAAGATGTCCTGCGGCAACTCAACTACAGCGATAAGCAGTTCCACCCGCGCGCGATTCTTAGCAATATCAGCCGCGCCAAAAACGAGGCTATCTCACCAGCAACATTCCAGAGAGTGGCAGACGGCTATTTTGAAAGAGTCGTGGCAGAAGTCTACGCACTTTACCAAGACACACTCCGTCTCAACAATGCCCTCGATTTCGATGATCTACTTCTCTTTACTGCCCAACTCCTGCGTGAAAACCCAGAGGTCTGTCGGTACTATCAGAACAAGTTCGAGTATATCCTCGTTGATGAGTATCAAGATACCAATAGATGTCAATATGAGCTCGTGCAGTTGCTAACTGGCCCAAAACAGAACGTATGTGTCGTCGGGGACGACGACCAGTCTATCTATGCCTTTCGCGGTGCTGACATCAGAAACATCCTCGATTTTGAGAAGGATTATCCGAACACGCGTGTCCTCCGTCTGGAGCAGAACTATCGTTCCACACGAAATATCTTGGACGCAGCATGGGGGGTCGTCCATAACAATACCGACCGAAAGGCAAAGAAACTCTGGACGGACAATGACATCGGTGAACTTATTACCTGCTATGAGGCTACTGACGAGAACGATGAAGCAGGATATGTCGGCACCCAAATTGAAGATTGGCACGCAGAGGGTGTTGATTACAAAGATTTCGCCATCTTTTACCGAACTAACGCGCAATCCCGAATTTTTGAGGAAGCACTCCGAGTCGCGAACATCCCCTATCAGATTGTCGGCGGGGTCGGCTTCTATGACCGGATGGAGATTAAAGATCTGCTTGCCTATCTTCGTGTAATGTGCAACCCAAACGACTCTATGAGTCTGAGACGGATTATAAACGTGCCGAGTCGGGGCATCGGGAGTACGACACTTCAAAGGCTCATCAACTTTGCGGTCTTGGAGGGTATAACACTCTTCGACGCCACCCATCGAGTGGATGAGATTTCCACAATCCGCCGTGGGCTTCAGGCAAAAGTCAAGCACTTCACCAGAATCTTTGATGATTTCGACGCAACGGTCCTCCCGGCAGACGCTCTTGATTACGTACTAAAGGAAACCGGCTATCTCAAAAACTTACAACAGCAAAATACGATTGAGGCGCAAAATCGCGTCGAAAATATTGAGGAACTCATCAATGCCGTTATCGAATACGAACAAAACCACGCCGAACCCTCCCTTTCGGACTATTTGGAGAACGTCGCACTCATCGCCGATATAGATACTATGGAAACGGATGCCACCGATATGGTGACTTTGATGACCTTGCACAGTGCGAAAGGATTAGAGTTCCCCTTCGTTTTCATCGTCGGTATGGAAGAGGGGTATCTGCCGCATCAACGATCGCTCGGTACCCAAGCAGAGTTAGAAGAAGAACGTCGCCTCTGTTATGTCGGCATCACACGCGCAATGGAACAGCTCTATCTCTTACATGCTACTTCGCGAAGAACATTTCGAGATATAGAATATCTAACGCAGTCTCGCTTTATCTCCGAAATCCCGGCGCATCTTATTAAGCATGTGGATCGCTACCGTTCTCCCTTCCGTGAAACAACGGGTTTGTATGAAATCGTTTCTGAAGAAGATGCCTCAGACTACTACGTCGATCAAATTGTTCTCCACCCGAAATTCGGAAGAGGCAAAGTAACGAAAGTCAATGAGACCGGACACGATGTTTATGTTACCGTGCGATTCAGTCGTGCCGGCACGAAGCAGCTCGCAGCTTCTGCTGCACCCCTGCAAACAGTGTCTGATTAATGTTGTTGTAGCATAGGCTTCGGTACTAAAATCTTGTAACGTGAGTTTGATATATAGTACATGCGAAGAAGCTGTGAACATTTTCGGAGGGGTTAGGTCTCCTAACCCCTATGGTCGAGGGGGGCCCTCGCTCCTACGCTAAGCACGAAAGTGCTTTTTTCCAAACTCACGTTAACTAACATCTTGTAGGTAACAACTTGGGCTAAAGATAGTAAATTTTCAAAGTCCTCTGATAAGGGGATTTAGGGGGTTAAAAACAGTGCCAACCATTACCGACGAAGGCGTACACCATGTCGCCAATCTCGCACACCTCGAATTTAATGACGAAGAAACAGCGCATTTCACCGAGCAGCTGGCCCGAATTCTTGGCTATATCGGAAAGCTAAACGAGCTGGATACAGATGCCGTGCCTCCGACATCACACATTCATCCTCACCAAGTCGTTATTATGGGTTCACAAACGGAAGCCTCGCATGTCGCTAAGCCGGATGTCGTCAAACCGTCGTATCCACGCGAGAAAGTCCTCGCGAACGCGCCTGAGCCTGAAGCAGGATATTTCGGGGTACCTAGAGTAGTTGACCGCAGCCATTAAATTTTTTGTTGGTTGGTTCTAAGTTCTAAGTTTAGAATTTAGACCACAGTTGATCGTTCAAAAAGATTGTAGCGCAAACTGTTAGTTTACGCGTTCTTGCACTGCGATGGCTGATAAACCACTAATACTGTATATCTCTCTTTTGTAGCGCAAACCGTTAGTTTGCGCCTTCCCAGATTAAATAGTTTAAAGATGCTTTACAAATTGACTGCACACGTATTACACGAGAAACTCAAGGCCCAAGAAATTACTGCTATCGAACTGGCAGAATCTCTCTATGCCCGTATTGATGCCGTCGAGCCTCACGTCAAAGGCTATCTAACGCTTACGAAGGACCTCGCCTTGGAGCAGGCACACGCTGCCGATGTTGGGTTCCAAAAAGGGGATGAGATGCCGCCTTTAGCCGGCATCCCGATTGCCATTAAAGATGTCATATGCACCAAAGGGGTGTTCACGACGTGTGCCTCTAAAATCCTTGAAACCTTCGTCCCGCCTTACGATGCGACCGTGATGCGCAAACTTCACGAACAAGGTGTCGTTGTGCTGGGTAAAACGAATATGGATGAGTTCGCGATGGGGTCGTCTACCGAGAACTCGGCGTATCAGATTACACACAATCCGTGGAACCTTGACACGATCCCTGGCGGTTCCAGTGGTGGGTCCGCTGCAGTCGTCGCAGCGGACACGGCTATCTGTTCCCTCGGTTCAGACACCGGCGGTTCAATTCGCCAACCTGCTGCGCTCTGTGGAGTCGTCGGTATGAAACCCACGTACGGCCGGGTCTCGCGATACGGTTTGGTCGCATTCGCTTCTTCACTCGATCAAATCGGCCCCTTTACAAAAGATGTTACCGATTGCGCGCTCCTACTCAATGCCATCTGTGGAAGCGATCCGATGGATGCCACCTCTGTTGATGTGCCTGTTCCTGATTTCACGCAGAACCTTATCAACGATGTAGAAGGCATGAAAATCGGTATACCGAAAGAGTATTTCACACCGGCGTTGGATACGGAAGTCGCAGACCGCGTCCAGACGGCTATTGCTGTGCTTGAACAACTCGGCGCGAGGGTTGAAGAACTCTCTTTACCCCACACCGAATATGCCATCGCGACGTACTACATTATTGCCCCCGCCGAAGCCAGTGCGAATCTCGCGCGGTACGACGGGGTGCGCTATGGATACCGGCAGGAAAACCCTGAAGACCTGACGAACATGTATAAAAAGACACGCAGTAAAGGATTCGGTGAGGAGGTAAAACGGCGGATTATGCTCGGAACTTTCGCGCTGAGCGCAGGTTACCAAGATGCCTATTATAAAAAGGCACAGAAAGCACGGACGCTTATCAAATCTGACTTTGATGCCGCATTTGAGCAGGTTGACGTTATCGCAACGCCTACCTCGCCGACCCCTGCATTCAAAATAGGCGAACGAACCAGCGATCCGTTGCAAATGTATCTTTGCGATGTGATGACGACCCCCGCAAGTCATGCCGGGCTGCCCGGCATCTCTGTTCCCTGTGGCTTGGTGCAAAATGGGTTGCCTGTCGGATTGCAACTCCTCGGCGCCCCTTTCGCTGAAGAGAAAGTCTTACGTGTCGCCTACACTTTCGAGCAAAATACGGATCACCATCTGCAGAAACCGCAGATGGATACCACTGGAGAGGCTTCATCATGAATGTGCTAACTGCGCCGTTTGGTGGCATGCTCGGCGGAGCAATAGGTGGTGTGCTCTGGGCAAAGTATATTCAGTGGACCGGACGCACCGCGGGTTTTGTTGCTATTGGTATCGGAATCCTCACTGGGCTTGGCATACTCTTCACTAGTAGCCGAAGCCTCTCGCGCGACACAGAAACGATGTGGCGTGTTGTCAGTGTTGCCGCTGCACTTTTTGCGATACTTGGTATCTTTATCGGGAAGTATCTTGATGTCCAGTGGAACGCAATCACACAGATCGCGGAGCAGCTCCAGCAAGAGAACAATATATCAGCGGAACAAGCGATGCCCATCGCCACAATCCTGTTTAAAGGACAATCTGTCTGGGAACTGATGCAATCGCGTATGAGCCGCATCGATCTGTTTTACGGTGCCGTTGCTGCCTTTATCGCTTTTTGCATTCCCAGTATCAAAAGGCTTCGAAACTATTTTTATTCACAAGACTCACACGTTTCCCCTTAAAGTCCGCCTGATAAGGGGGATTTAGGGGTTAAAAGGAACAAATTCTCGACCACCTTTAAGCGCTTTTACGGTATGCCTACTGGAGGAAGTAAAACATGAAACACTTGGTCACACATTTTCAAAAACCACAAGCTGCAACGCAAAACTGTTTTCGCATCTTGCTATTTATATGCCTTATCTGTACGCTCGTGCCATTGAGTTGGAGTTCGGATGAAGACGAGACGCTCGTCGAAAATCTTGCCCTTTTCTCACAGATATTGGCGTATATTCAACAGTCACATCTCGACACTCCCGACACCAAAGAGCTCATGGAAGGTGCCATCAACGGCATGCTTCGCAAGTTAGACCCCTACAGCCAATTTATTCCAGACTATACCAAATTTCAGACCGACAATCGCGGCAATTACGGCGGACTCGGAATGACGATCGGTATTCGGGAAGATATGCTCACTGTGATTACCCCTTTTAAGGACCGTCCCGCAGCGCTCGCCGGTGTACAAAACGGGGATGTCATCAGTCAGATTGAGGGGGAATCGACAGCACTCATGTCTTTGGACGAGGCGGTCGAGCAATTACGTGGTGAGCCCGGAACCCCAGTTGCTATCACAATCATTCGTGAAAACGAGGGGCGCCCCATCGAGGTCACCGTCACGCGTGAGGTGATCCGGATTCCGAGCGTGGAAACAGACATTATCGGGGATAAGATTGGCTACATTAAAATCAATCAATTCCTTCAGACCACGGCTTACGATGTAGATAAAGCATTCGTTGATTTCAAAGAACAGAATATCCGAGGTGTTATTCTTGACCTCCGTCTTAACCCGGGTGGGCTCCTCTCTTCAGCTGTTGATATCGCCAGTGATTTTCTCAGCCCAGGCCAACTCGTTGTTTACAGTCAAGGCATTGAGACGCGTGAGGATTTTGAGGCGAAAGGCGAGAAGAGGAAAGAACTGCCACTCATTGTCCTCGTCAATGGTGGGAGCGCGAGTGCCTCAGAAATTGTCGCAGGTGCTATCAAAGACCACGGACGCGGGCTCGTCATGGGAGCTAAGACATTCGGAAAAGCATCTGTCCAGCGCGTGTTTCCATTGAGAGGTACAAAAGCTGCTGTCAAATTAACCGTCGCACGCTACTATACACCCAACGGTGTTGATATTGACAAAATCGGTATCATGCCCGATGTTGAATCCCCATGGTTTAGTCGTTCCGAGCAGCAAATGCATGTAAAACTCCGCAATCACGAAAAACTCAAAACCTTCGTAGAGGAAAATGGGGATGATGTCTTGGAGCAACTCAATGTTGCCTTCCATGCCTCTCAGGACGACAGACAAGCAGCAAAACTCAGACGCAGTTATCAACTCCTCGCGGATGCACTTGTTGAGGAGCAGATTGTACTGAGCGATGCTGGTATTAAATACGCACTTGCACAGATTACTGAAATCTCTCAGGACGAACTCGAACATGACCCACAAATCGTCGCTGCTATGGCGCAATTAAAAGTCCTTGAACTCTTCGCAAAGCGGAATTGATGTAGCACAAACTTAGTTTGTAGCACTGAAAGGTGGAAATCCGATGTCTGCAGCCAATCTGCCGCAAGCCTTATCCGATGTCCAAACGCCACTACTGAACTACATTGACAACACCTGGCAGAAGTCCACGACAAATGAACTGCTGGACGTTACGAATCCAGCGAATGGGGAAGTCCTCACGCAAGTCCCGCTTTCGCAAGCGGAAGAAGTCCATGAAGCCGTTGCTGCTGCAGCAACTGCACTCCAAAAATGGCGACGAACTCCCCCTGTCGAACGTATTCAATATCTATTCAAGTTGAAAAACCTCTTAGAGGACAACTTAGACGACCTCGCAAGAACTATTACCTTGGAGTGTGGCAAAACACTTGACGAGGCAAAAGGTGAAATGCGGCGCGCCATTGAAAACGTCGAGGTCGCATGTGGTATTCCTACGCTCATGCAAGGTGCAAATCTTGAGGACATCGCAACCGGCATCGATGAATTCATGATCCGTCAACCTGTCGGGGTCTGTGCTGCCATCGCGCCTTTCAATTTTCCTGGGATGATTACCTTCTGGTTTCTACCGTATGCTATCGCCTGTGGAAACACCTACATCGTCAAACCCTCGGAAAAGGTACCCGTCACCATGCAAAAGGTGTTCCAGCTCTTGGAACAGGCTGGGCTGCCGAAAGGCGTTGTCAATCTTGTTAATGGAGGTAAGGAGACAGTGGAGGCCATCTTAACGCATCCCGAAGTCCGCGCGATTAGTTTTGTCGGTTCAACCGCGACGGCAAAAGCTATCTATGCGAAAGCTGCTGCAAACGGCAAACGCGTCCAGTGCCAAGGCGGCGCGAAAAATCCGCTCATTATCCTGCCGGATGCCGAACCACAGTTCACTGTTAACGCTGCGACGGAGAGTGCCTTCGGATGTGCTGGGCAGCGCTGTCTTGCCGCGTCCCTCGCCTTCACCGTTGGTGACGCACAGGGGTGGTTCACAGAAGCTATCGCCGACACTGCCACTGACCGCGTCGTCGGAAACGGATTAGAAGCCGGGATCGAGATGGGCCCCGTCATCACTACCGAAAGCAAAACCCGAATCGAGCGGTTGATTCAAACCGGTGCCGATGAAGGTGCCCTGATTCTTGTTGACGGTAGGTATCCAAGTATCCCGGGGGGGCAAAACGGAAACTTCATCCGCCCTACAGTTCTCAGCAACCTCGACCCGGAAGGCGAGATTGCAGGAACTGAAATCTTCGGACCCGTTCTGGGACTTATTCATGTTGACACTATTGGCGACGCAATCGAACTCGTTAACGGTGGACGTTATGGGAATATGGCATGTCTCTTCACAAGTAGCGGTGCCTCCGCCCGCAAGTTCCGTTATGAGGCAGAGATCGGGAACATCGGCATTAATATCGGTGTCGCTGCCCCGATGGCATTTTTCCCCTTCAGCGGTTGGAAGGACAGTTTCTTCGGGGACCTACATGGTCAAAGTTGGGATGCCGTAGACTTCTTCACACAAAAGAAAGTCGTTGTTGAACGCTGGGCATAATTTTCACGCTTTCTGGGTAGGCAGGATTTCCTAATCCCGACTCTTTTGCAGGCCGGAATTTCTAATCCCGGCCTTTGGCAGCTAATCGATAAATAATGAACATTGCAAATGCCCCATGCTCCTGGGGTGTGCTTGAATTTGAATTAGACGGCGAGGCCCCCAATTACGTGCAAGTCTTAGACGAGATGAGCACCATCGGCTACACGGGCACCGAATTAGGGGATTGGGGATTTATGCCAACAGATAGCGTGCAACTCCGCGCCGAACTCGCCGCACGCCAATTGAAAATGTTAGGTGGATTCGTAGGCGTTGCACTCGCGAATCCAGAAACGCACGCAGCAGGCGAAGCAAAAGCGCTGCAGCACGCGCAATTAATGGCAGATGCCGCTGGGGAGACACCCCTCATCGTGCTTTCGGATGAGAATGGAATTATAGAAGAGCGCATCCGCTATGCCGGTCGCATCCGTCCCGAACACGGTTTAACGTCAAAGCAGTGGGATGCCTTTGTGGACGGTGTACATCGTATCGCTCAAACAGTGAAAGATGAGACCCGACTCCGAACCGTTCTGCATCCGCACTGTGCCGGGTACATAGAAACACCAGAAGAGATTGACGCGCTAATGGAACGCACCGACCCCAACCTTCTTGGGTTGTGTTTTGATACTGGGCATTACCGATTCGGCGGGGGGGACCCACTCGAGGCATTTAGGCGATACACCGACCGCATCTGGCACGTCCATTTCAAAGATTGCCACCCCGATATTGCTAACCGTTCTCGCGAGGAGGGCTGGGACTACTTTGAATCTGTAGGCAAAGGTGTTTTTTGTGAGTTAGGCAAAGGTGATGTCGATTTCCCAGGGGTTATCGCGGAGTTACGAAAGCGGAACTACGACGGTTGGATCGTCGTCGAGCAGGATGTCTTACCCGGCATGGGCAGCCCTTATGAGAGTGCCGATCGGAATTTACAGTATCTGAAGTCAGTAATATAAATACTATATGCAGGGGCATCCGCGATTCACACAACTTATAACTTACAACCAGCTCCTATGGCAACCGCTGACTGCTATCCTACAACCGATCGACCGTATATGCCTCCAATAACCCTTCGCTCAAATCCACACCGAAACCTGGCGCATCATTAAGAGTGAAGAACCCATCACGAGGCGCAGGTCGCAGAAGACGGTACAACTCATTTTCAACACCGTCGCGGGAGGGACCAAAAGTCTCCGCCATACACGGCATCGGCAGGCATGCGGTGAGCTGCAACCCCCACGGTGTTCCTGCTTGGTGGAGCCATGTCGGAATATCCTGTGCGGCAGCTTCTCGAGCGATACGCAAACACTCCGTAAAACCACCGGCCCAACTGATGTCCGGTTGAATCATATCCGCCGCCTTCCAACGTAACAGTTCACGGAATCCGTATCGCGTAAATTCATGTTCACCAGAGACGATCCATGTCCGCTGAATCTCACGGACTAATCGAGCCATACCCGCGTAGTCATCCAGCGGAATCGCTTCCTCAATCCATTTAAGGTCCACGTCCGAAACCGCTTCAGCAAAACGGAACGTATAGTCCACATCCCACCGGAGATAGATATCCGTCATCAATTCTACATCCGCTCCGATGACCTCCCGTGCGCCGTGTATCATCTCCACATTTTCCGCAAGCCCATCTTCACCTTCCAAAAGTCCATTTCGTATCGGCAACTTGCAAGCAGAGAACCCATTTTCCGCATAGTAGCCGACATCCCCACCGGTTGCATAAGCAGGAATCTTAAGTTGAGGCGAATCTGTAATGAGACTATAGACAGGGGCATCCACAATCTTTCCACAGAGATCAACAAGTGCAAGCTCTATACCGCTTAGCGCGTAGATAACAACCCCGCGCCGCCCGTAAATTGAGGTGATGTGATAGAGACGGTCCCAAATCTCTTCGACATCAAGCGGATCGCGTCCCTGAACAAAATGCTGGAGATGACTCTCAATAATCAACGCACCTACCGGCCCACCCCCACCGAGTCCATATCCCTTTAAGCCTGTATCAGTTGTTATCTCGACAATTAATGCCCCGGCTTGCGTTGCGAAGGGACCTCTCCAATCGACATGTCCTATTTGGGCTACGGGTTTCTGCCACTCACCGCCTTTTGCAAATCCCAAGCTCGGCATCGCGCGAGGGTTCAGATTGACGTGCCACGTGCGAATTCCGGCAACGCTGTGCCGAGTTTTCGCACGCGCTTTCCACTCAGCTGCGAGATGATATGGCTTAGACTGCACAATGTTCCTCCTTTGTAACATAAACTGTTAGTTTATACGACAATTTATGGCGTTGACAGGTGAAAATAGAGCCTTTAGCATTGACCAAGTGTTTAAAGTCGAACTGGCGTTAACTTACAATGCACAACCCAATAACAGATCATGACGGCAACGCGAAATAACCGATCCCGGTGAAAAATCCCACGATCATCCATAGACCTACCATCACATATTCCCCAAAAATCAAACCGAAAGCGATGGGACGGATCTTCCGATACGTTGAGGCACCGCCAAACTTGAGTGCCATGTACTTGATGAACCACCCAACCAGAATTGAGGACCAGAGGTGAAACGGCGGATATGTCGCTCCCAGTAGATAACCGATCGGATGCAGCGACCACCAGACGAAGTTCTGCCGCATCCAGAGCATGAAGCCTGTGAATCCTGCGCCTGCAATCATGCTGTACACTTCGTCCCACTTCGTCTCAATCGGGAATTGGATAAGACTGCCCATCCGTTGAAAATAGTTGCGAGGTGCTACTACATACGTCCAGCCTTGTAAGAATAGCGCGCCTTTATCGTAAATCAGCGCCAGCGATGCGTAAACAGAGACAAGGGCGGCAACAACAATTGCGATGCCTAAGATAGGGATAAGCCGGCGGCGTGCCAATCGCACTTCGTCCGCCGCCTTGAAACTGTGCAGGAAGTTCGGCATCATGAATTCGCCCCAATCCCGTAAGAACGTCCTTTGGAAACTCAAGATCGCGAGACTCTTATGCCCTAATACGTTCGAGCCCAAGGTAACATCAATGTATTCTGAAGGAAAGAACGGTGCCTGCACGAGCAACAACCCACCGTTGACAACCATCCATGTTAGCACAATAGATGTAATGAAAATAGAGAGGAGTGTGACCACGGCAACCCATGTTGTTACACCCGCAATCACTAAGAAGACAACAAGGGTGACAAACCCCAGGAGAGTTCCAAGCAGGGCAATCCGATACGAGACCGGTTCGTTTGAGTCGTCTATCTGTCGTCCGCCCGGTACTGCCTGTCCCATGCCAAACGCTTTCCTGAAAACTGTTCCAATGTGTTCACGTCCCATCCAAAAAACCGCAGGCACAAAGACGAGATACCCGCCCATCACTTGACGGCTGCAGCTAATCCATGGACCGATGCTCAGACCGATCGCATTCATGATGATATATTGGAGTTTGAAGAAGAGGTAGAAGAACCAGAGACTGAACGACACCTCAAGCGTTAGTAAGGAGGCGATCCCGATAACGGAAAAATAGATGACAAACCGCATCGCGGGCCACCAGCCAAGCGTATGCCACGGTTTTTCCGTAAAGACTGTGTAAATATTGTAGATGAGCGGAATCTCTGGCACTTTCGGAAAATGAGCGTGTAAACCGTTGATGAGGTGCAACACGACTGGAAGCGCCATCCCTGCCCAAAGCAACCTGCTTTTGAAAAAGGAATTCAGAAGACTACCGCGCTCAGGTTCCGCAGCGAGTTGTATCGGAATCTGGATTAACGGGAACGAGAATCTTTCACGTTCTACCCACTGCTTTCGGAGGATTGTCGAAAGGCAGAGCGTCGTGAAATAGAAGACAAGCACGAAAATCCCCCAGATAAGCAGCGGCTCCAGCCAGACCATCCACGGAACACTTTCCGCAGGACCGATACCTTCATAGAAGTCCGTTACAGCCTGCGGATCCGTGACAACAAGCCATTCCGGGACATGCGGGTGAAGTGTTTCTGACCAATCGTTTTCCGTGGTCGCGAAGTACCGCAACGCAACAAGCGATGGCAGCAAAAACTGCAACAATCCCATTGACGGGATACCCACCGCAACAATTAGCATGATCCAGATAACCGTCAATTCAAGGGCAGAGAAGGCGAAACGTCCATTCCTCATCAACTTGCGCAACGGTACGTTAACAAGGAATACCAGAAGGAGGATCCCGAAGATTGAACCGACGGGGAGGTGATTCCCTGCAATCTTGGAGTTTTGTAGGTAGTAATTGTTGTAGGGGGTGACCGCACACATCGCTGCTACTAACAGCAACCCTACGAGGATAGCAGGAAATCGGATTTTTTGGCGTGACAGGCTGTCAAAACTCGTAGGGGCGAGGTTCCCGCGCTCACCATCTACCCTCCGTTCTGGTGATTGTTGCTCCAAGGCCTGGCTCCTACGTGCGTTAGCCCTCTTCTCTTACTGAAGGACTATAGAGGCAGATCTCCGCATCCACGACGCGGCCATCAGGTAATGTATACTGGTTCGGTGTCCCTCTACCCCATGGTTCCTTAAAATCTCGGCTTCGCACCTGATCCGCTGCTTTCTGCTCAGCGACAGCTTCCCATGAGAAACCTTCCATAAGCTGCGCGTGCAGGGATATCTCTAACTCCCTATATGCCGTTTGACCGGCGAGATTCTCTAATTCATCCGGATCTGCCGCTAAATCGAAAAGAATGGATTCATCTTCAGGAAAGACGACATACTTATAGCGAGGCGTTCGAAGCATTCGCATCGGGCTCGTGGTCTGATTTGACCAGTACTCAGTAATAGCAGTGTTGCGCCAACTCACACTGTCCCCGGACATAAGGTTCGTCATATCGTCACCGTCTAAGCCTTCAGGGATTGGGATTCCCGCCCTTGCGCATAACGTCGGGAAGAGATCGTTTAATTCGACAGGTGCTGCTACGCGTGTTCCCTGCGCTTGCGCTAAACTTCTATCCGCCACAATTAACGGCACTCGTGCTGCTGCCTCATAGTAGCTGGATTTCCACCACTGCCCGTGTTCTCCTGCCATTTCGCCGTGGTCGGTTGTATAGACGATAATTGTATTATCCAAGAAGCCGTCACGTTCCAAAAGCGCGAGTAAATCCCCGACGGTTTCATCTAAGAACTCACAACAGGCGTAGTAAGCCGCTCGTGCTTTCTGGGATTCTTCCACCGGGATATCTTCTGTGTTGAAGTTATCGCGTAAACCCTTCGCATAGCGGTGTGTCTGTTCTAAGTGCCCTGGCGGAATGTTCGGCATATCTACATTATGGGGCCAATACTTGTCGAAAAGGCGTTTCGGGGCTGTCAATGGGAAATGTGGCCGGCTATAACTCGCAAGCAAGAACCACGGCTGTTCCGACGGCCGCGACCTCAAATATTCAAGTGTCTCTGTGTTAATAACCCGTTCTTGCAGGAGACTGGTCGGAATTTCGGTGATGCCTGCCAATCGCGTCCGTTGTCGCGTACCAGATGATGCCAGGGGATCTGTCTGATGACCAGCATAGCCGCGCAGGTCCCCGTAAGGTCGGGACTCAAACCCGTTAAGTTGTTCTTTCCCACCGAAGTGCATCTTACCGACAAGGGCAGTCGAGTAGCCGTGTTGTGCGAAATGCGCTGGCATCGTTAGGTGTTCTGGAAACAAAACTGAACCGTTATCCCACGCTGAACAACGGTGCGCGTATTTCCCAGTCAGCATGCACATCCGAGAGGGTGTACAAAGCGGGACTTGACAATAAGCACTCTCAAAATAGGTGCCGGATGCCGCAAGTTGATCCAGATTCGGTGTTTGTACAATTGTATTTCCTTCACATCCTATGGCGTGTGGACTATGTTCATCACTCATCAAAAATAGAATATTCGGTTTTTGAGCCATTAATTAAAAACTCCGCTTTGCTGTTCACCACTGTTTTCGTTAACTCATCAAATGTCTTTTTTCTTATTTAGTTTACACGATTTTTCTCATATATTCAAGCAGGTTTTTCAGGTAGGATATTCAAAGAATTATGTTAAATGTGCGGATCTGAGATGTGATAAATTATTTTTTCCCTTAAAGTTAGTAGGCGAGGTTTCCCAACCTCGCCTGTTTTGAAGGTTCCATACTCCTGAAAATCCTTTAATCCTGTGAATTCTGATTCAGACGAGAAGAAACATGCGACGGTTCTGCCTTGCGTCCCGTGATACCCATCGTCAGTGCCGGTAACACAGCCTCAGAAATATCAACAGAATAGTCAAAAATTGTCCACCCCGAACCGCCTAAGTGCCGAGACAGATAAATCTGTTCAACGACAGCGTCTGGCTTCAGGAGTGAATTAGAAGCCGTCACCCCTATACCTGGATAGATAGCAAACCCTTTGGGCAGTAAGGCAAGTTGGTTGCCTAACAATTCCGCGAAATAGTCCGGATTCTCTGTATAGTTCATTGGGCACACAAAGTCAATATAACCAGCCTTTGCCCAGGCAATCCAATCCTGACCGATGGAAGTGACACAAGCCGGATAACTTCCGAAAACAGCTGCGGAAATTTTGATGTCAGGGGCCACTGCACGTGCCCGTTTGTGCAATAAGCGCACCAGACGCGTTATCTGTTGCGTTCGCCACTCAATATAACGAGCCGCGTGTTTTCCCGTCTTTGGTAAGACTTCGGCGGGCCATGTCTCAATTTCCTGTCGTGTTACAAGCACGAATCTTTTACGGCATTCTTCGCAGTAACATGCATGGCTTCCCGGATAACGGATATAATCTAAATGGATACCGTCTACATCGTAATTCGTTATAATTTCCAGGACGCTCTCCAACTCCAATTGGACATTTTCGGGATGTGATGGGCAAAGCCAATTAAGGGGTTCGCCAATTGCAGAGACTTGGGTCCGTCCCGACTCCCGCAGTTTTCCGACAAATTCCTTCGGTGCCCCTTCCAGATTCCATGTGATTTTCCATACATGGACCTCCAAGCCGTGTTCACGGGCCGCTGTCACACATTGTGTGAGCTGATCTCCATATTGTGAAAAGATTTTGCTTTGCGGTAAGACTTGACTCGGATAATGTGCGACACCCGCCCACGCCATGTTCGGAAGAATCATGTTAATCCCCGCCTCTGCTAATTCTTTAGCAGATCGGTTCCAATCTCCCGGATACGCACCCAGTCCAGAGTGATTCCATACTGCGCGTCCCTCCGTTGCTATGCTAGTGTGTGATAGAAAATAGGCTTTTGAAAGTATTTCACGGCTTGCGCGGGCTGTAGGTATCGCCGCTTTGTAGTTCTTGGCTTGGTATGCAGCACGCGTCTGCTGCATCAGGTCCTTTCCTATTTTTAGAGCCTGTGCTGCTTCCTGCACACCGCCTTGTTGAACAAATTGCTCCAGTTTCTCAAAACGCTTTGTATGCCCTATCGCAGACAGGGCCTCCATTGCTTGTTCGGCAAGAGTTTGCCGAAATTCCGGTACGAGGTGTCCTAAGAGTGCCGAAAGTAATTGGGTCTTCGTGTGTAGGTCATCTGGGAGAAAAATGTGACTAAAAAAAACACCGACCTCGTTCATAAAAAGCGCAGGGAAGCCGGTCGATTGCCCCGTTGCGTCGTGCCAATAACCGATAATTTTGGTATGAGACGTTATCGGTGCCGCTACTGTAATGTTCCACGAGGATTGTCTGATAGAAGCCGGTATATCAGGGACTTCAGGCGCGCGCAGTTGAATAGTAGAGAACCGTCCGGGGGGATCGTCTTTTAACCAATCCGTTTGCTGTAAACCCAGCAGAGGTGCCACTGTATTTGGAAGGTTATAGGTTACAAAGAGTTTACCGCCCTTCGCAACAAAATCTTGCAAGAGTCCTGTTGTTTGTGCGGTCACTGTGGAATTTAAGGGAAGAATGATTAACCGCCGAGATTGCAGTGCCACTTTAGAAAGCGATGCCTCTTCGAGCATGTCCGCAGTAAGCCCAATGCTGTTGAGCATTCGATTGAATCGCTTGCTAACGGAACGGGCGTATTGCACATCGCCTTCTGATGTTTGGGCGGTAGCGGCTGGTAAAACGATTGCAATCTTCGCCTGCTGGGCAGACACAAAATTGTGTCCATTGACAATCCAAAGTATCGCCCATACGAGGAGAATCCGAGGGATAACGCCTTGACTCCTGGTGTTTACCGGAAGAGGATCAGGCGAAGTGTCGTCTGTTGTGTATCGTAAATTTTTGCTGGCAAACCGGGTTGAAGACATCACCTATTTCTCACAATACTTCTAGCCGCGAATTTTGAACCGTGCGTTTGGACTAAAGGAGGTCCACCCGTCTTTCCTAAAAAATCGTCAACGCCTGCGGCAATAGCAGCGGCTACCTTAGATTGATACGCCAGTGTTGCGAGTTTCTGGCGTTCTGTTGAATTCGAAAGAAAACCTGTTTCAATTAGGATCGCAGGCACCTTCGTTCCAATTAAGACTACAAAACGGGCATGCTTGACCCCACGATCTACTGCCCCTGTAGCTTGTGCTAATTTTTGCTGGACATGTTCTGCCAAACGTCTGCTGTCCTCACTTTTACTTTCTTGGATGATTCCTTGCAATAAAGATTCAAGTTCTTGGATGCTATAACCGGAGTTTGCATTTTCCCGCGCTGCAATCTGTTTTGAGGCTTTATCTGTACTGCCGACATCCAGATAATAGGTTTCGATACCTTCCGCTTGTGGGTTTTCGCTGGCGTTGGCATGGATACTCAGAAAGAGGTCTGCCTTGTGTCGCGTCGCGAATTGCGTGCGCTCTTTGAGGGGAATAAAACGGTTGGTATCTCGGGTCATCAACACATTATAACCTTTTGCTGCTAAAATCTCTTTGAGTTTTTTTGCGATACTGAGAACAACCCCTCTTTCTTGGATCACACCGTCCCCTAAGGCTCCCGGATCTTTGCCACCGTGCCCGGGATCAATAACAATCGTTTTTGCCATCAAACCAAATTCACGCGTCAGTGATTTCGGGTCTAATCCCTTTTTAGCCGACGTTGAAAGTTTGGGTTTCGATTGTGTAGGTATCTGTTTCGGTTTATTTGTCTGCCCTATAAAAGTCTGTTGCGGTCTGTCTGTCTGCGTTTGTACAATATTTTTAGGAGGCGACACTCCGTGTTTTCGTTTGAGTTTGAATGCCTGCAATTCCGCGGAGGCGACAGCAACAATTTTTTTATTTATTGAGGCGTTAATGAGGGTGCTATAGAACGTTTCAGCGCGTGTGAAGGAACCTTGCCTCGCGTATAAGCGCGCCAATTCTAATTGGGCATACCCCAACAAGCCAGTGTCGGCGTAACGGTTTTCTACAATTTGATACTGTCTGATGGCTTGATGATCTTGGTTAATAGCGGCGTAGCAACGTCCTAACCAATAATGGGCATGTGGTACGTAGGGGGAGTTGGGGTAAGTGTGAACTAGCGCTTGAAGTGCTTCAATTGCTTGTTGTGGCGCTTCGGTGTCGCCGCTTTTAATGCTCCACATCCAAATAGAAGCAATCGCGTATTGTGAATCATCCGCGAAAGGTCCCCGGGGGTCTGTATCAATAACGTTCTGGAACTCCGGAACCAAAGCGCGCCACTCCGCAGCCGTAACCTCTGCTTCACCGATCGCATACGCGTGATGGCGCAATGAAGCTTCTTTGTAACCTGACGTGCTCATACAGCCAGAAAGTACGGCAAGGCTGACAATCAGCAGGCAATAGCAAGATATCTTCACGTTTCTTTCCTTTCTCATTATATTTCTTTCTTATTTTATCTACTTTAGAATTAAACGGAATATTTCCACTTTGCGTTACTAAATTCTGAGGCGGGCTTTTCCGTGGCACGCGCCCCTATCGCGGGAACGATAAACCCTGAGAATAATTAGGTTCACTTTTTTTAAAGGAACGTAGTGAGTAGATTTGGGATTGGTTAAATCAGTTTTCACAACAGTTTATTTGAAGTTTCTAAACTTTTAATTTGACAGAAAATTTGGAAAAATTGTATAATGTTTAGAGTGTCACTTAGGAGGGTTATGCTATCTGCCTGACTTGCGGTAAATAGTATCCGGAAGTGACGGGATTGTGTCAAAGTGACGGAAACTCATTAACTAAGCAAATACAAAAATATTGTTTGGAGATTGGGCATAACCTCCCTGTCCGTCCACTATCCATCCATCAAACAAAGAGGTTCTTCATGGCTAATGTTCCCAAAGCTTTTGAAATCATTATTCAACACTTTAGCGGTCAAACTCTCTGTAAAAGTCAGGAAGAGATATATGACAGTGTTAAGGAATTAGATCTGGATGAAGGTTCAGAACCCGCTACACTCTCCGATATTCGTAGAACGTTACGTTACTTAAAGGATTTCGGTCTTGTTAAAAAACTCAGCCAAAGTTGTTGGCATATCAAATCGGTTGACGAGATGTGCCAGCGGTTACGTAATTCCAATGTAAGGAATAACGGTAGCCCTCTTACGGTTTCCATCGCTTTTGAAATTATTATCCACGATTTTAGTGACGATACTGATTCGCGAAGTACAGAAAAGATCAAGGAACATGTTTTTAATGTACACGGAGATCAGGGTGGACATCCAACATACGATGTAAAAGATCCTATTGGTTGGACATTACGTTTCTTAATTCACTTCGGTTTTGCTGAGAAAAAACGCATCGGTTACAACCATTATTGGCATATCAAATCGGTTGACGAGATGTGCCAGCGGTTACGTGCCTTGGTCCACAATCGCGAATAGGGGACGAAGGGGTAAAGTTCTGAAATGAGAGGCAATGCCCCTCCAACTACAAAGCGATTTTTAACAATTTTTTCAAGCTCAAAACTACTAAGTGCGAAAAAAAAACACAAATTTTTCTTGACAAACATCAAAAGATGTAGTATACTTAATAACGTTCTTGAGATGGAAAGTCTCTTGATGGCGAGATTGAAATGGGCGGGTAGCTCAGGTGGCTAGAGCGACAGCCTTACAAGCTGTAGGCCACAGGTTCAAGTCCTGTCCCGCCTATTTGCCGTGACTGTCGTGAAGTGAAAAGTCTCCCGATTACGAGGTTGAAAAAGGATTAAAAATATTATGGGCTCGTGGCGCAGTTGGTCTAGCGCGCCTGCCTGTCACGCAGGAGGTCGCGGGTTCAAGTCCCGTCGGGCCCGCTTCGATTATACCGAATTAGCCGCACGTTGTGTCCTACAATGCTGTGGCTTTTCTGTTATAAAAACAACTGCTACATACTCCCGATCTAAGAACTTTACCATAGAGGAGCAGGACCACTGTGCTCGACCTTAAACTTATTCGCGAAAATATTGAAGATGTCCGCCAGATGTTAGCCGATCGCCACACCGATGCTGATTTGGATCGATTGGTAGAATTGGATACGCGTTGGCGTGAGAACTTAACGTATACACAATCCCTCAAAGCACACCAAAATAAAGTCTCCCAACAGATTGCCCAGCTAAAAAAGCAACAATTAGATGCGACTGAGACTATCGCGGAGATGCGGGAGCTCTCTCAAAAAATTAAAGAACTTACTGCCGAGGCTAACGATACAAAAGCTGAAGTAGATGCGATCCTCTTGACGATTCCGAATATGCCGGAGGCAAGTACACCTGTTGGGCTCGGTGAAGAGGATAACATAGAAGTTAAGACATGGGGCGAATTGCCCAGTTCCGATTTTGAACGCAAGCCACATTGGGAAATCGCTGAGCAATTAGATATTGTCGATTTTCAACGCGGTGCGAAGGTGGCGGGAAGCAACTTTGTCCTTTTCAAAGGTTTAGGCGCGCGGTTGGAGCGTGCGTTGATCCAGTTCATGCTTGACTTGCACACCACCAAGCATGGCTATACGGAAGTCTCCCCGCCATTCCTTGCCAACCGACCTGCAATGACTGGCACAGGTCAACTTCCCAAATTTGAGGAAGATATGTATCGGTGTGATAGGGATGAGGAGAACCCTGACAGCGATCTGTTCCTGATTCCGACCGCTGAAGTCCCTGTAACAAACCTCTTCGCGGGTGAGATCCTCTCCGCAGATGAGTTGCCTATCTACTATACCGCGTATACGCCGTGTTTCCGCCGTGAGGCTGGGGCTTACGGTAAGGAGACGCGCGGCTTGCAACGCGTCCATCAATTTGACAAAGTAGAGATGGTCAAATTCACCACGCCTGAGATTTCCTATGCCGAACATGAATCCCTATTGGCGGATGCTGAGAGCGTTTTGCAGGCACTCGGCTTACCATACCGCGTCGTACAGCATTGTACAGTAGAACTCGGATTCTCCGCCGCCAAATGCTACGATATTGAGGTCTGGGCACCGGTGAGGCAAAGGTTTTTGGAAGTATCCTCGTGTAGTAACTTTGAGGCATTCCAAGCGCGTCGAGCGAATATCCGATTCCGTCCAGAGCCGGAAGCGAAACCAGAATTTATTCATACACTCAATGCATCTGGCACGGCGTTACCTCGTGTTGTCATCGCACTCCTTGAGACGTATCAAAACCCCGACGGCTCGGTCCGTATTCCTGCGGTCCTACACCCGTATATGGGGGGTCTAAAGCAAATTGGGTGAGGATTCAGACAATGAACTCAACTACTACTCAGAAACCGACTCGCTGTATATCAATTTATCGGGTAAAAGCAATCCTATAAGCCTATACATTCGGTTCCATCCGTGGTCGAAGGACTTTCAATTCCTTGAGCCGGACATCTTCTTTTCTCGTCTCTTCCTGTTTAAGTTGTTCTTCGTCGCCGACGTTTGTTTTCACCGCGAATCCGGCATCCGCAATCATCTGGAGGGTACCTGATGTCTCTGTCCCTGTCGCATTCAGATAGCCCTCTATAAACATCGAATTTGCCGGATAGAGTGCCATCACTTCCATGCTCCGTAGATGGTGTTCTCTACCTGCTGCCACGCGTACTTCTGCACTCGGATTCAAGAATCGGTACAGACAAAGCACGCGGAGACAGTACTCCGGGGTCAAGGTCGGTGGCATCGTTAGTTGCGTTCCTGATATCGGAAGGAAGAAATTGACAGGCAGTGAAGCCACCTCAAGTGCTCGCAGTGCTTTTGCTACCTGAATTAGGTCATCTGTCTCTTCCCCCATCCCAACAATAACCCCCGAACAGCAAGCAAGTCCAACCTTCTGTGCAGCTTGTAATGTTTCCATTCTATCTTGATAACTGTGCGTGCTGCATATTTTGGGATAATGGGTTTCGGATGTGTTCAGGTTATGGTTTAGTCGATCCAATCCTGCAGCTTTCAGCGTTCGCGCCGCTTTTACATCAATCAGTCCTGCGGAGAGGCATACTTCAATCGAGTAACGGGCTTTCACAGTGCTAATCAATTCAGCAAGGTGTGTGACACGTTTAGGGGAAGGACCGCGTCCGCCCATTACAATACAGTAGCGGTATGCCCCTGATTCGTAAGCACGTTCGGCTTCTGCTAAAATCTCAGCATCGGGTTTTAAAGGGTACGTCTCAATAGCTGCTGTCGCCGAGCTTGCCTGCGCGCAGTAGTGACAATCCTCTGGACAATAACCGTTCTGGGCATTGTTCAAGATATGTAATTGGACTGTATTTTGGAAATAGGTTTTCCGCACCTGATAAGCAGCGTTCAAAAGCGGAAGTAATTCCACTTCTGCTGCGGTTAAAATCTTTTCACAGCACCCATCAGAAAGGAGTTTACCTTGAAGACTTGTGGTTGCTAATTTTTGGTAAAATGTTGGTTCCATCTTTTAATCTTACTTCGTTCTCACAGAATGTTATAATACTATGCGTGTTTAGTCAGGATATGCGCGAAACATCCCAGACAATGTCGGGTGCATTGAAGACTGGACCTTCGGTACAAACACGTTGATATTCGAAGGTATCCGGGCCTATGCGGACTGGACAAACGCAACCGAGGCAGACACCCATTGCGCACCCCATCCGATTTTCCATAGCGATTTGAGAAGGCACTTCAAAATCCACTGCTATCTTTGTAACAGCAGCTAACATTCCGTGCGGCCCGCATGCGTAAATCATCGGATGTCGGAGGGGGTTATATCCATGATTCCTGCGCTGCTTCAGGAGGTCTCTGAGGATGTCAGTGACGGAACCGTGATGCCCCACGCTTCCGTCGTCTGTCGCAATGTGTGTACTGATATCGAGAGATTCTAAGTCCGATATACTCAAGAGTCGGGCGTGATACCGCGCGCCTACTAATCCGATTGTCTCTATCTCGTTCCTACGTAATGCTACAGCGAGTAACATGAGTGAGGCAATACCCGCGCCACCGCCAACAAGAATTGCTGGTGCTGGTTCCGGGGTGAAATTGAACGTATTGCCGATCGGTCCTAATACTTGCAATCGCGAGCCTCTCGACATCCCCGACAGATGCTTTGTCCCCTCTCCAATGATTTGATAAAGCATTGTTATCTCGTGTCCTTCTACCGTATAAATGGTAAACGGACGGCGGAGTAAAAGCCCAGGACCTTGTGGAATCTTAACATGGACGAATTGCCCCGGACGCGCATATCGCGCAATTTCAACACACTCACAACGCAGGAGGTAATGCGCTTCTGCTACCTCCTCATTTGACAGAATAGTCGTGTCGATGTCATAATTGTTTGGCAAACGGTCATTTCGCATAGCATATATGTTACCACGAAAAGCGAGATATAGCAAAGTTATTCCCGGAAAGAACGAATTTTTTAAAAAAAAATGCTTGCAATTTTTACGAATTATGTTACAATTGCACATCAAGGAGAACTACAAATAGTGAAAAATGTATTGAAATTTCGCAGCGACTACCGTTTCAAAATTGTCCAGTTTACCGATATTCATTGGCATAATGGTGAAGCCCCGGATAAGCAATCGGCAGCATTGATGAAGCAGATAATGAAAGCTGAAGCCCCGGATTTAGTCGTGCTAACAGGTGATATTTTGGCTGGTGGTGGCTGCGATGCTGCTGCTGACTCCCTCCGACAGGTTATCAAGATTGTTGAATCGGGGGGTGTTCCATGGGCAGCGGTTTTGGGCAACCACGATGACGAAGGCAACGCCGATCGCCACGAGCTCATGGCAGTAATGCAGGAAAGCACCCTGTCGCTCACACAACCCGGCCCCGCAGAGGTGCCTGGGGTCGGGAATTACATTCTACCCATCCAGAGCTCTGAGGGAAGCGTAACAAGTGCCAGCTTATATTTTATTGATTCGGGCAGTTACGCCCAAACAAATATTGGCGGCTACGACTGGATCAAACGAGAGCAAATTGCTTGGTACCTGCAAGAATCTGCAAAGATCACTGCTGAATCGGGCTATCCCCTTCCTGCCCTCGCTTTTTTCCATATCCCGATTCCCGAATATAACGAGGTATGGGATTTTCATACCTGTTATGGGGTGAAGTATGAGGATGTTTGCGCGCCTCTGGTGAATAGCGGATTTTTTGCGGCGCTGCATGAGGCGGGCGATGTAATGGGGACCTTCGTCGGGCATGAACATATCAACGACTTTTGGGGTGATTTGCATGGGATCCGGCTCTGTTACGGTCGCGCTACAGGTTACAATACTTATGGTAGAGATGGATTCCCACGCGGTGCGCGTGTGATTCTATTACAAGAAGGATCCCGACAATTTGAGACATGGCTCCACCTTGACGATGGTACGACGCTCCATGAACAACCCGAGCATAAGCCGCTCCAGCGAACTTTAGGCGGATAAGAGTGGGTTGTACGGCGCATAACGAATTCAGTTTTTATTTTTTTAGGAGGAAAGTGTGAGAGCAAATTCCCAAATCTCTATTCGGCACGAAGGAAAAATCGCAATCCTTGACATCACGGGGTATCTCACCGATGCTTCCGAACCTGTATTAAGCAAGGCTTACGCTGATGGTGAGGTTCAGAACGCAGAAAAGGTCTTGCTCAATTTTGAACGGCGTAGCTTCATTACAAGCAGTGGGTTCGGCGAGATTATCAGATTGCTCTGGAAAATGCGAGAAAAAGGACAGGCTTTACGCGTTGTCCATCCATCTACACAAGTTCGCAATATTTTTAATACCATCGGACTTACACAGAGTATCGGGGTTTTTGAATCCGAAAAGGCTGCATTGGAAGGGTTCTAACCTATTTTTTCCTCTCGGTTATAATTCTCCTGACATCACAACCCGCGGATGGCCATCATTTCGCGTTTAGGATGGATTCGCTGGAAACAGTCAGCGTTTATGAAAGAAGAACGCCAATCAGAACGCGAGTATGTGTCTTATGTATTAGTGCATGAGATAGTGCATCTGCTGGAGCGCACACATAACGATCGGTTCCGTGAATTAATGGATTGTTTCCTACCACAATGGCGAACATATAGAGATACGCTCAACCATGCCCCCTTAGCACATGCAGATTGGGGATATTAACTTAAAAATCCTTACGCTGTATGAAATTATACACCTATCCAACAGTAACTTACACGCAAGGGAAAGGGTATGTCATTCCGAGACTTGAAGAACAATACGCCATTTCCTAACATTGATAAGCTCCTCGTCATCCGTGCTGACGGTATCGGTGATCTGTTGAATTCGACACCAGCCTTCTCGTTGTTACGCGAGAATTACCCATCCGCGGAGATCACAGTCTTAGCGCGTCCACTCAATGCACCTGTGTTGATGGGGAACCCTGATGTTGATAGAATCTTGATCTTTGCACGTGACGGGGAACACCGTGGCCTGAAGGCACGTCTCCGATTCTATCGTGAGTTACGCCGTGAACAGTTCCAACTTGTTGTGGCGATGCAGACGGCAACGTGGTCTCACCTTGTCGCTTCCCTCTCTGGTGCCCCGTACCGCTTAGGACGTTATCAGAAGCGATTCAGAACTACCCTCACGCACGCATGGCACGGCAAATATCCGAAAGGGGAGACCCACGAAGTCGATAGGAACTTGGAACTCGTGCGGTTGGTCTGTAGTGGTGAGGGAACACGGAAACTGAGGTTTCGTCTATTGCCTAACGAACTCGATACCGCAAAAGCGCAGCTGGCGGCCTGGGGAATTAGAGCAAATACATTTCTTGTTGGTGTCCATCCCGGTGGGAGCTCGTTTGATAAACGTTGGCCCGAAAAGCAGTACGCTGAACTTGCCGATAGACTCGTGCAGCACTATAACGCCACAATCCTTCTCTTGCATGGTCCCGAAGAGAAGGCGTTAGCACATAATATTCAACAGGCAATGCGATCCCAGGGTATCGTTCATGCCCCGGCAACGCTTCGCGAGTTGGGGGCGCTGTTGTCTCGTTGCAGCTTGGTCGTCTGTAACGATTCAGGGCCGATGCATATCGCCGCAGCGTTAGATGTCCCGATGGTGGCGGTCTTCGGTCCGACAGATCATATCGCATGGCATCCGTTGAGCGAAAACGCCTCTATTGTACGGAGAGATATGCCATGCTGGCCCTGTAGCGCGCATAAGTGCAAAATCGGATGGGAATGCACCAAGAACCTTCCAATGGAACCAGTGTGGGAAGCAACGACAAAGACCATAGAAGTGAGACCGAAATGAAGATTGTTGTAGTCGGTTGGGGCACAACCGGAGATGTTTATCCTGTTGTGGCCCTGGCGGAACGTTTGCTTGAAAGAGGGAACCAGGTACAGATATGTGCTCTCGATCTTTATAGAGACAGGGCGCTTGCGATCGGTGCAGAATTCTATGAAATCGGAGTCGAATTTGACTTAGGAGAGTTTCACGCTGCCCTGGATGCCATTATTCCCAAACGTGATCCGCTTGCGATGATGCGCCTTATTGTAAAGGAGGGAATCGTACGCCGTGGTGGAACGTGGTATCGGAACTGCTTGGCTGCGATGCAAGGTGCGGATTTGGTCATTTGCCATTCAGTGGATATCCCTGCCCAAGAGGCTGCCATCCGACATGGGATCCCGTGGTTTACTGTGACGTATTGCCCTGCTATCATAAAATCCCTCGATTTTGCCCCCTATCCGTTTCCGAATTGGGGACGTGTATGCAACGCCGTCGTCTGGAAGGTGGTGCAAGTGCGTCTGGCACGGAGTATAGATGTACTTTTTAATCAATTTATTATCTCCGTCGGTGGTAGCCCGCGGAATTCCGTGATGTTAGAGGGAATGTATTCACCCTCTCTCAATCTCATTGCCGCTTCGCCAACCCTCTGTCCACCGGCTGATTTTCCATCGAATCACAAATTCACGGGTGTCTGGCACCTCGCGTCTCCAGGTTATGTCCCCCCCCCGGAACTCGTCGCTTTTTTGGAAGAAGGCCCACCCCCTATTATCCTTACATTCGGTTCTATGGGGGGATCCAATGGACGTGAAACAACAGAAATCTTGATTGATGCTGTCAGGCAAACGGACCAACGCGCGATTATCCAAGCGGGCTGGGGACAACTCGGTACACAAAAAGCATTGCGGAATATCTTCTGTACGGAATATGTTCCGCATCAATGGTTGTTTCCGCACGGACGCTGCGTTGTACATCACGGTGGTGCCGGGACAACCGCTTCGGTCTGTCGCGCGAAGGCACCTTCTGTTGTTGTCGCGCATAACGCCGATCAGCCCTATTGGGGGAAACGTCTTTCGGATTTAGGCGTTGCCCCCAAACATATACACCGTCGGAACCTTACCGCCAAACGTCTGGCAAAGCGAATTCAAAAAGTCTTAGATACCCCTGCTATGACAGAACGAGCGCAAACACTGGGGACACAAATGGAATCAGAGGACGGGTTGACGACAGCTATTGACCTGATTGAATCTTTTTAACGATGAACGCTGCAGTGCTGTGTGCACTATCCTTACGAAAAAATGCCGAAGAAAATTCTCGTTTTTAGTTTTAGTTTTATTGGTGATGCCGTGTTATCTACTGCGGTTGTCCAACCATTACGCGCGCACTTTCCAGATGTGCATATTGCTTTTCTCGTCGGGCCACGTGCGTTCAACCTCCTCGCCCCCGAGTCTAACATTGATGCAATCATTGTCTATAACAGCCGAGGTAAACATGCTGGGTGGGGGGGACGCCTGCAACTCATAAACACCTTGCGCTTTCACAAATACGACATCGTTGTCAATCTGCGGGACAGCCTCCCAGCCCGGTGTATCGGCGCAGCCCATTGGGGTATGCGCCGTGGGGCCAGCAATCGACATGCTGTAACCCGCTACCTCGAAGTGCTTCAGCGATACGGTGTTGACACGACAGACGCGCGGCCATATTTGCAGCTAACAGCGGATGAACAGACCAGGGCACACCGTTTTCTCGTCGAAACAGGACAGACATCAGAACAATTATTGATTGGTATCCATCCGGGCGGGAATTGGGAATACAAGTTATGGGACGCGAAGAACTATGCACATGTCGCAAGCACTTTAGCAAAGGAATTAGATTCGGCAATTTTGCTCTTCGCCGGTCCCAACGAACGGGCACTCCAAGCGCAGATCACCGAAATGATGGATGTCCCACCGATTCTCGTCAACACAGAAAATCTCAGAGAACTTGCGGCGTTAATCTCAGCATGTAATGTATATATCGGCAATGACACTGGACCGATGCATATCGCTGCAGCGGTGGATACGCCGGTGGTCGCCCTTTTCGGTTCAACCAATCATATTCGGAGCGGCCCGTACGGCGATCAGCATACCGTTGTCCAGAGCGGAATCGATTTGGGATGCAACCCGTGTCATCCCGGGAATCATCCGGGGGGTTGTGGTGCTGGCAGTTGCGAAGTGATTACCGGGATTAGAACAGAGCAAGTATTGGAAGCCGTGAAGTGTTATACTTCTTCGATCTCGATTCCCAACGCAAGGAATTTTTCCTTAAGTTATTCGTAAGCGCCCCGTGAAATTGGTACTATCAGGGCCCTTTAAGCATAGGCCGGACGCAGAACGCTATTTTGTAGCAGCCCCCTCGCTTGCGCGGGACAGAATGCCTGTGTTTTTTCACAGATCGCCATCTCACAGAATAATTCACCATAAGTTTGCCCCTGCTTGAGATGCTGTTCCTCTATGTCAGGCATCTGGATTTCCACGGAGGCGTTTCAGTTCTGCCAAAACCTCAGCAAGTTCGTCTTCGGCGCGTTGGCGTGCTTGTGCTTCTTGTTCTGCGCGTGCATCGGCGCGTTGGCGTGCTTGTGCTTCTTGTTCTGCGCGTGCATCGGCGCGTTGGCGTGCCGCTACTTCTTGTTCAACCTGTTCTGCCAGGGGACACAACCAAACCGAACGTACTGGATCGTAGAGCCCGAAAACACCCTTATACTCTCCTAACTCCAGACCTAGCACAAGAGAAGGTAAGCGTTCACCCACAAACGCGATCTCTTCGTATACACCATCCACAAGACGGAATCCGAGAAAATACGGATTGACCTCGTGATACGGATCGTAGATGTAATACTCGCGCACACCGAGAACCGACGCATAGAGTTCTTTTTTATGGGTTAGATCGTTCCTGTATGTGCTTGGGCTCGCGACTTCCAATACAAAATCCGGAGCGTGTCCTTCCTCCCATATTTTGTAGGTGCGTCGCTGTTTCTTACTGACCCCGAAGGCGACGAACACATCCGGGGAAACCGACTTCCTGGGGTTGCCTTCCTCATAATACATCAATAGATTTCCGGAGACGTGCACATCGTTAACATTACGAAAATAGTGTTTGAGCATCTGAATGAAATCTATCATGATGTCCCGATGATACTCGGTTTCTGCCATAGGTTTACCGTCCGATTCGGGATAGACGACTGTGGGTGCAGCCTTTATTTTCTCCGACATCGTACTACCTCCCGTCTCTGCAGTAGCGTCAATTTGTAGAGCAAGTGTATCACAACAATTGCCAGATGTCAAGCGGTTTTTGGGGGAATTCGTCGCAAGCTGCCTGATAACATCGGGTGGCAATCCATGCCATCCAAGGGCTACGGGCTGGCAGTTGTGAAGTAATTACTGAAATTACGAACAAGTAATGGAGGCAACAGCGTGTTATATTTCTTCGATCTCAATTCCCAACGCAAGGAATTTCTCCTTAAGTTCTTCGTAAGTATCCGATAGGATTTCACCATCGGAGGCTTTTAGTTCAATCTGCATATTTTGAAAGCTGTCTTGCAATTGGCTAATGTACTGTGTTACATTGCTCACCCTCCCCTGAGGTAACGTAAATCGGATGCCAATTGTTCTTTTAGACGACTCCTCTGGCACAGGATCTACACCTCCACCATTGCCAGGGCTCCCACCTTTATCTAGTGGATCCGGATTCGGTGGCTCGACAATCAGGCCTGTACAAAGCGACGCTTGAATTAGGACTTCGTTATCGTTCAATGTAATTGCTGGCGGTTCTTGCATGAAAGTACTCGGTATAGGTTTATCGCCTGTTTTATTGCCAATCCCAAATGTACCTTTTTGAATACCTTCACGAATCGCCTGATCCCATGTATCACGAAGAGGTCTCGGCTTGTTAGTGACTTGCGGGTCGTATTGGAACGGCTGAGAACTTGAGAGTGTCTCGTTCTCCATTAGATAGTCCCGTAAAATGTCTTCTGGTGTAATACTTTCACGAATAAGGTTAGATTGGATAAGGACCTCGCCGTTATCTAAGGTAATCTCTAGTGGAGAATTTTTAAAGTAGCGTGGAACGAGGCTGTCTTTTGCTTTTTCTCCAAGTGCGAAAATTCCTTCTTGAACGCCTTGGCGAATACCATGCACCCATGCCTCGCGAAGTACCCGCGTTTCTCCCGGGGTGCGGAGGCTGGAGTGCAATAACTGTGAAGTTGACACGGTATCGTTGTCTTTCAAATAGCGGATTGAGATGTTTTTGGGCCCGATGCTCGTTAAAATTAGACCTTTCACACGGAGCATTTCGTAGACTATTTCATCAAACGATGTATTGATACCAGCCGCGGGCAATCCGAGATCCTCCTCACCAAATCCTCCTTTTTCTGGTGTTAAGACGGTGCGATAATCTTGACGTACCGCACTGCTCAAAGCATTATCGGCCTGTTTTAATGCATCGTCAATCTCTTTTTTTTGTGTAGTAGATAAATTTAGGGAACCATCTTTCTTAATTTCCTCATAAGCGATTATTTTTTGCGTTTCTTCCGTTAATTGCTTTGCTTCTCCTGACAAGGGGAGAATAAAAACGAGTGCATTGCGGTAAATCCGCGGCGTTTCGCCGCGATATTCAACAAGATTTTGGCAAAACGCGTCATCTCGTTTGGATAACACAACTAGTTTTAACGCATCGGTATCAGGAATATCGGTACTATCTTTAGGTGAGATGTACGCTTTCAGGTGGGTGTTCGGTGTGGATCTAAAACTTTTGCAAAGTTGGGTATTGACACGTGCTTCAACTGTTTCAGGATCAATATTCTCCATTCGAGTCCGCACAATCCGCTTTAAATTAGGTTGGGTATCAAAATAGGATATGCCATTCTCGGTGCGGAGATAAAAGAGATGTTCGGCTAACAGATTTTTAGCTGAATCTATAATAGCAGCGGGTTGATCCGTTAAGGCACTGCTCCGTTTTATCTCATCCAATTTCGCACCACGTTCTATACCACCTGTGAAAGAGTAAAGGAAAATTGTAGTTGCAGTGCGCGTGCCTAACTTTCGCTTCCTATAAGTATCTCCCAATGTGTCATCAACTGTTTTAGCCCCAGCACTGGGGCCTATAATGTCGCTTGCGAGCACGCTCTGATATTGTTTATCTATATGCTCTAAGAGTTCTCCGCGGATATCAGGATCGCCTAAGTTAAAGTCAGCGAGTGTAATGTAGGGGTGGTTTTTACCGCACGCACGATGCACGACACGCGAGAGAAGCCTTAACACACCGCGCGTCCGCTGAAATTCAGGAAAACTACCCCATCTGTGATAGAGTCCATCGATGACTTCGGGCTGAAATGGGTAGCTCTCTATGAATCGTTCACGGTATTCAGATTCCTGGGTGCCCGCTGGTAAAATCCCTTCGTTTCTGGCATACTTAGCGAATTCACGAACGACCTTCTTTGCTTCATTCTCGTTGAAGTCGTTTTTGGAGAAGAGTCGACTGCGAATGATACGGGAAATCTCACCATCGTTGACGGGTGTAATTGTACGTCTCATCCTTCTGAGAAGATCATTGAAGAGCGGAAAACGATCGGCAAGAGGTTGTATTTCACTTTCTTGCAAAGTTACAATAAAGGCAACATTCGAGGATGAGGCAACCGCTTCTGTGAGAGAAAGCATAAACGCAATTGTCTGATCCGCTAAAGTGCTGCTTTCTACAGAAACACCCGCAGCGCGCGACAGATAGTTCAGCACTTCGTCCATCAAAATCATCACCGATTTATTGTGAGTCTTGAACAATTCAGAGATGCTGCTACTCCCGGGTGCGATGGAACTGTTGAGCCGAGTGACACTTCCTGTGAGTTGTGTTTCTATTTGCCCCCAGAAGGTATCCGTCGTATCCAATTCCGACCCGACGATGACGATGGGTGTTGCATCCCACTCTTTTGCCTTATGGTAGAGAGCAATGAGCGTATGGGTTTTGCCGCCGCCAAATGGCGTTTGCAACTGGATAATAGGGTCTTGGTTCTGTCGCTCGCGCCCTTTCAAACGTCCCTCTACGCCAGAGAGCAATCCTTTCAATCCGTCAGTGAGATACGTTTTCTCGAAAAACTGCTGCGAATTTATGTATTCAAGAGGGCCTTCCTTTTTAACCACTTGCCCAAGTTTCGCCGCGTATATGTCCGACGTGAAATGACCACGTAAAATATCTCTGTGGGGTTTGGCGATCATCTCAAATGGTGCTAATTTCATGGACAGTCCTTTCTTACCAAAAGCGTGACATTTGTGATAGACACCTTGCTAAAGCATAGGTGCTTCTGCAGTCTTTTCTGCGGAAGCATTTGTGGACTTCAGAAGCGGACTGGCAGCTTCAACGGCACAGCCTACAATTTTGTGAAACAAAACGATAGGGCTTACACAACCTAATCCAAAGGAAGCTACCCCTTCCTTAAGAATGTTCATCGCAGCGTTCTGATCTCTATCCAGATGCGTATGACACTTCGGACACGTCCAGTGCCGGTCTGCGAGGGTTAAGGTTTCATTTTTATGATTGCAAACCGCACAGCACTTTGTCGTGGGCGTCCACCGCCCAATCTTAAATACAAAACGATTCCGCTTCATAGCTTGGTGTTTGAGTTTCTGTATGAATTCACCAAAGGCAAGGTCTGAAACCTGTTTACCCCAGAGGGCTTTCATACCCGAAAGACAGAGGGCTTCAAAGAACAGAATATCAAAGGTTTTACAGAGCGCTATCGCAAGTTTCCAATGGTGATCTGCTCTTTGATGAGCCGTTTTTTTATGAAGCCGCGCGATCGTTTTCCGTGCGCGCTCTTGATTCCGAGAACCTTTCACCTTACGGGCATACACCCGTTGGGCTTTTGCCAACGCATCGGCATGCTGTTTATAAAACATCGGAGATGTATATCTCTGTGCGTCACTGCCAGTCAGGAAGTCTTTAATACCTATATCAAACCCTTCGGCTTTACCCGTCTTGGGTTCAGGAATGACTTCACTATAGTCTTCAGTAAGTGTGATATACACATCCCCGAGTGTATCGCGTGTGACTTGAACGACTTTTATTTCACCTTTTATCGCACGATGTCCTGCGAAACGATACCAACGCCCATTTAGGCGGATGTGATAGGTAGGGTGATTCCGAAAATGTTTCTGTTTCTCAAGCAACTTTACGATACGGACGTGTTCACCCCTAAAAGTCATACCCCGGTGTTTTTTACAAGATTTGAATTGGGGGTGCCCACGACCCAGCGTTTTCATGTCGCGAAAGGCGCGTGCGAGCCGTTTGACGACATTTTGTAAACTCCACGAGTAAGGAATATTCCAATGTTGGTTTTTCTCAAGTTTCTTGAGTTTTGTCAGATGCGCCGACATTTTAGAATACGACAACCCTTTGCCAAAACGACGGTAATATCTCATAGACACGGCTATGAAGTGATTACGCACCACACCACATATATTGAGATCGTCATGCAGATGTTTTAGAGACGTATCCTTAAAAAGTTTGAACTTGGTATTTCGCATTACACGCCCTTTTGATTTTCTACATATTCCTTTAAAGCCTCGAGCGTCACACCGCCTGTAGTGGCAACAAAATAGGAGCGTGTCCACAAATTCGGCAGTCGTGATTTGAGGTGCGGGAATTCTGATCGTAATATTTTAGCCGTCATGCCTTTTATTTTGCCTATCATCAGGCTAACAGCTACAGTGGGGGGCAGGCTCACCAACAGATGCACGTGGTCTGTCATCGTTACTATACCCCGAACGGTATATCCGTGTGTGTCTTCTGATTCTCGGACGAGCGCTTTTAAACGAGCTTGTATTTCATCAGATAACACAGAACGCCTATATTTTGTGCACCAAACGATATGAGACTCACAGGCATAGGTAGACGATCGTGTCTTTTGATATATTCACTCAAGCGTTTCAAGCCGCATGCGAAACCTCTTTTCTATTAGATTCTACTTATAGTATAGCATAATTCTATTAGCCTGTCAAATATTTTTGAAAGAATACCTTAGCGGTATCTACATCCCCCAGCTAAAGCAAGGGGGTTTTGATACCGAAGATGAGATAAGATATAAACCAGGGACAACTTTCGTATCAGGTCGACATCGCTTACTGCGGATTTTCCAAGATTCGTGCTATTTCACGCTGAATAGTATCCCGATCCGCAAGCCATCCCTCAAGCCATTGGCGTTCCTGGCTATCTGCCGGTAACGCCTCACGTATTTGTTGTGCAATGTTCCATATCAGCTCGTTTAAACCGATACCTTCTTTTGACAGGCACTGTATCATTTCAGAGCGATTCCCAGCACGCCACAGGAGCAAAACATGATGGAGAATATCTATGAACTCCGTACTGTTCGATACGTCGTGGAGTTCACGTTCTTGCGGACCTAACACGCGCACGTTTGTTTTTCTCTGCTGGATGAAGCTGCCATCTCCCCATTCTTCTGTGAGCTCAATACCGAGGGATAGAGCTAGTTCGCGTGCATCATTAAAGAGAACTGATTTTTCACCATGTTCCCGCCTCCAACGGAGGTAGAATCGTGTGAGTCGCGTGCCTGCAATGCCAGCTTGCTCGCCGTCGAAACGCAGAAATACCTCGCGGATGTCTCCTATCATCGTATCCGCACGAACGACATTGTCATTTTCATCAATGACTTCTTCATATTTCCCAAACACTTCAATGCCAAGTCCAATGGCTGCAATAAATAGGTCTGCACCCGAAAATCCCCAGTCCCACAACGTAAAGAGTTTCTGTTCAAGGGTCGTTTCTAACTTTCTTTTTACGTCTGGATAGAGACCAAGGGGTTCCCGTTCTCTTTTCCGCGCTACCATGTAGATAGAGGAAGTGAGGGTGGCAGAGGCAATGGCACGCATACGATTTTTCATTTCTGTATCAATCGGCCATGCCCCTGTAATTATGAGTCCTGAATTCAGTAATGCGTTAATCAGCGTTTCCCACCCTTCTGTTGATTTATGGGCGTAGACAATAATGGCAATACCGTTCGGTTTCAATACCCGATGTATTTCCTTAAACGCTTTGGAGAGTCTATCCTCAAAAAACTGTTTTCCAGCTGCTACTCCTCCACTCCGGTGACCATACATAACGATTTCGTCATCTTTGGGAGTCATTAATTCATTGAAAAGATCAGGGTAGAGTTCGCCATTACTCCGTTTGGACCAAACGTAAAAAAAATCGGAGAGGTAGGCATAAGGGACATTGTCATAGTAAGGCGGGTCAGTTAACACGGCATCAAATGTATCTTCTAAATAAGGGAGGGATGTTGCTGATGCTTGCTGCACCATAGCTGGTTTCATAATCATTTGAACCAAATGTTTGATTGGTTTCAAAAGGGTTTTTAATCTATCTTCTGCCTTACGTAATGCATTCGCTTCAGCATAATCCCAAACCATCGGGAGGGCCGCTCTGCCGAAAACATGCCTTAATGTTTCACTTGTATTGTTCCATGTACAAAGGTTTGATGAATTCAGTGCTATTTGATTCAGCCAAAGCCCAAGGTAAGTTGAAACCGCTCGTGCGTAGTCAACCTTATATCCCTGAGCGATCATCTCTGAATGTGCATCCCTTATCTTTTCCGTTAAAGAAATGAGAGCAAGTTGCTGACGGGGGTTAAAAAGTTCACCATATACGTTTAGATTATAATTGTGAAGTGCAATCGCTCGTTCTGCGCCTTGGCCTTTTACTTTCGGTATTGGCTCGTCTGGTACCGGATCAAATCCCCAATTCTTTTTGAGAAATTCACGCTTTTCTGAGAGTCTCTTTTCGGCGTAACTGAAAGTCGTTTTATCCTGTCCTGTGGAAAGACGATAGTGTTTTCCATGGACACCCGAATGGCGCAGAACTGCGGCAAGAAGCCGTTCACCCGATGTCCCTTCTTGAAAGAGTTTTTGCTTTTCTTGGGATGGAATAGTACTCTTGCAAAGAGGACAAGTCACTATACCATCTGTGACAGTTCCTTCTCCTGGGTTGAAATCAATGGGCATCGCTTCGTGTTTTGTACCAACAATACGAAAGGCAATTTGTCCGTCCTTCTCGTATGGAAAAAGTGCTATCTTCTTTTTTCCTTTCTTCGCCAACCAAAACTGCTTGACGAGCGGAATAACAGCATCACAATGAAAATTTTGACATGGAAGCGTGCGTGCCCAGATATAGGTAAAAATGTCAGAACCGTCAGATTCCTTAGGGTAGAAAGCTGCTAACTCTTCCGTTGCCTGTGTGAGAATTTGATATCCCCAATGTTTAACATCGTCATAGAGACGTTGCCCATATTTTTGTGGGTATTCCAAAGTGCATTTCTGAATTAGGATAGCAACAGGATTGAGGTCGCAGGAATGCGTTTCACAGCCGAGGCGCAGTGCCTCTAATGGGATAGAACCACCGCCGCCAAAAGGATCAAGGACTTTAGGAGGTTTCCCCTTATAGGATTGTAGGACATCTTCTCTCGCTTGTTGAATCCAGAGAGGCGAGAGGGCATTTTCCCATTTGGAAAGTTCATCGATGAAATCGTGTTTCGGAGGACGGAGTGTATTGTTATTTCGAATTGAAGGACTCGGCTTGTCTACAAGAGCAGCATACGCAGTAGCCCTTGAAGGACCGAGGGGACGGCGTGCCCACCATGTGTGGATTCCAGAAATTTGATTTTTGCCGCGGCCTTGCTTACTAACCTCTTCGACGGGGAAGGCAATTTCAATAATGCGTTTGTTGTCACTCATGTATCAATTCCTTAGCGTAGTTAGGCGGAATAAAGCAAAAAAAACACCTACCCCCATCTGAACCTCGCTGAAAAGCAAGGTTGGCGTAATAGGACGTAGGGATAACATGCCTCGGGCAACCCGGGATGCAACAGAAATAGCCCTTGCAACGGTTCGTGGAAGCCGAAGGGTGCGAGTGCCAATAAGGCAGTCAAGCAATAATCGCTGGCACTGATTTATGGATTTACTTAACGTATGAAAAGTGGGGGGGGGGGGAACCTTGTTAATACAAGCTAAACAAGGAAAACGTCTTGATGAAAAGGCAATACGGTAACGCGCAACCCTACGGCACGCACCGCAAATATGAGAGGTGCGGAATGCCGATGAAGGGCAGTTAAAATTGAGGTATCTGATATGCATGCATTTTACCGGATTCATATTTAATGTTATACGATATTTTTATACAAAAAGCAAGTAAATTTAACAGGAATTACGCAAAATCGCGCAATTCAGCTATTTATCACGCGATGGGTGCAGTTCGGAAACCGCACCTCCCAGGGAGGGTTGTAGCACAGCCTAACAGGCTATGCTACAGCAGAGGTATACGAAACAGGTTATGCTACATAAGATGCACAGCCTAACAGGCTATGCTACGATTTTATTTGGAGCAAGGAGATATATCCTGAGGGATCCGGGGATGTTATGAACAGTCGTGACGAAAATAAACCGGAAACCCGCAATATCACCCGACAATTCTCTTGCATTCCATAGGCATGCTATATCTATAGAAAATCGTCAATAAAGGTCTTGCATTCCGTAGGCATGCTATATCTATAGATGGACTTTACATTTGAGCGAGTTTGGAAGTTCCTGTTATCTCTGAAAGCGGAATTTGATACCTAACCTCTGTCGTCTGCCGGACTGCACTTATCTGTTCCGCAGGGTTTTGGATGATGTAGAGTTCTGGTTGCGTCGAAGCATTAAGGACAACGTAGAGAAAATAGTCGTCCTTGAGTTGCTTAGCTCTGAACCACTCGTTAGAAGTGAGTACAACGGGCGTGCGGTCGGCGCGAGCTTTCACTTCAATGCATCGGACTTTGCCATCCGGGGTTTTTGAGCGGAGATCGAAACCCAGATTCTCTGCCGAAATATCCTCTACGACGTGCCCATGTTCTTCTTCATGGCGGGTAGCGGCTTCCATACCGATCTGTTCAATTTCCGATTTGTTGTGTGGTGGAACATCTATATCATCATCCCCAGTAGAAGGTATGACGCGAATCGCCCCAGCAAAGATCGGTGGTTTTCTGGCGAGTGTTACTTCTTGCCGACATGTTTCTTCTAATCTTTCTTTTTCTTCCTCATAGTGACGTTTCTGTTCCGACTTATTTTGGGTAACTAATCTGAGATCTTCTCCCTTTTCACTACGTGCCCCAAGTTCAAGCAATTCGCGATCCAACTTACGGATGAGTTGATCTAACGAGGCGATACCGTATTTTCTCTTGATGTTCACCTGTCGTTCCCGTTCTTCGGTAAGTTCTTGCTTATATTGCTCTAAGTGAATGCGTACTTGTCTTCCAAATTTTTTTTCAAGCTCTTGTATTTTTATCGGGCCTCGGGCTTGCCCGGCTCCTACTTCTCGGAAATCCCAGATAAGTACCGGGTTAACTTTTTCTATAATGTCCGAACCATCCCGGAGATAAAACGCAAAAAGACGTTTTCCTGTTATATTTCCCGCTCCATCTCGGATTTCGCCTTCATAGAATACAATAATCCCGTTATATATGCCGTCTGGATCTTCAAAGCAGGCACCCGTTTTGAGAGCTTCGGCGTAAGTTTGTTCGGCGTATCGCACGGTTGCTTCAAAAAGTGGATGACCGAAAGAAATAAATTCAGCTGCTGGATCTACAGCGGCATGCGCTTTATCAAATGTTACTTTTGAGTAACTTCCGTGTGTCAAAGCCGGGTACATCTGCCTGAACTGCAAGTCCTCGCTGATTTTCGCTATTTGGGAGGGCACACGTTCAATTTTAAATAAACCATCTTGGCGTTTATGAAGAGTGCGATTGAGAGTTTCGAAAGTTTTTCGAAAAAACTCACGTGTATACTCGGGGATAAGTCCGTGTTCGCGTGCTTTTTGCTGGAGCTCATTTACTTGAGGCAGATTGATATAAGGCGAGACAAGCGTATCCTCGTGGAAATTCTTAAAGAAGTTTACCTGTTCAGCATCAAGAGCGGTATCAATTTCCTCAAGAAGTTGGGCATGGTTACGTGTGCTTGCAGCAGCTTCAAGCATGAGTTGTGCCAAATTCCTCTTGGGGAAAAGTTCGCCAATAACATCGTAGACGCGATCTTTACCGAGCACCTCTCGAATGGTTTCAAGTTTCTCAAAGAGGCGTGTAAAGACAGCCCCTTCCCTTGTATCAGCAGCGACAAGGTTGATGACATGAACCTCTTTCTTCTGACCATAGCGGTGGATTCGGCCCATTCGTTGTTCAAGACGATTCGGATTCCATGGTAAGTCGTAGTTAATCATCAGGTAACAAAACTGAAGGTTAATACCCTCACCCGCAGCTTCCGTTGCAATGAGAATTTGCGTCTCGTTTTCAAAGGTGCGTTGTGTCTCCATCCGCTTCTCATGCGGCATCTTTCCATGAATAACCGATACGGAAAACCCCCAAGCTTCTACTTTCTGTGCAAGGTATTCCAGTGTATCGAAATATTCAGTAAAGATCAGAATCTTCGCGTTAGGATGCTTGGCATTGAGTTCGTCAAGTGCTTTTTTGAGTTCCTGTAGTTTTATTTCTTCTTCACTTTCAATAATCCGTTGTGCGTTATCCTCGAGGTGTTTAAGCGTCTGAATTTCATCTCTTAGTTCCTCTATGTTTTCAGCGACAGAGAGGACCTCCCACTCTTCTTCGCGCTTCCAGCGTTCAGATTCACTGAGATCTTCTATTTCGTCACGCTGTTGTTCTGTAGGCATTATATCCGTTTGGGGGGTAGAACTCCGAAGTAATTCTGTGAGGCGATGCTTTCGACGTTGGAGGGAAACGTGTAGCGCGTATGTGCTGGAGGCAAGTCGCCGCTGCAAAATAACAAGCGCGAACGCAACGTTGTTTCGTTTCTGTGAATTTTCAGAAAATCGGTTGTATTGCTCACGAATGTACGCAGAAAGCGCGTTATAGAGTCTCATTTCGATTTCAGATTCCGAACCGAGGCGAAACGGTTTGGTCTGGACATGGCGAGGTAAGAAAAGAGGTTTTCCTTCAAAGTCTTTAAGGTCTTCCTTTACTCGCCGGATGAAGAGCGGATTATCCTTTCTTTTAATGGATTCTTGAACTTGGCTTGGTTCTGCAAAGAAACCAGGCTCAAGTAAGTCGAGGAAAAGTCGAAAGTTTTCAGGATCGCCTCTATGCGGTGTCGCAGTGAGAAAGAGCAGGTGTGTTGTGCAGTTAGAGAGACATTCGCCCAACTGGTATCTTTTAGTCTTTTCAATTTTATCGCCGTATTGATAGGCTGCCATTTTGTGGGCTTCATCAACAATGATCAAATCGAAGTGCGTATTAGCGATTGCCCCGCGGATTTCATCCTGTCTAGCAAAATCCATAGAGGTAATGAGTTGTTGTTCGCGATGCCAAACGTTTTCATGTTGGAGAGCATTAACGAGGGGGCGCGTGACGTGAGTAAAATCTTCCGCAAATCGTGTTTTCATCTCTTCTGTCCACTGCATGGTTAGGTGGCCAGGAGCAACAATCAAGATACGTTTTACCTGATTACGAAGCTTGAGTTCTTTTAAGATGAGCCCTGCCATGATTGTTTTGCCAGCACCCGGGTCATCAGCGATAAGGAATCGAATGCGCGTCTGTTTAAGAATTTGCGATACAGCCTCAATCTGATGTGGTAACGGTTCAACTTTAGAAATACTAATAGCCAAGGTAGGATCGTAGATAGCCGCATAACGGTAGCGTTTCGCCTCAAGACCAAGGAAGACGTGGCGAGCATTAGCAGTAAAATCAATCTGGACTGAGACAACACGCAATTCATTGGCCTTAGCCTCTGTGATTTCCTCGCTGATGATCTTTTGCGAATTCGTCAACTTTCCGACAATGTAAAAACCGCCATCAGGTAATGGTTGATAAGCCATAATTTGAATAGGTTTGGGCCACTGAGATCCTTCAACTATTGTTCCGACAGTTATTTCCGGTTTCATGATTTCCTCCACTGTAGCCGCAAACTATTTAGCACAACGGACACGCTACTAAACGCCATCGCAAATGCTGCAAGCATCGGGTGGAGTTCCCGAAACATCCCCGGCACGAAAGATAACGGATAAAGCGCCCCTGCTGCGATAGGAATTAAGAGGACATTGTAGAAGAACGCCCAGAAAAGATTCTGTTTAATCGTCCGCATCGTCGCGCGGCTGAGCCGAATTGCATCGGGGAGTCCGCGTAAATCGCTGTGCATCAGCGTCACGTGTGCTGTCTCCCTGGCAATATCGGTGCCTGTGCCGAGTGAGATTCCTATGTCGGCTTGTGCCAATGCGGGGGTATCGTTAATGCCGTCGCCTACCATCGCGACGAGGCTTTTGTTTTCCGCTTGTAAGGTTTTGATGGCGCTAGCTTTGTCTTCGGGGCGGAGTTCTGCCATAACCTCACGAATCCCTGCTTCTGCAGCGATTGCATCGGCAGTGCTGCGATTATCGCCTGTCATCATTACGACTTCACAGCCGAGTCGCCGGAGGTCAGTGATAGTTGCCTGTGCTTCCGGTCTCAACGTATCCGCCACGGCGAGGAGGCCTTCAATGCGTCCGTCGACAGCAACCCATAACACGGTTTTCGCCTCGGCTTGTAATCGTTCCGCTTCTGCTTCAAACGCTTGAGTCGGAATGGCGTGTTGTTGAATTAAGGGCAGATTCCCAATCACAACACTGCTGTCACCAACTCGTGCAATGATACCGTGCCCAGTGACTGCTTCAAATCTACTGGGCGTTTCGATGTCAAGGCAACGTTCTACAGCTGCTCGGACAATCGCTTTGCCAATCGGATGCTCGCTGCCACGTTCCGCAGCAGCAGAGAGTTGCAAGAGTCCCAATTCACCTTTATCCGTGAAAATATTGGTCAGCGCGAGTTTCCCCTCCGTCAAGGTGCCGGTTTTATCGAGAACGATTGTAGTTAAGTCTCCTGCGCGTTCAAGTGCTTCGCCGTTTCGGAAGAGGATGCCACGCGCCGCGCCGATACCGGTTCCCATCATAACAGCAGTTGGGGTGGCAAGTCCCAACGCACAAGGACAGGCTGTGACAAGGATTGCAACTAAGCGCAGCATTGCCGGGGTAAATCCGGCCCCTACGAGAAACCACCACACAAGAAACGTAACAAGGGCAATCCCTGTGACGATAGGTACAAACACATTCGTGACTGCATCAGCGGCACGTTGGATGGGCGGTTTGCTCTGTTGTGTTGTTTGGACGAGGTGGATAAGGCGCGCAAGGGCTGTTTCGGATCCGATATGTGTGGCTTCTATTGTGAGCATTCCGCTATGGTTCATCGTCGCCGCAGTCACAAGATCGCCCGGTCCTTTATCTACGGGTAGGCTTTCTCCGGTGAAAACGCTTTCATCAATGGCACTTTTGCCACTACGTACCACGCCATCGACAGGAATACTTTCACCGGGACGTACAAGAAGAACATCTCTTACACCAACCTGTTCAATCGGGATGTGTTGTTCTTCACCGTTTTGTAAGCGGCATGCCATTGTAGGAAAAAGTTGGGGGAGTTTTTTGAGGGCTGCATTTATCTTACCTTTGGCGTGCGCTTCAAGCAGCTTTCCTAACTTAATCAACGTAATGATAACTGCGGCTGTCTCAAAATAGACGTGGGCCCCAAAGCGAGCCCCCGCGCCCGTCTCTAATGCAATCGTTACAACAAGACTATAGAAAAACGCTACGGATGTCCCCATAGCAACGAGCACATCCATATTAGCGGACCGGTTGCGCAAGGCTTTAATACTGCCGATGTAATAGTCCCAGGCAACATAACCCTGCACCGGTAACGCCATACCGAACATTAACCAGTTAACCCAATCCGCTGCTGCCCACGCCCCCAACAGATTCATATCTCTACCCATGCTGAGCAAGAAAAGCGGAAGCGTAAAGATTATCCCGAAAGTAAATTGGCGCTTTTGATGTCGGAATTCCTCAGCGCGCACTGCGTCTTCTTCGTCTTCATCGACAACGTTAAAACCGAGATCTCGGATTTTTTCAACGATAGTCTCTTCGTCGAGTGTAGATCCATCGAAGGTGACGGCGGCATATTCGGTAGCAAGGCTAACTTCTGCAGCAAGGATGCCATCCATCTTTTTAAGATGGCGTGTGATGGTACTTGCGCAGTTTTCACAGTGCATCCCAGTGATCGGCAGGCTAATGTGATGTTCCATTGTAGATACCTCTTCAGACGGAACTAAACCTTTCCTCGTTACACACTTATGCGCCGGTGAGGTTCCAAACCACGCCTCCCGAGGGAAAGGGTGCTCGCAGTTATCCCAAATGGACAGGTAGACCGGTTTCAAGGGATTCGTTGGCAGCGATGGACAAAATAGCAGTTTTCGCAGCGTCTGCGTAAGGTGAACGGATTGCGCTACCGTCTCCTGTGCGAACCGCCTCAATAAATGTGCTATCCATATCAATCGTGCAATTGTTTTCCGGGGTCCACGTGGTCGTTTCTTCAGCGGTGGAGAGCACAAGCGCGCGACGGAGGTGATATTCAAGTGAACCATCCTCGCAGAAGATATCTAATCCAGAACGCCGCATCCCATTTGTCGTGAAGCAAGCGGAGAACATAATACCAAAAACGCCACTTTCAAATTGCAAAGAGACAGCCGATGCTTCTTCAATGTCGTAATCAGTGTCGGGAATCAGATCGTAGCGTGCGACAGCATAGACGGTTTTGACTTCACCGAAGAGATAACGCGCCATATCAAATTCGTGTGTTGTTTGCTCCATGAGCTGCCCACCCGATTTTGCCTTCTCGCGCCACCATCCCCCCGGCATTCCACCCATCCAGTAGCCCATGAAGAATCCGACCCGCCGTGATGCAAGGAGTTCTTGCGCTTTGTCGATAATATCAAGGTAACGTTCCTGATATCCGGCAGCTGTGAGAATCCCTTTTGCTTCTATCTCCGCTGCGATTTCCTGTACTTCCTCGGCATCCATGTGTACCGGTTTTTCCACAAACATCGGTAATCCAGCGTTGATAACGGCGCGTTCTGGGGCACCGTGGGCAAACGGTGGGATTGAGATATAAACGGCATCTAATTCCTCGCTCGCCAACATCTGATAGTAATCAGCGTAGGCTTTACCACCGTATTGCGCCACAGCCTGTTCCGCTTTTTCGAGCACAATATCACAAAAGGCGACGAATTGTGAGCCACCAATTTCGGTTAATTCGCGTAGGTGGCGGTTCATGTTACCACCTGTTCCAATGAAACCTAACCTAACATTTGACATAAGATCCTCAAAGTTGTTATAGGTTATCAGTTATAAGTTAAGAGGTTTCTCTGTAACAATCTACTGCGTGTTGGAATATGTCAAACTGGATGAAATTGTTACCAAAGTCCGCTTAACCAACCGCCGATAACCAACACCATTAAAACACAGAATTTTGTGCTGGATTGAGCATCAACGAGGGTAAAAGACCGATAAGCAACACGCCGATCACCGCGATGGTTAATCCGATGACGAGGGTTGAGGAATACGGGCTGAACTCTAACTCTTCTTCTGGTTCGCGCATATACATTGTTACGACGACGCGTAGATAGTAGAACGCCGATATCGCAGTGTTAATGGCAGCAACAATAACGAGCCAGATGTGCCCCGCTTGGACCGCTGATTTGAAGATATAGAACTTCCCGACAAAACCAGCGGTCGGGGGGAATCCCGCGAGCGACAAAAGCATAACTGTCATAAACATAGCAAGCAACGGCTTTCGCGATCCGAGGCCAGCATAATCCGAAATCATGAGACTCTCACCATCAGCCGTTTTTGCCAAGATAACTGCACCGAATGCTCCAATACTCATCACACAATAAACAAAGAGGTAAAGCATCGCGCTGGAGATCCCCTCGTCGTTTGCCGCTGCTAAACCTATGAGGATGTAGCCAGCATGCGCGATACTCGAATACGCCAGCATCCGCTTAATGTTCGTTTGCGCAATTGCAGTGACATTTCCAACCGTCATTGTTAACATTGCCAGTAGAATGATAACGCCCCCCCATTCGACTTGCAGGTTTGGTAACGCCTCCATGAAAATTCTAAGGAATGCCGCAAATCCTGCTGCCTTTGGCCCCGCGGAGATAAACGCCGCTATCGTCGTCGGCGCTCCCTCGTAAACATCAGGTGCCGAGTAGTGGAACGGGACGATCGCCACTTTGAATCCGAACCCGACAATAAGCAAAAACATGCCCCCTAACAGCATAGGTGATTTATTCGGATCCGCGATTGCCTCAGCAATTGCCGGGACACTAGTCGTTCCAGCACCGCCGTAAATCAAGGCAATGCCGTAAAGGAAAAACGCGCTTGCAAATGCACCGAGCAACAGGTATTTCATACCCGCCTCGCTTGAAGCCGGGCTTTCTCGGAAGTAACCTGCCAAGATATACAGCGATAACGACATCAGTTCCAAGCCCAAGAAAACGATAATCAACTCGTTGCCTGCAGCCATCAACATCATGCCAAGCGTTGCCAGTAGAATAAGTAGGTAGTAGGGGCCCTGCTTTCTGTCTCCACTGCCTAAGTAGCTTATTGAGATCAAGGCAACTAAAATTGTTGAGACAAGGAAGATAATGTTAAAAAAGAGCGAGAAATTATCTACCTTTAACATGTCGCTGAATTGAGTGCCAACTGTGCCTGCTTGATGCATCTGAATGGAAACCCCTAAAGCGATTCCGGCACCAACGATTGTCATCCAGCCGAGAACTGTTTTTGAAATAGAATCAAAAAGGTCGAAGACGAGGACAATGAACAACGTCAAAGTGATAATCAGTTCTGGCATCAGCAATTGCCAGTTAATCTCTATCGGCATTCAAAAACTCCTTTTTTTATAGTTATCAGTCGTCAGTTGCCAATTGTCGGTTAAAAGGTAGTCTGTAAAAAATTCACCTTTTGCTGTAATATTCCGGTGTAGGTAAATTGTTACAAAAGCCGCTCTTCACCGAAAGCTGATAACCGATAACCATTATAGGAACACAAACGTCACAATCACAAAGAGCGGGAATAGGATTGCTATTGACCAGAGCATGTAGCCAAAGAAGCTCGGCATGCGAATACCGCTCTGTTCCGCAATCGCTTTTACCATGAAGTTTGGAGCATTGCCAATGTAGGTATTTGCCCCCATGAAAACCGCTCCAATGGAGATAGCAATTAATAATCTGGTAAACTCAAGGGCTTCCGGATCCGTCAATTCACCTGATAAAATTTGTGGTACAACCGTCTCGGTAAGGTTTAATTTCCCGAGTGCAGTGTTGAAGAACGTCAAATATGTTGGGGCGTTGTCCAAGAAACTGGACAAAATACCCGTAATCCAGAAATAGTGAGCGGGTTGTTCCATAGCACCAATTAAACCTGCCAGAGCACCGTTCTTTCCTGCTTTCAGAATTGCTAATGCAGGAACAATCGTCATAAATATTCCCGCGAAAACTTTTGCGACCTCTTCAATTGGTTCCCATGAAAATTCGTTGGATTGGCGTAATTCGCCACTGAAAGGTGTATATTTAAGTGAGAGTACCCCCATAACAACAATCAGTGCTTCGGAAACAATATTTTGCCAATACACATGAACACCAAGAATGTTGACTTCTCCCCACTTGAAATTACCACTCATTAAAACGGCAGCAATAATACCAAACAAGAAAACGAGGTTGAAAAGCCCTTCTACGCGAATGGATTCGTTGGTCCCATCGTCTGGGACCAAGCCTCCCTCCCGTTTAAACATAAATGTGTCAATTATAAAGAACATAACAATCAATATTACACTTATAAATAACATGTGCGGCAATAATGCTGTCGTTGTCCAGAAAAATGGCACACCGTGGAGAAATCCGAGGAATAGTGGAGGGTCTCCTATTGGTGTTAAAGAACCGCCAATATTACTGACGAGGAAAATGAAAAAGATAATTAGATGGACCTTGCTCTTTCGGTATGCATTTGCCCGGATTAACGGGCGGATCAGAAGCATTGATGCACCCGTAGTTCCAACCCATGAGGCAATCACAGTGCCGATTAACAGTAAGAACGTATTGAGTATCGGTGTGCCCCGCAAAGTGCCACGCACAAGAATCCCACCTGAGACTGTGAACAAGCCCCATAAAAGAATAATGAACGGGATGTAGTCTATTAGATAGATGTGCAGGATGTCATAAAAAGCGTCTCCGCGAAAAGCAATCAGATACGGAATCGCGAAGACGGATGCCCATACCAATGACATCTTCCCACCGTGGTGGAGAAGAAAGTGTGAGTCTAACACAAGTGGGAAAATCGCGATTGAGAGCAAGATACCGACAAATGGGATAACACTCCAGATAGGCAGTTTCGCGCCATCTACACCTCCATGGTGAGCTCCATCGGCATCATCTGCCCCGAATGCCTCCATCGAAACCAATAGAGCAAGTCCAACAACTATACACAGAATAAAACAAGATGTGAGTTTAAATTTCACTTACTTCGTCTCTGCCTCCTTTTCAATCTTTTCACGCTGTTCGTGCTGCCTTCCATGTAAGGCAAATTGCGTATTGGGCGGAACCCGTTTCTCCAGATGTCCGATAGCAGATTGCGTTTTCACCTGTGTCACAACAACTTCTACCGATTTCTCTATCTTGTTTAGGAAGGGCTTTGGATACACACCAATCCAAACGATGAACAGCAGAATTGGCAGCATCACAACGAGCTCGCGAGCGTTCAGGTCGGGTAACTCCGAGTTTGTCTTATCCAGTGTTCCGAACATCACTCGTTGGAACATCCACAGCATATACACGGCTGCAAGAATGACTCCCGCCGTTGCGAAAACCACATGTATTTTAGAAAAAGCCCCTCCGACAAAACTACCGAGGAGTATCATATATTCACCGACGAACCCATTCAAACCTGGAAGCCCGATCGACGACAATGTCACAATCATAAAAATTACGGCGAAAATTGGCATCCGTTTTGATAAACCGCCGAAATCGACTATCATCCGGCTGTGGCGCCGTTCATAGATCATGCCGACCAAAAGGAATAATGCGCCTGTGCTTAAGCCGTGATTAATCATCTGTAACACACTGCCCTGAATACCAGCAGGATTCCTTGAAAAAAGACCTAACACAACAAAACCGAGATGACTTACACTTGAATAAGCGACCAGTTTCTTCAGATCCGGTTGTACCAGAGCGACCAAAGCGCCATAGATGATACCAATCACCGCAAGTGTAACGATTAAGGGTGTGAATTGAACCGCCGCATCTGGAAAAAGCGGTAAACAAAATCGGATGATACCGTAAGTTCCCATTTTGAGCAGCACACCCGCCAGGATGACGCTGCCCACCGTCGGTGCCTCAACGTGTGCATCTGGAAGCCATGTGTGGAACGGGAAGAGCGGCACCTTAATCGCAAACGCAATGAAGAACCCAAGAAATAACAGGTCTGAATGAACGAATGGCCCACTGAGTGTTGTTAGGTCAAAACTATTGTTGTTCTGGAAATAGAGTGCTAAAATACCGACAAGCATCAATGCACTACCCGCCATCGTGTACAGGACAAACTTCACCGTAGCGTAAATCCGCCGCTCGCCACCCCAAATACCGATAAGGAAATACATCGGGATCAGCATGGATTCCCAAAAAACGAAGAAGAGGAACAAGTCCAATGAACAGAAGACCCCCAACATGCCGGTTTCGAGGGCGAGCAGCGACATCATAAAGCCGCTCAATCCTTTCTCAACCGAATTCCATGAGGCGAGTATACATAGCGGTGTGAGGAAGGTCGTCAGTAACACTAACCATAGCGAAATACCATCAATACCGATATGGTAACTTATACCTAAACCCGGAATCCACGCTTCTTGCGCGCCCTTTTGAAATGTTCCGGTCGTTGCATCAAACCCGGTATAAAGCCCTAACGAGATAACAAACGTCAGGATCCCAGTAACAATAGCGATGCTTTTGATAGCGGTGGCCCCTAATCCTCTGAGCAACGCAATCGCTATCACACCGAGCAGTGGTAAAAAAATGACCGTTGAAAGTAACAAGAAAACCTCCTTTAGGACAATTCTATTTTCATCAATAGGCACGATTTATCGATCGTGATTTCTCCGCTTCAAGGAACAGATCGCTGGCTAAACCAATACCAGGGCGAAGTAGCATACCAAGCACGCTTACGACGGTCCTCTTTCCGCTTTATTTCCCGAAGGCGTTTTGAATACGTATCCCGAGGTACGCTGTTCTGCTACCATAACTTCAACTTGCGATTGAATACAGAGATATCTTTCTCCAATTTCCCACAGTTCTCCAGCACCCATGCCTGTAATCTAATGTCATTTGGTATACGGACAGCAGCTTCCTGAAAGTCCACCGCTGAAATGTCGAGAAAGGCTAAGATCACTGTATCTTGCTCGGAATCCGCACCGTACTTATAACGTCCGGTGTTTCCAGCGTGTGCAGCCCCTGCTTTATCCGTCAATCTTGTGGCACCGCAAATTCCAGCCACTTCTTTGTTGATTAGGTCCCATGGGCGGAGAGACCCCTTTTTCTTCATCTTTTTTACCTCCAAAAAGGGAGGTCACCGCGGAGGATTTAACCAAAAAACAGATAGTAAGCAAGGAATAGTACTATTCCCAGAACCATTGAAACAATGTACGATTGGATGATCCCCGTTTGGAGTCGTCGGAGCGTGCCGCCGATAATCTGAACAATCGAAGCGACGCCATTGACAATGCCATCAATAACGCCATTGTCTACAATCCTCCACAGTAGATAGTGAGAACCGTTTTTGATGGGTTGTACAATGAGGGCGTTGTAAATCTCGTCGATATAGTATTTGTTGGCAATCAGTTTGTGGAGCGCATTGGTTGGTTCCGTAGATGGCACCCGTTTGCTGTAACGCATCCATGCAAACGCAATACCCGCCAAACCGACGACCGATGAAATGACCATAAATAAGACTACGTTCCCTGATGCTCCGTAGTGTGCCTCTGGAAAAACACTCTTTGTGAAATGGTGAAACCAGCTCTCATGTCCGCCCCAACCTAAGAGTAAACCGATTAAAGCCGATGGGATTGCTAAAAGTGCCAGAGGCACCCACATCACCGGTGGCGACTCATGGAGATGTGAAGCAACATCGGATTCGACCCGAGACTCGCCATAGAACGTTACAAAAATCAGCCGGAACATATAAAATGCTGTCAGGAATGCCGTAACTAGCCCTATAATGTAAATTAGTGGGGAGCTCCTCCACGCACTGTGTAGAATTTCGTCTTTGCTCCAGAAACCGCTCATGAACGGGAATCCGGCAATAGCAAGCGCACCGATTAAAAAGGTCCAATGGGTTATTGGCATTTTTGCTTTCAAACCACCCATCTTCCGCATGTCTAACTCATTCGCCATTGCGTGCATCACACTGCCAGCAGTGAGGAACATCAGTCCCTTAAAGAAGGCATGCGTTACCAAATGGAAAACGCCAGAGGCATAAGCGCCAACACCGACCCCAAGGAACATATATCCCAATTGGCTTACCGTGGAATAGGCGAGGATGCGTTTGATGTCGTTCTGTGTCAATGCAATCGTCGCTGCGAAGAACGCAGTCAAAACACCAATCCATGCGACAACTTCACCTGTATGCGCGATCTCATAAAGCACAGCGGAGCGCGCTATCATATACACACCTGCTGTTACCATTGTCGCAGCGTGAATCAATGCGCTGACGGGAGTCGGGCCTTCCATCGCGTCTGGTAGCCATACATAGAGTGGAATCTGTGCCGATTTACCGATCGCGCCAACGAAGAGGAGCAACGTTGCAATCACGAGAGTGCTACTTCCAAAGACTTCCTTAAAATTGCCGGCTTGGGCAGCATCGAATATGGTCACAAAATCAAGGGTGTCAAATGCTGCGAATAAGGTAAACATACCCAGTAGGAAACCGAAATCACCAATCCTATTCACAATGAACGCTTTTTTCCCTGCATCCGTCGCTGACTTCTTGTCGTACCAGAACCCGATCAATAGGTAAGAACATAGCCCTACACCTTCCCACCCGACAAACATCATGAGATAGTTATTGCCGAGGACCAGGATTAACATAGCGAACACAAATAGATTCAGGTAAGCGAAATAGCGGGTATACCCCGCATCACCGTGCATATAACCGATCGAGTAAACGTGGATGAGGAAACCAACACCCGTGATTACCAACAACATAACCGTTGTGAGTGCGTCCACTCGAACCCCGATATTGAAGGCGAATGACTCTCCAGCAATCCATTCATAAAGCGTTTCTTCAAAGGGAGTGCCATCGCCCGGGAGACTGGTAAAAGCGATGATTGAACAGATCAGAGAGATAAGCACGGCGGCCGAGCCGATCCACCCGCTCAGTTTCTCATTCCCTTTAAGCCATTTTCCAAGCAATCCGTTAATCAGGAACCCAACAAGTGGGGCAACTAACAGAACAACAATTAATTCAAGTGACATATTTTTAACGATTGAGTTTTCGCTCCGATTTTTCCGTTGTCAAAATCGGGTTTCCGGGCCAATTCAACAACATTGGTTATGATTAAATTATTCTGAAGAACAAGTAAACAGGAACTGTCGTTTTCACATTTTGCGACCCGATCAAAGGTTCTTTCTTCAGCCTTTCAACGAATTAACTTCATCCACATTAATTGTTTGACGATGTTTGAAAACGCTAACAATAATTGCAAGCCCAATCGCAACCTCTGCGGCAGCGACAGCCATTACAAAGAAAACGAAAATTTGTCCAGTTGCCTCACCTAAGCTACGACTGATCGCTACGAAGGCGAGATTCGCCGCATTCAACATCAGTTCAATACACATAAAGATGATGATGGCGTTTCTACGGACAAGAACACCAATTACCCCTATTGTGAACAGGAGTGCGCTTAGGATAAGATAGTATTGTAATTCCATATTTTTCTCTATTTAATCGTTAGAAGAACGTTTTACCAGAACGATAACCCCAATCAAGGCCGCCAACAAGATCAGCGAGGTAACCTCAAACGGTAAGAGGTACTTGCTGAACAGAAGTTCACCAATATCGTACGTCGTTGTGTTTGGAGATACCGTTGCTGGTTTTGCAGAGCCAATCGCTGTATTATTGAGGGCATTTGTAGCGATATAGATTTCTTCAATGGCTAAAAGGACACCTAAAATGATAGCGAAGCCCTTTAGCTTGCCGCCGATGGCTCCTTTCACCGAGAGGGTTCCGAGATTGAGAAGCATAATTACAAAGAGAAAGAGCACCATAATGGCGCCCGCATAAACGATCACTTGTACAACGGCAACAAAGTGTGCTCCTAACAGCAGAAACAGCCCTGCTTGTGCGAAAAAGGTCACGACAAGCGAGAGGGCACTATAAATCGGATGTCGAAATGAGATGACTGCTACTGCGCCAATCAGCGATACCGCGCCAAAGAGAATAAATAGAATCTGTTCTGCATTCATGTGTGCGCCTCCTATTCTATTGCGTCGAGAGCCGTCGGTGTGAGCTGATTGTCCCCATCTTGCATCGCTGGCTTCGGTGTATCCATCACAAGCAATCCTGCTACAATAGATACAACAATAAACCCAGCTACTGCATTCCCAATACCTACTACCAAGCGAGAGCTAGTTATTGCCCATAGGGTGCCGGTTACGAGGATTGAAGTTAACGTAACGGGCAACAAGAATTTCCAACCAAAGTTCATAAGTTGATCATACCGGAAGCGCGGAAGCGTCCAGCGCACCCAAATGAACACGAATAGGAAAATGGCTGTTTTGGCAAAAAAGATGGCGAATGAAATAACGCCACTCCACACGGGCCCCCCTATATTTTCTAAGCCAAAAAAGTGCCAGCCTCCAAGGAAAAGTGTCACCGTCACAGCAGAACCGACGATCATGTGCATATATTCTGCCATAAAAAACATTGCAAACTTCATGCTACTGTATTCGGTGTGGTAACCTGCCACAAGTTCTTGCTCGGCTTCCGCAAGGTCAAAGGGTAAGCGGTTTGTTTCTGCAAACATCGCCGTGATAAATGCCAAAAAGGCTGGGAAATGAATCAAGAAATTCCAATGCCACGGATACGCGCCTTGCACTTCGGCAATTTTTCGAAGGTGGAGCGAACTCGTCAGCATCAGCACCCCGATAATTGCCAAGCCCAGGGTCAATTCGTAGCTAATCATCTGTGCAGACGAACGTAGACCGCCTAAAAGCGAATACTTGTTATTAGATGCCCAAGCCCCCAGAACAACACCGTACACACCAAGGGAGGTCATCGCTAAAATATAGAGAACACCGATGTCGATATCCGCAATCTGAAGCCATATTTTGTGTCCTAGGACCGTGATAGAACTCCCAAACGGTACGACTGCAATTGTAACCAGTGCTGGAATCAAGACCATTGCTGGGGCAAGTACATACAGCGGTTTGTCTACATGATCCGGGATGAGATCTTCCTTAAAGAGGAACTTAATGCCATCAGCGATTGGTTGCAAAATCCCTTGGAAGCCAACCCGATTCGGTCCGAGCCGATCTTGCATCCATCCGCTCACCCGACGTTCTGCCCAGATCATTGCCATTACGCCGATAATTAGCAGATGCGCGATGAAGAGAATCTTGATGATTGAGCTGAGGATTAAAACGAGAAGTTGTGAATTGTCCATATTTTTAATTATTATAATGTGGTCACCGCTCCACTTCGCTTCACGGTGGTTTCCAGTTAAGTTCAACCACCTCTGGCGGTTGAACGTTTTTTCCTATTATCCAGTTAAGGGCAGCTGTCTCATAGTATCGCAAGTTTTAACTTGCAAATTTCGATAAGATTTCATCAACTTTATTGAGGCTACAAACTTAGGTTAGCTTGATTCCCGAATCTCCAATTTTTTGATGCGTCGCGTCACCGTAGCCCGGCACACTTTCTGCAATGGCGAGAGCAATCTCACCCGCGAAGTGGTAGTTCATCTCACCGCCCAACTGCTTAGCAAGCTGCTGCGTGATCTCCCAATCGGCGCGCGCTTCACCCGGCGGATCAATTGCTTTGCGAATCCGCTGGACCCAGCCGGTTGAATTCGTGAAGGTGCCGTCTTTCTCTGCGAAAGTCGTCCCGGGGAGCACTACATCTGCTAACTGTGTAACTTCTGAGGGCAGGATATCTTGCACGATGAGGAAGCCAACGTTTTTTAATGCCGCTTTCTCGGCATCTTCAAGCCGGCGTTCAGGTGCACCGCTGACGAGGTAAACGACTTTTGCACCTGAAACCTTTTCCCAAAGCGCATCGCCTTCTAAAACAACGTGGTCTCCGTTCGCAGAACCGAGTATTGTCCGGGCACCTGCTGTATTTGGATTCTTATCTGCTTCGATGGTGAATTGTGGGAATTTGTGTGCTTCTCCCGGCAGCTGCCCAAAGAGTCCTAACTGTGTCGTTTTCAGCACATCGTGAGCGAACTGCTGTAAAACGTAGTTATCTTCGTTCGTGCCTTGTGCAGAGCCGATAACAAGGATATCCTCAGCCGTTATTTCCGACAACTTTTCTGTAATGACCGAAAGCACATCTGCCCAATGTGTTGGTGTTAACTCGTCATCAACTCGCTTCAGGGGGCATTGAAGTCGATCATCGCTGTTCACATAGTGATAACCGAGCCGACCGTCGTCACACATCCAATACTGGTTAATATCTCCATGGAAACGCGGCTTCAGTCGGTAAACGCCATCGGTTTTATATTCTACGGTGATATTACATCCAACGCTGCATCCTGTGCAAACGCTCTTTGACTGTTCCAAGAACCATGGACGGGATTTGAATAGGAAATCTTTGCTAATCAAGGCACCGACAGGACAGATGTCAACGACATTTCCGGCAAGCTTATTATCCAATAATTGCAACGGTGTGCCGTTATGACTGCGCGGAATATCAATCTCATCGTGAGAGCCGCGCTGAATTAAGCCTAATTCGCCACTGCCAGATACCTCTTCACAGAATCGGATGCACCGCGTGCAAACGATACACCGCGTTGAATAGAGCAGAATGTCGGGGCCCAAATCCTTCTTCGGCGGCACATTTTTGACTTCAAAGTAACGACTCTTATCGTGTCCATGTCGGTGGGAGAAGTCTTGCAAGTCACATTCCCCGGCTTGGTCACAAACCGGGCAATCGAGTGGATGATGTATAAGCAAGAATTCCAAAATATCCTCACGTGCCTTTTTAACACGCGGGCTATCCGTTTGAACAATAAAGTCGTATTTTCCATCAAGTTTTCTATCGGGAGGCGCTGTGCGTACTGTCGTTGTGCAGCCTGTTGCCAATTGTCGGTCTGGTACAATCGCGCCAGCGGGTGGAAAGAAAACGTAAGGTTCAACGAGACACATTCGGCAATTCGCAGGGCGGCTCAGCCCCGGATGATAACAGTAGTGAGGGACCTCGATGCCGTGTTGCCGTGCCGCCTCAACTATATTCGTTCCATCTGCAACCTCTACCTCGAGGTCATTCAATTTAATAAATGCCATATTTTAATTTTTCCTTGCGGTTCGGTCAGGTAGGCTTAGTATTCAGCATGCCTTTCCGTATACCCGCCTTCCACTGCGTTTCAGGCTTGCGCGCTGAGGCCAAAAAGAGGGCTTTTAATTTTTTCCTTGCAGCTCGGTGATGTACCTCCTCGGATCACGCCTCCAGGTCAGCGAACTCTTTCGGAACAAACCGCTGTTGATACGCGTAATTCTCCTCTGGTGGAACTGTGGCTTCAGCAACAGGTAAAGTAACCAGTTTTCCTTCTCGGATAGCAGCTGCAAACTCAGGCCGGAATTTGCGCATATAACTTACAGCTGGCCAAGAGACAGCAATGCCGAAGACGCAAATCGTGTTCCATGTCATTGTATCTACATTTGCGATGTTGTTAGCAACACTTTCCAGCAGGTCTAAATCTTCGTAAATTTCTTCTGTTTCACCGGTATCGCCCCATCTCCCATTTGCAGCAACCCCGAATTTCGGACGCGTGATAGTACTTTTGCGCCCGTTTCCGTCAACGATACGCTGAACAATATCGCGCACCCACGGCGTGCCCCAGCGGCACGGTGTACACTGTCCACACGATTCATGTGCATAGAACTTCATGATATTGAGCAAGCAATCAACGATATTCCGAGTCTCGTTCATAACAATAATGCCGCCTGAACCGAGCATAGATTTGGCGAGTGTGAGTGAAGTAAAATCAAGCCGCGTGTCCAACTCATAATGTGTCAAAATCGGTGCGGAACTACCGCCCGGAATCACCGCTTTCACCTCTTCCCCGCGCAAACCGCCTGCGACCTCAATGAGTTCAGTGGAGGTCAATCCGAGTTCAAGCTCATAAACGCCCGGTTCGTTAACATCCCCACTGATGCAATAGAGTTTCGTGCCTGTGTTAGGGTCAGGGGTCGGTGGATCCGACCGTGTATCGGCGTACGTCGGTCCCATCTGTGTGTACCATTCAACACCGTTACCAACAATAAACGGTAGATTGCACAACGTTTCGACGTTCTGTACGACTGTCGGTTTCCCGAACACACCTTCAACCGCGGGAAATGGCGGTTTGTTACGAGGTTGTCCGCGTTTGCCCTCAAGGGATTCGATCAAACCTGTCTCTTCCCCGCAGATATAAGCACCCGCACCCGGATGTGTGTAGATGTCAATGTTAAGTCCTGTGCCGCGTACATCTTTTCCTAGGTACCCTTTTTCGTAAGCCTCCTTGATAGCAGCATCCAACATCTTTTTTCCGAGGGTGAATTCACCGCGAATATAGACGTAGGTCGTCTCGATACCCATCGCGTAGCAGCAAATCAAGATACCTTCGATCAACAGATGTGGATTTTTTTCCAAAACGTAACGGTTGCTGAACGTTCCTGGCTCGCTTTCATCGGCGTTGCAACACAGGTAACACGGTTTTATGTCTCTGGGTACGAAACTCCATTTCAAACCCGTTGAAAATCCGGCACCGCCTCTCCCTTTCAACCCCGAATCCATTACCATTTTAGCGATATCTTCTGGCTGATATTCGGCGATAGCCTTTTCAAAGCGAGTGTAGCCATCGTATTGGCGGAAAACATCAAAGGTGTTAATGTCAGGCACATCCAGATGTTCGTAGAGAATTCGTTTTTCCTCGATCATGCTGTCTCCTCTACAGATTGTCTAAAAGTTCATCAACCTTTTTGGGGGTCAAATGCTTATATAAATCGTCGTTCACCATGATCACAGGAGCTACATCGCACGAAGCGAGACATTCCACCTTCATGAGCGTGAACTTGCCATCAGCAGTTGTACCTTTCGCGAGATTGGTTTCAGAAGCCACATCCGTCCCCAATTTCTCCTTGAGATACTCCAAAACAACTTTGCAGTCCCGCAAGGCACAAGGCAGTGTATGGCACACCCGAATCACGTACTCCCCTACCGGCTCTTCAAAAAACATGGGATAGAAGGTGACAACATCCTTGACCTTCATTAAGGAGACTTCGAGTTGCTCCGCGACATACTTCATGACAGCGGGGGTAATATAGCCTGCCTGCCTTTGCGCGAGATGGAGCGTTGGCAGCATAGCTGCCTCCTTCATTGGATACCGCCCTATCAACTCGGCGAATTCATGCTGATTTTCTTCGTTAAACGCGAAAGGTGTTTCAATTTGAGTGAGTTCAGCTGACATAGAATATTTCCTTTAATAGCTCCCGTAAAACTGAATGCGGTTGCCTTCTGGATCGCGGATATCGAAAATGGCATGTCCATCGTTATTTTCAAGTTTCCGTAATCGTTTCCCCTTCGATTTCAGTCGCCGATGAACAGCCCTCACGCTTTCAACGTGAAACATCAGTTTTTGCCTCCCTTCATTGGGCTTACTGGCACTATGGAGACACAACGTGCAAGCCCCTGCATTAAAGCGGAAAAACCGGTGTTCTGGGAACGGCTGGTCTTCGTCAGGAGTCAATCCAATAACATCCCTATAAAATGCGATAACAGTCTTCATATCTTTGACAAAAAGCATAATGCCTTTGAGTTCCATCGAATTCCCCTAAAACAGACAATCCATTCTGACAAAGTTACCGATCCAACTCTCCCGCGATAACGTTCAGACTTCCCAAGACCGCCACAGTATCAGAGACCATTCCGCCTTCCAACATGTGCGGCAAGGCTTGAAAGTGCAATAAGCTCGGTGGACGGATTCGGATACGATACGCGGTTCCGCTGCCGTCACTGACAATGTAGAATCCGAGTTCTCCGTTCGGAGATTCCGTTGCACAGTAATGATCGCCTTTTGGAACCTCTACACCGTGTCCATCCATGATAACTTTGAAATGATGGATTAACCCCTCAATATGTCCATAAGTGTCCCCTTTGTGCGGGAGCATAATTTTGTTATTTTCGGAGTTGACCGGTCCATCAGGCATATTGTCAAGGATTTGGGCGATGATACCACAGCTCTGAATCATTTCTTCCATTCGCACGAGGTAACGGTCATAGGCATCGCCGTTGGTTCCAACGGGCACATCAAATGTCACTTCATCGTAACCGGAGTAGGGTTCAGCCTTACGAAGGTCGTGCGCAACGCCGGTTGCCCGGAGACAGGGCCCCGTCAAACCGTAGTTAGTGGCATCCTCATCTGAAATGGGGCCAACGCCTTTCGTGCGATCTATCCAGATACGATTTCGGGTGAGTAGCGTGTGCGTTTCCCGGAGGGCTTTCGAGAAGTCGGTGATGAATTGTCGGACATCTTCCTCACAGCCTTGATAGAGATCCCGGAGAACCCCGCCGACACGCGTGTAACTGGTTGTCAACCGCGCGCCTGTTGTTTTTTCAAAGATACTGTACAATTTTTCACGTTCACGGAAACTGTAGAGGAATACTGAAAATGCCCCTAAATCCAGGGCTGCGGTCCCCAACCAGAGCAGATGATCTGCGATTCTTGAGAGTTCTGCCATCAAAATACGGATGTATTGGCACCTTTTCGGCACCTCAATACCGAGTAATTGCTCGACTGCAAGCACATACCCGAAATTGTTCGACAGCGGTGACAGGTAATTCATCCGGTCCGTTACAACGATGTATTGGTTGTAATCCAAGTGTTCACCGAGTTTCTCAAATCCTGTGTGAAGGTAACCGGCGTACGGTGTTGCCTTCAAAATGGATTCGCCGTCGAGTTCTAACACAATGCGAAGGGTGCCGTGCGTTGCAGGATGTTGCGGGCCGAAGTTGAGAACCATCTTCTCGCCTGTCGAGCGTTCCAACCCACTTTGCATTACATGCTCCTTTTCTTTTCCAATAGACACGGGCGCGTTTTCTGTGCCCTTATATTTAAGAGAAACTGTGGGTTGCGCCTTGGAATAGGGATTTGCAAGCCACGCGCCACGATGTTTTAGACATTCTGCTTGTCAAAGTTAAACCGTTCGCGTTCGCCGCGGCCTCGAAGGGGGTAGTCCTTACGGAGCGGGTGCCCCTCAAAGTCGTCTGGCATTAAGATCCGACGCAGATCGGGGTGCCCCTCAAAATGGATACCAAACATGTCATAAGTCTCGCGTTCCAGCCAATTTGCCCCTCGCCACAAGCCCGTCACAGATGGGATGTTCAAGTCGTTTTCATGCACAGGAACTTTAACCCGAACACGGCACGCTTCCGCTTGATAGGAATAGAGTTGATAAACAACCACAAATCTTGCATAGTCAAACTGCATTAACTCCGATTCCATCTCCGAATTATCTACCGCTGTGACATCCACAAGGTACGTATAGGCAAGTTCGGGTTCTGTTTTCAGATATTCCAGAACGGCGTAAGCACGTTCTTTACGCACAACAACGACAGCGGTTCCACGGACTTCATCCTGTGCTAAAAGCGCATCTGCATGATCCACAGCCAACTTTTCAAGGACAAGCGGCTTTGACCGCTCTTCGACTGCTTTCTCTTCATTCATAAACAGCCTCTACTCCTTTAGGTAAGGCACCGCTATCAATCTTTTGCTGCACTTGCAGCACTGCATCAATGAGATCTTCCGGACGTGGCGGGCATCCGGGAATATAGACATCCACAGGAATGAACTGATCTACACCTTGGATTAGGGTATAGGTATCAAACACCCCGCCGCAGGAAGCACACGCTCCCATTGAGATTACCCATTTCGGGTCGGGCATTTGGTCATAGATACGTTTCAAAACCGGCATCATTTTGATGGAAATTCTGCCGGAGACGATAAGCAAATCCGATTGGCGCGGTGAAAAGCGGATCGCCTCAGAACCAAATCGAGAGAGGTCGTATTTGGAAGCCAAGGTTGCCATCATCTCAATCGCACAGCAAGCCGTACCGAACGGCATCGGCCACAAAGAGTTCTTTCGCCCCCAGTTGACGACTTTATCAATCGTCGTTGTGATGATATTGCCATCGGTTTCACCGACACTTGGACCAAAATCTAATCCCATGTTAAGCCTCCTTTCTTCCAAGCGTAGACATAGCCCAGAAAAAGAATACCGATAAACACCAACATTTCAATTAAGATAAAAAAACCACTTGTTTCAGAGAATGTCTTGAAGACCAAGGCCCAAGGATAAAGGAAAACCACTTCAATATCAAAAATGATAAAAAGCATCGCGATGAGGTCGAAGCGGATGGTAAACCGCTGCCTGGCATCGCCAACCGGGCGGACCCCGGATTCGTACACGGAGAGTTTGACGGGAGTTGGGCGTTTCGGACCAAGAATATGCGTCAGGGCAAGGTTAACAGCTGCAAAAATAACAGCGAATAGCCCTAACAATAAGATCGGCAGATAATCTATTAACATTGTTTTGACTCTGTTTTGTCCTCACACGTCTTAATAATGGCTCACATGCTTCGCCAAAATGAATGGTTAGCAGACTCACAAGCAAATTTTCCTAATATGTGTTTAATAGTATCTCATATTTCAAAAATATTGTCAAGTTTTTTTGAAAATTTTTTGGAATGCTATCCGTAGTAATGGTAATATTATCGAAGCGCGCCCTATAATTTGCAAGCCCGAAACCGGCGCCGGCTGTTAGAAAATCAGAGAATCCATCTAAATTAAGGGCAGAATGGTGAACACCTATAAGATAGGGTAAGGTGCCCTTTATTTTTGTTTTAGGGTGAAGCCTTGAAACACTACCATTCTGAGGAGACGTATTTCTGGAAGACGCGCAATCTGAAAGGACTTCTCTAACAGCTCCAAGTTTGCTTTAGGCTTCGGAGCCATGCCGTGTGTTTCCTCCTTTCGCGAGAAAAACGCGACAAAACGCAGCATTTTGTGGTATAATTGGCATATCAGGTTGGTAAGCATAATGCGCGTAGCCTCTTGGAAACCACTTGCTTAACCTCCCACGCATTAGAGGATAAACGCCTGATACCTGAGAGATACCATGATAAGAACACAGAAGATTACTTTACGCCCCAACCGTCGCAGATTGCGTGGTTCTACCAGCCTTGGGGGTATGCTAGGTTCGCGTATAATGCTGCGTTGTCTGATTTTAAGTCGGATATAAAGTTGTCTCTGTACGACCTCAACAAACGGTTTAATCAGAGAAAGAATTCGTTTTATTGGACGAAAGCCCAAGATCAGCGTGCTGCGATGTCCGCTGTGCACCATCTGGGGCGTGCGATAGAGCACTGGAAAGCAAAGCGAGCGAAGTTCCTGAAGTTCAAAAATCGGCGGGGCGGCAAGCATGCGTATACGACATCAGAGCATATCCATCCCGATTCGGAGGAGTTCAGAACATGTTAAGGCAAAAACTTTTACTTTTACTTTTGATTGGGATCAGCGTTTTGGGGCTCAGAGATGTTCCGGCATCTAGCATCGTTTTTACCTCTGCACGTCGGGGAGAGTTCGGAGAGATTCGGCTCTCGGACATCTACGTGATGAACTTTGATGGGAGCAACGTCAAGCAACTCACACAGACACCTGTCTCCGAAGGGAGTCCGACGTGGTCGCCGGATGGCACATACATCCTTTTTGACAGAGACGTACCCGTAGCCACTTGACAACAGAGCGATATTTTCATCATGGATGCCGATGGCAGCAATCCACGGCGGCTGACGTATCACCCCACAGACGATGGTTTTCCGACCTGGTCCCCCGATGGCACGCAGATTGCGTTTTCAAGCGGAAGAAGTGGGAATGTAGAGATTCATCTCATGGATCTCGCCAGCCGAGAGATCACACAGTTGACAGACAATGAAGAGATCGGGGCCCTCTCCTCGAAACCCGACTTTTCCCCCGATGGCACACACATTGTTTATGAACAAGTGACCCGCAACGCCGGCCGGCAGATCTATATTATAGACCTTCAGACGGGCGTGGCTCGAAACTTTCTTCCGCATCGTATCGGAGAAAACAACTCCAAATACAACCCGCTCTTCTCACCCGATGGAAAACACGTCCTTTATTCTGATGTCGAATATCGTGTCGAGCCGGGGGTAATCCTCAGGACTGCCAATCGCCTGATTGTTGTCGATAACCGTGGCAAATCAAGGGAAGTTCTGAAAATACCCAAAAACTGGCGTTTTCAGACCCCCTCTTGGGCAGCACAAGGCACAGAGCTTCTCATCGCCGCAATGCCAAACGGATTGTCCGGACCTCCCGTCCGTCCAACCTTTGATATTTATCGGTATCGGCTTTCTACGGGACACCTGACGCATCTGACGAAAGGTTCTTCCCCGGATTGGACGCGTCATGCGCTCTCTGTTTCATCACAAGGCAAGCGAAAGACACACTGGGGCGCAATAAAAACAGAGAAATAGCTCCTCGCGTCACGTAAACACGCGGAGGGCTTTCGTTTCAGTGATGCTATGCGGTTCTCTTGTCATTGAGAACTTAGGCGAATCGTATAGGTTGGGTTACCCAACCTATGCGCGCCTCTCAATAATGTGGCGAACACATTATTGAGACGAGAACCCTCGAAAATGGAAATATTGTTAGGATCATAACTATCCACGCAATATAGTATTGCATCAAGTTTGAAATTAAGAGTAAACTCAGTTCGTAGTAGGGCAATTCACTACCAATTATTGACTTAAGGTCCTTGATTATGCACAGAAATTGCGGAAGAGATGCAATGCTCGGTTGACCAAGTTAGGTGTTTTCGTGAATGTGCAGAACAGACCTTTGAAAGTCTGGATGCCCACTTGCTGACTCGCCGGATGAGGGGACGCTAAACGATACGGTTGGCAGTATAGATCCGGGATTTGTTGAAATAGAAAATAGGCTGACGGTGTCTCAATTGCTATCGAACCTTTCCTCCATTGAACAGGAAGTGATTTCCTTACGATACGGATTTAACGGCTCTCCGCTGAGTCTTCGTGCGGTAGGTGGGCATCTTGGAAAATCTCATGAGTGGGTTTCTAAAACCGAGAAAACTGCTATGACCAAACTCCGCAAACACGCAAGACAAAGGAGTTAACAACGCTACGTCGAATTCACGGTGATAGGCGGGATATCTGCCATCTGCCATTGGGTTGCAGCGTATAACAAAGTCGATCGTGGAGGCGGTTTGGACAGCCCTGCCAGAATTCAAACAGATTCGGCACAAGCCGATAGCCTCCCCAATGCAGTGGGCGCGGAACAGTGCCCGATGCGTACGTCTCTTCTGCGCGTTGGTAACCTTTTGTGAGATGTTCCCGCCCCCTAATAATCACGCTCTGAGGTTCCGTCCATACCGCCAATTGACTGCTCACCGGACGGCTTGCGAAATAGGCATCTGATTCCTCATGTGCCATCTTTTCAACAGGCCCAGTACTTCGTACCTGACGATCGAGTTCACGCCAATAGAATACCAGGGCAGCGTGTGGATTCTCCGCAAGTTCTTGGCCTTTTTGACTCTCATAGTCAGTGTAAAAACAGAACCCTTTTGCGTCAAAACCTCTGAGCACTACCATTCGGGCGGAAGGGATACCATTTGACGTTGCGGTTGCTAACGTCATCGCATCCGGGAGGTCTAGTTTAGCAGCAACCGCATCTGCAAACCATTTTTCAAACTGTTCAAACGGATCAGTTGAGGCGTTCTGTTCAAGTAGGTGTCCGTTGTGTACATTGTATTCTCTACGGAGTTTATCGGTGTTCATCCAATTACCTTTTCCAGAAGTTCGGTGAAAAGAGAATGAGTACGGTATAAAGTTCCAAACGTCCCAGTAGCATACAGAAGGATAGGACGTATTTTCCGGTTGTGTGAATATGGGCGTAGTTATCAGTCGGGCCCACACTGCCAAGCCCAGGACCGATGTTGCCCATCGTCGCAATTGTCGCTCCTGCAGCACTGACGAGATCGAGTCCTAAAGTTGTCATGATGCAGGTTACAATCGCAAAAATGCCGATGAAAAAGAAAAAGAAGCCGAGAACATTCGTCATCACTTCGGGTGGAACAACTCGGTCATTCACACGAATAGGCAGCACAGCGTGAGGGAAGATGAGGCGTTTGATTTCAGCCCCGCTCTGTCTGATCAGAAGGAGGAATCGAACTTGTTTCATACCACCACCTGTGGAGCCTGCACAGCCACCGTAGAACATGAGTGTGACTAAGATGAACTGGGAAAGAGCGGGCCACTGTTCGTAATCAGCAGTGCCGTAACCGGTCGTTGTGATAATTGCCAGGACCTGAAACGTAGCATAACGGAGTGAGGTCCACATTGAATCGTAAGGGATGTCGCCATTTACCTGAAATCTGATGGTGTTCCACGAAATTAAGGTGATGCTTACAGCAATAACGATACAATAGAACTTAAATTCTGTGTCTCGAAAATAGGCTTTAAAATCACCACGGAGGCCCCGATAATGAAGCGCGAAATTCGTGCCAGCGAGGAACATAAAGAAACTAATAACCATATCAACATAAACACTATCATAGTGACCGATACTGGCATTTTTTGTTGAGAACCCGCCAGTCGCCATGGTCCCGAAGGTGTGGCAGAGCGCATCAAATAACGACATTCCGCCGAACATCAAGAGCGCTGTTTGGAGAAAAGAGAGCAGCAGATAAACGCCCCAGAGGAGCTTGGCAGTCTGCGTGATGCGAGGCGTGAGCCGATCGGTTTCGGGGCCCGGTGCTTCAGCGCGAAACAGCTGCATACCCCCAATACCCAGCAGCGGCAGAATCGCAACAGCGAGCACAACAATTCCCATTCCACCGAGCCAGTGTGAGAAGCTCCGCCAGAAGAGCATCGCGTGGGAGAGGGATTCAATCTCGGTCAGGACTGTCGCGCCGGTTGTTGAAAACCCTGCCATGGATTCAAAATAGCAATAGGAAAATGCTATCCACGGTGAGCGTCCCTCAGTGTGAAACACGCCTGCCAGCAAATACGGAAGCGAACCAAAAAGCGCGACTGTTACCCAGCCCATAGCCACGACGGCAAAACCTTCGCGTATGCCGAGTTCTTCGTGCCGTGCTCGGAAACTCAATCGGAGGATCATCCCGGCAATGAAAGTGATTGTTAGTGAGGCGACAAACGCTCCTAAATCGGTCCGTATCACTTCTGCTCCTGTTGTATGATAGTAAATGCCAACCACTAAGGGAAACAGCATCGTGCCTGCCAGACAAACAAGTAAATTACCGAGAGTATAAAAAATTAATTTAAGGCTCATATTTAATAGGTGTCAGCTATCAGTTAAGCGTCCGGCGGTTGCAGACATTCGTGATATCTATACTGCTCTCTTAACGGACCACTGAAAGCAAAACGCAGCGGAACGTCTTGATAGCCGAAAGTGGAGTGCACAGCACGGAACGTACTAACAACTGACAGCCGTTTAATCTCTGCGTTCTGCGAAGAGATCTTCGACAACCGGAATTGCCCCCGGTAAGCTGAAGACAATAACGCGATCTGTAGGTTGGATGACGGATTGTCCAGTCGGAATAATAAGTCTCTCCCGTCGGATGATCGCGCCGATAAAGGCATTTTCTGGGAATTTTGATTTCAAAGAGACAAGCTCTTTATGAGCAATCTTCGAGTTAACTCCGGCAACGATCTCAATGACTTCGGCCTCTATGCCGTGAAGTGAAGCCACGGAAATGATATGTCCGCGGCGAATAAGGCGCAGAATGTTACTGACAACCGTCAGATGCCGGCTGACTGCCCCATCGAGTCTCGGAATGCGTGCTAACAATGGCAGGTAACGCGGTTGCTGAACGAGCGCCAGCACACGCTGCGCGCCGTTCTCTTTCGCTGTCATACATGCCATAATATCGTCTTCGTCATCACCTGTAACCGAGATAAACCCGTTAACTTCCTCTACGCCAGCCTCTTCAAGGAGTCTGAATTGAAGATAATTGCCTTGCAAAACGGTTGTCCGTCTTAGGGCTTGGGAGGCTGACTCTGCTTTCGTTTGGTCCTCTTCAATGAGTTTGACGTTAGTATCTCTCTCTTCGAGCACACGCGCAAGTTCGATACCAATAGGACTTGCACCTACAATTATAACACTGTCAAGTTTCTGGTTAAACGCGATGCCGCTGATACGCAGCAGTTGTTCAATTGCCATCGCGCTGCCAATGACAAATACTTCGTCACCCTGTTGCAAAGCGTCAGCACCTCTCGGAATGATAATGTGTCGGTTGCCATTATTTATTGGGTGTCCGTTATTGGAAGAACGTCCTGGGCGGCTGATAGCAGCGAATCGGATATCGTTGAGGAGGCCATTCTCGTCTAATTTGGCGAGCGATTTATCAATCAACGGGTTGGACTGTTGAATCCGAAAAGAGACGAGTTGGACCCTCCCATCCTCAAAATCGACAATCTCTCGTGCTTCAGGAACCTGTAAAAGCCTGACAAATTCAGCGACGCAAAGCCGCTCTGGATTCACCAACAGATCGATGCCGAAGTCTTTTGGGGTCAAATCGCTTTCTATAGAGAAATAATCAGGATTTGAAACGCGCGCTATTTTGGTGCTGACCTTGTATCTATCGGCTATCTGGCAGGCGAGCATATTAATTTCATCGCTGTTGGTAACGGCGATAATCAGATTCGCTTCGTCGATACCAGCGATTTTAAGCAGACGTGGTGAGGCTCCCGATCCACATAGTGTTTGTAGATCTAACTGCTCATTCACTCGGTCGCAGGCGGCTTGGGATTCATCAATGAGCACAACATCGTTCGCTTGAGCGGTGAGAAGTTTAGCAATATGAAATCCTACCTCTCCGGCCCCTATAATTATTGCTTTCATTTTTTTACTTTTTTAATTATTAAATCTGGTCACTGTGCCAAATATAAAGCAAAGGCAAATTACGCCGTTTAAAGCATAATTTCATTCCACGGTAGTTTTCGCTTAAGTCAACTGGGTCTGAGTCATATACGCTCTTTAATATTCGTCAAGAGACGGACAGGTGCACATCAGATTCCTGTCCCCGTAGACTTCATTAATACGGGCAACGGGGGGCCAGAATTTAGCATCACGCACCCACGACTTCGGGAACGCTGCTTTTTCACGTGAATACGGGTGCTCCCATTCAGACTGGACAACCATCTCTGCTGTATGTGGGGCGTTTTTCAGAACGTTATCTGTTCTATCGGCTACCCCAGTTTCGATCTCTGTTATCTCCTCGCGTATTGAGATCAACGCATCACAGAAACGCTCCAATTCTGATTTCGATTCACTTTCTGTTGGTTCAATCATCATCGTGCCGAGCACGGGCCAAGAGACCGTTGGGGCGTGGAATCCGTAGTCCATCAGACGCTTTGCGACATCCGTTACGTCTATGTCAGCACTCTTTTTAAAAGCCCGCAAATCAATGATACATTCGTGTGCGACTAAGTCACACTTCCCTGTATAAAGCACAGGGTAATATTCTGCAAGCCGTTTTGCTATATAATTGGCATTAAGGATCGCAACTTCTGTTGCCGATTTAAGTCCATCCGCACCCATCATAGCAATGTATGCCCAAGAAATAGGCAGGATCCCTGGACTTCCCCACGGTGCTGCAGATACAGCCCCTATTCCTGCTGGACCGCCGACAGGGACAAGAGGATGTGTCGGTAAAAAGTCTGTGAGATGTCCTTTGACAGCAATCGGTCCCATCCCCGGTCCGCCACCCCCGTGCGGTATACAGAAGGTTTTGTGCAAGTTCAGGTGACAAACATCCGCGCCGATATCGGCCGGGTGTCCAATGCCGACAAGGGCATTTAGATTCGCACCATCCATGTAGACCTGTCCACCGGATTGATGGACGATATCGCAGATATCGCGAATCTCCTCTTCAAAGACCCCGTGTGTTGATGGATACGTAATCATAGCGGCGGCGAGGTTCTCACGATGCATATCTGCTTTCACTTGGAGGTCCTCAAGGTCAATATTTCCTCCCGAATCACATGCCACGACGACGACTTGCATGCCTGCCATGACAGCGCTTGCTGGGTTTGTGCCGTGAGCAGAGGTCGGGATTAAGCAGACGTTGCGATGTGCTTCATTCCGGCTCTGGTGATATTTACGAATGACTAACAATCCGGCATATTCACCTTGCGAACCCGCGTTGGGTTGCAAGGAGATACCGCTGTAACCTGTTATCTCAGCTAGCCACGTTTCCAATTGCGAAAAGAGATGCGCGTAGCCTTTCGCTTGTTCGATCGGGACAAACGGATGAAGTTCGCCGAACTCGCGCCATGTCACCGGAATCATCTCCGCTGTAGCATTAAGTTTCATCGTACAGGACCCCAAAGGAATCATCGCATTCACGAGAGATAGGTCTTTGGTTTGAAGCCTATGGATGTAGCGGAGCATCTCGGTTTCAGAATGGTAGCTATTGAAAACTGGGTGTGTTAGATAGGAAGTTTCTCGCTGGAGTTCTATAGGAATAGGTGGCAAACTGGAAGACGGGAAGATTGGGGCCCCATCCTGCTCCGCTTTCCCGTTTTCCATTCCCGACACCCAGTTGTTTTTGGTGTTGTTTTCCGCGAAAATCTGTTGGAGTTCTTCAACATCTGTTAGCGTTGTTGTTTCATCTAAGGAGATGCCGATATGGGTCGCATCAATTGCTCGGAGATTTATCTGTTTGGCATGGGCAGAAGTTAAGATATCGTCTATTTTGTCCGCCGGGACGGTAACCGAAACGGTGTCAAAACATGACGATTCTCCAGTGATATAGCCGAGTGCTTCAAGTCCAGCACGTAGCGTACACGTGTGAGTGTGCACCCGTGTAGCGATCTGCTTAAGTCCTTCGGGCCCATGATAGACAGCGTACATCCCCGCCATAACGGCAAGTAAGACTTGCGCTGTGCAGATGTTACTCGTTGCTTTTTCCCGGCGGATGTGCTGTTCCCGTGTTTGAAGTGCTAAACGGATAGCCGGTTTGCCCATCGCATCTTGAGAGACACCTGCAATTCGCCCCGGAATTTGTCGCTTAAGTTCGTCACGGGTGGCGAGAAAGGCTGCGTGCGGGCCACCATAACCGAGCGGCACCCCAAAACGTTGCGCGCTGCCGATGGCAATGTCTGCGCCAAACTCACCAGGTGGACGTAAGAGTGTCAGTGCCAGCAGATCTGTTGCTGCGATAAATAAACCACCAGCGGCGTGTACCTGTTCGGCGAATTCGATATAATCGTGAATCGCTCCATTAGTCGCAGGATACTGTGCAATAGCGCCTAAGAGTGGCATCTCGAAATTCGCTGATCGATGGTCACCGATAGATAGCTGGATCCCCAGAGGTTCTGCCCGTGTCTGTAAGACAGCAATCGTTTGTGGGTGACAAGTCTTGGAAACAAAAAAATCACGCCCCGCTTTTTGCTTAGTGGCGGCAAGACCCATACCCATCGCTTCCGCTGCGGCTGTTGCTTCGTCTAAAAGCGACGCATTTGCAAGAGGTAAGCCCGTTAAGTCGATAACCATTGTTTGGAAGTTAAGAAGGGCTTCCAAACGTCCTTGTGAGATTTCCGCTTGATAGGGTGTATATTGCGTATACCAGCCTGGATTCTCCAGAATGTTTCGTTGAATTACCGGTGGGACAAAGCAATTAGAGTATCCCATCCCGATAAAAGAACGGAAAACCTGATTTTCGGACGCGAGCTCTTTTAATGCCGAAAGTGCTTCGGATTCTGACTTTGAACCACCTCCATCTCCATCTAAACTCAAGGCTGCTGCTGACCGGATGTCCGCGGGAACAACGTCTTCAATAAAATCTGCCATTGAGGAATAGCCGAGCGTCGTCAACATCAGTTCGATGTCTTCTGAACGGGGCCCGATGTGTCGATTTGCAAAAGAGTTGCTGTTGTTATCTTTTTTAGGCATTTTCTGCCTCAATATGGGCTTGGTAACTCTCAGCATCAAGGAGCGCGTCAAGTTCTACAGCGTCCGTCATTCTGATCTTGAGCATCCACCCATCGTCGTACGGAGACTCATTCACCTGTTCCGGGGTATCAAGGAGTGATTCATTAACATCAATGACTTCACCACTGACAGGTGCGTATAGATCAAACGCTGCTTTGACAGACTCTATAACTCCGAACTCCGTTTTTTGTGTAACTTCTGTGCCAATTTCTGGCAATTCAACATAGACGATGTCTTGAATTTCAGACTGCGCATAGTCACTGATACCGATAGTGACGATATCGTCTTCTTGTCTTGCCCATTCATGGCTTTCCATGTATTTTAAGTTTTCTGGAATCATGTTTTTAAATATTAAATCTGGTCAGCACAGGCGATGTCTGTGCTAGCTTTCGGTTAAATGAATGCTGGGCCTGGCGAGTCAACACGCATTATATACGCTAAGTTCGTGTTGAAATAAAGGGTACTTTTACAACCCTTGCGGGGTGGAACTTGCCCCGAATTTCTATGTCAATTGCTTCATCAGCAGCAGCTTCGGATGTAATAAGGGCGAAACCGATACCGCATTTAAGACTCGGGGAAGGGGCCCCACTTGTCACGTTACCTATGTGTTTATCTGCTTGGTAAACGGTGTAGCCTGAACGCGCTACAGCACGGTCAAGCATCTGAAAGCCTACCAACTGTCTTTTAATGCCCTTTTTTCGCTTCCTACTAAGCGCACGTTTGCCGATGAATTGTCGGTTCTTGGGTTTGACAAACTTACCGAGGCCGGCTTCAAACGGGTCTGTATTATCATCCATGTCTATACCGTAGAGGCGGAGTCCAGCTTCAATTCGCAGCGTATCACGAGCCCCCAGCCCTACCGGCCGTCCATCAGCAGCTATAACCTCAGTATAGAGGGCATGCCATAAAGGCTCTGCATTGTCAACCGAAACGTATAACTCAAAACCGGCTTCTCCAGTATAACCTGTCCTCGCAATCGTAGTCGGGATGCCTGCTACCTCATTGCATATAAACCGAAAATACCGAATTTCAGAAATCGCTTGTTCGGGAACCAAGGGTTTTAGGATGTCAATAGACTTTGGCCCCTGGAGTGCAATGAGAGCTATGTTTTCGCTCATGTCTCTGACTTCTGCCCCGGTGTCGTTGTGGCTTTCTACCCACTTTCGATCTTTTTCGATGTTGGCCGCATTGACGACCAGCATATAGTGGCTGTCTGCGTATCGGTAGACAAGAAGATCGTCAAGAATCCCACCGGCTTCGTTGCAGAATAGAGTATACAACACACGTCCATCGGTCAAGCGATCCACATTGTTCGTGCTGAGTTTTTGCACCAAAGCCTCCGCTCCGGAACCACAAATCTCAAGTTCTCCCATATGTGACAGATCAAACAAACCGACGGTCGTCCGCACAGCCAAATGCTCTTTAACAATGCTGCTATATTGGAGCGGCATTTCCCAACCACCGAATTCGGTAAATTTCGCATTGAGGAGTGTGTGGACTTGGTAAAGGGGCGTTTGTTTCATAACTGTAAACGTTGATTCATAGTGAGGGATCTTGCAATTATTGCGCCCTGCACGGTTAGGAAACCGTGCCTCTCATTATGTCGAAATAATTATCGATTTTACCAGAGGTGATCTTAAAGTCCATAGATACGCGCCAGATTCTCACCGAAAATTAGTGCTTCAGCGTCGTCACAGAGTTCTAATCGCTTGAGAGCATTGATAACCTGAATCGGACGGTATTCCGGCAAATTGGAGCCAAAAACCATCTGTTCAGGGCCAAGTTCATCAACCGCTTTTTTTACCTCCGTTGGAACAACCGTGTTGGGATCCGTTCCCCACCGTCGGTGAAAACGTAGAATAGTTGTTCCAAGCGAAATGTTTGTGTTCGCCTTTGCCACAGAGATTGCCGCGTCTAAATCGTCTGGAAAACCCATGTGATCCATAATAACTGGTGTTTCTGGGACCCAACCCGCAACTGTGGCAATCCGGTTGGGATGACAGTTATTAGGTCCAGAGTGGATTGAGACGATGAGTCCATGGTCACGTGCAGCTTCGACAACGGGACGAACAATTAGGTCATCTATGTTGTACTTATGGACGGCCGGCATCAATTTAATCCCACGCATGCCCCATTCCTCAGCAGCCAATTTAACCTGTTCGACGGGTTTGGGTTCCGTTGGGTGCACGAGTGCGCAGCCGAGCGCGCGCGGATTGCCCCGAATTGCTTCAGCAAGCTCATCGTTTTGTGGAAGCGGTTGGGTGTTCGGCATAATAACGGCAACATCCATATCGGCTTCGTCCTCTAAAGTTAGCAACGCTGTTAAATTAAGTTTGCCATTTTCGTCGCGGAATGAATCGTTAAGATAAGCTTCAAAATCACCTCGCATAAAAAACTCCTTTTTTATAAGGTACCGGGGTTGGAAACCCCTCCTACAGAGGCGGCTTCATTGATAAGAAGGTTTCCACTCGTTCCGACCTCAAAAGGCATTCCCCCTTTCGTTAAGGAATCCCGGTAAAACGCATACGCGGATTCCGCAGTAGCAGTGTCAACGAAACGGATGATGAAAGCAATTTGAGCATCCGTCCAGTTTTTTGATTGCATGTTGTCCACATAACGCGCGGATACACCGATGGCTGTCTCCGTTAATTGTGGTGTGTTGACAGGTAGTGTGCTGTAGATTTGACGCAACACCCAATTTGAACGGAATAACTTGATACTTCCGTTTACCTTATTGTGGTTTGGCAATAGCGCGAGGATTGGCGGTTCTAGTGGTGGGTCTTTAATCTGCGTAGCGATCGTTTTAGCGAGTGCAATCATGCCTTCTCGGATGCCGGTCGCTATTTCGTAGCCCTCAATTTGAATGAAATACTTTCCTTTTGAAAATCGGAGATAGTTCCCTGAAAGCATCGCCTTACTCCCAACCCATTCGAATTTCATTTTTGGGTAGGTGTGGAAATTATAAATCCCAAAGGCATTTTCTGGCGAACCCATATCGAAAACTTCGAGTAGAACCAACGGTTTTGAACCGAATTGCGGGGTTTCGTATTCCACTTCTGCCTGCCGTTTGAAACCGAAAGCGTAGTAGAGATCCGGGGACGCGGCTCTGTCACGATAAAGTGTTTTCCCTTCGTACATTGATGGGGCGCGCGACTGTACCCAACCCGATAAGCCGCCATTACTCGGTAAAAGATGCTCGGGTGAAACAGTTGTTTGGACGTTGGCTTCTGTTGTTACGGATTGCCCTAAGAGTCTTGAGGCGTTCTTGACGTTTTCCCCGACTTTAAGTATCGTCTGTTGTGTCTGCTTCATTGTACTGCTATGCCACACACCGTAGATATATTCGGCTTCCTGTTGGACAGAGGTCCAGTTCCCCGGTTCTTCACCGCACGAAATCAGCATTGAACTAAAAAAAAGCAGCGTGCCGAGCGAAAAGTGAGGAAGTCTATAAAAGAGGTGTGTTGACTTGCATTTCATTTGCACAAAGCTCCCGTGTAGCGTCTTGTTACCACTGTTCAGCAAGGTTATTATAAAGGTCTTCTATCAACTCTTCGACAATAAGATCTCTGGCTTGTGCAGGGGTTTCCATCGGCTCGGCTCGATTCGGGACGACATAGAAATCGTGAACTTGGACATAGTTGTCTCTTTCAGCGATCATCGTATTGCGAACCCTGTCCAAAAATTCGTATTCAATTTGTAAAGTCATGCGCAGCATTTCAACCTCGCCTTGCGGACCGAAGCCGTGCTCTACTAAAGTGTAATCCTGTATCCGCATCGTAAATTCGGAGTCATTTCCGTCTCGCCATTTTCGATTGAAACGTTGGGTTAGCTTTTCATGAATCACTTCATCATACGGTCGTTGAGAGGTCGTGTCATAAGCGAAATCGGCATCCAAAATTTCAATTGGCGAGATACGGATGGTTGAAATATGCTCAAGATATTCTGATTTAGAGTAGTAACCGCACCCGGAAATCAATAAAGGTAGTGTTGTTAGTGTTGTTAACATGAACAGGGTCCTGTACATCGTTCTCTCCCGATTTTGCCGAAAAGTGTAATCCGACTCGTGTTATATCGCCGTTCTATGTTATTCTGTTAGGTTCAGAATATTAAACCCTTTCGCACCGCCGGGCTTTGAAAGTTCGCCGGTGAAGCCTTTGGGCGCGGGACTTTCTGTTTTCCACCGTAAAACACGGATTTGGCGGTATCAACAACGTATTGTTTATAGGTAGGCGATAGTAAAACAATAAAGATAAGGACAAGCAGAATGAGAACAATTGCTAAAAAGTAGGTTACCCATCTCTGGTCGAGCAGATCTGCTTTGTCTAGAGTATATTTAGTGGTGTTGCGTCTTGTCTTCATTTCTACCACCTCTTGTTGCGTTGACAGGCAAAGGTCTATTCATTTTTCGATTAGGATGGGCGCAATTTTGACCGTAGTCCCCCGGCTCTGTGAGATAGATATCTGTGAAAAAACACAGGCCTTCTAAGCCTCCCCTACCCCTCGCTTGCAAGGGGTAGGGCTACAAATAGCTTTCTGCGTAAACCCTATCGATTGTCCCATAAAATCACATATTCAAATTATAGCAAAAAAATAAATGATATGCAAAATATTTAATACCTTGCGGCATAGGTTGGGTTTGCTCAGCTTAAAGGAAAAAAGGCGAGGTTAGAAACCTCGCCTACCAATATTAGGATTGCGATGTGATTCAGAGGGTTTCCGCTACTATCGAGACCGTCCTTTTGGAATACGTGGCGGGCGACGATTTCGGAAGTCGCGTGTATTGTCACGTTGGTCATAACGACTATTGCGGCGTTCACGAGTATCGTTACCCCGCCTATCCCGTGAGTCACGGTTATCGCGATAGCCAGAACGTCCAGCATCACGATAGTCTCTTGACCCCTCGCGCTCAGTTGAGAATTCACGATCGTCATTCGATGGGATGTTCAGTTCTTCAACCGGGACTCCTCCTGCTGCGACAAGCGTCAGATCCACGCGATCCTGTTCATCGATAGTGAGAATACGAACAGTGACTTCATCACCGACCTGCATTACATCCTCAGCGCGGCGGACATAGCCATCTCCCATTTGCGAGATGTGGACAAGTCCGTCCTTCCCGGGCAATATCTCCACAAATGCACCGAAGGGCGCAGTTCGGACGACCTTTCCGGTATATTCTTTCCCGATCTCAGGCATCGCCGTGATTGCAAGAACTTTTTCCTCAGCGCGTTTGACATCTTCAGCACTTGTAGCCGCGATCTCAACGGTGCCATCATCTTCAATATTGATCGTTGTGTTAGTCTCTTCTTGGATGGCTTGCACAGTTTTACCCCTGGGTCCGATGAGGTCTTTAATTTTTTGCTGTGGAATTTGGATCGAGTGGATTCGCGGTGCGTATGGAGAGAGTTCCGCCCGCGGTTCCGCTATAATAGCGTTCATTTGTTCAATCACTGCAAGGCGTGCCTCTTTCGCTTGATGGATTGCACGGCGCATCAACTCCGGGCTAACGCCGTCAATCTTGATGTCCATCTGAATAGCGGTAACGCCTTCGCTGGTCCCGGCGACTTTGAAGTCCATATCGCCGAGAAAATCCTCAGTGCCGAGCATATCGGTAAGTATTGCTTCCTGTTCCTCTTCTTTGATGAGACCAACACCAATTCCTGCAACAGGTCTTTTAAGCGGGACACCGGCATCCAAAAGTGCCAAGGTCGCCCCACAGACGCTTGCCATTGATGATGAGGCATTAGATTCCAAGATTTCCGATACCACTCGGATGGTATAGTGGAAGTCCTCTTTCTCTGGGATAACAGGTTCGAGCGCCTTTTGTGCCAAGGCACCGTGACCGATTTCCCGCCGCCCTGGCCCCATCATACGTTTAACTTCACCCGTACTGAAGGGTGGGAAGTTATAGTGTAAAAAGAAAGAGTGTCTCGATTCGCCACCAAGTCCGCGTTGGACATCTTCATCGCCTGATGTGCCGAGGGTCGTTACACAAAGCGCCTGCGTCTGCCCCCTGGTAAAGAGGGCTGATCCGTGAGCGTACGGAAGCAGTGCAACCTCTCCAGAGATAGGACGAATCTCTGTTACACCCCGTCCATCAACACGTTTACCTTGTGTCAGAATGGCATCGCGCATCTCTTCTTTTTCTATTTCGCTTAATATAGAAATCGTGTCCTTTGTCGCATTCGGATCCGTTTCATCAGGGATATCTTCAAGGATTTCTGATAGGACTTCTTCTTGTACCTGTTCGAGATAATCTTCACGTAATTTTTTGTCTGCCATTCCGATAGATTCTCGAATCCGGGATGTAGCAAGCTTTCGGACACGAGATCTAAGGTCTAATTCGATGTCTTTGGAAGCGTAATCTCTCTTGCCGTTACTACATACCGCTGCCAGTCCCTCTTGAAGTTTGATAATTTCTTTTATCTGCGTGTGCGCAGTAACGATTGTATCAATAACTTCGTCTTCGGGGATTTCATGCCCACTACCTTCGACAGACATCACCGCGTCCGCCGTGCCACTTACGAACATTTCCATTTCGGAGGCGTGCAATTCCTCATAACTCGGGTTGATTATCAATGCGTTTTCAATTCTCCCAACTGTGACCGCGGCGACTGGCCCGTTAAAGGGGATATCGGAAATCGACAGCGCAGCAGATGTGCCGATAAGGGCAGGAACATCCGCAGGGTGAATGCCGTCCGATGAAAACACGTTACATAAAATTTGGACTTCTGCTTTGAAATCTTTTGGAAAGAGAGGGCGAATACAGTGATCGATTAAGCGGGCAATCAGTTGCTCCGATGTTCCGGGACGTGGCTCGCGTCTACCGTAGACGGTTGGGATGCGGCCTGTCGCATAACCTCTCTCACGGTAATCTACTGTTAACGGAAAAAAATCCAAGTCATGCCCACTGTCATCGGCTACTACTGTGACTAAGACAACCGTTCCACCGTATTGGACCCAAACTGCTCCGTCTGCCTGTTTCGCAACTTTCCCAGTTTCAATTGATAACTTCTCGCTCCCAAGTTGCATTTCAACTTTCATTACTATATACTACTCCTATATTTCCGTTTTTTTGCCATGTCACCAACGCAAAACCTAATTTCTCCTCGATCCGATAGTGTCACGAATTCCAAGTTTATCAATTAAACGGTAATAGCGCGTAACATCCTTTTTGTATAAATACCGTAACAAACGGCGCTGCTTGCCAACAAGCCGGAAGAGCCCATGACGGGAGTGATAATCCTTCCGGTGCGTCCGAAAATGTTCAGTCAACTGTCGAATACGAGCAGTTAAAATCGCAACTTGTGCCTCCGGAGATCCTGTATCCTGCTGGTGTAGCTGATGCTGTTGCATTAATTCCTTCTTCTCTGCTGCACTCATTGCCAATTGCGTTCGCCTCCTTTTGGTTGAACAACTGGTTTGAAAAACAAGCTGTGAAACCTGTTAATTCGGTCTCATCAAAAATCATCTGATAAAATGCGCTCTATGAGACAATAATGCTTTGAGACGCTATATGATATGAAGACTAGGTTATTTGCGATGATTATTTCACTTCTAATCTATCTAATACATATATATAATACCACATGTCAACGTGAAATTCAAATTAAACTCTCACGTCTAAACGGTTTTGATACCACCTACTACAGTGCGGATTCAGCAAGGATCTCCGCAGCAGCCATAATATCGCGTTGTATCTGTTGCACAAGGGATTGAGGGTTGGGAAACTTTCGTTCGCTTCTAATTTTTTCCACGACAAAGATTTCTACCGATTTACCGTAGATAGTTTCATTAAAATCAAAAAAGTAACTTTCTACTTGAAAGTTCAATGCGTTAAAGGTCGGACGCGTCCCAATGTTCAATACACCGTCTAACCATTTACCCTCTAATTTCGCGCGAATTGCGTACACGCCATTAGGGGGACAGATTTGGTCGCGAGTGTCTATATTGGCTGTTGGAAAACCCAGCTGCCTGCCTCTGCCATCGCCGTGGGTAACCTTGCCGATCAATGAGTAGGGACGGCCCAATAATTGGGCGCTCCATCGAAGATCCCCCCTTGCGAGGGCTTGACGAATACGGGTACTATGGACAGGCGCACCGTTTATTTCTGTTGGTGGAACGATAGAGACATCAAACAGGTAATCCTCACTGATTTCTGCCAATCGTTGCGCGTTACCGGCGCGATTTTTCCCAAACTGACAGGCATATCCAACGACAACATGTTCGGCTCGGCATTTTTCCAAAAGCACCTTCTCGACAAAGGATTCTGGAGACATTGCCGCAATCTGGGCATCAAAGTTAAGCATGACGATTTTATCGATGCCGAATTGCTGAAGGATTTCGATACGTTTGGAGAGAGGTGTCAGGACGGGCGGGCATCGTTCTGGCGATAAAAACGCGAGTGGATGTGGGTAGAAGCCGACAAGCACGCTTATCAATCTGTCTTGCGCAGCCCGCTGCAGCAGGGTCTTGATAACCGCTTGGTGCCCTATATGGATCCCGTCAAACACGCCGAAGGTAACCGCTGTAGCTCTCTCGAATTCAGCGATGTCCTCTAAATTGTAAGTTGTTATCGCGATTGCAGGATCGTTCTTATTCCCAGCGTTTTCCACGTTTTCAATCCTTCAGTGAATCACCCCATCTCGTGGGGTTTGGTCTATGTATTGTTGTGCACAGTGAGTAAGAGTTGTAATTGCTGATAAATACGGCATCACGATCCGACAACCCGCGGCGCGTGAGTGTCCACCACCTTTAAACTCTGAAGCCAATTTACTAACGTCTACCTGACCTTGGCTGCGTAAACTGACCTTTGTACTTCCATCTGGCAGCTCGCATACGCACAATGCCACCTCAACGCCTGCAATCGCTTGAATCTGATTTACAACCCCCTCTACGGCTTCAGGCGTTGTCCCCGTTTTCCCGAACATTGTCTGTGTAGCATACACCGAGGCGATCTTACCATTATCAGTTACTTGCAAAGTACGGAGGATCTCACTCAATAGGCGAATCTTACTGACAGGAATGTGTTCATAGACATAACGGTAGACTTCATCGGGCGGAAATTCCCCTACCTCAATTAACTCTGCCGCAATCCGGTGGGTTTCTGCCGTTGCATTACTATACCGAAAACACCCGGTATCAAACATAAGTCCGGTGTACAGACAGAGCGCACATGCTTTGCTTATTGGCGTTTGGTGGTATTTGATGACTGTGTATACGATTTCTGATGTGGAGGAGGCTGAAGGTTCGATGAGGTTGATGTCTCCGAATGCCTCTGCTGTTGCATGGTGATCGATATTAACAAGTGTATGTATAGGCAGCAAAATTTTCGAGAGGGTCTTACCGATCCGTTCCAGCGTGCTTGCATCTAAGACAATCAGGACCTCCGGACGATACGTCCCGACTGCATGTACATCTTCGATGTTGTTCCAAGATGGCAGAAATCTATAGTTAACAGGCACTGCGTCAGTGTTGAAGATTCTAACGGATTTTCCTTGCCCTGTTAGAAATAGGTAGAGACCGAGTTCGGAACCAATCGCGTCACCATCTGGATTAATATGCGTCGAGAGCGCGAAGGACTGGTACTGATCCAGTAACGCCAGGAGTGTGCCGTAGTTATGCATATCCGCCATATATTGGGTATTCATGAAAGGTCCGGAGCGTCGTTATCAGGTGTTTTATCTTCAGATTCAACGGATTTAAGAAGCCCGTCTATTTTGAAAAGGTAATCAGCAGATTCATCTATAGCGAACCGAAGCTCTGGTGAGTAACGTAGAGTCAGACGGTTCCCGATTTCCCGTCTAAGGAACCCCGCCGCACTTTTTAGCCCCGAGAGCGCATTATCCTTTTGGGTTTTATCACCAATGACACTGACTTTCACATCGGCGTATTTCAGGTCAGGTGACAGCTCTGCTTGCGTGATAGTACAAAGCGCTACGCGCGGGTCCTTAACAGAACGTTGGATAATTTCGCTCAATTCTTGTTGAATTAGGGCACTAACCCGATCTTGTCTTCTTTTGTTTACCATGATTTTCCTATCTTTATAAGAGTAGGTTGTCACCTGCAATCTTCATTATTCATTAAAAGAAAAATTCAGTTTTGTAATCCACTAACTCCGCGTCTACATTTGCCTCAATAAAGGTAATAACGTGCGAGATGAGTCTGTTCAAATGGGCCGCCTCATTAGAAACGGATACAGCAGCTAGTACGGCAGCTTCAGGCACATCGAGTGCTTCTACTTCGGCAATAGCAATATTAAACCGATTCTTGAGTCTTGCCATCAGGCTTTTGATAACTCGGCGTTTCGCCTTTAGCGAGCGGCTCTGCGGGATTCGGATCCAAATTTTACAAACACCGATGTGCATGGAAGCCGCCTGTCCGTTACAAGCGCGGTTTGCCAACCCAGCTTTTTGTGAGAATACTCGGTGATTAAGCTATATCCGTTACGAAAGCGATCGGGCTACATGTTCGTGGACGTAGCATTCAAGCACGTCACCGACCTTTAAGTCATCGAAGGTCTCTATACCTATGCCGCATTCATAGTTCGCTTGTACTTCGTTGACATTATCCTTAAAACGGCGAAGCGAATTCACTTTCCCTTCGTGAATTAAGCGGTTGTCACGAAGCACTCGAAGTGGTTGATTGTAGGAAATCCGACCCCAATTCACGTAACTTCCTGCAACTAAACCAAGTCGAGGTACTCTGAACAATTCGCGAACCTCTGCCCGTCCGATAACGACCTCACGGACTTCCGGATCTAATAGGCCTTCCATAGCTGAACGGATATAGGAGATAAGGTTATAGATGACGTTATACGTCCGGACGTCAATTCCTTCAGTTTCTTTGGCTTGGACGGCTTCTGTTGTCGGATGTACATTAAAACCAACGACGATGGCATCAGAGGCTGAAGCGAGCAAAATATCGGTTTCGGTGATACCTCCAACCGCTTGGTGAATGATGTTGATTTTGACTTCTTCCGTACTCAGGTCGAGGAGGGATGAGGCAACTGCCTGCACTGAGCCTTGCACGTCACCTTTAAGAACGACGTTTAGCTCCTTAATCTCGCCTTCCTGAATCTGTTGGAATAGGTTTTCTAAACTTACATGGCTGTTCGCCCCCAGTTTTTCAGTTCTATATTGGTCTTGTCGCGCTTCACTAATGGTACGGGCATCCCGATCAGAGTCAACGGCATAAAATTTATCACCGGCCTCCGGAACACCTGTAAAACCGAGGATTTCAACCGGGCGTGAGGGGCCTACCTTTCTCATCCGTTTACCGTGGTCATCTATCATTGCCCTGACTTTGCCAGAGTATCGTCCTGAGACAAAGGGGTCTCCCACATGCAGGGTTCCGGATTGCACAAGAACCGTCGCGACAGCGCCGCGTTCTTTATTCACCTCTGCTTCAATAACAACACCGCGGGCAGATTTATTTCGGTTCGCTTTCAGTTCAAGGAGCGCGGCCTCCAAGAGCAGCATTTCCAGCAAAGTGTCAATACCGGTTCCTTCTGTTGCGGAGGTCTCAACACAGAGCGTCTGCCCGCCCCACTCTTCTGGCATTAGGTCGTGTTCTGACAGTTGTTGTCGGATATAGTCAGGGCGGGCCCCAGGGACATCGACTTTATTAATCGCCACTACGATTGGGACTTTGGCGGCTTTGGCATGACTAATCGCCTCAACTGTCTGGGGCATAACCCCGTCATCGGCTGCGACAATCAGCACAACGATGTCGGTCACTTGAGCGCCGCGTGCCCGCATCGCCGTAAAAGCAGCGTGTCCGGGCGTATCCAGAAAAACGACGCTTCCAGTTTCCAAGGTCACATGGTAAGCCCCAATGTGTTGCGTAATATTCCCTGCCTCAGATGCACTGACGTTTGATTGACGAATCGAGTCTAAAAGAGAAGTTTTACCGTGATCAACATGCCCCATGATTGTGACGACTGGAGCCCTGGGGTGTAGAGAGTCCGGCGGGTCTGGTGGATCGGTTAATAAATCTTCCTCAAGGGTCTGTTTTTTGATTACCTGAAAATCTAAGTGTTCTCCGAGCATTAAGAGCGTGTTATAATCGAGACGTTGATTAATATTTGCCATCACCCGTAATTTCATCAACCGCTTAATCAGGGCTGAAGGCTGTAAGCCTAGGGAACCGGCGAGATCCGCTACTGTTACCCCCTCTGTGATTTGCAAACTATTTGTAGCGTTGGCACTTGTATCGGCATCGCCTTTGATAGACTCCACAGATGTATTTTCCTCATTGAGATCTACTTCTAATTCAGATTCGACAAGGGCAACGGTGGCCGGATCCAGCGTGCTTTGTTCATTTTTAACTTGAACGCCGTGGTCTCTTAGTATCGCGATGAGTTCCGTGCTTATGAGTTTATAGCGTCTTGCCAATTTAGCAACAGACACCCCTGAACTTTGATTCGCTTTACGATCCCCTCTTGTAGATTTTCGCCGTTGCCGTGTAGCTTTACTCATGATAGTTCCTCCTTTTTTCCTATTGAGTTCGTGGATTTTCTTGTATATTCAAGAAGAACTTGTTCAAACCGCGCAATAACGTTACTTGTAAGTTCTGCACGTAAGAGAGCATTAATCCGTTTTGGAGACTTGAACGCTTTTTGAATGCAAGGTTGAGACCCGCAAACATAAACCCCGCGCCCCCCTGCTTTCTTCTGTCTATCTATTTGAAGCGTTTCGTCCCCTTGACATACAAATCGGATTAGCGTTTCCTGTAGAAATTTACCACGGCACCCGATACAAGTGCGAAGAACGTTTCTCAAAAACGTCACCTTCTATAGACATCACACACCGATAGCGTGCGGAAAAATTCCCGAGTAATTTTGATAAAAAAGACCGTGGGAATATTATTAGGTTTCGATGTCACAGTCATCATCTTCAGGGTCTTCTTCAGAGTTTATCACAGACACGTCTTCATCTTGTGTGCTTGCTGTCCTAGTTTCGAGAATATCAGTGTCTGTGTCGGTTTCAACATTCACGTCCGAATCCGTTAGTTTTTCAACGGTCTCTTCAGTTTCTGTTTGTTCAGCACTGTCTTCGGCGGCTACGGGAGTTTCCTTGAGTTCAGTTGTGTCCGAATCTGCGTCGCTCGGAGAGGGTTTAAAAAGTTCATCAATAGAAACAGTCGCTTCGGATTCACCTTTTATGTCAACCTTCCATCCGGTCAATTTTGCGGCGAGCCGTGCATTCTGCCCGCGTTGGCCGATTGCTAACGAGAGTTGGTTATCAGGAACAACTACACGTGCGCTCTTGTTTTCCTCATCGAGTTCCACCCGACGGACGGCGGCAGGTCTTAAAGCATTGGCAATGAAAACACTGGTATCTTCATTCCATTCTAACAAGTCGATTTTTTCGCCGTCAAGTTCATTGACGATTGTTTGGACCCGAATTCCCTTGACACCAACGCATGTACCGACGGCATCTATGCCTTCTTCAGTTGCGATAACAGCGACTTTCGCCCTATTCCCTGGATCTCGTGCGACTGCCATAATACGGACCTGGCCTTCATAAATTTCAGGGACCTCTTGCTCAAAAAGCATCGCGAGGAGATCACGGTGTGTACGCGATACGATAACTGGTGCACCGCGTGCCTCGTTTTTCACTGTTAGAATTAGACACTGTAGACGTTTACCGCGTTCGTAGGTTTTTGAGCGAAGCATCTCGCGCGGCGGCAAAAAAGCTTCCGTCTGTTCAAGGTCTAAGATAATGCCACCGCGTTCAAAACGCTGAACGTATCCGGTAATGATTTCGCCTTCACGACCAGCGAATTCCTGATAGATTTTTTCGCGTTCTGCCTGTTTGATTTTTTGGAAGAGAATCTGCTTCGCCAATTGTGCAGGGATGCGTCCAAACTCGCTCGGATTGATCTCAACGTTTAGGACTTCATCAAGTTCGACATCCGCTTGGAGTTTCTTTGCTTCCTCAATCGGGATTTCTGTTGAGAAATCCCGCATAATATTGACGACTTTTTTCGGGACATAGCACCGTATGTCTTCTTTTTCGAGATCGATCGCCACGGAAATATCGGCATCTGGCCCGTAAACTCGACGCGCAGCAGCACATAAAGCGGCTTCTATTGCTTCAACGAAAACGTGCTCCGGAAGTTCTGTTTGCGCTGTATTTTGACGAATAGCATTTTGGAGACTTTCTAACATAAATAATATCCACGGGGACTTTTCCGGCCCCCGCGTACTCCTTTCCGAATTTCTATGTACAGGTCCGTTGAATGTACGCTTGTGAACTCCGCTTCCAGTTATTTGCGCCGACTACCATTTCAGGTGTAGATATCCATTGCGGATTTCCGAAATATTAATGGCGACGCGGCGGTCGTTCGTTGTTACTAAGACCACTTTCTCTTCAGATACTTCTGCCACGGTGCCTTGCACGTGCCGCTTTTTATCGTCTTTTGAAGGAACTTCTATCCGAACTGTGCGTCCGCAATTGCGCCGAAAGTCAGCGGCTGTTCGTAAAGGCCTGTCTAAGCCCGGTGAGGCAACTTCTAATTGTGTATAACTCGCCAAGTGTTCATGCACTTCTAAAATTGGGCGCACAACACTATTGACTGCTTGGCAGTCTGATACTGAAAGGCCTCCCGGTTTATGAATCAGGAGTCGTACGGTCTTTAACTGCGTTTCAACATCTACAAGTTCAATGCCATCAATGTCAAGTATCGGTACTAACAGTTCAAAAATCGAATTTTTCTCGCTGACCGTCATAATAAATATAAAAAAAACGCGATATGTCCCAATAATAGAGGTTCTTCGCGGTTCGTTTGGATTTCGTCGCACGCAGATGATTGGAGCAAAATTGCAGTATAAAAATCTCATCTGTAATCCCGAGCTACTGCGTGTTACAACTTCTACCGATGTTTAAGCAGCAGTGTGTTAATTCTCACGGACCTGCCTCCATTGTTACATAATAGCCTTTTTCCTTTTTTTTCGCAAGTAAATAAATCTGGTTGGAGATAACGTTCCAACAATTCCGACATAATTGTATCATAATTCGTTCTATAAAGTCAAATTAAAATTCCAACACGCCAAGCCTAAACCCTCTGATTGGGGTTATCTAAACCCGATTTCCAATTTCATTTTTCTTTAAAATGTGGTATAATATTTTACCATGAGTATGTTTCGTGAACACTGGATCGGCGGGTTGGTTGCTTATGGCACCTTCTTCATCGTTTCCCTTATTACAACTATCGCTATTTCAATTATTTACACAGTCCCTGTGGCGTGGAACCCGACGATCGCCTTGAATCCGCTAAAGATTGTTGGGTGTTTTACGGTTGCCGTGCTCTTCGGATTGTGGCCAGATGTCGATATCAAGAGCAGGAGCCAAAAGGTATTCTATACGCTCCTATTTATCCTGAATGTTGTGCTAATCGTTTTTTTGCGAAGGTATTTGGAATCGGCGCTGCTCGGTCTCTTTGCAATGCTTCCGGTTGTGAGTAAACATCGCGGATGGACACATGCAAAAGGGACGATGATTCTATTACCTGGACTATTCTTGCTCATACCCATTTACGCTGCATATCCAGAGTGGTACAGCGGTGAAACGTTTTTAGAGGCTTTCGATGCGTTGCTCGGATGGGATGAGATGCCCGGTGTTCTCCTCACCGGCTTACCTTTTTACGTAGCGAGTTTCATCGGTTATGCAAGTCACCTCCATCTTGATGGCATTCTATTTCGTTCTCGTAAAGCACAGAGACGGAAGGCACGGGCAAGCCAGTGAAAATTAGCACTTTGCCCCGTCGAGATCCGTTTCGCGCCTCCACTATGCAGGCGCTTGACACTTTCGCGAAAACGCGAGGGGTATGCCTCTATCTTGTCGGCGGGAGCGTCCGGGATCTATTACTTGAACGTCAAATCACAGATTTTGATTTTGCGCTCTCTTCTGATGCAATCCACTTTGCTAAAGTGTTTGCTGCTAACATCAAGGCGACATGCATCACCCTTGAAGAAGATCCCCCTACTGCACGCGTGATTCCTAAGCAGGACGCTTCTTCATATAACTCACAACTAACCATGGATTTCGCACAATTCCGAGCCGATTCCCTGACAGACGATCTACGTTTGAGAGATTTAACGATTAATGCAATGGCAGTTGTGTTTGAGGATATGATGTCCCCTACAGGCAACGTCCAGAGGTTGGATTTACATCGCGTAATTGATCCATGTGGCGGTATGGAGGACTTAAAAGCCGGTCATCTTCAATTTACAAGTGAAGGTGTCATATTAGCGGATCCGATACGTCTACTACGGATTTATAGGTTCGCTGCGCAATTAGAGTTTGAAATTTCTGAAAAGGCAGGCGCATTCGTACAGAAACACCGGGAGTTATTGTCAAAAGTTGCAGCGGAACGCTGTCGTGATGAATTGATGAAGGTCCTTGATGTTAAGAAAGCACTTCCATATTTGCAGCAGATGGATGCCAATGGACTGTTGGCACACGTTTTGCCTAATATGAGTCAAGAGTCTGTTCCATGGTGGCTCCTCGAAAAATTTGAAGAGATGCCGATTCCTATTCCACTCCGCACTTATTCTGAGGAAATCGATAGTTACCTCCAAAAAGAATTGGGGAATGGTGTTAGCCGACGCTCTTTAATCAAACTCTGTCTGCTTTTGGGCGACAATCTCGGCGATATTGGAAAACATCTGCGGTTGAGCCGCAAAGCGATGCAGTTTATAAAAGGTATTATCTCTAAATATGAGCAATTTCCTAAAGATACGGACACGCAATTAACCCGTGAACAGATCATCTATTTCTTCAAGGATTCTGCGTCTCATTGGTGGGGCGTGCTGCTCTATGCCACCACGTCACGTCCACTGGATTCAGGCATTCTTAAGCAAATTGCTGATGCTTACTACGAACATATCCTACCCATCCAAAAGCAAAGCCGGCTCATCACCGGAGACGATCTGATCCAGGGGTTCAACTTAAAGGAGGGAAAACAGATAGGAAATTTGTTGGACCAGATCGAAGAACGCCAATTTAAGGGTGAAATCCGAACGCGTGAAGAAGCACTTGCTGCCGTAGCAACGTTACTCCGGCAGTCGAAGTAAAGTGCTTATTTAATTGCTTTGTTTTGATACTTTCGGAGGAGGTTCGGCACTAATGAGAGCGAGAACATAAGCACACCAGCAATTCCGAGGTAGAGCAGGGTCCTCAAAACATTTCCCTCACCGCTAACAAACGCACCACCGAGCATCACGAACACTATTGTCCCCGGGAACATAAACACAGCGGAAGTCAGGACGAATGTCCAAAACCGAATCTTGGTCAAGCCATAGGCGTAATTTTGGAGGTTAAACGGAAAGATCGGAATCAAGCGTGTAACCATCAAAATCCGCCATCCCTGTTCTTCAACTTGTTCATCTATTTTGCGGAATTGCGCGTTCCCCTTGACCCACCCCTCAACGAGGTCCCGCGCAACGTAACGCGCTACCAAGAAAGCACTAGCAACAGAGATGAGGGAAGCGATGGAAGCATAAAAAACACCCCATAGTGGTCCGAAGACAAAACCTGCTAACACGGTTACCGGAAAACCTGGCAGAAAAAAGACAGTAGATAGAAGATAGAGTCCAATATAAATCAGTGGAGCGATGACACCAAAACTTTCTACCCATGTTTTGATTTTCGGTACGTTTTCCAATCTAATATGTTTTGTTATGCCATAGTGCCTCAACACAAAATAGACTGCCACGATAATGCTGACAGCAATCAGAATTTTAATTACGTTTTTTTTCATTTTTTTCGGAAATTGCCTCCAAATAACCTTTAATCTGTGTCTGGTATTTCACAGGAATGCGATTGTTCTTAATGGCTTCGGCGTAGGCTCGCGTCGTATTAAGAACTACATCGCTGAAGGGTAGATACGGCGGCGCATTGACCCGTATCTCTCCAGTAAAAACGTCAGAGAAATTTTCTGAATCACCAGACGATTCGGCTGTAAGCGTCAGGCGCTTTCCATTAATTTCTGAGACGGGTGATTCGTTGCCCAGTAGTGGCATTGTTGGGTTTTTTGCGTCTGTTATGGGATTCGGGGTTTTGTCATTAGCCTCTGAAATCGATTCAGATCCGGTGTTTGACGGAACCTCACGGGTGCCTTGTACTTCACGGGTACCCACGTTTTGTCCAGGCGTGCCATCTACATTAGCAATGCCCCCATCGGATGCCGAGGTTTCAATATCTGCCAGTGCCAATTCCTTCCGGTTGGACCTCAATTCTGCTTCTAATTGCGCAAGGTCCATCGGTGTCTCTGTTTCTTGCAGCGCATTGATAATCTCCTGCAGTGTCTCTGGTGTAACCGTCTTGCTCTGAGTCTGATTCAATGAATTACGCAACTCACCTTCTGGGAGGTTTTCAGCAAGTTGTTCAAAGAGACCGCGCAGTTCTGCTTGGAGTTCTAGTGGTATCTCAGACTGTTCTGTGCGATCTTTCAGTGCTGAAGCGAGTTGTTCAGCATCCATGCCCTGAAAATGTTGGCTTGTTTCTGTCGCTTCAGTAATAACGTCTTGCGTTAATTTTTGCTTACGGACTTCTGCGTTCAGATTGCTGAGATACACTTGTGCAGTGTCAATATCTGTTGAGGTTTTCAACTTGTCCACTGTGTCATGAATCTGCTGCTGGAGTTCTGGGTTTCTGACATGTTTCTCTTCAAGGTTTTGGATAACCTGATCTAATGCTTGCCGTTGAAGCTCACTAAGGGGGTGTGGCACCTCGTAAAAAAGCGGAATTGTGAAAGAGAGGCCTATCAACAAAAACAGGATTGGAAACACGCGCAATAGTTTTGGCACACGATACGGACAGACTTTCTGCATACCCCAAGAGGTCAGGGTCTCAGCAGCATCTCGGATTTGGAGTTGCGCGAACTCGTCTTCAGGGATGTGCTGTATCAATCCAAATGCTGTCCCGAGTCGTTCCCTAAGTTCCATTTTTGCGTCAACAACTTGGGCGACAAATGAGAGTTGCTTCCACTGTTTAATACTGAGACAAACACCTACAATCACACTTACACACAGAACCATCCAACTGATGTTTGACATTTGCATCGGTAGCGGAATCAGTCGATTGATAATAGATAAAATAACAAGCAGAATGAGACCGCAGAAGAACGTCATTGTAACCGTTTGCAAGAGTGCCTGTCGATACATCCTTGAGCGGATGTGGGTTAAATAATTTCTAATGCATTGTGCGTCTTCTTCTGGGGGTTGAGTGTGTTCGGATTTCACCATTTGAGTTTTTCCACTGTTGCCATAACCTGATCTGGAGTAATTGTCTCTAGATTCTCGCGTGCGCGATCGGTATGCGCGTCCCACTCCTGAGACGATAATGTTTTCATAAATGGACACGTTGTGGGCGCCACCACTGCGTGTTTATCCCACGGCGGTGCCCATTGTGTGAGGTTTGACGCACCGAACAACGCAACGGTCGGCGTTTTCACGGCGGTGCTGAGGTGCATCGGGCCCGTATCGTTGCTGATGTATAGATTACACTGTTGCAGAAGAGCTGCAAGTTCCATCGGTGTCGCTTGGCTAACGATAGCAGGTGGGTGTGACATCTGTTTCTCGACCTGAGCTGCCAATTCACCTTCCCGCGGTCCGGTTGTGACGACGATATGCGCGCCATACCTTTCGTGAAGTTGATCGCCAAGGATGGCAAAGTTGGAGGCTTTCCAACGACGATAGGCAGTAGCCGCCCCAGGATTCAGTCCGATAATAGGGCGACCATTCTTAAGTTTCTGGCTTTCAAGGAAATTATTCACCCATGCCGTGCCCGTACGATCAACGAAGACCTCCGGTTCATCGTCTGTTACTTCAATGCCTAACGCCCGGACAACATCGAGGTAACGTTGGGTTTCATGCTGTGCCGTGTTGTTTCGTACAGCAAGGTTCAGCAACTTCTGACCGCCAGTATTTGTTTCAAACCCGACCCGGAGCGGGATTCGAGCGAGGAAGGTGTGAATTACCAAACGAAACGTCGGTTGTAACACGATTGCCATCTGAAATCTTCGACGAACAATTTGATAAATCAGTTTTGGCACCGATGCTTGATAGGTCAGCACCTCATTCAGGTGTGGATTTGCGGATACCAAAAGTTCACGTGTTGGTGCCACCATATAAGCGATATAAGCCTCTCGAAAGTAGTGACGTAAGGCACGGATAACCGGAGTCGTCAAAACCGTTTCACCCAACGGTGCGAGTCTAATGATTAAGATCCGTTCAATCTGTTCAGGTGCAAACATCCTATCCTTCTCCTTCCATTAATATTCCGCCTAATTGAATTTTAGGGTGCCGAATGTCTTTAAACCCGTCTATTGCTAATTTCCGTAGGTAATGGTATAATATCCTAAAACTTACGAGATGTCAAGATGATTTCCCGCATTCAAACTTTAAAAGAGAAGTATTTACACGGTTGGGAACGCCAAGCGACAATCATTCTGATCGCCTCTGCTCTGTTCTTAATGCTCCATAGGTATTACACCCGCCGAAGTTTTTTCAGATTCCATTTCGCGGAATACTTTGGGGCCGGCCCGTTGGCGGAAAGTTACCCATACTATTACTGGTTTTTGACCACGGGAGTTACGTTATTCCTCGTGCCCGTTCTCGTCGCTAGATTCGGGACAACCGAGCGGCTGAAGCACTACGGATTCCAACTCGGAAATCAGAAACTTGGATGGAGTGTAACCGGTGCGGCATGGGTGCTGATGATCCCAGTGGTTATTCTCGCAGTCCTTGTATATCCACCTTTCCGCGTGAAGTATCCGCTCTGCAAGGTAATTGCAGACAGTTGGCAGGTGTTTTTACCCTATCAACTTGCTTATGGCGTTTATATGTTCTCGTGGGAATTCTTCTTCCGGGGGTTTATGCTCTTCGGGTTAGAACGAAAATTTGGGAACTACAGTATCTTGATCCAGACGATTCCGTTTGCAGTGCTTCACTATTCAAAGCCCCTGCCAGAAGCACTCGGTTCAATCATCGCAGGTATCCTGCTTGGTGTCCTTGCGTTAGAGACGCGCACGTTTCTTTATGGCGCAGCAATCCACTGGCTTGTCGCAATGACAATGGATGTAGTGGCTGTTGTATTTTCGCGTTTCTTTATGTAAAAATTTTATTACAGACGCTCGGTAGTTGTGTTATAATGCATCAACGGTGTAGGAAAAGCAAATCATCTAGGCTTAGTCGATTGTATTTTCACGGTAGAGAAGCGAAGGGTTCTGCAAAAAAACATGGAAAATATTACTGAAATTGTAAACGATTTTGGTGAAAGCATTATTCGGGTGGACGGTGATATTCCTGTTAACTTACCAACAAAGGATGGCGGCAGATTTCTATTCATCAGTCATGACCAAAGTTTCCTAACGCATGGCTTGCACAAGTACCCCGCCAAATTTTTTCCTGAATTACCGCGTTGGCTCATTAAGCGGTATTCTGAAGAAAATGATTGGATCCTTGATCCGTTTGCTGGAAGTGGTACTACAAATGTTGAGGCACTCCTCTCAAATCGGAACTCTGTCGGAATTGATGTTGATCCGTTTTCGCGTTTCATTTCAAGGGTGAAAGTAACGCCTTTGATCGAAAAAGAACTTAAGTTGGCACAACAGGTCCTTTTGACAGCTGTTAACTGTTACCGTCCATCGCTTGTCTCCAAATCTGATCTACCCAATTTTCCCTATAGAGACAATTGGTTCAACACAGAAATTCTATTGGAACTAACCTATTTAAGGCAACAGATTCGGTCCCTTGAGACTGATACTGCGATTAAGAACTTCTTCAAAGTCTGCCTTTCGTCTATTATCCGTTTGGTCTCTAACGCCGATGACAATTGTACCCGCACGGTAATACGTAAGAAATTGAACAAAGTGGTGCGTCCTTACGACGCACTGAACCGATTTGTGAAGGCACTCCACGTCAAAGTCCCGAAAATGGTAGCGTTCTCTCAAAACTATCCAAGTGGAATAGCCACGGATTTTCCAGAAGGTATGGACGCACGCAACATCAAGTATGAGGTAAATTACTTTGATCTCGCGCTAACCTCACCCCCTTATGTCAATGCCGTTGACTATCCGAGGACCCATCAGTTGGAGATGTATTGGTTGGGTTTCGCGCGGGACTCATTAACCGCTCTCAAGAAACAAAACGTTGGAACAGAGAGCGTTTCAGCCAGTGATTACAAACTTCAACACGAGATAGGTGTCCCAGAGGCGGATAGGATTATGGCAAATATTTTTGAAATTGATCCAAGACGGGCGTTTATTGCCTTCAAGTATCTAGAGGATATGCGAAAAAATCTTATTGAAGTCCACAAAGTTCTGCGCGAAGGTGGTAGATATGTTATCGTCGTAGGTAATAATCGCATCCGGGGGCATCTGTTTGAGAATTGGAAGTACCTCATGCCAATTGCCGAGGATATTGGTTTTAAGGTTGAGACTTATTTCGGTTCGGAGATTATTAAGCATTTTATTAAGGTACCCAGAGGAGAACGTATCAATACTGATTGGGTTTTAGTCTTAAAAAAATAATAAAACAGAGGCAGAAACATGGCTAACATTCAAGAAAAAGGCAGACAAGCGTCCGTAGATGGATTTGCCCATGAGCATATCGCCGCTGGGATTTTAATGAAAAGATACCAGAATGTTTCATTAGTTGATCTACCGCTATCTCCGTATGATATTATCATTGTCCTCAAGAAGGGGGATGATAGTGAGGATATCATCCGCGCTCAAGTGAAAACAGCAACTCAGTCAGTTTCCTTTACTGGCGGTGCAAGAGGGGGCGTTGACAGAGAATACAAATCGGATGTTAAGACTTATACACAATCTACTACAACCTCAGATATTGTTATCGGAGTTCATCCAGCAGGCGACAACGCTTTTGAACTCTACTTCGTTCCAACGATTCTCATTGAAGAACTCAATCAAAAAAGCATTTCTATCAATAAAATTAGGGACTTAAAGGAAAATTACTCCATTTTGGAAAATTGTAAAAATAAAGAAGTAATCATCGAAAAATGTAGAGAATATGGGATCCTGTCATCAGAATCTCTTTACGTCTTCTAAAAATATCTTCTAATTTTAATTTGTTTGTAACCGTCATCTAAGGACTGCGGATTCTCCACGAATTTCAAACATTCATGAGACGCTGATAGCAATACAGCCTTAAGGATAAACTTGCGACGGAACACAAATCTTTAAAGGGTATCATTTTGGAGTTGGAAGATGAAGTCCTCGCCAATGCAGGCGTAGATGTTTTTGAAGGGATTTTTAAGCTCATCTTTACCAAACTCTACGATGAATTCAAGAGTCTGAAAGATAAAATATTCATCAACTTGAGCAGTGACTAATGACTGAAAACTGACAACACACCTTTATAGGATTTGCAAATTAACTGGCTATATGGTAAATTTATTTAACTATAGTTTAGGGCAATTTCTGTGAGACATGATCCACTTTCAAAATATTCGCGTGGAAATAAAAAACAATGGCATCACCCTTCAACAACGCTTTATTTTCCAGTTATCATCTTGAGAACGTAGTAAAAAATCAGGCATCGGATACATTGGAATCTGTCTATGAGCCAATTAAACAACTTCATACTTCTATAGCTGGATTTGCTGAGAATTTGAATGAGGCACAAACGGAGGAACAATTCATCCGACCGGTGCTGAAAATACTCGGACATGTCTTTGGCGTGCAGCCGAGACTAGCTACCTCTTCAGGTGCCAAGCAGCCAGATTATGCCTTTTTTGCAAATCAAGCATCATTGGATAGAGCCCATCCACAGATTAATACAAATGCCTTTTTTACTACAGCCGTCGCTGTCGGCGACGCGAAGGCGTGGACCCGCAACCTTGATAAGAAGTTAGTGGGAGGCGGAGATCCCTTTTCTAATGCCAACCCCAACTATCAGATTGACTCCTATATTCGGACATCCGGGCTCACATGGGGACTTCTTACGAGTGGAAAGTTATGGCGGCTTTATCATCGCGACACAAGTTATAAGCTGGATAGTTTTTACGAAGTTAACCTTGAAAAGATGCTGACCGATGAAGATATAGACGCATTTCGGTATTTTTACTATTTTTTTCGGCATGAGGCGTTCGTTCCGCATACCTCCAATCACACTTTCCTGGATGATGTGTTGTCGGGTAGTATACGTTATACTGTTTCAGTTTCAGATGATCTCGGAGGCAGGATATACTTAGCCTTGGAGGAACTGATCAACGGATTTTTAGACTATCAAGGGAACAATTTAACCGCCGCTGATTCTGATGTAGCGGAAATACACGAAAATTGTCTCATTCTGCTTTATCGCCTATTATTCGTCCTGTATGCTGAGGGGAGAGGATTACTCCCGCTTGAGAATCCTAAATACCAAGTAGAGTATAGTTTAGAAGCAATTGCCACTGATATACATGATGCGTTGGATAATAATTCCATCGTTCCTGAGTTACGAACGGATTATTGGAGTCGGCTTCAAACTTTGTTTACCCTTATAGACAAAGGGTGGGAGGAGAGCATTCCTCAATACAATGGCGGTCTTTTCAACCCGACACACCATCAATTTCTGGAAGAGAAGAAGATGGGCAACCGGGCTCTCGCGAAAATCATTGATACATTGACTCGGACGCAAGAACGCGATCGTATTGCTTACCAAGATTTGGCAATTCAGCATTTGGGCAATATTTATGAAGGGCTCCTTGAATATGAGCCGATTGTGCAGCGTCAGCCCGGAAGGGTAAAATTAGAGAAAAACAAAAGCGCTAGACAGGCGAGTCGCAGTTATTATACTTCTGATGCGATTGTGCGTTCAATAGTTGAAAACGCACTGGATCCGATGTGCGATCGCAAAGGGTTTGAGGATATTCTCCGGCTTAAGGTGTTGGATCCGGCGATGGGGAGCGGGCATTTCCTTGTCGGCGTCATTGACTACCTCGCTTTGAAACTGGCAACGCATGACGATGCTCCATCTATGACAACAGGCGGCCCCGACACAGAAATTGCGTATTGGCGCAGGCGCGTGGTTGAAACGTGTATCTATGGTGTGGACAGAAACCCGATGGCAGTAGAGTTGGCAAAAGTATCTCTCTGGCTTCACACGATGTCAAAAGGTAAACCGCTTTCATTCCTGGATCACCATATCCGATGTGGAAATTCGCTGATTGGAGCAAACATCGCGCAGCTTGCGAATTTACCCTTACTCAAGAAGTCTCGCCGTTCTCATGAAACACCCCAACCTGCTTTCAATATGGATTTCGGGTTCACCGATACTGTCTCTGAAGCAGTCGGACACTATCTTGTAATTGACGGCATGGAAAGTCAAACTGCTGACGATATTCACATTATGGAGCAAGAACTCCAAGAAGCACAACGGAGACTTAATCAACATCGGAAAGTTGCGAATCTCTGGTTGAGTGTCTATTTTGGCAATGAGACCAAGCGCGGTGATTACCATAACATACTCAATGCTCTGAAATCACAGAGGGTGGCAGATTTTTCTAACCTTCCGGGTTATCAAAAAGCACAAAAATTAGCAGAACACTATCGCTATTTTCACTGGGAGATTGAATTCCCAGAAGTCTTTCGAGACGAACTGGGAAATGCATTGGAAAACCCAGGCTTTGATGCGATCGTCGGCAATCCACCGTATGGAGCCGAGCTTACCTCAGACGAAAAAGGCTACTTGAAGGCGGTTGTGAGTGATACTGGGAACAATAACAATAGTGCGGCATTTTTCATAGACATTGCTAAAAACCGTTTGATGAAGTCAGAGGGTGTGCTTGCCTTCATAGTGCCAAAGTCGCTGTTATTCGTTGAAAGTTGGCAGGGTCTATTTTTTGCACTGTTGGAAAAAACGCGTGTTTTGGTTGAGGTAGGGGAGGCTTTTGAAGGGGTCAAACTGGAGCAAGTCATTTTCATCTATGACACCTGCTACACAGAAAGGTTTTATGAAGCCTATCAATTTATCAAGGGAAGATTGATTGGGAAAACCCGTATTTGTTGCTCGTATGCCAAACAGTTTGAGACGTGGATATGTGGGGTTTCCCGTGAAGAAGTTCAACTCGGTTTAAAGGTGAAGCACATTGGAACCTTGCTGCAAGGCATTTCTGATACGAAACAGGGTTTACCGTGGCAAAGCAAACTGAGCGAGTCGGGTGATGTGCCAATGATTGGCGGGACCAACATCATTCGTTATGGAACTAATGGGGTTAAGGGTTTTGTAGACTCCAAAGATTTGTTGGATACCCCAAAAGTTGAGTTTTTGCAAAAGCCGAAGATAATATCGCAGAGGATTATAGCACATATTACAGAGCCAAAGCCGCACATCAAAATTATGGCAACAACCGACCAGACAGGGGACGTATTAAGCGTAAATACGGTAACAAATACTGTCCTTACGGATAGAAACACATCCCCGATTTTTATTTCCGCGCTTCTCAATTCAACGCTGATCAATTGGTACGCCCACAAATTTATTTTTGCCTCTGCTGTTAGGACTATGGATTTTAACAAATACTATGTCGGTAAGATACCCATACCTATCGTAACCCCTAAAGAACAGCAACCTATTATTGAATTAGCAGAACAAATGATGGCCGCAAAGCAGGAGGATCCAGAAGCTGACATATCTATAGCGGAACGAGAAATCGATAAGTTGGTCTATAACCTATACGGCTTGACGACAGAGGAAAGGAAAATTGTCGAAAGCAAATTAAGCATCAACGACCGCTCATGACAACTGAGTTCTCTAACGTTCAAGCAAACAGTGTTTGATAATACCTCCCCGATGTGTTAGAATTTGAGAGTTTTCGTTTAAGCAATGCTACGATACTGCTGGGCGGTTGAGCACTATGCAAGCGTAGGGGTTGGGTTTTCCAACCCTTATGTGTGTCTCATAAATTGGTGAAAACATGATTTTACCGAAAACCCTCTAAAATTTGACCTAAGTTGCTGGTTTGTAGCATGATGCCCGTTGCATTTAGGCGAGTGCGCCGCAAACCTGTCAGGGTGTGCAGCTCGGGGGAAACCTAAACTGAAACTTTAACCTACAAAACGCCTGCGCAGCAGGAGCCATGTCTTTATAGCATAACCTGTTAGGGTGTGCCACAAAAACGTCTCTGTTTTTCAAGTCTTTCTATTTTACAGGGCGTGCTACGGACACAAGTGCCTAAGTCCTGTTGAATGAAAAACGTTAGCTGCCTGCTTAAAACCTCGTTCGTAGCAACTTGGGGAATTAAACGTTATTTTCTTAGGGCTTACACAATTTTGACTTTAGTCCCCTGCTCTGTGAGATGGAAAGCTGTGAAAAAACACAGGCATTCTGGTGCCACCCCGCAAGCGAGGGGTTATGCTACAAAAGAGTAAGCTGCGTAAGCCCTATTTCTATTAAAAACCCAAGGTATGTTCGCAATTTCGGATTGCTCGTATAATTGCAGTTGACATGCTCACCCTTTTTTTGTAAAATATATTCTATGCAGCTTGTAGAAACGTTTTGAGAACTGTAGATTGGTTTGGAGAGGAGATGAAAGTATAAAATGGCTAATAACGTTTTTCCACCGGTAGAGACTACTTATCCTATAGATAACGCATATGTCAACAGTTTAGAGGCATACAAAGCACAATACGCAGAATCCCTCCAAGACCCCGAAGTATTTTGGGCGACAGTGGCGGATCGGTTGACGTGGTATCAAAAATGGCATACCGTCCACGATTATGACTTCGTCACAGCAGAGATCAAATGGTTTGAAGGGGGCACACTCAACGCTTGCTATAACTGTCTTGATCGACATGTAGCGGCTGGACACGGCGGTGCAACCGCCATTATCTGGGAAGGAAACGATCCAGCCGAAGATAAAACCTTCACATTTGATGAACTGCTAACTGAGGTCAAAAAATTTGCCAATGTCCTAAAAGCACAAGGCATTAAAAAAGGTGACCGCGTCTGTATCTATCTGCAAATGGTCCCAGAATTAGCCATTGCGATGCTCGCATGCGCAAGGATTGGTGCCGTTCACTCTATCGTCTTTGGCGCATTTTCAGCGGAATCCCTCCGAGACCGGATTAACGACTCTGCATGTAAAATGCTCATCACACAAGATGCCGCGATGCGTGGCCCGCGGAGCGATATACCCATGAAGGCTAACGCCGACGCCGCTGTTGCCGAGTGCCCATCGATTGAAAACGTCGTCGTCGTCAAGCGCACCGGCGATACAGTCGCTTTCGATGCTTCACAGGACATTTGGTGGCATGAAGCGATGGCAGATGCCGATACCGAGTGTGAACCCACTGTTATGGATGCTGAAGACCCCCTGTTTATTCTTTATACCTCTGGTTCAACCGGGAAACCCAAGGGGGTTTTACATACCACAGCGGGTTACCTCGTCTATACATCTTACACACACCAACAGGTTTTTGACTACCATGAGGGTGATGTCTATTGGTGTACCGCTGACATAGGATGGATTACCGGGCACTCTTACATTATCTATGGTCCACTTGCGAATCGGGCGATTACTGTTATGTTTGAAGGGGTACCGAACTATCCCGACTTCGGGAGATTTTGGCAGGTCGTAGAAAAGCATCGTATCAACATCTTCTACACCGCCCCAACCGCCCTCCGCGCATTGATGAAGGAAGGCGACACATGGGTAGAGAAATACGATCGCTCCACACTCAGGTTGCTCGGCACGGTCGGCGAACCCATCAAAGAGCCGGAGTGGTTATGGTACTACAAGACTGTTGGCGAGGGACGTTGCCCGATTGTCGATACATGGTGGCAGACAGAGACCGGCGGCATCTTGATGACACCACTGCCCGCAGCAACGCCATTGAAACCCGGTTCAGCAACGTTCCCGTTCTTTGCGATTGAACCTGTGATACTTGATGAAGAAGGGAACGAGGTGGAAGGCAACCCAGCGACTGGGTATCTCTGTATTAAAACCGCTTGGCCCGGTATTATGCGGACCGTCTATGGCGACCATGAACGGTTCTTAGACACCTATTTTCGCCGATTCCCCGGCTACTATATGACGGGTGACGGTGCCCTACGGGATGAAGATGGATACTATTGGATTACAGGTCGCGTTGATGATGTCCTGAATGTCTCCGGGCATCGATTGGGCACTGCCGAAGTTGAAGGGGCAATCGGGCAGCATGAGGCCGTAGCAGAAGCAGCCGTCGTCGGTTACCCTCACGACATCAAAGGGCAAGGCATCTATGCCTATGTCACGCTTATGACGGGCGAGTCCCCGTCTGATACGGTAGAAACCGGTATCAAACAGGCGGTACGGCAACATATCGGTCCTATTGCCACGCCTGACAAGATCCAGTTTACACCCGCATTGCCGAAGACGAGGTCCGGAAAAATTATGCGGCGTATCCTCCGAAAGATCGCAGAAGGTGACCTCTCGGAACTCGGCGATACCTCAACGCTTGCTGATCCAACGGTTGTCGATGCTTTGATTGAAGGTAGACAGTAGATTTGAGTCTTGTATTTATAATGAGTGAGGCACAGAAATTGGCATCAGCAGAAATTATTGTAGATGCGTTGAAGAAACAGGGCGTTACACATGCTATAGGCATTCCTGATAACGGTAGCGCGCGGATTTATGAAATTTTGCGGGCAGAACCCGATATCGAGGTCATCACGGTAACCCGGGAGGGTGAGGCGTTCGCTATTGCCTCTGGATTGTACGTCGGTGGTAGGCGACCTGTCATCATCATTCAGAATACGGGATTTCTGGAGTCCGGCGATGCCATTCGCGGCACTGTTGTTAACATGCAAGTACCGGCTGTCGTGTTGATTGGCTATCGGGGGTATCACAACCGCGACGCAAATGGGAATTGGGTCGATTCCGTAGCAACCTTTCTTGAACCAACATTGAAAGCCTGGAATCTGCCTTACGAAATGTTGGAGACGGATGACGATATTCCGTGTATCAGTAGGGCGTTTGAAAAAGCTGCTGCCACTTCGTTTCCTGCAGCCGTGTTGCTAGTTGGCCATGCTACATAAAAATGGATAAATTTTGGCAAAATAGTGGACCATATGACTTTTTTTTTACAATTTTCATTTTTTTAAACATTTTGCTTGACAAAGCGTTTAAAAAGAATGTATCATTAATTTTGTTTATCAAAATCTATAAGTTAAGGAGAGGAGAACAATGGAAGCTGAGTATTGCGGTGAAACAGCTAATATAGGGAATGTTGAATCTTATATAGATTCGGCGTTTCCGATGGACGAGACAGAATATTCTGAAAATTCTAAAGGCAGCGATCGGACGGCACTAACAAGCTGGCTCCGAAGCGTAGCGGGTCACCGCCTATTGTCACGAGAAGAAGAAGTTGAATTAGCGAAACGGATTGAAGCCGCCGAGGCACAACCACTAGACGAACTCCTAGAGGTATTAGTAAAAGTTGAACTATTATCTCCCAAGGTGAAAGTGGAACTGGTGGAACAGATGATAGCCAGCGAGGACGAGCCACGAGAAGCAGTCGATGAATTGTTGAAAACACTGTTGGCAAACAACCTATTGTCTCTTGAGAGAAAAGAGGAGCTGGCGAAGCAGATTGAACCTGGCGGTGGTGACGCACGCAATGCCTTAACGGGTGAACTACTAAACATTCTGGTGCAATCTGATACGTTACCTGACGAGCAGAAAAGAGAGCTGGTAGAACAGATTGAAGTTGCTGAGATCGAAGCACACAGTGCACGAGATGAATTAGTCCAAGCCAACCTACGTCTCGTTATTTCTATTGCCGTTAAATATCAGGGCCACAATGTCCCCCTTGAAGATTTGATTCAGGAAGGAAATATAGGACTCATTAAGGCAGCAAGCAAATTTGATTATCGGAAAGGGTTTAAATTCAGCACTTATGCTATCTGGTGGATTAAGCAGGCGATCATGCGAACGCTTGATAATTTCTCTCGCTCGATTCGGTTACCTTCCTATATCGTTGCGAAAATGAATAAATTTGATTCTATTTATGCAACGTTGTGCCAAGAGTTGCAACGTGAACCCAGACGCGATGAGATAGCGGAGGCTTTAGACCTTACAGTTAATCAGGTTGAAGAGATTCTTACCTTTAACGCTGATGCCATTTCTATGGATCTGCCGCTAAGTGATGAACGTTCTGCTTCAACATTGGGCGATCTGATCGAGGACCCCAGGACCAGTGGCAAAGAAGGTTCCATCGCTGAATTAATTAACGCCGATCTGATCGATCAATTTCTGGATAAGTTACCGGAACGAGAGCAGACAGTCCTGAGGATGCGTTTTGGGCTAGAAGACGGAGAACGCAAAACGCTCCGAGAAATTGGTGTTGCCTTGAAGGTTACTCGGGAACGAGTACGGCAGCTTGAAATAGACGCTCTCAAAAGATTGAATAATCTTTATAAAGAGATGAGCGAATTTCAATATGAAGAGACGAGTGAGTTGCGCTCTGAATCCTCCAGAGCCGCGTAGATAATTAAGGAAAGCGACTATGAAGAAGTTCTTGAGGAAGTTCACCGGAACCGAAACACCTTTGCTTGAAGTTACGGAAGCCGCACAAGAGAAAATTCACGCAGTCATACAAACTGAGGAAGTTGAAGTCGAGGGGCTACGGATTGGTATCCAAGGGAGAACTGCTACCGCTTTCCAGTACAGCCTCGGCTTAGCTACCGAAGTTCAAGACGATGACATTATCGTCGAATGTGAGAATTTTAAAGTCCTCATTGATGCAGAAAGTGCGCCTGACCTCAAAGGGGCTGTTATTGATTATGTCGAGGACCTAAATTCCAGCGGCTTTAACATTGAGAATCCCAACGCGCCTACATGGGACAATCCCAAAGCGCAGGAGATTCAAAAACTTATTGACGAACGTATCAATCCCGCTGTCTCTGCACACGGCGGACAGATAGAACTCCTGAACGTTGAGGATGACTCTATTTATATCCACATGGGCGGTGGTTGTCAAGGGTGTGGGATGGCAAATGTCACCCTCAAACACGGTATTGAAGCCATGATTCAGGAAGTTTTCCCTGAAATTAAGCATGTGATTGATACGACAGACCATGCTGCTGGAAATAATCCATATTATTCCCCAAGCAAAGGCTAAAACGGACGGGTAGGTTGCTACATCTGCCCGTTTCTGTTTTTAAGCTAATATCACCTCGGCACCTGAATTGTTCGCTCGCGTCATAAAACATGAACCCCCGTTGGGAAGCGTTTTCAGGAATGCCTCCATCTCCCGCTTCAGTTCCGCAATTTCCTCGCCGAATACACAAATCGCAGGGCCCCAACTGCTGACACCAGCACCGAAGGCACCAGTAGTGCTTAGGAAATCGAGTGTTAGTTGCAGATCATCGCCTTGCGCGTCAATTTCCACCCGCTTCCATCCAAATTTCTGGATACGATTTAAAGCGCTACCGAAGTTAGACATATCCCCCTCGATGAGAGCCGGGAGTATTTGGAGTAGGAGGATATGGGATAGTTTTTGAGCAATCCATTCCGGTTGTGGGCACAGCGTCTGGAACAATTCTATCTCTGCCTCGCCGTAAATCCTCGAACAGTTCGGCATTACAATCAGGATCGGCGATTCTGGAAATGGGGAACGGAAAAGAATCGGAGGGGGTGGAATATCACCCACAGCAGCAGAAGGCAAGAAGGAAGACTTTTGATCTGGAAAACGGTGTCCGCCATCTACAATAAAGCCGCCTGTGTCAAACGCTGCGACCCCGATTCCTGAAGTGCCCCCGCGCCCGACGATTCTCGCCAGTGCTTGAACGTCCAAACCTAGCTCATATAAGACATTGACGGCTTGGGCAACACCCAGCGCGAGCTGTGTGCCAGCCCCGAAACCACAATGCATCGGGATTTCGGTTTCAAGTATTAATTTAATACCGGGAAATGGATGGGTTTTTTGGAGACGCTCGAGCGCAGAATAGGCGCGATCGCGGTATACAGAGGCAGCTACATCAATGACGTTTGCCTGTTCAGCGACGATTTGAAAATTTGGATAGGTAATTGCTAAACCAAAACCGCCATCAATACGTCCCAGCGCGCCGTTCAGATCAAGCAGTGAAAAATGTAACCGGGACGGCGTGGTAATTCTGACATGGTGCATAGTTGGACCAGGTTTTGATAGGCTTATAGGCGCAATAGGTGAGTAGTATCCATACGAAGTTGGGAGCGCTTGAAAAGCACACCCGTTGAAGCGCATCTATTCGGCATCCGTGCCATTACGTCCATTTTGCCTGACATCCTGCTCGATTAAACCGTCTCGGATATGCAACACGCGTTTAGCATGTTCCGCGACTTCGGGTTCGTGTGTCACCATAATAATAGTGTTGCCTTCGTCGTTGAGTCGGTTGAAAATCGCCATGATTTCAGTACCAGAGCGAGTATCTAAATTACCCGTCGGTTCATCAGCGAAGATCATAGACGGCCTGTTGACTAGGGCGCGCGCAATCGCAACGCGCTGAATCTGCCCCCCCGATAACTCCGTTGATTTATGATCCACGCGATCTGCTAAGCCGACAGCCTCTAAGGCTTCAAATGCCCGGCGTTTCCGCTCCTTTCTGCCCAAACCGGAGTAGATGAGGGGCAGTTCAACGTTGTTGAGCGCACTCGTCCGTGGCAGTAAGTTAAACGATTGAAACACAAAACCGATCTTCTTATTTCGGATGTCTGCCAGACGGTTGTCCGAAAGTTTGCCGACCTCTTCGCCTTCGAGGAAGTACTCGCCGGATGTGGGGGTCGCGAGGCATCCGAGAATATCCATCATCGTCGACTTCCCAGAACCCGATGGTCCCATAATCGCAATGAATTCACCTGATGTGACTGTGAAGGTCACGCCTCGCAAAGCATGCACCTGGACATCACCCATTTGGTAAACTTTCGTCAAATCTTTTACATCTATTAACACGCCCTATCCTCCTTAGCACTTCTGACATAAAGCTAAAGATATATCTAAACTTATGGACTTTTTTCAAGCCCTTGCTTTCTGATCTAATATGAAAAAAGGAATTGAGTTTATCTATACTAAGATCAAGCAGGTTTTACTAGTCTTCTTCATCCGCCAAAGTTTTTTCACCTTTTGTTAATTCTTGCATGGAAGGCACAAAAACGCGGTCACCTTCTTTCAAACCGCTGGTGATTTGAAAGTGCGTGTTATTGCGTTGTCCGATGGCAATATGGGTCCTAATCCCTTTTTTCTTTTTTTTGTTTTTATCAGATTCACCAGTATCTAACATAACAAAGTACTGTCGTTCACTACTCACTTCGGCTTCTATGCCAGAGAGGGCATTTCCGTCGGCAATCACAATGCTGATCTCTATTGGTCCCGTCCGTAAACCTTTCTGGTCACCTTCCAGCAAGATTTCGAGATTACCGCGATCCTGCTCCGGGGAAATTTTACCAACACTACCAGTGAACTCTTTTCCGACCAGGCTCCGAATTTTGAGTTCCTGTCCTTCTTGGAACCGCCCTAAATCCTCCGGCTTCACCTTCGCTTTGACAGTAAAAATATCAGGACTCAATACCGCTGGAATCGGAAGTTGCAGAATATTCGATTCTTCAAATACAATGATGTCAATATCAGCAGACATTCCAGGCAGTAGTTCCGGTGGTGAGCCGATAACTTCTACATCTACCTCGAATGTAATCACGGAATTCTGGTTCTGTGAACCTCGACGTGTCGCGCTCGGTGAAATTTCGCTCACCCTACCCGGGAAAATACGATTCGGGTAGCTATCAACACTAATTTCAGCCCGTTGCTCTAATTCTATTTTCCCGATCTCTACTTGATTGATTTGGGTTCTGACGATCATTTGATCGAGATCGGCAATCCGCATGATCGGGTCACCGCGTGAGAAAGCAGAACGTCCGGAGGTAATAATTTCCCCCTCTTCCACGATGAGGCGTGTGATCGTGCCAGAGATAGGTGCAGTGACGGTTGTCCAATTGTGCCGATCCTCTTGCGACTTGAGTCGGCTTTTTGCTTCAAGCCTGCTTGCCTCCGCACCGACCTTCGCGTGTTTTGCCAATGCTTTTTGTTCCTCTATTGTCTCTTGTATCTGGTCAAGGCGGGTCTGCGCGTCCTCAAGTTCAGCTTTATACTGCTTACGTTGGGCATCTAACGATTCTTTGAGGGTTTTAACATTTTTTTTGTTTAGGATAAGGGTCGATCGCCGGCTCTCGATCGCTTGTGCCATTGCTTTGATGTTTTCTTCTTGGGATTTTATAGTTTCACGTTGCGATTCAACCTCTTTTAGGGAGGTGTCGTAGTTCGATTTGGCAATGATCAATTGTTTCTGTGAATCTTCTAACGCCTGTTTTGAAATGAGTTGTTTGTCGAAGAGTTCCTGGTTTCGTTGGTGCTCTGATTCTGTTGTCTCGTAGGAAATTTTTGCTGATTCTACTGTTGTCTTTGCGCGTTCAAGCGTCAGCATTGCTTGTCCTAAGGCAATCTCTGCTTGTTTCAGTCCGATAATATCCTGGTTCAGAGAATTTTGGGTTGTAGCGACGAGGGTTTCTGCCTCTGTTGTCCGCTGCTGTGTTGTTGCAACAAATGAGTCTAAAGTCGCTTGTGCTTTCAGGACAGAATTTCGTGCTTGCGCGAGATTACTATCCTGTTGTTTTTCAGTAATTTGGATTTGGAGTTCTGCGCGTTTGAGTTCAGCATCCCGCGCTTCAAGGTTCGCCTCTGCTTGTTTCTTTTGTTCTAAAATTTGTTCATCATCAATTCTGAGGAGAGGATCTCCTACTTCAACTTTTTGCCCTTCGTCAACGAAGATTTCAGTGATTTCCCCCTCAACATTTGAGCGGACATCTACCTCAAGGAAGGAGCGCAGATTGCCCGATTCACGCACTCTCACGCGGAATTCCCCACGCCGGACGACCTCTTGTTTAACCTCTTCATCTTTTTTCTGTTGACCGAAACCGAAGTTCATCCGGGTTGCACCAATTGCCCCGACAGCGATAACGATAACGACAATCGCTCCAATAATGAACCACTTTTTTCGATGCTTCATGGCTATCGTAAAACTCCCATTGCGTCTTGCAGACGGGTTTGTGCAATTTTGTAATCGTAGAAAGCATTCACTTGATTCGTCAACGCTCGTGCATAACTCGTTTGAGCGTCCAGCAATTCCAGCAGAATCGCCTTGTCTACATCGAAACGCCCTTGAATCACATCCAAACTCAGGCGTGCATTATTAACCTGCGCTTTGGAGATGTCAAGGGAGGTTTCACTCCGTTTCAGATTTAGGTACGCTTGTCTGACGGCAAGTGCCACGTTCCGTTCCAAGTCGCTTGCATTTTCACGGGTCTGCTCTAACTGCATAGTTAATTCTTTGACACGATTACTCAATCTACCTCCATCAAAAAGCGTGAAGTTTAGGGAGGCACCGATGCTCCAACTCCGAAAGTCGGAGAAATTCTCGCGCTCGCGTAGATAATCGTCAAGATTAACATCGTAACTGGCATCCGCATTTAACCGGGGCCATCGCTGTAATTTTGCCAAGGTTAGCCCCCATTCTTGCCCTCTCAATTGTGCCTGGAGTTCTTGGAACTCTGGGCGGTTGTCAAGTGCTGTCTGTATGGCTTCTTCAACCGGCATTTCTATCCGTTCAATGGTCCCTCGGTCTTGATACAACTGATATGATTCATCAACCGCAACGGTGAGCAGCACGCCTGGGTCCAACCCGAGGAGTCGTGGCAGTGTTGCTTGTGCAATCTGAAGTGAATTTTGGTTGTTTAGCAAACTTAATTGATCGTTTGCTTCGCGAACTTCAGCAGTAGCGATATCTGCCGGAATAAGGGAACCTGCCTCTACGAAATCTCGCGTGCGTCGTGTATTCTCTTGAGATCTTGCCAAGATTTGCTCACTCACACTGACGAGTTCCTGTGATTTGAGAACATCGTAGTAAGCCTGGGTAATATCGAGAATTAAGCCTTGTTTAACGCTTTCATTGCGGCTCATTGTAGCGTTCAAATTCTCTTTCGCTTGTGCGAAGCCGCCTTCACGTTGTCCATTATCCCAAATCGTATATTGTCCGCGTAGCCCTAGATTATAATTTTCGGGTTCAAATCCGAAATCAATCCGGTCCGAAAAATCGTAACTCCCGGTAGCAGAGATTTGCGGAAAATAGTCGGCTCGTGCGGTATTCACGCGAAGTTCTTGGATCGCGAGGTTCAAGCGCGCATTTCGCATGCTTGTCGCTCTTTCCAAACCTATTTGAATGCACTGCTCAAGGGTCAAAGGTTGTGATAAATCAGTGGCGTCCTCGGGTTCTTGCGCGCTCAGGCTGAAAGCTATCACTAGTTGCAAAATCAAGATAATTTTTAGCAATGGGTTTTGCGGCCCCGTGAGTTTTGACAAAATAGTAAACTTAATTTTCCCGTGAATCATTAAAATCTCCTTGTCCATACCGATGCTTGTGTTAATTCAACACTTCTGTTCTCAAGTTTTGGGAACCCGCAGATTGCACCAAAACCCTATCATCCAGCATATATATTAATTATAACTGTAACGCGAGCTCTTTCAGTTCGCTCGGTGTCCGTCCTAATGTGTAAGCGTAATTTCTAACCAAGTTTCCTAATCCTATACAGCTGCTTCGCTTCAAAACAGCAAATTTTAGCTGCACCAAGCAACCTTAATATATTAAGTTTTAGACGCAGTTTTTCGTTAAACGTTTAGACATTTTAATATCTAATATGGTTCTTTTTTCTTGAAGTCGTTCACAATTTTTGTTAAACTAATCTATTAAACAAATTCCAAACACAACTTACGGGCAGAACCTATGCTAAAATCCAGCACCATTTTCATCCTTATGTCTGTCTCGGTCGCGCTTGTTATGACCGTATCAGCCCCGGTGTTTCCGGTCGATTCTGGTGTGCACTGGTTGATTGTGGATGCAACCCCGGATACCCGCGCACATGAACTTTTGAATTCACTGACTGAACTCCTGACAACGCACGGGAAGGTACCAAGTGAGCAGATCCATCGTCTTGAAGGCGATGCTGTTACCGCTCAAAAGATTTACGACCTCCTTCAAGAAGTTGCGCAGCAGGCGCAGGCAGATGCTACGCTAATCTTTCTATACCACGGAATGGTAACTAAACCGAGACGCCCAAACGTTTTGCATTTACTAATGCCAAGTGATACCCAAACCATTCAAGATACGACTCTAAATCAGTGGTTTAGAGAATCTTTTCAAGGCCGCGCAGTTGTTATACTTGATGGATACTCCGATGATAGAGACCTAAACACTTACTATGCTAACCGTGAGGTCCTCGGAAGTGCCGCTCTGAACGTGATTCAATTGGCACCGGAAGCGGATGCTACGAGAGCGCTTCGGGTACTCAACGATGCCCTCGCTGCAGACACAACTGACACGGATGAAAACAGGCAGATCAGTATCATTGAAACCTTTGAATTGTTCCGGACAGATCAGGAACTCCCTAACGGCGTGCTCGCACCAACGGGAGACGTTGAGGCCCCCCTCCTCAAACTCAGTCCTGCGATTAAGATTGAGACATTTCCTGATGGCGCACAAATTTCTATTAACGATGTGGATGTTGGAATCACACCAGCACTTGTCACGGAGAACTTGCAGCAAGGCACTTCCACAGTATCAGTTAAGAAACCTGGCTATCACATTCCTCTCCCAAAAACTGCCCAATTGCAATTGGTGCTCGGTGAGTCTGTGCGCATGGGGTGGGTGCTTCAGTCTATTGCTGTACATGGGACTGTCACAGGCGTGGAGGGACAATCGGTTGCAGGGACAATTGTTTGGATTGGTGGAACAACACACCAGCAGACTCTTGAGGCAGATGGCGCTTATCGCTTTGACGATTCGAAGGATTCAGGGCTACTTACACTCGGGGAAACTTACACACTTCACGCAAAACAGGGTGATCTGAATTATGCAGCCCTTACTTTCACGTTTGATGGCTATACCGATATAGCGCACACGATTCGACTGGTTAAACGGACATGGTTTGAAATCGCACAGATCGCTTTTGATCAGAATGACCATCAAGGCGCGATTATCGCCTTTCAGAACGGGATTGAAGGTACCATAGATTTCCCGCAGCTGTCCCCCGAGTTAACAGTTTTACTGCTCAGTTCTTTCGCGGATGCCCTCGGCAAACAAGACGTTCACGATGTTAACACATTGATTGTTACGGCGAAACTCGCAGAACAGCACGGACGGACAGACCTCGCAAAAAGGTATTGGCAAGAGTTAAAAACGAAGGCGAGAAAAGGGACACCCGCTGCGAAGCTGGCGAGCCAACGCCTCTGGCAACTCAATCGATCGCGCTATCTTTTCAATATCGCTATCGCCGTCGTTGTTGTAATCCTAATCGCATCTGGCGCGTGGACGTATTACAGATATCGAAGCACCAAACAAGTGGCTTCGTAGTGATAAACAGCTATTGCTACCGGCAAAGATATTGCTGACAGCCAGGAGCCACTAATGCCGATAAGTCTCTCCAATCAAATTATTCGCAGCCCGGACCGGACGGAAAAGCGTCTGCCGTTTCGCAGGCATTTCCGCTAACAGTTTCGGGGACGGATCCCAGTCGTGCCATTTGCTATTCACCGTATTGTAACAACTGAAAATAGCCAGCCGATCGTTATCTCTATTCGTCCATTGATGGGTACTATGTGTCAGTGCTTCTGTGAAAAACAGCAGGGAGCCAGCAGGGCACTCGTACGTATCCCAAATAGGTGACTCTGGACTCTGGATTGTGTCCGGTGCTGTGTAGACTGCCTTATGGCTTGCTGTAATAAAGAGTGTGCCACCTTGTCGGTATTTCACTGGATTCATCTCCCAAACAACACGGGTTAACCCGCTGTGTGCCTTACCTGGGATGCACCGATAAAGGTGAGAGTCCCCTGGAAAACGGAGCATCCCGTTTCCGTTGTGGGGTCCAAACTTGCCATCACCAACAGTGCGATAAAAGAGGTTACACGATTCCATGCGGAACCCGTAGCATTCCTGACCGGATAGGGCGGGGTGGGCGAGGAACTCGTTGAGAAAGCCGACAACGTTGGGATGATCCGATAGGCGTTGCAGGGGACCACCGAGGGGAGAACGCTCATGTTCTGGAATTGACTCTGGATCATTGCGGAGTCTATGACCAAATTCCTGCATCTCCGCAAGTTCATCCCCTGACAGCACGCCGGGGACTAAGAGCCAGCCCCGCATATCAAACAGATACTTCTGCTCTTGCGTCGGCGCGACAACGGGGGTGCCGTCAGAGGTCGTTGCAGTGAGTTGCGCGTTCTCAAGGTCAAGCGCAGCACCGAGATTTTTATCAACAATGAAGGGGGCACTGTGATGTATGAGTTTTGCCATTAGAGAATCCTCTTAATTCTGTCAGGTTGTTAACGAAAATACTATTGAATTGTCCATAATAAATGAGGTGTAGACATTATTTACAACGCCCCAGAATTCCTCGCGGTGCCAGCCGCTTCTTGTCGGAGCAAGCTATGCTCGTGACTTTTAGACCTGTAACATTAGACGTGATAATCTACTACGCAGCTTTGGCGCGTTTGAGGGCATCTTCGGAGACGGTGAGCGTCTTCGCAATATCTTCATCCGTATGCGACATTGACATAAACCAGATATGTCCTTCCGGTAGGTACAAACCGCCATCTAAGGTCGCTTCATAGAAGGTTTCGTGAAAGCGTTGTTGGCGTTCATCGCTGCTATCGGTGTCCAATCCGAAGTAGGGCATCGGACCGATACCGCCAATCCGGGCATGCTCAATACCGAGTCGTGCGACTATCTCCTTGTAGCCATCGAGTAGTTTCTGTCCCTGTTTCCACATGAATGCTACCCCGTCTTTCGCCTCGAGTTCTTCTATCGTAGCCATTGCGGCGGCAACAAGGGAGACCTCTCCGTGGAAGGTAGCGGCTACCCAGACATCACCGACTTGGTCCATAATCTCTTTTTTACCTACAACGACAGCAGTCGCAAAACCGTTCGCGAGTGCTTTTCCGAAAACGGACATGTCAGGGGTGACCCCGAAGTATTCCTGCGCACCCCCCAGTGCATAGCGGAATCCCGTTTTGACTTCATCAAAAATTATCAACGCGCCGTTGGCGTTCAAGAGTTTCTTTGCTTCTTCGAGGAAGTTATTTGTCGGAAGGTCGTGCCCGGCGGGTTCCATAATGAGACACGCAATCTCGTCCGGGTGCGCTTTAAAGAGGTCAGCGAGTCCTTCAAGATCATTGAAATCAACACTGAGTGTGGCAGCGGCAGCCCTCGACAGGTGTCCGCGGGCGTGGCTACACCAATCGTGCCATCCGTGATAACCCGATCGAATCACTTTTTCTCTCCCGGTATACGCACGCGCAAACTTAATTGCGCCGGTTGTGGCATCCGATCCACCGACAAAGTACGCAACCCTGTCTGCTGATGGGATAATCTCAACCAGTTTTTCAGCGAGTTCTACCTCAAGCGTATGCCCGAAATTGTAAACGTTACCCCGTTCAACAAGGTATTTAGTGACCGTTTCAATCACGGTAGGATAGGCGTGCCCAAGTATCATGGGGCCAAATCCCATCAGGTAATCGATATAGTCGTTTCCATCGGCATCCCAAAAATGCGAGCCTTTCGCACCTGCAATCATGACAGGTTTCGGCGGTTGACTCTGCTTATGCGGTTGGCCACCACCGACCAGAGCAGCGCCGGCGCGCTTCTGCCACGCCAGTGATTTTTCAAAACTTCGTCCCATCCTGAAACCTCCAAGTTCGTGCTATACACTATAAGGACCGACTTTTATTTTTTCATCATTTTATCACAATTTCAAATTTGATGGGAGAATTTGTTGAAAATTCTGAGATTCTGTGGAATAATTAAAATGATGCAGGTTCTGTATTTGTAGCGTAAACTTTTAGTTTGCGCCTCATAGGACACAATCTAAAAGATTGTGATACAAGACTTCCGTTGATTCTGAGAAATAGACGTAACGCGTTTCTTAAGACTTTGTTTATGAAACTCACGTTCAAATAATTCAGACGCTTGCAGATAATCCTTATTGCGAGTTTCTGAAAGAAGTAAGGAACGAGAAATGGCAGAACACCTTCTGACAGATGTGCAGATGCGGCATTTTATTCGAAACGGGTTCACCACCGTCACAACCACTTTGCCTGCACAGCTTCACAATGGAATCTATGAAAAGACGATGGCAATCTTTGATAAAGAAGGCAATCCCGGTAATAATCTCGTGCCGCGGATACCTGAAATTCAGAAAGTGCTTGATGATCCGAACGTTAAAGGGGCTTTGACAAGCCTGCTGGGTGCGGACTACTATATGCAACCACATCGCCATCCTCACTATAATCCCCCCGGGAGCAATGGGCAAAGGATGCACCAAGACGGTGGAAAACGTTGGTCGCATCATACCCGTAGGTTACTCGTCTTTTATTATCCGCAAGATACTCCTTTGGAACTCGGTCCGACCGGTCTCGTGCCGATGAGTCACTACTATAGCACCCGTGAAGGTGCGGAAATCTCACCCGAGTACCCTATCGTTGGCACGGCAGGAACAGTTGCCTTTGCAAACTATGACCTCTGGCATCGTGCTATGCCTAACTGCAGCGAAAAGAGACGCTACATGATGAAGTTTCTCTATACGCGGATGTCGGAACCGCAGGAACCTACATGGGCAAATAAGGAGACGGATTGGGCAAACGGAATTCCCAATGGTCCTGCAGAACATCAGAAAATGTTCCAGCACCTCTGGAACTGGCATCGTGGGATTGAGGACGCTGATCCGCACGGAACGTCGAACGGTGAGTCGTTATCAGGTTTAATCAGTGCGCTCAACAGTACATCAGAATCGGTAGGATTGCAAGCAGCTTACGAATTATCCCGATTTGGCGAGGAGGCGGTGCCTCCGTTAGTCCAGTGTTTACGAGATGAATCCGAGATGACACGCCGAAACGCTTGCTATGCCCTCAATGCAGTGGGAACCCCAGCAGTTGAACCCCTGCGTGAAACATTGAAAGATGCCTGTGACTACGTTCGCGATAACGCAGCGGAAGCGCTCGGGGACTTAGGGACCAAGGCTAAGCCAGCAGTACCCGCGTTAGTCGAGACGCTGGACGACCCTTCTGGGACTGTTCGCTTGCACACGATTGAGGCATTGGGAATAACAAGCCAATCGAGTTCAGTTGCTGTGCCTCGGATTGTGAAGGCTTTGGAAGATGAAAACCTAGGTGTTCGCCGGAATGCGGTTTTTGCCTTGGCTAGAATCGGTAAAGACGCACCCGGAGCGGTTGAAGGATTGCAGAATGTCCTATTCGATGCGAATCGCTACGTGCGTGGAGATGCTGTGCATGCACTTTATCGCATCGGAACACCCACAGCGAAAACGGTACTGCTGCACTATCTTGGGACAACACGCTGGTGTCCATTAACCTCAAAGGAAAGTACGTTTTAGCGATTCCGTTTTCTCATCCACGTTAGGTGCGGTTTGTAACCGCACCGATCTTCCTTCTAAGTGAAAAATTCCTCATTATACGGACGGACATCCACTTCAAAGCTCCACGAGCTCCGTTCTTGCTGTATCAAAGCCCAATAGGTGTCCGCAATCGCATCAGGTTCAAGCAGGGGTTCATTTTCTCTGAGTTTATAACGTTGCCTCACCCCGGGTGTGTCTATAACACCGTCAATAATGATGTGAGAGACATGGATACCGTGTGGACCGACTTCACGAGCAAGTGCCGACGCTAAACCACGTGTGGCGTACTTTGCACTGCTGAACGCCAGCGCACCCGCCCTCCCCCGAACAGCAGACGTTGCGCCCGTGAATAGTATATTCCCGCCACCTTTCTGTAGCATCCCCGGTACGACCTGTTTTGAACAGAGAAATCCACCGAGCGTGCAAACGCGCCATGCACCTTCAAACGCTTCCGGTGTGAGATCAGCGAAACTCCCCCACGCCGCATTTCCAGCGTGATTCACAAGGATATCCGGATCGCCGAGTTCCCCTCGAATACGTGCGAAGCTTGCTGCTACTTCCTCGGCTTCAGCAACATCTGTCGGAATAGGCATAGCTTTACGACCGGATTCTGCCAATCGCGTGGAGAGATTTTTGATGTACGGGGACGAGCGTGACAGGAGAGCTACGTCGCAACCTTCCTTTACAAATTTACGGGCGAGGGCAGCCCCTAAACCGGGCCCCACACCCGCAATAACTGCTATTTTTCCCATAGTGTTTCCTTTGTATATCCACGTAAAACTTAAAATTAAAAAAACCGTTCAACATCCTAACAACTCAATGGAAGCCTGCGTGAGTAGGCTCCTGCCCTGACTGCTATTCATGTCTCAGCGCATCAATCGGATGGAGTTTCGCCGCTTTCCACGCCGGATATGCCCCGAAAAAGACACCTACCAACGCGCTGACGACAAAAGATGCGACCGCGTACATCACCGAGATAACCGTCTTCCATCCCCACAGCGATGGCACTATTTCTGCGCCAATTATGCCGACACCGATCCCAACGAGCCCCCCGGCAAGTGCGAGCATCGTAGATTCAGCAAGGAACTGAACGAGGATATCCGAGCGCTGTGCGCCAACGGCTTTCCGAAGCCCAATCTCTTTCGTCCGCTCCGTTACAGAGACGAGCATAATGTTCATAATCCCGATACCCCCGACAACCAGAGAGACGATAGCGATGCCTAAAATCATATTCGTAAAGCTCTGGCTTGATTCCTCGAGCGTTTCCATGAATTCCGCTTGGTTCCGCACGTGGAAATCAAGTTCTTTGTTTATTGGAATTTCATGCTGCTTTCGTAGGAGCTCCGTTACCTCAGTTTCTGCGGCTTCGATAAGTTTATCGCTATTGGCTTGTATGCTAATACTTGATAGGTATTCCTCGCCGAAAACGCGTTTCATGGCGGTCGTATACGGAATGAAAACTTGGTCATCTGGGTTTCGCCAGCCGCTTGCTCCTTTTTCCTTCATGACTCCGACGATGTGGAAACTGACATTCTTAATTTTCACAGTTTTACCAACGGGGTCCACAGTTCCAAAGAGGGTATCAACAACGGTTTTGCCAAGCACACAGACACGTTCACGGTATCGGATCTCCCTGTCAGTAAAAAAACGTCCGTTCTCAACGGTAAAATTTGCCGTGACGAGATACGCTGGTGAGGTGCCGACGATGCTTGTATTTGTATTTCTACTCAGGTACTTCACCTGTGCCCGGCTGCTAATCTCAGGCGTAACGTAACCAAAAGTTTTTCCGCGTGCCTCTAATGCCGCTATGTCTTTGACGGTCAGACTTCTTCGCGCATCCCCAGAACCACGTCCACGAAACATGCTCTGCCCAGGTCGGACAGCAAGGATATTTGCACCTAAGGTCTGAATCCGTTCCGTAATATCGGCTTTCGCCCCTTCCCCGATTGAAGTTGTTGTTATAATTGCGCCGACACCGATGATGACTCCTAACATCGTTAACATAGACCGGAGTTTATTAGCCAACAAGGCACTTAATGCGTTTGTAAGACTCTCTAATATGCTCATGGTATTTCCTCCTATGCCCGTGACCGCGGTAGGCGCGGTGTGTACCGGCACCGGATCTCGCCGAAGGTATTTTCACTGCTTTAACTACACCTGCGAGCCGATTGATAAACCTATCACCTCCCCCGGCCTCCACCCCCTGTCATTCTGCGCATTGTGGAAGCAGGATTCTGCATCATGCGTCGCCGCCAGTCTTCACTACTGCCAGGGCCAGCGCCTCCGATTACAACGGTATCCCCTTCGGCAAGCCCAGAGATGATTTCGATCTTATCAAAACTGCTAACCCCTGTAACAATCGGTTGTGGTCTGCCCGGTTGTCCATCCGCACCGATAATTCTCACCATTTTCCTGCCCCGCATATCAAGTACAGCTTCAATTGGTAGTGTAAGAATACGCATTCTGTTAACAGCCGATATTTGGACGCTGGCATTCATGCCCGGCTTGAGGAACGGTACCTTTGACTCTCCAGCTTCTGCTGCCGGCTCAGGTTGCATAGGTGCCTCTACAGGAGGTGCTTCCGCAAAGAAACCTCCGAAAAGTCCACCCCAATCGTCTTCATTAGTCGCCTCTTCTGCTTGAGCGACAGGTTGTTCTTCTGTTGGGGGTACCTCTTCTTGCGAGCCGGGTCTTGCCTCTTCACCAGTCCCGCCTTCTGCCTGGCGTTGTTGACGCATAGCCCGGAAACGTTGACGTTCCTCTTCGGTCATATTCGCGAAGTCTGGACGGGCAGTCCCGCCTTCTCCCTGCCATCTGCCGGCCCCTCTTGCCGTGCCCTGCCGTGTGTTTGTCACTTCCACGTTTTTCAATTCAGAGGTTACTTCAAACGTCGTCACGTTCTGAATCGCTTGTCCTTGAGGGGCGATCTTCAAGACTTCCCCCCGAAACGGTGTATCAGGATAGGCTTCAACTGTAATTGTCACCGGTTGGCCTATCTCTACCTTACCAATGTCGGTTTCGTCAACCTCTGTTACAACATAAACGGTGTCAAGGTCTGCCATCGTGACCAGCGTTTGCCCTTCTTCTGAGGCGATTGAGGAGAGGCGTGAAGTGATTACCTGTCCCTCTTCAACCAATTTTTCGAGGATCGTTCCAGAAATAGGGGCTTTGATAACAGTATCCTCATACTCGATTTGACGAAGTTCCAGTTGTGTTTCACTACGTTTGACCGATGAACGTGCGGTCTCCAGGTCACGTTCCTTACGTTCAATCTGTTTCCGATTCGCTTCTGCAAGTTTCAAAGCCTCCTCAGCCTGCACAATCCGTTGCTGCTGAAGTTGAATGTCCATATCTCGCGTGGCTTCCGCTTCAACGCGTTCTGTCGCGAGTTGGCGATTGAATTCAGCTTTTCTAATATCGGCTTGCCCCAATTCAAGTTCAGCAGCAGTTGCGGGGTCCTCTACCAATTTCAGGTTTTCTTCAGCCGAGCGATGCCGCGCTTCTGCCGATTTCAGCTGGGCTTGTGAAGATTCTAACGCAGCCTGGGAGATGAGCTCTTTTTCGTAAAGCGTCTGATTCCTTTGATGCTCGGCGGTTACGAGGTCTAAGTTCGCCTTTTCTTGTTCCAGAGAGGCTTGCGCGCGCCGTCTATTTTCATCTCGCACCTCATCAGAAGTTAGCAATTTATACCGAATTTTGGCAATGTTGAGGCTATTTTCGGCATCCATGACTCCGCGGGCATTTGCGATCTTTTCAAGCCGAATCTCCGCCTGTAGTTGGATGAGGCGTTGTTTGGCTTCAAGGAGAGATTCCTCCGCCTGCCGAATCTGGATTGCCGACTGCTCTTTTTGGAGCTGGAGATCGATCTCTGCTTGTTGTAAGCGCGCTTGCGCCGATCTCAGGTCTGCTTGCGCCTGCTCCAGGCTAATTTGCACGTAGGTTGTTTCAATAACCGCAATGATTTCGTCTTTTTCTACGTAATCCCCGGCATCAACATTGAGTTTTAAAATCTTTCCACTCGCTTTTGAGCTAACCTTAACAATATTCAAGGGTTTAATAGTCCCGGTTGCGTCAATTGTGACTGCGATATTACCGCGTTCAACTATTGCTGTTTTAACTGCGGATGCATCAGGATTAGTGGCTTCGCCTTTGGTTGCAAATACCATGCGTCCTACGATGACCGCGCCGGCTATAGCCAGCACAGCTACCCCAACAATCGCAATAAGTTTCCATTTTCCCATTATAACCCCTCCCTCTTAATAGTACGACGCTAAATTACCTTTTCGCTATCTTTCGCCCGGAAGATTATTTGGCTGGAATGCGCGCCATATTGCTAATTTAGTCAAATGTAAAAGAGAAAGGTTCGCTTTTTTGAGGGACAGGCTCTACAAACTCGGCATATCAACAGCACTATCCCGTCGTTCGTGCATATTCTTCTCCATTGCTTCAGGGTACCGATCTGGCAGATACGAAACTTCGTTGAGTTTTTGAAGTGCCTCGCCTTCAAGTCGCCACCCCGCTGCCCCGAGATTATCACGCAGATGCCCCACGTGCCTTGCCCCGGCGATCACGGAAGTCATCGCGTGCTGTTCGAGCACCCACCGCAGCGCGACTTGGGCGGGGCTGCGTCCAAGTTCAGCAGAAACGTCAAAAAGCGTTTGCAACGTTTCATCGGCGTTGCCCGCAAAATAGCGTTCCGGGTATGCCCACCCCTCCTCGGATCGTGTGCCGCCCTGCGTCCGTTCCCCCGGTTTATATTTTCCAGAGAGGAATCCACCCGCTAACGGACTCCATACGACGACTCCTAACCCTTTGCGTTCACAGAGTGGTACAAGTTCTTGCTCTATATCCCGCACAATGAGGCTATATTGCGGTTGGTAACAAGAAAACCGGGTCCAACCGTTCGTATCGCTGAGCCATAGCGCTTCGGATAATAACCAGGCCTGGTAGTTACTGCAAGCCGTATAGCGTACTTTTCCTTGTCGAACGAGATCGTCGAGTGCTTGGAGCATCTCCTCTAATGGGGTTTGTAAATCAACGTGGTGAATATAATAGATGTCTACGTAATCCATCTGTAGACGTTTAAGGCTATCGTCAATCGCTTGCATGATATGAACACGAGACATACCAGAGTCGTTGGGGCTGGGGCCCATAGGATTGAAAAACTTGGTGGCCACAACAGCATCGCGCCGCCGTCCCTTAAGGGCTTGACCGAGCAGGATTTCAGATTCGCCATCCGCGTAAGCATTGGCGGTATCAAAAAAATTTACCCCTGCATCCAAAGCGAGATCCACCATACGGTTTGATTCAGCTCCGTCGGCACCGTGGCCGAAGGTCATCGTGCCTAAACAGATTTCAGATACCTTGACGCCACTTTTCCCCAGCCTTCTGTATTCCACGGTTCCCCTTTCTTTTTGTAGGTAGATATGAAGGGCTTCAGTTTTTACGAAACAGGGATGGGCTCACCTTCAGAACGAAGCCCGGCCTCATAAACCTTCATCACTTGCGTTGCGGGCATGAACGCCTTTTTAAATCCAACCACGACAACGCGATCCTTTCGGTGATAGATCATCTCCGAAACCTCATCAGCAAACATCCCTGGCGGCTTTTCTAACCAAACATGGGCACCCGCGTTTAAGGCTTCACACGTCAATTCGGGGTGCAGGCGCGGCGGCGCACACAGAAAAACAGCATCCAATTCTTCGCTCGCAAACATCTCTGCCATGTTCGGATAAAACGCATCAACACCGTACTGCTTGGCAGTGATACGGGCACGTTCTATATCAAGGTCGCACAACGCTTTCAGCTGTACCGGAAGAAAGGTCATTGTGGGTAGAACATTCCGATAGCCGTGCGAACCGACATCCACAACCGCCACAGCTAATCGCTTCTCAAATTCTCTCTGATAACTCATAACCTACTCCTTGGAAAGCACGTTATCAAAGTAGGTGTCCAGGTCTCTTTTCATCTTCTGCAATTCGCCTTGGTCAATGTACATCATGTGCCCCGCCTGATAGTAAGCCATCGAGATGTTGTCTTGTAAGGATTTATCGAGCCCGAGGTGCGTGAAGGTGTACTCCGATGCTAAAAACGGCGTTGCCAGATCGTAATACCCGTTAGCGACAAAGACCTTCAGCGCAGGATTGGTTGTCATCGCTTTCCGAAGCGTATCTGCAACATTGACGTATTCGTTCTGGTGATCGCCATAATCCCAGGGATGCACACGTCTGCTCAAGATTTCATACGGAAGGTCAGACGCAAATTCCAGTTCATCGCGAACGTAGTAGTTGAGCATTGCGGTGTATGCTCCTTGAACAACTGCGGAGCTCGGATCGTATTCGTACATCTCACCTGCGGAATCTCGGTCAATACCTTTGTAGCGGCTATCGAACCGTCCGACCGTCCTCCCTTCGTCTCGGAGGAGTTCCTTACAAAAACGTGCGATGTTAATGCGCAAGTCTGTCCGTTCGATGTATTCCGGCGTGAGCCCGGTATATTCGGCGAGTTGCCGCGTAATGGTGGCACGTTGCTCAGCCGGTAACGCGCTACCTTGCATGAGAGCCGTCGTGTAATCGCCCATAGCGAATGCTCGAACCTCGTCCATGAACGCTTCAAGTTGGGTATCGGCTTCCAATTTGCCGTGATAAAATGCTGTCGCTGCATAAGTCGGCAAATAGAGGATGTAGGGCAGATCGTTCCCTGGCGCGAACCGAATGGTTTGGAAATTCAGAACGACCGAGACGAGCATAATACCGTTGAGATAGGTACCGTGCCGTTCCTGAAGATACCCGGAAAGTCCACTGGCGCGTGTTGTGCCGTAACTCTCACCGATTAGGAACTTCGGTGAACCCCACCGTTTGTAGCGTCCGAGATAGAGAAGCACAAAGTCTCCCACAGACTCAATATCCTTTTTAAATCCATGGAATTGTTTCGCCTCTTCCCCGGGGACTGCTCTGCTAAAGCCGGTACTCACCGGATCAATGAAGACCAGATCTGTTTTGTCCAAAATGGAACATTCGTTGTTTTTGAGTTGATACGGCGGTTGGGGTAATTCGCCAGCGGCATCGGGTTTCACACACCGCGGACCCAATACCCCCAAATGCAACCATACCGATGAGGAGCCGGGGCCTCCATTAAAGGAAAAAGTTATTGGGCGTTCGGACAGATTTTCTACATCATCACGGGTATACGCAATAAAAAACACCGACGCTGTCGCTTTCTCTCCGTCCGTATCGGTTTCCTCCTTCAGCACGAGGGTCCCAGTTGTCGCGGTATAGCGAATCTCTTCGCCGTTAATCGTAACGCTATGGTGTGTAACCGAAAGATTATCTTCGGGGGTAGGTGGGCTTTTCTCTTCAGTAGAGCCTTCTTCAGATGCTTGTCTCTCTTTATCACTCATCTGTCGATTTCCTCCTTATTTTTTTATTATGCTACAAGAGACACATTCTATTAAAAAATAAAAAATCTCTCTTTAGTGCTAATGGTGCGTATAATTTCTGTTGAGCCTTGCCATTAGATATTCTTGCCCGCGTTTTCCTTTAACGCTGTTACAATGACTACAAAGCAGTTGAAGGTTCTCAAGGTGGTCCGTCCCCCCAACACGCTCTGCGATAATATGGTCAACTTCAAGGTGTTGCTTTTGAAAATGTGTGCCACACCCATTACAATTCCCGCTTTGTTCTCCATATAACAAGGTCTTGTTTTTCGGGTGATTATATCGCAGAGTATCACCTAAATCTGTGCGCTTGGGAATATCCGTGCGCTTGATAATGTTTTCAAACAATCCCTGATCTGCTTTGATACGTTCAACAACTAATTCAGCAGCTTTTTCCGATATGTCAATACCTATCCAACTCCTTTGGAGTCTATCCGCTGCGACGAGAGTCGTCGCACAACCGCAGAACGGATCAAAAACGACATCGCCTTTGTTAGACGAGGCTTTGATAATCCGGGCTAAGAGGGAAAGTGGCTTTTGCGTCGGATAGCCTGTGCGTTCGGTTGCCATGGGGTTTAGGGCAGGTATATCCACCCAAACATCCATCGGCAATTTCATTGAGTCGGACGATGAAATTCTCGATCCTTTTGGATTTTGTGCCCGCTTTAGAGACTTTTCTGTGCGTGGCGTTGGAATAACGTAAGGATCAAAATTATATTGTTCGGATTTTGTATAGAAAAGAATGGTGTCATGTTTTTGGGCATACCGTTTCTTTGAAGCACCCCCAGTCTGATAGTGCCAGACAACCTCATTCCGAAAGTTGACTTTCCCAAACACAGCGTCCATAACCAACTTAAGATAGTGGCTCATTGTAGGATCACAGTGAAGGTAAATAGACCCTGTATCTTTCAGAATACGGTTCATTTCCAGTAACCGAGCAGCCATATAAATGAGATAAGATTTATCGCTGTTCGTCATCGCAGCCTGGATAACTCGGTTCAGAGCAGGATATTTCGCCTCAATCAGATCAAGCCACGCATTATCTACATCTGAAAGTGTCCAAGTATCTTTGAATTCAGCCCCTGCAGCTTTTGAACCGATAGGCGCTGCGTAGTTAGTCTTGCTATTAAAGGGGGGATCAAGGTAGATTAGATCTACTGCAGCCCTATTTATCCCACGCATTATGGGTAAATTATCACCCGTGAATATAGTTTTTGGCTTAATATTGATAATCATAGCAAACGAGCTTTCGTAATCGCAAACGGCAACTGACGGCTGCCTGCTAACTGCCATTACAGAATCGTCAAGTCCTCTTCCTCATCGCTCTCTGCCAGAACCCATCCTAACTCGTTGGCAACCCCCGCAAAGGCTTCCGATGCAGACTTCAGCGTCAAGCGGAATTTGCGCAAGAACACAACGCCAAACCGCTCACTTGTATTTTTACCCTTAGAGGCACAGGTTTGCCGGGTTACCGGGGTTAATAGACATCGGATGTGTATTGGCTACTGCCGGTTGCATTGTGTGCCACCTTGTGTCTATTCGCGTTCCTTGAGTTCTCCCCAGAGCATTGTCAACTTCCCAAACGGTGCCACCGACAATTCCCCAGCGACCCAGTCAGGCCACCTCTCATCGCTGGGATCGCTATGCAACTTTTGGAGACCCCGGGTTGCAAGGGTATAGCGGTAGATGTCATAATTCGGTGCGTTTTTATTCAGCCGCTTCAATGAAAAGAGAACCGCGTTATCCCCCTCCATCCAACTGGCACCACTGATAATAAAGTTTTCACCGAGCCGTCGATTGATCGCGGTGAGTTCCTGTTTGGAACCGCCGATCCGTTTGATACAGAAACGTTTGACATCACCGTCTGGAAACCACCGCGCTTCATAAAAGAGGATACGAAGTCCGTCTGCTGACCAGCGGGGAAAGTACCGAAATGTGGGAGGCCCATTCTGTGGCGGATTGGGGAGTATCGGGCGTTGGCGGTGCCCGTCGGCATCCATGACGTATATGGTTTTCGGGGCGATCCCGTTAGCAACGGGGATAAAACGTTCAAACGTCAGCTGCATGCCATCGGGAGACCAAGATGGCGTCGCGGACTCTGCCTCCCTGCCCCCTGCTGTGATCTGGGTGACGGCGTGCGTCTCCACGTCGAGGACGAACACCTCCCAGGCACCACTTCGGGCACTCGTAAAGGCGATCTGGGTGCCATCGGGAGACCACGCCGGTGTCACATCAAGGGCGTTGTTATAGGTGAGCCGCTGTGGGTCGGTGCCGTCGGCGTTCATCACGAAGATCTCTGCCGTAGCTTGATCCCTACTGTTCAGGTATCGGTAAAAGGTGATCTGGGTGCCATCGGGAGACCAGCGGGGGATCCTGTCAAATGCCACCTTGTGTTGTGTGAGTCTGCGCCGGCGAGACCCGTCATCGTTACTGACGAAAATGTCACCGTTGACGGTATAGACGATCTTGGCTTGAACGGAAAGGGCAAGCAACCCGAAACAGAACAGCCCAAACGCTCGGCGTGTTGCCTTCATAGCAATCCTCTTTGTCTAAAAATATAAGGGTTTGTCGGTAAATTGATGAGATAGCTCCCCCTCATAGGCTTGTTACAGAATCGTCAAGTCCTCTTCCTCATCGCTCTCCGCCAGAACCCGCTCTAACTCGTTGGCAACCCCCGCAAAGGCTTCCGATGCAGACTTCAGCATCAAGCGGAATTTGCGCAAGAACACAACGCCAAACCGCTCACTTGTATTTTTACCCTTAGAGGCACAGGTTTGCGGGGTTACCGGGGTTAATAGACATCGGATGTGCATTGGCTACTGCCGGTTGCATTGTGTGCCACCTTGTGTCTATTCGCGTTCCTTGAGTTCTCCCCAGAGCATTGTCAACTTCCCAAACGGTGCCACCGACAATTCCCCGGCGATCCAGTCAGGCCACCTCTCATCGCTGGGGTCACTATGCAACTTTTGGAGACCCCGGGCTGCCAGGGTATAACGGTAGATGTCATAATTCGGCACGTTTTTATCCATCCGCTTCAACGAAAAGAGGACTGCGTTATCCCCTTCCATCCAACTGGCACCAGCAATCAAGAAGGTGTCGCCGAGCCGTCGATTGATCGCGGTGAGTTTCTGTTTAGATCCACCGATCCGTTTGATACAGAGATGGTTGACGTTTTCCCCATGTTCATAAAAGAGAATACGAAGTCCGTCTGCTGACCACCGCGGATAGTATTTTGACGTGAGCGGCCCATTCCGTGGCGGATCGGGGAGTATCGGGCGTTGACGGTGTCCGTCGGCATCCATGATGTATATATTTTTCGGGGCGAGCCCATTGGCAACGGGGATAAAACGTTCAAACGTCAGCTGCGTGCCATCGGGAGACCAATCCGCCGCCGCGGACTCTGCTTCCCTGCCCCCTGTTGTGATCTGGGTGACGGCGTGTGTCTTTACGTCGACGACGAACACCTCCCAGGCACCACTTCGGGCACTCGTAAAGGCTATCTGGGTGCCATCGGGAGACCACGCCGGTGCCCCATCGATGGCGTTGTTATAGGTGAGCCGCTGTGGGTCGGTGCTGTCGGCGTTCATCACGAAGATCTCTGCCGTGGTTTGATCCCACTTGTTCAGATCTCTATTAAAGGTGATTTGTGTGCCATCGGGCGACCAGCGCGGGTTCACGTCTAAAGCCGTGGTGTGTTGTGTGAGTCTACGCCGGCGAGACCCGTCATCGTTACTGACGAAAATGTCGCCGTTGACGGTATAGACGATCTTGGCTTCAACGGAAAGGGCAAACAACCCGAAACAGAACAGCCCAAACGCTCGGAGTGTTGCGTTCATAGCAATCCTCTTTGTCTAAAAATATGAGGGCTTGTCGGTAAATTGCTGAGATAGCTCCCCCTCATAGGCTTGTTACAGAATCGTCAATTCATCGTCCACATCGCTTTCCGCCAGAACCCGCTCTAACTCGTTCGCAACCCCCGCAAAGGCTTCCGATTGCGGCGACCCCGGATTTCCAGCGACAATCGGAACCCCGAGGTCCCCTGCAGTGCAGACTTCAGCGTCAAGCGGAATTTGCCCTAAGAACGCAACGCCAAACCGCTCACTTGTATTTTTACCGCCATTTGCGCTGAAAATCTCAGTTTTTTCAGTGCAATGCGGGCAGAGGAAATAGCTCATATTCTCTATAATCCCCAGAATCGGGACATCGAGGCGTTCAAACATAGCGATCCCTCGCCGGACATCCGCAAGTGCAACGTCTTGAGGCGTTGTGACGATAACTGCTCCAGTTAACGGGATCGCTTGCGTTAAGGTGAGAGCGACATCTCCCGTTCCCGGGGGTAGGTCGATAATCAGATAGTCGAGTTCGCCCCACTCCACGTCGCTCAAAAATTGACGGATCGCACTGTGTAGCATGGGCCCTCGCCAGATCATCGCTTGTGCTTCCGGCACTAGGAACCCGATAGACATCAGTTTAATGTTATGCCGAACCAACGGGATGAGTTTGCGTTCCGGACTTGTCCGCGGGCGTTCTTGGATCCCCATCATCGTCGGGATACTCGGACCGTAGGCATCTGCGTCCATCAAACCGACTTTCGCCCCGGCGTTTGCCAGTGAAATCGCAATATTCGTGGCGACAGTCGATTTCCCCACACCACCCTTTCCGCTTGCAACGGCGATTTTATGTTTTATATTCGGTAAAGTAATGTTCTGTTGTGGAGTTTGTTGTTGTGGACTCGGCTGTTGCCTTTGCCCCCCAGGAATTTGTGAACCGCTGATGACCTGTAGCTCTGGATGTTGCTTTGCTGTCGGAGCTGATGCGGGTTTGGTTTTTTTTGTGTCGCCTTTTTTCAAAAATCGCATGTTCGTCCTCCTCATTGATACAATTTTATTTTCTCGGAATCTCAACTTTCTATAACGGGATTAACGCGAACGTGCGGCATTCGCAATATTACAATATACCACCAAATAGTTTAACATTTTTTCTTTCAATTTTGTATAATAATATAAATCAGCTATTAGCAGTTGACAGTCAGCCCCTAAGGGTTACTGCTGACCGGTAGTGAGCTCAGCGAACCCCCTAATCGCTAATTGCCAATTGCTGACAGTTATTAAAAGGAGTTTTTTATGAACATTCTTATGTTGCGCCATTCTGCTGGTTTTGAGCACACGTATCTACCGAATGCTGAGGTCACACTGAAGCAACTTGGTGCTGAAAACGGTTGGAACGTCGTCACAACGCACCGTTGCGAACTGATAAACGCTAAAAATCTTGAAAAACAGGACCTGGTCGCATTCGCAACCACCGGTAATCTACCCTTTGACGATGCACAGAAAGAGGCACTTCTCAGTTTCGTACGCAACGGAAAAGCCTTCTTTGGTATCCATAACGCAACGGATACCTGCTACGATTGGCCCGAATACGGCCAGATGCTCGGCGGCTATTTTGCTGGACACCCATGGCACGAAGAAGTGAATGTTATCGTCGAGGATTCCAACCACCCCGCAACCCGCATGCTCGGCAGTAGCTTCAAAGTCGTCGATGAAATTTATACCTTCAAAAACTGGGATCGCAACAAAACACGCGTACTCATGCGCTTGGACAACGCCTCCATCGATCTCACTCGCGGAAACCGTGAAGACCACGATTACGCACTCGGATGGTGTCATACATACGGTCAAGGCCGCGTGATGTACACCGCACTCGGTCATCCTGATGAACTCTGGGACCAAAAATGGTTCCACAAACATATTGTTGGATGTATCAGATGGGCCGCCGGACTCGAGGATTAATTGCTCTCCGCACTTTCCGTCAAATGCTCAGGCGCGCTTCACGCGCGCCTTTTTTATCGCCCTTCCCTTCAATCCGCTATAACCCCTGTTGCCCGCAAAAGCGTCTCCTGCACCAGCAATTCATGTGATACTGGACGATCCGGAGGTTGCGTCCCCGCAATCGTTGCCAAAAATGCCGCAAGCTCCAATTCATAGGTGCGTTGCCGGCTCTCACCATCTATCTCTACAACTTGTTCACCCGCTACATACCGGTCTTTTGCTGTTTCTAAGCAGAGGCGAATCTTCACCCCCGGCTCAAAGGGTTCAACAATGATAGCACTTCCCTCACTACCGTAAACCTCAAATCTGCGGGCGGCTGGACGTGGCTCCAAAGCCGAAATAGATATGAACGCCAGCGCCTTTTCAAATTCATACACCGTCAATGTATTATCTTTGAAAGGTTCGACAGAATCGCCATCGTTTCGGAGGAAAGCGGTCACCTTTTCCGGGCGTCCCAGGAGCCACAATACCTGATCAAGGACGTGTCCACCTAAATCAAAAAAGATGCCGCCGGTGTGTTCACTGATGCGCTCGCGTGATTCGTGAGGAATATTAGTTGACATATGGGCGCGAACGGAAAAAACATTCCCTAAAAAGCCGGATTTCCCCCACTCGGCGACCTGTCTGAAGGCGGAGTGGTACCGCAACATATACCCCATCTGCACAAGCAGAGATTTTTCTTGAGCAGTATTGATAACTCGCTGCCACTGCTCCCAGTTTTCACCCGCAGGTTTGTCATACCAGACGTGTTTACCCGCGTTCACAATCTCCTCAGTCTGATCCAAACTTTCGGCATTATTCCCTTCCGAAGCGATTGCGACAATAGTGTCATCATTCAGCATTTCCGCGGCATCCGTGTACCAGTGGACATCTGCAAATCTGCCGCCATCGTTTTGTAGTTTGGCGCGCTGCGCTGCATCCGGTTCAAAAACCCCAGTAACTTCAACATCAGGATTCACAAGCATCGCCTGCAGCTTCCCGGCTGCGTGCCCATGTTTCGTCCCGTACTGTGCCATCCGTATTTTCGCCATAGTTCATCTCCAAATTCCGAAGTTGATAAATCAATTAAGATAGGACTTACGCAAAGTGTTCTTTTGTAGCATAACCCGTTACGGGGGCCACAAAAACGTCTCTGTTTTTCAACTCTTTCCATCGGACAGAGCGTGCTATAGTCACAAACAAGTGCGTAAGTCTTGCTAAGATTTGAATTTATTATACCCATACCCAATCCAATGTCAAGGGAAAATCCAGAAACATTCCGATCGAGAAGTGACTAATGAGTTAAAATAGACAATTCAGCTTTATAGGATTTGCAAATTAAGTGCTTATCCTAAATCCCCGCTACAAAACCCAATCCTTTAGGATTGGGATGTCGTCGCGATGAACGCTTATCCTTCATATTTCACTTGACATTACCTATCTATTTGTGGTCTAATGATAGATAGCGCATGCGAAGAAGCTGTGAAGTTTTCGTAGGGGTTAGAGCTCCTAACCGCTACGGGCGAGACGACCTCGCCCCTACGATACGCACGAAACCTTTTTTCCAAACTCAGGTTACCAATAATTTGGCGACAATTTCTGTGAGGCATGACCCACTTTCAAAATATTCGCGTGGAAATAAAAAACAATGGCATCACCCTTCAACAACGCTTTATTTTCCAGTTATCATCTTGAGAACGTAGTAAAAAATCAGGCATCGGATACATTGGAATCTGTCTATGAGCCAATTAAACAACTTCATACTTCTATAGCTGGATTTGCTGAGAATTTGAATGAGGCACAAACGGAGGAACAATTCATCCGACCGGTGCTGAAAATACTCGGACATGTCTTTGGCGTGCAGCCGAGACTAGCTACCTCTTCAGGTGCCAAGCAGCCAGATTATGCCTTTTTTGCAAATCAAGCATCATTGGATAGAGCCCATCCACAGATTAATACAAATGCCTTTTTTACTACAGCCGTCGCTGTCGGCGACGCGAAGGCGTGGACCCGCAACCTTGATAAGAAGTTAGTGGGAGGCGGAGATCCCTTTTCTAATGCCAACCCCAACTATCAGATTGACTCCTATATTCGGACATCCGGGCTCACATGGGGACTTCTTACGAGTGGAAAGTTATGGCGGCTTTATCATCGCGACACAAGTTATAAGCTGGATAGTTTTTACGAAGTTAACCTTGAAAAGATGCTGACCGATGAAGATATAGACGCATTTCGGTATTTTTACTATTTTTTTCGGCATGAGGCGTTCGTTCCGCATACCTCCAATCACACTTTCCTGGATGATGTGTTGTCGGGTAGTATACGTTATACTGTTTCAGTTTCAGATGATCTCGGAGGCAGGATATACTTAGCCTTGGAGGAACTGATCAACGGATTTTTAGACTATCAAGGGAACAATTTAACCGCCGCTGATTCTGATGTAGCGGAAATACACGAAAATTGTCTCATTCTGCTTTATCGCCTATTATTCGTCCTGTATGCTGAGGGGAGAGGATTACTCCCGCTTGAGAATCCTAAATACCAAGTAGAGTATAGTTTAGAAGCAATTGCCACTGATATACATGATGCGTTGGATAATAATTCCATCGTTCCTGAGTTACGAACGGATTATTGGAGTCGGCTTCAAACTTTGTTTACCCTTATAGACAAAGGGTGGGAGGAGAGCATTCCTCAATACAATGGCGGTCTTTTCAACCCGACACACCATCAATTTCTGGAAGAGAAGAAGATGGGCAACCGGGCTCTCGCGAAAATCATTGATACATTGACTCGGACGCAAGAACGCGATCGTATTGCTTACCAAGATTTGGCAATTCAGCATTTGGGCAATATTTATGAAGGGATCCTTGAATATGAGCCGATAGTGCAGCGTCAGCCCGGAAGGGTAAAATTAGAGAAAAACAAAAGCGCTAGACAGGCGAGTGGCAGTTATTATACTTCTGATGCGATTGTGCGTTCAATAGTTGAAAACGCACTGGATCCGATGTGCGATCGCAAAGGGTTTGAGGATATTCTCCGGCTTAAGGTGTTGGATCCGGCGATGGGGAGCGGGCATTTCCTTGTCGGCGTCATTGACTACCTCGCTTTGAAACTGGCAACGCATGACGATGCTCCATCTATGACAACAGGCGGCCCCGACACAGAAATTGCGTATTGGCGCAGGCGCGTGGTTGAAACGTGTATCTATGGTGTGGACAGAAACCCGATGGCAGTAGAGTTGGCAAAAGTATCTCTCTGGCTTCACACGATGTCAAAAGGTAAACCGCTTTCATTCCTGGATCACCATATCCGATGTGGAAATTCGCTGATTGGAGCAAACATCGCGCAGCTTGCGAATTTACCCTTACTCAAGAAGTCTCGCCGTTCTCATGAAACACCCCAACCTGCTTTCAATATGGATTTCGGGTTCACCGATACTGTCTCTGAAGCAGTCGGACACTATCTTGTAATTGACGGCATGGAAAGTCAAACTGCTGACGATATTCATATTATGGAGCAAGAACTCCAACAAGCCCAACGGAGACTTAATCAACATCGGAAAGTTGCGAATCTCTGGTTGAGTGTCTATTTTGGCAATGAGACCAAGCGCGGTGATTACCATAACATACTCAATGCTCTGAAATCACAGAGGGTGGCAGATTTTTCTAACCTTCCGGGTTATCAAAAAGCACAAAAATTAGCAGAACACTATCGCTATTTTCACTGGGAGATTGAATTCCCAGAAGTCTTTCGAGACGAACTGGGAAATGCATTGGAAAACCCAGGCTTTGATGCGATCGTCGGCAATCCACCGTATGGAGCCGAGCTTACCTCAGACGAAAAAGTCCACTTGAAGGCGGTTGTGAGAGATGCTGGGAACAATAACAATAGTGCAGCATTTTTCATAGACATTGCTAAAAACCGTTTGATGAAGTCAGAGGGTGTGCTTGCCTTCATAGTGCCAAAGTCGCTGTTATTCGTTGAAAGTTGGCAGGGTCTATTTTTTGCACTGTTGGAAAAAACGCGTGTTTTGGTTGAGGTAGGGGAGGCTTTTGAAGGGGTCAAACTGGAGCAAGTCATTTTCATCTATGACACCTGCTACACAGAAAGGTTTTATGAAGCCTATCAATTTATCAAGGGAAGATTTATTGGGAAAACCCGTATTTGTTGCTCGTATGCCAAACAGTTTGAGACGTGGATATGTGGGGTTTCCCGTGAAGAAGTTCAACTCGGTTTAAAGGTGAAGCACATTGGAACCTTGCTGCAAGGCATTTCTGATACAAAACAGGGTTTACCGTGGCAAAGCAAACTGAGCGAGTCGGGTGATGTGCCAATGATTGGCGGGACCAACATCATTCGTTATGGAACTAATGGGGTTAAGGGTTTTGTAAACTCCGAAGATTTCGCGCCGCTGAAGATTCGGGATTCCTTAATACAAAGATTGGAATTTTTACGGCAACCGAAGGTGATGACACAGGACATTATAGCACATATTACAGAGCCAAAGCCGCACATCAAAATTATGGCAACAGCCGACCAGGCAGGGGACGTATTAAGTGTAAATACAGTAACAAATACTGTCCTTACGGATAGAAACACCTCACCGGTTTTTATTTCGGCTCTTCTCAATTCAACGCTGATCAATTGGTACGCCCACAAATTTATTTTTGCCTCTGCTGTTAGGACTATGCATTTTGGAAAATACTATGGCGGTAAGATACCCATACCTATCGTAACCCCTAAAGAACAGCAACCTATTATTGAATTAGCAGAACGGATGATGGCGGCAAAGCAGGAGGATCCAGAAGCTGACATGTCTATAGCAGAACGAGAAATCGATAAGTTGGTCTATAACCTATACGGCTTGACGACAGCGGAAAGGAAAATTGTCGAAAACAAATTAAACAGCAACGACCGCTCATGACAACTGGATTCTCTAACGTTCAACCAAACACCGCTTGAGAATACCTCCCCGATGTGTTAAAATTTAACCCAAGTTGCCAGTTTGTAGCATAACGTATTAGGGTGTGCAGCTCAGCGAAACCGAATCTGAAACTTTACCCTATAAATTTCCAAGGAGCGTTCACATAAATGAAACGAATAGCGGGGGGAATCACCGCCGCCCAAGGTGTCCGGGCATCAGGTATTCACGCAGGCATTAAAACCACAGATAAAAAAGATATGACCCTCATCGTTACCGACACTCCTGCAGTCGCCGCCGGAGTCTTCACAAAAAATAGTGTCACCGCTGCACCCGTCATCGTCTGCCGCGAACACCTGAGCGATGGGCAGGCACAAGCCATTATCGTCAATAGCGGTAACGCCAACGCTTGCACCGGTGAAATCGGTATGACAAACGCAAGACGGATGGCATCCGTAACAGCTGAGCAGCTGGGTATAGATGTGCATCTCGTTTTCGTCTCTTCAACTGGTGTTATCGGACAGCAGCTACCGATGGACAACATCGAAAATGGAATCCAAATCGCTGTGAGCGCACTTAGCCCCGAAGGCGGTGCCGATGCCGCTGAAGGTATTATGACGACCGATACACACCCGAAATCTATCGCCGTAGAGGTAAACATTGACGGGACCCCTGTGAGGATCGGTGGGATTGCCAAAGGTTCTGGCATGATCGCGCCAAATATGGCGACCATGCTCTCCTATCTGACAACAGATGCGCGAATCAACGCTGAAACGCTCCAATCTGCTTTAAATCGCGTCGTAGACAATACCTACAATCTCCTAACAGTTGATACCGATCGCAGCACAAACGACACCGTGATTCTCTTGGCAACAAGACGTGCTGACAACACGGACATGGTTGTAGCCAACGGGGAAAATTACGAGGCGTTCTGTGAAGGGTTGCAGTTCGTTTGCACCGAATTAGTACAGATGCTCGCTCGCGATGGCGAAGGCGCGACCAAACTTGTTGAGGTGGTCGTCAAACATGCCAAAAACCGAGAGGATGCCGAGAAAGCAGCCCGTGCTGTCGCTGAGTCTCCGCTCGTCAAAACCGCTGTTTTTGCTAACGATGCCAATTGGGGACGGATTATGATGGCGATCGGTAAGTCCGGCGCGGCATTTGATCCCTATCAGGTAAACGTCTGGCTCGCCGATTACCAACTCGTCAAAGATGGAATGGATGCGGGATACGATGAGAACAAAGCAACTGCCTTGTTTGCACAAGATCCGGTACGGATTACTGTTGATCTCCGTGCTGGCACCGCTGAAATAACGATGTGGACGTGCGATTACTCCTACGATTATATCCGAATCAATGCGGATTACCGGACCTAACCTTCAAACAAGAGCCCAAAAATGAGACGTCCAACTGAAATCAAACTCGCAACTCTAAGCGATACGTTTTTGGTACAGGCAGGGGTTAGGGATGCATGGGAAGACCTTGACCTCTGCGTTGACATAAGGAAGGGACTGATCTACAATCCCGCGCACGGTGATGATTGGATAGAGGAACAACTCTGAAAATTTGTCAAAAATGGTTGACAAAAATTTAAGTTTTTGCTATTTTAATTGAAAAATTAACTTGACATTCAATCGCAAGTATGGTAAACTATATACGCTTTCGAGATCCGTAAGCATCTTTTCTGCACAGGTTGATAAAAAGGTGCGGGAGTAGCTCAGTGGTAGAGCTCCACCTTGCCAAGGTGGAAGTCGCGAGTTCAAATCTCGTCTCCCGCTCCATCATCTTCGGGTGGCGTAGCCAAGTGGTAAGGCCAGAGTCTGCAAAACTCTTATTCGTCGGTTCGATTCCGACCGCCACCTCCATGGCTCTCTTTCCAAGAACGGGCGGTTAGCTCAGGTGGCTAGAGCGTTTGCTTGACATGCAAGAGGTCACAGGTTCAAGTCCTGTACCGCCCATTTTTCTCTTCCCCGTTCCCAGTCTCGCCCCTATACCGATTCTCTCAGATGTCACTAACGCTCGCTCGTAGTCGGGGAACCTTTCATTGCCGGCTAACCAATACAGTGCTCAACAACTCAAAAAATCATAAGATCCTGCAAGTTCTAATTCAGACAGACACCGAAACGCCTGTCTTCCACGTTTCCATTCTTCCTATAGGCTCGACTTTTGGCGGCCCCTCTTACCTTTAACACCAAAACTGTTCTGCTACCCGTTTGGAAAAATAATTGGCATTTCGCCGTCAGATGGTGTAGAATAATTAGGTGTAAACAGTGCCCGAAAAAATCCGTTAAGTCTATTGTCAACAATTTTTAAACCCACGAATCGACATAGTGAGAGTAGATCCCAATGCGTGAATCTAATCAACCTGAAGACTACTTACAATGCATACGCCATTCAACCGCGCACATCATGGCGTATGCCGTTCAACAACTATTTCCAGCTGGCGAACGTACCGTTAAACTTGCAATCGGCCCGCCGATTGAGAACGAGTTCTATTACGATATGGAGGTGCCCCGCCCCATTACGCCCGACGATTTTCCTGAGATCGAAAAGCACATGAAGGCAATGATTAAATCCAATGTGCCTTTCCAACACGAGATCTGGACCTACGACGAGGCTCGCGAATGGTTCGGTGAACGAGACCAAAAATTCAAACTCGAATTAATCGACGGGATCTCTGATCGGGAAGTCAACGCCACTGATGAAGGCGTTGCTGACGAAGGTGTTTCTATCTATCACAACGGTGATTTCACCGACCTCTGTAAAGGACCACACGTTGAAAAAACAGGCGAATGCCGGTATTTCAAACTGCTCCGCGTTTCTGGAGCCTATTGGCGCGGTGATGGCAATCGCGAGCAGTTACAACGGATTTACGGCACCGCATGGGGGACCAAAGCCGATCTTCGGGCATACTTAACACAACGCGAAGAAGCCGCCAAACGCGACCATCGCAGATTAGGACGGGAATTAGAACTCTTTCAGATGCACCCCGAATCTCCGGGTAGCCCTTTTTGGCTTCCCAAAGGCGCGTTCATCTACAATCTCTTGTCTGAAAAGGTGCGGAAACTCTATAGCAGTGAGGGGTATCAGGAGGTACGGACACCGCTCATCTACGACAGTAGTCTCTGGGAAACTTCTGGCCATTGGGAGCACTTCAAAGAAAATATGTTCCTCATTGAAAGCGAGGATGGTGGATCAGTGAGTGCACTGAAGCCAATGAACTGTCCGGCACACATGCTGATTTATAAAAGTGCGCGCCACAGCTACCGAGATTTGCCCTACCGGCTACACGACCAAGGCGTGTTGCATCGCAACGAAGCCACTGGTACACTCACCGGTTTGTCGCGTGTCCGTCAGATGTGTCAAGACGATGCGCATAACTTCGTTACCGAAGCCCAAATTGCCGATGAATATGAGCGGATTCTGGGGCTTTTCAGCCGTATCTATGGCACGTTTGATTTGCCGTTCCGGTGCGATTTGAGTACCCGCAATCCTGATAAATTCATGGGCGATGTGGACGTATGGAATCGTGCGGAAACGATGCTTGAAAGTGTGTTAAAAAACAATCAGATTGAATATAGTATAGATCCCGGCGAAGCAGCGTTTTACGGTCCCAAACTCGATTTTCAGGTGCGCGATTCACTCAACCGAGATGTACAATGTGCCACTGTTCAACTCGATTTCCAACTCCCCGAACGGTTTGAACTCATCTATGTTGCCCCCGATGGATCCGAGAAGCGCCCTGTCGTTATCCATCGTGCGATTTGTGGGAGTTTTGAACGTTTCATCGCCATGCTCATTGAGCACTATGCGGGGGCTTTTCCGACGTGGCTTGCTCCCATCCAGTGTGTTGTGATGACGATCAGTCAACGTTTTGTTGACTACGCCACAGAGGTCCACCGGTTGCTATCACAAAAGGGGTGTCGTGTTGAATTAAATAATAGCGACGACAAAATTGGCGCGAAAATCCGCCTTGCCCGTTTGCAACGCGTCCCCTATATGCTCATTATCGGTGGGCGTGAACAGGAAAACCGCACCGTGAGTGTCCGAAGTCAAGATGAAGGCGACATCGGCGCGATGGCGCTTGATACCTTCGTTGAAAAAATTGTTCAAGAAGTCGACCTAGATTTCTGACGATTAGGGTGGATTATAGAAATAAGCTACACTTACAAGCCCTGCCCTCTTACCGGAAAAATGAGATTCCCGCCCGCCTGATAAGGGGGGAAGGGGTTGGGTGTTGTCAATCATGTCAAAGTAATTGTAAAATTTACCACAGTTATCGGTTGTCAGTTATTAGTTAAGAGCAGCTGAGTACGCACGAAAACCCGCTTTCACTGAAAACCGATACCCAAAATTGACCCTTACAGCAAGGAGTACATCTGATGTTTAAAATTTTGACGGTGCCCAAGTCTGTCGTATACAGATTGGCAATTTACACCGTTTTCATGAGTATAATCATTTTTAGCGGTTGCGGTGCCTCTAAACAGGTCACTCGCGTTGATGCTGATACCACGATTGATTTGTCAGGACGTTGGAACGACGCGGATTCCCGTATGGTCGCCGATGAGATTATTGGCGACTGCTTGACACATCCTTGGATTAACGACCACGGCATAAGCGCAGCCGGGAAACCCGTCGTGATTGTCGGAGGTATCCGCAATAAGAGCATGGAGCATATTCCTGTAGCTACCTTTATAACCGATATTGAGCGGGCATTTATCAACTCCGGGAAAGTCCGCACAGTATCAGGGGCAAGCGAACGCGGCGAAATTCGCGAGGAACGTGCCGCCCAAGGAGAATTCGCTGCCCTCGAAACCGTTAAGCGGATGGGGCGAGAACTCGGTGCAGATTATATGATGACCGGCGAAATCAATACCATCGAAGACCGAGAAGGCGGAGACCAAGTCATCTTCTACCAGACAGACCTTACGTTGACAAACATTGAAACAAACGAAAAGATTTGGATCGGTAACAAAAAACTGAAAAAGTTTATCGGACGGGACAAGTTTAAAATGTGAGAGCAATCTCCACACCGCGTCTCGATAGAGATGTTTCGGTGGAGTTCGCCCCTATTGAGGCTTCGTTTGAACGGGCCCTTGCGCCCGTTCACTACGATTCCTTCAAAAACGGCAAAGATATATGGTCAAAACACTTCCCGCCCTTCTTATTGTTGCTCTGCTGATAGGGTGTGGCGGCTATAAGTTTCAAGAGGTCGAAATAGCGTTAGAAACAGGCAAGCCAGAGGATGCCCACACCTATCTTCAGAAACACGCACCGAAAAATTCTGATATCCCTTTTTTGTTTGAACTTGGACTCGTTGCCCATTATGCCGACCACTTCCCTGAGAGCAGTGCAGCCTTTGATCAAGCCGGAGATATCGCCGAGGATCGCTATACGAAGAGCGTTTCAAAAGAGGTAACTTCACTGGTTACTTCCGACAAATTGCGTCCGTATGCTGGAACCGGATATGAGCGGCTCTTCAGCCACTACTATCGGGCACTCAACTATGTCTATCGCGGTCAGTTAGAAGGTGCCTTGGTAGAATGCCGACGCGCTACAGCCCTCATAGACTACTTCAAAAGCGATGATACGTACGACTTTTTCGGTGCTGGGTTCCTCGCTTACTTCTCTGGTATGGTTTTTGAAGCCGCGGGCGAATGGAATGATGCCTACATCTCCTACAGGCAAGCCGCAGTGTACTATCAAAACACAGCGGCGAAAACCGGGGTGGAGATGCCAGATAACATCGGAAGTTCGCTCGTGCGATTGACTCACAAACTCGGATTTACCGATGAATTTGAGCGTTACCGACAACAATACGGCACCCCACCACCGCGCCTTGAAAATACTGGTGAACTGATTCTCTTTTATGAAACGGGTTACGTGCCACCTAAAAGTGAGGCAGCTTTGACCTTCCCGATACTCAAGACAGACAATGTGGAAGATGAAACGTTTGTTCCAAGGCTCATGCAGCGTGAAGGAAGGCTCTATAAAGACATTGAATTGGAATATCTCCTACGCGTTGCGATACCTACAATCGGCTCCCTCCGTCCGCGCTTTGCAGGAATCGAGGTGACAGCGGCGCAAAGTCAAAAGAGGGGCACGCTTGTGGCAGACATAGAAAGCACCGCCATAGAGACTTTCCATGCGGAACGTCCCATTATTCTCTTGCGAACCTTAGCTCGAGCTATCGGGAAATATGTGCTCTACCGAAAAGCGAATAAGGAAAATAAAGCGTTAGGGCTACTTGTAAACCTTGCTGGCGTTGTGACGGAGCAGGCGGATACGCGCTCGTGGAAAACGTTACCGAATCAAATTTTTGTGGTACGGATGTCGCTCCCCGCAGGCAATCATACGCTCAATCTCTCTTTTTTAGATGCCAACAGACGAGGCAGCCAACGGGAATCCGTTCCAAATATTAATATCACCGCGAATCGGATAACCTTTCTGAACTACCGGACTTACGAGTGATCTTCTCCAGATCGCCACATGGACAAAAATATGCAACGTATCTACTTAGATTACAACGCAACGACGCCGCTCCGTCCCGAGGTCCGGGACGCAATGATGCCCTATCTCAGCGAGGCATTCGGCAACGGCTCCAGCATCCATGCTTATGGACGCGAAGCACGCACCGCTATTGACACCGCGCGCGAACAGGTCGCTGAACTCATCGGTGCCAAAAGCCCGAGTGAAATCGTCTTTACCGGTAGTGGTACAGAGGCAGATAACCACGCCATCAAAGGCTTAACCGAATTGCAAAAGAGTCGCGGTAAACGGAAGCACATCGTCACCTCGTCTGTGGAGCACCATGCAGTTTTGCATACCTGTCAGTATTTGGAACAACGCGGTTTCAAGGTAACTTACCTTCCTGTGGATAGATATGGACGGATAAGCGTTGAACAACTCCGCGAGGCGATCCGCGACACCACAATCCTTATCTCCATCATGCATGTCAACAACGAGAATGGGACCATCCAACCGCTTGAAGAGATATGCGAAGTTGCACAGGAGCACGATATTCCCCTCCACACCGATGCCGTGCAATCCGTGGGTAAATTGGAGATGAACGTTCAGGAACTCGGCGTGAATCTCCTTGCCTTTTCTGGACACAAGATTTACGCCCCGAAAGGCATTGGTGTTCTCTATATCCGCCGCGGCACCCGCCTCGCCAACCTTGTCCATGGCGGTTCGCATGAACGCAACCGGCGCGCCGGATCCGAGAACGTTCCTGCTATTGTCGGGCTTGGAACCGCAGCCGACCTTGCCAAACAGGAACAAGTTTCTTATGCTGCCCATCTAAGCGGACTCACGCACCGTCTTCGCGAAGGCTTAGATGCCCACATCGATCGACTTCACTACAACGGACATCCTGGCCACTGCGTACCCGGCACGCTGAATGTTTCCTTTGAATCTGTCGAAGGCGAAAGTCTCATCTTACGCTTAGACATGGAAGGCATCTGTGTCTCGACGGGTTCCGCCTGCACCTCTGGTTCTATAGAACCGTCCCATGTGCTTGCGGCGCTCGGCTTACCCCCGAGATTAGCACAAGGCACCGTCCGTTTTTCGCTTGGTAGGAACACAACTGAAGCCGAAATTGATGCCGTTATTGCCAAATTGCCGAAAGTCATCGAACAGATGCGCACCCTCTATAGAGGGTAGCCCTCTCTAAAAGCCCTCAAAAGAGTCCCGTTTTGTGCAGTTGCGTGTCCTTTTTCGGGCAGTTTGATTCCTTAAATCCACAGATCTCTCCCCAAATCCACCGTTTTGCCATTGGCACAGAAATTGCTCCTACCTTCATATCAACAGTTTTACGCTTTGGAGGTAAGAGCAAATGAACAGAAAAGCAACCCCGTACGCTTTTATGATTGCATTGATGTTTCACGCCGCTATTGTCTTTGTTGCTGGAATTTATCTGGTGACACAAACGGAACGCGTCAAGGACTTAATAGATGTTGAAGTGTTCCGCCCCAAAGTGCCGCCCAAGCCTATAGTAGGCAGACCCGTAGTGAAATCGGTTATTAAGCCTGTCGCAACGCGAAACATTGAGATCGGATATGTGCAAGTCCAGCCCCGTGTAGTGAGTGTGACAGTCCAAAAGTCAGATTTTCAACAGGTGCGGGTCATCAGATTTTCAGAGCAGCCCATCAAAGTAGAAGCCCCCATTGATCCGAACATCCCAAGGGTGGTTACACTGAGTTCCGCAGTACCGACGGGTAAAACACACATTGACCTCCCGGTGTCAGATTCTCCAAATGCCTTAGCATTCTCTTCGCCTGTAGTGCCCGTGTCCGCTACTCGACCGAAGCGTGTTTTCCGCGGTATCGCTGGACGGTTGACAATTACTTTTGAGCGTCCCCTCGGACTTTCCATGGTCGAGAACGTTGGTGCAGCGCGCGATGCGCTTGATGATGTCGTTGAAAACATTACCCTCGGTAACGTTAAAGTACCGCCCCTGCCCAGAGGCGAACCCGGTGGACGCGTCATCGGTAAAGGTAAAGACATCCAAGGCGTGTTCCGCTTTACACGGATCCGGCACCATCTGTCTGATTGGTGGGCTGATGCTTCGTCCCTCAACGCGTTAGCGAAGTGGCTCAATGAGCGTACAAAAATTAAAACCGATATGAACGTTGAAGGTGGCGGGTTGAAGCTGACCGACACAAATCTCTGCAAAACACCGCTCACTTTTCTGACGGGACATGATCCATCTCTCGCGCGCAGCCGCGATCTCCTCGGGAACGGATACAATGCAAGCAAAATAGAGGGGCGTTTCACAGAGGCTGAAGCGGCAGGTCTACGTCGATACCTCGTTGAAAAAGGCGGATTTCTTGTCTTTGATGATTGCGGCGTGAACGCCCCCGCACAAGCAATGGTACGACTTTTCCTTGCACAGATGCGCTACGTTATGCCTGAATATCACGTTGAACGGATTTCCAACAATCACGAGATTTACAATAACTTCTATGAAATGGGGGGCCCCCCTGTGGGATACGATGTCTTCTGGTGGGGTACACGTCCACCGAAACGGAACTTCCTTGAAGGTATCTCCGTCGGTGAGAAACTTTCCGTTATTGTTGTTCGGCGCGACTACATGTGTGCAATGGAGTCTATCAGTCTCCCGACGCGTAGCGTCCATTATTCACCGGGTGTCTATCGTTTCATGACAAACGTTGTGGTCTATGCATTGACGCATGGGGGGATCTCTGACTACTCCGGTTATGTACCTGAATCGGCCTTAGAAGCGACGAAGTTTCCGACCCGTCCCCCTGCAGCTGCAGACCGCATCGGTTTTGAATGACGTTTGGGTTCTCGTCCATGGTTACGGAAAGTGGAATTTCTATAGGGCATCTTCCCTAAGACAGGTAGGCGAGGTTCCCAACCTCGCCGAGCCTCCTACCGACAGCCAATAACCTGCCACTCATTTACCGAGAACCGACGCGAAATGTCCGTTACGGGGCTCTTTTTCGCTTGACAAAAAAAGCGGATACCATAAAATAAGAACATAGTTTTTAAGAATCTCCGATGCTCTTAACCAGCTTTATATCGTCAAAGGACCCAAATATATGGAAAAGACACATATCTTTCAGGCTCCGCATCTCCACGCAATTTCACGCAATATATTTGTCGCTGCCGGTGTCTCCCGGCACATCGCAGAAGATGTTTCCGAAATCCTTCTCAATGCCAATCTGGCTGGACACGATTCTCACGGTGTCCTGCGTATTCCTGCCTATTTGCGTGGCATTGAGGGCAGATCCCTAAAGCCAACAGCTGAACCCGCGCTCCTCGCAGAGACCACAAATACCCTGAGCGTTGATGGACAAGGCAGCTTCGGACACTACACCTCACGCTGGTGTATCAAGAAAGCCATCGAGAAGGCAAAAACAGCCGCCTCCTGCTCTGTCAGCATCCGCAATACAGGACACATCGGACGTCTCGGCGAATATGCTGAAGAAGCAGCAAGAGCAGGATGTATTTCGCTGATCACCGTCGGTGGCGGCGGTAGAGGCAGAGGACCAACGGTGCCCTTTGGTGGTACAGAAGGTGCTTTCGGCACCAACCCGATTGCTATCGGTGTACCCACCGGAGATGACAGCCCGTTTATCGTGGATTACGCCACGAGTATGGTCGCCGAAGGAAAAATTCAGGTCGCTCGAAGCAAAGGCATCGACTTACCGGAAGGGTGTATCCTTGATAAAGATGGGAATCCGAGCGTCAAACCGGCTGACTTCTACGACGGTGGCTCTCTCCTGGCATTCGGAAAACACAAAGGCTACGCACTCGCCATGTTTACATGCCTCCTTGGTGGATTGGCAGGAACATTTGATGTGGAGCAAGGTTCGATGAACGGCATTTTCATGCAAGCTGTTGATGTCAACGTCTTCACACCTATCGATGAATACCAGAAAGGTGTACGTGCCTTCTTAGATGGCATTAAATCCACACCCCCTGCACCTGGCTTTGACGAGGTATTAGTTCCAGGGGATTTTGAATACCGCTCCCGGACCCAAAGGTTAGTGGAGGGTATTGAAATACCGCATACCATTTACAATCAACTTCAGGTGTGTGCAGACAAACTCGGGGTTTCCATCGGCGAAGACATTGTTCAAGAAAACGACAAGCGGCTTTATCGTCTCCCCCGTAAATTTGCTGAGTGGAATTAGAAACTTAACCTCACCGAACCGTCAAGGAAATTAGAGGCGCAATTAACCGGCAGAGGTTGAGGTTGCAAACCCCGTAGCCCGTAATGAAATTGCGGGCGGATATACGGTAACGATACGTTAAGGACAGTCCGACCTCAGCGAACCGCAAGGAAAATTTAAAAAATGAAGAGGCATATATTTGAAGCCCCGGCGCTCCAGACGTTCACAAGAAACCTATTTGTCGCAGCAGATACCCCCCGGCGTATCGCTGATGATGTCGCCGAGATTTTGATAAAAGCCAATCTCGCTGGACACGATTCACACGGTGTGCTGCGTATCCCATCCTACCTTGATGCGATTGAAAACGGGGGATCCGTCCAGCTGCTGAACCAGAAGTCATCCGAGAAACCGACAACACACTTCATATTGATAGCAGACGCGGTTTTGGACATTATGCAGCACGGTATGCGATGCGTTGCGCCATCGAGAAGGCAAAAAGCACACGTACCTGCTTCGCGACCCTCACGCATACCAGCCATATCGGCAGAGTCGGTGAATACGCACAAGCAGCCGCTGAATCGGGCTGCATTGGAATGATCTCAGTCGGTGGGGCATCAAAAGGCGGCGGACGTATTCTCGCGTTCGGTGGCGCGGTTGGCGCCCTCGGCACAAACCCGATTGCTATCGGTGTACCAACAGGCGATGATAGCCCCTTTCTCATTGACTTCGCAACTAGTATGATCGCAAACGGCAAAACCTACGTCGCTGACAGCGAAAACCGCGATCTGCCTGAGGGATGTGTCGTTGACAAGCACGGCAACCCCACCGTCAAAACTGCAGAATACCGAGGGCATTGATCTCCCGGATACCATCTACCAACAACTCCGCAACTGCGCCGAAAAGTGGGGGTCCCAATGCCTGAATCCCAGTGCTTCGGTTATTAATCTTGACATTGCACAGCTATAGTGTTATACTTAACCTCGTAAAGTCAATGCCTTGCTTTGAAAGGATGTTAGGACCTTGTGGCGGTAGCTAGAATTTGGATGCGCCGGATTCAGTAGAGGCGTGTGATATTAACGAAGAGTAGCCAGTTATAAATCCTCAATCCTAGTCGTGAATTAACCGGAAACCCGCTCGTAATGAAATGGAGAGCGGCCCAGAGGCCCATAGTTAGAAGAATGAATCTTGGACTTACAGATAAAATAGCAGTCGTAGGCGCGTCAAGCAAAGGACTTGGACGTGCAATTGCCCTTGGCTTCGCACAGGAAGGCGTGAAGGTCACGATCTGTGCAAGAAATAAAGACACACTAGAGACAACAGCAGATGGCATTCGGAGCCAGACAGGGGCTGAAGTGTTGGCCATCCCTACGGATGTTAGTCAGCCGGAACAGGTTGAAGCCCTCATTAGCACAGCGATTCAGCACTTCGGCGGTATTGATATTTTAGTCAACAACGCTGGCGGTCCCAGAGCGGGACGGTTTGACGACCTCGGCGCGCAGGATTACCAGGACGCTGTTAATCTAAACCTAATGAGCACCATCAACCTCTGCCGCGCTGTCGTCCCGATAATGCAAGCACGCGGCGGCGGACGAATTATCAATCTCACCTCTGTTTCCGTCAAGCAACCTGTGGACAATCTCATGTTGTCAAATATGGCACGCACAGGGGTCATCGGGTTTGCAAAGACGCTCGCAACGGAGTTAGCACCTGATAAAATTCTTGTTAACAATGTCTGTCCGGGTATTATCTTCACCGATCGTATTCAGCAGCTCGCAACAGTCCGCGCAGAAGCAGCCGGGATCACCTTCGATGAAGCACTCGGAAGAATGACAGCAGATATCCCGCTTGGGAGAATCGGCGATCCTGACGAATTTGCAGCCTTAGTTGTTTTTCTCGCATCTGAACGCGCGAGTTACATAACAGGGACAACAATTCAAGTAGACGGCGGCATGGTAAGGTCCCTGCTCTAACGTACTTCAACGAGGGGATGGACGATGTTAGTGTCTGTAATCATTCCTGCGTATAACGAAGAACAGACAATCGGGCAGGTTCTGGAGGCTTTGGACGTGCTACCCTTCCCAAAACAGATTATTGTCGTCAATGATGGATCCACGGATGGTACGGCTCAGGCACTTGAACAACTCCGTGAGGCGCATCAGCTAACCATTGTGGATTCCCAAGAGAACAGAGGCAAGGGTTTTGCAATTCGGAGTGGTCTCCCTCATGTGAATGGAGAAGTGGTCGTTATTCAGGATGCAGACATGGAATTATCCCCAGCGGATATCGCTGAACTTTTGCAACGCCTTGAGCAGAAGGGCATTCAAGTCGTTTACGGCTCCAGGTTTCTCAAGGGTCGCGGGAACGCCAGTTTGCATAACTTTCTTGCCAATCGCGTGCTTGCTACGTATACAAACCTGCTCTATGGGTGCCGGATTACCGATGAATCTACAGGTTATAAAGCCTTTTCAGCGGAATTGATAACACGTTTGAATTTAACATGTGAAGGGTTTGAATTCTGTCCAGAGGTTACAGCGAAAATTTTGCGTGCAGGCTATGGCATCCACGAGGTACCGGTCTCCTATTTCCCGCGAACAAAAAAGGAAGGCAAAAAACTCCGATTCTGGTCAGACGGCATCTTGGCTGCCTGGACCCTCTTAAAATACCGGTTTATTTCAAAAACTAAACTTTTCAAAAACACTGCGCACGATGAATTGCGTTAATCAAGACTTGCGGGTTAAACCCGTTAATTATGTTTAAAAAGGGGGTTTTTGATTGTCGGTGTGTCCCAGAACCCTACTGGGGCTCCTGGCATGAAACTCGTAGATCCCGGCAAGCCGGAGATCAGTTCCTTTTGACGAAACTGATAGGACCGACGAAACGCAAAATTAATTGTATTACCAAACACATTTGGAGGTTGAATTGTTAATTATGGTAAGAAAAACAGTTTGTTTCACATGCATCATCTTGCTGATGGGCAGTTTCTCTTTTTTTGCACTTGGGCACGGGGATCTCCCCACGCTTTTAGAGGATGTCAACGAAGACGGTATAGTAAACATCCAAGACTTAGTGCTTGTTGCTGCGTCCTTTGGACAACTCAGGGATCGCAATGCGGAACGGGCCCCCGATGTCAATCGCGACGGAATCGTTAATGTGCTGGATCTGGTTCGAGTCAGTAACCGTTTTGGGCAAACCGTGCCGGATGAAAATTCAGCATATCACGATATTCAGGAATATGTCTTCGATAAGAGTTGTGCGAACAGTGTTTGTCATGCTGCGCCCGCGAATGCGGGGAGTTTGAACCTCACCTATAGCTTCTCTTATGAAGATTTGGTTGGACAGGTCCCGCAGAACTCAGCCGCTGCGGCTGCCGGTATGATGCTTGTTGATCCGGGCAATCCGGAGAACAGTTTCCTTTTGGCGAAATTGGTGGGGCCCACAGCACCGGAACAGGGTGCACGGATGCCCTTTGGCGGTGGGGTGCTGCATAATGGCAAAATAGACGCAGTCCGCACATGGATTGAGGCGGGCGCACCGCAGACTGGCAAAATAGCTGGTATCGGAGATCTCGGTGTTTTACGCGATCCTGATGAAGTCTTTGAACCGCCAGCGCCACCGGCCCCTGGGGAAGGCTATCAACTCCGCTTGCCACCCTTCAAGATTGAGCCCGGCACAGAACGCGAAATCTACTATGCAACCCAAATCACTGATGCAAATGGAAATCCCGTAGAGGAAGACATCTTTATTAATAAAGTTGAAATCTTCTATCCGGCAGGCAGCCACCACTTCATCTTGTATCGATTCACCGAAGAGGGGTTAGCAAACGGTGTAGCAGAGAGAGGTATCACACCCGGAATCTCGGTGGACCCGGCAACGGATAGATTCCGCGAATTGGATCCTCTGGATCCGCAAGTTCTCGGCAATTTTGGCGTTGATAGATTGTTCGTGTTTGGTACGCAGACAGATGATACCTCCTTTGAGTTTCCCGAAGGTGTCGGGTTACGCATGCCCGGAAACACCGTTTACGATCTTAATTCCCACTACATTAACCTGCTGGGTGACGAAACATTGATTGGCGAAACTTACGTCAATATCTATACAATTCCCGAGGAAGAGGTCCGGTACGAAGCCGTTGAAATCTTCGTTTCTAACAGGTCGATTAACGTGCCACCCGGAACAACGCGCGTTTCCAAAATGACGTGGTACGTTGAAGATGAACTCGAACGCCGCGGGCACGATCCCGAAACGGCATTGAGTGTCTTCGTATTGTCATCGCATATGCACAGACACGGTGAGTTGTTTGAAATCAATCAGAGATCAACTGGGGATTTATTGCACCGAAGCATCGCTTACGACAATGCCCCGATTGATCGCTTTGATCCTGTTCTCCGCTTAGGTCCAGATGATGGGCTCAGTTTCCAGTGCACTCACAACAACTATGACAAGAATGAACCACTCATATTTGGACTAACATCTGAAGATGAGATGTGCATTATCTTCGGTTATTATTATATCCCGACTGAAAGTGCCGGAGAGATCATTAAATAGTTGCCGGTTATCAGTTAAGAGTTTGATTTGTCATAAGTCGCTCTCACGTGGCATCTACATCCAAACAGACGGTAAATTGTTACAGCTGTTCACCTTAACTGGCAATCGATAACGTCTCTAAGTCGCATGACTAATACTTCGCCGAAAAAAGATAACTTCATAGATGCCCTCGCACGTCAGATTTTGGTATGTGATGGTGCTATCGGAACTGAACTCCGCAAGCAGGTACCTGCACATATACAATGTGTTGATGCCTGCAATCTCTCTACAGCACATGCTGAGAAGGTGGCAAGGGTTCACTACGCCTATGCTGATGCCGGTGCCGATGTTATTCAAACCAATACCTATCAGGCAAACAGCGAAGCGTTAACTGTTCATGGCTTGGCTGATCAGGTTGAGGACATTAACAGAAGCGGTGTGAGGCTCGCCCGTGCTGCCGTGCCAGAGGCTTGCTATGTCGCCGGTTCCGTTGGACCGATCCCTTTCCAAACCTTAGATACCACACTCCCCTCAATGAAGGCAATCCGACGCATTTTCAAAGAGCAAATGGATGCGCTTGTTGATGAAGGCGTTGATCTGCTCGTTCTTGAGACGTTCGTTTCGCCAAAACAAGCAGAAATCGCCACAAAACAGGCACTCACTTACGATGTCCCTGTCGTCGTTGAAATTAGTGGTGTTTCAGGCGGCACAGTAGGCGCCGGGGTGGATGTCCGGGTCTTTGCCCAAGCGCTCGAACAACTCGGAGCACATGCAGTCGGCGTTAATTGCCGTGGTCCGCACGATCTTGTTGAGGCGATGGAGCTCCTGGCCCCTGTCATTAAGGTGCCTATCGTTGTACAACCTAACGCGGGTAATCCGAGAGTAGAACAAGGCGAAGTTGCCCTCTCTTATACAGTCGAGGCAGAAGTGTTTCGCGACTACGTCGGAAAATTGATTGAACTTGGCGCGAACATGATTGGTGGTTGCTGCGGCACGACCCCCGCTTATGTGGCAAAAATCCGTCAGGCTGTTACGGGACGTGAGCCTGTTGCGCGGCAACAACGTATCTTCGTCCTTCCGAAGATACGCTCAACCTCGAAAGCAAGGACGGATAATCCTGTACAACAAGTATTTGAAACGCGCGAACAGATTGTAAGTGTTGAGATGCGTGCGAATACATTTCCACAATTACGAGCCTTGTTGCGCGAGGCGAAAAATCTCGCTGCCATTGGTGTCGATCTGTTTGATGTAACTGATAATTCCGGTGCTGCGGTGAATATTGGAGCCGTTGGTACAGCACACCGACTTCAGGCGGCGACACAAATTCCGACGCTCATTCATTGGACAACTCGCTCGCGGAATCTCATTAGTATGCAATCGCATTTACTGGAAGCGGAGGCATTGGGTATTCGGGGCATTGTTGCGCTCTCTGGCGACCATCCAAAAGCAGGTCCCTATGAAGCGGCGAGCCTCGTCCCGGATGTCCGTGGTGCCGTTGCATTGATGCAGCTCATTGCACGTCTGAATCAAGGGGAACTCGCTGACGGCTCATCTATTGGTGAGCCGTGCGGTTTCTATTATGGCGGAGGTTTCACGGTTGCTGAGAACCTCCAACCCCACGTCAAACACCTTACAAATAAGGTAAAGCAAGGGGCAAAATTCGCCTATACGCAACCCGTCTGGACTTATGAAGATATCGTTCGTACCCAGCAAGCAACGGAGCCTCTCGGTATAAAGATGCTTTACGGCATCCTACCTATCACCAGTTTCCGCAGCGCCTCCTATCTACGCGATAATTTGGGACTCTACATTCCGCAGTTTATCGTTGATAAATTCCGAGACCTTGGAGATACTGCCGCATACGAACTCGGTATCCGGTTGTGTTTGGAATTAATTCGGGATATCCGTAAGCAAGACGAATGTAAAATTGATGGCCTGTATCTCATCCCACCTGCTCGCTTGAATTGGAAAAACAGTGCGAGTGTCATCTCAGAAATCGTTAAAACCTACCGTTAGCGATTTCGCTGCACTCTCGATTCCCAAATTATCCCATCTTCGGTATCAAAACCCCCTTGCTTTAGCTGGGGGATGTAGATACCGCTAAGGTATTCTTTCAAAAATATTTGACAGGCTAATAGAATTATGCTATAATATCAATAGAATCTAATAGAAAAGAGGTTTCGCATGCGGCTTGAAACGCTTGAGTTAATATATCAAAAGACACGATCGTCTACCTATGCCTGTGAGTATCATATCGTTTGGTGCACAAAATATAGGCGTTCTGTGTTATCTGATGAAATACAAGCCCGTTTAAAAGCGCTCGTCCGAGAATCAGAAGACACACACGGATATACCGTTCGGGGTATAGTAACGATGACAGACCACGTGCATCTGTTGGTGAGCCTGCCCCCCACTGTAGCTGTTAGCCTGATGATAGGCAAAATAAAAGGCATGACGGCTAAAATATTACGATCAGAATTCCCACACCTCAAATCACGACTGCCGAATTTGTGGACACGCTCCTATTTTGTTGCCACTACAGGCGGTGTGACGCTCGAGGCTTTAAAGGAATATGTAGAAAATCAAAAGGGTGTGTAATGCGAAATACACAATTCAAACTTTTTAAGGATACGTCTCTAAAACATCTGCATGACGATCTCAATATATGTGGTGCGGTGCGTAATCACTTCATAGCCGTGTCTATGAGATATTACCGTCGTTTTGGCAAAGGGTTGTCGTATTCTAAAATGTCGGCACACCTGACAAAACTCAAGAAACTTGAGAAAAACCAACATTGGAATATTCCTTACTCGTGGAGTTTACAAAATGTCGTCAAACGGCTCGCACGCGCCTTTCGCGACATGAAAACGCTGGGTCGTGGGCACCCCCAATTCAAATCTTGTAAAAAACACCGGGGTATGACTTTTAGGGGTGAACACGTCCGTATCGTAAAGTTGCTTGAGAAACAGAAACATTTTCGGAATCACCCTACCTATCACATCCGCCTAAATGGGCGTTGGTATCGTTTCGCAGGACATCGTGCGATAAAAGGTGAAATAAAAGTCGTTCAAGTCACACGCGATACACTCGGGGATGTGTATATTACACTTACTGAAGACTATAGTGAAGTCATTCCTGAACCCAAGACGGGTAAAGCCGAAGGGTTTGATATAGGTATTAAAGACTTCCTGACTGGCAGTGACGCACAGAGATATACATCTCCGATGTTTTATAAACAGCATGCCGATGCGTTGGCAAAAGCCCAACGGGTGTATGCCCGTAAGGTGAAAGGTTCTCGGAATCAAGAGCGCGCACGGAAAACGATCGCGCGGCTTCATAAAAAAACGGCTCATCAAAGAGCAGATCACCATTGGAAACTTGCGATAGCGCTCTGTAAAACCTTTGATATTCTGTTCTTTGAAGCCCTCTGTCTTTCGGGTATGAAAGCCCTCTGGGGTAAACAGGTTTCAGACCTTGCCTTTGGTGCGTTCATACAGAAACTCAAACACCAAGCTATGAAGCGGAATCGTTTTGTATTTAAGATTGGGCGGTGGACGCCCACGACAAAGTGCTGTGCGGTTTGTCATCATAAAAATGAAACCTTAACCCTCGCAGACCGGCACTGGACGTGTCCGAAGTGTCATACGCATCTGGATAGAGATCAGAACGCTGCGATGAACATTCTTAAGGAAGGGGTAGCTTCCTTTGGATTAGGTTGTGTAAGCCCTATTGTTTTGTTTCACAAAATTGTAGGCTGTGCCGTTGAAGCCACCAGTCCGCTTCTGAAGTCCACAAATGCTTCCGCAGAAAAGACTGCAGAAGCACCTATGCTTTAGCAAGGTGTCTATCACGATAACTAATTCGTGTTTTCTAACTCCAAAAAATTGGTGAAGGATATACCAGAAACCATCATGGAACGGAATTGTGAGCGATCAACGAACAATTTGTCTTAGCTTTGGATTGTGGAACGATGCCTAGATTCGATAGTTTAAAAACATCAGCACGCGTTACAGCAAGATCCCTTCTTTTAGGGGTTTTATTCATCCCTGTCAACGTTTATTGGATGACGCTTGTTGAGGTGAAGTATTACTCTCTTGACGGTTCATGCCTCCCGCTTTTTATCCAACCGGTCTTCATTATGTTCGCCTGTGTTGTGGCGAACACCCTCTTGAAACGTTTCGCGCCGCGGCAGATGCTCCAACAAGGAGAGTTGCTCACTGTGTACATCATGGTGGCGATCTCGTGTACGTTTGCTGGACATGACACTATGCAGAATATGTTCGGGAGTATTGGGCATGCGTTTCAATTCGCAACGGACGAGAATGAGTGGCAGACGCTTTTTTTCCGGTATCTCCCCGCTTGGCTGACCATCTCGGATACCGAAAGCCTCCAAGGGTTTTATGAGGGGGAAGCCACCTTCTATACGAAGCATAACTTCTCGATTTGGTTAAAACCGTTGGCGTTCTGGGGACTCTTTTTCCTCATTATGATGTTTATGATGCTTTGCATCAACACGCTCGTCCGAAAGCGATGGGCAGAGCAAGAAAAACTCGCGTATCCAATTATACAACTACCGCTGCGCCTCTCCGAAGATGGCGGTATCAGCCTCCTCAAGAATCGGATGATGTGGGTAGGTTTCAGCATCGCATTCGGCATCGGGGTCATTAACGGAGTCCACTATCTTTTTCCACAGTTCCCAGAAATTCCTTATATCAAGCGGACGGCTGTTTTCCAAAATATCTTCACCGATCGGCCCTGGAATGTCATTCGTGGTACCCGAATTTCCGTTTATCCTTTCGCAGTGGGGTTGGCGTTTTTCTTACCGTTGGACCTCTCGTTTTCGTGCTGGTTTTTCTTTGTTGTGCGCTTGGCAGAATTCGTCATTGGTGCAGCCCTCGGGACGCGCTATTTTCCTGCCCTCAACGAGCAGGCATACGGTGCTTGGATCGCCCTTTTCCTGCTCGCCGTTTGGGTCACTCGACAACATTTGGGGGAAGTGCTGAAAAAAGTGTTTGGGTTTGAATCGCGCCTTGATGATTCCAACGAACCGATGCCCTATCGTGCTGCCTTTTTGGGAATTCTCGGATCGCTTGTCGCCCTTGCGGTCTTTTCCGCTATTGCCGGAATGGCATTATGGGCCGCGGGTCTTTTCTTTGGCATCTATTTTCTGCTATCGTTTGCGATCACTCGTGTTCGGGCGGAACTCGGCACGCCCCATGAAATTTACTACGTCAATCCGCATGACATGCTCGCGACAGTTGGTGGAACCCGGCAGTTTGACACGAGCAGTCTCACGATTATGTCGCTGTTCTATTGGTTTAATCGCGGTTACCGGAATCACCCGATGCCGAATCAGATTGAGGCGTTCAAGCTCGCGGAATCAACGGGGATGGGCAACAGACGTCTGTGGGGGGCGATGTTGATAGCAATTATCGTCGGGATTTTGGTGACCTTTTGGGCGAATCTGGACATCACCTTCCGTAACGGTGCTGATGCGAAAGCGGGAGGATTCAAAGACTGGGTTGGCAGAGAATCGTTCAGCCGGTTGCAGCGATGGCTGCATAACCCAACGGAACCGAATATGGTTGGTATCGGTTTTATGGGAATCGGCGCGCTCCTGACGTTCGTGATGATGTATATGCGGATGCATTTCTTGTGGTGGCCCTTTCATCCAGCGGGTTACGCACTTGCTATCAGTTTTGCAATGGATTATTTCTGGTTCGCTTTCTTCGTGGCGTGGTTGCTGAAGTTAATGATTCTACGGCACGGGGGCTTGCGACTCCATCGTCGGGTCGCACCGCTCTTTTTGGGGTTAATATTAGGGGACTACGTCATCGGCAGTATCTGGGCAATCATCGGACCGGCATCCGGCTTGCGAACCTACAAAATTTTTATCTAACAGGAGTTAGGCACTTGTGCCGGTAGCACGCTCTGTCCGATGGAAAGCCTCGAGAGACAGGGGCGTTTTTGTAGCACACCCTAACAGGTTATACTACAAATGAGCACCGCTGCGGAAGTCCTATCCAATAAAAAACATGAACCTACCTGTTGGAAAACTCAAACACGATTTTTTAAAAGAACTTCTACCCCTACACGCTGAAAGCACAAGTTTAGTTGTCGGTCCACAACTCGGCGAAGATGCTGCTGTCATTGCGTTAGGAGACAACTATCTTGTTGCTACCAGTGATCCGATCACCTTTGCAACTGAAGATATTGGATGGTATGTCGTATGCGTCAATAGCAATGACATTGCAGCGATGGGCGCTGTGCCGAAATGGTTGTTGGTAACGCTGTTATTACCCGAAGACGCGACGACCCCCTCGATGGTTCGCAACATCATGACACAACTCACGCGAGCATGTGCAGAATTTGACATCGTACTCTGTGGTGGACATACCGAAGTTACACCCGCGGTAACGCAACCTATTGTTATAGGGCAGATGATGGGGATTACGCATAAAAATGCTCTGTTCACTTCAGCGGATGCCCGCGTAGGGGACGTATTAATCCTCACAAAGGGGATAGGCATTGAAGCAACGGCAATCATCGCCTGTGAGCGTGAAGAACAGTTGCGTGAAAAGTACGGCGATCACTTCTTGAAACAGGCGCGGCACTATCTCACGCATCCCGGAATCTCCGTGCTAAAGGATGCACAAACAGCAATCGCTACAGGGGGGGTACACGCTATGCACGATGTCACAGAAGGGGGTGTCGCCACTGCGGTCTATGAATTGGCAACCGCAGCCGGGGTGGGAGTAGTTGTCTATTCGGATAAACTTTTAGGTTCATCACGCTTGTATGGAAATATCACACAAACATTGTGTGATATGTTTGGGCTCAACCCGCTCGGTGTTATCTCCTCTGGTTCGATGTTAATTGCATCGGAGCCAGAAAAAGGCGAAGCAATTTGCCAATCCCTCGGTAAAGAGGGTATCAGTGCCGACATCATCGGGAAGTTTTTGCCATCTGCGCACGGGTTGTGGTTGGAAGATGCCACCGGTACACAACAACCGCTGCCTGTTTTTGAGACGGATGAAATCGCTAAACTTTTTATCGGCGATTCTAAAGAGAAATAAACACACCCTCCCGGGGAGGCGCGGTTTCCTAACCTCGCCGATGCAGGTTGAAAATGAAAACCCAATTACAAGACTATCCCCTAACAAGTACCATTATTAAGTTGAAAACTGGGCGGATCCAACTTACGCTTATAGAAGACCCCGATTGGTTTCTCGAACAACTCAGTCGGGAAGACAAGGACGGCAAACTTTATCTCCCGTACTGGACCTACCTCTGGGAATCCTCGATTGGTCTCGCTCGCTATGTGGAAACAATCGGGACGCGGCTCAAGGAAACACATATATTGGAGATTGGGTGCGGATTTGGATTGGTGGGAATTGTAGCCTGTCAGATGGGTGCGCATGTGGTCTTCACAGACGTAGAAGGAGAAGCAGTCCGTTTCGCAGAACACAATGCAGATCAAAATAGGGTCGAAGAAAATGCAGATTTTGTTCAGATGGATTGGAACACGCCCTGTTTCAACTGCAAATTTCGGTATATCCTCGCCGCCGATGTCATTTACGAAAAATACCACTGGACACCGATTTTGTCTCTCCTTCAGAACCATCTTTCTCCTGACGGGATCGCAGTCTTTGCCGAGCCGAATCGAAACAACGCTATCGGATTTTTCCAACAGCTCGCAAATAACGGCTTCTACTATCAAAAATCTACCCTTCCGGTTACATTAGATAGACAGACTTCCCAAGTTTCTATCTATACCGTTCGGCGCATGAATGCGTAGCAATTGAGGCGGCCGTTGCTCTGTTTTCTGTTTTATGAATGCCGAACAAACCTCGAAGTAAATCTCAAGTGACTTCTGCCGCTCCTCCAGCGAGAAAAAGAAAAGGGCAGGCACGGATGCCTGCCCGTAACAACTGCCTGACACGAATGTCGGTTGCAGCCATCTAAAAGTTACACCGTGGGAGGTGTAATCTCATAGTTCACGCCTTGATAGCAGATAATCATAGAGATAGGTCTTTCGGCAAGTTTAGAATATTTTGCCAATTCAGGCAGATGGCTCATCAGGGCATAATATTCATCACTGCCAAACTCAACCTGTTTCCGGTCCGATTTCCCATCATATTCGTTATCTACCCAGATCCGGTTGTGAAGATGAAACGTCTTACGTCCCACATGCCTCGTCTGAGGATCCCGCATCCTGATCTTGGACCGAGCGAATTTCAGTGTCTCTAAATTTTGGCTGAATTCAATTTGCTCCCGGACAGGGGCTGACCGATATGCATCTGAAACCGTTGACCGATAGCGCCTTGTCAATGAACCATCGTCTGCTGCAACGAACGATGTATAAGGGGTTTGGACGCCATATTTTTTGCTGAGACGTTCAATCTCTCTACGAAGTTCTTCGCTTTCGCCATTCAGTGCAGCCTCATCCACGAGTTCTGCGATTCTGCTTTGTGCCCAGAGATGTGGAAGAAAATCGTTGTCTTGTTCGAGTTTGGAGAAGTGAACGTCTTTCGAGAACTCCTGCTGTTCGTTACCGATGGTTCCGCGGAGTTTCAGGACGGTATCGCCTTGCCCCTCATAGCGCCCGAGCAGTGTCAGCTGCTCCTCACGGAACAGGTCTGGCAGGTTTTTTGGGGTTAGTTCCTTCGTGACGATCTGTCCGAAATTGATTCCTACATCCACCAGCACCGGCTCGTTCATTTTTCTGAAGAGCGTGGACACAGCATCTTCAATATTTTCGTCCTGCGTTACATAGTTACGTGTACCACCGTTATCCGCCGCCATTTTATCAAGTAAACGGACATTTACATCGTACCCCACACCGAATACGAAAATACGGGATAGATTCCGGTTCGATTTCCCAACATTTTCAAGAATCTGGGCTGGATTTGTTACGCCAACGGTCGGGCACCCATCCGTGAGAAAGACGATGATCCGTGGGCGATTCGGATCGGGTTTTTCGGCTAATGCAGTGAGTAAAGCGTCATTGATGTTCGTCATGCTGCGCGCTTCAATACTATCAATAAAGGCGAAGGCTTTTTCGCGTCCATTTTTCACATCAATGAGTTTGTCGGACAAAACTGTAGAGTCTGCCCAGCGTTCACCGCCGAACCACTCCTCGCCTCTGTTCAACCTATCCGCAAATGAGGTGATGTATTCGTTGAATAGGATAAGATTGAACCGATCGCCGTCATTTAGATTATGGACACAATAGCGGAGGGCTTCTTTCGCTTGTTCAACTTTTCGCCCCGCCATGCTGCCTGAGTGATCCAATACGAAGATGAAATCCTTTTCTACAATTTCTGTCTGTTTCACCTCATACTTAGGCGAAACGAGGAGCATAAAGTATCCATCTTCCTTCTCATCGGCGCGGTGGGTGAGTAAGGTAATCCCGAAATTGTCGTCTGAAACCGAATAGTAGCAGAGAAAATCGTCGTCTGCGTCTACATCCGTGTCTTCATAGCTGATACGCACATGGCGATCATCTTTGCGGGCGATCGTAACCTCGTGTGAGGGCGAGTAAACCGTTCTGAGTTCAGCTTCACTTTCAATCTCCATCTCAACGTGAAGCTTTCCGATCAGTCCAGATGCCGATTTCGCGAGCGATAACGGGTAGGTGTATTTAGCAAGATCGCTATCTGTGGAAAAAATCTGAGAATACTCAAATTGGATACGTCGCTCACCGGATGCCGGAATTCCGGGTACCTCACCTACAAACACCCGGGTTCCCAGATGCTCCAGAATTGCCCTGTTACCAGCGTAACGGGCACTGTCTTGCAGAATCCCTCGCGATTTTTCGGGGGAGAGGAGTTTTCCTTTTATCGCCTCTCCGTCAATGAAGAGGGCAAGGTTCGAAACAACTGCATCGTCTGGCACTGGAAAGAGATACATTCCGTTGACTTCAAAGTCGTTTGGATTGCTAAAAACTTGGTCGATTTTGGTTCTCGCTACTTGATTGTTAACGGCAATCTTAACGTGAAAGTTGTTGATCGCTAAAGGCACAGCGAGACCGTCTTTCTGTCGAAGAGAAACTATCGTTAGCATTGGTAATCCTCCTATACTCAAATATTAAAAGTTAACATAAATCTGTTAATGCTTTGAGAAAATTAAAAAGAAACCACTATATTGTACGTTAATCGGCACTGGAATAAAAATAAAATTAACGCCTCGTGCTAGGTAACATGAGGATGGTGCATAAAATTCTTATAGGGGTTGGGTTTCCCAACCCGTAGGACAAACGGATAACACATCATCTATAAGACGAGAAAACCTTGTAACGCTTTCTTTTTCTGATTAAACCGTTTGTTAAGGTCGAACAGAGACAACTTTGTATCCGGCTTAAAATCAGACAACGCAGAATTATAGGTGAACTTCGCATACCTGCAGTGCTGATAAAACCACGCAATCTGATCCCGGTTGGGACATAATGTAATCTTATGCTTTCTAATCATGGGCTATCTCAGGTATCAGGCGTTTATGCCCTAATGCGTGGGAGGGAAGCACGTGGTTTCCGAGAGACTACGCGCATTCTGCTAGTTTCCAACTTTATATACGAATTATACCACAAAATACTGCTTTTTGGCATAAGTTTTTCTCGCCAAAGGGACGAACACAGAGGATGAACCCACAGCTAAAGCGGGGGTTGTTAAGTATTATCCTTCAGTTCCATGACCAAATTTCCTTTTGTCTTGTCAAGAAGAAATCAACACCAGATGTCAGGTTCTCATCAAGACACGCGTCAAAGACTGAATAACAAAGGGCTCTTAACACAAACAGCCCCACTTTGATAGTGGCAGGAACGGATCGCCTCCGGTGCTCTTAACGCTATGGCTTACACCTTGAGCAGGGATTATACCCACGTCGTTTCGCCTCTGCTAAGGAAATTGGAATCCGAGCCCAATGACAGCTGCCACGATGGTACTTTTTCCCAGTCCTTGTGATATAAACCCTTTTTTGCGGCTTTGGATCTGGATCTGGATCTGGCGGCCTGATGTCATCAATGCGAAACACCGCCCAGACAGGGCGATGGTCACTGACAGCGAAGTTCGCGGCGGTGTCGTCATTTCCGAAGTCCGTCTCATCAAACTTGTCGATCCCAGAACGCCCCGTGTATTCAGTGACAGCCTGCTCTTGGAAAAAGATGTTGTCATAAAGACTGGAATCTCTGATATGCGATTTCTCCGGGAGGTCGAATAAATGTGTCATTGACGGCAGTGCCATCAAGTTACTATACGCCTTTGTGTCGTCGGGTTCTCTATTGAAATCCCCAAGAAGCAAAATATCATCTTCAGCCCCATTCGCCCGATCTACAAACTTGTAAACCTCCGCCAATTCCATGACTTCTGCTTGTCTGCCCCCGATCGTATCTCCCCAAAGAACATGAACCACGATTACAGAAAAATCAAATTTGCCAGCTCGGAATGTTGCCCAGTAGGGGTCGTAAACGAAATCGTCCTCACCATCGGCGGCATCCGGATAAAACGCTCCCTCTTGTACAACACTGACTAAGCCTTTGTAATACAGAAATGCATAACGTTCTCTGTAGAAGCTGCCTTGCCGTCCGATCGGATCGCTTATCAGATATCCGTACTCCGCGCCTCGCTCAGAGAGGATTCTCTGTATGCGTTTCAACACCGTCTCATCGTGCACCTCGCTGATTGCGATCAAATCATAGTCGATAAGTATTGACGCGATTTGGCGGAGCTCAACATCGTTTCTGCTGCTATCGCTCAGCATTCTGATATTCCATGCGGCTAACTTCACCTCAGACTGTTTGGAAACCTTGCCTGTGCTCCCCCGCACTACTACCGGGCTGGCATCAACCCGAGTACGGCCTGGCTTTTGGGGAGCCGCCGGGGTAACATTCACCTTCGGGCGAGATTTCGCGCCACCATGAAAGTGGTACACACCGGTTTTCCGATTGTAGTGGCCCCCCTTGGCGTCCGTTCTCCCAGGATGTGCCCATCCAAGACCCGCACAACACAGGGAAAAAAGCAGAAGCACACTGATAGAGATGAAGCCCGTCTTTTCGTTGAAAAATCCGAAATGTTTCATGATTGTTGTCTCTCCCTTTCTGTGGCTCAAAATCATTTCGCAAGCCATCATTTTAGATGTGAAAAATTCAGGAAGCCGTTGGTTGCTTCAACACGTTTTCTACTAAATTCTTACTTCAAAATCATACGTATAGGGCGGACGCAAAGCTAACAGAACAGCAAGACATAAACACACAGGTAATGAAGCAATACCCGAGCAAAAGCCGCTGCTAAGATGTATTCGCGTTAGGTTTATTGGAAATAGAGGAAGTAGACTTCCCTGGAGTAGGAAAGGGCCAAGAGAACGACGATTGTGTTCAGTTAACTTATGGTTAAATCTGGGGGGGGGGGGGGAGGGGGTATAACTAATAGTTAATATCGCTAACGTTAACTAAAGACACTAAGAAGCTAACCCGACACAAGGCATAGGAGATACCTTGCATCGTTTCACTTCCGACTTCTTTAACTCCGACATTAACAACTCGTTTATGCATCGTTGTTCGCTCTCCTTAACTCGTTAGGTTTAGGGTTAACCTTTTTTCAAGGTAACATAAAGTATACACTATCTGAACCCTAAATGTCAATATTTTCTGTCAACTTTCTGCCAGTTTTCCCGATCCTTGCGGAAATGCTGAACTTGTCCAAAGAATTTCATCATTGACAAAGGGTTGGTTATCTGGGTATTGTCGAGAAAATGCTTTAGTGCTTCGTCATGTGCCTCTCTGCGCTCTTGGAAAACGCGTTCAATTTCCTTGGAAATCTGTAGTGCTGTTTGGGCTTCACAGGACCCTGCGTACCAAATCTTCTCATGTCTGTTCTTTAGCTTATTATCACGTGGATGACGTGTCCAGGTTGAACTTCTCTTAAGGCTTCATTGACTCTCAACATAGCGGGTTGAATGTCCCGAATCCGATTGCTTTTTGCAGAAATGAGGATAACACCGATCACGTATTTGCGGAGGTTTTGTTGATGTTCGAGGCCTTTGTCCATTGTCACCAGCGCGTCAAATGTTGCTGCGGCTTTCTGGAGGAGTTCGCCATTTCGCATCCCATTCCAACCTTGTCGCGAGACCGTTGTGACTTGGAAATCGGCATCAAAATATCGCACCAATCGCCAGTCTAGGTTTTCGTCAAGTAGAACGCGCATGTTGCTTTGAATTTCTGGATGTTCTTGACTGGTTTCAATCTTTATAACATTATGGGTTCATTAATGCATAGATTGACGAACAATATAACGCAATCAGTACCAATCCTATCGCAGGTCTGATCCGATTGTTTGGGTCAACGCGAATTCTAAAAAAGCGATTGCCTGCTCCCGAGAAACAGATGGGAATCCTTCAAGAAAATAATCCAGATTTTCCCCGGCTTTGAGATGATCAATGAGTGCCTTTACAGGAACACGGGTGCCCGTAAACACAGGTGTCCCGCCGTGAATCTCAGGGTCTTGATTTATCACTTGCTCTGGTTTCATCTTTAGGAGTTCTCCTTGTTGCTTTTTCGCAATAAGTCGTTTTGGGATTAGTTAATTCGGACATATCCTTTATAATTAGCAGTTTCTCAAAGAGAGACTGCAGGTTATTTAAATAAAGTCGACTGCATAGGCTTACCTGTCCAGGGATCTGTTAAGGGCGGTAACTTTAACGGAGGCTCATATTGCTTTCCATTCTCATAGTATTCTTCAATAGAAAGGCATTGCATTGGCGGATAAGTTGTTCGCCCCATTTGAATCGCCGGTAAATTCACAGGCCATCGGTGTTGTGCAGTTTGCTTATCTTTCGTAATTAGAATACCCATCGCGGCGTTATGATTGCGGACATCGTCCTGAAGTTTGCCAAACTTACTATTCTGTGAACCACTCGCAGCGGTAACTTGCACAAGAATGCCTTTTCTATCCATATTGTCAGGGGTGTGTGCAAACATGCCGAAGCCGTCTATACCTTCATCCCCTACTTTTTGGGGGTTAGACGCTAAACCATCAACCAGTGAAATCGCCCAATCCTGAAATTTCTCTGCACCTTTCGGCATTTTCGCAAGTTGTGTAGCTGTTTCAAGATCAACAGGAATGCCTTCAACAGGTAACTCTACACCCAACCTGCGATCATTAATAAGTCGTAGAGCAAAAGGGAGTATATCTATACCAATGACACGTCTCCTATTCTTTAAACCCGCGTCAATTGTAGTGCCACACCCACAAAACGGGTCTAATACTAAACCACCTTCTTTGCTACTTGCTTTTATCATACGTTCATATAAAGCAATCGGCTTTTGTGTCCGGTACCCCATGTATTCTTTAGGGCTACGCCCCACGGGAGACATTTTATCCCTATCCTCTAACCAGTAATCTTCCGGTATTTTGCCAGCAAGGTCAAGATTATAATCTTCGTTAAAAATACCATCCGTTTTTCCTGTGCTCAATTTTTTGTAAGGTATTTTGATAGAATCCTTGTTGAAAATCGCGTCTTTGTCTGACTTGACATAGAATAACACATTATCATGTTTCCGTGGAAACCAGCGTTTTGTATTTCCGGGACCTGTGTAACACCATACAATATCGTTTCGGAAATTCTTTTCACCAAAAATAGCATCCATTACGAGTTTGAGATAATGGCTGGCATAGGGGTCACAGTGCAGGTAAATGCTACCCGTGTCTTTAAGGATACGCCACATCTCAAAGAGACGTTGTGCCATATAGGAGGTATAAGCAAGCATTTTCGTCCGCGGTATAAACATTTCAAACGCAGCGATGACTTTTGACGCAGGATTTGCTGACGCACTCTTAACGTTTTCTACACGTTCTTCGGCTTGCTCATTCCACTTCCATGTATCATCAAACGCCTTGACTTGTGGCTGAATATTACGGAGACCGCTACCTTTGAAAATGGAATTATATTTCTCATCCGAGTTGAAAGGCGGGTCTAAACAGATAAGATCAATCCAATTGTCAGGAAACGCCTGCATGATGTCAAGGCAATCCCCGTAATACAATGTGTTCGGCTTTGCGGTGATCCGATTTCGCTTGTAAAGATTCATTCACATTCTCTCCGAATGTTAATCTGACATCATAATTTCTTTCTATGAAATTCGTCCGAAGCGGGCGGATATGATGGACATCCGTCCGCGCGGGTTTTATGGGACGGCCCTTAAATATGAACCTCTAAAAGCCAAGTTCTTTGTTCACAACATTCCGCAACGCTTCACCTGCCAGATACCTTTCCAAGTTATCCAAGAAGAACGAGGTAATACGGCGCATCCGGTGTTGAGATCCCCCCGCAGAATGCGGTGAAATGATAACATTCTCAAAATCCCATAACGGACTATCTGCTGAAAGCGGTTCGACTTCGGTGACATCCAAGCCTGCTGCAGCGATCCTTCCGGCTCGTAGAATCTCAATCAGGTCAGGTTCGTTAACAATTGGACCGCGAGCGACGTTAATAAAGAACGCCGTCGGCTGCATCACAGATAGGTTATCCTTGTTGATGAGACCGCGTGTCTCCTCAGTCAACGGACAGGCAATCATTACAACGTCTACTTGACTCATCATATTTGAGAGTTGATCCATCGGCAGCAGTTCATCGACGTTATCGGGTTTGTCCGTGCGGTAGGCATCCACAGCCATAACGTGCATGTCAAATCCTTTTGCACGTTTCGCCATCTGCATCCCGATCCCACCCATCCCGACAATACCGATCTTGAATCCATCAATCTCAATCATCGGCATTTTTCTTGCCCCGCCCCATTGGTGTTTGTCCTGATTCCGAACGGATTCATGGATACCACGGGCTAAGCCGAGTAGAAGCGCAAAGGCTTGATCTGCAACGTGCGTTGCGTACAATCCTGCGGCATTTGTCAAAATGACATCACTCTCGCGGATTGCAGGATACATGTGCCGATCCATACCAGCACTGGAGGCTTGGATCCATTTGATATTGGGGAAATGTGGAAAGAGTTCCTCGCTGCAATAACCGTAAAAAATATCGACATCTTTGCCTTCCTCGATAAGTTCCTCGGTTGCGTTTGGGACAACGTAGGTGTGTTCGTCGCCAAGGATGCTTTCCAATCGTTCAAGAAGCGTTCCTTCAAGACCTCTTTGAAGTAGAATTTTCATAGATTTCCTTTCTTAATCTTCTGTAGTGCAACCTGTTCGTTTGGACAGTATACTCCATAAACGAACAGGTTGTGTTACATTGCGGATTTCTCCCTGTTACACCTTTTACAAAGCATCTGGCAATTATCCTCGCAGGTCTTGCCTCCCTCGGACCAGGGCGTGATATGGTCTGCTTCCATCTCTTCGATTGTGAATTCGTCGGCACACCTAACACAGATACCTGACTGTTTTTCATAGACCTTTTGCTTCATGCCAATTGAAAAGGCCCGTATATTCAAGTGCTTCTCCTCGCGAGTCAAAATGTATGGGTATATACCTGATTTCCGTTGCACATCATCGTCAAATATAAGGCGAGCGGTTTCCTGCTCAATCTCATCAGGGTCAAGGGCTGCATCTCCAAAGACGTTGTAAAGCGAACCCCAATCTACGCCCTTCATGGCTGGTCTTGTATTCGTGAAAGTGGATTCAACCCAATTGATTACTAATTGAAAATACTCCCATAGAGGCAACGCGTCTTCATCGTGCTGATGCTTCCCCATGTAGTCTTCAATAGAGTCTCTGCTGATCCACCTAATCACTGTTTCCAAGTACTCTTGTCGAATTGGCGAGCCATTGACAAATGCATTGCTGATTTGGTATGCAGCGCAACCATTCCGACTAAAATATCGCTTGGCATCTGACAACCAGGTTCCGGCGTAAACAGCATTGCGCAGTTCTTGGGTGGTCAACTGCTTCCCCGCAATATTGATCGTCTTGAACCACTCCAACTTCTCGCTGTCGGTTCCGGTACAGACATAGATCATTAGTTTATAATTCAGTATTAAGTTCGCCTTATCGGACGGAAGGTTGTGGAAGTATTGATTATTGAACGAAAAATCGCCATCCACATACTGAGCGATAGAAATAGTACGCTGTTGTCCGTCAATGATTTCAAATTCTCCGTTTCCCCTATCTGCCCAATACATCACATTCAGCGGGAAACCTTTCAAAATAGAATCAATAACGGCATCACGTTCCTTGTCCTTATAGACGAACTCCCGCTGAAATGGTGGTCGTATATCCAATTTACCGCCATACCCAGTCACGCCACCTTCGCCATCATCGCAGTAATCATGTATAAGATCTTGCACCGTGATATCTAACAAATCAATTTTCATTATTGCATCCTTTTACTGCGAATGACTATGCGAGCGTAAAGCACTTTGCCTTTGATTTTAAATCTACTTTGGTTACCTGTCATTTCCTTTACGAGATCCTTGTCCATGCCGATAATTTCAAACTGTTCGGGGTTATATTTGTCCAAAAAGGTGATCGGCACCCCCATTTCCCCAGCATAATCTAAAGGGATATGATCCGTTTTATTTACATTGATAGCATTATAGTTATCGGCTTTAGGGTATTCGTCAGGAGAGTATTTCTTGTAAAGGATTAGGTCTTCGTGCCGCTTCTTGTGGTCGAGGTTAGTAAACCAAACACTTTGTGATCTGCCTTTCACAATCCCATCCACTACCTTATAAGCACTCCCCGCCCTCTTGTTTTTAACCAATTCTATCGCATAATCTTCCGGTACATCAAACAACAAGTCTTGACTCATAGGGGTGTGCCCAATCCATAGTTTACCTCCCTTGATTAAGGGGAATACCTCTTTGTAAGTTATCGCATTTTTGTTCCCAATAATGATAAATTTTTTATCGTATTCGACGAGTTGCGCGATATACTCTCTGAACAATGAAAATGGTGGGTTTGTAACCACAATGTCTGCTTGTTTGAGCAACGCAATACATTCCCGACTCCTGAAATCGCCATCTTCCTTGAGTTGAAATACGGTGGGGGCCGTTCCATTGCCGACATACGCAAGGCCAACAGCAGCTGCCATGTCGTGTCTACTGAAGAGGTCTGGCTGCTGATTTTTATAGCAGGTTGTGATCAGTTTTTTGAGTCCAAGTTTCGCGAAATTCAGGTGAAAGTAGCGAAAGAAATTGCTGATGGTGGGATCGTCGCAATTACAGTAAACAGTCTTACCTCGAAAATGCTTCCTATAATGCTTTAGCTCTTTCTCTATGTCCGGGAGTTGTGTGTAAAATTCATCCTGCTTTGCTCTATTCGCAGCGTGTAGAGACTTATTTCCTGCCATAATATGCCTCCTTATAATTTCCGACTTGTTAGGCAATACCATACTTCCATTGATAAACTTCCAGAAGAATAGTAGTCAACGGCCAGGGATATTATACCTTATTTACATGGGGTTTGTGAAGTGAAAACCCAGTAAAGACGGGGGGTGTTTCGTTTTAAGAAATTATCGGGCCTCATGTCATTTTTTTTTGCGTATATTTATTCTTTTTACTGCCACGGTGGGGTCTCTGGCAATAGTTCCTGGAATTTATCAATCAACGCGGTCTCATAAGCACCTGCATATTCTCCATTGAAAAACTTTTCCATCGCTTCATCAAGGAAGAGCTGCCACGATGCGTCCTCAGAGCCCGGATTGACAGGGAAAAATAGGGCTTCCACATCTCGCGCCGCTTTTAGATCCCCTGGAGAATCACCAAGCATCAGCACGTGGTTCTCCGCGTATTTGTCTTTCGTCGTTATTGTCAGGTGTTCCGTTTTGGTTCCCATCTCCTGTCCAGCAATCACCGCAACATAGTTATCAATCTCATGTTCCGCCCATTCTCGCTGGAGTGCCTCATAAGGTGTGGCAGACACAACAATAACATCGGCTTTCGCTTGAAGTCGTTGTAGTGTCTCTTGCACCCCCGGAAAGGGGGGTAGGTTATAAACAATCTCAGCGACACTTTCGTTCACACCGAGGCTCCATTCCATAACTTGATTCAGTTCATCATGCCGTTCACCAGTGGCATTAGCGATTGCTGCGTGGAGTGCAGGGTTGCCAAGTTTCGTTTCAGTTTCAGACCACTCCCTTAAGTAAGGGAGTTCTGGCACTGCAACGCCCATATTCTGCACGAGTGGCATCTCGCGTAAGAAATCGCACACCAGCAGAATCGCCTTAAACCGGTTCGTCCCGCGCGTTGTTGAGTAGAGATTCACGAAATCCCAGGCCTGATGCACTTGCCGAGAAATGGATGCCAAGCCGAAATGCTTGACGAGGTTCACACTGAAACAGTCGTTGTGCTTGACCTCCATGCTATTGAAAACACACCCGTCCGAGTCGATTCCGACAAGGAATTCATGTTGCGGTTCAAAATCGTATAATGCTTGTTGTGTTCCGTGTGCCATAAACGTTCCTTTTTGGGAATTATCAGTTTTTAGCTAAAGAGGTTTCTGATAGTTTGTTCGTGTCTTTCTCACAACAGAAAGATGTGTCGCGGAAAAACCGTACAGCTAACTGCCAACTATTCAACTGTGACTTCAGGGCGCCCTTCCAGCATCCATTCGGTATGGAATACCGTCGGTACCCCATCTTCTCCGAGGATGGTGTTGCCCTCTGCGTCTAATTTATGGTAGGTGTGTGCCCCGAAGTAATCGCGCATCGCTTGAATCAGATTCGCAGAGAGCCTACCGTTACGGTAGCTATCAAAATATGCTAAGGCCGAGCTGAACGCCGGAATAGGAAGCCCCAGCTGCGTGGCTGTGCTGATAACATTCCGCCAGTTGGGTTGTGCTGTTTCAATTACCCCTCGGAAGTACGAGTCGAGGAGTAGATTCGGCAGCTCAGGATTCCGTTCAAACGCCTCCGCAATTCGGTGTAGAAATTTTGCCCGAATGATACACCCACCGCGCCAACCGAGACTAATCTTGCCGAGGTCCAAATCCCATCCGAACGCGGCGCTTGCTTCCCGCATTAAAGCGAAGCCTTGTGCATAGGAGCAAATTTTCGCGGCGTAAAGTGCGTCGTGAATCGCTTTTAGCATTTCCGCGCGATCGCCTTGGTATGCCCCGGAAGGGCCTTGGATGACCTGTTCCGCTGCGAGGCGTTCACTTTTTATTGCTGAGATACAACGCGCAAAGACTGCCTCTGCGATCGTCGGTGCGGATATACCGAGGTCCAATGCCGAGATGCTCGTCCATTTACCGGTTCCCTTTTGCCCCGCCTGATCCAACACGACATCAACAAAAGGTGTCCCGCTGCTATCGAGTTGTGTGAAAATATCAGCCGTAATCTCAATAAGGTAAGAGTTGAGTTCACCGCTATTCCATTCACTGAAGACCTCGTGCATCTCTTTGGCATTCATTCTGAGGACACCTTTCATCAGGGAGTAGGCTTCGCAGATGAGTTGCATGTCTCCGTATTCGATACCGTTATGCACCATCTTGACGTAATGCCCTGCACCATCGGGGCCGATGTAAGAGCAACACGGTGTGCCATCAACCTGCGCTGCGATCTTCGTGAAGATCGGCTCTACGAGTGCGTAAGCCGCAGCTGAACCGCCGGGCATCATCGCCGGTCCCTTGAGCGCGCCTTCTTCTCCCCCCGAAATGCCTGTCCCAATAAACAGAATATCTTTTTCGGCTAACTCGGCGTACCTTCGTACGGTGTCGTTGAAGTTCGAGTTTCCACCATCAATAATAAGGTCGCCTTTTGCGAGGTGTGGTACTAATTGCGCAATAAACGCGTCAACGGGTTCCCCGGCTTTCACCATCAGGATAATTTTTCGAGGGCTTTCCAGTTTTTTTATCAGTTCTGGGATAGAATGTGTTCCAGTGATATTTTTACCCTTCGCAGCACCTGCTATGAAAGCGTCAACGCGTGAAACTGTCCGGTTGAAGACCGTCACTTCAAAGCCTTTGCTCTCCATATTCAGTGCAAGGTTTTCGCCCATCACAGCCAATCCGATGAGTCCAATATCTGCCGCCAAATTTGTATTCCTCCTATGATGCTATGATTAAAGTTAATCTGCAATATTATAAAACACTGGCAAAATAGTGTCAATATATTTTTATAGTTGTCAGTTGCGGGCTATCGGCAGTCGGTCAAGAAGGCGGATTGTTACATCAATACCTCTTAATGCACACCCAAGAACCCTTAAAACACAATTAAACACATCGGCAAGATTTGCGTCAAAATACAAAAGTAAAAAACACACTACACGGCAAAACACACTCGCCGGAAAGGATATCCACCATTCGCAGTCTACTCTGTCTCAAGAAGTACGTCATTCGGTATCGGTATGCCATCGCAATCAGTTTCGTGCTTGTTATTGTGACGAATGTGCTTCTCCTGATTAGCCCAAAGATCCTTCAGATAGTTTTTGATGCGTTGGAGCGCGCCTTCCGGGATCCAAACTTTACGGTATCTTCGGGACGAATTCTCTTTTTTGCGATCCTCGTTTTTGGGGTAGCCCTCTTTGCTGGTATCCTGCGCTTCGTCCAACGGCGTCTCATCCAAGGGGTTGCGAGGCAGATGGAGTTCCACCTGCGCGCCGACTTTTTCCTGCATCTCCAGAAGCTTTCCGCTGCGTATTACGATAACGTTCGCACGGGTGATCTGATGACGCGTGCAACCAGCGACTTAAACGCCATCAGAATGGTGCTGAGCAGTGCTGTGATGTATACAGCAGATGCTATCGTATTTTTCGGGTTCGCCCTTGTTATTATGTTGCGGATCGATGTAAGCCTAACTGTTGTTGCATTGTTCCCGTACCCAATCCTTGCCCTCTTAATTCGTTCCCTTGGAAAACGGTTACACGCCCATTACGAGAGTATCCAAGAGGCGTTCTCAACGTTGAATACTAAAGTCCAGGAAAATCTGTCTGGTGTCCGCGTTGTCAAAGCCTATACACTTGAGGAGAGTGAAGTTAGGCATTTCCAGGAATTAAACCAAGAGTTTGTCAATCGTAATCACCGCCAGATCCGACTCATGACATTCTTTTTTCCGCTCTTTCGATTTCTCCCGGGTGTTGGCAGTGTCGTCCTCCTTTGGATGGGTGGGCTCCATGTAATCGGCGAGAAAATTACACTTGGCGAATTTGTTGCCTTTAGTGCCTACCTTATGATGCTTGTTCGCCCCATGATTACCCTCGGTTTCATCGTTAACACATTTGAGCGCGGGGCAGCGTCTATGGACAGGATTCAAGCAATCTTTGATGAAAAACCGGAAATCTCTGACACCAAAGATGTAAAATGGGGGATTAAAGACATTGAAGGCGAGATTGAGTTTAGAAACCTGAATTTTGATTATCCAGACGGAACGCCTGTACTCAGAAACATCAACCTTAAAATTGCGCGCGGTATGATGCTCGCGATCGTGGGGGGGACAGGATCTGGAAAATCTACGCTCGTTAACCTAATTCCACGCATTCGTCAGGCTGAACGTGGAACCATCTTTATTGACGGTGAGGACATTCAGGATATACCCCTAAGCGTCCTCCGTTCCAATATCGGGTTTGTCGAGCAAGAACCCTTTCTTTTCTCTGACTATTTGCGAAACAATATCGCTTACGGTCTCGAAACACCAGATGAGGAACAGATAAGAGACGCAGCGCACACCGCCGACCTCCTCGATCAGATTGCGGAGTTTCCGGACGGCTTGGAAACGTTTCTGGGCGAGCGTGGGATAACAATCTCAGGCGGACAACGCCAACGGAGCGCACTTGCACGCGCAATTATCATCAGCCCCAAAATTCTCATTCTTGACGATGCATTTGCAAATGTGGATACCCAGACTGAAGATACCATTCTCAGTCGACTTGACGAAATTATGAAGGACCGCACGACGATCCTCATTTCGCATCGGATATCCACTGTCAAAAATGCAGACCATATTATCGTCCTCGATGACGGAAGCATTACTGAGACAGGCACACACGAACAACTGATTGAACAAAATGGGATTTACGCGGGTATCTACGAAACACAACTCTTGCAAGAAGAACTTGAGGAACTTTAAAAGTTAAAGGAGGAAACACCTGTGTTTGGCATGGGAGGCGACCTATACGAATATAGTGATGAGGAACAGGACCTCGGGAAAGTCTATGATCGAGTGTTGATGAGACGACTCCTGGCATATCTCAAGCCCTATAAACTCCAACTGCTTATCATCGGATTTCTCATGGTCGGGAATACGCTTTCACGTTTGGCTGGCCCCTACCTACTGCAGCGCGGGATTGACGAGAACATTACCCCGGGCATATTAGACGGATTAAGCACGATCGCGATTTTTTTCGTAGTGGCGTTGATGAGCGAGTTTGTATTTAGTTACTTTGAGGAATTCCGCATGCAGATGATTGGACAACACGTGATGCACGATCTGCGGCAAACCCTCTTTTCACATTTGCAACGTTTAGACGTGCAGTTTTTCGATAAGAATCCTGTCGGTAGACTAATGACCCGTGTGATGGGTGATGTTCAGGTTCTCAATGAGCTTTTTGCCTCTGGGGTGATTACTGTCTTTGCGAATCTGCTCCAGATTTTGGGGATCATGGGGGCAATGCTCTTGTATAACTGGAAACTTGCCCTTGTGACATTCACGGTAATACCGATTATCTTCGGTGCAACGCTTGTTTACCAAATCTATTCGCGCCGTGCGTTTCGGGAGCAACGGAAGCAGCTTGCACGGATCAATGCCTTTTTGCAGGAAAACATCGTCGGTATGACGACGATGAAGCTGTTCGCACAAGAACGTCGGAGCCATCTCCGTTTTAACGAGCGTAACCGGAGATACCTCGCTGCCAACCTTAGAAGCATTTTCTATTTTTCAATTTTTCACCCACTGATTGAAGTGACGGCTTCTCTGGCGATAGCCGTGATTATCTGGTACGGCGGTGGCCAGGTTGTGCAAGGCGCGCTAAGCTTCGGCGTACTGTTAGCATTTATCCGTTACGCTGAACGTTTCTTCTGGCCTATCCGAGAACTCAGCGAAAAATATACCATCTTCCAAAACGCCATGGCATCTTCCGAACGCATCTTCCAATTGCTTGATACACAACCCACTATCGCTTCTACCGTCCCTAAAAGGGGCACCAAGACGCTGAAAGGCGAGATTGAATTTCAGAACGTCTGGTTCGCTTATAACGATGATAACTACGTTTTGCGGGATGTCTCGTTCAAAGTCAAACCGGGTGAAAAGGTCGCGCTTGTTGGGCATACGGGTGCCGGGAAAACCTCTATCATCAATCTTCTCTGCCGATTCTACGAGATTAACAAAGGTCAAATTCTGATAGACGGTGTAGATATCCGGGAGATGAACGTGGAGGAACTCCGGGAAGCCATTAGTATTGTGCAACAAAACATTTTCCTCTTTTCCGATTCAATTGAACGGAACATCAGTTTGGGAGATCCATCCATCTCATCAGAACAAGTGGAACGCGCCGCGAGGGATGTGCATTTAGACCGATTCATTCAGAAGATGCCTCATGTCTACGGGACTGAGATAAAAGAAGACGGTGGCGGGTTATCCGTTGGACAGAAGCAACTCGTTGCATTTGCCCGTGCATTGGCTTATGATCCAAGGATCCTTATCCTTGACGAAGCGACCTCTAGCGTTGATACGGAGACCGAAATTCTTATTGAGGACGCGCTCAGGCGTTTGATGGAAAATCGAACCTCCGTTGTTATCGCCCACCGGCTTTCGACGATTCAGAATGCGGACAGGATTCTCGTGATGCACCGCGGCGAAATCCGGGAGACCGGCACACACCAGGAATTATTACAGAAAGGAGGCATCTATCATCGACTATACCAGCTGCAATATAAAGGACAGGAGAAAAGAGGGGATTAAGGTAACCATAAGCATCAGTGCCAAACAATATACGTCGGCATTTCCAATACCAATCCCATCAAACTCCATACACACCCAAGGGTATAGTCTCCCAAGATTAACCCCAAAAAGAACGGCACCGCCTGCCGATAGCGTTTCACACCACCCATCTTCAACACAATTACTTTTGCTAACCAACTCAGGAAAATCGGAAACCAGAGACCGCCCATCCCTGTCCCACTCACCAGCACGTAGCCTCCCGGATGCAGGGGCCACCACAGAAACCGGATCTTCATAAGCATCAGGAATATCGTGAACAGGAAACTGCTCCCAATAACGCCGAGTTCCGGCACACTCGTCTCCCTCGTACTAACAAGCCACGTCTGTAAGCGGTTAAACGTTTCCCATCCCATATAAACAATCCAGCCGCGCGCTTTACTTCCCGCCCCCATATCGTAAAGGACGTGGAGATACGCCCAAAATGTTATCAAAACACCGAACACAATCGCTAAGATCATCCCGATAAGGAGCTGCCGATACCCGATACGACTTCGTTCTGCCAGCCTGAAGGCCTCCAACTCACTCGGCGTCGGATGTGCGCGGAAACACCGGACAAACGGATAGAGAAACGTGAGGCCCATCAGATTGCCGGGGCCTAAACGCCGAGTGCCTAATGCCAGAACCATTGTCCGCCCCGGATCGACAAAGATGAGTTGATGCAACGGAGGTCCGATCTCGGCGCGGATGCGTGTGATACCGATAATCATCGGAAAGTAGAAAAGAAAAAAGAGTCCAACCGCCCAGAACGTCATTCCCATCTGATAGCAGAAGAAGAAGAGGAATAGCATCCCCGCGGTAAAAAGACCTGCTGCCGTCCGGTAGCGCATCGGCTCTCCAGAATCGTCAGGTGGGGGTTCGTCGTGGCGTTGTGCGATCCCCAAAACTTTACGGATAATACGTCCGTAGTGTCGTCGTCCCATCCACAACGGAATGCAGCCAAACGCAAGCCACGCCCCTGTCTGCTGTTCGAGATGATAGATATTGCGCGCCCCAAATGCGTCTATTACAATCAGTTGGATACGACTGAAAAGCCAGAAAAACCAACACGAGAATGAGAGATCCAAGGGTGTAAAGAACATCAGTCCGATACTGAATGGATACAGGGAGATACGGATTGGCCCCATTGCACTCCACGGTTTTGAACTGAATTGCCCGATTGTTTGGCCTTTGATGGGGAGTGAAGGTATATCAGGAAACAGATAGTTCAATCCATTTAACAATTCCGCGCTTCCTGCAAGCGCGAAACCGACCCACATCCATGGTGAAGTAAAAAAACGTTTCGGATTGCTCGTCAGTGCTAGGGGGAGTTGAACGATGGGGTAGTTCAGGCGTTCGTTTTCCGTCCATTGCTTTCGGAGAAAAACTGTTACCGCCAGCAACGTCAGCCAGAGCGCGATGACAAAACAAGACCACGCCAGCACGGGTGGTATCCAAGCATCTAAATGAGCGGGGGTGTAGAGTGTAGAATCCCCGTTATAGAAGCCGTCCAAAACGCGCTGGCTTTTGACTGCGATCCACGGCGGGATGCGGTGTCCAAAAAGCGGGATCCACTCATTTTCTGGCGTTGCAAACTGAAAGGCGTGTGCGAGGACGGGGATGAGGTAGCCCATCATCGTGTGTCCGCTGATTGTCGTTAGCATCACAACCATCACATAAATAGTCTGCAAATCCGCTTGCGACATCGCCAGACTCGGCACCAATCGTTGGAACAGTAGATTGATAAGAACGAAGACGAGGAGGGTAAAAACGGCGTTGAAGAACAGCGAGGCGATCGTCAGCTGCGTAGAGTGCCATACTTCCGTCCCCATCAGACACCAGTAGCTGTTGAAACCAACAAGCCCCAACCCAATTAGCAGGATATGTGGTTTGACGAGGTGCTGTTTATCATTGCTATTGGTTGCCATTCCCGCACCTACTGATGTGCTGTAACGCCTTATTTAACACTGCTTCGTTACTGTATTGTGCTACAGTGTCTTCTGGGGTGGGATCGTTGAATTCCTGAATCTCTTTGCACAACAAAGGGAGTGTCCGCACAACGTTATCGACGATTGTGATATTCGCTTGTTGTGCCGTGCGGGACATCGGGTTCAGATCGACGGTTACAACCGCTTTTCCCATCTTTCGGAGGGCTTGGCATCGGTCACCGTCCTCAAGTGGCACGAAAACGACATCAGCTTTAAAGATGCCGTCTGGATGCACGAACTTACGATTGGAGTCGATAAAGGAGAGTTGTGCCTCGGTTGTCGGCATAAGTACGTCAGGAGCCCCGTGCTTGAGAAGAGACTCACGGATTCGCTGTTCCCGTCCGGTGTCCGTGTGGAAAATGTTTACCTCTAACGGTGCATTTAGTAGTTGTCCCAACGTAATCAGTCTATCCGGCACCAACGCCGCGACATTCCCGTTGACCGAAATAACCGGATATTCAGCAAGGCGGAGCATCGCGGCAGCCGGGCGGATCGCCTCAACCGCGAACGGTTGTGTCGCTTCCCCGATAAGATAATCAAAAGCTTCCCCACGCCCGTGCGCGATGAGCCCGTGAATAGAGGTTATCCCCTGTTGGACACCTGCAACGATGGTGTCTCGAAGTGTCAGGGACACGTATCGAGGGTGTGTTTTGGGAACGTCACTCAATTGCGTAGTACCTCAACAGAAATGTCCGTCTATTATACTGCGTTTTGTATAAGTTTGCAAGGGAAGGTGTGTAACCGAGATTAAACGCCTCAATGCCACACAATATAGGTCGGTATCTCCAGCACCCATCCGATAAGACTCCAGACACACCCAAGCGTGTAATCCCCTAGGATTAGCCCCAAAAAGAACGGCACCGCCTGTCGGTAGAGTTTCACGCCGCCAATCTTTAGCACGATTGCTTTTGCTAACCAACCGAGGAAGATGGTAAACCACAACCTTCCCATTCCTGTGCCACTGACTAACACATACCCCGCGGGATGTAGGGGCCACCACAGAAACCGGATCTTCATAAGCATTAGGAATATCGTGAACAGGAAACTGCTACCGATAACACCCAGTTCCGGTATGCCTGTTTCTTGTGGACTGACAAGCCACGTCTGTAAGCGGTTAAACGTTTCCCATCCCATATAAACAATCCAGCCGCGCGCTTTACTTCCCGCCCCCATATCGTAAAGGACGTGGAGATACGCCCAAAATGTTATCAAAACACCGAACACAATCGCTAAGATCATCCCGATAAGGAGCTGCCGATACCCGATACGACTTCGTTCTGCCAGCCTGAAGGCCTCCAACTCACTCGGCGTCGGATGTGCGCGGAAACACCGGACAAACGGATAGAGAAACGTGAGGCCCATCAGATTGCCGGGGCCTAAACGCCGAGTGCCTAATGCCAGAACCATTGTCCGCCCCGGATCGACAAAGATGAGTTGATGCAACGGAGGTCCGATCTCGGCGCGGATGCGTGTGATACCGATAATCATCGGAAAGTAGAAAAGAAAGAACAGTCCAACCGCCCAGAACGTCATTCCCATCTGATAGCAGAAGAAGAAGAGGAATAGCATCCCCGCGGTAAAAAGACCTGCTGCCGTCCGGTAGCGCATCGGCTCTCCAGAATCGTCAGGTGGGGGTTCGTCGTGGCGTTGTGCGATCCCCAAAACTTTACGGATAATACGTCCGTAGTGTCGTCGTCCCATCCACAACGGAATGCAGCCAAACGCAAGCCACGCCCCTGTCTGCTGTTCGAGATGATAGATATTGCGCGCACCGAACAGATCTGTCACGACCATCTGAAGCCGGGTCAGCAACCAGAAAAACCAGCAGGAAAACGAGAGATCCAGCGGCGTGAAGAACATTAAACCGATGCTGAATGGATACAAAGAGATCCGAATCGGCCCCATCGCGCTCCACGGCTTTGAACTGAATTGTCCAAGAACTCTGTTTCTAATCGGTAAGGAAGGGATTTCTGGATACAGGAAACTCAGTCCATTGAGGAGTTCTGCACTCCCCGCAATTGCAAATCCGACCCACATCCATGGGGAATTAAAAAAACGTTTCGGGTTGCTTGTCAGTGCTAAGGGGAGTTGAACGATGGGGTAGTTCAGGCGTTCGTTTTCCGTCCATTGCTTTCGGAGAAAAACTGTTACCGCCAGCAACGTCAGCCAGAGCGCGATGACAAAACAAGACCACGCCAGCACGGGCGATATCCACGCGTTTAGCGTAGCAGAATTATAGAGCGTAGAATCCCCGTTGTAGAACCCGTCTAAGATACGCGGACTTTTCACTGCAATCCAATTCGGGATACTGTTTCCAAACAGCGACAACCACTCATTTTCGGGGCTTGCGAACTGGAATGTATGCGCGAGGACAGGGATAAGGTACCCCATCATCGTATGTCCGCTGATTGTGGATACCATCACCACCATCACATAGATGGTCTGTAGATCGGCCTGCGACATTGCCAGACGGGGGACGAATCTTTGGAACAAGAGGTTGACAAGCACGAAAACAAGGAGAGTAAAGACTGCGTTAAAGAACAGCGAGGCGATCGTCAGCTGCGTAGAGTGCAACACCTCTGTTCCCATCAGGCACCAGTAGCTATTAAAAGCGACAAGAGCCAATCCAATCAATAGAATATGAGGTTTGACACGGTTTTGCTCCGCCAATGGTAGGCACCTCAACAGAAATTTGCGTCTATTATACAGTGTTTTGTGTCTGTTTTCAAGAGGGATATCGTCAGAATCAGGATTGGCAAGATTATGGGATCCACAGGATTGCAAGAGGGCAGAACAGGCGGCGGGTTTTGCTCGGACGTTCTGTTCATTAAAACATACCTTTTTGGCAACCCCTTTTTTTTGACGTTCTCACGAGCGTTAAGGGGATGGCCCCACAGCCGAAAGGCGGGGGAGTGTGAGAGAAGTCCATTCATAACTTGCTTGTCAATTTTACGGACAGAATCCAATACGAGAATATTCGCATTTCTTGTAAGGGCGAGGTACCCTCGCCCACAAGGGTTAGGCAACATAATCTATACGAGAAACTTTACATTTCTTGTGCGGCTTAAACAATAAGGGCGGTGTATGCTGCATACACCGCCCTTATTGTAGTTGGTAGGTTAATTCAAATAGGGTGTATCCCTGAATGAACCTATTCATGTAGCGACACGTGCGCGTCTCTACGCCATTAGTTTTGCGTTTTCACATCGCCCCAGGTCGTCGTGAGCTTGCCCGCAGCGTTGACGTTGCCCCGAAGATGCGTGGTGCGCAAAGTGGTGCGCGTGCCATCTAAGGAAACGTCTTCTATCTGGTAATAGTAGACGACGTTGGGTTTCGCGGAGGCGTCCGTCCAGGTATAGACGTGCTTTTCAGCCGTTGTGCCGTGTCCGGGGATGATGCCTTTGCTGTTGACGACTGTGAACGTTCCGGTCTTTGTTTCACTGCGCAGTATATTGAAACCTGCGTTGTTGAGTTCGGACTCGGTGGTCCAGTGGATGACGACTTGACCGGTGGCGGTGTCTCGTGCTGGGCGGAAGCTTGCCAGGGAGACGGGCAGGGGTCCCCCGCCGTGATGCCCTGGTGTGCCGACATCGTTTCTATCGCCGTAATAGGTTGTTTCGCTATAGCCTTCTGCGGAGCGCCCCGTATTCTGTGCGGAGATCCACCCGCTCAGCATCATGCCATCAGCAGCCATGTCATCCTCGTATCTACGTATGATAGACGCGCGATGCCCATCGCTGTTGATACCCATGGGCAGGGCCCAAGCAGGCATATCGTTTGTGCGGCGATTCCCATCGGTGTTGCCGACTTCGTCAACCACCTTTTTGTCCTTATCCGTGAGCTTGAGATAGAAACCTGTAGGGCTCAGGACTGTATCAGTGCGCGCTTCCATGTCCAGAGCGGTGCGATGTGATGTCCAGAGGTCTATCGTGCGGGTCTCCGGGAAATGGTCTCTGCCCGAGTTAGAACCACTGGTGGAAACAATCAATACCGTCTGATTCGGTGCGAGGGTAACGGCACCGAGCGTGATCGTGGCGTTCTGACGGGCATCTAAGTTCTCATCGCGTGCGTTCTGTATCTCCAGTTGCCAGCCGTTCAGGTTCACACCCTGCGTCAGTGAAGAATTGTAAAGTTCTATCCACTGTGGGAGCGAACGTCTACCGGAGCCCGCACTAAACATGATCTCAGAGATAGCGACCTCTGCATCAGAGAGATCCGCAACTTTCTCTTTCAGGGCATCGTTAGCATAGCCGGGGGTGCCGCCGTTTTCATCGGTCTTAGCAGCCGTGCGGTCATAACCGATGCCCGTGAAACCCACTTTCGCCCAGTGCTTCTCGCCTATACCCGTGTTCTTACCATTCCGTTTATAGACGAGACCCGAACGGAAGTCCTCCTCCGCACCCTCAATCACATTGCTATGCCCCGCAGCCCATAACTGAAGGGGCCACACCTCTGTGTCAAAACTACCCTCCTTTTTCTCAGCGAAATAGGTGCCGCCATGATCAACAATGTGCGTTGGCTTGCCTTCTTTGTCATTCGCACTGCGAAGGATCAGGTTATATTTGCCACTATTGGGTAAAACCAGCTTGCTATCTATGTAATACATGGATTGCACACCGCGTTTGACCCGATCCGCCGCTGCCTTGTTAATCGCAACGCCCGCAGCCAGATCATTCCCCGAAGCCGTCGGATCCGAGTTGGTAAGCAACAAGATACCCCCCACAGCGAGTTTCACCTTATCGTTATCCGGGAACGAGACCAACTCCGTCTCTTTCGGAGAACCATCAACCGACATCACGAGAGTCAGCTCCCACTTCCTGAGATTCTGCTCACTCCCCGAGATGTTCCTGAGTTCAACCCAATCGTTAGCATCTGTGCTACTATTGCCTATCTCATTGATGAGCACCTTTTGCAGCACCGGCGGTTTTGGTTGAGCTGCCACAGGATACGTGCCGGGTGTCCCCAGACGATTACCACCCAGATTCCGGCTCGGTCTCCCAGAAGCAACCCAAGTCCCCGAACGCTCCGGATCCCCATCATCTTTCGCATGATCCGCATGCCCGGTATTCGCTGTGTTGAACTGCTGCAGCTTCCGATACATAGACACAAGGTCCACCGCATTAGCAGCAGTCGTCGCTTCAGAGCGACCCCCCTTGCTCGGGATAGCCCAGAAACCCGGATTACCCATATTGCTCACAAGATCCACACGACCCGCTGCTGACGAAGAAACCCCAGCTGACGAGGCCTTGCCCTGCCTAAATTCAAGCATCCACCGCGACATGTCAAAGGTAATCGCCGCATTAGTCGTGTTGTAGACTTCAATCCACTGGCTATACTTAGAACGACCCCCTAAAGTAGCATCCTTGGCAGCCATGATCTCCGTGATCTTCACATCACCCACTGCCGCACCCGCAGGCCCCTTAACGATAATCGTGCCACCATTCAGGAAGAACTCATAGAGATCCGGCATATTCCCAACGGGGATGGTGTTTACGCCACTGGCAATACCCGTGTCGCTTGCCATCGCACCCGAATGCACAAGAACCCCAAAACCTTTGCTCACAATCCTGTTAGGTGTAGGTGTAGGTGTAGGTGTAGGTGTAGGTCTAGGTGGTGTGCCTGTGACAGTGATAGTGAACGTCTTCTCAACACTACCCGCACTGTTCGTGGCAGTGTAGGTAAAAGTAGTCGCCGACATCGCAGCAGCGGGAGTCCCACTCAGCACCCGAGTCGTCGCATTAAACGCAAGACCATTCCATGAGGCCGGGCTCAGCGAGTAAGTCACACCAACCCCCGATGTTACCGCCGGCAATATTTCACGCACTGCCATACCCACAGTGTAGGTCTTAGGTGGAATATCTGGTAACACAGGAGCATCTACGGGTCCGGGATTGACAGTGATAGTGAACGTCTTCTCAACACTACCCGCACTGTTCTCCGCAGTGTAGGTATAAGTAGTTGCTGCCATTGCAGGTCCTGTGGGGGTGCCACTCAGCATCCGGGTCCCTGCAGTAAACATCAGCCCCGCAGGTAAGGCAGGGGTTAGGCTGTAGGTGATACCCGCACCGCTCGCCATCGGAAGTGTCAGAGCCGGCATCGCCATCCCTACAGTCAACATCTGATTGGCAATGCTCGCATCAGTAGCAAACGTAGGTGCCACAGGGGCTACAGGGTCTACAGTGAGAGTGAACGTCAGCTGGGCATTACCCGCGCTGTTTGTGGCAGTGTAGGTAAAAGTAGTTGCTGTCATTGCAGTTGTGGGGGTGCCACTCAGCAGCCGAGTGGCCGCAGTAAACGTCAGCCCCGCAGGTAAGGCAGGGGTTAGGCTGTAGGTGATACCCGCACCGCCCGCCATCGGAAGTGTCAGAGCCGGCATCGCCATCCCTACAGTCAACATCTGATTGGCAATGCTCGCATCAGTAGCAAACGTAGGTGCCACAGGGGCTACAGGGTCTACAGTGAGAGTGAACGTCAGCTGGGCATTACCCGCGCTGTTTGTGGCAGTGTAGGTAAAAGTAGTTGCTGCCATTGCAGTTGTGGGGGTGCCACTCAGCAGCCGAGTGGCCGCAGTAAACGTCAGCCCCGCAGGTAAGGCAGGGGTTAGGCTGTAGGTGATACCCGTGCCAGTTGCCATCGGAAGTTCTATAGCCGGCATTGCCACACCTACAGTCAATATCTGATTGGCAATCACCGTACCAGCAGCAAACGTAGGTGCCACAGGGGCGACAGGGGCTACAGTGAGAGTGAACGTCAGCATAGCACTACCCGCGCTGTTTGTGGCAGTGTAGGTAAAAGTAGTTGCTGCCATTGCAGTTGTGGGGGTGCCACTCAGCACCCGGGTCGCTGGCGTAAACGCAAGACCCGCAGGTAAGGCAGGGGTTAGGCTGTAGGTGATACCCGCACCGCTCGCCACCGGAAGTGTCAGAGCCGGCATTGCCCTCCCTACAGTCAACATCTGATTGGCAATACTCGCATCACCAAACGTAGGCTGCGTCCGCCCCGGCATCGGCGTCCCAGACACAGCCGCAGAGGGCGTGCCTGCAGGCGTAGTGCCTGCGGCTGCTACACGGATACGCACGGTGATCGGAGTGCCAGCAGCGCCACGGATGACCAACGGATAGACCGACACAGCCACCCAATTCACGCCGCCATCGGTGCTATACTCATACCCCGTAGCCGAACCCCCAGTCCAAGACACCGTTATCTTCCCTGGCCCAGGTTCCACCACAACCCCCGTCGGCATATCGCTGCTAGTGTCGCCACCAGTGTCGCCGTTGCCATCGCCGTCCATGTCATCGTCAACAGTTGGAACTGGTGTAGGTGTCTGTGGTGCAGGTGTCTGTGGTGCAGGTGTCTTGGGGCGCGTACCGTCCGCGTTCAGTATATCTAGCGTAAAACCGATACCTGTATCAGTATCCTGCTCATGACTGCCGCCATCAACCGCAGTATAGGTATAGTAAATGAAGGCTGTTTCAGTAGGGGTGCCAGCAAGGGTCCGAGTTGAGGCTGTGAATGTTAAGCCGTCGGGAAGATCCGCAATAGAGTTGTCGGGAGGGGGAAGATGTCCCGTCAGCGTATACGTCGTGGTATCGCCGTCTTCTTGCGTTGCCGCTGGCAACACAAGACTGAACGCCTGCCCTACCCGCCCAACTTGATGCTCCGGTATGATCTCGCTACTAAACACAGGCCGGGAATGCACGGTGATATTAAAGGTCAGCGTAATTGAGGTCTCACCTGGTGCCGAGGCAGTTAACGTATATGCTTTGGTCGGGCTGCCTACCGTGACACGCCCAACGATTCTGGCGTAACCCCTAAAATCCTTTCTAAGTGTCAAACCAGTCGGCAGGGTAGGCTCTATAGAGTAAGTTAGCTGACTGATTTCGATACCCTGAGCAAATGACAAAGCCCTGTTGGATTCCTGATCTTTACTAAATTCTAAATCGGGTTGTGTAGCAGGATCCCATGTAAGTGCAGCCTCTACAGCAGGTGCCATCAGCAGTAAGGGAACTGCAAACAAAACTATGAAACTTGCGAAAGAAAATGTTATTTTATTTGAAAACATGACTTATCTCCTCCAAAAAGAAATTATCGTTTGGACACTATTGTAAACTTATGGGGGCTTCCAAAAGCCCCGGGGTATTGTTTTTTATGTTAGGTTTTGCCTGAGTTGCAGGATCTAACGGGTTAGGGTACAAAAACTCGCACAGCCTAACGGGATGCACGGTCTCCTAACAGGAAACCATGCTACGAAGCGTTTAGGGCGGACGCAAAGCCAACAGAACAGCCAGATAGAGACACACGGGGAGTGAAAAGCAATCCGAGCAGCCGCTGATACGGTGTCTTCGCGTCAGGTTTATTGGAAATAACGGGAGTAGACTTCTCTGGAGAGGGCCAGGGAGCAGAGAACGACGATTGTGTCCAGTTAACTGACAGTTGAATCTGGGGGGGGGGGGTAATAACGCATAGTTAATAATATCGATACGCGAACGAAAGACACGAAGAAGCGAACCCAGCACACGGCACAAGAGACCCCTCGCATCGTTTCACTTCGCACTGCTTTTACTGCAAAATTAATAACTCGGTTAGCCATCGCTGTTTCGCTGTCCTTAACGCGTTTGCCTCCGCTTGCGGGGGTTGTTCTTCTCCCCCTGCTTGCGGGGGGTCGGGGGGCCCCTATGTTTACGGAAAACTTGCTTTCAGGTTAATATCAATTAAGACGGACGCAATTCTGAACATGGTCCCCCGGCTCTGTGAGATAGCGTTCTGTGAAAAAATACAAGCACTCGGGTGGCACAACCTAACAGGTTATGCTACAAAAGAGCAGGCTGCATCCATCCTAATTTACAGTATATACTCTCTGAACCCTAAATGTCAAATTATTTCTTGACACTAACACGTATAATACCGTAAACACACTTAACCCGTCAAGTCTTTTTATGAATTTCGTTTAAGTGATGCTATGCGGCTCTCTCGTTATTGAGAGCTTAGGCAAATCATAAGGGTTGGGTTCCCCAACCCTTATGCGTGTCTCAAAAATTGGGCGAAAACATTAGTTCGTTTCCGAAAACCCTCGGTTTACAAAGTGCGTACGAAACATGGATCCGTTAGATTTAAAGGTTCTCTTTACTGTCCTGATTTGAGTTCTCCCTTGTTGACAACTCCTCCCAGGTATGGATCGCGTTGGGTCGGCATTTTCGGACCTTCCTCCCATGCATCGGTGGCAGGCTCATAGATGTCAACACGGTCCATCCAACGTTCCTTGGCCTTACCCCAACCCGTCGAACCGCCGATGATATAGATTTTTTCGTCAACCACACCAATAGCCGGGTGGACACGAGAAACGGGCATGTCCTTTTTCCGGGTCCATGTATCCGTCTCTGGATCGTATGCCTCGACGACAATCGGATATTTTATTTGACCGACGTTCCCAACTTTCTCAGTATACCACCCCCCGAAGCCATAGATAATGCCGTTGACGACCGCAGTGTAAGGATACGTGCGTTGCGTTGGCAGGTCTGCAAGTTGCTGCCATGTGTTGGTTTGCGGGTCATACGCCTCAATAATTGAAGTCCCCTCGAGACCCTGCACGTCATTATTCAGGGTGCCACCAATGATATAGACCTTATCATCTACGACAGCAGCACCGATTTCAATAATCCGTGCGATCAGATATTCCGATTTTGGGTAATCGAAGACTTTTCCGCCGAACAATGCCTTTATATGTTCAGTCCCTCTTTGATTTACAAATTCCTTTTCATTTGGTGGTTCCTGGGGATGTAGAGTCAACAACTTTACTTGATCGTCTGTATATTTACACGCCCTATGCGTAAAAATGGATTGATATTGATTCATGTATATGATATGATAGCCTGATAGAAAATCAAAATGTCGGGAGACCAGAGATCTCCATGGATTCAGAAGATAGCGTGAGAAGTCATTGCGTATTTTCTGAACCGAAATTCTCGGCGTTTTCTCTTATCACCGAATGTCAGATGCAGGAGGCGGCAGAAATGGCAGATAACATCGTTCCTATGAGAACATCGTCACAAACCGAATATAGCAACGTTCCTATTGGGACATCTAATCCGGGGTGTATTATCATCTTGGTTGATCAATCCTATTCTATGTCAGAGGCTTTTACTGAGGGTAGCACAAAGGCTGAACGAGCAACCCAAGCAGTCAATCGCGTTATTGAAGAAATCGTTTTAGCATGCCGAAGTGGTGAAACCATCAGAGAACGATGTCACGTTTCTGTAATTGGTTATGGCGCGCAGGTTCATTGCGTTATTGATGGTATGATATCGGAAATTACCTCATCACTCATTAGAATCAAGAAAGTCAAAAAGCGTATCCCTGATGGTGCTGGCGGAGTCCTTGAAACCGATGTTGAAACTCCGATATGGCTGGAACCAGAGGCGAACAACGGGACCCCCCATGCATGAGGCGTTTGAACGTGCTGCCGAGATTGTCGAAAATTGGATTTTTGACAAACCCGACAGCTTTCCACCGATTGTTATCAACATTACGGATGGTGAGGCGACAGTACCGGATAGGACACAAACTAACGCCAGAAGAATTATGAAGCTCCGGACTACAGATGGTGCAGCATTGGTTTTCAATCTTCACATTTCTAATAATAAAAATAGGTCTGCTTTGCCAAACGATAGGGCTCAGTTTGCTGGTGATCCCTTCGCAGAATTTCTTTTTGATATATCGAGTCCTTTGCCACAATCCTTGCTGGCATCGGCGCGGTATGCTGGTTTTAAGCCTGAGCCAGGCGCAAGATGTTTTGGGTATAACGCTGATGAAAGTTTGATGATTCAACTTTTACAATTTGGGAGTTTAGGAGTGACACAGGTTCGAGCCCTGTCTTCGCCTACTGACTAAAGAATGCTAATCTTAAGGGTGGCGCGTTTTATTACGCATAAGATTCTTGAAGACTGTGAAGACTGTCAGGATGCTATTAGGGTGAATGAAGAGCGCTCCCGCTATGCCGTGGCAGATGGTGCTACCCGCGCTTTCTTTTCAAAACAGTGGGCAGAACTTCTCGTTGAACATTTTTGTGAGATGCCTAATTTACCTTTAAATGCGGAAAATTGGAAAGAATGGTTGGCTCCTATTCAAAAAGAGTGGTACAAACGGGTTGAAGAAAGAGTTATAGCGAAAAATCAGTTTTATCTTACAAACTCGCTTAAGACTCGAGAACCTGCTGCTTCTACATTCGTTGGACTCGAATTCAACAAAACTATAGACAAATGGCAAGCAGTAATTATAGGTGATAGTTGCCTCTTTCATAGAAGTGAAACTGAATTTAGAAGCTACTTGATTGAAAAATCAGAAGATTTTACGGATCGGCCCGAGGCTTTCGCCAGTTATGCTGAGGCGAATCGCTACAACCCAGCATTTATCCACGGTAAGAGCAAGTCAGGAGACCTGTTCATCTTAGCGACTGATGCCTTGGCAAAGTGGATTCTAAAACATAAGGAATCTAAAAACTTGGAAGCGATTCTTAATCGACTTGGGCAAATAGAAGATCATGAACAGTTCAACCAGCTTGTAAACCAAGCGCGCGATGCTGAAAAAATCCGCTTGGTTAATGATGACGTGGCCTTGATGCTAATTTCGGTTGAAGAATCTCAATTGGGTGAAATTCAAGAAAGCGAGCAGAAGACTTCGCCGGAAATAATTACGTCAGAGGATGCAGAATTGCGAGTCAGCGGCTTGGAAATCTTCATGTGGGGGCTCCTCACTGTTTTTTTTGGTGTGTGGACTTTTCATTCGGTTTACCGTTTTCTGCAAGACCTTATCCTTACAATTATTAAATGAGAATCAGGAAGATAATAGGAGCAAAGCATGAGTTGGCCAAATAACGGTGCCTATACAGAGGCGGTACGCAACTATCCTGATATAAGTATCCAAGATACGAAACTTAAGGACGGAAAGCCCCGACAGGGGAATGACGGTTTCTTGGTAAGTTACGCTGGAGGGTTTTCGATTGTTTTCCCTATTGATAAGGGTTCTAATGCCTTCGCATTGCGATGCTGGACACAAGAAGTCAGGAATGCGGAAACCCGATACAAAGAAATATCTGCTTACCTGAAGCGGAAGTCTTTGCCATACTTTGTTGACTTTGAATATGTTCCCCAGGGCATTTTGATAGATGGCACTCAGTACCCTATCACGAGGATGGAGTGGGCAGAAGGCGTATCACTCCGCGATTTCATTGCACAAAATTTACGGCATCCCGATCGCTTCACCGTTGCAGCAGATGCGTTTCAAAAAATGGTTGCTACGCTTCACAAACATCAGATTTCACATGGAGATTTGCAGGATGGAAATGTCCTACTCAAGCGAAACGGTAAGAATGTAAAGATTAAGTTGATAGATTACGACAGCTTGTTCGTTCCGGCACTCCGCGATCAACCTGATAGTATTGTTGGACTGCCAGAATACCAGCATCCGGAAAGGATGGCTGCGGACAGGCACAAGCGAATGAGAAAGTTGACTATTTTTCAGAACTCGTCATTTATCTATCTTTTTTGGTTTTATCAGAAAAACCAGAACTTTGGGACGAGTTTAAAGATAAAACTGAAAGAGGTTTACTCTTCTCGGAGCAGGATTTTGTAAATCCAAATCAATCCCCGGTTTTCCGAGAGTTAGCAAACCTATCGCCTGATGTTCAGCAGTTGGCTGCGATTTTAAAGGATTTCTGCACGAAAACTTCTATCGATCACTTAAAGCCATTAGAGGCAATATTGCCGCAATCGGATGCCGATACACATACCAATAGAGGGACTGACCTTTTAAATAATAGACAGTATGATGAGGCACGGGCGGAATTTGAAAGGGCTCTACTAACCCTCAACTCGGCGTACGGAGAGGCGCACCGCGGTATCGGACTTGTTCACCTACACACCCAACAGTATGCGCATGCCATTAACGCATTTCAACAAGCAATACAGTTTAAACCTAACTATAAAGAGGCACATTATGGATTGGGCCTTACCTATTTTGAATCGGGTGACAACGCTAAGGCGACAGCAGCAGCCAAAGCAGCCTTAAGGATTGATCCACACTATCAACCTGCCCATCAACTTTTGGCTATTATAAAATCCAAAACTTCTTCTCCTATATCGGCTTCACGCGCTAAGCCGAAACCCCCTCGTGAGCCAGCAACTTCTTCTCCTATATCGGCTTCACGCGCTAAGCCGAAACCCCCTCGTGAGCCAACACCAGATCCTTCGGCTACTCTTTGGCAACATATCATTGGCGTATTAAAAAGAAATCGGCACCCTGTTACTACTGGAACTTTGGGTTTAGCATTAGTCGTTTGTTTTATTGCATTTCTAACACAAATGGACGCGAAAGATACAACCTTATCACAAAACACTGAATTAACGAAACAACTCAGTGAAAAGACAAAGGAAGTCGATCGGCAGAGATTAGAAATTCAAGATTTGACTTCCTCTGTTCAAACTCTGAAAAGTTCTAACCAAAAACTCAGTCGTGATAATAGTGAATTGCAAAAAAAATTAGATGATAGAATATTCACAACAAATCAGTTATCGCCTTCATCCACTAAAACGCTCCCGGAGCGTATAACGACGGCGAAAGATGGTCGTGACATGGTGCTGATCCCTGCGGGTAATTTTCAGATGGGTAGCGACGATCAGGAAGCTCGGCCGGCTGAACAGCCTGTTCACACCGTTTTTGTGGATGCGTTCTACATGGATACGCATGAGGTGACGAATGCGGATTACCAACAATTTGTGTTGGCGAATCCAGAGTGGCAGAAGGATCGTGTTGATGCGAAATACCATAATGGAGATTACCTAAAGCTTTGGGATGGCACCACCTATCCTGCGGGTAAAGGGGATCATCCCGTCGTGTATGTATCGTGGTATGCTGCGATGGCGTATTCGAAGTGGGCTGGTAAGCGTTTGCCTTCGGAGGCGGAGTGGGAGAAGTCTGCGCGTGGGGGATTAGTAGGTATGAGGTATCCGTGGGGTAATGAGATATCAGGGGCTGATGCGAACTACGGTGACGCGGTAGGCGATACGACGGTCGTAGGTTCGTATGCTGCGAATGGTTATGGTTTATACGATATGGTGGGTAATGTGTGGGAGTGGTGTTTGGATGCGTGGGATTCGGATTTCTATTCCCATTCTCCTGATCGCAATCCACTCAGCGATGTGAATAATATAGCGCAGGTGGACTTAATATTAAATGACTACTTAGATGTTAAGTCTCGTCGTGTCTTGCGGGGCGGCTCCTGGTACTCTGATACTCAGTTCGTTCGGGTCGCTCGTCGCAGCACCAATGCGCCGACATCTACGAGCACCCTCTACGGTTTTCGTTGTGCGAGGGCTGCTGTAACCCATTAATTCTTAACAACTTAACACTTTATACCCATCATCTGCAACGCAGATGATGGCAGCCCCAAAAATCGGGTTTTACTTAACATCTATTTAGTGTTTATACCGTCTTCACTTGTAGCTTAAGGGAATCGGACAGAAAAAAATAAAGCGGTTAGGGGATTACACTGGGGAGAGACTAAATCTATTCCTTGTATTACATTCCGCACCGACCAGTAGGAGTCAGTTCATCCGGTCAGATTCCAACGTTAGCCAGTCCCAATAGGATCTCGGCATCTCTGCAGGCGGTGCTAATCCGGATGCCTTGCGCCATCGTAACAACGGGTGTTGTCGATCGGATTGCGGAAGATTGACGCGTGTCCCATAAGCCGCCGACTCAAATATCCCCATTATGATCTCAACGATGTGTCGTGCCTCCGTCCCGATGCATGTATGTGCTCTCCTCTCGTCCAAGGCGTTGACGTATTCCTCTACGAACCAGTAATCTGCTTCGGATGCGCTGCTTTTCGGATTATAGTGTTCAGGATAGATGAGCGCTTGGGTTTCCAAGAGGTAGTCTACTTTCGACGGGAGAGGTACGCAGACAGCGCGTAGTCAAACGGTGTTGTGGTATCCATCTGAACGTAATCAATCTGACTGGCACCACAACCACGGCGGTAGCTTTGGATAAACGCGTTGAGTTTTTCAAGATAATCTGCTTTCAGGGTATCGGCTTGGGTGGAAAGCGTCTGGCCCGTTTCCATGTCCCGAAAGACGACGGGGCCCGTATAAGGAAAGGTAAGTTCAGCGGGATCGAGCAGGTGAAAAACAATTACCTCGTGTTTTTGGTGGCGGAGGTGTTTCAGGGCAGAAATAACCTGTGACGGTTCGTCAAGTAGATCGGAAATAACGATGACCAAACCGCGTCTTACAATCCGTTTGGCGAGCTCGTGGAAAAGACCGCTCAACTCGGTTTCCTGACCCGGAGTAGCGTTTTCCAAAGCAGTCATAATCGCACGCAGATGCGTTGCTGCACCCCTTGGCGGAATGTATTGCGTAATCTCTGTATCGAAGAGTGCTAATCCGACGGAGTCCCGTTGCTTCAACATAAGATAAGTAAGCGTCGCCGCAAGATAACACCCATATTCAAACTTCGTTAACCCTTCTTCTGTGTGCTTGTAGTTCATTGATGCGCTCTTATCGAGAAGGATGTATGCGCGCAGGTTCGTCTCCTCTTCAAATTTTTTGACATAATACCGATCCGACTTCCCATAAACCTTCCAATCGATATAACGAATTTCATCACCCGGCATATATTGCCGATGCTCGGCGAATTCGACGCTGAACCCTTGATATGGGCTTTTATGCAAACCCGTGACGAACCCTTCAACAACGAGCCTCGCAACGAGCTCCATACCGCCAATCCGAGAAAGCGCAACAGGGTCTAAATATTTGTGTGATGTTTGCATGTTTTTCTTTTTCGGGTTACTCGAAAACAGTAACTGATTTGGGTTGTACACACCCAACAATGGATTACGAAAGATATGCGTTTATTCCACTACGAATCCCAGCTTTATTGATATGGGCAATTTTACGTCAGCAGCGGTTTGAGCCAACGTTGTGCCGTTTCCAGATCCATTCTAGTCCGCCGGGCATAATCTGCCACCTGATCTTCGCCGATTCTACTGATGCTGAAATATCGCGACTCAGGGTGCGAATAATACCATCCGCTCACAGATGCCGCCGGAAACATCGCGAGGCTCTCGGTGAGAGAAATACCGGTGGTTTCCGTAACCTGCAGCAAATCGAACAACATTCGTTTCTGATTGTGGTCAGGACAGGCTGGATAGCCTGGTGCTGGACGAATCCCACGATATTTTTCAGCGATCAAGGCTTCGTTATCCAACGTTTCATCGTCCGCGTACCCCCAAAACGTTGTGCGAACGTGTTGATGCATCCGCTCCGCGAACGCCTCTGCGAGTCGGTCTGCCAACGCCTTCGCCATAATGCTGTTATAATCGTCTTGGTTCCGCTCAAATTCAGCACAAAGTTCGGAGACCCCGATCCCCGTTGTCACAGCAAATGCCCCGATATAGTCCTGAATCTTTGTAGATTTAGGTGCAATGAAATCACCGAGGCTGAGGTTCGGTCTCATGAAGGGTTGCTCCGTCTGTTGACGTAAGTGGGACAAGGTGGCGCGTACCTCCGTCCGTTCGTCGTCTGCGTAAATTTCGGTATCCTCCCCGACTTCGTTAGCAGGAAAAATCCCGATAACAGCGCGTGCCTGAAATTTTTTCTCTTCGACAATAGTATAAAGAAGCGTTTCAGCATCTATCAAAAGTTTACGAGCTTCTTCACCCACTTCTGGATTCTCCAATATATTCGGATACTTCCCCCGCAATCCCCAGGTCGTAAAAAATGGACTCCAGTCGATATAGTCAATAAGCGCTGCTAAAGGATAGTCGTCAAAGACATGAGTCCCTATTAACTTCGGTATAGGCGGTTGATAATTTCGCCAGTTGGGTGTGAATTTCCGTTCTTGGGCAGTAGCAAACGGTAGTAGGTTCACCTGTTTCCGATTTTTGGCTCTGCGTTCACGAATCACCGCGTATTCTTCACGCGTCTGCTGGGTGAATGTCAGCTGTTTTTCGTTATTCATCAAATCGCTGACAACACCAACGCTTCGGGAGGCATCTTTAACATGAATCGTTGGCCCACTGTAGGCAGGTTCGATCTGAACGGCGGTATGAACCTTTGATGTCGTCGCCCCGCCGATAAGGAGTGGGATCTGAAAACCTTCACGCTCCATTTCTTCAGCGACAGTTACCATCTCATCTAACGAAGGGGTGATAAGTCCACTCAATCCAATAATATCAGCATTTTCTTTGCGTGCCGTTTCCAAAATTTTTTCCGCAGGCACCATCACACCGAGGTCGATAACTTCGTAGTTATTACACCCGAGTACGACACCGACGATGTTTTTTCCAATATCATGCACATCGCCTTTCACCGTCGCCATCACAATTTTGCCTCTTGATTGTACTCTGCCTTCCGCCTGTTCCTTTTCAATGTATGGGACGAGGTGTGCCACCGCCTTTTTCATGACCCTTGCACTTTTGACGACTTGTGGTAGGAACATCTTTCCGTCCCCGAAGAGATCCCCAACGCGGTTCATGCCGTCCATCAAGGGGCCTTCGATAACGTGTATCGGGCGTTCATAATTGTGCCGAGCTTCCTCTGTATCCGCTTCGATGTATGCAAGGATTCCTTCGACGAGTGCGTGACGAAGCCGTTCTGCAACCGGCAATTTTCGCCATTTCCGACTCACGCGCCTCTTTTTTCCTTTCCGTTGTAGCGTGCTCGCGAGGTTGACAAGCCGATCCGTCGCATCTTCTCGGCGATTGAACAAGACATCCTCTACTGCCTCAAGAAGTGGTTTGGGCAGATCGTCATAGACCGCAAGTTGTCCGGCGTTGACGATTCCCATATCCATACCCGCATTGATGGCGTGGTAGAGGAAGGCGGCATGCATCGCTTCTCTAACGGTGTCATTCCCCCGGAAAGCAAATGAAATATTGCTTACACCGCCACTCACTAGTGCGTGTGGGCAAGTGGCTTTGATGTCTTCGCATGCCGCAATGAATGCTTTCGCGTATTCATTGTGTGCTTCAATGCCGGTTGCAACGGCAAAGATATTCGGATCAAAAATGATATCCTCAGGCGGAAACCCGACCCCTTCCGTCAAGAGTCGGTAAGCCCTACGACAAATCTCGACCTTTCGTTCGTAGGTATCGGCTTGCCCTTCTTCGTCGAACGCCATGACGATAACCGCTGCTCCGTATCGATGGACTTGCCGCGCCTTTGCTAAGAAATCTTCTTCCCCTTCTTTTAAACTAATTGAGTTGACGACTCCTTTGCCTTGAATGCATTCCAAACCCGCCTCTATAACCTCCCATCGGCTCGAATCCAGCATAATAGGCACCCGGCTGATGTCCGGTTCTGCTGCGATAAGATTAAGAAACTTAACCATCGCAGCTTTAGCATCTAACATGCCTGCATCCATGTTAATGTCGATGAGTTGTGCGCCGTTCTCCGCTTGATCTCGGGCGACCTCTAAGGCGGTTTCATAGTCTTCGTTTTTTATTAATGTAGCGAATCGTCGGGATCCTGTTACGTTTGTCCGTTCTCCAACGTTAACAAAGAGAGAATCAGGAGTGATGTTAAACGCTTCTAAGCCGCTGAGTCGGCAAGCGCGTTCTTGTAATGTAGGCACTCGCGGTGGGTATTCAGCGGCGACTTTCGCAAGCGTTTCTATATGTTCAGGGTTGCTTCCACAACAGCCTCCGACAATATTGACGAACCCGTTTCCTGCGAATTCGTGCATCCAATTCCCCATCTCTTCTGGGGACTGTGTATACTGACCGAGTTCGTTCGGGAGCCCAGCATTTGGGTAACAGATAACAGGTATGTCAGCTATTTTCGCCATCTCAGCAAGGTATGGGCGGATCTGCTGGGCACCAAAGCCACAGTTCAACCCTACAGCGATCAGATTGGCGTGCCGAACGGAGTTCCAAAAGGCTTCAACTGTTTGCCCAGAGAGGTTTCTACCGCCGCCACCGCTTCTGTCGGAGGAAACAATGAGCGGAATGTCGGTACCTCGTGTTTCGGCAAGGGTTTGTATAGCGAAGAGCGCGGCTTTACAGTTAAGCGTATCCATGACGGTCTCGACGAGGAGGAAATCAGAACCGCCGTCAATCAAACCCTCTGCTTGGGTTGTATAAGCAGAAACGAGTTGGGAAAAGGTAATATTCCGATACCCTGGGTCGTTTACATTTGGGGAAATGGAGCAACTCCGATTCGTAGGGCCCATGCTGCCAGCAACAAAGCGGGGTTTGTCAGACGATGCCCATTTATCAGCTACCTCGCGGGCAATACATGCAGCTGTATAGTTTACCTGATACGCGATGTCCTGAAGTTGGTAGTCCGCCATTGATACAGATGTGCTTGTGAAGGTGTTTGTTTCAATGATGTCCGCACCTGCACTGCAGTAGCTGGCGTGTATTTCCCGCACAATGTGTGGTTGCGTTATGGAAAGCAGATCGTTGTAACCTTTGAGTTCGCAAGGGTGATTGGCAAACTGGTCACCACGAAAATCTTCTTCCGTGAGTCGATAGGTCTGCAGCAGCGACCCCATCGCGCCGTCAAGGATTAGAATCCGCTGCTTCAGTTTATTTTTTAGGTATGTTATCTGTTCGGAATCTGCCATGGATATATTATGACCTCTCTATGATAGATACACACGTCCGCCTTCCTTAAACCGCGGGCGTTCGCCAATCCGTTGTGCAGTATAGTATACCATGCGAGAGACAGCTCTGTCTACTTTTAATGTAAAACCACATGCCAAACCAAAACCAACAACTTCAGGATTCACCGCATTCACATAAATACGCTGTTCATTTCGATATTCTTCCAGAGATTTCCTATCTCAATGAGGGATTAGTGCTTTTAATCGCTGACTTCTTGCCTACTTTCCGTGGTTTTCCAGAAAATGTTCAGATTGGCGCAAAATGGGTAGACGAGGGTCTCGATTTTTGTAGGGTTATCTTCTGGGTGTCTGGGGAGTCTCCAGATGCAATCAAGTCTTTTGCGAATTGGTTTCAAGCGATATTCCGGGAGGCATCCATTGCCGAAGTGTTGGAGCGTCTTGTTACCTGTGCTTTAGACGAACCCGGCAGTATTGAAGTTATTCTGTCAGACTGGACGCGATTAGCTAATTAAACGAGGGTGGTTCATTATTCTCAGTACACAAACAACCTACTGTCAGAGCACTTTCAGGTCACAACACGCCCTCATAGAGCGAGGAAACCTCGCTCTATGGGTTGGGATTCCCACCCTACGAAAAATATTTATGCGCCATCCTCAATTAAATGAACTTACCCAACAACATCTGTGTCTAATTTCTTGTCCGTTGTCCTATGCCAAAACCTAATCAATTATAGCACAAAGAACAAAATTGCGGGGCGCTCTCGATGAATTTAGCAATTGACATGCAAACATAAATTGTGTTATACTATTCAATGCAAATAATTTTTCAAAAGAGAGTTTGGTAAGACAGGAGAGAGTGATGATCCGCCGGACCTATCGGAGCGTAGTTTTAGAGGCCTTTTCAGGTTTCCAAAATCCGTTGTTGGTAGCTATAATACTTTCAGCATTTTTTGTGAATCACGCACATCCACAGACTGTTGATGAAATCTTTCATAACTTTAAAACGGCTTATGAAAAATCTGAGAATTTCAGCGCGAACTTTGAAGAGACTACTTTGTTTTCTGATAAGAAGAGCGTTGCCCGGGGGCGGTTTATATTTGGTAAACCGAATCTGCTCCGTAAGGAATACGTTGACCGGAAAGATGCCTCAAAAGTCGTTCAGCTTACCGTCTTGGACGGTGAATACGGGTGGACGTATACACCGTTACTCAACCAAGTCAATAAGATGAAATGGAACAACCCGGAACGACGAGAGTTGCTTCCCGGAATTGGTGCGTCGCTTGAAGATGTTCAAAACAATTATGGGATGGTACTTATCCCTGACGAATTTGCGAATCCCAAAGGGGTGCATCAGATTGAGTTGCAGCCTAAACGCCACATGGTAAGTACGAACGCCACAGAAACCCTTCAAATATGGGTGCAATCTGGCGACTGGCTACCGGTGCAATTTGGCTATAAGACCAAGTTTGCGGATGGTACCCGCCAGAGCGTAATTGTTACGCTTACGCAGATTGAAAGAGATAAAAAACTTGCACCGGATCTTTTCAAGTTTGTAGTGCCTGAAGATGCTGAGGTCATCGATCTTTCCGAAAATTAGAAGGGTCTCCATCGATGAGAGGCTTTCTAACATTTACGCTATATTATGGATTTCAGTACCCTTTTGCGGTTAGCAAATCTCCTGACGCTTTTACGGTTGTTTCTGATACCTCCCTTCATATTCTGTTTTCAGGCGGATATGATGGTTCCTACGCTCGCTATCTTTCTTCTCACAGCACTTACAGACAATCTTGACGGCAGAATTGCACGAAGACAGGGCGAAACGAACTTCGGGAAATTTATGGACCCCCTTGCAGACAAATTGTTAATTGGAACTGCTTTAATCTGTCTTGCGTTTTTTAAACACCTTGAGGGGGGACTCATCCCTATATGGATGGTTATCGTCATCATGGGGCGCGAAGTCCTCGTCACAATTTTGCGAATCGTTTTTATGGCAAAGTATGGGGAATTTGTTTCGTCGAGTCAATGGGGGAAATATAAGATGACTTCGCAACTAATTGTTATCGGGATCGGTTTGGGGCTGCTCGCGTTTCAGGGGGCGTTGAACCCTACATTTATTGTCCAAAACCACGGGCCTATCTATTTCATGATGCTGCTGCCGTTGATTCTCACAGTCGCATCGGGTCTAGAGTTTCTCGTCAACAACCGCAAATTTTTATCCGCCCTAATTCACCTAACAAATTACGATCCAGAACAGGTGCGTGATGGAAACGACTAAACCGGAGACGATTCGCTGTTTTATAGCAATTGAGATACCGCAATCCATACAAGCGTTGCTGAAAAATGTACAAAGACACCTGCAATCTAAGATTCGTAGGGCTTCATGGACGAAATCTGGAAACTTGCATCTCACCTTAAAGTTCTTGGGGGATGTTCATTCTGAAACGATTGATGATGTGAACAAAGTAATTCAGGACGTGGTGGATGCACAGACTCCCTTTCCGATTGCGTTCGGTGGGATTAGCGCATTTCCAAATCTTTATCGCCCCCGTGTGCTTTGGGTAGGTGTCAAACAAGGCGCGTCAATTGTGTCGCGGCTGGCGAAAGCTGTGAACCTTGAGTTGAGGCATTTCGGTTTTGCAACAGACAATCGCTTTCATCCACACCTTACACTCGCACGCCTTAGAACGCCTGTGAATCTGGAACCGCTCAAAAATATGCTGCGTCAATATGAAGCGATCGATAGGTCAGTCGTGAACGTGAAGGGCATCGCACTCATGCGGAGTGAACTTCACCCGAATGGGGCGGTCTATACCCCTTTGAAAGTATGTCATTTTTCTGCGTAAGCCAAGAATATGTAAAGTAACCGTTTTGGCAGTAGATACCATGAAGGAGAACCTTAAAACATGCAAGATGAAAAAAAACAGAAAGCCATCGACCAAGCGATCTCACAGGTAGAACGCGAATTCGGCAAAGGCGCCATCATGCGCTTCACTGACGATGAAGTTGTGTCTGTTGAAGCGATTCCAACTGGGGCGCTTTCTCTTGACCTCGCACTCGGTATTGGTGGTGTGCCTCGCGGCAGAATCATTGAAATTTTCGGGCATGAAGGCACTGGAAAAACCACCTTGGCCCTTCACATTGTGGCTGAAGCGCAAAAATTGGGCGGGACTGCCGTCTTCATTGATGTTGAACACGCACTCGACACAAGTTATGCCCGGAGCATTGGCGTCAACATGGAAAACTTGTTGATTGCACAACCCGATGCGGGAGAACAAGCGTTAGAGATCGTAGAAACCCTCATCCGCAGTGGTGCTATTGATGTCGTCGTGGTTGACTCTGTCGCAGCCTTGACACCTCAAGCGGAAATTGAGGGCGAGATGGGTGACGCACATGTCGGTTTACTCCCTCGTTTGATGTCTAAGGCACTCCGTAAATTGTCTGGTGTCACCAATAAATCTCACACGTGTGTTATTTTTACCAACCAGATTCGACAAAAAATTGGAATCATGTTCGGTAATCCAGACACCACGCCCGGTGGACTCGCTCTCAAGTTCCATGCCTCCGTCCGGTTAGAACTCCGTCGGGGTAGCCAAATCAAAGACGGCACTGAAATCCTGGGAAGTAGTGTCCGAGTCAAAGTCGCAAAAAATAAAGTCGCCCCACCTTTCAAGGAAACGGAATATGACGTTATCTTCGGAAAGGGAATCTCTAAAGAAGGCAACCTTTTAGATATTGCTGTTGATAGGGAATTAATTCAGAAAAGCGGATCCTGGTTTTCCTACAACGACGAACGAATCGGTCAAGGTAGAACTAACGCTAAGAAGCACCTCGAAGATAACCCCGATATTGCGGCGGAAATTGAAAGGAAGATACGGGAATCCCTGAGTCTTGCACCCGAATCAACCGCGGGGGCGATCCCTGCAGATGCAGATGCAGATGCAGATGCAGATGCAGATGCAGAATAGCGTCTGACCTTGTTTAATCACTAACCGCTCGGCATGCGTTTTTGTTTGCCGAAATTTTCGATCCGCACTGCTATAATTTTTTCAGGGTATTCACAGGGCGAAAGTTGTAACTTTTTGTTGACACAAATTTTTTTCGATGTGCTATACTCTAATAAATAGGACTTACGCAAAATGCTCTTTTGTAGCATAACGCCCTCGTGTATAGCATACCCCCTCGTTTGCGGGGAGCAGGCGGGGGGCAGAATACCTGTGTTTTTTCACAGATCTCCATCTCACAGAGAGGTGGCCACGGTCGAAATTGTGTCCGTCCTAAATAAAGATATTGGGTTGAAGCCTGAAGTCTAATCAAGGCTGGTTATTCGTGCACCCGACCCTCATTGTTACCGGTGAGGTCGAAAAATCGTTTTGGAAAGTGAGAACTTCACGCATGGCTACCAAAAGAGGAAATTCCAAAGATTCCTTTGAGGATCAAGAAACATTTGATGTCGTCTGGTATCAGCAGCAGATCCGTACCCTCCAAGGGACGATTGATATGCTTCAAGATGAACTCGAAGGTCTGCGGCGGCAGCAGCGCGCAATCTACATCAAAGACCTTGAAAGTCGGCTCTATGAGATGCAACGTGAGTTGATGACAACACACCGTCGGAACAAGAAGTTGACAGGGACTCTCCAAGAAGCGAAAGAAAAATTGCAGATCCTCAAGGAGAAAGTCGAACAACTCAGTGCGCCACCGAATAATTATGGTGTTTTCCTGGGTGCAAACGAGGACGGGAGCATTGACATTGATGTCAGTGGCAGAAAATGGCGCGTCAATCTTGACCCAGGCATCAAGGCAGCAGATCTCTCTGTTGGGCAGGAAGTCATCGTCAATAGCGGAATGAACGTCGTTGGTATCAAAGCCCCTGAAAGACACGGAGATGTCGTCAAGGTTAAGGAACGCATCGAGGATGAACTTGCTATCGTCAGCCTTCGCACGGATGAAGAGCGCGTTGTTAGACTCGCTGCGTCTCTTAAAAATGAGTCTTTGAAAACGGGAGATAATGTCCTCCTCAACCATACGACAAGCATGCTCATGGAGAAACTTCCCAAACGCGAAGTTGAGGACCTCCTTCTCGAGGAGGTCCCGGATATCGGTTACGCCGACATCGGCGGACTTGATACGCAGATAGAGGCGATTCGCGATGCGATAGAGATGCCGTACCTTTATCCCAAGGAGTACGAGGAATTTAAGCTTTCACCACCGAAAGGGGTTCTTCTCTACGGACCGCCGGGATGTGGTAAGACCTTGATAGCCCGCGCTGTTGCCAGTGGTATCGCTGAACGCGTCCGAAAGCAAACGGGCAGAACGGAAGTCCGCGGCTATTTCATTAATATCAAGGGCCCAGAACTCCTGAATAAGTATGTCGGGGAAACTGAACGGAAAATCCGAGAAATCTTCCAAAAGGCGCGGGATAAGTCGAGGGAAGGTTTCCCTGTTATTATTTTTTTTGATGAAATGGACTCGCTCTTCCGGTCCAGAGGCATGGGTATTTCATCGGATATGGAGTCAACACTTGTACCGCAATTTCTCGCTGAAATTGATGGCGTTGAGAACCTAAGGGACGTGATTGTGATTGGCGCAAGCAACCGTCAGGATCTGCTGGATCCAGCCGTTTTACGCCCCGGTCGGTTGGATATTAAAATTAAGATTGACCGCCCCAATTTAGAAGGTGCCAAGGATATCTTCGCTATATATCTCACGCCGAATCTGCCCTTTGCTGAGGAGACGTGCCAACAATTCAATGGAGATACCGAGGCTATTTCCAAACATTTTATCAATGAAGCCGCAAATGCTATGTACGCAATGACCGATGAAAACCGGTTTATCGAAGTAACTTACGCACGCGGAGAACGCGAAACCCTCTTTTTCAAGGATTTCGTCAGCGGCGCTATGATTGAGAACATCGTTTCACGCGCGAAAAAGACTGCTATCAAACGGTTTATCGGTTCCGACGGGGTGGAGAAAGGAATGTGTCTTGAGGACCTCACGGCGGCTATCCGCGAAGAATATCAAGAAAACGAAGACTTACCTAATACCACTAATCCTGATGATTGGGCAAAGATTTCTGGGCGTAAAGGCGAAAAAATCGTCAACATTCGTGCCTTAATTAATGAACCGACACAAGAGAAGCAGCAGAATGTTCGGGTAACCCGCAGCGGCACTTTTCTTTAGTGGCTGTCTGCAGATAGTACTTAGGGGTTCGCAGATGGTTTCCAGAACGATTGGGATAGGAAGTGATACCTAACTGTCACGCTCTAACAACGCATGGCGATGCGCAACCAGCGAAGAAAAAATGGAAATACCTATAATAATGGGAACAGAGACTGAGTATGGCATCTCAGTCAAAAATGCGCGCGAACAAGATCCAGTCGCTGCTTCGACTTTGGTCGTCAACGCTTATAAAAGCTGCAGAGGCGATCTGCCGATCGGAACAACTGCTGTCACTTGGGATTATGAACAAGAAAGCCCCTTGATGGACGCACGCGGCTTTCAGGCGGGATCCGAAACGCCCATCACTGAGGCGGATACGAGTAGTACTGTCAACGACATTTTGGTAAACGGTGGACGTTATTATGTAGATCACGCACATCCTGAGTATTGCACCCCGGAATGCACCAATCCACGCGACCTACTCCTATATGAGAAGGCTGGCGAATTAATATTGGAGGTCAGTAGACTCACAGCTGAACGTCTCCTACTTGACAACCAAGAGATTCTTATCTATAAAAACAATACGGATTACAAGGGGCATAGTTACGGCTCACATGAAAACTATCTTATGTCCCGGAAAGTCCCTTTTGAAACGATTGTAGACGGGCTTATACCGTTTCTTGTCACCCGCATTATTATTACGGGTGGCGGAAAGGTGGGGGCAGAAAATACAACTGACCGCACTGATTATCAGATATCCCAACGTGCGGATTTCTTTGAGCAAGAGGTCGGGTTGAGCACGATGGTGAATCGACCTCTGATTAACACACGCGATGAACCACATGCAGATGAGAAACTCTATCGACGTTTACACGTTATCGTCGGTGACTCGAACATGTCTGAATTCAGCATCTATCTCAAGGTCGGTATTACTGCGATTGTACTTCAACTTATTGAGAAAGGGGTTGTTGAAGATCGCTTTAGTTTGCGGGACCCTGTTGCAGCTATAAAACGGGTCTCGCGGGATCTTTCCTGCAAGAATCAGATAGAACTCGAAGACGGAGAGTTCCGGACCCCCATAGAAATCCAACGTGCATACCTTGAACTCGCACAACAGCATCTCACCCCTGAAGAACGGACACCCGTAGTTGCGGATGTCCTTGAAAAATGGAAATATGTGCTTGATAACTTGGAAATCGATCCGAGGCGATTGGGGCAGCATCTGGATTGGATTATCAAAAAGAAATTGCTGGATGCCTACCGGAGGCGACACGAATACCAATGGAACGATTCCCATCTCCAGATGCTGGATTTACAGTATCATGATATTCGCCCAGATAAAGGACTTTACATTAGGCTCCTCAAAAATGGACACGTTAAACGTTTACTGAGCCACGAAGAAATTGTACATGCCATGCACTATCCGCCGGTAGACACACGCGCATATTTTCGGGGCACCTGTTTACGAAGGTTTCCAAAGCACATTTACAGTGCAAGTTGGAACTCAATGATCTTTGTAAGTAAATCGGGCGGGCTTGAGAAAATTATGATGGATCGTCCCCACTTAGGGACACAACAGATCGTTGGCGAACTACTGAATAACTGTACAGCGGAGGAACTCGTTAAGGAAATCCGAGACGATGCTTCAAAATAGTTGGCGGCTGTCAGTAAAAGATCGGTTTGTGAAATTCATGTAACGCATGATTACCACACGTCTTCACTGAGAACCGATAACCCTTAAAGGAGAAAACAATGTCAACTGAAAAAAAGCAACAGGAACACCTCGATCATCACGTCGATGAGACTGAAGACCTTCAACCTAACGTTGAACACGGGGAAATCGACGAAGAATTCGTCGAAGATTTAGACGCGCTTCTTGATGAAATTGATGAGATTTTAGAAGAAGATTCACAGGAATTCGTTGAAAACTATATTCAGCGCGGAGGGCAGTAGGAGTGCTTGACCTCACGGATTACGGCATCTCCAACTTCTTTCAGATTCTCCAGCGCCGCCATCCCGAATTAGTAGCGGCCCTTAATTCGTCTAATGTCCCCTCGAAGGCTACTGTACCAGAATCATCGTTCCAGCAATATGAAGGTACAACTGTCCTTGCTGTGGTCTACGATGCTGGCATCGTTATGGCTGGAGACCGGCAGGCAACAGAGGGCTATCAGGTTAGCGAACGGCGGATTCAGAAAGTCTATCCGGTTGACCGGTATTCTGCAATCGCCGTCGCTGGGGCTGCGGGTCCCTGCATTGAGATGGCAAAGCTTTTTCAAGTTGAAGTTGAATTTTATGAAAAAACTGAGGGGATAGCGCTCAGTTTGGAAGGACAGGCGAACTTCCTTTCCCATTTGGTGCGCGCTAACCTCGGCCTTGCTATGCAGGGATTAATCGTCTTGCCCCTCTTTGCGGGTTATGATTTAAAGCAGCATCGCGGTAGAATTTTCAAATATGATGCCGTCGGCGGTCGTTATGCGGAAGACGATTATTATGCCATTGGTTCCGGCGGTAAAGATGCACGCGCAACCCTTAAAAAACGGTATAGCCCTGGGATCCCCTATCAGCATGCGCTCGACATCGTCACAGAGGCGCTTTGGGATGCTGCTGATGAGGACATAGCGACTGGGGGCCCCGATCTCATCCGGAAGATTTTCCCAACACTTTATACGATTACGCAAGAAGGGGTCTCCGAGGTGCCAGAGGCGACCGTTGAAGAACTCTACCGGGAGCTAATATCGCGCTTGTAAGGCTGAAAATCTGATTTTAACCTACGCGAATACGCCTGACAGCCATAACTTAACCTGAAACCTGCAAGGACAACGGACGTAGCAGTTCAGAAGCAATCGTAAAAAAACTCGGCATACGAAAAATATAGACATGTCCACACCCTATTATGTTTCACCCGAACAAATTCGTCAAGATAAAGAGGATTTTGTCCGGCGCGGCATCGCACAGGCGAAAGAAGTTGTCGTCTTGGAGTACCAAGACGGCCTCCTGATGGTCGCTGAGAACCCGCGAAAAACTATCTATAAGATTTCTGAAATTTACGATCGGATCGCACTCGCAGCCGCCGGCAGGATTGCTGAATATGAGGCGTTACGTGTCGCGGGCATCCGAGAATCTGAAATTAAAGGCTTTCGCTACTACCGGGAGGATGTCACCGCAAAGTGGTTGACGAATCTCTATTCACAACACATGGGGGCAGTCGCACAAGAATGGGATGCCAAGCCTCTCGAAATTGAACTCCTTGTGTGTGAAATCGGGATAACAGGTGCCGAAACGGCACCCGGGCTGCAGGGTAATCAGATCTATCATATTGCCTTTGACGGTATTTATTCAGAAGAGGAAAAGTACGCCGTTATCGGGGGGCGCGCAACTGCGATAACAGAGATGCTTGAGCAACGGTATACAGATGGATTGGAGATGCAAGCAGCACTTCGCCTCGTGACCGAAACCCTTCAGAATATTGAAACCGGTACGAATCCTGAAGAGGATCATTATGAAATCACACCACAGACAATAGAGGTGGCATGTCTTGAGCAAACTGCTGAACGTCGGAAGTTTCGGCGACTTTTTACTGAAGAGGTAGCAGCACTGTTGTCCTGATTTTTCCATAAAGACGCTTATAACCCAGGGTCCGGTCGGCATTTACCGAACCCCTGCCTGAAATGAAGCGGAAAGCATCCCAGGAGCAATAGCTTAAAAATGAACCGTAGAATTTACGGGTTAGAAACTGAATTCGGAATTATCTGGACCCCTGATCTCCCTCGTAGAAAAACGCTTACTGTCCAGAACGTCGTGATGTACCTCTTCCGGGAAATCGTTGCAGGGAGAATGTATCCAGATGTCTTCCTTGAAAACGGGGCGAGATTTTATCAAGACATTGGGTGTCATCCAGAATATGCCACCCCAGAATGCGATGATGTCGCTGAACTCGTTGCTCATGATAAGGCTGGCGAACGCATCATTACCCGTCTGGCGAGTACCGCAGAAAAACGCATGCACCATGACGGGTTCCATGGAAAGATCTCTATCTTTAAAAACAATTTGGATACCCCAGGCAATACTTACGGGTGCCACGAAAACTATTTGATGGAACGCCATGTTGACTTCCGGCAATTAGCGGCGCAGTTGATCCCGTTCTTTGTGACACGGCAGGTCTTCGCGGGCGCAGGAAAAATTAAGCCCAAGCATCGTGGCTATTACGCAATCTCGCAACGCGCTGCGCACATCCGAGAAGAAATCTCCATCGGAACAACGACGGCGCGCGGGATTATCAATACACGCGATGAACCGCACGCGGATCGTGAGAAGTATAGACGCTTACATGTCATCGTCGGGGATTCCAATATGTCCGAATTTTCGACGTTTTTGAAGGTCGGGACGACAGGCATTATCCTACGTATGATTGAAGACAATTTCATTGAACAACGCTTCGCACTCCGAGAGCCCGTCAAAGCTATACGTGATATTTCTGACGATATTACGTGTAAACACCTTATTGAGCTTCAAAACGGCAAACGGCTCTCTGCGGTTCAGCTGCAATGGCAATACTTGGAATGCGCGAAACGATACCTTGAGCAAGCCGAATCCGACGCTACAACATCGCAAATTATGGCAAGATGGGAATACGTCCTCACTTGTTTAGCGATCGATCCGATGCAGTTAGACAGAGAATTGGATTGGGTGATTAAGTGGAAATGGCTGCAGGCATATCTGACAAGGCGTGGTTTTGACTGGGATGCACCCCAAGTGAAACACTTGGACTTAAAATATCATAACGTGCGTCGGAATGAGAGTCTCTATTATACGATAGAAAACCGGGGGGAGGTTGAACGGATCGTCAGAGATGATCAAATTCAGCACGCCGAACATTTTCCACCGGAACGCACAAGAGCCAAATTCCGTGGTAAATTTATCAAGAAAGTCAACGAAGGTAAGGTCCTGTGTGGGGTCAATTGGAGTTATATTCAACTCTATGAACCATACCAGGTCCTTTACCTGTCGACGGATCCCTTTAAACCTGAATTTGACGAAGCAAGTCGTACGATTTATTCAATTTAATTAAATAACTATCGGCTGTTGGCTATCAGCAAAAAAAATTTTTGTAGCATTAACAAATATTGCAGCTGCGACAAAACCTACTGACGGCTGATGGCTAATGGCAAATCGCTAATAATTAGGAGGCTTTTGATGCCACAACCGAAGTATGTTTACTTCTTTGGAGGCGCTGAAAGTGAAGGCAACGCCACAATGCGGACGCTGCTGGGGGGTAAAGGCGCAAATCTTGCAGAGATGAGCAATCTCGGCATACCTGTTCCACCCGGTTTCACTATCTCCACTGAAGTATGCAAATTATACTACGAAAACGACAAACGGTATCCCACCGGACTTGATAAACAGATTGACGAAAATCTGGTGAAATTAGAAAACGCTCTCGGTGCCACATTCGGTGATACCGAAAACCCGCTCCTCCTCTCTGTTCGTTCCGGCGCCGCTGTTTCGATGCCGGGTATGATGGACACGATCCTCAACCTCGGCTTGAATGATGATGCTATTAAGGGACTCATCGCCAGATCCGGCAACGAACGTTTCGCTTACGATGCCTACCGACGTTTCGTACAGATGTTCGGAAACGTTGTACTCGGGGTTGACCACGACGAATTTGAGCATTTGCTTGAGGGGAAAAAAGACGCAAAAGGCGTTACATTAGATACGGAATTAGAAGCCGCTGATTTGTCGGCACTCGTCACAGAATTCAAGACGGTCGTCAAGCAGCAAACCGGAAAGGACTTCCCTGATGAACCGCGCCTGCAATTAGATATGGCGCGCGATGCTGTTTTTGAGTCTTCTGGGAACCCGCGTGCGATTACCTATCGCCGCCTCAACGATATTTCTGAAGAACTCGGACGCACTGCAGTGAACGTTCAAGCAATGGTATTTGGGAATATGGCGGGCAGCTCGGGAACAGGGGTCGCCTTCACACGTAACCCATCGACGGGTGCCAATCAATTTTACGGCGAATTCCTCATGAACGCGCAAGGTGAGGATGTCGTCGCGGGTATCCGGACACCGCTCCCGATCTCCGAATTGAGAAATATCTTACCTGATATATATGATGAATTGCTCAATATCGGTTTGCGGCTTGAAAAGCACTATCGAGATATGCAAGACGTGGAATTCACGATTCAAGATGGCAAACTCTACATGCTCCAGACTCGTAATGGAAAGCGTACCGGTCAGGCGGCAGTCCGCATCGCCGTTGAGCTGGTTGCGGAGGGGACTATTGATAAGCAGACGGCATTGACGCGTGTCCCCGCCAATGATCTGGATCAGTTGTTGCATCCGAGTGTTGATCCGGAAGCTACTGTCGAGGTTATAGCGAAAGGGTTGCCTGCTTCTCCGGGGGCAGCTGTTGGCAAAGTTGTCTTTACGGCGCTTCGCGCTGAAGAAATGGCAGCCAAGGGCGAAAAGGTTATCCTTGTCCGTTCTGAAACCTCACCGGAGGATATTGGGGGTATGGATGCTGCTGAGGGAATCCTCACGGCGCGCGGCGGTATGACCAGCCACGCGGCTGTCGTCGCGCGCGGCATGGGTAAATGCTGTGTCGCCGGGTGCTCCGCCCTGTTTATTAACGAAGAGGCACGGGAATTTTACGCTGAAGGCACGCGCTATACCGAGGGAGACGACATCACGCTTAACGGATCAACAGGCGATGTTCTCAAGGGACAGGTGGCACTCATCCAACCTGAATTGAGCGGGCAATTTGGAACACTCATGGCGTGGGCGGATGAGGTGCGCTCCTTAGGTATTCGCACGAATGCCGATACCCCCGAAGACGCGAAAAATGCCCGACAATTTGGCGCAGAAGGCATCGGGCTCTGCCGTACGGAACACATGTTCTTCGGCGCGGGCATTGACGCTATTCGTGAGATGATTCTTGCGGATAACACGGAAGAGCGCCAACAAGCATTGGAGAAATTGCTACCCCATCAACGTTCGGACTTCATCGGCATCTTCGAGGCGATGGCGGGCTACCCGGTCACTATCCGGACCCTTGATCCGCCGCTCCATGAGTTTTTGCCGAAAAATGAAACTGAGATTATAGAGCTCGCAGAACGGATTCGTGTGGAACCCCAAAAGTTGCGCGAGCGTGTTGAAGAATTGCACGAGTTCAACCCGATGCTCGGACACCGGGGATGCAGACTCGGTATCGTCTATCCAGAAATCACCGAAATGCAAGCCCGCGCGATCTTTGAAGCCGCTGTTAACGTCTCAAAACGCGGCATCTCGGTGTTGCCGGAGATTATGATTCCGCTCGTTGGGCATATCAACGAGTTATCTTTGCAGCGCAAGGTTGTTGTTGATACGGCTGAAGCCGTTTTTGCAGAGAGCGGCACGCGGGTCGAGTATCTCGTCGGTACGATGATTGAGTTACCACGTGCAGCACTCACCGCGGACAAAATCGCTGCCGAGGCTGAGTTCTTCTCCTACGGCACCAACGACCTCACGCAGACAACTTTCGGCATGAGCCGAGATGACGCAGGGAGATTCCTTGATGACTACGTCAGAAACGGTGTCCTTGAATACGATCCCTTCCAGGTGCTGGACCAAGATGGTGTCGGGAGCCTCTTGCAAATCGGTTCTGAAAAAGGACGAGCGACCCGTCCCGATCTGAAAGTCGGTATCTGTGGCGAACACGGCGGAGAACCGAATTCCGTAAAATTCTGTCACAGGTTAGAGTTCGACTACGTATCGTGTTCCCCGTTTCGTGTGCCGATCGCACGTCTCGCCGCAGCACAGGCTGCTATTGAAGCCGAAGTTTAGCAGAAGCAAAATGTAGCGTGAGTGTAGGTATGGTGAGCTGTGTAAGCGCGCCATACCTCACTTGTATAAACACAGTCTGTGAATAGATTTTATAAGAGTCTTAGCGTAGGCTGTCAAAAGAATTTAGAGAACTCTCTTGATGGGTATATCATGGAGGGAATAAGAAGATGAATGCACAAGAAGTTCGCCAATTCTCATCAGATGACCTCACACCTGAAGTCCTTGCCATGACACTGGAGGAATTCCTCGAAAGCGGTTTAGAGGAATACGAAGCAGTGACGGTTTAAAGCGATCTGTGGTGAGCTGGCCCGAGCCGGGGGGATCTCTTGTTCAGGAACGTATGCGGATCTCAAATCGTGTTAATTGAAATGAGAGGTAGACCTTGGAAATTCGCACGTCTCACATAAGGAGTCAATTTACAAAATGAAAATCATTGCTCGTTGGTTGTGTTTTTTTGTTGTTTTCTGTGTAATACTCGTATCTTCGAGTTACGCCCAGAACTTATCGGATCTTTCACCCGGTCCGAAAATAGAGGGTCCCTATCTATGGGTGATTGTACCTACAGACATGAGGGGTATAAAGGCAGCAGCTTCAAATATAGATTTTCTCTCTGTGGCTTCAGGGGGATCAATCACATAATCGAAAATAGCGAAACAAGGCGCGAGCTTTGGTGACTCCGTTGGAAATAAGGTATGGACGCCGGGTTCACTGGACCCAGAAAGCTGGAATAACATCAACGAAATGCTCAACGCTCTCGGCTTAGCAGCAGGCCACATGACCGATCATGTGGCTTATGGGTCTATTGTTCTCGATAGCCCAGCGAGACAATCAGGGCTGATGTTTGTCGGCACCGATGATTCCGTTAAGGTATGGTTGAACGGAAAACTCGTACACGAAAATCTTGTTCTTAGACCTGCTGGGGATTATCAGGACGTATTCCGCGTCACACTCAAAAAAGGTAAAAACATCTTGCTGGTATCAGTTTACGAGCACCTATGTTGTGGATGGTCCGGATTCTTCGGATTTGAAAGCTTTATGGCGTATAAGGTGCTTCCGCCAAGAGGGTTAATACCTGATGTCAATAAGGACGGGAAAATCAACGCAAGTGATCTTTTAGTGGTCGTAAAGGCGATAAACTTCAGCAAATTCCGCAAAGACAACCCACAGACGGACGTTAATAAAGATGGGGCTGTGAACATTGCGGACCTTGAGTTAGTCATTGATTATCTGGACAATCCCATTACGGGTGCTGCACCAAGCCTTCAAAACGCTGTCAGTCATCCGAGTCGGAAATTAGCCACGGCTTGGGCGAAACTGAAAATGCGGTGAGGGTAGAGGTTGCTATTTCGCAAGCCTGCTGTTTTTCAATGAGAACGTTTCAGAACAAAGGGTTCGCTTTTACCGAACTGCCAATCTGGTGGTTTGAAATAGAAGATCGAGAACAAAAAATGTTAATTGCAGATATAAATGAAATGGAAGGGCGAACCTATCCTGCCCGTAGACGCACCCAAAATCTCGTCGGTGGCGCATCGCCAATCCAGATAGGCGAATTCTGTATGGGGTTCGTCGTCTTAGAACCCAATGGTGGACAAGTGCCGTGGCACAACCACGAACAGGAAGAAATCTACTTCATCGTTGAAGGTGAAGGTGAAATGTGTCTTGGTGAAGAGTGTCAAACCCTCTCCGCAGGTCAGACGGTTTTTATTCCTTCGTGGGTTTTCCATCAGTTGACGAACACCGGCGACACGCCGATGCACATGGTCTACTGCTACGGCCCCGCAGGCGATGTGGCGCATTGGAAGCAGGAACTTACTGGTACTCTCCCAAAGGCCGGCGTAGATGCACCGCCACTCCCAGAAGGGGCAGCTCCCCAATGCACTGACAAACCTCAAGGATAGCTGACAACCCAAAGGACTATACATGGCAAATCATACCTCCCAAACACACCGCGTTGGCATCATCATGAACGGTGTCACCGGTAGAATGGGAACAACCCAACACCTTATCCGATCCGTCTTAGCAATCACAGAGGATGGGGGCATCCCGATCGGCGATGGCGAAGTTATTATGCCCGATCCATTCCTCGTCGGTCGGAATCCAGCCAAGCTGGAGCAGTTATCCGAAACAACAGGCGTTGGGAAATGGAGTACCGATCTCGATGCTACCCTCGCCAATGATGCTTATAGTGTCTATTTTGACGCACAGGTTACCTCACGGCGCGTGGATGCCGTCCAAGCTGCAATATCCGCTGGTAAGCACATTTATTGTGAAAAACCGACTGCTACTACCACCGAAGACGCTTATAGCCTCTATGAACAGGCAGCCAAAGCTGGACTCAAAAACGGAGTCGTTCAGGACAAACTCTGGTTACCCGGTATTCAGAAGTTGAAACGTTTAATAGACGCTGACTTTTTCGGAGAAATTATCGCTGTCCGAGGTGAGTTCGGGTATTGGGTGTTCCGCGGGGATGCGATTCCGACCCAACGCCCATCGTGGAACTATCGAACCGAAGATGGCGGGGGCATTATCCTCGATATGTTTAGCCACTGGCGATACGTCATTGAAAACCTTTTCGGTGCTGTTAAAGGAGTTTCCTGCATCGCTGCCACGCACCTCCCACAGCGCTGGGACGAAGACGGCAATCCTTACGTTTCTACGGCTGAAGACGCTGCCTATGCGACCTTTGAATTAGCAAACGGTATCATCGCACATTTCAACTCATCGTGGGCAGTCAGAGTCCGCCGTGACGATTTGTTGACGATACACGTGGACGGCTTGAACGGCTCTGCTGTCGCAGGCTTGAGGGATTGTTGGATTCAACCCCTCTCTGGCACGCCGCGGCCTGTTTGGAATCCCGACATAGAGCAGCCAATTGAATTCTTTGACGGTTGGCTCAAGGTCCCGGAGCAAGAAGACTATGAAAACGCCTTTAGAGCCCAATGGGAGTTGTTCCTCCGACACGTTGTTGCTGATGAACCTTTCCCGTGGACGCTCCTTGCCGGGGCGAAGGGTGTACAATTGGCAGAAAAAGGTATGGAATCTTGGCAGACTCGCAAGTGGGTCGAGTTGTCAGAGTTGTCCACCTTGTAGGTTAGGTTGATTCAAGTCAATAGATCAAAATCGGAGTAACCACACAGATCTGCATGAACTGTACAGCCTAACAGGCTATGCTACAACTCGGAATAACTACATAAGACTGCCTGAGCTGCCCAACCTAACAGGTTTGCGGCGTACTCGCCCAGACGCGACGTGCATCATGCTACAAACAGGAGAGAAGCCGTATACTGCAACAGAAGATGGCTATGACATCCAAGGGGAACGGAACAGATGGGTAAGGTTATTGGTATTGACTTAGGAACGACATTCTCAGCAGTTGCCCATGTAAATGAACATGGGCAACCAGAGATTATTCCTAACGTTGAAAACCATCGAACTACGTCGTCAGTGATTCTATTTAAGTACGGCTCCGTCACTGTGGGTAATGCCGCTAAGCGATATGCCAAATCCGCACCAGAGCAGGTTGTTGAGTTTGTTAAACGCGAGATGGGTAAGTCAAAAGAGGCGTTTTTCCGTACGTTTGATGGTAAAGACTATTCCGCTGAAGAACTATCATCCCTCATTTTAACCAAACTCAAACAGGATGCCGAAGCATATCTTGGCACCGAGGTTACTGACGCGGTTATTACTGTTCCTGCGTATTTCCACGACGCAGAGCGACAAGCTACGCGTAATGCCGGTAAAATTGCCGGATTGAACGTTCTGCAAGTGCTAAATGAACCGACTGCGGCTGCACTCGCCTACGGCATTGATCAATTAGGTTATGAGCAAACCGCATTGGTGTTTGATCTTGGCGGTGGAACGTTTGATGTAACCATAATGCAGGTTGCTGGATCAAAAATAGAAATGATTGCAACAAACGGTGACCATAGGCTGGGGGGTAAAGATTGGGACGATAAAATCATCACCTATGTCGCTGAGCTGTTTGAGATTGAAAACGGCGAAAATCCGCTGCAGGATCTCTGCGCCTATCACAGCCTCCAACTGAGCGCCGTCAACGCGAAAATACTTTTATCTCATCAAGAAAAAGTTTCCATCACTTGCGAATATAAGGGGAATATAACCATCGTGGAATTGACGCGCGAGAAGTTTGAGGAACTAACTGAGGGCCTCCTTCAAAGGTGTTCTGCTTTATGTGAGATAGTCCTCTCTGAAGGTAATATGACGTGGGCAGACATTGATACCGTGTTATTAGTGGGCGGTTCAACGCGAATGCCCATGGTGCGAGAGATGATTGCTAATCTCAGTGGAAAGGAAGTTAACCCGAATGAAGTTGATCCTGACGAAGTTGTTGCTCTCGGTGCAGCCCTTCAGGGTACACTCCACCAAATCTCCGAAAGTGGCGCTGCCCCGACAGACATTCCAGATGCAGTCCCGAAGCGGTTCATCGGACAGGACGGTGCGCCGAATGTAACAGTGATTGACGGTGCCACCCATAATCTCGGACTTGTTGTTTTCAATGCATTACACGAGCCCATTATCCACGTGATGATCCCCAAGATGATGCCTATTCCTTGCAAAAAAGAAGATAGTTTTAGAACCGTGGAGGACAACCAACGCTCGGTGCTCATTGAGGTTGTACAAGGCCTTAAACAGAATCAACGCAAGGATGAAATAGAAGTATTTGAAAACTATAAATTGGGAGAATGCACCCTTGAACTACCGCCCGGTCTGCCAGAGGGGTCGCCCGTACGCATTATCTATACCTACAATCGACACCAGCTGCTTGAAGTGACAGCAACCGCTCTCAGTAGTAGGGACGCAAAAGGCGTTTTCGATCTCTTTTCCGTCATTGAAAGACCAACGCTTGATGCTGAGCAAGTCGCACAAGCCCAAACAGATTTACAAGGTTTGGCGGTCAAATAACCCAAGTTGCCAGTTTGTAGCATGATGCACGTCGCATCTGGGCGAGTACGCCGCAAACCTGTTAGGGGGTACAGCATTTGCTTTCCCTTATTTGATTCAAAAGGACTACCGTATGTCTAAACGTGATGAATTCATTACCTTTGTTAATGGGCTTAAAGCTACTTCACCGACTATTAGCAGTGAACAGTATAGAGGACTGCACCGACAAGCGGAAACCAAGTATAACCTTTCTGTTGAGGAAGCTTCTGAAATTCTGAAGGACTCCGGTCTGAACGTCGAAAGGAGGGATAACTATCTTGAGGTATTAGGACTTTCCATTGAAGAATTACAAAGCCTCAGTGACGATGCTATCGTAAAACGTGTTGAGGAAGCTCACAGTGAACGTTATAGAGCCTCGTTGCAGGCGGGTGCACGCCCCCGACCTGACGGCAAAACAGAAGAACAGTGGCGGATTCTTTTAAACCAAGCACAAGATACGCTGGTGAATTCCCACAAACGAGAAGCGTATTTCGTAAGTCTCCAACAAGAGGTGAGGGATCCGCTCTTAGGCGATGGCACCCCTATCTTCAAATTCCCTGATGGCGATGAAGCCTTTAATATACCACAATTGGCACAGTTAATGCTGAAGAATTCAGAAGATGCCACCGACGCGCTCTACCGTGGTTACTTAGAACAGAGTCTCGGCAGGGCTGGTGAAATGCGCTTTGCCGAGGCCGCCCGATCCGTCGTTAGCCGATTTCCCAACCACCACAAAGTCGGACTTAACGCCATGGTGTCAATTCTACAGGGGAAAATGGCGTTTCAGCACGGGCAGGATGCCCGAACGCCTGCCCAATTAGCTAATGCCATTGACATGAATTGGGAAGAGGCAAAAAATCTTTTATTCAACGGATTCATCGCGCTCTGGCTTGAATACACTACGCAACCCGAATTAGCAGAGATAACACGAAACATCACGAATCAGTACAAAAGCGATCGGGACGTTGGTATGGAAAAGGTAATTCAAAATCTAAATCCGCGAATCGGTCACCCAAAACTCCATATAAGTCATGAGTCTATCAACTTTGGCAATGTCGATACTGAGACGCAAAAGAAGATTCAATTAAAAATAAAAAACATAGGTCGCGGGTTTCTCTACGGCAATCTCCAATTAAGCAATGCTATACAAGGCCTTCAATTGTCCACTATGACCATCCGCGGAGACACTCTCCTTACCATCGAACTTAACACAAGTCTCTTGGCATCAAAGAAAACGTATAAGACGGAATTAGCTGTCAACACAAATGCTGGTAATCCTACAGCTCCTTCATCACAATATGTCATTAAAGCAGAATCGGAATCAGCAGTCAATACAATTGCGGGTGGTTTATCAGGTGATCTAACGATTCCAATTGCCTGCTATGTTGATTATCCCGTCGTGAAATCAGTCCGTCGAGTTGTAGTAAGTGGTGCCTCAGTAGCGGCGATTTTTCTCGCTGTGTGCCTAATAATTCTGCTATTTGGGGACGCCGGATGGTTAGCAACGCGTTTGACGAACGCCAACTTTGTAGCTCTTGATGTGAATTGGGTACAATGGTCTGATACATGGCTATGGGAATACAGACCTGTGGTGCCAGGTATTGGCTTTCGTTTTGTAATTGCACTCGCTGTACTCGTTGCTGGTGTTTTCACCTATCGATTCTTTTTCTTCAAAAGAAAGGGGCAGCCATGATTTGAATAACAAATGGGAAGTCGGTGCCTGTTTTCTCCTTATGGTGTTCTTAACTGTCAGTTCCACAATCGCAGCTTACCATCTCATGGGAAGCCAACTGCAATTCTTATCAGTTATTCCTTAAGCATTTTTATCCTCTCGTATGTGACAGTGCTTCTAAAAATCACCAGTTTCGTTTTTTATCTCTTGGTTCAAGATGGGCAAACCCCTTCTACCTACAATAGGGAGGCCGCCAACAATGATTGGTTGTATTATTATTCTCCTTGTAATTTTTTTCATTTTCGTGGTTCTTATTTCTCCTAGCTTTATTCTTCTCTTATATCTTGGATTTGGGTTTATTGCGACCAATTTGTTTGTCTCGATGGACGCTCTCTTTTTTCTCGGATTCGACACGCCCGTTATTATGGTTTGGATTTTTTGGGGCCTTGTGATCGGTGCAGCGATTCAAGGATACCGAGAATTGAGAAATATCCATGGACGAAAACGGATCGGAATGTTAATATTTATTACGCCTATGCTTTTATTGACGCTTGTTAGTGTCCTCAAAATTGTTACAGGTAGAATGGAATATCCTCAGGCAGCGCTTACACCCCCATCTCCCCCTACCAACATGGTGTTAATTCCTGCTGGCAGATTTCAAATGCAATCCTATGACTTTACTGGAAGGTTCTTCGGAAACATATACGTTGGAGCGTTCTATATTGACAAATATGAAGTAACGAATGGACAATATAAGAAATTTATAGATGCTAGCCCGCAGTGGCAAAAAGACCGAATTCTTGATAAATATCACAATGGAAGTTACTTAGACTCTTGGGATGGAAACAATTACCCGGCAGGTAAAGATGATTACCCAGTTACGCATGTGAGTTGGTACGCAGCGATGGCTTACGCCCAGTGGGCAGATAAGCGTTTGCCAACGGAAGCTGAATGGGAAAAAGCAGCAAGGGGTGGCTTGGTCGGCCTGAAGTATCCATGGGGTAATACGATTGATGGTAGGAAGGCAAACTATTCTACAAGTTCAATTGATAGTACCGTACCTGTCGGTAGGTATCGGAAAAACAATTATGGACTTTACGATGTGTCGGGTAATGTTTTTGAATGGTGCCTTGATCCGAATGCCCATTACAGGCTATTAGGGGGTGAAATAACTGCAGAAGTCAAACCGATTTCAAGGACGGAAACAACACATCTTGTACACAATTTTACTGAAGCTAAAGATTTCACAGAACGGGCGGTGCGTGGTGGTTGTTGGAACAGCAGTGCGGATAGTGTCCAGGTTGGAAAACGGTATGCACTTGCGCCCACATTCGCCTACGGTGAGCTTGGCTTCAGGTGTGTTAAACCTATAGATCCTTAATTTTTTTTTGCTTGCGCTATGTATTGAGTTTTGCTGCGACATTGCGAACCGGAACAACGTTTCAATGCGGGAGCTCGACAGGGCGTTGTGGTGGTTTTCGTATGACTATGGTGAAACGGAATGCCCTCGGTAACATAAGGGACAAACACACAGATTGGTCCTGTTAGATCCGATCAAATCACGCAGTATGACAAAGTCCTCAGTAGCCTGTCAAGCATGACGGATCAAAAAACGTAAATTGGAGGATATTCTCATGGCAGGAAACATAACACTGCAGAAAATAGACGAATACCGATGGCGCATCCCGAAAAGCTATATGAAAGGGATGCGCGTTGACGGCATCATCTATGCTAACGAAAAGCTCCTTGCCCAGACCAAAAGCGACGAAGCACTGCAACAGGTCGCAAACGTAGCGCATCTTCCGGGTATCGTCAAACACTCCCTCGCAATGCCCGATTTGCACTGGGGATACGGGTTTGTTATCGGTGGTGTCGCTGCGACGGATCCCCAAGCAGATGGTGTCGTCTCTCCCGGCGGCATCGGATACGACATCAATTGTGGAGTCCGTCTCATCCGTACAAACCTTGATGTTTCGGACCTTGAAGGAAAACGGAAAGCACTCGTCGCCAAATTGTTTGAAAACGTTCCGTGTGGTGTCGGCTCAAGCGGCAAGATTCGGCTCACCCTCCAAGAAGAGCGGCAGATGTTGGAAAAAGGGGCGCGCTGGGCAATTGAACGTGAGTATGGATATCCAGGCGACCTCAACTTTACCGAGGCAACTGGGTTCCTCCAGCACGCCAACGCTGATGCCGCGAGCAAGCGTGCCTTAGCACGCGGCAAAAATCAACTCGGCACACTCGGTTCCGGTAACCATTTCCTTGAGGTGCAAACCGTTGACCGCGTTTTTTACCGAGAAGCCGCTGACGCGATGGGGTTACGCGAAGGTAATATTTGTGTCATGATTCACACCGGTTCGCGCGGCTTCGGCTATCAGATTTGCGATGAACACGTCAAGCGTTGGGTCAGCGTTGCAGAACGGTACGGCATCAACCTCCCGGACCGGCAGCTCGCCTCTGCACCCATTAACTCTCCTGAAGGCCAAGACTACCTGACAGCGATGGCGTGTAGTGCAAATTATGCGTGGAACAATCGGCAGTGTATCATGCACCTCGTCCGTCAGACCTTCATGCGGTTTTTTGAGACGACCGAAGATGAACTCGGTTTAGAACTCGTCTACGATGTCGCACATAACATCGGAAAATTTGAGAAACACACCGTTGACGGGAAGGAACGCGAGCTGTTTATCCATCGCAAAGGGGCGACCCGGGCATTTCCAGCAGGGCATCCAGAGATACCTGACAAATACCAGAAAATCGGACAGCCGGTTTTAATTCCCGGCGACATGGGCACTGCCTCTTACGTGCTTGTCGGCAATCCGGGGGCAATGGCAGAGACATGGGGGACAACCTGCCACGGTGCGGGGAGAGTACTCTCGCGACGGAAGGCAATCGCCTTGACCAAGGGACGTTCTATCCAAAAGGATTTAGAGGCACAAGGTATCTACGTCCGGGCAGAAGGCAGGCGCACCCTCCAAGAAGAAGTCCCCGAAGCCTACAAAGATGTCGATGAGGTGGTCCGCGTCGTTGATAAAGCGGGGCTCTCTCGCCGTGTCGCCCGTCTCCGCCCTATCGGCGTCGTAAAAGGTTGAACTGTAGTAGCGCGGTTCGTTCTCCACCGTACTTACCGTGTGCAATGTAAACCTAATGTCTATTTTTTTATCAATTCGATCAAAGACTGTTCAAAAAATAGGCAATTTTATCCCTAAAATCCCCTGAAACAGTTCTTTTAGGGTTGGCACGAAAATTGCATAACCCTGTATGTAGGCCTCCTTGGGTAAGCCGGAGCCATAATTCCTAAAAGGTGTGGTTTGCAAGCCTCTATTGGATGCTTGACTTAGGTTGGAACCCTGAACCCCTTAAAACCGATTAGGAAATGTGGTTGCCGGCTTTTTTGCTTTTGCTCTGGCAACCTCACCCAACCAATTTTCGCAAGGTCTGAATCAACGTTCCCTCTGAGAACCATTTCCCTGAGACACGCCATGTACTGCTCGAAAAGGTTGGATAGACGTGAATCATACCACTCAATTTCCGGAGCGGAATGCCCGTCTGCATTGCCAAGACGTATTCGTGGATAACTTCACCCGCGTTAGCCCCTACAATGTGAACGCCTAATATCTTCCCGAGCCACCGACTCGCAATAACCTTCGTGAAACCTCGCGTATCCCCTTCAGCAACGGCTCTATCTACATCTGTTTGGTAGAGTGTGAACACGTCAACCTCGCCGTATTTCTCGCGTGCCTCTACCTCCGTCAATCCGCATCGGGCGACTTCCGGATCACAGAAGGTCGTCCACGGGACGACACCGTAGTTAATTGTTTTGGAGAAAGGAAAAAAGATATTTTGGAGGAGCAGCTGTGCTTGAAACGCTGCAACATGTGTAAACAGATAGTGTCCAATCACATCCCCTGCTGCATAAATATTTTTCACACTCGTCTGAAGTTTGTTGTTCACTTCTATCCCGCGCCCCCCTACGTGTACGCCAATTTTGTCAAGGTTCAGCCCCTCAACGTTCGGAGCTCGCCCTGCAGCGATTAGAATTTTATCGAACGTCTGTGTCACGTGCCCCTCTTCACTACTGCTGAAAATCACTTTTGTGCCTTCTCCATCTCTTGTAACCTCTGTTATATTCGTATTGAGTCGAATATCGAGACTATCTGCGCGCAGGTAATTTAGCATCTGTGCAGAGACATCAGGGTCTTCCTTCGTCAAGATGCGTTCGCTCCGTTGGACTATCGTCACATCGGCACCAAGGCGACAGAATGCCTGCCCGAGTTCAATACCGATTGGCCCCGCGCCGACAACCAACAGCCGATCCGGGAGCGCTTCTAATTCCCAAACCGTTTCACTATCAAGATAACCGCAAGATTCCAAACCAGGTATAGAGGGGGCGATCGGACGAGAACCGGTGCTGATTACGAATTTTTTGCTTTTGAGGATACGTATCTCACCATTCTCAGCGTCTGCGACGACGAAAGTATCAGGCGATTCAAAGTGTCCGTTTCCGAAGATAACATCGACTCCCATCTCGCGGAACCGTTCGGGATTGTCGTGTTCCTCTTCAATTGTGTGTTGCGTACTTTGCACGTATTTCATCACCCGCTGCCAGTTAGGCGCGCCGTCTGTAGCAGCAATGCCGTATGTCGCTGCGTTTCGTATGTAATTCGCCACCTTCGCCGCTTTTAAGAGGGCTTTTGATGGGACACATCCCGTCCAGAGGCAGTCGCCGCCGATCCGATGCTTTTCGACAAGCGCTGTCTTTTTCCCTAACTTTGCGCCTGCCACCGCGAGGACAAGCCCCGCACTGCCCCCGCCGATGATCGTCACGTCATACATATCCACGATTTCTCCTCTGTCCTGCGCGCTTATCGTTGTTGGCGGAGGACCTTGCCGGGCAATTGTCCCGTCACATTTCCGTTTTCGACAACTGAAACGCCGTTAACGAGTACCCAGTTTACACCCACAGGAGGTTGGACCGGATCGAACCACGTAGATCGGTCTGTGACAGTCTCCGGGTTGAAAACAACGATGTCTGCGGCAAGTCCCCGATTAATTCTGCCTCGGTCCAACAGTCGGAAACGTTCCGCTGGAAATCCGCTCATTTTATAGATGGCTTCTTGGAGAGAAATCAGTTGGCGTTCGCGTACAAACTTGCCCAGATACTGCACGAAGCACCCATAACTCCGCGGATGTGGATGTGGGATATTGTAGACCCCGTCGCTGGCAATCATCATGCGCGGGTGAGTGGCAGTGTGATTCAAAATACGTTCATTTTCTTCAGGCGGTGTTGCCCACGGCATCACAAAGGTTTCGATGGCGGCTTCTTCACAGATGAGATCAAAAGCGAAGTGTTCGTTAGATTTACCGATACTTTTCGCGGCTTCAGCGAGCGTCATACCGATAAACCTACCCGATCGGTTATATCCGACAATCTGATTGCCGTGACGCAATTCTTGACGGAGTTGCACGAGCGATTTTTCTTGGACTTCAGGGGCTTTGAGATTTGCTAACATATCGTTAGGCGCGCCGGTCTGGAATTCCATTGGTAGCAACATTGCCAGATGGGTCATGCCTGCAGGATAGAGATAGGATTCAAAGGTCAAATCTATCTGCTCTCTTTCGACGCGTTCGAGGATTTCAGCGGCTTCGTCGTCAACGCGTTCGTGTGAGATATGGACAGGAATCTCGGCGCGGTGGGCGATCTCGATGGTTTCTTCCCACGCCTGTTTTCTACCGAGGATACGGTAGCGGATGTGCGCAGCGTAGATGGCATCGTAACTCGCAGCGATCTTTGAAAGGTAAACCAGCTCCTGCAAATCCGCATTCGCCGAGGGTTGATAATCGAGGCCTAAGCAGAGACAACACGCCCCCGCTTCTAACCACTCCCGCGTGAGGTGGGCCATCACTTTCAGTTCATCTGGCGTTGCGGGGCGTGGATCCCAGCCCATCGCATTGAGGCGGACAGCACAGTGCGGAACCTGTGGATAGAGGTTCGCGGGGATCCTCCCTTTGAACATACGCAAATACGCCTCTGGCGTTTGCCAGTTGAGGGGGACATCATCATCGCCATAAGCGAATTGCGTGTAGTGCCACATTTCCTGTGCCTGTTTGGGCGATAAGGGGGCCCATCCAAAACCGTCTGGCGCGGCTAAGTGCGTCGTTACACCCTGACTCACGGCTGCAAATTGATCTCGTCCACCGAGTAGCGCAATCTCAGAATGAACATGCACATCAATGAAACCGGGGCAAACCACCTGCTCCGCCGCAGATATCCTCTGCGCTGCCTCCGCCTGCTCAAGGTCGCCAATCGCAGCAATGTGGCCGCCTTGGATACCGATGTCTGCTACATGCGGTTCTCGTTTCCCCGTGCCATCGATAATATTTCCACCAGAAATAATTGTGTCAAATCTCATAAGAATCTCCTCTATTGTTGATTTAACCTATCACCGGAAGCGGTGTACGTCAACCGAAAACTTACGGCGAGACGTTCCTCTGGTGATTTGCTTTGACAAAAAATCTGACCCTTGATACAATAGTAGCTAGGATTCAGTGCCGAATTAATTCGAGTATGTCTTATACAACAATAGGAGGAGAGCTCATGCATCAAGTCCACGCTTTCATCAGAACTTCGCTCGCAAATCTGTACGCCACATTAGGGATAATCTTGTTGCCGTTGCTGCTTGTATTGATCGGTTGTAGCGAGACTGCCTCTGGTGGCAGCGGTTTTACAGATGTAGGCCGCGATGAACCTACTATCGTTGATTCTGTTTTAGCAATTAGCGTTTTTGATGATAGACCCGATGGCATCACGACGACCTTTACGGCTGGGGTCAACGACCAAGTGTTTTTATGGATTCTGTGGGGGAATGTCGAAGAAGAACGCACGGTTGAGGTCTCATGGTTCTCACCGGAGGATGCCCTGGACGATCCGCCGTTCTGGCGGGAAGAGAAAACGCTTACGTCAACGACGGGTGATAAAATTACATGGTTTTACATAGATCTACCCGATGATACAGGTGAGTGGCTCGTTGAAATCTATCTTGATGATCTCTTCGAGCGAAGCCATATTTTTTGGGTAGAATAATACAGTTCACTCCTATCTATTACAGTCGGAAGGAGAAGCCCGTGGAGAAACTCAAAATCGCGCATATCGGTACGGGGAGACGCGGCAGTGGAACTTACTTGCCTATCATATCGAAATTGACAGACGACCTTGAACTCGTCGCCGTTTGTGATCAACAAGAAGAAAGCGTCACTGAACAGGGGGATAAATACAACGTCCCCGCTTACACAGACACTGAGCAGATGTTAGACAGTGTAAAACCAGATATCTGTGCAGTCGTTATCACACCGAGTAACAATCACATCCCTGGACTCCTCTGCTCCGAACGTGGGATCAGTTATTGCACTGAAACCCCCATTGACACAGATCTCGGATGGGCGGACAAGATGATTGCGTCCGCACAAGCTAACAGGACGAAGTTGGAAGTCAATGAAAACTATTATCGTGTTCCTACGGAACGGATAAAACGAGAAATGATTCTCGCGGGAGTCTTCGGCAAAGTCAATGTCGCATACAATGACTTCCGAGGACACGGTTACCACGGTGTCGGACTTATCCGCAGCTACGTCGGTTTTGAAAACGAACCGGTACGCGTTTATGGCTTCCGAAAAGGGTATGATGTGCAGAATCACGTCTGGCGGCAGGGGCAACCCGAGCGAAACAGGGAGGATTGGCAGCACGCCGTGATTGAGTTTAAGAACGGTGCTATCGGTATCTTCAATTTTAGCAGTCTCTCTTACGGTTCTCCGCTCCGGGGTTTTAACGGATCGAAGTTCTACGCAGCCCGCGGAATGTGTTTCCGAGATGACGTTGTCATCTTGAATGACACTGCTGACGCCCAGCGCCCGATTAACATTTCACGTAGCACCAATAACGTCAGCGGCTATGAGACATTGGCTGCGCTTGTTGCCGATACCGACCCTGAAGTCGTCTGGGAGAACCCCTTGCAGAATTATCCGCTCAGTGATGGTGAAATCACCGTCGCGTCAGAGTTGATGAGTCTTGTGAATGCGGTTCGGAACGACACAGAGCCTGAATATGGCGCGTACAACGGGCGGAAAGACCGGGAGATTGATGTCGCGATGGCACGGTCATGGGCAAATGAGGGGTCGCCTGTCTCTTTCCCGTTTGAATACGAGAAACGTTGAACACGGTTCTCGCGCCTGGGCAACGCCCCTGTTTTCCTTGTTGTTTTCCGTAAAATTCCGTATACTATTTAGGTGGATAATTGGAAAAGTAAAAAAAATGTGGAGGAATATCATTGTGAAAACCCCCCGGTCTATCCTTGCTCTCTTACTCGTTTTTGGTTGCAGCACGACCTTGATGGGAAACGAATGGGCGAATTACTATTTTCCGGATGCACTCGGAAGTTACTGGGTCTACGAGGACCAGAACGGCGACGAATTGACGCGGCACGCGATAGAACCAGTGAACATTGAGGGCGAGACCTATCAGGCTTTCACTTATGGTCCCGGCTTGGAAAATTGGGCGGACTTTGAACACTACATCCATCCGTATTATTATCAAGTTGGAGACGATTGGGTGGCACTCTTCGTTGGATCTGAAGTCGAAAACGCAGCTAAAGCCTCTGCGATACAACAGGTGGACGAGGCAATTGGCATCCTGCAGCAAACCATGCAAGCACAGATGCCTGAGGGCTTAAACGTCTCATTTGACATAGATTACGAAGTTGATGTGAAATCCCAAGATTATTTCTATCTCTTACCGACACCTGCTACTTTTGATGAGGAGTGGACGGCGATTGAGGTGACTGTTGTGCTAACCATGACGATTGATATCATAGGGATGCCAACGGAAATACCCGGTTCGACGCAGACTGTCACGACCTACACGACTTATGTGGAGGTAGGAAACGTCACTGGGGCAGAAACGGTGGAAACGGAAGCGGGGACTTTTGAAGATTGCTTGGTGATTGAATACCGGACGGACGCATCAACTGAGACTGCTTTCTCTATGGAGGTTCCAGAGCAACCCGGTTTGCAAGAGCAGAAAGGCGCCTCCCTCACAACCCTTTGGCTAGCTCCAAACGTCGGTATTGTCAAACTAACCCAAGAACACGAACGCGACGAAGAATATGAGGCCCTTGGATTGGAACCGCCGGAAGACAAAACCTTTGAATTAATCCAGTACGACATTAAATCTTCAGGTTCAGACAGCGAATGAGTACCTTCCCTATCTACCGCCCAAGACGACTGCGCGCAAATGAAAATCTGCGGTGCCTGGTGCGCGAAACAGCCCTCTCTGTTAATGACCTTATCTACCCGTTGTTCGTCGTTCACGGGCGTGACACCGCGACCGAAATTTCCGCAATGCCAGGATGCTATCAGTATTCAATTGACACGCTTATCAAAGCTGCAAGAGAACTTGCAGCACTCGGAATCCCCGGAACAATTTTGTTCGGAATCCCGGCCTCAAAAGATCCTTTCGGTTTGGAGGCTTATGCAGACGATGGTATCATTCAACAAGCGGTTCACGCTATTAAAGATGCTGTGCCTGACCTGCTTGTGATGACGGATGTCTGCCTCTGTGAATACACGGATCACGGGCACTGTGGGGTCGTTGAGGCCGGGGAAGTCCAAAACGATCCTACCCTTGGACTCCTTGTTAAAGAGAGTCTTTCGCATGCGCGGGCGGGGGCTGATGTGATTGCCCCGTCGGACATGATGGACGGGCGCGTAGGGGCAATTCGTACGGCGTTGGATGAAAACGGATACGAAAATATACCGATTATGGCGTATGCTGCCAAATACGCATCTGCCTTTTACGGTCCCTTTCGTGAAGCAGCGGAATCTACACCACAGTTCGGAGACCGGCGTTCTTATCAGATGGATCCAGCAAACGTAGAAGAGGCGTTACGAGAGGTTTCACTTGATATCGAAGAAGGGGCGGACATTCTCATGGTAAAACCTGCCCTTTCTTACTTGGATGTCATTCATCGGGTCAAAACAGAATTCCAGGTACCTGTTGCTGCTTACAACGTCAGTGGCGAGTATGCTATGGTTAAAGCCGCAGCACAAAACGGTTGGATTGATGAGGAACGGGTCGCACTGGAACTGCTAACCAGCATTAAACGCGCGGGTGCTGATATGATCTTAACCTACTTTGCCAAATCCGTTGTAGAATGGCTGAAAAATTAAATAGCTGTCGGTTTGATCACCAACTCTTCTGTTAGAAGGAGTGGAAAACCCGTTGCCGGTCAAAGTTTTGAGGGCAGTTGTATGTTTGTAACAATTTACACATCCGAGGCGTACACACGGATGAAGTCTATTGTTAAGGGAACCCTCTTAGCTAATAACTGACAACCAATGACCAACAACCATTCATTGGAGGAAACACGTTGGAGAGTAGTAAATCCCTGGTTGCATGGGAAAAATCACAACAATTCATCCCGGGTGGGGTCAACAGTCCCGTCCGAAACTTCAGTAAGGTCGGTAGCCACCCGCGTTTCATCGCTCGGGGGGTAGGCTCAAAAGTCTACGACATCGATGGAAACGAATATATTGACTATGTCGCCTCTTGGGGGCCCTTGGTTTTGGGACACGCACATCCAAGTGTTGTAGCAGCTATCAGCTCGGTAGCCGCAAACGGTACCAGTTTTGGTGCACCGACAACGTTGGAGACGGAACTTGCTGAAATCATTGTTAATGCAGTCCCTTCGATCGAACAGATCCGTCTCGTTAATTCCGGCACTGAAGCCACAATGACGGCAATCCGCGTTGCCCGCGGGTATACCGGCCGCGATAAAATCATTAAAATTGACGGATGCTATCACGGTCACGTGGATTACCTCTTGGCGAAAGCAGGTTCAGGCGTTGCTACTTTTGGGCTTTCTGATAGCGGCGGTGTCCCCGAAGATTTTGCACGCAATACCCTCACTGTACCCTTTAACGACCCCGATGCTGTCCGAGAAACTATAGCCGCTAACCCGGACGAAATCGCGTGCCTCATTCTGGAACCGATTATGGGGAATATGGGAATCATCCCGCCTAGAGACGGTTACCTCAATGAACTTCGTGAGATTACGGAGGCACACGGTGTTCTCCTCATTTTTGATGAGGTCATCACGGGGTTTCGGGTTGCTTATGGCGGCGCGCAATCTTACTATAACGTCACACCGGACATGACATGTTTAGGGAAGATTATTGGTGGTGGCTTGCCTGTTGGGGCTTACGGTGGAAAACGAGACATCATGCGGTGTGTCGCCCCGGAAGGCGATGTCTATCAGGCAGGAACACTCTCCGGTAATCCGTTAGCCGTTACTGCAGGGATAACAACACTGAGGAAACTCGCTGAACCAGGGGTTTATGAACAACTTGAGAACAGCGCTGCTGCGCTTGCAGACGGTCTCGCTGAGGCGACAAAAAAACACAATGTTGAGGCCTGGCACAGTCGCGTCAGTTCGATGTTGATGCTTTACTTTACGCCGGAAGCCGTCACAGATGCTGATAGCGCGCGGACAGCAGATACGGAGCGTTTTCAACAATACTTCTGGGGACTCGTAGAACGGGGTGTGTATATAGCCCCTTCGCAATTTGAGGCGGGCTTTGTCTCTTTGGTCCACTCCGATGACGATATCAACACAACCCTTCAAGCCGCAACACAAGTATTGGCTGATCTCTAGCGGGGAAATAGGGGAAGGGCAGCCATAAGGGCTGTCTCTACATTATGTCCAACTTTGATCGAATTGTTGCATTAATTGCCGACGACCTCGCTGCTGTTGAGGTGAGACTTACTGAAGAGACTGCAAGTGAATATAGTTTCGTTGACATGGCAGTTCGGCATGTTGTGGAAGGTGGTGGTAAACGGATCCGACCGATTCTCGTTGTCCTTTCTGCTAAAGTCTGTGGGTACGAAGGCAGCGACGCACATACGCTCGCTGCCGTTGTTGAACTCATACATGTCGCATCGCTTGTTCATGACGATGTCCTTGACGAGGCTGCCATCCGCCGAGGACGCGAAACTTTACATGCCAAGTGGGGCAATAAAGTCGCAGTCCTCGTTGGAGATTACCTCCACGCCCGTGTCCTCTCTATGCTCGTCTCCCGCCGCGCAGATGATCTAGCGATGACGATCCTCGCTGATACTACACAAGCGATGTGCGAAGGTGAAGTCATACACGCATACAAAAGTGGCGATTTTGACATCTCCGAAACCGAATACCTCAAAATTATCAGATTCAAGACGGGGAAACTGATTACTGCTTCTTGTACCTTGGGCGCGCATCTCGGCACAACCGATCCCGAGCAGATTGAAGCACTTACTGGCTACGGACAACACATCGGGGTGGCCTTCCAAATTGTTGATGACGTGCTTGATTTTGCACAGAATTCAGATAAGCTGGGCAAAAATACATTCGGAGACCTCCGTGAAGGGAAACTTACTTTTCCAATTATTTATGCCCGGAGTGTCTGTAATGATGATGAGAAGCAGATGCTGGAAAAAGTCGTGAATCCTAACATAGACGAAACCGCAGCAATTGCTTTTGTTGAATCCTTGTTCCAAAGGTATAGGGTCGAAACCTACTGCCTAAAAGTTGCACAAGATTACGCCGACCGGGCCAAAGCGGCATTAGCAACCTTTCCTGAGACACCCGCCCGTATTGCGCTCCAACAACTCGCAAATTACGTTGTCTCACGAGAGTCATGAGAAATAGTCGTCGGTTAAGACAGGAATAGTTAATGAGAGCCTGCTTTGACTGAGAACTGGGAACTGATGACCGGCAACCATTAAAATGTTCTATCCAGCATACATAAACCTTCAAGATCGGAAATGCCTTGTTGTCGGTGGGGGCCCCGTTGCCGAACGAAAAGTCGTTGCCATGCTTCTCAGCGGTGGTGATGTCACGCTCATCAGCCCAGACGCAACGGAATTGCTAACGTTCCTCGCAGGTATCGGCACAATTCGTTGGTACAAGCGACAACTAAAGTCAGGCGATACAGGTGGCTACTTTCTCGTCTGCGCTGCCACCGATTTTACAGATATTAATACAGTTGCCTTCGTAGAAGCATACGAAAAAAACAAAATCCGTTTAGTCAATGTCGTTGACGTGATCCCACAATGCACCTTCGCCGCCGCCTCTGTTGTAACCGATGGCGAGCTCATGCTTAGCATCTCAACAAGCGGTAAAAGCCCGGCAACAAGTCGCCGTATCCGTGAGTATTTTGAGACCTTCCTAAACACAGATTCGTTGTACACTCTCGGCTATACGGCTGGAAAACCAGTGCCGATTCGGAATCAGGGGCTGCCGTATCCGGTTTATCTCTTGTTGGAAAATAGAAAATGCGTTATCCTATGTGAGCAGAAAACGCCGGCAATTGAACGTCGAATCTCACTGTTACGTCAATGTGGTGCTTCAGTATTATGTATGGCACTTGATACCGTAAAGCATCATCATCTGGAAGATGCGTTCCTTGTTATTGCAGATAAGTTCTCTATGGAGATGCTTCGTGAGGGCGATCAGATGTTCATTCGGGAATATCTCGATGCCCCCGATACTGGCACCCATTTCACACCTCATCTCATAGTGAATAATAATCTGATAATTAGCATCGCTGCCCGTACCAACACCGGTGCCGAGAAGGCAGAGCAGCTCCGTAAAGCACTCGCGAATCAATTCGAAAACAACGGCTATGGGGCATTCATAGAATTCCTCGGCGCGCGCCGTTCTGAGATCCTCAAGGCTTTCCCAACCCCCAAAAAACGCGCCGATTTTTTTCAAATCCTCATTGACAACGTTGAAATCAACAATTCACACCCTGAAACATGCTGTCTTGGACTCACAAACCCTAAATGCTCCGCTGAATGCCTGTTCAACTGGGTTCGATGCGGTGATTTGGAACGTGCTAATGCCTTTACTGCTAAACTACTTGACAAAGCACGCGAGGGTCGTTAAAATTGCAGGAAAAACAAAAACAGTGCACCTCACACTGTCTGCCGTTATGAACTCGAAAAGCAGGGAGTATGATAAATTTTCTATTTCTCGTCACCCTTTTAATATATTTAGCAGCAAGCATTTTTCACACGCTTTCGCTGGCTATCGGAAGCCGGGCTGAAGGATCGGTGATTCGCCCGACAATTGAACGTATTGCCTTTTGGAGTACGACTATCGGTTTTGCCTTTCTGAGCCTGTTTATCGCGCTTTGGTGGCTACAGCAGGGGCATTTTCCGATGACACACTGGACCGACTCGATTGCATTTTTCGCGTGGGCAATTACGTTGATTTATCTGCTCATTGTGCGTTTGACGCTTCTCCGCACCCTCGGCAGTTTCGTCATGCCGGTTGCATTCATTGCGATACTGATTTCATATAGCTTTGCAACACACACTGCTGCCCTCCCCGAACCCTTGCAAAACTATTGGCTTCTGGCACATACCTCACTTATTTTTCTTGCCTATGCCGCATTCATCACAGCCTTTGGGTTTGGGTTGATGTACCTGATAGCAGAACGGAAAATTCGTAGAAAAGCGGATGCCCTCCTTGACAATCTTCTGCCCTCTCTCGGTATCTCCGATGAACTTGGGTATCGCTGCACGATCCTCGGCGTAATCCTACTCACAATGGGGGTTATCGTTGGCAGCCTCTGGACGCAATATATCCGAGATGTGCCTTGGAGATGGATTGATGCGAAGGTAATCTCTACGCTGGTGACGTGGTTTATCTATGTGGCGCAACTCGGTATCCGCCAATTTTGGGGATGGCACGGACGCAGAGCCGCCTACGCCGCAATCCTCGGTTTTGTCGCTGTCCTCTGTACCTATGTCGGTGTGGATCTCTTTTTAGAGAGTATGCATACATATCGCTGATATGAAAAATAAGAAAGACCTTATGAACTATAAACAGAACATTCTCATCCGATCTGCGCGTTTGATAAAGCACGGATACATTCTCAAGCAGTCAGTGCGGCCTGTAGTAAATCTATCAAATTGCGTTCAGAATATTCTTCAGACGCCATGATACGCGTTTATGCCAAATTCAGGCTTGACCCAGAAAGGGCATTCAGGCTCACGTGCTTCCTAAATTTGACATGCCCCGGAATATGTGATATAATTTACCAAATGCACGCGTGTTTAGTTTACTTAAACTTTCTTGAGAAAAAATGAACCAACTTGTTTCCGTCGGAACCAGCCATCATGTTGCCCCCATTGAGTTCAGAGAAAAATTGGCGTTTTCCGAAGAACAACTTATAGAATTCCTCCACCGCTTGTGTGAATCTGATCAGATTCAGGAGGCAGTAATTCTTTCTACCTGCAACCGGGTAGAACTTTATGCAATCGCGCATGCAGTGCGGAATACTGATGCAGCTGCCAAAATGCTCATTGAATTTTTTTCCGGATACCATCAGGTTGGTCAGGAATCCCTCAAGAAGTGGTGTTATCTCCACCATAATGTTGGAGCAGTTCAACATCTCTTCAGGGTAGCAGCGAGCCTCGATTCTATGGTCGTCGGTGAGTCTCAAATATTGGGGCAAGTCAAAGCCTCTTATAACCGTTCGCGTGCGTCCGGTGTCGTGGGGCCAGTTCTCAATCGGCTGTTTACCAAAGCCTTCAGCGTTGGTAAACGCGTCCGCTCCGAGACAACAATCACTGCAGGTGCTGTTTCCATTAGCTACGCCGCTGTTGAGCTCGCCAAGAAAATTTTTAATACGTTAGAAGGCAAAACTGTCGCGATTCTCGGAGCCGGTGAAATGAGTGAACTGACTGCCAAGCATCTTGTTGCGAATGGTGTTTCCAAGGTCATCGTTACAAACCGCACTTATGCGCGTGCCGTCGCAGTCGCCGAGAAGTTTAACGGAACACCGCGCGCTTATGATAGCAACCTCGATTGCCTCATGGAAGCAGATATTGTCATTAGCTCTACTGATGCCCCGCATTATCTCATTCATCGACACCCCCTCGCGAACCTCATGCGTAGGCGCAGGCACCGCTATATGTTTCTGATTGACATCGCAGTTCCACGCGACATCGATCCGGACGTGAGTAAGGTTGATCATGCCTTCCTATACAATATTGATGACCTTGAAGCTGTTGTCACTTCCAACCTCCAGGACAGACAGCAAGAAGCCGTCGAGGCAGAACGGATCGTTGCTGAAGAAGCGAAACGGTTCTACAACCAATTACAGATCTTTCAGGTTAATCCTACAATTAAGGCGATCCACCAGCAGTTTCAACAGGTCGCTGATACTGAATTGCGAGCCTGTTTCTCTAAAACAGCACTCTCCGATCAGCAGGAAGCCGCTATCACTTCTATGACGCAGGCTATCGTTAAAAAACTGCTTCATCATCCCATGCAAAATCTGCGATGTGCTGTCAACGATGGGGATGCCGACCATGCCCAATATGTCCAAACCTTACAAGAACTTTTTGAACTGGATGTTAACGATGATAATTCGGAGTTGTAGGTAAATCTATACCTCGGCCATTACACGCCCCTTTGAGTTACAAGGAACTTTGATGCAGAACTCGCTTACAATCGGCACACGTGGTAGTCAACTCGCGCGTTGGCAGGCACAATTCGTTAGAAATCAATTGGCATCCCGTTTCCCGAATCTTGAGGTTCACATAGAGGTTATAGAAACCACCGGGGACACCAATCCAGATGCTTCGCTTCTTGGGCTCGGTAAAGGGATATTTACCAAGGAGATAGAAAACGCGCTCTTGGCGCGGAGCATTGACATCGCAGTCCACAGCTTGAAGGATCTTCCGACAGAGCTGCCACAAGGGCTCTGCATTGCGGCTATTCCAGAGCGAGGGGATCCACGAGATGTGCTTATCACTGCCACTGGGTACCCCTTAGAAGATTTGCTGGGTGGGGCAAAAATCGGCACCACAAGTCCGCGTCGGAAAGCCCAGCTGCTGGGGATGCGTCCAAACCTGCGGGTCGTTGAGGTCCGAGGGAACATTGATACCCGGTTACGCAAGCTGCGTGAAACCGATCTTGACGGCATTATACTCGCTGCCGCGGGAATCAAACGTCTCCTCGAACCCGAAATTATCACACAATATTTTGATATTGAACGGATGGTCCCCGCTGTCGGACAGGGTGCCCTTGCGATTGAAGCCCGGGAGGGGGATAGCGCCGTCAAAACATTGCTCGCGCCGCTCAATGACCCACAGACGGTTGCTGAGGTTACTGCTGAAAGAAAGGTATTGGAAAGCCTCGGGGGGGGATGCCAAGTCCCAGTGGGGGCGCATGCCCGGCATGTGGATGGTGAACTTTCGCTTATCGCCGCTGTGTGTCACCCGGAGGGAATCCATCGTATTGTAGAAACTGCCACTGGAACACCTGACGCAGCAAAGCATTTGGGCGAAATCGTAGTCGAGAAACTTCAAAGTAGCGGTGCAACGGAACTGTTGAGGTCATGGAGGAACTCTTGATGAACGCGGCTCCAGATAGACCGGACCCCGGCATTGTTTATCTTGTAGGTGCGGGCCCAGGCGATCGAAAACTTATCACACTCAAAGGGGTGGAGTGCCTCCAACGCGCAGATGTTCTCATCTACGATTTGTTACTGAACGATGCTCTCTTGGAACATTGCCCTGCGCACACCGAGAAAATCCGAGCTCCCGACCCACGAGTCCGAGCGACGCGCCAAACTGAACTCAATCAGATGCTTATTGCGCATGCGAAAGCTGGCAAGGTGGTTGTTCGTCTCAAAGGTGGAGACCCTTATATCTTTGGCAGGGGGGCTGAAGAGGCAGTCGCTCTTACCGAGGCGGGTATCCCGTTTGAAGTTGTTCCGGGGATTACTTCTGCGATTGCTGCATCCGCTTATGCTGGCATCCCGGTCACGCATCGCGATTACGCTTCGTCGGTGGCGTTGGTTACTGGACATTCCGCCGCCTTGCGTCCCGATTCAAACATCAATTGGGAACATCTTGCCACAGCGGTCGATACGGTTGTTATCTACATGGGGGTTGCCCATCTGCGTCAGATCACTGAACGGCTTATAACACACGGAAGAGCGCCACAAACCCCTGTGAGTTTGGTCCGTGTCGGCACCACACCCCAGCAAAGGGTCATCCAAGGGACATTGGATGATATTGTTCAAAAGGTCAGAGCAGCCCAACTGAAAAGTCCTGCAGTTATCATCGTTGGTGAAGTCAACCGGCTGCGTGAACAACTCCGATGGTTCGACACGAAACCGCTTTTCGGGAAGCGAATCCTCGTTACACGTGCCCGCGCCCAAGCGAGCGAATTCGCAGACCTCTTGGAAGCGAACGGCGCAGAGGTTGTCCAATTGCCCACTATAAAGATTCGACCTATTGAGAATGTGGATATACCTTCCCCGAAAGGATACGACTGGATTATCTTTACAAGTGTAAATGCCGTAGAAATTTTCTATAAGCACTTACGAGAAAACGGGAAGGACTCCCGGGCGTTCGGCGCAGGCAAAATCTGTGCTGTTGGGCTAAAAACAGTAAATGCTCTTAACCGCATCGGCATTTATCCTGATTTTGTTCCGTCGTGCGCTCGTGCAAGTGCTATCGCTGCTGAAATAACAGGCGTGAACGAGAAGAAAATCCTCCTCCCGCGTGCGAAAATTGCCACTGCCGGCCTACCCAACGGTTTGCGCGAGAAAGGGGCAATTGTTGATGATGTCGCGCTCTACGATACCATCAAAGTCGTCAGCAATAATCGAGATGACATTGAAGCCGACCTCTTGAGCGGCAGGATTAATTTTGTCACGTTCACCAGCTCTTCAACGGTTACGAACTTCTTAGAGATGTTCCCTGCACACAAACCTGCAATCTTACTCGCTGATGTCAAGGTAGCCGTGATTGGTCCCACAACAGAAAAAACGGCGATAGCATATGGCATACAAGTTGATGTGATTGCAAAGGAAGCCTCAATAGAGAGTCTTGCGGAAGCAGTTATCCAAAAATCGGGAAAATATAAGGCACAAGCACTTTTTGATAGACGGTGATAGTCCCGAAAATCGAATAGTAGCCAGCGCACAACACTAAGCCTACCTGTTTCCATAACGGGGGTTGTATCTCCGATGGTAAAAATTTGCGGTTCACGTAAAGCGTATGTAACGCCGAAAACACAAGGAGATAGCCCCCAATCGTTGCGGATACCAGGATCATAAAGAAGGGCTTGGCGAGATACATTGCAATGATGCCCCAGGCAATATAAACCGCCAGAATTGGATAATAAATCCATTTTGCGCTATTTTCACCCAAGTTTCTTGCCCGTCTTACCCCAGTCCAAATAATATCGGTAAAACTGCGCGGCACGCCATCTACACCACCGAGTTGCGTCGAAAACAGCACCCAGAAACCGCAGAGCAGTGTGAGATACCACATAATTCTACCGCCTTTTTCCTCAAGTCCGTGTGCTTGCATTGCCGCTGCTGACCACTGTTCCATTTCCTGCCCCTGAGGCACGTACTGCAAGGTCAACATTGCAGGCAATGCAATACCGACGAAACATCCAATCATCCAGATATAATACTGTTCAAACTTGACATATTTCCACCAGTCTTTGAACCGTTGAAGGTTCTCAGGTGTGATGCGAAATACTTTGCCCCAGTGTGAGAGTGTTACGTGCTGTCCGCCAATCATGGAAGGGATCGCGCCGACAAGGCTGCTCATCCCCCATCCTTTATCGCGGACGTAGTGGGTAATGCCAATGTTTCCCAAGCCGCCGCTCCCTGCATACGCAGCGAACGCGCCCACCAACAGCCAATTGACCTGCCCGTCTTCTCCCGCAGGCGGCAGTGCACCGAAAATAAAGAAGCCTTTGATAACAGTCCACCAGACTTTTGGTGTCACCATAAACAGGTCTATGATGACGAGGTAGCCGATAATCCAAACGACCATAAAGAGTGACACTTTCTCAAGTGAGTTATAAATCTTCCCCCCGAATAGTACAATGCCTAAGCAGCTAAAAAAGATGAGATATGCGAACACCCGGACAGTCCCGCCATCCGCATCCTGGGGCATATAGCCGAGCCATGCGGCAGCCAAGGCAGTGGCAGCCGTCATTGCCCAGCCGGGCCAAATCCCGAAAAAATTGATGCCCGAATAGAAAGTCATCCAGAAAGGGGCGCCCGGCTTACATCGCATGTAACCACTCATCATCGGTTCGCCTGTGTAGAGCGTATAGCGGATTGCCTCTGTGTTCAGGATGACCTGAAGCAGGATAGCGACTGTCGCAATCCAGAGCAATCTACCCCCATACTGGGCAGTAATCGCAGGCCCCAGCAGCCACTCGCCGCTCCCAATTGAACCGCCTAACGCAATAATGCCAGGTCCTAAGATATTCCGAAACGCTTTTCCAAATTGATACGGTGGTGGTGCAGGTAAGTCATCAACCTCCCAATCCGGAAGTGTGCCGCCATTTACAGTTTCTTTGGTTTCTGCCATATTATTACCTCCTCTCTTCACCATTCCCAACAGATTGCGACATCTAACTTCTCTGCGAGGGTTGTGAGACTACTTAAATGGTCTACATGGATCGGAATGCCATTCTCAAGATAGTTATCGTAGTTGTTCCACTCAATTTCACCGGGAAGATAGGCTTGTTCCACACCCTCTGCTGTTTTCGAGGTATGAATCTTATCGATACCGCGCTGGATTTCCTCGGTATACCCTTCGTAATCCGTGAAACTTGCAACATTCAGCGCGAAAAAGAAGTGTTCAGATGGATCGCCTGACTTATTACACGCCATCAAACCGCCGCATAGGGGGCCCTGCGAGGATGCCCATGATAAGTGCCAACCCGTAACCCCTCGGTCCCGCTGCAGGTGCGAGGAAACGTCCGTTATCTGGATCGCTCGTGGGTTGACCTGTCTCATCTATGAGCCAGCCTTCAGGAATCGGTTTACCGTACATTCGGAGGGTGCCGATTTTTCCCCACGCTGAAACGCCACACGCCATATCCAGTACGATTGGATGGCCGGCACCAACAGGCAGGGCGTAACTCATGGCATTGTTGGCGACTACCGCCTCCGCGCCGCCCGGGGCTACAATAGAGGCTCCCCCAGTGTTCGTTGTCGAAAACTCGATCATCTGTTTGGATGCCGCCATAATCGAATAGCACGCCGCTGCACCGAAATGCCCAGCGTTACGGACACTTGCCGCCGCGATACCGGTTGCCTCGGCTTTTGCTATCGCTGTTTCCATTGCCAACGTGCTCGCAAGATGTCCGATCCCGTTATCCCCATCAATAACGGCAAAACTCGGCCCATCCGTCGCAATACGAAATTCGGGTTTTGCGTTCATTTTACCTTCAAGAACGAGATTGAGGTAGCCCGGCAAGGTACGCGTCCCGTGTGAATGGACACCGCGTAAGTCAGTGAGTACCTGATGTCTCGCAATTGTTGCCGCGTCTTCCGAACGGAGCCCCGCCTTTTCACAGAGCGTTCGGGCGAAATCCCGTAACTTCGCTGAATTCACCACAATTTCCTGCATAACATCTTTTCCAGTCGTAAATTATCTGCCTATTTTAGCAAGGAAGGAAGTATCTATCAAGCTCAATCTCATTTTGCGGGAAAGTTGTAAAGGACACGAGAAGCTTATGGAAAAATAACTCTTGACGCAATATACTGTCTCACGCTAAAATTAGCCACGGAGGGTAAAAAGACGAAATAACAGTATAAATATCTGGCTGTTTGTCCTCGTTTCTATTTTTGCGCCACATGCCACGACTTCATCTGCAGTTTAGGTGTTTCAAGGAGGGGTGCGATGTGTTGGCACCCCTCCTATCAAAAGGCGGGTTTATGGATCGGATGGAGGGAGTGGACGGGAACATTTTACGGAGACACTCAGGGCGGATGCAGCTTTTTTTCACTACTTCCCTGATGGCGATGCTGATTTGTATTTCGTTGCCGGGCACCCCTCCCCGGATATGTCACTGAAGAAATACTGACCAATTCGCTGTGAATCAGATACTTTTTCTTAAGGAAAAGCGGAATGACTAATGTGCTGAAGGCTGTTGAACGCCATTATTGGAAAGCGGCAACTTTATTGATGATCCTAATTTTAGCTGGCACTGGATTTTGGGGTGCGCGGCGGTTCGCCCCTGCCGTGTTTCTCGGCGAGCCGGATCTTATTGCTGTGCCGAACACGGAACACCGGCAAGATAGCAAGACAAAACCTGCCGTATCGAACAAACCGACGCTTCTGAATATAAATACTGCCTCTGTGAAAGAACTCCAAACCCTTCCCAACATCGGTGCGCGGATGGCAGAGAGAATTATCGACCATCGCACACAGCACGGTGATTTCACGAGTGTAGATGCCCTCCAAAATGTCAAAGGTATCGGACCGAAGACTATCGCGAAACTCAGACCCTTCATTGATACCAAATAGTTATCGGTTAAAAGCCGTGATTATATCTTGCTCTGTGAAAATGTAGTGTACAGGGATGTCCCAGATCTGCGGGAATGTATCCGCGACAATCTGTATCTGATACGCCAATCCTACCTTAACAGCGTCTGGGCACTTCGTAAGAAACCTATCATAGAACCCCTTGCCGTATCCGAGGCGATAGCCGGTGGCATCGAAAGCGATACCGGGGAGAATGATCAGCTGCAGCTGGGAGATTGGGAGAATTGGGCAGGCCGCATTCGGTTCTAACAGACCGTAACGGTGCCGAACGAGTTCTGTTTTGGGGGCACGAATCTGACGAGGCGTGAGCGCTAACAGGCATGTATCTACGACAGGCGCGCAGACTACCTTCTCTTGATGCAGCAGGATATCTAACAAACCGAACGTTCCCACTTCACTTTTCATGCTCAGATAGAGCATCACAGTATCGAAACCTTCGTTCTGTATCCAACTGACAAGGGAGTTGGTGATTTTTCGGCTGAGTGTCGTTCGGATTTCTTGCGCGAGCCCATCACGACGCTGGAGGGTTTCGGCGCGAACGCGTTCCCGTTCCATCTTTCGTTCCACGTGCTACTTGTGATACCGCACTTTTCCGCAAACTTCTACGGTATCAACAATCGCCATGATGACGGCATCAACCGGTTTGTTGCCGGTCACACTGGTCTGCCGCGCTGAACTACCCGTTGCAACAAGCACAACTTCACCAATACCCGCGCCGACCGCATCTACAGCGACTGTGTATTTTCGGTCGACTTCGCCATTTAAATTCACGTCTTGGACAACCATCAACTTACTGCCAATCAATTTTTCATCTTTCTGTGTTGCGACGACTGTCCCAGTAACTTTTCCAAGGGTCATTTAAAAACCTTTCACATTAGGTGTGCTACTTTATTTTTTCCCACTTTTTCCTGCATCACCGAATTTGAGATAGTTCACTTAAGCCTGGCTATAATAATTATACACGAAATTCGCTGAAATTTCAAACCATAATCTAACGTGAGTTTGGAAAAAAGCGCTTTCGTGCGTATCGTAGCGGGTAGGAAACCTAACCCCTACGAAAATGTTCACAGCTCCTTAGAACGTGTTATATATCAAACTTGCGTTAATCTACAGTCTATCTCTTGACGTACGCCCTACGCTGAAACAGGGAGATTCTGGGATCATTAAAGTGCATCCGAAAGTGTGTATAAGTAGATAACGAACGGCTTGATGGCAGACAGCCAAAAGCCGAGTTAAATTGAAAAATCGACATATAACATGTTAAACTATTGATTCTTGTCGTCTGTACGAGTTTCTTTCCGAAGGCAACGTTTACTCAAACCGGAGAACCAACTTGAGCCGAAATCACGCGGACATCATCGTTATCGGCGGAGGCATTATCGGGTGTGCTATCGCGTATAACCTCGCTAAACGAGAGATCCAACCCATTCTCATCGACAAAGCCGCTACCGTCGGCACAGAAGCCTCATGGGCAGGGGCAGGAATTCTCACCTCACATGCTTCGACACATCAACCGTATGCAGAACTGTGCCGTGCCAGTCTCGCCCTCTACCCGATGTTGGCTGCGGAACTTCACACAGAGACGCAGATAGATATTGGGTTTATTCGATCTGGAACGCTTTCGGTGTTCTTCACCCCGGATGATGCCGCAGGGCTCATCGGTCTCGCGGATCGACGTGTAAAGAACGGGTTTTCAGCTGAGGTCTTGACTGCTGAGAAGGCGCGGGAATTAGAGCCAGCACTTTCGCCATCTATTGTAGGGGCAGTGCTGTTTCCTGAAGATGCACAGGTACACAACCCGAAAATGGTGACCGCACTTGCAAAAGGGGCAGCAAAATTTGGGGCGAAATTTCAGTTGGGGAATCCTGTCACCGGCTTTGTCCGAGAAGGCGAACGGGTTGTTGGCGTTGTTGTGAACGGGGAAACCTTATACGCTGATACATTTGTGATTGCCAACGGATGTTGGGCGGGTGAACTTACGGCTCAGCTGGGTGCTCCAATGCAGATTGGACCTGCGAAGGGACAAATCGTCCTCATTGAAACGATGCCACCGCTTTTCGAGCGGACAATTGATGGACTCGGAATTTACATCGTTCCGAGAGCAGACGGCAAGGTACTGATCGGTGCAACAGTCGAATTTGTCGGCTATGACAAAAGTACAACAGTTGCGGGTACCAAGCAGTTGATTGATGCGGGGGTAGCTATCGCGCCTCAGCTGGCACAGGCTACTTTTGGACAAACGTGGGCAGGCTTGCGTCCGTATGTCAGAAAAGGGCCACTTCTCGGTTATCTGCCCGGATATGACAACGTCGTCTTGGCATCCGGACATTTCAAAAATGGGATTCTCCTTGCACCTATTACTGGGCAGCTTATAGCTGAACTCCTCACGACTGGGGCCCCTTCATTGTCCCTGGAACCGTTTCATCCAAATGGGGTATGAGGAATATCGCTACAGATATCACCGAACGTAGCAGCGGTCTAAGTATTTTTTTTATTTTAAATGAATTTTTTTCACATCTATGGATTAAACTTTGTGATAGCTTTTTATCGTGAAAGAAAAAGGGAGGTTAAATACCGTCCCTATCTGATGATTAAACCCAATAAGGAGAGGTTATAAAATGCGTCAATACGTTTTATGTTTAGCAGAGGCAATGCCCCACGATTGGAGAATTGGAAAGAGTGCATGGAATAGCGGGACCGGAGGAAAAGTGCGAGGTTGTAATTTAGGAGATCGCACCTCCTTGAAAGCGTGGGTATTTAACACTGCCACTACGTTCCGTTGTTGGATTAAGACTCGATTATGGAGAAGGTACAGACCGAGGAGTGAACAAGCAGGCATCCTCCACTATGGACGGAAGGGAGGACTGCGCGCCTTCGCTTGATACGCTCCTCTTTGAGGAGACACGCATGTTACAGACTGATGAGCAGTTGATGCTCTCTGTGAAAGATGGAAACAGAGACGCATTCCGAATTCTAACCGAACGTCATTACGCAAACACTTTAAACTTTATCTATCGGTTCGTCAAGAACCGGCCGCTTGCGGAAGATCTTTGTCAAGAGACGTTTCTACGGTTATGGCGCTGCGTACCAACGTACCGCCCAATCGCAAAATTCAGAACCTTCCTTTATCACATTGCCAAAAACCTCTGTTTGAAGCAGTTGGCAAAAGAGAAAAGGAAACCTCAAATGGAATCATTGGATATACACTATGGAGATGATGAAAACTGCCACCCAATCGTTGTTGCTGCCGCAGACACACACTCTTCACCAGAGGCACTGCTCATTGCCAAAGAGACCTACGAGGCGATTCAGGCTGCAATCAGTAAACTGTCTAAAGAACACCAAGTTGTGTTTCGATTAACAGAACTTCAAGGTTTATCCTATCAAGAAGTTGCTGAGATCGTCCAATGTCCGATTGGCACCGTTGCCTCCCGTAAAAATGCTGCGATTCGGCAGCTGCAAAAGTTTTTAGCGCCTTATCGGGCAGCCTGTGACTGATAACGTTTAGGCTTGAAATATATAACCTTTTTTGCACTCTGGCATCCGCTCACGCCAGAGTGCTTTTTTTAACAATTTGGTGGACAATTGCAGTAAAAACGGGTATGATGTGAGGCAGGTTGGAAAGGGACCCTCCCTCTTTTTTTTTAGACGCTTAGAAAGTAAAAATGGACATGACCCAATGCAAAACACTGTCGCTGAAGTCAAGGCACTTACTTTTGATGTCTTTGGTACAGTTGTAGACTGGTATAGTTCGATTGTCGCTGAAGGTGAAAAATTTGGAGAGACCCACGGTATTGAAATAGATTGGACGCAATTTGCTTTGAAATGGCGCGCCGGATACGGACCCGCAATGAACAAAGTGCGGCACGGTGAATTACCGTGGCAGAATATAGACGCGCTGCATCGGCTAATTTTGGATGATCTGCTTGCCGAGTTTAATTTTATCGATATGAGTGAAGCCGAGAAAGACGATCTGAATCGGGTCTGGCACCGGCTCCAGCCGTGGCCCGATGTCGTCAGCGGCTTAACGCGGTTGCGCAAACGGTATATTGTTGCAACCCTTTCTAATGGGAATGTTGCGTTACTAACGAACATGGCAAAATTTGCAGGATTACCGTGGGATTGTATCCTTTCTGCCGAATTAACAAGGCATTATAAACCAGACCCTGAGGTTTACCAGACGGCTGCCGCTCTACTCGGCTTATCTCCATGTGAAGTTATGATGGTTGCTGCACACGCTGGCGACCTCCGCGCTTCCCAAGCTGTTGGTTTTCAAACGGCACTCGTGCCGCGTCCTTTAGAATATGGACCCGGTGGGGTCCAGGAAGTCACCGCGCATCCATCAGACCTCGTTGCTAGTGATTTTAATGAATTGGCAGACCTATTAGAAATAGCATAGGCTGTTAGGCTACAGGAGGCGGGCTCCCGCTGGCGCTCGCTCCTACAGAAGAATCTGTAGAAACTCAGGTTCAAAGGAACAGAATACATTATGGACAAAATCCGAATTGCTTTTATTGGTTGTGGTCCAATGTCATCGCAATTGCAGCAGTGTATACCGATGGTGCCGGCGTTTGAATTCGTCGCTACTTGTGACCTCGTTGAAGAAAAAGCTGCATCCAATGCCCGAAGGTTCGGGGCACTTCGACACTATACAGATTACACCGACATGTTTGAAAATGAAGATCTCTACGCAGTCGCTGTTGTCGGGAGACCCGAGGATAAACTGCATAGAGACATCGGTATTGCGTGTCTCCGACGCGGGTATCACATCTACACTGAGAAGCCTCCGGCGAGCACTGCGGAAGGTGCGAAAATGCTCGTTGATGCGTCAAATGAGACCGGTAAAACGGGTATGGTAGGCACAATGTGGCGGCATGCCCCTGCACACCAAATTGCAAAGCGGTTGATAGATGAAGCGGCGTTCGGTGAAACCTGCCAATATCATACCCGCTACCTCGCGCCAGGGCCGCGTCTCCAAGAGGCAGGCTCCCCTTTTGCGTGGCCCTTCATGCTCGATCAAGTGATTCACCCTACCGATTGCATGCGTTTCTTTATGGGACAAGTTACCAAGGTGTTCGCTATGGGGACGGTTGATGCCGCATCAAGCGCTGTTACAATATCTGTGAACCTACGTTATGAAAACGACGGCATTGGGACCATGACGCTCGGCACCGGTCCGGTCCTGGAAGCAATGGTTTTCATCAAAGGCACAAACAACCAAGCAATTCAGGTTTTAGAGACCCGCCAATTACGGCGTTACCGTACGCCAACATGGCTTGGTGAGGGGGGCGGCTATGCGGATACACCGACTGAAACGTGGGATCTCAACACCGCATACCACGGTATTGGCAGGCCCGGCTATCTCGAAGAAATGCAACATTGGGCAAAGTCGTTACAAGAAGGAACACAACCCCACTCGAGCCTGGAGGATGCCTATCAGAACATGCGGGTTTTGGAGGCGATCAGCCGTAGTGTTGAAACAGGAGAGGTTATTTCAATTCCTATGTAACCTCTAAAATAAAAGACGTATTTAGAGGTTTTATCTAATGGAGGTAGACAATGAGACAAGTATTCATTTATCCGGGCGAAGACGGCTACTGGATTGCTGAATGTCCCAGTTTGCCCGGTTGCGTCAGTCAAGCCGAAACTAAACAAGAGGCGATTAGCAATATCAGAGAGGCAATTGACGGTTATATTGCTGTCCTTAAAGAAGATGGACTACCGGTTCCTGAGGAAAATTTCGAGGCATTGGTATTAGCCGTATGAGTAGGTTACCGCGGATTTCAGGGCGAGAATGTATGAAGACACTTGCTAAGGTTGGCTTTTATCTAAGATGGCAGCATGGTAGTCATCTAATTTTGCGCCGCGATAATCCATTTGCGCAAGTTGTTGTGCCTAACCACAAAGAATTGGACAAAGGTACCTTGCGTAACATTATTAGGCAAGCACAACTCAGTATCAACGAGTTTATGGAATTGCATTCGTCTTAATAACCTTACATGCATTTGGACATGATGTACCACAGTAGGCAAATTAAAGGATCCCTATGAACTGGGCACCCCGTGTTAAACCCATTAAAATCCGTCAGCTTTACCGATATGCTCGACTCGGTATCTATGAGAATACGTTGCTGCACGATGTCGGTTGGGAACTTCACGCTCGCTGTGTAGACATTGCCACGGTAGCTGACGTTTATCGCGAGGGCCGTGTGCCGTGCCCGAAGTGCAGCACAAAGATCATACGCCGGATTGCCCCACTCTTTAGCAAAGGTGAAGGCGGAACTCACGAACACTGGTTTCGTTGCCCCCACTGCACCGGACGACTCCTCTGGCGCGACTGTCGTCAGGCGCTCCGAGACACCCCGCGATGTTTTGACTGTCGCGCCGTGCTACAAAAAGAAATTGTGTTGCGATGCACCTGTGGTAAAACGTGGTCCCAGGAAGCCTATAAGCAATCTGTGCGAACCCGCGTCCTTTTACCGTGTCCTCACTGTCTTGGGCGTGTCCGTAGACCAGATCCGCCTCCGGTGGAACGGACCTCCAGAAATCGGCGATCCGATCCTGAATTGCAATGTCCCAAATGTCAAAGCCTCGCACGCCATCAGCCCGGTAATATTGAATGTACCGTCTGTGGCTACAAACGGCGATGGCGGGATTACCGAAAGAGTTTAAAAAAGAAAGATGAAAGTCTCGAATGCCCGAATTGTGAGTTTACCTTCGGATGGCAGGCATGGCGTAAAAGTGCCCGCTCCCTGAGAACCGGCAATCCGCAGCCAGCGCGAGAATTCCTTGAACGATGGCGCAAATGCCGCACGCCCCAACAACGTATGATACAAATTGATACACTGCTCCAAACCTTACACGGCAGAGGTCCCTTAGCACCGCTGTTTATTGATAGTGGTGAACAGAAAATCCGTCAGATGCTTGACGATTTGGCATCATAGTCTTAGACGTTTTTAAGAGAAACATGTTATACAAGATTCTCTTACGAAACCTTAATGGGCAGAGGAAAATTCCCAAGATTTCGATGATTACGGAGAATACTTCGTCCGGGAAGGAGTAGGACATTTGTATCAACTGTCAGATGAGATTCTTGCGTTCTATAAACAATCGCAAGAAGCGAAAAGACTTGCGGCCAACGCCAAAGGGCAACTGGAATTTGTACGCACCCGAGAGATTATCACACGCTATTTGCCCTTACCGCCAGCAGTAATCTTGGACATTGGGGGCGGTTCAGGTACCTATGCCTGTTGGTTAGCAAAAATGGGCTATGAAGTCCATCTCGTAGATCCGGTAGATGTCCATATAGAACAAGCGAAAGAAGCCTCAAGTCAACAGCCAAAACACCCGATTGCCAGTGTATCGCTCGGCGACGCGCGGGCCCTACGTTTTCCGGCTATGTCTGCCAATGCTGTTTTGCTATTAGGACCGCTCTATCATCTCATTGAGAAAAATGATCGGCTGCTTGCCCTCGGGGAAGCACATCGCGTACTGCGAAAGGGTGGCGTTATGATTGCTGCGGGTATCTCACGCTTTGCTTCCATGCTGGCCTCCCTTTTTGAAGACCGATTTCGGGACCCTGTTCACAGAGACATCGTCCAAGCAGACCTTGAAACAGGTTACCATCGCAATCTAACCGATAGCCTTAGGTATTTTACAGATGCCTATCTTCACCGGCCTGAAGCATTCAATTCTGAAGTAGTTGAAGCCGGTTTTCAGCATCAAACGACGCTTGCTGTACAAGGACCGGCATGGCTTTTTGAGTCGTTTGAAAGTTATTGGAAAGATCCCGATCTACGTCCTATGGTTATGGATCTGATTCGTAAGGTCGAGGCAGAACCTTCATTAATTGGTATGAGTGCACACATTCTCGCGATAGGAACGAAATAGAATGTCAAAGATTGAGGTGATCGATAATGCCTGAAGGTCAGGTTGTTGATAAAACAGAGACACTCGCTACAGTTGAGTCGCTTCAGACGGATTTTAAAGCACTCGGTATCGACACAGGCATGGTCTTATTAGTCCACTCCTCCTTGAGTGCGATAGGATGGGTTTGTGGAGGGGCTGTTGCTGTTATCCTCGCCCTTCAGGAAGTCTTAGGCAAAACGGGCACACTCGTAATGCCAACCCACTCGACGGATCTCAGCGATCCGAGTCAGTGGAAAAACCCGCCCGTCCCGAAGTCGTGGTGGCAAACAATACGGGACACAATGCCTGCCTACGATCCCGATGTGACTCCGACCCGTTCAATGGGCAAAATCGCCGAAACCTTCCGAAAACAAAGAGGAGTTGTTCGCAGTGCACACCCGCAGAGCTCCTTTTGCGCAAGTGGACCCCAAGCATCTTACATCATAAACAACCACTCCTTGACGTTTGGTATGGGCGAGAATTCACCACTTGCCAGAATCTATGATTTGGGGGGTTTTGTCCTGCTTCTCGGTGTCCAGCATTCGAGCAATACCTCTATACACCTCGCGGAATACCGAGCAGACTTTCCAACCAAGAGCGTCGTTCAAGAGAGTGCCCCGATCTTGCAAGAGGGGTTAAGAATCTGGGCCACCTTTGAAGATATAGATGTGGATGCTTCAGATTTCGATCGCATTGGTGCCGACTTCCTGCGTTCTGATACCGGAAGATTCGTACGGTGTGGGCAAGTCGGCATCGCAAACTGCCAACTCATACCACAACTTGCTATTGTGGACTTCGCCGTTGAGTGGCTTGCGGAAAATAGGAAGAACGGGTAGCAAAAAAAATTGAATCTTTCGTTTTGTATGTGTTATACTATGAACACGAAAAAAAGAGAAACCCCCATCTACGGAGACCGACACGAATAGATCCAAGGAGAAATTCAGATGGATAAATTAAAAGAACTTCGCATATCCAACGATGCGATGAATGATTCAGAAGAATTGCGCCACCGGATCTCAGAAGAAGGCTACCTCTTCTTCAAGCGGCTACAAAATCCCGACAAACTCTGGGCGTTACGGCAAGAGATGCTAACGACCCTGCAAAAATGGGGTTGGCTCGTCGCAGGGACCGATCCGATGGACGGTATCGCCGATATTCACACACAGTGTACCGAGGGCGATCCCGAGTACGCAGACGTGTACCATGAAGTGTATAAGTTAGAAGCGTTCCACCGTTCCGGACACTGGACCGAAGTCGTCGATATGGTGGAGAAAATTGTCGGTAGAGAGGTGCTACCGCATCCGCAGAAGATTGCGCGCCTCTGGTTCCCGAAATATACGGCACATACCACGCCAATCCACCAAGATTTCGTCCACTTCCAAGGAAATTTCCAAACTTATACCTGTTGGGCACCTGTCGGGGATTGTCCAATTGAGTTAGGTGGTTTAGCTGTCCTCCCGGGTTCGCATAAAGTCAATAAAATCATGGAACACCACTTTTCGCTCGGTGCTGGCAGCTTGTGCGTTAATGAGGACGAGTTATCTGGGGAATGGCACTCCACAAACTACAAAGTTGGCGATACGCTCATCTTCCCGGCTTTGACCATTCATAAGGCACTGCCAAATTTGACCGAGGATCGGCTTCGCGTGTCGCTCGACAACCGCTATCAGGCTGTCGATGACCCTATTGCTGAACACATGCTTGAACCACACCTGAACATCTTCAACTCCTTAACGTGGGAACATGTCTACAAAAATTGGGAGTCTGATGAGCTGCAGTATTATTGGAAGAAGCATGATCTGACCATCTTGCCAAGGGATTTCAGTTATGGGAATAAAGGGTTTGAGGAAGCGTTAGAGTTGGCAAGAGACGGAGATGAACGCGCTATCTTACACTTGAACCGCGCTATCAAGCGTGATGCCACAACCGAATTGGCGCAACAAGCAACGGTAGTTCTGCAGGAAGTGAATGCCGTGACTGATCAATAATGCATTTTCCATTACAAAGCCATAGTCCCTTGGGGCAGAGCCTTTAACGAATACCTTGATATGTTCAACCTCTCCGAAGAAGACTTGACGCAGGATATCGTAGGTGTAGGCGACGGTCCCGCGGCATTTAATGTGCGGATGTTCCAGCGCGGTACGCCGATAATCTCGGTAGACCCGATCTACCGGTATTTTGATACCTTAACTTCATTTATATAAAAAGGAGCACTTGATGATGAAAACAACTGTGAGTTTGCTTATACTGCTAACCTTATTCCCCATCAACACCTTCGCTGCAAATGTCCCACCACGACAGAAACCTACCCTTAACCTGGATGCGCAGCTGCCGATCGTTAGCATTGCTTTCAGCCCTAATTCTCAAAGTGTCGCCAGTGGTGGTTGGGCAGAGGCGACTAAGCTATGGGACCTGACATCCGAACAACCTAACTCTGTCACCATAGGGGCGGAGGATGAGACTCGGAGTGTGGCCTTTTCTCCCGATGGCAGCACGCTTGCCACTGGAGGTGATGATAAAACGGTGCGTTTATGGGACGTGGCATCAGGGGCAACACTCAAAGCCATCTTTACAGGACATTCGGATACCGTTTGGAGTGTTGCCTTTTCCTCCCGACGGTAACACAATCGCAAGTGGAAGTCGTGATAAAACGGTGCGCTTATGGGATGTGACATCTGGGAAGATTAAAGCTATCCTCATAGGGCATACGCATGATGTTTCGAGTGTAGCCTTTTCTCCCGATGGCAGCACGCTCGCAAGTGGTGGGAGCTGGGATGAAACGGTGCGTTTATGGGACGTGGCATCAGGGCAACTCAAAGCCATCCTCACAGGACATTCGTCTGCGGTCAGGAGTGTGGCCTTTTCTCCCGACGGTAACACAATCGCAAGTGGAAGTCGTGATAAAACGGTGCAGTTATGGGACGTGGCATCAGAGGAACGTAAAACAACACTCACGGGGCATTCGGATAGCGTCGATAGTGTAGTCTTCTCTCCGGATGGTAACACCCTCGCAAGCGGGAGTGAGGATAAAACGGTGCGTTTATGGGACGTGGCATCAGGGCAACTCAAAACCGTCCTCACAGGGCATACGGAGGAGGTCAGGAGTGTAGCCTTTTCTCCCGACGGTAACACAATCGCAAGTTGTCTCGACGGGCTCGCGGATAACACGATCATCCTATGGGACCTCACAGCAGCTGCCACCACACCTGCTACTTTGAGTATATCCCCTACCTCAACGCAAACACTGGCTATTGGAGAACAACTTACCGTCTCTCTCAACATTGCTAACGGCGAAAATGTGACGGGATATCAGGCAACAGTGGTGTTTGACCCAGAAGCACTTATCTATTTTTCCAGTGCTAACGGCGATTATCTATCCGAAGGTGCCTTTTCTACCGCCCCGGCTGTCGAAGAAAATTATGTGACATTGGCATCCACTGCACTTGCAGGGAAAAGCAACGGCGATGGGGTCCTGGCTACTATCACATTTCAAGTCGTTGATACCAAAGCATCAGGATTGTTCCTATCTCAAGTCCAGCTTGTAGACCCCGATGGCGAACGCCTGTTCCCGTATATTGAAAATGACGTAGGGGCAGATGGCACAATAGCAGATAGCCCTGTGATTGAACCCGTATATATCGCTGAGGATATCAACGGGGATGGTCTGGTAAATATCCAAGATTTAGTGCTCGTGAGTTCAAACTTTGGCGGCACTGGGGAGAACAAGGCGGATATCAACGGTGATGGCGTAGTTGATATAGTAGACCTGGTGAAGGTTGCTGCTGCCCTTGGGAATACTGCGGCTGCGCCTTCCATTCATCCACGGGCACTTGCAATGCTCACCGCTGCTGATGTGCAAGGCTGGCTCATGCAGGCAGGACAGCTAAGGGTTACAGATGTAGCCTCACAAAGGGGCATTCGCTTCTTAGAGCAACTCTTGGCGGTGTTGGCTCCGCGAGAAACGCTATTGTTGGCTAACTATCCGAACCCGTTCAACCCTGAGACGTGGATCCCGTATCACTTGGCGGTTTCTGGTGATGTGCGTATCGTCATTTACGATATGCGGGGCAGTATAATCCGGCGTTTGGCGTTAGGGCATCGTTCTGCGGGGTTCTATACGGCTCGTGGTCGTGCGGCTTATTGGGATGGTCGCAACGATTTGGGTGAGCGCGTATCGACGGGTGTCTATTTCTATCAGTTGCAGGCGGATGAGCTGTCCCTTCTGCGTAAGATGGTCATCTTAAAGTAACACAAGTTGCTACGGACGAGGTTTTCAACATGCAGTGAACGTTTTTCATTGAACTGGGGCCTGCTGCGTAGGGGATTTTTGTAGGGTAAACGTTCAGTTTGTGTTCTGAGTTGCACACCCTAACAGGAAACCATGCTACAAACCCGAGCTGCACAGCCTAAACCCGAGCTTCAAAGCCTAACAGGGTCGTCTATGCGTGAGATTCGCACCGAGATCCGTGGGTAGGGTCAAACTTGCACAGCCTAACAGGCTATGCTACAACAGCATCCCATCTTACGGGTGGGGGGTAGGGGTAAACCTGCACAGTCTAACTGGTTTTCGAGCTACCTGCTTTTTCTCATCAGCGCGAAAGTCAAACTTGCACAGCCTAACAGGCTATGCTACAACAGCATCCCCCTTGCTGGCGGGGGCAGGGGGGCAACCTGTCTCCCTAACAGGAAACTATGCTACAAACTGTAGTTCGGTGCTTCCGAGAGGTCTTTAACGAACTCATACGTCCAATCCACAGTCCGGTAACCGCAATTGCTATAAAAGAGAAATGCGCGATGATTATCCCAGGCAGTACTAATCGCTGCATGCCGGTATCCGACTTTGTGCATCTCTTGAAGTGCGTATTGGAGCAGGTAACGCCCTAAACCTTGTCCCTGAAAACCGTCTTCAATACCGAGCCAGACGGTATGCAGCCAGTCCTGTGCGGTAGGATGACTCGAAAACTCACCACCGCAGAGGGACTCACAGATGCCAACCTGTTCACCATCTTTGTGGGCAAGCACAGTACAATTCGGATGCCGTCCACGTCCCTCCTGCCAGTCGATAGAAAGCGTTACCGGCAGGCTTGGAGGGACGGGCGTAACAACGTAGTTTTCCCAGTCCAAAAAGACCTCACCTTCAGAACGCCGGTATCCATTCAATCCAAGGAGTCCTTGAACTTGGTCAAGCGCATCGGATAGATAGGCGTGTTCAAAGTGATAAAAACGATAGCGGCAATCTTGAGGGAAAGCGGAAATTCGGGAAACGTTGAACGTTTTCAGAGAATCTTCCGCTTTTTCAAGCAGGGCTTGTCCAACGCGCCGTGCACCGCGCGCATAGCCAAAAAACCGAATAACACCTAAGTTTTCTTTTTCATTGTCTCTAACCGGACTGACACCTATGTGAATAAACGCTTGGATAACACCGTTGACTCTTGCGACAAAGGCAGTTTCAGAATTGAGTCCGTCCGCCTTTAAATCAGCTGCGTCGGCGGTCACCCGGTGCAGTGCGACAGCGAATTCTTCCGCTGCGACCGGGTAACAATGCGAAACGTCGGCGGTCAGATGATTATAAAATTGTGCCACCGATGTTTGCATCTCGGATGTATACTGACGTATTTCCATGTATCACCCCTATTGCTCAACTTTAGCGTTCCTCGACTTGGAAATTGGCATCCAACGCCTTCGCAATTCGAACTTGTGATTCTTCAAGGTGCGCCAAGCTATAATCGTCCAGTCGCCCTTGCGCAGTTTGAAGCACTTGTCGTATCCGAGTATTGATTTGCTCAAGATGAAGGCGTGCAAGCGATCTGGCATCCTCAGGGGTACCGCTGTCAGCAGCCAAGACCAGTTTAATTAACTGCTTGAGGTGTTCCCGTTGCAAACCGCGCCGGAAACTGGAGATAAACGCATCTGTATTCGCCCACTGCCTTTCTCCGGGATTCCGATCGAGGTCCATCCAAACCGCATCCGTAATGCCAGAAAAGAGTTCTGGGAGTGTGAACGCATCTTCACCCTTTGGAAACTTGAGTTCTGTGTCCTGAACGCGCGCGAGGACGTTAGGGTAAAGCAACCGTTCCAAGATACGGGTCTGATTGCGCAGAATGACATCGTGCACCGGATAATCGAAGCGTGTGGAATCCCAACTCGCTGCTCCCCAGTCGCTCCAACGGGTGATTGCCAGGCTGTTCAACAGATCCGGTGGGAACTCGAAAGTGCTATCTGAGAGCGCGTGTGCTTTGAGGAATTCGAGCGCCTCGCGTTGTTTCGCTGCGGGAACCGGCACGAAGGGTAACCGGCCATTTTCATCGCCGCGATGATCGCGGTGGTGATACTGTCCGCCGATATAACGGCTTGCGAGGTACATAGTATAGCCATGTTCATAAAGCAACCTTCCAAATGCCTGCCTGACGCGTTGATAGCCTTTTCCATCTTTTGTGACCTTATCTGCGATCTTATCCCAGAGTTCGACGACAATCTCTCGTCGCCGTTTCGCGAACTCGAGCGGATCTGCACCGAGGTCTCCTCGATTAACCAATGGATCAAGGTCTCGGTAGCGATACCAAGACGCGTCTTCGTCCGTAGCATAAGTGAGTTGTGGTGTTGCAGAACGGGCAGCGATCTTGCGTAGCTCTGCTAATTCGCCATCCGGTGTGCTTGCACTCATGGGTTTATACGCATACTCGACCACCCAATGGTCCCAAGGCCCGATTGTTGGTGTGTAGTAATGTCCCTGTTTCTCGCCTTCAGGAGCGATATTGACGGCATCGTATTCCATAACGGAGCCGATAAGTGCTTCACCCTCTTTTTTGTTGAGGTCATCGAGCGAAAATATCGTACTCGCTTTAAAGTTGTGACGCAATCCCAGTGTATGTCCCACTTCGTGCATCGTCAACGCCTTGAGCGCTTGCCCAATAAACTCTTCAGGCAGTTCCCCGCCTTCGTCAACGAGGCCGCGCGCTTGCAAAACGCTCGTCATGAGTCCCACCTGATGCGCCAATCCTGATGCCATTTGACACCGATACCGCGAAGAGGGGTCCATCGGGTGATCCCGTTCATGCTCTAATTCATCAAAGAACGTCGTATATATCCGCTGCCACCCCCTGATGAAGACATCGCTGATAAGAATATCAGCATCCAGTATCTGTCCTGTCAGTGGGTTCACACGAGAGGGCCCAATGGCGAATCCTGCATCAACTACCCAGCGGATTGTGTTATAGCGGGCGTCTTCGGGGTCCCAGTCTTCGTAGTCTTGCTGAATCCGTGCTTCAATCGCATCGGCAAAACCGATTTTTTCAAACGCCTTGTTCCATTCCAAGATCCCCTGCCGGATATACGGGCGGAAACGATGTGGAACGGTTTTTTCAATGTAGAAGATGATTGGATCCATCGGCGGCGAGAGTTTCGCATCTTTGTCCGCTTTCTCCAAATGCCACCGTTGAACGTACCGCGCGAAGGGTTCCTCGCTGACGCGAGCGGAATAATCTTTGATCGTCGTCATGAAGTGCCCGAGTCTGTCATCAGCCACTCGCGGCTGATAGCTGTTTGATGGGAGTGCAGCAAGGCTATAGTGTAACGTCAACTGGATGCCGCGACTGTCAGGGACGGTTTCTATGTAGCTTTGCGATGTGTACACTGCTTCGACCCGCAACTCGACGTTCTTCGGAAATGCCTTGACTGTTCCCCAAATGCTACGCGTTTTATCGAAGCGTGCGTCAGGGGCAATACTGCGAGCCAGAGGTAGCAAATCGGATATAAAGACCGGAGAAATGTCGACTAACAGACTCTTTCGTTGTGGATGGACACTTTCAATCTTCAGAGAAAAGAGGATAGAATCGTTGTAACTGTAGTCAACTGCTTGGGCAGTCGGTGTCCCCTTCTCAGCCCGGTAACGTACATTTTTTCGCACGAGATGCACGTTGTCGCCGACGCGTCTCCAGACGAGGAGCCACTCGTCCATTATCATCCCTGAGATAAGATAGCCTCTCCCTAAGCCGCGCGAAAGGCTAATCATGCATAGAAACGGCTGCTCTAATTGTGAGGGTTGAATTTCGCAATAGAGTTTTTCCTTTTTCTGGTATAGTTTGAAAAAGCCGTCGTAGTTTTTACTGTCCACAATCACTTTGGCAAAATCTTCAAACGCTTTTTTCTTTTCTGCGGGTGCTGCCTGTGTCGCAGGCTTTACGGGTTTCGCAGCTTCTTGTGCAACTACTGGGAAGGAATAACCGACGATGACGGTTAAACAGAGCCAAAAAGTCAATTGGTATCGCACTGTGTTTTCTCCTATGTGATATGTGAGAGGTTAGTTTCTATCTTCAGCCTCGAGGCCTTCAAGTGTTGCCAAAGCCTTTGCCAGTTCAGCCTCAGCGTGTTGACGAGCAAGGGATTCCTGTTCAGCACGTTCATGGGGCGGTTCCAACCACTGTTCTATCTCAGGATTATACAAGCCCAACATTCCATCGCGCTCACCGAGTTCTAAAGTTCAGTACAGATGACGGAAAACGTTCATTCACAAATGCCATTTCCTCATACGCGCCATCAACCAGACGAAAACCTATGAAATGCGGCTGTATTTGATGACGTGGATCACAATCATGTTCCCGAAAGTGATGTTCAATCATCTGAAGGAGGTTCATAAGTAGTTTACGATGCCAATCAGTTTCTGCCATAGGTTTACCACCTGATACAGGATAGGGGTGTGTTGCCGCAGATATGATTTTTCGCTGCATTTTTTTACCTCCCAAAAGATTTATCAAATTCATTCGAAATCTTCAGCTACTAATAATAGCATGTCCATCATGGCGTGTCAACTGTTAAAGCTCTCCTTTTTTCATGAATTGCGATGCCTGCTTAAGGCGGAATAACATCGAATCCTGTTTCACGTCCTGTAAGAGAAACCCAATTTTTTAAAATTAACACAAGTTTGAGATATAGCACATGCGAAGCAGATGTGAACATTTTCGTAGGGGTTAGGGCGCCTAACCCCTACGGGCGAGGTACCTACGCTTTGGAAATCGACACACTTTATTATGGCAGATAGGGCGCCTAACCCCTACGGGTGAGGTACCTTCGCCCCTACGATACGCACAAAAGCTATGTTTCCAAACGCACGTTAAAATTAGGCTTGATTGATCATAGCCATTATGTTATCCTATTTCCATTAAATATTTTTATCAGGAGGCACCTTTTCTTTCCGCGGTAAGAACCCCATCGGTCTTTTGGAGATGCGGGAAGCCTTGGTTGTTAGAGTTTTTATGCAGGTCGCAGCAATGTTTGGTGAAGGTAAAGGCGGTGTCGTTGAGAAACCGGATCCTCGGGCAGCTGGGGATGTCGTCGTTGTCAAGATTCACGCCGTTCCGATGTGTACGGAGTATAAAGGATTTATAGGCGGAGGCACTGGCGAGCACTTTGGACACGAAGCCGCTGGTGAAGTCGTCGAAGTCGCGCAACCCGGGCGCGTCAAAGTCGGAGACCGCGTCGTCGTGCAACCCCAGAGCGGTTGCGGTAAGTGTTCGCTGTGTGTTGTCGGGGAACATATCCACTGCCAGAGCCCCCGTCGCGTCAGCGAAACCCTAGGGGCGGAAGCAGCATCGGCAACTTACGCGCAATATCTCCACAAAATGGACGAATTGCTGTCTCCGATCCCAGACGGTGTGAGTTATGAACACGCAGGAATGGCGTGCTGTGGGCTCGGGCCGACGTTCGGGGCAATGGAGCAGATGCAAGTCAACGCCTTGGATACTGTTATGGTTACTGGCTTAGGTCCCGTTGGGTTAGGCGGTATTATCAATGCGCATTCTCGCGGCGCACGGGTCATCGGCGTAGAGAGTCATCTGTATCGTGCTGAACTCGCTAAGAAATTAGGAGCAGAAGTTGTATTTGACCCGACTGATTCGGATGTGCTTGAACAAATTCTCGACTTCACGGACGGAATCGGTGTCGACAAGGCTGTAGACTGCTCAGGCGCATCTGCTGCACATCGGTTAATGGTAGATGCAGCACGCAGAAAGGGGCAGGTCACATTCGTCGGTGAAGGCGGCGAGTTTCCGCTCGGCGCGAGTCGAGATATGATCCGGAAAGGGCTTGTCCTTCGCGGAAATTGGCACTACAACCTTGGAGATTATCCCAAATTAATGCAGGTCATCCAATCTGTATCCGATCAGATAGATACCTTCATCACACATACCTTCCCGATGCGCGACGTGCAGCAGGCGTGGGAACTCCAAGCGACGGGCGAATGTGGTAAGGTCGTGCTGCATCCGTGGAAATAGCTGGCTAAGCGCCAGCGTGGAAAGGTTACCAGCCGGTCGAGGCTGACTGTATTCTTAAGAAAGCCTTATGAATAAAGAAGCCTTTCATTTCCCGACAACAGCGAAAAAGATACAAGGAGACTTAGAAAACAGATGATTAAACCACATGGATCCCAAACCTTAACACCACTTTACGTTTCGGATGATGCAGAACGTGCAGAACTGACGAAAGAGGCGGAACACCTTCCGTCTGTCCTGCTCTCTTCAGGTGCCGCTGCATCAGCCGTTATGCTGGCATCAGGCTACTTCACACCGCTGACGGGCTACATGAACATCGCTGAAGCGATAAGCGTCGCTGCAGACATGAAACTGCCGAGCGGACTCTTCTGGCCCGTTCCGATCATGAACATCGTCCCGTCCGAACAGCTGACTGATGCAGTGAAGAACGCCGACCGAATTGCCTTACGCGATCCGAACGTTGCAGGCACCCCGGCACTTGCAGTTATGAAGGTTTCGGCAATTGAGACACTCTCGGCAGAACAGAAACAGCTTCTCATCGAAAAGACCTTTGGAACCACCGATCCAGAGCACCCCGGCGTTCCCGCATTTGCTGATGTTGGCGACAACGTCCTCTCCGGTGCTGTTAAGGTGCTGAACTATTCCTACTTCCGCGAGGACTTCCCTGACACGTTCCGGACAGCCGTTGAGATTCGCGAAGACATTGCAGGACGGGGCTGGAACACAGTCATCGCTTTCCAGACGCGTAACCCGATGCACCGCGCCCATGAAGAACTTTGCAAGATAGCGCAAAGAGCTATCAATGCTGACGGGGTTCTAATTCACATGCTCCTGGGTAAACTCAAACCCGGCGATATTCCCGCTGCCGTTCGCGATGCCTCTATCCGTGCGATGGTAAAACACTATTTCCCGGAGAATACCGTATCTATTACTGGTTACGGATTCGATATGCTCTACGCCGGCCCGCGGGAAGCCCTCCTACACGCCGTTTTCCGTCAGAATTGTGGTGCGTCGCACTTCATTGTCGGACGGGATCACGCAGGAGCAGGCGACTACTACGGTGCATTTGATGCACAAGAGATTTTCGATACACTCCCTGAAGGTGCTTTGGAAATCGGAATTTTCCGCGGCGATTTCACGGTTTGGTGCAAAAAGTGCAACGAAATCGTGATGATGCGTGATTGCCCGCACGATGGCGATGATTATTTCAACGTCTCTGGCACACGACAACGCGAGATTCTCGCCGCTGGCGAACCGCTTCCACCGGAGATTGCGCGCCCTGAGGTTGCGGAGATTTTGATGGAATATTACCAGTCCGAAGCGAATTAGTATAATACAGTGGAAGCCATCCAATACACCAAAAGCATCCCCCGTTATCTCGCGATGCGCCACCTCGGAAAGCAGTGGCAAAGTCTCTATACGTCGCCATTCTCCTGCACACGCCTCGTTGATATCCCAGAACCACAACTGCCAACACCTGAATGGGTCAAAGTCAAGACGCGCCTCAGCGGTATCTGTGGCTCCGATTTAGCGACAATCACAGCGAAAGGGAGTCCGTATTTCTCGCCGTTCACGTCAATGCCTTTCGTGTTGGGCCATGAAATTGTCGGGGACATCGCAGAAATCGGTGATGCAGTGGACGGCTTCCCTGTCGGGGCGCGTGTGGTCATTGAACCTGTCTTGTCGTGTAAAGTCCGCGGGATTTCGCAGGAGTGCCATCAGTGCCGAAACGCGCGCGCTGCTAACTGTGAAAACATTACAAGCGGCGATATTTCAGCGGGTATCCAGACAGGTTATTGCCGCGATACAGGCGGCGGGTGGAGTCAGTACGTCCTTGCGCATCAATCGCAACTCCATCTCGTCCCCGATGACATTTCGGACGAAGGGGCTGTACTCCTCGAACCTTTTGCCTGCGCGGTACACGGCGTTTTGAAAATTCCAGCCGACAGAACCACAACGATCTGTGTCATCGGCGGCGGCACGATTGGCCTGCTCACTGTTGCCGCATTGCGGACACTCGGTCGGCGGAATCGAATTACTATCTTCGCCAAACATCCGCATCAACAAGCATTGGCGCGCCAGCTCGGCGCGGACGATGTGTTATCGCCAAATAGAGATCGATATGCAGCGTTCTGTGAACGCACAGGCGCAACATCACATCAACCGGAACTTGGACAGCAGGTCCTCATCGGAGGGGTGGATGTGACCCTCGACTGTATCGGCTCCAGCACCACGATAGACGACGCACTCCGTTTTACACGGGCGGGTGGTGAAATCATCTTAGTGGGTATGCCAGGGATACCGAAAAATGTTGACTGGACATCTATTTGGTATAAACAATTGAATGTAGCAGGTGCTTACGCTTATGGGCTCGAAACCCACAACGGAGAACAGATGCATACCTTTACACTCGGTATGCGACTCCTTCAAGAGATGGAATCCCACTTGCGTCCGCTGGTCAGTGCGCGTTTTCCACTGAAGGCTTACAAATGTGCTATTCAGACAGCACTAAATACAAGCAAGACTGCTACGGTGAAAACTGTATTTGATTTGCGAGATTGACTTCAAGAGAGACATACACGACCCGCTTCCTATGACATCTTCCACCACCTTGCAGAACTTTCCACAAACCCCTTCTTCCACTTACAGTGGTCTCACAGCGCGGAGCGTGCTTATCGGTATAGTCGGGGTGATAGGTCAATGCCTCGCCACGCCTTACAACGACTTCCGCGTCGGGGGCACCTACCTCGCTGGCAATCATCTGCCGATCGCCGTTGTCTTCATCATGTTAATCTTCGTACTCGGCGTTAATATACTTCTCAAGCGACTGAAGCCGGGCAGTGAATTACAAGGGTGTGAACTCCTTGTCATCTGGGGGATGATGCTGGTTGCTTCGGGCATTCCGTCTTCAGGATTGATGCGATACCTCGTTCCGCTCGCTGTGAGTCCATACTATTTCGCAACTGCTGAAAACGAATGGTCAACCCTGTTCCACCAGCACCTTCCAGAGTGGATAGTCGTGAGTGATCCGAAAGCCGTCTTCTATTTCTATGAACAATTACCAAAGGGGGATCCGATCCCGTGGCGTGCATGGTTAAAACCGATTGTCGGATGGAGCGTATTTGTCTTCATTTTCTATTTCGTCACAATCTGCTGGACAGTTCTTCTCCGAAAACAGTGGGTGGAATACGAACGGTTCACCTTTCCGCTTGTCCAATTGCCGATAGAGATGTTCCAATCGCCATCAGGGGGAAGTCTTCTCAACCGGTTCTTTAAATCACGCCTGATGTGGTGTGGTTTTGCAATACCGGTCATACTGCACGGTTTGAGAGGGTTACACCTCTATTTTCCATCTACCCCTAACCCACCGCTCTATTTTCCGATATCCCAATTTTTTACCGAAAAACCGTTCTCTGCCTTGGCTTGGTGGCCTTCGGTGCATCTCTTTATCTACCCGAGTGTCGTTGCCATTGTCTATCTGCTCACGCTTGAAATCTCATTTAGTTTCTGGTTCTTCTTCCTACTCGGGAAATTGGAGACGGTATTCATCTACGCAACAGGTTCAAAAGTGAACCAGTGGGACTTCCACCAAAATCAACAGATGGGCGGATTCATCGTCTTCATCGGATTAATCCTATGGAGCGGTAAACGGCATTTCACGCGTGCCTTCACCACAATATTTGGGCGAAAACGCGCGAATGACATCGACGAACCACTCTCTTACCCCTTCGCAGTCTGCGGAATGGTTCTCGGAATCTTGGCGCTCTGTCTGATATGTGCCAGGGGTGGTATGAGTTTCTGGGTCGCTCTTTTCATTTTAGTGCTCTTTCTCGGATTGACCACAGTTATGACATGGATGGTTGCCAACGGCGGCCTGTTGTTTGTGCTTTACTCCTTTTTGCCGGGTGAGTATTTGATTACACTTTTCGGAAGCGCGCGTGTAAACGCGCCGAGTTGGACCTTTGTCGCCTACGAACGGGTCTTAATGTTCGACATGCGTGAAATCCTGATGCCGAGTGTGATGAACAATTTTAAACTTGCGGAACCGTTGCGCCTCAAACAACGCCCATTTCTACTGGCGATGGGCATCGCAATCGTCTTAGCAATAGGCGTTTCCTACTATTCTTCGATAGATCTCGGCTACAGGTACGGTGCTGTCAATCTACAGCACTGGACGTATATGATTTCCGCAACCGTGCCATTCACGCGACTCACAAGCATCCTTCAACATCCAAGCGGCATTGAATTAGAGCGGCTCGGTTCGTTTATCTTCGGTGGTGCAATGATGTTCGGGATACTCTGGATGCGCCACCACTATCTCTGGTGGAAGCTGCATCCGATCGGTTCGTTAATGATGACAAGTTATGCAACTTACTGTTTTTGGGGATCGTTTTTCATCGGTTGGTTCCTCAAATACACAGTTTTGAAATTTGGCGGGGTTGCGCAGTATCGTAAACTTCGCCCACTGGTTTTAGGCGTTGTGTTAGGGGAGTGCTTCATTGGGGGTATCTGGATCGTTGTTGGGCTTTTTACAGGTATTGGGTATCGGTTGTTACCGGGTTGATATGGCGTTTGCCCTCTTTCTGAAACCGCTCCACAATAAAATAAACTTGATACTGAGATTAAAAAGCGGTATACTATACATAATTTAGAAGTTTACGCAAAATGGACAAAAACATTCCTTATCTCATCTGCCTACCCTTCATTACAACAATACGGAATTTTGGAAACTCAGCGTAAACTAACGCCAAATTCACATATAAAGATAGAGTTCGGTACCCGTCTGGCATCACAAATAACCATAAAGGAGTACAATTATGTCCATAGTGACGGATGACTTGGAAATTATAAACTTCTACCAGTACCAAAACTTGAGCGTAGAAGGGGCGGTACCTGGCAAGGGTCAACTCGTTTTAAGAGCTCAGGATGGTTCCAAACGTGTTATTGCCGAATTTGCTGATTTTGCGGATGCCTACAATCCCTTTGAGGACATTCGCGATGCGCTGGCAGCCGGTGAAACTTATCATAGCTTAGAGACTTAATCAATGAAAAAGCTCTATTTCGGCGACAACCTTGAAATCCTGCGTGAGATGCCCGACGGAGGATACCCCGATGTTAACGGGGATTCTCAATATCATAGAACGGCTCCTCAAAAACTGAAATACACCGCAAACGAACGGCGTTATCCCGAATAACATCGTTCAAATGGAGAATACTCATGGACACACCGAAACGCAACCGCTATATCTGGGTCCTCTATTACGACCACGACGGCTCGGAAAACGCACGCGCACACGTTGACGACTGCTTTAAAGCCATACACTCGGCTTTAGACACACACCTCAACGCGCCTGAAATACAAGAATACGATCTTCTCTTCGATATGAAAGAAGATGTCTCGGAGGAATACAACAATGATCAGGTTTAGACACTGTAACCCCTGTGATGACTTCGCGATCTGTATGATATGCGAACAGCCTTACTGCCGGATTTGTGGGGAATCGGCGGACTCACCACACATGCACCTCTCGCCTGCCAGTGGCGCGACTCTCGAACGGGAACTCGCCAAAGGGGAACTCTGGACGGACGGATAATGTAACGAATGTACGTTCTACGCATACCACGATATCAACGACCCAACACAAGAAAACTATACGCACGATATCGATTTCGAGATACAAAACAACGCGGTGGTCATCCTTGGGAAAAAACCGAAACCCACATTCCCGATCCTCCGCGGACCCTTCATCCTCAAACGAAAGGAATAGCTCATGGAAACCTATTTTTGCTGCTGCGGCGAAACCTGGGTATGGAATCCTGTTTATACAGCACACGATCCGGCGTATGTAAAGAAGTTTTATCGGCATCAAGACGAAAGGGGCTCTACCAAATTGCATCTCTAAGTGCCCCAGGCGTTTCACAAGGCGGTGAATCTGGTCAGCCGTGGCGGGGTGTAAATCCAACGGAAGTTGGTAGACACTGGAGTGTACCAAGCAGGGAAGCGTGGCCCGAAGGTGTTGAGCCACCTGAAAATTATGATTCCCTCTCGGTTCACGAAAAATTAGATGTATTGGATGCGAATGGATTGATTTATTGGCCTCCGAGGGGCAGTGTTCCAAGATTCAAACGATATTTATCAACATCAAAGGGGCGTAAGGTACATGATGTTATCACAGACATAAATCCACTTGCGAGTCAGTCTAAAGAGCGTCTTGGTTATCCGACGCAGAAGCCGCTCGCGCTTTATGAGCGCTTCATAGAAACCTCCAGCGATCAGGGCGACATCGTGATGGATCCCTTCTGTGGAGGTGGCACGACGATTGATGCGGCGCATACTTTGAAACGGAATTGGATCGGTATTGATTTAACGATTCTGGCGTTGGATCCGATGCGGCAACGGTTGGCAGATCGGCACGGTCTCCAGCCATCGATAGACTACCAAATTGAGGGGTATCCGACGAATATGCAGGAGGTTCGCAGGCTTTTGAAGGATGGGGATAAACGGAAATATCACGATTTCTCGAATTGGGCGGTGACCCGGCTTGGGTTGAGGCCGACGCCGGATGTTGGGGATGGCGGTCACGATGGTGTCGGCAATGTTTCGTTGTGGAATACGCAGCAGATGAAGGAGACGAATGCCCGGATCCTCGCGGAGGTGAAGGCGGGTAGACCTTCTATGACGCAGGTGCGAGCATTTTGTCAGGTTATGAATGAAAATAAGGCGGAGATTGGTATTTTTATTACGATTGAGCCTATTAGTTCGGGTATGCGGCAGCAGGCGGAGAATATGGGGAGCTTTGAGCATAATGGACGAAATTATCCGCGTCTGCAGTTCTGGCAGATAGATGATGCATACTTTGAGAACCCAGATGTCATCAATACCCTCGTCCGTCTACCCGATGCGTGGCGGATCCGCCCAGCCCAGAAATCAGAACGTCATTTTGATGACCAGCAGATGCAATTCTTGCGCGGATAGGTAGCATAATCCTGTTTATCTTAACGTGAGTTTGGAAAAAAGAGATTTTGTGCTGAGCGTAGGGGATAGGTCGCCTCGCCCGTAGGGGTTAGGCGCCCTAACCCCTACGAAAATGTTCACAGCTGCTTCGCATGTGCTATCTATCAAACTCACGTGATCTTAAGAGTATTTGCTGATGATCGTCTGCTGTCCGTACCAGGTTTTCACAGGCTTCCCTATACTTTTGCAGACACATACCTATTAGCCCGTCAGAAAAGAAAAAATGGCGGAAGGGTCAGGCTCCGAATGCATTGATTTTTGCTTTGGAATATGTTAAGATATAATTAGGATAGATACGCTGATTCTACAGAAAGATTCACTTACATTGTAGCATGAAATACTTCACCTACTTTGGGAACCACCTTATCAACGCGAAATTGCCGGATAATTCGGAGGTCTACTACGCTAAGCCGCCGCTGCCGGGCATTAAGCGGGATGCGCTCAGCGAACACACGCAGCGTGCCTTTGAAAACCCACTTGAGATGCCGCCTCTCCGTGAACTCGTCAACGGCAACTCCAAGGTACTAATTCTCTTTGACGATAACTGTCAACCGTTTCCGCTCACTAAAAAGCCGGATATGCGGCAGATTATGATTGAGGTGCTTCTGAAAATGCTGTCCGGGTACGGCGTGGAGAAAAAGAATATCCAACTGATGTGTGCTGTTGCACTGCACCGAAAGATGAAAGAACACGAACTCGCCTATATGCTCGGTGAAAATATTATGGATGAGTTCTACCCACATCAACTCCGAAACTTCGATGCCGAAGATGCTGAGCAGATCGCTTATGTAGGGGAAACGGAAAAAAATGAAAGAGTCGAAACCGATAAGGCAGTGCTTGAAGCCGATCTGGTGATTTATGTCGATATGATACAGATTCCGCTCAACGGCGGGCATAAATCTGTAGCCGTGGGGCTTGGGACGTATAACTCCATCGCCCCGCACCACTCGCCACACATGACCTCCGAGAGTCCGCATGTGATGCAACCCGAAGGTTCGCACATGCACGCCTGTATTGAACGGATGAGTCGTCTGATTCAGAAGGAGACCCCGATTTTAGTTCTCGAAGCGGCGATGAACGGTGCGATCTATCCATTTCACCTCCGCTACGTCGGGAAGCCCAACCCGGACTGCAACATCGCAGAGAGGGTTTTGAAAACCTTTACACCGGCGACCTTATCACTTTTGCCGGAAGCACTTCGCTATGGGATTCTCAAGAGCGTCCGGACTGATTACGAACCGATACAGATTAACGCGGGCGATATCGATGCCGTCCACGAAAGAACGCTGACATCCATGAAAGAGCAGTTGACAGTAGACATCCCACGCCAGTTCAGCACATTGGTGTTCGGCCTGCCTGATATGAGCCCCTACGCCGTCGATGCCCGTATCAATCCTGTGTTAGTGGTCAGCGATATTTTAGGCTACGTCTTCAACTGGTTTTATAACAAACCGATTCTCAAGAAGAACGGCGTTGTTATCATCATGAACCCAACGTATGAAATCTTCCATGAAGAATATCACGTTGCCTATAAGATGTTTTACGATGAGGTGCTTGCTGATACAACTGAACCCTTTGCGATGCAACAAAAGTTTCAGGAAAAATACGCGAAGGACCCGTATCTCATCGACTGCTACCGGAATAAGTTTGCCCATCACGGTTTCCATCCGTTCACGGTTTGGTATTGGGCAACGTATCCACTGAAATATCTCTCAAAGGTCATTCTGGTAGGGCCAAAGGAGCCGCGGGTGGCGCAACGGTTAGGTGTGGATTGGGCGAGAAACTTAGCAGATGCGCTTGCAATGGCACGCGAAATCTCGGGGGAAGATGACGTTGTCGCCTTGACGATGCCACCGTTTTTTTACGCGAATGTTGGAAGTTAGGACTCCAATGAGGAATGACACTTTATATCCGTTCTAAGCCACATTGATTAGAGGCTCCAATGCTTAAAGATTCCCTTACAGAAGACTATGATCAAACCGCTAAAGAGCCCGGAACGAATTGAATTCGCGAACCTAACACAAAAAAACAGAGAAGGTCTATGAAAGAATCGGAAATGTTAATACCCACCAGCACTATCGGCAGTTATGCACCACCGAGTTGGTTGTGCGTGACATTAGGAGCCATCGGACGTGGAGAACTCGGTGAAACTGACATCAACGAAACCTTTGATGACGCGGTTCGCACCGCTATCGCCGATCAAGAGCGCGCCGGTGTTGACATCATCACAGAGGGTGAGATGCGCCGACAGGATTTCGTTCTCGGTTTCTATGAACGTCTCACCGGTTTGGAGCAGCTGCCAGCCCCCAGAACACAAGGACCAGATGGGCACGACCAGAGAGGTAAATGGGTGCCTTCTGTGCCACTCGCTGCACCTGACGGACTCGGTATCCTCGCTGAGTTTGAATTCGCGAAAAACGAAACGACGAAACCGATTAAGGTGACGTGTCCGGGGCCATTCACGCTGTCTGGACGGATTCAGACAGGAAGCATCTACAAAGACCGGCTTGAGATCGCCTACGTCTGTGCTGAGATTATTAACACAGAACTGCGGCAGCTCGCCGCAGCGGGAGCAGAATTCATCCAACTCGACGAACCGTCCTATGCTGTCTACCCAGACCGCCCGCAAGAATTCGTTAAGTTGTTCAACCGCACTGTTGAAGGGTTAGGGCGCAGCGCACAAGCCGATATTGAACAAGCGGCAAAGATCGGACTGCATATCTGTTTTGGCAACTACCGCGGCAGAGCCGTCGGCAAACGTTCGTATCGTCCACTCTTCCCACATATCCTTGAAGCAGATTTTGACCAGCTCGCACTCGAATTTGCAAATCGAGAGATGGCAGAAATCGCATTGTGGAGTGAATTCCCAAACGACAAAGAACTCGCAGCAGGACTGATTGACGTTAAAAACTACTATGTGGAAACACCAGAGGATGTCGCTGAACTCCTGCGTGAAGCACTCAAGCACGTACGTCCTGAAAAACTTGCGATTACCCCAGATTGTGGTTTCAGCCAAACGGCGCGATGGGCAGCCGCTGCGAAACTTAAAGCGATGGTTGCTGGCACCGAGATTGTTCGTCGCGAATTAACAGGTTTTTAAACTATGGATCCCGGACTGCCTTCGCCTCCGTTTCAGACAGGTTCCTGCTGAATTCGCATCCATTTCAGGGGACACGGGCGTTTTTTCTTTTAGAGGAAACATAACATCATAGAGGTTGCTGAACAGTATCTAAATTTCTGTAGATTTCGTTTTTTTTCTTGACACTTCTATGAGAATGTGTTATCCTATCTCTATGATGTATATATCTGCGAAAAAAGCGAGTGCCCTTTTAGATTACACCCCTGATCATTTACGGAGATTAGCGAATGCGGGCAAAATTGACACGATCCGCACGGGAGGCGGACATAGACGTTACAATGTTGAAAAATATATCCGTAACGCATCCGGTGCAATTACCACTGTTTGCTATTGCAGAGTCTCCAGTGCCAAACAGCGAGACGCTCTGGAACGCCAAGTCACCGAGATGCGGCGTATCTACCCTGAAGCCGAAGTCCTTAGCGATATTGGCAGCGGACTCAACTTCAAAAGAAAAGGGCTTAAGACCTTATTGGACAGGCTTTTGCAAGGTGATCAGCTCCAAGTTGTTATTGCCCATCGGGATAGACTCGCCCGGTTCGGTATCGATCTTATACGATACCTCATTGAACAGAACGGTGGGGAACTCGTGGTTCTTGACAAAACAGAACATAGTCCACAAGAAGAACTCACCGCGGATCTTCTCGCCCTCCTGCACGTCTTCAGTCACAGACTGCCCGGGCTCCGAAGCTACCGTAATGAAATCAAAGAAGATAAGACTCTTACCGACGGCTGAACAACGTTTGCTGTTGCGGCGATGGTTTGGCACCGCCCGCTTCACCTATAATCAAACCGTGCATATTCTGAATACGACGGATACGCAAGCCAACTGGAAAGCCATCAAAACGGGCATCCTACACGATTTACCCGAATGGGCGAAAGAAACGCCCTATCAAATCAAGTCGGTGGCTATCCGAGATGCTTGTATCGCCGTGAGTGCCGCGAAGCAGAAGGCGAAAAGCACCGGGCAAAAGCAGTCGGTTTCTTTCAAATCTAAGCGTCACCCTTCAGATAGCATTTTTATACCCAAGTCTGCCATAAAGCCGAAGGGCGTTTATCACACAAAAATAGGGGATCTCGCTATGACGGAGGCGCTGCCTGAGAACATCCGAGACTCCCGACTGGTAACAGACGGGGATAGATACTCCCTGTGTGTTTCCTATCCTGTCGCAATACCGAAGCGAAAGCCAAACGGATGATATTATCTTGCTACCGACTTTTGAAACCTCACAGATGACTTGTAAAGCCAAGCGGAAACTGAGAAAGAAATCCGTCAGGCAGCTGCTGACCTTGTCTCAGTATCGGTTCAAGCAGTTTCTCAAGCACAAAGCAAAAGAAACTGGGGCTATCGTCGTAGACGTTTGTGAAGCCTACACATCAAAGACGGTGTCTTGGACGGGCGATATTGTCAAAAATCTCGGGGGACGGAAGACGATCACAGATGCCTTCGGGCTATCTATGGACAGAGCCCTCAACGGCGCACGTGGGATATTCCTGCGTGCTTTGGTAGATAACCCCGGGTTGCTAAGCCTTAGCAACTTGCAAACCATGCATACAGCAGAATACAACGTATGACACGGATATGTATCGGTTCATATTATCGGTAATACAGCACCATGATTACAAATAAAAAAATACCCACACCTGAAGAGATCGAACAAGAATTTCAAGATTTCGTTCAACGCAAGTATGGCGGCAGCGTCCGCTTGATCAACGCGACCGCGAGCGAAGCAAAACCGGAAGCGCAAACCGAAGAACCTGAGCCTAAAAAGACTTTCGATCTGAAGTTTAATCTCACACCAAAGGAAATCAAGAAGTATCTCGACCGGTATGTTATTAAACAGGACGAGGCAAAGAAGGCCCTCGCGATTGCTGTGTGTGATCACTACAACCACGTCCGAGAATGCCACGAAAACCCAGAGGCTGCCGATACTGATTACGCAAAACAGAATATCGTCATGCTCGGTCCAACGGGGGTCGGTAAGACCTACCTCATTCGACATATCGCGAAACTCATCGGCGTCCCGTTTGTCAAAGCCGATGCTACGCGATTCAGCGAAACCGGCTATGTCGGTGCGAATGTAGACGACTTAATTCGAGAACTGGTGGCACAAGCCGAAGACAATTTCGAATTAGCACAATACGGCATTATCTATCTCGATGAAGCCGATAAAATAGCGACACCGCCGAATATCCTCGGACGGGATGTCAGCGGGCGTGGGGTACAGATCGGCCTCCTCAAATTGATGGAAGAAACCGAAGTAGACCTCCGCGCTGGAAACGATGTCGCTTCACAGATGCGGGCTGCAATGGAATTTCAGAGACTCGGCAAAGTCGAAAAAGAGGTTATTAACACCCGCCACATCCTCTTTATCATCAGCGGCGCGTTCACAGGTATCGAAAAGATTATCAAAAAACGGTTGCATCACAGCCGAATTGGATTCAACGCAGCGGTAGCGAGTCAAAGTGCTGACGCAGCAGACTATTTTGGGCACGTCACACCGCGTGACTTCATTGCCTTCGGCTTTGAACCTGAATTCATCGGACGCCTTCCCGTACATGTCGTCTGCACTGAGCTGGAAGTCGATGACCTTTTCCACATTCTGAAGCACTCTGAAGGCTCGATTGTCCGACAGTATGAGAACGCTTTTCGCGCTTACGGCATCACGGCTCTGTTTGCAGACAGGGGGCTACACCGAATTGCTGAAAAAGCCATTGAGCAGAAAACAGGGGCACGCGCTTTAATGACGGTCTGTGAAAAAGTTTTACGCAACTACAAATTTGAACTCCCGTCTACAGGTGTCAGCGAATTCGTTATTACTGCTGAGGTTGTCGATGATCCGGACACCGAGCTAAAGTGCATCATCGAAGATGCTGACTACAACCGGAACATTGTGATGCACGAGCAGGTGCGTCGGTATGAAGCCCGGTTTTATGCGGAACATCGATTGCAAATTCAGTTCGATGCCGAAGCGACTGCCCTCATCTGTGAACGTGCGATCGCCCAAGAAAAATCGACCGCGCAGCTATGTGGTGAACTTCTCGAAAGCTACCAGCACGGGCTGAATCTCATCAAGCAAAATACTGGACAATTTACATTTACCCTTCCAAAAGCAGTTGTGGAAAACCCGGATGAACTCCTCGAAGAGTGGATTCGCGAATCGTATACGAAAAAGTAAACGAAAGTCCGTAAAGTGTCTCTAAAGTCTGTGGGGTTAAATTGGGGTAAGATGGCGTGCTTCTCATATCCAACACAACCGCAGTTCACTCCAAAACATTAATGGACTTTTGAAGGAGATATCAAAACAACTATGCATACCCAGCCGCGTGAACCGATAGATGTCCGGGAAACCGGCGCTCCGATCAATGGAGAACCTCAAGTTAGCGACCGCCGCCTATTCTTCCAACTCCATGTCTTTGAGAACTGTTCGGAGCCTCAATTGATTATAGAAACGCTTGAAAAGAGCAGTTTAGATGCAGTTCTATACGACGATTTGAATTGTCCAACAGGGATTGGTGTGCTTTTTGCCGCAGAGAGCCCAGCGGCATTGATGACGGAATCGAGATCCTTATGCGTAAAAGTAGGAAAACTGCCTGACCTGCTATATCGTTCAGAAATGACAATGATAGGGCGCACCTATTCAAGCGGTAGGGAACCCAATTTAGAAGAGTGGCTTATTAACAAACCGCTCCAAAACGTCTTGAACCCCAATTTCCCGTGGGCAATTTGGTATCCATTGCGTCGAAAACCAGAATTCTATAGACTGGAGCGCCGCGAACAGCGTAAAATCTTAGGGGAACACGCTATGCTCGGACGTAGTTATGCGAGGGGCGGACACGCCAGCGACATCCGGCTAGCCTGTTTCGGATTAGATACTAACGACAACGAATTCGTTATCGGGTTAGTCGGCCCCGAATTATATCCGTTATCACGACTCATACAGGATATGCGCCAAACAGAGCAAACCACCAAATACATTGAATCGCTCGGCCCTTTCTTTGTTGGAAAAGTTTGGAAACAATTTAGGGGTTAGTGAACCACGAATAACCAATAGCAATAATGAGAAATACCTTTGCCGTTTGTACAAAAGAACTCTATACCTATTTCGTCTCACCGATCGCTTATTTCGTCTGTTTTGTCTTCATAGCGATTTCAGGCTTCCTTTTCTCCATCCTACTCATCAGTACAAGTAACATTGGCGGAACGGGTGCGGATGTGATGCAGACCCTTTTTGGTAATATGGCTATCATTCTGCTCTTCTTTACCCCAGTGTTGACAATGAAGCTCTTCGCTGAGGAACGGAAATCGGGAACGATTGAACTCCTGCTCACGTCCCCGATTACAGACGGCCAGGTCGTACTTGGTAAATTTCTGGCCAGTTGCACACTTGTGCTGATTATGCTCGCTTTAACGCTCCTATTTCCATTACTTGTAGGACGTTTCGGATATTTGGATGCAGGTCCGCTGCTAACCGGTTACGTCGGCATCATCCTGATTAGTTCCTCCTTCCTCGCACTCGGGCTCCTTATGTCGTCAATGTGCAGAAACCAACTAGTTGCGGCCCTGACGAGTTTCGGTATTCTGATAACCCTCTGGGTCATCGGCTCCCTCTCAGCCAGCGGGGGGAGGCTCGGAAAATTTCTCAGCTACCTGTCCCTACCTGAACACTACTACGATTTTGCGCGTGGTGTCATTCTTCTGCAAGATGTCGTCTATTACGTTAGTTTCACTTGTGTTTGTCTGTTTGCGACGTTCAAGTCCATCGAATCGTCAAAATGGAGGTAGACATGGCAACCAACAAAGGCATTGCAGCCCCCCTTTTTGGAGTGCTCACCCTAATTTTTACTTTTGTCGGGATCGCCAATTGGGTTTTCCAAGCGCGACACGCCTCTTGGATTTGCCTGCTCCTCGCGCTCGTCTCGCTTACTATCTTTGTTCGCTTGAGATTTTCGGCAGTTCTGGAGTTCTTCGTCAGCCGTCAAGCCCGTTATGGTGCAAATGTTGCGTTGAGTATTGTTGGGGTTATCGGCATCGCAGTCTTCGTAAATGCTATTGTTGTACAGCGTCTTGACAAAAGGGTAGATATTACGTTTAACCAATTGTATACCTTATCCGAACAGACGCGGAAGATTCTCAAAACCGTTGACAAAGACATCCGCGTCACGGCATTTTTGGGACAAAACGTTCCCGCCCAAAACCAACAACGTGCCAGAGACATGTTAGAATTGTATGCATACGAAACGCAATTCATGACCATCTCCTACGCCGATCCCTACATAGACCAACTCCTTCGCAATAAGTACGATGTTCGCGTAGACGGGACAATAGTTTTTGAAAGCGATACCCGGCATGAAAAGGTAACAACGATTGAAGAGCAGAAATTCACGAGTGCAATCCTCAAACTCATTAAGGACGAAACCAAAAAAATCTACTTCCTTGTCGGTCATGAGGAACACGAAATAGCAGATTTTAACAGCGAGGGATACAGTAGCCTGCGCGCCGAACTGGAGAATCAAAATTACGTTGCATTCTCGCTTTCACTTTTGACGGAACCAGACATTCCAACGGATTGTGAAGTGCTTGTCATCGCGGGCCCAAAAACAGCCTTAACCCGGCATGAACTCGATATAGTAGCAAAATACTTGGTACGGAACGGAAAATTGCTCCTCATGTTAGACCCATCGCTGACTTCTGCAGAAGACACAAATAGCGGCCTCGTGCGGCTCATGAAAAAATGGGGGATTACGATAGGAAACGATTTTGTCATCGATGAAACAGACTTTGTTCCGCTATTTGGACCGAGTGCCCCTGTGCCAGGCTTCGAACTACACGAGATTACGCGCGCGATGCGGGATTTTGTGGCGTTTCCGATAACGCGTTCGGTTACACCGACTGCCAATAGCCCGGCAACTCTCAGCGTTAAATCCCTCGCGAAGACTGTGGGGGGTATACAAGACAGTTGGGGTGAAACTGAACGCACTCCCGACGGCACTTTCAGTACCGAACACACCTATACCCCCGGTGTAGATACCCCCCCACCGGTATCTGTTGCTGTGGCGGTTGAGCAGAACGTTGACAGCAGTAGTCAAGATGAAACGACACGTGTTTCCACCCGGATTGTCGTTTTTGGGGATTCAGATTTCGCAGTAAACGCAGCCCTCCGAGAAGCCAATAGAGACCTCTTTTTAGCCGCAATCAATTGGCTCACATTGGCGGAGGACCTCATTGCGATTCGCCCCCTTGACCTACAAAAACAGGCACTGCGTCAGATGCGTGTCCAAGATGTTCAGATCATACAAATAACATCGGTGTTTTTGATACCGGCAATCGTCTTTACCGCCGGGTTAATCGTCTGGTGGCAACGTCGTAAAGGAGAAGACGTGTGAATTTTCGGACGACCTTGGTCATTATCATTCTGCTCGTAGGCACTGCAGGCGCGTACTTTCTGTTCTTGCAGGAACCGACTGAGAACGGAGCAGCGGACGAACAGCCGCCGATCCATGAGGTCTACGGTATAGCCCGTGACAGCATACGACAAGTCGAACTCTTGTTTGCAGACGCAGCCTATCAAAACTTGAAGCTGGTCAGAGAAGTAAATGGAAAATGGCAGTTACAGGCACCGTTTCCGGCAAATGCTGACGACAAAAAAGTACAACAGATGTTAGACGATATTCTCAACAAGCGCGTCAAGCACATGCTTGAAGTGCCAGCGTTGGCACAGTACGGACTCGATACCCCGAACATCACACTTTCACTCTGGACGGATAGCAATCAGCCAGCAGCAACCTTCTTCATCGGCAGTAAAGCGATTAGCTACTCGGTTTACATCAAAGAGAAATCAGAGGAGCACATATTCTTGATCGAATCCAGTGCGCTTGATGACCTGACGAAGTCACCGACCGATCTTCGAGACCGGTTAGTTGTTAGGTTCAACCCGGACACAGTGTCTAATATTGCGTTTAAGCTTGAAAACACCGGTTCATCCGCGCAATCAAGAACCGTGAATTGTGAAAAGCGAGGCGGCACGTGGTACCTTACATCCCCAATTGAGGTAAAGGCGGATGTTCAAGAAATTGAAAGGATTCTTTCGGAGCTGCTTCTATTGCAAGTGGTGACCTTCGAGACGGCTGACGCGGATGCCCCCGCCCCATCTGAATTAAGAAAATATGGATTAGGGGCACCGCGCATCCAAGTCCAACTCACAGATATAGATCGGACCTACACCCTTGACATTGGCTCAACAGTTCCAACGGAAACGGGGAGTCCAAGACACGTCTATGTCAAATCAGCAGTCAGTAGCCAGCAGTCAGCAGTTAGTAAAGAACATCTCGGGCCCCTGGTTGCTAAGAGGCAATACACTGACGGGTACTATTCAATCGCTATTGTCCCTGATAACATCTATCATCTTCTCAATAAATCCGTTTTTGACGTGCGCGATAAGCGGGTTATTGACTTTCAACGGACTGCTACAAACCGTTTCGTTATTTCCGTAAATGGAGAACAAGACACCGTCTGCACAAAAGGTTATGATAATATATGGGAATTGCAAACATCTACAGGGAAAATAAAGGCAGACGCGAAGGCGGTGGACGACCTACTTTTCGGGGTAGACTCGCTTGAAGCCGTTGCCTTTGTTGAATCACCCGCTAAAAACCTACAGGCTTATGGGTTAGCAGCACCGAGGATCAAGGTGGCATTTACACAACGCGGTGCAGAAGAACCGGTTGTCTTATTTATCGGCGACGCTGCGGTGGATGGAACCGTCTACGTCAAAGCGGAGCATTCACCACAAATCGTCCGTGTTAAACGGGCACTCATTGATAAGATAGCACTCGGTAGTACGTGGTTACGAGATAAGCAGGTCCTCAATTTCCATATCGACGATGCAATCCGACTCACGCTGCGTAACGAGAATGCCGAAACCCTTACATGTCAACGTCTCGGAACGAGTTGGCGACTTACTGCCCCGGTGAAAGAGGCTGCGAATAATACAGCAGTAAATGCCATCCTCTATGAACTCGACAATCTAATGGCAGACGCTTATGTTGGCAGTAACCCCATTCCTACAGATGACATTACAGGCTTCAGCAATCCGCACCTGCAGCTAACGGTTGAATTGCGGGGTCAGAAAGTTTATACATTGCAAATCGGGAAGGCGGGTACCTCGGGTCATTATTATGCGAGACTTCAACATGAACCCGATTTAATTTTTCTGCTCAATGCAGAACTCGTTCCAAAATTGAAAACACCGCTTGCGCTGCTTCGTAGGTAACCATCAAGCATTAGGGCGTTGGTGACGTTTATTCTCACCTCAGCAGTCAGTGGAACGTGTGGCAGTTGCAAACGTTTTCTCAGTCCGCAACAGGTTTAGTGACTGTCCTTAAAAATTGCTATGCAGACGTACATTATTGCAACCGCTTACTTCTTCTTTATTCTTGAACTTCTCATGGTTAGCCACTCTTTTTGGTATGCGCGGCGTGAACGTAATGTTGGCCGTCCAACCTATACACCAAAGGTGGCGATCATCGCGCCTCACTATGGCTGGGATACTGACACAGCAGAACACGCGAAAAGTCTCTTACACCAAGACTACGCTGGTATCTATGAAGTCTTCTTTGTCACACATGAGAAAGTGGACTCGGGGCACGATGTCTCCTACCCGCACCTCTGTGAGATTGCCGAATCGCACCCGAATATTCATGTTTTATTAGCACCGAATATCGTTGAGAACAATCTCTCACGTTCGCAAAAGGTTCAGAATCTGTTGACAGTCATAGAGCGACTCCCGGACGATATCGAAGTCATCGCTTTTGTAGACGCAGATGTGGCTATCCGAGAAGATTGGTTAACACTCCTTATCAATCCGCTCCAAGAACCAGACATAGGAACGACTGTCGGCGGGCGGTTCTATTTTCCGCAGACCTGGAACATTGCGGCTTTGGTGGAATCAATTTGGGTAAACCTCCAGATGGGTGTTCAAGGCGACCATCCGTATACAATGGTATGGGGCGGCTCTAACGCTTTTCGACGCGAGATGCTCGAAAACGCGCAAATCCTCCAACGCTGGGAGCACGCCACAATAGAAGACCTGAATACGACGCTTGCGATGCAAGATGTTAAGCAGAAGATCCACTTCGTTCCTGACTGTGTCGCTATCACGCGGACTGCCAATCGTAGGTGGCACGAGATTGTCGAATTTACAAATCGCCAGATGATCATGACGTTCCACATGGGGCTTTGGGCACAATGGTTAGCGAGTCTCGTTGTGTGCCTCCCGAAGGGACTTTGTGTCTTTGGATCCATTCCATTTCTCTTTCACAGGAAAGAGTTGCTACCGATTGTTTTTATCCCCTTTCTAGAGGCATTTATGTACCGGCTCTTCTCGAAAAACTTGCCGAGTTGGCTTCAAGAGATGCCGAAGGTCCGGGAGACCATCAGCATCTCTTCGTATGTCGCTTCAGTGGGAATATTTCTCGCGGGTATCAACGCCGTATATGCTGTATTCCAGCGCAGAATCACGTGGGGGGGCGTGCGGTACGAAATCCTGTCTGCCACAAAATGCAGAATCTTAGGGCAGGTTAAGCCAAAACGAAAAAATGATGGTGAATAATTAGCAACTCTCAGTGTTTGGCCAATACACTCTGAAAACAGTCTTGTTTTTTTTTTGAAAATATGGCATAGTATTTTCAAAGAAACCTATCACATTTTCATAAGGGGCAAAAAATGCGTTCAGAAAAGATTGTTAAATCAGAAAAAGAATGGAAAGAACAACTTACACCGGTAGCGTATCGCGTAACCCGAAAGAAAGGGACAGAACGCGCCTTTACAGGGCAATATCACGATTGCAAAGAGCAAGGGACCTATCACTGTATCTGCTGCAGAAGTCCACTTTTTAGCTCGGAGACCAAATACGATTCTGGAACCGGGTGGCCCAGTTTTTGGGAATCTATCTCCCCGGAATCTATTGCAACAAAATCGGATCGCAGTATCTTTTTCATGCCGCGCACGGAAGTCGTCTGTAGTCGGTGTGACGCACATCTGGGACACGTCTTTAATGACGGCCCTGAGCCCACCGGCAAGCGTTATTGCATGAATTCTGCGGCACTTACACTGGTAAAAGAAAAACGGATTAGCGAATAGCGGTTAGCGGTTAGCGCATTGTCAATTTGCTAACAGCAAACCGCGAGAAAAAGGAGAATTAATGGCACTACGTAGCCGAATTTCACCTCGATTTTTTGTCAATGAACTCGCCAGTGCTATAACAGAAGATTGGCATACTTCCAAGAAGTTCGTACGTTACCAACTTGCCAAGGAAAGTTTCAATTGGCGACATCCGCTCGGTGCAAAACACGGCAGAGGCGATGCTATCGAGCTGGTAAGTCTCCGTATTACCGATATGTGCAACCTCCGTTGCCATTCCTGTGGACAATGGGGCGATAACGGCTATCTACTCGGGAAGTCTATGAAGGAGCTCAAACAGCGCGAGGTGCCTGTCGAAGTCTATAAGGACCTTGTGGATCAGATTGTGGATGCAGGCTGGTCTCCTGTGTGGTACATCTGGGGGGGCGAACCGATGCTTTACCCCGACATCATAGAACTGATGCACTACATCAAAGACAATGGAATGCCCATATCACTTGTGAGCAACGCCACACACATCGCCAGACGCGCCGAAGACATTCTGGAAACCTGTAAAATTATCTATTTGAGCGTTGATGGCCCTAATGAGGAAATTCACAATATACAACGTCCCGGGCTAACCCCAAACTACGACAACTTCAGAGATGTCAAGGCTGCATTAGAAGTCCTCAGTGCAGCAAAAGAGACACGGAACGTAAAGTTCCCATATATCATCCCGCTCAGCTGCGTTACGATGTATAATATTGACGTTGTTGTAGACCTCTATAAGTTCACCAGTCAATACGCCGACGCACAGATCTTCTATCTGACCTGGTGGATAGATTCGGAATCGGCACAGGAACACACGGAAGATTTCGAGAATCGTTTCGGTTTCAAGCCGCAGACACACTACGGCTGGATAGGGACCTGGAAAGACTTTGATCATGGGGTTATTCTCGACAGATTTGAAGAGATGGAAACCCTCTCGGAAAAACACCAGAAGTGCCCACCTATCATGATGCCACGCCTCAACACACGTGGCGAAATTCAACGTTATTATACCGATCATCAACAGACCTTCGGTTACAACCAATGTGTCAGTATCTACATGACAATGGAGATTGACAGCAACGGCGATGTGAGCCTCTGCCGCGATTACCATGACTACATCATCGGTAACATCAAAACGGATAAGGTCCTTGATATGTGGAACAACCAGAAGGCGATGAAGTTCCGACAGTCCGTGAGTAACGACGGACCGATGCCCGTCTGTCGCCGATGCTGCGGATTGATGGGATTTTAATAGGTTTCAGTAAGCAGTTACAGAAAGATCCCAAACATCTCTTTGAAAAACCGAATTCCTTGGGAGTCATGGGAGGGATATCAAACGCTTCTTACTGAACAAACCCTCTAACGCTTCGCACAGAAAGGGCCAGACACTATGTCAAAAGAAAAATTTGACAAAAGATTGATCAAACTCCTTGAATCCAACCCCGACTTTGTTGATGATACTGGAGAACTCCTCCGCGCATTCGTCAGAGAACGCGCATGGAAACTGGATCCCGACCTTATCAAACTGCTGCTGAAAGACAAGACGGTTGAGGCGAAGTTCTTTAAAGAAATTGAAGGGCGTTGGATTTTTGATAACAACACCTTCGTTGACTACATCACCGATAAAAACTTTTTTGCCGACTCCTATACGAAGTTTCGTAATAAAATCGGTTTGAACATCGGTGGCAAATTCCTACGCGAGCGCGGCGAAGTTTCACTCGTCTGGCCCTACAAAGATTGTGTCTTAGAGGGCGGACAGACGAAAGAAGAGGAGAAGCGCAAAGAGATATTCTTCAACGAAACTCTTGCACAAGACGAGATCAATCGGATGTTTGATCCGAAAGTCCTTATAAACTATAAACGCCATACTGCCAGCGGTGAGCAGGAGGTGACAAATATCCAACGTGACGAGAACGGCACGATACGCGAAAATCTCATCATCAAAGGCAATAACCTCATCGCACTCCACACCCTTAAACAGAAATTCCGCGGCAAGGTCAAATTGATCTACATTGATCCGCCGTATAATACGGGAGGAAGCACAGATTCTTTTTCTTATAACAATGAATTTAAACACTCCACATGGCTAACTTTTATCAGGAATAGAATAGAAGTTGGAAAAGAATTATTGAAAAATGATGGATTTATGGCGGTCACGATTGATCATGTAGAACTGTTTTATCTTGGAGTATTGCTTGATGAGATATTTGGACGGGAAAATCGTATAGGAATAGTGACGATCTACATCAACCCGAAAGGTAGACAACACGAGAGATTTTTTTCTGCTGCAACCGAACACATGTTGGTATATGCAAAAGACATATCTAAAGCTAAGTTCAACAAGGTAGCCTTAGACAAAGATAAGATAGAAAGTTTTGATAAACGTGACGAGGAAGGAAATTATCGTTTAGAACAATTTATCAGGGTAAGATCGAATACTTCACGAACCAATAAACCTAAATTTTGGTATCCTATTTACGTTAGTAAAGACTTGAAAGACATTACGCTGACAAAAAGTAATGATTATCATGAAGTTTTTCCCATTGATAATGGACGTGAATTTACTTGGAAAACCAAGCCAGAGACATTTGAAAAACGAAATGTCGGTGACTACTTTGTCGCAGTTAAGCAACATGGGCAGATAATGATATGGCACAAATACCGTGAACAACAAGTGATTAAAAATTTGTGGACGGATAAGAAATATTTTCCTGAATTTCAAGGTACCAATCTCCTAAAAAATTTATTGGGTAGAAATTTATTTAGTTATCCCAAGTCGTTGTACGCCGTGTTAGATACTTTGAAAATCATGACAAGTAACGATGACATAATATTGGATTTTTTTGCAGGAAGCGGAACAACCGCACATGCTGCCTTAGAATTAAACATGCAAGATAATGGAGATCGGAAATTTATTTTAGTAGAGCAGATGGACTCTATTGAAAATGTGATCGTGCCGCGTGTAGAGAAAGTTATAAGAGAGCAAGGCTGCGATTTCATCTATTGCGAACTGATGCAATACAACGAAGTTTTCATGGAGCGAATCCAATCCGCAGAATCCAGTGAAGACCTTCTGCGTATCTGGCGCGATATGTCAAAAGATTCCGTTCTGAAGTGGTATGTCAACCCTCAAAAACCGGAGGAGGCGGAAGAACATTTTATCGCTATTAGCGACGTTGAAAAACAGAAACATCTACTTGCTGAATTGCTGGATAAAAATCAACTCTATGTCAATCTCTCTGAAATAGAGGACGAGACGTTTAATGTCAGTGAATTGGATAAGGCGTTGAACAAGAAATTTTATGGCAATTCTAACGAAGAGTTCGGTGTCCTGGAAAGGTAAAGAAACCGAATGAAGGCAAATAAGCAAGACATTCTACTTGTTTTGGAAGAAGGCAGAATGCTCCTTGAAGGGCATCTATCAGGAGATACGGAAGTCCTTTTAGGAGGAACCTAATTGCAATACCCCTCAAACAAAGTTGCTTTGTGCTATGAGATCGAGAAGCTACAGCACAGGCTAAGCACTGCAAGTGCTAAGATTCCTGATGAAAACCATAACTAGCAACTACTTATATTAACGTAAGCTTGGAAAAAGGAGCTTTCGTACGTATCGTAGGGGCGAGGTCGTCTCGCCCGTAGGATTAGGGGATGTCGCCTGGGAATAGACGACATCCATTCCTTGTATGACATGCCTAACCCCTACGAGAAACTTCACATACTCTTCGCATGTGCTATATATCAAACTCACGTTATATTATATTACAGGAGATGCTATGAAAATAGGATTACGTATTCCCGGCACAGCCCGCCAACTGCCTTTTGCAGATTTTTGTAAATGGTGCACGGACAACGGGTTTGCAGCCGTTGATATTGGAGAAGTTACACCCGGCATTGTTCAAACAGCGAGGGATGCCGGGCTTGTTATCGGCAGTGCGGACCTCCCCGGTGTCCGAGATCTGCTCAGCACTAAAAAATCCAAACAGAAATCCGGTGCTGCAGCAGCAAAGGAGGCTATCGAAGCCGCCGCCGATAACGACGTGCATATCATGTTCTGCGTTTTTGTCCCCGAAGATGCGAGTCTCGGTCGCGCCAAAAACTTTGAGATCTGGAAGGACACGATCCCACCGATCGCTGAGTTCGCAGCCTCTCAGGACGTGACAATCGCGATTGAAGGATGGCCTGGTCCGGGACCTGCTTATCCCGCGCTCGGTTGTACACCAGAGATGTGGCGTGCGATGTTTGAGGCGTGTCCCTCTCCCGGTTTAGGACTTAACTACGATCCATCTCATCTCGTCAGAATCGGCATTGACTACCTCCGGGCACTTGACGAATTCGCAGCCTATGTTAAACACGTTCACGGCAAGGATACCGACTTCGACGAGGAGGCTCTCTATCTACATGGCAATCTGGGACCGAGTCTCCGGGATGCCCGTGGCTTCGGCGAAGATTGGTGGCGATATACAATCCCGGGCGATGGTATCGTGGATTGGCTAAAAGTCGTTCAACGTTTAGAAGATGAAGGTTTTGACGGTATCGTTAGCGTGGAGCTAGAAGATTACCGCTATTGGCGAACATGGGAAGCAGAATCTGACGGTTTGCGTCGTTCACGCGAATATCTTGCACAGTACGTGCGGTAAAATGTAGGAGCGTTTTCAACTTTGACATATCCAATTATTGCTTTATTTCTCTTCAAATTGTGGGTATGTACTTGGGTACTGGGCGAGGGGCATCTCGCCCCTCCGGTAAAAATGCCTCAAAATTAAAATAGGTGAAGTACTATTCAGAACAAGCAACAGCACTGCTAAGGAGAATTACCATGACGGAACTTCTTAATGTAGGCATGGAAGCTGCACCTGAAAAATATCTTGCCCACCTCATCACAGAGGAAGAACGTGCTCATTTTGAAGAGCACGGATATCTATATGTCCCGAACGCCCTCTCTACAGAGCTACGTGAACAGCTAATAAATGCTGTAGACACCTTGTATAACAAAGCACTCACCAATGGCAAAGCAACGCCCGGCTCGCATTGGGGCTGGTCGGATTTTCTTGGTGCCGATGATGTACTCTTGAATCTGGTTGACTTGCCGACGACTTTACCTAAAGTCTGGGGCATTTTGGGATGGAATATCTACCTCTACCACGCCCACATGCACGTTAAACCACCAGCAGCTCCAGATGCCGAACAGGGTGAAGGCTGGTTGGAATGGCACCAAGACAGCGGACGCGTCAACATTGAACTGGAGACAGATCCACGCCCGCGTTTGTCTCTAAAAGTGGCATACTTCCTCACGGATGTTTCTGAACCCGGTCGCGGCAATTTCTATATCCGCCCGGGGAGTCATTTAAAGTCGGACATGTCGGTTCCATTGGCTGAAATCGCACGAGACCCGCGCGAAGCGACTGCAGACGATGTACCTGATGACGCAATACCAGTCTGTGTGGAACCCGGTACTGCCGTTCTGTTTGATAGAAGACTCTGGCACTCTCGAAGTCCAAACCATTCTAGCATAACTCGGAAAGCTCTTTTCTACGGCTATGGTTACCGGTGGATTCGTCCAAAAGACGAGATGACAGTTGAACCTCTTTATGAAAAATGCGATCCGATTCGTCAGCAGCTACTCGGTGCTGCTACCCGAAACAACGGACGCTACGTCCCCTCCGAAGACGACGTGCCCCTCCGCGGTTGGTTGATTGACAACCTCGGTGATAATCCTGCTTATGCAATGGGACCCCGACACGCTTAACCTCTAGTCTCTCAAGGCGAGGTTTAGTGCCTCGCCTAACGCTATCAAGGAAGAATACAGTGCCCAGTTCAAGGACTTGCAGGCTATCTTTGATCATCTAAAAGAGGTTGAAGTAGAAGAAAAACAGAAAGGCGAAGATACGCGTCTCCACCGCAACACCTCGAATTCACAGTTACAGCCGAGCATCTTGAATTTGTTATAGACCGCGCGAAAAAAGTAGAGAGGTATCCAGAAATTGTTGCACTGCTCAAACGGCTCAACACTAGACTGAAAACCTGTGATGCAGCAAAAAACAGCGCGAAGGGCGATTTTGGTGTAACGCAGCAAGCCGAAACTGCTCACACGCTTATACAAGACTGGGCGATCGCAACAATCCGCTTCGTTCTCAAGGAAGAAACCGACCTGCAATCCGAAGGATCCCCGATTGCAGAAGAGGTTCACCAGATTCTAACGGCATGACTGCCTGATTTTGTTAGGCTAAACTTTGCGTTGGAACTCTCAGAAGACATGCAAATCGTAGTGAAACCGATTGTTGGTGCCGACAAGCGACAAGAAGTGGCGTATCTCGCCAGCGCGCATCTTGAAGTAAGAATGAAGCGAGGCAAAGAAATAGAAAGTATAACGCAGATTTTGAATCGTTTCAAACCCTAATAAACTCATAGGAATTTCAGATGAAATTTGAAAAAAAAGTGTTCGCGTTAACAGGGAGTCTTGCACTTGGAATTCTTCTATCCTGTGTTCCAGGTATCAAGAAGCAAACTGAACAAAGTGAAAAATCTGTTGCACTCCCGAACCTTGAACAACAAATTATGAAAATTGGAAAAGCCTCCACGGTGCGACTGATCCGCCGCGCATCCAATGGAACGAGTGTATCCGGCAGTGGATTCTTCATCAGGCGTGATTTGATTATGACTAATATTCACGGGGTTGCTGGGATTCACGGAAATTCGCACAGTTGGAACGTGAAATTGGTTAGTCAACCCGCCCAATACACTATCAAAGGGGTTATGGCAAGCGATCCTAAACACGATTTAGTTGTTTTAAAGGTCGCAAAGGTAGATGGCGAAGACGCGTCCGTTCTTTCGCTTGGTGATAGCGACACAGTGAAAGTCGGTGATAAAATTATAGCCATAGGCAATCCGCGCCGGGACAGCAAAGTTGTGCAGGGTGAAATCTCAAAGGGTATGATAAGCCAGACTACTTCTAATTTTTTCCGCTTGAAAGTTTCGTTGCTATCAGGATATAGTGGAGGCCCTGTCCTAAATTACAAAGGCGAAGTGGTGGGAGTCTCCGTAGAAGGTCTCCATACGCATCGGATAGCGTACGCTATCCCTTCAAACCATCTCCAGGAACTGCTGAGGGATCTTCCTGCCGAAGATAAATCTTTAGAAAAATGGCGAAAAGACCCCGTTATACAAGCCTATGCCTACGTCAATCTAGGTGATGCGAAGAAAGCACTTGATGACTATGAAGAGGCCATCAAAGCTTATGACACAGCCATTGGTCTAAACCCAGATCTCGCTATGGCTTATCTCAAAAGGGGTAGGGTGAAGTCAGAGTTAGGCGATTATAAGGGAGCTGTCGAAGATTATAATACTGCCGTTCATCTAGGCAGGAATTACCCAGATGTCTATTCCAATCGGGGTGTTGCAAAGAAAGGATTAGGAGACCATAAAGGTGCTATCAAAGACTATAATACAGCAATTCGCCTGGAACCAGATTACACGGATGCTTATGTCAACAGAGGACTTGCGAGGAAAGATCTACGAAACTATAGAAATGCTATAGAAGACTGTGATACAGCAATTTTTCTAAAACCGGAAGATACTATCCTTGCCACTGCATACGGTATTCGTGCCGAGGCGAAGTCAGCACTAGGCAGGACTCAGGAGGCCGTCAAAGACTATAATGCAGCAATTCGCCTAAAACCGAAGGAGCCAGTTCTTGCCGTTGCCTACATCAATCGTGCCAAGGCGAAGTCTGATTTGGGCGATGCTAAGGGTGCCATCGAAGATTATAATAAAGTAGTCCGTCTTAACCCAGAGAACACTGCCCTTGCTGTCTACGCTTATGTCAGGCGAGCCTCTGCGAAGTTGGCAATAAGCGATAATAAGGGTGCCATCAAAGATTATGATGAAGCAGTTCGTCTTGAACCGGCAAATGCCATGGCCTACGTTAACCGTGGAGTAACGAAGTTACGTTTAGGCGACTATAAAGGTGCCATTGAAGACAGCAATACAGCGATTCACCTTAATCCGGTAGACGCTGGACTTGCGGCTGCATACACCAATCGAGCCGAGGCAAAGTCGAATCTCGGAGACAATACAGGAGCCATTGAAGATTGTGATGGTGCAATCCGTCTGGATCCAGACCTTGCTGAAGCCTACGAAACTCGGGCGATAGCAAAAATAAACCTTGGAGATGATAACGGAGCTATTGAAGATTATAATACGGTTGTCTACCTAAAACCGCATTATGCCGAAGCCTACTATAGACGTGGACGCGCCAAGATTGAGATAGGCAAAATATCAGAAGCAAAAGAAGATATCCAAAATGCCATGAAACTGGCAGAAAAGGAAGGCGATACATCTCTTAAAACCGACATTAAGGAAGCCTTTCGCTTGGTTGGAAGGTGAGGTGTTTGTCTGAATTGCGGATCATGAGGATTTCGCGGATGACGCTGATTTTAAAGCAAGATGTCGGGATATGGAAATCCCTCCTACAACAGAAATAAACCTCGGGAGGGTTTATAGGGTGTGTAAAAGCTTTATTATTGCCCGTAGGTACTGGGTCTCCCCGCCCGATTGGAAGTCAGAGGGCGAGGCAACATCGACCCTACGAAGTCTCTGATTGCTGAAACTCAGATAACCTTTGACAAAATATTTACACATCCGCTGTGACAGATAACTTGATTATTTCCAAATTTCTGGGTATAATTAATACAAGTCATCTTAAAAATAAAAACTATACGTTTTCATATTGGAGGCAGAAGTGGCACGAAAAAAAATCAGTGTTATCGGTGCAGGGAACGTCGGTGCAACAGCGGCATTTCTGATCGCACAGAAACAACTTGGGGATGTTGTCATGATAGACATCGTTGACGGTGTTCCGCAAGGCAAGGCATTAGACATGGCACAAATGGGGCCCGTAGAACTGTTTGATGCCGCAGTTGACGGAGACCTGGATTACAACGCGACCGCCGGTTCCGATCTCGTAATTATTACATCAGGTTCGCCACGTAAACCGGGGATGACGCGCGAAGACCTGTTGCAAACAAATGCCAATATCGTCAGCAGCGTCACAGAAAACGTCGTGGAACAGTCGCCAGACTGCGTTATTGTAATGCTCACCAATCCGTTGGACATCATGACTTACCACGCGTGGAAGGTATCAGGGTTTCCTTCACACCGCGTCGTTGGACAGGCAGGGGTACTCGACTCAGCAAGGTTCCGTTATTTTATCTCTCTTGAACTTGGTGTCTCCGTAGAAGACATCCATGCGCTTGTTCTTGGTGGACACGGTGACACGATGGTGCCGCTCCCACGCTATACGACCGTCAACGGCATCCCGATTCCGCAACTCATACCCGAAGATCGCATTGAAGTGATGGCACAACGCACGCGGGACGGGGGTGCTGAGATCGTTAATCTTCTCAAAACGAGTGGGTATTACGCTGCGGGTTCATCGTTGGCACAAATGGCAGAGGCAATCATTTTGGACAAGAAACGACTACTGCCCTGTTCTGCCCATCTTACCGGGCAATACGGTATCGATGATCTCTATATCGGAGTCCCCATTAAACTGGGTGGGAATGGTGTGGAGGAGATTCTTGAAATCGAGCTCACTGATGACGAACTTGGATCCCTACAGCATTCTGCAGCGACTTATCGGGAAGGCATTGAGTTGTTAGGGTATTAGACGGTTCTGCTATTTTGAACCAAGTTGCTATCTAACGGGTTTTGAACGTTTCAACACAAAAGTATAGCCTTGAACGCCGTAGGAGTGTTAGGTCTGTAAAAGGTAGCAACTTGAGTTTATTTTTCAAAATTAATTTCTTGGAACAGTTATACGGTGGATTGAATGAACTGAAGCAGTATTTGGCAACTGGCACATGTGTGGAACACACGCGAAATTGTCATTCGAGCATGTGCGTCCCGAAACAAAGAAAAATCAGGAAAGAAAGCAAAAAGAGGCAAATCCAGCCGAATCTTCCACTGATAAGTGATTAGACATCCACTTAGCCTACCCAAACTACTTATTGCGTAAATTTAAACCAATCTCACGCATTTTGTGCGACCATACTGGCGAGGATGCCGAGGATTTGTCGCACTGCGCGAGTTGGTAAGTCGCCATATCAATGTGCAGGCGTTTTTCCTCCAACTTGAGAAACCCCCAATCTATCCCTGTTGTAGAGGCCCCATAAATGTAAGGGATATCATTTCCTTTTTCGGCATTAAAACGTTGGGCGGCGAGCATCTCAGCGACACATTGTCCAAGCCCCAATTTTACATCGGTATTTTTTGCTTCAACGAGAATAATGACAGGTGCCTCTAAATAGAATTGGTTTGGCGACAGGCTTACCAGAAAATCGCGCACACCGCTCAATCCGTTTTCAACATCAACGTTGAAGTCAATTGCCCCATTAAGGGAATCGCAATTTAGAGGGCCCGCTTAACTTTTATCCTTCTTCTCATCCTCATCAACGACTTCATACTCAGCGTCAACGACATCGCTATCTGCCGACGGAGTAGCATCCGGAGCGTCAGAAGGAGCTTCAGCTCCAGCGGAAGCGGCACCGGCATCTGCGGCTTGCTGATATATCAGCTGAGAAACTTCGTGCCAGACTTGGGTCAACTCATCCGTCGCAGGTTGGATCTCGGCGTGGTTACCAGACTCCAACGCCTGCTTGACACGAGCAACGGAGGCGTTCACTTTCTGCTTGGAAGCGTCGTCTATCTTGTCTCCCAACTCGTTGAGGTTTTTCTCTGTCTCGTAAACCAGAGAATCCGCCCGGTTGTGTGCTTCGACTTCTTCCCGTTTCTGCTTATCCTCTTCAGCGTGGGTTTCGGCATCCTTGACCATCTGATCAATTTCGGCTTCGTTCAGTCCAGAGGATGCAGTAATGGTAATCTTCTGCTCTTTACCCGTCGCCGTATCTTTCGCGGATACGTTCAGTATACCGTTTGCATCGATATCAAAAGCCACTTCAATCTGTGGGACACCTCTCGGCGCAGGTGGTAATTCACCCAATCGGAACCGGCCAATCGTTTTGTTGTAAACCGCTTGTTCCCGCTCCCCCTGGAGGACATGGACATCAACGGCAGTCTGATTGTTCTCAGCAGTCGTGAATATATTCGATTTTTTCGTAGGAATCGTTGTGTTCCTATCAATCAACCGGGTGAACATTCCGCCGAGCGTTTCAATACCGAGTGAGAGGGGCGTAACGTCTAATAAGAGGATGTCCTTGACCTCTTCATCGCCTGCAAGAACCCCGCCTTGAATTGCGGCCCCGATAGCGACGACCTCATCCGGATTGACCCCTTTGTGCGGTTCTTTGCCGAAGAGCTGCTTGACAGCCTCTTGAACTTTGGGCATACGCGTCTGACCACCGACGAGGATAACTTCATCAATGTCAGCAGGTTGCATCTCTGCATCGGCGAGTGCCTGTCTGCAGGGTTCAAGTGAACGCTGGACCAAATTATCTGTAATCTGCTCCAGTTTGGCACGGGTGAGTGTCAGATTCAGGTGTTTCGGCCCGCTAGCATCAACAGTGATAAAGGGCAAGTTGATGTCGGTTTGCAGTGTACTGGAGAGTTCACACTTTGCGGTTTCCGCTGCCTCCTTTAGCCGTTGCAAGGCCATCTGATCCTGGCGTAAATCGATCCCTTGGTTGCTGAGGAACTCTTGCGCCATCCAGTCGATAATCGCCTGATCGAAATCGTCGCCACCGAGGTGTGTATCGCCGTTTGTGCTTTTTACCTCAAAGACCCCGTCTCCGATTTCCAGAATAGAGATGTCAAACGTTCCACCGCCGAGGTCATAAACAGCAATCTTTTTGTCGCCTTCATTTTGGAGTCCATACGCGAGGGAGGCAGCGGTCGGTTCATTGATAATCCGCTCGACTTCCAATCCAGCGATTTTACCGGCATCCGCCGTCGCCTGACGTTGAGAATCATTGAAGTAAGCAGGCACAGTGACAACTGCTTTCGTAACATCTTCACCCAGATACGCCTCAGCGGTCTCCTTCATCTTCCGCAAAACCATAGCAGAAATTTCAGGCGGTGAATAATTTTTCCCGTTAATATTTACGACGACATCGCCGTCATTATCAGCTTTTAATTCATAAGGAACGCGGGAAGCATCATTACCTATTTCGTTAAATTTCCGTCCCATGAATCTTTTAATCGAAAAAATTGTATTTTGAGGGTTCGTGATAGCTTGCCTTTTCGCAACGAGTCCAACGGGGCGTTCTCCCTCCTTCGTAAAACCGACAACAGACGGGGTGGTCCGGTTCCCTTCCGCATTTTCGATGACCCTGGCATCACCGCTTTCTAAGACTGCCACACATGAATTGGTCGTCCCCAAATCAATTCCAATAACTTTGCTCATTTTTCTATACTCCTTGTGCAAATATCGTAAATTTTACAATCACTAATACATTGTGAACCGGGGCCCTACCGAACGAGTGAATGTGTCGCCCTCCAATTCACTGAAATATCCCATAATATTTAAATGTTACCATCAATAAACAGTAGCAATATTTATGCCAATGTTAATCGCCCAAGGTAGATACAATTACTATTGAGTGTCTGCCAAATTGGCACGATTCCTAAAGGACCATACCTTCACACGTCAATTTGACTTACCACGAACCTCATATCTTCGTCGAGAAATGTGCTTTAAAATGTGCAATCTATCACTGGCTATCTTGCTTGAGTCTACCGCAGGCTGCGGTTCGTTTCTCCGAGGGAGGTAAAACGGGAAAAGCAGTCTCCGCCCCTATGCCGGCATGGGCTGTCAGGGTAAGCTGTTTACGATTTCCTGTTGTCTGGAGACTCTGCCGGATGACCCGCCCATGACAATTCATCGACTGGCGTTAATTTTTGGAGCGGAGGGGTTTGGGGGGAATAATGTTCTCGTCAAATTTTCGAAACACGCGTAGGGGTTGGGTAACCCACCCCCTACGATTAGCCTAAGCTCTTAACCACACGGCGACATCCTCTCATTCCTTAAAGGAAATCCCTCAAAAAGATAGTGCAGACAGAGATGATCAGGCAGCTTAGCATGGTTAATTTGACTCGCCATCAAATATCTATGAGAAAAGGACATCCCTAAGCAAACGGGAACGTGCCTTGATAGCCGCGTGCGCGAGAGACGTGCCAAACCCCTTCATACATCGGGGTTACCTGATAATGACAGACGACGTTGCTTCGTTCCATATCGTCGCGTTCTTTCGCACCTTGGTGTGGAATGTGGTTGATGAACAGAACACAATCGCCGGCTTTTGGATGCAGGATCACGTGTTCTTGCGCCTCACACCACGTTTCAAATTTGGGACGATCCAACGGATAGAGATGCGGGGGCTCTGAGAGGTGCCCACCTTTGATGAATTTGAGGTGGCCCTCACCCGGATCGTTGTCCTGAAAATAAAACGTCGTGTTAATCCCTACGGGTGCCATGGCAAATGGATGTTCTTCAACGTACCGTTTTTCCTGCCAATAGCCGTAAAAATCCATGTGCCACTCTTGGAGATAGGGCCCGGGATTGATATGCGCGCGTAAACTCCGAAGTTGGCACTGCTTGCCCATCAACCCTTCCAAGTAAGGACGGACGCTCGGATGTCCGACAAGCGGTTGGTAGGTATCGGGTTCCCGATCAAGGAGGGTATCAAACCACATGTTACCAACAGCGTTTAGACCTTCCTCCCATCCCATCTCGCGTGCATAATTAATGCTCTGACGGATCTCTCCCGTCTCCTCTGGAGATAGCGCCCCCTCAATTAAAATAAAACCTTCTCGCTGCAGTTGATCGAGTTTCTCTTTCTCTTTCATGTCAGCCATTGTTCCATCTCCTTCTGAAGATTCAGAGTTGTTGATAGTAATCTATACATTTATGAACGAGGCATCAATCTTAATTACTAGTCAGAATATATTGGCGAGTTTGGCGCATAAATCCCAACCACTAATTCCAGCAAACGCAATAAGCACCGCAGCGGAAACAGGTTGTGCAACACTAATCGGCATGGCTTTTTTTAATAAAAAATGGAGCAGTGCCCCGCACGGTTTACCAAAGCCGCTTCTAATGTTTCAGGATCGCTAACGTGTCCGCCGGTTGACGGACCTTGATAGGGCGTGCCGCGGACATCCACCATATCGCGCGGGAGTTCAATGTACCCCGGACGTTTATAGCGGTACACGGCATCAAGCACGCGATCGATGTCGTTGAACGCAGTGAAGGGTTCGTCGAGCAGAGCGGTCGCAACGGTTATCTCGTCATAGATCCGTTGCTGCGTATGGCAATCCCTGACTTTGTGCTGGAGGAGGGCATCTTTTCCTCGTTCTTTGATACCGGGCGCGCCGCTAATAACAACGACGGGTGATTTTTCAGCGTAAGCACCTGCCACAGCGTTCACCGTTGACAGCCCGCCGACACAATAAGTAACACAGACAGCCCCCATCCCTTTTGTACGTGCGTAGGCATCCGCTGCGTAGCCTGCTGCGTCCTCACGCGTCATGCCGACATGCTGAATCGAACTCTGCTCGATGAGGTTATAGAACCAGAGGATATAATCGCCGGGGATGCCGAAGATGTGTTTAATACCGTAGCTTTCCAGTTTTCTAAGTAAGTATTCGCCTATGGTTGGAGGTCTGTTTGGCATGGTGCGCCTCCTTGTGTGCCTGTTTACTAGAAATTCTGTGTGGCAACAACGGCAGCATCTGGAACCTTCCGTATATTTACTGTAACTTTCTCACGCCTTGGACTACCATCGGCGTTTCTAAAACCTTTCTGGAATGAACCGCCACATTGTTCCAGTGTTTCAGTGTCAAAACAGACAAAGTGGATCTCCGATAAAATAAACTCTGTTTTGCGCCTTCTTGACATTGCCCCTCTGTTTATCCGGTTCGCTTCATATTTGCTAATTCCCTCTTTCAATTGATCATGCCATCTTTTAAAAGTTTTTTCTTCGTCATTGTACTCTACTTCACCGATTGCAAGAATCACTCCGTAGTAACCATAATCGCTTATTGTGGTTACTATTGCTTTCGCATCATTAGTGATAACAGTATGGTTTGTTGTATTAGCTGCATGTGCCTTAAAGTCCCACGAAATTTCACGAAATGCGTCAAACTCTGTATTGCCATATTTCTTACCGGGCATATCAATTATGGGATCAAAATGCTTTTGACACAAAAACTCAAAGTAAAATCCCATCCATTCCATCTGCCGCCACTGTCTCGATCCACCATCCTTCATTTCAAGAATAGAATTTCTGCCATCCCAAACTTTAGGCATGTTTCGCGAGGCGTTTTTCAATTTTTCAACTGTGTCAATTATCGTTTGGCTTATCATGATAAAGTTATGCCTCTTTGCTGAATAAATCCCATACAGGTGCTTCTTCTGTTTTCTGAATTAGGTACTTTCCTGACTCAAGACGCTCGCGTGCAAATGCGTAATACGTTGGCACAATCTCGAAACCTATATAATGCCGTTGCTTCATTTTGCTCACGATAGCAACCTGTCCAGACCCTAAAAACGGATCCAGAACAACGTCCCCTTTTTCGCTGGAATAATCCAGGATTTTCTCAATGAGTTCAGCAGGCAATTTCGTCGGCGTTTTCACCGCGCCTTGCCAATACTCTCTCTTGATTTCCCAGACATCCTCTTTGTCCTTGTAATGTGCCGATCCACCACTTTCAGTTTTTGCATCCTTATCAAATCGACGATAAGGATAAAACTTCCGTTTTCTATCGTTTTTGCACACAAACAGACAATGGTAGTGAGAAGTTACGTATTTACGTTTGGTGACAACGCCAAACTGATACTTCCAGATCAGGTGATTGATTGTCGTGAGTTGGCAGTGATCTATGGCTATCAGGAGGTCCTTTAGGTAGTTCCAACCCGAAAAGATGTACATACTCCCTGAATCTTTTAGGGCTCTCGTTGCCGCTGAGAGCCAATCAAGTGTAAAGGTAAGATAGTCGCTGCCTTCAATTTCGTTATAACCTTCCAGAACGCGACTTCCTTTTCGGTTGTAATTATGGCGTGTCGCTTTGAAGTCGATGGCAAACGGTGGATCTGTTATGATAAGGTCTACACATTCCGCTGGCATTTCAGCCATCAATTCGATGCAGTCGCCTTGCTTGACAGTATCAATATATTCGGCATGTTTCATAATGCGGATTCAAAACTGTTTGTCGCTATCCAATAAAATCGTGACAGGACCGTCGTTGATAAGCTCCACATCCATCATCTCGGCACCCATGCTAAAGGCGCACCTACCATTTCAAGCAGGCCTATCGCGATGAGGAGCCACCCCCGCGGGCCAGGTAGTTTCGCCAGTCGATTTCCGATATATTCACCGCTGACGGCTGTATAGCGACCCAGTAGATACGTAACGAAAATACCTTTCACAACACAACTCAGCAGCACAAGCCAAAGCAGGTTATACTCCGCCCACGCCCCTGCACGAACAACAACAGTTGTCTCACCTGCGCCAATGCTCACTGAAGCAACAATTGCCGCCGGTCCAAATACGGCAGCGAGTGCAATTATCTTTTTCAGCGACCACGGTTCGGCATAAGGACCGGTAACAGTTGGGATTTCGATAGGCTCAGTATTTTGGTTCTATTCTGACTCCATAGCGGGTTTCCCAATGAAATGAGCGGGTTTAGTAAAACCCGCTCACTCTCATACGCCCTATTCTCCCTCTATAGGCTCTAATGGCTGCGCGTTGCCAAAAACCGGGGTCGGCGCGTCACCCGGAGCCGCCCACCGTGCAGCGTTCGCGATTACATGTCGAACGTTTTCGTCGTAATAGATCGGATAGGTTTCATGACCAGGACGGAAATAGAAGATTTTGCCTCTCCCGCGATAATAACAGCATCCACTTCGGAAGACTTCACCCCCTGGGAACCAACTGATAAAAATAAGTGTGTCCGGCTCAGGAATATCAAAGGGCTCGCCATACATTTCGGCGTGCTCAATTTCAAAGTATTCCCCCAAGCCTTCAACAATCGGGTGCCCATGCTCAATCACCCAGAGGCGTTCTTTTTCACCTGCTTCACGCCATTTAAGGCTACACGAGGTACCCATCAAACCGGTGAAGGGTTTAGAATAGTGCGCAGAGTGCAGAACGATAAGCCCCATGCCGTCCAACACACGCGCGCGAACTTTCGCAGCGATAGCGTCTTCAACAGCGGCGTGTGCGGCATGTCCCCACCAGATTAAGACATCCGTGTTTGAAAGTACATCGTCCGTCAAACCGTGTTCAGGTTCATCTAACGTTGCAGACTGGACTTTAAAACCGCCCGCTTTGTCGAGACCCTCCGCAATCGCACCGTGAATCCCATTGGGATAGAGACCGCGAATGAATGCGTTTGTTTTTTCATGCCTAAATTCATTCCAGACCGTAACCTGAATAGGTTGCGCCATAAGTTGCTCCTTAATTGAAATAGGTTTACGTTTTTAATGATAATACCCAAAATAATTTTCATTCCATAACATGCTTGTGTTTACCGCGGATTACCACGCTCAGTAGCAACTTCAAGGTTCGGATCCGCGACTTTTCTTGGTGCGGTTGAATAATTCTCTTCTGCATAATCCCAACTGGAGCTCACATTCTTTAGAGCGTTAATCGTCAGCTGACACCCGCGCGAACGCAGAATAGTATTGAACACGTCAAGCCTCAATGCGTTCTCGTTAGCGAACGCGTCCGAGGGAACTTGCGGCTTTCGGCAAATTCGGAGATTCCTCCCTGCGCTTCTATAACAGTCCGAATGTCGCGGAGGAAAAAGATGTGTCTCCATCAATTTGGTACTCTTGCAATGTCACTTGCAAATAGTTAATCGCCGCGGTCAGATCAGCAAGTTGTACCATTAGGAATTCTGGCTTGGATTTCCCTCGGCTGAACATGATGCCTTAAAGTTCCGGCTACCTCAGGCTGCTATCCTTAGAATACCAATTCTGTTTCGACTGCCTCATCGTAGTCCACCGCGTCAACCTCAAATCCAAAAAGGTTTCGGAAACGTCGCCTGAAGCCTGCATAGTCAGAAAGTTCGTAGAAATTGTCGGTATGAATTCGCTCCCACCGCTCCGTTACTGCGGCGGTCACTGCGGGCTGTAGTTCGCGGTCATCAAGTCGGATATAGCGTTCAGCATCGAGTTGGGGGTGAAGCTCCGGTCCGAGGTGCTCCGAGAAAAGCCGTTTCATTTGCCCAATAGGTGCTTCATTGATACCTTTGGCGTTCATAATGTCATAGAGGATACTGACGTAAAGCGGAACAACAGGAATCGCCGCGGAGGCTTGCGTAACGACGGCTTTGTTCACGGAAATATAGGCGCTGCCGCCGAGTTGGTTCGTGAGCCGTTTATCAAGTGCGTCCACACGCGCCTTCAAATCGTCTTTCGCTCTACCGATAGTTCCATCTCGGTAAATCGGCCAGGTTAAAGTGCTTCCGATATAAGTATAAGCAACGACTGTGACTTCTGGCGCGAGCAAATCAACGTCTGCCAATGCGTCAACCCACAGCTCTAAGTCCTGCCCCCCCATCACGGCGATTGTATCGGTAATCTCTTGATCGCTTGCCGGCTCGAGGGTTACAGGTATGACGACTTCACGATTCAGATCAATCGTCTTTCCGGTATAGGGTGCTCCGATCGGCTTGAGAACAGACTCATGTGAGGCCCCCGTGTTCGGGTGGATTCTTCGGGGTGCGGCGATGCTATAAACGAGGATATCTACTTTGCCGAAGTCTGCCTTGAGTCGGCTAATAGCTTCGGCTTTCATTTCATTGGAAAACGCGTCTCCATTGAGACTGGCAGCGAAAAACCCGTCCGCTGTTGCCTGTTGATGGAAAGCCGCGGTGTTGTAGTAACCCGCTGTTGCGGTGCGTCTTTCATCAGGTGGACGTTCATAGAGAAGCCCAAGCGTTTTCGCACCGTAAGCATACGTCAAAGCGATACGCGAGGCGAGACCATATCCTGTCGAGGCGCCCACGACGAGCGCATTCATATTTGCCTCTTTGTGGGGAACCCCTTGTTTAATCTCACCGATCTGATTTCGCACATTCGCCTGACACCCTACCGGATGGGCGTTGGTACAAATAAAACCTCGTATCCGCGGTTTAACAACTTGAACTGCCATTGCATCCTTCTTTTTTTAGCCGTTAGCCTTCAATTTCAACAACCATCTCAACTTCAACAGGAATCCCACCGGGGAGTTGTACCATACCGACTGCGGAGCGGGTATGTCTACCTTTATCGCCGAACACTTCAACTAAAAAGTCAGATGCGCCGTTAACAACTGCAGGCTGGTCAGTGAAGTCGGGTGCGGAGTTAACGAAGCCAACCACTTTGACAACGCGCTTGATTCGGTCGAGATCTCCGAGCGCGTTTTTGAGCGTACTCAACAAGCAAATCGCCACCTGGCGCGCCGAGGCGTACCCTTCTTCAATCGTCGCATCCGTGCCGAGTTGGCTCTTATAGATTGGACCTTCGCCGGATCCAGGGCCGTGTCCCGAAGTAAATATGATATTACCGGTCTGCACAGTTGTGACGTAATTCGCTACCGGTACCGCTGGCTCTGGGAGTTCCACACCTAATTCCTCAAGTCTTTGTTCTATTTTCATCTGATTTGTCCTTTAACAAAAAGATTAAATCCTTAAATACTGTAAACACAGCATTTTTGGCATAATTTACAAACGTAAGCTGCCTGGGAATGTTCGCATTTGCCACTACTATTAAACAGACTTTCACCAATTTTGTCAAGCAAAGTTTTTGGGGAATTTGCACTTGTCTTAGAGATTAATTTATGATAAAATTTGCAAAGGTTTGTACTGCCATCGGAAATTAGGGCCACTCCCTAAACCAAGATTGTGGTAGAATACAATCTTACTGAAAGGAGAATCCCATGGCGAAACGAAAACGAAGGGCCTTCACCCGCGAGTTTAAAACAGAAGTTGTTCTTGAGGTACTTAGCGGTGAAAGTTCCCAAGCGGAATTGTGTCTGAAGACACAACCTCAGCGAATACCAGGGCTCAAAATGGAAGCAGTATAAGCATCTTATTGAGGACGAACAGCATCCCGAACAGATGGACATAGACCAACTCACACATCGGATGCAAGAGTGGTTAAGCAACAGAATATATCTGCTATGTAGCGAAAGAGAACGGACATATTGTCGCGTACCTTTTATACAGAGATAATAGTCACTACTACATGCGGCAGTTGTACGTATATCAAGAGGCAGTGCCATCCAGTTGTTTCACAAGGGAGTTTGGTTAACTATTGAGGCTACCTCCATGGCTGAATACATTAAGGGCATTAATCCCGAAATAGTCAGATGGGCGCGTAAACGTTCGGGTTACACCGTAGAAGCAATTGCTACGGCTTTAAAAAAAGATGTCTCAATTGTAAATGATTGGGAGTCCGGAGAACGCGGGCTGACTTATGTTCAACTCGAAGCATTAGCTGATAAATACAAACGTCCCATTGCGATTTTTTTCTTCCCGGAACCGCCCGAAGAAGAGAATATTGCTGAGAATCTCGCGTTGCGAAGCTTTGACATTGCGGCCCTAGCGCCACGTATCCATATCTTATTGCGGCAAGCTTATGCGAAACAACTTTCTTTGATGGAATTGAATCTCGACACGAACCCAGCTGAACAGAAGATTTTTCGCGATTTACACGCACGTCCTCAAGACTCCGCGACAGCGCTAGCACAACAAACAAGGCTTTATTTCGACATAACTATTGATGCACAAGCAAGTTGGAAAACTGCAGCAGAGGCACTCAAAAATTGGCGGTATAGCGTCGAGGAAGTAGGCATTTATGTCTTTAAGGAAGCATTCCAAGACGACTCCATTGACGGCTTTTGCCTTGTACATGATGAATTTCCGGTAATCTATTTAAACAATAGTAGACCACCTGTCAGACAGATTTTCTCACTTTTTCATGAGTTAGCACACCTTTTGCTCGGTGAAAGTGATGTTACCCGCGGTATCAGCCAAGGAGGAAGCGGAGAAATAGAGGCTTTTTGTAACCAATTTGCTGCCGAATTTCTGGTGCCGTCTGACAACCTAAAAACTCGCCTTAATTTTTCTGTTTATGACGATAATGCAATAAAAGAGTTGGCAAACTACTATAAGGTTAGCCGTCCAGTTATTCTACTGAAGTTAGTCGGCAAGGGCATGTTTACACAGGACAACTATTTAAAAAAAATAGATCAATGGGATGACGAATATGAACATCATCTGAAGGGAAAAGCAGACAGCAACACAGCAAGTGATGGAAGTTATTACAACACTCTCACAACATACTTAGGTCACAGGTTCATGGAACTTGCATTCAGCAAATACCGGCAAGGACAGTGTTCCATCGAACAACTCGCAGAACATCTAAATGTGAAGGTTAAACATCTACCTAAGTTGGAAGATTGCCTATTGAGAAAGGCACTTCGTTAATGGTTTACGTATTTGACACAAGTAGTTTTATAGTAATTGGACACTACTATCCAGAACACTTTCCAAGCTTTTGGGATAAATTCAATCAAGCAGTAGCTGTTGGTAAGATAACTTCTGTGAGAGAAGTCTTTAGAGAACTAGATCAAGAGGCGAGTGTGTCCCATTTATCCGATTGGGTAGATCGCCATAGAAATGTTTTTAAGACCCCGAATGCAGCCGCGACGCAATTTGTTAGTACGATTTTTTCTGTCCGACATTTCCGAGCATTAGTGAGTGAGAAAAACCGTTTGGCGGGTCGCCCGTGTGCAGACCCATTTATTATTGCTTGGGCAAAAGTTATAGGCGGTTGTGTTGTCACAGAGGAAAAGGAAAGACCCAATGCTTCGAAAATTCCTAACGTCTGTCAGCACTTTGGGGTCGATTGCACAAACCTCCAAGGATTTATGGAAAGAGAAGGCTGGACTTTCTAAACGTCAGCTTAAGAAAAGTAAGGGAATCGATAATGAAATACGATGAAACAAATCGCACTTTTGATTGTGAACCTACACTTACCGATACACAAGTGCTTCAGTATTGCAGAGACGGCTACCTACAAATCCAAGGAGTTGTCCCCGATGAAATTAACCAGCGCGCGTGTGACTATCTGAACGGCGACCTGCCGATAAATCCGTGTTTCATGCCAAAAGGACTCACGCATGCAGATTTAGAACGAATGCGGAATACACACGAACCGAGTTCGATTCTCTTAGAAGACTGGTACATTGAGCATGTACTACTGAATTGCGAACTCGCTGGAGCATTACGTTCACTATTAGGGAAAAATGTCGGTTTACCCGTATTGGTAAGCAATCATCGCGTAGAGTGTCCGATGCCCGCCCAAGGGTGGCATCACGATGCAGATCACGTCTTTGGACCTGAAACCAATTTCGTTGAGGTATTCTACTTCCCGCAAGATACACCACCCGAACTGGGACCGACAGAAATTCTGCCCGGTTCGCACATCCGGCCCACAAGCCGGGGCATATCAGAAAAAGGCGTTTCAAGCGAGGGACCTGCAGGTTCTTTCGTTATTCACTCGCAAAGTATCCTACATCGTCGCGGTGAATCAACTGCAGAAGGGTTACGCCACATGCTGAAATATAGCTACTGGCGAACAGTCCCACCAACACGGGATTGGAAGGAAGAATCCAATTTCGATTTCCAAATGGCAGAGTACGGTGGACATGGCGTTGCGAGATATGTGGCACATATTTTCTATTGGTTATGCGGTAAAGGGGATGAATTCCGTCTTATCGGTGGGCAAGCATGGCCTTGGTCGAGTCTGAATCAAATCGGACCTTCTCACGGATTCGGGCGCACGGAGGGGTACCTTCCAAACTGGCGAAAAGACAATCCAGACGATTACACATTGCCGTAGGTAGAGCGTCCTAAGGTTCGTTAGAGATGTTTCTTTGTCTGTCTTCAGCACCTTGCATTGGCAAAACCTATTCACTTATACACCTGTCCTTGATATGCCCTGCCTTCTTTTTTTCGACGCTTGCGCTGTCTGCATTGCTATTTTTTGCATTATCTCACCGTTTCATACGCAATTAGGTATTAGTCTTATAAGAAATTTATGGCACGAAACCTGCCGCTCCTCAACATATATCACCGGAAGGTTAGTTATCAGAAGGTTGAGAATAGATGGAGAATTGAAGCGCTACTTAGCTTGCTTATAATGAACGTTGGAGTCTGTCCGGATCTCAATCTCCCCGACATTTCTATTGCTATAGCGAAAAATTACCTTTTGAGCACCCATTTGTCTACGTCCACGCGCCCTTGAATTCTCGATCTGCAGCTTCGTTGATAAAAGTCTCACAACATCTTCAGCAGAAAACAAATGGAAATGCTTTTGGTCTAACGGAATATCTTGACGGGACAGATCTTTGGACAAAATGGAAAGGAAACCGACTTCATCTCCATTGAAAATCGCTTTCGATAGCAATTGTGGAAAAATTCCCTGTTTACGTATTTCGTCTTTCAACTGACGCATTGGCTCTTGGAGACGTTTTTTGAAATAGATTTGTCTGTCAAATAATCACTCCGATCTACCGGGAACGCGTCTATACAACCCATCAGTAAATTGGCAACATTGCCTATTTCCCGAAATTCCGTGTTGGTGACAAAACGATCTCTACCATATAGGAAAATTTGCCACCATTCACCTCCTTTGACGGAGTAAGTGTTATATGCTTGGTCAATCACATCTGTTTTGTCTGTTCAGTCCCCGACGACATCAACGTCAATAAGATAAGCAAAGTGTTGTTTATTAACATGTCCGGCTCTTTTTTTGTATGATGCTGCCTTTGAAGACATTGCTCTTTTTAACACTATCCCGCCTTACTTACGTTAGTGGATGCGACTTTTGAAGGCATAGATCTTTTTCTTCTTACGTCCCCTTTACAATCAAAAGTTCATGAGATTGTTTGACATGATCAGTGCCGTTCTCTATCCGGTTTTTACCGATCCGGGTTTCGCCTTGACCTAACGTATACTGCCATTGAACTTCAATCACCTGAAAATCAGTGTACCACTCCCGGATGGTTGCACAATCGTTATAGGAAAGCACAAACCCGCCCTTGTGTGCATAAAGCAGGTCGCGTAGCAAAACATGATTGAAACCTTTATGATGCACCGGAAAGTTTCGCTGCGGATAGATACCCCGAAACATTTTACCCTCATCCAGATAGTAGGGAGGGTCACAATAAAGAAATTCCCGCGGATGTATTGGAATAGTCTCTTCAAAACTTCCATGTTCAACAGAAAGTGAAGAGCATTTGAAATAACGTACCTTGTCCACAGCGCGACTGTATCTTTTCGGGGACTCATAAATCTTAGACATCCAACCGAGGAAACCGGGCCCATAGGATAGATTATGATTAAACCAATAGTGTGCAGCCAACTCCAATGGGTCTAACATGAGGGACTCCTGATCCCAATGTGCTTTGAGTCGAGTTTTAATCTCTGCATACTGTTCTTTTGTCGGCTGCCATGTTTCAAGTCTATCCGCAAGTTCATGATTCGATGCAAGTTGCACCTGCCAATAGTTCACAAGGATATCAAAGATGTCATAGCCCTGCACCTGTATACCGAGTTCTTTCGCGCAAGCAACTTCCACAGAACCTCCGCCCATAAACGGAGACATAAGTTTATCAAGCCCGTTGGGTATATGTTCAACGATATGCGCAACTCCTAGACTTTTCCCACCTGCATAACGTAAAGGCAGCCCGTTGTAGCGCGTATATTTAAATTTACCTTTACTTTTGAGTTTGTGTAAAAAGTAATCTTTTATAGGAATTTCCAAAGGGATCATCTCTTGTTGCATTATTTTCCACCTTCTGATGTTGCATTATTTTCCACCTTCTGAAAGATTTTTTTATAGGACTTACGCAATTTTGATCATAACGTTTGCTCTCATATACGGGGCGTATAAAAAAACGCAGATGTTTGTGGCACAACCTAACAGGTTATGCTACAAAAAGCCTCCTGCGTAAGCCCGATTTGAATAGCAATCTATAGGATTCCCTGAGTACCGCTGGTTTTCAATTACGAGGGTGAGAAGGCGTTACAAACAGAGAAGTCTTCTGTTCATAGCAGATTATTTGAACATTAGTTTAAATATTATATCAAAAAAAGATAAAAAAACAACAAAAATGTTTTGTTGTTTTGTGCTAATCTTCCAAGACAACAAGGATCTGATTCGTTTCAACATTCTGCAAAGTTTGGACTTTGCCGCAGGGCCATCGTACCGTCAAGGTATCAACCGCCCTCGCGGCCCCCAATCCAAAATGCAGACGGAGGGCGTTCTGACTGAGGTAGCCTGAACCGCTCTTGATCTCTCTAATCTGTGTCACGTCTCCAGAAACAACCGTCACCCGCGTCCCAATCGCATCTCGGTTACAATGCGTGCCGACCAGTTTGACCCCCAACCATTGCGCCGTGTTGCCTCCGTTGTTGCGCAAGACGGTTGGTGAGTCCTTCAGGTTAGAGACAACGATATCAATATCGCCGTCGTTATCCATATCGCCGAACGCTGTGCCTCGGCTAACTTTTGGCAGCGCTATTACCTCATCCGTGATCTCTGAAAAATCACCCCCGCCGGTATTGAGAAAAAGTTGATTCGGCTGGGAGTATGTGCCAATCGGGTCAATCTCAGCGATATTGTCGTCAAGGTGCCCATTAGCAATGAAGATGTCCAGCCAACCGTCGTTGTTAACATCGATGAAATCGACACCCCACGCCAAATAAGGAAGACTCTTCTCGCCGATACCTCTGACAAAACTAACTTCCGTGAAGAAACCGCTCTGTGTGTTGTGATAGAGGCTATTCGTCTGATCCTGAAAATTCGTGATTACAATATCGAGATAGCCGTCGTTGTCGAAATCGCCGAGGTTCGCGCCCATTCCGCTATAAGCACGTCCTTCTTCGCTGAGCGCAACACCTGAGAACAGCGCGTCCTCTGTCATCTCAACGCTGTTCGGATTGTTACGGTAGAGGAGATTCGGTGTCGTATCATTAGCAACAAAGATATCCACATCCCCGTCATTATCCACATCTCCACAAACGACTCCTAACCCTTTCCCCTCCGCTGCGCTTATCCCCGTTTTCTCCGACACATCTGTGAAAGTGCCGTCGCCGTTGTTCAGGTAAAGTACATCTGAAACACCGGGGAGTGCTTCTGGTGTGCAGTAGGTCCGAATCCCTTGTCGAGTGCATATCGGGTTTGTCTCTGGGGCGAACTGCACATAGTTAACAACATAGAGGTCCACATCCCCGTCTACATCTATATCTAAGAAAGCGCAACCGCTACTAAGCTGATCCCCACCAACCCCAGCAACCACAGTGACATCCCTGAAAGTGCCGTCGCCGTTGTTGTGATAGAGGACATTCGCACCGTAGTTCGTTACGTAGAGATCCGTAAAACCGTCATTGTCGTAGTCGCCGACACAGCCCCCTAATCCGTAGCCGGTATCGCCAACACCCGCTTGTGTTGTTACGTCGGTGAAGATGGAACCATCGTTGCGATAGAGGCGGTTTGTCGGTGAGATCGCAGAGACCATCCCCGGCAAATCACTACCATTGATGAGGTAGAGGTCTAAATCGTTGTCATTGTCAAAGTCGAAGAGGGCAACCCCACTGCCGATGGGTTCAATGAAGTATTTCTGCCCACTCTCACCATTCACATGCCGAAATTCGATACCGAGTTCTGTTGTTATATCGGTGAAGCTGACCGCATGCGCTTGTGCAGATGCTGATTGTACATTCAAGATATGAAAGATAAAGGCAACGAGAAGGATACGCATTGCTGGCATTGTCAATTTTTTGTAACGCATAGTCTCTATCTGTGATATAATGGCGGTTAGTGGTTGGTTATAAGTTAAAAGGCAACGGATAACCAACAGACTCTTAACGAACAACTAAAGCGCAGTACAGCGCAGCATTACTAAAAACGATAAAAGGAGATTTTCTAATGGCTGATACGCTACGTTTTGGTGTTGTCGGTTTAGGTATGGGTATGAACCGCTCTAACGTGATTCACAGCGCAGCAGGTGCCGAGCTCGTCGCTGTAGCGGACCTCGTCGAAGAGCGGCGCAAAACAGCTGAAGAACGCTTCGGTTGTGAAAGCCACGACGACGCGCTGGAGATGTTTGACCGTGACGATATCGACGTGGCGATGATTATGACACCAAGTGGACTCCACGGGAAATTCGGAGAGGAAGCCGCACGTCGCGGCAAACACGTCATCACTACAAAACCGATGGATGTTAGTGTTGAAAATTGCAATGCTCTCATCAAAACATGTGAAGACAACGATGTCAAACTCCTCGTCGATTTCGGCGAACGTTACGGTAAACATAATCGTCGCATCCACAAAGCACTCACAACGGGTGCCATCGGTAGGCCGCTCCTGTGTGAACTCCGAATGAAGTGGAAACGCCCGGATAGCTACTACGTCGGTTGGCACGGCACGTGGGAACTCGATGGCGGCGGCTCTATCATGAATCAAGGCGTGCATTACGTTGATCTCATGCTCTGGTTCATGGGACCGGTCAAACGGATTATCGGCGCGCACTTCGATGTCTATGATCACGAAAATTGTGAAACTGAGGATATGACTTCAGCGATCCTCGAATTTGAGAATGGTGCGCTCGGTCACGTACTGACAACGACAACATACCCCGGCAGGAACGTCTCAATGATTCACGTCCACGGCGAAAAAGGCGCTATCGGTCTCGGGCCGGAGATTTGGGAATTCGCCGATGATGCCGAACCCGACATCGAACTCCCACCTTACCCTAATAACGTAATTGAGGACGCGCTCCAAGTCATCAACGACGGTGGGGCACCTGCAGTGGACGGCTATGAAGGTAGACGCTCTGTCGCACTGAACATGGCTATCTATGAGTGCGCCCGTACCGGTAAAGCGGTTGAATTGTCATAAATATCTGTGGGGCGGGTCTCTGCACCCGCCCTTTTTTGTGTTTCAACCTCCGTAGATTAGTCTGCTTGTAGCCGTGCGATTCATCGAACGTTATAAAACCAACGACAAGAACCGGCAATAAAATGGTTTCCTACTCCCCCCCCCCCGTCTTCCAGCTACCGCACATCTCGCTTGCAATTCGGGCAAAAACTGGGTATAATATTTATTTAGAAAACGAACGTAAAACCAATTGACCCCAAAGTTGCAAAGGACTATGAGAACCGCAAAACTCATTACGATGGGTTGTAAGGTCAACCAATATGATACACAATCCATGCGCGAGACGCTCTATCGCAACGGATATACCCTCCTCGACGACGAGGCATCGCGTCAGGGTGCTGACCTCTATCTCATCAATACATGCACGGTAACAAATACCGCTGACCAGAAGGCACGGCAGGTCATTCGGAGAGCGATCCGTCAAAACCCAAAGGCGAAAGTGCTTGTTACGGGTTGCTATGCCGAAAGCGATCGCGAAGCGATTGAAGAGATACCGGGAGTAACGTTTGTTTTCGGCAACCGAGAAAAGGCGGATTTTCAAGACTACCTCGACCTATTGCACACCCAAACACCACCTCATATTGCTGAAACAGCGCATATGCCGAATCCCCTTCTCTCTATAGAACCCGTTCAGTACGACGTTATCCGTGAACATGCGCGCTTCAGCAAAGGTGTGAGTGATGCTGGTAAAAGGACGCGCGCCCTTCTCAAGGTGCAAGACGGTTGCAGCGCGTTTTGCACCTATTGCATCATCCCTTACGTACGCGGGCGGATGACGAGCCGTCCACTCGACGCCATCACCGAAGAAGCACATCGCATCGCTGACAGCGGTATCAAAGAGGTCGTTATCACCGGTGTGCATCTCGGTGCCTACGGCATAGATACCGGGCGGGATAGAGACATCGCCGACATCTTAGAACATATCCACGACATTGAAGGCATTGAACGGATCCGGTTCAGCTCCATAGAACCGATGTATTTCCCAGATAGCCTCGGTGAACGGATGGCAGCTCTGTCGAAATGCATGCCCCACTTCCATCTACCCCTCCAAGCAGGTTCAGATGAAACATTGCGACAGATGCGTAGGCGTTACACCACAGCACAGTTTGCACATCTCGTTGCGAATTTACGCCGCGTCTTTGGTGACGATGTCGGGATCACGACCGATATGATGGTCGGGTTCCCCGGTGAAATGGATACACATTTTGAGGAATCATGCCAGTTCGTTGAGGAAATTGGATTTAGCCAGCTCCACGTGTTCCGTTATTCTCCTCGCAAAGGCACACCTGCAGCGACCTATCCGAATCAGGTATCACCGCACGTTGCTGCTGCACGTAGTCAGACGATGATTGCCCTCGGCAAACGTCTCAACACAGCATTTCGGCAACGGATGCTGGGAAAACAGAAAGCAGTCCTCATCGAGGCGAGCAGAGAGGGGCAAAACAACCATCTCGCCGGTTTTACCGATAACTATCTTCGGGTCCTCGTGGACGTGCCAGAGAGTGCAATCAATCAGATTCAAAGCGTCACGCTTGGTTCGTTAGAAGGTGACAGCATCGCTGCCGCTTGCCCCTAAGACTTCTCCGCCTTCGCCTTTAAATCATAGAGGATGTTCACCGCGTCCAAAGGTGTTACCTGCGTGAGTTCCAGTCGTTGGATTTCTTCGACGAGAGGGTGCGTTTTGGGTGTAAAAAGTGCCAGCTGGAGCGAATCGCTTTGCATCGTTTTTCGCGAGATGCGGCGGCGTGGTTTTGGCATCGTCGGATGTGTTTTTGCGGATTGCCCGGTCGTGCCATCCGCCTCGACACTGAGATTGTGCTGTTCAAGCACCTCAAGGATCTGCTGAGCGCGTGTGATTACAACCTGCGGTAACCCGGCGAGCCGTGCGACGTGGATTCCGTAACTCTGGTCCGCGCCCCCCGGAACAACCTTCCGGAGAAAGGTTACTTTCTGTCCATCCTCGTGAACAGCCACATTATAGTTTTTCGCACGTTTATATTTGCTGGGGAGTTCCACTAACTCATGATAGTGTGTCGCAAAAAGCGTTTTCGCACCCATCCGTTTTTCATCTAAAAGATACTCCGATACTGCCCATGCGATGCTGAGTCCGTCAAACGTGCTAGTGCCGCGCCCCACTTCGTCGAAGATGACAAGACTGTTGCGGGTGGCGTTGTTGAGGATATTTGCTGTCTCGTTCATCTCAACGAGGAAGGTACTCTGCCCCATTACGAGGTTGTCCGAGGCACCGACACGCGTGAATATGCGATCCACCAATCCGATTTTCGCCGCGGAAGCAGGCACGAAACACCCAATCTGTGCCATCAAGACGATGAGCGCAGTTTGGCGGAGATAGGTGCTTTTGCCGCTCATATTCGGTCCCGTGATGATGTGCAACTGCTCGTCTTCGCAATTAAGTATCGTGTCATTGGGGACAAATCCCTCTTGCGTAAACAGCTGCTCGACCACTGGATGCCTGCCATCACGAATCACAATCTCGTCTACCGCTGCCACGATCGGCTTGACGTAGTTGTATCTGGATGCGATATAGGCGAAATTGGCGAGAACATCCGTCATTGCGACTGCTGCTGCAATCTTCTGGATGGCTTCCGTCCATTTGGATACCTCCTCACGAATGTGACAGAAGAGATCATATTCCAAAGCTTGTATCCGATCTTCTGCGTTCAGAACCTTTGCCTCTTGCTCCTTGAGTTCGGGAGTGATGAAGCGCTCGGAGTTGCGAAGCGTCTGTTTACGGATATAGTCGTCAGGCACCAGGTGTAGGTTCGGTTTCGTTACATCGATGTAATAGCCAAAGACCTGATTAAATCCAATCTTCAAGGACTGGATGCCGCTCCGTTTGCGTTCTTCTTCTTGCATCGCGGCGATCCACTCTTTGCCTTGTCCAACAATCTGTCGGAGTTCGTCCAGTTCCTCGCTATAGCCGTCGCAGATTACACCGCCTTCTCGGATTGTTGCGGGGGGGTCGGGATGAATACCGCGTTTAATCAATTCGACTAACTCTGGCAACGTATCCAAGGTCTCGTTAAGAGATACCAATAATGGACGACTGCAGTTTTGGAGCTGCACCTTGACATCGGGTATCAGGCAGAGAGAATCCTTCAACGCATGCAGGTCGCGGCCGTTCACAGAACCGAGGCTGATACGCGAAATGAGTCGTTCGATGTCGTACATCTGCCTGAGTGCCTCGCGCAACTCTTCCTGCAGGTTAATCTGGGTTTTGAGTTCCTCGACTGCCCCGAGGCGTTCCTCAATTTCTTTCGCGTCAAGGAGCGGTTGCAAGAGGCATTGCCGCATCTTCCGCCCCCCCATCGCTGTCACCGTCTGATCGAGGACTTCAAGGAGTGTGCCTTTTGTGGAGCCATCGCGGATGGAGGCTATAAGTTCGAGATTGCGCTGAGTATCGGCATCCAGCACCATAAAATCTGAGAGCGTATAGGTGTGGAGAGAGATGATATGTTCGACTTCCTGTTTCTGCGTCTCGTTTAGATAATAGATGAGCGCGCCTGCTGCAGAGACAGCGGTCGGAAGGTGTTCGCATCCGAATCCGTCCAGCGAAATTGTCTGGAAATGTTCAAGGAGTTCCGTGCGGGCGGTATCCGTTTCAAATCGCCAATCGGGCAAGTTGTTGAGGGTCACCTTGAGTTCAGTTCTCAGGCGATCGAACATCGCCTCGTCCTCAAAAGTTTCGGAGAACAGGCACTCTTTTGGAGAAAAACGGTGAATCTCTGCCCAGAGGCGCGAGGGATCTGTCAGTTCGGTCACGAAAAACTCACCAGTGGAGAGATCAGCGACTGCAACGCCATAAGTCCCTTTGTTGAGAGAGATAGAAACGATGTAGTTGTTCACCTTATGTTCAAGCACCTTCGGATCGGTCACGGTGCCGGGTGTAACAATCCGGACGACATCGCGTTTAACGAGTCGGTTCTCATCTCGTGCAAGTTTTGCGTCTTCAGTCTGCTCCAAAATGGCGACCTTATGTCCGGCTTTGACAAGTTTATAGAGATAGGAGTCGAGCGCGTGGTGTGGGATACCTGCCATCGGTGGCGGTGCGGATTGTTGACTTTTATGACTTCTTGCTGTCAAAGCGATTTCGAGTACGCGTGCGATGAGTTCTGCATCTTCAAAAAATGCTTCATAGAAATCGCCGACGCGACAGAGAAGAATCGCGTCTCCGTGTTGTTTTTTCACCTGTTTATAGAGTTCCATCAACGACATGTCTGACTTTCTCGAACGTGCCATAGCGTTTTCCTTAGAATGATGTGCGTGATTGTCTGTTATGCGAAATGTTAATGCTAATACCGTAACACATTCTGTATTTTATGTCAAATGTATTTTGGTAATTGGTGCTTAGAAGACCGGAAGATAAGGGCAAGAAAAAGGCAATTGATACTATCAACTTTCAGAGGCAACCAATTTATTTAACGCCTGTCCCAGGATCTGTGGGTCTCGACAGACAAGAAAATCCCATTTCTTCAGCTTGCCCCAATTATTAACTGCAGCGATCCAACGTTTCGCAGCCGCATGTTTCGCGTGAACCTGATCGGGTTCAAAACCTTTGATTTCCAAGACGAGATGGCGGCTGTTTACGAGTCTGACAATAAAATCGGGTTCGTAGAGGCGGGACACGCCGTCGTGTTCATACGGAATGCCGAGCCCAAGGTGGTCGTTTCGCACATAACATTGGACAACTTCGGATTGCTCCAGTCGGAATTTGGCTGCACGTTCCCACGTCCCGGTATCCAGCACGACCTGATTCACATGACTCTTTAATGTCTCGGTACAGGGACGCGGCGTGAGAAAGTCAACATCAGCAGACGTACCCATCGGTGCGTAGCGATTCAGGATAGGCAGCAGCGGGATTTCACCCTTCGCCTCATCGGGTTGGATCGCTGTCATGAGGCGTTCCACGATACGTGTAACATATTTTTCCTGACCGAGCTCACACGGATCACACTCACGGAAATCTACCTTTGTTCTGATGTAGGCATCAACAAATCTAAAGACCTGTGGAAACAGACGGTGTCGGGAGAGCAATCGGAGCTTCGGGTTGCTGTCTGGGTCTGGTGCAGTTTGGCTATCACCGACTAATTTGTGGACAATCCGATGTGCAATTCCGAATGTGATGGCTTGGAGGTGTGTGGCCTGGTAATATTCTTCACGGTCTTGCAGCTCTACTGTGCCTGGCCCTGATGCCGAAGGTGTACCGGTTTCATACCCGACAGCAGGTTTAACATAAAGGGCTGTCGGGTTAATTTCGGGTTGGATGCGCAACGGTTCTGTGGACTCAATATCTGCCTTGATTTCGTTCTTTTTGAGTGCGAAGGCGTATCCTTCGACGACCGGGAATCGGATCTCAAAGTGTTCACGCTCTGGTAAGGCGCGGACGTGATTTTTCGGTTTGTCATCCGGAACACGTGCCTTTGTGGCTCTGCCTCTGAAAGGGATAACCGAAAAGGGAATGCCGTAAACATCGACGTATTCGGCTGTGAGTAGCCCCGTCTCTGGGTCGGGTGTATAATTCATGCGGCGCAACCCCCGTCCGACGACCTGTTCACACAGCAGTTGACTTGTAAAGGCGCGCAACCCCAGAATATGCGTGACGTTGTTCGCGTCCCATCCCTCGTTGAGCATTGCGACAGAGACAACACATCGGATCTGTTCTCCCGGCTGTCCGCGCTTGCCGATGGTCGCGACGATGTGCCGCAAGTCCTCGGCGGCTTGGCTACGGTTTTTACGCGGATCTTCGCTTTCCGCGGCTGCCAGCATTTTGCTATCAATACGGAGGGTTCGTGTAACACCTTCGCTGTTTCCGAGGAATTCAGGGAAAATCGATCCCTGTTCGTAGGCAATCTTCGTCTCCTTTTTCTTTTGTCGCCTTGTGGTGTTCCCATCGTCGACAACCTCAACAACTCGTTCACCAGAAATCTTTCGATAAAAATACGCCGCAATATCGGTATCGGCACAGACGATAATTAAGACGGGAGGGGTCTTCTCCTGTGCATCTGATGCCGCTTGGATGTATTCAAAACGTTCTTTCCACTGACTGGCGAGTGTAAGCAGTGCAGGTTCCGCCTCGCGATAAACGGCATCAGGTTTTGGCGCTCTTTTCCGCCTACCGGGGAGCGTGTCTGCTGTCGCGAGTTCGTCCGTAATCGTTTTCCACAATCGGAAGAACTTCGGCTCAGGTCTGCCCGTGGTATCGCTGACGGGGAGTCGAGGTATTTTGGTAATACCGCTCTCGATTGCGTCTACTAAACCGAAGTCACTGACGAGCCACGGGAACGGGGTTCCTTCCATGTGCCCACTTCCGTGAATGTAGAAGGGGGTTGCGGAGAGATCGACGCAAAACTTCACGCCACAGGCTTGGTTGAAGGTGTCCAAACCGCTGACCCAGACGGTGGCTTCTTGGCGTTCCTTTTTCTCCTCGGCAGAGAGGCTTTCCTCGGTCGGCGCGGGACGATAGGCGTGATGCCCCTCGTCGTTCAACACCATAATGGGGGCGCGGCCATAGAGTTCACCCAAGACGCGTTTCGCAAAAGCGTCCGGTGTCTCCACACCTTTCTCGACAACGGCATACGTTTGACCGCCTTCACTGTGTGCGGATTCCGGGGCAAACGTATGCCAATTGGTAACCAGCACCTTCCCACTATTGAGCAAGGGGCAAAGTTTATGCGGGATGAGTTCAAATTCGTCGTAATAGTTATCGCTATCTTCAGGGCGGAGTACCTGCAGCCGTTTCTTAATGGTGAGGTTGGGGCAGACGATGAGTGCTGCCTGTGGGAAGCGTTCATCGGATGGCACTTTGCCGCGGTTGCAAAATGCCCAAGCAATAAGCATCGCCATCACGACGGTTTTGCCACTGCCTGTCGCCATCTTGCACCCATAACGGACGAGGTCTGGGAGGTCGGGTTCATTGGGGGTGTCTACCAACGCGGCAAGGTCTCCATCAGTGAATTGTGGGGTGAAGCCGATCCGTTTTCCACCTCGGCGGATCTCGGCAAGATATATGATTGTCTCGACTGCCTCGCGTTGACAGAAAAAAAGGCGGCGCAGGAGATCAGCGCGTGCCCAATGGCGCAGGAGTTCGCGAGTTACGGGTGTAGCGTTTCGGTAATTCACATCGCGCCAGCGTTCGACATCTGCACGGAGTGCGTTGACTAACGGGAGATCATCCCACTCTTCCTCTCGAAACATTTGGAGTTGCGAGCTGCCGGTGCGTTGGGTTTTGTACCAGTAGCCCGCGTCTCGGCGGCCGGATTGCTTGACGGCTTCGCCGGTGCGAGTATCATAAATCCAGTGTGCATCCGGTTTCTCGTAAGGGCTACACAGGATAGGTTGTTCTACGGGTTGGATTGGGATGTCAGGTCGGTTGTGGTTCATGAAAATTCCTCGTTTTCTGCTTCTGTAACATAACCTATTAGGTTGCGCCCTGGGTAGCGCTGAGAGAGTCTTCCTTCAACTTTAGAACACTTTATGAACTTTATCACCTTTGACGACTGCACAGCCTAACAGGCTATGCTACTACATGGCTCTAAAATTGAGCGAAACCATGATTTCCTCGAAAACCCTCAGATGTGTCCGTTCTAATAGATTTTCCATTAATACGTCGACTCGCGTAAGTTATGCACCTGCATGACCTCATTCCCGCGCGGGTCGATGACTTTAACGGCAACACACGCATGCGTTCCTGTCGAAAACGGGAAAGATTCCGTCCCACTGAACTTCTCAAAACTTTCTACGTCAATCACACCTTTTAGGGCTCGAGCAATTTTGTTCCACGCGGTCTTGTCTGGAAAGAAGGCTTGCGTGATACAGAAGGTCCGCCCGTCATAATCCGAATCGACGAACCAGGCGGCTACCTTGTCCGCTCCCGCAGAACTCACGGTGTTGTCTACAGGATTATAGATATCCACGCCTTCCATCTTGACGAGGTATTCTCCGGTGCCAGTCTCTTTAAGCTCGGTGCGAGGCAGTCCAAACACAGTGAATAACTGACTGGTCGGAGTCTCTTTAAGCAATCCACCCATCGCAACATCTGGGTTAATGTGTGCCATGTGAATGCGAACGTTAGGATTCAGATCGTCTTGGATAGCGGCTTGTGCTGCGCCGTCGAAACTGAAACCTGCAAAAACGAGATCGTCATACCCGAACCGATAGGCGGCCCGTAAGCACTGTTCGACTTGCATCGCCGTTACGGGGCCGTGTTGGGGCCCGAACACGACGGTAACGCGGCGTTCGGTATCGTCATTCTCCCAAGTGCCTTCGGCGTGCAGGACATCCCCCTCAAGTGAGTCAAGTGAGGCAAACGTCAGCGTTTGGTTGTTGGGAAACCGCACCCCGTCATTTCGGAGTAGGCGAATCATCTGGTCAAGGTAGGCCGCAGCGTTGATAGCCGCCTGTCCTTCAGTCTCTGGCTCATAAGTGTCCAATGGTTCTTCAGGTTCACCGCCTATAGGCGAATCAATCGCAAGGGATTCTTCAGGGGGTTGCACGGCTTCTACGGTGAAGGGGCCGCTGACGCGTATCCGTTTTCTGTCCACTTCTGGCTGGTCTACCAATTCCTCACTTTCAGACGACGCTGCGATACAGGCGTTCACTTCGTCCATCTTTTCTCGCCACGCGGAGCGGTAATCGGTGAGGGCATCTTGTAAGGGCTGGGGCCAATCGGGGTCGGTATCAAACGGCACTTCCCACTCCTGCCATGCGCTTTCGGGTAGCTGCCAACGTCGGCGATCCGCCTCAGTGATAGATCGCTTTCCTTCGCGCCTTTCTTTTTCGGAAAGTTTAGAAAGCAATGTGGCACGGAAATTGCCGGGGGGGGTAATTTGTGTTAAGTGTTTATTCAGAACATCTAACTTCTCTTTGAGAATGGGTTCATGTTTGGCAAAGATCGGGTCAAGTGCTGTGTTTTGAGCAATGCTCTTCAGTGTAATGTGTGGCACGGTTTTATTGCGGAACCCGCCCGCGACACCTGTGTCGGGGTGTTTGAAGGTGTAGTAATCAAAAGTGCTGGTTAACAGACGTTGGCGTGCGAGAGCAACGGCAACGCGACTCGTATCTATTATTATCCACCGTCTGCCCCACTGTTCAGCGACGTGGGCAGTGGTGCCGCTGCCGCAATTATGCACTGCACATACTTCCGTCAGGTAGGAATGATCGGTATCCACCTCAAGATCATAGACATCCTCATCCGTATCTATGTGCTGAATACTATCAATTTCTATCGGTTCACAGTGGACATCAAAGTAAACGACATCCCTGACTTGTAAGGTGTCTGCTCTACGCCATTGTTGAAAGGGTTTCTTAGAAGGACGAACAGTCTGAAGTGCCTGATAAATCCGGTCCATTACGAAATCAAGTTGATCGAAGACTTCAAGGTTCGTGAAACGAAGGACAGTCAATCCTAACTGCCTCAGGTAATCCGTGCGTACATTATCATAGACTTTAGCCTCAGCGGTGAGGTGTGTATCTCCATCAACTTCAATGATTAGCCCCACATCACGGGTATAAAAATCAGTAATATAAGGGCCAATTGGGTGTTGCTTTCTGAATTTAACACCGAGTTGTGTGTTACGAAGATAGTGCCATAATTTTTTTTCGGCAGCGGTCATCTGTTTGCGGAGTTCTCGTGCGCGTCCAAAGTGTTCTTTGGGGATTTTACCCCATGCCTGATCTGTTTCATAGGAAAGGGTGCGCTGTTTACATAAGACATAGTGATCAGCTGTTACCCAAAGTCTTGCGCGGGATTGCTTGTGTCGGATGCCGATGAGTTGTCCGCGGTAACGTTTGCGGAGTGTGCGGAGGACACGGCGGGGTTTGCCGGTGTCGGAGAGTACCCAGTCGCCGGGACGGAGGTTTTCGATGGCGGTGAGGGTTATACTCCCCCCCCCTAACCCCCCCCCGCAAGCAAGGGGGAACTGATCCTTGGATGATTTATCGCTCTCTGTGTGGCAAGAGACTGAGGAAGATTGTAGAAAACGCAGACCGCCATCAACGGACTCCACACAACAAGCACAGGGAAACTGATCACCCGGATGGAGGTTTCCGATGGGGGTGAAGGGTACGTTACCCCCCCTAACCCCCCCGCAAGCAAGGGGGAACTGATCCTTGGATGATTTATCGCTCTCTGTGTGGCAAGAGACTGAGGAAGATTGTAGAAAACGCAGACCGCCATCAACGGACTCCACACAACAAGCACAGGGAAACTGATCACCCGGATGGAGGTTTCCGATGGGGGTGAAGGGTACGTTACCCCCCCTAACCCCCCCGCAAGCAAGGGGGAACTGATCCTTGGGGAATTTATCGCTCTCTGTGTGGCAAGAGACTGAGGAAGATTGTAGAAAACGCAGACCGCCATCAACGGACTGATTCCCCCCCGCTTGCGGGGGGTTAGGGGGGTTGCTTTCATGAGAATTGAAGGGTGACGCTTGCGAGGGAATTGAGGCGGGTTGCAAAACCTTCGTCCCTTTACGCACACACGTCGGATCCAGCACAAGGTCCCCAGGATCTGTTGTCATGAGTAAGCAACGTTGGATTGGGAGCATTGATGTTTGAACGACATAGTTTTTGTCTGTTTCAGGTGCAGTGTCATTCCAAGTTGTTGTGATTTCTGCAATCGGCGTGTCTGTAAAGTAATATATCGCTCGCAAAGCAGAGGAGCCCGCATGAATTCTACCAGCGCTCACAAGTCTTTCAAATCCTTCTGATGAATGCGTCCAATGCCTCGAATCAGGAATTCCCCACGTTTTTCCCTCAAATTGACGACTTTGATTATCTCCAGAACCTTGACTATGCAGCGGCAAGCTCCGAAAAGCCCTCGAACTTTCGGGTAATCTTGTTGGATTTTCTCTTTCCGCTTTCGTCATTGAACGACGAGTGTAATCCGCCAACTCAATGGATTTAAATGTGGAGCCTTCCCCGAGCGCTTTTGCTTGATACAGGCGCCGAAACTTCCCGCGATCTCTATCTCGCGCGTACCAGAGGATAAAATCAGAAATACGCCGAGGTCCCATCTTTTGTTGGGTTCCACTGGTTACTTTGTAGGTGATACTTGCGACAAAGTTCTCACTCCCAAACACCTCATCCATGATACACCGGACTCGATGAACATTCTCATCGCTCATCTGCACAAAGATACTGCCACTGTCTGTCAATAGTTCTTTTGCAACAATAAGACGATCGCGTAGATAGGCGAGATACGAATGCACACCAAGGGTCCATGTATCGCGATAGGCTTTAATCTGTTCTGGGTCGCGGGTTAAATCTTGTGCTCTGTCTTTTACATCGCGTTGAAAGACGGTTGGTTGGAAGTTGGAAGCGAATTTGATACCGTAGGGTGGATCCATGTAAATCATCTGGACCTTACCGGCGAGGGCTTCTCGGTGGGCAAGGGAGCTCATGACGGTGAGGCTATCGCCGAGGATGAGCCGGTTTGCCCACTCTACGTCGTGCTGGTAAAAATCGACTGCCTCGCCATAGGTCTGCTGTGGATCGGCAAAGAGATCTCGCTGGACGTTCTGGCGCTCGGCGACTTTTAAGATGGCTTTAGCACTCACGCGTTCGTGGATATGCAACGCAACGGGATCGACGGTGAAGGCTTTTGTCTCTTGTTTGCCTGACCATTCGAGCCAAGGTTCGTGGTGCCGGAGTGCATCGGCGAGGGTCTTGGCTTCGTCTGCTGTGAGTTTTCGCTGCTGTGCGATTTGTAGTAACTCAGGGAGTATGTCTGCGTCTCCGTCTGGGTCGGATCGAAGTGTGGGAGGTAGATGCGGGTTGTAGGCGTATTCCTGCTTGCGTGTCTCTTGGATTTTGCCTTGTGCGGCGATGCCTGCGGGCGGGTTGTTTTTTCGGGTAGCGGTATCATGCCGGTAGTCTTGGACCTCTTTGTCTTGAGTGGTGCGTCTGTTTTTTACCATTCTGCTCTTCCTTGATAAAAATCTAAAATATTAGACAGATTTGTTCTTTTTGACTTGAGAATAAAAAATAGTTTATGACTCAAGTTATCATGTAACATTTTTTAAGTCAAGGAGGAAACTATTCAGGCACACATTGGACTTGCTGGCTGATAGCACTTTCTTTTTCCGCGAACCGCGAATGGCGAATATCGGTCCGCGAGAAGCGAACCGCGAAAGAGCAAGGGTCTTTAGGTGCGGAGCTGGATACACCATATTTTTCTTGACTATACCTTTTATCTGTGTATAATGAAGGAAAATTCAACGAAGTCTTTGGAAGGAACCCAGATGCCGAATCCAGGTCCCAATCTGCTATACATCCATTCCGACCAGCACAGCCCTTATGTAACCGGTTGTTACGGCGATCCGCTGGTGCAAACCCCCAACCTTGACAGTCTCGCCGCTGAAGGGGTCGTCCTTGAGAACGTCTATTGCCCTTTCCCTATTTGCGTTCCCTCCCGGATGCAGAACGTCTCGGCGGTGACCCCGGTCCGAACTATCATGGTGGACGCGGTGTCGATGAGAACACAACCGGCAGACCGGTATCGGTGGAAGCTGCTACCAGAGATGGATTATTTAGATTGAATTGGCAGCGCTACACAAGAGGAGACACAACGTGGCAAACAGTCCGATACGCAAGGGTGAACCTTTTAGCCAAGAAAAGACGGAAGAGATTGCCGAGCAGTTCTTCCGCGATGGATTTGTTTATATTCCGGGGGTACTGACTGATAGAGAGGTTACGGCCCTCCGAGAAAAAACCGATGAATTTTTCGCCGATCCACACCTCGCGGAGAGAACGAACCCACACCTCGCGGATGTCAGATATATCCAAAGGGGCGCACACGCTGGTTCTAAGGAATCGCTACCCTTCATCTTACGAAACACGATTGAACTGGATCCGATGTTTCGAGACATGCTCCTTCGTGAACCGATTCTGAGTTTGGCAGAAGCGATTGTCGGTGAGAACTGTAAGTTTTGTGGGCAGAACGTCCTGCGGAACCTCCCTGGACTCTCGATTGATAGTTGGCACGTTGACGGTTCGGTGCATTTCCCTGTCACTGAAGAGATGCAACGTCATGACCCACGCCTCCGGATGCCCGTGATGTGGTTCACCGTTCAAATGGCGTTGAGCGATATCGATACGATCGAGGAGGGACCGACGCAGTACGTTCGAGGCAGTCACTACTCCGGTAGACATCCAAACGATCAACAAACCCCTGAGTTTGAGGGGAACAAGCCGGTTTCTATTCTCTGTAAGGCAGGCGACATTTATCTACAGGATCCGCAGTGTTGGCACCGCGGTGCCCCGAATCTTTCCGATAAAACGCGCTATATTTTGCAATCGCAGTATGCGGCGTATTGGGCGTATTGGAGGTTTAATCTTTGCAATGAGGTTCCTGTGCCTGAGGAGGCGCTCGAAGATGCGAGTGAACAGCTGTTAAGTCTTTTGGGGCGCCCGCGTCCGAGCGGTGTGGCGTAAGAAAAACAAGGAAAAGACACATGTCCGAAACACCAATCTATTTCAAAACGATTACCGAGACTGCAGAACTGATCGCTGCGAAGCAGCTATCGCCTGTGGATGTTACAACGGCAACGTTGGCGCGCATAGAACGCCTTGACGGTCAATTCATGAGCTATGCCACAGTGATGGCGGAACATGCAATGGCTGCGGCGCAAAAAGCGGAACGCGAGCTCAGCGCAGGCATTTGTCGGAGCCCCCTTCACGGTATTCCTATTGCTGTGAAGGATATCTGCTTTACAAAGGGTGTCCACACGATGGGTGCGGCAAAGGTTCTTGCCGATCATGTGCCTACGTTTGATGCCACCGTCATCGCAAAGCTTGAAGCAGCAGGTGCAGTGCTCCTCGGCAAACTCAATTTGACCGAAGGGGCGATGGGCGGCTACAACCCTGAGTTCGATATTCCAAAGAACCCGTGGAACCCTGACAGGTGGACGGGTTCTTCATCGAGTGGTTCCGGTGTTGCAACGGCAGCCGGGTTGTGTTTCGGTTCGCTTGGGAGCGATACAGGCGGATCCATTCGTTTTCCGTCGGCATCGTGTGGTATCGTGGGTATAAAACCGACCTGGGGCAGAGTCAGCCGTTACGGGGTCCTCGCACTTGCGGAATCAATGGATCACGTCGGTCCAATGACACGGAGCGTCGCTGATGCCGCGATGATGCTTGCGGCGATCGCAGGCCATGACCCGAACGACCCAACCTCTCTGCCGAATCCGGTGCCTAACATGCTTGAGGGAATTGGACAGGACCTTCAAGAGATTCGGGTCGGGTTCGACGAGAACTACGCGACCAACGATATTGATACGGAACTCGCGGAAGCCGTCCGTGCGGGTGTAAAAGTTCTCGAGGATCAAGGGGCTGAAATTGTTGAGGTGCGCTTGCCGGATATGGATGAATACGTCTTAGCATGGCCCACGTTGTGTTCTGCCGAAGCGGTATTAGCACACACAGCCACCTATCCGTCTCGACGCGACGATTACGGGCCTTGGTTCCAGGGATGGTTGGATATGGGAGCGAAGGTAACGGGTGCCGACTATGCGAAAGCGAACAACCTAAGAGCCGCCTGCACAGGGCACCTGAGAAAAGTGTTCGCAGAGATTGACGTGCTGGTATGTCCGTCGATGTCAGCGCCTCCGCACCGTGTCTCACCAAAGATGTTATACGGGACATACGATGCCCGCGATCCGAAGTTCCAGCGGTTTACCGTCCCGTTTGACTACAACGGTGCACCGACGCTCTCCGTGCCGTGCGATTTGAATAGCGAAGGGCTACCGTTGAGTATTCAGTTTGTCGGGAAACATTTGACTGAACCGTTGTTATGTCAAGTCGGGCACGCTTATGAGCGCGCAACACTGGGGCACAACCTCCATCCAGACGTTTAGAGTCTATCTTCTGCCCGCGCCCAAGCCTAAAGCCTTTTGATTGAACTCCCAAGTGCGTTTTTTATAGATTTCGGAAGGGACCCCGTCAAAAGCAACGATTTAGAAATTTTCAACAATCGCTGCCCCGAACTCAGAGGTGCGGACCTTGGTAGCGCCTTCCATGAGGCGCTCCAGATCGTAGGTTACTCGTTTTTGGCGGATAGTTTTCTCCAGCCCTGCGATAATCAAGTCAGCTGCCGCTTGCCAACCGAGATGCTCTAACATCATGACAGCAGAGAGGATCAGTGAACCCGGGTTAACGACATCTTGATCGGTGTATTTTGGAGCAGTGCCGTGTGTCGCCTCAAAGAGTGCGACTTCATCGTTAAGGTTTCCCCCCGGGGCCATGCCGATACCCCCAACTTGCGCAGCTGCTGCATCCGAGAGATAGTCGCCATTCAAGTTCGGCGTGACAATCACATCGTATTCATCCGTCCGCGTTAGAATCTGCTGTAGCATGCTGTCTGCGATCCGGTCGTTGACGACGATTTTACCCTGTGGACGTTCCCCGCCGTATTCGTCATAAAGTTCGTCTTCCGTAATCGTTTGGTCGGCGAACTCCTCTTTAGCAAGTTCATATCCCCATGCACAGAACGCCCCTTCAGTGAACTTCATGATGTTCCCCTTGTGTACAAAGGTAACAGGGCTTCTACCGCGGTCGATGGCGTACTGGATTGCCATCCGCGCTAACCGCTTCGTGCCGAAGATACTCATCGGCTTTATACCGACACCAGAATCTTCGCGAATCTCCACCCCCATCTCGGAACGTAGGAGCTGGATAACCTTTTTCACTTCCGGTGTGCCTTGTTCCCACTCAATACCGGCGTAAACGTCCTCTGTGTTTTCCCGGAAGATAACCACATCCATCTTTTCAGGATGCGTGACGGGGGCGGGTACGCCTTGGAAATACCGAACAGGGCGGACACAGGCGTAAAGCTCGAGGACCTGGCGCAAGGTCACGTTCAGGCTCCGAAACCCGCCGCCGACCGGGGTCGTCAGCGGTCCTTTAAGGGCAACACGGAAGTATTCAATAGCATTGAAGGTATCTTGTGGTAGCCACTCGTTGTACTTCGCCATAGCGTTTTCGCCTGCATAAACATCGAACCAGACGATCTGCTTTTCAGCGTTGTAAGCAGTCTCAACTGCTGCGTCAACAACGCGTCGGGTCACCTTCATGATGTCTCGTCCGATACCGTCCCCTTCAATGACGGGGATAATGGGGGTATTTGGTACAACGAGGTGCCCCTCGACAAACGCAATCCTTTTACCCTCAGTTGGAACTGTTAATTGCTCGAATTCAATCACGCGTTATTCCTCTCTCGTTCGTTTTTTAATTATTGACTCTGGACACCTTGAACGTTGTTCATGGCGGTTTTCAGCGAAGTGCAATTCGACTGGGGTTGTCTCTGATCCTTTGTCAGTAGGAGTCATCAAGCGAAAGCGTCCTTGTCTGCCATCCGCTTGTGTAATGCAACGACTTCATCCGGGATCGTCATATCATCGGTCGGTTTTGGGATAACATCAGGATGCGGTGGGATAACGGGTCGGATAATCTTCAATTGGAGTTGTTCACGTGCGTCCATCATCCAGCCGAAGCCTCGGAAGATGTATGTCAACAATGTTCTATCGGTTTCATAGATGTCCAATCCTTCTTGGACGGACCATCCGCCAAAATCGGTGTTCGGGGTTAGACGGAGCGGGGGTTGGTCTTCACGTCCGGGTCGGATAAACCCTTCAATGAAAGCGAGTTGGTAAATACGTTGGACGATATGTAAACGTTTTTTCTGCTGATTGTTGAGTTGAATATTGCCACTGTCAAGAGCCTCTAAGAAGGGGTTGAAATAAATGGCGGGTCTTGGATCCTGCTGTATTTCATCAGAACGTCCAGCTGCAGCGATTTCCGGGTGTCCAAAGGTCGGGAGTGCGGTCAGCATCCGTTGGTGGATCGCATCTTCAAGCGCAGCGGCATCAAGGTTTTCAATTTCGTTAATAAACGCCGTCATATCGTGAATCGCACCAAAATGTCGGTTGCCATCTAACGCCATCTGTGAGGCAACAAAGAAATCAGAAACCATGCCGGTGTGCAAAGTGGCAAGATAGCGTGCGACAACGTTGGAACCCGCAGAACCGTGGTGGATCTGTATGATGCCCATCCGTTCAAGGATGTTCGCCTCAATAGCCGTTGCCTTGCGCCCCAAGAGAAGGCTATAGGCGGTTTGGAAAGCGGTGCTTCCGTGTTTTTCGTGTTCAGTGATGAGATCCGTGGCTCGCATTGCAAGGACTTGCGGGTGCAATGCGTTGTTCTCGCGGAGCTGATGTCGCATATAGGTCGAGATGGTGGCTACAGCGACGTTCTCCATGTGTGTCTCAATCAGTTCAACGAGGAGTTCACCTGAGTCTCTGGTTCCGCTAATTCCTTTTTGATCTGGGTCGCTCAGTTTACGGAGCGTTGAGAAGTGCTGGATGACGGCTTCGGGCCCGGCTTCTGGAAAGGCTTTAACAAATTCTGCGACTTGATTGATGAGGCGTTCGTTCCCCGTGAGGCTGTCTCTACGCGCCGTCGTGGCCGCATAAAATTTCCTATTTATGAGTGCTGTGAGTACCGCCTCCTCATCGACACCATCCGCATCTGTTTCAGGTCTCCTACCGAAAAGCCCCACGAAGATGACGTATGCAGGACTCAGTTGGTCTGCGATAATCTCACTCTCGGTTACAATCCCGCGAATGGCAAAACTACGGATATTCAATGTTATCTGGGTGCCAGCGCAGTCAACCGCAGTTTTGTGGAGTGCTGGATTCGCGAAAACAGTCGTCGACTGTGGCATTGAACTGACACCGTTGAGAACAGCGACAATTCCATCCTCGCCTAACTCAGTCGCCCTGTTCAAGGCATCCGTTACCGGGGCGTGCGTTGAGGCTTCAGGCACATGAGACAGGATTTCCTCAACCGTGGCTACCTGCTTCGCCGCCAAATTCTTATTCAAAATGAGTACTCCTTCGTTGAGTTTTATTTTTAAAGCAAATTCCGTTGAAAAACTTATTGCTTCGCTATCTTTACAACTTTAATATATTTTATCAAAATTCCCATGATAAAGTCAAGATAAAAGTTTGGAAATGTCAAAAATTTGACTTGCAGAAATGTGGATTTTGTAGTATCATTATTAACGATCCTATTTGATTAAGGAACCTCTGTGCGCGCCTCAGCTACAGGAGAATTTTAAAGACATATTGAGCGTGCGCTGTGTGGTGCCTTCATCTTATTCTTTATTTTTAAAGACAGACAAGGAGTTTAATTACATGCGCAATGAAGCATTAGGAATGGTTGAAACTCGCGGGCTGGTCGGGGCGGTAGAAGCTGCAGACACCATGGTGAAAGCCGCAAACGTCCAACTCATCGGAAAAGAACAAGTTGGCGGCGGTTTCGTCACCGTCATGGTTCGCGGAGATGTAGGTGCGGTGCAAGCTGCAACAGATGCCGGGGCAGAAGCCGCGAAAGCCGTTGGCGAATTGGTGTCGGTACACGTCATCCCTCGCCCACATGCAGATGTGGAAACCCTTCTCGGCGGAAGTTCAGAATAAGCATAAATGAACAGGTTTTGTAGGGCGGGGGATGACTTTCGTACCTCAGCCCTACGCCGCTTCGCCAGGGAACGTTAGAACTCACACACGTGCAGCGACGCTAGCTGGTCGTGTATCCGTTTAAGCCTGCTGTTCGTAATGAAGTAATGGAGGGCTGCATGGCACAAATTGACGAAAAACAGATTGAAGAAATTGTCTCTCAAGTCTTGAGAACTTTGCAACAGGATGTACCGGTAACAGCACAACCGTCAGAATCCACGGTGGCGGGTTCTTCGCGCGCGGGCGTTTTCGGTACAGCTGCAGAAGCCATCGCTGCAGCGAAAACGGCACAGGCAGCCTTCGTTAAACTTGGGTTTGCCAAAAGGCGTGAAATCATTGAAGCGATTAAAGAGGTTTCACTCGCTAATGCCAAACGTCTCGCGGATCTTGCAGTCCAAGACACTCAGATGGGCAACGCCGCCCACAAGGTAATGAAAAATGAGGGTGCGGTAACACTCTCGCCCGGTGTAGAAGATCTGCTGTCGCAATCAATATCAGGTGATGCCGGGACGCTTCTCATTGAGTACGTCCCCTTCGGTGTTATCAACTCGATTACCCCTACAACCAATCCGACATCAACCGTCATTAACCACGCGATTATCATGCTTTCCGCGGGGAATGCCGTTGTTTTTAGCCCACATCCAAACGCCCGTGATTGCACCGAAGAGACGATGCACATTATTAACGAGGCGATTGTAAAAGCAGGTGCTCCTGCGAATCTGCTCACCTCTGTTGCAAACGCCAGCCTGCGGACGGCAAAAGAGATTATGGAGCATCCCGACATCGCCATGGTCGTCGCAACCGGTGGTGCTTCTGTTGTCAGGGCAGCGTTATCAAGTGGGAAAAAGACCATCGCTGCGGGGCCCGGCAATCCACCGGCGATTATCGACGAAACCGCTGAAATTCCAGAAGCGGCGAAGCACGTTATTGCAGGCACGAGTTTCGACAATAACCTGCTCTGTATCGGCGAAAAAGCACTTTTCGTTATCGATTCCGTCGCAAATGAAACGATTCAAGAACTCACGCGGAATGGTGGACATCTACTCAGCGCAAGCCAACGCGAGGCATTAGAAGCAGTTGTCACGGAAAAAGAAGAACCAAATAAGAAATACATCGGCAAAGACGCGACGACGATTTTAAACGGTGCTGGCATCACTGCCCCGGCAGGGACAGTCGCTATCGTCGTAGAGGTCCCCGCAGACCACGGATTTGTCATCAATGAATACCTGATGCCGATTCTACCCGTCGTTCGGTGCCGAGATTTCGATGAGGCGTTGGCAGGCGCAGTCAGAGCAGAAGGTGGACGTGGACACACAGCTGTGCTACACACGAACAATACCAAACGCATTACGCAGTTCACGAAAACGATGGATTGCTCTGTTACAGTTATCAACGCTCCCTCTTACGCATCTTGTGGCCTCGAAGGTGAAGGATTTTTAGCCATGACGATCGCAGGGCCCACAGGCGAAGGGTTCACCCGGCCGCGCACCTTTACTCGCCAGAGAAGGTTAACACTTGCAAACAATTTATCGGTACACACGCTGTAACGCAAATAGACTCACTTGCGGTAGGTCCTACTGTTGAATCTTTTAGGGCAGCCACGCCTATAACGGAACTGGGTGTTATGCAATCTGGGATAGAGAACCTTAGAGCGTTAATACGTTATCATGAACGTCAATATTATATCGAAAACCACCCAGAAATCTCCGATTCGGATTTCGATGCGCTCATGAGAGAACTTGAAGCGCTGGAAGCAGCGGATCCGATGCCTATCCCACCGGATTCGCCGACGCAACGGGTCGGTGGCGGTGCGGAGTTAGGCACGCGATTGCAGCATCGTACCCCGATGCTGAGCCTAAATAATAGTTATGACGAAAGCGATCTGCAAGAGTTCGGGGCGCGCGTGCAGCGGTTGTTAGCAGGCGCGCCCGTCGAATACGTCACTGAACTCAAAATCGATGGACTGGGGGTATCGCTCACCTACGAGAACGGGATATTCACGCAAGGACTCACCCGCGGCGACGGGGAATACGGCGAAGATATAACCGATAATTTACGAACGATTCGTTCTGTGCCGTTGCGACTTATTGAAACGGAAACACCAGCGCCGTCCGTGTTGGAAGTCCGCGGTGAGGTATTTATTCCGAAACACCGCCTTGATGAAATTAACATACAGCGCAAGGCGGAAGGCGAGGCACCTTTTGCCAACCCACGAAATGCAGCCGCTGGTTCACTCAGACTATTAGATGCCTCCATTACTGCCGCCCGGCCATTAGATATTTTCGTCTACACCCTCAATTACGCAGAAGACGTTGCCTTCGCAACACATACGGCATCGTTAGAAAGTCTGCGGTATTGGGGGCTTAAATGTAATCCGAGCACCGCTTGTCATAAATCAATTGAAGCCGTTCAGACCTACTATCAACAGTGGGCCGAAAAACGACATGAACTTCCCTATGAAGTTGACGGAATCGTCGTCAAAGTCAACCAACTCTCCCAGCAACAAACCCTCGGTACCACTTCCAAATATCCACGTTGGGCAATCGCCTACAAATTCAACGCACAGCAAGCCATGACAACCGTTGAAAACATCGAAGTCCAGGTAGGACGCACGGGTACACTAACACCGGTCGCGATAGTGAAACCTGTATCGCTTGCGGGTGCGACAATTACACATGCCACTCTTCACAATGAACAAGAAATTCGGAAGAGAGACATTCGCGTCGGCGATAAGGTGGTATTAGAACGTGCAGGAGATGTCATCCCCAAGATTGTTGAGGTACTCACAGCCGACCGGACTGGCGACGAAGCCCTTTTTGAATTCCCAGAGCAGTGCCCTGCGTGCAAAACACCTGTGCAACGCAACGCAAAAGAAGTCGCAATCCGGTGTGTGAACGGTGCATGTATGGCACAGCTGAAACGTCGTATCGCACACTACGCTTCACGGAACGCGCTCCAGATTGAGGGACTCGGCCCCGCCACAATTACCCAACTTGTGGACCAAGGATTAGTCCATGATGTAGCCGATCTCTATAAGTTAGAAGTAAAGCAATTAAGCAAATTGGAGCGGATGGGAGTCCTCTCTGCCCGTAACCTCGTCCACCACATCGAACAGAGCAAGATGGCCCCAGAGGAAAAATTGCTTTTCGGACTCGGTATTTTCCATGTTGGTGAAAGCATTGCTGAACTGCTCATCGAAAACTTCTTATCTTTAGACGCGCTGAGTAAGGCAACGCCCGAAGACATTGAATCGGTAAAGGGCATCGGTCCGCAGATAGCAGAAAGCGTATCCACTTTCTTTTCCCAAAACCAAGCACTCCTCGAAAAATTACGGGAAGCCGGGTTGCGCTGTTTCACGGAAGCGGCAGCACCTGCTCAGACACAAGCCCCTAACACTATAGATGGCTTCTTCAGCGGGAAAACATTCGTTCTCACGGGGAGTCTTGACGGGATGACCCGTTCGGAAGCGTCTGAGAAAATTAAAAGTAGGGGCGGCAAGGTCACATCGAGCGTGACAAGCAAAACGGATTATCTCATTGCTGGCGAAGGTGCAGGAAGTAAATACGCGAAAGCAGAAGAATTAGGGATTCTAATTCTTACAGCAGCGGACTTTTTTGAAAAACTTTAGTGTGTCTTCCCCATTTCACTCTAACGATTTATAATAGGCACAAGACGTTTTCAAACGGCACTCTTGACAGTTTGGCGTTTGCTTATGACATACTCTGGCACCGTGTCCAACGATTAACGCATGGTATTCGTTGAAGAGATCGACATCGTGGGGGAGATTGTCCATAAATAGGGCGCGCAGTTTGTCATAATCATATCCCCCTTCAAGCCATCCCAATCGCGAGAAAAGCCTATAGGTATAGGAATCAACAACAAAACTCGGTTTCCCAGCGGCATAGAGGATAATCGTATCTGCTGTCTCAGGACCGACCCCGTAGATGGAAAGCAATTCTTTACGTAATTCAGGGACATCTTGCGTAAACATCACGTGCATTGGATGTCTCTTAATATGTTCCACAAATGCACGCACCTTCTGCGCTTTCATACGGAAGTAGCGCGACGGTCGGAGGAGACGTTCCAGCACAGACTGGCTGATAGAATCTATCTCTTCGGGTGTAAAAGCACCAGCTGCTCTGAGATTGTCCATTGCTTTTTCTACATTCCGCCAAGAGGTCGCTTGCGTTAGAATCGCACCGAGTGCTACTTCAAACGGGGTATCGGCGGGCCACCACTTACGATGTCCGTGTTGGGCAAGTAGTTGATTATAGAGCGAATACAATTTTTCAGTCTGATTCTCTTTGCACAGAATTCGCATACTTAGGGAGTCCTTCATACATATTATAAAAAAGGAAGATTATGGATTTAAGTTACAGCCCGCGCGTAGGCAACGGCGCATGGAGGCTTACCGAATGCACGGCGTGGACAAAAGCCAACGGGGTCGACGCAATCCGTCCGAACGCCACAGGCATTTTGAACCAATGCCATTTTACAATCCGGCACGGAAGCAGTCAAGGAAATTCTCAGCGCCAACGCCATCTCTCTCGCCACAGCCTAACAGGAAACCATGCTACAACATAAGATGACAAATGGTAATTATAAGTTAAGTATAAATCAGAGTTTGGCCGCCCCCACATCTGCGTTGCAGATGTGGGGGTATAAGGGGTTAAGTTGTTAAGTGTTAAGGGGTTACAGCAGCCCTCGCGCAACGAAAACCGGTGGCGTTGGCCGCAGTCGAAGGCGTAAGGTAGAAGCGATTAGCGACCCGAACGAACCGTGTATTAGCGAGCCAGGAGCCGCCCCGCAAGACACGAGAAGACTTAACATTTAAGTAGTCATCTAATAATAAGCCTACGTCCGCCATCGACATACTATTCACACCACTGAGCGGATTGCGACCAGGAGAATGAGAATAGAAATCCTCATCATACGCATCCAAACACCACTCGTATACATTACCCACCATATCGTATAAACCATACTCATTCGCAGCGTAGGCACCTACGCCCGTCGTATCCCCTACATTCCAATGGTAGTTCGCATCAGCCGATGAGATCTCATTACCCCACGCATACTTCATACCTACCAAACCACCACGTGCCGCTTTCTCCCACTCCGCCTCAGAAGGCAAACGTTTGCCTGCCCACTGCGCATACGCCATCGCAGCATACCAACTTACATTCACTACAGGATGATCCCCTTTACCTTCAGGATAGTTGTTGCCAGTCCAATCAAGTAGGTACCATCCATTATGGTATTTCGCAGCAATACGATCCTTCTGCCACTCTGGATTCGCCAACACAAATCTTTGGTAAGCCACATTCGTCACCTCATGTGTATCCATGTAGAATGCGCTCACAAACACAGTGTGAACAGGCTGTTCATCCGGCCGAGCTTCCGGACCGTTGCTACCTATCTCAAACGTACCCGCAGGGATCAGCACCATGGCACGACCATCTGTAGGGGTCGTTATACGTTTCGGGAGCCTTTGGCCATCGCCCGCCAGGTCTTCCGTGACAGGATCGGTCGGCTGGAGGACATCATCTTCCATGTTATCCTCTGCTGTCGGACAGCCGATGAAAGTCGGACAGCACACCAACAGAACCAGCAACAGCGCACACCTATAGACAAAACTTGTTTGATTCATTCATATCTCCTTTCGTAAACACTCACACCTACCGGGGGAGCGCGGCCAGCCTGGCAAATTAGCCTTAGGCATTCGGAAACAAAAATAGCCCGCAACGTGCAGAGGCATGTGCAGGCGCGAAAAAACCGCAACAGCCACAAACGCTGACGCGGTTTGGTGAAGTAAGATGTGAATTAAATTACTTAACGCGTGTGAAGCGGGGGGGGGGGCACGCCTCGTTAGACATGCTCAAGACGCACGGAGACAGAAAAGCACAACGCCACCCATCACAAACCGGCAACATCCACAACAACACCACGCTTGAAATGTGAGCTTTGCCCTCTCTGCCTCGCATGCTTAAGCACCCCCATGCTTTTTCAAAAACTTTTGAACATCGGTTTTAATGATACATCAATACACCACGTTTGTCAAGTCTAAATCGCAAAACCACGCCTTGACACCAAGGTCTATTGTCTGCTATACTAGGGTAGATTTTAGAATTTTATACACTCCGCATCGGCATCGTTTCCGAGGAACAGACGGGGCGGGGGCTCCGGCTTTCCGAATAGGGAACCCCGTCTGCCGGCGCTGTTGTGTTTAAGGAGCAACGCAATGGATTTCAAACACGCATTAGACCGTAAAATCACAGAGCACAACTTACTCAACCACCCGTTTTATCAAGCCTGGCGCGCCGGCGAATTGCCGATGGAAGCACTGCGCTCTTATGCACAGGAATATGGGGCTTTTATCGCCACCGTGCCACACGGATGGGAAACAATCGGGGATACCCAAACTGCAGCAGAAGAGATAGAACATACCGACCTATGGGCAGCCTTCGCTGCCGGCCTCGACACCCACATTGCTGAGGCAGCCATTCCGCAAGTCAAAACGCTCGTCGAAACCGCAACCGCGCTCTTCGCCGAACACGCTACAGCACTCGGTGCCCTTTATGCCTTTGAGGCACAACAACCCGCAACAACACAATCGAAATTAGTAGGACTGAAAACGTTCTACCAACTCCCGGAGACAGTAGAACCCTATTTTGAAACGCATGCTCGCAATGATCGTGAACCGGAAATGCTGCTTGAGCGGATGGCTGAAGTGCCCCCGGAGCTACACGCTGCTATTCTCCAAGCGTGTGAACAGATGAGTGTCGCTTTATGGAATGCCCTCACGGGGATCCACGATGCCGAATGCACATGATACCGTCAAAGCCTATTTTGAGGCGCTCGTCGCCAGAGACGCTGAAACCCTCATCGCAAGGATGCTCCCCGTTTCCCACTATGTCAAGATTGGCACCGATGCTATAGGTGCGGGCTCTTCCTTGAAATCGATTTTGATTTATGCTAACCTATCAGCGTATCCCGATCTGCACGAAATGACAGACAAAAAATGGTAAAGCAATTACAACCGAAATCACATAAAATTGCGATTCTCGCCGAAGGTGCATTCGGTGTCCTTGACTCGAAGACGGCTACAGTTCTCGTGCGTTATCTCCCTGAGAATGTCGTCGCGGTTATCGATAGTGACAATGCGGGGAGAGATGTGAGCGAAGTTATTGAGATTGGTGAAGGCATTCCAGTTGTCAACAATCTTGCTGAAGCGATGCGGTTCCATCCGACGATGCTCGCCATCGGTATCGCCCCACCGGGGGGGGAATTACCGCAGGCGTGGCGTGCAACCCTTCACGAAGCAATACACAACCGGCTACACATCATGAGCGGCTTGCACCAATTCCTGAGTGCAGATGCAGAGCTGTCCGAAATCGCAGCCGCGCACGATGTGATCCTATGGGATGCCCGAAAACCCCCGGCCAATCTACCCGTTGCGACGTGCAAAGCCGCTGATGTTGATGCCACGGTCATTCTAACTGTCGGTTCAGATTGCCGCGTGGGTAAAATGCTATCCGGTATAGAGGTTACAAACGCCATCCGGGGGCGTGGTGTGAACGCAGAATTCTGCCCAACAGGCCAAAACGGAATTATGGTGTGGGGCTGGGGGATCGCAATTGATGCTGTTATCTCTGATTTCACTGCCGGTGCAGCGGAGGAGATTGTGCTTGAAGGTGCGAAAAATCATGAATTGCTTATCGTTGAAGGACAAGGGGCCCTGGTGCATCCCGGATACTCTGGCGTAACGCTCAGCCTCCTCCACGGGAGTCTGCCGGATGCGATGATATTCTGTCATCAGCCCTCACGAGATACAGTGGCTCGATATACAGTGCCGTTGCCATCGCTGCCTGAGATGATAGCCCAGTACGAAGCGATGGCGGCACCGATAAAACCTGCCAAAGTGATCGGCCTAGCGTTGAACTGTTTTGACGTATCCGAATCGGCGGCACGAGACGCTATCCGGGCAACAGAAGCAGAAACCGGGTTACCTGCAACGGATGTCGTGCGATTCGGTGCCGATAAACTGGTTGATGCAGTCCAGGAGGTGCATAGGGAAAATAGCACCATAGCACTAAAGGAGATGTCAACCGATGACAGATGAAGAAAAATTTCGATTTGACTTAACCGGGTTCCTTGTCCGGCCTGCAATCCTTGAATGCGATGAAGTCGACGCAATCGTTGAACAGATTGATCAGATACATCACAACCCAGAGGCGTTACCGCCGGAACACCGAGCCGTGCCGGGCGGCCCCGCGAGCATCCTTATTGATCATCCCAAAGTCCTTGATGTCTTACATGAAATCATCGGCCCCGATGTTCGGATGGAGAACTGTTTTTCTGTCTGGCGCAACAAAGGACAGGAACACGGGGGACTCCACGGTGGTGGCCCGCAACAAGGTGATCCGATCTTCGGATACCGCGTCCATAACGGACGGATTCACGCCGGAATGGTGCGCGTCGTCTTTGAACTCACGGATATTTCCAAAAAGGACGGTGCGACACACTTCATAGCCGGTAGTCACAAAGCTAACTTCCCGATGCATCCCGACCACATGTCGTTAGAGGAAGGGAAACGGAGCCCATTTCTGATGACGTATGAATGTCCTGCTGGGAGCGCAATTTTCTTCACGGAAAACCTGTGTCATGCTGGGCCTGTATGGCAACGTGAGACCCCGCGCGTAGCAATGCTAAACGCATACGCGCACCTCGCGACCCACTGGCACCGGCTACGGATTCCGCCTGAAGTGCTTTTAGCGTTACCTCGCGAAAAGCAGGTATACTTCCGCGAACCGTGGGTCGCTGACTTCCGCACGCGCCCAGCAACGATTAATACCATTGAACGGTTCCTAAGCAACGACGAACCACCTGTTAATACGGATACTCAGCCGTAAGCAGACGAAAGCTTGGAATCTTCCGCAACGAGGTATATCGGTAAGGCTGGGGAATCCTGTTAAGGATGCAACCGATGGGGACTGGAAAAGCAAGGCTATAAAACGAAAACGGTGCGGTTAGAAACCGCACCTACCTATCTTACGGGGAATTTACTGTGAGCTTGGGGGGGAGGTTACGGTACCGTCGGCACAGTAATTTCGCCCTCAATAATAGCTGCTCTTAATGCCGAAACTTTTTCGTGGAGTTCCTCGGAGATGTGTTCAAACGAAAGGATATAGCCCATATTCTCGCCATCGGCAAGACCGAGTGAACGGACACCTGGCATAAGCTGTCCAGCTGTGAATGCCTCGACAGCACCGTAGGCATCCTCGTCGATATTTATTCTCAGGGCTGTCAAGATAACACCGGGTGCCATATCGGTAATATCAATGTAATTCCATATCACATATCGACCTTCGGCGAGTTTCGCGGCCTCGACAGCCCCGAGCCCAGATTGGTCTGCCATCGCGTAGATTATATCGACACCGAGTTCATATTGGGTTAAAGCGCGCGTCTTGCCGACCTCGGGTTGGTAGAAGCCCTGCTCATTATCAGCGACATAGCTCCTGATAATTTCTGCGTCTGGATTGACCGCCTTAACACCCGCAATGTAACCGGCTTCAAACTCGTGTAAGAAGGGGACGTTCGCCCCACCGAGGTAGCCGACTTTCCCTGTCTGCGTTTTTAACCCAGCGACCGCTCCCAGTAAAAATGTTGCTTCGTTTACGCTGTACGTAAAAGAGGCTACATTGGGAAGATCCACCGCAGCATCGAAAATAACAAACATCACTTCAGGAAACTCTGGTGCCACGCGTGAAACGGGCTCCCCTATTTGGTAACCGGAGGTAATCACTAAACTAGAACTCTCAGCGGCGGCCCGTAACTGCATGTCCCAGGTATCAGAATTGCTCACCATTTCGGTTACCTCAACGTCGAGTTTCATTTTAACCTTCTGTGCCCCCCTATGAAGTATATCACAATAAGAAGAATCACCAAGACAATCGCCTGGATAGAGGAAACTCACCCGAACAGGAGCGGTTTCCATCATTTCTGGTTGAACCGGAGGGAGCATAGTCGTAATTTTCTCACAGCCACAGACAGAAATTAAAGAGATTAATATGCCCATAAAGACTGCGTTTTTCGATACGTTCAAATATTTCATTTTTCTCCTTGCTAAGTTAAATGGGTTGTATTTCCCTGAAGGATGGCTGGCAAATGACTGATAAACCCGAAAAAAGGTATTGATTTTTCGCCGCAAATCAGGTATAATACCCTAAGTTTCGTATTCAGTCGTCAACCCCCACGTCAACGTTAGGGCCTCGGATTGGCCCCCGTATTGCACAAAACACCCAAAGCAATGCGAACCTCTTTAGCCAGGATGCACCGTGAGGAAATTATATGAACATTCTTGATGAATTAAACGAAAAACAGAGAGAAGTGGTTACACATAAAGATGGTCCCCTTCTCGTCATCGCAGGCCCTGGTACGGGAAAAACAAAAGTCATCACACACCGTATTGCTTATTTAATTCGTGAACACCATATCAAGCCTGAGAACATCCTTGCAATTACCTTTACGAACAAAGCTGCCGAAGAGATACAAGCACGCATCAACAGTGAAATCGGTGAACCGCACGGATCCAGCGTCAAGGCTTGCACTTTCCATGCTTTTTGTGTCAAAGTCCTCCGAAAACATGCAACACACATTGGGCTGAGTGAAAACTTCACCATCTTTGATCAAGTGTTCCAAGACGAGGTTCTAACAGAAAGCGTCCGTGAGTTAAGTCTTGATCCTGACGACTATCCGACCTGGTCGCTGCGCAACACCATTAGCAGTGCCAAATGTAAGCTACAGAATCCTGTTGATGCAGCGGATACCTCGGATATTCATAAATCTGGAACTATTGAAAACATCAGAAACGTACTGCAGGTTTATCAGAACAAACTTGACGAATACGATGCCCTCGATTTTGACGATCTGCTTGTGAAAACTGTCGAACTGCTTGAACAGGTAGAAGAGGTGAGAGCAGCCTATCGCAAGGAAATCGCCTATGTCCTTGTTGATGAATATCACGATGTGAACGATGTGCAGTATCGTTTACTCCAATGGCTCTGCCCGCCACCGGAGGGGAACTTGATGGTAGTCGCTGACGCAGATCAGGCGATTTATAGTTGGCGCGGGTCGAATCAACAGTACATTGCAGATTTCACAGTCGATTTCACCCCAGAGACCCTCACATTGGATGATCACTACCGATGCAGTGAGAAGATTTTGCGAGCCGCAGAGGAAGTCATCTCCAAAAATACAAAACGACAAAAACGACACACGCTCAGAACGCACAAAGATGTCGGGCGCGATATTTTCCATTATACCTTCGATACACCCGTCGCAGAAGCACTCGGGATTATCAATGTTATCGAGAACTTGGTAACACAACGTAACTACTCTTACCGGGATATAGCAATCTTTTATCGAACACATAGACTCGCAGACGTTTTGGCCGAGCAGCTCCGACATGCAGGCATCAACTTTCAGAGGGTTCAGCCAATGAATTCCTTTGGCGAAGGAAACAGTAAGAGCATTCTCGCGTATCTCCGTTTTATCCAGTGGCAACTCCCACAAGATTTGGAACGTGCGATCAATTTTCCTGAGACCTGTATTGATGACCTGACATGGGTGCGCCTGAAGTGGCTCGCACAGCGTGAACACATTACGTTCATCGAACTCCTGAAAAATATCGAGGCATATCCACAGGAGGTTGGCCCTCTGACACGCCGAAATGTCCGCCAATTCTGGACCCGACTTGAGAATTTATCAACTGATATTGAAGGCGAAAAGGTTAATAAAATCACCCAAAACCTCTTTGACACTTTGGAACAGGCGCGTTCACCCTACCGCCCGAAAGAATTAGAGGTCATCGAAAAACAACCCGAACTGGCGAATCTCACAACGGCACAAGATGTACTCTATAGTGCCCTCGACCTAGAGGAACCGATTCAAATTATTGCCACTCATGGAATTGATGAATACTGCGCGGCACACATTATCCATCAGACGCTTGAAACCTATCTGCATCGCACGGTGCGACTTCAATTCCTACCGCCTGATGAAAACGATGTGACACAGATGACAAATGGACTCCATGTGCTCATTGGCGACTTTGTGGAAATCGGGGAAAGTGAGAGAGACGCGCGGACAGTTCTGATTGGAACTGCAGATACTATAAATACAGATGCGATTGATCTTGGACCTGAGGGAGTTCGGAGTATCGCGGCGCTCAAACTTTGCCAACGGCTTATTAATCGCTTTGAAAGTCCTAACATGGCAGGTATGGTCGTTTATGATATGGAAACGACTGGCATCAATCCGAAAACCGCAGAGATTGTTGAGATCGCAGCACAACGACTCAGTATCATCGGGGATGAGGTCGAACGGTTTTATCGATTGGTAAAGCCACCCGGTGGCCGCATTCCACGTGCCGCCACGCGCATGCATAGAATCGACGCAGAAACTGTCAAAGACTCTCCGGGAATTGAAATAGTTTTGCCGGAGCTCATGGGGTTCATCCAAGACCGGATCTTGATTGGACACAACGTAGAGAAATATGATAATCCGATCCTCGCCCGGGACCTCAGACGGTACTTGAGTCGGGATTTGTCTGCCCCGCATTATGATACGCTTGCCACGGCGCGAAGGCTTTTCCCACGACAAAGGTGCAGTATAGGGGCGCTCGCCGAAAAATTTGGCATCGAACACGGGCGCTTACACAGCGCTTTGGAAGATGTTAGGGTGAATCGAGAAATCTTTAAAGAGCTCATCAAAATTGATGCTTACAAACGCGAGGTAAGATCTCTGACCGACCTCCTACCCCTCGTCGGTATCGGTATCCTCGCCCAAACCGAGGCATCGCTATCAGAGTCAGCTCCTCCTGAGGGAACCTTAACTGAAACGGACGCGTTTCTCAATGCTGCGAAACGTTTCGCCCAGACACACGACACCAAATTGCCGGATCGCTTCCCGCTGGAATTAGCAGAGATAGCACAAGCAACAGCCTATATGGCAGAATTACAAGACGGCTTCGCACCAGAGTTCCCAGAAGACTCTGCGTGGCGGCAGCGGCGTATTCAGTTTACGAACACCGCGCTTCATTTTGAATCAATGAGTGATACCAATAGCCTCACCGACTTCTTGGATTATCAGAAGCTGCTCACGAATAGCGATGAACTTGACGACAAGACGGAGCAGCTGACGTTAATGACGGTGCACGCAGCGAAGGGAACAGAATTTCCGATCGTCATTATTATGGGTATGGAGGAGGGGAGTTTTCCGATACAGCGACAGGAAAGTACGGAAGCAGAACTTGAAGAAGAACGCCGCCTTTTCTATGTCGGGATGACCCGGGCACAAGCACAACTTTATCTCAGTTCCGTCACATATCGCTTCGGGGATAGGGATCGCGCGTCGTCCATGTTCGTCCGAGAGATACCGTCTAATTATGTGATCAAATGGAATCCACAGCACAGGAGATAGCACCCTGTGCTAACGTTACTTAAACGAAACCCTCATATATGTTGTTTCAAGAGGTTTTGTATCCCGTGAAGTTCTGGTCCTTCGTAGGTGTTTTTACACTCATTTGACTGCTTTCGCTGCTAATCTCGGTAGTCCTGTGGGTGGTGTCCATATCCGTGGGCGAAAAAATCGCCCACAGGCGGCAATGCATCCCACAAAGAGCGTCTCCCGGTAGCCTTTTTTAGATGATAGAATTGGAAGTATGTAAACCTTCCATAGCCGAAACTCAAAGACATACTTATTTCCGAATCAGCATCTTTCGCGTTGCCGTGAAATCGCCTGCGGTGAGTGTATAGAAATAGACACCGCTCGCAACAGGCTCACCCACGTCATTTTTACCATCCCAATAAGCCGCGCGCGTCCGAGATTCATAGATACCAGCAAGCATCTGCCCCAATGCTAAATTCCGAACCAATGCGCCATTCACAGCATAGATACACAAGGTCACGTCCGCAGGTTCGGAGAGCCGATACGGTATCCACGTCTCTGGGTTGAACGGATTCGGATAGTTAGGGAGCAGTGCTGTCTCTTTCGGAATCAGCAATGCTAAGAGGCGTTGAAGGTTCTCAATACCTTCTCGGAAGGCGATAGAGCCGTCATTTTCTACTTGTGCACGTTCTATCCAGTCTTGTATCATCGCAGGGTTTACTCCAGCTGCTATCATGGAAGGGGCAGCCGCAGTTAATTCACCCAAGTGTTGTGAGATAATGATGAGGTCAAGGATATCGACAACACCATCGTCGTTTACGTCAACAGCAGAGTTGACATGCGTATTTTCACCAAAATGTTGTGCAACCAGAATCATATCCAAAATACTCACCTGTCCATCTCGGTTCACATCGCCAACAGCGTGCTTCCCTTTTACGTAAACAGCGCTTTCCAACAGTTGAATAGGGATGTCCTCTCCGGTCCCGGAACCGAACTGGAAGTTATTCAACGTCAATAGACTTTCACCAATTGCCTTGGCTGAGAAGGTCACCGAAAGCAGCGTTCCTGTACCATTGACTACGTCTCCATTGAGCCTCGCTGAACTAACACCCCTGATTTTACCGTATCGATTATCAATAGTTCCTTTCCGGAAGAAGGTTGTTCCACCTTTTTGCTTTAGAAAATTACCTTCATTCACCTCAATCGCTTCAAGCACAGCTGGATCAAAGACAATATCAGATTGCCATCCCGCTAAATCGGTAACATCTTGGAGATTGATACGGATGATGAATGTATCGTCAATGTGGACGCTTGTAGTATCTGTAGAAAGAAGGAGCCTGTTATTAAAGGGTAGAGCTGTATACTTTGTGCCTTCTTGAAAACCAAAAAATCCGGCCCATTCATTACCGGTGCGGTTGTCAATCGCGACTAACAGCGTATTCGCACCTTGTTTTAGCCTCACGGGAAAAAAATCTTGATAATCGTGAATCCTGTCAAACCAAACAAGCGCCTTGTAAACCAACTCACCATTAAGCCAAACCTTGACGGCATCATCACTGCCAACAAACATAGTTGTGTCCTGTTCGCTGGGTGAATTCAATATGATAGAACCATAGATAACTTGGTTGTTCTCATCCGGATCGATACCATCGGATGCTAACATTTGATTGATATTATTACTTCCTTCAGGCGGGATTCTGTGTGCTGTCCATACGTTGTTTCCTACAAGCATACCTTCTGATGCACCGAAATTAGCAATACGGTCCTCTGTTACACTACCGCTACTAACTTCTGCCAACAAATCCGTCCTGTCTGTAAGGCGTTTCCCCGATACTGTCGCCCATAACCAGGGGCCTTCTATTTTAGGACCCCCTACTGGGGCTCCAGGGTTAAAGGCTCGAGAGATAGAGGTAGTCTTGGCTAGCCCTGCCAAAGGTGAAAAGTCGGATATTATGTTTTCCCTAAGATCTATCCATTTCAAATTGGTTAATCCCGCTAAAGGTGATATGTCCGAGATATTGTTACGTTCAAGGTTTAATCGTTCCAAGCCGGTTAGTTTTTCTAAGAATGAGAGGTTAGAGATTCCACAGTCAGATAGCCATAGTTCTTTCACAGCCGTCAGTCCTGCTAAAGGTGATGGGTTCATAGTCCCTTCACCACGGATATCTATGTTTTTCAGTTTTGGCAATTTCGTTAGCGGAAACAGATCAGGGACAGGATTACCAGAACCCCAGTAGTAAAGATTTTCCAAGTCAGTTAATTCTGCTATCGCAGACAGATCGCCGTCTCCTACAACACTGACTCTCATTCCCCTCAGATTTTTCAAATTAGCAAGCGGTGAGAGGTCTGAGACTGGATTGTTATACATAGATAACCAATGTAAGTTTGTCATCCCTGCCAGGGGTGAGATGTCTGAGATTTCATTCCCATATATTTCAAGCGAACCTAAATTTTTTAGTTGTATAAGTGGTGAAATATCCGAAATCTTACACCTTGGTATCCGCAACTGACTCATTTGAGTTAAACCCGCAATCGGGGATAGGTCGGGTATAGAATTGTGACCTATTAGTAAAGTGTCCAGGTTTGTTGCGAACTCAAGTCCCGCCAAATCACTAATACCCATATCCCATGCACTAAGACGTTCCAGAGTTGCCATTTCCTCTGCGGTAATTGGGGTTCCGGGGGCCTTACCAAGCCTCTCTGCAATAGCTGCACGGAGGTTGGAGTCAGGAATCCGAACTATAGCACTACCAGAATTATCCCGATTAGGCTCAGGAACAGGGAGCATTACACACGCATCGCCATACAAACAAGCAACGACAGCCGCAAAATTGGATGTCCACACATCCCGTTTCACATTCCCGCCAATGATCAGCCCGGCTAAGCCGAAACGTTGTAAGCTTGGTTTCTCCGCAACTTTCGCAAGGAACACTGCTCTTTCCAAACCGACAGACGCAGCCGCATACGAGGCTCCAATATCTCCATAAAACGCTTCAGAAAATCGATGCACAGGCTCTATACCCCCAAATACACCGCCCGTCGCCTCCAGAGCATCACGATAACGTCGGGTGTCCTCTCTCACCAGACGATCCATCTCCCCTCGCGATACATACAAACGCAACGCATGATCTCTGTCGAAACCCGGATCCACCAGCTGCTCCACGACAGACCGAACGCCATCCTCAAACTCCTTCATCCCCTCCGTGTGGCAACCGATACACGAAATACCATTCCGCACAGCCGGATCCCGCGCTGCAGGATTAGAAACGATCTCCCTCGGTGCAACATCTATCCGATTGCCTAAACCGTCCGAGATATAGTAAGCTTGTAAACCGTTCGGCAAGTTGAAGATCACCTCACCTCCATCTCGATCAAAAGACAGCGGATGCGTGAAGATATTTTTCACCCCCACGCTACTCGCAAAGTCGTGACTCTTCCAATAGGCTCCATACGGGGAACTGTGTCGTTCTACAACGCGGTTGTGGTTCGAGACACCCGAGTCGTTCGTCCCCGCACGCCAGACGCGAACCCCCGGTGCACTTTGCAGATTGCGTTCCACGTCTACTCCTAACTCTCGCTCGAGTTCTCGTTCGGTTTCAGGGAGTGCCAGGATATCGTGGTAGAGCGGCGGCAGCGAAGCAGTCGCAAGAAACCAATCCGCATACATCATCGGCACCGCACATGCCATTTCTTGCCGGAGGTTCGCGAGTTTGCTATGCAGATTCGCTTGCCTAACCTCATCAAAATCAATCATATAGGGGTATGCCTGTTCAATCTGTGGCCATACCTCGCGCCTATCCCATTCGTAGTTCCGCAGGTCGATGTAGAAAACTGTATCAGCCGCGCCGTCAATGGGTTCCGGGTTAATAATCTGGGATCCCCAGGAGAGGCTATTGACGAGTTTAGAGAGGGCGACGTGATACGCCCTGAGGGCTTCGGGTCTTTCACCCGCATTATAGAGATGTGTGGTTGTAAAATAACGGGCGTGGGGACGGTCAAAAGCATCAAGTGTTTTCAGATGCTTCTCTATCGCCGTCAACATCACATCCGTCCCGATGAAGTCGACATCGTGCTGGAGCGTCCAGCCGGGTGCCCCTGCGGCAATCCAGCGCTGGATCGTGTTCACCGCGGGCTGTGTCAATGGCGGGCGGTTCCAAGGCATCTGGGGTTTCTCAGGGGTGTCTTCAATCAACCGTTTATAGAACTCGGAGTTATCGGGATCCCCAGGCATGACGGCTCCAGTAGCAATCAACCGTTGTGCCGATGTAATGACGAGGTTTTCTCTATAAGCTCCATCTTCTCCGTGGCAGTTTAGGCAGTTCTGTTGAAAGATGGCATAGGCCTGTTGTGCGATATTTTGTTGTGCGTCTGCTGTGCCAAACCCGAATCCGATGAGTGCTAAGATTATTGCAGAGTAGCAAAACTTGTTCATTTGTGATTGGGGGCATCTGCGAATTTGCATTATTCATCTCCTGTCATCATATTTGAAAATAGGATGGATTTCAGTAAAATGATGAGATAGCGTTCCTTCATACCCGTCTTATCGCATCTTTGTTTGATTATCGCCCAGTCTAACACTTTTCTGGAAATTCGTCAAGAAAACAATAGGTTTTATTTTTTTGGCGCACAAAGACAGGGACGCTATCCTAATTTGGGTTCTGGTAAAATACGAGCGAATAGGCGTTTAAAGACAGAAATCTGAAAAAACTCAGCCTATTCGACCGTTCGAATACTATAGAAAAAATAAAGACACTCAGAGCAAAGAGAGCAGCACACCGCGCGCGATGGGATGCGTTTCTGAATGAAAAACCTATTAAGCCTGAACCGAGGCACACACTAAAGGGAGGACATTCTAATGAGACACATTCGCATTTTCAGTATCGTTTTGCTCTTCGCTGTCTTCGCTTTGAGAGGTTTCGGGGAAATAATGTTTTCACCAAATTTTTGAGACAATCGTAAAGATTGGGTAACCCAACCCTTACGATTGTCATAAGCTCTCAATGACAAGAGAGCCGCATATCATTACTTAAACGAAAAACCCGTCAAGAAGACTCATCAGGACTCGCAGAGGGGATTATCGCAGCCGAGCTTGCCCCGAAGGTTGATGCCGTAAGATTTGTAGCACACCCGAATAGATTATGCTATAAAAAAGCCTCCTGCGTGAGTCCTATTATAAGTCATAACACTACAAACTTCGTCAGGAAAGAAGGAGCGCGCCAAACCTGTTCGATTTTCGGTGCGTCACCGTATTCTATAGGCTAACATAAACTGCCTCTAAACGCAAGATTTTTGGAAGGGCAGTGGCCAGATGTTTTCGATTGGGTGTTTCCGCAAAGAGACCTCACCAGCAGGGGGGCAGAATTTACGATAAGTGGGCTAAGAAAAAAGATGCCTTGAAAAAAATGATTAATCATGGCATACTAAAAGATATACGAAAACCAAAGACTTTTGACTTGAAAAATGCGAATTGACTGTCAGAGCCATATATTCCCAAAAGCCTATATCGAAATTCTTGCACAGAATCCACACCCCCCTCAAGTTGTCCGGCGCGGCAGTGAGGCTGTGGTTAGGTACGGTGATGTCCAAACATTTCGCTTACAAGATGAAGTCTACGATCCGAAACGCAAACTCAAAGACATGGACGCAGCGGGTGTCGATATGGCACTCCTCAGCACCAATATCCCCCCACCTTGCATGCTCGCTGCTGAATTAGGGAACAAAGGCGCGCAAGCAATCAACGATGCCATCACCGAACTTGTGGATGCCTACCCACATCGATTCGCGGGATTGGCATGCCTGCCGTGGCAAAACCCAGATGAAGCTATCACAGAAATAGAGCGAGTGAAAGGACTCGGGTTCCGAGGGATAATGCTCTATTCTCACATCGGCGGAAAACCTGTTGACGCGCCAGACTTTGAACCGATCTATGCATACGCTGAAACATTGCACATGCCGATTGTGATGCATCCGACCGTTCCGACATGGGGTGAGGCTATTAAAGACCATTGGATGATTGGTATGATGGGGTTACAGGTCGATAACAGCTTTGCACTACTCCGGTTGATCCTGAGTGGTATTCTCGAACGTCACCCGGATCTGCGAATCGTGATGCCGCACGTCGGCGGCATTTTACCTTATATGAGCGGCAGGATTGACCATCAGACAGAAGTCCTCGGCAGAGCCAGAGAAAATATAACACGACCCCCAAGCGTGTATTTGCAACGTATCTATATGGACACTGTGTCGCCATCGGGACAAGCACTGCAATACGCTTATGAATATTCTAGCGCGGATCGGCTGCTATTTGGAACAGATCACCCGTGGGTGGATATGCCACGATTTGTCCGTTTAATTGAGGCAATGTCCATCCCTGAAGCAGATAAAGCATGCATTTTCAGTGAAAACGCTATAAAGTTGTTCAATCTAAGCTAAAAAGGGGGCGTACTGTATGTCCTATGAACTGACTGATGCCCAACGATTTTTCTTTGAAAACAACGGCTATCTCGTTTTAGAGGATTTTTTTACGCCTTCACACGTTGCAACGCTCAGGAGTGCTCTCGCTGAAGTTATAGAAAAACGGAGAGAATATGAGGAGAAAGGGATAACCGAAACCGTTATGACCCATATCCATGGTGAGAAAAGCACCCGTATCTTCTATATCCTCGGTGATCATCCGGCGTTCTTAGAACTCTTAGATTGGCAACCAATCCTGCCGTACGTCACGGGGTTGCTCAATAAGATGCCTCACCATCACGCCTCGGATGCTATCGTTGAACACGCTTCGGACTTAATAGATCGTCAGATGGGCTGGCACATCGATGGACACGACGAAGGTTATCGTAACCTACGTCCTATTCCGTTTTTGCAGCTTAAAATCGGCTACTATCTGACAGATATGACAGAGGGCGGACAGGGAAACCTGTGGCTCTTACCGGGTAGCCATACGGCGATGTATGACCCGAATCACGAAGACCTGCGGTATCCTTATGAATATCCCGGCGCACTCGAGGTATGCGCTCCACCGGGAAGTGCGATTCTGTTCCATAACGCCGTTTGGCATTCTGCTGGCATCTTCACCCAACAGGAAAGATGTAGGGAAATGCTCTATTACGCCTACGAACATCCGTGGATGATCGCCTCTCGAGAACATTGGGGGTATCCGAAAGACTTCTACAATAAGAAACTCTCACCAGAACAGCGAAAGTTTTTCCACGGGTTTGTCTTTGATCCACCAGAACAGCGATGGGGATAGCATATATACTAAGGAGTACGCAATCATGCGTTTAAATGAAGCGAACAGCATCCGGTGGAGTTTCGATCTACGGTACCACCATGTCTATCAACCCACAGGAAGACCCCACTTCCCCGCGTTCCTTATGCGGAGTCGTTTGCTGCCCGAAGCCGCCAATACGAAATATGAGACATGGTGTCAACGGTGGGAATTTGCGTTGGAGAACGCTAAGGGTGCATAGGCGCATCGATGGCCCCGGTAGAAAGTAGCCGGCACACGCCATTGTGCCGAAGCAAGGATATAGGAAGAAAACATGCTTGAAATCTCAGATCTACCAACGATCAATGCAACACTAAACACAATAAGCGGCATCCTACTGACAATAGGGTATGTGCAAATCCGTCAACAGAAAATTACAGCACATAAAAATTGCATGCTCTCGGCTTTTGGCGTATCTATACTTTTCCTGATATGCTATGTTATTTACCACTATCACGCTGGCTCGAAGCCGTTTACAAAGCAGGGATGGATTCGTCCCGTCTACTTTACCATCCTAATTTCTCATATTATCTTGGCGTTTGTGATAGTGCCACTGGCGTTGCGGACCCTCTACTTGGCATGGCGTGAACGGTTTGATGCACACCGCCGCATCGCAAAGATAACCTTCCCGGTCTGGCTGTATGTCTCGGTAACTGGTGTATTGATTTACCTGATGTTGTATCAATTGTAGGGAAGAGGACATTTTTCATTCACGAAATGGACGGAACCCGCGCAACATCAAGCCTCGATCACTATTGGATTTTTTTGCTTCCTCAGTCGCAGCTGCCCGTTTCTCGGCTTCTGCCCGGTTTGTTGCCGTTGTCCCACCGATGACTACAAAGTCGTCTGTTCGCCGGTAACGGTTAATGAAAACCGGGCGCGGTTTGTCGGACATATTTTGTTTGGAACCATGTACAGTCTTGACGTTAAAGAAGATTGAATCACCAGCTTTGCCTTCAACTGGGAGTGCCCTCTCCCAGGGCCACTCATCCTCTTCCAGACCGAGGTGTGAGAAGGTATCAATATGCTTGAGCTGCCCGAGTCGATGCGATCCCGGCACGACGTGTAACGCACCATTTATCAAATCCGTATCTACAACATAGTTCAGAATACCCACGGGGCCTTGATAGCGATGTTCAAAATATGCGGAATCTTGATGCAGGTGTTTCGGATGACCACCAACCGGTTCCTTATAGAGACACTGTCCGTTACCAAATATCTCTACATTCGGTCCCAAGATTGCCTCAACGATATCGGCTGTGGCTTCATCGAAAGCAGATTGGAAAAACGCTGCACTCGTCTGATAGTTCAACGCTAACACCATGATCTGTTTATCGCGTTTGTAGCCTTTTGGTGCAGGTAGGAGTAGCGTGCCATTCGGGGTACGCCACCCTTCAACAATCCGTTCTGCTTTGTCAAGCAGTGCTATCGATTCTGCAGCAGCAGTCTCGATATCCTGATAGATGGCCTCAATGTAAGGTGCCATTAGCCCACGGACGACAAGGCATCCGTGCTCTTCAAAGACGTCCGCGGCTTTCTGGGCATCTAATGCCTCCACGGACATCTCAATATCTTCAACTGTTACCTTGGATTCCTGCTTCACGAAATATTCTCCTTAAATTTATTCCTATAGATTCCCCATTAGATGCCCTTACGTTTTATCACCCCACGGTGGTCGTCTACCGGTCAATTCTTCCAGATAACGTGCTGTTCGGTTTACCTCTGCTTTTAGTTTTCGGCTCGACCTCTGTTTCGCTTTATCTTCAACCGTATATTTTATCCGATAAACCCCTTTTTGGGTTTGGAAGAGTGAGAATTCACCGGGCACATTTCTGTTGATATACTGTAGCATATCATACAAAAGCCAATAAACATCCGTGGATGAATAACGAAGTTCGTTGTGTTTATTAGACTTCTCACTCACAAGGTCAAGCGTCTTTTTCACAGCCCCAATGACTTCGGAGAGGTTATAAAATTTGTCATCTTTTACATGAACATCATTCATATCTACGCTCCTGCGACCTTAACTGTAGGCATTCTCTCAGGTTGTGCGTCGACGGTATGAACATTTTCAGCTGCGTTACGGATCTGGATGATCTGTGATGCAATACTCACCGCGATTTCTGGCACGGTTTTCGAGTTGATATTTAGCCCGACAGGTGCGTAAACCCGCTGCAGGCTTTCAGTGGAAATTCCAAGATCCAGTAGGTCGTCAAATATGAGTTTAATTTTGCGGCGGCTACCTATTAAACCGATATAGCGGGCATCCGATTCAACAACGGCATGGAGCGCTGACTCATCGTGTTGATGTCCGCGGGTGACAATCACGACATAGGTGAGTGGGGTGATTGGATAATTTCGGAGTTCCGTTTCAATATCACCGACGATAATTTTGTCTGCTTCTGGTAACCGCTCAGCGGAGGCGAAGTCAACGCGATCATCAACAATAACAACATCAAAATCTAACCAATTACCGAGGTGACAGAGTGCCTGACCAACATGCCCTGCGCCCGCAATAAGCAACGTCGGTCGCGGTTGCAACGGTTCTAAGAAGACAGCAGCGGTCTCGTTTTTTCTAAACAGAACTGCGCGGTTGTCTTTAAGAACTCCGTCAGTTTTCTCTTCGATTGCAGTCTCCAAAACCGTATTTCCCAATGTTCCGATGCGTTCACCAGTGTTAGCAAAGATCATTTTCATCCCGACTTCTACGCCCGGCTTTTCACTGGCTACAATTGTGGCACAGACGAGCGGGATTTTTTCGTCATTGAGTGCTTGGAGCCGCTCAAACATCTCGGCTTCGGCGGCCGTTTTCGGCAGATCAATGAAGATTTTCATGTTCCCACCGCAGATGAGTCCATCGTCCCAACCGTAATCACTATCCAATTGAAACTCAAGTAATCGCGGCATTCCGCCTTGCATCAACCCAATCGCTTGTCGGCGTGCTTCCGCTTCAACGCATCCCCCACCGAGGGTACCTACATTTCGCAAATCGGGCAGAATTAGCAGTTTTGATCCAGGCTTTTGCGGTGTTGACCCTTTTGTTTCCACAACAGTACAATAGGCACCGACTTGAGAGGATCCAATTAACTCTGGGATTTTCTGGTATATTTCTCGCATCTTGTATGTCTTTGATTCGGAAATCGAAGTTTTATGAGGCTTGGTCTGCAGCACTCTGAGCAACCAAATTTTTGAACCGTTCACGCTGTTCTTCCGTCAATGCAATCGGCACAATGCCAGTAACACCATCACATCCAACTTTCGCTGGCACATTCAAGTAAACCGATGTCGATCCGGCTGGGACATGGGTACCAACACTCATCACCCGATTTCTATCAAGTGCGATGGCTGAAACGACTTGTAAAATGTGACTGATTAGCGTATACCCGGTATCCGTTGTATATGGGCAACGTTGTGCAACCGCTTCATGGAGATGTTCGATGTCAGTGTCAGGCATGAGCTGCGCAATCGGAATACCATTGACCCGGCAGTATTGTGGAAGGGGGTATGTCTCTTGATCGCTCCCGATAGTCAAAGCCATGACATCTTTCACTGAAACTCTGATGCGATTCGCAATTGCAGCAGTTAGGTGTGCAGTAGCAGCACCGTTTCCAAGACCGATAACCTGGCCGGTACCGAGTGCCTGACATAGCCACGCAGCAATATAATTCGCAGGAGAGGTTGCTACCAAAATTTTGGCATCTGCAGCATACTGCTGAATTCCGGGAACGAAACCCCTCGCCAATGCTATGCCCGTTGTCTTGGACGCTTGTGACGACCGGAAACCCGATTGCCCCATCGGTGGTAGCAAAACAACGACATCTGCATGAGACAACCCCTCTAACGAGTTGTAAACGGAAATTGCAGTATCACTTGCGCTTAATGCATTTGCCTCCATGAGATCTCGGAGACTCGCCGGTGCGGCTTCTTTTGCATGAACAAATCTATTTTTACGTGAGGGCGTATCCGACACGAAGGCAACCTCACGCACTACCTCTAACTGACACAAGCCCCAAGTAACCGAGACAGCAAACTGATGGTTGCCCAATAAAACTATTTTCATCTATCACCTTTATACCAAAAGTGTTTCAACAATTGCTTGAAATTGTTCCTCAATATATTGACGATGCTCATCGAGATCCGAATCTGTAGCGATCTTGGTGGATAGAAGTTCATCGTAACGTTCAACATATTCCATCAAGGTTTCGACATCTTTTTCATAGCAGATTGCTGATGTGAGGACCTTCTCCTTGAGCAAAAGCGGGAGTTCAGCCTCTGTAATCTGTGTCAATTCCCATCGCCACACCTTTTCAGAAATATAAGAAACAAATTGATTGAGAGGTTCCCCTTTATAGTCGCCGCTTTGAAGTACTTTTACTTCTTGGATAAGTCCTATCACGTGGTTGAAGAGTTCATCCGGAAACTGCTGACGTAATTCCATGAGTAACCTACCAATTGTAGATATAGGGAGCTGGTTTTGCAGAAGGAACATCCGTAGATTTGGATACTCCGCGATGCCCTTACTTTCGCTAAGCCATGTTTCACCGATAGCTGGCAAAGCACTGACATCGAAGCTGAGCACCTGTTGCCTCCGAATCTCCTCAAGATTGGATGCAAGTGGATCGAGTCCAGCCCTCGCTAAAACCCCGATAACCTCCTGCTGCCGATAAGGTCTCAGGTAGACTATGACTTCTTTGACCTTTTGCTGTTCCGCTTCAACCGCTGCAATCTCCTCGGGGTTACCGTTTCGCGCCTGCTGATGCCGCCGCTTTTTCCGTTTTTGAGGGGTATTCGAGAGTCGGTTCATCCGCTTCGCTAAAGTGTCTTGGTAATCCAATAATTCCTCATAAAGAATTGCGAGGAGCGCATCGCCATGTATAGCGAGCATCGCTGGTGTGGTGACGTTCGTCAATTCATGCCCGGTTTTCGAGATAATTGCCCGGTTCAGCCTGCGTTCTATCGACTTTCGGTCTTTTTCGGCTTGGATAATCAGTGTACTTCCCAACATGAGATTGATTAGTCGCTTTGTCTGGTCCGGTACACTGAGGTTAATATCACAAGTAGGTTGGATATCCGCGAGGAGCCGTTCACGCAGCTTACCATCCAGGAGTAACGTCCATAAGGTCGCGTAATGCTGGCATGGGTCTACTTTTGGGGGCAGATGCTCCAACCACTGCTTTATCGTTGGAAGATGCAGCTTCACATGATTGAGGATCTGATCAAAATCATCATCTGGAATTTCAAACCCGGCAAAACCGGCAGGACTGCGGTGTTGCTGTGCCTGCTGATTTCTACGCTGTGTTTGACCTCCCATTTTTGTCGCCAATAGGGGATCGACCAACGGTTGAATAACAACTTCAAAATCTTGCTTGCGCTGACTCACAAAATTCGCGAGGTCAAGCAATTCCAACCAGATAGTCCCCAGACGTTCAATTTGGGATGCGTGTAGAGTTGACCGTAGGGCAACGCTAGCGATTTTCTCACGTACTGTCCCGCGCGTCCATTTCGGAAGATAAATCTCGTCTAAAAGTTCGTTATTCTGAAAAATTAGGAGGTCCGCCTGTTTGACAAGTCCGGTTTCAATGAAATCTTGCTCAAACACCAAGTCATGAAACAATGCGGTAGCGCGATCCAGTACTTGATTCGCAAGTTTGTAACAGGATTGGATGAGATGGTTCAGCATTAGCTGCGGGTTATCCTGTAATTGCCAAAATTCTATCATCGGATCAATATTCTGGGTAAGCGCCTCTTTTTTCGCTGCTGCGATGTCCTCCGCAAAATATTCAGTCAGACAAGTTTCATAAAATTCGACAAAATCGAGGACAGTATTCCGGAGTTCTCGAATCACCAAGTCGTCCCAAACCTTATTGTGAACACGCTGTCCGGGGCCGAGAACAAGTGCCCTCAAACGGGTTTCCACACCTTGCTGAAATTGCGCCATTAACTGATATGCGTGCTGGTTGGCTTTCACTGTATACGCTTCAATTTTCTTGGAGGCCTCGGTGATAACCGTTTCAATTTCATCTGCAGGCGCATCAAACGCCATAGGAACTAACTGGAGCGTTTCCGGTTCGAGCGGATTGTAAACCGCTGCTGTGGCGAGTACCTGGATGGGCCCTAGTTCCTCCGTAGCCCCTGTTGGCTTTTCACCTTTATCCCTAACTGTCTTAGAAAGGCGTGTTAGAAGTGCTAAACTGTGTCCTAAATCAGTCAAATCAGGGTACTGTTTAATATGAGTTCGAATGACAACAAGAAGGTGATTGTATTCATTAGTCAGTAGCTGCTCAAAAAGAGCGTCTTCATTGAGGTGTACGCGATGAATGTGGGTCTGCTCTGGAATGATAACAGTAGCCGCAGGAACCTCTTCAGTATTGGGTTCATCAACCCGCGCCAGCACATACCCTCCGGCCTTGACGGTGCTGGGGAATGCCAAGCGCGCCTTCAACTCTTCTTGGGTCAGTTCAGAGAGCGTTAGAGATTTTCCCAAGTTCTGAATCGTGATGTCAGTAACAACACCGTCAGCAAAATCAGTGATTTGGCGTACGTTGCGTTCGAGTTCCTGTATACTTCTGTGTACCCGGTCATAATCGTCGCGAGCCTCAGTAGAAACCTTCGCTTCGTCAATCCAAGAGACCCATGCTCCTGGACGCGGGCGCATTTTCACTGTCAGCTCGCCATCTGCTGAGTCGAAACCGGGCAGAATGTCACCTTCTGAAGTCTCCTTGGGTGTCCAAACAATTAGATGCTTGTCTGCTTTCACACCAAGCCCCAAGCCAAAGGTATCTCCCCAGCTCATCCGGCCCTCAATACTGGATTTAATTTTATCAGTTAACGCAAAAAGTGCATTTGAACGAAAATTAAGCGATAATCCTTGCATTGGGTCGATTCAATCATCTGCCTTTCAAATAAACTTAGACAATAAAAATAGTTACTATTAGTTAGTTAGCATTTAACGGTATTTCAAGTCCCCAAGCGTCCCAACCTTCATACTGTCTGCGTGCAAACAGTTCTATTTTACAGTGCCCGGGAAACATCTTGTCAATTCCTTGACGCACGACATCTGGTTTTTCAGAGTGGCGTGTCCGTTTTGCCTTAACAAGTTGCCTGATGTTTCTGGCCCCCCGAGGTTGCGGAATGTTCCCGCGTTTGAAAACGAGGCATAATTCACACTGGCTCATCGTGTAGAACCCCGGATTCACACGTTCCTTATCCCACACAAAGGCAACAGTTGCCCATTGGAAGCCCCATGTCTTCCCAAGCCGAATCGCCTGCTCAAGGTGCGGAGATGAGCTCCACATAAAAAGCAGACAATTCTCTTTACTGATTGCTGAGATATCCCACGCTTCCATTTCTGACACCGGCAGTGTCGGATAATGCCGAATCGCGCCCCCGCTCTCCGTCCCACCCCTTCCAGTATGTTGCAGCTGCCCTTTGTAGTCCCATGGCGGATCTGCATAGATAATGCTATACTTTTTATTCGGAAAGGGAGTATACGATGGTGCCATCAATTGTTCCAAATGTTATCTTATCGTGCCTCAACACTCAGCCCTGCTTGCGGAATGTCGTTGTTTGCGACAAGCATCTCGCGATCAAAAATAAAGTCACTGCGGGAACTCCCAAGGCTCTCGCCCTCTTTTTGACGTTCACGGAAGTATTGCGGGAGTGTTAAACCTGTCATCCGAATCGCATCCTCAGGGCAAGCCTCAACACAATATCCACAAAAGATGCAACGGAGCATATTGATTTCAAAGACATCGGGATACTTCTCGCGCTGATAGCCTTCCGTGGTCGTCCAACCTTCAGGGGCAGGTGCTGCTTGGATCGTGATACAGTCGGCAGGGCAAGCGGTCGCGCACAAAAAACACGCGACACACTTAATTTCATCCTTCTCGGTCGTCGTTAGCTTGTGAATGCCGCGATAGCGTTCATTGCGTTCATCCACACTCCTCGGATCTTCAGGATATTGGTAGGTTAATTTCTTCTTAGGGATATGTTTTAACGTGGTAAACATCCCCTTAATCAACGCTGGGATATAGAGTCTATCCCAAAAAGACATTTCTTCGCTAACTTTCATAAATCTTTATCTTCCTTTCTGTATGCTGAAGAACTACGAGTTTTTCAGATCCTACAGAAGATACATGCCATTATCAAGAAATACCGCGAAAATCAGAGAAAAAAGCGGTTATCAGGTAAGGTTCGCCCTGTATAATTCGGTGCTTCTTCGGTGATATCGATATCATGGGGGCGGCTTTCGCGATATCCACTGCTTGACATTCGGACAATCTGGGTTTTATCAACATCCTTGATAGTGATCAATCCACAAAGTTTAAAATCTTTATCTACAATTCGTAGCTTTTCCTTTGGTAGCTTTTCCTTCCAAGAACGGTGTCCATAGGATCACTACAGATAGGGATGTTCAGCCGAAGGTTCCGAGTTAATTGTGTACCCATGTCCGCCTGATCTGGCAGCACACCCGATTTGGGAGGAACATTAGCTAAACTTAAAAACGGTGCCTAAGGACAGTATTGTGAGGCTTTTACGTTGTCCATTTACGCAAAAAACGTAATCTTACACCTTGATTATATATTATAGCATGTTTTGCTTTTCACGTCAAGAAATTAGGTCGGATCTGATAGGAAGAGCATTTAAGGTTATTTTACAGCGTTAAATCTCTAAACGAGCCCTGAGACATTCCATAACCGATTTTGCGAAACAGAGAACCCTCGTCCCATATTTTTAATTATACACGAAAACGAAAATTATAGCAATCATTTTTCCCCAAAAACCTGTACCTGTGATATAATATACTCACTTGTTCGTGACCGCCTTGGACTTTTCAATACAAGCTTGCTAAGCCATGTCTAGCAGAAGTACTTATCGGATTCAAAGGAGTTAGAAATGGGTAATTTAAATGTTGGAATCGTCGGGCTCGGTTGGGTAGCCGGTGCCCACATCGAAACTTTCAAAAATGTCACAGGGGCAGATGTCACAGCTATCTGTTCCCGCCGGGAACATGATGAATCTGTGTTGGCAGAAACATATGGAACAGCGCTTAAAGCCTACACGGATTTCGATAAAATGCTCACTGATCCGGATATACATATTATTGATATTTGCACACCACATCCATTTCATGCTGAACAGGCTATCGCTGCCGCGCAGGCGGGGAAACATCTCATCATAGAAAAACCAATTTGCCTTACCTATGATGATGCGAAAGCCATTCGTGATGTCGTCAAAAGTGCAGGTGTCAACGTTTGCGTCTGTTTTGAGTGCCGATATAGCGCACATTTCACAATGATCCGTTCCGTCATCGATAACGGGCTGCTCGGGGATCTTCACTACGCGGAAGTTGATTACTACCACGGTATTGGCCCCTGGTACGGGCAATACGAATGGAACATCAAAAGAGATTTTGGTGGGAGCACCTTACTGACAGCAGGGTGCCATGCCCTTGACGCGCTGCTCTTCTTTATGGATGGAACGGTCGAAGAGGTAACCAGTTATCATACACAATCTGCTAGGGACATATTCCAATCCTACGAATATAAGACAACGAGCGTCAGTCTTCTTAAGTTTGAAGGCGGTGGAAAGATTGGAAAAGTCACCTCCTGTGTCGATTGTATGCAACCTTATTACTTTCATATCCACCTCGTCGGCAGTGAAGGAAGTTTGCTGGATAATCGCATCTATTCGGCAAAACTCAAAGGGCTGGATAAAAGCAAGTGGAGCACGCTTGAAACGTCGCTCATTGACTCGGGGGATGTCAGCGACCATCCGTATGAACCGCAATTCCAAGCGTTCGTAAATAGTATTGGAGAAAACGAACCGATGCCGTTAACCGATTTTGATACGGCATTTGAGTCACATCGTGTCGTTTTCGCTGCGGACATGTCGGCAGAAGCGGGAGGCAGATCCGTTAAGATAAGTGAACTCGCCTAAATTACCAACGCATTGCCGCCTCTCTATAGAGTTGAATCTGGTCCATATTGCGAGGCACTGCGATGTGGATAGCCTTCCGCTTTCCATTCATATCTCGGAGAACAATCGGTGCGCGGAGCATATTTGTCATCGTCACAATGCTAGAGTGGTAGAAGACCCATATGCGCTGTTCCGTGTAAGGGTTAAGAACATACTCCGAAGTGTGCTCAGCAGGATGTCCGTCTCTGTCAACAAAAAGATCATGCTCCGGATACGTAAGTTCAACAGTTTTATCGTGTCCCTGTAAAAGCAATTTTTCAGGCGGCTGTTTGGGGGAATAACCACTCAGCTTACACTTCCGAATCCGAATGGGCGCGCTTGATTTGTTCGACAGATGTAAAGACACAACAATGGCAAGACGATGGTTGTCGTCCCGGTTGATAAACCATGTATCTTCAGGGATAACCTCTACCGTTAAACTCGGAATCTGTCTTTTCTTGTTATAGAGGATCGCCAATACTATAAAAGTGATTAAGCCGAGGAGGGCCCACTGTCCGGTTGGAGTGGCTAAGAATTGAAGGAGCTGTTTTAAGGCTTGTTGTAGCACACGAACTCCTTGGCGAGAGTTTCTTCCGAAATCACGCCGTGCCTTCGGATGAGCGGCGGTGAGACAGAAATGTCGTAGACTGTAGATGGAATGGGTCCGGGGGTCTTACCACCATGAACTATCATATCGATTCGTGATGCGATCACATCACCAATTTCCTCGGGAGAGGTGGCGGGTGGTTCTCCTGAGAGGTTCGCACTTGTTATCGCCGCCGGACTGCCAAACGTTCGGAGGATTTGCAGAAGCAGCGGATTGTCAGGGATGCGCACGCCGACGGTGTTACCCCCCGCCGTCAATACCGGAAGTAGTCCCTTTGCCTCAATAACGATAGTCAAACCCCCGGGCCAAAAGCGATCTGTGAGATGATAGTAGAATTCTGGTAGGTTTTGAGACACACGGTGAACATCGACAACCGAACTGAGAACGAGTGGGATTGGTTTCCCATCAGGTCGCCCCTTCACAGTATAGAGTCTTTGCACAGCATCCGGATTAAAGGGATCCGCTGCTAAGCCATAGACGGTATCGGTCGGAAGAGCGATAATCCCCCCGGATTTCAAGCACTTTGCGGCTTCAAGACACACATCAGATTCCATTTTTTAATTATGTGCTCCTGGGATGTCCTCCACTTCGTTTCGGACAGGTTTGGGATTAATCCACAGCTACATTGGCAAAGCAGGTGCAGTTCATTTTCCTCCCATAATAGAACCATTCGCATCCGCATTCAAAGAAAGTCCGGCGCGCAACCCCTGCTGATATTTCTGATAAGCGATACCAGCAATCATTGCACCATTATCCGTACATAGGCGCATTGGTGGGTAATAGACTTCGGCACTGATCTCCGCAGCAGCAGCCTTTAGTGAAGTGCGAAGATGACTGTTTGCGGCAACACCACCGGTTAAGGTTATTGCTCGCGCCCCTGTAGCCTTCGCAGCACCTACTGATTTGTGAACAAGAACGTCAACAACGGCAGCTTGAAAACTGGCAGCGATGTCTTCAATAGTCACCATATCAGGGTTTATATCCTCAGCATCTTCTTGCCTATCTTCAACAAGCACGCCTGCACGCCGCGCTTTCTCCACAAAATAACGCACCGAGGTTTTGATCCCGCTAAAACTAAAGCGGTAGTCTCCACTATTCCGCAAGGGTCTTGGGAATTTTATCGCCGTCGGGTCCCCTTTTTGTGCAAGCGCATCAATGATTTTACCACCCGGAAAACCGAGTCCGAGATACTTCGCAACCTTATCATAGACTTCGCCAGCGGCATCGTCTTGTGTGCTTCCTAACACTTTGTATTGCCATCCCGCCTGAACCTCTACGAGCAAGGTATGTCCCCCAGAAACTGTGAGACAGATATGCGGAAAAGGAAGCGTATCATGCACCATGTAGTTAGCATAGATATGTCCTTCAATATGATTAATACCGAGCAACGGCAGGTTGTGGCAATAGGCGAGACTCTTCGCCGCTGCGACACCGACCAACAAAGCTCCGATTAAGCCTGGACGATTCGTTACGGCTATCGCTGTTAAATCTCTGAATGTGACATCCGCCTCCGCTAATGCTCGACTGACAATGTAATTAATGGCTTCAATGTGTTTGCGAGATGCAAGTTCTGGAACAACGCCACCGTATTCTTGATGCGCCTCAATTTGTGAAGCGACAACGTTAGAAAGCACTTTTGCGCCATTCGCGACAACTGCAGCGGCGGTTTCATCACATGAGGTATCAATGCCGAGTATTTTCATATCCGTTTGTATTAATAGGTTTATTCATCAGTATTCGATAACATTAAATTGTAAGTTTTCTAGCCATATATGCAGTGACAATCCAATGACTTTGCGTCGGCGTAGAGTGACTAACTACAACAACGACCATGTACTTACCTCCCCGCCGTCGAACCAGCAACTGAATAATAGAGCATTCCGAAAGCGATTATTTTGCGTAATCATTCGATCCGGAAACATCAATGTATCAGGAATGCACCGCCGATACTCTGGTAGAAGATGGGAAAAACGTCATCGCCTGTCTACCATAGATAGGTAAGTCTAGCCCTCAGTGCCCTTCCAAAGCTATCTATTTTTAGATCTTCGTTGACGGTTTGCGCGTTGCTTTTGCTGCCATTGATGATATGAATCCCTATTCCCTCACGATCATAGGCATGGATCTCATCTTCTCCCAAAAAATGCCACCCCGAACAATAGATTTTAGAAATTCCAGGCATTTTCTTCCTTTGCTGTGAATAAATTATTGATTGGACCTAGCAAATTGCTTGCCCGGCAATTGTTGAATGATACCTTTAAGTTCAAGCATCAAAAGCACACTTGAAACTTGCGCAATTGTGAGTTGTGTCTTCCGAACGATGGTATCGATATGCGATGACGGGACTTCGATAGCATTGAAAACTAACTTTTCATCTCGTGTCAAATCGGGTGGAGGAACGTTGGAGACAGGTGGCTCTCCTTCGGCGGGTGATTGGGAGGAGGCGATTTTAGAATTACGCTTCTCAAGAGATAGTTCTTGTGAAGATTCAGTTTCTATATTCCGCTGAGGCGCTGCAGGTGTTAAAAATTGAAGTTGGTTCAAGGCATGCCGAGGGAGTTCATTGAGGAGATCTTCCACAGTGTTAATAAGCTTCGCTCCGTTATTAATCAACCCGTGGGTACCCGTTGAGTGTTCAGAGAATATCTCTCCGGGTACAGCAAAAACTTCCCGGCCTTGTTCACCAGCGAGGCGGGCTGTAATGAGCGCCCCACTCCGGCTTGACGCTTCCACCACTACAGTTCCAAGCGTCAACCCACTGATGATGCGGTTACGGCGAGGGAAATTTCTCGGTTTCGGTTTGACCTCGATTGGGAATTCAGAAATCAACGCGCCAGATGCTTCAATTTTCTCAACGAGTGCACGATTTGTTGCCGGATAGATGAAGCTTAATCCGTTGCCCATTACTGCGATCGTTCTACCCCCAGCTTCAAGAGCCCCGCGATGCGCCGAGGTATCAATACCCTGCGCGAACCCACTAACGACTGTAAATCCGCGTTGTGCAAGTTGATAACTGAGTCGATAACTCACTTTTCTCCCGTAATCCTTTGCATTCCGAGATCCCACGAGCGAAATACTCAGTGCGTCTTCTTGTGTCAGTTCGCCTCTGACATATAAAATGAGCGGGGGTGTATCAATGTCTCTCAACGGTATTGGATATGTGTCATCATAAAGCGTGAGTACCCTACACCCATACGTCTCTATCAATTTCAGCTCACGTTCTATCGGATACAGGACAGGCTTGTGGGTTAATACTTCACGCATCGCCGGCGAAAGTCCATCTATTTTTGCAAGTTCGTTTGGTGTCGCCTGCAGTGCCCGCTCTGCGCTGCCAAAAACATCTCGCAAGACTTGAACGGTTTTGAGTCCAACCCCTTGAATCAGGTTAAAATGAATTAGACTGATTGTTTCGTTAGAAAGCATTATCCCACCTTGCATGATGTCCAGATAAAATTGCCTCAGCACCTTTCGTACAAGCGTCTGTGAGTCATAAGAATCTACTGCTCCACCGTTGCTGCTTCAGCCAATGCCGTTTCAGCAGGCTCCGGTGGGAGCGCATAATAGAGTTCGATCTCCTGAATTTTCTTGTACTCTTGCGCACTCGGCGCCCCAGTTTCGCCGCGTGTTGAACGTTTCTGTCCAGTTACGCGACGCGAATCCCAACGCCGTGGCACTTTCAAGCGAAACTTCGTTGTGACAATCGGATCCTTTAAAGTAAATCTGTAAACAGTGCGAAGGTTGTCCCTCACCTCTTTAACCGTGACCCATTCGCCTTCTTCATTCATATACTGAACCGAGAAGAATTCCATCTGGCCCTCTTCGGCTTTGACAACAACTTGTTGTATAGTTTGCGGCTGCCGCCATTTGAGAACAGCTTCAGTATAATCATCAGATTCCATCTGATACGCTTCATCCTTTTCATCTTCGAGAATAGGACCTGTCTCTCCGCGTGTATATACATTGTCGTCGTGGTACCTCGTATCCTCACTTGTTGCATCAACAGCAACGTTTTTGCTCCAGGTTAATGACGGATTTGAAGAAAGAACACACCCCGATAGTCCAACGAACCCACAGAGAATTATCACTACTAATCCAAAACGCATGTTTGCCTCCTCATTTCACGGAACGGCTTAGAGCCACCGCGTATAATCTAAAGTTGTGCTGTGTAGCATATAACAATCAACTTAGAGCTTACCCCTATATTACTCTAATTCGAGTAAATCATCAAGTTCTTTTTCGCGCCTATCGGTGGCTTCTTCGACTGCGACTTGCTCAGAGGTTTTATAACCGTAGAGCTCAATCTCTCGGATTTTTCCAACAGCGCGTCGGTTGCCTACATTCCATCCTCTTCCTCCAGAACGGGCGCGTTCCTGACGACTCAGCAGGGCATCATCTTTCGTTCCTAAAACACGCAACCGAATTCGATCCGTCGGGAACGGAATAAGGAGCGAAATCTTAATGGGATTGCTCTTAACACTCTTCACATCTTTGATGAGCTGCCAATCCGCATCAACGGCGATGCTGCCTTTATCTGCAAAAATATCAAACTCTGTCAAATTATCGGAATGCACCACGATTCGACGGATAATTTTTTTTTCTGGCAAGGTAATCACGACTTGGGATGCAGGATTCGTTCCGACGAACCCTTGTGATCCAGCAGGGAAGGTTGTTTCACCAATCGTATTGAGCTTGCCATCAATCATCTGAGGGCTGGTTGCCTGTGTCCCTTCCAAAAGGGAATAATTTTCGCTCCATTCCTGCTCTGAGAAAAGGGCAGCGCACCCGTTGAAAACAACAATAAAGCCGAGCAGGGCAAAAAAGGTAATAAACCGATACATTATCCTTCTACTCCTTTGATACAGCGCTGAGGGACAAGACCCCTCGCTGTGGATATTTCGTTATCGCTACAATAATTTCAAATACAAACCAATGAGGCATTCACAGAACACAACCCTCTTTTAAGTAAATTATTGATTCCCAATGCCTCGTGTTAAGAAATGAGCTTCCAAGTCGCCCCGTCGCGAGTGTCTTGTATCTCAACATTGAGTTGTTTAAGCCGATCCCGAATTTTATCCGACGTATCCCAATCTTTGCGGCTCCGGGCATCCTCTCGTATTTCCAAAAGGAGGGTAACGAGCTGGTCGCGTTGCTCTACGTCGTCGCCATCCGTCCGTTGGACATCCGTATTATAGACACCGAGTACCTGGCAGACTTCAGTTAACGCGCGATAGGCTTGTGCAAAAACAGATGGCGGTGTCTCACCAGAAACACTTACGGATCTGTTCACTTCACTGACAAGGATGAAAACAGCGCCGAGTGCCTGTGCAGTATTGAAATCAGCATCCATCGCGGCGATAAATTGCGACTTCATCGCTTGCACTGCATCCTGTAGAGGCGGGGGTCCCTTGTCGAGATCAGGCGAGGGGGCCTCGTTCCTATACCCTTCGTACTTTTTCAGGGCATCCAAACAGTTGCTCAAACGCCTAAAGGCACCTTCAGATTTCATCAAACTTTCACGATTATAATCAAGCGGGTGGCGATAATGTGCCGAAATCAAAAAGTGCCGAACCACTTCAGGTGGATAGTTGTCAAGGGCCTCACGTAGAAGGATAAAGTTCTGCTTGGATTTACCCATGCGTTTGCCATCAATGTTTAAAAAAGCGACGTGTACCCAGTAACGCGCGAAGGTGCATCCAGTCGCCATTTCGCTCTGTGCGATTTCATTCTCATGGTGTGGGAATTGTAAATCTTCCCCGCCAGCATGGATGTCAATTGTTGTCCCGAGATGCTTCATCGCCATAGCGGAACATTCAATGTGCCACCCGGGTCTACCCTCACCCCACGGGCTCTGCCAAGCCGGTTCGCCGGGTTTGGCGGCTTTCCACATATCAAAATCCCGTGGGTCTTCTTTGCGTAGATCAATTTCGACCCGAGCGCCAGCGAGTAAGTCCTCCGGTTTTCGATGAGAAAGTTTCCCATACTCAGCAAACCGATTCACCCGATAATAGACACTGCCATCAATAACATAAGCTGCCTTTTTGTCAAGTAACGTCTGAATCAAACTGATCATTTCAGGAATGTGCTCAGTTGCTTTCGGGTGGACATCTGCAGGGCGAATACCGAGACGTTGTGAATCCTCAAAGAACGCTTCACTGTTCTGATGCGCCAGTTCTTTTGCACTGATACCGAGCTCTGCTGCGCGGTCGATGATCTTGTCATCTATATCTGTTAAATTCTGTACTAACTTGACGGTATATCCTTTATACACCAAATAACGTCGGATGATATCTGTCACCAAAGCGGTTCTTGCGTTGCCCATGTGGATGTAATCGTAAACCGTCGGACCACAACTGTAAAGCGATACCTGTTCAGGATTTAGTGGTACAAAGTCTTCCAATTGTCGGCTGAGCGAGTTATAGATTTTCATTTTTTAATGTATCTGCTCCTGAGCTAAAGAAACGCCCAAGCAAAATCCTTCCTCTTCGTTTCAGGTAGGGTTTCAGTTAAGTTAGGACCGGATCTAGGGATGAGTGCAGTTTTTCGTTTTCTGTCTCTCCTTGAGACAAGACTCCGCAGAGTTTTCCTTTATCGTTCCGTTAGCCGGGACAGGCAGGCAATAGCGTGGGCGACAATCGCTTTACCTTCACCAACAACGCCCAATTCTTCGGCGGTCGTTGCCTTAACGTTTATCTGCGCCACAGCAATGTCAAGCGTTTCGGCAAGCTGCGCCCGCATATCCGAAATGTAAGGTGCCAATTTCGGGCGTTGCGCGATAATCGTACTATCTATATTTTTGACTCGGTACCCCTGTAGCCTTACTTTCTCTATAATATCTCGAAGCAACACAAGGCTGTCCACATTCTCATAACGAGCATCGGTATCAGGAAAATGTGTCCCAATATCACCAAGCGCGGCGGCACCCAAAATTGCGTCTATGATTGCATGCGCCAAGACATCTGCATCTGAATGCCCCAGCAGCCCTAAATGATATGGAACCTCAACGCCGCCCAGAATCAATTTTCGATTCGAGGCCAGCCGATGGACATCGTAACCAATACCTACTCGCATCTATTCTATATTATTTTATCCTATTAATTATTTTAACGCAAGCATCTATTATTTTATTCTATTACTTTACAGATTAAAATTAAAACAAAAACGCCTACTCAAATGTCTGGTTCTCAAGGAGAACAGCTGCGATTTGTAAATCCACTTGCGTCGTTATTTTTATATTCTCATAATTCCCGTGTACTAATTTGACAGGGAAACCGAGTTGTTCGACGAGCGCAGCGTCATCGGTCGCAGTAAGGTGGCGTTGTTGTGCTAGCTGATGCGCTTCTACTAAGAGGGACTTGCAAAAAACTTGAGGCGTTTGGACTGCCCAGAGCTGCCCACGCACGGGTGTTTCAAGAACGAAGCAGTCCTGATTTGCCATTTTGATTGTATCTTTCACGGGTACAGCTGCGACGGCGGCTCCATATTCATCCGCCGCTGTAAGACATGCGAGAATCGTATCAGTCGTCACAAAAGGACGGACACCATCGTGAACAATCACGAAATCAGTCTCTGCCGGCAGCGCGGATATACCGTTTTGGACAGATTCTTGACGCGTCGCTCCGCCTGCCACAAGCGGCTGCACCTTCGTAAACGAATACGGATCCAATACCGTGGCGTAACACGCAGCGAAATCCGTTTCATCAACGATTACACAGATTGCATCCACAGCACTATTTTGCTCAAATCGCTGAATGGTATGGGTTAAAATCGGCTTTTGTGCCAATTTTAGGTATGGTTTTTTAACCGCATGCTTCATGCGGTGCCCTCTACCAGCTGCGGGAATAAGGGTGCAAACTTGGTTCTTCGCCAACTTCCATTTCACCTGCTTTGATACGGGTAAAAATCATCTGCCCCGCGCTTGTTCGTAGCATCTGCGTCACTTCAACATTGAGTGCCTTACCAATGTAGGGCTTTCCATCTTCAACAATTACCATAGTGCCGTCATCAAGATAGCCAACGCCCTGATTCGGTTCTTTACCTTCTTTCAAAAGAAAGACTTGAATCACTTCACCAGCAATAACCACCGGACGTACTGCATTTGACAATTCATTGATATTGAGAACCTTTACACTCTGTAATTCGGCGACTTTGTTGAGATTTAAATCGTTGGTTACAATCGTAGCGTCCCGTTCTTGGGCAAGATGAACGAGCTTAGCATCAACTTCGGTCAGATGAGGTACATCTTCCTCGGTAATCTCAACAACAATCGCTGGATTATTTTGAAGTGCCCGGAGGATATCAAACCCGCGCCGCCCTTTGTTGCGACGGAGCGAATCCGTTGAATCCGCAATACGTTGTAATTCGTTTAGAACAAATCTTGGAATAACCAATGTTCCCTCAATAAATTTCGTTTGGCAGATTTCCAGAATCCTGCCATCAATAATGACACTTGTGTCTAAAATTTTGAAGTTATTTCCGCTCTGAAGGGCGTATGTTTCTCGATATCGGATAGCCCCATTCGACCTCAGTAATCCACCAAAATCTAAGGTTGTAGAGACATAGTAACCGATCATCATCCCCAGATAACCGAAGCTGAGAACAAGTACCATCGTTAGACTCCGGTGCGGCGGAGACAAGAGGACAACGAGCCCCCAGGCAACTAATAGACCTAGAAAGACTCCAATTAGACTTGCTACAATGCCGCGGGTGCTGGAGAAGTGCAAACGGAATTCCGCAGCGACAAGGAGAAGTGCCACAACAAGTGCAGCAAGCATAGCGGACACATCACCTTCATAAAAAAGGTAGTAAGCTGCTGCACTAGCAATTATAAAACAGGAACGAATAGCCCAAATTTTCATTGGATGTGTTGTGTATGTTTGGATAAGGTAAAAAGTAATCCGATTGTTTGTGGGTGTCACCTTCAGGCTCGCTAACAAAACCTCTGTTCACGCATCCACTCCTATTATCTATAGACCCACGAAAAAAAAAAAAATAAGTATGCCAATTCAAAACGACTGTCTTAAGAAGTGTTAGGACTATAAATTGTGATAACGTGAGTTCAGTAAAAAGTTCAGTGTCTTTATACAGTGAGTCGAGTACAATTATGTTACAATTTGCATAATAAATCAAATGAAATTTGTAGTATCACAGCAACGCACTCAGGCTATCGTACACATCTTTTACACCTATTAATTCAATAGGTTCCTCAATTTCCAATCCTTTCCGGTTGTACGCAGGAAAGATCGCCCGCGTGAATCCCAGCTTCGCAGCCTCCCGGATGCGTCTATCAACATGTGTTACAGGTCTAATTTCGCCGCCGAGTCCAACTTCGCCGATCATGACGGTCTGTCGATCTATAGGTATCTCTCGATAACTTGAGGCTATTGCCATTAGCACCCCGAGATCAATACCTGGTTCAGCGACGCGCAACCCCCCTGTAACGTTAACAAAAACATCAGCATCCCCAACATCAATACCGACCCGTTTATTGAGGACTGCGATAAGAAGTGCGATTCGGTGCCGGTCTACCCCTGTTGTCGTGTTGCGTGGATTCCCGTGATTAGTAGGGACAACAAGTGCTTGAACTTCCAGAAGCAGCGGGCGCGTCCCTTCCATACTTGAAACCACAATAGAGCCGGCAACAGCTTCTTCTCTATTGCTTAAAAAGAGCTCAGACGGGTTCATCACATCTACAAGCCCCCGGTTTTGCATTTCAAATATCCCAATTTCATTCGTCGAACCAAATCTATTTTTAATCGCTCGCAGGACGCGATAGATATGATGCTGCTCACCTTCAAAATAGAGAACCGTATCCACCAGGTGTTCTAAAATACGAGGGCCTGCAAGAGCACCATCCTTTGTAACATGACCGACGAGAAATACCGGGACATTCAGGTTCTTCGCACAAATCAAGAGGCGTCCTGCACACTCGCGAATCTGGGTGACACTCCCAGGAGCAGACTGGATGCTCGATAAATAGACAGCTTGAATAGAATCAACAATAACAACCTTTGGGTTAAGCGTTTGAATATGTTTCTCAATCTGCGCCAAATCATTTTCACACAGCACATAGAGCTGATCAGACACAACCCCGAGACGCGTCGATCGCAGCTTTGTTTGGCCCACAGACTCCTCGCCAGAGACATAAAGGATGTCGCCATAGTTCCGACTCAAAGCGTCACTGGCTTGAAGTAGAAGCGTAGACTTCCCTATTCCCGGATCGCCACCGATGAGGACGACGGACCCTGGGACAATGCCGCCACCGAGTACCCTATCAAACTCAGACATCCCTGTTAAGTGCCGTTCCACCTCACTCACTTTAATCTGTGAAATGGGCTCAGGTCCACGGGAGGCTTGCCCGATCCCGCGATGCTTTGATGCTGTATCAAGTTGTTCTATCTCTTCAGCGAAGCTCTGCCAACTTTGACACCCGGGGCACCGTCCGAGGGATCTTGGCGTTATATATCCACACTCTTGACAGACAAATCTACGCTTCTCTCTTGCCATCTCTAATGTTACCACCAATTGCCCAGTTGCATACGTGGCTTTCAGCTGCGAAACTTTATCGTTGAAGAAAATAAATCAAGGTAAACAAGTAACGAATTGGGATAATACTACCACTCCCCGGCGAAAAAGCGGAATCCGGTTGTCCAACGTCGTTCGTTCGTTAGGTTCTCGACACCAACCAAAAACTGCCCATATTGAAAAAAGCGTAATGCTAATTCTGTATTTAGCTCGGGTTGCCCACTTGTCAACCCGACACCTTCTAAACTGATACCTATGCGTCGGGATAACAACCACAGATCAATTCCCATACCGACCTTAGAACGCATGAAACCTGCCCGTGCTCGAAAATAGTCTTGTAGATCGTACGCATACTGGAATTCAAAGCGAACGTTCTCATCTCGAACGCCGAGACCGAATCTATAGTGAGCATCCGGCCCCGAAGATAGCGAAAATGCTAATTCATTATGGAGACGCTCTTGAAGACTTAAATAACGGAGTTCATAATCCCAGCCCATCTGTGGCGGATCAAAACGTCTCAGCTGCTCTTCGGTACGTTGGGAGAGCCTCGTGACACTCGTCATCGTTTCATCAACATTTTTCAAGGTGCGACGAGCGTCCTCAAGCGGCCCCCGCGTGTTTAGCAATTGCGCAATAGTTCCATCGCTGTCGTTGACTGCTGCGAAGAGGCGATTGACCTTTTTCTCAAGTTTCGCGAACGCAGCAGTTGTCGTCTGTAAGTCCTTAAGAATTGGTGCGATACCCGCTTCACTGGTTTTTATAGCACTGCTTCCTTGCGAAACAAGCACAGAAACCTCAGCGCTCAAGGTAGCGAAGTTCGCACTAAAATCCGCTGCTATTTCTCGAAATTGGGTCGCGCTTATCCTTATATCCGTCAAAATTGTATTGAGTTTTGGAGCGTTATGATTAATTAGCCTGAAGAGTTCACTTGCAACGTCACTCACTTGACTACTGACCATCACGGAATCGCCTTCCAACTGAGAGATAAGGTTATTTACCTTGATGAGTGTCTGCTGGAAACGCCTGTCATTTTCAACTGCGAGCTGCGTCAAGGTCTGGACAGTTTCCCCAGAGTCAATGCTTAACTTCTCAATAGTTTTCCCAGTCAATGCAACAACTTCGCGAATCTCTTTGATAGCGAGTTGAATGGCTTCTTGGTTGGCTTGTAGGACTTCATTGGCAGCAGTTGTGAGCTCAATAGCCTGCGTCATCCCTGCACTCGTCTGTTCGAGAAGTTCCAAAGCATTGACCGGATCCCTTCCAACAATGGGGAGGTTCGCTGGTTTCAGTGGTGGATTCCCAATTGGGCCGTTGTTGAGAGCGATATAAATTTCACCCACAAACCCGTTCATAGAAATGTTCGCCCCACAGTCTGCCCTCAACCATTTAAACGCATTCTTGACTTTCGCCTCAATGCGGACATTATCCGCCTCCGGTTGGAGTTCAATGCTGGTGACTTTGCCGACTTGGACACCAGATAGATAGACCCCAGCCCCTACATAAAGACCATTCACGGATCGGAATTGGAACGTCACGTTATCACCAGCAGTCGCCCAGGGCCAATTCTCAGCATTTGTGAGAAGGATTGTAAGAAATATGATAGCGATTAAAACCATCACACCAACTTTCACAGATGCCGTCCAAAAATTCATGCTATCTCCCCAAATATCTTTTCAAAATCGGATTCTCCATGTTGAGAATCTGGTCCGGTGCGCCAAATAGAATAAATTGCTGCAAAACAGGATTCTCGTTGTTGATAATTTCATCGGGAGTCCCGTAGGCAATTTGTTTACCTTCATGAATCATAGCCATCCGAGTCGCGACACTAAAGGCACTATGCATATCATGTGTCACCACAACAGAGGTAACATTCAGCTTTGCATGTAGGTCGTTGATAAGTTGATTGATTTCAGTACATGTAACCGGATCGAGTCCCGTTGTCGGTTCATCGTATAAAATAACTTCCGGATTGAAGGCGAGTGCGCGGGCAAGTCCAACCCGTTTTCGCATACCACCACTTAATTCAGCGGGACGTAACTCCTGAACCCCACTTAAGTCAACAAGACTGAGTTTCTCATCAACAATCTTACGGATATCCGACTGACTCAGGTCTGTATGCTGATCGAGCATAAAAGCAATATTTTCCGCGACAGTCATTGAATCAAACAGCGCAGCAGATTGGAACAGCATCCCAATGTTTCGACGGATGATATTTATTTCTCTGGTGCGAAGGTGTGAGATCTCTGTACCGTCAAACCAAATCTCTCCGGAATCAGCGGACATTAACCCAGTGATAATTTTGAGCAAGACACTTTTCCCGGACCCACTCCTCCCCATAACTACGATGGTTTCACCACGCGGGATCTCAAGGTTCAAACCGTTCAAAACGTTTTTTTCTCCGAAGCTCTTCGTAACATTTCTAACTGAAATCATATTTAATGGTAGTTAGTTGTCGTTTATCGGTTATTGGCTCAGAGGATTCCCTATAACAATTCACGACTTCTTGGAATATTCCAGGTTTGGATGAACTGTTCCCAAGCCTCTCTTTAACTGAGAACTGATAACTAAGCTCAGCTTATACCAAACCCAAAAGATTAAAGAGCACATGATTCAAGACGAAATCTAATACGAGAATAGCTATAAGCGAGATGACAGCAGAGCCGGTTGTAGCAATACCTACCCCTTCTGCACCCCCAGCTGAGGAGATACTAAAACCCTTGTAACACCCAACTGCTGCGATCGCCATCCCAAAGGAGGTAGCTTTAATAAGACTAATTAAAACACTACCCACAAAGAGATTTTTCTGAACCTCCACCAGAAAAAAGGCGCCATTCACATCAAATAGTGTTACAACGGCAATGAACCCGCCTGCGATACCTGCAAACGTTGAAAAGATCGTAAGCGTCGGTAACATAATAGAACACGCAAGAAACCGAGGGACAACCAGATACTTCACAGGATTCGTTCCCATGACCTCGAGCGCATCAATTTGCTCTGTAACCTTCATAGTCGAGAGTTCAGCGGTAATTGATGCCCCAATGCGGCCGGCAAGCACAAATGCCGTAATCATCGGACCCAGTTCCTTTACGACCGAAACACAAACAAACCTTGCCACTGAACCTTCTACAGCATACGGCTTCAGCTGAATATAGCCTTGGACACCTAAGACCATTCCGGTGAAAAATCCAGAAACAATAACGACAGCTAAAGAATTGAAACCGATCAGTAATAACTGCTTAATCAGGAGATCAAACTGAAAAGGGGGACGAAAAATTTGAAAAAGCGTTTGAAAAAACAGTGTAAAGGCTCGCCCTACCTCAGAAAGCACCCGGTGCAATCGACTTTTGATTGAATAATAAATCCCGCCGGGGGATTCGTGTATAGTGGATTGCTGATCCATACTTGTTAGCTCAGATTTTCAAACCGCATCTGTTTTTTAGTAAAATAGAGCACGACTGTCCCCGTTGGTCCGTTGCGCTGTTTTTTTATCATGAGGTTTGCTTCAACCCGATCACCGGCTTCTTCCTCTTCGTAGTAATCTTCTCGGTATAAAAAGGCGACGATGTCGGCATCCTGTTCAATTGCGCCGGATTCTCTTAAGTCGGAAAGCTGCGGTTGTTTGCCTGGACGGCGTTCCACTTCACGACTCAACTGTGAGCACGCGATGATTGGAACATCAAGCTCCCAAGCTAGGACTTTCAAGGCGCGCGAGATTTCAGAGATCTCTTGTTCACGAGAAGTGTATCTGCCAGAGCCCCGTAGAAGCTGCAAATAGTCAACAATAATAAGTGCGAGATTGTCGTGTTCGCCTTTTAGCCTGCGCCCTTCGGCGCGCAGGCTCTGAACGGTAAGTCCCCGGTTATCGTTGATAAGAACAGGTGCCTCGGCGAGTCTACCCGCAGCCTCTGTCAAGGGGCGCCAATAATCTCCGCTAAACTTACCAGTTCGGAGCCGCCCAAAATCGATGTGAGATTCAGCAGATAGCATCCGCATAACGATGTCCTGTGCAGGCATCTCAAGGCTAAAAATGGCAACTGGACGCTCTTGCTCAAGTGCAATATTCTGCGCCATATTCAGCACCAAAGTCGTTTTGCCCATACTCGGGCGGGCGGCAATAATGATGAAATTACCGGGTTGTAACCCAGATGTCATGTGGTCAAAATCCATGAAACCGGTCGGTACACCTAAAAACCGGTCGGATTTATGATAAAGTTTTTCGATAGCATCTATGCTATCTGAGATCAGCGGCCGGATAAGGTAAAACCCACGTTTTGCTTTGTCTTGACCGATCTCAAAAACAGATTCCTGCGCTTGATTAAGGATTTCCGATAGTTTTATACTTTCATCCTTGGCGACCTCACGAATCTGAGAAGCTGCTTGAATCAATTGGCGGCGTGTTGATTTTTCATAAAGGATATCGGCATAAAACTCGGTACTCTCCGTCTCCACAATAGGGGATTGGAGATCATGGAGATAGCTGACCCCCCCCACCCTATTAATCTGATGCATCCGTCTGAGCTCATCAGCAACGAGAACTGGATCTGCCTTGCTAACCCGTTCGTATACAGCAAGAATAGCTGTATAGATTAACTGATGATCGGTTGTGAAAAATGCCTCAGAAGTATGCCCAAGGAGGGCAATTACACGAGGAATAACCGACTTCTCAGTCATCATAGCACCGAGTACAGCCTGTTCAGCCTCCTTATCAGAAAGAATCTCAACCGCTTCTGCCCACATTATTACTCTTCACGTTCAACGACCACTCGGAGTTCAACATGAACGTCGGTATGCAATTTAACAGGAACCGTGAACACCCCGAGTTCACGAATCGGTTCTGCGAGTTCAAAGAGGCGTCTTTCTAAATCAAACCCCTTAATATTTAAGGCCTCCGCGATATCCATAGCGGTAACAGAGCCGAAAAGTCGGTCATTTTCGCCAGCACGCCGACTCAACGTGCATGTAACTCCGACAATCTGTGCAGCAATTTCACGCGCCTGTTCTCTATTTTTTGATTCTTGGTGATCGATGACCCGCTTTTGGTGTTCAAAATGCCGACGGTTCCGATCCGTGGCATGCACCGCCAATTGCATAGGCAAGAGGTAATTACGCGCATAGCCATCGGCGACATTCAGCACATCTCCTGGGACACCGAGTCCTTCAATACTTTCCTTTAAAATCACTTCCATGATTGAACCCCTAATTGGTTGTCAGTCTTCAATCTTTAGTTGAAGAGGTACTTTTAACAATTCACCGCGCTTTGGCGGACGCCAAGTTTAGGTTGATTGTTATCAGATTCCTCTTAACCGACGGCTGATAATTGATGACTAACAACTATTGCGTAAACGGCAACAATGCCATATTACGGGCACGCTTTACTGCGCGCGTTACCATTCGCTGTTGTTTCGCCGAGAGTCTAGTAACACGGCGGCTTACTATTTTCCCACGTTCGTTAATAAATTTTTGCAGCGTATCGACATCTTTGTAATCAAAAGATTCGATCTTGTGAAAGCGCTGCCGCCGACGGAATGCCATATAATCTTGTTCCTTCTTTATTCAGTTGCGCGCCAATTAACTTGACGCGCTATATGTTTGTCTGCCTCTGATAAAGGCAGAAAAGCAAAAATGGTATAGAGAAGAGTCGTCATATAACAATGACGCTCCGAAAAACACTTCTTTTGCTTCCCTCAAAACGGAATATCATCGTCCGTTGAGGGCGAGGTACTACTTGCTTGCGGCGCGGGTGCTTCTTGATACGGCTCAGATTGGGTTGGTGCCGCTGCGGGGTGGGCATCAGCATAACCATTGCCCATTTCATCACCATCAGGCCGCCCACCAATGAATTGAATCCGAAAGGCGCGAACTGAGAGCCTATTTCTTTTACTTCCATCCTCGGTTTCCCAAGAATCAAACTTTAGGGCACCTTCAATGAAAACAGGCCGCCCTTTGCTTAGATACTCGTTGGCGATCTCAGCTTGTCTACCCCACGCTTCTATATCAACGAAACACGTATTTTCTTTTTGCTCACCGGTCTGCCGATCGGTATATCGATCGTTCATAGCGAGTCCGAAATTTGTGACAGCGGTCCCGCTTGGAATATATTTCATTTCAGGATCACGGGTAAGATTCCCCATCAGAATGACCCGATTGTAACTTGCCATGGTTTCCCCTCTTTATACATTCGTTTAGCGTTTTCAGCATTACACTATAGCCAAAAACTGGTTTTTTTAATCTGGATAATGTTCATTTTATTCAGACCTTGGCGTGTCTTCAGATCGATCATTACTATCGGGTGTCGTTTGCCTCGCCTCAGCAGTGAGTTCAGCCTTCAACTTATTGATATCATCCTCGTATGCGACAACCATGTAACGCAAAATCGTTTCAATGACACGCAGAGATTGGTTTAGCTCAGCGACAAAACCCGGTGCACTCTCAAAAATGTAGAGTACATAATAACCTTCGCTACGTTTCCGAATCGGATAGGCGAGCCGCTTTTTTCCCCAAGGATCAACCTTCAGGAGAGTTCCGCCATTTTCGATAATGCCCTTCACTTGATCAGTAAGCGTCTCTGCTTCGATCTCATCACAGTCGGGGGTGATGATAAGCAGGAGTTCGTAAGGTTTCAAATTTTTATGCCTCTCTTTGGACCAGTGGCTCCGCTGCAATTTCAATAAAAGCAGGGAACAGAGATTAATCGTGTAAATTCCGTCTGATGCACACACTGAAGATGTCATCACACTTTGGATGGAATTTCATTCGCCCCTTGTTAATTTGTATAATTATACCACATTTTAAGACCTATATCAACCCAAAAACCAAATTTTTTCACAAAATTACCTAAAAAATGATAACATTTTTTTATAGAAAAGTGAGCAGAAGTCCTTTGGAAAGGTCGGAGCCATTCGTAGCGATTTTTAGCAATTTAAGGAAGCATTGCGTTCGCGGTCACATGCAACGGTAATAAGAAAGGACGTTTTGATGCAAGTACCTCTTCGCGGAGCCGTGCAGCTAAAGTATCCAAACCGACCTGCTCCGCGGTAGCTAATCCGTACTTTTCCAGAAGTGGAAGGAGACTCTGAAAGATGGTTGCCATGTATCGATAACCCGCCCATGTTTCCGCTGCACCAATTGGAGATTCAAGGTGCATCGCCGGCGGCGGTAAACCTGCATCTACAAAAGCGCGATACAATCCGATCCCCATGTCAAGGTGTGCTCCTGAACGCTCAAATACATCTAAAATCCACGTAATGAGTTGGTTTATAAGCGGCGTGTCTGGATGTATGAACGCAGGATAGAGCGTATATTCAGGTTCCTGAAAGGCGACGATACCGCCCGGTTTCACATGCGTCAGGAGTTTTGCAAATGCCTTCCGAGGATCCGCCATATACATGAGGACAAACCGTCCGACAACTGCATCAAACTTATCTGGAAATTCGAGCGTACGGACATCACCTGCAATGAATTCCACATTTCGCATGCCAGCCCCGGCAGCACGCTGACGTGCTGTGTCGAGAATTGCTGCATTGACATCTACACCAATGACCTGTCCTGTTGGTCCAACGCGTTCAGCAAGTGTGAGGGCGACATCGCCAGCACCGCTACCGATTTCAAGCACACGCATCCCTTCAGCAATACCAACCCGTTTGCAGAGTCGCGTTGTTGACTCACCGTAGATTCTGGACTGCTCAATAAGACGGGTGGTTTCGTGTGAGGTGCGCCCTAACGTATAGGTAGCATCTCGACTGGATTCATGTAAAATTTCTGAACGTTTTCTTGTCATACCTGGAAATCTTTTAAGCTGGTAGCGATGCATACGCTGTAATATGCGGCGGTAACATAATCGGTCGTTTGGCTGCGGCGACCTCCGCTTGTATACGCGTCGCGAGTGTATCCACATCTACTTCATCAGCAGTAGCAATCTCATAAGCCTCTATCAGCGGCATAAGGCTCCGGAAACTGTTCGCGAGATACTCATATCCGGGCCAGTTCTCAGCCCCCCCCACCGGTGCCTCAAAATGTAAGGTAGGTTCAGGCAGATCGGCATCAACAAAGGCTTTGTAAAGCTCCATTCCCATCTCAAGGTGTGCCCCTGAACGCTCAAATACGGTGCGTCCCCACCCAATCAATGTATTCGCCAACGGTGTATCGGGGTGCTCGGCTGCATTATACGGTGTAAAATCGACCTCCTGAAAAGCGACGATTCCATCCGCATGCAGGTGTGTTGCCAAATGTCTGAGGGCCTCCGCTGGATCCGCCATATACATAAGGACAAGTCTTCCAACAATCGCATCAAAGTCTTGGGATAGCTCAAACGTTCGGGTGTCCCCCGCAATGAATTCAATGTTCGTAAAGCCTGCTGCATCCGCTCTAGCTTGTGCTGTCTTAAGGATATCTGCGTTTAGGTCTACACCAACCACACTTCCTTCAGTACCAACAAATTCCGCGAGTGTGAGTGCCACATCCCCGGCACCACTCCCAACATCCAGGACCTTCATACCCTTGGCGATGCCGCTCCGAAGAAAAAAGCGGCGTGTCACATCGTCGTAGAGTTGTGATTGTTTAATTAAGCGTTCTGTTTCTTCTTCACTGCGGCCCATTGTATATTCTGCATCTCTGCTCTGATTGCTCATTACTAATTACCTCACTTTTGAGAAAATAGCATAAAGACTGCTTTTCGCGTTGAGCAACGGTTTTAAGCCACTTCCCAACAGCGAATATGAACTGTATAATTCCTAAAAACTGTAGCCAACTTTGGTATACCAGAACGCTCCACCAAAGCCATACGGACTATATTCGCCGAAAGGTCTACCAACGATTCTGGCTGGAAATTCTTTAATATCGTAGGGCACGTCAGGCCCCTCTGCCGAAGCAATATTATCCGGTTCAACATTGAGGACATTATTCACCCCCACCGTGATTCTCAAGTTTTCGAGGAATGCATAATTAGCTTCAAGGTCTACGAGAAACGCGCCGTCATAGGTTTGCGCGCCTACAGCATTCTCGTACCAAGGACCGTAATAATTGACCCTCCCTAATACACCTAAACTATCACCGATGCCTTGTGTCAGGGTCACATTGCCACGATGGCGGGGAACCCCTTCCTCTAATAAGCGGACACGCGTGTCGTCAAGGATATCAGAATTACGCTTGGTTACTGTGGTCCCCGTGTAGTTATAGGCGAGACTCAGTGCCCCATCCAGTATAGGAGCTGTAAGAATCACGTCAAAACCTTGAGTGCTTGTTTCAAATTCATTGGTAAAGAATCGGAATTCCTGCAAATTCCCGGCACTCGTAATACCTTCAACCACGAGCTGCTGAATCTGTGCCTCAGTAATATCTTGACCCCGCAGGAAGTCTTTCGAGGGAGCCAACCGATCCTCCACCTTGATGTTGAAATAATCAACAGTGATACTCGCAAGAGCGTGGCTGACAACCGTGCCAACCGTAAAGTTCTTTGACTTTTCCGGTTCAAGTGCCTTACCACCTACCAGACCAGCGGCAGCATGCGTAGAAGGAATCGTTCCTTTATTCACTAACGTATTGTTTTCACCGAACTCCGTTGTGACGTTAAAGGCATTCTGCTGCCCGGGTGTCGGTGCTCTAAAACCGGTGCTGTAACTACCACGTGCCCTTAAGTCAATAACAGAATCAATTGAAAGCAATTCTTTGAACATGTCAGCAATGCCATAGTTCGTTGCGATTTTGTAGTTGACGGTACTCCCAAAATCGTCAAAGTACTCACCACGGACCGCAGCATTAACCGTCCAGAAGTCAAGAGGTTTCAATTCGCTTTCCCAATAACCGGCGAAGTTAGAACGTGTCCAACTTCCTTCGGCAATATCGCTGAAGCCGGGGAACCCGTTGGATCCTGAGCTAAATCCTTGACTTGCCAAGGGACCGATCTCCCAGGACTCGATCTTCCCCTGCACAATCTCAAAGGTTTCTGTTCGATATTCCAGTCCAGCGGCGAGGAACACCATATCATGCAGTGGATAGGTTAAGTCAAAGTTGATGTTGGTATCCGCTTGGATATAATCTCCTGGGTCAAATTCAGTCGGTGTGTCCGGTCCAAGCGAGGCATTGACTGTATTCCTGATAAAGAAATCGGAGGCGTGCCGTCCATAGGAAGCACTCAAATCCCACCCTACGTCCGCCAAAACCGTGCCCTTCATACCAATAAGGAGCGAAGCATCTTGGGTATCAGCCCCGAAACGAGGGGTAAACCCACCGGGAAAAAGTTCTTGGAACGTGAAAAGATTCGGGTCAGAGAAAACTTGTTGTAAGGTAACCGGATCAGGGACGTTGTTGGTTATCTTGACTACAGGCACTTCACCTGTGCCTGACAATCTTCCAACAAGTAAGGTTTCACCATCATCATTACTAAACACAGCGGCGCGGGTATTGGGATTTCGGAAGTAAAAGCCGCCTTCAACTTCCTTCTGGGCATAGTTCGCATGCCCGTAGAACTGAATGTCATCGAGAATACGTGCTCCATAGTTTGCGAAAAGTTTGATGTCATTTCTAATAATAGGGTGTCCCCACGGTTGCGCGGGGTCAGCAACATCGGTATTTCCGACACTGATGAGAGCCGCGGCATCATCGCGTTGTACCGAGCGGTCTGTCTCGTTCATGCCACCGTACTCTAAACTGAGATTCGCCCAGAGATCTTCCCTCCCCAAACCAATATTCCCAGCGAGGGCGTACATCAGACCATCGCCCGCTTGGAAAATACCGGGTTTGATTTCAAAAGATCCGCCTTCATAATTGTCTTTGAGCTGCAGGTTTACAACTCCCGCGATCGCATCGGAACCGTATTGCGCCGATGCCCCATCTCGTAGCACCTCCACCTGTTGCAGGGCAATGGAAGGGATGGGAGAAAGATCAGCACCTTGCGCCCCATCGGACAATCCATTTCCGAGCCAAGCAATTACAGATGCACGGTGGCGGCGTTTACCATTAACCAGTAACAACGTGTGATCTGGGGCTAACCCGCGCAGATTCGCAGGGCGGACGACAGTAGCCGCATCGGCGATTGGCTGCGCATTAACGTTGTAAGATGGAACTAAGTTTCTCAACAGGTCCGGCAAATCCGTGTTTCCCTGTTTGACGAAATCATCACTGGGTAAAACATCAATCGGGACAGCGGATTCAAGAACCGAACGCGGTTTCGCCCGCGTTCCGACTACAACTATCCCCTCAAGTGTTACAAGTGTATCGCTTGATTCCATTTCAGTTTGTTGTGCGACCGCTATAGATCCCACACCTATAGTAATAACGGAAACAACGTGTATAAGAAGCAGTACCGTTTTAAAAGTAAGCCCGACTTTCATACATGAAACTCCTTATCTAAAGCATAATTTATGTACACAACTTATATAAATTGAATAAGCGCGGTTGAAAACCGCGCCCTTTGAGAAGAACACATGTGATACTCACAATGCTTAAAGGTGTGTGCTTCTTGCTTCATCGGTTCGGGCCTCCGTAATGGTGGTCGGACAGAAACGCCACAAGCGTTTTACGGCTCGGTGTATCCCACCGTGACTTGTTCTTAATTATAACACAAAATACCGCTCTTTAGTCGAGTTTTTCTCGCCAAAGCAACGAAACACCCGGGAGGGCCCCGAAGCCTAAAAGCAACCTGGGAGTGTTAAGTAATTCCCTTCGGGACTTTTCAGGAAATAGTTTTAGAAACTGTATCCGACTTTGGCATACCAGTACGCACCATCAAACCCAAAAGGACTGAACTGACCATATTTATTGCCGACAGAATCAGCAGCATTCGGATTTTCATCGGGATAGGTATTAAGAATATTTCTTCCACCGAGCGTGAGTGCCAATCCCGCCCGCACGGTGTAAGTGGTTTCTAGGTCGACAATAACCTTTCCAGAGTATTCTCCAGTGCCTGGCACATCTGGGTTTTGTAAGTAATCTTCAGAATCGAACCAACCACTGAAATAACTGGCGCGCCCGAGCACACCCCACGCATCCGTTATGGATTGCGCGAGCGTCAGACTGGCACGGTGTTTAGGTAGATTCTCTTCCAGTTCCCTGATTCGATGATCATCCAGTGTGTCAGGATTGTGATCGGTAACCTCAGTTGACGTGAAGTTATACACAGCGATGACGTTTCCATCGAGTACCGGGGCTGTAACAACAAAGTCAATACCTTGGGTTGTGGTATTGAAGTCATTGATAAAGAACCGAAATTGTTCCAGATTCGCAGCACTTGTTACACCTTCGGCTATAAGCTGGGCCTTCTGCGAGTCGGTCAATGTGAAGTCTTGTGACACAGACAGCCGGTTTTGCAGCCGAATATCAAAAAAGTCCACCGTGAAATTTACGCCCAAAATATCGACGGTAAATCCACCCGTGAAGTTATTTGATGTCTCAGGGTCAAGTGAGTTATCTTCCTTACCTGTCACAACACCGACAGCGGGGTTGGTGGAAGGAATTGTTCCGTTATTAACGAGATCGCCCTTCTCAAAATCGTATTCAGTGGTAATGTTGAACGTATTTTGCTGTCCGGGTGTCGGTGCACGGAACCCACTGCTATAGCTTCCGCGTAAACGCATGGTTTCCATAACCTTGAAGTTCGCCGCGGCTTTATAATTCAGGGTGCTCCCGAAGTCCTCAAATTGTTCTCCGCGCACAGCAAGTGCGATCAACAGCGGATCAATCGGTCTGATTTCACTTTCGAGATAGGCAGCAATGTTGGAACGGTACCAGACACCTGCAGCGACAGGGCTGAACCCCGAAAACCCGTTGGAGGCAGCCGTGAACCCTTGAGCTGCGAGTGGCCCGATCTGATGCGATTCGCGTTCGCCCTCTATGATCTCAAACGCTTCGTTCCGATATTCCACCCCTGAAGCGAGGAACACCAAGTCGTGCAACGGATACGTTACATCAAAGTTGAGATTGTAATCTGTCTGGATATAGTCGCCCGGATCAAAATACGTCGGTGTATCGGGGCCGAGCGAAGCATTAACAGTATTGAAGATAAAGAAATCAGCATGGTTCCGTCCAAAAGATCCGCTCAGATCCCACGTTAAGTCCTTACCCAACGCGTCTTTGAGTGCCGTGCCTTTAACGCCAACGACGACGGAACTATCCCACATGAATGCACCAAATCTGGGGGTGAATCCGCCTGGGAACATCTCCTGGAATGTGAATAGATTCGGGTCATTTTTGACGGCTTGCAACCGTGTGGGATCGGGAACGTTGCTGGTGATTGGTATGTCGTCAGCGGCGTGAGGCGACAGTTCGGTAAACTCCTGTCCGGAATCCTCCGCTGCCTCTTTTCGGGCTTCCCAAGCCGCCATCTCGGCTGTCAAACCGCGCATATCTCCGACGAGCAACGTATCGCCCCCGTCAGAACTAAACACGCCGCTCCGGGTATTTGGGTTTCGGAAATAGAACCCGCCCTCAACTCGCTTACGGGCGTAGTTAGCGTGTCCGTAGAAGTCGATGGTATCTGTAAGGGTGGCCCCGTAGTTGGCAAACAATTTGAGGTCATTCTCTATAATCGGCTGTCCCCAAATTTGCGCTGGGTCTTTCACACTGAAATTGCCTGCGTTAATCAATTTTAACGCATCCGTACGTTGGACGGAGCGGATCGTGGGATCCGCGCCCCCGTATTCAAAACTGAGGCTACTCCATGCATCTGGGTTCCCTAAACCGATATTTCCTGCGACAGCAAATTGTCGCCCGTCACCGTATTGGTAGATACCGGGTTTGAATTCAAACGAACCGCCCTCATGGTTGTCTTTTAATTGAAAATTCATCACGCCCGCAACGGCATCAGAACCGTATTGTGCGGATGCTCCATCTCGTAACACCTCCACCTGTTGCAGGGCAATTGCCGGAATAGGCGACAGGTCAGGGCCCTGTGAACCATCAGACAAACCGTTGCCGAGCCAGTGAATCACTGCGGCACGGTGCCTCCGCTTGTTATTGACGAGCACCAATGTATGGTCTGGGGCAAGTCCCCGTAAATTCGCCGGACGCACCACTGTTGACGCATCACTAATCGGCTGCGTATTAACGTTATAAGATGGCACCAAAGTTCTCAGCAAATCCGGTAAATCCGCGCCACCCTGCTTTTCGAAGGATTCGTTTGACACAATATCGATAGGGACTGCCGAATCCAAAACGGAGCGCGGTTGGGCACGGGTACCTACCACAACAAGACTCTCAAGCCTCACAGGGGAACCCGTCTGTGAGGCCTCTTCAGAGGTTTCAGTCTCGTCCATAGTTTCCGCCGCCTCAGCAGATGTCTCTGATTCTCCAGTATCGGTGGATTCCTCTTGCGCCATAACTGCCGTAAAAGCGCACATCAAAACACTTATCATAATGATAAACGTCAGAATGACTGGATTAATATGATGCTTGTAATACATAAATCTCCCTATAATTTTGGCGTAAATGCCAGACTGTCCGCCCCGATTTCACAACCGGTGGCAATTTTTAACATACATAATATAGATACTCTTTAGGAAAACGCAGCGAATAATCCGCGCCTTTTCCACAAACTGTCTTTATAATTAATTATACCCAATATTATGCTAATAAGCAAGTTACCCATACAAAAAACGTAAATGAATTTAGACTTGACAATGAAAATGCGTTGATATATACTTAAAATTATGTGTTACACTTAAAATTTATGTGTTACACTTTGGTGCTATACACTGTTGAGAAGAGAAACAGTTATTGAAACATTCACTAAATAACTACACTCACAACAAAAATACTTTACTATGGCTAAGAAAAAAGGGCGCCGTTCCGCAAATGTGGCACGGAAACGTGAAAAGCGAAAGCGCTACCAGAAATCCAGGCAGAAGCAGCTTGCTATCGAAAAGCAACGCAGACTCCGCTACGAAAAATCAGAAGAAGAGCATTTATATGCTTGTATCGCGCAGAGCCGACAACTGCTCCATGAACCTGAACTTGCAGGAGTACTTTTCGATCCCGAACTGATGTATACACGGGTCATAGAACTCCTCAGTGATTATGAAGTAGGGGGACGAGATACACTCCCAAGCGCATCAGTTGAAGTGAACGCCATTTTCCCGCCAAATACATTGGGTCAAGAAATGGCGATTGCGGAACAACCTGCTTCAGCATCGGACGCGGAGGCTGCGTGTGAAAGCTTTCGATTGGAGGTACTCCCCCATCTGGTTACGCCGGAGTTCGTGCGAAACCTCGAACAAGCACTCACAGCATGTGAAACCCGTCTCAAGTTGACCGGTAACCGGAACCTTGCCGAGGTGGCTTATGTCACCCGCTCCCTTTTTGAAGCAGCACCGCCGGAAATATTAGCATTTCACCCAATGCTCCAAGCCATCGGCATTGAAACGCTCCGGGTGCTTGTGGAGGAACAAGACTTAATTCTCGAGTGGCGTGATGGTCTAAAAGAGGTTCTTTTTGACGTATTGGAACACGAAGATTTAGAAGCATCTGTCTCTCAACAGATATCTGTCTTTTCAGATACCGCTATTGAGAACAAATGCCAGAAAAATGACGATACCCAAACGCAGAGTCTGCCTTTAGAGGCAATAGATGTCAAAACAGAGACCTATATTGAGCATGCCGCTCCCAATCAGGGCGAACCAGAGGTGGATGCAACAACGGAAGTAACGTTAGATCCGGCCCCCGCTGCGAGCCTCGAACCACCTATGCCAGAGGCACTTCCACAGTCGTTATGCTTGTCACCTGACGAACTTCCAGCTCGCGCACTCTACAAAAATTTCACAGGCCTGGCAATCAAGGAAAATTTTAAAGCGCAAACGGATAAAGGGGCTTCACAAAATGGCTCCCTCAATTACGCCTTGGTAAACGAGAGCGAAGAGCAGGTCGAATTTATGGATGTAGCGAACGAACGCTATGTTAAGGTTACCGAAGAACGGCTTCAGTTACACGCACGCTCAGATACGGAGTTGAGCATTGCAATGGCAGAGGTAGAAGCACAGTGTCGATCAGCACTCATGTACCTCGCCAAAACAATCGCAGAAAGGAGGTAAAATTATGCCACGGAGTAAAAGTGGGCAGGTCCGGCGTCGGACGCAAATTCGCCAACGCCAAAAACGACGCCTCAAAAAGAAGAGAGCGACATTGAACGTACTCTTGAAAAATCGCGCAGTTTAATATGCCAGCTCCCCGTTGAGATTGTTCGATGATGCGTTTATTGCTGCGCCGTTCATGCCGGTATGTGTGGCATCAGCACCTGACAGGGGGCCACGCCCCGAAGTCCGCAAAGGTTGTGTTTGAAGCTGATAAGCTTTCAACTGTGTAAATGGTGCCCACTTTAGACATCATGCACGCCATTGAGCAATAAAACAGAACCTGATGCAGACGTGCATTGGGCTCTAACAGAGGAATTTAACATGTTATAAAGACCTTTTCAGCAACCGCCTTTTTATAGGTGCGTTAGCGATTTTTATTTTCTATATTGGTGGGAGTCTGTTTTATATGAAGCCTGTCCGACATCAAGAGGCAAGAAAACTTGTACGAGACGGAAACACGCGTCCGTCAATGGAACGAAAGACAGAAAGAACAATCAGCTGCGGGAACCCCTATTGTTGAGCAATCCACAGAGAGATACTTCCACGAGGACGGCAGATTCCATGCCGAACCGCACGCACCGGTATGGGCTGAAAATACGGAACCCGTTTCTGCACCGATCCCATCTGGTATGGCGCATGATTGGGCATCCATGTCTCCTGAAGAACACGTCACCGTGAGTGAAGCGATTGAAAAACGGCATCTTGCAGAGTCTGCCGGCTATCACTATAAACGCAACCCAGATGGCAAGCTCCTGCTTGATGAAAGGGTTTTCTAATCTTACATAAAATTGGAGAACCTGATTTTAAGGTTGTCACAGAAATAGGGTTGCCCCAACCCGACTTTCAAGGTGCCGAGAGCAAAAGAGGCTGCACCTGCCGAGGGGTTTTTGATATAAACGAATTGCTGTCTGCATCGTCAAAACGAGACTAAAACACAGCGATCGTAAAGTGAGGTTGCTGTGTGGTAAAACTAACAGTTCATTTCGGAGTTCGGCGTTGTGTCCGTTCCCCGATTCAAGGCCCTGAGATATTTTTTTATGATTTTGATCAAGCTATCACCAGAGGAATTGGTAAAAGCGAACCTGCCACTACATGTCACTTTGTGCCTACATGCCCACCACTACACACCGCCAGAAGTGGAAGCAGAGAAGCCGTCGCCCGTTCCCTACACTTCACAGCTTGCAATCTTATCGCGCACCTTCTACTAAACATTTTATTCGTCAAGCGTTCCGAGAAGGTCAGCACTGCACGCGATTTTCAATAAGGTTTTCATGCCGCGCGCCTATATCCTCTTTTTCAGCCGAACCGAATTGGAAATCCTGTACAGAAGGCCCTATAAGCCTCTTTGATTTGACACCCCGCTATGTGACCCGGATATAAGAGAATATTAGAATTATAGGGTTGTGTCTAAGGTAAGTTTTTCATGACAATAGGGCTTGACAGCTTGCAAAGCTACGCCCTGATCTGATAGGAATTCAGACGCTCCACGCAAAAAAAATGCGTAATTTCAGAAAAAAGTGGAAGGGTAACCTGCCAGAAACCCAACAGCCGAAAATATGACTCAACTTCAACGCCTATTTCATCTTTTCCAAGTGCACAAACTCTGATGGCGGCAATCGAACAGCACTTTCGGTGTCTTTTTCAATATACCCGAGCCTGAGAAGTGTGATGACCTCATGAAAGGTAGGGATATTGAAAAGTTGACGAATCTGTTCACGATCTACTAAACGTTCCAAAGGCGCACTGACAAACTGCACACCGATGTCTAACGTCGTCGCAGTGAGAAGGATATTCTGAATTAACATCCCCATACTTAGCCACATCCAGCGCGTCCCACCTTCACCAGGCGGATACCGCTTGCAATTCATCGTAACCAGCATAAGCAGCGGTGCCTCGCGCACCTGCAAAGCGATCTCCTTAGCGGGTAGCTTTCCTGCCCCTAAATGCCCTAAAAGTGTAAATGCTTTGGCGTTTTTTAGCAACCCTTTCAATAACTTTTCCGGGGCATCCTGAAGGGGTTTCGGGAGGGTGACGTGGTCTGTAAGCAAGACGCCATCTCCCAGTTCTTGCCACTCTTTTTCGGTGAGGCGCATCCAACGGCTATTGTCGTCAAGAAACTTAGCATCCTTGAATTGCGCAATGACAGCACGCTCCGTCAAATCAGCGAGTGCCGATTTTCCAGATGCCTCCCGAATCAACACAAGCTCCCAAGGTTGAACATTAAAGGGTGAGGGTGCCCATCGCGCAGCCGCAATGAGCTTCTCGAGGGCATCAGCTTCTATGTCACGCCTCTGAAATGTTCCACGATGGCTTCGGCGTTGGATTATTGCATCAAGGACATTCATAGGTTTATAAAGTTCCGATGGCGTTCAAGGATCTCTCCCGGTGAAGCCGTACCCGTCATTCCGATTTTGGTGACCGTAATTGAAGCCACCAGATTTCCGACATAAGCCGCCTCAATAGCTGCAGCGCCTCCTCGCGAAGCGCGCAAACTACAAAGCGCCGCAACAAGGCCAGCAGAAACACTATCCCCCGCTCCAACCGGATCAACTTCACTAGCAACGGGAATACCTGGGATATGTGTAAATTTCCCTTCGCAATAGACAAGAATACCATTTTCACCTAGGGTAATGTATACCGTATTTTGCGTCTGCGCCGCGAGGGCAACGGCACACTGCTTGGCCGCTCGGATGTCAACTTCATGTCCGCGCCACCCCGGCTGAACAGCATGCTTTGCCTCAAACCGGTTCGGCTTAATGATCACACGCCGATACGCGCCAATCCGCGTTCGGGAGTCTGCCAAAAAAATCTTTTCAGGAAATGTCACCGCCAACTCACACAAAGCTTCTCTCACTCGGTTAGTAATAACACCTAAGTTTTCATGTGGCACCTGGTCTCCAATTATTATACCATCAACAAACGGAAGACAGGCTTGCAGGGCATCGATAACCGCGGTCTCAACATCTTCTGCCATCGGGGCTTGGTTCTCAATATCAAACCGCGGTCCCTCTGTCTCCACACCTTCATAACCGCGGTGCATAGGTTTGAGGTAGGTAGGCGTGACCCAATCTGGCACCTGTATCATGAAATCTGTGAGACACCCGTTCGCCTCCAAGCAATTTAGCAGCGTGCCTCCAAATCCATCCTCACCTATGACTCCTAGCGTATAGACGCTACCGACCCCCAACGCCTTTAGGTTATTCGTGACCGTCCCGGCTGCGCCGGGGCTATAGCGCTGCTCAACAACCGGATTGGTATACCACGGTGTTTCCAGAGATAATGTAGACCGTGTTTTGTCTATGTGCCAGTAGGCATCAAGATAAAAATCTCCGATGACAAGGATACGTTGTTGGTGGAATTGATTGAGAATTGTTTTGAAGTGCGCTTTGCTAATCAATGTGTTTTTCCTGTGGAGGTGGGATTCTTAATTGTTTACAAATGTCCTTCGCTAGGCGATTCCTGATTTCAGTGTGACGAGGGATCACAGCTCTGAGCCCCGCCTCTGAATGACTCACAACGAGTGGTTACCATCTTCACGAATAAAATAACAGCCATACCTTCTAAAGTGTTGGATCAACGCCAACATCAGTTCTGTCCTCCTCATAAGAGGATACAATAAGTGTAGCAGCAATCCGCATCGATCTCAAGCAAAAGTATAAAACAGTAAGCCAAAGGTGCCCTCTCTACTGTGTACCAAAAACGACACCTAATTTGCAATATCACCCCAGATGTAGTAAAATATTAGAAATCCACTTTTCTGAGAACAACTTTAGATTATGACCCCAACATTTGGAGGAAATCCATGTATAAAATCGGTCTCATCCCGGGCGATGGCATCGGCCCCGAAGTGACACGGGAAGCAATGAAAGTCTTCGGGGTAGCAGCAGCAGCAGCAGGCATACAATACGAAACAGTTGCATACGACATCGGTGGCGATCGGTACCTCAGTACCGGTGAAGTGTTACCCGATTCGGTTTTAGAAGAACTTCGAGGGCTCGATGCTATTTACCTTGGTGCTATCGGCCACCCGGATGTCAAACCCGGGATTTTAGAGAAAGGTATCCTGCTAAAGGTTCGGTTTGAACTCGATCTCTACATCAACCTCCGTCCTGTTAAACTTTATCCAGGCGTGCCTACCCCGCTGAAAGATAAAGGTCCTGAGGACATTGACTTTATTATCGTTCGCGAAAATACCGAAGGGCTATACGCCGGTATAGGCGGTTTCCTGAAACGTGGGACGCGCGATGAAGTCGCTATTCAGGAGATGATTAACACCTACAAAGGTGTAGAACGCTGTGTCCGATACGCCTATGAACTCACCCAAAAGCGCAATAAAGAGAATACACTGACGCTCTGCGATAAGGCAAACGTTTTGACTTACGCCCATGACCTGTGGCGCCGCGTTTTTGACGAAGTTGGCGAAGCTTACCCTGATATAAAAAAAGAATACGCTTTTGTTGATGCAACGACGATGTGGATGGTGAAAAATCCAGAGTGGTTCGATGTCATTGTGACATGCAACATGTTTGGAGACATCATCACCGACCTCGGAGCGATGATTCAGGGTGGCATGGGGATCGCTGCATCCGGTAATCTAAACCCAGAGAGCGTCGCTATGTTTGAACCGATTCACGGCTCCGCGCCCCGCTATACCGGCAAAAACGAGATTAATCCGATCGCAGCGATAGGCGCAGCCGGAATGATGTTAGACCATCTCGGACACACAGATGCCGCCGCAAAGGTGGATCAATCCATTAGTGACCTACTCGCGAGTGGTAAAATCCAAGACCTCGGTGCTGGAAGAATGGGGTATACGACAGAAGAGGTTGGCGATCTAATTGCCGAAGGGTTGTAATCAGATTTCCAAGCGCGCTGTAAAATTAATCCGATCTGAATACCGGTTCCAACGATTGAAGGTATACATATCATAGGCACTCAGCGGTTTGTAACCCGTCTTTTTGAGGAGATCATTAACAACAGGAACTTCATAGATACGTTGTTGATGTACTTCCTCATAGCGTCTAAACAACTCACCTTCACGAATAAAAAAGGTGAGCAGCGTACGGCACATTTTGCTGTGATAGCGGTAATTATTTTCCCAAATGTAGGTATAATCCTCATGATTCGCAGCGAAGACTTTGTTGTGGAAATGCTCAACGATGTTCCGTTCCGTCGTTACGTCAAAAACAAACAAGCCGTTGGGTTCCAGATGCTCAGCAACGCATTCAAAAACTTGACTTAATTCGTCTTCATTGTAGGCATAGTTAATGCTGTCATAAGTACAGAGGATAGCGTCAAACCGCTGGCTGAGGTGAAAATCGCGCATATCGCCGTGATGCAATCCAATGTTCAGATCGTGCGCGGCCACCTTCGCCTTAGCGATTTCCAGCATACCAGCTGCCCGGTCCACCCCTGTCATTTTATAGCCTTTTAATGCGAGGTGTATCGTCAAGGCACAAGTCCCGCACGCCAAATCAAGGACGCGACGCGGTTTACAATCATACCTATCGAAAATCGACTCAATATAATGGGTCCAGCGAGTATAGTTCACATTGGCCATCATACGGTCATAGGCGTAGGCGAACTTTTCATAGGGGGGCGTTAGCTGTGTTTGCATTGTTCAAGTGTCATTGGCAAAAATATATTGCAAGTCACTCGTTTCCTCCTTTAAATCCGAGAGAGGCATTCATCATCCGCAGGAGTGTGTTAATCTCGTCAGCATTCCAGACCTCATCTCTATTGGCTTCTATTGCGTATCTGCCGACAGCTCGAATCTTGCGGAGACTGATTTTCCGAGTGAGGAAACTGAATGGTAGCTGCATACCCGCAGTTTTGACGCGGTCAAACGTAGCCTCAATCTCATGGCGATCAACACCTTCAGGCGCTTGTCGAATCAAAGCATCTCTCACCATATCTGTACCGAAATCGAATAACTCTTTGATAATAAACCATTGCAGAACCGCAAGACACACCGTGAGGATTAAGAGAAATGTCAAAACTTTGACGATATGCCGTTTCCATCCGGCTTTCTGGGCAGCCATATTTAATTCACCTCGGGGTTGGATTCTGTACTTGGCGCTTATATTACCAGTTTACACAGATGTCGTCAATAGTTTTTTTATGGATAAAGGTAAAACATGAAGGTAGGAATTGTCGGTAGACCCCAAGTCGGAAAAACCACGGTATTCAATACCTTAGCCCAATCCAATGCAGAAATTGGGGGCTACACAAATCGTGGTCAGATAAACCTCAGCACCACTAATGTCCCAGACGAACGTTTGGAGCAGTTAGCAGAAATATTGCAATCCAAAAAAATAACACATGCTACAATTGACTATGTAGATGTCGCCGGTGTAACGAAATCGGACGTGGAACAAGCAGAGTTGGACACTGGAACGCTCGCCTCCCTCCGCACTGTTGACGCGCTTGCCCATGTCGTCAGACTGTTTGAAGATGAAACAGTACCACATGTTGATGGTAGCGTTGATGCGGAACGCGATATAGAGAGTGTCTCCCTTGCGTTCGCATTCGCCGACCTACAGATCGTTGAAGGTCGACTTACACGGCTCCGCAAGCAATTTCAAAACCAGAAATTGCCAGAACTCCAAAGTGAAATCCGACTTTTAGAAGTGTGTCAGCAGACCTTGGAAAATGGGAAACTGCTCCGTGCCCTCGACCTTTCCACCAATGAAGAAAAATTGATGCGCGGTTATGGGTTCCTGACGCAGAAACCATTGCTCTTGGTATTTAACATCGCTGAAACACAATTAGATGCAGCTGACGATATTCTCAAGCACTTCAGGAAATACGAGGTAGAGCCGCAAACAGCAGTCATCGTGCTCGCCGCACAATTAGAGATGGAACTCTCACAACTCGATGATGCCGATGCGGAAATTTTCATGGAAGAATTGGGATTACGGGAGTCGGCTTTGGCGCGATTTATTCAGACCTCGTATAATTTATTAGGACTCCTTACATTCTTCACAATCAATCCAACGGAGGCTCGCGCATGGACCCTCCGGGAAGGACAAACGGCTGTTGAGGCAGCCGGCCGGGTCCACACCGATTTCGCGAAGGCTTTCATCCGTGCGGAAACGATTAACTGGGCAGATTTAATCCGATGTGGGAGTTATCCTGAAGCGCGAAACAGAGGATTACTCCGATCTGAGGGTAAAACTTATCGAGTCCAAGAGGGTGAGGTGTTATTGATCCTTGCGAATCCTACACATTGAGCATCCGATCCCGCAAATCCGCGATCGCTTCCATCATTTGATTCCCCATGTGCTGATACATCTCACGTCTCGTCTCGAATTCCCCGGCGGTAAGTTCAAGCGGTTCACCGAAGATAACTTTTAATTTTGATCGGCGTAAGCGTTTACTGTTGCGTGGCAAGACCAGTTCAGCTCCACTGTGAAAAACCGGAAGAGTCGGAACACCGGCTCGGTGTGCAATAAAGCAAGCACCATCGCGCGCTTTACCCAACGTTCCATCAGTGCTACGGGTGCCTTCTGGAAACATAAGCACAACGTTCCCACCTTGCAAAAGCGATATCGTTTTTCGTAACGCGCCTAAGTCAGGGGCACCTCTATTCACAGGATAGGCGTTATAAACCGAAATAAGTTTTCCTAAACCGGGGATCTCAAACGCTGTACTGCGTGCCATGAAATGAATTTCACGGTTCGCAGCAGAACCGATGATCACAGGATCAAGGAAACTGACGTGATTTGAAATGAGTAGCACGCCGCCCTCCCGTGGAATATGCTCAATGCCGTGAGCTTCAAGGTTCCCCACGGTTTTACAGAAAACGCTCGTAAGCCTATGTCCCCATCGGTAAATTGGACGAGGTGTCCAGAACTGATTATTGGTGTACCACATAAAAATATAGGGGCTTTAAACCCAGTCTACTTTACGATTGTTCTTAATTTCCGCACACTTGCGCAATAGTAAAATCTACCACTTCATCAATCGTCCTGTCAGTCGTATCCACGATAATAGCATCATCGGCAGCGCGCAGCGGGCTATGTTCTCGCGTTGTATCTTTTTCGTCGCGTTCGCGAATCTCTGCTTCAACTGCTGCTAATGTTATATCCACATTTTGCGCCTGAAGTTCAGCAAGTCTACGCTTTGCCCGTTCTGTTACGGAAGCATCAAGGTAAAACTTAAAATCGGCATTGGGAAAGACAATCGTTGTTAAATCCCGCCCTTCAGCAACGATGCTTCCCTCAGCACCAATCCGCTGTTGGTGTCTGACGATTTCTTGACGAATCTCTGGGATCTTCGCGACATCCGCAACTAACCTGTTAACAAGTGGAGTCCGGATCTGGACAGAGACATCTTCAGCATTGAGCAAGATCGTTTTGCCGTTATCTCTAAATTCAATATGGCACATCTTCACCTGCTCTATCAATTTCGGGCTATCCGCTGGGAGTCTATCCGCTATCGCCAATAAAGTTGCGGCTCGGTACATGGCTCCAGAATCGAGGTAGATCAATCCAAGTCTCTCCGCGATCCGTCTAGCCACCGTGCTTTTCCCAGAACCAGCGGGGCCATCCATCGCAATCGTCACCTGAGGTCGTTTTTTTTTCATGAGCCTCCTAACATCTCCTGGCGTTTTTTAACAATAGTCTGTGCTTCGACAAGCACACGTTGAATCTCAGCCAGATTGTCTGTTTGCAGTAAGGTTTTGAATTCTGTTAAATTGGCAACAATATCCTCAATTAATGTTAAGAGGGCATCGCTGTTCTGCGTAAAAATACCGGTCCATAAGTCAGGTGAACCGGCGGCAATACGGGTGGAATCTCGAAAGCCGGTCGCTGTAAAGTCCAATGCTTTATCTTCTTCAGCTTCGACATTCGCAACAGTATTTGCGAGGACACTCGCAATGAGATGGGGTAGGTGGCTTGCGGCACCGATGAGTTGGTCATGCGTTTCAGGTGAAAGAAAATATGGCACGCCGCCGACGAATTCCCAAAGACTTCTGACGAGCTGTAAGGCACTCAGATCACTGTTAGCTGTAGGTGTTAAAATGCACTTCGCATTTTCAAAAAGCGTTGCACAGGCTGCGCCGACACCTGTTTCGTGTGAACCTGCCATCGGGTGTCCACCTATGAAAGAGAGAGCATCTGAACCGTGTGCCTGGAGGCATGCCTCAACCGACCTCACCAACACAGACTTCGTGCTCCCAGCATCTGTTAATACAATCCGATGTTGTTGCGCGACGGATTCAGCGATGCGTTGCACCAATACAGGAATCAAGTCAACGGGCGCACAAAGAACCACAAGGTCGCTTTCACAAATACCGTCTTCGACCTCTGTTGTCACGACATCAACGGCATCCCGTGCAAGGGCATTTTCGAGCCTACTGATGTTCCGTCCCAACCCAACACGTTGCCCCCGAAATCCGTTCTTCTTGAGTGCAAGACCAACGGAACCCCCGATTAGGCCGACACCCCATATTGTAATTCGACGAAGCTGCTGTATCTGTGCCATAGAAGTCCAAGAAACCTTCAATCTGTGAACGTGTTGCCACACACTTCTATTGAGAAGCTGATTACATTTTAAGAGAATTGAGGTGCCTCTGTCAAGTCAAAAACTTATGTGCTAGAGGTATGCGATTGTTTATTTTTCGAGGGTTTTCGTTAAAATAATGATATCTGTTTCGGGAACCTGGCCGATTTTTAGAATCTCGTAAACGGCTCCCTTCAACGGATTTTCTGGTGAGAAGTAGGCGTAGAAAAGGGTACGGAGCGGCGCACCATAGATAGCCCCAGCATTTGTTGAGTCCACATCCGCGACGCTGTTATACCTCAGCATCGAATCTGACCCAACAAGTTTTTTCTTGAAAAATTAAAGAGAATTTGGTAAAATAATCCCTAAATTATCCAACGTTTAAAGCAACCGTTTTTAACATGAACGCTATAAAAGAAGCACACTATAACCTCGGTATCGCTTATTTGGAAGCCGGGCAATACGACAGAGCTATCCCTGAATTTGAAGCTGCCATAAAACTGGACGCGGATTTTATAGGGGCACACTGCGCACTCTGCCGCGCTTACCTTGAACAAGGCGAACTAGAGAAGGCCAGTCGTGCGGTCACAACAGCACTGAAACTCGATACTACACACCAACCGGCGTTACTGCTCCGTGGCACTATAACGGAAGCCTACCACGACCAAGGCAAAGCGGCCTTAAACGATAAACGCTACACTGAAGCGGTTGCAGCGTTTCAGCAAGCAATAACGCTTGACGCGGATTTAAAGGGGAACCCGCAGAAATCCCCGTTGGAAAACACACATATCCATGCCCATTTGGGGGCTGCCTACATCGGCATGAAGGCATACCCAAACGCTATTGATGCATTGCAAAACGCCATTGCCCTTGATCCAGATCTCGTTGACGCGCATTATAACCTCGGGCGTGCCTACATTGAACAGAGGCACTTTGACAAAGCAATTCCCCACCTGGAACGGGCCATAGCGATTTCTCCAAATCTCAAAGGCGCACACTATAACCTCGCACGGGCCCACCGAGCATCGGGTAATTGGGAAGCGGCAACACACGCTGTCACGGAAACATTAAGGATTGATCCGAGTCATCAACCTGCCCACGAACTCGCGAACATAATAAAGCACACGCATTACAATAGAGGTATCACTTACCTCAACGATGAACGCTATAGTGAAGCTGTCACAGCTTTCCAAAATGCGATAACGCTTGATTCGGACTTCACAACTGCACACTACAACTTAGGATTGACTTTTCTTAAGATGGAGGCGTATCCTCGCGCTGTAGACGCACTTCGGAAAACGGTAACGTTGGATCCGGCGCATGTAGCCGCACACCACGCACTCGCACTCGCTTACCTCGGACAACAGGAGCTCGGAAAAGCGAGAGATACGGCAACAGCAGCATTAAAACTGGATGCCGACTATCAACCCATCATTTCCCTTTTGGAAGCGATTGATCCAAGCTTCACGCGAACAGAAGAACAGCAGGATACACAGTCAGAACCGGATTCACCCACAGGCGCACAACAGAGGACAACACCGAGACAGGAGACGCACTATGAACTCGGTATTGTTTATCAAGACGCGAAAATGTACACCGAAGCGATTGCGGAATTCCAGAAGGCAATAGATTTCGACCCGAACTTTGTAGCGGCGTATAAGCGTTTAGGGGCGGTCTATCTCGAAACAGGGCGACTTGATGAAGCGGAAAATGCAGCGAAGGCGGCGTTAAAGATTGACGGGAATTCTCAAACTGCCCATCAACTTTTAGAGGCTATCAAACAGGCACGCCCTACGCAGAATCCAGCTAAATCCCCTGAACAAACAACTGCTCTCGATATACCTGATGCGAAAAAGCACTACGAGCGCGGAGAAGCGTTCTTGAATAACAAGCAGTATAACGAAGCTGCGGCGGCGTTCAAAAGGGTGATAAAAGTAGATCCGAATTTTGCAGACGCACACTGTGGTTTGGGGATCGCTTATCTGGAAATGGGTGCACTCGATGACGCAAAAACAGCTGTGGAAGAAGCGTCTCGCCTCAAAGCCAATCGTCAACTCGTCCACGAACTTCTCACAGCAATAAAGCATGCCGAAACGCGTTTACGCAAACGAGAAAGATGGAAAAAAAGGCTTGCCTATGCTGTTGTCTTAGGTATTACCGCAATATTAGTTTTTGTTTTTTGGCCGAAAGGTCCGAAACCGCTGAATCCAGATTTGTCAATAGCAGCCTCCTTAAGTGCCCCTTATCTTTTAGCAGGTAAAACAGAAACCCTCATATTGACAATCAAAAACAGGGGAGGCACAGCACAGAATATCAAAATCAGGCTTCAACCGAAAGATAAAACAGGATTAAACTATGAACTTCCTGCCCCTATTCCGATAATGGGTGAAAGTGGTGCAGAGAGGATTAAAATCCCCATTACAGGAAATAAAAATATAAGAACTCGAAAAGAAACCCTCAAAATTGAATTGGCCACGGATGATAGGATAGAGCCAGTAACCTACATTTTTGATCTTCAAATTTTCGGTACAGAACGATAGAAGGAAACGGAGATAGCAATGAACAGCAGAATATGGGGAATTATCGGCGGAGTCGCTTTGGTGCTTGCGCTCTTATCCCCACTCTTATTAGGAAATGCTAACAAGATTAAGCAACTTTTTGAAGAGGCTGAAGTGCTGTACGCACAGGAGAACTATGACGGCGCACTCATAAAATATAGGGAAGCACTCAAGGAATCAAAAAAATTAGGTGCGAATACTGAAAGGATTGATGCAGATTTTACCACACTTGTCAACCTCAAAATCGCTTGGTGTTATTACGAGCTCAGTGAGAGAACCAGCGATGTCAGACATAACCAAAACGCACTGACACATATCAAAGTGGATGCGTCAGATACACAAGTCCCGAGATACCAGGAAGAACGCACTTACTTGTGGGCAGAAAATCTTTATAAAATCGATAACCTTAACCAAGCGACATCTAAATTCGAGCAGTTGATACAGAAATTTCCAAGGAGTCAATGGGTTCCGAAAGCATTGTGTACTTTGGCGGAAATCGCCTATCAGCAGGACAATTGTGAAAAAGCTCTGAATATCCTTCAAAAACTTGTCACTGAATTTCCAGAGTCTGAACTTATACAGAAAGCAGAACGTCGGATTGTAGAACTAAATGAAGCGTGTAATAAACTGCCGCCTCCACCTCCGTACCCCTGTGAGGAAATGTACAACACAGCGTTCGCGTTACAACAAGATGGATGTTACAACGAGGCCTACGAACGTTATAAAGATCTCATCGCACAGTATCCTGACAATGAGTATGTTGTACACGCCTATGTTGGAATAGCAGAAATCTATCTTGAAGTAAAAGACTATGTAAATGCGCGATTAAACTACGAAGAAGCTATCTATAATACAACTGATGAGGGGGAAAAAAGAGAATTATATGCTGCATACCATCGTACCTACCTAGTTCCCGATCCTGTCAGAGACGATAGAAGACAACGCGAATCTGATGACGACCTTTTCGTAATAGCAAGACTTCTCCGATTAGAAGAACGATGGTTAGAAGCAGCCCAAACATACGAGAAACTTACCGATAGGAATCTCCCTGTTGAAGATATGACCTACTCGCTTTATTGGGAAGGCAGATGCTACTACGAAGCAGCCCAGAGAGATTGGACGCTATTTCGTAAATCGGTCGATGCCCTGACGACACTTACCACAGATTATGAGAATAGCGAATATGACTTCGAATCATATTACTATTTAACGCTGGCGTATAAGAATTGGGCAAAAGTTGATGATTCCAAATGTCAGTCAGTAATTGACACGGTTGATCAAGCCGACGCAAAATACAAAGACAATAACGATAGTAAAGTTCAGGAATGGCTCGGTTACATGCGAAAACTTAAAGATAAGGCATCGAAAAAGTTTCATCCAGATCCACATCCACTAAAAGAAGAAGCAGAAAAGGCAATTAAACACGCAGAAACAGCAATTGCCACAGCAACGCAGGAAAATAGAGAACCTCGGATAATCCATCAAGCAAACCAACACTTAGAATGCGCAAAGCACGAAAAAAACAAAAGCAATTACGCAGCAGCTATCGATGAGGCCAAGAAAGTTTTAGAATGTTTGAAAAGGATACCGTCTCCCCCAAATTGTCAAGATTATGTTGACGAAGGGAATGCCTACCTTGAAAACAGCGACCTTGAAGATGCCTTGAAAAAGGCAGAAGAAGCCTTAGATCTTGACCGAAATTTCACCCCCGCCCACGAACTTAAGTCAAGAATAAAAGAAAGATACGTTGCTCGTGGCGAGTTGTTCTTTGAGGAAGAAAAATACGATGAAGCAATTGAGGCGTTCAACACTGCGATCAATATCAACATCCCCGTCAAATTTAAAGAGCCACACAACTATTTGGGAATAATTTATATTCGACAGGAAAAATACCGTGAGGCAATAGATTCCTTTTCAAAAGCAATAAGGATTGACGCAAATTTTAAGGAGGCATACTTTAATCGAGCCCTTGTCCACTTAGAACTTGGAGATTTTGAAGAGGCAATAGTCAATGCCGAAGATGCTTTAAGAATCGATCCAAACTACGAACCAGCACGCACGCTTATAGCGTTCATAACCGATTAGCTTTGATCACAAGGATCAGAGGTGTCCATACCGACACAACTGCCCCTGCCAATTCCTTGACTCAGTTTCTGAAATTGTGTTATAATTCTGAGACTTGAAAATATCTGTCCATTTTCTTTATTTTAAAATCTGTTTGGAAAAGATAGGACTTACGCAGCGATGCAATAAATCGCACTCCTACAAACAGATGCACCTTTCAAGGAGGTGTGTTTTTCAAAAGCAGGCCGGTTGGTAGTCGCGCAATTCGCTGGACATTTCGTAAGCCCTGAAGGATTTATGCCTAGCTCGAAAACGAGGCGGCTGATTAAAAAATGGAAGGAGCTGAACGCTATGAAAAAAATTTATGTATCATCTGTTGTTTTTCTATTAATCGCGAATCTATTTCTCCCAAACGTCTTTGCCCAAGACTACACCCAATGGCATCTACCCCCATGCGCCATAGCTCGTTACGGCAAAGGTTGGGTCCAGGATATAAAATTTTCCCCTTTCGGCAGTCAGTTAGCCGTCGCTACTACGATAGGTATTTGGGTTTATGAGGTTCGGACGGGTAGGGAACAGACTCTCTTTTTAGGCGTTATGGGGGGAGCGAATGCTGTAGCATATTCGCCTGGCGGTGCCATACTCGCAGCTGCACATTGGGACCAAACGGTGAGGTTATGGGATGTTAACGGCAGCAGCCAACGGCCCTTATCTACTTTCCCGGGACATACAGATACGATCCACACTGTTTCGTTTTCAACAGATGGCAGCATGATCGCCAGCGGAAGTTCTGATAACACCATTCGAGTCTGGAACGTGGACACTGAAGAACTTATGGCAATTTTGCCATATCGGGACGCTATCAACACAATAGATTTCTCTCCAGACAGTCGAATGATAGCTGGTGGAAGTAAAGATGGGACAATCCAAGTCTGGGATGCAGGAACCGGAGATCGCATCTATGAATTTGAAGGACATACAGATTCAGTTTGGAAGATTGACTTCTCGCCGAACGGTAGAATTCTCATCAGCGCAAGCCTTGATGGGACAGTTCAACTCTGGGATCTCGTGGCACCAGGAGGGAGAATCGACGAGTCCAATGCATATAATATGCCTATTTACACAGTGAATTTTTCACAGGATGGCAGCAGCTTTGCAACTAGTGGTGCCGACAACGAAATTCGAATCTGGAACACGAATACTCGCCAACTCATATCAACGCTTGCCGGACACAATGACGTAGTCCCGACAGTTGCATTATCACCAGACGGTACAACCCTTGCAAGTGGCAGTTTAGACGGAACAGTTCGCTTGTGGAATATGAGACTTTTCCAAGAACGGTTAGCAATCAAAGCGCATACCGGTGGAATCAAAGCGTTGACATATACAGAGGATTCGCGACTCCTTGCATGTGGTACTGGGTTTATTGATGACAAACTTCGGTTGTGGGACGCAAGTACAGGTAAACAACTCTCCAAACTCCGAGACCACAAAGGATTAACAGAGACAGTCGCTTTGTCAAAAAATGGGAAAACGCTTGCCAGTGCTGGTAGCGAAAATGGAACCATTTTCATATCAGACCTCTCGATATCAGGAGAAGATACCCTACAAACAACACTAACAGGAAATACACTCGGTATTACCGCGCTGGCACTTTCTCCCGCAGAAACCATACTTGCCAGTGGAGGCAGAGATGGCAGAATTTATCTCTTGGATGTTCAAAACAGAACAGAGCTGCAAATACTCAGAGGGGCTCAGAGTAGTATTACTGCGTTAACGTTTGTCTTTGACGGCAACCACCTTTTCAGCGGCGAGGAAAATAGAATGATTCGGCGTTGGAATTCTACCGGTCAAGAAGTGTGGAGTAGCCGCGAAGAACTCATAGCGTCAATTACCGCCTTGGCCTTTTCGCAGAACGCTGACTTTCTTGCAATCGGGGATAAAGCGGGGCAAATGTGCTTATTCGATTTTAGAGAAGATGAAACCCGTAAGATTCACATACGCACAAATCACACCCGACAGATAGCCGCCCTTATTTTTTCCTCGGATAGTAACACGCTTGTTAGCGGTAGCGAAGACGGCACTATTCTACTTTGGGATGTGAATGAAATCCTTACAGGCTGCTCAAGGAGTCGCTGAAAGAGCCTTAGCATCTACAGTTGCTCTCAATACATTGGATGCTATAATGGGCAGCCTGTTGGATATGGTAGCAGTTTTTTTGTTTGTCTTGGATATATTGTGACTAACTATCACGTTATTAAACAGGCAAGCAGAATCTCCTTTAAATCAGTTGATGCCGAGACAACATATTGGGTCAGGATATTGTAGCAACATATCCAACGCATGATTTGGCTTTACTAAGGGTGTCATCTTTGTAATATACCTGTCCTCCCACTTGCTGATAGCAATTCCGTTCAAAAGCGTCGAGTTTTATTCGACTACTCTTCCTTCATCACAAAGAATTTTTCCTCTTTAATCCGATCTTCGGGGAAACGCGCACGCGACCAGATCGCTTTGGTATTTTCAATCATCTGCGGGTGTCCGCACGCATAGACGACGGCGTTTGTGTGGTCATAGCCGAGCTGATCACCGTACTTCCGAACCACATCTTCGGCACGCCCACTCTCGCCCTGCCAGTCTGGGTCCTCCCACGGACGACTCACCGTCGGAACAAAGGTGAACCATTCCTCTTGCGCGGCGAGTTCATTGAGTTCATCCATGTAATATCCAAGCTCCCACGAACGGCTCGCGCCGACGATTGCAAGGAGCTGGTGCGGATTCGCTTTGCCCTGTTCCTGTTCTATTTTCTGCGTTCGTGCAATGCTAATATACGGCGCAGCCCCTGTGACAGTTCCCGCCATGACGTGACGCGTCATACCACTCTCCGTGTCCAAAACGAATCTGCCCACGAGGCGATCTCGAATAAATACATTGTCGCCCAATTTCAGTTCCCAAAATAGAGGGGTTGTCGCACCTTCCGGCACCAATTCCACGAAAACCTCCATAAAGGGCTCGTGCGGTGAGGAGACGATAGAATAGGGACGTTGGACAATCTTTTCGCCAGCTTGAAAACCGATGGTAGCGTATTGCCCGGGTATAAATGGCAACTGCTGATCAACACGGAATTTGAACGCCGCTAAATCTTCAGAAAAGTCCTCACGTCCAATTAATTCACCTTTACAATAACGCGATCTGGAGCGTCTTCTTCCCATAATTTTTCCCTTCAAATTTTCTATAACAAATTTCGGTCTGTGAGTTACACCGAAAAAGAATAGCGGTTTGTTGATTACTATTTTAACGTAGTATACGCGAAACGGAAAATTAGATCAAGCCTCTTACATCTCTCCCAATTTCTGCTGAAGCCATTGCGTCATCGGGGCATGTCCCGGATCAGAGACCTCGATGAAATGTCCCGGTAAGGGTTGCCCGATGAGTGCCTCAACATCGCGCCGCCGCTCCGCTACAACGGTTGGATGGTCACTCGCGACGTTCACCTTCTCCGCCGGATCGCTTCGGACATCAAAGAGTTCATCGCCATCTTCCTCTTGATAACCGACGGCCGTACAGAAGTTCCAGTGGTTATCGCGCACGCTGACGCGTCCGCGGGCATTTCCCGTAGTAAAGCCCGCCCAACCTGTGATGATACGTTCACGAAGGAATGCTTTCTCTTGCGTAACGAGTTGCCACATATCCTCACCATCTGTCCAATGACATGGAATATCGAGCAAACTAAGGAGTGTCGGCAGCAGGTCGTGGTTCTGTACAAATGCCGAAATGTCTGTGTCATTCGGTCCATTTGGGTGCCGCATCATCAGGTTCAGTTGCGTATTGAACGGATGCAGTTTGTTCGGCCCTTTCCCGAATCTCCCGTGGTCGCGGAGCTGTGTGCCGTGATCGGACATCAAGACGACCAACGTCTCGTCACGGATACTCAGCTGCTCTATCTTCTCAAGGAGAACGCCGACCCATTTATCGACGAACGTCACTTCACCAAGGTAGAGTGCCTCAATACGACGGTGTTCATCTTCTTCCGTGGGAGCGTTTCCTTCGTTTGCATTCCCCGGTGTAATGAAGTCTTTCCCAGAATAGTCTGGAAAATAGCGGTCCGCATAAGATTTCGGTGGATCCCACGGCTCATGTGGATCGAAACTATCAATCCATAAGAAGAAGGGCCCGACGGTATGATTATCTTCAAGCCAGTCAGCTGCGGCACGGAAAACACGAGCACAACTGTAGTCATCTTCTGACTGTCGATGGCGCTGCGCCAACAAGTAGTTGACAAGCCCAGCATGGCGTTGCCAATTGATGGGTTCGCGGACATGCTTGCGGAGTTGCGCCTCAATCAGTCTCGGATCGCCGCTGTGCCAGTTATCCGACTCCTGTCCACGGATGAAATCGAAGTGTGCGAATCCGCGCGAGAAGTTCATTGTCGGCTTGAACATATGATAGGTATCAGCAATGAGTGCGGTCAAGTAACCGCGTTCAAGCAGAATCTCAGCAATGGTATCCTGTTCAGGGGGAATCTTATGCCACCCGGGTGCGTGGTGCCAATGCCCGCGTCGATCGAAGTTATATCTCCACGGGAAACTCCGCATCCCCGTAAAGTTTGCGCGCCGCACTTGCAAGGTCGGTTGCCCCTCGCCATAAGCGCTTGTGAAACGGACACTCTCCGATGCCAAGGCATCCAGGTTTGGTGTCTGCACATGGCTATACTTCTTACCTTCACCAATGATGTCTGCACGAAACGTGTCCAAACAGATACAGACTATATTCATAATATTATGCCTCTTTTATCTCCTCAAGGATCATTTCAGCCGCCTCCAACGGAGCATCCGCTTCAATAATGGGTCTACCGACGACAATATAATCCGCTCCGCGACGGATCGCCTCTGCGGGTGTAGTAATGCGACGCTGGTCGCCAGTCGATGCCCATGTCGGACGGATACCGGGTGTGACGATCACAAAATGATCACCACATGCTTTGCGTATGGGTTCGATTTCTAATGGCGATGCGACAACGCCACTTAATCCTGCATCTTGCGCCAATTGGGCGAGATAGACGACCTGTTTTGTAAGTCCCCGTTCTGACCCGAAATTATGTTGAAAATCAGTTTCAACAATGCTCGTTAGAACCGTTACACCGAGCAGAATTGGCGTTGGCATATCGTTTTCGGCAGCGGCGTTCTCTGCACTTTCCTTTGCTGCGCGCATCATCTCAAAGCCACCCGCGGCGTGCATGTTAATCATGTGTCCGCCGTGTTTGGTCATTGTACCGACATCGCGTGCGACTGTATTCGGGATGTCGTGAAATTTCAGGTCAACGAAGACTTTATGTCCATTCTGTTTAAACCATGGAAAAGTCTCCATTCCAAGTGCACTGAATGCCTGAAAGCCCATTTTAAACCAACTGACTGTATTCATAAGCGTGCCGAATAGCCAGTCAATGTTTTCACCATCGTCCGTATCCAATGCGACGATCAATCTGTCTCTCAATTTTTTAATCTCCTTCTGTAGTCGTCTCCCCTCCTAAAACCTCATCAACAATCCGTAGTGTTTCCTGTTGCGCGTCGTCAATTTGCGTCTGGCAATTATAGATATTCAGTGCAATCTCATTTAGTTGTTCTTGAAAATTATCTATCATTCGCTGCACTTCTGCGGGGGCTGTACCGCCGAGGCTCTGGTTATTCCGAATTGCTAATTCCGCATCCAGAATCTGCTTGATTTCTTCAACAGAGATGTCAATCTCTTTCTGTTTCAGGCGTTTGTGTGTAAATTCCCAATCCGAGAAGGTTTTTTCCTGGTGCACGAGTTCTCCGACGAGCCATCCAACAATCTCGTGGCACTCCCGAAAACCCATCTGACGCTCTTTGACGAGATAGTTGGCTAACTCCGTCGCCGTTGCGAAGTTTGCATTCGCTAATTCTGCCATACGTTCGGTTTTAAAATCCGCTGTCTTGAGGAGTTCTGGGAGCAGCCCCAGACACGCCTTCACAACATCAAACGCCTCCCAAAGTGGGGGTTTATCCTCTTGGAAATCTCGGTTATAGCCCATCGGCAGCCCCTTGAGATTCGTCAATAGGTCCAGTAAAGCCCCGTAGACGCGCCCCGTGCGCCCCCGTGTGAGTTCTGCGATATCAGGATTCTTCTTCTGCGGCATGATGGAACTCCCGAAACTATAAGCATCGTCAAGCACTGCCATTCCAAATTCGTAGGTCGTCCAGTAGACGATCTCCTCGCTAAGCCGTGAAAGATTCGCCATCACGAGGGATAATGCGAAAAGCACCTCGGCGATAAAGTCCCGGCTGCTGATAACATCAAGCGCATGTTCGTGCGGTGCATCGAAACCAAGCAGCTTTGTTGTCAACACCCTGTCAATAGGGAATGTCGTGCCAGCCAAAGCACATGCCCCCAGGGGATTCATATTGGCAAGCCGGTATGCAGATTGCAGACGTTTGTGATCTCGAAGGAACATGCTCACGTACGCCGTTCCCCAGAACCCGAGGCTAATCGGTTGGGCGTGTTGCGTATGTGTATAGCCGGGCATGACGGTATTGATATGCGCCTTGGCTATTTGAAGGAATGCCTCACACAACGTTGAGAGCCCGCGCTGGACATTGAGGATCTCGTCCCGAATGTAGAGGTGCGCGTCCACAAGTACCTGATCGTTACGGGAACGGGCAGTATGGAGTTTACCGCCGAACTCACGTCCTGCGTTCTCGATCAGATACGATTCGACGTTCATGTGAACGTCCTCTTTATTCGGGTCAAGTACAAAGTCACCGTTCTGAAAATCGTCTGCTGCTTTTTGGAGCCAGTGTAAAATTTGGCGTAGGTCGGCATCGGAGATTATTTTTTGCCGAGCAAGCATAAGCGCGTGGGCTTGGCTTCCCCAGATATCGTATCCAATGAGTCGCTTGTCAGCTTCGATAGAGTGCGTGAAGGCGATTGTTTCTGTGGTGAGGCTTGTGCTGAAACGTCCACCCCAGAGCGTTTTTTGTTGTTTCCCCATATTCTGTTAGTTTCCCGGTTTATCAAGCAATGCAAAAACCGCCGCGCCTTTTTAGAGAATAACACGATTGTTGCTACATAACCTCTGGTGGCCGACGTACCGATGTCGGTTGAATAATCTTGCGTTGCTCAGGTGTTAAACGTGCCAATAAATCGTCTGAATGCGGATAGTCAAAACGTTCACGGACATATCTCGGCGAGTAGCGATAAACAATTGACCGGCGATACCCTTCGTTCGTCCGTTCTGCTGATCCGTGTGTAATTTTATCAGTGAACATCACGACATCGCCCGCCCTGAGATAGATTTCCTTCGTTCCGAAGGCAGTCCCCGCAGGTTTACCACTCACACCGTCATAAACCAACCCTTTTCCATTGACCTTCAACCGCGGATGAATCTCCGTACATTTGTGACTCCCCGGCACTAACACCGGTGCCCCATCCCCGGGTCCAATATCGTTGAGTGCCATCAGGACGTTAATCTGCCCAACCATCCATTCGCCCGTCTGCTCCTGTCGGAACGTTAGGTAGCTGAGAGGGACATGCCCGCCACAATGGATATGGATGAAACCGCCAGGGCCGCGGACGTTCAAGAAATTCTCGTGAATAGAGAGTCCGTTGACTTCATGAACGTATTTCTGCACAAGACCGATCCACGCCGGATGGTCGATTAACTTCTCGAAAACCGCGCCACCTTCAATGATATTCTGGAAATTCACGCCGTTTTCGATGTTGTAGGTATGCGTTTCGATATTCCCGATCCAGCGCGGGCTCCGTTTATTCTCAGCGTTTTCTGCCCAAGGTGCTTCAACGTACTCCCAGTGTGCGTCAATCCATGCGTTCATCTCCGCCAGATCTTTTTCTGAGATTGCATTCTCTAAGACCAGATAACCTTGTAAGTCGAATAGATAATCTTGTAACGCTTGATCCATGTCCTTCTCCATAGTTAGTAACCGCTGTTTCCATTGCCCCGACAGAACAACGCCGCAACTACAGATAGGCATCCAACTCAGCTGCAGTTGGTGTCCGGGTAGAGATACCGCCTTCGGGGACTTCTACCTTTGCTGTCCAAGCAATCCCATTGAGGACGAGCATACGAAATTGATCATTTCCCCAATTCCGATGGTAATGCCCCCCGGTAAATCCGAAGCCCCGCCCCCCATCTGGACGCTCCACACACCACCCTAAATGCTGTGGTTCACCGTTTGCTACGGAGGCCCGGACGTGTGGATTTCCGCTGTGTGGTCCATCGGGCCTCTCAAGTGTGGATTCGGGGGCAATTGTACTCAATACCGGTGTAACACCTTTCATATTATCACGAAACCGCATGTGATAATACCATTCGTCCTCCAATGCAAACGGCTGCATCCCCCGCGTTATCGGGTGTTCAGGGAACTCCGTAAACGTCGCTGTCCAATGCGGGTTCACCGAAAGTCCGGGTTCAAAGTAGCCACCGATCCAGTCTAAGAAACAATCGCCCGGTTTACCCGTTGGGACCTCGACAGCAAAGTGCAACATCGCAAGTCCTATGCCCTGTGCCATCAACTTACCAATTTGATCCAGATGCGGAATGCCGAGATGTTTTTCACCCCCTCCTGAATAAACAATAATAGCATCTGTATCAACGAAAGTCGCAGCATCTTCGGGCCAACCGTGAGAGACCACTGCTTCTACGCCGTCCACTTTTTTGTTTAACTGCTCAGCGAGGAAGGCACACCCGGCGGGATGCTCATGCGCCCCACTGCCATGACTCGCGTTCCCTGCCACCAGAACAATTCTATATTTTTTTGACATATTTTTAACGCTCCATTTTTGGAATATCTATTCAGTTTATCACATTCTGTGTTGTTTTGGCAATATTTTACTGAAGATTGAATCGCTCTGGATGCAAAAAAAGAAAATATTGACAAGTTGAAAAAGAAAGATTAAAATAGAGGGAAATGCAATACACAGCAGGAGCGACGCAATGGAGAGATTCCCAATTGTTGACACACACGTTCACCTATGGCACCCGGGGCAGTTGAGATACCCATGGCTTTCGGAAGTGCCAGCCCTAAATAGACCGTATCTCCTAAAAGATTACATTACCGCTTATGGTGAATTAGACATCGAATCTATCGTTTTTGTCCAATGCGATACACACCCCGACGACGGCTTGAAAGAGACTGCGTGGGTGACTTCTCTCGCGACAACAGTAGAGCCTCGGATTCAAGGCATTGTCGCTTGGGCTCCGCTCGAAGAGGGGGAACGGGTTGCCCCCTTCGTCGAAAAACTATCTGAGAACCGGCTTGTTAAAGGGATCCGTAGACTCATCCAAACTGAAAGCGTCGATTTCTGTGTCCACCCCGACTTCGTAAGCGGCGTTAAAGTGCTTTCCCGCTACGGATTGAGCTTTGACCTCTGTATCTTCCATCCGCAACTCGCCAACGCGATACGACTCGTGGAACAATGTCCATACGTTCAATTCATCTTGGACCATATCGGCAAACCCGACATCAAGAACCAACTTTTCGATCCTTGGAAACAGGAGATCCAGACGCTTGCTAGGTTTCCGAACGTCCATTGCAAAATTTCTGGATTGGTAACGGCAGCCGACTTGGCCTCGTGGACACCGGCCGATCTACAACCGTATATTGAGCATGTGATTCATTGCTTCGGTTTTGATCGTGTTATATATGGAAGCGATTGGCCCGTCTCGACACAAGCAAGCGATTATTCGCGATGGGTACGGACTTTACAAGAAGCGGTCTCAGGCTACTCACCTGAAGAGATACGGAACCTCTTTCGCGACAACGCGATTAGGTTTTATAGGCTGGATTCGTAGCGTAGGCAACCTAACCCGTACGAGAAGACGGTATGGAGATAGGTAAAAAAACATAGACATTCTCCCTCCCCCCTGCCCCCCGCAAGCAACGGGGGGTATAACGCCCTTTAGGCTGTATTTGTAGCATGGTTTCCTGTTAGGTTGTGCTTTAAGTTGTAGCATAGTTTCCTGTTAGGGTGTCAGTTCATCCCCCCTGCCCCCCGCAAGCAAGGGGGTAGCCTACTGCGGGTTAAACAATAAGGGCGGTGTATGCATCATACACCGCCTTTATTGTGGTTAGTAGGTTAGTTCAAATAGGCTGTATCCCTGAAATAACCCGTTCATGTAGCGACACTTGCGCGTCTCTACAAAATTTTAGTTTCGCGTTTTCAGATCGCCCCACGTCGTCGTGAGCTTTCCAGCAGCGTTGACGTTGCCCCGAAGATGCGTGGTGCGCGTGCCATCTAAGGAAACGTCTTCTATCTGGTAATAATAGACGACGTTGGGTTTCGCAGAGGTGTCCGTCCACGTATAGGCGTGCTTTTCAGCCGTCGTGCCGTGTCCGGGGATGATGCCTTTGCCGTTGACGACTGTGAACTCGCCGGTCTTTGTTTCACTGCGCAGTATATTGAAACCTGCGTTGTTCAGTTCAGACTCGGTGGTCCAACGGATGACGACTTCGCCGGTGGCTGTGTCTCGTGCTGGGCGGAAGCTTGCCAGGGAGACGGGCAGGGGTCCCCCGCCGTGATGCCCTGGTGTGCCGACATCGTTTCTATCGCCATAATAGGTTGTTTCGCTATAGCCTTGTGCGGAACGCCCCGTATTCTCTGCGGAGATCCATCCGCTCTGCATCATGCCATCCTCAGCCATGTCACCCTCGTATCTACGTATCATAGACGCGCGATGCCCATCGCTGTTGATACTCATCGGCAGGGCCCACTCGGGGGCATCGTTTGTGCGGCGATTCCCGTCGGTGTTGCCGACTTCGTCAACGAGTTTCTTATCCTTGTCCGTGAGTTTCAGATAAAAACCTGTAGGGCTCAAGACGGTATCGGTGCGCTCTTCCATATCCAGAGCGGTGCGATGCGATGTCCAGAGGTCTATCGTGCGGGTCTCTGGGAAATGGTCTCTGCCCGAGTTAGAACCACTGGTGGCAACAATCAATACCGTCTGATTCGGTGCGATAGTGACGGAGCCCAGTGTGATCGTGGCATTCTGACGGGCATCTAAGTTCTCATCGCGTGCGTTCTGTATCTCCAGTTGCCAGCCGTTCAGGTTCACGCCCTGGGTCAGTGAAGAATTGTAAAGTTCTATCCACTGCGGCAGCGAACGTCTACCGGAACCCGCACTAAACATGATCTCAGAGATAGCGACCTCTGCATCAGAGAGATCCGCGACTTTCTCTTTGAGGGCATCGTTAGCATAGCCGGGGGTGCCTCCGTTTTCATCGGTGTTGGCAGCCGTGCGGTCATAGCCGATGCCCGTGAAACCCACTTTCGCCCAGTGCTTCTCACCTATACCCGTGTTCTTACCATTCCGTTTATAGACGAGACCCGCACGGAAGTCCTCATCGGCACCATCAATCACGTTGCCGTGCCCCGCAGCCCATAACTGAAGGGGCCAGACCTCTGTGTCAAAGGGACCATCCTTTTTCTCAGCGAAATAGGTGCCGCCATGATCAACAATGTGCGTTGACTTGCCCTCTTTGTCATTCGCACTGCGAAGGATCAGGTTATATTTGCCACTATTGGGTAAAACCAGCTTGCTATCTATGTAATACAAGGATTGCACACCGCGTTTGACCCGATCCGCAGCAGCTTTGTTAATCGCAACGCCCGCAGCCAGATCATTCCCCGAAGCCGTCGGATCCGAGTTGGAAATCAACAAAATACCCCCCGCAGCGAGTTTCACCTTATCGTTATCCGGGAACGAGACCAACTCCGTCTCTTTCGCAACACCATCCACCGACATCACGAGAGTCAGCTCCCACTTCCTGAGGTTCATCTCACCCGTCGAGATGTTCTTGAGTTCAACCCAATCGTTAGCATCGCTGCTGCTATTGCCTATCTCATTGATTAGCACCTCTTGCGATGGCACCGTCGGGTCTGGTCGAGCTGCCACAGGATACGTACCAGGCGTCCCAAGACGATTCCCAGACAGATTCCGGCTCGGTCTCCCAGAAGCAACCCAAGTACCCGAACGCTCCGGATCCCCATCATCTTTCGCATGATCCGCATGCCCGGTATTCGCTGTGTTGAACTGCTTCAGCTTCCGATACATAGACACAAGGTCCACTACATTAGCAGCAGTCGTCGCTTCAGAGCGACCCCCCTTGCTCGGGATAGCCCAGAAACCCGGATTACCCATATTACTCACAAGATCCACACGACCCGCTGCTGACGAAGAAACCCCAGCTGGCTCCGGAACACCCCCTTGCGTAAAGTCAAGCATCCAACGCGACCCGTCAAAGATAATGTCCGCACCCGTCTTGTTGTAGACTTCAATCCACTGGCTATACTTAGAACGACCCCCTAAAGTAGCATCCTTGGCAGCCATGATCTCCGTGATCTTCAAATCACCCACTGCCGCACCCGCAGGCCCCTTAACGATAATCGTGCCACCATTCAGGAAGAAATCCTGGAGATCCGGCATATTCGAAACGGGGATGGCCTTGGACATTACACGACTATCAATACCCGTGTCGCTTGCCATCGCACCCGGATGCACAAGAACCCCAAAACCTTTGCTTAGAATCCTGTTAGGAGGAGTAGGCTCAACAGTGATAGTGAACGTCTTGGAGTCCCTACCAGCTGTGTTCGTGGCACCGTAGGTAAAAGTCGCCGACATCGCAGCAGCGGGAGTCCCACTCAGCAGCCGAGTCCCTGCATTAAACGTCAGACCATTCCAAGCGGCCGGGCTCAGTGAGTAAGTCACGCCAGTCCCCGATGTTGCCATCGGCAATGGTTCGCTCACTGCCATACCCACAGTGTAGGTCTTAGCTGGAACATCTGGTAACACAGGAGCACCGGGTCTGGGATTGACAGTGATAGTGAATGTCTCGGGGTCACTACCAGCTGTGTTCGTGGCAGTGTAGGTAAAAGTAGTTGCCGACATCGCAGCAGCGGGAGTGCCACTCAGCATCCGAGTCGTCGCATTAAACGTCAGACCATTCCAAGAGGCGGGTGTCAGCGTGTAAGTCACGCCAGTCCCCGTTGCCATCGGCAATGTTTCACTCACTGCCGTCCCCGCAGTGTAGGTCTTATTTCCAACTGCTGGTAACACGGGAGCACCTTCTCTAGGATTGACAGTGAGAGTGAACGTCAGCATAGCACTACCCGCGTTGTTTGTGGCAGTGTAGGTAAAAGTAGTTGCTGCCATTGCTGTTGTGGGGGTGCCACTCAGCAGCCGAGTCCCCGCAGTAAACGCAAGACCCGCAGGTAAGGCAGGGGTTAGGCTGTAGGTGATACCCCTGCCAGTTGCCATCGGAAGTTCTATAGCCCGCATTGCTACACCTACAGTCAACATCTGATTGGCAATCACCGTACCAGCAGCAAACGTAGGTGCCGGCACAGTGCCAACAGTGAGAGTGAACGTCTCGGTGTCCCTACCCGCACTGTTCTCCGCAGTGTAGGTAAAAGTAGTCGCCGACATCGCAGCAGCGGGAGTCCCACTCAGCACCCGAGTCGTCGCATTAAACGCAAGACCATTCCAAGAAGCTGGTGTCAGCGTGTAAGTCACGCCAGTCCCCGTTGCCATCGGCAATGTTTCGCTCACTGCCGTCCCCGCAGTGTAGGTCTTATTTCCAACTGCTGGTAACACGGGAGCACCTTCTCTAGGATTGACAGTGAGAGTGAACGTCAGCATAGCACTACCGCTGCTGTTCGTGGCAGTGTAAGTATAAGTAGTTTCTGTCATTTCAGTTGTGGGGGTGCCACTCAGCAGCCGAGTCCCTGCAGTAAACGTCAGCCCCGCAGGTAAGGCAGGGGTTAGGCTGTAGGTGATACCCGCACCGCTCGCCACCGGAAGTTCTATAGCCGGCATTGCCACACCTACAGTCAACATCTGATTGGCAATACTCGCATCACCAAACGTAGGCTGCGTCCGCGTCGGCGTTGCTTTCACGGGTTCAGAAGGCTCGCCTGCCAACTTCTCAAGGGTCGCCTTCAGACGAATACGCACTGTGATCTCCGTGCCATTCACACCCATTATCGCTAACGGATATACCGACACTGCCAGCCAATCATCAGCATCCTTTTTATATTCATACAGGGACACATTGCCCGACGTGCCATCCGTCCAAGTCACCGTTATCCGACCATCACCCGCAACCGCCGCAACACCCACAGGGGCAACTTGCGACTCTTTGGGAACCGGCGTCCCAGACACAGCTGCAGAGGGCGTGCCCGCAGGCGTCGCACGGATACGCACGGAGATGGGGATGCCAGCAGCCCCACGGATGACCAACGGATAGACCGACACAGCCACCCAATTCACGCCACCATCGGTGCTATACTCATACCCCGTAGCCGAACCGCCCGTCCAAGACACCGTTATCTTCCCTGGCCCAGGTTCCACAACAACGCCCGTCGGCATATCGCTGCTAGTGTCGCCACCAGTGTCGCCACCAGTGTCGCCATTGCCATCGCCGTCAGTGTCGCCATTGCCATTGCCATCGCCGTCATCGCCGCCGTCAGTATCAATCGGGTCCGGTATAGTTGGCGGTGACGTACCGTCCGCGTTCTGTATAATTAGAAGAAAGGATACCTGGTTATCATAAGCTCTCGATAGGCCACCGTTATCAAGCGCAGTATAGGTAAAGTAAAAGTAGCCTGCTTCAGTAGGGGTGCCAGCAAGCGTCTGAGTCGAGGCTGTGAATGTTAAGCCGGCGGGAAGGGCCCGAGTAGGGATGCCGGAAGAGTAAAGACTTGCCGTCAGCGTATACGTCGTCGTATCGCCGTCCTCTTGCGTTGCCGCTGGCAAAACAAACCTGAACGCCTGCCCTACCCTCCCATCTGGCGGATCCCGTACCTCGCTACTAAACTCAGGGTAGGAATGCACTTTGATATTAAACGTCGTCGTAATTGAGGTCTCACCCGGTGCCGAGGCAGTGAGTGTATACGCTGTTGTTGGAAAGCCTGCCGAGACAGTCCCACTGATTTTGGCGTAACCCCCTTCCTTTACAAGGGACAAACCCGTAGGGAGGGCAGGCGCTATCGAGTAAGTTATCTGACTGTTGTCGGCGGTACCCCAAGCCCGTAACCAAGCCTCGCTGACGACCTGACCTATAGAAAATTCCATATCGGTTCGTGCAATACCAGTCCATCCAAAGACAGCGTCTGCGGCAGGTGGCACCAGCAGCAAGGCACATGCAAACAAAACTACTACACTTGCGACAGAAAATCTCGTTTTCTTTGATAACATTTTTTATTTCCTCCTAAAAGAAACTCTCGTTTCGCTAATATTGTGAGCTGATGGGACTTCCAAAAGCCCTGGTGTATTGTTTTTCAGATTAGGTTTCCGCGAGTTGCAGGATCTAACAGGTTATGCTACGAAGGATGCACGGGCTCCTAATAGGCTCCGCTGCGAAGGAGGCACAGCCTAACAGGTTCGGCTACAAAGTGTTTAGGGCGGACGCAAAGCTAGTAGACTGCTCTGGAGAGGGCCAGGGAGCAGAGAACGACGATTGTGTCCAGTTAACTGACGGTTGAATCTGCGGGGGGGGGGGGTAATAACGCATAGTTAATAATATCGATACGCGAACGAAAAGCACCAAGAAGTGAATCCGGCACACGGCACAAGAGACACCGCGCATCGTTTCGCTGCTCACTGCTTTTACTGCAAAATTAACAACTCGGTTAGCCATCGCTGTTCGCTGTCCTTAACGCGTTTGCCTCCGCTTGCGGGGGTTGTTCCTCTCCCCCTGCTTGCGGGGGGTCGGGAGGGGCCTATGTTTACGGAAAGCTTGCTTTCAGGTTAATATCAATTAAGACGGACGCAATTCTGAACATGGTCCCCCGGCTCTGTGAGATAGCGTTCTGTGAAAAAATACAAGCACTCGGGTGGCACAACCTAACAGGTTATGCTACAAAAGAGCAGGCTCTGGGAAGGCGTTGATGTCCGTGGCGAAGCGCTCAGGGCACAACCTAACAGGTTATGCTACAAAAGAGCAGGCTGCGCAAATCCTAATAAAGTATACACTATCTGAACCCTAAATGTCAAATATTTTTTTTGACTTTAAACATGTATAATACCTTAAACACGCTTAACTCGTCAACGCTTTTTGTCATATTTTTACGCAAAAGAGCGTTGACCCATAAATAGATGCGTGCTAACATAGAAGATTATGAAAAAAGAAGAACATTTTACACCGATCACCCTTGGAATCATGGGCGGTTCCGCCTCCGGAAAGACAACGTTCGCCACTGCTTTGGAAGAACAACTCTCGGAATTCTCGCCCGTCATACTAAACCAAGACGCTTATTTTCGTAACTGGTCGGAGTACGCGGAAGCGGAACGCGAGCGAGTGATCACCGCAAATCACCCGGATGCCGTCTTATGGGATGCCCTGATTACAGACATTAAAAAACTTCGCGATCGCAATACTATTGAAATACCGACCCCTGGGACGCGTGCTTCACAACGTGGCGACGAAAAATCGAAGGTTCAACCGAGCGATGTCATTATTGTAGAGGGACATCTGATTTTCTGGCGTAAAGACCTACGCGACTTGATGGACATCAAAGTGTTTCTCGAGGTAGATGCCCATGAGCGCGTTCTCCGACGCATGCTCCGTGATGTCGCCCAACGCGGTGGCGACTTAGAGTGGGCTATCAACTGGTACCGCCGCGATGTCATCCCGAATTTTCCTGTCTATACGGAACCTTGCAAACAGTACGCCGACCTAATTATCCCTTTTCAAGATGAAAATCCTGTTGCCTTACAGACGCTTGTTGCAAGCATCCAAGCCCGGATCCGAGAAAACATCCTATCCTCTTAATGCCACCCTGGAATGCAGAAAACTCGCGTGATCCGCGTGCCTCATTCATTGAAGCTATTTTGACATCTCGATAATGCCACAGTGGCAAAGGTGATGTCAAAATGGCAAATTTATATTTCCCTATTTTTCTGCAAATTCCTCTATATAGATTCCTCTCTGTGGTAACAACGAAAGGTCCACCCGTACACGGCGGTTTGAGCGCTTCCCCAAAGCGAAAAAATAAGTTTGGCACGCAATTTGCTTATATACAGGCAGAGGGGCAAAATAGCTTTAGATTGCCTCGGAAAAGATTGGCATGGAACTTGCATATAACATTATAGACAAACAAAATTCAAAAGGAGAAAAAAATGAATTACCTAAGAACTCGCAGACCGATGCAAAATCTGTTTGGTCTTCACAATGAAATGGGACGTGTTTTTGGCGATCTCTTCTCTTCACAGGACAGCGAAACGGATACAGAAGAAACCACCTATTGGATTCCCACGGTGGATATTTCTGAAACTGAGCGCAATTTTGAGATCCGCGCAGAACTCCCAGGGGTTTCGAAAAACGATGTTAACATCTCGGTAACCGATAACCGGCTGACTGTCAAAGGTGAAAAACGGCAGGAATCGGAAACGGAAGGTAAAAATTATCACCGTGTGGAGAGGCGGTATGGCAGCTTCCAGAGAAGTTTTACGTTGCCGAGGAACGTTGAAACCGCTAATATCAAAGCAGGATACACGGACGGTGTGTTGACCCTAACGATTCCGAAGGCAGAAGAAGCAAAACCGACTGAAATCCCGATCGCAGCCAATTCTTAAATCAGTTATATGGGCATGCCTCGTCTGCTGAATCGCAGACGGGGCTGCCCAAAATATAAGAAATCACAAGGCACAATGCCTTCAGACAAAAGGAGAATGAAAATGACCTATTTGACCTTACACCGACGGACAAGCAATCCGTTTAGATTTTACAGCCCATTTTTTCCACCAACACGACGCGCAAACACCGACGTGGACACCCACAAATGGACCCCTTCAGTTGATATTTCCGAAACAGACACCGACTTTAAAGTCCGCGCCGAACTACCGGGAGTGGCAAAGGATAATTTCCATGTATCTGTCAAGGATAGCGTTTTAACACTTACCGGCGAAAAACGGCAAGAGACAGTGGATGACACGCATAATTACAGCCGCGTCGAACGGCGTTATGGCAGTTTTCAACGGAATTTCAGGATCCCGGCGGAAGTAGAGACGGACGCGATCAAAGCCGTATACAACGACGGTGTGTTGACACTCTCTATTCCGAAACCAGAAGCGGTAAGACCTGCTGAAATTCCGATCACAACAACGTAAATCTTCCGCAAAAACCGAGCAAAAAGGCTGGCACATCAACCTGCCAGCCTTCTCCTTTTGTCTATAGTGTAAGTGTCCTACGCCTCGCCTTTGTCTTTTAGAACACCGATATAGAGAAATGCTGCGAGGATTGCACCTACACAGGGGCCTACAAAGTAGAGCCACATATCGGCATAATTGCCACTGATAAGGGCAGGTCCGAGCGTCCGCGCTGGATTGAGAGAGGCCCGCGTTAAGGGACCACCCATCAAGATGCAAAACATGAGTGTGAATCCGATAGCGAGTCCGGCGAAGTTCGGGGTTTTTCTACTGACAGCCGTATTGAAAATTGCATTGACGAGGAAGAAGGTGAGTATGATTTCAACAATGAGTCCTTGGCCTACGCCGACGTTTTCACTTAAAATTGTTACGCCGAGATCGCTTGGATTCGGGAGTAAGACGTTAAGCAGAACCGCCCCCAAAATTCCGCCAAGGAATTGGACGATCCAGTATCCGATGGCTGCAACGAATCGGATTTCTCCGGCTATCAATAAGCCCAGGGTCACGGCTGGGTTGATGTGTGTACCGGAGATATGACCATACGCATAAATAAGCCCCACAACGACTAAGCTGTGAGCAAGTCCAACTTCTAATAAACTGCCACCAACTGCCAACGCACCTGCCCCAATAAAGATGAGCGTGAAAGTGCCGATAAATTCAGCGACTAAACTCTTCGTATTCATGAAATTCCCCTTGATCATAAAACGAAACAATATGATATCACTGTTTCCTCGCGCCCTTCCCCAACTTTCCAAGCTCCCCCTTTTCTATCTAAATTGTGCAGTACACAATTTGTTTTATCTTTACGTTCTTTTGACAAAATATTTACACACCCATTATCAGCTTTCAGTCGCCTGTCGGTGGTCAGCAAGATAAGGATTGACAGTCCTTGATAGACCTGCTATATTAATTTCCAATTCTTTAGAGTAGATTATGCCTTGTCAACTATGGTAAACCTTAGCATTAATGTGACACTATGGATTCAACTCACCCCTTAACTCCCTCTATCTGGGGGAATTTGGAACCTTATCCACTGGAAAGTGTTTGTTTATTTTTCAGGTTTATCATAAACTGAAGGGAGAATTCTCATGAAAAGAGAGATTAGAAGTGATGTTAAAGGGATTGATCGGTTTATTTTTGAAACTGGGGCGGATCGGGAACAGCTTCATCTCCATATTTCTGAAGTCGGCCCCGGACAACGTGCACATCCACCGCATACACACGATGGACAAGAAATTTTTTACGTATTTTCTGGGGACGGTGAGGTACTATTTGGCGCAGAGAGACATCACATCAAAAACAATGAAGCAGTCCAGGTTGATTGCCAAGTTTTACATGGGATACGGAATGTGGGTGAGACACCTCTCCGTTACGCCGTGATCATTGCCAAGTAACAGAAAAAGTTTCTGCTACTCTGATGCGTCTTCCGCTAATTGCTCCCTACATAAATGATAGATGCCGTAAGCGCCTGCAGCAATCAGGAGGATTCCGACACCTGCTAACCCGCGCCGTACCCACACCGGTTGTAAAACGGCTGGTAAATTAAGAGTCGTCCAGCGCGGTTGCAGTAATTTTGACATGGCGATACTGAAATAGAGCACCCCGTAAGCGATGAGACCAATATCGCTTGCGAACGCCTGCTTTCGCGGCGTGACCGGCATTTTAAAAGGGTTAATAAGGTAATCCCCCGAAAAAACCAAAGTGAGTCCCACTACCAGAAAAGTGGAGAGTATCACGCCCGGATAACCTGAATGTCGGAGCATGACCAATAAGCAGATGCTGATGCTTCCGAGTATAAGACTCGTCGCGCCTTGTAGAATTTGATAATTTCTGTTCTGCGAAGCCACTTCCGACCTTCCTATTCAAACCGGACCCGGGGATCGACTAAAGTACAACTGATGTCCGTCAAGAGCAGGCTCACGTAGTGCTGATTGACTGCCTCAAGAAATACGGGTTGTTGGCGAAACCACAACCGATGCAAAAAACAGTTAGCATGAAGCGTGTGCAATATTGGCATGAGAATTTTGGTAATTTGCTTCTCATCAATTTTCTTTCGATGGAGGAGTTCCCACTTTCAATTCACCATCTGGTAAAAGAGGAACAGAAGAGTCAGGCTAAAACGCATAAAGGATGCTTAAGGATACCAAAGGACCGAATTCAAAGGCATCCTTCTCTTCATATACACCGCCTAACAACGCATCACTATCGTTATAGAGCGTCTCTTGGGTCAAGGGAAACATCAGTGCCACAGATAGTGGAATATTATAGGGCGTTAAAATCGAAGCGCCCACAGATGCCATGCTGAACCGAAGTCCAGAGTTGATGTCGAGTTCCCCTGCCCAATAGGCATAGGATTGATAGAAACTGAGGTAACTCGTATGGAGTGAAAACCAATCGTTAAGACGATAGTTTAGCCCGGCTGTGTAGGCAATCTCTCTGGATCCGCGATACGTCTTGCTATTTTCATACAACGGGAGTTTCCCTCGGAGACTTGCATTGCCACCCAACCCTTTGTAGAGCGGAAAACTATAATGCAGATCAGCGATTGGATTAAATGTGCCAGTGCCGAATTGGATATGAAGATGTTCAAGGCCAGCGTCCCCTAATTTCCACGGATCTGCTTCAGTCTTTCCAAAGGGAACGGTTGTTCCGATACGCCCCATTAAGAAATCGTTTTCCATCAAGAAGTCTGTCGTACGGTATCCGAGCAAAATGTCTGTGTCTGTGGGGCCTGTGTAGGTTTCATTTCGATGGTGGTTATCCCGATTACTGACAATTGCTTCGCGTTCCGCCTGTGAAACCGGCTCAATCTCCTCAATAGTTGCCTCTTGGACTTTGGCTTCGTAAGGGATATTCGCTTCGATCGTCCAGTGTGGGTTGAATTGGTATTGCAACCCAACATCAACGCGATAAATATTGAGTGTAACGTGGTGTCGATGTAGCGGGACGTTTATTACCTTTTCATCAGGCGAAATCCCTTTCCTCTCTAAATGGCCACCTTGTGCGTCGAACCATCGCATCATACTGACAGTTCCCTGGAATCGTTTCATCTTTTCTGAAGCCAAACTGACTTCACTTAACCGAATTCCGCTACGCGGAATTGCAGGGTTGCTTCACGCCCCTCAGCTTTCTTGCGTGAAACCGAGAGGTAGCAAGATAAATTGGAAGCAGATCAATAGCAAAAGAGTCCGTGTCATCATAGGGGGTCTCCGTCTGTTTCCAAGTTGAGCCACTGGAGTTCGGCATCAGAGAGTTCCAGTGCCATGGCTCCGAGCGAGGAGTCCAATTCTGCTAAAGTTAGCGGACCGACAACCGGCAAAACCGGGAAAGAAAGATTTAGGCAATATACAAGGGACACTTGAATAGGGGAGTAACCGGATTTTGTGCTTAATGTTTTCGCACGTTTTAGTCTTTTAAAGTTATCGTCGTTGTAATAGACGCGCACCATCTCTCTATTGTCGCGGTTCTCCGGTGTAAATGCGCCGCTGAAGAAACCGCGCGCCTGTGAGGACCAGGGCATCAACGGGAATTGGCTCTCTATATGCCATTTGCGTGCGGCATCATCTACGCAGACACAGCCTGCCCACATCGGTTCCATCGGAACTGCGAGGCTGATGTTATTGCTACAAGCCACAAACCCCGCGAGTCCATTTTCGGCAGCATAGGTGTTAGCACTAACGATGCGTTGCGGTTCCCAGTTAGAAGCGGCAATGGCACGGATACGTCCTGCCCCTATCTCTTCATTGAGATAATCGATAATTGTGCTAACCGGGATCACTGGGTCATCACGATGGAGCATGTAGAGGTCAATCGCGTCTGTGCGGAGCCGAGCGATACTCTCATCCAGATCGGCTTTGAGTTCTTCGGGGGAAAGACGTGGACGTGGCACTCTACCTTGTGGGTGCCCACCTTTATCAATGAGGAATACTTCGTCGCGGTTGTTGCGTTGGCGCATCCAGAGTCCGATGAGCATTTCGCTATCGCCACCGCCATAGCCGTGTGCGGTGTCGAGTGCGTTTCCACCGGCTTCAAAAAACGCGTCGAGCATTTCGACGCTGTAGTCAAATTTCAGAGGCGAAAACATCATGGTACCCAGAATCAGTTGTGAAATCTCTTTGTTGACTCCATGAATTTTTATTTTTTTCATTCCAAACAGTTCCCTTTTTTAGCTGAGCATTCGGGTCGAGCCCTTCGTGATTAGGCTCTTGCGTGAATACGAAAGAATTATAGCACACCTTCAATCCAAAATCCAAAAGAAAACGCGTTCGTATACATAAGGCAAATGCCACAAATTAAAAGTTTGTGCGACAAGCGATCCGAGGGCCAGGTGTTTTCACTGAGGGTGTTGTATTAGCTCCAACACCCTTCTGTGTATGCTTCACGATTGAATAACTTCTGACGGAACGGTGTCGCGTTCGCCATCCATTCATCCGGGATCTCTTGGGTGTAGCGGTGAGGTGGCCCGGCTTCCTTGAAAATGTCGATGGCGAAAATGCGGTAAGGCTGCAGAGAATCCATCGGTTTCCCCTCAACTGCATGGAAAATACGAGCATTGATGTAAACCATACTTCCGGGTGGCAGCTCAAGCCTCTTTTCTTCCAATTTGCGTCCTATTTCGGGGTCGAAGTCACCTGCAAGCATCCGTTCTGGGGTTGCTTCTTTCGTCGGTGTGATCTTATGGCTGCCCGGTATCACTTTCAGGTTCCGATCGCCACGTGTGAAACCGTTGGGATAATAAAGAATTTGGATATAGTAGTTATCGCGTTCGGCGAGATTAAGAGGATTCTCATGTTTCCAGTGATGGTGGTCTTGATGGTATCCAAGCGGCCCGACCCCACGGGGAGCAATATTCAGAGCAGAATGGCAGAAGTGGTATGCCTCGCCGATAGTGGCGTGTATCAGTGTCGTGATAAAGGGATCATCGATGAGCCGGTCGCTGTATTCGCCGCGATCGTTCCATGGACGAATGAAATAGGGGTCCCGTTGGTCATCGCTATTATTCAACGCTTCAAGGTACTGATGCACAGGTTCAAAACGTTGCGTGATCTCTTCAATCAACCCTTCTCGGCCGTCATCCGTGAATACGTCTGGATAGACGATGTAGCCGTCATTATGAAAAGCGTCAATATTCGCTTGTGAAGGCGAGGATAATCGGAAAAGTGAATCGAGCTTGGAAGCATTTTTCATAGTTGCAGAATCTCCATATAATTCGCAGTGGCTTTTTAATTTCACATCCGGCTGTGCCCCTCTTCCTCAAACTTCTGCAGCAGTGCTGTTAGTCTTCCCACAATCTCTGGATACGTTTCCCACACATTGTTTGTTTCCGTCGGATCATCATAAATATGATAGAGTTGCCCTGGCGTATCAGGATTGGGTCCGCCGTCACGGGGTGGAGGCCATCCCCCAGAACCTTGCGTTCCTAAAATGAGTTTCCAATCGCCGTGTCGGATAGAAAAAACGCCGGTGCTGGCGTGATGCACGATAGCGGAGCGTAACGGTTGCTCTGTCTGCTCGCCTAACAGCGTGGGTAAGATATTACAACTATCCTGCCCGGCCGTTTCAGGAACTTCTCTTCCGACAATAGCGGCGCATGTCGCCATCAGGTCGGTGAGGCAAGTCAGGGCGTCGGTCTCAGTATTCGGTGCGACCACACCGGGCCAGCGTGCAATCAGCGGTTCACGGTGCCCACCCTCCCAGATATGTGCTTTGTAGCCGCGCCAGTCACCGCAAGATTTATGGTCGTAGAGATGATAGGGCATGGGACTGTTATCCCCTTGAATCCGATCGCCGGGCAGTGCTCCGTTATCGCTTGTAACAAAAATGAGTGTGTCGTCTGTTTTACCAGTGCGTTCCAATGCATCCATGACTTCACCGACCATCCAATCGACAAGCCAGACGAGGTCGCCGCGAGGGCCAGCCCAGCTTTTACCGCGCGCAAAGTCAGGCACAACTGCTTCCGTACACGGTTCGTGCGGTGCTGAGGGGGTGAGATATAAGAAAAAGGGAGCATCGGCTTCGGCTTGTCCTTCAATATATTCGACGGCTTTCTGTGCGATAATAGGGTCGGCATCCTTGTGCTCCCATCCTGGGACCATCATGCCGCGGCGACTCGTAAATTCTGCCACTTCATGATAGGTGCTTGGAATTTCGACAAAGGCATCGTTCTCAATAAAACCGTAAGGGGGTTGGCACGTCGGACAACCGGCGTTTCCATAGAAGTAGTCAAACCCAATAGCAACAGGCCCCCCGGTGAGGGGTGCGGTAAAGTCTATGTGTTCCTCCAACTCGCGTTCAGCGTTTGACCAAGGGAGCGGGGCATTGAAGTCAAAATCGTAGCCGGGGACTGTTGAGAATTCGAGTCCTAAATGCCATTTACCGACACAGGCGGTGTTGTAGCCAGACGCTTTCAGGAGCCCAGCGACCGTCAGGCGTTCGCGTTCAATAAGGGGTGGTTCGTATCCGTAAAGCACACCGTGTTTCAGGCGGCTCCGCCAGCAGTAGCGGCCGGTGATGACTCCGTACCGCGTAGGTGTGCAGACAGCGGAGGGGGAATGGGCATCGGTGAAGCGGATTCCTTCTTGCGCGAGCTTATCCATGTTCGGGGTCGGAATCTTTGAATCTGGGTTATAGCAACCGACATCGCCGTATCCCATATCGTCTGCCATGATGAAAACAATATTGGGCAAGTTACGTGTATGCATTGCAGGTTCCTGATGGGCGTTGTGGTGACGAGGTATCGCGCCTATGATAATTTCGCCTTTAGCTCCGCGAGGTCCTTGTCAATTGAAGCTTCTTTCGCATAACTCGAAAATTCGCGCTCTGATTTCGTATCTTGATATGCGATATCTATTTCAGCGGCAGCTTTTGCCAAAGTCGCTGCCTCGGTTGCGTCCTGCTCCATCTGCGTAAGGGTCTCAAACGCCTTATTGGCTTGTATCTCTTTTAACATCTCACGGAGGTGTGCTTGGGCATCAATGTTTCTATGTTGGGCGACGACAACAGCTTTTTTTCCTTCAGCTTCCGTCAGCTTCTGTTGAAGATGTTCAAGAAGGTTGCTGAGTGCCTGAACGATCTGTTTCTGTTCTTCCCACTGCGCTTTGTACTGTTCGGCTAATCGTTGGTACTCATTTCGTTTTTCTAAGTCTTCACGTGCCAAATCTTCGCGTTGCGCTTTAAGAGAGATAACAGCGCGTTCTTGCCACCGTTCTGTTTGGGCGAGAGCACCTTCATAAGCGTTCTGAAATTGTTTTTCAACGCCTATGGAAGCGTTAACCTTCTCCTGTGCTTCTGAAAGCCTATTTGTCATCTCAGCGATGGCGTTCTCTAAAACCATTTCCGGGTCTTTGGTCTCAGCCTCAACCGGCTCCGGTTCGGGATCATATTTTACAACAACCGTCTCTGCTAACTTATCCCCTATCCGCTGCCGTTTTTTTCCGAATGTCCAAAAGGAATCCAAAGGTTGAAAGATTGATGTGAATCGGCGAATGAAAGAGTCCTTAAGCGTGGCGGGTTTGCCATCTTTCAGTCGAAGAACTTGTAAGGATAGCAGTTTTTTGCCAATTCCTTGTCCATTTCTGAAACCGTCCATAAAAAATAGCCCCGCTGTCCACAAAGCAATACCGCTCAAAGTTAGGGGCTGGAAATCGTTAGCCGCCCACGATCCGAAAAGGAAAACTAAAAACAGCTGGGCGGCAACCAATGCCCTTATTGGTAGTTTGGTTTTCGTCCCAAATATCCACAGAAGTGCGCTGAACAATCCAATCAGGATAGGCCCAAAACTCACTGCTTCCAAGATCAGAAACAGAATCAATAGAAAACTCGCGAGGAACATTCCGTCTATGAAAAACGCAAACAGCCGCGCAAATCGGGATCCTAATTTAAATGCTTTACCTGCAATTTTAATTGATTTCATTCTGAAAGGCCCTTATGTTTGTAGGAGCTTGGCAGGACAGATGTATGTTCTCTCCTTAATAGAGTCTACAACGGACAAACGGGATAGTTAAATTCTGTGTACGCACTGTTAAAATCTTAAGATTGTCGATCCAGTATCATGCTTTTTGCTCTCTCATACTTGAGAGAATCCCCAGGATCTTATCGCATTGTGCAATTGTATAGATTGTCATATCAATATATAGTTTTTGTTTGTTCAATTTGAGAAAGATCCAGTCGGTACCGGAGGTCGTTGTGCCGTAAACACACGAGATACTATTCCCTTTTTCAGCATTAAAACGTTGTGCGGCGAGCATTTCAGCAACGCACTGCCCTAATCCAAGTTTCACATCGGCATTCTTTGCCTCCACTAGAGCTATAACGGGTGCCTCTACGAAAAATTGCTCTGAGGACAAGCTTATCAAGAAGTCACAGACACCGACTAAACCGCTTTCCGGATCAACGCTGAAGTCGATACCCGAAAAGAGGCTGATGCGGCGGTCGAAGTGTTCGCGAAGTTCAAACAAGATTCCCGTCACAATCAGTTCTGATCGCGCTTTCTCTGTTCCTATGGCAACGGCTAAAGGGACTTTTTTTCTTAATTCCTCCGTGAAATGTGACCTCGGCGTTACAGGCTCTATTTTAGAAAACAGGTCTATCGTCTGAACGGTTTCTAATTTAAACACCGAGCGAACCGATTCGAAAGTCCAGTTGCTGTAAGCCATCGGATAAACCTCCTAAGTGCAAATAGGCTCATATACCGGCCCCGGTCCAACCAATCATAGGTCATAAGGTTGGCACGGTCACTGCGACCTCGCGTCCACCGGCGTTTGAGGAATCAATCACGCCTTGAATGATAACGTTGGTGAGCATCACGCCATACGGGTCAATCGGTGCGGGTTTGCCTTCAGGGACGGCATCAACAAACGCCTTATCTTCTGCGTGGAATACATCGACGGATTCAAATTCAGTGAACGTTTGATCAAAGATGTCGCCATCTTTGTCGCCGTAAACCCGGACCCCCTCTTCTGGTCCGCGTACTTCACTGATCCCAAGGCGGAGTCCGGCTTTTTTACCGAGGAAAATCGTTCCACCGAGCGAATCCATGTTCATGCACCAGCATGTCTTAAAGACCATGCGTGCGCCATTTTCAAAGACGACCCAACCGACTCCAAAATCTTCAACTTCGGTATTCTTAAGGGCTGGGTTCCAGGTATTGTGGAGACTGAGGTAGTTAGAGGTAATGCCGGACACGGCGACAGGTTTCGGGTGTCCCATTAGATAAAGCGCGGTATCTAAGGCGTAGACCCCGATGTCCGCAGATGCCCCTAAGCCTGCTGTCGCTTTTACGATAAAACTCCCCCCCGGATTTCCACGGCGGCGATCCGCAACCGTTTCGACGTAATAGATGTCGCCTAAGGTGCCAGCGTCAACGATTTCTTTTGCCTTAATAACTTGCGCGGAATATCGGAGTTTGAGTCCGATCATTAGGATTTTATTGTTTGCTTTTGCGGCGCGCCACATTGAAGCGGCGGCATTGAGGGTCGCCTCCATCGGCTTTTCGCAGAAGACGTGTTTACCCGCGTTGAGCGCCGCGACAGTCGGTGCAGCATGCACCCCTGTTGGTGTACAGACATAAACCGCCTCAATCTCGTGCATTTTGAGCATTTCGTTGTAGTCCGAAAATGTGCGCTTGATGCCCCAACGCGCTGTCGCACGTTCGAGATTCTCGGGTACGAGGTCCGCTGCTGCGACTATTTCTGCGCCATCAATGTTAGCGATGGTGCCACAATGTGCCTGCGCGATGCCCCCTGCGCCTATTAAGCCTAATTTAACTGTTCTCATTTTGGTCTCCTCATTAGGATATGTTTCCCCTTGATTTTATCCTATTTGTTTTCTATAAGTCAAGGAAAATTTCTGGATCGTTTTACAACGGCACTCAATTGTCAAAATTGTCTGAATCGCAGACTCTCTCTGATGACGCGGATTAGGAGCCTTTTTTGCGAAGTTCGCCTAAGTTCTGCCAGAATACAATAGGTTCATACGAAAATACGGAAATAGATCGCCATCGCATCCCTCTTATCTTGTTTGATTATCGTCACAGCCTAACACTTTTCTTGACGCACAAAGACAGGTACGCTATCCTAAAGTGAAATCCATCTTAGCCCCTAAGGATACACAGATGACCTGTTCAAGATTTCAACACAAACACTTCGTCAAAAAGGTATTGAACGCAACAATTGCCGGATGCGCCATTGGTTTGGGCGTTTTAAGCGCAAGTCTCTTATCGTTTCAAAGAGCACAGAGAGGGTGAACTTGACAGGCACTTTATTTGCGAGATGTCGCGGCAACGGGGATGTGTTGGATATCCTAAAAATCGGTCTGGTTTCCCAACTAAATAGCATTATTTAGACGAAAACCCTCTAATTTTTTATCCTTTCGGGGTTTTGGGGTGCACGAGGGATATAGGGCTACCACCTGTTAACAACGATAGGTGTGGCGAAAGCGTCTTGGGCTGCACTTGGGCTGCACTTGGGCTGCACTTGGGCTGCATCTTAATTTACTTTTTCTAATTTCAGATGTGCGAGTGCTGTTTTTCCTTTGTCTGTCAACCGGTATTGCTGCCGTGGACTCCTGCGTTTCTCCGGTAGCGTATATTCGAGGAGCCCTTCCGCCAAAAGGTCTCGGAAAATCTTTTTCAGTTGACCGGAGACTTCCTTCTGTCCTAACTTCTTGGACAACTCGGTTCTTGACCTCGGCCCATCCGCCAGTGAGCGTAGCACGCGCGATGTCAGATCTCCGGGGAGTGATTCGGGTTGCAGCTTTCCCTGATCTGGAGGTGTGTCACGCCAAATCGTTGTCTTAAATCCACCGCTAATCGTGAATTCAGGCTCGGGTAAGCCAGCCCCACGGCAACGGTGGATCATGTCTAACGTTCCCGTTCCTATCTCTTCAATGTATTGGGCAAAGTATAAAGATCGAGCAAGCAACGGATTATGAGGCACTGATGCATGCGTTTCTCGCAGGAGTTCTAAAGTCAAGGAAGGAGGCAATGTGCCGGGATTCAAGACCTCCAGCCGATCGCGAAAAAGCATCACCTGTATACTGGCATCATGCGTATAGTCCCGATGTGCGACGGCGTTGACGATGGCTTCAGTTACAACTTCTTTCGGGATTTCATAGGCGACAGGTGCTTGCACACTTTCCGCGCGTGTGCCGACTGACAGTGCGATTTGGCTCAGCACGAAATTCACGGCTTGATCAATGAGTTGAAACGCCGTTCCCTCGTAGATCTGATAAGACGGGATCGGTTTCGCAACCTCGTTTCCGTGATAGTGGGCACACTTCACGCATGAGGACATCAGAAATCGCTGTGGCATCTGACCGAACAGTAACACTGCCGCGTTCGTGGGACACCCCGCGTTTAGGAGATTGAGATGAACCAATAGCTCTTCGGGGGGCACATCTTCGTTAAGTGGAAAGGTTCTGGCACGCCGTGCTGTTCGGATAAACCGACGCATCTGATGGGGATCCAGATCATCCAGCGATGCTCTTGAACAGGCGGACGCGTCAAAAGGTTCAAAACGGATGAGGCCTTTGCTCTTCAGGTATTCCACTAACGCTGCGCGGAGGGCTGCTACTAATTCTTCGGGGGTGTTGAATCGTTTTCGGATAAGTCCGGATTGTGCGTTACGAAGGAGGGCCTGCACCTTCGGGTGCCGGAGACTGTCATCTGTCCCTTTTACGAAAATCAGACGGGGTCTGCCGGAAAGTGTTGCCTGATCAAACTCCCTCTCTGTCGGTGATATGCCGTCTGCATCCTCTGAGCCGTAGTCGTTGCCAAACAACCCCACATAAAGATCGGACTGCTCAACCTCACCGAGATAGAGGGCATCGGGGCGGCGGTCTGACGCTGGAACATCTTCAAATAGAAAGAAATCAAAGAACCCTCGCATCAACGGGTCGCTACGGAGATAGTTGCGGAGTGCCTCGCGTTCCTCTGCGAATTCTTTTTGAACGCTGCTGATAAAAATACGAATCGGGTTCATTGTTTAGTCGTAGCCTTCTGTATATGAAGAAAAATATTACGGAACTGCGATACATACCAGAGGCGCGTCCCCTTTTTTGTGTTTTTCAGCTCTATATCTCCATGTTTATAGGGCATTGCCCCAAGTTGCTGCCTACAAGATTTTTAGTTATGAGGTTTCCTGCTGATACGGTGTATTGCGCCTTCCTGCTCTCTACCCAGCCTGATTACATTTCATAACATGATACCGCCTTGACCAAAACCAAATATCTTCAATATATTATGCCACAATTGCCTATGTAGGACAAGCAGAAAGTGTTCTCGGAAGACCGACCTATTTATCGTCAGAATCAGGCTCCCTCTTCTGTAGCATAGCCTGTTAGGCTGTGTCGTAGCCTGGTTTCCTATTAGACTGTGCAGTCTTCCGTAGCATAGCCTGTTAGGCTGTGTCGTAGCTTGGTTTCCTATTAGGCTGTGGCACGCGGAAAACCAGTTTATCGTCAAAATAAACCCTCTTCCCCGCACAACACCCTATCAATCTCCGCCATAACCCCAAGCGTCCCCGCCACAGACATCAAAACCCAACGATACCGACGCACATCTTCATGACGCAACACCTCACCCCGACGATCACGCAACCACTTCTCACACACCCGATACGAACCAACCGCATATTCCCAGACAGCTACAGGCACATCCGTGAAATACTGAGACGCATTTATCCAAACACGCCCATCCACATAACGCACACGCCCGACTACACCATCCCCCTCCCCCTCAAAACGATGCACCGCGGATGTGCCGACTCTCGTAGGAGCGACCTCGCGGCGCCCCCCGCTTTTTAAAAGATGTCCCTCAATCAACTGCTGCCCTAACCTTGCAAGCGTGTGGAACTGTGCTGCGTTTTGGGGTAAAGGGATACGCGGGAAGTCGTATTTCAGGAGATCGTAATACCGTTTGCGGTAGGTTGGGCTATACAGAATCGCATAGCTATAGGCGAGGATGTTCTCTGGTGAAACGTCTTCTGGGAGATGATAGGGTTCAACCTGTGGGAGTGCCAAGGTCTCTGAAAGTGCTGTGAGAAAAGCAGGCTTAAAATTGAGGGAGCGCTCTGATGAGAGCCCCAACTCCTTTGGGTTTGAATGCAGATAGAGCGGGAAAATATGCCCAGATTCACTGGCTCTGTTTGAAATATAACAATTTTCTGTGATTTTGTCGGTTATCAAAGCATGTTGCCAAGTTGGGCTTGTGACGATACGGCAAACACAAAGGGCAAGGTTTCCTGTAAGTAGATGAAACATAACCTCTCCGCGAGGCGTACAGTGGAATCCACGCGATCTTCCAGTATAGTAGGTCCAACGTGTATCGAATGGACGATAGAGAATTGGCTTTATATGTTGTTCGGAATCGGGATGGTTGCGGACATCTGCTTGGGCAGAATGAATTCTCCAATCTCGAGTATCCCTTGGTAATCTGTATTTTTCCCGCGCCTCGTCTACAGACAGTGAAACAAAATGAGTTACCGTTTCTCGGATTTCCTCAGGAGTTAGATGAATTGTGAACCTATCTCGTCCAGTGACAATCCCAACTTGACCTGCTTGAAAAATGTCAGTAACTTTCCATCCAGTTTCGTATTCCACACTATAGTCTGTCGCTTGAGGCACAAAGAGGTAATGGGATGCTGTCGGTTGTAACTCATCCCATTCCGTGGATCGCACATCGGTTCCAGAAAGTGTTTTATATTTCTCTTCTCGGGCCCCCCACACATCCGCGTAGTAAACCTCGGCAGGTGCAGGATCATCGCTTGCTTTCACACACAATAGGATACAGACCCCTTGGGAAATGTCAAAGACGTTTTCATCAACCTGCCCTATAGGAACTGCTTCCACTCTTCTATTACTCCCATGTAGGTTCAGCAGATAGATAGTGGTGAAACTGTCTAATAGGCTTTTCCGCATGCCACGAAACATGGGACCATCAAGGAAACTGTTGTTGACAATATAACCGATAACCCCTTCACCATTTTTGTCAATTCGCCACTGTGCCCATCGCGTAAATTTTACATAATCTGCTTGAAGGGCTTTTGAGTTTCTTTCCCCGAGGGGTTCTCCATCTATTTGCCTGTAATCCTCAATGAGCTGTCCGATAAAAGTTAACTCTCTACCTATGCGACTTGGATTCGCAGAATCTTGTGGATACGGCGGATTGCCGAGAATGACAAGCAGGGGTTCGTCACGCTTCACCTGTAACGCCGCATTCGCCTCATCAGAGATAAACCCCGCAAAAGGCAACGAAGGCTGCATCTCCAAGGGCTGCTCCAACGTATTCGTCAGGTAGATACGCAGACGCTCACCACCACCCCACCCTTGCGATTCTAAGAACAAACCCAACTTCAGATGTGCAATCGTATACGGCGCAACCAGCAACTCAAACCCGAAAATACGGTTGACCAAAGCACCGTTGACATACTGCCCCCATTCCGCCGCGCCATAGGTGCGCGTCACAGACACCTGAATATGCTCCAATACCTTCAACAGAAAACCCCCAGTCCCCGTCGCAGGATCAAGAATGAGCGTGTCGTCATCAGCAAGACCGTCAGGTTTATTCAATTGTGTCTTAAGTAGGCTATCCACGGATCTGACGATATAAGAGATAACCTGTGGCGGGGTGTAGTAGACACCTCGATCCACGCGTCGCTGTGGAGCGTATTCTGCGAGGAAGGTCTCGTAGAAATGGATAACAGGGTCTTCACGTTGAGCCGCCCCCGAAAACGCAGTGCGGAGCAGCTCGGTTGGAACATTTCCCAGCAGTGCCACAATCTCGTCCAGAATATAGGTGACGTTTGCCTCAAGTCTCGGTGAGGCGATATGATGAAAGAGCTCAATGAGAAACGGATTAGATCGCGGAAGTGCCGCCGATGCCGTGTGTCGCGAGAAGTGCGTTGCAGTCGGGAGGGTGCAGCGTGCTGCGAACAATCCGTAAGCGAGCGTCTGTGCATACATATCTGCGAAATCGTCGGGTGTCAATGTAGACACGAGGAATTCCTTGAATGCCGAGAACATCCGATACAGATCGCTGTTTGCATCGGTGAGGGTTGTGGCGACTTGTGTCTGTAGCTCCCGCGTGCGTCTGGCGAGGTATCCCGCAAGTGCCTCTGGCGTGGCGATCTGGATGGGTTCAGCGTTGACGAACCGTTCCAAGAGCGTCTCTAACGCAGCGGGGCTATCGGCGACATTCGCCTCAGCCCGCAGCCTGCCCTCTGTCCACAACTGGAAATCCACGAAGTTCGTCAGGATGAAGTTATCCAGGTTTTGGATAAAACGTTGGTTCTGTTCTTTGGCGTGTCCTGTGAGTCTGTTGAGGTCTCTGCCGTATCTTTCTGCCTCAATATACCCAATCGGCAGCCCCGCGTCCATTGCAACGAAGTCGGGTCTGCCGATCTGGGCTAACCTTCTCGGTTCTTGGACGAACCGGAGGGTATTTCTATCAAAACAGGCAACTGCGAGTTTCTCGAGGAAGGCTTGGAGGTGCGGGAATAGCGAAAGTTCCGGCGTTGCCGCCGCACTCGCCTGGGTGCCCCGGATACTTTGTAGGTAACCCTCACAATGGCTTTCAAAGTTCATATTCTGCTTCGTAATCGGGCTTACAAAGCCCTCCCACAATTTATTTATTAGGAAGACTGTGATATCAGTGCGAAAAAAATATTGAATGAGATTCTCTAACCTTTGCATTATACGTTTTATAGGTTTTTTGTGCAAGGTATTTTGTCCGGGCTATCACAGAAATAGATTGACACGATTCAGATGCCATGCTATATTTCAAACAGATGACTTACTTTCAGGAGGCTATCGTGAAAGCTGCACAATTTTACGGCGGAAAAGACATCAGGGTTGAAACCGTACCAGACCCAGCCCCTGAGGAAGGACAAGTGCTGGTGCAGGTAGAAGCGGCGGGCATCTGTGGCAGCGATCTGCACGGATACCATCATCAACCGGAGAAACCTTTATCCCCCCGTATCGGCGGACATGAGTTGATGGGGGAAATTGTTGATATAGGTAGGGGGGTCAGAAACTATGACAAAGGGGCCCGCGTGGCAATTGAACCGATTAGTCCATGTAACGACTGCCCGGAATGCTATAATGGTAACTACAACATCTGTGGGAATTTGCGGCATGGCGGTGGCGGTTTTGCAGAATTTACGGTCGCACGGACACCAAATGTCTACGCCTTGCCAGAGAGCGTCTCGGCTGAAGGTGGTGCCCTGGCAGAGGTTTACGCCGTAGCGGTTCATGCCGTCAACAGAGCGATGGTGTCACCGGGGGATCGTGTTGCTATTATCGGTAGCGGCCCTGTGGGATTGACGATTGCGCAGGTGGCAGATGTCGCTGGCGCAACTTCTATCGCTGTGATCGGAAAGCCGGATGGGCCGATACAGATCGCGCACGAAGCAGTAGGTGCCATGCCTATCCATGTGGATAAGACGGATGCTGTCGAGGCAGTTATGGACTGGAGCGCCGGCAGAGGCGCGGATGTTGTTTTTGAAGCCGTCGGAGGCACGGCGAATACGCTGGAACAGGCGACGGCGATTGCGTCAAAACGCGGTACAGTTTGTATGGTCGGTGGGCATCGTACACCACTCACCTTTACAGAACGATTCGCTCGGAGTCGAGAGCTTACGGTCGTCTGGTCGTTTTGCTATGGCAGGCGCGGCGGAAAGACGGAGTTCCAAGTGGCTATAGACCTACTCGCCACCGGTAAACTCGATCCGAACCCGTTGGTTACACATAGGTTTAACTTGGACGATATTAACGCGGCATTCGCTGTCGCCGCAGGACGCGATGAACACGGGTCCGTTAAAGTGCTTGTGACACCCAACAATTACGGAAGGTAAAATGGAAAAACTCAAATTGCTCATATTTGTAGGAACAGAAGGCATCTACCACGACCATGCAGGAAACGGGCAGTTCTTGACAGCAATGATCAACGATACTGACGATATTGCAGCGGATTTCTCGCAAGACTACGACGCACTTGCTGATGGACTTGGTGGATACAACACCGTGCTTTTTTACACCGATGTCGGGGAACTCACTACAGCACAAAAACGGGGGTTGCTCAGTTATATCCGAACGGGAGGCGGCTTTTTCGGGCTGCACACTGCGGCGGCATCGTTTCGGGAATCTGAGGGGTATCACAGTATGCTGAATGGATTTTTCGATGGACATAGCCCGTATATGAATTTCACGGTTAACGTGAGTGACAAGGAACATCCGATTACCGAAGGGTTAGGCGACTTTGAGGTGACGGATGAACTGTACTATCTCAAGCACAATCCTGCTGTGTCGCATCATTTGATGCACGCTTATGACGAGACGAAAGATGAGACGCACGTTATGGCGTTCCACCATACGTACGGCGAGGGACGGGTTTTCTATTTTGCACTCGGGCACGATATGGCTGTACTTGAAAATCCAAGTTTTCAGACGGTTATTCGCCGAGGCGCGCTATGGGTGGGGAATCGGCCTTAGGTGTTTTAGGCTAATGAAAGGGCTTCTCTCACACTCCCTTGCCTTTAGGCGGGGGCCATCCCCGTAACGCTCGTGCCGACGGCAAAAAAAAGCGTTGACAAAAGGGGGGGGGGCTGGTATAATTATGGCTTCAGGTTGAGGCAAGCTTTGCGAACATAGCGTCTCTGCTATGTGCTTGCCTCCCACTCATCTGGGGATAAAACACTTGCTACTTGAGAGCCCATGATGAAAGACACATAAAATAGCCTTACGGCCCAACCGTGTGCAAATTGCGTGGTTTTATCAGCAATGCGGGTATGCGAGGTTCGCCTATAACGCTGCGTTGGCTGATTTTAAATCGGATATAAAGTTATCTATGTATGACTTAAACAAACGCTTTAATCAGAGGAAGCAAGCGTTTGATTGGACGAAAGTACAAGATCAACGTGCTGCGATGTATGCAGTGCATCATCTGGGGCGTGCGATAGACAACTGGCAAGCGAAGCATGCGAAGTTTCCGAAGTTCAAGTGAGAGTTGCAGTTTTTGCATTTATATCGCTGTTTATCGATGGTGAACCCATTTTTTTCTTGACGAATTTCCAGAAAAGTGTTAGTACTGTGACGATAATCAAACAAAGATGTGATAAGAGGGAGATGAGGGAACCCTATCACATCAATTTACCGAAAACCCTCCTTTTTTTACACTGATAAGAAAAAAGGAAATGTGAATGAATAAAAAAGTTTTGTCTAATGGGAAAACGCTCTCGGCGCATATAACGACCCCGAAAGATAATCGTGAAATGGTGCTCATCCCCGCCGGTGAGTTTGAGATGGGTAGCAACGATCCGGAAGCTTTTAGGGATGAAAAGCCTGTCCACACTGTGTTTGTGGATGCATTTTACATGGATACCCATGAGGTGACGAATGCGGCTTACCAAAGATTTGTGTTGGCGAATCCAGAGTGGCAGGAGGATCGTATTGATAGGAAATACCATAATGGAAATTACCTAAGACTTTGGGATGGAACCACCTATCCTGAAGGTAAAGGGGATCATCCTGTAGTGTATGTATCGTGGTATGCTGCGATGGCGTATGCGCAGTGGGCAGGCAAACGTTTGCCTTCTGAGGCGGAGTGGGAGAAAGCTGCGCGTGGTGGGTTGGTAGGTATGAAGTATGCGTGGGGTAATGAGATCTCATCGGCTGATGCGAACTACGATGAGAATGTAGGGGATACGACGGTCGTAGGTGCCTACGCTGCGAATGGTTATGGTTTATACGATATGTCGGGTAATGTGTGGGAGTGGTGTTTGGATGCGTGGGATGAGGATTTCTATTCTCGTTCTCCTGGTCGCAATCCGCTCAGTGGTGTGAATAGTATGTCGATGGCGGATGTAGGCTTAATATTAGATGACTACTTACTTGTTAAGTCATCTCGTGTCTTGCGGGGCGGCTCCTGGTTCAATAATACACGGAACGTTCGGGTCGCTAATCGCCGCCTCTATAGGCCGGCGGGTACGACCGACATCGACGGTTTTCGTTGCGCGAGGGCTGCTGTAACTCCTTAACACTTAACAACTTAACCCCTTATACCCCCACATCTGCAACGCAGACTAGGTCTGATTAATACTTAACTGGTAATTAATTTGAGGGTTTCAGAAACCAAATAATGTTTTCGCTAAATTTTTGGAGCACGCGTACGGGTTGGATAACCCAACCCGTACTACGGTTGGCCCCAAGTTTTCAATTACAAAAGAGCAGTATATCATCACTTAAACGAAAACCCTCAAATCTCCATCGATCAAACAAGTTAATCAAGCATTACCTCCCCAATTTAAAACCAATCGACTTTTTAAACAATCTGATCTTGCATCAGATATCGCGACTCGAGTTAAGCAGAAATTACCGGAGTTAGTCGTCAGTTTGTACCACAAGGGAAAACATCCTTATGTAAAGATATGCTGATCCGTTGGGTTAAAGAGGGGCGGCAGCCGGGGTTAAGCCTTATTGTTGCTACCCAACAACCCTCTGCAATTGATTCTGAATTGCTTTCGCAGTGTGACCTAATCATGGCACATAAAATTACAACTTGGGATGATATCCATGCACTTGATCGGTTGAGTGCGACCTACATAGAAGGCGACTTGAAAGCATACATCCGACAACTTAACCGCCGGGGTGAGGTACTGCTTATTGATGGCGAAACCGAGACTGTCTGTACAATCCGAGTTAGACCGAGACGCAGTACCCACGGAGGTGCTGAAATCCAAGAGACAACAGCGAGACGTTCTTTTTTCTAACCTATTGCACAACCTAACAGGTTATGCTACAAAACCGTTACCAACTCACGTTCACACCATTTCGCGTGCCGGATAGTGTTTATCACCGGGTGATATATCCGTTGGATCGTTTGATACAGCAGCTGCAGGTGGTTCCATAATCTGGTTTTCACGCACTGGATCGTCCGTCTCAACACGCCACTGCTCCAAACGGCTTCGCATCTCCGCCAAAATACCGGCATAATCCGGGTGCTCGGCGAGGTTGTTTGCTTCCGATGGATCAAACACAACATCGTACAACCGTTCCGATTCAACAGGAGCATCGCCCCAACCGTGCTCCATCATAAAGGTCTTGCTAATACTGTCGTCGCAGTTCGGGAGTGCCCACTTCTCAGCGTTGTCGTAACGTCGGATGTATTTCCAGCGGTTGGTTCGGATGGCGCGTTGCGGTTCATAACAGCAGTGGTAGTTGACTTCAGCAAAAATAGCGTCTCGGATATCGTCTGTTTCCCCATTCACTAAGGGAAGCATGGAATCACCTTGTAGCCACGCAGGGGCTTCAATGCCCGTCAACTCACAGATCGTCGGGAAAAGATCGATGTGACTGACTAATCCATCCACAACCTGCCCCCCATCAAACCCCCCCGGACCGCGAACGATTAACATTATACCGATACCGTGATCGCTGAGGTGGCACTTCATCCGCGGGAATGCGAGTCCGTGATCAGTCGTACAGATGACAAGCGTGTTTTCAGCAAGTCTATTTTCTTCGAGTGCCTCAAAAACGACCGCCATTTTTTTATCAAGCGTCCGGGCTGCGTCTATATATTCCGCCATATCTTGCCGTGTTACGGGAGTATCCGGGAACGGAGCCGGCGGTTTCACGTAGCGTGGGTCGGTTTTCGGTTCACCCTCAGGTGGCGGATCAAAACCTTTTGCGCGCCGATGTGTTTCTCCGAACCCAACATCTAAAAAGAAAGGAGCATCGTGTTGCTCTGCAATGAAAGCGCGCGCGCGTTCTTCTGCCCCTGCGCGCGGAGTGGCTTCGGATAAGAGGCGCTGGTACCCTGTCATTTTGAGATCTCGGACGACATGTTGGAATCCTGCCAAGGCAGTGGTATAGCCTGCTTGATTTAAGGTGTAGGTGATAAGATGCTCCGGGACCGGGAGGCTCCAGCCGCGGTTGGCCAGTCCCCCCATGCCACAGCTATGTGCGTATTGTCCGGTGAGGAGCGCGGCGCGAGATGGCGAACAAGTGGGGTTCGCACAAAAGGCGTTTCTGAAGACAACGCCTTCTTCGGCGAGCTTTTGTATGTTGGGTGTCGGAACCGCATGTCCATAAGGTTGGACATACCGACCTGTATCATGAGAGTGAATATAAACTATGTTTGGCTTACTCATATTTTGAAGATTTTCGTTTCAGTGATGGGACGATGCTCGCTTGTCATTGAGCACTTAGGTCGATCGTATGAGCTGGGTTCCCCACCCCATAGGTGTGTCTCAAAAATTGGCGAAAACATTCTTTCCCCGAAGACCCTCCATATTTTTCAATTTTCAGTTTAAACACCCATGGTGCGAGGCGCTTATGGAAGAGGTTGATAGCCGCGTCAATAACCTGGATGAACACGTCTAATTTTTAAAGTGGCAAGTTTTACCACTATGAGGTTTCAGAATTTCGTGGAGTGGCTATCCTTCAACAGCCGGACGCATCTCCTTCGGTCTCAAAACATCAATCACTAATGAGACATATTATACACTCATCACTTATTTTTTTATGCTTGAAAAAGTGTATCTTTTTCTATTCTAACCGACCTGTAGCACTTCCACGCAGCAGAGTCTACCCACTGCCACTCATGTCCGTTCAGTGTCGCAGAAAATAAATAAAATGTCAAGCTTTTTCAAGGCTATTCCGTTTTCATGAGTTCGTCGAAACCGATTTACTCTCTGGCACCTTGCAAGCTGGAGGCGGCCTTGGATACCCAACGGCCCTACAAAAAGCCCCGCAACGCATTTCAAACCCACGGATACCCGTCCGAAACGGGTCCCTGAGACGCAGCGCAGCAGAACAAAGGGAGGAACCCTTCAAAAACGCAGTTTTGCAGTCGTGGGCGAGTGTGATTTTTCACTGGACATATTTTTGTGTTTTTTTTATGATAAAGCTCTGTTGGTTATAGCCTTCGTAGGCGCGTTCTTTCTCACTATAGAGCCTATAGAAGAAGCCCGCATGACCCGTTCACACATGTTGGGAGATAATACACGAATACTACAGTAACGCGGAGTAGAAAGTCGTTACAAAGTTGAAACCTATTTTCCACTTGCGCTCGGGTAGTTGCCGGTATAAAGGATATTTCTTTTTCTGTTTTTCTGCACTATAATTCTAAAAATGCCCAAACTTTAGTACACTATCAAAAACGGAGGAAATGTAGAGATGTCTGATCAATTTTCCATAGACCTTTTCCAGAAGCAGCTTAGGTCTTATGCCCTAAAATGGTGTATAGCCTTGGTCTTTTTAATTGGGTGTGCCTTCATTTTTGGGACGCAGAGTGCGTTATTCTGGCGCATAATCGCCATTGGCGATATTCTTTACGTATTCTTTTGTCTCTCGATGTGAATGTTAGCGGGCGATAGGTGTAAACGCGCTTCCCAAAAATTCGTTATATTTTATATAACAGGAATTGGGTGAGGAAGCAAGGAAATAAATATATGTACCCTATGAAGATTGTTGATCGCAAAGCAAAACATAAGGCAAACAAGCAAGGTTACTGCCGAAAGAGCCCGCGCTTCGTCGTTGTCATGGTTGTTGTTTTAAGTTGCTTTTACGTGCAGCGGGCAACAGCTCAGAAAATACTCATGGAAACCGGGTTCGAGGACCTTGTACAAGCCCCTGAGGAGAGACCATTTCAGCCGTCCCTGGAAATTGTTAAAAATAGAAAAAATCACTCGAAATTTTCTACGAGGCGGATCATCAAGTTAACATATCCGGGCACGGTTTGGAAGCTAATGCATCTGTCGTCTCACTTGAATGCTGGGTTTATATTGAGAGCGGCGAACAGTCTTTTTTTGCCTTCTTGATGCTATTCCGAGTTATCTCTGTATGACCTCAACTACACTCAAGCCTGCCGTAATATTTGACATAAAGTCGTTCATCTGTTACAATGCTCTTTACCAGAAAAAATCGAGAGTTTTCGTTTAGGTCATGAGATGATGCCGCCGGGCAGTTAAGAGCTTAGGCAATCGTATGGGGTGGGTACCCCGCCCATACGCATGTCTCAAAAATGGGGCGAAAACATGATTTTAACGAAAACCCTCAAAAAAGCGATTGATAGGAGTCCCCGGTGAAAGAGAATATATTCGTTTTACTTCTACTGCTTTTAACCTCGTTTCCACCAGCGACTGCTGAGTCACCAAATGGAAAAATCCCTTTTGATTGCCCTGATGTCCCAAATCCCAAATTCCAATTCCATTTCCCCCGCGAACTCATCTCACTTGCCGGTACGACATTCCCCTTTAATACCGTAGAAAGCATTTATATCCATATTTACGACAACGAAGCAGATACCTTTCGCAAACTCGTTCAGTATTACACTGAAAACTTGAAAGCAGAAAACTGGCACAACTCGTATGAAGACAGCACAAAGCATCTCTATACATTGGAATCTACGCCTGTCGAAAATCAACAAGTAGGGAACACAGTTTTGGGTATCTTTGCGGTCGTCCAAAGCAACGGTGATGTACATCTCCTGAACATTGTTGGCAATATTCCATCGAGACAGGTACGGAAACTCTTGACGAACCTTGGAGAACTCGGTATCTATATTCCTAAGTTAGCATCGGTTGGCGAACTGTCATTTCTGACATCCAAGGAGATAGTAGGATCCATGCCGCTGCCAACGTTGTTTCGGATAAGTAAAGATTCAGCAGTTACCAACCAAACTGACGGTGCCTTTCTTCCTGCTTCCTTTGAAGAGAATCAACACGGACATTGGACCTATCGTGGGTATCCAATAGAGCGCATTCAAATTCTATCAAGCGATATAAAACAGGTTGCTGCAGTAAGCGATAGATTGAAAAATGGAGCAAGAGACATCACCGAGTTACTGGATAGCCTGTCGTCAAACAATGACTCCAAGCACACACCGAGGTTCATCGTGCTGCCAGCGGAAAAAACGATTACAATTCGGGCGGGCCGCATGATAGATGAAACGCAGCCCACTACACTCGTAAAATCGTTTCAGACACAGGCCGGATACCCGATCCATGAGATTGTAATTCGAGGGCACCAGTACACCGAAGCAAATACGATTCGGACAGCACTTGAAAAGGGGCCTGTAGAAATTGAGGCGGTGGTTGACGCACTCCCCGACACAGTGCAAGCTTTTGAAAAGGTGTCCCTCTCAATTGAAGAGATAGATTCCCGACGGACGGCGATAATTACGGTGGTAGAGAACCCCCCCGCCTTGCAATTTTATATAGAAGGGGCACCGCACCTTGGATTCAACCGCGTTACGGGATGGGAACTTGGCGCAGGCATTGAATCCAGTTTTCGGGCACAGAAAAAACACGACTTAGCCTTTACATTCGGTTTTTCTTCTGAAGCTGCTCAAGAGGAGAACTCGAAACTCTTCGGACGAATTGGTTATGGATTCAGCGACAAACGCCCCTACTATCAGATTGGTGGCAGAGCCGTTTGGGAAGAACCGTATTCATGGCATCTCGGGGTGAACGCCCAATACCATCGTGGAATCGGCATTATCGCCCCCGATCTTTTTTCGCACTCCAACGATACAGCGACGTTACTTCTCCGAATTTTTGGCGTGCCGGATCATCAGGATTACTACTTGAGACACGGAGTTGAAGTCGAATTGGAATGGAAAGCCGTTTTCCCGAGGCGTCCACACCATTTTCTGAGACCTAATCGTTCGTTTAAGTTGATTTTACGTGCTGAGGCACAGGACAGCTTGAAAAAAAACACAGATTGGCATCTTTTCAACTGGGGTTCAAAAGCAGAGGTACGCGAAAATCCAATTATAACGCAGGGTCAAATGCAGAGTGCGATGTTCAGATACGAGTTTGATACTCGCAATAATTATCTCGGTTCACACCATACTTTTCTCGTTGAGCATAGCAATCCAGCGTTCGGTTCCGATTTTAATTGGACGCGTTTTCAAGCGCACCTTCGGTATGCCTATCCCATCAGGGCCCATCAAATCCGAGCCCGAGCAGTCGTCGGTTCCTCAACAGCACCGCTCCCGATTCAGCGACAATTTGTGATCGGCGGCATTGGAACGCTTAACGGTTACCCCCTCTACGCTTTTGCAGGTGATGCCGGATTGCTTTTTAACACAGAGTTTATCTATAAGTTGTTCAGTTTCGGAAATCAGAGTCTCTCCGCCGCGTTGATCTTTGATGGCGGACAGGTCTGGAACCTCTCTGACAATCAAAGACGTTTCGATCCAAAAGGGAGTGTCGGTCTCGGCTTACAGTTTGAGACAGATGTTGATATTTTCCGGTTCAATGTCGCGAAAGCACTCGAGGCTGAGCAAAGGATTCAATACAATTTCATGTTCTTCTACAGTTTTTAGCTGATGAAAGAGATATGCAATGAATATCAACATGGCTATTATATTACGCGTCTATTTCGGGCTGTATGTTGTTTTAATGTTAGTAGTGTTGTCCGTTTTTGGAAACCCTATTCCTCTGGAAGCAGCGTTGGCAAATAGCGATACTGATACCTTTACCTTTGTCCGTTTGAAATATAGAGGGGCTTGGGGGCATCGAGGTAAATGGGACACCGACTGGCCTGCTGCAGATCGGAATTTTATCCGGCAGCTCGAAGCGCAGACGAGTATCAACGTTAACGCAAAGGAAAAGATAGTTGATATTGGTTCGGAAGTCCTCTTTCATTATCCTTTCAGCTATATGGTTGATGTCAGTGGCTTGAAACTTACCGATGCTGAAGCGAAAAACTTGCAGGAATATCTACTCCGCGGCGGTTTTATCCTCGTGGATGATTTTCACGGGAATTACGCATGGGGACGGTTTTACGGACAGTTAAAGAAAATTTTTCCAGCACGTGAACCAAAAGACATTCCGATCTCACACCCCCTGTTTCACTGTTTCTATCGGATTAACGATCTGATGCAAATTCCTGGATCTGGCGCAGCACTTAAAGGAAGAACCTACGAGAACTTCAATAGTCGTTGGGTGAAGTGCCTCGGGATTCACGACGATAACGGTAGACTCATGATGATGATTAACCTCAATACTGACTGGGGAGACGCGTGGGAACACGCCGCGGACTCATTTTATCCGCGTAAGTATTCAGATGCAGCATTCAAAATGGGGATTAACACCGTTATCTATTCCCTCACACATTAAGGGTTTTAGGGTCTAAGAGAGGGAAAAATATGCAACTTTTCATAGAAACGTTTGTAGTAACATAAAAGGTGTACCCCCTCAACGCTACGCGATAAGCACGCGATCCGAAATATCCGAGGAACTGGAGAATGCAGAAATTCCCGAATCACGCCTTGCTAATATCCATTGGGGTTCATATTGCAATAATGTTGGCTGTCTCTCCATTTTTTGTGAATCATTTCAATGTAGAGAAAGAGAGCATATCAGCCGAGATACTAAAACCAGAACCAGAAAGACAAATCAGGAAGCGCGTTTTGCCGATACGTAAGCCCTTGATACCGCGATCGAGCGGAACAGAAGTATCTGACTCGTCTCCTACTTCACCGACGTACGCGCCAGAGATGAGGGTGCCGAAGGCACCCCTTCATGCCGATGAAACGCCCGAGGTCGTCACATACGCCGATGTCCCGCAAACAGAGGCTCCCAGCCCTATGTCGAATGCCAGCTTTGGGGAAGGTGGAACATTAGCAGGTCCTGGCGGCGTTGATGGACAGCGAGGCACTGGTGCCGGTAGACCCGGACGCGGGCAAGGGAGTAGAAACGGCATAGCAGAACGCTTCGCTTACAGAACAGAGGCAGCAGATGCAGGACTTGGCGTGCTTGAAGGTATAAATGTGGGATTAGGTATCTTCGGTACAGATGTAATGCCTGGACACGGTTTAATGGGACAGGTTTATGTTCCCGGCGGTTTAATCCACCAGATGCCTGATTTCGATCAGTTGACCCCTGTCTATTCCTTTTTTACGCCGAATCTTGATATCTCTGAACGAGAGTATACCCAAGGATTTCCGACTCCAGAGATGCAATCTGTTGTTGAGGATTTTGCCATTCGTTTTCGCGGTGAGTTGGCTATTGATACGCCCGGGAATTATATCTTTGGACTTTTATCAGACGATGGGTCGAGACTTTATATCGATGGAACGCTGGTCGTAGATAATGATGGAATCCATCCGCCGATGGGGAAAAAAGGGGAGATAACCCTGAAAGCAGGCATGCATCCTGTTGAGATTCACTACTTCCAGGGACCTCGCCACTTAATTGCGCTACAGTGGACCTATCAGCCTCCAATAGAGCGTTCTTCTGCTATGACTTATCGCATTCGGGTAACGACCCCAACACGGCGTTGGAATTGGGAATCAAACATACCCGGAACAATTGTCCCGCCTGAGATTATATATCCTCCGGGCAAGCCTCGTCTTCCAAAGGCGCTGCAAAAACTACAGCAGCGTCTGAAGAATATTGAAAATATCGGTGAACAGTAGATGAGAGATGCCATTACGACAACACTGATACTGCTCCTGCTTTTGGCTACCGCTACAGTGCACTCGCAATCAAATAACGGCGCTGTCGTTTTTGATGCGCCGAATGTGCCGTCCCCTGAATTCCAGTTTGATTTAGACAAACGCGTCATTACGCTTGTGTTGGCAGACCCCAAGGCTCCTATCGCCCCGTTATTTCGTACAGTCGATAACTTGCGCCTCCGCAACTATAGAAATCGGTCTGTCAACTTTAGGCAGTTGGTTCAATATTACGATGAAACGCTAAAAAACCGGGGTTGGAACGCCTTGGGACAGGGGTTTCATGCCGATGTCGAAAGCGGCAATTTGTACCTCTATATTTTCGAAGAAAGTGAGATTATCAAAGGAATCCTCGCCCTCATTAGGAGTGGCGACGACGTGTACCTGATAAACATCGTTGGTGAAATCCCGGAAAAGCGGCTTGGCGAACTCCTACTAAATCTCGATCAACTCGGTATCGACATCCCTGAACTGGAATCGGTCAGACCTCAAGACCTCGAACCCGCGCCCCCTCCACCACCCCCACCATCTGAGACGACGCAATTAACGCCAGAACCGCCGATTGCGACTGGTGTTGATGAAGACGGCACCCCGGCTCTATCCACAATCCCAGAACCGCAAAAACCTTGGAATTGGAATCTGAATGGCAGACATATTCACGATGTTCGCCTCGTAGGAGTTAATGAAGTTGAGAGATCTAATATCATGAAGGTTCTCGAAAACGGATCTGGCGACCTCGCAGCGGTTATGCCGGTTCTTATCAATGTACTCCTCAATAGTTCCAAAAAAGTGTCTTTACGCGTTGAGGACTTGGATGCTAAACAAATTGCGATATTTACCGTTGAAGAGTTACCGGTTACCCAAAACATCTCCGTCCTGCAATCTCTGACGATTTCTGGTGCCCGTGGCGAGCAAATCCAGAAATCCATACTCGAGAAATCCGTCCTACAAGACACAGATACGATGGCAACACCGACCCGTTTTCTCGCCGGCGATGCCCCGATCCATGAAGTCCGCATTCGAGGGAATCAGAAAATCCCAGAAGCCCACATTCGGCAGACGCTTGAAAACGGTGCCCGGGCCCTTGAGGAATCCCTCAAATCTCTGTTTAAGGTGATGCCCTATTTTGCGGAGGTCCGCCTACAAGTTGATGAAGAGAATTCAAAGTACATCGCGACCATTACCGTTGATGAAAAACCGCTCTCTACCGATGTGTACCTCGGTCTCAATCCGATGTTACGTCTCGGATTCAACCGAGTAACGGGATGGGAAATCGGGAGTGGTTTTGAAGTCGGGCAACGCAAGAACATTGGGCCGCTGTGGATGTGGAATACCAGGAGCTCCCATCGCGATCAGACCTCGAAACTCTTCGGGAAACTGAGCTATACTTTCGGAAATCCAGATTTCCATTATCGTCTGGGGGGTACGGCGAATTGGGGGGAAGCTTACGTCTGGGGTCTCGGACTCACGGCACAAATCCACCGATTGACAGATGTCGTTGCGCCTGAGCATTTTCTCGACCACAACAACGGGGGCAATATTTTTCAACGCGTTATCGGTGTCCCTGACTTTCAGAACTACTATTTAAGACGAGGGGCTGAAATCGCGTTACAATGGACACCGAGCATGCCGGACCACTGGTTCAGATTAGCAATGGTTGCAGAATCACACACCAGTCTACAGAAAAGCACAGATTGGTTTATCGCTAATTTGACATCAAGTCTCAGCGTCAGAGATAACCCACCCGTAACCCCAGGTCGCATGCGGAGCATCGTCTTCCAATACGATTTTCATAATCGGGAAAATTCCCTCGGCTGGCACAATACGTTATTTGTTGAACACAGCAATCCCGCTGTCGGTTCTGAGTTTGATTTCACACGGACGCAATTACACTTCCGTTATGCCTTTCCACTGGGATATAACCAAATCCGTACCCGGTTGCTCGTCGGATTTTCCAACGCACCGCTTCCAATCCAACGTCAATTTGTGATTGGCGGGATGGGCGGACTCAGAGGGTATCCTTGGTATAGACAAAAAAACACGTCTGATGGTATAATAACCTATGAAAGTGGACATACGGCTTCGCCATACGCATTTACGGGAGACCGAGGTTTTCTGCTTAACGTTGAATATCACTACCGTTTGTCCAACCTATTCAGTTGGAACATTGCCAAGGATCTGTTCGCAGTTGTCTTCCTTGATGAGGGTCAGGTATGGAATGTATCCGATGGTGCGTATACTTTTGATCCGAAAGGGAGTATCGGTATAGGTTTGCAGTTCGCAACGGCGAATGCTGTTACGGTTGTTAACATTAACGGTTTGAGCTCAAGCGGAAACGCTTTTAATACTATAAGGTTTAACATCGCCAAAGCCCTGGCGTCCGGTCAAGGTATTCAAGTTACGACAGCGTGGTATCATAGTTTTTAGCCCTCAGTGGTTTTGCTAATCAATTCCCCAAAAGCCGAAACCCTTAATTACATTTTCATAAAAAAACATGCGAACACTCCAGTTATTAGCCATCTGCTCCCTGATATTCGCGCCGCCTCAGTTGTTGAATTCAGGCGAAGATAGCGACCTCTTCACCTTTGTCCGATTAAGATATGGCGGTCAACTGACCTTGCGCAGCAGTTGGCGCGTCGATTGGCCCGCCTCTGATCGGAATTTTATCTGGCAACTCCGTAAACAGACAAATATTAATGCTGCGCCGCGTGAGAAGATTATCGACGTAGGCGCAGCGGAGCTCTTTGATTATCCGTTCGCTTATATGTTGGAGGTCGGAAGTCTGAGGCTCAGCCAGAACGAGGCGGCGAATCTGCGTGAGTACCTCCTACGCGGCGGATTTATCTTCATTGATGATTTTCACGGACAGCATGAATGGCGGCGGTTTTACAATGAGTTTAAAAAGATCTTTCCTAAACGAGAACCCGTGGACATTCCCATATCGCACCCCATTTTCCGATGCTTCTTTAAAATTGATGAAGTCATCCAGATACCCGGACTCCGTTCGTTTTTCAGTGGACGAACCTATGAGCGATTCGACGGCTATCCAGCATATTGTCGTGGGGCCTATGACGACAGAGGCCGCCTTATGATGATGATTAACTTCAATACCGATCTCGGAGATGCCTGGGAACATGCCGCCGAGGCTTTCTATCCACGTGAATACTCGGATATGGCACTCAAGATTGGTATCAATGCGGTTATCTATGCCCTGACCCATTAAGACGGATTCTTTTAAACCTTTTACATCCATTTGTGTCTAAAATATAACATCTTTTAGGACAGATTTTCGTATCTACACCAACAGAGCTCTGCTATGGAAAATCAGAGAGGCAATAAAGATATGTTGAGTCGCAAGCAGAAGTTAGATTTTTATGAAAACGGTTATATATCCATCCCCGGCGTTGTACCGCGACTGATGGTAGACGCAGCACGGCAGGCAATCAATCACTCCATCGGCGCGGTTGGCATGCACCAAGGCGATTTGGAACGGTTCCGCGCGCAATCCTACTGCAATGAAATTCGTGATGCCCCTGAGATTGTGGGTCTCTTCAGTAGAACACCGGTTCGCCAAATTGCTGAATCGTTGATGGGTGAGGGGAACGTCCATATTCCGCAATCTGCACAGATAGCCCTCCGGTTCCCTGGCCCCTTACACACAGATCCGAACGAACCGGGCGGACATCTTGATGGGCTTGGAAGCGGACAAAATGGTATGGCAAAAGGGGTCTATCGACGCGGGTTTACTGCGCTTGCTGTTATCTATCTTGCGGATGTGCCGGAACCGTACAGTGGAAACTTCACTGTCTGGCCGAAATCGCACAGCTTTTTCGCTGACTATTTCAAGAAGGAAGGGCATGAAATCTTAGCAAACGGTATGCCGAGACCGGAACTCCCTGAAGGCCCGAAGCAGATCGTCGGTAAAGCGGGAGATGTCGTCCTAACACATCATCAGATTGTTCACTCGGCAGCACCCAACGCCGCAGCGGATATCCGTTACGCCGCAATCTTTAGGCTTCGCCATGTTGATTGTGAGCAAAACGGTTACGATGCTTACACGGATATATGGAAAGAATGGCCCGGGGTTCAGGAGGCGATAGCAACACCGGGAGTATAAAGGCATCGGCTTTGGATATGGATTGAAAAAAATGGGCGGTGCCATTGCACCGCCCATTGACTTTCTAACGGATGTCCTTTATGTCCGCACCCTATAAACCCATCAAAACAAACGACAGCGAAACAGAAATGGCCTCTCGCATCACCTATGTTTGCTAATAAGAAATTAAACCCCTATTTTTGTCAACAAAAAATCAGAACTATTTCCTGCTTCTAACTATACGACGAGATAGGCCTTGAGCAGGATGAAGGCTATACCTGTCAGCCCCGCCCGAAGGATCACAACACGTTTAGAAGTCATCTGTTAGGAATTTTTCTAAATAAAACACATCACAGAATCTATCCTCAAATTTTACATGTTTTTTGGCGACACCAATCTCCTCGAAACCGAGATTGCCATAAAATCGGAGTGCCCGTGTATTGTCTGCTAATACCTGAATGACAATCTTCTCGAAATTTTTCGTCTGAGCAAATGTGAAAGATGCCTCAGCAAGTGCCCGTCCAATCTTACGCCCGCGAAAATTCGCAGCGATCCACGTCCCAATGGTTGCGACATGTTGCATGGAAGCGGTATACTGTGCCAAACTGTCCGGTTCAATGACTTGGATACCGACAATCTGATTATCTACCTCAGCGACAAACATCGCGCTCCGGGGCCCCAGTTCTTTGATAAAAGCGTGCTCCTCTCCCTCTGTGAAAGTATGAGTTAGCGCAGTATATCTCCCTTCAAGGATAACCGAGTTAAGTACAGCTGCGACAAGTTTCGCATCTTCTGGAATTGCTTTTCTAATAATGATGTCCATCGTTATTGCGTTTTGAGTCTACCCCGTTTGTTTCTGCTGTTATTCAGGTTTAGGAATACCCGCCCACGCCCAATAACATGCGTGCTTCTATATCTGCCTCTTCGAGAAAAGCGTGAGTAAGTCCATCCTCGGGTTGTGGTCCACCGTGTGGCGACTTCCGTAGCCATGTCGGGGTATAACTTAAAATTAACATTCGACGTTTGGCATTGAGCGTTGGTAACCCGCGATGCCAGAGATTTCCGTGGATCAGGACACTCCCGCCGGCTTTCACCTGTACTTCAACCTCACCTTCTATGGGCTCGTAACTGTTTGGGGTTGCCCTGTCTAACCAGTTATGTGATTCTGGAACAACGGCTACTGCGCCTGTGTCTTCATTGAGATCGTCGAGATAGATAAGACAGTCAATACAGTGGGGGCGTGAGAACCACGGGGGCAACGGGTTTGAAACTACCCGCATGTGTTGATGCCACGGCGTTTGCTGTTCTCGCTCCTCACCGGGATAAGTGATGCGCGCACTCAAACCTCGCAAGCGCACCAAGGGGCCCATCATCGCACGCGCGATTGATAAGGTCGGTTGAAACCTAAGGAGTTCTAAGAACACCTTATCTTTGTCCATCAGGTGGCGCGGGATGAAGCCCCAACCTTTCTTTCCAGCGATCGCGTTATCCCGCTTTTCCCATTCCCGTTCTTCCAAACGTTCAAGGGCATCTTGTAATTTTTCGAGGGCCTCACCTTGAAAGAGTCCTTCTCGGATGAGATACCCTCTTTCTGCAAACGTTTCCAACTCTTCTGGCGTGGCATGCACGTCTATTTCCCAACGTTGCCCTGTTTCTGCGTTCGGATTGTGCTGGTTCAGTACATCGTACTGAAGTTTGTGTCGTTCCATATTTCCCACAAGTAACAATATTAAGAATAATTTATCAAATTGTCGGCATCACGTTCCCGCCGCACACTGGAATATAAGCACCCGTGATATAACTTGCAAGGTCTGATGCAAGGAAAAGCACAACATTAGCGATCTCTTGAGCAGTCCCGCGCCGCTGCATTGGCACGTTGCTGCAATAGTGTTCGTCGGATGCTTTCGATTCACTTTTGTCACTGATTGTCCACCCCGGCGCAACTTGGTTGACGGTGATACTGTGTTTGCCTACCTCTTTAGCCAGCACGCGCAGGACTCCGTCCATTCCACGCTTGCCGGATGTATATGCACTCTGCTTCTCGAAGTTCTGCATTGAGCATTCTGTGTTAATACTGATAACACGTCCCCATCCCGATTTAATCATGGCAGGAACGAATGCCTGCGCCATATACACATTGTGCAGGACGCACGATTGGAATTGGCTTGCGTAGTCTTCTGGAGCCTGTTCCAAAACGGAAGTCCAACTGTACTGGATGACTGCGTTATTAACGATAACGTCTGCCGTGCCTAATTCTTTGAAGACAGTATCCCGCATAGCGTTTATCGAATCTTGATTCGTAACATCAGCCTGCACGACTGCAGCCTGTCCTCCCTTGGCAGCGATTTCATTTTGTAGCTGGGCTGCCGTCTCTTCGTCCCGGTAGTAGCAGATCGCAATATCCGCCCCTGCATCCGACAAAGTTCTTGTCATAACGCGCCCTAACGCGCCTGACCCGCCTGTAATTACCGCAACTTTTCCGCTGAGGTCAATTGGAATCATTTTTCCTCCTTTTATCTTTGCAACAAATCAGTGGGAATACGGGACATCGGATAGTTGGCAGCCTCGTCACGATTCGCAATGAGTATTGGTATCTCGCGATCCCAATAGTCTGGGACAGTGTTAGGACGACTATGCCAAGCAAGGATGAGAGTCCGCCGAACATCAGTGTAGTTTTGGTGGGCAGCATGTAAAATCCGCGCATCCGCCATTACCAACGAACCCGCTTTCGCGCAGACATCTATCTGATCTGGATGATCACTGAACATCACTGGATGATCCGCGTCAATGAACCGAGCTCCCTGTTCATGGGCAGGCACCAATATGTCGTGTAAGTCAATTCGCTTGCGGTGTGTACCAGGGATAACCTTTAAACAGCCATTTTCCCGGTTTGTATCCGTGAGATAATAATTAAGAAAAATGGTTTGTGGCCAAGGCGCGCAGCTAAGGGGATCGTTCCAGCGCATCCAATCTTGGTGCCAATAGAGGGGAGGGCCTCCAGATTCCTTCGTCAGAATAATGATCCCCCCGGATGATACAAAGTCTCCGAACCCGATTTGTTCGAGGGTGTCCCGTGCTGGCTGCCACTCCAGTAATTTTTGAATATAAGGGTTATCTTCACCGCGGACGTTGACATGCTGTCCTTGATAGATAACATCTTCCGGTTCCACATGTCCCGCAATAAGCCGTTCCGATTCGTCTCGGAGCTCCCGCAAGAACGCTTCAGTCAAAATATCGTCAACAACGCAGAACCCTTCTTCAATCATCTGCTCTCGTTTTTGTAATGCGACTTCAGGGGTCATCACTCACTCCTTTGCATATAAACACCGTTCCGAAGTTAATTCCATCCAACCACCTGCTATATGGTTTATGTTATTTTATAGGAATTCGCAGTAAAAAACAACAATTTTCCCCAAAACCTGCAAGTCCTTGAATCCTGAAAATCCTGATTTCTGACAGACAACCCACAACCCAGAGGCATTCAATTGTTTATTTTTGATCGAATCTTTACCCCAAGGCCGGGTTAGGTGCGGTTTCCCTCCCGCACCGGATCTCTAAGAAAAGAGATGAAACCCAATAATTTCTTAAAATTGATTGGCTCTGACCCACACCCCATTTTAACTTGACATCAGCTGGAAAAAAAGTATAATATATTACACTTTTTCTAAAGAGGCGAATATTGGAACGTATTGACAATCTCTTTTATGCATTGACTCTCGAACCGCAGGAGAGACTCAAGATGGATAAAAATAAACTTTACTTCGGTGATAATCTTGAAATTCTACGTGAGATAGGCGACGAAAGTGTCCATCTAATATGCACCGATCCACCCTTCAACAGTGGGCGAGATTACAATGCTTTCATTGCTGATTCCCTGGCACAAAAGAAAGCGTTCACTGATACTTGGACGTGGGATACAGCTGCACAAGACGCGCGCGCGGACATCGAACAACGTGCCTACACTAATAATACCTATAAAGCACTTGAGGAATGCCTGCGGGGATATGATTTGGTTCTGCGCCGCACTGTGTCTGGTAGTTGTGGTGAAATGCGGGCCTATCTCGCGTTCATGGGACCTCGCCTCGTTGAGATGCACCGGGTACTCGCGAAAAATGGAAGTATGTACTTGCATTGTGATCCGACTGCTAGTCATTATCTTAAGGGGGTTATGGATGCAATTTTTGGTGTAGATAATTTTAGGCGAGAAATCATTTGGAATTTGAATACAGCATCTGGTTATAAGAGCCGAGTGAATGGTTTTATAAGAGGACACGATGTCATTCTTTATTATGTGAAGAGCACAGATGCTTTCGTGTTCAACAAGGTTTTTCAATCACATAAACCCGAATATGTCAAGCGGTTCAAGAAGGTTGACGAACATGGGCGGCATTATCGAGATGATAGACCCAATAGGGCGCGACAATATCTTGACCAAACAAGAGGAGTCGCGCTAACAGATGTTTGGTCAGACATAATGTCTTTCCAGCAAAATGCAACCTCTGTCGAACGCCTCGGCTATCCCACACAAAAGCCGCGTGTCCTTTACGAGCGCATGATAAGAGCCTCCAGCAACGAAGGGGATATCGTCCTTGATCCGTTCTGCGGTTGCGGCACCACGATTGATGCTGCACATACGCTCCACCGGAAATGGATCGGTATAGACATAACAACCCTAGCACTGGATCCAATGAGGCAACGGTTGAAAGACCGGCACGGATTAGAACCTTCTACAGACTACCAAATTGAAGGGTATCCAACGAACATGCAGGAGGTTCGCAAACTCTTGAAAGAAGGCGACAAACGCAAATATCACGATTTCTCAAATTGGGCAGTCACGCGACTTGGGTTGAAACCGACGCGGGATGTTAGCGATGGCGGACTTGATGGCGTTGGGTATGTAACCTTATGGAATCCGAGACAGATGAAAGAGACAGATGCTCGTATTCTTGCCGAAGTGAAAACAGGTAGACCCTCAATGACGCAGGTGCGTGCCTTCTGTCATGTGATGGATCAGCACAACGCGGAGATCGGCATCTTCATCACACTTGAGCCTGTCAGTGCCAGTATGCGACAAGAAGCTGAGAATATGGGAAGCTTTACGCATAATGGTCGGAAGTATCCTCGACTCCAATTCTGGCAGATAGACGATGCATATTTCGAGAACCCAGACATTATTAACCGCCTCGTCCGGATGCCGTCTGAATGGAGAATCCAACCGAGTCAGAAATCCGAGCGGCACTTCGCCGGACAACAGACAGAATTTCTACGCGGATAGGTAGGCTTCGTTAATTTCCTTTACGCCTTAGGTCAAATTCTTAGTCCAACACATGCTTGCCCTCGCCTATTTCCGAAAGTTTCATCACTCTCCGGACGCCCCGGGAATCTTCAGCACACGGGTGCCAGAGGAAATATGGAACAATATGTCCGAACAAACACAAGAAGTATATCGGTTTAAGACGCACGATTGAGGAGAAATATGGAACGTACGTTGTTAATTCATGCTGAAATGCCTGAGCTTGATAGAGAACACGGATTTTCCAATATTAATGGTCCCGCCCTCGTCCGCGTTCCAGAATGGGTAGAGAACCCTTTGGGAAAATACTATCTTTACTTCGCGCACCATCGCGGTGCCTATATCCGATTGGCGTACGCTGATGCAATTGAAGGTCCTTACACGGTCTACCGTCCCGGCGCTTTACATCGCGACAATACCGTCTTTCGAGGGTGCGACCATATCGCTTCACCCGATGTACACATAGACGCAGAGAACCGCCAATTTTTTATGTATTTCCACGGAAATCCCCGTGGCGGGCAGATAACCAGTTGGGCGACCTCTACCGACGGCATAAGTTACACAGCCTCGGATACAATGGATAGACGAAACAGTGCCTACTTTCGCGTCTTTTGGTGGAAAGGACATCCGTATGCGACGTATCACGGTTGGATAAGTCGTGCTGAAGCGACGGAGTGGACGGCATCTTTCATCGAAAGGGATACAGCTCTCTTTCCGCGCCAGTCTCCAGAAGACAATACCGGTTTCCCGCGCCATACGGCGAATCTCTTAGAAGGCAATATGCTAACTGTCTATTACTCGCTTTACGGAGACAGTCCAGAACGTATCAAGAAAAGCACGGTGCAGTTGACAGACGATTGGAATGACTGGCATCCGTCTGAACCGATAGAGGTTATCGCGCCGAAATACGATTTTGAGGGAGCGGATCTGCCGATTAAGCCGTCAACGGGAGGATTGGATCGCGAGCGTGTACATGAACTCCGGGATCCGGCTATCTATTGTGAGGATGGGGAAACGTGGCTGCTCTATTCCGTTGCCGGGGAACAAGGGATTGCAATCATGGAGATAACTGATTAGCCAAACCCACAATTTAAAATATGTATTTCATAGAAATGAATTTGACAATTCGTTCCAATAGTTTAAATGGATTACCTTGATGTCTGTGTTTTGGTTAAAATTGAACCGAAGATTTTTGGAGTAGCACTCTAATAACAATCACTTCAATATCATTAATTGAGCGCCCCTTGTTCGTTCATCATTTATCCCCAAATAGGTGCAGCGGTGCACTCGGTATCTCTGCGACACGCCGTCGAGCACCTTCACAGTATTCAGCATTAATATCATATCCAATATAATGTCTACCCAACTTTTTGCACGCAACTGCGGTTGAACCGGATCCCATAAATGGATCCAGCACTAATGCCCCGGTAGGCGTGAGGAGATGTAAAAACTCTTCTACGACTTCCACAGGATAGATTGCTGGGTGTTTATTCCCCTTCACAGCAGCAACAGATGTTTTAATCACATCTCGCTTGAGTTTATTGCCATGCATCCGGATAATTGTGAATCCTTTGTTTTTGAGTTGTAACGTGCGTCCCCCTATTTGCCCGCCAAAAGGCGCCGAATGAATACCCCGGATTTTCATCCGAAAATCATGGATCCGTCCCTGTTTGATTTCCTGGATAACCTCGGTAAGTTCACGGCGCGCGGCGGTTTTCTCCAAAGCAGACAGATCTGACTCCTCAATCAACGCAAAATATCGCTGTCCTACCTTACTGCTAACTTTCTTTTTCGTTTTTTTTGCAGTACGTTCCGCCGTTAAGAAGGCCTTGATATCGTAAAAATAGTCATCCGACTTAACGAAGTGGAAGAAGGGTTCTGTGCTACTCACGAGGCGCCGCTGGAACTGACGTGGTGTAGGATTTCTTTTAACCCACGTGATTGCATTCACAAGTTTAACGAAACCAGTCTCTGTCGCGGCAATTGCAAAACGATAGGGCACAAGAAGTAGATTGCTATCCTCATACTTGTCTCCTATATTAAAAACGATACTCCCGTCATCTGTGACGACACGCACACACTCGCGGAAAAGACAAAGCAATGTATCAACATATTCATCAACTTCAGTTTCGTTGCCCATACCGCCGCCATAGTCACGTTGCTGAAAATAAGGTGGAGATGTAATTATTAATTGGATACTGCAATCAGGTAGTTTCTGAATGAGTTCAAAGTTGTCGCCGCACAGAATTTGGTCAATTGGGAGGGATTTATCAAAATTTTGGGAATGCTCAGGTATGTACGGCATATTCCAATTTGTTAATATTTATTGGCGTTTCTCAATGAGTCTTCCGACGAAAAAGATTAAAACACCCAACGTCAGGAATCCCATTTCAGCCCCCATTGCTTTGGATTCACTGTAATCAAAAGGGTTCACACAACCTAAATAGAGGCCGGCACCTAAACACGCGATCCCCATCAGTTCCAAAGTCTTACCGATGTAATACACAAATTCTCCAATACGATTTGGTAGTGTCTTATTTGACTGTAGTAGGGGTTGGGTTACCCAACCCCTACGTTAATGACTTAGTAGAGACGCTTGACGTGTCCCCATTGGATTAATTTTTGTTGTCTGTTGGGTTCAATCTGTGCTGTGAAGATGAGATCCGGGATAAATTCGTTATCTTCTGTGTAGCCTTCTGGGACCCAACCAATTTTATTTTTCAGATGCCCACCGTCAACATCGTGGTAGGCGATGTCGAATCCCATACTCTTCCCTTTTCTTGCGAGATCGTCAAGTCGGAAACTCAACTCACACGTCTGCCCATCATTTCCCCATGCCACTCGCGTCAGTGGATACTTTAATGTTTCCATCTCCTTTTGAATCGGGATTTCAAAACGATAGAGAGCATCCTTTCGTCCTGAGTGATGTGGATCTATGTGGAGGATGAGGCGGTCTTCACGAAGGAGTTTTGTGTTACGCGTTTCAAGTTGGTCATCAAGTATTTTAATAGCAACATAAAGGAAACCGTTTCGCCAAACCGCCGCAAAAGAGCCACTGAAATCAGAGGATTCAGGCAAGTGTTCTCCAGTAATTAGATTTTTGTCCAATTTTCCAGGGATTACCTGCTCCCAAACGGGATCGTCGAGGTAGCCATCTACGATAGGTGCGACTGAAACGAAATCTGCATTGTATTGAAAATTTTGAAGATTTTCCCCCGTAATATGCCCGAATGCACAAGGCACTGTTATGAGTAAGAGGCTAATTCCTCCAAGGATATGTCTATTAAAGCTCATGAATTCCTCCTTTTTAGGATAATTCATTGGATCGGCTTTCTAAAATAAGAGAACCGTATCCGTCATTTTTCCCGTCCCTCTTTTGCCAGAGGATTTCAGTAGATTTAAATTTGTACGATTTTACGCTGTCAATAGGTGCCGTGAATTGTCTATTGTGACGTTGATTAACAGTTCTGTTGCATCTGTTTCCGCATACCTTTCGTTAAAAGTATACCGTAAATCCAATTATTTATCCAGTTAAAATTACACGATATGAGCGCGAGCCCTTAAAAAAGCCATTTTTTGTAAATTCGGTTGAAATTTGAAAAAAAATCTGTTATACTTTTAAGCATGTTTTGAAATCACATTTTTTTCGAGATCAGATTTTAAATAGAGAGGCACTTGGTTGTGAATAAAAATACAAGAAGCATGGTGATTTGGTGGCTGATTATTGCAGGGATCGTTGTCTTCGGCATCTATCAGTTATTTAACCGCAGGGACCCCGTCTATCAGTTGGCGACCTCTGATTTTCACCAGTATATAAAGCGCGGCCCATATCTATTTGACGGGTATCTACTTTTAGATCAGGAATGGATTGAGGGACGTTTCCGCGCAGAGAGTGTGAGCCAAATACGCAGTGACATCCTAAGTGCCGTGCCACTTGAAGAGCAGGAAACCCATTTCCCCCCTAATTGGGAAGGCGAATTTAGAGCAAGCCGGGATGCGATTGATGACTATGACATTCAAGCGAAACTTGATGATCATGATATTGACTATAACGTCAAACCGCCCTCTAAGTTTCCCCAAGGGCTGATTATTTTCGGGACGACCATCATACCACTTCTCATCTTTTTAGGACTAATGATTTTCTTGTCACGTCAAATGCAAGGGAGCGGAAATCGGGCCCTCTCTTTCGGTAAAAGCCGCGCAAGGCTCCATTCCGAGAATCAAAAGAAGACTACCTTTGAAGACGTCGCAGGGGTTGATGAGGCAAAAGACGCACTTGAAGAGGTTATTGAGTTCCTTAAAGCACCGAAAAAATTTGAACGTCTCGGAGGGAGAATTCCTAAAGGGGTCCTGCTGATGGGCCCCCCAGGCACGGGAAAGACAATGCTTGCGCAAGCTGTCGCAGGCGAAGCCGATGTCCCCTTCTATAGCATCAGCGGGTCCGATTTTGTTGAGATGTTCGTTGGTGTTGGGGCTTCTCGGGTCCGAGACCTCTTTGAAACGGGAAAGAAAAACGCACCCTGTATTATTTTTATTGATGAACTCGATGCAGTCGGTAGACACCGCGGCGCAGGGATCGGCGGCGGACACGATGAACGGGAACAGACTTTGAACCAACTCCTCGTTGAAATGCAGGGGTTTGACGCATCGGAGGGGGTGATTCTCATCGCCGCAACGAACCGTCCTGATGTCTTAGATCCTGCACTCCTCCGTCCAGGAAGGTTTGATCGGCAAATCGTCGTTGACTTGCCCGACGTTCGCGGAAGGGAAGCGATTCTCAAGGTCCATACAAAACAGCCCTATAAACTCGCCGAAGATGTCAACTTGGATCTTTTGGCGAAGGCAACCCCTGGTTTCTCCGGCGCTGACCTCGAGAATATGGCGAATGAAGCCGCACTTCTCGCAGCGCGGCACGACAAAGAACAAGTTGACATGCTCTGTTTTGATGAGGCGAAAGACCGGGTCCTTATGGGACCAGAACGCAGAAGCCTCGTGATTAGTGAGGAGGAGAGGCGCGTTACTGCCTATCATGAAGCCGGGCACGCGCTTATGTTACATTTCGTGCCAGAGAGCGATCCAAACTATAAGTGTACCATTGTCCCACGCGGTAGAGCGCTCGGTGTCACGGCAAAACTTCCACTTGAAGAACGCCATAACATGAGCAGAAAACGGCTCCTGGCTCACATTATTTTTGCACTGGGCGGTCGAGCCGCTGAAGAAATTATCTTTGGCGAACAAACGACTGGCGCGCAAAACGATTTCGAGCAAGCAACGAGCCTTGCACGCCGGATGGTTACCCAGTGGGGAATGAGCCACATGGGCCCCCTCACTTTCGGTAGACGCGACGAACAGGTCTTTCTTGGAAAGGAATTGGCTGTTCATCAGGATTATAGCGAAAAAACTGCCATTGAAATTGACAAGGCTGTCCACGATATCGTTATGGAGTGCTATAAAAAGGCATGGAACATCTTGGAAACCAATATGGATGGATTGAAGCTCCTGGCGGACGCCCTCTTAGAACGTGAAACTCTTGTTACCGAAGAGATTGACGAAATCCTTGGCCCCCGACCCCAACTTCCCGCGAAACCGATTATATGATTTGCCGTGGGAAAACACTCACTTTAGGTACAAATACGCATGTGATGGGCATATTGAACGTCACCCCGGATTCTTTCTCTGACGGAGGAAACTACCTTGATGTCCAACAGGCAATCGTCCATGCTGAAACGATGGTCGCTGAAGGTGCTACGCTCATCGATATCGGTGGCGAGTCCTCACGGCCAGGAGCATCGCCGGTACCGGTCAACGAAGAATTAGCACGCGTTCTCCCCGTGGTTCGTGCGCTTGCGGATACTGTTGATGTTCTGCTTTCCGTTGATACGTATAAAACAGAGGTGGCGCGGCGTGCACTTGAGGCTGGCGCACATGTTGTTAATGACATTACCGCCCTCGGTAGCGATCCGGACATGGCGGCAACCGTTGCTGAAATGGAAGCCGGTGTTGTGCTGATGCACATGAAGGGGACACCGCGCACGATGCAGCAATCTCCAGAGTACAACGATATCGTTAACGAGGTTCGCGCATGGCTAAAAAAAAAGGTACAAAACGCTGAGGCACAAGGTATTTCTCCCGAACGCATTATTATTGACCCCGGCATCGGGTTTGGCAAAACGACGAAACATAACCTTGAACTTCTCAAGCGTCTCTCGGAATTTCGAACGTTGAAGAAACCGCTGCTTATCGGAACTTCGCGCAAGTCCTTTATTGGAAACATTTTAAAGGTTCCCGTGACCGAGCGCGTTGAAGGCACAGCTGCAACGGTGTGTTGGGCAATTGCACACGGCGCTGACATTGTGCGGGTTCATGATGTCAAAGCAAACGTTCGGGCTGCACAGATGACGGATGCCCTTTATAGAGAAGCGTAGATAAACCGATGCACTACCAGAAAATTCAGGGAATCGGTATTGATATTGTTGAGGTCGAACGGATTCGAGCGGCATCCCAACGGTGGGGAGCGCGTTTTGAACAGCGAGTCTACACAGAACAAGAACTGGCGTATTGTGGCGACACACCGACCCGATATTGGCGACTCGCTGCCCGTTTCGCAGCTAAAGAAGCAGCACTTAAAGCACTTGGCACTGGCTTGATTACAGGCATGTGTTGGCAGGACGTAGAAATCCAAGCAAATGCCATCGGAAAACCAGAACTCGTCTTACACGGTGAAGTCCAACGTTATGCCAAAGGGCATAATATCAGTTCGATATTCGTCTCTATGTCCCATACAAATGTGTATGCTGTGGCACAGGTAACCCTATGTTCCTCTTGACTCGGTATGCATCCTTATATCCAAATCCCATATTTTTGCAATCCGAATGTTTGATGGGGTAAACAGTGAAATACGTTCATAGTTCGCTTGCTTTCGTCTGCTACTTTCTGCTGGCTTACAGTAGTGTTGCTGTAGCGGCGAACACAAGAGCAACAGCCGATGGGTTTCTCAAGCACCTCGTTGGGGCTGAATACAACGGAATGGGGCGGAGTTTTGTAGGGATAGTCCGGGGGGCAGATGCCTTCGGTAGTAATCCCGCCGGTATCAGTGCAGCTGAAGGAAACAGGTTTGTTCTTCACACAATCCGTTTCCCTCGGACGATTGCACTCCTTTCTAAGCCGAACCTTGATTCTAATTATGAAGACTACAGCCAATTTGAACAGCGAGCATCTGGCATTGAAATGCTCAATTGGGCATTGCCAATGGGGCAATTCGGCACGTTTGGGTTGGGCATCGCTTTTGGGCAGCAAGGGGTCTTCCGTCGCGTAGACTATCTCGGAAAAGCGATTAACAGTTTCCCCGAAAACAACCTCGCTGTCGGCTTCAGCTACGGGTTAAATATAATGCACAATACAATTATCGGATTTGACGCGAAATGGCTCCGCTCAAAAGTAACAGATCCTAACGCGAAGGAACACCTCGGACACGGCTATGCCTATAATATCGGTATTATCCAACGATTTGACAGCGGAATTCAGGTTGGTATTGCGGCACGGAACTTAAGTAACGGTCTCTCCTTTTCTAATCTTGATATTCCTGATAGAATAGAACGGACAACTGTTGCGGGGATTGCCTACCACCGCGAAACGTCAGATGTAACGTTGCGTGTCGCCTTAGATGTGCATCCGCCGTTCCGTGATGGCGTGCAAGCAAATGTGGGTGCCGAAATATGGTACAAAAACCGGATTGGTGGTAGAATTGGGTATCTCAGACAGACTGAAAAACGCTACGCCTCTGTATTTTTATTTCAAGATGCTGTGTTTGAAACACAGGAGCGACTCTGGAAAGCAGAAGGGATGTGCTACGGACTGGGGATCCGATTCGGTAGCATGACACTCAACGCCGCATACACCCCGCAATTCAAACCTACAGTAGCGGTGGGAGAACGGCTCCATGTCGTCCAAGGCGAAGCCGTTTATACCTTTTCGATTGGGCAACCTTTTTAAGGGCGCGGGGACGCGATTTTGACGTATGTCTGGAGGAATATAGCACCGTGGGCGGAGGAATTCGCGATGAGTAATATTGAAATAAAATATACAATAACACATGAGTGGGCGGAGATCCTTGATTCAAAGGAGTGTAGCGTCGGGATCACCGACCGCGCTCAGGAAATCTATAGCAATATCATTTTTATTGAATTGCCGCCCCTTGGTGAATTTGAACAAGCCGAGATTATGGGACACCTCGAAACCTCTGATGGCAGAAATTTCTATATCCACGCACCTGTAAGTGGTGAGGTCTATGAGGTCAACACTGCTCTTGAAGATGATATTGAACTCCTGAACCGTTTCCCTGAAGGCGACGGTTGGATTTGTAAAATTCGTATTGAGAATCCAAGTGAGATAGAGGCACTGCTCACGCTGACCGAATATGAGGCGTATGAGGAGGAAGAACTTAATGAAGAGGAGTACCTACCAGAAACTGACTTTTACGAAAATATTGAGGATTATTAGACACAGATAACTCTTGAGAAGGAACCCTATGTCACAAACAGAAAAGATTCGCATCGGGCACAGTCCCGATTCCGACGATGCCTTTATGTTCTATGCCCTTGCCAAAGGGCTGATTTCAACTGAACTGTTTGAGATTGTCCATGTTATTGAAGATATCGAGACTTTGAATCAACGGGCACTCGCTGCTGAACTTGAAGTCACCGCAATCTCTGTTCATGCTTACGCCTATGTTGCCAAGGATTACGCCCTGATGCCCTGCGGTGCAAGTATCGGAGACCAGTATGGGCCCCTTGTCGTTGCTAAAACACCGATGGATACTCTTGAAGGTAAACGCATCGCTATCCCAGGCAAAATGACGACTGCATACCTTACGCTCAGTCTTTTCCAACCTGATTTTCAGGCGGAGACTCGCCCCTTTGATAAAATATTAGATGCCGTTCAACACGACGAAGTGGATGCCGGACTCATTATTCATGAGGGGCAGTTGACTTATGCCCGTGAGGGACTTCACAAGGTTATCGACTTAGGAGAGTGGTGGCACGAGGAAACAAGACTCCCCTTACCGCTCGGGGCGAATGTCATACGCCGTGACCTCGGTACTGAAAAAATTCGTCACATAACAGCACTCCTCAAGCAGAGCATTCAATATTCACTTGAACATCGAGCGCGTGGGCTAGAATACGCTATGACCTATGCGCGGGACATGGAGACCGCACTGGCTGATAAGTTCGTCGGGATGTATGTCAATTCCTACACACTTGATTACGGTGAGAAGGGGCGGGCTGGGGTTCGAGAATTGCTCCATCGTGGCAACGAGGCCGGTATCATTCCGCATCGTGTGGATGCTGATTTCGTCACCCTCTAATGGCAAAGTCGCGTACGCCTCATCTCTGTCAGGCGAGGTTCATGCCTCGCGACTTCCCTCACTTAAAGAAGAAACCATGGACACGAAACGCCGCAGATATTTCCACTTAGAAAATGCTGATGGTAAAAAACTTGCCTATGGGGTCCTCTATGATGAAGGAAATGTACAAATCCTCTGGCGGGCAGACCAAGGCTACACGGCGGAGCAGTATTCATCTCTTACGCTGGTCCTTGGCTTCATGCCGGATATCGTTGCGCTTCGTTTTGAAGATAGCGACGAATAAAACGCGAAACAGATGTACCGCTACAGACATACCGAGTCGCTAACGCAGCCTTCGATCGGCTAATTTGATGATCTCACCATTTTCCTGCGCGATGTACATATACCCTAATCCATCCAATACAACGCCTTCCTGTTCATCACCGGGTAAAAGGTATTGCCCCAGGATTGTGCCTTCCTTTTTCAGCTCCACCAACAAGTTGCTCGCATCGCTGACCAAAACCAGATGATCGCCTTGGGAATCATAAGCCAGCCCTGAAATATCAATGAAATTCATTCGGTAAGCGTTAATAATAGTGCCTTCTGCCTTGCGGGCTGTTCCTGAGCGGAGCGGAACACTCACTTCACATAGAACCGAGGGTTCATCCTGCGGTTTGAGGCTAAACGATTGATTGCCAACCCAGAAGGTCCCTCCTTCCGGGTGCGAAGCATCTGGGACAAAGGCGATCGCTTCGATACCCATACCCCCTTTTTTCAAGAGCTGTTCGCCTTCAAAATTCCTGTTAATCCTGAATTCCCGTTGAATTGTCAGGGTCTCTGCATCCAATTCTAAGATGGCCTCGTCATCTTCAACTGCAGCGTATAGCATGCCCGTATCCGGGTTCACTGTGATACCTTCAATGTCACGCTCGCTCAGGCCCTTCGATTGAGCAAGACTGCCATCTAACCGAACTTCATGAATGCTCCCTGAATCGTCGGCGATAAATAGGCTCCGCCGTCCTGCGTGGTAGGTAATACCGGAAGGCTCCGCAATTTGCGATTTTGTGATATTGCCGACCCAGCTATATGGAAGCTCGACCGGACGGGACTCCGCTGCCTCTTTTGTTGCAGACTCTTCCATCCGGATAAGGAAGTAGACAAGACCCGCCGCACCCATACCTGTAATAAAAATGATGAAGAGCACTCTTTTATAGGACATTTGGATACCTCTTGCCAGTTGATGAATTTGCCTAACCCCGTCTTTCACAAATTCGTAACGACTTTAACTTACTATAAGAGCATTCTCTACAAGCTTTTCAGCTACTGTATCATATCCTTTCTGCCGAATTCAAGAGAAAACGCAAAGCGGGAGGACTGTTTAGTGTTCAAAGCGAAAAGTATTTTTCCCTTGACAAACCGTATCTGCTAATTGTATTTTAATTAGACTTGATTAGACTTGGAGTTTGGTTCATAAGCGACGCAATGACGCGCTGCTGCCAAATTCGCGTGCTTTGGTTAGCCGATGTAGGTGCTTTCTGATAGCACTTGTGAAATCGAACCGTTACGCTTTCGTATAGCGGCGATACCAAAAACAAGGATCAGTGATGACTAACACGCCGAGGATCGTCGTTGAAGTTTTTGAACATGTCAACTTTCAAGGACGCAAAGTAACGCTCATTGAATCCGTCCCAAATACAGCGGAAATCGGGGCACAAGACATTATCTCCTCGATCAAAATTTATAAGGGACCAGGGTTCAACGCGTCTCCAAACTATAAAGCTATCTTCCATGAGCATGAAGACTATAAGGGACGCCGATTGGTACTTCCGCCGGGGTTTTATCCCAATATTCACGATATCCCCTATAATTTCGGGGACGCGATTACGGCTATCAGTTTTAGCCCATCGGCGCATCCAACACCGCCTGAATATGGCGCTATCCCTGTTATCATCGAAGTGTTTCGTAATGTAGACTATAACGGACAGCGGAGTGTTATTATGCGGGATGTCAGTTCAATGTTTGACATCGGGATGAACGATACGGTCTCCTCCATTCGCATCCAGCGCGGCCCGAGTTTCCCTTTCAGCGGATGTCATGTTATTTTCTATGAACACGTCAATTTTGAAGGGCGCCGATTAAACCTGAATTTAAGCTCGAGAGAGTTCCAGTTAGCACTCCGTAATCTCAGGGACCTCCCTCATTCCCAATCATTTTCAGATATTATCTCTTCTATAAAGATTGTTCCGTTAGGTGTATTCCGAGTCTTGGTTGTTGTGGGCGATAATAGGTCGGGTGAACCGGCTGTCTTAGAATCACTGACCACAATCGAAGGGTTAGAATTCCACTTCACTACTGTGCATATTAATGATAATCCTGACAATCATGGTGATCCCAATAATGCTGTTAGACTTTCAAGTATTGTGCTTTCGGATTACGATATCATCTGGTTGACGTGGAATGCTCCCGGACATGACGGCGCATATTTCGTTGAAGATGCGGATCAGGCGATTCAAGACTTTGTTCGTAAGGGAGGTATTGTCTGGGCTTCCGCGATGGATAATAATATCATACCCCCCGATGGGGTCCATACCACTGAACCCCAATGGCGTGGAGACTGGATCCCTGTTGATCGACACCCGATACGTGTTACTCATTCTCAGGATAGCAACGTACGGGTGACAGATGACGGGCAGAAAACGGGTATATTTACTTGGCCCCATAAGGTTAATGTGGATACACTCGTAACCGATGACCACTGGGTGACAAATGATAGAAGCTATCGAAAATTAGCAGTCAGAGAGGATAACGCGGACGCTGTGAGCCTACAGTTACAGTGGGGTGAAGGCTATTATGTCACTTTTGCTGTTGACACTCGCGATGCCTACCGCGCAACACTAGCGAAACCTCTTATTGAAAATGCCCTCTGCTACTTAGCGAACCTCGCATGGCAGACTTCTCCCCGTCAACCGCTCAAGGGGCGTTACCGGACGCGCCTCAGCAGCGATACAATCTTCCGGTGAAAATTTGTAGGCACACTTGCACAACACACACCCGTGCCTCTGTTCTATTCTATATACTATAGGAGAATTGCATGCGTTTCATTGCTGTTATTGTTTTCTTGATCGCCGTAGCTATTGCTGTTGGATGGTTTGCCTTCAAAAACCTCGACAGTTTTGGGCAGAGCGGAGTGATGCGTGTACTCGGATTTACGTTACTCGTATTGCTCGCTATCTTGGCGGCATTCGTTGCTATGGTTATCCGATACCGGATACCTAAAGCCGATGTCGCACTCGTGCGGACTGGGGGTTCCAAAGAGAAAATCAGTATTACCGGCGGGCTTTGGGTTAACACGCTGATCCATGAAATCAAGGAAATTTCTCTTAATACCATGCGAATTGAGGCGATCCGTGAGGGCCCAGAGGCGTTAATTACCTATGATTTCAACCGTGGTGATGTGGAAGTCGTTTTCTATCTTAAAGTTGAACCGAATCAAATCGATATTTTGCGCGCAGCTCAGGCACTCGGTGATAAATCTATGACCCCTGAAACCGTCCGCGAATTAATTGAACCCAAACTTGAAGGGGCTTTACGGAGCGTAGCCGCCGAAAGTGAGATCCAGGATCTCCTCCAGAAACGTCAAGATTTTGGGGATAAAGTTCAGGCAGCATGCGGCGAGGATTTGCGGGCCCAAAACGGTTTGACGCTTGAGACTGTTTCGATTATCCGGGTAGATCAAACGCCTGTTGAAACGCTGGACGCTGAAAACCGGTTCGATGCTGTTGGTATCCGTGAAATTACCGAAATTACAGCTGAGCAGGAACGTGAAAAAGAACGGATCGTTCAGGAAAAAGAGGTCGCTATCGTTCAAATTGAAGTCGATGCCCGTATTCAGAAACTCGAAGCAGAACAGCAACAGGCATGGGCTGAATCTGACCAACAGAAAAACATTGCTATCTATGCCGCTGAACGAGAAGCGGAAACGCTTAAATTCCAATTTGAGATGGAACAGGGTGTCCAAGAGCGCGAATACGAGATGAAGCAAGAGGTGGAGCGCGCCCGTATTACCCAAGAACAGATCGTCGAAGAACGCGAAATTGAGATGAATCGTGACATCCAAGTCGCTCGCGTCCAACAGGAGCAAGTCGTCCAAGAACGTGAAATTGAGAGAAATCTCATTGTCGAAACACAACAGATTGAGCAGTCAAAAGTCGTACAACTCGCCGAAATCCAACAACATCTTACCGTCCAGATACAGAAAATTGAACAAGAACAGACGATTGCTGTTCGTGAGATAGAGAAGGAACTGGCAGTCGAGCAGGCACGTATTGCTCAAGAACAGGGGGTCTCCTTACGCGATATTGCGCGCGACTTAGCAGTGCAGACGACTCGTTTCAGTCAAGAACAACAAGTTCAGCAGCGTGAGATTGAGAAAAACCTCGTCATAGAAACCGCACAGATTGACCAAATGCGACAAGTTGAACTCGCTGAAATCGCAAAAACGTTGGCGGTCGAGGTGACACGCATCGCACAGGAACAACAAGTAGAGATTCGTGATGTCGAAAAGCAACTCATGGTCGAGCAAGCACGTATTGCTCAAGAAGAGGGGGTCTCCTTACGCGATATTGCGCGCGACTTAGTAGTGCAGACGACTCGTTTCAGTCAAGAACAACAAGTTCAGCAGCGTGAGATTGAGAAAAACCTCGTCATAGAAACCGCACAGATTGACCAAATGCGACAAGTTGAACTCGCTGAAATCGCAAAAACATTGACAGTAGAGCAGTCCCGAATCAACCAAGAATTACAAGTTGCTATAGTCGATGAGGATCGCAAAATTGATGTTGCCAATAAACAACAAGTCACTGCACTCGCCGAGAAGGAGCAATTAGTTGCCGAAGCCGAACGTATGGGAGCAGAAGTGAACGTGACTGCCACGGAGCAGGTCAAAGAAGCTGAATGGCAGCGTGAGGTGGCGGTCATCGGGGCTGAGGCACAAGCGCAACCCATTGAGCGGCTCGCCGATGCCGTCCTTGCTGAAGCGCGAGCGAAAGCGCAAGGCGAGATGGCTGAATATGAAGCCCGGAATGTCGCTGAACAACGCGTCCTTGTCCAAGAAGCTGTTATGGAACTCATCGATGAATTCCCAGATATCGTCGAACAAATGATGCGACCTGTTGAGAAAATTGATAGCATCAAAATCTTGGATATGGGAAATAATAATGGCCAAGGTGGCATTAACCGAAGCAATATGGGCAGACTCGCAAACGCATTACTCGATACAGGGGCGATCTCTCCGATGCTTAAAGAACTCTTTAACTTCGCCGATGTTGATGCTCAGCAGATTACTGATAAAATCGCTGAATACCTGGCGGACCTCGTTAATCGTCCCGATTAATTTTTAGGGGCTATCGACTGACTGCTGATAACTGCTCGCCATAGGAAAAAGACATGCGCCATCAGAAACAGTTGACATCAAGAAGTCGCCCCAGACGCCAGCGATGTCGCACCTGCCGATCTGATAATGGTAAACGCTTATGTCCGGCACTCAACGGTATGTTAATCTGTCCAGAATGCTGTAGAGCCAAAAGGGCAAAGATTCCGGGGTGCGACGAGAGATGCCAGTACTATTCACCCCTCCTTGTATCAAGTAAGACAAATCCCCCCTTGGATTTTCCAGTCCACCGGTGTCTTGTAAGTCGTTCTCAGGACGCTGGTATGTTAATCGTGGTCGGCACTCGAAAACGTCCAGACGGAAATTTAAAGGCAATGTTTGTCTTGCTAGATCTCTGGAAAAAAGGGATTCGAGACTGTTTTTTTGATGCTAACCTTTCTGAGAAGCAGTTTGAACGCGTCTCGCGAAGAATCGCAAAGCACTATAATCTCTTGGAATCCGCTGATCCTGAAAATGCTGACGAACCCGAAGAACTCGTGCGTTTGTCGAAGGATACACTTGTTATTGAAGCGAATGCGGCAGTTCATTTAGATAAGGGCGTGAAAATTGTAGAGCATGAGGAGGCTTCTGGCGGCCTCGCTATTGACAGTATGCATGGCGCACGCGCGATCCATGAGATTTACATCCCAAAGATTGGAAACTGGTACGTCTACCTGCGGGTTCTCTTTGGAAAAGGCGATGATTCTTATTGGATCGGTATGGACGACGCAGTCGCGTATCCTTGGGATCGAGATGGGGGGCCGGGGGCAATCAGAATTTGTCCAGAACCAGACGACACGACGAAATGGGGACGTTGGCTCTGGCATACCGGGCTCGAAAGTGTAGTGATCAGTGGCAACAAGCAAGGGAGCAGTCCCGCCTTTTTTCGAGTTGGACGTACTGGCTACCATCGCCTTTGGTCGAAAGGTAGAGAGCCCGGTTCACGCCTCGATCAGATTTTGCTCACTCGCGCCCGAGACTTTGATCCTGAAGTCGAGACAGACGGTAGATCGCTCCCTGTCAGGCACACACAACAACTTTACGAGCCGGTTTCTATCTACGAATGCCAGAGATTAATTCGCCACGCCGTCCAAATTGCAACTGCTGTTAAGACCGAATTACCGTGGGAATTCAAATACGCGCTTCACGATGTTTGGGGCGACATCACCCAATTTCCTGAAACAGAAGGATCGCTCTACAAATGTCCGAAATGCGAAGCGGATTTACCACAACAGGCGGTTGACCTTATGATACAACATGCTCAATCCGATGACATCCAATTTTATATTTTATGTCGGAAGTGCGGGGGTGAGTTTGATTAAGGCTTTTGGGCAGACGCTTTACGCGCCCTTCCCGTTCATACCCATGAAAATTTTTCAGACCTTTATTGTTTGCCTCGCAACTATTCTCCTGCTTTCTACACCAAGTATAGCCGCGCCACCAAACCCTTATCTCTACTTCGATGAAGATTCTACAAGCGGGGAGTTAGTCCCTAAAGCGCCCCGAAGTCGGGACGAATTTCTTGACGCACTTGGCGGGTGTTGCTCTGCCCGAGAGCAGGGCATCTTACAATCTGACGGTATAGAATATGTCCTCGCATTAAAGATAGATTTTGCAGATATGCCCGGCAGTAGAGAGGGCACAGCATTTGATACATACCTCTACGCCTCAGAAGGCGTTTCCCTTAAAACTTACTATCGAGAGAACTCTTATGGCCAGATGGACGTGCAGCCCGGGCCTATGGGAAGGGTCATTCCAGCTGGGAATACATGGATCCGTGCTGAAAAGCCGATGGCATATTACGGGGAAGGTACCAGAATCGTGGAACGCTACCGAGAATTGGTTCGAGAAGCATGTGAGGCGGTGGATTCAATCGTCGATTTTTCGCAATATGATAGAGATAACGATGGGGTTGTCGACCATGTGCTTTTAATTCATGCTGGCAATAATCAAGCAGCATCTGGTGTTACTGACGACATCTGGTCTATTCTAACGAACGGCATTAACGGTGTTTACGACGGTGTTCGTGTGGATACCGCTGCAGTCGTCGCCGAGGAACCCGATCTTGAGCATCCCCATTTGGGAATCTATTTCCACGAATTTTTCCACGATTTCGGTGCACCCGATGTTTACGGATTTAGCTTTACAGACGCTCGCGACCACAAATGGGGCTTGATGGGTGCCTTCGGCCCCTATCAGGGGCCAGACGGTTTGGGGATTAGACCCAGCCATATCTCAGGGTACCTCAAATGGGATTTCGATGCCAGACCTGAAAATGGACGTCTCGGTTGGATTCAACCTATTCAGATAACACGAAATCAGAAAATTGATATACCCAGTTTTGCACTCGCTCCGGGAACCCATAAACTTTTCAAAATTGATATTCAATCATCAGCTCAGGCTTTTCACGGTGAAGCCACGGAATTCTTTCTTATAGAAAATAGAAACAAAACCTCAGGCGCAACTTTTGATACCTACCTACCTGAGTCGGGACTATTGATCTGGCATATCGATGAAACTGAAGTCTATCCGCTCGGGAGTTTTGATGCTTCCCAGCAGATATGGCTCGAAGATCCAACTGATCCTGAGCACCTCGGTATCTCTCAGCAGGATGGTGATGCGTTTATAGACTTACAAGCGATTACTGACGGGGCTGCTTATTCCGCAGACGATGGTCAGACTGCCTTTACACCGGGAACTCTCCCGAATAGCAATGCTAATGATGACACCGTTACCGGTATCTCTATTACGAACATTGGACCGGAAGGGTTGACGATTCCGATATTAGTTTCGTTCGGTGATACCTACGAACCCAATGATACGTTTGCAAGTGCATTTCCAATTACTTATGGGGAGACCTACGAATCCTTTCTCTTTAGTTTAACGGATACACGTGATGTATATAAGCTCGAAGCCGTCCACGACGTTACTATTTTGGTAACACTCGCTGACATCCCACCGAACAAAAATTATCGTTTATCCCTCCAGGCAGAGACAGGCGAGATGCATGCTATAGCCGAAAACGCTACCGACATCGCTGGGTTGAGGCTCCTGTATCAGCCGCATACGACAGAAATATTCTATCTTGTTGTAGAATCGGATGGGAGTTTCAGCAGTACCGATTCCTATCGGCTGCGCGTAGATCAGCTTCAGGCAGAGCCCTTTGCGCTTAAAGAGATGCGCGTCTATCCAAATCCACTCCGTTCAGGTGAGGACGTGGTGACCTTTACTTATCGTTTGTCTGCTTCCGAAGTTGCAGATAACGTCAACCTTGAGATTTTTATGCCGACGGGGGACCTCATTTACAGTGAAACGCGCGAAAATGTAGCTACACAAGGAAAATTTGAATGGCGCGTCACAACCCACAGTGGCACGCCACTGGCATCTGGTATCTATGTTTACCGTGTTTCTGCTCGGCAAGCGGAGCGACTCGTTCAAGAAATTGGAAAGTTAAGCATTCTGAAATGAGTCTCGCAAATTCTTCACACATATTTCTTGACTAAAAATTGTAGTTGTGCTAATTTAATGAATAAAATCAGTTTTATGCACATCGTCTATTCTTACTGTGATGTGCTTGCAATCAGCTGTAGGTGCTTCGCGCGAGAATAACTTGAATGCGCCGCAGAGTCGGATATGAAATATAACCTGCCATTTATAGGATGGTAGCCCAGGAGGCAATATTATCAATGAAATGGATGAATAAATTCACAGCACTCAATCTCCTCGTGCTATGTGCTCTCACATTTAGCGTTGCAGGTTGTGGAACAGCACTTAGCAGCTTGTCACCCATTCAACCCGTTCATAACATAGCGGATGCCATGGCGGAACAAGTCGCAAAACCGGACGAAGAGATCATCGTTCCTGCTGTTCCTTCGGAGGCCCTCGCTAAACCTGTGCTGGACAAGTACGGTATGGATACAGTCGGATTCCGTGTTGGAAAAGCACGCAATGCCAACATGGAAGCGATAACCTACATTTTCGCATTTGACAAATACGCACATGCCAACGACCAATGGAGCAATTTCCTCAATGAATGGACAGAAGCCCAAGTCCAAATCGAAACGGGGAGCGGTGAAGATAGGAAGGTTGTTGATGTCGTCATGATGTCTGATAAACCGGACCTGTTTGAAGTACAGTCCAGACAACCTATCCTGACGAAAACACAAGATGGGATTACCGTTTCTATCGCTTATTGGCGACGGACGGATCTCGACCGGAAGTACAATCGAGGGAATGCTTTCTCACCTTTTTATGAAACGGAGGCACTTCACCAGGGCGAAAAAACTGATGTGTTTTACGTCAAGATTACTAACAATAGAGAACAACATATCATCTTTGATGTCAAAAAATGCACGATTGTTGACCAAGGTGAGAACGTCTATAGCGGGATGAATTATGACGACTTAGAGGAGCGTTTCACATACATGGCGCGCGCTGCAGGCCTCTATGTGAAAAATGGGCTTGAAATAGCACGACGCATCTTAATGGAGAAGCGGATGCCTATCGTTGAGAAACAGGTCGGAACACACCGAACGGGAGTCCCGCCGGGTGAAAGTACTGAAGGGTTCGTGCCGTTCACCCAAATAAAGTTGAATGCTACTGATTTAAAGGTTATCCTACCGATCGAAAAGGCCCCACCCCCAGGAGGGGCGCAGCGTTATCAAACGGTAGAATTTGAATTCCCCTTCACGCATGATAGAGGTATTCGCATTGCGCAGCCCTCACCGAGGCGTTATTAAATCGCTGAGCTAAGTTGTGCCACGTGTTATTGACACGCTTTAAGATGCCCGCGGTATCCTATGCCGTGGGCTTCCTTTATTCCTCAACAATTTCACAGTTTGGCAGCGAATCTAAAAACTGTTCTCCATAACGCCGCGTCTTAATCCGTGGATCAAGAATAGCGACGATCCCCTTGTCTGTTTGCGTACGGATGAGCCGTCCAAATCCTTGCTTCAGGCGTAATATCGCTTCCGGTAAACTAAATTCAAAAAAATCATTTCCGCCCCTCTCCTTAATCTGTTTCACACGTGCCTCCATTACAGGATGCGTCGGTACCTCAAACGGAAGTCTTGTGATAATGACATTACTGAGCGCTTCGCCACGGACATCAACGCCTTCCCAGAAACTCGAGGTCCCAAACAGTACCGAATTAGTATCCTCACGAAACGCTTGAAGCATATCTGTCCGTGAGAGTTCTGCCCCTTGCTTGAAAGTGGCGATCCCAATTTCTTCGAGATCCGGCGCGACTACATCGTACACCTCATCCATCATTTTGTAACTTGTAAAAAGAACGAAAGCTTTGCCGTGCGTCAGTTTCAAGTAGTGCTGGATTTTCCGAATCACCGCCGGTACAAATTCACTACTATTCGGATCTGGCATATACCGTGGGATGTGGATCTGCACCTGCTTCTTAAAATCAAACGGTGAATGCACAAGTAGTTCACGGCACTCATGTATTCCTATCCGATTTTTAAAGTAAGCAAAATTTCGATTCGTGGAGAGCGTGGCGCTCGTCATCACAATACTATTCTTTATCCTGAAAAGATGCTCCTCTAATATCTGGCTCACGTTCGCGGGTGTGGCATTCAAGAGAACCCGGGGGGTTCGCTCACGCGTCGATATTTCAGCCCAATAGATGTAGTTTGGATCGTCCTGTCGGATTATCATATCTAATTCATCGCGAAGTCGTTGGCAGTAACTGTGATGCGCCGTGATTTCTTGTTCCTCATCTTCTGTGGAGGCCCTGTCCTGAAGATGTTTCAGGGTCCGCTCAATGTCCGTGAGGGGGGCATCGAGTGAATTTCTAACGAAGTTGCTTCCATGGATACGCCGTGTGAGGGAAGCACCGTGACCTTGATCATCGGTTTCTTGAAGGGCAGCAATAATCGTGCGAAAAAGCGTGTTCGCTTGCTCGCGCGCCTCTTCGACTTGAAGTGTCAGTTGTCTTGACTTGAAGAGTTTCGCCACATTAACAAGCGAATCGAGAAGCCACTTAACACGAGTGTTCCCGAAGTTAACGCTCCCATGGTGAGTTGCTGTTGCTTCTAAATGGTGGGCTTCATCTATGATAAGGTAGTCGTATTCAGGTAAAACACCGAGTGCTTCCGTGCTCTCTTTGCGAATCGCCAGGTCGCTAAAGAGGAGGTGGTGGTTCACAATCAGTAAATCCGCATCCTGCATCTCTTTTCGGATATTAAAATAAAAACAGGTGTTGTACGTCTCGCATTGCCTGCCGAGACAGTTATCTCTGTCGGATGCAACTTTATCCCAAACCTGAGGGTTGGGTTGCCACGGCAGATCTGCCGTGCTGCCATCTCCCGTCCAATTCGCCCATTCCTCAATTTCTGCAATCTTTTCAACTTCTTCCAATGTATCGAACAAACCCCGTTCATAATTGAGTAGGTTTTTGAGTCGTCTTCGTGATAGATAATTACGCCGTCCTTTGGCAAGCACCACATTGAAATCGCGCGGGAGTATACGCCGCAGAAATGGGATATCTTTTGTGATAAGTTGTTCCTGCAGACTGATAGTGTTCGTTGAAATAACAACTTTCTGCTCCGCTTTAAGTGCGAGAGAAATCGCCGGTATCAGATAAGCGAAACTTTTACCAACACCCGTTCCGGCTTCAACAATCAGGTGTTCAGCATCTATAAGCGCTCGAGCTACCTCGTGTGCCATCTGTAGTTGTTCTTGGCGGAACTCATACGCATTCAGGTGTTCTGAGATAAGTCCGCCCGGGCTAAAGATTTCTCTGAGAGTAAGAGAGGTTGACGATGCCATGTTCTGTCTCTTGTCGGGTATCAAAGCTGCGTGAATCGATTTCTGATGAAAGCACAACGAAAATTAAATCGTGTTTGGCGTGATACAAAAATTCTATTTAATCACTGAGTTTCATTTTTACCGTTTCTGTACCGTAACTATTTTTAACCTCAAGGATAACTTGTTCAAGATCGGTACCTACTTTCTGGAGAAGTGCATCAAAGTCCTGGGCACTCCTAACGTTTTTTCCGTTGACCGTAACAATGAGGGATCCTTGTGGAATCGGGCTATTTCTCTGAACCCTGTCAACAATAACCCCGCGATCTTCGTCGGTTAAATACGTATATCGCTCGAAATCGCCTCTTTCCAGTTTTCGGACTGTTAGCCCGAGTCGCCGCCACGCCACCGAGTTGTTTTCAATCGGTCTACCAGCTTGTAAAGCAGGCATTTCTGCTATTGTTACGGTGAATATCCGCTCATGTCCTTCTCGGAGAACGGTAACCTGTGAACTTTTACCGACTTGCGAATCGGCGATCCACATTCTGAATTCGTTGATGTCGTCGACTCTCTTCCCATCGTATCCAACAATAATGTCATTTCTCTGTAATCCACCGAGGTGTGCGGGCATGTTTCTTAGAACGCCCATAACCCGAATCCCTTGCGTTGCAGGTTGCATACGAACGCCAAGGAAACCTCGAATAATTCTTCTGTTTGCAATCAACTGCCTTCCGATCTTTTCAACAAGGTTACTCGGAATAGCAAATCCCGCACCCGCTCTGACCGCATTCGTGGCAGGTGTGTCATCAGGGCGTCGTATTAAGGTATTAATGCCAATAACTTCACCGTGGATATTCAGTAATGGGCCGCCACTGTTTCCGGTATTAATCCAAGCGTCTGTCTGAATAAAATCTTGGTACCGAGCAAGACCGCGTTCTGGCAGAATAATACGTTCTTTCCCACTGACAATACCGGTCGTCACCGTGTGGTTAAGTTGAAATGGATTGCCGATAGCAATAGCGAACTGTCCAACCTGCACCTGCTCCGAATCTGCCAATTCCAGAACTGGAAGTTCTTCCTTTGCATTGATTTTTAAAACAGCAATGTCAGTATTAAGATCTGTCCCGGTTAATTTGGCTTCCAATTGGCTGCCGTCCAGCAATTGCACGCGAATGGCTGCTGCATCCCTCACGACATGGTCATTCGTCAGGATATAACCGTCTTTACGAAAGATAAATCCGGAACCTTCTTGTTGAACCGTTCCGCTTTCGTGCCGACGTTCGACACTCACACCGACAATCGCAGGTTTGCTCCGTTTCGCGATGTTCACGAACGCATTTTCGATTGAGCTGAGGAGTTCAACATCTGTCGGCAGCATGGTGCTACTACTACAAGAAAAGATAAGAGCACTCACGCTAACAAGGAAAATTATCAAATGAGGGCAGACACAAATATATTTTTTCATGGAATTCTCCTTTCGGCGTAGATGATGCATGGCGCGATACTTCGGGCTCGCTGTAGACCCGTAAGATATTGATATTGTTCCATAGTGTTGGCACCGTTGGCATTCACATTGACGTAAACTTACCCTCTCGGACTTCTGCACACGCAATAAATTCAGGCTCGCTATCACCGACTTGCAAGTTATGTTCTGAATGTTCAGCCATAGGTCTAATCTTCCTGTCTTCTCTTCATTCCTCCTTAGAATCTATTTTAGCACAGTTTCTCGGAATTTGTCAACGTTTTCACTATCTCAGAATCGCCAATTTCTCCAGATAAGTATAGGTCTCTCCTTTTGATGTAGCGATGATATAGCAGACATAAATACCCGGAGATACAGCTAATCCGTAAGAGGTCTGTTGATTCCACCACGTACGCCATACCCGTGAATCTAAGCGATCAGAAACACCATCAATCTGTTTAATGAGATTGCCCCCTGAATCATAAATCACCACTCGCAGGTCTGTTATATCCACATTTGCTTCGACGCGAAATTCGGTTAGACCGTCTGAAGACGCCGGATTCGGAAATACAACGACCGTTTTCCACGAAAACGGTCGCGTTAAGATCACAGATTCCGAAACTGAAATCGCTCCAAGCGGATAACGTGCTATGGCTTGGAGGACATTTACCCCCGGCTGCAGTGGCACTAGTGCCGTATAGGTATGCGCTTCTCGGTCGAGGGACGCTGCCGCTCGACTCGGATGGATAACGATGTCAACCGGAAAATCTGAATGAAACGTTCCTGTAACCTCTAATTCGCTCTCTTGGGTCCTTGCTGGAAGTTGTAACGTTATCTGTGGAGGCCGCCGCGCTGGATGAAACATATCTGTGAGAAGGCTATCTATTGTAACAAGCACGAGTTGTGTCACCTTTCTCACTAAATTGAAGTTTACTTTATCGGCTGTATCAGCAAATGTATGATAAAAAGGGTTGGTATCGTAATTCTGTGAATCTCGCCACGGTGTGGAACTCTCAGTTAAAGTAACCGCGCTGTAATCGCTATCCCAGAAAGGTTTATGGGAGGAAATATCAACAAATTCATCTTGAGTGCGACGAATCTTCAAGTCAATATCGTACCAAGCATTTGCGATTGTAAGGGCACGCCCTATCCATGCTGAGTCATGATTGGTAATGATTTCAACGAGATCACTTTTCCAATTGAAACCCAACATGTCTAAGTTAAAAACCCCGACGATGTTTTCAGGGTGACGATCCATATCTATGCCAGGACTTCGACCTATAGCAGCCACCTCTTGAACATAATGACGGCTGCCAAGAAAACCGAGCTCCTCACCGCCTAACGCGACGAATCTTACCTCGTGATCGTATTCATATCGGCTTAAGAGGTAGGCGATCTCTAGCATCGCCGCAACGCCTGTGCCGTTATTATTCGCCCCGGGAGCAGTAGAGGCTAACGGGTTCCAATTCGGCTCACGCCCCGCCTGGGTATCGTAATGCGCACAAATGATAAAGATACGGTTACTCGACGAAAGTGGTCGTCGAGGTAGGGTAGCCACTACATTTTTAACACCGCCAAAAACCTGTTCCGTGATCTCCACGCGTGGAGAGCGACGGAACTCGTTGGTAATGTAACGCACTATGTTATCCGTCGCTTCACGATGGTGTGCGCTGCGTGTTCGGAGTGCTTGAAAATTACTTTCTGATACAGTAATATTCTCCTGCAGCGCTGTCACCCGCGCTTCAAGTTGCTCAGATTGAACCAAGGTGAGTAGTTCATCACCGCGGGACAAAAGCGTATCGTCCGCTGCTATCGTAGCGAAAATGGGGATACATAAAAAAAGAAGAAAAACGGCGTAACCGCTTATTCGCGTTCGCTGCCAACCGCTTAATTGACTTGACATGAGAATAAAAATCTTGTAACCTATTTAAGAGTTTCTCTTATCTTAACAGAAATTACTGCCATTGTAAACAGAGATTAGGAGCATTGACGAAAATGCCAGCGAATCTACCGCCAACCTATTATAAACTCAAACACCAACATGAAGCCGCCAAGACAGATGAAGAGCGACTGAGTTTGTTAGAGGAGATGCTCAGAATCATTCCGAAACATAAAGGTTCAGAAAAGGTGGTTTCTGACATCCGGCACCGTATTGCTAAAATCAAGCGGGGCCCGGTAACCGCAAGCGGTAAAGGGACTGCTAAGAGAAGTTATAGTGAACATATCCCGAAGCAAGGTGCGGGACAGGTCGTTCTCATTGGACCTCCGAATAGTGGTAAATCACAGATGCTGGCGAACTTTACAAACGCTAAACCAGAAGTTTCGCCGACTCCGTATACTACGACAACGCCGATGGTCGGCATGCTGCCTTATGAAAATATACAATTCCAGATCGTTGATACCCCCTCGATTACGCCAGATTTCGTTTTGCCAACAGTATCGACGCTCACCCGCAACGCAGACCTTCCGCTGCCCGTTATCAGTCTCGCAAGCGATAATCTATTGGACGATCTTGATGTGGTCGTGGCACTCCTTGATGAAGCAGTCCGTGAGACACCAGGGAATGGAACGCTTATTGTTGCGAATCAACTCGACGCTGCCGGAGCGGTGGAGAGGTTGGACATTCTCAAGGAATTCTATGGGGACTTATTTCGGATTTGTCCAATTTCCGCCAAAACCGGCGATGGCAGAGATGCCTTATTACAAGAAATCTATGCGGAATTAAATATCTTGCGTGTTTATCCGAAAGCACCGGGAAAACCGATAGAACACGATGAACCGATTGTTCTCCCTACAGAGGCAACTGTCCTTGATGCCGCGCGCAGTTTGCACAAAGATTTTGCCGAATTTAGGTTCGCACGGATATGGGGTGCCAAATGGCACGATGGACAATCTGTCAGTCGTAATGATGTCGTTTACGATGGAGATGTGGTTGAATTTCATTTGTAGTTAGGTCGGTGGATATAATGAGGAATCGAAGCAGAACCCCCCTATATCTAAGATGCTCGTTACTTGTCATATATTCGTTACTTGTCCACTTTGTGTTGATATTGGTAATATGGTGGACTGTCCCGAAACCGGTTCCGCAGGATCGATTCGATGACAAAATAGAAATTTCTATTTTGAATTTTAAACCTGCTCCTATTCCGAAGCCGCGAAAACGTGTCGAACCACCCGCACCAGTCGTCGTAGAAGACGTGGAACCACCGGCACCCCCGAAACCCAAGGCAGGACTAAACCCAACTTGGCAAACCGGAAATCAGGATGCAGTGAATACGCCAAAATTTGAGGCACGTAAGCAAGGGGGCTTAATCCGTTCGCCGGACTCCATTGGCAATAATCTATCGCGGTCCGGGGCTATAATAGGGGATTCTGTCAATTATGCGACTGAAAATCGCGTAGCAGTGGATTCTGCTAATCTAAAGCTAGTTAGACCATCGATGCCAGAGACGGACCCTGTAGCACTACAAGGCGAAACGAAACCGATTGCTTTAGAGGCTGACGATGCTTTAAGCGGTAGCTCACCAGCAGTAGATACTCCGAAGATTCACTACGGTAGTCGGCGTGGGGATGCACTCCAAGCGACAGCGATGGGCAATTCTTGGGGGGGCGGCAGCTCCACCGGTGGCAATGTTGGTGGTGTTTTTGTTCACACGATGAAGGATATTGCCCGAACACTCGCTGACGCTACCACAACGCAAAAAGTTGATGTCATTTTTGTTCTTGATGAAACTGAGAGCATGCGCGACAATATCCGAGGTATCCGTGCCTATGTCGATTTTCTTTTTGAGGCATTTAATCGCGCCGGACGCGATGCAACTTTCGGGTTAGTGACATTCACAGATACGGCACGAAAATTTGGGCAGACCGACGATCTCGGAACCTTCAAAAACTGGCTATTCCACATTGGCGTTGATGGTGGCGGAGACATCGCTGAAGCAGGACTGGACGCACTTATGGCTGCGGTGAGTGAGATGAAATTTCGAAATGGAGCACAACGTTTCATTATTCTGGCGAGCGATGCTGCTTTCCATGATGCCGATTATAGCGGTAAATCCGTCTATAGCTTGGATCAAGTCATTGAGGTACTACAAAACGAACATATCCGGGTCGATGTTATTGGACTTGATTATCTGCCTATCCAACAGATCGGATTAGCAACAGGTGGAACGTGGCGCGCCATTCCGGGGCGAGGGTACCTCGAATATATTCCGCCACTAACACTCACTGTTAAATTGTTTTCTAAGTTAGGAATGCTTAAACTTGAAAACGAACGAATTGCCGATAGGATTACGGTCTACATCAACAACCCGCCGCGTCCAAAACGACTTATTTTCATATGGAAAGTGCTTAATCCTCTCGGGGAAAGGGTTTACGGCCCCATCACGGAAGAGACAATTATACCCGATGACGGTTCAACTGAGGTAGAATTGACACCTAAGATTAACACAGGGCTATTTCAGAGGATGCCGGGGGTTTATACCGTTATTTATCGTCTCGAAAATGAACATGGGCATCAAAGCATCTTGCGACGGACATTGACCTTCTAACTTTAATGCTGAGCCGTACTATTTAACCCAAGAGGTTATTTTGGTAGCATAATCTCTTAGATTGTGATTCTGCGTGCGCAAACTGAAAATTTACGCTACAAATTGCATTCATACTGAAAAATTAAAAAATGAAAAACCTAATCTTTGAACAGTGTCGCCATCATTTCGATGACGTCGTTGCTATCCGACGGGACATCCATCAGCACCCTGAATTAGGGTTTGCTGTGCATCGCACTGCTGGTATTGCTGCAAATGCGCTGCGTGCTCTTGATATTCCCATTAAAACAGGTATCGGTAGGACGGGTGTCATTGGAGACTTGGAAGTACCGGGGGCATTAAAACGTATCGCACTTCGGGCAGACATGGACGCGCTCCCGATTCAGGAACTCACGGATGTTCCTTATAAATCGAAGGTTGATGGCAAAGCGCATCTATGTGGACACGATGTGCATACTGCGATGCTGATCGGCGCGGCGCGCATCCTGTCGGGTATGCGAGACACCCTGAAAACCCACGTTAGGTTTATCTTCCAACCGAGCGAAGAGGTATCGCCGGGGGTTGCCCCTGCTATGATAAGAGACGGAGCATTGGAGGATGTCGACGAAATTTATGGAATCCACGTCTTTCCCCTATTCGCCGTTGGGGAGTACGCCACCTGTGTTGGCCCGATGCTTGCACAATCGGACACTTTCCAAATTACGATTACCGGTAACGGTGGACATGCCGCATTTCCACACATCACTGTTGATCCAATTGTGATCGGTGCACAGTTCGTGACAGCCGTACAGTCAATTGTCGCAAGGAATGTGAATCCTTTGGACGCTGCCGTCGTCAGTGTCACGCAATTGCACGGCGGAGATGCTAACCTTCAGCATGGACTCGCCGGTGCTGCACTGAATGTCATCCCGTCCAAAGTCCTCATAGGCGGCACAGCGCGTATGCTCCAAGCAGCTGTTCAAAAAGACGTTAGAGCACAATTGGAACGCCTCCTCGTCGGGATGGCAAACGCGCACAATGCAAATTACACATTTGACTATCAAGAAGGTTACCCGGTCACGTATAACCATGAGCCTTGCGTTGATACAGTTCTATCGGCAGCGAAGGAATTGGTCGGTGAGAGCAATCTTATATTCCCGATGTCTCCAGCGTTAGGCGGTGAGGATTTTAGCTACTACTCACAGGAGATCCCCGCATGTTTCGTGATGGTGGGCGCGGGAAATGAAGAGAAGGGCATTGTCAATATGTGCCATCATCCGCAATTTGATATTGACGAAAACTGCATGATTTACGGTATGGCACTCCTTGTAAATCTTGTCATGCATTATGGCAAAACTTAGAATTATGTAGACACCTAATCCCTTAACAAACTCCGGTTTAGAGTCGTGCGATTCATCGCACGGCGTATCGAGAGGCGCTTACTTATTTTTCAAAGTCACTATAATAAGCACTTGTCAGGGAACTTCTATACTACTTAAACCATAAAATTCAATAAATGGATCTCACAATGCAACGATTACTCGGTTTTTTCTTTATTCTAACGCTATTGCTTCCTTTTCTCGTCATAGATGGCCCCAATGTTTTTGCACAGATCGAGTTCACACCAAACAATCCGACAGTAGTTCCTGCGTTGGATCCCGTTGAAGCTGCACATGACCATTTCCATGAACGACGATATGTAGAGGCAATCAAGATGTACGAGGAATTGCTTGAGAAAGGTGTCCCAAGGGGCGGTAATACTTATTCCCCGCTTCAGCAAAGCCAAAAGGATTCTATCCGATTAATGCTCGGGCAAAGTTACAGTGAAGTCGGAGATGACCCCGCCGCACAGCGCATCTTCAGAGAGATCGTTAACGAAAACCCCGATGGATCTTATGCAACCCAAGCTGCCCATCGCTTAGGAAACCTCTATTGGCAACGTTATCAGTTCCGACAGGCGATTTTACAATGCAAGCAGATTTTGGATCAGCACCCTAATACGGCTGCCGCTGCTACAGCCGCCTATCTCGTTGGGCAATACCAACAGACATTGGGTAAGACTGAGGAAGCGGTGGAGAGTTACAAATACTTCCTCGACAATTTTCCCGGTTCTCCGTATCGCACGAGTGCAGTGAACAGTCTTATTCGGTTGTATATCGTTAATGCCCGTTACACAGAAGCCAAAGAGCTTATTCAAAATCGGTTGCGGAACTACCCAGATGATCTGACGTTGTTAGCGCACTTAGCAGAGCTATACCAGCAGCAAGGCGAACATCCGAGGGCAATCGAGCTCTATCGTCAGGCGATTGAAAAGGATCAAGACAATATCAACCTTCGCAGAAAATTAGGCGATCTTTACGCTAAGATTGGTGAGCCTGCCCAAGCTATAAATGAGTGGAAAAAAATAGTAGCAGATGAGGCGAACCAAGCAGATCAGCATCAGCAGCTCGGGGCAATCTATCTCTCTCATAAAATGTATAGAGAGGCGATTGCAGCCTATCAGCAAGCGATCCGCTTGAATCCTCAAAACGGCTACCTCTATACCCAGTTGGCAGCAGCCTACAAAATTCAGGGGCAAAATGAACAAGCCGCCGCGGTTTATATTGACGGTTTGCAACGCGTCGGGCTCGCCGAGAGTCAACGAGAACCGATTTGGGAGGCAATGCTTGAGATTTATGAGGGCGCGCGCCATAAAGCACTGCAAGGCACGCTAATTGATCAGCTCCAAAAACAGCACCTACGCCAACCACAGAACCCTGATGTCACTATGACGCTCGGAGAACTCCTTTTCCATGCAGGTAGAGTATCACGGGCACTTGAAACCTTTAGGAAACTCCACCAAAGTCATCCCACTCACACGGACCTGGCATTGGAGAGATACGCCGAGGAGTTAGCTCGCAATGTCAGCCCACGGGCTGCCGACTTCTACAAAGCACTCATAAACAGTTCGTCGAATAGTACGCGGGTCAGAAGTGCTTCTTCCAAACTCGCGCTGTTCTACCAAAAGATGGAAAAATGGGAAGATGCTGTTGCACTGCTGAAGGAACTCGTCAAAAATCGCCAGGCTTCTATCCAGAATAGAATTCTACTCGGGCAGCTGCAATTGCACGGCACACGCGAACCAAAAGCCGCTCAGATGACCTTTCAAGGCTTGTTGACGCAACGCTTAGTTACTCGTCAATTGACGGAAGCACAGCTGGGTTTAGGAGAATGCCATATTTTACTTAAACGTTATACACTCGCCAGAGAAATCCTTGAACCTATGGCTAATAAGACTCACCGTTATCGCGCGACCGCTCGAAAACTAATGGGTGATTCCTATTTCTTCGCTGCGGACTTCGAGCAAGCCCTCAAGGAATACAATCAAGTCATCCAGATATCAAAATCCGACCAACTCACGAACGATGCGCTTGAGAAGATAGCCCTTATTCAGAACCATCAGGACTATCTCAAAATCCCGCTTACAGATTACGCAGCGGCCCTGCAGCTTTACCTTAGCGGTAAAACAGAAGACGCACTACAGCAGGGCGATGGGATATTTGAACTTTACCCTCAATCCAATATCATTGATGATATTTGGTTGCTCATGGGTAATATCTATCGTGAAGAGGCGAAGAACACCGAAGCAATAAACGCCTATCAGCAAGTCATTGCACGCGAAAGCCCTATCGCCGCAAAAGCACTCGTAAATATTGCCGAAATTTATAGACAGCAAGACGATCTCGAGAATGCAACTGCTACTTACACAACGCTTATTACGGACTACCCTGAGAGTGTCATTGTTGTTCATGCACGCCAACAACTTGATGAAATTAACAAGATGCAGCAGAAAAGGTAATTATCATAGCACTCTGTAACCTGGGCAAGGAAGCCCGAGCTTGTTCGGGGCTGCGCACTTCCTCTGAACAAGTAGTGATTTTGATGATAGAATTTTTTTCTTGCTGATTTTTACCTACGGTGCGCTACACTTAACATAAAGAGAAAGCCCGAACTTGTTCGGGCGTGTTTTACTCAGATGCATCCCCGACAAGTTGAGGCATCCGAAAAAATACTGAATATTGTCGAGAGGACAATCAAATGGTTCAACCTAACACACCGCGAACGTTTCATGTAATGACCAAGCCGATTGGGCCAATATGCAACCTTGATTGTGAGTACTGCTTCTATTTGGATAAAGAAAAGCTCTATCCTGAAACACGCTCCTTCCGCATGACGGACGCAATCCTGGAGGACTACGTCAAACAATACATAGAAGCTCAGGAGGGCAACGAAGTCACGTTCGCCTGGCAGGGCGGTGAACCTACACTCATGGGTGTGGACTTCTTCCGAACAGCCGTTAGGTATCAGCAAAAATATAGATGCCCCGGCATGAAGATTCAGAACTCGTTCCAGACGAACGCGACGCTCCTTGACGATGAATGGGGAGAATTTTTCAAGCGAAACCAATTCTTGATTGGTGTCAGCATTGACGGCCCCCCAGAAATCCACGATAAGTACCGCTACGACAAGCGCGGGAGATCCTCGTCCGAACAGGTGATCCGAGGATTGCGTATCTTACAGAAACACAAGGTCGATTACAATGTGCTGTGTGTCGTCAATAAACACAACGCCGAATATCCGGAAGAAGTCTATAACTACTTCAAAGGACTCGACGTAGAATTTCTGCAATTTATTCCTGCTGTCGAGCATTTTGGTGGAAAAAATGTATCCCCTCGCTCCGTCACGGCTCTGCAGTATGGCAAATTCCTTTGCGCAATCTTTGATGTGTGGGTCGTAAACGACATCGGAAAAATTTTCGTCCAGATCTTCGATGTCGCGCTTGAGGCGTGGTTGGGCTATAACCCCAGCCTTTGTGTGTTCAATGAAACTTGTGGTGATGCCCTCGCAATTGAGCATAACGGCGACCTCTACTCCTGTGACCATTTCGTTACGCCTGATTATCACATCGGTAACATCGCGGATAGCACCATCGCCGAGATGGTGGATTCACCTTTCCAACGCAAATTCGGCACGGATAAACGAGACACCCTTCCAGAATACTGCCGTTCATGCGAAGTGAAATTCGTCTGCAATGGCGGCTGTCCGAAAAACCGTTTTATCAAAACACCTACAGGTGAAGACGGTTTAAACTATCTCTGTGCTGGCTATAAACAGTTTTTCAATCACATCGACGAACCGATGAAGATGATGGCTTCTGCCCTACAAATGGGACACCCGGCGAATAGCATTATGCCGCTCATGCGCCAGCGTCAGCAGGAAAAAACACGCACGCTTCCGGCTATGCCCTCACAGAAAGTTGGGCGCAACTCCCCATGCCCATGTGGAAGTGGGCGCAAATATAAGCAGTGCTGCCTGAATAAGAAGTAACCGCTCCCGATTGAAGGAGAGGCTGGTTCTCGGAAATTACTTCCTGATGCCCGCCCCCTGCCTGAAAAACTGATGCACTACAACTGCATAAGGTTTGAAAGAGATCGGTCCTGCCGGTCCTCTGGTCGTTCAATATAAGATAGAAGATGTCGTGAGCATCACGCACAGCTGCGAATTTATCAAACAATTTCGGACAATGATACACAGTTATAAGAGAGGAAGGAGATTTGGGCATGAGAAATGTTGTTTTTCTAATCTTTGCTGTTGCCTTTATAACCGGACACGCTTATGCCCATGTGACAGAGCACCAATCAATACAAACTGACATCGGGGTTACAAACTCCTCCTATAGGTTCGTCGCACATCACGAGACACCTGATAGGATACGCACCAGTGGACAGGGAGCGCTTGAGTTCAAAGTCCTTTATACCCGCGATCATTTTCCCAAAGAGATAGTTGCTGCAATCGACAGGGCACACGGTGGTTTTGATGTAGACAGGCGCGCAGAAAAAGGCGAAACCTACTTCCAACTGCCCGATGTCGGTATCATCCAAATCAGTGCCGACCTGAAAACGACCCGGCTCATCAAAACCCCCGCAGTGTTAAAGCAAGTCAACGCACACTATACCACCGTTTGGTCAACCTCTGAAGGAACACCTTATCTCTCTTTCCCCGCAAACGATGTCGGTAAAATCTTCACAACAACATTAGAGGGAAAACTGGTGCATACACTGGAAGCCCCAAACATAATGATGGATTTCGAGCATCAGGCAGTCAATACCTATTTTAGTGAGGGCGGAGAGTTCGTTCCTACTGGCATGACTCATATTGATGGCATGCTTTACGTTACCACCGGCTATTCCGATTTAGACTATATTTTGGGCGCGAAACTCACAAGCCTTGACCCACTTGAGGCGAATTGGTATCCTTTGGCGTTCGGTGGCAAAGGCGATGAACCCGGACAATTCGGCACAGGACACGACATTACAGTGCCTTATGGAACAAGCCGATTGGACACTTCTGACCGGGCGAATGCAGAGATTGAACGCTATTCCCCAGATGGCACTTATTTGGAGACGCTACCACTTATCAAAGGCTCATTCCCATGTAGTATTGATTATGAGGTAGGATATGCCGTTGTCGCGTGCCTCTATGGACCCAATAAAGAGAAAGGTGCACCGCTCTATATACTGGAAGGAAACAATCTCGTCTCAACGGTTATGCTGAAAGAAGAATTGGGTATGGAGACCTTTCAACACCTGCACGGCGCGGTTATCCGTAAGATTGATGGTAAACTTTACATCATTGCACAATCGTGGAATCCTGGGGACATCATCATTCTGGAACAGGTGATGTAGAATTGTAGAAGACCATAAAAAAATTAAAGCAAATAAGTCATTTTAGAATTTAGGGCAACTTTTAAAAATGCTACATCTCCTTTATGTAGACTAACCTTTTACTTGATTTTTACACTGAAATAGGGCTGTATCTATAAATGAATCATACTATGATTAGCTCAATTTCTTGCAAGGGATATGTATACAAACACAATAGAGAGTTTTTGATGGTTTCCAAAGCATGCTAGGAAATTTATAAACCTTTATACTCTCTATTGCGTTAATTTAAGAGAATCCTCTCTGAAATACTTACTGTAAGTTAAAACTACACTAAACTAATTTGAATAGGATCATTATAATGAAACAGGATCGATTGGCTACAAAGGAAATGGATTTAAAGGATCCAGAGCAATACTATTTATGGTTGTCTCCGGGAGGTGATGCATCGCGCGTGACCGATGGCCGTCCTGCGGGTGATGCATCGCGCGTGACCGATGGCCCACATCCATATCTGCATAAGATATTTGAGGTGAGTGACAAATATCTAAGGTGCGTGTTCGATGAACAACTTCTGAACGAATTTAAAGCAGATTGCTTTAAGTATATTCGGGGTGATAGAGATTACACCATAGCAGAATATATCAAAGGTTATTATACTTTGGTCAAAAAGGAGTATCAAAGCAAGTATACTGGTGCTGACCCATCTCTGAATGAATCCATTTTTTTCGACCCCAGTGTTCCGAAAGTATTATGGGGGGATTGCCTCGATTTTTTGCGGCGTATAGACAGCGAAAGCGTTCAGTTGATGGTCACTTCTCCCCCATATTACAACGCAAGAGATTATTCGCAGTGGGCAACTCTGGATGACTATCTGGAGGAAATGTCTTATATTATCAAAGAGTGTTATCGGGTCTTGGATAATCATCGCCCCTTTGTTTTCAATGTCGGGGACATATTCGACAATGACCATAGGCATACGAAATCGTCTTGGGGAAAACGAAGAATACCGTTGGGGGCATATTTTACTAAGATATTTGAGGAACATGGTTTTCAATTTGTGGACGACTTTATATGGGACAAAGGAGAAGTTCAGACCCAGCGGCATAAAAACGGAAATAGACCTTACCCCCTATATCAGTATCCAGTCAACTGTTATGAGCATATTTTTGTTTTCTACAAACATCGGTTGGATGAAATGCTTTATCCTTGTCCAGTGTGCGGGTGTTTGAAGATCAACGGGAACGCTTATTCTGGAGTGGGCATCAAATCTTGGGAATGTAAGAACTTAGACTGTTTCGAGCGATCAGCAAGCAATCGCGGTAAACGCTTTTCAGCTCGAACACAGTTAATGACCAGCTTACAGCAATCCGAGAACCTTGTTGAGGAAGATTTGCTGCGTAAGTGGAGACGTGACGTTATCAAGCTTTCGCCAGTGATAAAGATAAATAGCAAGGGACAAAACACCCTTGGACATACAGCCCCTTTCCCACGTGAAATTCCTGAATATGCAGTCCAAGTCTTTACCGGGGTCAATGACACTGTGCTTGATCCTTTTGCTGGTTCGTTCACAACAACAATAGAATCACTCCATCAAAAACGAAACAGCATTGGAATAGAGTTGAATCGAACGTTGTTTCGAGATGCCATGTTGACACGGTTCTCTAATACGCTCAGTACGAAACCGAAAGAGGTGGAACGTGAATGGATCTGAAAGCGACAAACTCGTAATAGGACTTTATGGTGAGATGCGTTTGGCGATAGAATTGCATAAGCGAGGATGGCAAGTTTATAGGGCGTATATAGATGAGAAATTTGATTTTGTCATTTTAAAAAGTTACTGTGAGAACTGCAAATCGTTCAAAAACGCATTAACGCGTGAAAAATTTTATAAGGGGCGAAACCGTAAAGCCGTAACGCCCCTTTGTGAAACATGTGAACAAGACAGCCTGAAAATGCTCGTTCGATTCATTCAGGTGAAGACATCAGAGGGAGTTCCCCCAAAGCAGACAAAGTTGGGAGAAGAACCAAAAAAATTTAGTTTCCATCCCAAAATCCGTTACCATCTAGCGGACTCCAGAGTATTTTACGTGTGGATACAGGTCTGGGACCAAGACACGCATGACATCAACTACTATATTTTTAAAACTTCAGATGTCGAACGTTTTGATAATTTGGAGTTGGATACCTATCAAATAACCGACAATCAAAAAACTACATTGACAATAAACAAAGCAGGGGAGGTACTAAATAGAGGTAGGAAGTATGATTTCAGTGCCTTTGCAGATTTTCACAACAATTTTAATTGTTTGGAGGTAGTAATAGATGGTGATTCTTGGAAGTGACCCCATTTGATCTTGAATAGTTCGGAGGAATGGAATTAAATTATGGATCGAAAGTGGTAATATACTGATAAGTGTCTTAATCAAGGATTATTCTGACCTTCCCATTATAAAATTAGCAGTGTGTCAGGTCCAAAACCACTTAATGCGTAAAATCATTTGGCTTCATTGAGTAAAAGGGTCAGACTCTTCTCCTGCGGGACGTACAAATACGCACTTCTACCCCTGAAATACTGCGCATACACATTTTCCCAATCGCTATTTGTCAATTTCCAGCGCGGCGCGGGACCAAGTTTAAAATAGACAATGTCCGCCTCTTCAAGAGGCTGAAACGGATAGTCTCCAATCGGCGCACCACGGTGCTGGGATACAAAAATCACGGTGTTGTGAATGTCCTGCTCAGCCACCATAGAGGGTAGTTTCTGGTAGACAGAACTCCAATTCTGGTATACCTTCCCAATGCGGACGTAACTCCACACAATATTAACGCTGAGTAACAGAAAGCAGATGCCAACACCAACAGAAAGTCCGCGCCGATCAGGTAATTTAAACCGCTCATAAAGGATCATCAGCCCACGTGCTACCAACGGAATAAAACCGAGGAACGTTGATTCAGTATAATAGCGGGCGTTTACGGGTGTGAATCCCCACGTTGACCCCTCAAAATAGAAAAATGCATAAAGCAGCAGATTGCCAATGAGTGAGGCGAGGCATAGCACATCGTATCTATTGCGCGAGGTGTGGAAAAAAGGTATCAGCACGAGGCACCAAGGCAGAATGAGTGGCACAAAAGCGACAAGCCATCCGACTGACAGTTCAACTTCTTTTAGCAAATTATGATGATAACTCCCCCAGCCAAGCGCGTTGAAGCTAATACACGGGAGGATGTGTCGCCACGTACGTTCTATTGCCCATGCCGGGGTAAAAATAAATGCGTTCGCCATATCGGGGACATAGCCTTCTGTTCTGTAACCGAATCCGATTTTGTCATAAGGTTGTGCAACCGTGTGTGTGAACATGAACGGATGTTCAGTAAAATGCGCATTCCACGACATACACACACTCAGCATCACGACAAACGGGATAAAGAAGAATCCGAAACGTTTCAACGTAGAAAATAATATTTGTCGATCCTGCCAGTGGGTGAAAAGATAGTAGACCGTTAACCCACCGCCAACAACCCCGAAGACGACTGCAGAGAGCGGACGCGTATTAAATGCGTACCCCAACGCAAATCCTGAAAGCAGCGGGTAGCCAATCCGAGCAAGGCGAGAGGTATCGTCTTGGCAGTTTAAGGTCTTGAGCAGCGCGAACAAGTAAAGGGAAAGATAAAAACGACTCACGGGTTCGCTGAACCACGTTGACCCCATACCGAGTGTTGCTGGCGAAATGAGCGCGAGCACCGCGGCGAGCAACGCAAGGCCGCTATGGATGTTTCCATATATCTCTTTTACAAACAGATAGAGAAACAATAGTGCACCCCCTGTTGCCAATGCAGGGATCAGCCAAGGTGCGTTGATAAATACGCCAAACATCAGCATCAAGGCATTCCCGAATGGGTATTTGGAATACCACTTGCCATTTAGGATATTAATATGGGGTGAAGAGGAAAAACCGTGTTCTGGCGGCGCGGGGAAGGCGAGTTTGCCTGCTGCGAACAATTTGGCTTGGAATAGGTAAGAGACGGTATCCGGTTCAAAATAAGAGAATTGAAAATAGATACCACACAGCAGAATGGACAGCAACACACCGAGTATAGAAATAATGAAAATGGATCTAAGTTTCATGGATTAATATTGTACCCAACAGGCCTAGCTTCAATCAGCATGCGGGGGTTATATTGAGATCGGCTTAGCATCAGAGTCGAAATTGACACTCATGTGTTTCCTATTTCCTTACGTGTAAGCGCTTAAGAAACACTTTCGGATCCGCTAACCATTCGGCGTATCCGATGTTTCCGCCATCGGTTAGATAATCTATAGACCTATTGAGGGACGTTCGCAATGCCATATCTTCCACTGTGAGAGTAAAGCCGCCGTATTCAACCTCCTCATCGAGGGCAGTGACAACAAATGCCCCATGGACCGCTGCTGCAGCATCACGGTTGCCAATCTCGCCTCTCGCGATTGCGTCAATCCTCCCATCGGCAAGAGCCTCAAACAATGCCGATTCACCTACAGCGTCGCCGAGATAAATCACTTGAGGCATGTTTTCCGAAGGTGGATAAAGCGTCTGTCTACCGGATAAACTCAGGGAAGAACCTGCTGCGGTAATGCTGTACTGCCGTGTGCCATCAACGGTGACGCTGCCACTCGGTGTTTCAATGCGCGTCCCTTCGGCGAGAACGCCATCGGCATCAACCATCCTTGTAATTTCGAGTAAGCGGGTTTCCCCTGTTGTTCCCGAAAGCACGCCGACCTTAACATCGCGCGTAAGCGACGCATACGTAGAAAGGCGATCGGCATCTTCGGCACGCACCAAAAGCGATTGTCGGAACTTGATGTGTCCCGATGTAAAGGCAACACGCTGTGTGCCAGTAGCATCGCGTGTGCGAGAATTCAGAATCGTGATACCGCCTCCTATTAGATCGTATTCCGGGGAGGCAGCCTTCAACCAGATGTCCGGCCATTCGGCAATACCCCTGCGAGAGAAAGAGATGCCGGTGCCTCCCATAGCTTCAAGTGCCGTCAAGAGGTCTGCCTCATAACCCAGATGAATGTTAAACCCATCGGAAGCCGGATCCGAGTCCGCACTATAACTCACAGGCGCGAAATATGCATAGAACCCAACATTGATAATCCGTTTTCCATCATCAGCGACTTGGTGCTTTTCAGATGGATCCGGCGCAATCACCTGCCGAATCCCCTGACACCCACACGCCAGGGAACATACCATCAAGCATAAGATGAAAAAAGCATAATTCCGAAACATAATTCCTCACTTCCTTAACTTTTCTCGCGAGGTTGAATAGGTACTCGACACTGGACATACAGAGATGAAGAACCTACCCACCGAGAGATGTGTAAGTATATAATATGGAGACTTAAAAATCAACGAAATTTTTATGTAGCTCATCCACATGGGAATCTTCAAAACTATCTTGGGGATTCTCAAAAACATTTCTGTTAGAACTATAATAGACTGTTGCGGGAAGACGCGTAGGGTCAAGCAAGTTTCAATAAATTGCCTATACGTCCACAAAAAAATTTGACATTCTCTTCCCAATAGGGTATAATTTCATTAATTGTATTTAAAATCAATAGGTTTTTCAGCGATACGTAGATTGGGGTGGAGGGCAAAATCCAGAATCCTCTTAACTCCAGAGAGACACCTGTTTTCCTATCCCTCTCTCATGGGGAAATCTAACTGCTAACGCACATAACACTCAAAAATGCCTAAAGCGAATATTTTTAATATACATCACCATCATTCGCACTTCTGAGTAGAGCGGATGAGGGAATATGTATAAACGTCATTGATACGAAGCAAGTCTAACTTGTTAGATCCCCAGTAAACGAGCCGTTCTCCTTAGTGCTGTCAGTGCACCTGAGATACAGAGCCTGCTCTTTACTGGTTTTTTTTGACTTTTTACCTCAGGATATTGAAATTGGAGTTTTTTAGGAACAATACATGGAGCATGTACCGTTCTGGTATATGAACAAAAAATGGGAAAATTTAATAAACCTGCTGGAACGAGCGATTTTTTACCTGAACAGATGGTTCAGCGAAATTTCGTCGAAAAGATCGTTCGTGAAACTTTTGAAAATTACGGATACGCACAGATTCAGACACCGTTGTTTGAATCTTTTGCCCTTTTATCTGCCCAATCGGGTGAGGAAATCCGGCACAAGATGTTCACCTTTGTTGGTTCAGATCGAGTCGATTACGCCTTAAGGCCTGAGATGACCGCACCCGCATGCCGCCTCATCGCTAACGGGCAACTTGGGCACCTGCCTTATCCGTACAAACTCTACTACATCGGGCAGTGTGTTCGACAAGAACCAGTTACAGATGGTGCCGAAGTAAAGAGGGAATTCCGACAGGCGGGTGTTGAACTCATTGGACCTGCTTCTGCACATGCTGATGCGGAAATTATTGCGGTCCCCGTCCGCATCCTGGAAAAACTTAACATTTCACACGCGAAGTTAAAAATCGGCAATACCGGAATTTTCCGAGAGATTTTCAAACAGGTTTCACTTGATACGCAGGATCACGGTGAAATTATATGGGACATCGACTACCTCGCGCGTTTACGTGCTGAAGCACGATTTTGGGATTTGGAAACACTCCGCGGCGCGCTTAATAGGTTGCAGCGATCACAGGGCACTGACTACGCAGGGGAATACAAGATTGAAGCCTCCGCGGTTCAAGAATTAACCGACAGGCAGACTGCCGCGGCTGCTGAGAAATTGCCGGCCATTGCTGAGGAAACCTATAAAGCAAGGTGGCAACGCTATTTCAGTATCTCTGAGGAAACAGCTCGCTGTTGCATAGAAGTCTCAAAAATTTCTGGCAACAAAGATACTGTCATGGCAGCCTGGGAGACACGCTTCAGTAATACAGCACAAGTGGCACGTCAGGAGCTACTTGCCCTTTGCGAGTCTTTGGAAAGCTATGATATTACAGATTTTGAAATTAATTTGGGTATCACGCGCGGGTTTGATTTCTACACCGGCACGGTCTTTCAGATTGAATTGCCTGAGACACACCGACCCCTCTGTGGCGGTGGGAGATACGACAAACTCATTGAGTCTTTTGGGGGGGCAACAACACCAGGGGCAGGCTTTGCATTCCAATTTGATGCCCTTGTGGAGGCATTTATTGGCGCAGAAAAGACGACCGTCAACGGAAGAAAAGACTATTTCATCGCAGCAGAAACACCAGGACGGATTGCAGAAGCACAACGTCTCGCTGAAGCATTACGGCAAGAGGGGAAGAACGTGGAAGTCGATTTGATGGAACGCGGTTTGCAAGCACAGCAGGCTTACGCCAGCCAAGCAAACTATGATTACCTCATCTGTTTAGTTCCGGATGAACCCATTCGCCGAATTCAAATCAAAACGGGTGATACACAGGTAGTCACTTTTAGCGATCTCATAAACGCATAAACTTCTACGTTATAGAGAAAGGAGAAGATAGATGCAAACGGAAACACAACGGACACTGAACCTGCTTTTGCCAAAGGGAAGTCTGCAGCCAGAGACCCTTGAGATGTTTCAGCGTGCCGGTTACGAACTCAACGGTTATAGCGCAACGGACCGATCCTACCGTGCAACCTTCCGCAACGACAGCAATTTTCAAATCAAAATTTCACGTCCGCAGGAGATACCCGTCTACGTCGGTATGGATGATTTTTACGACGTAGGAATTACCGGGCAAGATTGGGTAGAAGAAACCGATGCGGATGTCGAAGAAATCTTGCCTTTAGCGTATGGGCACATTGATATTATTCTCGCTGTTCGTGAGGAACAAGAGAACATCAACACATTTGAGGATTTGATAAATCAGGCTGATAGGAACATCCGTATCTCTACTGAATACTTGAACATCGCTGAGAAATACATCCTCGAAAAGACGGAAAATAAGATAGCCCCGGCGATTTTAACACCGTGGAAACGGCTAAATACGACAGGTTCCTATCAGTCCCCAATCACGCTTATGTTGTCTTTCGGCGCGACGGAGGGGAAACCGCCGGAGGAAGCCGACGCTATTATTGACAACGCTACGGCATCTCGGCGTACAATCAAAGCAAACGCGCTCAAGCAGATTGAACTCTTACGGGAATCTGAATCCACCCTCATTGCGAATCCGAAGGCACTTACGGAAGCTTGGAAACGTGAGAAAATTCAAGAACTTAAGCAGGCGTTACAGAAAGGTCTGCGGAGGCATCGAAGTCAAGCCCTCCCCGGACACATTTAAGGATCAACACATAATGGCAACTTCTTTCATTAAACCGCGCGTTCCGCGAGGGATGCGGGATATTTTACCTGAGCAGATGATCCGTAGGCGGTACGTCATAGATGTGATTCGTGGCGTGTTTGAGGAATTCGGATTTGAGCCCTTACAAACACCTGCCCTTGAATTATCTGAGGTACTCACAGGTAAATACGGGCCAGACGCTGAGAAACTTATCTATCAGGCAGGACATATTGGTGGCAAGGAAGACATCTCCCTCCGTTATGATCTTTCGGTACCGCTCTGTCGGGTTGTCGCTATGCACCCACAACTCCCGAAACCGTTTAAGCGTTATCAGATTGATCCTGTCTGGCGCGCAGAACGTCCACAAAAGGGACGCTACCGCCAATTTTTCCAGTGTGATGCGGATACTGTTGGAACCGAGAGCATGCTCGTGGATGCCGAGAACGTTAATCTCATCTACCAAGTGTTGAAACGACTTGGTTTTAAGCAATTTGAGATTAACATCAACGACCGAAAACTCATCACCGGGATTGGGCAATTCGCCGGTGTGCCTACGGAACAACTCGGAGGCCTCTACCGCTCCATTGATAAATTGGATAAGGTTGGCCTGTCAGGGGTCAGAGCGGAATTAACAGAGAACCAGATTCCAGAACTTGTTATTGAAAAACTGCTCGCGCTGCTTCAAATTGAAGGCGATGCGAAAACAGTCCTGAGCGCCCTCTCTGAACAACTCGGTGATTCTGAAGTTGCGAACGAGGGGATTGCGGAATTGGAAGAACTCATTGGTTACCTCACAATACTCGGGGTTCCAGCGGAATTTTATCGGATAAACGTCTCAATGGTTCGTGGGTTGGAATACTACACAGGTCCGATCTATGAGACGGTTGTTGAGGAACCGAAAATTGGGAGTATCACTGGCGGTGGAAGATACGATCAACTCATCGGCAGTTTCAGCAAACAGAGTTATCCTGCAACAGGCACCAGTTTCGGAATTGAGCGGATTATTGATGTTATGGAAGAATTTGATATGTTCCCATCGGCTGTTGGCAAGACGGTTACACAAGTGTTAGTAACGGTTTTCGACGCTGATCTCGCCGAAGAGTCTCTGAAGTTAGCAACGTTTCTGCGCAGCAGCGGTATTCGGACAGAGGTCTATTGTCGTCCAACACGTATCAGCACACAGATGAAATATGCCGATAGCAAAGGTATCCCGTATGCCGTTATCCTCGGATCTGATGAAGTAGAAACTGGCACGGTGGCAGTTCGGGATCTCGCCAGTAGAGAACAACAAGTTGTTCCACGTGAAAACCTCGTTACGCATATCCAAGAATTAGCAAAAGCGTAAGAAGCTTTTCCTACTGAATGTTTCAGGTGATAGAAAAATGAAGCAGCTGTATCAACGCCCTAATTTTACCCGATATATCTTTCTCTTTTTTTTCATTGTTCAAGCAGGGCAATTGACAAGTGCGGGGTGTAGCCATACCCAACCGTATTATCATCCTGACATCCATGAAATTGGAAAGCGCGATAGTGAACCAGAAGGGATTCTTCACTATCGCGTCTTACTGCTCGGCGATGGCGGACAGCCGAAACAAGATGAATCTGTCTTGGAAACCCTCCGCGAATGGGCGGAAAAAGACGCGATAAAAACGAGTATTGTCTTTTTAGGGGACAATATGTATCCAGAAGGAATGACGGAACGCAGAAAACATGAGGTGTCAGAACGACTTGCGCCGCAACTCTCGGTTGTCAAAACCGCTGGTGTACATGGGTTGTTCATTCCCGGAAATCACGATTGGGCGGGTGGAAAGGCAGAAGGGAGAAGTGCGCTCCTTGCACAAGAGCAATTTATTAACGATAACTTACCGGGTAGAATGAGTTTTCTACCATCCGGCGGATCACCCGGTCCTGTCGTCATTGAACTTCCAATAGCCGATCCAGCCGTTAGGCTTATCGTACTGGATACACAGTGGTGGCTCCATCGGCACGAAAAACCCGAAAAATCGCCAGAAACAGTTATCGAAGAACTCATAGAAAAATTAAACACGAAATTACCTGTTATTGTTGTTGGGCACCATCCCTTGGAAACTTATGGACCCCATGGAGGTTTCTTTGATTGGAAGTCCCATCTTTTTCCTGCCAGAGATATAAAAGCATGGCTCTGGGTTCCAGTACCTATACTCGGTGCCGCATACCCTTATTGGCGGAAATACTTATACAGATCCGACCAAGATATGAGAGGCGAGCGTAACAAGAATATGGTGACTCAACTGAACAGCGCATTTTCCAACGAGAAGGCAGCCGGCAAAAATCCTCCTCTTTTAATCTATGCCTCCGGGCATGAACATTCTCTGCAAGTCTTGAAGGGCGATGTTGTCGATTACCTGCTGGTCAGTGGCGCTGCTGCGAGCCAGAAAGTGACGGAGGTCTCATCTGGGGACAACACTCTATTCGCACATCAACATACCGGCTTCATGGCAATGGACTTTTTCACGGATGGGAAGGTCTTACTGCGCGTGGTTGAACCCGATGGAAAAGGGGTCGTATTTCACCGATGGCTGACTTTTTAGACTTTAATCTAAATTTTACAAAATTACGCGAAAAAAGGTTTTAGAGAATGCCCTAAAACGCGTTTTTGAGACAGGCCCTGTGTAAAGAAACTCCAGATTTGCACAATCGACGAATTATTGTTGCCCCTATCACATGTCTCGACATGCAATAGGCAGGACACGGATATGTCCTTCCAAATTTTTCTCATTCTTTGTCTTGTGAATTAATTATCTGCTTTGGCGTTCTCGCGCGCGTACCTCAAAAATTCTACCTCTCGTAGATACGGCTCCGCTTCCGCCAATTCAAAACGAATTTCTTGTAAATCTCCAACAATCTGTTTTAAATCCGAATTCACCAGACTGTAGGTTTCTTGAGCTGTGTTCGATTTATACCCCGATACTCTCAGATAATACGATGTTCCCAACCAGACGCACGCGAGCACAGTGATCGTTGTCGCACCCGCAACTATTGCAACAATAGTGACAACCGCAGCGGTAAACTTGACGATAAGGAAAAACACCAGCCCCAGAAAAATCAGTAGTAACAACGACATGTCTATTCTCCTCCTTCATCCACCTACGCCCTTTGCTATTTTGATAAGCCGGTTCACTTCTGCTTTGAGAGCAACTATTTCTTGTTGAACGTCGTTAACCTTCTGCTGTAGTGCTTCTACCTCACGTTCTGAAGCTCCCTTTGTTAACCCTTTTTTCTTTGCAGCATAAGAAATTCCCATCCAGACGCATCCGAGGGTTGTTATCGAGATACTTCCAAATACAATAGCAATAATCAGAACAACTTGTCCCATTTCAAATCCTCCAGCTTTCTGTAGTTTGTAACTGCATCAATTTTATATTCGTAACTCTTTGTTTTGTTCAAAGATAGGTATCTCAGCTTAATCTCACGTTAGCCTTGATATTGTCTTATTTTTTAGAGTCGGGAGCGTCCCAAAAGGATAGTAAAAAAAATTGAAGGCAGATTTCTGCGTGTAATGCCACTTATTTTTGGAATCTACGATTAAATAAAATCGGCTTTTTTCTCACGGGGCAGCGGCAGGGGAAACGCCCAGCTCGTACGAACCCGGCAGTTCAAAGAAATGATGAAACGCCGTTTCGGTATTGAAATATAGGGACACCGAATGCATCGACGATAGAACACTCCGCATCCTTATCCTATTTATTGCGTTTTTGATCCGTATTCAGAACATGCCTTACATCCCAGAAGGGCAGTTTACCAGCGTCGATGCCTACTTTTACGACTGGCAGGCACACCTCATTTCAGAACAGGATATACTCCCGGCACGCGATATGCACCGCTGGCTGTCCCTGGGTAGAGATTTAGGACGGACGCTCAACCTTTACGAATACGTTCCTCGCTTCTGCGCACAAAGCCGTTGTGTGGGTATTTCCGAAAGTCACGCTTTATCACGTTGCCTTCTACGCCCCTGTCGTTTGTTTTTGTCTGGGGCTCGCTGTGCTCTGTCTGTTTCTCTCCCCTGCGTTTTCTGTACCCCCGATGAGTTCCCTGCTTTTTACTGCCAAAGCAGGTGACATCGCCTTTTTTTTAGTGGAAGTATTTTGGTTCGGGTGGGGGGTTGATACGCAAGCCTCTATAAAACGCTTCAATAAATGCCCGTTTCTGTTTTGGTGAAAACGATGCAAAATCGATAGGATAAATATCCTGATCCAAGAATTTATGTCCCCCGATATTCTCTGATAGCAGACGCAAACCAAATCCCCGTTGACTTTTTTCGCTATTATCGATGAACGTCTTCAGCCGCGCTAAGCGTTCAGTCTTACTTTTTGACCATAGGTACCTACCCCAAAGTTCTTGAGATGCGAGTAGGATCAGTAGGGTCAAAAGCACAAGGGCAATCCGGATACTGAGGGAAGGTCCCTCATTCGGCGGATCTTTTGGGGTGCCATATTCGCTATCGGGTGTGTATCGAATCATTCCAGTTGCCTCCCCCCGCCCCGTTATCTGTCGAGTTTACTTTGCGAGTGTATATTTTTCAAAACGAAATAAGTGCCTCTTTGGTTTCTAAGCCATATGAGGACACACCAAATCTTCTGTCTTGCCGCTTATCGCACAGCGCACAGTTCGTACACTAATTGCTCCAGTGTACATGTTGCGTCCATCTGACTCGTCTTTAGTTCGGTATCTACTTCTAAAGTTTTCTCAAGTGCAATTGCGAGTTCTTCAACCGTGAAAGCGTGGAGCGTTTGAAAGGTTTTGTAAGCAACATAAGGATTCTGTTTCAGGATGTTATGCGTAGCGGATTTGGGTAAGAGGTTCGCAACTTCTTCGGCAATTGGTTGGAGGATGTTGCTTATAAAGTCCTTGAGTGGCATCCGGCCACGGAAGGCTCGAAGTTCCTTCTTCTCAGCGATCAACTTGGCTTGAAGCGCAAATCGGAATTGGCGGGCTATCGTGGAATTAACAGGAATCGGTTCTTGTCCACTCGATAACACGTCGTGGAGACTCTTCAACGCCTGTTTCGTAGAACGTTTCCCAATAGCGTTGGTTAAGTCAAAGATACTGTCAAATGTGTTCTGGGTTACAACGTTCCGAACATCTTGTTCGTCTACCTGACGTTTATCCCCAACAAAATTGGTAATTTTATTGAGGGCTTCAGCAACAGTGTGCATATCTCCACCAGTGCGGTTCCTCAGCTGCGTGAAGGCGCGAGGTGTTATCTGTTTATCGTATTCAGCAAGTTTTTCCGATACTTTTTTATATAATGGATCTCGGTTCACAGATGGACCGGCTTCTACTGGCGCAAAGTTTCTATAGTGTCCGACATCATTAATAGCTCTAACGACCCTATTCCGTTCGTTCACAGCACCTCTGACCGTGAATATAAGCACACTGCTCTTGGGTAAATCGCCTTGAAGCCACTCAAGCATTAATTCGACATCATCAACGACGTTGACTTCCGTGGAAGATAGGTCCAGTTCTTGGGCAATTTGCGGTAAACGTTCTAAGAACTGACGTTCTTCAGTCGTTAATCTCGTTTCCAGCTCAGTGATAAGAGCATCAACCGAATTTATAAAATCAAAATGTGGTTCAGCGATCTGTTGTGGCGTAACGTCCAAAAGTTTTGCCAATGTAGAGATGCATTTTGAGGCATTAGAGGTCTCAATTTTAAACGCATTTCGGACGACTGTTATTGGTGTTGAACGTTGTTGGGTTTTAAATAAAGTTGCATCCCGGACGACGACAACTCGCCATTCTGACATGACAGGATAGGTATCTACCTGACTGAGGATCTCTTGGGTTGTGACCTCGGTACCTTCTAAGAAAGAGAGGTTGAAATTCCGTGTTTCAGGTGTCAGTAGGTGATCTAGCATCTGTTTGAGGGTGCCTTCAACAAGGAAACTCTCCTCACCACAGAGGAGGTACACCGGGAAGACTTTATTCGATTGAATTTCACGAAGAATATTCGGTTGGGGTTTCTGTTTTTGTCTCATGCGGACAAACTGCCGCCTCTTGGGATCGCTCAAGTAGCGTTATCGCCGGCGGTCTCCTGTTGCGTCCTGGCGGTTGCGAACGCAGAGAAACGTTTTGTAGCGTCTTCTGCACCGCAATGCGGACATTTTGTTGCAGGCGTATCCGTATCACTCGCCCGTTGAAGCACTTCAAAATTAGTTGTGCAATCGTTGCAGCGGTATTCAAAAATTGGCATCGTGTCTCCTTTCCCTTCAATCGACAACGGGACGGATAATCAACTTTATCTTTGTCCCTTTAGGTGGGATCACGTCGGTCTTAACGCGGTATGTCCGGTCATCCGTACCGGTGGGTAACGGGTGGTTAAAAAGTGAATCGGGGTCTCGGTAGACGGCAATAATATTATGGAAGAGTTGGGCCGTGAATTGATTATTGCGCAGCCGGCCGCCGTTGAAAATCCACGGTGTCTCCTGCATCGGTCGCTCTGTAAAGGCGTTCCATATCAACTCTCGTGCCTGATGCGAAACGACCTCATCCCCACGATTCCATTCCACCCAGATTTCAACAGGGGCCCCTGTTGGAGGGCGTGGATCCCCCTCAACTGTGAGATTCATACCCGGTTCATAATCCAAGGCCCCGAGTGCCGCAAATATATGAATGGGTTCTGCATCAACAATCAAGATACTCTCATGGGTTTTTCCGAGTTTGCCACACGCGAAGAACTCAACGTTAACGTCGGCACCGACAATATTAATTTCCCCCGGAATCGTCACTTCGCGCTTACCCGTGTCAAAAAGTACGTTGCCGAGTTGGTAACCAGTTTCACTAACTTTTATCGGGTCCACCAGTTGCGTGTCCATTGCTCCAGTAGCCTGTGGATAGACAGTGAGTTTCTCTGAGGCAGTATTATCCTTTTCATTAGCATCCGTGACATCTATACGTGTCACAATTTCTATTTCACCTTCCGTTGTCGGCACCCAGTCCGCTGAAACCACGGTCTCTTGCAGTTTCGGAGCCCAAAGCACTTCAGTGGTAGCGACTCGTTCATCTTCCACAGAGAATTCGACATTTAAAATCTCAGTGAAAGGCGTTCCAGTGTTCCGAAGCGTTGCGCTCAGCCTAACAGGTTCACCGACTCGTGGCGAAGGTGGAGAAAATCGAAGGCTCTGCGGCACAATCCCGATACTTGGTCCCGTTGGGCCCACCAGCGCCTGGCTCAAAGTCATCACCGCGAAACATGTGGATAAAAAATCCCTCTCAGAACCGCGCCATCTCCCATCAGGCTCTTGTTGAGCTACCAGCATCTGTGCGATCTCGTCATACCAGTTATAGCCAGCGAGCGTGTCCAAAGTCGGTGGAATATCACAGAACCTTTGCAATGAAAGGAGATAATAGTAAAGCCAGGAATTAGCCCCCGGATTCCGAGTTAACGTCCAATGCTCTTTTATCCATGTGATGCCTTTCTGAATCTGCGGGTCATCGACAGGGACACCACATGCCCGGAGTGCCCACAATCCAGTCGCGGTCATGCTTCCATAGACGCCTATCGCCCAAGGTGAACCCTCGTCGACTAAGTTGTAGAGCCAGCCTCCCGTTTCAGTTTGATTGCGGCGCACCCACTTTTCGGCACGGGTCCATGTATCCTTCGGAATATCAAGTCCCCACTGCTTCGCTGCATACAGGGCATAGATAACCATGTTCATGTGCGCACCGTCTGCAGAGAAGCCATATCCCCAGCCCCCGTCGTCCCGTTCATCCGCGAATTCACTACCCTTGATAGGAAGTTGTTTTTTTACCAATTGGTTAACAGCAAATTGTGCGCGCGCCCGATACGCTGAATCTTGGCTGGCAACTAACACCGGGATAATTACTGCAAATTGGTAAACGGCGAATTCGTTCCAGTTCTGTTCAAGCAGAAAGTCTAAGCCTTTCTGGACTGCCGGATCTGATGGCGTGTGTCCTGTGGCGAACAACGTCTGGAGGGCTAAAGCCGTCTCTTGCGTCTGCTCCTCACCGAAGTCCCAAGAGGGCCCGGGAATAAAATTTTCGGCTAACCCTTTCAGACTTGCACCACAAGTGATGCAAATTAGAATGAGTTGATTTTCAGCGCCGCACTGTAAGCAGGTGCGGCTATGTTTGCCTCGCTGTGTTTTTATCCAAGTCACCCCTTTCCTGATTGTTTCTTGGATCTGATTTGGTGTAACAGCAGGGAACGTGTATGTTTCTGCGACAATTGTCGCATGCGCGATGTTGTTTTCCGTATTCGTTTCCTCAATATATTCATCACCCGTAGGGTTAACGACAGCGTAAATCTCCGTCTGGCCGGGGGGCGGCTGCCATCTCGCTTCTACCCGATCTGTCCTGCCCGCTTTCAACTCTAAAATAACATCACTACAGAGAATTTGGAGGGGTTGTGTTGCAGGATTCCCTTCGTAAAGGTCCACAACTAAATCTTCGTTCATTGTCGGTGTGCCTTCACCGATGTTCTTCACTTCAACCCAGATGGTAATCTCTTCGCCTTCAATCGGATTGGGGTTAGAAAAGGTGATACTCTCAGCACTCACATAGAAATCTGGCAAATCTGCAAATCCGCTTGTTGCAAACAAACCGGCAACGAAAACGCCGATTGTTAACTTTAATAGAAAGTTCGGAAAACTTGCATGCTGTGTTAAAGTCACATACTTAATCACGCTGCACCTCATATATGTCTATCGGCCCAGATTTATACCTATCCGCAACCCGCAACGAGGCGAATCTCGCGACACACTCCCGCGATTTAGTTTCCTGTCCAATATCCAACGGAAAGGGAAGCCGGCTGTGGAATAGGGTTCTTGAACAGTACTTGACCTGCGGCGTTCCATTTACTAATCTCACCTTGGTAGGTCTCACCGAGCAGGTCTGCTATCCAAATACTATCATCTGCCGGTGAAAGTGCTATCGCCACGATTGCCATTCCCGCCAGAAACTCATTCTTTTTTGTTCCATCTGGCAGCAAGTTTATTAATAAGGATTGTTGGGAAACGACCCAGAGACTTCCATCTATTGGATTGATGCGTGGAGAGGTTGGATTCGGAATATCTGTAATCTCTATGAGTTTCGCGCCCGCCGGCGATACCCGCATGAGCACACTGTGTTGACTATCAGCGATCCATGCGTTGCCTTCGTAGTCAACGCTCACACCTTTTGGTTCACCCATTGACGGAGCATCTGCGATTTTATTGCCACTCGCATCATAACGCGCGATGGGACCGCGCGCATTGGTAATCCACGCCGATCCATCCTTAGGATTCACTGCTACGGCGGGTTCGTGCGCCGCTATTGTCACAATAACTTGTGTGCCGTCTCCTGATACTTTCTTAACAGCGTCAAGTCCAGCAATCCACGCTGAACCATCTGCGGGGTTAATTGCTATTTGGTTCGGACGCGTAATGTCCGGTATCTCGCTAAAAGCGCCACTGTTTGGATCATAACGGTAGACGATATTTGCAGCCGAAACCGCAATCCAGACGACACCATCTGCTGGATTTACTTCTGCTGCACTCGCTTGCGTTAGGTTTGGGATAACGTTCAGATCTGCCTGTCCATTAGCATATAACTTATAAATTGTATCCCCACCACTGACAACCCAACATTCACCGTTGTATTGCCCATAACCGGTAGCAACTGCTAGCCCGAACAACATCGCTCCCCAAATTAGTCCGGGAATAGCGCAATTCGTCCTTGCCTTACACCACATCTGCTTTATCATTCGTGTCACCTCTTTGCTTTATGTGCGCTTCGTAAACGCGCAGTCTATAATGATTCGTAAGATCGCGCTATACGCGACGCTTCTATTTTTATAATTTAACACAGTTTTCATTAATTCTCAAGCAATTTTATCAGAGGCATTCAATTTTCAGATGTCTGAATCGCAGATTCCCACGGAAGACGCGGAGAAGGCGGCGCTGTGGGTTCCGGATTAGCGGAACTAAGTCATTCTATTACTATTTTTCTTGCATTTTTTGAGGAAATTGTGTATACTACTAAACACGTGGTACTTGAACCCATATCATTTTTGGGAAATCAGAATGGATTTGATTTTAAAGAATAAAAACAACACCGCTATCTCTTTGGTTTGCCTATTCATTTACCTCTCCGTAATGCCGATGCATCTGTCCAACTATGTGTTGTGTATTGGCACAGACGGACACATCCATTTTGAAATCGGGCTTGATGGAGGCCGCATTGATACGCACGATTTTCACCATGGATACACGGACGTTGTGATTACGGCAGTCCCTGGGCAAGAAAATCACTGTGGCCCGTGCGTGGATATTGCAATTTTTGTACCGTTGAATATCGATACCTATCTTGTTCCTGTCCAAAGTGCGTTAGCATCCGCCCCTGCTTTTGTAGGTGCCTTTGTCAGATACCTGCCCAGTGATGTTACAAGCCCAACGTATGCACTTCTTCAGACCTCGTTGGTAACAGACCCAACGCTCATATCTCTCCGGAGCACCACGCTCCTCATTTAGACCTTAATCTGTCCTATCTATGTTCAGTCTTCATTCCCCCTTGCATGATTGAGAAACGAATCTGAATTCCTGTTGATTTGAAATTATTTTAGTCTTGCACCGGTTCTTTAGGAGCGTGTATAGCTATACTTGGACGGAAAGTCGGTCAGTTTTGACGATACACATAATCAAGTCAATCAACTGTATTTATAAAGATTGTTTTTTATGGAGGAGAGCATTGTATATAAAACGCACATTCAACAACATTTTCGTGGTAGTCGGGATTTGCTTACTAACACATGTGGTGCAAATACCGTCTGCCGTTCCAAGTGAAACAGATACAGTTTCGCTAAAGATTGCCGTTCAGACGGCGCTGTGTGAGAATCCGGAGTTGAGCGCCTTTAAGGAAAAAGTTAAAGTAGCTCGCGCCAGAGTTGACGGTATCGCTTTGCTTGGTAATCCTGAATTAGAGACCGAGTTAGCTGGAGGCACCGACTTTAGACAAGGATTTGAGCTCATCCAAACTTTACAACTCGGTGGCAAACGCCGACATGAAAGAAGAATCGCGGAGAACCATCTTGAAAAGGCGAACGCCGAACTTGATGAAGCCATCCGTTTACTCACGAAATCGGTAAAAATCGCTTTTTACGAGTTAGCACTTGCTCAAGAAAAACTACAGTTAGCCCAAAAAATTGTCCAGTATAGCGAACAGATGCATGACATTGCCCAATTCCAATTTGGAACCGGCGATATTTCGATAACACAAGCAAACCTTGCAAACATTCAACTACAATCGGCGCGCCGCGAAGCAGCGGCGTTAGAAAGTGAATTACACTTGGCGCAACTTGCGTTAAATGAGCTCATGGGTATCTCGCTTGAGATGGAACACACTGTTATCAGTGGTCTACCGGAAGAAATATCCACAGATGCGCACCGTAAGTTAACGCTTGACACTTTGAAAACGCACGCCCTCACACATCGTATGGACTTGAAGTTGCTCCGATTGGACGCGCAATTGACTGAAAATGAGCTCTTACTCGCAAAAGCAGCGAACATTCCTGACTTGAGTGTCGCGGCAATTGGTCAACGTAGTGCGGATGAGAATATATTTGGCGTAAAGCTTTCCATGCCATTGCCCCTGTTTGATCGGAATCGCGCTGAAATTGACGCTACGGAAGCCCAACAACAAATAGACACGATACGAATTAGCAATACCGAGCGAAAAATTATACGTGAGGTAATGTCGGCATTTTTGGCCTTGAATACTGTTCGAAAGATGATTACATCTTACAAAGACGACTCTCTGGAATTGATCAGCGAGAACCTGGAATTAACACGCATTGCCTATGAATTCGGAGAGGCAGAACTCTTGGAAGTTATTTTGATGCAGAACGAGTTCATCAAAACCCGATTTGCTTATCTTGAAGCACTCGCGACCTACTATAAAGCATTGACTCAACTTGAAGCCGCTATAGGTATATCCATCGAATCACTGTGATAACCGCGCAGCAGGTATTTAACCCGAACAATATTAAGGAGAAAGAAAAATGCTACGTCACTCTCATCTCACGCCGATTTTTGCAATTTTTGTTATCCTGATACAGAGCTTGATTGCTGCAGACCTCATTTCTATGTCAGCTCGGGCAGATGGGTCAGCAGACCATTCACATAGCGATGAAAACGTGGTAACGCTCACCAATCAAGCAAAAGCGAATATAGGTCTGCGGACCGCCGAAGTTGATACTCGACCGATTGAGACAATCGTGTCTGTTCAGGGCAATGTAATCGCGCACCCGGAAAGGCAGGCAATTGTCACACCTCGGATCAGTGGGATCGTAAAGCGCATCCATTTCAGTATAGGTGAATCTGTGAAAACCAGCGATCTGCTGCTTGAATTGGAGAGCCTTGACTTGCAAATGGCGCAGATTGAAATGATTGAAGCCGTCGCGCATAAGAAAACCTTAGAATCCCAATTGGCGAGACTCACTGGAGTCTTCGCAAAGCAAATCCGGCGGGAATTACAAACGCGTCAAATCGACTATTTGCAATCGCTTTCTGAGCTCCAAGAGTTACAAACAGCCATTGAAAAACGTAAGAGACTTGCTGTTGCGATGATTACTTCCAGACTCGAACAGATGCGGTTTAGATTCGTCAAAGCCAATGTTGCGCTCCGACTCTCAGAGATCACGCTCAAAAGGACTGAAATGCTCGCAGAAAAGAATATCTCAGCCCAGAAGGAACTTGTTTCGCAACAGGCTGCATACGCAAAAGGACAAAACGAACTGATAGACGCGAAGCGACAATTCCAAATTATGGATGTTGGCGAACAAACGCTGGAAAACATCCTTCACGATGGCGGCGAAACACCGATGCTTTCATTGTTGGGTGCTGACACATTAGACCCAGAGGCACTCCTGGAAAAATACGCAATCCTCAGCATAGAAAGCACAGCATTAGTTGATGCGGAAGCCGCATACAAAATCGCAGCTATTAAGGTCGCAGCAAACAAACAGCGAGCACTCGCCGCCGGCCTCACTGAAACCTTGCTTGAAAACCTCGCTAAAACCAAAGTGATTGTTTCTTTTAACGATTTGTCTACCGATGCGTTGATTGAGAATTACCTAGCTTTTGTAGAGAGTTCAGAGGCACTTGAAGGTGTACTGCGGATCGAAGAATTATTGCGTAATGCTGTTATTACCTTGAATAAGGTTCGGCAGAAACTTCGGGTATCTGGATTGACGCCCGCTGATGTAGAAAAATTCGTTCAAATAGGGCAGCCCTCCCCGATGTTCTATGTTAGAGCACCCGTTTCTGGACAGATCGTTCAGCAACACGTGGTGCTTGGAACGACGGTGGAAACAAGTGACCACCTTTTCTCGATACTTGACACGGATGTCGTTTGGGTTGAAGGCGAGGCACTCGAAGACACGCTTGCGGACATCCAAGACAGGTGGCACATAGGCAGCGAGGTTCGCGCCCGTGTCCCGGCTTATCCGGAAAAAGTTTTTACTGGCAAAATTTCCCACATCTCAGCAGTCATGGATTCTGAGAAACGGACTGTTCATTTCTGGACAGAAATTAGCAACCTGATGCGTAAACTCAAACCCGGAATGTTCACTGAACAGACGATTGTCCTTGAAAAAAGCACCAAGGTTTTAAGTGTTCCGGTGCGCGCCGTTTTTGAAGACGCGGGGAGCCGTTTTGTTTTTGTTGAATACGGAGATGCTTACGTCAAACAAGAAGTCGTTGTTGGCGCGAAGGATGACCGATATATTGAAGTTAGGGACGGTTTGGTTCAGGGTGACTATGTGGTGATCCAAGGACAACATCAGTTGTTGCGAGCAACAGCGAATGTTTCTGATGCGTTCGGAGGGCACGGACATCCACACTAAGCTGCTAGTTGTCAGGTCGGTTTTTCTGCGAGAACCCAACCTGACACCTGATAGCCATAAAAAGAATAGAGGTAAAATCAAGAATGTGGTCAAAAATCACTGAAGTATCCCTGAAGAACAGGCTCCTGACGTTGGCTTGTATGGTTGTTATTGTCATCATCGGTTTGAGAATGTTTCAATCAGCACCGATTGACGTGTATCCAGACATCAATCCCCCGCGTATTACCGTTCTAACGGAAGCACACGGTTGGTCCCCTGAAGAGATGGAGACTTTGGTTACGCTACCTATCGAAAGTTCAATGAACGGTACCCCCTATGTCGCAAGGGTGCGTTCTTCCTCTACAATCGGTCTGTCGCTTGTGTTCGTTGAATTTGATTGGGGTATAGATGTACTGCTCGCGCGACAGATGGTCTCTGAGCGGCTTCAGATGGTTGCACCGAACCTACCAGAAGGTGTTGATGCTCCAATTATCTTACCGACTTCTTCCCTTTTAGGTGAAATCATCGAGTACGCCCTCGTTGATGAAACCGGAGAATTCGACGAGATGGATATGAGAGACCTCGCAGATTGGGTTATTCGATACCAACTGCAATCGCAGGGCGGCATTGCCAATGTTATTAACATCGGCGGCTATCCGAAACAATTCCAAGTTTTCGTCAATCCTGAACGCTTGATACGATATCGACTTTCGCTTGAAGACGTTGCTCATGCGCTCACGAGGGGCAATGCGAATTCCGCTGGCGGCTTTCTCATTAAAGAGTCACGTGAATTGATGATCCGTGGGTTAGGACGGATTTCTACTGTATCCGACATTGAAAACATCGTTATTGATGTTCGGGAACACAGCCACCCTATTTTCGTTAAGGATATTGCCGAGGTGAAAATCGGGGCACTTCCTGAAATCCGGCGCGGTGCAGGAAGTCACAACGGCAAAGAAACCGTCTTGGGCAAGATCATAAAGCAGCCTGGTATCAATACGATGAACCTTAGCGACAAAATTACATCCATGTTGAAAGCGTTGGAGCAATCAATGCCTGAGGGGATCAAAATCAAAGTTGAGTACGCACAGGCAGACTTAATTCGCAGGGCAGTGGATACGGTCAAAGACGCTTTACGCGACGGTGCTATTCTCGTTGTTATTATTCTCGGTATTTTCCTTTTCAATATCCGCACCGCACTCATTACGTTGACTGCGATCCCACTTTCACTCATTATAGCCGTTATCGCATTGCTTTCTCAGGGCGGAACCCTTAATATCATGACGCTCGCCGGTTTGGCGATCGCTGTCGGAATGGTGGTTGATGACGCAATTGTCTACGTTGAAAACATTTTCCGACGGCTGCAGGAGTATTTCCGTCGCCAGCATAAAGGCGAGATACCCGACGAAACGCCAGCAGAAGTCGTAACGCGCGCCAGTGATGAAATCCGAGCTTCAATCGTTTTTGCAACGTTGATTATTATCCTCGTTTTTGTCCCACTGTTTAGTCTGAGTGGTATGGAAGGCAGGATGTTCCGTCCGCTTGGTTGGGCGGTTGTCATATCAATGGCGGCATCGCTGCTCGTTGCCCTTACGGTTGTTCCTGTACTGAGCGATTTGCTGTTGACGCGTTTCCAAAGAACGCGGACGGTAGACGGGGAACACGCCGGGCCTTCACCACCAAAAGAGAGTCCCGTGGTTGTGTGGATTAAAAGGGTTTACCGCCCCATTCTCGCCTTAGTCATGCGGTTGCGTTGGGCTGTCGTAGTGTTGGCACTGTTATTCGTGGCATTGACTGTTGCAGCCATCCCGCGTTTGGGACGTGAATTTTTGCCTGTTATGGATGAAGCCACGTTTATTATCAGTGTCTTTTCACCACCAGGAACCTCATTGGGAGAATCAACGCGTATCGGCAGAGAGATGGAAACCAGACTCCTAACGATCGAGGAGGTAACGAGTGTGAGCAGTCGCACGGGACGTGCGGAAGCTGATGAGCACGCCCACGATGTGAATACACACGAGATTCTTGTGAACTTCATTCCGCCGGATGCACGCGAAAAAACCCGCGAAGCGCTCCTCTCTGAAGTCCGAGAATTGCTATCTCCTGAAAACTTTCCCGGCGTGCTGGTGTCGGTCGGTCAACCGATCCAACACCGTCTCGATCATCTCTTGTCTGGTGTTAACGCGCAAGTGGCTTTGAAATTGTTCGGCCCTGAGCTTGATGTGCTCCGGCAGAAATCGGCGGAAATCCGAACTGTCATCTCAGCAATTGATGGAGCCGCTGATTTACAGGTGGAGCAACAGGTACAAGTAGAACAGATTCAGATTCGGGTTAAACGTCATGAAGCGGCACGTTATGGGTTAAAAGTCGAGGATATAACACATTTCGTTGAAAGTGCGTTCAAAGGTGAAGCCATCAGCCAAGTTATCCAAGGACAACGCCAATATCCGCTCCTCATCCGCGTGGATCCAACGCTCGTCAATACTGTCGAATCCGTCGGTAATCTAAGACTTCAAACACCTTTAGGAGCGTATATCGCCCTAAAACAGGTCGCTGATGTCGGTTACGGATACGGACCGAACACTATCAATCGCGAGAATGTTTCCCGTCGTATTGTTATTCAGTGTAACGTCCAAAATCGAGATCTCGGCAACTTCATTGCCGAAGTCCAGCAAGAAATTACAGAACGTGTTGACCTGCCCGAAGCCTATTTCCTGACTTATGGGGGGCAGTTTGAAAGTCAGCAAGCAGCACAAAGAAAGATCCTAATTCAGACGGGTTTTGTTCTTGTCGGTATCTGTGTTCTGCTGTTTCTGGCGATGGGTTCCTTCCGATTGTCGCTGTTGGTGATGCTGAATTTACCGTTAGCATTAATCGGTGGTGTCGTTAGCATTTTCCTTACGGGTGGTGTACTGAGTATCCCATCAATGGTGGGTTTCATTCTGCTATTTGGAATCGCCGTGCGAAACGGTATCATCTTGGTAACCCATATCAATACCCTACGTTCAGAAGGAATTCCGCTCTACAATGCCACTCTAAAGGGCGCGGAGGAACGGATTAGCCCAGTCCTCATGACTGCCCTGACAACAGGGCTAGGCATGCTACCATTGGCACTTGCACACGGTTCAGGTGCCGAACTCCAAAAACCGCTGGCAATTGTCATCAGTGGCGGTATGATAACTGCAACACTTTTGACACTCCTTGTGTTACCCGTCTTATATTATTTGGTCGAACTAAGTTGGTTGACAAGTTCTCAACGGCAAAGCGAGAAAATATAGGAAATTGTAAACTTTTTTGAAACTTTTTTCGTTGAAAGGTGTCTAAGGGTAAGAAAGCAGAACTTAAATGAAGAGAGGGAATTAAGATGAAACGCATGCATTTCTATTGTCTAACTTTAGTGGTAGTCCTTCTATTTGTTGGCATTAGTATGGTAAGCATGGCTGAAGTGGCTGTCTTACAAGTAGAGATTTCGGATGTTGTCAGCAACAGAGACGCGCACCAGATTCGACGGTTGTTAGCGCCGTGGGCTGATGCCGAAGACATCACCTTCGAGATGCCTGTTGATAAGAACGGAAGAAAACGGATTTTCAGTACCCTTGTGAAGATTAAGCCCCGACAGGGGGTCTCTAAATACAGTGAAACACATACGTTTGATGTCTATGACATCATGCGTCAACTCAACGACTCGCGTTTTCGAGGTAGACATGGGATCGGATTTTCTCGCGTCCTTAAAAGCGAGGTGACCATTCGGGGGGATCTCTTCGCACATCCCGGTTTTGCTCGGAGTTACCTCCGAAACGTGCCGTCGTGGCGACGCTGGCGCCCGGACACCTCGAATATCCATCATGCAATGACAGCCGGTTATGATGAACAAAAGTTCGTCTTCAGTGCGAATCCTGAATTCGATCAACTACGGCTTGACGCAGCGGATAACGATAAACCTGTGAAGGTACAGGGGGTCATCACCGGGTTCGATGGGCCTTACCCAATTGTGTCGGTACGTAAGTATAAGGTAGGTTATCACTTGAGAACAGGAGCATCGGAAGCATCTGGAACGCAGACAACGGGGAAGCCAACGTATGACTATCTTGAGGAACGTTAGTGAACGCGAATAACTACTGATACCCACCCGTGTTGAATAGGACAACGCGCTCGGAAGGTTCAACCATTCCTTTTGAGACGAGTTGTTCGAGTGCCGCGACTGTCGATGCACCTTCAGGACACGTCAGGATACCTTCGGTTGTTGGGAGTAAGTGCATTGCGTCGCGGATGGCTTCGTCCGTGACAGCGATTGCGGCCCCGTTGCTTTTACGAATCGCCTCTAAAATCAGAAAATCCCCGATCGCTTGTGGTACACGCAAACCGCTCGCAATCGTCTGTGCATTATACCAGGGCGTTGCTTCCGTTGCCCCTGCTTCCCACGCCTTGACAATCGGCGCACATCCTGTCGATTGCACCGAAATGAACCGAGGTCTTTTCTCGCCAATCCAACCGATCGCTTCCAATTCTGCAAAACCTTTCCACATCCCGACGATCCCAGTGCCGCCACCGGTAGGATAGATAATGACATCTGGCAGTTCCCAATTGCACTGCTCCGCAAGTTCGAACCCCATCGTCTTTTTACCTTCCACGCGGTACGGCTCTTTCAGGGTTGATACGTCGAACCAACCTTCCTGTTCCTTTCGCTCCGCCACAATTCTGCCAGCATCCGTAATTAAACCGTCAATCAACGTAACGTTTGCCCCAGCAAGTTGACACGTCCGCTTATTGAAGACAGGTGTATCTTGTGGCATGAAGATATGTGCGGTCATCCCTGCAGCGGCAGCATAAACCGCAAGCGCTGTTGCTGCGTTGCCAGCGGAGGGGATTGCTAATGCGCTCAGTCCGAGCGATTTGGCCTTGGATACCGCCATCGCCAAGCCGCGTGCCTTGAAGCTGCCCGTGGGTAAGCGCGATTCATCTTTCACCCAAACTTCGGTAAGCCCAAATCTTGCACCTAACCTTTGGGTGTGGACGAGCGGAGTCATCGTTTCACCAAGCGATACGATATCCACTGAGGTTGATATAGGCAGAAGCTCATTATAACGCCAAAGCGAAGACGGTCGAGATGCTAACGTATCGCGTGTCCACGTCTCTGACAACTGTTCAAGGTCATAACGGGTAAGCAGAGGCTTTCCACAAGCGTTACAGACGTTCTGTGGCACTGTGTGCGAATAGATCTCGCTACACTTACTACATTCAAGATGTTTTATAGTTTCACTGGGAGAGAAAGAGAAATGGTGATCCAAGAAAATTCCTTATATTCCTCAAAATGTGGCGGTGATTAAGATTGCGCGAGCAGTTTGAGAATGATCGCTTTCATGCTGTGGAGGCGGTTTTCGGACTGGTTAAAGATGATTGAGCGCTCGTCGTTGACGAGTTCGCCTGAAATCTCATATCCGTGGTGTGCAGGAAGACAGTGCATAACCCGGCACTCGTGTCCTTTTAACAGTTCGGCGTTCAATTGATACGGCATCATCTTCTCCAATCGGCGCGTGCGTTCTTTAGCGAAAGCCGAGTCCGTAAAGAATTCCATGTCCACCCACGTATCCGTGTAGACAATATCGCTTTCAGCGATGACCTGTTCTAGTGAACTTTCAACACCTGAAGTATTGGTATCAATCGGCTTATAGAGTCCTTTCCGCGCAGCCTCCTCCCAGAGTGCTTTATCAACAGCAGCGGGATTCACCTCTGGTGCAACGACTGTGACCTCAACACCGACCTTCATGCCAGCAGCGATCAGTGAATTACAGACGTTGTTATGCACACCGATAAAACACAATTTGACCCCTTCGAGTCTGCCGAGGTGCTCTTGTATTGTCATCAGGTCCCCGAGGGCTTGCGTCGGGTGGTATCTGTCACAGCACGCGTTAATTACAGGCACGGTTGCAGCAGCAGCGGCTTCAACGAGTTCAGTATGTTTCAAGAAACGGGCTAAGATAATATCAACGTACGCTGAGAGTACGCGCATTTCGTCGCCGAGATCGGCTAACGCAAAGTTGGTCGTCCGCCAATCGAGGTAGTGCGCATGCCCACCGAGTTGCGTGATGCCAACCTCACCCGCACATCGCGTCCGTGTGGAGGTCTTTTGGAAAAGCAGGCAGAGACTTTTCCCACCGACAGCGTGTCTATATTTTTCAGGATGGTTTTTTATTTTCAGGCTGTTTTCAACTGTTTCAAGAAGAGTTGTTTCTGACCAAGGTTTTAGTGTAATTAGGTGCATAATTACCTCCGCAGTCGATCTTTAAAAATAAGAAACCTTAATTATACACAACTTTCCAACAGAAGTCAAATGTTTTCTGGTGGATCTTAGAATTAATTGAGGGCGGTTCATTATGCTCAGCACACAAACGACCTACTGCCAGGGCACTTTCAAGTCGCAACACGCCACCGTAGGGGTGAGGTTTCCGCGCCAGAGGGGTTGGGTCTCCCAACCCCTACAAACAATATTTGTGAACCAGCCTTCACAGCCTAACAGGAAACCATGCTACAATAGGATGCCCCCTGCTTGCGGGGGCGGGAGGGTAAGGTAGGTGGCGGATTCATGGGCGGACGATTTGTTTTCGTTTGAGGGTTTCGATGTCCTGCGTGAGGGTTTGAATCTGCTTTTCGAGGGATGCGTCCCTTCTGCTACGCAACGCTATGAGGATTTGTGGAATGCCGACGGCTAAGACGATAAGGGCAATGAGGGCGACGATAAGCGTTGTGATGAGCGAAAGTCTTTTATCTATACTCTCTATCTGCGTATCTATACCCTTAGCTATACTCTCTATCTGCGTATCTATACCCTTTATCTGTGTGTTGATATATTCTTTGGTTCTAGCTTCTGACTCTTTAATCTTGGCATCAATTCTCTCTATGTCCTGGACAGTCAACTCACCGAGAGCCGGCAGCGCGATCGCAGCACAGAATATCGAGATTGCGAGGATCCTTTTCATGGGGTGTTCCCGTGCCAATTTGATTTATCCCCCTGCAAAGGTGCGAGGGTGGCAGATATGCCTTGTGGCAAGCTTAGCAGTGCCACCCACAACTGGTCAGAATAGTATAGTAGAAGGACAAGAATGATGCAAGTTGTTTTTCGACTACCTCAATGCTGGTAAGCCGCTAACGATGTCCACCGTCTCCAAACTCACCGTAATCACCTGCCCAATCAGACGAAGAATATACTCCGGGTCCTCAGCACGATTCGGATCGTTCACAATTCCGCTTCGCTTGTCTACTTTCACACGGTATTGATCCACAACCCACTCTAACGCAGACCGATTCCCTAACCGATATTCAAGGGCTTCCCCAGGAATACCCTCTAACGTCAGAAAATCGTTGTATCTGAGCCGCGTCTTATCTTTGGGGAATTTCATTCGCACTACAGACAAGTCCACCTGCATCCCGGGCGTTTCGATGGCATTAAATTTAGCGTATTCGGGTTGGGCTTCGTAGTTAAGGTGGAGGTCTGCTAATCGTGATCCGGCGTTGGCAAAATGCCAGAAGTCTTCGGCGAAGGGGATATGGGGTAAATCGCGCTTGAGGTTTTCTTGATACCGCTCGCGGTAATGGGGATGATGCAAGAGTCCGTAGGTATAGTGGAAGATGTCCCACTTGGCGATAGTGTCGTCTCGGTAGTGGGTTCGGAAGTGTGCCAACGCCCAATCGGTGATGTTTTCACGTCGGTTTGAACCGTCCTCGTCATAGGTATAGAAGGGGAAACATTGATTCGCTTCAAATGCTAAATCTAAACTGCATATCCGATTTGAAACAAGACAACCAAAGCCTTTTCTATTACCGACACCAGCGACACAAATTATCTTATTTTCCCTTTCTGTTTCGGGTGTAGGAAAAATAGACGGAAACACATAGACACATTCGTTCATCATCCTACTAAAGTAAAGGTGTGATTTTGTGAATGGGCGGTAAAGAGCCCTGCGAACGTTTTCAGCGGAAAACTCAGCCAATTGACTCTGTTTTAATTTTGACTTTAGGCTTCGGGTCCACTTGAGTTGAGTATCGTCAATTTCTATAAAATCGTTAACGTTGATGTTTCTGTTGTTTCGTCGTTCCCATTTAGATACCTTTCCATTGTAGTGTTCTATCATTCGTTGAACATTTTCAGTGAGGGCGGCATCATTGAAGTTATAAACCCAAGCATCCCGATTTGTCACTACACCGAGGCTGTAGGTTTTGAAAAGCGTTCCCGCCACATCACCCGCACTCGCCTTTGCTGCTTTAGTGCCCATCGGAAGAAAGGTATCAAAAGCAACATGCAGCCCTCCTGTGAGCCACGTATGCCGTTTATCAGGTATGAGCTCCTGCCACGCGACATTGCCGACATGCTGCTTTTCTTCTAAAAACGCGAACGTTCGCTCTTTAGGCAGATCTGCTGTTGCATCAGTGTAGAGAATTCGCGCAAGCGAATGCCTAACCTCCCGCTTTGATTTCACGAGGATATTGATACTCACACCCACCTGAATACCGAACACGTTGGAATCCCCGGGCTGCCCCTTGCGAACATTGCCACCCAAATCCAGAATGTAGAGCAGATCAAAGTTATTGACGAGATGTTGGCGCACGCCATCAAACATCTGAGCATCCATAAAACTGTTGTTCGTTATGAATGCTACAATACCCTCATCGTCCAATGTATCCGTTGCCCATCGAATCGCCTTCACATACGGATCGTAAAGTTTGTTTTTCAGCTGCGCCCTGGAAGCAGCGGCATACGTGGCTCGGACCCGTGCGTCAACGCCTGCATGGGGACGGTTTCTGTTGTTATCGTTCTCATTGTTCTGACTCGCATTGTAAGGCGGATTCCCAATCACCACAAACATCGGAAGCTCTCGCTGCTCCTCAACTCGCAGGGTATTCTCAGGCGTGAAGTAGGAAAACTGCCCTGTTTCATGGGGCGCATCCATCAGCTGGAACGTATCAAACGTATCTACAAAACAGATATGCGGAAAAGGTTCGTAACTGCCGGTTCTCTCAAAATAGGCGTGTTCTATGTTGAGACTAGCGATGTAGTAAGGGAGTAGCATCACCTCGTTGCAGTGGAGTTCCTCGCGGTATTTTTGCGGGAGCCGCCTGCCTTGAATCTCTTGCATGAGACGGACGATAAAATTGCCGGTGCCTACGAATGGATCGATGATGTGAACCCCCCTATCCGAAAGTGAGCGTCCGAACTCCGTCTTGAGAACGTGTTCAACGCTTTTCACCATGAAGTCAACGATCGGCTGCGGTGTGTAGACAATCCCGTGTGTATCCGCAACATCCACGGAGAACCCTTGAAAGAACTGCTCGTAGATGGTATTAAGGAATGACTGCTTCTGTGAGAAATCGGTGATAGTCGCAGCAGTTTTCTCAATCGCGGTATAGAACGGATCCAAAGGGCGCAGGAACTCGGAACGGCTGAGCGAGCGGCGCGTCAGGATATGGATAACCTTTTCAATCTCTTGAGCGATGATATTCCTATGCGTGAAATCGGGGTTGTCAAAGACGGTGCGGAAAATTCGCTCAGTGAGGAGGTGTTGAATGAGCATTTCTTCAACCTGTGCCTCAGCGAGGTTCGGATCAATAGATGCCCGGCATTGCTGATGGAAGTTCGCAAACGCTTGTCGGAAAGACGGATTGTCCCGCATCTCGGTCGCAATCCGTTTCGCGACACCGCGCCCTAAGACAGGCACCTTTGCTTTGAACTCCTCAACCGCAGCATACCAATCGACGATGTTTGCTTCTTGATACGCAAAGAAAGTAGTGAGCACATTGATAAGGCTCTGTGGATCCGTGAGGTCTACATCCAGGCGGAGGAGTCCGTTCTGATAGAGAAGGGCATGGGTCGGAGATTGAAAGATGATATTTTTGAAGGGGTATCCCGCCGCTGACTTTTTTCGGGCTTCTGTCAGGAGGTCGTCCTGTGTATCTTTAGCTTCCCAGTGTCCGTGTGGTAAGCCATAACCGTCAACAACTTCCCCATCTATGCGGATCCTTTTGTAACCGCCGGTAGCGAGGGGGAGGGTGCGTGTCTTTTCACAGACGAGGGTGAGCCCTGCCCGTCGGCAGTAGTTCTGGAGGAGGTTTTGAAAAGCAGTTCGGACTGTGCCTTCGTGTTCAGCACCAAGTTCTGCGTATGCTTTGAGTTCGCTGTAGTAGTTTCTGATGGGTTTATGTGTGGGTTTGATATTGAGGTCAGGCATAAGGTTGCTCCGTGTATCGTTAAAATTGGGTTGTGGACAATCTCAATTATACACGGATATAGGCGGCGGTTGCAAGTGGAAATTTGAGCGGCTATCCCCCGGAAGGTCAACGCCTAATGCGTCAGCAAGTTTCAATCTGACTCCGCCGCGTCAAAAGACTAAGTTTTAAAACGCAAATTTTGCGCAGCACTTGACTTTGTGCGTTGTGCTATGGTATTATAATAATTATAGAGGGTTTTCGGTGAAATCATGTTTTCGCCCAATTTTTGAGACACGCAGAAGGGTTGGGAAACCCAACCCCTACGATTGCCTAAGTTCTCAACCCCACGATGGCATCATTTCATCACTTAAACGGAAACTCTCTAATTACAATGCCAGCTTAAAAATAAATCTGTAGGGTGGGTAAAGCGATAAATACCCCCAAAACACCGGCAAACCTAAGGGACACATACCCGTTTTTCAAGGCATACCTTGTGTGAGTAGGTGTAGCGAAACCCAACACGTCACTTTAGGACTTACGCAGCATACTCTTTTGTAGCATCCCCCTTGCTTGCGGGGGCGGGGGGGTAATGTCAAACCTGCAGAGCCTAATAGGAAACCATGCTACAAATGCGGGGAGCAGAATGCATGTGTTTTTTCACATATCTCCGCCTCTTTTAGCACAGGGAGCAGATCAATGATTTTGTCCAATAACGTCCTACGATGCTTCTGTCTAATGTTGATACTGTCATTCGGTGCCTTTACCGCCGCCGATGGTGAAAAGGATACCCTCAATTTTTCTAAAAATGGCGCGCTATTTTTAGAACGGTACTGTTTCAGTTGTCACGCTGGTGACCAACCCGCTGCTGAACTCTCCTTGGATTCCTATACAGATAGCCATTCCTTAATTAAGGATCGTGAGGTTTGGGATCGGGTGCTGGACATGGTAGAAACAACACAAATGCCGCCAGCAGATAATGAACAACCATCAATAGAAGCATTGGAATCGTTTATTGCGCATATTGAAGCAATCTTTGAACACGCGGACCGCACGGCGAAGCCCGACCCTGGACGCGTTACAGTCCGCCGCCTCAATAGGGTGGAATACAGAAATACTGTCCGCGACCTCCTCGGTGTCGATTTCAACCCTACCGAAAAGTTTCCTGCAGATGATGTCGGACACGGGTTTGATAACATTGGTGATGTCCTTTCTATGTCCCCACTGCTAATGGAACGTTACCTTGAAGCCGCGGAGGCAATTGTCTCGCGTGTTATCGTATTGGATCCACTGCCTCCCTCCAGATCCTACCGAAACGGGAAAACTCTTGAGCCACTCCACGATGATGTTCCTGATGAACGTTACCGCCTGCTCGATCCCACGGCTACAGAGCCGTGGAAATCGGGACCATTTACAACGGGCGCAGACAATTTCAATATAGCACCCGACGTAGAAATTATCTACCACGCGACGCTCTATGCAGAGACGGAGCGTGATACCCCTGTAGAGGCCGTCTTATTCATTCAAGGTGACGAATTAGCGCACCTAACCCCACCGGAGAAACTTTCACGCTTAGTGGGTGTAGATCCGTCAGTGGATAATAACATCAAGGTTTTAAAGGCTTTTAAGATTACCGCTCGCAGCCCTGAAAAAAACCAGACGATTAAAGTCCATATTACCGGTATTCCGAACATTGAAAACGTCGGCATCGCAATGCTTAAACCAAAGGAAGGTGAACCAGACGCTAAACTTCAGATTCGTGTGCTCTGGTCAAAAGGTCCGTTAGAAACCAGACCTAAATCTCATTTCGAGATTCTGGCATGCACACCGGGAATCTCCCAAGCCGAACAGACCCGTGAGGTACTCACGCGCCTGCTACGCCGCGGCTATCGCCGTCCACCGACCGAAAACGAAATAGAACACCTCGCGCAGTTTGCTGAATCTGTTCAAGCGGACGGAGCGTCGTGGGAAGCAAGTGTCCAAGCAGCGATCAAAGTTATTCTCTGTTCACCCAAATTCCTGTTTCGATGGGAGCTCGATGCCCGACCACAAACGCCGGAACCGCATCCGATTGATGAATTCCAACTCGCTGCGCGGCTCGCCTATTTCATTTGGAGCAGCATGCCAGATGACGAACTCCTTGAACTCGCTGAGACCAAGCAACTCACGGCTAACCTGGAAGCTCAAGTTAAACGTATGTTAGCTGACGCAAAGGCATCTGAATTAGGGAGCAATTTCGGGGCCCAATGGCTTCAGATTCAACGGTTAACGACAGTCGCGCCGGATCTCGAAAAATTTCCATATTTCACTGGCAGCTTGCGCTTGGCTATGCAAAAGGAGACAGAACTTTTCGTTGAATCGATCTTTCGCGAAGACAGGAGTCTGCTTGATCTGATTGATGCCGACTATACCTTCCTTAATCAACCTATCGCGAGCCACTATGGTATCGTTGATACACAAGGAAATTGGCGGAAACATAAGAACCCAGTCCCGGGCGGTGAACGGATTCGCGGTAAATCGTTCCGGCGCGTTAAGATACAAGGCACCTCACGCGGTGGAATACTCAGCCACGCCAGTGTGCTGACGGTGACCTCTAACCCAACGCGCACCTCGCCCGTCAAAAGGGGACGCTGGGTACTCGAACAGATACTCGGTACGCCGCCACCACCGCCACCACCAGATGTCCCAGAATTAGAAGAAGAGGCGGCGGTGGTTCATGGAACTACGTTGCGAGAACGCCTTGAGCAACACCGGGCGGATCCAGCATGTGCTAACTGCCACGCGAAAATGGATCCTATCGGATTTGCTCTCGAAAACTATAATGCAATCGGCGCGTTTCGCTGGAAAGACGGCGAATTGGATATCGACACAACAGCCGTATTACCGGACGGAACAGTGCTACAACACGGCATCGTAGACTTGAGACGCGTCATCTTGGATCGAAAACAGCAGTTCCTACGTTGCTTGACAGAAAAATTGTTAACCTACGCTTTGGGTAGAGGATTAGAATATTACGACCGACCCACTGTTGAACATATCGTGGCACAACTCGAAACCAAGGACTACAGAAGTTCGGTACTGATTACAGAAATCGTCAAAAGCGATCCATTCCGGTTACGACGTGGCACAGCAATCAAGCGATGATACGTATGACAACTCATGTAATCCTTTTTCTTATCGTAATTCTCCACTCCGGGTGTTATACCCTTCCTTATGAAACACCAAATCAAAGCCCAACTTTACAGCTGGAGGAAAAGTACTCTGTTTATTTAGATTCTACATGGACGGCAGAACAAGCAGACGCGCTTTTAAAGGTTTTTGAATCCATACCCGCAGTGCTGAACCTACGTTTTTCTCAATGGCGCATAAGTGACAAGGATTTGGAAAACGGTATTAAGATTGAATTTAAAGATAAGTTAAAATTTGTTACAATTAGTAGATACATCTTTCCCATTGAAGGGAATCGAGAGTCGTTGTCACCCGGAAAGGAGCTATATTTTGCTGTCGTTCAATTCCTAACAGAGCGTGGGACAAACAGAGCCATAATAGAATTAATACTGCAAAAGAGGTATGGTGTATACGTACCCTCTTATGATTCCTTAACCGAGGAGACTCCAAGCCAAACATCAAAACGCTATTCAAATTTTGAGAATGAAGACCTGATGCTCATTATATCCGTATTTGAAGAATTCCCGCAGACACTCCATAAAATACCGAGGCTAGAATATATAGTTCGTAGAATTGATAGGGGTGAAGATGAAGATGAAAGAGGTATGAGTTATGCTCGGATAGGTCAGGGGCACATAGAGTTTGCTGAATCCATTTTTCACCGCCGTAACGCTAATACGACTCGGCGCGTAATTGCCCACGAAAAGGCACATTTTATATGGGCTTTCGTTTTTAATAGTGCACTGAGAGCGGATTGGGCAAAACTTGGGGGATGGCATCGAGATGCAAGCGAATCGGGCTGGTCAACAACCAAAGATCGATCAGCTTTTGTATCTGATTATGCTTCTGAAAAAAATCCAAATGAGGATATGGCGGAAAGTATCGCACATTATCTTATATCGCCCCATAAACTCCGTTCCTGTTGTCCTGAGAAGTATGCGTTTATTCATAAGCGCATGCTTATGTATGCTGAAAGATACGAACCCGCCAATGTTATGTGATAGCACCTGTTTAGTTTGATTAACCTATATTCCAGGAAATCACGTTAAATAATGATACATACACACCTCTCGGACTAACCTCAAAAAATCTATCTATGGTAAACTGAGTGACAGGGATCGGAGATACTTATGAGCACATTAAAACAATTTTCACGTCGATCATTTTTAAGTGGTTTAGCGGTCGGCGCTGCTCTACCGTGGTTGGAAACAATAGGTTCCCTTGCATCTTGGGCAGACACGTTCCCGGACGGGAAAACGATTACCCGTTACCCTGATCCATCTGTTGAAGTGATAGCCCCACGTTTTGGAAAGTATAAAATCGGCAACGCTGTTGTGGAACGGTTATGGACCGGGGCGCGCTGGTCAGAGGGACCTGTCTGGTTTGGGGACGGAGGATTCCTTCTCTGGAGTGACATTCCCAATAACCGTATCCTGAAATGGCAGGAATCCACTGGCGCAGTAAGCGTCTATCGTAAACCGGCTAACTTCACCAACGGACACACACGCGACCGACAGGGTAGACTTATTAGTTGTGAACACGGCACCCGACGCGTTACGCGCACTGAGTATGATGGAACAATTACCGTCCTCATAGACAACTTCGAGGGCAAACGTTTCAACGCACCCAACGATGCTGTTGTCCATCCCGATGGACATATCTGGTTTACGGACCCCGGATACGGTATCCTTTCGCATTATGAAGGACATAAAGCAGAATTTGAATTACCAACCGCCGTTTATCGCCTGAATCCTGACACTGGCGAATCAGTCGTTGTGACGGAAGAAATCGAAAGACCGAACGGTATCTGTTTTTCACCCAATTATGATAAACTTTACGTTGCTGATACAGGTACACCGAAAAACATCGTTGTTTATGAGGTTGTAAGCGGTGAACGTTTGGCTAACAAATTGGTGTTCGCAGATATGACACCCGGGGCCGCCGATGGGCTTCGGTGCGATATTGACGGTAATTTATGGGCAGGTACAGGTTGGGTCGGCAAAGGTTACGACGGGGTCCATATCTTCGCACCAGACGGAACGCTTATCGGTAAAATTCATCTGCCAGAGATTTGTGCAAATATCTGTTTCGGGGGCGTAAAACGAAACAGACTCTTTATGGCAGGCAGTCAATCTCTCTACTCAGTTTATGTCAATGCGCAAGGCGTGCCCTACTTTTAGTCTGAGGATTACCTAAAAACATCTCACCCTTTTAGCTATGAAAGAGAGTTCCCGCTAAACATTTGACACGACTATAAGGCTATAGTTATAATAGCTAACATAAGCAGTTGTGGAGAGCGATGGTTACCATCCTCTATGAACGAAAACGCCATACAAAAAGTTTAGGAAGGAATCGTTATGAACACTTCGAAACAACTTTCACGTCGTACATTCTTACGTGGTCTGGGTGTCAGTATCGCCCTACCGTGGCTGGAAGCCATGGGGCCTGTCACATCATGGGCGAACGCGCCTACAAGTGCACAGACAGCTCCGAACCGGATGGCTTTCCTTTACGTACCTAACGGGAAGATCATGGAGGATTGGACTCCAAAGCAGGTGGGAGCTGACTACGAACTCACGGCTATCTTGAAACCGTTGGAAAGTGTAAAAGACAAAATGCTGGTCCTCAGTGGACTGACCGCTGACAAAGCACGTGCAAACGGTGATGGCGGTGGGGATCATGCTCGAGCCATGGCAGCCTTCCTGACAGGTGCCCAGCCTCGTAAAACTGACGGTGCTGACATTCACGCCGGTGTTTCTGTTGACCAAGTTGCAGCATCGCACGTCGGCAATCGGACCCGGATGCCCTCCCTCGAGCTCGGTATCGATCCCGGAAGAAGAGCAGGTAATTGCGACTCCGGCTATAGCTGTGTCTATTCATCAACTCTCTCATGGCGTTCTGCGACTCAGCCGCTGCCCAAAGAGGTAAATCCAAAACTCGCTTTCGAGCGTCTCTTCTCAACCCTCCCCGATACAGAACGGGTGGAACGCGACCAGAAGCGAAAGAGCGTCCTCGATTTCGTGATTCAAGACTCAAAAGACTTGCGCCGACACGTCACGGGGCACGATGTCCGCAAACTCGATGAGTACTTCTCCGCTATCCGAGACGTTGAACTGAGAATCGAAGCATCCGAAAAGTTCCCGCCTATCGAAAGCCCCGATTATACCGGACCGGAGGAGATTCCAGAAGATTATCAAGAACATCTGCGCCTTATGATGGACCTGATGGTCCTCGCATTTCAGGCGGATGTAACCCGTGTTACGACCTTCGTCCTCGCAAATGAGGGAAGTAACAGACCCTACCCGTTTGTTGATGTCTCAGAGGGACACCACTACTTGTCGCATCACAGTGGCGATCAAGAAAAAATAGAAAAAATCAAAAGGATTGATATTTTCCATTCCGAGCAGTTGGCATACTTCTTGGAAAAACTCGCCGCAACGTCTGAAGGCGACGGATCACTCTTGGATCACTCGATGATTCTGTACGGTAGCGGAAACGCAGACGGCAACCGACACAGCCATCACGATCTCCCTATCATACTTGCAGGCGGCGGTTGCGGCACGCTCAAGACAGGGCGTCATATCCGGTATCCAAAAGAGACTCCACTCAACAACTTATGGCTGTCAATGCTCAATCGTATGGATGTTGCGGTCGCGCAAATAGGCGATAGTACAGGCAGTTTATCAGCCCTCTCTTAAATCATGGATGCGGCGCGCTCGTGAGCGCGCCTGCTTCTTCATACCCCACTTAAATTTAAAATACATAGGCACTAACTTATATGAGGAGGATTCATTTTAAACCTACCTGAATCGCTACGTATTCGGTGAAAATGGATTACCAGTCCTTAAAGGGAAATATCCGGGTCTCTGTCACCATTCCATAAAAACTCCATAGACTCCCCGCCACAAACTCGCCGAGGATTAAACCGAGGAAAAAAGGGGCTGCCTTCCGATGCAATTGCAACCCGCCCTGTTTAATAATCAACCATTTGGCAATAGTGCTAATCACAAGCGAAATCCAGAGCCAGTTCATACACCAATCTGCTGCACCGGAAACAGCATACCCTACAGCATGGAAGGGCCACCAAAAGAAACGCATCCGTAAAAACATCAAGAGGAACGTAAATCCCATACCGATGCCCATAGCAGACACTTCAGGAATGTTCGGCCCCATCGGAAAATTGAGTTGTTTTTGGAGTCTCTCGAAAGGATGTCGGGCAAACCCCCCTGTTGCCCCAAAGTGATAGACATCGTGCAAATATGCCCAGAAAGAGCCAATTGAACCCACAAGTGCTGCTAAGAGCATTACCCATACCAAGGGTTTCGGATTAAACCGAGCCCGTGAGGCGAGCTGGAAACCTTCTAATTGGTGTGGCATAGGATGGCTACGGTGCGCTCGGTTAAAGAAAAACAGAAAGGAAAGTGCTGTAAGATTGGCCCCCCCCATCCCTCGCGATCCGAGAATCGTCGGTAAAGCGTAGTCCGGTCCCATAAAATGGAGGTCGTGCGCTGGAGCCCCCGATTCGACTCGCATCCGTGTGATTCCTGTTGACAACGCGAAATACATCGCGAAAAAGGCGATACCCAGCGAAATGCTGATACCTATCTTCACAGAAAACGCTATCAGATAGACACATCCCAAGACGATACCTATGATCGCAGTACGGTATTGCATCGGTTCAACGGATTCATCAAGGCTCGAACGCCCTGTAAATATTTGTTTGAAAACCTCTGCAAGGTACTTCCGGCTTGCCCATATCGCGAAAACTGCCAAACCGAGATACGCCCCCAGGGACTGCTGCCGATCATACGGAAAACCGGGTAATCCGCGAACGCCAATGATTGCCCCGACAATCCGTTGCATCTTTCGAAACAGGTAGAAAAACCAACACGAAAACGACAAATCCAGAGGCATAAAGAATCCGAGTCCAATAACAAACGGATAGATGGAAAAAGGGGTCCAACCGATAGAACTCCACGGCTTGTCAGTGAAAAAATGGCTGATATTCCGAAACCGGACACCGATAATCGGGATTGTCGGAAAAAGATAGCTGAACCCGTTCACAATATTAAGGAGCGAGACAAGGATAAAGGCTGTCCAAAATACTCTGCCTCGATAGAACTTTGCCCCACTGTCGCGCGTCATTTCTAACGGCAATTGAATAATTGGATAGGCAAGTTTTTCACGCTCCGTCCATTGCTTCCGCAGCACAACGTTAATACAGAGCATAACGAACACAAGCACTACAATGAAACTCGTCCACCACAGCGCCGGCCCCAACCATGCTTGTAGTACCTCTGCGCGATAAAGTGTTGTTTGTCCTTCGTAAAAGCCTTCTAATATCCTCTTATCTTGGACAGTGCCCCACGTTGGCATGTAGCGGTGGAGAAGTTCCCGCCATTCGTTTTCAGGTGTATCGTACCAGAAAACGTGTCCAATCATCGGAATCAAAACTTGTGTATGATCGTGTGAGGCGATAGCACTCGCCATACAAAGCATCACGTAGATGACAAGCAGCTCACCGTGTGTCATTGCCCACTGGCGCTTTATCCGGCGGACGATCAGGTTCAGGAGCGTAATCACAAACACAAAGAAGATAGCATTGAAGAACAGAGACATCGTTGTCGGAAAAAGACCCCACCAGACCATCTCCGTATACATAACCCAGTAGCAGTTGATCGGGATAAGGATAAGAGATAATATAACTGATTTTAAAGTGACACCACGGGTTAAAGCGTCAGGCATTTCGTTCTCCTAATGGTAATCGTCTGAACTGTGATTTTTGTGATTCTGTGATCTCTGTGATAAGAGGTACTTCTTGCGTGAAAATTCCACGTTATAAAATTACCGATTTGAATGATTTTTAAATCAATCCGTATGATCTTATTCTGTTGCCGATCGAGTACATCTTTTATACTCGCAGCTGTATTTATGCTACGAACCGTTGCAATGTCGTTTGTCCACATGGATTTGAAGAATGCCCGTTAGAGCCCGCAATCCCCGCGTCATACAACCGTGCTGCTTCGGGCTTGTAGAGAGGTGCGGCAATTGTGAGTAAGGTATGAAACAATATGAGGGACACAAGGATGGATTTGAAGGGCATCATGGGATTAAGGAAACGGTTGGGCGGGACGGAGTTTTCACCCCGTCCACTGTTGTGATAAGTGGCGTAGTTACCGCGACTTAATATTTGCCCACGTTGTCGTTAGAGGGTACTGGGGAGTGACAGGTGTCAAACCGAGCACAGAGCCGGGGCAGTCGTTCATTATATTTTAGAGATCGGCTTGTTCGATCGACACATTGAAAATCCCAATTTCGTCCATTAGTCCTATTTACAATTCTCCTGTGGAGGATTTGAGTGGATTACCTGTACATGTCCCTTCCGTTAGTGCCTGCGCTGGACAGGCAAAGCTAATTTAGCATAAGGCGTATGCAACGTCAAGCAGAACTTCCAGCTTATTCATCGGAGTCGGCTAATAGGCTTTCATCGCGCCCCAAATCGTTGCGAGTTTCCCTGAAGGTTCAATGTCGGCGGCTACTTTTAGTCCTTTTGTCATGAGGGTGTCGATATCATCCTCGTCGAGTGCCACATTGAAGATGACAACATCGTCAACAACGCCACCGAAAAACTCACCCCACTGACCGTGTTGTCCAGTTGCTAAATAGATACCTATTAAAAAAGGTTTGTCGGTTAATGGATTCCTGCCTAAGTCGGGCGTAGTGATACCGGAAGCGATCGAAACAGCGTCCAGATATACGCCAAATTCATCACCATCCCAGGTAACCGCAACATGATGCCAATCGGTATCTGGGCTCCAAGGCGCGTCTATAAAGTGAAGCGTGCCCCCTGGATCATGCGTGTGGTGCCGGATTGTACCCCCATCCCACCAAAATCCAGGGGCCCAATCGTCTTTGGTCATAACCCCCATGCCGCTAGCGGGAGGCGCGTCTAATTTAAACCAAAGCGCGATCGTGTGTTCAGCACCAACCATTAAAGTATCATCGTGCGGAATTTCTACATAATCGTCTGAGCCGTCAAGGCTTAAAGCCTTGTTAAACTTGCCATCTACCCATTTTGCGTCGCCCTCAATCGTGGCATGATTGCCCTTCCCGGAAGAATCTTCGGCTTCACCACCACGCCCCTCATCAAAGAGCCACATCCCGACGCAAGCTTGAAAATCAATTTCAGCAGTGCTGCCCCCTACAAACATCAGGAGAGCAGCTATTAAACTGATACATAATAGTTTTAAGGTTGTCATCTGTATCCCTTCCTTCGTTATTCTTAGTGCGAAAGTTAGCGAATTATCGGCCGGTGATTACTTAAAAATGAGTCTCACCGGAATTACTTTATCACGGGACACCATCATATCATTTAGATGTTTGCTCGTCAAGTTGCCCTTTCTCTTTTAGGCAGGATTTATTCGGTTTCCTGAGGGCAGAATTTCCTTTGCCTTTTTGAAAAGGGGTGTCTCCGCACGAACATCATACGCTCAAAAATTCGTCCAACAATTGTCAAAAATGTGGTTTATTCCTAACCTCAGCTGAATTGAATAGGACTTACGCAATGTGTGTTTTGAGCACAGGCGGTTTGAGTTGAATTAAATGACAACAAGCCGAAAGCGCTGATAGCCACATCAACGTAGAATGTAAATTTTAGGTGGGTCATTCCTTCGGGAGTTTGTGTTTTTCTCTCCAACGAGGGTACGCATCTGTGAGTAACTTAGTGGCCCAGCTACCGTAGTAGGCGTAGCCGGTGCGGCGTTCCTGTCCGATCTCGGAGAACGAGTAGCGTACCACCGAGTCGCGGTCGAGAAAGATGGGCCGGTTGCTGCCGATCTCGTAGAAGCGCGCCCAGAGCGGGCCAGCTTTGGGATCCGCCACGACTCGCCTATCGTCCTTCCCTGTTGCGTCAGTAAACTTCTCCAAGCGGATACCGTGGATTGTGACACGCCTGAACCATTCAACAGCCCCCTCGACAGCGGCGATGATTGCTGGCGTGGGTTCTTCAACTGACATCAGAAAGCGCACGACATCGACGCTTTCAGCACCTGAGAGTGATGGTGGCTCATAGGAACGCGCCCACGCAGGCTCAAGTGTTTTTTCATCATGCTGCGCACACCAAGCAGTAAGTTTATGATCTTGTTTGATCTGTGTGCGTAAGATGCAGTCAATACCCTTGGTTACAGCGGCTTTCGCCTTCGTGCGGTACGCCATTTCCAAGAACCCATAGTCTGACGATTCGGAGATGTCTCGGAGAAGTTCGAGAATTCGCGTCATAGCACCGTCATTGAAAGTGATGTGGCGACGATAGCCTTTACCTGGCGGATAAAACTGAGGCCACCCGCCCGTCGGGTATTGCGCTGCAAGGATATGGGAAAGACCTTTGAGAAATGCTTCTCGGTAGCGCGGCTCGTTTGCCGCACGAAACGCACGGGCGATGAACCGGAGTTCGCCAGTGGTGGCTTTGTTGTCAAACGTTCCGTGTAGGGCATCACCTTTGCCATCAAACGGCTCAGATGCCGTGTCTCTATTCTTGGGCCAACTGCCGTACGGTGTCTGCCATGTGAGGACATTGTCAGCAATGCGGCGGCCTGCCTTGCTTTGAAACCATTCGGTGGATTGTTTCGCGTATTTGGAAGGAACGGTCGCATCGGAAACTGACAAAAACAAAAGGCACAAGACACAGACAACAGTGAGTTGTAATTTCATACCGAACTTCATGAAAGGACTCCTTTGACAGGATGCTGGTTGATTTATGACACGCTTAAGTTGAACTCGCGTTCATTTATCCCGTTTCTATAAGAAGAGTTTAACCATACTATTTTTATCAATTGATGTCAAATTCAAATGGGTTGTCACGCAGCGGCATTCAATTGACATCTATTTCCGAGTGTGATAGGCTAGTGTCAGTTCGGAACCATTACGCCGAAACCGGAAAGAAATCAGACGTGAAAATCCTTTATAGGAGGAGAAACATTATGTTTGTTATCATCGCACCGATTCAGATTAAAGAAGGTCACAGAGAAGCGTTCATCGAATCCATGATAGCCGACGCGAAAGGCTCCGTTGAGAACGAACCGGGTTGTTTGAGATTCGATGTGATTCAAGACGGTGCCGATTCGAATCGGATCTGGCTTTATGAGGTATATGTAGACGAAGCAGCATTCCAAGAGCATCTGAAAGCCCCACATTTCATCAAGTGGCGGGATACCGTCAAAGACTGGTTTGACGAGAGCGATTTTAAAGGGGCAGGCAGCGGAAGTTCCATAATTTATCCTCCAGAAGTCGACTGGAAATAGTCGATTTTGATGGTTGATGCGCTGTCCATAGTTGCACCTTCTGTTAGGAGAGTTCACCAACATGATGCATTTCACGGATACACTTGTTAAAACGTACGAAAAGTACGCCCATGAAAGAGCATCGCGCTCTCCTGACGAATTTAAGGGGAAAGAGCGATCAGAGTTTCTCAAATTATTGAAGGCTGAAGATCGGGAGACGCTACTTGAAATTGGGTGTGGCCACGGTCGGGATGCCGAGTTTTTTCAATCGCAAGGGTTCAGAGTTTTGGCAGTGGACAATGCGCCAACGATGGCGAAACTCACTGCGGAAAAGGGAGTCCCTGCGCGAGTCTTGAATTGCTACGATCTTGACGAAATAAACGAGCGTTTTGACGCAGTCTATACCATGAATTGTCTCTTACACATACCGAAGCGGAATTTTGATCGGGTTTTGGGTTTAATTTCAGGGAGACTTAACGAAAACGGTTTAATGTATCTCGGTATTTGGGGGGACGAAGACTTTGAAGGTATCTGGAAGCACGATATATATGAGCCGAAGCGGTTTTTCTCTTTCTGGAAAACAGAAGCACTGCTTGAAATCCTGCAACGATTGTTTAGATTAGAATATTACCGGCGATTAGAGCCGTATGAAGGCAGGATTTTCAATTCCTTTATTGTTCGTAAACGATAACTTGATTGCTAAACACGAATGGAGGTGGAAATGATTTGAAGGTATCTTCAGACGGCATATCATCGTAAAGAGTTGGTATGCAATGTTAGATGGTGAATGGGCTGCTACTAAGAGGAACATGCAGATGTGTCTGTATTAGAATCCAGACCGGCGGTTGTCCTTAACGACACTCCATAGTGGTAGATGTTAAAACAATTCTGATATGATTTACGCATGTTACTCTAGCGACACTCCATAGTGGTAGATGTTAAAACAATTCTGATATGATTTACGCATGTTACTCTAGCGACACTCCATAGTGGTAGATGTTAAAACAATTCTGATATGCTTTACGCATGTTACTCTTTTGTAGCATAACCTGTTAGGTTGTGCTACCCATATTTAACGGAAAAAACAATACGTCTTAGGTAATGTGAGCCTATTCTAGGTCTCATTTTACAGTGGACGGAAAGGTATGAAGCCTACATACTGCGGAAATGTCAGCCTATTCTAGGTCTCATTTTACCCCAATCCCGCCGCGTGCCTCCCTGTAGCTGGATCGCCAGCAGCATAGAACGTCTCGTTACCCTTATCTATATAGAGCATGACGGGTACTGCAATAGCACCGCTGTGCGCCCTGAGTTGATGTCCGCGATTGGTGAGTTCGTGCCGTACACTTTCGCTCACACTGTCATTAATCATCAACGAACCTGCTTGTCCAAATGTCTGCGGACGGTTAGGGTTGGGGTCAAACGAATCTTCATGATGCGAGGTGGCAAAGCGTGGGGCTGTGACTGCAGCTGCCGGTAGCATGTCAAACTCAATAAAGTCAAGTAGTACATTCATCGTCGCTTGGTCCTGGAGATCACCCCCCGCAACACTGATTGCCAAGATCGGGGATCCACCTTTAAGTACCAGCGTAGGTGTAAGCGTAATTCTCGGGCGCTTTCCGGGCTGGATACAGTTCGGGTGCCCTGGCGTTGTATTGAGACTCCTTAAGCGGTTACCATAGCTGACACCTGTCGGACCGACCATGCCTCCAGCATGATAGACGTTGGCACTCGGCGTAGCAGCGACGACGTTTCCCCATCGGTCAGCAACCACGCAGGTCGTTGTTCCCCCTACACCGGGTCTGAACAGGCCCTCCGCTTTTAGCGGTTTCATGTTCGCTACATCTCCCGGTCTCGCTTCGTGCGATGCTGTGTCCATATCAATTAAAGGTCGACGGATGTCAGTATAGGCATCCGACAGAAGACCAGACAATGGGACATCCACGAATTCTGGGTCACCGTAGTAGGCATCACGATCAGCCATCGCCAGCTTAAGTGCTTCTGTAACCACGTGCACATAGTCTGCTGAGCAGTGTCCCATCGCTTTGAGGTCGAAGCCTTCCAATAACCGTAGTGCCTGACAGAGATAGGGGCCTTGGGTCCACGGACCGCACTTGTACACCGTATACCCTTGATATTCTACTGATACGGGCTCTTCAACGAGCGTAACGTGCGCAGCGAGGTCTCTTTTACGAAGGAAGCCTCCCTTTTCAATGTAAAAACCTTCCAAAGCATCGGCAATGTCGGTATTAACGCCGTTCCGTCCATAGAACCGATTGCTTGCTGCTTGCACCTTTTCCTCGCGACTCCCAGGGGTTTTTCGTTCTTCTTCGACCATCCGACGGAGGGTAACCCCCAATTTGGCGTGCCAATCCGCGCCACCCGCATCCAGAAGCGCCAGTGTAGGCCCCACGATGTCCTCAAATGTTTTTGTCCCATATAATTTGAGTGTTGTCGTGCAGAGGTCCACAACCGACGGCACAGGTGCCATTTTGATGTCGCCGTTCGGAATTCCGTTTTCCATGTACCAATTGACAGCATCTTGTGAAAGGGGTGCACGTCCTTGGCCAGAGAGCGATTTTACTTCTTGTTTTTCTGCGTCATAGATAAGGAAAGGCACCTCACCGCCAATAGAGCATTCCCCGTGATCTGTAACGTTAAGTGCAAGAATTATTCCCGCTGCTGCATCCGCCGCGTTGCCACCTGCCTCCAGAATCTTAAGCCCGGCGTCGACAGCCTCGGCACCACCAGCTGCAACGACTCCTGTTTTACTAACTGCGTTCCAACCAATTTCTTGCGTATGTGACATCGGTTTCCCTCGCCTCCATCATCAGAAGTTGTTCTCATTTTTAATTTCGTTCTCCGCCTTAGAGCATAGCACAATATTTTATCTCATGCAACATTTAAAACAGTGCAAAATTTTTGACACGAAACTTCGTAAGTGCTAATCTATAGACAATACACTCATAGGACTTGACACGCACCGACGATCCGGTTTAAACTTTAACAGAAATTTAGAAGGCTTGCTGTGTGCGGATTGAAATGTTTAATGAAGTGCCGAGAATCACTAGGATGCTGTTTGCTTCTGTTGTGTTAGCAAATGAAATCCAGAACACATCACAAGGGTTGTTAACCCCTTTCCAGAGTGAACGGGCAAGAGAAGGCTCTGAGTTATTGTGGTAAATCAAGGCGTAGCCAAGGAACGATATAGACACTATCTGACTCTGGGCGCATATAGGCTCGCTGAAGCCTCATACGCTTACACCTCAGATTTTCTTTCTTTTGCGTTTCAAGACCCAAATTCTAAAAAAGTTGACATTCAGCAACACATCGGGGTATAATCTGAATATGGAAGATAGCTTAAACCAACGTTCTGACGAATTACCACACAACCGATACGATATCGTCAGCAAACATATCTTTGGAACGTTCACCGAAGAATTATTGCGGGCCCTGACCAAAATCCCAGGGCTGAAGTTCCTTGAGCAGCTTGAGACTGAACTTCCCACCGTTGAGATACGCCGTATGGACGTTTTGGCGAAGACGCTTGTTGAGGCACAAGAGGTTTTAGTGCATGTTGAATTCCAAGTCAGCAGGGAGGCGCGGGCGGAGATACTCCAACGCAAGGTTGGCTATTTCGGGCGATGCTTTGAAAGATATGGCTTGCCGATTTTGTCTTACACTATCTATCTGAGCCCGGATGCGGGTCAGAATGACCCCGGCGGGTATAGTCAAATGTTTCCCGGACACAAGGTTGAGATAGAGTATCAAGTGATCCGGCTCAGTGAACTTGAAGACCAGTCTATTTTTGAGACGGGGCAGACTTCCTTGATGGCATTTGCGCCCTTGATGCGTCCGCGAACGGGGGTATCCGCGGTTGAATGGGTTGAGGAATGTCATCAAATCACGGGTGCACTGTCGTTGGAACCAGAGCTTCGGAAAGATTTATTACTATGGCAATGGGTTTTGAGCGGTTTAATCGTTGACCCTGCCGACATCCAGCATCTGATGGAGGGACCCATGTTAGAATCATCCACTTACCGATATATCCTACAACAAGGCATAGAACAAGGCATAGAACAAGGCATAGAACAAGGCATAGAACAAGGCAAAAAACAGTACGCAGTTGAAGCAATTCTCACGGTGTTAGAGATACGATTCCAAACAGATGTTGCAGAAAAGCTAAAACCTTTTCTCGGTGCTATTGACGATCTACAACGTCTGGATCAGCTACACCGAGTCGCCGCACAAGCATCAAGCATTGATGCCTTTACACATGCCCTCTTGAACCTTGAAAATTGAAAAGTTCGAAGACGAATATATCTCACACCTGACAGAGAGATACCCTAAATTGTGCGATGAAAATTCCGAGCATCCTTTTCAGAGCCCCTTGGAATAGACAGAAGAAGAGTGGAAACAATTTGTCGATCGGCTTAGCGTATAGGCTCGCTGAAGCCTCATACGCTTACACCTCAGATTTTCTTTCTTTTGCGTTTCAAGACCCAAATTCTAAAAAAGTTGACATTCAGCAACACATCGGGGTATAATCTGAATATGGAAGATAGCTTAAACTAACGTTCTGACGAATTACCACACAACCGATACGATATCGTCAGCAAACATATCTTTGGAACGTTCACCGAAGAATTATTGCGGGCCCTGACCAAAATCCCAGGGCTGAAGTTCCTTGAGCAGCTTGAGACTGAACTTCCCACCGTTGAGATACGCCGTATGGACGTTTTGGCGAAGACGCTTGTTGAGGCACAAGAGGTTTTAGTGCATGTTGAATTCCAAGTCAGCAGGGAGGCGCGGGCGGAGATACTCCAACGCAAGGTTGGCTATTTCGGGCGATGCTTTGAAAGATATGGCTTGCCGATTTTGTCTTACACTATCTATCTGAGCCCGGATGCGGGTCAGAATGACCCCGGCGGGTATAGTCAAATGTTTCCCGGACACAAGGTTGAGATAGAGTATCAAGTGATCCGGCTCAGTGAACTTGAAGACCAGTCTATTTTTGAGACGGGGCAGACTTCCTTGATGGCATTTGCGCCCTTGATGCGTCCGCGAACGGGGGTATCCGCGGTTGAATGGGTTGAGGAATGTCATCAAATCACGGGTGCACTGTCGTTGGAACCAGAGCTTCGGAAAGATTTATTACTATGGCAATGGGTTTTGAGCGGTTTAATCGTTGACCCTGCCGACATCCAGCATCTGATGGAGGGACCCATGTTAGAATCATCCACTTACCGATATATCCTACAACAAGGCATAGAACAAGGCATAGAACAAGGCATAGAACAAGGCATAGAACAAGGCATAGAACAAGGCATAGAACAAGGCATAGAACAAGGCAAAAAACAGTACGCAGTTGAAGCAATTCTCACGGTGTTAGAGATACGATTCCAAATAGATGTTGCAGAAAAGCTAAAGCCTTTTCTCGGTGCCATTGATGATCTCCAACGTCTGGATCAGCTACACCGAGTCGCCACACAAGCATCAAGCATTGATGCCTTTACACACGCCCTCTTGAACCTTGAAAACTGAAAAATTGGAAGACCAATATATCCCACACCTGACAGAGAGATACCCTAAATTGTGCGATGAAAATTCCGAGCATCCATATCATCGGCAATCCGCCGCAGGCGGGAACGTATCTTTTGTGGATTCGTCTCAAAGAAGATGCGGTAGTACAATTCGGGCGGTTCAAGAATGGGAAACGTATTTCGCTACCTGCTGGTAATTATAGCTATGTAGGTTCTGCGCTTTCGGAAAAAGGGGCAACCTCACTCGCTCGACGGCTTATCAGACACACAACTCGGAGTGGTAATAAACCGCCACACGCTATCCGGGAAGAAATGATCACTCGGTTCGCAGAATGTGGTTTGGGCCCCCCGGATCTACTACCGAAACACGGTAAAACTTTGCACTGGAACGTCGATTTTCTGTTGGATCTACAATCGGCGGAGATCGTAAATATCCTTGCTATCCGTTCTCCTGAGCGTTTAGAAAATAGAATTGCCAAGCGGCTTGAACAGGATCCGCGGACAGAAATTATCGAATCAGGGTTAGGAGCCAATGATGCCCCCGGTAGCACACATCTGTTACGCCTCCGATCACATAAAATATCGTGGGCATCTGTAGTGATGATTATCAGAGAAAAAGTCCTAAATCAAATTATGTACTACGAATAGAGGCAGCTATGCACGATCCACGACTTGATAAACTCGCAAACGTTCTCACAACCCACTCCACCAAGATCCAACCCGACGAATTTGTACTCATCGAAGGCCTTGACATTCCACAGGAAATGGTCATTGCCCTCATCCGTGCTGTGCGAAAAGCTGGGGGGATTCCGCTTGTCGAACTCAAACAGAATCGTATCCAACGTGAAATCATTCTCGGCGGAGATGATGCTGGCATCCAATTGATGGGTGAATGCGAAATATATCGTATAGAAAACGTACAAGCGTATATCGGCATACGCGGCAGCCATAACATCTCAGAAATGGCTGACGTGCCAATGGAAGCACTGCAACGCTATCAAAGGTATTGGCTGAAACCTCTCAATGATATCCGCGTGCCGAAGACGAAGTGGGTTGTCCTGAGATGGCCCTATCCAGCGATGGCACAGCAGGCGCAGATGAGTACTGAGGCGTTCGAGGATTACTATTTCAACGTCTGCACACTTGACTACAGCCGGATGGAGCAAGCGATAGTTCCGCTCAAGTCCTTAATGGAAGAAACGGATGAGGTCCGCATCGTCGGTGAGAGAACCGATCTGCGGTTCAGCATCAAGGACATTCCGATTATCCCTTGTGCTGGCGAGAAGAATATCCCCGATGGTGAATGCTTCACGGCTCCCGTTCGAGATTCAGTCAACGGCACGATCCATTTCAACACCCCTACAATCTATCAAGGGACAACCTTTACTGACATCCAACTCCGCTTCAAGAACGGCAAAATCGTCGAAGCATCCGCGAATAACACTGAAAGACTCAAGGCCATTCTTGATACCGATGAAGGCGCACGCTATATCGGGGAGTTTGCTATTGCGTTTAACCCTTACATCACAAATCCGATGCTCGACATTCTCTTTGATGAAAAGATCACTGGATCTTTCCATTTCACTCCCGGGCAGGCTTACGAGGAAGCGGATAACGGTGTCCGTTCTGCTGTCCATTGGGATATGGTGATGATCCAAACTCCGGAATATGGGGGGGGCGAAATGTCCTTTGATGGAAACTTGATTCGCAAGGATGGCAGGTTTGTCCACCCCGCATTGGAAGCATTGAATCCGGAGAATTTGATATGAGTAGAAAACAACACCCCGTATATGGCGACCCACAACGATTTGAAGTCGTCGCAGAGTTTATCGCCTCACGCTACGGCAATACGGTTCAGTCCGTTGCTGATGTTGCAGGGGGAAAAGGCGTATTGACGCGACTCCTGAAAAAAAAGAAGAACTTTGAATGTGAACTCATTGATCCTCGCCGCACCGTACTCAAAGGTATTGAGCATCGACCTGAACAATTTGATCCTGATATGGCGGATTATTATGACCTGTTAGTCGGACTCCATCCCGATGGTGCGTTGCGGCAATTGGGCGAGGCAGCACTCATTCGTCCCGCTGTCATAATTCCGTGCTGCAACTTCTGGGATGAACACCGGCGCGGGCAATATGAATTGCTAACGGCAATTGAGGTCTTCTATCGCCGACACTCCGTCCGGTTTGAACGGATTGGACTTGGCTTCAAGGGACCGAAGAACATCGCTATCGTATCTGAACCCGCTTGAATCCTAAGGCAGTTACCGTCTCCCATGTACTTGTAACCACAATACAGTTTATGAGAAAATGGATTTTCACAGCAATCGGAATGAGTCTCTCGTTCACATTGGGTTACCTCTTTCTTGGAGGCAGCCGTTATAGCCAATTGATCGGTTTCTTCGGGTATCTGAGCGTTGCCTGTACGATACTCCCGTTGCCCACACCACCGTATGTCATCGCGCTCGGAAAGGTCGTTGATCCGATCATCGTGGCTCTCGCGGGAGCAGTAGGGAATTGCATTGCCGCCTTTGTAGAATATCGCTTACTGCTTTGGTTTTTTTCAAAAACTGAACTTCAGCATCGCTTTGAAACCAGTCGCGTCTTCCAACAGTTTTCCTACCATTAATAAGGATGGGGGGGCAAGCACACAACAGAGATCTGAAAACTGAGTGCCTTTGTTGATTTCCCTATTGCTGTTTTCTTGCTCATCGACTATACTGACAAGCGTTTGGACAATTTTAATGTGTAGCATAGGAGACTGTTAACCTACGCCTCCATCTCTATAGGACTAAATACCCGAAAAGGAGTAATATGGCACGACAACCCAATATCCTCTTTCTCCTCACCGATCAACAACGTTATGATTCCCTCGGTTGCAATGGTGCACCAGTTTGCCGAACACCTGCCGTTGACGAAATCGCTGCGACAGGTATACGATTTACAAACGCCTATACTCCAATCGCGCTCTGTTCACCCGCACGCGGGTCGCTCCTCACAGGACTTTATCCACACAACCACGGGCAGCTATCGAATATGGGGAACTTCAACGGTGTGTTTGCAAACCAAATTCTCGACAAACCGGCATACCCGAAACTTTTGGCAGCCGTAGGCTATTGGGTGAGTTGTATCGGTAAGTGGCATCTCGCCAAAGAAGGCGACACGGCATTCTGGGGTTACGACAAGTGGCATCCGTATCGCGAGTGGCATCAATGGCTTCGGGATGATGGCATCGACTTCCGAATTGATAGAGATGCTGTTCAACCCTTTGAATGGGGAGACCGGGCACCTTTCTATGGCAGACACCCACTTCCCGCAGAACGGACAATGGAGGCGTGGACGGCAGATAAAACGATCGAATTAATCGACGGTTATGCGGATGCTGAGCAACCCTTTATGATTACCGCAAATTTCTTCGGACCGCATTTCCCGTATGTGGTGCCTGCACCTTACGACACAATGTACGATCCCGATAGCGTTGAACGATGGGGCAACTTTGATGAGCAGTTTATCAATAAACCGCTCATTCAGCAGAAAGAGATGCTTCGTTGGAATGCCAGTCACCTAACATGGTCTGATTGGCAGAAAGTCATCGCTGCTTATTGGGGCTACTGTACTTTCATTGATGATCAGATCCGACGAATCCTCGACCACCTCGAGGCAAGCAATTTGGCGAAAAATACGATTATTATCTTTTCAACCGACCACGGCGATATGCTCGGCAGCCATCGGCTTTTCAACAAAGGTTTCCACATGTATGAGGAGACACACCACATTCCGCTCGTTATTCGCTGGCACGACGCAACATCGCCCGGGACGACGTGTGATCAATTTGTGAACCTCGTAGATCTCATGCCAACCTTTTTGGAACTCGGTGGCGCAGTAGGTCCTGATAACCTCGACGGTAGATCCATTGTGCCTTTGTTAAGCGGGGAGACTGTTGAAAACTGGCCCGATGATGTGTTCGCCGAATTTCACGGTTACGAGCCGACCCTCGCTACCGTCAGAATGGTGCGGACGGATTCTTGGAAGTACGTCTACAACCCTTATAGCGAAGACGAACTCTACGACATGAAAAGTGACCCGCACGAACTCTATAACTTAGCGAATCACCTCGGTTACAAGCATGTCCTCCGTCGCATGAAGGCACGTATGGTCAATCGCCTGCGTGAAACGAGAGATAATATCGTTATGCAAGGCGGGTGGCAAAGCAATTCGTTTGACTTGATCGTTTCAGATCGGGAACGGTAGGGCTTACAGAATACTATTTCTGTCTTATGTGTTCCCACGGCGTTCTTGGCAAATTCGGTTGTGGGAGCACAGGCAAGGCATAAGTGGGATCGAACCATCCACCTAAATGGTGTTCCATGCCCATATGCGTCAGTTACCTCGGTTCACCACCCTCTATCCCAATTTTGAAGATTTGTAAATTAATTTCCTGCACATCGCCCGCTTGAATGTAAAGGTGATCGTCTCCTCGTGGTGCCCAGGCAAGACTCACAACTTTCGGACCCGTCAGGAACAATTTGTTGGAGTCCTGTGCCATCTCGGTTCAGCGTATGGACAGTCTCCGTTTTTATGAAATCCTTCAGTAGCATCTTATAAAACCAAGGAAAGGCAAGTTTCTTTCCCGAGGGAGACAAGGCAACACCCCCGTCCATCCAAGAAGGTCTTACCGGTTTGGGGAAGAGCCCTTCCTGATTACGCGCGCTGACGTTAAGAATACTAATTTGCACACGTTCGGGAATTCCAGTGAGAAAAGCGAGATCTTTGCCATCTGGTGACCCGCCGGGGCGGCTTAGATTTCCATCACCTGCATTAATTACACACATTGCGGAAAATATCAACTTATCCCTCTCTTTTTTTTCAAAAAAAAATTGAAGATGTGATAAAATGTTTATAAAATCCCAGCTAATTGTACAAGGAGGGCGTTGATGATTATCAAAGTTGATGAAAGTTATCGCCATAAAAGGGACCAGACGGAACACGAACTCTTCGCAGCCGTTGATCAGAATACACCCGATGCTAGCAAAACACCCCTTTTCCCCCAAGATGAACCCCAAACATTTACGTTCCATCTCGATAAGGCGCTCATTCAGCGTTTGAACCTCTGGGAGTGGTTTCGCAACTACGCCAAAGAAGCACAAGTTTCGACTGCAGGTATCCGCGGACCGCAAAATATTTTATACCCGTGGGACACCCGCTTCCCCATTAATCAAATCGGAATTATCTTGGCGACACTCGGCAAAAGTCTTGTCGCTAACGAAACCTCAGATGGAAAACAAGTTGAGAAAATTGCAGGGTGCGAAGTCCGTTACAACTCGCAAAAATATGTTGAGTTCATCGCCCGCATCCAAGCCGCACAAGGCATTCGTACCTACGTACCGAAAGCGTTTGGAACGCTGCCTATCTGGATGGCATCTTTTTTAATTTTCATGTTGGATCTCGACGGGGGCGAGCATGTTACATCAAGCCACTCCGTCAGCACTAAAAACGCGACGAAAGACCTCAACAATCAGGGAAGTCAATACCTACCCGAAGAGTCCATGCGGTTTGTTAAAAAGATTGAAGATATTCTCAAAACCGCTGAAGTAGACGGCTATCCTATTCAGTTCAGTGCTGTTACCGACCCTCACATCGATTTTGAACGATTAGATGAACTCCACGACGGCGTGCCGCTTTATGTCGGTTATCTCAAAAATGGGGTCGCTACAGATGCCAACATTAGCCTCATCCGCGAAGTTAAACCGTCGATTGTTATCGATTGTGTTGGGGGATGTATGTATCGTCCGATGCGTGCTATCTTTGAGCGGTTAGGCATTGCGGATTCTGTTAACTGGCTACACGTCGAAGCAGACCCACTTTATCACAACATCGGGAAACTCAATCGGAATCCGAAGACCAACGAGGCTGAATTTTATGATCTCGGCTGCGATTTTAGTATCCTTGATGTCGTCACGTCCACGGATTATGCAACGAAACTCAAAGCACAACCGGTTGGGACAATTATTGAAGCGACCGATCCAGATGGCGATAGACTTGTCGTCTGTGAGATAGAAGATGCATCGCGGGCGGAAATATTAGAGCATCTCGGGGTTGATTTTCTTGATCTCGGCGATAATAGGCTGTTAACGATTTACACGCCGAATCAGGCGTTTCTCATGTTGATGGACTTCCATGCGAAGCAACTCAAAACTGCTGGGCTCTGGGAAAACCATCCGCGGTTCATGATTAAGACAACGCCTTCTGCACTCGCTTGGGACCAATGGGGTGTTGCGAACGATGTTAAAGTCATTAACGTACCGGTCGGTTTCAAGGAAATTGCCGCCATTATGAAAAAAATTGAACGGCAGATCGCTGATGCCCCAGACACCCCGGTCGTTATCCAAGATGTCTACGGCGAAACGATTTCACTCGCTGTACACCCTCGGCTTATCTTTGCGGGTGAAGAGAGCGGCGGAATGATTACCGGGCCCGAAGAACTCATTCGGAGCCAAGGCGGACGCACTGCTATTGCGATGCGTGAGAAGTCGGCAGGCGAATCCATGGTGCTTCTCACGGCACTCGCTGCGCATTGTAAACAGGAAAATATACCCTTGTCTGATTACCTTGCCGCTGTTTTTGCCGAAAGTCAAATCACTGCAACGTGTGATGTCAGGGAGGACATTACATATTACAATGAATCTGAACCGAACCCGGAAAAACTGCGCGCAGCAAAGCTGAAAGGTGAAGCAAAACGCGACAAAAACGATCTGTTTTTCCTGGGTATAGCCATTGCGCGCCGCGATGGAAAAATAAACATGGATCAGGCACGGGCAATCCTTTCAGATGCCCTGCCGGATCTCGATTTTGATGACCTTGAGGATGTTCGGTTTGTGGGAGATGGAAGTTATCTCAGATTTCGTGATAAGTGTGTTGAGGTCCGAAAATCCGGCACGGATGCAAAAACCAAAGCCTACGCTTCTGGCAGTGATAAGGAAGAGTGCCGGAAATTTGCCAAAGTCTTCGGTGAGGCAAGCGGTGAATTAACCGAACTTTATACCGAACAAATAGGTCAGAATTACTTAGACAGTGTTGAAAATAGAGCACGGCAGATTTATGAGGCTTTTCAGTTAGGTTAATAGCAGCCAGCAGCCAGTGGTCAGAAAGAGGATGTAACTTTGCCAGAAACCTCTTGCTTGTCGGTTGAAAGCCGACGGCTGATGGCTAATTAAGAAGGAGATTATTATGTTCAGAACGATTATCACCTTATTCGGCGTAGTGTTCCTTTTTCCTTTTGCAACAGTCACTCATGCAGAATGGATTGTCCTCCGCGAAGACGATATCCTCCGCAGCGACGGCATTGAAGGGATGTTACACGATGTCTATTTCACGGATAACCAGAATGGGTTGGTCGTTGGGGATAACGGTTTAATATTAGGGACAACCGACGGCGGTACGACCTGGGAGAGAATGGAAGTTGATATGCGGCCGCCGGGGACAGGACAAAGACGAGGGGGGCCTCCAGCCGGTATGTTCGGCGGTGGCGGGGCTTCACCGCTCTATCATATCTATTTTATGGATGAAAACGCAGGATACATAATCGGCGGCAGAGGCACTATCTTAAAAACCGAAGACGGCGGTAAAACTTGGGCGCGGAAAATGGCACGCAGCGATAACCCCGGACGTGGGGGCAGAGGCGGAGGCATGCGCGCAAATTTGATGGGCATCCAGATGATTAGTGAAACTACGGGGTTCATCGCCGGATCAGAGAATACAATCCTCAAAACAACCGATGGCGGCGAAACCTGGATCGGTAGCTCCGAACGGGCACGCGTCGGCGAAACCCGGAACAATCTTGAAGGTCTTTGGTTCGTTTCTCCCACAACGGGATGGGTTATCGGTTCATTTGGAACACTCATGCATACCACCGATGGCGGCGAAACTTGGGAGAAACGCAATCCAGGTTTTGATAATAACCTCTTCGGTATTCACTTCCTTGATGAAAACACCGGCTGGATTTGTGGACAGGAGGGTTTAATACTGCATACCATTGATGGCGGTGCGACGTGGAACCAGCAAAAAACCGAGTCATACGACGATCTCCACGATATTACCTTTGTCGACGCAAAGGTCGGTTGGGCAGTCGGCGGGTTCAACGTTGTTCTGCAAACCACCGACGGCGGTCAGACATGGGCGACATCGAATATACCCGGAGCCGCAAATCTCAAGGGCGTTCATGCCACCGATCAGAACCACTGTTGGACGGTTAACGATTGGGGGGTCATCGCAGGATACAAGGCGCCGTAGCTATTCGTCATCAGTTGTCAGGTGTTGGTTCATCGTTGATAGGTTTTTGGTAATAATTTACTTCTCCATAGCGTACAGCGTACACCAAGCACGGATAAATTGTTACCAATCGCCTCTTAACCACCCCCCGCCCCTGATAACTGGCAACCATTCAAGGAGAAGCAATGTCAGAACTGAAGAACCATAAAGTTACAATGCTCGGCACGGGACTCATCGGAATGTTTTATACGATGACCCTCCACAACCAACGTGGGACGGACCGAGTTCAAAGTGTCTATTCTCGACGCGAAGAACGCGCAACGGCGTTTGCTAAAGAGTGGAACATCCCTCACGCAACAACCGATTTAGCAGCGGCTATAAACCACCCTGTGACGGACACTGTTGTCATCGGGCTACCCAACAACTTACACCTGAGAGCCGTCGAACTGGCTGCGGCAGCTAGGAAAAGCATTCTCTGCACAAAACCGCTTGGACGTACTGCGGAAGAAGCGAAAGCGATGTTGGACATCGTTGAAAGCACAGGGGTGTTTGCGGGGTATCTTGAAGACCTCGTCTATCCTCCCAAAACCCTCAAAGCGTTGGAGTCTGTACAAAACGGGGCACTCGGTAAGATTTTGTGGGTGCGTTCCCGAGAGACGCATCCGGGGCCCCACAGCGACTGGTTCTGGGATCTCGAACAAGCGGGTGGCGGTGCCATCGTTGATATGGGATGCCACTGCATCGAGATCATCCGAAACTTTGTTGGGAAAAACAACAGGCCGGTTGAGGTGATGTGCTGGGCGGATACACTCGTGCATCCGATTGATGCGGAAGATCACGGCATCGCACTCATCCGATTTGAGAGCGGAGCGATGGGCCAATTCGAGGTCGGCTGGGCGTTCCGCGGCGGCATGGATTTACGCGATGAGGTCTCTGGTAGCGAGGGAACTATCTGGCTCAATCACTGGCTCCGCACAGGCTTTGAGATATTCACGGCTGTGGGACAAGGGGGCTATGTCGCTGAGAAAGCAGAAAGTGATACAGGGTGGCTCTTCCCCGTCGGTGATGAGATCGCAGAACTCGGCTATCGGGATATGTTCCTTGATATGTTCAACGCCATCGACGAAGGACGGGAGCCTATGGAAACCTTCTACGACGGTTATGTGGTCAACGCTATCATAGATGCCTGCTATAAATCGGCGAATTCCAAACAGTGGGAATCGGTTGAAATTCAGGATTGGCGAGGCACGACAGAAGCCACCGGTACACAAGTCAGTGAATCGGAGGCTGATGAACGCTATGCCCACCTCAAAGACGAGCGCATGCCTGACGGCAGAATGAAGCGGATCTTCAGGGATCGAGACACCGGACAGATTATTGAACGCGTGGAAGATTAAGAGAAGTAGGCGATTGCGGTGGGGTGGTCTTATAGAAACGCCACAAGCGTTGGACATCTTCGGTGTATCCCACCGCGACTGGTTAATTCTACAACAAAAGACAATTTTTGGCAACACCTTTTTTTGACGTTCGCACGAGCGTTACGGGGATGGACCCAAAGCCTAAAGGAAACCTGGGAGTGTGAGAGAAGTCCTTTCATCATTCATATCCTGATGGCGGCGTATAGCCTGCTGCGTGAAGCTCTTCCAAGAGTATCTGCCAGTAGGATAACGCCTGTTCTCTGCTGTCAAATGCAGGTGTACCTTCCCAAGGCGTTTTGGCGTTAATAAACTCGCTTTTCATTTTTTCTAACAGGATCGCCTGTTTTTCTACAGGCAGTGTCTTGAGCTGATTCGCAAGCACTAGATAGGCTTCTTTCTGGAGTCTCGCACCCTCTTCTCGGGCGATGCGTGCCGCTTCTATGAGTTCCTTTGCGGAATCGCTTTCTGCGGGTTCATGCGAAGGCTTTGGCTCGGATTCCTCTTGTTGATAATGTGTTGGCGGGTCGGTGTCCGACACCTCTTGTTCACTGGGCTCAAGCGTGTCTGTGATTCGTGTGTCCGTTGTTTCGGCAGGTGTTTCTATTTCCACATCTTCCTTTTCTGGCGGGGATTGCCTATCAGCCGCGTTTCCATGTTTGACAGTGACGTGCCCCTCGACACTCCCGATGTCCGGTGGGCTATTGGGGCTGATCGGAGTTATCTGATAGATCGTCTTAGGTGTCGCGTTGATTCTTTTCTCAGCCGGACGCTGAACCCCGAAATACCATAGGGCGATCGCACCGATTAAGGATACAAACAGTATGAGCGTGAAAGACGTTTTCATTTTCAATCTCCTTCGTAAAAGTTAAAACGTTAGCGGTCAGAGAGGGTATTCGTTTGGGGTGGCGGAACACGGAGATCTGTACGTGCCCCGCGATCTACCTTTGATCTTTCAATTGCAAGGTCCCGAAAGAAAACAAGGAAGGCACCAAAACAGACCGAAATAACAAGTAAAATTATGACTATCTTGCGCCAGAAGTCCTTTTGCTGACGCTCACGGATTTTCCGTTCAAGGGTTTTCATAGATAATTTTTCCTGAGGGTAAACCCCGTCCATAAAAAAACGGGCGGGGTTCTCTTTCGGATAGCATCTACCTTAGCTACAGCTGCCGTTGTTATCATGAGGCTGACACTTTCAAAAATATTGTCCCAAAAACACAAAAATGTGTCCAGAGAAAAAATCACACCCGCATACGCCCGCAAAACTGCGTTTTTGAAGGTTTCCGCCCAGTGTTCAGCGGCCTTTCGACTCAGCACCCCGTTTCTGACGGATATATAGGCTTTTGATTTTCGTTGTGCTGCTTTTTGCGGGTCCGTTGGGTATCCGTAGCCACCGCAAATCGTGTCAACCGACCCCAATCATCACGTCCATGGGGCGACTTTGGTTGTTTCCGGATAAAAACACCCGCAAGGTGTCCCCAGGGCGTTACAACGCATGACTCACCGGCAACTTCGGTGCTTCTCTGTATATATATATATACACATTGAAAAAAAGTTTAGGGTGGTTTTCGTTTTTTTTTGCAAACGGGTGTCCGTCTTCGGCGAACCACTTTAAGCCAACCAAAATTTTCAAGGATTGCCGGAGGAAGGCAAACAGAAAGGTTCAGGTGATTTGCTTTCATGGCAATCCTTCTATATTCTGATATAAGGTGCTAACTTAAAAAGTTGAAAAATCTTGTGTTTTCGTTACAATTTAGGTGAGCTCAGTCATCCCGGTTCTGTGACTGAGCAGTGTCGATGGGTGCTCTTATCATCCTCGGCGCACCTCAAAAAATTTTAGAGGCAGCGATGTCCAAAAACGATTTTACCCGATATGGTAAAAATCACCAACAAAAAATATCGGAGGGGGTTATCGGACGCCGAAGAGCCGGATCACCCAATTGCCTTTCAATGAACTGTTAGTTTTTAAGGGTTTTCGAAAAAATAATGTTTTCGCCAAATTTTTGAGATACGCGTATGTGGTGCGCTATCTAACCCATACGATTCGCCTAAGTTCTCAATTATACAGCGGCATCATTTCATTACTTATAGCGAAAACCCTCAAAATAGGTGATCCTCTAAGTCGGGAGGTATTCCAAATGCGTAGAATGCTAACAGTCATCGCTTTCTTACTCTATCTGGGCGTAAGCTGTTTCGTTGCGTTTAAAACAGAGGGCCTCCATTAGCAAAATTGGAGCTGGCTGACGCTTGCCTTGCTCAGTACAAGGGTTTTCCTGTACTCATATAAAAGAAACATAGTTGCCGAAAAAAGTTAGTGGCAAAATCTCACTTTATTTGATATAGTAGAAGAAAATCTTTTAAATTCGATACAAATAAAATAGGTGATCCTCTAAGTCGGGAGGTATTCCAAATGCGTAGAATGCTAACAGTCATCGCTTTCTTACTCTATCTGGGTGTAAGCTGTTTCGCTGCGTTCGAAGAGGAGACAGTATTATTATATCTCTTTGATGAAGAGACAGGCGATGAAGCGACAGACCTGTCCGAATTTGAGAATCATGGTGAAATCATTGATGCTGAATGGACAGAGGATGGGAAAAAAGGGGGCGCGCTCGTCTTTGATGGTACGAGCACTCTCATTGAAGTTCCACATCACGAGAGCCTCCTTCCCGGCGGCGATGAACTGACAATCGAAGCCTGGTTCAAGCCGAATTCGTTTCCGGCTGGCCATCCACCGATTGCAAGGAAAGGCTCTGTTGCTGAAAGTGGATGGGGTTTTGATACACCCGGGGGCCAAATTCGCGGATTCGTCTACACCGCACCCGGGGCCGCCGCCGTTGCCCAAGGGACAACACAGCTGAAATTGGATACATGGCACCACGTCGCTATGGTGTACGACGGCACAGAGCTTCGCATCTATCTTGATGGTGAACAAGATGGACAAGCTGATCGAAAAGGAGACATCAACGAGAATCAAGCCTCGGTCTGGATTGGTAAGAAAGCAAACGAAAGTGTCTGGCTTGATGGTACGCTTGATGAACTCCGTATTCTCAACATCGCACTTACCGAAGAACAGATTCAGGAAGATATGGAAGGCATCTCGTTTGCTGTCGAAGTTCCTGGAAAACTCACAACCACGTGGGGACGGATTAAAACGGAGGGCCTCCATTAGCAAAATTGGAGAGGATAACAATGGACACAAGTTGGCTTGAATACTGCGCGACTGACCGGCAACTCAAAGCGTTCAACGATACCGGTTACCTCGTCGTTGAGGACGCTATAAGTCATGACATGACAGATGCCTTGGAGGCAGTCGCAGATCGGCTTGATGCAGAAGAACGCGCGAAGACGGGACTGGCACCCCATGCCTTGATGTCAAAGTTCCGTACTGTCATCGAGGATGATATCCTGCTGGATCTGCTCGATAATAAAAAGGTTTTCCCACTGCTTTGGGACATTCTCGGTTGGAACATCCAACTTTACATCTCACACCTTATCATGTATCCACCCGAACCTCCCGATACTCCTCGCGTTGCGAAAGCCGCACATTGGCATCAGGACGGGGGAAGACCTGTGTCAGAGATGGAGCGACCCCATCCGCGCCTTTCATTGAAGGTGAGTTACTGGTTAAGTGATGTGACTGACCGAGATAACGGCGCAATGCGTCTGATTCCCGGGAGCCATAAACTCGACACCCGACCGCGCAATACGGACGACAACCCGGATGGGGATCCAGAAGGTGCGATAGATCTGCTCGTCAAGCGGGGCACAGCTGTTCTTTTCGATAGACGGATGTGGCACTCACGCGGTTGGAATTTCTCCGATGTAACTCGGAAAGTCTTATTTATGGGGTATAGTTATCGTTGGCTACGGGGTTTAGATTATAATCTTATGCCACCGGAGCTTCTTGAGAAATGCGACCCGATTCGGCGGCAGCTCCTGGGGGATGGTGTAAACATTAAAGGCTGGTGGCAACCGACGGACGCTGATGTGCCTTTGAAAGCATGGATCGCAACACATCGCGGTGAGGCGTATTTACGGTAAGGGCCGGTGGACTGCAAGCGGCAAAATGCCCTATTTCTTGGTAGGCGAGGTTAGGGAACCTCGCCTACCCAACAGAGCATCACACCAGCGAGTCTTCCCCATCCGTCAACCACGCCAAATCAAACTTCGCAAATGACACCGTTTCATAAGCCTCGCTTTCACCGCATTCATAGAGGCAACATATCTCCATATCCGAAGCGATACAGAGGTCGGAATACGCCGCAGGCCCTGTATGTAAAACCTTACCACTGTTCCAACTTTGACACTCATCATAACTAATGCGAATCGTCATCCGTTCACGATTCATGCTGGCAGGATTAGAGAACAAGACGCGGTTTTTGTCGTATCGGTTTTCATCCGTATACCGCACCGTGCTTGCCTGACAAATCGGCTCAACGAGGGCCTCGGCGTAACCGAATTCCGTGAATGTATCTCCGCCATCGCTACTTCGTGCATAAGCACGCCGTTTCGGTGCGACATAGTTCCGACAGTTAAAATAGAGGCCGCCATCCACCGTTTCAACGACCGCCGATTCATTCGTCCCGGGTTGCGCCTTACCCCCGATCTTCCAAGTTTCGCCGCCGTCGTCGCTAACAATCAGGTGTGAGTAGCCGTATTGCGCGTAGTCTCGGTTGTTCCCAAGCACGTGATCACACGGAATCACCAATCTGCCGTTTGCAAGTTGAATCCCGTGGCAGGGCCCCGTCGCGTACCACGTCCACGCTTCATCTTTCGTGGTCCCTGTGATTTCTCGCGGTTCCTCCCAAGTTTCGCCATCGTCATTGCTGGAGGTGACCCAGACGGTGCGCGGTGCTTCTCTCGCGACAATCTTTCCTTCCGCCCCGTTAGCGAGATTCTTACAAAAAAGGAGCCAGATTGTACCTGTGTCCCTCTCAACAACCGGTGCTGGGTTGCCGTCCGTATCGCTTCCAGTGGAGACAGCGATTTGCATCGGCTGCCAACTCTCACCATTATCGAAACTCCGTTTCAAAACAATATCAATATCTCCTGAATCTCCGCCGCCTGTACGTCTGCCCTCGCAGAACGCCAACAGCGTTCCATCGTTAGATCGGACAAGCGCGGGAATCCGGAAGGTATGGTATCCTTCCGTTCCGGCTGTGAAAAGTGGACGTTCTGTTTTGTGCATGCTTACAAGCCCTCTCTAACCCGTGCCCACGTTGTTGCAAGTTTTCCGATGGGTTGGACATCTGCCGGATCGCCCATTACAAACGCATCAGGTTCTTTCTGATGATCGGAAAGTCGCAATCCATCAACGACACAATTCGTTGGAAATATTGGGTCAGGTGGGGAAGCGTTGTTAATCTCAAAGGTTTCCGCGAACACGGTGGGGCCTTTTTTGAAATCGGCTTCCCCCGCAAGTTTGCCATCTAAATAGAGTTTTAATCCGTCGGGGCCCCACGTCCCCGCCATGTGGTGGTGTTCTCCGATTTTCCAGTCGAGGGGGGCACTGTTGGCATTATGCCACGACCCGCGCTTTTAATGCGCATCTGTGCGATTCCACCTGTATTAAACTGGAGAAATACGGCATCAGTTCCGCGTTTATAGGTCATGAACATAAAGAGTTCACCCGCAACATCACTGGTATCTAATCCCATCGTTACCCACAACTCGACTGTCCCTTCGTCAAGGTTGATGAAGCGATCCTCCACGGGGAAGTGAATAACATCCCCAACTGCTTTGCTGACAAAACCGTTGCCGTATTTACCGGGTTCAAAACTTCCGCCATCCACAGTGGCTCCCTCTTTTTCGACTTCCGCTTGGCTCTCCAACGCAGAAAAGAAGGTCTCCTCTGCTGTAGCAATAGAGACACATAACAGCGCGATTGTCAAAAGACACAACGTTTTCATGAAATATCCTCCGGTTTCGGTTAACTTACCTTGAATATAAAGATGCATAAGTTCGTTACGGATGTTCTACATCACCTACAGGTTTACTGACGGCTGATGGATGACTACCATTCGGCTTTTTGCATAGGGCATATACATAGGGTGAGGTCAACTGTTGATTCGGCACATGCATCGCCGCCAATAGATTTCCAATAACAATATCTGTCAGGTTAATACATTTGCAAAGGATTTCGTGTCCCCATCTGCCAATGACAGCTCGCCAGGGTGAATAATCCACAACGCTTAACTTTAGAGCCCCGCCCGTGTATCCGTACTCCGTCACTTGAAAGCCAGTGTCCTGTAAGGCCGATGCGAGGCACTCCGGTGGAATTACGCTGTGGGTCGCCAGGAGCTTCGGACTCGCGACGCGGGCTATCGGTGTATACATACCTCGCAAATTCGGTGTTATTGTAAGCAATGTGCCTCCCGGTTTCAAGAGGTGGTACATCTCTTCCAAAATTGCTTGTGGTGTACTGAAATGTTCAATTAATCCCATTGAGTAGACGAAATCAAACGCAGCAGCCTGCTTTTTGACATACGTAAATAGGTCTTCGCAGATGATTGTGCCTTGCACGCCTGCAAGCGCAAGATTGCGTTCGGCGAGTTGACACCCCAATGCTGAAAAGTCAACGCCGTAGCAATTGCTTTCATAGTTGCGAGCGAGATACGGAAGCCACAACGAATCGGCACAGCCCACCTCAATCAGGGTTGGTTCTTTAAACCCGGCAAGTGCGAGATGAAACAGCTTGGCAAGTTGCCGGTTTGCCACGTAAGCCCACCGTAGATGTCGCACCTTATGCTGTTGCCCATCCCAGAGCGTCGTCCAGTAGGATTCATCCGTCAAAGGTGTCAGTTGTGCATCCATACTAAGATTCCTCTGGCAGAACGGCATCATGTTCTAAGATAGGACAAAGATCGCAGAGTCGATCAGCGCAGTAATTTTTATAAAGTCGGATAATACCTTGCTCAATTTTGGCTGTCGGTCTTAACTGCTGCATGCGTTGTGCGTCAGTGAAAACCTGTTTATTAATTTCGCTGATAATTTTATTTCCGGTTGACTTCGGAGAGGCACTGTAGAGTCTTAATATCGCTGCTTGGAGTTTCTGACTTTCTGCTTCAACTGCCCAAATATAAATAACCGGTAGTATCTTGTTGACAATAATATCTGCCGCTCTCGTATTTCCAATCAGGGCTTCTTTCCGAGGGGTATTTATTCCGAAGCTAAAATGCGTTTCCCAGTAGCCTGTAGGTTTAACTGTTAGTAGTTCACGGAGTTCTTTCCCAATAATTTGCAAGGACTTGCGCGTATCCGCAGCTGCAGCCTTTTCACACGTCGGTAGAAAGTACATCATTAGGCTGCCGTGTTGGCATCGATGGATTAACTGACCCATCGCGGCGATACGTCGGACAGGGTGATTAACAGGCCTGCTTGTAAAACTCCAACGCGCCTCTGTCATACAGGGCGGCAGTTGAGCATACTCTGAAACACGCCACAATTCCTCTAATGCCCGGATATTTGGATCGTTTGTTAGCTCAGCTGGCGGCGGTTTCTCACGCTGTGATGGCAAAAGTCCTGCGACTCCAAAGAGAATCGCCTGAATCTCTAACTCGGATTTTTGATCGAAATCCGCGAATGGAACGTGTTGAGCCAACTCGCGCATCGCTTTGCTGTTGCGTGCATATCCGAGTGCCTCCATGATACCTTCATAGAGGAGTTGCTCGAAGTCGAGCCGCGTTCTCAACAGACGCATTGATTCGGCTTTTTCTAAGAAACGTTCACGTCCTAACGATTCAAAAACGCCTTTCAGGATAGCCATGTTGAGCGGCTTACCTGTAACCCGACAGATACCTTCTGCTGTTGCTGTATCTGCGGTGCCGTCATACAAATCACCGGTATCCACGGCAATCCATTTTAGGAGCTCTAAAGTTGAGATACGTTTGCCGTTCTGAAGTCGCGTCCGTAGATTGAAGTCGTCATTAAAAAACACGGCGTGCAGAATAACACGGTTGTATCTCGAATTGAGATGATGTTTATGCGCATACCACTCCGAAGATCGGACGTGGATTTCGACATCACCAATTTGGAGTTTACCATCAATCTCAATCTCGGCGTGCATGAAATCAGGACCTTCGTTATGGTTCCAGATACCCGGTTTTAGCACACGAATCGTCCGTCTATCAATTGCCTCCATATTGGTATCAAAGAACCGCTGCTCATGCCACAATTTCTGAACAAATGCCTCTTCCATTTTGTCCAGATCTGGTGTGTAAGCCTCATTAAGTTCCGTGAACTGTTTAAAGGTATCTTCAACTTTTGCTACATCATTCATGGACATTTCCGTAGGTTCCGAGGTATTTTGCTTTCTGAATTTCGTTCAGTAGGGATTGTGTTGCAACATCCGGTTCAGGATGGGAGCAAACAGCGGAGATCACAGCAATACCGTGTGCCCCGGCCCGAATGACATCACCTGCAGTCTCGACCCCAATGCCCCCGATAGCGATAACTGGGCACGCCGCGATGTCGCACATCCGGCGGAGGCGTTCTAATCCCATCGCCGGTTCCGCATCCGGTTTTGAAGTTGTGCCGTAGATCGGCCCGAACCCAATGTAATCAGCGCCTTCAGTAATCGCTTCAAGTATTTTTTCCGCAGTTCGTGCAGATGCCCCGATGGTGGCTTCCGTAGGTAAAATCCGTCGCCCAATAGAGACTCGCATATCGTCTTGTCCGAAATGTGCGCCTGTCGCCCCGACAGCCAGCGCGATATCTGCTCTATCATTTACAATCAATGGGACCTTGTGTGCCCTGCATACCTTCTGCATTGCTTGTGCTGTTGCTACTAATTCACGGGTCGTTCCCTGTTTTTGCCGAAATTGCACCGTGTCGGCACCACCCTGAATCACCAATTCCGCCAGTTCAACGTGTGTGAACCGCGATTGCAGCGTCGTATCCGTGATGACGTGAAGAACGCCGATGTTTTTCATTTGGCATGCCACCCAAAATGTGATAGATTGTAGTTGCCGGTCAGAAGGCAGACGCTTTCTGATAACTAATAAGTATAGCACATAAGGAGAAATTTTGTGAACAATTTGTTATTTCGATCTGAAGATAAAGTGCTTTTTATTGGAGATAGTATTACAGATTGTGGGCGGCGGGACGCACACGCACCGTTGGGACACGGCTACGTCCGTAAAATAACGGAGCTCATTACCGCAAAATACCCCGAACGGGACATCACTTATATCAACAAAGGCATTAGTGGTGACATCGTTGAAGGCTTAGAGAGTCGGTGGGATGTTGATGTGATTGCTGAAGAGCCCGATTGGCTTTCGGTGAAAATCGGTATCAACAACGCCAGCCGACAGCACGGAGAGGGTATTTCTACGGCAGAATATCTGCCTATTTGGGAAGCGTGCTATCGACGGATTCTCACACGCGCAAAAAACGAATTAGATGCCTCGATCTTTCTATTTGAAATTTTCTATATTGAAGAAGATGTTGACATACCCCGGCCGTTGGCTGTAGATGCTTACAACAAGAGCATTCACAAGCTTGCTGAAGAATTTGGGGCGCGGTTGATACTGACAAATACTGCTTTTAATCTCGCTGTTGCTGCCCGTCCCGGGGCGCTCTGGACAACCCAAGACGGGGTTCATCCCAATGCCGAGGGGCATACCTTGATGGCATTGGAATTCCTCAAACGGGCGGGGTGGTAAGTTTCTGCTACAGATACGTTTTGATGGGGTTTTGGAGAAAAAAACGAGGTTATTGTTACGGCAAAACACCCGCAACCTTCTGTGAAAAAACACGGGCATTCTGGTGGCACAATCTAACATGTTATGCTACAAAAGGGGGGCCGCTGCCCGCGGTTCGCATTGGGCGATTTGTGGTTCTCCCATAGGTTTAGGAAACCTAACCCCTACTATGCGCTTTGCATCTTCTCGTGCGGCTTAAACAGTAAGGGCGGTGTATGCATCATACACCGCCCTTATTTGTAGTTGGTAAGTTAATTCAAATAGGGTGTATCCCTGAATGAACCTGTTCATGTAGCGACACTTGCGTGCCGCTACACCCTTAGTCTTGCGTTTTCAGATCGCCCCAGGTCGTCGTGAGCTTGCCCGCAGCGTTGACGTTGCCCCGAAGATGCGTGGTGCGCAAAGTGGTGCGCGTGCCATCCAAGGAGACGTCTTCTATCTGGTAATAGTAGACGAGGTTGGGTTTCGCAGAGGCATCCGTCCAGCTATAGACGTGCTTTTCAGCCGTTGTGCCGTGTCCGGGGATAATGCCTTTGCTGTTGACGACTGTGAACGTTCCGGTCTTTGTTTCACTGCGCAGTATATTGAAACCTGCGTTGTTGAGTTCGGACTCGGTGCTCCAGCGGATGACGACTTCGCCAGTGGCGGTGTCTCGTGCGGGTCGGAAGCTTGCCAGGGAGACGGGCAGGGGTCCCCCGCCGTGATGCCCTGGTGTGCCGACATCGTTTCTATCGCCGTAATAGGTTGTTTCGCTATAGCCTTCTGCGGAGCGCCCCGTATTCTGTGCGGAGATCCACCCGCTCTGCATCATGCCATCAGCAGCCATGTCATCCTCGTATCTACGTATGATAGACGCGCGATGCCCATCGCTGTTGATACCCATCGGCAGGGCCCACTCGGGTGCATCGTTTGTGCGGCGATTCCCGTCGGTGTTGCCGACTTCGTCAACCACCTTTTTGTCCTTATCTGTGAGTTTCAGATAGAAACCCGTAGCACTCAGGACTGTATCGGTGCGCGCTTCCATGTCCAGCTCGCTGCGATGTGATGTCCAGAGGTCTATCGTGCGAGTATCCGGGAAATGGTCTCTGCCTGAGTTAGAACCACTGGTGGAAACAATCAATATCGTCTGATTCGGTGCGATGGTGACGGCACCGAGCGTGATCGTGGCGTTCTGACGGGCATCTAAGTTCTCATCCCGTGCGTTCTGAATTTCAAGTTGCCAGCCGTTCAGGTTCACACCCTGCGTCAGTGAAGAATTGTAAAGTTCTATCCACTGTGGGAGCGAACGTCTACCGGAGCCCGCACTAAACATGATCTCAGAGATAGCGACCTCTGCATCAGAGAGATCCGCAACTTTCTCTTTGAGGGCATCGTTAGCATAGCCGGGGGTGCCTCCGTTTTCATCGGTGTTGGCAGCCGTGCGGTCATAGCCGATCCCCGTGAAACCCACTTTCGCCCAGTGCTTCTCACCTATACCCGTGTTCTTACCATTCCGTTTATAGACGAGACCCGCACGGAAGTCCTCATCGGCACCATCAATCACGTTGCCGTGCCCCGCAGCCCATAACCGAAGGGGCCACACCTCTGTGTCAAAACTACCATCCTTTTTCTCAGCGAAATAGGTGCCACCATGATCAACAATGTGCGTTGACTTGCCCTCTTTGTCATTCGCACTGCGAAGGATCAGGTTATATTTGCCACTATTGGGTAAAACCAGGTTGCTATCTATGTAATACATGGATTGCACACCGCGTTTGACCCGGTCCGCCGCTGCCTTGTTAATCGCAACGCCCGCAGCCAGATCATTCCCCGAAGCCGTCGGATCCGAGTTGGAAATCAACAAGATACCCCCCGCAGCGAGTTTCACGTTATCGTTATCCGGGAACGAGACCAACTGCGTCTCTTTCGCAGCACCATCCACCGACATCACGATATTCAGCTCCCACTTCCTGAGGTTCATCTCACCCGTCGTGGTGTTCCTGAGTTCAACCCAATCGTTAGCATCGCTGCTGCTATTGCCTATCTCATTGATCAGCACCTCTTGCGATAGCACCGGCGGGTCTGGTCGAGCTGCCACAGGATACGTACCAGGTGTCCCAAGACGATTCCCCGACAGATTCCGGCTCGGTCTCCCAGAAGCAACCCAAGTACCCGAACGCTCCGGATCCCCATCATCTTTCGCATGATCCGCATGCCCGGTATTATCTTCATCGAACTGCTTCAGCTTCCGATACATAGACACAAGATCCACCGCATTAGCAGCAGTCGTCGCTTCAGAGCGACCCCCCTTGCTCGGGATAGCCCAGAAACCCGGATTACCCATATTACTCACAAGATCCACACGACCCGCTACTGACGAAGAAACCCCAGCTGGCTCCGGAACACCCCCTTGCGTAAAGTCAAGCATCCAACGCGACCCGTCAAAGATAATGGCCGAACCCGTCTTGTTGTAGACTTCAATCCACTGGCTATACTTAGAACGACCCCCTAAAGTAGCATCCTTGGCAGCCATGATCTCCGTGATCTTCAAATCACCCACCGCCGCACCCGCAGGCCCTTTAACGATAATCGTGCCACCATTCAGGAAGAAATCCTGGAGATCCACCATATTCGAAACGGAGATGGTCTTTACGCCACTGGCAATACCCGTGTCGCTTGCCATCGCACCCGGATGCACAAGAACCCCAAAACCTTTGCTTGGAATCACATTATCTATATCGGTTACAGTGAGAGTGAACATCAGCTGGGCATTACCCCCGCTGTTGGTCGCAGTGTAGGTATACGTAGTTGCTGCCATTGCAGATCCTGTGGGAGTGCCACTCAGCAGCCGAGTCCCTGCAGTAAATGCGAGACCCGCAGGTAAGGCAGGGGTTAGGCTGTACGTGATACCCGTGCCAGTTGCCATCGGAAGTTCTATAGCCCGCATTGCCACACCTACAGTCAATATCTGATTGGCAATCACCGTACCAGCAGCAAACGTAGGTGCCACAGGGGCGACAGGGGCTACAGTGATAGTGAACGTCTTGGTGTCACTCCCAGCACTGTTGGTCGCAGTGTAGGTAAAAGTAGTCGCCGACATCGCAGCAGCGGGAGTCCCACTCAGCAGCCGAGTCGTCGCATTAAACGCAAGACCATTCCAAGCGGCCGGTGCCAGCGAGTAAGTCACGCCAGTCCCCGTTGCCATCGGCAATGTTTCACTCACTGCCATACCCACAGTGTAGGTCTTAGCTGGAACAACTGCTAACACAGGAACACTTGTTACGGGATTGACAGTGAGAGTGAACGTCAGCTGGGCATTACCCCCGCTGTTTGTGGCAGTGTAGGTATACGTAGTTGCTGCCATTGCAGTTGTGGGGGTGCCACTCAGCATCCGGGTCGCTGTAGTAAACATGAGACCCGCAGGTAAGGCAGGGGTTAGACCGTAGGTGATACCCGTGCCAGTTGCCATCGGAAGTGTCAGAGCCGGCATTGCTACACCTACAGTCAACATCTGATTGGCAATGCTCGCATCAGTAGCAAACGTAGGTGCCACAGGGGCGACAGCGGCTACAGTGAGAGTGAAAGTCAGCTGGGCATTACCCCCGCTGTTTGTGGCAGTGTAGGTATACGTAGTTGCTGTCATTGCTGTTGTAGGGGTGCCACTCAGCAGCCGGGTCGCTGGCGTAAACGTCAGTCCCGCAGGTAAGGCAGGGGTTAGGCTGTACGTGATACCCGTGCCAGTTGCCATCGGAAGTTCTATAGCCGGCATTGCTACACCTACAGTCAACATCTGATTGGCAATCACCGTACCAGCAGAAAACGTAGGTGCCACAGGGACAGGGGCTACAGTGATAGTGAACGTCAGCTGGGCACTGCCTCCGCTGTTGGTCGCAGTGTAGGTATAAGTAGTTGCTGTCGTCATTGCAGTTGTGGGGGTGCCACTCAGCACCCGGGTCGCTGGCGTAAACGCAAGACCCGCAGGTAAGGCAGGGGTTAGGCTGTAGGTGATACCCGCACCGCTCGCCACCGGAAGTGTCAGAGCCGGCATTGCCCTCCCTACAGTCAACATCTGATTGGCAATACTCGCATCACCAAACGTAGGCTGCGTCCGCCCCGGCATCGGCGTCCCAGACACAGCCGCAGAGGGCGTGCCTGCAGGCGTAGTGCCTGCGGCTGCTACACGGATACGCACGGTGATCGGAGTGCCAGCAGCGCCACGGATGACCAACGGATAGACCGATACAGCCACCCAATTCACGCCGCCATCGGTGCTATACTCATACCCAGTCGCCGAACCGCCCGTCCAAGACACCGTTATCTTCCCTGGCCCAGGTTCCACAACAACGCCCGTCGGCATATCGCCGCTAGTGTCGCCACCAGTGTCGCCATTGCCATCGCCGTCATCGCCGCCGTTGCCATCGCCGTTAGTGTCGCCGTCCATGTCATCGTCAACAGTTGGAATTGGTGTAGGTGTCTGTGTGGGTGTCTGTAACGGCGGGCTCGAACCGTCCGCGTTGTTTATCCTTAGATAAAAAAAACGCATTACATCACCCTCGTACTCATAACTGCCGCCATCAACCGCGGTATAAGTAAAGTAAAAGTGGCCTGCTTCAGTAGGGGTGCCAGCAAGGGTCCGAGTCGATGCTGTGAATGTTAAGCCGGCGGGAAGGGCCCGAGTAGGGCTGCCGATGGCATTGTAAAGACTTACCGTCAGTGTATACGTCGTCGTATCGCCGTCCTCTTGCGTTGCCTCTGGCAAAACAAGACTGTACGCCTGCCCTACCCTCGCTGGACTGGGTGCCGGGATTCTACTCTCACTAAACATAGGATCGGAATGTACAGTGAGATTAAACGTCAACGTAATATCGGTCTCACCCGGTGCTGAGGCAGTTACCGTATATGCTGTGGTTGGATAGCCTGCCCGGAAATGCCCCTGGATTCTAGGGTAATTCTGAACATTTGCAAGCCTCAAAGGAGCAGGTAAGGCGGGCGCTATCGAGAAAGTTATCCCGGCGGCACCCTCAGCGCGTGACAACGGATGGTCCGTGTTATCACCTTTAGCGAAGTCTAAATCAGGTTGTGTAGTAGGATTCCATGTAAGTGCAGCCTCCACGGCAGTTGGCACCAGGAGCAAGGCAAATACTAACAGGACTACTAAACTTGCGAAAGAAAATGTTATTTTATTTGATAACATGAATTAGATTCCTCCTAAAAGAAACTATTGTTTGGACAATGTAAATTCTTCTCTGCTGGCGGGGTTTTGTGGCGGATTCACCTACATGCGATGTGAATTCCCAACCCCGCTTAACCACGCCAGCGGCGACTTCAGTGTTGGGTTTCGCTATCTGTATTACCCAGGAAACCGCCTTGAAAAATGGACGATGTGTGCATTCTGAAGATGGTTCTGGGCTTTCCCGCTCAACCCAACCTATTTTTAGTTTTGCTTTTACTGCGAGGTTCGGAAACCTTGCCAGCGACAACTGCGGACGCAAAGCGAACAGAACGGCAAGATAGAAACACACAGGTAGTGAAAAGCAAACCCCGAGCAAAAGTCGCTGATACGTTGTATTCGCGTATGTTTGCTTGGAAATAACGGGAGTAGACTTCCTTGGAGAGGGCGCGGAATCAGAAAACAGCGGTTGTGTAAAGTTAACTGAGAGTTGAATCTGGGGGGGGGGGGTAACAACTGATAAGTTAATATCGCTGTTAGCGAAAGACACATAGAAGCGAAACCGCCACAAGGTATACGGGCAGACTCGCATCGCTCCACTTCTCTCTTCTTTTACTCCTACATTAACAAGCCAGTTAGCCATCGCTGTTCGCTGTCCTCAACGCGTTTCCCCTTGCTTGTGGGGGGGGGGCGGGGAGGTATTCCCCTAGGTAATGTCAATTATACACCATCTGAACCATAAATGTCAAATTATTTCTTCACGTTCACAGACATAAAATACCTTAAACACACCTAACGCGTCAAGTCTTTTTTCCATGCTATTCTAAAATAGGTAGGCTGTGCCGTTGTAGCATGGTTTCGTGTTAGGCTGTGCCTTACCCTTACCCCCCTACCCCCCGCAAGCAGGCGGGATGCTATTCTTGTAGCATGGTTTCGTGTTAGGCTGTGCCTTAAGTTGTAGCAAGGTTCTTGACTGCATAGTTCGGCATCACTCTGTAACAACCGTCTCCTCACCGAGCATATCAATAATCTTCACAGCAACCCGAGCATCAGGACGCGGCAGCGATACCGTGTATTCTCCCTCAACAAAGTCAGCCTTTTTCTGTGGAACATCGCTTTCAACGATGTCGAAACGCTCGCCCGTATAATCGGTATCGATTAGCACACAATCAACTTGTGCACGGAAGTCCTCAATGTGTTCGCCGAAGAGGGTGCGGTCTATGTCCAAACGCCCCAAGATAGTTGGACTCATATAATCTTCAATAGTGATCGTAACGCTCTCTCCGTTTCTTTCAAAGCTAACATCTGCTTCGGCAGCCGCATAAGTAGTCACACCATCACGTTGAATATCGCGCACGATGAATTTGTTTATCCCGCGTCGCTGGTTTTCTTTAACAAGTTCTTCCTGAATTCCGATCTCGCTCCCATTGCATAGCAGCGTGATGTTGCGTGCCTCATCTGGGCGATTTTGGAGTTCGTCTTTAATAAGTTGAACATCCAATCGATTGAACGGTCTTGTAAGGTCAATAATTTTGACGAGTGTCCCGTCCAGTGTGCCGTCAAAAAACGCTTCTCGCCTGTCCGTTTGCACGCCATATTTTTTGATAACAATATTCCTTCGTTCTAAATGTGTGCTGGCATCGTAGTTATTGACACGATAGTGGGCAATGCCGCGCCGCATCTCTGGTAACTTCTGTAGTCTTTTGAGTGTCGTCTGGATGGCCCCTTTGTTGATATCCGCAGCAATCCAGCGCCTACCGAGTTCCTCCGCTATGACTGCAGTGGTTCCGCTACCAATAAAACAATCAAGAACGATAGAATCCTTGTTGCTCGAGGCTTTAAGAATAGGTTCTATTAAATTTTTAGGTTTTTGAGTAGGAAAGTCGGAACGTTCCCGATCCATAGTGTTAAGCGAAGGTTGAATAATCACATCATCAGGAGTTTTACCTGTTGGCATATCCTTTCCTGCTTGTCCTCCCCTGTTGTATCGCCACTCGGTCATTCCGCTTTCAAAAGGCACTAGAATTTCATCTCGATTGAAAATGTATTTGTCCGGCGATTTGGTATACCAAAAAATAGTCTCATGTGCATGGGCTAATCTCTTTTTTCCACGAGAGGCATTTTTGTAGTACCAAATAATTTCATTCTGGAAGAGGTCTTTGTCAAATATTTCGTCCATGAGTACTTTCAGATAGTGACTTTTTTCATGGTTGCAATGCAGGTAAATTGAACCTTTATCTGATAACAATTCATACATCAAAATGAGTCGTTCATACATAAACTGCAAATAGTTGTCATTTGCCCAAATATCAGTGTATTGTGTTTGCTCGACAAAAGAGGGACCTTCGCCTGCTAATTCTTTCTCTTCACCGCGCAGTTTTACCTTTCGCACATAGTCTGCTCCACTGTCAAACGGTGGATCGATATAAATGAGGTCTATTTTACCACGAAACCCTTGCACAAGCAATGTGGAGAGAATCTCTTTGTTGTCTCCGTGAAAAAGGAGATTGGGCCCCTCCTTGAATCTGTCGTAAGTCGGTTCCTTTTCTGGGTTTTCTATGTTGTAGGTTTCGACTAATTGTGCAGGATAGTTGCTGATTGTGTCAATCGGGCGTTTGCCGACCCAATGCAACATCGGTCTGCCTTTAACGGGTTTGATTTTCATTGTGTTCCGTCCCATGCCTCAAAATGTGTATAAATTTTTCTGGGGGCACGATCTGTATTTGCTCATAACTACCTAAATCCAATAGGTCCCGGTCTCGACTTACGATATAATCGGCTGATACTGCCACAGCGCAGGAGATAATCATGTCGTCTTTAGGGTCGCGTTCTATGACACGAATTTCTGGCAATTGTGCAACTATAATGCTAATATCTTTCAGGTAATCGATAAAAATTTCTGCTTTTTCTGAGGGATATGTATAACGATTCCGTATGTGTGGTTTCTCTAAAAGTACATGGCGAATTTCCTGTAAAATTTCTGCCGACGTGTAAAGATTGACATTTTCCTGACACTGAGACACCAAGGCTGCTGTCAATCCCTGGGTAAGAAAAGCACTTACGGCGACAACGCTATCAAGGACAACGCGTAGTTTTCTTCTGTTTGTCATATTCTTCCTGTCGACACTCAGCAACAGCGCGCTCAACATCTTGATAGACTTCTTCTTCACTGATCCCTCTATTTTGTTCATGGACGCTTTTCATTAATTGCAAAAGTTTCGCCCAATTTTCAGGGGTCGTTGATTTCTTAGGCATGATCACTACACAATCACCCTCAATCCGTGCATCCACGATATCGCCCTTCTTGAGCCCTAAACTTTCTCGGATCTGTTTCGGAATAGTTATCTGTCCATGTTCGAGAATCTTGGCAATTGCCACATTTTTTCTCCTTTTTGTGTAGTTGTCCTAATATGCATTGTGCCTTTCGCAACGTTAAGTTGTAGCATGGTTTCCTGTTAGGCTGTGTCTCTTCCGTAGCATGGTTTCCTTTAGGCTGTGCCTCCTTCATAGCATAGCCTCCGCGCTTGCGGGGGCGTAGCATAGTTTCCGATTAGGCTGTGCCGTTCCGTTCCCCGTAATAAACAAGCGGACATCCGCGCTTAATTCCGCACGTACCTTTCAGTGTGTCTTCTCGTAACAGAGAAACCACCTCATCAGGTTCTTGACTGAAGAGTTCGGCATCACTCGGTAACAACCGTCTCCTCACCAAGCATATCAATAATCTTCACAGCAACGCCAGCATCAGAACGCGGCAGTGATACCGTGTATTTTCCCTCAACAAAGTCAGTCTTTTTCTGTGGAACATCGCTTTCAACGATATTGAAATGCTCACCCGTATAATCGGTATCGATTAGCACACAATCAACCTGGGCTCGGAAGTCCTCAATGTGTTCGCCGAAGAGGGTGCGGTCAATATCCATGCGTGCCAAGATAGTTGGACTCATATAATCTGCTATAGTGATCGTAACGCTCTCTCCGTTTCTTTCAAAGCTAACATCTGCTTCGGCAGCCGCATAAGTAGTCACACCATCACGTTGAATATCGCGCACGATGAATTTGTTTATCCCGCGTCGCTGGTTTTCTTTAATAAGTTCTTCCTGAATTTCGCCCTCACTTCCATTGCATAACACCGTGATGTTGCGTGCCTCATCTGGGCGATTTTGGAGTTCGTCCTTAATGACTTGAATATCCAGTCGGGTGAACGGTCTCGTCAAGTCAGCGATTTTGACGAGGGTTCCGTCTAAGTGTCCATCAAAGAAAGCAGCTTTCCGGTCAGTTTCCACACCGTATTTAGAAACGATAATCTCTTTAAGTTTGTGCTCAGTTTGGAAGTCGTAGTTATTGACGCGGTAGTGGGCAATCCCACGTGGTTCGTCAATACTGGACTGTATCCTTTTCATTGTAGTCTGTATCGCGCCTCTGTTGAGGTCTGCAGCGATCCAACGTCTACCAAGTTTTTCCGCTACAGCAGCAGTGGTGCCACTCCCCACAAAGCAATCTAAAACGATATCTCCCTCATTAGAAGATGCTGTGATAATACGTTCTAATAGAGCTTCAGGTTTTTGGGTTGGATATCCTATACGTTCATCATCGTCACCTTGTATAGTAAGCTCCTTTTCTATCCATAGATTTCCAATAGCGACTCCAGGATTAGTATCAAGGTAGACTCTCTTAACAGTGCCTTGCAGATATTTGCGACCCCGTGGTATTGCATAACGTCGACCATTTTCGTCAGTGTGTCTATATTCAGATTTGATAGTTTGTTCTGATAATGGACGGAATATAGCATTGAAAGTATATTTATCGGTGAGCGAATAAAACAGTAAAGTGTCGTTCTCAGTTGTAAATTTTAGTTTCGCTGTATTTTTATGTCCCCCATATTTTCTCCACACGATCTCATTTCTAAAGTTAATTTCTCCAAAAATTTCGTCCAATACTAACCTCAAATAACTGTTCATCCGCCAGTCACAATGCACAAAGATAGCCCCATTATCTGATAACAATTCCCGCATCAGAGTCAACCGTTCGTACATAAACTGAAGATAAGTATCATTTGCCCAAATATCACTGTATTGTATCTGTTCAGCAATAGTGTGTCCTTCTGCCTCCAGTTTCTCCCTTCTACCGCGCAATGCCACTTCCCGTACATAATCCGCACCGCTTGCAAAGGGTGGATCGATGTAGATAAGGTCTATCTTCCCGCGGAATCCCTGCACGAGAAGTGTAGAGAGGATTTCCTTGTTATCGCCGTGAAAAAGGAGGTTAGGACCGTCCTTAAATCTGTCGTAAGTTGGTTCTTTTTCTGGGTTTTCGGTGTTGTAGGTTTCGACTAGTTGTGCAGGATAGTTGCTGATTGTGTCAATCGGGCGTTTGCCGACCCAGTGGAGCATGGGTCTGCCTTTAACGGGGGTGATTTTCATTGTATGTTCTTCCTATGTTATAGAATCTTGATCGACAATACTATATAACGTAAGTTTGATAAATACTTGTACGAAATCAATGTGTGCGTTTTCGGTATCGCGGGGGATCTCAAGGTTACCTTCAAGATAGGTACTATGATACTCCTCAATCCTACTTAATCAACAAGCTTTCTTGAAAAACAAAGCAACCAGAATGAAGAATAACAATGTTGGAACTGCAACCACAAACATACGAGACCAGTCATTCCAAATTTGGTTGAAATGCATGAATAATTCTCCGAAGTTAGAAACTGGAATGAGTCTAGGGGCTGATTTCTTGAATAATTGTTTTTCAGTCATTTTTCGCCTTTCACCACCAAAATTGACTGTAACCTCTGCATCGCTGGGACAGAAAGTGTTTTTAGGGTATTTAGAAAGATGGTGCAAAATACATTCTGCTTTTTTAAGGTAAAAGTTTCTTCGCCATGCGTCATTTGCCATTGCTACAGCAACTCCAATTTGCCACATAACGTAAATAATGTGTATACCTAGCGCAAATAAGGCTAGTCCAATACTTTGCCATCGTTCAATAGACAGTGATGTTGCTTTTATAATTTGGTAAAAAGCTAAAATGAGTAGCGTCATATACGAGATAAAAATCCTAAATTCAACGGTTCTCCTGTCATCATGCCGCTTTGCTCCAAATTCAGCAATGTCCAGCATACCCTGCAAGTTCTCTCTATCCTTGTCGAAGTTATCTTTATTGTTCATCACTTACCTCTCAGTGTGTCTTCTCGTAACAGAGAAACCACCTCATCAGGTTCTTGACTGAAGAGTTCGGCATCACTCGGTAACAACCGTCTCCTCACCAAGCATATCAATAATCTTCACAGCAACGCCAGCATCAGAACGCGGCAGTGATACCGTGTATTTTCCCTCAACAAAGTCAGTCTTTTTCTGTGGAACATCGCTTTCAACGATATTGAAATGCTCACCCGTATAATCGGTATCGATTAGCACACAATCAACCTGGGCTCGGAAGTCCTCAATGTGTTCGCCGAAGAGGGTGCGGTCTATGTCCAAACGCCCTAAGATAGTGGGACTCATATAATCTGCTATAGTGATCGTAACGCTCTCTCCGTTTCTTTCAAAGCTAACATCTGCTTCAGCAGCCGCATAAGTGGTCACACCATCACGTTGAATATCGCGCACGATGAATTTGTTTATCCCGCGTCGCTAGTTTTCTTTAACAAGTTCTTCCTGAATTCCGATCTCGCTCCCATTGCATAACACCGTGATGTTGCGTGCCTCATCTGGGCGATTTTGGAGTTCGTCTTTAATAAGTTGAACATCCAATCGGGTGAACGGTCTTGTAAGGTCAATGATTTTGACGAGTGTCCCGTCCAGTGTGCCGTCAAAAAACGCCTCGCGCCTATTCGTTTGCACGCCATATTTTTTGATAACAATATCCCTTCGTTCTAAGTGCGTACTGGCATCGTAGTTATTGACACGATAGTGGGCAATGCCGCGCCGCATCTCTGGTAACTTCTGTAGTCTTTTGAGTGTCGTCTGGATGGCCCCTTTGTTGATATCCGCAGCAATCCAGCGCCTACCGAGTTCCTCCGCTATGACTGCAGTGGTTCCGCTACCAATAAAACAATCAAGGACAATAGAATTTTTATCGCTTGATGCTTTGATGATACGTTCTACAAGCTTTTCAGGTTTCTGGGTAGGAAATTGTTGCCGCTCTTTCGCACTTCTACTGATAATGCCGATTTCAAATAGGTCTGATGGCAATTGCCCCTTTGGGTGTGCGTACCACTTTTTACCTGAAGAATCTAATGTGTAATAACCCTCTCCGTCCTGTTTGTAACCTTTTAGTTGTTCTGCTTTATAAGGTTCCCGCATTTCATCTAAGTGAAAAATCCAATCTTCGGCACTTTTAGCGTACCAAAAGATCGTATCATGTTTCTGAGAGAACTTCTTTCTTACTGTACTTGCCCAATTATACTTCCAGACGATTTCGTTGACGAAATTACCCTCTCCGAATACTTCGTCTAATAGTAAACGTAGATGATGATTTTTGTGTGAATCGCAATGAAGATAGAGACTTCCCCTATCACTTGAGTTCGCGCATCAAAATGAGCCGTTCAAACATGAATTGAAGGTAGTTATCATTTGCCCAGATGTCGGTATATTGCGTCTGCTCAATAAGGGAATGGCCTTCCGCCTCTAAGTTTTTCTGTCCTCCACGTAATGCTACCTTTCGCACATAGTCTGCTCCACTGTCAAACGGTGGATCGATATAAATGAGGTCTATTTTACCACGAAACCCTTGCACAAGCAATGTGGAGAGAATCTCTTTGTTGTCTCCGTGAAAAAGGAGATTGGGCCCCTCCTTGAATCTGTCGTAAGTCGGTTCCTTTTCTGGGTTTTCTATGTTGTAGGTTTCGACTAATTGTGCAGGATAGTTGCTGATTGTGTCAATCGGGCGTTTGCCGACCCAATGCAACATCGGTCTGCCTTTAACTGGCTTGATTTTCATTGTGTGTTCTTCCTATGCTATTTATGATAGATCTTAGCATGAATTGGACAAGCTGTGAATCAACGTTAGCATGCGCGTGTCGCATTCTGCGGGTGTGGTTAGAAACCGTACCCACCGTGCTTGGGCGAAACTCTATGCTACAGGTGATACTTGCACAGGCTAACGGTTTCCTATGCTACAGGGCCTCCCCTTTAATATCGGTCCCATAAATCCATTCGCGGATAGTTCGCGTTTCATCGTCTAAATTCTCTTGGAGAAAAGCGTCGCGTGTATAAATGACCTTATATTCAAAGTGAACATCTGGCTGTAAATTTTTCAGACGTTCCACTGCCTTCTCTTTTGCTACGACGGTAGGGTCCCCGCGTTCACTTTCAGACTTAATCTCAACAATGTAGAATTCTCCAGTGTTCTTGACGATAACAAAATCAGGAAAATAGCGGTGATAATTGTTATCAGCCCCCTTGTATTCAAAGTGAAAATCGGTTTTCTTGGTATTCGTTAAACTTCCAGTAAACAGCAACATTTTGATATCTGCAACGGATTGATTCAACGTTGCCAACACCTTCTTAAAGAAGTTCTGTTCGGGGCTACTATCAAAATTGTAAGGCGTATAGTGATAACTCACATCGTGGTTGTCATCTAAGTCACATTCACTGAGCAACAGGTCAATTTTGCTCTTGCGCACACGTACCTTGTGAACATAACAGTTCTCAACCGCATCCTTTTCAAAAAGAGGATTGCCATCGTCATCGTGGGTACGGATAAGGGCAAGGTGTTTCGTAATCGTTTCCTCAATCACTTCGTAATTTTGCTGCTGTTCTTCCACCTGTTTACATAGCGAATAGTAGTGTTTGGCTGGAACCTGCCCCTCTGGATAGAGGCTTTTGAGACTTTTAAGTGTTTCCATCGCAGAGAGGTGATAGTTTGTAGCAAGTCGTCTCGCCAGCGTGTAACAATCGGTTGTTTGATTAGCAATTTCAACCTCGTCCTGCGTTCCTAACGTTGTTAGCGGTGAAGCACCGCGATGCGTAAAATCAGGGGTTAGAATGCTGCGAAAAGCAGGCGGAGTCTTCTCAACGTCTGCTGTAGGGAGATGGAGCTGAATCTTTTTAGGTGCTGTTTCCAATGGCACAACCCGGCGCACCCATTGCATAATTTTTAATTTTGGCAAATCAGGCTTGCGAATGCGCAGTGCGATATCTTGTGTTTCTGCGTCTTGTGCGCGGAGCTCACCGAGCGTAGTCCCAAAGTTTGCCTGTAGCTCTCTATCCAAAATCGCACTGTTTTTCCTATCCAAAAATATTTTTGCAGTGTGGGTGTTGCCTTTCACTTGACGGAGACATCGGGTTGAGGCTTGCAAAATAAAGTTGCTACTGGTTGTTTGTTCCTTAATAAGGGCGCAAGCGAATAGGCTTGGACAATTCCATCCTTCTGTCCCTTTACCAATAAGTAGAATGACACGTTTCTGACTGTCAGGATTGTTGAGGTGATTGAATTCATCAATTTCCTGCGGACTTGATTTTTGGGTATTGACAAGTATCTGAGTGGTACTCTCTCTCCTTTGGGTAAGTGCGTTTTGAATATGCTGATGGGAGGTATCCAAATGTTCTTGTGTCTTGAAGTAAAAGGCGATTTTCGCTTTCGCACCATTCGGTAAGGATACGTTGCCGTAGTTGTCAAAAAAATCGTTGATAACGTTACGCATCACGTCTGCATCAGGAATCGTTCCGATAGGGTATTGAACAATGCCGTTGTGAAGACTTTTGAGAATGTTGTCCTTAATTCCTTCCCCGAGACTGTACCATGCCACAACCTCTCTGAGCATCTGCCGTTTGGCGTAAGGCGTGCCAGTGGTATTGATTACAGCTACGAGAGACGTTTTCTCATGTATGTAGTTAACCGTCTCGCGCACCCGTTTAAGCTCTGCGTCTATCTTGTTGCCGTAGGTATGATGTGCCTCATCTGAGAAGACCCCTAACCGGGGCAGGCTTGTAATTTTTTGGAGGCGGAGATTGGCTTCTAATTCCGCTTGTTCCTTCTTCTCTGCGAATTCTAATTCTGTCTGATTACGCCGTTTTCTCACATGTGCTCGAAGCGCGATTTTCTCAGTGTTTGTGACAACGACGTTGTAACTACTATTGGTTTGAACTTGAATGTCTTTCGCACCTGCTTGTGGATAGGTAATCTTGAGGTTGGCCAAAAAATCGCGGTGTAGACTGGCAGGTAGAACCTGATCAAATGGTATATCGCTAATCTCGCGTAGACTTTCGATAATGGTTGTACCGGGGGCGAAGACGAGGGCGTTCTTCATGAAGTCGCCCTCAGGATAACGGAGCGCCATCGCGAATTCGGTTGCGATAATGGTGCCGATAAGCACAGTCTTGCCGGTGCCCATTGCCAGGGCGAAGATATAACTCGGATACGGGAGTGTGACAGCCTCGTAGACAGGGTCAATTCGCTTCTGTTTAACGAATTCCGGGGTGTTTTCTACCAAGTTAAGGATCGCGTCAACATCTCTAATCAAGATCAGTTCTTGGGGAGAGATGGGGATACCGAAGGCTTCGCAGAAATCACGTATATCGTCAGTGTCGTAGTAATGCCTATAGAGTTTGACAATATGCGGGGTTTTTAGCACTAATCGCAGGTACCAATAGAGTTCCAGTGATTGGAATTGCGGGTGGCGGAGGTATTTGAGGGAGATTTCCTCCGGTGGCTCGCCTTCACATTGATAGCGCAGAATCTCACCGATAAGGGGATACTCTGGACAGGGGTATCCTGTATTGCGCCAGTTGAGTGTGTCGTCGCGCAGTTTTTCAAAAAGGTGTTGCATTAAGCATTTTTCCTGATTGGGTGTACAACTTCAGTGGCTATTACGATTATACCATGCTTGCGTAAAATGACGGAGTTTGAGTCGGCTATTGATGATAGTAATCCGATTACGATTATACCATGCTTGCGTAAAATGGGCAAACCGAATCAATAGGTGACCCCAACTTCAAACGATTAGCCGCTCATATTTTCACGTTGTTTTGTGGGGTTCTCCGAAAAGCTTTAATCGGGAAATGTGACACGCGCGTATATTTCCTGCAAAGGCAATTCGCACGGGGTAGAAGAGAGGTGCAGGATTTCGTCAAGTCTTTGGAAATCAGTGAGAACCCACTGTTTTTCTTCACGACGGTAATGCTCAACACAAATCTTGTCTTGGGCAACAAGGATGTATTCCTGTAATGATGTGAGTTGGCGATAGTGAGCAAATTTTTCGCCTCTGTCGTACGCTTCTGTTGATGGAGAAAGCACCTCTACAACGACAATCGGGTTCAGGAGCATGTCAAAAATATCGCCTTCAAAGCGCGGTTCTTCACAGACAACACCGACATCGGGATAAAAATAGGATCGTGCTGTGGGTATGCTGATACGCATATCGTTGGCGAAAACGACACAATCAGTGCCTTGCAAGCTGGTATGCAATCTCACAGAAATGTTCATTGTTATCAGGTTGTGTGCGAAACTTGCTCCGGGCATAGGAATAACTTCTCCATTCATATACTCGTGTCTAACTATTTCTGAATCGGGAATAAATTTGCGTTCAAAAGCAATATATTCTTCGGGTGTGAGGTGGGTTTGTGCTGCAGGGGTTGCCATGATTCTCCTCCAGAAATTCTTAGTGATTCTATTATAGCACAGTTGTTCACAATTTTTCTTGCAAAAATTGTGAACGCCAGTTATAATACCGCAATAAAGTACCGAATCACATATCAGATTTTAATATAGGTGCTAATAACAACTTGCATGATTTCTATATGGAGGAGAAAAAACATGAAAAAGGTTCGCATAAGTCTGGGCTTAGTGTTGATATTTGCACTTGCGTTCGTGAGTATCTCGAAAGCGGATAACCATCAATCGCAATCCTTAACCATTGTCTGGGCAGAATGGGATCCCGCTAATTATCTGCAGGAACTCTCGAAAGACTTTACCGCTGAAACGGGTATTGCTGTTGATGTTGTCCAGATTCCGTGGGCGAATTTCCAAGATAAAGTTTTCACGGCTTTTGTCGGGAAAAGCGATCTTTATGACATCGTTATTGGAGACAGTCAATGGCTCGGTCGGAACTCCCAAGGCGGAAACTATATCAATCTCACCGATTGGATTAACGAAAATATTGACGTGGATTCTATCTATGGCCCCGCGATGACAGCGTTTGCCGAATATCCAAAAGGTAGCGGCACGTACTGGGCACTACCTGCCGAAGTCGATGCCGCTGGCTACGTCTATCGCAAAGACCTATTTGAAGATCCAAAAGAAATGGTGGCGTTCCAAGAGAAGTATGGCTATGCACTTGCCCCCCCGACAACATACGACCAACTTCGCGATATTGCCGAATTCTTTACGCGTCCGGATCAAGACCTCTACGGTATCGCAACTTGGTATAGCAAGGAATACGACGGTATTACCATGGGATTCCAACAGGTGATGTGGAGTTTTGGTGGTACCTACGGCAATGCTGAAAATTATAAGGTTGATGGATATATTAACACGGAAGATACTGCGAAAGCACTTGAATTCTACACCGACCTGCTCCAGTTTGCACCCCCTGATGCACCGAATTACTATTGGTCAGAGACGCTTTCTGCTTACACCGCAGGAAAAGTCGCTATGGCAATGAATTATTTCGCTTTCTTCCCGGGGGTCATAAATGCTGATGTGAATCCCGTTTCCCACGACAAGAGCGGTTTCTTTTTAGCACCCGCGGGCCCGAAGGGACACTATATCAGCATCGGTGGGCAAGGGATGTCCATCTCTGCCTATTCCAAAAACAAGGCCCTTGCCAAGCAGTACATGAAATGGTTTATGCAGAAACCTGTCCAGGAGAAGTGGGCAGTACTCGGCGGTTTCACCCCACACAAAGAGGTGTTGCAGTCCGATACATTTAAAACAGCAACCCCCTTTAACGAAGCTTTCGCTGCGAGTTTCCCCTACCTTCGCGATTTCTGGGCGGTGCCGGAATATGCAGAACTTTTGGCAGTCTGCCAGACGAACTGGAGCGCAGCTATCTCCAAAATCAAGTCCGCGAAAGAGGCACTTGACACCATCGCAAGGAAGCATGAGGAAATCTTTGAGGACGCAGGGTATTACGACGAGTAACGGGGTTGTTAACGTGAGTTTGAAAAAAGCGCTTTTGTGCGTATCGTAGGGGTTAGGAGACCTAACCCCTACGATAATGTTCAAACTTGTGTTTGTTACTCTTGCGTTATCGGTTTTAGGAGAACGGGTCTTTAGGTGTTGGTTATAACTTATAACCACAGAAAATATGCAAGTCAAATTTCCACACACAGCGTCCCGTGGGATGAGCGATTACCAATTGAAAATGGCATTTATCATGCCTACCATGGTTTTGCTCATCTTGATGAACATCTTTCCACTCTTGTGGTCGTTGTACTTGAGTTTCCACCGTTACAAAGCGTCTATGCCCGCTGCCCCGAGATTTATTGGTGTTCGTAATTATTCACGTCTCCTTGCCGACCCAGAGATTTGGGGCTACTTTCAAACGACGGCCTACTTTGTGATTCTTGCAGTCGCCGCACAATTCTGTATCGGATTCGGGTTGGCACTGCTCCTGAATCGGGACTTCCGGTATAAAGGCTTCGTTACAACGTTGCTCCTCCTTCCGATGATGCTCTCCCCGGTGGTGGTTGGGCTCTTTTGGCGGTTTATCCTCTCTTCAGATAACGCCGGGCTGTTGAACTTCTTTCTCAGTCCTTTCCTAAAATCACCTATCGGTTGGACGACGAATCCGAAGGTGGCGATGTTAGCCGTTGTGATTGTGGACACATGGATGTGGTCTCCATTTATGATGCTGATCGCCTTAGCCGGATTGAGTGCTGTTCCGAAATACCTCTATGAAGCCGCCGATGTCGATAGAGCCTCTGCCTGGTTCAAGTTTCGATGGATCACACTGCCGTTGGTCTCCCCGTTGCTGCTGATTGCGCTTCTCTTTAGAACCATGGATGCGTTTAAGATGTTCGACATCGTCTATGTCCTGACGCGTGAAGGCGGCCCCGGCACCGCTACGGAGACGGTATCCATGAACCTCTATAAACTTGCCTTTCGGAACTATAATACAGGTAAAGCGTGCGCGATGGCATATATCTTACTCATTATTATTGTGGCACTGAGCAATATTTACGTAAAATACCTGAATCGCGTCAAGGGAGAGGGGGCGTAGGAACAGCATGCGGCATCGGAAAAGTTTTGCCCACTACCTCATATTAGCGTTTGTGGCTGTGGCTGTGATTGTCTATATCACCCCGATTTATTGGATTTTGGCGACATCCCTAAAGGGATTGGCGGACATCACCACGAAACTCCCGAAGTTTATCTTTGAAATATCGTTGGAGAATTATCAAAAATTGATGCCTTCAGACGGAGTGCCAGGGGTAACGTATATCTTCTTAGCCGAGGTGCTTCTGGGTTTGCTCCTATTCGGCTGCTTTTCCGTTTTTAAGGGGACGTTGCCCCGCGCCTTGTCGCTCCAAAATCTCGGTTTACTCTGGAACGCTATCTTTGTTTTGACCTGTCTCTATAGTTTTCTGAGTCTACCGCAATTACAGACGCGTCTCCAAATGGATGCCCGGTTCAACTTTCTGCTACTGATTGTCTGCACAGTTATAGCCTATCTCTTGATGGCACCCCTCAAGAAAACAAGAGGTACTGCGTCCCAGCTAGCGAAAAAACAGCGCCTTACTTTCGTCTTGCCAAGCATTTTTGGAACCATCGCAATTTGCGTTGCATTAGCGAACGGTGGATCCAAATATTTCTATCAGTTGCTCAACAGTATTATCATCGGTGGCGGTAGCACAATTCTTGCTGTAGGCCTCGGAACGCTAGCTGCTTATGCATTTTCCCGATTTGATGTAGCTGGAAAGGATGACTTACTCTTTTTTATTCTGAGCACACGGATGCTCCCGCCTGTTGTCGTTGTTATTCCCATTTATCTAATGTATAGCGCCCTTGGACTGCGGGATACACACTTTGGATTGATTCTGCTCTATACCACCTTCAATGTCTCCTTTGCCGTATGGCTCATGAAAGGGTTCATTGACGAGATTCCAAAGGAGTATGAGGATGCCGCACTCGTTGACGGTTACTCCCGTTTTCAAACCTTCTTGAAGGTAATTTTACCGCAATCTGTCACAGGCATTGCTGCAACTGCCGTATTCTGTCTTATTACAGCGTGGAACGAGTTCGCGTTTGCTTTGGTCCTCACAGAGGTCGGGGGTAGAGCCGTGACTGCACCGCCTTCTATTACAAGTGCGACGGGTTCCAGCGGCATGGATTGGGGCAAAATCGCTGCAGGCACTTTTGTATTTCTTTTACCCGTTGCCGTTTTCACTTTTTTCATGCGAAACCATCTGCTCCGCGGCGTTACATTTGGCGCGGTGAAAAAGTAAAAACACATCTCCTAAAGCAGATAAATGGCGGAAGCGAAAATGAGCAAGCCTACACGCCAACTCACCGAGCAAAGGCAGCGAGGGTCAGGAATTTTCATAAAGATAGTCCTGAAATCCAACACATACCTTTTCGCTACATCGTAAACCACATACCGATCTGTGCTGTGACGATACCGAGAAGCGCGCCTGCGAGTACATCCGTAGGATAGTGGACACCTAAATATACGCGCGCAACACCGACTGAAGCCCCCCAACAAAGTGTCGGAATTTGTAGCGCCGGAAAGGTACTCGATAACAACGTCATTAGCAAGAAAGCAGACGCTGTATGTCCTGATGGGAAACTAAACCGATCCGGGGGGCGAACCCGGAAGTGGACCTCAACAATCCGTTCATACGGGCGATCGCGTTTCATAGACTGTTTCAGGAAATGATAGAGGATCCGCTCAAGTGGAAATGCAAAGATCGCTGATAGCAGAAATGGCTTGCTGGTTCCCGCGCCAAAGGTCAAGTGTACATAAAGCAGAAGAAACGGGTACAGGCATCCGTTCGCACTCCAAGAAATGATACGAAATGAACAATTTAGGATTCTTTTATCGCCCCAACCAAAGATACGGTGAAACAGCAAGGTATCCCATCGAGTTAGACTATTTGTAAATTCTCTAAGCATAGTGTACAAAGTTAGCAGGCACTTTCACAGCGCAAACCCGCTCTATCTTTTATCTCCGTGTGTACTTGTTCTAAATATATTTAAGGATTTCTTTTAGTTATGTTAAGATGTGCTTTAAGTTGTAGCATAGTTTCCTGTTAGCCGTAGCATGGTTTCCTGTTAAGGTATGCTTTAAGTTGTAGCATAGCCTGTTAGGCTTTGTCTTCCGTAGCATGGTTTCCTATTAGGCTGTGCGTATGCAACAAATCGTAGCATGGTTTCCTATTGGGCTGTGGCCTTGTACCATGGTTTCCTGTTAGACTGCGCGTATGCAACGAATGCAATACCGTTCATTAGACTATTATAATCACCAACGCCTATTTAAATCAAGAAAAAAACATCATTACTAACAACTGACAGGACGGAGAATGCCCTTAAAGCATTCATACCCCGGTAAAACTTTTATAGCCTTTATACCCGGTGAATGCCACACGCAGAGCCTTCATACCGTTGATTCAGATTCGCGTATCGGAACGCCCTGACCACTAACTACTATTCTATAGAAAACATTTGACAAAAATTCTGAGATGCATTAGAATATAAGCAACGGAGGTGATAATCATGATTGATCGACGTGGATTTCTAAAATCGATGGCAGGCTTGACAACAGGCATTCTTCTGTCATCTGCGTGTGCAGAAGGGGATGAGGCAAATACTGCCAGCGACCGTTTAGGCACCCTCTTGCCAGCACGAAGACTCGGACGGACGGGAGAAGCTGTAACCATGCTTGCCCTTGGCGGATGGCATATCGGAGAGATGCCTGAAGCGGAAGCCCAAAAAACAATTGACATCGCACTTGAAGGCGGCGTACGCTTCTTTGACAGCGCAGAATCTTATCAACGCGGAGGCAGTGAGAGTCGCTTGGGGAAACTACTCGTTCCCAAATACCGAGATGATATATTTCTTATGACGAAAACGACGGCAGTTACGGCTGATGACGCTTGGAGACATCTCGAAGGGTCACTCTCACGCTTGAATACCGAACAGCTCGATCTCTGGCAGGTGCATGCGATAAGGAACCCCGCAGACGTGGACGATCGGATTGATAACGGTATCTTGGACGTCATGCTTGAGGCGAAGGAGACAGGAAAGACGCGCTATATCGGATTCACTGGACATTCGAGCCCCGCAGCCCATGAACGCATGCTTGAACGTACCGATATTTTCGATACTTGCCAATTGGGAATGAACCTTGTTGATATGAGCTACGAGAGTTTCATTGAGAGAGTCGTACCCACGCTCGTCGAACGCAATATCGGGGTCATTGGAATGAAGGCACTCGCGAACGGTGGATTTTTCGGAGGGGCGAGGCACGGGCAACACGGTTCAAATCCGAAAATCGTTCCTGATAGAGTCAGCATTTCCGAAGCGATTCGGTTCGTCTGGTCCCTACCGGTGAGTACACTGGTTACCGGGCCGGACAATGCAAAGCAGATGCAAGAAAAAATTGACCTCGCCAAGAAGTTCACAGGTATGGCAGATGCGGAGCGGCAAGCGTTGATAGAAAAAGTTGAGGATATGGCTGGAACAACGGTTGAATTTTACAAAGCCTAACCTTTGCTAACAAACTATAAAGGATGCCTCATGCCGACCTTCTTGCGCGTGTGTGCCCTAATCTGTTTGTGTGTTCGTGTGGAAGCCGATGTCCAATTTACGGATGTCACCGAACTGTCTGGTGTCGAATTTCAGCACTTCACCGGCGCAACCGGTGATCGATACATGCCTGAAACCATGGGGGTGGGGTGTGCCTTCTTGGATTACGATACTGACGGCTATTTAGACATTCTCCTCGGAAATGGGACAGCGTGGCAGTCTTCCGGGGCACTGAGTACGCCGCGGCTGTACCGCAACATAGGCAGCGGGCGGTTCGCTGACGTTACTGACGCAGCGAAGCTAAACGTTCCTATGTATGGGATGGGCATAACGGTAGCGGATTATGACAACGATGCCGATCCTGATATCTACTTCACTAACGTCGGTGAAAATCGACTCTTTCGCAATAACGGAGACCGAACTTTTACGGATGTCACCGGATTCGCGGCAGTAGCAGATCCAAGCTGGTCAACGAGCGCTGCTTTCTTTGATGCCGATAACGACGGGTGGCTCGACCTGTTTGTTTGCAACTACGTTGAATGGACCCCTGAGACCGATCTGCCGTGTACAGTGCATTCCACGATTGATAACGAACAGCACCGCACCTATTGCACGCCGACTGTCTATACCGGGCAACCATCTCGATTTTATCGGAACCGGGGGGATGGCACCTTCGCTGACCTCACGGCACAAGTTGGACTCTACAATCCGATAGGAAAATCGCTCGGGGTTACCTTGTTAGACTATAACCGGGACGGATGGGTTGATCTCGCTGTCGCCAACGATACTGAACCCAATTTTCTCTATCGGAATAACGGGGATGGCACATTTACCGATGAAGCTCTTGTTATGGGGATCGCCTTTAGTGAAACAGGCAGCGCACGCGGGGGCATGGGCATTGACGCAGCGGATGTCTATAACAACGACGGCACCGCCATCGCTATCGGTAATTTTAGCAACGAAAAGACGGCTTTCTTTTACGCAGAACCTGGCGCCCCCTATTTCACGGATAACGCTGATCCTGCCGGAATTGCCGATGTAAGTTACCGTTCCCTGACGTTTGGAGTTTTATTTTTCGATTACGACTTGGATGGCGCGCTAGATCTGTTTTGCGTGAATGGGCATATTGAACCGGAAGTGCTTCGCTATCAGCAGCATACCCCTTATGCCCAACGCCCTTCCCTCTTTCAAAATCAGAAGGATGGGACGTTTCGAGATATGACAAAGCGCGCCGGACTCGATCAAGAGGGGGTCGGGCGCGGGTGCGCCTTCGGTGATTACGATAATGATGGCGATCTAGACCTTCTTGTAAGCAATAACGGACTTAAAACTAAATATGCGGACGTATGGCTCCTGCGAAACGATAGCGAACCGTTGTCTAATTATCTCCGAGTGAAAACTGTGGGAAGCCGTAGCAATCGAGATGGCATTGGGGCGCAAGTCCGAGTAAAGTCGGGAGATAGCCTCCAATACCAGATGGTTCGCACCGGTAGTAGCTATTGCTCACAAAGCGAGACGGTGTTAACTTTTGGGTTAGGGAAGAATGAAACGGTCGCGCAACTCGAAATTCAGTGGCCCTCTGGTGAGGTAGACCGGTACGTAGCACTCAGTGCCAATCAAACTATAAAGGCGATTGAAGGGGCATCCCACAAATGAAACTACGTTTATATGGGTGTATCTTTTTGATAGTTTTCGCACTCGTCGGTGGATGTCACAGTAACGAGAACACATCCGTTAAAAAGAAACCGGCAGCTACAACAGCCGCTCAATCACTGGCTCCACCTTCGGCAGAGGACTACACCAACAGCGGAACCACCTACCAACGCGCTGGGAGGCTCCCGGAAGCGGTGTCGGCTTATCAACGCGCGATTCAGATGAAGCCGACGCTGGTTGAAGCGCACCATAATTTAGGCACTGTCTACGTGATGCAAGGGAAACTCGCTGAAGCAATTGCCACGTACAAACGTGTGATTCAGTTGCGCCCTGATATGGCGGAGGCGTATATCGACTTAGGCAGAGCCTATGGATTCGCAGGGCAGCTCGACGAGGCAATTGCTGAATACGAGAAAGCATTGACGCGCGATGCCACCCTACCACATGCCCACTATGGCATTGGAGTCGCATACAGACATAAAGGCGTACACCCGAAAGCAATCACCGCTCTTGAAAAAGCGATTGGACTCAAACCAGATTTTCCAGAAGCACTGATGCAGATCGGCTACGTTTATCGAGAAACAGAACGCTTCACAGAAGCATTGGAAACCTTTCAGACAATCACAGACATCTATCCTACGAGTGCCAAGGCGTATCACGAAATCGGAGTATGTTACATAAAACAGTACGCATACCCTAAAGCCATTAAGGCTTTTGAGAGGGCCTTGCAACTGAACCCAGATGCGGTCGAGACACGGAACCTGTTACGGGTCGCCGAAGCTCGGGTCGCACGTCAAAAATAACATTGTATAAGTCCGCTACGCTATTAACCTAAGTTGCCAGATTTGTGGCATAGGCTGTTAGCCTATGCCATTGGGCACACAACTTCACAGTTGATCCAACGATATGAGGGTTGATTAACGCTAAGTAATTAAGGAATCCACTCTAATTCCAAAGAAGGAGAAAAAAAATGCGTCAAGTTATATTTTGCACGTTCCTAACAGTGCTCCTTTCTACAGCAGTTTTGATGACCTATGCTGCTGATATCGAAGATGGTCTCTGGATGTATCTACCGCTGAATGAAGGCGCAGGCAACAGCGTCACCGACCATGGACCGAACTTTTTTGACACGGAACTCAGTAAGAGTCCACCAAAGTGGGTCGATGCCAAACACGATGACCTCTGGCGGGCGATGGAGTTTGATGGCAAAGAAACCTTCGTCATGATTGACATGGCGGGTCAAAACAAAGACATCGATTCCCATTTTGATGATAAGAAAGGCATCACCATCTGTGCATGGGTCAAGGTGCTGAAAGTCGGAACCGATGCCCACGGGCAGAATCGGCAGCCGATTGTCATGAAACGTGCCGGTGGACAGTGGGAATTCTCGCTCTATATCTACGACGATTTCGGTGCAGGGATGTCGGTTTGGACATGCCCAGGCACTGGTGTTTCTGAACCTTCTGCGGCAGGCACAGCACCCGGCGGCGAATGGATTCACCAATGCGGCACGTTTCTATTGGACGAAGGTGTGCGCGTTTACGTCAACGGCGAGGAGGACCCCGTCGCCCAAGCACCCGATAACGGCAATGGTCCCTGTGACACCGGCAACCGTCCTGTATTCATCGCACACCGGGAGGACGGACAGTGGTTAAACGCTGTGATCGCCGAAGTCTATATGTGGGACAGGGTGCTTGATATTGATGAGATGAATCTTGCCATGAAAACAATTGGCGGATTGGCGGTTCAACCGGGGGGTAAATTGACGACCACCTGGGGCAATGTGAAACGTCGCTAACACTCTCAAGGGGCGGCCGGAAACCCGTCCGTCCTTTATTGATCCCTAAAATAGGCAGGCCGGTTTCCTAACCGATCGGTTCCCTTAACTCCCTTCATACTGACCCGAAAGCCACGAATCAGCACTGCTAAGCCATTATCTCTTCAGACGCTGGATTCGTTTTGAACCCACTCGCCATAATGTTGTTGTAAGGCTCTTCTGCAGGACGACCGACGGGTCGCATTTCAGGCTTGTGGTATCCGAATCGAACGGCTTTCCGCCACTGATCTGTCCGATTGACCTCTGACCAGTGGATGAGGCAATAACTAAAAAAGATAACATCTCCGGCTTTTGCCGGAACCGGAATCGAGTCAACGAAATCTGGATGGAATTTATCGGGCGGCAGATGTGGTGCGGTGCCTTCACCGGTGATATGTTCCCGCGGTCCCTCTTTATGACTCCCGGGAACAACCCGTAGGGCCCCGCTCTCAAAGGGCGCGTCATCAAGATGGACGAGGCAATCAACGAAATCAAGGCCATCGTGTGGATAGAACGGATAGTCTTGATGCATCGGGAACGGTGTCCCTTTCTCAGGGGGTTTGGCATGTAGCACGGTATGATGCCACTGAATTGTATCACCAATCAGTGCCTGAACGGCACCCGTGAGCCGTTCATGGAAAATCACCCGACCCCACGCAGCCGAATAGAAGTGAGGATTGTGCATAAAGACAGCCTTCGTTGTCTGTTGGTCCTCTTCTTTGAGGTAGCGTGTACGCCAAGGGCCCGGCCAACCGATCGTTTCCTGGCCCCAGTTGTTAATGATCCGAACCATTTCAGATGCGAGTTCTTTTGTTTCTGCAGGTGTGAAAAGTTGGTCTACCTTGAGGTAGCCATTCTCATGGTAAAAATCAACCTGTTCGTGCGTTAGCATGTTCAGTCTCCTTATCGCGATAGTAATGTCTCGCGTGAATGTAGCAATTGTTACTTGCTCTGAATTCTACTTTAAAACTGTATATTTTGTCAAAGGAAAACGGGCATTTTTTCTGCACACGTCCTGCGATTTCTACTAAACTAACGTTATACAATTGCAGGACAGCGCGCGAACGTAAATTGCGTCTGTCCGAAAGGTTGACAAAGTAAAAAAAAAGTTGTATACTTTATATACCTACCTCAAAAGGAGATTAAAAAAGGCGCGTTTTTGATGGGGGTCGTTGTATTTTTCTGTCTCCGTTTGCAGTGATTTTCTCTAACGGGGCGTGCTTTCGTTATTTACATGTGTTTAAGTGTGTTATTTCATAACTGCAGAGAAGTTAGATATAGGTGCGAGTACTTAAAGGAAATACAAATGAATAAAAAAAGTTTTTTCGCTATGTATGCGCTGTTACTGGGTATGTTAGTGTGCTGTATGACTTTGTTCGGCTGTTCGAGGGCAGAGGAGATGGCAGATGATGGCATCCAGCCGACCGATCCTCTTACTGAAGGCCTGGCGGGCGGCGAGACGGGCGATGGCCAAACGCTCCCGGAGCGTATAACGACCCCGCGAGATGGTCGTGACATGGTGCTGATTCCTGCGGGGCCCTTTAAGAGGGGTAGCAACGATCCAGAAGCTTTGGACAATGAACAGCCTATTCACACCGTGTTTGTGGATGCGTTCTACATGGATACGCATGAAGTGACAAATCAAGGTTACCAACAATTTGTGTTGGCGAACCCAGAGTGGCAGAAGGAACGTATTGCTGCGAAATACCATACTGGAGATTACCTAAGCCATTGGGAGGGCAACACCTATCCTGAGGGTAAAGGGGACCACCCCGTTGTGTATGTATCATGGTATGGTGCGGTAGCCTATGCGAAGTGGGCTGGCAAACGTTTGCCTTCGGAGGCGGAGTGGGAGAAAGCCGCACGTGGTGGGTTGGTAGGTATGAAGTATCCGTGGGGTAATGAGATATCAGCGGCTGATGCGAACTACAGTGACAAGGTAGGCGATACGACAGTCGTAGGTTCCTATCCTGCGAATGGTTATGGTTTACACGATATGGGGGGTAATGTGTGGGAGTGGTGTTTGGATGCGTATGATGAGTATTTCTATTCTGATTCACCTGCTCGCAATCCCCTAAGCGACGCGAATAGTATAGCGGATGTAGGCTTAATATTAAACGACTACCTAAATGTTAATTTAGATCGCGTTTTTCGAGGCGGGTCCTGGGGCAATAATGCACGGGACGTTCGGGTCACGCTTCGCGGCCACGGTCCACCGGCGCTTTCGGGCGACTACTTTGGTTTTCGTTGTGCGAGGGCTGCTGTAACCCCTTAATCCTAACAGTAATGTTAGCAACTGTCACTTGCTCTGCATTCTACTTTGGAAACTGTTTATTTTGTCAAAGGGAATGTACTCCCCGCGGAAATTCGGGCCACCCTCTGAAAGGACTTCTCTCACAACCCCTCGCTTTTAGGCAGCGGATTGTGAGAGAGACCTTTTCATTTTTCCCTGTCAAACGCATACATTGTCTCCATTATGCCAAGTATCTCCGACTCACCAGTAAGGTGGCGGTTTTCTACTTGCACCTTGAGTTCATTTGGAATACCGTACATCGCCTCGGCGATAGGCCCCGCGATCGCAGCAAGCGTGTCCGCATCACCACCGAGAGAGATAGCGTTCCGGATCGCGTCTTCAAAGCTGATGGATTCCAAAGCGCATGTAATTGCCTGCGGCACGGTATCTTGGGATATTACGCTGAAAGTATAGTTGGGCCGGATGTCGTCTACTGTCTGCGTCAAGTCGTAGGCGTATTCCGAGGTGATAATGTGGCGAATATCCTCCGGACTTTCGCCTTGAAACGCAAGCCAGATCGCGTGTGTTGTTGCTCGCGCCCCTTTCATGCCCTCAGGGTGATTGTGGGTAATCTCCGTTACTCTATCGGAGGCTAACAGCGCAGCATCCAAATCGTTACGGTTCAGGAACGCTGCTGGGGAGACGCGCATCCCTGCACCGTTGCCGAAACTTTTATAAGGTTCAGGCGGGGCGGTATAAATCCAGCGTCCAAAGTTCCCACCGTACCCGCGACCCGGATAGCGACGACACCAGCTCTGCATCGTTTGTGCTGGCGGTAAGTTTTGCAGCAGTATATCCGCGACTGCAATCGTACACACCGAATCATCTGTGAAAAAGCAGTCATCCTTGAAGAACGGGAAATCCTTAGTTTTGATTGGATTCCATTCGTATATGGAACCGACGATGTCACCTATAATTGCACCTAAAATGTTTTTTCCTTACATGTTTTTTCTTTTCGTTGCTAATAATCAATGGTTAATAACGTAAAAACCACTGACTCAAAGTTTTTAAATGATTGCTACTTGTAACCCAACTTCCACTTCTTCAATTCTGCCTTGATCTGAAGTGAGTGGCAAATTACGATTCTGAACGGCAATGATGCCGTTTTTTTTTCGTCCCTCAGGATCAAAAAACAAATCCTTGCATTAATTTCCAATCTATTATAAAATAATTCGTATTCCGTATCAAGGAGAAAAGCAAGCAATGAGTCTTTTGGGTATTGATGTAGGCACAACTGGATGTAAGGTCATCGCTTTCCGCGAAGATGGTGTCGTGCTCGCAAAGGCATACAGCGAGTATCCGTTGACCCACCCGCACCCGGGCTGGTCGGAACTCGACGCGAACGTCGTCTGGGAAAATATCGCGACCGGGATTCAAAAGGTAGCAACACAAACGAAATCCGATCCGATTGAGGCAATCAGTGTCGCCTCCCAAGGTGAAGCTGTAACACCGATAGCCGCCGACGGACAGGTTTTAGCGAGCGCAATTACCACGTTTGACGCACGCACCTCCGGCATCTGTGATGCGTTAAGACAACACATTACGCCTCTTGAAGTGATGCAGATCACTGGAATGCCAATCAGTGATATTCATACCTTAGCGAAACTTATCTGGATACAGCGCAACCAACCCGACATCTATCGACAGGTCTGGAAATTTCTCGGCTTCGAGGATTTCGTCTATTTCAAACTCGGTGCTTCACCAGTCGTAGACCATTCCCTCGCTGCCCGTACAATGGCGTTTGACATTATCAATAAATCGTGGTCAGAGAAGATGCTCGGTCTGGCAGATGTAGATGCAGCCCTTTTCCCCGATACAGCCCCTTCAGGAACAGTCATCGGTGAGGTTAGCGCGAAGGCAGCTACAGCACTCGATCTACCGCCAGGTGTCGTCTGCGTTACAGGTGGACACGATCAACCGTGTGGTGCCTTAGGGGCGGGGATCATTCGGAGTGGTGAAGTCATGGATGCCACCGGCACCGTTGAATGTATCGCACCCGCTTTTACGGAACCTGTCATCAACCAGCAGATGATAGACGGTAATTTCGCCTGTTATCCACACGTCGTTGACGGCTTGTACGTCACACTCGGTTTTGTATCCAGTGGTGGCGTTGTGCTACGATGGTTTAGAGACACACTTGCACAAGCGGAGGTCGCCCAAGCGGAGGCAGCGGGGCGTGATGTCTACGATATATTAATGGAAGGAATACCCGATGCTCCGGGAACAGCAATGGTGCTTCCTCACTTTACAGGTTCAGGAACCCCGTATCTTGATATGGAATCGAAAGGCGCGTTTGTTGGATTGACGCTCTCTACAACGAAAGGTGAACTCGTCAAAGCGATTCTGGAAGGCATTAGTTACGAAATTAAGCAAAATCTCGCCATGTTGCAGGATGCGGGTGTTGTCATCAACGAAGTCCGTGCCATCGGGGGCGGTGCGAAATCTGAGAAGTGGCTGCAGCTCAAAGCCGATATGTTTGGGAAAAAGGTCATCGCACTCGATATATCCGAGGGCGTGTGTCTCGGCACGGCTATCCTCTCTGGAACTGCCATCGGCAAATACGACGCTATTGAAACGGCTGTTGAGCAGTTGGTTACGCCCCGTGAGGTGTACTATCCGCGTGAAGCAGTCGCACAGCGTTACGACGAAAAATTAAAAGCCTACGAACAGATATATCCTGCCTTACGGACCCTCAATTATGAGGTGTAGAGAGCCATGAAAACATACGTAGTCGGGGTTGACATCGGCGGAACAAAACTTGCCACCGTTGTCGCTGATAATACCGGGCACATCCTCAACAAAGTCCGCAAACCGACACTTGCCGAAAGGGGACCAGAAGATACCCTCCAACTGTTGTTTGAGATGGTTCACGAGACCATCGAGTTAACAGGCTTGGAACGGACAGCGATTTCAGCGATGGGGGTGAGTTGTGGCGGTCCATTGGATACAAAAACTGGAATCGTCTACTCACCGCCGAATTTGCCCGGATGGGACGCACTCCCTTTGAAAGCGGAATTGGAATCCGAGTTCCAGATTCCCGTGACTATTGAGAACGATGCCAATGCGAGCGCACTCGCCGAGTACAGATTCGGCGGTGGCCGGGGTTATAACGTCGTTCTCTATATGACGATGAGCACAGGGATCGGCGGGGGTATTGTGTTTGATGGACGGATCTATCACGGCACCAACGACAGTGCCGGAGAAGTCGGGCATCAGATACTTCTACCCGATGGACCGCCTTGTGGGTGTGGCAAGCGCGGATGCCTTGAAGCGCTTTGCTCAGGGCCCGCTATTGCGCGCCGCGCCCAAGCTGCCGTCCGAGATGAAAAGGCATTAGCAACAGCACTTTTAGACCTCGCCGGCGGCTGTGTCACGGCTGTTAGATCGGAACACGTACTTGAAGCTGCGCGTCATGAGGATGCCTTGGCCCTGCGTCTGGTTGGGGAAACGGCATATTACATGGGTTGGGGGATCGCGAATTTGGTAAACATTTTGAATCCCGACATCGTTTTATTGGGAACGATCGCGGTGGCCGCCGGGGATCTCTTACTCGATCCGATTCGGAAGACGGTTTCAGAATTTGCGATGACGCGTCCCGCCGAAGCCGTTAAGATAGCTCCCGCGCAGTTAGGTGAAACGTTAGGCGACCTTGCTGCAGTCGCGTTAGTCGTTTGACCAATCTTTATTTTGAAAGGAAATTAGAAAACCAAAATGGAGAGAATCCAAAATTATATTTCACATCTTCAAGACGTTTTAGCACGGCTCACCTTAGCGGATGTCCGACGTTCCATAGATGTTCTTATGGAAGCGTACCACGCTGAAAAGCAAATTTTCGTGATCGGGAACGGAGGGAGCGCTGCTACAGCCTCACATATCGCCTGTGACTTAGGGAAAGGCACAAGCGTTCCAGGCAAACCTCGTTTTCGAGTCATTAGCTTGACCGACAACGTCGCGACAATGACTGCTTGGTCCAACGATGTCTCTTACGAGGATGTTTTCGCAGAACAGCTGAAGAATCTTGTCCACCCAGGGGATGTCGTTATCGGCATCAGTGCCAGTGGGAATTCAGAAAACGTCCTCCGTGCGATGCAACACGCCAAAGCCATCGGTTGCAAAACAATTGGATGGAGTGGGTTCGGCGGCGGTCAATTAGCATTAATTTGCGATGTCAATGTTGTTGTAGATAGTGACCGTTACGGACCTGTAGAGGATGTCCATCTGATTCTAAACCATGTCTTACACGCTTGGATTCAGGAAGAATTCGCGTTCAATAACCACTAAATTGCAATACATCTTGACGCATAGGACTGCCTTAAGATATAATAAATTTACGATTAATTTTTTTAAACCACTTGTGCCTTAAATATGCCAACGCCACAAAATATTAAAATCAGCAATCCCAGCAAAGGTAGGCGTAAGGAGTTGTAATTATGAGACGCGAAACGGTTCTTATAGGCTGTATGCTCCTTTTAATAGGATGCCTCTTCATGAGAGGCGAACTGTCTGCGCAAAATGAGGCGCTCGTTTACGTGATTGATATCCGAAATGAGATTGGAAGCGGTCTTGGGACCTATATTAGGGATGGTATCAAGGTCGCCGAGGATGCCGGTGCAGACGCGATTGTCTTCGATGTAGATACGCCCGGGGGTAGAGTAGATTCCGCCGTGAATATCATCCGATCCATTCAAGATACGCAGGTTCCCACGATCGCTTTCGTGAATCGACAGGCTATTTCTGCAGGTGCCATGATTTCTATCGCTTGTAATCAGATTGTGATGACTTCTGGCGGAACTATAGGTGACTCTGCGCCTGTTGATATTCAAGGACAGGAGGCTGGCGAGAAAGCCATCTCTTATATCCAGGGCACTATTCGGGCAACTGCTGAGCGGGAAAATCGGAATCCCGATATCGCTGAAGCCATGGTAGACAAAGCACTCGTGCTCGTCAAACACTCAGACGGACAGATCGTCAAGCTTCTGCCTGAAGAATACATCACATGGAAAGAAAACGGTGAGCAGATGGAAATCCTCTGTGCTGAAGGCAAGCTCCTTACGCTCTCTACTAAACAAGCCCTCGAATACGAGTTCGCGGACGCACAAGCCGAGACCCTCACAGAACTGTTAGCGCAGTATCAAATTGTCGATGTTGCGGGCACCAAGCTGCCCCTTACTGAGGAAGGTATCAAGAGACGACAACGCGCGGACGGTTTTATGGAAGTAACGCCGCTGAAAACACTCTCAGGGGCCCGCGTCGTTGAAATTGAGGCAACCTTAGCGGACAGGATCGTTTTCTTTCTCACAAACCCCGTCATCAGCTCACTCTTACTTTCGTTGGGCATTCTCGGTATCTTTATGGAAATTCGTTCCCCGGGTTTCGGCGTACCTGGGTTCATCGGACTTCTCTGCGTTGGTCTGTTTTTCGGAGGGCACATGCTCACCAAGATTGGGGCTGAATGGGCATTCCTACTCTTCCTTATTGGCATTGGGCTAATCGCCTTGGAAATTTTCGTCATCCCTGGTTTCGGGATTGCCGGTGTTTTGGGCATCACACTCATGTTAGGGAGCGTTTTCTTCGTTTTCGACAAAGCTTACGACTTTCGGACCGCAGTCCTATGGCTTTCAGTATCCGTAGTTTTGAGCGCAGGCATGATGATCCTTGCCGTCTGTTATCTCCCTGAGACCCAACTCTTCCGAAGATTTGCGCTGTCAACAGTTATGGACACAGAGATGGGGTACCACTCCGCCAGTCCTGAGAATTTTCAGGACTATCTCGGAAAACTTGGTACTGCACTGACACCCTTACGTCCTTCCGGAACAGCAAGAATCTCTGATAAGAGAGTGGATGTCGTCACTACCGGCGATTTCATTCCTCAGAACAGCAACATTAAAGTGATAGAGGTAGAAGGCTCTAAGGTATTTGTAGAAGCGGTTGAGGATACTTAAGCGGTATATCATGGTCACATTTGATATGAGGTAAAACGATGTGGTTTTTAATTTTCCTCATCGGCCTTGGGATTCTACTGGTATTTATTGAGTTACTGATTTTTCCGGGCTTCGGAGCTGCAGGCGTGCCGGGTTGCTTGCTAGTGCTGATAGGTATCGGGGTCACATGCTGGAAGTTTGGATTTCAGACTGCGCTAACTTATACCGGCATAACGATCGTGGTGGTTATCCCATTGGCAATAATAGCACTCTCCGTGATGCGTTCAACGCCTGTTGGCAAAGCCTTTATTTTGAGTGCTACCGAAAATAAAGAAATCGGCTTTCAGGCACCGCCCGCCGAATTGGTGGAGCTGGTCGGAAAATCTGGTAAGACCCTCACCCCTTTGAGACCCGCGGGGGCGGCATTGATCGGCGGACACCGCGTTGATATTGTCACGCAAGGCGAATTTGTGCCGCCAGAAACTGATATTGAAGTGATTTTTGTCGAAGGTAGTCGCGTTGTTGTTCGTAGTTTACAATAGAAGGGTTATAAGTTGTCAACTGTTGGTTATCGGTCAAAGAGGGAGTCCTTAACAATTCAGCACTACTTAGAGGACTCCAAGCTGAAAAAGATTGTTCGGAAGCGGATCTTAACTAACAACGAACAACCGGGGCCCAAAAATCGATAACTGAAAACTGACAACTATTTCGTAGGAGAAAAATAATGGATGTGTTTACGGGGGGGATTGCCCTTGTTGTCCTAATTTTTATTATCGCGTTCTTCTGGTTCGTTCCTATTGGACTCTGGATAGCGGCTGTCGCCGCAGGGGTTCGACTTCGCATAGTCGATCTGGTTGGGATGCGTTTAAGGCGAGTCAATCCGAATATTATTGTCAAGGGACTCGTCAGTGCGCATAAGGCAGGGTTAAAAGTAGCCACTGCTGAGTTAGAGGCGCATTATCTTGCTGGGGGTAACGTCCTTAATGTCGTTAGCGCGCTCATCGCGGCAGATAAAGCGAGAATTGAACTCTCTTTTCAACGTTCTTCGGCTATCGACTTGGCAGGCCGTGATGTGTTTGAAGCCGTTCAGGTCAGCGTTAACCCACGCGTGATTACCACACCTCGTATCAGTGCGCTTGCCTTGGACGGTGTGGAGTTAATAACCACTGTCCGTATCACAGTGCGGACCAACATCAACCGGCTCGTCGGGGGCGCAGGTGAAGAGACAATTATCGCGCGCGTCGGTGAAGGTATTATCAGTGCTATTGGTGCTTCTGAGACCTATGAAGATGTACTCGAAAATCCGGATATCATCACGAAAACAGTGCTTGACCGAGGGCTTGATGCTGGTACTGCTTTCGAAATCCTTTCTATTGATATCGCTGATATTAACGTTGGTAAAAACATCGGCGCGGAACTCCAAGCTGAACAAGCCGAAGCGGACTTGGTTGTCGCACAGGCAAAGGCGGAAGAACGTCGCGCAATGGCGGTAGCCCGAAAACAGGAAATGACTGCCAATGTACAACAGAAGCGCGCCCAAGTCGTTGAAGCGGAGGCGCAGGTCCCTCGCGCACTTGCCAGTGCTTTCCGTGAAGGCAACTTGAATATTACGGAACAATAGCTCAAATTTGGGTAGTTGACGGTCGTTAGTCGTCAGTTTTCAGGTACTGGAGACCGTATTCGATTAGGAAAAAAATGGAGAAACGTAAATATGGCACCAACAATGATTGCAATTATTGCTGTCCTGCTGATTCTGTTCATCATTATTATTACCTGGCTTGTCCCAATAGGTTTGTGGATTACTGCGATTGCAGCGGGCGTAAAGGTGGGTATTTTTGATCTCGTTGCGATGCGCTTACGGCGGGTGCCGCCGGCTGCAATTGTCGAACCACAGATTAACGCAACAAAGGCGGGGCTCACACTGTCTCTTGATGACCTCGAAGCGCATTATCTCGCTGACGGGCGCGTCAGTAGCGTCGTAGCGGCACTCATCGCGGCAGATAAAGCCAACATTTCCCTCGGTTTTGCACAAGCTGCGGCGATTGATCTCGCCGGACGCGACGTTTTGCAAGCCGTTCAGGTCAGTGTCACCCCTGAGATTATTGACATCCCGGAGAGAAGCGATGCCAGTGGCGGCATCACTGCTGTGGCTCGTGACGGCATTCAATTGATTGTTAAAGCACGCGTCACAGTAAGAGCTGACATTGATCGGTTGGTAGGGGGTGCGACTGAAGACACTATCCGCGCCAGAGTTGGTGAGGGAATTATTACAACGATCGGTTCAGCTGCAAGCCACAAACAGGTTTTGGAAAACCCCGTCCTCATCTCGGAAACAGTCCTCGCAAAAGGTTTGTCCGCAGGCACTGCCTTTGAAATCCTCTCCATTGATATCGCCGATATAAACGTTGGTGAAAACGTCGGTGCCAAATTACAGACAGACCAAGCACAGGCGGAACTCAAGATAGCACGCGCAAAAGCGGAAGAACGGCGCGCTCGTGCTGAGGCGGAAGAGGAAGAAAATAAAGCACTCGTTGAAGAAATGACGATCGCGTTGATCGAGGCAGAGGCAGAAATCCCGCGCTCTATCGCTGACTCTTTTGATTCGCAGCGCATGAGTGTTATGGACTATTACACCCTCCGCAATATCCTTGCGGATACGGAAATGCGTCAATCCATCGCCTCACAAGGCGGCACGCAGGCGGGCGATACGACCCGATCTGCGCACTCCCTTGGACTCTCGTAATCCGCCTGCCTATCTGGGCTTAAAGGAGAAAATTGATGGAAAATATCATCCAGATGCTCATTCCGTTGCTTATCGTGATTCTGACGTTTGTCTTAGGCAATCGCAGGCGCAGAACGCAGGGGAACGGCGAAAGAGAAACCGGGGAGAACACGATGCCGGACGGAGATGTCGCACCACCTCCTTTCATGGAAAATTTTCCGTTTGAGACGCACCTGGAGGACATGATTCTACAGCAGGATGAGGTAGAAGAGTCACCAGTCGATGAGGAACCAGAACCCGTGGCCACCCCAGAACCCGTTGAGGAGCCACAACCACAACCGCCTCCCGTGCCTGTCGGATCTCCAGCAAGAATACGCTCTGTCCCTGCCACGGAACTGCTGGATTTGTCACCAAGGACGTTTCGTCAAGGAATCATTCTCCGGGAAATCCTCGGTCGCCCCAGGGCCCGTCAACGCGGTGCACCTTTCCGCGATAGACAGGACTCTTAGGCACACAAGAATTATTATGGAAATGTTAACATTCACTCAGACAACATCAACAAGAGATTTCAATGGAAAGGTTTCCCGATAAAACGCAGCCGGAAGCGAATTGGCATCTTCTCTGGCTCTTAAAACACGGTTTTTTGGTAATCGCGACAGAATTGCGATAAGTCAAGGAGAGGGCATCCATGGAAAATCCCAGCATCCTCCGGCGAGGGCTCGCAATTTTCTGGGTATTAGGGCTGGTGTTCCGCAGACACTTTTTCCTGGCGACCGCAACGCTTTTAGCCACATTAATGTTAAGCCTAGAGCCTGTCGTGAGCCTCTCTGTTTTTAGCAAAGTTGTTGACCTGTCGCTTGGCTATGTAGAAGGAACCGTTTCTATCGGCAAGGTTGGGACAATATTTGCACTTCAAGGGGGAATCTTTGCCATTCAGCGGATTGTCACGCCCTTCAGGGATTGGCTTCAAGGCCTCCTCTCAAATCATCTTCTGAATGATATCACGGTAGAACTAATGGAAAAAACCTCGAAACTCCCCTATATTTTCCTGGAGGCCGAGCAGATTTATAATGATTTAGAGATGGCTAACGGAGCGAAGGGCCGAATCCACCAGATCTTTACCGCCATTCTGGATTCAGGCAGCAGTTTGGTTATGTTTACGTCACTGTTCTTGCTGTTGTGCCAGTTAAGTGTTTGGATAGCAGTAGCAGTCGTTGCGATTCTGGCCCCATATGTCCTTTTAGATCAACGCATTGTTAAACAGAATTGGGAGCTCGCTGAAAAATTAGCAATACGCCGGCGAAAGATGGGGTTTTTATCAGGCATCTGGTCTAGCCGTGGCGGTTGTAGAGAACTCCGCATTTGGGATGCCAGGGAGTGGCTGTTTGAAAAATACAGACAAGTTTTTAACACATGGTTCACCGCGGAGCGTCGCCAGCGTTTCAAGCAAATGATGTACCAAATTACAGGCGGGCTCTGTATGGCAGCAGGTTTTGTGCTTGTCCTCTTCATGACTCTGCAATCTGTTGCAGCTGGAACCGTAACTGTCGGCATGATTGCTATGTATATTCAGACTGTCACAAGGACACAGAGTGTTGCTTATCGGGTTTTTATTGGGGCTTCTTCGCTGGCGAGAATGCAGCCGGCAAGAGCACACTCGCCAAGATGGCGATCGGATTATACCCCCCCACGGAAGGCAGGATCCTGATTAATGGTGTGCCACTTTCCGCTGCTAACGCCGCAGAATGGTTCAGACATACCCAGGTTTTGTTTCAAGACTCAAGCCAGTATGCCTTGACACTTGCCGAGAATGTGCTCCTCGGTCAGGGGACAGAGGCGGATGCGATTGGCGCTCTGGACAAAGCAGGCTTTGCCAAAGCGACTGAAATGGATACGAGGGCCCTTTCCCAGATCTTATCAAAAGAATTTGGCGGCACGGAGCTTTCTGGCGGACAATGGAAAAAGGTTGGGCTCGCCAGGGCGTTGGCTAAGAAAGGGAGCTTCTTGATGCTTGACGAGCCATCCTCAGCTCTTGATCCGCGAGCCGAATATGAACTGTTCATGAAGTTAAAGCAGATGATGTCGGGAGTGACAACCCTCTTTATTTCTCACCGATTGGCAGCAACCATCAACGCGGATTGGATTATTGTATTAGAGGCTGGGAAAGTCATAGAACAAGGCGAACATCATCAGTTGCTGAAAGCCCAAGGGCTTTACGCACAACTCTTCAATCTTCAAGCGAGTTTGATGCAGCAACCCAAGCGTTAGTAAAGACGAGCCGGAATGTGATCCCATTTCGTGCGGCGACAGTGGGCTATGTCGTCCATTCACCCAACTCAGACACCACTTGCTGCACTGATAAAAATTTTCTGCAGGGAGCGGAAGCCTAGTCAAGTGATTTGATTGAAGCACACGGAGGAGAGTCCCCGGCTTTGAGCAAGGCAGACACTTCCCCAACCGAAGGCAGGTATCCAAAACACAAATAGTGGGTGCTTTCTATAAGAACTCACATAAGGGGCTTATTCATATTGGTTTTAGAGATACGAATATGCAAACGCCTAAATCAACACCTATAATGAACCTACGCCAGGGACTAATCGCCAATCCGTGAGTGGCGAAAAAACTGCAGACACTCCCAGTAAAGGAGACGGGCTTCCTCACCACGATAAAGCACGGGGTTTCCAGCCCGAAGAGATTGATGATTCGCCTCTTTTATAAAGTTTTCCTGCCCTCTGCAGTTTTTCTACTGCTCGTTGGTTGCTCTCCCCGCCAGGAAATTACCGAACCGCAGCTCCCTTTTTACACCGAGTTCCCACCATACGCTCGCCACCTCAAAGGGTTCAAGATTTGTCTGGATCCAGGACACGGGGGGCAGGGCCATATCCCGGATTACAAACGAGGGCCAACCGGGCTCCGTGAGGCTGAGGTTAATCTACGCGTGGCGTTCCATCTACGTGAGATATTGCAAAAAGCCGGTGTCACTGTTATCATGACGCGCGTCGATGATTCTTATGTAAGCCTACCAATGCGGAGTCACATTGCGAATGAAAATGGAGCAGATTTTTTCATTTCGCTGCACCACAACGGAATCGATAACCCCACGGTTAATTATACCTCTACTTGGTATCATGGCGATGCGGATGACTCACGCCCCAACCTTGATCTCGCCCGATATATCCAACAAGGCGTTTCAGACGCACTCCAGTTACCTACCGCCCCAGCCTCCGGGCTTTATTCGGATAAATTAGTAGCCGCTTCAGGCTTCGGTGTCTTACGGAGAACCAAATGTCCAGCTGTTTTATGCGAGGCATCTTTCCTCTCGAACCCTGAGGAAGAAGCACGGCTGCGAGAGGATAACTATCTCAGGAAGGAGGCAGACGGCTACTTTTGGGGTATTGCCCGTTATGTTGAGGGCGGATTTCCGAAGGGCGTTTTAGTAAACCCTCAGCAGGCATCTGTCATTGAAACAAAAACCCCACGTCTCCAAATTCGGGTGAAAGATGGTCTGCATGAACGGGGCGCGTGGATGTTAAAGCGCCAGCAGGTTTTTACGGACACTATTCAAGTCAAAATTGATAATGTGCTTGTTCCACATCACTACGATCGCGCGACGGATGTGATTACGGTTACTATTGAAGAACCACTTTCAAACGGTGTCCATCTCGTCCATACTGAATTGGTAAACTACTATGGGAATCACAGTCTACCGGTTCCGCAATGGTTTAAAGTGGCACCACCCGCGGCTCAAATACAACTTAGCGCGTGGACAGAAACGCTCCCTGCTGATGGGAAAAGTTACGTCGGCATTTCCGTAACCGCACGCGACACGCATGGGATGCCGATTGCTGACGATGAACCCATAGAGGCGCGAACGTCAAATGGGGTGCTTGCAGAAACCCGCCAACGCTCAAAGCGTGGCGAAGCGCAATTTTATCTGCATGCTCCTGATGTGCCGGGTACAGCGACGGTAGAAGTCTCTTACAGAAAGAGGCATCTGCCCCTGACAATTCGCTTTGAAGACACTGATAACGCAATTGTCCAAGGCCACGTTTCTAATGCGAATTCAGGTGAGCCACTTCAAGACGTGCAATTGCAAACTGATTCAGGGTTAACTGCTTCTACAGATGCTGGAGGACACTTTTTCATCATGACCCACCCAGCATCGGAAGCCTCTGGTCAGACCGAAACAACGGTTCATCTCTCCAAGAGAGGGTACTATCCAGAGGAACACAAAATTCGGATTCAACCGAATCAAGCAACGGTTATCAAATCTGAACTCCATCCTATTGCAGAGGGGGTATTTGCTTCAACAGTCATCGTTCTTGATTCAAAAAGCGATGCACCTGCCACCAAGCAACTCATCGAAACCTTGCAGCCGATGTTAGAACTTGTCGGGGCGAAGGTCTATAATATTCATACCCCGGGGGTAGAAATGTCCTTGAAGAAACGGATAGAGATGATAAATGCTATTGAGGGGAACGGGTATTACTTGCAAGTTAATCACGAACGGTGGCGTAAAGGGCGATCCGCTCTGGTTGCGGCACACTATCGAGGCAATCAGGGGACAGAGACCTTTTTGAAGCGAATACTTGAGAGGTTTAGAGGAACACCCTTTGAGACCCCTATTGTTACTGTTCAAGATAGGACAACTCCTGAAATCCAGCAGACGAACAAAATGGCGATGGTGCTTGAAATCAGGTCACTAAATCACTCAGATGCCTCTATCGCGAGAGAGGCACACGCTATTTTCTTCGGGGCGTGGACTTTTCTGAAGGGCGACGGGGAAATTCCACCAGAAAAACAGAAACGGTTTAGGGTGTACTTAGAAAAAATGCAAGCGGCTTTTTCGGATTAGATAAAAGCGCGCAGCTTCAAACGAAGTGGGAAGCGGATCTATGGAAAGGCATGTCACACCAGGAACCTACCTGAACGAACCGCAAGGCAATTAGAAAAATGCGTATTGTCTCTCGAATTACAGATTTGCAGCTCCAGCATCCCTTCAAGATTGCTCGCCGTGCGACAGACGCATACCGACAGGTTCTCTCCGTAGAAATTGATGGTGGCATTGGTGAAACGGCCCCGGCGCGGTTTTACGGTGAAACTGTTCAAACGGTTCGGGCAGCCTTGGAGGTTATTGAACCACAACTTCCCGACGATCTTGATGCCATCCATGATGTAATGGCGACTGTTGAGACGACACTCGGCGGTAATTATGCGGCAAAATCCGCCATTGATATGGCACTCTCCGATCGACTCGGTAAAAAATTAGGCGCGCCGCTTTATCAACTCTGGGGGCTCAATCCACATAAAACACCCTACACAGCGTTTACAATCGGCCTGGATGAACCGGAGATAATGGCGGCGAAAGCGAAACAAGCCGAGACCTATCCAATCCTGAAGGTCAAACTCGGAACACCTCGCGATATTGAGATAATTCAGACACTCCGCAACGTAACGGACAAACCTATCTATGTCGACGCAAATACAGCATGGACACCTAAAGAGGCAGTTCGCAACATTCGCGCCCTTGCTCGATACGGTGTGGAATTGATTGAGCAACCGACTCAACCGAACGATTTAGCTGGACTCAAATTTGTCCGTGAGCACTCTGAGTTACCAATTATCGCCGATGAAAGCGTCAAACGGGCAACGGATATCCCGATGCTTGCTGAGTGCGTTGACGGCATCAACATCAAACTTGTCAAATGTGGTGGATTGCTCGAAGCACAGCGAATGATACATGTTGCCCGCACATACGACTTGCAGATTATGATTGGTTGTATGATAGAGAGTTCGCTCGGCATCACTGCCGCTGCACACTTAACCCCATTGGTAGATTATGCAGATCTGGATGGCAATCTGCTCATTGTGAACGATCCGTACAAGGGTGTAACCCTTGATAATGGCAAACTGGTATTGCCAGAACGCCCCGGCATTGGGGTTACGGAATAATATGTTTGTGGATTGTATCCGAAACAACCCAACGCAACGGAGATTAAAAAAAATGGCAAAACAAAACCGAAACGTCCTCATCACCGGCGGCACTGGTATATTAGGCAGTGCCGTCACTAAAGCATATCTCAATCAAGGCGACAGCGTCGGCGTTACGTATCTCTTTGAAAATGAAGTTGAACGGTTCAAAGCATACAATCCTGAACTCAGCGAAGACGTTACCTTCCTATACGCAAACGTTACAGCGGAAGCCGAAGTTCAAAAAACCATTGAGGAATTCTTATCTCAATGTGGTTCGCTGGATGTCTTGGTAAATATCGTCGGTGGGTTTGTTGGGGGAATCCCAACAGCGGAGCTTGAAGTAGATCGGTGGGATTTCATGATGAATCTCAACCTCAAATCTGTCTTCCTCTGTTGCAAGACAGCGATCCCCCACATGACCGCCCAGGCGTACGGGAAAATCATTAACGTCTCTGCACGCGCGGGATTAAAGGGAGAATCGGGTTTAAGTGCATATTGCGTCTCCAAAGGCGGCGTCCGCACCTTAACGGAGGCATTGGCTGCCGAAGTGATGGATTCAGGAGTTAATGTCAACGCCATCATGCCAAGTATCATGGACACACCGATGAACCGGGAAGCCATGCCTGATGAAGAACACGACCGATGGGTGGCTCCTGCCGATGTTGCCAAAGTCATCTGCTTCCTCACTTCTGACGATGCCGCGGTCATTAACGGCGCTGCTATCCCTGTTTACGGCAGAGCCTAGTGGAATGTATAAGTAATACGAAAACCCGATAGATGCGCCTTTTATTTTCGAAACGGTTTTTTCAGTTGTGTCTGTACAAGTCTCTCTAAGATTTGCAGGCGCAACGCCGTTTCAATATCCGCAACTTCAGGTTTACCAGCGAGGTTTTGGGTCTCATTGGGATCGTCTTGTACATTAAATAAAAGATAGACCTCGCCCTTTGCGTTAAGCGCGGCCTTCCACTCCCGATTCAACAACATAATCTCGCCTTGGATCTCAGAAATTGCGAAGTCTCGGTGTGTCGCTTCGGTATCTGCTAACACCGGACACAATGATTTCCCGAATTGATGGTGTTCCAGTTCGCCGCCTGCCAATTCGATGAGTGTCGGGCCAATGTCAATCCATTCTATTGGACTCTCAGAAACATTCCCGGTGTTGGAGCTGTCAGGTGTTCGCACAAGTAGGGGTATCCTGACTGCACCGTTGAGGAAATTGCTTTTATAAATGAGGCGATGATCACCGTTCATTTCACCGTGGTCGGAGGTATGCACGATGACTGTGTTTTCAAGTTCCCCGCGCGCCTCGATTGCCTCGAGAATTTCACCGATCTGTGCATCAATGAGTGTCACATTGCCTGCGTAATTCGCCCGCAACTGTTCAATTTCCCCGGGTTCAAACGGTGGGTTCACCCGCTCCATGAGTCGATCCAAGTGGCCCTTCGGCCGGTCTCCAGCAGGTGGGCGTGGTATTGCGGGCGGCATCTTTTCGGGGGCATACATACTGGCGTACGGTTCTGGCGTATCCCACGGTTCGTGCGGGCCACCGAAACTCACCCAGCAGCACCAAGGCTCTTCTCGGTCATAGTTCTGCAGATATTGTTTCGCTTGTTGACCTACATAGACATCGGCGTAGTTTTCGAGTCCCAAGGGAGATGGACGGACAAGGTATGGCTTCGTGCTGAACCGTTCTCGGTAATCCGCGCGATAGGCATCCCATATCCCTTTCGTTTCCCATTCCCTTGTCATGTGTGACAGGACTTTCGCGCTCGCCCGCGGTCCCCCAATTTCGTTCACATCGTCCAACCCGTAAGCGTTCATTAACCCCTCACGTTCTCGAAGGTCGCCGCTGTGTGGATGGAGATGGGTTTTTCCGAACAGACTTGTACGGTAACCCGCATCCCGTACAGCTTGCATCCATGTCGGCGTTTCAGGGGGCAGCTGATGATTCATGTTATCCCAGACACCCGTATTGTGTGGATACAAACCTGTTGCCAGGCTGAGCCGCGTAGGGATACAGACCGGTGAGGTTGTGACACAATTCGTGAATCGAGTGCCCTCGCTTGCGATGCGATCTAAGTTCGGCGTTTCCACCCAATTGCCGCTACATCCCATCGCGTCCCATCGCTGTTGATCTGTCATAAGGAAAAGGATATTCGGGCTTTTCATAACGCCCCTCTCTCAATCCCTGCTTCCGTGAAAGCGCGGGATAATGTCTCGTAAGAGAGGGTCGCAGCAGCGAGTGGATCGTAATTTTCGCGCCCTTGCACCATAAAACTCACCTCAGCTGTGATAAATCCATCATAGCCGTGCGCTTGCATCTCTTTGAGGTAGTGAACATAGTCGAATGGCCCCTCACCGGGAATAAGAAACTCGTGATTCGGGGCAGTGCCGCGTTGATCCTTGACGTGCGTATGGATGGATACGGGTGCTAACGCCGCGACCGTTTCTTCTGTCGGCATGCCGATAATATCAAAATGACTGATGTCAAAGTTAACCTTCAGATATGGCGAATTGACGATTGTTAGCAGCTCAAGAACCTTTGCAGGCGTGTCAATGATTGCACCGACGTGTGGTTCCATAGCGATAGTGACACCGCGCGAGGCCCCGTGAGCGACGAGTTCTCCCACTCGTTCCGCGAGAAAGTCCTTTTGCGTGTCCCACTCCTCTGGCTTCCCGCCGGGGGTTGTATTTACTGCGGGCAGTTCATCGCCTTGTGCAAGTTCAACTGCCAGATCAACCCCACCTTTCAACCGCCACATATTTTGCGTATGTCTCTCTGGATCCGTTTCCAACAAACTGGAGTGCGCCGCGATTGCAGGAAGTGCCAAATTGTGTTCTCTCAGCAGAGACACAATCCGTTTCCGTGCCGTAGCATCGAGCGTACTGAGTTCGGTCGTAAAGCGCGGGATGATGGTGAGTTCAAGACCATCGTATCCGAGTTTTGCGATATGGGAGACAGCAGTGTCTATAGAGACTGTGGGCATCCCCCATGTGCTATATCCAATTTTCATTATGATTTTCTCCTAAGGTCTAACGCGGGAAAGGGCAGATGCTGCAGCATTCCCCTTATCAGGTTGTCAAAAGATGCTGCCGATCCAATCAGGGATTCTGCCTATCCATCCATTTAGTAGAAAGTCAACGCGTTGAATCAGCAGTGCAACACGCCCCATAACAGTGTTGCCAAATGCCGAACCGAACCCGATCATCAGGAAGGCGATACCGACCTTTGAAAGCCATTTAACGGGACCTCGGTGTTCTACAGAAAAGAAGAAGTAGGTGAGTGTGCAAATCACGCCGGCAACCATAAGAATAGCCTCGAAAACACCCCAGCCAGAGAGGGTTCCGGCATGAATGGCTGCAAAAGGTTCAACTGTGCCGCGCGTCTGCTCAAAAATGTTCGCGCGTAGCACATTGGGGATAGCGAGACCCGATCCGACACCGATAAGGATCGCACTGGGGTACCGAATCAGCCAAGTCTGCCGCGGCGACAATGCTGAGAAAAACAATAAACCAATGCCGATCGGAATTAATTTGATTAAGCCTCCAAGCGATTCACCTGTTACCGCAGCCCAAAGAGGTTGCCACGCGAATGGAATAAAAGCCTGATGAATTGAGATTACAATACTGTATCCAAGAGATACACCTACGAAGAGGTGTTCCGCGAATCGGTAAAACGGGTTATCTCTGTACAGAAAACTATAAATGCAGAGGGTCAAAAACGCGGCAATCCAGATGCCAAATAATTCTTCCATCAATTTACTCCTCTCGCCCTCGATAGAATGAAGAAAGTAATATTCCCAATAACCACTAAACCGATAATTAATAAGTGAACAAACGATTCAATGTTGATCCATAGTGTTCCTTTTGCCGGTGCATCTATTAAGCGTTCATACTCCGCAGCCCCAGCGATTCCTGGAATCAGACCGACTAATTGCCCGGTTTGCAAATACGGATACATCTGCGAGATGATAACCCCTGTGACCCCTGCAGCGATCTGTTGATTGAATTGCACGTTGGCGAACGTAATCCATGCTTCAGTGAGACTTCCGGCAGACAGATCGACGAGGAGATCAATTTGATCGTAGTTAGTGATATTTTGCATCAGTGGGATTTCCGAGATCGGTTTTCCGTTGTAATCGGTTTCAAAAATACTAGCGATGTCTTTTCCCATTCCGAGAATAACTAATTCAATTCCAGGACGATACCCTAGGAAAACGTAATCTTCACCATCAACCACACCTGTTTCTTCTACGACTTCTTGAATCAATGTACTTCCCATGGTTGTACCGGCTGGGTAAAGTGTGAGAGCGATGACCCGGACATCTTTGGCAAAGCACTGCTTCATGAGCGCGCGCGCCATCGGATTGAGTTCTGCTAAAGAGGCAGGACCATAGTCAAAGACGAGCATGATCGTCCCGCCCGCCGGAATAGCTTCAATGTAATCATAGAGTTTTTGTGTCGGTTCCGATACCGAAATCGGCATATTCACAGGTAGCAGCGTTGGTAGGATAACCGCCAATGCCACGAGAATAAAGATAATTCGCCGGTCCATGTTCATCAATTTTTCAAGCATTGGTTAATCTCCTCCGCCCAGATATGAGCGTTCAATTCCGAGAAGAATCCGTATAGATTGCGATATCGCCCCTAAGCTTACACCGAGGATAATACCACGTCTTGCTGAAAGATTCGGGTTATCCAAAATCCACTGTTTCATACCCGAGGTACTGTTCTCCCAAGGCAGCCATGAGAACATCAGATCGCCTACCGGAACGTTTCCAAGCATTACGATCAGAGCCGTGATCAAAAGTAGACTCGCTTCAAGTGTCCTTGCTCGAAAAGCCCGGTATGCCGCTGAGGCGATGAAGAAAGCAAGGAGCGAAAACATTGTTGCATCCATAGGTACCTGGATGTTATTGAATAACCACTCGAAGACAGGGTTTTGGGGGCCAAAGGGAATACCTATCACCGCCATCACCAGAATCCCGATAAATACAAAAATACTATACTGCCAATGTTCCACGCGGCGGCGAATCTTTGTGAGGTGCGTTTGGATGAGCGTAGTTGAACTGAAGATAAGAGCAAAAGGGGTGATAATCAATGCCCAGCCAATAATCTCTTGATAAAGGCTTTGAGAAGAAGCATGTGGAATGAATTGTGTGAGGAGCATCACAATCCCAAAAACAAAACACAGAATTAAGGGGACTTGTCGTCGCATAAAACCTCCTAACTCACCCGTTGTAAGAGTGTTGTGATCCAGGTAACACCCGCGAGTTCAAGAATCACACCTAAGACAATACTCGCGAAAATGATCAGCTTCCCCCAATCTTGTCCCCGGATACTACCCAGGAGCATCGGTTCTTTGGAAAGGTACGCACTCGCAGTATAGAGTTCTTCGCCAATCAGGGTATAATCGCACGCTGTGATTAAGAACGGGAGTTGATGCTCGGAATCTGTTCCTGCAATTTGAATGGCGCCGATAGAGTTACCCGTTTCCGCAAGGATGAGGGACTCGGCATAGAATGTGCCTTGCAGGAATATTGCCGCGGGTTTCTCGCGGAGCATTATACCGTCTACACCCGCTGCATAAGCGAACTGGCTATCGGTAAGAAAGAAAATATTGTCTTCGTTATAGGAATCTGGGTGTCCTTCGTTGAGATATGCTGTTCTCACCATTTCACGCACAACATTCATCACGATCGGATCGTTGCACGGCACGTGCAACGGCGTTTCATAATCAGCAGTTCGACGCGCAACCTGTCCTAAGATGTTCATACTCGCGATCGTTGCCGGTCCACTCACACCCCCAAGCCCAAGCACATATAGAATTGAGCGTCCCATCTCTGTTGCGCGACCGATAGCTTCATTTACGGCTTCAAGCCCTGGAATCCGTCGAATAAAGACATCTTTGCCACTCCGCGCCTGATAAATGCTCGTGACAACTGCAATCGAAAAAGCAATCATTGCAATGAACAACGATATTTTGCCTGTATGAAACCATTCACCTGATCCACTAACAGGGGCAGTCTCCTCAGATTCCACCGTTGCTTCTGTCGCGCTAACCGCACGCACGATGTAGGCGTAAGCATTCCCCTTCTCGATCGTAGAATCAACATAGGTCGTCGTGCCAGCAGGTAGAAGCTCACCAATTTCTTCGAGACCGCCGCCAGCAAACCGTCGTAGGATTTGGTATCCACTGATACCGCTGTCCGCCGGGGCTGCGTCCCACTTAACGGTGATACTGCTGCCATCGTCGTTCGGGGTATCCACCGCCGACACGTTTGACGGTGGCACCAGCTCTTGGCTAAACGCACTGCTAATCGCTATACATAAAACCAAATAGATAATTTTGGCGCAGCTCGCAAGCCAAAACTTGCTTGATGCTACGGATTGAATTATTTTTTTCATAAATCCTGTATTTCCTTGTTTAATGGCTATTGGTTGTTAGTTAATAACTGCTTTTGTAACAATCTTCTGCAACTCGGAGTCTTCCAAAGCTCAGTGAATTGTTAAAGGCTGTCTCTTTAACTTATGGTTTACAACTAAGTACTAACAACCGTTCCATTGTGAAATAGCCTCTATAACGTCCTGGTCGTCAATATCATCTCGTACAACAACTTCTCCAATACGCGTTGGCAAAATAAGGCGGAGTTTGCCGCCTAACGTCTTTTTGTCTAAATACATCGCCTCACAAAGTGCCTCTGGGGTGATGTCCACCGGAAAAGCAATCGGCAAGTTCGCCCGCGCGAAAAGTGTTCGTTGCCGTTGAAAATCTGTTTCAGAGAACATCCCCACATTCGTGGCTAATTGCGCCGCGCAGTTCATGCCGATAGAAATCGCTTCACCGTGCCGGTACCGGTTATAGTGTGTTACTGCTTCAAGCGCATGCCCAAAGGTATGTCCATAGTTGAGCACCATCCGGAGTCCATTCTCTTTCTCATCTTTCGCGACAATTTCTGCCTTATTGATACACGCACACGCAATTATCTCACTGAGCGTCGCGCTGTCCAAATTTAAGATAGCATCAAGATTCGCTTCGACCCTCTCAAACAGGGGTTCATCTCGGATAACGCCCATCTTGATAACTTCACTAAGCCCTGCCCGGATGTCCCGTTGTGGCAAAGTTTCCAGGGTCTTTACGTCAATAAGCACCAATTTCGGTTGATGAAACGCCCCTATCATGTTTTTACCTTTTGGATGATTAATCGAAGTCTTTCCCCCGACGCTCGCGTCAACTTGTGCCTGTAACGTCGTTGGGATCTGAACGTAAGGGATACCGCGCATGTACACCGCTGCCGAAAAACCTGCTAGATCTCCGATGACCCCACCCCCGAGCGCAATGACTGTTGAACCCCGGTCGAGCTGGTACCCAACCAAACTGTCCTGTATCCGAGAAAATTGCTCCAGTGATTTACTCCCCTCGCCAGCCGGAACCTCAATCGTCCGGACATCGAATCCAGCACTTTCAAGGCTTTGCTGAACGATAGGTATGTAGCGACCCTGAACAAAGGTATCCGAAACGACGAGGACCTTATTTGATTGGGTATGTCGTGTCAGCAGTTTCCCAACTTGATTGAGGATATCCGTCCCAACAATGATCGGATAACTGTTATCTCCAAGTTCCACGCGTAGGGTTTTCACTGTTTTAGATCCCTTGTGTTTTTTGTATAGACACGCTTGATGTAACCGATAATTTCTCGAAACGGCCGCCTCGTTGTTCTTACCATATAATCGGCTTTTGCGTAGTATGGGTGCCGTTCTTTTAGCATCGCCCGGATTTTTGCGAGTGCATCAGGCGTTTGCAGCAGCGGCCGGTGTGTTTGATGTCGGACCCGGCGATATATTTCCTCCGGTGTGGCAGTTAGGCAGAAAATGATTCCGTTTTGTTTCAATACTTCCATGTTGGTCTCTCTCAAGACGACACCGCCCCCTGTAGAGATAACGTGGTTGTACAACTTGGACGCTTTATGCACAGCCGCGCTTTCAAGGTCTCGGAAAGCCAATTCACCACCTTCTTCAAAGATGGTCGTGATGCGTTGCCCGTTATCTCGTTCAATAATGTCGTCTGTATCTACATAATGCATCCGAAGTCGCGAAGCCAGGTGTCTGCCAACAGAGGTCTTCCCAGTTCCCATAAAACCGACGAGAACAATATTGGGTTTTCTTTTAAACGATCTTTTCACCTATTTTTTGCCTTTTTAAAAGTTCTTTACCTATAAGCCGTAGACGTGGTTTTCGAACCTCGCCGATCTTTCCTGAAATCGAGCATCTCACTTTACGCTGTAGGCGATTTGTTACAAGACTGCCTCTTATTTGTTAGAAGCCTGCCTCTTAACTGACAACCGAAAACCACTATAACATTTATACAAATTATTGTAAAGGTTTTTGCAGGAATTTAGGAGGTGTGATATAATTACCGAAAAACCAGAAAATCTATTGCAGACCTTGTAACCGCACCACAAAAGGAGCAGCAAATGCCAAGGCAGCTCAGGATGGTACGCCCCAATTTAAAGAATTTACCGAAACTCGAACTTCCAGCAGGCTATCGTCTGCGCACTTACCTTGAAGGCGATGATCTCCATTGGGCGCGTATTATCAGTGATTCCTTTGGCGGTAGGGAACGCACCGTGCAAGATACGCGGGACCAGATTACCGAGAGAGACGTGTTCCTCCCCAATGGGTTCTACTTCGCAACATATCGAGGTATTCCTGTTGGGACCGCTTGCGCATGGCAACAATCTGTCGACGAAAAAGATGTTGGGTACGTCCACATGGTCGGTGTCGTTGCTGCACATACCGGACATAAACTCGGAAAATGGGTATCACTCGCTGTCCTCCACTATTTTCGAGACAACGGGTTCAAATGCGCTATGCTGGATACCGATGACTTTCGCATCCCTGCTGTTAAAACCTATCTCAATTTAGGGTTCATACCCGTTTATGTTGAAGAGGGACAATCCGAACGGTGGCAAAATCTCTTTAAAAAATTGAAGATTCCGTTAATATCAGCACAGATTGAAAACGCCCAAAAGGTGCTCCCTGACGAACTCTGGGCAAAATTTTTGGCGTAAAGGCAATGGAAGATCACCTCAGAATAGTTCAGCGCGGTTTAGAGGATTTACTAACCCCTCATTGTTCGAAGGGCTATCACATCCGGCCCTATCAAACCGGGGCGGAATATTCTGGAAAAACTGGGCCTTCCCAAAAATGAGATTGCTCCGATCCCTCAGAAACCGTACGAATCGCCTTGATATTGATAACGTTGTTATTTCTGCAATTCTCATTACCGGTTTCGCTCTCCGTTTCATCGGTATCAGCGTCGGTTTGCCTGATGCGCCAGATCCGCGGGAGGTTATAATTGCGCAAGATGTGCTTAACCTCGTTCATCTCACAGCCGTCCCGCAAACCTACAACTGGCCCGGAACAGCGTGGTTTTACCTCATCGCTCTGATAGGTAAGCTGTTGTCGTTCGGCGGTTTATATTTAACAGAAGCCGGTGTGATTTTGTTGGCACGGTGTGTTAATGTTTTCCTATCAACGGCAACGCTCTGGCTTACCTATCGCATCGGGCTGCGGTGTTACAGCAGGAGAATTGGACAAATAGCAGCCGGATTGCTCGCCGTTGCAATGCAACACGCTACCAACGAGTCGCGTTTCGCACTCGTTGACATTCCAGCGACCTTTTGTGTGACACTGTTTCTCTATCTTGTAACACGTTCGCGAGCTTCTTCAGACGCGCTGACCTTCCATGCTGCGGTATTGCTTGGTATTGTCGCTGGGTTAGGGGTCGCAGTCAAGTTCACGGCTGTTTTCTGCGGTTTCTCTCTGTTATATTTCATCGGGAGCACCGAATTCTATAAAAGACTCACAACTGTTATCGGTGTTTCTGCTCTAACCTTTACACTCCTCTGCCCCTATTGGTTAATGGATGTGGTTTCACCAACGTGGAACCTTTTCTTTAATGATTTCTGGTATGAGGCGATCCATTATCATCAAGGACATTTCGGTCTCATTTCAACAAGTGATGCTGGTTGGTTACAGCGGTTTATCTACTTGTGGACCCTCTTGAAATGGGGTATGGGCTTGCCGCTCGCGCTCCTTGTCGGTTTGGGTGTCCTACGAGGTATCCTTTCGCTGAGCCGGGAAATCGGCGGTGCCCCTCCAGTGGAGCTCGCCTTACTTGCGTTCGTTATTCCGTATCTACTCTTTATCGGGGTCCATAAAGTCAAGTTCGCGCGTCATTTGCTGATACTCTATCCAGTCCTGACTGTGCTTGCTGCAGCCACGCTTGTGCATTTGCCAAGTGCGATTGCAGGACTTTTCGAGTTCGGTCATCAGCAAAAGATGAGAGGGGCTAAAAGTTCTGCCAGAGCAGGTAGGTATGGTGTATTTGGAAAATGGATTGCAGGCCTCGTGACGGGGGCTATTGTACTTTATACCTCAGTTTATACGGCAGCTTTTGCCCTTGTCCTGACTACACAACCGACACGCATTGCAGCTGCTGAATGGATAACAGAACACATTCCGCAAGAGGAGTTTATTGCCAGCGCACCGGAAATCTTATTCAACTGGCTTCTCCCTGAAGTAGGTTTAGAAGTGACAGATGAAGAGGCAGCGTGGGCCCTTATCCTCGTTCCGGACCTTGAGGTCTTCCAAAAATACCAAAAGCAGCCCAAGGATTATCAAGAACAGGATTGGTATCCTCTCAGTGAGATCGCCGTGGAAGAGACACTTGCATTTTACGAGCGGATTTTAGGGGCAGAAAGCCCTTATGTATTGTCTAAGACCTTTAAGCGACCCCCGCAATTTTTAGGCATTCAAATATCTGATACAGGTGCCCCATTTCCTATGCGGGCACTTGCACATCCTGAACTCCGACTCTATCAACGGCGGGATTGAACAGAGAGTTTTACGTTAGTTTTTACGTAAGGGCTCTTAATAGCAATCGTCCCGGACTTGGAATATTCCCAGAAGGTGTGACATTGTTACGGCAAGACTGCTGACGCATTGCTAAAAACTTATAACTGATAACTATTTACATCACAGGCGGATCGAAGTACTTCTTCTGAACCGGGACGATTGCCGATAAGATTTGGTGAAGTACATCAGAAGCAATAGTGTTAGCATCTACAATCCGCACTCGTTCTTGGGGATAGTGGTCAATCAACGGTTCTGTTTCGCGTTTGTAAACATCCCATCGATACCGAACCACCAATTCTTCGGCATCGTCAATGCGATGCTCTTTCAACGAGCGTCCGCGAATCCTTTTAAACATCACTTCCCGATCCTCGCAAACCATGTAAATGATTTTAAAAACCTGTACAAAAGGTGCTATCAAATTTGCTTGCGTGATGTTGCGTGGGATACCATCAAGAATGAGTAGGTCGCTTTTGGGGTTGTATATTTCGGCACGTATTTTCGCTGTCATATAGTCTCGCCAGATTTTGATTGCCATATCATCTGGAACCAACTTGCCGATTCCTGCGTATTCTTGGAAAATTCGCCCGAATTTTGAATTGCGATCAAGTTCGCGGAACATGTCTCCGCTGGAGATGTGGAAAATTCCTGGAATTTGCGCCAGCATCTTCCCTTGTGTTCCCTTACCGACACCGGGCGGACCGACAAGCAACACTGCTCGATAACAAGGTCCGGTCGCCTCAGGTAGAGGGGTCTTATCCGTTATCATTTCTGTTTTTGTCCTCTGCCGCCTTTATTCTTCATTGAATTATAATAGGTCTTACATGAACAACTCACGCGCATTTCCGATAACCTTAAGCACCAAGCAGGTGTTCAAGAATATAGAAATCCAGACCTTCATAGTCTCGAGATTCAATAAACGCCTGCTCGATCTTTTTATCCAATGTTCGGACTTTTTCGAGTAGATTTAGAAAAGTTCGGCGGCTACTCAATAAATGTTTTGTTGAGATTTCGCGCGGTTGTGTTCGCATCACTTTCACATCCAGCCCTATGAACTCACCTTTTCTGCCGTATCCGTTCTCTTCGAGGACCCGGACCTGATTAAATGCGCGCCGTAAGTTGACAGAACCGAATGCTTTATCTTGGTCGAACTTCAGACCGTTCTGGTCGTTGAGATGGACACTCCAGAGTTTCTTATGGTGAAGGGCGTACCCCATTTCATCGGAGGGTTCTAATCCCGCAAGAATCGCGTGCGCACTCTCAATTAACCCACCAACACGCTCCGGTGCGTTGCTGGCATACGCTAAACCGATCGCATGTCCAATCGTCGGTATGTAGGCAATGTCCATCGGTTCGTTCGGTTTTGGTTCAATTAAAATTCGGATTGCTGAATCGTATTCGAGTAGAGCGTTAATCGCATCAAGGATTTGCCCAACCGCAGCTGCTGACGATTTCGTTTCGCGAATATAAGTGCCTTCGCGCGCAAGCCACAACACAAGGTTTTTGCACCCAATCTCATTAGCAATATCCACACACCGTTTTGAGCGTTCAAGCGCGTATTGCCGTTCCTTGGCAGAATTCGATGTGTACGCACCATCAATCGTCTGCGGAGATTCCCACAGCCGCGGAGCCACAACCTCCGCTGTTAAGCCCACACCGTCCAGCTCTGTCTTAACCCTCTTCGTCCGGCGCATCAATTCTGCGTACGTCTTCTCGTCAATATCCGGGACAATATCATCATCATGAAACTGAATGCCAACAAAACCGAGATCCCGGTAAAATCCGACTTTCTTGTCAAAACTGAACGATTCCCGAACAGGCGGTCCAAAAGGGTCTGCTCCCTCGTGTACGTTCCAGGGTCCAAAAGAGAAACAGTACTCTGTTGCTCCTTTGACAGATTCACTCATCTTCTTTCTCCTGTCCGCAGTTTTTTAGATCCAGTTCTTCATTGCGAAAGTAATTACACCTCCACGCTGATTAGAGCGTGGCAATCGGGGTGAAGGATACGAAAAAACTGCTTGACTTTTTAATAAGTATAAAGTATTATTTTAAATATGTCAAGGAATTCTATAGCTCGTTTTCAAGCCGATGATGTAATGCCATGCACGTCATGATTATAGAGGAAGTTTCTCGGAATGTCACTCTTATCCCACGCTGTTTTACTCCATCTATGTCTATTTTGCACGTCTGTAGCCATGCTGAATCTACTTATCCAACCTACAGACGCAGCGGAGCATGAGGTGCAAAGGCAGACACCGAACCCAACTACCGAGAAATCAACGGCTGAGGCCCAAAAAACTGCATTGGAAGTAACATCGTCGCACACCTTTAGCTTTGCAGATGTTTATCACATAAACCTGAATGTGGATATCGCGGGAGACATCGAATGCATCGCCACAAAGGCAGATATAATTAGCGTTACCCTTGAAAAACAGACGCAAGCGACACATACAGGACACGACCTCGCTATCCGCAGCTACCTGGATAACATCTCCGTAATAGGAACCAAAGACAACGGTACACTTCAGTTAAAAGTCCAACTCCCAGGAGAGGATGGCACCCAGGCAGCCCCGGTTCCATTTTCCAATATTAAGAATCTACCAGCAACCTTCCATGGGCAACTCCGGTTGAAATGTACAATTAAAACGCCTTCAGATGTTTCTGTTAACCTTCAAGCGAAGGCGGGGGAAGTCCGACTTCACGGCATTCGTGGGAAGATAGCAATTAAAACGGAGACAGGTAATGTTCACTTAAATGAAACCTTAGGTAACTATAATGTGAACCTAACAAGTGGAAATATCAAAGGCAAGATTTTGTTGACACGCGGGCCGAACAAGTTGGAGACGAAGAATGGGGCGGTTGAGTTGACTATCCTTGACCCTGTTGCAGCACCGATGGATATAACTGCGCAAGGCGGGAACATACGCTTGCAACTCCCCAAACATTACGCTATTGATGCCCTAATAGAAAGCGAAAAACAGCACGTCATCATTAATCTCCCGGCACAAATTGAAAGTGATACCGCGATCGCTATTATTAATGATGGTGGACCGCTCTTTCGTTTGAAAGCCACTAACGGCGTCTCACTGCTACAGAGCGAGCTTGCTGAAAACCAACGGAACGTCCAAACAGGTACAAAGCCAGCGTCGTTGCTGGATGCTGCGCACCCTGTAGCGCGAACAGAGAAGCCCCCTGTTATTGATGGAAATTTGTCTGAACTCGTCTGGCACGCTGCCAGTGCCCTCTCTCCGTTTCATAATGCTGAAGGCACTGAGGCTTCTAACGATCTGACTGAGACGTTCTTGATGTGTGATGATCAAAATTTATATATCGGTGTGGTCGCACATATCCCCAATTCGCAACTGCCTCGTGTCTCACAGACGCAGCGCGATTCGCCGATTTGGGAGGATGAGTGCATCGAAATCCTAATTGATGTCAACCCCCGAACCGATGTTTACCAGCACCTCGTTATCAATCCAATCGGGGCGATCTTTGACCAGCAGGTCAATACGCCCGGAGAGGCGAGTTTCCAATTCGCGCCGACAGATGTCCAGCTCGCCCTGGATCGACAAACACTAAAGACTCCCTTTGAAGGAGACCGCGCATGGAATTCAGAGGCGGAGGTGGCAACACAAATTAACGCGACTTCTTGGACCCTTGAAATCGCATTCCCGCGTGAAACATTGGAAAAACCGGCTCAGATGAATTTACAAAATTCGTCCGAGCTCAAAGATATATCACTTTTTAACATTCACCGTAAGGCGCAGCTGATTATAAAGGATACCGAGAACCTCATAACTACTACACAGCGGGAGTACAGTTATTGGTTACCAACTTACTATGGCGAGTATCCGTGGTGGCCCCATTTGCCACATGAATATACAGCACCACTGTCCGAATACATTGCCCCAGCGATGGGAGTCCTCCGCTTTGAAAGACGGTCACCGTTCCTCTCTGAAACCTTTGCAACCGAAGCGCAATTCCTTGTTAACTCAATCGACATTGAGGGCAATACTGTGATGCCGCCTGAGGTCATTGAGGCGCACATCCCGATTCACCCTGGAGATGTCATTACAAGCGCACAGCTCTCATGGCTGCTTGCTGAACTGCGGAACCAAGATAGATTCCAAGATGCACGTTTGGAGACGAGACAAGTCGCTACCGACGTGGCGGAGGCTGAACTTCCAGCAGCCATAGATCTGTTTATTAAAATCGCGGAAGCCCCTACGATATTTGCTCGTCAAATTAAGATTAAAGGAAACCGGAGTTTTCCTATGGTATTCCTCACGAGGTGGTTCGACTTAAAAAGCGGCTATCTTGCTGTTGATGGCGTTTGGCTGAAGCAACAACTAATTGCCGATTTTTATTTAAATCGTGGGTATGAGTTCGCTACGGTTACCTATGAAATCGTTAATGATGTGCTTACCTTTACCATTAATGAAGGCACATTACATGAAGTCCGTTTCACCGGAAATAACCGAATCTCTCGCGAAGAACTGTTGTCAGCACTGAATATAAAGACCGCGGAAGCCCACGAAAAACCGACTTTACAGACTCCTGACGTTTATCATCGTTCCCTCGGACAGTCGAAAATAAACCAGATGCGCCGGCAACTCAACGCAAATAATGAGCACTTCAAATCGATCCAGAATTGGCGGGTTCAGCGCGAGGGCGGAAAAAACATCATGATTGTTGAAATTGAGGAGCAACCGCGCGCGAGCACTGCTGGCTTCCCGATTCTGCAATTCAACCGTGTTCACGGATTAGTACTCGGAGCAGGCGGAACGCTCGCAACCCGGCTCACAACCCAGCGCGGAGGTAAAGATCAACTTTTCGGTGCCATAAGCCATGGATTTTCCAGCAAAACATGGGACTATCACGCCGGTATTGAGAAGTTTTTTTTAAATCGGCGATATCTCAAAGTCGGCGCAGGCGTTTATAAACTCACAGGCATTAGCTCAAATGCCTCTCTGCGTTCTGGCAATATCAACCTGAGTGCGGCTTACTACGGTTTCGACCTTCAGGATTATTACCGCCGTCAGGGAATCCAAGGATGGATCGCTTACGCAACTGCCGAACGGCACTACCTACGGCTCGAATTAACAACAGAAGCACACGACAATCTCTCCAAATCAACGGATTGGAGCTACTTAAATCGAAACCAGATCAAGCGGGGCAATGCCCGAATTGATCGCGGGGTGTTGGAAGGTGTTGCCTTGATCTACGCCTTTGATACGCGAGACCAGAAATCCACTACAAGACGGCATTTTCACACCTACTCTTCTGCAAATGAACGAACCCAACGGGGGTGGCGTGGACAGTTCGCAATCGAAATCGTCAGAGGAGACTACACGTTCAATCTCTATCAATTTGAGTTGACACGCTATACGCGACTGCTCGGTCCGCATCATCTGCATGTCCGAGTGGGTGGTGATTTCTCAGACGCACCCTTGCCCACACAACGGCTTCTGCACCTCGGTGGTGGTGCTAACCTGCGCGGCTACGGTTTCAATAGATTTGCTGGAGATAACCGGTTATTGTTTAACCTTGAGTATAGATTTATCAAAGAGGTGATTCTCCCAGAATCCGATGCCGTATTTGGATGGACGCTGAGCTGCTTCTTAGATTCGGGCAGGACCTGGTGGTATGACGATGTCGCTTTTTCAGATTTTGGCGAATTCACGGCACAATTCAACACCGCAATCGGCGTGGGTTGTTCCGTTTTTATGGATCCGTCAGGAGATCTTCCACCTTGGAGTGTCGCACTTGAGGTCGCAGAACCTCTTAGCGCATCGTTCTCGCTACGGGATCCACAAATCATTTTGCGTTTGGATCGCATTTTTTAAACTATTAAATATGAGCTGCTGCGTCTGTTGTCCTTGCAAACATCCAATTGTTGGGGAACTATTCATATTCTGAAATAGGTTCTTATCAATTTTAAAAATCAACGGTATTCATGCCGTGTGGCATGAACCCGGGGGTGACAATGGCAACCCCGCCCCTGCATAATTGCTAAAAATAATGAAAACAACACCACTCTATAACATCCATGAACAGTTCGGTGCGACCTTTGCCAAAAGGCACGACAACTGGAATGTAACTACCCAGTTCACCGATGCTATGTCCGAACATCATGCTGTCAGGCGGAGCGTCGGCATTGCAGATGTATCCTATCGCGGCAGATACCGATTAGTCGGAGAAGATCGGGCAAAATTTCTACACCGGATCGTCTCCAACGATGTTGAAAGCCTATCCACTGGACAAGGCACTTATGCCATGCTCTTGACGCATCGGGGTAAAATTATCGCCGATTTTAATGTCTACGTTCTCAAAAATATGATTGGCGTTGACACCGCCGCTGAGACTACGGAAACCCTCCTCAACGAATTGGACAAATACATCATCGCTGACGATGTCGAGATTGCTGATTTAACTGCTGAAACCGGGGCGATTGCTGTTCACGGTCCCCATGCACCAGACCTCACCCAGTCTGTATTCGGTATGAATGACCTCGTCGATTTACCTGAATGCCACAATCGTTTTCATGAAGCGGATGCCTGCTTCAACTATAATGCTATATGTGCGAGAACAGATACCACAGGCGAGACCGGTTATACACTTTACACGACAGCTGAGGCGTTGGTACCGCTTTGGGAAAGACTGATGCATGAAGGTGAACGGTTTAACGTTCAACCGGTTGGTTGGAACGCCCTTGAATCGCTTCGGATTGAAGCAGGCATTCCAAGGTATGGAACCGAACTGACTGAGGCTGTTATCCCGCTTGAGGCGGAGTTAGAATGCTCTATTGATTTTGAAAAAGGGTGCTATATTGGGCAAGAAATTGTCGCTCGGATGAAATATCGCGGGCATCCCAATCGCCTATTACGTGGTATTGAAATTGAAGGCACCTCTACATCAGCAGAACCCTTTGAACTTTGTCAAGGTGCCCAGATTTTCAATGAGAATAAGGAGGTCGGTTGGATTACGAGTGCCACCTTTGCCCCGACGCTAGGAAAACTGATCGCTATGGCTTACGTTCGGATGGCGGTCACTGACGCTGGAAGTCGCGTTCAGATTGAAACATCAGAGGGGCGGGTTGATGGGACAATCACGCTTCTACCGTTTACTGCGTAGTTTGCAGATTGCCCAGGCCTTGTTATTTTAACGTGAATTTGGAAAAAGAGATTCCCGGCTTCTCGTACGGGTTAGGTCGCCCATGGAAGTTAGGCGACCTAACCTCCTACGAAGATGTTCACAGCTGCTTCGCACTTGCAATATATCAAACCCACGTTACTTTAGAGTATCACAACGAAATTACCATCAGCGCGCTATTCAATATATTTTTTCGAGCTTTGCTCTATAGGCGCACGAGTAAAACTAAAAAGGAGGAATTCCTACGATGGAACATTCAGGTTTTTCCAAAATTCTACTCGGTTTAGACGGTTCTCCTTACGCTGAAGCAGCAATGGCGTATGCGTGTCAACTTGCACTTGCTCACAACGCAGCGATTACAGGGGTCGCTATTATTGACCTCCCCGGGATCAAAGCTTCAAGCGGTCCAGTGCCGATCGGCGGCACGCATTATGATGTACAACTTGAGGACCAACAGTTGAAGGAGGCAGAGGAAAAGGCGAAAGCGATCCTTGACGATTTTGCGCGTGTCTGTGAGGCGCGAGAGCTCAATGCGGTCTTGCACGCCGATACAGGTAGACCCTTCTCCGAAATTATTGAAGAATCCAAATTCCACGATTTTATTGTGATGGGAAAGCGGACCTTCTTTGAATATACAGCCAACGAGACGTACGGAACGCTTGAACGGGTATTGAAAAACAGTCTTGCTCCGGTTCTTGCCGTCCCCGACACAGTCCGGGAAATCGAAAAAGTCCTCGTTGCCTATGATAACAGTGCGCCGGCTTCTAAGGCAGTGCACATGTTTCTCCTCCTCGGTATATGGAACGCCTGTGACATAACACTGCTCACTGTTAATAATGATGCTGCGGCCGGACAGGCACTGCTCGGAAATCTCGCTGAGTTCTTTGAGAGTTACGGTATTAAACCGAATCTTGTCACGCAGAGCGGGCATCCTGATACCGTCGTCAAAGCCTATATCGCCGAAAATGACATTGATATGTTGGTAATGGGCTCTTACGGTAGAAAAAGTGTTAGGGAATTCTTCGTCGGCAGTGTTACACAACACCTAATTCAAGAGACATCCATCCCGCTCTTCCTCTATCATTGATGGAATAGAGCATCCTTATGTTTTCATTTTCATAGCGGCTACAATGGAGCCGCGCAACATGTATAGGAGGCAAATTTAAGACCTATGATATACAATAAATTTTATTTTTGTATATCCTTTTTACTATTTCTTCCGGTATTTCTTAGTGGATGTGGCCTTGCCAAGTTATCTCGGATTCAGAGTGAGGGGAACCTAACCGTTGTGGAATCTACCCTCGAAGGTAATCTCGGTACCCTTGACCGCCTCGCTAAACTTGGGAATACGGGTCTCATTGTTAAAACAGCCCGTGCTTATTCTTCTTATGCTGGGTTTCTTGAGGATAGAATGGAAACGGCTGAGATTGCTGGAGACTCCGAGACTGCAGCAGAAATGCGTGCACAGGCAATTGACCGCTATAAGCAGGCTGAGGCATACGCATTCGACGTGCTCGCAAAATCCGATGAGGCATTCAAGGCACCAAGAAATGTTGATAAGGAGACCCTTAAAAAAGCACTTCAGAAACTCCAGAAAAAGCAGGTTGAACCCCTATTTTGGGCGGCTTACGCTGTGGCACGCGGGATTAGCCTTCAGAAGGATGATCCGATGCAGGTAATTGACCTCGCGCGCGTTGAACTCATGATGGCACGTATCCTTGAATTAGATGAAACTTTCTACTTCGGTAGCGCACACCTATTCTATGCTGTCTATTACGGGGACCGAGCACCAACAATCGGGGGTGATCCGGAAAAGGCGAAGCAACATATTGAACGTGTAGACGAGATTAATGACGGCAAATTCCTAATGAGCAAATTCTACCTCGCCCGTTACTATGCCTATCCTAAACAGGACGCCGAACTCTACAAACGTTCTTTAGAGGAAGTCCTTAATGCCCCCTCGGACGTTTATCCTGGCGAGGAGGCGGCGACTGCCCTGGCGAAATCACGCGCGAAACGTTGGCTAGATCAGATTGATATGCTTTTTGATTTAGAAGAAATGGAAGAAGGGGATACTGAATAATGCAGAAAAAGAAAACTGACTATAACGCACGCGCCGCTCAACTGATGGGCGGGGTTCTACTCATTTTCGGGATGTTCTGTTTACCCATAGTAGAGCTCACCGCTGCATCTATTAAGTTCGCAACCCTCGCGCCGAAAGGCTCCACATGGATGAACAATTTTGAGGCAATGGGAAAGGAAATGCACGCCAAAACAGAGGGTGAAATCCGACTGCGTATCTATCCAAACGGGGTTCAAGGCGACGAACTTGATGTCGTTCGGAAGATGCGTGCTGGACTGATTCATGCCGGGGCGATGACAGCCACCGGGCTCGGTGAAATTCAGGAAGAAGTGCTGATTTTCCAACTACCTCGGATGTTTAAAACCTATGATGAACTTGACTACGTACGCGATTATCTCCGCGCGGATCTTGAAAAAGCCTTTATGGATGCTGGATATGTCCTACTCGGTATGGGGGACATTGGCTATTATTATATCTTCAGTAATCAACCCATCCGCACTATTGCCGATCTTCAATCCCCAAGCGTCAAGATGTGGGCGCGCTCAAGCGACAAAATCGCACGTACATTTTACGAAAACGCCGCAATCGCCACTGTACTCAGAGAGGTTACACAGGTTCTTCCCTCGCTCTACGCGGGACAGCTTAACACTATAGTTGCATCGCCGTATGTCACTGTAGCCTTGCAGTGGTATGATAAGTTCAAATATATGAGCGACCTCCCTGTTAACGTTGGGGTCGGCGCTACTGTCATGACAAAGGCGAAATTTGACGCGCTTTCTCCCGATCTGCAGAAGGTAGTGCGTGAAACCGCGGACGCGTATCAGGACAGCTTAATTCGGGATATTCGGAAAGATAATGAACGAGCACTTGCAGCACTCCAAAAGAAAGCTGGTATTGAGGTCGTCGAATTCGAGGATGAATCCCGAGAAGCATGGGATGCCATTGCCATAGATACGCATAACGCACTCGTCGGCGAAATCTACTCACAAGCCTTTCTGGACAAAATTAACGATCTCTTGCAGGAATACCGTGAAACAAATTAGGCAGCCTGATACAACACGCCAGAACCCTCTTCCAATAGGCGCGCCTTCAAGGCGCGCCTATCAAATGTATGAGTTGTTTCAGGAATCGTGAAACCCAATCGTTATATTGCCGATCACAAAATCCATTGCCATTTTTCTTTTCATGTGGTATCCTATATTTTTTGAGGAGGCGTTCAAAACTCGTGGCATCTATTAATGACATCGCCAATGAATTTATCCGAGAAGAAATTGAAGAATATCTTGAGCAGCCCGATGAGATAGCACGGACTCTTGAAATCTTTGCGCAAGCGACACCGGCAATGCAAGACATTGCCGCTGCACTTATTGATGGCGACCATCATACGGTTGATGAATTGACGGTAACAGCACTCGACGGTGGCACGGAAGCACTGGAGATTATGGACGATGGACTCATTGCGGGGATGGGTATTGTCGGTATCAAGTTTCGTGAAAACTTCATCTTTGTCCCAGAAGTATTAGCCTGCGCACGTGCTATGAAAGCTGGAATGGCACATATCGAACCCATTCTCTCCGACTCAGGCATCGAACCTATCGGCCCTGTAATTATGGGGACCGTCAAGGGCGACCTTCACGATATCGGCAAAAATCTCTGCATCATGATGCTCCGAGGTGCCGGTTTCGTCGTCCACGATTTGGGAGTCGATACCTCCGAAAACGCATTCATCGAAGCCGTCGAGGAATACGAAGCACCTATTTTGGGGATGTCCGCACTTCTGACAACAACGATGCCGAACATGGGGAAAACAATTGATGCTTTCATTGACGAAGACTTGCGGGAAGAGGTAAAGATTATGGTAGGTGGTGCACCAGTCACACAGACATTCGCCGATGACATGGGCGCTGATGGATATGGAAAAGATGCACTCGCTTGTGTTGCCTTGGCTAAGAAGTTCCTTCTGGAAGAGGACGATGAATGGTAAATTGACATCAAAACGTTGATATTTTCTTTCCTGGCGGCTTGTAATCCCGACAATCAGATCTGTAATTGTATATTTACTACAATCCAGCCGACTCCGGGGGTATAGCGTTAAAATTGTCCAAAGTTTTAGTCTATAGGAGAAAAAATGTGACTTTCACCAACGAACAATTCACAATAATTAATGAAAATATGCTGTCGACACAGGCTATTGAAAAGGACAGCATTGACCTTATCGTTACATCACCCCCTTATAACGTTGACATCAAATATAACTCAAACAATGATGCCCTTTCTTATCCTGAGTACATTGCATTCTCCCAGGAATGGTTTTCCCGGTGTTTCCAATGGCTTAAGCCTGACGGACGCTTCTGTCTTAATATCCCATTAGACAAAAACAAGGGGGGGCAACAACACGTCGGTGCGGATCTGACGAAACTAGCAACCACCATCGGATTCCATTACCACTCTACCATTGTCTGGAACGAAGGCAATATCTCCAGACGAACTGCTTGGGGGTCGTGGATGAAAGCGTCCGCACCTTATGTCATTGCTCCAGTCGAATTAATCGTGGTCCTTTACAAAGAACAGTGGAAAAAAATAAGTGGTAGCGGACAATCGGATATGAGCAAAGAGGAATTCATGGAATGGACAAATGGCCTTTGGACTTTCCCCGGCGAGAGCAAGAAACGGATTGGTCACCCCGCGCCTTTCCCTATAGAGCTCCCGCGACGCTGTATTAAGCTTTTTAGTTACGTAGGTGACACAGTCCTTGATCCATTTATGGGTAGTGGGACTACTTTAATCGCTGCTCACTTAAACAAGCGGCATGGCATCGGAATCGAGGTTGATCAGGGATACTGCAAACTCGCGAGGGAGCGGATAAGTCAGGCTGCCAATCAATTATATCTGTTTAAAGAAAAAGAAAGAAACGATATTCAGTTGCCGAAAGATATTGCTGCGATGTTGAGATAATAGTAGAACCGAAACGCGAATCTACCAATTTCTATAAACCTCTTCTCCCGAAGGAAGGAATTCACATTCATGGCCCCTGATGAGATTTTTGAATGGTTTAACCGGACCTCCATTGACAAAACGTGGTCATTCATCAATTGTAAGCCATCTGATACGGGAAAATGGACACATGGTTACCACCGCTACCCCGCTAAGTTTATTCCACAACTTGTTGAACGTTTGATGGATGATTACTTAATTAACGGAGATGCTAGTATAAACGATCCGTTTATGGGATGTGGAACAACGATCATTAGTGCCATATCGCGAGGGTTTCATGCAAGTGGAACGGATATTAATAAAGTTGCTTATCTGGTGACTGGAGCGAAAGCAAAAACGATCCCCCCAGATCACCTTGAAAAAAAAGTTAAGCATTTTCTATCAGAGATTTGTCATCTTGACGGAAAAAACGGATTGTTCAATAACAATCAAATACGTTCTCATATTCCAGAGAGACATTTAGAAAAGATAGACTACTGGTTTACAGAACCAACACGGGACGAACTTGGAAAAATCCTATCCGTAATTCGTAAAGAAGACGAATCAGGGATCAGGTGCTTTCTTCTTGTTGCGTTTAGTCATGTCCTTAAAACATGCTCAATTTGGAGCCAAGGCAGCACTAAACCAATACGGGATTTGAATAAGCGACCCACACTTCCGTATGATGCGATCAAAAGACACCTGCTGAAAATGTTAAGGGGAAATTCTCAATTTTATGATGTTGTCCCGCCCCATGTTAAGAATAACCCTGATAGTTACCTAAATATCCGAATAGGTTCCGCAGAAGAGCAGCCTGTACCGAATAATAGTGTCGATCTAATTGTGAGTTCAAGTCCGTATGTAACGAGTTACGAATATGCTGATCTACATCAACTCTCCACGCTCTGGTTTGATTTAGCGGAGGATCTCAAAGCGTACAGAAAAGAGTTTATTGGGACTTCCTATAAACATTACGATCACAAGGTCCTAAAGGGGCAAATAGCTTCTAAAATTGTTGATAACATGATGTCCAAGAGTAAAAAGAAAGCTAAGGAAATTGAAGCTTTCTTTATCGACATGCAGGAGGTATTTGACGAAAGTTATAGGATTCTGAGGCCGGGCGGTAGGTGTTGCTATGTTATTGGAAATACGAAGTTAAAAGGAGTTGAGATACTTAACGCTGAAGCGTTTGCTGAATCCCTGCAACTTTCAAATTTTAAACTGGACCGACTCATAAAGCGAGAAATTCCGCTCAAAATTCTCCCTCAGCACAGAGATGAAAAAACAGGACGATTTGCTAGCAAGGATACAGCTGATTCCGAAGCATATCCGACAGAATATATTGTTATTGGATTAAAGGAATAGACAGTTGTGAACTTTGATGATTTGAAAAATATGTACAGTGAAACACAATTGGTGGAAGGTCAAGAAGCCTACAAATCGGTTTCCCAACTTTTGCAGAATGCAAAGGAACGCCATAAACAGGATTTTTTGAGAGATAACCCAACGGAGACCATGAACAGAGTTGGCGCGCTTTTAAGGGGAAAAATTTTGAGAGGTTGATTCAGCATATTATTACCGAGTCTATTGAAACACTTGGTATGAAAGTCATAAATGGAAATCAGTTAGAACGAAGTAAAAACCTATCGTTACAACTGAGCCAAGTTAAACGAAATTTAGCGATTGATTACGGTGAATTTGGGTTGCATCTACCGGATGTTGATATCGTGGTTTACAACCCCAAAAATTTTCAGGTCGTCGCTGTGATTTCAAGCAAAGTCACATTGCGCGAGCGAATTGCCCAAACGGGTTACTGGAAACTCAAACTTCTGGCGAGTGAGACGACGAAACACATTAAGGTTTATTTTATTACACCAGACGAAGATGGTACTTTGACAGACACATATCTTCCCAAAAAGGGGCGCGCCATTGTAGAGATTGACCTTGATGGAACTTATGTACTAACAGAGGCAAATCTTGACGAAAGTGACAAGGTTAAATTATTTGAGCATTTTATTGGGGATTTGAAGAAACTCATCGAAGAGAATTAGAGTTTCATCCAGCTTCAAATTATGCATAAAATGATTTAAAGGCTTACAGTCCGCTATCTGCTTGTAGAAACGAGTGTTTTGGCTTGTGTGTTTCTGCGGATTTTCCCCACGCTCGCGATTTTTATGCCGTGAAAATTTGATTGGACAAAGCACTACTGAAAACCGATAACCCTGAAAACATGAAAAAAATAGAGAAAGCAGAATACGAAAAACGCCTTAATAAAATTACCCAGATTTTTGAGGGATTGGTCACCCACGCCGATGTCCAAGCCACCTACCGATGTCCCTACAAAAATCGATTTAACCACTGCACGGCGAAATTTGGTTGTCGAAACCAACGGAAAATTGCTGAAGGGACGGGATTGCTCTGTGTCGGGGATGATAAGTTGGACTATCGCAGTGCTTGGGAAATTGAGGAGCCGGACCAAGCCGCAGAATCACACGGCACTGGTACAATTACATGCGACGGAAAAACCTATCAACTCGCTCCCGGAAAAACCGTCTTTGACTACGCTGATGACTTAGCCGTACAGGTACCTACCTCCTGTTTCCGAACCGGACAGTGCCATGAATGTATTGTCGAAATCAAACGCGGAATGGACTCCCTCCAGCCACCTAACGAAGCAGAAGCCTTCCTCCGAGATAACTACCGTCTCGCTTGCCAAGCCGTCGTTATTGATGTTGATATAGACATTGAGTTTACCCCACTCAGGCGCACACCGAGGATTCTAACCGAGGCAATCACGAATACCAATGAAACGGTGGACATCAACCCACGAGTTACCCAGCGCGCTGGCATTGTCTATTACAAGGATGAACCGATTGACCGTTACCGAGGACACCTTTATGGGTTAGCTATAGACATCGGGACGACCACAGTCGTGGCGAATCTGGTCGATTTAGAGACTGGGAAAGTGATTTCTGTGAGTTCTTTTGAGAATCCACAACGTTTTGGCGGCAGCGATATTATGAACCGTATCAGTTACGACGGTGAATTTCATGGAGAACTCAGGCGTTCTCTCATTGCTGCACTGAACAGCGAAATCATGGATATGTGCGATCGCCATGAGTTTGTCCGACATGAAATTTATGAGATCGTCGTGGCCGGCAATACGACAATGCGCGATATTTTCTTTAAACAGGATGTCCAGAGCATCGGTCAAAAACCGTATAAGTCAACGATTGAAAATGCGTATCGGGACGGAATTCGTTCAACCACCGCGCTTGTTGAAAAAACCCGCCGGTTAGGTATCCGCGCGAATCCGAAGGCGATGGTTGTTAGTTTACCCTTGATTGCGAGCCATGTCGGCGCAGATGTCTCCGCCGATTTAGTCGCTATTGATATTCCGTCAACAGATGAGATTGTCATGTTAGTTGATGTCGGGACGAACACAGAGGTGGTCGTAGGGAATGCGAAACGGATGGTCGCTGCATCGTGTCCCGCCGGTCCCGCATTTGAAGGCGGCGGCATTGAATACGGAATGCCTGCTTATCCGGGTGCCATTGAATCTCTGAAATGGGAGGGGCATCAATTCAGTTATGATACAATTGAGAGTGAGGCACCACAAGGGCTGTGTGGTTCCGGGCTGATTTCGCTCCTCGCTGAGCTCCGTCGGAATGATATGATGAGTCCGAAAGGCGTTTTCGCAGACAGGAAGCAACGCATCATGTCGGTTTTGCCAGAACACGGCATCAAGTTATCGCGCGACGATGCAAGCAATCTGGCACAAGCAAAGGCTGCAAACTATTGCGGACAATATATTGTTTTACGGCATTTCGGCTGTGTTCCTGAAGACATCACAACGCTTTTTTTAGCGGGCGGTTTTGCCAATTATGTTAACCTACAAGACGCTGTTGAGATAGGTTTCCTTGCTCCTATCCCGGAAGCAAACGTCGTCAAAGTCGGTAATGCTGCAGTCGCCGGTGCGAAGGCTGTCCTCCTTTCGAATAAAAAACTTGCAGATATTGAGTCACTCGTCAAGAATATAGAACACATTGAACTGGAGACAACTCCCGATTTTTTTGATCTATTCGTGGAGGGTTGCCAATTTAACCCGATGCCTGTAAGGTGGTAATGGGGGGCGGATATACGGAGAGGAACTTAAAACGCTTAGCATACCTCACCGAACCGCAAGGTAAAATTAAAAACTTTCAAGAACGCTTAAACACTGATGAACCAATTTTGTATGATGGTGGGTTCGGTTCGCAATTGTTCACACGCAATATAGAACTTGCCAACAGCGCACTTGCCAACGAACTGCATCCCACTGCCGTTATTGATATCCACTTAGATTACATCAATGCAGGTGCTGAGGCGATAGGAACCAATACGTTTGTAGCCTCACCACTTCATCTACAAATGGCGGACCAAAGTCCATCGGATGCCCAACGTCTAATACGGTTTGCTGTTCAACACGCAAAGGCTGCTATCGAGCGGAGTGGTAGAGATATCTATATTGCAGGTTCCGTCGGCCCCTCTCCTGGTGCAATCGAAGCAGACAGTGGCGATACAACCTTCGGGATTCCGAACGTAGATGCCAGAGAGGCACATAAATTAGTTATCTATACGCTCGTAGAAGAGGGCGTAGATTTCCTCTGTCTTGAAACAATGTTTTCCGCGAAAGAAGCCGCAATCGCCGTAGATGTCGCACGTCAGACGGGTCTGCCTATTGCAGTAAACTTAACATATAAATGGACGAAGGAACGTCGGAGCGGCGAGGTCGTTTACCGAACAGATTGGGGGAATTCTCCAGCAGATTTGCTTGATATCCTCACGCAAGGTGAATTTTCAGGTGGAGACTCGTTGTTAGATGCCATTAGCATCATAGGTGTAAACTGTGGTGCTGAGTCCAAACGCGATGAACACACCGGAATGCCTTATGCAATCACCGGAACCCAGCAGCTCCACGCCTCACTTATCGACAGAGGTATCCAGGGTAAGCGGCTGATGGCATATCCGAACGCTGGTATGCCCAAGCTCGATGAAAACCATCAAACCGTCTATACACAAACTCCCGAACAGATGGCAAGTTATATCCCCGAACTCCTGAAAACCGGAGTCTACTTAATCGGTGGATGTTGCGGAACAACACCGATGCATATCAAGGCATTCCGTGAGGCAATTGCGTCCTATTGTAGCGTAAACCGGTAGTTTGCGTAACGGATTTCATAACCAAAACCTGTGCTATAAGTGTTCTAATAAAAAATAAGGAGGCATCCTTCATTATGGATATGTTCAATGAACCGCGTCAGATTACGGTTTCAGATACTTATGACCCAAACATGGATGTTGTCCTCTTTGATGGAGATTGTAGCGACTTATTAAAAAGCACTCCATCAAATTCAGTAGATTTGGTCATCACATCTCCACCATATAATATAGGCAAGAAGTACGAAAAAACAACCTCATTACAGTCATATCTAAAAAATCAGGAGCCTGTAATTGCAGAAATAGTTCGGGTGCTTGCCGCTACTGGAAGTATTTGTTGGCAAGTCGGTAACTACGTACGGAAGGGAGAGGTGTTTCCGCTAGATATTTACTTTTATGAAATTTTCAAACACTTCGGCTTAAAGTTGCGGAATCGGATTATTTGGCGATTTAATCACGGTTTGCACTGCACAAAGCGGTTTTCTGGTCGTTATGAGGTAATCTTATGGTTTACCAAGGGTGATGAATACGTCTTCAATCTTGATCCTGTGCGGATTCCTGCAAAATACCCGGGCAAGCGACATTTCAAAGGACCGAAAAAAGGACAGCTTTCGGGTAACCCACTGGGCAAGAATCCTTCTGATATTTGGGATGTCATCAAACATGACTGGGAAGATGAAGTATGGGATATTCCGAATGTGAAAGCGAACCATCCAGAGAAAACCGAACATCCTTGCCAATTTCCGGTCGAATTAATCCAACGATGTGTTTTAGCTCTCACAGAGCCTGAAGGAATTGTTTTAGACCCATATTGTGGAGTCGGTTCGACTATTATCGGTGCCTTACAGCATAACCGCAGAGCGATCGCTGCTGAACAAGATCCGAAGTATATCTCTATTACCCGTGAAAGAATACAGAAATTCGCACGAGGGGAATTGCCTCTTCGGCCTTTGGGCAAACCTATTCACAAGCCAATGAGGAAAGAACGGGTTGCCCAAATACCTTTAGAATGGAAGTAGTGTTGGAGATAAAACATTCATGATTATTGCTGCCGAATACGCATTCAATAGTGGGTATTCTATTCAAAACACCCACCCTTACTTATTACAAAAAATAAAGGACATTATTGCTGGCGTAGATGCTTTGAGCTACAAAATTAAGGAAAGTAAGGAACTTACAATGCCGGGCAAAAAGTTGTATAGTCCTACAGACCTTAATCGTGTTTTTGCCCAAGGCTTCGGATTCAAAGGATGGGCAAAGAAACGCGTAACCTGCCACTATTCGACAGACTACTACCTCCCTGGATATTCACGAAAGCAAATGCGTCCAGCATACCGAGAAATAGACTTTCTGAAGGAGCGTCTTGGAGTAGAGATACAGTTTGGAAAGTATGCGTCTATGGTTTACAACGTGTGTGCAAAAATGACTATCTTTCGCAACTTAGGCTACATTGATGCTGGTATTGAGGTTGTTCCGGTGAAGTCTTTTGCTGATGAAATGTCTATTGGAGTCTCATATTTTGAACAGTTCGTGTGGGATTTGGAGACACGCGGGGTCGCTGACATTGATATCCCTGTTCTCATTTTTGGTATCGATGCATAGATAGGGCTATTCAGTTTTTAGTGTTTTAGTCCGATGGGGACGCAATCGCTGTAGAAAAAAACACCTCCGCCCCAAAGCCCCGTAGGAGCTGTATTTTCTGCAGAACTAAACCACGCTAACGCATAGAGGTTGTTAATGCAGACCGTAACACTTACGTATAAAAGACCTCCAGACAGAGTTAATCACTTCCAACAGCAATTGCTCTACATGGACGAAGAGGTCATTGTCACATCTCAACGGGTCAGCCCCTCCTCACCCATCGTGCAAAATGGTAAAACCGTTTTAGCGAATAACTTTGCCGCAGTCTGGTTTGTATTTACGGGGTTGTGGTACGATGTGGGTAAAGTGTATAACCTGAATAACGAGTGGACCGGTTATTACTGCGATATCATGCAGCCAGTCAAGCGGAGTGTAGATGCCACAGGCAAACTCGATTGTTTTGAAATAACCGATCTCTTTTTGGACCTCTGGATAAACCCAGACGGCACATATCAAATTCAAGATGAGGACGAGTTTGAAGAAGCAATTCAAAAGGGCGCGATTAGTCCTGAATTAGCAGAAAAAGCAGGAGCAGCACTCAGTGCATTAATTGTGAAAGTTGAAACAGGAAAATTTCCCCCACAAATTGTGCAAGAATATATAACTTTTCCTTTCTGAAAATCAATGATATAATAAAAAATATGCGTAATCTCTTTTTTCCAGTCGGTGGCGGTAACGAAATCGGGGCAAGTTGTTATTTTGTCCAGTTAGATGGAGCAAAGCTCCTTTTAGATTCAGGAATTCGTTTGCATACTAATTCTATATATCCATCTTTCCATTCGCTTTATGGAAATTTCCTTGATGGTTTATGGGAGTTAGATGGAATCCTACTGTCCCATGGACATATTGATCATGTCGGTTCATTACCCGCTGTTGTTGAAGAGGCACAAGACGTTCCAATTTATGCAACTTCGCCGACGCGAGAGGTTGTAGACCTACAACTGAACCAATCTTTAACCTCCACAACTTTGAATCATGAGGAATTAATTGATTTTCCAAGAGTTAAAGAGTTCAACGCGCTTAGGATTGAACGTTCAATTGAAAATATTACACCGGTAGAATGGAAGCGTCCGATTACGTGTGAAACATGCCAAATCACTTTTTTCCCTGCTGGACATATACTTGGTGCATCTATGGTTTACATAGAATCCGATGCGGGGAATATTCTATTTACAGGTGATTTTACGCCCTTTGACCAGTTGACAGTTCCCAAGTATCAACTTCCAGACAATTTGGAGGTTGATTTGCTGATTACCGAGTCAACATACGGGTATCAAGAAAGGCTGTATCTGAGGGATGTTGATGAGGAGCAAGAGCACTTCGCGCAGAAAATAGAACAGTGCTTAGATCGTGGGGGAACAGTGCTCATTCCGGCATTTGCAATCGGAAGAAGTCAAGAAGTCGCGTTAATCTTGCAGTCCATGATTCGTAACGGGCGTTTAAAACCCTTCACTATCTACATGGGGGGACTTGCACAGAAAGCCTCCGACATTTATCAAGAAAATGGAGTGCCGATATTCGGACATGAAATCAGAAAGATGCCTCAAGGTTTGATGGAGACGCTTGACGATTTTAATGGAGTCATTATCGCAAGTTCCGGGATGTTACTAGATAACAGTGTTTCGGCACAGTGGGCAGAGAATCTACTGCCCGATCAGAGGAATGCTGTTTTTTTTAGTGGTTACCTAGACGAGGAAAGCCCAGGGCGAAGGTTAGAACGACTGCATAAACAGAGGGGGCACCGCTTCCCAATCAACGAAAGAGAGGTGCCTGTCCATGCAAACGTGGACGCGTACCGCCTTTCTGCGCACACAGATAGTAAAGGTATCCTTTCACTGATCGAACGGGTGGTACCAAAAAAGGTTATTTTCGTTCACGGCTGCCCGCAATACAAGACTGCTGTGAACGTCTATAGAGAAACATATCTGCGGTTTCAAAATCAAATAGAGGTGCACCAATCAAACAACGAAACGCCTTTCTACTTCTAATGGAGGGTTAATCCCCCGTTAACTCATATGATATTGGAGATACAATATGGAACACCAAATCAACCAATTGATACAGAAGTACCATCATAAAGCTAATAGCCAAGGTGAGGCACGAACCAAGTATGCGAATAGTACTGAGATAATACGTGCAGTACTCAGCGACCCTCATCACTCGACGACTCAGCTGGTAACCCAAGTGGAAAAAAATATGGGTGTTAGCGAGTTACCATTTCGCGTTAACCGTTGGCTGGAAACGCATCAACTTCATGGACGAAATCGCTTTGATGGACAAGAAAAACGCCTGGAGTGGGCTGCAATTGTAACCCAGACTGCCCAAGATTTATGTGATTTTGTTTTCAAAAGCCCAGAGGAATGCAACCACAAAGCACTCTACGAAAAAGTTAAACATATAGAAGAAGAGCGACCTGGGGTAGAACATAAGGCGATACTCTTCGTTTTTAGTACTGAGGTTCCTGATACAGTTATCAATAAATCCTTGCTCGAGAAGACCGCCTGGTTAGCAAATTTCAACCAAGCAAAAGGGTTGTTGCAGGAAATCGTGGAGCTCAGTGCTATAGAAAAAGGGCTGATGAAAAAGAAGTCTGCACACGAACGAGTTATCGGAGGCATCCTCGGAACTAGATCGCTGATTCAATCCTTAACACGCGAAACTGAAACCGTCGATGATAGTACTTTTAAAACCCTTTCTGAACAACAACGAATCGTTCAGGAGAACGACGATCTACGCGCCGCTGCGGAAATAGCACAGCACCAATTGGAAGCACTTCAGGAGGAGATAGAACATATTCGAGATGAAGCCAAACAAGAGACTGTCGTTACTTTCTTTCAAGAGATGAATTCAGGGCAGCACAGCAATTTGTTAGACCAGTTCCTAAAAGCAGACTTACTCGTAAGACGGTTAAAACAAGAAGGCACTGAAATTCCACAAGAAATTGCGTTAATTCCCAGTTTGATCCGTATGTTTACCCGTTTTGTTAAGATGCAGGGTATCCGCCCTAAGGCTGTCGTAGGCGATCAGAAAGTGATAACCCTCAGCGAATCTGATGAATACGAGTACACTGGATCTAGTTGGGAAGACTCGGACGAACGCAAAACGGTTGAAATAGAATCAGCAGGTTGGCTATACGCCGAAACACTTATTTCTAAACCGAAAGTCAAGGAGATCACATCATGAAATCTGGTATCAAACCTATTATGAACCTTGAGTCAACAGAAAAAACAAGCAGTCACATACGAGAGGGGAGTCGGCAGTCTAACCAGCCAAACTATTATATTGGGATTGACTTAGGCACTACCAATTCGGTAATGGCATGGGGGACGCTCAATCCACAAACAAATCAGTTGGAGACAAAAGTCGTTGAAATTAAAATGATGATAGAACGCGGGGGAATAGGGAAAAAAGAATTATTACCTTCGTGCATTTATTTCAAGGAGGGAGGGTCTCCAATAGTCGGTGAGTACGCTAAAACGATGATTGGTAGAACAAATCGTGTTGTAAAATCTATTAAGAGTAGCATGGGAACGCAAACACAGTTTAATTTTGATGGTAGTATCTACAATCCAGAAGTAATTTCCTCTCAGATTCTTAAGCACCTGGCTGCTAGCGCTGAATCTCTGTTTCGTTTTATACCCGACGATGTTGTTGTTACCGTTCCTGCCTCTTTTGACTCTGATATGCGGAAGTCTACGATTGAAGCAGCAAAACTTGCCGGATTTCGGACACAAGAGGATGATGGAAGTCCGCGGGATATTTTATTGGATGAACCGCGGGCCGCGCTTTATGATTTCATTAATAGACACAACAAAGGGGCATTCCCAGATATACTCATCGATTTTCGCAAACCTAAAACTATTCTGGTGTTTGATTTAGGAGGGGGAACCCTAGATGTTTCTTTACACAGTGTTTCTTATCACCAAGAACGATACACATTAAACATTGAAGATTTAGCAATATCGCGCTATACACAAATCGGCGGAGATGATTTTGACCAGAAACTCGCAGACCGTTTCTTTGCTGCTTATATGGATAGGCTTCCAGATAATCTTGAAGATCACGAGATAGATATGCTCAAAAACAAATTCCGGGAATACGCTGAGCAGGCAAAAATAGATCTCAGTAGCGAAATTGAGAACGGGAAATTAATGGGCTATTTTGATCCAGAATTAGTCGGGACTGAAATCATCCAAACACCTTTTGAAAATCATGTGTTTGAGTACGATTTGACCCTCTATGAGTATGAGAAAATTATTGCCCCCTTGCTTGGTTTAGAGCTTACGTTGGGTGCTGCGAACCAATTAGACACACTCTCTAACTGTGATAATATTGTCTATCCTATTCTTGATGTATTACGAAAAGCCGAGGAGAAAAAAGGAAATATACCGAGCATTGAAGCAGTGTTGCTGAATGGGGGGATGACAAAACTCCATACTATTCAGGAACGTTTAGAAACGCTCTTTGGTTTTCCACCGATTACAGCTGGTGATCCAGATAAAGCGGTAGCACGCGGAGCAGTTGTCTATCACTATGATTTGCATCGTGGTATTAAACCTGCGCGTATCCTCAACGATACTATCGGCATCGAAATGGCTGGCGGCGAAGTCAAACATCTTGTTGAAGCCGGTACAATACTTCCATTACAACCTACGCCGATTCCTAATTTAACGGTCAACGAGGGGGCACTATCGCTAAGACTTCCTTTCTACCTCGGAAACCGTAAAGACACGAAGCTGCCTAACCGTCCGATTTTTGAACGAAAGGTCCAATTTCAACGTCCGCTTTCAAAAGGCGAACCTATCTTCATACAAGTTCAAGTGGATGAACGGGGTATTATGAATGTAGAGGGATGGCCCGAGGCAAATCCAAACGAAAAATTTACGGTAAGCATAGACTCTACCCAACCTATTGCGGAGGCTTCTAACGGGATCCCTTGTGATCCAACCGAAGTTAACCACTCAAGGGTTAATCAACAGCCCGGGAGGACGCTGGAAGAAGCGGTATCTATTCCCGACCCGAAGCAGATACTGGTTCCGGCACAACCCCGTGGCATACCTGAATCACAAAGTAGTACATTAGATGTGCAATCTGAAATCATAGAGATGAAGAAGAATTTTTCATATTATGTAAAAACAGATCGCGGACAGGTAATTAACCAACAGATTACTCGACAATACCAAAGAATTGTCGAGGCATCAAACGCAAAAGAATTTATCAGACCCCTGCTTGATAATATTGACTATGTTAATAACTACGGCAGAGGAAAAATAGTGGCTTTATTAGGAGAATTGGCACACCGTTGTTCGGATATAGCCCTCCTGTACGATATTTATGACGCTGCTGCTGTGTTGAGCGTGCCAGAAAAAATTCAATCCCAGCATCCGTTGGTTATCAAAAATATTGTCAGAAACGCCATTAAAACGATTGGGAAAACACGACTCCCGAGTGCAGAATCACACCTTATTAGCCTTATTACGCGAGAAATTCCAATGGAAGCGCGCGTGATTGCTGTATATTCCATCGCTAAGTGTTGTCACAGTATTAACGCTCTTGAACACCTGAAACGTTTGGTCGAATATGGAGAGGACACAGATCGTATTGCTATCAATTGGGCATTTGGAAAAATGGGAAGTCGTGAGCACGAGAATCCGCTATCAATTCAAGAATTTGATTCGGTCATTTCTATTCTCATGGATCAACTGCAAGCAGAAACCCACAACGGTGTCATACGGAATAGTATCTACGCACTTGGCGAGATTTGCGATCGACGAGATTGTGCAAACGATATCATTGACGCTGAAAAAAGCGAGATTGTTATTCAATTAATTGAACCTTTCTTAAAAATTCAGACAGATGGGAGTCTTGCAGAGTTGGCAAATATGCAACAGATGACCTCGATTAAAAAATTCGCCGGTACCTCCATTAACATGATTCGAGGCATTCAGCTTTCGGAAGAACAAGTAGAGAAGCTCCTGGTAATTCGATCAAACAACTGAAGATTGTATCTATAGCGAAAAGTTTCACTCTGAAGATTAAAGGGAGGCAAAGATATGGCAACATTAGCAATAAATGGTGGGCAGCCTGTTCGAACGGATTCCTATCCGACTTGGCCCACGCAGGACCCTACCGATATTCAGGCGTTTGAAGCGATTTACAAAAGCGGACAATGGGGTGTTGGCGGACCGAAGGTACCAGCATTCGCACAGCAGTTCGCCGAATTCCAAGGCGCAAAGTATGGCGTTTGCGTCAATAGTGGAACATCAGCACTCTATGTCGCTCTGAAAGCCGCTGGCGTTTGCCCGGGTGATGAAGTTATCACCACACCGTATACCTTCCAAGCGACTGTTGTTGCGATTCTCATGACGCACGCCGTTCCTGTCTTTGTAGATACCGCACCAGATAGTTTCTTGTTGGACCCTTCAAAAGTTGAAACCGCTATCACCGAGAAAACAAAAGTGATTTTACCGGTTCATATCGCCGGCTATCCAGCCGATCTTGACGCTTTGATTGACATTGCAAATCGGCATGACCTTAAGATTGTTGAGGATTGCGCACAAGCACATGGTGCCGAGTGGCGCGGGCGAGGGGTCGGCAGCTGGGGGCATTTCGGATGCTTCAGTTTCCAATCGTCAAAGAATCTCTGCGCCGGTGAAGGCGGTATCGTTCTCATCAACGACCGAGAACGCTATGAGCGCGCTTATGCACTCCATAATTGTGGGCGCACACTACGAGACGCTGAATTCGGTGAGACAGAGCCCTTCGGCTGCAATTTCCGTATGACCGAGTGGCAAGCCGGTCTCCTCCTCGCGCGTATAACTCGGCTTGAAGCTGAAACGAACTATCGACACAAGAATATGCGATGGTTAGATGGTTGGCTCGGCGAGGTTCCCGGCATCAAAGTTACACCGCTCGATCCACGCGCAACGCGTGGTGGGTGCCACGGCTATAAGGCCCTCTTTGATTCTGAGGAATTTGGAGACATTTCACGTGAAACATTTCTCAAAGCAATGCGGGCAGAGGGGATACCGATGGGACACTGGTATACCACACCCATGTATCGCGCGGCTTTTCTTGATTCCAATCTGTTCGGGCAAGGCCTCAACTATACCGATGTACATTGCCCGGAGACTGAGAAGATATGCCAAACCGGTATCTCCTTAAGTCAAAATGTCCTGATGGCGAGCGAGGAGGACATAGAGGACATTATCAAGGCAGTGATCAAAGTCCGTCGGAATGTTGCTGAATTGAAGCCCGAAACCGCCTGACATACAAATATTGAGAATCCACACATTTTATTTTCATTTTCTACTATCCTTTTTAGCGTCACCTGACTCTATATAGGCGAACCTTATCGGTAAATTTTTAACGATTATTTCCAAGTTATTGTGTCGATTTTTTAATTGTTAGAGGAATCTTTGATAGCTCGGATCGTTTGAAATTAACCGAAAATTCGGGGAATGCCATACGGGAAACCTTCATAGCCCGGTTCATATCCGTAAGGAAACCTGAATACCGTTGATTCCGATTTGTGTAATCAAATGGAACAGTGCCCAGATTTAATCGAAAAAAATATTTTCTACTATCCTTTTTAATCTTGAAGGATTCTATATAGACAAATTACCTTAAATAAGGAGCCAACCATGTCTAACGAACACGAAAACCAAAAGGAAATTCGCGCAATTCTACGACTCTTGGAAACAACTGCTCGCGTGGTAGAGACATCACCGATAGTTGATCCTTCAGAAAGTGAAGAGCGGTGCGTACAGCAGATCAACAATGCCCTTGACCGCTTAAGCCAACTCGATGCTGTCCCTCCAGGGCTGTTTCAACCGCTTGAAACGGGTGCCTCTTTTAGTGAAATTAGTGTTGCCTGCCACCAAATCGCTGCATATCTCAGAGAGGGGTGTGCCCCTGATTTCGACTTCTCCAACATGAAAAAAACCATTGGTGCAGAGCTAAAAGATGTGCGTGAAGTTGTCCGGCAGTCGATGCCCGATTTCCTCAAAGACATCTGGGGGGAGCGCACACAACAGAAATCTGATGGGGATGCAGTCGAGACGGTGGAGGTCACCTCGGACGAAGATGAGGACACAGAATCCACGACATCTGTCGATCAACGTATTGCCAGGCTGGAAGGACAGATGGGGACGGTTGTGGAGATACTCGAAGAGATCAGAATGCAACAACTCAAACAGGACGAAGAACTTTAAAGAAACGTATGTTGGGAAAGCCGCGGGGTTTTTCCCAACGGATACTTGGCTGTTCCGGGTCATACTGGTTTAACGAAATACCAATGCTTGAAGGAACTTGTCCTTCAGCATGACTCCGACAGGAAACATCCACTTGAGGTATCTTATGAACCGGTTTATTACCTTAACCATTTCTCTCCCGGTATTGGTTCTAATTTTTACGATTGGCTGTCAGGTAGCCCTAACGGACGAGGAGCATATTATGGACAAAATTGAAAAGGCATACGATGTTAGACCGGAGGGTAAGCTGACCATTGTATCAGAATTCGGTGCTATTGATGTTCAGGCTGCTGAACAAAATCAAGTCGAGATTGTCGTCACAAAGGCAGTAAAACCGAGGATGCTAAGTCAATCAACAAAAGACGCGCTTGCCGATTTTGAGGTGACATTCGCTCATAGGGATACCGGTGTTCACATTGCAGGCGCGTTCACGCAAGGACGAGAATATTGGCAGAAAAAACTAAATCGTCTCGACATTCGTTTTCAGATAACTGTACCTAAAGACTACGACATCGATGTGGATACTGCGGGCGGTGGTATCAAAGTAGACGACCTTAACGGCACAGTTCAGGCACACACGTCGGGCGGAAGTCTGCGTTTTGGGAACATTATAGGCACCGTCCACGGACGCACATCCGGTGGGAGTATCACGCTTATAGCTACCGGCGGCTCAGCTGATCTCAAGACCTCTGGCGGGAGTATTGAGGTCGGCGATGTGGCAGGGGATATTCATGCACAGACTTCTGGCGGTAACCTCCACTTTGGTAAAATTCAAGGATCCGTTTGGGGGAAAACTTCTGGCGGTAGCATCAAGGTCAGCGACTGCAACGGAGATGTAAATGTCCATACTTCGGGCGGTAGCATCAAACTGGAAAGTGTCAGCGGCGGTGTGAATGCCAGAACCTCAGGGGGCTCTATCCGAGCTTTTCTAACAGAACAACCCGAAGAGGCGTGTAGCGTGCGTACATCTGGAGGTAGTATAACTGTTAACCTCATTCCGGACATCGCGATTGATGTAGATGCCGAAACCAGTGGCGGACGCGTCTCAACCGACTTCGCAGTAGCCTCCGTCATTCAGGGGAAAGTTCCGAAAAATAGGTTGAAAGGGCGCATAAACGGTGGAGGTCCCCTAATGAAATTGCGCACCTCCGGTGGCAGTATCCGTTTACAGAAGGTATCGGATTAAGGGGGGTCTCTGACAGCTAACCACCAACCGGCAATTGTTAATTGTTAACCGCCTACCAATGTTTAAACGAATACATCCGTTGTCCGAGAAACAGCCCTAAAATTGCCCAGATACTCCCCATCACAAATTCGCCGAGCATTGTTCCTAAAAACAGGGGCAGTGTTCGGCGATACGCACCAATCCCCCCGTGGCGAATCAGTATTGATTTTAATGCCCACGCCAAAAATACAGGAAACCACAGCCTACCGAAGTTCCAGTTTCCAGCAAGCGGATAAGCCAATGGATGCAGCTGCCACCAGATAAACCGTAGACGCATAAACAGTGTCGTGAACGTAAGTGTGATACCGAAACCGAAAAATCCAAGGTGTCTCCAATCTGTGTCGTTCGGGAGTGTCAACCAGCGATGTAAGTCGCTGAATGCTTCCTGCCCGCGCCAGGTCCCTAAGCCGCCGTGCCGATAACCTGCGTGAAGGAACGCAACAAACCCGATTAGCAATCCAATAACCGTCGCACCCCACATCACCCAAAGGATTTGGCGCGTGTTGATAGTCCCTCTGTCAGCAAGTTTAAAGCCTTCCAGTTGATTTGGCATCGGTTGCGAACGGTAATTACGCGTGAAGCCGTAGAGAAAAGCGAAGCCTGTTAACGTTGGTGGCCCAATTTTTCTGGACCCCAAAATTGAGGTGAGGAAAAGCCCGGGACCGGCGCGGTAGAAATCCATTGTCGGTGTTCCGAGTTCCGCGCGCATCCGTGTGAACGCCAGAACGAGTATGAAATGGATGGAGAAAAATCCAAGCACACCCCACCACGACATCCCTGCCTTCAGGCAAAATCCGAACACAATACCAATGCTAAGCACCAAGCCAATAAACGCCCCCCGATATCCCATTGGTTCATTTGTCGTGTCGAGGTGCGTTCGCAGCCCCAGAATATTGCGGGCAACCTGCCAGAGATGCTTGTGCGTTATCCAGAGCGCGAAGAAACAGATACCGAAATAAGCGCCCAGCGACTGCATATCAATATGTGGGTAACCCGGTGTCTGATTCATCCCCGTCATCGCTCCGAAAATGAGTTGTGCCTTCCAGAAGAGATAGAACAACCAACAAGAGATCGACAAATCCAGCGGCATCAGAAAACCGATACCGATAGCGTAAGGGTTTAGATGGATAGGGGTCGAACCAATAGCACTCAGCGGTTTCTCTGTGAATAAGAGTCCGATGTCGTGACGGATAGGGATGCTCGGTACGTACGGGTAAAGAAAATTAATACCGTTAAGAAGGTCAAGGCCACATCCCACTGCAAAGCCAATCCAAAGGAGGCGATTGCGGTAGAAACTGACACCTTTCGTCATTTCAAAAGGGAGCAGGATAATTGGGTAGCTTAGCTTTTCATGTTCAATCCACTGTTTACGCAAGATCACGCTGAGCATCATCATAGAGAACGCCAGTGCAGAGAAGAAAACCAGCCATGCCAACACTGGGGTGAGCCATGCCTGAATATGATCTGTCTCAAATAGGTTTGAGGTGCCTTCATAATAACCGGTTAAGGCGCGACGATTCATAACAGCAATCCAGTCTGGAATATAGCGGAAGAAAAGCGATTGCCATTCATTCTCTGGGGTCGCGAACCAAGCCGCGTGGCCCAAAACACACATCGTTGCCTGCAAAAGGTCGTGTCCACAGACGACACATGCCAAGGTTACCATGAGATACACCGTTAGCATTTCTGCTTGTGTGAGTTTCCATTTCGGGAGATAACGTGTCAAGAGCAGATTGAGAATGGCGATAAGGAAGAGCGTGAAGACGGCGTTAAAGAAAATTGCCATCGTGGTGGGATATTGGGTCGTCCAGACTGTCTCCGTCTGAACAACGAGGTAAATATTGAGCGGGAGCGATAGCAGTCCCAATAAAATCGATCGCCATGTAATACTTTCGGTGGATCTACGCGCGGAAGTGTCCATTTAGAATGTGCGTTCCTGACCATAGAAAATCCGAGGTTTAAGCGATGGCGTGAAAGGTGAATCGAGCGGGAACGCAAATTCTACCCGAAGGATGCCAGTGCCACTGAACTGAGAGAGGCTACTCCGCAACCCAAATCCCACACTCCGCTTTGGTGCTGCCACATCAAAACTATTTCTTCCATTCCAGATATATCCGATATCGGCGAACACAACGCCACTTAATATGAATCCGAGATGTACAGGTCTATCGATAAACGGGCGCGCCACAAACGTCGCAACCGCCGCGAGGGTTTCGTCTATTTTGTAGAAAATTGTTCCACCGAATACACTTCGGCTTTCAAGATTCAGCAGTACCATCTTCTCGCCGCTGAATTGTCTATAATCATAGCCGCGCAGACCATTAAAAGCCCCCAAAAGGACTTGGCTCCGTCCACTCCATCCGAACTGCATCTCTGTCGTCAATTGGACAAAAAATGTCTGATGAAAGTCAAAGGGGCCGTTCTTTCTAAAACCCCTTTCAAGCGTATAGATATCACCGGTATTAAATACATCTGTATGGAACCAAGAAGTCCGCGCCTGGAGAACAGACCGTTCAATTCGACTCGTCAAGTTAGTGTTAATTGCGACTGTTGTGAGTCCGAAAAATCGGGTGCCTTGCATCCATCCCGAACTGACAGCCAGCTCAGCGTAAGATTCTGCTCGATCAGAACCATATAATGCCGAAGCATATCCAAGAGAAAGCGCGTATTGCGCGCCAACGAGAAAATTCTCCTCTTGTCCCATCCGTTGAAGAAACCGAGTCTTGTGATATGTAGTACGTTTTCTACCCAGCGTGAAGCCAACTCGCTTTATATCCCGCTCCTCTAACATCGCTCCAGATTTGCCTGTTTTGTTGAGTAGTACATATTTTAATCGCCGTGAGGCTGCCCAGAGCCCTATATAGTTCTGTTGCTGTCTGTCTCCGAAATAACGTTGCACATTTGCAAAGGCACCTTGTAGATTTTGTTCAAACCTATCGGTTTCCCGTCCATTTTCGTACCAAGTTACGGGATTAACCGATTCAGAAAAGCGGATACTTGCACTCCATCGACTTTTCAATGTGTATTGTGGCCGTTCTAACAACACAAGCAGAGAGTCCCCATCTCGTTTCTGGATGTATTCACCATCAAAATTCCAATGTGAAATAAAGAGTCGAGGATTATTATATCTGCCTCTCACGAGACTCCGTGGCCTTTCACCAATTTCACTAATTCTTTCATACCGCCATAAGGTACTTTGCCCTGACCCGAATAGGTTCGGATCTCGAAATTGTAGCATCCAATATCTTTTTTGGTTGTTCAAGTTCAGGTCTACACCCAATGGAAACGACAATAGTTCCGTGATACTCACATGAACAGTAACTGTTTTTGAGAGTTCATCCCACTGTGCCTCAATCTTTGCAGCGCCGATATATGTCTTACGCCGGAGAATCTGCTCGCTCTCTACTCTATCTGCTGCTGTGTAGATATCTTCTTCCGCGAATAGGAGTTCACGGCGAATAACCTCTTCCTTCGTCTCTATATTCCCCGCTACGACAATCTTCCCAATGGTACCTTCATCAATCTCAATACCGAGATAAATGCCGTCTTTGAATTGCTTTACGGAGAGTTGCTCTTCAACAATACGAGCAAACTGGTAGCCATTCTCCCGATAGAAACGGACGATCGCTTCAAAATCCGCTTTCAGCAGGATTTCATCATAGACACTCCAGACATCTGTCCCCATCAGGGCGCGAATGTGTTGATCGGAAAATGCGTTATTCCCACTGATCACGAGACTCCGTACGATATTCGCCTTATCATATTGGCTTTCGGCTTTCATATCTCGGCTTTCAGGGTATGGCGGTTGCGTATTGCTTTCGGTTTCCACAAACCGTTCTTGACAGATTGCTACGTAAATCGCGTGCGGACCTGCGGGACAATGCTGACTGCTAATTGCTGTAATTAAGCACAGAATCCCAAACAAGCGCGCAATGCACCAAAAATCTGTCATTGTTTTTCACCTACAACCAGTGCACTTGCGCGATTTGAAAGAAAACTTTCAAGCATCATGAGGCAGATCGCTAATATAAGCAATTCACCCCAGATTTCCCGACCGTGTCTTCTGGCATCTATGGGGTCAGTTGCCATAGTTGATGCCTCGGTTTTCTCGGATACTGTTGTTCGTGCACCGACGCGTGCCGCTGCTTGTTGGAGCGAAATCTGTGCTAAATCGGATTCATTGCCATCAACATTAACCGCAAAAAAATCTCGTTGAATCCTGCCATGCGTTTCCACCTCAATTTGATAGATACCGGGACGTTCTGTACCTTGAAATCGGAGTCTGCCATCTTCATCGATCGGTACCACGGTGTTCTGGCTATCGGTTGTTGGCTGTCCACTATCAGTGGATCGTCTGGCAGTTGGAAACGTTTGGTCCACTACAAACTGCTCTCTCTGACCACTGACATCCATTAAACGAATGGAGGCTTTCCCGCCAGCACTACGAGGATAGTACGCTGTATAGGTATCACCGACGTGGCCCCCCCATGTTAAAAAATTACCACTTGCCATAACAGTATACAGCACGCTCTGTTGGAGCATTGGCAGAAAATACGGATTAACAAGTAGGTCGTTTGTGTGCTCCGTGGTAGCAGAACTCCTATAGTGCATGGAGAGCCCACAATTGTACAGTAACACGGCACTTGTTCCCTGAATGCGTTCAACAAGAAAAGGGGTATCGTCTTCAAAACGAGCGATTACTTTGGATTCAGCTGTAGGCTGCAGGGCTACACCGTTGTAAAATTGAGGAGCGTATTGCGTGGAAAATCCTGCGCTCGGAAAAATATCGAAAATAGGATGCGATTTTTGATAGGTACCGACCTGCTGTGGGGGAGTCCATGTTAAAGGGGGCCCGACTTCAGCGGGTAGCCACATATTTCTGAGCGCATTGTAGCTCGTGGGGGCGCTTTGGCTACTCATGAAGACAATTATACTTTTACCCTGACGGATAAATTCTTGAAGTTGCGTGTCGCTCTGGCGGGTGATCTCGGGTACATCCGCAAGGATGATAACATCATAGCCTTCCAGCGGAAAATTCTCAAACTCAGCAGGCGTGCATTGTGTCGGCAGAATCATTGTATTGGTTATTGGCTTTAGACTCTTCGTTTTCAGTGGTACGCTTGTGTCGACAGAAACCTCTTGGTCTACCAGAGTATATCCCTGACTGCTGGCAGCTGACTGATGATGGCTACTAACAAAATTATGTGGATTTAATGCTAAGGTTAGATAATCGGTTTCTTCCCCGACACAGAGTACCCGCACTTCACCGATGACATCTAAAGCGAAATAACGTCGGTTGTCGATATTAAGCCGATCTTCCGTTAGCGTCAGATAGCCGGTATGCGTGCCCGGCGTAGAAAAAGTGTGTGTTAAAGTGGTCTTTAATGTTTCATCTGCGCGATCGAACGAAGCGTTCACGGTTTTTTGCTTCTCGCCTCCAATAAACAACGTTAAGATATTCTGATCCGAAGCTGCCGTCGAATGGTTGACAATCGTTACATTTAATTGGATCAGCAAATTCACGCCCATTAGTTGGTTGGAGGGCCGGATTTCTTCAATACTTATGTTATGTGCTTCGTTGTCGGTAACAGGAATCAACGAAATCCGGGCACCAGATCGGTTTGGCAGCCGCTCCCAGTTTTCCCATCCGTTCCGCGCGAAGTCTGAGATAAGATAGAGCTCCTTATTCAGCTGCTGGGATGCTGCAAGGATTTCATGCGCGAGTTCAAGGCTCGATTGAACATGCGTCGTCTGGTAAGAGATTTTTGCAGTGTTGATCGCCTCGATAACACTCTCAAGATCCGGTGTGAGTTGCTGAAAAACAGGGTATGGCGTATCCGACATTAAAATGAGCGTGGCACTATCGCCGTGCCGCAGCGTGTTAAGAATATCTGTCGCCACAGCTTTCGCTTTTTCAAACCTGACACCATCCACCTCTTGATATCCCATGCTATAGGAATTATCTAAGACAATGACCACATCGGTTTTCGATCGCATAGAAGCGACCGGCAAGCCGAGTGTCAAAAAGGGGCGTGCCAAAGCGATCGCAATAAGCGCGACAATTGCCATCCGTAGCAGTAAAATCAGGAGTTGTCGGAGTTGGAGACGACGGGCGTTTTCTCGATGTGCCGCCGCAAGGAACATAAGGCTGCTAAAATCTATTGTCACGACACGGCGACGGTTCCAAAGGTGGATAAGTAAGGGGATACCCGCAGCGAGGAGTCCGAAAAGAAAAAACGGATTAAGAAATGCCAATCTTGTTTTGTCCTTAGTACCAAGGTGGAACGACGATCAGTTCAATATTTTGATTGTTAAATTCTCTGTCTCTCCAGGTACCCGTGCCAGAGCCAAGGAAGCCGTGTTGGTGTTACTCAAGAATCACGATTTCAAGCCGGTTGATTGTTCGGTAAACACCTTCCGCAAATTCCATCAGAGTATCTGATTCTAAGAAACCGCCCCAGAGTTGAATATGGTTGGCATCGGCGATAATTTGACCTAATGCAGGATCCATCTGAACCCATTTGCCCACGTAGACTTCGGGCCAGAAGTGGTAGTAAAAGGCATCTTTTGAAAAGACGAGACCGGAACAGATTCGAGACGGGATGCCGACTGCACGCGCCAAGGCAATAAACAGTACTGTATGTTCCGTGCAATCTCCAATGAGTGATTCTAATGTATCTAATGACGAACCAAAGCCGCCACTAATATTTTTATTCGTGATGGATTCATAAACCCATTGGCATAATTGCTCTGCCGCGCGCCACGAATTGACTTCCCCCGCCAAAATTTCCTTAGATTTTGCTTGGATGGCAGGATGGGCAGCTTGGATATAAGCACTCGCAGCCAGAAATTCACTTTCTGCATTCTGAATTGAACGTTGAGGGCAGTTTTCCGTAGCAACGGTTGGTATCTGAATCGAGAGTCTACCTGACTGGGCATCACTTAACACTAATTTCTGTCGAGGCGTGGACATAACCGTTTCGGCAATGTTGCCCGTGGTGAGTTTCACTTCTGCCTCAAGACGCTCCGCTTTTATTGTCGGACGTTTCCCAATTGGAAGAATATGGGTTTTTAGAACGAGATCAATTTCTTCATTATCACCAAGAGCTGTTTCTCTATCCGTTTTCGTAGCTACTTGGGAAACTCCCATCAATAGTGTTTCTGTTCGATAGTTTACACCGTCGGGAGAGATCCACTGTTTAAGAGTTGTACCGCCCATCATATCCAAGGTGCCATCCAAAACGTAAACCTGTTTTTGTTCCGACTGGGAGGTTATGGACTTTTGCCCTACAACCTCAATTTCTGCCCTCACTGGCTGCATTAGGTCAAAACTAAACACGTGAAACGTCCGTTTATCACCTATTTTAAGTGCCTCTTGAAACAATAGGGACTCCACACCTATGGATTGGGAAATTGTGTCCGGTGGCACAGCGACTTCTGATTCGGTAATTTCACCATTGAGTGTTGTTTTAATATAAGCGATGCCATCTGCAATCCTTCCCTCCACCTGTTTTAAACCCGACATGTTAGAAGTATGAAGGAAATGGCGGAGTATTAAATTAGCATCAACGTATTCAATATTTGTAATTTCAAGTGCCAAGTCGGTTCCAAGTGCCTTAAGATTCATAACAATATCGCTTTTGTGCCGAGTCGCCGGTTCGCCTTGATACTCGGTTGTTTCAGCAGATACATGCATATAACCGATCTTGGTATTCATCAACGTGAGACTGTACCATTGTTCATGCAAATCTTGTGGCATGTGTTCAAATGTGATTTGTAGTTTATCTTTTTTTTGCGTAACGCTTTCGATCAGCTCCTCTGCTATAGTAATGGTGCCAAGAATCTTGCTCGGAACGGTTCTTCCTTTCGTACCATTGTCTTGCGCGAAAACGGGACCAGCCAATATACCCACACAAACAATTATTAGTACTAAACTCTGACGCTTCATTCGTTCCGTCTCTCTCTTGAGGGCTTTCTGACTCTTAAGAAGGGGATGATTATTGGTATTACCTTTCATGTTAATTATACTGAATCGAATGTGCTTCTGTCAAATCTTTTGGGGGGCGAAGCATAGAAACACCCAATTTTAGGGCTGCGGGTTGCCATTGCTACTGTGTGCGTGTGCCGCTGTTTAACCTTCTGATAATTCCCAAAAATATTCAAGAAATTACGTTTGATAAATTCCCGCAGTCCAGAAATCGTTACGACATAGAGATGACCGTTGGGTTTCAGGTGCTGCTTCGCATCTGCCAAGAAAATCTGTAGGAGTTCTTTACCGACATTGGCGGGAAGGTTAGCGGCGATTAAATCGAATCGGATATCGTGGAGGTGGCTAAATCCGTTGCTCAGGAGGACATGACAATTCGAGAGTTGATTCCCTTCGACATTTTTACGGGCATAGTCAACTGCCACAAAATCTTTGTCCACCATATAGACTATTGCTGTTGGCATACATTTGGCGATACTAATACCGATGGCACCATACCCGCAACCGAGGTCTAGGCAGGTATCGCCTTCATGGATGTCCAAGTGTCCAATCAGCAATTCTGTGCCTGCGTCAATTCCCTTGGGTGAGAACAGTCCCCATGTTGTGGAGAAATTGACAGGAACCCCTCGTAACGCTGCTCGGAACTCGACTTCTCGGGGTGAAATATCTACCGCCATTTTATGAGCACTCCAGGCGCATCACAGGGAGAATTCCAGAGCAGATCGAAGTCGGTTTTCGCTTCGGTGTCGTGAAAACGATGCGTAATCCTCTCAGGGGCTCGAATCTCACCGTCTTTTATTTTTTCTAATCTGATTACCCTAAACATATTTCCGTTATCAAAGTTCCCTTAAGTCTAAAATTCCTATTCTTTAGTGGGGAGTGTATCAATTCCATAAACGTTTTACTAATTCCTCACGAGTAATCGGTTTGTCAAGAGACATCAAATAGATGTGAAACGTGTTGCTTCTATCAGAAACATACGCGAGGTGTTGACCATCCGGCGAGAACGCCGGATGAATGGACACGCCGATTTCACCTGTTATCCGTCGATCGTTTTTACCATCAGCATCGATAAGATAAATCTCCAGGTCTCCATCTCTCGCAGAGACATACGCTATCGTTTTACCATCAGGGGACACGGTTGGATTGTAACAATCATAGCGGTTCGGATTGAAATGTTTCTCGTTCTGTCCATCAATATCCATCGTGTAGAGCTGATTCACATCGTTTCGAGAGGAAACAAAAACAATGCGTTTGCCATCAGGGAAGAACGCAGGGCTTCCGTCATCGGTCTCGTTGTAAGTGATACGTTTCGGTTCAACGTCAGCAGATGTCATTTGTGTCAGATCAAGTCCATCTAAATTGAGGAGATATAATTCCAAATTTCCGTCGGCATTTGATTCGTAAATTACCAGATTTTCCACCGGTGAGGCGCGCGGTACACGCGCGCCGAAACTTACTGGTAAGACTGCCCGTGTAACTTTGCTATGCATGTGGGTCAGGTTGAAGCCGGCGTAAATCGGTGTTGAGCCGCTACTCTGAATCACAACCTTAACTTCTCGTGATGATTTCGGTTCACTGCTATAGAAGATGTAGTTTGGTGTCGTAAGAAAGGTGGGAGAGCTGTCGTTGAAATCCGTCGTAAACGTCACGCGGCGGCGAATGCGTCCGTCCAAGTCCATCAAATAAATTTCGCCGTTGTCAAGTCGGAACGAGGCGAACGCTATCTCTGTCCCATCTGATGAAAAAGTGGGGGAATAGTTGTCCGAGTCCCCATGCGTCAGTTGTCTACTTTCGTAACTATCCCCAATCAGTTCAGCAATTTCACGTAGGACAGAGTGATCTGAATTACTGTGTTGAATGAGTCGTAACACTCGGAACGCCGAATCTCTATCCCCGAATTTGAGGTAGGTTCGGGCGAGTTCAAGACGCGTCGTAGCGAGGGCTTCAGGGTCTGCAGCGTAAAGTTGGGAAGCCTTTCGGAGTTGCACAACCGCATCGGTGTAACGTCCTAATTCATTGTAGGCTTTCGCAAGCAGTATCCGTGCCTCGGGATCCTCAGGATCTGTCTCAATAAGGGGCTCTAACCCATCTGCAGCCTCTTGGAACGAGCCGGTGTTTAGGAGATCTTGGTTCTTTTTCAGAACCGCCGAGTTCCCTTGGCATCCCATCAAGGAGATTACTAAGAGCATAAGGCACTGAACGATTAAGCCGTAGCTCCGAATGTAAAACGAGGAAAAATGTTGCCGCTCTGGACAAAATGTCATGTTATATTTTACCATAAACCTAATGTATAACGTGAGTTTGGAAAAAAGAGGTTTCGTGCTTAGCGTAGGGGTTAGGGCACCTCGCCCGTAGGGGTTAGGGCACCTAACCCCTACGAAAGTGTTCACATCTTCTTCGCCTGTGCTATCTATCAAACTCACGTTAATGTACAAGTTGTAACGTATCAATCCTCAAGAAATTAGGGTTTTCTGGCTCTACGCCTCCCGCGCCAGCCAGCACCAACAGCGTACAGCCAACAGAGTACGCCTTGGACAGATGAGCTAATTTTAAGTTTCCAAGAAGGTCGGTACATTAACTTTTCACCGTTATCAAACGTCCAAAGATGGATTTCATAAGATCGCATCAGTTCATCAGGATCCAGCATTTCATCTGCCGACGCGTTGTCTGATCTGTCATCTGCCTTTGTAGCGGCGCGAAAACGCAACAAATCGCGCCACTCCCTTACAGGCAATGAATTTAAATAAAAAAGACCTACCGCTGAAGCAAATATTAGGAAGATTGTAACACCTTTGACAAATTGCCCTAAGTATAATTGACCGAGGCCGGGGAGAATCGCAGACAACACCATTGCAGCATAAGAACGCGCATACGCAGAGCCACCTGAATTACTCCCAGAAGAGCCCGTTTCAGCACGAGCAGACACCGGTTCTACCATCGATTAAGACTCTCCTTGCGCAACAAGATAAACACCGATACAAATAATCAGAGCACCAATTATGCGAATCTTCGGAATAGATTCTTTGAACACCATCCATGAAAACAGAATTGACAACACATACCCAGAACTTAACATCGGATACGCAATACTCAGTTTAACACGCGATAAAATGACGAGCCAGACGAGCGTTGTAAAACCGTATATTGCAATCCCGCTGAGAATGTAAGGATTCAAAAACGCTTGCGTCAATTTCCCAAGGGCATCCCGCAGCGTATTGATACGACCTATGGTATTCATACCGTGTTTGAATAGGATTTGCCCGGTCACCGTTAGCAAGACGTTGAAAAATAGCAGTAAAAAATCTTTCATGTTTTTATTATAGCATACCTTAATTCTTTTTACAATTTTTAACCGACACGCACTTATAAATTACGTTTTGTGCTAAATAGAATTAAGGTTGCGTCTATCCATCCTTATGTTATCCTATAAGTTCACCTAAGAAAAAGGAGTGTTTTCGGAAACCCGATAATGTTTTCGCCAAAAATTTGAGACACGCGTAAGGGTTGGAGAACCCAACCCTTACGATTGGCCTCAGTTCTCAACGTGAAGAAATAATTTGACATTTAGGGTTGAGATAGTGTATACTTTCTTAGGATGGATGTAGTCTACTCTTTTGTAGCCTAACCTGTTAGGTTATGCCACCCGAGTGCTTGTATTTTTTCACAGAAAGCTATCTCACAGAGCCGGGGGACCAGTGTCAAAATTGCGTCCGTCGGGATTGCTATTAACCTGAAATCAGATTTGCCGTAAACCTAATGCGTTAAGGACAGCAAACAGCGATGCATAACCGAGTTGTTAATTTTGCAGTAAAAGCAGTGCGAAGTGAAACGATGCGAGGTGTCTCCTGTGCCGTGTGCTGGGTTCGCTTCTTCGTGTCTTTCGTTCGCGTATCGATATTATTAACTATGCGTTATTACCCCCCCCCCCCCCCAGATTCAACTGTCAGTTAACTGGACACAATCGTCGTTCTCTGCTCCCTGGCCCTCTCCAGAGAAGTCTACTCCCGTTATTTTCAATCAACCTAACGCGAAGACACCGTATCAGCTGCTGCCGCTTGGATTGCTTTTCACTCCCCGCGTGTTTCTATCTGGGTGTTCTGTTAGCTTTGCGCCCGCCCTAAGCCCTTTGTTGTTAGGCGTAGCATGGTTTCCTGTTAGGCTGTGCATCCTATTAGGATACCGTGCCTCCTTCGTAGCATAACCTATTAGGTTGTGTCACTCAGGGGAAACCTAATCTGAAAAACAATACACCGGGGCTTTTGGAAGGCCCCATAAGTTCACAATATTAGCGAAACGAGAGTTTCTTTTAGGAGGAAATAAGTCGTGTTATCAAAGAAAACGAGATTTACTTTCGCAAGTTTCATAGCTTTGTTTGCATTTGCCTTGCTGTTGGTGCCACCTACTGTAGACGCTGTACTTACATGGAGTCATACACAATCCGATTTCGAATGGACCAAAGGTTTTACCTATACCGAGGTTTTGCCAACGGGTCAGGGTACCGCAGGCCGCAGTCAGACAACTTACTCTATAGCGCCTGCCCTCCCTACGGGTTTGACACTTATCAAGGATATTGCGAATTACCCCAGAATCCGAGGGACTGTCACGGTAGGCAGCCCGACCAAAGCATATACGCTAACTGCCTCGGCACCGGGTGAGACTTCAATTACGCAGACCTTTAATATCACTGTGCATTCCCCGCCTGTGTTTAGTAGCAGTATAACGCCGTCTACGCGATCTGCGACGGTAGGGACAGCGTTCAGTCTTGTGTTGCCAGCGGCAACGCAAGAAGATGGCGATACAACTACGTATACTCTGCATGTTAGGCTTTTGACCGTAGGCGGTGAGCGGCCTCCTTTTCCCGCCGGCTTAACATTCGACCCGCAGACTCGGACCCTTTCTGGCACACCTACTGAAGCACGCTCAGCTGTTCATTTTAGGTATATTGCGTATGATAGCGGCCGTCATGCGGGCGATTATGAGGCCCTGCTCTATTTTACGTTGGTTATACAAAACGCGGACGGTACGCCACCGGCCCCTACGACTACACCTACACCAGTCCCAACAGTTCCTACAGTCCCAACAGTTCCTACAGTCCCAACAGTTCCTACAGTCCCAACAGTTCCTACAGTTCCAACAGTCCAAACAGTCCCAACAGCCCCGACGGGTGTTGTGGTGGAACCTGGGCCTGGGAAGATAACGGTGCGTTGGACTGGGGGTTCGGCTACTGGGTATCAGTATAGCACCGATGGTGGCGTGAATTGGGTGGCTGTGTCGGCCTATCCGTTGGTCATCCGTGGGGCTGCTGGCATCCCCATCTCCGTGCGTATCCGTGCGACGCCTGCGGGCACGCCCTCTGCCGCTGTGTCTGGGACGCCGGGTCGAAGAGAGTCGCAAGTTGCCCCTGTGGGTGTTGCGGCGGTTGCGGGTGATGGTAGGATAAGGGTGACTTGGACGGGTGGCACGTCAGGAAATGTGTCCCTGTATGAATATAAAAAGGATACTGATGATTGGCTGGCAGTGTCGGTATATCCGTTAGCGATAATGGGTGTGAATGGCACGGCTATCACAGTGCGTATTCGTCTGAAGGCGACCCTTGAGAAGTTGGCAGGCGAGCCTTCTGAACCCGTGTCAGCAACGCCGAGGCGGACGCAGCCTACGTTTGGTGATGCGAGTATTGCCAATCAGATGTTGACTGTAGGTGTGGCAATGCCGGCTATAGAACTTCCGGTGGCGAGCGGTGCGGGTATCACCTACAGCCTAACCCCTGCCTTACCTGCGGGGCTGATGTTTACTGCAGCGACCCGGATGCTGAGTGGCACCCCCACAGGACCTGCAATGACAGCAACTACGTATACCTACACTGCCACGAACAGCAGCGGTAATGCCCAGCTGACTTTCACTATCACTGTTGATCCTGTCGACCCTGTGGTGCCGCCTACGTTTGCTGCTGGTACGGTGATTGCCAATCAGATGTTGACTGTAGGTGTGGCGATGCCGGCTCTGACACTTCCGGTGGCGAGCGGTGCGGGTATCACCTACAGCCTAACCCCTGCCTTACCTGCGGGGCTGATGTTTACTGCAGCGACCCGGATGCTGAGTGGCACCCCCACAACAGCAATGACAGCAACTACTTTTACCTACACTGCCACAAACAGCGGAGGTAATGCCCAGCTGACTTTCACTATCACTGTCAATCCCGTAACAGGTGTTCCTGTGTTACCAGTTGTTCCAGCTAAGACCTACACTGTGGGTATGGCAGTGCGTGAAACATTGCCGGCGGTAACATCGGGGGCTGGCGTGACTTACTCGCTGACACCAGCTTCTTGGAATGGTCTTGCGTTTAATGCGACGACTCGGGTGCTGAGTGGCACTCCCACCGCTGTAATGGCAGCAACTCAGTTTACCTACACTGCCACTAACAGTGCGGGTAGCGACCGCGAGATGTTCAATATTACTGTCGTTTCCACTCCGGTGGTTGTATTACCAGATATTCCAGCTAAGACCTACACTGCGGGTATGGCAGTGAGCGAAACATTGCCGATGGCAACATCGGGGACTGGCGTGACTTACTCGTTGACACCGGCTTCTTGGAATGGTCTGACTTTTACGCCAGCGACTCGGCTGCTGAGTGGAACACCTACAGCTGAAATGGCAGCAACTCAGTTTACCTACACTGCCACGAACACAGCTGGTAGGGACTCCAAGACGTTCACTATCACTGTTGAGCCTACTCCTCCTAACAGGATTCTAAGCAAAGGTTTTGGGGTTCTTGTGCATCCGGGTGCGATGGCAAGCGACACGGGTATTGATAGTCGTGTAATGTCCAAGGCCATCCCCGTTGGGAATATGGCGGATCTCCAGGATTTCTTCCTCAATGGTGGCACGATTATCGTTAAAGGGCCTGCGGGTGCGGCAGTGGGTGATTTGAAGATCACGGAGATCATGGCTGCCAAGGATGCTACTTTAGGGGGTCGTTCTAAGTATAGCCAGTGGATTGAAGTCTACAACAAGACGGGTTCGGACATTATCTTTGACGGGTCGCGTTGGATGCTTGACTTTAGGCAAGGCGGTGTTTCGCCGGAGCCTGCTGGGGTTTCTTCGTCAGCAGCGGGTCGTGTGGATCTTGTGAGTAATATGGGTAATCCGGGTTTCTGGGCTATCCCGAGCAAGGGGGGTCGCTCTGAAGCGACGACTGCTGCTAATGCGGTGGCCCTTGTGTCTATGTATCGGAAGCTGCAGCAGTTCGACACAGCGAATACCGGGCATGCGGATCATGCGAAAGATGATGGGGATCCGGAGCGTTCGGGTACTTGGGTTGCTTCTGGGAGACCGAGCCGGAATCTGTCTGGGAATCGTCTGGGGACGCCTGGCACGTATCCTACGGCAGCCCCAGCCGCGAAGACGGTGCTATCGCAAGAGGTGCTGATCAATGAGATAGGCAATAGCAGCAGCGATGCTAACGATTGGGTTGAACTCAGGAACACCACGACGGGTGAGATGAACCTCAGGAAGTGGGAGCTGACTCTCGTGATGTCGGTTGATGGTTCTCCGAAAGAGACGCAGTTGGTCTCGTTCCCGGATAACGATACGGTGAAACTCGCTGCGGGGGGTATCTTGTTGCTTACCAACTCGGATCCGACGGCTTCGGGGAATGATCTGGCTGCGGGCGTTGCGATTAACAAAGCAGCGGCGGATCGGGTCAAACGCGGTGTGCAATCCATGTATTACATAGATAGCAAGCTGGTTTTACCCAATAGTGGCAAATATAACCTGATCCTTCGCAGTGCGAATGACAAAGAAGGTAAGTCAACGCACGTTGTTGATCATGGTGGCACCTATTTCGCTGAGAAAAAGGATGGTAGTTTTGACACAGAGGTGTGGCCCCTTCAGTTATGGGCTGCTGGCCATGGCAACGTGATTGATGGTGCCGAGGAGGACTTCCGTGCGGGTCTCGTCTATAAACGGACTGGTAAGAACACGGGTATAGGTGAGAAGCACTGGGCGAAAGTGGGTTTCACGGGTATCGGCTATGACCGCACGGCTGCCAACACCGATGAAAACGGCGGCACCCCCGGCTATGCTAACGATGCCCTCAAAGAGAAAGTTGCGGATCTCTCTGATGCAGAGGTCGCTATCTCTGAGATCATGTTTAGTGCGGGTTCCGGTAGACGTTCGCTCCCACAGTGGATAGAACTTTACAATTCTTCACTGACCCAGGGCGTGAACCTGAACGGCTGGCAACTGGAGATACAGAACGCACGGCATGAGAACTTAGATGCCCGTCAGAATGCCACGATCACGCTGGGCTCCGTCACCCTCGCACCGAATCAGACGGTATTGCTTGTTTCCACCAGTGGTTCTAACTCAGGCAGAGACCATTTCCCGGATACTCGCACGATAGACCTCTGGACATCACATCGCAGCGAGCTGGACATGGAAGCGCGCACCGATACATTCCTGAGTGCTACGGGTTTCTATCTGGAACTCACAGATAAGGACAAAAAGGTGGTTGACGAAGTCGGCAACACCGACGGGAATCGCCGCACAAACGATGCACCCGAGTGGGCCCTGCCGATGGGTATCAACAGCGATGAGCATCGCGTGTCTATCATACGTAGATACGAGGATGACATGGCTGAGGATGGCATGATGCAGAGCGGATGGATCTCCGCAGAGAAGACAGGACGCTCCGCAGAAGGCTATAGCGAAACAACCTATTACGGCGATAGAAACGATGTCGGCACACCAGGACACCACGGCGGGGGACCCCTACCCGTCTCCCTGGCAAGCTTCCGACCCGCACGAGACACCGCCACCGGTCAAGTCGTCATCCGCTGGACCACCGAGTCCGAACTCAACAACGCAGGTTTCAATATCCTGCGCAGTGAAACAAAGACCGGCGAGTTCACAGTCGTCAATCTCAAAGGCATCATCCCCGGACACGGCACGACATCCGAAAGACATGTCTACGAGTGGACGGACGCCTCTGCGAAACCCAACGTCGTCTACTATTACCAGATAGAAGACGTCGCCTTAGATGGCACGCGCACGACTTTGCGCACCACGCATCTTCGGGGCAACGTCAACGCTGCGGGCAAGCTCACGACGACCTGGGGCGATCTGAAAACGCAAGACTGATGGTGTAGCGGCACGCAAGTGCCGCTACATAACAAGGTTCATTCAGGGATACAATCTATTGGAATTAACCTACCAACTACAAATGAAAGGCGGTGTATGCTGCATACACCGCCCTTATTGTTTAAGCCGCAGTAGGCTACCCCCTTGCTTGCGGGGGACAGGGGTTGTGCTCCAGAAGGCTCTTTTGTAACATGACCCGTTAGGTTGGGTTTCCTTTCAAACGCCAGCGTTTATCCAAGCATCCCTGGCCGCATTGAGAAACGCCTCTATGCCAGCAAAGGCAGGGAAACCCTGGTGGAAACGCCCAAGCAAAACTCTCCTCCGCATAGTGCGAAAACTTTACACCCCCAACCCAAATTTTTAGGTTGACCCCTCAAGGCGTATATGGTAGAGTTAAGAACTATAATCGAAAAGCTAAAGTGCCAGCGCTCTCTCAGTAATGAATCACCGCTTAAACAAAAAACATCACTCGGAAAGAGGCAAAGCGGTATCAAGTCCGAAAAGCGCGAGAATTTTTAGAACTAATTTGGAATAACGCCATCAAAACAATGACTTGCACAGGCTATACAGCGGAAATTACCTATAGTGACGAGGATGGTTGCTATGTCGGTCACATTGTCAACACTGATGCGATATAAGGCTTTCGCGAAGATACCGATGAAGAACTACGTGTCGCTTTTGAAGACATAGTAGATCGCTATATCCGAGGTATTAGAGGAACCAGAAAACCCGCAGCAAAAGCGTGAGACAGGTGGTTTTTGGGATCGCCCACGTGAAGTCTCACATCTGTAAAAGCAGGGGACTTACACTGTTCACTACAGAAATGAGGAACTTTACCGGTGAAAATATGTGTCATTGTTTTTGCTAAAAATCCGGTGCCGAATCAGGTCAAAACTCGGCTTGTCCCAACGTTTTCACCGGAACAAGCGGCGCTATTATATACGGCGTTCCTCAGAGATTGGTGCGAAATGCTTGCCCAACTTTCCGGTGTAGACTTAATCGTTGCATATACACCCGCAGCGGCAGAAGCCGATCTACAAGCACTCGTCAAAGATAAAGCTATCTATATACCGCAGATGGGCACCGATCTCGGAGAACGATTGACTTCAGCAACACAGTGGGCATCCCAACACGGATACACGAAAATTTTACTCGTCGGTTCAGACAGTCCGACGTTACCGATTTCATACATCTCAGAAGCATTCACACAACTTGACTCGCGGGACATCACTATTGGACCCAGTACAGATGGAGGCTATTACCTCATCGGTTTTTCTACGCGGACTATAAAAACAACAGTGCCATTTGTATTTGAGGGCATCGCTTGGAGTACAACGGACGTTTTTCGACAGACAGTGGCACGTATCCGTTCGGTAAAAGCGACAGTAGGGCTTTTACCACCATGGTACGACATAGATACGGCTGAAGATTTGGCGTTTTTGTATGCACACATATCTGCGACGCGACTCGCGGGGGGAACAGTGCAAGCCGTTAGAACAGAATCTGTATTAACGGAATTATTTTCAAAGATTACAAACGCACAGGACCCAACAGCGGAATACGCGGGTGGCATTCCGTGTGCGTCACAGACTAAAAAGGATAGGAGAACATAATGGGACAATTAGATGGAAAATTTGCGATTGTAACGGGCGGAAACCGCGGAATCGGAAGAGGGATTGCAAGAGGCCTTGCAGCGGAAGGCGCAACGCTAACTATTGCTGCAAGGGACGCAAAACTCCTTGAGGAAACTGCTGATGAATTTCGGGCAAATGGCACAAAGGTGCTAACCGTTCCGACAGATGTAACGGATGAGGCACAGATAAAAGCACTCTTTGAAAAATCGATGGATGCATACGGACGTTTGGATATCCTCGTCAATAACGCTGGAGCATTTAATGGGGGCCCCATAGGTGAGCTCGCAACAGAGGATTGGGACTGGGTTATCAATGTGAACCTCCGCGCGCCGTTTCTCTGTACACGTGAGGCTTTTGCAATTATGAAAGCGCAAGGTGACGGCGGACGTATCATCAACGTCGGGAGTATCTCCGCACATCGGGTCCGTCCTCGGACTGCGCCTTACAGCGCGAGCAAATTCGGTATCTGGGGCTTGACACAGGTAACAACGTTAGAGGGAAGACCTCACGGGATTACAGCGAGTTGTTTACAACCCGGTAACACCTATGTAGAACGCCATCAAAGTTGTTCACAACCGCCCAGCGAACCGATGATGAAAGTTGACGATCTGGCACAAGCGGCTGTCCTAATGGCAACTCTCCCGCCAAATATTAATATGTTAGAAGCGACCGTCTTACCTGTTGGTCAGCTCTATGTCGGACGCGGCTAAATGGGTGCTTATAGGCGCTCAGCCGGAGGCACATGATAAATGTGAATCGGACGCAATTCATGTGCGTTGCAACACCTGAAAAATTCCTCTCAATGTGATAATACATTCAGAATTAATCAGTGAACATTATCGGTGAAACAGGGAGTATACTGAAAAGTGATTCAACAGATCGAAATAACCTTACCCGAATATCCACGCGGCTTTCATCTCATTACAGACGAAATTCTGAAAGGGATCGGCGAACTGCCGAAAGTAGGCATCCTACATCTTTTTATTAAACACACCTCAGCAGGGTTAACCATCAACGAAAACGACGATCCGGCTGTACGCGAAGATTTTGCGAGTAGTTTCGACCGGCTTGTCAAGGAACGCGAACCCTTCTACCGACACACGATAGAAGGCGATGACGATATGCCTGCACACATTAAAGCCTCGCTCGTGGGTTTTACCGTCTCCGTGCCAATTACCGACCACCACCTCAATTTAGGGGTGTGGCAAGGCATCTACCTCTGCGAATTCCGAAATAGGGGTAGCATGCGGAATCTTATGGCGACGCTTTATACTTAGGAACGTCTATCTGTCAATTCTACCCATCGAAGGGGGTAGTTTAAAGAGGTTAGGAAACCTCGTCTACCAAGTGTGTGCAGGGCTCGCTATTCGCCTGCCCACAACCGTCGCATCTCCTCAGAGGTGCGAAGCAATTCATCCAACGTTCCTATCCCCTCGATACGCCCCTCTTTAAGTAGAACAATCTGATCTGCCTGCTGTAAGGCGGCGCGTCGGTGGGAAACAACGAGACAGGTGGCTCGCTCCGTCTCAAAGAGACGTTTCCATAACATCTGTTCTGTTTCCACATCAAGGCCAGAAGAGAGGTCGTCAAAAACGAGCAACTCAGAGCCCCGGATAAACATTCGCGCTGCTGCGGTGCGCTGCATCTGCCCTCCGGATAATTTGACACCACGGGGGCCAACAACGGTTTCCAGTCCATCTTCAAGCGTCGGGAGGTCCCGCTCCATGACGCTGAGTCGAACCGCTCGATTTAAATTGTCCCAATTCCACGACAAACCGAGGAGGATATTGTCACTTAATTTTTCACTGAAGAGTTTTGGTGCCTGCGGCGTATACGCACAACGCGGTGGTATGAAAAACGCCTTCAGATCCGTAACAACCTCACCGTTCCAACGCACTTCACCCGCCTGCTTCGGAAGCACCCCTAAGAGTGTCTGCAAGAGCGTTGTCTTGCCTGACCCAATCCGTCCCGTGACAACAGTAAAGGATCCTGCTGGGACCCGGAAGCTAATATTGGAGATCCCTGCTGTTGAACCGTCATAAAGGTGAGTTAAGTTCGCGACGGCGAGTTCATCGAGTCGATCCGCCGCAGTGCGTTCAGGCATAACGAGGGGTGGCTGCTGTTCTTTGAGATAAACAGGTGTGTGTTTCACCAAGTCCTCGTCCGGTAGCTCCTCGACAGTTCCCGCCATACGGTTGAAAGACACCTTCGCTCGCTGATGCTGCGCCATAATCCCGCCGACGAGGGAACCACTTCTGGCAACGTCCCCGACATAGGTCGTGAAAAGCGCGAAATCCCCAACTGTAAACGATCCATCTCTCATCCGCTCAGCAACAAGAATCATAATTATCCCTGTTGTGATATGATTGATACTGAAACTAATAGATCTAAGGAGCTGATTAAAGAGGTTGTCCACGATGGTAGCCTTGCGGCGTGCGTCGTTGAGCTGATGGAAATGGTTAATGACATTGGCCTCAGTCCGCGCGACTTTTACGGCTAAGATAGATTGGAAGAGTTCATTAATGAAGTTTGTTGATTTTTCTGTGGCAACCCGTTGGGCGTTCCGATATCTCCGAATGAATCGCCCTGCGAAATTGACAGTCGTGATAATCAGAATAGAGGGAATAACGGTGATAAGTGTCACAGTGACATCAATGCGTACTAGCCAGACGATTGCCAGTATTGCGAAGAGGGTATTTCCCCAGAGGTGAATATACTGCTCCAGGTAACGTACAATCCCATCGACATCGTCCCGGAAGCGATTGGTTACCTCCCCCGAAGCCGATGAGACGCGATGGGGTTCGGACATGTTCATGATGGCGGTCATGAGGTTTTTTCGGAGCAGTGTCGAAATCGCGTAACGCCAACGCGCCCATACAAATGCCGATGAGATAAGGACGCTCCGATCACTGAGTTCAATAACGACAAAAAGCGCGACAAACGTCCACGGATTCAAGCCAGCGGGGGAGTCCCCGGTGAGGGCATCAAAAAATCCCTGCATGATGATGCCAATTGCAAACGGCACCAGATCATCTAAGCCGCGAAAGAGGATCGTACCGAGGAAGAGGAGCGGACGGTAACGAATTAATTGAATTGCTGATTTCCCGGCTGTCACTGCGTCACCTCCTCCAACCCAGTTTTTAAGAGCCCTGAGAAGGCAGAATCAGGATTGCTGACGAGTTGCTGGCGTTCCCCGTACTCCTGAATCTCTCCGTCGGCGAGAATCATCACGTTATCTACCTGTTGAACCGTCCCCAACCGATGCGCGATGATAATACTTGTCCGTCCCGTCAAGAGCCGCTGCACCGCTCGATCAATGCGTTGTTCAGTTGCCGGATCAAGCCTCGAAGAGGGTTCATCAAGAATGACGATGCGCGGGTCTTTGAGAAAGACACGGGCAAAGGCGAGGAGCTGCGCTTCCCCCGCAGAAAGCCCGGTGCTTTCAAGGAAGGTATCGAGTCCATTCGCCAGGGATTTATACCAGTCCAATAACTCCAATTCTTCAAGGATTGACAAAATGCGGTCATCCGGAATAGCGGCATCAAAGAGCGTGAGATTCTCACGCACCGTGGCGTTGAAGAGCTGAACATCCTGCGTAACCATGCCAATCTGGCTGCGTAAAGCCTCAAGCCGGATGTGCGCAATCGGTTTGCCACCAATACGAATCTGCCCTTGATTTATATCATAGAATCGAAATAGGAGGCGGGTGATTGTGGTTTTCCCGCTCCCTGTGCGTCCTAATAGCCCCAGGGATTTTCCAGCGGAGAGATGGAACGAAACATCTTTTAGTACGGCTTTCTCATCAGCGTAACCAAATGTGACATGCTCGAAGTCGATACCGAGTGCGTCTGATCCGGGCAAATCCTCGGTGCCGTCCGCTATCCTCGTGTCCGTGCGATAGAGTGCCTCAATCCGTTTGAATCCTGCAGTTGCTCGCTGGAGCTCGTTAATCTGCTCGCTAATCATGCCGAGGGGTCGGCGTAGCATCGCAGTATAACTAAAAACGAGGAAGACCGTACCAATCGTGAACCCCCCTTCTCGATAAAGGTAGATGCTCATTCCCATCGTTAAGGCATGCCCTAAGGCAAACAACACGCCGCTGATGGTTCGTAAAACCTCACCCATCACCTGGGCTTTCACGACGCGCCCGTATACATCCCGATTGACATCGTAAAACCGGTCCATTGTATAGCCGACTCCGCCGTTCGTTCGGAAGTCTTCAATACCGGTCAATCGTTCTTCAAGAAATCCGAAGAGCCTTGAAAATCCTTCCCGTTCAGCGGTATACACTGGCACTGCGATGTTTCGCGTGAGATTATAGACACAGATAGCAATAATCACGAAGACCGTGAGGGCGGTACCGATGCGCCAGTCCTCGCGGGAGACCAAAATGAGCGCCCCTATGAGAAATAGCAGACTCCCAATCACCTGAAGTACAAACTCAGAGAAAAAGTTGGCGAGTGCTGTGGTATCGCCATCAATGCGTTCTACCATTTCCCCGGGGGTGTACTCATGATGAAAAGACATATCGAGGTGTAAACAGTGGTGGGCGAGGGCCTCACGCATCTGATTTGTGGCGCGCCATCCGACATCTTGTCCTAAATAAGAGCTGATTAACATCACCACTTGCCGAATAAATCCGATTGCAAGGAATATACAACCAGCGATGATGAGGTTGCGCATTGCGCCGCCATCTCTTGCAGTATCAATGAAATAACGGATGATCTGCGGGTTAACCAAGTTCAAACCAATCCCGCCGAACATAAATATCGCGAGCAACGTGACACGGAACCACTGTGGCTTGAGGTATTGTGAAAGGAGTGCGGCGTATTGCCGGAAGGGGACTCTGTCTAAATTGGGGTTATCTTTTTCGCGCACCTTGTCTAATCCTTAGGGCTTACGCAGCCAGATCTTTTGTAGCATACCCTCTCGTTTGCGGGGGGCACAGATCTCCATCTCACAGGGGGACCACGGTCAAAAAAATTGCGCCCGCCCTAATCCTGAATGTGACATAATGTTAACTTCAGCCGCGTCAGTAATAGCACCCACCACCTATGCGAATTTGTAGCATTATAGCATAAAACTGAAATCAGGTCAAATATTTTATATTCGGAAAATATCGCTGAACATCTGCGGGATATTGGGGACATGCGTTATACTTCACATCAAATGAGAACCGGATAAATTGGCAAAAGTATTGGATATGTGGTAAAATAATAGAAAAGTTTCTACAAGATAAAGGAGTTAGCAGATGCCCCACCCCGTTCATAATCTGTTTAATGCACGCCGGACACTCAAAAGTGGAGGACAGGCATGTAACTACTACTCGCTTCCTGCTTTAGCAGAAGCCGGTATCGGATCAATCGCAAAATTGCCCGTTAGCCTCCGCATCCTATTGGAGTCGTTACTGCGAAATTACGACGGACACCAAATCACAGAAGAGGATGTTACGAATCTTGCGAACTGGGATGCTCGTTCCCCAAAAGCCGAGGAGATTCCGTTCAAACCCGCACGCGTCGTCGCACAAGATTTCACAGGCGTTCCACTGGTCGTCGATATTGCCGCGATGCGTTCCGCTGTCGCAGCACTCGGCGGCGATGCACGTAGGATAGAGCCACTCGTCCCCGTCGACTTAGTCATTGACCATTCCATCCAAGTCGACGCTTACGGTTCAGCAGACGCATTTCAATTCAATACCCAACGGGAATTTGAACGCAACAAAGAGCGCTATGAATTCCTGAAATGGGGACAGCAGGCGTTTGAAAAGTTTAATATCATTCCCCCCTCCATCGGTATTGTGCATCAGGTAAATCTGGAATACCTTGCGAAAGTGGTTATGAATGAAGATTCCCTCGCCTATCCCGATACGGTTGTCGGCACGGACTCACACACGACGATGATTAACGGCTTAGGTATCGTCGGGTGGGGTGTCGGCGGTATTGAAGCTGAAGCTGCGATGTTAGGGCAACCTGTTTATATCCTAACCCCTGAAGTCCTCGGTGTCCACCTTACGGGTGAGCTCCAAGAAGGTGTAACGGCGACAGACCTCGTGTTAAGCGTGACGCAACGTCTCAGAGCCGCCGCAGTGGTCGATAAATTCGTGGAGTTCTTCGGTGAAGGTGTAGCAGCACTCTCCTTGCCCGATCGCGCAACACTTTCTAACATGTGTCCCGAATACGGGGCGACGATCGGATTCTTCCCACCGGACGCAGAGACGATGCGATACCTCCGTCTCACGGGGCGCGATGCACCCCACGTTGATCTGGTAGAATCCTACCTTAAAGCCCAAGGCATGTTCGGCATCCCACGCCTCGGTGAAGTCGAATACTCCGATGTCCTTGAAATCAACCTTGCCGACATCGAACCGAGTATCGCTGGACCGAAACGCCCGCAAGATCGGATTGCGCTGTCAGATGTCAAAGAGACCTTCACTGAACTCCTCACGCGTCCTGTAGCAGAAGACGGGTTCGGTGTGTCAGAATCGGATACCGATGGCAACGGCATAACGCACGGTTCCGTTGTTATCTCTGCGATTACAAGCTGCACAAACACAAGCAACCCCTCCGTTATGATTGGGGCAGGGCTCCTCGCCAAGAAAGCCGTCGAAAAAGGGCTCCGTGTTAAAGACTACGTCAAAACCAGTTTAGCCCCAGGGTCACGGGTCGTAACGGCATACCTACGGAACACGGGTCTGTTACCCTACCTTGAAGCGCTCGGCTACAACGTCGTCGGCTACGGTTGCACGACCTGTATCGGTAACAGCGGCCCCCTTGCCGATGTCGTTCAAGCAGCAATAGAGGCAGGGAACCTCGTTGCTGCGAGTGTTTTGAGTGGCAACCGGAATTTTGAGGCGCGTGTGCATCCTGAGATAAAAGCCAATTTCCTCATGTCGCCGCCCCTCGTTGTCGCTTACGGACTCGCAGGACGGATTGACATCGACTTTGCGACAGAACCCATCGGACATGACGATGCAGGCGCGGCTGTCTATCTCAAAGACATCTGGCCCACACGACAAGAAATCGCGGAGATGGTCGGCGCGGCGGTCGATCGGCAGACATTCCGTGAGATGTATGAATCAATCGGTAATCAAGCACCCGAATGGGAAGAACTCGCCGGCGCGACCGGCGTTCTCTATCCGTGGAACGAGCGGAGCACTTATGTGCAGCATCCCCCGTTCTTTGAAGGCCTCACCCGCGAACCCGCACCGATCTCTGACATCAGAGATGCCCGCGTTCTCGGCATCTTCGGAGATTCCGTCACAACTGACCATATCTCCCCAGCAGGTGCGATTGCTGCAGCGAGTCCCGCAGGCGCGTACCTACAAGAACACGGGGTTGAGCCGCGAGATTTCAATACCTACGGAGCCAGACGCGGCAATGACCGCGTGATGAGTCGCGGCACATTCGCCAACCGGCGCGTTCGCAATCTGATGACCCCTGACGTTGAAGGCGGATATACTGTTCAACATCCAGAAGGCACACAGACAACCATCTACGAAGCGGCACTTCACTACCGTGAGAACGGAGTGCCAACTGTTATCTTTGCTGGACATGACTATGGTATGGGGAGCTCGCGTGACTGGGCAGCTAAGGGACCTAAGCTCTTAGGGGTCAAAGCCGTGGTTGTGGAGAGTTACGAACGAATCCATCGGAGCAATCTCATCGGTATGGGGATTTTGCCGCTGCAGTTCAAAGCCGGTGAAAACGTCCAGACGCTTAACCTCGACGGCAGTGAGCTTATCAGTATCACAGGATTTGCAGATAACCTCGAACCCGGACAGATGCCAACTATGAAGATTGTCCGAGCAACCGGCGAGACACTGACAACCGAGCTGCGAATCAGAATCGACTCACCTGTAGAAGTAGAATACTACAAACACGGTGGGATTTTGGACTATGTTATTCGGAATTTCTTGTCTACCTAACGCTAAGGCAGGTGCGGTTTCCTAACCGCACCTTATATGCCAATTTAAGAGAAGCGTTACACTGTTTTAATCCGAATGGGGGAGAATTTTGACTATGGCAAACCTTGGTGAACCTTCGGCTGCGATAAGTGATTACGATAAAGCCATACAACTCAAACCCGATTATGCCACAGCATACAACAACAGGAGACTTGCCAAGGCGGACCTTGGTGAATATTCGGCTGCGATAAGCGATTATGATAAAGCCATACAACTCAAACCCGATTATGCCACAGCATACAACAACAGAGGATTTGCCAAAGCCCTCCTTGGTGAATATTCGGCTGCGATAAGCGATTACGATAAAGCGATACAACTCAAACCCGATTATGCCAACGCATACATCGTTCGAGGAGTTGCCAAGGCCTGTCTTGGTGAACATTTAGCTGCGATAAGTGATTACAATAAAGCGATACAACTCAAATTCAATTATGCTGGCGCATACTACAATAGGGGACTTGCCAAGGTATCGTTGAATCGTACGTGGGAGGCGAAGCAGGATCTCCGAACTGCCTTGAGACTCGCGGAAAAAGCCGGTGATGCGGATATGAAGGCTGCAGCTGAGAAAAGACTTCGGAGGCTTGAGTAGATTCGGATTGGCACGGAAACAGGTGACGAGTTTCGGTTAAGTCATGGTATGATGCTGCTCTGGCAGCAATGGCACAGCCTAACAGGAAACCATGCTACAGGGGTTCGTTCAGGTCCTGAGATGATGCTACTGTGTCATTGAGAACTTGGTCCACATGATTTCTGCAGATCTAATAAATTTTGCTACGGTGTCCGATTCGGGAAATGCTAATCTGTCTTGTTTGCCTATTGAAAGTATAGATTATACGATAATGTTTAGCAACCCTTAGACTGAATTTATCTTTATGTCTGCCCCGAAGTGCTCTATGAGGTCTATTTTCGCAAGTTTCTTGTAGTTGCGTCAATTTATTATAGACCCGTGTTCGAATCTTTGAATCCAAACGCCGCAAATCCGCTCTGGCATCTGCGCTTATTTCCAGTATATACAAACCTATTCACCTTCAAACTCTTTGAAAACTTCCTTTAGTGAGTAGGTCCTATCTCCTGCCTTGAGAGATGTATCCACCAGATCTAATTCTCGTGCAAACGCTTCATTCACCTCTAAGTCCTCATCGGGATCATAGTGGTAATCTTCTAAGGCGAGTTCCAAGAGTTCGTAGGCAACAAAAAACTCCCGAAATGTAATATTCAATTCCGTAAATGATGCGTCTTCTACTAACAAAGCAGCAAGTCTTTCACGTACGACAAAGAGTTCTTGCGTCACGAGGTTGCGAATTAATTGGTAGTATGTGTCTAACGGCAGCGCAACGATTTTCTTTTCTGGTTTTGGATCGCTTTCCAAGTGAATACCCATACGTCTATAGATCCGCTCTTCAAGAGTTGTTTTCCGATTCGCGAGGATGTAGTCGCGCTGCCGTTTTAACTTTTTGGTGAGGGAGGCGTGTGGATCCAATCCTTCAAGTGGATCTTCCGTATATGTTTCAAACCAAAATCCCAAATCTTCATAGTCCCCATGGAATTCTATGAATTCCGCGTCCAGTTCTTCACGCGAACCCCCCTTTGCCAGTAATGAGACAAGACGTTCACGCGACTTGAAGATATCCTCATTGATGAGAATATCTAACAACTTTTGGAACTCAAGGGGTGACATCTTTGTAATTTTCTTTAGACTTTCCATGAGGTATCCTACCTCCCATGAACCGCTCGCAAACCCAAAAAGCCAGGGCAGAACGTTTATCTTTGTGAAGCAGCTAGTAACACCTCTTCAACAACGCTAGGCAGGTCAATGAGGTGAAAGCGATTTGCTGCATAAGTGTATTCTTCTATGTCTCCTACCTCCCATGAACTGCTCGCAGATCTAATCGATCATTGACGTTGTCTGAGACGGCGTTTGTCCAATCCACATCATCAACCCTCTGCAAACTCATCAGCGCAACAGTCACCAATGGGTTTGAAAGCGAGTAGTTGAGGAGAAAGCTGTCTACGTCAACATTCGCCATCTCATCCGGGAAGCAGTGCTTCATGAGATTCTGGAAGGCATTACTCGTTGTAGAACGCATCAACACAATCCCCATTTCTTGTGCAACCGCGTCGGGGATAATGCCGCGCCTGCCGAACGCATCACAGGTGCTCTGATACATCAGATTGTAGTGGGTCTGCATCATGTCAAACGCACCGGTCGCAATCAATTGCTCCGTGCCACCGGAGGGACCATCGGCAGAAAACCCGATGAAACGGACTTTTCCGTCAACCTTTAGCTTTTGGTATGCCTCCAACCCACCTTTATTCAGAATTATGTCAGTGTCTTCAGCATAGAACCAACCGCCGTGGAACTGTAGGACATCGATGTAATCCGTTCCGAGGCGTTGCAGGCTGCCGGCTACATCCGTCGCGATGCCGTCAGGGTCGTATTTCTCCGTTTTCGTCGCAACGACACACGTTTCCCGTCGTCCAGCGATCGCCTTCCCGATAATTGTTTCGCTGGAACCACCGCCGTAGTCAGGGGCGGTATCGAAATAATTGAGTCCGCAGTCCATGGCGTAGTGGAGCATGTTGACGAGTGTCGTTTCATCGTGTTCCGGCCTCACTCTCCCGCCGCCGTAACCGATCTCTGATACCCTGAGTCCCGTTCTACCGAGCGTGCGATACCGCATAGCAATTTCCTCTTTTTAGACAAAATCTGTATATGAACCGCGGTTCTTACCGCCGCGTATCGTCCGGTTGCTCGGTTTGATACAATCCTCACCAAACAATTGTTCAACCTCTTTAATAACTTGCGGTTTATAGGCGACGTTGTATTTCTGAGAACACCGGGCAATGACTTCGCCGTACTGCGGTGTCATGAGTCGTAAAATCAGGTCGTTCTGCCCGCTGTTGGCACTGGCAATTTTCTGGAGCGTCTCCAGTTTTTGAGTGTTCTGAAGATCGGCTTCAGAGATCGTCACCTCAAGTGCAGAGGTCTGTTTTGCAGGGACGGATTCAAGATCCGCGATGTCATTAGCCTGTATCTGACGTTGTTCCTGATGCGCCTCACCGTCAGATTTTTGATTCCTACTGTTCTGATTAACTTTTCCGCGGATCCAAACGGCCCTGCCTTCAACGAGATCCCCTGTGGTCTTATAGGCTTCAGGATAAACGACAACCTCGACCGAGCCTTCCATATCCTCAAACCCAATGACTGCCATTGGATCCCCTTTCTTCGTCGTGAAATTTTTAACCTCTGTTATCATACCTGCTACGAAGACCTCGGTGCCAATTGGGTGCTCGATGAGGGTTTGCGTGCTTGCGGTTGTATAGTAATCAATGATGTCGCTATATTCCTCAAGTGGATGCCCAGAAACATAGAAGCCGAGCTGCTCTTTCTCTTGCTTGAGTCTTTCTAAAGGGTCGAGTGCCGGGGCATCGATGGGTGTCGGGGTTATGGGTGGCACTTCTACCGATTCACCGAAGAGGCTCATTTGGCCGCGCTCGCGCTCTGCTTGGGATCGCTGTGCCGCTTTCATGATGTTCTCTAAGTTCGCCATGTGCCGTGCACGATGTCCTTCGAGCGAATCAAAGGCGCCGCTCAGGATTAAGCTTTCAACAGCACGTTTATTAACCTGTTTGATATCCACGCGATCACAGAAATCTTCTACAGATGAAAACGCCCCTTTCTGTTCCCGGGCCTTGATGATCGCCTCTATTGCCCCATCGCCGACCCCTTTCACAGCAACAAGTCCAAAACAGATATCGTTGCCCTCGACCGTGAATTCCCGCCGGCTGCTATTGACATCGGGCGGTAGAAGGTTGATTTCTACCCCCAGAAAATCGGCAAGTTTTTTACATTCAGCGCGATACCGGGTAATTTTCGCAGAATCCCCCGCCTCGCCCGTCATCATCGCCGCCATGAGCTCATGCGGGTAGTGCGTTTTCAAATACGCCATACGATAGGCGACTATAGAGTAGGCGACAGTATGTGACTTATTGAAAGCGTAGCCTGCGAAAGGCTCCAACTGCGTAAACACGTCTTCTGCTTCCTGCTTTTCGACACCCTTTCCAACTGCCCCCAGAACGAATTTCTCCCGTTGGGCTTTGAGCAGTTCAGGATCCTTCTTCCCCATAGCGGAGCGCAGGATGTCGGCTTCTCCGAGGGTAAAACCCGCCATATCCCGCGCGATTTGCATCACCTGCTCCTGATATACACAGACACCGTACGTGTTCTTGAGCGCATCTTCAAGGAAGGAGTGGATATATTTCACCGGTTTTAACCTGTTTTTTCGATCAATAAATTCTTGCGTGTCGCCGTTTCCAAGGGGGCCCGGGCGATAGAGGGCAGGTATCGTAGAGAATTCCTCAAAAGTATTCGGGCGCATCTGCGTCACAACGCGAAGCATCCCGTCCGTAGCATCCAGCTGGAACAACCCACTCAGCAACCCTCTACTCAGCAATCCGTAAGTACGTGTATCATCAAACGGAATATCCTCTAATTTGAGGTCTATTCCCTTGGTCGCCTTAATCATCTGAAGACAGTCGGATATCTCGCTAAGACTTCGCACACCGAGGAAATCGAACTTGACAATACCAACATCCTCAACGGTTTTACCTTCAAATTGTGATGCAACCTGGTCGTGTCTATCTTTGAACAACGGGACGTAATTGGTGAGGTGTCCATTTGAAATCACAATCGCTGAGGCATGACACGAAACGTGCCGTTTCATACCCTCAACGGATTTGCTCAGGTCCATTAACGCTTTATTTTCAGGGAGTTCGGCGAGTTGCTGGAACTCGGGAGCCTTTTCTAAAGCCTCGTCAATCGTGATACCGGGGGTGTTTGGAATCCGATCTGCCAAGGCCTGGACCTTCTTAAGAGGCAGATCAAGGGCGCGCCCAACATCTTTGATCGCAGCTTTCGCGCCGAGCGTCGCAAAGGTGGCGACCTTGGCAACTGAATCTACGCCGTATTTGTTTACAAGATAGTTGATGACGTGCTCACGGGCACGATCAGCAAAGTCAATATCAATATCAGGCGGACTGATGCGCTCAAGATTGAGAAACCGCTCGAAAAGACAGTCGTAATCCATCGGATTGAAGGTAATGACATCCAACGCATACAGTACGAGGCTGCTGGCAGCCGATCCCCGCGCACAGAGGGGATAGCCCTGTTTGTGCGCATATTTAACGTAATCCCAGACAATGAGGAAATAACCCGAGTAGTCGGTTTTACTGATAACATCCAGCTCGTAATCCAGCCGTTGTCGAATCGGCTCAGAGAGATGATCGCCATATTTCTCCCGCAAGCCTTGGTAACAGAGCTCTTTGAGATAACTGTCATTCGTATGCCCTTCGGGGACCTCGTATTCTGGCATCAGGTTTTTGCCATAATCAAGTTCGAGGTTACACCGCTTCGCGATTTCAAGCGTATTGCTGATGGCTTCCGGCGGGTAATTCTTCAACACCTCCCGCATCTCGTCAACGTTTTTAAAGTAGAAGTGATTCTCAAACCGAAGCCGTTGCTGGTCGTTGACGGTTTTCTTCGTTTGGATACACAGCAGAACGTCGTGCATCATGTGGTCAGATTTGCGGAGGTAATGGCAATCGTTTGTCCCTACAAGTGGGAGATTAAATTCTTTCGCCAATTCGACCATTATTGGATACGCTTCAAGTTCTTTGTCGATGTAGTGATTCTGAACCTCGACGTAGAGGTTGCGTTCCCCCATGATCTCCATCAACGTTTTGAAGTTTTGAATACCTTCTTCCCGCCTGTTCGAGCAGAGGAGTTGGGGTACCTGTCCTTGAATGCATCCTGTGAGTGCGATAATGCCCTCGTGGTATTCGCTCAGGATTTCCATGTCAATGCGCGGCTTGCTGTAGAAACCTTCTGTATAACCCAGTGATACCAATCTCAGGAGGTTCTGGTAACCGGTGGCATCTTTTGCAAGCAGCGTGAGGTGATACGGACCGCCCTGTTCTTTCCCGCGTGTCCTTCGGTCGCCAGGTGCCACATACACCTCACATCCGACGATCGGATTGACACCTGCGCCCTTTGCTTTACTATACAATTCCCATGCACCGAACATGTTTCCATGATCCGTGAGCGTAACGGCAGGGGCGCTATTTTCGACCGCCCAATCTACCATGTCGGCGATACGGCATGCACCGTCAAGCATGCTATACTCGCTATGATTATGTAGATGTACAAAATCTCTTGCCATGTTTCCTCCAATATTTATTATAAGTGCGATAGTTAAGCATTATCCTTAGATTACGAAATCAATTTTATTATACCAAAAGGAGATCAAAATTTCTATAGTAAATTTTTAAAGGTTATCGGTTTCCAGCTATCAGCAAAAGTGATTGGCACTTCGCTCAGCCAACTGCTGCTGACTAACGGCTGTTTTTAATTTGACACTCACCACTCAGAGTTGCTATAATATTTGTAGCATAACCTATTAGAGTGTGCAGTTCGGAGCAGCACCCAGCTCAGTTAGGATGGACGCAATTACCCTCTCACCCCCCGAAAGCGAGGAGGTATACTACACGCTACACCTACATCCCGCAAGCGAGGGGGACTGCTACAATAGAGCATGCTGCGGAAGTCCTATCAATAAAAAAACGTTAGCTGTGTGCTTAAAACCTCGTCCGTAGCAACTTAGGTTACATTAATAGATCGATCTTGCATCGTGTCGATAAATGCAATTCACCAGAGCTGAAAGGGACGAACGCTTCATTGCGGTTTTCACACGCAATTAGATGAAAAAATCAAGACTTCTTCTCCTGTTTTTAACCCAATTTCTTGTGATGCTTGGGTTTGGCATCATCATCCCCAATCTCGCTTATTACGCTCAAGATATCGGTGCAACTCCCACCCAAATCGCCATATTAATGTCCATCTATTCGGGAATGCAATTGGTATTTGCGCCGGTCTGGGGCAGGTTATCAGATCAATACGGCAGGAAACCGACACTCCTCCTCGGACTGCTGGGGAACGCAGTCGCCTTAATCGGGTTCGGATTGGCAGAGACTTACGTATGGCTTGTGATCGCGCGCAGCGCTGCGGGCATCGCCTCAGCGGCAGTTCTGCCGAGTGTGATGGCTTATGTCGCTGATGTAACGACATCCGAGGAGCGCGGGAAAGGTATGGGACTAATGGGGGCGGCGATGGGGCTCGGCTTCATTCTCGGACCAGCGATTGGGGGCATCATGGGCAGCCATGATATGCCCTTCTTTGTCGCCGGTGGTCTCTCTGTGGTAAACTTCCTCTTCGTATTGACACTACTCCCAGAATCACTACAGAACATAGACGCTCCTGAAAAACAGGGAGAACACCACGAGTGGGTCACTCCGCGTGAAATATTTCGTCAGACGACTTTAAAATCAGCGCTTACTCCACTTTTTCTTGTCGCGTTTTTTTCTACCTTCAGTTTCGCAGGCTTGGAGGTGACGTTTCCACTATTTATCGAAAAGGGCTGGGACTATAGACAAAGGGAAATGGGGTGGATGTTCATGATGATGGGCGCGGTTGTCGTGCCAATGCAGGGTGTCTTACTCGGCAGACTTATCAACAAATTCGGGGAGCGGCGGATCATCCTCGTCGGGCTATCCCTCAACGCCCTCGGGCTGGCACTTTTGCCGAGCGCGTTCTCGTTTGCGACACTCACAGTCTGTATCACTATCACCGGGATCGGTAATCAACTCATTCGTCCAACCAATTCGTCATGGATTTCCAAGGAGACTCAGATCGGTCAAGGCACGGCTATCGGCATCATGGATGCCTTTTTAAGCTTAGGGCGCATCTTGGGACCACTCCTCGCCGGCTGGCTTTACGAAAAAGAGGCTTATCCTTACATGGTTCTGGCGAGTATTTTGGTAATTGCAACTTTTTGTCTATATATCCCGTTGCGCCGAATCGGGGATGAGGTTGTACGCGCCTCCCAGCAATCAGAGCCCTAGCGCGGAAAAAGAGTGTATCGGTTAAGAGGAGTACAATGATTCGTGTATGTCTCGTTGTGATGCTCACAAGGCCTAAAGGCGTGTGCTTCTTGTTTCGCAATTTCGTGCCTCCATAGTGGAGGACGGACAGAAACGCCACAAACGTTTAAAGAACGAAACACCCGGCATGGCCCCACAGCGAAAGCAGAGGGAGTGTTAAGTGTTATCCTTCACGGTTTTAGCCTTGTTGGTAACGGCGGCAAATGATGTTCCACGCGTCGTGTGTTGTATTTACTGCGATACGCCTGATGCGCTTCATCGTCTGGGTAGTGTTCGGTTTCTGGATACGGGTAGGCAGACATCCCGTGAAAAGGTAACGGTTCCACTGTCTGTGAGGTGAGGGTATTGATGTCGCCATCTTTATCCCAGCCATCGCTGTAAAGGATAAAATCACGTATCCAGCCGGGTTTCAAAGCGGGGAGGCGCGCGGCATCAAATTCCACTGTGATTTCGTCCCCAGCATTGAGGATAACGTACATGTCGTCAACTTCCTGCAATAAGGCGCGGACATCACCATAACGGGTGTAGTATCCCGCAAGATCTCGCCACTGTGGTTCTGTCGTTACCTTTTGATAGTCAAATAGGTGCGGTGCATGCAGGTTCGGACGATACATCTCAGAGAAGCCGCGGTAGTGTAGGTCCGCACTATCGGGGCTCAAGGTTGTCATCTCTACCGGTACGGATTGCTCTCCAAGGGTGAAAAACGCCATATCCCAATAAATCTGCATATCGGTTTCAATCCGAACGCGCCGATCATCCGACAGGAATTTTCCTGTTAGATCGACGGTTATAGTCTTATTTTTTCCTGCGGGTATCCCAATCATATCAATCACGATTTTCCATTCACCGGTTTTGTCCTTCACGGCAACTGAAGGAAAACTTGGATTAATCGTTGGGTTTTGTGACAAAGCGACATTAATACTTGTATCGGTCGGGAAAATCCATCCCGTGAGAAAAAGCGTCACGGGTGCATCCTGAGGTACATCCCCGAGGTCAAGGACAATTGCGTGCGGTTCGACGACACCTTGATAAGGACCGGGGGCGTGTGCTACGGCGTAGTGGTAATCAAACGCCTTTAAAGCATCGGTGACATCTTTACCCTGATGATCAACTGCGGACCTTGGGTGTAATTTCTCTGCCACACCGTAAACCTTGAATTCCACAAACGGCGGTGGAATATACTGTTCGTCCACGAAGATGTCAGTATCAGTAGGATGATCAACGGCTATGAGTTTGACTTCATCAAAATAGGCTGTTTCCCACAATTCCTCGGTAATCTGAATAGAATACTTACCAGACTTAGGTTGCATATGCTGTGCTGATATTTTCACGAAGTCCCTTGTTTCGTCGGGGGCGACGAACCCCATTGACGTAATTAGTCCCAAGGGTGCGCGCCAGAGCAGGTCGGTCACGAATGCATACTGCTGTCCGTTGTAGACGTATAGGAACGGACAGGAGCCTTTAAGCACCTGTTTCTCCAGAATCCGCTGCCGCGCCTGAGGCGTAATGACGTTTTGCGGCACGCCGTTGGTCCAGACAACTCGGACAACATCTGCTTTGTCAAAACTCCCCAAGCCGAAATGCGACACCTGTTCGGAGACATACCGCAATTGATAGTGATCGCCGACTTTCACCTCCAACTTCGATCCGATGCCGTCTCTATTAACTTTGTTATTTCCAGCAGTAATCCCCTCCAACCGGACCTGTATCCAGTTGTTCTGATTCCCGCCGTTGTTTTGCAGGGCTCGCAATTGTCCGTCAGTGTTGATGAAAAAGAGATCGAGATCGCCATCGTTGTCGTAATCTCCGACTGCGCCCGCGACTGCATTCTTGAGAAACGCTTCTCCTGTGAACGTGTTTGAGTCAATAAAAGGATAGGGTTCTGCAAACTCGCCGGCACCGTCATTCCGAAACAGGAACATACCTTTTTCCCCACCGACCCAGACATCAAGGAATCCGTCGTTGTCGTAATCTATATTTCTCAATAGCATTGGTGGCAGCCCTTGAACGCCGGCTTCTGGCCCCAGCACATCAACGAAACGGCCGTCCCCTGCATTTCGGTAGTGATGGATGCGGTCTGTTGTTGCCAAGAAGAGGTCAAAATCGCCGTCGTTGTCGTAGTCACCGGTGGCAACTGCGGTATAACGGACGTTCTGTGGGATTCCGGTTTCACGCGAAACCGCGCGGAGCCGTCCTTGCCGGAGGTTATCGTAGAGGGTGCATCCCGTCTCACTATGCGTAACAAAGATGTCTATATCCCCGTCGTCATCAAAATCGGCGGACAGGGCTTCAGTGAGAAAGCCGTGTCCTACCGATACGTCGGCTGCATCGGTCGTTACAAAGGTCTGTTCTCCGACATCCGTGAATGTTCCATCACCGTTATTCCGAAACATCGCAGGGCCGGATGTAAAGAGGTCCAAATCACCGTCATGGTCGAAATCAACGGGATGGACTAACCCGGTTTGGTTCTGGATTTGCTCATACGCAACGAGGGTAGATACTTGCCAATCCCCAGTGTCTTGCACTCGAAAAGCCACTATCGCCTTACCGGTTTGAAGGAGGAAATCCTGCGTTCCATCTTTATCCAGATCCGCGATCGCCCTGGCGTGTGGATTTCCATGCTCTCCTGCTTTAAACTGTAGAACAGATGTAAACTGTCCGCCCGTATTCTGAAAGAGTAGCCCTGCTGGTATTAGATATAGGTCGAGGTTTCCGTCGCTATCGTAGTCAATTAATGAAACGTCCATGGAATCGGTAGGTATCGCTTCCGTATAGGCGAGTCCGATTTGCTCAGTAACATCCACAAAAGCCACATCAATAGGTGGACTCCCTTCGGCAGAAATTCGAGCCTTAAATTCTTGACCGAACGTCTCTATCGGGTGCCCGAGGATGTCGGTCACCAATTCGCCAATCCCTTGCTGATAACGCGGACTTGCCCGGTGTAAGTTCTCGAAGATTCGGATATTTCGTGAAGCAAGTGCCATATCGCCCTGCTGCATCGCCGCTATCCCTTGTGTGAGATACGCCAGTTTCTCTGCCTCCGTGTCTCCTAAAATACGCATCAACGTTTGACTGAGGCGCTCTGCATCTTCCCACTGTTCCTGTGCCAACAGTCCCTGTGCTAGCTTCATCAGTATAACAACATTCACCGGCGACCGCGCGTGAAGTTCTTGGAGATGTCGAACCGCCGCTTGCTGGGCTTCTGGATTGTTCCGCTGTCCGAGATAGTGTCTGACCAATTTATAGCGGAACTCCAATTCGTCGGGGGCCAATCGGACGGCATCCTTCATCGCCTCGACTGCCAATTCAAGCTGTCCTTGTAACTGATAGACCTCGGATAAAATGAAGTGTAACTGGCTATCCATCGGTGCAACTGCAATCCCACGTTTGACCCACTCTTCGGCGGTATCGGCTTGCTGTAATCGCAGGTATGCGACGGCGAGGTTACCGTATCCGATCGCCTCATCGGGTAATAGCGCCACGACTTCTGTAAATGCTTCAACCGCTTTCGACGGTTGCGCTTCCTCAAGATATGCCAACCCGAGATTCTGATATCGGATTGCTTCTTCGATAATTTGCGGCATCTCCATCTCTTGCGCCGCCAGCGGCGATACACTCAAAAGCCAGGTCAGCAGCAATCCACACCGCAAACGTTTGCTCGTCTTGAGCTTCGTGAATGTTGCCATCATGCCTCCGCCTCCTTCTGGATAGCTTCAGCAGCTTCTCGGATTGCCTGCCGTATGCTGTTGAGGCGGAGTGTGAGGGAGTCTTCCAACTGCTTCAAGTGAAGAAGCCACGACTGCTGAGAATCACCTTCCTCCGTGCCGAACCCGTCAGTTATTGAGAGCCGAATATATTTCAGCCGTTCTGTCTGTAACCCCCTCATCTGAGCATCATAATCTTCAATCCCAGATTCTAGCAGCGAAACCAATTCACGTATCTTTTCCAAGGCGTATCTCCTTTTTTCTTACTGTGTATTCAGACAAGATGTAAGAAGTAGTTTATCTTATTTTATATTTGTAATCAAATGAAAATTAGGGGAGTAATTGCGGTCACCTGCAACTTGAGGTACCGCCTGTTAAAAAGCCTACACACCCTCTCACATTTGTGCTAAAATGTATAGTATCTCGCAGGTAATACTATTTCTAATCGGTTATGTTGCTTTTAGCAGATAAGCCTGCATAGGAAGCCAACGGGTTCGTCTGTTGTAGCATGGTTTCCTGTTAGGCTGTGCATTCATCGGCGATACGCCTACTGCACAGGAAAACAACGGGTTCCTATGCTACAACGGATAAGACTCAGCAAAGGAGGAAATGCAGCAATGTCCAAAAAACCGATTAATCATTACAAACACCCTGACAAACGTTCTAACAATCCTACACAAGAATTGAGTGGGTTTGCTGAAGATGAAGAGAATGCCCCGACGCGTTACCCACGAGACACCGCATTAGACCCGCAGCTCGTCTGGAAAGGTAAAGACCAACAGAACGATAGCGATCTGGCGGTCCCCGGTGTCCCGATCTACATCCAAGAACACATCCAACCGCAAGCCATTATTGAAAACCTCAGCACACAACAGCAGTCACAGGCGGCTCAAACTGAGATGCTCTTTGAGGGGTTTGACACGCTTGCGTTTCGTGAGAAGATTGAGTTCTACCAGCATGCACAGCAGTGGCAGAATCGCTTTATCTTAGGCGACTCGCTGTCAGTGATGACCTCGCTTTCGGAAAAAGAACATCTCAGAGGGGGTGTGCAGATGATCTATGTTGATCCGCCATACGGCATTAAGTTCCGTAGCAACTGGCAGGTGAGCACGCGCAAGCGCGAGGTTGGTGAGATGCAAGCTGCGGACGTTACTGTGCAACCCGAACAAGTGAAAGCGTTTCGGGATACGTGGGAGCTGGGTATCCACTCGTATCTTGCTTACCTACGCGACCGTCTCACCGTTGCACGTGAATTGCTCACGGAGAGCGGGAGTATCTTTGTCCAGATCAGCGATCAGAACGTTCACCTTGTCCGGAGCCTGCTTGACGAAGTATTTGGCAGTGAAAACTTCGTCTCCACAATCGCCTGGGTTCGCGGACATACGACTTCTTCAACGTCCTTATCATCGGTGTTTGATTATTTAATGTGGTATGCGAAAGATAGAGAGAAGTTAAAATATAACCAGCTGTGGGTAGAATGGGATGAACGTTCCGCCGATCCGCTGCTTGCTTCCTACATGCAGGTTGAATTGCCAGATCTCACTCGCCGCAGAATGACATCGAAAGAAAAGAAAGATCCTACGAAATTACCTGAAGGCAGTCGGCGATTTGTAGATTATCATGCAACTTCCCAATCCGGTAATAAGGACACATATGAATTTAATGGCACAACTTTCATACCAACTGGTAATAGAGGGTGGGTTTCAAATCAAGACGGTTTGGAACGATTGGCAAAACAAGGAAGGCTTCTTACGGCTGGAAAGTCGCTGCGTTATATCCGTTGGGCGAGCGACTCCCCTGGGAGAGAAATCACTAACTTATGGACAGATACTTCAGGCGGACGTTCTGGGAAAGCCTATGTTGTCGAAACCAATCCTAAGGTCATCCAAAGGTGTCTGTTAATGACGACGGCTCCCGGCGATCTTGTCTTGGATCCCACCTGTGGTAGCGGCACAACGGCTTATGTTGCAGAGCAGTGGGGCAGACGGTGGATAACAATAGATACCTCTCGCGTGGCACTCGCCTTGGCACGCACACGGCTGATGTCTGCAAAGTATCCGTATTACCGGCTGCAAGAGAAAACTGACATCAAACGAGGGTTTCACTACAAAACCGCACCGTATATCCGCCTCTCAGATATGACGAATAACACGGCGATTGACGATGTCCATGAAGCATACGCGAAGCGATTGGACCCCCTCCTCAAAATACTTAACGCAAAACTTCCCGCGAACCGCGACGATTGGAAAGACTGGGAAGTGCCAATGGAAACTGATCCTGAATGGCCCCCTGAGTTTCAGGCACTACATCAGCAGTGGCTTTCCCTCAAGCACCAGCGACAACGAGAAATGGATGCCTCCACGGCTCAACTTGCAAAGCAGGAAATCCTATACGATCAACCCGAGGTGGACCGAAACCGCATTCGCGTTACAGGGCCCTTTACCGTGGAGAGCTTATCACCGCACATAGTGCTTGACCCCTCCGAAAGCGAGCGCGAGGGGGTTCCAACACCTATGCCACCCGCAACACGCTCACAGGATTACCACACCCATATCCTGCATCATCTCAAAACAGCAGGCGTGGAACATCGCCTGAAGGATCAACGTATGAACTTTGACTGGCTGGAACTGCTACCAGGGGGATGGATACACGCCGAGGGGGTCGTTAGGGCCACAGACGGAACCCCACAAAGTATCGCAGTGAGCATCGGCCCCGAGTATGACACAGTCGGTCGCCACTGGATAGAAGCCGCCGCCAAAGCAGCGATGCGCCGGATACCAAAGTTCGATCTGTTGCTCGTTGTGGGATTCGCCTTTGAAGGATACACGGCTGATGAAAACACCCGCTTGGGCCCCCTGACGATACTCCCCGTCAAGATGAGTCCGGAACTCCTCGTGCGTGAGTTGAAAAACACAGGTGAGGGTAACCTGTTCCGGGTGTTCGGGGAACCCGATATTGAGATTCTGCCGCATGCAGACGGGAAGGTTTCCGTGAAACTCTTAGGCGTAGATGTGTACGATCCGAACCGCGGGTTGATTCGTTCGGATACGCCCGATGCGATTGCGTGTTGGTTCATAGATACTGCTTACTCGGGGGATGCGTTTTTCGTGCGGCATGCGTATTGGACGGGTGCAGACGCGCCGTATCAGCAGTTGCAACGGGCGCTCCATGCAGAGATAGACGCGGCGGCATGGGAGGCACTCTACCGCACAGAGAGTCTCCCGTTTGCCAAGCCCACAACGGGTAAAATCGCAGTGAAGGTCATCAACCACTATGGCGATGAAGTGATGAAAGAATATCGCGTATAGCGGTCCGCGGTTAGGGATTCGCGAGTCGCGGGAGGCGATTGGGATTCCCTTGAATTTTATCGAGAAACTGTGTATAATAACGTGAGTTTGATATATAGCACAACCCAACGTTATATAATGTTTTGAGTGTCGCAAGACGTAATTTGTAGGTTCTGTATATTAAGAAGATACGCAGATTCCCAAGACTTGCTACCAAAAAGCAAAGTTGCTTTATTATAAAACAGCAGGTTGATTCTGTCAAGAAAAACGGTAAATTCAGGACGGCTCATGTGCAAGCCCCCTTACAAAGAGAAATGCTCGCGTAGGAACGTGAATGGTGAATGTTTAGCGTCAGCTTCCTGAAAAAGGACAAGACGCCAGGAGCATATAATGCCTACAGGACGGATTAAGTACTACAATTTTGATAAAGGCTTCGGATTTATCGCCCAAGATAGCAGCGATACTGATGTTTTCTTACACAGCTCTGCGATTAAGCAATCGGAATACGAGGAGCTCCGGGTCGGGCAGCGGGTGAAATACACCATCGTTGAAGGAGAGAAGGGACTCGTTGCTCAGAATGTTGAAGTGTTGCTAACCCCTACGGAGCGCCGATGGTTGAGACAAGGGAAAGCGATCATTCCGCGTGGCTACGCCGGCTTTCCTGGGCAGCATCAAGGCCAATTCCTCGGTAATGAGAGCAGTTCCACCTTTGATGATGGCACCGTCGAATCAAAGCCGACTCGGCATCGCCGCGACCGCAGTGTATCTATGGCGGAGCCAAAACCGACTGCGCAACAAGGAAGCCACCCAACCTCGCCAAGAGAGTCCGGCAACGCTGAAACTCCGACTCAGGACGTGAAAGAACAAACTTCAAAACAACTCAGCTTCGGAGACCTCTATATCCTGAAGCAGATTAACTTTGAAACCCCTATGTTTTTTGCATTGTCCGACGATGTGCAACTTCCCGCAACGGTCCTTGAAATGACGCTCTCACATTTGACCCTCAATAGCAATGGAAATGAGCGGCACGTCAATAAAACGGATGTTAAATACTGTTATAAGGATGTTGACGTGGAAAAAGTTCAGGTAGCTATTGATATTGATGCAAATGTCAAAGCAGAGCGGTTAACGCAATTAACTGCCGATGCCGATGCCTGTGAATTAGATACCGAGGCGGTGCAGAGGGCCCGAAGAAATAAATCTGTGATTGAGATCACACTCCGAGAGGGAGAGATTTTTCGTGGGACGATAGACTGGGTGAGTCCTTATGAGATTAAGCTGATTTTAGCGAACGGTGCAAAAGTCGTTATCTTCCGCCATGCGGTTTACGCGCTTACTTTGGAGTAGGTGTTGCTATGGAAGCCTATCGTGAACTTGTTAGCGAGATTCAGCGCGATGTGGAACGTTTGCGTGCAGCGTCTGGCGGTCTGCCCTGCCCGGCGGACCGCTTTTCCTGCTGCCAGAATACGGCAACAATGGCGATTAGTGAAGTTGAAGCTCGGGACTTGAAGCTCGGGTTAGAGATGCTTCCGGCGCAGCTTCGCACACATGTCCTTCGGAAAGCGGAACGGACCGTCAAAAAACTGGAGACGCGGGGCTACACTGCCGAAAACATCATACCCGATGCAGGCATGAACGCAATCGCGGCAATAAAAGGTCCACCTGAGGGTGAGTGTCTGATGCTGATTGCCGGGGTCTGCGCTGTTTACGAACACCGTCCAGTCATTTGCTGGGTTTGGGGATATCCGATCCATAACGGCAATGAATTCGCGTGCTGTCATAAAACTTTTATTGGACACCGCCGCCAATGCCAACCCCTCAATTATACGCGTTATTGGCGTGAGTGTCAGAGACTGAGCAGGGACTTAGGGGCTGAGAAGAAAACGCCAAACTGCTACCTCGTTCTGCGCCTCCTGTCCGAATAACGCCCACTACCTCCTATCATCCTCCGCTACCGGAGCGTCTTCGCTTAGTTCTCGCAAAAACTGGAACGTATAGATTCCGGTACGATGTCCATCATTCCAAACCAACCGCACCGCGTAACGGCCCACCAGTTGAATATCCACAAGGTGTAAATTTTCCAAAAAATCATCAGCGGGTAAAATATGAAAAGGATCTTTACCTGAACGCGTTGCGTCGCATCGCGCACATGGACATTTTTGGCGGAGAAAGCCGTAGGATAACTCACTGTGGTGTGAGTCTTTCCACTGAATCTTCAAACTTGTAGTGCCTCTTTCAATATGAATAGGTTGGAATTTCTGCATAGTACCGCTCAAGTAGGCTAAGACAAAAAATACGGTTGCGGATTTGCGTTCCCTTAAGCAGGCTTACAAATCGGCAACCGTTCGAGACACTGCAATCCAAAAGTTGCGTCAACTATCCGTTATTTATTAAAGTATTCAGCATTAATCTCTATGAACTCTTCCCACTCTTCCGGAACATCTTCTTCCATGAAGATCGCTTCGACCGGGCATTCAGGTTCGCAGACACCACAGTCGATGCACTCTTCGGGGTCGATGTAAAGCTGATCGACATCCTCAAACGCATCAGCACTGGGTAGCGGGTGAATACAGTCCACTGGGCAGACATCAACGCATGCACTGTCCTTAACTTCAATACAAGGTTCACAAATCACATAGGTCATGCGAAAAAACTCCTTTCCGCTTGAGTTACAATAAGGCCCCTATTATACAACGGGGGCAACTTCATTTCACAGACGAGGTTAATCCCCATTCGATGAAGACGTTAGAAAAAACATTATCATGTATGGCGTTTTTTGACAAGTTTCGCCAATTTTTAGCGTTTGTTTTAGTTTACAAGTTTTGCCAAAATTCACTGTTTATTGCGTTATGATTAGGATACTATAAATAATACCACGTGCAATTCATTTTGTCAAGTTATATTTAAAAATCTGCACATTATCGGATTTTTCGGGGGCTGCCCTACGGGGAAACGGATTGACACTATACCCAAAACGAAAAGATTTGACAAACTCAAATTTTTATGATAATATATCAAGTATCGAAAGACGTATTGTTTGTAATCTTTCCACGTTGGCGAAAAGTGCAGATTCCCGATTTCAGCAACAGCAGGTACCTCATGAAAAAACCCACCCGCAAAGTGTGGCGGTTCCCGAATTCAGATTTTGAGAGTAGTGTGAAATTAGCATCGACGTTGGGGATTTCTATCTTCACTGCCCGTCTGCTCGCCAATCGGGGCATAAAGGATGCTGCTGAAGCGCGCACGTATCTCTATCCGGCTTTTGATGAATTACACGACCCTTTTAAATTTGCCGATATGGGTAAAGCCGTTGACCGAATAAATAAGGCAATTGCGCGGGGTGAAAAAATCTGTATCTATGGGGATTATGATGCTGACGGTACAACCGCAACGGCCCTATTGCTGAACACATTCCGCCAGCTGGATGCGCCTGCTGACTATTATATCCCCGATCGATTTGAAGACGGTTATGGACTGAGTAAATGTACCGTAGAAAAGATCCATGAAAAACAGAATCCAAAACTGCTCATTACTGTAGACTGTGGGATCACCTCAGTGAAGGAAGTCGAATTAGCCAAGCAACTCGGGATGGATGTTATTGTCACTGACCACCATCAACCTGAGGCAGAGCTACCCCCAGCGTACGCCCTCATTTCAGCGAAGGTGCAAGAAAATAAATACCCTTACACTGAGCTCGCGGGTGTCGGATTAGCCTTCAAATTGGCGCAAGGGTTAGTCAACGATAGATCATTTCTTGAGTCCCAACTGGATTTGGTCGCATTAGGCACAGTCGTAGATATGGCACCGCTCACTGGGGAGAATCGAATGTTGAGCCGTTTGGGGTTAGCCGAGCTTAACAAGCGCGAACGTCCCGGAATTCACGCATTATGCGAAGCTGCGGGACATAAACTCGACCAACCGCTTGATGGATACAGTCTTTCTTTTAAATTGGGGCCCCGTATCAATGCGGCTGGACGAATGGATACCGCAGATAAGGCTGTTGAACTGCTCACCACCGATTCGGATGAAGTTGCGGCTCGGATTGCGCCGCAACTCAATAAAGCGAATCAGGAGCGGCAGGAATTAGAGCGCGAGATTCAAGAACAAGCTGTTGAGATCATTGAAAACGAGATAGAGGAGGACACCATCGGGATTGTTGTAGACAGCGACAGGTGGCGCGGAAAAGCGCAAGGTGTTGTCGGGATTGTCGCTTCGCGTCTACTTCAAACTTATTACAAACCGGTGATTGTACTGGCTATTAACGGGGATGAGGCTACGGGATCCGGACGTTGTATAGAAGGCATGAATCTTGCCGATGCTCTCGTCGCTTGCGCGGAATTACTTGTGAAACATGGCGGACATCAAGCAGCAGCAGGACTAACAATCAAAACCGAAAATATCCCTGAATTCAAGAAGGCTTTTGACGAATACGCTCGTAATCAGCTGACAGAGGAAGCACTACAACCGAAACTGGACCTTGAGTTTGAAACACATCTGCCGCTTTTAACGTTAGAAACACTAAAGAAGTTTGAGCAATTTGAACCGTTTGGAAGAGGCAATCTTAAATTCCTTTTTGGGGCGCGCCGCCTCAAAATCAGCGAGGGACCCACCTTAATGGGCCCCGAGAAAAATCATCTCCGGATGACGCTAACAGATGGCAAGATTGGATGCCGGGCTATCGCGTGGCGCGCTGGAGCTAAACGCGTCGACTTCATAGGTTCCGATCTGTCCGTCGATGTCGCCTTTTCGCCACAAATTAACGAATGGCAAGGGCGGCGATCCGTTCAACTCACCCTTGAGGATTGGCAGGTGCGTCCTGAAGGCAGGCACATGAAATGGGACGTGTTCCCAAAGCGCGACGATCCCTCTCCTGTGAAGCTCGTTGACAAGCGGAACGAAAATAAAAAAGAATACCTTTTAGCTTTGCTCCACAGAGAAGAACCGTGTCTAATTTATGTACAGGATGAAGCGATGTTGGACCTTCTGCTTACGAAACTTTTACCCGAGCGGATTGAAGGCATCGCGCGGCATGACGCAACAACCTCGATAGCTGAAGCGACTGTGCTATTGCAGCAGCTCCACAACGGTACACTCCGGGCAATCGCTTCAAGTAGCACTTTTTCGCATCATCAAGCGTTTCCGCATGTTCCACACTTTGTCTTCTGCCACCTAAGCCCGAGTGCCGATGCTTTTTTCAAACGTTGTAGGCCGGCTTTCGTCTCTGGTAGGACCTCCTATCTGCATCTCATCTATAACAACACGGATGCAACGCATATACACAATTGGATCGCTGAAAAATATCCGACCAAAGAGGCTTTACGTCACTTATACGCTAACATGCGAAAGGTTATTCAATCTAACGGTGCCGTCGGATATCCCGAAGCAGAAATGCTTAATGGTAACCTCGGTGCAGCCCTGACTGTTCAAACTGGACTCACGATCTTTGAAGAACTACGATACATTAAGCGACATGGTGAACCGAGGCAGCGGCTTGTCAAACTCCTTCCTGCTGAGAAAAATGATTTATCCTTTTCCGGTACTTATCTTGAAGGGGAATGGATAAAACAGACATGTCCTGCTTTCGTTGAATTTCAACTAAAGGAAAATATTGAATCCATGTGGGAGATCATAGCACATGAGTCTCAAGTCACTCATAACCCAGATTCAAGCATATAACCCGGATGCAGAGGTTGAACTGCTGGAGCGCTGCTACCGCTTCGCACAAAATGCCCATAAAGGACAACGTCGGAAATCCGGTGAACCTTACTTTACGCATTGTGTCCAAACTGCTGAAATACTTGCCGAACTCCGGCTGGACACGCACACAATCTGTGCAGGGCTTCTGCACGATGTCCTTGAAGACACTGGTATCACTCGTGAAGAAATGCAGGTACGGTTTGGTACGAATATCGCGAATCTTGTTGAGGGTGTTACAAAGATTGGGCGATATGAGTTGAATGTCTCTTTGCCTGCTCCTCTTGCTACAACTACGGTTGAAGCTCGCGTTCATCGGCAGCGCCAAGCGGAAACCTACCGCAAACTCCTTTTCGCGATGGCGGAAGACATGCGGGTGATCCTTATTAAGCTTGCAGATCGACTGCATAACATGGAGACGTTGAAATTTCTTTCCAGCGAGAAATGCGAACAGGTCGCAAAAGAGACATTGGAAATTTACGCGCCGATCGCACACCGATTCGGCATCTGGCGTATCATGAGCCGCCTTGAAGATTTGGCGTTCAAGCATCTCTATCCCGGAGAATATCGGAAAATTGCCGAACTCCTGAACCAGAAACTCGACGAACGCGAAGCCTATTGTGACAAAATGGTGAAGCAGATTCGTCGAGAACTTGAAAAACGCAACATTTTTGCTGATGTTCACGGCAGAACAAAACACATCTACAGCATCCACCAGAAAATACAACAGAAAGGGACACCCTTCAGTGAAATCCGAGACCTCATTGGACTCCGGATCCTCGTCCAAACCGACGCGGACTGCTATGCCACACTCGCTGCACTCCATTACACATGGAGTTACCATCCAGACCGACTTCGGGATTGGGTCGGGCAACCTAAGAAAAACGGCTATCAGTCAATCCATACCACAATTCTTGATGATGGTAAACCTGTTGAGATACAGATTCGCACATATCAGATGCATCAGGTCGCTGAAGACGGGATCGCTGCGCATTGGAGTTATAAGGAAGGGGTTCCGAGAAGTAGGCAGGGCCGTTCGATTTTCGCCAGTTATAAGCAAATCCTTGACGATATACAAGAGGTCCAAGACAGCCCACATCAGTTCGTAGAGTCAATGAAACTTGAACTTTTCCAAGATGAAGTATACGTCTTTTCTCCGAAAGGCGATTTGTTTACCCTACCCGCCGGAGCTACTGTCATCGATTTTGCTTATAAAATTCATACGGATGTCGGGCATGCATGTGTCGGCGCAGAGGTGAACGGGAGTGTCGCACCTATTCGACGCGTGCTTGAGAATGGAGACCAGGTTAACATTCGGACACAGGCAAATGGCAAACCCAGCCGGAGTTGGTTACCTTACGTTAAAACCGCTACAGCCCGTGGAAAAATTAAACACTGGTTTCGTGAAAAGGATAGGGCTGATGCACTGGCGTTAGGCAAAAGATTTCTTGGCGCTGAGCTGCGCGCCGCCGCTCTGAACCCACGCGAGTATCTCAATTCCCACAAATTCTTAGATATTGCCAAGCAACTCAAACTGAAGAACCTTGATGAGCTTTTCGTCCGAATCGGCAACGGCAATGAATCGGCTACCCAGGTCGTTAATTTGTTAAAACCTGAAGTTCCTAAACATGAAGCAGCAGAAAACATATCCGACACGCGAAAAACCGGATCAGCCCCAGCTGTACAACTCGAAAATGACATCGATTTGGGCATGACGCGGATCATGAAGTGCTGCAACCCGATCCCGGGAGATCAGATCGTCGGCTACCTGACGCGCGGGCGAGGCGTCTCTGTCCATAGAGCCGGATGTATCCGGGTACTTAATGAACCCGAACGACTCTTATCTGTGACTTGGCTCGAAAAATCTCCCTCCGAAAATGAAAATTACCCGCCCGACATCTATTTCATAAAAATCTTTGTGGAGTGCAGTGATCGTCCTGGAATGCTCAGTGAAATCACGGCGGCTATCGCAAAGCACGAGGTAAACATCCGCGATGGGAATTTCAGCCCACCCGAAAAACGTCTTGAGGCAACAGCATCCGACTATTTCACAATCGCCGTTACGGGAGCCGGACAGCTCGAAGAAGTCATGCAGGCCATTCGTCGTTTAAAAGGCGTACAGCGCGTCACTCGTAAACTCTAACCCTCTTCACAAAGTGAGGGATCTTCGCCTGAAACCCGCTTCCCTGTTAAGCCGCAGGCATTCCGGAGATAACTTTGGTAACTTTCCCGCTCCGTATACATTTGGTGCAGACACGGATTCGCTTCGTCCCTTCCTCGGTTTGAACCCGAACCCGTTGTAGATTCGGCATCCAACGTCTTTTGGTGTGTCGAACGGATTTACTAATCTGATTGCCGGTTATCGGACGCTTACCGCAGACCGTACAGATGCGTGACATGTATAATTCTCCTCTCTTCTTTTTCACTAAATCCCTTTTCTAAACCTAAATGTTAATAATACCACAATTACACGGAAAAAGCAAATTTCTTTAGCTCTGACAACCGGCAACCGAACCACTAAAATAGATGTGACTTTTTTCAGAGAATCTGATATACTAATACTATACGCTCAAGGTTGACATGCCAGTTTCTTCTTTCAGGTGTTCTTAAGTGAGAATTGGTATAAGCAGAAACGAAAATCAGATAGAACCTACACCTGCAGCAATTGCGGTATCTCTATAGATAGAGACGTTAACGCAGCTATCAACTGAAGACACGTCGCGGTGGGATACACCGAGACGTAAAACGCTTGTGGAGTGTCTGTAGGTTTCCCTCCACAGCGGAGGCACGAGATGACGAAACAAGAATCCCACGCCTGTCGGCTTGGGAGTATCAAAGTCGCTTATATTACCGCAGGTGCCGCCGGAATGTACTGCGGAACTTGCATACACGACAACACGATTGCCACAGTTCTGAAGAAACACGGGCATAACGTCGCGCTTATACCTACCTATACCCCTACCCGAACAGATGAGGCGAATGTGAGTTTAGACAGGGTTTTTTTCGGCGGTGTTAACGTCTATCTCCAACAGAAGCTTTCGATTTTCAGACACACGCCGTGGGTATTTGACAGACTGTTAGACAGTCCAACTCTATTGAATGGATTGGCAAGGTTTAGCAGCTCAACCGACGCCCGAGACCTGGGGCAGTTGACTGTCTCTATGCTCCAAGCCGAACAAGGGCATCAACAGAAGGAATTGGCGAAATTAGTCAAATGGCTTGCTGAGGAGAATAGACCGGATATCGTCTATCTCACCAATTCCATGTTGGTCGGCTTCACCAGAGAGATTAAAAAGGCGTTAGATGTCCCCGTTGTCTGTGCACTCCAAGGTGAAGATATCTTTCTGCAAGATCTCATTGAACCCTATAAAGCGGAAGCATTGGGGCTACTCCAAGAGCGTGCTGCTGAAGCGGACGGATTTATCGCACCTTGTCAATACTATGCGCAATTTATGGCAGATGTCTATCTTAAGTTAGCTGTTGATAAAATTGACGTGGTACCACTCGGATTAAACATGGCGGGGCATGGTAGCCCTGTCGAGACCCCTGAACCGCCGCCCTTTCTTATTGGCTATTTGGCTCGCATTTGTCCTGAAAAAGGATTACATATCTTGGTAGATGCTTTCCGTATCATAGCTGAGGCGTTCAGCGCTGCTAATGTTCAACTCCACGTCGCTGGATACCTTGGGAAGAAGGATGAACCCTATCTTGAGGAACTCGTGAACCAAATTCAAACTTGGGGGCTATCAGACAGTTTTGTGTATTATGGCGAGGTGACGCGAAGTCAAAAGATTGATTTCCTCAACCGCCTCCATGTCTTTTCTGTTCCGACTGTTTACCGTGAATCTAAAGGGTTATCCATCATAGAGGCACTCGCTAATGGAGTCCCCGTGGTCCAGCCTCGACACGGTGCATTTCCTGAGATGATTCAGGCAACCGAAGGGGGCCTGCTCGTCGAACCTGAATCCGCTGAATCGGTGGCGATCGGCATTATGGAACTCCTCAATGATGCCGAGCGACGTGCGCATCTCGGAAAAACTGGACGCGTCAATGTACACCAGAATTTTAACGACGAAGTCGTCGCAGAACAACTTTTGAAGGTGTTCCGGAACTATATCTAATGCTTTAGCAACGGGGACACGTGGCAAGCAGGCATGCCGCAAAATCAGAGAGGGAACATTATGGTTAAAACATGGTTGATTTTTGTTTTTATGACTGTCTCCTCATGGGGACTTTACGGGGTCTTTCTACATCAGGGCCAGGTCTCGATGGCGGATCCTGTGCATGGGCGTTACAAAGCGTTTCTTTTTGTCGGACTTGCCTACCTACTCGCGGCGGTCATCGGTTCTGCCTTGATGCTTATCCTTAACGGGGCTGACTGGCAATTTACGGGTAAAGGTGTTTCTTGGTCTTTCGTGGCTGGGCTTGTCGGTGCTATTGGAGCGTTTGGGGTCTTACTCGCTTTTGGTGCAGGCGGTAGACCTGCCGTGGTGATGTCGATTGTTTTTGCAGGTGCGCCTATTATAAACGCTATCGTCGCGACCCTCTCGCATCCGCCTGCAGGTGGCTGGGGTGCTGTCCGATGGCAATTCATCGCAGGTATCTTTCTCGCTGCACTCGGCGGATGTTTGGTTATGCTCTATAGGCCTACTTCATAGTACCTCTTCTAAAAACAGTCGCAGGATATGTGACTCTGTTCAGGCGGCACTCAACGGCTGTCTCGTTACCCCTTCCGCGTATCGGCACACTTTCAAAACAAAATGGACTTTTTACTATCCTTTTCACACTGCCGGTGTCTAATAGGTAAGAAGGGAGCGTTTTCATGCCTGTAGGCGAAGAAAGCAAGCTGATATTGCAAAATCAAGAAGTAACTGAGATAAGTGATGCCGAGTTGGTCGTCGCGGCCCTTGCAGGAAATACATCGGCGTTCGATGTATTAGTGAACCGTTATCGACGCGCGATGTTGACGGTTGCGCAGCAGATTGTCCGGAATCCTGCCGATGCAGAAGATGTTGTGCAGGACGCGTTTTTGCGTTCTTTTGAAGCCCTCCCACAACTCACGGATCTGAACCGGTTCGGGGCATGGATCCACTCGATTACTCGAAATCGCGCCCTACGTTACTATAAGAATGCCAGTCGCTATCAGCCAGAGGAGGATGTTGAAGTCCACTTAAATAGGGTCTCAGATATATCACAATCGGATCCGGCACGCATTGTGGAACGGGAACTCACGCAAGAGGCTATCAGAGATGCTATACAAGGCCTCCCTGACGATTATCAAGAAGTTATTCAACTCTACTATTGGACAGAGATGCCTCAGAAACGGATCGCTGAATTCTTGTCTGTACCGCTGACGACTGTCAAGTGGCGGCTGCACAAAGCAAAGGATCTCCTTAAAACGATCTTGGAAAAACGTGGGTACGGCATGGATATATGAACGAGCTGTTAGTTGTCAGTTTTTGGGACTTGGCTAAGAGATATCCGGGAACACTCCAACCCAGCTGGGAGTCTTCAGGCGGAGGTGAATTGTTATTGGAGAACCCCTTAACTTATAACTTATAACCTACAACCACACAGGAGGGGTTTCGTTTAAGTCCTGATGTGACGCTATCCGGCACAGCCTAACAGGCTATGCTACGAATACAATAGGTTCGTTTAAGTCCTGATGTGACGCTATCTTGTGATTGAGCACTTAGGCCAATCGTAGGGGGTGGGTTACCGAACCCCTACTACACGCGTCTCAAAAATGGGGTGAAAACCTAATTTTACCGAAACCCCTCCCACAAGAGGAAAAAAATATGGAACAGCCGAAACCGCACGAACGCGAAGCACTATTTCACATGCTCGAGCACACCGCAAAAATCACGGAGGATGCAGCCCTGACGGATGCTTTTAAGGGGGGCGAAAAGCGATGCATCTCCCAATTCAATAACGTCCTCAAACGTCTGCGTGACCTGAGCGCTGTGCCTGATGGGCTTTTTGAAGAACTCGCGAACGATGCGTCTTTTGGTCAAATTGGGATTGCATGCCATCAGCTCGCAGCATATCTCAACGAAGAATTGGACACCATTTCCGACTTCAAAGGATGGTTCGATAGTTTTTTCGGAAAAAGGTTCATGGAAAACCTGACAGAGGAACTCACAGATAAACCATTCGGTGATTTGATTCGGCGGGCGGTCCCAGAATTCTTAACCGAGACCACGCTTGAAGATATAACCGAAGTGTTGCCTGTCGCATCGGGGGGCAAGTTAACCCTCAATACGGACTTCGGCGCAATTGACGTACAGAGCGCTGAGACCGACACTGTCTCTGTGCGCGTCCAACGTTCTGCACAATTGAAAGCAGATCGACGCGCAGGAGAAATTCTCAAGAATTTCGATGTCCAGATGACACATGAAACATCTGATGTTAAAATCGAAGCAAAATTCAGAGGTTCCGAAAAACAGTGGAAAAAGGCACAAAAACGTTTAGACATTCAGTTTAGTATCGTTGTGCCTCGACATTACTCCCTGGATGTGAAAACAGCAGGGGGAGAAATCTCCGCTGTCGATATAACCGGAGACGTGAATGCCAAAACAGCTGGGGCCCAACTCCGTCTCGAAAATATAACCGGCCGTATTAATGGAAAGACCTCCGGGGGGAACATTGCTCTCAAGGCGTTCAAGGGCGATGCCGATCTGCAAACAAGCGGTGGGAATATAGCACTTGAGACAGGAACGGGGGATGTCACAGCGAAAACCTCTGGCGGGAACCTCCGATGTGCCAATGTCACCGGGGGCATTAATGGCAGAACCTCCGGCGGGAATATCACCCTGCGTTCCTGCAAAGGCGGTGCGGACGTAAAAACGGCTGGCGGCAGTATTGAGGTAGAAAACGACGGGCCCGTCCTTGCGAAAACGACGGGCGGCTCCATCCGTTGCCAACTTCAAAAGCCGTCTCCATCTCGAAACCTACTGCTGGATTTAGAGGCAATCGGGGGCGGGATGAATATCTCGATCGTTCCAGATATCGCAGCGACAGTCGAGGCTAAAGTGCTCGGCGGTGCAGTAACAACAGAAGTGCCAGTCACAGTCGAGGCGGGCCCCGTCACACCTAACGAATTGCGGGGAACGATTAATGGCGGTGGCCCCCTCCTAAAACTCCGTTCTGTTGGCGGAGGTATCAACCTTAGGAAAACCGAAGCAGCGAACGCTAATGAAGTTTCGCATGAATGAAACATGCTGTGGGGCGAGGTCTCCTCGCCCCACAGCATGTCAAGCCCTGTGAAATCGTTGAACTGTCTTTTTCATTCTAAGTTTTACGCGAAAAAGGTAGGCGCGGTTCCCCGACGGCGCCAATGAAGCGGCATAGCATGTTCAGCAATAGACGTAGCGAATTAATGTTCGTTGGATTGCTCGTGTGGCTCATCATGAGTGCGGGAATCTTTATCGTGCTTATACTTCCAGGTATTGTCCCGCAACACCAATTAGCGCAATTCGTCCCTGAATGCACATGGCAAGTCCAATTTCAGAAACCGTGTGCTTTCTGTGGAATGACGAGTGCATTCTATGCGCTCTCACGCGGAGACTTCACGGAAGGATATCGCTTGAATCCGTTAAGCTCCTATCTCTATTTTTTATTTTTCCTGAATACGTTCTGTGCAGTGATTGCCTTAAAACGGACGATACGTTCTGTTAAAACTCTCGGAGCTAGCTTCCGCCCCGATAATGTCTGATCATAACTTGGAGATTAATCGTGAATCTACTCTCAGGTCTCAGTTTAGTTTGGGGGATATTGGCTATTCTTGGAATGGTCATAGGTTTTATCCCTTGTCTTGGTTCCATTAACTACCTTAACATCCCGTTCGCAGTCTTTGGCTTACTTTTCAGTGTTGTTGCGCTGGTCATGTCCTCGGACAAAACGTATGCTATCGCTGGATGTGCCCTGTGTGCCGTCGCTATTTTCTTAGGGGCTGTCAGACTTGTCCTGGGTTTTGGTATTTTTTAATGCCAAAATGTAAGCGCACAGAACGAATTACTGCCTAAGCAGCGCGGTGAGTTTCAGAGCAAAATAGAAACCAATATCTGAGGCGCGCCGAGGACTTTTAGGGTTTCGATCATTAATTCTCGCGGATTAAACAATAAGGGCGGTGTATGCAGCATACACCGCCTTTCATTTGTAGTTGGTAGGTTAATTCCAATAGATTGTATCCCTGAATGAACCTATTCATGTAGCGACACGTGCGCGTCTCTACGCCATTAGTTTTGCGTTTTCACATCGCCCCAGGTCGTCGTGAGCTTGCCCGCAGCGTTGACGTTGCCCCGAAGATGCGTGGTGCGCAAAGTGGTGCGCGTGCCATCTAAGGAAACGTCTTCTATCTGGTAGTAGTAGACGACGTTGGGTTTCGCAGAGGTGTCCGTCCAGGTGTAGGCGTGCTTTTCAGCCGTTGTGCCGTGTCCGGGGATGATGCCTTTGACGTTGACGACTGTGAACGTTCCGGTCTTTGTTTCACTGCGCAGTATATTGAAGCCTGCGTTGTTCAGTTCGGACTCGGTGGTCCAGTGGATGACGACTTCGCCAGTGGCTGTGTCTCGTGCGGGTCGGAAGCTTGCCAGTGAGACGGGCAGGGGTCCCCCGCCGTGATGCCCTGGTGTGCCGACATCGTTTCTATCGCCGTAATAGGTTGTTTCGCTATAGCCTTCTGCGGAACGCCCCGTATTCTCTGCGGATATCCATCCGCTCTGCATCATGCCATCCTCAGCCATGCCATCGGCATATCTCCGTATGATAGACGCGCGATGCCCATCGCTGTTGATACCCATCGGCAGAGCCCACTCGGGTGCATCGTTTGTGCGGCGATCCCCATCGGTGTTGCCGACTTCGTCAACCACCTTTTTGTCCTTATCTGTGAGTTTCAGATAGAAACCCGTAGCACTCAGGACTGTATCGGTGCGCGATTCCATGTCCAGAGCGGTGCGATGTGATGTCCAGAGGTCTATCGTGCGGGTCTCTGGGAAATGGTCTCTGCCCGAGTTAGAACCACTGGTGGAAACAATCAATACCGTCTGATTCGGTGCGATGGTGACGGCACCGAGCGTGATCGTGGCGTTCTGACGGGCATCTAAGTTCTCATCGCGTGCGTTCTGTATCTCCAGTTGCCAGCCGTTCAGGTTCACACCCTGCGTCAGTGAAGAATTGTAAAGTTCTATCCACTGTGGGAGCGAACGTCTACCGGAGCCCGCACTAAACATGATCTCAGAGATAGCGACCTCAGCATCAGAGAGATCCTCGACTTTCTCTTTGAGGGCATCGTTAGCATAGCCGGGGGTGCCCCCGTTTTCATCGGTGTTGGCAGCCGTGCGGTCATAGCCGATCCCCGTGAAACCCACTTTCGCCCAGTGCTTCTCACCTATACCCGTGTTCTTACCAGTCCGTTTATAGACGAGACCCGAACGGAAGTCCTCATCGGCACCATCAATCACGTTGCCGTGCCCCGCAGCCCATAACTGAAGGGGCCACACCTCTGTGTCAAAACTACCATCCTTTTTCTCAGCGAAATAGGTGCCACCATGATCAACAATGTGCGTTGACTTGCCCTCTTTGTCATTCGCATTGCGAAGGATCAGGTTATATTTGCCACTATTGGGTAAAACCAGCTTGCTATCTATGTAATACATGGATTGCACACCGCGTTTGACCCGATCCGCCGCTGCCTTGTTAATCGCAACGCCCGCAGCCAGATCATTCCCCGAACCCGTCGGATCCGAGTTGGTAAGCAACAAAATACCCCCCGCAGCGAGTTTCACCTTATCGTTATCCGGGAACGAGACCAACTGCGTCTCTTTCGCAACACCATCCACCGACATCACGAGAGTCAGCTCCCACTTCCTGAGGTTAATCTCACCCGTCGTGGTGTTCCTGAGTTCAACCCAATCGTTAGCATCGCTGCTGCTATTGCCTATCTCGTTGATCAGCACCTCTTGCGACAGCACCGTCAGCTTGTGTTTTCCTATCTCAGGATACGTGCCCGGGGTGCCAAGCCGATTACCCGACAGATTCCGGCTCGGTCTCTCGGAAGCAACCCAGGTGCCAGCTCTCTCCGGATCCCCATCATCTTTCGCATGATCCGCATGCCCGGTATTCGCTGTGTCGAACTGCTTGAGTTTACGATACATAGACACAAGGTTCTCAGCATTAGCAGCAGTCGTCGCTTCAGAGCGACCCCCCTTGCTCGGGATAGCCCAGAAACCCGGATTACCCATATTGCTCACAAGATCCACACGACCCGCTGCTGACGAAGAAACCCCAGCAGGCTCCGGCGAAACACCGCCTTGCCTAAAGTCAAGCATCCAACGCGACCCGTCAAAGATAATGGCCGAACCCGTCTTGTTGTAGACTTCAATCCACTGGCTATACTTAGAACGACCCCCTAAAGTAGCATCCTTGGCAGCCATGATCTCCGTGATCTTCAAATCACCCACTGCCGCACCCGCAGGCCCCTTAACGATAATCGTGCCACCATTCAGGAAGAAATCCATGAGATCCGGCATATTCGAAACGGGGATGGCCTTGGACATTACACGACTAGCAATACCCGTGTCGCTTGCCATCGCACCCGGATGCACAAGAACCCCAAAACCTTTGCTTGGAATCACATTATCTATATCGGTTACAGTGAGAGTGAACATCAGCTGGGCATTACCGCTGCTGTTCGTGGCAGTGTAGGTAAAAGTAGTTGCTGCCATTGCAGTTGTGGGGGTGCCACTCAGCAGCCGGGTCGCTGCAGTAAACGCAAGACCCGCAGGTAAGGCAGGGGTTAGGCTGTAGGTGATACCCGTGCCAGTTGCCATCGGAAGTTCTATAGCCGGCATCGCCACACCTACAGTCAACATCTGATTGGCAATCACCGTACCAGCGGCAAACGTAGGCGCCGGCACAGTGCCAACAGTGATAGTGAACGTCTCGGTGTCCCTACCCGCACTGTTGGTCGCAGTGTAGGTAAAAGTAGTCGCCGACATCGCAGCAGCGGGAGTCCCACTCAGCATCCGAGTCGTCGCATTAAACGCAAGACCATTCCAAGAGGCGGGTGTCAGCGTGTAAGTCACGCCAGTCCCCGTTGCCATCGGCAATGTTTCACTCACTGCCGTCCCCGCAGTGTAGGTCTTATTTCCAACTGCTGGTAACACGGGAGCACCTTCTCTAGGATTGACAGTGAGAGTGAACGTCAGCATAGCACTACCCGCGTTGTTTGTGGCAGTGTAGGTATACGTAGTTGCTGCCATTGCTGTTGTGGGGGTGCCACTCAGCAGCCGGGTCGCTGCAGTAAACGCAAGACCCGCAGGTAAGGCAGGGGTTAGGCTGTAGGTGATACCCCTGCCAGTTGCCATCGGAAGTTCTATAGCCGGCATTGCTACACCTACAGTCAACATCTGATTGGCAATCACCGTACCAGCAGCAAACGTAGGTGCCGGCACAGTGCCAACAGTGATAGTGAACGTCTCGGTGTCCCTACCCGCACTGTTGGTCGCAGTGTAGGTAAAAGTAGTCGCCGACATCGCAGCGATGGGAGTCCCACTCAGCACCCGATCCGTTGCATTAAACGCAAGACCATTCCAAGAAGCTGGTGTCAACGAGTAAGTCACGCCAGTCCCCGATGTTACCGCCGGCAATGTTTCGCTCACTGCCGTCCCCGCAGTGTAGGTCTTATTTCCAACTGCTGGTAACACGGGAGCACCTTCTCTAGGATTGACAGTGAGAGTGAACGTCTCTTCGTCACTACCCGCACTGTTGGTCGCAGTGTAAGTATACGTAGTTTCTGTCATTTCAGTTGTGGGGGTGCCACTCAGCAGCCGAGTCCCTGCAGTAAACGTCAGCCCCGCAGGTAAGGCAGGGGTTAGGCTGTACGTGATACCCGCACCGCTCGCCACCGGAAGTTCTATAGCCGGCATTGCCACACCTACAGTCAATATCTGATTGGCAATCACCGTACCAGCAGCAAACGTAGGCGGCGTCGGCATCGCTCTCGGCGTCTCTGTCACCGGTTCAGAAGGCTCGCCTGCCAACTTCTCAAGAGTCGCCTTCAGACGAATACGCACTGTGATAGCCGTGCCATTCACACCCAGTATCGCTAACGGATATACTGACACTGCCACCCAATCATCAGTATCCTTTTTATATTCATACAAGGACACATTGCCCGACGTGCCATCCGTCCAAGTCACCGTTATCCTACCATCACCCGCAACCGCCGCAACACCCACAGGGGCAACTTGCGACTCTTTGGGACCCGGCTCCCCAGACACAGCGGCAGAGGGCGTGCCCGCAGGCGTAGAACGGATACGGACTGAGATCGGAATGCCAGCAGCCCCACGGATGACCAACGGATATGCCGACACAGCCACCCAATTCACGCCGCCATCGGTGCTATACTGATACCCCGTCGCCGAACCACCCGTCCAAGTCACCGTTATCTTCCCTGGCCCAGGTTCCACAACAACACCCGTCGGCATATCGCCGTCAGTGTTGCCGTTGCCATCGCCGTCAGGGTCGCCATCGCCGTTGCCATCGCCGTCCATGGCATCGTCAACAGTTGGGACTGGGGTAGGAGGCTGTGGTGTAGTTATCCTGAACACCGGGCTCGTACCGTCCGCGTTCTGTATACGTAGCGTAAACTCGAGCATTTTATCAAAATCATTTGCATGACTGCCGCTATCAACCGCAGTATAGGTATAGTAAATTAGGGCTGCTTCAGTAGGGGTTCCAGCAAGGGTCCGAGTCGAGGCTGTGAAGGTTAAGCCGGCGGGAAGAGGCACAATAGTGTTGGTGGGAGGGGGAAGCTTTCCCGTCAGCGTATACGTAGTCGTATCGCCGTCTTCTTGCGTTGCCGCTGGCAAAACAAGACTGAACGCCTGCCCTACCCGCCCAACTTGCCGAAACGGCGATATACTGCTACTAAACTCAGGCGGGGAATGCACAGTGATATTAAACGTCGCCGTAATTGAGGTCTCACCCGGCGCGCTGGCAGTTAACGTATATGCTTTTGTTGGACTGCCTACCGTGACACGCCCCACGATGGTCGGCAAGTAATCCCCAGACACTGTAAGGGACAAACCAGTAGGGAGGGCGGGCGTTATCGAGTAAGTTATTTGAGTGTCGTCGGCGGTACCCCAAGCCTGTGACAAAAACGCGTTGAATACCTGATCTTTAGCCCTTTCTAAATCGGGTTGTGTAGAACTCCATGTAAGTGCAGCCTCTACGGCAGGGGGCACCAGCAGAAAGGCACATGCAAACAAAACTATGAAACTTGCGAAAGAAAATGTTATTTTATTTGATAACATGACTTATCTCCTCCAAAAAGAAATTATCGTTTGGACAATCTTGTGAACTTATGGGGGCTTCCAAAAGCCCCGGTGTGTTGGTTTTCAGATTAGGTTCGCTCTGAGTGACACAGCCTAACAGGTTATGCTACAACAGCCTAACAACGAAGGGCTTAGGGCGGACGCAAAGCCAACAGAACAGCCAGATAGAAACACACGGGGAGTGAAAAGCAATCCGAGCAGCCGCTGATACGGTGTCTTCGCGTCATGTTTATTGGAAATAACGGGAGTAGACTTCTCTGGAGAGGGCCAGGGAGCAGAGAACGACGATTGTGTCCAGTTAACTGACAGTTGAATCTGGGGGGGGGGGGTAATAACCCATAGTTAATAATATCGATACGTTAACGAAAGACGCAAAGAAGCGAAACCGACACACGGCACAAGAGACACCTCGCATCGTTTCACTTCGCACTGCTTTTACTGCAAAATTAACAACTCGACTATACATCGCTGTTCGCTGTCCTTAACGCGTTTCCCCTTGCTTGCGGGGGGTCGGGGGGGGTTCCCCTAGGTTTACGGAAAACCTGATTGCAGGTTAATAGCAATCCCGACGGACGCAATTTTGAACCCTGGTCCCCCGGCTCCGTGAGATGGCGTTCTGTGAAAAAATATAAGCAAATGTTCATTGAAGAATGCCTTTTGGGCTAAGCGTTAGGATAACTTCATTAGACCAAAGGGGTTCTCTTTATTCAAAAAACGCTTGAAGTATTATCAAACTCCCGTTCTTTATGCCCTAAAGACACACCTATTAAAAAATAAAGTTCCAAAAAAGTAACGTTTCTTTCGGGATCAGCGCGGAATAAGCCTGACTCGGGTGCCCCCCCCCCGCAAGCAAGGAGGTATGCTACAAAAGAGCAAGCTACATTACATTCTAAGAAAGTATACACTATCTGAACCATAAATGTCAAATACTTCTTGACGTTAACACGTATAATACCGTAAACACACTTAACTCGTCAAGCCTTTTATGAAAGGACATCTCTCACACTCCCGCGCCTTTAGGCGGGGGTCGATCCCCGTAACGCTCGTGCCGTTGTGAAAAAAAGGATTTGACAAACGGGTATGTGTTGTGGTAAACTGATAGTATCAAGTTGGGCAAGCATGAACAGCATTGTCGCTTGACAATGTGCTTGCCCTCCCACTGTTCAGGGGATAAAACACTTGCTACTTGAGATCCCATGAGAAAGACACATAAAATAGCCTTATGTCCCAACCGAACACTCGCTACCCTTGATGATGGCACGACTTACCCAAACCCAAGACCGCTCAAACGATATTAGCAGAAGTTAACCAGAGCCCAACGCAAGCTAAGCCAACAGGTGTTCTTCAGTCAGAATTGGTATAAGCAGAAACAAAAAGTGGAATGACTCCACTATCGCATCGCTTGTATCCGAACAGACGCACACCATAAAGCAACCACGGATATAGTCAGTAAAGCGGGGGCGATCGGTATAGAAACACTGTCTGTCACGAACCTGCTCAAGGACCGAAAACTTGCCAAAGCATTAGCTGACTCAGCCTTAGGTGGATTCCTTGAAAAACTCAAGACCAAAGCACAAGCACGGGGCATTCCCATTATCCAAGCCGACAGGTTTTTCGCAAGTTCCAAGACCCGTAGCACCTGTGGACATCAGAAAACCGACTTAACACTGTCGTATAGAACCTATCACTGTCAGCACTGCGGTATCTCTATAGATAGAGACGTTAACGCCGCTATCGACTTAAGACAGGTCGCGGTGGGATACACCGAGACGTAAAACGCTTGCGGAGTTTCTGTAAACCCTCCACTTGCAGGACGCACGACATGACGAAGCAAGAATCCCATCACTTTAGGCATGGGAGTATCAAAGTTGCCAGTGGTACACGCAATCGGTGCAACGATACCCTTAAAGGGGACGTGTTGGAGATCCTAAACACCGGTATGCTTTCCCAACCCAATAGTATTATTTAGACGAAACCCCTCCAACCTAAAAGTTTGCGCTACAAATACGAAACTCACGTCATTCTAAGTATCACTAAATTGGAACGCCAGCTTATCTGCTTTCGCTTTTTTCTCATCCACAAATCCTAATAGAATTAACCCAACGATAAAGAAAATCATCAACGAAATAATTGAGAGGCGCGCGCTGCCGGTAATCTGTTTGATAACGCCGAAAGTCACAGGTCCCCAGATTGATGAGAACTTGCTAAAAACAGAATAGAACCCGTAAAATTCAGCACTCGCGTTTTCTGGAATCATTGCACCATACAAGGAACGGCTCAGTGCCTGTGTTCCACCAAGAACGATCCCAACAATCATACCCAAGATGAAGAATTCTGTTGCAGTGCGGATAAAATATCCATAGGTAACGACTCCGCTCCATAGGACTAATGCAAACATTACCGACCGTTTCGCACCTATACGCCCCGCCAGTCGACTGAACATCAACGCCCCACTGATTGCAACGACTTGGACCAATAGGAGCGTCACCATCAGTGATGTTGTTGTAAGCTTTAACTCTTCAGCACCGTAGATCGTCGCCATGCTTGTGACAGTGTGAATGCCGTCGTTGTAAATCATATAGGCGACGAGGAAGAGGGTGAGATGTTTAAAGCGTCCGACCTTTTTGGCAGTTGAAATCGTTCGACTGATGCCGAGGGTGAGATATGCCAATGCTTTTGGCCGGTTGCGGTAGGCTTCTGGGAGTTGATACGGCGTTTTTTCTTCTTTGAGGTATTTCATCGTTAAGAGTGCCCAGCCTGCCCACCATATACCTGTCATCGCCATTCCGAGGCGAGCCGCGGTTGTTATGCTAACTCCTACAGCCTCGTGCATAGCGACAAGCGTGAGTGCCATACCAAATTGGATCGAGCCACCGACATATCCGAACGTATAGCCTCTGGCAGAAACGGAATCGAGTTTGTCTTCGGATGCAATCTGTGGCAGAAATGCGTCGTAGAAGACATTCGCGCCAACAAAGCAAACTTGCGTCCCGATAAATAGCAAGACCGTTAATCCGACATCACCAGACTCGCAGAAATAGAGCATCGTTGCCAAAAGACTTCCCGTATAGGCAAAGCCCGTGAGAAATCTTTTTTTCCCCGACGAGAAATCAGCAACCGCACCAAGGACAGGGGCGAAAAGGAACACAAGAAACGCCGCTGCCCCCAACATATAGCTCCATAACGTCGTGGCGGTTATATTCATTCCAAAGAGGTCAATACCGCCTTCACCGACGACGGCTCTCGCAAAATAGTCGGGTAACAATGCGACAGCAGCGGTTGTAATGTAAGCTGAATTCGCCCAGTCGTACATGCACCAACCGAAGATTGTTTTTTTATCGTCTTTCATAGAGAGATGCTAACAGATTTGAGCAAAAAGTCAAGAAAGGCTCGCTTTAAAGTCCCCTGATAAGGGGTTAGGGGGATTCCTTCATTCAAAAACCTTAAAACTAAATGACCCTGGTGGCTCTAATAATCATGCAAAACAAATTAGGGCAGTGAGAGCGTGAAGATTCCACGCTTCCCCTGCCCGAACTTCTATCTCGTTGAGATTAGGCGAGATCAAAGCGATCGAGATTCATGACCTTGTTCCACGCGGCTACAAAATCACGGACAAACACCTCTTGTGCGTCATCACAGGCATAAACTTCTGAAATAGCACGGAGTTGAGAATTTGATCCAAATACAAGATCAACGCGGGTGCCGGTCCACTTGATTTCGCCCGTCGAGCCATCACGCCCCTCGAAGATATTTTCAGATGTAGGGGATGCCGCCCACTCAGTGTTCATATCAAGTAGGTTCACGAAAAAATCAGTCGTCAACGATTCGGGGCGCTTGGTGAAGATGCCGAATCCGGACTGACAAACGTTTGTATTTAGGACGCGCAATCCGCCAACGAGAACCGTCATCTCAGGTGCGGTGAGCGTCAGCATTTGTGCCCGATCCACCAGCAGCTCCTCGGGCGTTCTCTCGTGTCCGTTCGCGAGGTAGTTGCGAAATCCGTCGGCTGTCGGTTCAAGCACGGCAAAGGAGTCCACGTCGGTCTGCTCCTGCAAAGCGTCCGTGCGTCCCGGTGCAAAAGCAACCTCTACGTCGATACCAGCGTTCTTCGCAGCGGACTCGACTGCCGCACATCCAGAGAGAACAATCAGGTCAGCGAGCGAGACCTTCTTCCCGTCTGACTGCGATCCGTTAAATTCGTTTTGAATCGCAGCCAAGGTTTGAAGTACCTCCTGGAGTTCAGGCGGCTTGTTGACCTCCCAATCTTTCTGGGGTGCAAGGCGAATGCGTGCGCCGTTAGCCCCGCCGCGCTTGTCGGTGCCACGGAATGTCGACGCAGATGCCCAAGCCGTCGAAACGAGTTGGGAAATGGACAGGCCGGTTTCGAGACACTTACCCTTGAGAGCAGCGATGTCTTGCGCATCAATCAATTCATGATCCACATCAGGAACGGGGTCTTGCCACAATTGCGGTTTTTCTGGAACCAACGGACCGAGGCACCGTGTGAGGGGGCCCATGTCTCGGTGGGTGAGTTTATACCACGCCTTAGCAAATGCATCTGTGAACTCGGCCGGGTTCTCGTAGAAACGTTTGGAAATCTGTGCATAGACGGGATCCACCTTCAGGGATAGGTCTGTCGTTAGCATCATCGGCGCATGTCTCTTTGAAGGATCGTGAGCATCCGGCACAGTGTCCTGTGCAGATTCATCTTTGGGAGTCCACTGCCACGCACCACCAGGACCTTTTACAAGTTCCCATTCGTAGTTAAACAAGTTATGGAAGAAACTATTGTCCCACTCAGTTGGTGTGGCGGTCCAGGCACCTTCCAACCCACTGGTGATCGTGTCGCCTCCCTTACCACTGCCAAAAGTGTTTTTCCAGCCGAGTCCTTGCTCCTCCAGGCTCGCTCCCTCAGGTTCAGTACCGACGTACGCGTCTGCATCCGCTGCCCCATGAGCTTTACCGAATGTGTGCCCGCCAGCGATGAGAGCGACGGTCTCCTCGTCGTTCATTGCCATGCGGCGGAACGTCTCCCTAATATCTATCGCTGCGGCGACCGGATCCGGATGGCCGTTGGGTCCCTGTGGATTCACATAGATTAAACCCATCTGGACGGCGCCAAGGGGTTCCTCTAACTCTCTGTCGCCGGTATAGCGTTCGTCACCGAGCCATGTGGTCTCAGATCCCCAATAAATGTCCTCTTCAGGTTCCCAAACATCCTCTCGTCCGCCAGCAAACCCGAACGTCTTGAGCCCCATCGACTCCAAGGCACAGTTCCCCGTGAAGATCATCAAGTCTGCCCAGGAAAGCTTCCTACCATACTTCTGTTTGATGGGCCAGAGCAGCCGGCGTGCTTTGTCGAGGCTAGCGTTGTCAGGCCAACTGTTGAGAGGTGCAAAGCGCATTGTGCCAGAGGCTGCGCCGCCACGTCCATCGTGGATGCGGTACGTGCCTGCACTGTGCCATGCCATCCGAATGAAGAGGGGCCCATAGTGTCCATAGTCGGCGGGCCACCACACCTGAGATGTCGTCATCACCTTTTCAATGTCCTGTTTCAGTTCCGCCAAGTCGAGTGTATTGAACGCCTCGGCGTAGGTGAAATCCTTGCCTATAGGATTAGACTCAGGCGGGTTCTGGTGAAGCACTTTCAGGTTCAACTGATTCGGCCACCAGCGTTGGTTCGCTACACTGCCCTGTGCGTGAGCGTGGCTCATCATCGGGCACTTGTTTTCCTTACTCATATTTCCTCCAATAGTATTCTGCTTTTTTAATCTATTCTTTGACAGCTTCAGCAGTAAACATTTATCTAAAAAAACCAAATGAATACCCGTAATAATATATCATAAATTAGAAAAAATGTCAAATATTCCCTAAGGGCTAAACAGATTCTCGGTGCAGAATTTCGGTAAATGTGGTATAATAAAAAAAGTTTAAGATAAGCACGGAGGTTATTTTTGGCGAGACTTGCAAGCCAACACTTGCACTGTAAACGCCTACTTTAATATACCATGGATTATCTATGTAGATGGCTATCGATTCCACTCCTTTTTTGCCTCGGTGCTGGTGTATACGCTGAAACGGGAGCACCTCAGGCAGAGGCGTATCGGACTTATGAAAGTGTCGAGATTGATGGAGAACTTGCAGAGTCCGATTGGCGAAAAGCGACACCTATCCGCCAATTTATTCAATATGAACCGGACGCGGGCGCGGCGCTGACGGGAGCGACGGAGGTTCGGATTCTTTATGACGACAAACACATCTATTTCGGTTTTGTCTGCAGTGAACCTGAACGCGCGAAGATTGTTGCGAATAAGATGCGGCGCGATTCGATGTTATATGATAACGACAATGTCTTCGTGATGTTGGACACCTATAACGATCGACGCAGCGGGTTCTTCTTTCGGGTGAATCCGCTCGGTGCGCGGGAAGATGCCGCAATAATGGACAGCGGGGACAGCCGAAACGAAAACTGGAATGCAGTTTGGGACAGTCGGGCAAAAATTAACGGCGATAATTGGACGACAGAAATTGCCATTCCTTTCAGCCAGCTCAGGTTTAAGGACGAAGAGGCGTTGACCTGGGGGCTGAACCTTGGACGTAGAATTCAGAAAAGCCAAGAAGAAGGCACATGGTCACCCGTTCCAGCGGCATATAGTTTTCTCGCCCGCTATCGAACAACACATCTGGGGACACTGAACGGCTTATCTGGAATTCCACAACGTCGGAATATTGAGTTTCTGCCTTATTTCATCCCAGGGATCACTCAGACAGCGGAAGAAGGAACGTTTGGTGTGTTTGATTTAGGGGCAGACATGAAGGTAGGTCTCACCTCAAATCTCACCGCAGATATCACCATTAACACAGATTTCGCACAGGTCGAGGCGGATCAGGAGGCGGCGAACTTAACGCGCTTTAGCCTCTTTTTTCCTGAGAAACGGCAATTCTTTTTGGAAGGTGCGGGCATCTTTGATTTCGGTATCCCACGCACAAGTTTTAATGCACCACCACCGCTCCTCCTTTTCTACAGTCGCCGCATCGGTATTGAAGAAGAACACGCCATCCCAATTATGGGCGGTGGAAAAGTTACCGGCAAAGTCGGAGGCTTCAGCGTTGGGCTACTAGATGTTCTCACAGATAAGTACGCAGCCAACGCCACGGAGGATACAGAAGCAGTAGACATTGGTAGAACCAACTACTCGGTGCTGCGCGTCCGACGGGACCTCTTTGCGGGTTCAAGCGTCGGTATGATTGCCATTAACAAACAAGATGCTGAGGCATACAATAGCGCAACAGGCCTCGATTTTCTGTATCGCCCTATCGACAACATGACTTTTCGAGGGCTCTGGGCACGCACTTTTGAACCGAGTGAAATGCAGAACGACACACTCGATGGACAAGGCGCCCTGGCTGATAGTGCTTTACCGGTGGGACATGCAAATGCATTGTATTTCGGCGGAAATTGGCAGAGCGAAGGCGGGCGATTGAACGCCTCCTATACCGATATTGGGGATGATTTCAACCCTGAAGCCGGCTACGTCTATCGGACGGGTTCACGTTGGTTCCGGGGTGAAGCACGCGCCACGCCTTACCTCCATTGGTTCGGATTTCGGCGGTTGTGGACTGGACCGGAACTCGACATCATCTTCAATTCAGACAATGAATTAGAGACGCGCACTTTTATCTGGAGCACATGGTTTGAGTTGGAGACGAACGGCTGGGGCGGTTTCCGATTCTACCGGAATTTTGAGAATCTCACCGAGGGTTTTGAAATTCGGGAGGGAATTATCATCCCGCGCGGGAGATACAGCTACAATAACTACAGCCTCATGCTCAGCGCTGAGGGTCAAGTCTTCAACGGACGGTTTGGGTTCAATATCGGGGATTTCTACAACGGCACTCGCCGAGGCTTTGATCTGCGTCTCGACCTTCGGTTCACTGGACGCTTTAGCTTTGAACCCAGATACGAGTTTAACCGCGTCACTTTACCAGAAGGATATTTTGACACGAATGTCTTTGGGGGACGTATGGCCTATTCCTTTTCGACAAACCTCTTCACCAAACTCTATGTCCAATGGAACAGTGATCGGAATCTCGTTACAACGAATTTCCTAGTTAACTATGTTTACCAACCCGGTAGTGATTTCTATTTTGTTTTCAATCAGACTTACGGGACAGACAGTGTATCAACAGGATTATTGGATACGACCCTAGTTGGCAAAGTGACCTATTGGTGGAATCCGTGAACTCCCCCTCAACGAACCGCACGGAAAGTTTAAACAATGAAGATTGTTGAATTTGGAAACGTATCTCGTTGCTGTACCACAGCATTGGGGTGGAAGGCGTTGGATTTTCGTCAAACTGATAACGGATCAGGGCGTTGAATTGAACGCCGCGGTTTTGGAGAAGCATGCTATTAGCAGCTAGCAGAATTAGTGTTGTGTTTTTTTGAATTAAATTGTAAGAATTGGGTTTTTATAAAGGTTAGTATCCAATGTAGGACTTATGCACACCACCGGTAGGTGCGGTTTCCAAATGCTCCCACTTATGGTCGTAGGGTTGTTTATCGCCCGAAGATACGTGTTTCAACTTAATTTTGCGTAAGTCCTGCAGTATAAAAAAAAGCAGTAGATAGAGGTACTTGTGATGTACTTGGTTTGCTATTCGTGTAGGTGCGGTTATCGCGTCCATCAAGAAAGTATAGACTTCGTTGAGAGAAAGACCTGCTCAAATGGACACGTTCACGATGTACGGTGCAGGTGTGGGCGGAAGATATATGCCGTCCAACGTGTTGACGCTACGCGTTGGAAGTCTATTGATCGCAAAAACCTTTGGAAGTATCCGGATGCCCGGGCCCCCGGGAAATAAGAACGGAGGTAGAGAGAAGGAATGTCAACAGCAGAGACACCAACGGGTACGCTTGACCCGATACCCGATTCAATTGAAGAAACCCTAAAAAAATTAGATATTCGTCCAGAACAGATTCGATTTGCTGTGCAAAGCGATGTAAACACATCCGGTGGTTACGGTGAAGAGTGGTTCGTGCAAACGGACGCAGCAATTTTTACCTTAACAGGCGAAAGTGAGGTGCTTCACTACATCCCCTATGAGAATGTCTTGGGAATTCGTGCAGAAATCGTTGTGGATGCCGGGCTCTTGGTACTGGAAACAGGAGAAGGCACTGTCGATCTCATCCGCTACTCAAGCGGTTACGCCTCGAAGTTCGGGTTCGTCGCCAGATTTATCGGAGACGAAATTGAATTCCGAAAAGGGAAACGCGATGAAGCACCTATATGGGACTATAAGCCAGAGGAGCAATTCTGTCAGTCTTGCGGTTTGCTGTTGCCAGATGAGTTCTCACCTTGCCCCGCATGTACCAAGAAACACAAGGTTATGCTGCGGATTTTGTCCTATATCCGTCCCTATCGGGGTAGGGCAATTCTGTTCATGCTATTCGTGATTGCTGGCACGCTCATTTCGCTTGTGCCACCGTATTTCTCTCTCATCCTGATTGACGATATTCTACTCTTGAACGACGCGACCGCCGCTACACAAGAAACGTCGGCAACACAGTTAGGAAGCATTTTCCGGGCGATTCAACCTGCAGCGTTAGCCTTGACCATCGCTGTAGGTGCCTTATTAATGATACAAATCATCCGAGAAATTTTCACGATCTTCCGATTACGTTTGGGTGCCTGGCTGACGTTCCGTGTTGCAGCGAATATCCGCTCACAGGTCTACCAACATTTACACAACCTGTCCATCCGATTTTTTGATAAACGGAAGACAGGAACGGTTATCTCGCACATCACCGAGGACAGTGAACGGCTTCAAGACTTCATGTTAGAGGGCCTCTCGTTCCTGGCAGTGGAGCTGCTCCTCTTCTTCGGAATTGGAGGGATGCTTTTCTTGATGAATTGGCAATTGGCATGCTTCATCTTAATCCCGATTCCGATAATCGTCTTTGGCGCCGGTTGGTTCTGGAAAAAGGTGCGAAGCCTTTGGCACCGCGCATGGCGCCGCCGTTCAAAGTTGTTCGATGTCGTCAATGACTCTATATCCGGTATCCGAGTCGTCCGCGCCTTTGGGCAACAACGGAGCGAAGTCAACCGGTTCACTGACGCCAATATCGACGCACGGGATTATGAAACGAATGCTGAATTAATTTGGGCTACCTATTATCCGCCCCTGATGTTCGCAGTCCAGCTGGGGTCACTGATCGTTTGGTACGCCGGGGGGCTCAGTATTATCGCCGGGAGCATGACGCTTGGCACGTTGATGGCTTTTAATGCATACCTAATGATGTTCTACGAACCTTTGCGCTATATCAGCCCACTGATTAACTGGGCTTCTCGTTCTATGACGGCGGCGGAACGGTTGTTTGAAGTCATAGACTCGCAACCCGAGCAGTTCGACGACGGCACGCTTAAAGCGATGCCGAACATCACAGGCGAAGTCCAGTTCCACAACATGACGTTCGGTTACGACTCACACAAACCCGTGCTTCGGGATATTAACTTGCACGTCAAACCCGGTGAGATGATCGGACTTGTTGGACATTCGGGAGCAGGGAAATCGACCCTCATCAATCTGATTTGCCGGTTCTATACACCCGATTCCGGACGATTAGAGATTGATGGCGAAGATGTTAAAAAGATTGATCTCAAAGATTTGCGTCGCCAGATTGGAGTCGTGCTACAGGAACCCTACCTCTTTAGTGGGACGATTGCTGAGAACATCGCTTATGCCCACCCCGATGCCTCTATGGAGGACATTATCACGGCAGCAAAAGCCGCAAACGCCCACGAATTTATTGTCAAATTCCCAGACGGCTACGATTCGGAAGTCGGGGAACGCGGCGGACGCTTATCCGGCGGCGAACGCCAACGGATCTCCATCGCCCGGGCGATTTTACACAATCCTCGTATCTTGATTCTCGATGAAGCCACCTCGTCTGTAGACGTGGAAACCGAGAAAAAGATTCAACAAGCGATTGATCGCTTGGTGCAGAACCGGACGACCTTCGCGATTGCCCACAGGCTTTCAACGCTCCGAAACGCTGATCGTCTCTTCGTCATTGAAAAGGGCAAAGGCGTTGAGTGTGGCTCTCACGAGGAACTCATGGCAGCAAAAGGCATTTATTACAAACTCGTAGAAACCCAACGCGAAGCCGCGAACATTCGCGCCGCAGCACAAGCAGTGGAGAGATAGGTATGCAGAACGAAAACACAGAGAAACTCGTAACACCGTCCGCGGCACCGCCTGTGAACTCGGTGCCGTCTGAACCAGATGACTTTACACCTCGTTATCTCGACCCTGCGACCCTTACGTTCACGCGTTCTGAGGTAGGGACGGCGCGACTGGAAATTCGGAAAGAGGCGTGTTACCTGCGCGTAGTCATGCGACGGCTTATGCCACTCAGCAACCCGAATCAATATATTTCGCTCGCAGCGGATGAGGATACTGAAATCGGAATCCTCGTCGACCCATCAGCACTCGATTCAAAGAGTCTGGAGATTCTCCAAGAGGAGTTGGATAAACGCTACTTCACACCAACGATTCAGAAGGTGTATCGCGTGAAGGAACAATTCGGTATCCACGAGTGGGATGTCGAAACCGAGCGCGGCCGTGTGACCTTCTTGGTGCGCGGGCTGAATCAGAACATTAAACAGGTACCCCCCGCCCGGCTTTTTGTGACAGATGTCCGAGGGAATCGGTACGATATTCCGGATTACCGGGAGTTAGATGCCCAGAGTTACCTACACATCCAGCGGCATCTCTAAAGATTGCTATGAAACAGCGCCCTTTTTTGATGCGGTTTGCAAGCCAAAACTTGCGGCATAACCGTCGAGCAGCTATCGCTTCGATTGGCTTGCACCTGCTCTTTGTCGTCCTTGCAGTGTTTCTATTCCCAGGGCAGCGGGAATTGAACAAAGATACGTTTGAAGCAGCATTCGTCACACACACCCCGCACCGGGCAGACACACCCACCCGTCCGACACACCGAAATGTGACAGTTAGCACGCCACAGGTAACAACCGCGGTTCCTGCACCGAAACAGATAGCAAACTTCACCCAATTGCCGAGCGATCCGACAACGGCTGGGCGGCAGATACCAGAACTGAAAGTTGCCCCAGATGCTCTTAATCCTGCGGAGGTTGCGCCATCGCTGACATTGCCTGGCGTTGAACAGCCCAACCGTTCATCGGTAGCTCTCGCCGGTGCATCTGTTACGGAAGCCCCAACGCTTGAAAAAAGCACGACACCACTGATCCTGAGAGGCCCAACAGGCGCGACCAACAGTGGGCTCTTGGAATTCCTCGATGGATCGATGCCGACAGCAGGTTTAGACGACGAGTTTGATACAGATATCACGGAACTTACGCAGCTCCCGCAGGGGCAATTGGGGGGTATTCTCGAAGGTTCTGGCAGCGAGATTCGCGGGTATATCCGGTTGATTCGGCTTAAACATTCGCTTTCGGACTGGTGGCAAGATCCGACCGCTATCCCTGCACTCATCAAGTGGCTGGAAGACCATACCTCAATCCGAGCGGATATGAATTTTCAAGGTGGTGCCTTACCGCTCACGAATCCGCAAATTATGGATGCCCCTCTCATCATAATGACCGGGCACGATAAAGATATCACTGTCGGGCGTGGGCTTGCGAAGAACGGTCCCTTACAGACGGGCTTTACGCCACAAGAGCGGGCCGCGCTTCGGGAATATATCGTTGAAAAGGGGGGAATGCTTTTCTTCGATGACTGTGGTTTCAACGGTCTGTTCGCACACATTGTCGCAGATGAACTCCAAACGATTTTCCCCGAGCACCCGCTCAAAATCATACCACACGACCACGAACTCTATAACATCTACTACGACCTTCCAAAACCGCCGACGGGGGGCGATGTGTTCTGGAGAAATGAGAATAACGCACAACCGACGCAGTTTCCTTATCAGAAAGGGATTACGATCAACGATCGATTAGCGGTGGTTTACAATCGCAAGGACTATATGTGCGCGATGGAGACTGCGGAGATTGAAAGTCGCACAATGTTGCGTCTCCGGCGTTCCACGGATGTGTATCGGTTTATGTCGAACCTACTAATTTATGCGCTGAAATACGGTGGGAATACAGATAGGGCAGGATACACGGAATAGACAGAAAAAGATTAGAGTGCCCTGGTTGTCACGCCCTCAAGGCTCTGGGGAAAATCGAACAGTAAGGTCAAGTTCGTTCGGATCAACATGATTCAAATGTAAATATAACTTAATACAACAGACTCCAAAATCTCTGCCTTCCGCGATTCAAACACTCCTCTCCACAATCGCAATCTCATCTTCCGTTAGATTATACAATGCATATACCAAGGTATCAATCTCATTTTCAAGGTTGGAAGTGTCTGCATCCGAGTCTGGTTGCTCAGTATCAAGGATTTGATTAACGAGCGCAACAATAGAGGTTTGTTGCTCAGGCGATACATCAGGAATAGGCAACGCTTTGGCATCGTTCGGATAAAAGTGTAAACCCTCACTTAAGAAATTGTGAAAATACCAATTCGTGAAGTTCGAGTTTAGAACCCCCAAAAGAAATTTGTAATCATACTTCTTAGCGAGCTTGCTATCGGCGACTCGGAATGCTCGACGGACTGAAATGTGCGATACACCCGAAAGTAAGTCTAGTCGAACGCAGTTTACAACTGTGTGACTGTTGTAAAAACCTTTATCGTCATAAGCGAAACGCAACCTATCTTTTACAACATTGATAAACATTAGTTTCTGGCTCTCAAACAGTTCTGGAAACATGGGATTGTAGTGTTCATTCGGGGTATAGTTCAGATAACCGTCTTGAGAAAACGAATAACGTTCAATGCTCTTCCCCTCGCAGAATCGTTTAGTATCTGAACTTGCTGATTGACTGATATAGTGGTTTTTCCCCAACTTTTTTGATTGGTGGTTGAGTCTTGCGCCGTAGGCGACAAGACATATCTGATCGAAGCGAATCGCTTGCTGCCATATCTTTTCTTTTATCTCGAGACTGTCAAATACATGAGGTTTGGTTTCAAGGCGGGTATCTTTGAGTTTGGCAAAGGCCTGTTGATCAATCAAGAATTCCTCGCCTCCACGCTTGTCAAAATCTGCATTGCTGTGATATAAGCGAACTTTCGTACAGTCTCGCGTTTTGCGATTACTGACTGTCAAGACAATATTGTGCACCGTAGCGTTCTCGAAAATCCTATAACTACTTGCATCCACAATTTCTCGAATAGTGTGATTTTCTATCAGGATCTGGCGCATCTTCTCACCATATCTTTGCACAGCGAAAGCGTGAGGAAGAATGAAACCCATAATTCCGTTGGCACTAAGAATAGCAATAGATTTTTCAAGGAAAGCGATGTAAATATCGGTTCTCCCTTGACTGGCTCGATAGTTATTGAACAGATAATCCTTGGTTGTTGTAGGAAGACGCTCAACATTAATATAGGGGGGATTGCCGATGACGACATCAAAGCCTTGTGTAATGCCGAACATCCATTCTGGGTGGAACCATTCGGCGGTGGCGTTTGGGTCATAGGGGTCCCACTGCGCGATCTTTTCAGCGGTGTCAGCAGGCATGCCGATGCTCTTTAGCTCCCGTGCCAACTCAGCTCGGAGGCTCGTATCCTTTTGTTTACAGGCACGTTTTTGCTGACGCGTCGTGGCGTGGAAGTGTCGTTCGCGATTGGCACTCAGCTCACGTTCCAGCTGCTGTGCTTTTTGGCTGGTGAGGGTGCGTTCTGCTTTAATCCCGATGAGTGTATTCGCAGCGATAAAGCGCGTCTCGAGGTTCGGCAAGGGTTTGATCCCGAAGTTTTCAGCGTTGCTGTCGGGTGTTTGTTCAATGGCGAGGGAGATGAAAAAGCGGAGTTTGGCGATCTGGCAGGCTACCGATTGGATGTCTACACCGAAGAGGCTGTTTTGGATGAGGTATAACTTCCGGCCGAAGTCTGAGTCTCGGTAACGTTTGAAAGTTTCGTCGATGTCAACGAGTTCTTCTCTGCGTGTTTGGTCATCTTGTGTGTCATACGCGGCTTCGGTTCGCTGAAGCGCACGTTCCTTCTGTATTTTTTCCCATCGGGTGTTATCTGGGTCCAGGCGCCTGAGTGCGAGCGTCAACTTGTGGAGCACCCCCATCGGAAACGCACCCGAACCGACAGCTGGGTCCAATACCTTGAGTTCAGAAATTGCCCGGACAATCCCGTCTGTCTCAGCAGCGTCAAACCCCCCACTGGCATCGGCAAACCCCTGGGCATAGTCAAACAGAGAGCGGAGCCGGTCATCCCATAGGGTTGTGTCGCCATCGGTTGGGGAACACTTTTCGGAGAGTGTCGCAACTAACGCCGCATCTACCATATAGTCCACAATCACACGCGGCGTGTAGTAGGAACCCGTCTGTTTCCGCACCGTCGCACCCGTTTCAGGATTGTACGCAGCCAGTAGGTTCTCAAACACGCTACCCAGCAACTCGGGATCCAACGCAACCTCCTGTTCTATCGGCGTGTGCTCCTCAACGGTGAAGGTGTAGCGTTCAAGGAGCGAGAGAAGCCCCCGGCTCTCGTCAAAAAACAGGCGATTCGGGATGGATAGCTTGTGGTAGTGCTTATCCGAAAAACAGTCCATTCGGTAGCCCCCTTCGCCCGTGGCTGTGAAACTGTCCAGACACTCGAACAAACCCCCATTGATGAAGGGCGTTCGGGCAAAGAGGTTCAAGAGCCGCTCAGGATCGCCCATCTCTGCTTGGTAGCGATACCGCGAGAAATTACGATGTGTGTTAGCCACCCCTTTGCTGAAGCCGCGCTTGTCAATCTCTGTGTTCAACGTAGCGAAAAAGAGGTTCTGCAGCACAACGCGATAGTAGGCATCGCCCTCAGCAAAGTCGTCAGCTGCTAACAGATCCTGGATGTGTGTCTTTTTGAACAGCTCTGCCGCCACTAACCCCTTTTCTTTCATGAACCAGAGAAACAGCAGACGCGTGATAAGCCGGATAACGTGCTCCGCCGCTGGAATAACGCACTTTTCATCCATCGGGAACGTCGACTCTGCGATTGCCCATTCATACCACGAAAACAACTTGCGATAGAACTGCTTGTTGAGCCCCTCGGCATCCAGTTTGGAAAGCCACGCTGACAGCAACCCGTCAAAGTTTTTCGGGCACCGGTTCTCATCTATCCACTTGACGCACGCCTCAAGGGAAAGTTCGGAGAGGAGGTCGAGGTGGGCACGATGCGGATTATCAACACAGATGTCTTTGATGAGCGTGACGCGCCCCAGAACATCACGATCCGCATCGGTCGCATGGAGCCGCCGATCCGTGAAACCTATAGTCAGACGATTGCCAGCCCGGAATAATACGACCGTAGGGGCTAACAACCTTTTATTCATTTCTCGTGTGAACCCAGCATATTGCGTGCGGGAATAGCGGGTATCTTTGAGGGCAACCGCACAGAAGATGAAACTGTCCACCCACCCTTTACCGAAAGCACCCGCCTCGAAGAGTGTTCGCTGCGCGATATCTGTGATCTCATCGCGGGTAAATTGGAAAATGAGTTGCACCGACTCGGCGTGTTTGCGGAACTCCCGTTCGGTGCGAGTGTCTGGGGTGAGTGCGGGGAACTCCTGCAGGAAGTCGGGGACGGCACCAGAGAGGTCGAGCGTGCGTTCACTTCGGTAGCCGAGGGCTGCTAACAGGGATTTTGATTGTGCTAAGAAATCACCCGAGGGTATTGCTGAGAGCGCAGAGCGGATCGCTACTTTGTCCATAGACTATCTGATTTCCTTCTGAAACCGACACGCCCTAATTGTGAATAGGGCTTAGGCAGAATATTTTTTCGTAGCTGCCCTTGCTTGCGCGGAGCTATGCGAATTATCTTGCTTCCTTTTTAAATCAAAAAGGTTGTGCCCCGCCCCTTGCTTGCGGGGGCAGGAAAATATCGGTATTTTCCGAACGTGCGATAAATCGAGCCCTTCTACGTAGAATCGTTCAACGAATAAAATACTATACCACCCTATGATAATAAAGTCAAGACTATTGTTGTGTTGTGATGATTAGCCATGTTACCAGTTCAAAATCGCTGGAGTCCTTGGGGGCTTCGGATGCGACAGGGAGTTTAAAGCCGCGTGTGCCGGCTCTGCCAATATTTTTGGATTGCGTCTTTTGATGTGAGTGTGTAATGTGCGCGATAACGGCGTTCAGCAGTGTGTTATAGGCTCCCATGTTTCTGCCGTGTTGGGTTTCTTGGTCGAATTGGAGGCACAAGTTTTCCAAGAGATCGCCTTTGCCAAGAGTCGATGCTTCAAACAGGTCTAACACCTGTTTGGCGTTTGCGCAGCCGTAGCGGATGTCTCCGTTTTTGCGGATGTAGACGGTATAGTAGGGGTAGATGGGGCTTGGTGTCTTTTTCGCCTTATCCGTTGGGGTGTCCAGCTGTTGGAGAAAGAAGATGACCCCTGTTTCAGTTGGGCAGTTTTCGTTGGTAGTGATGGCGTATGCCCCTTTCGGTGTAGCATCTAACGCCGCTCTATTTCTTTCAAGATATTTTAGGAGCTGTGCAAAGAAGTAATCGAGCGTAAAGTCACTCATAACGACACCATCAGCGAGGTCGTCAAGGTCTAAGATGTCCTCTCGGAGTTGCTTCAATTGTGCGTCACGGAAATTGAGTTCCATCTGTGCTTGTTCGTAGGTGAATTCGTTCAACGGGTCGTCATCGCCGCTTGCGGCTGCGTCGGCGAGAGCCATGCGAGCTTCTACGCGGGTTTGCAAGCGCAGATAAACCTCCATGTCTTCGGTGGGCCAGTAGTTAATCATCTTTATAGAGGCGTTCCGGCTGCCGATGCGATCGATACGCCCGAAACGTTGGATGATACGCACGGGGTTCCAGTGGATATCATAGTTGAGTACCGTTCCGCAATCCTGGAGGTTTTGCCCTTCCGAGATGCAGTCCGTGGCGATCAGTAAGTCTATTTCCTCAGATGCAGTGTCGTTATGAGTGCGTGCTTTTGGCGCGAAATTGTTTAAGATGGCGTTGAAGTTATTTTGTCCGCGGGTAGTTTGTGTGGAGTCTCCAGAAACCATTGCCATGTTCAGTTTTAAGTCCGCAGCAAGGTCTGATAGCCTTTTATAGAGATAGGTTGCTGTATCCTTAAAAGTCGTGAAGACGAGTAGCTTTCGGTTCAATTTTCCGTCTTTGTCGGTAGTCGGGTTTTGTGCTTTGTCCCGAAGATGTGCTTTAATCGCCTTGAGTTTTCCGTCTCTTTCCGGTGTGATAGCTTTGACGTTGTTCCACACGGCGGTTAAGGTTTGTTTGTCTTGGTTGAGGTCTTTTTTCCAGCGCGTGCGATCCAATTCGCGAAGGTGATAGGGGTTGCGGGCGCGGTTGATCAAAAACTCGTCATCGTCGTCATCGTCGTCAGGTAGAACGTCAGCCGCTCCGTCCAGTGTGCTGGGGTTTTGTTCGTATCGGTCAATCTTCTCCAACATATCGTCGATTTTGCCGACTGTGCGTTTAAGCGTCTGCGAGAGCGAGTGTGCCGAACTCTCCAAACGTTTGAGGAAGTTGGTTTGCATCATCCCGATGAGGAACCGTTCCCGGTCTTCTTGGTTGAAACGGAATTTCTGTTTCTCGGCTGCCAATCGCTGTTTCGCTGTCTCACTGATAACGTAACTGGAGGGTCTATAGATAACAAGTGCGAATTCGCCAATCTGATCTGCTAATGTTTTATAGGAGAGTTCGCCTGTCACATCGGTGAGTGGGTGGCAATTCTCAGGTTTTTCTGGTGTTGGGAAGTCGCCAATCCGTTCTATTTCGTCAGCATAGAATTTCTTAATATGCCGTCGGGAACGGGCGATAGAGACACCCCCGAGCAGTTGGAAGAAATCGGAGCCGAGTGCCTCCAGTAGCTTGGCTTTGTCTCTTTTGCCGGTTTCACTCCCGTCTTCTTCCCATTGTTTGAAAGCCTTTTGTGCTTGCCGCAGGAGTGAACCGATATTGTCGATGCCCAGGCTGTCCCTGAAGACATCCTCTCGCTTCTCTGTCATCAGATAGATTTGATTGCGGAGGTCGATGAGTGACGTATTCACCGGTGTCGCTGATAGCATCAAGACCTTTGTTTTTGTGCCTTCTTTGATAACTTCTGTTAAAAGGCGAGAATAACGGGTATGGCGGAAGTTTCCCTCTTTGTCCTCACGGGGCTTGCTATCGTTTCGGAAGTTGTGGGATTCGTCAATGACGATCAGATCAAAATTCCGCCAATTGAAATTTGCTAGATTGACCCCGCCAGACTCGCCACTATATCGGGATAGGTCGGTATGTGCCAGGAGTGTGTAACCGAATTTGTCGTCAAGGAACGGGTTAGTGTCTTGTGCGTTGGCGGCTGGATAGCGTGCCCAGTTGTCATGGAGTTTCTTGGGGCATAGGACGAGCACGCGCTCATTTCGGAGTTCGAAAAATTTGATAACGGCGAGTGCCGTGTAAGTTTTCCCCAATCCCACACTGTCCGCCAATATGCAGCCGTTGTGGCGTAACAGGCGGGCAATTACGTTCTTTACGCCCTCTTTCTGAAATTCATACAACGTTTCCCAGATGTTAGTATCATAAAGATGTGCATCTTCAAGCGTCTGTTCGTTGGTTTTTCGGGTTTCGATCTCCTCACGAAAGAGTTCATAAAGGGTTTTGTAATAGATGAGTTCCGGCGCGCGGTCTTGCCCAATCTGTTCTAACTTCGCCACCACTTTTTCCTTGACATCTTCAACGAGTTCGTCGTTACGCCAGAGTTCGTCAAACCACGCCTTGAGGTCAGTCCGGTCGCGGTCGCTATCCACCTCAAGATTAAGTTCAATGTTGCTGTTGTTTGAACTGATTCCGAGGCCACGCACCGTAAAATTAGAGCTGCCGAGAATTGCTTTGTCAACACCGTTATTGGCGATGTGATACATTTTCCCATGTATCAGGTTTGAGTCGCGAGTTGTGCGGATTTCTACCTTCTCTTTTATCCATTCGGCGCACGCTTTGGCAATCGGTTTCTGTCGGAGCTGCTGGTTGAGTTGTAAGCCCGTATCCGTTATACCAAACGTCTTTGTATCTGTATTGTTCGGATCCATGTGTTTGACAAAATTAGGGTCACCGAAAAGGAAACGGAGTTTCTCTATTTTGTGAAGCGAGTGTTGCATCTTTTCATAGGCGTAGATAGTGAAGTAGGCGGATACAATAGAGAGGGCGGAACCGGTCTGAATTGCTTGTTGCAGAAAATCGTGGACTGTTTCACGGAGGAGGTTATCTCGGATGCCGGATTTTAGGGATATGTTTTTTTTTGACATAGATATCTCTGTTGATAATAGTAGGCGAGGTTAGCAACCTCAGTTCTTTCAAAACGTTAATCAGGAAATGTGACGCGCTCATATATCTCCTGCAAAGGCAGTTCGGATTGGATAGAGGGGAGGGGCAAAATTTCCTCACGTTCTCGGAAATCAGTGAAAATCCAGGTCTTTCCAGCAGCCGGAGTGCTCCCTTGTTTGCCTTGACGGCGATACCGTTCAACAAGCACCTTGTCTTGGGCAACGAGGACATACTCCTGCAACGATGCGAGGTGTCGATAATGCCCGAATTTTTCGCCACGATCATAAGCCTCGGTTGAGGGCGAAAGGACTTCTACAAGAATAATGGGGTTAAGGAGTATGTCAAAAACATCATCTTCAAAACGGGGTTCCTCACAAACGATGACGACATCTGGATAGAAGTAGGACGAGGTCATCGGGGAACTCACCCGCATATCGTTCGCGTAGGTTTCACATCGGCTGCCTTTTAATAAGTTGCGAAGCTCGCCAGCGATATTATTCGTAATCAGATTATGCACACGGCTTGCTCCAGGCATATTGATAATTTCTCCATCAATGTATTCGTGCCTGACTGCTTCAGCGTCAGGGATTGCTTTGCGTTCAAAAGCAATGTATTCTGTAGGTGTGAGATGGGTTCGCGCTGCAGGCGTTGCCATGATGTCCTCCGGTCGTTTATTGATGATTTACATTATCGCGTAACGCTGAGAAAATGTCAAGGCGGTAGGACGTTTTCATGCCGTTGAGTTTTCCTATGAGATTTTACTGCATGCAACAGCTCAGTTTGTGGTATACTATTTGTAGCAACGAAAAGCACTCTGCTGTTTGTGGTGCCATTTGGAGGAGGGTATATGAGCACACTATCAGAAAGAAAGTGGGATGGGTCAATTGTCCGCTATCCTGATCCGGCGATTGAGGTATTAGATCCCCGTTTTAAGAAATATACAATCGGTAATTCCGTTGTCGAACGGTTGTGGACAGGGGCGCGCTGGTCAGAGGGCCCCGCATGGTTCGGTGATGGGGGCTATCTGCTCTGGAGCGATATTCCGAACAATCGGATTCTGAAATGGGAGGCGGCCACGGGTGAGGTAAGCACCTATCGCAAACCGTCTCACTATACCAACGGGCATACCCGCGATCGGCAGGGGCGGCTCGTCAGTTGCGAACACGGGGGTCGGCGGGTTACACGAACAGAATATGACGGCACGCTTACTGTCTTAATGGATAGTTTCGAGGGGAAACCGCTCAACGCACCTAACGATGTGGCAGTCCATCCCGATGGGCATATCTGGTTTACCGATCCGGGTTACGGTATTATGCTCAACTATGAGGGGCATGTCGCTGCGTTTGAATTGCCGACGTGTGTGTATCGACTCAACCCGGATACGGGTGAAGCAACTATCGCAACCGACGAACTTGAAAAACCGAACGGTATCTGTTTTTCGCCGGATTATGAGAAACTGTATCTCGTTGATACCGGGGTTACGCATAAGGTGGGAACCCCGCGACATCTCTTCGTCTACGATGTCATAAACGGCGAGCGGTTAGGCAAACAAGACGTTTTTTGTGATACGGCTCCCGGCATCGCTGACGGCATTCGGTGTGATGTTGACGGGAACCTCTGGGCAAGTGCGGGGTGGGGCGGGGACGGCTACGACGGTGTACATGTCTATGCCCCCGATGGGACGCGCATCGGACACATCCATCTCCCTGAAATTTGCGCGAATCTCTGCTTCGGTGGCGTGAAACGGAATCGACTGTTTATGATGGGTAGCCAATCTCTCTACGCGGTTTATGTAGAAGCGCAAGGGGTTCCGTATTTTTAATCGAGCTGACAAACCCATTCTCCAACGTAATGCATACAGAAAATCTCGAACATATTGACTGCCCGATATGTGGACAAGATGAGACGCGGCTGCTTTTTGATAAAGACTCGCTCTCCGTGGTTACCTGTAGCCGGTGCCGGCTCCGGTATGTGAACCCGCGTGTCAGCCAACAGACACTTGAGCAAGCCTACGTTGAGACTTATTATCCGCCGGATAAGGTGGAACGTATCCATACAGATAGCATGGAATGGTTGCAGATGACGGAGCGCCTCACCGAGCTGGAGAAGCGATGTCAAGAGAAGGGGAGGTTGTTGGATGTTGGGTGCGGCATCGGCACGTTCCTCCACCTCGCACGCGAACGAGGGTGGGATCCGCACGGGGTTGACCCGTCGAAGAGGGGTACCACTTTCGCGCAAGAGATACATCAATTAGATGTGAAGTGTGGAGAGGTCTTTGATGCGGATTTTCCGGAGGCGCACTTCGACGCAATCACGCTCTACCACGTGTTAGAGCATATATCGGAATTAAACCCGTTCCTCAGTGAGTTACGCAGAGTTCTGAAGCCGCAAACAGGGACGCTTGTCATTGAAGTTCCCAACGGTGAGAGTCTCCACATGCATCTCCAGAGAGCCAATTGGCCCTACGTTCATCCGCGCGACCATCTCTACTATTTTTCTGTACGCTCCTTGCCGAAGTTGCTCCGGAAACACGGGTTTCGGGACATTGCATTGGGCAAGCCGAGGCGCGTGAGCCCGACCGCTCACTTGGGTTTCATGCTCCGCAGCGCAGCGACTTCCACCTTAGTTCGGCTCCACTTAGGCACAGTCATCCGGGTCTATGCACGTTAGTTATGTGAACACCTGGTTAAGTGCTGTGGCGGTTGCGCAGGCCCATGCGCGGAGAAACCGCTATCTGGCAGATTCGAGGAGGCGTTAAGGCTATGGTTTCTGGTAAGAAAAGGTCTGGATAACGTCGTTCATAAGGAGGCGTCGCGCAATCGTTTCAAGCCGGTGGAGGTTCAGATTCCCCGTGAACCAATACTTATGTCCCGTGCGGACACCGGTGACACCTACAATGCCTAAGTCTTTGATGCCTTTGACGGCACTATCGCCGACAGCATCCGTGACACCGGGCTTGAATTGCACTTCAAGCGTCCAAGTCCTCGGAGAAGCACTTTCGTGTCTAAAGGTGTAAACTTGTGTGATGGGATCCGCGAGAAGTTCGGCACCGATTCGGTCAATCGCCTGTGCATCGAGCAGGCCTTCAATCCAGTACACCGTGGCTGTGCGGACGGAATCGACACCACGAATCCCCAGGTCGGTTATATCATCAAGGATACCTTGCCCGATGGTATCAGGGACTTCAGGTTTATAGGAGACTTCAACTTTCCAATGATTCATAGTTTTGTGGTTGCTATTCACAGAGATAGAAATTTCGTTGTTTTTTATCGCCTTTTCTCAATTGTATGAAAAAATTTTGATAAAGTCAAATTAAATTAGGTTTTCTGGTGAAAGCTACTATCATACGAACTGTGGACAGGCGGTACTTTGTAATGAACGGAGGGTTACATTTTGGCAGTCAACAAAGTAACCTATGTTGCGATTACAACTGCTGCAAAAAAGGGTCCCCCTCAGCAATAAGTTAATCAACACAGTGCTCGAAGGGGCAGGAGGGGCACTTTTGTAGGGTGATAAAAAATGTCAAAAAAACAGATAAATGTTTTGGTTTTCGGTGCGCATCCCGATGATTGCGATATTAAAGCAGGCGGTGTTGCTGCGCTGTATGTACAACAAGGGCATCGCGTTAAATTCGTCTCTGTCACAAACGGTGATGCTGGACATCACGAGATGGGGGGTGCTCCCTTGGCGCAACGTCGGAATGCCGAAGCACAAGCCGCCGCTGCGGTGATCGGTATTGCGTATGAACTGCTGGATAATCACGACGGTGAACTGATGCCGACATTGGAGAACCGTTACAAGATTATTCGCACCATTCGTGAATTCCGCCCGGACCTAATTATGACGCATCGTCCGAACGATTACCATCCCGATCATCGGTATACTTCAACCTTGGTGCAGGATGCGGCGTATATGGTTACCGTCCCGAATATTTGCGGGCTTACACCGCATTTAGAGACGAACCCGGTCATCGCCTATTTGAGTGATGGTTTCATGAAACCCTATCCGTTTACACCGGATGTCGTTGTCGGGATTGACGCTGTTATTGAACAGAAGCTGGATATGCTTCACTGCCACGGGTCACAGTTCTATGAATGGCTACCTTACAATAGCGGTACATTGGGGAGTGTTCCGACGGGTGGCTTGGAACGGCGCGCATGGCTCGCGAAGGGACGTTTAAATCGTTTTCGCGCTACAGCCGACGCGTACCGTGATTTGCTCATAGAACTTTATGGTGAAGCAGCAGGGAGACGCATTGAATATGCTGAGGCATTTGAAGGCTGCGAGTACGGTTCATCACTGACAGCAGAAAATATCCCTATCCTCTTTCCATTTTTCCAATAAGGAGTCTCATTTTAGCCACATGCCAACGGAACAAGCCAGTGCGAAAACGCTTATGTTTATTGTGAGCGTGATTGGTCTTATTTTTGCAATTGTTATGGTGATTCTCTTTTTCAACGCTGCTCCCGCCCGTTCCAACATTAAAGAGCATCGGGCTTCAGAAGCAGACGCTGACTGTCTGAAATGCCATCTCATCGGGGACGAAACATCACCGACAATGCCGCACTTGAATCTCGGTAGGTGTGTCCTCTGCCATGGCCTCTCAAAAGAGGAACCCCGGTAGATGTTATCGCGCAGCTGCGGGTTCACGAACAGCTTTGATGCCGACCCACGTCATATCGTCTTCTGTTTGACGGACAACTTGTAAGCGTCGAAACCGGTTCGCTTCTAAAACCGATTCAACCTGCCTCAGCTCCGTATCCAGTATCCCTGAAAAGATGACAATTCCGCCCTCGTGAAGCCGTGGTGAGCAATCAGGGATGATAGGTAGAACCACTTTCGTTAGGATATTCGCGATGATGAGGTGGTATTTCCCTTCTACGTGCTGGAGCCCATCGCCTTCAGACAAATGGACGTGTGCTGCGACGCTATTTGCTTCAAAGTTTGTTGCTGCAACCGGGATGGCTGTCGGGTCCAATTCAATTGCGTCAACCCGTCGTGCCCCCAACTTCACAGCGGCGATGGTTAAGATACCCGACCCGGTTCCGATATCGGCGACGTGGGAGTAAGGTTCAATAGAGTCTTCCAACAACTCGAGGGAGAGTTGCGTGGTTGGATGTTGCCCTGTCCCGAATGCCATCCCCGGATCCAGTCGGATGACCACGTCTGTTTCCTTGTGAGGTGCGTTGCTCCATGTGGGTGTGATAAGCATCTGTTTTCCGATGCGCTGCGGTGGAAAAGCGGCTTTCCACGCTTCTTCCCAATCCTCAGATTTAACGGGTTGTAAGTCTATGCGGGCGGGGTGAGCCGAAATCCCCCAGGCTGGCAGCGCTGAAAGGAAACGCCGGAGCCTCTGCATGCGTCCACCAACACGGTCATTTAATGGATAATAGGCAATTAGGTTGACCGTGGACGCGTCGGGCTCCTTCAGTTCAACGCCTGTGGCGTTCAATTCGAGGAGGAAATTCGCGACCGCCTCAGAAGCCTCTGGGGAGGTGATTACCGTGATTCTCGCCCATTTCATTTTTTAATTCTTAAATAGTGAAGGCTGATGCTATCTATGAGGCATCTTCGTCATTCTCATGGCGCCCGAGGAGTTTATCCCAAAATCCGCTGTTTTCGCTATGACGCGATTCATTCCGCAATTTTGCGAATTCCGCTAACTTTTCGCGTTCGGCTGCATTCAGGTTTTTCGGTGTTTCGATCTCTATAGTGACAATGAGATCGCCAGAATAGGAGCGCCTATAATGCGGGACCCCTTTGTTGGAGATACGTAGCTGCGCGCCATATTGTGTACCGGGTGGAATTTGCAATTCTTCAGTACCCTCAATGCTATTGACGTTGATTTTTGCGCCGAGTGCGGCTTGATCGAACGAAATCTTGGCTGACGTAATCAGATCGTTTTCGTTGCGTTGGAAGCGATTATGTGGGGCAACATTGATAACGACAAATAGGTCTCCGGGCGGTGTGCCCTTAGCACCTGTGTCGCCTTCGCCGCGCAAGTGATACTTGAAGCCCGTGTAAACCCCTTTCTCAACCTTCAATTTGATGTCGGTCATATTTCGGACAATCCCTTTTCCGTTGCAAGGTGAGCAGGGTTCTTGAATAATTTGGCCTTCACCCCGGCAGTTTGGACAGTTTCGGGACATTGTGAAAAACCCCTGCGTCTGGCTAATTTGCCCTCTGCCATAGCATTGTGGGCATGTTACAATAGGCGTTCCCTGCTTTGCGCCGCTGCCCTCACACGTCGAACAGGCTTCCACGCGTGGCACTTGAATCCTGACCTCTTTGCCGCGGATAACGTCTTCAAGTGTGACTTCGAGGTTGTATTGTAAACTTCGTCCCTGTTTCGATGTGCGTTGGGTTGCCCCGAAGCCTCCGAAAAGATCGCCAAAGACATCTCCGAAAATGTCGTCAAGATTCACGCCAAACCCGCCGAAGTCCTGTCCACTTCCTTCTAATCCGGCGTGTCCGAACCTATCATAAACTTGTCGTTTTTCAGGCGTACGCAGCACCTCGTAAGCCTCCGTGGCTTGCTTAAATTTGTTCTCTGCTTCTTTATCGCCAGGGTTTTTGTCCGGATGGAATTTAATAGCAAGTTTCCGGTAAGCTCGCTTTATTTCATCGGCATCGGCATCACGAGTCACATTCAGAATCTCATAATAATCGCGTTTTTGTGCCATAGATATACCTTCCTCCCGTGCTATTCGGTTTCGTGCGCAGGGGTATTGTTGTCGTTTGAATCTTCTGTCACTTCTTCCGCTTTTGTGGGTCCCTGGGAAACGACGACTTGTGATGCGCGTAGTACGCGGGTGTGCAGCATGTACCCGCGTCGAAATTCTTCTATCACTTCACTTTCTGGTATTTCATCTGATGCGATAGCCATCAGCGCCTCATGTCGGTACGGGTCGAACGTTTTACCCGTGGCTTCAATTGGTATAAGCCCGTGGTTACTGAGTGCGGTTAGCAACTGTTTATGAACAAGCTCTACCCCTTCACTGAAGGTAACAAGTTCGGGTGGAACGTTGTCAGTGTCGACCGTCTCAGTTGCGCTCTTGATAGCAGCTTCAAGGCTGTCAAGCACTGGCACCATGCCTTCCAAAATTTCTTCGTTGGCGTATTTGAGTTTGCGTTGGTAGTCCGTTTCCATACGTTTTTTGGTATTCTCCGCTTCGGCGGCTGTCCGTAGCAGGAGATCGCGTTCGGTTTTATACGATTCGTGGACGTGTTCTACCGCGGCTTCCACTTCCTTCTCGAGCTCAGTTTGAAACAATGCCTCGCGTTCCGCTTCGTATTGGTCATGCACGCGTTGAACAGTTGCAGCGACTTCTGCTTTGATTTTTGAACTGAGATTCGAAGCCGTTTCTTCGACGGGTGCGATGTGCGCTTCTATCTCTTTTTTCACTTCGGATTTGATGGTATCAAGTGCTGTTTCTGCGATCTCCCGCATACGGGCGACAACTGTTTTTTCTTCGGGCTCGTTAGAACCCGTTTCCTGATTCGGTTCTATTTCTGTTGCTAAGTATATTTCTTTAACGTCAGACATAATGGAATCCTTTTTTATATAAATTCAGTGCTAATGTGCGCGCTGTTGACCGTGGACAGCGTCAGCGAACGCTTTCATTAGTTCAAAAGAGCCGTTGTTCTCAAGGACATTACCTGTTACGACGAAATCCGCGCCCGCTGCCACCTTTTTCGAAGCGATTTCCGGTGTGCAGATACCGCCGCCGACGATTAACGGGATGTTGATTTGTTCTTTCACTGTAGCGATCATTTCGTTTGGGACAGGATGTGCTGCGCCGCTGCCGGCTTCTAAATACACCATCTGCATGCCGAGATATTCCGCGGCTAATGCATGGGGCCCCGCAATATCAGGTTTATCGCGCGGGATAGGCATGGTACCGCTCATAAATTCGACTGCAGTTCTGCTGCCACCTTCGATGAGCATGTAACCCGTAGGGATGGCTTCAAGCCTGTAACGTTGGATCCACGGTGCAGCTTTCACTTGTTCGCCGATGAGATAGTTTGGGTTACGTCCACTGATAAGACTGATATAGAGAATAGCGTCAGCGTGAGGTGTCAGATGCATCGAATCCCCTGGGAAAAGGACAATGGGGAGGGTTGTCTCCTGCTTCAGTGCTGTTGCGATCGGGTGCAAATCGCTCGTTAAAAAACTGCCGCCGAGTAAAATCGCATCTGCACCAGCCTTCTCTACCTCACCTGCAAGTGTGGCGCACATTGCGATCTCACACTGCTCCGGATCAATTAGGACGAAATAGCCAGCGTTATATTTTTTTAATACCTCGTTAAAGTGATTCAGAACCCACTGTGATCTCAAATGCGATTTGTCCTTATGTTAACCGTTTTAGATCTCGGCTTGCAAACTGTCCTTTTTTGACAATCTTGCGCGCCGCCTATCGTTTAAATAGAAATTTTACCATATTTACGGTGATTTGTCAAATTGTGTGCTGTCGTGTCAGTTCATAGAGCAGTACACCTGCTGCAACTGCTACGTTCAGTGACGATTGTCCTGATGCCATCGGAATTCGGACGAGTCCTGTGCAGCATTCGCGTACTTCTGGGGATATCCCTGTATGTTCGTTGCCGACAACGATTGCCGTTGGTCGTGGGAAGCTTGTCGTCTGTAACGTTTTTGTTGCGCGGGATGTCCCCCCGAATACATGCCACCCCGATGCCCGGAGTCCCATAACTACCTGGACAATATCTGCTGCGTTATACAACGGCAAACGTCCAACTGCGCCGCGTGACGATCGGATGCAGTTTTTGTGGAATGGGCTTGCGCCTACACTGCTGAGTAAGACAGCGGACACTCCGGCAGCATCTGCCGTCCGTAACGTCATACCTAAATTGTCCGGGTTCGCGATGTTTTCGGCGATGAGGAGTGTACAGTGGGGGCTAAAGTGAACATTAGGTTCACCGGCATCTGACAAAAAGTGTTTGAGCTTAAAATGTACCGATGCCACAGTCGATGGCACCGGGCGGGTTGTAGTGACTGAGCCCATCACACCATCGCTGACGTGATAACAGGCGATATTATCTGCGAGCGCCCGTTTTAGTAGATCCTTACCGTCTGGTGTTGCCAGGAGCGCGGTGGTATAAAAAAGTGCTTCGATGGGCAGTCCGTCACTAACGGCTCGTTCTATCATCAGGGGGCCTTCGACAACAAATTGCGAATGCTCCAGTTTGCCCTTCGAGGTTGCCAGTTTGCGCATGTGTGCAGCAATTGCGTCTTTGCGTTTGGCGACGGTTCGCTGCGTTGCGCCTGCAGCGCTCCCACGTTTAACCCCACGATAAAATCTGCCAGCGTCTGTATGGATGACTTCCCCTGCTAAGATATCATGAAGTCCATTGGCCATCCATTTCTCCGTTAGGTGAAACATGCCAGAGTGTCGTCTCGGAAAAGCGAGAAGTAGGGCTCTGAGGCTACGTTCAGCCGTAGCAGAGAGATACACCCGATAGTCAACGTCGGGTAGATCTTCTTCTCGGGTCATCAGTAGGACTCCAGTGAGTGTTTGCCCCCGTGTGGTGTGGATCTGATACGTCGGGTGCCATTCGCCGGTCTCCAAAAAAGTTTGATATGCCTGTTTAAAGTGTGAGACCGCCTCGGTGTGCGGGTTTTCTCTTTCCAGGAAAGCGATGATTTCATCGTAGTTTGTCATAGAACAGTTCCGAGATAGATTGCACCGAGCCCGACAAATATATCCCATTTCATCCAGTGTTGGATGGATGCACAACTTTCTTTGGAAGTGTCACGCAATAGCCGAATCGCCAATCCGATGAGGACCAGATCGACCCCGATGACGACTGCTAACAGGTAGTACCCTGAGTACCATCCGAACAGATAGGGGAGCGGGCTAAATAGGACAACGAGTGCCATGAAACCGAGGGCTGTTGCGACTGCGATCCGTCGGTTGAGAATCGCGATCGTCGTAACGTTGTTTTTCCTATCGCCTTCTGTATCCTCAAGGTCTTTGATAATTTCTCTCGCGGCTGTGAAAAGGAACGCGAAGATCGCTGGCACGAGGGTGCCTTGCGCCGAGTCTATCGCTACGCCCCCGCTCAGGAGGGTTACGCTCGTTAAACCGCTGACGACCAAATTTCCGACAAAGACGGTGCGTTTCAACCAGAAGGCGTAACTGACGAGCGCGGCGCATACGAGGATCGCGATGGCTGTAGCATTGCTATTAATGCGTGTTCCGAGATAGATCCCGGCACAGCTCAGAACTATTGCGAAAATTAGGGCATCTCGTCTCTGAATACGTCCAGAGGGGAGGGGTCTTTGGGGACGGTTAATCCGGTCGATGTTGTAGTCACAATAGTCGTTTATGGCGTTCCCCGCAGATAGCAGCAATAGTGCGGCGATAGCAACCAACAACAAGCGTTCATCCCATAGATTTTCCGTACTGCCTTGACTCGCGAATATCCCACCGAGCCATGCGGAGAGAAAAGCAATGATTCCGTTCAGCGGACGTGCCAGTTCAACATAGGCTAACGCCGTTTTCATCTGTTCGTCCCTAATGTTTTGAGCGAGACATGGGTTAAGGATTCGAGAGTAGGTTTACGATGCGTTCTCCAGTGCTTGAATTTTTGCTTCAAGTTCAGCCACTCGTTTTTGGAGTTTAGCGAATTCTGGGAGCAATTCAGGCAATTTGCGGGTGGCGGCGTGAATTCGCAATGCCTGTTTATGCGGCCGCGCGGGGAATCCAAGCAGGTGACTTCCGGGCGGCATATCCTTTGTGACAGCCGACTTCGCGTAAACCACGCTGTCCTCGCCAAGGGTGAGGTGTCCTGCAGCTCCCCCATGTCCTGCGATATTTACTCGGTCACCGAGTATCGTGCTCCCAGCAATACCGGCTTGCGCTGCGAGACAACAATCTTCGCCAATGACGACGTTGTGTGCGATTTGAACGAGGTTATCCAGTTTCGTGCCCCGTTTAATAAGCGTTTCCGAAAGCGTTGCTCTGTCAATAGTGGTATTCGCACCAATCTCAACATCGTCCTCGATGACGACAGTACCAATCTGAGGGATTTTATGGTGCTGGTTGCTAACGGGCGCGAACCCGAAACCGTCACTACCGATGACAGCGCCGCAGTGGATGATCGCACGGTCGCCGATGGTTACGGCTTCACGGATACTGACATGTGGATAGACGAGTCCGTTCACACCGATTTTAGCGCCTTCGCCGATATAAACGAAAGGTTGGATGACGGTGTCATCTCCGATTTCGACGTTATCTGCAATATAGGTAAAGGCTTGGATTGAGACGCGTTCACCCAGCTTGACGTTTTTTCCGATAATCGCTGTTTCATCGACACCTGGCAGGGCGCTGTCGTTTTTGTCCCATGAGAACATTTCCAGGACTTTTACAAAAGCCCAATATGGGTTTTCAACACGAATCGTCGGTTTCCCGTTCCCATTGACCCCTTGCCCGATGATAATCGCGCCGGCTTGTGTCGTTGCAATAGCGGCGAGGTATTTCGGGTTGGCAACAAAGGTAATGTGAGTCGGAAGCGCCTCATTGATTCCAGAAACGCCCGTAATTTCAATGTCCCCATCCCCTGAGAGATCCCCATTGAGGCGTTCACAAATTTCCTTAAGTTTCATACCATTTAGCCATAATCCTTTCGCCGTATGCCTGTATCGGGGTTATCAACTCCCCCCACACGGAGTTTAGGCGGTGCTGTGTTATTCAGAGGTTTCGGCGTTTGCTTCGTTCATCAGGCCGATTAACCGCTGTGTCAAATCGAATTCTGCTTTCACATAAAGCGTAATGAGTCGTTTTTCGAGGATAATATCAAAATTTTCGGATTCACCGAGTTTGCTGATCCGTTCTTGAAGGCTTTTGTAAAGCGGTTCCATGAGCTCTTGCTCTTTTTCGAGCAATGCTTGTTGGCCAATGTCGACCTCACGTTGGTATTCTTGTTGTTTCATGCGAATTTCGTTATCCAAATCTGCCGTCTGCGCCTGTTCAACAAAGAGTTCGGTTTTTGCCTTCTTTTCTTGTAATGTCTGTATGTCGTCACCGAGTTTGTCCAACTTCGCCCTCAAGCGTTCACTTGCTGCCTTGAGTATATTCGTAGCGTCTGTTGCTTGTTGAGAACCTTCCAAGACCTCTTGTGTATTCACGACCCCGATTTTGAAAGATTCTTGCCCTATGCTTCCCGTACTGAAACAGAAAGCCGCGAGAAAAATGAGTAGTACGATAGTTAGGCGTGCTTTGCAAGCACCCCACTGGAAGAATTTCATTGTTTAAATTCCTTTCCCTTGCAAGAGAAATTGGTAGTTTTGTCTCCTGAAAATTAATGGGGGCACCTCTGAAGGAGGTGTCCGGCGTTCTATTAGAAACCTGGTCCAACGGTGAAGTGGAACTTACCCGCGGGTTCTCCGGTAATCCGGTCCAAACCGTAACCCCACCCGAGTCTAACTAACATACCGAGCATAGTGAGGCGTGCCTCGACACCGAGTCCGCGTTTCATATTAATGTGGCTAAAAATGTTTTTCGTGTTTTCATCCCAGACTTGTCCGATATCGAAGAACAGCGCGCCTGTGAGCTGCTGGGAAATCGGGAGGCGATACTCCAAGTTCGCGAAGAGCACTTTATCGCCCCCGTAGGGGTTGATAACACCGGATTCATCTGGATCGGGATAAATTTCCCAGTCCTCATAACCGCGAATAGAGTCTACACCGCCGAGGAAAAAGCGTTCGTAGAATAGAAAATAGGAATCGGTGCTTTTGCTACGCATGAGGCCGGCTCGTCCGTGTAGCGCGATGACGTGGTTCCCCCAGGGGGTGTAGAACCAGCTCGTATCGACGTAGTATTTCTGAAATTGATTGTCGGCTCCTAAGATGCCGCCTGAGTATTCGTAAGAGAGGGTGTTGAATGAACCGCCTGCTGGATCGAATAGCGATGTCCGGTAGTCTCGCGTATCCCTTCCCAGCGTGAATCGGAGGCTGCGTGTGGAGCGATTATACAACGAAGATTCTGCGTTATTGAGCGTTTGGCTGCTCGTCTCAACGTGTTCGTTACGGAAGCTCACTGAGGCGTCGATGTCTTGCCCGATCGGGTGTCCGAGTGTCAAGGATGCCCCGCGCCGGCTCCACATATAGCGGTCGGTATTGTAGGTGCCATAAACGTTGCTGCTGCGAAGCGCGGATCCTACCGTTCCGTAGTATCGACGGAATCGGCGGTTGTCGTAAAGGCGCGCATTCAACCGCGTTGGTGTTCCCAAAATCCATGGCGTTCCGAAACTGAGTTCAGCCGTATGGTGATCCCGCGTGCCTAATTCCCCTTTGAGATGGAGGCGATAGGCTCGCCCACGGAAATTATTTTGTCCGACTTCCGCGACACCGAAGATACCGCCTTCACTACCGTAGCCGCCGCCAAGGCTGAGCATGCCCGTCTGAGGGGTCTCGGCGATATTTACCTTTAATTCCTGCCGGTTTTTCTCTTCAGTCGGGCTTGGCACGAAGTCGACAGCGCGGATGAAGGACCCCATCTGGAATAACCGTTGTCGGGCTTTACGCAGGGATTTTACATCCAATAATTCATCGGATTTAATGCCCAACCAATCCAATTCGCGTCTGACAACGTACTCTTTCGTTTTTTCTAACCCCGTAATGGTTACCTTATCGATGATTGTGACATCCCCTTCGTTGATTTGCAAGGTAATGTTAACCATACCGTTCGCTTCATCAAACACGGGGATCGGTAAGACCTCTGAGAGCAGGTAGCCTTTATCGAGATAAGCCTGCTGTAATTTTCCGATGGATTCATCAAACGTGGCCCGGTTAAAAATTTCACCCTCCGCAGGATCAAGCATATTGCGTATTTTCTTTTCCGAGAAAAGCGTTTTGGCCCCGGCTTCCAACGCCAGTGTATACGTCCCGATGATGAATTCGGGGCCTTCATCGACTGTAATATCGAGCATCAATCCTGTTTTGTCTTCTGTAAATCGTTTTTCATAGCCCAGAATTTTCACCTGTGCAAAACCGATATCTTGATAGTAATTGCGGAGGTTCAGGGATAGGTCTTCTTCTTCAAACAACATCTGGTCGAACGGTTTACCGATCCGGGTTTTCAACTGCTTTCGCAGCTTATTACCGTCGACTTGTGTGTTTCCGACGAAGTTGATTTCTTCAATCCGCACCCTGGGGCCTTCATTTATTTCAAACGTAACCTGAACCGCATTTTCCTCATCCGTGTTTGTCGTGGCCAGATGCGTTTGGATCCCGACGAGATAGTATCCCTTTTCGTGGTATATCTGCTTAAGTGCGCGCTCGCTTTCCCATCTCCGCCGATCGCTATAAATCTCAGAGGGTCGGAGTATAAGTTCGTCCTTGAGTTTCCCGATGCCTATATTTTCGTTGCCGATGATAGTGATGCCAGAGATTTTTGGGCTTTCGACGACTTTGTAGACGATTTCAAGCCCGCCGTCTTCAAAGGGCCTCACGTCAATCTCAAGTTCAGAAAAGAAACCGGTGTCTTTGTAAAGACTCTTTAGGTCTTCAGTGAGCAATTCTTCCGAGACTTCAGAACCGATCTGTGTCTGAATGAGCGTGCGGAGCATATCTTCGGAAGTGGTTTTCACACCTTCAAACGAGATTTTCTTCACGAGGAGCATAGCATCGACAGGGGGGGCGGGTACGCTTGTTGAAGGGTCTTGGTTCGTTGCAGTCTCTTCAGACTGTTCCGCGGTGTCAGCCGGTTGCGGTCCCAGGACTGTGTCTGTCTGTTCTTGTGCATAGGCAGAGATTGCCATCAGCCCAATGATTATAAGCGCAAGAATGTTTTTTAGCGCCTCCATATTTAAATGTCCTCCTGTATCTTGATGGCTGCCGACGTGCTGTCAATGTAGCATTCAAAACGGATCGCCGATAATATTTCTCCGGCGTGCTTCATACATCAGCCGTGTAGATGGGGGTTCCGTAGCTATGTGCAAACTGGCGAAATGCATCGATAAGTTTCTGTGTGATCTTTCCGGGTTGCCCGTCTCCAATGGGGCGTTGGTCGATTTTCACAACCGGGATAACCTCGGCGGCCGTGCCAGTCAAGAAGCATTCGTCAGCGATATAAAGATCGTGGCGTGTAAAGACACGCGCTTCCACGCGCATCCCGGCCTCACGGGCAAGATCGATGACACTGTTTCGAGTAACACCTTCCAGGATCCCTATGTAGACTGGCGGTGTGACCAATACTTCGTTCTTTATCCAGAAAATATTATCTCCACTACATTCAACAACGTAGCCTTCAGCATTCAGCATCAGTACCTCTTCTGCGCCGACCTGTTTCCCCTCGATTTTCGCTAAGATGTTATTTAGATAGTTCAGGGACTTAATCCGTGGATTGATGGCTTCGGCATAATTCCGTCGAACCGAGGCGGTTACGATTTCAAGCCCTTCTTCATAGAATTTGGGAGGATAGAGGGTAATCTTATCAGCGATAATAATAATAGTCGGGTTTGGGCATTTATCTGGATCTAGCCCGAGATCCCCGACCCCTCGGGTGACTATCAGTCGAATATAGGCTTCCGTGAGCTGGTTGAGACGGAGTGTTTCCAGTACCTTTTCCTTCATGGTTTCGATAGGAATCGGAATCTGTAGCATAATTGATTTCGCAGAATCGTAGAGCCGTTCGAGATGCTCGTCAAGTTTAAAAACGTTACCGTTATAGGAGCGGATGCCCTCAAAGACACCGTCCCCATAGAGCAACCCGTGGTCAAACACCGAGACTTTTGCTGCTGCTTTGGGTAAAAATTCTCCGTCAATATAAATCAACATATATGTTTCCTTTTGGTAACTAATAACTATAAAACAACCTTTCCATCAACGAGTTGGACAACCCTGTCTACTTTCTGGGCAAGTTCCTGATTGTGTGTTACAATAACAAACGCCTGTCCAGATGTTGCGTTCAAATCCCATAAGAGTTCCAGCACCATTTCACTGCTGCGCCGGTCAAGGTTCCCTGTTGGTTCGTCAGCGAGTACGACGCTGGGTTGATTAATCAGGGCGCGGGCAATCGCGACGCGTTGACGTTCGCCCCCAGACAACTGGCTCGGATAATGTGTGCATCTTTCAGCAAGCCCGACGTAATCGAGCAGGGCCTCCGCCTCTTTATAAACTGTCTTCGGATGCTGTGTTGTGATGAGTGCAGCCATGGCGACGTTTTCAATCGCGGTGAATTCCGGTAATAGATGATGAAATTGAAACACAAAACCGATTTCTTTGTTCCGAAATCCTGCGAGTTCCTTATCGGGCAGGGTGAAGACATCGTCTTCGCTGTATAAAACACTCCCGGTTGTCGGTCGATCGAGCGTCCCAATAATATGGAGGAGCGTGCTTTTTCCGACACCGGAGGCGCCTACGACTGCGAGTAACTCTGATGTATATATGTCAAAATTTATGCCTTGCAGGACTCGAAGCTCCACCTCGCCATCATAATAGGATTTGTGTAAATCTACAACACGGATGAGTGTTTCTGCTGCGTTATTCATGTTGTAAGGCTTCAACAGGCTTCAGGTTTGCTGCTTGCCATGCCGGGTAAAGCGTTGCAAGCCAGCAGATTACGAGTGAAAGTACATTGATAAAGCTAACAAAAAACCAATTCACTTTTATCGGCATTTGATTCATCTGATAGATATGGCTGAGTCCGAGTTCTGCGAACGAAATCGGCCTGACGGCGCAGTAGAGTGCGAAGCCTATTCCGAGGGTCCATAAAGTCGCGGCTGCAAGCTTCCATCCGTTTCTGTTTGGCAGTGCCCGCCAGAATGCGAGAAGTATCTGTAAAGCGATGGGCACAGCGAGGACACTCATGTACCAGTAAGCGGGCCGCTCTGCATTGGAGCTCAGCAACCAACAGAGTGCCAGGCCGAGGCCGGTTCCCAGTATCGTCCCCACTGCTCCAATCACACTCCCTTGAATCATGAAGATTTTCATAATATTGCCGCGCGAGGAGCCCAGTGTTCTCAGCGTGCCAACGTCCTTCGTCTTTTCCATCACTGTCATAATCAAGGTGCTTGCGATATTGAAGGATGCCACTAAAATGATAAGTGCTTCAATGATGACAGTCGCTATTTTTTCCAATCGGAGTGCAGAGAATAGTGGTGCCTGCAGCTCCATCCATGTCCTCGCGTCGGGCATCCCCTCCAAAACTGTGAATTGAACAGCGGCCTCAATCTCTCTGGCTGCCTGCGGTGCTAACTCGGCATCACGTAATCGGACGAAAATTGTATTGATTCGGTTCGCTTGATTATACAACTTTTGGGCATCCGTTATATGAATAAATCCAAAATTGTTGTCATAAACCGCCATCTCGGACTCGTACAACCCAATCACAACGAAGTTGGCTAAGTCCGGCATGAGCATGGATTCGTTGACGGGGGACTTCACAAGTTTAACAACGAATCGTAGAACGTCGCCTTTGATAATACCGAGGCGAGCTGCCAAACGCCCGCCGAGAACAATACCGCCTGTGATGGTTTCATCTCTGAGGAGACGCGCTTTTTTGATGTAGGCTGAGTTTTGGAAATCCGTTGACCCTGACACCAACTGTGAGAAACCTGTCACTGTGTCCTCTTGAATCGGATCAATGCCTTTAATATAGATCACATCTTGGATGGCATCGCTATGTTCCGGGAAAACCGCAGTTTGTGACAAAATCACAGGCGATGTAGCTACAACGCCCGCAATAGACGCAATCTGTTCTATCCGTTTCTGATAGTCCCCGAAAAAACTGTGATCGTGTAAGCGGAAAACGACGTGTGCCTCGTTTGCGAGAAATCGATCTCTTAATCCATGTTCAACACCGTCTAATACAGCGATGACCAGGATTACTGTTGCGACCCCAAGGGCAACCCCACCAATAGAGATGAAGCTGATGATCGAGATAAAGGACTGTTTGCGCCGAGACCGCAGATAGCGAGAGGCTACGAACCATTCAAATCTCATATTTTTAACTATAGGCTCCTGAGCATCGTTTCAGAATGTAAAGCGCAGACAGACTGTTCGCTAATCACCCACAATTTCGTTTCACGATGGCCCCTGGTTAATTTCGATCTGGCTCGGTTCAAATTGGTTCTCTTTGCTCATTAGATGAGAAAGACGCTAACGAGGTTCCTGTTTTTTGGAGCGTTTTCATTTAAGTAATGGGACGATGCCGCCGTGCGGTTGAGAACTCAGGCAATTGTAGGGGTTGGGGAACCCACCCGCTACACGCGTCTCAAACATCGGGCGAAAACATGATGTGACCGAAAACCCTCCACCTTTTAGTATGCTGTACGGGATTGTATCTTCAAAAAATCCTTAATTCTCCGGACGCATCTGTGGAAACAGGATAACATCGCGGATAGCGTATTGATTCGTCAGGAACATTGTCAGCCGGTCAATCCCGATGCCAAGTCCACCTGTTGGTGGCATCCCGTACTCTAAGGCGCGTAGATAATCTTCGTCTACCATGAAGGCTTCGTCGTCCCCTGCCGCTAAATTACTTGCCTGTTCAAGGAAACGTTGACGTTGATCAATAGGGTCGTTAAGTTCACTAAAGGCATTTCCGACCTCCATTCCACAAATAAAGAATTCAAAACGTTCGACGAATTCTGGGTTTTCAGGTTTCTTTTTTGCAAAGGGTGAGATCTCAATGGGGTGATCCAGTATAAATGTCGGCTGAATCAGCTTGGATTCCACGAATGTTTCAAAGAGCTCAGCGATAATTTCCCCTTTGGTCTCGTCTCCCGCTAAATCCACACCGGCGTTGACAGCGGCTTTGTATAATTCGTCTGCAGGCAAGGGGACCGGATCGATGCCGGTGTGTTCCCGAACTGCATCCACCATACTGAGCCTGTGCCACGGGGGTGTAAAATCGAGTTCATGTGTCTGATAGTGGATCTGCGTTGTCCCATGAATTGTTTTTGCGGTTTCTGCGATGAGCGTTTCGGTGAGTGCCATTATCTGCTGATAGTCAGCGTAGGCTTGGTAGAGCTCGAGCATTGTAAATTCGGGGTTATGGTCTCTATCCATACCTTCGTTTCGGAAGTCGCGCGAGAATTCATAAACCCTTTCAAACCCGCCAACGATCAGGCGCTTGAGGTATAACTCGTTTGCGATCCGTAAGTAAAGGGATTGTTCCAAAGTGTTATGATACGTTGTGAACGGGCGAGCGTTTGCACCGCCATAAATCGGTTGAAGGACGGGGGTTTCGACTTCAATAAAATGTTGAGCATTGAGTCTATCGCGGATGGCCTGAACGATCTGTGTTCGCTTGAGGAAAACATCCTTGACTTCAGGGTTCATGATGAGGTCGACGTAACGTTGTCTATAACGTGTCTGTTTATCTTGTAAGCCGTGCCATTTTTCCGGAAGGGGGCGAATGGATTTGGAGAGGAGTTGGACGGAAGCAGCAAGCACAGTGAGTTCTCCCGTCCGCGTTCGGAAGACGGTTCCTTCGACACCGATAATGTCGCCATTATCGAAGCGTCTATAGATGATGTAGGGTGCCGCGCCGACTGTGTCGCGTCGGACGTAAATCTGGATCCTACCTTCACCGTCTTGCAGGTGGGCAAAACTGCTTTTCCCGTGGTCCCGCTTCGTCATAATCCTACCTGCGATTCGGACCGTCTGCGTTTCATCGCATGTCTCTTGTCTATCGCCAAAATCTTTATGAATGTCGACTGTCGAATGTGTCGGTTCGTACTTATGAGGATACGGCTCCACACCCAATTCTCGAAGCTCTTTCAGTTTCTTGCGACGTTGCTGAATGAAGTCCTTCGTTTCTTCCACGGTTTACCTCTTTTTTCCCACGTATGAGCGGGGGTTACCCAAATATTGACTGTATACCAATTATACTCCACTTTTGCTCGGAAAGCAACCTAAAATAGCGAATCGCATGCTGGGAATTGCGCTATGTCTGCTGTGCCTTCGTTTTCAGATAGGCTTCAATGAATGAATCCAAAGCCCCATCTAATACGGCGTTAACATTCCCGGTTTCGACGTTAGTGCGTAAATCCTTGACGCGTTGGTAGGGGTGTAGCACGTAAGACCGGATTTGACTGCCAAAGTCGATGTCGAGACGTTCGCTGCGCTGTTTTGAAATTTCTGCTTCACGTTCGGCTCTGTATTTCTCATGGAGGCGCGACCGGAGGAGTTTCATTGCGATCTCTCGGTTCTTGTGCTGAGAACGTTCATTTTGACATTGGACGATAATCCCGGTGGGTTCATGCGTAATCCGGACGGCTGAGTCCGTGACGTTGACGTGCTGCCCCCCCGCCCCACTTGCTCGATAGAAGTCTATCCGGAGGTCTTCTGATTGAATATCGACCTCGACGGAGTCGTCGATTTCGGGCATAACGTCAATAGCGGCGAAGGAGGTGTGTCTACGTTTATTGAAATCGTAAGGTGATAATCGGACGAGGCGATGCACGCCAGATTCAGCCTGTAGATACCCGTAGGCTGAGGTGCCTTTAACGAGGATGGTGGCGCTTTTGATACCGGCTTCATCTCCGGCAGTGAGGTCGACAATTTCGATCTGATAGCTGCGCCGGTCGCACCAACGGAGGTACATCCGCATCAGCATCCCCGCCCAATCTTGTGCGTCGATGCCGCCTGCTCCGGAATGTATGTTGAGAATCGCGTTATTTTCGTCAAACTCACCCGTTAGCATTAATTGGCGTTCCATCTGCTCAAGGTGGCTTGCGATACACGCTAACCCGTCTGCAATTTCGGTCTGTAGGCTCGCGTCGTTTTCTTCACTGGCAAGTTCTAGTAAAGTTTGGATATCTTCAATTTTGAGATTGAGCGTCTCGTAAGCACCGATTTTCTCTCGGAGAACAGAGATACGTTGATGAACTTCTTGTACCCGTTGGGAGTTACCCCAAAAATCTGGCGCGAGCGTCGCTTCTTCGAGCTCAGTGAGTTCTTTCCGTTTTTCAGCCAGGTCAAAGATAACCTCCGATTTCTAAGAGGCGGATGTGCATCTCTTCAACCTGGGTCTTTAAATCTACAAGCATGTCGTTCCTCATAAGTCGTTAAGGGTCTCTACGGCGATATCGTAGAACGATTCGGCTGCCGAACCCGGCAATACAGATGAGCGCGCAGAGAATCGGGAACCAATCGCCATAGTGTGTATAAAACGTATGTTTACGCCCTGAGGCTGATAGCAGTGGAACGGATGCCATTAGCACCTGTTGCGTCGTATCCGGTGTTATCAACCGGGACGTTATCCTACCGAACGGGTCTATGACGCATGTAAATCCACCGTTGGCACAACGAAATACTGTGATTCGGTTCTCAACGGCACGAAAGGGTGCCATAGACAAGTGCAGTTCGGGGAAAGCCGTTCCGTTGAACCACGCGTCGTTTGTGAAGATTCCCATGATCTGTGCCCCTTTTTGGACGGGTCTACGAAATTCGTTCGGAAATACCGACTCAAAACAGATAGAAGCCCCGACTTCTATTTTTTGACGGGCTGTACTATTTTTAACGTTAAACACGGGCAAAAGGTTTACTGATTTTCCGCGAGCGAAGGGTTTAAATTGGATAAAGTTGGGGATGAAGTCAGGCAACAGGTGTGTGAGTGGTACATATTCGCCAAACGGAACGAGGTGCATCTTCGCGTATCCACCGGTTATTTTGCCGTCTGGGGATATTGACAAAACCCGGTTGTATATGTTGGTATCCTTCTGTTTCTCCACAGCGCGTCTGTAGAATTTACCGATCGTCTCATCTATTTCGTCGCCTTCGTTAGCTGTCCCAATGAGTATTGGGACAGCTATATCGCGCAGCATGAGGCGGAATCTGCTATAGTAGGTGGGCCACTCGCCTGTCAGTGCCTCACTTCTTATAGCTGTTTCGGGCCACACAATGATATCCGGGTTTTCCTGACCTGCTGTATGTGTTAGGTTGATATAGTGCTGCAATATCTGTGGGAATTGACGAACATCCCATTTCGAGGGTTGTGAGATATTGCCGGGGACGAGGGCAATGTTTAAAGTTTGGGAGGCTTCGGAAGCAGTCATATCCGAATTTCTGTCTATAGCGGGGGCATCCCGGAGTTTCAAGCCTCCGTAACCAAAGCAGAAGAACGTCAAAATTAGGGGTAACACTAAGGCGGGTATCTCCTGTCGCCACCGATGGCGGTTGCAAATTATCGTGGCAATACCGGCGTTGAAAAACACGATGATGAAACTAACGCCGTGTACACCCACAAGTGAAGCGATTTGTATGCCGATCGGGTTATTCCATTGCGAGTAACCGATGCTACCCCACGGAAATCCCGTTAGCATCCAACTCCGCACCCATTCCAAAGCTGTCCAGAGAGCGGCTGCGGCGACCGGAAATAGGAGCCCCGAACGCCACGGCACGATTCGCATCAGGGCTGGAAAAACACCAAAATAGAGGGCGGTATAACCGACGAGAAGCAGGTAGCCGATCAGGGTGGCGAAGATATTCGCATAAGGATAAAGAAGGGCAATAGCAGTGAGCAGCCCTCCGAAGAAGAGTAGACCCGTGAGGTAACCGAGCCAGAAAGTGGGTTTTCCATTCGCTGTATGCCTAAGGGCGATAAAAAACGGTACAAGCGCAACCCAAGCCAACGGGAAAAGGTTCGCGTTGGGGAAACTGAGAAGTAGCAGGATTGCTGAGAGTACCGCCAGTATCCAATGTTGCTGACGTTTTAGAAAGTTTTCCGTGGGAGTACCCTCTTTTGCTTCAAGTATCTTTTTTCATTATCAGGCTCCGTAGCCTTATTTCCTGTTAGGCTCCGTAGCCTTATTTCCTGTTAGGCTGTGCACCTCATACCCCCGCCCGCACACTCGTAGCATAGCCTGTTAGGCTGTGCATTGCTCTTACCCCCCTCTGTCCTCCGCAAGCGATACCCCCTGCCCCCCCGCAAGCAAGGGGGGATCCTGTTGTTGTAGCATAGTTTCCTGTTAGGCTGTGCACCTCATACCCCCCGCCTGCACACTCGTAGCATAGCCTGTCAGGCTGTGCATTGCTCTTACCCCCCTCTGTCCTCCGCAAGCGATACCCCCTGCCCCCCCGCAAGCAAGGGGGGATCCTGTTGTTGTAGCATAGTTTCCTGTTAGGCTGTGCACCTCATACCCCCCGCCTGCACACTCGTAGCATAGCCTGTCAGGCTGTGCATTGCTCTTACCCCCCTCTGTCCTCCGCAAGCGATACCCCCCCTACCCCCCGCAAGCAGGGGGGATCCTGTTGTTGTAGCATAGCCTGTCAGGCTGTGCAGTCAAACCGGATAAAGTTCATAAAGCCTGCTAAAGTTGATTGTTAGCATGGTTTCCTGTTAGGCTGTGCACCTCATACCCCCCGCCTGCACACTCGTAGCATAGCCTGTCAGGCTGTGCATTGCTCTTACCCCCCTGCTTGCGGGGGGGCAGGGGGGGTAAGGGCTACAAATGAGCAGTCAGCTCCCCCTACAGTAAAAGCTACGCTACTTTCGTATCAACAACTTCCGCGTCGCACTAAAATCGCCCGCAGTCAACGTATAGAAATACACACCGCTCGCAACCGACTCGCCCACATCGTTTGTGCCATCCCAATACACCGCACGCCCCCGAGATACATACATCCCCGCAGACTGATAGCCTAAATCCAAACGCCGCACTAACCTCCCATCCGCCGAATAGATAGATATACTGACATCCGCAGGTTGCGCCAACGCATACGGCAGCCACGTCTCAGGATTGAACGGATTTGGGTAGTTCGGCAACAACACAGTCCGCTCCGGAATAGAACCACTAACTGCACCTATAGGATGTGAAAAATAATGTAGCAGAAAGGTTTGAACCTCTGCCGGCAACAACTGAAAAGGCGGATAGTCGGAAAGCGTCGTCAGTTGTCTCGAGGGGGCGGCAAACTCGTTCGCCGCCAAGTTATACGTCCCTTCATAAGTGACAGTGTGACGTTCCTCCTTACCATCTTCCAGCATATACGCTTGTTCTATCTTTACTTTTATTTGCTCTACACGTTTTCTGCGAATCAACACATAACTCTCTATATCGTTAGGACGCCCAGCAGTCGTCCTGATGCCAGGGAATCTAATCTGACGGCTCGCCTCCACGCTCGTCAACCTAACCACGGGATCCATCATAGATATGAGAATACTGTTTATCGCCACTACAGTGTTATATCGTATGCCAGCCAGGTCTATTAGGTCCTTGAGGTCCTTGAGGTCCTTGAGTACCTCGAGCTCCTCGAGTGGAATCATTCCCACAAGCGCGGATGTGGAAGATACTATGGTTTCGTCTCTTGCTTCTTTCAGAATCTCAATGGTCCTGTCTTTGGCTGTTTGCCTTTGCAGGGGGAATATAAAATACTGTGGTTCCTTGGAAAAGCCATCAAGCACCCCCACCTCCTCGGCAAACCCTTTCGCCCTCTCAAGAATCGTTTCCCCAGCTTCTACTTGGCTTAGATGTTTTAATAATAAAGGTAGCTGGGCCTCAGAGAGTGTGTTATCGGGCACGTCTTCAAAGTCGAGGGTGATTGTGCAATCGCCATAGTGCACCTCGTCGGGTTCAACGCCTGTGATTTTTGGATACATCGCGTTGAGAACGAAGTAAGTTGCGTTTTTAGGACCAAATGCCACATTCGAGATAAGCAGCTCCTCTGGTACTTCTAAACCGATGGCGTTTACGTCAGCCGTCGGCGCAACAGGTTGATTGGCATCCGCGGTTGGGTCCTCGGCAATCATTTCACTGTTGCCAGTGGTAGGCTCCGTTCCGGAAGGGAGCACTTCTAATGCACTGAACATTGGGTTCAGATTTCTTGCGCCGCTCTGAGGGTTTCCCTTGAGTTGTATATCGAGCGTCCCATCCCTGACTTCAATGCCTTTGTAGGTTTTGATGTCAATTTCGTGCAGCCCTGGGGTCACATACGATGGTTCGACTACCGTACCTTCAATGAGAATATCAAAGCCGCGGTTGTTAGGGAACCAGTGCTCACTGACGAGATAGGTGACGTCAAATGTGCCGTTGCCGGTCTTGAGTTGATACTGAAGTGTATCTGGGTGTCGTGCCCAGCTGACGGCGTGGAAGAGTTCGGGGTCATAGCCAGCTGCTTTTGCCTGTGCTTGGGCATTGGGTGTCAGCGTTGTGTCTGTAGTGGAGAGTGGTTGTTTTTCAATCCATCCGCCCCAGGGTTGATTGGCTTGTCGTGCGCCTTTCCAGACGCGGCCTTGCGAGTCGGTGTAGTCTTCTGCCGTTCCGCCTTTGACTCGGAGCGCTACCCCCGGTGTTACCGTTGGCGTAGTGGGATTGAGTTCCCATAGGAGGACCGTGCCGTCCCCACTCCCGCTTGCGAGCGTCCGCCCATCAGGGCTAAAAGACACACTCACGACACTATACCTATGCCCAGTGAGGGTGCGGCGGTGTTCCCCCGTGTTCACATCCCAGAGCCGGAGGGTGCGGTCCCTACTCCCGCTTGCGAGCGTCCGCCCATCTGGGCTAAAAGACACGGTGTTGACATACCACGTATGCCCAGTGAGGGTGCGGCGTTCTTCCCCCGTGGTGACATCCCAGAGAATGACGGTGTTGTCATCACTCCCGCTTGCGAGCGTCAGCCCATCAGGGCTAAAAGACACACTATAGACCCAACCCGTATGCCCAGTGAGGGTGCGGCGTTCTTCCCCCGTGTTGACATCCCAGAGAATGACGGTGCCGTCAGAACTCCCGCTTGCGAGCGTCCGCCCATCTGGGCTAAAAGACACACTACTGACCCAATGCGTATGCCCTGTGAGGGTGCGGAGGTGTCTCCCCGTGTCCACATCCCAGAGGCGGATGGTGAAGTCCCAATCCCCTGCGCTTGCGAGCGTCCGCCCATCAGGGCTAAAAGACACACTATAGACCCAACCCGTATGCCCAGTGAGGGTGCGGCGTTCTTCCCCCGTGTTGACATCCCAGAGAATGACGGTGCCGTCAGAACTCCCGCTTGCGAGCGTCCGCCCATCTGGGCTATACGACACACTGCTGACAGAATCCGTATGCCCGGTGAGTGTGCGGCGTTCTTCCCCCGTGTTCACATCCCAGAGCCGGAGGGTGCGGTCCCTACTCCCGCTTGCGAGCGTCAGCCCATCTGGGCTAAAAGACACACTTCTAACCCAACCCGTATGCCCAGTGAGCGTGCGGCGTTCTTCCCCCGTGTTCACATCCCAGAGAATGACGGTGTCGTCCCAACTCCCGCTTGCGAGCGTCCGCCCATCTGGGCTATACGACACACTGCTGACAGAATCCGTATGCCCGTGAGTGTGCGGCGTTCTTCCCCCGTGTTCACATCCCAGAGAATGACGGTGCCGTCAGAACTCCCGCTTGCGAGCGTCCGCCCATCTGGGCTATACGACACACTGCTGACAGAATCCGTATGCCCGGTGAGTGTGCGGCGTTCTTCCCCCGTGTTCACATCCCAGAGAATGACGGTGCCGTCAGAACTCCCGCTTGCGAGCGTCCGCCCATCTGGGCTATACGACACACTGCTGACAGAATCCGTATGCCCGGTGAGTGTGCGGCGTTCTTCCCCCGTGTTCACATCCCAGAGAATGACGGTGCCGTCAGAACTCCCGCTTGCGAGCGTCCGCCCATCTGGGCTAAAAGACACACTACTGACATAATGCGTATGCCCTGTGAGGGTGCGGCGTTGTTCCCCCGTGTTGACATCCCAGAGAATGACGGTGCCGTCTTCACTCCCGCTTGCGAGCGTCCGCCCATCTGGGCTAAAAGACACACTACTGACATAATGCGTATGCCCTGTGAGGGTGCGGCGTTGTTCCCCCGTGTTGACATCCCAGAGAATGACGGTGCCGTCTTCACTCCCGCTTGCGAGCGTCCGCCCATCTGGGCTAAAAGACACGCTCCAGACAGAACCCGTATGCCCAGTGAGGGTGTGGCGTTCTTCCCCCGTGTTCACATCCCAGAGCCGGAGGGTGCGGTCCCAACTCCCGCTTGCGAGCGTCCGCCCATCAGGGCTAAAAGACACACTCAAGACACCACCCGTATGCCCTGTCAGCAGGTCAAGCTCTTCCCCCGTCCGGGCATCGTAAAGCCAAATACCGATACCGCCGGCGACTGCCAGACGCGTGCCGTCTGGGGAATACGTTATTTCACTTATCCAACCTTTGCCGAGACGGGATTTCGCTCCTTCGGGTAACCCCCACGTTGTATACTCCTCCGCAGCGGTGTTCCCCACAACACTCAATAGCACCAAAACGCCAATGAAAAAACGGCTTAGCGTTTGCATCTATACGTTACTCCTTCTTTGAAAGTTGTTCCATCGAACAATCGTCCTTAAGTGAATTGGGCGCGGCTCTCATCCGCGCATCCGAGATAGCCAGGGACTTTCACATCTTGCTTTAAGAATATGATACCATGATTTTGATTAAATTGTCAAGTCTTTCTGAGAACGTTCAAGTCTCTTTTTTCATTATCGGGCTTTGGTCTTACCCCCCCATACCCCCCCGCAAGCGATACCCCCCCTGCCCCCCCCCCCGCAAGCGGGGGGGATGCTATTGTTGTAGGATAGTTTCCTGTTAGGCTCCGTAGCATAGCCTGTTAGGCTGTGCAGGCTTCGGTATCGTCTCGAGCGTCTTGGCGGGTATCGCTCCGTAGCCTGGTTTCCTGTTAGGCTGTGTTTCGTAGCATAGCCTGTCAGGCTGTGCATTGCTCTTACCCCTCTGTCCTCCGCAAGCGATACCCCCCCTACCCCCCCGCAAGCAGGGGAGATGCTATTGTTGTAGCATAGTTTCCTGTTAGGCCTCCGTAGCATAGCCTGTTAGGCTGTGCAGGTTTGTCCCCCGCAAGCAGGGGGGATGCTATTGTTGGAGCATAGTTTCCTGTTAGGTAAAGTAAAAGTAAGGGGTTCGGACTCAATGTTTATCCAAAAATAGGGTAGCTCTGCTACCCTTAGCAGACTAACTATCAAGAAATTTTTGATAGTCAAGCTTCAATTGTCTAACAATACTTCGGAGAGTTCCTTTTTTTAGATCTTTTCCCTGCCAATCTGGAATGGATGTTGCCGTTTCTTTATCTGGATTCCTCCAAATTCTATGAGAACCTGATCCTCTTGCAGGGATTTCTTCACAACCAAGCCGCCTTAGCTTTTTGGCTACTATTCGATACTTCATTAAAAGCTACCACTGTTTCTAATTGCTGCTGATCTTCAGCATCCGTATCGGGACTATCATCAAAAATTTGGATTCCTATAGGGAGAGGGCGTTGTTTATACTCATAGAGGCTGACAACAGCGTAAAATGCATCAATAACGTTAGCTCTCATTTCCTCTAAGGAGTCACACTCAGTTATTAATTCGGGTAATTCCCTGCATGTTATTGTAAATCCGCCTTCTGGTTGTGGTTCCAGAACAATGGTGAGTTTAAATCCTTTAATAGATTTTGAGGATATAGCATGTGCCACAATCCATCTCCTTTCGGGGTCGTTTTCATTCTTAAATTGAACAATAGTCTTGCAATTATACTACTTTTTATCAAAACAGTCAAGCTTTTTGTTGTGTTTTTTTTCTTTTTTTTGTACAGGTCATACCGCCTCCCAACCCCACACTCGTAGCCTGGTTTCCTATTAGGCTGTGTTTCGTAGCATAGCCTGTTAGGCTCCGTAGCATAGCCTGTTAGGCTCCGTAGCATAGCCTGTTAGGCTGTGCGGCTTTGCCCTTACCCCCCGTCCCCCGCAAGCGATACCCCCCCTGCCCCCCCGCAAGCAAGGGGGGGATCCTGTTGTTGTAGCATAGCCTGTCAGGCTCCGTAGCATAGCCTGTTAGGCTGTGCATTGCTCTTACCCCTCTGTCCCCCGCAAGCGATACCCCCCCTGCCCCCCCGCAAGCAGGGGGGGGATCCTGTTGTTGTAGCATAGCCTGTCAGGCTCCGTAGCATAGCCTGTCAGGCTGTGCATTGCTCTTACCCCTCTGTCCCCCGCAAGCGATACCCCCCCTGCCCCCCCGCAAGCAAGGGGGATCCTGTTGTAGCATAGCCTGTTAGGCTGTGCATTGCTCTTACCCCTCTGTCCCCCGCAAGCGATACCCCCCTACAGTAAAAGCTACGCTACTTTCGTATCAACAACTTCCGCGTCGCACTGAAGTCGCCCGCAGTCAATGTATAGAAATATACACCGCTCGCAACCGACTCGCCCACATCGTTTGTGCCATCCCAATACGCCGCACGCCCCCGAGATACATACATCCCCGCAGACTGATAGCCTAAATCCAAACGCCGCACTAACCCCCCATCTACACTATGGATAGATATACTCACATCCGAAGGTTGCGCCAACGCATACGGCAGCCACGTCTCAGGATTGAACGGATTCGGATAGTTCGGCAGCAGCACAGTCCGCTCCGGAAGAGGCCTATCTACCGCGTCCATAGACCTTGAAAAATAATGCAACAGAAAGGTTTGAACCTCTGCCGGCAACAACTGAAAAGGCGGATAGTCGGAAAGCGCCGTCAGGTGTTTGAGCGGCGCAGCAAACTCGTTGGTTCGCAAGTTATACCGCCCTTCATAAGTCGCAGTCTGATGCCCCCCCTCACGACTTGACAGCATATACGCTTGCTTGACCTTTACCCCTATTTCTCCTACATCCCCTACACCCTTTGGGAGTATCAACACATAACTCTCTATATCGTTAGGCCGCCCAGGAGCAGTCCTGATGCCAGGGAATCTAATCTGACGGCTCACCACCACGTTCCTCAACCGAACCACCGGGTCCATCATAGCCATCAGCACCTCGTTGAGCCCAACTACCGCCTTATATTGGATAACGCTCAGGTCTGCCACCCAGTTGATCGCAGCCCCATACACAGGAATCAGCCCCACCAGATGAGAGATGGTAAAGAGCAGCGTCTCCGCCTTTGCGGCTTGCTGAGCCTCACGGATCCTTTCTTCAGCTGTCTGCGGGTGCAGCGGGAATATAAAATACTGCGGTCCCTTGGAAAACGCATCAAGCGCCCCGGCCTCCGCAGCGACCTCTTTCATCATCTCCAGAAACGTTTCCTGATCTGCGAGAAACGTCTTTCCACCTGTCCCCGTTAGGTATTTTTTTAGCAATACAGGCAGCAGGTTATTGTCGGAGAGGGTGTTATCGGGCACGCCTTCAAAGTCGAGGGTGATTGTGCAATCGCCATAGTGCACCTCGTCGGGTTCAACGCCTGTGATTTTTGGATACATCGCGTTGAGAACGAAGTAAGTTGCGTTTTTAGGACCAAAAGCCACATTCGAGATAAGCAGCTCCTCTGGCACTTCTAAGGCGATGGGGTTTGCGTCAGCCGGCGTGGGTGCGAGGGCCCATAGGAGGACCGTGCCGTCCCAACCCCCGCTTGCGAGCGTCCGCCCATCAGGGCTAAAAGACACACTCACGACACTATACCTATGCCCAGTGAGGGTGCGGCGTTCTTCCCCCGTGGTGACATCCCAGAGAATGACGGTGGCGTCCCTACTCCCGCTTGCGAGCGTCAGCCCATCAGGGCTAAAAGACACGGTGTTGACATACCACGTATGCCCAGTGAGCGTGCGGCGTTCTTCCCCCGTGGTGACATCCCAGAGAATGACGGTGCCGTCAGAACTCCCGCTTGCGAGCGTCCGCCCATCTGGGCTAAAAGACACACTACTGACCCAACCCGTATGCCCTGTGAGGGTGCGGCGTTGTTCCCCCGTGTTCACATCCCAGAGAATGACGGTGGGGTCATCACTCCCGCTTGCGAGCGTGCGCCCATCAGGGCTAAAAGACACACTACTGACCCAACCCGTATGCCCTGTGAGGGTGCGGCGTTGTTCCCCCGTGTTCACATCCCAGAGAATGACGGTGCCGTCCCAACTCCCGCTTGCGAGCGTCCGCCCATCTGGGCTAAAAGACACACTCAAGACCCAATGCGTATGCCCTGTGAGGGTGCGGCGTTGTTCCCCCGTGTCCACATCCCAGAGGCGGATGGTTCTCCAACTCCCGCTTGCGAGCGTCCGCCCATCTGGGCTATAGGACACGCTCCAGACAGGAGCCCTATGTCCAGTGAGGGTGCGGCGTTGTTCCCCCGTGGTGACATCCCAGAGAATGACGGTGCGGTCATCACTCCCGCTTGCGAGCGTCCGCCCATCTGGGCTAAAAGACACGGTGTTGACATCACCCGTATGCCCTGTGAGGGTGCGGCGTTGTTCCCCCGTGGTGACATCCCACAGACGGATGGTGGTGTCCCTACTCCCGCTTGCGAGCGTCCGCCCATCTGGGCTATACGACACACTGCTGACAGAATCCGTATGCCCGGTGAGTGTGCGGCGTTCTTCCCCCGTGTTCACATCCCAGAGAATGACGGTGCCGTCAGAACTCCCGCTTGCGAGCGTCCGCCCATCTGGGCTATACGACACACTGCTGACAGAATCCGTATGCCCGGTGAGTGTGCGGCGTTCTTCCCCCGTGTTCACATCCCAGAGAATGACGGTGCCGTCAGAACTCCCGCTTGCGAGCGTCCGCCCATCTGGGCTATACGACACACTGCTGACAGAATCCGTATGCCCGGTGAGTGTGCGGCGTTCTTCCCCCGTGTTCACATCCCAGAGGCGGAGGGTGTCGTCATCACTCCCGCTTGCGAGCGTCCGCCCATCTGGGCTAAAAGACACACTCCTGACATAACCCGTATGCCCTGTGAGGGTGCGGCGTTCTTCCCCCGTGGTGACATCCCAGAGAATGACGGTGGGGTCATCACCCCCGCTTGCGAGCGTGCGCCCATCAGGGCTAAAAGACACACTATAGACACTATACCTATGCCCTGTGAGGGTGCGGCGGTGTTCCCCCGTGTTCACATCCCAGAGAATGACGGTGCCGTCCCAACTCCCGCTTGCGAGCGTCCGCCCATCTGGGCTAAAAGACACACTTCTAACCCAACCCGTATGCCCTGTCAGCAGGTCAAGCTCTTCCCCCGTCCGGGCATCGTAAAGCCAAATACCGATACCGCCGGCGACTGCCAGACGCGTGCCGTCTGGGGAATACGTTATTTCACTTATCCAACCTTTGCCGAGACGGGATTTCGCTCCTTCGGGTAACCCCCACGTTGTATACTCCTCCGCAGCGGTGTTCCCCACAACACTCAATAGCACCAAAACGCCAATGAAAAAACGGCTTAGCGTTTGCATCTATACGTTACTCCTTCTTTGAAAGTTGTTCCATCGAACAATCGTCCTTAAGTGAATTGGGCGCGGCTCTCATCCGCGCATCCGAGATAGCCAGGGACTTTCACATCTTGCTTTAAGAATATGATACCATGATTTTGATTAAATTGTCAAGTCTTTCTGAGAACGTTCAAGTCTCTTTTTTCATTATCGGGCTTTGGTCTTACCCCCCCATACCCCCCCGCAAGCGATACCCCCCCTGCCCCCCCCCGCAAGCGGGGGGGATGCTATTGTTGTAGGATAGTTTCCTGTTAGGCTCCGTAGCATGGTTTCCTTTTAGGCTGTGCAGGCTTGTCCCCCGCAAGCAGGGGGGGGGATGCTATTGTTGGAGCCCTTACCCCCCCTACCCCCCCGCAAGCAGGGGGGGGATGCTATTGTTGTAGGATGGTTTCCTGTTAGGCTGTGCAGTTTTAGGCTGTGCCGTTCATACCGCCCCCGCAAGCGAAGCGAGGGGTAGGCTACAAAAGAACATTCTGCGCCCGTTTATTAATTATAGTATAGTTTTTTGCATAAGTCAAGTTTTTTTTATGCTGACCGCGACCCGCAGAACGCTTAAAGACGGAAAACTTCCCGCAGCCTCCCCCCTGCTTGCGGGGGGGCGGGGGGGGGGGTAAGACCAAAGCCTCCCCCCTGCTTGCGGGGGGCGGGAGTTGTGAAAGCACTTTTCGCCACTCAATGCTCATCTTCCTATGTGCCGATGTAAACCCGATAAAATGAATTTGCGTTTCTATAGCTAATTGCGTTATCATATTAAGTGTCAAACACATCAAATAAAAATAAGATAAAGAGGAGCTACGATTCAGTGAGCTATTTTAGACGCAAAATCTTCATACTACTTTTATTGACCCCCATTTTTCTGCCAGTCATCGCACTTGCTGGCCCTGGGCGGACGGGTGCCCAGATCTTGAATCTCGGCGGCGGGGCGCGCGCAAGGGCTCTTGGTGATGCTTTTTCTGCGATGTCCGGTGATGTGACAACCTCGCTGTGGAACCCGAGTGGGCTTGCTGATATGCCGAAAAGCAAACTCCGCGCCGGCAAGGAAGCCGGGCAAGCGTCAATGTTTTATACCGATTACAGCATGCCTTTCGGAGAGGCAGGCGAAGGCCTATACTACACTTTCATCTCGGGTGCGATACCCCTCGGAGCTATTGGCACTGTCGGTGCAACCCTCCAGCTGCAAGGGCAGGGGACGATCGCGGTGACATCCGATTCGCCTGAGGTGCTGCGTGAGGAGAGCCTCGGCACTAACTTCGCTTTGACATTCTCTTATGCCGATCGAGTTACGGAATCTTTATCCGCAGGTATCAGCGGCAAGATGATTCGGATGGTACTTGGCCGAGAAAGCGGGAGCTCTTATGCGGTTGATCTCGGTCTGCAATACCGCCTGCCTTTCTATCTGCTAACAATCGGAGCGGCAATCCAGAACGTCGGCCCAGGTATCTCGTTTATTGACGAGAACCAAGCGGATCCATTACCTCGATTTTTACGGATCGGTACGTCGATGAGTCTCTATCAAGATAGATATCATCACCTCCGCTTTGTTAGTGGTCTTACGGCATATATTGATAAGTTGACAGAAGATGAACAGCAATTAGCTGTAGACTTGGAACGGCTTAACGCTGAAAGAGAGGAGAAAGAGAAGCTCACGTCGGAGCAGCTGCTTTCCGAGCAGGGTGTCGGTATCCGGGCATTTGAGTGGCGCCATCTGCAAAAAAACCTCGGGCTGGAGTACTGGCTCGGTGGAATCCTCGCATTACGGGTCGGTTACAAGTCTGAACCCGGCATTCACTTGCCAGAATGGACAGATTACATTACCGGCGGTCTTGGTGTCCAGGTTTATCTATTCAATATCGACTTTACAATCGGACCGAATCTTGGTCCAAGCCGCGCGCGCCTCTATGAAACCACTGTGATGTTCATCTTTTAGAAGGGAAACAACGACAAGTGAAATTTACCACCTACATTTTAATAAGCCTGTTGCTATTCTGTTCAGGATCTGGTGTCTGTTTCGCGTCCGAAGGTCACGCCGCGCAGCTGTTCACAGCTTTCTATCTGGATTCCGCCCTCGGCAATCGATCGCTCGCCGATCAATCTGCTGTTACCGGGAAAACGACACAAGGTTTACACCCACGGAAGTCTCCGAACGAAGCGTTCCTCTACTCACTCATCGTTCCCGGTATGGGGCAACGCTATACCGGTGCCAAACGCGGATACGTTTATATGGCTGCGGAGGTGGGACTGCTCACAACCTATTTTATTCTCCGAAATAGGGCATCAAACACGCGCGAGGACTATCGTGATGTCGTTAGACAGCATGTGATCTTTGACGGGCCCGGCTCCTTTGAGGATTGGGACCCGGTTGAAGATTTTGAACACGCCACGCAATATGAGAATTGGGACCATGTTTACGATTCAGAGGAGACTCGAAAGCGCACGGGCAAATGGTACTGGGACGATGCGAGAGCCTTTAAAGATGAAGCCGACGTAGACATCGAATTTGATTCGCCGCATCGCTTGGAAGCTTTCAACTTACGACAGCAAGCGAACGACACCTTTCAGCTCGCTCGGACGGTATTAGGCATGCTGCTCTTAAACCATGTCGTCAGTGCTGTGGAGGCACGCATTACAACCAAACGTTTCAATACGCGCCTGCAAAACACACCAATCGCAACAAAAATGGGGGCATTTGAGATGGATGTCCACACGGATATAGCAACAGGAAAGCTCACAGCCGTGTTGGCCCTGCGAAAAACATTTTAAAAGGAGAGCCCTATGCCATTAGAGCGACTACAGCTTTTAGAAGTTCTCAATACAGTTACTGCGATTCCGATTATTCCTTTCAAAGGGGACAAGATTGATTATACCGGACATGCCAAAAATATTGACTATTTGCTGCGGAGTAACTACCTTGATCAAGGGCGAAAGCGCGTGATCGCTATTGCTGGGACAAGCCTCATCCATCACATGAGTGAAACCGAGCAGCTCCGATTGATTGACAAAACTGGGCAGCAAATAGGGGACACCGGTGTTCTCATGTCTGGCATTGTTCCAAATCCTATCCGCCAAGCCGGGCAACTGATTGAAGCACAAAGTGAACTCCGAAGACCGCCGGATGTGTATTTGCTCATGCCGTTAACGGGTATCTCGAATCCAGAAGGTGTTTATGAGGAGTACATGAAATTCGGTGAGACGTATGGTGTGGCTTGTGGTGCCCGTTTTCTCTATTATTTTCGTCAGAAACGTGATCTGTCTGCCGTTATACGTCTGCTCAACGATTCTCCACATTTCGTTGGGGTGAAGATTGGAACAGGTGAAGAAGATGTGGAACCCCTCGTAAAAGGGATTGGCGATAGTGGGATTGTGATGTGGGGTATCGGAGATAGATGTACACGTCCTGCACAGTTGGGAACGACAGGGCATACCTCCGGTATTGCCGTCGCCTTCGCGCGCGCCTCGGACGAGATTAACAACGCCCAACGGCGCGGGGATTATGAAACCTCAGCACGCATTGAAGCCGACATCGCACCGCTTGAGGAGATCCGTTTCATGAACGAACGCATCTATAACTATTCCGCTGTCGTTGAAGCGATGCTTCTCAGTGGCTTTGACGATATTGAGGCGGGAGGCGGTGGCCCCTTTAATCCACGTGTGCCTTCTGAAATTCAAGAGCAGCTCCGCAAGGTGATGCCAGGCTTAAAACCGTATCATTAGGGGCAAAGAACGTGTCTTACGATAGTTTAACCCTCCGCCATGTAGTCCATGAGCTGCGCAATACCCTTGTAGGGATGACGATTCGCCACATTGAGCAGGTGAATGCGGACACCTTTTCGTTCAAGGTTGGGCGCGCAGCAGAAACGCATTGGCTCACCGTATCAGCGCATCCACAGCATGCACGAGCGCATCTCATCGACAGAGCATCGCCCGGACAGAAGCAGTCTTACCTTGCCGATTTCCTCACAACGCATCTCAGACGTGGCACAATTACTGCGATTGAACAAACCGGTTGGGATCGGATACTTAAGATAACCGTCCAACCCGTCTCCGACAACCTCCAACCCTCTCCAAAAACCCTTATCGCAGAATTCATGGGCAAATATAGCAACATCATCCTCATTGACACAGCGGATGATCGGATTTTGGAAAGTTTTAAGCGCATTGATGAGACAATGAGTCGGCATCGCGAGGTTATGCCGGGTGAAACCTACACCTTACCACCACAGCAAGCCAAGGCAGATCCGCTAACGTTAGACAAAGCAACGTTGACTGAACTCGTTGATGGACGGGAACAGGTGAGTTGGCGGCAGCTCTTTAATACCATTGACGGTTTCAGTCCGACGCTCGCAAAAGAGGTTGTCGCACGTGCAGCGGATACAGAACTCTGGGCTGCCTATCAGCAGGTTATGGCGTATTTTGATGTGGCGCATGCCACACCACAACTGCTTATGGCGAATGGCGAACCGATTGCAGTGGCCCCGCTGCCGTTATATCAATTCCCGCAAGCCACCTGTCAACCCTTTCGCACAATGAGCGAGGCACTCAGTGCTTACTATGGTGCAATTACGTTGAAGGAACAGACGGATTCAAAACGGCGTGCCCTCACACAGGCGTTGAAGAGACAAGAGACTCTCCGCCAACGGAAAGCAGATAGCCTTTGTAAGGACTTAGCGCGTGCCGAAAAATCTGAACATTATCGCATTCAAGGTGAATTGCTTCTCGCCAATTTACACACCATCACCCGTGGACAGACAGAGGTCGAATTGCAAAACTACTACAGTCCTGAATTAGAGATGCTATTAATCCCACTCAATCCGGAACAGACACCTTCCGACAATGCGCAAGCCTATTTCAAGAAGTACACGAAAGCAAAACGCGGGCGCTCGCGTATCCTGCAGTTAATTTCGGACATGGAGGCGGAACAGGAGGTGCTCCAGCTTTATGCTTCTCGGTTGGAGGACGCTGACACTTTAGAAGCATTGCAGCAGCTGCGCCTCGAGTTTGTTAAAAACGGCTATATTAAGGCAGCCCGGCACGGAAAGCAGAAGCAGGAGACGAGCGAAGGTCCCTTCCGCAGATACACCTCTCCCAACGGGTTTCAGATATATGTGGGGCGTAATAGCCAATCGAACGATCTGCTCTTGCGTCAGATTGCCAAACCGCGCGATATGTGGCTGCATGCAAAGCAGATTCATGGTTCTCATGTTATTATCCGTAACCCGGAGAACCGGCAAGATATTCCGATGCCGACATTATTGCAAGCTGCGCAACTCGCTGCCTACTACAGCAAAGCGCATCATGCCAGCAACGTGCCTGTTGATTATACGTGGGCGCGGTATGTAGTGAAACGTAAGGGGAACGTCGCCGGGTATGTGCATTATACGCGCGAAAAGACGTTGTATGTGGAGCCTGCCAGGATTTTGGGGGAGTTGCCTTAAAAATTGACTTTCATCCCTCGTGTATGCTATAATTTAAGTAGACGAGCCTTTTTAGGCGCGGCCCTTTTTATTTTAAGATCACAACACTATAACAGATATAGGAGGAATGCAATGCCAGCAAAACAAATTATCTTCGATGAAGAAGCAAGGGTGGCCCTCAAACGGGGGGCGGATACTCTCGCCGATGCCGTGAAGGTTACCCTTGGTCCCCGTGGAAGGAATGTCGTTATTCAGAAATCTTTCGGAGCACCGTTGGTAACCTGCGATGGTGTCACCGTCGCAAAAGAAATTGAACTCCCGGACCCGTACGAAAATATGGGTGCCCAACTGCTTGAGTCCATCGCGACGAAAACCAACGATGTGGCTGGAGATGGCACGACGACGGCTACGCTGTTGGGGCAGGAAATTCTTCATGAAGGTCTCAAGAACGTCACTGCCGGCGCGGATCCGATGCAGCTAAAGATCGGTATAGATAAAGCAGTAACGGCTGCGGTGGATGCAATCACTGCCCAGAGCCGTCCGGTGAGCACACATGCGGAAATTCTACAGGTAGCCGCAATCGCTGCAAACGATCCAGCAAATGATAGCGATATCGGGACCATCGTCGCTGAAGCGATTGAAAAGGTTGGAGAAGACGGTGCCATCACGATTGAGGAAGGCAAAACCTCCGAAACCACGGTTGATATTGTGGAGGGAATGCAGTTTGATCGCGGTTTCCTATCGCCGAACTTCGTAACAGATGTGCAGGAGCAGGTTGTCGAATTTGAGAACCCGTATATTCTCATCAACACCGAGAAAATTAGCTCCGTTGCCACCCTTGTGCCGATTATGGAAAAGGCGATGCAACTTGGGAGGCCCCTCTTCATTATTGCCGAAGATGTTGAAGGTGAAGCCCTCTCTACCTTGGTTGTCAATAAACTTCGTGGAAGGCTTCAGGTTGCGGCTGTGAAAGCGCCAGGTTTTGGCGATCGGCGCAAAGAGATGTTAGAAGACCTCGCAATCCTCACGGATGGGCAGGTGATTTCGGAAGAGACGGGTATCCGCTTAGAGAATATCGTCGTTGGCATGCTTGGCACAGCCCGCCGCGTCGTCGTTGACAAAGATAACACGACGATTGTTGGCGGTAGTGGTGCGAAAGAGGCGGTTGCAGGGCGAGTCGCACAGATTCGGACGCAAATAGCGGAGACGACTTCCGAATACGACCGCGAGAAGTTAGAGGAACGCCTCGCGAAACTTGCGGGCGGTGTCGCTGTGGTTAACGTCGGTGCTGCTACGGAAGTCGAGATGAAAGAGAAGAAAGCTCGGTTTGAAGACGCGCTCGCAGCAACGCGCGCCGCTGTTGAGGAAGGCATCGTCCCGGGGGGTGGGATCGCTCTCTTACGCGCCTCAGCATCGCTTAGCCGGCTGGAATTGGCGGGCGACCAAAATACCGGGCTTGATATTGTTCAGCGCAGCTTACTCTCACCCGCCCGTGCGATCGCTGAGAATGCGGGGTTAGAAGGTGCAGTTGTGCTTGCAAAAGTACAGGCGGGTGAAGGCAATTACGGTTTCAACGCAGCAACAGATGAATACGGCGATATGCTTGAAGCAGGAATAGCCGATCCAACAAAAGTTGTCCGTTCAGCGCTTCAGAACGCCTCCAGTATTGCGGGCTTGCTCTTAACAACAGAAACCCTTGTTACAGAGATTGAAGAACCCCCGGACACAGCAGCCGCTGCAGCCGATCCGCACGCGGGCCACTTCCATTAGGAGATTCATCGGTAGGTGTGCTGTTCAAGCGCACCTATCATCTTTGTATGAGATAGCGGGCTTCCATCCCGCTGTCCCAATCACAATCAAGGCAAAACATCACTTGTGGTCCCAGATACTGGATGTTCTCGCTCCCGCATTCTGGACACACCTTTATAGGCTTCTCGATGTCGACCACCTCTCCTTGAAAGAGACTCAGAGCGTAAACCTTCAATTCACCTTGGTAACGGTGCCCCATTGGGCAGCGTACTAAATGTGAGGTATCCTTTTCAAAACGTTCAATTGTCTCGCGAAGGAACGTCAAACGATGGTGGCAAATTGGACACGGATTCGGGATTAATTCCTTGAGAATAACCAAATCCGTATTCTCTTGTTCAATAGAGAGTGGCAAGGCGAGGTGATGTGCCACCTGCAAGTGAGATAGCCCTTGCGTGCCCAGTTTTTCCGAAAGTTCCTTAACAATTTGCGAATAACTTTCGGCGCTCAGCACGATCTCTGTCGGGACCAGTGTTCCACCCTTTAAGCTGGATAGAAACCGATACATGCGTTCTAAACTGGGTGCCATCCCTACACCTTACACCTTTCTGTGAAAAAAATTAGACTGTCTTATCTTCAGTTGACGGGGAAGCGAGGGCCTGTTTGTTGCTTCGGGCAAGTGAGGATACACTCCGCTGCGATCGGTACATATCTGTCGGTTGATTGCGAAGCAAAATTAGGTCGTCTCCGTCCCGCTCAATAACATCGTTTGCCATTAACGTTGTTTCAATTTTTCGCATGCCCGTCATGAAACTGATAGTGACGCGGGTTGTCGTTGCTAATTTGATTTTCCAACCGGTCGCTGTTTTCATCCGAGTAAACTCATCGCTAATATCAAGCGACTGTATCTGTGAGGCGTTGATGATAACCCCGCTTTTTGCTTGTATCGAGTCCTGGGTTTCAAACGTGCCATCGTTATTATTTTCCGCTGCCATAGTGTGCTCCATGTCTATAATGGAATTTGAGTTGGACGTATTTTACCATACATATTTCGGATTGTCAACATAGGTTTGGGTTCGCTTAACGTGAGTGTGATAGATAGCACCTGCGAAGAAGGTGTGAACGTTTTCGTAGGGTTTCCGAAACGTAACCCGTATGGGCAAGGGGACCTGTACCTATGAGAAGCAGGGAATCTGTTTTTTCCAAACGCACGTTAACAACTACTGACAAACAATCACTTGACATCTGTCTGCCAATTAGACTATAATATGTGGAGAAAGGAATTAGAAGAGGTATGCGATTCACCTATTTTTGGCCCGGGTGGGCAATTGCACTCGGCATTGCCATTGCCATCGTCATAACTGTGTTTGTCTACTTCCGGGTAGCCCGTCCGATGCATCCGAGATATCGGGTGCTGCTTGTTGCGCTACGAATTTTCTCAGCATCAATCTTGCTTGCTTGTCTGTTAGCCCCAGTCGTTATTGAGAAAAAGGACATGACACCCCCAACACATCTCTCCATTTTGGTAGATACCTCGCGAAGTATGGAGCTTGTGGATGAACCCACTGATGACATACCCGTGTCGAGGCTGAGTCAGGTGAATCAACTCTTGTTTAATCTGCCGCGGGGTTTCCTTCAGGCGTTGCAGGCTCGATTTGAGGTTCATCTCTATCCTTTCGATACCGGGCTCCATCAAAGCGTCCCGCTTGCACGAAACCTTGATTCTGAAATGCCTCAGTTTCAACCTGAGGGGGCACTTACTGATATGAGTGGCGCGATACAAGCAGCAGCAGCGACATGGAAAGGGCAGCAGGCTGCAGGTATTGTGATCATAACGGATGGGGGACACAATTCTGGACAATTTCCTTTCGCAACTATTGCTGGGTTAGAAACACCAATCTATGCGGTAGGTGTCGGGGCGCTCGAACCACCAAAGGACGTTCAGATTCAACACGTTGATTATGCACCGATTGCCTACGCCGGTCACGAAAGCACCATCCGTGTGAACGTAACGCAAACCGGCTATACGGGTAAGACGACTCGGCTGTCTTTGCAAGAATCGAAGGGAAACACCCTCATAGCTGCTGAAACGTTGACTCTTGGACCGGGCTCACAGGCTTCGACCACCCCCGTAGGGGCAGACGTTCGGGCAAGTGCCACTACAAAACAGGTGGTTGAACTGAAGGTGACACCACAGGTCGAAGGCAACTTCCAGTACACCCTCACACTTCCGGCGCTCGACGGTGAACTGACGGAGGCCAACAACCAAAAAACGTTTTCGGTGAAGGTGGTGAAGGCGAAACTCAACGTTTTCTATCTCGAAGGTAGACCCCGATGGGATTATACCTTCTTGAAACGGGCGTTAGCGCGTGATCCAGACGTTGAAGCGGTCTGCGCAATTTTGGCGCGGGGCAGCTCAAGACGGGTAGGTACTGATACGACGATCGAACGCTTAGATGGCTATTATCCGCAAGCTACACAGGCATCCGCAGCACCGAGATTTCCGGAGACCGCTGCAGAACTCTCTACATACGATGTGCTGATTTTAGGGGATTTAGGAGATGCGCATCTGACTGAGGCGCAGCAACTCGCAATCGTTGATTTTGTTGAAGTCCAAGGCAAGCCTATTATTTTTCTGCCATCTCGGAATACGCTCGGCGCGAACGGGTTGAGAAACACGGAATTGGCGCGCTTATTACCGATTGAGATACCCACAAATGGATGTCGTGTGCACGACGCGGAATTCACCTTGCAGTTGACGCAATCTGGGCTGTTTCATGCGATGCTCCAAATGGGTGATAGCGGAAGCACACTGGCAAATAACGCCACCCTATGGCGCAACGTTCCTGTTTCCTTATCGCGGTTTTTTAGTGAATTTCGGCTCAGAGGCGGTGCGACTGTCCTGATGGAGAACGGAGCAGGGGCACCCGTTTTAGTGCTTCAGCGATCGGGTTTGGGAAAAAGTCTGCTTATCGCGGCGGAAGGACTCTGGAACTGGGATTTCGGCGTTAAGCCTTTTAAAGACAGCCGCTATCGAACAATCTATCCGCGTTTCTGGGCACAGGTTATCCGATGGATGGCGACGCATACTGATGACAAGAAGCTCTACCTCACCACGGATGCCTCTACCTATACCGTAGGAGATGTCGCTCAGGTTACGGCGTATCTGTATGCTGATACCCATCAGCAACAAAGAGATGCAACGGTTCAGATTGAGGTAATCCCGCCTGAAGGAACGCCGTTCCAACGTCACATTCGCAGCGCGGATGGGGATACGGACGGATCGGTATCGCAGCCGCGCATAACGCCCGACATCGGGAACCGCTATACTGCCACATTCGAGCTCCTACAGAAAGGAACTTACCGGATTCGGGCAGTTGGCAGAAACCGAGACGTAACGTTGGCAGAAGATCAAATTGATATTTATGCCCATCCGCAGCTTGCAGAATTGGAAGCACCGCAACTCAATGAGGGCTTGCTGAAAGCACTCGCTGAACAGACGGGGGGGGCTTATTTCACCCTGGCGGACGCGGAATCCTTGCCCGAGAACATTGCCGATGTCCAAAACCCTGTGTTTGTTGACGCTGAACGTGAACTCTGGGCACATCCGCTAATTCTCCTCGCTGTAGTCGGGTTGTTAGGCACTGAATGGTTCTTGCGTAAGCGGATGGGGTTGATATAGCAAATCGCTAATTGCAAATTGCGGACTGCTGAAAGCGGAGCCCCTTGATCGCGAAAAGGAGAAATATTTGATGGGACGATTGATGAAGAGGCGACGCTCCTTGTTTGTGTGGGGCCTCCTCTTTTACATAGCAGTGGGCGCACCAGAAGCCGGGGAGCAATTCACTATCGCCCAGGTCCACTATGGCGGTGGTGGCGATTGGTATGGAGACGCGACGACAATTAAAAATTGGCTTCATCTCCTTCGCACCCGAACGGATATTGAAACCGCTGAAGATCGGGTGATCCTTAAGTTAGCAGATCACATCCTTTACCGATACCCGATGCTCTACCTTGTAGGACACGGAAACGTCCGGTTGACTGAAAGTGAAGTTGAGATTTTGAGAGATTATCTCATGAACGGTGGATTTCTGTTTGCCAACGATGATTACGGACTTGATGAAAGTTTCCGCCGTGAAATGCGGCGTGTGTTTCCTAATCAGGAATTACAACCTATACCGAACACACATCTAATTTACCGATGCTTCTATGAACTGGAGGGATTGCCAAAGATTCATGAGCATGACGGTGAACCCGCACAAGGATTTGGACTCTTTCACGATGGAAGAATGGTTGTTTATTACGTTTATAGCGCTGACATCGGGGATGGGCTTGAGGATGCTGATGTACATCCACAGGATACGCCGCAGGTTCGAGAACTCGCTGCAAAAATGGCGGTGAACATTGCTGTTTATGCCCTGACGCATTGAAGGGCTGTGGATTAAGAGTTAAGAGAGCGTCGGGGCACTTACGGTTCCCGTTTCTAATTAACCAATACTCCGGGGAATACCATACGGAGAACTTTCATACGATTGATTACAATTAACACCTCATGAATACACAAAATGTAGATCATGCTTACAAAAACCTGATAATGCAGCTGCGTGCGATTCGGCGGCAATGGCGATGGCTCATTTTCTCAGCAGGCTTGTTGAAGTGTATTGGCACTCTGGCATTTGTCGCAACCGGTGTCCTCCTCGTTTTTGCATTGCGCTTACAAATGTGGCAACTTCCTTTCTCGCACTGGATACGTATGGGCATCCTGCTGCTGGCAATAGGTGTGGCTGGCTATGTGGTCGTCCGCGCACTTGTGCTGCCGCTCCGCCGTAGATTGACGGATGCAGCGGTCGCAGCTCGCCTTGAATCGACACAAGCGGAAAGCGGGTTTGCATCCGAAAACCGAATGCTGAGTGCCGTCCAACTCTGGCGGACGTTAGCGGATAATAGACTCGGATATGCCACAGAATTTATTGAGCACCTGATTCTTCAAACCAGCAGAGATATGGAACAGGTACAGCCCAAACAGGTGTTTCAGTCTGAGTTTCGGAACATCCGGCGGAATGCATGTGTCGCTGTTGGCGGTATAGGGCTTCTTCTGATCGTATCCTTTTTCTTCCCTGCTGCTTTCGTGAACTTCGCGCACGCGTTTCGAGCATTGCCTACAACGCTCCAGGCGGACACCGAGGGTCTAAAAAACCTTATTCACATTACAGCAATTCAGCCGGGTAACGCCCACATAGAACGAGGCAGCGACGTTAACATCACTGCCCAAGTAAACGGGAATTTTGGCTCGCCTGTTGAACTCTATTACCGAGTCGGCGAAACAGATGAACCCGCAGCAACGACAAAATGGGAATCTGTGCTGATGCAGAGAACCGATGTTCCTGTAGATGATAGTAACGAGCAGGTTCCTGCCCTTTCCTTGTCATACCGTGTGACGCTCGAGAGGGTGAGTCGTCCGCTCCAGTACTACATTTCTGTAGCAGCGGCAGTGTCGGATCAGTATCAACTGACAATCAGCGATGAACCGGTTGTCACACAATTTCAGTATCGACTCAACTATCCTCCTTACACCCAGCTCCAGCCTCAAACGTTACCTGCAAACACCGGCGATATTCAGACGCTTTTCGGAACAGAGGTTGTATTGACAGGGGAGAGCAACAAACCGCTTGAAAAAGCTGTCCTTGCGTTTGAGGTATCTGACGATATACCCTTAGCGGTTAGAACAGCAGCTACACATCCCTCCAACGGACGCCCTGGCGAAGAAGGGCTGCTACCAGAGGTAACCCGAATGCCTCGTGGCATCCACGGATCTTTTATCGCACAAGAGAGCCAGAGATACCAGATGCGTATCACCGACGTTGAAGGTTTCATGAACCGGGACCCAATTAACTATACACTCACCGTTTTTGAAGATACTGTTCCTGATGTCTCTATCGTCGCCCCGGCGACGGATACTGTCTTAGATAATAGTATGTTGGTGGAACTGAAAGTGGAGGCAACAGATGACTATGGGATACAAGCACTCCAACTTGTCTATCGTGTCGAGGTGGACGGGTCTGAAGAAGTGAAGGTACCCTTAAAACGTTGGGGAGTTGAGGGGGCAGATGTCCGCAGATCTGTCTTTCTGAGCTATACCTGGGATGTGGATCGGATTGGTATTTTCCCGGGTGAAATACTTGTTTATTACGTTCAAGCTCTTGACAATGATGATGTCTCTGGCCCCAATATTGGTCAGTCGCCTACCTATACGCTTCGTTTTCCATCGCTATCAGAAATGTACGATTCGGTTGCTGCCGAGCAGGAAGCAGAACGGCGTGGACTCGATGATCTCTTTGACAAACAGGCGGATGCTACAGGGTTGGTCGATAACCTCCTGGATACTATGAAGCGGGTGAGCAGGAGCAATCAAGAACTTACGCGCAACGATGAAAATCTCATGCAGCAAGTGCTTGAAAACCAAAAGCAGATTGAGGAGACAGCGAAGCAATTAATCGAAGACATGCAACAGACGGCGGAGGAGATGGATCAGAATCAACTCTTTGACACTGAGACGATCCAGAAATATCAGGAGCTCCAAAACCTGATGGAAAAAGCACTTTCTGAAGAGCATAAAGAGATTTTGCAGAAATTAGCTGAGGCGTTGGCGAACCGGCAGCTGACTGAACGACAGGGGGCAATGCGTGAAGCGAATCTCAATCAGGAACAGTTTTTACAGCAATTGGAACGCGCCAAGTCGCTCTATGAACAGATCCTACTTGAACAGGAATTAGAAGCCGCTGCGAAACAAGCAGCCGCACTCGCTGAGCAACAGAAAGAATTGATGGACACCCTCGAGGCAACGGCTGAATCCGGCCCTTTGAAGGCTCTCGCGCAAAAAGAGGACCGCGTGGGTGAGGCGTTCGGACGGCTCAGTGATCAATTAGAGAAACTCGGCACTGATATGAAAGCACTCGCCACAGACAACAAAAACGCGCCACCGCAAATAGAACAGCTCGGAGAGGAAATCTTCCGTCTCAATCGGTTTACGCATGAATATCGGCTGCCCGAAACGCTCGAGGCTACCAGTGCCAACCTCCGAAGCGGACAGAACAGTGAGGCACTTGAATCGGGACGCAGCGCACAACAGACCTTGACGGAACTCGCACAAGGCTTGGATAACGCTTTGGCATTCATGGAAGGTGCAAACGCAAACGAGGCGCTAACTGTGATGCGTGAAGCCGTTGAAAGCGGGCTCTATCTCTCTCATCTTCATGAAAAGGTTATTGACCAAACAAACAACATTCTCGTCGCTGTGCAATCGAATGCTTATCTCCAGAGTGAAATCTTGAAATTGCAAGAACTCGCAGCGGATGAAATTGCCACAGCCGAAGGGATTACACAACTTTCAAGGAAACTCTCGGAATTAGGGGGGCGACAGATACAGGTGCCGCTTGAAGTCGTGTTACATCTGAATGCTTCAAGCGATGCACTCTCGCGTGCGGCACGCGCTTTAGAGGATAGGCAACCAAGCCTCGCGCTCCCGATTCAGAAAACCGCGCTCGCCGATCTCAATCAAGCAATCTTTGAACTCCTTGAAGCGATGGCGCAGATGAACCAGCAGATGGGAGCAGGCGGGCTTGAAAACATGATGCAGCAGCTCGAACAACTCACCGAAAGTCAGGAACAGTTGAACCAAATGGCGGAACGTCTAAACCAACAGCTGCGTGAGCAGGGGCAAACCCCTGGGCTACAACAGATGCTGCAGCAACTCGCTGCCCAACAGCAACTTATCCGAGAGGCCACGCAACGCCTTGCAGAACGCGCTGAACAAATGGCGCAAATGCTTGGGAGCCTTGAAGATGTCGCTCAGGAGATGGATACGGTCGAGAAATCTCTCCAACAAGGAAGGCTTGATGATGAAGTGCTTGATAGACAAGCGCAGATTTTGACTCGGATGCTTGATAGTCTGAAATCGCTGCAGAAACGGGATGTCGGCAAACAGCGGAAGGCGGAAGTAGCGAAAACCTCTGCTGCCCCAGCCCAGGAAGCGCCGCCTTTGCACCCCGAATTGCTCGAAATCGTTCGGAAGCTAGAAGCTGCGCCGAATGCCAAGGAATTTGAGGATATTCCGTTTCAGTATCGTGAACAATTGAGACAATACTTTAAAGCACTTTCGCAAAAGACTCAGTAGCTCCAAACCAGCATACGCCACAATAGGCGAGGTTGCTAACCTCGCTGGTTGATGATGTATGCGGCATCAGCCAATCTACGGTGAACTGAACGCGTGATCGTGAGGAGATGGGTATGTCTGATAAAGCCGGAGAACAACACGCGCATATCTCGCGCCGGCGTTTCTTGATGCAGGCTACGACTGCTGCTCTTACCGTGACTGTTACGCCAGAGGTTTTAAATGCCTTTGGTGTGCAAACGAACACCGCTACTCGCAAAAATGTTCAAATCAACACTAAGGAGGAAAAAATGAAAACGGCCGTTAGCATCGTTGAAGATGCCTTCTACATTAATGGTGAAATTACCTATCCGGGGCGTTTCTACCAAGATAATAAAATTGAAGGATTGCTCATTAACACCCGCATGGTGCAGGGCATCTTTGATGATAGGAATCCAGAAACCCTTCATCTGTGGAAGTATCCGGATACGGGAGAATGGGACCCTGAGCGTAATACGCGTGAATTTTTGGCTGCGATGCCGGCCTGGCGCGCACACGGGGTACTGGCATTCACTATCAACCTCCAGGGGGGGAGTCCCGAAGGTTATTCTAAAGCACAGCCGTGGCACAACTCCGGTATAGAAGCCGATGGGAGCCTCAACCCGAGTTACCTGTCACGACTCGAACGCATTATCGACTTTGCTGATGCGCTTGGTATGGTTGTTATCCTCGGTTATTTCTATTTTGGACAGGACCAACGGTTGACCGATGAAAACGCCGTCAAACGGGCTGTGGACAACGCAACGGGATGGCTCTTTGATAAGGGCTACACCAATGTTATCGTTGAAGTGAACAACGAGTGTAATGTGAGATATTCACATGAGATTCTGCAACCGCAACGCGTGCATGAATTGATTGAACGCGTGAAGGCAACGCCGCGCAATGGCGATAGATTCCTCACAGGGACGAGTTACGGAGGCGGTCGGGTGCCACTTGAGAATGTTGTCCGTTCCTCGGACTTCCTACTCGTTCATGGCAACGGCGTGAGCGATCCGAACCGTATTATTGGAATGGTACAGGAAACACGCCAAGTGCCCGGGTACCGTCCGATGCCGATTCTGTTCAATGAAGACGATCATTTCGATTTTGATGAACCGCTCAATAACTTCGTTGCTGCTGTGAGTCAGTACGCCTCATGGGGTTACTTCGATCCGGGTGAGAACAACTATCATGAGGGTTACCAGTCCGTGCCGGTGCAGTGGCAGATCAACACGCCGCGGAAACGGGACTTTTTTCAGAAGGCTCGCGACATCACTGGTTACGATGCTTGATAGCACCTGAAACTGAAGCGAACCACACGGGGAATTAAAGGTATGCTATATTTAATAGCATCAAAGACTGAGCCTGAAACGGAGTAGAAGGCGGTTATCCGTAAAGGCACATGGATGTTCAAAACCATGGACGAACCACAAGGAAAGTTAAAAGTATGCCACAAATTGATCCAATCTATTTTGCCATTGTTGTTGCTGTTGTCATTATGCTTGGCACAGGTGTCCGGATTCTCAAGGAATATGAGCGCGCGGTCATCTTCCGCCTCGGACGTTTAACAGGTACCCGTGGTCCAGGACTCGTGTTTATGATACCCTTCTGGATTGAACGGATGCAACGTATCAGCCTGAGAGTTATTGTCAATGATGTTACCCCACAAGATGTGATCACGAAGGATAACGTCTCTGTGAGTGTCAACGCTGTACTCACTTTCCGGGTGAAGGAACCTGATAGAGCGGTAATTGAGGTTGAAGATTTCGGTTTCGCGATCGGTCAGACAGCACAGACGACGCTGCGGAGCGTGTTAGGACGTGCGGAACTGGATGACCTCCTCTCGGAACGAGAAAAGTTAAATCAAGACTTGGAAGAAATCATCAAAAGACATTGCGAACCGTGGGGCGTCGAGGTGTTGGCGATGGAAATTAAACACGTCGATCTCCCCGTTGAGATGCAACGGGCAATGGCGAAACAGGCAGAAGCCGAGCGGGAACGTCGTGCGAAAGTCACACACGCCACGGGTGAGTTTGAGTCGGCTGCCGTCTTAACCGACGCCGCAGAAATCCTCAGTAAAACCCCGGCAGCCGTACAACTCCGATTCCTCCAAGCACTCGTAGAGGTCAGCGCAGAGAAAAACTCTACTGTTGTGTTCCCAATTCCGATAGACTTACTGAGTCCATTTCTTGAGAAACTGAAGCCGACGGAGAAGTAGTTAGCGGTTTAATGGGTTCTTATCGCATATCGATTTTATGTTGATTTCTGTTCCGTATGGCGCAACAAGGATTTTCTAATTTTTCTTTTGCGGTGAACCCCAAAGTCATCACAATTTCATCCAGCGATCCCGTGGATGTTTTACTTTTGAAAATCAGGGATATACTGTATTTGTGGATAAAGGTGTTAAGCAGACTCTGATTTATGAGAAATCTCAGTTAGGAGACCACTCATGAAGATATACCGTATCTACACCCTATTTTTTTCTTTGTCGATATTATGCCTGGCGGACGAACCTGCTGAAGTTTGGATGCCCGACCCAAATCTCCGCCAAGCCGTGCGGGAGAGCATCGGGTTGCCTCACTCTGTTCCGCTGACAAAAGAGAATGTTCTATGGTTAGAACGTCTCGAGGCAGAAAATAGAGGGATTCACTCTCTACAAGGCTTAGCGTTTGCTATAAATGTCTTGGATCTAAACCTCGCAAAGAATCCGATAACGGACATCAGTCCACTGCGTCCTTTAATAAAAGTCACTGGACTTAACCTCTACGATGTGAACATCTCCGATATCTCTCCGTTGAAAAACCTCACACGCCTCACGGTGCTGCTTTTGGATAATAGCCAAATAACCGACATAAGTGCCCTTTCAAACCTGACGAATTTAGTCGATCTGCTTATATCTAACTGCAATATTACAGACATATCGCCATTGGCTAATTTAACAAAACTTAAAATCTTATATCTTTCGTACAACAACATTGTAGATATATCGCCGTTGACGGACTTAATACATCTTGAACGCTTACATCTTTCGAGCAACAACATTGTAGATGTATCGCCATTGGCGGGCTTAATACATCTTAAAAGCTTACATCTTTTGGGTAATCCTATCGGGGATTATAGTCCTATAGCGGGGTTGGTAAATATAGAAGACCTTCGTATCGACCAGCGCTGCGAGATACCACCATTAGGGATTCCCGGGATTGAAAGAATTCAAAAGAGAACATATCCCTCAGTCGCATTACCCGGTAGTAGTTATGTCGCAGAAGAAGAGCCTGTTCGGTGGTTTACAGATGCTTATCCTCAAGACGAGGTGTGGACTGAGCATTATGCAAGACATGATATCACATATTTTGCAGATCCTGAAGGATATGCGGTGACGTGGGAACACAAGCACCGCGGGTTAGCGATACACCTCCATGGGCATTTGCCAAGTGCCCGCGCTGCATATGAAAGGTATAACAAACACAACCCCCATTTTATATATCTTACAAATGGAAACTTCAATATTTCTCTTGACTCAGATTTCTTTCCGCCAAATTCTGACTTTTGGTTGAGAGATACGGATGGGAACATTATGCAAACTGGCACACCTTGGGATGAATTTCAGATTGACTTCCTGAATCCTGATGTCCAACAACTTCTGATAGATCGTCATATAGGTATTGCGAATTGTGGGTTTTTCCAAGGGATTTTTTTCGATAACTTTGCTCATAATAACACTCGCGGTGTGGGGATAGAGAATTATAGGGCAACGGATGAAGAAATCATAGAAGCCACTACAAACATCTTGCGCGGTATTAGAGAAGAGGCTCGGGAAGACTTCTTGATCCTCGTCAATGGGGGTAGATCAAAACTGACACGTTATACGGAATGGGTCAATGGCAGTTATATGGAAACGGGTCGGGATCACCCAGGTGGATATACCTACAAGGGACTCATAGAGATAGAAGACTTTCTGCTCTGGAATGAAAAAAACCTTCGGCAACCCACTATTAACGTTCTGGAAGGTCATGGTGTCTTTGAACCCTTTAGAAGTCCGAATAACTTACGGTGGATGCGGCTCTTTACGACGATGGCGTTGACACACTCGGATGGATATGTTATCTATAGGGTACCCAAAGAAATAGATGGATATCTGCAGCATGTCCATATCTGGTATGATTTCTGGGATGCCGATATGGGTCGTCCTGTGGGGGGTGATGAAAGCAAAGGTGTGTTGTATCAAACGCCAAAAGGAAGTATCATAGAAGGTGTTCCCATAGAAGGGCTGTTTATCCGTGAGTTCACCAACGGCTGGGCAGTCTACAACCGTTCGGGCAAGACGCGGCGGGTCTACCTGCCAGAAAAAGCCACCGGCTGGGAGAGCGGTATTGGGCCGCAGCACTGGCATGAGATACCCGATTTAGATGGCGAGATGTATCTGAAAGTCGTGCGTGAGCAGCCCCGTCTTCTCGTGCCCGCGGATGTCAACCGTGATGGCGTTGTGAATGTGTTAGATTTGGTAGTTGTCAGCAATGCATTTGGCGAGGCGGCGCCCGATCTGAATGGCGATGGCGTTGTGAATGTGTTAGATTTAGTGATTGTCAGCACTGCGTTTGGCTCGAATTAGCCGGAATCAGAATTCTATAGACTGAGCGCACTGCTGGTACTTACGTCTAACCATTCAAAGTCCGCTTTGGACGTTCTCGCTGAGATAATCTACAATTTCTTGTCGGTTTATTTCGAGACTGGGAAATTGCACAGGGCACACATCGTCGAAACGAGCGACCACTTGACGATTTGCGGCTTCTCTATCTTGAAAAATTCCCAAAGGACGAAACAGAATGTTCCACTGTTTCACTTTTTGTAGCTTGATTGTAGCATCCCGGATTCTATCATTGTTAAAAAGGGCATATACAAAAAGCGGTTCAGACATTCCATTGATACGACAATCTACTGTGTATTTTTTCGCCTCATCCCGTTCTGGATCGTTCCAGTCGAAATCTCTGTCCGCTTCCGGAACAACTTCATGGAACAGGGTTTGAAAAGCTGCCATGAATGTTGACCGTGTAGGTTCTTTTGATAAGCATAACACGTCCCCCGTTTTCACAAGTGCTTGGGCAAAGGCGTATAATGCATCACCAAAGCGACCGTCCTTCACCTCAAGAATGAGTTCCCCCAAACGATCTTTAACTTTATGCGTAGATAGGGCGTTTGAAATAATTTGATAGCGTGTCCCACGAAATAATTTCTTTTCACTAATATCGTAAGTAAGATGCATGTAGGTATGTCCTTCGTCCGAAAGCACCCAGCCGGTTTGTTCTTTTTTTAGAACAATAGTTATGTGGTCCCCGTCATCAAACCGGAAAGGGGTAAACACACGAAAACGGTCTCTGCCATCGGGTAAAACCCGAATCTGTGCCGCGACTTTATCAATAAAGTCTTGCTCTATAGATTTTATCGACATTGTTTAGCCCTCCTCAAATAACGTGTTCTGTAACAGATTAGGTTCTTCAAAATTTGCATCCGTAAAAAGACATTTCAAAGCACCATTGACATCATTATAACGTTTGATGCGAGTAATTGTTGCTACCAATCCTCGTCAAAAAACGGCGTACTTGGATAACTATAGACGTTGCCTTCGTAATTTTGGAGTTGGATTTCATCGTCATCAAAAGTGAGGACAGGGTCTGGCAGGAGCGCAATTTTTCCGCCCCCACCGGGAGCATCGATCACGTAATGCGGGACACCGAGTCCTGAAATATGTCCTCGCAACGCCGAAACGATCTCTAACCCCGTTTTTACAGCCGTCCGGAAATGATCTGTTCCAACGACAAGATCGGCTTGATAAATATAGTAAGGCTTGACTCGGATACGCAATAACCCCTTCATGAGTTCCACCATCACGGCGGGGTCATCGTTCACACCCCTGAGGATGACTGCCTGATTGCCCAGCGGTATACCGGCATCAGCTAACATACCACAAGCCTTTTCCGTCTCAGGTGTAATCTCGCGGGGGTGGTTAAAGTGTGTGTTAATGTAAAAAGGGTGATACTGCTTCAAAATCGCGCACAACTCTGGCGTGATGCGTTGGGGCAAGGTCACCGGGACGCGTGAACCGACCCGAATGATTTCCAAATGTTCAATTGCGCGCAATCCCCCAACGATAGAGTCTATTTTCTTGTCCGTCAACATGAGTGGATCGCCCCCGGAGATGATGACATCACGGATCTCGGGGTGCGCCTGAATATAGGCAAGCCCTCTTTCAACGTTATCTTCAGAAACTGAGTGCGGGTCGCCGACTTTCCGTTTACGGGTACAGAAACGGCAATAAATCGGACACATGTAGTTCACATAAAAAAGTGCCCGGTCTGGGTAGCGATGTGTGACGTTCGGAACCTCGCTGTCGTCCTCTTCGTGGAGTGGGTCCTCCACGCCTGTGCTGATCAGTTCCTTTAGGTCAGGGACAACCTGTTTCCAGATAGGGTCGCCCGGTTCTTCTATGAGACTGAGATAATACGGGTTAATACGGATCGGGAATTCTTTGTGAATGCGCCGCATCTCTTCTACATCAACATCGAAGACAGCTGCGAGTTTTTCGGGAGTGTTAACTGTATCTCTAACGAGACGTTTCCATTCTTCCATTTTTATTTCTATCTGTCCTTTCCAAATTTGCGTTAACTGATTGCTGCTGGTTGACAGGTATCTGTAGGCCGGCTCACAATTCCGTACCCGCCCACTTTTCTGCACGCAACTTGACTAACGCCCTGGTTTTCTAACCACTAACTGTCAATCGCCAGCTGCTTGATAGTTCTCAATTGCCACACGTTTCATAACATCCCCTTCACGGAGCGCGTCTACGACCTCTATGCCCTCAATAACCTTTCCAAATGTAGTGTAGCTGCCGTTTAGGTGCGCGTAGCGGGTTGGGTCTGAACTGAGACATATATAAAACTGACTTCCGGCTGAATCAGGATTCTGCGTCCGTGCCATCGCGACGACCCCTTTTTCATGGATCGGCATCTTCTCGCGAAGATCGGGGTCTTGGAATTCGCCAGGGATACTCCATCCGGGGCCGCCGCTCCCTGTTCCTTGCGGATCGCCACCCTGTATAACGAAACCTGGGACAAACCGGTGAAATACTACGTTGTTATAGAAACCGGATTCGATGAGTTGCGCAAAATTTGCTACGGTAGCCGGCGCAGCTTCCGGGTAAAGTTCAATAATAATGTTGCCTTTTTCGGTTTCAATCGTTACATAGGGTAATTGTTCACCGTTACATGAGATAACTGTTGCTAAAAACACACTTAATAAGCTAAATCGCATAATATGAGTGTGAAAATTTGGGAATTTCCACAAAATCCTTTCCTCTTTTTTCTCCGCTAATTGAAAATCTTTAGGAGGGGTCAGCGTAAATGTTATTTGGGTTTTATAAAAAATCTCCAACAGTTCCCGCGGATGAGAATATCAGTGATCTCTCGGGAAAATAAGAGATTCGTATACATTATACATTCATTTGCACGCCGTGTCAAACAAAATTTTGAAACGTTCGGAAAATTGGAATAATGCGGAGATCGACTTGCCCCTTGTGAGTTGGACATGGTATTCTATATAATATAGGTGATGATTGCAAGTACGGAGCATGTTGATAGAAAATCAAATGGGTGGTGAAAAGCGCGAATCCCAAAAGATTTGTTTATCAAAAAGAGGCTCTGTGGACAAAAACTAACATTAACCCCATTCATTAAAAACATTGAATAAGGAGTCACAAAATGAAACAATTCATCGCTTTATTGCGGAGGGGTAACTCGGTATTGCGCAGAAATTTGCTCCTCGGCTTGCTCCTCGTTTTGTTCGGTTTAGTCGGATGTGGCGGAAAACTCGGAGAAATTGAACCCTCGGCGGTCGACACAGCAATAGCCGACGCAGAGGCAGCTATTGCCGCAGCACGAGAGGTCGACGCGCCATCACTTGCAGCCGATGCTTTTGCAGGCGCTGCGTCTAATCTTGAAGCCGCGAAAACAGCACTCGCCGAGAAAAAAGGCGGCGAAGCACTCCGCCTCGCATATCAAGCAATTAGTGATGCGAGAATCTCGCAGAGAAATGCGCTTTACATTGCTAAAAATGCTGAACTCAATGCAGCGCTACTTCAAAAAGCAGCAGGCGCAGACAAACTCCGACAGACACTCGGTGCGAAAGAACAAGAACTCGCCGAAGTCCGAACGGAGATTCAGGTGCTGCGGCGCGATGAAAACAAGCGGGAACAGACCCTTAACGGACTTCAAAAAAAGAACCATGAATTAAAGAACAAACTGGCAACCTACAGCGCACAGGTCGTCGAACACTCCAAAACGTTAGATGATATTCAGAAACGCGCCAAGCGGGCAGAAGCTGAACTCCGTAACTACGGTAGAGATGTCGCGGATCTTCGTCGGAAACTCGAAGTCGCTGAAAGAATGGCTAAAGAGGAAGGACATCAGAAGCGGGCGGTTGTCGCTGAAATAAATTCGCTGAGAAGGCAGCTCCGCGAGCAGGCTACGATTTATACCGAGAAACTTGCAGAGGCAAGTAGGTTGAAAACTGACAAACAGCACGAAGATTATCTAAAACAGAAAGCACAAGAGGCGCGCGCCTATGTTGACAACCAACCTGTCCTGCATCCGCCCAAAACGGGACGCACATCCCTCTCTACAGCACGGGTTGCAGCCGGTAAGGCAACACTCGGGAATTGGGAGAAGGCCTGGTATAGCAAAAACTTAGATGCGCATCTATCATACTATACCCCCGGGATTGTTGCCGACAAAGTGGTAATTCAGGAGAGTAAAGAACATCGAAACAAAATAGATTTACAGCAACTCCAATCTGACCTTCGTGAGATGAATACCTATACCTGGAGCAAAGTCAAAGTGGACATCCAGGTGGAGGGCGAAAGCGTTATCGGCATAAATCGATTGACCCGATTGGTTACGCCCGCAGCAGACGAGAACGCCACCGCACTCTACAATATCTGGATTCGCGAAGTCTGGATGCATGAGGTTGGGAACGCTTGGAAAATCCATCACGAAATCTGGCAAATTTATGAGAACGTGCCAAACTTCTAAACACGTCTCCCAATGAAACACGGAGGGTAAATTGTGAACGACGTACGGACGAAGAAATCTAAGATACCGCGGAGCCTAATATGGGGTGGGAGCGTTACTGCCATTGTTATCGCTTTCGTCGTGCTCTTAGTGGTGTTGATGAGTTCGAGTGAAACCCCGACTGCCTTTTTGGCTAAATGGAAGAACGCCCTTGAATCCGGCAGTGTTAAAAAATATGATGCGCTCTGGATAAAGAGCTCACGCCAGCGCCCCGATACAGGGTATCAGGAGACGGTCAGTCTTATCAGAGGCGGCGCTCGACTGGAGGTTAACCTTGGCGGTGCCACACAAACGTTCCGAGTGCCTCGGTATCCCAACCGCTACCGGATTGAGGGGATTCCAGTCACTGCACACCTTCCGGGAGAATCTCAGCAGCAATTGCGAAATCTGGTTATCGAAAAACAGGGGCTTGTGCAACGGCGGTGGAAAATTATCCAAGACGAGATCGTTGGGAGTGACTTTGTTGCGACGCGGCCAGACGTTCATCCCGCGCAGCAGGAGGTAGCACAGCCGAATAGCCCTGTTTTACCGGTGGTCCTGAGTTGGAAAAGTGCTTTGGAATCCCAAGACACGAGAATGTATACAGATCTATGGGACAAGTCCGCCCGGAAGACCAGGGCATCGAGTTTCCGGCGCGCCACCGAGCTCATGTCGCAGCCCCATGTTGTGAATCTCGCTGAAGCGACCTATACACCTGTCCCGCGTCAGAAAGACCGGCATGTCGTTGATAACATTCGCGTGACTTTACAGAACAGTGAAAGTATGCTTAAGATGCATGTTCGGACACTTACCATTCAGAAAAAAGGATTTTTCAGACGCAAATGGAAAATCATTAACGATCAGATCGCTCAGATGTCTGACGCTATCGCGATTGCGCCAGACGCGCCGTCGGCCGGGGCGGATACTGTCTCTGGGGAAGCGTCTGGAAACACCTTTGATGGGAACGCCCCTATTGATACACAGCTAAAGGTGCGGCAGGTTTTGGGGAAGTGGCAGAAAGCTTGGGAAGAGAAAGACCTCAATACCTATATGGCTATCTATTCCGAGAGGTCCCGTATTACGCGTGTTACTATACGCGGGGGAAGAGAGACCTCCGTTCACCTCTCAAAGGGGCAGCTCCAAGAGAAGATGGAACGGCTGAACAGCATATATGCTGAAATCCAGGTCTCTATCTCTAACTTACAAGTTAACGGAGACCGTGCTGTAGCGGATGTCCAGTTCTTACAAAAGTTTACCGGCACCCGCGCAAGTGGCAGTAGACCGGCTTACTCTGATTACGGCACTAAAAAACTGAATCTCATGGTAGATCCGACTGATGGACACTGGCGAATCTACTCAGAGACGTGGAGCCGGTACGAGGATGTCCCAGATTTTCCGAAGATGTAGAGGAATAGCAGCCAGCAGTCAGCGGTGAGCTGTCAGTTAAGAGGAGCCTGGTTTATCCTAAGTCCTCTTCAACTGACAACTCTTTTTCTGACAACCACCAACGCATAACCCATACTCTAAAAAATGCCCACTGAGTACCGAACTAAGCGGAAAATTGAGTTCGCTGACACCGATATGGCCGGGATCGTCCATTTTACACGATTTTTCGTTTTCATGGAATCTGCTGAACATGAGTTTCTACGCAGCTTAGGGACAAGTGTCGCTACTGAATGGAATGGAGACAAAATCGGATGGCCCCGACTCGCGGCTGCGTGCGAGTATCTAAGCCCGCTCCGTTTTGAAGATGAGGTCGACATCCACCTCTGGATCTCCAAAAAAGGGACGAAATCGCTCACTTATCAATTTCACTTTACACATCAAGGAAAAGACATCGCACGTGGAGAGGTTACAACTGTCTGTTGTGTAACAAACCCGGGGGAGAAACTCCGAGCAATCCCGATCCCTGATTTCATCGCCAATCAGATTTCCGTTTCCGGCCCATGCTAAAAAATATGGAACAATCGATCACTACCGCTCCGTTGCTTAAAGTTTCTAATCTATCCAAAGACTTTGGATCCGTTCAAGTCTTGCGACATATTTCATTTACGCTCGCTGCCGGCACTTCAGTGGCTATTACCGGCCCCTCGGGTTCTGGCAAAAGCACACTTCTGCACATTGTCGGGACGTTAGAGGCGCCGAGTAGCGGACAGGTTGCAATTAACAACACAGATCCCTTTCGGCTTTCTGAACCTGAACTTGCCCGCTACCGGAACGCTGTCATCGGATTTGTATTTCAGGATCATCATCTGCTCCCGCAGTATTCCGTGCTTGAGAACGTCCTTATTCCGACACTTGTTTCCAAGCATGCCCTTGACGCAAAACGACGCGCACATGAACTCCTCAGCCGGATGGGGCTCGCGCATCGCGTGTCGCATCGCCCCGCTGAACTTTCCGGTGGTGAACGTCAACGCGTCGCTATCGCACGCGCCCTTATCAATCAACCCGACATCCTCCTCTGCGATGAACCGACGGGGAACCTGGATACAATAACTTCCGATACCATCGCCGACTTGCTCTTTGAGCTGCACCGTGTAGAGCAGAAGATATTGATTGTTGTCACCCACAACCTTGAATTCGCTTCCCGTTTTCAGCAGCACCTACAACTTGTCGACGGCATTTGCAGTGTCCCGCAAACTTCTTAAACCAACAGACGATGCGCAAATTTTCTTGGAACGCCCTTAAACACTTCTGGCAGATACACCTCACCGTAGCCCTCTGCGCAGCCGTAGCGACAGGGGTACTCGCGGGTGCCTTGATTGTCGGAGATTCTGTCCGTGGAAGCCTCCGTAGTCTCACGGCAGAACGGCTGGGGGCAATTCAACATGCCCTCCTCGCCGATCACTTTTTTCAACCAACTATCTTAGCTCGGCAAAATACTGTACCAACGATTTTATTGAATGGAACGGTTGGCGCGCCACAGGCGCAGACCCGTGCATCAAAGGTTAACGTTATGGGCATAACGGAAGACTTCTTCACCTTTTGGGCCGGCGATCCCCTGCCGAACTTGAACAAAACCCCTAATCAGCCTTTCAACGCCATTGTCATCAACGAGGCACTCCAAAATGAGTTGAAGGTTCAAATCGGCGATATGCTCCTCGTGAACGTCGCGCAAGTTGCTGACATTCATCCCGAATTCTTGCTCGGTGAACGGGACGCTGCTGAGGCTATCCAGAGCCTTCGATTGGTCGTCAGCGATATTATCCCTACGCAAAACGTCGGTAGGTTCAATCTACGCGCACAGCAAAGCCTCCCTTTCAACGTTTTCATCGCGCTTCCGGTTTTACAGAAAGCACTCGGACAGATAGGACAAGTAAATGCCCTGTTCACAGCAGAGACGGAACCGATCTCGCCCAACCAACTCACGCTAACGCTTGATGCGCTCGACTTGGACATTCAAGTGCATGAAGACTACTTGGATCTCCAAAGTCGGCAGTATCTGCTTAAACCTGCGTTGTCGAAAAATGCCTTAGCGGTTGCAACAGAAAACGGTATCTCGACCCTCCCGACGCTGACCTATCTCGCAAATACAATATCTGCTAACGACAGGATGGTCCCATATTCCACAATTGTCGCACTCCCCACCAATAGCGGCGAGTTTTCTGTTCCACTCGCAGAAAATGAAATCATTCTCAATACATGGACAGCGGATGATCTCGGCGTGAAAGTCGGCGACGAAATCACGGTTACATACTATAGTGTCAAATCAGAAGATTATAGTGTGAAGGGGGAAGAAGCTTACATTACGGAAACTGCATCTTTCCTTCTGAAGGCAATCCTACCCATAGAGGGAATTGCTGCCGATAGCGGTATCATTCCTGAATTTCCGGGTATCCACGACACCGCCGATATGTCCGAATGGGAGTCCCCTTTTCCGATTGATTATACCCTTATTCGTGGGCAGGACGAAGCATATTGGGATGAATACGGTCCGACACCAAAAGCGTTTATTTCGTTGGAGACAGGCAAAAGGCTCTGGAAAAATCGGTTCGGCGATCTTACCACCATTCGCCTAAGCGGGGCACAAGGTTCAGACATTCAGGCAACACGCACGCTTTTTGAAACTGAATTCCTCACAAGGGTTCAACCTGAACAGATCGGATTTCAATTTGTATCCCTCCAAGCGGACGGACTACAAGCTGCTACCGGTGCTACGGACTTCGGGATGCTGTTTAGCAGCCTCAGTATCCTTATTATCCTCGCCGTCGCGTGGCTTGTAGAGCTGTTCTTTCGTATCGGTGTTGAACAACGTTCTCATGAGATTGGTATACTACAAGCCGTTGGCTATCCACTCGCTAAAGTTCGCCGTCGTTTCTTTTTTGAGGGTGGGAGTGTCGCCGGTATCGGCACGCTCTTGGGATGTCTACTCGCCATCGGCTACGCGCAACTGATGATATTTGGGCTACATACGTGGTGGTTACCTGCTATCGGCACCCCCTTCATCGCATTTCACGCGAGTTTATGGAGTCTACTCATCGGTATAGGTGTGACGATGGTCGTCATGCTGAATGCGATCCGTGTTGCAGTCGCGAGGATAGGACAGACTTCCACGGCTACGCTCCTCGCCGGTGGAACGGATTTTGATACTGCGGATGTGAAACCGAAACCTCAAGAAACGAAGACAGCAGGCGGATTAATATCAAAAATTACGTACCTGGGGCTCGGTATCTTAGGCGGTTCCCATCTCGTTGAGAATGGCTGGAGCGGATTGCCCTATTTAATTTTTTTGAGTGCTATTATTTTATTTATCGTCTATGGACCCCGTAAAGGGGAGGGAAGCTACGCGCGTCTGACTCGACTCTTGTTTATCGCTGTTGGAATTATTATCGGTACCCTCATCGTCTATTTCCCGTTGGGCCAGCGGATTCGCGAGACGGTTTTTTCATGGTTTGAACATCCGATTGTCCAATTTCTACTTTCTACACTCTCTATTCTCGGTGTGGGGTGGCTGGTTTTTAGTAGCTGGCTAACCTCCGAGAACGTACCGAAACGGTTCAGCCGGGTGCGATTTGCTCTCAAAAATGCTGCGCGGCAGCCACAACGGAGCAAAATCTCTGTTACAACCGTCAGCTTGGCGTGCTGTATTATCGTTGCAGTTGGTGCGAATCGGCACGACGCAGCCCCAGAGACAGAATACGCCTTTGTTGCGGAGGCATCACTTCCGTTACACCATAGCCTGAATACACCCGACGGTCGATTTGAACTTGGTTTTTCTGATGCGGCTTCTGAACTGCTCAGCGCGTCGGAAATTATGCCATTTCGCGTGCTGCCCGGTGAAGATGTGAGCTGTCTGAACCTCTACCAACCCCAGAAACCACAAATTTTGGGTGCTTCCGGGGCTATGTTGGTAAAACCCCCGTGGCAGCGATTAGAACTCAGCGATCTCGGAGAAGGGAAAGCGCCTGCTATTGGCGATGACAATTCGCTACGTTGGATTTTACATCACGATCCTGATGAAGATTTCCTCGTCCAAGATGAATTTGGAAAACCGCTACTTTTGGATATTGAGACGCTTCAGGGGAGTCTTTTTCAGAGCCAATTGATTATCTCAGAATCGAATTTTACAAAGTACTTCCCAAGTCAAAGCGGTTATCAGTTTTTCCTTATCAAAACCCCGCCCGAAGTGCGAGCAGAGACAGCACAAATCTTAGAGAAAACACTCGGCGACTATGGGTTTGACCTGACATCCGCATCGGCACGATTGGCGAATTATCGATCCGTTGAGAATACCTACATCTCCACTTTCCAGAGTCTCGGTGGTTTGGGTGTGTTGCTCGGGACGTTGGGATTGGCACTGGTGTTATTTAGAAATATTATTGAACGCCGTGGTGAACTTGCAACCCTCCGCGCGTTCGGGTTCAGCCGACGCCTCCTCTCGCGGATGTTATTCCTCGAAAGCTGCTTCTTACTCACTGTGGGTATGCTTATCGGGATTGTCGCAGGACTTGTGGCGATCTATGCGACGCACGGGTACTTTCCCGCTTCCCCATGGGTTTCCCTCACAAATACCTTGCTTTTTATCTTTGGTTTTGGTATAATTGCAAATGCCGTTGCAGTGGCTATTGCACTCCGAAGCCCCCTCTTAGCAACGCTCAAATCTGACTGAGGGCCGGTTTTTAGCAACGCTCTACTTCGTTTCGCTTTAGTGGTGAGTTCAGCTGTTTTTAGCTACCAAAATCCTCTAAACTGATAACTTATAACTGACAATTCCTATGCCTTCTATTGCGTTGAAAACGATACTTCATATAGGATATATGGTGCTGATTGCTGCCTCTCTGCTGATGCAAAGTGGGTGTGGCAGTGATTCCGAGACGGACACGCCGAGTGCGATCAATTATACGGAATTGGGGTGGCGCTCTTATGCCTCGGGTGACCATGCACAGGCCCTGCTCAGTTTTGAGCGAGCCCTGAGTTTCGATGAGACACTTGCGGATGCCTACAACGGCATCGGGTGGAGTCATCTCAGCCTATCACTCAATCTGACACTTGCACAACAAGCGTTCCAAAACGCAGTTCAACTGGATGCCGCAAATGCTGATGCATGGGTTGGACTCGCGAACGTGCTCTATCTGCGGGATAAAGATGCCTCTGATTTCAGGGCTGCTGTCCGTGCGACTGATAACGCATTACAAGGCGATGCCGAATACCTCTTTCGACACGATTACCGTTCTAAAGCCGATCTCTATGCGCTGCGGGCATCCTGTTATTACTACCTCGACGAGATTCAATCTGCAAAGCAGGAAGTCGGTAAAGTGCTCCAAATTGATGCTGCAAATAAGACTGCTATTGTTCTACAAAATTTACTAAAGGAATCGCGGTGAGCGAACCGCGTGATTGCTTCCGAAGGAGAAAAAATATGTCGCAAAATGTTATAATCTCTACACAGTTAACCAACTTATCACCTACCCATAGTGGCAAGGTCCGAGACCTCTACGACCTCGGAGGGGAACTCCTGATTGTATCGACCGATCGGATCTCGGCGTTCGATGTCGTTTTACCCAACGGTATTCCTGACAAAGGGAAAGTCTTAACCGGTTTGTCTAAGTTCTGGTTCAACTACACCCAATCTGTTGCGCAGAATCATCTCATTACAACAGATGTAGAAGATTATCCCGATGTTTTACAGCCGGATGCAGACCTTTTAAAAGGACGTTCTATGCTTGTTCGCAAAGCCGACCGCGTTGATGTTGAATGCGTCGTGCGCGGTTATCTTGCAGGGTCCGGCTGGTCGTCGTATCAGAAAACAGGAGAAATCTGTGGACAGAAACTGCCCCCCGGATTACAAGAGTCAGCCCGGCTCCCAGAACTCCTCTTCACGCCGACGACCAAGGCAGAACATGGAGAACACGACGAACCGATTTCCATTGAGGAGATGCGAGATCAAGTTGGCAGTGAACTAACGGATCGGTTGATCGATGCAAGCTTTGAACTCTTCAGAACCGCCAGCCAACACGCTGAAAGTGCCGGCATTATCCTCTGTGATACCAAGTTTGAGTTCGGGCAGCGCGACGGTAAACTGATTGTGATTGATGAAGTTTTTACACCCGATTCCTCCCGTTTCTGGCCCGCAGACCTCTACGAGCCGGGGAAACCGCAGCTGAGTTTCGATAAACAGTTCGTTAGGGATTATCTCTCCGAAATCGGTTGGAACAAGCAACCGCCTGCGCCAGCGTTACCGGAGACCGTTATCTCTAAGACAAGCGAGAAATACCGAGAAGCGTACCGCCTCATTGTTGGTGAGAATCTGTAGATTCAATCGGGAGAGATGAGAGATGGCAAGTCCCTTGAAGGGTATAAAGGTCTTAGACCTGACACGAGTTCTTGCCGGTCCTTATGCGACTATGCTCCTCGGCGATCTCGGTGCGGAGGTCATCAAGATTGAACAACCCGGCACGGGGGACGAATCTCGGAATTTCGGGCCCTTCAAAAACGGGTTTAGTCTCTACTTCATGAGCGTCAATCGTGGGAAACGGAGTGTGACGCTCAACCTCAAGACCGAGCGTGGCCGCGCGATATTCAAGCAGTTGTTAGATCAGACCGATATTCTGGTAGAGAATTTCCGACCGGGAACGATGGAAAAATTAGGGCTGGATTATGGCACGCTCAAATCTAAATATCCCTCGCTTATTTATGCGGCGTGTTCCGGTTTTGGGCAGACGGGCCCCTACGCACACCAAGGGGCGTATGACATGATTATCCAAGGTATGGGAGGGATTATCAGTATCACCGGTGAACCCGACGGGCCGCCAGTGCGGGTCGGTACCTCTATCAGCGACCTTGCCGCTGCGCTCTTCACGACAATTGGGATCCTTTCTGCACTGCACCATCGCAGCCAAACCGGTAAGGGACAGTTTGTTGATGTCGCAATGTTAGATAGCCTCGTTGCTGTTTTGGAAAATGCTGTTGTTCGCTATTTCGCAACGGGTGAGGCACCGAAACCCCTCGGTGCCAGACATCCGGCGATTACCCCCTTTGAGGCATTCGCATCTACTGACGGACACGTTATTATTGCCCTCGGAAACGATACCCTCTGGGCAAAGTTCTGTGAGCATGTCGGCAGGCAGGAACTCGTTTCGGATAAACGGTTTCGGACGAACGCAGACCGAACCGAAAACCACGATCAACTCTTCCCAATCCTTGCGGAGATTATGGCTCAACACACAACAGACGAGTGGATTGACACACTCGGCACAATTGGTGTCCCCTGCGGGCCCATCAATGCGATGGACAAAGTCGTCACCCATCCACAAGTCCAAGCGCGGGAGATGATTACACGCGTCGTTCACCAAATCACAGGTGAAGTTGAAGTGCCAGGTGTCCCCATTAAACTATCGGAAACCCCTGGCAGCGTAGATGCACCGGCACCGAGTCTCGGCGAACACACCGCAGAGGTTTTAACGGGCTTGTTGGGAATGCCACCAACTGAGATAGCTAAGTTAAAACAAGACAGAATTATTTGACAGGTAAGCTCTAATTTGGTTTGTAGTAGCCCAATTTATTGCGCGTTTCCAGTGACCTGAGAGGGAGGTCTTGCTGCACAGATGATTGAGGCTGTTGAAGGGGCCGTCCCCCATTTCTTGTGTCTGCTTTCTTCGGTGTTTGTTCTCGCTGCTGGCGATCTTTTTCCTAAAATAGGAGAGAACTCATGTTCAAGCAACTGTTCTCGAACGACCGTATCTTAGGTGTGCTGGTCTGTGTCTTAGTGTTTATTGCTGCGGGGTTGTTGTATCTCATCCGTGTCAAGGGCGAAGGGTTGCGGGATGTCCAACGCCCTCAAGAGCCTGTCCAACGCCTTCACACCCCGGAAACCGATGCTCCTCCCGCATCGGCGAAACCGTCACCGTCGGGCGCAACCTCCGAGAGCAGCCTCTGGCATGCCGCGGGGCTGGAGGGGCCCGAGTCCCCCGCGGCACCAGAAGTGCAATACACTGCCCCGCAAGGTGCTGCGACGACTCCCGATTTCCCGCCCATCAATCCGAATGAGGACCACGTAGCAGCAGCATATAAACGGCTGGCATACATCCAAAACAACCCCTATGCCTGGGGCGGGGTTCACTCCCCACGAGCAACAGAGCTTATCGCAGAACTCCTGCCACCGCCGGTCCTAAGAGACGAGGGGCACGGTGAAGAAGTCATCGCACAGATTGAAGAACTCATCGCACAAGGCGATCCGCGTGCAGCAGAAGTCTTAATAACGAACCTTTGTGAGGGATACGTCGGCGGCAACCGCATGAGCGATGCAATAGTGGAGATTGGCCCCCCATCTGTGCCATACGTGCTTCCCTACTTGCGTGAAGGTCATGTGGCAGCAGGGCTCGCCGCTGAGATATTAGGTCGTATTGGTGCAGCCTATCGCGGTGATCTGGGGGGTATTGTGGAACATATCCTTATCCCAAAGTTCACAGCAATCGCAGCGGATTCCAATTTCGAGAATTTTGACTCTTATGCGGTCCTGCAGGCGCGAGAAGAACTTGAACGGCTTCAGTAAGCGTTTCCAAGTCATCAAGGAACGCCTTTAAGGAGAACCATCATACCGTTGGTTTTGATTCTGTAGAAGGTTAAAAACAGCAAATTCTGGACTTATATGCTAAATTTGCGTAAGTCCTGAAGTAGTAGGCACCCACCGGTTGCCGTCAGCCAAAAACATGCTTTATTCTATCATTGTAAGTGCAGGACTCGAGACCCTCGCGCGTGAGGAGTTAATCGAACGTTTCGGCGACACGGGACACCTAAAAATCCTTGAACGCAGACCCCAACGACTCCTTTTTCAGTATAGGGGTAACCCGCGCGATTTGTTATCCCTACGAATCGCGGAGCATCTTTTTTTCGTCCTGAAGCGGACACCGAGAATGACACGCTCACGGAGTTCTCTGGCAACGTTGAGCGGTTCGCTCACACGCTTCAATTTCAAGGAGACGTTCGAGTGTTGCCGACAGGTAGGCATCAATACTCACAAACGCACACCGTTTCGCGTAACAAGTCGATTGTCTGGGAAGCGGAACTTTCGGAGGCTTGATCTCCAACGCGTTGTAGAACGTGCCTTATTGGATCGCGGGTGGTATCTTGCGAAGGGAGGCGCGTCGTTGGATATATGGGCGGAGATACATGGTGATGATGGCTATATTGGCGTCAAACTTTCATCGAACGATATGGCGCAACGCCCCTATAAACAGGCGCATATCCCGGCATCGCTCAAACCGACCATAGCCTATGGTATGGTGAGGCTCTCACAACCGCATCCAAGCGATGTCTTCTTAGATCCGATGTGTGGTGCAGGCACTATCCTACTGGAGCGCGCGTGCGTCGGGCGCTACCGCTACCTCATCGGCGGGGATACCTCTACAGAGGCGTTAGACGCTACTATAACAAATTTCGGTAGACAACATCAACCGCGCCAATTCTTCCACTGGGATGCACGGACCTTGCCCTTGCAAGCAAGCACAGTTGATAAGATTGTCTGTAACCTTCCGTTCGGTGAAACAATCGGGAATATCCCGCAACTCACGAATCTGTATCGCCAGTGTCTCAAAGAGTATGAACGCGTCCTAAACTCCAGGGGTAAGATGGTGCTGCTCACCTCGCAACGCGAATTCTTAGATGCTCGCCTGAAACACCAACGATCTCTCAAGGTTTCACAACGACTGACTGTGGATGTACGTGGCATGCGCGCTTGGATATACGTTATCCGTCCCCGATGATACCTAAATCTCAGGCACTCGGACCGCCACTTCTTTCCCCACGGCATTCGAACGGAAGATGCCATCCATAATCACATTCGTGAGTAGGACCCCCTTTGGCGGTATCGGCGATGGTGCGTCCGCTTTGACGGCTTCACGGAACGCTGTCATCTGTGCTTCCCAAACATCGACCTCTGGAAATCCTGAGAGTTGAATGGTCGTCATCCCTTCTGGCGGGTTCAGCGCTGCTGTCAAACCTTCCGATTCAACCAGTTTCTTCAGGTCACCACTATATTCATCGGTATAGATAGTTGGCCCGTTCAAAGAAATACCCATTTCTTTACCGAGACAGAAACTCGGACCGAGTGAATCCTGATGGATTGCCCAAGAGATCTTGAACACCATCACACTACTGTCTTCAAAGCGCACCCACGCCACGCCAAACTCTTCGACATCCATAATACCGCGGAACTGTGGATCTTGCTGCGAGATATAATCCTCTGTGATAGCGGAGACACGCACCGGTTTCGGATACCCCATCGCATACAGCGAGTTGTGCATGTTATAGACCCCGATGTCAACGATTGCTCCCGCGCCCGCGGTCTTTTTGTAAATGAACGTACGTCCCGGATTCCCGCGTCGCCTACCGCCTGAGGATTCGGAGTAGTAGATGTCCCCCAGAAAGCCTTCGTCAATGACTTTCTTTGCGAATTGGAGTCTCGGATTGAACGTGCTATGGAGACCAATTTGCAAGATTTTGCCGGATGCCTTTGCTGCTCGTGCCATGGCAGTCGCATCGGGCAACGATGCTGCCATCGGTTTTTCACAAAAGACATGTTTACCGGTGTTCAGTGCGGCGACGGTGGGGCGGCGGTGCCCTTGATTGTAAGTGCAGACGCTGACTGCATCCAGTTCGTCCATTTCGAGCATTTTGTTGTAGCTGGAGAAGGCCTGCTTTCTCGGAACGCCCCATTCGTCAGCAGCTTGATTTGCCTTACTTTTGATGATATCGCAGACAGCGACGATCTCGAAACCGCCGACTTTCATGTACGTTCTCTGGTGTGCGCGTGAAATGCCCCCTGTACCGATGATACCGACTCGGATAGTCATATTATTCTCTCCTTATAAGCAGGAATCAAACCCTAAATTTTAGGAAATCGGACCGCGATCTCTTTCCCCGCGGCATGCGAACGGAAGATGCCGTCCATAATCACATTCGTGAGCAGAACGCCTTCTGGTGGTATTGGCGAGGGTGCGTCCGCTTTAATAGCTTCACGGAACGCGATCGCCTGTGCCGACCAGTTATCTTCCTCTGGAAATCCAGAGAACTGGATCGTCGTCATTCCTTCCGGTGGGTTCGGTTCCGCTGTTAACCCTTCCGATTCGACAAACCTCTTGAGATCTCCACTGTATGCATCGGCATAAACAACCGGTCCATTTAGTGAGAACCCTGCCTTCGTCCCAAGATGGAAGTTTCCCCCGAGTGAATCCTGATGCACTGCCCAAGAGATTTTGAAAACCATTACACCCCCATTTTCAAAGCGCACCCACGCCGCGCCGAACTCTTCGACATCCATAATACCACGGAATCTCGGGTCTTGCTGCGAGATATAATCCGCTGTAATAGCAGAGACGCGCACCGGTTTCGGATACCCCATCGCATATAGCGAGGCGTGCATATTGTAGACACCGATATCGACGGTTGCTCCCGCGCCCGCGGTCTTTTTGTAAATGAACGTATGTCCCGGATTCCCGCGTCGCCTGCACCCCGCGGATTCTGAGTAATAGATATCGCCGAATAATCCCGCATCGAAGGCCTTTCTTATGAATTGGAGTCTCGGGCTGAACGTTGGGTTGAGACCAATTTGCAAGATTTTGCCGGATGTCCTTGCTGCGCGTGCCATAGCAGTCGCATCGGGCAGCGTCGCTGCCATCGGTTTTTCACAGAGGACGTGTTTACCGGCGTTCAGTGCGGCGACGGTGGGGCGGCGGTGCCCTTGATTATAAGTGCAGACGCTGACTGCATCCAGTTCGTCCATTTCGAGCATTTTGTTGTAGCTGGAGAAGGCCTGCTTTCTCGGAACGCCCCATTCGTCAGCAGCTTGATTTGCCTTACTTTTGATGATATCGCAGACAGCGACGATCTCGAAACCGCCAACTTTCTCATAAGTCGCTTGGTGTGCGCGTGAGATGCCCCCTGTACCGATGATACCGACTCGGATAGTCATGTTGTTCTCTCCTCATAAGCAGAATTGAATTGACATAAGAGTTTAGACGAAACCGGTTTGCAATGCAAGCAAAAAAATGTGATACACTTCAACGCACATAACAAAAACGCATTACAATCAACGCCTCCTTTTTTGTAGGAGCGAGCTGTGCTCGTGAGTTTTTTATGCCCCGAATTTAAAAGCTTATCTCCCCAAAATTAGCAGGCAAAGTTTCTAATCTCGTTGGTTCTTGGTCCATAATATACAATATTTTTCATCCGTTTCTGTTCATGATGTGTTAGTAATTCTGAAAGCTACTACAAATGATTCTCCGAAACTTGACACTCATTTGCATATTATGATATACTTTAGTACACTAACAGCCAAAATCACACGTTGCATTTAATATATGTTTTGCTGGAAGGGACAAAATTTATGGCAGAGACACCGTACAGCATCCTTGATTCCGCCACCTCGATTTATTCTCTAAACACTGTCTCGCGGTGCCAGGCTAATGCGTCTTGTGCAGGATAGAGCATTTTCTCTTGCGGGAGAAAGATAAGATTGTTATGCAAATTGCTGAACCTCCACTCCGCCGGCCCCTCCTCGGAAATAAATCTGGATACTTTCACTTCATAGTTTTCGTCCAAAGAGATTAATCCTTGGTCAAAAGCCCAATGGTGTAATTTGCAAAGCGAAATTCCGTTCCGAATGTCGTCGTTGTACGAAATGTGAAATGGGATAATATGTGCGGCATCAGTTATACTTTTTCCATCCTCTGTGACAACTCGTAATAGACAAACTGCACAAGTGTAGTTGTACCAGTGCATAATTTCTCGACGGAACGCTGTTGTACGGATTGGGTTTTCTGCTTCAACTTCCGAACTTACCTGATATAAGAATGGGTGTTTCTTGATTTCTCCAATCAGTAATTGCCTATGTTCTCCAATTTCCTGTTCTTCTCTAATAACATTTTCAATTGTTTGCCTACGATCCAGGAAGTACTTTTCAATAATAGCTCGGCGGATGATTTCTCGTTCATGAGATTGGGCAAGAAAATTAAAAAGCGGTTCGTCCAAATACGCGTAAGCAATAAGTTCTCGCAGTCGACTAACAGGTGAAGGGATTCTGCCGCTAAGACTGTTCAACTGTCTTTCACGATCAACTTTGGGGCAGAGATACCAAAACCCGTCGTTTTTTAAATAGTAAAACGGATTACAAATTTTGCCCTCCCAGTCAGGGAATTTTGCAGTATATTTCGTAAAAGCATTAATCAAGCTGGGAGAAATTTGAATTTTATTCTCGCGAATATCACCGTGTTCAATAAGTTGAATAACTGCTAATAGGAGACAAGGTTTGTAGGGTGCAGATTGTCGAAACCTGCCCAGATTTTCTATCTGTTGTACATAGACTTGTAACGCACTCATAGGTTTTTTCTATGTTTCCTTAGTTGATGCTAATAACAGGGAAGTGTTGTAGACTTAGAAAACCCCATGCCGTTCGGTGCGTTCCAGTCGGTGCTATGAGTCTGCAGAAAGTCTTGCTTGTGGATTTTGGTGTCCGCGGGTGGCATAATATGCTATAACATCTTCCAACACGGTTTAAAAAGCAATTTAAACATATTTTCTGAAAAATGTCAATTTTTTCGTGAAATCAGTTTTCCAATACAATCTTATTAAAATTCCCCTGGATAAGCGGGGTTTAGCGGTTTCTTCATCCAAAAACCCAAAACTAAATGCCATCACTCCCTTGACAATCCCCTCGTAAATCCGTATAATAAATAAGCATGGGAGGGTCGTCTATTGAAACGGATTGTCACACACGCAGACCCGGACCTTGACGCGATTGTGAGCGCTTGGATTGCCCAAGATTTTCTCTTCCATGCACACGCGTCAGAGGTCTTGTTTGTCAACCGAAAAGTTCCAGAAAAACTCAGGCATTGTACTGATTGCTTGGTAGATATTGGTAACACGTATTGCCCTGAAGACTATCGGTTTGATCACAAACCCCCGGCGTTTGAGAACAGAAATAGGACGTGTGCGACACGGCTCATCTGGGAGTATCTGTTAGATATCGGTGTCGATGTCAGACACCTTCAGCAGTTGGTAGAAATAACCTATCAGGGCGATACACACCGGAATTCAGTAGCACTCCAACAGAGTCGTATTGATGGCCCCCACGCTAAATTGAAGCAACTCAAAACGGAATACAAGGACCCAACAGCGATCTATCAACGGATGGTTCACTGGCTTAGGAGTTATACAAAGACCTTATGAAGAAACTTACATGTTTACTCGCCACCCTGCTTGTCACGGCAGGATTCGCCGGGGCAGCTGAATGGGCCCAATGGCGTGGCGAAAATCGCGAAGGCGTTTGGAAGGAAACCGGAATTATTGAAACGTTTGAAGGTTCAGAGATTCCAATCCGGTGGCGTGCCCCTATCGGCAGCGGTTATAGTGGACCAACCGTCGCTGATGGACGTGTCTACGTCACCGATAAACTCACAAAACCTAAACAGATTGAAGGCGTTCATTGCTTCGACTGGGAAACGGGAGATAAGCTCTGGTCTTACACTTACGATTGCGTCTATAAAATCGACTACGCCGCTGGCCCCCGCGCAGCTGTGACTGTGCATAACGGGCTTGCCTACGCCTTGGGCGCAATGGGGCATCTCCACTGTTTTGACGCTACCTCAGGGGAAGTCGCCTGGAAAAAGGATCTCAATACCGAATATAATATTGAGATGCCCATCTGGGGGATCGCAAGCGCCCCTCTGGTTGAAGGTGAACATCTCATCGTTCAAATCGGGGGGACACCAGAGGCGTGTATCGTTGCGTTCGATCGAAAAACAGGTGAAGAAAAATGGAGAGCCGTGGACGATACCGCCTCTTATTCGGCACCGATTGTCATTACGCACGACGGTCAACGGGTTTTAATCTGTTGGACGGGGAATAACATTGCTGCGCTTGATCCAGAAACAGGAACAGTTCATTGGCTCTATTCATTTCCTTCTACACGTTGGGAGATCGGCATCGCCACCCCGATTTTCTATAAGAATGAGTTGTTTTTTACAAACTTCTATGAAGGCTCGCTGCTGCTGAAATTGGCGCCAGACGGATTAGATGTCGAACTTGGCTGGCACCGAACGGGTAAGGATGAACGGCATACAGAAGCGATTCAGACGACAATGTCAACCCCGGTTCGGGTGGGTGATTATATTTACGGTGTAGATAGTTACGGTGAACTCCGCTGTATTGATGCCCGAAATGGCAATCGGATTTGGGAAGACCTATCGGCCGTTCCGACAGCGCGCTGGAGTACCATCCATGCTGTTAAACACCCGGCAACATCAGAAAATAGGGTCTGGATGTTCAACGAACGCGGCGAACTTCTTATCACAGACCTCACGCCTGAAGGATTGAACATCATCAGTCGTGCTAACCTCATTAACCCAACTCGCGACCAATTAAACCGCAGAGGCGGCGTTACATGGGCACACCCTGCATTTGCTTATAAACACGTCTTTGCACGCAACGACGAAGAACTTATTTGTGCCAATTTAGAAAAATAAGGGTGCGTCAACCTCTAAAGGACATTAACCGAACCGCAAGGAATAATTAGAAATCCTTTTTTCCCAAAGATCGTAAGCCTGAAACGAAGTGGAAGGCGGATCTACGGAAGAGAACGTCAAATCTCTAAAGGATACCAACCGAACTGTAAGGAATAATAAAAAAAATGGAAACCACTCGGATGCCGGAGATAAACTTACATCCCGGCGAACAACTGCACGGCTTTGAGGTAAAAGCTGTCACCCCAATTGAGGAGTTACGAGCAGTAACGATTGAATTGGCACATCAAGATACCGGCGCACGCTTGCTACATATCTATACGAATGATACTGAAAACCTTTTCTCCATTAATTTCCCGACCCCGCCATCAGATGATACCGGTGTCCCGCACATCCTTGAGCATGCGGTCTTGGCAGGATCGCACAAGTTTCCGGTGAAAGAGCCCTTTTTTGAAATGATTAAAATGAGCATGGCGACCTTTATCAACGCCATGACAAGTTCCGATTTTACCTGTTATCCCGTATCGAGCAACGTGAAAAAAGATCTTTTCAATTTGGCGGAGGTCTACTTTGACGCTGTCTTCCATCCATTACTGACTGAAAATACCTTCAAGCGCGAAGGACATCATCTTGCCCCTGTTGATCCTGATGATCCGATAGGCAATTTAAAGATAACAGGCATCGTGTATAACGAGATGAAGGGTGCATTCTCGGACCCAGAGGCGTGTTTATACCGGTCAGTGATGAGACGGCTTCTCCCGGATACGCTTTACGCCAATGAATCCGGCGGTAATCCAGATGCCATTCCCGATCTAACCTACACGCAGCTTAAGGGCTTTCACGAGACCTATTATCATCCAAGCAACGGCTATTTTATCCTCTATGGCGATATTCCAACGAGCGACTATCTCTCCTTCCTTGCCGATAGATTAGAGAATATCCCAAAGAGCGCGGGACGTACGGCGCTACGGCCGCTACGTCCAGAGGTTACACACCAGCCGAGGTGGGATGCACCACGGACAGCAACGGATACCTACCCTGTTGGGGCTGATGAACCACTCACGGAAAAAACATATCTGATGCTCAGTTGGCTTATCGGGGACGCTACCACCCCGGAAGAGGTGGTTCTCGGGCGTATTATGAGTCTCATTCTGTTGGGTAACGAAGCCGCGCCCCTCCGGAAAGCGATTATTGACTCCAAACTCGGGGCGGACATTGTTTTCTCCGGGGCGAGTTCTATCGGACCAGAAGCCACTTTTTACATCGCACTCAAAGGGAGTGAAGCCGATCGCGTTGAAGCCTTTAGCCAATTGGTCATTGATACCCTAACAAACATTGTCGATTCAGAGATTGATAGCGAAAAAGTTGAAGCTGCATTCCAGCAAGCAACTTACCATTACCAAGAAGTCGCGTCTCTGTTCCCGCTCCGCATGCTCTACCGCGTTATTGAGGGATGGATATATGAGAAGGATTCAGACACCTTCCTGAAGATGGGGCAAACGCTTGATACTGTTCGTCAACAATGGCAAGAGAATCCATCAATTTTCAATGCGTTCATTCGAGAAAGGCTTATTGAAAACCCGCATCGCCTTGCCAGTGTGCTATCTCCAGATCGAGACATGCAGGCAAAGGTTGATGCCGCACTCGCGGAACGAATGAAAGAGACACGGGCACAACTGACAGATGCGCAGGTACGACAAATCGCTGCGGATGCCGCGGAACTGGAGCGTCTCAATGGTGTTCCCAATTCGCCGGAAGCATTGGCAGGACTGCCGCAGCTTCAGGTCAGCGATCTCCCTGAAAAACCGAGACATATTCCGACAACGGTTGAAAGTATCGGCGGACAGGATCTGCTACGGAATGATGTTTTTGCCAACGGTGTTAACTACCTCGTGTTGAACTTCGATTTGCAAGGATTACCGGAACATCTCTGGATGTATTTTCCCAGATACGCCGATGCGATTAGCAAACTCGGTGCTGCCGATATGAATTACGAGGCGATGGCACAGCGGACATCAGCCGTCACTGGCGGCATCGGATGCACACCGTGGTTTTCCACACATGCTCGGGATGCCGATCTTGCTTTGCAAGGTCTATCTTTTCGTCTCAAAGCACTTGATGGCAAGATAGATGCTGCCTTGGATGTGCTGCAGGACCTGCTTTTCGCTGTGAACCCGCGCGATACCGAACGTCTTCGGGATGTCCTGCTCCAAGCCGTTGCGGAATATCGCACGGAGATGATTCACGACGGTTCAAGTACGGCGATTCATCACGCGTCACGGCGTCTCTCATCAAATGCCTACCTTGCTGAATTAATCTACGGATTGCCGCAACTCCGAAATAGCGAAACCCTTCTTAACAGATTCGACGAACTGAATGCCGACCTTATGGGTCATATAGAAGGGATACGCGATTTCTTGCTAACGCGTGGAAGGGTAACTGCCAGTTTCACGGGTTCGGATACTGCTTTTGAAACAACTCGGACGAAACTCGGGGCATGGCTTGACGCAATGCGGGATGAACCGGTGCCCTCGGCAACGATCGCGTTGCAGCAGTTTGAGACACCGCCAAGAGAGGGATTGGCAGGCCCTATTCAGATTGCACACTGCGCTCACGTGATGCCGGCACCGCACTATTCGCATCCCGATTCAACGTTGTTGACGATCGGGGCGCATCTCATTCGACTTGATTACATACTCAGTGAAATCCGTTTTAAAGGCAATGCTTACGGCGCAAGGTTTACCTATAGTCCGTATGATGCCGTGTTGTGCCAGTCTTCGTTCCGGGATCCTCATGTTGCACGAACGATCAACGTCTTTGAACAGACTGTTGCCTATGTTAAACAGATAGAATGGACACAGACGGATATAGACAGGGCCATCATCGCTACGGCGAAGGGTGGTGAGAAACCCATTCGTCCGAGCGAAGCCGCCAGCAGTGCGCTGAGTCAACACCTTGTTGGGCAAACGCGAGAGATGCGAGAGGAACGCTACGCACAGCTACGCCGTGCAACGCCAACTGAGGTCAAACGTGCCTTGTTGCAACTCTTAGAGGAAAATCAAGATAAAGCAGCGGTGTGCGCCGTTTCCAGTCGTGAGAAACTGGAAGCCGCAAATGCTGAATTGGCAAAACCACTTGTTATTGAAGACATTTTAACCTAAATCAACTGGCAGTCGGTAGACTGATAATTCCTAAGGAGGATGAGAATTAAAATGGAAAAGAAAATTGCACGCCTGACAATCTGTATTGTTGCTGTGGCTTCGGTCGTGACGATAGCATCGCAGCCTGTCGATTTTGAGAAAAACTGGCATCACTGGCGTGGGCCGTATGCTACAGGGGTCGCAGTTGATGCGAATCCGCCAATCACGTGGAGTGAAACCGAAAATGTACGCTGGAAAATCGCTATTCCGGGCGTAGGGCACGCCACACCAATCATCTGGGGGGACAAAATCTTCGTCCAGACGGCTGTTGAAAGCACAAAAGCGGAATCTGAGGACGGTGATAATCCATTCGGTGGTTTCTTCGGCGGTAGAAATGACGGTCCAGCTTATACATTTGACCTGCTTGCGATTCGTCGGAGTGACGGAAGTGTGCTTTGGCAGAAGACGCTGCGAGCAGTAGCCCCCCATGAGGGTACACATCGGGATGCAACCTATGCTTCCAATTCACCCGTCACTGATGGCGAATTTGTCTATGCCTACTTCGGTTCACGCGGGCTTTATTGTGTTGACATGGACGGCAACGTGAAATGGGAAACAGATGTCGGCACGATGTATAAGAGGAACACGTTCGGGGAAGGCAGCTCTCCCGTTATCTATGAGAACACACTCGTTATCGTGCAGGACCACGAACGTAATTCTTTCATTACTGCCCTCGACAAGCGCACCGGAGATGTCTTGTGGAAAACTGATCGTAATGAAGGAACGACTTGGTTCTCACCTATTGTTGCTGAGCACGCTGGGAAACCACAAGTGATTACAACTGGCACAAATCGTGTCCGTAGTTATGACTTGGCGACGGGTAACCTGTTGTGGGAGGGCGAGGGCTTAACTCGCAATGCTATTCCTTCCCCGGTTGCTGCAGGTGAATTCGTTTACCTCATGAGTGGTTTCCGGGGTGACATCTTGCGGGCGGTTTCCCTCGCCTCTGCAGCAGGCGATATTAGTGGCTCTGATGCGATTGTCTGGGAATTCAATCGTGATGCCCCGTATGTGCCGTCGCCGCTTCTCGCTGAGGGGATAATTTACTTTCTGAAACAAAATGACGGTATCCTTTCCGCTTTCAATACTGAAACCGGAAAAGCCTATTATGGACCGGTCCGTCTCAAGGGTGTTTCTGGTGTTTATGCCTCTATCGTTGGCGCGGCAGATCGGCTTTACATCGCAGGGCGGAATGGGGTCGTGAACGTTGTCCAACAGGGTCCCGAATTTAAAATCTTGGCAGAAAACACGTTGGACGACAGTTTCAACGCATCGCCCGCGATTGTAGGGAACGAACTATACCTTCGCGGCGGGAAATATCTCTACTGCATCGCGGAGTAAGTCGTTATCAGTTTTTAGTTAAGAGACACTTTTGTAACAATCTGTCCAAACTTGGAATGTTCCAGGGATCGGTGAATTGTTACAAAGTTCCCTCTTAACTAAAAACTGATGACTATCAACTAACAACCAGTCCTCTAATACGTTGCTCTTCCACCACTCACATCATAACACTGACCCGTCACAAAACTCGCCTCGTCTGATGCCAAGAAATTCACGACCGCTGCAACTTCTTCCGGTTGTCCAACACGTCCCAACGGAATCTTACCCACCATATAATCAATGGTCGACTGTGCCATACCTTCCAAAATGGGTGTTTGGATGACCGCTGGAGAGACCGCATTCACACGAATGTTATAATCCGTTACCTCTTTAGCCAGTGCCTTTGTCAGGGTGATGACTCCCGCTTTGGATACCGAATACGGAATCAACGTCGGATTGCCTTCTTTCCCTGCGATGGATGCAATGTTCACAATCCTGCCGTAATTCTGCGCAATCATCGGATCGATGGCGGCTTTACAACACAGGAAAACGCCTGTGAGATTTACGCCTATCACCGTATGCCAATCCGCTTCTTCTAAGTCGGTAAGTGGGAGCGTGCGTCCTGCAATTCCTGCGTTGTTAACGAGGATATCAACGCGACCGAGCGTGGAAATAACCTTTTCAAGTGCACCGTTAACGTCAGCAGATTGTGAAACATCTGCTTGAACCGGTAGGGACCTGCGTCCAATGCCCTGGATCTCCTGTGCCACCGCCGCTGCTGCGTCCATGTTCAAATCCATGATGGCTACATCTGCTCCGGCGTTAGCGAGTCTGACGGAGATCGCTTTACCGATACCTTGTCCAGCGCCTGTTACGATAGCGATCTTATTCTCTACATTCATATGCTAATTTTCACTTGCTAAGTGCAAGCGTTCTCTCCTCTCTTCCAAATCGGGTACGGACTGAAGAGCCTGACGGTGTTGTAAAGTTCACCCGCCCGCGCGATCGCTGGCTCCTATCCCTCTTTCACGATGCCGGTTGCCTCGGTCTCACCTACTCTGTCTGTATCTATGCCATGTTTTACTCTCCGATAACAACCCCATATTCTCCGACAACCGCGCCTTTGTGCCCTGTCTGATAGTGCAAGTGCCGTTCACCGATAATCGGTTGTGTGCTTTGGACTTCAACTGTGCCCTGGACTTTTCCCATTGCCTCCTCGTCTATATCCAAACAACAGAGGGGCTTAATTTGGCGATGTATCTGCCCACGGATATCACCGTTTTTATTTCGAACGATAATATTGACGAGGGCATCTGCTTCTCCAACGTTGAGGAACCGGAACCAGTCCCGTGCGCCTGCCGCGACTTCAGGAAAAAAGAGTCGGATACCAATATGACCACCCTCCATTGATGCGCCGGGCAAGTCGATAATGGCGGTACCGCTTTGCATGTGCCGCTCGGCGACGACCGGTTGATCGCTGCGAATCTCTACGGAGGATTTCACTTTAATATCGTCCATATCGGGGGTCCAGCATTCAAAAGGTCCTAAGGGGCTATGTCTTTTTGTCCAAGTTGCTTGTGCGTTATCGTCCTTACGCGCAACCATGGTCACCTCGGCAGGCTCCCTTCCTACGTTTACAATCACGACCCAGTCTTCCCAGGCAGGGCCGACCTCAGGAAAAAAGAGCGTGCGCGGGGCATCCGAGATGACTTGTCCAAATTGCCCCACCGAGGTCTTCCCACCTTGATAGTGGAGGTGTCGTTCTGCTACAATCGGTTGCGAACTCTGCATCTCAACCGTGCCAGTGACGTTCCCCATAACGCCTTCGTTGAGATCCCAACAGCAGAACGGCTTGATAACATGATGGTGTTGCCGCAGGACCCCGCCGTTCCTGTTGCGGACGGTAATGTTGACGTGTGCATCCGCTTCCCCAACATTCAGGACTCGAAACCAATCGTGTGCCCCTGATACCAATTCTGGAAAGAAGAGCCGCTGCCCGACTGTCTCATATTCTGGGGCTGCACCAATAAAGTCGAGGACATTCGACCCACTGTGCATGTGCCGTTCAGCCACAATCGGTTGGTCTGCACTGAACTGCATTGAGGAGTTCTCTTTAATCGCTTCAACGTTTGGGGTCCAGCACTCGAAGGGCTGTATCGTTTTCTCTTCTGACCATGTAGGTTGTCCGTTACGGGCGTGTCTGGCTATCGCTGTTACGCGCGTCGGTTCTGTCCCGACGTTCGTAACCTGTACCCAATCTTGCCACTGCGGACCGACTTCTGGGAAATAAAGCGTTGTGGCACCTGCCATTCGTTCCTCCTATTGATTCATTTTGACTATTTGTGGTACCCCTTAGAATTAACAGGTTTACCATAATTTAAAAAATCTCTCTATTACTCCGGTACCTAAGTTTCTACGTACAAGGTTTTAAGCATGCAGCTAACGTTTTTCTTGAACTGGGGCTTGCTGCGTAGACGTTTTGTAGGGTCGACTTTTAGTTTAGGTTTCCCTGAACTGCACACCCTAATAGGTTAGGCTACAAACGCCGACGAAATCCACATATCCAGGGCAACTGAAGAACTACACACCCTGACAGGTTAGGCTACAAAACTGATAATTAACAACTCTCTCTAATTTTAACTTGCATATATATGTATTTTCCACTACAATTTCGATCAACGTTATTTGGTGTGAGAAATTTGTCCGTTCTGCAAGGATTTACGACTCTGCCTGCTAAATGACCTTCACAATCCCTATACACCTCTTGAGGAGACGTTTTAATGACATCGAAAAAACTATCGGCCGCTGAAATTCAAGAAAACCTCGAACAACTCAGCGGTTGGACCGTGGAAGACGGTAAATTACACAAGGAATTCCAGTTTGATACCTTTGTTACGGCATTCGGATTTATGGCACAGCTCGCGCTAATTGCCGAATCGATGAATCATCACCCAGAATGGTTCAATGTCTATAATCGGGTGACAATTGATTTGACAACCCACGATGCTGGCGGCATCAGCCAATTGGACTTCCAGTGGGCAACACACGCAGATGCGATCAGCGGCTAAATCTGACACAAATAGTACTGCCCAAATAGGAGAGGCGTATGGATAAATAAAAGCCTTATGGTAAACGTTGTTGCTAAGACGAAGGGCTATTGAACCGTAAAATAGAAATGGAGGAAAAATGAGCCAGAAAACATATCGCGCCGCCGCTATAGGGCATACTGGGGCAGGCAACTTTGGACACGCGCTTCATACCGCATACACAGCTATAGCGAACGTCGATTTTATCGCTGTAGCTGATCCAGACGCGGCTGGCAGAGAAAAAGCCGCAACAGAGGCGGGAGCGCGCCGCAGCTACGCTGATTATCGGGATATGCTTGAGAAAGAAGAACTTGACATTGTGAGTGTCTGTCCGCGTTGGACAACTGAGCATGTGGACATGGTGACTGCGTGTATTGAGGCAGGATGCCACGTTTACTCGGAAAAACCGATGACCGCGACACTCGCCGATGGCGATCTCATCGTTAAAACAGCGAAAGCCCACGGCAAGAAGGTGGCAGTCGCACATCAGGCGGTCTACCTCCCCGCAACCCATGCGATTAAGAAAATGCTCGACGATGGAAAAATCGGAACCATCCATGCCATCCATGCCAGCGGTAAGCAGGACCATCGTGGTGGTGGTGAAGATATGATTGTCCTCGGTACCCACCTCTTTAATATGATGCGTTTCTTCGTCGGTGATGTTGCATGGATGCAGTCTCATGTCACGAATAACGGCAAAGAAGTCGCCTATGGCGACGACCACAAGCCTACGGAACCTGTTGGCCCCGTTGCTGGTGATTGCATCAATAGTTACCTCGCTTTCAAAAGCGGTGTCTCTGGTTTCTTCGTGTCTCGAAGGGATCAAGCGGGTTCCGGGAGATACGGCATGGAGATTGTCGGCAGCACCGGCATTTTCTCGCTCCGCGGTGATGTCGCTAACAGACTCATGGTCTATCCCTATCCTGTCCTTGTCCCGGCAAGTCCAGATCAAGCGTGGGATGCCATCGACTTAGATGATACACCTTTCTCCAGTGGTAATGAGCTCGCTATTCGCGATCTCATTGATGCAATTGAAAATGACCGGAAACCGATTTCTGCCGCCGAAGACGCTGTCGCTGCACTGGAGATGATTCTCGGTGCTTACGAATCTCAACTCTCTGGCGGACGCGTCTCCTTCCCGACGGCAAACCGAGATCATCCTTTAAGCAGATAATTTTCGTCAGGCGAGGCCCTGATGCCTCGTCTGTCTCCGAAACCTTGGCGAGGTTTTCCAACCTCGCCGTGCTTTTGCTTATGATGGAATTCGGCAAACGTCTTCCTGCGTCTCCACCTTCCTATGCTTGTGTGATTTTCCGAACGCCATTTTCATAGCAAACTTCATAATCCGTATCCGGTACCTCCATCGATCGGACTGCAAGTTCACCAAACGTGACAAGTGGTTCGGAAAGCAGGAGCAGTTCGTCAAGCGACTCAGCGGGTGTCTTCTCGGTTGTATCTAATACAATCTTCCGTCCTGTTTGCGCAAATAGCGACCTATCAATCTCCTCTTGAAAGAGGCGTTTGAGTTCTGGAATATCGGCTTTCTTGACAATCTGATATTCGTGCGGGGCTGTCTCCATCCGTTCTGCGATCGCTGCATCGCTGGCATCAACATGAATCATAACCACATCCGGCAACCGCGCTTCAATAACCTGCGTCTCGTACCCACGCTGCGCATTGATATGGTATTTCGGGTAATATGGGCTGTTGGGGACATTTCCATAGAACGAAGAATAGACCAGTTCCTCAATATGCCAACCTGCGATCATCGTATTCGGATGGTTTTTGATAACCTCAACGTGGTATTGGAGCTGCATCCGCTGCATCCGCTCCTTCACATCGTCTGGGAAATTCACGTACGCTGCTCTCGACTCTGAACTGAGGGTCGAATCGGGGATGGTAAAGTGATCATCAACGTGAACCATCAATTTCCGGTGGCGATAGTAGTTCGTCAACAGGTCTACCAACGTCGATTTTCCAGCGTATTCGATACCGACAAAAATACATCTCATAAGAAAAAACCTCGCTATTAAAGTGGTGTGAATGGGCAGTATGCTATAGTTTATGCTTATATCTATCACGAAACTGAAAAAAAGTCAACACCTATTCCTATTTTCCCATTTCTGATGTGCTTGACAATCGGGCATTTACGGGGTATAATAACTTTAGCCAAATCAGCTTGGGGACAAAGCCCTTGAGGATTTGGGGAGAGACGGGTGTCAAGATTTCTTCTCAATTATTGAAACAAAAACGCAATTATCTTAATCCAAAAATATTCACGAAATGCTAACGATTGGCAACCTTCAGATCCCAGATTTCCCGCTGCTGCTTGCACCGATGGAAGATGTAAGCGATCCACCGTTTCGCGCCGTCTGCAAGGGCAACGGGGCAGATCTCATGTACACCGAATTCATCTCCTCCGAAGCACTCATTCGCGATGCCGCGCCGAGTGTTGCCAAGTTAGATATTTTTGAAGCAGAAAGACCGATCGGCATCCAAATTTTTGGTCACGCCATAGGAGCCATGCGCGCCTCTGTCGAAATTATCGAACGCGTTCAACCTGATATTATTGACATCAACTACGGCTGCCCCGTCAAGAAAGTCACCTGTAAAGGTGCGGGGGCCGGTATCCTCCGAGACATCCCCAAAATGGTGAAGATGACAGCCGAAATAGTGAAAGTCACGAAACTCCCTGTCACCGTCAAAACTAGACTCGGTTGGGACGATAAAACGAAGTACATCGTTGAAGTCGCCGAACGCCTACAAGATGTCGGTATTCAAGCCATCGCTATTCACGGGAGAACGCGTCGGCAGATGTATAAGGGGAATGCTGACTGGACGCTCATCGGTCGGATTAAGGATAACCCGCGCATGATGATTCCTGTTTTCGGCAACGGGGACGTTGATAGTCCGCAGAACGCAGCGCAGATGCGCCAGCAGTACGGCGTTGACGGTATTATGATTGGCCGCGCCGCTATCGGGTACCCTTGGATTTTCAACGAAATAAAACACTATTTCGCAACCGGTGAATTGCTCCCACCGCCTTCAATAGATGAACGGATTAATGTCTTTAGCAGACATCTCGATTTCTCTGTGAAGTGGAAAGGCTTAAAGTTAGGACTCATCGAGATGCGTCGGCACTACAGCAATTATTTCAAGGGTATCCCCTATGTCAAACCTTTTCGCAACCGCCTTGTTACATCTGATAGTTACGACGATGTCTTAGGGATCGTAGAGGAACTCCGTACGCACGCCTTAACATTGGTGCCATCTCTGACGGGGAACAGTCTCAACCTCGATGCCCTACCAAAAAATGCTTGACGTGAAACCCAAATAATTTTATCATACATCTCAGAAAACACATCTCAGCAATAAAGGACATACAATGAATAAAATACCCTTTATGAAACTCAGTGGTGCAGGTAACGATTTCGTAATTATCAATAATTTTTCGGAGATCATTGATAGTACCGATATCAATTTTGTGACAAAGCTCTGTCAACGCCGTATGTCAGTCGGGGCTGACGGTGTGCTTCTCGTTGAAAAAGCAGACGATGTTGACTTTCGCATGCGCTATTTCAACGCCGATGGGGGTGAAGTGGAAACCTGCGGGAACGGTGCACGGTGCATCTCCAAATTTGCCTATTTAAACGGTATCGCGTCTGAACAGATGCGATTCCTGACGAATGCTGGTATTTATGAATCCGAAATCGTAGATGAGAACGTTAAAGTGCGTATGAGTGATCCAACGGATATCCGCCTCAATGTCCCGTTGCACTTAGACGATGGAATCCACACCGTCGGCTTCGCTAACAGCGGGGTGCCGCACGTTGTTTTTTTTGTGGAAGACTTAGAGGACACGGATGTCCTCGATCTCGGACAGCAGACGCGTCATCACAACGATTTCAAACCTGCCGGCACGAATGCGAACTTCATCCGCGTCCAGTCACCAGGGCTTATCGACATTCGGACGTATGAGCGTGGTGTTGAAGGTGAAACACTCGCCTGTGGCACGGGTTCAATTGCATCTGCGATCGTCGCTGCGACGTTGGGCAAGGTGGAATCTCCGGTTGATGTAAAAACAGCGAGTGGTGTGGTTTTGAAAATCCATTTTGACGTGGCAAACGGTGAAGCTCGGAACGTCTATCTTGAAGGGGATGCCCGCGTGATCTACGTGGGTGAACTCACAACAGACGCGTGGAATTATTAAAAGTAACGTGCGTTTGAAAAAAGAGTTTTCGTGCTTAGCGGAGGGGACAGGTCACCTCGCCCGTAGGGGTTAGGGGACCTAACCCCTACGAAAATGTTTACATCTTCTTCGCATGTGTTATCTATCAAACGTGCGTTAAAAGTAGCAGGCACACCTTGTTGTGCCGTAGCCAGCAAGGAGGGTTTACTTTACATGTTTCAAGGCTCGTATGTTGCACTGGTCACACCCTTTAAGGACGATGAATCGCTTGACGAAGCGAAACTCAAGGAACTGATTCAATTTCAGCTTGACGGCGGCACACACGGCATCGTCCCGTGTGGCACCACGGGTGAATCCCCCGCGCTTTCCGAGGCTGAACACGATAGGGTCATCGAAATTACGGTTGAGGCGGTGAATGGACAAGCGCCTGTTATTGCCGGAACGGGTTCCAATTCAACAACGCGTACCTTACGCGCAACGGCGCACGCGAAAGCCGCCGGGGCGGATGCTGCGCTGATTGTCACGCCCTACTACAACAAACCTACACAGGAAGGGCTGTATGCCCACTATATGAAAATCGCGGATACGGTGGACATCCCAATCGTTGTCTACAACGTTCCGGGGCGTTGCGGGACTGACATCCTTTCGCCGACGGTCGCGCGGCTCGCTGAACACCCGAACATTGTCGCACTCAAAGAGGCGACCGGTGAACTCAAGCGCGCCAGTGAAGTGGTTGACCTATGTCCCGATGATTTCGTTGTGCTCTCTGGTGATGATGTAAACACGCTGCCAATTATGGCTGTCGGCGGTAAAGGCGTTATTTCAGTAGTGGCGAACGTCGCACCCGCAGATGTCGCGGAGATGTGCAATGCGTTCCATGCAGGCAATCTTGACCTCGCCCGCAAACTTCACTACAAAACGTTAGCATTGGCGGTGAATCTCTTTATTGAGACGAACCCGATCCCCGCGAAAACTGCGCTCCAACTGATGGGCAAACTCAACGGAAAACTGCGGTTGCCTCTCGCACCGATGACGGCTGCGAATCTTGAATCCTTACGGAAAACGTTGAAGGAATCGGGATTGATTTAAATGACTTGATTGTGGGCAATTGTTCGTTCGGGCTCTATGTCTGAACGAACAATTCCACGTTATTGTTGTAGATTTTATGGACCTTAATCATGAGCTATAGCAATTTCACCTTAGAATCAACGTTAGCAACGTTTCATGTAGAAAAAGCTGAATCCACAGGCCTCTTCTCTGAAATTGTTGCCGACGTACTTGTTGAACTCCGGGAAAAGTTTTCATATCGTATGAGTTTTTTTTACGAATTGATTTTAATGTTGACCCTGAAAAGGACTTAACAGGGATGTGTGATTTTTGGGTAAGCCTGTCACCATGACAACTTTTTTTAGAAGCACCTCTCATCGTTCTCGTTGAGGTGAAGAAGAACGATCCGAAACTCGACCTCGGGCAATGTGTTGCCGAGATGCTCGCTGCACAACGTTTCAATACTGAAAAGGGCCATGACATCCCCGCTGTCTATGGTGCCACCACAACAGGCACAGAGTGGCAATTCCTCAAATTGGCGGGAAAGAATCTACAGATTGATATGGACATTTATCCGATTCAGCAATGTGACAAAATTCTCGGTATCCTTTCCAGCATGGTGAACCAAAAGGCATAAAGTGCACAAAGTTTGTTCGTAGAAAGTTGGAAGTAACGGACAAGTTTCCCGGAGATCGTGATGAACCTGCCTCCCCTAAAGTCGTCTTTATTGGTAAGTGTTGGGCCCGTGGCCTATTCATTGGCTTTCTTCACACATAGCGCTTTAAGAGAATGGCAACTCGTATTGGCAGTGGTTATGGGAATAGTAACTGCTATTGTCATTCCGGCTCTATACTTACAAAACATATATATAAGCAACAAAAGACACTTACAACTCTGCGAGTACATTAATGCTTTCATTTTTGCTGGACTGGCTACCCTTCCTGTATTAGCAGCTTGGATCAACGGAACAGCGGACGCGCATCTCTTACTTTTTCTGGTGGTAATGACGACTGTTACGATACCTATTTTGTATATAGAATATACACGTTTAACCGATGTAAATAGCTATGGAGAATCCAATATCCTTCCTTACCTTAAAGGGCTTATTTTTACTGGATTTTCTATTGGCGCTGGACTCATAGGTTGGGGTAGTGGAAAAATGATAAGGGCATTGTAAAAACATTGTGAAGGCAGCTGTATTCGACCTTTTCCAGTAGATGTTGCGATAGGTTTCACGCCCCTAAAATCCATCCGGTAACAACCGATGCACTGTATCAATCACCAATTGCTCAACACCCGGCGCGAATCGTGTCGGGGGACCGAAATAGAACATCGCACCCCCGCCCTCATAGCCACCCTCGGCTAACACCCGCTCAGACGGAATATACCCTGGAAACGCGTTTGCGTATGCACCGACCCAAAGTCGTCCTGCATCCAACTCACGTTTCAGACGCAGGGAGTAATCGACGACCACCTCACTTGCAAGGAAAACAACGGCAAGTTCATCGCCAAATCGCCACGCCTGCACCGGATAAGAGAGTTCCGTTTGTATTGCCTCTCCGTTCTGCAAGCGTTCAAGGTGCTTTTGTGCGTGATAGGCATCGTGGCCGCGCGCTGCAACGCGTGCCTCCCACTCTTCGCGGGTCGGTAACGTATCGAACGGCAGGTTAACCCTTTCAAGCACCCCCGTCGGGACCCTGGAGAGCAGCTTCGCATCTCGCTGGAGCATCCGCTGAACTTCCTCTGAAAGTGCCTTACCGTGTGCCTTGGCATACGCCAGACGAGTACTGAAAACTTCCTCTTTTCCATCGGGCATCGGCATCATCCGCGATTCAGGGTTCGCATCGGCACCACAACCAATCGTGATTAAGGCAGTCACCCCGGGGAGTGCCTCTTGGATGGCTTCTTGGGCAAAGCCTGCCCAGTCACCACAGATATGATTGTCTGTACCTGCTAATGTCGTACAGTGGCAGGCGTAACTTGCCCACACAGCGCGCAGCGTGCCGTCTGTTCCTCTGACTTGTATACACGGAAGCGAATGGTCTACGGGGTCTCCCTCCGTTCGACGATTCTTTGCAAAACCGAGTTCGCCGATGCTCCACGTCAACCGGGATGGTTCTCGATGTGCGAGTGCCTCCAGAGCGACGGCTTCCATCCAGTCGGTGAGTTGACGGGTATACCGATCAATCTTTTCCTGATGCTCCGGGGGTATATCCATGCTAAACAGGAAAGGTGCTGCGTTTGTGAGACACGGCGCGCTGTGCGTATGTGAGAAACAGGCAACGAAATGGGGGCGTGAGATTCCTGTTTTTTCTCTGATACGGCGCGCCACCTCTTCGGTGAGTTCGTCGGGCAATCCGCAATTTTCGACTGTTACTAAGACGACAGGATACTCAGCATCGCCGCCGATGGCGAGTGCTTTTGCCCATATCTGTTGGATAATGCCATCGGATTCTTCGCGACGGCTGCCGTAACCACTCAACCGAATCGGATAGTCGGGAGTGATATCCACTTCGGCAACGCCAATCTGAATAACGTTATTTTTATTCCTCATACGGCTTAACCTCCTTGGATTAGAGTCGTAAGGTGAATGCTAATAGGTGCCGGTTTGATGTATAGGTGAAACTTCCCGAGCGAAAGGTGTATGCCAAGTATGTAGTACCTAGCCTTACCCCTGCCCCAGTTGAAAAGTGTAACGTTGCGTTTTCACGTCCTGTCCCGACTCGGAGGGCTGCTGTTATTGGGTATCCGCTGTGCCACGTTTTGTATAATTCAGCCCCAATGGCAAAACCGAGCCCCCTCTGTCCGGTATCCCGCCAGATATCTATCGCCACTGCAATCCATGTCAGAGGTTCATAAGCGCCCCCTATGCCGAATCGGAACGGAAGAGATTCTACCAAATCTGCCCGGAGAAGGTTTTCAAAGAGGACCCCCACCTGTAAAGGCGGATGTGCGCGACACGCATCCAGCCATATCTCGCGTTGCAATCCAATATCTAATTCTAATCGGCTGGCTGACCGGTCATAAGTCGGTTGTTCTTCGTGGACAATATCCCGAACCCGATCGCCGAACTGTAATTCTTCAGTAATTGCTGCAATCAGCTGATCTGGAGCCCGTATATCTACGTCGGGACCGTGTCGTGCCGCGAGGTTCAACGTAGATACAATCGCACCGGTCTTCACGGCCTGTGCGATCCACTTTAATCGGCCCCCTATGACTGCTCCGGCGACGTTGCGGCTCAGTCCTATCACCGCATTATCTTCACGGAACAGCGAATACTCTGTGATGAGATCGGTTTCAGCAGCAAATCGACGGGCGTTTATGTCGTATTCAGCACGAGTGGCAGAGATCGTGAAATTCGCATAATTGGTGAATTTCACGTTGTATCCAGCACTGAACCCCCATCCACCGGCCGCGTATGAATAGTAGGCTGACGGATATAAGTCTGTGTTGACTTCAACAGCGAACTGCTCTCTACCGTGTTTCGGCAGCTCTGTCCAGTGAAGATTCCCAGCTGCGATGCCAAATGCAAGGTTGTGGTGCTTAACCGACACAAGCGATGCAGGATTCCCAAAGATACCCGCATCCTCTGCAGATATTGCGATACGGGTGCCGCCCATGCCAGCAATACGGGGCATCTCATTTGCCTCACTGGCGGCCGGTATAACGATTGCTAAAAAGCAAAGTGTTGAAATAGCATAGGAGATGGGACGTAAAAAAACTTCAACAACACCATATTGTGGTTCTTTGCCAAACATCTGAAAGGACAACGGGCGCAGCAGCCCAGATTTAATCGTTAAACAGTTCCACACGCATCACCTCATCGAAAATATCCACTAACGAATGCTTTACCTCACGCAACTGGCGGAGTTGGACTCCCGTATCGTAAGCGAGTTGGAAGAAGCGTTGTGTATCTGTCTGTTCTCCATTTTCAGATGTGACGTGAAGGCGTTTGTCGGGTCGCAATTCAATCTGGTAATTATGGCGTTCCAGGGCGTCTATATAAGCGTCGGTGTCCCCTACAATTTTCAAGACGTATGCTCGTCCTTTCTCGCTGCTGAGCTCGTCTATCCGGGCGTGTGCAGCAACACTCCCGTGTGAAAGGGCGATAATCTCCTCACATGCGAACTCTACATCGGGAAGCAGGTGTGAGGACAGAATTACGTTGATGCCTTTATCGGTGGCAATGTCTTTGACGAGTTCAAGCATTTCCTCTCTACCATTGGTATCCATCCCGTTTGTCGGTTCGTCGAGCAGTAGCAACTTCGGATCGTGTATCAGTGCCTGGGCTAACTTCACGCGCTGTTTCATTCCAACAGAATATTCACCCACGCTACGGTAGCGTTCTTCGTCTAACCCGACGTAGTAGAGAACTTCGTGTGACCGTTGCAGGGCATCGCGACTCGGCATTCCGCAGAGTTCACCGGTGTAGGCAACGAGTTGGACAGCCGTCATTCCCGGGATTAAACATTCATCTTCTGGCATATACCCGATCTGTCTGCGTATTTCTATCGGATGCCTCTCTACGTCCATGCCAAATACCGTTGCGCTGCCTTGGTTCGGTTTGACGAAACCTAGCAGTGTTTTAATTAAGGTGCTTTTGCCTGCACCATTAGGTCCGAGTAAACCGACAGCGCCGCCTTGCACCTCCAGTGAGAGGTTATCCAATGCAGCCGTCGCGCCAAAAAAGAGGGATACATTCTTGATTTCGATTAACATTTCTTAAAAATCCGTTTCACGCGGGCCCCTATCTGCGTCAATATCTCATAAGCGATTGTTCCTGCGCGATGAGCAATCTCATTAACAGTGATTTCTGCGTCCCCTTGTTTGCCGATGAGGACGACTTCGTCCCCAACCGATACATTCGCCTTACCCCGCAGTGCTACCACACTTACGTCCATACAGACCCTTCCGATGATTGGACACCGCACGCCACCGATGAGTACCTCACCGACCCCAGAGAGGGCACGCGGATAGCCATCGCCATAGCCTACCCGAACCATCGCGATACAGGCCTGACGCGATGCTTTGTAGGTCAACCCGTAGCTGACACCTTCCCCTTCTGAAATACAACCTATCCAACCGACCCGTGCCTTCCATGTAAGCGCGGGTACTAACGCAATCGGTTTTTCGGATGCCGGATAAATACCGTATAAACCCAAACCCGGACGGGCTGCATCGAAGTGTGATGCTGGAACTGCAAGCGTTGCTGCGCTGTTTGCCACATGAGCCATCTTCACACTATTGCTCGTAAGCACGGAGGAAAAACGTCTGAGTTGGACAGACACAAACCTTTTATCCACTTCATCTGCGGTCGCAAGGTGTGTAAACAGGCCTTCAACCCCAAGTTGCTCCAGCATTTTGAGTCTCTTCAGAAACTCTTCTGCTTCCGTCCAACGCACACCGCTCCGATTCATGCCTGTATTGATATTGACATGAATCTTTAGGTTTCCCTGCGCGACTTCGTTTAAGCGCCTCGCGAACTCCCAATCCGCTACTGTTGGTGTCAATTCGTGTTCAACAATGTGCGGTGCTTCCTCGGTTAGAGAACTAAAGAGAACAAGAATAGGTTTGTGAGTCCCCGCCTGACGGAGCCTCATTCCTTCCTCAGCGGTTGCAACTGCAAACATGTCAGCGACAGCTGACAACGCCTCTGCAACAGGGATCATTCCGTGTCCGTATGCATCTGCTTTTATAACGGCGATGAGTCGTTTGCCGGTATATGCCTTGATTGCTTCAGCGTTGCGCTGAATTGCACCGAGATTGATTTCTGTGTGTGTTCGGAAGTCATGCATGTCGTCTTTCGGTTCCCATTGCGCCGATACGAGGAATTATATCACAGTCTGTCCAAATTTCCTAATTGTTTCGTGTATTCCAGTGGTGAGCCTATTGGCTGGCTATCCCGCATTCTGCCTGCCAGAGGCGATGGTATTGCCTTGAAACCACAGGAAAAGGAGGATAAACACAATTGAGTTTGCCAACAGCATCGTCGAGATGGCGTTAATCTCTGGGGTGATACCAAACTTCAGCATAGAATAGATATGGACGGACAGGGTTGTGTAGCCAATACCGGCAGTAAAAAAGGTGATGACAAAATCATCTATGGAGAGCGTGAAGGCGAGGAGCGCACCGCCGATAATCCCAGGGGCAATCAGCGGAAACGTTATCCGCCAAAACGTTTGCCATTCATTTGCACCCAGATCGCGCGCTGCCTCTTCCAGTGTATGATCGTACCCTTGCAAGCGTGCGCGGACGACAACGGTGACATACGCGATGTTAAAAACGCTGTGTGCGATAATTACAGTGCGTAGACCGATCGGGATGTGGGCTTGCACATAAAATGTCAGTAGGGCAATTGCCAGCACAATGTCGGGGATGATGATCGGAAGATACAGCCATCGTTCGAGGGCGGTTCGGAAACGAAACCGATACCGCTCTATAGCGAGTGCTGTTGCTGTGCCAATAACGGTTGCGATACAGGTTGCAATGCCTGCGACAATCAGACTGTTTCGACAGGCGCGCCATAACGGTGCGTTCTCAAACAACTTCGCATACCAACCCAAGGTAAACCCTTGCCAGACAGAGGTCTGCTCGCCGCTGTTGAAAGAGAACACAACGACTGCTAAGATCGGAACGTAGAGGAACAGATAAACCAGACCTATATTGAATTCAAGAATCTTTTTCATGTTTTTCGTCTGAACGGATGATGTCAGTTCGTTTCAGGGGTGTTCTGTTGTAAAGCTCGGAAGTAAAGCACAGTGCCGACAAGCACGATGCCCATCAGCATAAACGACAGTGCAGACCCAAAGGGCCAATCTCGTGCCGTTTTGAATTGCCTCTCAATGACATTCCCGATATAACTCACTTTCCCACCACCGAGCAGGTCCGGGGTTAGGAATGCTCCGACTGTTGGAATAAAAACCAGCATCGACCCTGCAAGAATACCCGGTAGGCTGAGCGGGACGGTTATGTGCCAAAATGCACGGCCTGGCGACGCTCCTAAATCTTGTGCGGCTTCCACCAGCGACATATCTAATTGCTCCAGTGCCGCATATAGCGGAAGTATCATAAAGGGTAGGTAACCATAGACGAGTCCGATCTGCACGGCTAAGGGCGTGTTTAGCAGCTCTATTGGTGTCCAATTAGGAAAGACAGTGCCGAAAAGGCTATTCAGAAGCCCTTCTGTGCGTAGGATCAATACCCATGCGTAGGTGCGGATCAGGAAGTTCGTCCAAAAAGGCACAACGACGAGGAGTAGTAAAATGCTGCGGTGTTTCGGTCTATAGCGTGCAAGGTAGTAAGCGAACGGATACCCAAATAGAAGGCACACTGCGGTACAGACCAGCGCCGTTGATACCGACCGCCAGAGGATGCCCAGATACAACCCATCAAATAGGTGTTTATAGTTTTTAAAGGTAAAGTTCCATTGCACGCCCCCGTAAGTCCCACGCTCTATGAAACTATAAATGAACACGGACACAAGCGGAAGTAAAAAGAAACAGAACAGCCAAAAGACGACTGGGAAGAGGAGGATAAGGAGATGATAATTATGACGCATACTTGTCGATAAATTCGCGTATCCTGTTCTGTATATTCCACGGGTCGGTGATTTCAAGAAAGGACCACTCTCCGAACTCACCGTAATTGTTCACAGCAGGCAGCCACATATTTTTTACGGTATCTACTTTCTGAACCTTGTCTTCCCGTCCTCTGCCGGAGGTCTCAAGAATTAAATTCACGATGTTATCGCCGGAGTTACTCGCCTGTGTTCGGACACGCGCGATGAAATCAGGAACATATTGCCGACTCACCCCGTTGTGGTCGGTATACGGAATTGTGAAATCCAAGTTGTGATTCTTAACGTAAGCCACAACTTCAGGCATCTGCTCCAGTGCCTGGGCAGTTTTCTGTTCCCATGAATCTGTATCAGCGACGACATGCGAAATGTGGCACTTATCTGGGCGCGTTTCCCACGTCGGCTGCGTTGTTTCAAACGCAACATTTTCGGTTGAGCCACTGCGTTGCTTGCCTTGGAAAATTGGGAGGAACGTCTGTGGTGAAGAACCGTTTTCAAAATCGCTGCCTTGGGTTTGCTGTTCCGCCCTGAGAATACCTTGATAAATCCGAAAAGCGGCTTTCCGTGCAATTTCGCCGACGTGAAAATATTGCAGGTACATATTATCTTTGTAAGTGACGCATTCCCTCATCCAACGGCGTGTGATATGAAGCACTTGCGGAAACAGCCACCACTTCGCTTCGTTATCCTCGTCTCGCAGGTGCCTGTCCGTTACCACATTCGCGAGATAATACTCGGTTTCCTGAGCGCGAAACTTCGTCAGATAGGGCAATGCTACTTCTTGGGTTCCGCCGGTTATCGCCTCAATTTCTATACGAGACGGAATCTCTGCAGTGGAAAGTTCATAACGAGAACCCTCAGTAAAAATTGCATCAAGTTTATTCGGAGGTAACTGGTGTCGATAGCCGGCAACGATTGGAAACGTAATTTCACACGCCGCTTGCCGTTCAGGGATAGCTGCCACTTCTGTCACAGGGAGCGGATGTATAGTTCTTCCGCTACCTGTTGCGGGGATGAATGAGAACGGGACCCCGTAAACTTCAGCATATTCCGGGGGAAATGTTTCTAATGCAACTTGTTTGCCATTGACATGAATAGTAGTTTTTTCTACATCGTGGCTGGAGCGGCGTAACCCTCGACCGACGACTTGTTCGCAAAGCAGCTGCGTGCTAAATGCCCGCACACCCAGAATATGTGTCACCCGTTTCGCGTCCCATCCTTCGCTCAGCATTGACACTGAGACGACACACTTAATCTGCTCACCGAGTTTTCCTTTTTTGCCGACTGTGTTCATGACCTCGCGCAGCAGGTCTGCATCTGTGACTTTCTCCAGATTCCTCCTGCGCCTGAATTGTTCAATCTGGGTTTGGGCCGCTTTTCTGAATGTGTTGCTCAGTGCTTCCCCAGATTCCAGCTGCTTGCTATCAATCAGAAGTGTGTTCGGTTGGTCACGCCATGCCCTGTCGTTCTCGTTATTGAATATCGGAAGGTTTCCCCTCACAACTACATTTTCGCCATCAGATGTCTTTTTCTCCCAGCCAGCGATCCAATCATAAACGCGTTTGGAAACCTTTGTGTTGTTGCAAATCACAATCATGACAGGCGGTGTTAGTCCGTGTGGGTCTTTTTGCCATAGGTCATACGACTTTTCATAGTTGTTATAGAGGCTTTGGAGGGCAGTTTCTAATTCTTGTGGCAGCTGCGGTTCCGCATCGGGAGCTATTTTGGTGAGTTTAGGGCGAACGGTATCCCAGAGTCTGCGATAGATGGGGTCGCCACGCATTGTATCGTCAGCGACGGGGACCCGAGGCACTTTGGCGATGCCGCATTCAATCGCGTCGATTAACGCAAAATCGGAGACTACCCACGGAAATAGCACCCCTTCATTGAGTTTTTTGCCGGTCGATGTAGTTGTTGAATACCCGGAGCCTTTTAGAAAGAACGGGGTAGCCGATAAGTCGTAGACCTGTTTTATGCCGATCTTCGCGTTCACGGCTTCAAGTCCATTTATCCACAAACGAGTCTCGTCTGCTGTAGATTCAGATTTCTGCTCCGTTTTGGGACGGTAGCAGTGGTGGGCTTCGTCGTTGAGAACGATGATGTTTTTCTTTCTACCCAGCCCTCGGCACACACGAGCCACCATCTCTGCCGGTGTTTCTCGGAAATTTTTAGCACTTTCACCGAGAACTTTTTCGCCCATTCTGCTCAATTCTTCTTTTTTTCGAGGCTGGAAGGCGTGATAGTTAGTGATCATGATTTTTGCATGACAAAGGTCTTCGTAGTCCGCGCGTGGCATCAGGTTCATCTTCTGATAGTCGTTTTCTGGGTTTTCTGGACGGAGGACTTGCAGGCGATCCCGAATTGTAATACCCGGGGCTACAATCAGAAATGCATCCGCGAACAGTGTGCTGCGGGGATTCGCGATTTTGTTCAACGTGTGATAGGCGATGAGCATCGCCATTACAACCGTTTTACCGCTACCCGTTGCCATTTTAAAGGCGATTCGGAAAAGATCGGGATTTGCCGCCTCATTCGCGTTCACAAGTTGTCTGTAAAACGAGTCGTTTCGCCGCTTGTTATCGCACTCGTTAAGGTAAATAGCAGTTTCTACGGTTTCGCGTTGACAAAAATAGAGGCGGGGTTCGTTTTCTGGGTTGTTCCAATGTTCAAGGAGCCGCTTCGTCGTCGGCGTTACACCCGCGTAACCACTCTTCCGCCAAGCCGTTATTTGCGCCCGAACACTGTTGATGAAGGTATTCGCTTCCCGGAGATCCCGATCCGGAAGCTCAAATTGGATTTGGTCCGTCTGTGCAGCACCTGACTGCTTTTTCGGTTGTGGGAAGGGCATGAAGTATTCACTTCTACGTCTACCCCTAACGATTTCTTCGGTGATACCGCGCGCGTTGAATTTGAAATGCCGTTTCGGCTCCTCAAAAGGGCTATTGATAACAGGGTTGTCTATGGTAACTTTTGACATGTGGATCCCTTCTCTGTTGCGCTGTTGGACTTTGTCTTCCGTTTCGTAGGGGTTAGGAGACCTAACCCGATGGGCGAGGGCCCCTCGCCCCTACTCTTTTCGCCAAACTCACGTTATTATACACAGTTTCCCGATACAATTCAAGGGAATCCAAATCGCTTCCAGGGTCATTTCGTTTTAAGAAGTTATCGGACTTCACGTCCTTTTTTTTAGATCCAGCGGGGTTAGGAAACCCCGCCAGCAGAGATGAGGAACCGATGAATCGCTATTCCGCGGACCGCTGGACGCGAATCGCTAGACGCGATACTCCTTCATCACTTCATCGCCATAGTGGTTGATGACCTTCACTGCGATTTTACCCGTTGTGGGCTTGGCAAACGGGAGACTCTCTGTGCGGTAGAGTGCCTCCCATGCCGCCGCGTCTATCTCTGCATGGAGCGCCCGTTGCAACTGCTGATACGGCGCGTCTGCACCCGTCCAATACGCATGCCGCACGAAAAACGCATCCCCCGAGTAAGCAGTATCTATGAACCAACACGCAATCGCATCGGGCGCATCCGAACGAATCAACCCACGGTTCGGATCGTACACATCTAAGCCTAAGAGTTTCACGGAAACCTTCCCGTCTGCATGCGGCAGAATCTCAATATCGGGTTCCCCGAACACCCGGAACAGGTTACCCTCACCTGTGTTTTTCAACTCACGCACGAGGAGTTCCGGACTCATCTTGACGGGGAGTATCGTCAGAGGGCCCAAGCGCGTATTCTCATCAGCCGTGTATCCTTCAAAGGCGAATCCCACAACGAGCAACAGATCGAACTTTGGTATCCGGCGCATGGCTGCTTTGGCGGCGGCTTCTATCCAGTGGCGACCGACTGTGTCATACTCGGGGCCGATGCTCACTGCGATACTTTGTGGGGTTCCGTCTGCGGCCCTAACGACCCCCTCGGCGTGTATCCATTCCCCTGGTAGCAGTTCCAGCCAGTCAAAGTTCATACGTTGATCCTTCAGTCGGTTTTGCACGCCTGCTGTTTTGAGGTGATGCAGGATATGTGTGTGGTAATCCTGTGAAGGTGTTGCGGGTGGCACAGGTGTTGGAACCCCCTCGCGCTCGCTTTCGGAGGGGTCAAGCACTATGTGCGGTGATAAGCTCTCCACAGTAAAGGGCCCTGTAACGCGAATGCGGTTTCGGTCCACCTCGGGTTGATCGTATAGGATTTCCTGCTTTGCACGCTGAGCGGTGGAGGTGTCCATCGCTTGTTGTCTTTCACGAATGAGGGAAAGCCACTGCCGATGGAGTTCCTGAAGTTCTGGATTCCAACTGGGGTCGGTTTCTGTGGGGACTTCCCAGTCTTTCCAGTTGTCGTGGTTCGCGGGAAGCTTTGCGTTAAGTATTTTGAGTAGGGGGTCCAATCGCTTCGCGTATGCGTCATGGATGTCGTCAATGTTTGTGTTATTTGTCATATCTGAGAGGCGGATATACGGTGCGGTTTTGTAGTGAAACCCTCGTTTGATGTCAGTTTTCTCTTGCAGCCGGTAATACGGATACTTTGCAGACATCAGCCGTGTGCGTGCCAAGGCGAGTGCCACGCGAGAGGTATCCATTGTTATCCACCGCCTGCCCCACTGCTCTGCAACATAAGCCGTTGTGCCGCTACCACAGGTGGGATCCAAGACAAGATCGCCGGGAGCCGTCGTCATAAGTATACACCGTTGAATCACTTTAGGATTCGTTTGTACAACGTACCTTCGTTCAGGGGTTGAACCCGCGGTGTCTGTCCAGAGGTTCGTTCTTGCGCGCCCTGGGGAATCCGTCGCGTACCGGATATACAGCAAAGTCCGTTTCCTACCGACAAGTCTCCTTTGCTTGGCCAAACGATCTAATCCGTCATGGGTTGTTGGCCAACCTCGATCTTTACCGATAGGCGTGAAACTTCTGCCTTCAAATTCGTAACTGGAGGTAGCACCACTACTCGTTTGCGATGATGCTAAGACTTCTAAAAATCGCCGCGTCCCTTTAGGCAACAAAGCAGGATTTTCCCGCTCCTCTCGGCTCATACTCCGACGCGTTCCATCCTCTAATTCAACTTGTGTGTAAGATTTAAGAAGTGGATCCGGAATTCGTTCATCCCATTCTACCCACAGCTGGTTATATTTCATCTGCTCCTTGTCTTTTGCGTACCACAAGAGATAATCGGAAACTGCAGCCAACGCTGTTGCAGATGTCATACCCGCGCGAGTCCACGTGATTGTAGAAACAAAATTAGCATCTCCAAACACTTCATCTAACACACATCGGACGCGATGAACGTTCTGATCGCTGATCTGGACAAAGATACTCCCGCTTTCCGTCAGCAATTCACGGGCAACGGTGAGACGGTCGCGTAGGTAAGCAAGATACGAGTGGATACCCAGCTCCCACGTATCCCGAAACGCTTTCACTTGTTCGGGTTGCACAGTAACGTCCGCAGCTTGCGTCTCACCAACCTCGCGTTTGCGTGTGCTCACCTGCCAGTTGCTACTGAATCTAATGCCGTATGGCGGATCAACATAGATCATCTGCACACCCCCTCTGAGATGTTCTTTTTCAGCGAGGGAGTTCATCACGGGGAGTGAATCCCCTAAGATAAAGCGATTGTGCCAATTCTGTGCGTGTTGGTAGAATTCAATTTTCTCGCGGAACTCAAGGGTGTCAAATCCCTCAAAGAGCATTTCCGTTTGAGCAGCTTGCGCCTGCTGTTGTGTGCGGAGGTTTTCAATAATGGCTTGTGGTTGGATGTGTTCTTGGATGTAGATCGGGACAGCGGGTACCTCCAGATCGCTATCGTTTTGTTGGTCTTTACCTTTCCAGACGAGTTGCGGGTCTAAAGCCGTATCTCTTGGGTAACGCGTCGGGGCATTCTCTTCATCTTCAGCAAACCCACTCAATTCTTGTGTTGGATTGTTAGAACGTTTGTCAGGGTGTTTGTAATGATTAATCGGTTTTTTGGACATTGCTGCATTTCCTCCTTTGCTGAGTCTTATCCGTTGTAGCATAGGAACCCGTTGTTTTCCTGTGCAGTAGGCGTATCGCCGATGAATGCACAGCCTAACAGGAAACCATGCTACAACAGACGAACCCGTTGGCTTCCTATGCAGGCTTATCTGCTAAAAGCAACATAACCGATTAGAAATAGTATTACCTGCGAGATACTATATATTTTAGCACAAATGTGAGAGGGTGTGTAGGCTTTTTAACAGGCGGTACCTCAAGTTGCAGGTGACCGCAGTGCCCCTTCATTTTCATTTGTAAGGGGTTTCTCTAACATTCCCAAGCCTCCGTGGTTCGTGTCCATCCCGCGTGTTTCGTCCCGTTGTAAAGAAAAGCTTGACATTCTGCGAAAACTGTCGTATGATATGACTATCACACTGGAGAAGCGACATGCTAATCAGAATCGCGAGGTTCTGTCTTTGCGCGGGTAAAAAGTGTAATGCTTAGCCCAAAAGGCGTTCGCCGATGACCACATTGTATCACTTTTCTGCGAAAGAGACGACTTTTTTCTGGCTTACGAGAAATGGACTACCCGCCAGTGTCTTCCCGAAGCCTGCCCGATAGAAACCCGGGGGCATCCCAGACACCTGTATCCGAGCGATGTGATGCCCATCGCCATCGCTTTTCAACAAAGTGGGTATCGTACGTTTAAGCACTTCTCCCTCAGGTACGTCTGCGTCTATTGGCATGCAGCCTTCCCGTGAAGTGGTAAGTTATGCACGTTTCGTGCAGTTGAAATGTGTAACTTTACGAGATGTGATACGAAAGGTTACGTGCTATCTTACGCAAACGTCAATATCAGCAAGCCCACCCCAAATCTAAAGAGCCGAAATGGCAGCGCTGTTTCTAGCGTTTAATTTTTTAGGAGACCCTACATGAGAACCACCGATTTAGCACACCATATTCAGTCGATTCGACTCGTTGATACACATGAGCACATGCGGCGCGAAAACGATTGGGTCGAGAACGGTCCCGATACCCTCCAAGATCTGTTTGGGAATTATGTCCCTGCTGACTTAGTCACAGCGGGTGCATCTCCAGAGGCAATGCGTGATCTAATGGATGCTTCCAAGGATATCGCGTCGCGGTTTGAAGGCATCCGAGAGGCGTGGGAAGCAACGCGGTTCACTGGGTATGGCGAGGCAGTCAGCCTCATCGCCAAACATATCTATGGACTCGACGAACTGACAGGCGACGGACTCGCAAGTGTCAATATCCTAAAGACGCTTCGCGCTCCGGGCAAACGTTATCACATTTTACACGACATCGCGAAGCTCGATCACATCCAGACAGATGACTTCAGTTGGCCGTGTACCCCGGACCCTTCTGGTCCCGGCTTTTTTCTGTATGACCTCTCTTGGGCAACATTTTGCAACGGACAGGTAGATCCAAGTGCTATTCACGCCGAAACAGGCGTTGATGTCAGCGATCTCGTCTCCCTAAAACGTGGAATGGCAGCGATCTTTGCCAAACATGCAGGTTGCGCCATCGCTGTAAAATCGCAACATGCTTACAACCGCACACTCAGCTGGATCGAACGTAGCGACGCTGAGGCGTCCGATGCCCTGAATACTGTGCTAACACAGCCTGCTTCGGAAATTGATGAGGCGACGCGGCTCTGTCTCGGGGATTGGTGTTGGGCACGCGGTGTTGAACTCACGATTGAACACGATCTCCCTTTCAAAATTCACACAGGTTACTATGCGGGCAATGATCGGATGCCTGTCCGCCGTATTCCTGCTGGAAACATGTGCGCCTTGTTCGCTCGGTATCTTGATGCGAAGTTTGTCCTCATGCACATCGCCTACCCTTACAACGATGAGCTGGTCGCACTCGCTAAGCACTACCGAAATATCTGGGTAGACTTCTGTTGGGCATGGAGCATCGATCCGTACAGTTCACGCGATTTCCTACGCCGGTGCATCCACGCCGTGCCGTCCAATAAATTATTCGCCTTTGGCGGTGATACGGGCTGGCCAACGAGCGCGATGGCATACGCCATGCAAGCGAGAAACGAGATCCGCCGCGCCCTTGAGGCGGAAATCTCAGACGGTTACCTCACGGAGAAACAGGCGATGGCGTTCGCGACCCGGATTATGAATACAAATCAATATGCCTGTTTTGACATCGACGGCACCCGCGCAAACATTGCGAAAGCCGCATGACGTTACAGGTGAACATTGCGTTTAGGCGGCGCGTAAGGCTTGCAGGCTCGTTGTATAAGGCGGCTGCGCGATGCCTTTTTCAGTAATAATCGCCGTGACGAGTGATGCCGGGGTAACATCAAAGGCAGGGCTATAGACCTTCACGCCTTTAGGTGCGGTTACCTTTCCGAAACCTTCGGTTACCTCTTCCGCTGAACGCTGCTCAATGGGAATCTCTGCCCCGGTGTCCAGTGAAAAATCTAATGTTGAAGTCGGTGCTGCGACGTAAAAGGGAATGGCGTGTGCATCCGCGAGGATGGCTACATTATAGGTACCGATTTTGTTGGCAGTGTCGCCGTTCGCGGCGATCCGATCAGCACCGACAACAACGCACTGAATTTTGCCTTCTTTCATAACCTGTGCTGCCATATTGTCACAGATAAGAGTCACGTCAATTCCGGCTTGCATCAACTCCCAAGTGGTAAGCCGGGCCCCTTGTAGCAACGGACGTGTCTCATCGGCATAAACCTGTATCTGCTTACCGGCTTCGTGTGCACTGAACAGCACAGCCAACGCGGTTCCATAGTCAGATGTAGCCAACCCACCAGCGTTGCAGTGTGTGAGAATAGTATCGTTCTCATTTAGCAACGTCATTCCGTGTTGCCCAATTGCGCGACACATCGCTTTATCCTCAGCGATAATCTCTAACGCCTCTGCGAGCAGCGCCTCTTTGAGTTCCGGAACCTGAAGGTGTCTGTTCTGTCCTGCTACCCGCGTAATCCTATCGAGTGCCCAAAAGAGGTTGACGGCTGTCGGGCGTGAGGTAGCCAAGTAATCGGTTGCGGCTTTGAGTTCAGCTGTAAAACCGTCATAAGTTTTCGCAGTAGAGTTCCAAATTCCGAGGACCGCCCCCAAGGCCCCAGCGATCCCGATTGCGGGCGCGCCTCGCACGCGCAGCGACTTAATCGCTTCCCAGATTGATGGAAGATCGTCACAATAAATCTGCTTAAATTCGTTGGGCAACAGCGTCTGGTCGATGAGCCTAATTCTGCCATCTGCCCATTCAATTGTTGAAAATGCCATTTTTTCTTGCATCCCCCTTAAAAAAACAAAGTACGTGGGTAAAGAAAGAGACAAAAACTAACATTATCTTTTAAATCGGACATATTAACTGCCCCAGTGCGTCGGTTAACCGTAGGTTCTCAGTGTAATCAACCGGACAATCGATAATTGATGGGACATTCTGGTTGAAAGCATCATTGAGTATAGGAACGAGTTCGGCACTACTTTCAACCCTGTAGCCCTTGGCCCCGAAGGCTTCAGCGTATTTGACAAAATCAGGGTTCGTAAAATCAATATGTGCCGGTCTTCCGAATGCGTTCATCTGTTTCCACTCGATAAGCCCGTATGCTTCATCATTGAAGACAAGCGTGACAAAAGGAACACCGACTCGGACAGCCGTCTCGATTTCTTGAGAGTTCATCAAGAACCCGCCATCACCGCAGACTGCTAAACATCTACGTTCAGGATAGATAAGTTTGGCGGCGATAGCCCCCGGCACAGCGATGCCCATTGCAGCAAATCCATTAGAGATGATACATGTATTGGGCTTATAACACGGGTACATCCGCGCAATCCACATTTTATGTGCCCCGACATCAGAAATGAGAATATCATCCTCAGCAAGTACGGAACGGACATCACTCAATATCTTTTGGGGTTTTATCGGAAAGCCTTTGTCGTCTCGGTGTTCGTCGAGTTGATCTAGTATGATTTTCCGCAAAGTATTTGAAGCATATTCCGAATCTTTAGGATAAATTTCTTGTGCCATCAGATGTCTGAGGCTCTGCCGGATGTTCCCCACCATTTCGGCATCAGTGACGTAAGCAGCATCACTTTCACTGGCTTGGGTATCAATATGAATAAGTTTCTTGTCGCGATTTGGATTCCAGAGCCGAGGGGGGTATTCAACAATATCATAGCCGATGGCGATGACAAGGTCTGAACGGTCAAATCCGCAAGAGACAAAATCGTTGGCTTGCAATCCAACACTGAGCAGGGAAAGCCGGTGTGTCCAAGGAATGCTCCCTTTACCCATAAAGGTGTGGGCAACCGGAATGTTTGTCATTTCAGCGAATTGGGTGAGTATTCGAGCGGCTTTTTGTCGGACAACCCCATTTCCTGCGAGGATGATAGGCTGCTTCGCATCGTTAATCAATTGCGCAGCACGTGCCAAACAGGCCTCGATGGGTTTCGCTTCGCTCGGATGATCGTGACGGATAGGTTCAGCATCAATCTGCATCTCTGCGACATCCTCGGGAAAATCAATGTGGGTTGCCCCAGGTTTCTCACCTGTCGCTATTTTGAAGGCTTTACGGATAGATTCAGGTATGATTTCGGGTAAATGGATGAGCGCGTTCCATTTCGTCATCGGCTTGAAGACGGAGACAACGTCCATATATTGGTGTGACTCTTTGTGCATCCTGTTAAGGCTTGCTTGCCCTGTAATTGCGACGAGGGGTGCCCGATCCATATTGGCATCCGCAACTCCGGTGACAAGGTTCATAGCCCCCGGCCCGAGGGTGGCAAGGCAGACACCGGCACGCCCAGTGAGACGACCGTAGACATCCGCCATGAAGGCGGCACCGCGTTCATCACGCGTCTGAATGAATTGAATCTTCGACGCCAAGAGGGCATCCATCACATCCAGGTTTTCTTCACCAGGTATACCAAAAATATAGTCAACATTTTCGTTCTCAAGACATTTAATGGTGAGTTCCGAGGCTTTCATGATTCGATTTCCTTAGCGTTATTGCCAACAAATGATGAGTCCTAAGCTCGTTTGGCGAACACGATGCAGCAGAGCTGCCGGAGCGTTGTTGTTAATACATGTGGACTGAAAACGGTAAATAGTGATATAATCCCTAATAGGGATAAACATCCTTATCTGCTTAAGCCGGATTGCTTCACCTATAACTTTACGATATTTACCTTATTTCGTCAATTAATTTTCGCGAGGGTATTGAAAGTAGTTCCATGTTTAAAATGTTCCACCCAATTTTCATCATGTGGAGGTAAAACCAATGCGACTTGCAAAAAGAAAACACATTTTCATTTCTATAGTTACGCTCTGTACCGCACTTTTCTTAATGCCGCTATTGGTATCGGCACAAACCGTCAACGTCCCTGACGCAAACCTGCGTGCAGCGATTAATGAGACGCTAGGCAAAGCAAATAACGCTCAGATTACAGCCGATGAGATGGCGCGGTTGCGAGAACTTCGCGCTGTGAGTCTTGACATTAAGAATTTAGGAGGGCTTGGAGCGGCGGTAAATCTGGAGAGATTAAATCTTAACAACAATTCAATAGCTGACCTATCGCCCCTCAGGGGATTGTTGAAACTGCGTCGTCTGGATTTGGAGGAGAATCGGATAAAAGATCTCTCGCCCTTGGAAGGGTTGATTGGCTTGGAGGCTCTACATCTTGGGCCTAATTTAGTAAGTGATCTCTCATCCCTTGCGCGGCTCATCAACTTGAAACATATAAGGCTCCATCATAATGCAATAACCGATTTATCGCCCCTTGCAGGATTGACAAAACTGGAAACGATAGGGATGAGCCATAATCCATTGGCAGACCTTTCGCCTCTGAGTGGATTAACGAACTTGCATAATTTTCACGGTTGGGGCACACCTGTGGTGAACCTTGCCGCCATCGCGAAATTGCCGAAACTCAGAGAGATAAATGTATGCGGTGGAGAGATATCGGATATCTCCGTCTTAGCTGATGCCAAGGGTTTAAAATCTCTCTACCTTCCTGGCAACGAAGTTTCGGATCTGTCACCCTTGGCGGGACTAACAAATTTGACACACCTCAGCTTTAAACATAACCGAATCTCCGATCTGTCACCCCTTGAAAATTTGCCTAATCTCACATGGATAGACCTCCGTGACAATCAAATATCGGAGGTTTCACCCCTTGCAGACTTAAATGGTCTGACGTGGCTGGACCTGAGCCAAAATTCAATAACAGATGTATCCTCACTTTCACGCTTACAGAATCTGACATGGGTGGGTCTTGCTGAGAACACGGGTATCGATCCGGCTCAGTTAGATCGATTTTCGCCCAGCACAAATATCACGCATTCCAATTTTGTGAACTCCGCCTTCCCCGAAGCCGGTCCAAAGTTAGTTGGGCCCTGGTTATGGGCAATCGTACCAGGCGCGGGTGTTTCTAATGCCGACCTCCTCGAAAAAGCTACTAAAGGTGCAGCCACTGAAATAAAGGTCGCAACCTTCGGGGCAACAGAAGGGAAGCCTGTTGGAAGCAGTAAGTGGGAGGCACACAACCTTGCCCCCGTCGGCGGCGATAACATCAACGAGATGAAGGATGCACTCGGCTGGGGAAGCGGTTCGGAGGTATATGATCACGTCGTTTACGGATCCCTCACCTTCAATGCACCGCAACAGCAGGACACAACAATGCTCGTCGGCAGCGATGATGGTGTCAAGGTCTGGCTCAACGGGGAAGTCGTTCATTATAACCCCGTTCAACGAGGTGCAGCGGATTATCAGGATGCGTTCCCTGTTACATTCAGGCAGGGCCCCAACGCCCTACTGGTCGCTGTTGACAACCGTGGACATGGCGGCTTTAGCGGCTTCTTCGGATTCGCGAAGACCGCGCAATATAAGGTGAACCCCATCGGAAAGAAAATTACAGTCCAAGTACCGGCATGGGACGTGAACAAAGACGGCAGGACCGACATCCTTGATCTCATTATAGTCGGACAGGACTTCGGAAAAGCGCATCCCGCTAACACGCGGACAGACGTAAACAAGGATGGAAAGCGAAATATTGCAGACCTCGTCCTCGTTGCGCAACATCTCGGTGAACTCAGTGGTGTTACTGCTGCACCGCCCACACGCGCGCTGCGTGATCTGCAATTAGCTCCGGCAGTAGTACGTACCTGGATAGCGGAAGCACATCTTGAAAATGACGGATCGCTTGTATTCCAACAAGGCATCGCAAATCTCCAGCAGCTCTTGGCGGTGTTAGTCCCCGAAAACACAGCGTTACTGGCGAGCTATCCGAATCCGTTTAATCCAGAAACATGGATACCCTATCAACTTGCTGAACCTGCCGCAGTCACATTACAGATCTATGCAGTTAATGGCGCATTGGTTCGGACATTGGATGTGGGGTATCAGCCCGCAGGACGCTATCAGGATCGGAGCCAGGCTGCGTATTGGGATGGCAAAAATGCGGTCGGCGAATCTGTCGCAAGTGGGCCCTATTTCTATACACTCATCGCAGGCAATTTCACAGCTACCCGAAAAATGCTGATACGAAAATAAGCATCGTAAGGGCGAGGGTGCCTCGCCTCTCTTTAACTGACAACTACCACCCCTTAAAGGAGATAAGACGATGAAGAAGAAAATAGAGGCTGCCCCGACACTCGAGAACAGCGCAACTTGCACGCGCGTAGTGCATTACGCCGAATCAGATGGAGAACCGATGGCAGAAACCCCAAAACATCAGAAAGTGATGATAGATTGTATGGATGTCCTCCGTAGACGTTTCCGAGACGTGCCAGATGTATATATCGCAGGAAACATGTTCATGTACTACGAAGAAGGCAACCCTCGGAAAAGCGTCTCTCCAGACGTTTTCCTGGTTCGCGGTCTTTCTCAAAAAGCAGACATCCGCACCTATAAAACCTGGGAACAGCCGCCGACGCTTGATTTTGTGTTGGAGGCTGCGAGTCCGAGTACGTACCGTCAGGATTTCAATGTTAAGAAAGAGATTTATGCGAAGATGCTGCGCGTCAAAGAGTATTACATCTATGATCCCTATTACGAGATTCGTCCCCCTTTCATAGGGTTTCGCCTGATAGCAGGGGCTTATGAAGAAATAGGATTTGTAGAGGGGCGGCTTCCGTCTGAAGTATTGGGTTTAGATTTAAGCGAGCATGAGGGGCGGCTGCGATTCTACGACCCGATGACAGCAACGTGGGTGCCTACTTCTCCAGAGCTCGTGGAAGATGCAGAGGCTCGAGCTGCACAAGAGAACCGCGCACGTCAAGCTGTAGAAGCCAAACTTGCTGAGGCACTTGAAACACTTGAACGTCTACGAACTTCTGAATAGGTACGACACAGGAGATGAATAATGCAAATTCGCAGATGCCCCCAATCACAAATGAACAAGTTTTGCTACTCTGCAATAATCTTAGCACTCATCGGATTCGGGTTTGGCACAGCAGACGCACAACAAAATATCGCACAACAGGCCTATGCCATCTTTCAACAGAACTGCCTCGGCTGCCACGGAGAAAATGGAGCTTATAGAGAAAACCTCGTCATTACATCGGCACAACAGTTGATTGCTACTGGAGCCGTCATGCCTGGGGATCCCGATAACTCCGAGTTCTATAAACGGTTGATTGAAGACACCCCTGAGAAGCCCCAGATGCCTTGGAACCAGCCGCCATTGACACAGCCCGCGGTGAACACGATCCAGCGCTGGATTGCCGCAGGGGCACCCGGCTGGACGCTCCAGCACGATGTCGACTTCATCGGGACAGATGTGATGTTGACGGCGATAGAGAAGCATCTGAAAACACTTGATGCTTTTGACCGTCCCCACGCCCGTTATTTTACAACCACACATCTTTATAATGCGGGTGAAAGCCCCGAAGCCCTCAGGGCGTATCATATCGCCCTCTCCAAACTCATCAATAGCCTCTCCTGGGGATCCCAGATTATTAACCCGGAACGCATCAATGGTGCAGCTCAGACGATTTTCTACATCGACTTGCGTAACTACGAATGGGATAGGCGCGAGGCATGGACGCAGATTGAACAGGCATACCCCTATATGATTGATTTTGATGCAGTTAGGCAGGCGAAGCTGCATAGCAAACTGGCGAACCTCCGGCAAGAAATGGCCTGTGAGGTGCCAATGGTGTATGCGGATTGGTTCCTTGCAAATGCATCGCTGCCGCCCCTATACCACGACATTCTGGATTTACCGGCAACGGATCGTGAGTTGGAGAGAGCCCTGGACATAGATGTTGCAAGAAACATCCAGACGGCTCCAGGGCGCCGGGTTTGGCGTGCTGGGTTTAACGATTCTGGTGTATCTAATAACAATCGTGTCGTCGAACGCCACACGTCCAATTATGGTGCGTATTGGAAAAGTTACGACTTCGCTGGAAATTTAGGTGCCCAGAATATCTTTACACATCCCTTGGCATTCAGCCATGATGGTGGGGAGATCGTTTTCAACCTCCCGAATGGTTTGCAGGCGTATTATATCTCGGATGCGTCGGGTAACCGCATAGATGTTGCCCCGTCGGAGATTGTTTGGGATCCTGCATCGGGTGCTGTTCGCAATGGTTTGTCGTGTATTGGGTGTCATACGGAGGGCATGAAGGATTTTGCGGATGGTGTTCGCTCAGCAGTAGAACAGGCGAGGAACCCGGCATTTGACAAAGCCCAAGCGTTGCGGTTGTATGTGGAAAAAGCGGCGATGGCTCGTCTGCTGGCGGAGGATACTGCGCGTTACAAGACTGCCTTGGAAGCGACGGGCGGTGTGTTTGGGGGTATTGAACCTGTGTCTCGATTCTACAAAGCCTTTCAAGAACCGCTTAATGCCTCAGCCGCGGCCGCGGCTGTTGGTTGGGAAACCGAAGCGTTTCTGAAAGAAGTTCGAGAGAAGTCAAGTTTACAAAACTTAGGTTTGACGGGGCTGCTAAGAGGGGGTAATGTTCAGCGAGATGCGTGGACAGCACGATTCCCGGAGGTGATTTCGGCACTCTATTCTGGATCTGGAGATGTCCCCCCACCACCGCCACCTCCTCCTGACGTTCTTATTCCTGACCCAAATCTCCGCGCCGCAATTGCAGAGATACTCGGTAAAGCATCCACTGACTCAATTGCGGAGACCGACCTCGCTCGGTTGACGGTGGTTGTTGCGGATGAAAGGGGTATCCGCAACCTGAGCGGACTTGAACATGCGGTTCGGCTGGAACGGATAGAATTCCGTCGCAACGCCATAGCTGACCTTTCCCCATTGGCAGGATTGGTGCGTCTGAATAATATCAAACTGCGCGGGAACAAGATAACTGATGTATCCCCCCTTGCAGGCCTAATCAACGTGGATTGGCTCGGATTGGAGGAGAACGCAATCACGGATTTATCTCCGCTGGAAGGGCTGGTAAAACTCAACGGAATCGGGATTGAAGGCAATCCCGTAACCGATGTATCCCCCCTCGCCGGAATGACCAGTTTAGAAGGTATCGTTGCTTGGAATACGGCTATCACGGATTTCTCGGCGCTATCAAAGTTGCCAAGGTTACGTTGGATAGAGGTCAGCGGTAGTTCACTTTCGGAACTTCCCGCGCTGACAGGCTTAAAAACGCTTAGACGTTTAGAAATCTATCACACCCATATCTCGGATATTTCGGGGATCGCGGCGCTGACGCAGCTGACATCGCTTGGACTCCACGATAACCTCATCAAAGATGTCTCCGCTTTAGCCAAATTAGGGGGTTTAACGCATTTAAATTTGAGTAACAATCTCATATCAGATGTATCCCCCCTTGCCGGCTTAAGTAATTTAGAGACATTAGACCTCCAGAACAACGCTATATCTGACTTTTCGCCTTTGGAAGGGTTATCTGAGAAGATTTATATCCACGCCTCCAACAATCCGGGGACACTACAGCAAGGGGGCCCTAAAATAACGGGACCCTGGTTATGGGTGCAGTTCCCGGGATTGGGCTCTAATGACTTTCGCAACAGAGATTTGCTTGCAAGGGCAAGTAGTGGCAAGGTAACAGAGCGAGAGGTTGCGACAAACGGCGCAACGGAAGGAGATACCGTTGGTGACAAAGCTTGGACCTCTGGCACAATTCAGTCTGGGGTCTGGAATAATATTCGAAGAATACTGGGTAGTGGCGGCGATGATGCAAATATAGCTTACGGTTTGATCACCTTGGATTCACCGCGGGAGCAGCAGACCCGGATGTTTGCTGGAAGCAATGATGATCACAAAGTGTGGCTGAATGGGCAGTTGGTTAATGAGCAAGATGGGTGGTCAGGTAATGATTACCAGGTATTTTTCCCTGTCACATTGAAGCAGGGAAAAACGTTTTATTGGTTGCTGTCTACAAGTGGGATGGTCATTTGGGTGGGCATTTCGGTTTTGCACCCGACGCAGAATACACGGTTTTAAACCCTGGTACCAGATTCAACCTGTCCACACCTGCAACCCGGATTCGGAAAGGGGATACCTTCACCCTCCGTCTCAACGCGGCAAACATCACCGGTTTAGCAGGTTGGCAAACCGATATTGCTTTTGATCCCGAGCTCCTAAAAGTGAACAACGTCAGCGAGGGGAACTTTCTGAAGCAAGGCAATGGACGTACCTTCTTCCAGAAAGGCACAATTAAAAATAAGCAAGGTAAAATCACCGGTATAAAAGCGGCGCGAATCTCCAGAGGCGGTGCCACAGGCGAAGGCACACTATTATCCGTGAGATTTACAGCACTCGCGAACGGGCAGGGACGCGTGGCGCTGTGGAACTTCCGAGCCGGTTCCAGTGCCGGTGAGACGATCTCATCTACCCCTCCGGAGCTTATTATTGTTGTAGGCGGCGGTGCCCCCGCCGCACCCGAGGTGCCCCCCGATAAAACGGCTTTGCTCCATAACTATCCAAACCCCTCCAATCCAGAGACATGGATCCCCTATCAACTCACCGAAGCCACTGAAGTGACGTTCCACATCTACGCAGCAAATGGCACCTTGGTGCGGACGTTGGATGTCGGACATCAGCCCGCGGGTATCTATCACTACCGGCCCCGTGCCGCCTATTGGGACGGCAAAAACGCAGTCGGTGAACCCGTGGCAAGTGGTGTCTATTTCTATACACTAACCGCTGGGGATTTCACGGCTACAAGAAAAATGTTAATAAGGAAATAACGATTAGCAGATAATGATTAGTCAATGGTTAGGGGATTGTTACAACCCCCCACCCCTCTTAACCAACAACCAAAAACCCAATAGCAATTAACCAATAAAGGATCCAAAATATGAATGAAAATGAAAGTAAACCGAAAGTCAGTCTCGGGCTGCTTTATGGCATTATAATTGCAATCGTTGCAGGTGCACTCATCGGGGGGTTCGCGCCCAGCTTTGCAGTCCACACAACCATACTTGGTGAGATATTTTTAAACCTACTGATGATGATAGTCGTTCCGCTTGTCGTCTTCTCCATGATTGTCGGAATAACCAATTTAGGAGATATCCGCAACATCGGTTCTATCGGTGGACGTACTGTCCTCTACTATATGGCAACAACTGCTATCTCTGTTCTCATCGGGATGGTTCTCGTCAATATCATCGCACCGGGGAAAGGGTTATCCCAAGGCGAAGAACGTCCTGAATTGCGTTACACGCTTTCGGGTCCTGGCATGCTCACCCTTGAGATGAGCGGAGAATTTGATCGCACCTATAACAATAAATATGTCATCACCCTCGTTGACCAGAACATACAGGGCGAAGTCGAATCAATTTCCGGAACAACAGCCACAGTAGCAGCGTGGCATCCCTTATCCACGGATGCCCGTTACGTTAAAACAGAAAGTGGTGAACGCTTGTTATTCGTTGACGGACGGCTTGTAACAATAGAACCCCGAAATACCGGGACAGGCATCAACATTAGTTTGCCGATCGCTACCAGAGTCTCCGGCAAAATGGAACGGACTATGGGCAGCACTATCAAAGAGGTGTTCCTGGGCAATGAGGAAACCGGCAAAGAGGGGATGATTCCCTCAAACGTCTTCAAGGCGATGGTACGAACCGATATTCTGCCCCTCATCTTTTTCTCGCTCCTCATCGGTGCTGCTTTGTCTACGCTGGGTGAGCTTGGCAAACCTATCATTACTGTGATTTCAGGCCTCAATGAAGCCGTTATGAAACTCGTCCATTGGATAATGTTCGTCGCGCCCTTCGGTATCTTTGGCTTAATTGCCGGTAGGATTGGTGAAGCAAAGGGATTCGCCGGCTTTTGGCCCGAACTCGTTGCTGTGAGTAAGTACAGTGCCACAGTCGTACTGGGACTCGGCGTACACGGTATTATCGTTTTGCCGATCCTCTTGTTGCTGCTCGGACGTAGAAATCCGCTCAACTACTTCAGAGGCATGGCAACAGCTTTACTAAACGCTTTCTCAACAGCGAGTTCCAGCGCGTCCCTACCTTTAACAATGGAAGGCGTTGAGAATCAGAACGGTGTCTCCAGGCGCACTTCCAGCTTCGTCCTACCTTTGGGCGCAACTATTAACATGGACGGCACCGCACTCTATGAGGCAGTTGCTGTCATGTTTATCGCTCAGGTATATGCAATTTCCATGGACCCCGCACAACAAATTGTCGTAGTGTTGACCGCAACCCTCGCGGCTATCGGGGCAGCGGGGATACCGGAAGCGGGGCTCGTCACGATGGTGATTGTGCTCAGAGCCGTTGATCTGCCCGTTGAAGGGATAACGCTTATTCTCTCTATTGACTGGCTCCTGGATCGCTTCCGAACCACAATTAACGTCTGGGGCGACAGCATCGGTGCAGGTGTCATTGAGAGATATGAATCTGCGGATCTCACTGAAACGCCGGCAACAACATAATGACGTTTGGTAAAAGCAGTCTGAAAGCCGCTCGGATGGAAGAGAGGAAGGGGATGGACACGCTAATCTTCCAGCCTCGAAACCTGCTAATCGGATGGAAGACAGAAGAGATGGATGGACACGCTAATCTTCCAGCCTCGAAACCTGCTAAACAAGGATCTATTTTTTATGAATACCGAAAAAGAAACGAGCCCACAGCAACCTAATCGGATGGAAGACAGAAGAGATGGATGGACACGCTAATCTTCCAGCCTCGAAACCTGCTAAACAAGGATCTATTTTTTATGAATACCGAAAAAGAAACGAGCCCACAGCAACCGGTACTTACTGGAGCAGCGATTCTCGCAATCATCAGTGTCGTGTTCACCGCAGGCTGGATAGCGTTCGCTTATTACAAAGGCAACGCCGAGGACAGCGATCGGATACTGTTGTTACACCCCATAGTACCCATCCTCCTGATTGTGCTCCTCACATGCATTTACCGCTGGATCGACATAAAAAGCATCATCATTTTGCAGATCCTCCTGATAGGCGTATGGCTGTTTACTCGCCTATTGGGAGCGTTGACCCCGTTCCTTTTAGGGTTCGGTTTCGCCTATATTTTTAGATTTCTCTGGAACGCACTTCCTTTTAAAAAGGAGTATCAACGTGCTATTGCTACGTTGTTGATTCTCCTCGTCTGTGGCGGCGCGCTTTTCTACACCGGCAGGCAGGTGAGTAGACAAGCCAGACAAATGGGGACTGGGTTAATCAAATTTTATCACGAAACCGTTCTACCTTATGTCAATGGAGAGACCTTTAGCGCTATCACGATCGGTGTTAATCCGATTGTTGCCAACGGAGAAAAACGGCAAGAGGAAACCTTCTATGTCGCTACAAACCACGGGGTCTACAGCGTTCAAACGAGTACCAAAGATGCCGCTGCCCGGGCCGGCATTACAAATGGCGATATCCTCGGCAAACAGATACACGCACTGACAACCAGCAGAAATATTATCTATGCTGGCACTACAAAAGGATTATACAGATATTACAAAGCCCTCCCCCAGGGCGGGATTGAAATGATTCGGGCAGATGGAAGCATTCGGAGAATTCAATCGCAAACATGGCACAAGGTGGAAGACACGCCTTTTGCTACCGCAACCATCCAAGCTGTCAATACACCGCATTGGAATAGTGCCCACATCTACGTTGGAACACAAAACGGACTTTACACAAGTAATGATTCCGGACGAACTTGGCGTGCAGTTGAGCCTATTATTTTTGACGACAGATCTATCGTCAGTATCACGGATATTGAGGATAGCGATGGTAGCCGAATAACCTATGTCGCCAGCACACCGCAGCCTGATCCAGAATCCTCGATGCCTTTAGAAACGACGATACATTGGCATTTGGAAGGGACATCTCTTGGTTGGGAGCCGCTGTCATCGATACCCCAAGTCGTTTACACACTGGCAGTCGTAGAACCAACCAACAGAGATCTCAGTGCTCCCGATCGCGCTGAACTATACGCTGGTACGCCCGATGGCCTCTATGCATGGAATCGACTTGAGGGTTGGCAAAAAGTAGACGGCACGGCAGGAAATGTACTCTTAGCATCTGCACCTTCAGGACTATACGCCGGAGATTCGAGCGTTATCCGACATCGCATTGCATCGACCGATCAATGGAAACCCTTTGCTGAAAATAAGAAAGGTATTACCGATACCTATAGAGACGAGCCAATTGTTCAGCAGATTCGGACCTATCTTACCGAAAGAATACCGACAATTGCCCAAACGGGCGGGGTGGCGGTTCGGTGGGCTTCAGGATTCATCGGATCCGTCGCGTTCGGATTCGGTGGTTTTTTGGCAACGCTCTTGCTTGCTTTTATTGTGTTTGTCTATGCAAATCAATCCTTTGACGAGTATTTTCATAAACTGATCTTACTCTTACCAGAGCACCGCCGGGATGCCGCCAAGGGTTATCTACGCGAGATCGATAAGAATCTCCAGCAGTTCCTCAAAGGACAAGCCACGGTTATCGCCATTATTTCAGCAATTTCGTGTGTCGCGTATAGCGTTATCGGTGTACCCTTCGCACTCGTTGTCGGTCTACTCGCCGGCATCTGTAATGCGATACCGACCTTTGGGCCCTTTATTGGCGGCGGTTTCGCATTTCTGGCGATGTTGATGGGGCTGGCAGCCGGGGATTTTAGTCTCGTCGAATTTCTTGCCCGTTCCGCAGTTGTCCTCGGTGTTGTCCTGGGTGTCCAAACCATTGACAACTCACTGGTCTCGCCCAAAGTGATGAGCGATGCTGTTGATGTAGATCCCTTGCTTATTATGTTCGCAGTCATCGTAGGAGCAACTATACTCGGTTTTTGGGGCGTGTTGCTTGCAATTCCTATTATTGTTGTGATAAAATCCATTATCGCCGTTTCGCGGACGTTAGCAACACATCAACCTATAGCGAACAGGTCTGCAGAAACCGATGCATCGGAGGAAAACTAATGGAAACCGGACATCCCATTGTCGCTATTGTCGGAAGACCCAATGTCGGAAAATCTTCGCTCTTCAATCGAATCACCGCAGCTGCCCCTGTACGCCCGAAACAGGTACACACCGATTTTGAAGGCGATGGAGATGAGAGACTGCGACGGGTCAGATCGCGAAATACCAAAAAATCACGTAAATTTGCTGTCGTTCATGATACACCCGGTGTCACCCGCGATAGGAACTACACCGATGTTGAATGGAATGACCGGACCTTTACGGTTGTTGATACCGGAGGCTTGGATACCGATCCAAATGACCGCCTTATTGATAACGTCCAATTACAAGTAGATGCGGCTTTGGATGAAGCAAGCCTCGTCTTATTCGTTGTCGATGCTCGAACCGGCATGATGCCACACGATAGGACTGTCGCGGATAAACTCAGAACGGCTGGCAAACCCATTTTCCTTGTTGTCAACAAAGTGGATAGTGATCGGTTTCGCAATGAGGCAGCGGAGTTTTACGCACTCGGATTTTCTGAGCCGACATGGACATCGTGCGCCCAGAACGATGGCATTCAAGAACTCCTGGATCGGGTGGTAGAGGCGTTACTCGATACCGACGAAACCTCGCACGCCGCAGATGCCTCGATGAAAATCGCAATCGTTGGTAGACCCAATGTCGGAAAATCTTCGCTTATCAACAATTTGTTAGGCGAAACGCGAATGATCGTTGATGACCGCCCCGGAACGACGCGAGATGCCGTAAATATTCGGATCCTTCACGACAACCTTCCGTTTGAAGTGGTGGATACAGCGGGAATGCGTCGGAAATCGGCTATTAACGACACCCTCGAATCCGTAACCGTCCAACGCGCGATACACAGCATCCGCCAAAGCGATATTGCTGTTCTCGTGCTTGACGTAACCCAGGAGATCGCCCAACAGGATAAGACTATTGCCAATTTCATCGAACGACAGGGGAAAGCCTCGGTTTTAGTATTGAACAAGTGGGACCTGGTTGAAAAAGATCACACAACGCATCCCGCATTTATGGATAGAATAGATGCCCACCTCCCACAACTTCATTATGTGCCGCGGGTTTTCGTCTCTGCGCTTACAGGGCAACGTGTTACCCATATATTGGAGATAGCCCTTGAGGTCTATCGCGAGTATTGCACCCGGATCCCGACCCCCGACCTCAACCAACTCCTCCTTGAATTGCGGACTGCGCATCCCCCCCCACGGGTCAAGGGAGTGCGGCCCGCACTCAAATACATCACGCAAGTGGAGATCAAACCCCCGACCTTTCTCATATTCGGACGCAACCTGCATCGGATACGTCCACCGTACGAGGCGTATCTTATCAACAGTATCCGGGCGGAATTCGGATTCAACGGCACACCCATACGCATCTTTTATCGCCAATCGTAAGGAGAGAAATCTTGGCACACCTTAAAGTTTTCATTACACGCCCTATACCAGAAGAGATCCGAGCGAAAATAGCAGCGGAATGTGAAGCCGATATGTGGCATACCAGCGCAATTCTACCGCCTATTGCTGAAAAGATCCCACCGCTTGACGGGCTAATGACCTACGGGCACGAAACCGTCTCACCAGAGATGATCGCTACTTCCCCAAATCTCAAAGTCATCTCTGTCCTCGGGGTAGGTTATGATCATGTCCATGTTGAGGCTTGTAGAGAAAGAGGAATCGCAGTTGGGCATACCCCCGGTGTCCTTAGCGATACCACTGCGGATATGACGATGGCGCTGCTGCTCGCCGCAGCGCGCAATATTGTTCCTGCGGATAAACATGTCCAGACCAAACAGTGGCTATACTACGATCCGAATATCCTCTGGGGATACGATGTACACCATGCGACAATCGGTATTGTCGGTATGGGACGCATCGGTTATGCCGTCGCAAAACGCGCGCTGGCTTTTGACATGCGAGTCCTCTATTACAAACGCGAACGCAGACGCGATTGGGAGGAAGAACTCGGTATCGAATATGTTGCCATGGAACAACTCCTGCAAGCCTCCGATTTCGTGACGCTCCACGTTCCTTTGACGGAAGAGACGATTCACATGATTGGCACAGCTGAGCTCGCGCTGATGAAAAGCACTGCAATCCTCGTGAACATCGCCAGAGGCCCCGTTGTCGATCCCTATGCGTTATACGAGGCCCTCACAGAAGGTCAGATCGCAGGCGCTGCGCTTGACGTAACAGAACCCGAACCCCTTAACACCGACCACCCACTTCTCGGTTTAGATAACGTTATTATCACACCGCATCTCGGCAGCGCTGCTATTCAAACACGGATGAAAATGGCAACTATGGCGATGGCGAATCTGCTCGCTGGGTTGAGGGGCGAACAGTTGCCCTATGGCGTGCTGCAACCCAACTTTTAACGGATCGAGTATCAATAAAATTCTACGCTATCCATTAGGTTTGCGTAAGCCCCATTTTTAACTAACAACTGATGACTATTCAAAGGGAGAATATGCTATTTGAAAGATTATTTGATTTAAAGGGAGCCGGTACCTCGGTGAGGCGCGAGCTAGTCGCAGGGCTCACGAATTTTATGACAATTTCATATATAATCTTCGTTCAACCCGCACTGCTTTCATTATCCGGTATGGACTATGGTGCCGTCATGGTCGCGACCTGTCTATCCAGCGCGATCGCGTCGTTCTTTATGGCATTTCTAACCAATTATCCGGTCGTCTTAGCACCCGGCATGGGGCTTAACGCCTATTTCGTTTTTGATGTTTGCCAAGGCCTAAACTTACCCTGGCAGGAGGCGTTGGGCATCGTCTTCATATCCGGTTTGTTATTCTTTATACTTTCGTTCGTCGGCATCCGTGAAGCCGTTATGAATGCCATTCCGCCCTCGCTTCAAAATGCGATTGCCATCGGGATCGGACTCTTTATCGCTTTCATCGGCTTGCAGTGGAGTGGGATAATTGTCCGGCATTCGGCGACTTATGTGACACGAGGCGATCTCCTATCAACCCCAGTATTGCTTTCCCTTTTCGGTATTGCTGTCATACTCACGCTCATGGCGCGCAAGGTACGCGGCGCGATCCTCATCGGTATTCTTGTCGCCGCTGTCGCAGATCTTACCTTTGGGCTTGCCAAGTTTGAAGGAGTCGCCGCACCCCCACCATCTATCACAGCAACATTCTTCAAGCTGCAAATGCCGAATATCTTCGATAAGTTGGAACTGGTTTCTGTTCTCTTTGTCTTTTTTGCGATTGATATGTTCGATAGCATTGGCACGCTCACGGCTATCGGTTATAGAGCCGAACTGCTTGAAGAGGGAAAACTCACAAAAGCAAGGCGAGCGCTCCTGACGGACGCGGGCGCAACTGTTGGAGGCGCACTCCTCGGCACGTCAACTGTTACCTGTTACATCGAAAGCGCGACGGGCATTGCTGTAGGTGGAAGGACAGGGCTCACGGCTGTTTTCACAGGGATCTTTATGTTGCTGTCTCTTGTTCTCTATCCGCTTGTTAAAATTGTTGGCGGTGGCTATGCAATTGACCCAACCACCACAATTTACCCGATAATTGCACCTGCACTCATTGTCGTCGGGGGGCTGATGCTCAGGAATGTCAACCAGATTGATTGGGAAGACATCACAGAATCGATCCCGGCGTTCCTTACGATGCTGATGATGCCCCTCTCCTTTAGCATTACAGACGGCATCGGATTCGGACTCGTCTCATTAGCGTTTCTCAAGCTAGTTACAGGACGTGGGAAAGAAATAAATCCGGTCATATACTACTTTGCTCTTTTCTTCATCGCCTGCTATATCGGGGATCTGTAGCAGATATTGACCATATCCCGGTCGTGACCTTAAAAAAAGAAGTCCGGCAAAAAATTGAACTGCTGTTAGAAATTCCGAAAGAGCATTGATGGATTGAGACTTGCGTTGTCCATGTGTCGTCTGCTGCTTGCAAAAAACCCTCTCTTCATGTTATCATAGTGAACACGGAGGACAGCACAGCCTACAATTTTGTGAAACAAAACAATAGCTCTTCATGTTATCATAGTGAACACGGAGGAATGGACAGTCGCAGATGCGCAAAAAGCGTTGCAAGCTCTTCATGTTATCATAGTGAACACGGAGGGCCCAAAAGGAATTTCCTTCGCGAAGGCGTACCGAACGATACAAGGACTCAACCGGACTATCAAGTAACTTCATTGGGTGAAATCCCAAAATTTTAGAACTGTAGAGGATAAAATTATGAATGCAATCCCTAAAGAACTTCGGAAAACGGTTCAGGATTCGACGCGACTCAATTTCAACAACACAAGCAGACTTTCCTGCCTCGGCTTCTACGTAGTAGGCATATTGATTCTTACGATCACTGGCTGCTCCGCACACTCAATTTTAGATGCTCTTTCTGAAGGCTCTAATCCCGATTTTCGAGAAGTGAGATGGGGATGGAGTCAAGAACGTGTTGAACTTGCTGAAGCGGGAAACACAGTATTTGAAAGAGCAGGAAACGCGCTCGTCTACAAGCACAAAATTAACGATGTAGATTGTAAACTCATCTATACGTTCAAGGATAACAAATTGCGAGCGGCGGGTTATCTGACCGACACCCCCATAATAAATGCGGACAATATGATTAAGGAGGCTGTTGAAAAACACGGGATGCCAACAGCCGAGACAGATGGCATGGTCTGGACAACTCCTGATACTGTGATATATGCCGACGTATATAGCTCAGTAAGGAGGTCTACAGCGACAAGATATCGATATTCGTCCGGCGGACTGCTGCAGGACCTCCTGCAAGAGGAATTAGCGAAGCGAGGTGGAGCGGGGGATATTGTATACTTTGACGGCGTGTTCGCATACATTGATAGAGCGTTCTACGATGAACTCCATGAAACGGAGTTGCCACTCGATGAATTGTCGTTTTACGAGAAACAACTGATGGGGGTTCTGAAAAGGGGTAACCGGTGGATCATTCCCGGATTGGGAACAATTCCACAATAGTTCTAACGATGCGCTTGCATAAACCCGCTTTTTATGCTATTATAGTCAACATGGCGAGCACAAATGGCGTTACATCGAAAAATATCCTGAATATCACAAAGCCAAAAGAATCTCGCATTGCCCTCTTAGAAAGCGACGCGCCGGATGCCTTCCAAAAACTACGTCAAGACTACTGGACATGGCACTTCGACGCATCGCTGTCTGAGGCAGTCCGACTGCTACTCAGCACAGACCTCGGTTGGGAGGCGATGCCGGCGTTGACAACACCACCGGTCGGTGAAGTTATCTCACCCCTGGGTTCTGCGCTTGCACATCAGGATAAGAACGTTCGTGACGCTGCACTACAAACGTTAGATGCAACTGTTTCTATTCCTGCGGGAACCGCCTGTATCGGTGAGGAACACGCACCTTTAGCAGTCGGTGAATTTAGGATAGGTGTCTACCCTATAACCAACGCGCAATATGAACGGTTCGTTCAAGATACTGGACGCAAACCTCCGCAGGATTGGACGGACGGTAGGTATCCGGAAAACAGAGGCGATCATCCGGTCGTTTGGGTCACGGGTGAAGACGCAGAGGCCTACGCCGATTATGTGGGGGGGCGGCTGCCTACGTTTCAGGAGTGGCAATACGCTGCACGCGGGCCCGATGATAGGCTCTTCCCGTGGGGCTACGAAATCGACAAACCGCGATGCAATACCGCTGAACTCGGTGCGGGAACGACAACCCCGGTCATTGCTTTTCGCGACGGTGTGAGTCCTTTTGGATGCTACGATATGGTCGGCAACGTCTGGGAGTGGACAGAAACGGCTTACGATGATGATGGAAATTTTCGGGTGGCATGTGGCGGCGCCTGGTATTATAATCATGACTACAGCACTTGTACGAGTTACGATTTCTTCAGCAACGGCTACGCAGAGTTCGTAATTGGATTCCGCATCGCGCAGTAAGATGAAACAGCGAATCCAGCTCTGTGCTTATAGGAGGAGAAGCATGAAAGACAGAAAAACGGATGCACGGCGCACACTAACACCTGATGACGCGAAGGTCTCTTCCAGCGGCTTGCAAAAGGAACTCATCCAGCGCGGACGTGTTGATATCCACGAGCACCAAACCGTCGCGAAACATCTGAAACAGGGCGCCGATGCCTTAAAAGCACGAGATTTCGGAAAAGCGATTGAAGAATTCCAGCAAGTCATTCAACACAATCGTGAATCGGCGGAGGCACATTTCCACCTCGGTCTGGCTTATTTTATGATTGAGGCGTACGAAAACGCGATAGACGCTTACAAAATGGCGGTGGCATGTGAACCGCGCGAAGCAACAGCACATCTAAATCTCGCCACAACCTATCGCCTGCTTAAACGCTACGATGAGGCGGTTGACGTTTATACACGCGCCATCCGTTTCATCCCAAATCACCCAGAACTGCACTCCGAACTTGGGGCAGTCTATACATTCCAAGGAAAGCGCCGTGAGGCAGTTCGGGCATACAAAATAGCGATGCGCCTTAAGTTGAACTTGCATTGAGTTCTTGATTCAGAACGCACAAGCCTAAGCATCGCGCCCACCGGGGCGCCGGAAAGGGGCCGTACCGTAAATAATGCCTAAACGTACCGCAAGGATCATAAAAAAATGTTTGTTTCAGACGAAGATTTGATGATGAAATGCCGGAAAGGGGACACAAGCGCGTTCGAGCTACTGGTCCGACGCTATCAAAACCCATTAATTAACTACATTCATCGGTCCGTTAACGATTATCACCGCGCTGAAGACCTCTCGCAAGAAACGTTTCTACGGGTCTTTAAAAGCGCAAACCGCTATGAACCGACAGCATCGTTTAAAAGCTGGCTCTACACGATCGCTACTAACTTGTGTCGAAACGAGGTGCGAAACCGTTCACGACGCAATACGTACTACCTTGAAGACCTGGTTGCGGAAGGCGAAGATGTCTATCATACGGACATAATGCGCGATACTCGCTATATGCCGGATGTCTTGTTAGAGAAAAAGGAACAGCGACAAATCATACGCAAAGCATTCGCACAGTTACCCGAAAAGCAACGGGTGGCACTCACCCTCGTTACTTATCAAGAGTTGCGTTATGAAGAGGTCGCAGAAATTCTCGGCTGCTCCGTGGGGGCCGTGAAAGCACTCATCCACCGTGCACGGGAAAAAATGAAAAAATTACTCATTAAAGCGGGAATAAGGGAATAGTCATCAGCAAAAGCGTGTCGTCCAAAATGAAATGGCAGGCGGGGCTACGGAAAGGAACGTCAAAACCCAAGCACTCCTCAACAAAACACAAGGAATAATTAAAAAATGCAAAAATATAAAAACACCGAATTCCCACATCCGCACAGCTCCGTATGTGAAGCGCAAATGGCGAGTCGAGATGAGCTGTCCGCTTATATTGATAAAGAACTACCTGCATGGAAACGTTATTTTATTCAACAGCACCTCAAAAAGTGCAGGGCTTGTGCCGGCTACGTACAGCAGTTGCAAAAAACCGACAAATTCCTCCGTCACGGCGGAGAAGTAGAAGCCTCTCCTGATTTTTTAGTGGGTGTTATGACGCGTGTATCAGAGCTGACACATCATCAACGCCAACAAGCCTCACTTTGGTCTCCCGTCTTGCAACGTTTAGTACCGGGATTAGAAACCGCTCCCACGAAATGGTTCCGACACGTCTCAATATTGATTTACAAACTGCGTCAGAATATTCAAACGCGCAGCCCGATTTACATATTTGCCCTAACTTTCTGTGTGTTTACGATGGTCGGTGTGACGCTCTATCCATCGCGCAGTGACAGATTTGGACAATCGGCACATGCATGGAAGAAGTCGGATGCGCTGCACAACGAGAAGTTAATATCCTTTGAGGTAATTCGTCGCGATCCGCCTAAACGCCTACTGACGACTGCTCTTCAGCAGAAATAGACAACGCGTTCAATAACCCTCGTGGTTTACACACCGGCAACCGAAAAAAAAATGAAATCTGTAACTCGGAAAGCGTTATTCATTTCGCTAATATTCCACTTTTTTTACCTTATCACGACGTTCTACATCGCCGTCCAGAAGCAGCCGATAGCGTTGGAGCAATCAAACCTTGCCGCGGAGCTGATTTCAACGGAACACACTGTCCCATCGAAGCCTTTGCTGAAAAAGGTCTCGCCCCATTTTCGCGCGCCCTCACGCGAATCGGTAAAACTTGTCTCTCCGCAGTCTACTAGCGGCGAGTCCCTTCCAGCTTTAGCTGCCCCTGTCTTGGTAACCACTGAAGTACCACGTCCTGCCTTAGGGCGTAGTTTGCAAGCTGAAGTCGAAAAAGAAGAAACACCCACATCCCTTGATATAGCGGAACAGAACTGGAACGAGGTCAGCACGGCGACTCGGAACCTTCGGGACCTCAAGGGCAGTCTGTCCAAAACGGAAGCCTCAAGCCCAGCAGGAAACAAAACCTTCGGTGTGAAACGCCCGGGGCCTCCGCGTGCCCAACACACCACAGAGGCCGTGCCGATTAAAATCATCGAAGAAGAGGTGCATTTCTCTCCAGCACAGTTGGCAGAGATTTACGACAGACGGAAAGCACTCCCGCACGTTCCATTCCCAAAACTTATGGAACAATTGGCGCTGGAAATTGTCGAAACAAGCGATGGTGGCCCCATTGATGTCGTCTTTGTTATCGATGCAAGTGGGAGTATGCGGAACAACATTAAATCCGTCGTGGAGCATCTCAAGGAGATGGTAGACGTATACAAAGCCGCCAAAATAGACTACGCCCTGGGGCTAACGGAATTCTGGGCGAATAAAAACCGAAACAGAATCAATGTTTTTCAACTTACAAGGAGCTTCACGGAATACAAACAGATCCTTCAAGCGATTAACGTACATCAAGATGAGCATGCCCTGGACGCTATTGTGCAAACCGTCAAGGAACTCCGATTCCGCCCGACATCTGAAAGGCATTTTATTCTCGTTACCGATGAAGCTTTGACGAGTATAGACGGATTGAGGGTCGAAGACGCAATCGCGTATTGCCGAGAGTTCGGAATCTATGTCAATGTACTTGGACTGCCGCTTGATGAACATCAGAGCCTCGCAGCGAAAACAGGAGGTAAGTGGCATGCCATTCCTGAAGAGCCGCAGCCGCAAATAGCGCAGCAAGCCAATGGGCTAAAGACTCCGCACAGTAAAGCGGCATCCCTGCGCCATGCCCAATGGGCAAATGTGACAAAAATCGGCACCGACCTACTCCAGAAGGGTAGCAGCACGCGGGTCGATATCGTCTTGTTCGTTGACAGTAGCAAGAGTATGGAAGAAAAATTGCCACACTTTCTGCAACAACTCGACATTATCGTTCGTGATTGGGATAATGCCTTCATAGATTATCAGATAGGTGTGGTGCGTTTCCGATCGCGGGCATCTATGAACATTGTGAACGTATTTAACCCACCGCAGACACTTGATCAGATTCGGAAAATCGTCGAATTGCCGTGCCAAGAAAACGAAATGTTGTTAGATGCTGTCGTAGAAGGACTCCGGCGGCTTAAACTCCGATCGAATGCGCAGCCGTATTTCATCCTGATTACAGATGAACCCGCCGATGGCGAATACTCACCGCTCGCAATTATCCACATGTTACAGCAAAAGCGTGTGCTTGTCAGCGTCGTTGGCACTTACGACAATTTTCAACAACAGGTAGCTAGTAAAACTGGAGGGGTCTGGGTGCCTATTCCAAAGGGCCACACAACAAAAAATTTATATTGGTAATATTTTACAGTTTGGGGAAAAATTTGATAAGTGCCCTTTCCACTGTGAAAAGACTTCTCTTACACTCCCAGGTTTCCTTTAGGCTGTGGGTCCATCCCCGTAACGCTCGTGCGAACGTGAAAAAAGTGTTGCCCAAAAGGAGCATTTTGTGATAGAAGAATAGTATCAAGTTTGGCAAGCATTGTGAGGATAGCGTCTCTGCTATGTGCTGGTTTCCTCCTACTCACAAGGGGATAAAACACTTGCTACTTGAGATACCATGAGAAAGACACATAAACTCACATTACGCCCGAATCGTGTGCAAATTGCGTGGTTTTATCAGCACTGCGGGTATGCGAGGTTCGCCTATAATGCTGCGTTGGCTGATTTTAAATCGGATATAAAGTTGTCTCTGTCCGACTTAAACAAACGGTTTAATCAGCGGAAGCAAGCTTATGATTGGACGAAAGCACAAGATCAGCGTGCTGCGATGTATGCCGTGCACCATCTGGGGCGTGCGATAGAAAACTGGCAAGGCAAGCGTGCGAAGTTTCCGAAGTTCAAGAAGCGCGGATGCAAGCACGCTTACAAAACAGACGAGCAAGCCGTCCGCACAGACGGAAACCGTATCAAGTGGTTTCCGTAAATCGGTTGGATACGCACTTTTGAGAAGTTAAGGTTTATTGGAAAAATCGTATCTGTCACGATATCGAGAACAGCGCAGCGTTGGTTTGCGTCCGTATCCGTGGAAGTGGAGAACACCGGAGTTGTTGACATATCAACACATCCCACACTCGGCATAGACGTAGGGATCAACACACTCGCTACCCTTGATACAGGCACGACTTATGAAAACCCAAGACCGCTCAAACGATATGAGCGAAAACTCATTCGTGAGCAACGCAAGTTAAGCCGAAAGGTATTCTTAAGTCAGAATTGGTATAAACAAAAGCGGAAAGTGGAACGACTCCACTATCGCATCGCTTGTATCCGAACAGACGCACACCATAAAGCAACCACCGAGATTTTCTCGGCTGCCAGCCAGATTGGGATTGAGATGCTGTCTGTCACGAACTTACTCAAGAACCGAAAACTTGCCAAAGCAGTATCCGACTCAGCCTTAGGCGGATTCCTGGAGAAACTCAAGACCAAAGCACAAGCACGGGGCATTCCCATCGTGCAAGCAGACATGTTTTTCGCAAGTTCCAAGACCTGTAGCACCTGTGGACATCAGAAAACCGATTTAACACGCTCGGATAGAACCTATCCCTGTCAGCACTGCGGTATCTCTATAGATAGAGACGTTAACGCCGCGATCAACTTAAAACACGTCGCGGTGCGATAGACCGAGACGTAAAACGCTTGTGGAGTTTCTGTAGGTTTCCCTCCACAAGTAGGAGGCACGACATGACGAAACAAGAATCCCATCACTTTAGGCTTGGGAGTATCAAAATTGCAGTTCTGGTCTCTGGAAGTGGGACGAATCTCCAAACCCTTATTGAGCAGCTACACCAAGATAAAACAAGTGGTATTGCTATCGCAGTTGTGATTAGCGACCGGCGGAAGGCGTATGCTCTTACACGTGCAGCAGGTGCCGGCATACCAACACACGTTGTTAGAACCCAAGATTTTGAGAATCGCGTCGGTTTTGACGCAGAAATTTCAAAACTCATCGAACATTACGCCGCAGAGCTGATTGTTCTTGCAGGCTTCATGAAGTTGTTCCAACCCGCCTTTGTCCGAAAATACCAGAATCGCATTATTAACGTGCATCCGACGCTATTACCGGCATTCCCAGGAGCACATCCGGTCGCTGATACCTTGGCTTATGGTGTCAAAATCGCGGGTGTCACCGTTCATTTTGTTGATGAAGGTGTTGATTCTGGCCCCATCATCGCGCAGGCGGCTGTTCCGGTTTTGGATACGGACGACGAGGAAAGCTTACACAATCGAATTCGAATTGAGGAACATAAACTCTATCCGAAAGTCATTAAATGGTACGCAGAAGGTAGGTTGAAAGTTAAAGGACGAAAGGTAAAAGTGTCGTAGATGGTTGTCGCCTATCGGTTAAGAGGTTTCACGTTAACGGACTCCCGATAACTGACAACTGACAGCGATAAAAAGATGTTAGCAATCTCAACAATGTGGAACGCCTTGAATCAGTCAGACGGTGCCGAACTCTTCGATGAACTCAAAACGTTGGGTTTTGAGAAACTCGAACTGAGTAGACATCTTACACCAGATCAGGTGGAACAACTCAAGCCATATCTCCGCGAAAACCCACCAGGCTCCATTCACAATTTTTGTCCCATCCTTCCAGGAACGTCCCAAACAGAGGCAGAAGCGGACAAACTTTTACTTTCCAGCCTGAATACCGATGAACGACAAGAGGCGGTCCGACGCACGATTCGAACAATGGAACTCGCCGTTGAATTGGAAACACCAATCGTGGTCCTGCATCTCGGCAAGGTGGATACTTACGATCGGTCATACCTGATGACTGAACTTTACGATTACGGTGAACGTGAATTTGAAGCCTTTGGTCAGAAAGTGACAGAAGCCACTGAATGGCGAAAGCGCAAAGCAGCAAAACACCAAGACGCAGTCCTACGGAGTCTGGATGTCCTCAATGAAGCTGCACTGCGGATGGAACTTTGTATCGCTATTGAAAACCGGCCGCACTACTACCAAATCCCCAATTTCGAAGAAGTTGGATTGTTCTTTGAGAAATTCTACGGCAGTCCGATGCGCTATTGGCACGATGTTGGACACGCTGCATTACAGGAAAGACTCGGTGTTTGTTGGGCAGATACATGGCTTGAACACTATTCGGAACACCTCGTTGGTGTGAACTTGCATGACCTTCAAGGGCTTCAGGCATACCATCCACCAGGAACAGGGGACCTCGAATGGGACGAAATTTTTGCGCAGCTGCCTGCAGAACTGTTGAAGGTATTGGAAATCCGCCCTTGTGAAGCGGAAGCAGTGACTGAAGCACGAGAATTGTGCGAATCGCTATCGAAACAAGCCGATGCCTAAAGCCGCGCGAAACGACACCTATTTCTTCACGCAAGCTGAACACGATATCCTCAGATCCGTGTGTGCTTATATGATTGGGGTTCCAAACGATCCAGCATTGGAGATACCGATCATTAGGATTGATGCGTTTGTGCAGCAGTTGCACAAACCCCTACAGACTCGGATTCGTCTTGGAATCCATCTATTTCAATGGGGGCCGCCGCTTTTCATCGGGGAATTGTCTGTCTTTACACGACTCGGCACGGGGGACGCAGTAAGATATATAGACAGTTGGGCGCAGAGTCGTTTCAGGATTCGCCGCCAACTCTTCCGCGGTTTACGCGACATCGCCTTCCTCGGTTATTATAGCCGTTAGCGAATAGCGGCAGAGCAATTCGCTAACGACTAACAACGCCATGCTATTTCCTTATTAACATTTTTCTTGTAGCAGTGAAATCCCCAGCAGTCAGTGTATAGAAATAGACGCCGCTTGCCACGGGTTCACCGACTGCGTTTTTACCGTCCCAATAGGCGGCACGGGGCCGGTAGTGATAGATACCCGCGGGCTGATGTCCGACATCCAACGTTCGCACCAAGGTGCCATTTACTGCGTAGATGTGGAACGTCACTTCAGTGGCTTCGGTGAGTTGATAGGGGATCCATGTCTCTGGATTGGAGGGGTTTGGATAGTTATGGAGCAAAGCCGTTTTATCGGGGGGCACCTCGGGTGCGGCGGGGGCACCGCCGCCTACAACAATAACAAGCTCCTGTGGCGTTGCGGGAATTTTCTCACCCCTGTTCGAACCCGCTTGGAAGTTAGCCGCTGTTAGCTGGCTTTTTCCCTGTGCGACGGCTTTGAATGTCACAGAGAGCAGTGTTCCGTATCTATTCATATCGCCTTTGGAAAGTTGCACTCCCCGCAAACCGGTGAGTTTACCGGTGGTGTTATTAATCGTCCCATTTTTAAAGAAGGTCTCTCCACCCCCCTGCGCTAAGAAATCACCTTCGGCGACATTCAGTGCCTTTAGAACAGTCCGGTTAAACCCGATATCCGCCTGCCAACCTGCTAAATTGTCGATATTTTCCACTCTCAGATCCACAGTAAATGTGTCTCCAACTTCAACTTGTGTTGTCTCTGTGGAAAAGGTGAAATTAATACCCGGTTGGAAGACCGCGTATGTGGCATCAGGCGAGAAACCAAAGAAACCACTAAAATCACCATGACCGTGATTGTCAAGAGCGACCAACAAAACATTCCGTCCCTGTTTTAGGGTGACAGGGAAAAAGTCTTGGTAATCGTTAGCCCCACGATCAACAAACGCTTGGTGGACCACTTCCCCGTTAAGCCAGACTTTGACGGCATCATCACTCCCGACGAGCATGGTGGTCTGTTGTTTTTCAGGTGAATCCAAGACGACCGAACCGTAGACGATATGGTCGTATATCTCTTCACGTTCTCCCCAACCGAGAGCCGCCGTCATTCGATTTATATTATCACCCCCAGAAGAAAGCCGGTGAAGCTTCCATTTACTATCTCCGACAACCTTTCCTTCCTTGGCACCGTTGGTAGCGACCTTTAATTCCGTTGTCGCATCATCAGTCGCCAGCGCCAGAAAGTCTACGTTGTCCTCAAGACGCGTTCCCGGAACTATCGCCCATAACCAGGGCCCCATTATTTTCGGACCCCCTGACGGGAAGCCGGGATTGCCCTCCATACGGACAAAAGTCTCGTCAGGCAATGCACGCAGGGGCGAAAAATCGGATATGGCGTTGTTGCGGAGGTCAAGTCGATCTAAGTTTCTGAACCCTGCCAGGGACGAAACATCGGATATAACGTTATTTTCAAGGTAAAGCACCTCTAAGTCTGTTAACGCTGCGAGGGGCGATGGGTCGGATATGACGTTGGCATCAAGATTCAGTCTTTTCAGATTTGTGAGGCTGGCTAACGGCGATACATCAGAGATCACATTATTCACCAGCTCTAACCATTCCAGTTGTGTCAATTCGGTGAGGGCGGAGAGGTCTGATATACTGCAGCCATGGATCACCAGCCGCTCCAATGCTTTTAACCCTTTCAGTGATGGAATCGCTGATATTGACCTATCGTTGCCATACTCTATCCATCCGAGTCTGGGTAAATTCGCCAAATCGGAAAAATCTGTAATACGCGTACGCCAAGCGTTTAGCCGCTCCAGACTAATGAGATCCGCGAGGGGCGACACATCCGATATAGGATTGCCATCAATCCCAATCCCCTCCAATTTTATTAATTTTCTCAGTGGGGATACATCGGTGATTGCGTTTTGTTCAAGGCCAAGCCAATCTACGTTGATTAAGCCTGCAAGGGGGGATACATCGGTGATCCTATTTCCGCGGAGCTTGATATTATTCAATCGCGTCAAATCCTTCAGTGGCGATAGGTCTGATATTGCGTTATGCCGCAGCTCTATCCGTTCCAGCCGTACCGCGTGCTCAAGCCCAGTCAAATCGATGATGCCTCTCTCATCAGCATTGATGCGCGTTAACCCCTCCAAATCCTTCTTCGTAATTGCGTTAGTGGGTGCTTTGCCGAGCCTCTCTGCAATAGCTGCACGGAGGTTGGAGTCAGGAATCCGAACTATAGCACTACCAGAATTATCCCGATTAGGCTCAGGGACAGGGAGCATTACACACTCATCGCCATACAAACAAGAAACAACAGCCGCAAAATTAGATGTCCACGCATCTCGCTGAACATTACCCCCTCTTAGCAGCCCCGTCAAACCTAAGTTTTGTAAACTTGACTTCTCTCGAACTTCTTTCAGAAACGCTTCGGTTTCCCAGCCAACAGCCGCGGCCGCGGCTGAGGCATTAAGCGGTTCTTGAAAGGCTTTGTAGAATCGGGACACAGGTTCAATACCCCCAAACACACCACCCGTCGCTTCCAAGGCAGCTTTGTAACGCGCTGTATCCTCCTCCAGGAGACGAGCCATCGCCGCTTTTTCCACATACAACCGCAACGCTTGGGCTTTGTCAAATGCCGGGTTCCTCGCCTGTTCTACTGCTGAGCGAACACCATCCGCAAAATCCTTCATGCCCTCCGTATGACACCCAATACACGACAAACCATTGCGAACAGCACCCGATGCAGGATCCCAAACAATCTCCGACGGGGCAACATCTATGCGGTTACCCGACGCATCCGAGATATAATACGCCTGCAAACCATTCGGGAGGTTGAAAACGATCTCCCCACCATCATGGCTGAATGCCAAGGGATGTGTAAAGATATTCTGGGCACCTAAATTTCCAGCGAAGTCGTAACTTTTCCAATACGCACCATAATTGGACGTGTGGCGTTCGACGACACGATTGTTATTAGATACACCAGAATCGTTAAACCCAGCACGCCAAACCCGGCGCCCTGGAGCCGTCTGGATGTTTCTTGCAACATCTATGTCCAGGGCTCTCTCCAACTCACGATCCGTTGCCGGTAAATCCAGAATGTCGTGGTATAGGGGCGGCAGCGATGCATTTGCAAGGAACCAATCCGCATACACCATCGGCACCTCACAGGCCATTTCTTGACGGAGGTTCGCGAGTTTGCTATGGAGCTTCGCCTGCCTAACTGCATCAAAATCAATCATATAGGGGTATGCCTGTTCAATCTGCGTCCATGCCTCGCGCCTATCCCATTCGTAGTTACGCAAGTCGATGTAGAAAATCGTCTGAGCTGCACCATTGATGCGTTCCGGGTTAATAATCTGGGATCCCCAGGAGAGACTATTGATGAGTTTGGAGAGGGCGACGTGATACGCCCTGAGGGCTTCGGGGCTTTCACCCGCATTATAAAGATGTGTAGTTGTAAAATAACGGGCGTGGGGACGGTCAAAAGCATCAAGTGTTTTCAGATGCTTCTCTATCGCCGTCAACATCACATCTGTCCCAATGAAGTCGACATCGTGCTGGAGCGTCCAGCTGGGCGCCCCTGCGGCAATCCAGCGCTGGATCGTGTTCACCGCGGGCTGCGTCAATGGCGGCTGGTTCCAAGGCATCTGGGGCTTCTCAGGGGTGTCTTCAATCAACCGTTTATAGAACTCGGAGTTATCGGGATCCCCAGGCATGACGGCTCCAGTAGCAATCAACTGTTGTGCCGATGTAATGACGAGGTTTTCTCTATAAGCTCCATCTTCTCCGTGGCAGTTTAGGCAGTTCTGTTCAAAAATCGCATACGCCTGTTGTGCGATATTTTGTTGTGCGTCTGCTGTGCCAAACCCGAATCCAGTGAGTGCTAAAACAATGAGAATAAGGTACCTGTTGATTTTCATTATCAATTTCCTCTCCTAATAGCTGGGTGCAAAGATTACTACTACTTTTTTATTACTATTTTCCGGGTTTCTGTGAAGTCCGCCGCAGTGAGGGTATAGAAATAGACCCCGCTCGCGACAGGTTCACCCCTCTCATTTTTACCATCCCAATATGCAGCACGACTTCGTTGTTGATAGATACCCGCGGGTTGATGCCCGACATCCAATAGCCGGACTAAAGTGCCATTTGCTGCATAGATATGGATATTGACCTCGGTAGCCGTTGCGAGTTGATAGGGTATCCAGGTCTCTGGATTGAAGGGGTTCGGATAATTAGCGAACAACTGTGTCTCTCGCGGAATGAGAGCGGCTAAAAGTCGTTGGAGACTCGCGATGCCTTGCTGGAAAACAAGGGAACCGTCGCTCTCAGCGTATGCTTGCTCTATCCATGCCCGTATCGTTTCTGGAGACACCCGGTTGCTTAAGACAACGTTAGCAGGCGCAGCGGGTCCTGATGCGTCTATACGGCTTGCGACGAAGTTAATGTCTAAGAGGTTAACCCTTCCATCACCGTTTACATCCGTTCTCGGATTAGAAGGTTTGTTTCTTTCAAAATCCCGCGCCACGAGAATGAGGTCTAAAATACTCACGCTCCCATCTTCATCTACATCGGCTACCTGTGGTCCCGGTATAGGGTTTGGACGGCTTTGGGTCCACACGGTGTAGTCCGTCCCACGTTCAAATCCGAAAAAGCCACTCCACCAACCGTCGCCTTCGTAAACAGCGACCAAAAGCGTGTTTGTTCCCCCTCTGAGCGTAACAGGGAAATTTTCTCGGTAACCGTTAGTATCTCGATCCACGGCGTTTTCGTGAACCAATGCCCCATTGAGCCAGACCTTAACCGCATCACCACTCCCAACAAACATCCGTGTGCGTTGCTCCCTGGGTGAATCCAAGTTGATCGAGCCGTAAGCGACATGGTGGTCTACATTGCCCGTTCCTAAACCGATAGTGTTTACAAGCTCATTTATGTTATTGCCGCCACTTTTCGAGATTCTCCCCAATGTCCACACTTTACCGCCGACGGCAGCTCCCTCGGTGGCTCCTTGCCGCGCGATCCGCAATTCCCTTACGTTGCCGCCACTGGCTTTTGCGAGAAAATCCGTGCGAGACGCAACGGCCCTTGAACCGGACAAACCCTCTGTAGGTACTATCATCCATAACCACGGGCCAGCTAGTTTAGGAGCGGCGGGATTATCTTTCCCAAGGATCCTAACATTTTCAGGCAACACATCCAGAGGCGAGAAGTCGCTTATCTCGTTATCACGCAGATCCATCCAGGTCAAGTTCGGCAAAGCGACAAGTGGAGAAACATCGGATACTTGGTTATTTTCCAGGTTCAGACGCGTCAATCCTGTTAAAGTCGCTAATGGCGAGATGTCCGAAATTTCGTTACCAGCGAGATAGAGCTCTTTTAAAGTTGTGAATCCCGCCAAAGGCGCGATATCGGATAAATCACCTCCACAGATATCCAACACCCTAAGTTTCGGTAACGCCGTTAAGGCAGAAAGGTTCAATATAGGCGTGCCCCAAGAGTGAAAACGCCTTAAACTGGTTAGTCCGGTTAAGGGCGATAGATCCCCTGACGGATTCTCACTCATCCATATCTGCTGGAGTTTTACCAGGCCTGCGAGCGGTGATAAATCCTGTATGACATTATGCGAAATTTCTAACTCCTGTAAGTTGATTAATTTCGCAAGCGGCGAGAGATCAGATATTTGGTTATGGTTGACAATTACCCACTCCAAATTGATTAATTCCCCAAGCGGCGATAGGTCGGATATCACATTTTCTCGGAGCTCTACAACCCGCAATCTTGTCAAACCTTCAAGTGGCGATAAGTCATCAATCAAATTGTCATTACATCTTATCTCCTCCAGTCCTGTTGCAAATTCAAGTCCTGTCAAATCAGCGATACCGGCATTGTGGGCATCAACACGCCTCAAGGTCGCGATCTCATCTGCCGTAATTGTGGCAACGGGTGCCTTGCCGAGCGCCTCTGCGATCGCGGCGCGTAAGTTCGCGTCCGGGATGTTCACGGTCTGCGCCGGTGTCCTTGTTGGAAACATCAAGCACATCGTCACGCTGAGCAAGAATGTGCAAGTTAATATCTGTTTTGTTTTCGTAAGTTGCATAATAACATAACCCAATTTGGCTTTCTGCGTATGGACAAAATTTAGGTTTAACTCCTTCTATCTCGTTGGGGCAGTTGGTTGATAAACCGTTTTGGAATTCACATTTTAATTAAGCATAGCGTATCTTAAAAGGCGAATTAATGTCAAGCCTTTTGATCGGGGCTATTTCGTTTTAAGGGTAGGACGGACGCAATGGGGATGGATATTTATCGCCACATCAAAGCGTCTTTTGATAGTTTTGCGCCCGCTGCGGATGTAGACGATGGAAAGAGGCCGGCAGATAACCTTCAGGAGACCTGCCTGTCATCTGATGGAATATTGTACGGATGTTCCGTTTTCACTCCTCTCGGAGGTGTTCAAGAACGCCAGCAGCGATGTCGGGACTGTAGTTTTCTGTCAGTGTCTGACGAATGATCGCGAGTTTCTCTGCGCGGTTGCCGGGATCTTCTGTCAAAAACCGCTCTACCCGATGTGCAATCTCGGCATGCATGTCCGCCTGCCGAGATTGGCGTTCTACCCGAGCGTCTGCTGTTGGAAAGTATTCATCAAACGCCTGTTGTGAAAAGTGCGGCGCGAGAATAACATCAAGGTACTGATCGTTTATATCCGAATGCCACTCTGAAACGTGATCGGTGAAAGTCTCCCGGAAGGTGTCCGGTATGAATGAGGCGACCTCATTCATGCTGTCGCTGTCGGCCCGTTCTGTTTGTGGCGTTTGTGGCGCGTCCAGAATGGGATCACTCAAGGACGTTTCTATCGGCGCGTCTGTCTGTGTCCAGATGTCCGCCGAGGTGTCCGTGTCCGATGTCGGCTCCCATAAGATGCCTTGTTCGAGTTCAGAGACAGGTCTAAAAACACCGTGCCGCGTTTTATACGCAATGATTTTACCGTTTCTGTCAAGACGGAAGCTGTTCGCCACGTCTTCAAGAATTTCTTTATCGAGAGCAGCAAAGTCTCTTTTCCATTCCGCGTGAGCCTTTTCCCATTCTGCCCTCTCTTTGCGTCGTTGTTCAATGGCCTCAAGCATAGCGAAATATCTCGATGTTGTGGCTTCGTCTCTCTCCCTCACTTTCCGCTCATGCTCTTTCACCAGCAGATGGTGCGCTTTGATAGTCGCAAAATCATCCGTATCGGGGTACGTGTAGAGGTCGATAGTCGCTTGCAACCGTTCTTCCGGGGACGCGGCCTCGATCTCCGCTTCGCTTTTGAAAAGCAGGTTTGTCTCCTTAATCGCTTCTATTGATGGAATAGCAACGTTTTCGATCGGACGTGTGATGTCATCCGATCTGCCACGTATTTTGACAAACGCTGCGGATAACAACGCCGCGGTTAAGAGCACCGCTATCACGGCGAGGGACCTTTTGAAAGGTTTGCTTTTATTCGTCATCTTATCCTCCAGATTGCTGCAGTGCTTCATAGATCGCTTTTAACTCCAAATATCTTTGGTGTTTCTGCGCTGCCTCCGCTTTCGCTGCTCCAAGTTCGGCTTTTTTGGCGGTAATCATGGATGCCCGAATGTATTCAGGACAGCTTTATTTCGACGACTTTTGTCTTTAAATTTTTAATTTTAACTTGACAAAATTCTGAAAATTTTGAATAATACAAAAAGCATTGTAAAATCAGCAATTTGAGGCATGAAATATCTGTCTCAAAGAAATTCTAACCTCTACATTATAGTAGAAGAGGAGGAAACCTACAAGGAGGAAAAAAGTGATTCGTGTATCTGTTTCTATAGGATGCGTTGCGCTATTGTTATGTGTGTTGTTTCCCATCGAGCCTGTAGGCGCACAGCGCGATGAAGGGACAGTCGCTGCAATTTGGAATTTTAATAATGGGGATGCCAAAGACGCTTCAAAAAAAGGCGTGAACGGCAATTTTGTTGGAAAACCGAAAGCTGTTGAGGGGATTGCTGGAAAAGCGCTGCAGTTCAACGGTAAGGATGACGGTATCAAATTCCCAGATTCCGCAGACATCAATACCGGCGGTCCCTATACCAACCGAACGGTTGCCGCCTTATTTTATTGCGACGATGTCAGTATCGATGATCGAAAACAGGTAATTTTTGAAGAAGGCGGTGCAACGCGAGGCTTAGTCATCTACGTTCACGATGGGAAAGTTTACGGTGCCGGTTGGAATCGTGCTGAATATCATTGGAACGGTGCCTGGCCCTTTGCGGAAGTGAAATCAAAACGTTGGTATCACGTCGGCATAGTCATTCGCGACGCAGCTGCTAAGGTCGAGAACGACAAATTTGAGATGTGGCTTGACGGGAAACTGATTGCGCAAGAAAAAGGCGGTCAACTTCATACACACGGCGACGATCTCGGTATCGGCCACCTCAATCAGAACTCCGTTTACCACGACGGTGGGGGCGGGGGCACTAACCTCGACTGGTTCGGCGGCATCCTCGACGAAGTTCTCATCTACGGTTCCGCTTTTGACGAGGCAGATTTTGCGGAACTTGCGTCTCCCTTGAACGTCGAAGCGCAAGGCAAATTTACAACCACCTGGGGACACTTGAAAACCCAACGAACTGAAAATTAACCTCAACTTCCAGATTGAGGCTCAACAATAACAATCCGTAAAGGAGATTTACCATAATGGTGACATATCGTTTTATCTTCCTATTGAGTATTTTACTTGTGTGTATCGCTGCTGCTACCTACGCCGCGAAAGACGAAGCGACCCTGGAAGGGGAATGGAAACTTGAAGACCTAGACGCTGCCGATACCTCTGGAAAGGGGTTAGATGGAACAGTTGTGGGCGACCCCGAGATTGTTGACGGCGTTGTGGGGTCAGCACTTCTGTTTGACGGTATAGATGATGGAGTCAAACTTCCTGATTCAGAGGGTATTAACACCATCGCCCAACCCAATTTCTACACGGATCGAACAATCGCTTGCTATTTTAACTGCGATGATGTGGATTCCACGGAACAGAAGCAGACGATTTTTGAGGAAGGCGGACGCACACGCGGACTCGTCATCAATGTCTTCGACGGAGAGGTCTATGTAGCTGGGTGGAACCGAGCAGAATATAACTGGGACGGCGCCTGGCTCTCCGCTTCGGTAGAGTCCGGTGTCTGGTATCACGTGGCTTTGGTGATACGCGAAGCCGACGCTGCTGTAGAACCTGATAAATTTGAAATGTGGCTTAATGGCAAACTGATTCACAGTGCAGAAGGCGGGGCACTTTATGGGCACGGGGATGACATCGGGATCGGGCACGTCAATGCCAACGCTGTTTTCCACGATGACGACGGCTCAGGCACGGATATTCACTACTTTGGCGGCATGATAGATGAAGTCATCATCTACAACTCCGCTTTCGATGCAGCCGATTTCGCTGAGTACGCCGAGGCTATTGTGAGTGTTGAACCACAAGACAAGTTCACTACGACCTGGGCAACTCTCAAAGCACAACGGACACTCCGATAGCTCTTATGGCTATTTGTTGTAGGGCGAGGTTTCCGTACCTCCGCCCTACGTTTTTTAAAAAGGTTTAAAATCTGTGAGAGGCAATTTCGGGTTGCCCGAAGCCCCAGATATCGTAGAACTAATTCGAGAGATGTACCGGACGGTTGGTAATTAATCCTGTGACAACTCACTTATACCAAACTGTCCTCATCTACCCCTTTTTCGTGCCACATCAGCACACGGGATGCCAAAGTGCCCCAGCACCGGTAACGTTGGTGTCCCAGCTGTGGGCATCTTGCCTGAACGACTTTTCCTTGGAAAGCCTGTGTGGACGCTTCTCACGTGCTTCAGTAAACTCCCCAAATCATACGATGAAGAGAAAAGTGGCATGGATTTTGCTACACCTTCTGTAGAACTGATGTGAATACAATTTAAATAAAATAGAAACAACATAGGAGGCGCATTATGAGATTTGATAGGTTTACAATTAAAGCACAAGAAGCACTCCAGACAGCGCAGAGTTTTGCCTTAGAAGTCCACAGTCCAGAGATTGATGTTCAACACTTAATGCTGGCCCTCATGAGACAGACCGATGGAATTGTCACGCCGATTTTCCAAAAATTAGGTGCTGATATTCCCGGAATTACCTCAGCAATTGAGGATGGCATTCAAAAGACACCCAAGGTGCAAGGCGCGGCAGCTGAAATACGGATTGCATCTGCACTGCAATCCGTATTAGACAGTGCCTTCAAAGAAGCGACAGCCCTTAAAGACGAGTACGTCAGCACAGAACATCTCCTGATAGCGTGTGCCGAAGCCAAACAGACCGAAGTCGGTAAAATCCTTCGAGAAGCGGGCGTAACGAAAGATAAAATCCTCAAGGCACTCGTTGACATCCGTGGCAACCAACGGGTAACCGATCAGAATCCAGAAGATAAGTATCAGGCACTCACCCGTTTTGGTCGAGAGTTGACGCAAGAAGCAATTTCAGGGAAACTCGATCCGGTTATCGGACGAGATGATGAAATCCGGCGTGTGATGCAGGTGCTTTCCCGCAGACGGAAAAACAATCCGGTGCTCATCGGTGAACCCGGTGTCGGGAAAACGGCAATCGTGGAAGGATTGGCACAACGTATCGCTGATGGCGATGTTCCAGAAAGCCTTCGCGAAAAACGACTCGTTGCACTGGATTTAGGCGCACTCATCGCGGGTAGCAAATACCGCGGTGAATTTGAGGACAGATTGAAAGCCGTACTCGCTGATATAGAACAGGCGCAAGGACAAGTAATTCTGTTTATTGATGAACTGCATACCATTGTCGGCGCGGGTGCCGCGGAAGGTGCCGTTGATGCCTCGAATATGCTCAAACCGGCACTCGCGCGCGGGGAACTCCGATGTATCGGTGCGACCACGCTCGATGAGTATCGTAAGCACATAGAAAAAGACGCTGCTTTGGAACGCAGATTCCAGCCCGTACAGGTTGAAGAACCCTCGGTTGAAGACACAATTGCGATCCTGCGGGGTTTGAAAGAGCGGTATGAAACACACCACGGGGTGCAGATTCAGGACAATGCGATTGTCGCTGCCGCGACGCTTTCAAAACGTTATATCTCGGAACGGTTCTTACCGGATAAAGCCGTGGATGTGGTGGACGAAGCGGCATCGCGCCTGCGGATTGAGATTGATAGTGTGCCAGAGGAGATCGACGAGGTGGAACGGCGTATCATCCAACTCCAAATCGAACAACAAGCATTGGAAAAGGAAGAAGACGCTGCATCACAACAACGGCTTGAAAAACTAACTGCTGAACTTGCTGAACTCAAAGAGAAAACGAATGCCCTCAAAGCCACGTGGCAGAACGAAAAGGCGAGTTTGATGCAGATTGGCAAACTCATGGAGCAGATCGAGGCACTCCGTATTGAGTCGGAACAAGCCAAACGCTCAGGCAATCTCGGTAGAGCCTCAGAACTGGAATACGGCAAAATACCGGAACTCGAATCGCAACTCAGCACTATCCGAGAAGCCCTGGAAACAGATGCACAAGGCACACAGATGTTGAAAGAGCATGTCAGTGCAGAGGACATTGCCGGGATCGTAGCGAAATGGACGGGCATCCCCGTTTATCGACTGATGGAAGGTGAGACGCAAAAACTCCTCCACATGGAAGAACGTCTGTGTGAACAAGTCATCGGACAGGACGAAGCTGTGAGTGCTGTCTCTCACGCGATCCGGCGGGCCCGCGTCGGGCTCGGCGACCCTAATCGTCCCCTCGGTTCTTTCCTCTTCATGGGGCCGACGGGTGTCGGCAAAACGCACCTCGCTAAATCGCTCGCAGAGTTCCTTTTCGACGATGTAAACGCTATGGTACGTATCGACATGAGCGAGTACATGGAAAAACACACCGTCTCGCGACTCATTGGCGCCCCCCCGGGATACGTCGGCTACGACGAAGGTGGGCAGCTCACAGAGGCAGTCCGACGACACCCGTATTGTGTCATTCTATTGGATGAGGTAGAGAAAGCACACGCAGAAGTATTCAACGTCTTACTCCAGATGCTCGACGACGGAAGAATGACAGACGGACAGGGACGCACGGTCGATTTCAAGAACACGGTTGTTATTATGACTTCCAATATCGGGAGTCAGTGGATTAGCGATGAGCTCTTGGATGGAAAGGAAATTCGGAATAAGGTGATGGCAGCGGTGCAGGCACATTTTCCACCGGAATTCCTGAACCGTATTGACGATCTGATTATCTTCGATCGACTCGATATTGAGGAGCTGAAGCGGATCGTAACGTTGGAACTAATGCAGCTGAGTCTTCGCTTCGCGGAGAAGAAGATGGCCTTGACACTCACTGAATCTGCCAACGGGGAATTGGTGAAACGCGGATTTGATCCGGTATACGGGGCACGTCCACTCCGACGGACGATCCAGCGGGATATTCTCAATCCGTTGGCTATCCAGATGCTGGAAGGTAACTTCCAAGACGGTGATGCAATCACTGTTGACCTTGAAGGTGAAGGGTTCGTCTTCAGGAAAGCATAAATCTATAGCGTAGGGAAAGGGGGCCTGTGCTGCCGCATGTGCTTCTTGACACAAGCAAAGTTTTCACGGTATCCTTTAGGATAAACAGACAAAAGAAAAGTATAAACGTAGGACTTACGCAGGGTGCTCTTTGATAGCATGATGCACGTCGCATCTGGGCGCGTACGCCGCAAACTTGTTGGGTTGTGGTGCCAGCATTCTCTTTTGTAGCATAACCTGTTAGGGTGTGCTACCAGAATGCTTGTGTTTTTTCACAGATATCCATCTCGCAGAGTGAGGGGACTACGGTCAAATTGCATAAGTCCTGAATGCTTAAACAATAGATACCAAATCCATAGAGCCTCCCGTATCAGGGGACTTTAATAATATTTTACGGGAAAACTGAATAGCTCTACACAAAATGTAAAAAAATCTTGACACACAATGCGAACTATGATACAATCCCACAATACCTGAAAAAAGGAGAGTTTTCGTCTAAATAGTGTTTATGTTGACATCTTGGACAGGTCATGTGTGTCTCCTTAGCAGCTTCTGACAATAATCAAACAAAGGTGTGGTAAGAGGGAGGTGAGGAACCCTATCTCATCTATTTACCGAAAACCCTTTTTGTTTGTAGTAGCCCAATTTATTGCGCGTTTCCAGGGCCCGGAGGGGGATATCTCGCTGCATAGATGGGTTGAGGCTTTAGAAGGGGCCGTTACCCATTGCTTGTGTCTGCTTTCTTCAGGTGTCTGTTCTCGTTGCCGGCGATCTTTTTCCTAAAATAGGAGAGAAACTCTGTTGTAGCATAACCTGTTAGGTTGTGCCCCCCGGCCATCTTCTTCCTAAAATAGGAGAGAACCCTATGTTCAGGCAACTGTTCTCGAACGACCGTATCTTGGGTGTGCTGGTCTGTGTCTTAGTGTTTATCGCCGCGGGGGTGTTGTATCTCATCCGTGTCAAGAGCGAAGCGTTGCGGGATGTCCAACGCCTTCAGACCCCGGAAACCGATGCTCCTCCCGCATCGGCGAAACCGCCTGCACCGGGCGAACCTCGTGAGAGCGGCCCCTGGCATGCCGCGGAGCAGGAGGGGCTCGAGTCCCCCGCAGCAGCAGAGGTGCAATACACTGCACCACAGGGCGCTGCGACGACTCCCGATTTTCCGCCCGTCAATCCGAATGAAGACCCCGTAGCCGCAGCATATAAACGGATGGAATACATCAAAAACAACCCTTATGCCTGGGGCGGCGTTCACTCCCCACGAGCCACAGAGCTTATCGCAGAACTCATGCCACCGCCGGTCCTAAGAGACGAGGGGCACGGTGAAGAAGTCACAGCACAGATTGAAGAACTCATCGCACAAGGAGATCCGCGTGCCGCAGAAGTCTTAATAACGAACATGTGTGAGGGGTACATCGGCGGCAAGCGTATGACGGATGCATTAGTGGAGATTGGCCCTCCATCTGTGCCATACGCGCTCCCCTACTTGCGTGAAGATTATGTGAAAGCAGGGGTCGCCGTTGAGATATTAGGTCGTATTGGGGTAGCCCATCGCGGTGATCTGGGGGGTATTGTGGAACATATTATTATCCCAAAACTCGCCGAGATCGCTGCTGATGATGATTTTGAACGTTATGGTCCTTTTGCGGTCGAGTGGGCCCGAAAAGGGCTTGCGGCACTTCAATAAGAGAGAGAGATTTCAGATGAAAGTCAAATGTCTTGTATTCTCATGTTGATGTGAGTGGTTTTTCTATTCGTGGGTGTGTGGTATGGCTGAGAATGGCATCCCTGCTATTTTTCTCAACACAGAGAGGAGATAAAATTATGTTACGCAAAAGGCTTTGGCTTCCGATTGTTTGTGTGTTCGGGATAGCGATTGTCTGGGGGCTGTATTATGGACGAAAGACTGCTACCCAAGAACCCATCAAAATCTACAAACCCGTAGAAGTGGAGCAACCTGCGACATCGCCGGGGAAAACTCCCGAGAGCGGTCCCTGGCATGCCGTGGAGCAGGAGGGGTCCGAGCCCCTCGCAGCACCAGAGGTGCAATACACTGCCCCACAAGGTGCTGCGACAACACCCAACTTCCCCCCTGTCGATCCAAATGAAGACCCCGTAGCAGCAGCATATAAACGGCTCGAATATATTAAAAACAACCCTTATGCCTGGGGCGGCGTTCACTCCCCACGAGCAACAGAACTAATGGCAGCCCTCACGCCACCACATGTCTCAACCGACCACGCCCACGGTGAAGAAGGTATCGAGCTCATTGAAGAACTCATCGTGCAAGACGATCCGCGCGCCGCAGAAGTCTTGATAGCCAACTTGTTTGAGGGATCCATCGGCGGCAACCGCATGATCGATGCAATAGTGGAGATTGGCCCCCCATCTGTGCCATACGTGCTCCCCTACTTGCGTGAAGATTATGTAAAAGTGGGCTTCGCCGTTGAGATATTAGGTCGTATTGGTGCAGCCCATCGCGGTGATCTGGGCGGTATTGTGGAACACATCCTTATCCCAAAGTTCACAGCAATCGCAGCGGATTCCAATTTCGAGAGTTTTAATCCTTATGCGGTCCTGCAGGCGCGAGAAGAACTTGAACGGCTTCAGTAAGCGTTTTCAAGTTATCAAGGTCTACTTTAGTTACAAGGAGCTTTCAGATGAAAGTCAAATGTCTCGTTTTTCTACTGATTTTTGTTTTTTCGATAATGATGCCGAGCCTTTCTGCTGTCAACACGAATTCGGGTTCCACGCTTTCGGCTCCGAGTCTTGTTTTCAAATCGTGGCGTGCGGGTCGTGGTGAGCAGAATGAGACAACCTTTATCACCTCGGAGGAAACGACGTGTTGGGTGGTAGCGTCTGTCGGTTATTCGGAGAATCTGCCTCGAAACACGACCGCCCCCATAGACCCTTCCACAGTGTCGTGGGCGTTTACGTTGACGCATGAGATGAGCCTCGAATCGCTGTCAACAAGTTGGTCGGGTTCGCATCCCTCGAAGCTTCTGGATAACACCTCGTTCAATGTCTTAGCGAAGTTGTCAGTTCCGAAACACACACGCACGAGCAATTGCACACCGGATCCGGTGCGTGCGTCTCGGAAACCGCGACACCGTAAAGGCACACTGATGGAGATCACGATTCAGTTTACAGCGAAGACGACGCAGGGGCAATCCGTGTCGCTTCAAAAGAGGTTGAAACAAGATGAGATAGACCAGATCCGTTAGATCCATGTCGATATGGGTCGTTACATCCCGGCACGCTCCGCCTTCGTCAATGACACGGGCGAACGAGAGCACTATGATTTTGGTCACTACAGGATGATGCTCTATGAAGATTTGAAAGGCAAACACACTGCGTGGGCAAATGCAATTAATACAAGATACCGTAAGTCGAGTGGTTTGAATGATTTACCCAATTTATCGGTGGACGATCTTTCTCTGACGAGCGGGTATCGCGATCCGCATCATAATGACTATCATGCCGGGGCGACAGCGAGGCATGGTCTACATCAATACGGTCTGGCACTTGATGTCAGAGGCAGGGACGTTGATGGCATCGAAGGCAACGACCCGGAAGAGATGGAAGAAGCCGCTGAGCTAGCGGGTGCGCGTTATACGGACATTTATCCGGATACGCGTCACGTTCATGCGGATTGGTGTCCGTCGGGGTGGCCCCCGAGCGGTCCGGGTTCAGCCCCGACATTTTCGTTGCCTGCTCAGAGTACGGATTCAGCGTCAACAACGCAGCTAACAATCCCGCCAACCACACATCCGACGAACCCGACGACCCCCGATCCGGATCCGCCGTCGGTGTTGTGTGGCAACTCGAATCGGGGTGCGGGTGCGTGTAGCTACGGTCGTGTGGCTAGTAGTGCGTCTGCACATCAGACGACGTGTTTAGCAGGTCATACGTATTGGTCGTGTAATGCCTCAGAGGTTACAGCGCATGCGGGTCATAGGGCCCCGGTGTTGTGTGGCAACTCGAATCGGGGTGCGGGTGCGTGTAGCTCCGGTCGTGTGGTTAGCAGTGCGTCTGCACATCAGACGACGTGTTTAGCAGGTCATACGTATTGGTCGTGTAATACCTCGGCAGTTTCGGTACATGCGTCTCATACGGCACCGGTACCGGTACCGGTACCGGTGCGGCCGGCGCGTGCGAAGTGTCGTGCACGTTCTTGGACGGGTTGTGAGGGTTGGGCTGGGGATCATGATGCCGTGTGTCCTGCGGGGCATTCGTATTATACGTGTAATGCCTCAGCAGTCGCGGCGCATTCGAGACATTAGCAACACCCCAGAGAAAAGGCGTGCCGGTGCGTTTCTTCTGCAGAAAAGTTGCTGCTCACGGGCGAGCGCGTGCGCTGCAGGTTTTCTGACTTTCCGACCGCCCCATTTGCCCATAAGTCCCTCAATCTTCAGAGGAAGCCCTTCTTGCAGGATCACAAACCGGTAGCAGCGAAGTGTTTGGTTGAGGGTTTTCGGTGAAATAATGTTTCCCCCCAATTTCTGAGACACGCGTATGGGTTGGGTAACCCGACCCATACGATTGCCTAAGCTTTCAAACGCACGGCGGCATCATATCCTTACTTAAACGAAAACTCTCAAAAAAAAGAGATTGCCATTTTTCCGGAGCTATTGTAAGGTAAGGTGGATTAAACCCCAAGCAGAAACCCGAAGATACGTTTTTGCAAAAATTGAATAAATAAATTCAACTTCGGGATTATACCAAAGCGGGACTCTTTATATGACGGACGCAGTATGTTCTTTTGTAGCATACTCCCTTCGCTTGCGGGGGGCGGGGTTCTGCCCAGAATGCTTGTGTTTTCTCACAGATATCCATCTCACAGAGTGGGGAACACGGTCAAAATTGCGTCCGTCCTGATACAAAAACGCTTGAAGTATTTATCAAACTCACATTAAAACTAAAAATTTTATTAAGTGAATATGAAAGAGGATAACAATGATTCAAATTGGAATATGGAGCGTGGTAGTCCTATCGTTAGTTAATCTTACACTATTGATTCTAATGCTTAAGCGTTTCGCTTCTATAAGAGAAAACGAGATAGAAGGCAGCGAACAAGGTGAGTTACGTTTCCTTCGTGAGGAAGTATCTAGGTCATATCGGGAGGTTCGATCTGAGGTCAGAACTAGTCAAGAAGCTATAACTAATATACTTGTGATGAATATTGGTGAATTGAGCAAAATACTAACTACCCAACTTGAGGGAACGAGCAATACAATTGATAAAAGGTTTCAGAACTTGCAACAGAGCAATGAAAACAAATTGGAGCAGATACGACAAACTGTCACCGAGCACCTCCAAACGACATCTGACACGCTTGTAACGACTGTTGGGGAACTCGGGAACGCACAAACACGCCAACTCAAGAACGGTACTAACGCAATTAATGATTTGATGCAATCTAACAAGGCTAGCATTGAAGATGTAAGAGCAATTGTTGATAAACGTCTTCAAGATATGCAGACAAGCAATGAGAACAAACTTGACCAAATGCGTAAGACTGTTGATGAACAGCTCCAATCGACATTGGAAAAACGGCTTGGTGAATCTTTCAACATTGTTAGTAAGCGTCTTGAAGATGTGCAACGTGGTCTCGGAGAGATGCAAAGTCTCGCTACAGGGGTTGGCGATCTTAAGCGAGTTCTAACAAATGTTAAAGTGAGGGGCACCTGGGGCGAAGTCCAACTTGGGGCACTTCTGGAAGAAATTCTCACACCAGACCAATACAGTACAAATGTGAAACTTAATGAAAATTCACATGAAGAAGTTGAATACGCCATACGTCTCCCGGGGAATGATGATGGACAGGATTCGTGTATATGGTTACCAATTGACTCCAAGTTACCATTGGCAGATTATGAGAGATTGGTGGATGCTCCTGATGTTGATGCTGAGCAAAAAGCTGCTCAAGCATTGACCCGAGTAGTGCGAACCGAAGCGAAGAAAATTCAAGATAAATACATCGCTCCGCCAAAGACAACGGATTTTGCTATTATGTTCTTGCCGACAGAAGGACTTTACGCAGAAGTGCTTCGGGTCCCAGGTCTCATTACAGATTTTTTGCAAAACTACCGAATTGTTGTAGCTGGGCCGACAACCCTCGCCGCTATTCTAAATAGTCTTCGCATGGGTTTTCGAACTTTGGCAATTGAGAAGCGTTCTAGCGAGGTCTGGGAAATCCTCGCTGCTGTCAAGACTGAGTTTGGTAAGTTTGGTGAGGTTATGGATAAGTTGAAACGCCAATTAAGTACAGCTACCAAGACTATTGATGAAACTGGTGTGCGCACACGAGCGATGGAGCGAAAGTTGAGGACAGTTGAGGAGCTTCCGCTGGAAGAAGCATCTGTGCAACTCGGACTTTCGGAAGGGCTGACTATAATTTCCACAAGATGGTGGAGATGACTAAGGAAAAATGGGAAATTTGATGGGTTATAGCAGCTGATAAGACGACTATCCTTTTCCGGCAGTTGCTATGTTCAAGTTTTACTTAATGGATCTACAAACTCCCCTTGACAATCCGAGTCATGCAAGGTATAATTGAGGAAACATCTCAACAGAAAGCCGGAACGCAATTATACCCATGAACCGAATTGATAAGAAATTTCAAGAGCTCCGAAAGCAAGGTGTCAGCGCATTTATGCCCTACCTCTGTGCTGGCGATCCACACCCTGAACTTACCGAAAAACTACTCCTCTCACTTGAGGAAGCAGGAGCAGATATCGTTGAACTCGGTGTCCCTTTCTCTGACCCAATAGCAGATGGACCAACCATCCAACGCGCAAGCGAACGCGCCCTTAAACATCACATCTCGCTGGAGCAGATCCTGGCAATAGTGGCAGACCTCCGCACCCGGACGGAAATTCCTATCGCTTTGATGAGCTACTATAACCCCATCCTCCAGATGGGGGAAGAGGCATTTTGCAAGGCAGCATGCCAGGTCGGGGTTGATGGTTTAATTGTCCCAGACCTACCACCAGAACAGGCACAGTCCCTCCTGGAAATCGCGCCGCAGTATAACCTCGCTACGATTTTCCTCGTTGCCCCGACAAGTCCACCGGAACGGATGAAATTAATCGCATCGGTCAGCACAGGATTTATCTATTGTGTCTCACTGACGGGTGTAACAGGGGCTCGGGCAATGCTATCCAACGAAATCGCGCCGACAATCGCCGAGTTGCGAAAACACACGGACAAACCCATCGGTGTCGGCTTCGGTGTGTCAACCTCTGAACAGGCGGGACAAGTGGCAGCGATCGCCGATGGTGTGATTGTAGGTAGTGCAATTGTTAATGTTATCGAAAAACATAGCAACGATGAGGCGAAATTGCTGACTGCGGTGAAGAAATTCGCGTCAGAACTGGCTGAAGGTGTAAAGGCGTAAGAATCTCCTGAATTTAAGGGATCGAGGCTGCTCACACATGGCTTATAGTAACTTCACTTTAGAAACAGTCCAAAAAACGTTTGAGCTGGAATCAGTTCAGTCTGTAGGCCTCTTTTCTGAAACAGATCCGATCAAACCGAGCGCGGACCTTACCAAAGCATTGGCTAAAAAGGTGCCGTTAGCCGTCGCTATAGGTACGGAGAAGGCGAAGTCGGAAATGATAGTCGCCGATGTCCTCATTGAACTCCGAGAGCATTTTGAACACCGTATCAGCCTCTTTTCTGGCATTGACTTCAATGTTGATAGCGAAAACGACTTGACAGGGGTCTGTGATTTCTTGGTAAGTCTGTCCCCGAACCAGTATTATTTGGAAGCCCCTGTTATCATCCTTGTTGAAGCAAAGAAAGACGATCTCATAACAGGTCTCGGCCAGTGTGTCGCCGAGATGATCGCTGCCCAACGTTTTAATGCCGAAAAAGGGAACGATATTCCGTGTATTTATGGCGCTATCACAACCGGGATAAATTGGCTGTTCCTCAAACTGGAAGGGAAGCGACTCCACATTGACATGTCCACCTATATGCTGGAACGCTGTGACAAAATTCTGGGTATCCTCGCAAGCATGGTGACACAAAAATCATAGCTATCACAGACCGCTCGAGGTTTTCTTGAGAGATCCGTTTTGGTGCCACGCGCTGCTTATCCTGAAAATCCGATAGTCTTGGAAATCTTGATTCAGACAGTTTACGCCGCGAGGGCCCGCCTGAGTTTATGTGTAGATTCAGCGAGGGATTCTTGTAGATAGGGATAGGGGAAACCGCCCCACCGATCAGGTGGCGGTTCATGTGCCTGCGCGATTTTCAGATTCACGAAAACAGGTCCGGTTTCATTCCAGATTTGCGGGAGTGATGCCTCCAGTTCGTTTGCCTTATCAAATTCATAAACTTTCTGAAAGCCGACACCTTTCGCAATCGTAGCCCAACTGAAACCGCCGCTCCTCACAGGGACAGGTTGATTGCCTGTGACCTCATAGGTACCGTTATCACAGACGAAAAGGAAGTAGTTGGGCGGGGGTGTGTTTAGGGCAGTAATTGTCGCTAACGTACCTAAACACATCAGCATGCTTCCATCCCCGTTAAGCACGATGACCTGCTTATCAGGTTTCGCGAGGGCGATGCCGAGTGCGAAGTCAGCGGCGTGCCCCATGGCACTGCCAACGGAGGCATAGTCCAAGGGGTGTGTTGATATTTTGCCCCACGGCACGGTTGTCCCCATGGTGGTAACAACGATTTCATCCGTCCGTTGATTTGCGATAAGTTGTAGACACGCTTCTTTGTTAAGCATAGTTTTCTCCAATACAGGGGCTACGCAAAATCAGGGAATTACGTCTATGACGGTGCAGGAGGGCGGTTCGGAACCACACCTACCGGGAGATGCGTAAGTTTCTCGAATCACCTGAGATTACTTTTCTTCCTCTGGCGGTAGGAACTTAATGTGTGGCGGTGTCTTTAGCACAGTTGTCGTAATCTGGACGTGCTCCGCAAATTCTGCCTCCGTCTCAATACCATCAATACCGCCACCCCAGATAGCAAATGTGCGATAGATAAGCCTGCCATCCGCATTGGGAGTGAGCATAACCGGTAAAGACGAAAAATCGGTTTGTGATGCATCAAGGCCGGCAATTTCTGGATCGCGACCGGTAAGGGTGATGAGCGCCATACCGAGTGCGTCCATGCCACGTGGATCCGTTCCCCAACTCCAAACCCATCCCTGTTTTACATCCTCTTTATAAGCGCCATTCCGATATGGAATACCTGTGATAAAAGCATAATCCGTCGGTAGATCCCCATCTATATGAATATGATGCTCAATCCACGGATTTTCGCCATAGATAAACGTGGTTGATATGAAGCGATAGACCTTTCCTTGAATGTTCCACGTCGGCAGAATTCGTTGGACGATCGAACGGATAGCGCCGTCTGCGAGAATTCGGACGTAATCGCCTTCAGTCGGCAACGGAGCTATTTTCTCGTCCGCCTTATGCCAGAGTGCAATGCCGCCACAGCCTATGAGTCCGTTTAACGGTGTCAGCGCGACCATCGCCGAGGTTTCAGGTTTGAGGAGTTCATTTAGGGACAAACCGATCGATTTAGAGATATTCAACTGTGCTTCCGCCTCAGTTTCCTGTCCGAGTTCGGAGCCCTCGCTGCTATAGGATTTTCGGATAAAGTAAACCTCTTGATTCTCAAGGTCCCGTGCTATCCACTGTTGCTCCGGCTTCTCTATCTCTATTTGAACCTGTTGGGAAAGCGTGATGGCGTTATTTTCAAAGTGGTTTCTGAGTTCTGGCGAGATTGGCTGCTCGTAATCCAATTCAGGCTGGAACATTATATCCACACTAAAAAGTTCCGATCGTTTTTTGCCATACGCAATGAAGGCACCGTTTGGTTTTAGGAGGTACGCAATCAAATTCGATTCCAGTGCTGCGACGGCATCCAGTTCAGGAAGGATTGCGGCGCGCGTCTGTTTGTTGATGTCAAGTGTTAAGGTTGCCTTGACATTCGGGTCGTAAAGGATTGAAACCTCTTTCGTTTCTTCGGGTGCCAGGTCCAACAAGAAGCAGAGCTGATCGCGTTCACCGTCGTAGTCCAAATCATCTGCTTGGGCAGGAATCATCACTTCTCTGGGTGCTTTTCCTGTGACAACAGAGTACGCGTTGAAGGTGAAATCAGGGTTCACTTTTCGGAGTTGCGCGCCAGTCAGTACAATCGGAACCTTTTTTCGGGGGAGGGGCAACGTATTTTGAATAGAGAGACGAATCTTGCTAATCTTCTGATTGCCACCCGGCATCGTACACGCACCGAGCATGAGTAGCGAAACAAGAAGCAGCCCGAAGCAAACCCTTGAAAGCGATCTTCCCTTAGCATTCTGGATGTTATTTTGTGTATGTAGCGTTTCCAATTTTTTTCCTAGGTTGAAATTGAGATTAAAGGTCTGGTAGCACTTCAAGCACCCGTTCAATTTCAGATGTTGTATTGTAGAAATGGGGTGAAACCCTGATCCCGGTTCCGCGCGCTGCAGTGACGATGTTTTCGGCGTACAATATTTCATAGATTTCAGTCGGTGTTAGCCGGCCGCTATCAAAAATGACAATCCCCGCCCGTTCTGAGTCCGCTCGCGGTGTGAGGACGCGGTAGCCTTTGGCTTCCAACCCGGTTATTAAGTGCCCTGTGAGTGCCAAAAGGTGTCTTTTGACTGCAGGTATACCGATCTCAAGGAGCAATTCGATGGCAGCCCGGAGTCCATACAAACCGACGCTGTTGTAGGAGCCTTCTTCAAAGCGGGTTGCATCTGGTTTCTGCGTTAGGTCGTAATTGAGGAAATCCCGTGGATTGATGACACTCGCCCAACCGACATTGGTGTTAATCAGGCGTTCCCGTTTGTCGTCAGCACAGTAAAAAATTGCAGCGCCTTCTGGTGCCAGCAACCATTTATGTCCATCAGCGGCGAGAATATCGATGTTAGCGGCTGTGACATCTACGTGAATCGCGCCGAGGCTCTGAATAGCATCCACAACGAACCAGATATCGCGTTCTCGGCAAATCTCACCGAGTGCCTGAATATCGTTCCGGAAGCCGGATGCAAATTCCACGTGGCTAATCGTCACAACCCGTGTGTGTGCGTCGATTGCGGAAGCCACATCTTCGACGAGGATGCGTCCATCCCGCTCCGGTACCATACGCGTCTGTACCCCATAGCGTTCCCTCAAACGCCACCAGGGATAGACGTTCGCAGGAAACTCTACGGCTGTCGTGACGACGTTGTCCCCTGGCTGCCAATCAATACCATTCGCCGCAATCAGAATCCCTTGTGTGGTGTTCTTCATAAAGGCGATTTCGGTTGTGCTCGCATTGAGGAGTCGCGCCGCTGCTTCTCGGCAACTTTCCGCCTCTGCCTCCCAAAGTTTGGCGTTCACAGCACCATTCACAGTAGCATCTTCCAAAAATTGGGTCATCGCAGCTTGCACCCGACGCGATAGTGGGGCAACACCTGCGTGATTCATATAGATATACGTTTGGGTTACCGGAAATTCGGCGCGCCAATTTTGAGGCAGTTTGCAATCCGCAACGTTATTCATAGTACCACATGACACCTATGCTAAAAACGTTCGATCCTATAATCTTTCAGGCGTTTAGCGTTAGCGAAGGCGATGAGTTCACCAAACAGACCGAAACAGAATACCAAAATCCCAACCGCCCCGAAAACAGGACCCAGCTTCGGAATCGCTGTAAGGTCCAACACTTTTAACAAAAAAGCGTAGATCGGTGGCATCGCCAGGGCGCCACCGAGTATGAACAACAAGACACCGATAGGCCCAAAAAACCGAATCGGTCTCCGTTTGTGTCGAAAAAGAAAGAAGCGTGCCAGTTTACTCATGTCTGATAGCTCTTGGCTCGCCTGTCTCATTTGATTTTCCGCTATCCATCCAAAGACCAGCAACGCGATGGCTAAAACGAAACAGCTGAATGCTGCAGTGTTCGTGTTACCAAACAAGATCCGGCCTAAGACGAAGAAAGGGAGACTGAATAATGCCGCGGCTCGAAAGGCTCTCTGCTTTGGATGAAAAAGAACGTTGGATAGCCGTTGCCACAGCGAAGGTTCCTGAATCTCAGGGCGCGGCGCGAAGACGGAGACGATGAGCTTGAAGGCTATAATATCCAACGCCACACGCCAGACTCTACCCAGTCCATATTTGCTCTGACCAAAACGCCTCGGATGATGTGTGACGACGATTTCAGCGATACGCGCCCCAGCCACAGTGGACATCGCAGGAATGAACCGGTGCATCTCACCATAGAGCCGTACCCGTTTGATAACCGAGGCACGATATGCTTTCAGGGAACAACCATTGTCGTGGATCGGTACGCCTGTCACCTTACCGATTATCCAATTCGCAACGATAGAGGGGACGCGCCGTGTCCAGAATTTATCCTGTCTTTCTTTGCGCCATCCACATACCAAATCATAGCCTTCGTCCAATTTTTCAAGGAGTTTGGGAATATCGGCAGGATCATTTTGTCCATCACCATCCATGCTAATAATTCGTTCGCCCCGTGCGAATTCAAAGCCTGCTGCCATCGCCGCTGTCTGTCCCGCGTTCTCTTTGAAGGGAATGACGATCAATTGGGGAACCTGTTTACACAGGTCGGAGAGCACTGCAAAAGTCGCATCGTTACTCCCGTCGTCAATGAATAAGACTTCATACGTATCACCGATTGTCTCACATACCGCTCGAATCTTTTCAAACAACGGACGGACGTTCGCTTCTTCATTATAAACCGGAATGACAATGGATAGAATCGGTCTTTCGTCCATACGTCTCCAGAGATTTCACCCTCCCGGGTTCAAGGCATTCAAAAGGAGCTGATTTGCTTCGCTCAGTGAATCAAAGGTGCCTGCGTCAACCCACTTTCCTTGTACAAAACTGTATGCCAGCTCGCCACGCTGTATATAGGCGTTATTGACGGCGGTTATCTCATACTCTCCGCGTGCCGAAGGTGCGATCGTTGGGAGGATGTCAAATACGGATGCGTCGTAAAAATAGACACCTACGACGGCGTAATTACTCTTCGGATGCTCAGGTTTCTCCTCAATTGCAACGACCTGGTCGTCTGCGTTCAAAACCGCGACCCCGTAACGTTCTGGGTCGGGTACCTGTTTGAGTAGGACACGCGCCCCTTTGGGTTGTGCTTGGAAATCAGCGACCGCATGCTGGATTGGGGTTTCAAAGATGTTGTCACCCAGCAAAACGGCGATTCTACCGTTACTGGCAAATCCTTCTGCTAATGTGAGGGCATGCGCGATACCTTTCGCCTCCTCTTGCACGCGATATGTGAATTCACACCCGAAATCCGTTCCACTGCCTAAGGCGTTCACAAAATCGCCCACGTATTGCGGATTCGTCACGATAAGAATATCGGTAATACCGGATGCCGTGAGCTGTTTGACACTATGAAACACCATCGGTTCATTACCAACAGGCAGGAGGTGCTTGCTGGTGACTTTGGTAAGCGGATACAAGCGAGTCCCAAGCCCACCTGCGAGGATTACGCCTTTCAGCACGGCTTAGTTCTTCCCTCCCCGTCCGGGGAAAGTGAGTTCAGCAACGCCCGACTTATCCAACCCACCCAATCCGAGTGCAATCATGCGGTCATACTGAGCTTTGGTCGCTTCCGCGAGGGGTAACGCAATCCCCTCAGCGTTTGCTAAGGCGAGTGCGATCCCTGAATCCTTAGAGGCATGCGCAGCCGAGAAATAACACTCGTGATCCCGTGCTTCCATATCCTCTCCATCGGTCTCTAAGACGCGGGAGTTTGCCCCAGTCTGTGAGAAAACGTCTTGTAACATCGCCAGATCCAACCCGAGTGCGGCACCCAAGCCGAGCCCTTCAGCCAGGCCCGCTGTATTGATGTTCATGACCATATTGACGAGTGCCTTGACCTGTGCCGCCTGACCGGCTTCACCGATGTAGCGGAGGGAAACACTCATTGCCTCGAGAATCGGAAGTGCCTTGTCGAATGTTGCCTTTTTACCACCACACATTAGGTAGAGCGTGCCGTCCCGGGCCTGTGTAATGCTACTCGCCATACATCCCTCGAGGCTCTCAGCCCTATGCTTCGTTGCGAGTTGTTCGATAGCTACGTGGACCTGCGGACTCAGCGTTGCGCAGTTAATAAAGACTTTACCCGCAGCCCCTTTGAGTAGGCTATCGTCGGCATCGTCGGAAAAAATCGCCCGCATCGCCGCGTCATCTGTAACCACGGTGATGATATAGTCAGCGAGCGCCGTAACGTTAGCAAGGTCTCCAGCTGCAGTTGCCCCGATTTCTGATGCGAGTGCTTGTGCGCGTTCGCTTGCGACATCGTATACAGCAGTGACATCAAAACCCTCATCCTTGAGGTGCCGAGCAATGTTCGCACCCATTCTACCGACACCTACAACACCAATTTTGTAGCCTGCATTTGCCATTTTTATCCCTTTCCTTGTCCTTCCTATGTCTAATGCTCACATTCCAAATTTATAGTCATGCAGATTCAATTGTTACATATTTTTTTACGTTTGTCAAGCTTTTCATATTTTCGCTTGATTTTTGACTATCAGGCCCGGCAGGTGAGGTTTCTGAACCACATAGGATCTGCAAAAGTAGCCGCGAAACCTAAGCATCACTTAAAACCAAAAGTAGGACATAGAGAATGCGTGAATAGGCTTCTCAGGAAAATACCCGAATTGGTAGCACAGGCAACTGTTGGTTTTCTGTGCAGGCTTATCCCGATAAAAGCTCCGAGAGGTTAGTGGCAAAATTTAAATGCCCTCCTACAAAAAACACCTTGACATTCTTTAAGATTTCGTGTAATCTGTTAAGGTATACAGACTTTATAAAAATAAGGAAAATATGCGAATGCCCGAATCAAACGTGACAACCGAAGCCCTCAATACCCTCCGCGAAAAACTCCGCGATATGTTCCATTTTGCACACAACGACTTGGATTTTGGTATTTTCCGTATTCTCAACATCAAGCGCGCCGAGATCACCCACTTCATTGACGAAAAACTGCCCACCATCGTAGGCGAAGCACTTGCGGAAGTTGCCCACACCCTTTACCATAGTCAACTTGCTGAAGTGAAAGCATACGTGGAGAAAGAAGGCGGGGCAACAGAACAAGCTTATCTTAACGATATACCTGCTAATCGTCAACTCCTGATTGATTTTCTCGAATATAAACAGCAAGATGAACTTATCATTCCACTCCAAACTCATCCAGAGGATCTTAAATCCAAACTCGCCTTCCGCGTTTACAACCACATCCATAACTTCTTTGAAGGCTACTACCGAGACGGAGACTTCGGGTATAACGATAGAAGCACTGCACTCTATCAACTGGATTACCCCGATGCGACCCCTTATACCGGGGCAGATACCCTCTTTCACTGGAAGTCTCGGGAGAGTTACTACGTTAAAACAGCAACGGGCTTCAATAGTGTCCCCTTTGAGATTGAAGGGAAACGGGTTGAATATCGGTTAGCGGGAAAGGCACGTGCCAATATCGCAGAGAACAATAACCGAGACGCTTTCAAACACTTTCGCTTGGACAGGATTGAGCCTCCCAAACCTGAGGATACTGAGCCAACCTGGCGCGTCATCTTTCACTTGGCGGAGACTTCAACGCCGAAAGTTGAAATTTACCGTGAAATGAACGCACAGATTTTCAGTGAAACAGACGATGCGGATATTTACCTCCACGCCTCCAGCAAGCGGGGCACGGCTCTGGGTAAACCGATCTTTACGGATCTCGCCGACACTTATGACAAGGTGAACGACGGCAGATTGCAAGGTATCAAAGCGCTGCACATCAACTTAGCAAGTTATGCCGATAAGTTAGCTGGCCATCTTGCCTTTAAGGAACTTGGCAAAAACAGTGCCGAGCGGCAGGCAAAGCTCCGGACGTGCTCTAAGGTAAAAAGGTTTTTCGCGATGGATAAAAACCTAAATACCTTTTTCGTGGGCATGGATTCCGACTACTTTATCCATAAGGATTTGGATAGATTCCTGAAAACTGAGCAACGTCGCTACATCCAAAATACCCTTCTTGGCGATCTGGACACGCTTTTGAACCTGAGTCCCGAAAATCCTGTGTTTGCTATAGCCAGGGCTTTTCGCAGCGTCACAGATGAAGTGATTGCCTTACTCGTTGCTATCGAGACGTTTCAGAAGCAGCTGTTCCTGATGAAGAAAAAGGTTGTTTCTACGGACTATCTCATCTCTGTCGGTAAAATCTCAGCGGCTACGAAAGCGAATCCTGTCCAACGGCAGCGGCTTATCTCAGAGATTTTGGAAAACGCGGCCCAACTTTCAGACTGGCGAGAGACTTTCGGAGTTGACATTACAGAGCAGCTGCAATTGATTGAGGAATGCTATCCTACATTGCCTTTGGACACTCAATACTTTGATGATGCCTTTGTTGACGATATTCTCGCGCTCTTTCCTGATTTGGAAAATCAGATTAACGGTGTACTACTCAACAGCGAAAATTTTCAGGCGTTAAATCTAATTCAGGAAAAATACAGTGGAAAAATTAAGTCTATCTATATTGATCCGCCTTATAACACTGGCTCAGATGATTTTGTTTACAAAGATTCATTTCGACATAGCAGCTGGTTGTCTCTGATGTATGACAGGCTAATGCTAAGTAAAGAAATAGCACAACATAATTCAGCAATCGGCATAAGTATCAATGAAGAAGAATTGTTTAACTTAAAGTTATTGCTAGACTTGGCAATGGGAAGTTATAACTATCTCACAACAATTACCGTAAAAGTCCGATCCGGTGATAGAATACTAACAGGAGATAAGGATATCCAAGAAGTCACAGAGCAACTCTTAGTTTACCGTAGTAGTCATGATTTTACGCCAGCGAAAAGGATTGTGGATAATACATCTAACATTGGGTACTGTTGGAGAATATCAGAAATTACCAAACCTAATTGGACACTTAACTTGGGTGGTAAAGAGGTTTCAGTGTTTAAACCAGATGAATTCTCTATAGAACAAGTTGATCCTTCAGCACAGGATTTGAAAAGAATCAGTATAAGAGGAAGCATTAGAGAAGGAAACTCGAGCGGCAGATTCTACACCAACTATCTAGAACATATGTCTGATGAGTGCCGGGGTCACTTATTCAAAGTCTCTAATATGGGTGGGGACGAATTAGGTTATCGTTATTTTTACATCCCCGCATCGGATGATAACAAAAAAAATGGAGATTATTTTCAAGGAATTCCTATTGATAGATCGGATACCAAAGAATATTCTTATCCAAATCATTGGCATGCAGAAGAAGGGTACTGGGATATGGAACCTACTTTTAACAGAGTAGGATATGAAGGGGTTGTTACTTTTCGTAAAGGCAAAAAGCCTTTAGACTTTGTAACAAAGTATTTGGTTCTTGCTGGAGTAGAAGATGATACATCCTCAATATGCCTTGATTACTTCGCTGGTTCCGGTACTTTGGGGCACGCCGTGCTTAAACTCAACAAAGCCGATAAAGGCAACCGCAAATTCATCCTTGTTGAAATGGGAAATTATTTTGATGATATTCTAAAAAAACGCATTCGCTGTGCCATGTTCTCTGAAAATTGGAAAGATGATAAACCAGATACAAGTAAGAAAATTGATGGCACTGTTGGCCTCGTCAAGTATCAAAGACTGGAGCAGTATGAAGACATCCTTGACAACCTCACTATCTCACCTCTTGATTACGCCGCTAAAACACAACTCCCTGTTAAATACCTGTATCGCCCCGAGGAACAGCAGATCCGCCTGAGGATGGAGATGCGTCGCCCGTTTTCCAATCGTATCACTTACGGCAAAGATAGCACAGAAGGCACTGTAGATGTTTTGGAAACCTATTGTTATCTCAAGGGGCTCTCGGTTCAGCGTCGTCTGCGGTTTGATTTCAATGATTGCATCTATCGGGTTATTTTGAGCGGCACGCGATTGGTTGTGTTCCGCGACATACCTGAGGGTATAGACGATACGCCTCAGTTATTGGAAATTCTTGCGGATGAACGGTTGGCGGGTGTTGCGCGGTTAGATGTGAACTGTGATGCCAATAGAAGTGCCTTGCTTGAAGGTTCGGGCTTACGGCAGGTTCATCTTATCACGACTGCAGATTTTGATACAGGGGCGATGTGGGATACTGTAGAGACTTAAGATGTAGTCAAAAAGATCTTTGAACTACGCATTTTCATGCAAAATGTGCTGAAAACTAAGTGCTTCAGCTACAGGATCGTTTTTTATTGACAGGTGACACGATTTTATGTTATAATTAAAATGTGTTGACACTCAACTCAACTTTATGTTATAATTGTAAGTGGAGGGAAACAATGGAAGCCAAGACGTTCGGGCAAACGCTTAAGGAAATAAGGCGTAGCAAAAATGTGACCCAACGTCAATTATCGACTGCAGTGGGTGTGGACTTTTCTTATATCAGTAAGGTTGAGAATGACAGGATGCCCCCGCCAGCTGCGGATACCATCGTTAAAATCTGTGAAGCATTGGGTGTTGCTCCTGATGAATTATTAGCGATGACAGGAAAGATGCCGACCCCCATAAAGGAAGCTATTAGCGAAAACCCGGCAGCGCAACAGTTTCTACGCGAAGCACAAACCATGACGCTCACAGAAGACGAATGGGGAACCCTTACACAGCAACTCAAGAAGTTGCGATAATCGTGAGAGGTGCTATACATGTCTGATACACAGATGACTTTATTTAACATGCCTGAATCCCAAACATCTAACTTTACAGATTGGTCTTACTCACGTCATGGAACGTTGGAGCAGTGCGCTCGGAAGTACTATTACCAATATTACGGCTCTATTTTAAAGATATCTAATAATGATCCGCAAAAGAAAAAACTCCACTTTTTGAAAAATTTGCAGAATCGTCACTTACGGACAGGTTCAATTTCCTAATCCCGATGTCACCCAGAAGCTCCCACTAGAACTTAAGCGAACAGAAGCTCCACGGAATTTGAAATGAGTCCCACCAAAACGGGTGGAAGAACACAGGGAGCGAAAGTCATGAAACCACAAGAGCTAGCCGTTCAAAGTTTTCACGAAAATCAAAAGCTGCTTTCTGCTGTGAATACCGTGTCTATCCATCTGAAATTGGAAATGGCTGGGCAGACTGATTTGAAAAGTGCAAAGGTGGTAGCAGAGGCGAGGGAAGTACTGAACGCCTTTTTCAAGGAATTAGATATTGTCGTACAGCGCGCCGAGAATGCTGAAAGTAGGTTCCCCTTGCTGGGAATCGATGCGCGCCGACGGGAGTTCGTGAGGAACTTTATTTCTGCAAGACGTAACCGCGAAATTCAGTCTCCCTCGCTTCGAGGTAAACTTTCCGATGTTACTCAACTGATCTCTTCTGACAAGGACGCAGATAAGCAAGACATTCTGGATGTTTTGGAAGAACTCCGAATGCTCCTTGAAAAGCATCTTGCAGGCGATACGGAAGTCCTTTTAGGAGGAATCTAATTGCAAGACCTCCTCAAACAAAACAACGTTGCTTTGCGCTATGAGATCGAGAAACTACAGCACAGTCTAAGCAATGCAAGATCTAAGATTCCAGAGCAACTCAAACCTTAAAAGTGTTATTATGGCTACACGCGACACATCGCCGGCCGAAAAGCATTCCGGGGGCAGTAGGCGATGGAGCCTTTAGCATTTGGCTGATTAAACCTAGTATTTACTTCACGCCTTGTGTTACACAACAAGGATTACTCAACTTGCCTATTTTCCTTCATGAGTTTGGACATTTACTTTTCGGAATAAGTCGTTTTGGGATTGGTTAAATTCAGTTTCACGGTTTTTATTTTAAGATTTAGATTTTTAATTTGACAAAGAACTTCAAAAATTGTATGCTTTACTATAAGTTCGTTAAGTTCGTTGCAATTTTTTGTGTATTATAATTATTTCTATCTTAAAATAAAGGCGAGAATCGAGTTTTTAACCATTCCCAAACTTTTCGCTGGACTGTTTTTGAAGCTTTCCTTACCGGTCTAACATCCGCAATATGAGATACACGTCCTTTATCATCAAAAACATAATCTCCACGATAAGCACGATTACAAAATTGGCATTGTGGAATGATATTATCCGCTGTCATAGGTTCTGCGGGATCTTTATGCCCTCGTTGTAATTCTACAACATCCTCTCCATATCGTGGGTTGGTCTGCCCTTCTTCTGCCCCACAAGTTGCACATTGTCTGCCAAAGACATCTTTCAAATCCTCAAAATCCCTTGCCTTTAATGTGCCTTCTCTCCGTTTTTTGTCCGTTTCAAATTCAGGAGAGACTTTATACGGGTCAAGTGCATGAGAACCTCGTCCTGTCAAATGCCAACCATTCCGTTTTAGATGCCTTACTTGCTGATCTGCTGCCAAATGTGGAGCGTCTCTTTGACAAACTTCGCTTATGAGATTTTTATCAACGGACTTTCCAGAATAGTAATGTAGTACCGAGAGTTGAATAGATCTTCCCGATGAATTATAGCTTACACCTTTTGGGATCTTAACACCATGTTGCTCAAGATGCTCAGCATGAATACGGCGTAAATCTTCCCAACTCTCTTGTAATTCTGTGGGTGTTGGGATATTTTTCATAGTAAAGTCCCTTCAATTCTCTGCTGTGCACAGATTGCCATTTCTGTTTCTATTTCATATCCGATAAAGGGTCTACCTTCTTGTATTGCCGCTACACCTGTTGAACCAGAACCTGCAAAGGGATCAAGAACAAGGGCATTGGGTGCAGAAAAAATGCGGATAAGATGTTGGAGGAGGTCAATAGGTTTTACTGTCATGTGTCCATACCGTTCTCGTGGTTTCTTTACAGGTATGACAGTGCCGGGAAACTGATCAGGGTTGACTAAGGGATTCTGAACATTAATAAGTCCCGTTTCCCACTTATCCCAATTATCCACAAAAGTGCCTTCTCTTGGTGCTTGTGCGAGAACAATCATTTCACCTTGAGGCTTGAGTTGTGGTGTTTTCCTTCCACCTAACTTATGGATAAGCCGTTCCTTTTCCGATTCTGGTATCTTTCGTTTCCGAACAAAATGCTCTTGTGTAAAAGCTTTCGCTTGTCCCTCATATCGCCAAAGCAACATATCTCGAATTTCAAACCCGACGTCCTCTAAAGCAATTGCTGTTCTATGCGCTAATCGGTTCTGACTAAAAACAAGACAAAAACTACCTGGACGTAAAACACGGATCCAATCTTCCGCTATAGGTGTAAGAAACTTTTGAAGTTCACTCCCCTGTGCAACAGAGAATTTCATACCGACAGGCAGAGATCCAATAACCCCATCTTTTACACGAGATTTTAGTTTCTTTGTGTCCCAATCCTCTCCCATGCCATCAATGAAATAGGGAGGGTCTGTTAGTATCAAAGAAACTTCATTGTCATCAATTTCACGAATACCTATACGGCAGTCTATATTCTTAATACTTGCTGATATCGTTCCAATTTCTACGGATTTATGCATCCAGTAGCCTCCTTACTGGGAACTTTCATACTTCCGTTAATAAACTTCCAAAAGATAGTTTCCCGGTGTCGGTTGTTATAGACATAACATCGTTCTGCTACGTAGAGTGATGTAAACTTATCACTGTAATGGTGGTGTGTTCCATACCACGCCCGCTTAATCAGATTCCAAAAGCCTTCAATGGTATTTGTGTGGACTTCACTACCCACAAACTGATCTTTGTGGGTGATGACGCAGTGCTTCAGTTCACGACTGAGTGCTTTATAGGCATGGAACTCGTCCGTCATGAGTTCAAATTTTTGACGTTCACCTTTCTGCGGAAAAACGCGAGAATACCTTATATTTTGAGTCCTTTTGCGACTTCAGCCACGACCCAACCGTCATGTTTTACTATCCCGATAATCGCAGTTTTCTTGGTGCCACGTCCGTGTTTGGCTGGTTCATGGTATGCTTTCTTGTTCGGTTTGCGCGCCCCGCCTACATACGCCTCGTCCATTTCCAACATACCTTGTGGCACGATAGGGCTTGTTTTTTCCCCATTTCTGCACGGATACAAGTAAGTATATACCAAGCCGCTTTTTGTTTCAACCCTAAATCCCGTTGCAGTTGATAACTAGATATACCTTTCTTCACATTCAATATCAGTGTGATGGTAGCAAACCACTTCTGTAGCAGTATCTTTGTGCCATGAAACACTGGGCCTTGGGTCCCTTTGAAACTAGTCCGGCAAGCGTGGCAGTTATACCGTCCGGTGCGTCCAACCTCGTCTTCTTCCTGTGTCTCGTTCTCTTGTTCCAAATGCTCTATATAGCTCTCTTGACCCGGGAAACGTTCCATAACTTTTACAAGATTCATCGGAAAAATACTCCTTCGGTTACAAAGGAGTTGCATTTTTTCTGACGAACCCTATATAATAAAGATAAGTGATAACCGAAAAAAGCAACCCGCTTTTTTGGTCTTGATAGAGAGGTGACCGCCTCCCTATTAACTTAACTATATTATACCATATTTATCTGGAGTAGAATAAGAGAAAACCTTTTTTTACTCTTTTTCAAGCCAAAACGACTTATTCCGTTTACTTTTCGGATGCCATCAACCGGAAATCGATTTGGTAAAAGAATTGCAAGCGGAAATTGAAGATTTGCTTCGGCCGGTTGTGGAGCGAGATGACAAGTATGCAAAGGCGCAAAAGCAAAATCGGGCAGTTATTGTAGACAGGTGGTATGAATGGGCACAAGAATGCTTCTGTGACACTGTTGGCTTTGTAATGGGCGGTCCTGCGTTCGCCTATGCGTTTTCAATGTATCTCCGAATACTTGGGCGAAGGCAATACCAGATGTCGAAGGAGGAACTTGAGAAGAGTGTCCATCCTGTAACTTGGATCCGCATTCATCTACTTGCTAACCGTGCACGACAGATGGGTTATGATGCGGTCGCTACCGATTTGGAAGAAAAATGGATTCAGGTCGCTGCAGCGTTAGGGGTCGTGGAAGATTACTACGGTTTCTACGACCCGACATTCCTCTCTGCAATCCAGAGTAAACTCAGCGATATGATCACAGAAACTGCACCGCGCACATTTCAGGAGCCAGAAACCTCAAATCAGGAGGTTGAATCAATTTTCGCCGCTCCAGTCGCTTTGTTGAACGCCGCATGGCAAAAATTTTACGATGACCCGGAAAACTATCGCGAGTGGGAAGAAGATGCAATAGCGAGCTTTCTTGATACCGAGATTTGATTGTGAATTTACAACGTTTCAGTCAAAACTAAAAAATAGAGTAAAACTTAGGAGGGTTTTCGGTAAAATCATGTTTTCGCCACGTTTCTGAGACGCGCATAAGGGTTGGGAAACCCAACCTCTACGATCGCCTAAGTGCTCAACCGCACGGCGGCATTATAGCAGCACTTAAACGAGAACTCTCAAACTGAGAATTAGAATTCAAAAGACACCTGAACACGCTCAAAAGCTCGACATGCCGTAGGGGCGAGGTCCCCTCGCCCGATGTGGGATGTTCCATTCATACTAAACCTCACTATAGAAAGACGCATGGCACTTTATCAAGATTACGAAACGAAAATCCTAACCCAAAATAGCATTGATGTTAGCAATGATGGCGTAAAGGAAATAATTCAGTTTTATGACCCGGATCAGACGTTACAACTGCCCGTTGAACCCTTAGAACGCATTCAGGATTTCGTAGACGATTACAATTATCTAACAGGGCAGACTTTTAAACTACGTTATTATCAGGTGTTAGCCCTCCTGTTCACTGAATGCTTTTTTGCCGACTTGCAATCGAGGGGATACAGTGAAAATAGCGGGCAAGAGACGCAACGGATGTTGGCGTATTGGATGGCGACTGGCAGCGGGAAAACGCTCGTCATGCACCTAAACATCCGCCAATATCTGCACCATTTCTGCCAAAAAGACAATGTCCGTTGCCAAATCTTCCTGACAACTCCGTTAGCAAATCTCATTAAGCAGCATGAACGCGAATTGAAACCCTACGTCGATAAGCTCAATGACACCTATAATAACCGGATTGAATTCATCATTGACACGACACAAGGACTTTTACAGAAGGAAGATGACTATTTCCATTTGCCGGATGCAGCAGAGATTCGTCGCCTCATTTTAGTAGATGAAGCACACATCGGCTTGACGAGCCAGCAATCTGGCAAATTCAGAGAACTTCGGAACCGGCTCAACGTGCAAAATTCCTTCCTATTTGAGTATTCCGCCACCTTCCACAACGTCGCTAAAGAATTAGTGGACGAATATGAGAGTGCAATCATCTACCGATACGATTATGCGCGCTTCTACAGCGATGGATACGGCAAAGACCACTTCTTCAAGCCGATAGCAGCAGATACAGTGGCAGCCGAATCCGAAAAAGAAATTAAAGACAACTTAGACGAATGTCTCCGAGTCATGGAAGAAAAGTTACAAGTCTTTAATAGGCTCCAAAGGGATGAACAATATGACAATGACTTGACTGCACATCGGCCCTTGATGGCGTTTATGGGACACACAGTCGAAAACCCGAAAGACGAAGGCAAAAATGAGAATGACGAAGTCTCTGACATCCAAAAAGTGCTTGATTATCTCGCAGCACTCAGCGAGACGGAACGCCAGAAATTCAGATCCATTTTTGGTGGTGACATTATCGGGCCCCTGACCGTTGCACGTAATCCAGACAACACTAGCGAACTGCTGCTCTCCTACGGAGAGGGCGAAAAGTGGGGAATGATTAACGTCGGAGATGCTACGGGTTTTTACAATAGCATTACAAATGACCGTATTGAAACGCGCGTGGAGGCAATTGAAAATCCAAGCCTTCATTTTGAAAACCTTGATAACGCAACCAGCCCGATAAATGTGTTGATTGGGAGTCGCAAATTCGCAGAAGGTTGGAACGCTTACCGACTCTCTGTAATTAGTCTGATTAATTTGGGGAGCGCCAAAGGCAACCTGATTATACAAATTTTCGGGCGAGGTGTTCGGTTGCGAGGAAAAGGCGGAAACGGGAAACGCCAGTATATAGACCATAAATCCGACTATCGTTTCCCCTATCAAGACAGGGAATCTAACATCCGGCGATTAGAAACTTTAACCGTCTACAGTTTGAAGCAAAGTTACCTTAAACGGTTTCTTGATGAAGTTCATGCGGGAGGGGTCTCGCTTCAGCACGTCTTTAAAATCCAAGTGGACCCAACGCTTTTTAAAATAGACGAGAGCACATCCGTTGCCTTTGAGGAATATCGCCACAAATTGCCCCTTTTTAAGCAGGCCAAGACGGTAGGAATAGGTATAAAGAGGGTAACGTTCAATAGGCGTGAAATACACTATACCTATTTTGATAGCGGCACCCAAAAGTCCGGTACTCTCATGAATTGGCGGCCCCTGACGTTAGATTACCGAACAGATAAAAGGAAAGAAGCACCAAACGTCTATGCAGACCTACAGCAAAATAATGAAACGTATGCTTGTTATCTGAATCGGGCAAAACTTGCCGCCGTTATTCATCGGGAGGCGGAGAAAAACCAGCTACAGCTTTATAGCAAAGAAAATCGTGAACCTACGGTTGTTGATTTCCTATCCCTCATCGGGGACATTCGTTATCGGAAGCCGGCTCAAGATCTAATTGCGTGGACAGATCGCCTCAACCGCCAAATCGTAATTGATGTTGTCCGCAACCTCCGGAACCGTATAAATGCTCATATCAATCGCGCAAACTATGTTTATGAACCTTTAAAACGGGATGATTTTCTCTATGAGTACACAGTAACGAAAGAATTCCCCACACAAGGTGAATTGGACGCTTTTTTGAAACAGGTCGAAAACGCAGAATCAGATGCCCTTCAAAAAAACCACACGCTCAAATCCAAAATAAACTGCAATTACACTTGCCTCGAGGACATCGGCATATTTACCTACCGCTTATGCGGCCGCAGGAAGAGGTAGAAAGTGAGCATCGTGATGTTAACGTATCGCCTGATCGGTTAAACGCCGGTGAAAAGAAATTTGTTGAAGACCTGACTGAATACATCAAGTGGAATTACCAACGGAATGAAAGATACGAATGCTATCTGATGCGGAACACGCAGAAGATCGGTATCTATGTGGAAAGTGACGCGGGGAGTTATTATCCCGACTTTGTGCTATGGGTGCTTGATACACAACAGGATATAACGCATATTCTTTTTATTGATCCCAAAGGGCAGCGAGGTATCATTGACGAGAGAACGCTTGATTACCAGAATCATCCGAAGGTTAAACTTGCGCGAAAATCTGAGGATAAAACACTCATCCTTCTTGAAAAGCAATTAGCGGCTAAACAGGGGCACGCATTCTGTCTCAATTCGTTCCTGCTACTACGAGATAGTTCAAGTTTAGGGAAAGACCAATCCGATGCGTGGGTCGAAGAGAATATGTTAGCGCATAATATTCTCCGTTTGAACTGGCACGAAAGCACAGAGGATGGCTCCGCCAGCCGACTTTTCAGAGATCAGAAATCATATCTGGATGTGATGTTTGAGAAAGCAGGAATTAGAAAATAGGCGCTTAGGCCAGATGGTGCGTTTTTGCCCGGGATTCGGAGATATTCCCTATAGGAAAACTGGAATGCTCCTGCTGAAAAATAAAAAATATTGACTTTTTTTGCAAATTTAGTATAATGTCGGGAACAATGAACGACTGCTGTGTAATTTAGAAATATAACAGCAGATTTTTTTTACAATCCTAAGGAGGACTCACGATGAACCGTTTCACATCCGGCTTTGATCTCTGCATAGGTCGAGCCTCACTTCTCATCCTTGCCTTCGCATTTCTGTCTGTGACGATTCTGGGATGCGGGGGTATCACTATCATTCCGATCGGTGCCAAGGTCCAGAATGCCGACAGTGCGTTTGACGAGGCAGAAACTATGGATATCCGCGACGATGATCCCGCAAAAATGGAGGAGAACCGCGCGAAGCAACGGGCACTTTATGATAGGGCGATGACGCTCTATTTAGAGGTGATTGAGCGCGATACGCAGGGAAAATGGGCACAGCGCGCACATTACCAGATCGCTAAAATCTACAAGCGCCGTTATGATTGGGACAAGGCGGTTGAGCATTATGATGCCATTGTTGCCCTGGATCCCACTGGCTATTACGCCAACGAGGCGAAAGGTGGCATAGCGAATATTCGGAAGAATCGCGAAATCATTAAAACAAAGCGGGCTGAATACCAAAACTATAAAGCCATTTATGACAGTGAACCGACAGATGAAACCTTTAATATTGCTGCAGAGGCACTCTATGAAGTCGCCCGGGCTTATGAAAGCTTAGAGAATTACACGGAATCCACCCGTAACTACGAGCGCATGGTCGAAGAATTTCCTGAGCACCCGAAAGCACCACAAGCCCAATTCCAAATCGGCAACCTCTATTTCTACAAGCTTTATGACTATATCGGCGGGTGGCCCGCGTATACGGCAGTCGTGGAGAAATTCCCAGATTCTTACGAAGCCTCGCAAGCCGGCACACTCCTAAAGCAGACAGCGGAAGTCTTGAAGGAAATCAGTTTTCTGATGGACGAAATCGATAAGTTCCGCAATAAGAAAGCCGTCGAATACCAAAAGACTGGGCGGAAGATTACCCCCGCTGATATGTGGGTGATGGGGTATAGTGATCAGGTCGTCCAGAATTTCCAACAGATTGCGCGGAACTGGGAAAGACTTCGTAACTTCCCTCGTGCTATTAATGCGTACAGCACGTTGGTCCGAGATTTATCCTTCAAGAAATTCGCAGCCGCAGACGCGATGTTTCGCATCGGCACACTCTATCAGCAAAATGCTGAGTATGAACGGGCAATTGAGGCATACGAAAATCTGTTTGAAAATGCTCCCGAGTCGGTATGGCGAAATGAAGCTGTTTACCAACAAGCCGTCTGTTATCGTTCTATCCGTGAATTCGGCGCTGCTTATGAAGGATTTAAAGCCTATATGAGCATTACAAAGGGCGATACCCCCTACCTCCGCGAAGCAGAACAGATCGTGCGCCAGTACGAGCTCGACCAAGATGAAGATGGATATCTGTTCTATCAAGAACAAGAAGCCGGAACATCCGATCAGGATAAAAATTCTCACCCTGGTATGGGAAATTAATTCCCCACCGGAATCATAGGGAAACCGTGCCACCGTGTTTTGGTTTCCCTATATCTATTTAAAAGGAATTGCTACGTTTATGAATACGCCTCGCAATCCCGGACTTGTGTCAACAGTATTCAGAGAATACCGGAACAACTTTGGTCTGTTTTGGCAGGTAATGTTTCCAGTTATTCTTGTGAATATCGTTGGATTCCTATTTTTCCAATTTGTCGTACCAGCAGCACAATGGACGTTTGGCACATCAGGGGTCAAAGTGTCTACATTAGGTGCCATTGATCGCGAAAGTAGAACGATCAAACCCGCCCCAGTGCAGACTGGCGTAATGGCAGGTGTCGGTTTCGACGGATCGTCCTTCAGCATCGGTCTGCTATGGTTAACGATGTGTCCATTGGCTTTGGTCATGGTCTATCAGCATAAAGGGATAAATGTTACATCTGGCGAGGTTTGGCGCCGAACATGCCGCAAGCTTTTCTCTATTTTGGGGGCATGTCTTTTGATGCTGCTTGCGTCGGGAGGCCCTTTCATAATCCTCGCCGGTATCATGGCTGGATTTACGGAGTATCTCATACCAGTTCCATTAACGGAGGCCATTACACTGTTCGGTTTCCTTACACTGCTATTGGGTGTTGTCGCGGTCTATTTTCTGGTGAGATGGAGTCTTTACAATCAATGTATTATTATTGAAAATCTATCGGCAATTGCTGCACTTCGCCGGAGTAGCGAGCTTGTTAAAGGTGCATGGGGGCGGTTTTTCGGGACATGTCTGTTGCTGGTTGTGGGAACAACGGCCTTTACGACTGCGGTCATTACTTTAACGCTGTTCCTATTTTCTATGAAGGCCCCCGAATTTGCGAAACTCGCCGAGGTGCTGCAATCGGGAAAATTCTTCGGGCTCTTTTTTGGCGGTTATGCCGCTATAAACTTACCGAGTCCCCCGATTTGGGCGATCACAGGGATGGTTACCGTAAACACCCTCATCCATGCGATGTTAGCGCCCATCTGGGCAATTGTGACAACACATCTTTACATGGAACGAGCGGGTATACCTGAATAGGCAGGTTTAGGAGAGGCGCGCCTCAGTATTAGAGAAACAGTTGGACCCGAGAGCGTTCTTCGGAAGGTAAGTAGTTAAACACTCTTTTCCGGATAAGTTCTGGTGTGTAGCGACGGGAGAAATGTGTCAGCACCACGTGCTCGCTCTTAAAGTCGGCTAACATCTCGGGTAACATCTCAAGGTGTAAATGCATCGTCCGTTTCGCACGTACTCGATGTTCTGGGAGGATAAATGTGCATTCACAGATTAAGACTTTGCACTGTTTGAGTAGGGGATGTGCATCAACCGGAATGCCCCGCGTGTCTCCAAGATAGGCAACTAATGGCAATTGGACATCCGTCGTTACCTCGACACCTGATTGTCTTAATTCAGCGATGTCACGCCCCGACAGATGTTGGAACTCCGGTTTCAGCTTCTTGCGAACCTCACAAATTAGATAAGAAACCGCAGGAACACTATGGTTGCCGGGCAAAATGTGGGCGATCAGATTCTGGCGAAAGGGTATCGCATCGCCTACTCGGACGGGATTGATTTGGTATGCCCAACTTCTACCTGTATCTAATGCGGAAATCCTATCAAGAATCTGTATAAGTTGTTTCGAACCTCTTGAAGGGACATAGATATTACCGGGAGGTATCCCGGAAAGCCAACGTTGGCTGATATAGATAGGTAATCCAAAGTAGTGATCAAGATGAAAATGCGAAATAAAAACATTGCCGATACCGATGAAATTCATCGGACATCTGCCTAAATCGAAAACCAGATCAAGCTCCTTCACCCGTATGTAGGTGGCAACGGCGGAACTGGATTTCCCTTCAAGTGTTAAATTACTACATTGCAATAGTGCCATAATAGCTAGTCGTTTTTCGTTAGCGAGTTTTCGTTTCAGTGATGGGACGATGCTTTCTCGTCATTGAGTACTTATGCCAATCGTACGACGTGGGTGCCCCAACGCATACGCGCGTCTCAAAAATTGGGCGAAAACCCTCTTTCGTTATTGGTTCTCAGTGAGGTGGCGATAGACGGATTCATCAATTTTTTTGTCCGTACCACACACTAACAACGCATCAGTTATACCGCATGAAAGGATAGAAAATGCGTATTGGAATTATTGGCGGCAGCGGTTTTTATCAAATGGATGGTTTAACAGACATCGAAGACATCGAGATCGAAACCCCGTTCGGTAAACCGAGCGATGTTCTCATTCTGGGTAACCTTGATGGAAAACCCGTTGTTTTCTTACCTCGACACGGCGTTGGTCACCGGATTATACCCGCTGAGATTAATGTCCGCGCTAATATTTACGCTTTAAAATCGTTAGGTGTCGAATGGCTTATCTCCGTGAGTGCTGTTGGTAGTCTTCGACAAGATATTGAACCCCGCCATTTCGTTGTACCTGATCAGCTCTACGATCACACCAAACACCGAGAATCAACCTTTTTCGGTGACGGGATCGCGGCTCACATCAGTCTTGCCCATCCTTTCTGTTCAGAGCTGAGCAAGTTTTTGTCTGCAGGTGCCTCGGAGAATTGGGCAGTGCTACATAACGGGGGCACCTACCTCTGTATGGAGGGCCCAGCGTTTTCAACGCAAGCAGAATCTAATGTCTACCGGCACCTCGGATTCGACATTATCGGGATGACCGCAGCACCTGAAGCCAAACTTGCTCGCGAGGCAGAAATCTGTTACGCCGTTCTCGCATGCTCCACGGATTACGATTGCTGGCATCCCGATCACGATAACGTGACTACCGAGATGATCCTTGCTAACGTCCGTTTTAACGTCGAGACTTCCAAAAAAATAGTACGACGTGCTATCGCCCACATTCCAGACGGAAAACGGACTTGCGCCTGTTCAACAGCACTTCAATACGCACTCGCCACCGATCCGAACAAGCTAACACCTGCGAAACGCCATCAGTTAAAATTCCTGTTGGACAAGTACTTGACGTAGCGTCTCAAAGATTCTATCCGCTTCTGCTTCGGTTAGAATAAGTGGCGGTGCAAGGAAAATAATATTCTCGGGTTCCTCGATAGCATGACCGATTTTTCCCACGATAATACCGCCTTTACGGAAGTCTCGTAATTGCCCAACAATTTGGTTCGTCTTTGCAGTTTGGAGAGGGGTGCCATCGGTTTCGGTGAGTTCAACAGCGAGCATCAACCCTTTGCCTCGGACATCGCTAACAATAGGTAGATCGCTCAACGTTTCTAACTTGGAACGTAGATACGCCCCAACTTTTTCGGCATTTTCCGATAGGCGTTCCTCTTGAAGAATTTTCAAATTCGCGAGCCCCGCAGCGCACGCTACGGGATGTCCACCGTAGGTACAGACTTGGGCAAATTCCTTATTTTCATCGGACGCTCCGAGGAAGGCGTTGAAAACTTCGGCTGAAGCGATACAGGCACCCAGCGGGATATAACCGCTCGTCAATCCTTTTGCCAGGGTGATCAGGTCGGGTTGTACGCCCCAATGCTCACATGCAAACATTTTTCCGGTGCGTCCGAAGCCGGTAATCACCTCATCAAAGATGAGGAGTAGACCGTAGGCGTCGCAGATTTGCCGCAGCCTTGGGAGGTATTCGTCGGGCGGAACGATCACGCCACCACCCCCGATGATCGGTTCAGCAATGACAGCGATGACGGTTTCGGGGCCTTCCCAGTGAATCATGCGTTCAATCTCATCGGCGCATTCGGTGCCACAGGATGGATAGTCCAACCCGATGGGACATCGGTGGCAATAAGGCGGATGCGCGTGTAGAAAACCCGGCACGAGCGGTTCAAATGCTTTCCTTCTTCGTGCCTGGCCCGTCGCCGATAGTGCCCCGTATGTAAACCCGTGATACCCTCGATAGCGGCTGATAACCTTATAGCGATTCTCACCGGGATAGGTTTGCCTACCATACTGCCTCGCCATTTTGATAGCGGTTTCATTCGCCTCTGAACCGCTATTGCAGAAATAGACATGGTTCAAATCCCCTGGAAGACACGCCGCGAGTTGTTCAGCTAATACCGTGGCTGGAACGTTAATCTGCGAATGAGGATAGTAGGGCAGCCGCTGTATCTGTTCGTAGACTGCATCTGCTATCTCTTGCCTGCCATAACCGACATTAACATTCCACAACGCTGAATAAGCATCTAAGTACTCACGACCATCTGAATCCACAAGTGTTGTCCCGTGTGCGGATTCAAAGACAGCTAATGATGTCTCTTGAAGGCGTTGATGCTGAAACAACGGATGCCACACATGCGCCTTATCTGTTTCTCTGTAATCTATTGTCATGTTTTTGCCTGCTTGAGATTGTTCCGCTTTACATGGATGTGGGTGCAGAGATGCCTAATAATGTCAATCCGCTCTGCAATACCGTTTGCACGCTCTGCACCAGAGCAAGCCGTGCGTGCGTCGTTTCCATGTCCGACGGGTCGAGGACTCGATGTTGGTTGTAGTATGGGTGAAAAATTCCGGCAAGTTCATGTAGATAATGCGGAACACGGTGTACCTCGCGCGCCTCGGCACTCAGCAGCACGACTGATGGAAACTCGGCTAACTTCCGAATCAGTTCATATTCCATCGGTTCAGTGAGTCGTTTTAGGGATACCGTTTCAATAGGTTTGGGTGCGATACCTTGTTCATTTCCTTGCTCAAAAATGCTACAGCACCGCGCGTGCGCATATTGAATATAAAAGACAGGGTTTTCGCTGGCGTGCGTGACTGCTAATTCCATATTGAAATCGAGGTGTGTATTGTTAGCACGCATGAGGAAGAAATAACGGGCAACATCTACCGCGAACTGCTCACCGACAGTTTCTGCAAGTTCGTCAATGACGGCATCAAGCGTAACGAATTGCCCGCGCCGTTTTGACATATCCGACGGATTGCCTTCTGCATCGACGATGTTTACCTGTTGAATAATCGAAATTTCGAGCCAATCATCGGGCATACCGAGGGCTTTGACGAAACTTTTAAGGCGTGTAATGTGCCCTTGATGGTCGGGGCCAAACAGGTCAAGGACTGTCGTAAATCCTCTATCAAACTTCTCACGGTGATAAGCGGCATCGGGCACAAAATAGGTGTATTCGCCGTTACGCCGGATAACCACGCAGTCCTTATCGCCACCGAAATCTGTCGTCCGAAACCACGTCGCGCCGTCGGCTTCATAAAGGTATCCTTTCTCTCGAAAGCGTTCGATGATTTCCTCCGGTTTTCCGCTCGCTCGGATCGCTTTTTCACTTGACCAGACATCGAAGCTAACGCCAAAACGTGCTAAAGAGGCTTTCTGTTGCGCCAAGATGTGGGCAATGCCGCTCTCGCGGAAGTGAGCAATTCGTTCGTTCACCTCAAATTGCAGGAACTTATCCCCGTCGGTTTCAACAAGAGCCTCCGCGAATTCCCGGAGATATTCGCCGTGATACCCCCCCTCTGGAATTTCCAAGCCCTCTTCACCGAGTACCTGTCGATAACGAACATCAATCGACGCACCGAGCCTATCCACCTGACCACCGGCATCGTTGACGTAGAATTCACGGATTGCCTGATAGCCTATAGCGTTTAGGAGGTTGACGAGGGTGTCTCCGACAGCTGCGGCACGCCCACTCACAATATTAAGGGGGCCTGTCGGGTTCGCACTGACAAATTCAATCTGTAAATGCTTTCCCGCCCCCTTGTCGCACGTACCATACGCCGAGCGCAGGGTCGCGATTGTTCGGAGTGTGTCGTAGAGCCACTCGTCGGAGAGATGAATGTTTATAAAACCTGCACCTGCGATGTCGATTTTGTGTAGAGTGGGATGTGTTTCAAGATGAATGTATTTAACAATGATCTCGGCTATAGTGCGAGGTGCCATGCGTGCCTGTTTTGCGAGCCCTAAGGCGATTGGCGTGGCAATATCGCCGTGTTCAGGGGTCTTGGTGGGGGAAAACGGGATATCCGGCACTTCGGCTATAGCGAGCTCACCTGACTCCATAGCGGTACGGATTGCGGTTTCAAGGATATTGTAAACTTCTATTTTGATTGCGTCCATAGGCAAAATTACGATTTCGTATTAGCGATTCTTTATTTCACTCAACACCATTTTTCTTAACAGCATAGGACTTACGCAGCATGCTCTTTTATTGCATAACCTGTTAGGGGGGTGCCACCACCGAATGCTTGTATTTTTTCACAGATATCCATCTCACAGAGTGGGGGGACCACGGTCAAAAATTGCGTAAGCTCTAAGAATTATAACACAACCGCGCGCCTATGTCAAAAAATCCTTCAGTAGCCGGCTCTCGTCTGTCAGCAGGCATCGATCAGCAAGGGCTGATATAACAATTTTCTGCTTGAATTTTAAGAAAAGCCGGTTTATACTAGCGAAACACAAAGATTCTCCATAGTAAATGAAGAAAGGGGCAGCAATGCGGGTACTGATCATGTCGGATATGGAAGGGGTTAGCGGTATCGTGGTGTGGGATCAAGTGAGTGGCGGCGCGCCGATGTTTGAGGAAGGGAGACACCTCTATACAGAAGAGATTAACGCCGCGGTGCGTGGCGCAAAAGCTGCAGGTGCAACAGAAATTGTCGTCGTGGATTGCCACGGTGCGGGAAAGGGCTGGACTTTTAATTCACTCATTCCAGATAAAATCCATCCAGATTGTGAGTGGGTAGCGCATCACGGATGGGGGCGCTATGAAGATATGTGGAAAAGTGGTTGTGATGCCTGCTTGCTTATCGGCATGCATGCCCGCAACGGCACCCCTGACGGTGTGTTGTGTCATACAATTTCCAGCGTACAGTACCGGAACCTATGGTTCAACGACGATTTGGTCGGCGAAACCGGCGTGAACGCTGCACTCAACGGAGCATACGGCGTGCCAGTCGCGCTTGTTACAGGCGACGCGGCAGTCTGCCGAGAAGCGAAAGGCCTCCTCGGCGACGCACTGCCTACTGTCGTCGTTAAACAGGGGCTCAGCCGATATAGTGCGCGACAATTGCCCCCGGTACGTGCGCGGCAATTGATTGAGGAAGGCGCGCGAGATGCGCTTCAAGATCTCAGTCAGGTTAAACCTTACGTTCCGGCAGCACCGACGACAATTAAGATCGAACTCTCAAGTGTTGATAAACTCGCGGACTTTAAAGGGCGCGCAGGTGTTAAGATAACCGGGCCCGTTAACGTCGAAAGCCGCGCAAAGGATTGGTTGACTGCATGGAACCAATTCTGGCCCCACGTTTAGGATTATTCGTCAAGAATGTCCAGCGGATCGCCAGAGGTATCTGCTCGCTCCAATATCTCAATTTCATAACCGTCCGGATCGGTAATGAATGCCATTTTCATTCCACCGGACGTGAACTGTGTGCGCCATTCATCGGGCCAAATTTCCAATCCTGCTTTCTCCAAGCCGTCGCAAAATTCAACAATATCAGGCACACCGATAGCGAAATGCATCAGATCCTCTTGGACTTGAAGGTCGAAGTCGGGTGAATAGGTGAATTCCAACGTGTGTGCGTTTCCTGGGAGTTCAAGGTGCACAATCTGGTTACCCGCCGGTGATTTATCACTCCGGCTGAGGACCTTGAATCCCAAGTGATCGCAATACCAAGCAATAGAACCGTCAAGGTCGCTGACGCGAACCCGTGTATGTAAAAAAACTGCCATTCTGAGTCTCCTTTTTGAGAATTATGAAATATAATAGCGTATTCCGTAAATTTTAGCAAGGAGATTGGCAACGTTTTCAAAAGCTGTCCGACTCAGGGCATCCTATCAAAACTTATGAAAAGCATCAAATCTAAAGCAAAATTCTTTTCTCTTGAATTCGTGGCCATCGTTTTCGACATTTAAACATTCCTTTATTTCAACGTAACTACTGACCGCTGAGAGCACAGCCGCCTGTCTGCTAATGACTCTTAGCGATGTAAGATGTGATAGGCAGCAATTCCCAGCGATGCACCCGCCCCGTACGTCGCATCGGTTGGAAGATGACCTTATCGCAAGTAGCAAGTGCCGCTTTGTTCAAACCTTAAGCCGCTCTGGGCTGTATTAGACGGCGACTCGCGCTCGCACGAGCAAGCCCAACATCCAATGCAATGTGGCGGTAATCCGTAATACCGAGATTGATGGCGTGCGCAGTTTCAAGGTTGAAGCCCCATTCAATCCATTCCGGCATGTCCGTCTCTGGAATATTACCTGCAACGATAACCTTCATAATACTAATACCCTTTCCAAGGGCGTACGCCCGTTGGATATATTCGAGATGCCGATCAAAGGAGCCACCTTCTAACATCCGCCCCTCTTTATTCGCCGTTGTCAAAATAACAGCAAGTTCAGGGTGATCAATCACGGCATCCATAACCGGGCCTGTGTAGATGTGCGTCGAACAGCCGATGACTCGGATTTTACCAGCAGCTTTTGCTTCCCGAAACGCATCCAGCGCGCCTTCCCGCGATACCAAGTCTTCGGGCGAGGCGATTCCGTGTAAGAGCAAAACATCAAGGTAATCCGTTTGCATCTCTCGAAGGGAACGTTCAATACTCGCCTTAGCTCCCTCATAATCTTTCGCGCCGGTCTTCGTTTGAATGACGACTGCTTCCCTGTTAATTTGGCGGACTGCCTCGCCGAGGTGGGGTTGACTCCCATAACCTTCAGCGGTATCCCAGAAAGTAATACCTTCGTCCAATGCCTTCAACATCAGTTGGCCGCCGGCTTCATAATTTTCGGAGGTATTGTTAAGATGCCCCGCGCCCAAGCAGAGACGTGAGATCTCCAAACCCGTTTCCCCGTATGTTAAATATTCCATTTTGTCCTCCACGTCCAGATGTGATCCCAGAAAGTCTGACTATGATTCTACGAACTGATTGAAATTTCTTTTGATATACTTTAACCGAATTCTACCGAACAATGCAACCTTTTTTCTTGACAACAAATCGGTTTGCAGGTATTATAAGGAAACTCTCAGAAATCTTCGGTGCTTCGGTAGAAAAACCTCGTTGATGGCTGACAAAAGTGGAAGATTGACGCGCTCATTCTTTCCACCGACAATCTTCCCACACCGCTGAAAGCTGCGTGCTGACGGCTGATTGCGATAAAAAAAATATGAAGTTCAACGGCCATACCCTTTTCAACAATACCCCCGTCGAAATCGTCCTTGCCGATGCACGCGTTCAGGAGATCCGGGAAGTCCCCGCCGTTGACAGCACAACTTATGTCGCACCGGCATTGATAGACATTCAAGTCAACGGCTTTGCTGGTTTTGACCTCAATATCCCAAATGTTACAGCGGAAGACGTGTGTGCGATGGTCCGTGCCCTCTGGAAAGTTGGTACCGGATTCTTATGTCCAACAGTTGTGACCGGCTCTTTTGATCGGATCTATAACGCTTTACGTGCTATCGTAGAAGCATCTAAAGCAGACGCGTTCGTTGCCCACGCCATGCTCGGTATCCACCTTGAGGGCCCCTATATTTCCGCAGAGGATGGACCGCGCGGGGCACACCCGTTGGAACACGTCAGAGACCCAAATTGGGACGAATTTCAGCGGTGGCAAGACATCGCTGATGGGAAAATCACCATTGTGACCCTCGCTCCTGAAAAAAAGGGGGCTATCCCCTTCATAGAAAAACTGGTTGCAGACGGGGTGGTGGTCGCGTTGGGGCATACGAACGCCTCCGCAAATGACATTCACGCAGCAATTGATGCCGGAGCAAGATTTTCCACACACCTCGGCAACGGTGCACACGCTTTAATCCAACGGCATCCCAACTATATCTGGGAACAACTGGGTGCTGATGAACTCTGGGCAAGTCTGATTCTTGATGGACATCACCTACCCCCTTCTGTCGCTAAGTCGATGATACGTGCGAAAACGCTTGATCGATGCATCCTCGTCAGTGATGCTGTGGCGCTGGCAGGGATGCCCCCCGGTATCTATGAGTTCGCTGGGAAATCTGTGGAATTGACCGCAGACCGATGTGTCCGTTTAGTCGGCACAGAATATCTCGCCGGTTCCGCCATTGAATTGGCACGCGGGGTCGAAAATAGCGTCCGATTCGCAGGCATCTCCCTTGAAGAAGCCATCTCACTCGCTACACTACACCCCATGTATCTGTTGGACGCGAAGGCACATGTAGAAACACAGAAGAACTTGATTCTCTTTGAATGGGATGAATCACAGTGTGAAATCAATCTGATGGCCACAATCGTCAATAACGCATTAGTTTACCACGCGGAGACGGAGTGATGTCACAGAGACCGGCTCGTTCTCATAGCACCCGCATAAGAAAAGTCTGGGCGGTAGGAAGTCTTAACGCCGCTCACAAGACCCGTCTGAATGAAATTCAGCAAACAATGGGGGGTTCCGATCAACCATGAGAGTCTCTGCTGTACGCTGGGCAAAAGCAGCCTTACTTCTCTGTTTTTGCCTTGGCTGTGCAATACGCAGCACACCGGCAGGATACGCTGTTACCTTCGTTGAAGTGGCTGCAGAATCCGGTATCGATTTCAAACACACGGACGGTAAGAGGGGCAAACGCCTATTTAATGAACAATACGGGTCCGGTGGCGGTTTCTTTGACTACGACAATGACGGTTATCTCGACATCTACCTTATCAATGCCTGCCCACAAGGGGAACAGGCAGGCGCGCCACTGCCGACCAACCGCCTCTACCGCAATAACGGCAGCGGTGCGTTTACAGATGTTACCCATCTCGCAGGCGTTGGGGATATCGGCTACGGAGTCGGCGCAACAACTGGCGACTACGATAACGACGGCGACATGGACCTCTATTTAACTAACTTCGGCCCCAACGTTCTCTATCAGAACAACGGAGACGGCACTTTTACAGACGTTGCCGAGACAGCACAGGTTGCAGATGCAGGGTGGGGAACGAGCTGTGCATTCGCCGATTTTGATAACGATGGGTTTCTTGAACTCTATGTAACCAACTACGCACATTACACCCTCAAGGCACACAAAACTTGTTACCGACACAATATCCCTGTCTACTGCGGACCCAGCTCTTATCCACCGCAGCCCGACCTATTTTATTACAACAACGGGAACGGTACCTTTACGAATTTAACCCTACAGAGCGGTTTGCTCAGTATCCCCGCAGCACACGGGCTCGGTGTTGCCGTTGGAGACGCTGATAACGACGGCGACCCCGATATCTACGTAGCCAACGATCAGGATTTCAACTTCCTTTTTGAAAACCGCGGGGACGGCACCTTTGAAGAAATTGGACTGCTCTCCGGTGTGAGTTGCAGCGACAGGGGGAAAGCTGAGGCAGGAATGGGGGCTGCCTTCGCTGATTACGACAACGACGGCAAGCTGGATCTCACGGTCAGTAACTTTCAGAACGAAACCAATACACTCTATCGCAATGAAGGCGGCAACTTTTTCAGTGACACCACAATTATCGCAGGCATCGCTGAACACACACACCGCTACCTCGGCTGGGGCATCGGTTTTCTCGACTACGACAACGACGGCAACAAAGATATCTTCGGCGCAAACGGACATACAATGGATAATATCGCTCAGGTCGATCGCTCCACGACGACACCGCAGCAGAACCTGATCTTCCGGAATTTAGGGAACGGGCAATTTGAGGACATCACGGCACAACTCGGAGCAGGTTTCGCACTCCGTAAAACAAGCCGCGCCGCCGCTTTTGGGGATTACGACAACGCCGGTGACATCGACATCCTTATTACAAACTGGAATCAGACCGCTGACCTACTGAGAAATGAGGGAGGAAATCGAAACAACTGGATACAGGTCCAAGCGATCGGGACAAAAAGCAACCGTTCTGCAATTGGGGCACAGATTAAAGTTGTTACGGGTAAACTCACGCAGTACGCGGAAGTCAAGAGTAGCGGGAATTATCTCGCCTTCAGCGATTTGAGAATCCATTTCGGACTGAAAGATGCTCAGTGTATAGATCTATTGGAGATCCAATGGCAAAGCGGAGTTGTTGATACTGCCACACATCTTTCGGTGAATCAACGACTCATCGCAATTGAGGGTGAAAAAAATCGAGCCTGAGTAAAATGTTATTTTTTGCTTGACGAAAAAAATAAATGATTGTAAATTGGTGCAATAGTTAAACCTATGGGAACTCCCTTACAGCACACCACACGCCCAAAGAAGTAACCCACAGGTTCAGGTCGCAAAATATTCAAGTGCCTATACCTACTTAACAGGCAACTGAGTTATTGAGCCTGTAACTGTGCTCATTCCTAACAAAGAGGCATTTCTATCTTGCGGACGCTTATTTAGTCAAATTTGTTTGGAAAAGGTTCGTTGATTTTTTTATTCGCAACCGAAATTCACTATAGGAGGAAAGTTTAAGTGAAATTTTCTATTGCTGTACTCACTATCGCAGTGTTTGCGATTTGCATAACAACATCTGCGTTGGCAGACCTAAATGATGGAGTTATTGCTGCTTGGACCTTTGACGATGGAAAGGCAACAGATTCCATAGGTGATGCCCACGGCGAGCTCTTCAAGGCTGCCAAAATTATAGATAAAGGTAAATTCGGCAAGGCATTGGATGTTGACGGGAGCGATGAGACACGGGTAGATATTCAATTCAACAATGACCTTGAAAGCGCGATTGAGGGCCCCCATACCATTTCTTGTTGGCTTTATATCCGAAACGGTGTGAACCACGCGGGGATATGGAAAGGCGAAATGGTCGGTTGGGGTGCAACCTTCACTTTCCGGATGGTAACAACCAGTAACACCGGCATAACCTTCGGAACCACCAGCGGTGGAACACAGAACTATTTTCAGACCGAAAATAGCATCAAACCTGACCAATGGTATCATGTGTGTCAGACCGCAGACGGCACAGAGGCCTTCGCCTATGTAACAGCGGATGGAGATAAACTGACCTTACCTCCCAGCCCGAGGAATAATCCACATCCGGCACCGGAACCTTACAACTTGTTCCCAGACCGTCCTTTTGAACTCGGTGCAGGGCGAGGGGTCGGTGGCAATGCTGGCAACGATATGTTCCTTGATGCAATAATCGATGACGTTATCCTCTGGAATCGCTCCCTCTCTGAAGATGAGGTCGCCGATCTCGCGAGCGGCGCACGTCCAGCTAAAGCACTTGCTGTCAAAGCAGAGGGTAAACTCACGACAACATGGGGAAAGGTTAAATCCTATCACAACCGGGATAACCGCCGCTAAGTCTAACTGGCAATCTAAAAATATAGCGGATTTGTGGAACATCACCACAAATCCGCTAAGTTAAGGGAAAACATTTTTTACAACGAATCCAGAGCCTTTTCGTTTCTAACGTTAATCTTTCTGACAAATCATCGCTGTGATCCAACAGAATCGCTTGAGGAAAGGGAAGTATTTGAGGAGAAATGTATCCATCGCTTTGAGGGCGCGGAAGGTACATCTATAAAACAGTGGAATAGAAACGCATTTCTGCCAGAACAGCGCACTTACCGCAGAGAGATGAAATTCACGATGCTCTAACTTCTCAAACTCAGCACCGACTGCCTCAACATCGCGCAGCGAAAAGTAGTGCAACTTACCGGCGTATCTCAAAAACGCCTTGCGATAGAGCCATACTGCTGGATGGTGTCGCATATTTTCTATGAAAATTGCTTTCCCGCCCGGCTTTAGTACGCGATAACACTCTTGAGCCGTTTGTGTGTGGGCCGTAAACACCAGCACAGATTTTGAAATAATAAAGTCGAACGTATTGTCTGGAAAAGCGAGGTGCATCGCATCCATCAGCGCGAATTCGACCGACTCGGCGACGCTATATTCCGCTGCCCTCGTCTTCCCCGCAGCGAGCCGAAACGGGAGCAAATCTATTCCGATGACAGTCGCCCCCCGCTTCGCCAACAATGTCGCAGTACCGCCGGTCCCGGTGCCTAACTCCAACACCCTTTTTCCGTGTAACTGCCCCATCTTCGGAAGAATGTACTCAAAGATAGGAAGATAGAAATCTTCCCACCATAGCAAAAGATCTGTTTCAACACTATCGGGGTGACTGATAGATCGTTGTCCTTTAAGTGTTGATATATTTTTGGATCTTGGCATAAAAAGCGCAGCTTGAAACGAAGTGGAAAGCAGCCTCAATGACCCACATGGAAAATTAAGAAATTTTCCCCATCTTTCTTAGATTTTCAATGCAGCGTTCGGCACATTCAAGCGGGGGGTAGCCATAAGTCTCCTGCTCAACGATGTACCATTCAGTACCGCCGACGGTCTCACAGGCGTGGAACACAGCCTCCCAAGGGACATCACCTTCACCAACGTTTGCCTTAGCATTCGTCGCAGAATACTCTTTAATATGCACAAGCTTCGATCTGCCGGGGTAGCGTTCTATATACGCGACAGGATCGGCTCCTGCACGAAGCGCATGTCCGATGTCGATCTGCATCACGACATCGTCGCAGGTATTGCTACCGAATATATCCCACGGGATTTCATCTTCGATCGGTTCAAATTCACCCGTGTGGTTGTGATAACCAGGTGCCATCCCTTGATCAGTGATTTTTCCAGCGATGTCGTTGAAAAGCTTGGCTGTGTCCCGCCATGCCTGTCCTGAACCTCGGTATTCTTGGGATAACCCGGGTACAATCAGATACGGATTGCCAAGTATCTGGTTGAATTCTACCGTTTTCGCGAGTTCGTCACCGAGAAGTGTGTTGATACCCGTATGTGTCCCGGCGACTTTCAGTCCGAGATCCTCACACATATCGCGCAATTCTTCAGCAGTCCGATCATAGTAACCCGCAAACTCAACGCCCTCATAGCCCATCTGTGCGACCGCTTGAAGCGTTAAAGAGAGGTCACCTGCACAATCGTCTCTAACGGAATAGAGTTGTAACGCAATCGGGATTCTATCACTCATAAAGTTCTCCTAACGTTTTTAGGCGCGGTTAGAAACCGTGCCGCTAATTGCTCTACACCGGCAGGTTCACGACCTGCCCACTATCTGCCGAGACGAGACCTGCTTCGAGGATTTCTTGAGCATCCCGACTTACTTTGGCGTTACAGAGGCCCTCAATCGGCTCACCCGTTTCCAAGCAGTGAATGAAGTATTCCGCAGCGTTGCGTTTCCCTTCAGGGAGTGCTTTAGGTGTTATCACTTCAGCATCCCCCCCCGCTGGATGGAGATGGACCTCGTTTCCGCTGACCATCAAAGCACCTTCAGTCCCATAAACCACGGGGTTCGGCGTAACATAGCCAACCTTTTGTGTCCAAGACGCTTCCGTGATACCGAAGGCATTCCCGTATTTCATAACGATAACGGCGTTATCATCGGGAACGGGGTAGTCTTTGACGAAGGTGCCACGGAAGGCTGTCACCTGTTGCGGCAAACCCAGGAGATAGGCACACATATCGGCACAATAGCAACAGTAATCCATCAACGCCCCAGCACCATTTTTCTCTTCATCGTAGAGCCATTCGTAGAAGTAGCGGGAGCAACCGATCTCCATGGGGCCGTTGTGCGCTGAACGCCACTTGAAGTAGAAAATGTCCCCGATGCGTCCAGCTTTGATGAGATCCATTGCGGTATTAAGTGCTGGGCTCCACGCAGTAGGCCAATTCACCATGAGTTGGATACCGGCCCGTGCTGCGGCACCCAGCATCTGATCTGCCTGTGAAAGCCGTGCAGCCATCGGCTTTTCGGATACGACATGGGCACCCTTTGCCGCCGCAGCCGCAACAATATCTGCGCCGGCGTTGTTCTCCGCAGCCGCTTGGACGATGTCCAATTCCTCTTTCTCCAACAACTCTTGCCAAGAGTCGTAGACCTTCTCAACACCAGATTCCTCACTGAATTGTGTGCGTAACTCCGCATTGACATCGCCCGCTGCAACGATTTCAACGTTCGGGTGTGCTTTCCAATGCCGAAGTTCCCCCCAGACGTGGTCATGCACAAGAGATGCGAAGCCGACGCGATACGTTTTTGCCATTAATAATCTCTCCTAAATATAGTTGTGCGTTCTAAGTTATAGGTTAAGAAGTTTTCTGTAATAATCTTCCTGCTCCTGAAGACACTGAGTTTTGGTTTTCAGACGTTGCTTGAACCCGGATTCTCGTGATTTGGCACCTAAATCACAGTTCAGACTTCACCGCAATTTTAATCGCCGTCTGACCATTGATACGGTAGTCCCCATTGAGTGCGTGAAAACCGTCTCCGACCTGTGAAAGCGGGAGCTGATGGCTAATCATATCCGCAAACGGCAGTTCGCTCTGTTCAAGGAGCGGCAGACCGCGGACAAAGTGTTCGTAACTGCTTCCCCAGATCGCCTCGACCCGAAGGTTTTTGCGCATCAGTAACTGGTTAATGTTAAAATCGATAGAACCCATATCTACGAAGTGACCGACCTCAACAAAAGTACCGCTACGCCGGGTATATCCTAAGCCTTCTGGTGTGGCTGGAAGGAAACCTGCGCATTCAAAAACAACATCCGCCCCTTCCTTGCGCGGTGTCTCCGCTTTCACCAGCTCCGTCCGTTCGTCGACAGAGGTAACTTTCTCAATGTCGATTGTTACGTCCGCACCCAGGCGTTTGGCGAGTTCCAAACGCCCAGCGGGCCCGCCCACCATAATCGCTTTTGCAGCCCCGCTCAATTTCGCACAGGCGAGCGTTACAAGTCCGATTGCGCCCGAACCCTGTACAACAACAGTATCACCGAGTTTTATTTCACCTCGCATCGCGGCATGAACGCCGACTGTAAAAGGCTCTGTAAGAACTGCAACCTCAGGCGATGCGTCGGTTTTTATAAAACAGGTATTGGGATGGACGAGGTACATATAATCGGCGAACCCACCGCAAAAATGCGGTGCCTCGTCCGGATTCCACTGGAACCCGTAAGCACCGTAACTCGTTCCGGGCGCGAAGATAATCCTATCCCCCTCTTTAATCGGGTTCCCGACATAATCTGTTTTGACCCCTTCACCGACTGCCTCAACGATACCGACGTTTTCGTGTCCTAACAGCACTTCCTCTTGGAAACCGTTTTGCCAATTATGCAGATCGGTTCCGCAGATGCCCGCTAACTCTTGACGAAGCAGCACCGTGTTAGGTTCAGGATCGGGAACCGGATATTCCCGAATCTCAAAATCTCGACCGTGTGCGACCACGGCTCTTCCTGTCCGACTCATATATTCCCCTTTCATAAGTTCGGGATATCCATAGCACCTCTACAGATATCCTATATTGACTTTCGCTCAAATGTATTTTCGCCTATTGCGCGAGGAAATAATCACGATAGCAACAATAGCGACAACTGTAATCGGTAACCAGAACGCTTCAAAGATGTTCCAGAAAAAGTTGAACCCTATCCAGAGCAGGACTTCAATCCCAACAATAGATGCCGTCTTTCCCCACGGGAAATCTGCGTTGTACTGTTTTTTCAACCGATTGGCGTATATCCACGAGACCCCCAATGTCCCGACAATAGCCACGAAGAATAAGAGATTCACAAGGCCTTGAATGCTGTTTAAGATGGTTAACATGAGAATTTAACTCCTTTTAAGTTTGTCTTGCTATTATAGAGACATGCTACCTGAAAAAGATAGTGGGAAACCTGCCTATTGAAATTCCTATAAATTATACACGACAGATCCGCTCTGGGCAGCTGTATACTGCCATACTTTTCCCGCGCATGAAACCGACTAACGTGAGATTGCCTTCCGCTGCAAGATCGACGGCGAGTGTGGATGCAGCAGAAACAGCAACAACGATCGGAATACGGGCAAAAAGTGCTTTCTGGACGATTTCAAAGCTCGCCCGCCCGCTCACCATCAAAATATGTCGTTCAAGCGGTAGGATATCTCTCAGCAAGGCATACCCTATCACTTTATCAACGGCATTGTGTCTACCTATGTCTTCTCTGACAATCAGGAGTTCCCCTGTTTCATCAAACAACCCAGCGGCGTGAAGCCCACCCGTCTTTTCAAAAACAGATTGCGCTGTTTTCAACCGGTCATCGAGTTGATAAAAGACGGCTTGATGGATCCGCACCTCTGAGCTCAAGGGTGGTACTTGGTGTTTAACAGATTCAATCGTCATCTTGCCACAGAGTCCGCAGCTGGCATTTGCGTGGAAATTCCGTTGCCAACCCGATTGCGTCTCAAGGTCAAGTACCTCCGTGAGGTGGACGTTGACAATGTTCTGCATCGACGAGAAACCCGTGTACTGCTCTTCAGCGATCTCCTCATCACAATACGCAATAATTTCGATGTCATCGCAAGCAGTGATGAGGCTTTCTGTGTAGAGAAAGCCTGCCGCCAATTCAAAATCGTGTCCTGGGGTACGCATGACAACGATTAAGCTTTGTTGCCCTACCCGGATCTCGAGCGGTTCTTCTACAACCAACTCGTCTTCAACCTGGGTCGGTTCTGCATAAGCCCAGCGTGTAATAAGTTTTGTAGATGTCGGTTGCATAGTATTTAGATTCAGGCACGTCTGCGAATCAACCGCTTCATTGAACGCTTACGGTTGCCAATCCGTTGGCTGTCGCTATCCATGCTCTATTATTCGCCACAACGAGAGACTGAATTGTCAATTCGCCCGATACGATTTGAGGTGTCGTCGTATCCTGCCACGCGCCAGACCGTGTGTAGTGTGTGTAAAACAGATCGTTCGTTGCTATCCACAACACTAATGGCGCTTCGGGTGTAGTCGGTAATCGTTGCGCCTCTTCTTCCACTATCATTTCAGGAAAGAATTCGGATTCCGACGGATCTTCTATGTCTCCGGTTTCCTCTGGCACTATTTCAGTCTCTTCCTCAAGGGGTTCCTCGACCTCTTCTGCAAGAACAGGAGAAGCATCAAGCGCTCCCCGAATATAAATATTCTTCAGTTTATTTTCATCGTTTATGCCGGTGTGGAGCGTTGTCGATTTCCCGTTCCGACCATCTAACTCTGCCCGGAAATAACCGTTGGATTTCTCATCAGTATTGAACCATGTAAAGAGCAGCTGCTCGGCTGCGGTTCCAATCCCGACGATTGTCATACCCTCTCGAATTGCCGTCGAATGGTACGTATACCACTCTTCCATCTGTCGATCAAAGGTCCCAATCACGCCCTCCTCCGAGACACACCAAACCCTCTCAGGTGTCAGGAGCAACGTCTCAAGGTCGTCTGCTGGCAGTTGACTGTTTAGAACGTTGTAGACAAGCGGAGGATCAAGACTCCCTCGAATCCGGCGGATAGCACCGATCTCAGTTGCGAACCAGATTTCTGTTTCGTCCACCTTGATGTCCCTAATCCAATCGGGGAATCCATCGATAGGTGAATACGCCAGAATTTCGCCCGTTAACCTGTCATAATGGATCGCGCCTTGCGAATGCGTGCCGATCCACACCTCTTGCGCGTTGACTGCGATGGCTCTAACATCTGGGACCGTTTCGACGGCACTATTAATAAGTTGTGGGATGTCTTCGATCGGTATCCATTTATCATACGCAGTTTCAAACAGCATAATACCTTTCGCGGTGCCGATCCATAACTTTGTTTCATCATTGGCGATAGCCTGTATCTGGTTGTCTGGTAGGCCGTCTGCGTCTGTGTAAACCGTCCAACGCGTCTGATCAAGAATCTGTTTCGCGCGTTCCTTCACAGTCTCATCTATACTTGACTCGTAGATGAGCCTTGCTTCACTGGCAGCCTCTGAGATCCGATCAAGTTTTAAATTGACCGCAGCGCGGGTCAGGCGTGCCTCATAAACCCACTCGCTTATTGGGTAGCGTATCACAAATCCCTGTAAAGTGTGAAAGGCATCTTCCAACCGCCCCGTTTCAGCTTGGAGTTTTCCTATCAGGAAAAGCGCTTTCTCGTGTTCGGATCTGTCCGGATACTGTGAGATTGTCGATTCAAGGAGCGACAACCCTGCATCTGCATCCGCCAACTGTTCAACGAATAGGAATCCGGTGATATAACTCAGCGCGGGAACGGCGGGGTGTTCTGGATAATGGGTTAGAATTAACTGATAGTTATCTACTGTTTCAGCATACGCCCCCGTAGCGAGTGCGGTATCACCCAATTCCTGAAAGAACGGCACGAGGTCATAATTGGCGGCATCTAGAATCGCCACAGAGCGGAAGCGTTCCAAAGCGCTGGCAGTGTCACCGGCTGCCTTGTAAAGCAATCCGAGTTGATAGTGTGCAGCAGAGTACTTTGGGAGTTCCTCAATAGCGGCTTCAAAACGCCCCTTCGCTTTTTCGGGGAGCCCTAACTCCAAGAGCATGAGCCCGTTGCGGAAATACTTTGCAGCGGTTCGATCTGGAACGTGTGCTGTATTTGACGTGAAATCAAGGCTATAACCTGTCACAGGTAGCCGCAGCACCTGTCCATTATACTCAATTTCAAAATAGGTTTCGGTGGCACCACGCCAAGTACCGGTTAATCTATCGCCGTTCTCCCCATCTACGACGACGTACTGCTGACTGTAAGCATGGAATTGATAGATGAATAGAACGATTGCTACTATTAGCAAAAATGGAAGGTAGGTTTTTTGTTTTCCCGTTTGGGGATTTTTTCTTAAGGTCTGATGCAACATAATTTACCTTCAAAATATAGGTTGATAATTATAGATTTATAATACCAGAAACACGATGAAATGTCAAGCATATCCCTAAAAAAGTCGCTTGGTACCAAAGCCACTATCGGTTATAATATCCATCATGAATGAGACCGCACTTCCGATTACAGAGCTAAAGGAGACGTTTCAAGAGGCAATCCCAAAGGGGCCCGTAGTGATCGTCGCCCCGACTGGCAGCGGCAAATCGACGCAAATTCCGTCATGGTGTGCAGCGTTGTCCGATGCGTCCGTGTTAGTCGTTGAACCGAGACGTGTCGCCTGCCGTTCCCTCGCGCGATGGGTGGCACAACAACACGGCGAACCGTTGGGACAGTCGATCGGGTATACCTTCCGCTTTGAGGACGTTAGCTCCGATGCGCGAACCCGTATCCGTTTTGTTACCCCGGGTGTGGCCTTACGATACGCCGCTGGCCCCGAGTTGGATGAATACGGTACTATCATTTTGGACGAATTCCACGAGCGAGGCGTAGAGACAGACCTGTTTCTTGCTATTTGCCGAAAGAAGAGGCGCGGCGCGAGGCTTGTTATCATGTCCGCCACGTTAGCCGCACAACAACTCGCCCGCTCCATGGGCGGACAGGTACTCCGTGCGGAGGGGCGCGTCTATCCCGTTGAAGTGCGGTATCTCGGCGGCCCCGTCGTGCCGACCCCTCACCGGTTAGGGGAACGCGTCGAAAGCGGAATTCAACGCGCCCTCAAAGAGACCGACGGAAATATTCTGGTCTTCTTACCTGGAAAAGGTGAAATTAGTGCCTGCCAAGACGAATTACGCGGGATGCAGAACGTCGACCTCCTCCCACTGCACGCAGACCTACCACCCAGGGTACAGGACTTGGCATTTGACCCAAAATCGCAACGTCGTCGCGTCATCCTCGCAACCAACGTGGCAGAAACATCCATCACACTTCCTGGAATCACTGCTGTTGTAGATGCTGGCTTAGTCCGTCAGCGCATCCATCAAAATCGGCGTATTGCCTTGGCACTACGTCCGATCTCTCAAGCCTCTGCCGAACAACGCCGTGGACGTGCCGGCCGCCTTGGCCCCGGCATCTGCTACAGACTCTGGGAAGAGCACGCACAACTTGAACAGGAGACGCGCCCAGAAATCCTGCGAGAGGACCTGACACGCCTCGTGTTGGCTGTCGCGGCAACCGGCTACCGTCCACAAGACTTGGCGTTTCTCGATGAACCCCCAGATTTCGCTGTAGCGCGCGCACAGACGGAATTGAAAAGCTGGGGGGTGCTCTCTGACGACGGCAGACTGACAGCGGCGGGGGTAAAGATTTGTGCATTACCTATAAATCCGCTGCACGCCCGTTTGCTTGTTAAAGCCCCGCCGCCGCTCCTACGTGATCTCGTGGACTTGATTGCTACACTGGAACGCCCCGCGCCATTATGGCGGCGCATGAACGAACTATCAACGGAACGGCAGACCACCGTTCAGGAAGCCCGGCAAAAAGACCTATATCGGGATGGTTGCGACGCAACAATAGCGATCCGAACTTTGCGCGCTGGTGATGAAGAACGCCATCATCTCCATAAAACCGCGCTCTCCGAATGCCGTAGAATCGCAACGCAGCTCAGAGAATTCTTTGCGTTGCCACCCGTGATGAAAGACAAAAACCCCCTACACCCCAATCGTGCGGGATTGATTGCGCATCTCCTCCGTGAATGGGACGCTTGTGCTTATGTCCGAAGACGGAGAGGCAAAGGATGGGGAAATGGTCTGGAAGAAGTCTTACTCCACGCTGATTCGCTCCTACCTGACGATCGACACGCTGCCCTTATCCTCGAAACGGTCGGCATCGCGAAAGGCACGCGTCTCCAGCTCATGGGACGCACGGCTATACCTTGTACCTTTGAGGACTTCGTGAAGGCGAACATCGGAACCTCGCAACTCGCCACACCTAGACGCGAAGGGGAGGACATTGTTGCAGAGGTAGTAACCGAATATGCTGGCCGGGAAATCGGACGCAAACACCAACCACTCAAGGGGACATTGATGCGGGAAGCGTTAGCATCTCTTATTCTCTCTGGATCGCTGTTGCCGAATGTCGGTGAAACTCTCACACGAGCAATTGATGCCTGGCTATTGCATTGTGCTCTCAACCCTGACGTACAAACGTCGCAAACGACGACGTTGACCCCCCACGCGTGGCTAGTCTCAAGGCTCACTACATTAGGCGTGGAAGCCGCCGAAGACTGGCAACTCCTCTCTATGGCGGACCTGAACTTTACTAAAATAGACGCTGACACTATTGCAGAGATTGAGGCGCAGTATCCCAAAGCATTCTCTATTGACGGTGCGAAATTCGATGTGGAATACAACCCCGCTCAAAAATTGGTTACCTTACGTTGGCAGCGCGGTATCCGTCAACCGGCGTTGACCGCAGTGTTATTGCCACGCTGGAATAATTGGAAAGTGCAACTTGACCTCCGCGGACAAGTACGGACGGTACGTCCTTAGTCGGCTTCCACTCACGATCAAATGCTGAATACTATCAAAGTTTTATTTTTCTTCAATCCGTTTAAAGGTGCATCGGAGTCCTCCGATTCGCATCCAACCTTTCGGTGTCAGTTTCATATCACCGTATAGGACTAAATACAACCTATCTTCTGTCACCGTAATCCCTGCCAGTGAAGCAATTGTGTAGGAGGTTTTCTTTGCAGCAGCCCGCCGTGCTCCTTTCTGTCGCATAGCAGCTCTTCTCTGTTTCTGCTTCGCGGCTATCTGTTTTATGGGTTCGGAACCGAATAGGAATTCAAGCATATCTGGCCCCGTCCGTTGATTAAAACGGACATACGGAAACGGATCATCACCGTACCGCTTCGTGGTGACATAACACTGCCCTGTGACACGCTTCCCTTGATTGTTCCCGGTGTAGTGATATGAACCACGATCTTCAAAAAATTTAATGGTGAGGTTTTTGCGAGTAGAGGCGACGAGTGCTGCTTTTGCCCCCAATATCTGCTGCCTCGATTTTTCATCGGTGACTTCAATGCTTTGCAAACGATGTGCATTTTCCGGGGTAGTCTGTTCGTCCGTTTTCGGCTTTGGCGAATCCAATTCTTCGATCTGTTCAGGTGCTGTGGGGGCTGCCGCCTTGTCCGTGGCACTTTTAGAAAGTTGCTGCACAAAAGAGGGCGCTGATTTCAACACCTGCTGCGGGGTCGATTCCTGTCCCTTCACGCTAACAGCCCCGCCTTCAACTTCCAACCCGACATACTGCCACTCACCAACAAGCAGATCCTTCACTGCCCGCTTGATTTTCTCGGGATTGTGTTTCTGGCGTGCTTCATTATAAGCCGCGATCAGACGAAGCCGTTCCTGTTGCGTTTCTTGTGACGTTAGGATACCGCAGCTTGTGAATACTATCGTTAGGATACCGAAAACCGTTAGCATTTTCACTGAGCATCCTCCTTTACTTAATTCGCTTGAAAGTACAGCGGACCCCTCTGCTTTGCGCCCACCCTTGCGGTGTTAATTCCATCACACCAGCCAAGATTAAGTACAACCTGTTCCCTGTGATCGACACCCCCAGCCAATTCCATGGAACTGGCGTATCGCGTATGTTCGGTGGTACACCGGAGATGAATTCGGGAAAACGCTCACCTGTATCCCGAAAAACCCGCAGATAAGGAAGCAGTTCATTACCGTAACGTTTTGCACTGATTTTGAAAGTTCCAGTTATCTCCGCGCCTCCATTTACGCCGCGGTATCGACGGAAGACGTTTTGATCCATAAAAAACGCAATTGTGAGGTTTTGGCGAATCGTAGCGTTGCGTTCATACTTTAATGCTGCCAGTTCTTCACTCAAATCACCTTCAGCGACCGCTATGTCCACGAATTGCCATGTGCCAAGGAGTTTTTGGGTCAGCTCATCTTGCATTGACCGTGGATCCGTTTTTCTGACGGCATCCTCATGCGCCGCTCGCAACCTATCGCGCGCGTTTTGCATTTCTTCGTATTTCGCACTCGTACAACCAGCGAAACCCAGAATCAGCAAACTAAAAACCGTTAATAGCTTCACTCCGCGATCCTCCCAAAGTAACAGTGCATGCCGCCGCTTTGCACCCACCCAGTCGGACCTAACTGCATACGGCCGTGCATCGTGAGATATAACCGATCCGCCGTAACCGAAACACTGATCTCTGTCGTCGTTGAAACGCCTTGCCCACTTGCGAACCCAGAGGATCCCACCGATCTACTACTCGGTTTTACGGCGAAAAGGAGTTGGGCTACCTCGGGCCCGGAGCGTCTGAGAAATCGGATGAATGGAAAGGGCTCATCCCCATAGCGGATGGTGAAGACGGTAAATTGACCGAAAATTTCCGTAGTCCCGTTTTTACCGCGGTAGTGATAGATATCTTTCTCTTCGAAAAATTCAAGTGTGAGATTTTTTAGATCAAGCGCGCGGAGCGCGGCTTTGGTTTCCGCAACATCTTCAACAACAGCTCCCTCCTCGACTGCAAGGTTTAGAAACTTCCACTTTCCGAGGAGTGTATCGGTTATGCCGCTTTTAACCTTGAGCTCGCTGTGTTCCTCGCGGAGGTTTTCATAGTTCTTGAGGAGTTGCCCACGTTCTGCCTGCATTTTTTGATATTCCGCATTGGTACAGCCCGAAAGTATCAAGACCCAGATACCACAGCAAGTTAAGATTTTCGCCATTTTTTTCTCCTTATTGTTAATCTCATCGTAGCATTATACCAAGAACGTGTTTAAATGGCAAATTCAGAACGCAAGCGTCAGTCCAAAGTAGGGGATCCGAGGTAATTGGAGCGCATCAAAGACTTCGCGCTCAACCTCAACCTCCTCACCCTGGACCTCAAGAATCGCATCCTCAAAGACGAATCTTATTTTGTTTTTACGGTTGTAAACATTGAGAATTTCAATGAACCCACCTATCTTCATGCCCCCAACATTCCATTTATAACTCACCCGAAAATCTAACTTGTGATAAGGGACCAACTCCGTCTTTAATTGCGCATCAGCCTCTGCCAAGAGTGGATTCAAGCCACGCGTCACGGGATCTTGAATCAGGAAAACAGCACTAATCGGGACCTCGGAGGTCCCGCTGAGATATTGCCATTTTGCTCCCATCTCAAGATTCGAGGTAAAGTTATAGTTTCCCACAACACTAACGATGTGTGTGTTATCAAATAGATACGGAGCATAAACAGTTTCCGGGGTTTCGCGCCGCTCGGCGTGTGTGTAGGCGTATGAAATCCAACCGAAAAATTTTTCCGGGATACGATGCCGGAGGAACACTTCCGCACCCCCGACGTACCCCACGCCTTGATTGAGATAGTTTTCGACATCATTGGGTGTTACCAATCCCCGGGCATCTTTGTAATAAGTGACAAGTTTGAGCTCAGTACGCGATGCAAGGGGATACGCTAATTCCATGATATAGTGCCGTGTGAGACTCGACGCTAGTGATCGATTGCCTTCTTCTGCTAACAACTCGAAGGGCTGCGGACTCTGTTCATAGTGCCCGTAGGCGAAGCGGAGGTTAGCATCGTTCGGCAGCTTGACACTCAAACTCCCTCGCGGTTGAATAGAGACATTCTCAATCACGTTCAGATAGTCAAACCGAACCCCGAGTGCTACTGACAAAAATGAAAATGGATCGTAGCGCCCCTGTACGTATCCTTCAGCACGATAGAAATCGTGTCCGAATTCGTCGTATATCTCCTCAACAGTGCGCTCCCGAATCTCATGCGTTCCGTCAGCCCGTCTGATTACTGTGACTGTACCCTCATTTTCCTCGGCATATTCAAGGATTTCGGGCAGCTGCTTTGGGTCTTCCACTTCCCTGTACACGTACTCTGGAAACCTGCCGTCCTCGAAACTCTTCGCAGGGCTAAAGGAGAGAAGGAAGCCGGGTTCAAATTGAAACTTCGGTGTCAACCGATAGGATATATCCTCGCGGAGTGTCCAGACCGGGGCGTTAATCTTTACATCATAATGGGCATAGTCCACAGAATCGAGGAACCACTCACCTTCAAGGTTCTGAGAAAATTGCTCATTGACGGGGATTTTAATGGCGATCTTGAGAAAATTGAAAGAACGGGTCAGGGATAAATGTGAGGTGAGATTTTCAGTGACATCCGAACGGAGGTGAAGGCCCTGCCCATTGAAACCGTTTTTGAAAAGGACAGTGGCGAGAGCCCCTTCAACAGCTTCAAACTCACTGTCCTCCCCCACAATCTTAAAATGATCAGTTGCAGCGAAGGCGTTGAGTGTGAAATGGTGCTTTTCACCCAACAGATAGGTGAATTTCAGTTGATAATCTGAAAAATAGGGGAGTTGCTGCTGCCGTCCGGTTTGCGCTTCAACGATCGGCCCAGCGATGAGATCCAAGTAACTCCGACGCCCCGAAGCTGACATATACCCCTCGTTAGCAATTCTACTCTCCAGCAACCCCTCAGAGTAGAGGACATTCAGATTGAACTTCCCACTCAACCGATCGTCAAGACTCTCACGCGCCTGCATGTCAAATACTGCCTGTGAATCCAGTCCGAACTCAGCACCGTAGCCGCCGGCATAGATGTCAATTTTTTCAAGCGTTTCGGAACTCACCGTCGAAACTAACCCGCCCCAGTGAAACGGATACCCAATCGGAGCCCTATCAAGATAGTAGAGGTTAGAACCGGGTTCACTGCCTCGGATATAGAGAATCCCGAAGTAGTCATTTGGGATACCAATACTGGGGAACGTCGTTAACCCTTTGAGTGCGTCATTGGCTGCACCTGGAATCCGCAGGAGTTCACTGCCACGAACCTCCATTCGGCTTATTGTGGGCGGAAGGCGTTTTCCTTCCACAATGATAGTCTCCAACTTAGCGGCTACACCGAGATAGATTTTTATTTCAGTGGTACCGCCGCTGCTAATTTTAACGAGGACTTCTGTGGGGGCTGTTTCAATAGGATGGGTGACGATAAAAGTATAGGTGCCCTCAGGGAGTTCTGTGAAGCGAAAGGTACCGTCTTCATCGGTTTTCTGATTTTGATCGGTTTCGAGAATACGAACATTGGCATTTGCAAGCGCTCTTCCGGTCCTTCGTTGATAGACAGTTCCTTGAGTATCACCTGTTTGTGCTAAAGCAGGTAGGGACATAATGGCAAACACAAACAGAATTATGACGAATTGTGGCTTCATTTCTCGGCGTAGACCTCCAACTCGGTGCGGGGTGCTCCAAACCCCGCGCGGCGCATGAGGTGCGCCATTAACGCAACATCGTTGTTCGACATCTTCACCTCCAACACTTTCATAGTGAGGAGGGGACTCACATTAGCAACTTTCGATGAATACCGTTCTCGCGATAAGGGTCGTTCAATTATATTCGGAGAAATTACCGTAAGGTTACGCCTATCTTATAATTAAAGCCAAAAAATCTCAAGTTTTTTGTTTCCCGCAACCACAAGGATATGTCTTTCCTTTCGGAGGAATTCCCGAATTCCAATCGGTCAGATTTTTCACACATCAATGAGCATCTATCGCCAATGTTCTGAAAATCCACTCCCCAAACATCTGCACACCCAAAAATTTTGTTGACTTATTCGCTGGATGATTATAATATAGTGTGAATGCCGTATGAAGATTAAGAATTTAGTTAGGTTGACGTTCCACAAGCACCCTGCTTGGGGATTGAGGTCAACCGAGACGTGTAGGAACAGTATACGTGAAGCATTAGGTCATGAAAAAACGGGTTTTTATGTTATGTCTCTTGTCGTTGGCTTTAGGGAGTGTGCTTTTCCTTTACCATTTCCGCGTTGAAGTGGATTTGCGAACCCAGCAACCTGCGGAAGGCACAGTTTTCTCTCATAACCTATTCGAGCAGGTTTTGCAAGAACACGTCGATGAAAATGGACAAATTAACTACACAAAGCTGAAGGCGAATCCTGAAAAACTGGAGGCGTATCTGGATCTGTTGGCTGTCACGAAACCAACAGAAGAGTGGTCCTATAACGCGCAATTAGCGTTTTGGATTAACGCCTACAACGCGATCGTCATTAAAGGCGTTATAGACCACTACCCGACAACCAGTGTCCGAAGGGTCAAACTTTTTCGAGGTTTTTTCTATAGGTTGAAGTTCCAAGTGGCGGGTAAAACCTATACACCCAATCAAATTGAGCACGGCATTCTCCGCGAAGAATTCCCGGATCCAAGGGTTCACTTTGCCCTCGTATGTGCTTCGAGCAGCTGCCCACCTATCGGAAAACGTGCTTTTTCTGCGGAGACGATTGAGGAACGTCTTGAGACGTTAACCTTCAATTTCATTCAAAACCCTGAGCACGTTAGGATTGACCGTGCGAAACGCCGCATCTATCTTTCAAAAATTTTCAAGTGGTATGAAGACGATTTTATGGAGGGCTACGACGGCGTAGTAGATTTCCTCGCCGACTACCTACCGACCGAAGACGTAGAATTTCTGGAGACACAGGATGTCAAGTTCGAGTATGTAGATTATGATTGGACATTAAATGACCAGAAACAATGAAGAAAAGGAGACATCGGTTACCAGTTGACAGCCGTCAGTTCCTGTCATCAACACGAAAGGTATTGGCAAAGACGCAACCTTTGATAACACTTACTGAAAACTGAAAACTGAAAACTGAAAACTATAAAATGGTAAATACAGCCGTTATTGGTTACGGATATGCCGGACGCGCTTTTCATTCCTATCTTGTAGGTCTGGCAGACGGGTTGAATCTCTACGCCATTGCGACGCGCGACGCTGAACGGCGCGAAGCTGCACGTCAGGCGTATCCAAATGTGCAGATGTATCAAACGATTGACGAAGTTATCGCCGACGATAGGGTCGATCTCATTGTGTTAGCCACACCACACGACACCCACGCTGAACTCTCCATCAAAGCAATGGATGCCGGTAAACACGTTGTAACAGACAAAATCATGGCGATGAACGTTGCTGAAGCCGATGCCATGATTGAAGCGAGTGAGCGGAACAACGTCCTGCTCAGCGTCTTCCATAACCGCAGATGGGATTGGGATTACACTACCGTTAAAAAGATTATTGACGAAGGCTTGCTCGGAACGCCTTATCTCTATCAGGTGGCGATTATGCGCTATGGACCCCCTCGGGGTTGGCGCGGTGTCAAAAGCCAGAGCGGCGGTATCCTTTACGATTGGCCCGCACACTTCGTCGATCAAGCGCTGCAACTCGTAACGGCACCCGTTGAATCCGTGTTCTGTGATGTTCACTACGGCTCGAAATGGGACATTGACATCGGGAACTACGCCAACCTCATCATCAAGTTTGAAAACGATGTGCGATACCAGATTGAGATTAGCAACCTCTCCAAAGCCGAAAAGCCGAGATGGTATATCGTCGGGGATCTCGGTGGGTTGATTAAATACGGTTTAGACCCACAAGAGGGACCAATGGTAACCGGTAATATCGATACAGCACAGCAAGACCCCGCAAATTATGCGAAGGTGTGGACAGAAGCAGGCGGTGAAAACCGCGAACTCGTCATCGAAAGTGTTCAGACAACATGGAAGTCTTACTACCAAAACATCGCAGATGTGCTGAACAAAGGGGAAGAACTCGTCGTCAAACCTGAAGAGATGCGTAAACTGATGCGAGTCTACGAGGCAGCAATGGAGTCGTCGGACACTGGGGAGACGGTGAGGTTGTAGTGCAAAATTGTTCAAATTCTGGACGGTGATGTTCAGTTTTTGACGCGATTATCCGCTGAACGCTAAAAATTTGAACGAAAACCTGCTCTTTCGGATTGGCATCGTATTTGCTATATACGCCATAAATAAACTTATTTCGAAACTGGGGAAAAATGAAAATGAAAAAGCAATACGGATTCTTATTGGCATTACTCCTGTTTGCTGTTACACAGAATGGCATAGCGGATAACCACGCAACAGATGCATCACCATACGAAGAATTGAACGAGCAGGTTATCGCCAGTATTGACCGAGGCTTGGAATGGCTAAAAGGACATCAGGCAGAAGATGGACTGTTCGCCAACCATCCTGGAATAACGGCTCTCGTGCTTACTGCTTTCTTACGACACCCAGAGAACAAATACTCAGAAGCAGAACACCTATTCATTCAAAAAGGGCTCCAGCGATTGGTCGAATTGCAGCGGCCCGATGGGGCTATCTACAACGTTGAGATGCAACCCGCACTACCAAATTACAATACCTCTATCGCTGTGATGGCACTTTCATCCACCGGGAATTCAGCGTATGCCGATGTCATTGAAAAGGCACAAGGGTTCTTGAAGAATCTGCAGGTCACCGACGAAGAGAGCGTCTATTACGGGGGAATCGGTTACGGCAGCCGCCAAGAGGTGAAAGATCTGTCCAACTTAAACATCGCCATCCAAGCCCTCAAGGAAAGTGGCTCCGATGATCAGGAAGTCTGGAACAAGGCAATTAAATTCTTGGAACGCACCCAAAATCGTAGCGAGAGTAACGACCAATCGTGGGCAGGCAACGATGGCGGTTTCATCTATTCGCCTGATGGTGAAAGCAAAGCCGGTACGGATGCTGCAGGAAACCCACGCTCCTATGCCAGTATGACGTATGCAGGCCTGCTGAGCTTCATCTACGCCAACGTTGATAGGCATGACGAACGTGTCCAAGCGGCTTTTAAGTGGATAAAAGAACACTTTACACTTGAAGAAAACTACGGTATGGGTTCACAAGGCTTATATTATAACTATCATACAATGGCAAAGGCACTGCGACTCTATGGGGATGCAACCTTTGTAGATGCCAAAGGGGTCTCACACGATTGGTACCGAGAGTTTGCAGAAAAGATGATTGAACTCCAGAAACCCGATGGATTTTGGCTCAACGAAGAAAGCCGTTGGATGGAAGCAGATCCGAGGCTTGTGACGGCTTATGTGATTCTCGGTCTTAATACCGCCTACCCGAAATAAGTTGTTGGTTCCTGTTAGAACCAGGATGTGTAGGATTACGGATGTCCTTAAAAAAAAGTTGTTGATGAAGTAAGTAGTTGTGTTGGGTTTCGCTGCACTCAACCCCAACCTACGGCTGACTCTAATGTGAGTTTGGAAAAAAGCGCTTTCGTCCTGAGCGTAGGGGCGAGGGCGCCTCGCCCTTACGGTAATGAAAGTTGACCCAAATTGCTCTCCGAACGGGCATAGATCCGTGAGGTATCCGATGAAGAAAAAACTTATGTTTCTGTTTGGGACTGTCACAATGGCCTTCATACTCACTACAGTAGGATGGTTTCTTCTCAAGCCGAAAAACGAAACTTCCAAAGTCGAGAGAGTGGACACTGACAGCACAGGCACTGTGAAGCCGAATGAAACCGCGCAAAGTCCCACCAAAAGAGAAGAAGCCCTGCTGACTCCCGCGGAACGGAGAGCGCAGAGAACCCGTCAGAGACTCGAGGAATACTGGGAGGATACCGAGCAGGCGGAAGACTCCTACCTCCAAGAACTGAAGCGAGCTCAAGAATCTCCCGCTTATGAAGAGTATTGGAAACAGCAACTCGCAACCCCCGGTTTCAGCTTTAAACTTTACTTTGACTTCCTTGAATCCCAGGGGGTTTACGCCCACCGGGACATGTACGAAAATAACTTCCGCAAGTATTACCCAACAGGCTCCCTTGCCTCCTACGAACCGATGATGCGAAAACGATTGGCAGCACTTTTCCTTGAAGCCCCGCCCATAGACCCAACAGATCCCGCAGCAGTTCAGCAACAGCTTAGCGATGTTATGGATGCCTTTGGCAAAGCCCCCGAACAGAGCAGTTGGGTATTGGCATATTTTCTCGGAGTGGGTCAACATGAATGGGCAAAAGACATCCAGAAAAACGCTGCGAGCATTCTTGCTGACTCAACAGAGTTCCCCAACACTGAACCCGCGCGCTTTACGAACATTGAACAGAACGAGGATTTCTCTTTTGTAAGGCATCCGCAGCAGACGCAAGAAAATGTAGACATTCCATCGGACACCGATCCACACCGTGAAGTTCCACCGCGCCTCGAGGCCCTCGAGCCGATCCCCGAAAATGCTGGCGCACTGGAGGCAGAACTCGTGAAGGACCTCTTTGCGGATATACCCAATTTTCCAAACGAGGCGGATTTTCAACAAATGCTCCGAGAACGATTTTCACCGCAACGTTTCAACACTGCGATGCAAACACTGAGCCGCTACGGTCTTGAAGAAGGCCTCCGGAGGCTGAAGGAATCCGATCCCGAGATAGCGACACACGTTGAACGGCTTATACAACCGAACAAGGAGACAGATTAACATGAAAGATACACACGTTTTCGCAGCTGCCCACCTGATTCTTTTCTTTCTCTTTTTTGGGATATTCTGTTGTCTACTCACCTCAGCGTCAGCTTACAAGCATCCCGAAAATGCGCACCGAACACTGCAAGAAACAGCGGCTTTTGACAAACTGAAAAGGAAGTTCCCCGGCAAACTCCTTGATAAAGACCTCAAGACCCTCCGCGAACTTTCTGAGAGTTCAGAATACCTTCAATTTTTATCCGAAGTGCATCCCCCTGAATATCTGGGGTATCTCAAGGACTCCGAAAAGGATGGACCGCCCTTCACAACGTTCAAACAATTCGCAAAAACAGCCTTACCGCCACGCGCGCGCTACTTCAAATTCTTTCAGGAACAGCTGTTCTATCCCAATCCAGAAGACATACAAGTTGAGGACCTCGCTTACATCCACCTCATCGCCACGGGGCACTGGGCGACTGAAGCTAAAAAACGCAGCGGGACTACCTTCATCCGCAATCGCCCCGATATCTCTGGGGTCCTGAGCCAGCCAAACGGCATCAAATGGTTGGCACAAAAAGGGATTATTGCAGCAGAAAAAGAGAAACTCCTTCCCTCGGATTGGACATTCATCATCAGTGTCTTCATGCACCTCGTTTCTGTGGTTATAGAGAATCAAGATGAAGACATCAGGTGGATAAAAACCCTTTTTGAAGAACATGGTGAAGATGATGGGATTTTATGGATGGCTGTCCAAGACCCCTTTCTCTTTGACAGAATATGCTATGTTTTTCACGACCCGAACGTTTTTCTCAAATGGATTGACGGGGCCACTGATGGGAACACGAACACGTTCGATGAAAAAATAAGGAAAGAAGAATGAATATGAGTTCAGACTCTTAACTGACTGAGGGCCTGCCCGGCTCGGAACATGACTCTCAAAAAAAGTAACACATTTCTTGAGAGTTTTCGTTTAAGTGATGCTATGCGGTCCTCTTGTTCATGGAGGCCTTATGCCAATCAATCGTAAGGGGTGGGCAACCCACCCCCTACACGTGTCTCAAAAATGTGGCAAAAACATTGTTTTACCGAAAACCCTCAAAAGACTTATCACTCCAGGAGCGCATTCGCTATTTCCTTAACTTTCAATAAAGCCTCTAACGCCGAAATTTAGAGGCTTTCTTCATTCCACCCACCGACAACTGACACCCCAACAAGGAACTTTTATAAACCTTTTCGCGTTAATCGTGTCAAAGATCCTATAAATTTTTTCGAGAATGTACAAAAAAACACGCTCATAAATATGCTAAAACCCTTAGGAGGAAACCATGCGATTAGTCGAAGGGCTGTCTATTGGGATCGCTGCAATGTGTGCGAACAAGATGCGTTCGCTACTCACGATGCTCGGAATTATCATCGGTATTGCGGCGGTCCTGGCAATGATAGCTATCGGAGATGGAGCTAAAGAAATTGTGATACAAGATGCCCAAAAAATGGGCGGGGCAACCCGAATTACACTGTATCAAACATCGTACAAACGAGAAAACAATAGGTGGATACGCATTCGTAGCAATGAATATATGGAATACGAGGATGTATTGGCAATTGAAGCTGAATGTCCATCCGTCAGTGCAGTCGCACCCAGAATTGCGGATTGGCGAGGTGTCTTGTTTCAAGGTCCGGGCGGCACTGAAGCCCGCGCGGGTTATAACGGGGTCAACGCCACCTATACAACTGCAATGGATTGGAATATTAAAGAGGGACGCTTTATTACAGATGAAGATGTCCAAAACGCAACAAAAATATGTGTGCTCGGAGATGAACTCACAACCGAGTTATTTGGCAATAAATCACCCTTAGGGGAAGAAATTAAAATCGCAAGAAACGTTCGATATTACGATCAATGGGGCAGAAGACGGCGGGACCGGCTGACAGAACGCTTTACTGTAGTCGGGACACTCATGCCAAGAGGTACAAGCTTCCAGTTTGGGTGGAGTTACGATAATCTCGCCTTTATCCCAATATCAACTGTCCAAGAACGTTTTACCGGTGACGATGAAGTCCACAATATTATGGTTTTTGCGAATAGCGTTGACGTTATTCCGAAAGCGATCGAAGAGGTGAGAACTGTCATCAGAAAAAGACATAACGACGAAGACGAATTCGTCAGAGTCTCTGAGATGCGCGCGGGTATGGCGCAATTAGAGAAAATTAGCAAAATGATCAAAATCGCTTTGGGGAGCATTGCAGGATTTTCGCTCCTCGTTGGGGGTATCGGCATTATGAATATGATGCTCGTCTCTGTCAATGAGCGCATCCGAGAGATTGGCTTACGAAAGGCACTCGGTGCGAAACCGCTCGATATTCTGGCACAATTCCTTATAGAAGCGATAGTCATGTGCGCGGTAGGTGGCGCAATCGGCATTGGAATGGGCATTCTTGCGAGTGAAGGGATGGCGATGCTCGCCGTCAAAATCGTTAGAATCGTCCCTGAATGGCCCGCTGTTGTCTCCTTGGCGTGGATCCTGATTTCAGTATCGTTCTCGACGCTCATCGGCATTGCGTTCGGGTTGTACCCAGCGATAAAGGCATCACTACTCCCGCCAATTGAGGCACTCCGGATGGATTAATCACCCCGTATTTCAGACCGAAAATACTAAACTTATTTCCCTTCATTGCGTCTAATAAAGTACATTAGCAGCAATCGTTCATATTGCGTCGCAGCGCGCGCCTACATGAAAAACCCTTACAAAAACCGAACTTTATGAATAGCTTCTTTGTCTAACTTATTAAATTGTAGGACTCTATTTAATTTGGAGGCATGAGATGCGTATATTTGAGGGGTTATCTGTTGGCATTTCTGCGATTCGTGCGAACAAAATGCGCTCCTCGCTCACGATGCTGGGGATTATTATCGGCGTTGCCTCGGTGCTTGCGATGATCGCTATCGGCGATGGTGCGAAGGCAATTGTGCTACAAGACGCGCAGAAATTAGGCGGTGTGAACCAGTTTACAATGTACCGGAGCAGCCATAAGCGTGTGAAAAACCGTTGGGTGCCGAACCGCAGCAACGAATACTTCGAGTATGAGGACGTATTAGCGATTGAGGCGGAGTGCCCGTCTGTCAAGTTAGTTGTACCGAGAATTCCCGAATGGCGCGGTGTCCTTGTCCAAGCCGCCGGGGGTGCTGAACATCGGACAGGCTATAACGGTGTAAACGCATCCTTTGCAGAGGCGATGAACTGGAACATTCAGACAGGTCGTTTTATTTCAGACGCAGATATTGACAATGAAGCCAAAGTTTGTGTAATCGGATCCGAAGTGGTTGCAGCCTTATTTGGCAATACATCACCCTTAGGCAAAGAAATTAAAATCGCCAAGGGCGAGGGAGGACGCAGGGACCGGTTTGGCAGGAGAGACCAGAAACGGATAACCGAACGTTTCACTGTCATCGGTACAATGGAAAGTCGGGGGCGAAGCCTGCGATTTGGTTGGAACTTAGACGATATGATGTTCTTACCATTGACAACGGCGCAGGAACGTTTCACCGGAAATGATAGAATCGTTATGCTTTCCGTCCATGCACACACTGTCGAAGAAGTCCCGCAAGCCATCGAAGAGGTGAAAGCAGTCCTTCGGAAGAGACATAACGGTGAGGACGACTTCTTTTCTATCTGGGATATGCGGGAAGGGATGGCGCAGTTGGAAAAAATCAGTAAAGTGATTAAAATTGCATTGGGAAGTATTGCTGGATTCTCGCTACTTGTCGGTGGCATCGGTATTATGAATATGATGCTCGTCGCTGTAACCGAGCGTACCCGCGAAATCGGATTGCGGAAAGCCGTCGGCGCAAAACGCCACGACATCCTATTGCAATTCTTAATAGAAGCCGTTGGAATGTGTAGCGTAGGGGGCGCAATCGGTGTCCTCGTAGGCATCTTCGCTGGAGAAGGGATGGCGATGCTCGCTGTGAACATCGTCAAAATTGTACCTGAATGGCCCTCGGTTATCTCAACAGAGTGGATATTAATTTCTGTATCTTTCTCAGCGATAATCGGTATCTCTTTCGGACTGTATCCAGCGATAAAAGCATCTGCGCTTACGCCGATTGATGCACTTCGTAGCGATTAGGAGGGAATGAATCTAAATGAATCTATTTGAATGCATCATTTTAGGGATTTCCAGTTTGCGGCGAAACCCACTCCGTTCTGCCTTGACAATTTTAGGAATTATCGTCGGTGTTGCATCTGTTGTCAGTATGGTCTCTGTCGGCGACGGGTCAAGCGAAATGGTCTTGCGAGAGATTGAGCGGACCGGTGGAACCAAAATGATTGAAATCTATAAAGACGAATGGGATAAGCAGTCAGGCACTTTGAGTCGTGCAGCGGGGTCCGCCGTTCGCGGCAGAGGTAGATGGCAAAGAAACCGCGCCGAAGATTTGGAAACTGAGGACGCTTTTGAGATTCTCAAGCATGCCCGCGGCGTTGTGAACGTCGTTGCTGAAGACGATATGCCGGGATGGACAGTGAATTACAAGGGGCGTACGAAGGAATCACGTATTGTCGCATCCACTGCCGGATACGACCGGGCACACAACTGGTATCCATCAAGCGGTCGATTCTTCACCGCTGAAGAAGTTGAAGCAGCAAGTAGCGTTGCTGTGATTGGTTCTAAAGTTGCCGAAGAGGTATTTCTTGAGGAAGATCCTGTTGGAAAAGAGATTAAAGCCTCGCGTCAATCATCCCGGTGGAGAGGCAGAAGTGGACTTTATGAGGTCCGCCTCAAAGTCATCGGCGTGATGGAAGAGAAAGGCGATGCAATGGACACCTCCGGCTGGGACGACCGATTCGTCATTCCGATAACTACGCTTCAGCAGCGGTTCAAAGGACGCGAAGACGTTGAACGCCTCCGCATAGAAGCATCGGATGTGAGTACAATTCCGATTGCAATCATGGATGCCAAACAGATATTAGGAAGACAGCATAATAACACAGGTGAAGAATACAACTACTGGACAGCTACCGAAGAATTAGCAACTGCGAATAAGGTCGGCTTGGTGATGAAAGCCCTGATGGGAGGCATCGCTGGTATTGCCTTAATGGTTGCTGGCATCGGGGTTATGAACATCATGCTCGTCTCTGTTACTGACCGGACGCGAGAGATAGGACTTCGGAAAGCACTCGGCGCGACACGTGGCGATATTCTGGCACAGTTCCTAGTTGAGGCCTCGGTGTTGACGTTCTCTGGCGGTATTCTCGGCGCGATCCTAGGCATCTTTATGGGACGCGGCACCGCCGCCCTCATTTCGAGGTTTGTCTGGGAAGGGAGCAATTGGCCCTCAGTGGTTTCGTACGGAACAATAGTAATCGCTCTACTGGTTTCAGTGGCTATCGGCGTTTTCTTTGGACTGTATCCAGCTAATAAAGCAGCGAAACTCACACCTGTCGAAGCACTCCGCTCCGATTAGTTGGCTCGGAAGTGCTACTTGAAAGGACTATTGAATACATCGGTGGGGGTGGTTCTTAAACGCCGCCCCCGATGAAACGGTGTCTGGCCCCAGAAAGACACGCAACCGGCAGACACCACCGAACATTCTCCAGGAGGAATTAGTCTTGAGAAATCTAATTATTACCGTTGCCGTTGTTGTGGTACTCGTCGTCGCCATCGGCTGGGTTGTCCTCGGACGCGGGAAGAACGGAGCCGACCCTACCCTCAATCAGAAAATTGAGGTTATCAAACGCGGCAACTTCCAAATGCGCATCAGCGCAACCGGCAACTTAGAACCACTCATTGATGTAGAAGTCAAATCTAACGTAGAAGGTGAGATCGTCGAACTTCTCGTTAAAAATAGCGATAGGGTTGAAAAAGATCAAGTCCTGATAAGACTTGATCCCGAACTCTATCAAGAAGGTGTTTCACAGGCAAAAGCGGATGTCCGGGCTGCCCAGGCACAACTCACACAAGCACAACTAAACATTGAACTTAAAAATGAACGGCTTGACAGTCAACTGACGCAGGCGGAAGCAGACCTGAAAATCGCCCAAGCTAACCTTGAGACCGCTAAGGCTACAACGATAACACAAATCAGCCAAGCAGAGACAGACATCCAAACAACGCAGAATTCGCTCGACCAAGATAATATCGCCTTAGAGCAAGCCAAAATCGCGCTTGCACAGGCAAAAATTACGTTGGCTGAGCAAGAAACCTCCATGAAATCCGCCAAGATTTCATTGGATAATGCCAAGTCCGAACTCGATCGCAACACGGAACTCTTTGAAAAAGGGTTGGTTTCCAAAAAAGCTTTGGAAGACGCACAGGCGCAGCACGCGAATGCAGATGCACAGTATAAGACTTCCCAGAAACGCGTTGAATCGCAGCAGCAGACAGTCGTTTCTCAAGAGCGGACTATCAACGTACGTTTAAGTTCCATAGCCAACCGTGAAGCGACTCTCGAAAACCAGAAGTTGAACCTTGAGAACCTCAAAAAAATGCGGAAAAAAAGCGAGGAAGAAGCGCAACTCCGCGTTGATAACTCTGAAACGCAGCTGCAAGAGCTCATGCTCACTTTCGATAATGAGAAATCCTTGACGGAGCAATCCAAAGTTAGTGCCGAAGCGAATAAACTTCGCAGGGAAAGTAGTCTGAAAAACGAAACTGAACGGCTTGAGTGGACTACGATCCGGGCACCGATGGCGGGCATCGTTACGCGCCTTGAACTCGAAGAAGGAGAAATCGTGACCTCCGGTCGCTCCGCCTTCTCGCAGAGCCCACCCCTTATGACAATCGTTGACCCCTCCAAAATGGTTGTCAAAACCTTCATTAACGAGGTCGATATGGAACGGCTACGCCTGGATCAGAGAGCGGAAATCGCTATCGATGCCTTCCAAAACCAAACTTATGAAGGTCGGGTCTACGAGATTTCACCCAGCGGACAGGAACAGGATAATATCATCTCCTTTGAGGTCATGGTAGAAGTAGTGGGGTCTCCAGAAGAACTCCGTCCAGGTATGAGTGCAGATGTTGATATTATTACTTATGAAGAGAAGAACGTGCTGATAGCTCCCATCGATGCAGTTATCAACGAAAAGGGCGCGATTGTCACCGCGCAGGTCGGTAACACATCCCCATTCAAGCCGAATCGGCCCATTACGATGCAAACGGTCAGCGAGAAAACCTTCAATGGTACGATCGAGAGTGTCGGAAACGGTACCGTCACTTTCCGTTTAGACGGATCGCAGCGCGGTATTATGCCAGGGCCCACAACTATATCGCTCCTTATCAAAGGAGACAAAAAAGCGAATGGTGTGAGTGCACAAGTGAATCTCTTAAAAGGGAAGTCCGTCATGTTAGACGATGGCAGTCCTAAAGGGAGCCGAACAGCCATTGAGACGGGGATGCAGAATGAGACACAGGTCGTCATCACAAGCGGTGTAACCGAAGGCGATCGGGTCATTCTACAACAGCGAAGACCGCCACAAGGCGGTGGGTTTGGTAGATAAAGTGAATTCTATATTGCCTCGATCTCCGAATCGAGGCAATATTATTTAAGACACCTGAATCACCTGACCGTCGTAAGCAAGATAAACGTTGTCCGGGAGTTCAACCTCCATCTCTTCGCACTGATCTGGAAAATATCGATGATCCAGGCGATGCATGATATGGGTAAAATAGGTCTCCTTCGTTTTTAGTGCCTCGCTAATTTCAACGGCTTCACCTATTGATAGATGCGTCGGATGCCTCGGATTGAAGCTAAGGGCATCAATCACCAACACCTCAATTCCGTTTAGTAGCTCCTGTGAGGCTTGTGGGAGTCTTTTGACATCCGGTAAATACCCGAAATTATCGATTCGGTATCCGTAGGTAGGAACGTTTCCGTGTTCGACTGGAATCGACAGAATCTCGAACCCGTGCAACTCCAACTGCTCCTTTTCATCAACCACGTTCGGCAGTAGATGTCCAACCCCACCGCCTTGGAACGTCTCCTTCGTGAACATATAATCGAAGTTGCGTTGTAAGATGCCTATTGTTTGTTCGGGACCGTAGACAGACATATCCATCTGCTGCTTTCGGCACGGCATCACAATATCGTTTGTTCCACTAACGTGATCGGCGTGGGAGTGTGTAAAGAGGACAGCATCTATCCAATCAATTCGATTTCGGACGATCTGATCCATGAAATTGGGGCCCAAGTCGAATTGAAGATGTTTTCCATCTTTCTCTATATGGATTGACGAACGGGTCCGATGGTTTTTTGAGTTAACGTCCCGTGCATCTTCGCAAGTTTCGCAGGCACATTTATATTCAGGAACGCCTGTTGAGGTGCCTGAACCCAAGATTGTAATTCTCATTTCACTCCTTCTGGGTTTTCAATAATTTGGGTTTCTCGGAGGGATGGTTCTCGATTGCAGGTCTTGTGTTAGAAACCTGTTCTTTCTAACCACTGATAACTAACAACTTAGGGCTTACGTAAACTGATCTTTTGTAGCCTACCCCTCGCTTGCGGAGAGCAGAATGCCTATGTTTTTCACAGGTCTCCATCTTACAGAACAGGGGACTACGGTCAAAATTGCGTAAGTCCTACACCTATTAAATGACTAAACTTACGTTCCAAGAATGTCTCGCGCTGGCTGATGTCATTGGCGACACACCGATGACGGTTATCTCTGCGTCCCGCTTACAGCAGGGAATGTGTGATGCCTATATCACTGGTACATTGTCAAACGTTACAGCAGCGCTCGTTTTCGATGCGTATTGCCCGGACGAGCCGTGCGGTTTTGGAAGCAATGCTGATGCACTATGGCAGCTGTTGAAAGCCACCGACGGATGGAGCTGCATCAACGTGGATAGCGCGTGCGCTGAGTCGCTCGGTGCACTTATGGAAGCGGATACCGGTGCCCGTATGCGTTATTACGGCGATGTCTGTCATGCACTCTCATCACCTGTCCATTGCTTCGGGGGTCCAAACCCGTCCCACGAGGTCCGCCTTTTGACATTAGAAGATATTGAACGTCTATCGAAAGCACCCGCGGAAGTCCAAGGCAACGGCTACAAAACACACGCAGCGATGATAACAGGCGGCATCGCTGCTGGAGCCATTGTGGACGGCAACATCGTTGCTATCGCTCATACTTACGCAGAGACCGACCTACATGCCGACATCGGGGTCTCTACACTGGAGGCGTGGCGAAAAAAAGGATTTTCCACGTATGCTGCCGCCCTTGTCGCGCAAGCAATTCAAGCGAAAGGCAAAGTCCCGGTGTGGAGTTGCGGTGAAGACAACCACGCTTCGCGCCGTGTTGCACAAAAACTCGGTTTCACTGAAATCGGTCGGCGCACCTACGTTATCCCAGACTTCCCGAAATAGGTACGCTCCTATCCGAGCGCAGCGTCCACCTTATTAATAGCGGCTGCCATCAGTCGGGCGTGCTCTTCGTGCATGTTGACGTTGAAGCCGAACCGTAGCGCGCGGCCGAGGATGGATAGCGTCTGCGGACACATATCTCGCGCATACTCGACATCGCCTTTGTAGCGCGGATCTTTCCACGGATAGCCTGATACATCCGGTGAATGTTTGAATAGGATTGAATCCCAATAGGTATAGATATGGCGATCCGGGAAGCCTTGATTGTAAGCCGTGCCAGCATTAAGTCCCTCCGCCTTGAGCGCGGCTGCATAATTTTTAGCAAGCTTCACATCTTTCACAATAATCGCAGCACTGATACCGCACTCGCCACTTGGATCATCGACATGTTGCCGGATGTAACCCTTCGGGGCCTCTGCGAGTTCGGCGACGAACGCCTTTTTGAGTCTGCGTGTATGTGCCAAGATGTCTTCCAACTTTGAAAGTTGTACGCGGGCGATCGCACCTAATATTTCGCTGGTTCGGTAGCACTGTCGCGAGAACGGTTTGTTCTGCCACTCAGAGTCACTCATCCACATCGGCAGACCGGGTTCCGCCGCGAACGCAGCACGTTCATAGACATCATAGTCGTCGGTAAAAACGAGACCCCCTTCTCCACAAGAGATTACTTTGTAGTAATTGAGACTCCATGCCCCTGCCTCGCCCCAGGTGCCTGCGTATTTGCCTTTATACTGTCCGCCAACGCATTGACAGCAATCCTCAACGACCAAGAGGTTACGCTGTTTTGCGAGTTTGACAATCGCCTCAAGTCGACACGGTACACCTTGCATGTGCACCGGTAAAATGGCTTTGGTATGCGGCGTAATCTTTCGCTCCACATCAGCGACATCTAAGCCAAGCGAATCGTCAATTTCCGCTATCACCGGAATCGCACCCACTCCAACAATAGCAGCAGCAGTTGCGATAAAGGTATAGCCCGGGAGAATCACCTCATCCCCCGGGCCGATACCAACACCGGTGAGTGCGCAGATGATCGCCGAGGTACCTGAGTTTACCATCAAGGCGTGTTTAGCACCGAGGTGTGCCGCTGCTTCCTTCTCGAAACTCGATACGTTTGAATCCTCAACGAACCTAAAAAGCTTACCACTCCGCAAGACCTCGGTCACAGCATCAATCTCACGTTGATCTATGACACTCGGACCGTGCATCCCACTGGGTATCGGTTCTGCGATAACGGGTGTTCCGCCATCTATTGCTAAACGTTCTGCCATTACTTGTCCTCCCTTAATGTCCGAATCAAGATTGACCCAACTTTAGGATTTTCAGAATTGCGTTGTCGCGGCTATAACCCTCCCACAACGTATAGTATCACTTTACCAGGCACAGCAGTTTTTGTCAATCTCCTACCTACGCCACCACGGTTTTTTGCCCCGATAGGATGTGAGCAGCCTTGAAATTTCCCGGGCCCTTTCGTTCAGGCGCAATACCTGCTCACATGCCTCAATTACCTTTGTTTTCGTAGATTCGTCTTGGGTTGCCTGATAGGCATGATGATAACTCTGCGCAACAGCTGTGTAATACGCTTCAAGGTTTACGCCATTTGGCACCTCATCCGGAAGCTGAGATAGCCCTTCGATCACTGCGTCCCACGCCTCTGTCTCGGCATGACAGATAACCTGCCGGTAGCGCAACTGCTGTTGCGAGGGATCAAGCCAAAATGCTTGTTCATAACACGGTATCGCCGCTGTATAATCCGCATTGTTAACGTGCAACTCGGCCAGTGTGGTATAAAAGGCATACAGTCCACTGTTGGCTATTGTGTAAAGCGATGCACTAGTGCTAACAAGCCACTCTCGTTCCAGTAGGAAATCAATCGCTGAGTTTCGTTCTTCTGCGGTAATCTGGATGTCGGTGAGGAGATGCTTGGCGACGGAAGCGTTTGGGAAGATTTTGGTGCGGCTTTTGAGTAATGGATAGGCTTGAACGGGTTTGTTCATGGATATGAGTTTAATCCCCGTAGCGATTCGGAAGAGGGATACAATCTGATCGCTGTTCTTGCGGGCCATTTCCTCTGCAACCACATCCCGATTCTCCGAAAAATGCAGATTGAGAGCTTCAATTGCGTCCCTGATACCTGTGTCACTTGGGGAGAGTTGATGTGCTTTTGCTAAAAACCGATGGGCAGTGAAGAGCTCCCGCCACGTCCGATAGATAGTACCAAGCCTAAAGTTAGCGAGCGCGAGGATGGATGTTTCTTCGGCTGTGTTAAGAATGCTATCGTAAGCTTGAACGGCTTCACTTAAGTTGCCTTCGGTTTCCAAAGCCTGTGCATGGATTATTGAATTTGACATGAGATATATTCGCTCAGAAATAGAAAATGAATATTCCGCTCTACGGTTCCTCCCCAGAAACCCAGTCCTCTGTTGCTGCTGCAAATTCTTGCGATAGCGCATCAGAAACCGTCTGCTCCAAGAGTTGAATTATGTCCTCACGGAATTTAGCCCAATCGTCCCCGCGGCGGGTAAACCGATATCTATCCCTAATTTCAATAAACATCGTGTCGTTCGGTTCGGACATGGACTCAAAATAACGCCTAATGTTCATAGATGTTTTCCTTTTTTATTTCTCGTCGGCTATTAACTATTGGTTTTCAGGCACTCGTTTGTGAGGTTTAGGGTGTTTGTAATATCCATAGTGCCCTAGCTGCTGAAAGCGCAGCGACTTGACGGCTGACAGCCGTTACAGCCATTCATGGAGCTCCCAACCAGAGTCAAGTGCCTTCTGTCGGAGCGCTTTTCCGGGGTTTACAACGACAGGATTCCCGACACATTCCAGCATAGGCAAATCCGAGTGACTGTCGCCGTAAGCATAACTCTCTTTGAGTGAAATTTCGTGCTGCTTGGCATAGACTTGTATCGCGTCCGCTTTGCATTCTCCAATGAGCGGGGCAGTTGTAAGTTCGCCTGTAAACTTTCCATTTTCTTCACGGAGCCGCGGCGCCAATACAGCGTCAACATCGAGGTAATCAGCAATTGGTTGGACGATAAAATCGATCGACCCTGTTACGAGAACTATCGTCATGCCTTGTTGTTTGTGTTCCTGAATCTCTGATACCGCTTCCGAGAAGATTTTCGGACGAAGGTAGGTCTCAAACATCTCTACCGACAACGTTTTTATCTCAGCAGCCTCCATCCCGCGATAGTTCTGATAAAACACTTCATTGAAACGAGTTCGACTTATCCTATCTAAAATCAGGTAGGAAACAATCTTCGGCAGGAATCCGATAAGCCACACCAACTTCAGAAGTCTCGGAGCTTTCGCAGTCCGTACCCAAATGTAGTAATGCACAATTGTAGATTTCAACAACGTCCCGTCTACATCAAAAAAAGCGACTTTTTTTTTCATGTTAGGATCCGAATATAATTATTTTTAAGCACCTTTCCGCTGTTTTACCGCTGCTCCCAATGCTACGACGCGACGCTGTGCCAATTCCAAGAACTCCTGATATTTGGCTGGATCAATCGGTGTTTCGCCGGTATTACCCCACCCCTCAGGTGGCAAAGTCAGCGGCTCTCCAAAAATGATGCACACCGGGTGTTTCTTGGGTAAGCTCTGACCTTTTGGCAACGCGTGATAGGTGCCGTCAATATACGCTGGTATAATTGGGACATTAGGACCATAGATGAGCAGACTGAGGATTCCCGGTTTGAACGGTTGAAGATTACCGTCAAGTGAACGTGTACCTTCGGGGAAAATAAGTAAACCGTTATTTGCTGCCATCACCGCGTTCGCCATCCTCAGATCTTGCAGAAACTCCCTAAAATTGCCTTCCCGTTCTATTGGGAGCGCATTGAGACACGTCCGAGCGAACCAGCCCTGGAGACGGGTAGCGAACCAGTAGTCCCGCGCAGCGAGCACCCAGAGTTGGTAAGCCCTTTTTCCAAGCGCGGTGATGACCGCCAACGTATCAAGGTGACTCGTGTGATTTGGCATAATAATATATGGCTTGCCTCGCGGGATATGTTCAAGTCCATAGCACTTCAGCGAAAAATAGTTACTATAGATCGCAGTGATCACAGCACGGAAGGCACGGGCATACCATCGCGGCACTTGCCGCAATTCCGTCTCGTAGACAGGATTTCTTACCCCGAAATTATCGATCGATTCCGTCTGTCTCTCACCCTCAGACTGAAACATCTCGATGAGTTTGACGACATCACCGACTGTCTCCAAGTTCGCGAGGAACGCATCAGGAATCGTCTCACCGAGTCTGGTTTCAAGCATCAACAACAGGTCAAGTCGTGTGAGAGAATCAAGTCCTAAGTCAATATCCAATCGACTTTCTAAGCGAATTTGGTGTGCTGGCATGCGTGCCAATTGTGAGAACGTAGAGAGTACGTCTTGTGGTATATCAGTTCTTGGCGCTGCCGTTTCTGTTTCAGGTTCCCCGCCTGATACTGGAGGCAGGGGGGTTGCTTCCATTGTCGTCTCTTTCATAAGTGTTTGCAAACTGCCTCTTAGGTGCTGCCGATCTATGGTGCCGCTCTGCGTTTTAGGTAGTGCGTTGTCCCAGAAATGGAGCTTATGAAATTGTTGGTAACTCGGCAGCACCTTTGCCCGCGTTTGGAGATGGTGTTGAATCGTCGCTTTAGTTGTTTCATCCGGCGATGTCGGAACAATCACGGCATGGATAGCCGTATCGGATCCATCTTCATACGGAACCCCAACGACACAAATTTCAGAGATAGCAGGACTGTCTCGATAGAGCGCTTCCAATTCGACCGGATAGACATTCTTGCCAGAGGCAGGAACAATAACGTCTTTGCAGTGTCCCGTAAGATAGAGGTAACCATCAGCATCGATATAACCGAGGTCGCCTGTGTAGAGCCAGCCGTTCTGGATGGCCGCTGCTGTAGCAGTGGGGTTCTGATAGTATGCTTTCATTGTACTCGGTCCCTTAGCAACAATCTCGCCAACACCATCGGCATCCGGATTTTCAACCCTGAGTTCGACCCCTTCTACTGCCGGGCCGACAGAGGCACGCTTACTTTTTTCGTAAGGGTTGACAGTCAACACCGGGGCAGTCTCTGTCATACCGTAGCCTTGGTAGATTGTCATACCGAATTTCTGAAATGCGTCATAAATTGCCTCGGGGAGCGAGGCACCGCCGCTCACGAGTACGCGAATTTCACCGCCCATAATCGCTTTCGCCTTTTCCGCCAAAGTTTCACCGGGGGTTCCCGCTCGCGCTGCCTGTCGTTCAATCGTGCTTTGGAGTAATTGAAAGAGGCGTGGTACCCCGATAAAGGCGGTTGTTTTCGCCTCCCGCATCGTCTTCAGAAGTGTGGTCGGACGAAGGGCATTGACGTAGGTCGCAGTCGTCCCACTGTAGAGCGCCATCAACAAACTGCACGAAAAACTCAAAGCGTGATAGAGTGGCAGGGCCGATAAGATGCGTTCCGTATCTGTTGGTGGGAGTGCTTTTGCGACTGATCGTACGTTAGAAAGGAAGCCTCCATGCGTGAGCATTGCCCCCTTAGCGTCAACGGTGGTCCCCATCGTGAAGATAATAGAGGCAACGGTATCAGGGGATATTTCCACATTCGGAAAATCGGCAGGAATCTCAGAGGGCCGCGTCCTATTCTCAGAAGGTTCGGAACCGACAATCTCACAGCCGTTGTTGATGTTTTGTAACATCCTCCCCGCCTCCGACAAAACCACACAAGACTTTTCCAAAACGGCATCAGAGCCTAAAATCGATTTTGCAGTAGTGAATGCTGCAATCGCCAAAATTTCGTGGGCAGGGGTCTGGGCATCCAGTGGCACTACGGCAACCCCAATCTGGGTAGCTGCAAGGTAGGCAATACACCACCCCGGCTGATTTTCCGAGACTAACACGACCCGATCCCCTTTACGTAAACCGCTTTCCCATAACCGCCATGCGACTTCTCGCGATCGCGTATAAGTTTCTGCGTAGGTATACTCTTCCCATTCCCCTTCATTTACCATCTGCAGCGCAATCCTATCAGGAATTCGTGATGCTTGGATCTTAATCAGGTCTACAATGGTTTGCGGGTAGATATGTTCAGTGGGTGTAACAGACTCCTCCGATTCCTCTTGTGCGTCCGCCTTACTCGGTTTTGTCTGCGGATCATCTGCCGTAGTATCTTCAATTTTCAAGACATGCCGCTTGATGCCAGGGATATGAATCTCTTGAAAATACCGCTTCCAATGGATTTTCGAGACATCGAAATTAAAACGCTGCTGTTCTGTGGGTGAAAGTGCTGTGTAAAGCCCTTGCATCTTCTCAGTCTCAAATTCAAAGTTGGTCCGAGTGTAGGGTGCATAAATTTTGATGTAATGCAGAAGTGCTTTGACTCCGCTCTGCTTCAGGACAAGTTGACGGCGTTTCCGTTTCGCAGCGCGTATCGGCAGGCGGCCGAGCACCGCTGTGGTAAAATCAATGAGCCGCATACGGCTGTCCAACTTCTGTTGGAATTCTTCCAAACTTGGATATTTCCAGATAGGCACAGCGATCGGTTTTCCATCTTCGAGCATCGGGTTTTTGACAAAGTAGTCGTAAGTCGCCTCAAAGATACCTCGAAAGTAGAGGGGGTTCTGCGTTCCCGTTGCTACATGATACACCTCAATGCCACCCCGTCTTGCTGTCGCCGCTGCAGCTGCCAAGGTTGCATTTACAACAAAGTCAACAGGAATAATATCCAGAATTATGTTTGGGTCTGCGGGGAAATCTGGCAGGCGTCCCTTCCCAAAACCTACAATTAGCGGCTCCGACATCCGAAACTTTCCGAGCCAGCCGGGGACAGGTTCATCAAAACTACTTTCAATAATCGAGGGGCGCACGATAGCAGTCGGGAGATCACCGCGTAACTTTATAACCATTTGCTCGGCAAGGAATTTCATGTAAGTGTAGGTATCGTTCCACCCACGCGAGCGGGCGTGTTCCAGTCCTGCTTCGACCAAACGATCCTCAAGCCATGCCGCTTTTAATTCTTCTACCTGCGCTTCCCTCCCTTTCCGAGTCCCTTTTATCTGTTCTTCAGCCACTTGCTCGAGACGTTCAAGATTCTCAGGGGCATCGGCTTCAGCATGAATAGCAGCACTGAGAGATAGCAGGCCTTCTATCTCTTCGGAGAGCGTCTGTGGAATAGCTAGCCCGGTTTTTTCCTGATGCTGCGCTGCGTACCGTTCATAGGGAAGCGGTAATTCCTCAGGCACCCGTCCGGATTCGCTGCCCCGAACGTACGCTGTTGAAATATGCAGGAATACGGCATCTTGGCAGCCTTTTGCGAAGTTAACCACATGCTTAGCAGCAAGAGCGTTCCCCCACAAAGAATCATCAAAAGGCGGATCAAAATCCACAAGCCCTGCGATGTTAATAAAGACCTGTACTTCGTTTTGGAGCCGTTGGTATTCGGCCTCGCTGAATCCGAGACGTTCGTGAGTCAATTCACCTTCAATGGCAATTAACTTCTGTTCTGCCCATCCATCAAAATTTTCGCCGTGCAAGCGACGGAGAGAAGCGAAAACATCTGAGGCGAGGAGTTCATTTTCTAAGCGCTCTTGCGCGGAGGTCCGTTTTCCTGTTTTATCGGTGCGGCTTCGGATGAGAAGATAGATCTTTTGAACCTCGGGGAGTGCAGTCAAAATCTTCGCCACCATCGGTTGCCCTAAAAACGCCGTGCCACCGGTGATCAGCAGAACTTTCCCTCGAAAAAAATCAGTTATTGACATAATTTCCTTTTCAGTGTCATAATAGATACTCGAACGTATAGCACGAGGCTGCAGGTACCCACATTGTCTTCAACTTATATTTGCGAATTTCGTCTAATTGTTTAGATTGCCAAATTCTAACACATTTCCTACAAAAAGTCAAAGGTTCAATAGTGAGTGAATGTTAGCAGAAGCAGACAAGTTAAAATTCTTACAAAAAACGGAACTTTTCGCGGAGATCCCAGAAACTGAGCTGAAATCAATTGCTGAGATTGCAAATGAAGTCACTTATCCCACGGGTTCACTGCTATTCGAGGAGGGCGACGAAGGCGATTCACTTTATCTTATAATTGACGGTAAAGTTAGTATTATCAAAGCGGGAACGGAGGTCTTGTTCTTTGATGAAAAAGGCTACTGTCTCGGCGAAATCGCCTTGATTGATAGTAAACCCCGGAGCGCTACTGTCAAAACTGTGAAGCCGACCCGATTCCTACGTATCACCCGAAACGATTTCTTCAACGCGATGGCACGTGAACCCCGAATTGGCAGCGGTATGTTTCGGGTACTAAATGAAAAGATCCGACGCGACCTTGAGATTCAGATGAGTGCTATCCGTAAAGAAATCGCACAAGAAGAATCGATGCGCTTCGCCGCTGAAGTCCAACAGTCCCTCCTGCCGAATCAAGAAATTTCGCATCCGTGTGTCAAGACCGCTGGTTATTGCCAACCGGCGAATAGTGTTGGCGGTGACTATTACGATTACATGGAACTCTCCCGAAACCGAGTCGCTATTTTTATCGGTGATGTTATGGGGCACGGTTACCACTCAGCGATGGTCGCCGCGATGACGAAAAGCTGTTTGGAAACACAGATTCGTTTTGACGCTTCCGTGCCAGAAGTCATGAAGGCGATTACACGTGTCATAGAAGAAGACTCGCAAGCCTTTATCTATATAACCTGCTGCTATCTGATTATTCATCCGGACAATCGATTGGAATACATCAACGCGGGCCATCCGCAGATGCTCTTGTATCGTGCTGACCCGAATAGATCCAACAGTGAAGACGAGGATCCGCTTGAATTAGCATCTGCATTCCTACCGGTCGGTATTTCATTTTTCCCGGGACCATCGGACTACCACAGTCTAGAGGTGGCGTGGCATCCGGGCGATCTGCTCGTCCTTTATTCAGATGGTATCACGGAAGCGTTCAACCCGGACTCGGAAATGTATGGATTCGAACGTCTCAAATCCCTGATCTCCAAAAAATGGCATCTGTCTCCCGAAAAAATTAAAGATGAGATCCTGTCGGATCTCCGCGTACATCAACAAGGCGAAACTACTAACGATGACATCACACTGGTTGTCGCGAAGTTTATGTAGAGATGTGAAAATTACACTCCCACAAATCGCCGTTACTTGATTTCGCTGACCACATAGTGCATAATATTCTCTATGAGTTTTTTGTTCATCGCAGTTGTATACTGGTTATCGTTGCGAAGGCTGGTGATAACATACATCCCCTTGCCATAGCGTCTTGCGCCGACAACTAACTCTTTTTTATTTTCGGTGGTCGCAAAAATTTCATCGCTTCGATTCCAGTTCGTCCACGCATCATCAATAAAGATTTTGCCTGACTCGATCTTGTTGGGTGTGGAGAAGAGAGATTTGCCTTTTTCAGTAACGACAAACTTCTGGGTAGGTGGGCTTTCAATACCTTTCAATTTCCCTTGTAACCACCCGGTTTCGCACGGCTTTTCGGTACTGCTGTCCTGCCCCGCGACAACGACGACACCCCCGTTTTTCACGAACGCCTTAATCTTTTTCTCCGTCTCAGGTGAAAGGAGGTAGTGTCCATAACTTGAGATCTCTTCATAACCGATCCACAACACATCAGCGTTTTCTAATTGTGGAAGCGCGTGTGCCCTGGTGAGTTCATGTGACACGACGCGTGTCCCTACCTCTTTCACGGACCTGAGTGCCTGATACTCATAAGTCGCTGTGTTGGTGTAAACAGGGGTCTGGCTCCATGTCGGGTGTGTGCTGTTTGCGGTCAAGACTAAGACTTTTATCGCATCTTTCGGTACGCCGACCCACATTTTACCGGCTAACATGTCGATCAGAGCCTTTTGGAACGCCCTCGTTTTGCCATTAAACGTGCGTGACATCATCGGGTCAATGTGTGTAAAGGTCCACCAAGAACCGCTGTAGCCGCTGCGATAGGCGCGCATCTGAAACCATGTATTATCAATAAAACACATACTATCAATACCGTAATGTTCGCGGTAGAAAACGATGATAGGCATTTTGGGCTTGAGCAAACCTACTATCTTTTCTGGCGAAGTGCCTTGCTTGTAATGCCCTGTAGCGAAGTTCATCTTAATCTCTTTGAGATTGCTCTTCCCTTTGACATCCTTTTTCACGGTAATAACACCCCGCAACCGTCTTTTGTCAACACTTTCTACTTCGCCGAAGACGATGTTCGTGCAGGCATCAACGACTTCGCGAAGGGTATATTCTCGCTCAATAAACGCCAAGGCAGATGGTGTGAAAAGTTGACCTATAAGCCAACACGCCAGAAGTGATGCAATGAGGCTGGTTGTAAAACGCATGGCGAAATCCCCTTTAAATGTTGTAAACGCAGTTAAATGCACCACGCTCTCTTTTAGATATGTTTGGATTTTTTAAGTAACAATATTGTATTACATCCCAACAAATTTTCCAACACCTTTTAATTCGCTCTCACCTGATCCTGACGACAAAAAGGGCACAGTATAAAAACCATGCCTTCGTTATCGTAGGTGCACTTGGAAAAGACACGCACAAGCTGAGTGCAGCACAGAAAGCTATGAAGACCTTTGCTGTTTCCAATCTCCCTTCGGTTCGATTGAGGCGATTCGGGCGGCGAGCTTGGAGGGCTTGCTCTCTGTAAAAGGAATACCTCGCAGCGTTGCCGAGAATATTCGGAAGCATCTTTGATTCTCGATCTTGGCGCGTCTTACCGGGCTGCACGGATTCGTGCAATTTGTTTGCTGGCCGGCACTGATTTGTGCAGTTGCAATACGCAGACCCACTGATGTGTAGCGTAGCCGTAGTGTTTCTGAGTTGGCATATTATTTGCAACAGATGAAACGTGGAGCTGGATAAACGTCAAGGAAAAGTAGGCATTGTCGGGGTTATCTCCCAACGATCTGATGTCTATGAGGAAAACACAAGGGCGGAGTTAACAGGGGAAGCCCCAGATGCAACTGCTTTCGGCACATATCCGACTCACCCCGGATGATAGATCTGCTCCATCTCTATCAACAGATGCTCTCCGCTGAAAACCTGGCGGTGGCTGTGGAACAAGAACCTCTTTCAACCGGGGGCATGTATGCTGGGAACGCAAGTTGTCAGACATGTCACGCCTCGACGTACACAAGTTGAAAAGAAACAAAGCATATGCACATGCCTAAGGAGAAAACGCAATGAAAAACGGTTTGCCCCTCACATTTTTGTCGTTCTTGAGTCTAACGCTCCTCACACTTGTAACCCTTGGGTGCAGCAGCAAAGGGACTGGCCCGCCTATGACGGCTACCGCCGTAAAACCACAAGAGACCCTCTTCACAGTGATAGAGACCGAGGATCCAGCATATCCGACGCTCGCGGCTGCCATCCGGCTACCGTTTCGTGTCACGCCAGAAAACACCGTCATCTTAGCAGAACAACATGCCTATCTCACAACTGAAAGCCACCTGCACGCGATAGATCTTTCTATCCCGCAGCGTCCTGTTTATCTGACCTCCCTCGCGTTTAGTGATGCCATCGGTAAGGTGCTTGCCTCTGGCCACCATCTCGTTGTCGCAACGCGAAAAAGTTTTCATCTCGTTGATGTCTCGCAGCCCTCTTCGCCTGTGGTGGCCTCGACTGAGCAGTTACCTTATCGGCACGCCCTCAGAGACATCACTGTTCATGCAGATCATCTCTATGTTGTCGGCGAGAATGACACCCTATACGTTTTTTCTATAGATTTCGGACAGGTACGGCTACTGAGCGCCGTAAAACTGGAGAAACGTTGGTGGCTGCTGAGTCCAAAAGGCGACGGGACTGAGGTAGAACAGGTTACGCTCTCGACTTCAAACAGATTTCCGGGGGGGCTATCGAGGCCCCTCCTGTCTGGAAACGGTTTTTTACAACTCCAAAGCAATCAAGGTGAAAAGGTCCGGGCATCGTCTGAGTTTCTGGGAGTGGAGCGTCTGAAAGAGCCGACAACTGACATAAACATTTACAATGCACGCAGACGGGCTGCTCACAAGATGACTTCAAGCGTGGGCTACTACAGGATAGAAGCGGAGTGTCGGGAGCACCTCGCCACAATCGAGAAAAAGCATCTCACGCGCCGAAAGCCGACACTTGCATATCGTCTTGGAGCCCTCGGCGAAATGCAGCAAATCGCCGAAGATCCCTCAAGCGAGACGATAGATACCGACACAAAACGGTTTATGGGATCCCTCACAGATTTTCAGTTGTCGGATGCAAAGCTCTACGTCGTCAATGCAAAGGGGTTCTTGGCTATTTTCCGCGTAGGGAGAATAGAGAATACCCCAGAGACAGAGAGACGTCAACTTTTATCTGTCACTCCGCTTCAGGCAAGCCGTCCGATCAGCATAGCGATTGGGCAAGACTACGTTTGCGTGTTAGCGGTGTCGGGTGATCCGCGGAGATGAAAAGTTTTGCCGATCTGCACCAACAGATAGAACGTATATTTCATCGGCAAGCCAGTGTTGCGATTGTTAGACACATCCACCGCCGCGCTGCTCCGCTTTCGGGGCAGGACTGCCGATGCCCACGGTGCTGGACACGACCCGCACCTGAAAATGTCAGCGAAAAAAGTGTTTTTTTCCTGACCCCGAGTTTGATATGCGATGGCGCAATCAACTCACTCTTAACAATCCGCCAATAGATTTCTATAGGTAAAAAAGGAGAATATGATGAAAGCAAAATTTTGGTGTTCCTACCCTCGCTATAGTTTTACTTTTATCTGGGGTGGCTTATGTCGCCATTCCCGATGATACCGATGTGCCTTTAGCACTTTCGGACACGGAGATGTCCCTTTTGCAAGCCACGGGTTCAGATGAGAGGTGCATCCGAAGCTCTAGCCCCGGATGTGACAATACCTCATGTAGTCACCCCCATTACCTAGCTACATACGGTTATCGCTTCAACGACTGCCAAAGTTATAATGGTTGGTCATGTAGCTGGCGTGGGCCTCATGATGCTCAGACGTTGTGCGTGAGTGTCCCCTATGATAGTGGGTGCCATAACTATGGTGAGCCCGTAGCCGACACTAGCTCGGACTGCACCAGTCACCGGTAACGAAAAACTGTGTATTGAAACCTTTGTGAAGGAGGCGTAGGCGATGGTCCCGTGACTGTGTTCTGCCTACGTTTCCACTATCAAAAACGAGAATCGTCCTGATGGGAGTTTTGATGTGGATTCAAGGCTATTTTAATAGAGCCGGTGTTCAGAGAGAAGAGACGCTCACGGCATGGACATCGGGGATTCGTCACGCCCTCGTGGATGGCAGCACACTTGAGACAGCAACGCCGGGGGTGGAATCTTCACACGTCTACGAGCCGTTGATGTCCCCGGATGTCCTACCGGAAGAGCCCCCTCCGGCAAACGATGTGCCGCTCCCGGAGGCATCGCCTGCCCGCGAACCGCACATCATCACCTTTGAGGAGGGTTCGGAAAATTCCCCACCGGAACTGCTAACGGTTGAGGGGCTTGAAACATTTGAACTGCCGACGAACGAGGGGTTTGAAACGTTGATCCGTAAACACCTCTCCCCGCAACGTTTTTCGCCGCAGCGGGTGAACACGGCCTTGCAAATCCTCCACAAGAACTTCTCATGCCTGACTTCTCAAACGCCCCCCCTCTGAGGTTTGAAACCCTACCACTTCTGCTTCGGTGTACCCCGCCGCGACCTGTTCTTAAGGATACCCCAAAATACTGCTTTTTGTCATAAGTTTTTCTGGCGAAACGGACGAAACGCCGGGGATGGCCCCACTGCAAAAGCAAGGAGAGGGTTAAGGAAGGCCCTTCAAAGAAAGTCAAATGAAATGTGTATGATTCTGGCAGAATGGAGGATATCTCTCAGGAAGAAGGGAAAAAGTTATATTCACAGCAAATGCCAGGAGACCGTTAGCCTTTTTCCTTGCGTGGATCTGGCAGTGATGCTAATATATCAAGAAATTAAAATTGTGGTAACCCTCAAAAAATAAACAAACATTCATCCTGCCCCATGTAGGTGCAGTTTCCGAACCGCCCCCGCAAAATACTACACGCGCATGCTGACGTTGATTCGCTGAATGTCTAATTAATTCTAAGGTTCACCATGAAGAGCCCTAACTTTCTCTGCCTTTATGTCAGAACTCAAATCTCTGTTTCCCTCACGGTGGATATCGGCAAAAGTCTTTAATATCGCAACTTATATCGGACTCTTCGTCTTCGTTTTAGCACTTCCGTTCGGTTATTCGACGGCCTTCCTTAACATTGGACTCTCGCTTGTGTTATTTGGATGGGTCGGACGCGTCGTCTCGGAACGGAAACTTGGCTGGCGACGTACACCGCTTGACCTGCCCATTGCGTTGTTTTTGGGGTTAGCACTCATAGCCTCGATCTTCGCACCGCACCCTTCGACGAGTAGCCTCGGCTACTTTTGGAAATTACTTCGGGCGATCCTACTCTTTTATGCTGTTGTTCACAGTTGCTTAGGAAATCGGTGGCAGCATGTCGTCATTGCCTTTATCGCTGCAGCGGGTATCTCTTCTACACTCGGACTCTGGTATTATATAAACGACACCCGTTTAGCACTCGGCTTTATGGGGCGAATTGGGTTAGAATTTCAGACGGAATTTACTGTAGCAGAAGGATTCTCGGACGAATTACGCGCCGAACTGCGTACATGCCGTGTCCCCCTATCGGAAACGGCTTTCCATGTAACCGACAGAAAACCGTCAGCACAACCCGACACCTGGCGTATTGACGATCCGGCGAGAGACAGACGCTATACAATCCGTAAAGGTGAAACACACCTTATGGTATATATGATTGAGCAACGTCTCACGGGGACGTTCAAGATGCCCAATGATCTCGGAGCATACCTAGCGCTGAGTCTTCCATTTGTCACAGGCTACTTTTTTGTTGGTTTAATAGCCATCAGCCGTCAGCAATCGGCAATCAGGGAGACAACCCTCAGAAACCGTCAGAAGTCTGGGGAACAGCAATCGATCATCAGTAAAGATTCCGCTTTGTCAAACGCCGAACGCCGAAAACTGATAACGATAACCGTAATATTAGGAATAATCTCAGTCTTGATGAGCGTGAATCTTGTCTTAACCTTGACGCGTGCGGCGTGGGTGAGTGTTGCCCTTGCATTTGTCCTTAGTATGTCCTATCTTGCTATCAGCACGCTATCCACAACTCCTTCGCGGAAACGGGGCTTATTGGCAGTGGCTTTAATGAGCACTGTATGTTGTGTGCTGCTTCTGAATACAAACATTCGTCAGCTAATGGTTGATAGGGTGCCGCGGCACATTAAGACCCGTTTCCAGACAATGATTACACATCCCGCAGGCTTCATGGGTGAACGTCCACAGTGGTGGCGAATGTCCTTACAATTCATTCAACAGTATCCGTTCACCGGAATTGGCCCCGGTAGATTTCGTTATGAATACCACCTCAACGGACCCCTTGACCAATACGACACGCCTTATCACGCACATAACATCTATCTGCACATCGCTGCCGAGCACGGGACTCCATCGCTTTTGCTGTTTTTGTGGATGGTAGCAATCCTCTGCCAATCTGTATATGCCATGCGGCAGGCAACAGATTTTTGGGGAATGGGGACCTTTATGGGAGCTAGTGGATTCCTCGTTTCCGCGCTTGTTTATGGGCTCGCAGATAACATTCTACATCAACGCACGGTGTTGCTTTTCTGGTTCATTATTGGCATAACATTTCATTTAAAATTATCAGAGGACTTAAGACATGGAAAAAACCCTGACACCGGTTGATATGTCTTCCGTGACGACCTACCCACTTCAGGAACGTATCAACAAAGTTTCGATTCACGACTTTGCGACGCTGCCAGAATCAGAAACGGATATGTCCGCATTTTTAGCGAGCCTCCCGAAAATTCTCAAAGGCTCAGATTTCTTAGCACTCGTTGAAGATATCGTCACAGCGTATCAAAAAAAGAAGCCGGTTATCGCAATGATGGGTGGACATGTCATCAAATGTGGATTGAGTCCGCTCCTCATCGCTTTGGCAAAGCGTGGTGTGATTACCGGATTTGCCTTCAACGGCGCGAGCAGTATCCACGATTTTGAGATTGCCCTTATCGGAGAGACGTCTGAAGATGTCTCCGTGTATCTCCAAACCGGACAATTCGGGATGTGGGAGGAGACTGGACACGTGATGAACACGGCAATTCAGCACGCCGCGGATATAGGTATTGGGATGGGAGTAGCATTAGGTAAACAGCTCGTAGAGATGAACGCGCCTTATCACGCGACCAGTCTTCTGGCTACCGGTGTCCAATACGATGTCCCAATTACGGTGCATGTCGCTATCGGCACAGACATTATCCATCAGCATCCTGCAGCAAGCGGCGCTGCTATCGGTGCTGCGAGTTTTACCGATTTTCGCCTGTTGACAGGGTTAGTAGCAGAGCTGGAAGGCGGCGGGGTTGTCCTCAATTTGGGTTCTGCTGTGATTTTACCCGAAGTCTTTTTGAAGGCTCTAACAATCGCGCGAAATTTAGGGAATACGGTATCTCATTTCACGACTGCTAATTTCGACATGAATCAGCAATATCGCCCGGTAGAGAATGTCGTCAAACGTCCAACGGAGATAGGCGGAAAAGGCTATACGTTCACGGGCCACCACGAGTTGATGATTCCGCTTTTAGTGCAGGCGATTCTAGCAGGCTTGTGAGGAATTTTACCGCCTGCGGTGGTGGTATTGGTGATACCTGCAGTGGTGTTGGTTGCTGAGAGGATGAGGGGGGTTGCTACATCTATTTGGCTTCTTGTGTTGTCATGTATCTCTGGGGTGGTGATGGTGAGGATTCCCTGGTCACTGAGGGATACCTGTATGCCTGCTGGTATGGTTGGTACCTGGACAATTGCCAGCTTGATGGGTTGTATGCCGGTGATCCTGAGTCGTCTGGTTCTATCAAAGAGGTTGTAGTGGTAGGTAGATCCCTCTGCGAGTGTGAGGGTTGTGGTTCCCCAGACTGGTATTCCCGCACACCTGAGTCCTTCCGTGGTGATGGTTGCGAAGGTGTAGGGGGGACAGCAGCCTCCTGGGGGACAGTCACTACAGGGTTTCTGTCCTACATCATATCCACATACCGTATTCTGGGTTCGGTTTACGGGTATACAGGTGAGTCCGTCTGGGGTGATTTTGACAAATTCTTGTGCTCTGCAGCAGTTTAGTTCTTCCTCACAGACTGGTGCGGTGGTGTCTGAGGCTGAGGTGCAGACGAGGCCGTTTTGGTTGATTTGTGCATACTCTCCTGCACTACAGGGTCTAATGATGTCGAGGGGGCTTTGTCTTGGGGGGGGGGGAGCAGCTTGTGTATTTGTGAGGCTGAGGAGGGTGATGAGGAGTAGGGTACTACCAATACTGATTGTTTTGAGAGAGATCTGCATATGTACAGGTGTAGTGTACCGGAGGAATGGTTCTTTCTGGTATGTTGCTCGTGGATATCTTTTTTTTTGATATATGTGAAGCACCCCCGTCTCTTTGAGACGGGGGTGTGTGTTTTGGAGAATTTTACTTCCAGATCCACTCCTCTGCCCACTTGGAGCGGTTGGGGGCTTTCACTCTGAATTTCTCACTCCACCTGCCGGTTGGATCAACCCACCACTTGGCAAATGATTCTGCGGCGTTTTCGAAGGGGTCGGAGCGATACTCTGGGTAGCTATCAAAGTTGACCTTCCCATGCTTTCGGAGATCCTTACTCCTTGCCTGGGCGAATGCCTTACCCTCAGGAGATCTTTCCCACCCTTGCCCGGTGGAGAGCGAGATGTACCCCTGATGCGCATGCATCAGCTCGTGTGCGATGGTTAGTGAGGTGATACTTGGAAAATCTATCGCCATCAATACCAATCCGTCTCTGTAGAATCCTGCTGAACCAGGAAGGTCACAGAATGCTAGTAGCACATCAGGTACTACAGTCATTCGTTCAAGGATCTCTCGTACGGTGTCTGGCCATTGGGCTCCGAGTACGACGACTCCTGGGTTTTGCTGTGGATCACTACCCTTGAATGTGGGGATTGGTCCTGTGGGTAGTCGTGTAGCTCGAGATCGGTAGACTATCGCTTCCTTTGTTTCATAACAGGAAGCTTCTACTCGAATGTGTACCTTACGTCCCCGGAAATCAGGAAACCGGTACTGACCACTTGCGTTGGTCATGACCTTCTCACCGGCACGATCTCCCGAGACGATGGTTACGGTTGCTCCGGCTACTGGCTGCGCATTGGCACGACTAGTTTCCTTGTAATCTCTTCTCTGTGGGATACCTATGTATCCATCCTGAGAACTGTCTGTCATCCTCTTGCGGGGTGTAGACGAATTCACTGATGGGTGCCGTGCTGTCTTGTCCCACGTCGCAGACTTTTGGGTGGGTTGAGAGCATGACAATATTGCCATACCATCCGTTGGTTAAGAACGACCGCTCAGCATCTCCTGTCTGCAGATCAAACCTGCAGACGAATTCCTTTGCCTTGCTCCCCCTGCTCAAGGGTTTTGCGTCCCCATCTCCGAGCTCAGCATCGTACCGGAGCATCCGGTAGTCTACTTTCCGCACACCACTGATACGGGAGTAGAGCAGAGGTGCTGGTGCATCCCCAGAATCCGAGAAGGTTATCGGAATTGGAATTGGGAACACCACCTTGGTGTACACGGTGGTACCCACTTCGACACCCGTGCTCCTGTCTAGTTGACCGGAAAATCCACTCTCCGGACTCCAGCTTTCCCAGCAGGTGGATTCCACGTCTTTTGGATGCCACCCTTTCTCCCAAGGAGGTATTCTTGCCGGAGCCCCCGGAACTTCCTCTGTCACCTGCCGGAGTTCTCCGGCAGCAATCAAATCAGTGTTTTGAGAGACCTTCTCTCCAAGGATATCTCCAGTCTCTATATCCTCACCACCACAGCCACTTACTACGACCATGGCGATGAGCAACAACAACCAAAAGTTTTTCACTTTGTTTCTCCCTCCTTTTTTTTATTTTTTTCAGGGTAAACTGAACCTCCCAGATACACGACAACTTTTTATCCAGACGAGTTTGATGTTAAGTCGGTGCTGTGTTCAACATCCGTGCGTGCTTCCGCTAAGTGTTCTTGGAAAGCAGTGAACGTTTCAACGACGGCAGCCGTGAGATTCAGACGTTTCAGCTGGTTCAGGTCTTGGATCGCTTGGAGTCTGGGCTCCAGGGCGGTGACATCTGCCTGTGGGAACCGGGCGTTGAGGGTTGCCAGCGTGCTTTCAATACTCATCTGCCACGCACCTTGCTCTCTGCCCTCTTCTCTGCCCTGCTTGATCCCTTTTGCAATGCCTTGTTCCAGATAATGCTCCGCCATACTTTGCATGAGATTTACCTCCTCTTCAGAAAGTGCCAAAGTCGCCCGATACTCGGAGACGATACGATCTAAATCGGCACGCTCCGCAACCGAACGCTTGTGCACAACTAACGCATACAGATAACATAACGCCTGAACCCAAGACGCACGCTCAGAAACACGCAACCCACTCACATGAGCACCCAACGTCTCTAACACCGATACAAATACACCAGAATCAACCACATCCGCACGCTTCAAAACCGGCAGCAACCACCCAAACGCACCCCCAGCCCTCAGTAAACTCCCATCCGATTCACACTGAAGGCCTAAAAATAACGTCTCAAACCGCGGAACAAAACGAAGCAAAGGCTCCGGCACATCCAGCAGCACCTCCATCGAAATCACCGGGTGCCACGCTGATGAACCCGGGTAAAACACCACTGGAATGACCGGGCGAAACCGCCACTGACGCTTCGGAACCCTCTCAGCAACCCACCCCTGCCCTTGCTGATCCCAGATGTGATACATGTAAGACAGCATACGAAACCCCATCACAGGGTCTACCGTGGATTGATGTTCTATCAGGATGTAGAGCAGCACCTCTGTCGCCTCAGCATCCCGAAACGGCAACAGGAACACCATATCCGACTCTTGTTCGCGGAGGTTATCAGCTATAAAGGTCGTATTGACGTGCTGCACTTGACTGAAGTCAAGAGACGCCACGAGGGCTTCTCCGATGATTTCAAAGAGCCCGCGCAGGTTCTCTGGGTTAGCTAACAGCCATTTCGCACTCCTATCTGCGAATTGCCCCAGGGAGTCCTTGAAATAAGAGAGGATCTCGGTGAAGTCTGCCATATAAGAGTATTATACCTGCTTCTTTGTGGAAAGTCAATAGGTTTTCTGCGAAAATGCTTATCTTGCTTTTTTTGCAAAAGAGCAGACCCAGAACACAGGGACCCTCTCATATCTGAGCTGCACACCCTAACGGGTTCTGCTTTGGTGTCAACCGTTGCTGGTAAATAGGTGATTCGGTTTCCTGATTGGCATTCTGGGGCAGTAACCTATCCTGAAACTCCGGTTGGCATCGGCAGCACGAAGCGGGTCAACTAAGAGAGGAAACGCCCGGTTCGACTCGAATAGAGCCGTTCGCGGAAATAGTAAGTGCCTGTCGACTCTTCACTGCGGGGCTCCGAATTTTCTTATGTTTTCAGTCATATCGTAGTCGGATAGATCACATCATGGACACCTAACAGTACTTGAAGACTGTAAAGGCCAGGGCCTTTCGGGGTGCTTTGCACAAGGGGAAGCAGACCCCCTTCCGCCCAACCCAGAACCGTTTGAGCATGAACACCGAGAATCTCAGCAGCTTCACCAATCCTAACACGGCTAGCATTCGGACGATACTTATACCACATTTATAGAGTCTCTGTCAAATACTTTTCCGACAAGGTCCAAAAATTACCAAGTTGGTATAGATTTCTATAGATGTAACTCTATTTCAGCGAACTGCAACTCACCCAAATTAGTCAAGACTTTTGCATAATGAGATCGCTATAGGAAACAGCCACCGGGGCCGCAGAGTCTAAGCGAAGCATGGTTTTAACGTGTTGATGTTCATTTAAGGCTTCAGTGTTAGTTTGTTCCTGAAACACTGTCTCCAATTCAACGAATCGCCCTAAATCAGTAACCGTATCAAGATGGATACGTGTGCAATTGAACATCCAAACTTCTCGATGTTTCTGGACAATTGTCTTGACACCGAATGCGGTGGTTAGCAGCGTTTTAAGGGCTGAGGGATCGGTGATCTTGCAGAGTTGGTATTGACTGTAACGGGACATGTCATAGTTCGGACGTTCATAGTAGATGAGCCACGCTTCGCCGACCCCCTCAACTTCCCGCAACTTAAGACGTGGTTTGCAAGTTCCCGATATTGAAGAGCCGTCCGCCGCCCTCACATAAAAGTACGTATCAATCTGATGGACAGTTTCACGATGTGTCGCATTTAACTCAGCCAATCTCGGATAGAAACTCTCAAGCGACTCACACTGTGCCTTGAACTCTAAATTTGTTGCCATAGTCTGCTGAGATGTGAAGTTACGCGTCGGGTGCGTAGTCATAAACACAAGATATGCTTTTTATTTTCCGAACATCTTTGAAACTCAGCCATGACCCACGCGTAGCCCAATCAAAAGCGATCAGACGATCGGCTTCTTTATTCCAGGTCTCTAAATTCTTCATCAGGTTCAAAACCGTCTATACACGAACGATTGCAGCGTTCTCCATGCGCCAACAACCAACAGACTTCATGCCGTAACTGAAGTGAGCTCATCAGACAGGTACGCAATTGATCTGGATCGAAATCGTGTCCTAACAGAAAACTGTAGCTGCCCAAACGCATCACGTGTCGTCCTGCAGTGTTATTCCGGACAATAGGAACAATTCTCACATGAGGCTGATACCTCTCAACATATTCAAAGAGTCTCCGCCGCGAGCGGCGCAAACAGTCAGGGATTACCATCCGATATCTTGCCACCTTCAGCATACCGATGGCTTCCCCAGTGCGTTCTGGAATATCGCATCCATAACCTGCGGAATGCACGAGGTTCCTCACCTTATGATGTAGATCTTCGTTCCTTGACAGGAACATCACATCGCCTTGTAATTCAGAGATACCGAAATCCTCTTGAATATCAAGCGGAATGCGGGCTTCCCGAGTTCGCCAATCCAAGTCTCGCCGTGCCCGCCGCACTCGCTTATTGACATCATCGAGTCGTTCTTCCAAATCTGGGAGTGGTTTAAAAAATTTCCGCATGCTGTTCGTGTTAAGCACTTTGTTGAAAAAATAGGCTACAAAACCGGATCTGTAGCAACCCATTCTATGATAGACGATTGCTGCATAAATTGCAAGCAAAAAAAGAGTGAAATCTACAGAAAAGATATGTTATAATGCCGATATAATCGTTGTGAAGTCCCCTGTGATACTCACACCGCCTAAAGGCGTGTGCTTCTTGTTTCGTCATCTCGTGCCTCCGCTACGGAGGACGGACAGAAACTCGACAACCGTTTTACGTCTCGGTGTATCCCACCGCGACCCGGCTTAAGTTGACGGCTGCGTTTACGTCTCTATCTATAGAAATACCGCAGTCACTACAGGTGTAGGTTCTATCCGATCTTATTCCGTGGTAATCGTTAAACGGTTTTTTGTCCTTCTGACAGTAATCCCCTGGGATTCTGAGGTATTCAAGATCCGCCTCTGTTGGATCTTGATCCCTAACGCCTCTATCCTCCCTCGATTTTTGCCATTCGGTTAAGACAATTGACTTCCGGGTACTTTCGTTAGGGAAGAGTGAATATTGGGCTTTTAGAAAAGTTATTTTTTCGTCAACATGTAGTTTTCCAAGCAAATATTTTGGTTTCAAAGAAGTATAAAGACTCACTGCAGGAATATCTCCAAATCGTTCAATGACTTGTTGACGTTCCGCCGCAATGAGTTCGTCGAGTTCCAGGGTTTCCGGATCCTCTATATAAGCCCCGCGCGCCTTTACCTGCTCTTTATCGAGCATGTCTCCTAAGGGGTCAGAACTGTGTTCAGGAGGGGGTTGGGTGTCAAGCCAATCTGGGGCGGAGGGTTCTGGGTGGGATCCTGTCTGATCGTTTCTGTCCTCAGTCTGTTCAAAAGTTAATCTCGGATGCAGTTGAGTCTTCTGCTCGGCTTTTGGCGGCTGTACGGGAAACGCTTGGGTCTTAACGGGTTCCGTAGAGTCTCCAATCGGCTTTTTCGGTGCATCTTCCAAAGCGTGCTGCTTTTCCCATTCTGTATAGATGAGGACCCCACAAGCAAAAAGAATAGACAGGGTTGCTGCAATCGTCAGTAACTTCATAAAAACTCCAAGGATAGATATGACAGGCGGTGGGAAGCATGACACGGGGAATAGATTTCTATAACGATCTCAACGCCCCAGTCGGCTTCAGCATTCGGTATCCAAGCAAATGAGACAACACCCAACAGAAGATAGTCATCATACAGGTCGGAAAACCATCAATCTTTCTCTTTTTCAAGTTTTTGCCATAGGTTTTGTTTGACACTGAGGATGCCTTTTGGAACTAATTAACGCTTGTTCGTTAAGTAAATCACATTTAACGAAGATCGTCAAGTTAAAATACTTTGTGGCACACCCTAACAGGTTAGCCTACAAATACATAGACACAGCATAACGGGTGAGCCTATAAATACGCAGACACACCCTAACAGGTTAGCCTACAAATACGGGAGCTAGCCCCTACGCGATATGCTTTACATCGCCATAGCAAAAGATGGCAAGTTAATCGTGGGTTTTCGGTTAACAATGATGAGATAGAGCGCTCTCATAATCCCCTGTCTCATCTGCAGTAAAATCTAACAGAGTCTGTTTTTTTATTGACGAACAAAGACACACTTGGTATCCTTAAGAGGGAATCAAATGCCTATTTCACACGGACTTACCGCTAAGGAAAACTAGGAACAAAATGGGGTGTGTTGAAAATCATTAATTGAGATCACTAATATTTGCAGCGCAATAGGAACATCACTATGTTCACATCACAACTTCCACTTCCGCCACATTTCAATGCAGATCGGGTAGATAAAGTTTGGCGAATTCCATACCAAGCACGCCAACGTGAAGCCCAAGAATGGGCTGAGAAACACGCGCTCCGTCCGGTATCCGAAGATGATTTTAGTACCTGCTTGTTACTCGTCGATGTCCAAAATACATTTTGCATCCCGGAGTATGAACTTTTCGTCGGCGGACGATCTGGGAATGGTGCTGTAGAGGATAACATCCGCTTGTGTCATTTCATCTATCGCAATCTACCCAATATCAGCAAAATCGCTTGCACGATGGATACACATACAGCGATGCAGATATTTCACGAAGTCTTTTGGATCAACGAGGCAGGTGAGCATCCGGTACCTCTACAGACCCTGATTACACAAGAAGACATCGAAACAGGTAAATGGCGTATCAATCCTGCTGTTGCGGAGAGCCTGATGGGAGACCAAAATTGCTACGAATGGCTGAAGGCTTATGCCGAACACTATGTCAAAGTGCTTACAGCAGCCGGGAAATACCCGCTTGCGATATGGCCCTACCATGCAATGCTCGGTGGGATTGGGCATGCCGTTGTCTCTGCTGTTGATGAAGCCTGCTTTTTCCATACAATCGCGCGCCTGACACAAATACATTACGAAATCAAAGGACAGAATCCGCTGACGGAAAACTATTCCGTCTTGCGCCCCGAAGTTCTTAACGACACCGATGGAAAACCGATCGCTGAAAGCAACAGGACCTTCCTACAAATGCTTCTCGAATACGATCGTGTGATTATCGCTGGACAGGCAAAAAGCCACTGCGTCGCCTGGACGGTTAGCGACTTGCTCGAAGAAATTCAGGAAACAGATATTGAATTGGCAAAGAAAATCTATCTTGTGGATGACCTAACTTCACCGGTTGTTGTACCAGGTATAGTAGACTATACAGAACCCGCAGACACCGTTTTTGCCAAAGCTTCGGAGGCAGGAATGCATGTGGTGCAATCAACAAGGTTGATTGAGGAATGGTAATCAGCAATCCGTAATTAGTTTCTGTTAAATATTATGTTTGATTTCCGCGCGCCCGTTTTCTTAAGCTTACTTGCTGCTATTCCTGTGCTAATCTATGTGCAATGCCGGGCACATCGCGGCACAGCAAAATGGCGGAAAAGCGCGATTTTCTTCCTCCGAAGCACTGCGTTTTTATGCGCGGTCCTCGCCTTAGCTGATCTGCACCGAACCCACAAAGAACAACGTCTCGCAATCATTTTCCTGATTGATACCTCCGAAAGCATTCCATCTACACAGCACGAAAAGGCACTTAGAGAGATAGATGCCGCTGTTGTGAGATTAAAACCTACTGACCGATTCGGTATTATCAGTTTCGCGATGGAGACCTCTATCCTACGAGAAATCCGCCTCAAACAGGATGCCCCGACGGTAGGTTCGCTCGCAATGTCAGTGGAAGCACTCCCAGAACAGGCGTTTCAGCGAGACGGGACGGATATGCTTACAGCACTCAAACAGGCAATCGCCCTCTTGCCAGACAATTATCATCGACGGATCGTACTGTTCAGCGACGGTATACATAACGCTGGCGGGACACCCATCAAAGACTACCTACCTCTCCTCTCTGCAAGTGGTGTCGAAATATTAACGATCCCCCTCGAAACTATCAAGGATGCTGTTCAAGTGGTGCAGTTGCAAATCCCCACCGAAGTCCGTAAAGCACAAAACTTCGAAATCAACGCAGTGATTGAAACCGACGGGAGTATCCCAAACCTGAACGCCACCCTCTATCGCGAAGACACCCGAATTGATGAATTTGAATGGACACTACCCAGCGGGAGACACGTACGCTCTTTACTCACAGAACGGATTTCAGAAGAAGGGAGTCATACGTATCGGCTGAAGTTGAATGTAACTGATGAAATCCCAGAAAACAATCAGGCGGAGGCAGTTGTGCAAATTCAGGACAAACCCAAAGTTACCGTATACACAGAAAGTGATTTGGCAGACACGATCCCATTCAAGACTGTTCTTGAGGAAAATGGCTTCAGTGTGGAGGTAAGGTCCCCAACAGAGATGCCGACGGAATTTATAGCATTCCAACGCAGCGATGTGCTGATACTGAACAACGTCCCCGCAGATGCGCTTTCGGCGGAAGGGCAACGACACCTCGAAAATTACGTCCGCGACCTCGGACACGGATTGGTTGTTATCGGTGGAAGGCGTGCTTATGGCCCTGGCAGCTATACAGATACGGCGTTGGAACGGGCACTTCCAGTGGAGATGACCCCACGTGAACGTAAAGATGCTGTCGCTATTGTCTTTGTGCTGGATACATCGGGAAGTATGGCGAACTACATCGGGGCGCGACAGAAAATCCAACTTGCCATTGAAGGGGTCCGCACGGGTATCCGTAACCTTGACGCAGAAGATATGGTTGGCATCCTCGGCTTCAATACCGATGTCCATCGCATTTCTGACCTTACTTCCGACCAGAATGCGCTCATCTTTGCCGTGAGTAAACTCCGTCCAACGGGTGGCACAACAAAGATGAAAGATGCTACTGAGAAGGCGTACGAGATGCTTAAAGCAAACGAGGCAAAACAGAAGCATATCGTCCTCTTATCCGACGGTAAATCCGATGGTGAGGAATCTGCTTTTCTTGAAATCGCAGCACAAATCGCTGAGGCACGCATCAGCCTCACTACAGTCGCGATAGGCGATGCCAACAGACAACTCCTTACGAAAGTCGCAGAAATAGGCGGTACCCCGCCTGTTTTTGTTGAAAATATCCAGCAGCTGCCGAAGGTCTTGACAGAAGCTGTCCGAGAAACGCGGCGTTACATCGTTCAGGAACCCTTTCAACCTATTATTGTTGTACCAACAGCACCGATTGTCACAGGCATCGGTACACCCCCGGAACTTCAGGGTTACGTCTCGACAACAGAAAAGGCAACCTCCCAAGTTTTCATCCACTCACACAAAGACGAACCCATCCTTGCCGGTTGGAATTTCGGACTCGGGAAATCGATTGCGTGGACATCAGACGTTCAACCGGTATGGGCAAAAGCGTGGATTTCCTGGGAAAACTTTGGGAAGTTTTGGGGACAGGCTGTCAATTGGGTACTCCCCGCAACGGATACGGATGCGGATTTCGACCTCTCGGTATCACTTCGGCACGGGGTGGCACAAGCTACTGTTGATACACGAACGGCATCGCAAGCATCCTATAAACTCCACGTCGTAACTCCCGATGAGACAAGCGAATCGGTCGAGATGCAACAGCAGACACCGACGCGTTATAGCGGCACATTTCGGATGTCCAACAGAGGCGCCTATATTGTCACTGCCCAGCGTGAAGGCGATGAACACAGCCGCACCGAAGTCTTGTCAATCTCTTACCCAGCAGAATACGCCGAATTTGAGGTTGATACGGCTCTGCTAAAGATGCTTGCTGCTGGCACGACTGGTATTTATGAACCGACACCGATACAGATAACGCGACCGGCAGGTACACCCGTTGAAAATCATGTCTCCCTCGCACAAGCATTATTAGTTGCTGCGGCTCTCTTGTTCGTGTTAGAGATGGTTCTCCGGCGTTTCAGCATAACGAACAGATATTTAACTGTGTTTTTTGAGCGATTGCGTGGGAAACCTACTACTCAACCAGTGGAAACCCAAGCCATACGAACACCCCCGAACACCACACCTTTGGACGAACGCGTCACAACAGACGCAAGATCTCCACAGCCTGTAGCAGCAACTATGAATCGGTTGTTAGCTGCTAAGAGACGGGCACGCTGATACGTATATAGGTCTCATGTAGGACAGACGAACTCTTGAGATATCGGTTGGATAAACCGCAGTAGCCCGTAGGTGTGTTTCAATATGTGGTTCCCGCTGAATTGAACTTGACAATCTCCGCCCAAAGCATGTTACCTTCAGTATCGCAAAACGTTCCGATGAACTCAGCAGTGAACCTATTGACGACTTTAGCGTATTCTTTCATAAACTGTTCGTTCCTTTCTTGCGCTCGATGTCCCAAAGGCTCAACTATGTCAGTATAAAGGTCGTCATCTCCTGAAATAAATTCCCAAAATTTTTGCCCGCACAATTTCAAGTAATCCCCTTTGTCTGGCTTTTGATTTTTCCCGTAGCAGCACCCATTGACAGCAACAACATTTGCCGACGATACGTTCGTACCGAGGATTCTCTTCGCTTTTCTGAAGTTGTCTCGCAGCTTCGCAACTTGACTACTATTTCCCCAATTTGGCCCAGATTTGATTGATACGATATATCTTATGTTATCTTTCTCAAACTCTAAATCAATCCCTTCTGCCGAAGATTTTTGACCACCGTATACCTGTGAACAAACAAAAATGGCAAGTCCTTCCAGAAACCCGCCAAAAATCCCTTCCTCTTGCGAAGACAGAAAAGCATCTAAGATAGTCGTTACAAATTCTGATGCCGTGTTAATATTTTTTGCTTTGAATAGATAGGGGTTTTTTCGTTTGACGACATCCATTAGTTTTAATTTTCGGAGACTATTTAACCTTTTCTGGTGAAAATCTTGGATGTTCGCCCCTACATAATCAGCGATCTCTTGTTGTGTAATGGGGCTCATATTGTGTCTCGTGATACTCACACCGCCTAAAGGCGTGTGCTTCCTGCTTCGTCATTTCAGGTTTACCGCCGCTGTGGCTGTCTTATAGAAAAGCCACAACCGTTTTACGTCTCGGTGTATCCCACCACGACATATTCCTAGGTGTACCCCAAAATACTGCTTCTCGTCAAGTTTTTCTCGGAAGACCAAGGGACGAAACACCCGGGAGGGACCCAATGTCTAAAGACTTGGAAGTGTTAAGGGAGTCTCTTCAAATAACTGACCTTGTGTTGAGCTGACGTTCTCTTTTGCCAATCGATAATACTCAGGCAAAATTTCAATACCAGTAGCATTTCTTAACAATTGCTGAGCAACTTGGCATGTCGTACCCGCACCTACAAATGGATCAAGCACCCAATCGTCCTCTTTGGTGAATAACTTGATAAACCATTCAGGCAAGGCCTTTGGAAAAACAGCACTATGTTTTCGATTCCCCGTTTCTGTCGCTAAGTGCAAAACATTCGTCGGATACGCCATTTTTCGGTCCAACCAATTTGAAACATTCTTACCGAACCCGCTCCCGACTTTCGACGTGTCCCGGTTTTGATCTGTCTTACTGAGATTTTTCAACCTTTTCTCCGCCCAATCTCCCATTGGTACCATAACAGCCTCTTGGTACATATTGAACTTTCTGGTTTTATTAAACTGCAGACATCTTTCCCAAGCGTTCCTAAATCGGTTTGGCCATTTGCCCGGATAGCAGTTTTTTTTGTGCCAGACAAATTCCTCTGTCCACAACCACCCCTGTTTTCTCATCTCAAGTATCAACTCAATCACATACGTATGTCGTTCTCCATCAATCGCCTGCTCTTTGATATTTAGAATGAAGGTACCTGACGGTTTAAGTACCCTTAGAAATTCTTTCGAGCGAGGTATAAACCAATCAACATACTCATTGGGACTGATACCCCCGTACGTTTTGGATCGGCGGTCTGCATAGGGAGGCGAGGTCATAATTAGGTCAAACGAATCGGCATTAAACTTGGAAAGTACCTCTAAACAATCCCCAAGGTAAAGGTCTGTTTTTATTTTTTTCATAGAAAACCTTTTAAGTGCGGCTACAGGGAATTTTCAGTAGAACTTACAGATAGATTATATCAATTATAGCCAAGATAATACCGCATTGACTTAAAAAAGTCAAGTGAGCCTACCTATAAAATGTCAATCACGCGTGAGGAAGTAGAGTCAGAAGCAGTCAAAGCCTTGTTCGGTTTCCACTGATACAAGCCCCCTTCGCATTAGAAAACGCAAGACAAGTTATTTTTGATCTCCAAGTCATACGCCATTTCACTGAGCAGTAGCAAACCGACCCTGAATTGCGATACGATCAGATCCTCCCTTTGCGAACCGTTTTCAAGCGAAAAAAGAAATGGATCGGTGTTTACGCCAGCGGGCGTTGCCGAATTTCGTGCCAAGGACCGGTAATCGCCAGTGTAATTCCGTGACTTTGGATGTTCACAAACAGCGTTGTGCCATCAGGAGAGAACGTCGCCCCCGCAAGCTCAGACATATTGCCGGCATTCCGAGCGAATTTATAAAGATGCCCCTCAGGCGTTATGCCCACAAGGAACTCTTCATTGGGACCGTCTTCACAGATGATGAGATCCCCCCACGGTGCCACGGTTAGATTGTCGGCGTTTTCCATAAGATTTCTGTCATTTGGCTCGACGAAGAGTTGAAGCATACCCGGCTCTTGTTCCTCACGGCTTGCCCCTTCATAAGGACTTGGGGTATACTTCCAGATTTGCCCCTTGTAGGCAATACCGCCATTCGTGCAGGCAATATAAAATTCTCCCGTTCCTTGACTATTGCCGTACCATATCCCTTCGCCTCGTGCAAACTTCGCCGCGCCCTTATCTTCATTTCCCTGTATGCGCAGGTCATCATTCGGGGATTCTACATCCTCAATATCTACCCATTCAACGGCGAATGTTTCTCCAGCTGGAATAGGACTATACGTCCACCGAAGCACCTTTTGCGTCCGACTGCGCCAGTTCCGGGTATCCGCACTCTTGAGATCTCGAATTCTCAGTGCCTGAAGTTTACCGCCCTCGGCGAGTTCCCAGGGTGTGTCGGGAATAAACCGATAGATTAAACTATCCCCTCTATCTTCCGTTTGATAGACGATCCCCGTCTTTGGATCAACAGCGACCGCCTCATGGTTGAAACGTCCCATCGCTTTCAACGGGATAGGATCGGCTAATCCTATGTCAGCAGAAACGGGAACCTCAAAATTATATCCGTGATCTGCTTCATAAGTCGTTTCTGGTTCCACCTTTTGCACAGTCTCTTCACAGGTTATCCAGGTATTCCAAGGTGTCAGCCCCCCAGCACAATTTCGGAGTGTTCCTGCAAGACTCAAGAAATGCTTTTCCAGCGTTTGTGTCGTCGTGTTATAGACGAGTGTCGTTGTTCCACCGAGTGCTGGCAATTCACCGGAGCCAGCATCGTAGAATTTATCAAGAGCCGCGCGTTCAATTTTCTCGTTATTCCATCCAAACGCCCCGATTGTCTTGTCTGTGACGTTCAATTCATGATTACGAATAAGAATTGTCTTACCGTTGGGGCCTGGGTAAGCCGCCATGCCGTCGTGCTTACCGGGCACCCAAAGCCCATCGTCCATCTTTTCACCGGTCCTCGAGAAAGCACGAGCCGTAAACCCTTCTGGCAGGTCAAGGAGACGATTTGGGCTCGGTTTAAACGCATAGGGCGTGGAGGCCAAGCCTGGTACTTTTTGAAGCAACGTCCGGCTACACCCTAAAAATCCCAGGCTGACTGCTACAGAAGCTGTAGCGAGTGTGCTGGAGCGCAGAAACTGCCGCCGAGATAGTTTGTTTTTCATGAATTTTCCTCACTAAAATATTAAAGAGACAGTCTGACATTTCCATTGCGGATACAACATTTTTTCATCTATATAAAGATAACCTTAATATTTTACAATATTTTCGATATTTTTTCAAAAGTTTGTGGCAAGAGGTCAAGGAACCTCGCTTTTTCCTTTCTCGCCGATCTCCAAAACCCGAAAAATCTGCATCATCCGAGATCCAGACAACCTATAACTTATAACCTACAATCCATAACCAACGAAACGAGAAACGATTCTATCTTGACAATCAAACGCGGTTGTGTTAGAATTGATCTCATCAAGCCGATCCGAAAAGGCTGAAAAAGGAGAAGGACGCGAAATGGAGAATCATCCTTATGCCCCGGCGAAAATAGAGTCTCACTGGCAAACCGAGTGGCAAAAAAAAGAAGCATTTAAAATTCCAAACGATATTGAAATACTGAAAACCAAGCCCAAATTTTATGTGCTTGGTATGTTTCCTTATACCTCCGGTGCCGGACTCCACATGGGACACGCGAAAAACTACGTCCCTACGGATGTCATCGCCAACTTCCGACGCATGCAAGGCTATCATGTCATGCACCCAATGGGCTGGGATGCGTTCGGACTCCCTACAGAGCGTTACGCTGTACGGGAAAATAAACATCCGGCAGATATTACAAAACGAAACACCGAAACCTTTCAGCAGCAGATCCAACGCATCGGGCTCTCCTACGACTGGTCCCGTAAAATTGATACCTCCTTGCCCGAATACTACAAATGGACACAGTGGATTTTTCTCCGACTCTATGAAAAAGGTCTCGCATACCTCGCCGAGGGCCCCGTCAACTGGTGCCCGGCGTTGGGCACTGTACTCTCAAACGAAGAAGTAAAGGACGGAAAATATGTTGAAACTGGTGATCCCGTTGAACGGCGTCACATGCATCAGTGGATGCTCAAAATTACGACTTACGCCGATCGGTTGTTAGAGGATTTGGATCTATTAGATTGGCCCGATGGGCTCAAAGAGATGCAACGGCACTGGATCGGTAGGTCGAAAGGGGCAGACATCACCTTTGATATCAAAGATAGCGACAAAACGTTCACTGTTTTTACGACGCGCCCGGATACCCTTTTCGGTGCGACCTATTGCGTACTGGCCCCTGAACATCCGCTTGTTTTTGAAATAACACATTCTGATGCAGCACCCACGGTTAGGGCTTACGTTAAGGAAGCTATCAACAAATCCGATCTTCAACGGACAGACCTCGCTACTGAAAAAACGGGAGTGTTCACAGGGGCTTACGCTATCAACCCCTGTAACGATACGCCTATTCCAATCTGGGTTGCGGATTATGTCCTCATGACTTATGGCACGGGGGCCATCATGGCAGTCCCCGGACACGACGCACGCGACCATGAATTCGCTTCAACTTTTGGTATTCCTATTGTTCAGGTCATTAAAGGAGGGGAAAAGCCGATTGAAGAGAGCCCCTTTGAAGGCGATGGTGTCTGCGTTAATTCCGGGTTCCTCAACGGCTTGAGGGTTGATGCGGCGAAACAGAAGATGATCCAATGGCTAGAAAGCGAACAGAGAGGCTCAGGTCAGGTTCAATATCGCTTACGCGACTGGCTCTTCTCACGACAGCGGTACTGGGGTGAACCTTTCCCGCTCGCACACCTGGAAGATGGTACTATTGTGCAACTGCCAGATGAGGTGTTACCCGTTGAACTCCCGGCTATTGATGCCTACAAGCCTACAGAAGACGGTAGACCCCCACTTGCCCGCGCCGACGAAGAGTGGTTGAAGGTAACACTCCCGGATGGCAGAACCGCCATCCGGGAAACAAACATTATGCCACAGTGGGCAGGTTCCTGTTGGTACTACCTCCGCTTCCTCGATGCATATAATACCGAGGCACCTTTCGATACGGATATCGAACGTTATTGGATGCCAGTCGATCTTTACATGGGCGGTGCAGAGCATGCCGTCTTGCATTTACTCTACGCGCGCTTCTGGCATAAGGTCCTTTACGATTCTGGATTGGTCTCCACGCAAGAGCCGTTCCAAGGGCTACTCAACCAAGGCACAATTCTCGCGGAATCTTACAAAGATGCTGCGGGCAAATACTATTATTCGCACGAAGTTGAGCAGAACCCTGGAAAAGCGGTTGCAAAAGTCTCCGGCGTTCCGCTCCATATACACATGGAGAAGATGTCTAAATCCCGCTTTAACGTCATCAACCCAAATGATGTTATTGACAAATACGGTGCCGATGCCCTTCGGCTCTACCTTCTGTTTATCGGACCCGTCACAGCCAGTACACCCTGGCAAGATGCGGGGGTAGAAGGGGTCTATCGATTCCTCCAACGCGTCTGGCGGCTCGCTATTAATGAGGAGAACGGCGAACTCAGCGAGAAACTCACTGACGCTGAGGGCATAACGGAGCCAGAACTCTGGCGTGAACTCCATCAGACCATCAAACAAGTGACCGAAGACACTGAATCCATTGATAAAATGAACACAGCGATTAGCCAGATGATGATTTTTGTTAACGCTGCGACACAGACGAAATCGTTGCCGAAAGAAACCTTGAAGGTGTTTTTGCATCTGCTCTCACCTTACGCGCCGCACATCGCGCAAGAGTTGTGGCACCGGCTTGGTGAAACAGGATTCATTGCACACGAGCAGTGGCCCACTCACGACGAGGCAGTCCTAACAAGCGCGACTGTAACTATAATCGTACAAGTTAACGGGAAACTCAGGAACCGGCTCCAACTGCCTGCTGATGCAACCAACGCAGAAATTGAGGCAGAAGCACTTGCAGATGAACGAGTTCGGCGGTTTACGGACGGGAAATCGATTCGGAAGGTCATTGTCGTACCAAATCGTCTTATCAACATCGTTGTTTAGTAGTTGTCAGTGTTGGTTGTTAGGTATGAGTTAAGTGTGTGGCCGTTGTAAGCATTTATAAATCCACAACCTTTCTGGCTAACATCCGAAAACTGATAACTGATAACCGAAAACCATTTATATGACAAAAAATCTTGAGAATATAACTGCAGCAAACGTATCAATCATCCCACTGGGAGGCTTAGGTGAATTCGGGCTTAACATGATGGTGTATGAAACCGAAGAGGACCTTGTCGTCATTGATACCGGTTTTATGCTTCCTAACTCAGACATGCCCGGCGTTGACCTGATATTCCCGGATATTCATTACCTCGTCGAACGACAAGAGAAGATTCGCGGAATTTTTCTAACCCACGGGCACGAGGATCATATAGGTGCCTTAGCCTATGTCCTACGGCAGTTGGATGTACCGGTTTACGGGACGCAGCTCACCCTCGCAATCGCAAGTGGCAGGCTCCGTGAATATGGTGTCCTTGGCAAGGCGCAGCTCCATACAATCACTCCCGGCGATACCGTTGAATTGGGCGATTTTTCCGCTGAATTCATCCACGTTACACATAGCATTCCGGACAGTGTAACAATCGCGCTTCGCACGCCGGTCGGTGTTATTGTTCATACAGGCGATTTCAAGTTTGATATGACCCCCGTCGATGGCAAGTTAAGCGATATTCAGACGCTCGCCCGTTTAGGTGCGGAAGGTGTCCTGATGCTCATTTCCGACAGCACAAATGCAGAACGCCCTGGGCAGACCCCCTCTGAACGAAGTATCTATGGGGCAATAGATAACATCTTTCAGAAGACTGCACAGAAACTGTTCCTTTGTACTTTTTCCTCAAGTCTACACCGTATTCAGCAATTCATCGAACTCGCAAATATTCATCGGCGACTCGTTGCCGTCACCGGACGTTCTCTCATCAACAATGTACGCACGGCTTCTGAACTCGGTTACCTCAATGTGAACCCTGACTATCTTATCGATGCCCGCGATGTGTCTCTGTTCAAACCGCATGAAGTGGTAATTTTAACGACCGGTAGCCAAGGGGAACCCCGTTCGGCACTGGCATTGATGGCACTGGATGATCACGCTTTTTTAAAGGTGGAGCCGGGCGATACGGTAGTCATGTCGGCACGTATCATTCCGGGCAACGAAAAGTCTATAGGGAACGTAGTGAACCATTTGCTTAAGCGGGGCGCGAAGATATATCATGAACGCAACGCCGATGTCCACGTCTCCGGGCACGGGTCGAGTGAAGATTTGAAGTTAATGCTCAACCTCCTACAACCTAAATTCTTCATGCCGATGCACGGCGAATACCAAAATCTGATGAGGCACGCTGAACTCGCTGAATCCGTCGGCATTCCGAGTGAAAATATCAAAGTGGCTGAAGATGGCGAACTGATCCGCCTTACACCCGAAACGTGCGAAGTCTTTGGGCGCGGGGGCCGCTCTGGACGGGTCCTTGTTGATGGCACGTCGGACATCGAGCTTGAGGATATTGTTTTGCGTGATCGTATCCAACTTTCCGAAGACGGTATCCTCGTGCCTATTGTTGTCCTACAAAGTGACACTGGTAATGGCGATCAGCAGGATAGCAGCCAGCAAGAGAATATTTCTGCTCATAGCCATTCCCAAACAGGATTGAACGCTGGACAGATAGAGATCATCTCGCGTGGATTTGTCTATATGGGCGAATCAGAGGAACTCATAGAAGAGGCGAAAGAAATTACCCGACACGTCATCGAAAGTCTGAGCGATGCACAGAAACACGAAACGGGAATAGTCCAAGATGAGATCCGAGGCGCGCTCCGTCGATTTTTCTCAAAACAGATGCAACGGACCCCGCTTATCTTCCCTGTTGTTATGAGGGTTTAAAAGGCAATTCAAACATCTGCATCTGATGGACCAGACTCACTGTCTCATCTGACCGAGATCCTGCGAAATCAATGCAAGAACTGTCAACAGATAAAATCAAAATTCCTTTCAAGGATATTATAATTCGAGAAATTAAGTTTTATGAAAAATAAAACAAAATTTAGTAAGGAGCAAATGGAATTGAGATTATTTACATCTATCGTGGTAATTGCCACCCTAATAGTAGGCTTTTCTGCCTGCGATCGAATGTCCCAAGTCATTCAACCTACCACCTCCCAAACAGGGGATGAAAGTCGCGAGATATCCATCGGCGTTGTCTTACCTCTGACGGGACATTTGGCTGCTTCAGGTAAACTCATGAAAGAAGGGATCGACCTCGCCCTCGCTGAAATCAACAACGCTCAACCCGGCAATACCGAATTCAAGCTCATCGTTGAAGACGATGCCAGTACCCCAGAGGGTGCGGTTGAGGCTTTCAATAAACTGATTCACCAAAACGGTGTATCTGTTATTCTTGGTCCTGCGTCCTCAAGCGCAACGGAGGCGGCTTTTCCTATTGCCAAAGGAAATCGGATTGTCGCTATTAGCCCGACAGCGGGGGCTCGTGGACTCACTGCAATCAGTGATTTTGTCTTCCGTATTCCGCTTACGACAGACATTGTGGTTTCTAAAGGTGTCGAGGTAACGCAGACACAGCTCGGCTATCAACGGGTGGTCACGATGTATGATGAAACTGATCTCTTCTCTACCGACCGAGATGCTGCGTTGAAGGAAGTACTCACTGCGAAAAGTATTGACGTGCTTACCACGGAAACCTTTCAGAGCGGCGATACCGACTTCTCAGCGCAATTAACTCGAATACAGGCGTTGAATCCCGATGCCATCTTTGTTTCGGCATTACCCCCCGAAAAACCAGGGATACTGATTCAAGGACACCAACTGGGCATATCTGTTCCGTTTATTGTGAGTTCTCTAACGGATGTTGAAGTACAAGCCGCAGGGGCCGCAGCCGAAGGCGCACTCACTTTTACAGGGTGGCTACCCTCGGATGAAACCCCAGGAAATCACGCTTTTGTTCAGAGCTACAGTGCGACTTACGGGATGGAGCCGAACGGTTTCGCCGCCTCATCGTATGCCGCTGTCCATGTTTTAGCGGAAGCTATTAAGAACGCTCAATCCACCGATTCAATTGCGATTCGAGACGCACTGGCGGCTATCAGGGATGTCGACACAATTTTAGGTAAGCTCTCCTTTAATGCCGACGGGGACGCTGTCTATGATCCGAGGGTGCTGATAGTGAAAGATGGTAGATTGCAAGCATTTGAATAACTTTTTCACTGCCGGTTCGAGTAGGTGCGGTTTCCTAACCGCACCGCATAATGAAAACAATCAAATTTGACCAACCGTTCCGACCGAATACCTCAGCCATACACATATAATGGTAGGGTTTCAATACAAGGCGTACACTATGACATCATCATTTGTAATCATCAACAGCAGAGGATTCTCAACGACAACAAAGTTGTATCAATTATCTTTAATACATTTGACTGGTTAGAAATAGGGAACCGCCTTGAGGGGATATGTATCATGGTAATGCCAGCTCAGGTACACACGGTCATCAAACTTGAAGGAGGACAGGCGCTCTCAAAAGCCTTGCACTCCCTGAAACCCTTTACCACCCATAAAATCAACAAGCATCTATCTCGAAACGGATCTCTTTGGTAGAAAGGTTTCACTGATTGAGGTATTCGGAAGGAGATCACATTAAATAGGACTATCCATTATTGCTACATGAATCCTGTAAAAAAGGGCATAGTGGCATCATCGCGAGATTATCCGTATCGGTTGTGTAAATTCGGGGTGGAATAATTACTAGTGGCGGAGGTAAAGAAGGTTTCGCAGACGATCCGGTGCGGTTGGGAAGTCGCACCTACCGGGTTAGAGGATCTGTACTTTCCTCTAATTTTCAGGTTGCAATGTGTATGATTAATCCGGTTTTAATTTTCATGAGGGCAAACAGGACAAAGGTAAAAGAAAACGATGAAACAAACAATGTATGAAAAAATATGGGATGCGCATCTTGTTCGCGCTTCCGCAGATGAGGTGCCGATTCTCTATATAGACACGCACCTCGTTCATGAAGTCACGTCCCCACAAGCGTTCGAGGGATTGAGGCTCAATAACCGGAAGGTACGCCGTCCTGATCTGACGTTCGCTACCATGGATCACAACGTTCCGACAACGGATAGGTCGTTACCGATTACCGACCTGATCGCAGCCAAGCAGATGGAAACACTGGCGGAGAACTGTGCTGAATTTGACATTTTGCTCTACGGCATCGACAGTCCTGAACAAGGCATCGTGCATGTCATCGGACCCGAACTCGGTATCACACAACCGGGCAAGACCATCGTCTGCGGGGATAGCCACACCTCAACGCACGGCGCACTCGGCGCACTCGCTTTCGGTATTGGCACGAGTGAGATTGAGCACGTCCTCGCCACGCAGTGTCTTTTGCAACAGAAATCGGAGACCTTTGAGATTCGGATTGATGGCACCCTCCCCTACGGTGTCACTGCAAAAGACATTATCCTCGCGATTATCGGACACATCGGTATTGATGGCGGCAATGGTGCCGTGGTTGAGTATACAGGTTCAGCTATCCGTGCCCTCAGCGTAGAGGAGCGAATGACTGTTTGCAACATGTCGATTGAGGCCGGGGCACGCGCGGGTATGATTGCCCCCGACGATACCACCTATGAATACATCGCCGGCAGGCGTTTTGCACCGAAAGGCGAAGAATTTGACGCAGCGGTTGAACGCTGGAAGCAATTACCCACAGATGAAGGGGCAACCTACGATCGGACGCTAAAACTCAACGCAGCAGACATTGCACCGCAGGTGACGTGGGGAACAAATCCGGGTATGGTAACCGAAGTAACAGGCCGTGTCCCGGATCCCGCGGATATGGCAACCGCTGATGAGAAAGCTGCTACTGAACACGCCTTAGCGTATATGGACCTCAAACCCGGCACGCCAATTACGGATATTCCGGTGGATAGGGTATTCATCGGGAGTTGTACCAACTCACGGATCAGTGATTTACGGGCGGCTGCTGAAGTCGCCAAGGGCAGGAAAGTCGTCGCAACCGTCAGCGCGATGGTCGTTCCGGGTTCGCAGGCGGTCAAACGTCAAGCAGAAGCAGAAGGTCTCGACAAGATTTTCCGAGAGGCAGGTTTTGAATGGCGTGAAGCGGGGTGTAGTATGTGCCTCGGTATGAATCCGGATATCTTGATGCCGAGGCAACGTTGCGCCAGCACGTCGAACCGAAACTTTGAGGGCAGACAGGGGAAAGGCGGACGCACGCACCTCGTCAGCCCACAGATGGCCGCGGCGACGGCTGTAACAGGTTATTTTGTTGACATCCGAAAGTTCCAGTAGGAAGTACGGAAAACTGGAAGATTGGAAGGGGATATTTTTTATCAGAAAATAAGGAGCAGACATAAACTATAAAAATAAAGGTCATCATTCACGAATTTGAAGAATTGCTTGAAAACATCTACGAAGCTATTAAGGGATGTTTATCCGAAGAAAGTGGGTTATGGCCCAGTTTTGACTCGCCTGCCCTTACAAAGACTTAGTAATTATTACAAGGAACAAAAAATGGAAGCATTCAAAGAACATGTTGGGCGTGTTGTCCCACTTGACAGGATTAATGTTGACACTGACCAAATCATCCCTAAGCAATTCTTGAAACGGATTGAACGGACTGGCTTCGGCGAATTTCTTTTTAACGATTGGCGCTACCTTGAAAATGGTGCCCCAAATCCAGAGTTCGTGCTGAACCTACCGCGTTACGCAGGGGCAAGTATTCTTATTGCGGGTGCGAATTTCGGTTGTGGGAGCTCGCGTGAGCACGCACCGTGGGCACTCCAACAATACGGTTTCAAAGCGATCTTAGCCCCCTCATTTGCAGACATCTTCCGCAACAACTGCTACAAGAACGGTATTCTCCCGATAGCCCTACCTGCAGATATTATTGCCTCGCTCGGTCAAGAGGCACACAATACCGAGGGGTACCAACTGATGATAGACCTTGAGGAGCAATCGGTCATCTGTCCTGACGGCACTGCCCACACTTTCGAGATCGGGAACTTTGAGAAGTCCTGCTTACGCAATGGCCTCGATGAAATCGGTTGGACGTTGCAGTTTGAAGCGGACATTGCTGCTTATGAAGAAACCGTTTTTCTAAAGGAGGAATGAACAGTGGCTCACTTTTTTTGTGAAGCAAGCCGAACTTTCAGCGAATACCTGCTTTTACCTAACTTAACGACGAAGGACTGTATCCCTGAAAACGTTATCCTGAGAACCCCTCTGGTGAAATTTAAAGTTGGGCAACAACCCTTTCTGGAAGTAAATATCCCGTTTGCTTCTGCGATCATGCAAGCCGTTTCGGATCACAATCTGGCAATTGCCTTGGCAAGACAGGGAGGCATCTCCTTTATTTACGGGTCACAAAGTATTGAAGAGCAGGTGGCAATGGTCGGTACAGTTAAAACTCACAAAGCCGGTTTCGTCGTCAGCGACTCAAATTTAAAATGTGATAGCACTATAGCAGCTGTCGTGAAACTCACACAAGAAACAGGGCACTCGACTATTGCTATAACCCACGATGGTTCGCCTTCAGGTGAACTCCTAGGGCTTATAACGGATAAGGATTATAGATTGAGTCGCGTGGATTTGAAGGCTAAAGTAAGCGAATTCATGACTCCCTTTTCTGAACTAATTGTGGGCCAAAAAGGAATTACCATTGAAGCAGCCAACGACTTCATTTGGAAACACAAGATAAATTGTCTGCCGATTGTTGATGAAAATCGTAAACTGGTACATTTGGTCTTCAGGAAAGATTACGACGACCATAAAATGAATCCCTTTGAATCCATAGATTCCCAGAAAAGACTTGTTGTTGGTGCCGGAATTAATACCAGAGATTATAAAGACAGAGTACCGGCACTGGTAGCTGCAGGCGCTGATATCCTTTGTGTTGATTCTTCTGAAGGATACACGGAATGGCAATCAGACACAATCCAATTTATTAAAAAAGCATACAACGGCACCGTGAAAGTGGGCGCAGGGAACGTCGTTCACGGAGATGCATTTACCTATCTCGTAGAAGCAGGGGCTGATTTTATAAAAGTAGGTATTGGCGGCGGTGCGATTTGTATAACAAGGGAACAGAAAGGCATTGGTCGTGGGCAAGCGACAGCTGTCATTGAAGTCGCTCGGCAAAGGGATCAGTATCTGAAAGAAACCGGGGTTTACGTGCCAATTTGCTCAGATGGTGGTATATTCCAAGATTATCATATCGGTTTGGCTCTTGCGATGGGGGCCGATTTCGTGATGATGGGCAGATATTTCGCAAGATTCGACGAAAGTCCAAGTAAGATAAGAAAATTAGGTATGAATACAGTAAAAGAATATTGGGGTGAAGGCACAAAGCGAGCCGCTAATTGGCAACGCTACGACGAGGGCGGCGGTCCAGAATTGCTGTTCGAGGAGGGGGCTGATGCTTATGTACCTTACGCAGGAAAGATGAACGATAATTTGAAAACGACCCTCGCAAAAATCCGATCGCTCATGTGTAATTGCGGGGCGATATCCCTACCGGAATTCCGACAGAAAGCGAGATTCGTGTTAGTCTCTTCGGCAAGTATCCGTGAAGGCGGCGTTCACGATATTATCCCAAGAACGACGCAGGATGGTTAAAAAATGAAAACTTTCAAGAAAAAAATCACAATTAATCTTGACAGTGATGTAAGGGTCTCCGTCAAAGGCTTCATCGCACCTATTGAATATATGGAACACAAATCCCACAGAGGGTGGAACACGTTAGCGAAACTGCGCGCAGCTGCACCTGAGCAGCGATATCCCGCATCGGTTTTTCAGTCCTTTCTGCCACCGAAATCAGTGGCTGTAGAGGAACTTTGGCAAATTGAGGAAGCGGGCGTGTTAGAATTGTTGCGGCAGCTTCATCCCAATCCAACGCTGGATCAGTGTGCTTCTTGTGGTTTGTGGGCATGCCTGCGTGCCTACAGTGATGAATTTGCGGATATAGCGTTCCGTATTCATGCAGCATTCGACTTAGCAGAAGGTAGATTCACGCCTTCTCAGTTTGCCGGAAACCTAATTGTAGATCGCATCGAAGAGAGAGTGGCTGGCTTCCGGATGCATGTTCCTGCCAGCACTTTGAACTTCAATGTTATTAGGTGGACAGGGGAAACATACAAAGGCAAAACGCTTTACACCGCAGACATCGGCTTTTGCCCCCAAATAGCACTTTATACGGGGACGAGAGATATTTTGCATAATATGCTATTTGCCGAAGTCATTCCTCAAATAGAAGCGGCGAGGGCACTAGCAGGGCGTTTCTACAAATCGGAGCGAATCCACTGGGTACCACTGGAAGCGGCATTAGGTCTAGCACAGGCACAACAGAAACCCATTCATGCCCTCTCAATAGATGGAGCTCTTGACGATGAATCCTGCTGAGGGAGTGGCAAAAAGCTGAGGGCAGGTGTCCTCTCTAAAGACGAAATCATTGAATACTTGAACGAAAACTTCATCAACATGTGGATACTCAACGCGGATGTGGGGAGGAGATACAGTTTGCGTGATCCGATTGCGAGGCGATGCGAACGCGAAGGGAAGATGAAGGCATTTGATCCAACGCATCCCTTGGCACAAGCAATCATGAAGGGGTGGCAGACGGGTTCAAAGAAAGGTTCCCCGGTGGACTGTTTGATTCTATCCCCAGACCTTGAACTGATGGGCAAACAGCCTGTTAATGAACTTACCGCGGATAGTAAGAGTAGAGGACTTCAATATTATGAAGGGTACCTTATGTTCTTAAAAGAGGCTTTGGCAGATAAGTTCCCTGGATTAGGCAATGTTGTCCTCAGCCCTGAACAGCCTTCTCAAGAAATATTGGACATCTTTCAAATACCAACAGTCGGCTACCAGAACTATACTGTCGTTATGATTGATGTACGGGCGTTTGAAGGTGGGGGGACACTCACTATTGATATTGAAGTGGGTAGAGGGGATGCTGTGGGTTTTTTCCATCTCTTCAATGGGGACAGCGAACTTCTGACAGATGAAAAAGTGCCGAAAGGCAAACTTGCCTCAGTTTGGATTTCTCCTAGTGAGACAAAACAGATTACGTATTGTTTCGACAAAGGTCAGTTTTTTAAGCTGGGTGCTACGGGGTCTTGGCGCAAAGAGAAAGGAAGTGTTAACGCCTTTCAGGCAAGAATTTCTGTAGAGCCTGCAGATTGAAAGAATCAATCAGTGATTGAAAGAATCAATCAGTGAGGAAAGTGGTCTGGTGCTTACCTGATTCGCGCCTTGGCATATCTTCTAAAGTTTGCTATTATACCTGCATGCCACAACTTAACCTGAAGCCGAATCATAAGGCTGTCCGAGACTATTATGCCACGCTGGAACAATACCAACAACACGCCATCACACACGAAGGTGCCGTCAGTTCACCCTTTGATACACTCCTGCACGCCTGCGCGAAGCAAGTAAACGCCACGCTCGTGCCACAATACACGATGCACACCCCGAAAGGAAACCGTATCGTCATTGACGGAGCAATCCTCGACGCATACGGACTCCCCCTCGCCTACTGGGAGGCGAAAGATATAGCCGACGACCTCGCCAGAGCCGTGCAGGAGAAACAGGACGCAGGCTATCCGCTTGAGAATATGCTCTTCCAAACACCACAGCGTGCCATCCTTTACCAAAATGGGCAGATAGCCCTGGATCTGGACATCACCGAACCCGCACGCCTGATTGCCGCCCTTCAGCATCTTTTCGCTTATGTCCCACCCGCACTGGACAACTGGGGCGCAGCCGTCTCCGACTTCAGAGAACATGTGCCGGCCCTCGCAACCCAGCTAAAGGCACTTATTGAGCAACACCACGCAACGGATCCAACTTTTAAGGAAGCCTTCTCCGATTTCTACGAAACCTGCCGAGCTTCTATCAACCCCGAACTTTCACGGGATGCCGTCGAGGAGATGCTCATCCAGCACATCCTCACCGAACGCATCTTCAGGACTGTCTTTAACAACTCCGCCTTCACCCGCCGAAACATTATCGCACGCGAGATTGAAAATGTCGTTGACGCACTCATCCGAGAGGCGTTCAGTCGCGAGGAGTTCCTCAAACCCTTAGACCGGTTCTACATCGCGATTGAACAAGCCGCAATGCTCTGCCGGGACTTCACCCAAAAGCAGCACTTCCTCAACACCTTCTACGAGAAGTTCTTTCAAGGCTTCTCCGAAGACGTTGCAGACACACATGGCATCGTCTACACACCGCAGCCGATTGTGGATTTCATGGTGAACAGCGTTGAGCACCTCCTCAAGACCGAGTTTGCCCGGGCTTTATCTGACCGAGGCGTGCATATCATCGATCCGTTCGTCGGCACTGGCAACTTCATCGTCCGACTGATGCAAGACATCCAAGGCACTGCGTTAGCGGAGAAATATCGCTATGAGCTGCACTGCAACGAGGTGATGCTCCTGCCCTACTACATCGCCAGCCTCAACATTGAGCAAGAGTTCTTCCAGCGCACGGGGACGTATCTGCCGTTTGAAGGCATCGCGCTTGCGGATACGTTTGAACTGCTTGAGAAAGAGCAAGGCGAACTCTTTACGCAGGAAAACACGGAACGGGTGGAAAAACAGAAGGCAGCAGACATGTTCGTGGTGATTGGCAACCCCCCTTACAACATGGGACAGGTCAACGAAAACGACAACAACAAAAATCGGAAGTATGCGGCGATGGACCATCGGATTGCAGAGACATACGCAAAAGCCTCCAAAGCCACGCTGAAAAATAAACTCTATGATCCGTATGTGAAAGCGATCCGATGGGCATTGGATCGGATAGGTGAGCAAGGCGTTGTGGCTTTTGTGACGAACAATAGTTTTCTTGACGGCGTGGCGTTTGATGGTATGCGGAAACACCTCGCTGCGGACTGTGCTGCGGTCTATATCCTTGACTTAGGCGGCAATGTGCGGAAAGGTCTGCAGGTGTCTGATGCGAATGTGTTTGGGATTCGGGTGGGTGTGAGCATCAACCTGTTTGTGAAGAGAAACGGGAATCCATCGTCCCCTGGTATTTACTACTATCGCACTGACGAGTTGTGGAACCGAAGGCGGAAACTCGACTTCCTCAATGAAAGTCAGCACACAGGGGGCGTTGCATGGCAATCTATCCAACCTGATGACCGACATACGTGGCTTACTGAAGGACTTCACGCCGAGTTTAACACCTTCATGCCGATCGGAAGCAAGGCAGCAAAGGCAAGCAAAACCAACAAGGTTGAAACGCTTTTTAAAACCTACAGCCTTGGTGTAACGACCAGTCGCGATGCATGGGTTTACAATTTCACCGAAAATGCCCTCGTTGCAAACATGAGTAGAATGATTGCGAATTACAATATGGAAGTTGCGAGATGGGAACAACGGGCAGACCGAAACGCTCGCCTTGATGATTTTTTGGTTTCTGATGATACAAAAATCAAATGGACGGATCGGCTGAAATCAGAAATCGGAAAAGGGAGGCTTGTGGAATTCTCAGCCGACAAGCTAAGACCTGCTTTCTATCGTCCCTTTACAAAGTTGAACCTTTACTTTGACAAGTTGATGAACCAGAGAACTTTTGTGTTTCCATCCATTTTTCCCAAACCAGAGACCGAATTCGAGAATCAAGTAATTTGCGTTAGCCCTCCGGGCACAAATTCATCTTTCCATGCATTGATAGTTGATGCAATTCCAGATCTCCATATCACAGGCGATTCTCAGTGCTTCCCCTTCTATACCTACGATGAAGACGGCACAAACCGACGTGAAAACATCACCGATTGGGCATTGACACACTTCCGAACCCACTACCAAGACGACACTATCACCAAATGGGACATCTTCCACTATACCTATGGACTCTTACATCACCCCAACTATCGGGAAAAGTATGAAGCCAACCTCAAGCGCGATCTGCCCCATATCCCCTTCGCTAAAGACTTCTGGGGATTTACCGAAGCCGGCACAGCATTAGCAGACCTCCATGTTAACTACGAATCCGCTCCGAAATATGAGGGACTGAGATATATCGAAACCCCGGGAATGAGGGTGGATTGGCGTGTTGAGAAGATGAAACTTTCCAAAGATAAGACGCAGTTGAAATACAACGACTTCTTGACCCTGGAGGGTATCCCTGTGGAGGCATACAATTATCGACTCGGCACGCGCTCTGCGTTGGAGTGGGTGGTAGATCAGTATCGCGTGAAGGTAGACAAACGCAGCGGTATCGCCAACAATCCGAACCGTGAGGCGGAACCGCGGTATATTGTAGATCTGATTGCACAGGTTATTTTTGTGAGTTTGCGGACGGTGGAGATTGTTGATGGGTTGCCTTTATAAATTCGATCAAGAAGCAGATTATACAAAAAATCAGAACTATTAGAGCACTGATGATTTTAGACACTTTGACGGGTTACTGATTAGTGACATTCGATAACCGCACAAACCGGTACCCATCCTGTTTTAGCTTGGTAATGATTCTGTCTGTCGCCTCGACTGTTCCCGAACGGTTTTCTTTTTTATTTTCTGCTTTTCCATCGTGCAGAACGATAATCGAACCTGGCTTTACCTTCCAAACTACGGTTTCAGCGATTTTATCAGGTTTTTGTGTTGTCCAATCCCAACTCCATACATCGCAACTGATGTGCGTTCGATCCCCTTTCGCGAGCACCCACGCCACCGGCAGAAACCTTGTTAGCATAGGTGCTCGAAACACAATCTCGCCTGTAACACCGGCTTGACGAAGCAGATCATCGGTCCGCTCGATTTCCCACTGGATATCGGAAGGCAGGCAGAAACCCAGAACAGGATGACTATAGGAATGATTTCCAATGTGGTGACCTTCAGCGATAACACGTTGGACTGTTTCGGGATGTTTTTCAATTCGGTTGCCAATCATAAAGAAAGTGGCTTTGACATGATGCTTAGCGAGAATGTCAAGCAACCGCTCCGTATAAGGTGGATTCGGTCCATCATCAAAGGTAAGGGCAACCACGCGTCCGGCTGTATTCAGGCGAACAATATTCTTTCCGAAGGGAGGGCGAAAGAAAATCCATAACAGTCCTACTGTCGCGAATCCTATTACAAATGTAACTACTGATTGCATCCTATTTTCCTATCAGCCCTATTTATCTTGACTTTTTTCAACACACATGATACAATTTTTACCGTTGATGTTGTTCAATAATCATTTTATACCAACGCCGAACAGTTGTCTATGAAAACTACCCACAAAATTCTTTTTCAAGATGCACGAGATTTAAAAGAACTCCCTTCAGAAAGTGTAGATTTGGTTGTTACTTCTCCACCCTATCCTATGATTAATTTATGGGACGAAATGTTTAGCAATCAAAATCCAGAGATTCGGAATGCGTTAGCGTGTGGCGACGGCAAACAGGCTTATGCGTTGATGCATGAGATTCTGAATTCTGTATGGGATGAAGTATTTAGGGTTCTAAAGAACGGTAGGTTTGCCTGCATCAATATAGGCGATGCAACACGGACGGTAAACAACGACTTCTGTCTGTACCCAAACCACGCCAGAATCCTGGATTATCTCTTAAATCTCGGGTTTTCAGCATTACCTGATATCCTTTGGCGCAAACAGGCGAATACCCCCAATAAATTTATGGGCTCTGGTATGCTACCCGCGGGGGCTTACGTGACGCTTGAACACGAGTATATCCTAATAGTCAGAAAGGGTTCAAAAAGAGAATTTAAGACAGAAGATGAAAAAGAAAATAGACGCGAAAGCGCACTCTTTTGGGAAGAACGAAATATCTGGTACTCGGATGTTTGGACAGATATTAAAGGAAGAGGGCAGAAACTTCCCACTGCCATGTCGCGATTGAGAAGCGCAGCGTTTCCATTCGAGGTGGCGTATCGACTCGTCAATATGTATTCCGTGAAAGGTGATGTGATATTGGATCCATTTTTGGGTACAGGAACGACGACCTCTGCTGCAATGACATCAGGGCGCAATAGTATCGGTGTTGAAATTGACGAGAGTTTTCAACAAATTATTTGTCCGATTGCGCATCACATTGTCGACTTTTCTAACGGTTATTTGTTCGACAGGTTGCAAAGACACTTCGCGTTTGCCGAAAACAGGATCCGAAACGCAGGATCGATAAAATATACAAATAAGTATTACGGTTGTCCAGTGGTAACAAACCAAGAGCAGTGCATTTTCCTGAACGATTTAAAAACAGTTCGCACAAGTGAAGATAATACACTTGAAGTTTCATATTCAAATAACCCCCAAGCTTGGAATTTTGATCGACCTTCGGAGGCCTTGGGTAGTCAGAAAGTGAAGTCGTTCACAAAACTCTTTCAACCCAGCACGTTGGACACACAGTAACTTCACATTGCCAAATAGGTATGTATGAAAATCAAACTCAGAAGCGCTGAAATTCAGGCGTATGTGAACGCACCTGCTTCCGAATTTCCCAAGTACACAACCCAATTAATGAATGTCGCAAATCAGAATTCTCAAGCAACGCGACCGAAACACGTGGGACAATTGAGCGAACTGATCCAGGAATTCCCGGGACAAACCTTTGAAGAATGGGTTAGGTGGTATCAAGAGCGATATCCCCATGCAATTGATGAGGCAACAGATCGAATAATTTCAATGATAGAAAACTTTAATGAGGCTCTCCAAAAAATTGACAGAACCTTGGTTAAATCATGGGTAGAGGATCTCGTTCTGGTCAAGACGTTCGCAGGACTTAGATTTCAGGAGGCAATCCTGAAAAGGTTGTCTGAAATAAAAGGTTGTGACTATCGTTTAGCAGAACCTCATGAAGAATCCCAAGGTATAGATGGGTTGGTAGGGGAAGAAGCGTATTCTATCAAGCTCCGCACTTATGATTCAATGCCAACTTTAGCGGAATCGATAACGGTAAAAATTGTTTTTTACGAAAAAAAGAAGGATGGTGTGGTATTTGAAATACCCGAAGAGTAGGCAGAAGGAGCGGCAAAGATGGCTCACGTTTGGAGAAAAAAATATAGGGATAACAGCAGAATCTTGGACAAATTCTACACGAAACAGGAAGTCGTCAAAAGGTGTTTAAATGAACTAAATAAATTACCTTACACATACGATTGCGTGATAGAGCCGTCTGCAGGAAATGGTGCTTTCTATAAAAACATCCAACATGACACCAAAATAGGAATCGATATTGATCCTCAACTTGACGATATTATTGAAGGTGATTGGTTTAATTATAATATTAGTGACGTATACGCGCGCGTATTGGTTATAGGAAATCCTCCGTTTGGTCAGTATCAGAAACTATCTTCAAAATTTATATCCCATGCCCTCTCATTTCGTAATGTCCAAACAATTGCTTTTATTTTACCAGATGTTTACAGAAAACATACCCGGCAAAAAATACTACCCTATCATTGGAGAATAGTCTCCATCACCGAATTAGGAAGGGATTGCTTCACATTAGAAGGAAAAGAATATCACGTGCCTGCGAGTTTCTTCATTTTTGATAAATCGAAAGGAAAAGATTTAAGAGTTAATCCGAACGTCTATACAGAAACCGATGATTTTAAATTCTCCAATAAAGATGATTTTGACATATTTGTATTTGGTGCTTCTCCCAAAAAAATTACAAAAACTCCGACATCTAACAACAGAGGATACTTCCTTAAGTCAAAAATTCCGGTAGAAGATTTAATAGCTAAAATCAAAGCAGTTGACTGGAACGGCAATTCTTGTGCAAACGGTGGTGTATATTGGCTAACAAAATTTGAGTTTTTGGAACAATATATAAAATGCCATGAACCCAACAGAACCGAAGAAAGCCAGGGGGCGTTTATTTGATCGCCTTTAGTGCAAATGTTTCAAGAAAAACTGTCTACACTGTCACTATAAAATACCATGAACCAGATAGAACTACAGAAATCCATACGTTATATCTTAGACAATATAGATGAAAGCAGGAAAGTACTGAATAACGTAGTAAGCATTAGGAAGAAATTAATTGATTTAACCATTGAAGAACAAGTTATTTCTGAACAGGATTTTTACAAAATAAGTAGTGTTCTGTCCACACAATCAAGGAGTCCTTTGTGGGAAAACTATTTTATAAAAAAACACGATTGTGAAAGAGTTAGCAAGAGTGAGGATAGAGGGGATTTTAAAAAAAATGGCAAATACTATGAGTATAAGAGCTCTGGCTACAATCAGGATAACTCTGTTCATATTCTTCAAATTAGACCGTGGCAGGATTGCGATTACATTATTCAGTCAATCTCCGATGATGGCGCAACCACGTTTGTTTTAAAGCACGCAGAAATGATCATAGAAATGGGTAAACTTAAAGCCTATCCCGCACATGGAACCCGAAAGGCTTTAGTAAATAATGAAAATATAGAGTACATGATGACTGTAAAAAGAAATTCCGCCGATTGGGATAGGTGGGTTAACAACTACTAAAAAGAGGATGATATTTTTCTCTCGTGAAACAGAATGAAAATTTGTTCTATTAACGCTTATCAAGTCGATCTTCCTCTTCACGAGGGCAGTTATAACTGGTCCGGAGGGAAATCTGTATCCGTTTTCGACAGTACCATCGTCTCCATAGAAACAGAAGAAGGCATTACGGGTTACGGCGAGGTTTGCCCACTAGGCCCCTTTTACCTTCCCGCCTACGCAGCAGGCACCCGGACCGGCATCGCTGAACTTGCCCCCCACCTCATCGGTGAGGACCCAACGCAACTGCTTCCGATCAATCAACGCATGAACATTGCGCTTAAGGGGCATCCCTACGTAAAATCTGCAATCGATATCGCGTGTTGGGATATCCTCGGTAAAGTTGGAAACCAATCCGTCTGTACCCTCCTTGGTGGGCGGTATGGAGCGGACTTCATGCTCTACCGGGCGATCTCACAACAATCTCCCGACGAGATGGCAGCAAAGGTTGCAACCTATCGAGCGGAAGGCTATCGCAAATTCCAGCTGAAAGTCGGCGGCGATCCAAACACCGATATTGAACGCATCCGAGCCGTCGCTGAATTGATGGAGCCAGGAGATGTGCTGATCGCCGATGCGAATACCGGCTGGTTGATGCACCAAGCCGCCCGTGTCGTCCGAGGTGTCCGCGATGTGGATATCTATATCGAACAACCGTGCCTCTCATATCAAGAATGTCTTGCCATCCGCCAGCGCACAGATCACCCGTTCGTCCTCGATGAAACGATTGACAGCATCGAAACTCTGTTGCGCGGGATTGCCGACCGGGCAATGGATGTCGTCAATATTAAGATAAGTAAATTCGGCGGACTGACCAAAGCGAAACTCGCCAGAGACCTCTGCGTTGAACTCGGAATTGCGATGACGATTGAAGATAGTTGGGGGGGGGATATTACAACCGCAGCCATCGCACATCTTGCCCACAGTACGCGACCAGAATTTCTCTTTACAGCGACCGATTTCAACAGTTACGTCACCCTCAGTACAGCAGCAGGCGCGCCGCAACGTGTCAACGGCAGAATGGCTGCCTCAACACAACCGGGCTTGGGAATCACACCGAATATGGATGTGTTAGGTGAAGCAGTCATTCGTGTGGAATAGTCGTATGCCTATCAGAATTCTTTCCGCTGCCGATGTCCGAGCAGCGTTACCAATGTCCAAAGCAATTGCTGCGATGCGGCACGCCTACGGTCACCTTTCGGCAGGCAAAGCCATCGCTCCACCACGGCAACACATCTCCACCGACAAAGGCGTTACACTCATAATGCCCGCTTATCTGCCTGAACACAGTGAATTCGGAATCAAAGTTGTCTCTATTTATGACAACAACCCGAACCTCAACTTGCCTCGGATTACCGCCACGGTCTTGGTCCTCGATCCAGCCACAGGAGTCCCAAAAGCCTTTATGGACGGGACCAGCCTCACTGCTATCCGCACGGGCGCCGGTGGTGGCGTGGCAGCAGATGTGCTTGCTCGCAAAGACGCAAAAACAGTTGGACTCTTCGGAGCCGGTGTACAGGCAAGAGCGCAGCTACAGGCGGTGATGGCAGTCAGAGACATCACCTGCGTCAACCTCATCAGTCGCACACAAACCTCCGCACAACAACTCTCCCTCGATATTTCACAGTGGGTAGATGCTCCCGAAGTCAATCTTGTATCTACGCCGCAACAGGTCGTAGAAGACGCTGATATTGTCCTATGTGCGACGACATCAGCGACCCCAATTTTTGACGGACATGCCCTGCAATCGGGGACACATATCACAGCCGTCGGCGCATTCGTCCCAGAGAAACGGGAAGTTGATACCAGAACAATAAGGCGAGCAGATCGGATTGTGGTTGATTCGCGGGAAGCCTGTTTAGAGGAGGCGGGCGATCTGATTATCCCAAACGCTGAGATTAACGCTGAAATCGGCGAAATCGTTAACGGCGACAAACCCGGGCGACAATCAGATGACGAAATCACGTTCTTCAAATCCGTAGGCGTGGCGGTGCAAGATGCAGTGGCAGGTGCAGCGGTACTCGCAGCGGCAGAAGCAAAAGGGTTAGGTGTCCTTGCGGACCTCTGGTAAACGCCACCACGGAACGTACGGATATTCATGGTGTTCCCAATGGTAGCCGAAGTGATAACAGGTGATAAACGACCAGAACGTCGAATACGCATTGCTCTGTGCTCGGTGCGGGTTGTCATAGCCACCTTTCGGCGTACGATGTGGTAGATATGTACCAAAATAAAATAACTGTAGCGTACTAAGTAAGGCAGGAGAAACCCAGAACAGTATCAGATTGAGCGTCGGGATTCCCAGAACGTGTTCCAGCATCTGAAAGACAATCGCCATACCGATTATCTGTCTCCAATCTAGGTATTCCTTCATAAAACGAAGGTACCACATTAAGAAACCGTTATGCTCCCCATCGTGAAAATCTGGATCCGTTCCGCTTGCCGGCGCTTGGTGGTGTGCAGAATGTTTCGCTAATAATTTGCGATATGAAAATAGGGCATATAACCTGACAGCCATTGTCCCAATCGTATTATTAATGCGGGAGCTCTTTTGGCAAACCGCACCGTGCATTGCATCGTGGGCTGTGATGAAAAGACCCGTATAGAGAAATGTTTGGCAAAGGACACTCAAAGCGAGCAGCACGATGCTAATTCCAGCTAGATCGAGTGTGAGTAGAACCGAGAGACTCAATCCCCACAAACCAATAATCGTTAGCGCAATGAATAAACCTTTGTTTGTCCGTTTCATCGAATTTTCAAGTCTACAAGCCCAAAATAAAGGAGTTGCGCAAAATAGAAGTGGAACGCGATTCGAGGCAACGGTGGTTCAGAAAACAAACCAGCTTTTATACCAATTGCTGCGAATACAAAACTCAATCCGAACCACGCTAAATAGTTCTGCAGCGGAATACGGTTGTCTACCCATACCCAATAATCCAATATCCCCGCTGCAGGTTCCATAAACAGATCGAAACAGATCATTAATACTGCCACACACACTGCCAACTTGATTGTACTTTTAATGACGGATTGCGGTGCAATTCTTTGGACGATGGCGACTGAAGCGACGAGCATTACAAACCAGGCGCACCCGATAGAAATTGGCACACCATCAATTGATGGGCGTAGTGCCTGTCCGTACGTATACGCCCCGAAAATCTTCCCTGTCCGAACACCGAGCCACTCAATTCCGACACTCCCTACAAAAACGATGATGCTCCAGAGGATAAGCCACCGTCTTTTCCGTTGTGGGCACACCCGCCAACACTCCCAAAAGAGCCAAATCCCTAAACCGAACATCATCGGCGAAGCCAGAGCTTGCATGGCTCCTTGGAAAGCCCCGAGCAGATGCCACAATCCGCCCGCGCCTAAAAGTAGATAAAGTACACCTATTTTTACTTTATTCACTTACCTGTTTACCTGCATATCAATCTGTCTCCCTTTCCATTGCAAGCGACCGCGTTTGACTTGGTAGAACGAATTGAGCCCTATTAGCAACGTGAGTAAAACACTGATCGGATGCAAAACCGTGCTTGTAAAGAATGGGTGTCTGTATTTTAACGCCAGTACAGCGCGCATCGTAATATTCATAGAGATAGCAATGAGCGAGGGTTTTGTAAGCGACGCGAACCAGACGGTGATATAGGGCAAAACACACATCGTAAATAGCGCAAACGTTAGCACAAAAAATGGGATCACCTTGTGGCGCACCAGTCCAAACAGGTTTTTGGAAAACCCATTCCATACCTCGCCGGTAGAATGATACATCCGACAAGACACCACGCGAGTACCAGCCGAAGTCAAGATTTTGATACCCTTTTTTTTCGCCACGCGACTTAACTCAACGTCTTCAACAATTTGGCTTGATACCGCTTGATGCCCTCCGATCTGTTGATATGCCTTGCGAGTAAAGGCAACCCAAAGACCACTTGCAGCTGCTAGCGACGGAAAACGACTGAAATACGTAAGCCATAACGGAAGCCCAGCATAAACAAACATATCAACCACTGGTACCACGAGTTTTTCCGCTAAACTTCCCGTTACCTTTTCTGGAAACGCAGAGAATAGTCCGAGCCCAAATTTCTGCATGTAGGCGACGGTATTCCCGATCGCGTTTGGGGCCGGCCGGTTATCCGCATCGGTGAAAATGAGTATCTCTCCAGTTGCATGCTGACTTAATTGATGGCACGCCCAATTTTTGCCCATCCAGCCCGGTGGCAGGGGCGCACCGCGCATCGCTCTAACTTTAGAATGCCGCGCCGCGAACGCTTCAATGATCGCCCCCGTGTGATCGGTCGATTGGTCATCAAGAACGTGAATCTCAAAATTGTCGTATTTCTGCGCCAAAAATCCTTCAATACAAGCACCGATATTGGCTTCCTCGTTCCGAGCGGGGATTAGCACTGTGACACGCGGACGGTTCTGGAGACCGATGGATTTTTTCAGCATTGGTGCAGTCACAGTATTAAACAAAGTGACTGCCAAAATAACCGCTAGCGCAGCTATCGAAATAATTAGCAGAGTAAACAAAGCAACGCCGACCTTTCAATGTAGGAGATTTCGTCCGTCTTCCTGACGAAGCATCCGCAGCGCGAGATCCTCTAACAATGCAGTTTCAGTTTCTTCAAGCCACTTCATTCCGAGAAATGTGCCCGAGTCACAGACATTGATATCCCCGAACAAAAAAAATACCTCCGAACGTTTCTCACCGAGGAGCTCCGTGCGAATTGCTAACGGTAGAATAGCCACAGGTTTTTTGTATTCCCTTAAAACCCATTCAACACCGCGTTTATAGGCGAGTGGACGTGTGTGCCATGGTAATAATTCGCCCTGCGGGAAAATAGAGATCAGCGGGGTCCCTCGCTTCAATAATTCAACGGTATATTCCAGCGATTCAAGGATACCTTGCCGCTTCCTCGGCTGAATTGAATAAGCCCCAATCTTCGCAAAAAACTTATATTTAGATAATTGCTCCTCAAGCATCATCAGATAGGCAGTTCGTCGAAAGATTCGTTTGTTAAGCAGGTAAACAAAGAACCCATCCCACCATGTGCTATGATTCGGCAGCAGTAGTAACGGCAAATGATTCGGAATTTCTGGCGGATCACCCAAGAACTGGATTGTGTGAAAATGCCGTTTGAATAACCATTTTAGATACGGTTGAAAGATAAAATCCGCCCAAAAGCGGTGTTGTGCCCGAATCATTTATTTATGAGTCCAGAGTGGATTGGGAATAGTTTTTCCTGGGCCGATAGGAGCTTTGTGCGAAGTCCCTCGTGTAGCAAAATCCCAATTTTCTCAATTGATGGTACAAAAACTCGACTTAAGAACGGGTTGTAGTCAGAGGTTTCGATTTTTCTTAAGATGCCGCGGTAAATTTTAGCGGCTGAATAAATTGCATACTGCGAATCCGTATTGAGCAGGGGAATCCCCGGTATTGCCTCAGCATAGTAGTGATCCGCGCGTTCGACTTGAAATTTTATAAGTGCTTTTAATCGAGGTGTCATTCTCTCTTCCAAAATTTCCTGTTCTGACACACCGAATTGCACCAACTCCGTTTGTGGTAGATAGATGCGTCCCATCCCTTTATCCTCTTTAACATCCCTCAGGATATTGGTCAGCTGCATGGCAATACCGAGTTGCTTGGCGTAATCCAATGCCCGATCGTCCTTATAACCCAGAACATGCGTCATCATCAAGCCAACAACGGCGGCAGCCCGGTAGCAGAAAAGAGATAGATCATCAAACGTTTTGTACCGTGTCCGCTGGATATCCATAGCAACACCTTTGAGTAGATCAAGGGGATATGCAATAGGAATTCCATAAGATTTAGCCACAAGAATAAAGGCACGAATGACCGGGTGTTCGGACTCCCCCGTATCGTAGGCAATGCGTAATTCCTCTGCCACAAATTGAATTTCTCTAAGCAGCTCCGTCTGGGTTCGTTGGCGCGGGGTATCAATCAAGTTATCGCAGTGTCGGCAGAATCCGTACAACGCGTATGTTGCCCACCGTTGCTCGCTCGGCAGCATCCGTGCGGAGAAATAAAAACTCTTTGAATAATAGGCAGTTATCCTGCGAGCATGCTCAAATGCAGCGCGATCTTCGTCTGCGGGTTTCCATAATTTCACGATACTTCCTCCTCCTCTACCGGTCAATTGCTGAAGACTGAACACCCAAGCTATACTGTCAAATCCTCAACAACCAATTTTACCGTCGTTTCCGCTGTTAGCAGTACGCCTGGCACGCCGGCCCCCGGATGCGTACTCGCTCCAACGAAATAGAGTTTTTGTATATCTTCACTTCGGTTATGCGGTCGGAAATACGCTGTTTGCGTTAGCTTCGGTTCAACCCCCCATGCACTGCCGAGATGGCTGTTCCGTTGTTCTTTGAAATCTGCAGGTGTAAACGTTTCGAGTACCGCAATTGAACGTTTTAGGTCTGTCAGTCCAAAATCGTTCTCCAAGAAAGCCAATATGCTGTCTGTATACGTTCTCTTTATCTTCTCCCAGTTGATACCGCTCTCCAAATTCGGCACAGGAATTAGGACATACATACTTTCGCAACCTTCAGGTGCCATAGTCGGATCGGTTTGCGACGGGATATGTAGATACATCGAAAAGTCGTCCGGAAGGATTTTATTGTCAAAAATGTCGTCTATCAGTCCTTTATATCTCTCAGAAAGAATGAGTGTATGATGCTTCAATTGCGGATACTTTTTATTCACACCGATGTAGAGTAGAAATGCACTCATCGAATATTGGGTTCGCCTGAGTTTTTTGTCAGACCATTTTTTACGATGTTCGGGTTTAATAAGCTCTCCATAGGTGTGTACCAGATCAGCATTGGAAATAACAGCATTCGCTTCATAAAATCTTTCTTTCGCCATAACCCCCTTGGCTTCTCGATTCTCAACGATAATCTGTTCAACCTCCACATCGGTTTCAACGATACCGCCGAGTTCTATGAACACATTTTCCAGTGCTTGAACGAAATTATACATGCCTCCCTTGCAGAACCAGACACCACCAGTTTTTTCAAGGTACGGAATCATCAGGTAAACCGAGGGGGCACGAAATGGGTTGCCGCCTATGAAGAGTGGATGAAATGAGAAAGTGAAACGGTGCCGCGGATCGTCAAAATATTTTTTCACGAAGTTGTAGGCCGGCATCCACGCTTGGAGCCGTAAGGCTCGTGGCAGAAAACCAACCATTGTCGGCAAGCTAAAAGGAATTGAACCAAGCCCATCCGTAATGACAGCATCGTAGAGTTGACGTGTATGTGCCATGAAACGGTCATAGTTGATAACGTCCTCCTCGTTAAACCGCGCCATCTGCTGTTTCATCTGGTCGCCGTTACCCGTATAGTCGAGCGATGAACCGTCATGGAAATAGATGCGATAAAACGGATCAAGTTTCACCAAATCGAGATAATCTTCCATCCGCACACCAGCGCATGCAAAGACACGCTGAATCAGGTCGGGCGCGGTAATAATCGAGGGGCCCATATCGAAGGTGTACCCGTCCCGAACCAACTGATAGGCATGACCACCAACTTTCGCGTTCTTCTCCAGAACTCTGACCTGCATCCCTTCAGCTTGCAGTCGAATCGCTGCCGCGAGACCGCCAAACCCCGAACCGATAATGACGATTTTCTGTTTCATATTATATTTGCAATTAGCACTTAGCAGTTGGTAGCCGGTTTGTCGTGAATACGCTAACTTTCATTTTCTGCAATCAATGTTGCTGCCATTTTTCCAGACAATATCACCAACGGGATTCCACCGCCCGGATGCACCGAACCCCCAGCGAAATAGAGTCCATGAAGCGTCCGACTTCGATTAGGTATCCGTTTGAATGCTGTGGTTTTGCTATTCGACGATATGCCGTAGATGCTCCCCTGATTGCTGGCGTAAAGTTGAGAAAAATCCTTGGGTGTGTAGACCTGCTCCACTTCAATTTGATGGGCGATGTCAAAACCGAGTCGTTTTAACTTATCCAAAACAACCGACCGCATCCGAACTGTCTCCCTCTCCCATACCTGCCCAAGTGATAGGTACGGCATGTTCAACAACACAAACCAATTCTCGCTATCAACAGGGGCATGTTCAGCGTCGGCTTTACTCGTTATAGCGATGTAGATAGTTGGCTCATCAGGGACCTGTCGGTGTTTGAAAATCTGCTTGAATTCCGCATCATAGTTACTGGAGAAGACAATATTATGGTGCGCCAATTCTGAGTGCTTGGCACGAACCCCCCACAAGAATACCATCCCCGACAGCGACGGTTCCAATTGATTTAATTTTTCCCGCTGCTTCTGGTGGCCGTCAATCAATGTGTTATGTGCTACAACTGCGTCCGCGCCACACAGGACGTAATCCGAGGCAACTTTTTCGCCATTGACTTGCACGCCGCTGATCCGTTTACCATCGCTGTAGATTTTTTCAACTGTTGCCAATGTATGAATCCGAACACCTAATTTGCATGCCACTGACTTTAGTGCATCAATCAGGCGATATATACCTCCCTTGATGTAATATCCACCTAACCCATATTCGATATAAGGAATTATGTTGAGGGTTGCTGGTGCCTGAAATGGATCGGAGCCGTTATAAGTAGCGTAGCGGTCAAAGAGTTGAATGAGCCGCCAATCTGAGAAAAATCGGGACACGCTTTGATGTACCGTCCGGAAGGGATCAATGTGATGAAGCCTGAATAACGTCTGAAGATACCGAGGCTTCAGGAGCTTTGTAAGCTCATGGATCGGCGTGAACATAAAGATTTCAGATGTTAAGGTATGGATCTGTTCCGCATATTTCAAGAAACGCTCATATGCTTTCGCGTCGTCAGGCGATAGCTGCTCGATCGCAGCTTTCATCTTCGCCCTGTTAGCGCTTGCATCCATCACCGAACCATCTGAAAAGAAGTATCGACATATTGGGTCAATTGACGGAAACTCGAGATAGTCCGATCTCTTGAACCCGGCAAAATCGAACAATTCGTCGATTACAAAAGGCATCGTTAATAGCGAAGCTCCGGTATCGAACCGGTAGCCCTCCAAAACGACTTCGTTCACCTTCCCACCGATGTTTGGGTTTTTCTCGAATAATTGGACAGAGAATCCGAGGCGCGCAAGACGGATCGCGCCGCTCAACGCACCGAGTCCACCTCCAATAACTGCTACCCGCTTATGTGACATTTTTCAGTTTCTCGTAGAGCATTGTGTTAAAAAGCATCAGTGTGAATCCGTATCCGAAATCCTCAATCGGAATTGTCCAAATCCGGTAACCCATCTGATATACCTCACTATACATAACAACCGGGCGCGCCGTGAGATAACCGTTGAATACCAAAATCAAACCTGCGACAATTAAGAGATAGAGATAGGTCTTTCGCCGCAGCAGTAGGTCAGTCCTTAACAGCATATCCATCAATCCAACAAATCCGAAACAGCCTAACATCAATCCTGTATACTGTTTACCGGTGCTGAAAACCCATAGGCCTATAGGTAGTGCCGCGTATAAAACGTTTCTAACGTGCTGAAGAGATTTTAACCGTGTTAACCACCTATCAGATCGCGGTAATGTTTCCCACACGAACAAACACGCAAACGGAACCGTGATAAAGAAGAGCCACTCCTCAATCGGCAAACCGAGAAATCGAAAGTCAAGTGTATATGCCTCGTTGAACCACCAATGCGAATCAGTGACAATAGCATCCCATATAACATAAGGGACCATAACAATTCCGCTCGCCAGTAGTTTCAGGCGCCAGCGAGAAACGTGTCTAATCCGAAGACTGAACTCGGAGACAACCGGGCCGGCAATAACAACGAGATTAAACAGAAGGTATTCAAAATTCATTTCTCAGAAAGCATTGCTGGGATTGTCGAATATCCCTTTTAACCAATAGCTGATGACACTTAAAAAAGTGTTCGGAGATATGTTTTCTCGTTATCAGTCAATTTCGCGTTTTCAAGTAAGAACACAAAGACATTTGTGATTAGCTTCGGATCGTAGGCATCTATCTGCTGCGGCATTAATGTGATAATTTTTTTGAAATCGCGTTGGGCATCGTCCGCACGTCGGAAGAAGAACGGGAGATGATAGCAAGTCGTCCCATGAATAAACAGTGCCTCAATGTCATTCGGACTTTTCTGCAAGCCACGATCCATGATTGCTAAACCGCGATTTGCCCACTTGAGTTTGGTGTGAGGGAAAAACGCGTGTTTGCCTTTAAGGGCAACGAGTGCACCGATATAGACTTGTGCACGCCCAACGTACTCCGGTTTCACCTTTTCAATTTGCTGAAACAACGTAATTGTCGGCGCAACCTGCTTTTCATCTTCAATCGCGGCATAGAACTGTTCTCGCGCAACCCTTAGTTTCTCTTCAGCTGAATCGCTAGCCGTAACACCACTAAGCCACACTAAGAACGGCAGTGCTGATATCAAACTCACATGAGTAAATCGGTTACATTTCATTATAAAAGCTGACCTTTTGCGACTGTTCAACAACCCGATCCAGGGTTAGTTTGAACCAGTAAGTATAATTTTCAGGAGTCTCCTGAACATCCTGCTTTAAAGCGCTTATGTTCACCCATTTCCAATTCTCAACTTCATCCGGATTTGGGGTTGGTTGCCCGTTATAGTGTCCGACGAAAACCTGGTCGAGTTCGTGCTCAAATAGGTTATTCTCAAATTGAATTCGATAAATAAAGCTGAAGAGTCCTGTCAATTCGCAATCGAAACCCATTTCCTCATTGAGCCGCCGTCTCGCCGCGTGATAATAATTTTCACCGGGCCGTGGATGGCTACAGCAGGTATTCGTCCAGAGTCCACCGGAGTGATATTTCGTTCGCGCCCGTCTCTGCAGCAATAATTCGCCTACAGCGTTAAAAACAAAAATAGAAAACGCCCTGTGTAATCTACCCTCCCGATGCGCTTGCATTTTCTCTTGAGTCCCGATTTCTCTACCCATTTGGTCTACGAGTACGACATACTCTCTCATAGTTCATATCCTTTCATAGAAACAACCTATAGCGATAAGAATCGTCGGTCAGAAATACGACCCCTACTTGGAATCCTTGATCAAATTTTCTCGCGCTTCTTGCACCGCTATCTCTTTTCTGGCAAGCATCATTTTTACGGAGCAGCTCTGAAACGCTTGATTAAATACCCCGACACCTCCTGTTGCACTATCCGTTTTCTGAGTAGTAACCATTTCAATGGGCAACTGGGACATGTCAATAAGTCCTTCTATACTTACCTCACTGTTATCTCCCCAAAATAGGTTGGGCGGCTCTTGATCCATGTCGGGGATTCCCTCAAACATTTCACTGCCATCTTCATTTCTACCACCTATTACCCGCCAGGACGGGTGTTTTTCCCAACGTTGTAATCCGGAGGCCCCCTGATTAGCTGCGGGCGCCCTAAAATCCAGTAGGGCAGCGCCCTTCACTTGCCGTTGCTTTTCAGACCTGTAAGTCCGCTCCTTCTCCGCCGGAACAACTCGTTTTTCGATCCATTCCGCCTCGTCTCGCTTTTCCCCTATTTCATCAACGATTTCTCCTAATTTTTCAGGCGGCTGAACGAAGAGCGAGACTTGAAAAGTTTTTAGAGGTACTAATTGCGCCATCGCCAATAACGGCAGACAGATGAGGAGTAAGGTTGTCGCTGTGAGTTGTAGGCGCGGTCTCAGCTGTAGGTCTAATCGTCGCTTGTTTTTCAGAATGGAATCAATCCGAGACTCCAACTGCGATGGCTGATTTAGTGACAACGCAAGTGAAATAGCTCTATCCCTATGGCTAACTAGATCTAGCAGGCACTGAGCGTAATTTTTCCTCTCGCCTGTCAATCGGACAACCCAATCATCACAGATGCGTTCCCGTAGGTAAATGAGTTCGCGATTAAGGAAATGGTAGATGGGATGAAAAAAGAAGATAACGCCAATCAAGTGCGAAAAGAGATTTGTTAACCAATCGCGGCGCTGCACGTGTGCTAATTCGTGAATAACTACCAGCTCAAACTGTTCCAAACGCAACTTCCTCGGAATAAGGATGCAAGGCGATAACCAGCCGAATGAGATCGGCGACACCACCCGATCCGAAAGGTAGACGGGGACTCGACGCTCTATATCCAGTCGATGCGTCAATCGACGGCAGATTGCTTGATACGAATTATCAGCCATCACTGCCCTCTGCCTAAGCTGACGGACTCGGTATAAACCAAACAGAAGCCGAATTAACAGAGTGAACGCACCGATTGCCCAAAAACACAACAAGAGCTGTGTTTTATCCGAATCGACAAAAGACCCATCGCTAGTAAGTAACTGGCTTTCGGATTGTGAATCGCTTTTGACGGATAAAACTTCGGGCTGAGCCTCGGTTATGGCAGAGAACCCTGATATATTTATTGGTGCTTTCTGCGCTAATTCTGACTTCATGTCGTTTATTGTCGGTGCTGGCACAAACTGATTTAAACCGAATAAGATTGGCAAGCTGAGTAAAGACAGCAGCCATAGCAGATAGACAAGGGAGTTGGAACGGCGGAAACGTTTGACAAAAAACCAAGTCAATCCACATAGCAGCATCCACTGCCATGAACAATTCAACAATGAAAGCAGTATTTGTCTACTCATTGTTTTCCTCGCCTTCAGGTTGATAGTTGTTAATCAACGTTTGTAAGCGATTGTGTTCCTCTGCGGTGGTCTGTCGCACTTCGAGCAGTGTATTAACCAGTTTTTCGGCTGAGTTATCAAAAAGCCGCTCCAATAAATCGCCGAGCATCGAATGCGTAACCTCTGCCTCTTCGACTAAAGGCTGATAAACGAAGGTTCTACCCTCAACTTGATGCGACAAAAAACCTTTCTTCTCAAGACTTTTCATCGTCGTAGCGACGGTAGTATAGGCAAGTTTTCGATCTATGTTCTCAAGAACATTGTTGACGGTAGCATGTGTCAACCTCCATACCACTTTCATCACTTCAAGCTCTAAAGGGTGTAATCTTTTGGTCTTCATCTGATGCAGGCCTTATAGAAAAGGTTAACGTTGAATGTGACTGACAAGCCAGAACATTGGTGTCTATGTTTCAAACTACGAATAGTAAATACTAATATTGAATACGTAACAATAGTATTATATACGCGAAAAATATATTTTTCAAGTTAATTTTCCGATTAATAACTTACACCTAAAAACCTTATCACACTCTAGCACATTTCATAACTTGATGGGTTTCGTTTCAGTGATGCTATGCGGCTCTCTTGTCATTGAGCACTTATGCCAATCGTATGGGTTGGGTGCCCCACCCCGATAGGCGTGTCTCAAAAATTGGGCGGAAACATTATCCGGTTTCCGAAAACGCTCCATAACTTCCCCTATCAGTCGATTAATATCTGTTCGATAGAATGTACAAACAACACATCTTTCACATCGTCATAGCGCTGGAGTATTTGAGACAGATCATCAGAGTTAAGGTTTTCGCGTGTTAATCCAGTGATAACGAGGTCAGCCTGAGCAGATCGGTGAGATACTTCTTCTTCCAACGCTTCTAAGCTATCATAGGAAACCGATGTCACATTTTGCATTGAGATTGGCAACCGTCCTTCCACCATGAGGGTAGAGAGTTTGTCCGCTTCTCGTTCAGCGTCTCTGGAATCGGAGCAAGCGAAAAGCCTAATTTCAGAGCCTCTCCAGTCGGGGTGTCCAATAATGATGTACGCCAGCAGGAGCATCATCGGTGCATTTTTGAGATTCTCCTCCGTCACCCAAACATGGATAGAGGACTTATAACCGAAGCGGTAGCCTGTGGATCTAAGGATTAGAATGTTGAAAAGTGAATTGACAGCGATCCGTGCCCCTTGTACGATCTCCTCAATTTCCTCTGGATTCTCCTCGTCAAACTCAAAGAGCATCGTATTGTTAGGTAAGCCTGAAATGGCTGGCATCTGCGCTATCTGTGCAATTGCGAGTTGAAAAGTTGGACAGATCAAGGTATCAACGAAAATACTGGCTCTACTGACTTCTGTGCGTTTGATAAGTTCATCAACATGGAGGCGTGCTTTTATCTCGTTGGGAAATGTGTAATCACCAAGGTAGAGTTGAACGAAGTGTCCGAAACCGTGTCTGTGACAGATCCACCGGAGCAAATCGAAATGTCCGAGTCGATGCTCTCCTAAACGTGAAACGGCGATGATCGAAGGGCGCCATCCCCCTTCAGAGGTCATCACCCGGCTTTTTTGTAGCGTCGTCTGCAACCAACGGGTCAGCTGAAACATTGTACCTTGAAAGATTGCAGCCAAGTCGCGTTCGCCTTGACGGCTGCGACGGAGCCCTATGTAAGTGCCGCCCATGAGGACGAGCGCAATAAGGGCATAAAACGCGCTAATCTGAACCATCATTAGACCACACATCACGGTACCCAGCAAGGATAGATACCAGCGTGAATGAAAAGTCGGACGATACGACGGGTTGCCTGCAAAATGCTCAAGAAACGATACCGCGCAGAGTGCCCCGTAAGTTACCATAAAGAACATACTCAAAATTTGGGCGATAAAGTCCACATCGCCTATGACAACAAATACGATAGCGACAATGCCCGACACGCCCGTGGCATATACCGGCTCTTGACTTTTTCCGATACCGGTTTCCATCAGACGATTCAGTCTCGGAATCGGGAAGACGTTATCTCTAGCGAGCATTTGTAGGGTTCGTGGTGCGACCATGATTGAACCGAGAGCAGAAGATAAGGCAGCCGCACCCAATCCAATGTAGATCGTCGGACTCCATACGGCAATTTGCGCCATGATAAATTGGTCTGCATCTAGGGCTTCAGGAGTGGCGCTCTGTCCCAACTTGACGGCAACAAGGACGTATATCACCATACCGCAGAACGTCGCGCCGATTGTGCCGAGCGGTATGCTCCTGCGCGGGTTCTTTAGATCTCCTGACAGCCCTAAGCCTGCAATCATACCTGTAAAGGCGGGGAAACAGGTCGCGAAAACCGTCCCGAAACTATCCGGATTGTCAATCCTTGCTGTAAGATTTAGACCATCGGGTCGTATAGATTCGGGCCCCTCACCAAGCAGGAAAGCAAAAATTGAGACCGCAAGCATTACGCAGACACACCAGAGAAGTTGCACCCCGGCACCTGCCCCTTTCGTCAGCATAATGCCCAGCATCAGGAGCGTGCAAGGAATACTTACCCAGCGCGCATCTAAACCGAAGCCATAAGTGGCTTCAACCCATGCATAAAGGGGTTGAAAGGCTTCCGCAAAAGCGACGATATAGAAAGCAACTGAAATCGCTTGAGAAATATATAGAGCGATTCCGATCGAGCCACCGATACTCGCACCAAAAGAACGACTCACAATATAATACGCACCACCCCCAGCGACCCGGCGGTTCGTCGCAATCTCAGACACCGCCAAAACTGTAGGCACTGTCACCAAATGCCCAAGCAAAACAACCATGAGTGTTCCCCAGAGCCCCACATGCGCGACAGCGTAACCGAACCGCAAAAAAAGGATCGCCCCCAAAATTGTGCTAATTGAAGCTAAAAATACGGGAGCCGTACCGAACCCGTGCCCATTTTGACTTTCAGATTCCTGTGATGCTTCTGAAAACATACGCCCCTCTCCGGTTATAGAAAACTGCTTCATACAGATGCATAAAATTTCACAAAGTTCTATTGGATAAAATTGCCGCAATTTTTTCGGAACACAGCTGAAGAACCAAATCTTCTGTATTATTGGTTTTATTAATGATTAATACTCAAATCGCGTTATTCCGACAAGTATTATGCCATAAAAACATTCCATAAGCAAGAAAAGCATCACACAAAACCATTTAAATCCAGTGAAACGCATTCCAAAAACCTATTTGACAAAAACGCTCAGATGCGCTACAGTAGTACTTCACGGGCAAAACGACATGACCGTAAAGACAGAGGTATTTCTATAGTAAGTTCTGAGGAGTTGTGTTTGTGGAATGCTGTCACTAAGGGAACGCAAGGTCACAATCACCAGTGCCGGAGATTTTGAGCGTTTTGGGTATAGCCCGGAGGGCAAAACAATCGTGGTCGGAGAAGATGGAGATATTGGAAATGAATATTAATCCTCGGAAAATTTATGGAAACTGGCGTAAAGGTTGGGCTCTGGACATCCATACAGTATCAAGTCAGCCCTTGCCGAGTGGAGGATATGATACGGAACGAACCGAATTTGGCGAATAGGTTTTTCAGTTGAAATATCGATACGATAAAACCAAGATTCAACCAATAGCAGAAGTTGCTGCCACATTCGTTAAAGAAAAATTTGCTGTTGATGGATATCCGATCCTGCCATACCTGAAGGCGGTTATCCCGATTCCACCGTCAGATACAAATAGGGATTTTCAACCAGTTAAGGAAGTTGCCAAGGAAATCGGTAGACTCCTAAGTGTCCCGGTCCCTACAGATTAACTGAGAAAAGTAAGGAACACACCACCTCTCAAGAATTTTATAGGTAGAGAAAGTAGACGTAGGCAACTCCGTGGGGCGTTTGTGGTGCAGTCCCAAGATTTTAAGAGGCAATGCGTTTTATTAGCTGATGATATCTATGACTCGGGGGCTACTTTAACAGAGGCAACCGACATTCTCCACGAACAGGGCGGCGTTCTACATGTTCTTGTCTTAACCCTCACCCGCACACGGACAGGCGGTAATTGAAGTTATGAATTCCGAGGCTACCAAAACCAATCCAAACAAGGAGAGAAAAATGAGCATAGATTATTCCGATTCCTGGTTCCAACTCTTTAAGACGCGTGGTATAGGGCCCAAACTGTGGGTTCGGGTTGCCAAAATCTTGAAAGCAGAGGACCTAAACCTAAAAGAAATATTAGGGCTCAGCCAAAGTGAACGATCAGCGCGGTCTCTGGAATTAGCGAAAATTCTTGGGGAAAACACTGCAACGGATAACGAGACGGTGTTAAAAGAATACGAGGAACTCAAAAGACGAGGTGTTAATATTATCTATCCCGGTCACGACTATTTTCCACAACACATCCTTGAAATTTCACCAATTCTATTCGTTAAAGGGCGGCAGAAACTACTTAAGTCAGACGGTGTCGCGATTGTTGGGGCAAGGAACGTATCGGATAAAGGACTTTGTATTACGAAAAAACTCGCTGGAGATCTCGCAAACGAAGGGCTAAACATCGTCTCTGGATACGCCAAAGGGGTTGATTCAGAAGCCCACTTAGGTGCATTAGAGGTGGAAGGGACAACGACACTCGTCCTTCCGTGCGGTATCAAGCAGCTGCAGAAAAAAAGTGTGTTTAAGGAGTTCAAATGGGATCGAGATGTCCTCGCCGTTTCGCAATTTGACCCAAATTCCAGGTGGCGGGCGCGCAATGCAATGATCAGAAATAAACTTGTGTGCGGGCTCTCCAAGGCTGTTGTTGTTATTGAATCAGGGCCTGAACGAGATGATCAGGGCAAAATGAGCGGAACCTTTAATACCGCCCAAACGGCACTGCGTATGGGTTTGCCGCTCTTTGTTCTGGACCCAAACTGTCTCGACGATGTTCCAAAAGGCAACGCCGAACTGATTAAGTTAGGTGGTTCTCGCCTTGATCCTGACAATGGTGCTGAGGAAATTGTGAAACGTATCTTCGTCGAAAGTGCGAAGTCTGCTTCAATTGAAAATCAAGATTCTGCCAAGCAGTTGCCATTATTTCCAGACTTCTGTGAGTCAAGGTGAGGCTTGGACAATCGGTGATTCTGGCTACATCTTGCAGACTAAAGAAGGAATGCTTCCCCTCACACAGGACAGGCCTAAAACGGGAACGCGAGCAGATAGCAGAACGGATAAACCTTCATTTTGCGTATAGTGATTTGCGTTAGAAAATCAACAGAAACAGAGCACTGAGATAAGGAGGCGTAAGCAAATGGCAGCAATGAAATGTGGCAGGTGTGGCTCTGAGAAGGTGATGCCCAATTTGAGAATTCGGGACCACTGCGAACTGGGCGGAAAAGATTTAGAGGTCGAAGTAGAGAGTAATCCGCGGGCCTTGATTTTTAAGGGGGCGTATAAGGAAGCATTGCGAGCAACTGTCTGCGGCGAATGTGGAAACGTCGGTATCTCTGTCAAGAGTCCGAAAGCGCTCTGGGAAACTTATACGCAAAGACAGAATTCATAGACCGCTCTCACCGATACATATTGATATATTGAGGGAGAAGTAATGGCATTAACCGAACCGTCTTTCAAACGTTTTGTTTTTATTTTAATCGATGGAGCACCTTATGCAGTATTTAGAGGATTACTTGAAAACGGGGAGCTCCCGAATATCAAGAAACATGTCGTAGACTGTGGTAGTCTGAACAAGGCGGTTTCCGTCTTTCCTTCAACGACAGGCCCCGCTTTCATCCCTTTCTTCATGGGGTTGTATCCCGGCACAGCAAACATCCCAGGTATTCGGTGGTTGTCCAAATCAAAGTTTCATTTCCCACACCGCTTCAAACGCCCCGGTATCTGTAGTTATATGGGACTTGACGGGCTACGTTTTGAAGCCGATCTACCTGTAGACTATCCGACACTCTTCAACTTCTTCTCACCGGCAAGCAATATTTACAACCTCCTCGCTCGCGGGTGTCCGCCCTCTAAAAACCGGACCCGCTGGATGAAACCGTTTCTCTATACATACGCCCATTTCTCCCATCGCTGGCGATTTGTTAACCAAATTGCAGCCCGACAACTACATAAAGCCCTCGAAGCAGGAGACACGTTTGTGATGTGCCTCTTTCCTGCAGTTGACACTTTTTCACACCTCACAGAGATACGATCTCCACAGGTGTTTCAGACCTACAAAGAAATTGATACGGCGATTGGGAAACTCATCCATACTTTACAAAAAGCAAAGACCCTCGAAGAAACGCTCATCCTGATTACCAGTGACCACGGGATGACCGACACACATACCCACGTCGATATCCCTCAGTCTTTAGATGATGGAGGGTGGCGATGCCTGCATTATCCGAAGGTGTGGCGGCAAGGCGCTGTATCGGCAAGTATGGTCTCTGGAAACGGAATGACACATCTCTATTTTAAAAACAGTTCAAACGGAAAGGGATGGGGAGCGCGCATCCCTTTCGAGGAACTCCAACAAACCGGGGTCATTGGTTCCCTGATTGAACTCGAAGGCTTAGGACTCGTTGCCGGACAGAGCGAAACGGGAGACATTATCGTCCAAAGCCGAACCGGACAAGGAAGAATCACTTGTTCCTCACAAGATACAGACCACGACAACGCACAAGACATACCGACACCCTTTAAACACGTAGACTCGCTACGTTTTTCCTATCGGTTCACTGGCATAGACCCACTCAGATACGGCATTCCCTACGAGAATCTGTCTTCGCGGGACGCGCTACGTGAAACATACGACACTCCGTATCCTGACGGAATTGTTCAGTTATGGCAGATATTCAAGAGCCAACGCACCGGAGATGTGGTCCTCAGTGCCGAGATCGGTTACGATTTACGCGCCCGCTATGAAGTCCCTAAACATCACGCGACACATGGTGCCTTAATGGCGGAACACTTAAACATCCCAGTTGCAACCAACTATCCAATCGTTGGCCCCTATATCCGTTCTGTTGACATCTTTCCAACGGTGTTAAACCTCTGCGGACACACCGTCGAGGAAGGTTATATTGACGGCAGGGTCGTCAAGTAAACCTATCCATTTGTATCAGGCGGCACGCGCAGTCTGACAATAGGACGCTTGTTCAAACATTAAATGCTAACACGAAAGGAAACGAAATGGAAATACTCACACAAGCACATCGCGACCATTTTGATGAATACGGCTATATGGTCGTCGAAAATGCCGTTCCGATTGAACTTTGCAATGCTGTTGTCGATGCAATTTTTGCGTTTTTGGAGATGGATCCTTCAGACCCAAACGATTGGTATCGCGCCCCTCACAAACCCGGCGCAGGCATGGTAGAGATGTACCAACACCAAGCCATGTGGAACACCTACCAACACCCACCCATCCATCAAATCTATACCGAGGTTTACGGTACCCACCGCATTTGGGTACACCCTGATCGCGTCAACATGAAACCGCCGAAACATCCCGACCATCCAGAATGGGACCATACGGGTATGTACCACTGGGATGCCGACACCTCAAAACTGCCCGTTAGATTTCACACACAAGGGGTCCTGTTCCTGACAGACACGGCTGATAATCAGGGGTCTTTTGTCTGCTGGCCCGGTGCCCACAAGTCGCTGATTGCTGACGAAAATCCATGGGTACCGGCACTTACGCCGGAAATATATACGGAAAAATTCATACAGGTCCCAGCGAAGGCAGGTTCACTGCTTATATGGCACGTTGCACTGCCGCACGGCAACGGTCGTAACACTTCTGATAAACCGCGGTTGGCACAGTATATGAATTTCTATCCTGCCCCGGATCCGGTGGACGAGGAACGAAGGCAAGAGCGCATCACATTGTGGCGGGAACGCCGCGCATTGGGACGGAGTCCCTATCCCGGGGATCCGCGAGGTTGGGAAGCGAAAAACTATGGCCCTGCGGAACTGAGCCCTTTAGGACGAAAACTATTGGGACTTGAGCTGTGGGATTAATATTTCTTAATCATGCCCAACTTGTGGTTAATCGCCTGTTTTGCTGAAATGCAAAATCTTATTGCCAAGAGGGAAGTCCTGTGAGAGACGCTGCAACACGCTTTATCAGACTACCTCCCACAACACCCTATCAATCTCCGCCATAACCCCAAGCGTCCCCGCCACAGACACCAATATACCACGATACCTACGCACATCTTCATGACGCAACACCTCACCCCGACGATCACGCAACCACTTCTCACACACCCGATACGAACCAACCGCATATTCCCAGACAGCTACAGGCACACCCGTGAAATACTGAGACGCATTCACCCAAACACGCCCATCCACATAACGCACACGCCCGACTACACCATCCCCCGCACCCTCAAACCGATGCACCGCGGATGTGCCGCTTCTTGTAGGAGCACCCTCGGCGCGCGCCCCACTTTTTAAAAGATGCCCCTCAATCAACTGCTGTCCTAACGTTGCAAGCGTGTGGAACTGTGCTGCGTTTTGGGGTAAAGGGATACGCGGGAAGTCGTATTTCAGGAGATCGTAATACCGTTTGCGGTAGGTTGGGCTATACAGAATCGCATAGCTATAGGCGAGGATGTTCTCTGGTGAAACGTCTTCTGGGAGATGATAGGGTTCAACTTGTGGGAGTGCCAAGGTCTCTGAAAGTGCTGTGAGAAAAGCAGGCTTAAAATTGAGGGAGCGCTCTGTCCGCAGTCCTAATTCTTTAGGGTTTGGATATAGGTAGAGCGGGAAGACATGAGTCGGTCCATCTTTATTTGAGATAAAATTCCCATCAGTAATTCCGTCAGCAACTAAGACGTGCTGCCACGTAGCAGAGCTCCTGATGATGCGATGTGTACAAAGGGCAAGGTTTTCACCCCTAAGAAGATGAAACATGATCGCTGGTCGTGGCATACAGTGAAACCCACGCGATTGTCCAGTATAGTAGGTCCAGCGTGTGTCAAACGGACGATAATTGATTGGTACAATGTGTTGTTCTGTCTCAGGGTGATTTTGAAGGTCCGCTTGTGCAAGGTGAATTTGCCAGTCCCGACTATCCCTTGGCAGCCTATATTGTTTTCTCGCCTGGGCTACAGGGAGTTTTACAAAATCAGTAACCGTTTCACCTATCGCTTCTGAAGTGCTGTGGATAGTAAGTCTGTCTCGCCCTGTTATAATCCCAATCGAGCTTGCTTGAAAGATGTCGGTTAGCAGCCAACCTATCTCGTATTCTTCTATATGTTGATTGTGACGTGGCACAAAATGATAGAACGGTGAATCAGGGGTTAGTTCTGTCCATGTTGTGCTCTGAACGGATGATCCGAAGTTAGATCAAGCCAAGCGAAAACTGGTTAGTTCTGTCCATGTTGTGCTCTGAACATCAGTCTCTGAGAGGGTCACGTATTTTTCTGCCCGGCTTCCCCACAAATCAGCATAATAGATTTGGGCGGGAGCATCGTTATCAGTTCCCTTAACACATAACAGAATTGCAGTACCCTGCTGAATATCAAAGATATTTTCATCGGTCTCACCATCAGGGATAATTTCTCCGATTCTGCTGCTGCCGTGCAAATTGAAACAATAGATAGTATTAAAACTGTTCATCAAACTTCGCCGCATACCGCGAAAAATGATCCCATACAAAAATCCATTATTCACAATATAGCCGATAACCCCTTCACCGTTTCGATCAATGCGCCACTGTGCCCATCGGATAAACTTCACATAATCCCCTTGAAGTGCTTGGAGGTTCGGCTCCGCCATTGGCACGCCATCAACACTCCTATAATCTTCCATTAATCGCCCAATGAAATTTAAGCTTCCGTCAGCGTTCCGGCTCGGATTCGCGGAGTCGCGGGGGTACGGTGGATTGCCGAGAATGACAAGCAGGGGTTCGTCACGCTTCACCTGTAACGCCGCATTCGCCTCATCAGAGATAAACCCCGCAAAAGGCAACGAAGGCTGCATCTCCAAGGGCTGCTCCAACGTATTCGTCAGGTAGATACGCAGACGCTCACCACCACCCCACCCTTGCGATTCTAAGAACAAACCCAACTTCAAATGTGCAATCGTATACGGCGCAACCAGCAACTCAAACCCGAATACTCGATTAACCAACGCAGCATTAACAAACATACGGGTTCCACCGCTTGTGGCAGTTGCTAATTCTGAAGTCGGTGTCGGAAGTGATATAAGCAACCGCCACCGCGACTGTCGGAATTGCCCATCGCGTCACTTCAGTCACTTCGCTTTCGCCGACACGTCACCCGCCACTACAGGACGCACGGCAACGCTATGTTTTCGGTAAAGTCAGGCGTTACTGTTCCCACACGCCCTTAAGACCCACGGTCCCACTGTGTGCATGGCGGACTGCTGGCTTTTTCATCTACGGTTGACTCGGCGAATACCGCTTGCAAAAAGCAAAGAGTTTCTCATTCGCTTAGTGCAGTGCCGAACGGTAGAATAGGAAGTGTCAAACGGCACAGCACCCGCTACTGTCGGTTTTGCTTTTTGACTGTCGCTATCTCTCTGTTCACGGAAAGATGACTTGGCATTTTGGATGCCAGCAGATTTTTCAATAAAGCCATGCCCACAGCCCTTTATCATCTTTTTACACACCGGTAATTTTTTTGAAAAAAAAAGTGCCAATTTAAGTCGCGATGAATTGCCGATTTTAAGTAAAGATGCAACCGGTATAAAAGACCCACAGACCTACATTTTCAGTAGAGAGTCCACCGAAAAACACACCCGAAATTTAAGCACAGATGCAACACCGATTTTAAGTAGCGATGCCTTTTTTCGACACAATTCACAAAATGATACCGAATAGAAAAATAAATCCTTTCAAGAATGCCCCGTAAGGCACTTTGAAAGTCTGCCCTGCTATGTTGTATAACCTGATATTGACAATTCAACAGGCGTATCCGGTTTTGTCTGATATTTTGCGGATTTTCTGAGAGTGCCTATATAAGTAACAACCGTGAGAGTGATTTTCCTCTTTTTATTTTTTCCCCCTTTTTTTTAAGGGTCAAAAAACGAAAAAAACGAATTCTATATCGTCATTTGATTCTTTTTGGTGTCCAATAGGTGTCCATTCGCGTATATAGGTCACAATTTTACATTTTTACGACCCCGGAACTCTGATATTTAACGGACCGATCCGATCGATTTCGTCTTGCAATTGTCTGTCAAGGTTGTCGATGAGAGTCCGCAAATAAACAAGGAAAGGAGCATTCAATGAGGAAACGCAAGCAGAAGCGGAAACGGGAGAGAACGCCGCAGGAAACCGAGACGTTTCTGATCTTCGCCAACACCCAGGTGTCCCGTAACGGATGGCTACTTCTACTATTGGCAGGCATCGCTTATTTCCGAAAGGGGAAAGTTACCCGATAGGGATATGCACCGGTGGTTGCCAGTCGGTAGAGATTTAGGACAGACTTTAAACCTTTACAGCTACGTCCTCGCGTATACCCATAAAGCCATTTCAGATGTCTTCCGCAACGTCACGCTTTACCACGTCTGTGTCTACATGCCGGTTGTCTGCTTCTGTCTCGGACTTGGCGCGCTCTGTCTCTACTTATACCACATCTATGGTCTGATGTTTTCGTTTGAAAAACTGCGCGTAGGCGAGGCAGATAAAGGTGAGCATTTTCAGGCACCCGTAAAGGGCACGGCTCATGCGAGACCGCGTGAGTGCGTCTGTCCATCCTTTTTCGGGCGATCTGTGTCTCCGTTGCAACGTCTCTGTGATAAAACCGCTTGCCATGACAACAATCGGCATCCAGACAGGGAGGGGCCCCTTCACGGTGAAGTAGATCCAAAAGGCGTTTTCAATCATCCTCTCTACGATGGCATCAAGGATTTCGGTGCGTTGACGGGGCGCGCTGCGTCTGCGGGCGATGGGACCCTCAACGGCATCGAGGAGAAAGATCACGCCCATCGCTACGAAGAGGTAGAGGTCCAGTTTATTCCAATTCTAAAAACGCGTCGATGTCTCGAAAACCGGTTTTCAGGTATTTCCGATCGGACTCGATGTTGGGCGGATACGTTATTTCCCACACCTTCACAGTGGCAGTCGCAAAGTTTTGCTTCGGATAGACCGGTAGAAATGCGCCACTTAACGCCCCATGAAGAAAAGATCGGCTTGGATCCTTTCCTGTCAGCATCAGGTGCGTTGCGCTGTGTGTCTTTAGATATTCCAATGCCTCGCTTTCCGACGTGGCGTTATGGACATGCTGCTTATAGAGACGTATCCAGTTTTGCAGATAGGTGTCTTGGTCGATGATGGTTTTGACACCGCCAAGCACGTTGAGTTGGCTGCCATGCCCCCAATGCGCCGCAACGATGGCGGTGTTAGGGAGTGCTGTTTTCATCCAGTTCAATGCGCGCCCGACGTTTTTTGACGGCGTTACCTGTCGCAGATCGGTTGCGGCAGAAACCGCCCGCCGCGCGTGTCCACCGAGGGGCGGTAAGAACAGGATCCCCACCAGCAGCGCGATTGCGACACCCGTTTTCAGGGCAGCACGTTGTCGCTGCGGTTTCACGAAACGACCCAACGTATTGGAACAGGACATTATCATTTCCGATGTAAAGATGGCGAGCGGTACGCCGATAAAGAAATCGTAACGTTTGGCATCCCGCGACAGGGCGACCCAGAATATGAACCATGCGGTAAAGGCGACAACCCTCATCAGATGCGGTTCGTTCGATTTTTCGAGACAGGCGGTGAGCAGAAATCCGACACCGAGACAGATCACAGCGATCGAAAAGAAAAACGTGCCGTGAGATGCACTCCGGAGATGTTCTTCAAGCGGCTCTCGGAAAAAGGTGGTAGCAACAAAAAGGACGAGCGGGACGAGCAGACTCGTCTGATCGTAGGCGTGTTGACTGGCGACGATTAATCCGAGACTCCCAAGGAGAAAGACACCTCCGTATCTGAAGACCCAATACCCGAAATGTGGGGATCGGAGTTCTGTCATCGCTTGCATCACAGGACTGTCGCTGATCGGGACGGTGGTCTCGGCAAAGGTGTTTTGTTGTATCCAGACATAGCCGACTGCAAGCGATACACTCACAAGTATCAATCCAAGTGAAACGGTGCGTATCTGTGGACGCAGCCGGGCGACTTTTGAGACCAGCAGAAACCGAAGCCCGCGTATTGATACCAGCATGACAGGCGGCAGTAATACAAACGCGGCGAGGTGTTCTGCGAAGCCGTAGCCGTTCCGATACGCAGGGGAGGCGAGGTAAAGTGTCGGAACAAAGCAGCACACCCACACGGCATAACGTCCGAAGCCTTCCGCTGTTTCGGTCGTCAGAAACCGCCACATCTCCACAACGATGATAACACTGAGAAACACGCCGAAACCTTCCCAACTCAGCCCCCCAAGAAAGACTGTAAAGCCACTCACAAACGTCCAAATCAGACGTTTTCGGGGTGTTTCCATTTCGAGAGAGGCGAGATAAGTGACGATAGCAAGGAGACCTATCATCAGGCAAAATGCGTCGCGGTCACCGAAGCCTGCGGCGGAGCGTTCGATGCTGCCGGGCAACGTTGCCAAAAGCACACCCACTATACTTGAAAAGAGAAGTCCGCAGGTCTGATAGAGGTAGAGACAGAGCGCGCCAAGTCCGAGACAGAAGCAGACAACCGGCATGTAGACACAGACGTGGTAAAGCGTGACGTTGCGGAAGACATCTGAAATGGCTTTATGGGTATACGCGAGGACGTAGCTGTAAAGGTTTAAAGTCTGTCCTAAATCTCTACCGACTGGCAACCACCGGTGCATATCCCTATCGGGTAACTTTCCCCTTTCGGAAATAAGCGATGCCTGCCAATAGTAGAAGTAGCCATCGGTCTCCGTGAACTGCCCTTCCGGCAGGGACTCTACGCCTTGAACGCGAATCCATAACGTTAAAAACAGCAGAAAAAAAAGAAAGGCGAAAAGGCTAATGTGTTTCAGCAACTCTGTATTTCTCTATGAAATGTTCAAGCTGTTCGGCGACCTCTGGATGAGACGCTTTCAGACGACGCAAGCCTTCTTCAGACCCGTATTGCTGTATCAGTTGAGAGGCGTTTTGATACGCAAGACGTTGTTTTTCAAGGGACGCAAGACGTTCCCGCGACGCTGCCAACTCTTCAGGGGTCATCTCGCCACAGCAATCACAGTCTTTTTTGACAGTGGGGGTCGCGGGGGTCGTCGCTCTCACAGCAGATGCGTCTCGTGCGTCTCGCGGTGTTGATGTCGGCAGCGTCCCGGTCGCCAAAGAGACAAAAATCGCAAGAATGCTGCCAATCGCTAATGTCGCGATGCTGTAGAGAAAATGCATGTCTTTCATTATCTTACCTCAGCGGGAACAACATATCCTGAATCTGAAAGCATATCTAAATATCTCTTCCATCCTTTCTCTATCGTCTCTGTATCTGCATCACTCGGAATTTTGTCCATGAGAGCCTTTCGGGTTTCTTCCAAAAAAGCAACTTGATCTTCTCTTGAAAGAGAATTGAGATGATTTGCGAGAAGTGTTCCAGCCTGATGGAATGATGCTTTGCCATCAGCTACAACTTTTCTTCCTTCTTCTAAGAGTGCATCCGTTTCGGCAAACCGTTTTTTGAGAGCGGCTTGCCGTTCAGACTGATCAGCCTTTGCTTTTTCAGCATCTTCACTGGATTCAGATTTTTCCGGAGCATCTGTTAAGTCATCTTCACGGCGAGGTAAACTCGATTCAGAAACAATCGGAGTTTCACTTTCAGATGGCGTTCGTGTCTCATTTGGATCTATAAAACTTTTTGTTGCGTCTAAATCAGCGGGGGTTTCTACGACTCCATTTGTCTCTTTTGTTGTCGTTTTATTAACCCAAGGGGTGGTTTTATAGATTTTTACAGGTTCCGCACGGAGAGCTTTATCTCTCTGATGTTCATAGATACTCCGACCAATAGAGATTGTTATCGCTACACAAAGCAGACAAATAAAAATGCTTATGGGTTTATTAAACATTTTCCTATTTTGGTCTTTTTTCATCTTATTCTCCATTTTGTGTAGGGCAATGATAAAAGAGTGTACTCACTGCCCTATGAGGCGTTATTGATTCTCAGGACAGGGATCTAACTGTCACAATTACCGCTGTCATTATTACCACTAGCAATGGGCTTCGGAGGATTTTCGCACCTATACAGATCATCTTTTAGGATCGAAACTGTATTCGACTTACGGAGTACGTCTTCTAAGCAAAAGGCTTTATATCCACTTGCAAGGGATACAGCAAGCCAAGCAGCAGGATTCCAGGCGTTAGCTGAGGCAAAGGCTAATGCTGCCACCCATGCTAACTCTGCAAAAACCGCTTCTGCCGTTGCCCAGGCAAGGTCTGCCTCTGCGTTATCGAGTGATCTTCTTATAGAAGCGCAGTCGTCTGCAATCACAGCGACGGTCATAAACGTCATTGTCAACAACACAATCAGGCTGATAACGGAAAGTAGGTTCGAGTTAATTTTCGGGAACGCAATCGGTTTGAAGTTCTACGTCAATGTATTCGTCATCTGAGTTTCCCTTTTCTGTTAGAAATAATAAAAGGAAAGTGTTTTTCTGTAAAGAAAAAAACACATACAATAGGAAAATTATACACTTTTTCGCATGTTTTGTCAAGAAAAAAATCGTTGTGTTATCGTGCGCCGACGAGACGGAGCAGCCAGTTTCGCGATTTCGGAGACTTCTGTTCCTCTACCGGTGGTGGCAGAAGTGCGCGTTTTTCTTCTGTCTCGGCGGTGAGAGGATCCAGGCGTTTCGATGTCTCGCTTCGGCGTGCCGTCTCGCGTTCTTATGAGAGTGCGAGTTGTTTTTGGAGATCGGCGACTTGATTCTCCAATAAAGCGATCCTTTTTTAGGGGTTTTGGTGGCATCCGTTGAACCCAACCGACTCATTTTTTCGATCGCTTTGGGTGTCGGTTTCACAACCGCGTTTCTTCTCGTGGATTTTTCAGTCTGTTCCGTGTGTGTCCACCTTTTTCCCCGTTCGATTCATGAAAAAATGCATCCATATCCGCAGTACCGTATGTCTCAGTAACATACGTTCGAATGTGTTCCAACACCGTCAACAGAAAACCCCCAGTCCCCGTCGCAGGATCAAGAATGAGCGTGTCGTCATCAGCAATACCGTCAGGTTTATTCAATTGTGTCTTAAGTAGGCTATCCACGGATCTGACGATATAAGAGATAACCTGTGGCGGTGTGTAGTAAACCCCCCGATCCACGCGCCGCCGTGGATCGTATTCCGCAAGGAACGTCTCATAAAAGTGGATAACAGGGTCTTCACGTTGAGCCTCCCCCGAAAACGCAGTGCGGAGCAGCTCGGTTGGAACATTTCCCAGCAGTGCCACAATCTCGTCCAGAATATAGGTGATGTTTGCTTCCAGTCTCGGTGAAGCGATATGATGAAAGAGCTCAATGAGAAACGGATTAGACCGCGGCAGTGCCGCCGATGCCGTGTGTCGAGAGAAGTGCGTTGCAGTCGGGAGGGTGCAGCGTGCTGCGAACAATCCATAAGCGAGCGTCTGTGCATACATATCTGCGAAATCGTCGGGTGTCAATGTAGACACGAGGAATTCCTTGAATGCCGAGAACATCCGATACAGATCGCTGTTTGCATCGGTGAGGGTTGTGGCGACTTGTGTCTGTAGCTCCCGCGTGCGTCTGGCGAGGTATCCCGCAAGTGCCTCTGGCGTGGCGATCTGGATGGGTTCAGCGTTGACGAACCGTTCCAAGAGCGTCTCTAACGCAGCGGTGCTATCGGCGACATTCGCCTCAGCCCGCAGCCTGCCCTCTGTCCACAACTGGAAATCCACGAAGTTCGTCAGGATGAAGTTATCCAGGTTTTGGATAAAACGTTGGTTCTGTTCTTTGGCGTGTCCTGTGAGTCTGTTGAGGTCTCTGCCGTATCTTTCCGCCTCAATGTAACCGATCGGTAGCACCCCGTCCATCGCGACGAGATCGGGTCTGCCGATCTGATCTAATCGTTTCGGTTCTTGGACAAACCGGAGGGTATGTCTATCAAAATGGGCAGTGGTGAGTTTTTCCAGGAAGGCTTGGAGGTGCGGGAATAGCGAGAGCTCTGGCGTTGCTGCCGCACTCTCCTGGGTGCGCCGGATACTTTGTAGGTAACCCTCGCAATGTCTTTGAAAGTTCATATTTTGTTTAACAATTATCATATAACTGAAACGTGAATTCAATTGTAACGATAATTTACGATACCCCCACTTTTATTATCTTCACCCAATCGGTTCCTCACATTATACCGGTTTTACATCTTAAGAGCAAGGTTTTCCCACCGGTACACAAATTAGAAAAATAAATTTGACGACTTGTTTTATACATGCTATAGTATAATACTAAAGTTTGGACGACTTTTATACGGAGTCTGTGAAGACATGCTGATAATAGAGGGACTTGTTTACGTCTGCATAGCGTCTCTGATAATATTCTTCCTGAATGTTATAAATAAAGCGCAACTGGCAAAAGGATCCGATTTTATTTATTCGGGTGTCATCCTGTTCTTAATTAGTATACAGATATTTCGCCCAATTTCCTCACAAACACTAGACACCGATCCTCCCATGGCCCTTATTTGTATAGGGGCGATCTTAGTCTTAACGCTCATTTATGTTCTAGTGCGAGTAGTCGGAGCATCAACTGACACGCAAGAATATGCAAGAGTATCCACACTCTTAGGAATGTTTATAGTGTTTAGCGTAATTTTTTGTATGACACTAATGGAACTTCCAGAAACGCAAACGGATTTATACAGGATGTCTCTTGCTTTAGCATTGTGCATCGGTATGGCGTATTATCCCCCAGCACTTGATCGATTGAAGGCATCCAGAAGTGAACCTGAACAGCTCCCAGAAACGGAAACGCATGAAGATGCCGTTCTTGACACAACAACTGAAACGGATATAGAAAAACATAAAGATGCCGTTATTAACTTAGTTGCTGAATCTTGGCGACTTGCTAAAGTATTTGAACTTGCATTAATACAACTAAACGTTGATAAACCGCGACGATATACAAGTCGAATAGAATGGTTTATAAAGAAGGCAGAAGAATCTCTTGAGAGAACAAGGTTGCGGATCGTCAATCTTGAAGGTCATCCGTATGATCCGGGTATGGCTGCTGCACCAGTCAACCTTGAGGAATTTGATGTTGAGGATTCTCTAGAAGTGAGCTTAATGGTTGAACCGATTATTATGGAAGGAACGGTTTTGGTCAAAAGAGGGAAAGTTTCTTTAAGGAAAGTAGAATCATGAGTAATTTTGTCGGCATTGACTTGGGAACAACAAATAGTGTCATCTGTACTTATGATGGCATAGAAATACGAATCTGGAAAAGTAAGTACGAACAAAATGATGTAACTCCTTCTGCCATCTATTTCGACCGACGCGGTAGAAAACAGATCGGTCAGAGAGCTTACGACATATCACCTATCTATCCTAACAGTTGTGTAATGTCTTTCAAACGGAGAATGGGAGAAGACACTCGAATTGAACTATCATCTGCTAATCTCACTATAACTCCAGAAGAGTGTTCTGTGGAAATATTAAAAGAGTTGTTTAGCTATCTTCCAGAAGAAATCCGAAAATCTTCTGAAATAGGTACTGTGGTTACTGTTCCAGCAGCATTCAATCAGAAAGCGAGGAACGCGACCAGGCAGGCTGCAGAAATGGCGGGAATTGGTAAAGTCGAACTGATGCAGGAACCGGTTGCCGCGGTGATGAGTTATATGCAGAAAGTCTCTAATACTGATGGCACCTTTTTAGTATACGACCTTGGAGGTGGTACCTTTGATGTAGCCATCGCACAAAGTACCGAAGGGAAGGTAACCCTTCTTGCACACGGTGGAATAGAGATGTGCGGTGGACGCGATTTTGATCGCCTTATTCTTAGTAAAATTGTTCTTCCTTTACTACATGAAAAATATGATTTACCTGACGATTCACCCAAAGGCGAAACTTTTCGAAAGTTATTAGGGATTGCAAGTTATGCCATTGAGCGAGCAAAGATTGAATTATCCAGCAACGAAGAAACCACTATAGAAATTCCTCATCGGACAGATTGGGAATTGCATTTCCAAGATTTAAATGGGGACCCAATCTTTGAAGAGATTCCCTTACAGCGTGAAAACGTTGAAAGACTGATAGATGAGAAGATCAACGACACAATAAATTGTGCCCGTAAAACCATGGAAGAATGCGGCGTGAATCCCCATGATTTAGACCGTATCGTATGGGTTGGGGGCCCAACGCATTACAAACCATTACGAGACAAAATCTCCTCAGAACTCAACATTAGTGGTGAAATATCAAATTTGAATCCTATGACTGCAGTTGCTGAAGGCGCAAGTCTTTTTGCAGAATCTATCGACTGGAGTTCTGGTGACTATAAAATGAAACCAACCCGTGGGATAATCTCGCATGATGAATTAGCATTAAGTTTTAACTACACCGCCCGAACACCAAGCGATAGCTCCAAGATTATTGTTCAAGTAAGAGGACAAGTCCCTCCTGGTGCTGAATTCCAAGTTGATAATCTTGATACCGGATCAACTTCTGGCCGGATTCCACTCAAAAATGCGGCAACCCTTGACGTACCCTTGACAAATCCCGGTGAAAATACATTTAAAGTTGTTGTGTATGATGCTGTTGGAGAACCTATAGTTATTAAACAAGACAAGATTGTTATAACAAAAACAGCTGCTATTGTTGAGACTATTCCCGCTCCACACTCAATTGCTCTGGAGGTTTTAGATAAACCTGGTGGTCGTCCTATTCTTACCTATCTAGTTAGGAAAAATGATCCCCTTCCTGATGAAGGAACTATCGAACTTAAAGCGAACGAAAACCTGACGGCAGATTCTTCTAATTCCCTCAATTTTACGCTATGGGAGGGTGAATTTGAGGAAAATATTAATGCCAATGAATATATTGGTGACTTTAAAATAATGGGTAGCGATCTCGGTTCTGGCGTAATTCCCGTAGGTGCAGAGTTAATATGCAATTACGAGATTAAAACTTCTGGAGAAATCAGATTAGCGGTTGAGGTTCCAGACATCGGCGGAATTTTTGAAGAAGTCTACTCATCTGATGAAGGAAAATCTGATTATACTACAAACGCTCTAGAGATCATCGAAGACGGAATAACCGTGCGTAAGAGTGTTGAGAAAATTGAAGAAATTGTGGATGATCCGAAGTTAGATCAAGCCAAGCGAAAACTTGAAGCAGCTAATTCGCTTGATTCTAACGAGTCTGATCCTGAAAAGGTCAAAGAGGCCGAGCAGCTCATAACGCAAGCAAAAGAGCTGGTTGAAGAAGTTAGGAGAAAAAATCGCAAGGAGATTCGTCAGTTTGAACTTGATGGCGAACTTACCTTTTTTGATATATATTGTCGACAGCATACGAAATCAGCTGAGGAAAGTGCGTTTGACAATCTTGTGAAAACTGCACAACGTTCTATTGACAATAATGATAATAACTTTGATGACTATCTAAGCCAGCTCAGAGCCAGAATTTTTGAAATTCTCTGGCGCCAATCCTGGTTTGTCATTGAAAATTTCAAGCAAATGGTCAGCAGACCCTATTCTTACATTGACAAATCTCGTTTTGAAGAACTTACAATGAGAGGTAAGCAACTTTTAGGAAGCGATATTATTCAGAGATACGAAGAACTTCCACCAGAAAAAAAGCACCAATCTGCATTTATTGACGATGGAACTATCGAAGAACTCCGTGATATTATAAGGGAAATGATGTTGATACCTCGCGTTGGAGGTGGTCAGCTAACAGCTCGCGATATCGCGGTTAATGTTTTCAAGGCATGATTCGCAATATGATCGTCGAGTATGGACCTTTTGCATAACCCTTTTTATATTTTAAAAGCGACGCAGCAAGACAATAGGCATAGAATAATAGAATTAGCGGAAGAAAAAATTTTGTTAGCAGATGCCGATGCTTGTATAACCGCGCGGACAGAACTAACCAACCCACGTAAACGAGTTGCTGCTGAAATGGCGTGGATGCCCAGTGCCTCCCCCGAACGCGTTTACGATATGTTACTGCTATTAGAAGTATCTGGAGAAAAGCATCTTGCTAGCGGTCAATCTATATCTATTCCATCAGTTGGGCAGTTAAGTAACACTCTCCACGGTTTACCGAATGCACGAACCTACAACGTGGCGGACAAGATTTTAGATTTACTGAAAGCATCAAACAGCGATACTACGGAAATCGGCGAGTTTCTCGGTATAGATACGCTTACGCCTATTGCACGAGCGAATTTACTTGCTGCGCGTATGTTACGTTTACCTGACTATACACCTAACGTTGCTGCGGAGTGGATCCTCGAGATTGTGAAAACATTTGAGAGTATCAGCCCATCCGACATCCATGCAACACTCAACGTGGAGCGTGCAGTATCAGGCTTCCCCGAAATAACAGAACTTTCAGATATAACATCAGAAATCCAGAAGCGCAGACGCTACTACCAACAAGTTATCAAGTGCGTTTTGGTGAGCATACCCACAGCCAAAGAACGCTTGAGTGCGGCGATGAACGTTATCAACGCTGCAATTGGCACTGATACAAGCCACTGGCCAGTTCTGGTTGAGGATACGGTTGAGGCTTATGAAGAGGTGGCAGCGGCTTTTCTTGAAACCGCTGAAAGGGATATCGAAACACAGAATCAAGAAATCCGAATTGCTGCGGATGAGGATGCCTCAGATATCGTTCTAACCTCGAGGGTAAAGGGACTACTTCACACTGTCAAAGATTGGGAAGCCATCGCGCACCCTATTCAACGCCATAGAAATAGACAGGGATTGGGGCATGACGCAAGTCACGATGTAGCAGATCGTGTGCGACAATTGGCCATATTCCTTTTTAATGAATACGACAAACTTGATTCCGCTCAAAAAATCCTGAGCGGGTTACAAGAAGTATTTACTGAGCTTCCTACAATTGTTGAAAGCATCGCTGCTGATTTGGAAACACTGAATAGAATTGCTGAACGGCGCGCCCAACAGAGGTTCTCATCTCATCAAGAGGCTTGATAATCCTGAAACTCTACAAATCCTGCGAATCCTGGTTCTGACGATAAACATCAGCCAGGGCCGAGTTATGGAGATTCTGTAATTGTATGGAGAAGCTGTGGACCTATTAAAAAACCCTTTTTATATTTTAGGGGCTACGACGCGAGACAACCGACATAGAATTATAGCACTCGAGGAAGAACGGAGTCTATTAGGGGATGCAGACGAATGCATGTCTGCAAGAGCTACGCTCATTACTCCGCGCAGGCGAATCTCTGCTGAAGTAGGATGGCTGCCGGGCGCTGATCCAGATTTTGCTGATCTCGTATTGAACCAAGTGGAATCGGCGAGCCAGAATCTTCTCAACATTACCGGATTAACGCCTATTGCTCGTGCTAACTTGCTTGTCTCAGGGTTATCACGCTTACCTACCCCTTGGTCATCCAATCTTGTAGAATGGATACAGGCAATTGCAGAATCAGCTGAGGCTATCAATTCAGACTTGCTACGTTCAATACTCAATATTGATCGGAGGGCATCTGGATTCCCCGAAATAACCGACATGACAGTAATTGCTGATGAAATTCGGAAGCAGAGAGGCTATTATTCTCAAACGGTTACTTCTGTTTTGGAAGGGTTGTTAGTTAATGAACGTGTGAACGTTATGACCTTGATCGTTGAGACCTCAACAAGAGGCGGCAGATATCCTCCGATTCTGATTAAAGATTTAGTTACTGCGTATGAACTCGGTGTGCAGGGACCCCTGGCACAGTCCCAAAAAATCATTGAGGCACAAGACACACTAATCCGAGAAATAGCAGCCGCCGAAAGCCAAGACACGACGTTAGCCCGAACTGTCGCTCAACTCCTTGGGACTTTAAGAGACTGGGACAGGCTTGTGCAACCGATCCAGTTGAGCCAAAGAAGTACGGGCGTGAGGCACAATGCCAGCTTTGAAATGGCCATGCGTTTTAGGCAATTGGCTGCTGACCTATTCATCGAAAATCGTAAATCTGATTTCTCCAGAAAAATCCTAAACACACTGCAGGATATGTTCGCTGAGATACCCGAAATTGCTGAAAACCTCGCTAAAGACTCAAGGGAATTAGAAGAACAAATAAACTTTGTGAGAATCGTGGAAAGAATTGAAGAGATTCAATCACAAGTTAAAAAACTCGAAGCATCCGCAGATGCGAGAAAACCTGATTACACTTTAACACCAATCGTACATCAGCTCATACAAACCCTCAAAACATGGCAGCCTTCTACACACCCCACCGAGGCAAATCTAACTGTAGCATATACTGTTAGAAACATAGCCCTTCATCTTTGGAATGAACATCAAAAACTTGATTTTGCCATACAGATTACGGAAACCCTCAGCGACATTTTTAGAGGGGTTCCTGAAATGGATGAAGTAAATCAACGCCTCAGTGAGGATATAGTAACATTAAACACAATACGCAGACGAATGAAAAGCAGCAATGATGGTTGCCGTGATAAACTCATAGGGTACGCAGTTATGGGTGTTATTTTTCTGATTCTTGTTCTGATAGGGGCTTTGTCATAAAGGTGTTAGAATTGGAAAGCTGCTGAGTGTACCAAAGCGATAAATTCTACAAAATGGACGCAATTTTGACCACATATATTCGTGTGGCACAACCTAACAGGTTATGCTACAAGTACAGACCCACAGCCGAAAAAATTGTTGCGTTTTCCCCGAAAACAGGATATAAGAGGGTTTTCGTCTAAATAATGCTATTGGGTTGGGGAACCCGACCGATTTTTAAGATCGCCAACCCCTCCCCCTTGCTGCGACATCTCGGAAATAAAACAATTGTCAAGTCCACCGTCTCTCTACTCTTTGAAACGATAAGAGACGTGCGCTTAAAACGCCCAAACCCATGGCGCATCCGGCAATCTCCGCCTGGGGAGGGAACCCTATCTCATCCATTTACCGAAAACCCTATTGCGCATTATACACTTTCTATATTTCAAGTGCAAGCCTTTTTTCGCGTGTTTCTCCGAAAACCACTTGACAGTGGTAGATTGATATGGTATGCTTATTTAAACTGGTTCTCTATAAGAATCTTCGTGCTACGATCTGAGGAAAAAGATGAGAAGCTTTGGAACGCAAGGTCCCGTTCATCCAGAGAAAAACTACGTTGTCAGTCGCGCTGCCGAACTCGCCGATTTTGCCATGCGCGTCAAAGAGGGGCGCTACATCGTTATTTTTGCGCCGCGACAGACCGGTAAAACGACTTTTTTCCAACGCGTCTTAGACGTGTTTACAGCGGAAGAACCGACATACTTCCCAATCCCATTGAATTTTGAGGTATATGAGGACTGCACGCCCTCGGTTTTTTATACGGGGCTCTACGAGGATATTCTGGAAGCGATAGAAAATGTTTTTGCGCAGCGCGGAGATGTCTTTCCTGAAGCATTGACGGAATTTTTGGAGAATGGGGAGATAACCGATCATCTCTCAATGCAAAGATTCTTCAGAAATCTTTCCAAACTCCTGGGGAATCAACGCGTCATCCTGATTATAGACGAGTTTGACGGTATTCCGAAGGATGCCATGAGAGGTTTTCTGCATTCGCTTCGGCGTATCTATGTATCAAATTTTCCTTCCCGATGTCCGCACAGTGTCGGTATTGTTGGTGTTAAGAGTATCACGCAGCTCAACTACGACAGGTCCATCTCTCCGTTTAATATTCAAGACGAATTTAACTTACCGAACTTTACCGGTGAACAGGTGCAAGAACTCCTTGGGCAATATACAGACGAAGTTGGGCAATCCTTTGTTCCTGAGGTAATTGAATCTATTCATAAGCAAACTGCCGGACAACCTGTGCTCGTGAACCGATTCGCACAGATTCTTACAGAAGAACTAGACATTCCAAAAACCGAAGCAATCAACCTCGAGCACTTCGCACAGGCACACGCACAGCTCCTTGAAGAAAAGAATGTTAATATTACACATCTGCTTACCAATATCCGCAGAGATAGGCGATTTGAAACGTTTTTGATGAGAATCGTCTCTTATGACACCGGTATTCGTTTTACACCTCATAACGAAATTGTGAGTGAACTTGCTACGTACGGTGTTATCACAAAAGGAGCAAATGGACTCTGTGAGATCCTCAATCCGATTTATCACTATTGCATTTTACAAGCATTTAAACCCCTCGTGAACGGGCTTGAGAATGAATATCTCCCGGAAACCAACGTCGCAGGTTTTCAGGAGTATCTGACTCTTGATGGAGATATTGACATGGTGAGGCTACTCTATAACTTCCGGGATTTTATTGTTCGCGCCGGTTTCCGTGTGCTGCAAGTACCAGACACGCCGCAAGAATTTATTGGACAGCATCTGCTGCTGGCATACCTTGACCAATTCGTCCAACTCGTTGGTGGGGTGATGTATCTTGAAGTTCAAACAGGACGCGGCAGGATGGATCTGCTCATCTATCATAATCGGAAAAAATATATCGTCGAAACGAAGATTTGGGAAGGCGAGAGTCGTTATCAGGCAGGAAAAAAACAACTTGCGGCGTATTTGAAATTAGAAGGGGCAACGGAGGGGTATTATATTGTATTTGACCATCGCTATGAGCCCGAGCCGCGCGTAGAGGCAGGGACGATCAACGAGGTAACAATTCACAGTTATGTTATTCCCGTAGTGCAAGAGCGTCCTTCAGAGGAACGCTGCATAGATGGACAACGCGCATAGTTGTCTATGAGCAGCTTCTGTAAGTTACGGAGGAGTACCTGCGTCTTTGCAATTGATAATGATGTGAGACTTACAAATAATCGGGTTCTGTAGTATAAACTGTTAGTTTGTGCAAGTAAAACAAACATGCAGAATTTAAATATAAAAGCACTCTATTATATTACGCACATAGAGAATCTCCCTTCTATTCTTTTACGGGGGATTCTTTCCCATGAAAGGGTTATGGCAGAAGACATTCAGAACACAACAATTTATCTTGAGTATCTTGTCGAAAAGCGCAGAAAAAGATATACTATGGATGGCAAAAATCTTTGGCACTACGCGAATCTATTCTTTCAACCACGCAACCCAATGATGTACCGCGCTATATTTGAGACAGGTGAAGATAAACTTGCTATTCTTAAAATTTCCAATACTGTACTAAGTGGGTCGGGGTTTATCATTGCAGATGGAAATTCTATTGATACATTAACGCGCTTCTATCCCGGCACTCACGGTCTAAAAAAACTGCAGCAGCACTGGAAAGTGATTCAGAACGACTGGTGGAAAAAATGCGACGGTTCAAAGCGAAGAATCATGGCAGAGTGTTTGATTCCTGATTGTGTGAAACCTGAATACATCCGTTCGGTTATCGTCGCCAAAGATGAAACAAAAAATTGGATATCTGGCATGGTTGATACTCAGAAATTCTCTGTTGTTTGTCAACCCAATATGTTCTTCCAACCCGAACGTCAAATTGCGATTGGTAAAAATATTTCGCTTATTGACGGCGGAGATATATTTTTTTCCGAACACCAGACCTTGACAGTTACAGTCAATCTACAAGGTGTAATGGGAAAAGGATTAGCGTTGCGCGCCAGAGAACAATTCCCTGATGTCTATGTAGAATACGAGAAGGCATGCCGTTCGAAGAAAATCAGAGTTGAACGCCCTTACATCTATAAGCGCGAGCAATCAGTGATAGATGAATTCACAGACCTTAAACCGCATCGATCGAACATTAAAAATCCAATGAAATGGTTTTTACTCTTTGCAACCAAACGCCATTGGCGTACAAACTCACGCATAGAAGATATCGAAAATGGATTGAAATGGTTAAAGGAAAACAGTAAAAAAGAAGAGATTCAGTCGCTTGCTATGGCTGCATTAGGCTGTGCATTAGGCGGTTTAAATTGGGCAGATGTCGCACCATTGATGTGCAAGTACCTTGATGAAATTGGCATCCCTGTTGAAATTTACCTACCTCGTGAATACCCAATTGAACCTCAACACTTAACGGAATTATATCTCCTTGGGTCTTAGGGTATGCCAGCAGCCTTTGTCAATCCATTTCTATTTTTCTCTTTACATCTGCACATAATGCTCGCGCGGTTCCGCAAGATCCACAAGCACCCGCGAACCCACTTGCAGATACCGACCGTTCAGCATCACACATTGAAAACCCGCATCAGACAGATCCCTGCGTAAGAACAGATATTCCCCGACAAACGTAATATCCGCCGCCGCCATCTGCGCCAAACCGTCATCAGAAATAAGGAACGTGTCAATTGTATTGTGAAGCTGAAGTGTAAAACCCGTCCCCAAGACATCTGCATCTGTCCGAACCGGAACATTCGAAAGGATCGGATGGGTGTTGACATCAGGGCGCATCGGAAACAGTAGTGTGTTCAGCGCTGTTGCTGGTTCAATGTTCTGTCGATAGATAACAGCGTTTCCATCTAACGCTACCGTGGAGTCTGTTGTTCCACTGGCACCGATGAAGAGATTACGCCTGTCCCGTTCCTGCGTCCATGCATATCCAGCATTTGCTGATACGTGAAGGGGTGTCCCGCGGCCGAAACGGAAAACCTGCGCCAACGTCCCAGCTTCCGCCCCGAGAACAAGATCGTGCAAAACGAAGTATTCACCCTTGAGGTAAAAGACAGCACGTTTGTGGTGAATCTCAGGGGTTCGCTGGTTCTCAGGTTTTGGCGTTAAAACCCACCATTTTTCAATCCAATCAAATGTCGATGTCGTTATCCACTCCGTCTCAGGCGTGTCATCGCTTAACGGTGCACTGTCACGCACATGGACGGAACCCGTCGTCAACTCCCGCCCATGAGCATAGAGTGTAAGATGTGATATATCCGTTTCATTCGTTTTTTGCTGTGGGTGTGTATTAAAAAAAAGGTGTTGGGCATCGGGCTTCCAACCATCTCGCATCACGTAGCAGCCGGTCTCAGGAAGGGCGTGTGAGGTTGTATCGGGATACGGGAAATCCTCACGCCGAAAACTGCTATCAACAATCCTGCACAGTTCAACGGCATCGACATTCGGTGCGGGTAAGGTCCCCAGCGGCGGAAACGAAAAATCAGGTCGGCTTAAATGGATACACACCTTCACCAGCTTTTCGAGTGATGCTTGTAGACTCCGAAAGTGTGAATCAGGTTGAAAACGGAGGAATCTGTTAAAATTAGTGATCGCTTCGACTTGAGAGCGGAGGGTCCGATCCTTGTGGAAACCGTCAGTATGGAAGAACGCATCACGGATCCACTGATAGCGGCGCAATGCTAGGGTAAGCAGTGTCTTACTGTGATGGAATTCAGGAAACAGGTACGCAGCAATACCGATCTCCGTTGTCGCTTGAATCGCAGGGTTTGGGTGGATAGACAACCGAAGTAGACATTCAAGATAGGTCTTGGCGGTGGCGTAAGTATCAGATCTTTGCGAAAGACTCACCACTTTATTTTCAATCTCCGCGGCTAAAAACGCCCGCCGAAAAACAGTGTATTCGGATTTGGCAGCCAGCGCGTCGTCCGCTAACAAAGCCGTTTTCACGGTCTCCATTCCCGGAAAATCCAAATTGAGCAGATCAAAGAACGCTCGATCGGTTAGGGGGAATTGGTATACGGTTTGAGGCGTGAGATTGCGCCCTAGAACGGTGTTATAGGTGGTAACCGCACTCTCCAGAATCGGGAGATTCCGTTCAGCCGCAAGTGCGAATGCAACATCGATGGGAAGTGTTAGATGGGAATCTCTCGGCGCGGGGGCCACCTCGGCAAGGACAGCCGCAACCCGTGCGAATCCAGTGAGTCGCCAGAGTTCAGATTGTGGTAATGTAGCACAAACGCAGCCTGCCAGCGCCAACGCGCTGCCGGCTTCAAGTCTCGGACGCGGTTCGCCCGTTGGATAGGCATAGAGGTACTCGGTGTGTTCCAACAGAATCCGAGCAAGTTCTGGGTAACCGGTATCGAGAAGTGGTTCCTGCGCCGCGACCGCAATTGCCTCGACGATGCGCGCCGCGACCGCCTCTAACCGCCACACTGGGTTCTGCCGCGAGAACACACCCGGTGTCGGATTCGCTTCCGCGAAGGTGTAGAGTTCCTCAAAATCGGCGATCGGCTCAAGTTGTGTGATGACTGGCAACTTTTGTGCTGCGAGTTCTTCGGCGAGTCGATGAACGTGTTCTGATTGAACAGTTGTCCATTTCTCAAGTGACATGCTATCCCGCCTTAAAAAAAGGGAACCGGTAAAACCAGTTCCCTTTCGCGATTTAATTGAATTTTAGATTTTAGGCAGACAATGCCGTAACCGCAGCGTCCTCGTCGTCGAAATGCTCAAACAGGTTGACCACCCGACTCAGCACAATCAAGTTCTTGATGTTTCTTCCGACATTGATCGCACCCATACGCCCATTCTTACGAGTCGCCGCGGCGCGTGCTTCCATCAGTGTCCCGAGTCCAGAACTATCAATCATACTGACCTTCTCGAAATTGATGAGGATGCGGGGTGTATCGGAACTCTCTATCTGCGGTAAGATGACATCCCGTAATTCCGATACGGAATGTCCGACGATCTTGCCACTCGGCTCCAAAATAGAAATGCCATTCTGCTGGCGAATTTGTGTTGTCATTTTTCCCCCTCTTGTTTTTTTAGAAACATTGTGAATTTCGATTTTATTTCGTCACTATATTAAACGTTTAATTGTAGGTTTGCGTTTATGCTTTAGTCAGATTTAATCCAAAAAAGTTCGTTTTTTCAATTAATTCATCTGAGTCTCAGCCAAAAACAATTTGACACGATCTACACATTGTGTCATAATATCGTATCTTTATCTCATTTCAAGACGCGCCTGACTAGCGGGCGTCTGCTAAAAGAAAGGAAACGCTAAGAATGGCAGTTACATTTCACCACGTCCATGTTCGTTGTGAAGACTTGGACAACGCAGTCAGTTATTATGAAAAGATGTTTGACGGGAAAGTCTTAGAAACCGTCGATGTCCGCGGGCTAAAAATCGTCCGCATGGAGGTTGGTGGGGAACGGATCTTCCTCTCACCGAAATTAGGCGATATGGAGGTAGAAGGGACCAGCGGCAAGCCGCGCTACGGTGTCTATCAACTCGCTTTCACCGTAGATGACCTTGATGCAGCTGTCGCCGATCTGCAAGCTAAAGGCGCGGAGCTCGAAGATCTGAAACCCCAAGGACTCATGATGGCATTTTTCAAGGGACCTGACAACGTTCAGATCGAACTCATTGAAACGTAATCGTATATGCCCGACTGGACGTTCGGTGAGGGCGGAAACATGAAATATGACCTCCTCCTAAAAGGTGGCACTGTGATTGATGCTGCACAGCGCCTAAATGCGCCGCGCGATGTCGCTATTGCTGGTGGAGTTATCGCAGCGGTTGAATCAGATATTCCCGAACGCGCAGCGACACAGACCGTCTTTGTGAAAGATAGATACATCACGCCTGGGCTCATCGACATCCATACCCACGTCTATTACGGTGTAACCACATGGGGCATTAGAGCCGATGCAGTCTGCCCAACTGCCGGAACGACCACGGTTGTGGATGCTGGCAGCCCGAGTTGGGTGACCTTCCCCGGTTTCCGAGAATTCATCGTCGAACCTGCCCAGACAAATATCCTTACCTACATCCATATCTCTGGGATCGGGCTCGTCTACGGTCCTATAGGTGAGATGATTGACATAGCCTATGCCGCCCCGGAGCGTGTCGCGGACATCTTACAACAGCATCGCGATATTACCGTTGGGGTTAAGGTGCGTCAGGGCAAAATGCAGGTTGGTGATAACGGCGTTGAACCCTTGAACCTCGCTATTCAAGCTGCTGAACGCGCAGGAACGTCCGTCATGTGTCATATCGGTCCGGGTGTCCCGCTTCCAGAGATTTTGAGGTGTCTCCGTCCGGGCGACGTAATTACCCACTGTTTCCAAGGTAACGGTGATAATATTATCGACGCGACAGGTAGAATCATCCCTGAAGCGTGGAAAGCCCGGGAAAACGGCGTTATCTTTGATGTTGGACACGGTGCCGGTAGTTTCCGTTACGAGATCGCACAACGCGCCATGGAGCAGGGGTTCATCTCTGATGTCATTAGCACAGATCTCCACAACGGAAACATCAACGGCCCCGTCTACGATCTGCCGACAACGTTGTCGAAGTTGATGCACTTAGGTCTTTCGCTCGCAGATGTGATTGAGAAAGCGACCTTTAGTGCCGCAAAAGCGATCCAACGTGAAGATCAGATCGGAAATCTGAAGGTTGGTACAGTCGCCGATATCGCCGTGTTTGACGTGCTCGAAGGCCAATTTGAATACTTTGACTCACACGGCACAAAGTTTATAGGCGGTAAAAAATTAAAGACAGAATTAACAATACGTGCTGGAAAAATTTGAAACAGCCCCGTAGGAGCGGGGGAATGCCACACGGGGAACTTTCCTACCCCGGTTCACGCCACAAGAAAACCTGAATACCGTTGATTTGATTTTTTCCAAATCCTGACTTTTTAACTTATAACCCGAAACTTATACCCTAAAACCCGAAACATGTTAAACATAAACAAAAAATTAAGTGGCTGTTATAGGCGAGTTCTCATTTTTTTATTGGCAGTCGTGGGAGTGTGCTTGATTGCAGGCGGTATCGTCTACCGTCGCGTCGGTGGTGCTGAGGGGACTCGCTACTGGATGGCGGAGCGCGCGCTCAACGGGGTCGAAAAACACCTTAAAAAACCGGAGAATCGACCCGACGGTATCTCAGAACAACAGATCATCACAGTATTTACGGGGGTCCGGGAGGCAAACCGAAATCGGCGAACCAATCTAACCGCACTTTATGATACTCTCAAATCGTATCAGACTGAATTCTATACGAAAAAACCGTCTACCCCGGAGACAGCGGCATTTCTAGAAAGGCTTCGCCAGACGATTCTTAGGGATACTATCAAGGAGTGACACTCGCAACGTTAGGCACGAAACTCACCAATCATCGCCCGAATCTCTGCCGTATCCGCGTCATCACTTAAATCCGCATCAATAATCTGCGTGAGAGCACACTGGAATCTCGGTTTGGCATCGCCCCAAGCTTCGAGTAGCATTTTGCTCTCAGTGATTTCGGGTTGTGCAATGGCTTGTATCAGTTGATGGATAACCGACAGGTAAAAGAGCAGGTGGTGTGCGTCAACACGGGCTGCGATTTCTGCTGCCGAGCTGGTTTCTCGGTGCGTGCATACCCACTCGGCGTAGATATTAACAAGCTCCGCACCTAAAAGTGAAACGAAGTTTGCACTTTTATCCGCCGTTGATAAGAAGGCACCGATGCTGTTAAACAACTGCACGAGCCGCATCTCTTGCCAATTCCAACCAATGCTGGCGAAATCAATGAATACTGGCGCATCTTCCGCAACGACGATATTCCGGGCATTGTTGTCCAGACCTCCGAGTGCTGTTGGTGCGAGCTGTAGCCGAATTGCAAGTGCATTCCATTTTTCTATGAGCGCATCCGCATGTGCGGATGCCATCGGCTTTTCGCCGAGATGTGAGAGATACCCAATGACCTTTACACCGCGTTCCAATAAATGTTTTAGGTTCTCGTGTGCGTTAAAACGAAAAACATAAGGCTCGAAATGCTCGGCACGCAGTGCGAAGCAAGATTCGATGTCGCAGAACTCTCGAAGAATTTTCTGAAGCAGGGGATTAAGGTCATCAGGCGGGTTCTCAGCCCCTTGTGCTGCAGCATCGAGCGTCTGTTCTCCACACCACTCTAACAGCAGCGCATGCAGTGCCGCTGAACTCCAAACGACTTGTGGAACTTTGCAGCCATTACGGTGCAAAATTGAGAGGACCTCGGTCTCGATTTGGCACGGTGTGTATCCCGATTCAACGACAGCAGTTTTGATGTCGTATTGTTTAAGCAAGTATGTATCGGCATCAACATTGAGGGAACACACATTATGGCGCAATCGTGTCCCGTGCAGGATGGGGCCAAGCCGAACGGATTCCGGGTCTGTCTCGAAGTAAGTGGCAATAGGTTCAATCAGATGTTGCATGTTTTAAGGTCATCTCCTCCTGCTACTGTAGTATACTACAAATACCAATTGCGGGCTACAAAAAAATACTGTGGTTCGCTGACCGCTAAATTATCCTTGACATCAACAAAAATCTGTGCTATAAAACTTAAACTTGAAATTCAAGGGTTTCTGTGGTAATATATATGTATTAATCTGGTAAACAGACGTTCATCTGGATTTCACGCTGCATATAAAGTGTGATAAAAATAGATACGACACGCCTCTTGATTTGCACAGTGGGTTCTCTCATGTTGGGAGTCTGATGCAGATGTGAAGGAGGTGGACGTGGAAACCCTGTAGAGGTGTTGATGCTTCTACAAACCTCAGGAGGTTCTCCTTGGCAGTTACAATGAAAGAACTCCTTGAATGCGGAGTTCACTTTGGACATCAGACCCGGCGCTGGAATCCGAAGATGGCAGAATATATCTTCGCCGAGCGAAATGGGATTTATATAATTGATTTGCAAAAGACGTTGCGGATGCTTGAGACCGCGGTCGCATACGTACAAGATATTGCAGCAAAAGGCGGCTCTGTCCTCTTTGTCGGCACAAAACGGCAATCTCAGGAAGCCGTTCGATCTGAAGCGGTGCGATGCGGTATGTACTACGTCAACCATCGGTGGTTAGGTGGTATGCTGACCAACTTCCATACCATTCGTCGCAGTATCAGCCGACTCGATAAACTGGATGCAGACGAAGCAAACGGGGTATTTGAACAGATGCCTAAGAAAGAGGTAATATCTCTGCGACGTGAGAAGGGCAAACTTAATAACAACCTCAGCGGCATCAGAGAAATGAAAAATATTCCCGATGCCCTCGTTGTGACGGATACCCGTAAGGAACATACAGCTATCGCCGAAGCGAATAAGCTAAACATTCCGATTATCGCGATCGTCGATACCAACTGTGACCCCGATCCGATTGATTTACCTGTTCCGGGCAATGACGATGCGATTCGTTCGATTCGTCTCATCTCCGCTGTTTTGGCAGAAGCAGTAATTGAAGGGCGCGGCAGTGCCTTAGAAGGAGCAGATGCCACAGAAGATGCGCAACAGACCGATGACAGACCACAGCAACTTGATGTGATGCTTGACGCTGAACGCCGCGCGGCACAAAGCGAGGCAATTCTTGAAGAAACACAGTTATCCGCGGAGCCTGAAGCAATCGGGGAGAGTGAACAGCGTACGCGTCCGCCGCGGCAACGTAGAAGAGGTAGATCACCTCGCCAACAATCTCAATAAATGTATGACGGGCGCGCCTCTGTTTTTTAAGCAGCGCCCGACAATTTACCACTGCTAATTGAGAGGAAACGAAATGGAAATCACAGCAAAAATGGTTAGCGAGCTCCGTTCACGCACCGGTGCCGGTATTATGGACTGCAAAAAGGCACTCGCAGAAACGAACGGGAATATCGACCAAGCAATTCAGAAATTGCGTGAGGAAGGCTTGAGAGCATCCGAACTCAAGGGCAGTCGAGCAGCAAAAGAGGGATTGATTATCTCCTATATTCACCCCGGCAGCCGTGTCGGGACGTTGGTCGAACTGAATTGTGAAACCGATTTCGTCGCGCGGACGGAGCAATTTCAACAGTTAGGTAAAGACATCGCTATGCAGGTCGCAGCGGCTAAACCGAAATATCTCAGCCCAGAAGATGTACCCGCTGAAGACCTCGACGCTGAAAAAGCGATTCTCAAGGCACAGGCCGAAAAAGAAGGTAAACCCGCACATATCGCTGAACGGATCGTCGAGGGGCGTATCTCTAAATTTTACGCAGAAACCTGTCTCCTACAGCAGCCCTATATTCGTGATACTGATAAGACTGTCGAAACTCTCGTAAAAAGCGCAATCGCCCAATTGGGAGAGAATATCGTCGTTAAGCGTTTCGTTCTTTACGTCCTTGGACAGTAAAGAGACAGCATCGTGAAATCGGCGGTCTGTGACATGAAATATTGGACAGTCAGGAATTAATACGCCTTATACCACTGTGGCTTTTTGAGCGTCGCGGACTCTTAAAGGAAAATTCAGATGCAAGAAATTATTAAACAGACAGAATCCCGGATGAAGAAAACTGTAGAAGCAACTGCGACAAAACTGTCACATGTACAGACAGGACGCGCAACGCCAGCACTCTTGGATCAGGTGAGCATCAACTACTACGGTAGTAAAAATCCGCTCAGCCAAGTCGGTACAATCACAACGCCTGAACCGAGACTCATCGTCATCCAACCTTGGGACAAAACACTCATTACAGAAATTGAAAAGGCGATCGCCCTTTCCGATTTAGGTTTCTCAACAAGCAACGACGGGAATCTGATCCGAATCCAGGTACCTGAACTCACGCTTGAGCGGCGGACTGCATTAACGAAAGTCGTCCGTAAATTAGCAGAAGAAGGCAAGATAGCGATTCGGAACATTCGTCGTGATGCCAATGATGCCGTCAAAAAACTTGATGGCGGCGATTCATCTGGGGGCGGTAAAAGCCGCGGACGCGGCGGCGAGAGGCGACGCGGTAAATCAAACGCTGATCCGGTGCAGCAGCTCACGGATACCTATATCGACCAAATCGACGAACTCGTCGCTGCAAAAGAATCGGAATTGCTGGAAACTTAATTCTTGTTGAAATCTATTCAGGGGGCCAAGCGTGTGAATGCATATGTTTCACGCGGCTATATGAACTAATTCAAGGAGAATACAGAACTATGTTTTGGCGGCGAGCCTTGAGCGTCGTTGTCCTCCTCCCGCTGGTCCTCCTTATTGTTTACCAAGGCGGTTGGCTTTACTTACTCCTTATATCTATCACCGTCCTGATGATGCAAGTTGAGTATTGTCGGCTGGCACAGCATTTCTCTGAAAAGTTAAATGCTGTGATGCCAACGCTTCTGGCGGTGATATTCTGTCTCTTGGCGTATTTTTTGCCAACCTTGACAAAAACATTATCCGTTGCGACGGTAATGTTTAGTTTTTTTAGCTTTGTGTTGATTTACGTCTTCGCCGAGAGCGTCTTTAGAGGACAGGTGGCTGGTGAATTACTCACTGTCACACTGAAATTGACCGGCATTCTCACAATCGGTTGGGCATTGGGCTACCATCTTATCTTGCTCCGAAATTCCGGGGCGATCGGTATGCATCTCTGCTTCCTGTTGGCCGGAACGATTTGGTGTAGTGACACTGGGGCATACCTTGTCGGCAGGGCGCTAGGCAAACACACACTCGGCACGCCACTCAGTCCACGGAAAACGATCGAAGGGACTATCGGTGGGCTGGTTGTAGGGACACTCGTCGGCTTTGGACTCGGTGCAATTCTCCTAAAAGGGACAATCTCTATCCTACACGCCGCAATCATCGGAGTGTTGTTGACTGTCTTGGGACAACTCGGAGATCTCAGCGCATCACTGATGAAGCGGACCGCCGGGGTTAAGGATTCTGGGGATGTGATTCCAGGGCATGGCGGATTCCTTGATAGGTGTGACAGCCTAATTTTCAGTGCCCCCGCCCTCTATTATTATCTAAAACTCACGGGCCATTTGGCTTAAAGCGAATATCGAACCATGAAGCAGATTGCCATACTCGGTAGCACGGGGTCTATTGGAAAGAATGCCCTTAGTGTTGTTGACACACATCCTGATGAATTTAAGGTCGTTGGTCTGGCTGCGAACCGAGATGTCGATACTCTTGAACAGCAGATCCGGTGCTACCGGCCTGAACTAGTCGCACTAAACGAACCGACCGCAGCAGCACAACTTCGCGAACGGATTCGAGACATCAACGGGACGCAGGTACTCACTGAGACCGAAGGACTTCGAGCCGTCGCGACGATGCCACAAGCCGCGCAAGTCTTAGACGGAATGGGGGGGAGTGCTGGCTTGTTACCGACACTCGCAGCGATTGATGCTGGCAAAGACATCGCTTTCGTCAATAAAGAGGTCATGGTGATGGCGGGCGCACTTGTCAATGCCGCTGTCGAAGCAAACGGTGTTAACTTGATACCCATTGACGGTGAAATAAGCGCCATCTTCCAGTGTTTGGAAGGTGCAAGGGAACGACTGGCAGAGATCCACCGCCTCCTAATTACGGCATCGGGGGGGCCCTTTCGCACAGCCCCTAAGGAGCGACTCTACACCGTAACGCCGCAACAAGCCCTTCGACACCCGAACTGGAAAATGGGGCAGAAAATTACCATTGATTCCGCAACGATGATGAACAAAGGACTAGAAGTCATCGAAGCGAAATGGTTGTTTAATATAGAACTCTCAAAAATTGATGTCGTGGTCCATCCAGAGAGTATCGTTCATTCTATGGTCGAATGGACAGACGGTTCCACAATCGCGCAGCTCGGCCCCACGGATATGCGGATTATGATTCAATATGCACTCACCTATCCCCGAAGACTCTCTGCACCCGTACCACGTTTAGATTTACAGGAGACCCGCACGCTACATTTTGAACCCGTTGATTTCGAGAAATTCCCGTGTCTCTCTCTCGCATACAGTGCCGCGGAAGTCGGTGGGACACTCCCAGTCGTGTTGAGCAGCGCGGACGAGGTCGTAGTAGAGGCTTTCCTTAACACCCATATAGGTTTTATGGATATACCGGCAATTCTTGCACGTGTAATAGATAAACATACCGTGATCGCACATCCAACGCTTCCGGACATTCTTGAAGTGGATCGTTGGGCGAAATCGACAGCACGTTCAATAATAAAAAATAACGGGCACCCCAAAAAAACAACTGCACACCGCTAAAAAAAGGGCAATAGACATCATGCAATTCTTAATCGACCTTCTCCTTTCAATACTTCCCTACATCAAAACGATCTTTCTTGCAATAATCCCACTCGGGTTCATTATCTTTATTCATGAACTCGGGCACTTCTATGCAGCGAAGCGGTGTGGGATTACGGTAAATACCTTCTCCCTCGGCTTTGGTCCGAAACTCATCGGGATTCAAAGCGGGGAAACAGAATACCGGATATCCTTGCTACCGTTCGGGGGCTACGTTCAGATGGAAGGCGAGAATCCAACGGAACAGACTGGCGCAGCAGGTGAATTCGCAAGCGCGTCTGTCGGGAATCGGGTATTTGTTGTCGCTGCGGGCCCTGCAGTTAACCTCATTTTCGGCATACTCGTATACTGGATCGTCTTTGCTACAGGCATCAATTGGGATTCCACACGGTTGATCGGGGGGTTAACAGGACAAACACTCGGGACAAAAGAACCTATCCAGATCGGTGGGATCGCCCCTGAAGGCGCAGGTGCTAAAGGGGGGCTCATGCCCGGAGATATCGTTCTTGCTGTCAATGACGATGCCATCACACATTGGTCAGTGTTCCACACCCGCATTTTGACGAGTGCTGCTAAAGAACTGGAAATCCTTGTGGAACGAGACGGTGTACATCGAACGCTTTACGTCACACCTGAAGCCGTGCCAAGTGTCAGGGGCGACATCGGTCTCATTAAAGTCAGTGCTAAAGATAAGACTGTCATTCGGGATGTAGCTGACGGAAGTCTCGCTGCCCAAGCCGGCGCCCAGGCCGGTGACCTAATTGAGAGTATCAATGGTCAACCGATCCATAACGTTCCATACTTCGGCTACGGCGTCTGGCATCCATCTGCAGACTGGGCAGACGAAAAGCGTCAGGTACTGTATCAACACATTAATGAAAACGAACAGTCTGTGAGGCTCGGCATTCGCCGGGGCGATGAAGCACAGACAATTGACATACCGGTCCATTGGCGCGTGATCGCGAGTGTGCAAGAGAATAGCATCGCTGAAGCAGCCGGGATTCAGAACGGCGACGTACTTGCCACCCTTAACGGGGAACCGATAGACAACGCCACGCTCTATTCGCAGCTCAATCCAATGCGGAATGAACCGATTGTGCTGAATCTCATCCGCGATGGGAACCTAATAGAGGTATCCCTTGCAGATGCATCTCAAGTTTCAGATGCAGACGCCCTGCCGTTTGGGTTGGCGTGGCAAACGGCTCTCAGCGGCATGCAATTCGAGGCGCAAATGCCGCCCCTCCCAGAATACAACCTTTTCTCATCACTCGGAAAAGCGGTCGAAGCAACATGGCTGACCTTTACAACCGTAGGCAGAACACTGCAACAGTTAATAGGGGGTGAAGTTTCACCGAAACACCTCGCCGGTCCGATAGGAATCGCAAACGCAACGAGCCGCATGTTTGAAAGGGTTGGTTTGAGCAGTGTGCTCTTCTTCATCGGGTTTATTAGTATCAACCTTTGTATTGTTAACCTCTTACCGATTCCAATCGCGGATGGCGGACAATTGCTATTTTTCGCCGTTGAGAAAATCCGTGGTAAACCGATGCCTCGCAAAGCGCAAGAGATTGTCCAACAGGTTAGCATTGTGCTCCTGATTGCGCTTTTTCTCTATATCACTTGGTTTGATGGCATCTCGCTAATTCACGACTTACGGAATTAATTGATGGGCAGAAAATGGATAGAGAGGACCTCAGAAAAGATTACATACAACTCATTGCAAGTGTGAGGGAATACGTGGAAGAACAACTTCAATTAGGTTTCACAGAATTAGAGCGGAACGAACCGGAACACGCCTCGCCTTATGCGGATGTCGACCTACCGGCGTTGACCACCGACGCTGAGCGTTGCGTAAAGTGTCCGTTACACGAGACACGGACGAAGGTCGTTTTCGGAGTCGGAGACCCAAATGCCGAGCTCATGTTCATCGGTGAAGCACCGGGGGCAGACGAAGACAGAGAGGGCGAACCTTTCGTGGGTAGAGCCGGACAACTACTGACCCGGATTATTGAGTCAGGCATGAAGCTCAAACGCTCAGAGGTGTACATCGCCAATGTGCTGAAGTGCCGTCCACCGGGGAACAGGAATCCGCAACCCGTCGAGGTGGAAACCTGCAGCCCTTACTTAATTCGGCAAATAGAACTCGTCCAACCCAAGGTAATCGTAGCACTCGGTAGTTTCGCCTCGCAGATGTTATTGGATACAAAAACCGGTATTACCAGACTTCGCGGTGAATTCCATGCCTGCAATGTTCCTGGACTGCGTGTCCCTCCACACAGAAAACCGCCAGTCATTATGCCGACTTACCATCCAGCCTACCTCCTGCGGAATCCGGGTGCCAAAGGTGACGTATGGGAAGACATTCAAAAGGTAATGACGCATCTGGAACAGGCATAGAATCGGCAAGAAATATGGACTACGTGAACGTTGCTTTTCCGCTCTCCGTCAATCAGGTTTTTACCTACGGCGTGCCGTCGCAGCTGGATACACTTTTGCAACCCGGTGTCCGAGTCTTAGCACCCTTTCGTAGAGCCCATGAGGAAGGGGTCGTCGTTGAACGTGTCGAGGCAACAGACCTTGACCCGAACGTTATCAAAAACATCTCCGACTGTCTTGATGAGACCCCGACATTTTCCGCTGAGATGCTCACTCTTACCCGATGGATGGCGGATTACTACGTCTCTTCATGGGGGGTAGCCCTTTTTTCTGCTGTGCCCTCCGCAGTACGTAGCCAGAGACAGCAACGCGTACGCCTCATATCTGAAGCACCAAAACTGCGTGGTACAATCCAAAAAGCACTTGTCTCTGCCTTGGAAGCAGAGGGTGAACTTTCCCCGTATCAACTTGCCCGGCGCACCGGCTTAAGCGAACGGGAACTCCGTCCAAGGATTGCTGCTCTCCGGGAAAAAGGGGTCATTGATGTCCGTGTTATCCACAAACCGAAAGCGACGACGCAAGTAACCCAAGTTGTGAGTTTAGCCTTGCCAGACACCGATATTAAAGCAGCGATTGCCGAACTTAAGCGGCAAGCAAACACGGATAGTAGCGTTTCCACAGCGTCTACAGGGAACCACCAGAACGTTGCTGATGCTAAACGCGCCGAGATCCTGCAGCTCCTCCTTGATGAAAGTGTCTCCTTAACAACAGCAGAACTGACAAAACGCGTGAATACCACTCCATCTCCACTCCGTACACTTGAGAGACGTGGACTTATCCATATTAAGCCTGAGCAAGTTGTCCGCAATCCGCTAAACGCTGAACCGATCGCGCCAACCCAGCCCTTACTCCTGAGTCCAGAACAGTTGAGGGCATTTTTGGAAATTCGACATGCCCTCGCCCCACAGACGCAGCGTGAATCGGCACATCCACCGACTTTCCTCCTGCATGGCGTGACTGGTAGCGGAAAAACGGAGGTGTACATGCAGGCGATGGCAGATATTCTCAAGAACGGAAAATCCGTCATCGTGTTGGTCCCAGAGATCGCGTTGACACCGCAAACTGCCTCTCGATTCGTTGGGCGGTTCGGTGAACAGGTGGCCGTCCTCCACAGTCGCTTGAGCCATGGCGAACGCTATGACCAGTGGCACCGCATCCAGAAAGGGGAAGCCAGTATTGTGATTGGACCGCGTTCTGCCGTCTTCGCACCCGTCAAAAATCTCGGATTGCTGATTATAGATGAAGAACATTCAGATTCTTATAAATCCGATACCGCACCGCGTTATCACGCGCGAGAGGTAGCACAAAAACGGAGTGAACTCGCAAACTGTCCCGTTCTACTCGGAAGTGCGACCCCGTCACTTGAGAGTTTCCATCTTGCAAAAAATGGGCGTTACCGACTCCTCAGTCTACCGACCCGTGTGCTCGATAGAAAGATGCCCGAGGTCCACATCATCGATATGCGGCAGGAATTGAAAAAGGGCAACCGCACGATCTTCTCCGACCTTCTCCGGAGTTCGATGGAACAATGTCTCGTCCGGCGAGAACAGATTATCCTATTTCTCAATCGGCGTGGACATTCTACCTACGTTTTCTGTCGAAACTGTGGGTATGTCGAACAATGCGACAACTGCTCTATCTCAATGACGTTTCACTTTGAGAGCAAGCAACTTATCTGTCACCACTGCGGTGATAAACGTCCAAACCAGACGACGTGCCCACAGTGTAGCAGCCCTGCTATTCGCTATTTTGGGATCGGCACAGAATCTGTCGAACGGGAGGTGCGAAGGGCCTTTCCAAAAGCCAATATAGAACGGTTTGATGCCGACTCGACGGCTCGGAAAGACGCGCATCAGCAGATCTTAGAGGCGTTTAAAGGTCAGAAAATAGACATCCTCGTAGGCACACAGATGGTCTCGAAAGGATTAGATTTCCCAAACGTTACACTTGTCGGGGTGATCGCTGCTGATACCGCACTGAACTTGCCTGACTTCCGAGCAGGTGAACAGACGTTCAGCTTACTCACGCAGGTCGCTGGACGTTCGGGACGCGCCGAACTCGAAGGCAAAGTCGTCATACAGACCTATATGCCTGAGCATTACTGCATCGCAGCCGCACAGAAACACGATTACGTTGGTTTTTATTCACAGGAACTCGAAGCACGGAATACTTTCCGATACCCTCCGTTTTCACACGTCGCAACGCTCTTACTCCGCGGGAAGAATGAGAAAGAGGTTATAACCACTGCACACACCGTGCAGGAGCATCTTGAAATCTGGCAGAGGGATCAGGGAGCGGGCTCACATCCTGTAGAAATCCTCGGGCCGGCACCGGCACCTCTCTCGAAAATTGAGGGAAAATTTCGGTGGCATTTCTTGATCCGCAGCAAGGCTGTGGGAAAAATAAGTCAACTTCTTAAATACCTAACGCACGAACCACCAGTCACTATCAAAGCAAGCACCGTTGAACTTGTGATTGACATCGATCCGACGAATACATTATGAAGCAATCAGCCATTAGCAATTGTTAAGGAAGTGGAGTGTGCTAACCGCTAACATCGAAAAAAAAAAAAGGAATTCATTAGAAATGGGCAACCGGATATTTGATAAACTCGCCGACTCGGAGTTGCTTGCACGCAGCCCGATCCTCGTTTTCGCCGCGGATCCACTCGCATCCGCCGGGATTCAAGGACTCGGACAAGTGCAGCATCCGAAACCTCACTACCGAACACACGCTGAGTTTTTGCAACTGCAACGCGACCTCGTCGCAGATGGGCAGTTGGATGGCCTCTTGATGACACCGGCTGATGCAGAAACCCTGGCCCTAGAAGAGAACCTGTTTGAAAGCACACCGATTACCCCAATCGTCCGAATGAACTCGGAAACAGCTATCTGGAACCCACGGTTTGGTGTCTATACCTCGCGGTTGTCAATGCCATTTCAGACGGTCTTCCCTGAAGACATGCAACGTTATTGCGAGGCGTTGATTGAGCCTGCACTTGAATGTCGAGTTAACCTTGGCCTGTATTCCATCACACTCAATAACGACCCGATCGCTGATGAACGGATGCTACAGGCGTACGTGCAATTCGCACACGTCGTCGGTGAGATTGAGGGGTTTGATCATCTATTAGAGGTATTTTTACCAAACATTAAATTACCCGGGCTGGACGATGAAAAGCGCGGCATGTACGTCGCCGACTCCATTGTTCGCACGATGAGTTACCTACGTAAACACCAGCGTCCACGCTTTATCAAAACTGCCTACACGACAGCCGAGGTCTGGCGCGAGTTGTGTCAATTTGATACGACACTGGTCATCGGTGCCTTGGGGGGGGCTCGACAGAACGCACGTAGCACATTTGCCTTGGCACACAACGTTGTCAGCAACGGTGGGCTCGCAATCCTGTTTGGACGGACTATTTTCGGTGAGGATGCACCCGTGAGTTTCGTACAATGCCTCCGGCGTGTCCTAGACGGTGAATTGGGGCCTCAGGATGCGCATGCCGAGTATCAAAAGGCACTACGGGCGCGGCTATAGTTTAGAGGGCTCTAAATGTCAGAACGCTCCTCAGAGAAACCACGTCTCCTCCTCTTACTGCCGACGCGCACCTACCGAGCAACCGATTTTCTCGCCGCCGCTATGAAACTCAATGTAGAAGTCGTCGTTGGCTCAGAGGAAGCCGCTACAACAGCAGACGTATCGCCGCGCGATTCGCTTGCTCTTGATTTCACGGCACCAATCACTGCAACACAGGTAATCACCGAATTTGCTGCAACACGACCAATCACTGCAATCGTCGGGGTTGATGATGATACCACTTTACTCGCTACAATCGCATCAGCTTCACTTGGGCTCCCATACAATTCCGTTGAATCTGCTAAAGCCACGCGCGATAAGTACCGCTTACGGCAGACACTCGCAAAGGGTGGGGTTCCCTGTCCAAAGTTCAGGCGTTTCTCGATTCATGGCGACCCGACTGAAATCAGTAACAGTGTTGATTTTCCGTGTGTGATTAAGCCGCTCTCCCTATCGGCAAGCCGCGGGGTCATTCGAGCGGACACGCCTTCTGAATTTACCGAGGCCTTCGGGCGCATCACAACGCTTCTCCAAACTTTGGAAACGGAGGCAAACGCAACTGCGGCATCTTCATATTCGGAGGTATTGGTAGAAGATTACATCCCCGGTATAGAGGTGGCACTTGAGGGTATCCTTTTAGACGGAGAACTTAAGACGTTGGCACTGTTTGATAAACCTAATCCACTTGAAGGTCCCTTTTTCGAGGAGACTTTGTACATCACGCCCTCGCGACTATCCGTGGACATCCAAAATGAACTGAGCAACGTTACAGCGGCTGCCGCGGCTGCATTAGGACTCCGCCACGGGCCCATTCACGCTGAATTGCGTCATAATGTGACAGGCGCGCACCTTATTGAAATCGCTGCTCGGACAATTGGAGGGTTATGCTCCCGCACGCTGCGATTTGGCACTGGCATGTCATTGGAAGAACTTGTCATCCGGCATGCGATTGGGCAGCGGGTGGAACAACTGGATCGAGAGCAACAGGCAGCAGGTGTGATGATGATACCTGTTCCGAAAGCGGGAATATTGGGTGAAGTGCGAGGCAAGAAAGCGGCGCGTAAAGTAGATGGCGTTACGGAGGTCAACATCACGATCCCAATTGGCGGTGAAGTCGTCCCATTACCGGAAGGTGCACGGTATCTCGGTTTTATCTTTGCGCGCTCCGAAACACCAGAAGCGGTTGAAGCGGCACTCCGTGAGGCACACCGCCGTTTGGCGTTTGTGATCTTGGCGTAACAGTCCTTTTCGCCATGATGTAAGACAAATTTAAGTTGACTTGTGAATCGAACTGAATATATAGTAAAAGTGAGAATTAAAAAGATATTTCAACACGTTCACAAGACTTAACATGCTGTAGGGGCGAGGTCTCCTCGCCCGGTGTAGAATGTTTCATTTCTTCTAAACCTCACTATAATTCCTCACAATTATCAGAAAAGGAGATATTTTAATGTTCTCAAACTCGATTTTCAAACTTACATTCGGACGTTCTGCTCTCGTAATACTATTGATTGCGCTGACTTTGTATCTACCGAGCAGCTTCGCTGATATAACTTCGGGGCCGCCCGCCCGCGAAATCGTGTTCCCTGATGCAAAGTTGTCAGAAGCCATCAAAGAGAATCTCGAACTCACATCCGAGCAGCTTATCACACAAGTGGATATGCTCGGCTTAACAGAACTTTCCCTGGATGGTTGGGCCTATTATATAACAGACCTAACCGGACTTCAACATGCTAAACATCTGAAACATTTGCGTATCGAACACACTTGGATTCAGGATGTCACACCCCTCGTAGAGCTAATGAATCTGACATCGTTAGACCTCCACTATAATCCGATTATGGACCTCACGCCCCTCGCCGGGCTGACGAATCTGACATCGTTAGACCTTTCTCGTAATTCGATTAGGGATATCACGTTCCTCGCCGGGCTGACGAATCTGAAGGAGTTAAACCTTTCTGGGAATGCGATTACGGACATCACCCCCCTCGCCGAACTAACAAACTTACGAAGCTTGGCACTTAGTTATCTCATCGACGTTGATGGTATAACGCTAGGCGGATGGTGTGGGACGGAGTTACCCTATTATACTAGTCAGTTCAGCGATATCGCGCCCCTCGCAGGGCTGACGAATCTGACATCGTTAGACCTTTCCGAGAATCAGATTATGGACCTCAGACCCCTCGCAGGGCTCAGTAATCTTAAAGACTTGCGCGTCGCTGGGAATCCGATTGTGGACATCGCGCCACTGCAAACACTCCTTGGCCAGAATCCAAGACTCAAAATTGATGTTGACTCACCACCATTGTTGCACCGTGCGGTACCTGAACCACTCCGGATGTATTGGATAGACACGAAAACCAACAACGGCTTCTACTGGCTCGCCGGCAGAACCATCAAACGGACAGTAGAGAAGAGTACCTTGAACGCTCCCACTATAACAAGTCTTGCTAGCGTTCCTACTATAACAAGTCTTGCTATAGATGCGCATGGAGGTAGAGTCTATTGGACAACACGAATCCGGTCTATCGACATCTTTTCTTCCCATAGAACGGAAATCAGATCCGCAAACCTCGACGGTTCGGATGGACAACAGGTTATAGAATTGTTTCCTAACGGACTACTAGACATCGCAATCGATCCCGTGGGCAAAAACCTATATGTCACGAACACAAACGGCGAAATCCTGAGGATGAGGCTGAATGGCACGAACTTCGCTGATCTTATCACGAACCTGGATGCACCAAAACACATCGCTGTGGACACTGCTGGCAGGAAACTCTATTGGACAGAGGCAGACAAACGCATCCGAAGGGCGAATCTTAACGGTTCAAACGTTCAAACCGTTATCACAGGCATCCAAACCCCCGGCGGACTCACCGTCGCTGCTGGCAAACTTTATTGGACAGAACAGACGGGCAAGAATACGGGGAGAATCCGACGCGCGAATCTTGATGGCACAAACGTTCGAACGTTTGCTACATTCAAAAGCGTACCTCTTGGGATCGCTGTAGATACTAACGGTAAGAAAGTGTACTGGACGAACGCCATAGGGAGAATCCAACGGGCGAACCTCAACGGGAAAAATATCCAAAACGTTGTTACAGGTTTAGGCAATCCGATAAAGTTGGTGATTGCGCCGGATGCAGACATGCCCCCTGTCGCCGCTGCACCTGCTGGAGCCCTTCCCGCTACCACCGGCTTGCTACCGAATTATCCCAACCCCTTTAATCCGGAGACGTGGATACCGTATCAGCTGTCAAAACCAATGGATGTCACCTTGTACATTTATGCTGCGAATGGTGCCTTAGTGCGAAAGTTAGCGTTGGGCCATCAGCCTGCCGGTATCTATCACAGTCCGAGCCGTGCAGCATATTGGGATGGAAGCAATGAAGTGGGTGAGGAGGTGGCAAGTGGTGTCTATTTCTATACGTTATCTGCGGGTGATTTCACAGCGACGCGGAAAATGGTAATACTGAAGTAACTTGAAAGGGTTGGAAGGATGGGGTCTGCAACCTTCCAACCCTCCAGCCCACTTAAGAAACGACCCCAAGTGCTTTGCGCACCTTTGCTAAAATTGGGACTGCGATATCGACACATACCCCATTTTTGGAGGCGTTTTCGGTGTCGATAGGTGTAGCGAAACCTAACATGCCACTTTTCTCAAACTCACGTTTAAATTAGATTTCACGTTTTCTCACGGCACTAATTGAAGTTGTTGGTTATCAAAGTGTCGTTCTGATTTTTTTCGTGGGATTATCCAGTTATACGGTAATCTGATAGTGTCTCTCAAGAAATTGGGGTTCTCAAAATATGCATCGGTTATTTGCCAGAATTGTAACTTCGGATAAGATTTATTGTTTTCAAGTTTAAAATCACCCATATCTGCTGCGATTTGGCGCATGCCATCTGTTATTGTTCCAAGGGTGATAAAAATCCCCGCTATAGCCCTTTGTTGAGTCATTACATGGCAAAAATCACGAACCTGACTGATCGTAGGCTTTCCTGTCTTGACTTCAGAGATAATGCGTTTATCTGTTTTATATCCTGCTTCAGGGTCCCAAAGCATAACAGTCCCAATACCATCTTTACCGCCATCTCGGACATCAGGGGTTGGTATCATACCGAGACGTGTGACAGCCCAATTCGCAAAATCGTGCCGTTTCTTTTGATCGCTAATAAGTTTTCTAACTTCCTGCATATGCGTAGGATACCCGATAATTTCGTAGTCTTTGTGTGGCTGTAAGGGTTCATTAGCACTATTGGTATGTCTATCCCCCATTCGCTTACTTATGGGGTCTAATGCGATAACAGTTAGGTCTATACCTATCCAGTTGCGTTTGAGTGTATGTGCAGCATCTATAGTTGTGCCACAACCGCAGAATGGATCCATTACAATATCTCCCGGATTGCTGGAAGCGGTTATGATCCGTTCATAGAGCTTACGGGGCTTTTGTGTAGGATAGCCAAGGCGTTCACTGGAAGTTCGTCCTATCATATCTATTTCCCAAACATCTCGCATGGAAGCCATTGTATACCAACGTCCAGATCCATCTTGAAACTCTTCGACACCTTTAAAACGATATGGTTTGAAGTCCCTGTTATATGAACGTTCCTTCTGCACATGAAAGGTATGTACTTTTCCACGGTTTTTAGAATAAAATAGAAGAATATCGTGTTTTTTGGCAAACCCGTTTTTACCAACACCGCCTGATCGATAGGACCATACAATTTCATTTCTAAAATGTTCGTTCTTTTGAGTGTTGCGTTGATCCCAAATTGCATCCATTATACCTTTCAGATAATGGCTAGCTGTTGGATCGCAGTGTAAGTATATACTGCCAGTATCTTTCAGGAGACGATGCATTTCAGCAAGACGTGGCCCCATAAATGCAAGGTAAGCACGCATAGCACCTTTATTACCTTGGACGGCATTTTGAAGGACAAGATCATATCCTTGTAGGCACATATCCAGCGCTTTGTAAGTATCATCTGCGTTTGCTCCCTCTCGTATATGCTGACGTGCTTCTATTGCGTCTGTATCCCACTGCCATATATCCGAAAAAGCCTTTTCCTGTGCCTTTGACTCTCGGAAGAAAGCATTATAATTACGTCCGCTATTGAAAGGAGGATCAGTGCAGATAAGGTCTATATGCTCTGACTCCATTTCACGCATGATTTCAAGGTTATCACCAAAATAGATTTTATTCACTGACTATCTCCGATGAATTAAACCTGTAGATTTCCGAACATGTCTATAGAAATAGGCTTTGGACGTTGCGATAGGTCCAAAGCCTATCGTCTCGGATCTACGAGTTTGCAACCACTGGCAGGCTTCATCAGGCAAAGCGTGGCCTCCCCGTCAGAAACCTAACGAGGAGGCCACGCGCGCCATTCAAAAAATTTCACAATTGCCCTCGCGAAGTCAGTGGGAAACTAACACCTAATCCCGCTGTTACAATTTGCATGTCGGGTTCCAACGCAATAGAATTATTCCTTTATCTCTGTCACAAAGGTGATAACCCTTATAACTCCGGCATTTTCAGGTTCCCAATTGCCTGCTGCATCTGCCCATCGTAGCTGTATTGTATGCAGTTCACCCGGCATCATTCTCTTGCCTTCATCTGGTAATCTCAAGAGTATTACCCGCTCACCATCTATGAGTGTTGTCCATTGCAGATCAGTGTTTCGCTCATTATTGATGAGTTTTATGTCTGCGCGATGAATCTCTTCATCAAAGGTAAAGACAAAACGCTCTGTATCTGGTGCAACACCTCTATCACCATGATTTATGGTAGAACGAATTAATCTGGGGGCTAGGTTGTCTTTAGCCCCAGCTTCCTGTGAAGTTTCAAAACTGATGAGAATGACTCTGGCGTTCTGGTGCTCATCTTCAACGGTGCCGATTATGGAATATCGAATTCCCGCCTTTAGACCTATTCCGTCAAGTTTCCTCAGCAGAACCTCTTTACCGTTAATAGATAGCGTCCATCGCAAGCTTATATTGGCCCCGCGAGCAACTTTCAAGTTAGATTTGCTAACCTCTTCATTGAAACTGAGCCTAATCACATCCAAATCAACATCCACATCACCCTGTCCGGTTACTACACTGCTTGTCACAAGTTTGGGAGCTACCAAATCCCGTGCCCCATCATGGGGTGGAACAGGTCCGGGTTCAATGATAACGGGTTCAGGTTCAGGCACTGGCTGAATCGGTTCAAGGATAGGAGAGTCGGTTTCAGGCTCAGATTCGGTCGGTAATACTGGGGTTGGAAATAGAGACGTGGAGTCATCATCCCCGTTTTCGATTGAACAACTAATGACACACGCTAACAATAACGCAAGTGATATGATTTTTCTCATGATGGGGGTACTCCTCATAACGAAAGTTGATGCCGATGTTGTAAATGATCTCGACGGAAAAGAACCTCATACAGTTTCAGATTAGCTTAGGTAATTCTAAAATCTACCAGAGTTAAGGACTCACACCAACGGCTTTGCGCACCTTTGCTAAAATCGGGACTGCGATAGCGCGCGCTTTTTCGCTACCCTCTTCGAGTACCTTATCTAATTCATCACGATTGTCCATCAACGCATTATATCGTGCGCGCTTGTCAGAAAATGTAGTCTCTAACAACGCAAACAGCTCCTTCTTCATCTCACCGTAGGCGAGTCCACCGTTGCGGTAGAGTTCCCGTTTAGCAGCAACGGCATCCGCATCAGCGAAATGCTGATAGATCGCAAAGACGTTACATTCATCGGGGTCTTTCGGATCCTCTGGCAGTTTGGAATCGGTTACAATACGCATAACAGGTTTGCGCACTTGGTTCGATGGGGCAAAGATCGGGATGACGTTGTTATAACTTTTGCTCATCTTCCTGCCATCGGTGCCGGGGATCGTCATCACCTCTTTTCGAATAACGGCTTCTGGAATCGTCAAGATGTTACCGTAATTTCCGTTGAAGGTGAGTGCGACATCGCGCGTAATTTCGAGGTGTTGCTGCTGATCAAGCCCGACCGGCACAACATGTGTTCCGAAGAGCAGAATGTCTGCTGCCATCAAAACCGGGTACGTGAAAAGTCCGGCGTTGATATTTTTATCTGCTTCGCGTCCCTCTGCGAGGTTGTCATCAACGAGGGCTTTATAGGCATGCGCGCGGTTCAGTAAACCCTTTGCTGTAAAACACGACAAAACCCATGATAACTCGAAGACCTCTGGAATGTCAGATTGACGGTAGAAGATCACTTCGTCCGGGTTTAATCCTAATGCCAGCCACGTCGCAGTCACTTGGTGGGTTAAATAGACCAACTCTTTCTTGTCACGGACAGTCGTGAGCGCATGGTAATCTGCGATAAAGTAGAGCGCTTGGTATATTTCTGCAAGTTCGAGTGCCGGTTTAATCATACCGAGGTAGTTTCCGATATGCGGCTGTCCTGTTGGTTTGATGCCGGTTAACGTTATCTGTTTCAATCTGATTCTCGCTCCTTGTCGGGTTAGAGGCTGCTGATATTACGCGCGTCCTTTCAAACGATCAATTTCCGCTCGGAGCCGCGCAATTTCGGCTTCAGCCTGTTCAGCCCGTTCATTAGCTTGTTCAGCCCGTTCGTTTGCCGTCTCTGCGGGAGTCTGTAACCACTTTTCCGCCTTCGGATCATAAATACCAAAACTATCCGTCAGCAGATGGAAATTTATGCCTAAAACCGCTGAGGGGATTCCCCCATCAGTGAGCGGTGGAATCTCAACGTATTCGCCGTCTACCAGCCGGAAACCTATCAACGGCGAGGGCAGATAACGTCTATCAACATCACACAGGAAGTATTCTGGAATCCCAAGTTCAGCGTAGAGTTCTTTTTTCCGCACTAAGTCGGTCTGAACAGTACCTTTGCTCGAAAACTCTACCACCACATCCGGAGGCTTTCCTTCCTCCCAAATCTTATAGGTACGTCGAGGTTTCTTACCAATCCCGAAAGTGACGAGCAAATCCGGGGAAACCGCTTTTGGCGGTCTCGAGTCTTCGTAATACATCATGATATTGCCAGAGACATAGACATCGGGTGTTTGCGCGAAGTGGGCTCTGAACATTTGTCGCATTTGGTAGATTCCGTCTATATGAAGATCAGTTTCAGCCACAGGTTTCCCATCCGATTCAGGGTAGAGGTCTGCCGTTTCGGTCGGCGCGTAAGCGGTTAAGAGTGTCGTTGGTGTCGTTTCCATCAGTGTTCCCCTTCCCCGAATGTCCCCGCGATAGATATACGTTAAGTATACCCTAAAAACCCATGAATGTCAAGACCTTCTACAGGCACCGATCCCCGATTGCCTGCCTAAATGCCCTCAGGTTTTAATGCTTATGAATAATAACACAGTCTCCGCGTTTTAATCCTAAACGTTCCGCAGCACTTCCACCATTGACGGCAATCTCCAACATCCCAAAACTTCCGATAATTGCAAGGAGCTGACCACCTTCAGACTCGGCATAATCCCGATTAATTCGTGTAAGGCTCGTCTGACCTATCCGAATCTCATAAGTAGACACACGTGTTGCAAGGGCGTTTTCTGGAATGTTTGTTATTGCATTGCCAAATCCGTCAATTTTGATAATCTCACCCGTCAGCGTATCATCAGAAAGGTGGAGCGTGGGTATTGGAAATCGAACGAGCGTTTCCGTGGATGGGCCGAAGTCCGCAAGAGACACACCCAGCGATAAATGTGCAGCAACAGGAGCAAAGATATCTCGACCGTGGAATGTTTGGCTCACCTCTGGCAAAAAGTAATCCTTGTTTTGAATCTCTACGACACGGGTTGGTTGTTCACCCCCATTCTCAATCTCTTGTAATAGATAACTCAATATTCCATTATCAGGGCAGACGAAAGATGCCCGTCCTGTTTGGCAAACGATCGCCCGGCGGTCACTCCCCACCCCCGGATCAACGACGACGGTGTGAATCGTGCCTTCGGGAAAATAGCGATATGCTGAATGGATTAAGAAGGCAGCTTCATGAAGGTCCTGTGGCGGCACGGCGTGTGTGATGTCAACGATCTGCACATTCGGGTTAATACCGAGAATCACGCCTTTCATAACCCCGACATAAGCATCGCAAGTGCCGAAGTCCGTTGTTAAGGTAATAATACGAGGCGAGTTGTTCATGCCATTAGAGATTTGCTTGCATCCAGGCAAAACTTTTCCATTGTCCGGCTCCATCGTTTTCTCTGCCTTCGTATTCACAGCACCAGACCCCATCGTAGCCAGCTGCTCTCAGACACCGAATCGCTTTTGCAAGGTCTATTTCACCTTCACCGAGAGCCTCGCCGCGATAGTCAGCGCGCGATCCTGTTCCGTCCTTCAGGTGTGTGTGGAGCGTATAGGGTGCGACGATTTCATAAAACCTACCGACGGTCTCTAAATCGTGCCCTGCCCAGCGGTAGTTCATCGTGTCCATATTCGCGCCGACGTATTTGGAACCGACCCGTTCAAAGAGTTCTACCTGCAAATCACCGTCGTTTGTAACAAGGCCGTGATTGTCAACTGCTAAATAGATTTCATCGCGTTCCGCGAATTCAAGGCATCGCGTGAGACAGCCCGCCATCGCTTCAATCCAACGTGTCTCTGGCACGGCATCCTTCGCAGCCCCGCCTTCTGTGCGGAGGACTGAACAGCCGAGTCGCTTCGCGAGTCCCGCGATGCGTTCCATCCGTACGACTTGAGAACGGATAGCAGCTTCCTCAAGCAGGACGAAATCGTTCCCAGCAGCAAGGGCAGAGACCTGTAACCCGTAACTTTCCACCTGTGCTCGTACGGCTTCAGCACGCTTTTCGGGATCAGTAGCCTCCGAGTTCCAGACATCTCCTATTTGGAGTTCAACGTAATTAAACCCCGTCTCACTTGTGAATTTGAGAAAATCGTCAAGTGAGTTGCTTGCGTAGTTATAGTGAATAAGTCCTAATTTTGACATAAATCTTTGTTCCTCTCTCAGAGAAAAGCTCTGGCGGAAATTGTAAGTCGTGTTAAAAAGACTTGCATCTTTTAAAGTCGTTATGCTATAATACTTTCACTGGGGAACAGGTGTCAAGATTTTTTTATCTAACTACAGATAGAAATTTGGGGTTAGCAGTCTTCACCCATTAGGCTGCGTCGAAGCAAAACGTACTGATAACCGAAGCAGGAATAAAAAGTAATGGAGAACTATAACCGCTTTACCGACCCTCAACTGCCTGCTATCTATGAGAAGGTCGAAGCAGCGCAGCGTCTCTCATTTGAGGAAGGGGTCTCGCTTTATGAAAGCCCAGACATTACTGGCGTTGGGTTTATTGCAAACCATGTGCGCGAACGTTTAAACGGGAACATCGCCTACTACAATATCAACCAACACATCGATTATTCAAATGTCTGTATCCTCCACGCTCGATGCCATTTTTGTGCCTTTGCTCGAAAGAATATGCAAACCGACGGCGCGTGGGAGATGAGTGTTGACGAATTTTTAGACAAGGCGATGTATGCTATAGAACAAGGGTGTACCGAGATCCACAGCGTAGGTGGGTTGCACCCGAAGTTACCTTTCGACTACTACCTAGACATCATCCGGGGACTTAAAGAACGGATGCCTCAGGTACACCTCAAATTTTTTACGGCTGTTGAAATCCACCACTTCTCACGTATCTTTAAGATGTCGATAGAAGAAATTCTGACCCAATTACGGGATGCAGGTTTAGATTCACTTCCGGGAGGGGGAGCTGAAATCTTTGCAGAAGAGACCCGGGAGAAAATCTGTCCGGGGAAACTGAGCGCAGACGGATGGTTAGAGGTTCACGATATAGCGCATCGCCTCGGGATTTCTACGAACGCGACGATGCTCTACGGACATCTTGAAACAAATGAAGACAGGGTTGACCATCTCATCAGGTTACGGGAACAGCAGGATAAATCCGGCGGTTTCGTGACCTTCATTCCATTGGCATTTCATCCGCTGAACACTCGAATGGCATACCTACCCTCAACAACAGGCCTAACAGATATTCGGAACATCGCTGTCGCCCGTCTTATGCTTGACAACATTCCGCATATCAAGGTTTACTGGATTATGACCGGCTTGAAGACGGCACAAGTTGCCCTCCGTTTTGGGGCTGACGATATTGACGGCACTGTAACCGAGGAGAAGATAACACACATGGCAGGCGCAGATACGCCAGAGGCTGTTTCCGTCTCGCAGCTCGTACACCTCATTGAAGAAGCCGGCTTCGTGCCTGTCGAGCGCGATACTCTTTACAACGAAATTATTCGAGAGGGAAATCAGTGGTCCAGAAAAGCCGCATAAGGGTAGGCGCAGTTTCGTTCTTGAACACTAAACCGCTCATTTACCCCCTTTTGAACAAGGACATCGAAACGGATATTACCCTGAGTGTTGATGTTCCGAGTCGTGTCTCAGCACTTTTAAGTAAAGGCGAACTGGACGTTGGATTGATTCCGATTATCGAATACTACCGCGCAAACCCTTCAGATATGCCTTACTGTATTCTACCGAACATATCAATCGCATCACACAGTACCGTCCGCAGTATTCAATTGTTCAGTCGTGTGCCGGTTCAGGAGATTCGGTGTATTGCCCTTGATACAAATTCGCGTTCCTCTGTCGCGCTTCTGAAAATTCTACTCGCTGAGAAATATCAAATCTCACCAGCATTCGTCCCATGCTCGCCGGCGGTAACGCCACGCACAGCTCTTGAAGACCGGCAAGCCCAGCCTTTTGAAGCAGTTCTGCTCATTGGAGACGCAGCACTCAGGCATCTCGGTTCGACAGCATATAGCATTGACCTCGGTGAAGTATGGTATGGGTTCACGGGCCTACCGTTTGTCTACGCTTGTTGGGTTGCCAGACAGGAAGTATATCTCGGTGACTTGCCACAGGTGCTTCTTGAATCAAAGGCGCGTGGGGCTGCACAAATACCGGAAATCGCGCGGATTGAGGCGAAAAAATTGGGACTACCTGAAAGCCTTTGTCTCGCCTATTTGCAAGAAAGCATCCAATACGATCTGAACGAAGATGCACTTGCAGGCATGGAACTCTTTTATAAGTATGCGGTAAAAAATGACCTGGCACCGCCGTGCCGTCGTATCTCTTTTTACGCGAATTGACAAGGGGCAAAAAATGCGGTCTCGTAAGGACGAATCTACACTAAATCTCCAGTTCATCACACAGTTTGAGGACTATCTCAAAAGTTGTGGGCTCCGTTTAACGCAAAAACGATTGGATATCTTAAACCAAGTTTTTGACTATCCGGGGCATTTTCAAACGGAAGATCTCTTGGTTCAGATGCGTCGAAATGGATACTTGGTGTCCCGTCCAACGATCTATCGGACGCTGCCCCTGCTCGTCAAAAGCGGATTATTGACAGAATTCATTGATGCCCAGAAGAATACTCGCTACGAAAGTATCCATTCCCTCCAAGAACACGCCCATCTCATCTGCCTCCGATGCAATCACATTGTTGAGTTCAAAGAACCACGGATTGATGCCTTGCAAAAGTCGGTCTGTGAAGTGCATCGATTTAAACCCGTGCGCTTCCGTAACGAAATCATCGGGTATTGCGCCGAATGCCAAGCCGAGTTAGAACCAAAAACGAAGGACGGAAGTAATAAAACGCATGTTTAAGTCGTCCCCACGGGGGCGCCAACAAGTTTTCTGAATGCGAGTGAAATTGCAATCTCCAAAAATTTGACAAGTGCCCGAAAATGTTGTATAATTGTAAAAACCGACTTCTTTCAAATGACTGATAGGCTATGTTTTCTTCTCGGATGTGAGGGCATGTTCAATGTATACGCCACAGGTCATCGAACATTACGAAAAACCGCGTAACGTCGGTACGATCGCGGATGCTGACGGCACAGCCACTGTCGGTTTATCTACCAACGGTGAGATGTTAAAACTAACACTTAAAGTAGCCAATGATGTAATTGTTGCGGCAAAGTTCCGAGCCTTTGGATGCCCAACGGCTATCGCGAGCGCTTCCGTCCTTACCGAAATGGTTACCGGGATCCACATTCCAGAGGCATGCCAGATTACCGCCGCACGTCTTTCTGATGCGTTAGGCGGGCTGCCAGAAGATAAACAACGTTACGCCGAGGCGGCTGAGGAAGTCTTAAAAACAGCAATCGCCAATTTTATGTCCAAAACGGAGGAATAAATCCCATGATTAGCGTCACAGAATCGGCTGCAGAAAAAGCTATTGCACTTATTAAAAGCAGTGATACCGAATCCGATCTCGGCTTACGCATGCAAGTCGTCGGGGGGGGATGCTCCGGTTTCCAATACAACCTTGAATTCGCCACAGCCAAAGACACAGACAAAGTGTTTGAATTTCACGGTTTGAAGGTCTTTGTTGATCCCAGGAGCACGCTCTATCTCGCCGGTTCGGTGCTTGACTATAACGACGGTTTGATGGATTCAGGGTTCAAGATTACGAACCCGAACGCAAAGAATACCTGCGGTTGCGGCGAGTCATTTAACGTTTAATAGCAGTCAGCAATCAGTGGTTAGCGGTCAGAAAGAGAATCTGACTGCTGACTGCTGATTCCCATTTTACAATGTTTTGTATAATTCCGCATGCCGTTGGAGCACAGCATCCGAATCCGGCGGATTGATAACTTCTATAGAAACAAATCCGTCATACCCATCCTGTGCCAAGAGCGTCAGGGAATCTCTTTCCGTGTCCGGTAGCGGTCCACTGTCCCCAAAGTTGACGTGTGCGTGTCGCACTTTGCCGCGTAGATGCACGTAAGCGACGCGTATAGGTTCCCCGTGGCGAACATGGTGTGCCGCATGCCAATTCACAAAGGTGTTCTTTGCCTCTGCTCGATATAGCGTTTCCGTAACCCAACTACTGATAAGATTGCCGTGTGTTTCCAAACAGAGCGTAACACCAGCATCACCTGCCAAGCCATCGCATGCGCGAATCCCTTCTGCTTCCCAATCCAGCGTCTGAGACACCTCAACCGGTGTTTCCGGCACCCGATCCCCGAAAAACCGAATATTCTTCGCCCCCATCTTCTTGGATAAATCAATATATCGCTTTAGCAAATCCACTTGTTCGGCACGCTTCCTGGCATCAGGATCAATGAACCGACACCCCGTGGCAATGGAGGAAAGTTCAATGCCACTATCAGCCAGCCGGGCGCGTGCCTCTTGAAGCTGCTGGGCGGTCGAATCTAATTCCACACCGTGACCGTGATCCCACTCCACACGGAGTTCCAGGTGTTCATAGTTGTAGTGTTTCGCTTTGTCAATCAATTCCGCCAATGTGAGTGGCGGGCACACAGACGACATAAAACCAAATTTCATGATGAAACCTCCAATTGTGTTATCAATTAACCTTAAAACTGCACAGACGAACTACCATCCCCACGTTTTCTCACATTAATTTTGACAGGTATCCGCCTCGTTAACTCTTGAACATGACTGATAAGGAAAATGCTGCGTCCCTGCATGCGGAGTCCCTCCAGGGCAGAGATAGCAACGTCGAGCGTCTCTCTATCAAGCGTGCCGAAACCTTCGTCGAGGAACAGTGAATTGAGCTGCGCACGTCCGCGACTCAGATCCGCGAGTGCGAGGGCCAGAGCGAGACTTGTTAGAAACGACTCGCCACCAGAGAGGGTCTCAACCGGGCGTTCTTCGTTAGCGTTCCAACGATCAATAACCGTTAAATCGCCGATAGACTCGACTTTAAGTTGGTAACGCTCCGAGGTGAGGTAGTCCAGCTGGACGTTGGCTAAAACCCCCATCTGTTTGAACATAATCTCCAGTGCGAAGTCCCGCAATTCGTTCTTGGGCATGACTTCATGTAACCGCTGCCAACGTTCCAATTCCTGTCGCGCTGCATCGATTTTAGCACGGAAAGCCTCACGTTTTCTCAGTGCGTCCTTTAAGTTTTTAATTTCGTTCTGCTTTCCACCAATTTCTTGCTGCTTTGTCTTAAGCTGTTCTCCAATTTCCTCCGTTTCAGCCTCAATCCGCGCTAACACTTTTGGATCGAACGGCGTTTCCTGAAACCGGGTTCGCAATTCGGTAATCTCTAATGCCAGCTGCCTCTTTTCGTCCTCGTATGCCTCAATATGGCGGGTCAGTTTCTGTATCTCTGCTTCCCCTCGGAAGGCGTTGTCCTGGGCTTCTGGTGAATCGAATCCTGCAGTCTTTAACTTATCAAAGTAATCCATTTGTGCCGTTTTAAGTTTTGTGCCACATTCGCTATACTGTGTCTTATAAATTTCATGCGTCGCCTGTTTTTTGGCAAACAGTGTTTCGCTCTCTTGTAATTGCCGATAAGCTGCATCCCGTCCAGTTTCTTTCGCCTGTAGGCCTGCTTTTAATCCACCAAGAGCGGCATCAATTTCGTCTTTTGTTTCCAACCCACCCGTCCTCTCACGAATTGTGTCTAAAAGTTCTTTTCCTTCACGCTGATAGCCCTCTATCTCTGCTTGCACATCGTCACGGTCTCGCCGTAAATTCTCAAGATTTTTCTGGTATGTCTCAATGTTAACCTCAAGCACCTTAAGATTAGCCTCGGTAGTATCCAGTTTTTCTTTGTGCGTCGCGACTTCCTCAATCTTTTCACTAAATTGCTCCACTGCTACCTCTGGAGCAACATCATGGAAAGCCTCCGGTAAGAATTCCCAAAAACGCTCCTCAGTGGAAGCAAAGTCCGTTTGCAAATCCGAAACGGCATTGTGGACATTTTTCAACTGCTTCTGAACTTCGCTGAGCGATTCTTCCTCACGGGCAACGTCGCTTTCGCAGGTTTCGAGCTGCTGGACTATCATATTGTAGGCGTGGGAAGCTTTCGTGCAAGCTTGCTCGGCATCTCTGAGGGCTGCAATAGCAGTATCTGCCTTCTCAATCTGTTTAACTGCCCAGGCAGATGAAATATCATCGGTGCCGGGGTAAATCTCTTGCCACTCCTCAAGGCGTTTCGTCTTCTTGTGCCGTAGTATCTCTATTTCGGAATCACAATCTTCAATGTGTTGATTCGTATTACGTTTATCCCGTTGTGTTGCAGCCTGTTTTCTATTTAAAACCTGCATCCCTTTCTCTACTGTTTGTGCGTCTGTTTTCGCATGATCTAAGGCATCTTCAGCAGCTCGCAGCACGTCCTCACCCTCAGGTTCCACAATATTAGCCCATGGGTGCTCGACTGCTCCACACACATGACAAGGTTCTCCTGCCTGAAGACGTTGGCGAAGCTGCTTAGCAGTACCTGACAAAAACGCGGAGTCTCGTGTCGCTTCCCAGTGTTTGACTGCTTCTTCTGCGCGCTGAAGCACCTCCGTTCCATTTACTAATTCAATTCCGATCTGCTCAAGTTCTGCGTCTAAATCTGCCTTTATTTTCGACAATTTACGCAAACGGTCTTCAGCATCTACCAGGTCATTTTCCACCGTTTCATATTTCTGGGCGATCGGCAATGCCTCGTTTGCGCGTTGTTTCTGAGTGATCCATTCCTCGTGAGTGCCAGCTGCCAGAAGTTTGTTCAATTCAGTGGTAGCCCTTTTCAATACAGTCTCTGCGTTCGTCTTTTCTGCAAGTCGTTTTCCACGAGTTTCGGACAATTCTTTAATTTCACGCTTCAGCGACGCGATTTTTTTTTCATAATCCACTTCGTTTGCGCCTGCTGTTTTCAACTGCTTCTGTCGTGCGTTGCGTTCTACCAAAAGCCCTGTTACGCGATTGAGACGGTGTCGCCGATCCGATGGAAGCGGATTCTCATCCAAAAAGGTTTGCGCCTCATCAATTTGTTTCTGTAATTGGGTTTTCTTAGTTTCTCTATTTGTTAATTCGTCTGAAAGGGTCTCAATTTCATCGTTTAAATCTGCCAATTTGAGAGTCCGGTTATCCGCTTCAGCAAACTGATTTGCCGCCCGTCCTATATCTAATTTAGCATCGGTGTAAACATCGGTTTTCTCGGTATGTGCAGCTGCTGCTGTTAGATACGTTTCTGCTTTTTTCTCAGAATTGGCTTTGTCTATTTTAACTTGCTTTTCCGCATCCATTTTCTCAGTCAATGCTGTATTGAGTGCCTTTTCTGTCTTTTCGAGATCGGCCTTGGCAGCATCATACGTCCGTTTCTCAGGGCGAAGACGCTCAGCGCGTTGCGCGTTTTCCAATTCTGCGTGGAGGGCATCAATTTCTCGTTGCTGATCTGATAGTTCTACTTGACGTTCTTCTAAGGATTGGAGTTTCTCATAGGCCTCTTTACGTTTTATTTCCCTATCCTTCTCCGGCTGAATTTCTTGGATTCGCGTCTCTAAAAGCTTGGCTTCGTTTTTCAATCTGTCAAGTTCCATCTCGGCTGCTGTAAGCTGCACAGGATAGGCTTCTGGGATTTTTTCTATTTCCATAAGAACATCGGCATTTGCCGCCTTAACCTCGGTAACCTTTTCTTTTAACCTACCTTTCAGTACATCGTAGATACTAATACCGGCCGTCGCTTCCAATATCTTGCGTCTATTTTCCATATTCGTTTTCAAGAAGGCGGCAAACTCACCTTGTGCTAACATCACAGAACGTCTGAACGCAGCAAAATCCAAACCCAAAATAGATTTAACCTCTTGGCTGACAGTCTTCTCACTTGAACCGAGAGCCTTGCCCTGACTGCTTAACTTATTGCTGATGACTTTACCACTCTCTGCATAAGACAATTGCCTCTTTGCAGCGCCTCCACGCCTAATGGACCAAGAGGCGATATAACCTATTCCGTTTGCTATAAAACGTACCTCAGCAAACCCTTCCTTTTCGCCATGACTGATAAGATGCCTCTGATGCTGGTTCCCCGTTCCACTCAAGCGCGGGGTTTTCCCATAGAGTGCGACGCACATCGCGTCCAACAACGTCGTTTTCCCAGCACCCGTTGGCCCGGTAATTGCCACAAGGGATGCGCTCCCTAAGCGCGGCCCGTCAAAATCGATATCGACTTCTTCACGGAAACTGTTTAAGTTCTTAAGCTTGAGTCTACATATTTTCATTCAGTTCCCTCAACCATCTGCATTAATTCACGAAAAGTTTGTGTCAAGGTTTTATCCGGTTCTTGCCCATCAAACTTCACCTTATGAAATTGTTTAAAGATTTCTTCAGGATGTTTCATATCTTCAACGGGGATTTTCAATCCATTTGTCATCTCCGGTGATTCAATCTCAACGCTCAGGACTTCTCCTCCCTGCTCACTGAACGCTTGGCGTACTTTATCATTAATCCCGGTTTGCGGTTTGTTTAATTTCAGTTTAACCTGCATATATTTTCCATCCCAAGTCTGTGTCTGTGCTTTCCAGAGAACAGATTCCTCATCTCCGGTGACTATACACAACTCCTTGAAGACAGGGATCTCAACGGCTTCATCTCGCACCAATGTTCCGTCATCAGACAGCTGCAGCAGCCGTACCGCTTGAGAATAACCGATTTCGGTGAACCGAAGCGGAATCGGTGAACCTGAATATCGGATTGGGTAATCAGTGCCGTTAATTGCTTGGGGTCTGTGCAGGTGTCCAAGGGCAACATAACTTACCCCCTCAGGAAAATCGCTGGCACGGATAGCGGTTGCTCCCCCAATCTGAATATTTCGCTCAGATTTTCCCCCCTCTCCGCCGTGAACAAAGAGGTGTCCCATCAAAATCTTAGGAACCTCGGTTGGCATAGCTGAGACACATTCAGTATAGAAAGACTTGAGGCGTTCCCGATACCGCTCAGTCCTATCTACCTCTGTCTCGTAGGAGATATGTGGCAGCTCAGCCTCAGTCAGGTAAGGAACAGCTGCAACCATTACGCGGGGGTTGTCAGGGGGAAAAGGCAACACACATTTAGAGATTTCCTTCACCAAACCGACGACATGAATTCTGCCCATTTCAAGAAACGCTCTCGGAGCCTCCAGATGTCGAGCTGAATCGTGATTGCCTGCGATAATCACCGTATAGGCATCAGTTTCATTAAAAAGACGGTAGAGGAATCGGTAGTATAGGTTGGTTGCTTCAGCTGAGGGAAGGGAGGTATCAAAAATATCTCCCGAAACGAGAAGAAGTTCAACATCATGTTTCTGAATTGTTTCAAGGAGCCAGTCCAAGAATTTTTTGTGTTCGTCAAGTCGGGAACGTTCGTGGAGGCGTTGTCCGATATGCCAATCGGCAGTGTGTATAATTTTCATCAAAGCCTTTCGTAAACCTTGCTAAACCGTATGTTGAAGAATAATAGGGTATTATAACAAATGTCGAATATATTTTCAAACAGATTCATCACAAAATCTTTTCTATATTCTATTTTCCAGAAACCTTCCATGAAAAATTTCTGAAGAAGAATAAAAAAGTTTGACAGGCCTGTGCAGCTTGCATAGAAAAGCGGGCACGACACGACAAATGAGCATTGGAAGAACATTTGCCGCGCTAGACCTATTTCAATTATTTGACGCTCCCCCATTTTTGTGGTATAATTAAATCCACAATTTAACCCGTAGCGGTTTTAATGAGGAGAATCCGAAGATAGTTTCAAGTTTGTTTTAACATCTTCTGTTTTGAAAATGAATCTCAACTTCACAAAATCGCATCCGTTTACAACACGGACGAACTGGCTACGTTTCCTTTCACTACCAACTGCTTACAAACTTATCGCACTCACGAGTGTCCTATTATCCTTTTGCACTACTTTTGCTGCAGCCATAACACGAGAATATTGGATTGCTGCGGAGAAGGTCGAATGGAATTACGCACCGAGCGGAAAAAATCTTATCAGACCTCCAATGGGATTAGGCGTTTGGGGGAAAGCACTTGTCTATGAAAAATACCGCTACATTCAGTACACCGATGATACCTACACGACCCAAGTCGAACAGCCCGTATGGATGGGTATCCTTGGCCCGCAACTCCATGCTGTCGAGGGCGACAGTGTGAAGGTGCATTTCCTCAATCGTGCCAATAAACCGCTCAGCATTCACGTCCACGGATTACAATACAATGAAGAAAACGAAGGCGCAGATATGAAGGGCTCTGGTGCTGCGGTGCAACCCGGTAACATATTCACGTATCACTGGGAAGCAGATAGCGATGCTGCACCCGGACCGAACGATCCATCCTCTATTGTCTGGCTTTACCATTCACACGTCGATGCGGTTACCGAAGTCTATGACGGCTTAATCGGAACTATCGTTGTTACTAAAAAAGGGATGGAACGCTCCATAGATGACCCGCGACCCAAGGATATTGACATAGCATTCACGACTTTATTCCTTGTTTTTGACGAAAACGGTCGTAAAATTGTTAAAAGCGGACAGTATGAGGAATATGAATCCGCTGAAGAAGGCGAAGAGGGAAACCTCAAACACACCATTAACGGCTTTATCTTCGGCAATTTACAAGGTTTGGAAGTTGAGCAGAATGCCAGAGTCCGTTGGTATCTCATCGGATTAGGTACTGAAGTCGATATGCACACGGCACACTGGCATGGACAGACGGTACTCAACGCTGGGAAACGGACCGACGTTGTAGAACTCCTGCCGGGGAGTATGGTTACGGTCGACATGACAGCGAAAACGCCCGGCAACTGGCTCTATCATTGCCATGTTGCAGATCATATTACGGCAGGCATGAACACGCGCTGGCGAGTAGTGCCGAAGCGTTAAATGTTCACAACCTCCAAATAACTCCGAACTTATTGCCATCATATTTGACAAAATTTATAGAATAGGGGTATGGCATCCTGTACAACGCAAGTTTTGTATATAACACATTCTCAGAAGAAGATGTGAAGATTTTCATAGGATTAGGCATGTCATACAAGGAATGGATTTCATCTATTCCCGGACGAAATCCCCTAACCCTACCGGCGAGGCAACATGTCCCCTACGATACGCACGAAAGCTCTTTTTTCCAAATCTACGTTATACAAGTGTTTAAGTTCGTAGGCAGGCAATTCATTGCCTATTGCCAATCACAATAACGCCATCAATTGCGCGGCTACAAACAGAATTAAATTAAATTAAATTAACTAGCCAAAGGGGAGATTATGTTTAAAATTCGATCCAATATGTTCACTTACGTTCTGCCAGTTTTGCTGTTGTTCACCAGTGTCAGTGTAGTTTATGCCGAGACCTTGACGATCTATTCTGGACGGAGTAAAAGCCTCGTTGAGCCAATTATCAAGAAGTTTCAAGAGTCCACCGGTATTCAAGTGAAGGCGAATTACGGGGAAAGCACGCAGTTAGCAGCTGCGCTCATAACAGAAGGCGACAAAAGCCCTGCAGCCCTCTTTTGGGCCCAAGATGCTGGTGCGCTCGGTGCTATTAGTAAAAAAGAAATGTTTGAAACCCTTCCGGAAACGCTCCTCGCGAAAGTCCCTTCAAGTTTCCGCGACGCTCGGGGGTTTTGGGTTGCTACAAGTGGCAGAGCCCGAGTTCTCGCCTATTCCCCAGCGCGCGTCAAAAAGGAAGAACTCCCGGAAAGCATTTTCGACTTAACACAACCGATGTGGAAAGGCAGAGTCGGTTGGGCACCGACGAACGCTTCTTTTCAAGCCTTCGTTACTTCCCTGCGTGTGCAAGTCGGTGAAAAAAAGACAAAAGAATGGCTGCTCGGTATGAAAGCAAATGGTGTCAAAAAATACGCGAAGAATACACCTATTATAGAGGCGCTCGCTGCAGGTGAAATCGACCTCGGTTTGCCGAATCACTACTACCTGCTCCGGTTCAAAAATGCGGATTCGGCGTACCCCGCTGAGCAAACCTTCTTTAAGGCTAGCGATCCGGGGAACCTTGTCAACATTGCTGGGGTCGGAGTGCTGAAGAGCGCTGAGAACAAAGAAGCCGCCCTGAAGTTTGTGGAGTTCTTGTTATCTACCGAAGCACAGCAGTATTTTACAAGCGATGTTTTTGAATATCCTGTTACTGAAGATGTAACGCAAAACGAAAATCTGGTGCCGTTATCTGAACTGATCAAAATCGGCCCGGTATTTAACCTTAATGATATAGACGATCTTGACGGTACAGTTAAGCTGTTACAAGCGGTTGAAGTTCTATAAACCTACAACTACACTAAGTACGCACCGATACTTCTTCGTTCCCGCCGTTGTCGTCGGGATCGGTGGACTTATCCCGTTAGGTTATTTGCTCATCAAAGCGTTCTCAGCAGAAGGCACAACTCTTTTGGAGATTGTCTTTCGCTGGCGGAATGCAAGACTTTTCCTTAACACGCTCCTCCTAACGTTGGGCGTTCTCACGCTGAACCTGCTAATAGCGACCCCGGCCGCATGGTTAACAAGTAGGACCAGCCTGAAAGGCAAGCCCATCTTTACGGTACTGAATGTACTACCGCTCGCAATTCCGGGCTACGTAATGGCGTATGCTTTGCTAACACTCGGTGGAAACACAGGTATCGTTGCGCAGTTCTTCGGCGTGAGTATCCCACGTCTGAGCGGTTATTGGGGGGCGCTCCTTGCGCTCAGTGCCTATACAAGCCCATACCTTTTTTTGAATCTACGAACCGCCTTACAAGGGCTCGACCCCAGTCTCGAAGAATCGGCGCAGAATCTTGGTTATCGGTACACTGAGGTTTTCTGGCAGATTATCCTCCCGCAATTGCGTCCTGCCTTTTATGCCAGTGGTCTACTCATTAGCCTACATGTCCTCGGCGACTTCGGGGTTGTATCGCTGATGCGCTATGAGACTTTCAGTTACGCACTGTACATCGAATATACACTCTCTTTTGAACATACTTATGCAGCGTGGCTCGCTCTGATGCTCCTGACCTTCACAGGATGTCTTCTCTATTTTGAGACGAAGTTGCTGAAACAAGTGACACTTCACCGTGCCGGGCGCGGGACTTCCCGGCAGCCCTCTCTGATTTCACTCGGCGTGTGGCGCGTGCCAACTTATTTCTACCTCTGCCTGCTCGCAGTCATAACCGTAATTATCCCAGCTGGTGCTGTATTTCTGTGGGTATTGAGAGGATTCGATGCTTCCGCCCTGCAAGGTGTTGTAGGAGCATTGACGGGTTCACTCTCCCTTGCGATGCCTACTGGTGTTCTGTGTGCGATTCTGGCAGTGCCGTTAGCTTATATAGAGGTAAGACACCCGTCGCGAACATCAAATATGTTGGCGCGTGTCGCCTATGTAGTCTATGCCATACCTCCGCTTGCATTCGCCTTGTCGCTCATCTTTTTTGTTTTAAACACTGTCCCTTTTATTTATAAGACGCTACCTGTGCTAATCTACGCATGCACGCTCCATTTCTTGGCTGAAGCCATTGGACCTGTCAGGAGCTCGCTCTATCAGACCTCACCACATTTAGAAGAAGCCGCTTGCTCTCTCGGCTACTCGTCACTCCAGGCATTTCTCAGAGTGCTTTTACCGATTTTGCTCCGCGGTATGCTAACGTCCACTGCTTTGGTCTTCCTTGCAACAATGAAGGAATTACCGTTTACATTTCTCCTATCACCCCCCGGATATGAGACCCTTGCCCTCAATGTCTGGAGTTATACATCAGAAGCCATGTTTGCAGAAGCCGCCCCTTATGCCCTCGCGATATTAATCTTTTCTGGAATATTTGTCCGATTAATCATCCGCCATGAAGGTTGCTGAACAGTATCCAAAAACCTGTAGATTTTGCTTTTTTTCTTGACATTTCTACGAGAATCTGTTATCCTATCTCTATGATGTATGTATCAGCGAGAAAAGCAAGTGCCCTTTTAGACTATACCCCCGATCATTTACGGAGATTAGCGAATGCGGGCAAAATTGACACGATCCGCACGGGAGGCGGACATAGACGTTACAATGTTGAAAAATACATCCGGAACGAATCCAGTGCAATTACCACTGTTTGCTATTGCAGGGTCTCCAGTGCTAAACAGCGAGACGCTCTGGAACGCCAAGTCACCGCGATGCGGCGTATCTACCCCGATGCCGAAGTCATTAGAGATATTGGCAGTGGCCTCAACTTCAAAAGAAAAGGACTTAACGCCTGACTGGACAGGCTTTTGCAAGGTGCTCAGCTCCAAGTTGTTATTGCCCATCGGGATAGACTCGCCCGGTTCGGTATCGATCTTATACGATACCTCATTGAACAGAACGGTGGCGAACTCGTGGTTCTTGACAAAACAGAACATAGTCCGCAAGAAGAACTCACGGCGGATCTTCTCGCCATCCTGCACGTCTTCAGTCACAGACTGCCCGGGCTCCGAAGCTACCGTAATGAAATCAAAGAAGATAAGACTCTTACCGAACACTGAGCAACGGTTGCTGTTGCGGCAATGGTTTGGTACCGCACGCTTCACCTATAATCAAACCGTGCATCTTCTGAATACGACGGATACACAGGCAAACTGGAAAGCCATCAAAACAGGCATCCTACACGATTTACCTGCTTGGGCGAAAGAAACGCCCTATCAAATCAAGTCTGTGGCTATCCGAGATGCTTGTATCGCCGTGAGGGAAGCGAAAAAGAAGGCGAAAGCAAAAGGAGAAAAGCAGTCGGTTTCTTTCAAATCTAAGCGTCAACCTTCAGATAGCATTTTTATACCCAAGTCTGCCATAAAGCCTAATGGCGTGTATCACACGAAATTAGGGGATCTCGTCATGGCTGAGGCATTACCCGAGAACATCAGAGACTCCCGCCTGGTAAAAGACGGCGATAGCTATTATTTGTGTGTTTCCTATACTGTCGCAACCCCGAAGCGAAAGCCAAACGGACGTGTTGTGGCATTAGACCCCGGCGTGAGAACATTCCTCACCTATTTCCATGAGCGTGGGTTCGGATGGCTTGGACATCACGCAATCAACAGAATTCAGAGACGCTGTTTCCATCTGGATGACTTACTGTCCCGTGCAGCCAAGGCGGACAATCGCCAAAGCAAGCGAAATATGCGGAGAGCCGCAAAGCGAATGCGTAAACGGATACGCAATCTTATAGACGAACTCCATAAGAAAATCGCACGCTGGCTGGTAGATACTTTTGATATTCTCTTGCTACCGACTTTTGAAACTTCACAGATGACTTGTAAAGCCAAGCGAAAACTGAGAAAGAAGTCTGTTAGGCAGATGCTGACCCTGTCTCATTATCGGTTCAAGCAGTTTCTCAAGCAGAAAGCAAAAGAAACAGGGGCTATCGTTCTGGACGTTTGTGAAGCATACACATCGAAGACGGTGTCTTGGACGGGCGAGATCGTCAAAAATCTCGGTGGCAGGAAGACGATCACAGATGCTTTCGGGCTATCTATGGACAGAGCCCTCAACGGCGCACGTGGGATATTCCTGCGTGCTTTGGGAGATAACCCCGGGTTGCTAAGCATTAGCAACTTGCAAACCATGCATACCGCGTAATCCTTCGGATTGCACGGAAATGTATAGGTTCATATTATCGGATAAACCTAAAGCCTATCCACAATAAGAGAAACAAATTAAGACAAGTCAAAAGAAAATTCGCAATATCCTCCACACACCTCTGGTTACCGATAGCATTCGCATAGTTCTGTCATCATCAGAGGGGCAATATAGACCCAATACGCCTCTACGGATCCACACCAGAAACAACGTCCGAGCGTCCCTTTTAACGCGCTTTATCACACAATTTTCCAACATTTTCCTCACAAGTTTGTCAAATTGTGATAGACTACCCATAAATTTTCAATTAGTGGACAGGAATGAACATATTATCCGATTTTTTAACCTTTCCACCGTTCATAACGATGGGAACTGACGCACTCAGGCTGCTTCTTGCATTTGTGCTTGGTGTTTTTATTGTTAATATTTACCGGTGGACCCACGCGGGAATCCCACAAAAATCATTTACAGATACACTCATTATTTTGTGTATGCTGATTTCGGTTGTGATGGTCATCATCGGGGATAGTATAGCCCGCGCGTTTAGTTTAGTCGGGGCGTTATCTATTATTCGGTTTCGCACGGCTATCCAAGATCCACGCGATATCGGTTTTGTTTTTTACGCATTGGCTGTTGGAATGGGGATTGGTGCAGGAAATCCATCCGTAGCAGTTTTGGCTGCCTTCCTCATCGGTATTATTATACTCTGCATATACAACTGGCATGAACATTTTAGCAACGATAACGAGTTTAGCCTCGAGTTCTGCCTACCTCCCGAACCGAGCGTTGAGACCGTTTATCGCCCCCTTTTTGATAGACATCTGAGTTATGAACGTCTGATTGAGAAACGGATAAAGAAATCCGGTGTCCTCGAGTTGAACTATAGAGTTAAGTTGGAAAACCCACAGGAATGGCTCGCTTTTTTTAACGAACTATCAAACATTGAAAGCGTAACAGAAGTAAAGCTGGGCAAAGAATAGATACAGCGTACGAAAAGTCCAAACGCTTCTATAACAGACACGTCTAAGACAAGGAAATTGTAATGAAACAACTTAAATCAATTGCACTAATTGTGCTAATAACCATTAGCTGGACAATATCCGCAGATGCTCAAGACACCCCGAGGGTATCTCAACTCTCAGATGAACAGAAGCGATTCGACCACAACGGTGATGGGAAACTGAGCGATGAAGAAGCAGCAGTTATGTTCCGAGTTACAAACGTAGAGGCATTCACTGGTGACAAACTCAGCCGTGAAGAGATTGAAAGGATTCGAGCCAGCATTGCCCCCGCTAGCGCCGGGGCAGACTTTGGTAGAACGCCACCAGATTTTGGAGGCATGCGAGGCGGGTTGGGGGGTGGCCGCCGTAGACCGGGGCCTGCTGAAAAGCTGGTCGCACAATTCGATCAAGATAAAGATGGAAAATTAACCGGGATCGAGCGACAAGCCGCCTTAGATACACGAGGCGGTGGGAACGTTATACCCCTAAACGAATCAAAGTTAAAAGAGGGCGTTCAGAACGATGTGCGAAGCAGCTTGGCTTCTGCCCCGGAAGGTTCACCCTCACTTTACGAGGCGTACACACTTCGGACCCTCTATCTCCGGTTTCACCATGAAAACTGGTATCAGCAGATGAACGCGTTTTACCGTACAGACGTTGAGGTACCAGCTGAACTGATTGTTGATGGGCAGGTTTATCCGGAGATCGGTGTCCACTTCCGAGGCAGCTCTTCATATTTTACCGTTAACTCGGAGAAAAAATCCTTTAATATTGCTGTCGACTACGCGAAAGATGGACAACGCCTCTACGGCTACAAGACCCTCAATTTACTCAATGGACACGTTGATGCCTCCTTTCTCCGCGAAGTCCTTTACAACCGAATTGCGCATGACTACATTCCGGCGATGAAAACAAACCTCGTCAAACTGGTCATCAACGGCGAAAATTGGGGCATTTATATCAATCTTCAACAATATAATAAAGACTTTCTCGCTGAATGGTTTGGGACAAGAGAGGGCATCCGTTGGAAAATAGGTCCCGGGGGCGGGGGGGCGCTGACGTATAGCGGTGAAAACGTGGAAAGATATAAAGAGGCGTACCAACTCAAAACCAACAACGTTGAAAACCCTTGGGAAGACCTCATCAGGCTCTGCAAAATGCTTGATGACACAACACCTGATGCGGAACTCGTGGAGAAGCTACCTTCCTTGCTTAACATCGATCAGGTCCTATGGCAACTCGCTGTCTCAAATGTCTTTATGGATGACGATAGCTACATCCACAAAGGTGGAGACTATACCATCTATCAAGATGTCAATGGTAGATTTCACCTTGTGCCGCACGACAACAATGAGAGCATGAGATTCGCCCGTAGGGGCAGACGTGGTGGTGGCCCGGGGGGCAACTGGTCATGGGGTGAAGTGACAAATGGAATGGTATCCCCTGTTACGCATCAAAACAATCGGGCTCGCCCTCTTATTAAGCGGCTACTCTCTAATCCACAGTGGCGAGCTCGCTACCTTGCACACGTCCGTACCGTTGTAAACGAATGGCTTGATTGGGAAGTACTGGGTCCCATCGTCAACGAATACATCGAACATATTGATGCAGAAGTCCGACAAGATAATAAAAAACTTTATGGATACAACGAATTCAAGAATCGCGCGCCTGAAAACCTTAGGGATTTTGTGAACCGTCGCCGCGAGCATCTATTGAATCATCCAGAACTCGACAGACCCACTCCGAAAATTCTCTCCGTCAATATTGAATCTGAAACGGATCCTATACAGAGCACCCCTGTGTTAGTTAAAGCGACCCTTGACGCATCGGTTACGGTTGATTCTGTTTTGTTGTATTATAGTACCGAACGTCATGTTGTTTTCAACGAGGTCCCGATGACGAAGCGCAGCGGCAGTTACGTTGGAAATATTCCCACTTTTCCACCAGGAACAACGGTTTACTATTATGTTGAAGCAAATGCGGTGAAAACATACGGGACGACTGCTTTTTCACCCGCGCGCGCAGAACCCAACGCTGCACACTATCGGGTCAATGCCCCTGTGGCAAAAGAATCACCTATCGTTATTAACGAACTGATGGCAGCCAATACGAAGAGTATCACAGACCCACAAGGGCAATATGAAGATTGGCTCGAGTTATATAACCTCACCAATGATACAGTGGATCTCTCAGGAATGTACTTAACAGATAAAATAGACAACCTGAGAAAATGGGCGTTTCCAGAGAATACAACGATTCCAGGGCGAGGCTATCTCCTTGTATGGTTAGATGAAAATGGCAAAGCCAAGACGGGGCTACATGCCAACTTCAAACTGTCCCGTAACGGTGAAACTGTCGCACTCGTTGATACCGATACACGTGGGAATCAAGTGCTTGATAGTGTGACGTTTGAAAAACAGGAGCAAGATGTTGCCCTTGGCAGATGGCCAAATGGCAGTGGGGAACTCAGGTATGTCCAAACCACACCCGGTAAGGAAAACACGCTTCACTAAAAAACGAACCTTTTATTTTCTGCTCTGTCTAATCTAATAACAGAACGATTGAGTTTTGCTTACATTACCAAAAGCTTCAGGCGATTGACGCATCCAATCGCCTGAATTGAAGAGAAGCATTTTCTTGACCCTTGTTGTTTGGAGAATAAAGTATGTCTGTTGCAACAGTCTTTTCAGCTACTATGGAAAATTATTCGGAGATAGGCAATACAGAAGAATTAGATCGAGCGCAGGAACAGGAACTTGTTTTGCGCTGCCAAAAAGGGGATGTTGATGCGATGGGGATCCTCATTACGCGCTATCAACATTGGGCCTACAACATTGCCTACGGCATACTTGGTCATCACCAAGATGCGGAGGATGTCGCCCAAGATGCGTTCCTCTCCGTCTGGGAGAACATCGGAACATTCGAGTTCCGTTCCCAATTTTCTACATGGCTCTACCGTATCGTGAAAAATAAGTGTTTTAATCAGATTGATCAGTACCAACGCCGGAAAACCGAGCCGATGGAAATTGACGACTCACAGCCGTGGGTACCACTGGATCCGGCAACTCCAGAAGAGGCGGCACTCCGGTCAGAAGAAAAGGATATTGTGCATAATGCACTCTCGAAGCTCAAAAGTAGTTATAGAGAGATACTCATCCTCAGGGAGCTGCGAGAGCTCTCTTATGAAGAAATATCTGAAATCCTCGGTTGTACACTTGGACGGGTTAAATCTCGGTTACACGAAGCCCGAAAAGCACTCAAAACAGAGCTGGAGCGAGTCGTGTGGTAGCTATTTCCGCTGACCACTATTCTCGATTGAAGATATGAACCATCGTCAAATTCAAAACGCGTTATCTGCTTACTTGGACAATGAATTAAGCGCGAGCATGCGAAAGCAGGTCGACGTGCATCTCCATGCCTGCGACGGATGTTCTGAGATGCTCGCAGCGTTCCGGGAAAATAGCACCAAAATCAGAGGCTTCGTTCATCCCGCACCACCTATCAAAGAGCGGGTGATCGCGAGGATACACGCACAACTCCAAGATGAATTGTCAGCCTATTTAGACAATGAATTGGCCCCAGATGTACGAGCGCGAATAGCAGCACATCTTCGTGCCTGCGACGGATGTTCTGAGATGCTCGCAACATTTCAGCAGAATCGTGAGCAGATCCGAGGTCTTGAACACCGCGCGCCTGCCTCGATTCAGCAAGCAGTCATGGCACAAATACGCCAACAGGCAGCACAGGTTACCGTAAAGCGAGCCACCCGCACGCTACAATTACCGAATATTGGGGGATGGCTATTGGGTTTTGGACGGTGGTTTCTCCGCCCTGTTACCGCAGGGGCGACCGGTATCTTGACGCTTGCCCTGATTTTGGGATCACTTTACTTTTATCCAGCTGCTCCTCAATATGAAGAGACTCTCGACTTCTACTATGGTCTTCACACAGAACAATTAACAGATTATCCATTGCGCTTAACCGGCAGTAGCCTACAACCTGAGGACCCCCTGGAATTAGGTGGTGATGACGAACTGTTTCTCAATCTCTATTTGGAGAATGTAGGGAATTAAATTCTCCCCGGTAGGGAACCGACAGGTGAACCGATGCTAACCCATAAATATCTAATGTGTCATAAGTACTTCCGAGTTAAGTTATCTCCTTTGTATGGTCTAATTTTAGCCTTTTCGCTGTGCGTATCAGACACTCTTTTTGCTGGCATCAGCACGCTTGAACGGATCGCTGAAGCCGAACGTGAAGTCAGTTATGTCGGTATCCGCCTGAAAACGTTCATTTCGTCAAGAGGCACTCGTACTTTTGAAGAGTATGTCATTCACAAACCAGGGGATACTTCGTACAGAAAGGTCATCTCTGAAGTTGGTGGGCGTCAGTCGCTTGGTGCCGCCCAAGACAGAACCGAACGCCAGAGAGACGATAGGCGCAGGGGGCGCGAGGAGAACAATAGAGAGGCTCGTAGAAGGGAGCCAGAACGAAACAGATGGCGGCAGGTCAAAAGTCCCTTCCCCGAAAAAGAGATTCAACTTATAGCCAAAAACTATAACCTCGAACACAGTCCTTCGGATGAAAAGATCGCCGATTATGACATAGATCTCCTCATTATTAGCCCCAAATTTGCCGGTAGGCCGACAAAACATATTTTCTTTGCGCGCGAGAATGGTGTTATTTTGCGGGTAGAAGATTTAGACCCCCAAGGAGTCCTTCGGGAAATGTCCGTTTATACTCGAATTAGTTTTGATCCAGAAACCGTGGAACGCAAGTGGCAAAAGTTTCAACAAAAGATACAGCCGGAACCGCAGCGCAGCTCCCCTATTTCGCTTGCTAAGGCTGAAAAGATCCTCGAAACAAAACCGATCCAACCGGCATACCTGCCCCCTGGGTTCCAGCTGGAAGATGTTCACAACATAAAAGATAGAAAAAATACAATCCACCTGATTTATACAGACGGATTGTTAGGTTTCTCTATATTTGAAACAACGACCGAGCGAACACGGCGGGATCGCGATCGACGTAGAGGATCAGATGTAATTGAGATTGAAAGCACACACGTGCATAAACATCAGCGCGGCCCGACGTATGCTTTCAGCTGGTCGAGTGAGAATATTCACTTCTTCTTGTTCGGCGCAATGCCGCCTACCGAAATGGAGCTGGTAGTCCAATCCATCATTCGAAAAACAAACGAAAAGTAAGGAGATACTATGCAAATATGCAACGTTATTGTGTTCGGTATCATTGTTACAGCATTCTTGCCCATCGGTAACGTCAGTGCCGACAGCCTCAAGGCTGAACTTGAAGCATCACCGCGCCACGGCGAATGGGTGAAAGTCACAACCTCCGATGAACGCACCCTCAATACGTTTGTCGTTTACCCGGAAGTGAAGGAACCCGCGACGGCTATCATCGTTATCCATGAGATATTCGGGCTTACGGATTGGATTCGCCTCGTTGCCGATAGGCTCGCTGCAGCCGGGTTTGTCGCAATCTGTCCTGACTTGCTTTCGGGGATGGGCCCGGATGGGGGTGGCACTGAGAGTTTCGAATCGGGTGACGATGTCCGACGGACTATTCGAGATCTCTCATCCGCCCAAGTTGCATCTGATCTGGACACCATTCAGAAATATGCCCGAGATTTACCCTCAACGAATGAAAAGATTGCAGTTTCGGGGTTCTGCTGGGGCGGCGGACAAACCTTCAGTTACGCTGTCCATTCCCAGACAATCGCCGCGGGTTTTGTGTTCTACGGTCGTGCTGCGCCCGCGGAAGATGTCCCTAAAATATCTGCCCCGATATACGGCTTCTACGGTGAAAGTGACAACCGCATCAACGCCACAATTGATGAAACCAAAGCTGCTGCCGATGCTGCAAACGTCACCTATGATCCTGTTATCTACGAAGGTGTTGGACACGCTTTCTTGAGGCGCGGCATGGCAGAAGATGCAAATGACGCAGAGAAAGCCGCCACTAAAGCCGCATGGCAACGGTGGGTGTCTCTCTTGAGCAAACTCTAACGAACACACATGGCACATCGGCTTAAGGGCAAAATCGCAATTATCACAGGTAATACTCAACTCTACCAAGAATTCCTATCAAAGCAACCCGACGAACGATAAAATAGGAGAAAAATATGACCACAGCTATTCATCAGCGCTATCTTTTTCACTTTTATGTAGGTTTGGGTGGACTTATTGCTATAAAAGTAGGATTCTCCATAGAAATCAATTGGATAACACGAACTCCGAAGGAAAAACCGTTAAAGGTTTCGCTACACCTTCCGAAATATAGAAGGTGTCCTCTAACCGCACGCCTCCTGTTCCCGGAACAGAGAGTACGGGATGTCCCACGGTTACCGTCATCCCTTCACGAATTTGAATGCCGGAATCACCCGGGTGGATCGTCGGTGCTGGTGTTTCTTCAAAACTGAGTCCGATGCTATGACTAATACCTGCAACGTAGAACTCACCATAGCCGTTTTCAGTGTAAATCTTCTTTGCGACTGTATCAATATCCCTCATCTTCGCACCCGGCTTTAAAGCGGTTATCCCTGCAGCTTGCGCTTGCTTGTAAGTTGCAAACATCTCCGCCTGTTTTGTAGAGGGTTCACCAATAACAAAGGTTCGGCAGAGATTCGCACAGTAGCCTTTATACCGGGGAACCAAGTCAAGTACAACGAGATCCCCTTCCTCAATCACTTTGTCAGAGGCAGTCCCGTGTAACCACCCTGATCGGATTCCTGAATTTACGAAAACCGGTGTTGCGACACCGTGTCCACCCGCTTTCCGCATAGCGTATTCCACCTCTGCGGCGACTTCGTTTTCCGTTATACCGGTTCTTAGTGTTTTGGCGGCTGTTTCCATACCGATACTCGCAATTTCCGCGGCCCGCTGCATGATTGCTATCTCAGAGGTATCCTTCACCATACGGAGTTCATCCATAACAGCAGCGATATCTACGACATCAACGATCGGATTCGCTCTTTGAAACATGTTCAACAAGAACGCGGGGGTTCCAAACCACATCTGCACCCCTACCTTAAGTTTTTTCTTCTCGCCCACCATACTGCGCATTACCTGAACGACATCTTTGATTTGTTGCCCAACCGAAGCGAAAATCCGAACATCTTCCACGCCTAACGACTCTCGGACCTCTTCCTCTTCTCCGGCAAACGTGACAATAAGGGGGGGACCGGCTGCTGGAATAATGGCGCGTGGTTGATACCGATCTTCGCCGAAAAAGTAGATATAATCATCATGGGTCAAAATGAGGTAAGCGTCAATGCCTTGCTGCTTCATTCTTTCTTGTGCCTTTTGGATTCTCTTTGTATTTAGCATGATATTTCCTTTTATTATTGGATGCACACCCGTAGGATGCACAGCCTAATAGGCTATGCTACGCAAGAGGCACACCCGTAAGATGCACAGCCTAACAGGCTATGCTACGCAAGAGGCACACCCGTAAGATGCACAGCCTAACAGGCTATGCTACGCAAGAGTATTCCCAACGAATTTTCGTGCCTTATCTTTGCTTGGAGAAAGATAATAGATAAGACACGAGAAATTTGCGAATTCTTACAGTGCGAGGTCTTCAGGTCGGATGCCGCGTGTAAACGTGCCAAAGCCGAAGAACGTCGGAGCGTAATCACCAACGTAATCGACAACGCTTTTGTCGGGAATTGCGTCCTCCATTCCCATACACCAGTAACAACCATTGACAAGGAGTCGGCGGAGTCCTTCGCTTTCTAAATCAACGGATGCACCCATCGTTGTACCGAGGACGCGGGAGGTGTTGCCTTCGTCACCTGTATAGGTCTTTATCCATACCATCGGCATCGTGAGGGTATCGGGTTTCGGTGGGTCTGTTGGCACCATACCGACGAGCACCTGTCCGTGGATAAGCACTTGGGCATCGCCTGTCAAATCATTAATGCCGTAGACATCGGATGGCCCCCAAACATCATCAACGCCTTTGAGAATTGGATGATCCGCCATCGCTTCGTCGATCACGCCGCGCGCACTCTCTTTACCGTGATGTCCGTGATGATTAACCCACGTTTCACCAAGGACCTGTCTGCCATATCCCCCCTCAAACGTTTCACTGTTAAAACTGTATTTTGCATAAGGGCTATTAAGGTTACGACTATAGCTGAAAGCGTGGGTTGCCGTGCGGAGTCCCATCACAGGTTTGCCAGCGTTGGTATAGTCAACGATATATTTCATCTGTTCATCGGGCAGTTCACGGAAACGCGTGAACAGGATCATCATATCTGCGGATTCCAAATGATGGAGTCCGGGGATGTTCGTTTGGTTCTCTGGATCAATCTCGCCCGTTTCTGGATCAATAGCAAACAGCACTGTGCATCTAAACCCGTGGTGTGTGGCTAACACTTTTCCCAACATCGGTAACGCCTCTTCAGAGCGATACTCTTCGTCACCACTGACGAGAACAATATGTTTTCCCTTTCCGGGACCTTCGTTTCCTTCGTAAACAACCCATTCATTTTTCATCAAAAGTTATACTCCAATAACATAAAATTTTGCATCCGTATAGCATACTTGATAGTATAGCATACTTGGGGTGTGATGTCAACATTAAATTAGCCGTCAGCCGTCAGGGATTAATAAAAGTCGCGACCGGAAGATCGATCCTACAAGGAAAATTTCATCTGTACAGGCGAAACAGTTTTCTGCAGTCTTTGCGAATCATTCGCTATATCGCGGTATTTTGGCGTGGCAGCCACAACGATGTTTCGGATGCTCCCCAAGTCTAATTCCTCTCGGATACTGGGATCTGGATAGGGAAACATATACCCTAAAAAGGCGTTCTAACGACATGTTCGTTTTTCGGATAGAAATCCCTAAATCCGTATCCTGCAAGAAAAGAAAATGTGAATTAGACTTGACAAAAACGCTCTATTCATATATAATTAAGAACGATGTTCAAATGTTTTTGAAAACAATGGAGGGACTTAAGAGTGCAAGGCAGAGAGGTGAAAGCTGACGTTTCAAACGTTGTGTTTTCTATTTCGCCCATTTGTGATGGGTGGCGTTGTGTTTTTATGTCTTTGGGCGTCTTGCGTGTGTCTGACAAGGCGTGCCCCCCCCCCCCACTTTATATGCGTTAAGTGTCCTGCTTCATGATCTCAAAGAGGTTAGATATTTGGCGTTAACCACTGCTTTTAGCTTAGAGATACACGTCAAGCGTGTTTACGCTCGGCGTTTTTTGGTTGATGCCCGTGGGGGCGGTGTGGTGCGCTGCGGGCTGTTTTTGTTTTCGAATGCCAAGGCTAATTTGCCATAGGCTGGACGCGCTCCCCCGGTTAGGTGTGAGTGCTTACGAAAGGAGATATGAATGAATAAAAAGAGTTTTTTCTATAGATGTGCGATGTTATTGGGGTTGTTGGTGTGCTGTCCGATGTTCATCGGTTCCCCGACGGCAGAGGAGGAGATAGAAGATGATGTCCTCCAGCCGACCGATCCTGTCATTGAAGACCTGGCGGGCGATGGCCAAAGGCTCCCGAAACGTATAACGACCCCTACAGATGGTCGTGCCATGGTGCTGATTCCTGCGGGTGAGTTTGAGATGGGTAGCAACGGTCCGGAAGCTCAGCCGGATGAACAGCCTGTTCACACTGTGTTTGTGAGCGCATTCTACATGGATACACATGAAGTGACGAATGCGGATTACCAAAAATTTGTGTTGGCGAATCCAGAGTGGCAGAAGGATCGTATTGATTGGAAATACCATGATGGAGATTACCTAAGATTTTGGACTGTCAACAACTATCCTGAGGATAAAGGGGATCATCCTGTAGTGTATGTATCGTGGTATGCTGCGATGGCGTATGCGAAGTGGGCTGGTAAACGTTTGCCTTCGGAGGCGGAGTGGGAGAAGGCGGCTCGTGGTGGTTTAGTAGGTGCGAAGTATGCGTGGGGTAATGAGATCTCAGCGGCTGATGCGAACTACGATTGGAATGTAGGTGATACGACGGTCGTAGGTTCGTATGCTGCGAATGGTTATGGTTTATACGATATGGTGGGTAATGTGTGGGAGTGGTGTTTGGATGCGTGGGATAGTGATTTCTATTCCCATTCTCCTGATCACAATCCGCTGAGCGATGTGAATAACATAGCGCAGGTGGACTTAATATTAGATGACTACTTAGATGTTAAGTCTGCTCGCGTGTTGCGGGGCGGGTTCTACTTCCGTTATGCTCAATTCGTCCGGGTCGCTGATCGCGACCCCTTCACGCCGGCGTTCACGTTCCTCAGCTCCGGTTTTCGTTGTGCGAGGGCTTCTGTAACCCCTTAACGCTTAACAACTTAACACCTTATACCCCTACATCTGCAACGCAGATGTAGGGCGGCCCAAAATTGGTTTTACTTAACTGGAGATTACTATTTGTAGCATAGCCTGTTAGGCACTGTTGTAGCATGGTTTCCTGTTAGGCTGTGTCTTCTTTAGCGTAGCATAGCCTGTTAGGCTGTGCCAATGATTTGTGAATATGATATCCGGTGTCTCTGGGTGAATAGGCTGCAAACCTGTGTGTTATTTCGTGAGGGCTTGTGTTATTTGGTGGCGTTTATGCACAGCCTGACAGGCTATGCTACGGAAAATACCAACGCGGTTTTTATGCACAGCCTGACAGGCTATGCTACGGAAGGCTATGCTACGGAAGATAGCAACGCGGTTTTATGCACAGCCTGACAGGCTATGCTACGGAAAATACCAACCTGCGTAATTCTAACGCCGGTTGGAAAATAAAGGTGTAGGTCGAGTAGATAGGTACCCCTTCAACCTAACCCACATTCCCTACTAAAATGTGTCGCGTGTCGGAGCGTTTGCGCCCGGCGGCGCACGAGGTACCAAGCCGAATTACTCGTGTCTTGCGGGGCGGCTCCTGGAACAATAATACACAGAACGTTCGGGTCGCTAATCGCAACAACAATACGCCAACGAATACGAACAACAACAACGGTTTTCGTTGCGCGAAGACTCTTGTCCAAAAAGCATTTTGAGATTGCCAGAGTTGGTATGCCTCCGAGGTAGGCGAGTCATATCAAGCGTGCATCTATGAAGAGTCCAAGGCTTGGCACCTGTGTTCATCTCGCTGAGATGAGCCGAAGATACAATCCAGGGTGTGATGGCTGGTAGGTTTTACGACTCAAGGCTATCACACCCCTATTTCTCCCCTGCAACACAGAAACGCCCACGACTTCTGCCATGCTAATAGCCGGAATTCTCTCTTTTTGCCTAGCGCCTGAAAATATTGAAATACCCTCAGCCTTCCAAAACACTTGACTTTAAATATCCTTTCCTGATAAAATACACGCAATAGATTTTGCATACCTCGGAAAGATTTTTCGTCTTTTTCCAAACCCCAGAGGGGGGTATACCTATAGAATATGGCCTATGTGCACGATTGCACTCCCGGAGAATGCCATACGGAGAACCTTTATACCCTTGATTTTGATCCACCAACGCCGGGATCCTGACTCTGACAGGCTTTCACCCACATGACCGATAATCGACCGTACTCCGTAGGAGTGCTATGTCTATAAACAATTGGCAACTTGTGTTAAGAATAGAATAAAAATTGGAGGATATGGATTGTTAAAAGTATCAAAATTTGGCGGGAGTTCTCTTGCCTCGGCGGAACAGGTGCGTCAAGTGTGTGACATCATCACTGCCGACCCGGAGCGCCGCCTCATTGTCGTCTCTGCCCCCGGGAAACGCTATAGCCAGGATATTAAAGTAACGGATCTGCTTATCGCTGCTGCCTCAGAACGCCTCACAGGAAAAATTGGTGCATCAGAATGCGCTGAAGTGATTGAACGTTATCGCAGCATCGCTTCAGGGTTAGGACTGCCAGTTGAAGTGATTGAACCGATTGCCCGGGATCTGACGGAACGTCTTGAAAAAAGCACTACCGATGCGAACCTCTATATGGATACAATGAAGGCAGGCGGCGAGGATAACTGCGCACGGCTCCTCGCGCAGGCGCTCCAAGCACGCGGTGTAGACGCACATTACGTTAGCCCGAAAGACGCGGGGTTAATCTTGTCTGATGAGCCCGGTAATGCACAAGTTTTGCCCGAAGCGTACAGCCGGCTACGCGCCCTGAACGAACGTCCGGGTATCATCATTTTCCCGGGTTTCTTCGGTTACTCCAAGCAAGGGAACATTGTCACTTTCTCGCGTGGCGGTTCAGACATCACAGGTGCTATTCTTGCCAGCGCTGTTCGAGCAGAGGTTTACGAAAATTTCACTGATGTCGATTCAGTGTTCGCAGCGAACCCGTCTATTGTTAAAGATCCTGCCCCGATTGCGGAGTTAACCTATCGTGAGATGCGAGAACTCTCTTATGCCGGGTTCTCCGTATTCCACGACGAAGCCCTGGAACCTGTCTATCGAGCACATGTGCCTGTTCACATCCGCAATACAAATAACCCGCAAGCGCAAGGCACACGCATTGTTACAAACCGGACCTCAGCGGATATGCCTGTCGTCGGTATTGCAGTAATGGATAACGTTTGTTGTATCTATCTGAGTAAATATCTAATGAACCGTCAAATCGGGTTTGGTCGGCGGCTGCTGCAGATTTTGGAGACCGAAGACATCTCTTTTGAACATGTGCCATCCGGCATAGACAACATGTCGGTTATCCTTCGCGAGGAAAACCTTTCTGCACAGAAGGAGGAAAGGGTTGTTGAACAGATTCGGCGGGTCCTCGCGCCTGAAGATGTCTTTGTAGAACGCAGGCTATCGCTTATCATGGTTGTTGGGGAAGGCATGCGCCACACTGTTGGTATCGCTTCGCGCGCCACACACGCCTTAGCCAGCGCACAGGTCAATATAGAAATGATTAATCAAGGTTCCAACGAAGTCAGTATGATGTTCGGCATAAAATCCGAAGATAGGAAGGCTGCTGTTCAAGCGCTCTATGCCGAATTTTTCACTTAAAGGTTGCTGAACAGTATCTCATTTTCTGTATATTTTTGTTTTTTTCTTGACAAAAACGCTGAGAATCTGTTATCCTATCTCTATGATGTATGTATCAGCGAGAAAAGCAAGTGCCCTTTTAGACTATACCCCCGATCATTTACGGAGATTAGCGAATGCGGGCAAAATTGACACGATCCGCACGGGAGGCGGACATAGACGTTACAATGTTGAAAAATACATCCGTAACGCATCCGGTGCAATTACCCCTGTTTGCTATTGCAGGGTCTCCAGTGCCAAACAACGAGACGCTCTGGAACGCCAAGTCACCGCGATGCGGCGTATCTACCCCGATGCCGAAGTCATTAGAGATATTGGCAGCGGCCTCAACTTCAAAAGAAAAGGACTTAACGCCTGACTGGACAGGCTTTTGCAAGGTGCTCAGTTCCAAGTTGTTATTGCCCATCGGGATAGACTCGCCCGGTTCGGTATCGATCTTATACGATACCTCATTGAACAGAACGGTGGCGAACTCGTGGTTCTTGACAAAACAGCACACAGTCCGGAAGAAGAACTCACCGCGGATCTTCTCGCCATCTTGCACGTCTTCAGTTGCAGACTGCACGGGCTCCGAAGCTACCGTGATGAAATCAAAGAAGATACGACTCTTACCGACGGCTGAGCAACGTCTGCAGTTGCGGCGATGGTTTGGCACCGCCCGCTTCACCTATAATCAAACTTTGCATCTGCTCAAGACGACGGATACGCAAGCCAACTGGAAAGCCATCAAAACAGGTATCTTACATGACTTACCTGCTTGGGCGAAAGAAACGCCCTATCAAATCAAGTCTGTGGCTATCCGAGATGCTTGTATCGCCGTGAGGGAAGCGAAAAAGAAGGCGAAAGCAAAAGGAGAAAAGCAGTCGGTTTCCTTCAAATCCAAACGTCAACCTTCAGATAGCATTTTTATACCCAAGTCTGCCATAAAGCCTAATGGCGTTTATCACACGAAATTAGGGGATCTCGTCATGGCTGAGGCGCTGCCTGAGCACATCCGAGACTCCCGCCTGGTAAAAGACGGCGATAGCTATTATCTGTGTGTTTCCTATACTGTCGCAACCCCGAAGCGAAAGCCAAACGGACGTGTTGTGGCTTTAGACCCCGGCGTGAGAACATTCCTCACCTATTTCCATGAGCGTGGGTTCGGATGGCTTGGACATCACGCAATCAATAGAATTCAGAGGCTCTGTTTCCATTTAGATGACTTACTGTCCCGTGCAGCCAAGGCTGCCCATCGCCAAAGCAAGCGAAATATGCGGAGAGCCGCAAAGCGAATGCGTAAACGGATACGCAATCTCATAGACGAACTCCATAAGAAAATCGCACGCTGGCTGGTAGATACCTTTGATATTCTCTTGCTACCGACTTTTGAAACTTCACAGATGACTTGTAAAGCCGAGCGGAAACTGAGAAAGAAGTCTGTTAGGCAGATGCTGACCTTGTCTCATTACCGGTTCAAGCAGTTTCTCAAGCACAAAGCAAAAGAAACAGGGGCTATCGTCCTCGACGTTTGTGAAGCCTACACCTCAAAGACGGTGTCTTGGACGGGCGAGATCGTCAAAAATCTCGGTGGCAGGAAGACGATCAAAGATGCTTTCGGGCTATCTATGGACAGAGCCCTCAACGGCGCACGTGGGATATTCCTGCGTGCTTTGGGAGATAACCCCGGGTTGCTAAGCCTTAGCAACTTGCAAACCATGCATACCGCGGAATACAACGTATTGCACGGAAATGTATAGGTTCATATTATCGGAATACCCCTATGGAAATCACCGTGCAACCTGAAGAATTGGCAGAAGGGAAACTTACAGACACACACGTTGAACAAGCCGTAAAGGCAATCCAGGTTGATGGTTACGTCATCTTAGAAAATGTCATCCGTCATGAACCCTTGGACATTCTGCGTGAACGTATGGATGCCGATTCTCAGATCCTGATTAATGCAGAGAAATGGGGAGGAGCGGGTCGACTGAAAGGGCACCTTCAGCAAGGACCGCCCCCTTACGCACCCTACATCTTCAGAGACATTGTGGCGAATCCCTACGTTGTGCAAGTAACCAGGGAGCTTCTCGGTCCGGGGCTCTATAATAACTTTTACAACGGGAATACGAATTGCCCGGGTAGCACAACACAACCGCTGCACCGAGACGGTGCTCACCTGTGGCCAGATCAAGAAATAGCACACCCGACAGTGGAGGTTGTCGTTAACATCTCACCGCAGGATACAACAGCGGAGAACGGGAGTGTTGAAATCTGGCCCGGTTCACATCTGGAGGTCAGTGGCAAACAAATAGCAGCAGCGGAAGAAGAGGCACGTCGGGAGATCTACCCGCCTATCCGTGGCAGTGCGAGGAAGGGGAGCGCGCTCATTCGGGATATGCGGCTCTGGCATCGAGGTGTTCCCAATCCGTCTGATAAGCCGCGCCACATGATAGCGATGATCCACCGCGTCGCTTGGCTCAGATCCTACCGCCGACTGAAGTATAATACTGGATGCGAAGCCGCCTTTGAAGACAGTGATCTCGACCCTAATGCTGATTTCTTTGATTTCGCCACACACAAAATAGAGGATTACGACTATCTGTTCAATCCGCATTTTTGACGATTGCCACGGAGGCTCCTATGCGCACGCAAAACAATTGGCTCCCGGCGGAGCCTGACCTTGAAACCGTTTGTAAAACCTATAGCGATCCGATTTATGCCCTCTCCCAAGCTGAAATGCCTGCTATTATTCTTCGGAATGCCTACTCACCGGAACACTGTAACGGACTCATTCATCGATTCACAAACATGGGTTTGATGCGTGACGAAGCCGATGGCAACGCTGTTGACAGACGCACCCGTATCGACATCGGCACGAGCCTCGGGAACCGTGGCAGCGATAAAGCGAAATTTTTAGCACATGCCGAAGCGACACATCACCTCTTTAAATTTTTATTCGATGGATTTGAGAATCCTGTCGAGTTGATTTATGACTCCCTTGACACGCTTTCACCCAGAAAAGAGGTGAAGGTAGCACGTGAACCCGACGGTTCGCGCTACGGGCCAGCGATCTTCCGCGTCCACTACGAAACCCATAGCTACAAACCACACATCGATCACGTCAAATACCGTGAGAATCGCACTGACTACCAAGTCTACCGTTTCGAGCATCAGTTTGCGGGTGTGCTGTGTGTCCAAAATGCAGATGAACATGGAAAAGGCACACAAGCTATCTTGCACCGATGTCTCTGGTCTGAGGAGATCCAACCGCATATTGTTGAAGAAACGTTTGCCAGGTACGCTGCTGAAAATGGAATAGAGAACTATCAGGTCGATCTTCAACAAGGCGACCTCTACTTTTTCAACACGCGTTGTATCCACGAAGTGCCACCCGTTCAAGGCACACGCGCCCGCATCGTGTTGGCAGTATTTATAGGTTATTCTCCCGACGATGACGACATATTCGTTTGGGCGTAACCTATTCAAATCCTGAACATTTTTGTACATACCCTGCACAATTCGCGGTAGTCTTAATGGTGTCGGCTTCCAGTGAATCGTAGGTGCGAGGCCATTTCGCCCCTATAGCCTTTTCCGCGTTTGACTTCCACGCGACACCGTGATATACTAACGTTGGACTTTACCAATAGGAAGGAAAAATGAGACATTTTAGAGACCAGAGACGTGTGTGCTGCAAGAGGTATTGTTTTTTGGCATATACGTTCATTGCAATTCTTACTCTCATATCTCTGCCCATAGCGGCCGATAGCACAGACATCCACGAAAACGCAGGCACCCGCGCCATGACTTTTCTCAAAATTGGGGTCGGGGCTGAGGCAATGAGTATGGGGGAATCACAAGTCGCTGCGGCCGATGACCTCTACGCCTCATACTGGAATCCTGCCGGACTGACAAAGCTCCAAAAGCCACAACTCGCGCTCATGCATAACGAGTGGTTCGCTGGAATCAATCACGAATTCATCGGGTTCGCACTCCCGCTTGGGGGTATTGGCACCGTTGGTTTCAGTTCAAGTTACCTGTCTTTCGGTGAGTTACAGGGACGCGACCGAGAGGGTAACGAGACGACGCTCTTCCGTCCTTACGATTTAGCCTTGATTTTCTCGTATGCCCGCAGTTTCGGAGATAATCTCGCTTTTGGGACAAACGCGAAATTCTTACGCGAACAGATTGCTGACGCAGCGGGAACCGGTATCGCTTTTGATTTCGGTGTATTATACACCTTTCCCGGAATCCCGCTCGCTTTGGGCTTCAACGCACAGCATCTTGGACCGAGAGTCAAGTTCATTGAGGAGGCTTTTGGGCTGCCTGTTACTTTTAGGTTTGGGGGTGCCTACAAACTCTGGAACGACGCGTTCACCCTAACCACTGACATTATCCGGCCATCTGATAACGCTATCGCGATAGGCATCGGTGCGGGTTATACCATCGGCAGTATCTTGCACCTCCGCACTGGCTATAACTACAAAATCGGTGGCAACGCTTTGGGAGCGATTTCTGGACTTGCTGGCGGTTTTGGACTGACGCTTCGGCAGTTCCACATCGATTACGCCCTCGTTCCCTTCGGTGTCCTCGGATTGACTCACCGCTTCTCGTTAGTCGCCAATTTTTAGATACGCAAAGGTTTCGAGTCAGAAGCTGCCTGAATAAACGCCTCAAATAACTTCCGGCTGTGTTCGTGAAATTCAGGGGTGGCTATCATCCGCTCCGGGTGGTATTGCACACCCAACATAAACCGTTTGGATGGAGCTTCTATGGCTTCAATGACCCCATCGGCAGCTCGCGCCGTAATAACAAAGCCCTCGCCAATTTTATCTACCGCCTGGTGATGGGCAGAATTGACTGTATCGCCTCTCTTTCCTATAAGTTCACATAGCCGACTATTAGGTTCAATCTCAATCTTGTGTTCGGAGTCCTCATTGAAATTCTTTGCAGGATGTGTCAACGGATCTATAAACTGAGAGGGAACGTCTTGGTATAGGCTTCCGTGCATTGCGACATTCATGATTTGAATCCCGCGGCAAATACCAAAAACTGGTAAATTCGCACCTATTGCTTCCCGGCATAGCTTTAACTCCAGAGCATCTCGCGCTTTGCTAACATATTTAAGAGACGGATGATACGCCTGATTGAAGTGTTTCGGGTGAATATCGCCACCCCCTGTTAGCAAAAGCCCATCAATAGCCATGGAATCGCCTTGTGATACACCCGGATATAGCGTTACAGGTATGCCGCCATGTTCTTTAACGGCCCGGATATAATTGTTATCTGGATCGTTTTTAACATCTTTTCTAAATGTAATTCCAATAATAGGTGCCATAGTCGAAATCCTCCTTTTACGTTATTTTCCTAATATAAATTATAACATCTTTTGAGGCTAACCAACAAGAAAAATAAATTCCCTACAGACGACTCATAACTCATAACTCATAAAAAGACTTGACGAGTTAAGTGTGTTTAAGGTAGTATACATGTTTAAAGTCAAAAAAAAATATTTGACATTTAGGGTTCAGATAGTGTATACTTTCTTAGGATGGACGTAGCCTGCTCTTTTGTAGCATAACCTATTCGGTTGTGCCACCCGAGTGCTTGTATTTTTTCACAGAACGCCATCTCACGGAGCCGGGGGACCAGGGTTCAAAATTGCGTCCGTCGGGATTGCTATTAACCTGCAATCAGGTTTTCCGTAAACCTAGGGGAACCCCCCCCGACCCCCCGCAAGCAAGGGGAAACGCGTTAAGGACAGCGAACAGCGATGTATAGTCGAGTTGTTAATTTTGCAGTAAAAGCAGTGCGAAGCGAAACGATGCGAGGTGTCTCTTGTCCTGTGTGGCCGGTTCGTTTCTTGGTGTCTTTCGCTAACAGCGATATTAACTTATTGTTTGTTACCCCCCCCCCCCCCCAGATTCAACCAACAGTTAACTTCAAGCAATCGTCGTTCTCTTCTCCCCGGCCCTATCCAAGGCAGTCTAATAGCTTTGCGTCCGCCCTAAACGCTTTGTAGCATAACTTGTTCGTAGCAGGATTTCCTGTTAGGTTGCGCATCCTGTTAAGCTGTGCCAGTTTTTGTACCCTAACCCGTTAGATCCTGCAACTCAGGAAAACCTAATATCAAAAACAATACCCCGGGGCTTTTGAAAGCCCCATAAGTTCACAAGATTGTCCAAACGATAGTTTCTTTTAGGAGGAAACTAAGTCATGTTTTCAAATAAAATGAGATTTACCTTAAGTTTAGTAGTTTTGTTGGCAGTTGCCATGCTGCTGGTGCCAACTCTTGTAGACGCAGCACTCACCTTTGTAGATACAGTAACAGTAATGAGTGTAGAATTTCGGAAAGGTAGTGCACTCAATGCGTATGTGACATTGGTGTCGGGTGCCGCCGACACAAGTCAGATAACTTACTCGGTAGCACCTGCCCTGCCTACTGGTTTGAGGGTTACGAACACTGACGGTTACGCCATAATCATTGGAACTCCCACGGTAGGCAGCCCAACAAAAGCGTATACGCTAACTGCTAGCGCGCCGGGTGAGACCTCAATTACATTGGACTTTAATATCACCGTGCATTCCGCTCCTATGTTTAGTGTTAGTCGCCTAACGCCGAATTCGCTAGTTGGGAGGGTAGGGCAGGCGTTCAATTTTGTTTTCCCAGAGGCGACGCAAGAGGATGGCGATACGACTACGTATGAGTTGAGACGTGGGACTCTTCCCGCCGGCTTAACATTCACATCGGCGACTCGGACCCTTGCTGGAACTCCTACTGAGGCATCCCCAACAGTTGGATTTCTCTATACTGCGGTTGATAGCGGCACTCATTCAGGCGATTATTATGTATACCTCTCTTTTTTGCTAGCTATAGAGCAAGCGGACGGTTCCCCAGCCCCGACACCGGCCACTCCACAGACACCCCCATCACAGACTCCTACACCAGTTCAAACTGTTGACGATGACATGGACGGCGACACTGACGGCGATGGCAACGGCAACACTGGTGGCGACACTAGCAGCGATATGCCCACGGGCGTTGTTGTGGAACCTGGGCCTGGGAAGATAACGGTGTCTTGGACTGGGGGTTCGGCTACGGGGTATGAGTATAGCACCGATGGCGGCGTGAATTGGGTGGCTGTATCGGTCTATCCGTTGGTCATCCGTGGCGCTGCTGGCACTCCGATCACCGTGCGTATCCGTGCGACGCCTGCGGGTGTGCCCTCTGTTGCTGTGTCTGGGACGCCGGGTCGAAGAGAGTCCCAAGTTGCCCCTGTGGGTGTTGCGGCGGCTGCGGGTGATGGTAGGATAAGGGTGACTTGGACGGGTGGCACGTCAGGAAATGTGTCCCTGTATGAATATAAAAAGGATGCTGATGCGTGGATGGCAGTGTCAGTATATCCGTTAGCGATAATGGGTGTGAATGGCACGGCTATCACAGTGCGTATTCGTCTGAAGGCGACCCTTGAGAAGTTAGCAGGCGAGCCTTCTGAACCGGTGACAGAGACGCCGAGAGCAACGCCGATGCCGCCTACGTTTTCTGCTGGTACGGTGATTGCCAATCAGATGTTGACTGTAGGTGTGGCGATGCCGGCTCTAACACTTCCGATGGCAACTGGCACGGGTATCACGTACAGCCTAACCCCTGCTTTACCTGTGGGGCTGACGTTTACGCCAGCGACCCGGCTGCTGAGTGGCACCCCCACAACTGCAATGACAGCAACTACGTATACCTACACTGCGACCAACAGCGCGGGCAGTGCCCAGCTGACGTTCACTCTCACTATCACTGGCGGTTCAGTGCCGGCGCCTACGTTTTCTGCTGGTACGGTGATTGCCAATCAGATGTTGACTGTAGGTGTGGCGATGCCGGCTCTAACACTTCCGATGGCAACTGGCACGGGTATCACGTACAGCCTAACCCCTGCCTTACCTGCGGGGCTGACGTTTACTGCAGGGACTCGGGTGCTGAGGGGCACCCCCACAGGATCTGCAATGGCAGCAACTACGTATACCTACACTGCCACAAACAGCGCGGGTAATGCCCAGCTGACGTTCACTCTCACTGTCAATCCCCCACCTACAGATGTTCCTGTGTTACCAGATATTCCAGCTAAGACCTACACTGTGGGTATGGCAGTGAGCGAAACATTGCCGGCGGTAACATCGGGGACTGGCGTGACTTACTCGCTGACACCAGCTTCTTGGAATGGTCTTGCGTTTAATGCGACGACTCGGGTGCTGAGTGGGACTCCCGCCGCTGTGATGTCGGCGACTACTTTTACCTACACTGCGACCAACAGTGCTGGGAGTGACACCAAGACGTTCACTCTCACTGTCAATCCCCCACCTACAGATGTTCCTGTGTTACCAGATGTTTCAGCTAAGACATACTTTGTGGATACAGAAGTGAGTGAGGAATTGCCGGCGGTAACATCGGGGGCTGGCGTGACTTACTCGCTGGCACCGGCCGCTTGGAATGGTCTTGCGTTTAATGCAACGGATCGGATGCTGAGTGGGACTCCCACCGATGCGATGTCGGAGACTTTTATCTACACTGCGAAGAACAGTGCGGGTAGTGACACCAAGACGTTCACTATCACTGTCAATCCTATCCACACCGGCGGTGGTGGCGGTGGTGGCGGCGGCGGAACAACTCCTCCTACAAGCAAAGTGATTGAAAGTCACCGTTTTGGGGTTCTTGTGCATTCGGGTGCGATGGCAAGCGACACGGGTATTGCCAGTGGCGTAAACACCATCCCCGTTTCGAATATGCCGGATCTCTATGAGTTCTTCCTGAATGGTGGCACGATTATCGTTAAGGGGCCTGCGGGTGCGGCAGTGGGTGATTTGAAGATCACGGAGATCATGGCTGCCAAGGATGCTACTTTAGGGGGTCGTTCTAAGTATAGCCAGTGGATTGAAGTCTACAACAAGACGGGTGCGAACATTATCTTTGACGGGTCGAGTTGGATGCTTGAATTTAGGCAGGGCAAGGCCTCGTCAGCTGGGGTTTCTTCGTCAGCAGCGGGTCGTGTGGATCTTGTGAGTAATATGGGTAATCCGGGTTTCTGGGCTATCCCGAGCAAGGGGGGTCGCTCTGAAGCGACGACTGCTGCTAATGCGGTGGACCTTGTGTCTATGTATCGTAAACTCAAGCAGTTCGACACAGCGAATACCGGGCATGCGGATCATGCGAAAGATGATGGGGATCCGGAGCGTTCGGGTACTTGGGTTGCTTCTGGGAGACCGAGCCGGAATCTGTCTGGGAATCGGCTTGGGACGCCTGGTACGTATCCTACGGCAGCCCCAGCCGCGAAGACGGTGCTATCGCAAGAGGTGCTGATCAATGAGATAGGCAATAGCAGCAGCGATGCTAACGATTGGGTTGAACTCAGGAACATCTCGGGGAGTGAGAAGGATCTCAGGAAGTGGGAGCTGACTCTCGTGATGTCGGTGGATGGTGCTGCGAAAGAGACGGAGTTGGTCTCGTTCCCGGATAACGATAAGGTGAAACTCGCTGCGGATGGTATCTTGTTGATTTCTAACTCGGATCCGACGGGTTCGGGGAATGATCTGGCTGCGGGCGTTGCGATTAACAAAGCAGCGGCGGACCGGGTGCAACGCGGTGTGCAATCCTTGTATTACGTGGATAGCAACCTCGTGTTGCCCAATAGTGGTAAATATAACCTGATCCTTCGCAGTGCGAATGACAAAGAGGGCAAGTCAACGCACATTGTTGATCATGGCGGCACCTATTTCGCTGAGAAAAAGGAGGGTAGTTTTGACACAGAGGTCTGGCCCCTTCAGTTATGGGCTGCGGGGCATAGCAACGTGATTGATGGTGCGGAGGAGGACTTCCGCGCTGGCTTCGTCTATAAACGGAACAAACCGGGGGACCCGAAAAAGGATGGCGGTATAGGCGAGAAGCACTGGGCGAAAGTGGGTTTCACGGGCATCGGTTATGACCGCACGGCTGCCAAAACCGATGAAAACGGCGGCACCCCCGGCTATGATAACGGTGCATTGAAAGAGAAAGTCGCGGATCTCTCTGATGCAGAGGTCACGATCTCTGAGATCATGTTTAGTGCGGGTGCGGGTTCGGGGAGACGTTCGTTGCCGCAGTGGATAGAGCTTTACAATTCTTCACTGACCCAGGGTGTGAACCTGAACGGCTGGCAACTGGAGATACAGAACGCACGCGATGAAGGTTTAAAAGCCCGTCAGAACGCCACGATCACGCTGGGTGCCGTTACCCTCGCACCGAATCAGACGGTATTGCTTGTTTCCACCAGTGGTTCTAACTCGGGCAGAGACCATTTCCCGGATACTCGCACGATAGACCTCTGGACATCACATCGCACCGCTCTGGATATGGAAGCGCGCACCGATACCGTCCTGAGTGCCGCGGGTTTCTATCTGAAACTCACGGACAAGGATAAGAAACTGGTTGACGAAGTCGGCAACACCGATGGGGATCGCCGCACAAACGATGCACCCGAGTGGGCCCTGCCGATGGGTATCAACAGCGATGGGCATCGCGCGTCTATCATACGTAGATATGAAGGTCGTAAGGCTGAAGATGGTATGGATCCGAGTGGATGGATCTCCGCACAGGATACGGGGCGCTCCGCAGAAGGCTATAGCGAAACGACCTATTACGGCGATAGAAACGATGTCGGCACACCAGGGCATCACGGCGGGGGACCCCTGCCCGTCTCCCTGGCAAGCTTCCGCCCAGCACGAGACACAGCCACTGGCGAAGTCGTCATCCGCTGGACCACCGAGTCCGAACTGAACAACGCAGGTTTCAATATACTGCGCAGTGAAACAAAGACCGGCGAGTTCACAGTCGTCAACAGCAAAGGCATTATCCCCGGACACGGCACGACATCCGAAAGACATGTCTACGAGTGGACGGACACCTCTGCAAAACCCAACGTCGTCTACTATTACCAGATAGAAGACGTCGCCTTGGATGGCACGCGCACGACTTTGCGCACCACGCATCTTCGGGGCAACGTCAACGCTGCGGGCAAGCTCACGACGACCTGGGGCGATGTGAAAACGCAAGACTAAGGGTGTAGCGGCACGCAAGTGTCGCTACATGAACAGGTTCATTCAGGGATACACCCTATTTGAATTAACTTACCAACTACAAATAAGGGCGGTGTATGATGCATACACCGCCCTTACTGTTTAAGCCACACAAGAAAATGTAAAGCGTATCGTAGGGATTAGGTACCCTAACTCTCTTATCGTAGGGATTAGGGAACCCTAATAACTATAGGACAAGGAGACCTCGCCCCTACGCAAGACCGCAGTCCCTTTCTTCCAAACTCACGTTGTATATAGGCTTTTATAATCTTAATTTGAAAAATAATAAATATTGTCTTAGTATAACTTATAATGTCGGTTTTCTGGGGAGATATTACGCCTATGGGCTAAAGAAATACCTAAAAAACTTGTTGGAAAGTCCAAAATTTGCCAGGATCCATAGACCCATCCATGGTATGCACTGATGTTAATGGATAATATGAGTTTGGTAAAAAGTGAGAACGTGGTATACTAACATTACTGGAAACAGAGGGAAAAGAGAGCGAGGCGATACAAGCTATTGATTTAAAAAAAACGCGGGATAGCCTGACATGGCGCGCAGTGTTCATCGGTTTGGCATGTGCTACTACTGAATGCCTCCTCGCCCCATATAACGATTACGTTATCCGCAACATATTTCTTGCAGGTGGCCACTTTCCTGTCGCTCCCTTCTTTGTCCTGACGGTTTTTGTGTTAGGTATCAACGTTTTCCTGAAACGTGTCTATCCAACCTCGGCGTTTTCACCCGGAGAGCTCATCACAATCTGGTGTATTATGCTTGCGCCAGCAGGCATTCCGTCCTCAGGGATGATGCGCTATGCGCTCAGCCCGATGGTGGTCTATCAGTACCTTGCCACCCCGGAAAACGATTGGGAGTCTTTATTTTCGCACTATATCCCTCACTGGCGGGTGGTGCAGGATCGTGCGGCGGCACGTTCGTTTTTTGAAGGGCTGTTCGCTGGTGAATCCGTGCCATGGCGCCCATGGATAACCCCGATCTTGACGTGGAGTGCCTACGTTTTGGTCGCCTATTTCGTGATGATTTGCCTCTCGGTGCTACTCCGGAAGCAGTGGGTAGAGCACGAACGTTGTGCGTTTCCGCTTGTTAAGTTGCCAGTCGAAATGGTAGCACAGGGCGGCGGGAGTCTCGGTCCGCTTTTCAAGAACAGTGCGCTCTGGTTCGGATTCGCGTTTCCAGTATTCCTACATACGATGAACGGTTTACATACGTTCTTTCCTGCTGCTCCACATATCCCTCGCGATTTCTGGCTCAATCAGTATCTCATTGAACGTCCTTGGAGTGCCCTCCGGCCGTTTCAGGTTGTTATTTTTTGGTCGATGGTTGGGTTTAGCTATCTTCTGACCTTAGAAGTGTCGTTTAGCATCTGGTTCTTCTTCATCTTTTACAAACTGCAATGCCTCTTGGGTGTAATGATGGGTTTTCAACTCACTTCGGGGCCCGGTGTTCAGTGGACCGGGAAGGCATTCAGTGCTTCACAAGAGGCAGGTGCGTGTCTGGCGTTCATCGGCATCGCGCTCTGGAAAATGCGACATCCTATTAAAAATATGCTTCAGTTCCGTCCGTCCGATGAGCCCCTCCCGCATAGCGTTACAATTTTCGGATTGCTTGGCGGCATCTGTGTCCTCGTGTTCTTCAATCATTTGATGGGGATGTCCATCTTATTTGCGCTCGGTTTTGTGCTGTTTCTGCTTGCAATGTATGTCGTGCTGACGTGGCAGGTGATTAACGGCGGGATCCCGTTCATCAATCCGTCGTTCTCACCCCAGAGTTTCTTCCTGACAACGCTGGGCACCTCAAAAATTCATCCTGCTACGGTGACCTCAATGCTGATGCATCCGGTGTGCATGACGTTAGATCTTCGTGAATTCATGATGCCTAACATAATGAACGGATTAAAAGCTGCAGACGATGCCCGCGTTAAACGGCGGCAACTTCTCTTTGCAATGGCGGTTGCCATGGTTATTGGGCTGGCTGTTTCCTATTACTCAGCACTCAAGATTAGCTACACCCACGGTGCGCCTTACACGGGTGGTAGTTGGTTCATGCGACAACTGGAAGGCTTGCTTACAAGTCCAAAAACCAGTACGAATTGGGTGAATACCGGGTTTATCTTGGTTGGTAGCGCTTTCACAGTCTTTTTGATGTGGATGCGCCAAACCTTTGTGTGGTGGCCCCTACATCCCCTCGGGTATACGATGCTCAGCTCCTGGGCGACGTTTAAACTTTGGTTCTCGATATTTTTGGGGTGGGGGCTGAAGTTTAGTATTGTGAAATACGGCGGATTGAAGGCATATCGGAGCGCGCGACCGGTTTTCCTTGGGCTCGTTCTCGGAGAGATGACGTATGCTGGGCTCTGGGCAATCATTGGAATGGTTACGGGAATCAGCACAGGATACCGTATTTTACCAGATTAAATACTTAACGGTTAGCCAGCAGTTAACTATGGTGAATGGGAAAAATGAATTCACATGTGTCTCCTCTCGCTGGCGAAGTTTCCGAACCTCGCGGGTACAGAGTGTCTAATTAATGCTAAGATCTACCATAAATGCCCCCATTATTTTACCTTGACACTGAGATAAATACCGTGTATCATATACTAAGACCTACGCAATTTCCTTACGCTAAATACAAAGAACGGAGCCAGATCAATGAAAACGGTTTTGCTGTTCGCAATAGTCTTTTGGGCAATAGCCCTCCCTACCCTCGCTGAGTTAACGGTTGAAGACCTTGATAAAATTCGATCTATCATCAAAGAAGAGATAGCAGATGAAATCGCGCCGCTAAAAGTCGAAATTGCTTCTATAAAAACCGAAATCACATCCATGAAAACCGAAATCACATCCATGAAAACCGAAATAGCGTCGGTGAAAGAGAACGTTGCATCGCTCAATGGGCGGGTGAACGGTATTGAGAAAATGATCACTTGGTTACTGGGCATAATTGTAGTAGTCTTGGGTATCCCACAAGTCATCGTTGCATGGCGCAGTAGGGAAAATCGTGAACAAGAGAAACGGATTGAAGAACTCGCCCAAGAAATAGAAACGCTGAAACAGCAGATCGTAAACCCCTAACGACCTCTGTCCATCTGAGAGGACTTTGAAAGTTTTCAAGAAATTATGAAAAAACACATTGTTATTTTACCATTTTTAGCCAGCCTCTGTTTGCTCTGCATCGGAGTGAATCCGGCTTTTTCAGTAGATTTCATTCGATTAGAACGCGAATTTGCAGGCAAAGGGACAACACAAGGACGATTCAGCAAGGACATCCATCTCGCCTTTGATAGACAGCATATTTATGTCAGCGATACCGAGAATCGGCTTATCCAGAAGTTGTCAGCCACCGGAGAATTTCTGTTTCAATTCCCGGAAGTCCCAGAATCTCCAGAGACTGTCCTGCGAAAACCGGGGCACCTCGCGGTAGATAGCCTCGGAAATATCTACGTCACCGATGAAACTGTGCATCACATTGGTGAAAGCGCGGACCCGAAAGTTTACATGTTCGCGCCGTGTGTCCACAAATTCAGCGCAACCGGTGAATTGTTAGACACCTATTTCGTTGATCCAGTGGATGTCCGGCCGAAAGTCGTCTTACCGATAAGCCTCATCCTTGACGAAGAGGGGAAAACTGCTTTTGCGATTCAACCGAAAGGTTATAACAGATCCCTTCGCGTCACCCTCAATTCCGAAAATGAACTCTACGTTTTGGACGCTGAACGCGGACGGATCTATAAGTTCAGTGCGGATGGCGAGAACCTGCTTGCTTTCGGTCGGTACGGTTCAGGTGACGGTGAATTTGATACGGATGCGTCAGACATTGCGATTGACGCACGCGGAAATGTCCTTATCGCTGACACTGGAAATCACAGGATCGTGAAATTTGATTCAGCGGGTAAATTTGTCGGTAACTTCGGCAGAAAAGGACGCGGCAACGGGGAATTCACACAACCGATAGCCCTCGCTACGCTGCCTACAGGTGAGATTTTAGTTAAAGATGCGAGTCAATTCCGCAGGAAAATTGGGGGGCTACCAGAAATTATTGCCCTCTCACCGACATTGACACAGCTGACGGAGATGCCCCCCGGACAAGCGGACCTCGCGGATACCATCGCGAACGCGACTCGACCCCAGTACGGCGCCTTTGCGCAGAGTAAAGCCGCTGCTGCCGATACTGCTGCCTTGAACCGACGCGTGCGACTGCTGGAAGAGGCGGAATACAACCGTTATTATGCGAACGAAACGGATGATGAAGGCAAGGCAGAACTCGCTGAAGAACTCAAGCGAACGGACATTCGTCTCACCCTCTTCCATAACGTTATCTCACGTATCCAAAAGTTTGACAATAATGGCCGGTATTTGGGGCGTATCATTTATGAAACTGACCAACTCAGCGAAGATAAGCACGATCAGACCTTCTTAGCTCTTGACAGCTCCGGGCATCTCTATTTGCGGGATGCCAGTGATTTTACGATCGCGCAGTATTCGGTTACAGGTTTTACTGTGAAACCCTCTCACATGAATGGATTTTACACGACTCGCGCTGCGATCCTAAATAACAACTACTTGGAAGACTACGAAGACATTGATGTCTCAACAGATGTCCAAGATGAACTGCACCAACTGGAACTGAAAAACATGTTCGGGTGGACATATAGTCTCTCTGAACGGTGGCATCTGACCTTCCTCGATGAACTGACCTACGGCGAGCAAGATGAACGTTATGTCACTCCCGCGAAGGTAGAAGATAGTTACGATTTCGAGACACAGGCGTTAGAGAACGCATTCGCAGCGAATCTGAAATTCATCGCCAACCCAAATCCGTACCGCTATAAGGAGTTAAACCTGTCTGTTGGACGTGTTGATGGCACGTCTGACCTGACGCAGGATGCACTTTTCCCTGAACTCAACAAACAGCACAGAAAAGATACGGGTGATGCAAGTTCCACGGTTATTGAACTCAATTGGGATATATGGTCACGCGGAAACCTATGGCTCCGGTACGCTGATCTGAATCCTGCCGAAACGAGTCGAAATTTCGTCCGACGATTCTACGATGTCTCTGGGGACCTCTACGAAGTCTTTGGGAGTCGCAACGAGGCCCGGCAGTTTATGGGTGAGTTAACTATAAAGTTTTGAGGTTGTTGTTAATATGGAATTTCGTGGGCTTTATCCTGAAGAATTAGAGGCCTGGTTGGATCATGTTACGTCTGTCTTTACAGGGGGGCGCAAATACTTTTCTAATCACTGGCACAACGATCCGTGGCGAGATGCAGAAGGCATCCGAATTGCCCTCGACGAGGGTACTATTGTCAGTACAGTCCGCGTCTTTATTCGGAAGATGTATTTGCACGGCGAACCGATACCCGTTGGTGGCATTGGAGAGGTCAGCACGCGCCCGGAATACCAGCGCCGCGGGCTTGCCACACAACTCCTTAAAGACGCTATCAGGTTCATGGAAGATCGTGAGATAGCTATGTCCTCGCTCCACGGAAGCCAACGTATCTATTCAATTGAAGGGTGGAGGAAGGTGCCACGCTACTACGCGAGACAAGCTTTCAATGCCGAAAAGCGATCAGAGTGGGCAATCCGTCCAGCCAATTTTGACAATGCAGCCGAAGTCAAACGAATCGCTGAACGCTATGATGGGTATGCGCGTAAATTTAACGGCACTTTTGTCAGAGATAAAATAGAATATTGGACGAAGTGGGTGCAGACGGAGTCTCCAAACGCTTGGGTTGCTGAACGTGATGGGAGTATTGAAGGGTATGTCTCCGTCGTCCAGCGCGACGATCAACTGGATGTTAAGGAGTTTATTGCTTCAGAGACACCTTTTGAAAAAGACAACGGCAAAGAACTCTTTGAAAGCATGCTCTCTAACCTCATCGCGCAGATGGATAGAGAATCCATTGAGGTGGTTTATCCTGCCCCGATTGCCGACGGTTTTAACGCCCCTAAGATTGAAGAACATACAAGTGCGATGTATCGCATCAATCAACCGACTGTGCTTTCTGATTCATGCAATGCAATTCCCGACCTATTACACAACCAACACCAGTCTTTGGCACAGGGCATCAAGTCGCATCACGTCTTTTGGTATACTGATGGATATTAACAGCGCACCTATATGATTTAGGGTTCATATCAAATCGTTTTATTCGATTATCCTTCGATCTCTTAATTCACCGCAAAAAATTTGACTTCTAGCTCGATGGGGATATAGACATGGCAAAACTACGCGTAGGTGTTATCGGTTGTAGTGGTATTGGCACGACGCATGTATCAGGTTTAATGGACCTGCCGAACGTTGAATTAGCCGCCGGCTGCGACTTTGTTCAAAGCAGACTGGATGCCTTCAAAGAAAAATATCAGGACACCTGGGACAACATTTCTCTGTATACTAACCATCAAGAGATGCTCGCAGCTGAGAATTTAGACATCGTGACAGTGGCGACCTCTGACCATCGGCATGCCGATCTGGTCGTTGATGCCGCAAACGCTGGCGTGAAAGGTATCTTCTGTGAAAAACCGATGGCAACGAATATCGCAGATGCGGACAGAATGATGGAGGCCACAGCGCGCAACGGAACTATCCTATCGATTGATCACACTCGCCGATGGCAGCCCCTGTGGCGGCATACGAAAGAAGTAATCGTCGGTGGTGGACGTATCGGGGATGTTCAGTATGTTATTGGTACGTTGAGTGGTGGGCGTGCCATGCTCTTCCGTAATGGCACACATCTTATTGATGCGATCTGTTACTTCGCCGAGTCTGATCCTGAGTGGGTCTCTGCTGAATTGGAGGATGGCTACGAAGACTATGACGCGTATAAAGGTGATGGTGGACACGTCCCAGCAACGGAACCGTCAGCACACGGTTATATCCACTTCGAAAACGGCGTGCGCGGGTATTACGCTGGCGGTCCAAAGACGACCCTGCCCGGGTTCCGTGTGGAGATTGTCGGTACCAACGGCTACATTCTCATGAGTGACCGCGGGGCAACACTCTATCAAGATGATAGTATTGAGACGATCGAGGCACCCACATGGGACATCTCGGGTATCCCTGCTGGACCACGAGAGTTGGTAGGGCTCATTACAGAAGGCGGAGAACCTGTTTCGTCTGGAAGTGAAGGCTACAAGGTTGTCCAAATTATCATTGGCTTCCTGACATCGCAGCAGCGGGACAATGGAAAGGTCAAACTGCCTTTGGCTGCGGATTAGCTTTATCCTTTTACTTCAACACTCAATGGGAAAAAGCATGAAAGGCACTTTCAACACTGAAACGTTCAAAAAGATTTTCCTCTCCTATTTGAGCATGTTGGGTTTAACTTGGGGAGTCGTCGTTTTTTCAGGTTTCGGGCTTCCTTTCATATTGGAGACAATACCGCATTCCCGCCTTGCTACTGGTAATACTGTATCCGGTGTTATTGCAATCGGTTTGGTGGCAATAGGCTCACTGTCTATAGGTACAGTTTCCAACGGAGTGCTTTCAGTGGGAATTTTTGCTGTTGGTAGCACTGCGTGTGGTGTTGTGGCTATCGGAGGAGGAGCAGCCGTCGGGGTTATCGCAATTGGTACAAATGCTATAGGCGTTGTCTCTATCGGATACAACGCTATGGGTATCTACGCGCTATCTTATAAAGACCAAAAAAACAGAAGCAGATATCTGTTATCTCCGGAACGCCAAGATGCAAAAGCGGTACGGTTGTTTACACGGTGGATGCCAAAATTGAAAAACGCGTTTGCAACAGAGCGTTAATCGGCTTTTAAAACAATTGCATTTTCAGGTGTCCACTGCAGATAGACCCTATCGCCGCGTTGAAAACGATGTGTATTTTGCTCGCCTGTATTCTGCCGGTGCGCAATAAGTGGGGTTGGGTAGTCCGTCTGTACGGTGTATTGTAGCGTCGTGCCGAGATAACTTTCGTCTTGAATCACGCCGTGTAAGAGATTCGTGGTATCAGAGGTTGCGGCCGCCATCACGTTAATGCGCTCCGGACGAACAGCGACGGTGACAGGCGCGTTCAACGGAATACCGCTGGTCGGTGTGCAGACGATTTTAGCGGGCGACTCTGGCATCAACGCGATCTCATTTTTACTGACAAGTGTTCCTTCAAGAAAGTTAGAAGTACCGATAAAGTCTGCAACAAAGCGACTCTGTGGTGAGTCGTAGATTTCAGAGGGGGTTCCTACCTGAAGCACTTTTCCCTCGTTCATCACTGCAATCCGATCGGACAGTGCTAATGCTTCACCTTGGTCGTGTGTCACATAAACAAACGTAATACCGACCTTGCGTTGTAAGGTTTTTAGCTCCAACTGCATCTGTTTTCGGAGTTTTAAGTCGAGGGCCGAGAGGGGTTCATCTAAGAGCAGGATGGTGGGTTCGTTAATTAACGCGCGTGCAAGGGCGACCCGTTGTCTCTCTCCACCGGAGAGTTCACTCGGTTTTCGGTTGTCGTATCCGGACAACCGAATTAACGCCAACGCGCGTTCAACCGCCGCCGCTATTTCTGATTTAGGAGCCTTCTGCATCTGTAGCCCGAATGCGATATTTTGCGCGACGGTTTTATGTGGAAACAAAGCGTAGTTCTGAAAAACGGTGTTAACGGGACGCCGATAGGGTGGCGTTTCTGCCATTATTGCGCCGTTGATGTGGACCTCTCCTGTCGTAGGATACACAAACCCGCCTATGATGCGCAACGTTGTTGTTTTCCCGCATCCACTCGGTCCGAGCAGAGAAAAGAACTCACCGCCTGCTACTTGCAGCGACACATTGTCAACTGCAACCGTTTCCCCGAACTGTTTTGTTACAGATGTGAGCGTGATTTGTCCTACAGACATGTCCGAGTTGTCCTCTGACAAATCACGATGTGTTCTTCGTGCATCGTTGTAGAGGTTTCACCTGCGATGTTAGAGGGACTGTTTTTCTTCGGCATTCGTTTGTTTGGTATATTCCTGATAATAGTTTCTTAAAGAGGTCGTTTGTTCAAACTGCTTAGCGTTTCGTCTAAAGTAGATAGACAGATTGGTGTTGACTTAGCAGTGGCTATTAATCGGACGAGGGGATTAATGTCACATCCAACGCTGTGCATGCCGAAGAGAGATGCCTCGACCAGAGAGGTACCGGTGCCACAATACGGATCAAGGAGCCATCCACCCTCTACACCGTACGCTTTAAGAAGTTTCCGTGCGATTTGGGGGATCATCATTGCCGGATAGGCGTGAAAGCAGTGGGTGTACTCTTTGGTATCAGACGCTCGAAAGTCCCACGATTCATCTTCGTATTTCAGAGTTAAACCTCCAGATCACAGCCAACGAAATTCCGATTTTTTAAGAGTGCTGCCTCCATGACGGAAAAGGAGCCTGCAGCCGGATCAATTACATAGTCGCCTTCATTGCTCACAGCAGCAATGAGCTCAGCCTGTAAACCGATAGGTTTCTGATGCGGATGATCTTGTGTTTTCGTGCGTTCAAGCCAGACATCGCGGATGTTATGGATTTTCCAAACCCCCTTGGCCCTTCTTGGGTATTTCTGTAGAACGACTGCCATGGGCTTTCCATGATTGCCATCGCAAAAATGCTGCAAGCCTCTCCTTCTACCATCCTTGAGTGGATACGCACCTTCGCAGGAGAACACGCAAAACCCCACACCCCAACAGATAAGCACCGGCGTGCTTGAACTGGATGAGATGTAGCACTATCTGAAAAAAAAAAACGTTTGAATCAGGCACAGCCTAACAGGCTATGCTACAAAAGAGCCTAACAAGAAACCAGGCTAAAAATAGTAATTTCCAGTTAAGTAAAACCAATTTTTGGGTCGCCCCACATCTGCAACGCAGATGTGGGGTATAAGGTGTTAAGTTGTTAAGCGTTAAGGGGTTACAGCAGCCCTCGCGCAACGAAAACCGTAGAGGTAGAACGTAAGCGAAGGCGGAGTGATGGTGCGATTAGCGACCCGAACGTCCTGCGTATAAGGGTGCCAGGAGCCGCCCCGCAAGACACGAGAAGACTTAACAAGTAAGTAGTCATTTAATATTAAGTCCACCTCCGCTATGTTATTCACATCGCTGAGGGGATTTCGAGCAGGAGAATGAGAATAGAAATCCGCATCATACGCATCTAAACACCACTCAAACGCATTACCCGCCATATCGTATAAACCATAACCATTCGCAGGATAGGAACCTACGACCGTCGTAGCGCCTACATTCCCATAGTTCGCACGATCCGCTGAGATCTCATTACCCCACGGATACCTCATACCTACCAAACCCCCACGCGCAGCCTTCTCCCACTCCGCCTCCGAAGGCAAACGCTTACCAGCCCACTTGGAATACGCTACCGCAGCATACCACGATACATTCACAACAGGATGATCCCCTTTACCCGCAGGATAGGTGGTGCCAGTCCAATCAAGTAGGTACCATCCATAATGGTATTTCCTATCAATACGATCCTTCTGCCACTCTGGATTCGCCAACACAAATCTTTGGTAAGCCGCATTCGTCACTTCATGCGTATCCATGTAGAACGCATCCACAAACACAGTGTGAACAGGCTGTTCAGCCGGAAAAGCTTCCGGATCATTGCTACCCATCTCAAACGCACCCGCAGGAATCAGCACCATGTCACGACCATCTGTGGGAGTTGTTATACGTTTCGGTAGCCTTTGGTTATCGCCCACCAGATCTTCTGTGACAGGATCGGTCAGCTGGGGAACATCATCTTCTACCTCCTCCTCCGCTTTCGGACAGCCGATGAACATCGGACAGCACACCAACAGAACTAGCAACATCGCACCCCTATAGAGAAAACTTTTTTTATTCATTCATATCTCCTTTCGTAATCGAGCTCACCTACTGGGGGAGCGCGGTCAGCTTATGGAAAATTAGCCTTAGCATTCGAAAACAAAAACAGCCCGCAGCCCAGCACACCACGCGCACGAGCATCAACAAAAAACACCAAGGGTAAGCACTCTTGACGTGCATATCTAAATTTAAAACAGTATTATATGCGAAAACAATTTCAAACGCCTACGATTTCTGTCAATATTGCGTCCATTCTATTATACAAAGATCGAGCGTTTTTGCCAAGTTTAATTCGCATTGGATGCAGGGCTGTTTCGTTTTCGGCTCCGACATTGGTTTGGATTCACATAAGATAACGCATGTGGGCAAGATCCCGAGCACAGCTCGCTCCTACACGAAACATATTATCATAAATAAAGTAAATATGTAAAATGAAACGACCCTGGCATTGGATGTGTAGGGAGTTTTTGCTTGGGCGTTTCCCGAGTCCTTGCGGGCCTAGAGTCGTTTCTCAATGCGGGTGAGGCGACCTCGCCCCTACGAGAAGCGCGAAGCCTCTTTTTTTCAAATTATTGCCTCAATCTGTTGACAAAACCCGTGTTAAAATCTGATTCACAAGTTGGGGATTTGCCTTTCCACGAGTAGCACGCATCACCTGTCCTACAAGGAAGCCGATCGCTTTTTTCGAGCCATCCCGGTAATCTTGGGCGGGACCAGGGTTCTCCTCAACAATTTGTAAGACGATGGCTTCTATCTCCGCGGTATCTGTAATTTGTGCTAACCCTTTTTCAGCAACAATCTCCGTCGGCATTTTTCCCGTTTCAAAAGCATCGTCAAGCACAGATTTGGCGATTTTGCCGCTGATGGTCGCATTCTCAATCAACCCGATGAGCTCGCTGAGATGCGCCGGTGTGACCTTCGCGGCTTGAATTTCAATTCCTGCCGTATTGAGGAGTCGAGTCAAATCGCCCATGATCCAGTTTACACAGGTAGTCGGTTCCCCACTGAGTTGCGCGGCTGCGTCGAAGAATTCCGCAAGTTGCCGGGTACGGGTCAGAAATTCAGCGTTCTCAGAAGAAATGCCGTAGTTCTCAATAAAGCGTTCTCGACGAGCAGTGGGCAGTTCCGGGAGTGTTGATTGAATGTCCGCAATCCATTCATCATCCATCTGAATGTGAACGAGATCGGGTTCAGGAAAATAACGATAGTCGTCTGCCTCCTCTTTGGTGCGCATTGCCACAGTTCTGCCGGTAGTTGCATCAAACAAAAGCGTCTCTTGGACGACCTCCTCACCTGCGTCTAAGATGCGTGCCTGTCGTTTCACCTCATATTCCATCGCGTCAATCAACTCTTGGAACGAGTTCTTGTTTTTGATTTCTGTGCGCGTACCTAACGTTTTACTGCCTTTCGGTCTGAGAGAGAGGTTCGGCTCACACCGGAGGCTTCCCTCTTCCATGTTACAATCGCTGACCTCAATATATTCTAAAATCTCCTTGACGGCACGACAGTAAGCGATAGCCTCATGAGGGGAGTGTAGTTCGGGTTCGCTTACAATTTCCAATAAAGGGACACCTGCGCGATTGAAATCCATAAAACTACGGGTCGGGTCACCCGTGACTTCGGCGTGAATCGATTTGCCAGCATCCTCTTCTAGATGAATTCTTCGGATCGCGACCGTCCGAAGTTCACCTTCAAACGCAAATGTCACCTGTCCGCTTTGACACAGGGGTATGTCGTATTGCGAGATTTGATAGTTCTTCGGTAAATCTGGGTAGAAATAGTTCTTACGGTCGAATTTACTAGAAGCCGTGATTTCACACCCCATCGCCAATCCAGCGCGAACTGCAAACGCTATGGCGCGTTTGTTGACAACGGGTAAGGCACCAGGCATCCCTAAACAGATTGGACAAGTACAGTCGTTTGCCGAAGCACCGAAGGTATAGGCGCAATTGCAGAAAAGCTTACTCTCTGTGCATAATTCTGCGTGGATTTCTAATCCGATAATTATCTCATATTTTTCCATTTTTTCCAATTCACCCAGCCAAGGCGTGTTTTAAAATGGCTGTCGGCAGTTAGTAGGCCGATAACCAATCGCTTCTTAAGATAATTCGTTGACGACAGCGACATTCGCTTCAACTTCACTTTCCGAGGTCATCCCGATAGTCATAGCGTGCACACAAGGCAAACCCATCACAAATTTAATTGCCTCGCGCTGCCCTTTTGTATCTTCTGCCAATTTGCCCTGCCCGAGGACCTTCATGCCGTAGATACCCTTTCCAGCAAACGCCATCTGTTCCATAGTGCGGATAACATCAGCAGGAGAGGCATCCATGTGAACCCCTGCATGATTGATCCGAGCCAAAACGACATCCACCCACTCTGTCATCGCGGATGTTTGGAACGCACCAAAGTCATGACAAGATACACCGTGTGCACGAATCAATCCCTGTTCTTTACAGCGAACCAGTGCGTCCATCGCATCTGGGTATCGTTGCGGCCAGTCAACCTGTGTGAGGCAGTGGAGCAGCACAATATCGACATAATCAGAATCGATTTCTCTCAAGAAACGCTTCACATCCGCCTCTACGGTTTCTCGCGTGCGGGACACTGTCTTCGTCGTGATAGCGACACTTTCGCGTGGCAGTTCCTTGAGTGCTGCCTGAACATGTGGATGGCTCCCGTATTGATCTGCAGAATCCCAAAATGTAACGCCTTTTTCGTAGGAAAACAGGAGCAAATCCCGTAAGGCTTCAAATCCCAAGTCCGTCTGATTTGAACGACCATTCCAGCCATTTGACCCTGTGCCAATAGAGAGTCGTGAAACATTCAAACCTGTTTTTCCGAGTGCTACAATTTCCATCAGATACCTCCCGTGTTTTTTATCTACATTGCATCCAAACCGCGCAATCAGTCAAGTTTGAATTAAGTGTAACACACTGCCCCGAAATTAGGCAACTGATTTCTCTAATATAGGGTTACACAGGCTGCTCTTTTGTAGCAGAACCCCTCGCTTGCGGGGGGCGAGGGTGCCCCCAGAATGCCTATGTTTCTTCACAAACTTACTTTTTTGTTGCTTTTTGACTCCAAATAACGTTATAGTATACGATAACAATTAGGAAGCCTCTGTCCTCAACAGTCGAACGCACGCCTAATTTCTATAAGGAGTACCGCAAAAGACCTGAAATGAAACACATAAAGTTTTTTAGCAGCAACCCAATCCAGCCCAATCGAACAGCGAACGCATATATCGCGTTAGCTTTCATGAGCATTCAGAAATTTTTTGGGGGTTTGCTGGTCTTGGCTTATAGCTGCTTTGTAATAGGGACACCCGTTTTTGCTGATAAAGAACGTAGTGCGGCATGGCAAGAAGCCTTCGCCTTGGTTGATAAAAGACAGCGCAAAAGTGCGGTTCTGAAATTGGAGGCTTTATTGGAAACCGGCCTGTCCGAGTCAGAGAAACTTGAGATTCATCATGCGCTGGGTTACAACTATGAAAAACTCATGAACCGTCCGAAAGCAGTTCGCCACTACGCACGAGTTGTCTCGTTCAACTATCCATTAGCAGATTACGCAGCCTACCGCCTTGCACGGCTATACGAGGGTATGAAGAATGAAACGCGGGCGGTAAAATGGTATGCACAGATCGTGAGGGACTATCCAAAGAGTTTCTACTTTTTAGATGCAAAATGGGCTTTATCCAAATTGTATCTTGATAAGCAACAGTATGCAGCAGCGAGACCACACTTAAACGAATTGGCTACACACCGGCAATACGCGCGGAGAGCAGCTTTTGCGTTAGCTCGTTGTGATGAAGGCCTCGGTGCCACTGCTGATGCGTTTGACGCGTATCGTGAACTCATTCAGACAGAACACTCAAGCAAGGTTGCAAAAGAAGCACTTGATCGCCTCAAACAACTGATGAGAAAAGATAAGTCTTTAAAACTCACCGCTGATGATCGGATTAATTGTGGCTTAGTTTTCTTTTCACATAGGGCATGGGAGTCGGCTATAGCAGAATTGGAACGGATTCCCGAAACAGTAGATTTAAGCACGCGTGGGTACTCGCTTTACCTCATCGGAAAGAGCTATCAGGAACGCAAGTGGTACAACACAGCGATTAAAAAATTTAACGCTGTGATTGCCTTCGGTCATAAAAGTGAATATTTAACGCGTGCGACCTATCAAGTTGCACAATGTTACCGGCGGAAGGGACACCTCAAAACTGCGGTGGGTCGACTTGAGGACTTCGTGAAAAAATACACATGGAGCGAACTCTTGGACAACGCGCTTTACGATATTGCACAAATCCGTGAAAAACAAGGCGAATCGGAAGCAGCCCTCAACGCTTACGCGCGTTTAATAGAAATGGCACCCAAGAGTCCATACGCTGATGTAGCAGCGTGGAGAACCGGGTGGCAACGTTTTGACGAAGGGCGCTATGAAGAAAGTTACACGACTTTCAAAGGACTGAAGGAACACTTCCCTGGCAATAGATATGCGATGGGGGCACATTTCTGGATGGCAAAGATTCGTGAGCGCCAAAATAAACCCGCGCTGGCACGGAAACTATACCAAGAAGTTGCTGAAGCCCAGTATTGGTACTATACCGCGAGGGCAAAAGCGATTCTCGGGATCACCAGATCTGAGTTGGAACCGAAAGCCGTTGAGGATGCAAAATTACCGGTACCGCAGGCGAGTCCAAAACAGATTCCATTGTTGATGGAACTCCGGCTCTACGAAGACGCTATTGCACAATTGAACCGGCACATTGATATGAACTCGCTCCCCGAACGCCAATGTTTTTACAACCTGATTACATGTTATGAACGCCTCGCGATGTACGATAAAGCCCGCGAACTCACTGAAGAGGCACTTGAAAGCCCCGCTTTCGCCCACGCATCGCATGCCGATTTAGCGACACTCGAACAGAAGCTTTATCCGCACCATTATGCTGATGCAGTTGAAAAGTATGCCAAAATGTATAACGTTGATACTTTCTTAATTGCCGCTATGATTTTGGAAGAGAGCCGCTACAATGCGGAAGCAATTAGCTGGGCAGGCGCGATCGGATTGATGCAGATTATGCCCGCCACTGGCAGGGAACTCGCGCAACAGCTCAAAATCCGGCGTTTCCGGACTTCGATGCTCAAACAAGTGGACCTTAATATCCGGATGGGGACAAAGTATATATCGGACCTCAACTCGTGGTTTGATGGCAACCCGATGCTGGTCATCGGGGCATATAACGGAGGTCCCGGGCGAATGAAACGATGGGTGAAGTCAAAAAACATAAAGGACATTGACGAATTCGTAGAGAAAATTACAATTCGAGAAACGCGGCTTCATATCAAGAAGGTTATCAACAGCTACGACCACTACGTCCGGATTTATAAAAAAACAGATGAGCCACCCGCTGTGAATTCAGCAACAGATATAGGCGAAAAACGGCTACAAGGTTTTTAAAATATTTAATCTGGTCGCGGTCCTACTTCGTTTCACAAATCAACGGTATGAAGGCTCGCCGTATGGCATTCCCCGGGTTTTCGGTTAATGGCAACCGCACAAAGTCTACAAAACAATCACTTCTGGTGTTTTGTTGCGTGTCAGAAGGATACGGCGGTACCAATCGGCATCGTTTTGGGTAGGAAAGTCGGCGCGGTAGTGTGCCCCGCGACTTTCAGTGCGAACGAGAGCAGCCTGGGTTATCATCCATGCAGCATTAAGCATATTAACTGCTTCAATGATCGCTACATCTGTCGTCTGGAGAAGGATCGGTGAAACCGAGTCCCTGTGCCCAGCAAAATCGGTTCTGTCTACGGATGCTGCTTGTAGGTTTTCCAAACTTATTGTCAAATTTTGCAATTCGGCGAGGGTTCGTCTTAACCCCTCGCCATTTCTTTCAATGCTGACATTTCCCCAGAGCGTTTCCCGAATTGTCCGCTTCATCGTTTCCACAAAGGTAGGATCTGTTTCAACAGATATTGGGTTGTTCTCAAGGGCTGCTATATCTGGCGGGTAATTAGAAGACTCGGATTCGGCAAAGATAGCGGCATTTGTCCCAGCGCGGGCACCAAAGACAAGACACTCTAAAAGGGAATTGCTTGCCAAGCGATTTGCACCATGAACGCCGGTACATGCCACTTCTCCGCAGGCATAAAGTCCTTTAAGGTTGGTTTCAGTATCGGTGTTAGTGCGGATACCGCCCATCATGAAGTGGGCACCCGGGCAGACGGGTATTAAGTCAACGCTAATATCTAAGCCGTAACGTTTTGTCGTGTCAGCGATAGTTGGAAATCGTTGAAGTATAAATTCAGCTGGTTTATGAGTAATATCAAGGTAGACACAAGGGAAGCCGGTTAACGCCATTTCGTTTTGAATGGAGCGGCTGACGACATCGCGGGGTGCGAGTTCACCCTTCTCGTGGTATTTCCACATAAAACGCTCACCACGTATATTGATAAGTTCCCCACCTTCCCCGCGTACTGCTTCAGAGATCAAGAAGCTAGGCGCACCATCCAAGTAAAGTGTTGTCGGATGGAACTGCACGAATTCCATATCCACCATCTCACATCCGGCACGCCACGCTGCTGCAAAACCGTCCCCAGTTGCTACTTTTGGATTAGAGGTACAGGGATAGAGTCGCCCGAGCCCACCTGTGGCAAGAATTGTGGCTCTCGCTCGGATGTAGACCAACGCCTCATCGACAACAGCAGTCACGCCGTAACATGTGAGGGGCTCCTCACGCCCTGCTGCAAGATTGGCATCTGTCAATAGGTCAACAGCAAAAGCACTCTGCAGGACCCGGATACGTTCAGTATTCAGCACACGTTGAATAAGGACATCCGTCGTTTCACGTCCGGTTGCATCACCTTTGTGGACGATTCGCCGCCGACTGTGAGCTGCTTCCTGCGTAAAACGGGGTAAAGTTCCTTCCCAATCAAAGTTCGCACCCCAGTCGAGGAGTTCTGCGACCCTTGGAATACCTTCAGATACCATCATTTCAACGGCATGGACATCACACAAGTCAGCCCCAGCTGCGCAAGTATCTTTGATGTGCAGGGCGATCGTGTCATCAAGGTTCATAGCGACAGCAATGCCACCTTGCGCATAGTGTGTGTTGCTTTCGGTGAGGGTCGTTTTGGTAATTAGCGTCACATCGGCGCGCTCGCTGGCAGCGAGCGCAGCACGCAACCCTGCAGCACCACTACCGATGATGAGGACATCGGTATCCCAACTTGAGTGTCTCTTGGGATCCATTACGGATGTTGGATTTTCCATTTTTTTACTATTGAATCTGGGCATCCTTCCACGCTGTTTTGGGGTGGACACGCGCATAAGCGATCTGCTTCACGACGGGCTTTGGTTCATGCCAACGCAACAGGGCCTTCCCAAGGCTTCTCATTTACGTTTTCGGTTTGCTCCTTTTACTGAGCTGATGCCTTAGGCACCGAAACTTTCATTCACAGGCACAACCTTACCGGTGCCTGTAGCGATAAGCGTCCCGTCCGCGAGCCTAACCTCCGCTTCTGCCTCTACCAATCTTCGCGAAACTTTAATACGTTTTGCAGACACAAATAGTTTCACGCGAGTCGGTGCCGGATTACGAAAACGTACCTCAAGCTGCGCTGTTACTGCGTGCTGTCCGAACGTACTAATCCCAACGTAAGTAATCGCTTCATCCAACAAGGTACTAAGGATACCGCCGTGTAGAATATCTGCCCATCCTTGCAAATGTTCTCCAGGGGTGCACACAATGCGGACCATGGCCCCATCCGCTTCAATGTCAGGTTTAACCTGAAGTCCGAATGGATTTCTCATCCCGCAGACAAAGCAGTGATCATTATTCAGCAAGAGATCCTCAGATGTGTCAGATTGTATATCAGTCATCATTTCCCTCTACGGATTGGGTCAACATTGCGATGCTTCGCGCCAATTTTTCCTGTTCAACTAACAGCCGTTCAAGTTGTGCCTTCTTTTGGGCGACGACTTTTTCGGGGGCACGTTGGATGAAATTGGGATTATCTAAAGTCTTCTGTGCTGCCGTCACGTCCTTGACTGCCTGCTGATACCGCTTACTGAGTCTTGCATGTTCAGCATCAAGATCAATTACATCGGCAAGTGGGACATAGATGGCCAGATCGCCAATGACGGCTTCTGCTGAAGCAGGGGGCTTTTGTAACCTTTCAGCAATGGTGATCCCTGAAACTCGCGTAAAAGCGGGCAAGTACTGAGCAAGATACCTTTCGAAGCGGTCCCGAATATCAGCATCTGGACACTGGATGTGGACTTCTATGGAGGCGCCCATAGGAACATTTAACTCGCCACGAATGCTGCGAATGCTCTCAATGACTTCCATAAGGGTTGCCATAGTAGCTTCTGCCTCTGAATTTTCTCCTATCGGCTCTGGCCACGGGGCGATAGCTACCGAGCGTTTCTCTACTGCGAATTCGCTTCTACTACCGCCATGTGGGAGTTGTTGCCAAATCTCTTCGCTCACAAACGGCATAATCGGGTGGATGAGTCGCATCGTCTGCTCCAAAATATCGGCAGCCACCCAGAGTGCCTCCGGTTCATCTCGAGCGATTCGTTGTTTGGTGAATTCCAGATACCAATCACAAAATTCATGCCAGAGGAAGGCATAAAGCCCCTGTGCTGCCTCATAGAATCGGAAGTTTTCGAGGGCATCCGTCGTCGTTTCAATAGTATAGTTAAGACGGCTCCGTATCCACGCGATTTCCAGTGTCTCTTGATGCGTTTCCACTGCCCTTGTTTCAGTAGGAATAGGGTGTTTTTCTAAATTCATGAGAATAAATCGGGCTGCGTTCCAGATTTTATTGGCAAACCGTCTGCCCGCCTCAATTTGTGATTCGAGGAGCGCGACATAAGGGAGGGGTGTACTCACGTTTGCAAGTGCGAAACGGAAAGCGTCAGCCCCATAGGTCGCAATTGTCTCCAGCGGGTCAATGCTATTACCCTTTGACTTGCTCATCTTCTGTCCCTTTTCATCAGCGACGAGACCGTGTAGATAGACGGTTCGGAACGGGACTTCATCCATACAACCCAATCCTAACATTATCATCCGTGCGACCCAGAAGAAAAGGATATCCCAGCCGGTCACAAGGACAGAGGTAGGGTAGAAGGTCTTCAATTCGGGTGTTTCCGCCGGCCATCCCATAGTGGAGAACGGCCAGAGTCCAGAACTGAACCAAGTATCTAAAACATCTTCTTCTTGTCGGAAATCCGAAGCACCACACTTGCATTGCTGTGGTGTTTCTATCGTGGCGGTAACCGCACTGCACGCGTTACAGTACCATATCGGAATTCGATGTCCCCACCACCGTTGGCGTGCAATGGGCCAGGGTTCGATGTTTTCCATCCAATGATAGAAACGCGCTGTTTCGCGCTCTGGTATAAATTTGACTGCTCCTGTTTGGGTAGCCTCTATTGCGCGCTCAGCAAGCGGTTTAACATTCATAAACCACTGCAAGGATATAGTTGGTTCAACAACTGCACCGCACCGATCATGGTGCCCAACGGTGTGTCGATGCGGAACAATTTTGACGAGGTAGTCAGCATTCTGTAAATCTTCGACAACACGCTTACGACAGTCCGGTCTTGATAAACCGGCATATTTTTCTGGCGCGTTTTCGTTTATATATCCATTTCGGGTAAACACGGTACACTGTTCGAGATTATGCCGCAAACCAATTTCATAGTCGTTCGTATCGTGTGCGGGTGTCACTTTCAGCGCGCCGGTACCGAACGCTCTATCGACATAAGCATCGGCGATGATCGGAATCTCGCGATCACACAGGGGGAGCTGGGCCTTTTTTCCGATGAGATGTTGGTAGCGTTCATCGTCGGGATGCACAGCAACAGCAGTATCGCCCAACATCGTTTCGGGGCGCGTTGTAGCAATTTGAAGTACCACCTGACTATCTTTCACCGGATAACGGATGTGATAAAAGTTACCATCTATATCAATAGGTTCCACTTCAAGATTACTAATGACGGTGTTACACTGTGGGCACCAATTTGCCATATAGGTATCTTGGTAGATGAGTCCCCGCTCGTAGAATTTGACGAAAGCGGTGCGCACGGCTTTAGAAAGTCCCTCATCAAGTGTAAAACGCTCGCGTTCCCAATCGCAGGAGCATCCTATCTGTTGGAGTTGAGATACGATATAACCCGCAGATTCCGCTTTCCACTGCCACATTCGCTCAATGAATTTTTCGCGACCGATTGCAGCGCGGCTCATGCCCTCTTCGGCAAGTTCCCGCTCCATAATCAGCTCAGTGACAATGCCTGCGTGGTCTGTCCCCGGCATCCAGAGCGCGTTATAGCCTTGCATGCGGCGCCAGCGGATGAGACAATCCTGAAGCGTATTATCAAGAGCATGCCCGATATGCAAGCTACCGGTGATATTCGGCGGTGGGATCACAATTGCATAGGGCCGTTTTTCGGAAGTCGCCTCGGCATGAAAGTAGTTGTTTTTCTGCCAAAATTGGTACCATTTCCCCTCGATTTCCTGAGGAGTATAGGTTTTCGGAAGATTTGTCATGTGCGTGAAGACCTTTCTTTGCAATACCCGTTTGCGATCAGCATCATTAGGAGAAGAGCGGCTCTACCCATCCGTATGTTCCTTTTGTCGTTTCATAAAGCAGATTCACCTGCCGCGTCTCTGCGTTTAGAAACAGGAGAAATGCCGCATTCGAGGCTTGAAGTTCTGTCGCAGCCTCTGCTACAGTGAGCGGTTTAGAAGCAAATTTCTCTTGCGTTGCCACAATTGCCGGAATTTCTTCAGGCATATCCATTTCCAATGGCATTTCTTCTTCACTGTTTGGATTGAGCCGCGCGACGACCTCTCGGCGGGGTGCGATATTTCTTCTGTCTTTTACTCTGTCTCTATAACGACGAATTTGGCTCACAATTTTATCCGTCGCGCTGTCGATTGCCGCCACGACTTCATCCGTATGGCTCTTCGCATAGAATGATACACGTGGTGCTGTGACCATCACCTCCGCATCAAAGCGATGCTTCTCTGCTTTCAGGACGATATTTAACTCGTGCATCCCCGCAAAACGGGACTCAATTCTATCAGCGCGTTTCAGGATATGCGCATGAAGATCCTCGGTAATTTTCAAATTGTGTCCGGAATAAGTTACCTTCATTTCCATCCTCCTATTTTCTATCGGCTGTCAATTAGACAGAGAAGTGCCCCGGGCAGAAGATCTGGCCCGCGATGTTGGGATGCCCAATTCGTCGCGGTATTTCTGGATAGTCCGCCTCGCGATTCGAATCCCCTTCGCTTTCAAAGTATTACTGATTGCCTGATCGCTGAGCGGTTTCGCAGGGGATTCTTCAAGAATCATTTCTTGAATCAGACTTTTCACCTGTTTGGCAGAAACACCTTCGCCTTGGGTCGTTGGTAATTCATTACTGAAGAAAAATCGCAACGGATACATACCGTGTGGGGTTTGCACATACTTATTGCTCGTTACCCGACTGACTGTTGACTCATGGACACCAAGTTTTTCAGCGATTGTTCTCAACGTTAGAGGTTTAATACCTTTAACGCCTTGTGTTAGGAATTCGGTTTGTATCTCAAAGATAGCTTCGGTGACTCGAGCGATTGTGCTGCCGCGTTGAACAAGGCTGCCGAGCAAATTTGCTGCATCACGATACCGTTTTTCTATCCATTCCTTCGCCTCAGCATCTAAGGTCTTTGGGTGATTTTGCAGGAGATTCAGATAGTAAGAATTTATCTGTAGTCTTGGCACGTAATTATCCACGGAGACAACCTGATATTTTTCATCAAGGTATTGTATTTCTACATCAGGTGTAACGGTTTCGCTGAGAGGGCCTTTTTTCAACGTGCGCGTCGCTGGATCCGCGAAGTAACGACCTGGGTAGGGAGATAAGGTTTGTATCCATTGTGCAGCTTCGTCAATCTTGGTGATGTCTACTTTCAGTGCCTCAGCAATATCGGCCCATCGCTGATGAAGAAAAGCGTCAAATTGTTTTTCAACGATCTCTTGGGCAAGATGGTAGGGGGGGCTATCTTGCTGCAAAAAATTTGGCACATCTTCCGGATACGCTGACGGGAGAAACACGCCATTCTCTTGTGCATTTCGGTGCCCACCGCCTTGAAGGTTACGAATCTGGATAAGCAGTGCTTCCCTCACATCCCGATAGGCAATGCCGAGTGGTTCAAAGGTATCTTGTATCTTACGAAGGACAACCTCAACCAATGCTCTATCACAGCCAACCTCCTCAGCGATATCATCTAAAGTTAATTGATAGAAGTTTAAAACAAGTTTCTTGTCACAAGGAAGTTGTTCGTATAGAATCGTATATGTTTTCTGGTTGTCGTGATCAGTGATTTTCCACGCCCGCTTGATAGGGGCCCCACTATTCTCGGCGGAAAGACCTGTGATCTTTTTTCGTGCAATTGTAGCAGTTCTCGAGAATTGGAAATCACTATTACGGGTTGCCTTTTGTAAGTTTTTCTCAATAACACTATGGAGTTCCGCTGAGAGGTCTGCGTTATCAAGTTCCGCTACGAATTCGCACGGCAGTTGAAAGAGTTTAAGCTCCAACTGACCATCATCATTTAAATTTCCGAGAATATATTCACCAATAGTCCGTTCTGTTTCGGAGGCTATAATTTGGGGGTAGGCAAGTTGAAGTTGTTCAGCCAGATGTTCTTGCAACAAACGTTCATCTGGTACATCCAGTGAAAGTTCGTCAGTGTCCGAGTATCTGGAACTTGACCGTTCACTGGGTGAGACCCGATCCTCAAGGATAGCCTCCCAATCAATATCGACCTCAGTATCTTCTTGATCAATATTTTTTTCTGTTTCATTCCATTCAAGCGCGGGATCTATCTCTTCGAGGGGCGGCTCCGTCTCCTCTTCGCGCTCTAAAAGAGGATTCTGTTCTAATTCTTGTTCGATGAACTCCTTCAGCTCCTGCAGAGACATATTGAGTACTTTGAGCGCCTGTTGCAGCCTCGGTGTAATAAACATCTTTTGTGTCAACTGCGGAGTCAAGGTAAGTTGCGCTTTGTACATCTTTTGCCTCTACTGAATATGCGTGTTGTATTCAAGATTAATTCCGGGCGGACACCCGAGTTTTTGGTACCTGATAGGTAAAGCTGTGCCCAAAATAGAGATCTCTCGCGGTTTCATTATTGATAAGTTCTTCCGGGGTACCAGCAAGTGTTATTTGTCCATCAACAATGATATATGCCCTGTCAACGATGTCGAGCGTTTCGGCCGCATTATGGTCTGTAATAAGCACCCCAAGATTTCGATCGCGTAAATGTGAGATGAGCTGTTTAATATCAGCGACGGCGATTGGATCTATCCCAGAGAGCGGCTCATCAAGTAGAATGAAATCTGGTTGTGCGGCAAGGGCTCGGGCTATTTCTGCACGACGACACTCACCGCCTGAGAGCGTATACGCCTTGCGCAGTAAGAGGTTTGAAATTCCCAGCTCATCCGTCAACTCACGGATACAGGGTTCACGCTCAGATTTTGGTACCCCTTGGGCTTCAAGAATCGCCTCAATATTCTGTTGCACTGTCAATTTCCGGAAAATTGAGGTCTCCTGTGCAAGATAGCCAATGCCGAGCCGTGCACGTTTGTACATCGGATAGAAGGTAATATCTTCATTGGCGTAGGTAATTCTGCCTGCATTGGGACGAATCAGCCCCACAACCATGTAGAAGGTCGTCGATTTCCCCGCGCCGTTCGGACCTAAGAGCCCTACGATTTCACCCTGCCCTAGCGACAGACTTACCTCATTGACAACGATAGGCCCACGGCGTGTATAACGTTTCACGAGTCTGTGTGCTTGAAGTTCTATTGCCATGATTTCTAATTTATGGTATGTCACTACGATTGACACACTTGGTCAATCTGATATTCGGCTTAATGGTTCTCAGGCGCTTCAGTTTCAGGGTTCGCATCTGCGTCATCAAGCGCCTCGGTGTCTGTATCAGTTCCGTCCTCGGAATTCGTACCTTCAGCGTTTTGAGTATCGACACCATGTGCTTCTTCCGTGGTATCATCTGTATCAGAAGTCTCAGTCTTTGCGTCGGTTTGGTCAGGTTGGTCAGGCGTATCCGTGGAGGCACCTTCCACATCTGTACTCTCGCCGCCGTCAGTGTCCTCACCTGCCTCCCTCGGTGCTGCTTGCGTAACGGTGACTTTAAATTTGACACCGCCCTCACCCGTCTGCTTTCCGGTCGACCTATTAAAAGTGAAGATCTTAGTTTCGAGCCGATCCTTGTTTTGTAAGACAACCACATTATCTGTAAGCACTATAGTATTCGTCAGATTGTTCATGACAGCACGGTCACAAGTAGCAAAGATATCTTGATCTCGGATTTCTACATTGCCCTCAGCAATAATTTCTGTTGTTGTCCGAGTTTTTGGATCGGTTTTGAGCGTGATTTTATCGGCATTGAGAAACCCAATTTCAACACCCTGTTTGTCATACCGGACAGTCTTGGCTTCGTCGATAAGAATCGTTATGCCCTCCTTCTCGAACCTTTCCATTCTTTTTGAAGTACCGGTAATGGTTTCTGTAGTCGGTTCAGTAGTGCTGCTGTCAATATCGGCACTCGCTCCATTTGCATTTCCAGTCCCTTTTGCCTCCTGCGCACTGTTTTCTGTGGCTGATGCGACACTATTAGAGCTCGGAGTGGAGGTATCTATTTCTGTCTCCTCTGCATTGAGGACTAAAGGAACAATACATACAAAGAGTAAGAGTAAGCCGGCATAAACACAAAAAATACACAATTTGTCAAGGTGAACTGGGCATCTATGTCTATTGCGGCACAACTGGGGTTTTGTGATATTCATCAGTTTTCTCATCTTTTGGATAAAGTTTAAATTGATTGTTTTTCATTTTTACCGTTTCAAGCGTCGGATTCGCATACATTTCCGTTCCGACCCAGGTGGAATCTCCACGTACAAGCGTCACTTCGTCTGGGGCATACAAGCGACCTGCCCGGTTCTGCCAATGGAGAATCTCGCTATATAAAGTACAATCTTCACTGACACCTACGACTTCTCCTGAAAGATGCAGATTATCTTTTTCACTTCCGGTCAGAAACTGCTTACCCTTCTTACTATTCAAAGTGAGAGAAATAACCCCGGCTTCAAAAATCTCAATTGTCGGATTTTCGACCTCAATATAACTTCCGTGGAATGTTGAGGTATCCCCGACAAGCGTCCATTTAAGGACACCTGCTTCCGTGTGCTGTGTAGCGAACCGTTCGAGCTTCTGGGTCGGAATTGCCGCTACAGATTCATCAGTAGCAACGCTTGGGGTTTCTGCGCTTCTACAACAGGTCACGCAAATGAGAAAACAAAGTCCCAAACACGTGATAAGGTAACTAAGGTCGCGTTTTCCACCGTTGATGCATCCAAATCCACTGCGCCGGGTATTGTCGAATGTAGGATTCGATAATTTTTGTGAATTTTTGTGTATTAATAACAAGATCTTTCTCTTTTACATCTGTCCGCTGTAACGCCAAGGGCGGTTCAATAATCGCGCGGTGCGAACCATCGGGTTGACGAACAATAAATGCTGGGAGTACGGCCGCGCCTGTTTTAAGGGCAATAGCGACAGGGCTATACGGTGTATAGGCAGGCCTGCCGAAAAAATCGACGAAAACCCCACTTACACTTGTGTCCACATCGGCGACAATACCAAGCAGTTCATTACGTCTGAGGCATTGAAGCGCCTGGCGAATGCCTGTATCTCGATCAATTGTCCTATAGCCTGCTCGCGATCGGTAACTTGAAACCAAGGCATTTAAACGGGGGGAACGCAATTCGCGAACAATAGGGGTCAGTGGGGCAATTGTAGCAGAAATGCCCGCTGCAAGCAGCTCCCAATTCCCGAAATGACCTGTTAGAATAATGGCACCTTTTCCTTGCGCGAGTGCTTGTTTGACATACTCGGTGCCTTCAAAACTAACAGATTGCTGAATTCGCTTTGAATTCATACGTGGAAATTGCATAAATTCAAAGATATTCTTGCCTAAATTTTCAAAGCACTGCTTGGCTATTAACCGAATCTGGGGTTCATCCATCCAGTCCAAGCTGCACCGCAAATGTTCACACGCTAATTCTCTTTGCTGGGAAGCAAGCCGGAATATGAGCCCCCCTAACTGACTTCCGATAGTTAATGTCACCGAACGTGGCAGCCGAGATACGAAAAATCCAATCAATTTGGAGGTAAACTCGTAACACCAATCTTTCATTGCTAATTATAGTATACTAAATTTTTACCAAAATTACAAAGAAATTCGTAAAGCATAGGTAGACCTCACAACACAGAAGGGAATTTTTCTGCCTTTTAGAACTCAGGTACCCTATTTTGAAGTGCCCCCGCTGCTTTCATTTTATTTTTTATTTTTAGTTATGAAGCGTCTGGATTCTCTTCAAAAAAATAGGTAAACTTCAGAAACCCAGCTGAAGTTAAAGGGCTCACATAAAAATAGAGCTTGATTTTCAGCACGATTTCCGGTAAACTTTAAAACAGCCCAGAACGGAAACCTCTATGCACACCTCTGAAAACGTCAATAAGCAGATTGTTAATCTCACGATCCCGAACATTATTAGCAATTTCTCTATCCCTCTTTTAGGTGCCGTGGATACTGCTTTGATGGGACGGTTAGAGTCCCAACACTATCTTGGTGCGGTCGGCATCGGCGGTATGATTTTCAGCTTTATCTATTGGGGGTTCGGCTTCCTTCGAATGGCGACCACAGGACTCACAGCACAAGCTTTCGGAGAAAAGGACATACCAGAATGCGGATGTTTACTTTTCAGAGCAACCTGCCTTGGGATTACGTCAAGCATGTTACTACTAATCTTCCAATGGCCCCTGATCGATCTCAGTTTCCTGCTCATTGATGCGAGCCCTGATGTAGAACACCTTGCTCGTGTTTACTTCTATATCCGTATCTATGCAGCCCCTGCGACCTTATGCCTCCATGCATTCCACGGGGTCTTCTTAGGCTTACAGAACGCGCATTATCCAATGCTGTTGACTATTGTGGTAAACCTCGTCAATATCATCCTGAACATCGTATTTGTCAAGAGCCTCGGTATGAAGGTGGCAGGCGTAGCGTTAGCGACCGCTATTGCACAGTATCTAGGACTCCTTCTGGCGATTCTGCTTTTTTGGGGAAGGTATCGAAACCTTCTGACAACTTGGGATATCCGAGAAATTTTGGCATTTTCTAAACTTAAACGATTTCTGAGCATTAGCAGTGACATTTTTATCCGAACATTCTGTTTAGTATCCTGCCACGCTTATTTTACGGCGAAATCCGCTGCGCTGAGTGACACCCTCTTGGCAATTAACACCATTCTACTACAATATATTAGCCTAATGTCCTATGCGATTGACGGGTTCGCCTTTGCAGCAGAAAGCATCATTGGCAAATACAAAGGGGCACAGGATATGCAAAATCTCAAACGGACGACGCGTCAAATTTTCCTCTGGGCGTTTTTGTTCGGCGGCGTGATTACGTTAACTTTCGTGGTTTTTGGAGAACAGATGCTGCACCTATTTACAAATCAGACACCTCTTATTGACGGCGCGAAACCTTATCTTATCTGGATAATCATCGCACCAGTTGTCAATGTTGCTGCCTATATTTGGGACGGTATTTTTCTGGGGGCAACTGCCTCTAAAGCCCTGCGAGATTCTGTGATTGTGTCAACACTGATTTACTTAAGTAGCGTCTATCTGTTGATGCCTTATGGTAATCATGGTTTATGGACTGCCCTAACGATACTTCTGGTTGCTCGCGGTGTGTCCCTGACGATGCTTGCCCCGAAATACTTGTTCAACGGGGATTTGTAGCATAACCTATTAGGTTGTACCCGCTTTGTCGCATAGGTTGTTGGTTTCCTGGGCATCCACCTTGGGCTTCTCACTAAACTTGTATGGAATCAAACCCTAACTAACAACCATTAACCAATAACGAATAAAAAAGTTGAAAACACTTTGTTTTTTGTGCTAAACTGGGGAAAATAGTATACACATTATGTATCTGTTAAATTTAAGGAGAAAAACACACAATGCCAAAGTTTGGTGTAAATTTATTGCTCTGGGCAGATAAGTTTGATAGAGAAACCGTCGACCTCATTCCCAAAGTCGCGGAGATGGGGTTCGAGGGAGTTGAAATCCCAATCTTCGATCCGGATACGGTAGATATTCCACACACACAAGCAGCACTCAACGCAACGGGTTTGGAACCCATCGGTTGTAATATCATGGGCCCCGACAGGAATCCGATTGATGAAGATCCTGCTATTCGTGAAACGGGAAAGGTGTACCTCAAACGCGCCATTGAGATTATTGCTGAGTTGGGCGGAGATACGTTCGTCGGGCCCATGTATAGTGCAGTCGGTAAACTCGTTGGTAGAGGTAGAAATCAACAAGAGTGGGATTGGTGTGTTGAAGGATTACAAGAGATCGCTGAGTTCGCAGGACAGCACGGGGTTACACTCGCCAGCGAACCGCTCAACCGATTTGAAACCTACTTCGTCAACATTGCCGAAGATGCTGTCAAACTTGCAGAAGCCGTGGATAGCCCATATTTCAAGGTTCACCTTGATACATTCCACATGAACATTGAAGAAAAAAACCAGGCGGATGCCATTATTGCAACCGGCGATTTCTTGCATCACGTTCACTGTTGTGAGAATGACCGCGGCACTCCAGGCACAGGACCTGTGGATTGGGACGGAGTGTTTGGTGCACTCGCCACAGTGAACTATGACAGATGGCTTGTGATTGAATCGTTTACGCCAGCAGTCAAAGAAATTGCTGCTGCGACGTGTATTTGGCGCGACATCGCACCCAGTGCCGAGAACCTTGCTATCGACGGACTCGCGTTTCTCAAAGAGAAAGCAGCGCAATATCTATAGCACCTATCTATTTGTAGTCTCGAGATTCATCACACCTTACATAGACGGCTATAGCGAAAATCGGAGGGCTTGAAATGCGTCGCATCAAATCAACCGGATTGCTCTGTGCGATGGTCTTTGTCGTAGCCTTAACAGGCGATGTCGTGGCACAGCACACTGCCACAAATGAAATAGAGACCCATGCTGCTATGGAACCACAATTCCTCAGCAATATTCGACAACTCACTTATGATGGAAAGCGTGCTGGAGAGGGTTATTTCTCCGAAGACGGTAACGCCCTCATCTTCCAAAGCGAACGGGAACCAGATAACCCGTTTTACCAGATCTATTTTTTAGACCTACTGACCGGTGATACACATCGCGTCTCTCTCGGTATAGGTAAGACGACCTGTGCCTTTTTCCGCCCGGGGACTGATGAAGTGCTTTACGCTTCAACACATCACGACCCTTTCGCGAAGGCTAAACAGGAAGAGGAACTAAAATTCCGGACATCCGGAAAAGAACGCCGCTACAGTTGGGATTACGATGAAGCGATGGACATTTTCTCTGCAAATAGAGACGGCAGTAACCTCAAACAGTTAACAGACGCGTTCGGGTACGACGCTGAAGCATCATATTCGCCCGATGGTCAACGTATCGTCTTCTGTTCACTTCGCGACGCATATCCGAAAAGCCAACTCTCGCCTAAAGCGTTAAAGCAACTGGAAGTTGATCCCGCCTATTTTGGCGAAATTTATATTATGAATGCCGATGGGTCAAACCAGGTCCGCCTAACAGACGCACCGGGATACGACGGTGGGCCCTTCTTTACACCTGATGGGAAACATATCGTCTGGCGGCACTTCACACCTGATGGAAGCCAAGCAGATATCTATACAATGCGGATAGATGGCTCAAATGTCCAACGAGTGACGGATTTCGACAGTATGTCGTGGGCTCCTTACTTCCATCCAAGCGGTGCCTACGTTATTTTCGCATCTAACAAACTTGGATTTTCTAATTTTGAGTTATATATCGTTGATGCGAGAGGCAGACATCAACCGGTTCGGGTTACCACAACTGATGGATTTGACGGGCTTCCGGTCTTCTCACCAGATGGGAACCGCCTGTGTTGGACCTCTAACCGAAACAGTCAGGAAGCCTCGCAGCTCTATCTTGCAGAATGGAATCACGAAGCTGCACTTGAGGCAATTACGTCAGCACCGAGAAGCCAAAAGGCATCCCTGCATCCCATAGGAGGGGTCTCCGATTCGGAACCTCCAAATAAAACAAAAAAGAGCATCCGAGAGCACATCGAATTTCTTGCCGATGATGCCTTGGCAGGCAGAATGACAGGTTCAGAGGGTGCACAGCGCGCTGCGGAACATATCGCAGCGCAATTCGCACAACTTAACCTCAAACCTATTGGAAATGAACAGAGTTATTTTCAAGCCTTTGAGTTCACAGCGGGTAGACGGATTATGTCGGAAGAGAACAAGTTTCATATCACACGCCAGATGCACGGTTCCGAACAGGTGCTGGAATTCGGCGTAGAACAGGATTTTCAGCCGCTTTCTTTTTCTCGTAACGGTGTTGTTGAAGGTGAAGTGGTCTTTGTGGGGTATGGATTAACCGTCCCCGGCGAGCTAGATGAAGGGTATGATGCTTATGCTGGTTTGGATGTACAAGACAAAATCGTTGTTGCCTTTCGTTATGCACCTGAATCGGTTAGACCAGAGCGCAGACAACAATTGAACCGATATGCAGGGCTCCGCTATAAAGCGATGCAGGCGCGGGAGCACGGGGCGAAAGCGTTTCTCGTCGTCGCCGGTCCAAATTCTCCAAACGCGGGTAAATTGATTCCGCTCGATTTCGATAGTAGCCTTGCAGATTCCGGCATTGTTGCGGCATCAATAAACGATACCATCGCAAACACACTCTTTGCACTATCTGGTAAAGACTTAAAAGAAATTCAGTCCGGGCTTGATGTGGAAAACCCACATTTCGTTGGGCAGTTTCCGTTACCCGATGTGAAAGTGAAAATCGCTGTTTCGGTTGAAAAAGTAAAGAAGACGGATCAGAACGTGGTCGCACTTCTCCCACCATCAGCATCAACAGATGACATCGAGTACGTTATTGTCGGAGCCCACTATGACCATATCGGGCACGGTGAAATCGGTTCCCTTGCACGGAAAGGCGAGGAAGGACAAATTCACAACGGCGCGGATGACAACGCTTCCGGCACAGCTGTTGTATTAGAATTGGCAACAACACTCAGCACAGCTTACCGAGAACATCCGGATACATTCAACAGGGGGATTATCTTCGCGCTCTGGTCGGGAGAGGAACTTGGACTTATTGGCTCTACTCACTTTGCCAACCAGCCAATGGTCCCTTTAGAAAAAGTAGCGGCGTATCTCAACTTTGATATGGTCGGACGGCTCCGTGACAATAAACTTATCTTGCAAGGGGTAGGTTCATCTCCGGTGTGGACGAAACTGATTGAAAAACGTAATATTCCGATCGGCTTTAACCTGACGTTACAAGCCGATCCGTATCTGCCGACAGATGTAACCGCTTTTTATCCGAAAAAGGTACCGGTACTCAGTTTCTTCACGGGCGGGCACGAGGACTATAACCGCCCAACCGATGATATAGAAACCCTTAATTATGACGGGCTTGAACGGATCTCCAAACTGGCATACGGCATCATTTCAGATTTAATCAGTGCCCCTGAACGTCCTGAATACGTTCGAGTTGAGCGGAGCCAATCGAAAGAAGGAAATCGCGATACGCTACGGGCGTATCTGGGTACGATCCCTGATTACACAACCGAAGGCGTTGGTGTCAAACTCTCCGGTGTCCGTGCAAGAGGGCCCGCCGATAAAGCCGGTCTAAAGGGTGGGGACATCATCGTCGAATTTGGTGAACAGCAAATTGCTAATATCTATGACTATACCTACGCGCTTGATGCGGTGAAAATTGGTATCCCTATTGAAGTTGTTGTTCTACGAGAGGGAAAACGGATAAAGCTGACTGTTATACCCGAAGCGCGGAATTAATTTCTCTGAAACATGTTCAACAATTCTGTTTTGTTATTCTCTCTATAGGTGCCGGTTTCGCAGCAATCGACAAAGTTGTCAACGTTTTTCTCAGATCGTGACCGAAACGGATAACCCTTACCACAGCGGGACCGCTGCATCCGAAAACGACACAATCACCATTCTCTGTCAGCCGAAGAGTTACTGCCGCCGCGTCCCTCTGTTTGTCCTGCCAACCCCACCCGTAAACACAAAAATGAGATCAGCGAAAAAAACTAAACTTTTTTATTTTAATCGCATATACTAGTTAAGTACCGGTATTTGTTGCAAATCGTTTCCTTGTATTGATCTACCCTTGCAAAGGAGATCTATTATGTTTAGCAACAAGGGCCCTCATTACTCTGCGAAATGCCCTTTCTACATATCGCCCAATAATCCACTTTCGGCGGAAACATCTGTCAACCGGTGTGTGCGGTGTGCCACTTGTGGTCATCCGCGTCTTGAAGGCATGCGCGCTGATTTCCGTCAAGTCGCCTATCTCACGATCCTTGAAGAAGAGCCAAAATATGATCCTGACGACCCCAGCGGTGCGAGTTTCATTACATTTATGAAAGCGCGTATCTGCGGACGGCTCTGGTCGGAACGCAGGAAAGAGGCGAAGTACATCCCGTTTTCGCATGACGAACCCTTTGTGGAGGACCGTCGCCCGAACCCTTTGGGCGAGTCATTGACCGCGGAAGCCTGTGCGTCTGAAAGCCTTGAAGATGAGGTCTGTCAGAAAGTGGAAATCGAACAGTTTCGGTCTGTTTTGCCACAGCTACTCAAAAGGCTGTCAAAAAAGGAACAGCAGGCGATCATGTTGAAGTATTTCAAACATTGTTCGGGGTTAGAAATCTCGCATCAGTTATCTGTCTCCGAAGGTCGAGTGAGTCAGTTGCTGAAAAGTGCGCTCTCGAAACTCAAAAAATCCCATTCGAAAATAGCAGGTGAGTGATCTGACGAACACTGCCGGTGTTTTTTGAAAAAAAAACTAAAGTTTTCGCAACACGATGCATATTATAAGGGAAAGTTCATTATTAGCACCACTGCCCGGTTTCCCGTTCACTTTTCGATGACTTGGAGGTAAAGTATGTTCCGAGCGATTTCCCCGTCCCGATTGCTAATTATAGGTCTTGTTTTCTTTGCGCTGGTTGCTGCAGGAACGCAGCTGTATAGTTGGTATGTCAAACGCACGACTGAAGCTGCGTTAGAACGGCATGACAGATTTTTACATGGACTCGCGAAGAAAAACGAAACACGCCCTGTAGAAGCTGTTAACCTTCCGACAGAGAACGAGACACCCGGCAACACCGCCGAAAAAATAGATGAGCCAGAGATGGCTGACAGCATAGATGTATTACCGACAGGTGCGGAACCTTCTGAGTTCGCGGATGTAGGGGATGCTTTCCTGCCCGGTGATTTTCTTTCGGAAGCGGCACGTGCTGAAGAGGTACCTGTTTCGCCCTTCGGATTCGGACCCTATCCTGAGATACCTGCGGATTACCCGCATCTTCAGAGTTGGGATCAAATCTCAGATGATGGCGATCCAGAGTGGGAGTTAATGGATCGTGTGATGATAAAGCTCTGGACACAGGGAACGCACGTCATCGCTGCGAATATGGAGAATGGCTTGGTATATCCGATACTCCCGGATATCCTTTATTTAAAATGGGATGAGTTCGAGGGTTCTGATGGACCCGTCAGATACATATCAGAGATGATAGGCGATCCGGCGGCTGCCATGCGCTTAGAGGACATCATTGAAAACAAAGATAAAGATGAAAGCCTCTCCGAAGCCGATCTGCCTTCAGATATAACTTTCATTGCTTATAGTGAAGGGGCCATTAACCCCCACACATTTTTGGATTTACCTACAAAATAGGAGAGGAGAGTACACCCATGAAAAATATGAAAGTCGCCCTGAGCTTGATATTCACACTCTTTTTATGTGTGGACCCTTTGAAGGCCTACAACTCACTGCTCTACAAGAAAACCTCAAATGAAAAGTTTGCCCGCTCCATAGCCCAAGATCGGCCGGGGCCACCAAATATGGTCAGTGCCTATACGAAGGCAAAATCTGAAGTGGATATAGACCACCCAGAGGAAAATCGTGGAGAAAATCATATTGTGTATGAAGGATATGCTTACCTTAAAGCCTATGGGTGGAAAGGTACCTACAGTATATCTGCTTCCGCATACAGCCAGTCTCTGTCGCAAAGTGGTAAATGGTGGTCTTCGGTGTATAAGCAGCTAAACCCAAAGCAGACGGTTAGCTATTCGTTTAATCTCGATGACAGTTATGCGATAGATTATTTTTCTGCTGCGCCCGGAAAAGCGGCTGTAAAAGGTACGCTTTATCAGTCTGACCCCACAAGTACTTTTAAGTCTGAAGACGACTGGGCCAGACCTGATTTTTCCGCATCCACACCGCGTCGACTATTCTGTGTCTGCCCGCGTGGGAGATCAAACCCCTGATGCCAAAATGGATTCTGCTGGTTTTATGAGCAATCAACGATTCACTTCTCCAAAACAGGTAAGTGTTTTCCAACAAGGAAACACTCGTTGGGATGGTGACGCTTATGCCAGCAGCTCTATTTCGGTTCATAATGACCAAGATAATTGGCGTTTCTGTGCGGATCCGCCACCATAGGTATCAATCACCATGGAAGTGTCTGATGACTCTCATCGTGATCAGACCCTTCCGCGCTACTTTCCGCCCATCGTCAGCAAAACATGTAGGAGGCAAATGCAATGTTCGGTCAAAAAAGACGAAGTTTTTATAGCGTGTGCATAACTCTCATCGTTTTTACCGCCATCTTAGGTGGCACGTTTTTCTTTTTTCACAACACGAACGGGCGCGTCCATAAAGAAGCCCAAACACATATCGATAACCTCTTGTCGCTTTCTGGAAAATTAACACCCGAAGAAAAACAGGCTTTTCTCTCTCAGACACAAGCGCTCGGCAAAATTATGGATCAGCAACTCAAAGACAGGCATCAGAGCGACCCGATTATCTCTGATGAGGAATTAGCACGAATCCAGAAACACACGATGGCGTTAGTGCAAGAAAACCCTGAACTTGCCATACACGCCCATGGCCCTGGAGCAGATCATACACACGGATCTGAAACGGGGAACGGAGAAAATCATACATGGATTCAAGAGGAACTTGCTGGTATCAATGCTGCCATTGAAGAAGTCAGAAGATCAAACGCTTCAGAGAGTGCCAAAGAAGCCCTCCTTTCCGTGCTTGAACACCGCCGTCTTTTTCTGATGAACCATGAAAAGGACTCTACTGAATTAGAAGAAAAATTAATGGAATTCTCCCAGGCGGACCCAAACATTATCGGTGTCACAAAAAGCCATATCACAGGAGAATATACCCCCGTCTACCGGAATATGCTGACGCTCACTATACATCAGTATACGCAGACAGACGGAACTGTTGGCGATATGTACGTTGCCACCTCCAGTCATGCCACTGACCCAGAAGTCGCAGCACTGCTGACCCCATATCTGGAGGCTTTAGAGACCTTGCCTCCTTGGGAAGTGCCACCACCGCCAGAGCACAAGGACTTGCGACTGACGATCAAATACGCCGATAATTATCGAAAAGGGAACGCTAAAGAGATGCCAGATGAAATGCTACAAACGGCTGAACAGTTCCCGGACGAAATCGTTGAACTGTCAGAAGCTCCTTCTACAGAAACAGGTACCTCCGACGCTGCATATCCGGATCCCATTGTCACGGAAGAAGAAGTCGCTTCTTGGCGCGGGGCATTAGAAAATATACAAGGGTCCGCAGAGGGTGAGATGGTGGAGATACGCGAGTTGTTTGAGGATGCTATCGGCATCCCGATGGATCGTTTCTTGGAGATGACGGACGCTGAAATTGAAGCCGAATTTAGCAAATACTTTTCGGAGGCCCCACTTGAAAAACGGGTAATGCCCGCTGCCGCTACGGATGTGTTTATTGAGAAGAACTTCGCCGCCGAGTTACGCCGTCAATTTTCACAGAAACGGGTTAATCAGGCGATGCAGACCTTGGAACGTTATGGGTACGCGGAAGGTCTCCGTAAGTTGAAAGCCGTTGACCCGGAAATGTCTACACACATCGAACGACTGATCCATCGTCAAAAGGAAGAGTAAGCAGTGAGAGTTGCGTCCATTCCTAAGCGTATCAACAGAAATACCCAGGGGCCACCGAAAAAACGATGTGGATACCCAACTCGGTTGACAGGGGATGTCTCATCATCTGCTGTCAACCCCCACGAAATGACTGTTTTCGAAGACTCCCTATATGTTGTTTTCTGATAAGAAGATGCCGAAAACCACATCCTATAAAATGCAGTCGATCGCCAGCGGAATTTACATAACCGGCGATGGTCTGCAAATCAACCCGAAAAACAACACGCGTAGAAAAGTACTTGACACGGATTGTAAGGGTTTCATATAATTTGTGTCGTTTTCACACTAGCTTCTAAGATCACCAGTGAGGGAGATGCTTATCAAGCTTGGGTTTTGGCACCGAAACACGATAAGTGAATGAGGGGTCGTGTCTGCCTCAGTTCCAAAACAATTTCTGTCTGAAGAGACTCCCTTAACACTCCCCCGTCTTTAGGCTTCGAGGCCAACCCGGGTGTTTCGTCCCTTGGTCTTCCGAGAAAAACCTGACAGAAAGCCGTATTTTGGAGTATACTTAGGAATAGGTCGTGGTGGGGGATACCCCGAGCCGTAAAACGGTTGTGGCATTTCTGTCCGACCGCTATAGCGGTGGCACGACATGACGAATCAAGAAGCACATGCCTTTAGGCAGTGTGAGTATCATATAGTTATACCATTGTTACAATACACGATATGTGTCTACTACTATAAAGGGAGATACTCATGGAGACAAGAATTTTTAAATTGATGCTTTGTACATCAATTTTACTTTCAATCGCAGTTTTGTCTGGATGTGAGCGGATACCCGACGCGGGAATGATTGAAGATATGGTTACTCCGCCTGATACCGAGACCATGCCGCCCCTGAAAGTAGGCGTAATTCGTCCTCACCCATTGTACTTTAGTTTTGGTGAGGGGGCTGAACTTGCCTTAGCCGAAATCAATCAAACAGGCGGTGTTCTCGGGATGCCGGTCGAATTTGTTTATAGAGAAGAACTCACCGAAAATGTCGTTCAATCGGCAACAGAATTGATTGAAGATGAGAAGGTCGTGGCGATCTTAGGGCCGATTTTTTCGAATCATGCTGTGAAAGTTGGACCTATTGCGACTGTTCCCGTTCTTTTAGGAGCAACAAGTGCAAATGTGACGGAAACTGGGGATTTTCTTTTCCTTGTAGCGAGTTCTAATGCGTTGCAGGCAAAACTCATGGCTCAGTTCGCTGTTAACGAACTCGGCGCGAAAAGCGCCGCAATGATCTGGCAGAACGCGGATGTTTATTCTATGGGCTTTGTTGAAGCATTTGAGGCAAACTTCTTAGAACTCACGCTTATGAAGGATGCCGGTGAAGCCGACCTGCAGACTACGATAGAGGACTTGGTGCAGCAGTCTGGAGAGGGCGGTATTGTTGCAAAAGAAGTCTATGAAAAAGGTGACACGACGTTCGACACACAACTGATGGCAATCAAAGCTGCGAACCCTGATATCCTCTTCCTTGCAAGTTTCCCATCGGAGAACCCACTCATAATGAAACAGGCAAGGGATATGGGCATTGAATCTATCTTTATTGGCAGCGATGGTATGGACGATCCACTGATGTTTGAGGTATTGGAAGACAACACCCCTCTTGAAAATACCTATTATTGTACAAACTTTGATCCAGAGAACACAGCATTTATTTCTGCTTATGAAGCTATATTTGAGAATCCTGCTAACGGGATCGCTGCAAGCGGCTACGATGCCATGAAAATGTTGGCAATTGCGATCGAGGCAGCGGGTTCGACGGATCCGATTGCAATTCGGGATGCAATCGCGGTGATCACTGACTACAAGGGAGCTACAGCCATTTCCGGTTTTGACGAGAACCGCCATCCCATTAAAAGTGTTGGTATATTCAAAATTGTTGGGGGGCAGGTGCAGCCTTATGCGGCTGAAACACCATTTGAGATTAGCGGCCCTGAGTAAGGTAAACAACAAACGCGCTTGTGGCGGACTTTCAAACCTCCGTTGCAGCGCGTTTTATTTTTTAGACAACCCAATCAAGTTTCATCACTCAAGCGAGAGAAGCGCGACGACCCCCGCGTGATCGGAGGGCCACAACCCAGAGGCTAACCGCTCCGAAGGCTCATCGCCTATGGTATGTGTTGTAACAGAAACAGGAAGTTTCAAATTGCGGACGAAAATCTGGTCAATCCGTACAGAATGCCCACTCACTTCATTTAGAAGAGCAGGGTCCTGACAACATGTATTGCCAGTTCCCTCAGCATCCATCTGCCAAACGTCAACATACCCCGCCGATAGTAACATTTGGTAAGCCGTCCCATCGGGTGCCGGTGTATTGAAATCTCCTAATAGGAGAATCGGCAAAGTTTCTTCACTCAGAATATCCACGAGTTCCAGGGCTTGTGCGACTCGAGCTTCCTCCACAAATACCTCTAAGTGTGTATTGACAACGCGGTAAGTGACACCAGAGACAGTAGCATCCACAGCAGCATATCCCCTTTGAACTTCAAGCCCAAGCATTTCGATTGTAAGCCCATTTGTGTAGTTTGCGCTCACGGGGCGTGATATTGCGACATCGCTCCGAGACAGTATTACATCAAAATCGGTTAACCGGACATCGACAATTCCGGACTCGGTAAACATCGGCATTTCGACATCAATGTTTTGGACCTGGGCAGCAACTTGATAGTTTAGACCTTCCGCTTGAACGGCATCCATCAGAACTTGGAGGAAATCTATGACGACCTCTTCAGCAGGAACAGTCCCACCGGCAATGCGGTCGCCTGGGCGCTGTCGGCGAATCAGCGAAATCTCTTGTAAACCGATGAGGTGTGGCTGATACGTTTTTATAGATTTAGCAATCGCCGCGGCACGTCCCGGAAAATCGGAGGCAATAACGTCGTTATACATATTAGCAACCGCTGTCGGAACCTGTAATAGATTCTCGACAGCCAAAATTGCCTCTGCGCTGCCGCCCACGTAAACGTTGTAGGTCATTACTGTGAGTGGTTCCGCATCCGGCCCCCTGACCTCTGGCGCCATTGACATTTTTACCTTTTCGCAGCCAGAAAAACTTAACAAAATACCAAATAACAGAATCACGATTTTGATGAAATAGATAGGTTTTGAAAACCTATCGCAAAGACTCATTTTTTTTGACATACTCATCTCCAACGCCTCTATCTTGAGAACAAGGCTACTTTAGTTAACAAGCGATCTCCCGACCATCCTTGTATTGAATTTTTATTTCGCATGAAGAAACTCATGCAAAAAAAGAAGATACCACAAATCTGCTTATAGGTCAAGCCGAATTGCGCCAATACTTCTGCTTGACATTTGACTGTCATTCCATTATACTTAAAATAGTTTTTGAAAAATTTATTGGGGGGCGTGTAATGAAATTCTATTACTTATCCTGTTTGCATTACTGGAAGTTAGCACTTATAGGCATTTTCATGGTAACAACATTTCTTATTGGATGTAGTCAAAAAACAAGCCCACCGGAGTCTTCCCAATTGACGCTCCTCACTGGAACAATTACCGAAATAGACGACCACGGTAACGCTGTGACCGATTTGGTAATTGCACCGTTTATCGAACGCGCTTGGAAACTCGGTGATACGCTTGAAGCGACCTTTTCAACAGGCCAGAAAATTCAGATAAAGTACGTTGAAAACTATGGGGATGTACCTGTCGGGGACTACTTGGGACGGTTTTCGACCTCTACGCAACGGTTTAAAATTGCGATTAATATGGGAAACATCACCAAAACTTTAGAACTGAAAAGGCAGACCAAAGTGGCTCTTCGGAAAGTAGATAACCTTGCAACAGATTGAGTGAATACCTTCTAATAGATAGATAACGTGACTTTGGAAAAAGAGCGCTTTCGAATAAATAATGTTTTCTCCCAATTTTTGAGACACGCGTATGGGGTGGGTAACCCACCCCATACAATGGGACTAAGTGCACAATGACAAGAGAGCATCATATCATCACTTAAACGAAAACCCCCAACGCATGTACGTAGGCGACGACGGTTGGGCGGCTGAAGTGTTAGCGGCTGCTATCGCGGGTAACACGGCATAGATATGTGCTATAGCTGCCTCACCGAATATCTGCGATTATGAAAGGTCATGTTCTATGGCTATCAATATTAAGCCAAAAACTATATTCACGGGTGATAATTTACCCATAATGCGTGGGATAAATAGGGCTGCAGTAGATCTAATCTACCTTGATCCCCCCTTTAATAGCAAGACTAACTACGCAGCGCCTATCGGTTCAAAAGCTGCAGGGGCTGAATTCAAAGATACCTGGACACTTTCAGATGTAGATAATGCGTGGCTTGATCTGATTGAGGCGAAATATCCTGCTCTGAACCGAGTTATCCAGGCTGCGATGACGAACAGCGATAAATCTTATCTCATTTATATGGCTGCTCGGTTACTGGAAATGAACCGTATTCTAAAAGATACGGGTTCTATTTATTTCCATTGTGATTTGACAATGAGCCACTTTCTAAAACTTGTTATGGATAGTGTTTTTGGTAAAAGCATGTTTCGGAATGAAATTGTATGGCAGAGAATACAAGGGGCTGGCAAAACAACGCAGCATAAAGCCGTATCTTATGGAAAATCAACAGATCACATACTTTTCTACGCATATCCAAATAGTACATTTGACATTCATTCAAATTTAGTGCCTTTTAGTGAAGATTACCTAAAGCAATTCAAGTATCGTGATAAAAAAGGGCGTTATGCAAGACGAAGCCCATACAGACCACCAGGGCTAGGTGAACGCCCAAATCTATGCTATGAGTACAAAGGGTTTTATCCGCCAAATCCAAGTGGGTGGACTGTGGCTTTAGACACATTAAAGAGATTAGACGCAGAAGGTGAACTTGAATTTGCAAATGGAAAGGTTTATCGTAAAAAAAGATTAGAAGAAGGTATGCCTGCTAATAATTTATGGACGGATATACCACCAGCATTAGGAAATGAACGCCTTGGCTACCCAACACAAAAACCAGTCAAACTTCTTGAAAGGATAGTCAAAGCGTCCAGTGCCCCTGGACAGGTTGTTTTTGATTCGTTCTGCGGTTGTGCGACGACTCTCGTCGCAGCGGATAGACTCCAAAGGAGTTGGATAGGTATTGACATATCGGAAAAAGCTGCTGAATTAGTTGTTGAACGTATCAAAGCAGATCAGGGATTGTTTGAAAACATTATCAAGCGCACGGATATTCCCAAGCGCACAGATTTAGGTGATACTCTGCGATATAATCACCCGAAAAACAAGACCTTGTTATATGGCGAGCAAAGCGGGAATTGTAATGGGTGTGGCACACATTTTCAAAAGCAACACCTTGAAGTTGACCATATTATCGCAAGAAATGTTGGGGGGACGGACCACCTTGAGAACCTTCAACTGCTTTGTAGTCATTGTAACAGCGTTAAAGGAGAACGCGGGCAAGAATATCTAATAGCAAGGCTCAACAGAAATTAGAGTCACCATTAGCATTCAAGATAGGTTTTTTGAGAGTTTTCGTTGTAAGTAATGAGATGATGCTACTGGGCGTTTGAGAACTTAGGCAATCGTATGAGTTGGGTCCCTAACCCTTATGCGTGTCTCGAACATTGGGCGGCAATATGATTTTACCGAAGCGCTGCTCAACACCACGCGTGGACTGCCCAAATAACCTTCATTGGGCGGCAACATGATTTTACCGAAGCCCCTCTGGGAAAAAGAGGGTTTGTGCTTCTCGTAGGAGCGAGGTTGCCTCGCCCGTAGGGGTTAGGAGCCTTAACCCCTACGAAAATGTGCACAGCTGCTTCGCATGTGTTATCTATCAAACTCACGTTAGATAGATATTCTTTGCTGCACGACGCACAATGTAGACATGTTTCCTAACAGGCAAATATTCAATGCAAGGATAGAGACAGAAAAATGCTCTTGACCCTCAAACAGGCAAGCCAATGGGCTTCAGAACATTTGGAGAAAAACGTCACATCGTCAAATATCTCCTATTTAATCCAGTATGGAAGGATCGAATCTGTTGTTAGTAATGGTGTAACGTTGGTTACCATGCAAAGTCTTGCGGATTATTACAGTTTGAATCGTCGAGAGACACGTTGGAAAGATCAACTGGGCGACGATTTAAATTGGACGTTGGCTTTTGAAAAGGTTAAAGAGGCGGAAACAACAAAACACGTTCACCGGTTACATCCGTATAAAGGCAAATTCATTCCACAATTGGTAGCCTATTTTTTAGACTCGCATACCGACAATTTTAAGCGAGATGTCTATTTTCAACCCGGCGATATTGTGCTTGACCCATTTTGTGGAAGCGGGACTACCTTAGTCCAAGCAAACGAATTGGGTATGCACGCAATTGGCATTGACGTTTCGGCTTTTAATGCTTTCATTAGTAACGGGAAGGTAGCAACATATAATTTAACGCATTTGTACGAGGAAAGCCAAAAAATTACAGCAGCTCTCAAAAATCTCGTTGCTATGTCTAAAATAGCCGAATTTGAATCTAAACTTGCAAAAATGCTTGTGGATTTCAATAATCAATACTTCCCGGTGTCTTTCAAACGACAAGTCAGATCGGGTGAGATTGATCAGAAGCGGTATGGGGCTGAGAAAGAAGCCGCTTTTCTACAAACATATCATAAACTTGTCGACGAATACCACGTTGATACACAGATGTCAATCGACTCCGCTCGCTTTATGAAACAGTGGTATCTTCCGGGAATCAGGGCAGAAATTGATTTTGTCCATAGCGAAATTAGCAAAGTAGAAGATCCATCAACACGAAAAGCGTTGATGCTGATCTTAAGCCGGACTATCCGTTCTTGCAGAGCCACAACGCACGCAGATTTAGGAACACTGCGGCAACCTGTAACGACCCCCTATTATTGTCGAAAACATGGGAAAGTCTGCAAACCCCTCTTTTCTATTTTAGGATGGTGGGATCGATATTGTAAAGATAGTGTGCAAAGATGGATTGCATTCAGCAAATTAAAAACAGGTACTTTTCAATATTGTATAACTGGAGACTCGCGGATCACTGGCATCCCTACAATGTTGAGGCAGGAAAATCCACAATTCGCGGATATTGTCCAAAAACAACGAATTAAGGGGATCTTCACAAGCCCTCCGTATGTTGGGCTTATTAACTATCACGAACAGCACGCCTACGCTTATGATCTCTTTGGGTTCAAACGGTTGGATCAATTAGAAATCGGCCCCCTATTTAGAGGAAGAGGACGAGAAGCGAGAGAATCGTATATTCGCGGTGTAGCGGAGGTTTTCAAAAACTGTAAGCGGTTTTTGGCTGACGATTATAATGTTTTCGTTGTGGCAAACGATAAATTTAATATGTATCCGACTATCGCTGAAATAGCCGGTATGCACATCGTTAATCGATACAAGCGCCCCGTCTTAAATCGTACCGAAAAAAATCGAGCAGCAGCATATTCTGAGACGATATTCCACTTAAAAAAAGGAGTGACGGATGACTTTACAACGACAAACGATGATTAAAGAGAAAATTAATGAAAGTTGATAACGTCTTTGATAAAACAGAATTACTGAAAAACCTCAGTACCGCTTATGGTTTACCCCTGCAGTCCATAACCTTTTTCCCCGAAGGTGAAGATAGTTATGGCTACATCACTGTGACTGAGACAGGTGAAAAATATTTCGTAAAAGCCTCGACTTCCGTGCCAAATAGTCGTTTGCACGTAGCGTACCTCTTACGACACAGCTGCAATATACGGAGCGTTGTAGCTCCTTTGGAAACTCAGGAAGGTGAGCTAAGCGTTCCATGGCAAAATTTCCGGGTTTCATTGTTCCCCTTCATTGAAGGTAAAAGCCGGTGGGACTTGTGGAAAGTCGGGAAAGATTTTACTGATGCAGAACTATCACAAACAGCGGAACTATTAGCAACAATTCATGGATGCCCCAATACAACTGCTTTCAATGCTCTCACAGTAGCAAAATACGAACTGCCTTTGCGACATAAACTTCACACAGCCCTTGACGCACCTTCAAAAGAGATCCACCCTCAGAATCAATATCAAAAACAACTGCTCAACAAGCTGACATCACACAGATCGGAAATTCTACGGGCAATTGAAAGATACGATAGCCTTGGACGTTCGGCAGAGGTACTCCAAACCCCATTTGTGATTACACACGGGGACCCGACCCCCGGCAATCTTATTCTGGATACTGACAATCGACTCCATCTGATTGATTGGGACGGGGTTTCCTTAGGACCGCCTGAAAAAGATTTGGTATCGTTCACCGGTGAACGATTTGAGGTGGTCTTGGAGCGGTATCTTGTGGAAAGACAAGACGATATCTCCTTACACACAGATATTTTCGGTTTCTATATCTATGAATGGGCACTCAACGAAATCCGAGATTACTGTACCAAGATTCTTTCCAAAAACGAGGACGCGACACAGAACGAATACGACTGGGAAAGTCTACAAGACTACCTCCCACCAAACCGAGAGTATATGGAAGATGGGATTGAGGTTATCCGGAAAACATTGGCACAATATCAAAATTCTTAGCACACTTGAAATTTAAACAGGAGTCATGTAACGGTAGGAAAATTATTTTCCTCTACATATCCAAATATGGAGGTTGGTTAGGCAATGTCTGAAATCAAATCCGTGCTGCTTTGGGAAAACCAGCGGCGGTACATCCGAGAGGCTATCGATGCCGGTACTCTCAAAGGCGCGATTATTCCAACAGGAAGTACGGAGCAACACAACGAACACTTAGCGATGTATCACGATACACAAAGCGCAGTGTATGTATCCAAATTAGCCGCAGAAAAATTGTTTCCACAGGTTATCGTCACAACCCCCTTAGCGATCGGTATATCTGAACATTGGATGGATCATAAGGGGACTCTTACACTCCGTCCGGAAGTCTTTGGCGAGGTGCTATACGATGTTGCTGATAGTATGCGTCGGCACGGGATTGATAACATTCTGATTGTCAACGGGCATGCAGGCAACTCAGGGCCGGTACATGAACGATTAGAGGGCTATCGGGAGAAATTGGGCATTAATATCGCGTTCCACTCTTACTGGGAAGCATACACCGAAGAACTGGTCGAAGAGCAGATGGAATCGGGGATCTGTCCCGGACACGCGGCGGAGTTTGAGACGGCGTTTGCTCTTGCGGCCTTCGTCGAAAATGTTGATTGGAACGGTGTAGATTACGCCAGCGCGAAACTTACCATCACTGATGAAGGACAAGCGAAATCCGATCGGGAATATCACCATCAAGCCAAGTTAGCGACTGTTGAAAAAGGGCAAGTGATGATTGATGTTGCTGTAGATTGGGTCGCAAAAAAAATGCAGGCAATGCTCCAATAGCAAACAGTTACTAGTCGTCAGTTAAAAGGTTGCCGTCAGCAGTCAGGAAGTTTACAAGTGTATCTAAAGTTGTTGACAGCTTTACAGCCTTCAGCACACTTTATGAACTTTAAACTTTCTGACAACCGATAACTGACGACTGACGACTACTTTAATGTCCCTCAATAGCCTTCCGTAATCCGTCACCATTCTCTCGCCACCAACTGTAGAGAATAGAGATATCCGTGCCGATACAGAAATGTCGGACACCCATATCGAGATAGCGTTTCGCGTCGTCAGCACTTCTGATCTCAGCGCGCGGGGGCACCCCCATTTTTACAGCGGTTTTAAACACTTTATCGTGTGCGTCCCGAATTTCAGGAGCTCCCCGCTGACCGACTTTTCCGATACTCATCGAATAATCCGAACCGCCCCACTGAATCATATCAACACCTTCAATAGACAGTACCTCTTCAAGGTTTTCGACGGTGCCTTTCTTTTCAATCATAATGACATTGACGACATCACGGAGGGCTTGGACGTATTCTGGCCCTCCACCATAGCCCATATAAGAAAACCGGCGGGTCGCTACCCCGTAGCTGCCCCCATCTTCAGGTGTATCGGCGCGCGTGATGCGAACACACGCCTTGACATCTTCAACATTCTGACAATCTGCGTAAAGCACACTTTGGAAGCCAGAACCGATTGCGCGCTGGGCAATGAAGCCGCGCGGCTCCTGGTCAACCTTAATCATCGTAGAGAGGTTGTGAAGCTCCGCTGCCCGACACAAGTTATCCAGATCGTGTAAATCAAAAGGACCGTACTCCCCGACAAATTCTACATAGTCGTACAATCCTGTGTGCCCAATCGCTTCAACGATAGAGGGCCAAGTCGTATGAATATGTGTGCCAACGGTGGGCTTGTCAGCGCTGAGTAGTTCGCGAAAGGTATTTTTTCTCATAAATCGCTCCTCTGTTTTTTTGAATCTTGGGTATAGTTTACAACCCGTATTAACATTAACAGAGATATGGACTTTTTTCAACAACTTTTGATTTACCTGCTATGCCAAATAGTGCTTGCTTATTCACCCTGTTTCTGTTAAACTTACACTTATTGAGAGAAATTAAAAGCACTCACTGCTCTGATGGGGCGCTGATTTGACCGGAAACTACCGTGAAACAAAAATGAAAAACTTAATCACTTTGCCAACAAATTTGGCTGACTATTTGACAATTGAAAACGCAGACCTCCGTTTCACAGAAGCGGCTGATGTTGCTGAGCGCGTCACCGGGGCAGGCGTAGAAATTCATCCGAATATGGATCACGCCGCGATTTTCTGTGATCCACCCCACCTCGTATCCGACGGTTTGAAACGACTCGGCTATGTTAACGGCTGGGATGCCCGGTGTTATCCATCGCCTGTTGACGGTTGCGATTACCTTAACGTCTCGGCGCAATTACCCGCAGATAGCCGCGCGCGCAGCGAAGGATGGTTCGACTACGTCGCCGTTGTGCATCCCGTCGACAAACCGGCACTGCAGCACATGCTGAGTCAAGGATATGGGAACCCATTTATCCATCACTTGACATGGGGACTTGTGCCCCCTGAACGCACGACTGATGATGATTTTGAATACGCTAATTGTGTCGTGCCATTTATGATAGAAAAACGTGAGATCATCGGCGATGCAATCGGTGACGATCCCGGGACCCTAATTATCGCGTTACCAGAGGATGTCCTCTCACATCCGAAGTTTGAGGAATCTCTACCTTCATGGCTCAGCAATCTTGAGGAAGAGAAGTATCAGGTTGAATCGATGCAGGGCGGTGGTTTTCTAATCCAGTTCTTTGTATTGACAGGCGGCAGAATTGAGGTTGCTTTGCGTGCTGACACAACGCAGACGTTTAATCCGAAAAGCGTTCACAAGATTTCGGAAGATGAGATTAGTGCCGTACAAGGGGTCTAGTAAAGACTAACATTCCTTCAGGTTCCCTTGATGATAGAAATAAGCCACATTGCATCTATGCTCCCTACGGAGACATGATGCCCTCCTTCATCGGGTATCGACTCACAGATGGAGAATATGAAGAAATAGTGTTTGTAGAAGGACGGATACCATCAGTGTACTCGGCCTAGCGTTAGGTGAGCATGAAGGTGATCTCCTCCTCTATAATCTCTAAACACAACAGGGGTTGCAACCGCCTGAAGAACGTGCTGAACGGGCCGAAACTAAACTTGCTGAGGCTTTAGCAGAACTCGAACGCCTCTGCACTAAAATGTGTTTGAGGCTGTCATAATCTTGAAACCTGATATCGCGTTAAAGAAAATTTGCAATTAAAACACAATTATAGTATAATATTAATATAGTGGAGCGTTGCCATTAAGAACCCCTTTTTAATCCAATCCAGAGAGGTTGAAAAAAGGATGCATAATCGGATTTTGCATCGAAATTATAAATCGGAATCGGTTGAATGACGCCTTTCTCGTCACATCAGGCGGGAGAGGCGTTTTGTTTATTAAGAAAACGCAAATAACAAACGCATATAGGACAAAAAATGCCAATAATAGATTTCACAGGGCGAGCAAAAGCACACGTCATGAACGCTGAAGAAATTCGCCGCGCCTTGCTCAGAATCGCTCACGAGATTTTAGAACAGAACCATAAGCACATCGCAGACCTTGTCCTCGTTGGTGTTAAAAGCCGAGGCGATATTATCGCACATCGCATTGCCGAAAACCTTGAACGCATCGAACAGATTGAAGTCGACGTGGGCGCTATCGATGTTACGCTCTATCGCGATGACCTCAATCTCTATGAAACCCAAATCCAAGTTAATAGCACTGAACTTCCATTTGACGTTACAGGCAAGTGGGTTATCTTGGTAGATGAGGTACTCTATACAGGACGCACGGTTCGCGCCGCAATGGATGCCCTGATGGATTTTGGCAGACCTGCGGCAATCCAACTAGCGACCCTGATTGATAGAGGTCATCGTGAATTGCCGATTGCCGCTGATTACATTGGCAAAAATGTTCCCACCTCCCGAAAAGAGTTCGTGCGGGTGCAGCTTGCCGAAGAGCATGGTGCAGACGCAGCCACAATTTACGAAAGAGAAGATGAATGAGCGACACCTTTATTACTAATGGACGTATCATTGATCCCGCTAATAAAATTGATGAAGTTGGTGATCTGCTTATCACTGATGGCAGAATCGTTCAAGCCGATGGTAAGGAAAAGGTGCCAAAACCTCAGACTTCTGATGTCTACGATGCAACAGGCCTGATTGTTGCACCAGGCTTAATTGATATGCACGTCCACCTCCGTGAACCGGGATTTGAATATAAAGAGACGATCGCTACCGGCACAGCAGCAGCAGCAGCAGGTGGGTTCACGTCGGTTGCTTGTATGGCAAATACATCACCAGTGGTGGACACACCGGAAAAGATTGAACAGATTTACGACATCGCAGTGGAAACCGCAGCAACCAACGTATTCCCTTTCGGTAGTATTACCAAGGCCCTCGCCGGTAATGAACTGACCGATATGCGCGGGATGCGTTCCGCGGGCGCAGTTGGGTTCAGTGACGATGGCGTTACCGTTATGAATGCTGCACGCATGCGCGACGCACTCGCTTTGAGCGCAGAACTCGGTTTCCCAATTATGGTTCACTGTGAAGATCATAATCTCAATGCAGGTGCTGTCATGAATCTCGGAGAGACTTCTCGAAAGTTAGGCCTCATCGGCAGCCCAAACGCAGCGGAGGACATCATCGTAGCACGCGACATCATGTTAGCAGAGATGACCGGGGGACATCTCCACGTGCTTCATGTGAGCACAGCCGGTGCCGTTGAGTTAGTCCGACAAGGCAAAGAGCGAGGCGTTCATGTGACCGCCGAGGCGTGTCCACACCACTGGACCCTCACCGATGCAGAGGTGGAGAAACAAGGAACGAATGCAAGGATGCATCCACCCTTACGTACACAGACCGATATTGATGCGGTTATCGACGGTTTGCGGGATGGGACGATTGATGCAATTGCTACCGATCATGCCCCCCATGCGCCTTTTGAAAAAGCACAAGGCATGCTGGGTGCTCCCAACGGCATTATCGGCTTAGAGACCTGTTTACCCCTTGTGTTTACATACCTCGTTGAGCCGGGGCATCTTCCGTTGATGGATGCGATTGCAAAAATGACCACTATTCCGGCGAACATTCTCAGCATCAATCGCGGGACACTGTCCGCTGGAGCCATCGGAGATGTCACTCTCATAGACGTTGATTCAGTTAATCGAGTTGATGTAACAAAATCTCGTTCAAAAAGCCAAAACACACCTTTCGATGGATGGAAACTTAAAGGCTGGCAGACGATTACGCTCAAAGAGGGCAACAGGATAGGCGTAACTCTCAACGCCCAATAAAAAAGCGCGTAGCTTGCAACAACGGCGCAGGCGGGTATACAGAGAAGATTACTCCTCACCAACCCACCTGAATGAACCGAAAGGAAAATTAAAAAAATGAAAGCAATTTTGGCACTAGCTGACGGAACAGTTTTTGAGGGCAAGCAGTTTGGCGCGACGGGTGAAACGGTCGGCGAAGTAGTCTTTAATACCAGTATGACCGGTTATCAGGAAGTCCTGACTGACCCTTCTTACAAAGGGCAAATCGTCACAATGACATACCCGTTGATTGGCAATTACGGCTGCAACGAAGCAGACGTTGAATCCATCGGGCCACAGGTAGAGGGATTTGTCGTTCGCGAATACAGTACATACCATAGCAATTGGCGCTCAAAATGGAGTTTAGATACCTACCTTGCTCAACACGGTATCATTGGTATTCAAGGGATAGACACCCGGGCACTCACCCGTCGCCTCCGGGTACACGGGGTCATGAACGGTTGCCTCTCCACAGAAGACCCGAATCCTGAGGCTCTGGTCTCGAGAGCCAAAGCGTGGCACGGTTTGGTCGGCTGGGACTTGGTGCAACGCGTGACATGCCCGAATCCCTACACATGGCAGCAGGAGAATAACAATGTCGATCCGAAATACCGGGTTGTAGCCCTCGATTTCGGTATTAAATATAACATCTTGCGTCAACTGACAGAACATGGATGCGAGGTCCAAGTTGTACCAGCAAAGACAACCGCAGAAGAGATTCTCGATGCGGAGCCAGATGGCGTGTTCCTATCAAACGGTCCAGGTGACCCAATGCCAGTCGGCTATGCGATTGAGACAATACAAGGGTTAATGGGCAAGAAACCGCTTTTCGGCATCTGTTTGGGGCACCAACTCTTAGGGCTTGCCTTGGGCGGGAAAACGTTCAAACTGAAGTTTGGACATCGAGGCGCAAATCAACCTGTTAAGCATCTCGAAACCGACCGGGTTGAGATTACCTCACAAAACCACGGATTTTGCGTTGACATTGATTCGCTACCAAACAGCGTTGACATTACACACATTAACCTAAATGACAATACACTGGAAGGGATACAACATCGGGAGTATCCCATTTTTTCTGTGCAGTATCATCCCGAGGCATCCCCCGGGCCGCACGATGCAAGTTATCTCTTCTCGCGTTTTACAAAAATGATGGATTCTTAACTATAAACCTTTGGGCTACCCTTCGCTACGTTTCGGGCATGCCTCTGGTGGAGCCACAGTTGGATTGCTTGAAGTCCTCATACCCACCGGAGAACCTTCATACCGTTGATTTGTGAAACGAAGTGGAACGATGACCAGATTTAATGAATAGCTAAAAAAATGCCAAAACGAACAGATATAAAAAAGATCTTAATTATCGGATCCGGGGCGATTATCATCGGCCAAGCCTGTGAGTTTGACTATTCAGGAACGCAGGCATGCAAGGCACTCAAAGAGGAAGGTTATGAAATTACCCTCGTCAATAGTAATCCTGCTACTATCATGACGGACCCGGATTTCGCCGATCAGACTTACATTGAACCGATTACAGTGGACACGGTGGAACTCGTCATCGCCAAAGAGCGTCCGCAGGCGTTGTTACCGACGCTCGGGGGGCAAACGGCTCTGAACGTGTCTGTCGAACTTGCGGAAACTGGCGTATTAGATAAGTACAACGTCGAACTTATCGGTGCCAAATTGCCAGCCATCCAAAAAGCGGAAGACCGAGCCCTCTTCAAAGAGGCGATGATAAAAATCGGATTGGAAGTCCCTCAGAGCGGTATCGCGCATTCCGTGCAGGAAGCACTCGATCTCGTTAAAGAGATCGGTTTCCCCGCAATCATCCGACCCGCGTTTACACTCGGCGGCACAGGCGGAGGGATCGCTTACAATATCGAAGAATACGAAAAAATGGTCACAGCGGGCCTCGCCCTAAGCCCTATCAGCGAACTACTTATTGAAGAATCCGTTATAGGTTGGAAGGAATTCGAGTTGGAGGTCATGAGGGATGGGGCAGATAACGTCGTTATAATATGTTCGATTGAAAATGTCGATCCTATGGGCATTCACACCGGTGATAGCATCACCGTCGCACCTATCCAAACCCTAACAGACAAAGAATATCAACTCATGCGGAATTCGGCGATTGAAATTATCCGCGAAATAGGCGTTGACACAGGAGGTTCGAATATCCAATTCGCCGTTGACCCGAAGACGGGTAAACAGGTCGTCATTGAGATGAACCCCCGCGTCTCTCGGAGTTCGGCGCTCGCCTCAAAAGCTACCGGATTTCCGATTGCTAAGATTGCTGCAAAATTGGCTGTCGGTTATAATTTAGATGAAATACCCAACGATATTACAGCTGAAACGCCAGCGTGCTTTGAACCGACGATCGATTACGTCGTTGTTAAAATTCCGCGGTGGACGTTTGAAAAATTTCAAGGGACTGATGAGACCCTCACAACGCAGATGAAATCGGTCGGTGAAGCGATGGCGATCGGCGGGACCTTTAAAGAGGCCCTACAAAAAGGGCTACGTTCGTTAGAGACTGGATGGTCTGGGTTAGACAACCATCCACTTCAAGAAATGCCACTCTCCGAACTCCCGAGTAAACTAAGCATTCCGAACGTCAAGCGCATTTTTTATATCAAAGCTGCCCTTGCACGTGGAATGAGTATTGAGGAAATTCATGCCTACACACACATTGACCCGTTTTTCCTCTACAATTTGAAGGAAATCGTTGACTTTGAACAGACCTTGTCCCAACCGAGCACGCGGCAACAAATAAGACAGCATTTGCAAGACGCTGTGCTAAATCACATGCCACAAAACGGAGAAACCGATAGTGTAGCGACAAAGAAACTCTTGCAGCAAGCAAAACAATTCGGATTTTCTGACCGACAATTAAGCGACATCTACGGCGTATCCGAGGGAGCCATTCGTGAATGTCGGGAAGGGCTCGGTATTGAAGCAACTTTCAAAACTGTTGACACCTGCGCCGCTGAGTTTGAGGCAGAAACGCCCTACTATTATTCTACCTGTTCCAGCGAAGACGAGGTCCGTCCATCTGATAAACCGAAAATCATGATCCTTGGCGGTGGTCCAAACCGGATCGGACAAGGTATCGAATTCGACTACTGTTGTGTCCATGCTGCCCTTGCACTGAAAGCCGACGGGTATGAAACTATCATGGTGAACAGCAATCCGGAAACCGTTAGTACGGACTACGATACTTCGGATCGCCTCTACTTTGAACCCTTAACGTGCGAAGACGTTTTAAATATTTATCAGAAAGAAAAACCCCGCGGTGTCATTGTTCAGTTCGGGGGACAGACCCCATTAAACCTTGCTATCGCGCTCAAGGATGCAGGCGTTCCGATAATCGGCACTAGTCCTGAAAATATTGCGCGCTCTGAGGATCGAAAACTCTTCAAAGCAGTATTAGATGAAATTGGATTGATGCAACCACCTAACGGTACGGCAACATCAAGCGAAGAAGCTGCGCCTATCGCTGCAGCACTCGGTTATCCTGTTATTGTGCGTCCATCTTACGTTTTAGGTGGACGTGCCATGCAAATCGTTTACGACGAAGAACTCTTACATGAATACATGCATTCTGCCGTTCAAGCCTCGCCGGAGCACCCTGTCCTTATCGACAAATACCTTGAAGAGGCGATCGAAGTGGACGTTGATGCAATATCCGACGGAAAAAAGACTGTGATTGGGGGTATTATGGAACACATTGAGGAGGCAGGTATCCATTCGGGAGATAGCGACTGCGTGTTACCCCCCTATACACTCGTAGATGAACAGATCGAAAACCTAAAAAATTTCACCTACGCCTTAGCAAAAGCACTAAGGGTGTGCGGGCTGATGAATGTCCAATATGCGATAAAGAATGATGAAATCTACGTACTTGAGGTAAATCCACGTGCGTCTCGAACCATCCCGTTTGTGAGCAAAGCGATCGGTGTGCCCCTAGCAAAACTTGCAGCGCGTGTAATGGCAGGCCAAACGCTCGAGGAACTCGGATTTACCCGTGAAATCGAACCTACGTATTTCAGTGTCAAGGCACCGGTCTTTCCGTTCAATCGCTTTCCTGGTTCTAATACGCGACTTGGCCCCGAAATGAAATCTACTGGAGAGGTGATGGGGATTGACACAAATTTCTCTCACGCCTTTGCGAAAGCACAAAAGGCTTGTGGTTATACGCTCCCGTTGGGAGGCAAAGTTTTTATCAGCGTCAAAAACAAAGACAAGCGCGCGATTATTTTCATCGCCAAGAAACTCATAGATCTGGGATTTGAACTCATCGCCACACATGGAACCGCGAAAGTGCTTCTCCGCAATGGAATGGACGCACAACTCGTTTTCAGCATTGGAAAAGGCAGACCAACCATTCATGATTATATCAAAAATCATGCCGTTGACCTGATCATCAATACACCGACCGGAGACTTGCACCGCCCGAATGAACTTTTAATTCGGGAGATGGCGATAACCCATAATATTCCAATTTTCTCAACTATTCCTGGCGCAGCCGCAGCCGTCAATGCCATCGATGCGCTGCAACGCGGAGATATTACGGTCACGTCCCTTCAAGACCATTTTCGGACGCTTTAATAGTTATTAGCTTTCACTTAAGTGTGGCTATTGCCAGCATTCTCGCCTGCTATGATGAGGATCAATCGCTGAAAACTGAAGAATGCCAAAAGGAGATACAAATGGAAACCAACGACTTTATACAAAGAAACACCCAATGGGTTCAAACCTTCGATCGAATTCTCGAAATGCTGAATCTCGATGTGGAGTGTCCCCTGAGTGTCCTGAAAATCGAAGATGGTAGAGAGGTTGTCGTTTTGCAACCAAACGCTTTTACTATCTCCCGCATTTACGCAACGGGACGTCCTGATGGAATGCGCCCACACGGCATGGATTCCTATTACGATTACTTTTTCGCAAAATTACGGACGTATGAAGAACACAAGGGAACTCGTGAAGGATTTGAACTAGAACCAGAAGAATGGCAAACGCTCTTCGAGGAATCTTTCTATCGCTATACACGCTACCTTTTGTTTGCAGGTATCAAACGGTGGAAAGATGTACAGCGGGATACTGCTACTAATATTGCTGTAACGAATTTGGCACGCCAATGTGCGCCATCAGATATCGCCTGGCAGAGCTACCAATATAAGGGATACATGCTTATGATGCACAGCTTTGCCAGCGCAGAATTGAGTCTGCAAGAAAACGATGCAGCAGCGGCATTACAACATATAGACGCTGGTATCCGGCAGATTGGGGAGTTTTGTGGTGAATGTTTGCGCGAGGAGCACGAGGAAGCAGAAAATATTACACGCGAACGCTACCTGAGCAACCTCATAGAGTTCCGCTCTGATTTGGAAGCGCTGGATACAAAAGCCGCCGAGGCAGAAAGCGATGAAGAGGACATCTTGGCAGAATTGGAAAGACTGCTAAACGAAGACGAAGATGAAACGTAATTTCTATCGCTGTTAAATACCTCGGTTCAAAGGCCACGATAGTCCGTAAAATTCTAAACCTCACCCAGCTACAGTCATTCTTCCTCCGCGGGTGCTTGCATGAGGATGCCACCAAGAAACAGAAATGCAATACCTCGGGTAAGTATATGTAACTGTATATCCATGTTCAGGACAACACCTACTGGAAAAGCGACTACGGAAATAAAGAACAGATACATACTAATAGAATTTCCCCAAGTGCCGAGTGCTGAACCATAACAGATTGCTAATAGTGCGCACAGGAAGGCACTGGTCATAAAGAGTGCCTCTCCCCATTCTACCCAGAGCGTATAAAGCGATTCTCCAATTGAAGCAGTAGAGGTTTCGTTTGCTAACTTGGAGAGCTCGTTCAACGGAGCAGTTTGCGAACAGTGGGCTATTAACTCTATAATCAGCCACGGTACAGCAAAAGTCGCGCCCAGGATGCTGCGTGTACCTGCTTTCGAAGAAAGTAAACCATAACTGGCTAACAAAGTCGGAATCAGGAAAATAAGCGTTGCAACACCTATACCGTGAAAAATCCCTATTTTCTCTATAAGTTCAAACCCTTCCTCTGGCTGGGATGATAAACCCAAAATAAACCAAATACTTGATGCGAGCATGAGGAACCCGCTCAAGATACCGGTGATCCCACCGAGCCTATACAATGAACTGAGCTTTCTATCCATTTATTCCTCCGAAAAATTGCGAATAAGATTTGTACTGCGATCGCTTTTTTCCCCCCCGCCTAAAGGAATATTGTGTTACAATACAATCTCGTTAGAAAAGAATTATCCGATTATCAAGAACCAATTTCACCCCGCCACGCATAATTTCCTCAAGCCTTTCGCCACAGGTTCCCACGTAACAGAGTACGCGGACAGACAAAAGCTGTGAAAGCCAAAACCGGCCTCGGTAATCAGTACCTCGGAACTGTTTAGGCTCTTTTTTTAGAGGGTTTTCGGATACCAAATAATGCTTTCGCCAAAAATTTGAGACCCGCGTAAGGGTTGGGTTAACTAACCCTTACGATTGGTCTAAGGTCTCAATGACAAGAGAGCATAGTCCCATCACTGAAACGAAAACCTTCCTTTTTTACACGGAATTCATAAGCCCTTCGGTTTTCAACCAAGTATCTTCTTTTTTCAAGTTTGGCGTCTTCTCTATGATACCACAAATCATCATAGGTTTCAATCTCGTAATCGAGTATCTTCTCTTTTCAAGTCTTTGCCCCAGCGCCCCCCCCCAAAAGCGTTTCACAGCAGTTTCAATCTCGTAATCGAGTATCTTCTCTTTTCAAGAAAAGCAGAATGGCATACACCTCTACCGTCTGACCCGAGTTTCAATCTCGTAATCGAGTATCTTCTCTTTTCAAGTGAAAAGGCACGAGACCTCCTCGAGATTGATACTGACCTGTTTCAATCTCGTAATCGAGTATCTTCTCTTTTCAAGGGGAATTATCTGTATTTGGGTGTCAACAGCGCGAACAAGTTTCAATCTCGTAATCGAGTATCTTCTCTTTTCAAGCCCGCACACCTATTGCCCTCTTTTATGACAACGGATGTTTCAATCTCGTAATCGAGTATCTTCTCTTTTCAAGGAAACCACGTCCCAGAGCATCGCCGAGTGCCTCACCAGTTTCAATCTCGTAATCGAGTATCTTCTCTTTTCAAGCTGCACTATTGCTAATGAGTCTGCATGGGGAGATTGAGGTTTCAATCTCGTAATCGAGTATCTTCTCTTTTCAAGGGTTTCGTGCTTGTGTGCGTTCGTCTTCTTTATCGTGTTTCAATCTCGTAATCGAGTATCTTCTCTTTTCAAGGCACTTACGGAAAGTTTCGCTTTCAGAATATCGTAGTTTCAATCTCGTAATCGAGTATCTTCTCTTTTCAAGCCCAGAATGCCCCAAGGAGAAAAGAATGAAACCATTGAGTTTCAATCTCGTAATCGAGTATCTTCTCTTTTCAAGCCAATCCTCCGCAATGCGCATTGGTTTTTTGAATTTTAGTTTCAATCTCGTAATCGAGTATCTTCTCTTTTCAAGTCGAATCCATTCAACCCCGTAAGAATACCACGCTTCTGTTGTTTCAATCTCGTAATCGAGTATCTTCTCTTTTCAAGGATAGCGTCGTAGAATTTATTAGCATCCTCGTAAGAAGTTTCAATCTCGTAATCGAGTATCTTCTCTTTTCAAGAACAAGTCGAGCTCGACGTTCGCGCTGACACGCATGAGTTTGTTTCAATCTCGTAATCGAGTATCTTCTCTTTTCAAGCAATATCCACCCACATGTCACAGGTTTCCTTGTCCGGTTTCAATCTCGTAATCGAGTATCTTCTCTTTTCAAGGAGTGTGAACTCTTCGAGTGGAGTGTCAGACACTATGTTTCAATCTCGTAATCGAGTATCTTCTCTTTTCAAGAAGCGCGTTATAAAAAAACTATTGGCGCTTTACCTATGTTTCAATCTCGTAATCGAGTATCTTCTCTTTTCAAGTGAACGAATATATTCACTAAGTCTTGGTTTAACTCGTTTCAATCTCGTAATCGAGTATCTTCTCTTTTCAAGTAATGGATTCTGTTGCAATCCTTACTTCTGTGGCGCGTTTCAATCTCGTAATCGAGTATCTTCTCTTTTCAAGGCTTGGGTAGCTTATCTTTTATATACTTAGTAAAATTGTTTCAATCTCGTAATCGAGTATCTTCTCTTTTCAAGTAGTTATAAGCTATGAAGTTATGTTTTATTTCGATTTAAGTTTCAATCTCGTAATCGAGTATCTTCTCTTTTCAAGAATTCTACGTTAGTACCTTCGATCTCGTAGTCGAGCTGTTTCAATCTCGTAATCGAGTATCTTCTCTTTTCAAGGGATAAAAATAGAATCGCCCCAATCGATATATTATATCGATGTTTCAATCTCGTAATCGAGTATCTTCTCTTTTCAAGTCTAATAGTCCTTCACGATTAATATCTTCGCCTATTTGTTTCAATCTCGTAATCGAGTATCTTCTCTTTTCAAGATATCCAGTATCCAAAGCACAACTGCAGGCGCGTTATCGTTTCAATCTCGTAATCGAGTATCTTCTCTTTTCAAGTTCTGCCAATACAGTATGATCCATACTATATTTATAAAAAGTTTCAATCTCGTAATCGAGTATCTTCTCTTTTCAAGTTCAATTTAACACTGCTTCAGAACAAACACCGACTATTGATTTGTTTCAATCTCGTAATCGAGTATCTTCTCTTTTCAAGTTTTTGTTCATCAAAATCGCTGATAAACCGTTCAAGTTTCAATCTCGTAATCGAGTATCTTCTCTTTTCAAGTTTGAAAGTTTGCCTGGTTTTAAGAATATCGTAGTTCAAATGTTTCAATCTCGTAATCGAGTATCTTCTCTTTTCAAGGATTATTATTTTTAAAGGCTGTTATTGCTTTCGTATGTTTCAATCTCGTAATCGAGTATCTTCTCTTTTCAAGGATGAGGAGATTGAGGAGGCTTGGGAGTCTTTTCTTGTTTCAATCTCGTAATCGAGTATCTTCTCTTTTCAAGGAATACAAAGAGTCTGCACTCACGATTAGATATACTAATATGTTTCAATCTCGTAATCGAGTATCTTCTCTTTTCAAGTCGGTAGAGGATACCACCCTCCAACTATCAAGAAAATCAGAGTTTCAATCTCGTAATCGAGTATCTTCTCTTTTCAAGTTCCGCTGTTGCCCAACGGTCATTAAACACATTACGAAGTTTCAATCTCGTAATCGAGTATCTTCTCTTTTCAAGAAGATAAAATTTATTCTCGTAATCTAACCAGTTAAATTGTTTCAATCTCGTAATCGAGTATCTTCTCTTTTCAAGCGGCCCGCGCTGGACAGGCACCGTCACGCCGATCCCCTGTTTCAATCTCGTAATCGAGTATCTTCTCTTTTCAAGTGCACTGTGACTGTGCATGTCGCTTTTTCTATTCGTTTCAATCTCGTAATCGAGTATCTTCTCTTTTCAAGTGCGTGGTTTGGATGGGCGATGGGGGAGGTCGAGTGCCTGTTTCAATCTCGTAATCGAGTATCTTCTCTTTTCAAGGTGCATGTAGAATTGCCCGAACTGGATGAACGGTTTGTGTTTCAATCTCGTAATCGAGTATCTTCTCTTTTCAAGGAGGCTCAGGCGTTGCAGAGCATCCAGCAGTTACGGGTTTCAATCTCGTAATCGAGTATCTTCTCTTTTCAAGTCGCACGATATAACGCGTCCATGTTATCCGATAATATGGTTTCAATCTCGTAATCGAGTATCTTCTCTTTTCAAGTCAGCAATATGCGCGCTTTGACGGCAGACGCAGAACACCTAGTTTCAATCTCGTAATCGAGTATCTTCTCTTTTCAAGCGGGGTGTGCCACAACCCTTGATTTGATATATTAATTAGTTTCAATCTCGTAATCGAGTATCTTCTCTTTTCAAGGCTACCCACCCGAGATGTAGCCGCAATCCTAATGAGTTTCAATCTCGTAATCGAGTATCTTCTCTTTTCAAGTAAAGCCGATACCCGCCAAGAAGCAAAAGACGACGAGTTTCAATCTCGTAATCGAGTATCTTCTCTTTTCAAGGTGCAAGTGGCTGGCTGCATCGGGGGCGGACTAGCGGGTTTCAATCTCGTAATCGAGTATCTTCTCTTTTCAAGACGGGGCTGGGCATGGCGTTAGCGGAGATAATTCTGTTTCAATCTCGTAATCGAGTATCTTCTCTTTTCAAGTGAACCAACCCAAAGGGGATTTGCCATTCACGATATGTTTCAATCTCGTAATCGAGTATCTTCTCTTTTCAAGAAATCAAGGGTTGGGGCACACCCAGAATGCCCCAAGGAGAGTTTCAATCTCGTAATCGAGTATCTTCTCTTTTCAAGTCGCGCTGCTTGTCGGGTATCTTGTTCGTCATCTCGTGAGTTTCAATCTCGTAATCGAGTATCTTCTCTTTTCAAGTGATCCTCGGCAAGCTCAAGAAACACGGCGTTCCCCGTCGCGTTTCAATCTCGTAATCGAGTATCTTCTCTTTTCAAGGACGATCCCGCACTCTATCAAACGACTGGACCTGCTGGTTTCAATCTCGTAATCGAGTATCTTCTCTTTTCAAGATCTTTCTGAAAAGCAAGTTTGTGCGGTCCTACACATAGTTTCAATCTCGTAATCGAGTATCTTCTCTTTTCAAGTAGAGACTTAGGTGTTGAAGGCGTAATTGCAGATAAGTTTCAATCTCGTAATCGAGTATCTTCTCTTTTCAAGTCACGGCAGTCAAAAACCTGCGGGACACATATCATCTGGTTTCAATCTCGTAATCGAGTATCTTCTCTTTTCAAGGGGATATCGGCTAACGTGTCGCGTATCTCAAGGATTGTTTCAATCTCGTAATCGAGTATCTTCTCTTTTCAAGAAATCAAAAGTGGTATCCTCGCCTTCGACAATCTGGTTTCAATCTCGTAATCGAGTATCTTCTCTTTTCAAGACAACTTCGCGGAGCATGATGCACTGATTTCGGCAGTGGCTCGACAATCTGGTTTCAATCTCGTAATCGAGTATCTTCTCTTTTCAAGTTTTAACGCCCGCTGAATCAAATGAATTCCATCGAGTAGTTTCAATCTCGTAATCGAGTATCTTCTCTTTTCAAGTCCAATACCAACTTTGACCATAAGTAAGTATCTGAAATGTTTCAATCTCGTAATCGAGTATCTTCTCTTTTCAAGCCAAGCAACCTCATCAAAACCCTCCAGCGCGCGCAGTTTCAATCTCGTAATCGAGTATCTTCTCTTTTCAAGTACAACACCGGTTAAGTGAGAACGAATTCACCATAATAGGTTTCAATCTCGTAATCGAGTATCTTCTCTTTTCAAGTGAAAAATTACTTACAACTTTAAAAGCACATCATACAGGTTTCAATCTCGTAATCGAGTATCTTCTCTTTTCAAGTAAAAAACCTGTCGTGGTAAATCCCCTCCAGCGTGTTATCCGTTTCAATCTCGTAATCGAGTATCTTCTCTTTTCAAGCCACCGTAAATTTTGACTTGTGAAACGTTCCTCAAATGTTTCAATCTCGTAATCGAGTATCTTCTCTTTTCAAGAAATGCATTATTTTCACAAGGAAAAAACAAAAATACAGTTTCAATCTCGTAATCGAGTATCTTCTCTTTTCAAGGGCGATAAAATGGATTTAGAAAACACTGGCTTTACGAAGTTTCAATCTCGTAATCGAGTATCTTCTCTTTTCAAGAAGCAGGGGGCGATTGGGGGGTATGGCGACCGAGTGTTTCAATCTCGTAATCGAGTATCTTCTCTTTTCAAGTCTTGTCATTTTGACAAGAAACGGCGTTAAATTTGTCAGTTTCAATCTCGTAATCGAGTATCTTCTCTTTTCAAGATGATGCAAATGACACCGACCCAGGCCTATATCAAGCGTTTCAATCTCGTAATCGAGTATCTTCTCTTTTCAAGCCAAAAAGTAATAATTGCCTACGGCGCGCCGTTCACTTCGGTTTCAATCTCGTAATCGAGTATCTTCTCTTTTCAAGTCTACGCCCCAGGGGGTTTCGCGGGCACCGACAACATCCTGTTTCAATCTCGTAATCGAGTATCTTCTCTTTTCAAGTCACAACGGTCGGCTCATGCAGTTGAATAGCGTTAAGTTTCAATCTCGTAATCGAGTATCTTCTCTTTTCAAGCGAAGCACCCATAGCCGCGCAACTGCCAGAAGGACCTGATGTTTCAATCTCGTAATCGAGTATCTTCTCTTTTCAAGTTCGTTGCATACGCTGCCGCCATTACACCATCCTGGAGTTTCAATCTCGTAATCGAGTATCTTCTCTTTTCAAGCTGACAGCATAAGCATTCACCTCATTCTGGACACGCACAGTTTCAATCTCGTAATCGAGTATCTTCTCTTTTCAAGTAACCAGTCATCACGGTTGGTTAGCAACGATATATCAGTTTCAATCTCGTAATCGAGTATCTTCTCTTTTCAAGCATCTAAGGTGCTGTCCGGGATATAAATGTCACCGCCCTCGGTTTCAATCTCGTAATCGAGTATCTTCTCTTTTCAAGTGTCCAGAATGAGGTGAACGCTTATGCTGTCAGTCGTGGTTTCAATCTCGTAATCGAGTATCTTCTCTTTTCAAGCTCACATGGGGCGTCAACAAGGGAATGTGTGGTATGGTTTCAATCTCGTAATCGAGTATCTTCTCTTTTCAAGTTGTTTGTTGTGGCACCGTTTGCGGAGGATGCAAGGGGGTTTCAATCTCGTAATCGAGTATCTTCTCTTTTCAAGAGATGCTTTCTGATGATAAACGGTTAACGAATATCCTGTTTCAATCTCGTAATCGAGTATCTTCTCTTTTCAAGGACAGTATATTTCCGAGTCGTCTGCTCGCGTTCCCAGCCAGTTTCAATCTCGTAATCGAGTATCTTCTCTTTTCAAGACACCTGTACCGAAAAAATCGCCGCTTTGCGGCTTGCAGTTTCAATCTCGTAATCGAGTATCTTCTCTTTTCAAGAATAAAACGGAACTCAATCGTGACCTACGCGATATTGAGTTTCAATCTCGTAATCGAGTATCTTCTCTTTTCAAGTGCGACAGATAGTTCTACTGCAAATACGTATGATATTCCGATGTTTCAATCTCGTAATCGAGTATCTTCTCTTTTCAAGCCTATAGATAGAGAACCCGAACAAATTACATAAGAAAGGGTTTCAATCTCGTAATCGAGTATCTTCTCTTTTCAAGAACCGAGCGCGATATTAACGCCACCCGTGCTTTCCGTTTCAATCTCGTAATCGAGTATCTTCTCTTTTCAAGTTCAACACGGCTATCTCCTCAGTGGCAAAGGCTATCTGCGTTTCAATCTCGTAATCGAGTATCTTCTCTTTTCAAGCCGGGCAGTCGGCAGGCACGTCGGACGGCGTTGTCTGTTTCAATCTCGTAATCGAGTATCTTCTCTTTTCAAGTCCGCCCCTTGTCGAGCCTTACTGTACGTGCCTTCATCCATAGCGATTCCGCGCGCGGCGAATTTGCAGATGCGCGAAAATACCCAAAACATGGAAGGAATTGTCTCAAAGCACGACACATCGGGTTCCCTATATACCTATGAGGGTACAAGACTTTTCGGGCCCCTGCCGCTCATAGAATCAATTTTACACAATATACGATCTTTTATCAAGACCTTTTTTTAAACCTATGCGGTCAATCTGTCTTTCACACGCCGTACAAAGATGGTAAAAAGTAATCGTATCCTCTCGGAAATCAATTATCTCTTCTAATTTGTTCTGCAACCGCAGCTGGGCACGTCGGTCTGTGTTGCACTCAAAGACGCTATATTGGATACGGGTCCCAAAGTCCTTGAGAATTTTGGCGACTCTGTTCCGACGTTTATCGTCAGTGACATCATAAGCGACTGTGTAATACATGGTCACTCCTCATTAAGTTTTTTCCGCTGAGGTCGGGATCGATTGGAAGATTGGAAGGATGGAAGTCCGACCTATGCCTCCCCTTCCGTTTTCTTTTTTGCTTGCGGGTTTCGATGCTACCGGATCGTCAAAGGTGTATATTGCTGAATTTCACCTGTTAGATACTTCGCGAGCAAACGGACCTGTAATTCCATTGCGCGCCGAAATGTCAATTTGTATTTAAACACAGGATGCGTAATGGTCTCATTCTTCCGAGTCTCATACGCCGCGTAGAAGACTTTACGTCGATGGGGTTTCAGATACCACCCACCGTGGGAGTGTGTGAAATCCACAGGCTTAATACGTTTGTTGTTGATTAAGGTAATGACGACGGAATCCGAGATAACGGGACGAAATTCCTCCATTAAATCGAGGGCGAGACACGGTTTTCCATACTTTAATTGGTGGAAGAAACCGATGTATGGATCAAGCCCTACTGTCTGTATCGCTGACATGAGGTCTGCTGTCAGAAGCGAATAGGCGAAACTGAGAAGGGCATTGGTCGGGTCTGCCGGTGGTCGACGGCTTCTACGCTGGAAATCAAAGCCTAACTCCGATTTGAGCATGAAATCAAAGGATCCGAAATAGGAGGCAGAAGCGTTCCCTTCCATTCCCAATAATTGTGAAAGTTCTGTTGCTGCCTTAACCCGTTTCTCCATTGCCTGAATTGCCTTTATATTTCTCAATAGAGGCTCCAAGGCGGCATCTGTTTTGTCGGTTGCTTGCCATTTTCGGCGTTGGAGCATTGTGCGCATGTTCGTCAATTTTCCGTGAACAAACGCTTTCGAGAGCTTGAGACACGTTTCTGGATCATTTGCAACGCGGTGCTGTGCGGACCGTAAAAGGGAATTCCGAGATACTTGTGGTGTTAGGGAGCCGTGGTATCGTCCATACGGGGAAAGGAATACCACTGGAATACCTTCATGTAAGAGCGTCTGCATCGCCGGAGTGGTAAGATTAACGTTGCCAGAGATAACGACCTGTCCAAGGTGGATAAGCGGGATGTCGCGTAGAATCTCATTTTCTTTGGCAACTAAGATGCGTTCGCCTGTCTTTTTGATAGCACATCCTTGCTCATCAACGTATAGGACGTTATCAATGCCGAGTGCGGGTTTGATGCGCTTCGGACGTTCATCCAACTCTTCGAGATATGCCACCTCATCAGGAAGGCAAATCGGACGGACGCTGCATCCGTTACATCGATTGTCGTGGATAGGTTTCGGAATCTTCCTTGAGTCGAGTAAGGTGCGTGCCGCTTCTACATAGCGGCGGGTTGTCTCTCGTAATTCCTGATCAAATGGAACTTTGCGCCGCCGTTTGGAGCCGATATAGAAGATATAGCCGTGTGGGATGGAGACCCCTGTTTTCTCCTCTAACAACAATCCCTGCAAGCAGAGTTGAACCTGATCGTTAAGCCAATTCCCCATGCCTGCTTTTTTGAATTCGACTGGATAGGGAATACCGTTTTTCTCCTCTACAAGATCGGTGTAACCAGAGACACCGAGTGTATCAGAAGCGAGGTACTGTCGGCGCGAGATCGTCTTGTCTCCTTTTTTTCGATCCGTTACGGCTGTGTGGACATGTTCATGTTTGATTTTGCCTTCCTCAACGTGGGCATTGACGACTTGATGTCCCTCAATGGATTCATAGTAAAACCGTCGAGGACAGAAGACATAAGTGTTTATTTGTGAAAGTGGTATGTAGGTTTCTGACATGGCTTTCTGCTCCTTTGGGCTCAATCGACCCTTCGCGTTTGTCCCATACCCATCGTTGTTTTGTAACCCGTGCCGCAATAGAAAGCGAAATCCGCCAGCCAGTTCACCACGCGTAGCAGCCTTTCATCAAGCGAATCTTTAGGATAAAAAACACACGTGCACGACCCGACCCAGCCGAGTTCGGTATGCTTTCCGAAGTTGTGTTTCCGAGATTCCGATCTCACGTTCATCACCTGACCATACGCTGTAACGAAAGCGAGGATTTCGGCTCTGTCAAGTTTGATAGGTGCGAAGGCGTTCCACTTGTTAATCCAGCTCTGATAACATCGCATTATATCAAGGTATGCGTCGTTACGGGTTTTCTGCCCGCGCGGTGTCATTCGACGAAAAGCTGTCGGTGAATAGAATCGAAAACACATCTCTGTCTCCATCTTTGCGGATTGGATGAGTTCCTCGTAAGTTTCGCTTTTGCCCCAGCTCCGCTCCTCCGTAGCGTGCGAGACCATCTGTCTGACTTGAAACGTCGCTTCCCCCAAACGAATGGGAGGCATCGCGAGTGTCAAGAAAGCTTTTCCGAAGTGTTGAAACAACTCGTCATCAAGGAACGTGAATCGGAGTCTGCACTCGGTGCCTGCTTTGATGTGACAGAGATTTCCGCGTTTTTCCATCTTCGCGATGAGTGGCGAGACGGTAAAAGGTTTTTGTGCTGCGTGGGCGTGAACCGCCGCTGCAATTTCTGGGCTGCTCTTTTTGAGGATAGAGAGGAACGCGGCGTGTGCATGGTGTCCCATTGTGGGTCGGAGCGTTACATCGGTTTCGGGTATGAGTGAGATTTGTGTGCTGATTGGCATGGGTGGGTCTCCTTACTCAACGCTCGAAAAGAGGTAACTGTTTGCCGTCTTCTGGTGGATCTAAAGCAGCTTCAATAGGTTTTTTAGGTTTTGTTTCAACCGGTTCCAGAGGTGGCAGCAATATTGTTTCTTCGGATTCCGTTTTCTCAAAATCCTTTAGATAGTGCAACCAGATGTTCTTAGTTTCGCCGTTTTCGTCGGTCGTGCGGTATATGAAATTTCGTCGATACCCCTGGGTACCCCGGTCTTCAAATACTTTGGGGGGTTTAATGTACCCTAATTCCTGAGAAAAATCATCTTCAGGCACCTCAATAAAGAGATCTTTAAAATAGATACTTCCGCTCCGACTAAGCTCTACAAACTTAAATTCCTCGTTATATTCATCATAAAACCGCTGGTATACCTTAAAATCTGGGTTGACGGACTCACTATCCTCTACTCTTGCTATACAACTTCGGATGGATACACTCACATCATTTTGGGGTCGGTGCTTTGTCCCCGCTGCCGGTACTTTGGTTGTAAGGGTGATTGAGGGTTCAAAACTCCGCGTAATCACAAGTCCTCTATCGTGCAAAGGTTTGTTCTCCAATCGTGCCTCGTAGACGTAATCATATAACATGTCAAAGAGTACTTCCGCCCTATAGTCGGAGTGTGGTGTGTATTCCATGAGTTCAAGGATGTCGTCCGGCTTGAAATTGTCTCCACTTTGCTGCTGCAATTTCTCAAGGTATTTCTCTGTTTTTTCTTCAGAAAGGACAGAGAGAAAAGCCGGAATTTTGTTACCTACAATGACGATTTTAGCATCAGAAATCTGCCCCTTGCGATTGCACCGCCCTGCGCGTTGGATAAGCGAATCAGGATTACACAATTGTGTGATTAGTAGGTGTGCGTCAAGGTCACATCCGACCTCAATAGCACTCGTTGTGAAAAGCAGATAACCTTGCTTACTGTCTTCACGTTCCTTTAGTTTGCGATAGATATTCTTGCGTTGTGGATTGGAAAGTCTACCGTGATAGAGAAAAATGTTCTCTCCACCGTTCCGATCTTTCATGAATTGATAAACCGGAATGAGATCTTCAATCATTTCAATAGTGACAATAGTCCGCTTGCCTGACTCGTACCGCTGATATATATAGGCACAGATTTCGTTTCTAATCTCTTTTGGTTTTGCGGCGATATGCTCAATTGTTTTATTGGAATATTGTCGATTTTGTTTTTTTTCCTGCCATTCTTCCAGTTTCAACTGACTTTCCCCTGTAATATAATCGACCGTATCCAAAAAATTCAACTCTTTCTGATAGGTTTCGGGCATCGTTGCTGTCATAACAACCATATCCAAGTTGGCTTTGTAAAGTGCTTTAACAAGGCGCTCGAAATTGACAAAGGCAACCTGATCGTAGGCATGTGCTTCATCAAAGCAGAAAAGGTTCTGTCGTGGACTATGATGAATTCGGAATGGGAAAATATAAGACTTATTAGGTTCACCAAATCCGAAAAAGCGGTATAAGAATTTGTCAAAGGTTGTAAGGATAACATCACCATCGTAGAGATGACGTGCCCCTTTTGGCAATTTCTTGCCATCCTCAAAAACGGTACGTTCGGATTCGGCTCCTGTATCAACGACTAATGCATAAGGGCTATCTGTGTTTTTTGATGCACGCTGGAGGTATTTTTCACATCGCTCGATTTGGTCGTCAACAAGACTTCGCGAAGGAAACATAAGAAAAAGTCTGCGATTAGAACTCAGGCTTGGGATGAGTACGGATTCTGTCTTTCCGCTGCCTGTGGGGGCTTTAAGTAAAAGCGCAGGATTGTTCCCCTCGGTTGTAATGTGAGTGAATAACTCCTCCTGCATGGGGTTAGGCTTGAATTCGGAACCTGCAAACTGCTGATACACCTCTAATGCGCTTTGCATAAAATTATCTCCTTCTTTTGGCAGTCCGTGTAGTTGTGTGCTGTAATAATAATGTTTTTGAGAGCGCTCTGCCCTTCTTCAGGTTTGTTCCCCCTCAAAGTTTCGACTATCTGATCGCGAGCTTGCTTAGGTAAATTGAATTCATAATAGGCAAGCGACAAAGAAATTTCCTTTTTATCAAACGGATAAGGATTAACTTCAATCTTGCTATCTTCACGCATACGGGAGTGAAAATCCATAAACACGCGCGGTTGGACATCACAAGTGAAAGCGTAAGTTTCGAGTTCTGCCTCAATCTGGTCGCACATCTCTAAAATGTAGAGATCTATTGGAAAGTTTCTGACTGCGGTATCGGTAAATTCTCTCTTACCGTCCTGTTTTCTCGCCTCAAGTTGTGCTTGTGCTTCAACGATGCCTTCAACAGAGAATTCGTGATGGAGACGGATGAGCAATTCGACATAGCGATTGTCATCAGCAACTCTAAAACGGTGTCCTGCAAAGGAATAGCCTAAGGATTTGGGGGCGTTTTCCTTCCAACCCCGGTAGGTTATGCGGAAGGTCTCTGGTTTCGCATCATCATGCTTTTGGGCGGCACGTATCAACCACTCGCGAGTTTCGCTACAATCAACTTTGAAACACTTAGAATCAAACTGCTTGGCTAGCCGGACAACATTTCCAACATGGCTATCCAATGTGAGAACGGTTAACTTTTCTACATTGGGGCCGTTCTCAGGTTTAAAGAAAACTCGACCTACCTTCACAGTATCTATTGCCTTAGTCACCTGTTTCTCCTTTCCGCAGTTCATCAATGAAAAATTTTGGGAGGTGAATTGTCCCATCGGTATAGTATTCCAATTTAATTTCTCCGGGAACCTGTCCGGCGACAAATGGAATGAACCCTTTAATAGAACTCGGTTCAAGATTTTCAAGATTTGTGCGACTAGCTGCGCCCGGTCCCCACGCATAGCGGTACAACGGAAATGCCTCACATGGTTGTCCAACAAGTGCTGTTCCGGGCAGAAGCGTATTAGGTTCTGCGTCTACCTGTGTCAGAGTCAGTTCAGTCGGCCCGCAAATCCTATCTATGAATGCGTAACCTTCTTTGCCGATTTTACAACCGAAGTTTTCAACCGTTTTCAATTGGCTCAGGAGCTCAGCGTCTTCCGAAACTATGTAACCAATAAGCGCGTCAGCAAAGAGGTACTCCCACGTGTGGAGTTGATAGACTTCCTTTGAGTCTTGAGACCGGAAGATTCTTGAGAAAGCGTTATGATTAAAGGATCTGATTCCCTGACGCTTTGTTTTGTGAATGTGATACTCGCCTACCCTTGGATATGCCCCAAGCGTGCAGAGTTGAGGCGGCAGGGCATAGTAATCTGGATTTTTGACGGCGGTTTCCGGGAGGTGTCCAACCTCCAGCAGCTTTAGTCGACGTAGAAAACCTGACATGGTTGTGGGAGGCAGAAACGGGTACGTACTAATATGTAGGATCGAGGAGGGCATCCGTCGGAATGTTAACCCCGATGTCGGCTTAATCACTAGTTTCAGCATCCACATTGAGTACCTCCTCTTCAAATTTGCCCAGATACTCTGATAACTTAGCGATAGCAGCATTCCCAACATAGCGATGGAAACTTCCTCGATTCAATTCGCTGGCAGGTTCTTGTTGGCTCCCTGCAACCGAAAAGACGGCGTTTTTAAACTGCTTTTTCGCTTTTTCAACATCTGTAATAGCAGGGGAAACTACGGGGCGTTTGCCAAGTGGAGACAGATATCTGTCAACAACGATCCAAGGTTCATCTATATGTTTTACAAGCGGGGCATCATAAATTTTAACGCCCTTCGGATTACCTGCCCCTAACCGGGCTAAGGCGCCCATAAATGCATAAGCCACAGTCGAAAATTCGATCTCTGTTATACTCAAGCAGTGGTTGTAGACGGGATAGAGAAGACCCGGTTGATTGTATTCCCGCTTGAAAGGTGTCGGTGTTGGTTCCTTTCCCGGATGTTTCGTTAACATTGAGGGGTGCATTGCTCGCTGTTTTTCTTCAGGCCCCAATTCTTGAATAGCAACTCCACCGCTGTGTGTAAGACGTCCGATAAGCGTTGTTGGCGGACGTTCTTTAGATTCGCCTTCAACTTTAGTTTTACTTGTGATGAGCCCACCAAAGACGCGGCAGATTGGACACTCTACTTTGCTACACGTATGCGGGATTCCGCAACTCAGCGTGTCCCCTAATAGTCCATTGCCCGTGGGTGCCCAAATCAGTGATCGGCGTTCTACCCCGCGGCGCTTTGTTGGAGATAGATAACATTTCTCCAATTCGTTTCCCGACCCCTTATTATCAGAGGTGGGAATAGTAACTGTTTCAACGATGTTAACATTCACCTGCGTTTCGTGTCCAAAGAAGAGCTCTTGGCCGCCTTCAAGAATTGCGTAAATGTCGAAGTGGAAACGCGGTTCGTCCGAATAGTTCTCAAGTCCAGATTTCACGTTAATTGCCATTTGTTTAATCCCCTTTCTAACTAAATAGTGATGCGAACTTCGCGTGAAGGTTTAGTTTAAGTTGATATGATAACTTTCGCAGCTGTGCCTTTTCGTACTTTTTAGATAACTTAGCATAAGCATTGAGGATATCATCAAAGTAAATCGCCAGTGGTTCGGAGCCCTTCTCATCAGGCTTTGCACGATCGGACATTTGCACCTCGAGGGTGTTTTCCAACAGCAACTTCGCTTGATCGTAACAGAAATAGTTGTCATCGTTGCGGTACATTGTAGCGCGCGTACCTGGGAGGATGTCCGAAGCTTTATAACTGAAAAAACTCGGATTTACAACTTTCTCAATGAGCTTTTTGACTTCGCGCTGGACAGTATCAAGATTCTCCCTTTTTCTGAGTTCACTGCGGACATAATCACAATACGCATAAGTCAACCCTGTGAGTGCTGCGACATCATGATAAAACTCAGCTTGTTTTTCCATCAGTTTGTCTCCTTTTGAGGAATATTTGAGTAAGTCACAGTGCTTTTCACGGAGTTCCTCAAGACTCCGTTTTTCGCTATATGACCTATTGCGGATTGGCGTAACTTTAGGAAATTCTGCGGTTACGAGTTTATAAGTTGCAGAGATTACTTCGTCTTTTTGAATGAGCCGTATCGCTTGGCATAGCGGTATATTATCTTTGCCATTCGCGATAAGGCTTGGTTTAAAAATGTTGTTAAGATAACTAAGCCAGACTAACTGTCGCGTTGGCAACCTAATCTCCGACTCACCTGTGAAAAGCGTGAATCGCATTTTCTCAAGAGCACCAGTCGGTAGCGTTTGTGCCACCCGCCAGAGTGCATACTGGACCTGTCCGATTTTTTCTGATATGGGTTTTGAGCTACCTCGTTTTTCAGTGCATTGAATCAGTAGATAGCGTCCAGCGATCAGATTTAGTTCACCGAGTGTTAACATTTGGAGATATTTCTCAGGCGAAACCAATTCGTTTTCTCCGTTTGAAGTCGACAAACGGACGATGATTGCACCATCTGCCACCTTAATTGGACAACCGAAGGCGACTGCAAGACAGTCCAAGCATATAGAAGGTTCTTTTTGTCCGCTTCCAGATTGCAATCTTTGCGACGGGGATTTGAAGACCCATCGGTTTGCCTTCAATTTGCCCTTAAAGCGGCGGGTTTCGCTTTTGGGAGGCAGATGTCCACCACAACTGTAGCACCGATTTTTGGCAGTGTCCCCCGCGCCGTATACAGAGGGCTGGGCTATCTCGTCAACCGGGGCAAGCGGGCAATTCAGAGGTCTTACCTGTTCGCTTAGAATTTTAATAATCTTATCTTCAATTTTTCCTCCATGTATGCGAGGCTTTACCGTCTTGAGAAATTGACTCCCACCCTTTCGGTTAAATTGATTGGACAGTTTCCAAGCCTTATCAAAAAGCCTAGTAATTTTATTAACTTCATCAGAACCGTAGAAACTTGTCTGCAATTCACTACGCAATTCTGTTAAGAGTTGTTTGAGTTCCTTTTTGCTCTCTTTTGCAGCAACTTCTCGATCCTTGTCAGTCTTGGCTTTCTTATAGTTATCAGAGTCTCGGACGACTCTTTCCCTGAGCGTAGCTATATAAAACGCCGCTTGCCAAAGTTTCATGGCCTCTGTCACTGATGGAAAATGGATGTGGCCAAAACCGTTGTTAGTCAGTTTCATACTGTTTACGAACAGTGTAAAGGACTTATACAGTTCTTTTTCCGAGTAAGCAAATTTTTCGATGAACTGTTGCCACTCGTTTGTAAGCTGAAAATCGCCCCCCGGAATAAACAAGCTAACCGTTAACTGATTTTCAGAAAGGCGAATAGCGTATTTCCTTTGCTGTAAGAATACCATAAACCCTTCAATCAGTGTGTCATAAGCAAGGCGAATCTGGATCTCTTGCGGAAGCACGGTCCGGTAATAATTGTAGATTTTACCGATCGGCTTGCCAACGAAGAGAATGGTTCCGTCTGCATGCTGAGAAAGATGATCAATTGGATTTGAGGATGTTTCCTCATCACTGATCGGGATCCCTATTTCCTGGTGAGCATACCGGATGATTCGTAAAGCATCCATACTATCCCACCACCGCTTGAGGTGTTGATATTCGTCTTTATTATAGCGGACGAAAACCCCAAGTTCATTCGACTTCTGGTGTGTTTCCACCATTGCAGCGAAGTGAGAGGCCAAGATTTTAGTTCGATGCTGTGTGATGTTAATCATGCATTTTCCCCCTCTTTGATTGCCAGTTGTATTAATAATACCATGTAAAATTAGCGTTTTAGGCAAAAGTCAAAAAAAATCGCCTTAAAAATTTGAAAATTCAGTATTTTTTTGAAAAAAAGTCAAGAAATTACGAAAATTTTCTTGACTTTTGTGCAAAAGTAAGATATACTATTATTATGTAATTTTTATGCAGAAGTAAAGTAGCAGCCGAAAACTTTGCGTAGGCTGAGCTGCCTGCTGACCGGTCAGCAGGATAGGTTGCCCACCTTTTCACTAAGGTGGTTTTTTGCCCAATCTCAGAAGTAAAATCACAGCCGAAAACTATTACGTAGGTTGAGCTGTCTTCCGGCCGGCCGGGAGAATAGGTTGTCCACCCTCTGACGAGGGTGGTTTTCCGTTTTAAAGTTTAACAAGCGTTCCATCTTTCTCAGCTTGCGAAAGAAGTTCAGCAAGTTCGCTATTCTGATGTTTTCGCGATGCCCCTATACCCCCAGCTAGAGCATCTGCTAATCTTATGAGCGGCTCGTTTTGTCTTTTCCTGATTCCCCTCACATCTTTAACACGGCGGCACGCTAACCGTCGCAAGCGAGCTTTGTACTTGCTGCATTTAGGTCGAGTGAGTCCATCAACATGGATGTATATACGAGAAGCGGAACGTTGCAACCTATGGACTACTCTTGCAATACCTTCAACTGTTGCTCCATCATAATCCGTTGTTTGACGGAATTCACTGTAGAAGCGTATGACATCAACCGGAGCGTCTTCTCGAATTACGGTACGTAGGTAAGTTAAACGTTTATTTTTCTCTGCAGCTGCCCATTTGACCTTGCCTTTGCCCGAGAGCTTCTCTAGGGATACATAAAATTGGCGGGCCTCATCTCTATTTTCTGCGGCCACTACTGCCCCCGCGACAATGAACAATTTACCTCTTGTGTCTTGTCCAGACTCATCGACCCAGAGATCGATTCGTTTCGCTTCTATTGGTCTAAGTTTGCTCAACATTTCCTTTTTGTCTTGATTTTTGTGTCATACTTATAATACCAATGACTGCTAAAATTAATGATAGCACATTTTAACCTGTATTGCAAATTTTTTTTTATCTCGTAATCGAGAGACTTCTTATCAACATCTTAAAGTGCTTAAAATGTTGGAATGTGGCATACAAAAATTCCAATTTTTCAATCCCGCAATCGAGATACTTTTTGCCAACACTCCGATGTTATTATAAACGGTCCCATCTCGCTGGTCAACCCAAAAACGCAAACAATTTCTACACCCCCTCCAAATCTCCCGAATAGATGCCATGCATCCGGCGCACAATCTCCTGAAATTCCTCCCGAAACTCTGGCGGATCAAGTATTTCTGCTGCGTCGCCAAGACTCAACACCCAAAACATAAACTCCTCTTTCGGTACCTCATAATCGACAATCACAGCCCCATCTGGACACCGTTCTATAATCTTTTGCGACCGATGGCGTTCCTTTTCCGTAACGAGATACGCCTTGTGCGCGGCAATTTTGAGCGTTACGTCGATCGGTTCCCCACTAAAGAGCTCCCAGCGAGATGCCAATTCTTCGGACAATGAAAAGTCCGCAGGCGTTTCAAAGATTTCATCGGTCAAGGTGACATCACGGAAGCGGAGGATTTTGAAAGTTAAGGATGCGTTCTCAGATAGGTTGGAACGCGCCTCAAGATACCAATCCGATCTTCGGAAGAAGATGGCGTACGGATGAAGGACATGGCTAATGAGCTCCGTTTTGCCCCCGGGTTGGTACGCTGCCCGAACCGCCTTTTGTTCGTAAAGTGCCTCCTCCAAAACGCGAAAGTTTTCCTCAACGTCATTATCACTATCACGCCTGTAGGGTTCTACATTCTCAGAGAGGTCGAGAGTCTCCTCAACCGCAGTTCGACTGCCGCGCTCAAGTTGTGCGGGACCATCCGTTTCCAATTTTGATTGGATGTGTTCAGCGAGGGACGTGTCAAGTTTTTCCAAGACGCTTTTGAGAGATGCCTTAAAAGACTGTTCTTTTGCAAGGGGCGAAGCCATAATCACTAATTCCAGAACCCGGGCTTCTTCCGATGTGATACGGGGCCAGCGCAGCGGACGGTTGGCCTCAATCGAATAGGAACCTCTATCCTTTTTCAGTTCGTAGAATTCTCCGATAACTTTCAGATCATCATAGATACGCGTCTTATTGACCTCATAGATGTCTGCCAAATCTCTGACTGTGATGCCGTATCTTGTTCGTTGGAGGCGGTCTATTAGCTTCAAGATACGCAGTAGCTGTTTTCTACCATCATTATAGCCCATACATTCTTCCTTATGGATAGGTTCCAGAATCCGTTCAGATAGAAAAAAATCAGTTATGATTATATCAAGTATAACAGAAAAGGGATCTGAGCGCAATCTTTCCATAGGGCTATTTCGTTTTAAGGGGTCTGCCCAATTTGTCCGAACAGTCGGGATAATGACCTGACTGCTGACCGTTTACCGCTGATCGCTAATTCCTTGACGAAAATTACCTTTTCACGTATACTAAGGTGGGACTGGTATATAGCACATGCTAAGAATATGTGCAGATATTATTGTAGGGGTTAGGTCTCCTAACCCTGCGGGCGAGGTGCCCTGTCCCCTACGATACGCACGAAAGCTCTTTTTCCAAACTCACGTTAGGCTAAGAAATATTATGACACAAGGTATCTTTATTACAGGTACAGGGACAGAAATCGGGAAGACCGTCATAGCAGGTGGGTTCGCTGCCTCGCTCAAACAATCCGGGACAAACGTCGGTGTGATGAAGCCCATCAGTGCGGGCGACACCGCTGATGCTCGGTTCCTCAAACACGCTGCTCAGATTGATGACGAACTTCCTCTGATTAACCCCATCGCCCTCCGACATCCGTTAGCCCCGTCCGTGGCAGCGCGAATTGAAGAGCGGAAAATTGACCTTTCACATATCGACACTGCTGTCGCAAAACTCCAACAGAAATACAACTTCCTCATCGTGGAAGGGGTCGGAGGGATCGCAGTGCCGATTCTGGACGACTTTCTTGTGGTGCATCTCATCAATAAACTGCAATTGCCGATTCTCATAGTTGCCCAGGTAGGATTGGGAACCCTGAATCATACACTCCTAACCGTTGGGTTCGCGAGACAGTTCAACATTCAAATTGCGGGGATCATCCTCAACGGTTTGCGCCCAGAGATCGCAGGACTCGCTGAGGCGACAAACCCATTGGAAATTGAACGATTGACGGATGTGCCAGTAATAGGGGTTGTCCCCTATGAAAAAAAGGTGGATACAGCTTACCCAGATATAACGTTCTTGGCAGAATTCATGAACCAGCATATCGCATGGCGGAAATTAGGAATACTTTGATGATACATACCGCAATTGTTCTCGCCGCAGGATTAGGGCGTAAGGTATGGCCCTACGGGGAATTTAGACAGAAATGCACGATCCCTGTCGCCAACAAACCGATCGTGCGGCGAGTCGTAGAGAATTTGGTCGAAGTCGGATGTCAACGCATTATCGTTGTCGTAGGGCATCACGCCCAACAGGTACGGGGCACCGTCGCCGACATACCAAACGTCGTTTTTGTTACCCAACACCCCCTCGACGGGACTGCTAACGCAGTGTTGACAGCCTCAGAATCCCTCGAAAACGAACCTTTTCTCGTCGTTTACGGCGATATTGTAACCACGCCTGAAAATCTACGTATTGTAATTAGCAACTTTTGCGTACACGACGTAGAGGCAGCAGCATTGGTCCAACCTCTCTGCGGCGAAGACGCAAGCGATTGGCTCTGCGCTGGTATTGATACCGGGGGATCTGAAGACCAGAGTCTCTCAAAACTTACCGGTATCGAAGGACATCCGCGCGGGGGTTCGCATCGGCTCTGCGGCGTGTACGCCTTTCGAAGTCGAGCAACTTCTTATCTTCTAAGGAATCCAGGAATCGTCACAAGGGTCCCAGTCGGTGGGATGCCGCCCCCTGAATCCGAAATCGCCCAATCGTTGCAACTGATGATTGACAACGGCAGAACAGTGTTGGCAATTCAGACTAACGACTTCTGCGTCGATATAGATAAACCGTGGCACGTGCTGGAAGCAAACAACCGGATGGTTGACTATCTAGCGAAACAGGTCACTGCGGATCAGATCGCTCCTGGAGCGCTAATTTCCGATGCGGCAGAAATTAATGGACACGTCGTTTTAGGAAAAAACACTGTGATTGGTCCCCGCGTCGTTGTGAATGGTACACTCATTGCAGGCGCGAATAATAACATTACAAACGGCGCAATCTTACACGGAAACATTCTTGTCGGAGATCAGTGCAGGATTAGCGACTATTGTGATGTCAGTAGCAGTGCCATTGGGAACCAGTGTATTATTGGGCACGGTGCGGAGATGTCCGGTGTACTGTTCGATAAGGTTTATCTCTACCACTACTGTGAAATGTCCGGGGTCTTCGGATGCGCTACTGATATTGGTGCAGCGACGGTCTGCGGAACGCTTCGATTCGACGACAAGGATACCGCAATACAGGTAGAGGGACGTTATGAGGTGCCTCCGTCCGGGGCAAACGCAACCTATATGGGTGACTATTGTCGAACGGGGGTGAACGCCATAATTATGCCAGGGAGACGCATCGGTTCTTATAGCGTAGTCGGCCCGGGGGTGATCTTATACGACGATGTTCCAAGCAAAACTATGGTGATGGCGAAACAAGAATTAATTACAAAACCTTGGGGCCCTGAGCGTTACGGATGGTAAGCCAGCCCTTAAGTGGTCAGAGGTCAGGATTAAGGGGTAAGGAGATCTCTGAGTAGATTGATAAGTTCATCGTTACCAGCGGCAAGTTCAAAGACGCGTTTGATTTTACCTTCCTGGGTCGTATCGGTTTGAGAGGGCCCCTCAGGGCCCCAGAGCACTTCAATTTCTTTCGGATTCAGCCGGTCGTATGTAACCTTGGCGAGAGAGAGCGGATAGTTCTCAGGAATGATGACGATCCAGTCGATAGTTTCACCACGGGAAGAGTATTGTCTATCTACAGTGAGTTTCGATTCCTGATGCGGTACGTTCTTTTTCATCCACTGTTTACGTCCGAGCGCATCCGTTTCAAAATGGCCGACTTCCAACCAATTGCGTCCTGCGCCGTTTGGTTTCGTGGTAATTTCAATCCGTGGCATATGCTATGTTTCTCCATCTTGAGAATTCCAGTAGTTGGATACACAAGTTTCGCGGAAGAATTTTAACACGTTGTGAGAAAAAAGTCAAGGTTAACCAAATTGCGCATTTAAAAGCCACATTCACTAACAATATCTATAACAAGGTAGGCATTTTTGGTATAACTTAATCATTTTTTTCGATTCCCCTTGACTTAATTGGCAGATACACGCGTAAAATAGAATAAAATATACTGATATGTGGCGAAAAAATGATGTTTTTTCTCTTTAAATAGTAACTTATAGTGCAAGAATAGCGTAGTGCAAGAATAGCGTAAAATAAATTTGCTTTCTTTTCCAAAAATCGGTATAATTTTAAAAGGGGATAGTGTATTAACCCAATAGCGAGTTAACATTAGGCAATTGGCGTTTTTTAAGGCAGCCTGAAGGGACAACTTCGACATGAAAGTGGAAATGAGATACGGTACTGGCACCTTACCGATGAAGATTCCTGATGTGAATGTTGTTGGGATCCTTGAGATTGCGGGAAGTGTTCCACTACCGGATGAAAACGGATCGGTTCGGGAGGCAATTGCGAATCCCATCGCCTCACTGCCCTTGGCTGAATTAGCCGGAGGTCGCGAATCGGCTTGCATTGTGATCTCCGACATAACTCGCCCTGTACCCAACAAAGCAATCCTCCCACCAATGTTGGAAGTACTTGAACAGGCAGGTATTCCTCGCGAAAAAATAACTATTCTTATTGCTACCGGTATCCACCGTCCAACTAATGCGGAAGAACTCGAAACGATGGTCGGCTCCGATATTATGGAGACCTACCGAATCGTTAACCACTTCTCACAGCAGCCGGAAACGCACGCGTACTTAGGCAAAACCGAGAACGGCACGCCAGTTTACATCAACGTAACCTATCTTGAATCGGATCTGAAAATCACCACTGGATTGATTGAGCCGCACTTAATGGCAGGCTATTCTGGCGGCAGGAAGGCAATCTGTCCAGGGATCGCGTCCGTTGAAACGATGAAGGTGATGCACGGTCCCGAACTCATGGAGCACCCAAAGTCGTCTGTGGGGATCTTGGACGGGAACCCGTTCCACAAAGAAGCGACAGAAATCGCACTAATGGCTGGCGTTGACTTTAACCTGAACGTGGCGATTGACAAGCAGCGCAGAATTACAGGCATTTTCGCCGGTGAGCTGGTTGAATCTCATCTTGTCGGCGCGGCGTTCGTCGAAAAACGGGCAAAGGTCACACTCCCCGCCCCGGCAGACGCTGTCGTCGTGTCGAGTGCTGGTTACCCGCTGGATTCAACATTCTATCAAGCGATCAAAGGCTTGCTAACTGCTGTTGAAATCGTTAAACAGGGAGGGAGTATCTTGCTTGTCGCAGCGTGCAGTGAAGGGATCGGCAGCAAGCCGTTCACAGACCTAATTTTCAAGACCGACGATCTCACCGCGTTTGTACAAGGGCTTTACAATCCAGCAAACTTTGTCATAGACCAGTGGCAACTCGAAGAATTGGCAAAAGTCGCCCGGAAAGCTGACATCTATTTCTATACCGATGGGATTCCGTATCACCAGCGATCAAAACTGTTTGTGCATCCACTGAGGACCCCGCAGGAAGGTATTCAAGCAATCTTAGACCGGTACGGAACGGCGGCTCAAATTGCGGTGATTCCAGAGGGGCCCTATGTCTTAGCACAGTTGGTAGATTCCTAATACACCTTAGAAAACAGTAATCAATAATTTGTCTCTACTGAGGCAGTCTTCTCAACATCATTGAATTGAGATTCGAGCAGCAAATGGCAAATTCAATCGTAGCACTCAGAGCATATAGAGACGGTTTGCATTTAAGTATCAAGCCGCATCTCTCTATAACAGAAATTGAAGAGGCGATTCAAGAGGAAATCTCTCGGATGAATCGTCCGCTAAATGGGGCTTCTATCCAGATTGATTTCAAGGAACCGACCTTGCAAGAGGAAGAGATGGCGTATCTCCGGTCAAAACTGAAGGAAAGGTACAACTTAACAGTCCGAGAGTTTCTGGTAGTCTCTGAAGAACCCGCGTCGTCGCCTATTGCCGCTGCGCCGACAACACACATTATAACGCAAGCCGTGAATTCGCCAGATAGTCGCGAGAGTGAACCCTCTCGCATTATTCCTTACACGATCCGGTCAGGGCAAACAGAAGATTTCCCGCAAGGGAGCCTGATTATCTACGGGGATGTCAACTCAGGGGCCGAAGTGAGAGCGGGGGGTGATATCGTTGTTTTAGGCGCATTACGAGGCAATGCACACGCCGGGATGAACGGCAGACTCTCATCGGTTATCATCGCTATGGACTTAGTGCCGCTGCAGCTGCAGATAAGCAACTATTTGACTCGGCTCTCTATCGGCGAAAAATCCCGAGGATACCCAGAAATTGCGCGCATCGGGAAAGAAGATGCGATTAGTGTTGAAAGATTTGTTAAGTTTTAATAAAGGAGATTCCGGTTATGGGCAGAGTAATCGTAGTAACATCAGGAAAGGGAGGTGTCGGAAAAACGACCTCTACAGCAAATTTAGGAACGGCCCTTGCGCTTCTCGGTAAAACAGTTGTTGTTATTGATGCAGATGTCGGGCTCCGGAATCTCGATGTCGTGATGGGGCTTGAGAGCCGGATCGTTTACACCTCAATGGATGTCATCGACAAACAGTGTGAACTTTCAAAAGCACTCGTTAGAGATCGGAGGGTTGACAATCTCACACTTCTCGCAGCCTCACAGAGAAACAACAAGGACGATATCCAACCGGCACAAATGAAAGCGATTTGTGATAAGCTGCGTTCGACGCACGATTTTGTGTTTGTTGATTCTCCGGCCGGCATTGAACGCGGTTTCAGCAACGCCTCCGCGGGTGCCGATGAAGCAATCGTCGTTACAACGCCTGATGTCTCGGCTATTCGGGACGCAGACCGCATCATCGGTTTGCTGCAACACGCCAGAATTGAACCGATTAATCTCGTATTAAATCGCTTTTCACCAGAACTTGTTGGAAACGGAAGTATGATGGATCAAACCGATGTTATGGACATCCTGAAAATCGACCTCTTAGGGATAGTCCCGGAAGACACAGGCATTATCGCTTCTACAAATCGGGGGATACCACTCGTTTATGAAGAAAATTCTGCCGCGGCGCAGGCATATCTGCGCATCGCCCGACGACTGACAGGGCAGCAAGTTCCAATCCCAGACTTGGAACAGAAAGGGCTGTTCACTAATATTCTCAACTGGTTCACAAGGAAAAGTTAAGGAGTAGATATATGAATATAAGTATACGAGGTATCCTACAACTCTTCAAGCACAAACCGAAATCAAGCGATATAGCGAAACAACGCTTGGAACTCGTGATAACACAAGACCGAATCAATGTCGATACCCACATGATAATGCGCCTACAACATGAATTGACAGAGGTGTTAGCAAAGTACTTCGAATTTTCGATAAACTCTGTTCATGTATCCTTGAAACATGAAGACAGCTCGTGCACACTCGTGGTGGACTTCCCTTACCAAAAAGCGCGCGGCTTGAGTGTGAATCGGTGATTTACTATTTTACAAATGAGCACCTTTAGACACCCTGTCAACAGGAAATTGCAACTATTTTTCTGTATCAGAGAATCAATTCATAGATGGCCTTTGCGACTCCGTTATCGTCGTTCGTGCCTGTGATATAATCCGCACAGGCACGAATCGGTGGGACTCCGTTTGCCATCGCTATGCCGAAACCGGCAGTCTTGAGCAAACTTTTATCATTGTAGCTATCTCCAAAAGCAACAACTGTATCCATTGGGATATCAAAACGATTGGCAAGCGCAGAAAGGGCACGACCTTTTGTAACTTCTGGATTCATAAATTCAATATATTCTGGTTGGGTTTGTGTAACGTAAAGTTGTCCTACGTAATCACTTTGAAAATCGTTCAAAAGTGAAGGTAATGCTTCGGACGTGTGAATAATCAGCAGCTTTGTCGGTGTTTCACCTGCCAATTCGCGTAAGTCACCAACTGGCGTTGCTGGCACGCCAGTGCGAGCCTCGTAAAGCTCACTCCATGCATTACGTTCAGCCACGTAAAGTTCATCATTCAGACAGAAGTTAAGATGTAGGTGCCTTTGTCTACAAGTATCAACGACTTCCATTGCGTAATCTGCTGGCACGGGCGTGTGATGATAAACTTCACCGGTTGTGGCGTGCTGTACCATGCCGCCGTTATAAGAAATAATGGGGTTTTCTAAACCGATTTGGTCGCTAATCGGTTGAATAGAACGGTGCATCCTTCCCGATACTAAAACGACGAGAACATCCGTAGCTGCAAGGTTGCGGAGCGCGTCGCAGTTCTCGCCGGATAACGCGTGTTCACTATTCAGCAGTGTTCCATCTAAATCAAAGGCTGCCAATCGACACGGGATTTTCTCGCCATCACTTTCCATTTTTTTCCTCCATTTATTCGCTATTCTCAGTTCGTTATTCGCGGTTCGCTATTCACAAAAGAACCCGTTCTGTCTGGCGATCGAAGAGATGCATTTCGGTTTCATTGAAATCCAACCAGATAGTATCACCGACCGCAACACGGAACGTCGGGTGGGTTCTCACACGAAGTAAAATTGGTTCTTGTGTCTCTGGATGTGTACCGAGACGTATATCAAGAATGTTCACGGCACCGAGCGGTTCAACAAGGTGAACATCGGCAGCAATTTTTTGCGTGTCGGGTTGATTGCCAGCACTGATGTGCTCAGGACGGATTCCGAAAACCAAGCCGTTCTCTTGTGCATCGGCACTGAGGGTCGCCTGTCTTTCAGGTGATAGCGGTAGGTAAACATCGGTGTGACTGAGCTGCAGGGCAGACATCCCGTCCCGTGCTGTGAGTTCAACGTTAAGGAGGTTCATTGTCGGCATCCCCATAAATCCGGCAACGAAGAGACTTTCGGGCCTGTTATAGACTTCGTAGGGTGTCCCGATTTGCTGCAGGACCCCGTGGTGGATAACAGCTATTCTGTCAGCCAGCGACATCGCCTCAACTTGGTCGTGGGTAACAAAGATCGTTGTTGCTCCGATTTCGTGTTGGAGCCGTTTAATCTCAGCCCGGGTGTCAACCCGGATCTTGGCATCCAAATTTGCCATCGGTTCATCAAGGAGATAAACTTTCGGTTGCCGAACCATCGCGCGTCCGAGGGCGACGCGTTGCATCTCCCCACCACTAAGGACACTCGGTTTCCGAGCCAGCATATCGGATATTTGCAAAATATCCGCGACGCGCTTAACCTGCGTATCAATCTCTGACTTTGAGACTTTGACGGCTTTAAGGGGAAAAGCGATGTTATCGTAGACAGTCAGATGCGGATAGAGCGCATAGAACTGGAAGACAAAAGCTATATCCCGGTCCGCTGGCGAAAGATCATTGACCCGTTGACCATCAATGAAAATATCCCCTTCTTCGGGATGTTCCAAGCCTGCGATGAGACGGAGCGTCGTGGTTTTGCCGCAGCCTGAGGGCCCCAGAAAGACGATGAATTCCTTGTCCTGAATCTCCAAGTTAAAATCTCTGACAGCGACAAAATCACCGAAACGTTTTAGGATATTTTCAAGTTTGATATGTGCCATTTTTTAAACGATGGAATCTGGGCACCGCCCCATTTCATTACGTGGTGATTTTTGATTAATCCTACCATCTCTTGCGGAATGTTTCGGATTTTTTGTTAGATAGAAATAACATCTACGTGGCTAAAAACTGAATGAACGTACTATGCATTAGAAAGTGCATCACTGCCCCCGAAACCAACGGAACTGTCAGGTTATCGTCAATCGGGAACGGAAGCATCTCTACGACTGTGGCGACTAATGCCCCGATAATCCCGATAATCGGATGTAATTCGATGAAGGCGATTGTGGCGCAAACGACGAAACAAGCAGCGCTGCCTTCTAAACTCTTCGTGCCAAGCAGTTTCGTCCTTCCCCACTTTTTCCCTACCAGCGCGGCTGCGAGGTCCCCAAGGACCATGAAAAAGATACAGACAACAGCCAGCGTCTTCGCAAAAAGAAGGATACACAAGAATGCGCTGATGATGTAATACGTTGCGCCCGTGATCGCCCCCTTACGTTCGTGCATGCGGAGCATAGGGGCAAAGATTTGGAAAAAGAAATCTCCAAAACTTGGGGAAAACCATTTTACCAATTCTATGGCAATCGCGGTTCCCGTCAATCCGCCAACAAAAATTAACATTGTCGACTTATCAAGAAAAAAATAGATAACCGGCAGGATAAGTCCTGATAAATGTATGCTTTTCCGAAGGAGCTCGGCTAACATGAATTCGTCTCCATAGCACCTGGTCCTCTACCTTTTAGGATTCCGCAAAAGAATAAAAATTCGCCGATGTTCAACTTAACTATTATAGAGTTTATCCGAGGAAATATCAAGAGAACTCGGATAATGGCAAGTTCATTCAGTATCCTAATACTTAACCTATAACTTATAGCCCACAACTTTTTACTTTTTGACAAAAAAATAACACACTTTTGTATCATTCAGAGGTTACAATTCTTTCACCACTGGAGTAGCGTTGAGAATAGAAGTGTTGGCGAAACACCAGCCGCGCGTTCTATCTGTAAAGTAGCGAAGGACAGGTTTTCAAATCCGTCCGGGCGCGCCGGACAAACAGGTCTAAAAAATTGAGAGGATTTTACCACAGGTTAATTAACAATAAGCAAATGAGAGGATTTCTAAATATGGGCTGCCAAATTCCACGCTTTAGGGCGCGTTTCCACATCGGCTTGCTGCTTTTGATCCTTGGGATGTCGCTCGGTCTTGGAGGCATAAGGACCGCCGACTCAGAAACACAACAAGTCATTAAAATAACAGGTAGCGTTGTCAATAGTGAAACCCAAGAGCCGCTGGCTGGCGTAACCGTTCGGGTTATAGGTACACAGATTCTGGTAACCACTGATGCAGCAGGGGCATTTTCATTGGAACTGCCAAGTGGTACCCACAGAATCCAGGCAACCGCGCCATTTTACAATACTTATGTCGTACCGGATTTTCAGGTCAACGTGGCAGAAGCATCACAGCTCATGCAAATATTACTGGTGCCGCAAGTCGTTAAACTTGACGCGATTAAGATGCCCGTCCAGTTAAGCCGGTCGAGTGAGCGTGGACTTCTTGAACAACGGATGCGTAGTTCCCGAATTGAGGATAGCATCAGTACCGAAGAAATTAGTCGGCTGCCAGCGTCTTCCGCAGGAGAAGCGATTAAACGGGTAACAGGTGTCAGCATTGTTGGGGGGCGTTATGTATTTGTGCGGGGTTTAGGAGAACGGTACAGTAATACCCTCCTTAACAATGTCGAGATTCCGAGCCCTGAACCGAATCGACGCGTCGTGCCGATGGATATATTTCCGGCAAGCCTTCTGGCAAGTTTACAGACGGTAAAAACCTTCACACCGGATCAACCCGGCGGTTTCGCCGGTGGATCGGTTCAAGTTTTTACCAAAGACTTTCCTGAAGAACTAACGTTGTCGCTATCAATGTCGAGCGGTTTTAACACACAAGCGACAGGAGAAGACGGCTTGACGTACCCGGGTGGGGATCTCGATTTTCTCGGGTTTGACGACGGTTCGCGAGCACTGCCGTCTATCGTCGAAACGCGGGCAGCGGCTTTACCGATTCGGGAACGGGGTCGTTTTACCCCCTTAGGATTCACCGCAGAACAGATTCAAGAGTTCGGCCAATCCTTTGATAACGTCTGGTCACCGGAACGACAATCCATCCCAGTTAACCAAGGTTACAGATTCAGTCTCGGTAATAGTAATACCTTTTTCGGTAAAGAGTTCGGCTATTTAGGGGTAATGTCTTACAGGAATAGCCATAATTACGGCACACAGGTGCGCAACGCCTTCCGTATCGGTCTGAACGAGACGCTTTCGCCCGTGACTTCTTATAACATTGAACGAAGTGGGAATGAGGTAGAGTGGGGGAGCGTGTTGAACGGGAGCATACGTTTCTCTCCACAACATCAATTGAGTGTGAGAACGCTTTTCACGCATACCGCTGAAGATGAGACGCGGACGTGGGACGGCTTCAACGCAGACAGAAATACGGATATGCGGAGTGCACGTCTCCGTTATGTTGAACGCCAACTCTTCTCAGGGCAACTCGCTGGTACACATGACTTTAATTTCGGTGAACCCGAATTGGGAAACCCACAGCGGCCGGAAGCTTCTATGGAGTGGCGACTTACATATTCGCGCGCATCCCGAGATGAGCCGGATACTCGCGAAAATATCTACGAAGATCGCGGAGACGGAACTTTCACGTTCCGAGACGTTACACACAGCGGCAGCAGATTCTTCTTCGACCTTGAGGACAACGAATACAATGCCCGTGTTGACTGGCGAATTCCGATCGGTGCTGAAGGGCTTTTCAAATTTGGTGGGCTCCTACGGGACAGATCCCGGACCTTCGATGCACGACGCTTCAGGTTCTTGCCTTCTGACCAAGTAGACACAACCGTCGATCTATCTGCACAACCGGAAATACTTTTCCAAACCCAAAACATTGCCCCTCGCGTCTTTGAATTACGAGAATCAACGCGTGCGACTGATAATTATCTCGCAGATCACGCGATTTACGCAGGATACCTGATGCTTGATATGCCGGTTAGCGCGAAATGGCAGCTCATGATAGGAACGCGATTGGAATCTTCAGGGCAAAAGGTTACGACATACGATCCGTTCTCCGCCTCAGCACAACCGATTGTGGCGGATTTGGAAACCCTTGACTTACTGCCAGGGGCGAACTTAACGTACCGTTTAACGGAGCGGATGAACCTGCGCTTCGCCGCATCTCGAACGATTACTCGTCCGGATTTCCGAGAACTTGCCCCGTTTGAATTTACAGATTTCGTCGGAGGTAGAACGATCCTCGGTAACCCTGAACTCGAGCGGACGCAGATTAATAACTACGACTTCCGTTGGGAGGCCTTCCCACAGATAGGGGGCGTTTTAGCCTTGAGTGCCTTCTATAAACGATTCCAGAAACCGATTGAGCAGATTGTGCAACCGCAGGCAGAAGTTCGGATCACCTATGAAAATGCTGATGCCGCTAACAACTACGGTCTGGAGTTAGAAGCACGTCAGAATTTGGGCGTGATTACACCCGCACTGAGCAACTTCTCGATTAACACAAACGCTGCGCTGATCTCTTCGCAGGTGGTACTTCCAGATGTCGGTATTCAGACCTCTTCTGAACGCCCACTACAGGGCCAGTGTCCTTACATTGTCAACGTGTCTGTCGGTTATGAAGCACCGAACTGGGGGATTTCAAGTGCGATTGCGTATAACATCTTTGGACGTAGACTCTCCGATGTGGGTAACCACGGCGTACCAGATGTCTACGAGCAACCGCGCAGTCAATTGGACCTGAGCTTCAGTCGGATCGTCGCCAAGGACTTCAAGATTAGTTTTTCTGCGAAAAATCTACTGGATCCGGATGTTCATTTCAAACAAGGCGAGGCAACGTCTGTGCAATATAAACTCGGTAGATCCTTCTCGTTTGGTATCAGTTACGACTTGTAGCGGTCAGCAGTTAGTAGTTAGGATTGGAAGCCATCTTACAAGATGTGGACAAGTTGTAGATTATCAGAAAAGCCGGGATTTTGGAATCCTTCCTGACAAGGAAAAAAATCATAAGATTGTCATTTTTCTGCAACAATTTATAGGTATTCTTAATACTCGATAAATTTACAGCAGCGATTCAGAGTTGGTGTAATATGTATAACTTTGGTCGCAAACATGGATGCCCGTCCGTTTAGGTTGGGCATAGAAAAACACAAAAAAGGAGCTTAGTTAGCTAATGTTCAATATTGGGTCCACCCCCACATCCGCAGAGACAAAGGGGCTATATCAAAATTGGCTTTTTCAGGTAGTAGCTATTTTCGCTGTCGGATTCATATTGGTGTTCGCCGGTTGTGGTAGCGACGAAGAAGACACCGCAGATACCGAAGAAGCATTAGACCCTGAAGAAGCTATTATTGAAGTCGATGGACGACAGGTGGTGGTACTGGAAGGTAGACTAAATGCGGATAAAATACTCACATCGGCTTACGATTACCTCCTACGCGGTGCTGTATTTGTTGAAGGCGGTGCAACCTTAACCATCGAGGCTGGTGTTCAAATTTTTGGCGAGCAAGCAACCAATGGTACACTCATCATCGCTCAAGGTTCAAAAATTATGGCACAGGGCACAGTGAGTGCCCCAATCGTTATGTCTAGTGATGCAGCTATCGGCAGTCGTGCTCGTGGGCAGTGGGGCGGTTTGATTATCAACGGGAACGCCCCGACGAACCAGGGTGTAACGTTCGGTGAAGGTGACACGGGTGCGTTCGGCGGAAACAACTCTGGGGATAGCAGCGGCATCCTTCGTTACGTCCGCGTCGAATACGCAGGGATCGAATTCAGCCCTGATAACGAACTAAACGGTATCGCCTTTCAAGGTGTTGGGGCTGGTACGATCGTTGAGAACGTCCAAGTTCACATGAACCAAGACGACGGCGTTGAAATGTTCGGCGGTACCGTCAACCTTAAATACGTCATGGTTACGGGCGCACGCGATGACTCCTTCGACTGGACAGACGGTTGGACGGGTAAAGCTCAGTTCCTCGTAGTCCAGCAGTATGGTGATGATGCCGATAACGGTTTTGAAGTTGATAATAGCAGTAAAGATAACGAAGCAACACCACGTTCGGCTGCGACGATCTACAATGCGACGCTCGTCGGTGATCCCTCAGGTTCAGAAAGCGATAACGGTATGCTGATTCGTGAAGGTGCTGCTGGCACATTCGCAAATTTCATTGTTACTGGATTCAATAAAGTCGGTCTAGATATCAACAACGCAGCAACGCATGCCCAAGCTGATAGTGGCAAACTGGTTGTAAAAAACAGTATCTTTTTTGAGAACGGCAAAGGCAATTTCGGTGACGAGAAAGGCGACGACGGTTTTGATGAAGCCGCTTTCGCAGCTGCCAATGGCAATCAAGAAACGGATCCGAACTTAGCAGCACCGTTCAATAAGACTGCTCCCGATTTCACACCTGGCGCAGGTGCCGCCGCGGTTTCTCCCGCAGCCCCCCCCGCTGATGGTTTCTTTGAAAACGTTAACTTCATCGGTGGCGTGAGCCCGTCGAACAACTGGACAATCGGATGGACAACGAGTGCCCAGAATTAGTAAACGCACTGCTTTTTATATAGCTTACATCTTCCTAATCCTGCTCTTCGTTTGGAGCGGCTGGGTTGGGTGTGAGCAAGCGGTATGGAAAGATAGTCTCGACTCGCCAGACCAACTCGGTCTAGCGGTCGTTGACGCATTAAATAGAAAAGACATTGAGCTGTTGAACCGCCTACGGGTCCAACGCCAAGAATATCTTGAGTGGATTTGGCCAGCATTCCCAGCGAGCCATCCACCAAGCAATTTTCCAGGGGATTTTGCTTGGTCAAACTTAAATACGAAATGTAACATCGGTATGAAAAAGTGGATTGCGCGCTACGGTGCGCATGACCTGCACTTTGTAAGTATCCGCTTCGATCAACCGCAGGAAAACTATGACGGATTCCATCTTTTGCGTGGGACCGTTTTGGCGTTACAGAACACCGCTGGAGAGAAACAGGAACTGGAGATACTCGGCTCGGTCGTTGTTAAAAACGGCAGATATAAGTTACTCAGTTACGAAGACTAATTACTGATATAGCACGTCTACAAGATACTGAAAGGAACAGGAGAAGAATATGAGGACGATAGTCGATGTGCAGCGGCAGAACCGAGAAGCCGCGCAAAAACGGAAAAAGAAAGCGATGCGGATCGCGGGAGGATTCGCAATTGGACTGCATATAATTGGGATTATCGCTGGAACGATCTATTTTGTTCGGAAAACAGTCTTGGATGTGAACAACGACAAAGTGGAGAGTGTGGTATTAGAAGCGTCAAAACCGCAGACGAAACGTCGAACACCGCCGCGTACAACACGAAAACCCACAAAATCGAGGTTCTCCCAAGTCCGCGCGCCTAAGGGACAAGTTGTCACGACAAGTGCTAAAATTCCAATAGGCAACGCCCGATTCACACTACCAACGAGTGATGCTCCTACACGTCCGGTAATTGCACCCAGCACAGTGGGGATCGGTCGGAATCTGTTCTCGGGAAACCGACAGGCAAACGTTGTTACAACAATGCCAAAATTTGAGGTACCGAAGTTTGAAAACACAAGTTTAGTGTCAAGGTTGGATATGGGAACAAATCTTGCGCAGACCGAATTCAATGACCACGGAAATCTTGAGCTCGCTTCCATGAACCTCGGAGATGCGAAACAGTCGTTTAATGCGTTTTTAAAAGCTATCCGGGATCGAATTAAACATGTTCAACGTTTCCCACCACGCGTCCGAAGTTTGGATGCCGGGGCCGGTGCAACCATCCGGTTCACACTTTTCAGAGATGGAACTGTTCGGAATCCCGAAGTCACCCTTTCGTCCGGATCGAAAGCACTCGACAACGCTGCACTTGCCGCTGTCCGGAATGCCGTGCCCTATCCACCGTTCCCTGACGGCCAAGAAGGCCTCAGTTTACGGCTCGAAATTCCGATTATTTTTGATTTGGCGAATTAAGAACAACGTTTGATGTAAGAAAGGGGCGACTTACGAATCGTCCCTTTTTTGTTGTTTGAAAAGATGTCTCTCACAATCCCGCACCTTTAGGCGTGGGTCGCTCCCCGTACTGGTATAAACAAAAGCGGAAAGTGGAACGACTCCACTATCGCATCGCTTGTATCCGAACAGACGCACACCATAAAGCAACCACGGATATAGTCAGTAAAGCGGGGGCGATCGGTATAGAAACACTGTCTGTCACGAACCTGCTCAAGGACCGAAAACTTGCCAAAGCATTAGCTGACTCAGCCTTAGGCGGGTTCCTTGAAAAACTCAAGACCAAAGCACAAGCACGGGACATTCCCATTATCCAAGCGGAAAGGTTTTTCGCAAGTTCCAAGACCCGTAGCACCTGTGGACATAAGAAAACCGACTTCACACTGTCGGATAGAACCTATCACTGTCAGCACTGCGGTATCTCTATAGATAGAGACGTTAACGCCGCTATCGACTTAAGACAGGTCGCGGTGGGATACACCGAGACGTAAAACGCTTGCGGAGTTTCTGTAGGTTTCCCTCCACAAGTAGGAGGCACGAGATGAAGAAACAAGAATCCCACCCCTTTAGGCTTGGGAGTATCAATGTATTATCATACAATCCGAACCGACGAGTAAAATTTTCGTGTATCCGTGTTGGGATGCCCACTGTGTTGCTGAAGTCAATCGTTCTCCGAGATCGGTGCCCATCTGCGGTATATAGATAGCTTTATCTTGACGAGTGCTTGTAGATCGGCTTCTGCCGCTGCGGGTGTATATGCAACGATTAAGCCAACACCGGAAAGTTGGGCAAGCATTTCGCACCAATCTCTGAGGAACGCCGTATATAATAGCGCCGCTTGTTCCGGTGAAAACGTTGGGACAAGCCGAGTTTTGACCTGATTCGGCACCGGATTTTTAGCAAAAACAATGACACATATTTTCACCGGTAAAGTTCCTCATTTCTGTAGTGAACAGTGTAAGTCCCCTGCTTTTACAGATGTGAGACTTCACGTGGGCAATCCCAAAAACCACCTGTCTCACGCTTTTGCTGCGGGTTTTCTGGTTCCTCTAATACCTCGGATATAGCGATCTACTATGTCTTCAAAAGCGACACGTAGTTCTTCATCAGTATCTTCGTGAAACCCTTATATCACATCAGTGTTGACACTGAGAGAGCGCTGGCACTTTAGCTTTTCGATTATAGTTCTTAACTCTACCATATACGCCTTGAGGGGTCAACCTAAAAATTTGGGTTGGGGGTGTAAAGTTTTCGCACTATGCGGAGGAGAGTTTTGCTTGGGCGTTTCCACCAGGGTTTCCCTGCCTTTGCTGGCGTAGAGGTGTTTCTTAATGCGGGCAGGGATTCTTGGATAAACATAGGCATTTGACAGGAAATCCAGCCTAACAGGTCATGTTACAAAAGAGCTTTCTGGAGCACAACCCTACTGTCGCCCGCAAGCAGGGGGGTAGCCTATAAAGAAACATGCCCCCATGCCCCCCGCAAGCAGGGGGGTAGCCTACTCATACGGATTAAACAATAAAGGCGGTGCAGATATACACCGCCTTTATTGTTGGTTAGTAGGTTCGCTCAAATAGGGTGTATCCCTGAATGAACCTATTCATGTAGCGACACTTGCGTGCCGCTACACCATTAGTCTTGCGTTTTCAGATCGCCCCAGGTCGTCGTCAGCTTGCCAGCCGCGTTGACGTTGCCCCGGAGATGGGTCGTGCGCAAAGTGGTGCGCGTGCCATCTAAGGATACGTCTTCTATCTGGTAGTAGTAGACGACGTTGGGTTTCGCAGAGGCGTCCGTCCACTCGTAGACATGTCTTTCGGATGTCGTGCCGTGTCCTGGGATGATGCCTTTGCTGTTGACGACTGCGAACTCGCCGGTCTTCGTTTCACTGCGCAGTATATTGAAGCCTGCGTTGTTCAGTTGGGACTCGGTGGTCCACCGGATGACGACTTGACGGGTGGCGGTGTCTCGTGCTGGGCGGAAGCTTGCCAGGGAGACGGGTAGGGGTCCCCCGCCGTGATGCCCTGGTGTGCCGACATCGTTTCTATCGCCATAATAGGTTGTTTCGCTATAGCCTTCTGCGGCACGCCCTGTCTTCTCTGCGGAGATCCATCCGCTCTGCATCATGCCATCCTCAGCCATGTCATTCTCGTATCTGCGTATGATAGACACGCGATGCCCATCGCTGTTGATACCCATCGGCAGGGCCCAAGCAGGCATATCGTTTGTGCGGCGATCCCCATCGGTGTTGCCGACTTCGTCAACCACCTTTTTGTCCTTATCCGTGAGCTTGAGATAGAAACCTGTAGGGCTCAGGACTGTATCAGTGCGCGATTCCATGTCCAGAGCGGTGCGATGCGATGTCCAGAGGTCTATCGTGCGGGTCTCTGGGAAATGGTCTCTGCCCGAGTTAGAACCACTGGTAGCAACAATCAATACCGTCTGATTCGGTGCGAGGGTAACGGCACCGAGCGTGATCGTGGCGTGCTGACGGGCATCTAAGTCCTCATGCCGTGCGTTCTGTATCTCCAGTTGCCAGCCGTTCAGGTTCACGCCCTGCGTCAGTGAAGAATTATAAAGCTCTATCCACTGCGGGAGCGAACGTCGCCCCGAACCCGCACTAAACATGATCTCAGAGATAGCGACCTCTGCATCAGAGAGATCCGCGACTTTCTCTTTCAATGCATCGTTAGCATAGCCGGGGGTGCCGCCGTTTTCATCGGTTTTGGCAGCCGTGCGGTCATAACCGATGCCCGTGAAACCCACTTTCGCCCAGTGCTTCTCGCCTATACCGCCATCCTTTTTCGGGTCCCCCGGTTTGTTCCGTTTATAGACGAAGCCAGCGCGGAAGTCCTCCTCCGCACCATCAATCACGTTGCTATGCCCCGCAGCCCATAACTGAAGGGGCCACACCTCTGTGTCAAAGCTACCCTCCTTTTTCTCAGCGAAATAGGTGCCACCATGATCAACAATGTGCGTTGACTTACCTTCTTTGTCATTCGCACTGCGAAGGATCAGGTTATATTTGCCACTATTGGGTAAAACCAGCTTGTTATCTATGTAATACATGGATTGCACACCGCGTTTGACCCGATCCGCCGCTGCCTTGTTAATCGCAACACCCGCAGCCAGATCATTCCCCGAACCCGTCGGATCCGAGTTCGAAATCAACAAAATACCCCCCGCAGCGAGTTTCACGTTATCGTTATCCGGGAACGAGACCAACTCCGTCTCTTTCGCAGCACCATCCACCGACATCACGAGAGTCAGCTCCCACTTCCTGAGATTCTGCTCACTCCCCGAGATGTTCCTGAGTTCAACCCAATCGTTAGCATCGCTGCTGCTATTGCCTATCTCATTGATCAGCACCTGTTGCGATAGCACCGTCTTCGCGGCTGGGGCTGCCGTAGGATACGTACCAGGCGTCCCAAGACGATTACCACCCAGATTCCGGCTCGGTCTCCCAGAAGCAACCCAAGTACCCGAACGCTCCGGATCCCCATCATCTTTCGCATGATCCGCATGCCCGGTATTCGCTGTGTTGAACTGCTTGAGTTTACGATACATAGACACAAGGTCCACCGCATTAGCAGCAGTCGTCGCTTCAGAGCGACCCCCCTTGCTCGGGATAGCCCAGAAACCCGGATTACCCATATTGCTCACAAGATCCACACGACCCGCTGCTGACGAAGAAACCCCAGATGACGAGGCCTTGCCCTGCCTAAATTCAAGCATCCAACTCGACCCGTCAAAGATAATGTTCGCACCCGTCTTGTTGTAGACTTCAATCCACTGGCTATACTTAGAACGAGACCCTAAAGTAGCATCCTTGGCAGCCATGATCTCCGTGATCTTCAAATCACCCACCGCCGCACCCGCAGGCCCCTTAACGATAATCGTGCCACCATTCAGGAAGAACTCATAGAGATCCGGCATATTAGAAACGGGGATGGTGTTTACGCCACTGGCAATACCCGTGTCGCTTGCCATCGCACCCGAATGCACAAAGACCCCAAAACGGTGACTTTCAATCACTTTGCTTGTAGGAGGAGTTGTTCCGCCGCCGCCACCACCGCCGGTGTGGATAGGATTGACAGTGATAGTGAACGTCTTGGTGTCACTAACCGCACTGTTCTTCGCAGTGTAGGTAAAAGTCTCCGACATCGCATCGGTGGGAGTCCCACTCAGCATCCGATCCGTTTCATTAAACGCAAGACCATTCCAAGCGGCCGGTGCCAGCGAGTAAGTCACGCCAGCCCCCGATGTTACCGCCGGCAATTCCTCACTCACTTCTGTATCCACAAAGTATGTCTTAGCTGAAACATCTGGTAACACAGGAACATCTGTAGGTGGGGGATTGACAGTGAGAGTGAACGTCTTGGTGTCACTCCCAGCACTGTTGGTCGCAGTGTAGGTAAAAGTAGTCGCCGACATCACAGCGGCGGGAGTCCCACTCAGCACCCGAGTCGTCGCATTAAACGCAAGACCATTCCAAGCGGCGGGTGCCAGCGAGTAAGTCACGCCAGCCCCCGATGTTACCGCCGGCAATGTTTCACTCACTGCCATACCCACAGTGTAGGTCTTAGCTGAAACATCTGGTAACACAGGAACATCTGTAGGTCCGGGATTGACAGTGAGAGTGAAAGTCAGCTGGGCATTACCTCCGCTGTTTGTGGCAGTGTAGGTAAAAGTAGTTGCTGCCATTGCTGTTGTGGGGGTGCCACTCAGCACCCGGGTCGCTGTAGTAAACATCAGACCCGCAGGTAAGGCAGGGGTTAGGCCGTAGGTGATACCCGCACCGCTCGCCATCGGAAGTGTCAGAGCCGGCACCGCCATCCCTACAGTCAACATCTGATTGGCAATCACCGTACCAGCAGCAAACGTAGGTGCCACAGGGGCGACAGGGGCTACAGTGAGAGTGAAAGTCAGCTGGGCATTACCTCCGCTGTTTGTGGCAGTGTAGGTAAAAGTAGTTGCTGCCATTGCTGTTGTGGGGGTGCCACTCAGCAGCCGGGTCGCTGGCGTAAACGCAAGACCTGCAGGCTCATCCGGGGTTAGGCTGTAGGTGATACCCGTGCCAGTTGCTATCGGAAGTGTTAGAGCCGGCATCGCCACACCTACAGTCAACATCTGATTGGCAATGCTCACACCAGTAGCAAACGTAGGCTGCGTCGGTGCCGGCGTTGCTGACACGGGTTCAGAAGCCACCCCCGACAACTTCTCAAGAGTCGCCTTCAGACGAATACGCACTGTGATAGCCGTGCCGTTCACACCCAGTATCGCTAACGGATATACTGACACTGCCACCCAATCATCAGCATCCTTTTTATATTCATACAAGGACACATTTCCTGACGTGCCACCCGTCCAAGTCACCCTTATCCTACCATCACCCGCAGCCGCCGCAACACCCACAGGGGCAACTTGCGACTCTTTGGCACCCGGCGTCCCAGACACAGCAACAGAAGGCGTGCCTGCAGGAGTACCACCCGCTGCTTGCTTACGGACTTGGACGGTGATGGGAGTGCCAGCGAGGCCCCGGATGACCAACGGATAGGCCGACACAGCCACCCAATTCACGCCACCATCGGTGCTATACTCATACCCCGTAGCCGAACCGCCCGTCCAAGACACCGTTATCTTCCCTGGCCCAGGTTCCACCACAACACCCGTCGGGGCTGTTGGGACTGTAGGAACTGTTGGGACTGTAGGAACTGTAGGAACTGTTGGGACTGTAGGAACTGTTGGGACTGTAGGAACTGTTGGGACTGGTGTAGGTGTAGTCGTAGGGGCCGGTGGCGTACCGTCCGCGTTTTGTATAACCAACGTAAAATAGAGCAGGGCCTCATAATCGCCCGCATGACGGCCGCTATCATACGCAATATACCTAAAATGAACAGCTGAGCGTGCTTCAGTAGGTGTGCCAGAAAGGGTCCGAGTCTGCGGGTCGAATGTTAAGCCGGCGGGAAAAGGAGGCCGCTCACCGCCTACGGTCAAAAGCCTAACATGCAGAGTATACGTAGTTGTATCGCCATCTTCTTGCGTTGCCGCTGGCAACACAAGACTGAACGCCTGCCCTACCGTCGCAGATCGCGTAGACGGCGTTATACTGCTACTAAACACAGGCGGGGAATGCACAGTGATATTAAACGTCTGCGTAATTGAAGTCTCACCCGGTGCCGAGGCAGTGAGAGTATACGCTGTGGTTGGGAAACCTACCGTGGGATTCCCCCTAATAATGCGCAATCTATCATCATGCCTCACAAGGGCCAAACCAGTCGGGAGGGCAGGCGACAGCGAGTAAGTTACCTGACTGTAGTCTTCGATACCCTCAGCCCATGGCAAGGTCCAGTTCTGGTAGCCCCCTTTAATCCATCCGAAATCGGATTGTGTAGAACTCCATGTAAGTGCAGCGTCTACAGTAGGTGGCACCAACAGCATAGCAACTGCAAACAAAACTATGAAACTTGCGAAAGCAAATCTCGTTTTCTTTGATAACACGACTTATTTCCTCCTAAAAGAAACTATCGTTTGGACAATCTTGTGAACTTATGGGGGCTTCCAAAAGCCCCGGTGTATTGTTTTTCATATTTCGACCTGAGTTGCACACCCTAACGGGTTATGCTACGAAGGATGCACGGTCTCCTAACAGGAAACCATACTACGAATTAACAGTTATGCTACAAAAACTGCACAGCCTAAAGGAAACTATGCTACGAACTAACAGGTTATACTACAAATTGTTTAGGGTGGACGCAAAGCGAACAGGACGGCAAGACGTAAACACAAGGAGAGTGAAGTAGCAATACCCGAGCAGAAGCTGCTGATAAGGTGTATTCGCGTAAAGTTTATTGGAATTAACGGGAGTAGACTTCTTTTGTGGGGGACAAGCAACAGAAAAGATTGCTTGTGTGAAGTTAGCTGAGGGTTGAATACTTGAAGTGGGGGGGGGGGGAACAAACAATAAGTTAATATCGCTGTTAGCGAAAGACACCAAGAAGCGAACCGGCCACACGACACAAGAGACCCCTCGCATCGTTTCGCTTCGCACTGCTTTTACTGCAAAATTAACAACTCGACTATGCATCGCTGTTTCGCTGTCCTTAACGCTTTAGGTTTACGGGGAAACCTGATTTTAGGTTAATAGCAATTATACACGCTCTGAACCATAAATGTCAAATACTTCTTGACCTTGACACGTATAATACCGTAAACACACTTAGTCCGTCAAGCCTTTTTTGATTCTAGCACAAATTATGAGAGATTTCGGAAACCCAATCATGTTTTCGCTCAATTTTTGAAACAGGTGCAGGGTTGGGTAACCCAACCCCTACGATTGCCTAAGTTCTCAACCACACAGAGGCATCATCTATCAGGGCTTAAACGAAACCTCTATCTGTATCTCCTTAATGTCTGTCATACAAGAACATCCACGGGCAGCCACATCAAAGCTGTCGTTCCTTCTCCAAGCGTGCTTTCAACTTCAACATTTCCACCGTGCTCCTCAAAAATCCGCTTGACATTTACCAAACCGAGGCCGGTCCCTTTCGTTTTTCGGGTAAAGAACGGTTCAAAGATACGTTCCAAATCCTCTTCTGGTATGCCAATGCCGGTGTCTGTGACTTTGATACATACGTTATTAGCTGCTGTGACCGTGGATACCTTCAGCTCCCCCCCTTGTGGCATGGCTTCCATCGCGTTCAAAACGACGTTCATAAGCGCCTGCTTCAATTTATCTGAATCACATTGAACTTCTGGGGTTAAAGGCGATAAGTCTAAGACTAACTGAATCTGGTGGTGTGCCAAATTGGTGTCCATCAAAGCCAGGACCTCTTGCAGGACAGGTGTAAGCGGTTGTTGTGTAAGGTTAAGTGCCGTGGGACGTGAAAAGTCCATCAAACCTTTGACAATAGTGTCAATTCGCTCAATTTCCTCAAGGATATAACGGAGCGATTGCTGGTGCGTTTCCACCGACATGTCGGGTTTCTGCAGCAACATTTGTGTCAGCATCCGCATAGATGACAACGGATTTCGGATCTCGTGTGCGAAGGATGCGGACATTTTCCCCGCTGTCGCCAAACGTTCTGCTTGAATCAGCCGATCCCTTGACTGTTTCAAATCTCTTGTCATCTGATTGAACGCAGCAGCGAGGTCCCCTATTTCATCGTGTGTTTTAAGGTCACATTGTTCATCTAAGTCGCCTTTAGCGACGCGTGCTGTCGAATCAACTAAAACTGTGATTGGGTTTGTCAAATTTTTCCCAATCCTTTGACTGATCAAAGCAACCAGTGCCAGAACGAGGATGGCAATACTGAGCATATACCATGTGAACGTACGTTTTGCCTCGGCGATCGCTTCCATCGGGCGCAACAAACAGTAGAAGCGTCCGAACTCGAGTGGAAGATAGAAGACTTTATACGGTTTTCCGGCGAGTGTAATGTCTTGCGTAACAGATGTTCCATCTGGCTTTTCAAAACGTTCTTTAACTTCACGCAGCCGCATTTTATCTGCCAAATTCGCCCAATTCTGTTCCGCATTAGAGAGTCCATTGAGTGAATTATAGTTTAGCGTATAATCAGAGCTAAAAATCATAATCTCAACGCTGTAGGCGCGCTTGAGTTTTTTTTGATCTTGTTCAAAATAGCCCGTTTCTCTGATGGTATCAAGCCATCCTTCCGTTTCACGCGTAAACTGTTCGCTGTATTTCCACGCAAAGATTTCGATAGCCACGAAAGGGAGGACAACCGCAACCACAACAAAGAGAAGTAGGAACGGGAGAACGATCTTGGTTTGAATGCTATACCGGCGCATTAGATTCACTCTTTATCTTGGATCTGGGCTACGGACGGTTGCTACAAATTCTGATATTCTTGTCAGTATACCCTAAAGTAATTGGCATGTCAACATATACAAGGCATTAGCTGTTTCTGTAGATCATAATAGGACTTAGGCAGGAGGCTTTTCCGTGGCATAACCTGTTAGGTTGTGCCACAAACGAAACGTCTACTTTTTTTATTTTTTTTACGAACCGTATCTTGGAGCAAACGTTATGATCAAAATCGCGTAAGTTCTACCCCAGAAAAACGGCAAGCATCCTTGAAATTGAAATTTTAAGTGAACAAAAACCGTAGCTAACGTGTCTAATGTATTAAAAATTGGAACTTTTTAGACCTTAGAGTGTATAAGTCTTAGAACATTTCGTTTTTCAGCGGACATTCTGGACCGAGGGCTTCCAAAACTTAACTTTAGTTCCCATGGAGAAAACACAGATGACAGATGCCATGCAATTCCGCACTTCGCACACAGATGTAGCATACACAGATCCAAATCTTGAGCAGATGAGTGAGGATGAACTTATTCGACGGTTCCAGGACGGGGACACAGAGGCTTTCAACCCTCTTGTTCTCAAACATCAACAGAAAATATATAATTTCTTGTATCGGCGCGTGCGTGATCGAGAAACAGCAAAAGACCTGTGCCAAGAGGTGTTTTTAAAGGCGTTTAAGGCCCTACCTAATTTCAAAGGTGATTCCAAATTCTATAGCTGGGTTTACCGGATTGCCATCAATTGCAGCATAGATTTCCAGCGTCAGCGAAGCCGTGTTAAAGTGCTGACGTTTGAAGAATTATCGTTTGATGCTGACGATGTTTTGAGAATGCTGAACTCACATCCATCCCCGGAGACGCTCCTCGAATCTGAGGAGCTCGGACGTATCATCCGCAAAGCGGTGCAGAAATTGCCCCCGGGCCAACGGAGGGTCTTTAACCTGCGCCACCGGAGGAAACTCGCGATTAAAGAGATCGCGGCGCTCTTAAACAGGTCGGAGGGGACCATTAAAGCGCACCTGCATCATGCGCATCAACGGCTGCAGGGCATGCTTCTCCCATATTTGCAAAACCAACCCCTGGAATGGAATGGGGAAACTTAGTAGCCCACCGCTAATAGGTAGGCAAGATTAGCAAATCTCATCGGTTCACTCTAAATACGTAGATGGTCGAATGGACGGGAATTCTATAAAGTATTCCCGTCTTTGCTTGCAGAATCTGGTATTTCATCCGTCTGGTTCCTGTTTTTGGGTTTTCCGATGCTCGTGAAAACATAATGGATACTTGCATTTAACTATAGGCATTCAATTGTTTATTTTTGATCGAAGCTTTACCCCAGGGGCCCGGGAGGTGCGGGCTTCCAACCGCACCGGATCTCTAAAAAAGAGGGGAAACCTAATAATTTCTTAAAATTGAGTGGCTCTGTAATTTAACTTGACAACCTTGTGCAAATAGCGTATAATATATTAAACTTTTATGTGAAGCTTCAGAACGTTAGGTGGGATGGCTGAGTGGACGAAAGCGGCGGTCTTGAAAACCGTTATGGCGCAAGCCATCGTGGGTTCGAATCCTACTCCCACCGCCATTTGGAGAGGTGCAGGAGCGGTTGAACTGGACTGCCTGCTAAGCAGTTATGGCGTAAGCCATCGTGGGTTCGAATCCCACCCTCTCCGTTCTAATAGTTATTCATTGGATTGAAACTGTTATAATGCGCGCCTGTAGCTCAGCGGATTAGAGCAGCTGACTACGGATCAGCAGGTCGGGGGTTCGAGTCCTCTCAGGCGCTTTCAAGGTTCATGTTGGGCAAGCTTTGAGTTTTGATCTTTTCTGGATGGGACAGGCGATCGAATTAGCGAGGCAGGCAGGGGAAAAAGGCGAAGTGCCAGTCGCTGCGCTGCTGATTAAAGAGGACACGTTGATTGCTGAAGCGTATAATCTACGTGAACAGCAAGGTAATCCCATCGCTCACGCAGAAATACTCACGATACAGGCAGCAGCCGAAAAAATTGGGAACTGGCGATTTGTTGACACAACTTTGTATGTGACCTTAGAGCCATGCGCAATGTGCGCTGGGGCGATTGTGTTAGCACGCATTCCAAGGGTTGTTTATGCCACAGCAGACCCGAAATCCGGAGCAGCTGGAACACTCTACAACATTCTACAAGATGAACGCTTGAATCATCGTGTTGAATTGGTGCGTGGAGTCTTGGCAGAAGAGAGCAGCGTGCTTCTGAAGTCTTTTTTTCAGCAACGTCGTCGGAAGCAGAAACCTGATAGCCAGTGAGGAGAGATGCAGGAGCGGTTGAACTGGACAGTCTCGAAAACTGTTGTGGCGCAAGTCACCGTGGGTTCGAATCCCACTCTCTCCGTTTTTTGTATATGTGTCTTGAATGACACCGTTCAAGCAAATTTAACGCTTGAGCAAATTTAACGCTTGTCAGATACTGATGTCTTACAATTCTGGGGCAGTAGCTCAGCTGGGAGAGTGCATCCCTCGCACGGATGAGGTCACGGGTTCAAATCCCGTCTGCTCCATTATGGAATTTCGATTGCCAAACGCCATCGAAATTCTTATTTTTCCTATTGCCCGTGTTTCATTTCGCTTCCGGCGTGTTAGCAATTGGTTAATGGTCTTGGTAAGAAGTGGTTCGTAACATCCAAAATTATTATCCCGCTACAAGTCCTGCTAATTGCTGGCTGCCGTTCCGCTTCATGAAATACAGATATCTTGCGGAGAGATGCAGGAGTTGGTTGAACTGGCATGACTGGAAATCATGTGTGCTGTTTTGCGGTACCGTGGGTTCGAATCCCACTCTCTCCGCCACTTTCTTTTTCCAATCTTAGGACTTACGCACTTCTCTGATCGGTGTGGTTAGGGGATTTGGTCTGGGGATAGACGAAATCCATCGCGCAAGTCGCGTGTGGGCTTGCGGGACGATGTATTCCATTTTGCACCTACCGTGGGGGAAATGGACGCGATTTCCTAATTTTGCGTAAGTCCTAAATTTTTTAAGTATTAAATCTCTGTGCTATGAACATCATTCATTGTGATGAGAAATTAATCAGAAAACTTGTTTAGGGTATCAAAAGTTTCTTAACGATTTAGAATCTGCAGGGACAAGAGACACAGCCGCTCAGATTTAATCGTTAAAAATGTCTTGGCTATGCTAGGTGGGGAGGTAGCGGTGCCCTGTATCTGCAATCCGCTAAAGCAGAACTGAATTCCCGGTATGCGGCCTGTTTCTGTGGGGCCTGTCCCGCGCACGTGGTGTTGATGGTTGGGTCTTGAGCAACGAGTGCTTGTTGAACCCCGTCAGGTCTGGAAGGAAGCAGCGGTAGATAAGTTGCTCGTGTGACGCAAGGGTGCCTGACCTGAGCTAACGACGTGGGCAACGCTCGGAGAAGCTTGTCAAATCTGGGTGCATAGCCATTTTTTTAGGATAACAACTTTTCATTTTCCAGGGTCGGCGCGCCTTAACCGAGAACCCGGGTAACGCCATGCGGAGAACCTTCATACCGTTAATTTGGGAAACGTAGGGGAGCGGTGATCAGATTTAATAATTAAAAAAATGTCTTACGAGGTACTCGCCCAAAAATGGCGCCCCCAAAACTTTAGTAATGTTGTTGGACAGGAGCACGTTACAACGACACTGAAAAACCAGATTTTGTCCGAACGTGTTGGGCATGCCTATCTTTTTTGGGGGCCGCGCGGTACAGGAAAAACAACGGTTGCACGTATTTTTGCCAAAGCCGTCAACTGTCCCCACCGGCTTCAAGAAACAAAATTTGACACCACCACCACCGCCGAGCCCTGCAATCAATGTGAATTTTGCAATGACATCTCACAGAGTAGGTCCCTTGACGTATTTGAGATGGATGCTGCCTCCAATCGCGGAATTGATACCATTCGAGACCTTCGCGAAAACGTTAAACTCTCCCCTGCTACCTGCCCCTATAAAATCTATATCATAGATGAAGCACACATGCTCTCGCCGGAAGCATTTAATGCCTTGCTTAAAACGCTTGAGGAACCGCCGCTGCATGTCATCTTCATCATGGCGACTACGGAACATGCCAAAATTCCGAAGACAATTAGTTCTCGCTGCCAAGATTTTGATTTCCGGCACTTAGAAGACCAGAAGATCATTGAACGTCTGCAATTGATTACTAATGAAGAAGAGGTTTCAGCGGACGCGGATGTCCTCACACTCATCGCTCGACAATCTGAAGGATGTCTGCGAGATGCTGAAAACTTATTAGAACGCCTCATCGCTTCGGCTGGGAAGGATTTGACGATCGAAGCCGTAGAGCAAACCATTGGACTCGGATCCAGTTCCCTCCTCCGTGATCTCGCCGTCGCAATTATAGAAAGACACCTCGTAAAGGGATTGAAGACGCTGAGCAACCTAACCAAGCAAGGTACCGATTTGGCGAAATGCCTCGATCATCTTATTAGTCTTTTTCGGGATATTCGGTTCTTGGTAATTGATGATAGCCTGGGCGAACTGATTCAGAGTCCACAATCTGATCTCCCTGAACTCAAACGACATGCTGAACAGATGTCGGTCCGTCGACTGTCGCGGATTATTAAAATTTTGATGCACACCAGTCGTGATATCAAACAGTATGGCTACCCCCAACTACAATTAGAAGCTGCGTTCATTCAACTTAATTCCCTTGAAGAGGGTGTAGATCTTGAGGAGATTGTTAGCAAATTATCTGCATTAGAGCAGAAATTTGATGAAGCCGGCATTTCCGCAATACAGGAAACGCCATCACAGCACTCTCTATTTCCGAGTGGAAATCGAATGAATACACAAACCACAGCCAACCAACGCCCCTTTCCTGCAAGGCAAGGGACTTCTCCTACAGACCCACCTGCTGTGGCAAAGGAAGCAACAGGTAGAGATTTTGACAAACAAGCCGCGATGTCCTCTTCAAAGCTACCATCAAAGCTACCAAACGTGTCAACCGGTTCACCGATGGCTGATGCTCTCTGTTCACTGGCAGAATCACCTTCATTTTGGGAGGAGATAAGGTCGAAATTCCCCAGCCCTAAGCTGCAATGCGTTCTGGAAGGTTCGGTCCTATCTGTGAGTGCTACAGGTGTGGTGGAAATCGCCTGTTCGCCTGTATACTTTTCCATAATTATGGATGAGGACAAACAGGTTATAGCTGATACAGTTAGGCGCGCCATTGGCGAACCTGTAAAAATTGAGTTGGTTGTTTTGGATGCTGTTCCTCAACCCGCAAGACCTGAGCACATGCCCGAAGAGACGAATCAAAAGACGCCGCTGATGCGGAGGGTTGAAGCTGAGGACGATCCGCAACTGAAAACAGCACTTACTCTCTTTGAGGCTACGATTTTGGAAACCCAATAGTCGCGTCTTTCCTAATGGGAAAGACGTATTTTTATAAGGAAATTTCTATTGTACTCAGCATTTTTATTAGGACGGACGCAATTTTGACCGTGGTCCCCCGCTCTGTCAGATAGATAACTGTCAAAAAACATAGGTATTCTGAATCCGCTCCGCAAGCGAGGATTATGCTGCCCCTGCCCCGCAAGCGAAGGCGTTATGCTACAAAAGAGCATTCTGCGTAAGCCCTATTTGTAACAAGCTAGTCACTTATGCGTATACGATGATAAAATTGCTTGAAGGCAGGATAAAAAGATTATGAAAATGAATGACCTGATGAAACAGGCACAGCAGATGCAGAAACGGATGCTTGAAATCCGAGAAGAACTCGCAAACCGAACCGTTGAAGCAACCGTCGGCGGTGGAATGGTCACTGCTGTCGTCAATGGGCAACAGGAAATTGTTTCACTCCGTATTACACCGGAAGTTGTTGATCCGGACGATACTGAAATGCTTGAAGATTTAGTTGTGGCTGCTATCAACGAAGCACTACAACAATCACAAGAATTGATGTCCTCGGAAATGAGCAAATTGACCGGTGGACTTAAAATTCCAGGACTACCCTAACCAGAATTGTTAGCAAGCCACTATTGGCAAGAAGATATTGTGTTTGCCGAAAAATTTTTACGATCTATACATAAGACTGATAGCTGACTGTTGATCAGCAAAAATTCATGCAAGAATATCCGAAACCGCTGGCAAAACTTATCTCAGAGCTCCAGAAACTTCCGACGATTGGACAGAAAACAGCGCAACGTTTAGCGTTCTTTATGCTGAAGTTACCTGAGACCGAGACTGCCCAAATCGCAGAAGCTATCGCACAAGTAAAGAAACTGTTATGTTACTGTGGCATCTGTGGTGCTATTACTGATACCGATCCGTGCTACATCTGTACAAATCCCCGCCGCGATCAACAGGTTATCTGTGTTGTTGAAGAGTCTGATGATTTGTGGGCAATTGAGCGTACTAATGGGTATAAAGGGCTTTATCATGTCTTGGGTGGCGTTCTGTCACCCCTGGATGGAACTGGCCCCGATGAACTCGGCATCAATAGACTCTTCCAACGGATTCAGCAACCCGCTGCTGGGACAAAGCTTGTTCAGGAGGTAATACTCGCCACAAATTGGACTACCGAAGGACAAGCAACCGCACTCTACCTTACGCAGCACTTGGAGATGTTTAAGGTCGATGTCACTCGTATTGCATACGGTATTCCTGTAGGTGGAGATTTGGAATACATTGATGAGGTAACTCTTGCGAAGGCACTCGAAGGCAGGAGAAAAGCTTAGATGAGAAAGCAATCTTTCCTATGCATAGCCCTCTACATCAGTCTGTACTGTAGTGTTTTTCATATTGCGGCAGCACCGAATTCTGAAAAAACGCAACGATTTCTGACAACTGACAGCCGACAGCCGACAGCCGTCTTTGATGCCCAACGGGCTTTCGCGATATTAGAGAAACAATGTGAATTTGGACCGCGGCCCCCGGGCTCAGCAGCCCATCGTCAAACGCAACGTTATTTATTCACTGAACTTCAAAAATATGCCAATAACGTCGTACTTCAACCGCATCAATACGAGGTAGATGGTGTAACACTGCGACTCAACAATATCTTAGCAGAGTTTGGATCCACAGCCGAAGCCGCCCGATCTGAACCGATGCGGGAGACGCTTCTACTCGCTGCACATTGGGACACGCGGCCCTTCGCTGATCGAGATCCAAACCCTGAAAATCAACATAAACCGATTCTTGGTGCCAACGATGGTGCCTCTGGGGTTGCAGTACTTCTGGAGATCGCGAGAGTGCTAAGTCTACACCCACCACCGCGTCGAGTGGTTATCGTGCTTTTCGACGGTGAAGATTATGGCAGATCCGTTGACGACATGTTCATTGGCTCTCGCTTTTTCGCACGAAATCTTGGAAAATGGCGACCGGATTACGGTATACTATTGGATATGGTGGGGGACAAGGATTTGAGTCTTCCAATAGAGCGTTACTCTTGGGAAGCAGATCGTGAATTTGCCCAAGCAATTTGGGATCGAGCCGCAATCCTTGGTTTAGCACCTTTCCAGCAACGCTTGGGCGCTGCGATTCTGGATGATCACGTTCCGCTCATCAAAGTGGGGATTCCAATGGTGAATATCATTGATTTCACTTACCCATACTGGCATACTCTTGCAGACACGGTGGACAAATGTAGTCCGAAAAGTCTTGAAGTCGTTGCCAGGCTCGTTATCAGTATCATTTATGATGGACTCTGATGAGTTATCAGTTATTAGTTGTCAGTTGTCGGTTAATGCTTCTGGGGTTACGTATTACGTGAATTCCACAAATCCCTGTCGTCTAACAATTCATGACTGAAAGCCTGCATAGCAGGCGCACCGATAACCACGAAAAGATATGAATACTTATCAAAAGCTTTACGATGTTATCGTAGTGGGAGCAGGGCATGCCGGTTGTGAGGCTGCCCTTGCCGCTGCGCGGATGGGTTGTGAAACACTCATTGTAACTATCAATCTTGATACTATCGCGAAAATGTCGTGTAACCCTGCCATTGGTGGGCTTGCTAAGGGGCACCTTGTTAAAGAGATAGATGCGCTTGGCGGTGAGATGGGGAAAAATATTGATAAAACCGGCATTCAATTCCGACGTCTCAATACCAAAAAGGGGCCGGCTGTTAGATCGAGTCGGGCACAGGCAGATAAGAAAGCGTACCAAGATGAAATGAAGCGCGTCTTAGAGGCAGAAGAACGACTGGATATCAAACAGGTATTGGTTGAAGAACTCCTCGTTGAGAATGGCAAGTGCATCGGAATTTTAAGCCAGACACGGACGGCTTATTTGGGTGAAACCGTAATTCTCACAACCGGGACTTTCTTGAAAGGCGTAATCCATATTGGCGATATTTCCTATAATGCCGGTAGAGCTGGGGAATCCTCTGCTGAGAAACTCTCGGAAAGTTTTTTGAATCTCGGTTTTGAAATTGGCAGGCTCAAAACAGGGACGCCCCCGCGCGTCAATGCCCATACAATTGACTTCAGCCAAATGGAAATCCAACCCGGCGATGAAACCCCCCTACCCTTCTCCTTCACAACTGAACACATCACGCAGTCGCAGCTGCCCTGTTATCTAACGTACACAAACGAGCATACGCACACTATTATTCGTGAAAATCTCCACCGATCTGCAATGTACAGCGGGCGCATCGTTGGCATCGGCCCCCGCTATTGTCCGTCTATTGAAGATAAGGTGGTCCGATTCGCCGAAAAAACTGGACACCAAGTTTTCGTAGAACCGGAGGGGAGGGATACAGATGAGATTTACCTGAATGGGATTTCTGCAAGTCTACCCGAAGATGTACAGGTCGAGATGGTGCATAGCATCAAAGGGTTAGAGCACGCCGAAATTATGCGCTTCGGGTACGCCGTGGAGTACGACTTTGCCCCGGCGACCCAACTGCAACCAACGCTTGAGACGAAAGGGGTACCTGGGCTCTACTTCGCAGGACAACTCAATGGCACTACGGGTTACGAGGAAGCCGCCGCACAGGGACTTATGGCAGGAATCAACGCAGCGCTAAAGGTGAAAGGTGAAGAACCCCTTATCCTTGACAGGTCCCAAGCCTATATAGCCGTACTTATTGACGATCTTGTTAACTTGGATATGCGTGAACCTTACCGGATGTTCACGTCGCGCGCTGAGTACAGATTAACCTTACGGGAGGACAACGCTGATCTAAGACTCACTGAAATTGGTAGACACATAGGACTTGTTGATGACAACAGATACCGTCAATTTCAAAGGAAAGCTGAAAATATTCAAACAGAATTAAAACGTTGGCACGAAACTGTTCTCAAACCCGGGGAATCGCCTCTGACTGGAGGCGGACAGGTTGTGCCACCTGACACTTGGGCGACTATAGTCAAAACCGGTGAATTAAAGCGAGCAACGTCCTTGGCGGAATTGTTGAAACGTCCTCAACTTCATTATGAAGATATGAGTCAAATTATACACTCGCCTGGGATTTTGTCAGCAGCCGTGAAGGAACAGGTCGAGATTCAGATTAAGTACGACGGCTACATTCAGCGACAGCAGCGACAAATTCACCAATTCAAAAAGATGGAAAACTTCCGAATACCGGCTACGTTTGACTATGATGTGGTTCCCGGATTAAAGGCGGAAGCGCGTGAAAAACTGATGAAAATTCGACCTGCTTCTCTTGGACAAGCCTCGCGCCTGCCCGGCGTTTCGCCCGCGGATATTTCAATATTGACGGTTATCCTTCGTCAACACAACGCAACATAGCAGTTCGCGAATAGCAGATAGAAATTAGCAAGAAAACAAGACAAGCTGCGAGTCGCGAACAGCCATAAAGCAATTGGTAAATTATAAACAGCACTTGGAACAAACGTTTAATCGCTACGGATTCCCACTAACAGCACATCAGGTTGCACAATTTGCGCTGTATCGTGATGTGTTACTTCGGTGGAATTCCCGTATAAATCTGACCTCGATCACGGATGATGACGAAATTATTCATAAACATTTTCTTGACTCGCTAAGTGTCTTGGAATATATCACACTGAGAGATGGAGATTCAGTTATTGATGTGGGAACGGGTGCCGGATTCCCAGGCGTTGCCCTAAAAATCTACATACCGGGGATCCGGTTAACACTTGTTGAAGCCTCAAAAAAGAAAGCGAGTTTTCTAAAATTTATCGTTCCGCAATTGCAGTTGTATCAAGCAGGAAACGTTGCCATACTTGCCGAGCGTGCCGAAGTTTGTGCCCGAGATCCTGCCCATATTGGGGCATACGATTGGGTCTTCACCCGCTACATTGCTACTATCGCGGATTCAGCCGACTTTTGCTTGCCGTTGCTGAAACAGAATGGAAAGTGGACAACCTATAAGTGGGGTGTGGAGACAATCAAAGCTGAAATTGACCAAAGTGCGACGCGGCTGAGTACGCTCGGTGGCGTTGTTGAAACTGTCCATACAAACGCAAAGTTCAATCGAAGTTATATTGTAATGCGCCGTGTTGAACGTGTGAAGCGTGCAAATTTCGCCTAATAGGACGAGGGCCATGCTTTGAAAAGTCCGAGACCTCAAATAAGAAAGCTAAGGAAAATCCTATGAATTTTGACACAACGATTGCAGAAAAAAATATCTCTATTCTTCATGTAGAGGGAAAGATTCTTGGAAACGCCTCTGACGTATTTCGCAGAGAGATGGAACAGCAACTTCAAGCAGCACACGGTAAATTAGTTGTCGATTTGATGAATGTTCCCTTAATTGACAGCAGCGCGTTGGGAGCGATTGTAGTTACGTTGAGATACTGTCAGGAATCGGGCGGTAAATTAGTTTTGCTCAATCCACAAAAAGCCGTTCGGGAAGTCTTAGAAGTGACACAGCTCGCAACCGTTATAGAGATTTATGATACGGAGGAGAGCGCAAGTGCCGCTTTGATATAGCAGTGCCAGAAATGTGCCTACGAGAATTCCCGTGGTAACACGGGAGGCAAGCCCTATGGAGCGTTCTCGATTTAAGATAGGTTTACGCGGTCAACAGATCGTTCTATTTTTGTTAGTTGCGTTGATGCCGCTGTTTGCTGTTTCATTGATTATAAAAGTTCTTGGCGAGAATGCTCTCAAGGAGAGTGTCGGAGAGAGCCTCGTACTCCTAGCCGAAGAAAAACTGGCTCGCGCCGATAAGGCTATCTCTCAAAGAATCGCAAATATTCAAGCGGAACTCCCCAATATCCGCCCGGCAGTCGCACGGTCGAATACTGCCAATGGACAGCCTGCGGTGTTTTTCAGCGTATGGGCACGCCTCGAAGATAGTATCCGTTTGCTTGAAACCTATGCTGGCTATAAAACTCAGGTGACGATTGTCAATGCTTCAGGATATGTCCTTCGATCGAACAACCGACAATTGGATTACGACACAAAAAAGGAACTACCGTATACCGTAAAAGCCAAGCAGTGGTGGCAAAGAGCTTACAACAACGGAATCGGTTACCAATTCGTGGAGGATGTCATTTACGATGACGTGCGCGGGATCTACCTGCTTCCAGTCGCACTCCCGATACGTACCGCAACGCAAAATTCTTCTGAGCTACAACAGAGCAGGACAATAGGCGTACTCAGAACGGTTTTGTTGCTACCTGAACTCACCGGTTTAGTCGGGACACAACAGGATATCGCCGGAACATATACCTTTTTGACAAACGGATCAGGGGAAATTATTGCAGCCTCACCGCATAGCGGATATCGTATAGGGAGTTACATAGACATGAATGATGCTGTAGAGGAGGCAATTATTGAGGGGAAGAAAGGTATCCAGGGCAAGTACTCTGGCTATGAATCACAGGGTGAAGCCGATGTTTTCGATGAACAACGCGTCTACGGTTGGGCGCGGACTCGCCCGGCAACGAGGGAATCTTGGAAGACGCAACAGAACTTTAGCAATTGGATGCTCTTTATTTCACGCCCAACCGCTTCTGCTTACACGGGGGTCGTTAAACTAAGCAGATACATTTTTTATGTTACCATTGCTTCAAGTGGCATCGTTGTAATTATTGCATGCTGGGCTGCCCAACGTATAGCAAGACCGATATTGGAAGTCGCACAAGCAGCTGACAGCATCGGCCGGGGCGAATTTGACAGTGAAATTCTCATTGAGAGTGATGACGAAGTCGGGGTCCTCGCTGAAAAATTCAATGAGATGCGCCGAAATCTCAAAACAGCGGTTGATAAACTCAGGCAGGAAGAAAGAAAACTCACCACGATTGTTGAGAACCTCGGTGAGGGGCTTATTGTCGTCGAACCCGGGGGACGCGTGCTATACGTCAACCCTGTAGCTGAAAGACTTTTAAATCTGGGACGGACTGCTGGCTATCAGAACTTTATCACTATTGACCCCAAGACCGGCACTATTTCCTGGACCAAACGTTTGGTTGGTGATGGGTCTACGACAGCAGCTACAAAAACCGTTGCTATGAAAGTGTTGTCTGCCTCACAGCGGGAAATGAAACAGCATCAAACGATGATTGCTGAAATCAGGGTCGGTGAGAACCGCATAAATGATGAGACGCGAGTGCTTCGCATTATAGTAAGCCAATTCGTTGACGAGAGAAATAACGTCGCAGGAGTGGTTTACGTCTTTGATGACATCACGCATGAACATGAAATAGAGCAGATGAAGTCGGAGTTCGTTTCCTTGGTCTCACACGAATTACGGACCCCGCTAACCTCTATCATCGGATTTATTTCGTTAATACTTGATGGAAAAACTGGAAAAATAAATCAAAAACAGTATGAAAGCCTGAGTCGCGCCCACCGACAATCTAAGCGACTTGCCGAGCTTATTAATGATTTACTTGATGTCTCCCGGATTGAAGCCGGACGTATTGAGATGATACGGGAGCAAGTACGGATAGACGGGATCGCTGAAAGAAGGATCGAAGAGCTGCGGCCCCAAGCAGATGAAAAGGCTATCCGTTTATTGTTGGAGGCTGAACTCGATCTGCCTCTATTAATTGCTGACGCAGATCGCATCGGCCAAGTCTTTATTAATCTCATAGGAAACGCAATTAAATTTACACCCAACGGTGGCAAAGTCACAGTGCGAATATCAAAATCGCTGCAAAATCGAAGCCCGATGGATGGTGTTCATGTTGAGATAATTGACACGGGGCTCGGAATCCCCGCTGAAGAACGAGAGAAAGTTTTTGATAAATTCCAGCAACTCAGGAGTACGCGCACCCAGCACCAAGGCGGGACTGGATTGGGGCTCTCAATAGCGTCTGGAATCATTGAAGCACACGGCGGGAAAATATGGGTAGAGGCAGGCGATAACGGGCAAGGATGCAATTTTCAATTCCTTATTCCGATCGGACACGAAGAAAATGGCTGAAACGATTTTAGTTGTTGATGATGATCTGGATATCCTTGAACTCCTCAAGATGAATTTAGAGCCGGATGGATACGCGGTACGCACAGCAAGTGATGGCAAGCAGGCCGTGGAAACCGCCATTCTTGATCCGCCGGATCTCATTTTACTGGATGTCATGATGCCGCATAAAGATGGCTTTCAGGTTATTGAAGAACTTAAAAATATAGAGGAGACAAAAACCGTTCCGGTCATTCTGCTCACTGCGCGCGGGCAAACGGAAGACAAAGTTCAGGGGCTGGATGCCGGGGCTGATGATTACATTACCAAACCCTTTGACCTCCGAGAGGTAACCGCCCGGGTGAAGGCGGTGCTTGGACGGACACGGCCCATCAAATATATAAACCCGCTCATGAGGGCAATGGGATATGGGTTCAACGAGGCTGGCGTTCAACAACTCGCTGGGCATCTACAAGCGGCGGCGGCTATCCAGAAAAAATTATTGCCGGAACAGGCCCCCAGTTTTCAAGGGTTTGACATCGGAATACTGCTCCAAAGCTCCCTTTCTGTTTCCGGGGATTTCTATGACTTTATTCCGCTCAGCGAAACACGTGTCGGAATCGTCCTCGGTGACGTGAAGGGGAATGGAATTCCGTCTGCGCTTTTAATGGTGATGATCCGAACAGCCCTACGTTTGCTCTGTCGTGAAGAGGATGATCCTGCTTCGATTCTTAAACGGATTAACGATTTAGTCGTCCGGGACACGGATGCAACCCTCTTTACAACGATGATCTATGGTGTAATGGACACTGTGACTTCCACTTTCACGTATTCAAATGGTGGACACTGCTATCCATTGCACCGAAAAAGGACAGGTGTGATAGATGTTTTAAAAACCGGCAGTATGTTAGTTGGCGCGTTTGAAGAAGCGACCTTTGCCAGCAATACCTGCCTCTTAGCACCCGGTGATATTGTCGTTTTCTATACAGATGGTATTACTGAGACGAATGCGGGAGATGGCTCGGTTGGAAATGAAAATATGTTGGTAGGTTCAGAGGAAGTTAAGGGATATCAAAATGCAACATCGCCGGATGTGTTCTATGGGCAGGATAGGTTGGTTGGATGCATTTCCGAAAACGCAATATTGTCTGCATCAGCATTGTGTGAAGCAATTGTTAAGGACTTGGCACGCTTTAGCGGGAGTACACAGCCGCATGATGACAGGGCTTTGGTTGTTATCAAACGCAACCCGTAAATTGGTAAACCGCGCATACGAAGGTGCTGCGCGTATGATATACTTTTAATATACTTTTGGCATGATGAATATTATTCGACTATTCTATGCATTAAATTCGGTTTCATAACCTGAGATCTCGGCAAACGGCGGGGCTTTTGTCTCTACAGCCGAGAAATTATTAAGTAAAATTCCAAAACTTCATCAAGCTAAAATTTAAAGCAAAATAACAAAAGACGGGCCTCTTCTCAAAACCTGTCTTGTCGGGATCTTGGCAAAGGTCCAACCCTGTAAAAAAGGAGCTTCAAACGTGGGCGAGAGAACTGAACAGGTTATTACGCTTTCTCTCCCAAGCTCAATGCAACATGTTTACTTGCTCGATGTTGTTGTCAGCGAGATTTTGAGAGAGATGGATTTCGGTGAGGATATCCAAGAGCAGATTAACCTTGCTGTCATTGAAGCGGGTACAAACGCAATCAAACACGGCAATAAAGAGGATCTAAGCAAAAAGGCTACTTTTCAGTTCATTCTTGCTGAGGATAGACTAACCATTGTTATTGAGGACGAAGGCAAGGGGTTCACACGCCAAATGGTCGCAGATCCACTGGAGCCAGAAAATTTGCTTAAAAGCAGCGGGAGAGGCCTCTTTCTAATGGAAGCCTGCATGGATTCTGTAACTTATGAAGCCAACGGCACAATTATCAAAATGGTCAAATATAAACAGACACCGAATCCATAACAATTTTTTGAGGAATTCCTATGCAAGTCAACCTTCGACACAAAGGTAGTATTACAATTCTGGATATCTCGGGAAAAGTTATTGGCACCGATGCCTTAGCTCTGAGAAAAATCATTGATGAGCAGGTTCACGTTTCTAATAACCCTGCGGAACCTCGAGAACACCTCAACTTGATTTTGAATTTGGAACGCGTTCAGATGATGGATAGTTCTGGCTTAGGTGTGCTCATCGCTGTCCATACGTCTGTCCGACGAGCTAATGGACAGGTGGTCCTCCTTAACCTTGGCGGGAATGTCAGAAGTCTCATCGTTATGGCAAAACTCATGAAAATTTTCGACTGTTATAATTCCGAAGCAGAAGCGATAGCAGGAATTATGAAGTCTTAAAAACATGTTCCTAAAACAAACCTCGGAAGGGGCGAAAAATGGAAGCACGTATCTCTAACGACACAGAGCAAGGTCTTAACTTATGGTATAAATGTACCAGATGTCAAGAATTCGCTTTTAGAGGTAAACTTGAACGGAATCTTTATACTTGTTCCTATTGTGGTGCGCTGTTCCCGCTACTCGCTGAAAAACGAGTTGAGCACCTGCTTGATGATTCCTCGGCAATGGCAATTGAATCTACCACTGCCGCCGGACTCGCCGTGGAGGGAACAATCTCAGACCATCCTGCCTGTCTTTTCATCGTAGATATTGACGTGATTCCTACAGAAATTGACGTCTCCCTCCTTCTCCATACTGTTGAGAAAGGGCTACAAAAACGGATTCCGCTTATTACAATTGTCGCCTGCCAACCGGAGGGGTCGGCGGGGACTTCTACCGGTATTACCTATTTGACAATGCAGATGGAACGCTTGGCGGATGCGTCGTTACCCCACATCACTGTTTTAACTGAAACAGAAGTTTATCCATTGGCAACGTATCTCCCGCTTGGAGAATTGGTGATCGCCGAGGGAAGTATCCCGCTTCAGAAACGGACATCTCTGAATCTGCAACCCGCGCTACACGCCCCCGAAGAGCAACTTTTGACGCGGGCACCTGCATCAGATGTAGAGATGAAGCCTGACATAAGCGTTGATTGCTATGTCCCACGCGCCGAACTCCCTGATATGTTAGGGCGATTGCTGAAATTTTTTCGCAGCGATTAGCAGGGCCTACATCTACCTAAGAGAGTGGGCGCGGGAATCAACGTCCACAAAGTCGTTAAACCTTGCATTGATCCGCCCGTGTGTAGCATTTGCAGCACATTTGCAAACTTTTAGAGCCACCATGAAACGAGACGCTTCGATTGATAATATGAGTACCCCGAACAGCCTTGGAAGTAGACCTAAGCATATTTCTGCTGCTAAGCAGGCGTTTGAGGCTATCTTCGGTGCTTCACCAGGGTTCGTCGTATCTGCCCCGGGTAGGGTGAACCTTATCGGTGAACATACGGATTATAACGACGGCTATGTATTTCCGGTCGCGATTGATAAATATATCCATATTGCTATGCGTGAACGGGCTGACCGGCGTGCCGTTTTACACGCCTTAGATATCGATGAATCCTTTGAACTGAATCTGGATGCCCTCCGTCCGGTTCCACCGAATGCACCCGCTTGGAGCTACTACTTAATAGGTGTCGCTGCCCTTCTACAAGAATCAGGCAATAAAGTTGCTGGAATTGATGCTGTTATCATGGGGGATGTTCCGATTGGGGCAGGATTAAGTTCTTCGGCTGCCTTGTCAGTGTCTGCCGCTCTCGCTTTTTTAACCAGCTCCATGCCGCAATCTTCTCCAGGCGCTGCAGTGTCAGAAGCGCTCAAGAAAGAACTAGCGGCATTATGCCAGGGCGTAGAGCACGAATTTGTTGGTGTCAATTGTGGTATCATGGATCAGACCATCTCGCTCTTAGGGCAAGCGGATCATGGGCTGTTTCTGGATTGTCGGTCACTTGCGTATGAGCATGTGCCCCTCAATTTAGGAGCGCATTGCATTGCCATTTGCAACACGAAAGTAAAACGGGAACTTGCTGCTTCTGAATATAACAAACGGCGAATAGAATGTGAAAGAGGCGTTGAAATCTTGAGCGACTGGCTACCCGGTATATCTTCTCTTCGCGACGTTGCCCTGTCCGACTTCAAGAAACATGAAGGAAAGTTACCCGCCCTAACACAAAAAAGATGTGGATATGTAATTGCGGAAAACACCCGTGTCCTTGAGGCCGTCTCTACGCTTGAAGCACGGAACCGGCAAACATCCGAAAAGATAGATGATCCACTCATAGCGTTCGGTAGGTTAATGAACGCCTCACACAAAGGGCTGCGCGATGATTACGAAGTTAGCTGCAGCGAATTAGATCTCCTGACGGACATTGCACACAGCGTTGATGGGGTCCTTGGAACCCGAATGACGGGTGCAGGATTTGGAGGGTGCACGGTCAGCGTTCTGCATAGAAACGCTTTAGAGCCTTTCCGCACCCGCATAACAACAGAATACCGCAAACAGACCGGCGTTGAACCTGAAATTTACCTCTGTAATGTTAGTAACGGCGCGCAAGTCTTTAACTGTTAGTTCGCTGGGGCTGTTTTGAAGTAGCGTTTTCAGCATTAACGGGTTTTTCAGGATTGTATAGATTAAAAGTGATAAATGGATTTTAAATACCCTAAAACAGACACTGAATTAGTTGCGAACCGTCGCGAAACGGTGTGGAGCGGCGACCAGATTTAATAGTTAAAAAAATGCAATATAGTATTGGCATTGACTTAGGGGGGACTGACATTAAAGCTGGATTGGTCTCATCGGACGGTGATGTCTCTTGTCGCGCGATCCTTTCGACAGATGTAAAAGTAGGCGGCCCCAAAGTAGTGGCAGCTCGAATTGCAGAAGCTGTTCGTCAAGTCCTTGTAAAATTGGAGCAAGCGCTGCACCCGTCTATAAGCTCGGGGAAAAGATCTCAGAGCCTGGCGGATATACACGAAATTCCAGTCGGATTAGGGGCACCAGGGCTTATCATTGCTGAAACCGGGGTCATCCACTTTTCTCCTAATTTTCCCGGCTGGAGTGATATTCCACTCGTCGATTATGTGAATACAGAACTGGCAAAATTACGCGGCGGAGCGCATACGCCGGAAGCACACACGAATAACAACACATACAAACCGGTGCTAAAAGGCATGGACAACGATGTGAACGCTATGACCTTGGGGGAACTTCTTCACGGTGCTGGAATTGGATACAAGAATATGGTCGCATTGACACTCGGCACGGGTGTAGGCGGCGGTGTTGTGATTGATGGACGGGTTTACCACGGCAGCCAAAATACTGCTGGAGAGTTGGGACATATCATTGTTGAACCTAATGGACGTTACTGTGGTTGTGGCAATCATGGCTGTCTGGAGGCTTATGCTGGTGCGAAAAATATTGTTGAGCGTACCCAAGAGAAGATAGAAACCGGCAGCAGCACGGTTCTCACGGATATAACGACAGTTGGTGTCCCATTAACACCTCGGAGAATAGCGGAGGCGGCACAGGCCGGTGATCACCTCGCGATTGAGGTCTTCGCCGAAACGGGACGCTATATAGGTGTCGCGCTCACATCAATAGCGCATATCCTCAACCCACAAATCGCTGTCATCGGCGGTGGCATTGCAGAAGCTGGTGAAGGTCTGCTTTTTGCACCTATTCGTACTGAGGTCTCTAAACGTGCTATGGACATTCCAGCGCGAATGAAAATTGTAAAAGCGCGCCTCGGAAATAATGCTGGTATCGTCGGAGCCGCGATGCTTGCGCTCAATGGAGGAAAAAATGAAAGGTAAGCGGCATCGGTTAAAAACTCTGCCCTTCTTGCAAAACCCGAGATCTGAAAAGCGTGGTCAGGGGGAAAATACATATTTGTCTCGAAGGTCAGCCTTGCAAATCTTAGGGGGCATCTGTTTGGCATTCACGCCTTTGGGCTGCTCAAAAGTACCGGAAGTCCCCAATTTCATTAAAGACACATTTCAACCCGAAATGATTGTTCCTGTGTTCGACCCAGATGCAGTCATCATGCCACAGACAGGGACTGTCGTTTATGTGAAAAATGGCGTGACGGCTATGGCACTTCCCCTCAATAACGTGAAAGCAGTTGATGCATTCGCTATTTTTATCTATAACGGCACGGACCACTGGATTTCCTTCAAAAAAAAGGATTGCCAGATGCTTGATGGTACTGGAAATGTTACGAAACCGATTGACAAATCACAGGAATCCTTTTATCTAAAAAAGAATTTCAGACCGGAATTACCCCCAGAATTTGCGGCGGAAATATTCCGATGGGATAAGACCATCAGGATACAGGGGGATCCAGCAATACTTCCCAGAGAAGATATTGAAAGAACGACGGTGATGCCACGGCAACATACAAGATTTTTCCTCTACTTCCGCAAACGGAGCATCAGCTATAGCAGCCTACGGATTATCGTCCCCAGAGTCACGAGCGATTTCAATGAACAGCAAACAACGTTCGTTTTTAAATTTAAGGTGCAACGGGGCTAAACTGAGGTACACTAAACAGGAACCTCGAATCTTACAGCTCCAGTCTGGACAACACGTTAAATTTAAATGGCTTGGTTGTCTACTGCTTGTGCTTTGTTTGAGTTGTGCCTTGCCTGAAACTGAAATTTCGCAACCGCCTATTGAAATTCTGCTATCAAACCGCGATCGGAAGGTGCCTCCTATACTGGGTATTAGATACTTGGAAACCATCGGTAGTGCCGGGCAGGGCGTAGGTGAATTTCGGACACCACTGGGACTCGCTATAGATGAGCAGCAGCGCATCTATGTAGCGGACGCAGGGAACAATCGGGTTCAAGTGATCGACAATGTAGGTAATTTTATCACCGAATTCGGAGGGCGTGGATGGCAAATAGGTGAGTTCGATCACCCCACTGACATAGCGTTGAGTTTCCAACAGAGCTACCGCCTCTACGTCGCAGACACGGGGAACGATCGGATCCAATACTGCAATTTCGTCGATCAGATTTTTTATCCTATCAGTGCCAACATAGACGACATTTTACTCGACCGACCTGAAGGCATCGGTATTGGGCGAAATGGTGAGGTCTATATCGTTGACACTGGGAATCACCGTTGGATTGAATTCAATGTCGCCGGTGTTCCTGTTGCGGCGCACGGTGGCTTTGGGGGTGGCAGTGAGCAACTTTGGAACCCAACGGACTTAGGTGTTGATTCACATGGAAACGTCTATATTATTGATACAGGGAACCACCTCATCAAAAAATATGATTTCAGCGGCAACGCTATTGCTACGTGGGGCGGAGAAGGTGCCGCGCTTGGACAGCTCCGGGATCCCAAATGCATCGCTATCGACGAATGGAATTATCTCTATGTAACGGATAGCGGGAATCGGCGGGGCCAAGTCTTTACACCGGGCGGAAAGAGTATTATAGAGTTTAGTACCTCTGGACTCTTACAGCCGGTGGGTATTGCTGTCTCGAAAATTGGACGCGTCTTCGTGAGTGATGCCGAAGCGAACAATATAAAGGTATTCCAAGTTTTTCTTAAAGAAATGGAGAGCCCATAGCGACTTATGTCTAAGTAAGGTCGAACCCGTTCCCCTTGTCGTATTTCAATTGTTAAAAAACTTTTGATAAGCCAGAAACGGTGGAATCAACCGAAAACCACCATGAATGTTTTTTAACTATGGGCTTCTGATCTGCCCTCCATTTCGTTTCGGACAGTTTTTGGGTGTAATTCACACGCGTGGGTTCGCTGCAACCCCTTCGTCCTTAACCAGAGACCATCGTGAAACGCAGTGGAACGATGACCAGATTTAATGCTTTAAGAATTCTTTGCCTTATCTTCTGTTTGTGCTTCCTACCTTGTTCCGGAAGTACCAGACAAGAACGTGCTGATAACAAAACCAACGTTCTCGAACTCCCTACCTTTTCTATCCTTCAAAAAACAGAATCCGTGGAACTAAAAACCGGTTCTCTGGAATTCACAGTAAAGTATCCACCCATCCTCCCGAATAGCGAACGGATAACGGAAGCGGGGGGAAAAGTCCTTGTACGCGGTATAGATTATCACATCGATCCCTATTTGGGGAAAATCACTATAACCCAACTGGATACTCCTGTTGAATCAAATCTGTCCTATAGGTTGACGATAACTTACCGAACGTTGCCCTTTGCAATTAAACGGGTCTATAAACGTGACCTTTACGGTGTGGAGAACCGACAAATCGATACAGCAGGTTCTAGACAAGAGTCATCTGTTGCAAGTGAAAATTTTCTCGACCGCCGCGAGGGACTAGCTGATGGCAGCCAACCGACAACTGATAACCAATTAGAGGTATCTGGCAGTCAAACGTTTGGGATTTCAGTCGGTAGCGGACGGGATATAACCCCAAATCAGGAACTCCGAGTCAACGTGGAAGGGAAAGCCTCTGAAAATATAGGTGTGTTAGCAATGCTATCTGACCAAGATTTACCTATCCAACCCGAAGGCACAACGGAAAATATCCAGGACATTGATCAGAAGTTAATTCGCATCACGCATCCGAAGATGAGAGGTACATTGGGTGATTTTGAGGGCTCTCTCGGACCATCGGCGTTTATCTTCTTCCCGCGTGCATTGGAGGGTGTGCAGGTTGAAGGTGATTTCAAATGGGTGAACTTTCATCTCATTCCCAGTGCCATTCCCAAAGGGCAGTCTACAAGCTTAGTCCTTCGGGGCGAGGAGGGACGTAGTGAATACCGACTCACTGTTGACCAGCAATACGTCATTGTAAAAGCCGGTAGCGAAATTGTTTGGTTAAATGGCGAGAGAATGCGCCGAGGTGAGAATAACGATTACGTTATTCGTGAATATGGGGATCCCATCGTTGAATTCAACAGCAGGCATCTCATAACAAGCAACGACGTGATTCGCATCGACTTTGAATACATTCCAGAAGAGCGCGCATATCAACAAAATCTTTACGGACTCAATAGCATTTTCACGCTGCCCGGTGAGTGGCTCTCCTTCGGTGCTTCCTACGCCGTTGAAACGGATATGAATCAGCCAGAACAAGCTTTTATCACTTTCGCTGAGGAGGATTTGGAGGCACTTCGCGAGAATATACTTGATCCTGATGGCGACGGCTCCCTTCTTGCTGCCCCTCAAAAACATAGCGTTTGGGGACTGGAAAGCCGATTGAACCTTACCGAACAGACTTATATTGACGGCGAGATCGCTTATAGCGCTGTCGATAAAAACACCTATTCCACAGCCGATCAAAAAGAGGTAAACCTGGCATGGAAACTCATCGGGTACGCAGACTGGGACTTCGCATTTCTCCCTGTACCCCTAATAAGGCGGAATCAAAGGGGGTTAGACGAATCAACGGGGGTTGACAAATTCCGCCCTAAGCTAATAGCAAACTTTGATGCCAGAACAATGGATGCTGACTTTGTACCGGTTGGGGCATCAAGCGGCAACCGCTCCCGCTCCCGTTATGAGACACAATACGCTAAGGAGGGGTTTGATGACGCGTTTCTGCTAGGCCTCGGTAGCCCCTCACGAACTGCCAAAGATGAGCGAACTATGAACTTTGACATCCGAGTGCTTCCAGTTGATTGGCTCGAAGTCGATGCTGGGGTCGGCAGGAGCGAGGAGAAAGTACCTAAACCTAATAGTAGTCAACAAGCAGTCGTTAGCGGTCAGCAGAATAACAATCAGTTATTAGACTCAGAGCCTTTTGTGGCGGACAAAACAATCCGTAATAACTACAATTGGGGCATAAATTTTAATCGCGGACAGCAATCGGTTGCCAGCCGTCAGCGCTCAAGGGTCAGCGCTCAGCAAGAATACCTTGTACCAGGCACAGAAGAGTCACTGTCCAGGACTACTGGGAGCCGTCAGCCGGCAGTCGATAGCCTAAAAAAATGGCTTCCAAACCTGCGTTGGGACGACTATCGGAGTAGTTCGCGAATGGAGGATGTCAATTCAGCGACAACGCAATTGCAGCGGAAGTCAAGACAGGAGGGGAATCTCTCTTATCCTATCGGGACCTTCAGAATCATGGGGGCATTAGGTACGGTTGAATCGACTGAGGCGCGCAATGCTCTGCTTAACAGAAAGCGGAACCGAGCAACTGGAGGCTTCAATCTCGTGAAAGACTGGGCGTCCTTTGATACTCGTTATGAATTTGAGGAGGCTTTTGCGAAAGAACATTTGCTCACCGTGGATAGTGAACCAATCGGGTTGTCCGATTGGCACCGAAGCACTACTGCCCGGACGTGGAAAGTTGGGGCCTTCTCACAACAGGAGTCCGTTCTCAAAGGTGGGATGAATCTGACAGCGAACGTCGCGCGGCGCACCTTAAAAACACACACCGCCCTCGGAGCAGATATGACAACCCAACTCGCAGATGTTAGCTTTCAATTGACACCGCTCAGCCGCGCAATTGACATGGAGATCACCTACGAGTTGGATAAAAAATTGACCAGTCAACGCCGTGAAGTCTACACCGACATCCATCCACATACAGGTATTCCGCTCTTGCCCGGTGAAGGATATTACGTGAAGTTAGACGACTTACACTATGTAGAGGATCCCGAAGAGGGCACCTATATCAAAATTTACCAAAATGTCGGCGATAAGCCGACAACAGCAGTAGATGCGGAATTTCGGTTACGGTTGCAACCGCGTCAATTTTTTGCACGCCGTGCCCGCGATCGACAAAACCAACGCCGCAATGCCACACAGAACCGTGATAGTTTACGCCCTACACCGCAGAATAGCCGTCAGCAATTAGCACATAGCGAACAGTCAACAACGAACAGCAAACAGCAAATAGCCAATACAGAATGGTTTCTGAGTGCATTGAGGGGACAAACGCGGTTCTGGCTGACTGAGGAACAGGAGGTAAAGGACGCCGTTTCACTCTATTTGCTGCGAAGCCTACAAGGTTCAAATACACTTTTCGGACGATTGAACCAACACCATCGGCTTGAATTTTCGCCGTCACCAGCATTTAGTTTTGAATTCAACTTTCGCACCGGCGAGACGCTTAATCGCCGAATTAACAGCCAAGAACGCCACAGGCGGCAGCGGACTTATGAGGTCAGCCTTTCGGTGAATCCGACGCAACGCATGGCTGTTAATGCTAACTGGGAACAACGCCGAGAGACTGAGAAATATAGCCAATTCGATTTTGAAGTGCCTCGTATAGGTGAGGAGACCTTGCCCCTACCAGACCAAGATGAGCTGGAATCTTCTCCAACACCCATTTCGGACCTACACCAATTTGAGCAGATTACCGAATTGGGACTCCGATATGCATTGAGGCGGACGCTCCGATGGAGTGGCACTGGCGGGTACAGGCAGACAACCGACGAAGAGCAATTCGATACGGAACCTGAGGCAAGAACGCGCACTTTTTTTTATGAGAATCGTGTTGTATATAGTTTTATCGGTAAGGGACGTATCGACATCAACTACAAACTCGGCTATGGCGAAAGTAGTGGCGGTATACCGTTTGCGCAATATACTTTCTACGAAGGTATCAGTCATGAAATCCGCACAACTGCCGATTATAGATTGCGGAGATTTACCGATCTCCTGTTTCGGCTCAACTACCGTCTACTCTCAACGAAACAGCGCAAACCCGAACACCGTTTGGAGATGACGGTAAGTGCGGAACTTTAAACACTCTTCCACTCGGTAGGCGAGGTTTCCTAACCTCGCCGGTTCTCCTTTGATTAATAGTTTATATACTTAGTTTGAGACTACTGTTCATCAACCTTGGCTTAATAGCTCCCACGTGGTAGAAACCTTGTCTCTGGGTGAAACAGCAAGAAAATTGCCTCGCATTGCTGTTCTGAATTGTATCTATTTCACTGCAGTATCTACAGAAATCCTCGCGAGAAAAGAATTAACTTGTCCTTCTCCACCGAACGCGCTGCCCGTAGCCCCCAACTTAAAAATTGTGCCTTCCTCAAAACGGTGTATAAGCTTACCCCATTTCCCACGCGGAACCCCGGACACTGAGGCGAGTACACTTTCCGGCATGCCATTTGTGGAGAATTCGCTGTCATTTGGGAACAAGATAAATCCTCCCCAAGCCTCAGCACTCCCCACCCAGATATCGACGGTTAGCGTGCCACCCTTTTTAAATCCAGTCGTATCAATTTCAACGACAGCGTAATCTTGGTAACCGTCCGTCGGTGTTCGGATAACGCTTAAGATCTCTTGTGATGGGTTTTCATTGTCGAGTGTAACGTTTTTTGCTTGTGTCTGGAGAAACCTAACGGTGTATTCTGGCGGCGCTGCAGCAGGTTCAGATCCTTTGCCGCTGCTCGGTACCGTGGATCTACCAAGTTGCGTCCGCGCATCCGGTTTTGATGCCAGATTCATTACAATAGATGTGTCAATAAGTGCTACTGTCATCTCCGATGGCGCGTCAAAATCATAAGATTGTTGAAATCGATTCAAGAATTGTCCGTTCATACCTAACATCATCACAATCCAAACGACAGTTGAGCTGGCGAGCGCCCATGGCAGGAATGGTTTACTACCGGAAGGCACAATAGGTTCAATCTCAGCGATCTTTTGCATGATACGCTCGGTGAGGGTTGCCCTAATTTAGAAACCTTCTAATGCTTCTCGGATCATAGGTTCTGCTCGCTTGAGATGCTGTCGTGCTCGATGCAGCCGACTCTTAACAGTGCTTGCCGAGACCCCTAAAAAGCGGCTAATCTCTTCACAGGTCATCTCTCCGAAGTAATGTAGCGTGACGACCATCCGTTGACTTTCCGGTAGCCGGGCAAGCAGTCTCTGGACAATATCGCGTCGCGTTTCCGTTGCAGCCTTCGCCCGCTCTTCAATAACATACTGGGAGTATGTCATTTTTTCGAGCTGTTTGCTGTCTGTATCTTCAAGGGATTGCGTTTGTAGTTTTTTCTTTCTCTGCCACGCACAGCACTGACGCGCAGCAATTCTATAAAGCCATCCTGCAAAACGCTGCGGATCCTTCAGTGTTCCCAGTTTCTTATAGACTTTCAGGAAAGTATCCTGTGTAATCTCCTCAGCGATATGGAAATCACCGACTTTCCGCCACGCGAGCGCATGCACCTGCTTTTGGTATTTTCTGACCAATGTGGCGAAAGCATTTTCATTGCCTGCAAGGCTTTCTTGAATGAGGTCAACGTTTTCGTTCTTCATCGCTTACCTCAACGGATTCGACAGAAATTTTAGCGAGAAAACCGTTGATGCTTCCTTTTTCGCTAAACCAATTACCGGTAGCCCCCAATTTAAAAACTTGTCCGCCTCCGAAATAATACTCGATTATTCCGGTCTCGTTGGGTGGAATATCCCATGCGGAGGTAAGCTCGCCCTCTGGCATCCCTTTCGTAGGGAGTTCATTCTCACTAGGGTACAGATCGAACGAACCCGCAGGTTCAGCATCTCCAACTCGGAGAACAATCGTGAGCCAGCCACCGTTTTTGAAAGCTGTGGCATCAATCTCAATAACAGTATAATCTTGATACCCACGCTCCGGGGTCCGAAAAGTACTCAGAATTTCCTGTTCGGGATCCGCATTGGTAAGCACAACTTTCAAAGTGTTGCTTGCTACGTGACCTGATTCAACAGCTGCTTCCCAATCGATAGCTGCCTCGCGGTCAATTGGTTGCGTTTGCGATGTATCTTCACCAAATCCCGGGAGTTTTCCCGCTAAAGATCTCTTGAGAAACATCAGGTAGTGGTCTACCGGATTCCGGTAGGAAGTTTCATTGACGGGCAGCCTGCCCATGACTTCAAATTCTGGCGAGATAACTAAAGAATCCGCTGGAGATCCATCTTTCCAGCCCTGCATAATTGCTTTTGCCAAAGCGTGGCTTGTGTCAAAGGCCTTACCTTCCCGCTCGCGTCTCTTGGCGATTGGTTCCAGTAAACTTGGGACTCGCCCTAATTCGGAATTAGGCACCCACGTATTAATAAAATTATCGTTCAGGAATTCAATAACTCGGTCATCGGAGAGGACAACTGCCCTCAGGATTTTGCCGCTTCCTCAGCATGCCTCGTCCGCAAGCGGGCCATCTATTGAAATCGCATGAACGGGTTTCTGCTGTGCTTGCATCATCTCCAACGCCGCTTCCAACGAAACCCAGTTGATTTGTTGGGATTTATAAAAACGCAATAGCATCTGACGTTCTGCTTCTGCTTGTGTGATAGATGCTATGACCTCGGCGTTTGATAAAACTGTTTGTGTCTCAGTGCGGAGTTCTATTTGTGGACAAAAACCGACATCTATAGCCCCAATTTTATTCCACCCAACATCGAAGTTCAACACGCCTTCCGGAACGTACATCTTAAAAGCGGCAACCTTTCCGTTTATCCGATCGATAAGAAGATGTCCTTTGAACTGAGATGGGGTAAACCGCCCCTCGTTGAGAACAAATTCAGCATGGATACGGAACACAATTTCAGCGAATGCCTGGTTGTAAGCGCGGAGACATGCCCACAAACCATAAGAATCTCCGCTATTGATCATCAGATTAAACCTCGGATTCGGGCTAAGTTGCTTCAGCAGTGCCAACGTTCCCTCCTCTTTGATCTGCCAGAGGTCGCCAACCGCCACCGCTTCGTCCGGCAAAAAGCATGGAAAACGGAGGTAGGCTGCTGCTTCTCAGGTTCAGCTACCGTGAAGTTTGCCAATGCATCCCACTCTACATGGAAGTTGTATTGTGTGTATTCAACGGGTGCAATGAAGCCCTTGAGAAACACTTCTGAAGTATCATCGAGGTTGAGTTTAATTTTGTTTTTCGCTGCCGAGTGGTTATCGGCATGCAGTTGTCCATACACCATGACCAAAACAAGGAAGCCAACGGTTAAAATTTTCATTTTCAATCTCCTTTAATGCTGCTTCAATTGCCCCCACGTCTTTGTTCCCGAACGCGCCGAAGGTGAAATCGCAAAGGCGTTTAGGTTAAACTAATCTGCACTTGAATTATTGCCTCAAACAGAAGAAACAGACTTGCGTTTCATGAGATACTCTTGCTGTAGATGACTATCGGTTTTTTGATTTTATCCGATGTTATGTGAGAAGGAAACAGTCTAAGGAAACATGACTTTTACAAGAAGTCTCTGTTCGCATAAACCCTGAATCAATATAAATATATAATGACGCGGGTAAAGCACAAAACGGTTGCCTAATTCTGCAAAAATCAGAGAAAATTGTATAAGGCTTACACGAAATGCAGTTATTTTCTTTTTTATGCAGCCAGAAGTTGCGGATATCCGGGGGCAGCCATCTACACTCCAAATTGCACAAACTAACAGAAATCAACACGATAAGCACTTGTAGCTTATCGTGTGTGCTACAAGCTCGAGTAAATACAGTCACTTTTTGCCACAAATACTTTAGAAAACCATAATTCTGCGTTCGGAGACGAACGCTAAGCGGGCCGGGATGGAACGACCCATATCGACATGGATCTGACGGATCTGGTCTATCTCATCTTGTTTCAACCTCTTTTGAAGCGACACGGATTGCCCCTGCGTCGTCTTCGCTGTAAACTGAATCGTGATCTCCATCAGTGTGCCTTTACGGTGTCGCGGTTTCCGAGACGCACGCACCGGATCCGGTGTGCAATTGCTCGTGCGTGTGTGTTTCGGAACTGACAACTTCGCTAAGACATTGAACGAGGTGTTATCCAGAAGCTTCGAGGGATGCGAACCCGACCAACTTGTTGACAGCGATTCGAGGCTCATCTCATGCGTCAACGTAAACGCCCACGACACTGTGGAAGGGTCTATGGGGGCGGTCGTGTTTCGAGGCAGATTCCCCGAATAACCGACAGACGCTACCACCCAACACGTCGTTTCTTCCGAGGTGATAAAGGTTGTCTCATTCTGCTCACCACGACCCGCACGCCACGATTTGAAAACAAGACTCGGAGCCGAAAGCGTGGAACCCGAATTCGTGTTGACCGCAGAAAGACTCGGCATCATTATCGAAAAAACAAAAATCAGTAAAAAAGTGAGACATTTGACTTTCATTTGAAATCTCCTTGTAAAAAGTAAACCTTGATGACTTGAAAACGCTTACTGAAGCCGTTCAAGTTCTTCTCGCGCCTGCAGGACCGCAGAAGAATCAAAATTCTCTAAATTGGAATCCGCTGCGATTGCTGTGAACTTTGGGATAAGGATATGTTCCACAATACCCCCCAGATCACCGCGATGGGCTGCACCAATACGACCTAATATCCTAACGGCGCGCCCTGCTGACACATAATCTTCACGCAAGTACGGGAGCGCGTATAGCACGGATGGGGGGCCAATCTCCACTATTGCATCGATAATGCGGTTGCCGCCGATGTATCCCTCAAATAAGTTGGCTATTAAGACTTCTGCGGCGCGTGGATCGCCTTGTGCGATGAGTTCTTCAATCTGTGCGATGACTTCTTCACCGTGCCCCTCGTCTCTTAGGACCGGCGGTGGCAGGAGTTCTGCGATAAGCTCTGTGGCTCGTGGGGAGTGAACCCCGCCCCAGGCATAGGGGTTGTTTTGGATGTATGCCAGCCGTTTATATGCTGCGGCTACGGGGTGCTCATTCGGATTGATGGGCGGAAAATCGGGAGTCGTCGCAGCCCCCCGCGGAGCAGTGTACTGCGCCTCTGCTGCTGCAGGAGACTCTTGGCCCTCCTGATCCGCGGCGCGCCAGGGGCCGCTCTCACGAAGTTCGTCCGGTGCAGACGGTTTCGCCGAGGCGGGGGGAGCATCGGTTTCCGAGGACTGAAGACGTTGGACGGTCCCTTGGGAACCTTGGACATCCCGCAACCCTTCGCCCTTGACACGGATGAGATACAACAACCCCGCAGCGATAAACACTAAGACACAGACCAGCACACACAAGATACGCTTGTTCGAGAACAGTTGTTTGAACATGGGTTTCTCTCCTATTTTAGAAAAAAGATCGCCGGCAGCGAGAACAAACACCGAAGAAAGCAGACACAAGAAATGGGGAATGGCCCCTTCAACAGCCTCAATCATCTGTGCAGCAAGACCTCCCTCTACAGACCCTGGAAACGCGCAATAAATTGGGCTTCTACAAACAGAGAGGGTTTTCGGTAAATGGATGAGAAAGGGTTCCCTCATCTCCCTCTTATCACATCTTTGTTTGATTATCGTCACAGTCTCACGCTTTTCTGGGAGTTCGTCAAGAAAAAAAATGAGCCGCATTTTTTGCTTGACGCACAAAGACATATCCGTTATCCTAAAGTGAAATCTATAGCCCCCAATTTACATAGCGGTTTAATAAAGAATGCAACAACTCACGCAAGCTGCGTTTCAGAGAGCAAAGAATTTTATAATGGAGCAGGGGAGAGCGTTGGACCAAAGGCGTTTTGAATTCCACTTTGCAGATGGATCCGTTGATGCCCTCCTCGCCGCGCTATCGCCTTATCAAAACGACGACGGCGGTTTCGGTCACAGTCTGGAGCCCGACATCAGAACGCCTGCTTCGTCCGTGATTGTGACCACAATAGATTTCCAGATTCTCAGGGAAATTCGAGCACCTGCAAGTCACATATTGGTACAGAAGGGAATCCAGTATTTTATCGTCACCTATGACGACTCCCAGCAGGTATGGCCTATCGTTCCACCTGAAGTGGATGACGCACCTCACGCCCCTTGGTGGAATTACGAAAGCAGTATCGAAAGTTTCGGTCGGCTTCTGGTCAACCCGCGCGCTGAGATTGTCGGATATTTACACGAATTTAGCGATGGCTTGCCGACGCAATTGTTAAAGACATTAACGGATGCCGTTCTGGCGAATCTGGATTCCTTACCCGACGAAATGGAGATGCACGACACCCTTTGTTGCGTCCGGCTCGCGGACACAGAGGCTTTCCCTAGTAGGGACAAGGTCTGGGCGAAACTTGCCCGACATGGTGTTTCCCGGAACGCGGCGGAGTTGGCCGGCTATGTTCTTAAACCGCTGGGGTTGGTGCCCTCTCCAGAATCCCCCTTAGCTGCACAGTTCAAGGATGAAGTAGAAATGAATTTGGATTTCGAGATTGAACAGCAGGGAGAAGATGGGTCTTGGTCCCCGAATTTCTCCTGGGGCAATCAATATCCAGAAGCATGGCAAACAGCAAAGGAAGAGTGGAAATCCAGGATCACCGTTGATACCCTGAAAACACTGAAAGATTTCGGGCGCATTGAACCAGAAGATGAATAGAGTGGAAACACAGAAACAATCACGGGATCAAGGCTACGAAATCCAATGTACTTTATCAGGGCTTAATCCTGCAAATCCTAAAATCTTGTAAATCCGGATTCAGACAATAAAATTGCTGACCGATCGAAATTTCCGCTTGGCATTTCTCCTAATTTCTGCTAAAGTAGGGGGTGTGACTCAAAAAAGGGAGGAAAGAAAATAAATGACACAAGACACAATTCGAGTCGGTATTATCGGCGCAGGTGGAAATACAAGATCACGGCATATTCCCGGACTAAGGGCAATTGCGGGAGTTGAAATCGTCGGAGTCTGCAATCGGAGTCAGGAATCTTCCCAACGCGTGGCAGATCAGTACGGTATTCCGAAGACCTACGGCAATTGGCAGGACGCTATCACTGATCCGGATACCAACGCAATCGTCATCGGGACGTGGCCCTATATGCACTGCCGCGCCACTGTGGCAGCACTTGAGGCAGACAAGCACGTGATGTGTGAAGCACGGATGGCGATGAACGCCAAAGAAGCACATATCATGCGTGACGTATCCCGTCAGAAAACGCACCTCATCGCGCAGATCGTCCCATCACCGATGACCCTAAGCGTAGATAACACGATAAACCGCCTCATCACCGAGGGGTATATCGGGGATGTGCTTGCCGTAGAAGCACGCGCAGGCGGCGCATTTCTCGACAGCGAAGCACCGCTTCAGTGGCGACAGGATTTTGACCTCAGCGGGCTTAACATCATGAGCATGGGAATTTGGTATGAAGCCTTGATCCGATGGGTAGGAGAAGCGACGCGGATTATGGCGATGGGCAAGACCTTCGTCAAAATGCGTTCCGATGCTGACGGTGTGATGCGTTCGGTTCGGATTCCTGAACATATTGATGTTGTTGGAGATCTCGCTTGTGGTGCGCAACTGCATCTACAAGTTTCTAACGTTGCCGGCTTAGCAGGCGATCCCGAAGTCTACGTTTTCGGGAGCAACGGGACTTTGCGTTTTTCAGGGAATCGCCTCTACGGGGGACAGAAAGCCGACACTGAACTTAACGAGATTGACATCCCCGAAGCAGAGGCAGGGGCATGGCGCGTTGAAGCCGAATTTGTGAATGCCATCCGTGGCGAAGAGGTTATCACGCACACAAACTTTGAAACCGGTGTGAAATACATGGAGTTTACCGAAGCCGTCACACGGAGTATGCAGTCCGGCACAGCGATTCCTTTGCCACTTCACATCTAATTGCAACACTACCCTAAAGGAGGTACATTTGACATTAGGAGAACTCTTTGACCTTTGTCAAGGTGTGGAACTGCGGCAAGCCAAACTCTATGCTTCTCTTTCGTTGCTTCTCGGAGATGTTGACGAACGGATCGCACGCTTCTGGGAACAGATGAGCATGGAGGAATGGCAGCACTACATCCTCGTGAATTTCGGGCGTTCTTTGTGCGTTAATGCCTTCGGGATCGATTCGCCTGTGACGGAATTGGCAAATATTCCAATTCAACAAATTACAGATGCCCTGGATGCACACGAACAGAGAGTTAGTAGCGGAAATATTTCGCTCGATGAAGCCTTTGGGATAGCGATCGCAATTGAGGGTAGCGAAGCGGATACGATCTATATGCACCTCCTCTCTATTATGAGAAAAGCAATTGAACAAAGCAATCAACCCTATCTGATGGACCGGATTGTACAGGTGGAGAAAGACATGGTATCGCACTTAGGGGGGTTAGTTAAAGCGACACAGAGATTCGCGAAGGATCCGGACCTGATTCGGCAGGCGCATCGTTTAGAAGCAGAACATGGGTAACCTGTGGGAGAGGTTTATAACCGCGATTTCGATATATAAGTTTCACGAGTGTTGCGCATTGCACAGGAGATTCCCCCCCTGCGCGCAGGCAGTCTCCTCGAGTTGCAAGGTCGTATGATTGATGCCGAAATGTGTTTGCAATTCGGCATTGATCTGTTCAAGAATCCGGTCGGGTGCTAAGGATGTGTTTTTGTCGACCACAATGTGTGCACTCAAGGCACAGTAGTTGGAACAAAGCGACCAGATATGCAAATCGTGAATATCTTTGACGGGGTCTAATCCCTGAAGATGCGTAGCAACAGTCTGTGCGTCTGCATTCCGTGGTGAGTTTTCAAGCAAGATATGTACCGCCTCCCGAGTCACATTCACCGCGCCGAGAAGTATGATCCCGCCGATGAGAAGACTCAGCAGCGCATCAATCGGATACCATCCGGTCCAATAGATAATCGCGCCACCAATGACGACAGCTACCGAGGAGAGCGTGTCCCCTATCACATGGAGCATCGCGCTTCGGACATTGAGGTTTCCGTACCACTCATTGTTACTACCACCGTGCAGCTGCCATAAGATAAGGAGGTTCCCCACAAAGCCGAGGCATGCCACAATAAACATCCCCGTCACTTTGATCTCTGTCGGCGAGGTGTACCGTTGATAGGCTTCGTAGAAAATCCAACAGGAGATCGCTATCAGCGACACACCGTTAAGGAAAGCAGCGAACACCTCAGCGCGATGATACCCATACGTCCGAGAAGCAGTCGCAGGACGTGTTGAGAGATAAATTGCCAACCAACTGATCAGGAGTGAGAAGACATCTGACATCACGTGCGCAGCATCGCTTAACAACGCTAAGCTACCTGACCAGATACCCCCAATAAGTTCGCCGAGGAAGACCCAGAACGTGACAACAACGGCGAACTTGAATTTCTTCTGCAGATGCGTCTGATGGCTATGCGTGTGCCCATCGCCATGAGAGGCGTGATGGCCGTGACTGTGATTGTGCAAAGCGTCTCCCTTGGGTTGACAGCGGGACATTCGCCTGTAATACGGGTTCGTTTAATCCGAGTCAGGCGATTTGCTCTTTGATTCGCTGCTCGTATCCGTTTTTTTCTCGCCTTTGTCCGATGAAGTGCTTTTGTCCGATGAATCGGTTTTATCTTTCTTTGCTGATTCTTTGTACCCTTCACTCCGGTAGTCTGTAATGTAAAACCCGGAGCCTTTGAAAATCAACCCGGCACCTGAACCGATGAGCCGTTTCACCTTGCCGTGGCACTCAGGACATTCCTCAATGGGTGGCGCAGTAATGCCCTGAAACCGTTCGAATCGGTTATCACAGGCGAGACATTTATACTCGTATGTGGGCATATATAAAATTATTCTCCATTTTTATATATTTTGCAAATAGATGTGGGAAGGAACCTCTGTCGTTCTACTTCTTACCAACAACTAACAACTCTTAAAAAAGTTTGTTGATAAAAAGAAAACCTTTTGGTAAATTTTAATCGCTACACAGGTAAAAGTCAAGCGAATTTTTTGGAATCGGAGTTTTTTATGTTTCGCCTTCCTATTGATACTGAGAGCTTTCCGCTCGGCAAGGGCCCTATGGTCATGTTGGTCCTTTTTCTTCTGTCTGCCCTTTTTATTTTCGGACGTTCTGAGGAAGCGGGTGAGAATCTGGAATTTTGGATCTTCGCGAATACCCACTATGAAGAGTACCAAGCACGCGTGCCGATTTTTGAAGCACAGAATCCAGGGGTCAACGTGCAGCTCATCAATTTTGGTGGTACGATGCACGACAAGCTCCTCGCTGCCATGCTATCCAATTTCGGTGCCCCCGATCTCGTTGAGGTTGAGATTACATCTATTGGGCGTTTCCTCAAAGGCGCGATTGATGAGATTGGTTTTGTCGATCTCCGCCCGCGTTTAGAGCGTGAAGGCTGGATGGAGAAACTGGTTGCCAGTCGATTTACACCATGGTCCTATCGTGGAAAGATTTTCGGAATTCCGCACGATTTGCATCCGGTCGTTCTCCTCTATCGCGAGGATCTCTTTAAAGCCGCTGGCGTTGAGATGATGGAGGTTGAAACATGGGGCGACTTCATCGTTGCCGGGAAAAAAGCGACGCGCGATCTGGACGGTGATGGTGAGATTGATCAGTATGCCATTGTGTTGGATCGGCGCACGGAGATCGACTATTTCAGCCTACTTCTCCAACAGGGCGGCGGCTTTTTTGATGCGGAAGGCAACGTCATTATTGACAGTGAACTCGCAATTGAAACCTTGGGGTTTTTCACATCGCTTTTCAACGAACATGAAATCGCTACGCCGGTCTACGGGACATGGCACGGTGACCCAAGTAATTTCGCTGCTATGCAAGATGGTAAAATCCTCTCCATTCTCTCACCCGATTGGTACGTCGGTATTCTCAAAAGTCAAGTGCCGCAGATGTCCGGTAAATGGAAAGCGATACCCATGCCAGCGTGGCATCCGGGGGGCAGGCGGACCACGACGCGCGGTGGCACGATGATTGGGATGACGACACAATGCACAAATCCCGACAAAGCCTGGGAACTCCTCAAATTCACATATTTCGACCGACCCGGACTCGTGAACCGATATGAGACGACACGCATCATTCCACCGCTCAAATCGGCATGGAACGCGCCCATCTTTAAGCAACCTGACCCCTATTTAGGCGGACAACCGCTTGGAGACTTATTTATCGAACTCGCCCTGGACTTACCGCCGCGTTATCAGAATCCCTATTGGTCGGAAGGAGCAGATTTATTGAACGATGCTATTTTCGCGGCTGTAACGGAAAAGCAGACTCCCAGAGAAGCACTCACAGAGCTCGCTGAGAAGGTGCGCGCGCTTATCGCGAAGGACCAAGCCCGTTGGGGGGAATTATAATTTTCTCAAACAGCATCGGATGATGAACCCCTCCGTTAAGGTCTGTCGCATTGCAACAGCGGCGGCAATGTGGATGTGAAGGCTGACGTTGCACACGATAGAGTTCCTGACAACTCGCTTGCAATAATAAAAAAATGAGAACAAACCGAACCACATACCGTTTTTGGAATCAACAACAGAAAATCGCTCCTTACCTTTTCATTGCTCCATTTTACATACTCTTCGTTGTCTTTATGGGATATCCACTCATTTCGTCGCTCGTGATGAGTTTCTATGAGATGCGCGGGTTCCAAAGCCGGATATTCGTCGGGATTGGGAACTTCGTAGACCTCTTCCGCGATCCAATCTTCTGGAAGTCCCTCCGAAACACCGCCTATTTTGCCGCAGGCACGCTGACGATCCAGCTGCCGATAGCACTGCTCTTAGCAATCCTGCTCAACTCCACATTCGTCAGAGGAAAAAACATTCTCAGACTCGCCTTCTTTGCCCCGGTGCTGGTTGCTGGTGTTTTCGTCGCTATTATCTTTAACCTCGTCTATGACCAACGGGCGGGCTTAGTGAATCAAGAATTCGTTCTTTTTGGTAAAGAGATTGGTTGGTTGAACGAAGAAAATTACGTGATGCCAGCAGTCATCTTAACAGGCGTTTGGCAGTGGGTAGGCTTCAACATGATCTATTTCTTAGCCGGTTTACAAGGCATCCGGCAGGAGTTGTATGAAGCCGCGGCGGTTGATGGTGCGAACTGGTGGCAGGCCTTTATACACGTTACACTCCCCTCCTTGCGACCTGTGACCGCTTTCGTTTTCGTCGTGTCGATGATAGGGGCGCTCCAACTCTTCGATCTCCCCTATATTCTGACAAACGGTGGTGAACCGGCTGATGCAGGTTCAACCATCGTGATGTATCTCTACAAAAATGGGTTTCAGTTCATGCGTCTCGGCTATGCAGCGACAATCGGCTGGGTGCTATTTTTTATTATTGCCGTTATCTCGATTGTTCAATTAAAATTGCTCGGTATTTTCCGGGATGAGTAATAGCGGTTTTGGTATTGCAACCTACGTCAGCAAACCGCAAGGAGAGTTAAAAATGCAAATACTTCCCGCAATCGATCTACGCGGTGGGAAATGTGTGAATCTTATTCAGGGCATTGCGGCACAGGAGACTGTCTTCTCGGATGCTCCTGTAGAAATGGCAGCGCAGTGGCAGGCAGAAGGCGCGGAATATCTCCACCTCGTAGATTTGGATGGCGCGTTTCAAAATGAATCGGCGAACCTCGACATCGTTAGCGCGATTGTTGAGGTCCTTGAGATTCCCGTCCAACTTGGCGGCGGTATCCGTAAGATGGAACGCTTGGATACCGTGTTAGCGCTGGGTGTCGATCGTGCTATTTTAGGCACAATTGCCCTTAAACAACCCGACTTCGTGAAACAAGCATGCGCAAAGTATGGCGCACGCATTGCTGTCGGTATTGATGCAAAGGACGGGAGGGTTGCGACTGAAGGATGGTTGGAGGTCTCGCAGAAGGCTGCTGTTGAATTTGCCATAGAGCTGACCGAGGTGCAGACGCTTATTTACACGGACATCAAAAGCGACGGCATGCTCCAGGGACCGAATGTCGATGCAACTGCCGATATTGTCAATGCCGTCTCCGCGGATGTGATTGCTTCTGGGGGTGTTACATCGCTTGCGGACGTAGCTGCCCTAAAACGCATTGGTGCCAGTGCTGCGATTATCGGACGTGCCTTGTATACGGGGGATATCGTCCTACGCGATGCGATTGCTGCTGCGAGCTAGCCTGTATGCGAAATTGCCTAACCCGTCGTCGCGTTCGCTACGGGGTAAGAGAAGTTTCCCAACCTTGCCAAACTGTTTTACTTGACAAAACCAGCGTATTCTGCTATAATGTATGAAAAACCACGACGGCCTCCCTACCTTAATACCCAAACGGAGGAAATTATGCATAATATAAACGACTTTGAATTCAAGCAGAGAAAATATCTGCCTGTCTTTCCGATGGCGACTGGGAAGCCTACCGTTTATATCGAAGGATTCCCTTACGAGGACGATGAACCGATGGCAGCGACTGGATTTCACGCAGCTCAGATCGTCACATTTGTTGACCAACTCTCGCGATATTTTCAAATCCATGAACACATCCATATTGGTGTTGACACCTTTGTCTACTATCAGGAGAATGACCGCCGGAAAGTCGTTGCCCCTGATGTTTTTGTGGTCTTAGGTGTGGCGAAATCTCCACTGCGGCGGAGTTTTTACACCTGGGCAGAAGGGGCAGTGCCCACTACAGTGTTTGAATTCCTTTCAGGTTCTACAGGGCATCAAGACCGACGGGAGAAAGTTGGGCTGTATCTGCGTGATATAGGCGTTCAAGAATATTTCATCCATCAGCCGGATATGGAGCAGGCTGCAGAATTTTGTGGCTGGCGGTGTCTATCGGGAGACATTGTCGAGATCGAACCGGATGAACACGGAGGATTGTTCAGTGCGTCATTAAATCTCCGTTTGGGATGGGAAGTTCAAGAAAAACAGCAAGTTAGGCTTTTACGTCCCTATCTGCCTGATGGCACACCGATAACAACCTCTGCGGAACTCCAGGATTTGAAGGAAGCCGCGGAAACCCGGGCTATAGAACTCCAGGATTTGAAGGAAGCCGCGGAAACCCGGGCTGCTGAGGAAGCACGTCAGCGCCGGGAATTAGCAGATGAATTAGAACGTCTCCGCGCGCAACTTGTTAACCGGTAGGTGATGCTTAAAATGACAAACTATGAACTTGACGAAATTCACAGAATTCGCCGAGAAATATCAGCTCAGTTTGACGACGTAGACAAACCGAGCTCACATTATCAAGTATTAGAGGAAGAACACCGGAAGTCTGGAAAATACAAATTCTACGATCCACCGTCAGAAAAACCGAAAAAATAGGGAACATATAATGAAGATTTCAAAAACACGGATTTCTGAGATTGAGAACCTGTCTGTTGAATATGAGGTCTTGGAATGGTTTAGAGAAGAAGAGCAAGATGACCACGATCGGATAAATACGGTACTTCGAGCGTGTATGGAATCAGAGAGATGAACACGCACCACAATTACGACCTCATCGTTATCGGCGGCGGCCCCGCTGGCAGCACCGTTGCAACGCTTGTTGCTGAACAGGGGCATCGCGTCCTGCTCCTTGAACGAGAAGCCGAACCGAAATTCAAAATCGGGGAGTCGCTGATTCCCGCTACCTATTGGACGTTCAAACGACTCGGTATGCTCGAAAAACTGCGGGCAAGCCACTTTCCGCAGAAATACAGCGTCCAATTCTATTCACGCACCGGCAAAGCCTCCAGCCCGTTCTACTTCTTTCAAACCAACCCGCATGAGAGTGCTGTCACGTGGCAGGTGTTGCGGAGCGAGTTTGACGAGATGCTCTTAGACAACGCGAAAGAGAAAGGGGTAGAAGTGGCACGAGGAATCCGCGTGCGAGAGGTGCTTTTTGAGGGAGACGTAGCCACCGGCGTTGGGGTCCAAGGCGTGAACGGCACCCGTGAAACGCTCAACGCAACTGTCATCGCCGATTCTTCGGGACAACGGTCGCTGATTGGACAGCAGTTGAACCTGAATACAGTCGAGCCAAACCTCAAAATGGCATCGCTCTTTACACACTACGAAGGTGGATATAGGGACGAAGGCATCGACGAAGGTGCGACGCTCATTCTTCATACGGCGGAGAAGGATTCCTGGTTCTGGTCGATCCCGTTGCCTTATAATCGCACGAGCATCGGTGTTGTCGGTGAGCTCGATTACCTCCTTCAAAGCCGAAGAGATGCCAACGGGAGACTGGATACGCAGCAGGTTTTCACCGAGGAACTTGGAAAATGTCCTGCGTTGAAGAGTCGACTTGAAGAGGCAAAGCAGCTTTTCCCTATCCAAACCACTAAAGATTTTTCCTATCGCGCCAGCCGGATCGCGGGCAATAATTGGGTGTTGGTCGGTGATGCATTCGGGTTCTTGGATCCGGTCTATTCGACTGGGCTGTTTCTGGCACTCAAATCAGGTGAGATGGCAGGGGATGCTATCCTTGAAGCCTTTGAAAAAGATGACTTCTCCGAGGCACAACTCGGAAATTTTGGACCGACGTTTGTAGATGGGATGGAGGCATTTCGGAAACTCGTCTATGCTTTTTACACAAAAGAATTTAGTTTTGCGCGGTTCCTGTCGCAGTACCCGGAGCATCAGGGAGGCATCGTTGCTATTTTGAGTGGCGATGTATTTAGAAAAGATGTAACCCATATCTTTCCTGCGATGGCAGAGATGTGTCCACTGCCGCCTGAAGTGACCCTCGGTTAATCAGAATACGCGTGATATCCATAGGAGAAACTCATGAAATTAGTCGTGTACTATCTATCAATTATCTGTGTTATTTTTGCTTTCGGCTGCGATAATGCCTCAAAACAAGATACCGCCCAGAGTCAGAAAACCGATACAACTGAATTAGTGAAAGATAATTCCTCAAAACGCCGCTACATCAGTGTTGGCACGGCCCCTGCGGGCGGTGCGTTTTTTGTCGTCGGTTCTGCAATTGCTGAGGTCGTCGCTGGTAACGCACCAGACAGGAGTTGGGAAGTTACTGCTGAAGCCACTAAAGGCACGCAGGAAAACATCCGCCGCATCGTGAGCGGTGAGTTGGAATTCGCACTCGCTAACGCTGCGATCTCTTATTTTGCAGTCCGTGGCGAGGGTGCATGGGAGGCCGAGCACCCTATCCGTAACGTCATGACGCTTGCTCCCAATGTCGGTTTATTCCTGACATCACAGTCTTCCGGTATCCGAGTAATTCGGGATTTCGCAGGGAAGCGAATTGCCGTTGGCCCCGCAGGCGCGGGTTTTGAGTATTTTCTTAGGCCGATATTAGCGGTACACGGTGTCACTTACGAAGATTTCACACCCATCAACAGCACTTACATCGGCGCGGTGGATCTGTTAGCGGACGGATCGGCTGCAGCTGCGTTCATCGGTGGTGCTATCCCGACCCCCGCTGCCACGCAAGCCAGTACGTCTCAAGATATCTTCTTTATTCCGTTTGATGCAGCAGCGAAACAGGCGCTCTTTGCGGATTACCCGTTCTTTAATGCCATAACCATCCCGGCGAATACTTACAAAGGTCAGACGGAACCCTTTGCAAGTATGAACGTCGGAGCGATGCATCTCATCACTGCCGAGAACACAGATGAAAACATGGTTTATGCGTTCACGAAGACCTTGTATACACACCGTGAGGAAGTCGTCAAACGGCACAGTGCAGGAAAAGCCATCAATCCGATAAATGTCGTTAAAGACACTGGTACCGCTTTCCATCCGGGTGCCATTCGTTTCTACCAAGAGATCGGTATCTGGCAAGAGTAAAAATTCCTACCTTACTATTGTCCGATATCCTATTATTCTCGGTTGACTTCGGTCTGCGGGAAACTGTTTTCTTTCATACCGAAGTTTCATTCTATTTTCAGAGATGTGAAAAATCGGGAGGGCCAAGATGAATTCAGAACAGAGCGTAACAGATTCTCAATATCCATCCGTTAACCTGTCCCCAGGGCAACATCTTCACGGTTTTGAAGTGAAAGCCGTCACACCGATTGATGAGTTGCGCGCAGTTGCGATAGAACTCTTGCATCCATATAGCGGTGCCCGGTTGCTGCATCTCTATACAGACGATGCCAAAAATTTGTTCTCAATCAGTCCGATAACCCCAACACTCGACGATACCGGGTTACAACATATCCTTGAACACTCCGTAATGGCAGGATCCCGCAACTATCCGGTGAAAGAGGTGTTCTTTGAGATGATGAAGAATTCTCTGGCAACCTATGCCGATGCGAATGCTATGAACTATATAGATCACGCCTTTTACTACGGTTCAAGCAACGTCAAGCAGGATCTGTTCAATCTCGCATCGGTCCATTTTGATTGTGTGTTCCATCCACTGCTGACAGAGGAAACTTTCAAGCGTGAAGGTCACCATCTTGAACCTGTGGATCCCAATCAACCTACAGGAGATTTAAAAGTAAATGGAATCGTCTACAATGAAGTGCAAAGTGCAGGACCAGAAGATTCTTTGGGTATGGTTATCCTCAAGGAACTTCTGCCTGATACCTGTTACGCTTACAACGGCGGCGGGGATCCACGAGCTATACCGGATCTAACGTATGAACAACTCAAAACTTATTACCGCACCTATTATGTTCCGAGTAACTGTTACTTCTTCTTCTACGGTAATATTCCGACAAGCGATTATCTGAGGTTTTTTGCCGATAAACTCGCAGCACTGCCGAGAACTGAAATAAAAGATAGTCTTCACCCACTCCGCCCCGAAGTCACACACCCACCCAAATGGAAGTCGCCGAGGACTGTGAAAGATGGCTATCCTATAGGCCCCAATGAACCACTCACTGAAAAGACATACCTCATACTCAGTTGGCGCATCGGAGAGGCAACAGCCCCTGAAGATGTCGTTTTGTGTCGAATTTTAAGCCTGATTCTGCTTGGGAACGAAGCCGCACCCCTCCGCAGGACGATTGTTGATTCTGGAATCGGCGCTGATATATATGATAATTATTGGATGCCCGCCGGATCCTCGGTTATGGGGCCACATCATACTTTCCACATCGGCTTGACCGGCAGCGAGGCCGATCGCATTGATGCCTTTATGGAATTGGTTATCAATACGTTAGCACAGGTAGCAGATGCCGACATTGACAGAGAGGAAGTGGCGGCGGCGTTTCAACAACTTACCTATAACTATCAGGAAGTTACGCCGAGCTTCCCGTTTCAGATGATGGAGCGGGTCGTAAATAGTTGGGTATATGAGAAGGAACCGACCCGCTTCTTAAAGATGGAAGCAGTCCTCTCTACTGTCCGTCGGCGATGGGAGCAAAATCCGCGTATCTTCAATGAACTGATTCGTGAAAAACTCCTTGACAACCCGCATCGGTTGGCGGTTGTTTACGCCCCTGATCCAGAGATGCAGGCGCGCCTTGATGCCAAGGACGAGGCACGCTTAAAAGCGATCCGCGCACAACTCACCGATGAACAAGTGAAACAGATTGCTGTCGATGCCGCTGAACTTGAGCAGCTCAGCGGACAACCCAACTCACCTGAGGATTTGGCGAAGTTACCACAACTGTACGTTTCTGACTTGCCCGAAGAACCGCTGCATATCCCTACAACCCTTGAGACGGTTAACGGGCAGCCTCTACTCCGAAACGATGTTTTTTCCAATGGTGTGAACTACCTAACACTCAATTTTGACTTACAAGGGTTACCACAACACCTATGGCAGTATCTACCCAGATATACGGATGCCATCACCAAACTCGGTGCGGGTCAAATGAATTACGAGCAGATGGCGCGCCGTACCGCAGCGGCTACCGGGGGGTTGAACTGCTTTTCTAACTTTAGCACCTACGCCCTTAACCCTAATCAGCCTGTCTGGAATATGCGGTTTCGACTCAAGGCTCTTGACGAGAAAATGAACGAGGCTTTGGATGTCTTGCACGATTTGATTTTTACTGTGAATCCGCGGGATGCCGAACGACATCATGATGTGCTTAACCAGGCAGTCGCAGAATATCAAACGTATGTCTACGGTTATCGAGGTTTATATGTTGCAAATCATCGGGCGACTCGGGGACTTTCGCCGAACGGATATCTGTCAGAAATCGTCTCTGGCACAACACAGTTCCGCACGAGTGAGAGGTTACTCAAATCTTTTGATCGATCTCACGAGGAACTCAGCGATTGCATTGAACAAATTCGCGATTTCTTGTTAGTACGCGGTCGCGTGAGTGCCAGTTTCACGGGTTCGGATACGGCTTTTGAGACACTCAACAGTAAATTTGCCGGATGGATTGATAACATGCGTGATGAGCTGGTACGTCCAAAACCTATAGCGTTTAAACCTTTTGATGTGTCTCCGCGCGAGGGATTGGCAGCTCCGACTCAGATAGCGAACTGCGCGCACATAATACCGGCGCCCCACTATTCACATCCAGATTCTGTCCCGTTAACGATTGGCGCACGTATCCTGGCTACTGACTACATTACGACCGAAATTCGGCTTAAAGGCAATGCTTACGCGGGAGTTTTTGAATATAATCCGTTTGATGCCATGATCTATCAAGGATCGCATTTTGATCCACATGTCGCGCGGACGCTCGATGTTTTTGAACAGACTGTCGATTATGTTAGGCAGGTGGAGTGGACACAGAGATACGTTGATCGGGCAATTATCGGAGCAGCAGCAGACTACCAAAAGGCTATCCGACCCAGTCAAGCCTCAACCGATGCGCTTATGCACTACCTCACCGGACAGACACACGAAGTGCTCGAAGAGAGATATGCACAACTCCGACGTGCAACTCCCAAGGCTGTAAAACAAGCACTGCTCAAAACTTTGGAGGAAAATAAGGATAAAACCTCGGTTTGTGTCGTCGCGAGCCGTGAAAAATTAGAAGCCGAAAACCAGAAGATGGATCAGCCGCTTCACATTGAGGATATTTTCAAGTAGAATTGTTCAGTCTGAGTCTTTGTTCATATTATTTAACAAAAGTTAAAAAGCAGGTGACTTTAACGTGCTTTTTGGGTATAATTAATTGTGGGTAATGCTTAATAAGGAGAAATGGAAAAATGGAATTAACTTTTGAAAGAGATAAGCTTTTGTATTCCCTACAGGTGTTGCAAGGCGTGGCAAGTGGACACAACACCTTGCCGATTCTCTCGAACGTCCTCATCCAAGCCGCGGACGGGGCAATAGTGTGTGTCGCTACAGATTTAGAGATCGGCATCAAAATCAGAGTGGATGGTGGTATTCAAGAAGAAGGCGCAATCACTGTCTCAGCGAGAAAACTGGCAGATGTCGTCAAAGAATTGCCCGAAGATAAAACAATACACTTGGCAACAACAACACATGACCGTGTGGAAATTACCTGTGGCGATGGCGTTTACAAAATTATTGGACTCCCTGACGAAGAGTTTCCACAATTGCCCACTATTGAGGGAGAATCGTTAACCATTGACGGAGATACCCTCCGGGCGCTGCTCCGCAGAACCCAATTCGCTGCAGCTACAGAGGAGATTCGCCACTTCCTGAAAGGTGTCTATTTTAATTTTCTTGCAGACAGGACCGAAGTCGTTGCCACCGATTCGAGATGGCTCGCTCTCGCACACTGTGCCCCACTCAAGATCCCTGGGGACAATGATGGGTTTATCCTACCGCTTAAAGCCGTTAAAGAGATTGCACGAACCTTTGCAGACGCGCCTGAGGTGACCCTCTCGATTTTTGAAAATCAGATTCTTTTTGCTGATGAGAACGCTGTTTTAACGACACGACTTGTGGATGGAGATTATCCGAAGTATGATAAGCTTATCCCCGATGCCACAACCGGTAGAGTGGTCGTCTCTAAGGCGAATATTTTACCGGCTGTTCGACGTGTCGCGTTGCTGTCGAATCCGAAGAACTATCCAATTACTTTGAATATGGAGACGGAGCAGATTACGATTTATGCGCAGACCCCGGAATTAGGAGAAGCACGTGAAACGGTTTCTGTACAGTCTTGCACCGCAGCCGCCCGGTTCGCGATTGATGCCCGTCTGCTCATAAACACTTTAGCGCACATCGAAACGGAATCACTCGCTATAGAATTTACGGGTGAATTTGCACCTGTTATGATTAGACCCGTCGGAGACGAAGGACATGTCTGTCTCGTGATGCCGATGCGTATGGGCTCCTAATAGCGTGTGGTATCCCTGTTTTTGCAGCCAGGGTTTCCTAACCGCGCCTATTGTCTTTTTTGCTTTTCAAAAAGTCTTGACATTCCTACCGTTTTATGATATTATTATATAGTCCGATGCCGAGATAGCTCAGTCGGTAGAGCAGAGGACTGAAAATCCTTGTGTCGGCAGTTCGATTCTGCCTCTCGGCATTTCTCCATTTCTTTTTTCAACCGTGATAGTATACTAAGCCGGTGTAGCTCAGGGGAAGAGCAACTGATTCGTAATCAGTAGGTCGGAGGTTCAAATCCTCTCACCGGCCTTTCCTTATTAAGTAGTCAACTCCGATGATTAGTATTACGACGTTAATGAAAGCATTGAAAGCGGTAATTCCTTATTTGCCCAAGGGTGTTCAAAGGTTGATGCCAGGTGTGTTTGGAGTTTTGCCGTTAGCTTTCGAGATTGCTAATTTGTTATACAAATATTACAAACATCGCCAACAAACTTCAGATCAAGTTAGAACAGAAACGCAAGATCAGGTTAGAAAAGAGACGCAGGAGATCGAGAAGACTATTCCCCATTTACCCAAGGGAGTCGGGCGATGGTTAAGACGGCGGTTGGCGTATTTACCGTTAGGTCTTGAGCTTGCCAAGGCATTTTCTCAAAGGAATTTTGAAAGCGTTCGTAGTTTAATAACCCCGCTGCCAAGTGAGGTTAAAAGAAAAATTGGAGGGGTATTACGACGGTATCGTTCATAATCGTAGGTCTTGTCGAAACTTGTTCCGTAGATTCCGGCGTTCCTCGGCTTAAATCTATAATCCTTCCGAGACTGGATTACTCCGATGCCATCTCAGCGGCGACATCCTCTTCGAGTGATTTAACATTCGCTAAGACAGTCGGATGCGGTTCAATTTCGTATACTTTCCGGTACATCTCCAGCGCAGCCGCCTTATCACCAAGGAAACTGGCATAAATTTCACCCATCCGTTCCAGTGCGCGAACTTCTTGTGGATCGAGTTCTACAATGCGCGCGTAGACGCGAAGAGCATTTGCGTACTGACGCGTTTCAAAATCCTCACGTTCGAGCGCGGTCGCGCGGGCGAAGAGCAGGCGGACGAGATCGTCAACTACTTCGTTCATTTCCGGGTCTTTTTCATGTGCTGCTTCCAGCAAGCGGATCGCCTCTGATTCAAGGCGATTGACCTCAGCTAAGTCTTCGTCGGTGAATTCCCGATCGAGAAATTGGTAATCCTGAAGCATTTTTGTGTATGTTCTGGACAGTTGAAGCCGCGCAAGGATACCGATAGGTGCTTTTTCAGAGGAAATCACTCGCAACTCTGGATCGTTTTCGATGGCTTTACTGTAGTATTCAGCCGCGGATTTAAGTTGCTTGCTCCCTTGATAGAGCACCCCGAGGAGATAATACGCTTCGGCGTGATGTGGATCCTGCTTGAGGACTGCAAGAAACTCTTCCGTCGCTTCGCTGAGTAAGCCTTCATCTCGGAACAGTTTACCGCGTAAGAGCCGGACCCCGGTATGTTCAGGTTGAATGCGTGAAGCATGTTCAAGTCGGGCCTTTGCATCTTTCAGCCAGCTGCTGTGTGAATAGATTTCCGCGATACGGAGATTGGCGTGCAGACGGATTTCCGCGCTGGATTGAGACTCGCCATTTATAGAAATGTTCTGATCTTCTCCATCTGTTTCTAATGCTTGCAGTGCTTGCCAATAGAAGAGCGCAGCGTCCATAAGGTCTTGCTTTTCAAACAGGGTGTCTGCATTTTCAATGAAAGTTGCTACCTGTGACAAGGGGGACGGCTCAGGTTCGGCACTGCCCCGCCGGATATAAAGTGCCGCAAGCCCAACGAAACCGATGACAACCAACACTTCGGCATAAAAAAGCCAACTCCGCAGGGAAAATAGGGATGTTGTGTTAAATAGCATGTTAATTCCTCTGTCTTCTATGGCATGTCGTTCTCGAGGGCGTTAAGAATGCTGAGCATCTCCTCTGGCCCTACGAAACCTGTGAATCGCTTGAGAATTTTGCCTTCAGCGTCCATGAAAATGACGACCGGTAATCCTGGAATTTGATATTTTGCTGTTAGTGCTTCGGTAGTTTCAGAGATCCGGGTGAAGTCAAGTTTGACGGTAACATAGTTCTCAAGTTTCGCAGCTACTGCAGGATCAGCAAACGTCTTGTGATCGAGTTCTTTACAAGCGCCACACCAATCGGCATAAAAGTCGAGCATGATGCGTTTGTTTTCACGTTTAGCGATTTCAAAACCTTCAGTTTCGTCATAAATCCAATCCAGATGGGGGCCAGCGGGTTCTTGAATACCACCAACAAACATGTAGACCCCGAAAATAGCCAACAAAAGACCACACGCCTTTTGGAATTGCACAGGTCGAGAGATACCTCTGAAACTTTGTGTCAACTTACCGAGCCACAACCCAATAAGTAGTAAACCACCCGCAACGGCAAAAAACGGCAGTGAATTTTGGAGGAAGTACTGCAACGGTGGGAATACATCTTTGAGGAAGTAGAGTGCCATCGTAATAATAGCGATGCCGAAGATATTTTCCAGCACATACATCCATCCACCTGACCGTGGCAGCGCAGAGAGCAGTCCGGAAAAAGTGCCGATACTGATAAAGAGGAGTCCCATTCCCAGAGCATAGGTGAACATGAGCCAGAACCCAAGGAAGAGGCTTCCTGTCGTAGCGATGTAAGTTAGTACGACTGCTAACGCCGGGCCCGTGCAAGGTGCAGCAATCACCCCAGCAACTGTTCCCATGGCGAGGGCTCCAGCAAATCCAGTACCGCCAACGCTATTAAGACGATTCTGCACCGTGTATGGCAACCGAATTTCAAAAACACCGAACATAGAGAGGCCCAGGGAGACCAAAATCACGCTAATACCTCCAACGACCCACGGGTTTGCCATTATCTGACCGAAGACAGCACCCGTTGACGCAACAGCAACCCCCAAAATTGAGTAGGTGACAACGATTCCCAGAACATATACAACGGAAAGCAAGAAAGATTTGAAAAGGCCGGCGGATTCATTCGCACCGAAGATGGAGACGGTAATCGGTATGAGGGGATAGACGCAAGGGGTCAAACTGGTCAGAACGCCTCCCGCAAACACAAGCAGAAATGCAAGCCATACTTGCCCGCCGGAAAGTGCTCTTGCAAGCGTTCCGGCACCGCTACCTGAATTCGGCGGTGCGCCGAATTCAATATTGCTGAAAAATGTTGTATTCATCCGTTGGACCGGCTTTTCTATGCTGACAATTTCAATCGGGACGGTGAAAGCCAGGGTTTCCGGTAATAGACACTGATCGTCGGTGCACGCCTGATAACGGAGCTGCAAATCCAGTGTTATCGGTTCAATCGGAACACTTTGACTTAAACTCGCTTGGATGCCGATGGTGATAGTATCGTGATAAACTGGTGCCTCCCCAATTGATCCGAGTTTTAACACCTCGCCTCTTGGATACACGGTTTCCCCGAAAGTGAGATGGGGTGTATCTGGGAAAAGGAGCTCAGTGCCAATCAGGCCTTCCCCCGGGGGATTAGCATTGACATGCCAGCCTTTAGCAATCTCCACCACGACGGCAATTTGGAATTGACTCCCGGGGTGGACTTTGTCAACCGATAGGTATCCTCTTGCCGTCAGCTTTTCTGCAGAGGGTTCCTCAACGAGTCCAAAGTCGGCAAGTTGTGCCTGTGCGTATGTCGGAAAAGTTATCCCACCGAGTATCAGCAGGATCCAGAATATAGGTTTATGAAGCATAGAATTTTTCAGCATGCGTTCAGGTTCCTTTATTATCGTGGCTCGAGGACAGCACAAGGAAGAATTATCTCTTCAAGCGAAATGCCCCCATGTTGAAAACTACCGTAGAATAGCTCTTTGTAGACCTTGAAATGTTTTTCATAAACGAAATAGTAGTCCTCCTTCGCGATGATGTAGCTTCTCCCTTCCTCACTACCCGGTAAACGATAAGTTTCGGGATCTGTGATGAGATATCCAGCATTAGGGTCGTAGGTAATATGTCTTCCTTCTTTGAACCGCAATCCGGTCGTCAGTGGTGTTTGACTCGAAATTTTCGCAGCATTTTGACAAAGTAGCGAACCGTGGTCAGATGTTAGGACAACAGTTATACCTCGGTCGGCTGCCATTCTGAATACTTTGTGGAGCCAAGAGTGCTGAAACCACGTCTGGACAAGATCTCGAAATGCCGCTTCGTCCGGAATGAGCTGTCGGAGCAAATCCGCCTCATACCGTGTGTGGGTCAGCATATCCAAAAAATCAACAACGATTGCTTCCAAACTAATCCGGTCCGTGACATTTAGCCACTGCAAATATTGGGTTTCCCCTTGTGTGTCAAAAATTTTGAAATAGTGCAACGGGGGTTTGAGCGGGATACCGTGTCGTTCAAATTGTAAGCGCATCAGTTCTTTTTCATGCCGGTTAATACTTGTTTGTGCTTTATCCGGTTCTGCGTATAAGTGTGGATACCGTTTCGCTAACTCAAGCGGGAACAGCCCGCTAAAAATCGCGTTTCTTGCATAACGGGTAGCCGTTGGCAAGATGGAATAGTAGTAATGCGTTGTGATGTCGAACATTGGATGCAACAGCGGCTCGATCTTCAACCAATGGTCCAACCGCATGCAGTCCATAACCACGAATAGTACCTGTTTTCCAGCCTGAATTTCAGGAATAACGTATTTATAGACGACATCCACTGATAAGGTAGGTGACTCTTGATTCACAAGCCAATCGCTGTAGTGGTCTTGAATGTAATTGGCGAATGCGGCGTTGGCCTCCTGCTTTTGCATTGCGTGGATGGTTTTGAGTTCGTCTACGCTCTGGAGCGTGTCGAGCTGGAGATCCCACTTAAGGAAGTTGATATAAGTATTGATCCAACTTTGCCAACCAACGGTGAGGTTGTGTTCTTGGGCCCCTCCGTCCGAAAGGTAGCCGCTGTTAAAGTTTTGAACATATGCTTGTGGTATGTACAATTCGCGCACTGCTTGTTTTTCAATTAGAAAAACAAGAGACGCTGCTAATTGTTTACATAATACTTTTTTGCAAGCCTCATCTGGTGGGTTAGTAGGCATTATGAAGATGTTGGTAACATCGTAAAGACTTGCTTCTTGCCTTATTTCTTCACCATCTTTGCGGGTTAGGAGTAAAATTGGGATGTGGGTATCTAAATTCCGGAGATGCGCGAGCAGATTTTCTTTTCGCGCCGGTCCATCATAATTCAATAGGACGGCATCATACAGCTGGGCTTTGAGTGCTTTAATACCGTGCGTAGCACTGTTTGCCACAGACACATCGTACCCTTGAGACTCCAAAAAGGAAACATAAGGTTTGGGGGTTACATATATCTGCTTTTCAGAATACCCATCTTCGGTCTCGGCAATTGCTTGCCGAACATCGGAAACCTCGTTATCAATCCACAAGATCCTCCCTCTTTTTTGTGTCATATTATGTCTCCCGTCTTTGCAATATAGATTTGCAAATTATGTCGTACGGCGTTGTACATCTTGAGGCAGTTGCGCTATTGCGTGCCTAATTTTAGGGGTGAGCGGTTGTGAATCTTCCGAGAGGACAGAAAAGTCCACCACGGTATTCTTATTGAGCAAAATAGGCGTTAAATACTGGCAATGAACCTCCTTGGATTCAACAAACCGTCTGCATCAAATTTGGCTTTAACCTGTTTCATGAGATGAAGTGCCTTGCCGACGGGGCCCCAAACGTCAATATACCGTTTGAGTTCAGGTGGAGCGCTTTCTATAAGGAGGTTCCCGCGTATCTCCAGTGCCGATTGACGCAGCTTCGCCAGCACACCCGAGAGAACTTGGAAATCTGTGTCCGAAACTACTGGAATGGTGAGATACAACACACCGTTTCCAAGTAGTACCATCACTTGCACATTGTGCGCCCAACTCGCTCCTCTGATATGCTCCGAAAACTCAGCGATGTCGGTCCGTTTCAAGTTTACTTTGACAATAACTCTTTCAGTGTTCCTGTTATTTGCTGAAAATTCCTGAATAGTCTCTTGAATGTGTCGCTGTGATTCATCCACTATAGTTGTCACACCTTTACCACCATTTTGTTCCATAATTTCTCGGCTTTGAGCCGACTGCCAAGCCACGGTTTCAGGGTCTCCGCCGAAGCCGGTCACCAACGTGATTTTCCTTTGTCCGGGAGTTTCCGGATGCCTCGGATCGAAATTAATGAAGAGATTCACGAACATCGGTAGCGTTTGTGAACGCACAATATTCAAGCCTGTATTGACGGCGTTTTGAATATCCTGAAATGCTGTTACGACTATTGCTTGTCGGGTCGGTATCGGCGATAATTTGAAGGTAACTTCGGTGATGATACCGAGTGTTCCGAAGGCACCTATATAGAGTTTGTTGAGATCATATCCGGCGACATTTTTCACGACTTTCCCGCCACTTTTTACGACAGTGCCATCCGCATGCACAACGCGTAGCCCCAATACTTGATTCCGCGCCGTTCCATGCCGAAGGCGAAACGATCCACTTGCATTAGTCGCAACAATTCCGCCAATGGTGCACCGTTCCGCATAAGGTGGATTCAACGCTAAAAACTGCCGATGTTTCGCTAACTCCTTTTGGAGGTCTACCAAGCGGATCCCCGCTTCCACGGTTACCGTTAGATCCGATGGTTCATACTCGACAACGTTGTTCAGACATATCGTTGATAGGACGACATCTACTTGCTTTGAAAGATTTCCTATGCCGAGTTTCGTGCCTGCACCCGCAGGGGTAACCGACAGATCCTGTTTTGCCGCAAATTGGAGGATATCCTGTATCTCCTGGAGGGACGCTGGCAAAACGACTGCTTTCGGGAGGCAACCATCAAAAGCATAAGCGGCGGATTCTGTCTCTTGAAGGACACCTGATATTCCAACAATGCATTTCAGTTCATCGTGCAAAGCACGTGAATTTTCCATCTGCTTTTTTTTCTTTCTTGTGATTATCTACTGGTTTTTGTGAGTACCGCCCGGCATCGTGCCGAGAGCAGGTGTGATACTAAGCATCGAGCCAAGTTGTATCAGATGGCAAACCGAGTTTATCGTAAGATTCGGCTGTCGGAAAAATCTTCCCAGGATTGCAGAGTCCCTTCGGGTTAAAGACACCTTTGACCGTCGCCATCACCTGCAAGTCAGCAGGACCGAAAATTAGCGGCATGTAGTCCATCTTTTCAACGCCAATGCCGTGTTCTCCGGTAATTGTGCCACCGACTTCAGCGCATACCGTCAGGATTTCCTTATTGACGTGTTCTACGCGTTCGCATTGGTCAGCATCGCGTTCGTTAAAGAGGACGATCGGATGGATGTTCCCGTCACCCGCGTGAAATACGTTCGCAATCGGAATCTGATATTTTTCGGAGATTTCGGAGATACGCCGGAGAACCTTCGGCAGCGTCGTTCTCGGTACAACACCGTCTTGGGTTATATAATTCGGTGCGAGGCGTCCGAATGAGCCAAACGCGCTTTTCCGCGCCTTCCAGAGTTCCTGACGTTCTTCCTCATTTTTGGCGTAACTCACATCCCGCGCATTGTGCTGTTTGAAAATCTCTAAAATCTGTGTTGTCTGGTTCTGCATGCCTGCTTCAATGCCGTCGAGTTCCACAATCAAAATGGCTTCAGCATCAAGTGGGAAACCGAAGTGGAATGCCTCTTCCAACGCACGAATCACGAGGCTGTCCATCATTTCGAGTGCAGCAGGAATAATACCTTCGCCAATGATCGTTGAGACTGCGTTGGAGGCATCGTCCATCGCTTCAAAAACAGCGAGCGCAGTCTGATAAGCTTGCGGATTACGGGTGAGGCGGACAACGGCTTTCGTCACTATCCCAAATGTGCCTTCGGAGCCGATCATCACACCGCGGAGATCGTAGCCGATTGTATCTTCGACACTGCCACCGAGTTCAACAATTTCGCCATCCGGTAAAACGACTTCCAGCTCAAGTACATGGTCGGATGTGACACCGTATTTCAAGGTATGCGGGCCACCAGAATTTTCGGCGATGTTGCCACCGATTGTGCATGCCTTTTGGCTTGACGGGTCTGGCGCGTAATGGTAACCCTTGTTTTCGACTGCCTGCGTTAACAATAAGTTAACGACACCGGGTTCAACCACTGCCCGTTCGTTTTCAAGGTCTATTTCTAAAATGCGATCCATGCGATTGAGAGCAATAATGATACCGCCTTGAACAGAGAGCATACCTCCACTCAAACCTGTGCCGCCGCCACGAGCGATAAACGGTACACCGTATTTATTCGCCAACTTCACGATATCCGAGACCTGTTCTGTTGTGTCTGCAAACACAACAACATCAGGCATCGCCTTAAAAGACGGAGCTGCATCACATTCGTACACCGATAAGGCGGTTGGATCCGTTAGGACATTTTTAGGACCCAAAAGCGTGGAGAGATCGGCAACAATTTGTTCTTTTTCAGCCATAGCCTACATCCTTCCGCAAGGTAATCTTAGTGATTACATTTAGTTTACCACATTTCTGCTTGTATGTCCAATTAGAAATTTTGTAGCATAGCCAGCCTGTTCGTCTGTGCCTCCGTAGATTGTCATCATCCGTTCGCGATTTTCCAATTCAAGCGGGCAAAAAGGCCGTAAACCTGAAAAATAGATAGACATTTGACCCTCACCTGGTAAGCGGGGTTTCTAACCTCACCGGTGTAGAGCATCCAATTAACTCTAAGGTTTACATCATAAATAGCCCTAATTCTTTATTTGTTAGCGTATTGGACAATGTGTTATAATTATAAAATCTGATGCAATTTATCAAAATTAGATTATGGAGGGACAAAAATGCGAAAATCTATCTCGGTTTTAGCAATTAGTTGCCTGTTAATGATTTGGATATTTCCGCAGGTCTGTTCTGCCGAAATTGATCCTGAAACGGCTGTAGGTGTCTGGCTCTTTGATGAAGGCGCTGGCAAGACAACCAAGGATGCTTCAGCATTCGGACACGACGGCACAATCAATGGGGCGAAATGGAAAGACGGAAAAATCGGCAAAGGGCTTGAGTTTGATGGTGGCCAGTGGGTGTCCATCGATTCAACACCGGCGCTGCAACTCGGCGATGAGCTCACGATGATGGCGTGGTTTTATGCCACGGATATCGGCGATTGGCGGCAGCTTATCGCAAAAAGCGACGAGTATCTCTTACGTATTGATCCACCAGGGGAAGGCAATAGAATGTCCGCATTTGTCAAACCTGCTGGAAGTTGGGAACCCAGAGCCTCCGCACTTGTGCCCGATGAGGATACCTGGATCCACTTCGCAGCGACTTACGACATCAATGAGAAGGCTGAGCAACTCGTGGTATATGTGAACGGTGAAAAAGCGGGCTCGAGCACACGCCCCGGAGAAACCGCTGTTACAGCAAACCCTGTTGAGATTGGTAGATGGGGTGGTGGTTCATTTTTCGTCGGCATCATTGACGAAGTCGCTATTTTCAATACAGTCCTCAGCCAAGATGATCTAACGACCATCGTGGAACACGGACTGGCAAAGGCACTTGGCGGATTAAACGTTGAACCGGAGAATAAATTGGCGAGAACATGGGGTGCCCTCAAAGCAACCCGGTAATTTGAGGTTTCTCTTGCTCCAACGGGTAAATTGACACAAGATGGCACCCTCAAAGCCAACTGATAATTTCTGGGCAACCGGGTGAATTCTTTTGCGTTCGCGATCCGTTTAGGTAGGAAGAAATATATCTGGCAGCCTAATAGGTTAAAACAGGGCGGTGCCTGCACCGCCCCAATAACACATCTCTCTTAAGACGCAAATGTTCTACAAACGACCTTTTCAAGCCATTCAGGTAATAAAAAATAAGGAGAACTGCTACTACCATGTCCATTCCTAAGATATCCGTGAACAACCCTGTTTTGGCAAATATGTTGATGATTATAATCATTGCTTTTGGGGCGTATGCATGGATAAACCTTCCACGAGAACTCACACCAGAAATCGCATTACAGAGCGCGACCATCACAACCCTATATCCGGGTGCCTCCCCCGAAGAGGTTGAAAAACTCGTTACCGCTCCCATTGAAGACGCTATCGAGGAAAATGTCAGCAAAATCAATCTGCTATTTTCTACCTCTTCGGAAGGAAGATCCGTGATCTCTGTTGACTTTGAAGAAATGAGCGACCGGGATTTTGACAAGGAGCTTGAAAATCTCCGTACTGCTGTTGAAGGTGTGAATGATTTGCCAGAGGAGATTCTGGACGATCCAAGGGTCGAAGAACTCGATATCTCAACGGGTTTCCCTATGCTGACAATCGTTGTTGGCGGAGATATTTCGGAGAGGCAGATGCGGGATATTGCTGAGAATCTCAAAGATGAAATATTGGATATTAAAAACATCGCATCTGTCCGGATAGCCGGGCTCCGTGAAAGAGAAATCTGGGTTGAAATGGATCCGGATCGCTTGAAAGCCTATCAGATTCCGATTGCGGGCGTTGTGGCTGCGCTTGGGGCCAGCAACTTGAACCTACCCGCAGGAACGATGGAACTCGGTAATACCGAGTTCATGGTGCGAACGATGGGTGAATTCGCGAGCCCAGATACGATCGGTGAAACTATCATTGCCGTTCAACCGACGGGGACACCATTGCGCCTAAAGGATGTGGCGACGGTTTCGGACACCTATGAAGAGGCGAGAACGCTATCACGGATCGATGGGGAACCCTCTATCAGTTTAAGTGTGCAGAAAAAGACGGAAGGAAATACAATTGCCTTGGTTGCTGAACTCCGGGAATTGGTTAAAAAACGGAGCGGCGACCTGCCTGACGGCGCCGAACTGACAGCGGTTAACGATTATTCGGTTATACTCAAAGAACGACTGGGGATTCTTGAAACAAACGCAATCTTCGGTTTGGTGCTTGTTGTACTGATGCTATTTCTCTTTATCGGGTGGCGCAACGCTATGTTCGCCGCACTCGGCATACCGGTTGCCTTTATGGCGACGTTTTGGTTCATGTCTATAGGGGGCTACTCACTCAGCGGTGTTTCCTTGTTCGGACTTATTTTGGTTGTAGGGATTGTTGTAGATGACGCGATTGTCGTTGTGGAAAATATCTATCGGCACATTGAGGCCGGGGCATCTCCGAAAGTTGCTGCGATTCGCGGGGCAGAGGAAGTGGGGTGGCCAGTTGTGGCTGCAAGTTTGACGACGATCTGTGCGTTTGGTCCGTTGATGTTCATGTCAGGCGTCCCAGGTCAATTTATGCGGGTCGTGCCAATTATGGCGATCATCGTTCTGGTGGCTTCGCTTTTTGAAGTCTTCGTCATTTTGCCAGCCCACGTCTCTGAATGGGGAAGACCCAAACCTAGGACAGGGCGCAGCCGCCTTGAACCCCTCCGAACCCGATCCCGGAATACTTTTGCCTTAACTGCCTACATCGCCGGTTTTTTGGCATGGTTCGGTACGGTTTTTGACCTTATCCGAAACCGATATGTTAGAGTCTTAAAAAAGACGATCCGATACCGATATGCTTTTGTTGGGTGTGTTCTCTTGATCGGCTCTATTGTGTGTATTAGCGCATTTGTGATCCTTGACAAAGAGCTCTTCCCCGGAGAAGATTTCCCACAATTCTATGTCAAAGCCGAAATGCCGACTTCCTATGGTATGCAAGAAACGACCAACGTAATCGCTCAGATTGAAGAAGCCGCTAAAACACTGCCATCAAGTGAAATCGCTGCGATCGTCAGCAACATTGGGTTACACACGCCTACTGGTGGTATGATGGAAGGGGTTACCTATGGATCCAATTTTGGAGAAGTTATTGTTGAACTCACCCCTAAACAAAAACGCACTCGAGGCGTAGATGATATCATTGCGGAACTTCGGTCCAAAACCACAACGATTAGTGGTATAGAAGAATTGAACTTCATTACACTGGAAGGCGGGCCGCCACAAGGAACGGATGTTGAAGTTAAGGTAAAAGGGCCGAGATTTGAACAACTTACAAGACTCGCTGATACCCTTAAAGCATCACTCTCGGAGATGGACGGGGTCTACGACATCCGAGACGACTTTCGCACGGGTAAATCTGAACTTCGTATCTATCTAAAACCGGAGAAAGCGTATCAATACGGATTAACCACATCCCAGGTTGCACAAACGGTGCGCACTGCTATTGAGGGAGCGAAAGCTACAACGTATCGTGAAGCGGACGAAGCGGTTGATGTCATTGTCAAATATGAAGAAGAGACACTTGGAAACCTCGCTGAACTGAATAACCTGTTGATCGCAACCCCCAGAGGGGCTATCGTACCACTCAAGGATGTCGCCGATATTACAGAGGAAAAAGGGTACTCTGATATCCGCCGGTTCGACGGTGAACGGGCGATTACGGTATATGCTTCCGTAGATCGGGAAAAAACGACACCTTTTGCAGCAACTCAGGCATTAATAGGTACATTCGCCGATGTTGGATCCCTGTATCCGGGATACCAACTCGATTTTAGAGGGATTTTCGATGAGATTGTAGAGTCTTTTTCTGAGTTGTGGAAACTTTTCATCGTCGGTTTGTTGTTAATCTATGTCGTGTTAGGCGCACAATTTAAATCGTTTCTACAGCCGATTATCATTATGCTTGCTGTCCCATTCGGGATGATAGGCGCGATGGTTGGGTTGTTCCTTGCGAATGCAACGCTGAGCATGGTAGCGATGTTTGGTATCGTCGCACTTTCAGGGATTGTGGTGAATGATTCCATTGTCCTTATCGATTTCATCAACAAGTACCGGGAGCGCGGTTATAACAAATGGTATGCGATCCTGAAAGGCGGAAGTATCCGATTGCGTCCGATCATTCTTACGTCTCTGACGACGATTTTCGGACTCATTCCGATGGCAATCGGTTTAGGCGGCAAATCACCGATCTGGATGCCGATGGCGTATACAATCATTTTTGGGCTTGCAGTGGCAACTACAATGACGCTGTTTGTAATGCCGGCCCTATATGCGATTATAACAGATCTACGAGGTGTCTTCCTAAAAAATCCAGAGGAACGCTTCCAAACCGTTTCAGACGAAAACCTATTGGAGGTTGCGGTCCCCGCTGATGATTAACCAAAAGTATAGGGCACATCTCCAAATTGTGCCCTGTTTTATTTTTACGTGTTAACCCAAGTTACCACTTTGTAGCATAGCTTATTAGGTTGTGCAGCTCATATCAGCCTTTGTAGCCTAACCTGTCAGGGTGTGCAGCTCAAGGAGCCTAAGCTAAAAGTTGACGCTACAAAACGTTTACGCAGCAGGCCCCAGTTCAATGAAAAACGTTAGTTGCGTGCTTAAAACCTTGTCCGTAGCAACTTGGGTGTATTGCAGAAAGATGGGAACTTCACATGAAAATTACCTTTATCGGTGTTGGCGGCATCACCGGTAGTTACCGCCAAAGCCTCAAACAACTTGAACGGCCCATTGCGGCAGTCTGCGATATAAACGTTGCGCGCGCCGCAGCCATCGCAGCCGAAGAAAATGCAATAGCATACACTGACCACGGTGAGATGCTGCAAAAAGAGAAGCCCGATGTTGTATGTATCTGTATTCCGCCCGGTGCCCATACGACACAGGTTGCGGACGCAGCAGCGTCCGGTGCGGCACTCTTCGTCGCAAAACCTGTTGCTCAAGACTTGGAAACTGCCCAGCGCACTCGCGATGCAATTAATGCGGCTGGTGTCATCAGTCAAGTCGGTTATATGGCACGGTATAGCGACATCACAGCAAGAGCGAAGGAATTAGTTGGGGATCGGAAACTTGCCATGGGAATTGGACGGTTCCTCACGCGAATGGGGGCTAACCATGCGTGGTGGGGAAAATACGAGGTGTCGCGCGGACAGATGGTAGAGCAGACGACGCACGTTTTTGACCTCATCCGCTATTTTCTGGGTGATGTGACGAGTGTTCAAGCTTACGGTATCAAAGGCGTTTCCGAAGGTATCGCCGACTTCGAGGAGTGCACCGTTTGCAACATGCAGTTTCAAGGCGGGGCAGTTGGAAGTATCACCAGTACGTGTGTTGCCCGTGCCTACGACAATTTCGCAACCGAATTGGTGGGGGATACCATCTATCTCAAACTCACACACGATCTTGGTTTACGGGGTCAGATTGGCGATGAAACAATTGACTACACCGGCACTGAGGCGGGGTACTTCCGACAGGTTGAGCAGTTCGTCAATGCCGTTGAAGCGAACGATCAAGGAATGGTGCTTTCCTCCTACGCCGATGCCGTCAAAACGCTTGCTGTTACCCTTGCAGCAAACCGTTCATTGGAGACGGGGCAGGTTGAGCAAGTGAGGGAATAGACAGCCGAGCTCAGGAAAGCGCGCCTCCCCTATTATAATTATAAGGCTATAAGGCGCGCCATCCTACACAAGTTAGAAAAACGTCAAATACGGCTTCTCATTTATCTCCCGCCATAACATCGCTGCGAGTTCACGAGCGTGATAATCCCCCCACATCGAAGCCTCTCCGCACGGAATATTCCGACCCTCTGGCACATGGTCCCAACCGTTCGGACGATGGTACACCGAATGCAGCAACAACCCCTGATGTGTTTCAGACTCAGACAGGTACGGTTCAGCGAACAGCGTTTTAGCTACCGTTAGACCGGCTTGGTAATAGGAGTTTCCTGCGTCTGGTTCCCCGTGTTTCCTGAGATAGTTGCCGAGTCGGATTAACCCTTGCGCGGCGATAGCTGCGGCAGAACTGTCTACCGGTTCAAGACCATTGTACGGATCCGCAGGCACAACTAAATAGTCGCCTAGTTCTACTAAACCCGGGGCGCCGGTATCCCAATATGGAATTCCATCTTGGGCAGTGTTTTCGATATAGAAGTCTGCGGTGGCTTCCGCGGCTTTACGCATGTGTGCTGTTGCGAGTGCGTATCCACCGTGGGGTTCAAGGTCCTCTTCAGAGAGTGTGTCGACAAACTCAAGCTGCTCGGCGTAACCCGTGATAATCCATGCTAGCCCGCGTGTCCACGTCGTAAAGGGCGAATATCCCTGTTGTGTACTTGGACAACGATAGTTTCCGTCATTGGTATTGAAGATAGATTCATGCACAACCCGCCCACGTAGGTCAAAGGCATCACGTCCTTCACCGTAGTAGACATTATAGGCTGCTGTTGTCTGTGAGTGCTGGAGTAGACGTTCCATCAGACTAATAGCGACATCGCCTTCACCCATCAACACTGCGCCGAGCGTATGCCCAAGTGCTAACGCCCGCAGGGAACGGATCGTATCCGAAAAGAGCGAATGCGGTCCGTTGAAAGAGGCAATATACCCAGTTCCATCTTTAATCTGGGTCCAGCGACTTGCTTGCACAGCGGCGGAAGCTTTTAATGCAAGTTCGTAAAAATCCATTTCGCTATCGTTCCACGGAATCACACCTTCCCGCATCAGTCGGCGGAGGTTTCCGTAGGTCGAGACGTTGTTGAACCCGTGGTCATGCACACCGATGTGTGTGACGTGGGGTGCCATTTTTTCAATTGTATTCCGTCTACCGATTTCAAGGAATTTCTCATCGCCGGTGGCATCGAATTGAAGGATAGCCGATCCGAATTGGAAGCCTTGTGTCCACTCGGTCCAACCGCGTGTTGTATAAGTACCAGCGACTGTGAAGACCGGGGTGCCTTTTTCAGGGAGCCATGTGTCCTCAATCGATAAGATCTTTTGACCTGAACATTCAAAAAGTTTTTCAATTTGAGGTTTCAAGTCGGTCATACGTAAAGAATCGTTTATCTGCATTTTACTATAGGTGCCTCCTCACAGGGGCATCGTAACCCCGCCCGTACAGTGTTACGATGCATCTTCGAGATGTATATCTGTTGTATAACGTTCACATATCACTTCGATGAGATTGGTAGTCGATTTACCGGGAACGTTTAAACCGACGATAACCTTACCCCCATTTGCTTCGACCACCTCTCTCTCAACCAGTTCTGCCAGTTTATAGTCCCCACCTTTAACGTGGATACTCGGCTTGAGTTCGCTGAGCAGATTGATGGGTGTTAATTCTGGAAAGATAACGACGTAACTGACGCACTCCAATCCGGCGATCATCTCTGCGCGTTCCCCTTCAGGCACCAGTGGGCGATTTTCACCTTTGAGCTGTCGTACCGAGTTATCACTATTAACGGCGACGACAAGCAGATCACCCAGTTCACGGGCTGCTTGAAGGTATCGAAGATGCCCTAAGTGCAGGACATCAAAACAACCGTTAGTCGTAACAACAACGGTACCCTTTGCTTTTGCGTGCTCAAGAATGGACACAAGCTGACTACGCTTATAGATTTTTGGCTTTGCTATTTTTGCTTTTTTATCCTTCAATCTGGGCCCCGTAGGTAGTAACCTGGTTACTTTAAGCTATGAAAGATTTTTTATCGATTGGAATCCGGTCTTGACATCAGAAAGGCAGCTCATGTTCAATAATTAAAAAGTAGTGTAGCATGCTTCCACCCCTTTGGCAAGTTTTTCGTCGTTGCGCGATTGCCGACTTTTTGCTATAATAATATAGGTTTCGTAGGCGAAATATTATTGGCGTTAGGAGAAAAAAGATGACAGAGAAAAAAGAATGGATGCATGGAAGACTACCCGTCTGTACGCTCGGTGCGGATGGGCACGGGAAGACGACGTTGACGGCAGCAATGGCGAAGGTCATCGCGAGAATTGGGGCGATTCACACAGAGGGGAACACCGATTTTGAAGCACAACCCCCGATTCATCATCCGATTCGAGAAGGGGTTGGTATTACCTACCGTGCGATTGCCTATGAAACCAGTGGCAAGTTTTATACGCAAATCGACTGCGAGCTCGCCTCAGATATCGTTAAGATGTTGATTAGTGGTTCACCGAGAATTCAAGGGGCGGTTTGGGTAGTGAGTGCCGTAGAGGGTGTTACAGCGGATTCCGAGGCACATCTCCAACTCACCTCTCGGCTTCATCTCTCAACAGTACTGCCCTTTCTTAATACAGCCGGTATATCAGGGAACGATGAACTCTTAGACATCTGCAAACAAGAGATGCACGAACTTTTAAATGCGTATAGAGATGGGGAAAGGACGGCACCGATAATTGTCGGGGACGCACGCAAGGCACTTGACTATAGAGGAGACAGAATTACCTCTACACAATGGCAACCGATTGTTGATTTGATTGTCGCTATGAATAGCAGAATGCCGGCACCCGTGAATATGGAACACTTACCACTCATCATGCCAATTTATGAGATTACTGAGGCGGAGAAAGAGCGCGTATCCGTCCGGGGCGAGATTATGCAGGGACAACTCGCTGTCGGACAGGCAATAGATATTGTCGGTAAGGGAGATAGGATTAAAACACGGGTGGTCGGTATAAAAGAACGTGAAGTATCCGTTGAATCTGAGCCAGATTGGCTGTCCGTTGGACAAGTACTTTGCACCCCGAAGACCCTCAAGTCACACGCTGAGTTTACAGCACTCATTTATCTGCTGACATCTGAAGAGAGCGGTACACATATCCCCCTCATTGAAAACGACAAACCTGATATCTGTCTATGGGGTATTGATATGCCAGCGCATCTTCAGCTTTCGCCTGGACTCTCACTTATTACATCGGGAACTTATGCCCATGTCACCGTCGCGCTTGACCTTCCGTTGGTAATGGAGATCGGCACTCGGTTTGAAGTGAAAAAGATGGGGACGCGGATCGGGTTCGGTGTTGTGACAAGCGTAACCTAATTGCTTTTCTGCCGGTTTCTGTCGCAGTTTCAGCCCGTTTTTCGTTGATCTGCAAATCGCTTTGATTTCAGCTCATATCTCGGTAGGGTTCCGAGTGGTACTGATTTTACCACCGCACGCAAACCTAAAGCGGCTCGGATAGCAGCAGTGACAGCAGTGACAGTGTGAGTTGGGTCTGGATTTGTAGACTCAATCTGAATTTCGAGCTCATCGAACGTCTCTGTACTGTAAGCATGGACTGTGAACTCGCGGACCTCTGAAAACTTGAGGATAATGTTTTCGATCGTTGCGGGGTACACATTCAGCCCGCGGATGATGAGTGCGTCGTCGAGTCTGCCAGTAACGCCTCCCTCGAGGACCCGGCTCGTGCTTCCACATTCACAAGGTGTTGATTTAAGTTTAACATAGTCTCCTGTCCTATAACGGATGACTGGCATACCGACGCGCCCTAAATTGGTGATGACTAATTCACCAGCATCTGCCGGACACCCAGTTTTTGGCTCAAGTACCTCACAAATAAATTCATTTTCGTTGAGATGGATGCCTGCCTGTGGTTTGCACATAACCCCCCACGCACCGACTTCCGTTGCGCCCGCGTGGTCATAAGCCTTCGCCCCCCAAGCGTTTTCAATGCGCTGTTTTGTTGCCGGTAGACTCGCTCCAGGTTCACCCGCATGGATGGTCACTCGGACAGAAGATTCTTCGCTGAGATTAACACCCGCTTGTGCTGCGACTTCGGCGAGCCGTAGGGCGTAAGTCGGCGTGCAGATTAGCCCGGTTACCTTATTACTGAGAATAGCACGGATGCGCTGCTCAGAAGTAAAGCTGCCATTTGCAATTGTGAGCGCACCGAGTTGTTGCGCACCGTGGTACGCACTCCAAAAGCCGATAAAAGGTCCAAAAGAAAAAGCGAGCATGAGCCGATCAGCCGATGTGACACCTGCAGCCTCGTAAATTTCTCGCCAACATTTACCCCACCAGTCCCACGATTCTGCTGTATCTAACCATCGTAAAGGGGCACCAGTTGTCCCTGAGGTGCGATGCAGACAGGTATATCGCTCCAATGGGAAAGTTAGGTTGGTACCATAAGGAGGGTACGACACCTGATCCGTGCTTAGTTCTGCCTTTGTTGTGAAGGGGAGCTGCCGGTAATCATTCAGTGTTTGTACGTTGTTTGGATGTGTAATCCTGACTTCGGTAAGTTTGCGTCGGTAAAAAGCGTTTGTCTCTAACACTCGCGCGAGCATCTCCCGTAAGCGGCGTAATTGTATCTTTACGTTCATGTTCCCTAAGTTCAATTAGTGATGGTTAGGTGTATCGCGTATTCTGGTATTCCGAGGCGTAAAACGTAGGCAGCAAACTATCAACCCGGAGCAGCCCGCGTTCTGTCAGTTGGATCTCGTCTGACGCAGGGTTGACGTGCAACATACCGTCGTTCTGTAGTTTACCGTAGGCTTCAGCGTAAAGTGTGAGGATATCCGCATTGAATTTTGTCTTGAAATAAGACGGTCTGATTTTTCCGAGTTTGAGTTGCAAAATCATCTCTCGCGTTAACCGTTCCGCTTCCGTGGGCTTCAGTGCGCGATAAATGGGGAATTTATCTTCTTCAAGGTGGCTGAGGTAATCTCCCCATGAGGGTGCGTTCTGAAAATGAACGCCGCTGAGATGCGAAAAAGAGGCAACCCCTGTACCTATCATATCGCTTCCTTGCCACACTGCATCGCGATAGACAAATTGACACGGTTTATCCTTCTTAACCATTGTATACGCACTCGAGTGTGTGTAACCGGCTCGCGCAAACTGTTCAAAGGCATATTGATGCCATTCGCGTTTGAGTTTCCAACCCGCTACGGTCAATGTATCTCCATCGAGGATATCTTTAGAATAGACCGTGTTGAACGGCAGCTCCAGCTGATAAATAGTGACGCTATCTGGTTCAAGTGCTATTGTTTTACTGACGGTTTCGCGCCAACTTTCCCACGTCTCACCGATCATACCTGAGATGAGATCGATGTTGACTTGGTCGAATGCTAAGGTCTTTATCCACGGCACAATGCGATAAACCTCTTTAGAGAGATGCGCTCTGCCGTTTTCTGCAAGGATCTCGTCGTTCAGATTTTCAACACCGAGGCTCAATCGGGTTACACCAATCCCTTTGATCGCCTCTACTTTCTTTTCTGTTAAGGTGCCGGGTTCGCATTCAAACGCCACTTCTTCAGCAGCATCCCACGGCATTGCCCGTTTTATGCTGTTAACGAGAGCCGTGAGGTGTTTGACGCTAATATAGGAAGGCGTCCCCCCGCCGAAATAGACGAATCTCAGGGGTCTACCTACAATTGCAGGTTGTTTGCTGTAAAGTTCGATCTCTTTCGCAAGCGCGTTCAGGTACGTGTCAATTTCCGAACTGTTTTTATCGGTATAAACTCGGAAATAGCAGAATTTGCACCGTTTCCGACAGAAAGGAATATGGAGATAAAGCCCAAGCGTTGCATCGGGGCCGGGCTGTTCACCGAGCATTCGCGCCACTTCTGGTACATCTGACTCGCCCCAAGTGGAATACGGGGGGTAGTTTGAGACGAAAACGCTCCCGACGGTCGTCTGTTTTGAATCTATTCCTGCTGTTGCCGGTTCCGGTTTTGTTTCTTCAGACATTATTTTGCTCCTTCTTCTTAATAAAATACCCTATGACTTCTCCGAATCCTGAAGTGTCGTATACAACGCTAAAGTTAGTGTAAACTTCTATCTTCATAACTATTTTATGTCTATTACAAAAGACGAACGCATTTTTGAAAATTAATTTCCAAAACAGTAGAGTATCCCGTCTTCGCTTCCAATGTAAATCTTGCCATCGGCAACGCTCGGTGAAGCGACAATGGATGAACCTGTAGCGAATTCCCACACCGATTCTCCTGTAGATACATCTAAAGCGATGAACGTGCCGCGAGTTGTCCCAAGAAAGACGCGTTTGCCGACGACAACAGCCGATGACTCAATGCGGGATTTGGCTGTATAGGTCCATAATGATTCTCCTGTGTTAGCCGAAAGCGCGTGCACCATTTTATCCCGGCCTCCGATGATTACTCTATCTTCAGTAAGGGCGGCTGAAGCAAAAAACGGAAATCTCCGTTTCGGGTGACGATACCGCCATGGGATCTCTCCAGTATCTAAGTTGACTGCTAAGATTTCAGCACCGTATGTGCCACAATAGATACGATTTTGCGAAATCGCGGGGCTTGCCCCTACATACGCGCCAAGGTCAACTTGTTGCACCTGTGTTCCATCATCGATGTTGAGAACACGAAGGTAACTATCGCATCCAGTGACAATTGCGCAATCCTGCGCATTGGCGGACTTGTCTACAGGCTGAGTCCAAATCCCAGGTGTGCCGTGGATATACCCCTCGGTCTCAAATTTCCAGATAAGTTCCCCGTTCTCTCGGTTGAGGCAGTAGAGGAATCCATCGTAGGAGCCGAATAACACGCAGTCTCCAGAGAAATTGGCTGAGGATATGATTTCACCTTCTGTCCTAAACTGCCATTTCGTTTTTTGGGTCCTAATATCTATTGCATGGAAGATACCTTCGCCATCCCCGAGGTAGATTACACCGTCATAGATGGAGGGAGATGCTTTAATAGCTCCGCTTGCTTGATACCCCCATCTTTTTTTACCCGTTTGCGCTTCAATCGCATACAGCAAGCCGTCCAATGCACCAACGTACACAGTACCGTCAACGACTGTAGCGGTTGACTCAATCATATCTCCTGCCTGAAAAGTCCAAAGCAGTTGCAGATTTTCGGAAAGTTCTGCGTTGGTAACACCTGTAAGCTGCGGATTCCCGCGAAAAGTCGCCCAATCAGCAAAAGTTGCTTGTCCAATGAAGATGAGTAGAAATAGGGCGTTTTTTACAGTGAATTTCCATACAAAATGATGTATGCTAATAGACTGCTTCATAGAGTTTTGTAAAATCTTGTATGTTCAGTGGACGTGGATTGAATTGTGCCGTCCACTGTATTGATGCTTCTTCTGCTAATATTGGTAGGTCTGTTGTTCCTATAGTGTATTTGACACTGCATTCCCGTAGTGTGTTCGGCAAATTACCAATTTCTTTTAATTCGACAATTCTATCTGCTAAGTCTCCACCAGAATGTAGTTGGCGGTAAGATTCTTCCGCAAGCGTGCTGTTGAATCGGATAACATGTGGTAGCATCAGCGCAACAGCAACGCCGTGGGTAATACCGTAGCTCGCGGTTAACGGATTGGCACACGCATGCGCAGCACCTAACATCGAATTTTCGATTGCGAGTCCAGCGAGGTATGCACCGAATAACATATTACTTCGCGCTGTAGGGTCTTTCGGGTCGAGGGCTGCTTCAAAGTTCGCATCTAACAACTGCCACGCGTGTTGTGCGAACATCTGGGACATCGGATTCCGTCTGGTTGAGACGAAGCTTTCGAGGGCGTGCGCGATTGCGTCTATACCTGTTATTGCTGCGAGGGATCTCGGCAGCGTTTCAGTGAGCGTAGCATCCAGAAGGACAGTCCCGAATTTTGCCTTTCTGTCACCACATGCCATCTTGGTATGTGTTTCTGCTTGTGCGATGAGGGCAAAAGATTGTGCCTCACTGCCCGTACCGATGGTTGTCGGGATACCAATAGAGGGAAGCATCGGTTGTGTTGCCTTGTTCGTACCCCAGTAATCCTCCATTTTGCCGCCGTTCGTCAGCAGGAAGTTTGCACCTTTGGCACAGTCCATTGAGCTGCCGCCACCGAGTCCGATGATGAGGTCTATCGGGGCATCGGCTCTCGCGACCGCAACCGCATTTTCGACATCTTCCGTCGTCGGGTTTGGCGAAACGTCAGCGAAAACGGAAGTAACGATCCGCTCGCTTTGCAACGCCGATATTGCTCTCGCGAGGATACCTGCCTTTTCGATGCCACGGTCTGTCACTATGAAAACGCGGCTACCTCCGAGGCCTCGAGTTAACTCGCCTAATTTCTCAATGCTATTTTCGCCAAAGATAACCCGTTGCGTAAGTTCGGAATCAAAAGCTTGCATGTTTGTGTATTACAGTTTAATCGATTGTATGGATTTCCATCCCACTTTATTCCACACTGTTTTTAAACATAATACCAGAAATAAAGCGACAAAGTCAAGTCAGAAATAGGTGTAAATATTTTGTGGGTTGGCTGAATCGCGGATAGTAATTGTCTGAATCAGATTTATAGGCTTTGCAGGAGTGTAGCTGAGGACTGTCGGTATCCGTAAAGAGTAGCATTAACTAATCCAATTGTTCTAATTGGCGAGCTAAGATTCAGAGGTTCTGACAGACGATAAAATCCCATTCCCCGAATTGTTGTGAATAGTTGACCGCCTGAACCCATCGGCGCGCCGCTTGGTGTTTTGCTTGGTCTTGCATGGTTAGCTGTCCTTTGATTTCAAGCATGAGGTGCGTGTCGTTTGTCAACTCCACAATAAAGTCAGGAACGTAGTCGCGTGTTACACCTTCATAGCGGTATGGAATTGTGAACCAGAGTCCATCGTTACGGACATAACATTTCACCTTATCCGATCGTTCCAAATAGAAGGCTGCGCTTGCCTCCCATGTGCTATCCACTGCGACTAAATTGACGTGACTTTTCTCTGTTGGGTGGCAGTTTTTGGTCGTACTGAAGTCTACGTCCTTAGAACTACCGAGAGGTTTATTTGTATGGAGGACAGGCAGAATCGGGGTTTCACCCGCTGCTGTATTGGGTCGGATAGCGTCCAAGAAGATCCCTACAATATGGTTTTTATATCTCAGGTGACCTAATTCACGTGGATCTATATGTGTGAAATCCGCTTTCCGATGGAGATAGTCTTGAACGAGTCGGTATATCTGTGGAAAGAGGTGCCTTCTGGACAAGACAGGTTTTCTATCCCATTGGTCTATCGGCAGTTTTGCGAGGATTTGACGGGTGATGTCGAATTTAATCGTCTGAAAGTGGTTGGCATCGTAGAACGCTTGTCTATTGTGGACTTCGGTTTTTCCGATATAGATATGTGTGTCTTTGTGGAGCGCTATACCTCCAGCGAAGAGCTCATCCGGGTTGAGTTCGAGATGGAGAGGTTCCATAGCGTCTATATCGGCAATAATCGCGTCGTGGCGAAGGGCAAAGGTGTAGCTTTCAACATTGGGGAATTGGATTTCATAGTGCCGTCGTGCCGGGATTGCGCGGACACGATAGGTCGGTTTGTCCGGGCGATTCTGCTGGCTTTGACGCCCTTTGAATGGAATCAATGTGAAGGGGATGCCGTATATGTCAACGTATTCCGCAGGAAGAAGACCTGTTTCGGGGTCAATATCGTAACTCATGCGGCGGAGACCGCGACCGACGACCTGCTCACACAAGAGTTGACTTTTAAAAGCGCGAAGTCCAAATATCTGTGTAACATTGTTTGCATCCCACCCTTCGTTGAGCATAGAAACAGAAACAACGCAGCGAATCTGCCCGCCGGGGCTCCCTGATTTTCCAATTGTTGCTACAACTTCTCGGAGATAGTCAGCATCATTTCCTTCCTCTGTGAGTCTCTTACTATCAATGCGAAATGTATTCGTTTCCTCTTCGCTGTTCTGGAGTTCTGGAAAGAGTGTGCCGTGCTCATAACAGGTCCCTTCATCAGTCTGTATTTCACCGGAGATACGTCGGAAAAATTCTTCGGCAACCTTTGTTTCTGGGCATATGACTATCATGCAGTTTGGGACATCTACCGTGTTTGCATCAAACTGCGTTTTCCACTGACTGGCGAGTGTCGTTAGGGCATCTTCAGCGGTTGTGTAGATGTCTTCCGGTGTGGGTTTGCTACCGAGCTTGTCAATGATGTGTTGCCAGAGCCGGAAGTAGCGCGGTATTGGTTGTCCTGTGTCGTCGCTGATCGGGATACGTGGGATTTTCGTAATACCGCTCTCAATCGCGTCGCCTAATCCGAAGTCGCTGACAATCCATTCAAAAGGTTTCCCCTCTAGGTGCCCGCTCCCGTGAAGATAAAATGGGGTGGCTGACAGATCCACGACAAAACGGATACCACACGCCTGTTGGAGCCGGTCTAACCCTTGGACCCAGACAGTAGCGGTTTCCTTTTCGGTTTTTTCTATCCTACTCAACCTTATGTCTAATTCTAATGGGCGATACGCGTGATGTCCCTCGTCGTTAAACACCATGATCTCACCGCGTCCGGCGAACTCCCCTAAAATACGGTCAGCGTATGCCGCTACTGTTTCCTCACCTTTGTTTACGACCCTGTGTGAGGTGCCATTTTCCGTGTTTTCGGAAGCCTGCGCTAATTGATGCCAATTGGTGATCTTGACCTGCCCCCTTGTGAGGAACGTTTTGAGTGTTGATGGCACAAGGTCAAATTTCTCGTAGTAGTTATCCGAGTCATCGGGACGCAAGACCTTAAGGCGGTCCCTGATGGTGAGATTAGGGCAGACAACAAGCACGACAGACGGGAAACGTGTATCAGCGCGGACTTTGCCGCGGTTGCAGAAGGCCCAGGTGATGAGCATCGCCATGACAACGGTTTTGCCGCTGCCTGTTGCCATTTTGCACCCATAGCGGATGAGATCAGCGTCGCGGAGTTGTAAAAGATCTTCATCGGTGAATTCAGAGGTGAATCCCAGTCGAAGTTGTGCGCGGCGGATTTCAGCGATGTAGATAATGGTCTCGACTGCCTCCAGCTGACAGAAGAAGAGGCTGCGTTCACGTCCCTCGCGTTGCCAATATAGGAGGAGTTGCCGTGTGATGTTGGTAGCATTTCTATAGTTTGTCTCTCGCCACCGCCGCACATCGTTGCGGAGTTTCTCTACGATAGGTAGGGTACTGTATCCTTCTTCTTGGGTAATAGCAAGCTCCAGCTGCTCATCAGTAGTCCCGTAGGCATCTACCCAGTAGCCTGCGCGCCGTCTGCCGGGCATTTTGTCGGGGTGTCCTGTTTCTTTGTCATAGACCCAGTGTTTTGTCGGTTCTCTATAAGGCGAGCAAAGGATAGGTTGATCTACGGGTTGAATGGGTATCTCTTGTTGTTGCGTTCGTTTTCTGTTCATAGCTCGTCTCCATATTTTCGTAGCATAGCCTGTTAGGCTGTGCATTTTTTGTAGCATAGTTTCCTGTTTTCGTAGCATAGCCTGTTAGGCTGTGCATTTTTTGTAGCATGGTTTCCTGTCAGGCTGTGTATCGACCCCGTCGTAGGGGTGAGATTCCCTCACCCCCAATGTCCTATTCACTCTAAATCCTGCGTTAATCTCTGAATATGCATCAGTTCGTTCCCCCGCCGGTCAATCACTTTGACGGCGATCCGACGATGCACTCCCGCTCGGAACGGCAACGACACTGTCCCCGAAAACGCAGATAATCTGTCTTCGTCTATGACGGATCGCAACGCCTTCACTATTTTCCGCCACGCAGAACGATCCGGGAAAAACGCTTGCGTCGGACAAAACGTCCGCCCATCGTAGTCGCTATCTAAAAACCACGCTGCAACGCGATCGGCACGCGTCGGTTCTATGGTATTGTCTACGGGGTTATAGGTATCTATACCCTCCATCGTAACGCTGAATTCTCCGTCTGCTACCGATGCCACGGAAATACGCGGAGCACCGATAACGGTAAATAGGGAATCGGTATGTGCAGTCTTGAGCAGATCCGCCATCGCAACATCGGGGGCAATCTGCACCAGATGCGTCTCTATCCGACGATGCGTCTCTTGCAGAATGGCACGCGCCTCGGCTTCAAAGTGGAACCCTACACACAGCAACACATCGTAATCCCGCCGCGCTGCCTGAAGGCTATCTTCCACCTGTAACGCTGTGACAGTACCATGGGGAGGTCCGAAAACGACTGCAACTGCCCTCTCATCATCCGTAAACTGCCCCTCGGCGTGAAGGATGCCGTCTGCACCGGCGAACCGGTCTAACCGCTGAAACTGCCTTTTCGGGTTGCCTTCAAAGTCAACACCGGTGGTTTTCAAGAGGGCAATCATCTTTTCAAGGGACGCTGCTGCGTTGGCAGGATCGCGATCGGTAACAACGGGTTCTCCGCCGGCATAGAGCGATTGGGCGGGGGGTTGCACGGACTCTACGGTAAACGGACCGCTGACGCGCACGCGGTTCTTCACGATCTCGGGTTGATCTACGAGGACTTCCTGCTTCGCGGATGCAGCAATACACGCGTTTACTTCGTCCATCTTTTCTCGCCACGCGGCACGGTAATCGGTGAGAGCAACTTGTAAGGGGTGCGGCCAGTCAGGGTCGGTATCATACGGCACTTCCCAGGCTTCCCAAGCGGTCTCGGGGAGCTGCCACCGACGCTTCACTGCATCCGTCTGCTCGCGCTTCGGTGTGGCGGATAGTTTGCGGTGCAGGGACTGACGGAGCGTCTGCGTGACATGGGACAGGGCTGCGTTGAGGGTCTCTAGTTTTTCCTTGAGAATGGGGTCATGTTTCGCAAAAATCGGGTCTAAAGCGACGTTATTTGCGATGTCGCGGAGTTGGATATGCGGCACGGTTTTCAAGACAAACCCGCTGGTAATACCTGCGGAGGGATCCTTGAGTTTGTAAGCATCGTAGGTAGCCGTGAGCAGGCGATTCCGTGCTAACGTGATAGCGATCCGTGAGGTATCTATTGTTATCCAACGTCTGCCCCACTGCTCAGCGACGTAGGCAGTTGTACCGCTACCACAGGTGGGATCCAACACGAGGTCACCGGGGTCGGTTGTCATGAGCATACACCGTTGGATGACATTTCTATTCGTTTGGACGACATAAACCTTCTCTTTGGAAAAGGTAGACTCAATAGTGCCTGTCCAAACATTATCATATTGAATATATGGAAAATCACTGGCGTTTCTCTTCCAATAACTCCCGTTTGATGTCAGACGTTCCGCCTGAAACAATCGTTCATACGCTGCGGATTGCTTGGGAACACTCATTTGCATCGGTTTATAACGTTCACCGGAAACTGGATCTTTTGCTGCGAAAACACTTTCTATTTGTGTCTCGGTCCTATCTTTGAACATCGGGTGATATTTTAACGCGGGTGTTTTCTGATACCAAAGGATCACGTCATAGAGGCGTTGAATACGTTTGGTATTTTGATTTGCAGCGGTTTGAAAATAAATCATAGCGACAAAGTTTTCATTTCCAAACACTTCATCCATGAGACATCGCACAAGATGCACATTGTCATCGCCAATTTGCACAAAAACGCTGCCTGAATCTGTGAGAAGTTCGCGTGCGAGGACGAACCGTTTGCGTAAGTAAGACAGATAGGAGTGGATACCGAGTTGCCAGGTATCCCGATATGCCTGAATTTGTGCGACTTCGCGTGTGAGGTCTGTGTCGATATCCCTGACGCTGGTTTTGAAGACATCGGGTTGGAAGTTGGATCGGTAGTTGATGCCGTAGGGGGGGTCGATATAAATCATCTGTACCTGCCCTGTGAGTCCTTCTCGGTGTGCCAGGGAGTCCATGACGTGTAGGCTATCGCCGAGAATGAGCCGGTTTGCCCAGGGTACCTCATGTGCGTAAAATTGGACGGCATCTCGGTATTTCTGTTGGGGGTCGGCGAAGAGGTCGCGTGGGATGTCGGTGCGTTTGGCGGTGGCTAAGAGGGCTTGGGTGCTGATGCGTTCGTGAATAAAAAGGGGCACGGGGTCGACGGAAAAAGTGGAGCCTTCTTCGCGTTTATGTGCCCATTCCAGCCAAGGTTGCGCCGTCAGTGCATCGGCGAGTTGCTGCACTTCGGCATCGGTGAGGGGGTGGCTACGCGCCTTCTCTAAGAGAATACTTATGCTATGTTGAGTGGGGGGGGGGCGTGTTCTCCTTCGGTGTGAAAGCGGAGGACAGGGTGGAGGTGTGGGTTGTAAGCATAAGTGTTTTTGGGCATGGTGGGTATATCTCCGTCAGGTGCCAGTCCCGCGGGCGGGTTATTGGTTCGGCTTTCCGTGTCATGTTGATAAGCTTCGGTATGCGGATGTCGGGCCATCGGTGTCATCCCTAAATTCAGAATAGGTTTAAAAACATTATACCACAATTCCATTTTTTTGTGTTAATTTGCAAAAAGAATAAAGACGCAGCGGGCAATCCACTGTGTCTTTATCTCTGTTTGGAGAATTTATAGAACAGAATCCGTGAGTTTGTCTACCCCCACGCAGCGTATAAAAGTCGCAGCCAGTTGCCGTGCATGATAGCAGCAACATCCTCGTCACTATAGCCGCGCGCAGACAGCAAATCTGGTATCTTCTGTAGGTCGGCGATGGTGTCCAAGTCGCTTGGCGACTGTTCACGCCCGTAGCCCCCGTCTAAATCTGTACCGATAGCAGCGTGACGACTGTTACCCGCGAGTTGACAGACATAATCGATATGGTCAACGACACTATTCAAGGTAACTTTGTCATGCGGAGTTTCACCGGTAATCCAACCCGCGTAAAGCATCCACGCATCAAAAGCGGCACCGATAACCCCGTCCCGATCAAAAATCTCACGTAATTGTTCATCGCTGAATTGGCGTTGATGTGGAACGAGTGAGCGACAGTTGCTATGACTGGCGTGCACTAATCCGTTGTAGTGCTCCAACGCTTGCCAGAATGCCTGATCGGAGCAGTGGGTGAGATCAAGCACAACACCTAAACGTTCCATTTCAGCAAGCAGCGGACGACCGAGGGCGGTGAGTCCGATTTCTGTGCCTGTTCCACCGGCGTAGCGTCCTGGACCGTAGTGTGTCAGTCCGAGCAGCCGTAATCCGCTATCGACCCATTCCGCTAATTGCGTCGGGGTCAGAATCGGGTCAGCACCTTCCATGCTAATTACAAATCCCAGCGGGGGTGTATTATCGTAGTCGTTTGCCTCGCCTATTGCTGTGCTCTCCCAAGTCTGCCAAGCGGCGATGTGTCTATCCAAATTTTCCGTGTTTGTGATGATCCGGACGTATCCCATTCTTTCTAAGGCGCGGTAATACGCGAGTTGTCCTTGTGCGATGCCGTAGGATTGGGCAGGCGAAGGAAAATCGGAATGTGGGGAGGGTCTGCCAGTTGAGCGGGCGAACAAGGTAACGAAACTCAGGGCAATTCGTCCCTGACGCATTTCCGGGAGCGCGACGGTACCTTGTCCTTTACCGGAGACACGCGCTTCTTGGGTGCGGATCGTATAGGCAGAACTTAGCAGGTCCCGATTGCCTTGTAACGCGTTCATTGACAAATCAAGGTGTGCATCAATAATCAGCATAAAATATTTCTCTCTGATGTGCAGGATATTACCCAAGTTGAAATGCGCGTTGTCTGTAGAGGTGCTCGAATAAATTCCCTTCATGCGGACTGTCCCAAGAGATCTGATTCGTCGGAACAGCCCCCAAATTAAGCCTATCAATGAGCGGTGTCGCCACGAGATCTCGCCTAAGTGCTGCATCTTCCGTAATCGCTGTGGCAACCAGTGTTGCACCGATAGATGCAACCAGTTGTGCTGGTGGAACTTCAACGACACTCACAAACGGGAACGGAAATTCAGTGTTCGCTAACGGATGTTCCGCGTCGTCACACCAGATAACAGTCGGTCTGAGGAAGGTGCAACCATCTAATTCAACCACGCGGTCACCCGTTGTTAGTTCTGTTGCGCCAAGCTCTTTGAGGTGTCGGTCGATCAATGACGAGATACCGTGCGCAGCTGCTGGATTTGCCCACGCTGCAATGCCTGCGTCTGGATCATCCAGGGGTTTCGGTTCGATGTGTGTCAAGCGTTCTGCCAACGTTTCGGCAATTTCACGTCCGTGTGCCGTTACCCACACACCAGAGGCGTTAATACAGGATCTACCCCCGTTCTTGACGACCGATTCCACGATGAGATCCAGGTACTGCCCCCAATTGTTCTGTTCACTTTCGTGGATGATAATCTTGCTGCGTCCGGGGCCGTGAATCTCAACACGTGGTGTATTCACCCACGATGCGACAGTAGTGCCACCGCCGAAAAGCATAGAACGCCCGCACCGAACAAGTATCTCGTTGCCCCCGGCATAATCGGTCGGGTAGAAACTGAACCCCTCTGCGGGAGCCCCGGCTGCGATAAACGCTTGGGCGATACGATACGGTGTCCAAGGTTCCTCGCGCCCCGGTTTCAGAACAAGAGGGACTTTCAGGGGAATTGCAGGTACCCACAACGAATGGACACCCGGCGAGTTGCTCGGCAACACAGCACCAAGTGAGTCTGTCTCACAGACGTAACTTAACGTCCGTCCGTTTTGGGTTCCCCAACCTGTGTCAAGGACTCGCAGGTCCAAGCCGCGGGTGAGTCCGTCTAAGACCGTATCTATGTTTTCCAATACGCCCTGAATCTTGACAAGGTTTTGTTGACACAGAGATTCAGGCAAACCCGTTGTTCCAGAGACCTGTTGGATATAGTCTGTCGGGGACTGGTCGGTCCCGTCAAGTGGCAGTGTCGCCGTTGTGAAAAGGCGCGCTGCCGCCTTACAAATGGAAACCAATTCAGCTACAGAACGTTGCCCAAGTGCCTCTTTTTGGAGACCGATGTCAACGAGATCCTTCGCTATCAAGCCACGGTTGGCTTGGCTCACTTCGACTAAGGGTTCACCTGTTTTGATATGTGAGACGCGGACGGTATTTAGACTTCTGTAAAAACGTCCAGCGCGTAGCATTGGGATATGTATCATTTTTAAATTACTCGCAAAACGTCAAATGAAGGGTGTTGTTCAATAAACCGATAGCTGACAATTGATAGTCATTTTACCCAGTAATTTTCGGGGGGTTTAAGGGTGGGGAAACCCAACCCCTACGATTGTCCAAGCTCTCAAACGCACGGTGGCATCATAGCATTACCTAAACGAAAACCCTCAATTTTCGCCACCCATCCGGAAGAGGCATCGCAATAGAGGAAATCATCACCGTATATAGATAAACCGTGAGGTTCGGGATAATCTTCAGGAACCTTAATCACATCAAGCGGCGCGCCGTCAGTCAGGTCCAGTTTAACAATGACTCTCTCAGAAGTATGTGTTGACCAGAGTCCATCTTCAACGCGAACCATGCCGTGCCCACGTCTATGAGGTAAGGGAAGCGTCTTTTGTATAGACCAATCCGAAATTCTGACTTTATGTGTAACCTGATTCTTAAGCGTCTGTACCCATAGATGTCCTTCATCGTAACGGTCGTATTCGATCCCGTGTGTGCCGCCGCCATCAGGTATCGGATAGCGTGCCAGGGTTTCGCCAGTATCAGGATCAACTTTGAAAACCTCGCCTGTCTCGGCATCTGTATCTCGGACGGGTCGCCAGCGTTCTCCAGATCCGTTCGCAGCTAACCAGAGCGCGCCATCTCCGTACGTCATCCCACTTGTGTTGGAGGATTCGCTCGGAATGTCGCGAATGAGTTTCGGCACGGTATAATCCTCGTCGGCTGTGATTTCAACTAAGGCGACCCTATCGGTAATCTGATCGACGATCCACAAACCCTCGTCTGTCACTTGCAAACCGTTCGGGACTGAATAAGGGGACCGGAAAACTTTTTCGATTTTCTTTACCATATTCAAACTCCTTTTTCGTGTTTATCTACGTGTGCCAAAGAGGACTTCAGCCACTTTAGATATTCAGGTTTCCGCTCTTTAGTGATTGGATTAGTAAACACCGACAACCACACGCTCTTGAAGCTCTGTCAACAAGCGAAGGTTTTCAACACCGTCCCAAGGATATTCCGGAATCGGTTCGGCGCGTTCGGCTTCATCGCGTTCCAAAAAACGTGGCATGAAAAACTCTTTCGTCAGCGTCGTAAGCATGACGCGCCCGGTTTTACCGTAATCGACAGGTTCCTCGGGGTTTTCTGGGTTAACGAGTTCAATAACAGCACGCGGTTGTGGCGGATAGTAGATAATAGCATAGTTATCCGCGGGATCAAACGGTTTACAAGTGGCTAATCCCATGAGGGTATTGCCATAAGTCGGAATAAAGTCAATACCGGGAACGAGTTCTTCACGTGCAAAGCGATGAAACTGTGCGTCCATCTCCGTGCCACCACAAAAGATGCCTTTGATCCCCGCCTTTGGCAAGGAAATCTTTTCGCAGAGCGCCTCCAGCAGCTTCGGTGTAGTGAAGAGGCATTGGACGTTTTCATGGGCACGTAACACGTTGAGTGCCTGCGATATGACATGATTTTTATACGCATCCAACGCCTCGTTTTTCCCGTAACGCACGAGCTGGTTCACCCAACGCGGATCGAGGTCTACGTGGAAACAGATACCGCTTCGATGCTGTGCCAGATGCTCAACAGCGAGGCGTAAGCGGCGGGGGCCCGTTGGCCCCAACATCAACCAATCGCTCCCGGGTGGAAACCCTTCGTCTGAAAGCGTTTTACTGAAGAGTTCATAGTCGATATGAAAATCGCGAATGCTAATCCGAGTTTTCGGGACCCCCGTCGAGCCCCCTGTTTCAAAGACATAAATCGGTTCGTTAGCATAGGCTTTAGGTACCCAGCGTCGAACGGGTCCCCCACGGAGCCATTCATCTTGGAAATGCCCAAGACACTTGAGGTCGTCGTATCCACCGATCTCTTTTCTTGGATTAAAGTCGAGGTTTCCTGCGAACTCCAGCCAGAAGGGAGATCCGGTTTTTGGATTGAAGTGCCATTTAACGATCTCCCGGACGTGTGCATCGAGTGCTTTTTGGGCTTCAGTAATTTTTCGGGTAAGGTTCATTGTTTTTCTGCTATTGCAATCAATGTATTGCGGGTTACGATATAAAGCACACCGTCTTTTGCCACAGGTGTTGTATAGACGGCACTGCCCATATTTGTTTCAAACAGTACCTGCTTCGTTTTCCCGGCTTTGAGGATAACGACATCACCGTCTTCGTCGCCAAGGTAAACCTTGCCATCTACAACGTAAGGCGACCCCCAAATGGCAGCGAAGGTATCATGTTTCCAGTAGAGGTCTCCGGTGTTCACATCTAAGCAGTAAAGGAAGCCGCTCAGATCCGAAATGTAGAGGAGCCCATCAGCAATAGCTACAGTAGACATTGTGCGGTTGAACTGTTCGTCACCGAAGTGCCAGACCGTAGCCGTTTCGGTAACATCGCCGGTTTGAGAGGCATCAATACACCAGAGGTGCCCGACACCTTCACCGTGTTCCGGGTCTTGACCGACAGCCACGAATACTTTTCCGTTATAGACGACAGGTGTTGAGATGATGTTATTGCGTGTGCCGCGACCGCCGAGTTCCCAAACAGAATTTTTCGGGTTACAATCAAACTTCCAGACAATGTCCCCGGTTTCTGGGGCAAACGCATAGACCCAGCCATCACCGCCGGGTATGATAACCTGCGGAACGCCGTTAATAACCCCGTAAGCAGGGTTTGACCACTGCCCGTGCAGTATGTTTTCACCCGGAGAAGCATCTTCCCAAACGAGTTCCCCTGTGTTCTTATTCAAAGCGATAAAGGAGGGGGCATCGGGCGAAGGGAGGTGGATATGCCCCTCATCGACACCGTTACTTGTCTCTAAAAAGAGAAGATCACCGACAGCCAATGGGGAACAGGTCGCGAGGTTATGCGGAAAGACATCCAATTCGTCTATCATATCGTAAGTCCAGATGATGTCGGCATCAATCTCGCTCGTTTCTGTTTCTTCGGTGAAAGGTCCGTCATTTTCACCGTCAAGGAAGCCTTCGGTATCAATACAGACGACTTCACAACGGTTAGAGACGTAATAGAGCCGATCCCCTTCAATATACGGCGTAGAACAGATGCCTTGTAGCGGCCAGTCGTTGACCCGCCCTGAAGTGAGTTTCGTGTGTGTGGATTGCCAGAGGAATTCGCCATCAGATTCGTTAAACGCTTTGATCACACCGCGGTCACCGGTCAGTTTCGGGTTACGGAGCGCTTTATTGTTCGTACCGACAAAGATCTTTCCACCAATGATAAGCGGTCCCGCGTAACTTTGCGAGCCGAGTTCTGCTGTCCATTTAATATTTTCGCCGGTTCCCACATCCCAACTCGCGGGAACATTTTTTTCGTCAGAGACCATATTACGGCTTAACGTACCACCCCACAAGGCAATCTCTGTTTCTGCGGCAGTGGTGGATACCACAAACACGAGAAGCCCTGCAAGTTTTATGATATCGGTAAATCGTGATTTCCAAAGAGGTTTCAATTGAACGACTCCTTTTTGAGGGTATTAGTTGTCAGTAGGGCTGCAAAGCAGCCTTTCGGTTGTCGGTTAAGACATGTGGCGGTTATGGGTAACATAAGTTTCACAATCCGTTCTGGGCTAAAAAGCAATAACGAACAAGCAATTACCATACTTTTAGATTGTCGTAATGGATGTCTGCAGGAGAGTAACCGTAGATACCTGGGCTTCCCTCGTGATTTGGCAATGGATCTTCGGCAGTAATTGTCCATGTTTCCGGCTCAGTCTCGTCTCTGCGCCAGACTTTGCCACGGATGATCGCTTTAGCGTCCGTTGTTTCTACCATCATCTTCATTGTATACCAGACATCCGTTTCCCACGCGAAGTCAATAGTTTTCGCCATACGTAGGTCTGATGCCCATGAGCGGATTTGCAGGCGTTGGTGTCTCCCTTGCATGTCCAATGTGTAGCGATTCGCGATGAGTCCCATGTCCGGCAGTTTGCGTTTGTTTCTTGTCCCCATCAGGTCGACTTGGATGTGATAATCCTTCATTGTTGGGGGGCCTAGAAAAACATGAGCCCGGTCTAAACCAATTCTGGCCGGGGTCTTGACTAAGACCTTATTACCCTCTTTTTCGCGTACAAAGAATTTGCCGGTCGCCCCGATCCAGTGAACTGGGGATTTTTCAAGTTCGATTGTCTCAAAGTCTTCTGTCCATGGCGGGGAAGGAATAACGCGAACACGAGCAGTTGCCTTCATATCACCCGATGTGACGGTAACCGTGCCTGCATGTGCCCCTGAACTTCTATCGGGTGTGAATCGTCCGTCTTGAAGTGTACCCATCAAACCAGCTGATGTCCATTCTATAGGAGCTGCTCCTGTCTGTTTCCCATCTACATCAAAACTGATAACGTTGAATTCAACCGGTTCCCCGGAGGTGAGTTTCTCAGCAGGTACAATCAGGATAGAGACAGCTGGGGCCGTCGACATCTCCATAGGTTCTGGTGCTATCTTTTTGCTGGCACAACCGGCTGCGAGGAAGCATACAATCAAAACGGTATAAATTAGGGTAGAATTTCTCATGGGTTAGTTTTTCCTCCCGATACAGTAGAGGTGTTCTTCTGTGGTGAAATAGATACGTCCATCGGCAATAGCAGGTGAACCGTAAATTTCGACGTAATGCTCCTCGCCGACTCGGCTTATCTCTTGGATGCTGAGTGTCTCACATTTTGTCTCACCGGGCTGTAGGATAGCAAATACACCGTTGACTTCTGAGACGTAGAGTTTACCATCTGCCCAGACGGGTGAACCTTTACCGACTTTGCCAATGTTGTGTATCCAGAGGCGTTCGCCGGTATCAGCGTGAACCGCGTGAACGTTCGCGGAGTTATCCACGACATAGAGGTGTCTGCCATGAATCGTAGGGGATGCGTATCCGACGTTAACTGCGTCGTATCGCCAGACCTCATGCGTTTGGGTAACATCTCCGGTACCCGTTGCGTCAATACACACCACCCGTCCCATCTCCGTATTATCTATATTTTCTTCGCTATGGGAAGCGTAGACTTTCGTGCCTGAAACGATAATAGATGTATTGATGCCGCGCTGACTCAGTTTAAACCCCCAAACCATTTCCCCGGTGTTCTGCTGCAGGGCATAGATACTGCCGTCCGCATTGCCACCGATGATGAGGTGTTGTCCGTTGATATTCGCAACAACGGGGGTGGAGTAGGTTGTATCTAACGGTCTACCGCCGGGGGTTGAGATCCAAATGAGTTCCCCGGTGTGTTTGTTGAAAGCAAAATAGCGATGACGTGTCATAGCTTGGTTACCCCAACCTGCATTGAGAAAACTAATCACGACGAGGTCGCCAGCAATAATCGGTGTGTGAACGCGTCCGCCGTAACCGGAGATCCGCCCATATTCCTCTGTGAGTGAACGCGACCAAAGGATGCTTCCATCCTTGTCGAAGCAGAAGAAGAGGCCTTGGACCCCGTGTGCATAAATGTTGCCTGTTTCAGTATCGCCAGCGAGGCTTGTCCACCCGACTCGGTTGAAGGTAATCGTGGTATGGAAGACGTTGAATTGATAATTCCAGAGCCGTTCGCCGGTTTCTGCGTCGAAGCAGGCGACACGTTCCTGTTCGGTGATGTCTTTGCCAACACGTCCGATGACGTAGACCCTGTTGTTGAGGACGATCGGTGTAGAGCGTCCTATAAATTCTGCCTTCCAGAGAAGGTTTCCACCTTCGGGGGACCAAGTTGAGATTAATCCAGTTTCGGCAGAAGTGCCATCTTGATTCGGGCCTCGCCAAGTCGGCCAATCCCCAGCGAAGGCGTGTATAGGTATAGCAACGAGAACAAGACAGATGAATAACTGGCTTTTGAATAGCAAGTTTTGGCTTGCAAGCTGCGCCAAAAAAATCGGTTTTCGGTAGTACAAATTCTATTCCTCCGTGTGTATTTTGCGTATATCCGTAATTTTAAGACGATAGAAAAACCTGAATGTTTAAGTCAGAATGTCTGTCAGAACTACCCGTTGTGATATACAGACAGTTGGGACATGCAGAATCGATTTTATTCTTAATACTTTCTGATGTCCTATCATATCACATCTGGTATATCACATTTGGAATTTTTTAGTCAGATTAATGGAGAAAGCACCCCCAAGCGAAAACAATGTGATGCTATTTACTATCCGATAGAGGAAACGCATCTGCGAAAGGGTTGATGAACAACCATTTCCATACAGGTTCCATATCTTCGTCAGTAGGATTTTTGAATTTACTAAAAGTATTCGTATCTAAAATAACGCACATGACTTAATCCTCAAATCCCCTGAGGCGTTTAGACTCCTTGAGAAAAAAATCCCGATAGTGTGGTGGAACACCCTCCATATTACCCATCTTATCAAAATGGATGTTATGTACTCTGACGATATTTCCTTTTGGTTCAAAATATATTAAAGATACATTTTCTGGACGGATGGTTCCTTTTCTGATTTCAATGCGTGCGCGGTCGATTATATAGTCGCTGTGTGTCTCAACAAGGAACGACCTATCCCCTTTATCCGCCAACCTTGCCAATAAAGAAGAAAATTCCGCCTGAGCCCTCGGATGCAAATGGACTTCAGGTTGTTGTAATAAGGAGAATTCTAACATACTATAGCGTACGCCGAGTCCTTTGAGAGATATCGGGATTCAACATTCGCACTAAAATTGGCAAAATTTGACTGACACCGTAACCGACATCGATGATATTGACCTTAGGCCCCCGGACTTTGAATTGTAACTGGAACGGAGAACCTAGGGAACTCCCAAGTTTTTTTATTTCTATGTTCTGAAACAATCTAGAACTTTTACCAAACGCAACCAATTGTTCTTTCAGTACCTTCCAATCTTTTGTGCGGGTCGCTTCGATCCGCATTAAATACATTGGGACATCGCTGCCCTCTGGATCATCAAATTCTCTCGTTCTTTTTTTTCAACAAATTCAACTGTCCATTCAACCTCTTCATTGGCATATTTTGAAACAAATCCAAGCTTAAAAACTTTCTCTTTTTTTTCGACTGTTTCTGACAATATCTTTAAAGGTTCCCATTGAATAAGGGAAGGTTCCCATTGTATAAGCGTGTGAATTAAAATTTACCCCTCTCCTCTGAAAATAATTTGCTAATACATGAAAACTTGCGAGGGTTGTGGTTTTGCCAGTGCTGTTTTCTCCAACTAAAAAGGTTAGTGGACGGATTTCAAGAGTCTGGCGCTCACTAAAACAGCGGACTTCTTCCATTGTGAATTGAGTTATGTTGATACTCCCATGCCTAAAGTGATGGGATTCTTGTTTCGTCATGTCGTGCCTCCTACTTGTGGAGGGAAACCTACAGACACTCCACAAACGTTTATAGAATAGCCTATTTGGATCCTTAGCGTGCATCTTTGGATACCGTTCCGCTGTGCGAATAATTACATCAGGCTTCCTTTGATTTTCAACAAGTGGTTTTGTCGTCTGTTCGTGAATACGCCACGTGGTACTCATTGGCATCAGGATTTCAACGAATAGGGTGGTGATAGTGTCTTCACTGTTGGTGTGTTGGCGGTTCATATATACCTCTTATGTAGGGCACGGAGATATAGGATATTTTTTCATCCACACCTTGTCTACCGAGTGCTAAAGCGTTTGCAGCTCCGATGCCGTGGTTGGTACCTGTAGTTAGGGCAACTTTTCCGTTTAACTGTGGATCAATCATTTATATCCAGCCGTCCTCAACCATCAAGGTTAAGGGCGATTCCATTTGTTCAAGCGGCAGATGAATCCGCCGACGTTTCCGAGACGAGTCATAAATCGCCATGAGGAGTTCGTGGGTTGCGTATCCCTGATAACCGCTTGAGCGGTGCTCTCGATTTTCTTCAATAGCTGCAATCATATCTCGTACAGGATTGCTTTCTGCCGGAAGTTCAGGCGCGGCCCAGGCACCCCGCGATTCCGTGTTTCGGACGCGGAGAGAGGGGCCGCCCGGAGCAGCCAGCTCAAGTTCGCCTTCGGTTCCATAGCAGTAGATGTGGTGATACCCCGGAGCAGTGTCGCTGCCACCTTCAATGATAGCGCGGACATTATCCTCGAACTTGAAGTAACCCAGTGAAAAATCTTCAGAGTGCAGATCGTATTTCATCGGTGTGTTGATACGTTCAATTTGACCAATCACCCAAGTAACCGGACGATCGCCATAGATATATCGCATGAGATCGACGGTGTGTGTGGCATTGTCTTTTAGGTCGCCGCCGCTACAAACACCGTGAATGCGGAAAAGGTCACCGATAGCCCCTTCAGCAATCATCTGTCTTGCGAGTTGATAGGGTGCGCTAAACCGCACTTGATGATCAATCGCCAATTTTACGCCGTGTTGTGAACAAGTTTCGAGCATCTCACGTGCTTGCCCGAGGTTTTCTGCCATCGGTTTTTCAGAAAGAATCCCCTTCACACACCGTTTTGCGGTTTCAATTACGACCGGCGCGTGCAATTTAGGGCGTGTACAAACAGAAACCAGATCGATCTCTTCCGTTTCGAGCATCTCAATGTAATCGGTATACTGCTTTTTGACACCATACTGCTCACCGTATGCCTTCAAACCCTCGGCATTAATATCGGCAATCACAGTCAGAGAAGCCCGCGGTTCATTCACATACCACCTGGCGTGCATGTGCGAAATCCCACCGCACCCAATTATCGCAACGTTGTAGGTTTTATCCATTGTGAATTCCTCTTGTGCTTGTGTTATAGCAATGGCAATGCGCTTTGTGTCCCCAAGCAGGACAACACATTATGTAGATTTGAAACGACATGATCCGGTCGTTCATCCCTTGTTTCCGGTATCAGCCCGTCAGATTTTCGCTTGATAAGGACGCTTGTCATACCCACACGGTTCGCCCCAACAATGTCATTCGCAATGGAGTCGCCTACGAAAAGAGCTTCTTTCGGTAAAATACCGGCACGTTCACAAGCGACTGTGAAGACTTTGATGTTTGGCTTCCTGACTCCGACTTCATCGGAAATTGTCAGCGATTGAATACGTTACACTGAGGCCGAGGTGTTGGACTTTGGAAAATTGGCTATCTGTATGGTCATCGTGGGCACCGTTTGTAACGATACCGACGTGGTATGCATGTAACGCCTCAAGTACGGAAACATCTTCATAGAGACGCAAACTCGTGAGGTAGCGCGAACACAAAAAGTCGTTGAGTTCTTCTGTAATTTTACCTGTGGACAAACCCAATTCTTTAAATAGCTGCTGAAAACGTGAGTCTCTCAGTCCTGTCATAGAACCTTTCCCAGCATTGAGTTGCCCAAAAAGTTCTTGATGAACTGTTTTCCACGCTTTTGTAATAGCCGCTGCTGAGACATCCGGATAGTTTTTACGTAGCAGTTGGAAGGTTTCCCCTGTCGCCCTGTGCCATGCTGTATCGGAGTCACAGAGCGTATTATCAAGGTCAAAGAATACTGCCTTAATCATCTTGCCTCAAATGTTGTAAAATAGCAACTTGTCAAGCAACCCAAGCGATGTAGATATAAGCGAATACCAATACGATCCAAACATAGGCAACTATCCTCATCACACGACTTTTTCGCCCTGTTTTTGTGAAATGAAAGCCGATGTGATTGAACAATAACATCAGCGCAACGAGAACGTTGAAATTGAGAACCCGGTTAGAACCAAAATTGTGCCATGTGAGAAATTGAAAGCCGGTGAAGGCAAGCAGGCAAAGGATAATACCAAGGAAGCCATAACTCCAGAGAGGCTTTAAAGGTGGAACTTTCCCGAAGGTGTCCGTTTTTGCAGTTGCTTTTTCAAAAGACTCCGGTGGGTATGGATTCTTTTCCCGAAGTGTCTGCTGGCGTTCTTGCTCCTTTTTAATTTTCCCTTCAAGCTGCTGTTTCTCAGTGTCGGTGAGTTGTCTCAAAAATCCCATGTGTCTATCTCCTAACTTGGTAGAGTCAACTGAAGTCCGTCAAAAACGCTTGGAATTACGTTTTATCTTACAACAAACTGCATAGGGATGTCAATATTGCTGTCTGTGTTGTGGATGTCAAGGTATGGATAGTAGATTGTCAGAATCAGGATTTTCAGGATAATTAGCTGTTGGCATTCCTTAATGCACTTGTACTTTATTGTCGAACTCGCGCTCAAATGGACTATATTTGAGGATTAGGCATGTTTCTTGCTTGTTCTACCACCTCCCACATACGCCTCCAAAAGCCTTGAAATACATCGGTGCACAAATGAATCTTTTCCTTTCCAATGACATAATCAGCATAACGCCCGATTTTCACAGCTGTTGCGCCATCCAAAGTTGTGAGTGAGGCTATTTTATTAACGACTTCATTATCTAATTCTGTCAGGTATTGAACCATTTCTTGTTTGATAAAACCCTGGTCTATACTGGTTAGTTGATATTTATTTTGAAATGCAAAAATGAGACGATCCAAATATTTCTCAACAATTTTATCTAACTGATCTGGGATCCAAATATGAGGAACGTTTTGAAACTCTGGAACAAATTCGCAATTTCCACCATCAAGAACAACTAATTCCTGTTTCGCACGAGTTGCAGCAACGTAGAAAAGTCGGCGTTCTTCTGTCAAATCATTTCTGTCATGAGGTAGGCTATCATATATCGTGTTCACAAGAAGGATAACTTTCTCCCATTCTCTCCCTTTCGCGGTATGAATAGTGAGAATTTCAACCTTTTTATTCCCATAACGCAGAACTTTTGTTTTATTTTTTTCATGCGGATCCCCTTCAATTTCAAAACCTTGCTCCTGAAGTTCTGAAAAATCAAGAATTTCCTGAATATCATTAATCTCGCCCTTCCAGTTGCGAGCTAAAACCCCCACTTCGTTAACATCACTCGTTTGTAAGTCAGATAGTTCCCCTAATAAAGTTTCATTTACTTTCGCCGTTTTTTGTGCAGTTGGTAAAAATTTGACTGGAATTTCTGTGAAATTATGAGCGTAGAGGTTTTTGGAGATGCGTCGCCGGTTATGTTCAATCAAGGTCTTCGCATGTCTAACAATAGTTGGGGATGACCGATAATTGCGCGTAACCTTATACACTGTCACATCTTCTTTCTCACGGAATTTCTGCATAATCTCTGAATCGCCACCCCGAAATCCGTAAATTGCTTGGTCATCGTCACCAACAGCAAAAAGATTTTCTGAAAATAGGTCTATCAATCGGAAATCAAGAGGCGATATATCTTGAAATTCGTCTACAAAGACATAGCGGTATTTCTCTTGGTATTCACTGTGAAGGTCTGGGTTTTTCTCGAGCATATTTGCTGAAAGGATAAGCATATCGAGGTAGTCAAGAGCTTCAGCTTTCTCTTTTGTATCTTCATATCTTTTTGCAAATGCTCGGAGAATTGGATCCGCAATTTCGATTGGTTTAAACACACCTGTGACAGTCTGTCGTTTTTCTCTTTCAATAACTTCTTTTTTTAGATTATCGAATTTGTCTGTCAGGTTTTCAAATTTCTCGGGAGATTCTAATACCTCGTCGTACGGAACTTTGAAATACTTACAAAACATCTCAATAAGAAGCTGATTACTATATCTTGCCTTTTCTGGATCTTGTCGATTAAACACCACCCAGTTTTTGTGTTTTTCAATTTCGTTTGCTATGTGCGCAGCTGCTTTTGCCCACGGGACTTCTGTATGAATAATTTCAAATGTGAATCGTTCATCCCCACTTTCTATTATTTTTCGAACACTCTCTGGATTCGTTGTATACCCGATGTAAGCCGTAGAGTCTGTCCGAGATTGAATTTTATAAATAACTACAAGAGCATCGCTCCTTTCTCCTGCCACCTGTTCCATTCCGTGGACGAGATTGACTACAGAGCGATTTCTATAGTAGTCAATCCAATATTTTTCGCGGGGATAAGCCCGTGAACCATTCACCTTTTGAATTACCTTAAAATCAAATACTTCTCTGCCTTTCTGTTGGATTGCCTCACGAAGTCCACGGTTTGATGAATTACTGAAATGCTCTTTCTTCCGTCGGTCCGGATTTGTCGTCTGACCTATATAACATTGATGTGATGTTCTGTCTTCAATTCTATAGATATAAACGATTGCTTCTCTTGTTTCCCGATCTAATTTATCCTTTTCGCACCTAATGACATTTTGGATTTTTTTGTCGCCCCATATATCCTCCGAGCCCGGTTCATTGTCAAGTCCTGCTTCTTTATAATGTTTTGTGATAAGGTCATTTCCAAAGGCATGAAGGGTGGAGGTTCTAGGTTCACCGCCCTCTAAATCAGATTTTCTAAGCCTATCCCTCATTTCGCCAGCGGCGGCCTTGGTAAAGGCAATGGCGAGAATATTTTCTGGATCTACATTGTGCTTATGAACCAGATTCAAGATTCGCTCTATAATAATCGTCGTTTTCCCGCTACCCGGCCCCGCAACAACAAGCGCAGGACCTTCAAAGTGTTCAACAGCTTTTCGCTGATTTTCGTCTAATTTCATAAAACCCTCTTGTTAATTGAAAGACGCAGTTTCTGAACTTTTTCAGTGGCTGATTCCCAATTATGCTTTTTATAAGCCCAAAACGACTGATTGCGTACACTTAAGACGATACACTCATGACACAGCGGAATCCACGCGCTTTGTTTGTGACCCTCGGTGTGAATCGCGTCCGATTAGAGACACGCACAAACTTCGCACTACTTACCCAAGACCCACCCCGCAACACAAGGACAGTTCTAACGTCTCTCCAACCGGATAAGATAGCCGCCATAGTTCCACCGGCAAGTGGATTATGACTTGGAGAAATACTGTAAAAGTCAGGGTTGTATTCATCAAGAAACCATTCCCAGACATTGCCCGCAATATCGTATAAACCACCTATATCGGACTCTTGTTCACGGAGATTATCCGCGATAAAGCTTGTATTGACGTTCTGGACTTGAAGGTCTTCTCCGATGATTTCAAGCAGTCCGCGCAGGTTAGCGGGGTTGGCTAACAACCACCTTGCACGCCTATCTGCGAACTGCCCCAGGGAGTCCTTGAAATAAGAGATGATCTCGGTGAAGTCTGCCATACACAACTATTATACCTGCTTTTTTGCGGGAAGTCAATAGGTTTACGGGCTGTTTGGGGCGAAAACGTTTATTTTTGTTTTTACAAAAGAGCAGATCCGTAACACGGGTACACCCTTATACCTGATCTGCACACCCTAATAGGTTCTGCTACAAACTCATAACTTGGGTTACAGCATACAATATATGAGAGCTTGGGGTCAATAACGTATCTGCTCTGACAAGAAACCCCCAGTCTGAATCGGTCTTTAAATTATACCCCAACCAAATTTCTATTTTTCCAATTTCCTTCTCGCCCACCAATAGCTGAGCTGTCGGAGATAATAGCCAGCAGTTTTCGGAATCTTCTCAAACTCCGGCCCAAATGGACATCTACCGCCAAGAACAACTAACGCAGACTTAGCCCGCGTCATCGCGACGTAGAAAACCCGCCGCTCCTCCAATATCTCACTATCTCGCCGTGGAAAACGCCGTTCCAGCGTGTTGTGGACGAGGATCACCTTTTCCCATTCCCGTCCTTTCGCCTTGTGAATCGTTGTTATCTCAGCGGAGGTTGTATGCTTAGCAAGCATCTCTTGGATCTGTTCTGTCTCATAGTTCGTTCGTGCAAGGACAGCAGTTTCTTGGCGTGAGTCCAATTCGCGCAGTAAAGTGGTTTCTACGGTTTCGGGTGTCGTCTCAACGGTTTTTATCTTCTGCTGGATAGGATTGTGGGCGCGGAGGTTTTTACGGATCCGTGGGGTGTTTCGTTCAATCAAGGCTCTTGCGTGTTCAACAACGGTTGATGTGGAGCGATAGTTACGCGTGATTTCATATTTTTTTACGTCTCGTCGGTTTGTGAATTCCTGCATAATCCGTGAATCGCCACCACGGAAGCTGTAGATTGCTTGGTCGTCGTCCCCCACCGCGAAGAGATTCCCTGAAAGGAGCGAAATGAGCCGAAAGTCTGTTGGAGAAATATCTTGAAACTCGTCAACGAGGACGTACGGATATCTGTCTCGATAGGTTTGTCGGAGGTTTGGACATGTCTCAAGTAGATTCGCTGCGTGGATAATCATATCCTCGAAATCGAGGGCGTTTGCTTCTGTTTTGAGCGTCTCATATTTTACAGCAAATACTTGTGCCACGCGATCGTTAAGCGTCATTGGATCAAATACACCTGTGACAACTTGCCGTTTTGCTTTCATAATGATCTCTTTTATGTCGTTGAAACGTTTTCGGAGATCCTCAAAATCCGGGTCTCTATCGAGATGTTCTTTATACGGGATGTCAAAGTGTTGACAAAACATCTCAAGGATGAGTTGGTTGCTATATGCCGATCTTAGCGGATCTGCCCTGTTAAATACACTTGCGCGTTCCCTATAGAACGCAATCCAGTGTGCCTCGCGCCGATTTGCCTCACTTCCGGGAACCCATTCCAGGACATCGAAATTGAATTGTGTTTCGCCTTCGGAACGGATTGCTTGTCGGAGTCTGTCGTTTGATGAAGAACTGAAGTGTTCTTTTCTGCGTCGCTCTGGGTTGGTAGTCTGTCCGATATAACACTTCCCTGTTTTTTGATTCTCGATTTTATAGAGAGAGACTTTGATAGTGGCGGCTTCCCGCTCAATCTGTTTTTGTTCTTGCGAAATGATTTTCTCAATTTGTCCCGTCCAGATCTCAGGTAACTGGCTAAATCCGGCGCGTCTGTAGTTTTCGGTGATGATATCTTTGCCGAAGGCGTGGAGGGTTCGGATTTGAGGTTTAAAGTTGATTCCACTCTGATCAATTGGTTTTGATGAAAGGAGTCCACGGAGGATTCGTGTCTCCATTTCTTCGAGGGCTTTTCTATTAAAAGCGATGGCGAGGATGTGTGAAGGCGCGATATTGTGTATCTGGACAAGGTTCAGAATCCGTGCTGTCACGACAGTCGTTTTCCCGCTGCCGGGTCCGGCGATAACGATTGCGGGGCCTGTCGTGTGGTTAACGGCTTTTCGTTGGTCTCTATCGAGTTGCATATTTTCCAATTATTTCTCCAAGCTCTACAGACGGTGGGACGTTAGTGAAGATTGGGCCTGCCCAGATAGATGACGTTAGTTCTTTAAGAATAGGCTCTTTTAACATTTATCGGAAGCCGAGTGGGCATGTCTAAGAAAAGTGTCAGCCCACAAGCAATACCAATTTTTGAAGACACACTCAGCCTAAGTAGGGATTTTAACACAGCATATATCGGAGTCATGTTGCTGGTGGTACGTCTCGTAGTCCTGCCAGCCGACGTTTTTCTCACCTTTGTGGGAGCAGAGGTTTAACACGAGGCGATCCATTGTTTAAAGCAGACTTAAGCCATGTAAAATATCGCGCCCGCCGGCCACGAGGGGAAAGCAATCGGTTCATTTAATTTTCTGTTTTAATTTTTATTGTCGTGGACATACGTTGACGTTTTTCTCAAATATCGCGAGCACAGCTCGCGCCTACAGAATCGCGTTTGCGTTGAAACAGCACTAATTTTTCAAGAGAGGTTTCAAATGTTTTGCGTGTTACGTCAATTTTTCGTAGAGGTAATCTGGCAATGAGATTGTTAATGGATGCATGTTAAACCTTCCAAGAATCTTTCTAAGTCTGCCGGTTTGTATAACGTTTGCCACATCTGTAACGATTCTGCAAATGGAATAGGTGGTAACGAACTCATTTCGGCATCCGCCGCACCCATAGCCACAATGCCACATTCATCGCCCCGATAAAGCCGAAGATATACGATTGAATTGCAGCTAACGTATCAAGTGAACGGATGATGAAAGGACAGAGAATCGGTAAACCGAGGGCAAAGCAGGTGTAGAAAGTTAAGAGTTTAGCCCCTTCCGCTTCCCAGAAGGTTATCTGCCGCTTTAAAACCTTTATATATGATTGATCCCATAAGCGAGATGTCCACTTACCCTGCATAAATCCTAAGCCGACCCCCAAGCCATAGCCGAAACTCGACCAACGCAGATCGATGCGTACGTCATGTGAGATAGCAACTACCCAAAGCAGTTGCCCCAGCACTGAAAGTATGATGAATGCCCAGAGCACTGGCAATTTCATATAGAAGGGGAGTAAGCGGCGGTATAATTTATCTGACATGCAATTTAACGTAGTTGACAGCATTTTTGAAGATAGCGAGTCCATCACCTTCCTCGGAACTGCTTCCAGTGGGCCCCGCGCGTCGGGTCCAACGCGGGTGATTCCATTTCATGAGAAACCGCTCAGGATGAGGCATTAACCCGAAGATTCTACCTGTTGTATCGCAGACACCGGCAATATCAGCATCAGAGCCATTCGGGTTGTGTGGGTATTCACTTTGCGCATACCGAAACACAATCTGCTTATTTGATTCTAATTCTTCCAAAACATCTGACGGGGCAGTAAATCGTCCCTCTGCGTGTGCAACAGGGAGATACATTTCGGCTTTGATGCCTTTTGTAAAGACACATGGACTCTTTTGTGTTGCCAAGCCTACCCAGCGACACTCGAATTTTGCCGAGGTATTCATTGCCAATGTCGCTCGTTGCGCCGTTTCTAGCACGCCATTTTTAGAAGGACTCCCCCCTGGTAACAGGCCCGTTCGCACAAGCACTTGAAACCCGTTGCATATACCGAGTATCAGTTTATCAGCATCGACGAACTGGTTTAGCGCGTCTGTCAGTTTGTGTTTCATCTCAACTGCCAGAAGAATGCCTGCTGAAATATCATCGCCGTAGGAGAAACCACCCGGAATAGCAAGGATTTGATAATCGGCTAAGTCGACTTTTCCGGATATGAGGTTTTGGATGTGTATTAACGCTGTCGCTGCACCGGCGAGTTGGAACGCTGCATCCGTTTCTACATCGCAGTTAGTCCCAGCAGTTCTTAAGATGAGGACTTTGGGTTTCTGCATTTTTTTATTAGGGCTCTCCTTGTAGGTTGACCTAAAAGGTTCTGTGATGTTTGGTTAGAGGTGTGAGAACGGTTTTAATTGGGTTGTCTACTACTTTAAAGACTTAAAACTGCAAGGGGGCCTGCCATGCGGATTTGAGGGTGTCAATTGAGGTATCAACGGTTCGGTGTCCCGCAGTTCCATTGATGATAAAGTCTGGTTTTTCTGTAACAGTCCCGAGGCAGCCTGTGGGTACGCCAGCCATGTGAGTCTCGTAAGCCTGCCGGTGTTCTGGCTCAATTTCTACAAGAAACCGGCTATTTGATTCTGAAAACAGGAGCACGTCGTCAACAGAGATTTCCTCACGTGTCGGGATGCTATTCAGGTTCAAGGACATCCCGTATCCCCCAGAAAATGCCATTTCTGCTGCTGCTACGCCGATACCGCCCTCAGAACAGTCATGGCAAGAACGTACCAACCCGTTACGGATTGCAGTGCTGAGTCGCTCCATTGTGAGTTTGCCTTCATCAGGACGGACGAGGGGTGCGTTGTTCCCGATAAATCCGTGGATATCAAAGTAGTGAGATCCTCCCAATTCAGCGTAAGTGTTTCCAATGACATAGATATAGTTATCTGGGGCTTTTACGTCCATCGTGATAGCACGCTGAATGTCGGGCATCACGCAGATAGCAGATATGAGCAGCGTCGCTGGGATTGCGCGTTGCTCCCCGGTTGTCGTGTCACTGTATTCGTTGTAAAGACTGTCCTTACCGGAAATGAAGGGTGTCCCGTAAGCCGTCGCGGTGTCATAACATGCCCGTGCTGCTCGGACTAACTCCCCAAGCCGGTCGGGTTTGTCAGGGTTGCCCCAACAGAAGTTATCCAAGAGTGCCGTTTTCTCAAGGGTTCCACCGACAGCGATGATATTCCGCAACGCCTCATCAATCGCTGCTGCGGCGCTGATATAAGGATCCACATCGCTATATTTCGGGTTAATTCCGTTGGCAATAATTACCCCCCTTCGACTTCCGATGACCGGTGTGACGACGCAAGCGTCACTCGGTCCATCATTTTCTGTCCCAACGAGTGGGTTGATAACTATACCCCCTTGCACACCGTGGTCATACTGCCGGATGACAGATTCTTTACTGGCTATATTTGGACTCGCAAGGAGTTGGCAGAGGGCGTCTGTATAATCCGCAGTTTCGCTATCTCGCGACGGCATTTCTGGATGCTTCGGTGGCTGCCAGACAGCTTGTTTGATGGGTTGTGGCAAGCCGTTGTGCAGGAACGCCATCTCTAAATCCGCAACAATTCTGTCTTCATAAAAGACTTGCAGTTTGTGTGTGTCCGTAAAACTGCCGAGGACCGTAGCCTCAACGAGTTCTGCCTCACAGATCGCTATCAATTCAGCTAGGTTTTCAGGAGGCACGGCAATGACCATGCGTTCTTGTGCTTCTGAGAGCCAAATCTCCCACGGTGCAAGTCCTTCATATTTCAAAGAGACGCTTTCGAGATGCACCTCCGCCCCTATATGTTCTCCCATTTCACCGACTGCAGAAGAGAACCCCCCGGCCCCACAATCCGTTATAGATCGATATAGGTTACGATCACGCGCTTGTAGCAACGCATCAACGATTTTCTTCTCCATAATTGGGTTGCCAATTTGCACCACACTTCCGAGGTTCTCAGAGGTGTCGTCCAATTCGGCAGAGGAAAAAGTAGCACCGTGAATGCCGTCCCGCCCCGTTTGCCCACCGATAGAGACAACGAGATCCCCGGGTTCGACGGATTTCTTGCATCTGTTTCTCGGTATTAAACCGACATTTCCACAAAAGACAAGAGGATTCGCGGTGTAACGGGTATCAAATAGAATCGCACCGTTTGCTGTCGGAATGCCCATCCGATTGCCATAGTCTCGTACACCAGCAACGACACCGTTGAATACACGTTTTGGGTGGAGTGTGCCTTTCGGAAGTTGTGCATAAGATGTATCGACCATCCCAAAGCAGAAGACATCCGTATTCAGAATAGGCTTTGCACCGAGGCCGGTACCGAGCGAATCCCGAATCACCCCACCGATGCCTGTCCCCGCCCCGCCGTAAGGTTCAATCGCTGAAGGATGATTATGGGTTTCTACCTTGAAAACAAGATTATAGGTGTCGTCGAATTCGATGATACCGGCGTTATCTGAGAAGACAGAGACGCACCACGACTTTGCTATCTCCTCTGTTGCACGTTGGATAAAACTCGGAAACAAACCGTCGATTCGCTCTGGCTCCTTTCCGGCTTCAGAATAGTCGATGATGCTTTTGAAGGTTTTGTGGACACAGTGTTCCGACCAAGTTTGCGCGATTGTCTCAATTTCGACGTCGGTTGGGTTACGTCCTAACCCCTTAAAATGGCTCTGAATCGCGTGCATCTCGTTCAGATTCAGCGATAGCGTGCCTTCTCGACTGATACGCATAAGTTCTGCATCATTGGCATTTAGGATCGCTATTTCTTTGACCGTATTGGACATTTTTTTACTATGCCCCTCTGAGCAGCCCTCCACTATATTTTGGGCAGGTTTTGGTTAATTTCCGCCATTTTTGATTAAATCTAATGGCTTTAATTTTAATTTATTCCTTAAACGAGGCAGTGACGCGAGGGATGCTCTCCTCACACGCGAACCGCTCAATGCTCGAAGCACCGACGAAACCGACGGTATCTGTTTTCTCATTGATAACCGCTGCTTCTGGGGCTTCTGAGATAGGGCCGCCGTGTGAGAGACAGATGACATCCGGGTTCACTGTTTGTGCAGCGTCGCAGATCTCTTGCACTCGGACCGCCGCATCTTCAAGCGTGAAGGCTGTTTCTGCGCCGATAGTCCCACCTACCGTCGTCCCCATGTGGGCAATGATAACATCCGCGCCAACTTTCGCCATATTTTCAGACTCTTCCGGGTTGAAGACATAGACGATGGTGAACAGATCCATTTCATGGGCAATGCCAATCGTCTCGACCTCTTTGTAGAACCCCATCCCTGTCTCTTCAAGTGTTATCCGAAAAGTACCATCAATTACGCCAACGGTCGGGAAGTTGTTGACCCCATCAAAGCCGACATCGCGAACCTGTTTGAGGAAATTGCGCATCCTGCGCGTCGGATCGGTGCCGTTGACACCGGCGATAACGGGAGTCTCTTTGACAACAGGCAGTACTTCACGCTCACCCATCTCCATAACGATGGCATTGGCATCGCCGTAAGCTAAAAGTCCAGCACAAGACCCGAACCCAGACATTCGGTAGCGCCCTGAGTTGTAAATTACAATCAGATCCGCGCCCCCTTGTTCAGCGAATTTTGCCGTGATGCCTGTTCCAGCACCGACAGCGAGCAGCGGTTTGTCTCTACTTAATTCTGTTCGCAGACGTCCTAATACCTCATCTCGTCTATAATCTGGCATTGCGTTTCCTTTCTTAAGAGCCGTCAGTGTAAAAGTAGTTTTTAACGATTTACTGTTCCGTGGCGTACGCCAAGAGTGGATCAATTGTTACACGAAACCCTCTTCACAGATAACTATTTCACTACTCGTCTCTCGATTTCGCTTGTAGGCGTGCCGCTTGCCCTGGATCACCGATGTGCATGGTGTTATACGCTTGTTCGGAGGTCTTAAACGGCCCCACACCTTTGTGTCCATGCCAATCGCCTTGGGTCATGATCGGATTTGTCAGTCCAGTTTCCTGCTCCCGCTGGCGAATCCAATCTTTCATCCTTGTTTCGAGGACGTTCACGATGTCAGGGTATGCCTCAGCGAGGTTGTTGTTCTCATCGGGATCTTGGATGAGATTGTAGAGTTCGACAGGGGGCTTGAAATGGAAATCGGGTTCGAGCGCGACGATGAGTTTCCATTCCGGTGTCCGCCAACCGTGCTTACGCATCCATGTGCATTCTGTGATATAGATCTCGCTCTCGAAAGAAGCTGTTTCGCCGCTGATGAGGGCAGTAAGGCTCTTCCCATCGAATTCTATGTCTGTGTTAATGTCCGCTAATTCAAGAAGCGTCGGCACGAGATCTTTATGCTGATTGTATCCATCGACACGTTTTCCGGCAGGGACGCGTCCGGGATAGCGAATAATTAGCGGAACGTGCAATGTAACATCGTAGAGTCCGTGATGGTCGAACCAGCATTCGTGGTCGTAGAGGGTTTCACCGTGATCGCCATTGATAACAACTATTGTATCGTCAAGTACACCGCGCGCTTCGAGGGCGTTAAAGAGCGTCTGGATACAAGCATCCATATAGGCGATTGCGCCGTCATATTGTGCGATGACGTAATCTTTATCGGTAATTCCGGGCGGCATCCAAGAGGCGAAATAGTCACAAAACGGTTTGAATGCCATCACCGGTTCCATGGATTCATTACTTGGATCGCATTCATCACCGTGGTAGAACGTGCGTTCATAAGGGGCGGGTGGAAGATACGGAGAATGCGGATCCATGTGGCGTAGGAACAGGAAAAACGGTTTTTCATCATTCTGATCAATCAGTCTATTCAGTTCTGGGAGCGTCGTTTTGTTGAGATTTTCTGCTTTCGGGGAACGTCCGCTTTCGTCGGGGCCCCATCCAGAATAGTTCAGATAGGTGTCAAATCCACGAGCACTCGGTCCACTGAATCCGACACAGGTTGTGTCGTAACCAGCTGCTTGTAGGATTTCTGCCAACGTTTTAACCTCTTCGCGAAGCGGCCCTTGATGACGCAAAGCGACGACCTGTGTGCTGAAGGTATCTAACCCTGTCAGCATAGACGCATAAGCACTTGTTGTCGGAATGTGCGGGCTGTAAGTTTTCTCAAACAGGGTACCCCCCGCCGAGAACTTGTCAATATGAGGGGTCGTGAGTCGATGATACCCATAGCAGCTCATGTGCGTTGCGAGGAGCGAGTCAACTCCCATAAGTACGATATTAGGTTGTTTCGCCATATTGATTCTCCTTTTTTGGTTATAGGTTTTGGTTTTAGGTTAGCAGTTAAGACATAGGTTTGTAACACTCCCAGTGCCGTTGGCTATTCCCAACTGCGGCGGATTGTTACCGAAAGAATTTCTTAACTTCTAACTTATAACCGAGTTCTTTATGTATCCCAGTCTTTATGCCAAATCAGCGTATTTTGCGTGTCGTTGTTAAGCGTGTCGCCAATTTCCAGTGAGTTAAAGTATTCTTCTGGCAGGATATTCCGCTTTCCGTTAAACGTGCATCCATCCGGCATAAAGCCGCAAGTCATCGCTCTGCGGTGGCGGATTGTCATGTTCGCGCCGGCACCGTGTGCAACGAGACCGTTATGCCATACAATGGAGCCAGCAGGGCACGGAGCGCACTGCGGTTCAATCTGTTTCCATTCCGGATATACATTGAACAGCTCACCAATGTTTATGCCGATTCCCACGTTATCAAAACGCGCTGTCTTATGTGTGCCGGGCAGATACCACATGCATCCGTTGGCAAGGGTGGCGTTATCCAACGCAACCCAGAAAGAAATCGCGTCCCGTGAGTCAAACGACCAGTACGGTACGTCAAGATGCCATGCAGTCGGGTTACCGTGTGGCGGTTTGATGAGTGCTTGATCGTGCCATATACGCATCCCATCAACACCTGAGAGTTGTGCTGCCATCTTACCGAGCCTCGGATCGTGAACAAGTTTTCGCATGGCTGTATGTGTGTCTGACAGCCGCAGGCACTGCGTGAAGACGCGAGCGTAGAATTGCTTAGCATCCATTTGGTTCGTCATAAATTCGACCGAGTTTCCGAGCCGTTCTTCGACAGACTCATCCGTGCAGCGCCGCCATTCTTCTAATTCGTCGGTATCAAGGAAGTCCTCAATCGCGAGGAACCCATTTTCGCGATAAAAGTTAATTTGTGATTCGGTGAGTGTGTTCTGCATCCTCTACCTTCTCCTTCCACTGCTAATTAGGGTCTTGCAATCGACCCTTTGCAAAATTGTATCATATAAACGTTAAATAGACAAAAGAAAAATAAGGAATAGGTTCTTTGGTTCTTCTGTAGGATGGAACCTCCAATCCTGACTTCTTCCATAGAACTCAGAAAAACCCGAAAACTAAATGCCCTAAACCAACAACCGAAATGTCTTGAATTGTAATATTCAATTGTGATATAATAATTTTGAAAGTTGTAAATACATATTAGGATATTTTTATCAGCCGGTGTAGTTCGCGACACTCAAGGGCTAAAATATAAAAATGTATGATGAAACAGGAAGACGCGGCTTTTTCAAGGAAGCCTTGAATCAGCTCATCCAACCCGTTGCGGAATTTCTTGATGACCGGGTAGCAGATCACTTGCTTGCTGCACATTCCGAGCAACGCGTTATTTTTCGACCGCCGGGGGCATTGCCGGAATCGGAATTCTTGGAAAAGTGTCATCGGTGTGGTAACTGTGTCAAGAACTGTCCCGCAAACGCCATTCAGCCCTTACAGAGTACCAATGCCAGCAATTCAAATACACCTTACATAGCCCCTGATGAGCAGCCCTGTGTCATCTGTGATTCATTGGCGTGTATGTATGTCTGCCCAAGCGGTGCTTTACAACCTATTTGTGCTGAAGACATTAAAATCGGGTTAGCGGTTTTCATCCCCGAAATCTGTCTCCGCACAAAAGAGGTAGATTGTACCTACTGTGTTGATAGCTGCCCTATTGGAGATGACGCGATTCATCTCACGTCAGATGGCGTTGTAGTGGTGATTGATTCAGGATGCACAGGGTGTGGTGTCTGCCAATATGCCTGCCCAACTTCGCCGAAATCGATAGTTATTAGACCGCTTGCGGCATAAAATCACATCTCGTATTTTTCCTGCTATATGTTATCCTTCTCATCTTTTCCTAAGAAGTATGTCTGTACTCACAAAAATCCTGACACAAAGTGCTGTGGATATTCAAAGTTTACGTGACATTAAGCCACCATTGGAGGTAGCGCAGAGTGTATCGTTTTACTTCCTTAGTGGTATTGTAATGCTCAGTTTCATAGTCCTTTCAGCGTTTCTCTATCTCCGAAAGCGCCCCCGAACTTTAGCAGACTTGCCAACTCAAGAAGATAATTCGGTGTTCCCGCATGATGTCGCTTATGAACGATTGGGGACAATTGAAGCCTCGGATTGGCTCAAGCGCGGTGAGGTGAAGACGTATCACACGCAAATTGCGTACGTCCTCCGGGAATATATCTGTGGACGTTATCAAATTCCTGCGTTGGCGTTGACAACAACAGCCTTGGTTCGCATAATGCGCGGTGAACAGATAGATACGCTGCATGTTGAACGGATCCATCAATTGCTCTCGGATTGTGATAGAGTCAAGTTTGCAAGTTACCAGCCAGAACTATCGGAAGCAATGGCGAGGATAGGCGATGCTCGCTGGATTGTTGATAAAACGAAAAGTTCCGTTTCTTGAGTGACCGCGCCTAACAATGCTTCATACTATGCTACAGCTGGGTTTTTGAATAGGCATAAGTCCCCTCCGAGACTCGGAAACCGCAGTTACTTTAAAAGAGAAAAATCAATCCGATAAAAAACTTGACATAATAAAAAAAAATATGGTATGATTTAATCAAGTTTTCATAAGTTTGCATCTAAAGCCTCGATGGGAAGCGACTAAAGTTTTTTTACGATTCTTCATTTCCTGCCGATGAAAACGGAAAACACAAACACAAGTGGATTTTGTGGATTCCAAATACAAACATGAGTCATAGCAAGGAGGGAAACGCAACGTGTCAGATATAGCCAAACGCGTAATCCTCACTATACCTATGTATCCTGATATGGAACTTGCTGCAGCTAAGACAGCCTCTGTTCTTGCCGAATTAATGGATTTCGGGGAAGGAGAGGTTGAGGAAATTCAACTCGCGATCATCGAAATCTGTATCAACGCTTTTGAGCATAGCAAGAGCGACGATCAGGAGGTTCATATCGAATTTTTGCTTATGGCGGATGAGTTGCAGTTTAAAGTTACAGATCGAGGGATCGGTATCTCTCCAGATACACTCGACGGGAGCCGTATACTCGGGATACCAGGGGCACATACCGATCTACGTAAGCGCGGACGGGGATTGCAAATTATTAGGTCCCTAATGGATGAAGTGGATATAGAAAGCAGCCCTAACGGAACAACTGTGAACGTCATCAAGAAAAAGAAAGGATAATTGCATGCGACGTTTCGCTACATCGATAACACAATTTGGGATTCACTGAGGATAGCCCCTAAATTTGTGTTGAAATTTGTTGTTCAACGATAGGTTTTTGCTACGTACTACCTTTATATCTACGGCGTAACTCGCAAGCCCATGTTAGGCAGCTAAGGAGGTAAGGATTTTGAATAGATTCGATATCCAAATCCGTGAAGACGGAGAACATGCGGTGATTCAGACTGCTGGGTACCTGAACGATGCCCTTGGGGAGCAACTCTCTGAAAAGGCAAAGGAACTCATTGGGAACGGTTATACACAGCTGGTCATTAATCTTGAAAAAACAACCCTTATTAATAGTATCGGTATATCTATACTTATCGAAATTATAGAAGCACTTCATGAACGGGAAGGCGCTTTGAATTTCTGTGGGTTGTCAGCTACACAGGAACGGACTTTTCGTATGATGGCACTCGCTAAGTACGCTGGCATTTTCCCAGATGAGGAATCCGCTATTGCGAATCTATAGCCTTCTCTTACGACAGATTTGGTACTCTGAGGAAAATTGAAATTTATTTTCGGGCTATGTTCAGTGGGGTATTTTATGAAACTTCTGTTCCGCTGTGTTATCGACTCCCTTAGTAATAATAGATATAAAATGCTTTGTAATATATAGATATAAAATACTTTTAAAAAAGAAAATCGTCATTGGGTGTGGACCAGATCCCCGTTTTTGATAATGGAGAAAGGGGGCAGGTTTAATCGTCAGAATGATCAATATGCGGATGCAACACATGAAAGATTTAAGCGAGCCTATTTTAGATCTCGATTTGCAGCAAGCCCAAGGCACACAAAATACTGCGGAACAGACTATGGAGCGACTTATATTTAGTCTGTCCGAGCTAGAGTATTTGGGACAAACGCTCATCTCCGGCTATGGTAACTTTAACCATTCAAGCAAAACCTATCTTCGCATCACGCTTGGAACCTTGCAAGTCACGCGGGGTGTGATTCTGCGTTACCATCCTACCGGAAACAATCTCAATGTAGTGGCATCGACACCTGAACAGGTGTTTTCCTCAATTCCTATTGAATCAGAGGAAGTTGCTAGTTTACTACAACATCCAATCATTGAGAATAACACACCGCCCGTGGGGCTTGAGGAGTTCTTTGTCCGGAGTGCCGAACTCGTTGAAACTGTTGATATCAGGCTCTGGGTTCCTTTAAAGATTCAAGATGAATTCTTGGGTATGATTGGCTTAGGACGATTTTTGGGGAGGGAGACGTTAGTCGCATGGGAACAGGAATTGTTGACAACCCTCGCCCACCAAATTTCGATCGCTATTGCCTATTCGCGCATGGTGGAAGGTATCCAGAGCGAAAAGTTTCGCCTCTTCATGCTCGCTGAAAGCGCACCGCAAATTTGTCAGCTCTTGCAGCCTGAAGATGCTGCGGAGCAGGTCGTCCTACAAGCCGTTTCGTTTTTGGATGCGAACGCTGGGGCCCTCATGATCACACGCCCAGAACAGCAGGAACTTGAACTGAGTTATGTCTTTCCTGAGACGTTGGTTGAAAGTGCCAAAGCACAGCAGAACGGGAATAAGTTGGTTATCCCTTGTGAAGGAGAAGCACCTACATCTCAAGAAGCAACATCGGTAGATATGCTGAAGTCTGTTGTCAAGGAGGGGTTACCCGGTCACTGTTTGCCAGAGTCCGATACGCTTTTCGGGGGCAAGAATTTGATGGCGGTGCCTATTTCTGGACGCGATGGGGATGTTTTAGGCGTTCTTGTTGTCGGGGACAAGGAAGAGCGCGGGGGTCAGATTGCACCTTTTACGGATGAGGACGTGATTTTACTCGACTCTTTTGCCAAGCAAGCAGGCGTGGCGATTGAGAACGCCCACCTCCATCAGGAGGCACTTGAAGCACGGCAATTGCAAGCAGAAATGGAAGAAGCCCGTAAAATCCAAGAAAACCTCATTCCAGAGAATTTGCCTGACATTACGGGGTATGAGGTCGCAGGGCATTATGAACCCCGCGGGCCCGTCGGTGGCGACTACTATGATTGTATTGCTTTACCTACTGGGCATTGGGGCCTCGCTATCGCTGATGTCTCTGGAAAGGGAATGCAAGCTGCGCTGCTCATGGCCACTTTGCGCGCTGGGCTTATTTCTGAATTATCTCGGGTTAATCCCCCGACATCAGAAAACACTGGAAACGGCTTACGTCCATCAATTGTGTATGCTGAACTCACCGAGATGGCGATGACACTTAATTCCCTACTTTATGCCAGCGGCACTGAAGAGAAATATGCAACTTTCTTCTATAGTCATCTTAATCCGGAAACGAATGTGCTAACAACCCTCAATGCAGGGCATAATCCACCACTCCTCATGAGAAAAGATGGTACCTGTAAATGGCTCGGTGAAGAAGTCGGCGGCATCCCACTCGGAATGTTCCCAAATGATATGGTCTCAGGGATCGCTGAATATCAAGCTGAACATATTCAACTCGTTAGTGGCGATGTTGTCGTATACTATACTGATGGTGTCACGGAGACTGTTAACGTTGATGATGAGTATTATGATGAAGAGCGCCTTGTTGAAGCATCTAAGGCATGCAGGGATGCCAGTGCTGAGGCCATGCGGGAACACCTTCACGAGGCAGTGATGAAATTTCAGGGCGAAGCGGATCAGTTTGACGACCTAACACTACTCATTCTAAAAAAGAAATAGGATGTCGTTTAGAGCAATATAGAGGGCATAATTAGAGATGCAAAGCCAGTCAGAGGGACGCAGATTCCTAAATCCATCAATTCTTGCACGAATCGGAAATCTGGAATTGATTGCTAAATTCGTCGTCGAAGGTTTTATTTCAGGCCTTCATAAAAGCCCATATCATGGATTTAGCGTCGAATTTGCCCAGTATAGACAATATATGCCCGGCGATGATACCAAACATATAGATTGGAAAGCCTATGCTCGAACTGATAGGTACTATATCAAACAGTTTGAGGAGGAAACCAATCTCAATTGCTACTTACTTTTGGATACCAGCGAGTCTATGGCGCACCCGGTAGATGATATGTCCGAAAACAATGCTACGGATCAGGGGACAGCCGGACAGACTTTGACAAAACTCCAATATTCCAGCTACTTGATCGGATCACTTGCCTATTTTATGGCAAAGCAGCGGGATGCTATTGGGTTCGCTTATTTTGATGATACGCTTCATCAGTATTTCCCTGCAAGGAGTAGCACGTCACACCTACATTCTATCTTGCTCACATTGGAAACCTTGCAAACCGCGAAAACCACCCGTATGGGAATGCCGCTGCATCACGTCGCAGAGCGCTTGACGAAGCGCGGTTTAGTGCTTTTTATCTCAGACCTTTATGATGAAAATCAGGAGGAGGTTGTCTCTGGTTTGGAACATCTCCGATATGACGGGCATGAAGTGATTGTTTTTCACGTCCTGGCACAGCAGGAAATTGATTTCGCTAATTTTGAGACAGGACGAAGTTCTGAAGCCCTTATCCGTTTTATTGATTCGGAAAACGATGATGAAATTATCACGATCCCACAAGCGATTCAGGAGAGTTATCTAAATAATTTCAACGCATTTCTTGATACCTACAGGCTTTCACTAAGACAGGCTGATATTGATTATAACCTGATAACCACAGCGACACCGATTGATTTAGCGCTCGCCTCTTATCTTGCTAAACGGCAAGGGATACTTTAGTTATTGGTTCTTGGTTAAGACGTTTCGTCATTAGAAATAGAAACTGTAATTGCCACGACGTTCTATGAACTATTAAACAGAAAAATATGTTTGGATTAGGATTTTTAGCCCCTTTATTTGTAGCAGCCGGGGTCATAGGCGCTTCAATCCCGATTATTTTGCATCTGTTGAATCGGGAGCGTGCAAGGCGGTTAATATTCAGTACAGTGCGTTTCATTCAGATGTCGCATCAGACGAACGTCCGTCGACATAAACTGAAACGCTGGCTACTCTTACTGATGCGGATGCTGATATTGGCACTGCTCGGTGTGGCGTTTGCGCGACCCTTTTTCGCTGCAGCCCCTGTCGTTACGCAGAAGATTGGTGGGAAACGAAACGCTATTATTATTCTTGATACCTCCTATAGTATGCAGTATGCGGAAGTCTTCGAGAATGCCAAAGAAAAAGGAACCCAAATTCTGGATGGACTGGATTCAACGGATGCAGCGGGCCTCATCCTTTCATCGGACAAAGCGCGGGTTGTCGCGCCGATCGGTTCAGAATCCTCGCATCTCATATCGGCTTTAAATACGGCGGAAGTTACCTATAAACCCACGGATTACTTGGATGCCTTGCAAACTGCAAATGAGATTCTTGAATCTATTCCTATTGGACAGAAACAGGTGTATCTCATTAGCGATATGCAAAAGCGAGGGTGGGAGAACTTTATCGAGACGGACAAACTCAATCCTGATGTCCAAATTGCGTTTATTAATGTCAGCATCGAACAGCCCAAGAATCTTGCTATTACCGGTATCAGTGTCCCTCCTGTTATTTTGAACGAGCAACAAGCATCGCATCTTGTCGCTCGCGTCTATAACTACGGGGATGCACCCGTTGAAAATTTACCCGTTCGCCTTTTTATAGATGGAAATATGATTCAAACCGTCCACCTCGACGTTGAACTCAACGACTTGGCAGATGCTGTCTTTAAAATTGATTTTCAAGACGAAGCGACACATAGCGGGTGGGTTGAACTTCCAGCAGATGGACTTGTAGTTGACAACAAACGTTATTTTACCCTACAAAGTCTACAGTCTATCAAGGTTCATGCTGTCGGCAACGGGTCTCGGACTCGCAGCGCATATCAAAGACCGGAGACCTTCTTCATGGAAAGGGCGTTTATAGCTGGAAGTGATGCCGTTCCAATTGATTTCAGCAAGTCTGCAACTATCCCCAATGCAGAGACACTTGCACGTACCGATGTGCTTATTCTTGCGGATGTTGCGCGATTCTCTTCAAGTGAGGCGGATCGCATAAAAACTTACGTTGCAGCAGGCGGTGGCTTGATTGTGACAGTGGGTGATAATTTCGAGGCGGATGTTTATGAACAACACCTCGGTGGTGAGGTGGGCTTGATACCTTGCAATTTCGTCCAAGCTGTTGGAGATGCCTTTGATCGTGAACAGTTTCGTGTCCTTGCAACTGTGAAATATGAACACCCAATTTTCGCACCCTTTAAAGATCCCAACCATGGTGATTTCGGGAAGGCCCGGTTTTACAGGGTTTTTCAAGCCGTTCCGACAGCAGATGCAACCGTCCTCGCTGCTTATGATGATGGGAGTCCGGCACTTTTTGAAAAATCTTACAGCGACCCTCGCACGGTATCCGCTGCAAGGACTCCCGGGCGGGTTCTCTGCTTTACCTCGACAATAGATCGGGAGTGGAACGATCTACCAATACGGGCTGTTTATCTGCCTTTCTTGCATGAGGCAATTAAATATCTTGCACTCAAGGATATAGAGACAAGTCCGGAGTATCGCGTTGGGGATAGCATTGAACTCGGTGTTGAGACTGAGAGGGCTGGGGGGCAACAGGACCCAGTAGTCGCGGTCTTCAACCCAAACGGTGTCGAAACTCGCTTGCAGTACGGCGAAAATGACACCACTACAAGCGTCTTTTATACTGACACAACGATACCGGGTATCTATTCCATCCACGCATCCGGCACTGCTTCTCGCTATTTTGTGATTAACATAGATGCAACTGAATCTGACCTCGCCTCGCGTGATGTGGAAGAACTTACGAGTATGTTGAAAGGGACTGTGGATGAATCCACTGAGGACACCCCTACCGCAGAACTCACTACACAGTACCACGAGGATGTTGAGAACAGACAGGATGTCTGGATGTATCTCATGTTAGCCGTCCTTGCGCTGGCGGTAACAGAGATGTTTCTTGCAAATCGTGTTTAGTCGTTGAATTTGAACTGCTCTTCCGTTGTCAGAGCAGTCCGCCAATAGTTAAAAACCGTTGAGAACCTAAAGTAGGTTTATCAATTTTAGATTGATGCCGACAACGGAGGCTTCGATCAGACATAATAAGTAAAACAATGGACTTTGAACCAAGTGCACCGATTGAAGTACCAAAGATCGTATCTGACGAACAGATTCAATCTTTTGTTCAAAACGGCTATCTCGTTGTCCCGGATCTGTTGTCTCTCGATGAAATAAAGGAGATCCGGCAGGATACCGTGACACTTGCTAAAGGCGAGTACCCGTGCGAAAGCCTGAAGCCACTTCCCGCTGCTGTGAATGATGATGAGGCTATCAGGCGTATCCTCTGCATTCATCAGCCACATTTTGTCAGTCCTATTATTGAAAGGTACGTCAAACATCCGAAAATATGTGGCATCTTGAGTCAAATAACTGCAGCGCATCTACCCTATTGGGACGGTAGTGTCAAGTGTATGCAGTCAATGTTGTTCGTCAAACCGCCCAATTTTCAAGGACAGGCATGGCATCAGGACGAAATTTATATTCCGACTCGCGATCGATCCCTGATTGGTGCGTGGATAGCAATGGACGACGCAAGCATAAAAAATGGATGTTTATGGGTCCTGCCGGGTTCACATCGATCCGGATACCTCTACCCACAGAAACCTCACGAAAATCCAGATGAGTTCGATTTTACGCCAGAGAGTTACGGTTTTGATGGTACCGGTGAGGTTCCTGTTGAAGTTACGACTGGCACATTGGTGTTTTTTAACGGTTACCTTCTCCATCGGTCTCGTAAAAATCGTGGCGATACATATCGACGGGTTTTGGTGAACCATTACTGCAACGCTTGGTCGTTGCTGCCGTGGACGGTTAGGGAGGGAGAGCGTGCCGCAAGTGCTGACCGACGGTGTATCGTTCCGGTCTCCGGTGTCGATCCCTATGCGTGGAAAGGCTATGATCCGCCGCCGCAAAACGTCTCGCTGCGGACCTGCAAAGCTGTTGAAGAATTGGAGGCATTAGATGCAAGTGGAACATCTTGACGCAGTACAGCAGTCTAAACTTACAGATCTAAGACAAACATTGGAAACGATGATGCAGCGGATTGAGACAGGCGAGGATATAATAGAGCAGTTGGAAGGAATTGATGCGCTGTCTCATGAGCTCACACCCACGGCACCTAAGTTACTTCTGCACTATCTTGAACGGAAAAGTTATATCAAAGCTTTAGCGTTTCTCAGAGACCTCTAACCAGTTATATGGAATACCGGCGGTTAGAGATCATAGGACTTAATACGTTACGGAGAATAAGTATGGAAAGAGAAGATGGACGGCAATCAAATGAGATGCGTCTCGTCACAATCAAACGAAACTATATTAAACATGCCGAAGGTTCAGTCCTTGTCGCAACAGGGGACACCCATGTTATCTGTGTCGCTTCCGTTATAGACAAGCAGCCGCGTTTCATGCGTGAGCAACGTATTAGGAATAAGGGCTGGGTAACAGCAGAATATGCAATGTTGCCACGTTCTACCTCTGAGCGAATGCAACGGGAAGTCACCCGGGGGAGCATCGGTGGAAGAACACAAGAAATTCAACGGCTTATCGGTCGTTCCTTACGCGCTGCTGTCGACTTATATGCTTTAGAAGAGCGAACAATCTGGGTAGATTGTGATGTTATTCAAGCTGATGGCGGAACACGTACAGCTGCTATTACTGGGGCTTTTATCGCTTTGTGGGATGCTTGTCGCGGGCTTGTTGACAGTAAAAAAATCAAAAACTTGCCGATCACCGATAATGTTGCCGCAACCAGTGTAGGGTTGATTAAAGGCGAACCGATGTTGGATCTCTGTTATACCGAGGATTCAACTGCCGATGTTGATATGAACATCGTTATGAACGGCAGTGGGAAGTTTATAGAAATACAGGGCACTGCGGAAGAGACCCCGTTTTCGCGTGAAGATTACGACCAAATGTTGGACCTCGCTGTTAACGGTATCCAAGAGCTCATTCGGTTACAAAATCGCATGATGCTGGAGGGTTTAGATGAAGCTTGTATTGGCAACGCGTAATCAAGGCAAAGTCCGAGAACTTGCGGAAATGCTGAGGAATGGTTATCAACCATCACCTGTCAGCCGTCAACCGACAACGGCCCCCCAGAGCATTGAGGTTATATCCTTAAAGTCCTATTCTAACGTTCCAGAGGTCATTGAGGATGGGGGAACGTACGCTGAAAATGCTATTAAGAAAGCATCTGTAATTGCCCAATATACTGGGCATCTTACGCTTGCTGACGATGCAGGCTTGGAAGTAAACGCTCTTAATGGCGCTCCCGGTGTGAACGCCAAACGTTGGGTGGGTGAAGATGCAACTGATGCGAAACGGATTGCGAGCCTCCTTGAAGCTCTTAAAGGCGCTACAGATCGGCGTGCCCGCTTTGTCGCCGCAATCGCAATCGTGCGTCCGGATACGGATCCTGAAGTTGTTATCGGTGTTTGTGAAGGGAGAATCACGCAGACCCCTATGGGCAAGAGCGGGTTCGGATATGATCCGATATTTGTACCTGATGGCTACGAACAGACCTTCGCAGAATTAGGAGAAAACATAAAAAATCAAGTCAGCCACAGAGCCAAGGCATTGCAACAAGCACTTGCCTTGATCCGCTAATCTCGGTTCGCGGCTCGTGAATAGCAAAGAAAAGAGGAGAAAATGGCGGCACTTAACGATTTACGTAACGGATTGGTTATCCGGCTTAACAATACGATTTATACTATAGTTGATTGTCAACATGTCAAACCGGGGAAGGGCAGTGCCTTTGCTCGCACAAAAATCAAGCGCGTTAGCGATGGGGCTGTCTTGGATCGGACGTTCCGTTCCAGTGAAGACGTTGAAACCGTGCGGGTCATGGATCACCGGATGCAGTATATGTATAGGGACGGCGATAGTTTGTGGTTTATGGACAACGAAACCTTTGAGCAACATTCGCTGCTTGCAGAATTTGTTGGGGATCACCTGAAGTTCCTAAAGGAAGGCGAGACGGTCACTATCAAAATGGAGGGGGCAACCCCGCTTGCCCTCGAACTCCCGAACTTCGTTGAACTCCAAATCGTTGAGACGGACCCAGGGCTACGAGGTGATACGGTGAGCGGTGGTTCAAAACGTGCTACGCTTGAAACAGGCGCGGTTGTTAACGTCCCCCTATTTGTTCAAAACGAAACGCTCATCAAAGTTGACACGCGTACTGGAAAATATGTAGAAAGGATTTAACAGTTATAGGTTATCGGCACGCTTCGCTTTAAGCTGTAGATTAAGAGTATGTTCGTAACAATCCACCCCAGTTTGGTATACGCCCTGACGGTGCATTGTTACCGATTCACTTATAACTATCTAAAGAAATGCGTCAAAATAAATCTAAGGACAAAGCCCAATCTGCGGAACAAGACTTCAGCGGTGTGCTGGAACTCGTCGAACAACTAGCATCGATTCTTGAGCGCACGGGCCTTACAGAAGTCAGCATCCGTGAAAATGAACTGGAAGTCCAAGTTTCCAGGCACCGCGGGAGTCCACCTCAGTATGAAAATCTTCCCTTACAACCGGTGGAGACGAACATCGCGGGGAGTCCACAAAGTCTACCTGTTAAGGGTGTGAATATTGAGGATGATGAACCGGTCGAAAACACCTTCATCAACGCGCCAATACCATCGCGTTTTTACCGGGCACCAGGCCCTGATGAACCGCCCTTCGTTGCGGTTGGCGATGTCGTCAGTCCTGGTGAACCTGTAGCTGTGCTTGAAGTTATGAAAACTTATAATCCAGTGGAAGCACCTTTTAGCTGCGAGATTTTGGAAATCCTCGTTGAAGATGGGGACGCAGTTGAGTATAACCAACCCCTCTTCCGGGTAAGGCAGCAATAGATTTTTTACCACTCGTAATTCAAATATAGTTGACTTAGGCCGAAACCACCGTGAAACGAAGTGGAAACGGTGACCAGATTTAATAGTTTAAAAAATGATAAAAAAAATATTAATAGCAAATCGCGGTGAAATCGCTGTCCGTGTTATCCGCGCATGTAAGGATATGGGAATTAAGACGGTAGCTATTTTTTCTACCGCTGATGAAGAGGCACTCCACGTTGGATACGCTGACGAGGCATACTGTATTGGCCCCCCACCGTCAACAGAGAGTTATCTGAAGTATCTCAATATTATTTCCATTGCAGATTTTGCAAACGTCAATGCGATTCATCCAGGAGCGGGTTTTCTTGCCGAGGACGCACAGTTCGCCGCGATGTGTGAGGCACACGAAATACGATTCATCGGTCCTTCTATTGAGGATATTGAGACGATGGGGAACAAAGTAAAAGCCCTGGAAACAGCCGTGAAGGCTGGCTTAAAGTTAATCCCCGGCAGCCAAGGCGGCAGGCGTAGAAATAATAAAAAAGGGACGGTCGATACTGCTGAGGAGGCAGCACAACTCGCTGAGAAGATTGGCTATCCTATCGGGATTAAAGCCGTCGCTGGTGGTGGTGGCCGCGGCATCCGGATCGCTGAGAACCGACCAAGTTTGATGAACCTTTTTCGTACTGCCAAGGCGGAAGGTGAAGCAGCTTTTGGCAATGGTGATGTCTATCTCGAAAAATGGATTGAGGAGGCGCGGCATATTGAGGTGCAAATCTTAGGTGATACGCACGGCAATGTCGTTCATCTAGGCGAACGTGAATGTTCTATCCAGCGGAAGCAGCAGAAACTGCTTGAGGAAGCACCCGCCGCTTCTATTCCACCTAAACTTCGATCTGACATCTGTAAAGCCGCCGCAAAGGCTGCAAGGTCAATCGGTTACTCGAATGCAGGGACTATTGAGTTTGTTGTTGATAAGGATGACAACTTCTATTTCTTAGAGATGAACACGCGTATTCAGGTTGAGCATACTGTCACTGAGAGTGTTACCGGGATCGATCTCATTAAAGAACAAATCCGACTCGCGATGGGAGAAGAACTCGGATACAACCAATCTGATGTTGAGATACGAGGACATGCTATTGAGTGCCGGATTAATGCCGAAGATCCAGCGAATCAGTTTATGCCTTCGCCAGGGCTGGTCACTACCTACCATCCTCCAGGGGGCATAGGGGTGCGCGTTGATGGATACCTGTACACCGGATATACCGTGCCCCCCCATTACGATTCGCTTGTTGCAAAACTCATCACAAATGGTAGAGATCGAGAAGAAGCAATTGCGCGATTGGGCCGGGCATTGTCCGAATTCAAAATCGAGGGTATAAAAACCACAATTCCGCTCTTCCAACAAATTCTCAATGACGAACGCTTCCTCAACCGGACTATCTTTACAAATTTTCTTGAAACGTAGGGAAAATTATGAAATCTACTCAGGTTGCGAGATATGCTAAAGTTATGTGGGGTGTTGAACCGAACTTGCAAACTTTAGTACACTTCTCAACCGGCAAACTTTGCAGTTTCATCCCCCTTGTCGTTATTGTGCTAACATCTGTGCCTATACAGGCGGTTACCTATGTTGATGTCACCAAGGAAGCCGGTATTCATTTCCAGCATTCAAGTGGCACTCGCTCCAGTCTGCTCCCTGAAGACATGGGATCCGGCGCCGGATTCGCCGATATAGATAAGGATGGGGACATCGACCTCTACGTTGTGAATCTTCCCGGACCTTTTAAACAAGATGGGGATCCTGTGGGTTCGCGGGCTACTAATGTTCTCTATCGAAACAATGGAAACGGCACGTTCACAGATATTACTCAGACTGCAGGAGTTGGACATCCAGGCTACGGTATGGGATGCGTTTTTGCGGATTATGATGGCGACGGCAATATTGACCTATACGTTACCAATTATGGGGCGAATGTGCTTTATCACAATAATGGCGATGGCACCTTCCGGGATGCGACAAAAACTGCCGGGGTCGGTTGTGAATTATGGAGCACAGGGGCAGCCTTCGCTGATGTGGATGGCGACAACGATTTGGACCTCTATGTTTGCAACTACGTCACCTACGACTTAGAAAAATTGGAGCAGATGAAGGCGGAATCCTTACAATCTGGCAAACCTGTACCGAGTGCCCTCAATCCGCACGTCTTTGAGCCGCAGGATAATGTCTTTTATCGCAATAATGGGAACGGCACGTTTACGGATGTAACCGCTGAAACCGGTATCGCTGCACCGGGGGGCAGAAGTATGCAAGCTATCTTCAGCGACTTTGATGCGGACAACGATCTTGATCTGTACGTCGCAAATGATACCTCTGTCAACTATACCTATCGTAATGACGGGGGTGGGGTTTTTACCGATGTGAGTGCAGAATCGTGGGCGGCGGATTTTCGGGGATCCATGGGACTCGCTGCTGGGGATTACGATGGAGATGGGGATGTAGACCTTTTTATGAGCCATTGGGTTGACGAAGAAAACGCGCTCTATAGAAACCTCTTGAAGGAAGATGGGGCTGCCGAACATATCAGGTTCGTGGATGAATCTTATACGGCCCTGCTGGCTGAAGAGGGCATCAAGGAGATTGGATGGGGGACCGCGCTCTTTGATTACGACAACGATGGCGATTTAGATATCTTCGTGACGAACGGGAGCACCTTCCAAGAACTCAAGCGTCCGCAAGCGCTTATCCCCCAACGCGACGCGCTGTTTCGTAATGAGGGTGATGGCACGTTCACCGATGCAAGCGAAATCACCGGGATCGCTGTGCTTCCTGTTCGAGTCGGTCGCGGCGCGACATTTGGTGACTACGACAACGATGGCGATGTCGATATTTTCATCGTCAATAACTACGCACGCCCAGCTCTGTTGCGCAATGACGGTGGAAACCGTAACCATTGGCTGCATGTAGAATTGATCGGCACAAACGCTAACCGAAACGCTATTGGCGCGAAAATTAAAATAAAAATAGGGAATCAGACACAGCTACGTGAGATTTATGCCGGCGATAGCTATATGTCCTTTAATAGCTTTATTACTGAATTCGGTATCGGGAGTGCCACACAGGTTGAACGTGTACAGGTCATCTGGGCGAACGGAGACACCCAAACGCTTCATAACGTACCGACAAATCAACGACTCCGTATAACGCAGGAAGCGAATAGCAAATAGGGGGCAGAAAATAATGACCAGCCGTTTCTACCTATCCATTCCTATATTTTTCATGCTACTCGCCTGCGGTGCAGACCCGGCTATCAAGCGCGGCAAGGAATTAGCCAGAACAGGTGACACCGCGGCAGCCATTCAGCAGTTTGAATCGGTAATCAAACAAAATCCTTCTGATGCCGAAGCCTATTACCAACTCGGTTTAGCACATGAAGTTTTGAAAAATGTCTCCCCAGCGACTGATGCTTTTAACAACGCACAACGGTTAGCACCACAACGCCAAGAAATCACACTGGCTCTCGGTCGTTTCCATTGGCACAACGGTAATCGTAACCTCGCCATTTCCCAGTTTCAGAACCTGTTGCGTGATCCTCTTGAGAAAGAGGTCCGCCTTCAGCTGGCGGCACTCACGGGTGATGCCTACCATGTCCAACGTCTCCGCACAGAAGGGAGCGACGATTACGAGCAGACCTTCACTGAAAAAGGGAACATGATGACCTTTACGGCGAAGTATACGGACGATTATAGCCCCGCAATCTCGCCTGATGGAAAATGGCTCGCCTTCGCCTCAAACCGCCTCCAGAACGCTGAGTTGTATCTCATGGATCGCAACACGCATTCGCTTCGTCAACTGACATATACCGATGAACTCGACGAATACATGCCAGCATTTTCACCCGATGGCAAATCGCTGACTTTTGTAAGTGAACGTACTCGCGGCGGCATGATGCTCCCCCCCGTCCAAGCGAGCGGCTCTGATCCGAGTAGTGCTGCAATTTATCTCATGGATATTGACGGCAGAAACCAACGCCCGGTAATTGACGTAGCAGGTGCACATCGCGCTCCCGTCTTTTCGCCTGACGGACAGAGACTCGCTTTTGAATCCAGAGCACCGACACAGGAAAACGGAAGCACGCCTGGAAGTGTGGACAACAACGAGACTTTAGAAATCTACATTATTCAGACGGACGGCACAAACCAGACGCAGCTGACCCATAACGATGTTGACGACGGACATCCAACGTGGGCACCCGATGGGAAACGGATTGCCTTTACCTCGATGGTGGAGGATGTCTATCAGATTTTCGTCGTGAGTGCGTCGGGCGGTACGGCAAAGCAACTAACGTTCTCGGATGCAAGCCATTATCAGCCGACTTTTAGCCGAGACGGAAAGCGGATTATCTATATCTCAAACGCACATAATCATTATACACTTTGCATGATGAGTGCTGATGGTACAAATAGAACGCAACTCACAAGCCACGTTGGTGCCCATTTTGCACCCAGTCTTTCAGGAGATGGAAAAACCCTCGTCTTTAGTTCTGATCGCTCAGATCACATGCGGATCTATCTCATGGATTTAGCGCAGCCCATTCAAGAGGAAGAATTAAAGGCAAGGCTGGCAGATTTGTAATGCCACCTTTCTCGCACTCTTTTTATCGGAGCGAGCTGGGCTCGCGACTGTTTGGGGCTATGTCCCTCCCAAAAAAATGAACCGCCTTCTTGTAGGATCGAGTGTTTTTGCTTGGGGTTTCTTCACGGTTTCCTAACCGTGCCAGATCCTGAAAAAGGGGCGTGAAACACAATAATTTCTTAAAACTGAGTGGTTCTCCAGTTTAACGGGACATAGGTTAGTAAAAACAGCATAATATATTATAAGACTTTCCAAAGAGGCGAATATCGTATTAAGCTACAAACTAATAGTTTCTTGTGAAGCCACTTTGAAAAAGGAAAATTTTCAACATGCCAACGCTTGATTTTAAAGGCAAACATCACATCTACGCCCACCACCTTTCTGTCCCGTATCGCCCACTGGAACCCGACGATAGCCGATCCTGCAACCCATCCGGCGAAGAAGATAATCTCATTATACACGGCGATAACCTGCACGCCCTTAAAGCACTTCTACCGCGCTATGCAAATCGCGTCAAGTGTATCTACATTGATCCGCCATATAATACAGGAAGTCAAGCATGGGTGTACAACGACCGCGTGAACAGTCCTCTGATGAAAGCATGGTTCGCTGAAAATAGTCCTGTCGACGGTGAAGATCTTGAACGCCACGACAAGTGGCTCTGCATGATGTGGGCACGCCTGCATTTGCTAAAGGAATTACTGTCTGATGACGGTGTGATTTTCGTTTCCATTGATCACCATGAGGCGCACCACTTGCGATTGATAATGGATGAGATATTTGGGGCAACAGCGTTTATTACATGTCTTGCTGCTGTTCTGAATTTAAAGGGAAGTCGAGACAATAGAGGATTCACAACTACACATGAAAGCGTTCTCGTTTATGAAAAGGTCCCTGGATCAGCAACTTTACATGAGGTGCCTTTGCAAGATGACGAAGCAGACGAATGGATCCAAGACGATATAGGGTGGTTCAAAAAAGGCGCTAATTTGAAGTACAGCGGAGAAAATGCGCCTAGGGAGAAAAGGCCTAATTTATTTTATCCAATATATGTGGATGAAGATGGCACTGTTAGTGTTGATCCAAGGACCGATAAATCAGTGGAGCTATGGCCAATTACAGAGGACGATCAGGAGGTTACTTGGCGTTGGGGACGAGATACAGTTGAAGCAAATCCAAATGAGATTATAGTTATTCAGTCAGGAGATGATTGGTTTTTACATAAGAAACAACGACCGAAGGTTGGGGTTGTCCCGTCTAAAAAACCTAAATCAACCTTCTATTCACCCCAATATTCTGCCACAACAGCTACAACTATTGTCAAAGAAATTTTTGGAAATACTAGGACATTTGACTATCCAAAATCTCCATATTTTTTGTCCGATCTTATTAATATTGCTGGTGTCGGGGCCGACGATATTGTTCTTGACTCTTTCGCTGGTAGTGGCACCACCGCCCATGCAGTCTTAGCACTCAACAAAGAGGATGGTGGCAATCGAAAGTTTATCCTTGTCGAATGTGAAGACTACGCAGACACTATCACTGCCGAACGCGTCCGACGCGTCATAAACGGCGTTGAGAATGCGAAAGATAAAACGGTACAGGAAGGACTGGGAGGTTCTTTCACCTACTGCACGCTGGGTGAACCTATTGCAATAGAAACGATGCTCACAGGAGAAGCTTTACCCGCCTATTCAGCACTCGCTGCCCACCTGTTATTCGCTGCCGCAGGCGTTTCCGTTGGAGATGAAAAACTCAAGCAGAAAAACGATGATGGACTTTTTTATTCCGATGATAAAAACGACTACTACCTACATTACCAACCCGATCTTGATTACTTAAGCAGCGAAGAAGCATTACTAAAGCAGGAGCACGCTGAACGCATCCGAGATACCCGTCATCAGAACGATAAACGAGCTGTCGTCTATGCAGCAGGCAATTATATCGGACAGCGTGAGCTCACAAAGATGGGAATCATATTTTGTCAACTCCCTTATGTCCTGCAGGAAAGGTAAAGAGGCGGAATTATAATGGAATTAAAAGTATATCAACAGAACACATTCTCTTTCGGACTAGAGGCTATTAGGAGCCTGTGGATACATTAGGACTATTTTTGAAGAGTATCTGCGTTGATTTTTCTGCGAGTTCCGAGCATCCCAACAGCTCTAAAAAATCAAGCGGATTATGCACAGGCTAACAGCCTATGCTACAATTGTCCAAACTATATTAATTTATAAGGAGTAATTTATGAACCACACCCCAGATTATCCATATGCAGGAGTTCCACGCGCACCACGTAGCACGAGGAGACTTATCATTGACCTGTACGCCGGACATGATCTGGCTGTTTCCAAAAACGACATGAATCGAAAGATTGAGGAACGCCATATCTCTCTTAGAGGAGAACGAGCATCAGAAAGAGGGATGAGAAATTTAATCGGAAACGCGTTACAAGTATTACCAAATGCAAGTCATCGAGGAACCGTCGACGGGCAGAGCTATTGGAGAATTAACAAGCTTGAACTCGGAACCGGAAATAAATGGGTCTACTGTTTCTATTTTAGTAGTGAGCAAAACAAGGCGAAACTCCATAAAGAATGGTGTTGGAAATGTAATATTGGTAGAACCGGCAGTGATCCGTTTAGTAGAATTAAAACGCAGACAATCGGGGCAGCAGAGGCTCCTATAATTCCACTGCTCATCAGGACCGATGATGAAACGGTGTTGGAGCGTCATATACATGACACCCTAAGAGCAAGGCACAAACATCTACAGAGCACTAACACAAATGAAGATTTCCTCACGTGTCCAAGCGAAGTAGCCCAAATTTTTTTTGATAGTCTTTACTTCAGTGGTAAAAAGGTTGCTTTATAAGCTACATTACACGTCAACAGAGAATTTCCTACTGGGTGTGTAAATATTTTAGTAGCGTCCCCAAGGAGTTTCAGACATAGCACTCCAAAATCAAAATCAACGGTATGAAGATTTCCTTGTGACGCATTCCCGACACATTGATGCACAGGGTATTTTAATTTTTAGATACCGCCTTCATACGCATAGATTTTTTCTCCTGTAGGAGCGGGCTTTGCTTGCGATATTTCCAAAAAGCGCTAACGGCTGTCCGCCAAAACTGACATTGGAACCGAGAAACTAAAATGTTCTGCCCTGACGCATTAACCGTGTTGACACAGTTATGTGTCTGTGTTATAATGCTTTTATATTTTTCACAGGAAGTGTTGGTATGAACTGAACTACCTTCTAATTGAGGGGTAAAAGATAAGTAAAGAATAGGTATTAATTTTTTAAAAAATAGGTCGTAAAAAAAGGAAAATTTTCAACATGCCAACGCTTGATTTTAAAGGCAAACATCACATCTACGCCCACCACCTTTCTGTCCCGTATCGCCCACTGGAACCCGACGATAGCCGATCCTGCAACCCGTCCGGCGAAGAAGATAATCTTATTATACACGGCGATAACCTGCACGCCCTTAAAGCACTTCTACCGCGCTACGCAAATCGCGTCAAGTGTATCTACATTGACCCTCCCTACAATACCGGGCATAAAGATTGGATCTACAGAGACGACGTAAACAATCCGCCTATGCAGGAATGGTTCAAGCACAACAGTCCTGTTGACAACGAAGATATGGAACGACACGACAAATGGCTTTGCATGATGTGGCCAAGGTTGCACCTACTCAAAGAGTTGCTATCGGATAATGGTGTAATTTTTATCTCAATTGATGATAATGAACAGCATCATTTGCGGATGCTAATGGATGAAATTTTTGGGTTAGAGAACGCTATCGCACAAATAGTGGTCCAGACAAATCCACGTGGACGTTCTTTGCAGCGACATGTAGCGCAAACTCATGAATATGTTTTGATGTATGCTAAGGATATAAAAACGGCAGAAGTTTATAAAATCCCGAAAACAGAAAAATCTCTTTCAGAATACAATAAACAAGACAAAGGCGGATCCTATCGTCTCTTACGTTTACGGAATACTGGCGTACAGTTTTTCAATCGCGAAACTCGCCCGAATTTATTCTTTCCGATCTATGTAAACCCAAAGACTGGAGATACATCCCTTACTCCGAACATAAATTTCTCTATTGAAGTTTTACCAATGACTGACGACGGAGTAGAAGGGTGCTGGACATGGGGCAAAGATAAAATAAACAAAAATCCGGAACTAATTGTAGGCCAAAAAGTCCGTGGAGGTAAATGGAGGATTTACCGTAAGGATTACTTGAAAGGCGAAAGTTTGTTGACACTGCCTAAGTCACTTTTGATTGGTACAGAAGTTAATCATGAGATTGGTAAAGAGATGCTAACAAAATTATTTTCTGCTGCACCTTTTGAATATCCCAAATCAACAGAACTTATAGCAAATTTAGTGAGGATTGCTTGTAAAAGCGATGAAATCATCCTTGACTCTTTCGCTGGTAGTGGCACCACCGCCCATGCAGTCTTAGCACTCAACAAAGAGGATGGTGGCAATCGAAAGTTTATCCTTGTCGAATGTGAAGACTACGCAGACACTATCACTGCCGAACGCGTCCGACGCGTCATAAACGGCGTTGAGAATGCGAAAGATAAAACGGTACAGGAAGGACTGGGAGGTTCTTTCACCTACTGCACGCTGGGTGAACCTATTGCAATAGAAACGATGCTCACAGGAGAAGCTTTACCCGAATATTCAATACTCGCTGCCCACCTGTTATTCGCTGCCGCAGGCGTTTCCGTTGGAGATGAAAAACTCAAGCAGAAAAACGATGATGGACTTTTTTATTCCGATGATAAAAACGACTACTACCTACATTACCAACCCGATCTTGATTACTTAAGCAGCGAAGAAGCATTACTAAAGCAGGAGCACGCTGAACGCATCCGAGATACCCGTCATCAGAACGATAAACGAGCTATCGTCTATGCAGCAGGCAATTATATCGGACAGCGTGAGCTCACAAAGATGGGAATCATATTTTGTCAACTCCCTTATGTCCTGCATGAAAGGTAAAGAGGTGGAATTCTAATGGAATTAAAAGTATATCAGCAGAACGCATTGGACATTTTCACCCGTTGGTTAGAGACACTATATGAGGTTGAGAATACTTCAAAAACCGCTATAGCGGCATTGAAACAAGCAGGATTCGATAGTATTCCCGACGAGTTGCAGAATTACCCTCAGAAGGCATGGCAGAATCTGAAACAGAACAACGGCGTTGCTCCAACCGCTGGTGATTATGTTACACGCACCGACGACGCAAACCGTCCGATTCCACATATCTGTTTTAAAGTGCCAACGGGTGGTGGGAAAACTCTGCTCGCAGCATCCGCCCTGGAACGTCTCCACCGGCAGCGCGGACTAACACTGTGGATCGTCCCGACGAAGGCAATCTATGCACAAACCAAAAAGGCTTTGTGGAACAAAGAACACCCTTACCGTAAAATGTTAGAGCGAGCGAGTGCTGGTAGTGCCAAAATGCTCGAAAAGGATGTCCCTTTCAATAGAGACGATATTGCCAATCACCTCTGTGTCATGCTGCTCATGTTACCCTCGGCGAATCGGCAAAAAGGCAAGGAATTTCTCCGGATGTTTAAAGATTCTGGAAAGTATCCGAGTTTTTTCCCCGACAGTGACGACATCTTCGGAGATGCACGCATGCGAAATGAATATCCCGATCTTGAGTGTCATAAAAAAACTGGACTTGTTATGCAGAGTCTGTTTAACGTCTTCAAAATGCTTCGTCCTATTGTTATCTTGGACGAGGCACATAAAGCGTATGGCGCGAGAAGGCCAGAAGCCAACGCAGAATTTGCCCGATCCATCAACCGCCTCGATCCTCGAATGGTAATAGAACTCTCTGCTACGCCCAACCGCGGCATCAGCAACCTGCTGGTTGATATCGACGGAACCGCCCTAAAACAAGAGGAGATGATTAAGTTACCCGTACAAGTGAAATCCAATTTCAGAAAAAATGCGGAAACGACTTCTTGGCGGGACGATTGGCAATACACTTTGCAGCAGGCAGTTGCCGAACTGGAACAACTCAATACCGAAGCAGAGGCACTTGAAAACACAACGAACCGGTATATCCGCCCCATAGCCGTTGTCCGCGTCGAGCGCACAGGCAAGGATCAGCAAGATGGTGAGCGTATCCATGCTGAAGACGCGCGCGCCTATCTCACACGTTTAGGTATACCCCCGGAGGCGATTCGCGTCAAATCCGCCGAAAACGATGAACTTCAAGACGAAGACCTGCTTTCTAAAATGTCCCAGGTCCGCTGGATCATCACAAAAGCTGCACTCATGGAGGGATGGGATTGCCCTTTCGCTTACCTCTTGGTTATGTTAGACAATACACACACACAAAAGGCAATCACACAACTTGTGGGGCGTGTGATGCGGCAACCGCATGCACAACTTACAGAACGAGAAGCCCTGGATCAGTGTTATGTCTATTGTAATAACACTGATGTCGCTGTCGCCGTCGAGCAAGTCAAGAACGGGTTGGAATCCGAAGGCCTCACCGGTTTAGGTGATGAGGTACTCGGCACCGCGGATACACAGGAACGCCTCGATTTACGGACACAAACCGTAGAACGCCGAAAACAATTCCGCTCTCAAGTAATCTATTTACCGATGGTCCTCCATAAGAATGGGGCCGCGTGGATACGGCTCAATTATCAATCGCATATTCTACCGCATATAAAGTGGTCAGCAATTCAGGCACCCGATCTGAAGGCTTCCGCGCCCGATACTATGATATGGCAATCTGCAACCGTTGACGTTGGGGAGGCACCCCCTATTTACCATCCCGATCAAGAACCCTATATTGACAAAATATTCGGTATCTCCGATTTTGCTCGCCGTCTTTCAGACCTGCTGCCGAATCCGTGGCGCGCAGCTCGCATTGCATCGCAAATGCGCGAAAGCTTCATACGAGATGGCAAAACCGAAGAAGATATTTACGATAGACGTTCTTATCTCGTGCATACATTGCGGGAACATATAAAGCGTGAAGTCGAGCAGCAGGCAGAGCATATCTTCTGTAGAAAATTGGAGCAAGGTGAAATCAAATTTGACTTAGAGACAGGAGAACCGAATTACAAACTCCGAGACGAGTATGAAATAGAAGTTAGCGCCAATGATAGACCGCTTACAAGATATGGTGGTGCTGTTCAACTCAGCCTCTTTGAACCCGTATTTGAACACCATTTTGATAACGAGTTTGAAAAGAAATTTGCGTATTATCTTGATGAACGGCGCGCACTACAATGGTGGCATCGAATCGCTGTTCGGCAACGCGGTGAGTATTACGTGCAGGGTTGGAAACAGGGACGGATTTATCCAGATTTCGTTGCGATGACGCGCGAAATTGCAGGCGTAACACGCGTATTGATTTTCGAGACAAAGGGAGAACATCTTGGAACCACCCTCGATACTGAATATAAGGAAAAGGTATTGAAAACCCTTGAAGATACATTCAATAATGCCGGCACTATGTGGGTCCGTGAAGGAACAACCCGCGAAGGTATCTTCCAACTCGTATTTAGCGAGCAGGCATTTCCTGAAATTACTGCGCGTTTGGAGGGAAACTACGTCCCAAAGCCAAATAACTAACTTTACCTATTGGCGACTCTCCAATCACGGGTGTCCGAATAATAGGGTACTGAAAAACAGATATGCGAAAGATTTTTTTTATTTTCCTCATCTGCTTTATTAGCGCCGGCTGCGATACGGATCCACCGCGGCGCGAAGTAAATCCACAATTCACCGTGCAGTACCAGAAGGGAATGGCCGCGTTGGATGTTACTAACTTCACTGAAGCCGAAAAAGCGTTTCGGGCGTGTTTGCAGATGGAACCTAACGCCCACGAGGCACGTATGCAGTTGGCACGTACCTATATCAGGCAGCAGGCGTTCACGCGCGCCGAAGAGACCTTACAGACCTTAATAGGTTTGCTTAAACAGGCTCCCGGGGGCAAGGACGAGCTGTCAAGGGCGTATCTAACATTAGCGCAGGTTTTCAGTTATCAACAACGTTTTTCTGATTCTACCGCTGCCCTTACGAGTGCCCTGGAGGTGAACCCCGCCGATACAGATGCACGCATTCGGTTGGGCTATTTCTTAGGCGCGCCACAACAAATGCTCGTCCCCGACCTCTCAGCGTCTAAACGCCAGTTTGAGAAGGTGTTGGAACTAGAACCCAATAACCTTGAGGCGATGCTGCAGCTCGGTTTAGCCGAGTTTCGGCTCGGTGAGGCGGATAAGGCAGCCGAAAGATTTGAAAATATCATCCAAAATTACCAGCGCCACTCCGGTGCTTACTACTATCTCGGTGTCTATCATCTCCGACACGGGAGCCCTGAAAAAGCCGTTGAGAATTTTAAAGAATCGCTCCGTCTTAAACCTCGCGATCCCGAAGCCTTGTGGAATTTATGGACAGCTTATGCTCAACTCGGCGGCTATCCCGAGGAGCTGCCGGAGGAATTTAAGATTCAAGTAGCACATAGGGACGAGGTTACCTCGCCCCTACAGAGCCGCTTCACCAATGTAGCAGCCGCTTTAAAAATGGACAAAATAGATGGTGGACGCGGCAGTGCTTGGGGAGACTATGATAACGACGACGATTTGGATATCGTTGCTGTCGGGACGTATCAACCGCATACCCTGTATCGTAATAACGGGGATGGGACTTTCACAAACATGGCAGAGCAAGCAGGCATTGCCGATCCGAGAGGCGGTTGGGGTTCGCTCTTTGCCGATTACGATAATGATGGATACCTTGATCTCTACATCACCCGTGGCGGCTGGTCAGGTGCAGCGGAAAATACACTTTATCGTAACAATGGAGATGGGACGTTTACGGATGTAACGCATACCGCAGGAGTCGCCGACCCACAAAGCAGTTTCTGTGCCGCCTGGGCCGATTACGACAACGATGGATACCTTGATCTCTATATTGCGAATGGGGTTATCGGGGACGGTGCCGCGAATGTCTTGTATCATAACAATGGAGATGGGACTTTCACCAATACCGCTGAGGGCGCGGGTGTAGCAAATACCGGCAACTCACTCGGAACTGCTTGGGGAGATTATGATAAAGATGGACACATAGATCTACACGTCGTCAATTACGGACAGTCTAACGTTCTCTACCGGAACAACGGAGACGGCACGTTTACTGATGTAACAGCGGCGGCTGGCATGAGGCTTTCTGTTACAGATGCATTTGTTACCTTCTTTTTAGACGTGGACAACGATACCGACCTTGACCTTTTCATCTCCAATTCGGGTTCGTTTCAAGCCTTCATCGCAGGTCAGATTAGAGGGAGTGCTACACACGATAACGATCGACAGGTACTGTATCGTAACAATGGTGATGGGACCTTTACGGATGTCACAAAAGAATCCGGTCTGTACCACGCCTATGGCGCGATGGGTGCAAATTTCGGGGACATCAATAGCGACGGTTACGTTGATATCTATCTCGCCACGGGGGCACCCCAGATGGGGAGATTGGAGCGCGACGCACTCTTCCAAAACAATGGCGATGGCACCTTTACAGACGCAACTGTTGCTTTAGGCCTAGGGAACATCGGAAAAGGACACGGTGTGACTTTCGGAGACGCCGACGCTGATGGTGATGTTGATATTTATGTGCCAGTTGGCGGGGCATTTATCGGGGACCAGTGGCGTAATCGCTTCTACCAGAATGCGGGGACTGGAAACAACTATCTCACCTTGAAACTCGTTGGTGTGAAAAGTAACCGGGACGGTATTGGAGCTAAAGTTACTCTGAGCGTTGCCGATCGGACCATTTATAGGGAGGTTAGTGGTGGGTGCGGATTCGGTTCAACCAATAGTCTACCGCTTGAGATCGGTCTCGGAATGCACACAAAAGTTGATACACTTGAAATCGTCTGGTCCTCCGGTCAAGTAGATACACATAGGAACCTGTCTGTCAACCAGAAACTCGTTGTCACTGAAGGTTTTTAAACAATTAAATCTGGGCCGCTGCGCCCGTTGTCCTTGCGGGTTCACGGTTAATTCGGATCCTAATTCTGTCAATTGTATTGTATTCTCGGAACCGAAGGTTGCAGTCACTGAGGAGGAGAAGCAAAAGAAAACAATGATGGGACATCAATTGCCCACGCCTGCTTTGCTCACAGAGGATAACATGTCCCTTTTTGTTGATTATTATCAGCTCACAATGGGGCAAGCAGATTTCAATGCCCAGAACGATACGGTTATTACAGCGAGCTACTACGTCCGCGATATCCCACAAGGGCAATACCTCGTCGTTGCTGGACTAGAGCAGGTTATCCACTACATCTTAAATTTGCGCTTCACCGATGCTGTCCTGGGTTGGCTGGCGCAACGCGGCGACCTACAGGCTGACTATCTCACTTCGCTTAAGGATTTTCGTTTTGACGGTTCAGTTTTCGCGGTTCCCGAAGGCACACCCGTTTTTCCGAATGAACCGATTATTAACGTCACAGGACACTCCAGGGATGTCCAACTTTTTGAGACCTATCTGCTCTGTGTCATGAACTTCCAGACGTTGATTGCGACGAAGGCATCGCGGATTGTCCAAGCAGCCCGAGGTAGACCGGTTTTGGATTTTGGAGCCCGACGTGCACACGGTAGGGATGCAGGTATTCTATCTGCCCGCGCCTCCTTCATCGGGGGTGCTAAGGGAACCTCATTGGTTCTTGCGGGACGCTATTTTGATATTCCTTATGTCGGTACAATGGCGCATAAATTCATCTCTGAACGTCCGACTGAATTAGAAGCCTTCCGCGATTACGCAACGGCCTTTCCAGATAGCACGACGCTCCTGATTGATACGTACGACACAATTCAAGGCGCACGAAACGCTTGCATTGTTGCAAAAGAGATGGAAATACACGGGGCAAGGTTACGCGCTGTCCGGCTGGATAGTGGCGACCTCTTGACACTTAGCAGAGAGGTGCGGCGTATCCTTGACACTGAAGGGCTTAACTATGTCCAAATTATAGCCAGCCATGAGCTTGATGAGTTTCAGATAGACACCTTACTCGAAAGTAAGGCACCACTGGATAGCTTCGGCGTAGGTACTCGACTTGCAACAGGTGCTAATTTCAATTCGTTCACAGATGAAGGGGGAACTTCAGCCCTCGGTGGTGTCTATAAATTGGTTGAGATCGATGGTAAACCTATTGGAAAACAGTCATTTGATGAACCTTCTAAAGCCACGGTGCCGGGCAAAAAGCAAATCTATCGCATCACTGATGCTGCTGGGAATTATATTAAAGACCGGGTGGCGCTTTGGGATGAGGAAGTTTCCGAGGGACAACCACTGCTAATACCGATTATCCAGAATGGAGAATTGGTATATGATTTTCCGAATCTCCACGACATTCAGGCATACACGGCTGCAGCCCTCGAAAAACTCCCGGAGTCGCATAAGCGTTTAGCGGGTGCCACGTCTTATCTCGTTGCGTTAGATCCAGTTGTAGCATAGCTTGTTAGGCTGTGCTTTTATTGAGCAGGGGCCGCCAGTTAAGCGTTTAGTTGTAGCATAGCCTGTTAGGCTGTGCCTTTATTTGAGTAGATCCGCTTGTATAAAATTTATAGCATAACCTTTTAGGTTGCGCCTCCTTCCAATGAAGGCATCTCTTGAATCACAGGAATGATGTAACTCCGAATCGTCAGATTTCCGGCGAATGTCTCCGTTTCTACGCGGGACTCTGCAGCTTTTCGATGATCAAAAACGACATAATATCCTTCGGCGACCCCCTCCAGTTTGAGGTAAGCAGCGAGCTGCTGTTTACCTGCTTGATAACGACTTTCACCTCGCCATACCTTTGTCTCAACGATGTATTTCTGCCCATTGTACGTGATAAGGATGTCCATCCTACCGCGCCCAGTTTGCGCCTCGATGTGCAGCATACCCCCAATACGCCTGACAAACGCATCGAGATAAGCAAGCGGCAAGTGTCTACCGACAGACTCTTTCGGAGTCTCTGGCACCTGTAGGATCCTGAACTCTGCACGTGCAATAAAATCTCTGAAGTTATCCAGCAATGCCACCATCTCAATCTGTCCTGTAGACGTGAGATACCCTTCGAAATCCGATACCCCTTCTTCCAGCAAGTATTCCTGCTCTAATCCGTTCAAGATCGGTATGAAGACCTCCAGGATGCAATACAGGTAAATTGGATTGAGGATCTCACACATGCCGTCAGATCCCCGCTTAATGACACTGTAAGTTGTCAGTTCGCCTATTATATCATTGCGTGTGTTGAAAGGGATACCTTCATCACATTCCATAATGCGCATGAGTAGTCGCTCAAAACGCAGGTCTCTCTGAACATTGGTAGTTAGATGCTCTATGTTTGTGTTCCGTTCTTGCAACAACTGCGCGTGTGCCTTTGTGAAGTGTTCCATCGTAATCGGTTCAGTTTTCGGAATGTCTATCTCTTCTGTAAGAATCTGTCCGAATCGACTCACAAGCACAGGCTGTCCAGCTGTCTGTTTGTGAATAGCAGTTATGGTCTCGGATGCGAAAGTTTGACCGACTTCTTCGGTATATTGTGCAAAAAGCTCTTGCACCTGTTCAAGGGAAAAGTTGGGTAAATGGAACTCCTGCTGGATGTTAAAGGGCGAGATAGACCTGTCGTAGTTGAGCTGGATGATATTCTTGATGCCGATGATGCTGACGCTGTGTGGAGAGCGCGTTCTACCGGAAAGATAAATACGGCGTAACGAACGCAGGAACCCTTTGACAGCACCTCGTGGAATTGCATCAAATTCGTCAATGGTGAGGACAACCTTTTGTACAATTCCAAAGTGTTCCTCGAGAAGGCCCACCAATTGGGTAAAGAACCTTCTCATCGCGACCTGATCAGTTATCTGAGTCTCCTGCAAAAATTGCATGAGTGCTTCAGAAGGCCTCGACCCACGCCGCTGAAAAATAACCTCGACTTCATCACAAATATCTTCGGAGAGAGCGCCGTAAAAATCAGGGGTGCTATAGCTTTCGTATTCTTCAAAGTTCAGCTGAATGGGGAAATAGGTTAGATCTTCATCCGTAAGGGTATCAAGTGCCAATTGAAAGAAGGTCGTTTTGCCGGTCTGACGGGGCGCGAAAAGGACGATGTATTTGCCTTGTTTAATGCGGTCAATAAAATCGGCAGTTTCTTCCGTGGGTCGGACAACATAGTTATCCTCAAGATACAAACGACCTTCTGTCCCAAAGCGTCTCATGCCTTTGTCGAAATTAAACCTAACCCTTCGCGTCTCGCGGTTCGCTATTCGCGGGAAGTGGTTCGCGGAAAAACGCTTCTGGAGTTTCTGTAAGACCTCAATTGGAGACACGAAACATTGAAGCAGGAATTACGGAAAACCAAAATCAAAGAACCAGGTAGCGTCTTATCGATTTTAATAGAGCTTACCACATTTTGTAGCACTAATTTAAAATTCGATAAGATTTAGTGAATCGTTACACAGAAACCTATTAGCCGACAACTGACAACTATTTCAGCCGTTTCTGTTGTTCTTTGAGAAAGCGCGTGACAGCGTCTGGGTCAGTGGCTTGGATGTTGCCAAGGGTGCTGGCTTCTTCTATGAGTGCTGTCATTTGGACAGGGTTGTTCCTAAGTGTATCCTCCGCCCTTCTGTAAAAATAGGCTGCTTGTGCGTTTTCGTTGTGCCTTTCATTTATGGAAGCGAGATAGACATAAGCAGCGGCGAGACGTGGGGAGTGCGGGCGGTTCTGAATGAATTCTTCAAAAGCGAAGCGGGCCTCGTTGTACCGGCCATCGTCATAGTGGACGCGCCCGATTCGAAATTGTGCTCTATCGGAGAAACTATCCTTGTGTCCCCCGGCAAGATACCGATCGCGTTCTGGATATCCAATGGTTGTTTTATAGGCTTGCAGTGCCTCGTTATAGCGATTCAGTTTTCTGTACAATTCACCTAACTGGAAATGTGCCATCATCGCTTGCAAAGTATTCGGATGTGATTCAATAACTGTTTTATATGCTTCAAATGCCGCTTTAGGAACAGAGAGGCGTTCGGCATGCACAAGCCCGCTGCGGTAGAGGGCTTCGGCAGCATATGTTAAATTTGGATGGTACTTTGAAACCTCTTGATACGCCTCAATTGCCTTGGGGTAGTCTTGCAAATGTTGTTCATAAATGGTGCCGATTTGTAAGCGCGCCCGTGCTGCTTCTATAGGCGGTAAAATTTTAGCATGAAGCTGCTCCTGCAGGTTTTCAATAGTTGCAAGGTGCTGAAGGACTGAGAGTTGTTTCGATGCCTGTTTGGCATGCACTGTATTCGGAGCTGTGACAATCAGGTTTCGGGCAATACTTAACGCCTCATTAAAGTCTCTATCCGCACGCGCGATCCCCAATCGCTCCAATTCCACTTGCGATATCTGTTGCGTGAGGTTCTCAATTTTTTTCTCAATTTGTATTCTCACTTCAGCCGCACTTTTATCGTGCATAGCAATCTGGCCTAAATACCCCGGATCCAGTTGTGGCAGATACGTATGCAAGAACGTCTTAAAAGCCGCTATAGCCTTCGGATAGTTCAAAGTCTTTTCATAGCAAACGCCTGTCCAGTAGAGGACGGCGTGCATATTCCAGAAGTTTGGATACTTCTGTTTGAGCTTCTCAAATACAGGAATTGCCAGTGAGTATTTTTCAGTCTTGCGGTGGATATTTGCAATCTGGAAGAGTGCTTCCGCTGCGAAATTGCTCGTGGGGTAATCGTTAGTAACCTTCCTATACGTTGCAATTGCTAAGGGCAATTGGTTAAGCACGGTGTGTCGGAGATGGGCAATGCGCCATCGCGCCTCTGGGGCGACGGCCGCGTCTGGGTGCGCTTCTAATAGCAATTCGTACTTTTCTATTGCCTTTTCGGGTTGGTTGAGCTGCGAGTGATTCCGATAGAGTTCGGCTATCTGAAATTGAGCCGTAGCAGCGAGGGGTGTCCCCTTATGCTGGATCACAATACGTTGCTGTTCCCTCAAGTCTGTGAGCGCGTTGTTAATATCTCGAATTTTCTGTAACCCTGTTTTATGCACAAAATGGGAGGCTGGCGCGAGTTTAATCAGTCTATCGTAGGTCTGAATCGCCTCATGATAGTTGCCCCTGCGACTGTAGACATCCCCTTTCTTAATGATGGCGAGGAAGAGCTCTTCAGGGGTGAGTCCTTTTTTTTCAAACTGCAGAATTTTGTCGTAAGCCGCCGCTGCTTGATTGTATTGATGCGTGTAGTTATAATAGATTTCGCCGATCTGATAGTAGCACCAGCTTTTCACCGCAATCTCCTGAGTAGATCCCGCGAGTGCTTCGAGTTTACGAAGGGCTTGGGCATACTCTCCCGCTTCAATTAAGAGGTGCACTTCTTCAAAGTGCGCTGACGCTCCAAGCGGAAGGAAGAACATTATTAGCAGTACCTGTGAGACAAGGGTTCTCAGTCGTCTATTGTCAGGCTTCGGACAAGAACGATTTGTAAAAGTCTTCCACCACCTGGGGTGCGCCAAGAAGGAGCGAATTGTTACCCGAAGACCTCTGAACTGACAACTGATAACGGATAACTGACAATCATTCATTGCTAATATCCCTTAGCAGCTACTTGCATTGTGTTGTCGACCTTTAAACTTTTCGCGAGCTTCATCCAATCCGTGCCTTCTGCTTGTTCTTTGACCCGCTGGAGCCGGCTTTCTGTGTCCCACGCGTCATTTCGGAGGTGGTATGTGATCATAGCATCCTCCAAATTCCGTTGGATGTCTTGCTGAAGATACTGCTCAATCCGGGTGTCAGCCGATTCTGATTCGCTTAATTGCAACTCCACCTTCGGCTGCCAGAATTCGCGAACTAGGACACCGGCAGTAATCAAAACGATTAGAGCCGTGCTGGCTGCAGCGGTTTTGCGCCATCGAAAGAGAGATGTAATGTTTTCAAAGTAGGCACGCAGACGCGAAAGCGAGGATTCCTCTTGTGTGGCGGCAAGCCGTTTGTACACATTCATCTCAATGTTTTGAAGTGTGGCTTCAGGCAAAACCACCGATCTCTCCGCCATATCCGTCAAGTTTAGTACTGTAGTGAAGGATTCAACCGTTTTGTTACAATCCGAACAGTTCTCAAGATGTTGTTCAAAGGTTTCTGTTTCCGCTGTTGAGAGCAGCTTAGAAGCATAATCAATGGCGTGTCCTTCAGACTTATTACATTTAGGCATTGGTAGATATGCCTCCTTTTAAGTTTAAATTTCGTTGCTTTCCCAAAGAGGTTGCAGCAACGTTTGCAACCGTTTCATGGCTCGGTGTAAGTGTATTTTCACCGTCCCCTCTGCCATATTAAGCGTTTCTGCAACTTCTTTCAGTTGCAAACCTTCATATCGATTTAAAATAAATACGGCTTTCTGTTTGGGGGAGAGTTGATCGACGGCTTCGCGAATAATGCGTCCGAGTTCCTGCTCTTCTACCTCTTTTACAGGATTGCTGTATTGGTCGGTTGCAACAAGATTCGCTTCTGGAATCTCCATGTCCTCTAAGGCGTAGATGGGGTTTCGAGCTTTGGCACGGTGATAATCAATAACGAGATTGGCGGCAATCTTGTAAAGCCACGTTGAGAATTTGGCTTTCGGCTGCCAGTTTTCGAGCGCGCGGTACGCCTTAAAGAAGACCTCGATCGTAATATCTTCAGCGTCTTCGTAATTTCTGACCGAACGCAAAACGTACGAGAAGATTTTCGATTTATAACGTTTCATCAACTCATCAAATGCGTTTTGGCGACCGGCTTGAAACTGGGAAACTAACATTTCATCATCAATCAACTTATCCATGATCACCGACTTTCGATAGCGGTTGGAAGTTTTGTCCCCATCAAAAAATGGACAAAATTGAACTATCGTTTCCTTAAACGGGAACGATTTAAATAAGTTTACAGAATTCGTGATTAATTTGTCAAGCAGCTTTTGGATTAATAGCCGTTAGCGTTCAGCGCTTAGCAAGAAAGCCTTGTGTTAGGAAATAATACGCAACCACTCTACACTGACTTGGAAGCCAACTGCTATTAAAAAACTTGATTTTCCAAGGCACTTCGTTTAAAATAAGAAATAGACGACTGAAAACGAAATAACTGACAACCGACAGCCATTAAAATGGAGGTATTTTTCGTGGCACATACACATACTGATTCTGAATTAAAACCTTTAGTCATCCCCGCTTCCGAGACAGCGGCGCGGATGGCACAAGCGGCAGGAAACTTTTTGGATAGGCTCACGCCAGCCTTGCGTGAACAGGCAGCACTGCCATTTGATGGAAACGAACGCTTCCGTTGGCACTACATTCCGGTTGAAATGTGGGAACGGAAAGGGATCTCTCTCAAAGAATTGAGTGTGAAGCAGCAGGAAGCAGCGTTCGCCCTTATGGAGAGCGGTTTGAGTGCGAAGGGATATCAGAAAGCCCGCGCTATTATTAACTTAGAGACAACGCTCGGTGAGATTGAACTCGCTGCCGGTGAAACCCGGCTGACCCGAGACCCGTCTTTGTACTTTTTCACTGTCTTTGGGGATCCGACAGGTAACGGGTCATGGGGATGGCGGGCTGAAGGACACCACGTCTCTCTCAATTTCACTGTCGTCAATCGTGAACTTATTTCGCCTAACCCCTCTTTCTTCGGCTCAAACCCAGCTGAAGTACTACAGGGGGCGAAAAAAGGGCTCAGAGTCCTTTCTGCAGAGGAAGATATTGCGCGTAAACTCCTTACAAGCCTCGATGGTACCCAGAAAAACCAGACGATCATCAATGCGGATGCCCCGTCTGATATTTTGACGCGCGATGTCCCCAAAGTTGAATTTGAGGCTGTTGAGGGGTTAGCTGCGGAATCTATGGAGACTCATCAGAGAGAACTTCTGATGGAACTCGTCCATGAATATATTGATCGGCTGCCTGATGAAATTGCTCAGATTGAGCGCCGTAAACTCCGTGAAGGGAATGTCAACGATATCCATTTCGCATGGGCGGGGGGTGAAGTGCCAAAAACCCCGCACTATTACAGACTACACGGTCCGTTCTTCTTTGTGGAATACGATAACACCCAGAACAATGCAAATCACATTCACTCTGTGTGGCGGCACATTGCAGATGATTTTGGTGTTGACCTGCTTCGGCTGCACTACCACAAATCCGACCATCACGATCATTAAGGAAGGGGTGTTGGTTAATGGTTGTTGCTTGTTAGTCAAGAGGTATCCTGTAACAATCTACTCCTATTAACCATTAACCATTAACCAACAACTAATCGCTAATTCGCCTTCAGGTTGCCCCAAGTCGTCGCCAACTTATCAGTGGCTTCAACAGCGAGTTCCTCACTAGTGAGAACAACTAAACCGGTATGTTCCGAGTTTTTTCCGAAGACAACAGAGTGGGTATACCAACCGCTCCACCCCTTTTGGCCGTCCTGCCCAGCGCCTTTGTCGCCATCGTTGACGCAGATACCCAGACCGAACTCAAACCCTTCACTGAATTTTTTGCCCTTCACTTGCAACTCTTCCGCCGTGAACCTGAGTTCGTAGTAGGTTTTCTTTTCCGTTTCGTCGCGGATAACGGCGATATCATCGCCGGGGACAAGGCCACCACCCCCTGGGTTTTCATTCAGTGCATCAGGGAGAATGTCCTGTCCTTTATCGTCTAAGCCGATATTGTACAGGAACATTTGGTGTCCGGGAGTCCGTTTGCCGCTCATTTCAAAAGCAAGTTGTGCGCCATCGCCGTTCCACGCAGGGGCAGCAGCGTGTTCATGTTCATCATCAGTCACAATCAGCGCAAGATAGACGGCGTTCGCATCCCAAGTAATCATAAAACAGGTTTCGTGATCGTCGGGCCCCGTCCATTTTCCACCTTCGTGTGTTTCAAAAACATTGCCGGCGTATTCCAGGCCGCAGAAGGGTGTTCCATCGGTACCCGTGACCGCCTCAAGCATACCCGCCCATTCGTTAAGGTCTCCATCAATTGTAACATCAATCCCTACGAGTGCATTATAGACATCGTGCGTTTTACTCCGCCACTGTGCATCTGCTGTGATGCTTGTAAGTAGCGCGAGTGCCATTATTAGCATCCAAATTTTGTTCATTTTTCTTTCTCCTCGTTAGCGGTTATCAATAACTCTGTCCGACGATACCTCACCACCCAGGCAAAAAATATACCGGTCGCTGCTTCCGATGTACAGCAATCCGTTGGCAACCGCGGGTGATGAATAAAGTTCTATATTTCGTCTGACAATTCTTGTGTCGAACTCCCATTGCATCTCTCCGCTATCAGCAGAGAGTGCATAGATATATCCATTTTTCGCCGCCGCATAGACGACTTCTAGGGTTACAGCCGGTGAAGATACAACCGGTCCCCCAATATCCGTTTTCCAGTTAAGTTTCCCGTCTATTGCTCCAAGAGAATAGACGTACCCGTCGCGTGAACCAAAAAAGACAGAGTTGTCTTGAACAGCGATTGCCGTGAGAACCGCGTCTTCGGCTTCGTGTTCCCATTCGGTATCACCCGTTTCAGCATTAAGCGCGATGACCTTGCCTGCCGGCATCGGGGCACTCTCGGTAAAGTTTCCTCTTCCAAGCCCAAAAAAGACGATACCTTCATGGGCGCTCGGGCTGCCCCAGACGGGGTAAAGCATCTGCTTTGACCAAATTTCAGCACCTGTCTCAGCGTTAACTGCGAAGACCTTGTAATCACCGTAACCTGTACCAAAATAGACCGTTCCGTTGTGCACAACAGGCGACATGTCGGCGTGGACCCCGCCGTAGTGCCAAATCTCTCGCCCTTCTAAGGCATCAATACAGTAAACGCCGTCAGCACCTGCTGTGAAATAGAGTTTGCCTTGATTGATAAATGGTGTTGACTCAACATGACTCGTTGTTTTGAAAGACCAAATGAGGTCGCCCGTCTTTGCATCAAGACACCTAAGATGGCAATCGCTGTCTTGGTGATAGCCTTCGCCGATATAAACTCTACCGCCAGCGACTGCAGGGGGCGAGAAAATTGGGATACGCGACCTATGCCGCCAGATGATCTCCCTTGATTCGGTATCAATACAGTACGTCGCACCGCCAAGAGAGAAGATTGAACCGTGTGAAGAACCAATATAAAGTCGATTGCCGACAATTGCTGGCGAGGAAGAAAAATCAACTGCCATTGCCTCTTCGTCCTTGAAAACCCATGATAGTATCCCGTGTGTTGGTCCCGGCAGGCCATCTACATGTCCCGTCCGATTTTTTCCACCTCGGAAGGTTGACCATGCCGTAATAACGCTTGTATTTCCCACACTTGTGCGCTGAACGTTTGCTTCAGGTGTGAGCGTTATCCAATCTCGTGCAGTGTCAATCAAGAGGTAGGTTCCCCAAACAAACCCAACCAGAATAACGACGCTGAAGATAGCGGCAGTAACTTTGTGAGTACCAGCAAAGTCGCGGCATTTGTAGAAAAGCATTTTAACTGTATCTCGTGCGAATACGAGTGCTGTAAGGAGGGCAACTCCAACAAAAGCGAGAATTTGTGGGATGATACTCAGCAGCGCAGTCAAGGGGCCGAGAAGCTGCGGAATAACGGCATATGCTGGGCTTACAGACACGAAAAAGACAAGAAAAAAGATAGCTGTTAGCAGCAATTTGGTATCGGCTGTTCGCCGTTTGCTGTTCGCTGTTCGCACACTGCTATTTGCGAATCGCGAATTGCTGATGGCTAACAACCTTTTTGATTCTGCTTTTCTCATTTGTGTTTCCTTCCGTGCTACTTGGACGCGTCTAAAAATCCTGCTGCGAAATGCACTAAGTTCTCAAGCATTCGACGGTTTTTAGAGATTTGCGAGTTCCTTTGATTGTGAAGGCTCGTAACGAGATACATCCCCTTTCCATATCTGAGTTTGGCAACGACAATCTCTTTCCCATTATTAGTAGTCGCCAGTATCTGATATTTCTCGTTCCAGCCTCGCCATGAATCATCAAGTGCGAGCTGCCCTGATCGGATACGATTGGGTGCCTTGAACAGGTCACCTGCCTCGGAAGTCACTTTGAAATCGTTTCGGGTTGGACTCTCCACTCCGTTGAGTGGTTCGGGTAACCACCCGCTACCACATGGACGATCATCGTCGCTATCCTGTCCTGAGGCGATGACAATACCACCGTCCTTGACGAATTCTCTAATCCGTCTCTCTTGTTCGTCGTTAAGTCGGTATCCACCTTCAGAGAGCGCCCGAAAACCGAGCCACAGGATATCTGCTTCGCCGAGTGTTGGTAAGTTTCGATCCGTTGTCTCATCATAAACAAAGCCAAAATCCGATACGGCATCCAGCTCAGCAATAGCGCGCGGTTCCGACTCATATCTTTCTGTTTTGAGCAATAAGAGTTGAAGCGCATCTCCACTGAGCATCGTGCGGAGTTCATCTTGAAAGTCCGGTGTTGAATCTCGCCTTGACACCTCGTCTTCATTGAGATATTTCTCAAAGTGTGTGAACAACCACCACCCCCAATCTCGATCCTTCGGTTTTGTGACTTGGGTTTGAAACCATTTTCCTCTTGTATGTGCGATGCTGTCAATACGTCTACCCACTTTCAGATAGAAGACGATAATCGGTTCGTCTTCCCTCAGGAAACGGATAATTTCTTTTCTGTAGTCAGTTTCTCCTTTATAGACATCAAAGCGCATCTTAATTTCTTGAAATTCGCTTTTGCCCTTGAGATTTTCTGTAAGACTGATTTTTGCTGTTTTCCGTTCGGTGTTAACCTCACTGACGATTCCGAAGACAACGTTCGTACTTTCCGCAGCGATTTGCCTGACAGTATATCGTTTTGCGATATATCCCTCCGCGGGCCCCTGGGTCAGCAGAATGATGCATATAACGAGCAGACTAAAAAGGGAGGGCGATTTCCAAACGGTCTGTGATCTTCCATCCATTGTGATACCTCCAATCAATTTTCATTTCACAATTCTGATTTGAGAGGCTCGAGGGATTATTCCGCCGAGAAAACAAAATCTACATTCCGTGTTTTGCCTGCCTCAATCGTGACTTTAACCTTCTGGGTACCTAATTTTTCGTGCCATACTTCTAGTGTATAAGTCCGTGGAGGGAGTCCTTGAATTTTAAACGAGCCGGTTTGGTTTGTTACTGCGAAAAATGGGTGAGGCATGACATGAATAAACGCCTCCATCCAATGATGAACATCACATCGCAAGGGAATACCGATGTCCATTTCCGTAAATATATGGGTGTACTTCATTCCCTCTTTTGGCTGAGAGATGTTAAAAGGCTTTTCTTTCAAAGGTTTCTTTTGCGTTGATACAGTTCGCACATTATGAAGAACCGGATCGCTGTTCAAAAATTCTACCGGCTGTCCGACCATTGCTCCTACCACATGTGGAATAAAAACACAACCGACCTGATCAACGACGACAGGCTCCGTCGGCGGTTTAAAGTCACCTTTAACACTTCCTCTTATGTAGACAAACGCATTCTGAATTTGAGCGTCTTCATTAAGGACAATGTTTTCATAGTACACCTTTCCTTCATGTAGGTGTTTGCATTGCAATTCCGCACCGAAGTTGATTGCACGCTGAAATGGTGGATCTCCTTTAAACGTAACCGTGCCTATGATGGTGCCGGTAGCAGAAGTTGCTGTTGTCTTTGATACAGAGGCATCCGTGTTTTCATCTGCTGCCCATGCCGTAGCGCGGGTTTCTTTGGGTACCAAGCTCTGGTATCCAGCAACAATTAACAGACAGGCAATGAATGCAGCGATGCTAATTTTCAAAAGTTTGACGTTCATTTTTCTCTCCTTGTTATCGTTTTAAGATGTGTTGAAGTTGATTAAATTTTACGATTTGGCCGTTTGCATTTTTTGCCAGTAGTTCGGCTTCGGGTTGCGTTTTTACTGCAGCGATCCCATACCCCATGGGGGTTAATAAATCTGCACTCTGTACAAAAAAGGCTTGCCCTGTGTCTAACCAATCCCTTTCTTTGTAATCGTATACCCAAAACTGTTTTACCTGTTCGTTCTGCTCTGTTCGATGGAGTACAGCACATCCCAAATCGTCGAATTTCCGTAAGTCGTTTTCGATCGTCCGATATGCAGCGGCAAAACGTTTTTCACTAATAATCATGCGGCATCGATTACAGGTTTCCGCCCCATATCGTATCTGAGGCAACGTTGTTTTTTGGGTATCACAACCTAAGACAATCATTACGAAGATTAAGATGGAGTGCGAAATGCGTCCTATTTTGCGGACCATCACAGGCTCCTTCGTTGGAAAACAACAATTGATAGCAAAAGCGGAATAAATACCCACAGGAAAAACAGGGTCATCAGCATCGGAAGTAGGAGGGCCCCAAAAACATCTACAGTATAAAGCCCGACAGCACCCAGGATTTCCAGGTCTCCTTGTATCGTGTAAATTGCTGCTAATTTGAACACTTGTACAGGGTTCATCAATGTACATGCCAGCAGCATGGGCGGCGCGAGACGTAGAACAACCGTTGTCCCGATTAAACCTAAATCACTGATAAACACGATTGCCAACCATAGCATCAACGCAATACTTATTGCCGTTGTGCTTTTTGATGTAAAAGTCGTGATCAGAAATCCGATGCTCAAATGCACCAGACCTATCAGTATTGTTAATCCAACGAGCATTAAATAATGGCTGAATTGTGCAAGCCCGCCTCGCCAAGCGATAACGATGCCACTGAATCCAAAGCCGAAGAGAATCGCTGCCATGAGAGCAAACGCGGTACCGAGGTACTTGCCCAGCAGAAGTTCTGTCGGCATTATAGGTTGTGCGAGTAAAGGTAATAGACTTCCGCGCTCACGTTCGCCCGAAATACTGATAGCCCCTAACATAAGCCCCATCAACGGTACGATTAGCATTACGAGGTTAATCAAACTTGCGACTGTTCTACCGAACCCAGCGATACCGAAAGTCCCAAGTCCTGAAAACCCAAGTAGACTTAATCCCAGTGCCAACCCGGCAAAAACTATTGTAAATAGGATAAACCACCTATTGCGCCTGGCATCTGCTGTTTCTTTGCCCATTATAACAGCAATATTTACAATTGCCGAATTTGTCATGCTGCGTTTCCTTTTCAGCTGTCACTTAGATCAAAATCGTGTATCGGGATCGCGGCATCCATTAAAATTTGGATCGGCTCAATTTTTTTGTTCAAGGCTATGCGTACCAAGAGGTTCGTACCACTGCATCGCACAGATAGGCCGTGTTGTGTAAGGAGCGTTGCCGCCTCTTCGTGTCGAGGCTTTGGAACTGTTAGGCGTAAAAGGACATCTTTTGAAAGATACTTGTGAAGAGCTGTTGGGGCCCCCTCGGCAATTTTTTCCCCGTTCTTCAGAACGATAACGCGATCTGCCATTCCCATGATTTCATCAATCCGATGTGAACAGAAAATGAGGGTCTTCCCCAATTCACGAAGGTGTCCAAGAGCCGCCCAAAATTCCTGGCGGGTTTCACTGTCTAAATTACTCGTTGGTTCGTCCAATAAAAGAATCGGCGGATCCGAGAGCAAGGCAATCGCAAGGGCCACGCGTTGTTTCATACCACCAGAAAGATCGCTAATTTGTTTGTCTATCATCTCCACCAATTGCCATTCTTCCATAAGTTGCTCAACGTGTGTTTGGTGTACCGAACGGAGCCGCGCGTAAAACAAGATCGTCTCCTGCACTGTGAGATCGCTATGAATTCTTACTTCTTGGGGGACATAACCTATTTGTGCACGACGCACCTTACCCGGTGTGTGTGATGAATTTACCCCCGAGAAATCTGGTGTGTTTTCTCCATTATGGCTGAGTGTTACCGATCCCTCAAAGGGTAGAATACCCAATATACATCGTAGTACTGTTGTTTTCCCGGCCCCATTTGCACCCCAAAGCGCGAGGGTATCACCGGCTGAAACGTCAAAGCTCAAATCTGCCACAGCTGTTACATGCCCGTAACGTTTAGTCAGATTGCGAACGGAAATAGCGGGAACTATCAGCGGATTAGCGAGATGCTCTCCATGATCGGACTTCGGTTTCTGATTCACCGACAACCGGCTTCTGGAAGTTGGTAACAAATGAGAGAAGATGAATCCTGAAAAACATAAAACTGCAGAGCCGAGCATCCACAAAACCGATCCCTGTTTTTGTGGAAATTCCAGGGCTGGCGACTTTGGCCGCATCCGAGGGGTTTCATCTGTGAGTTTTGGCTTCGGCGTGAAAATAGGGAAAAGACGTGTTGCAAAGTCAAGCGCACTTGCCGACGGGCTATAAATAAAAAGACGCAGAACCGGATACTGTTCTGTTAACTTCTCGAAAAGATACACTGAGCGATATGGAGCATCGCCAACCCCGTCGTGGTTCGCATCATAACCGCTGTAATCACTCCAGTAGTTACCAGCCCATTGGTTGCTTTGAATAGCTCCTTGCCCCTCAATTGTTACCTGCGCTCCATTGTCAACGAAACTATTTTTCTCGAACCGGTTCTTTCGCGCCGATGGGAACACCAATAGCCCCGAATCGTTGAAAGCGATCAGATTGTCGGAAAACGCATTCACCGAATTGTCCATAAATATGCCTGCCCGGTTGTCAGCAACAAAGTTATCTGTAATTTCCCCTTGGAGCATGTCTTTCAGTCCAATGCCATAGCCGCTTGTCCCGCGATTGCCTACGATCCAATTTTTCATCAGTTGGAGACGATAGCTATACATGAGATAGATACCGACTGAGTTTCCAATAACGCGATTCTCAGTGATAAAGGCATCGTCGCAATACATGAAATGGATGCCGTATCGACCGTTTCTGACTTCGTTCTCCTTGACTGTTACATCTTTTGAATACCAAATGACCACGTCTCGCCCGTTAGATACCCGATTATTTTTGATAACACTACCATTACTATACCAGACCCGAATGAGATCCCCGCGGCGTCCAATATCGAGGACTTTGCCTTCAAATGTATTGTGTTGTACAACCGTATCTGGTGAATTCCGCACTTGGACACCGAATAACACATCTTCAAAACGGTTCTTCTCAATGTGTGCTCTGTCTGCTTTTTTTGCCATGATACCCGCATCACCTTCAGAAAGTTGGGTACCAGTGTTCCGAATTGTGAATCCTCGAATGGTGACATCCGGTGCGTTCACTGTGACAACGCTCCCCGATCCCGATCCGTCAATAACAGGATCATTTTCACCGATAAGACTCACCGGCTTATCTATTACCAAACGTTCTTGATGGTACCCCCCTTTCACAATAACAGTGTCTCCGCTGCCGGCTGCCCTCAGTGTTTCCTTGATACTGGTATTAGATTGGACAATTCGAGTCGCTGCTAACGTAGGCGCTGTCGTTATTATGAACGCGAGTGCACTCAAGGAGATGACAGAGCTCTTTTTTCGAAGGCTGAATCCTTTGCCGTGTTGTAGGTAAAGCGAAATCACGACTACCAGTGAGGCAGCGATGGCAAAGTACAATCCTATTTGGAAGGTGGCAGTGGTCGTGAGTGAACCTATCGTTTCCGTACCCATCAAGGGCGGGACAAACGGTTCTGTGTCGGGATAAAGTGCCATTTCCGGATCAAGGTTCAGCCCAATATTTCGTATCCATCTATAGAGTTCCGCAATAAAAACGAGTGGAAAAATGAGGCTTGGTAATGCACACCAAAATGCCCATTTTTTCCGAATGACTGGCGATATGAGCAAACAGAGCGTGGCGAGCGCGATCGCCGGTACAGCCACTTTTCGCTCAAATTCCGCGACGGTCTCTAATTCTTGCATGCCGAGGTCACGGTTAATTTTGTTGATTTGCCGGAGATTCCCTTCAAGGCGGTGAGGGCGAACTTGTAGAATCATGGGTTTCGGAAATTTCTTCGCCTCGAAATCCACGCGCCAGTATGGAAAAAGTAACGAAATCATCAGGAGCAGAGCAGCATCAACAATAAGGCTTTTCGCTAGCCAGCCGGGTCTCGACAGATAGAGCGCCACTTGTGAAAATGCTCCGGCAAGGAAGGCAAGAAAGAAGCCTAATTGGAAAGAAGCGTTCGCGTTGAACTGTGCAATTTGACCTTCGCCGAAAAGTGGAGGGATGAAAGGTTTGATTGTTTGATTGAGTGGAGCGCTGGGATCCAGATTCAATCCGCTGTCACGGAGCCACCAATACAATTCCCCCAGGAAGATCACAGGGAACACCAACCCAGGCAGTATTAACCAGAACGACCACTTTCGCGGCACAAATGGGGCAAGGATAAGGCACAAGCCTGCGAGAACAATCGCAGGGATAGCGATAACGCGTTCCAACTGCCCCGCATCTTGCAACTTTCGCATCCCAATGTAGTGATTGAGGTCGTCAATCTCTTTGATATCTCCCTCAACATGAGAGGGATGCACCTGAAGTGATAACCCCTTGGGATAGATACCCGCCTCTAAATCTACGCGCCAGTACGGAAAAAATAGCGAAAGGAGCAAGAGAAGGCCCGCAGTGATAAGTAATCCCTTTACTAACTGATGTTGCCAAGATGTTCCCTCAAAACGCACCGGCTTTCCTCCTTTATATACTTACCAGTATATACTCTTAAGGTTTGACGAGGAAATATCCTACCATCTCTAAATGTAGCGCAGAACAGAATTCTGTGCAGTAGAACGAGTAGACACCTGGTTTGTCGGCTGTGAACTCAAGTGTTACTGTTTCACCGGCTTCGATACTTGAGGTAATATTGTAACCCGGCAACGCAAAGCCGTGAGTCGCATCGTAGGTGCGCTCAAGATTCGTCAGAGTCCAGATGATTTTATCACCTTGATTAACTTCTACGATTTCGGGTTCATAATGGCTACGGATAGCTGTCATTGAAATTTCTACTGTATCTCCGTTACGCGTTACCGACCCCTTTTCTGATGCCTTTGAGTGCTTCTGTTGTTTAACAGTGTCCCATCCGACTTCCGGGTAAACCTCCCATGCTGACAATTTATCGGCTTTCATAATCTGGGCATAGTGTGGCTCCCCGATGCCAAGGGGCATATCATAAAGCAGAGCCATATTGTCGCCACTATCGGATATATCAACCAGTTGGAGATTTTGCGGCAGTAACGGCCCGACATTCAGGAAACGGTCTACCGCCCATTTGTTGAGTGCAACAAGGTACTTACCATCGGGTTCCACGGTATCCCCTTCAGCAACTACGAGGTGGCCGATATTGTAATGAACGGGTAGCTGCTGGATCAGCCGCCACGAACGTTCTGGGGCTTTGTATTTTGCATCAGGTCCAAGAGTCCACCGGGCGACAGCACTATCCAAAAAGAGACTGGTGTAAGCGTAACCTTGGTTATCAAACTGTGTATGCAGTGGCCCGAGACCCACCTCGATTTGTGTTTCAAGGACAGCGTCAAACCGAAGGATCGGAACCCCATATTCATCTGTGCCTTCATAGTCTTTATCTGTAATGGCTTGTTTGATTTTATTAATATGGTAGACCGTCACATGTGGATCAAGTTTACCCGAAACAACAATGTAGTTGCCACTCGGACTCACATCTACACCGTGTGGGCTCTTCGGTTCAGGGGTGAGATAAAGTAACCCTTCCGCTACGGATGTTTCAAGCGTGATAACTGGGAAGTCTTTTACTTTTTTGACTTTCCCCGCCTTGAAGACTTGCTCGGCTTTGCGCCAGTTAATGAGGTGAAGGTAATCCATATCGCGTTCGCTGGTCCCGGCTTCAAAAGGCGGATTTCCGGATTCAATCCCACCGGTGGCCATCTCGGAGTTAAAGGATCCGCAGAAAACCCAACCATCGCTCGCTAACTTCCCGGCATCCGCTAAGTCTTGCCAATACGGTGGAAGCTCTACTGCGAAAGATTCTTCTTCCACAATGCGCCCTTTCTCCCGATTGAATTTCCAAAAAGTCATCAACCCCCGATATTTTTCCTTATACTCAGAAATAGGCGCATATTCATTCCCTAAAGGCATCGCGTACTGGGAACCTTCAATGACGTACTCTGTGTCAGGTGTTACCATGGTTGCACCGTGATCATTGAGAACTACCGGATTGTTGACGATCTGTTTCGTCTCAAAATCTCTCAGGTCGATCGTTGCAACACGTCCGTTCGCTTTGTCATTAATGAAAAGGTATTGCCCATCATAATCCCCCGCAGTTTCGCTTAAGGCTGGATGATGCGTATCCGCCCAAGTGAGGTCTTGTCCATCAACCCTAACCCCCCTGTTTCCTATGTTTAAGGGCAATTCTTTTACACCGTAACCATAACCCTGCCACGGATCTGGCGTAAAGACCGGAATAACTTTAAGGATACGCATGGAAGGTAGGCCAACAACGATCACTTGTCCGCTGTGTCCCCCTGATGTAAACATTACGTATTCGTCATGCCTACCCGTTGGAGTATAGGTTGAAAGTGCTGCTCTTATGTCATCAGGTGTGAGTTGACGCGCCTGCACGATCTCCATCGCATCACTGGGGAGTTGTGCATGGGCAGGCGCTGGTGTAGCCAACAGATATAGGACAAAACCGAAAATTAAGACGCTTAACCCTGAAAGCGAAAATCGAGTAAACAACGTTTTACTTTGCATTGCTAAAAACTCCTTTATTTTTTTGTGGGTTTTGTATCAAGGAACACCGAAAATGAATTCTAATTATAGAATAACATTAAATATTTCCAAAAAACAAACCGAGTTCAGTCAATTTTCACAGCCGTACCGGTTGCCGTCACCATCAGCATGCCGTTATTGGCACCCAGTACCTGATAGTCGATGTCAATCCCGACGACGGCATTAGCACCTTTACGCTGTGCCTCTTGTTGTAGCTCTTGGATAGCCGTCTCACGGGCTTCCGCGAACTTGCTTTCATAAGTGCCCGATCTCCCACCGACAAGATCTGTCAAACCGGCCATAAAATCGCGAAACACATTCGCACCCATGATAGCCTCACCCGTAACAAGCCCGATATATTGCCGAATTTTTCTATCTTCAACCGTATGTGTCGTTGTTGTAATCATTATTGTGCTTTGCCTCTTGCTGTAATCTCCCACACAGATTCGACAATTCCATCGCGGATGCCGTAATATCTGTCGTGGAGATTCACTGTAGTGCAACAGTGCGTTGGTAAAATTTCGAGTTTATCTCCAGGGCTGAGAGACACATTTTCGTCAGATACCCGCATCGTTCCGTGCTCTTCAGAGAGCCCAGTCATCTCTACGCCTGTTACCCGAACGGGTTGAGGTATGCCAAACTCTTTGGCAAGTACTTTTAAACCTGTATCGACTATAATCCGATCCGGTGCCGGGCGGCTCACAACAGTTGCCAAAACCGATAGCGCGCAGTCGAAGTGGTCTCCGACACCTTGGACGTTTCGATAAGTGGAATCCATCAAGACATAAGAACCGGCTTGTACCTCTGTCATTTCTGGCATACTCCCCGTGATGTTGAAGGTTCCCGTGCCACCACCACTCATGATAGGGACTGCAACACCTCGTTTTTCGAGATAATGTTTCGCGTCCACCAGAATTTGCATAGCCTCCCGTGCAGCAGCGTTCCGTTCTGCTTTGTCCGGCTTCGCGACAGTATGCCCCTCGTACCCCATTAAGCCTGCAAATTCGACGTTTAGACTTTTGCGTATTAGTTCAGCCAGTGCCAATGCGGGTTCACCCTGTTCCACGCCGCAGCGATCCATGCCGATATTAACTTCCACTAACATCCTGACGTTTGTATCTTTCGTCGATGCTGCTTCGGAGATGGCTTGCACGTTCTGTGCGTTATCGACGGCGACCATAATCTCAGAATGTTTTGCAAGATTAATAAGGCGTGCAATCTTTTGTGTACCAACAATTTGGTTGGCAATAAGTACGTCTCGGATTCCCGCGTGAATCACCGCCTCTGCTTCACCCAACTTTGCACAGGTAACGCCAATCGCCCCTGCCGCAATCTGTTTGTGTGCGATGATAGGTGTTTTATGCGTTTTTACGTGTGGCCGTAACATCGCATTCACTGTCGTAAAATAAGCTGCCATCGTCTGTATATTAGCTTCCATTTTATCCAAATCAATGAGTAGCGCGGGGGTATCCAGCTCCGTTTTGTGCATGCCGATGAAAGGTTCACTGGGTTTCATATTCTGTATCTCCTAAAGCTGCTTAACAGGGTTTGATAAGGTACCGAACCCATCAATTTCTATTTCAACGACATCGCCTGCAGCAAGCGGTAGATCGTTTGGCACAATGATGCCTGTCCCTGTCGAAACGATGGTGCCGAACGGAATCGGATTATCCCGCATCAGGAATTCTGTGAGTTGTTCAAATTTCCAATTGATGTGGGAGGTGTTCACACTACCTTCATAGATAACTTCATCGCGGCGTAGAACGGTACACGCCATATCCAGATTATACGGGTCATCTACTTCAGAAGGTGTAACAAACATCGGACCGAGGGCACAACACCCATAAAAGACTTTGGATTGCGGTAGATAGAGCGGATTGTTCCGTTCAATATCCCAGGCGGATACGTCGTTACAGAGCGTATATCCAATGATTTCGCTGGTGGCACCGAGAACGTAAGCGAGCTCTGGCTCGGTCGCTGTCAGCGTGGAATCGCTCCGAATCCCGATAAAACCGTTAGGACCTACACAGCGTGATGGAGTCGCCTTGAAAAATATCTCAGGGCGATCGGCAGAGTAGACGCGGCTGTAGATGTCCTGTTCACTGTCATCGTCGCGCATATCCGCGCTCCGTTTATAGGTGACCCCGCACCCCCAAACTTCAGGAGAGTCAATCGGTGCTAAGAGATGTGGGACATTTTCAAGAGGCGCGACATTTAATTTTTTTAACGTAAGCCCATCCGATTCCGCGGTTGCATTTTCTTCCTCGGCGTGTGAATGAAGTTGGATCGGGGTAGGAGTCGCCACCTTTTCTTGGATATCAGCGAGTATTACACCGAGACTGACTTGCTCCCGATGGGCAAGTTCCAATGTTGCTAATACATTTGGTGAGTCCTCACTTGTTACATCAATGACTTCCTCTTCGCGGGTAACAATCCCGACCCGCTTGCCTAAGTTTGGTAGATGAAATTGGATGAGTTTCATTCTTTATTGTCCTTGCACAATGTTAGTGATCCTTTATGTCGTGTCAACATTTAGAATGGAATCGGAATGCCAACTCGTTCGGCGGCTATTTTCAACTGTTCCTGATGTTCTTCCCAATTGGGATGCCGATTTTAGCTCATCCCTATTCGCGCTCCTCTTCTAATCCACCGGGAAAATCTGAGCGTTCATAACCCGGTGCCGGTCTCATCTGCATTATATCTGGCATCACGCGGATAAATTCTTTTGGAACGACATTCATGATTTATTGACATTCAAGTTCTGCCCACTATAGGGTCCTGGAGTTCTCTTTTCTCTCGCCCTAATTGCCCGCAGGCACTAAGCCCGCTTTGACGAGAGAGTCCACGACTAGCCGTGCCGCTTCTTCGATAGAAAGTTCCTCGGTATTGACTATGACTTCAGGGGGATCGGGCGGTTCGTAAGGCGCACTAATACCCGTAAACTCCTTAATTTCCCCGGCGCGTGCTTTCTTGTATAAACCTTTCGTGTCGCGTTCTTCGCAGACCTCGAGTGAACAATCAACGAAAACTTCGACAAATCTCCCCTCCGCAATGAGGGCTCTCGCCGCATCCCTATCGGCGCGATAAGGTGAGATGAAAGCAGTCATAACGATAGTACCTGCGTCCGCAAAGAGTTTCGCCACTTCTCCGATACGACGGATGTTTTCCTCACGGTCCGCCGGGGAGAAGCCCAAGTTCCTGTTCAATCCATGTCGAACGTTGTCGCCATCTAAAACGTATGTGTGGTGGTTCTGCTGGTGCAATACGTATTCGACTGCGTTTGCCAAAGTCGATTTACCGGACCCCGAAAGTCCCGTGAACCAAATCACACAGCCTTTCTGATTCAGTAATTTTTCTCTATTTTCTGCCGTGACAGTTGCTGCGTGCCACGTGATATTCGTTGCTTTTTGTTGAGCCAATCGATTATTCCTCACATGTTAAAAGATCAAAAAATTGAGACATTCTAAACGTGCCTCCATAATTAGGTGTAATTCCGTTACTATTATACGCGCGAATAAACCGTATGTCAACACAAATGCCGCGAGCACTCCGAAATTTCAGCAAAATCTAAAGTTTCACCTTAAAGGATTTTCTCGGATCCGGATAACTCGGTTTATTGAGCTTTCCGCGTTTGAAAAATCAAGCATCTGGATGTGTCCATTTTGCCATTCTACCTTAATAGATTGGATTGTTTTTTCTGAACCTATACCAAAGTGAAGAATCCTCTCACTACCTGAAGCATAGCTCCCGCTACAAGTTGCTTCTCGGTATTGCATCGTTGCCGCTGTCCGTACCCATACTTTCGTACCAATACCATCCCGGTTACTTTTGGTTCCAACAAGCTGAATTTTCACCCAATTGTTTTTTTCAGTTTCCGTTTGAGAATCGTTTCGTAGTAGCACAGGGTCTCCACCGTTGGATGTAATAAGAATATCTACTGCACCGTCCCTGTTATAGTCGCCGATAGCTGCGCCGCGTGCAACGATTGGACGTTTGAAAAACGTTCCCGCTGTTTCGGAGAGTTCCCTGAATTGCCCTACACCGGTGTTTTCAAAAATTTGGCATTTCTGTCTATAGGAGAGCGATGGTGTTATCTCTGATACGTTATCCCACACATGCCCATTTGCGACAAAGAGGTCGAGTGTGCCGTTGTTATCCGCATCAAGAAACTCCGTCCCGAAACCGAGCTGCGCGAAGCTCGGATCAGCAAGCCCAGTTTCAAAAGTTGTCATCGTGTAGAAGCCACCGTCGTCTTTGCGAAAAAGACTGTTAACTTCCAAGGAGAAGTTTGTGATAAAGAGATCGGAAGCACCGTCATTATCATAATCCCCCAAAGCGATCCCCATACTCGCTGTCGATCGGCCTTCTGAATTGTAAGCGACTCCTACTGTTACTGCGATATCTGTAAAAGTCCCGTCCTGGTTATTGCGATAGAGAAAATCGGGAACAGCATCGTTAGCAACAAAAATATCAGGGTAACCGTCGTTGTTGTAGTCTGTAAAGAGGGTTCCTAAGCCTTTACCGGCGTTGTGTAGTCCAGCTCGGGAAGTGACATCTGTAAAAGTCCCATCCGCATTATTCCGATAGAGTGTATCACGGATCCCAGGATATTCGTGGGGCCCACAGTAGATATGTACGCCCTCCAGAAAACAGGCGTGGGCTGTTTCGAGGGGGTAATCCAGATAATTTACAACATATATATCTAAATATCCGTCGAGGTTGAAATCTCCGAAGGAGGCGCTAACACTCCAGTTCCCATCACCGACCCTTGCGTATGATGTGACATCTGTAAAGGTGCCATCGCCATTGTTCCGATAGAGTTGGTTTGGACCGAAATTCGCGAGATAGAGATCCGCGTCACCATCATTGTCATAATCTGCGGAGATACAGCCCATACCGTATCCTTGATTGTGTTGAAGTCCAGCTGCTACTGTAACATCGACAAACGTGCCATCACCACTGTTTCGATAGAGAATGTTCATTTCGTTGGGGTGTCTCTGATGTTGCATATCGCGGTCGAGCGTGCCGCTGTTGACCAGGTAGATGTCGAGATGTCCATCGTTGTCGTAGTCAAAAAAGAGCCCACCGGATCCCATCGTTTCGGGTAGATATTTGTGCTGCGACGCGCCATTGGCGTGTTTGAAGTCGATACCGGCTTGCTGCGTCTGCTCAGTGAAGTGGATTCTATTTTTGGCTGTAGACGGAAGGGCAATACAACTGACAACAAGTATGAGAATAGGGAGGAGGAAGGGTGTGGTCTTAGCACCGAGCGAGAGGTAACAGTAATTCTTCAATTTTTCCGTATATCCCGCGTTGTGGTGATACATTTAAAGGCACCCAGCGAGTGGATGCCTTTAAATGTTTGTTCTATTTAGAATCCGCCTTTAAGCGAACCCCACGTCGTCGTGAGTTTGTTTGGCGCTTCAACAGCAGTCTGCGGATCGGTTGCGTTGGGATCGAACTCGATATCCGTGGTCGCGAAAATTTTATCAATGTATGTGCCGTCTTCGCGATGCGCAATATGCAGGGTATGCTCTCCATCAGACAACTCCAACGGAACCGGATCGTCGCCGTGTTGAACAAGCTCTGTACCTTCAAAGGGGCCATCACGCGTATTCAACCGGAACCAGACCCAGTCGGTTGTATAGCCGACTCGGAGGGATTCTGCTTCAAAGAAATCCCAGATATTCATAGTGGCATCATTGGTAGAAGCAACATCACCGTCAGCCGCATCGAGTACCCAGTAGCAGGAGTTATCACCAACTGACGGAGCGATAATGCGTCCCCAAAAATGCCAAGCATCTGCTTCGACTGAGAACTCATATTTTACCCAATCACCACCGTCGTTGGTAGCACCGTTATGCGAGCCGATGTAGGCCCCGCCGGATGCTTCTGTGACGGTGTAATCGTCTACACCTTCAGCAGCGTTCCCTGGGTGATCGGTTGGGACTGTAAAAACCTCAAATTTTGTGCCGTTTGAACTGCTAAAGTCTTCCGCTTCCCAACTCATGTATTTTTGTGCAAAGGCAGGCAAAGCAATAAGACTTAAAACTGTCAATAAAATGATAGTTCGCATTAACAACCTCCTTAAGAGAAGTGGATTAGAATTATTGTAGCATATTGAAAAGAAAAATTCTACTTTTTTCTCAATCTCTTAGCTGGTAGTAGAACTTGGCATTAATAAGGACACTTGAACACACGCTATCAAAGGGCTTAACATGCCGCAGGGGCGAGGGGGCCTCGCCCGTTGTGGAATGTTTCATTCATTCTAAACCTCACTATAAACTATTTACGTCGTTACTGGGCTTTTGGATTCACATCAAAGCGTCTTCGACGGGTTCAGGCAACTCCACTGTACTCGGATCGACATCAATCGGGTATTCAGTGCCGTAAGCCTCAACGAGCTCATCAAAAGTGACGCTGTCTACCCGTTCAAGATCGTCACCCGGATAAACAAGCCAAACGCCATAGCACCCATCACAGCTAACCATATCTATATCGTCGTTTTCAATCGGGAAGTGGGTTAGCGGGTTATTACAATCAGGGCAAGGCAGCATATACGTTTCTCCTCGTAGTTGTCTCTGTCCGATGTTAGTCAGCTGCGGGAGCGAAGGTTTCCGGATTCTCCGCAGCGGCATCGTAGTCGTCAATTAGTTTTGTAATGACCGGGTTATCGCCGCAGAGCGGACAATTTTCATCTCGGTTGATTTTCATCTCGCGGTACGTCATACCCAATGCTTCATAAAGAACGAGCCTGCCGATGAGGGGATCGCCGATACCGAGGATGTATTTAATCGCTTCAGTTGCCATCATGACACCAATTACGCCTGGGAGCACGCCCAGGACTCCAGCCTCGCTTCAGCTCGGTACCATACCGGGCGGCGGCGGTGTCGGGTACATGCATCGATAGCAAGGGCCCTCGTGCGGTTTAAAGAGCGATACCTGTCCTTCAAATTGGAAGATACTACCGTGAACAATCGGTTTGTTCAGCAGCACCGCTGCGTCATTGACAAGATAGCGGGTAGCGAAGTTATCGCATCCGTCCACAATCATGTCGTATTCTGAGAAAATTTCTTCAACGTTGGCAGCAGTCAGACGGAGATTATAGGGTGTAATGTCAATGTCCGGATTCAACGACTTAATCGTTGTTGTCGCTGATTGCACCTTCGGTGTGCCGACTGATTCCGTACGATGAAGTATCTGACGTTGAAGGTTACTGAGTTCTACAACATCAGAATCAATAATACCGAGGTGTCCCACACCTGCAGCGCCCAGGTACACACCCGCCGGTGAACCTAAACCGCCTGCACCAACCATAAGGACCTTCGCACCAAGGAGTTTGGCTTGCCCCTGTTCGCCGACTTCTGTCAGCATAAAATGCCGACTGTAACGATCCAGCTGATCATGTGACATCGGTTTGTCTTGGGCAGTCGGGAACCCTGCAGCCATCCAATCCCGATAGCCGCCCGCAAGAGAAACGGTATCGGTGTACCCCATTTCGCGGAGTGATTTGGCAGCGAGCAGGGAACGGAGTCCTGCTGCACAATACACGACGACCTTTTGGTTTCGGTCGGGAATATAATTTTCAACAGAAAATTCGAGCATCCCACGTGTAACATGAACAGCATCTGGGATATAGCCGGCGCGATACTCGTCTTCATCGCGAACATCCAGCAGTACGAAATCACCGTCTGCCTCCTGTTCGGCTTTCACTTCGTCAACTGTTACTTCTGGTATTTCTGTTTTGGCTTCCTCAACGATTTGCCTGTAGGATTTCATAAAATTTTTCTCCTGCGGAGAAGGAATATGAAGCTCAACGTTTTCATATTCTCATTACTGTATGTTTTAGGCTTTCACATTTGCAAGATTATATCATTAAGTACGTTATCTTGTCAATTTTTAAATTTTTTGTATTCAGGGGCGTTCAGTTTTATAAAATTACCGATCCAAAAAACAATATTTCCTTGACTTTTCGCTTAAAACATTTTAAACTTAATATTAAGTTATATTGGTGAGAAAACCTATCCCTGAATCGTTGCTATCCTAAACAAAACGAAGAGCTATTACCCTATGCGAGAACAGAACTTCAACGAAAAATTGACCACACTCCTCAAAACCTATCCCGGCTTCCTTGACGATGCAGGCGAGCTCATCCCCGCTGCCGTCAGAGACCACGCATGGCGACTCAATCACGGCCTCATCAAATTATTGCTTACCGATGATAAGATAAAGGCAACCTTCTTTGACGAGATAGATGGGCATTGGGTTTTCAATTACAATACTTTCATCAATTATATCACTGATAAAAACTTCCTTGCCAATTCCTATACACAATTCCGCAACAAGATCGGCTTGAACATCGGTGGCAAATTCCTACACGAGCGCGGCGAAGTTTCACTCGTCTGGCCCTACAAAGATTGTGTATTAGAGGGTGGACAGACGAAAGAAGAGGAGAAGCGCAAAGAGATATTCTTCAACGAAACTCTTGCACAAGACGAGATCAATCGGATGTTTGATCCGAAAGTCCTCACAAACTATAAACGCCACACTGCTGAAGGTGAACGAAAGGTAAAAGCTTTCCAACGTGGCGAGAACGGCACAATCCGAGAAAATCTGATTATCAAAGGGAATAACCTCATCGCCCTCCACACCCTTAAACAGCAATTCCGCGGACAAGTCAAACTGATTTATATTGATCCGCCGTATAACACGAGGACTGACAGTTTCAGTTACAACGATAACTTTAACCATTCCAGTTGGCTGACGTTCATGAGAAATCGTTTAGAGGTTGCAAAGGAACTATTAAGAAGCGATGGGGTAATTGTCGTTCAGTGCGATGATAATGAACAATCATATCTGAAAGTTTTGATGGATGAGGTGTTTGGTAGTCAAAATTTTGTGTCCAATTCCGTAGTTGTGATAAATAGAGGTGGTAGAGATTATGGTGGGATCGCGCGAACCCACGAATATCTTCTCGTATATTCAAAAGAATCACAGACAGCACTTAATCAAATAGCAGAAAAAAATAAAAATTTTAACTACGAAGATGAACTCGGCGGCTTTAACTTAATGGAGTTGAGAAACCGCAATATCCTATTTAACGCACAGAATCGCCCAAATTTGTTCTACCCATTTTATGTCAACCCAGTTGACGAGGATGCAGCCGGTTTACTGGAAATCTCCTTAGAAAGAAAGCAAGGCTTTATTGAAGTAATGCCATTAGAATCTCAAGGTGTCCAGACAGTTTGGCGATGGGGTAGGGAAAGGGCGCGTGAATACTTAAACACAGAAATAAAAGGGAAAGCAAAACGCGACGGCGGCTACATGATTGTCCAAAAACACAGAAGTGCCTCTAAACGACAAAGAAGCGTCTGGAATGAAAAGGAATTTGTAAATCAAAGAGGGACTGAACATATAAAGGCATTGTTCGGCAGAAAAGTCTTCGATTACCCAAAATCGGAATATCTGATCGCACGGATTATTGAACTCGGTAGCGATGTAGGCGACATTGTTCTTGACTTTCATCTCGGATCTGGAACGAGCACCACTGCTGCCCACAAAATGAGCAGACAATATATCGGCATTGAGCAAATGAATTATGCCGACATCCTTCCTGTTGAGCGGCTAAAAAAAGTGATTGCTGGTGAACAAGGTGGCATTTCTGAAAGGGTCAATTGGCAGGGCGGCGGCGATTTCATCTACTGCGAGTTGATGCAATACAACCAAACCTACATAGACAAGATTCAAACTGCACAGTCTTCTGAAGAACTCGTTGCACTCTGGCAAGAAATCGCTGAAAACGCGTTCTTGAACTGGTATGTCAATCCGGAAATGCCGGCAGAAGCCGTCCAAGATTTTATCGCCATCGACGACATAGAGAAACAGAAACGCCTACTCACTAAATTGTTGGATAAAAATCAACTTTATGTCAATCTCTCTGAAATAGAGGACGCGGATTTTGAGGTGAGTGCGGAAGATAAGGCGTTGAATAGGGCGTTTTTCGGTAAAATCATGTTTTCGCCAAAAATTTGAGACACGCGTAAGGGTTGGAGAACCCAACCCTTACGATTGGCCTCAGTTCTCAACGTGAAGAAATAATTTGACATTTAGGGTTGAGATAGTGTATACTTTCTTAGGATGGATGTAGTCTACTCTTTTGTAGCCTAACCTGTTAGGTTATGCCACCCGAGTGCTTGTATTTTTTCACAGAACGCCATCCCACAGAACCGGAGGACCAGTGTCAAAATTGCGTCCGTCTTAATTGATATTAACCTGAAAGCAAGTTTTCCGTAAACATAGGCCCCCCCGACCCCCCGCAAGCAGGGGGAGAGGAACAACCCCCGCAAGCGGAGGCAAACGCGTTAAGGACAGCGAACAGCGATGTATAGTCGAGTTGTTAATTTTGCAGTAAAAGCAGTGAGAAGTGAAACGATGCGATGTGTCTCTTGTGCCGTGTGGCCGGTTCGCTTCTTGGTGTCTTTCGTTAGCAGCGATATTAACTTTTTGTTTGTTCCCCCCCCCCCCCCCCCCCCCCAGATTCAACCAACAGTTAACTTCACCCAACCCTCGTTTTTTTCCCCCACCCCCTGTCGAGAGAAGCCTACCCCCGCTATTTCCAATAGAACATACGCGAAGACACCTTATCAGCGGCTGCTCGGATTGCTTCTCACTCCCCGCGTGTCTCTATCTGGCTATTCTGTTCGCTTTGCGTCCGCCCTAAACGCTTCGTAGCAGGATTTCCTGTTAGGTTGCGCATCCTGTTAAGCTGTGCCAGTTTTTGTACCCTAACCCGTTAGATCCTGCAACTCAGGAAAACCTAATATCAAAAACAATACCCCGGGGCTTTTGAAAGCCCCATAAGTTCACAAGATTGTCCAAACGATAGTTTCTTTTAGGAGGAAATAAATCATGTTATCAAAGAAAATGAGATTTTCGTTAGCAAGTTTCATAGTTTTGTTTGCAGTTGCCTTGCTGCTGCCCCCTGCTGTAGACGCTGCACTTACATGGGACCCTGCTACACAACCCGATTTAGAATTTTCTAAAACCCAGAGCCTTGACCATGTTGTGTCACGAGCTGGGGGTATCGAAGACCTCAGTCAGATAACTTACTCGATAGCACCTGACCTCCCTACTGGTTTGACCCTTATAAAGGATATTGCGAATTACCCCAGAATCCGAGGGACTGTCACGGTAGGCAGCCCGACCACAGCATATACACTAACTGCCTCGGCACAGGGTGAGACCTCAATTACGCAGACGTTTAATATCACTGTGCATTCCCAGCCTGTGTTTAGTAGCGAGGTAACGCCGGCTGAGCAAGTTGGGCGGGTAGGGCAGGCGTTCAATCTCGTTTTGCCAGCGGCAACGCAAGAGGATGGCGATACGACTTCGTATACGCTGACGGGAAGGCTTCCCCATCCCGACAACTCTATTGTGGCTCTTCCCGCCGGTTTAACATTCACAGCGGCGACTCGGACCCTTGCTGGCACCCCTACTGAAGCAGCCCTAATTTACTTTACCTATACTGCAGTTGATAGCGGCAGTCATGTATCTGATAGGGATGCACACCTCGGTTTTACGCTAGTTATACTGACCGCGGACGGTGAGAGACCGCCGGTAGAGACCCCTGCACCACAGACACCCCCACAGCCCCCTACACCAGTCCCAACCGTTGACGATGACATGGACGGCGATGGCAACGGCGATGGCGACCCTGACGGCGATATGCCGACGGGGGTTGTTGTGGAACCTGGGCCAGGGAAGATAACGGTGACTTGGACTGGGGGTTCGGCTACGGGGTATGAGTATAGCACCGATGGCGGCGTGAATTGGGTGGCTGTGTCAGCATATCCGTTGGTCATCCGTGGGGCTGCTGGCATTCCGATCTCAGTCCGTATCCGTTCTACGCCTGCGGGCACGCCCTCTGCCGCTGTGTCTGGGGAGCCGGGTCCCAAAGAGTCGCAAGTTGCCCCTGTGGGTGTTGCGGCGGTTGCGGGTGATGGTAGGATAACGGTGACTTGGACGGATGGCACGTCGGGCAATGTGTCCTTGTATGAATATAAAAAGGATACTGATGATTGGGTGGCAGTGTCAGTATATCCGTTAGCGATACTGGGTGTGAATGGCACGGCTATCACAGTGCGTATTCGTCTGAAGGCGACTCTTGAGAAGTTGGCAGGCGAGCCTTCTGAACCGGTGACAGAGACGCCGAGAGCGACGCCGACGCAGCCTACGTTTTCTGCTGGTACGGTGATTGCCAATCAGATGTTGACTGTAGGGACGGCGATGCCGGCTCTAACACTTCCGATGGCAACTGGCACGGGTATCACGTACAGCCTAACCCCTGCTTTACCTGCGGGGCTGACGTTTACGCCAGCGACCCGGCTGCTGAGTGGCACCCCCACAACAGCAATGACAGCAACTACTTATACTTACACTGCCACGAACAGCAGCGGTAGTGCTATGCTGACGTTCACTCTCACTGTCAATCCTAGAGAAGGTGCTCCCGTGTTACCAGCAGTTGGAAATAAGACCTACACTGCGGGGACGGCAGTGAGCGAAACATTGCCGGCGGTAACATCGGGGACTGGCGTGACTTACACGCTGACACCAGCTTCTTGGAATGGTCTTGCGTTTACTGCGACGACTCGGGTGCTGAGTGGGACTCCCGCTGCTGCGATGTCGGCGACTACTTTTACCTACACTGCGGAGAACAGTGCGGGTAGGGACACCGAGACGTTCACTATCACTGTTGGCACTGTGCCGGCGCCTACGTTTTCTGCTGGTACGGTGATTGCCAATCAGATGTTGACTGTAGGTGTGGCGATGCCGGCTCTGACACTTCCGATGGCAACTGGCACGGGTATCACCTACAGCCTAACCCCTGCCTTACCTGCGGGTCTCATGTTTACTACAGCGACCCGGCTGCTGAGTGGCACCCCCACAACTGCAATGGCAGCAACTACGTATACCTACACTGCCACAAACAGCGGGGGTAATGCCCAGCTGACTTTCACTCTCACTGTCAATCCCCCACCTACAGATGTTCCTGTGTTACCAATTGTTCCAGCTAAGACCTACACTGTGGGTATGGCAGTGAGCGAAACATTACCGATGGCAACGGGGACTGGCGTGACTTACTCGCTGGCACCGGCCGCTTGGAATGGTCTTGCGTTTAATGCGACGACTCGGCTGCTGAGTGGGACTCCCGCTGCTGCGATGTCGGCGACTACTTTTACCTACACTGCGGAGAACAGTGCGGGTAGGGACACCAAGACGTTCACTATCACTGTTGGCACTGTGCCGGCGCCTACGTTTTCTGCTGGTACGGTGATTGCCAATCAGATGTTGACTGTAGGTGTAGCAATGCGGGCTATAGAACTTCCGATGGCAACTGGCACGGGTATCACCTACAGCCTAACCCCTGCCTTACCTGCGGGTCTTGCGTTTACTGCAGGGACTCGGCTGCTGAGTGGGACTCCCACAGGATCTGCAATGGCAGCAACTACTTTTACCTACACTGCGACCAACAGCAGCGGTAATGCCCAGCTGATGTTCACTCTCACTGTAACCGATATAGATAATGTGATTCCAAGCAAAGGTTTTGGGGTTCTTGTGCATTCGGGTGCGATGGCAAGCGACACGGGTATTGCCAGTGGCGTAAACACCATCCCCGTTTCGAATATGGCGGATCTCATGGATTTCTTCCTGAATGGTGGCACGATTATCGTTAAAGGGCCTGCGGGTGCGGCAGTGGGTGATTTGAAGATCACGGAGATCATGGCTGCCAAGGATGCTACTTTAGGGGGTCGTTCTAAGTATAGCCAGTGGATTGAAGTCTACAACAAGACGGGTTCGGACATTATCTTTGACGGGTCGCGTTGGATGCTTGACTTTAGGCAAGGCGGTGTTCCGGAGCCAGCTGGGGTTTCTTCGTCAGCAGCGGGTCGTGTGGATCTTGTGAGCAATATGGGTAATCCGGGTTTCTGGGCTATCCCGAGCAAGGGGGGTCGCTCTGAAGCGACGACTGCTGCTAATGCTGAGAACCTTGTGTCTATGTATCGGAAGCTGAAGCAGTTCAACACAGCGAATACCGGGCATGCGGATCATGCGAAAGATGATGGGGATCCGGAGCGTTCGGGTACTTGGGTTGCTTCTGGGAGACCGAGCCGGAATCTGGGTGGTAATCGTCTTGGGACGCCTGGTACGTATCCTGTGGCAGCTCGACCAGACCCGACGGTGCTATCGCAAGAGGTGCTAATCAATGAGATAGGCAATAGCAGCAGCGATGCCAACGATTGGGTTGAACTCAGGAACATCACGACGGGTGAGATGAACCTCAGGAAGTGGGAGCTGACTCTCGTGATGTCGGTGGATGGTGTTGCGAAAGAGACGGAGTTGGTCTCGTTCCCGGATAACGATAACGTGAAACTCGCTGCGGGGGGTATTTTGTTGATTTCCAACTCGGATCCGACGGCTTCGGGGAATGATCTGGCTGCGGGCGTTGCGATTAACAAGGCAGCGGCGGATCGGGTCAAACGCGGTGTGCAATCCATGTATTACATAGATAGCAAGCTGGTTTTACCCAATAGTGGCAAATATAACCTGATCCTTCGCAGTGCGAATGACAAAGAGGGCAAGTCAACGCACATTGTTGATCATGGTGGCACCTATTTCGCTGAGAAAAAGGAGGGTAGCTTTGACACAGAGGTGTGGCCCCTTCAGTTATGGGCTGCGGGGCACGGCAACGTGATTGATGGTGCCGATGAGGACTTCCGTGCGGGTCTCGTCTATAAACGGAATGGTAAGAATAGCGGTATAGGTGAGAAGCACTGGGCGAAAGTGGGTTTCACGGGCATCGGTTATGACCGCACGGCTGCTAAGACCGATGAAAACGGAGGCACCCCCGGCTATGCTAACGATGCCCTCAAAGAGAAAGTTGCGGATCTCTCTGATGCTGAGGTCGCGATCTCTGAGATCATGTTTAGTGCGGGCTCCGGTAGACGTTCGCTCCCACAGTGGATAGAACTTTACAATTCTTCACTGACGCAGGGTGTGAACCTGAACGGCTGGCAACTGGAGATACAGAACGCACGCGATGAGAACTTAGATGCCCGTCAGAACGCCACGATCACGCTCGGTGCCGTCACCATCGCACCGAATCAGACGGTATTGATTGTTTCCACCAGTGGTTCTAACTCGGGCAGAGACCATTTCCCGGATACTCGCACGATAGACCTCTGGACATCACATCGCACCGCTCTGGATATGGAAGCGCGCACCGATACAGTCCTGAGCCCTACAGGTTTTTATCTGAAGCTCACGGACAAGGATAAGAAACTCGTTGACGAAGTCGGCAACACCGATGGGGATCGCCGCACAAACGATGCACCCGAGTGGGCTCTGCCGATGGGTATCAACAGCGATGGGCATCGCGCGTCTATCATACGTAGATATGAAGGTCGTAAGGCTGAAGATGGTATGGATCCGAGTGGATGGATCTCCGCACAGGATACGGGGCGCTCCGCAGAAGGCTATAGCGAAACGACCTATTACGGCGATAAAAACGATGTAAGCACACCAGGACACCATGGCGGGGGACCCCTGCCCGTCTCCCTGGCAAGCTTCCGCCCAGCACGCGACACAGCCACCGGTCAAGTCGTCATCCGTTGGACCACCGAGTCTGAACTGAACAACGCAGGTTTCAATATACTGCGCAGTGAAACAAAGACCGGAACGTTCACAGTCGTCAACCTCAAAGGCATTATCCCCGGACACGGCACGACGGCTGAAAAGCACGCCTATACGTGGACGGACACCTCTGCGAAACCCAACGTCGTCTACTATTACCAGATAGAAGACGTCGCCTTAGATGGCACGCGCACGACTTTGCGCACCACGCATCTTCGGGGCAACGTCAACGCTGCGGGCAAGCTCACGACGACCTGGGGCGATGTGAAAACGCAAGACTAATGGCGTAGAGACGCGCACGTGTCGCTACATGAATAGGTTCATTCAGGGATACAATCTATTGGAATTAACCTACCAACTACAAATGAAAGGCGGTGTATGCAGCATACACCGCCCTTATTGTTTAATCCGTCCGAGAAGATATAAAGCTTCTCGGACGGATTATGTTTCCTAATCCTTGTGGGTGAGGGGACCTCGCCCCTACAAGAAATGTGAATATTCTCGTATTGGATCCTGTCCGTTCACCATGTTGATGAACGTTCAACGGGAACTTTCCACACGAAATGTGACGCACATCAAAACTGTTTTTCAATAAAATTGACAAGCAAGTTATGAGTATGGTAAAATAGAATATGTATATGGGCAAGCAATAAGGTCCAAAAGATTAAAGCATTATCTCTAAAGGCTGGTGCATAGTATCAGAGAGGAGGGGGAGCAATGTTTAATACAAATCCTTTTCAACAACCCGGACAGTGGTATCGTGGGAATACACATAGCCACAGCACAGAATCTGATGGACAACTTTCCGTCTCAGATCGATTCGCTGCGTATCGGGACGCAGGTTACGATTTTCTCGTGCTAACAGATCACCGCAAGGTCAACGATGTGGGGGCTTATACGACCTCCGACTTTTTGGCAATATCAGGGAGCGAGGTTCATCCTGAAAATCCTTATGGGGGGGGGACCTATCACATCGTCGCTATTAATATACATGAGCGGATAAACTGCGCGAAGATGCACCCGAACTCAGTCCTTGATGACATTAAATCACAGGGCGGTGAAGCGGTTTTGTGTCATCCGTATTGGTGTGGACATACAATTTTGGATTATCTGCCGTTGCAGGGTTATTTCGCTGTTGAAGTCTATAATGACACCTGTATGGGGATAGGCAAAGGGGTTTCAGAGCAGGCGTGGGATGATTTATTGGATAGAACGGGGCCTGTCTTCGGGATCGCTGCCGATGACGCGCACGGCACAGAACACGACTGCTTCCACGGGTGGACTATGGTCAAGGCGGAAGAGTTGACCCTTGATAGCATCATGGAATCACTTCGGACGGGCGCGTTCTATTCTACACTCGGGCCTGAAATCAAGGATCTGACGTTAGCTGGCAACGAGCTGACTGTCAAATGTTCGGAAGCACAATCAATTGTTTTTAAAGCGCAGTGCGCCCTGGGCAAGCAAGTCCTACCGGCTGAAGGGGAACTCTTAACCGAGGCAACTTACAGCATCCCGGAAAGTGTGAAATATGTTCGCGTTGAAATAACTGACGCAACCGGTAAGAAGGCCTGGTCAAACCCTTTCTTTTTCTAAGGGAATCTTGACATTTCTCGTCGCCTTTTCGCAGGTGTCTCCAATGCAAAACATTCTGGTCTGCCAAACAGGGGGATGGATTGGTGATATGGTGATGCTGACTCCGGCTTTGCGAGCCCTGAAACGTGCATATCCTGAATCTACTCTGACACTTCTCTTGCGACCGTGCGTGGCAGCTTTAATGCAAACGCACCCTTATGTTGATACCTGCCTCGTTGATAACAAAACGGCAGGCCGCTATCGATCCGTTAAGAACCTTGTGTGGCAACTACGGGATAAAGTATTTGACATTGCTGTTGTACTGCATCCGACCTCGTTCCGAAACGCGCTCCTACCCTTCCTGGCACGCGTTCCAATACGCGTTGGAACAAATGTCGCTGGACGTGGGGTGTTGCTAACAGAGTCTTGTAAAGACGACACCGGGATACATGAAGTCCACCGATACTTGCGCGTTCTAAAACTGCTCAATATTGACGCTGTGCCGTCTTTTTTGGAGTTTTGGCATACAGATGCAGATAGACAGTTTGTTGGCCGGCTCTTACGTGCTGAAGGTATATTGCCCGACAGCCGGATTGTCGCCCTCAATTTAGGAACAACCTGGGCAACGAAAAGATGGGATATAGCAAATTTCGCCGATCTTATCCAGCAAATTGCCCGGCTTCTACCGGAAATCAAAATCGTATTAGTCGGTTCGTCTGACGAAGAGAAACTTGCAGAAGCACTGCCCGCTTCGCTATCGCTTATTAATCTCGTCGGGAAGACAGAGATTCTCCAACTGGGCGCGTTGTTGGAAAGGTCTGAAGTGTGTGTAACTTGTGATAGCGGTCCAATGCACATTGCCGCAGCGGTTGGGACACCAACAGTGGCGTTCTTCGGTCCAACGAATCCGCTACGCCATCAACCTCACGGAACAGGACATACCGTTATTGAAAAACCTGTCTCATGCCGTCCGTGTTACAAACAGATATGTCATCGACAAGATGCGCCGCATCTCTGCATGCAGGAAATAGGGACGGCTGAGGTTGTGAAGGCATTAGAAGGTAAATTGCGTCAGAAAACTTGTGCTGCTTGAACATAAAATGGAGAAAGAGGGAGAGTGAATGAAAAATATCCGCGCCCTTGTATTCGATTTCGGCGGAACTTTAGATGGAAACGGGGTCCATTGGTTGGAACGAACATATCGGTTTATCCGAGAACGGTGTCCAGAAATTACACGCGACGCATTCGACGAGGCAGATAAAGCAACAATATCAGAATTTTTTCTGGGAGATTCTTCTCATGAATGGGCTTACCAGGACGGGTCAATGCTCCCGGTCGGAGCGATCGCCTCTGAGCAGGCAGCACGCTGTAATTTGCAAGAAACCGCCGATGCGATTGCCTCTGGAATTTATAAGCGATTAGGCCTGAGTAAGCAAATGAAAGATGAATATGTTGACTGGTTCTGCAGCGGTGTCGCCGAGAACCTCTCAGAAAATCGGCGATGGCTCAAAACACTGCATGGCACCTATCAGCTCGCTGTAATTAGTAATAACTTTGGGAATACACGCGGCTGGTGTGACGATTATGAACTATCTCTACTCTTTGGCTCGATTATAGATTCCACAGTTTTAGGTATAGCGAAGCCAGATGTGCGTATCTTTGAGGAGGCTTTGTCTGAATTGCAGGTTGAACCGAATCAAGCGATTTATGTTGGGGATAGTTACGCTGCAGATATGGTCGGCGGCAAGAACGCAGGGATGTGGACTGCATGGCTTATTGGTAATGAGAACAAAACATGTCCCGACCCATCTATGGTCGACATCACGCTCTCGCATCTACATGAGTTAACCGATTTTTTGGACGCCTAGTAAAATTTGGGGTGGAAATGGGCAGATACTTCATTCTGCCCATCAACCAAAAGCGCTGATCCGGAAAAATTCGTTGCTACATTTCTCGATGAAGACCGATGACTTTACCAAGTATTATTACATCACTAATATTAAAAATACTCGGTTCAATAGCAGGATTTTCCGGTTGTAACCGGATGTGGTCACCATCAATAAAGAAACGTTTTACCGTTGCTTCATCTTCAACCATAGCGACAACGATATCGCCCGGATCTGCATCCGCTTGTCTCTTAACGATAACATAATCACCTTCTAAGATACCGACTCCGATCATACTTGAACCGATGATGCGGAGGGCGAAGCACTCATAATTATTTACCATACGCGTCGGAATAGGAAGGGTGCCTTCAATATTTTGTGAAGCGAGGAGAGGTGTTCCTGCCCCCACACTCCCAAAAATCGGGATTTCTATAATATCCCGTTCTGCTGCTATCAGAATCGGATTCGTACTCTGTGTTTCAAGCCATTTACTGGGGGCAATTTTGGGTTGTGCTTCCTTCAAAACGGAAATCGCCCGCGGCTTGCCTTCTTCTCGATTAATATACTTTTTCTTTTCAAGCGCACTGAGATGGTCATGTGCAGCCTTTTCTGAAAAACCAAAATGACTGCCAATCTCGCGAATGGTTGGCGGATAACCGTTCCTAATACATCGCTGGATGTAATTAAAGATCTCGCGCTGCCTTTTGGTCAAGTTCTTTGCCATGAATAAACCTCCTTTAACCTATGATAAGTATTTGTGCATATATTTATATTATACTATATGCAGGTTAAGAAAACAAGAAAAAATGAATATTTTTTTACATACGGGAATCAGTTACCATAAAATTGAAACCGAAGAGTGCTGCTAACGTTTTAATTAAAGGAAAATTTAGAAATGCAACGTCCAACGTTTTTTTTATCTTCTTTCACGCATAACTGTCTGACCGTTGAGAATCCCCTACCGATCGCCATTTTCTTGTATCGCGTATGTGCTGTGCTCGTTCTATACTTCACGATTATGAGTACTGGATTTGCACAAGCGAACGGAGAGAAGGTAAAACTCGATACGGTCGTCAAGGATTTCACGCTCAAAGACGCTGTTGGCACCCCGCACACTTTATACAAATTGAGCGAAGAAAAACCGGCTACTGTCATTCTTTTTCTCGCTACACAATGTCCAATAGTGACGGATTATGCGGAACGGATTGTTACTTTGGTTAAAACTTATGAAAAAAAGAATGTACAGTTTATCGGTATCAATTCAAACAGACAAGAGAGCGTTAAAGAGATTTCAGAATACAGTGAGAAGCACAAATTTGAATTCACTGTACTAAAAGACCCAGAGAACAATATTGCGGATCATTTTGGAGCCAGAAGAACACCTGAGGTATTTCTGCTCGATGCAAAACGCGTGCTCCGCTACACCGGAGCAATCGACAACAGCCCCAAAGAACCCACAAAGCACTATCTCCAAAACGCTTTAGATTTGGTGATTACCGGAGAAAATATTTCCAAGGAATCCAAAAAGACAAGAGTAGTGGGTTGTACCATTAAACGCGTCCGAAAGACCAGGGTGGATAGAACACCGTAAATATGTATCCGTAACCTTGTTCTCTATCAGGACTTACGCAATTTTGACCGTGGGGTGCTTTGTTAGATGGAAGTCAAAAAAAACACAGACGTTCGGTGGCACAACCCTCCTGTCCCCCGCAAGCGAGGGGTATGCTATAAAAGAGCATCATGTGTAAACCCTATCTATTAAACATCACAGTGGAGAAAAAATAAAATGCTTCGATTCTTATACCATTGTTTTCAAGCAATCCTGAGCCTATTTTGGGGGGTGTGCATTCTTATATTTTTAGCTGTCTTTGCTGCGATTGGGTTTGCGGGTGGTATTTTCTTAGCGTGCTGGGAAGATGTGCGGGGCATTGACCTCGACCGACTTGAATATAATGTGGATACCGAAACATGGCGGCAACACTTGGAAGTTTATTCTTCGGTCTGCGAAGTACGAAAAGCGGATAAAATTGCGTTTGTGATTGATAAATTGAACCGCTTAGAATATAAGCCGGTTGCCGAAATTATTCCGAGATTGAGCGAACCGGGGGAGTATGCTGAGACCTTGAATACTCAAGGGAATCACACCGTCCGTATCCATCTGCGAGATTTTGAATATCCGTATCTCGACGTAGAAGCAGGACATGTTCAAATTTCGGTTCGGGATGGGAAAATAGCTGATATTCGCAGTCGTGATGGTGCTGTGCGCCACAATTTTTACCTTGAACCAGAGATGATAGCCGAATTCGCTGATGATCAGGGATCCACACGTCGTTTGATTCCCCTGCTCCAAATGCCTACGAAATTGACCGGTGCATTCATGGCTATTGAGGATCACCGTTTTTCCAACCACTGGGGAATTGATGTGATACGCCTCGTCGGGGCAGTAAAGAATACCCTTGTACACGGCAGCCGGTTGGCTGGGACAAGTACGCTCACGCAGCAGTTGGCGCGAAATATCTACCTATTTAATCAGAGGTCCAAAAGAAGCGTCGTCCGCAAAACAAGAGAGATCCTCCTCGCTGTGAGGATTGAAAAGGTTTTCTCTAAAGATGAGATTTTAGAGCGCTACCTGAATCATGTAGACTTAGGGAGATCGAGATATGGGGGCAAAACTTTTCACGGTGTTCAGCAAGCAGCACTCGGATATTTTGGGAAAGAGGTGTCGGAACTAACCTACCACGAATGTGCCTTGCTCGCAGCCTTGCCAAAAGGACCTTTCGCCTTTTCTCCCTTTTCCAACCCTGACGATGCTAAGTATCGGCGTGATGTAGTCCTTGATAGGATGTTAGCAGAAGAATACATTCCAGCGGCTGAATGGCTTGTCAGTCGAAATGCCCCATTACTTCCACAGAATCTGGATGAGAATCGGACCAGAATTACTGCAAAGGAGGCAGGACACTTCCTTAAGTATATCCGTGAAGAACTCGTCAGGCTCCCCGAACTTAAAGACAGATTGTACAGCGACGGTCTGAAGGTTTACACGACTATAGATATGTCTATGCAAGCCATCGCTGAACGAGAAGTCGCGAAGCATCTCCGCTATATGGATAGTACTTACGGTCCAAGAAGCCTACCCAATTATGATATGAATAAACGGAATCCGCGAGGTGTTCATCCGATTGATAGCTATTTGCAGGCAGCCCTGATCGCGCTTGAACCCCAAACAGGTCATGTGAAAGCGATGGTGGGCGGGCGCGATTACCATATCACGGAAACGGAGATTAATTTCTACAATCGCGCTGTTGGAAGTGCAAGGAGGCCACCTGGGTCTGCCTTTAAACCGATTGTTTTCGCTGCTTTATTAGAAGCCCCCTCAATCATAACGCCAGCAACAATCATCCCTGATAAGAAATGGGGCATCGTACCGTTCCCCGGACAGAAGGCATGGTATCCCCGGAACTATAGTCGGGTATTTAGGGGGAACCTCACTATGCGCGATGTATTGGCAAAATCAATTAACGTACCGACCGCAAGAGCCGTTTTGGAGACTCCTAAAGGCGAGAACGGTATTTGGGAAGGTATCAATCGCGTCGTCGATTTAACGAAACGTATGGGAGTTAAGAGCCCAATGGACCCAAAGCCTGCGCTCTCTTTAGGTGCGTCCGGCATGACAGTCCTCGAATTAACAGCAGCGTACGGAATCTTTGCCAACGGCGGCATCCAGACGAAGCCGGTACATATCCAATATATCCTTGACACAACGGGGACCTTAATCTATCCCTCTGAAGACCATCAGGTAGAACGTTCCCGTGTTTTAGATGAAAAGATCGCGTATCAGATTACTTCGTCTTTAGAGAGTGTAATTCAAAACGGAAGCGGTAGGCGTGCAAAACACATAATGGGGCTGACGCGCCCAGCAGCGGGTAAGACAGGAACTACCAATGATAATGTAGATGCATGGTTCGTCGGTTATACTGCAGATCTGGCCGTCGGTGTTTGGGTCGGATTTGATAAGAATCGGTCAAGCCGCCACAACTATAACCAAGAGGGGGCCAAAGCGGCACTGCCAATTTGGGCGCAATTCGTAATTGATGCAGCACGCGGACCCTATAAGGAATTTCCGGTGCCTGAGGGTATTGTCTTCCGAGACATTGATAAGAAAAGTGGGCTTCTCAAAAGGGTAAATTGCCCCGAGGGGAACATTCACACAGAACCGTTTATTGAAGGACAAGAACCACGAAAACTTTGTAATTTGCAGCATTAAACGACACATCTCTCTATACATTTTCGGCAAGACATGCTATACTATATAAAATGCATGGCATACGATATCAATTTCTATCAATTTCTTGTAGTGCCGAGATAATGCATTCTCCGCAACCCAGATTCCTGAAGAGAGTCGGAATCTGTGACAAGGAGCAAGGAGCCGAAATGAGAGAGAATTGGGAATTGCTAACAGAGATCGACTTTCCAGAAGATGATACCGTCGAACTAGATGACACAGCATTTGAGTTAGTCTCAGACTTCACACCCCAAGGCGATCAACCTGAAGCTATTGATAAGCTCACAAAAGGACTGCTGCGTGGTCACAGCGCACAGACCTTGCTGGGGGTGACGGGTTCTGGCAAAACCTATACGATGGCGCATGTTATTCAGAACGTCCAGTTGCCCACGCTTGTTATTTCGCCTAACAAGACCCTCTCCGCACAACTTTACAACGAATTCCGGACATTTTTTCCAAATAACGCTGTTCATTATTTCGTCAGTGATTACGAGTATTATCAGCCGGAGGCATACATCCCGACTACGGATACCTTTATTGAAAAGGATGTCCGCATTAACGAAGAAATCACGCGGATGCGCCTTGCTGCAACTGCGTCCCTAATCTCGCGCAGAGACGTTATCGTCGTTGCAAGTGTTTCTTGTCTTTACGGTCTTGGATCTCCACGTGAATTTGAGAACCAAAGAGTTCATATAACCGTAGGTGACGAAATCCGTCGCGACAGTCTCCTGCGCGCTTTAGTGGATATTCAATACGTCCGGAACGATGTTGAATTCTGGCAAGGTATCTTCCGGGCACGCGGCGATGTCGTTGACGTGTTTCCGGCTTATAGCGAAAACGCGTATCGCATTGAACTTTTCGGCGATGAAATTGATCGGATTAACGAAATTGACACCACAACCGGCGAAGTCTTGAAACGACATGAGTCCCTCGAAATTTATCCCGCTAAGCACTTCATGACGGATGCCGAAATCTTTGACGAGGCATTAATTAATATTGAACTCGAACTTCAAGAACGAATTCTGACTTTTGAGAAGGAAAATAAATTGCTGGAGGCGCAGCGCATCGAACAACGCACCCGTTTCGATATGGAGATGTTGCGGGAGGTTGGCTACTGTTCTGGTATTGAGAACTATTCTCGGCACCTCTCCGGGTTACAACCGGGTGAACCGCCTTATTGTCTCATGCACTACTTCCACGACAATTTCCTGCTCTTTATTGATGAGTCCCACGTAACTATCCCACAACTACGAGGTATGTATCGGGGGGACCGGTCGCGAAAGACGACGCTGGTCGAGCATGGGTTCCGGCTGCCGTCTGCATTAGACAACCGTCCACTCCGTTTCGATGAAGTTGAGGCACGCGTCAATCAAGTTATTTTCGTCTCAGCAACACCTGGCACGTATGAGATGGAGAATAGTGATCAAATCGTTGAGCAAATCATCCGTCCTACAGGGCTGGTCGATCCAAAAATTACGATCCACCCGGTGCGCGGACAGGTCGATCACCTCATCGGCAGAATCCAGGAGCGTGTCAGGCACAAGCAACGCGTCCTTGTTACGACCCTCACCAAACGGATGGCGGAAGACCTAACCGAGTACCTAACCGAGGCTGGGATCCGCGCCGATTATATGCACTCTGAGATTGATGTGTTTGATCGGGCGCGTATTCTGCGCCAACTTCGTGAAGGCGTTTTTGATGTCCTCGTCGGGATCAATCTACTTCGGGAGGGACTTGACTTGCCGGAGGTGTCTCTTGTCGCAATCTTAGATGCCGATCGACCAGGCTTCCTCCGTTCCGTCAGATCGCTCGTTCAAACCGCTGGACGCGCTGCACGGAACGTTGACGGCGAGGTTATTCTCTACGGAGACAACGTCACTGACGCGATGGCAGAAGCTATACAGGAGACAAAACGCAGACGTGACATTCAGCTGCAGTATAACGTTGATAATGACATCACACCCGCAACAATTGAAAAAGCGATCCAGGAGTTGATCGCCGAGTCTGAGGATACATATAAGACCAAAGAACCTGACAAGCCTATGGTTACTGTTGCAAATATTGCACCTGAGAAGATTGAAGCGTTAATCACTGACTTAACAAGACAGATGCGAAAGGCTGCCCTTGAACTCGATTATGAGGAAGCCGCCGCATTGCGAGACCGGATTGCCGAATTGAAGGATCAACCAGCGGAATAGTAGTAGACGAATCACCCTGTCTAAATCTTAGCATTTAAACCTTGCATTCTAATCCCAAATCTGCTAATATGCAGGAGTTAGTTGTAACTTTAAATCTCATAATTTCAATTTCCTGAGGATTAATGCTTTTCTAAGAAGTGATGAAATGTAAATCCTCTTGAGAAACAGCGAAAGGAGTCTAATGATGTTTGTTTGTGTAGCTTGCGGGTATTTGTGGAAAGAAGCAGATAGCCCGCCAGACGAGTGCCCGGCTTGCACGGCACCCAAAGAAAAATACATTCCTTACGATGACCGAGCGGAACGATGGGTCAAACGCGCAGTTGCAGCGCATGTCATGTACCCGGATGCAGAAGGCGCAGACCTTCGCGCAGAAAATTCTGCACTCTCATCACATATCAGATTTGCTCTCGTCGGGTTCCTCGGGGACCTTGAGAAATCCTAAAAGGTTATCGGTTGTCAGTTGTTCGTTAAGAGGCTGTTTGTACTAGGCGATACCGCAATTCGGTGTGGAAACCTCTTAACTGATACCTGATAACCTATAACTGACAATTCTTATAGAAGAGGGTATTTGGCAAATTGATGAGATAGGCGGTTCCCTCATCTCCCTCTCATCACATCTAGCGGCAGACCCCTCGCAGAGAAGGCACTCACCGTCTTTCTCTATTGCCACGGACGTTCCATAAACGCCATCGCAAAAATGCTGCAATCCCCCGTCTACCATCCCTGACTGGATACGCACCTTCGCAGAAGCACACGCAAAACCCCCACACCCCCAACAGACAGGCACCGGCGTGCTTGAACTGGATGAGACGTGACACTCTCTAAAAGAAAAAAGACAAGCGAAGGCGTTGCTAAAAATCTGCCAGTTTAGGTATAATAGCGGTGATATCTCTGAAGCAACTCCACTTTAGACCTAAAGGGAGGTTGCTGCCTCCCCTTTTACTGCAATTCTTATATCATTTTTAGAAAATGAAAACAAGCGAAGAACCTTTTATTTACAAGGGTTTATCGCATTTTTGACAACTTTTTTTGATCCCAAAACGACGTATTCCGAACTTTTTTGGAACTTTATTTTTTAATGGGTGTGTCTTTAGGATGTAAAGAACGGGAGTTTGATAATACTTCAAGCGTTTTTTGAATAAAGAGAACCCCTTTGGTCTAATGAAGTTATCCTAACGCTTAGCCCAAAAGGCATTCTCCAATGAACATTGTATCACTTTTCTGCGAAAGAGACGACTTTTTTTCTGGCCCAGGAGAACGGGTTCACCCCCGGTGTTTTCCCGAAGCCCGCCCGATAGAAACCCGGGGGCATCGGAGACACCTGCATCCGAGCCAGGTGATGACATTGTCATTGCTTTCCAACAAAGTGGGTATCAGATAGTGTATAATTGATGTTAACATGAAGGTAAGTTGCCCTAAACCTAAAAACTTTGAAGGTTTTCGTTTAAGTAATGAGATGATGCCTCCGTGTGGTTGAGAACTTAGGCCAATCATAGGGGTTAGGTTACCGAATCCCTAAGCGAGTCTCAAAAATTTAGCAAAAACGTTATTTTATCGAAAACCATCTTATAATAAAGGAAGCGGCATCGTTTAACAGAGACGGCTGCCGCGATATGGAGATAAATGAAACAAATACGTTATTTGCTGATCCTATTTTTCGTTGCTTTACACGGAATAGCATCAGCACAAGACCTTTCAGATCGGGTGATAGAGCATACTTTTCCCAACGGTCTGCAATTGTTAATGATTGAACGCCACACTTCCCCTACTATTGCGCCATATATCCTCTTCAAAGCAGGCTCCGTCGATGAATCAGACGATACGCGTGGCATCGCACACATGCTCGAACACATGTTGTTCAAGGGCACTAAAACCATCGGCACGAAAGATTATGATAAAGAGAAGGAAGTCCTTGCTGAAATCGATCGGATCGGTGACGCACTCGACATGGAGCGTGCAAAGGGTTCCAGAGCAGATGCTAAAAAAATTGCGGAATTGGAAGAAGCACTCAAAGCACAACAGGAGCAAGCCAAAGACTGGGTTGTCCCGGGAGAGTATACCGAAATCTATACGCAGCATGGTAGCACAGGATTCAACGCTGGTACTTCTGTGGACTATACTATTTACACCGTTGAATTGCCGTCTAACAAGTTGGAGTTGTGGGCAATGCTTGAGTCTGACCGCATCAAGAATGCTGTTCTCCGTGGATTTTACGTAGAGCGTGAGGCTGTCAAAGAGGAACGCCGAATGCGTGTGGATACCCAACCGGGTGGTAAACTCTCCGAGCAATTTATCGCAACCGCTTTTACTGCCCATCCGTACGGTATGCCGATTATCGGGTGGCCCTCGGACATCGCCATGCTAAATCGGCGCAAAGCTGAGGAATTTTTTCGCACCCATTATGCCCCGAATAACTCTGTTATGGTGATTGTCGGAAGTATTAATCCTACTGAAACCATCGCGCTCATTGGGAAATACTTTGGCGATATACCCTCCCAACCGCTTCCGCCTGAAGTCACGACAGATGAACCGCCTCAAGAAGGGGAGCGCCGTATCCAAGTCGAATTTGACGCGGAACCGCAACTCATGATTGGATACCATAAACCGGCTCTCCCACATTTTGATGATTATGTGTTTGATATGATAAGTGCGATCCTTTCTGATGGACGCGCCTCTCGCTTTTACAAAAACATTGTTGAGGAGGGAATCGCTATCTCTGCTAATTCGACAAACGGATATCCGGGGGGACGCTACGATAATCTGTTTGTTGTCAGTGCTACACCACGCGCACCGCACACCGCCGCCGATGTTGAAGACGCAATCTATGCTGAACTTGAAAGGCTCAAAACCGAACCTGTTGCGGAAAAGGAATTTAAACGCATCCTCAAGCAGGTCGAGGCCGGCTTCATCCGAGGGCTGAGTTCGAACGCTGGAATGGCACAGCAATTGATCTTCTATGAAGGCCTTGCGGGCGACTGGCGTTATATCCTTGATTGGCGTGAAACTATGTATAGGATTACGCCAGAAGACATCATGAAAGTCGCAAATACCTATTTTACGAAAAGCAACCGCACCGTCGCTACACTCGTTAAAAAAGAGGCAGTAGCACCCGCCGGTGGCGACGCGGAGGATAATGAGTAATGAATAAATGCACATCTACGGGGATTTTCATCGCTACACTGATCGCGTGTTTTGTTGTGTCGGGAGTTCCCTCTATATTCGCCAAACCACATGAAGAGCTTACCTATGAACCGATTGCGTTTAAACCCCCCGTTCCGGAGAAACGTACACTCTCGAACGGAATGAAACTCTATCTGATTGAAGACAATGAGTTGCCACTTTTCAATATCAACGGCTTAATCAAAACCGGCGACATCTACGATCCTCCGGATAAAGTGGGTTTGTCATCAATATTTGCCAGTGTCATGCGGACGGGTGGTACAGTGACGCGTGAACCAGACGCGCTGAACGAGGAATTAGAGTCTATGGCGGCTTCTGTCGAAATCGGCATGTCCCGTGAATACGGCATAATTAACCTCTCAACACTCGCCGAGGACATCGAAACAGGATTAGAAATCTTTGCGGATGTACTTAGGAATCCGGCATTCCGTGAAGACAAACTGGAACTTCGTAAGCAACAATCGATCGAACGCATTCGTCGACGGAACGATAATCCTATCCAGCTTGCATGGCGTAACTTCTCTGCTTTGCTCTACGGAACTGACCATCCCTTCGGGCGGTATACCGAAATAGAAGGCATAGAAAGTATCACTGTTGACGATATTAAAGCCTTTCATGCAAAGTATTACCATCCTGATAACATAATGTTGGCGATTACCGGCGATTTTGATACGGAGACCTTGATCGCGCAACTCGAAAAAGTATTTGAGGGCTGGGAACGTGCGAAGATTGAGTTTCCAAACGTTCCAACAGTCGATCCTACGCTGAAGTCGTCTGTTAATTATATTTTCAAAGACCTCCCACAAAGCACGATGTTAATCGGGCATTTCGGGATCAAACGGACACCGGATTTCCCTGATTTCTTCGCGCTCCGCGTCATGAATGAGATTCTCGGCGAAGGTGGATTCACCTCACGTCTTATGAGAGAAGTGCGCGAGAAACATGGACTCGCCTATACGGTCGGTAGTATAATGCAAACGACTTACTACACAAATCCAGGAGAATGGTTCGCCTATTCGCAGACGCGTACTGACAAAACTGCCGAGGCAGTTGCACTCATTATTGATGTCGTCAAGGGACTCCGAGATGCACCTGTGCCGGCAGCCGAACTGCAGCGCACCAAAGATTCACTCATCAATTCGTTTGTTTTTGGTTTTGAAAGCAGTTCACAAATTGCCTTCCGGCAGATGATGCTTGACTATCGCGGATACGCACCGGGCTTCCTTGAAACCTATACCGATAATATCGCTCAGGTCACAGCAGCAGATGTACAAACTGTCGCGCAAAAGTACCTCCATCCCGACGCACTCACAATCGTCGCTGTGGGCAATAAAGACAATTTTGACCGGCCTCTGGACGAGTTCGGAGCCGTTAACGAGATTGAAATAGAGCGACCCGCACCACCACCGCCGCCTGAACCGATGCCTGAAGCGAGCGAGACAGACGTGGCGAAAGCCAAAGAAGTCCTTGCCGCTGCTGTTGAAGCACACGGGGGGCTGGAGAAGTTGCAAGCCGTGAAAAACATCGTCGTAGAAGCGCGGGCTACAGCAAATTCACCCATGGGGCAAAGGCAAGTCGAGGGCAAATTCTACTACGTCTATCCTGACAAATTCAGACAGGATATAAAGCTACCCGAAGGTGAAATGGGGTATGTCTTTGATGGCACCTCTGGGTTTGCAATGACACCAATGGGGGTTCAACCTTTGCCGCCCGATGTGACCAACTCCCTTAAGGATGAAGTCTTCCGAGAAACTATATGGCTTCTGAGGAATCTCTCACAAAATGACGTTTCGATTCAGTATGCGGGGACGGAGGATGTACAGGGCAAATCCGCACACGTTCTGCTTGTCCCACTGCCGTCTGGTGAAGTCTTACAGCTGTTTGTGAGCGAGGAGACGCACTATGTCGTAAAATTCGCTTATCGCGAGATAGCACAAGGTGTTACGGCGAACAGAGAGTCTCTCATGGACGATTATCGCGATGTGGAAGGTGTTAAAGTGGCCTATCATGTGGTTCAAAATGTGGACGGTCAACTCTTTTCTGAAAGTTGGGTAACAGGTGTTACGCTGAACGCCGAACTTGAGGAATCCCTATTTCAGGAACCAAATTAGGCTTTAATAGCCTAATTTGGATTAGCTTTACATTGCGAAAACCTTATCTCAATATTTTGAAACGTAAAGAAAACCGCAAGAAAAACTTTCACCGTTAGGAAAAGTTACATGCCCATCAACATCAGTATTATCAGGATCCAAAGGGGTAATTCCCTGATAAATTGTTAATGTGTAACCACTATGTTGAAACGTTGTGTAAAGACTTTTGGAGATTCGGTTCGTTAACATTAAGGAGTTTTTTATTTGAGGCTTTTCGTTTAAGTAATGATATGAGGTTGCCGTATAACTGAGAGCTTAGGCCGATCGTAGGGGTTGGGTTACCCAACCCCTTATTTTAGCTTTGTGTGGGTTTTCAATGTCTCGTACCTACGTCTGTTAGTCAGCAGCGGCAGTTTCCAACGGGGGAAGTTCTGGATAATTTCCACGTGCATTTCGCCATGCAATGCCCCCTTCAACGACCATCCAGATCTGCAATGCCTCCACAGCAACACCGAATCCAAAGAGTAGATATTGACCTGTGAAGAGCCAACCCGTTTCCGGGTTGAACATCTGATGGAGCATTGCCCACGCTGGCATAACGAGCATGACAATCATCGGGAGAAACGCGAACCAGATGGGCTTATCGCGACGCAGGAGATAGAAAACGATGACCATGAAGGCTAATCCTGCCAAAAGCTGATTCGTCGCACCGAAGAGGGGCCAGAGCGTCAATCCGCCACTTCCAGGGCCACTCGATCCCTGTAGCAAGGCGACGGCAGCGGCGAGTACTAACGCAAATGCTGTCGCGGTGTAACGATTCGCTAACGGCTTGAAGTTAACAGTTTGCGCCAGTTCGTGGATAACGTACCGCTGGAGCCGCGTCGCCGTATCGAGCGTTGTGGCGGCAAAACTCGCAACAAGGACCGCCATAATCGAAATGCTCATCTTAAGTGGAATCCCAAGAGACGCGAGGAAGTTTCCCCCGCCGTCAACAAACGCACTCACTTTCGCTTTGAGTGTATGACTTGCCCAACCACCGATTGTGCTTGTTGTACCATCGGAATTTGCCACCGTCTTACTTATTGCATAGCGGGTTTTCCATGCCGCTTGATTGGTAAGCGGGGCTGCGCTTTCTGCTTTGACGATGGGTTCAAACGTATAACTGGCACCAGTGCCGGTCCGGTTGAAAATCCCCATGCCGATACCAGCACAGCAGGCGAGAATGACAGTAACGGCAAGTCCCCCCTCGAGCAGCATCGCACCGTAGCCGACATATTGTGCGTCGCCTTCGGACGCTACTTGTTTACTCGACGTACCGGAACTTACCATGCAGTGGAAACCACTAACAGCACCGCACGCAATTGTAATGAAGAGGAAGGGCCAGATCGGCGGTGCGTCTGGTGGAATGTCGGAAGCAACAGCCGGTGCGGATGCCACTAAATCTGCTCTGCCTGTGAATCCCGCAACAGCGAGTCCAAGTATGAGTAGAAGCAGTGCTAATACCAACTCATGGCTATTGATGAAATCTCTTGGCTGTAGAAGTGTCCATACAGGCAACACAGAAGCAATGAAGCAGTAGACAAAGAGAACCAGTGTCCAGATTACAACGACATTCAGATAAGTTTGTCCGAGTAGGGGGATGCCGAACCAATGCCCTAAGTCAATCGGCAGGATGTAAGCACCGAATGCCATCCCAATATACATGATGCCGAGGGCAATAATCGAGGGTACGAGGATATTGCCACCTCGTCGATAGATCCAGAGACCGATGGCGATAGCAAGCGGAATTTCTATCCAAACGGAGAGAACAGATTCGGGATAGTAGGAAAAAATAAGGGCGATGACCAGACCAAAGACAGCGAGAACAATGGTCAACCCCATAAAAAGGACGAAAAGGAAGAGAAATTTGGCGCGCGGCCCAATCATTCTGCCCGCAACTTCACCGACGCTTTGCCCTCGATTTCGCAATGAGACAACAAGCGCACCAAAGTCATGCACAGCACCAATAAACACTGAACCGAGAATCACCCAGAGTAACGCTGGCAACCATCCCCAAAAAACAGCAATCGCCGGACCCACAATTGGCCCCGTACCCGCAATACTGGTAAAATGATGTCCAAAGATAATCTCTTTTTTCGTAGGGACGTAGTCAACATCATCTCGTAATTCTTGACTCGGCACCGTTGCTTCCGCGTCCAAGCCGAAAATCTTTCTTGCCAACCATTTGCCATAAGTGTGATAGGCGACAATGAAGCCGACAAAACTCAATACCGCAATGATCAGTGTATTCATGAACGAAGCTCCAACTTTTTCAGGGCCGTGCTCGCGAACGGACTTCGTTTATCTAACGCCGGTTAAGATTTCAAATGTGAGTTGATCCAACTTCTCGTATCCAAGCCCTTTTTGTGCGAGGGTATCCGGTTCAAAGTCTATCTTTCTCAGCTTGCCGGCGCTTTCAACGGTGTAATGTGCCATAAGTGCTTCGAGTTCAGCGTCACGCGCATGCAGTTCAGCGAGGATTCCTTGAATCTCAGCATCCTCATTGAATCGACGGGCTTTCTCTTTGAGTATCAGATAACTCCGCATACAGCCAGCGGCGAAGTCCCAAACCCCTTGTTCATCTTCAGTTCGATAAGCGTGTGCGTCGAAGTGTCGGTTACCATCCCAATCGACATCTTCTAGGAATTTGACGAGAAAAAACGCGCGTTTAATATTCTCGGAACCGAACCGCAAATCCTGATCGAAACGGCTCATCTTCTGATCATTCAGATCGATATGAAAAAGTTTTCCAGCCTCATAAGCCTGGGCAACGCCGTGGATGAAGCTGAGGCCTGCCATCGTTTCATGCGCGAATTCAGGGTTAACGCCGACCATTTCCGGGTGATCGAGTGTTTCGATGAAGTGAAGCATGTGTCCGGTCGTCGGTAAATAGATGTCGCCGCGCGGTTCGTTTGGCTTCGCTTCCAGAGCGAAACGGAGGTCATAGCCTTGGGCTTTAACGTAGTGCGTGAAGTAGTTCATCGCCTCACGGTTCCACTTGACAGTGTCGGTCCCGTTCTTAGCGGCGTCCACTTCTGCACCTTCACGTCCACCCCAAAACACATAGACCCTTGCGCCGAGCTCTACACCCAGATCAATGGCTTTCAGGGTCTTCTGGATCGCAAACGCTCGCACCTTCGGATTGTTAGAGGTAAAGGCTCCATCTTTGAAGATTGGATGGTAAAAGAGGTTGGTTGTTGCCATCGGCACTTTCATACCGTGGTCTGCGAGGGCTTGTTTGAATTCGCTAACGATTCTATCACGTTCGGCGGCTGAGGCATCAAACGGAACGAGGTCGTTATCGTGCAAGTTAACACCGTATGCCCCCAGCTCGCTTAATTTTTGGACAGTGTAGGTAGGTTTCAAGGGGGGCCTGACGACATCCCCAAATGGGTCGCGTCCAGGGTTACCCACCGTCCACAATCCAAACGTGAACTTATGCTCAGGCTTAGACTGGTACTGTTCTGACATGCATTCACTCCTATTGTCTTTTAGTTTTGCCGAAGTTTGGGAACGAACATTTAAATTATAGCATATTTTACAGATTCGTTGCAAATTTTTTATCCACGTGCTATTTGCCCTTGTCGCTACGTGCCGCAGATGCTGCCGCTACATGCGAAGGTGAGACTCCAAAGATAGGGCATGGCACGCAAGGATTCGCCCCAAGGTTCTAATAGTGCCGCTATGATATTGAATGTTTGGATACTGGTGTGTTATACGTCGAGGTGCGCGCCAATCTGCTTCAGAACCGTCTCATAATCTGCTTCTAACGCTACTGGCGCGTTCAAGTAGCGCGGGGATGGTTCACCCGAGGCAACATTGTGATAGGCTACCTTGAAGTCTGGAAATTTGAGACCGTTTGCTGTGGAGATGACAATGACTCTGTCGTCGGGTTGTACCTGTTTGCGCTCGACCATTTTTGTTAGTACAGCCAGCGCGACCCCGGTATGCGGGCAATTGAATAATCCTGTTCTATCCGCTCTCGCCGCCGCATCCGCCAATTCTGTTTCTGTTGCTTGGTCAACGATACCATCAAACCGTTTCAAGACTCGGACCGCACGATGGATTGAGACCGGGTTTCCGATCTGGATTGCTGTCGCTTGTGTCGCCTGCGCTGTGATTGCCTGGAATTCCGTGAACCCGGTTTGGTAACTTCGATAGAGCGGGTTGGCGCGTTCAGCTTGTGCACAGGCGATGCGCGGGAGTTTGTCAATAATACCGAGTTCCAACATCATTAGGAATCCGAGTCCGAGCGCAGATACATTGCCAAGGTTGCCTCCCGGAATAATAATCCAATCCGGCACCTCCCAATTGAACTGCTGCACAATTTCGATACTAATCGTTTTTTGCCCCTCAATTCGGATAGAGTTAATCGAATTCGCGAGGTAGAAGTCCTTGCGATCAGCGAGTTTTTGCACAATCGCCATACAGCCGTCGAAATCCGTCTCCAGTGAGAGCGTCAATGCCCCATTAGCGATAGGTTGAATGAGTTGTTCACGTGTCACTTTCGCTTTTGGCAAGAGGATGATTGCTGGAATCCCTGCTGCAGATGCATACGCTGCGAGTGAAGCGGAAGTGTCCCCGGTAGACGCGCACATAACAGCGCGAATGTTCCCAGATTCAGCAATAATCTGTTTAACCATTGACACAAGAACAGTCATCCCAAGGTCTTTAAAAGAGCCGGTATGGCTGTTACCGCACTGCTTAATCCAAAGGTCGCTTAAACCGAGTTGTTCACCGAAGCGCTCTGCCCAGAACAGATTCGTCCCACCTTCATACATGGAGATAATGTTAGTGTCCTCAACGTTTGGGCAGACAAGTTCCTTTTTCCCCCAAATACCGCTACCATAGGGATATTGTGTCCGCATGTAACGCTGCTCAAAAAGGGATTTCCAATCTGCAGCACTACGTTGCTTCAGCCTCTCTATGTCATGCTGCACCTCTAACAAGCCGTCGCAGTTTTTGCACCGGTAGATAATTTCTGTGAGTGGATAAGTTTCACCACATCCTTCACTGCACTGAAACCATGCATTGTAGTCCATTACGTTATGCTCTCCTCCATAACAGCTAGTGGCGGTTCTTGAGGGGATTTGCTCCCGTTAGGTGCACTAAGGAGTTCGTCAATCTCATCAAGTGAAGGTAGCTCAGAGGCATCCTTCAATCCGAATTGTTGAAGAAACGCATCGGTCGTTGAGAAAAGGAGGGAACGCCCTGCCTTTCTGCCAGTAATAGAGACAAGCCCTTTCTCAATAAGTGAATTCAGGACACTATCGCTGTTCACACCTCGAATCGCAGCCACATCGGCGCGAGTGACAGGCTGTTTGTAAGCAACAATCGCGAGCGTTTCTAATGCCGGCGGGGATAGGGTGACACGAACTTGCTGGGTATAAAACTTCTGAACCCACTTTGAATATTGGGGACGTGTACAAATTTGATACCCGTTCGCGACTTCAGCGAGATGGAAACTGCGTTCCATCTCTTGATAGTCATCACGGAGTGTGTCAAGCACTTTTCGGAGGGTGCGTGCGTCTGCCCCCGATAAGACTGCTTGAAACTGTTTCAGCGAAATCGGTTCACTGGCAGCGAACAGAATCGCTTCCAAAACCGATTTCAATGCCTGATCCGACATTGAAGCCGGGGCATCTATTGGTTCCACGAGGGTAACGTATTCAGAATCCATAAACTAAGTTCCTAATAGCCTTGCTCTTCCGAGTGAGGCGTTTCTACAGGCGGAGGCGGCGCAATCTCGTGATCGGTTGCCGCCTCCGCCTGTTTAACGATATAGATACTCTCAAAATGATCGGTTTGAACCGTGACAATTTTCCCAATCCGAATCAGTTCTAAAATAGCAAGAAATGTGACAATCCTATCCAGTTTGCTCGAAGCTAGTGAAAACAAATCTTCAAAAAGCAATTGGGCTTCGTTTGCCAACTGTCTGTCAATGAAAGCGATCTTATCCTCAACAGTGATTGTCTCTTCTTCGACCGCTTCGTACATCTCTTCGGTCTCTATCTCTGCAGCACGGTCAGTGATATTCTTGAAAGCAGAGAGTAAATCAAAGAGTGTCGCTTTAATTTCAAATTCACGGGTACCATCTAAAGCGGCGTGCAGTTTCGGGCTTCGGCTGTAAAGCAGCGTGCGCCGTTCTGCATAAACATCTAATGCCTGTGCCGCCTCTTTAAACCGCTTATATTCTAAGAGTTGACGGACAAGTTCTGCCTGATCCCCAAGTGTATATTCAGCGTCTGGGGTGAGCTGTGGAAGGATACTCTGTGATTTGATATGAAGCAGCGTTGCCGCCATCACCAAAAATTCAGATGCAACATCCAAGTCCAACTGCTCCATTAAATTAATGTATTCCAGATACCTATCTGTGATTTGCGATATCTGAATGTCATAAATATCCATCTCTTCTTTTTCAATGAGATGAAGCAGTAGATCTAACGGCCCCTCGAATCCCTCTAATTTGATAGAATACATCGGGGACAGAGTATCGAAGTCTTGGGGTTCAGGCGTTTGAATGGTTTCAGTTAACATCTATGCGACTTTCAAGATTGTTGGGAGAACCCACAGATTCCCCATTTAGCGCGCCAGCGCTGAAGTTTAAAATAAAAACCAGTTACTCATCGTAAGCCGACAATTGTTGCTATTAAATCGAATATCGCGTAACTGATGTCCGCCAGGAATCCGAATATGTTGAGGATAGGGAGGAGATACGGCAAAAAGATAAGAGACATCAAAATTGGCATACCATACGGCATTAATTTTTCAAATTGACGTGCAGCATCTTCTGGAAGCAAGCCCCGTACAACGCTAAATCCATCTAACGGAAAAAGAGGGAGCATATTAAACGCTGCGAGAAACACGCTAATGAGTGCCATCCGAATGACTTGCCTGTTTATTTCAGCATGCAGCAGTGAGCTTCGTGGACTGAAGTCTGTGAATTCCAGAACTAACCTAAGTCCTCCCAAAATGACGAAAGTGAGAAGGATATTCATGAAAGGTCCTGCCGCTGCGATTAACATCAGATCCCGTCGCGGGTTCTTCAGATTGAACGGGTTGACCGGCACCGGCTTCGCCCACCCAAAGAAAGCCCCTCCAAAAAGGGTTCCAAGCAGCGGGAGTATGACTGTGCCAATAATGTCAATATGGACCCCAGGGTTCAACGACATCCGTCCTTGCTGCTTTGCCGTCGGATCCCCTAACATATCTGCTGATTTGGCGTGCCCCCATTCGTGAAAGGTTAACAGAACAATAAACTGTGTAACTATAAGAATTGCTGCAAAAGGATCGAAATTAGGCATTGTCTATTTGGCACCGCTTGTCAAAGCGACAGCTGAAGCCATCCCATAGCGACTAATATATGGGCCCAAGCTTGCTATACAAAAGTCCGTAAGCGGGAGTACGCCTCCTCTTTTTTACTAATTTTTCCGTCTAGCTGTGCGGCAAATAGTTCCCAAAGTTGCGTTTTAAACGCGCGACTCGGCTTTTTTCCCAATTGAATCAGATCATCCCCAGTGATGAGAGGTTGAACATTGCGTAGTACCAAAAGATAGTCTTTAATTTCCCCCCGTTTCCATTCCGGTGTTGCTGTGTCTACAGATGCGAGAGCTAACGCCTCAATCGGATACGGTTTTAGAAATCGGTAAACCTCACTTGGCTTCACACGCATCTGTAGGGACGCGAGTCCTTTTTTTAACTGCTTATAAGCAGTGAGCGGGGTTTCTACCGTAAATAGACCTCTTTCTCCACATACGTAAGTTGCGCCGATCGCTGCTGAAACCGATGCATCAACGATGAGCCATTTTCCATTTCGGTGTTCAATTGAAACGTGCTGCGACAACGAAAATCCGAGTTTCTCGAAAACTGTGTGTGTGACCTTTTCAAGCGAAACTTGATAGGTCTCTGCCTGGGCGGGGCTTACCAACCTCCGCAGTTGATGAGGCAGAACAAGTCTGAAACTGAGTGCTTCAATTTGATATATTGGCGTATGCGTCCCGAAAAATGCCATCCAACGGACAAGTTCAGACCGAAATTCGTCCTCAGGAAGAAGCGCTGCTGCCGAAGCGATTGCCCGTTGTGCCGTTTGAAAATCCGATGCGAAATCCGGTGAAATCTTCCACGCCGGAAAGATAGTATCATATACGCCTAATTCTGAAAGGTGTTGCAAAATCCGTGGAGCGTTCTCCTCCAGAAGTATTCTGTCAATTTCGTTCCGAATCCGTTCACCGCTGAGTTGCGCTAGGACAGAGCGTGCTTCCTGAATCAGAGGCGCATCAGCGGGCGCAATACGGAAACCATAGCGCCCAGCATACCGACACGCCCGGAAGATACGGGTCGGATCGTCCATAAAACTTCGCGGATGTAGCACTCGGATGATACCTTTCTCAAGGTCTGCGAGTCCGCCGGTGTTATCAACAATAGTCCCGAAAGCGCTCTTATCTAACTGCATCGCTAATGCGTTGATCGTGAAATCTCGCCGATGCAGGTCATCTCTGAGGGTCCCGCGTGCTACTATAGGTAACGCTCCTGTAGCGGTGTAAGTTTCACTACGTGCCGTAACGAAGTCTATTTTGGGCAGGTTCGGGTTCGCTGGCGTGACAGTTGCAGTGCCAAATTGTGGATACACCTGCAATGTTCCGTTCCATCTATGCTGCATCGTTTTGGCGACTGCCATTGCACCCGTTTCCACAACGATGTCGATGTCAATGTCAAGGCTTAATCGTTTCAGCAGAAGGTCCCGGACGAACCCGCCGACAAGGTAAGTGCCTTTTCCACCGACTTCGCCGATTTCCTGTAACAGGTTGAGAATCGGTTCAGGAATATTGAGTGTCATTTTTTCTTGACGGACGAACTCTCTTGTTTCTCTGGCAGGAGAGTTCTTTGGACAATACTAACTCATATAAATGCGAAGACACGTGTCGGGGCACCGGAACTCTGTGCCAATTTTAGCGGTGCAATGACTACATAGAAATGCGTGGGCAATTGACTTAAATTGCACAGGTCTTCAACATGTGGAATACCCGCCCCCAAGAAGACGAGATGTGCAGGCGGTAACCCCTCGTGCAAAGGCGGGTGCCCCGCAACCGAATCAATGCTACACGCATCTGTCCCAATGACTTTTATGCCCTTTTCGACGAGCAGCTCCGCGGCGTTCTCACTGAAACCGATCCACTCCCGATTGAAGTTGTCCTGATAGACAAATCTGTCCATCCCGGTTCTCATGAAAACAATACTATCCTCTGGAATTTCGCCGTTTTCAGTTACCCACGCTTTAACATCTTCAGCAGTCACAGCGTCGTTGGGTTTTTTAATCGCGGAAAAGTCCATCAACACAGCGTGTCCTGTCAATTTTTCTTTTGGAATTTCGGCGATGGTCGCTCCACCCGGATACATGAGACAAGGGGCATCCATGTGTGTAGAGTAGTGTCCGGACATGTCAACGCGGCTTTCAAAGTACCCATCTTTTTCTAACGTCGCCTGATCGTATATTTTCGCCGGATCAATCGGCAATTCACGTGGGCTATCTTCATCAACCACATAGGATAGATCTAGCACATTTTCAAAGTCAAGATGCATTTTGTATTTTTCCTGCCTGCGAATCTGTTATTTTTACAATGCTATGCTATGTAGTATAACACATTTCCTTGAAACGTTCAAGTGAATCAGCAATTAAGTACCGTGAAAATAGTTCAAAATCCCACTATGTAAGACCCCATTGGTCGCTATGAGTGACGCTGTATCTTTCGTAACAGGCTGTCCTTGTATATCTGTTACCTTCCCACCGGCTTCCCGGACGATAACAGTGATAGCAGCGATGTCCCAGATGCTAATCGCTGCTTCAATGACAGCATCTGCCCTCGCAGAAGCTACGAGGTGATACATGTAGAAATCGCCGAACCCTCTGGAGCGTGCAACATCGTTGATAAGATTGTAAACCCCCGGGAAGGAGCCTTTCTCAACAAACCAATTCAACCCACCGTGGCAGATCATCGCGTCTTCAGGGTGTGTTACATCGGACACCCGAATCGGTTCGCCATTTAGCAAGGCACCGCCGCCGGTCTCGGCATAGAGGAGTTCGTTCAAAAGCGGAGCATTGGAGACACCAAGAATGAGTTCCTCGCCTTTCATCAGCGCAATTTGTGTGCCGAAGATCGGGATTTTTCGGATATAATTCTTAGTCGCATCAATCGGGTCGATAATCCAGAGGTATGGTGAGGTGCCTTCTTGTGTTCCGTATTCTTCACCGAGGAAACCGTGGTCAGGAAATGCCCGTTTGATGGTTTCACGGATGACCTTTTCGGCACCTCTATCGGCGTGAGTGACGGGTGTCGCATCTTCTTTCAGTTCGAGTTTTAGGTCGCCGGTGTAGTAAGAAGTGATGATCTCTTCAGCTTTTTTCGCTGCTTCCAATGCAACGGTTAAAAATTGACTGGGCATAAATTCTCCTCTATCAAATGCTTGAACTTCATTAGGCTGTGCCTCTCTGTTGCAGGCATAGTCTCCTGTTAGGCTGTGCCTCTTCTTTTCCTTCTTCCGTAGCATAGCCTGTTAGGCTGTGCCGTAGGGGTTGGGAGACCCAACCCCTACGTCTGAATGCCTTTTGTCCCATAGCCTGTTAGGCTGTGCCTCTTTTTTCCCCTCTTCCGTAGCATAGTTTCCTGTTAGGCTGTGCCCCCCGCCCATCGGGTTAGAAGCCCTAACCCCGACGAATATCTTCACAGCTGCTTCGCATGTGCAATATATCAAACTCACGTTAAGTTACGCTTAGGGACGCTTCAATCCGGCGCACCCCAAGTCGAAAAAGGGCAGCGTTGGCACCCGTATCAAAGGTGAAAACAGATTTACCCCAACCAATTAGCATCTCCGCAAATTTCAACGTCTTCCCACCATCGGCAGCATGTGCAACACAGATATTATCAGCGAGTGCAGCAACAAAAACGTTGCGCCGGTTCGCCAATGCCGCTGTCGCTCGTGCTTGATTCTCGAAAATAGACAGGATCAAGAGACGCTCTTCCGATAATGCAGCTTTCCACGCGGATTTTATTCTCATTTTCCCGATACTTCGTGCGGGACAGAGGAGAATAGGCTGCGAACCACGTAGTAAAACACGTAGGCATTCCTGTTCAACCGGAGAGTGATACCCACCGATTGTGGGGATCCCTGCTTTCCTGAATTCCTGCGCCAATTCATGTGTTCTTAGGATGATTTCGCCGGGGCATTTGCTGGAGCAAAAGAGTGCCCAGAGGTTTCCGTTCAAGGCAGCCTGCAATACGTCGACATTTCCGCGTGCCCAGATAATTTCTGGGGTTTCTGTTTTGAGTGAGTCTGTCAACCGTTTCGGATAATTCGCGTCTGTTCGTCTGACAGCTTGAATCGGTTGCATCAGTTCAATTCCCCAAGCCCATCCGATACTTAATATCGTAATTGCTGATGAAATCCAATTCCTCATCCGTGAAGCTGTAGTGTCCAGCAAGCACACGGTCAATCTCATCTATGACGTGCTTTGAATGCCTTGGATAAAACTCATCGTATATCACTCTGCCAGTGGTTTTGTAATAGGTCTCTTTGCGTTGAGCGTGACGTTTTAAATCTACCATTAGGTCAGCTGACAGGCGTGAAAGCACTTGCTTGATACCCGTCTCCATTTCACCCATGCCGATAGGGAATTGTTCAATTTTACGTAGGTCCAAACGACGGCAATCCGACAGAAGCACCCACCACCAAAAGAAAAGAGAGCTATTCAAAACGGCTATACCTACGGATGCATCTAATTTTGCTGCGAAGGACAAGGGTTTCACAGAGGACGATACCCGCTCACCCTGTCGCGCGTTCCAGAAATACGGAGCAAAATCCATTGCCCGAATCCAGTAACGCGGAGAATTATGGAAATAGATTGTGTCCGGTGTCCGACTCTGACTAAAACATTTACCCAAAACTGAGAATTGCGATAGTTTTTTCCAGAGACGTTGTTCAATTTCACTGTGGATCTTGGGAACAGTGTTTTGAAACGATACCTCCCTGACATCTGCGTATTCCGCAACTGCGAAGAGATGTGATCGGAACAGCTCATGCCACCTGTGATAGCGAGATGCGCATAACACAGCGATGGGTTTTCGTTTATCGCTTTTTGCAGTCCGCGATGAAAGGATATAAATCGCTAACCTCTGCTCTGCCCCAACAAACAATTTTGCCGGACGGATCCCATACGTCTGGATCCAGCCATATAGACTCAATTGATAAAATAGATTTTGAAGGGGTGCCATTCTATCCGTAGAAAATGCTGAGTTCGGAATTATCATCGACTTCCAACCCTTGGGCTGAAGGAGACGGAAACTTCTTTCACATACAAAAACGTATAGGTTACCGCAACTTTGTGTTTCATAACCACTAATGGCATACGCGTCTTTCACCTTTCTATACTCTACATACGGCGGATTGCCGATAATGACATCAAAGCCGCCCCTCTTGAGAATGCCATAAAACGCAATGAACCAGTGGAAAGGCTTGTGTGAATTTAGCCAATCTTGGTAAACAGATTCTTTGCTGCGGTCTATCTGATATGCCCCCGCAAGGTATCCGTTCAGTTCAGCTGCTAACGCCTGGAGCTTCGCCTGTAACGCTTGTTTATCCGCAGGAAGCACAGCACCCCCCAATTCCGTCTGCTGCTGGCGGAATAGATAAAATAACCTTTCAATATCTTCAACTTTTTCGTCAATACGGAGCATCGTGTCGTCAAAATCCAGCTGACCCGTAACCGCCGCCTGCACTTCATCATAAGTCGCATAGCCAACGAGCGTATTCCCCGATTGAATGTTAAAGTCTATATCAGGCAACGGCTCCATCCGCCGCACATCCGCCAACTTCGCAACCATTTTCAGAAACAGCCGCAGCTTGCAGATTTCAACAGCCTCCTCCATAATGTCTACGCCATACAGGTTGTTGACGATGATGGATTTCAGAATGAAATACGCCCGGTTGGGGTGATCTTCTATCTTGTCAAGAATCCCCCGAAAATCGCTGTATCTACGCGAAGACCCCGAGCCAGAGATGACTTCCCCCTCAGCAAGGAACACCTCCATCCGATCCAAACACGCTTCATAGAGCGGTTCAAGGATATTCACAGCCGCAAAGAGAAACGCACCCGAACCACACGTAGGATCCAGGATGGTCACCTCGGTGATGGCTTTGTAGAAGGCACGGAGGAGATCGGGACCCTCACAGTGTTCAATCACATCTTGCGCGAATTGACGGATATTCAGGTTATAGGTAATCAGATCCGTGATGTTCGCTATGTCCCCGTTTGCGAGTTTCGCACGGAGAGCTTCGTAACGCTCCCGGCGCGCAACCGTCTCTCGCCATAGCTCTGTAGGCAGGGCAGAGTCGGCATCGGCGAGCGTGTTCCAGCTAGCCTCGCGCTTGGAAATATCGTCAATACCAGCAGCGATGTGGGCAGGCAACGCCACCTCCACACCCTTCTTTACGGCATCGTAGATGTAGCGATCCGGATCGTCTTGTAGGAGTCGCCACACAGAAGCATCCCCTTCAAAAGCGATTTTACACGCTTTCTTTGCCCTGTCAAAGAGAAACGGAACGATGGTATTCTTGCTGATATACTCCGTGATGTCTTCTTTGGTATAGTATGCACCCATCTGCTTCTGATTGATGTATTTCTCAAAGATGTAGCCCAGCACATCCGGGTTAATCTCGGTATCGTTGCGCAGCGGCCGATCGTCAAGATGCCACTGATACTGCTCAAAGAACTTGAAAATGCCTTCAAACGCCCTGTCGGGGATCTCAAGGGTCTCGCCGTGAAGGGTCTCCAGCTGATGCTTTTGAAAGATGCCCCCGTTGAGGTAGGGAACTTTTCCAAGTAGCTGTTTCACCTCACGGCTCCGCGCGGCTTCTGGCTTGGCGAACCCTTCAAAGAAAAGGGGGCAGAGGAAGGCTTTGTAATACCGGTTAGTGCCAGCCGCTTGACTCTGTATCAGTTTCGCTTGGAGATAATGTTCGTTGTTATCCAAGAAACCCTTCTTCTGAATGAAGTAGATGAACATCAAGCGATTGAGCATTACAGAGACATACCACTTTTGCATATCCTCATCGGGAATGCCGTTGAGGAATTTGAGGAAGGTCGTATGTTCTTGCTTGAAGTGGTCATAGAATCTTTTCGTGACTTTTTCGACGTCAAAAGCCGTTTGAACGCTGCTGATGACATCGAAGAGCCCGAGTTCTGCTTCTGCGTCAAGGGTAAAGACGATTGCTTGAAGTTTCTGAATGAGGGATTCGCCGGTATGTTCTTTGGTGTTATAGCGGTGTTCCCGGCAGGCCTCGGGCTTCCCCTGCTGGCGTTTGACATACTGCCATAGCTGTGTGGTTTTGTCAGTGCTTGTGTAAATAATAAAGTGTTCGTGGGCGGATGCGGCGGCCTGTTTTTGTATTTTGCGGCGGGTGCCATAATCGGGGATGCGTCCGTCGGCCGCTTCGGTTGCGGGACATTCAAAGACCACCATGCCGCGTTTTTGGGCGATGGCGGTGAGTGTCCATTCGGTGTCGTCCACGCGGACGGGGAGTGTTTGGGTGCAGTAGTCCCAGCCGAGTGCTTCTCTAAAGAGGGGTTCAAAGTTGGATTCCTTGAGGTATTGGCGTGTTTCTCTCATGTTAACTTGCATAGACGTTCTCTTGTGAGGCCCCGGGAGTTCAACCGTGTGCAGGCATTTTTGTGCTGCGAAAATGCGCAACTTAATAGGTTAGGCTACATAAGACATACCCTAACAAGCTCTGCTACAAAAAGAGCACATTAGGGCACTTTGCTACAAATCTGTTATGCACACCCTAACAGCTTATGCTACAAACTGCCAGCTTGCGTGAGGCTATTAAGTTTACAACGTATCATAACATGACTTTGATAATTAATATGTGATTTTTTTAAGGATTCACCTATAATCGTCAACTACTAAATTTTTTCAAACCCACGTTAAAAATAAGTAGGCATTTCTCCCATAGTAAGCGGGGTTTTTAACCTCGTCGCTGGAGTGTGTCCAATTAATTCTAAACCTTACTATAATTTACCGCAGTGAAATTGCCGGACAATAAATTCGGTGCCATTCGCGCGCCCACCACACGCCTTCTGACCGTTTTGTGGCAAGGTCAGTAAAGCGATACTTGTAAAGGGTCGCCCGAACATAGCGTGGCGGTGTGTCGGGGAACGGATTGCCTGCTAATAGCTTTAGCACTTCTGGATTTCCGCGTAACAATGATCCCATAAAATTGAGAAACCAATACGTGTTCTGGTAGTCCCCTTGAAGTGCGGCAAACCACATCTGCCAATCCAAGCGCGGTTGGTGGGGGGCAACCCATTTCGGCCGGTTTGTGAGGTCTCCCGGTTTCCATCGAAATTCATAAGTTTTCCATGTTATCCGGTCATTGCTCCCTTCGACACTAATTTCTGGACGCGACTCCGTCATATCCGCAAAAAGTCCGTAGGTATTCACGCTCCGAAACGGTGTAATCCAAGCAACATCTGGTAACGGTATTTCTCTGAGAAGTTGATCGCTGAATCGGAGTCCGCTTAAGAGAAAAAGAAGCACTGCCACAGCCCCTATGCAGATACGTTTATACCTATCGGGCGACTGTTCGAGCAGAGGAATAGATGCCATCAACCTTTTCGGTAGGAACCTTTTCCACGTCACGTCGTCGATAAGCAGAAGACACAGCGCAATCGTCAGCAGATTGAAAAAACAGTAGTTCCCTGTCAGGACGATTAAGACTTGTAGTCCGACTAAGCCGATGCCTCCGAGGGTTCGCAGGCGTCGCGGCGCAAAAATCAGAAACGGAATAACTAACTCAACAGCGAACATGCCAATGACCGAGATTTTCTGAAACCATTCGGGTAACTGATGCACATACCACGCGATTGATGTCGGCAGGGGTTGCGTTTCATAGTGAAAATTAAGGGCAGTTAGGTTTCGCCACACTTCATCGCTGGCAAGTTTGACGAACCCGGAAGCGAACATCAACCGGAATAATAGCCAACGTGAGAGCCATAGAAATGCTCTAGAAGGCTGGCAAGCCTGTGAAAGTGTGTCGCGGATTTGAAGCGGTGCCAAAAAGATTGCCAAAAATCCCGACTCTAAGAGCAGCGCATCCCACTGGAAGCTCAGAAAAACTTGCCCGACTGACACCAGCGACAGATAGAATGCCCATAAACCGACTAAAGTCCACGTTGGAAAGAAACCAGCGATTAATACCATAGACAGAACAATGCCGCCCGCACACAAAAGGTGAAGACAGAGATCTGACGGATGCAACCAAAACAACGTTGGGACGAAGTAATAGCCTGATGTTCCGACCTGTTGACGCACTGCAGTCAAAAACTGAGCCGCTGGTAAAATACCGTTACTTCCAATAAGTCCATGGACCTGGACCCAGAGAGAGAGGAAGGCGATGAGGTAGATACAACCGAGGGTACGCAAAAATAACCAGCGCGAAAGACCGAGAGATGTTCTTTCGGTGTGGGTTCCCCACAGCCAGCGTGTCATTGCAGAAAAGAAGGGGCGGTGCTGGGCGATAAGGCGGTAGAACGTTTCAGACACCTTCGCAAATCCGGGTAAGTGGTAGTAGCACCAGAGGAGAAAGCCTCTGTTTAAGGCGCGCAGAACAGCCTCTGCCCCGCCAACCACCGTTCCGTTTTCCTGAATCAGCTGCACCGAATTTTCAAACGCTGATATTGGTATCTCCGGGAATTGGGAGGCAACCTCTTGGTACGGGGCGTAATCAATACGATCACCCGTGACGTGTTGCCAGCGGGCAATCCAGTATCGGCAGAAATCGCAAGCATTATCATATACAAGGATCGGTTTGCTGCTTCGTGACTGCATCAAAAATTTTCGGCAGGGTCTGCCCAACACTTACGACTTGGGTACCAAACATTCATCGGAAATTAATTCCACGCTCGGCGGATTTTGGTAATAGCTTCGACAATCTGATCCATATCCATCTCTGAACCGAGCAACAAGTTTTGGAAGAGCCAAACGCTCTGTTCACAGACCGATGCCGCATTTGGGCAGGGCAGCGCACGGGTGAGGCTCGGATATTTCTGCGCAACGTGCGCCATACCGGGTTCCTCTGAAAGCGGAGAACGATATCCGAGTGAACACGGAACCCCTTCAGCTGATAGCGCATCGACAAACGTCTGCCTCGATTTACCACCGAATCCTTCAGGGTTGTACTTTAGACAGTAGAGGTGATACCCGTGTTTGGTAACCCATGGGGCAAGTTCTGGAGGGGTAATGCCCTCGATCGCTTCTAAAACGTTGGAGAGATAGGTGGCATTCCGGTTACGGATGTCGGTCTGTGCTTCTAAGAGTGCCAGGCGCACGAGGAGTATCGCCGCGAGGTATTCTGATGGACGATAGTTCCAACCGAGTCTCGGATATTCCCATCTCGCACCGCCGGGGGCACGTCCGACATTCATAAAAGCACTGACGCGGTCGTGGATATCTTTATTATTAGTCGTGACCATCCCACCTTCGCCAGAAGTCAGGTTTTTCGATGCTTGGAAACTAAACGCACCGACATCGCTGAGAGCACCAACCTTCTTTGTGCGGTATTCTGCCCCGTGTGCCTGCGCGCAATCCTCTATAATCGCGAGGTTATGACGGCGGGCGATGTCTTGTAGTGCTTCCATATCTGCCGGATGACCACCGAGGTGCACGGGCAGAATCGCACGTGTTTCGCGAGTAATTGCCGATTCGACTGCCGCTGGGTCAATTGTAAAAGTCGCTGGTGAAATATCTACAAATACGACAGTACATCGGCGTTCCAAGACTGCACTGGCTGTCGCGACGAATGTATAGTTCGGTACAATAACTTCGCCGCCCGCACTAAATCCATCTAGATCGAGTGCCCCTGCTAAAGCCGCGCTAATCGAGTCAGTACCGTGTGGCATGAAAAGGGCGTAATTTGTACCCGTGTACTGCGCGTATTGCCCGCCGAAACGCTCAATCATTGTGCCACCAGACCCTTCGTTACCACTCATATATACTTCCCGGAGCAACGGTTCTATTTTCGATTCCCACTCCTCAGTTGTATGGAGGGGCCATGGCGACCAAGGGTCAATTTCTGTATTGCGAACAGGTGTGCCACCTGAGACCGCTAATTGGTTGGACATGCAAATCTCCAATCTTCTATTTAATGGTCGATAGTCGGTAGTTCGTGTCGTGAAGAATAACCTGAGTACTATCTTTCTCTTTTCATGGAGAGCGGGCTTCCCGCTTCATCCACATATATCACTTCCCAGCCCTTTGGGACGGTACCAGTATTCAAAAGGTTCAACTTCTGTTTCTCGGAGAGTTCTTCATTTCCTGATCGGGTTATGGCGTTTGTGTGCCAGATCTCAGCGCGTGATTCAGTTTTTAACACATAAATCCTTCCCGGAATATTGGGTAACGCATTTTCATTTATCACAACCCAGTCTTTCCTATCCGGCGTGACGGATAAAACTCCAGTAGTTTGGGATCCAGTGTATATCTCAGTTTTCGCCTTGAAATTCGGCAGTAGAAGGCACCCAATAAGCGTAATTCCGAAGATCAGGAAATATATGTGGTTTTTCCCAGCAAATTTCATGGTTTTTCTCCTGTGCCCTACTTCAGTTATAGTATTTATCAATTTCTTGCAGAATTTACACTATAAGCGGAAAAATAGCAAGAAAAAAATAACGAATTTGACAATTAGGAGATAAATGAGAGGCGTTCCTATAAAATAAAACGGCGGGGCTTTCGCCCCACCGTTTTTTCTTTACTCATAGTGAGCGACGGTCCTAACCGCGCTTGTAAATCCAGCTTGTGCTAAAGCTCAAGCGGTGGACGCTGGAATGGACGCTGGAATTGTTCTTTAATCCGTTTTTTTACATCTTCCAAGCCTTTTTCTGCTTTCTCCAGTGCCTCCGCAGCCGCGGCTTTGCCGAAGTACACTGTTCCCTGGTTAAAATGAGGTTTTTCAATCATCTGCTTCAGGTAGGCAGCTTTATAGGTTTCCCAATCCTCCGTGGGCGGAATGCCGAAGAACCCAGATGTCCACGCGTCTGGTTGGTTTTCAAGCGCCACCAAGGTGTCCCGATTCGACAGGTATGCCCAATACGCCTCAAAATTGCTAATGCTGATACCTTTGTCAAGAAGCATCTGAAGCCATTCGTCCCGCGGATACTTTGTGTCGACTTCACTCATCGGGAGCGGTACCTTATACGCAAAAATAGTGCTCCCATCATCACGGTTCCAGCTGAAGCTTGCTGAAGTGGTTGCATACCTTTCGTTATATTTCTTGTCATAAGCATCTCGCAGTGCTTTGACGGTCTGTAGCCCTTTAAACGCCTGCCATGAAAATTCCTTAGAAAAATACGGCAGTTCCTTAAACACTTCGTCAAATTCCAGGGACTTCTCTAACTGAAAGTGATGTTTTCCTGACAAGTCATCAAAAATTATGACGCGCTTATCCTTTCCTTTTAAACGTTTTTGAACCTGACCGAGTTTTTGCTCGATATATGCAGCTTTATAGGTTCCCCAATCTTCTGTAGCAGGGATGCCGAAAAGACCGGATGCCCACACCTCAGGCTGCCGCTCGATATGCACTAACGTATCCCGAAGGAATAGATATTCCCAATACGCATCAGCGTTCTTGATTGTAATGCCTTTATCAAGGAGCATCTGAATCCATGTGTCACGAGGGTATTTCGCATCCACTTCGGCGAGTGGTATACTCTCATCATAAGCGAAGATTTCGGTGCCTCCTGTTGTATACGACACACGCACACTTGTATCCTTATGCTTGCGGTCATAGCCCTCATCGTAAGTGTCGCGTAGCTCTTTGATTGTTTGAAAGATAGCGTAGTCCTGCATCTGTGGTGGCGAATCAATCTCTTTTTTCAATTCTGCTGCGAGTGCTGAGAATTTTGCTCGAAGACTGGCACGCATTTCAGAACGCTGCGTCTCACCTATTCCGCCAGCAGATCTTAACGCTGCATCAGTCTGTTCATCTATCCATATCTCCCAAGCATCGGAATCAGTCTGTGCTGCCGGGGCCACGAAAAATGCTACCATTCCTAAAGTGAGTAGGACGGTGAATGTGTGGACGATATGTTTGGCTGTCATTGTTTGTCTCCTTCAGTGAAATTAGGACTGATTTGCATCAGTTTTTGTGAGTTACTATTTGACACACTGAAAAGCAAAAGAAGTTCCGTTATTTTTTTTGAGAGTTTTTGTTGTAAGTAATGAGATGATGCCGCCGTGCGGTTGAAAGCTTAGGCAATCGTAGCAGTTGGGTGCCCCACCCCATACGCGTGTCTCAAACATTGGGCGAGCACATGATTTTACCGAAAACCCTCTATTTTTTATGATCTGCCACTTATGAGAGAATTAACTGCGTCCGCCGCTGTCTCTGTATCTTGGAGGGGTGAGGGGCGGACATCTGAAGTAAGCGTACTGACAATGTATTGTGCTAAATTAGCAAGTCTACATCGACGCACAATCTCTTGTGCTTCCATATACTGGTAGACCCTGTGCCGTTTTGGTAGTCTCGTTTTCTCCTCTGATAGTATGAGGACAATCACCGGACATCCACTGCTTGCTGCTTCACACACCATTGAGAAGCTATCTGCTGTGACAATAAGGAGGTCGCTTAAGGCAAGAATTGCTTGATACGGATCTGCAATTTCTGAGGGCATGTCTGGCGTAACGAACAGGGGGCACCGGACTGCGTGCTGCAATGTTAAGGATAAACTCGCCACGACATCTGGTGGTGTTCGACGCGAGGTTGTTACCAATATCTGTGCGTTCATTTCCTCAGCGACTGCTACACACGTTTCACTCAGTTCTGCAGCGTCTATTGGCGTGAGTGTCTCGTGTCGGTCCGTCCCCCCGAGGAGTATCCCGATACGTTGGCAGTCTGGTAGGTTAAGTTTCTGTTTCAATCGTTCCCGTTCGGATTTTAAGATATCTGGCGAAATCGGGTTCGGCACACCTATCGTTTTGCAGATATTGTTTTTAGATTTCGCACTATGCCATGAGATCATCGGAAGGATCGCCAGATCGAAATAGCGAGTGCCGATCGGCGAAGGGCGCCGGCATGTAACGGTTTTAGCACGGAAAAGTCTGCCAAGGAGTAGGTTGACGGCTGCTACAGACGATCCGGTTGAGAGAATAACGTCAGCAGTTTGGAGGTGGGCAACGGCAGTGTAACTCTCAGGGACAAGACTCCACCGGAGAAGCGCGTAGATAAAGGACACAGGAAGCGACATCCCACCAAAGACACACATAAAGACCCGCAAGAGGTTATCGCGCCACTTCTGCCTGAAGTGTATCTCAAGAGATGCAGTTCGGCATTCAGGCAATTTTTGCACAATGCCCAAAGACTGTTTATAGTGTCCCGGTCTGTTATCGCTTAGGATAATAATTTTCATTCTACTGAGTACGCAAGCAACGCCGACCATCCCAATTCGTTTTCTCTTTTTGCAATACCAACATGAGGCACAAACCATATCGTCTGACTATATTCCGTTGTTTCTGTTTCTGAAAACAGCCTCTGTGTGATGTCCGTCCGGTATTTAAGTTGATAGGCGTTTTCAAAGTTTCCGGCAGGCGTTTCGAGGGGACCTTCGGCGACGACTTCACCCCTGACACGGATAATCACCTCAAAAGGAAACTGAAGGAGTGCGATGTTCTGCAAAATGAGACTTCCGTTAATCTTCAGATTAAGGGCGTTCCATTGGAAACTCGGACTCGGAGGGAAGTGCAGGAAGACCAGCTCAGGCCATGAGATAGGTGCTACTGTGACACTCAAATCCAGACCCGTGAAGTCATCTTGTACTGAAGCCGGGATTTCGTCTTTAACATAGTCGGTTACCTCTCCGCGTATAGCAAAAAGAATCTGATCCTCTGTAATACGATAGTATATAGGCTTCAATAGGTCGACATCGGTTTTCTCAGTTGGTGGGGTTTCTTTGAGGGCTTGATAATTCTTGCCATCAATGTTTATCTCTTCGTTAACTTCAGTTGTCCCTTGGATACCGTCAGAATTTAGATAGACCCATCGGTTGCCAATGGCGTCGGGGAAATAGTTTGGCATCTGTTTTATCGGTTCAGTCGTTTCATCCGATCCACAGCCAAACAGCAACAGGATACCACAGAAGGTAAGGAAAGTCAGTCTCATTTCTTTCGTTTGGAGATATTATTTAGACTTGGGTGCATAAATAATTGTAGCGCAGTTTGACCCGAGCTATTTGGTTTATCTACTATTGGTGTGTGTCCTTTTGGATCTGCGTGTGCGAAAACCGTCAGCAACCCCAACATCAGTATTAGACTCAAAATCGTTTTCATTTTAATATTCCGCTTCTCTTTTCAGACACCTACAAATAGAAGGGGCAGAAAAGTCATCTCTGTTAATGCTTTAAGACGCTGATGAAGAGTAGAAAGTTTACATAATTGCAGAGAAAGAAAAGAAATCTGAATGCTTTACCGAATATATATTCGTATAACACATTGCCCAGAGAATTCAATATTTTCAGCTGACAGGCGCAGTGGAGTAAAGACTTGTCGTTTGGGTTGAACACAGAGAAAGCCAACTATATACACGCTAAATTCCTCGGTTTACCCTCAGCGGTTTTCCTTAAAAATTGTTAGGCAATGTTTTGAGGCGTACTCGACACCCGGCGGTTTATGCTCCAAGCATGAATACCATTGATTTGCATGTCACACGGGCATTCTAAGCTCGCCGGTCTTCCTTTCAATATCTACCTCCTGTAGGAACGATTTTTGATCGAGATTTATCCTTTGACATCTGGATTGAGTGTGTTATGCTTTTAACACCTACGGAGGAAAAAAATGAGAACATTTGGAACCCAAGGTCCCGTAAGTCCTGAAATAAACTACGTTGTCTCGCGAACCGATGAGATTGCAGACTTTATTGACCGTGTGAAAAACGGGAAATATATAGTCCTCTTCGCACCGCGCCAGACCGGCAAGACCACTCTCTTTCGCGCTGCTGTGGAAGCTCTCATAGCCGAAACCTATTTCCCAATTCAACTGAATTTCGAGTTGTACGTAGACTATCCTGTTGCCGATTTTTACCGCTCTTTCTATAGAAGACTTTGCGAGGAAATTAAACACGTTTTAGAGAAACATGGCACCCCAGCTTCTAAGGCGTTAAACCAATTTTTGGATAAGGCGGAGGTAACAGATCAGGTTTCAATGATGGAGTTCTTTAAGCAGCTTGTCAATTTTTTACCGCATCATGATAATTCACAGAAGGTAGTTCTCATCATTGACGAGTTTGATGCCATTCCGCCTGATGCTGTTCGCGGTTTCCTTCACACGCTCCGTTACATCTACCTTGATAACTCTGGTCTCCGATGTCCTTATAGCATTGGTATCGTCGGTGTCAAAAACATCACGCAGCTCAACTACGACAGGTCTATCTCACCTTTCAATATCCAAGATGAGTTTCACCTGCCCAATTTCTCACCCGCGCAAGTCCATGAACTGCTTGAGCAGTATACCCAGGAAGTAGGGCAAGCCTTCGCGCCTGAAGTTATCACCTCTATTCACAAACAGACTGCTGGACAACCCTTCCTCGTCAATCGTTGCGCGCAAATTCTCACCGAAGAAATGGGCATTTCCAAAAACGAAACAATTACACCAATTCACTATTTTAAGGCGCATAGACAGCTGCTGCGTGAGCGAAATACCAATATTGAGCATTTGCTTGCCAATATCCGTAGGGACCGCCGATTTGAAAGACTCCTTTTACGGATTGCTTCTTATGAAAGAGGTTTACCTTTCAGTTTAGATAATGAGATCATAAATGAGCTCGCAATTTACGGGGTTATTGCAGAAGGTGCCGACGGTATGTGTGAAATCCTCAACCCAATCTATCAACATCGCATCCTGCAAACCTTTAAACCCGCGATTAACGGGTTAGAGGATGAATATTTCTCTGAAGAGAACGGTGATGATTTTGTTGATTACCTTACGCGTGATGGGGTGATTGAGATGGGAGCACTTCTTGATAACTTTCAAGCGTTCATCGCACGAGTCGGTTTCCGTATTTTGCAGGTGCCAGATACACCACGAGAGTATGTTGGTCAGCACCTCCTCTACGCCTATCTGGACCATTTTGTTCAAACTGTTGGGGCTCATATGTTTCTGGAAGTCCAAACTGGACGCGGAAGAATTGACTTACTAATTGTCTACGACCAGCGCAAATACATCGTTGAAACAAAGATTTGGGAAGGAAACCGATACTATCAGGCAGGCAAGAAACGGCTCGCTGCGTATCTCAAATCAGAAGGCGCGCAGGAAGGATATTATATCGTGTTCGATCATCGTAACAACCCGACCGCACATGTTGAGACCGAAACGATAGAAGATTTGACAATTCGGAGTTATATTATTCCTGTCGTCCAAGAGCAGTCTTCATCCATTTCACTATGACATCTACCCATTAACCCCTCAAACAACTTCCATCCAAACCCCAGCACGAACCTTGGATACTCGCCATCACTAAACGCCGGATAGATGCATGTGTCTACTGACACGTTCGTGATAGAACGGCACGTTCAACGGAATCGCTTCGATAGGTTTGATGCTAAGCATAGGTCTCCCCAAGATTTAAGATACGTTTACGCTATTGTATCATACTCCCAAAATTGCCCGTAATAATATTCCCACGGCAAACCTGATTCTTTGAAGAAAACCGTTACGCCTTACCACTAAAGGGGTCTAAAGTGACGTAGGTTGGGTTAAAAGGTCGTACCTGACAACTTATAGCCAGTAACCAATAACTTCAATTGACATACCCGCGTTTTGTTGCTATAATTTCTTTAACGACCCAACATTGACACCGTTACTGTTTTCGCAAGCAAAGGAGAGTTATATGGCGAGTATTAAACCTAAACCCTTTACTGTCTCAAATGAACACTTGAATCAGCCAGAGAAACTCCGAGAACAGGCGCAGCAAGACGGTTATCTCTTTTTTCGTGGTTTGATTGATACCGACATTATCTCCAACTTACGTCGAGATTTCTTGGAAATCTGCCATCGGCACGGTTGGGCTGAAGGCGGAGCGGCGTTGATGGACGGCATCCGGACCGGCGGCCCCTACATGGAAGGGGATGACGGGTATTGGCCCGTCTTAGACGAGTTCCAAAGCATGGAGTCGTTTCACACCTTTGCACACCACCCAGCGATTTTGGATATGTGCGACAGACTTTTTGGTGAGAAAACCCTCGTGCATCCGCGGAATATTGGAAGAATTATGTTCCCTGAAAACACAAAGTACACAACACCAGCACATCAAGATTATATACATATTCGAGGGACAGAAGAGACCTATACTGCATGGATACCGCTCGGGGCGTGCCCAACGGCGTTGGGAGGCTTGTCGCTATTATCTGGATCGCATCGAAGCGGAATTTATCCCGTCAAACCCGCATTCGGGGCAGGTGGCCTTGGTATTGATACGGAACCGTTGGAAGCCGACGGGTTATACTGGGTCAGTGGCGATTATGAAGCCGGTGATGCTATCTTCTTTCATAGCCACGCCGTTCACAAGGCACTGCCGAATCAGACTTCTGATCGGATTCGCCTTTCAGTCGACTACCGGTATCAAGGGGCCTCTCAACCTGTTACAGAAGGATCACTATTGCCGCATTTCAACCGCATGGGTTGGGATGAAATTTATACGGGTTGGAAATCGACGGAGTACCAGTACTATTGGAACGCTTTCGACCTAAACAGAGTTTAAAAGTAGTAGGCGCACGCCGAGTGCCGTTCACGTTTTTCGAAGAAAGCAGAAATCAATTGTTGCGAGAACGGAAGTCTAATATCTTCACGTGTCTATTAGGTGTTTTGATTGCGTTAGGCTGTATCGTTGTGCCGCTGGCTTCAGCGGAAAACTACACCGGAGATTTTCTGACAAAGGGCGTTGGCGGACGAGCACTCGGATTGGGCGGCGCGTATGTCAGTATAGCAGACGATGTCACTGCCACCTACTGGAATCCCGCAGGTATCGCAGACGTTTCTGATAAGTATCAATTCTGTCTCATGCATGCGGCCCGGCGTTCAGGGTTAGGGGCTTTCAATTACGTCTCCGGCACAACGCAACTCCTACCGAAACTTAATCTCGGACTGTCGTGGCTTCGCGTAGGCGTAGACGATATTCCCATATATCCGCTCGTGCCAGCGTTCGATCCGAATATTAGTGCAGATGAACGGAAGAATCTCGCAAAGAACCGACCGCGCCCCTCAGATTTTGATCCAGCGGGTCACCTCAATGATAGCGAGAACGCCTATATTCTAACGCTCGCGACGGGGTGGGGCATCAGCCAAGCGTGGTGGGACAACTTTGGAAGGGACTCTTCGCCGCCGTCGTTGCTGGTTGGCATCAACGCCAAATGGATTTCACAGCGCCTAAGCGGTGAGGATCTAGATGGCTACAATTATGGGAGCAGCGGCTACGGCTTTGATGCCGGCATACTTGCTCGCTTACCGGATCTCAATGCCGTTTTCGGTTTAGAAAATGTTGGCAGTTTCTCGTTCGGCTTGAACCTTCAAGACATCTCAAAGACAACTTTGACGTGGAATACCGAATCTGCGCCTAAAGAATCCATCCCCTCGAATTGGAACGTCGGTGTGGCGTATGCCAATCCTCACATTTTCGGTCGAAAACTTATCCTCTCTTACCAGTGGCAGCAACGCTACGGCGGGCAGACGCATCTCGGTACCGAATATCATATTAGCAATCCGTTGGCACTACGCCTCGGCTACCGTGAGGATCGCATTACTGCCGGTATCGGCATCCTCCTCCGTGAATTCCGTCTCGATTACGCCATCCTCTTCGGGGACCTGATTAGTACACACTTCTTGAGTCTGTTATGGACTTTCTAAGAGCGGTTATAAGTTGCAAGTTATCGGTTAAGCCTTGTCTTTGTTGTGTAACTTTTACCTGACACAAACACCTCTTAACCAATAACCAAAAACTAATAACCGTCTACAAACTCGGTTTCGATAGGTCGGGTTGATCGCGTAGCAAGATCAGGAGCGGTGCCATGATTAACGGAATCATCACCAAACCGTCTAACACGGTTGGCAAACCGAATTGATCCCCCAAATCACCAACAAATTTATTCAATAATCCGCCGACCCCCCACGCCGCACCCATCATAAAGCCGGAAGCAATGCTTTCATGCCCGCGCAACATCATCTGTGCTAAGATAATGTTAACCGTTATCGAGCTCGTGAGGATGACGTTCCCTAAAAAGAGGAGTGTGAGGAAGCTAAGCCCATCGGTATGTAGCGACGCATAAAGCAGCGGGGGTGCTCCCAGAAGCGAGACCAGCAACAGAACGTAAGTATTAACGCGCGTTATCAACCAGCCGCTTGACATAATACCCATAGAACCTGCAAAGATGAAAAGCGCGATTACCAGCGAACGCATCTGATCCGAGTAATTTTGGTCATCTAAGTGGACGGATAAGAAGGTTTCTAAACCCGTGAGCGTGACGGTACGGAATGCAGCAATCATGAAAAGCACAATCAGTGGAAGCAGTCGCGGACTTGCGACAGCCCAGAAGGACTCTTGCGGTCTCACGCCATCGCTCGGCGTTCCACGAGTGGTGGCTGTTAAATCCAGTTCTTTATTAAATTTCAGCGCTTTTGGGGCGATCAATGCCAAGAACAGGCCAGGGACCATCTCCCAAACAAGGTAATCCAAGCCGAAACGATACGGAATGAACATCAGCGCAAGCGGCCCAAGAGCACGTCCAATGTTACCGCCTGTGAGAAAAATAGAGGTGCCTACCCCTCTCCCTTCCGCCAAGGCCCCAGCGTAAGCCGTAGCCTGTGGATGGAAAGCAGCAACCCCGATCCCACCGATCGCTAATAACAGGTACACGACATTAACAGTAGGCGCAACCCACAACAGGCTTAAACCGATAGCAGTGAGCGCCACCCCAAACGTTACGAAGTGCACTGTTCGCACTCGATCCGACAGCCAACCGAAGAGAATCTGTCCGAAAGAGCTAAATAGACTGTACACTGAAACAAAGTTACCCGCTAAGCTGTTCCGGTTCGCAGCTGAGGCCAGCTTTTCCAATAAACGAGGTTGCAGATGGGATAGAAGTGTTGCGTAGGAATCAAGAACCGTGTGCGACATCGTCAGGAAATAGAACTGTTTCCGAGGGGACGCTTGAGATGGAGGCTGCTGATTTTTCATGAAGTCGGGTGAATACCGCGTTTCTATAAAAGTTTAGATGAGGCATATTATAGCGTAAATGCCGCTCAAAAGCAAATTATTTTTCCAATATTCCCTTGACAATTAAACCTTCGGCATATATCATGATACGAACGCTAAAAAATAAACAACGCATCTAAAAATCACTGACAGCGAGCACGCCTTTGAACAGAAAGCAATTCCAACAGATTGCCAAAATCGGCTTACCGACAGTGCTGGCAATCATCTTAGCTTACTTCCTTCTAAAACAGATTGATCTCCAAGAAATCCCACGAACGCTCAGTAGGTTGTCAATAGAGGCACTCTTCATCGGGGGCGTAGCCTATTTTTTATTGGTTTTAGCGAAAACTCTCCGGTTTCAGGCATTACTCAACCTTGAGAGTCGTGTCTATCACATCTTTCCAATCTTGGCGTTGCATACCTTTTGGGGCAATATCCTGCCGATGCGGACGGGGGACATCTCTTATGTCTATCTCATGCAACGGCGACAGAAGGTAGAAGCGACGCACGGAATCGCTTCGCTTCTGGTGGCGAGCCTAATTGACCTTGTTCTGCTAATGGGTTTGGTGATTGCGACTGCGTGGATCCTGAGAACCGAGCTCCGCGAGACCTTCTCTGGTAGGCTGCTTTATCTCCTTCCTTTGCTGGTAGGTAGCGGTCTGATTATAGCCGTGGTTTCTGTGTACGCTGCTCCGAACGCCTGTCTGAGATTGGCAGCTCGATGGGCAGAACCGCTCCTACGTCTCGAAGTGCGACCGCTCTCTTGGGGAATCAACAAAGGGTTGGAAATCCTGCAGGCCCTGATGGCGTTTCGATCAAACCAAAGCCTTTTAAGGGTATGGCTATATTCACTACTCTGTCTGGGCATCCGTTTCGGGTTCCAGTGTTATCTGGTCATGGAAATGGGGGTTGATATTCCGATGACAGAGGTGTTATTCGCACTCGCATTTACGAACGTGTTTAACTTATTCCCTATCCAAACCGTTGGCAACTTTGGAACAACGGAGTTCCCTTTTGTCTGGTTGTTGCACCATTTCGGTACATCGGTAGAAACCGCCACTGTTGCAGGATTCAGTTTGCACATTCTAATCCTACTTTACTGTCTACCCTTAGGAGCATACGGGTATTTAACGCACATGCGTTTGATGTCAGATCGTAGCTCGAGTTCATCAGAACATAACCACCGGCGTATTTGACCCGAGGAAATTCGTTAGGATTTCTGCATTTCTTTTTAAATTCCCCCTGATACGGGGGAATTAGGCAGTAAATATAGCAAAATCCAAGGCTTTAACCGACTACTGAGAGCCATCCACAGGAGTTATAGTATGAGAATTATCGACCCACATGTTCACGTCTGGAAAAATGATCCACGATTCCCATGGGCACCGGAAACAGCAAACCCACCAGAAGACGATGCCACAGCAGAAACGCTCTTAGCATTGATGACAGCCAACGGCGTTGAAAAAACCGTCCTTGTTCAGGTCATCCACTACCGCTGGGATAACCGTTACGCAGCGGACGCAATAAAAAGATACCCCGATAAGTTTAGAGGAGTCTGCCGAATCAATCCCGAAGATCCCGAAGCACCTGACCATCTCAGTCGCTGGACGGAGGAAGATGGGTTTCATGGGGTTCGTCTGAGTCCATCTGCGGGACCCGATGGCGATTGGTGTGCAGGCCCGTTGATGCCACCTATCTTCCGTCGCGCCGAAGCCCTCGGTATTCCGATGTTGATTCTTACCGGAGCCGAGCGGTTAGTAGATCTCGTGCCGCTTATAGAGCAACATCCTAACCTTGATGTTGTGATTGATCACATGGCGGGTTGTGCACCCGATGCTCCCGAAAAACACGAACTGCTGCTCGGCTTGGCGCGCTTCCCCAAGGTGTATGTCAAGATAAGCCACACGTGGTCAATCTCGAAAATGGGTTTTCCGTGGGAGGACACATACGATCAGGTCAAGAAGGTATATCATGCATTCGGCGGTTCACGGATTATGTGGGGTACAGATTGGCCCGTTTGTCTCAAACACGCTACTTATGCGGAAACCTTAGCAGTCGTTCGCGACGAAATGGATTTCTTTACACCCGAAGATCGGGAATGGGTGTTAGGTAAGACCGCGCTGCAGCTCTGGCAGTTTCCAGATTAATATGTAGCTAGATTTCTTGTTAGGCTGTCTTCCCTAGCATAGCCTGTTAGGCTGTGTCCTTCTTGTGCTGTAGCATAGCCTGTCAGGCTGTCTTATGGTAGCATAGTTTCCTGTTAGGCTGTGTCTTTCTTTTGTTGTAGCATAGCCTGTTAGGCTGTGTCCTTTGTGCTTAAAACCTCGCCCCTACTAACTTGGGTTAATTCTAATTGGAAACTAAATTAATCTTGACAAAATTTTCTCATTTATGCTACTATAATGAGATTAGGTTGAACAACAGTGACTCCCATTAGCCGATGCAACAGGGCCAGACACCACACACGTCTGAAACCCAAAGGTTCTTTTACGAGTGAGGCCCAGCCTCTGCCCTTCATAAGGAGAAACATCATGCCGTTTTGTCCACAATGCAACGTTGAATATAAGATGGAAGTATCAATGTGTTCGGATTGCCAGGTACAACTCGTGCCTGAACGAATCCAAACGGAAGTGACGGAGTATAGGGATTGGTCCCCTGTTGAATCTGTACCAAATGAAATGGCGGGAAATATCCTCCGGAGCGTTTTAGAGGAGGAAGGCATTCCTGTCTATTTGCGTTGCCATGAAGTCCCTTATTATGGCGGCGTGAAAGGCAATCTCACGGAATCTGAATGGGGGAATGTCCTTGTACCAAGCAATTTAATTTCGCAGGCACGGAAGTCCCTCAAGGCTTATTTCGATTCACTACAGGATGTTTAAAACTTGCAGGCAAGTTGCTATGAAGAAAGCGAAGCAACTTTACCTCTTTAAAGAGGTAGAATCTCACATGCGCATAACTGACAAAATTTATGTTCGAGCACACCAACGGAACAACGGTAGTTACGTCAGAGAACATTGGCGGAAAAAACCTGCCAAAAGAGGTGGTCCTTCTAAACCATCACCAACACAAGATTCCCAACTATCTTTCATTGGAGCCAAGAAAGGTTGAAAGGTTCAGACGAGAAGGTACCAATACCATACGGCTTATGACATCAAACATGTATGAGGCTGAGTTTCTTCTCGGTAAGACGCTATGATCCATGTTTTCCGAAGCTTGCGAGTTTCCCGTTTTCCCGTGCGTTGCTTGCAAACGTTTACGATTTTACTATCTTTCGTTGCGAGTACCACACTTTTCAGTGATGTTTACCGCATCAAAAAAGGGGATACCCTCCTCATTGCGGTGGTCGGGCAACCGGAGTATACGCATTCCGTACAAGTCCGTGAAGACGGAAAGATTAACTATTTCGGTGGTGACTTTGATGTTGCTGGGCAGACGGTGATGGCTGTCAATCATCGGATTCGCGAGTTTCTCGTCAGGGACAATCATGTCCGCAACCCTATCGTTATGGTGTCTCCCGTCTTACAGGAGAACGGCATTTTTGTTGGGGGCGCAGTAAAGACACCGGGACGTTACGCCATCTCACCAGAAACCGACATCGGTTTGTACCGTGCCATCACACTCGCCGGTGGGATGGCGGAAAATGCTGACCGTCAAGGTGTTCAGCTCATCCGCGCTGACACCTCACAAAAGGTCGAAGTCTACGACCTCTCGACAACCCGTGCGTACACAGATATCCGCGTCGGTGTGAACGATCTCGTGTTCGTCATGCCCCTGAGTGTAGTTGAAGTGCAAGGGCAGGTCCAGACCCCCGGAAAACTCTTCATCCGCGGAGAGATTAGCATTGAGCAGGCACTCGCACGCGCAGGCGGTCACACCCAAGAGGCAGACCTGACAGCACTCGTAAAAGTCGCAAAAAACGGCACGCTCACCGAATTTAACCGAGCCGAACAGTTTTGGAAATCATCTGAGAACAATTCACCACCCCTCTCTTTATCAGACGGTGAGGTGCTGTATGTTCCCAACATTTTTAAAGTTGAACCTATCTATGTAACGGGTTATGTCCGCAACCCCGCAGCACAACGGGTTCGCGGACCGCTGAGCATTTCCCAAGCGGTTGCAATTGGCGGCGGGTTCGACGACTCAGCCAACCAAGAAGAAGTTATTATCCACCGCCGGGACGGCACCACTGTAGAGCTCTCATTAACACCTAACACTACTGAAGGCGCAACCCCGCAGCAGGTCTTACTCTATCCGGGAGATATTTTAGAAATAAAAAAGAAGTTTGAGGTGAATTGGAGCCTCGTCACTACATTCGCCTCTATCATCCTCGCCGGCGTAGGCATTCTAATTCAGTTGACGGGGTGAATTGACAAGGAGATATGAAATATGGCAACAGTCTTAGATTTGGATCAACAACCATCGGGACCAAGCGTGGAGGCACCGGAACCCCAAGTGAAAAAATCTCAACAGCCAAAGAAAAATAGTGGTAATCGGAGAGATAACCAGATATTAAAGCACCGTAAGAGAAAATGCAGGCCCTGAAACCCTATGCAAAAATAAGAAAGGCGTTGAAGGCAGAGAATCTTCAACTGATTGAAACTATAGCAGATCGATATCATGTGGATGATGAACTTCTTAAGCAGGCGAAGGCGAACAAATCCAATCCGAAAATCTCATAAATCCTGATTCAGACTACTTAAAACTATGCCAGACCTCAATATCAAACCCACCCACAAACCCATTCAGGCATACTATGCCGAGCTGAAAAAGTACGCACAACACGGTGTAGAAAATGAAGGCACCGTCCGCGCCGCATTCCAAAACCTCCTCCAACACTACTGTGCCCGATCCGAACTCACCCTCCTCTGTGAAAAAACACAGCACACCCCGGAGAAAAGACGCATTACACCCGATGGGGAGATCGTCGATGCCTTCGGCTTGCCACACGGGTATTGGGAAGCAAAAGATACACACGACGACCTCTACGTTGAGGCAGAGAAGAAGTTCGCCGCAGGCTATCCTTCAAAAAATATCGTCATCCAATCTCCAACCCAGGCACTCCTCTATCAACACGGGCACCTCCAACTTGACCTGGACATCAGCGAACCGAGAAACCTCGTCCACGTTCTCCAAGCTTTCTTCGCTTATCAAGCGGAGAACATCGCCGCGTGGCATACCGCAGTCGCAGAATTCAGAGAGACCGTGCCAGAACTCGGTGAAAAGTTAGCAAAGCTCATCGAAACCGAACGCCAAATCAACACTCGATTTCAGAATGAGTTTACCAAGTTCCATCAGCAGTGTCAGGCGTTAATCAACCCGAATCTATCCATCGCTGCTGTCGAGGAGATGCTCATCCAACACCTGCTGACAGAACGCATCTTCCGCACCGTCTTTAACAATCCTGACTTCACACGCCGCAATATCATCGCCCGCGAAATAGAGAACGTCATTGACGCACTCACCTCGCAAGCCTTTGATCGCAACGAATTCCTCCGTGAGCTAAATCCGTTCTACGCCGCGATTGAGGGGACCGCCGCCACGATTACCGACTTCTCACAGAAACAGGGGTTTCTGAACACTGTCTACGAGCAGTTCTTTCAAGGTTTCTCCGTTAAGGTTGCCGATACACACGGTGTCGTCTACACACCGCAGCCCATCGTTGATTTCATGGTCAAAAGCGTCGAACACATCTTGCAAACCGAGTTTAACCGCTCCCTGTCGGATACCGGTGTGAATATCATTGATCCGTTCGTCGGCACTGGGAATTTCATCGTGCGCCTCATGCAGGAGCTCGACCCGATTTCGTTAGAGCGGAAATACACTGCTGACCCGCCCGAACTCCAGTGCAACGAGGTGATGCTCCTTCCCTATTACATCGCCAGCCTGAACATAGAGCATGAATTCTACACCGCCACGCACCGTTATATTCCCTATGAAGGCCTAAGCCTTGTGGACACCTTTGAGTTGGCAGAGGAGCGTGAGCAGCTCCAACTCTTCACGCCTGCCAATACTGCTCGCGTTGAGAAGCAGAAGGAATCCGAGATGTTCGTGGTTATGGGCAATCCCCCCTACAATATGGGACAGGTCAACGCAAATGACAACAATAGAAATCGCGAGTATGAAGCTATGGACAAACGGATCGCGGGTACATACGCGAAAGATTCCAAAGCAACAAATAGAAATAAACTGTATGACCCTTATGTGAAAGCGATTCGGTGGGCATTAGATCGGATAGGTGAGCAAGGCGTTGTGGCGTTTGTGACGAACAATAGTTTTCTTGACGGTGTAGCCTTTGACGGGATGCGGAAGCACCTCGCTGCGGAGTGTGCTGCGATCTATATCCTTGACTTAGGGGGCAATGTGCGGCGGGGGTTGAAGGTATCCGATGCGAATGTGTTTGGGATTCGGGTGGGTGTGAGCATCAACCTTTTTGTGAAGAATAAGTACAACCCCTCAGAATCACCTCGTATTTTTTATTCTCGAACGGATGATCTGTGGAACAGAAAGCAGAAATTTGATTTTTTGACTGAACGTCAGCATGCAGGCAATATTCCATGGGAATCGATTCAACCAGATGTGCGGTATGCATGGATTACTGAAGGACTCCACCCTGAGTTTGACACTTTCATACCTATGGGCACAAAAAAAGCGAAGGCATCAAAAGAGAGTCCAATGAATGTAATTTTCAAAACCTATAGTATCGGCATCAACACGAGTCGTGACGCATGGATTTACAATTTTGACCGAAATATCCTCACTGAGAACATAAGCGGAATGATTCAAACTTATAACGCGGAAGTGGCTCGATGGGAACAAAGAACACAGCGAAATGCTAACATTGATGATTTTGTGATGTATGATGATACAAAAATCAAGTGGAGTCGCAACTTAAAACGCGAATTGAGACGAAACATAATTGCTGAATATGATGTGCATAAAGTTAGAAACTCACTCTATCGTCCTTTTACAAAGTCTTATCTGTTTTTTGACTCTATTATGAATAATGACGTTTCCCATTTTCCCTCTATTTTTCCTACTTCAGAGACAGAGCTGGAAAATCAAGTAATTTGCGTTAGCCCTCCGGGCACAAATTCATCTTTCCATGCATTGATAGTTGATACAATTCCAGATTTCCATATCACAGGCGATTCTCAGTGCTTTCCCCTCTACACCTACGACGAAGATGGCACAAACCGACGTGAAAACATCACCGATTGGGCATTGGCAGAATTCCGAGACCATTACGGCGACAATACCCTCACCAAATGGGACATCTTCCACTATACCTACGGACTCTTACATCACCCCGACTATCGCCAGAAATACGAGGCAAACCTCAAGCGCGATCTACCCCATATCCCTTTCACCCAAGACTTCTGGGGATTCGCAAACGCAGGCGAGCGGCTTGCAGACATCCACGTCAACTACGAAACCCAAGCCGAATACGATCAACTCAAATTCATTCAGAACCCCGACATACCCCTCAATTGGCGCGTGGAGAAAATGAGACTTTCCAGAGACAAAACCCAGATTATCTACAACACATTTCTCACAATAGACGGCATTCCCCCCAAAACGTTTGCTTATCGCCTCGGCACCCGTTCCGCACTGGAGTGGGTTATAGACCAGTATCGCGTGAAAACAGACAAACGGAGCGGCATTGTTAACAACCCCAACCGTGCAGATGATCCACAGTATATTGTCCGGGTGATTGGGAAGGTGATCACCGTCAGCTTAGAGACAGCGGATATTGTAGAAAACTTACCAGCATTGGGATAACACGGTAAATTTATATGGATACAACCGCTGTTTGGATTCAGCGACGCATACTGAACACATCCGGCAACCTGAGGGCCAGCGGATTGCCCTGACCGCTGAGAGCGAAGCGCCCTTGCTGCTGCCTGCTATTACAGCAACGCCGCTGCTAACTCGGTAAAATCCTTCACCGTTACATCCGGTTGATAGGGTGTGTCCTCATACGGCAACTTATAGCGGTTGACAAACGCCCCCTTATACCCAGACGCCCGCGCCCCCATAATGTCAAACGAATTCGCAGATACCATGATACATTCATTGACTTCAAGCCCTAACCTCCCTGCCGCACCACGATAAACTGCTGGATGCGGCTTAAACGCACCCACCGATGTAACCGAGATGACACCGTCAAACTCCCATGCTACCCGTTCCCTAACGAGATAATCCAAAAACGACGGATCGCCGTTGGATAACACCACTAACTGATACCGATATTTCAGTTTCGCGAGGGCAGACAAAACTTCAGGGAAAGGCGAGAGAAACTGCCAACCCCGCATAAACTCTTCTACTGTAGCAGGGGTAGCATCAATGCTATTTGCCCTCAGAACGTAGTGGACGGCACGACGGACAGTCTCCAAGTAACCGCTATGTCCCAGCATTACAATTGTATCCTGATACTGCTCGATGCGTTGTCGGTATCTCCACTGTGCCCAAAAATTATCTGCTGATACGTTAGCGTCACGAGCCTTCAGCGATTCGTCAATGCAAGGTGTTAGGCTACCGCCTAAATCCAGAATCGTACCAAATAGGTCAAAGGTAAGTGCTTTCGTCTCTGTAAAATTCGCCATCTTTATAAACTATTAAACGCCTGGCTTCAGTATAGCTTGCCGCTGCGTGTGTTGTATCATAGTTTCCCGTTAGGCTGTGTGTTATGTTGTATCATAGTTTCCTGTTAGGCTGTGCCTTAAGTTGTAGCATAGCCTGTTAGGCTGTGCCTTAATCTGAATTACCCCGGGTGTGTCCGTTGTATCATAGTTTCCCGTTAGGCTGTGTGTCCGCTGTAGCATAGCCTATTAGGCTGTGTGTCCGCTGTATCATAGTTTCCTATTAGGCTGTGTGTCCGCTGTAGCATAGCCTGTTAGGCTGTGTGTTATGTTGTATCATAGTTTCCTGTTAGGCTGTGCCTTAGCCTGCATTGCCCTGGGTGCGTCCGTTGTATCATAGTTTCCTATTAGGCTGTGTGTCCGCTGTAGCATGGTTTCCTATTAGACTGTGTGTCCGTTGTATCATAGTTTCCTATTAGACTGTCCATCCCCTATTACCCTAATTCGACCGTCCGTCCAGTCGCCATCGCTTCAAACGCAGCATCAATGACCCGCATCTGATTCACGCAGCTTTCCGGGGAGATCCGGTGCGGTTTTCCGGTTGTTAATACCTCGCATAGATGCTCTAACTGCAAAGCAAATTGGAAACACGGTTCAAAATCAATGATTTCTCGCCCCTCTCGGGTGCTGAGTTCAATATTGACCGCCGAGTTTTCATTGTTCCACACCTGATCGAGTCGGCACATTCCACCGGTGCCTGACATTTCGGCGTACTGTCCTCCCGCACAATTGAAACCGGTAGAGATCTGAGCAATTCGTTCATTGGGGAAGACTAACAATAGGTAAGACGCATCATCTACTTCTAACCCGGCTTGGGACGCGCCCGATACTCGAATCGGTTCAGCACCAAACATAAATCGCGCATGGTGGATATTGTAACACGCCAAATCGTAAATGCTCCCACCCCCTTTTGCTTTGCTAAACCGCCAGTTCATCTCAGGACGGCGGGTTTCAGGGCTGCCGCCCCCCGTGCAGAAGGTGCTGCGGATCGCCTTAAAGTCCCCGATTGCCCCCGAATCAATAAGTTCTTTCGCCTTCAGGTGCATCGGGTGATGTCGAAATTTAAACGCTTCTGCCACCAGTACACCATTCTCTTGCGCGGCACCAACGAACGTTTCCGCCTCCGCAGCAGTCGAAGTAAACGGCTTTTCACACAAAATCGCTTTCACCTGACGGGATTCAGAAATTTGGATACCAACCTCAGCGTGAAAGGCACCCCATGTACAAATAATAGCAATGTCCAAGTTCTCGGCATCTAACATCTCTTCTAAAGAGAGGTACCGGTTTTCAAGGGCTACGTCATACCGTTCACCGAAACTTGCTAATGCATTCTCCGACACATCACAGATCGCTGCCAACTTGGCATTTGGGGCTTGTTGGCACGCGTTGGCGTGCGCAGTGGCGATTCCCCCCACGCCGACAAGTCCAACACGGTAAATAGGTGACATAATAGTTCCTTTCTTATGTTGGTGTTAAGGGATAACCGTTTTCGAGAATTGCCTCTTGCAAAAACGCAAATTCGTATTGCGGTAACGAGGTGCCCGGTTTCAGCGCCGAAAGGTCTTTTTTCCAGCGAGCCACTGCGTCCGCCCGAACCACAATCCTGCCCAACGGTATGCCTAAGAACGCTTCAAGCTTTTTCAGGATCGCCGCTTGGTTCAGCACAAAATCCTCAAAACGGATATGAATAACATGCTTAGGTAGCGGCGTTGCTTGCATGAGTTTATATTGATAGATCCACGAAATTGCCCGTCTTTCGTAGATGTCATCGGTTTCAGGATATACGACCCCAAAATCCCGAAGGTCATCGGTTTTGTGGCTCCCCCGAATGCAATCTCGCGGGTCCCGAATCCAATGGATGAACTTTATGTCTGGAAACATCCGCATTAGCCACGGGTAGATAAGCGTGGTTTCCGGGAGTTTCCAGCCCTTGTGGGGTGCCGGAGCCCGCAGAACATCCTCAAGGTATGTGTTGATGAGCCGCTCAAATTCCGGGGCGAGTGGCATCGTAAATAGCGGCTCAAAATCCCAGGACAGCCCACCTTGCCATTTGACGTATTGCGCCATGACTCGGCAGGCATCATACATCGCGTGGGGCGGAATTTTATCCCCGGAGGGGTTGAGTTGGCTACCCATAAAAACCCCACTGGCATACAATGTATGCGAAATGGCACGTGTCCCTGAATGACCGCGCCCAATGACTGTAATCAAATTTTCCATAGTAGGTAGGCGTTACATAGAAATCGCTTGTTTATTTTCGGAAATTAGATAATAATTAGAGAAACGGGTGTGTTGCTCTTAGAAATGCACCCAATTTTGTCTCCAAATGCTTGAAGTACATTGTAGCAAATATCTAAAACAAAGCAAACCATTTTTTGCAAAGAACGCATAGACAATATCAAAGACGGCAAAAAGCAGTTCTATAAACTGATTGCGTTCTAAGTAATACCTTTTCTGATTGAGAATGCTTCAACAGGGTTCTCACGAACGTACGCCAATTGTAGCATAGGACAACCGTTGGTTTCCTATGTAATCTTTCTTATCCCTATAAAAGCGATGGAATCTCTTAGAAATAGTATAAGGTCTCATTTAGCTAACGTATTAATGGAAGGAGCCGGAAAGATATGAACAGACCACCAGAAACTTTTGTTCGCGTAGACGAAGAACGACTTCTTAACTTTTCTACTGCCTGCTTTGAGAAAGTAGGGCTTACACACGAACACGCCGCACTCATCAGTCGGTTACTCGTGAATTCTGATTTGCGCGGGGTCCGCAGTCACGGCACACGCACGGTCAACGGATATTGTGCAGGCTTTGAAAACGGAAGCCTCAATCCACGTCCGAATGTCCGGGTTATCCATGAAACACCGACCGCTGTCGTGCTTGACGGAAACGGCACGCTCGGCTACCTTCCGATGGTGCGTGCCACCGAACACGCCATCGCTAAAGCAAAAGAGGTCGGGATCGGGATGGGACTCGTCCGTTATATTGGACACTATGGGTCTGCCGGACACTATGCCCGTATGTGTAGCCAAGCTGCTTGCATCGGTTTTTCAGTACAGGGATCCCAAAACCACGGTAACGCCGGAACCCAAGACCCCAAACCCCAGCTCGGTTATTTCGGCAACCCGCCGATCTGTTTTGCCATTCCGTCTGGTGATGAACCCCCGGTTGTGCTCGACGCAGCAACCTGTATTATGGCAGACTATCAGCGTGGCCCCGATGTCGATGCTTTGCTTTCGATCATCCCCGCTGCTTTCTTCAAGAGTATCGGTTACACCGCCGTGGCACATCTGCTCGGTGGGGGACTTACGGGTTTCACTGAACCCGCACCGGAAGATACCGCAAAATGGCGCATTCGCCAAGGCGGTATGGTACTCGCAATAGATATTGAATCTGTTGTACCATTGCCTGCTTTCCACGCAGAAGTCGACCGGATGGTGCGCGATGTCCGGGAAACATACGAACCGATGCCGGGAGCAGATCGGGCATTGCTACCGGGTGCCATTGAAACAGAACGTATGGAACAGCACTGCCGTGAGGGAATCCGTTACGGGGAGATGGAACAGGAAGCCGCACGAGCAGCCAGCGAACGTTTAGGCGTACCACTGCCGTGGAACGAATAATTTTCGAAAACGCAGGATTTTCCTGGTCTTTTTTTGGAAAATGTTCCGTATACACCACACAAGGCAAGCCCCAACGGGGCGAAATGTGCGCCTTTGAAAGGACTGTCCAAAGTTCGCTAAAAATAAACAGTAGTCAATAGCACAGAAAAGTGCTATAATTTTTATAAAGAAGGTTCTTTGGTATTGGTTTAGATGGTTCATTTAAACAAAACCATTTATTGGCAGTTTCAAACGCACGTTATAAAGAGGGAGATGAGGGAACCCTATCTCATCATTTTACCGAAAACCCTCAAAAATAGGTCTCATTTTTTTCCTTGACATTTTTCCAGAAAAGTGTTAGACTCTGAAGATAATCGAATAAAGATGTGATAAGAGGGAGATGAGGGAACCCCCTATCTCATCATTTTACCGAAAACCCTCGTTCTACTTTCTATGTCTTTTCGGATCATCCCTTGAGATGCAAAACTCAACCGTTCGCATATCTACTCCATGAAAGGCGGATGTTATGATTTTTCTCAAGAGGATACTCTGTTTAACACTCCTAATCACTGCTTCAGCTACCGAAAAGTTTGGCACTCGTAGATCAGAAGACTCAGAAGGCACTTTAGAAACCTACGCACATGTTGAGATTGACGTGGATTACCCAGGCGAAAAGTGGTACTCGAGGATATATGGCGTAAATATTGAAGCGTATGCGAAAGTCCATGCCGATTCGGGATGGTATCATGAAGGGGAATATAGCATAGACGTAATGGCAGAGGAAACACCACGCAGAAAGCTTACGATCAATGGTCAGTGCGGGCGAGTAAATCTCTGAGAGATAGATACTTTGATCAGTACCATGGCGATGCTGCTAATGAACTCAGAGATTGGGATAAAGACGATGTAAGAGGACAATTCTCTCGCGGCAGAGCAAGAGGGGGTATTGACCAAACCCTTTCAGGTTCAGGAAGCGACTCTGGATATGAATCTACAGCCGATGTCAATTAAACCTATTTCTGATGGACGAGCGAACTGGGCATCCATCAGAACTATTTTATTCTTTTCTGTCATATTGTTGATACGGTTCTTTTTCTGCGTTGGAATCGGTATTCTGTGGTTTCTTACAGTGCCGTTTGTTTTTTATATGAAGACACCTCACTTGGATACGCTTGAAGGCTACTATATCCATGAACGGGTGGACGACGATCTACTTGAATTCTACAGCATCACGAAAGAACTTGAAAACTATGGTGGCGACAACAAACCTCTTGCAGAAAAAGTCATTCTTGTCGGCCACATGGGGACGATAGGTCTCGTCTGGGGCTTTCCTGCACTCGGAATTATCTGGGGATTGAACCAAAAAAGGGATAGAACTCGTGAAATGACAGAGACTGCGAGGGAGCGGATAAAGCAAAGGCGTACGGACCCTTGAACAAGCGCGCGCCAATATGCCGGAAAAGCCCCTATTCCTATGCCAGATCCGCCCCCCCGCCACTTCAAGATATTAAAGCAGAAGGCGGCAGCTCTCTTATGAGGGGCACGGGGACATTCCGCAAGTGGAGCTCGTGGTAACTTTTAACAAGAAAGGCGCGCGAGGAGAACCTGTGACGATTGATGACGCTTTCGCGTATCGCAAAGCCCGATTTGAGTTGCATTCTGAGGATCAACCCAACCGGATGTTTTTTGAAGCATATCTACAGGCAAAAGCGAAGGGGCAGCCACTTGAGACTGTAGATGAAAGAGAGATTTTAGAAAAGAGGCTTCAGGCCCAAGAGGAATAAAGACGCAGACAATCCTACCTCTTTGTCTTTCCATAATTAAATAAAAGGAGATTTTTCAATTCTATGCATATAAAAACGCAATTTTTCTTGTTTACATCTCTAATGATCTGTTTGACGGGATATACCGTCGCCCAAGTGAGTACCGAAACACCGATTGCAGATTACACCTTCGAGACCATCGAAGTTCTGGGAGTCGATTTTTTGGAGGTGAGTGCAAGCAATGACTTCGGAGATTACGCAGGGAACACTCGGAGCCCTGATGGCGAGAAAACCATCGGCTTTACGCTGATAGACGGTGTTTTTACAACGTACGATTTTCCGGGTTCGCTGGGTACCTTTTTCTATGCACTCGACAACGCTGGAAAAGCAGCAGGACACTACAAAGGGCCAGATGAACTTTACCACGGGGTCATCATGCAAGATGGGGAACTCACGCAATACGATTTCCCGGGGGCAGTCCAAACTCTCATCTTCGGTCTTAGCGATGAAACGGGGGCGCTAAGCGGGAATATTGTCGATGAAACGGGGGTCACCCGCGCCTTTTCAGGAGATCTGACAATTACGTTCCCCGGCGCTGTCACAACGTATGGAGACTTTGTCAACGCCGCAGGTGCCGTCGTCGGGAGCTACGTGGATGCCGATGGAATACCTCATGGGTTCATACGCAACCCTGACGGTAGTTTCACTACTATTGACCTTCCCAAAATGCCGAATCTTGAGTTCCTATTTGTGAACACCATCACCGATGCCGGTGTTGTCGGCTTCAGGGCAAAAGCTGTAAATGATATTTTGCGCTCCTATATTCTCCTGCCAGAGGGCACTCTCTATGAAGTGCGGTTCCCAGGCAGTGTTAGCACGGTCGTCCGAAATGTGAATCAGGATGGAAGTATTATTGGTTATTATGACTCGGCAGACGGACGCAGGCTCGGATTCGTCGGTAGACCGGCACCACAACCTAACGGAGAAGGTTTCGGCAGGACTTTCTCCATGCACCTCTCTAAAGGTTTGAACATGATGTCTGTACCCTTGGAACCCACTGTCCACATGACAGCGCGCTCCCTTGCACTAAAGATAGGTGCAACAACAGTCATCACCCTTAATTCTGCAACCCAGCAGTTTGTGGGATGGACACCAAATGCCCCTGACGACGGATTTCCAATCGAAGGGGCAAAAGGATATATCGCCAACTTACCAGAAGGGCGCGACGTTGTTTTTACAGGTAAAGGGTGGACGCATCAGGAGCACGTCGCTGCAGCACCACTTGCGACGACCACCCATCAGACGTGGGCGTTTGTTGTTAGCGGGTATTTAGAAGACGAGCAGTATCCTAACGGTTCTTACGTCAGGATTCAAAATCTCCGTACCCATACATCCATGAAGGCGCAAGTGAAGGGTAATTATTTCGCTGCTGCCACTGTCAATCTCAACTATCGGAGCGTCGTTGAACTCGGTGACACCTTGGCGTTGACCGTAACGGACGCACACGGCAATATTGTCTCAGAAAAATTCAACTTCACTGTGAGCCCCGCCAACCTTGCAAACGCCGTTTTAAACGTGTCACTTGACGGCATCGGCACACCGAAACAGAGCTTACTCCTCCAGAACTATCCGAACCCGTTTAACCCGGAAACGTGGATTCCATATCGCCTTGCAGAAGCGGGTCCCGTCTCGCTATCCATCTACAACGCAACAGGTGAACGCATCCGAACGCTATCATTCGGCTATCAGCTGGCAGGCTTTTACCAGAATCAAGGTCGCGCTGCTTATTGGGATGGGCGCAATGCGTCGGGAGAACCTGTGGCAAGCGGTGTCTATTTCTATCAATTGGTAACGCCATCTTTCCAGCAGACCCGACGGATGCTCATTTTGAAATAGCGCGAACCCTTTGTAAATCGGGCTTACAAAGCCCTCCCACAATTTGATCACGTTGGACATATTTAGATAATGCTATATCAATGTCCCAAATGTAGCAGCACATATAAATTCTCCCCACTGCGTTATAAATGCGACTGTGGTAACGCGCTAAGCTTAGTCTCGGACGCATATATCCGTCCAAACCCGCAGGTTCCAGCGGCGATGTCGCTTTGGCGGTACCGTGAAGCACTACCAATTAATGCAGAAACCGAGATTGTCACGCTCGGAGAGGGTATGACACCTCTTGTTCCGCTCGACACAGACGCTCCTGAGCACCTCGTAAAACTGGATTACCTCTGTCCGACAGGTTCTTATAAGGATAGAGGGGCATCTGTCCTGCTCACACATCTCAAAGCACTTGGTGTTGAAGCAGTCGTCGAAGATTCATCGGGTAACGCGGGGGCGGCGATCGCTGCGTACAGCGCAAGAGCGAGGATCCGATGCACCATCTACTGTCCAGCGTCGACTTCAAAAGGAAAATTAAGGCAGATTGCTGCTTACGGTGCCGAGTTGAAACTCGTGGAAGGAAACCGCATGGCGACAACGGAAGCCGTGATACTTGCTGCGGAGACCACCTGTTATGCCTCCCACAATTGGCACCCATTTTTCTTAGAAGGCACAAAAACCCTTGCGTATGAAATCGTAGAGCAGCTCGGATGGCGGGCACCGACGCATGTCTTATGCCCAGTCGGGTTCGGAAGTATCTATATCGGACTCTACATCGGCTTCCGGGAATTGCAGGCACAAGGAGTCATTGATAGTGTCCCACGACTCCTCGGCGTTCAGCCCGATGTCTGCTGCCCAATTTATAACGCATATACTGAAAATGCAGCGTCTATTTCAAGGACAATACAAACAAAAAAAACACTGGCTGAAGGTATCACCGCTGAACTCCCTATCCGAGGCGACACCATCTTGGAGGCACTCCGCTCGACAAAGGGAGCGTTTACGACAGTTGATGACTCAGAGGTTCAGTTGGGAATAAAAACACTCGCCACTAAAGGGATTTATGTCGAACCCACGTCGGCTGTCGTTGTCAAAGCTTATAAAAAGTTCCAACAGGCAAATATCATTCAAACAGGCGATTTAACGGTATCAATTCTCACCGGCATCGGTTTAAAGGCAAGTAGCAGTTAGCCTTTAGCAAAGAGCAAAGCGGGAGTTCAAATTGTTGTAGCATAGCTTCCTGTTGTAGCATAGCCTGTTAGGCTGTGCCTCCCGTTAGGGTGTGGATTAAGTTGTAGCATAGTCTGTTAGGCTGTGTTTCGTAGCATAGTCTGTTAGGCTGTGCCTCCCCTTAGGCCGTGCATCCTTTAGCAAAAAAAAGAGAAAACAGAGAAAACAATGAGAGAAAACAGACTTGATTTCATCCGGCTAATTATAGTGTGTGCGCTTGTATCTGTTTTTATTTTAGTGATTGGGGTATTACGCGCACGCGAACAGCCGTTCTTTCGGATGGGGGCTCCCAAAAGTGTGGATCCAGAAACACTCCCTGATACCGTTAAACGGCGCGATGAAATCCAAAGGGATCGGTGGCATGAAGGTTTTCGAGTGCTGCGTTACTGGTGGGCAGGGGGCGCAGCGGTTTACGTCGCAGAGATGGACCGGAGGGCGGAAAACCTACAATTCGATATTGAGCTCGCTAACAACCAGATCTTAGGACGCGAAACGATTACCAATGCCACAAGACGACTCATCAGAGGAGACGTAAATCCTCTGGCGGGTGTCAACGGGAGCTTCGGTATCCGAGAGGACAACCGCGGACGTGGAGGTATGATCTTTAATCTGCATATCCAAAACGGTGAACTCGTCAGCATTCCGATTGCCCTTGATAGATGGGGGTATTCACCGGCATCCCCGTGGGGTGAAACGAGTTTTGGTGTTACGCCTGACGGTGAGTTTCTTATAGATGCTGTCCAGTTAAACGGTCACCTCCGCGTGGGAAAAGGTACTTCCGCCACGCTTTCAATTAATGCCGTTAATCAAATCTGTGATTCGTTGTGTCCTGTCGTGTTGTTCACGCCCCGCTTTGGGAAAAGAACTTTGACGCGTCGGTGCTACGAGTTCACGCTCAGACAGATCAAACTTCCACTTACTGGAAAATACAAAAGCAGCTTCGTCGTAACGGCTGTGAACCAGCGCGGCAATAGCGTTATCCCCCCTGATGGTGTCGTGCTTTCGATCGAACCGCACTTAGGGCGCGACTGGGAAGACAAAATCAGAAAAGCTACAGCAGGAACACTGGAAATTGCCCTTACACCCAGAAAATGGCAAAGCGTTCAGCAGGGAATCGGTGGAAACTTACGACTCGTCCGAAACGGCAAGGTTGAACCCGAACTCATCGCATTTGAGAAGTCAAGAGGGGGGACTGCCTATAGACACCGTAACGGTGCGTCCCGCCACCCGCGCAGTGCCCTCGGATTTAACGACGAAAAACTTTTTCTCATCGCTGTTGATGGTAGACAACCCGGCTACAGCATGGGGATGACGCTCTACGATATGGGAAAATTCTTCAGTGAACTCGGCATCAAACATGCCATCAATTTCGACGGTGGGAGCTCCTCAACACTTTGGGCATTAGGACGCGTCGCGAACAGCCCGGCACACGGCTATGAACGCCGTATCTTTAATGTTGCGATGATTCGTACCAGAGACAAACACTCACAATGATGCCACGATTATATATCCTCGTACCCATATTGCTAATACTGGCGTGTTCAAACAGAAATAACCCGCGCGCCGTCAGCGAAGATTTCATCTACAACTATTACCAGCACGCCAATCAAGAAGCAGCTCTCAAACTCAGCCACGGACTGGCTGCGGAAAAACTGGAAAACGAAATCGCTCGTGTGCGTGAAGTCCGAGAACCCGGGGAACAGGTCGACGAAATGCCAAAAATGGAATATGAACTCATGGGTAAAGAAGCAACAGCAACGACAGCATTATTTAACTATAGGCTCAGCATCAAACTCCAAGAGACAATAACACACACCCGAAATATCGTTATTAACACCGAAGAGATTGATGGGCAATGGAAAGTCGTCAACTTTGATGAATATTAAGGATCCGATCAGGCGTTTTCGAGATACGAGTTAAGATTCGTATCATTCCTGCAGAAAATAGAGGGGGACACCAACGGGGTGTTGCTGGTTACTTATAGGAAAAATTTCAAAGAATAACATGAAAACCGGAAAAGTTGCTGTCTTTACACAAGCACACACACCGATGGAATTTCGTGAATACCCGATTCCATCCGTCACCGCAGATGATATGCTGGTCCGAATCCGTATGGCGAATATCTGCGGTTCCGACCTACACTTTTGGCGTGGACACGGGCCGAAAATAGAGGCCGGTATCCCTCAAGTTCTCGGACACGAAATGATTGGCACAATTGAGGCCATGGGACGCAACATCACAGCCGATAGCACCGGACAACCCTTAACCGAAGGTGACCGTATCGCCTACTCCTATTACAAGCCGTGCCAACGTTGCTGGATGTGCCTCAACGGAAAACCCGGGTGTCCGAATCGCTATCGAGATTGGCTCGGAATCTCCAGTGAACAACCACCCCACTTCCACGGGGCCTATGGCGAATACTACTATATGAAACGTGGACATTGGGTTTTCAAGGTTCCTGATGAACTCTCAGACGCACTCGTGTCCCCAATCAACTGTGCTCTGTCCGAAGTCATTTACGGACTCAATCAGATCGGAATAATGCTCGGTGATACTGTGATTATTCAAGGTGCGGGTGGACTCGGACTTTACGCAACTGCAGTCGCCAGAGAGATGGGAGCTGGGAAGATTATTGTACTCGATCGACTGCCTGCGCGCCTCACACTTGCACGGGAGTTTGGTGCCGACGAGACACTTAACGTAGATGAAATTGATATGAACGCACGCATTGCATTCGTGCTTGACCAGACGGGGGGCATCGGGGCAGACCTCGTCGCTGAGTTCGTCGGCTCCCCACACGTACTCACGGAAGGTATAGAGATGCTCCGATGGGGAGGACGCTACCTTTGGATCGGCAACATTAACCTCGGATTCCCGACAGAGATCGATCCGGGCAATATCGTCCGGTGTAGCAAAGCGATTCGCGGCGTGATTGTCTACGAACCGTGGGTTATCCCACGCGCCCTCGATTTCCTCTGCCGGACACATGACAGGTATCCGTTCCACAAAATCATCTCTGATACCTTCCCGTTCAGCGACATTAACGAAGCGTTCGCCTACGCAGATCGGGGAGAGGCAATCCGAGTTGGATTGGAATTTATTTAAGTTACTGCAAAGGAGTATTACGAATGGTTGAATATTCTGTTAAAGTCTCTGATTACAAAGATTTTATGAATTCGCTACAGGTGAAGTCTGTTGATCTCATTCTAACAGACCCACCCTACTGTATCAGTAAAGAGACGGGATTTAAAGACGTTGTCAACGGCGAAAAAAGGTTTGCGGTCAGTATGGACTTTGGCGAATGGGATCATACTGAGATAAATCTTGAAGATATGGCAGAATCTTTTTATGCGTCGCTACGCCGGGGCGGAACTGCTATTATCTGGTATGATCTTTGGAAGATGGGTAAGGTTCGTGACGCAATGGAAGCTGTTGGGTTCAAAATGCTCAGGTTGATTGTATGGCAAAAAACAAACCCTGTCCCTTTGAATATGAAAGCGACTTATCTTTCTAATAGTCGTGAAATGGCGATTGTTGGTGTGAAAGTCGGTAAACCGACATTTCATAGTGAATACGACTCTGGGATTTATGAGTATCCGATTCCTCGGCATCATGGGAAAAGACAACACCCGACACAAAAGCCGTTGAACTTATTTGAAGGTTTAATCCGCAAACACAGTAATGAAGGTGATCTCATTGTAGACCCGTTTATTGGTGCCGGCACAACGGGTGTTGCTGCTGTTAGAAATTTCCGAAGGTTTGCGGGTTGTGATATAGACCCGAATTACGTCCAAATCTCACAAGAAAGGATTGAAAATGAGTAATCAACAGGACCCTGAATTTCGGAAAGGAAGTAAGGCTTCATTATTTCTTGAACTTGCAGAACCTGATGAATTAGGCTTTAGCCGGGCAGTTTCAGTTGCACTCACAATACCTTTACCTTAGAAGCTTATGAAAAAGATTCAGAAAACCGCTACTTCCGTCTACATCCATATCCCATTTTGTGCGACGAAATGTTATTACTGCGCTTTTAACACCTATTCTTTTCACAAGGAACAAGCAAAAGCATATCTACAGGCACTTCAAACCGAGATGGGGCTGTATCTCCCAGAAGCCGATGCGCTGCGAACAATTTTTATCGGCGGAGGCACACCTTCCATCCTCTCTGCAAACGTTTTGGCACGACTATTTTCGGATATACACCAAAACTTCACGATATCTCCAGACGCTGAAATCACTGTTGAGTGTAACCCCGGAACCGTTGACGCTGAAAAACTTAACGTTATGCGCCAAAACGGAGTCAATCGCCTCAGCTTCGGTCTGCAAGCGATGCAAGACGAAACCTTAAAACAGTTGGGCAGAATCCACACCGTCTCGGAATTTATGGAGAGTTATCAGCTCGCACGAGAACACGGCTTTCGGAATATCAATATAGACATCATTTTCGCGCTCCCCGAACAAATCGTGACAGCGTGGTACCGCACCTTAAACGCAGTCATCTCACTTGAACCCGAACATATCTCAGCCTATAACCTCGTCATGGAGGAGGAGACTCTTTTTTATCAACAGTGGCAAGCCGGAGAACTCCACCTTCCTTCCGCGGACACCGAAGCCGACATGTTTGAACACACGATCGAGACTTTGACATCCCACGGATACACGCATTACGAGATCTGCAACTTCGCCAGACCGAACCACTTCGCACAACACAATCTCGTTTACTGGAACAATCAACCCTGTATCGGACTTGGCGCAGGGGCATGCGGATATCTCAACGGCGTGCGTTATACGAACCTCCGAGGCATCCCACCTTACATTGACGCACTACAACAAGGCAACAAACCCATCGCTGAAACCGAACACCTGATAGGACACGCTGAAAAAGCAGAAACCCTCATGCTCGCCCTCCGTAAACGCGAAGGCCTCTCTCTTGAAGCCTACCGAAACCGATTTCACGAAGAAATAGAAACTACATTTGGACACACCCTCAAAAAATGGATAGATACAGGATTACTCGAACGCACCCCCACGCATCTCCGCCTCTCCGACCGCGGACTTTTTCTCGCAAACGAAGTCTTTGTCGAATTGATATAATTTTCCCTTTCTATTGTTATTTTCCACTTGACGTATCCTGCAAATCTGCTACTATATCCCCCATGCCAAAACTCAAGCTCAAACCCAATCACAAAGCAATCCGCGACTACTACGCCACGCTGCAGCAATACCAACAGCACGACATCACACACGAAGGCGCCGTTAGCTCACCCTTTGATACACTCCTGCACGCCTGCGCGAAGCAAGTAAACGCCACGCTCGTGCCACAATACACGATGCACACCCCGAAAGGAAACCGTATCGTCATTGACGGAGCAATCCTCGACGCATACGGACTCCCCCTCGCCTATTGGGAGGCGAAAGATATAGCCGACGACCTCGCCAGAGCCGTGCAGGAGAAACAGAACGCAGGCTATCCGCTTGAGAATATCCTCTTCCAAACACCACAGCGTGCCATCCTTTACCAAAATGGGCAGATAGCCCTGGATCTGGACATCACCGAACCCGCACGCCTGATTGCCGCTCTTCAGCATCTTTTCGCTTATGTCCCACCCGCACTGGACAACTGGCACACAGCCGTCTCCGACTTCAGGGAACATGTGCCGGCCCTCGCAACCCAGCTAAAGGCACTTATTGAGCAACGCCACGCAACGGATCCAACTTTTAAGGAAGCCTTCTCCGATTTCTACGAAACCTGCCGCGCTTCTATCAACCCCGAACTTTCACGGGATGCCGTCGAGGAGATGCTCATCCAGCACATCCTCACCGAACGCATCTTCAGGACGGTTTTTAACAACTCCGCCTTCACCCGCCGAAACATTATCGCACGCGAGATTGAAAACGTCGTTGACGCACTCATCCGAGAGGCGTTCAGTCGCGAGGAGTTCCTCAAGCCCTTAGACCGCTTCTACATTGCGATTGAACAAGCAGCGGCTCTCTGCCGGGACTTCACCCAAAAGCAGCACTTCCTCAACACCTTCTACGAGAAGTTCTTTCAAGGCTTCTCCGAAGACGTTGCAGACACGCATGGCATCGTCTACACACCGCAGCCGATTGTAGATTTCATGGTGAACAGCGTTGAGCACCTCCTTAAGACCGAGTTTGACCGGGCTTTATCTGACCGAGGCGTGCATATCATCGATCCGTTCGTCGGCACTGGCAACTTCATCGTCCGACTGATGCAAGACATCCAAGGCACGGCGTTAGCGGAGAAATATCGCTATGAGCTGCACTGCAACGAGGTGATGCTCCTGCCCTATTACATCGCGAGTCTCAACATTGAGCAAGAGTTCTTCCAGCGCACAGGGGCGTATCTGCCGTTTGAGGGGATTGCGCTTGCGGATACCTTTGAACTGCTGGAGCAGCAACAAGGCGAACTCTTCACACAGGAAAACACGGAACGTGTGGAAAAACAGAAGGCAGCAGACATGTTCGTGGTTATTGGCAACCCCCCTTATAACATGGGACAGGTCAACGAAAATGACAACAACAAAAATCGGAAGTATGCGGCGATGGACCATCGGATTGCAGAGTCTTATGCGAAAGCCTCCAAAGCCACGCTGAAAAATAAACTCTATGACCCGTATGTGAAAGCGATCCGATGGGCATTGGATCGGATAGGTGAGCAAGGCGTTGTGGCTTTTGTGACGAACAATAGTTTTCTTGACGGCGTGGCGTTTGACGGGATGCGGAAGCACCTCGCTGCGGACTGTGCTGCGATCTATATCCTTGACTTAGGCGGCAATGTGCGGAAAGGTCTGCAGGTGCCTGATGCGAATGTGTTTGGGATTCGGGTGGGTGTGAGCATCAACCTGTTTGTGAAGAGAAACGGGAATCCATCGTCCCCTCGTATTTACTACTATCGCGCTGACGAGTTGTGGAACCGAAGGCAGAAACTCGACTTTTTCAATGAAAGTCAGCACACAGGGGGCGTTGCATGGCAATCTATCCAACCCGATGCGCGTCATACATGGCTCACGGAAGGGCTCCACGTTGATTTCTATACCTTCACGCCGATGGGCACTAAAACAGCAAAAGCAAGTGCAGGTAATGTGGCGGGAGCGCTTTTTAAAACCTACAGCCTCGGCGTATCAACAAACCGGGACGCTTGGGTTTATAACTTCAATCGCGCCGCCCTCACTGAAAATGTTCAACGACTCATAGAACACTACAATGCCCAGACGCTTGAGTGGGTAGACACAAAAAGCAAATCAGGGGCAACCCTTGATGATTTCGTAGATGTGGATCCCCAGAAAATCAGTTGGAGTGAAGGCTTAAAACGTAAACTCAACAGAGGACAGCTCGCCGAATTTGCTGAATCAAAACTACGCCTATCGCTCTACCGTCCCTTTACAAAAACAAACCTATTTTTCGATAGAACAATGAACGAACGTGTTAATGTGTTTCCCTCAATTCTCCCTACGCCTGATAGTGAAAAAGAGAACCGCATTGTTTGTGTCAATATGACACCAGAAAGACCATTTGTTTGTTTGATGAGCGATTGTATTCCTGTAAATGTTATGGCAGGCGGTTTTGGATCACCGACACAATGTTTTCCTTTCTACACCTACAACGAAGACGGCACAAACCGACAGGAAAACATCACCGATTGGGCATTGACACACTTCCGAACCCACTACCAAGACGATACCCTCACCAAATGGGACATCTTCCACTATACCTACGGGCTCTTGCATCACCCCGACTATCGCCAGAAATACGAGGCGAACCTTAAGCGCGATCTGCCCCATATCCCCTTCGCTAAAGACTTCTGGAGATTCGCTACCGCCGGGGAGCAGCTGGCAGACCTCCACGTCAACTACGAATCCGCTCCGAAATATGAGGGACTGATATATATCGAAACCCCGGGAATGAGGGTGGATTGGCGTGTTGAGAAGATGAAACTTTCCAAAGACAAAACGCAGTTGAAATACAACGACTTCTTGACCCTGGAGGGTATCCCTGTGGAAGCATACAATTATCGACTCGGCACGCGCTCTGCGTTGGAGTGGGTGGTAGATCAGTATCGCGTGAAAGTAGACCAACGGAGCGGTATCCCCAACGATCCCAATCGTGAAATGGAGCCGCGGTATATTGTTGACCTCATCGCCCGCGTCCTCACTGTGAGTCTGGAGACCATAGAGATGGTAGACAATTTGCTCGCGTTATAGGTGGGGCTTCCCAATCGCAACAATGCTTGTCCGAATCGTGGGTTTATCGGGTTAAATAGGCTGCACGGATTTTCGTAGCGCTTTGCATCCTTATGCCCAGCCCCAGTGGGGCGGCATATTTATAGAACGCGCCTCAATCACCAGAAACAACCCCGAGACCGTTTTCATCTTCTTCAAAAATAACGACGTATTCCATGAATTTATCCACCTCATCACTTAAGTCTAGCTTGCCTTAGAATATTATTTAGCGTACCCGGACGAACATCCGCACTCGATTTTCCAGGAACTGTTACAGTTCCCTTTTTCGTTGGATGTTTAAACTGTCTATCGCTACCTCGTGTTCGGACTAAGTACCATCCGTCATCTTGAATCAATTTTATCAAATGTCTAATCTTCATAACAGGCGTTTACTGACCCTTGTTGCGGTCAGCCATACAATTCTAACCACTTTTCTAATTATACAGCTAGTTCATGTTAATTATAAGAAAAAGCTATCCTTTATAGGGCCACTTAGTTTCACGGATAATTTTTCGACTGAATCCCCTCAAAAAATTGTTTTGACGCTTGATAACAAAATATGGTAATCTGTGCAGGGAGGATAGCAGATAGCGAACAGCGGATAGCGAATGAATCAACAACAACCATCACACATGCGAAACATAAAGCTCGTGCTTGAATACGACGGCACACATTATCACGGATGGCAGACACAACCGAACTTGCCAACACTCCAAGGCACAATTGAGGACACTTTAGCGAAACTAACCCAAACCCCGATCCAGATCATCGGAGCTGGGAGGACAGATACCGGTGTCCATGCCGAGGGTCAGGTTGCTAACTTCTGGACGGACTCACAGATGCCCGTTGTCGCATTTCAGCGAGGGCTTAATGCTATTTTGCCACGGGATATCGTTGTCTGTTCCGCAACAGAGGTGTCTCCAACGTTTCATTCCCGTTTCAGTGCGACTCGTCGGCAATACCGGTACACAATTTTGAATCGAGAATACCCAGCTGCACTTTCGCGCCAGACGAGTTACTTCTTTCCTCCCGTAATTGACGTGCCGAGAGCAAACGACCTCTGCCAAGTGCTGGTCGGCAAACACGATTTCGCGTCCTTCCAAAAGGCTGGTAGCGATCGGATAAGTCCTATCTGCGAAATTTACGAGGTCTCTTGTTGGAAGAAAGAGCCTTATGTCTATTTTGAAATCGAAGCCGACGCGTTTTTGCGAGGAATGGTTCGCGCCATCGTCGGCACTCTCCTGAGATATATGAAGGATGGGGATGCTGAAGCGCAGCTCCACCGCATTTTTGAAGCCAAAGACAGAGCCGCGGCAGGAACATCAGTCCCCGCACATGGATTGTCACTCGTCCAAGTGCACTATAATAACACTTGACACCCGTTCACCTAAAAGGAGCGGATCCTTATGAACTACGCCCAAGTCTTAAATGAATTAGAAACTTTGGTTAACGAAACCTTCGCACTTTGGGAACACAACCGCGTCGGTTTCCAGTGGCGACATTACACATGGAACCATACCATGCGTGTGCGTGCGCTGAGTATGGAACTCGGTAAGCGTGAAGGGGGTGATGTGAAATTGCTTGAAGTCGCCGGCACCCTGCACGACATCACCAAACGATACGACGGTGTTATCTTGACAGACGACAACGGACAACGCATCCTCGACCCTAACGGATTCTGGTTGAACGAAACCCTCACCCCTGCCGGTCAGAACATCGTTACAGAACTCTACGATAAGCACGCCCTCCACGGTAAAGTCCATCATGAATCTGGTGCAGTCATTACAGAGAACATATTGGGGATGTACGACTTTGAACCCGATTTCGTACAAGCCGCAACGGCTGTCGTCCTCGCACACCTAAAGCCGATCAATCTCACAGCGGAGGACTTTAAACTCCTCTACAACCGAATCGAAAATCAGGTCCTCTATGATGCGGATACCATGGATCCGAATGTCGGTTACACCGCTTTCTTCCGCAACATTCATATACATTCGTATTTTGCACTCCAACGCGGGAACTTTGACTTGGAAGACTACGTGCGGAACCTACCCCGCTGGATTAATGCCAAGCAAGAATTCGTTGATAAACTCTTGACCGAAGCCTCCCGCGAGGTTGCCCAAGCGCGGCAAGATAGAAATCAACATCTTTTCTTGCAAATGGTAGATGAATTAGACGATCAGGAGCTAAATCGCAAATACGGGTTGTTGGGGGTGATTGAGTACTTCGTCAGTGTAACCGAAGATCCGCACTTCCTGAATCAACTCGACTACCTACAAAACGGATGGCTTCCACAACGTCGGCAGTGGCTGGCTGAAGAAGAAAGTGGCGCGTCCGCACGCGATCGCGCCCAACTCGCAATTGATCGGGTTGACGATTTCTTGACCCTCTTAACCCGCGAAAGCAACGGAGAAATTTAAGGTGTGATGATTTTCAGTTGTCGGTAGGTTATCCGGTTAAGCCTTGTGGCAGTTGCGAAGGTTTTATCTGCCATGGCCGCTTTTAACTAACACTTTATAACCAACAGCTACAAAAGGAATTTTTTATGAGCAACCCAACGACAGGCGAACACAGAGACATCACCCAAATCCCGTATCCCCCTGACCTCTATCGCTTTGACACAGTTGCCAAGGGAATTTCGGGTGGGTTTCCAGCCGTAACCGAGGCAGACATTGCATACTTTCATCAGCACGGCTACCTCGTCATTAACGATGCCTTTGGCCCTGCTGATGTCAAAGAAGCATTGGCAGGTATGACGGATCTCATGGACGGAAAGTGTCCTGAGTTTCGGGCAATCCAATTTGAACCAAAACTCGTCAAACAGAAGGACGAGCTGCAAGGTCAGGAACGCCGGAATGCTATCAGAAAAATTTTCAACTTCGTAGGCCACGAACCGCGCCTAAACGCCATCGCAACCCATTCAGGGCTCCTCGAAGTCCTTGAACAGATTATGGACGACACGCCCAAATTGTTCCAAGATATGGCACTCCTCAAACCCCCGCGCTATGGATCGGAAAAACCGTGGCATCAGGATTGTGCCTATTTCAATCTTCCCGAAGGGACGACGGTTGTCGGTGTATGGGTGGCTTTAGATGAAGCTACCCCCGCAAATGGGTGCTTACACGTTATCCCCGAATCGCACGTTGAGGGGCCGATGATCCACTTCAAGCGACGGGACTGGCAGATCTGCGATACGGATGTACCGGTGGCACGCGATACAATGGTCCCGCTTAGACCGGGGGGATGCCTCTTCTGGCATGGATTGACACACCACGGAAGTCCGGGCAACCAATCTGATCAAGGGCGCCGCGCGCTCCAATTCCACTATATACCAGCAAGTGCTGGAGAAATTACAACGCAAGAACGCATGGCTGTTTACGGTAGCGAAGGGAAAAATGTAGATTGCTAATTATTCGTTGTGAGTTATCAGTTGTCAGTTAATCTGTGTGTTTTTAACAATTCTGGTTTACTTGGAGTCCACCAAATGTCGTGAATTGTTCCCTCCCAGCCGCTGACCGATAACCGATAACTGACAACCCATAAGCTATTTCGTCTGTTCGGGGAACGGGGCTCGGATGTCGTAACGTCCCTCTTCAAACACCGGTAGCTTTCCGCCTTCAACCAGCAGGTCAAGTGGGTTCGGACGCGTTCTTAAGGGGAAGGTTACAACGTTCTGAATGCGCAGCGATTCATAAATCGCCATCAAGATTTCTATTGTGCAAAGCCCGTGTCGACCAGCGTTACGGTGTTCCTCAACATCACCTTCAATCCAAGCCAGCATTTCGTTGTATTGATTCGGTTCTCCCTGACGGGGTTCGATGGTCTGCCAGCCTGCGGCTTTGCTGTTGAGCAGTTCAATTGTACCGTTGGCGCCGCGACGGAGTTGTCCATCGTCTCCATAGACGACATCGCCTCGAAGCACGGGTTCCGGTAAATCGCTTTCGTAGACCCCGCGGATCCCGCCTTCAAAGCAGATTTCCGCCATACATAGGTCCTCAGTCCGGACTCGGCGTTCCCAGCGATCCGTGCGTCGTGCGACCTGCCCGATGAGCCATAACGGATCTGGATCCCCGAGGATGTAGCGCATTTCGTCAACTTCGTGCGTGCCACGATTCAGGAGTCCGTGTCCATCGCGACGGAGCATCGCCTGCGGTTGACCGATTGCACCTTCTTGGATAAGCCGACGCGCTTCACAATTCTGCGGGCTGAAACGACGTTGGTGTCCAACCACCAATTTCACATCGTGTTTCGCACAGGCATCCATCATGTCTTGTGCATCACCGACACAAGCCGCCATCGGCTTTTCAGTAATGATACCGAGGGCACCGCTCTCAGCGGCTGCGATGGTCGGTTCGGCACGGACGCTCTGCCACGTCGTGATGCTAACGATGTCTAAATCCTCTTTGTCGCACATTTCCCTGAAATCGGTATAGTGGGCTGGGAGCGCGAATTCCTCAGCAAATTTCGCAGCTGAATCGGCACTAATATCTGAGGCGGTAACGACTTCCGCACGCCCTGTACTCACCCAATTATTCGCATGGGAACGCCCCATACCACCACATCCAATAATTCCAATACGATATGTTTTATTTGCCATCTCTTTTACCTGATCCTTATTAAATAGATTACAAAGGTATATTTTAGCAAAAGTTGTGTATCAACGCAAGTGGATATAACGTATGAGTTATAACGGCGGTTCGGAAAAAAGAGGTTTCGTGCTTAGCGTAGCGGACAGGTCGCCTCGCCCGTAGCGTTAGGAACCTAAGCCCTACGAAAATGTTCACAGCTGCTTCGCAGGTACTATCTATCAAACTCACGTTAACTTATAACCCATAGTAGATAACATGTGTCTTTTTTGACACAACGCCTTTGATAGAAACTCCTTGTATCTGCTACACTTTGTAACAAATAGGCAATTGGCATCGTTTATGCTATAGAGTGAAACAAATCCGTACATTCCACAACGCAAGATATGTGTAAGGAGAAGGTAATGGAAAAATTAATTGTCAAAGGTGGAACCAGACTCGAGGGTACTATTCCGATCAGCGGTTGTAAAAATGCTGTCCTTCCGATTGCGGTTGCGGCTGCCATTCTCGGTGACGGGCTCAGCGTACTCCGCAATGTACCCGACCTAACGGATGTCAACACCCTCCGTGCTGTATTGGAAGGACTTGGGGCAACAACCAAACTAAAAAATTCAACACTCTATATTGAACCCATAAACCACTTAGAGTACGAGGCGCCTTACGAACTCGTACGGAAAATGAGAGCCTCCATTTACGTCCTGGGTCCGCTTGTAGCGAAATTGGGCAAAGCAAAGGTATCTTTTCCAGGGGGGTGCGCTATCGGCCCGCGACCTATTGACTTGCACATTCGTGGCTTAGAGCACTTGGGTGCCGAAGTAACTGGGCAACGCGGCTACATCTACGCTCAAGCAGAACGCTTAACCGGCACAGAGATGTATCTCATGGGGCAATATGGACCCAGCGTCGGCGCAACGGCAAACATCATGATGGCCGCTACTTTAGCAGAGGGGACAACCGTTATCCGTGGTGCAGCGCGTGAACCCCACGTCTCCGACCTCGCCCATTTTCTGAATGCAATGGGTGCGGATATAGAAGGTATCGGCACTTCCGTCTTAACGATTCATGGCGTTAAGCATCTCCACGGAACGGAGTACACCGTTATCTCGGACGATATCGAAGCAGGCACTTTCATGGTCGCAGGGGCTCTTACGAAAGGCGATGTCTACGTTCAAGGTATCACCGAACAGCAACTTCCTGCGGTTTCTGAAAAACTCATTGAGGCGGGTGTCGAGTTGGATTGGGATACCAATGGCGTGCGCGTCACAACCCCGCGCGAAATAAAGGGCATTGATGTCACAACGGCCCCCTTCCCCGGCTTTCCGACAGATATGCAGGCGCAAATCATGGGGCTGCTCTGCCTCGCAACTGGCACCAGCGTTATCTCTGAAAATGTTCATACAGACCGGTTCATCCACGCCGCGGAACTAAACCGAATGGGTGCTGATATCGTGCTTGATGGCAGTAAAGCCGTGATTAATGGTGTCCGCAGCCTCAGTGGCGCACCGGTGATGGCTTCCGATCTGCGAGCAGGGGCAGTCCTCGTCGCAGCCGGACTGGCAGCTGCCGGTGAAACCGTTATATCCCGTGTTTATCACATTGATCGAGGATATGAATCTATCGAGAGAAAACTTAACGACATCGGGGCAAACATCACAAGAGTCAACGATTAAACCGAAAGGAATAGTCATCCACGCATGTTAAGAATTGTTGAGACACAGGCCACAGAGGCTGATGTTTCCCTCTCAAAGTTGAAAGCCCGCGGTCGGTTAACCGATAAAAGTATCCTGAAAACGGTCCGTCGCACGCTCAGCGATGTGCAAAATGAAGGCGACAAAGCCGTTATCCGATATACCCGTAAGCTTGATGCCCCGCGAATCTCTGTCGAAGAACTGAAAGTCTCACCCGAAGAATTTGCAACGGCATACGCAGAGGTGCCATCTGACTTCATAGACGCAATCACCCACGCCCGAACAAACATCGAAAAGTTCCACCAGAAACAGTTGCGGACTTCATGGATGTCAACAGCACCCAAGGGGGTGATGCTGGGGCATCTGATTCGTCCGCTAAGGCGCGTTGGTGTGCACGTTCCAGCCGTCAGTCAACTCCTTGTCTCCTCATTGTTGATGAACGTTATTCCCGCTACGGTTGCTGGCGTTGAGGAGGTCGCAGCCTGCATCCCGCCGATGCGCAATCGGGGCACTAACCCTTATATGCTAGTTGCTGCCTCGGAATGTGGCATCCAAGAAATCTACAAATGCGGCGGCGCACAAGCCGTCGCGGCGATGGCCTACGGCACAGATACTATCCCACCTGTCGATAAAATTGTCGGCCCTGGAAATCTCTACGTTCAATGTGCGAAAAAGGAGGTTTATGGACATGTTGGTATAGACAAATTAGCAGGCCCCAGCGAAATCCTGGTCATTGCTGACAGCACAGCCAATCCGGATTACGTTGCTGCTGACCTTATCTCGCAAGCGGAGCACGGCCCCGAATGTGCTGCGATCCTTCTCACCCCTTCCCTTGGGTTTGCAGAACAGGTCAAAACAGCGATTGCACTTCAAGGCGAGTCCCTACCTCGCTATGACGAGCTCACAGCGGCTTTTGAAAACTACGGTGTGGCGTTTGTAACTTCCGACTTAACGGAGGCATTCGCGCTCGCCAACGAAATCGCACCTGAACACCTCGAACTACACATTGAGAATCCATTCGAATGGCTTGGAGATATCCACAACGCCGGAGCAATCCTTATCGGTCCTTATTCGCCAGAAGTCGTTGGAGACTACATCGCAGGGCCGAATCATGTCCTGCCAACAGGAGGGGCCGCACGCTATGCCTCTCCACTCAGCGTTGATGATTTCTTAAAGAAGACAAGCCTCATCTCATATACCAAAGCGGCTTTAGCGGAAGTCACACCGGCTGTTGTTAAGTTGGCTAAGGTTGAAGGACTTGAAGGACATGCCGCTGCTATGAAAATTCGTTTGGAAGAAGATTAAGCATGCCATTATCTATCAGTCATTACCCAGACCGCGAGTTATCCCCTGAGAAAGGCGGAGAATGCCCTACGGCGTTCATACTGTTGATTCTAATTTATTAGGAGGGGGTCAGTGCTGCCGGAGAGTGCAATTTTAGATACACCATAATAGGAGACACAAGATGCTTTTCATTCTACTCAGTCTATTGCTCCACCTTTCCGAGCCCAACATGTCCAAAGAGAAAATACCGATGTCACCTGTTGGAACGTTCTCGATCGTCGGATACGATGCTGAAACTGGTGCGCTTGGAATCGCTGTGCAATCCAAGTTTTTCGCCGTCGGTTCGGTTGTCCCTTGGGCTGAAGCCGGGGTAGGTGCGATTGCAACCCAATCTTGGGCAAACACAACTTATGGACCCAAGGGATTAAAATACCTCAAAAGCGGTCTTTCGGCCGAACAGACCGTGGAACGTCTCATTGCGGATGATGCCGAACATGCAAAACGACAGGTGGGTATTGTCGATGCGAAAGGGAATGTTGCTAACTATACCGGCGAGGAATGCAACGAGTGGGCAGGCGCCGTTTCTGGGAAACACTACACGGCGCAAGGTAACATCTTAGCGGGTGAAGAAGTCGTTAAAGCAATGGGTAGAGCGTTTGAGGAAACAGAAGGTGAACTGGCGGACAAATTAATGGCAGCACTCTTCGCAGGACAAGAAGCAGGCGGGGATACGCGCGGGCAACAATCTGCAGCATTGTTCGTTGTTCAAGAGCGTAGCGGCTATGCGGGGCTCAATGACCGGTACATCGACTTACGCGTGGACGATGCTGAAAAACCGATTGAAGAACTCCAGCGATTATTAGAAATTCATAAGCAATTCGTGCCTCGATAGCGACTCCCGTCCAGACAACAACACCTAACTAAAATTGACGCTTTAGCGCTCTACACCCAAGCAAATCATACCGTCAGGCGCGCCCCTTATTCTAACGACTCATCTAACACAAGCAGTGGCCGTCTAAAACGAGAGCGAATACCGTTCGCCCTTGATAAGACTGCTGGCAAACGAATGATACGACGTTCTAATCTACGTTTGCCGGGAATATCGCTGATAACGATACCTATCAGCATCGTCAAGACCCCTTGACCGGGTAAGAGGATCTGGATGAAACCGACGAGAATAAGCACTACAGCAAGCAGGTTTTTTAATACCTTAAGCGCCACGCGTAAAATGGGGTGCCCGACGCGGTTCACCTGTCGCTTCAGTAGGAAATAGTCAGCCGGTAGGTAAACAATAGTTAATGTGCAAAAAAGGAGGCTCACGACAAAACTCGCGCCTGAGGCAACGCCGAGTGCCACAACGTGCGCTTTCAACCATTCAAAGAGAATAAAAATGTAAGTTTCTAACGTATCAACAAACGACAAGAAAGGCTTCTCCTAAACACAATTCATTGGTGCGAAACAGCGCCACCGCCAATTGTCATAATATCGCCATTAATAGAGGCGGCTTCGTCGAAGCGAGGAATAACACTGCTGTGTGAATCTATTGTATCATAACAACTTCTCATTTTGCAAGGTTTCATTTGATTGATAATATTGCTTGCAGAATGGGGCTTTAAACCCCTATTCCTTAAATTTTTAGACAAATTGCAAAAAAATTATTATAATCTATAGCATAGCATCATCCGTCGAAATCAACGCCACGTTTGAGAAAAAAGAAAAGGATTCTTATGCAGACACTTCCTCTTTTCAGGGATCTAGTACTTGATACTCCCGCAACACAAAGCCTCAAATACATCGGTTCCAAACGGAAACTCATCCCGAGCATCCCCTCTTATCGACTAATCCGCACGCTCCCTGCTTGTATCGCTGTTTCTGCCTCTTCTGCCGTTGCCCAGTTGAAGTCTCCGGGGAAGGTATGCGCCAAGGCGGAATAACCGCCCGCAAAATCAACTGCTTCTTGAGGTGATTTCCTGTTCAGTAGGCTATAGATTAATCCCGATGAGAAGCTATCGCCGCCCCCCACGCGGTCTACGAGTTCCAAGTCTTCATAGATACGGGAAAGGTAAAATTCTTCACCATCAAACAGGAGTGTCCGCCAGTCATTGAGCCAGCCGGTTTTTGCATCGCGTAGGGTTGTACCAATCATCTCAATGTTCGGAAAAGCGTCTTTGACCCGTTTCGCCATCTTTTTGTAGCTCTCGGGTTCAAGTTTGCTGTAGGCCTCGGTTGTGCCTTCCGCCGCGAAACCGAGTGATTTCTCAAAATCTTCTTCGTTACCGATGAGAACAGAGACGTGTTCCATCATCAGGCGGTTCGCTGCTTGTGCTTCCTCTGTACGCCAGAGTTTGGAGCGGAAATTCAGATCGTAACTCGTTTTGACACTCGCTGCGCGCGCCGCCTTGAGCGCCTCTGCCGAGACCGCCGCTGCTGATTCCGATAAAGCCGGTGTGATACCACTGAGATGAAACCAACGCGCATCGCGAAATATAGATGTCCAATCAATTTCACCGACCTGCACGTTGGAAATTGCAGAGTAGCCGCGGTCGTAGGTAACGCTGCTCGCACGCGGCCCGGCACCTAATTCGAGATGATAGAACCCGTTCCGCTCTAAACCGATCCCGTCGAAGTCCGCCCAGACGATGTTCGACATATCCACGCCGAGTTCACGTCCTTTGTTGCGGATATAGCGCCCCGACCAGTTATCCACGAGCCGTGAGACCCACGCCGTCCGCAAGCCGAGCTGTGCAGCGTTGACAGCGACGTTCATCTCTGCACCGCCTGCAGTGATTGCCAGCGATGACACCTGCTCAAGCCGCATAAATTCCGGTGCCGTGAGTCGGATCATCGCCTCACCAAATGTAACTAAATCGTACATAGTTCATCCCCCTACTTCACTGTGTGTTTTGTTCTGATATTCGTGATAAAGATTTTCAATGCACGTTCCACAAAAACAGTAGACTCTGCTGTAGCCACCGACCTCTTTTTCAAGCAATTCGGGCATCGGAAACTCGTTTTGGCAGATCGCACAAACTTCTATAAGGGCTTCCGGTTCAGCGTCTTCTGAATCTGATTTCTGCCGGGAAGGCATAAAGTGCAAGAGTAACCAAACCGCAATAGGTATGAGAATTACAAAAATGATAAATAGCATTCAGTGTTCCTTTCATAGCAACGGACAGCAATTCGTATGCTCGTTACTATAGCGGATAACCGATAGGAAATCAACTGATGCGGACTATACTAAGGCGAATCTCCTGAAGACCGCGAGCCCTTAATGAGGATAAAAACCTCTATCAGAATAGCAACAGCAATCGCCACGCCACAGAGTAAGTATGGACTTCGAGCCCCGAGTTGGGAATCCGCTGAAATACCTCCTAAGAGCGGTCCTAACAATATCCCGACACCGAGTATGGCTTCGTGCCACCCGCTTTTGTTCCCTTTGTCCACATGTCGATCCAACCCGTAATAGAGGCTGCTGAAATAGGTGAAAGCAGCGGATACACCGATACTCCCAAAGGCAAATACCCAAAGGAGCGTGTGTTGGGTCCCCCATATTCCGAGAAAACTGAGGATTGCCAGCAACTGAACGGTGAGGATTGGCGAGAAACGGTAGTGCCAACGGGTTGCGTAACCCGTCCCCAGAATAACGAACGCCAGTGTCTGTATACCCCCGAGCGTTAGCATGAGATTGCCGAACGTGGTCGGCAGCATCCCCATCTCTTTCGTAAGTTTCGGTGCAAGTCGCCTGAGGACCCCAAGCACAAACCAAGAGGTAAGGTTCGCACAGCGCGCAAGATTGAGGTGCATTGTCCGAAACGGTAGAGGTGGATACAGCACTTCGGGAGGCTCTGATTGCTCGGTTCTGGGGACATCGAATTTCAGGAAGTTACTCCCGAAAATTGTCACTAAGGTGAACAGTGTCGAGAAGCTGGCAAGATAAAAAGGTCTAAGCGGATTCGCATCGCCATACAGATAACTGGAGAACACTGGCCCTAAAGTAATACCTATACTCCAAAATAGGTTGAAAAGCATGACGCGATGGACGAGTTCCCCTTCGCCTTCGCGTTCAGCAAGCCATGCTTCATAAGCCGGCCAGAAGAGTGCCATACTCACACCGATGCCGGGAAAAACCAGGAAGAGGTGTGTACCGTTCCGACAGTAGGGAAGCCCGAGACACACAGCGCCCATCACCAGAAACGCAGCATAAAGGACATATCTCCGGTCTATCCGATCTGACAGTCGACCGAACGGAATCGCCAGCCCCACGAAAAAAGCGGTCATAATTGCATTGAGAATCCCCAGAAATGTAGAAGATAATCCTAAATAACTTGTATAAAAAGAGGTGTTGGTTAGGACACTGCTATAAGCGAAGTCTATGAGTAGAACGGGAAAATAGACAGTAAGCAGTTGGGTTAACTTTAAGTTTCGGCGCATACAGGGTTTTCCGCACCTGAGGTCTATGGCAGCACGACTGCTGCGTCGACCATGTGATAGCCTGTTGCCCCCACCGGTTCGGCATCAATACCGATTTCGTCTTGGACTACCCCATTATTAGCAGTCGCTCTCGCATAGATTTCAACGGGCGCTGCAGCTGCTGGCACCTGCCACTCCCATTTCCAGAGCACCCATGCGAGCGGTGTGTCTTTCGCCCAAATTTCCGCCGCTTCCCACGTTTGACCGTAGTCAATGCTAACTTCGACTTTTTTGATACCGTCGTGGTTCCCCGCATCGAAGGCTGCGCCGCTGATTGTATAAGTTTCCCCGCCAGGGATCTCCTCGCCTACACTGGGGGTACCAATCATTGTAGCAAGTTTCACCTGAGCGATCGGATCCCACCCCCGTTTCTCCCAATAGCCTTCATGTTCCGTCGCCAATTGGATATTGACAATCCATTTCGGGTTTTTGGTGCCGTAGTTCCCCGGGTTCAGCAAGCGCACCGGAAAACCGTGTTCTGTCGGCAGTGGAACACCATTCATCTCATAAGCCAGGAGCGTTTCTGCCTCCATTGCCTCTTCCAGGGGAATCGCTGTATGATAACCGTCTGCGCAGCGGAAAACGACGACTTTGACTTCAGGCTTCGGACGCACTTTCTCAAGCAGATGACGTAGATGTACCCCTTTCCACACCGCATTACTCATCTGCTCCGTGCCAATTGGATCCCCAATACATTTCAACGTCCGCATCGCCGTAACAGCCTCCATCGCCTTGAGGTCCTCAATGCCTAAGGGGCGCATCGGGTTTTCGATAAGCCCAGTGATAGCCATTCGCCACGTGGCACCGTCAAGCACAGCCGGATCACCGATCTGTAGGATGTAAAAGTCGGCATTCGGAGTTATCAGCGTGCTGGGTCTCAGGGACGGCATCGCTTCTGGCTGTCCTTCGAGTTGAAGCGGTATGACCATTCCTGCGGCACTAATCGCGCTCAGTTTTATAAACGTCCGTCTTTTGATACTCCCAAGCCTAAAGTCATGGGATTCTTGTTTCGTCATGTCGTGCCTCCTCCTTGTGGAGGTCGGACGGAAACTCCACAAGCGTTTTATGTCTTCGGTGTATCCCACCGCGACAAGTTCATTCTACCACAAAACATACCTTTTTGGCAACCCCTTTTTTTGACATCCGCACGAGCGTTACGGGGATGGCCCCGAACCACAGAGGAAACCTGGGAGTGTTAAGAAGTCCTTTCATGTTTTTAATGTTCCTTGCGGTTCAGCTAGGTGGGTTTAAGGATTTCGCGACCCGCTCTGTATATCCACTTTCCACTGCGTTTCAAGCTGCATGGGCTCCTGAAAAGCGAGCTTTGGGCTCGCTTTTCCCTAATCTCGGTTTTATGATACACCACTTGCTTCTTTGCTGACGGCTATTTCTCCTTGCGCCTTTTTCTACTTCGCATGCGCGTCGTAATTTTCACAACACCCCTCACCATAATCGCTGTGCCGCCAATCAGAAATAACGGCATCCCCCATTTCCAATGAAAGAAAAAATAGGCGACAAAACTGACGCACATGAAAACGATGAAGGTATTTAAGAGTTTTCTATTTTCGTACCATTTCTGCATTTTATTCTTCAGGCAAGCTGTCGCGAATCAGATACCCAATTGCGCCGAAAACTTTTCTCAGTTCGTTTACTGTAAGTGCCGTTTTGCTCAACGTAAACACATCTTTAACCAATTTCCCGAATTGCCACAACGTTCCGTCGGTTACGATTCCATAAATGTGTTTCAAATTGTCACTATTGATTTTTTGAACAGCGACTAATTCAGCTAGACACTGTCCCCATCCTATGACGAAGTCGTTTCGTTTCGCCTCCACGACGATAATAATGGGTATACCTGGGACGGTTTTTCCCAGCGCTGATTTTGTTGAGACGAGATAGTCAGGCGGGCCGCTTAACTCGCTGTTCTAAGCAATCGACTCGTGACTCCATAGAGAAAACCATTCGACATAGTTTTTATAAACATCTCTCAGGATGGGATAGATTACATTTTCGCAACGGGCAGCTTCTGATGAAAACACGTTGATGTACTGCTGGCTGAATTCAAATTCTTCTAAAAATGCCTTGGAGGGTTCAACGTTCTCGTACCGAATATAGTCTGCCTCCGTATATTTGATATCGAAAGTCTCCTGAACTTGTCTAATTGATTTGAAGTCAGTAAATGCCATAGCGTCTCTCCTCAAGAAGATGAAATCACTTTCAGGGCGGAAAGTCCTAACACGAGAAAGCATATCAGAAATTTTGTCCGCGGCCACTTACAGAAATGTTAGCATAATATACTACCGGAGGTCAAGAGAAAATGAAGGGCTTTAACGTTATTCGGTTTTCTATTCTCCGCATTTTATGGTTGCACCTTGTTTGCACATCTGGTATGCTATCCATAATTGACACGTCAACAGAAATGCTTTTTTCAAAGGACCTGAACCTCTTATGGCAAAGCAGCCCAACATCCTTTTTCTTATGACCGACCAGCAGCGTTTTGATACAGTCGGTGCGCTGGGCAATCCGCTCATCCAGACACCCGGCCTGGATCGGCTTGTTCGCGACGGGACGAGCTTTACGTCAGCGTACTGTCCATCGCCTGTCTGCGTTGCATCTCGTTGCAGTTTCCTACTTGGCCAGTGGCCCCATCAAACCGGCTGCACAAGCAATTCACCGATGCCGCAAGATCGGGTTTCGGTGATGGAATTGCTGAACGCGGCAGGCTATCAGACACACGGCATTGGCAAGATGCACTTCAGTCCACAAAGCCGCAAAATGTGGGGGTTTGAAACGCGAGATTATTCCGAAGAAGGCCCAGGTCCCGATGATTTTACGGAGTTCCTACACGAGAACGGCTACGCCCATGTCGTCGCGCCGCACGGTGAACGCAGCGAATACTACTATATTCCACAACCCTCGCAACTTCCTGCTCGTTTGCACCACACACAGTGGGTAGGCGATAAAACACGCCAATTCTTATCCGAACGTGATACGAGCCGCCCTTTTTTGTGTTGGTCGAGCTTTATCAAACCGCACCCGCCCTTTGAATCACCAGTGCCGTGGAGTCGTCTCTATCGCACGGTCGAGATGCCGCTGCCTTTCCTGCCGCTCGACTATGAACATCTGTATACCTACTGGAACCGGCATCAGAACCGTTATAAGTATCGTGATCAAGGCCGCGATATGAATCTCCTACGGACAATGCGCGCCGCTTACTATGCCGCTATCTCTTTCATTGACTTTCAGGTCGGCCGAATCCTTGACCACCTTGAATCAGAAGGCGAGTTGGATAACACCTTAATCCTTTACACCTCTGATCACGGCGAGCTGCTCGGTGATTACAACTGTTATGGGAAACGCTCTTTTCTTGACGCAGCGGCTCGGATTCCGTTAATCGCCCGCTATCCCGAGCGTTTTGAGGCTAATGCACAGTGTGACACACCGACCAGTTTAGTCGATGTGCTGCCAACCTGTCTGAGTGCAGCTGAACTACCCTTACAAGCTGACCGAAGTGGCACGGATCTCGCAGCTATTGCCACTGGTAATACCCAACGAGACGCTATCATCGGTCAATTGGGGCAAGAAGGCACGGGAATGTATATGCTCCTGACGCGTGAATACAAATACATCTACTCCGCTGCGGACCGCAAGGAGTGGCTTTTCAGACGGGCATCGGACAGACTCGACGAACGGAGCGTAGCCGGTAATCCGGGGTATGGTAGGAGCCTCAACACCTCTCGAGAACGTTTGATTGAATGGCTTCGCAAGGATGGGTATGAAATTCCGCTGGATGGGAACCGCTGGCGAGATTTCCCGCCACCCTATGCACCAGAAAATCCGGATGCCGGACAGCTTTTCCAAGACGGGCGTTCCGTGAGCGATCAATTTCCAGACGGCTATTCACCAAACGTTGATACACTCCGCGAATAGCGAATGCTGAAATTATGCCAATACGTCGCGCTGTGAAAATGCTGTTTTCAAAGGCAGCATGGCACGCCTACAATACCTACCGGAAAGGGGCGCGTTACCAAGCCGAACTTGCACGAACAAGCCAATTATTGAATGGAACACGCGAAACGACCGCGGCGTTTCAGAAAGCGCGCTTAGCGAAACTCATCCGGCACGCACATCGGACAACGCCTTATTACCGCGCATTGCTGCAGACAGGGGCCGCACATATATCGGATATCCCACCTCTTGAAAAGCAGGACATCCGGGAACATCTCGAGCGCCTCTGTTCTGAAGCCCTTCCGGCGGGACATCGCATCAAAAACGCGACGGGCGGTTCAACAGGAACACCACTGACCTTCTATCAAGACAGAGGCTATTGGAATCAGCGAAACTTGAGCGTCTACTATTTTGATAGATGGGCGGGGTGGGACCTCGGGGAACCTCAGTTGATTATCTGGGGATCCCCCGCAGACCTGAGAGACGATGAACGCTGGAAACATCGGCTCAATACCTTCTGGCGAAATCAATATTGGCTCGACGGATTTCACCTCACAGATGCGGCAATGCATGTAGCCTTTGAAAAGCTGAATAGATGGAATCCAGGGACGATCCTCGCCTATCCTTCCTCGCTTTATCAGTTTGCCAAATTCATCTCTGACAACGGGTTGAGACCGACATGGAAATTGAAAGGGATTATCTCTTCCGCAGAGATGCTCCCTCAATATTATCGGAATTTAGCGGAGGCTGTTTTTGACGTTAAAGTCTTCAATCGTTATGGCGGGCGTGAGGTCGGTTTAATCGCGATGGAGTGTGCTGAAGGCAGGATGCATATCAACTGTCGGGACCTTTACCTTGAAATAGACAGCCCCGATCCATACACGCACCCTGGGGATATTTTGATAACACAACTCAATAACTATGCGATGCCGTTTATTCGTTATCGAATCGGAGACATAGGTCTGCTTTCTGATGAAATGTGCCCATGTGGCAATGCATTGCCGATTCTGGCAGACCTGCTCGGACGCTCTACTGCGACCTTCCGAACCCGAACCGGGACGCTGATACACGGTGGATACTTCACACAACAATTCTACGATGTTCAAGGTGTGAGTCAGTTCCAACTCATTCAGGAGACACTTGATCGGTGTGTTTTGAAGCTGGTTATTAACGATCAGTGGCGCGAGACGACGCGCCGGTACCTCGTCATGAAAATTCAGGAAGCACTCGGGGCAGATGTGAGTGTTGAGGTAGTGTTTGTTGACGATATCCCACTTCCGCTGTCGGGCAAGCGGGAATTCACGATTTCAAAGGTAGGGCCGATGCCCACGCATTAAAAACTGCTTCTGCCGCAGAGTTCTCGGAGCGTTGCAGTCCGCCCCGTGCCCCTCGGAAGATACGCCAAAATCAGACCGTCAATCGGTAGGCTCCGATCTGCAACAACGCCTGTACTCTGTTCCGCTGTCACACCTTTGGAAAGCAATAGATAGAATGTATCCTTTTTCCACCCCGGGGTCGTAAAGAAATTTCCTTGTCCTTTTGAGATAACAAAATCTGCCTGTAATAGGGCGTTGAAGAATTCCGCGGTGCCGTGATAAAGGTTCGTTCCGATTGTCTTTGCACCTGACGACATCAATTTAACAGTGCCTCGCTGAATGGCTGCCTGAAGTTCCGTGAACTGCGGATAGTTCACTATTTCGCGAAGATCGGCGAGCGTTACATCGTTGCTGGCATCTTCTGCTTTACCAACGACCGTGATCCGGTGCCCACATCCAAGAAGGTCTTGAACGAAGGCGATGTCAAAAATGACCTCCCCATCGTTGTCAGCAAGCCAGAGGATATCCTGTGGTTTCCCATCAATTACCTTCGCACAGAAAGTTTTATAACAGTCGATCGCGAAAGGTGCTTCAACTGCCGCACGCAAGACTTCAGAAAAGTAGTCTGGATTCGCTTTCAATCGCTTCATAACCCGTTCACTGTTGTAATCGACGATATTTCCGGTGATAACCAGCTTCAGACGCTGCAACCAATCGTTGCCCCAGAATTCCGGCAGCAGTTCCAGGGCGGTCTGCCGGGCTTTGCGTTTGTCATAGTCATAAGGGCTTGGGTTCCCGCTATGGAGTGCTACCATCTCGAACAGACTCCCCCATATCTCTTCAGAGGTAAGGGCTTCAATCAGATAACCACCGTTGGCGTGGCGCATATCCAGAAATGTTTGGACCGCCTCACGCATAACTTGTTGGCGTTCCGGCGTACGTGCGGCTCTCGGAATCAATTCGGTAGCACTATGCGACAGGATATGCTGGCGAAGGTTCTCCCAATCGGGGAGTTCTCTCTTCTCACCAAAGGCGAAAAGCCCTGGCATATACCCGGAGGGCACAATCTGATCAAAAATCGGTTTCGGCACCGAAGGTGGCGTTTGCCTGGGTGGCACACCAAGCGTCTGATCTGCTAAGACAAGCCCTGCGGGGATTACTGTCCCTCGTGCGACAACTGATGATAGCTGAACGCCGTTCCCGACGCTAACCGCATCGAATGTGCAATTTTTCATCGTACTGCCAGTAGCGAGGCCCCAGACAGGGGCTGCCACTGTTTCAGGCAAAGGGTTACTTTCAAAGGTCGTATCGGTCGCAGACACACCCGCTAATCCGACGGAATCCCCTACCGTCGTTGCACCGAGCAGCGTAACGTTTTCGAGCCTGCAATAGTCTCCAATGTGCACCTTTTCACTGAGATGCACCCTACCGATGAGATAGCACCCCGTCCCTATTTCAATGTTATCACTGCCCAATGTTATTTGTGCATTAGGATCAACGCGAACCCCTTTCTGAGCGAGACGTTCGCGCGTCTGTGCGAAGAGTGCTGTCTCACCCGATAGGACATTCGCCCAGCGGTTAACCCCTGACAACACCTCGCTGCGATAGATGAAACCGTTTGTTTTCAAGCCGTCTTCGTAACAAAGCCGAATGAGATCGACGTGATGCAGTTCGTTGTTTCGGTTTGGGTGGGGTTGTAAGCGATCTATGCGTTCTAACAAGGCGCTTTTCCGAATGAACGTAATGCCTGTGTTGGTGTATGCCTCATTGGTGTGCCATCTGTCCTCCATCTCCTGCTTTTCGGCTGCTGTCATATCGTACCACTCTTTCGTGCCTATGAGCCGTTCTTCTGCATCGAAGAAGAGTCCCCCCTTATCCACGACTGTTTCGGGGACTTTACCACATAGCGTGACATCCGCACCAGAGAGCAGGTGAGAGAGTAGGGTCTGTGCAAAAATATCTCTCTCCAAAAACGGTTCGTCACCGAACGCCACCCCAATCCACTCAGCATCAGATTCACGGATTACGGGCAATGCGGCTTGTAATGCGCCCCCGGTGCCGTTCATTGCTTCTTGGACAGTGCAAATGGCGTTGGTACCCAATAGCCGTTCTGAAGACTCGCTTTTCTCGATACGGGCTGCCATCTCTGGGTTGATGACGATAATATCAGGGCGGGTGCCGGGTAGATGCTGCCGCGAACGTTGAAGCACATTCTGCCCACCGAAGGTGATATCCAGTGTTTTGCTCAAACGGCCTGTCGGGTCGATACGGGTGCCTTTACCAGCAGCAAGCACCACCCACTGTGGGGTGAGAGAGTTTTCCAGCGAATGGGTCGGTAGTGTCGAAAGGAAAGCTTCAAGTGCAGCGACATCGACAGAAATCGCCGCGAGCGTCTCTTCTAATGGACAACCGATTAGATTTTCAAGCATGTGTTTCTTGATACTCCCATGCCTAAAGGCGTGGGATTCTTGTTTCGTCATGTCGTGCCTCCAGAGTGGAGGGAAACCTACAGGCACTCCACAAGCGTTTTATGTCTCGGTGTACCCCACCGCGACACGTTAATTCTAAGGCAAAATATACCCTTTTGCTAACGCTTTTTGCCGTCCTCACGAGTGTTACGGGGATCGCCCCCCGCCTAAAGGCAGGAGAATGTGAGAGAAGTCCTGTTAGGCTGTGTAGTTGTAGCCTGGTTTCCTGTTAGGCTGTGCATCCCGTTAGGCTGTAGTGTAGCATAGCCTATTAGGCTGTGCATCCCGTTAGGCTGTGCCACCTCCGATATAAATCCGCGATTCAGAAAAAAATCAAAAAATAGGGATAGGCGCAAACCTACCCCTATAAGCTATATGAACTCCGCTCAGACGTTACACACGTCATAAGCGTGTTGCATCGCGGCAAAGGCATCGCCTTTCGGGCCGAACTCATGACCGACATAGAGAGCGTAGCCGGTTTGGACGATAGCACGCATCACCGCAGGGTAGTAAATCTCCTGTTCGTCATCAAGGTCATGTCTCCCAGGGTTACCGGCGGTATGGTAATGCCCGATGTAGTCGCTGTAGTCGGTAATATTCCGAATGAGGTCGCCTTCCATAATCTGCATGTGGTAGATGTCGTAGAGCAATTGTGCGCGTGGCGAGCCGACCCCTTTACAGACCTCTACCCCCCATTCCGTCTTATCGCATTGATAGTCGGGGTGGTTGACTTTGCTGTTGAGCAACTCGATGCAGAGATTCACCCCTTTTTCTTCGGCGGCTTTCGTGACGCGCGATAAACCTTCTATCGTGTTATCCCGTCCCTCCGCTTCCGATTTTCCTTCTCGGTTTCCAGAGAAACATATTAGGCCGGGGATGTCGTTTGCTGCTGCGATGTCAATATTCTGAAGGATCTCGTCCTCAATTCGGTCGTGATTTTCGCGCTTGTTCAAGCCGTCAGGGAGCGAGGCGTGCCCGACGATAATCGCAATGCGCATCCCGTGGTCCTTGACGACGGGCCAGTATTCTGTAGGCAGCATTTCAACAGATTTATAACCGATGTCAGCGGCTTTTTTGATAACTTCTATTGGATCTCTGCCTCGACTGAAACCCCCGAAACAGATGGATTGATTAATTGGCATAATTCTCTCTTTCTTTTATCGCGAATCGCGAATCGCGAACCGCGCCATGTAAAATTACAGATCTACAGCTTTACCCGTGCGGAAGGAGGTGCTCGCAGCGAGCATGATACGCAACGTCTCTAACGCATCGCTATAGGGTGATAGAATCTGTGAGCTATCGCCGCTTTTCACAGCATCAATAAAGACGCGATCCCGATCTTGCCCACCTTCGTTTGAGAGCGGCTCCGTCTCACCACCACGGTTGACTTGGTTTTGCCCCCCGACGGTAACGACCAATCCACGCGTAAACACTTCAAGATGGACGCGGCCGAAACCTTCCATTGCACAGCAGGAGACGATATTCGCGACACTTCCGTTCTGGAATTCAATATTTACCATGCTAATGTCGTCTACATCATAGTTTTCGACATGCGTCATGCTACCACTTGCGGCGACCCCGTGTACGGTTTTACCGTCACTGCCGACGAGGAAACGTGCGAGATCAAAGATATGTGTTGTTTGTTCGACGTGTTGTCCACCGGATTGTGCGCGGACGCGCCACCACGGTGTACCGGGCAGTCCGCCCATCCAATACCCGAGTGCGCCGAGGATGTGGGGTTGTGCTTCGAGCATGGCTTTCGCGTTCTGGGCGTTGCCGCCGTAACGCCAGTGATAACCGACGCTCGTAATCACACCGCTCCGCGCAACATATTCATTGATAATGATTGCGGGTTCTAATTCGCTGTGGATCGGTTTCTCAATGAACATCGCAATTCCCTGTTCACAAGCGAGCCGTTCCTGTTCGCCGTGTGCGAAGGGAGGTGTGCAGATATAAACAGCATCGAGGGCTTCTTTCTCGTACATCACGCGGTAATCCGTATAGGCGTTTCCGCCAAATTCTTCGGCGCGTTGTTTTGCGCGGTCTTCGGAAATGTCGCACATCGCGGAGAACGCAACGTCGTCAAAGTTATCTTTGAGGTTCCGCATGTGCGCAGTTGCCATCCCGCCCGTTCCAATAAAACCGAGTTTCACTGTATCCATATTTTCTCCTTAACTTTCTCGGAAAAATGTGTGCTTGGGAAGAATCCCTAAATTTCACGGATATAGTCTACCAAATGCCGATGTTATATAGCAAGCATTTTTTTTTGGGAATGTGTTATAATGTGCTCATGTATAGCGGAGCAACGGCAGACGGTATCTGCCCACTACTTTAAAACACCAAACGGAGGAACGCTATGGGTTTCAAATTTGGATATAGCACGTTACGCTGGCAAACGCCGGACTTTGAAGCACTTTTGACACAACTCAAGGATGCAGGTTGGGACGGTTGGGAGATGCGTCAATCCTTAGATTGGGTCGGAACCCCGCAACGCATTCGAAAGATATGCGATAATGTGGATTTGCCGATCGCTGCTGTCACAGCACGCGGACTGCCGATCGATAAAGACTGGGAGCAGATGGAGGTCAATAAACGGCGTATCGACTTCGCTGCGGAAGTTGAAGCCGATTGCTTTATGTTTATGGGGGCAGGCAAACCGAAAGACCGGCCTGTCAATAGTACCGATCTCGCTGCACTCGCAGATATCTCCGAAGCATGGGCTGCGTACGCTTCGCAATACGGATTGGAGGTCTGTTATCATATCCACACTAACACGACCGTGGATTCAATCGACGACTGGGCAAAATACATGAGTCTCCTCCGAAAATGCAAACTTTGCATAGACGTGTCGCATTCGGCACTCTGGGGTTACGATCCCGTAGAATCTATACGCCGCTATAGCGACGCGCTCGTCTACGTCCACCTTCAGGACTACGGCAGCGTCACGGGCGGCGACACTGACACGCCTTACGATGTCGGTTGGGTCGATGTCGGTGCTGGGACAGTCATGGATTTCCCAGGTATTATGTCTACACTTGAGGAACTCAAATACGACCGTTGGATTACGGCGTGTCCCGGACAAGTTGAAGACCGTTCGGATAGCGAACGGATGCGCGTCAACCGCGACTATCTGCGGCAATTGGGGTATTAGGGATGAGCTGCACAGCCTAACAGGAAACCATGCTACAAATTCAGTGATAGCAGCGGCAATAACGATTTACCATACTTCTTGCACAGCCTAACAGGAAACCATGCTACGGGTTAGACTACAGGCACAGCCTAACAGGAAACCATGCTACAAATTCAGTGATAGCAGCGGCAATAAGCGATTTACCATACTTCTTGCACAGCCTAACAGGAAACCATGCTACGGTTAGACTATAGGCACAGCCTAACAGGCTATGCTACGGTTAGGCTACAACTTTGAAGGTTGCTTCTTGTTCAGGCGTTAGGGGTTTCTAACAGGCTATGCTACGGTTAGGCTACAACGGCAGAGGTGAAAACGCGATTAATTTAGATTAAAAGGCTAACAGGCTATGCTACGGTTAGGCTACAACGTTAGTTCTGACCCTACAAAGTCCCTAACAACTCACAACTCATAACCAACAACGACTATAGTTTAGACTGGAGATCGAGGGCATGAACAAAGCAGCGGGGGAGATCCGATCTATCCTTGCTACCGATTGTGGTAGCACAACGACAAAAGCCATTCTTATTGAAAAACGGGGGGACGAATACCAACTCATCGTGCGAGGCGAGGCACCGACGACGGTTGAATCCCCCGTAGAAGATGTAACAGCAGGTGTTATTAACGCCATTACCGAAGTTGAGGAGCTCGCTGGCCGCAAACTGCTCCATAATGGGAGCATTCTAAAACCGCAGCGTGGCGACGAAGGCGTTGATATTTACATATCAACCAGTAGTGCTGGCGGTGGGCTGCAGATGATGGTCGCGGGCGTTGTCCGCAATTTGACGGCAGAAAGTGCCGAGCGCGCCGCACTCGGTGCGGGTGCAATCGTCATGGATACGATCGCTTCTAACGACAAACGCCTCCCTCATGAAAAGATCGAACGTATCCGCCATCTCCGCCCCGATATGCTCCTCCTATCGGGAGGCGTTGACGGTGGAACGACATCACACGTCGTTGAATTGGCGGAGATTATCGCTGCTGCGCGCCCCAGACCGCGGTTGGGTGTCGCTTATGAACTTCCGCTCATCTATGCCGGGAACATAGATGCCCGTGAGGCAATTGAAGCCCGCCTACAAGATGTGATGGCATTGGAGATGGTAGATAACCTGCGTCCGGTTTTAGAACGTGAAAACCTTATGCCAACACGGCATAAGATTCAAGAGCAATTCCTCGAACACGTCATGGCGCACGCCCCGGGTTATAGAAAACTGATAGATTGGACGGACGCCCCGATTATGCCCACACCGGGAGCCGTGGGTGAGATTATTCAAACGGTTGCCGCGCAGCAAGATATTTCCGTCGTTGGGGTTGACATCGGCGGTGCGACAACAGATGTTTTTTCTGTCTTTAAAAACAAAGCTGCAGAATCCACCTTTAACCGAACCGTCAGCGCAAACCTCGGTATGAGTTATAGTGTCTCCAACGTCCTCGCTGAAGCCGGGTTAGAAAACGTCCTCCGTTGGGTCCCGTTCGACATTGAAATCGGGGATCTCCGAAACCGAATCAAGAACAAGATGATTCGTCCAACAACAATCCCACAGACCTTACAAGAGTTGATCCTTGAACAGGCGATCGCCCGCGAGGCGCTCCGGCTCGCCTTTGAACAGCACAAACAGCTCGCAGTCGAATTGCGCGGTATCCAGCAACAACGCACGATCTCCGAAGCGTTTGACCAATCCGAAAGCGGTCAAACGCTCGTAGATATGCTCGCTTTAAATATGCTTGTTGGCAGTGGCGGTGTTTTATCGCACGCCCCGCGTCGGCAGCAAGCGATGCTCATGATGATAGACGCTTTCGAGCCTGAAGGGGTAACCCATCTCGCTGTTGACAGCATCTTCATGATGCCGCAACTCGGTGTCCTTGCACAGGTTAATCCAGCGGCTGCGACCCAAGTCTTTGAACGGGATTGTCTCATCCATTTAGGGACGTGCATCGCTCCTATCGGTGTTGGCAAGGCGGGTGAAGCGTGCCTCTCTGTTGAACTGTGCCGCCCAGGGAGTCCGCCGGTTGTCCAAGATGTGCCGTACGGTGAGGTCCGTCTTTATCCGTTGGCTTTGGGTGAAACGGCATCCGTAAAACTCCACCCTTCTCGTCGCTTTGATCTTGGCACAGGGCGCGGCAATCCCGTTGAGGCAGCGGTGACAGGGGGCGTTGTCGGGGTGGTTATCGATACCCGCGGCAGACCACTTGAAATTCCGAGGGATCCCGCGGATCGAGTCACGCAACTTACGAAGTGGCACGATGCGCTGGAAGCCTATCCATCGGGTTAAATTAATAAATTTATTTACTTGACAAATTTTTGCTAAAAATTTAGAATAACCTTAACGAATTGTGTAAATTCCCTCGGGAATCTGAATCACGTCAAGATTCACCTAACTTTTTCGTGAAACATACAGGTACCTGAAACTTGTTGTTGAATCTTAAAACCTACAAGGAGACACATCTTAATACAGAGATCTTATCAATTGATGCTCACCATCGCAATTGGATTTGCGTTAGGTATGAGCATATCGCACCTCGCAGTCGCGCAGAAAGTCAACATTGATGACGGGCCGATACCGGAAAAAGATTGGCAGGCAGACCCTGACGCCGCTGCACTAAACGAAGATCATTCAGACAACAAAAACTGGATCGAGAAGTGGTATGGCCCCGATGGCAACTACGAAAACAACAACGGATTCCAAGCTTCCGCACCCAAAGACCTTATAGAGGAAGGCACTAACGGTAAACTCGATCAGCTGTCACTCTCAACGATTGAGGGTTTGATACTGACACAGACTGTCGATATCGGGTGGAAGGGTGCTAACGGGGGTGCCCGTGGGTGGACAATCTTTGAAATTGACCCCGCTGATCCACATCACATGAACCGCGACGGCCCCGCCGATAACCTGGATATGTACGCGATCTGTGTTATTGACGCACCAGAAGATATGAAAGCTGTGATGTCCCCCGCGCACGATGACCACGCACAGATCTGGATTAACGGGGAAAAGTGGTACAATAACTCTTTATGGACGGGTGCCGCGCAGGAAGTCGATTTTAATGTTGAAGTAGAGCTGTTCAAAGGCGCGAACATCGTCCTGTATCGGTGTGGTGAAACCGGTGGACACGCCTATATGAACCTACACTTCGACGATAAAACCCACAAAGTCGCGGATTTCTATCCCAACAAGGCAAACGACCAAGCGAGTTTCTTCAACGAAATCGCAGGGGCCTTAGATATTGAAGCTACGGGTAAGTTAACAACGACGTGGGCGGATATTAAACGGTAAAGACTAACGCAGTGAAAGTTCCGGTCTCTTTTTTTGGAGGGTTTTCGTTTGAGGCAGGGTAGGATACCGCTGCTACAAATTGGCACAGCCTAACAGGAAACCATGCTACGAAACAGGCTATGCCTACGACCCAAGAGGCACAGCCTGTTAGGCTATACTACGAAAGAAGAGGCACAGCCTAACAGGAAACCATGCTACGAAATAGGCTATGCTACGAAACGTCTAAGGGCGCGTGCTTCTTGTGTCGTCGTTTTGCCCCGCGCAACACTTTTATTCCTTGACAAATTTTCGTAAGTAGATTATAATATTACACAGTATTATCCTATAGATGCAATTTTGTTCACTTTCGTTGGCGAGGGCTCCAGAAGAACTTATAGGAAGTTTTTTTCAAACTTCGCCCCGTTTTTGCCTATCAGGACAGATGGATTTATGGGATAAGCCCTAAGTTTTGAAAATTTTATCAGGAGGCATTATATTCACAATGAAAATGTTTTACCAATTGCTCCTCACAACAGCAATTGCTTTCGTCTTAAGTATGAATTTCTCTCACTTCGCATTCTCGCAGGCTAACTTGATCAAAGACGGTCCTCTGCCGAAAAATAAGCTCTTAGAAGATCCGGTGCCTAATGCTGATGGCCAAAGGGAAGATCGCAGCGCTGTAAAAACTTGGCTGAGCTTATGGTACGGGCCCGACGGGAATTACGAAAATAACGGCGGATTCGGTGCTTCCGCACCTAAAGACCTTATCGAGGAAGGCACTAACGGTGAATTAACCCAGGCTGAACTTTCAACAGCAGCGGGTTTGAAACTCACACAGACTCTCGATATTAACTGGAAAAAGGCGAACGGCGGTCCACGTGAATGGACTGTCTTCGAACTAAGTCCAGCCGATGGCAACCATATGAATAGAGGCGGGCCGGTTGACAATATTGATACCTATGGCATTGTCGTTATTAGAGCCCCTGAGGACATGAAAGCCGTGATGTCACCCGCGCACGATGACCACGCACAAATCTGGATTAACGGCGAAAAATGGTACAACAACTCCAGATGGACAGGCGCACCCCAGACGATCCTTCACGACGTTGAAGTTCAACTACAAAAAGGCGCAAACGTCCTGCTTTATCGGTGCGGTGAAACCGGCGGGTCTGCGTATATGAACCTTCACTTCGACGATGAAACCCACAAAGTCTGCGACATCTACCCGGACAAGTCAAAAGATCAGAAGAGCTTCTTCAACGAAGTCGCCGGGATATTGTCTGTTGAACCAACGGGTAAATTGACAACAACATGGGCAGATATTAAACAAAATAACGAATAGCCCATTTTCCTTCAATATTTCTTGACAAATCTCCGTCAAGGTGTTACAATAAATTTAAAGTATAATGTTGAACGCGTTTCAACGTTTTATTATATGTCACAGAATCTTAGGGAGCGTCCAAAAAACGTAACCTAATGACTTTCAACGTTCAATTAACCTATAAAAAGGATATAGTACTTAGAATGAAAAGATTAGATACTTTAACAATCGCGATCGCAATCGTTTTCGCCTTAAGTATGAGTTTCTCACACTTCGCATTCTCACAGGCTAACTTGATTCAAGGGGGGCCTCTGGCGGAAGATATGCTCTTAGAAGATCCCGTGCCTAATGATGATGCCCAAAGAGAAGATCGCAGTGCTGTAGAAACCTGGCTGAGCTTATGGTACGGACCCGACGGGAATTACGAAGAAAACGGCGGGTTCGCAGTCTCTGGACCGATTGATCTGATTGCAGAAGGCACCGGCGGCGCCCTCGACCAAGTCTCGCTTTCAACAATTGACGGCTTGATGATGACGCGAGATATCGATCTCGAATGGGGCGATGACCACGGTGGTACCCGCGGATGGACTGTCTTTGAATTAGATCCAACGGATGGCAACCATATGAATAGAGACGGCCCCGTGGATAACCTCGATACTTACGTCATTACAGTCATTGATTCACCCAGCGACATGACATCTATTATGTCCCCTGCGCACGATGACTACGCACAAATCTGGATTAACGGCGAAAAATGGTACAACAACTCCAGATGGACAGGCGCACCCCAGACGATCCTTCACGACGTTGAAGTTCAACTACAAAAAGGTGTAAACGTCCTGCTTTATCGGTGCGGTGAAACCGGCGGGTCTGCATATCTCAACTTGCACTTTGACCAGGCAACGAACGATGCTGTTACGTTCTATCCGCAAAATGCAACGGATCAGGCGAGCTTCTTTGATGAAATCATGCCGCTGACGGCTGTCGAAGCCACTGGCAAATTGGCAACCACCTGGGCAGACATCAAACGCAAGTAAACGTTTTTACGCTTGTACAGGCGCGCTTTCTAAGCGCGCCTTTTTTTATTTTCCCAACCACCACATCGCTTGACAAATAGCGGCTAACACGTTAAAATATTCCTGGGTAGTCAACAAAGTTCAACGGATTTAGTGATAGCAACGATGGAAAACTGTACCGTGCGAAACTGGTGCCGAAGCTGCGTTTTTCTTGCACTTTCCACCCTGCTTGTTGGGTGGGGGAACGGTTGGAAACAGACGCTGAAAGCGGGAAATGAAGCATATTCGATCGGGAATTATGCCGCCGCACACGCCGCCTTTCAACAGGCAACTCTCGAAAATATGGGCACGCCGGTTGCGCCGTATAACCTCGGCACCGCGCTCTATAAACAAGAGAGGTTCAACGAGGCAGCCCGCGCATTTCAGGAATCACTCTCCAAACACAGTGGGCAAACCGAGGAACTCCCCGATCTCGCCGCTATCTATTACAACTTGGGAAACGCCCAATTTCAGAGCGGCGCCCTCGGACGCGCCATAGAAGCTTACAAACACGCGCTCCGTTTGGATCCGCAGGATACCGATGCACAACACAATCTCACCTTGGCACAACAACTACTGAGACAGCAATCGAGCCTCACAGCACAACAAGAGCCGAAAAAAGACGCTGCACCGCAAACCGAGGTGAAACACATCGGCACGGCAGAAACAGTCCGCCTCTTGGAACGTTTAAGTAAGAATGAGAATCGGATACGACAAAGATTATTACAAACGCAACGCAAAAGTGGACTTCGGCGGGAAAGGGATTGGTAGATTTCGTAAAAGAACGCCCAAAACCGCTTGGTGTGTTTTGTTCTTCACGATCTTCCCTTTTCTCACTGCTGCCCCAGCGCCGGTAGCGGCTAGTGCGCTGCAGGCGACTGTTAATGTCGCTGCGGTTGTCAAACCTCGCCACGTCCAGCTCGGCGAGAAGGCGCGCTTGGCACTCACCCTTTCGGGAGACGTTTTCATCGAACACGTCAAAGCCCCTACATTCAATTTTTTGCCCGCATTCCTCGCTGTACCCCTCCACTCTGAGACCTTGCCACGCTTGAAATCAGATAAGATCGCCGTCTCGATGACATGGATTTATGAACTGATTCCACAAGCCGTTGGGGACTTTGTGTTATCTGATGTTCAGGTCGACTATCAAGGCAGCCTTTATTTTGCAAATCCAGGTGCTATCCGTGTCAGTGGGACCGACACCTATCAGGAGGCTTCAACAGGGGGTATTCATCGGGTTGAGGTCGAGGTTGACACTGCCAAGCCGTATATCAATGCGCCGTTTACGTATACCTTCCGCTATCTCTATACTGTAACCCTCCCGACGCGTGAGTCCCCGACGCCACGGCTCCCGGAGTTCCGTGATTTCCTCGTTGAGAAACCGGAAAAACTTCCGCTGTACACACGCGACATGCGGGGGCAAACGTTTTGGGTTGAGGAACACACACGCACGTTATATCCGAAGAAAACCGGACAGATGATCCTTGCACCCGCGGAACTGCTATTGCCACTTCCACAAGGACACCGAACGTTGAAAACGAAACCTTTGACGTTGACGGTGCAACGACTCCCAGAAATGGGAAGACCTGCGGACTTCAACGGGCCTATCGGAGAATACCAAATCTCGGCGGAACTCGAGCGCGGCTGGGCAGAGGTCGGCAGCGCGCTAACGCTCACTGTGCGTATCTCTGGACGCGGGAACCTTCAGGTGGGGGAGGAGCCCAAACTGCCTACGATCCCTGGCATCATGGTGAGCGGCCCCAACCCCTCCTACGATGCTATGCCAACCAGTATGGCTTACGTTTACACCCTAACGCCCGTCCGACCAGGCACACTCCGCATCCCCGCAATCGCTTATGTTTACTTCGATCCCAACCGCGCAACCTACGCAACAATCCAAACGCTTCCGATACCCATTTCTGTCCGCTCCAACCCAAATGAACCTGCTCACCTTGAAACAGAAGATACACCTTGGCTATTCTGGGGGGTGCTAACGTTCGCAATTTTGGGAGTAGGGGGCCTAATAGTGGGGTTCTTCTGGTATCGAGGAGGTTTCGGAAAGGAATCACTGAACGTATCCACACGATCGGATACACCCGATGGCAGCGGTTCTAAACGGCAAACGGCACCGCATGACGAAACACCCGCCTCGCAAGCTCAGACTGCCCTTGCAGCATTGGCACACATTGACACGACTAACGAGGCGACCTCGTTTGCGAACGCACTGGCGCAAGCGCTTTACCAATACTTTGAGGACGTGTTCGCACTCCCACAGCGCAGTACTGAGGCAATCCGAGAGGTAGGCGGTCAGGCGCAGATTTCGGAAGACATCCTTACAGCACTGGTTGATCTTCTGACGAAGTGTGATTATCATCGGTTCGCGCCTGTCCCGCTTAACAGAGATCAGCGAGATGCGTTAATCTCCCGCGCTACGCTGGTTATTAAGGACCTTGAAAACCTTCAAAACGCTTAGCAGTTCGCTATCGATAAGGAGTCATAAAAAATGGAAATATTTTCGCTCTTCATACGCTGGTTACACGTCATCGCCGCGGTTACATGGATCGGGGGCAATCTCATCTTAGCGATGGTGATTGTGCCACACTTCCGGCAAAATTTACCTCCTGTCCAACGCATCCAGCTCCTCACCCAGATCGGTAGACGTTTTGAACCCGTGGTGTGGGGATGTGTCGGCGTGCTATTTTTCACAGGAATTGTCAACATCTTCTATGCTGTAGACCTTACCTCACCGACCGCGCTCTCTGGTGCGTTTATGCGGACGTTGCTTATCAAGCTTGGGCTTTTCTTCGTGCTGGTTATCCTTACAGCGTTGCACGGTATGGTCCTCGCGCCACAATTGACGGCTGCAACCGAAAATTTGGACCCACATTTGGAAGAACTCCCACCGGAAATTAAACCCCTTCGTTCGCGAATGGCGATTGTATCCAGTCTGATGGGTGTTGTCTCTTTGCTCATCCTGCTCGCTGCGGTTGCCCTGCGGATGGGGATATAATTTGTAGGGGTTAGCAGTTTGCTGCTAACGATTAGCCATCAGCAGTCAGTAATCCATAATCTCTGTTGATGAAGTTTCCTAACCTCGCCTTTAATCACAAAGGAGTTCTATGCGCATCAAAATTCTTGCGGATGTTGGGAAGGGAATCACTCTGCCCATCAACTACAACAGCCTCCTCACGAGTGTCATCTATCGTTTCCTCGCCGAATCCGACCCCGAATACGCCGATTTCCTACACAACCAAGGCTATGAGATAGAACAGAAATACTTCAAACTCTTCACCTTCTCACAGCTCATGGCAGAACACCGCCGTGTAAACGGAGACCGTATCTATTTCGGATCAACCTTAGCCTGGTCGGTTTCTTCACCAATAGAGGTGTTCCTCTCCCATTTCGCGGCTACACTGTTAACCGAAGGCAGACTCACCCTCGGCGGGCATCAAATACAAATCCGAGATGTCACCGTCCCGCGTATGCCGCGTTTCCAATCCGAGATGCGGTTTCGGTGTCTCTCTCCGATTGTAATGTCCACAGTGCGTGAGCGAAACGGCGAGCAGGTCATGCACTACTGCTTACCCGAGGATCCCGCGTTTTCGAAACTCGTCCGTCAGAACCTGATCCGCAAGCACGAGGTCATCCACGGTCGCCTTCCGGCTGACGACGCATTCGCCCTCGAATTCGATAAAAATTACATCGAGAGGAAGCAGGGACGCGTCACGCGTCTGATAGACTTCAAGGGAATCAAAGTCCGCGGGGTTTTGTGTCCATTCCGCGTCTCTGGAAGTCCTGCGTTAATCCAGATCGGCTACGAATGTGGCTTCGGCGACAAAAACAGTGCAGGTTTTGGGATGGTGGAGGTTTAAGGTTGAAAACGGTTTTCTCTTGATACACATCATCAATGCAGTGGAGGCACTGGTGGGATGGAATTTTAATCTCGTGCTCAGTTTGATAGCATTGGTTGCGGTTGCGAGTTATCATATTTGTAGCATAGCCTGTTAGGCTGTGCATCCGTAACAGCGCGTGCACTGCCAAAAAAAACCTTTATATTAAATTTGCGGCCGGTTTGTAGCATAACCTGTTAGGTTGTGCCTGAATACAAACCTCTATACCTATTTTTTACTTGACTTAATTTAGTATGTATATTATAATATATGTGTAATATTTTTCAAAGGAGGTAATGTTATGCCAATCTATGAGAAACTGATGGGTAATCTGTTTGTCGATGCAGGGGTATGTGGTATTTGTGAATGGCTGGATGGTCGACCTCAACCAGATGAGATTAAAACGGAAGACCTTAAAATGGTACTTGAGGAATTTGTCCCTATGGCAGCGAACTGGGAAAAATGGACTTCGATTTTCACAAGAAATCATAGGTTAACAAATGGCAGAGAGCACGACCGAGTACCGAAGTTTAAGAAAAGGCTCCTTGGCTATATTGATCAGGCAGTAGAACTTGGTCAGAACGGTGATTGCATCGGATGCGGTAGACGTAATGTAGGTTCAATACCTTTGCTTGATAAAACAGGTGTTCCACTAACAGGTGGAAAGAATAGTAACTTTTTCCCTGTTTTTTCCGAAGGAGCAAGTTATTGTCCTGCTTGCTGTTTTGCGATTCAGTTTTTACCATTTTCTTTAGTTGCGACAGGGAAAAACGGTGGAAGATTCCTAATGCTTCATTCCCAATCTTGGGAACTTATGCAAATTTGGACAATACGTTGTATCAAAAGTATTAGACAACAATATTCTCGACAACAATCAGGAGGATGCTTTAAACCTGATTATGAAAATTCTCGTAATGGTTTGTTTTACATGGTACGCGAAATGATTAATGAACTGAAGGAAATGCAGCTTTATGCTGACATTGTAGATGAAAATGTATCTATGGAGGTTTACTCCTTCACAAACAACAATCAGTTTCCAGATGTTGAAATCTTTTACATCCCGTCTTCTGTCTTCCAATTTTTATGTGATGCCGAACAAAATACCTATAAGAAAGCATGGCACGAAGTTGTCAGGAGCGGTTACAAAACAGGGAAATCTGAAAAAGATTTCAGGAAAACAAGAAACCTCGTATATGAGTACCTATTAGAAAATCGATCCATTCGTAGTTTTTTTCTAAACCGACGTACGCAAAAAATTCTTGGAAATTGGGAATTGCTTTCTCTTTATTTACAGGAGGTGAGGAAAATGAAACCGGCACGGCTTGAGAAAATTAAACAGGTTGGTGATTTAATTGCGGAGAGCATCCATAAATCTGGACGGCGAGGTGAAAACAGGCTTCGAGAATTCGCAGATGCCAAAACTTATGCCGAATGCCGCAATGTATTACTACGGATCATTGAAGATAGAATTCGTCAGAAAGAGCCTCAACCCCTATTCTCATTTGAGGAGTGTATGGAACATCTTTTCATCTCAAGCGAAGATACACTCTCTTGGAGTGATGAATTAGACGATAGGGAATTAGATGATGACCAAATAGAGCAATTGACACATTCTATAGATGATAACGTCACATTTTGGCGTGAAACACGGGACCTACTACTTTTCCGCATTTACGAAAAACTTCACAGTTGGTTAACTGAACAGGAGGATAATTAATCATGTCTAAACATCTTATTGGACTAATGCTCATTGACGCTCCCTATTCCGCGTTGAACAACGCTGGTGAACCAAGGGTTAAAAAGTATGAGAATGAAGTTGTTGTCAAAACCCTTAAAAAAGGACGTAGACTTAGCACTTACCCTTATATTTCTGGACAAGCATGGCGTAACTGGTGGAGAACAACGCTTGAACATGAATTTGATGAATGGAATAATTCACCAACAGTGCGCAAAGACAAAATTGCATATACTAAAGCGGACCCAGTAAAATATGACGACGATGATGTCTTTGGTTATATGCGCGCAGAAAGTGAAGGGGAAGGAAAAGAAAAGAAAGATATTACGGTAACCCGTTTGTCCCCTCTCAAATGCTCGCCTCTAATTTCCATTTCACCTCAAATCCCAACAGATGATCGGGGCATCATGGCACGCCAAGAAGGTTACCCAGTCCGTTATGAACACCAATTTTATTCCTGTATTCTACAAGGAATCTTTTCCCTAAATCTCGACATGGTCGGAGTTTTTTCTGCTGTAAACAGAACAGGTTATAAAAATATTCGTGATGGTTACACTCAGACTATTGAAGATGCTCAGGGAACAAGGGAAAATGAAAATTCCCCGTGGGTGCTTCCAAAAGAACTCCGCGTTAGACGTTGCCAGCAAACTATGGCAGCACTACCCGTCCTTACTGGCGGTGCCAAGCTAACATCACACCTCACGGATGTCACCCCGAAACTAATTATTTTGTCGATTCTTGACGGTGGGAACCATCCTTTCATGAACGTCATGGTTGAACGCAATGGGGTCGGGCAACTGAGTTTTGATGCGCTCCGCGAGGTTGTGGAAGATTATGCTGACCGCTTCTGCGATGCAATTTATATCGGCAGACGCACCGGATTTATGGACGAACTGCATACGGATTTGACTGACTTCGCTAACGATGCTTCCCTACCGTGTAATGTTGTTTACGACTCGCCAAACCGGGTTATTACACAACTCACACAACGGTTAGGGGAACATATTGGAGACTCGCCATGAAAGTGATTCGGGTGCACATTACCGGTTGGGTCGCGTCTTTTCGGAATCCGTTGTTTATCAGCGGATTCCAACCGACGCTCCCTTTGCCACCACTTTCAACACTCTATGGCCTCCTTACCGCCGCAAAGGGCGATTGGGTCACGCCTCATGACGTTGCTATTGGGTTCGTTTTTCAGAGTAATGGCAAAGCCGTTGATTTGGAAACCGTCTATGAGTTTAAGGAAACTTTAACCCCAAAATCTAAGATAAATAAGCAACAATCTGGTTTAGGCTCTTCAAAAGTTTTGTACTCAATGTGGATGAACCCGAACATAAAAAAACGGGAATTTCTTGTTAACCCTCAACTTTATCTCTATAGCCCAGAAATGTGGTTACAGGAAGTATTCGAAAGGCCTTACTACCCATTGCTCTTGGGGCGTTCTTCTGATTTAGCGACTGTGAAATCAATAGAGGAAATTGAATTAGAGAGTAGGTCTGAGACTATCTATAGAGACACGCTGATCCCGTTTCCTGACGAGCAACTGTATGGACAGGTGCAGACACTCCCGACACACTTCACCGCGGAAATTCCACGTAGATCGCTCGGTACTCGTCCCTATTTTCTGGTAACGGAACAAATCAAATATAGCGGAAACGTTTTCCAAGATCCTGAGAAGAAATGGGGTGTCTATTTGCACGAACGCGTTCCCGGGGATTTCATAGTGCCAAATGAGGATCCAAGGAAATCATTTGTTGATAAAAACTATGAAGTCCCTATTGTTGGTGGGGATCAAATGCAGTTACCTGGCATTTCATCCTAATACATCTCGCTTCTGTGGGTTGGGACCCCAACCTCTACGTTTGAAGTCAGACGTTGTCCTTCGTAGGGGAGAGGTCCCCTCGCCCAACCCCTATGCAAAGGGAAAAATCTATGTCAACATTACTTGCGAAAAGCAATCCGCCAGAAACACTTCTTGATCACACAGAGAATTGCCTTGCAGTATATGAAGGCCTCCGGAAACGGATGCCATTTTTAGCAGAAGTTGCTGGGAAACCAGATTTCTTTGAACATCTTTTTTATGCTGTCGCACTTCACGATTTCGGAAAAGCAGCGACCGGTTTCCAAAATCAACTCACTGGCGGCAAGCGATGGAGTTATCGCCACGAAATTCTATCCACTGGATTTGTAGCTGGGCTTCAACTTTCACGAGAAGCAAAAGAGGCAATAGGGCTTACAATCCTAACACATCATAAGGATGTTGACACACTTAGGCACACATATAAGCATTACCCTGAAAGTGAAATCGGATTCCAAGTCTGGAAAGATAAAATTAAAGAGTTAGCGCCGAATTGGGCAGCGTTAATGGCAATTCAGAAACAGGTCCCGCATTGGTGTCCTATGGAAGAATGTACGTGGACACCTGTTACCTCAACTGACCAACTTGTTAATGGCTACCGGGATTTCTTACTACCTTACCAAAGAATTAAGAGGAACCATGAATTAAAAAATCATCCTTTATCCATCCTACACTGTACCTACGGCATGCTGATCCGGGGGTGTATGATTGCCTGTGACCACCTTGCTTCAGCCGGAAAAAACGAAATCCAGACCGCACTTGATAACCTTGAAGCACACCTCATACAACACGTTGAAGATCGGGCGAGGGAAAAAGGACGACACTTTCACGGGTGGGAACCTTTTCAAAAATCCGCTGCGGAAACTGAGGGACAACTCATGCTCTCGGCACCAACAGGCGCCGGGAAAACTGAAGCAGCACTCCTCTGGGCTGATAAAAACCAGTCTGAAACTTTTGGAAATCGTGTCTTTTATGTGTTACCTTACACAGCAAGTATCAACGCTATGTACAACCGCTTGCAGGCACTCGTGTCTGACGAGAAAATTGGTGTCCTGCATGGGAAAGCCTCCTATTTTGTATATCAGCAGCTCGTGGATAAAACGTATACACCGCAAGACGCAGCTACATCAGCGGGACATGAATTAAACCTAACTCGCAAAATTTGCCGCCCCTATAAGGTATTGACCCCGTTTCAACTCCTGAAAGCTTTTTTTGGTATCCGCGGTTTTGAGATGCAAATGGCGGAGATGTCCCAAGGACTTTTTATTTTTGACGAGATCCACGCGTATGATCCACACACAACCGCGCTTATTTTGACAATGCTGAAGCGACTCCGTGAAGATTACGATGCACGATTTTGCATTATGACTGCCACAATGCCGAAGTTTCTTAAACATAATATTAGCGAGGCACTTGAGGCACCCCAGCAGATTGAAATGCCCCCAGAGGAACGCAATCGATTTACGCGACATCGAGTGCAGTTAATCGATGGAAACATGCAAGCGGCAATTCCATTAATTGAGGAACGCCTCGGACAAGGACAGCGGGTATTAGTAGTTTGCAATACCGTCAAACAAGCACAGAACGTATTTCAGGAATTAGCATATATAGCTGAAAACCCTAAACTCCTACACAGCCGATTTATCCTCAAAGATAGAGAACGCATTGAAAAAGAACTCGACCACACCAATCTACTCGTCGGTACACAAGCAGTAGAGGTTTCACTTGACATTGATTTTGACTGCCTCTTTTCTGAACCTGCACCCATTGATGCCCTTATCCAACGTTTTGGTAGAGTCAACAGGAAAGGCGAAAAAGGTGAAAATGGAATCTGTGATGTCCACATCTGCAAAAATGGCGGTGAAAACGATCACTTCATTTATTCTACAGATAAGGTGCTACGGACGCTACGCGTCTTGGCACCTGTTGCTGTTCTCTATGAATCTGAAATTCAAAATTTAATTGATGCAGTTTATTGCAGCGGCTACGATGAAAAAGAATTGGAAAAATTTAATAGGGCGAAAAAGTTATTTGAAAAGCACATAGAAGGGATTGTTCCGTTTATTGAGGCCCCTGATAGTCGTAAGGAATTTAATGAACTCTTTAAGAGTGTTGAAGTTGTCCCAGCGCGTTATGAAGACGATTTCTGGGAGAAAATTGAGAACCGAGAATTTTACGAAGCTAAGGCATACATCGCGCAAATGAGTCAAAAGCAATTTGCCCGATTACATAAAGATGGACAACTCTATGAAGGTAAACGTTTTGGACAATTCGGACAATGGTTCACAAAGGTTCGATATGATGAAACCCTCGGGTTGCTTGTCGATGAACAAGGCACAAATGTTCTGTAGCAACATGCAGGGGTTGGGAGACCCAAGCCCTACGTTTGAAGTCAAATGTTGTTTCTCTTAGAGGTGAGGTATCCTCGCCCAAAACTAGGCAAATACCAGAACCCACATAATCCGCAATGCAAACAAATGGAGGCCCCACAATGCAAAACCCACCCAACATCACCGGCACAGCCATCAACTATCTCTACGTCTGCACCCGAAAACTCTGGCTCTACCAACACCACCTCGACATGGAGCATACCTCCGAATCCGTTGCCCTCGGGCAACTCCTCCACGAAGAGACCTATGCCCGCGAAAAACGAAAAGAATGGAGCATCGACGACCGCATCCAAATAGATTTCGTCGATAAACACGGGGTACTCCACGATGTGAAATCCGGTCCAGCGATGGAAACCGCACATATCATGCAACTTTGCTATTACCTCTATCTGCTCAAACAGAAGGGTGTAGCCAATCGAAAAGGAATCCTCAATTATCCCCGCCAACGTCGCACTACAGAGGTCGAACTCACCCCCGAAAGAGAGCATGAACTCGAAAACGCCATTGAAAAGGTTAACCACATCGCGACCTTGCCGACACCTCCCCATGCAGATTACATGAAAATATGCAAAGCTTGTAGCTACCAAGAACTCTGTTGGAGTTAAAACATGCCAAGCCCCGATTGGTGCAGTTTCCTAACCGGACTACAGATGCCAACGGCGGAAATCATCTACAGAATCACTACCTATTCAGGAGCACAAATTATGTCCCGCAACTACTACATTACTCAGCCCGGCAGACTGCGTCGGAAAGACAATACCCTCTATCTTGAGCCCGAAGATGCCCCTCGTATCCCCATCCCCGTTGAGGATATCGATGCCCTCTACTTCTACGGAGAACTCGACCTCAATACAAAACTCCTCAACTTCCTCGCACAGAAACATATCGCTTTTCATGTCTTCAACTATTACGGTTACTACTCAGGAAGTTATTACCCCAGGGAATACCTGAACTCCGGTTCACTCCTTGTTAAACAGGTTCAGCACTACGAAAGGAACGCCAAACGTATGCCGCTTGCCCATGAGTTCGTTGCTTCTGCGGGATTCAATATGTTACGCCTCCTCCGCTATCACACCAATCGGGGCAGAGATTGCAGCGCGCAGATCCAAGCCATGGAGACAATGCTTACAGAAGCTCGCACTGCAAAAAATACAAACGCATTGATGGGCTATGAAGGCAGTATCAGGGACCTCTATTACACCGCTTTCAATACCATTCTTGAGTTGGAATCCCCGTTAGAAACGCGTACCCGTCGTCCACCCAGCAATCCTATAAACGCTGCTATCTCGTTCGGGAACTCCTTGATGTATGCCGCATGTCTGACCGAAATCTATCGGACGCAGCTCAATCCGACAATCAGTTTCCTCCATGAACCTGGGGAGCGACGCTTCTCACTGAGTCTAGATCTCGCTGAAATCTTCAAACCCCTGATGGTAGATCGTATTATTTTCCGACTGTTCAACCGCCGCCAACTCAACGAATCTAAACATTTTCAAACCGAAGTCGGCGAGTGTTACCTCAACGAGACCGGGCGAAAGTTGTTTATCTCCACATTTGATGAACAACTCAAACAGACCGTTTCACATCGAAAATTGAAACGTCATGTCTCCTATCAACGGCTCATCCGTTTGGAGTGTTATAAACTCATCAAGCATCTCGTTGACATGGAACCCTATCAAGCGCTTCGACCGTGGTGGTAAAAATAATCCGCATTCAGATTCTATTCTGATTTTTAACCCTAATTGTGCAAGAGATTTCCAAATCCCGACTACTTTTCATAAGGAGCCCGCCACAATGTACATCATTCTCGTTTACGATATCGAATCTAACCGCGTCGCGAAAGTCTGTAAATACCTGCGACAGCATTTGAATTGGATACAAAACTCTGTTTTTGAAGGGCAGCTCACCAAAGCGCAGCTTAAACGCGTCAAATTGGGCTTAGCAGCCATCACCGATCCCAAAAAAGACTCTATTATTATCTATCAACTCCGCGACGCACGCTGGATAAATAAAGAGGTTATGGGTGTAGATAAAAACCCGGCCACCAACCTACTTTAACGTTCATATCGTAGGGAACAGGGCCCCTATCCTGCTATTCTCAAATGGTTAATCGCTATCCGGAGGTCCCCCTCGCCCAGACAGGCCTCATGCCCACTACTATATGTGCAGACCATCAATTCACATTGCATGTGACGCTACAATAGCTCTTTTACCGATCGGGCGTTGCACGGAGTAGGTTCTTGGGCACGACATAACCTCAAAACCTGCTGTCGACCTCCGTTAATTACTAGTTTCGCGATGGCAGATCACCTATTATTTTCAAGCAAAAAGACGGAAGAACCCTTTTCCTGTAAGGATCCGTCAACCTCCCAGCAATTGTGCAGAACCGGAGGTCGACAGCAATGCACCTTTAAATACGGCTATTGTAAAAAAAAAGTTGACACGGCTCATAAGGATCGTGTATAATATACTAGCAGCTTTCATAAAGCCTTTTAATCGAACCAGTATGGAATTGAAACAAGCCCTTAAAACGCCATCAGAACGTTCTATGGCAGCTTTTAATCGAACCAGTATGGAATTGAAACTGCTCATCGCCTTGCTCATCTTAAATCTCCTTGAAACCCTTTTAATCGAACCAGTATGGAATTGAAACAGTCTCAAAAATGTAATTGCCACAATTTTGGTGCACTTTTAATCGAACCAGTATGGAATTGAAACACGTGTGGAGCACCTGTTCCCCTAGCTCCGCAGTCTTCTTTTAATCGAACCAGTATGGAATTGAAACTACTGCGCCAGGAGTGGGACTACTATGAGCAGCCTTTTAATCGAACCAGTATGGAATTGAAACTTGATTGAAGCCGTAACAGGCGCGGAGGAGGAGGACTTTTAATCGAACCAGTATGGAATTGAAACTTGCAGCCACGGACGAGAATGTAGATGTCATTCTCGCTTTTAATCGAACCAGTATGGAATTGAAACGATCCGCGGTTGTTTTTCAAAATGTCCCTAAGCTTTTAATCGAACCAGTATGGAATTGAAACGTTGCCCTCTTTTATGACAACGGATAATAAAAACTCTTTTAATCGAACCAGTATGGAATTGAAACGCGCTCAAATCTCGTCATGATAAATCTCCTTATTGCGTCTTTTAATCGAACCAGTATGGAATTGAAACAGATCCTCTGCAACTCCCTCGCAGATGCGTTGGATGCTTTTAATCGAACCAGTATGGAATTGAAACGTACGTATTGCCTTCTATCTCGCCGAACGCTATCACGCTTTTAATCGAACCAGTATGGAATTGAAACAGGTACCGTCTTGCCCGGCTTGGATGGCGAGCACGACTTTTAATCGAACCAGTATGGAATTGAAACTTATCCACGTATTTGGATAAAGAAGGGTGAGGATGGCTTTTAATCGAACCAGTATGGAATTGAAACTCGCGCCAGCTGCTCATAGTAGTCCCACTGCTGACGCCTTTTAATCGAACCAGTATGGAATTGAAACAGGTACTTCTGCGTCGTGGCGACATTCTTGTGTCCGCTTTTAATCGAACCAGTATGGAATTGAAACATTTTAGAAACTTCTTGCATCTTCTCCGCATCGGTGGCACTTTTAATCGAACCAGTATGGAATTGAAACTAGATAAATCCAGTCGTCTTTGTCTTGTGTGGGGTCTTTTAATCGAACCAGTATGGAATTGAAACAATTTACTATTTCGTGATAGAAATGCGGGGATTTGGCTTTTAATCGAACCAGTATGGAATTGAAACATTCACGTCAAATCTCCTTATGTGCGTATGGGGTGGCTTTTAATCGAACCAGTATGGAATTGAAACGTGGTATTTGGTAGGAAAGAGCAGCATCGGGCGGCTTTTAATCGAACCAGTATGGAATTGAAACGTATGAAAAATAATATACCGCGCGCTATTGTTGTGTCTTTTAATCGAACCAGTATGGAATTGAAACGTTGATGTGTCTTCTGAAATTGAAATTGATTCAGTTCCTTTTAATCGAACCAGTATGGAATTGAAACTAAATTCTAATCCCACCAGATAGACTGCACTAAAGACTTTTAATCGAACCAGTATGGAATTGAAACCCCACCAAAAGCCGACTCATGCGCCTCAGGGATCGTCTTTTAATCGAACCAGTATGGAATTGAAACATCGCCTTGCAGCGCAGGGTGGCGTTTTATGCATGGCTTTTAATCGAACCAGTATGGAATTGAAACCAAAGAATGGCTTGGTATCGCAGAGGACGTGGAAGGCTTTTAATCGAACCAGTATGGAATTGAAACGTCGATACCGGTGCTACTTTTTACACGGAATCGTGGCTTTTAATCGAACCAGTATGGAATTGAAACACTAACGTGGGAGAACGTCATTTTTAAAAACCCACCTTTTAATCGAACCAGTATGGAATTGAAACATCGAAGTTCGTTACGACCGTTTCGATTAGAACCAGCTTTTAATCGAACCAGTATGGAATTGAAACCGGAACAACTGAGGGAGTTCCAGAAACAGCAGCGGGCTTTTAATCGAACCAGTATGGAATTGAAACCGGGACAATAGACCAGATGTCAGGTGCTGCGGATATCTTTTAATCGAACCAGTATGGAATTGAAACAAAATACTTTCGAAAAACAGTCTCATTTTCCATTTTTCTTTTAATCGAACCAGTATGGAATTGAAACGTGCTGACTTTGTTTTGTGGCATTGGGCATGCAAAGCCTTTTAATCGAACCAGTATGGAATTGAAACATGTCGAGTGCAGTCTTCAAAATGCTATCTATATCGCTTTTAATCGAACCAGTATGGAATTGAAACCTGCCTCCGATTTACGCACTGCAGGTGGCTATATCGCTTTTAATCGAACCAGTATGGAATTGAAACCGTTGAGGGCGTGTGTTTCCCAAAAGTTGCCCGCGATACTTTTAATCGAACCAGTATGGAATTGAAACGCGTATCTTGTGTCGTCATCGGTATCGCTTCAATATCTTTTAATCGAACCAGTATGGAATTGAAACAAAAATAGAACTGAAAGCAGTGAATCGGGTAGGTGACTTTTAATCGAACCAGTATGGAATTGAAACGCGATCTCGTGGCATGGCACCTCGGCTTCTACCGCAGCCTTTTAATCGAACCAGTATGGAATTGAAACAGCGTAGCCGATCTGACGCACCTCGTCGTGAGGGCCTTTTAATCGAACCAGTATGGAATTGAAACCAGAGGAAAAAACCTACCCTTCTCAAAAAAAAAGACACTTTTAATCGAACCAGTATGGAATTGAAACGAAGGCTTAGTCAGCGATACGAGTGAAAACCGAAAACTTTTAATCGAACCAGTATGGAATTGAAACATTTCATTAACAGAGATCGCACTCAACTCATCTCTGCTCACTTTTAATCGAACCAGTATGGAATTGAAACCCTGAGCGGCGTTTAGTCGCTCGGGCGGAATGGGACTTTTAATCGAACCAGTATGGAATTGAAACCTTAAAGACTTCATCAACAGGGACTGCACTCAACGCTTTTAATCGAACCAGTATGGAATTGAAACTAACCCCGACGGAGCAGGTGTATCTGATGCAATTGCCTTTTAATCGAACCAGTATGGAATTGAAACTGGATCCGAATCGGTTCGTCAACGCCCGGGATTAAACTTTTAATCGAACCAGTATGGAATTGAAACCACACCGACGCTGTTGTATTTAGATGTAGAGTTAGACTTTTAATCGAACCAGTATGGAATTGAAACGGGGCACGGAAGAGCGTAAACTCTTCCAGCGGGGTGTCTTTTAATCGAACCAGTATGGAATTGAAACGCCGGCACCCCCTTCGTTTTCCATCGTAACGATACGCTTTTAATCGAACCAGTATGGAATTGAAACTGCTTCAAAACGTGTCATTCTCAACTCTCCTCATTGCTTTTAATCGAACCAGTATGGAATTGAAACGTGCGTGTAGCAAAACAGCAAAACGGGCATGCTTTGCATGCCCGCTTTTAATCGAACCAGTATGGAATTGAAACAAGGAAGGATGGGAGCCGGCCTGCGCATTCCCATCCGGCTTTTAATCGAACCAGTATGGAATTGAAACCTGCCTGCAGCTGTTGCTTTGCTACCTCAACCAGACTTTTAATCGAACCAGTATGGAATTGAAACGAGATTGCCGAAGTTCACGATCACTTGATATTGCCCCTTTTAATCGAACCAGTATGGAATTGAAACACAAGATGATTCAAGAGGTAGACGCGGCGATGCAAAACTTTTAATCGAACCAGTATGGAATTGAAACTGGGTTGTTTGACGTGATGATTATTTTTCGATCCGCTTTTAATCGAACCAGTATGGAATTGAAACCTTCTTAATGCTATTCCAGTCGTAGTTGACTACGACCTTTTAATCGAACCAGTATGGAATTGAAACCTTCCCGCAGCTGCCACATCCATCTGCGTGCGGCTTTTAATCGAACCAGTATGGAATTGAAACACCGCAAACACAAGGAGATAAAATAAAGATGAACACCTTTTAATCGAACCAGTATGGAATTGAAACGTTAAGAGGATATGGGTTACGAAGGGCTTGATACCCTTTTAATCGAACCAGTATGGAATTGAAACAGGGTTCTACCCGCACTGACCCACGCCCCCCATCTGCACTTTTAATCGAACCAGTATGGAATTGAAACCCGATCGGACGCACCTCGTCGTGAGGGTGAGTCGATCTTTTAATCGAACCAGTATGGAATTGAAACACGTCACGCTTTTCGAAGAAGACGGTAAGGTGATCCCTTTTAATCGAACCAGTATGGAATTGAAACTGCTGCCATGAAGATTATGCTGGTGATTGTGTCTGCACTTTTAATCGAACCAGTATGGAATTGAAACTTATTTTTAGTCAACACCTGCATCGAGAACCCCTCGCTTTTAATCGAACCAGTATGGAATTGAAACTGTCTGTGTCTGTGTCTATATTTTCGATCGACAGGGCCTTTTAATCGAACCAGTATGGAATTGAAACATAAAATCTCGCTTTCGAGGGTGGACACGGTCATCTCTTTTAATCGAACCAGTATGGAATTGAAACTGCGACTACCAACCGGCCGCCCGGAAGAGCGTAAACCTTTTAATCGAACCAGTATGGAATTGAAACGGATCCAGCGAGTTAGACAATAGAATGCTTTGTGTCCTTTTAATCGAACCAGTATGGAATTGAAACGGATTCAATGCAAAATATTTCTTTTTTGTGAACCGCAGCCTTTTAATCGAACCAGTATGGAATTGAAACGGGGAAACGCAATGTCGATGAAAGGCAATCTCCCGCCTTTTAATCGAACCAGTATGGAATTGAAACAGACACGGGCGGATAAGATATTATCTGCCTTCGAGCTCTTTTAATCGAACCAGTATGGAATTGAAACAGCGGCCACGGTTTCGCTTCCACGCAGCTGCCACATCCACTTTTAATCGAACCAGTATGGAATTGAAACGTATGCTTAAGGAACCGCTACACCGACGGTATCGCCTTCTTTTAATCGAACCAGTATGGAATTGAAACAGAACATTTTTGTCGCCAATAAACAGCAAAAGACCACCTTTTAATCGAACCAGTATGGAATTGAAACCGTGAAATATGTAACCTGTGTCAGATGCCTATCCGTCTTTTAATCGAACCAGTATGGAATTGAAACTTACAGAACTGATCTTAGAGAAGTTCACAGGCGATACTTTTAATCGAACCAGTATGGAATTGAAACACACACGGGAAGAGCTGGAGCGGAGATTTTATGATTTCAGCCAAATGTGGATCATTGTGGTTGTGCCTTCACGGGCACAACCAAACCCAGAATCAAAAGGAGTCATTGAAATGCAGATACGACCGTTTTATGCCGTCGGGAGTCTTGTTATGGTCATCGTTCTTTGTGGTATTGCCTGGAACACATTATGCCCAAAAACACCACCCCCGTCGTGATATCCAAAGCCTTCACCTTTGAAACCTCTACAGAGGAGCCCCCCCAAGACCGGCAAAACAAACAGATGGGAGAAACCGAGAAAGAATCCCGCAGCCTTGAAAAACAGGCGGAGCAGAACAAGGATGTTTCCCTGGATACCGTCCGTATTCTCCAGGGAACAGAAAACGATTCTTACCCCGAGATGGCAAGTCGTGTGGAACGACTCATCCAACCGAATTCAGAGGACGATTAACATGAAAGACACACACGTTTTAGCAGCTGGCTGCGGTATTGCCCTCATCGCGATCGTCTGCGTATTTATCGGAGCGGCGGCAGATAGGCCTGCCCTACGTGAACCGACCCCCCTGGAGGCAGATACCTTCGCACACTTGAAAAAGAAATTCTCGGGCGAGATACTCACTGCGGACCTGAAACCCCTACACGCGGTCGGGGAATCCGAGGCATACAAAAAATTCCTCGCCAAAACCCATTCAGAGCCCGCGATGCCTCAGGCATTCGCAGAGATTGTAAACGCCTCAGTTTCCGTTGGAGACCATACGCTCTACACCAGACTCCCCCCCCAAAAACGCTATCTTCGCTACTACACGGAGCTCTTCGGGGTCCAAACACCAAACGAAGTAACGGATGCTGAGCATTTCATTATCCACCACACCGTGACGGACGTATGGATTCACGCTGCGGTAAAACGTGGCGGTGATATACCGACATATCAACGCACCGAGGGGCCCCGCCTCAGCGGCAGAGGAAACGCCAAGCTCGTACGAACCCCGCAGTTCAAAGAAATGATGAAACGCCGTTTCGGTATTGAAATACAAGGGACACCGAATGCATCGACAGCTGTAGAGATGTTGCCGGTCTACAACTTCCCGATCCAGCGTCTGAAAGATGACCTCTTATCCGCAGATGCACGCTGGATACACGCCATGTTTGAAAAACATGGTACCGCTGATGGTCTCATCTGGATCGCACTCCAAGATCCTCCGCTGTTCAGTCGGCTGAGGTATGCGTTTACCACAGACAAAACGCTCCTTAACTTTGTTCATGCCGAAGTCCTGAAACGTGCCCGTGAAAAACAGAAAGAAACGCAACACTCAGACCCCCCTTCTTCGCATGGGAAATAGAACACTCCGCATCCTTTTTTAATCGAACCAGTATAGAATTGAAACAGGAGTACCTTAAGGGAGTTGCGAAATAGCAACTCCCTTTTAAGCGAGACAGTATGGAATTGAAACGTGTTTTCAGGTTTCTCTTGATAATATGCAAACGCGCTTTTAAGCGAGACAGTATGGAATTGAAACGGTGGAGAGTTGAGAAGTGTTCTAAGATCTGTAAAGTCTTTTAAGCGAAACAGTATGGGATTGGAACAACTTTAGGACACTTTATGAACTTCAAAACTTTCTTCCCTTTTAAGCAAAACAGTATGGAATCAAAACTAAGGGTTGACAAAAAAGTTATTATGTATTATAATACTTTTATCTTGATATATTATTCGCTGAAATTTGAGATTATAAGGACCCGATGCATTGAAAAATTCTGAACATCTACATCTTGCTGCACTCCTTCACGACATCGGAAAATTCCGCATGCGTGCCACGGATCGCTATAAACAACATCAGGAACATAGTTACGCATTCGTCAACGACGACTTTGCTGATTTTTTTGCGCCCTGCGGTGATGCCTTCAAAAATGCTATCCGACACCACCATCCCAATCGCTACCCCGGCTGCAAGCCAACTGAGCTCCAGCACCTCATAGAAAAACAGGTAATCTTAGCTGATCAACTCTCCGCTACTGAACGGGAAGACGAAGAAAGAGAAGGCGAGGATTTTGTTGAAGCCGCGCTTGTTTCTACTTTATCTCGCCTCAAGGGGGCAACGCAGGAATATCGCTACCCACTCAAGGCACTCAATCTGACACGCGATACCGTTGTTCCAACAGAATCACCAGATGTGAATCAGGGCGTATACGCAGACCTATGGCACCAGTTCAAGACAGCATTCGGGAGAGTGGCAAGGGACACCCACTACACACCGGCCGCCTATCAAACAATTGTGACGCTCCTCGAGAAATATACCTCGCGGGTGCCTTCTGCAACCCCGTGGGGGCGAGATGAAATACGCACAGTTCCAGATATCTCCCTCTATGATCATCTCCGCACAACTGCTGCTACCGCAGCTTGCATCGGACGCGAGCTTTCCGAAACTGAAATTGATGCACATCTGTCCAAGCAAAAGCAATTAGAACGACGGATATGTGCCCTCATTAAAGGCGATATCTCTGGTATCCAAAGTTTTCTTTATCAAATTCGCTCAGAGGGTGCTGCCCGTGAATTGCGAGGACGTTCTTTCTATCTCCAACGCCTCACCGAAGCCATTGCCCACTGGGTCTTAGAACAGTTTGATTTACCGATTACAAACCTAATCCTCGCCAGTGGTGGACACTTTTATATCCTCGCGCCCTATGGGGAAGCGCGGGAGAAACTGGATATCGTGCGTCAAGGCATTTCTGAAAACCTCTGGGCACTCCATAAAGGCGCCCTCTCTTGTATCTTAGCGGGTATGTCCATAACCGCCACCGATTTTAAACCCGATAATTTTTCAAAAAAATGGTGGGATGTGTCAAAGAAGGTACAGCAGCGAAAACAGGAAAAATGGTCAGAACTGGACGCTAACACGATGTTTGAAAACTTATTTAAACCCCATAGTGGTGACGAAAGGGCAAATTGGGGATTCGGTGAACTCGGTCGCCAGCTCCGCGATGCTGAGGATCTCGTCGCTTTTGAAGTGCCAGCCTCGCCAATGCCTGATGCACCGGATTGGCGCGCAGCCCTGAAAGCCTTCGGGTGCGAGGTGCATCTCTGCACGGATACGGATGCGAAGCCCCCGATCCCACAGGATGCGAAACGGGCTACCGTCTATCGTCTCGGCGATACAGAATTTCTGAGAGACGCAGCGCTCGACAAATTCCAATGGGACGGGGTGCCTGTGAGCTACGACTTTAAGGTCTTCCGACAGGTAACTGCCTACGATGCTGAAAAAACAGCGGATTATGACTACCTCGCAAACGCTTCTGAAGGTGTCAAATGGCTCGGTGCTTTGCGAATGGATGTTGACAACCTCGGCACTGTCTTTAAAAAGCAACTTGAGAAGGCAACTCTCTCACGTCTCGCGACCCTGAGTGCTTCGCTACGCCTCTTTTTTGAGGGATATGTGCCAGAGTACTGTCGTCAGTACAATGAAAAACAGGACGAAGATATTCTCGAGCTCATCTACGCCGGTGGTGATGACCTCTTCCTCGTCGGCGGTTGGAGCGCGCTGCCGGACATCGCCGAACGGATCCGTTCTGAATTTCGACAATTTGTCACTGGAGACCACATCACACTTTCCGGTGGGATTGCCATTGAACACAAGAAATACCCACTTTACCAATTCGCTGAGCAAAGTGGTGATGCTGAGAACGCCGCAAAGGGTGTATCCGAAAAGAACGCCATCACATTTTTACGTAAACCGATGGCGTGGACGGATTTTAACGTCGTTCGTGACTGGCATCAGGAATTTTTGAAAGCACTGGGGGCAGACCGAGATCCACTCCCGCGTAGTGTTCTGACCCTCTTGAGTCAGATTTACGCAGAGGAAGAACGGTGGGCGTGGCGTTCAATCTATAATTTCCATCGCTTACAGGAAGGGTATAAGGCACAAGCCCCGTTTCTCCGTAAACTCCAACACGCACTGAACTGGGACACTTCCTTTAAACTACGGGAATTTATACACATTATTACCCGATGGACGGCTTTACGCATTAGAAATCAGGAGGATTAAAATGGGAAATCGTCGTGGCAGGAATCAAAGGGATTCACGCTATCAGCAAGGTTACACACTACCCGCAAATGTGATTGAAGAGGGTGGCAACGTTCTTGTGACTGCAGCTAAGGATTTAGGAGATAGACTCCAAAGGCAAGGCCTTAAAACCTCGCAAATCAGAAAAGTTTATGCGGCTGTGAAGAAAATTCAGATGGGCGAGTCTCGCTCGAATGATTTCAACACACTAAAACCGAAATTGGCGAATGATCTCATCATGCTGAAACCGAAATTGGCGTATGCAGCCGCTCGAAACGGCGGAGTAGCCGATTTGAGAGATGCTCTCACCCAAGCCATCGATAAAGTTGGCGACGACCCACAACGATTCAAAAACTTTGTTGATTTCTTTGAGGCGACACTTGCATACCACAAAGCCGCTGGCGGCGACTAAGGAGGCATACATGCCAAGTATACAACTATGCGGTAAAATTTTTCTACAAGGCACGATCAACGCACGCACCGGCTTACATATCGGTGGAAATTCCGGTGAGTTGGACATCGGTGGTATAGACAACCCCATAATACGCAACGTCTTCAACCGTCAACCCTACATACCCGGGTCGTCTCTACGCGGCAAAATGCGCGGTTTGCTTGACCGACACCTGAGTAAACCCCTCAATAAGCCAGTCGGAAGAGATGTACGAGTCCATGAATGTCGAACACAAATAGATTACGACAACTGTCCGGTTTGTCAAGTCTTTGGGGTCGCACCTACAGGGCAGTTGGCTGGAGAGATAATGCCGACGCGGCTTATCGTCCGTGATGCCTTCTTAACCGCACAATCTTTAGCTGCACTGGATAGAGCTGACACGGATACCGATTTTACCGAAATCAAGACGGAAGTCGCTATCGACCGGATCACCTCTGCAGCGACCCCTCGACAACAAGAGCGCGTTCCTGCTGGCACAACTTTTGGACCCTTTCAGATAATCCACAGGCTCTATACGCAGGACGCGCATGATAACCGCAATCGACTTCAAGAGGAACTTATGTTCTTCGACACCGTCCTTAAAGGTATGGAGCTCTTAGAGGATGACTACCTCGGGGGTGCTGGTTCTCGTGGGTACGGGCAGATTGCGTTTGAGAACTTAAAGATGATCTTTAAATCTCGCGAATGTTATGAGAATGTAGCCGTTGCCCCTATCACCATCAAGGCGGATCCGAATATTGCATCTTTACGTCAAGCGAATTATACCGAACAAATTCTACAGGTTCTCGCCAGTCAATAATACGTTCTACGGGTTGGGAAACCCAACCCTTACGCGAAATATTGGGCTACGTAAGGGGGTTGGCTTGGGTGTTTCTTCAAGCCCCGCGCCTACATCAGATTGAACAAAAAACAGGATTGTCTATGCCAAGCTATACCGTCTATCGTTTAACCTTCACAACCCAATTGCATCTCGGCCGCGCCACCGGGCCTGCACAGGAAGGCAGCCTCGGTTTGGAAAAAACCGAAATCTATATTCCGGCGGATACCCTCTTTTCAGCTTTATGTCAAACCTGGGTAACGTTCTACGACAGCGAAAGTCTCTCGGATTTTCTGAGGCCCTACACGGAAGGCAGGGCGGTTTTACCTTTTATGTTGACATCCGCTTTCCCGTTTGCGGGGGATGTCTATCTGTTTCCAAAACCCTTGATTTGGTCGAACCTGTCAAAAGAGAGTAAACGCGTCCAATTCGTCTCCCAATCCATTTTTCAAGGCATCATCGCTGGAGTCCCAAAAGAATTCAATAAACGCGACCTGATGAACGGCGAAACAGTCTGGATTGCCCCCACAGAGCGAGCGCAATTGGAAACGTCCGACGGCAACCCGTTTACCATCTGGTCAACCAACACACGCCCGCGTGTCACCTTAGGAAGCCAAAATGCCGGATCTGAAATATGGCATTTGGAAACCGTCCAATTCAACACAAACTGTGGCCTCTGGTTCGCTGCGGAATTCGATTCTGACGAGACGAAACAAAAGATTGAAACCTTGTTGCATGTATTAGGCGATACTGGCATCGGTGGGGAACGAAACGTCGGATACGGATTGTTCGATTTTGCTGAAACAACGTTTGAAATGCCGGCAATAGAAGGAGGCAACCAATTTGTCACGCTCTCACCGATATGTCCGAAGTCGCCAGAAGAACTGACGCAGCTCCGCACTGGCAACATCGCTTACACGCTAAACCCTCTACAGGGTTGGGTCAGGACTACAGGAATCGCTTCCCGCCGGAAACAGGTGAGTATGTTTGCTGAAGGCTCGGTCTTACACACCGGTGACGCACAGATAGGCCGGTTGGTTGATGTTAAACCTGATAATTGGGAGCATCCTGTCTATCGCTATGGTTATGCATGGCAGGTCGGTATTGGAGGGGGCTCCGAATGAAACAGAAATACACACTTCAGATCCTTACACCCGTCCATATCGGTTCAGGCAAAACCTTAAACCAGATAGATGGTTGCTACATGAACGGTAGATGGTATCATATAGACTTAGACAAAGTTTTGGCACATCCGAGTACCGATCTGAACAGGTTAACCTCGGAAATGGCAACCCGTAACTTCAGATGGCAACGCCACTTGCAGCAACACGCGGCTGATCTATCCGAGCTCTCAGCGTATAGCCTTCCGTGCCCACGAAGCCCAGAAGAGGTTGAAATCCGAGAGGCAATCACGGCAGTTGGAAACCGTCCCTATCTCCCGGGGAGCACACTCAAAGGTGCAATCCGAACCGCACTTTTAGGCGAGATACTTGATGAAGCGGATCATGTCTATGACGAAAGTTTACGTCAGTTAGCAACCATCATTGCGGGGGGCCCTCGCGGCAACCCGGGGAAAGAGGCCCCTGGACGCCCGGTAGAATCTCTCGCTTTCGGTAAAGACCCAAATCACGATCTGTTGCGTGCCTTGCAAGTAAGTGATACCGAGCCGCTTAATAGCGAGGCTCTTGAGATCGGGATGGCATGGACTGTTACCCTCAATCAGAGAGACCAACTCGTACAGAAAATAGAGGGGAACCGAGAGTATAAGAACTTTGTCCAGCAGTTTCGCGCGAATCAACGTCTCACGTTTACCCTTAAGATTGACGAACACCTCTTCCGCGAACATGAAAAGAATCACCTGGGTTTTAAGGATTTACAAGAGAATGTCATCCGCGATATACCAGAGGTCTGCCGTTCCGCAACTGCCGTTCTTATGGACAGGGAATTGGAATTTTTTGAGAAGTACGGATTCTCAGAAATAGCTAACATTTATGATAGGCTGATTCGAATAAACGCTGAACTTCCAGAAGGTGCATTCCTTCTGCAAATTGGATGGGGGACGGGTTACCATACCAACACCGTTACGTCTTTATATGCAGACGGTGAGGAACCAGCACTCGATTGGATGGATATACGAGAACGTTTTAGATTAGGGGAGAGCCCATCCCGTCGCGGAGGATATGATGAACGCGAATTCCCTAAAACCCGGCGGATTTTATACCGAGGCCAAAACCCCATCGCCCCCCTCGGCTGGGTCAAAATCTCACGACTTAAAGATTAACGTATGCATCGTAGGGGATTGCTTGGGTGTTTCTTCAAGGCCCCTCGGCTCCGTTGGATTTAAGGGCAATTGCCGTAAGGGGGCGATTCCCCTGCCGAACGGATGCTAACAGGCGGGGTTAGGAAACCTCGCCTCCCTATTTCAATAGCCTTCGGCAACTCATAACCCAATTCATAGATGCCAGATTTCGCTTTTGAATTCAGGGAACAGACAATTGAGTAGCACAGCAGATGCGGTGTCTTGCGTCCAGCAATCGACGAAGCTTGCTGTCAATTCCTCCGTCCGGCACCGGCCACACAGGAGCTGCAAGAAAGTTAAATCTGGGAACGCAGCCTCGCCTGCTTCAACGTCCGTCGGTATCCAATCTGCAATCTGCGTTATGCGCCCGCGCTCGAATGTGAGCCGGATGCCGCTCCGATAGAAGTTAAGCTTGAGTTCGCCTGTGTAACCTTCTGCAACAGTGCCGATAAGCTGTTTTTCGAGTGCAGGGTGGATATGCCGTAGAAACGCGATGAGATTCGGGACTCGGATATACCATGCGTATACAGGTTCCGCACGAACAACAGCTTTCGGTAGAATGGTATAAACGGGGTGTTCGCGTCCCAACATAAACTGGACCGCTCTCGCTTGTGAGGCATCGTTATCCGCGCTCACCGGTGCTGCCTTCGCCTGTTTCCACAACTCCCGTAGGAGTGAACCGGTTAAATGTAGATACCCGATTCCCGGTTTCAGTTCCATTCGCATGACAAGGAAGTTGTCATCACACCACTGGAAGTGTTGGACGTATCCGAGTCGTGTCCTTTCCGGGGATTCAATGATTAAAAATTCGTGGCGTGCGTCGCTCCCTACAGCCCGCCCGTTGAATTCGTACTCCCACAACGTAGGACTTCGGGGGCATGCGAAAACCTGAGCGGCGATTGCGTGTGCGTAGAGGTCTTGAATAAAAGCGTTGTCGGCATCCGTGCGCGGTCGGAGTCGACACGTTTCGGTCTCCCCTTTCTTCAGAGACGGGATGTGGATGCCGTCGATGATCTGTGATGCCTCCATATCCAGTGCCATCTCGTATCCAAAGTGTCGATAATACCAGGGTATACCTGTGATGCCTTGCATGATTTCCCCGCGCGCCTCGCTCAAAGCGTGAATCACTTCAAATTGCTTTCGGACGAGTCCGCGTCTGCGGTATTCCGCTTCAGTTGCGACGAATTCGGGTTGACCGATTTTGAAGGGGATGCCGCTGTAGGTCCATGTCTGCGAGATGAGGCACATTGACGAGACGATTTTTCCGGTTGTGGTGTCTTCAACGAGTGTGAAGTCGCTTGCTTTACAGATAGGATGATCCCCGGACATCAGGTCTCGGACGCTTGGCCCGACGTTCACATCTTCGTGAAGCCGAACGTTAAATTCGGTGAGTGCCTCCACGTCGGCTAAGGTAGCAAATCGGAGTTTTAGGGTATCGCCGAGGGCTATCGGCATTTCTGAGAGCATGTTGTTTTCGGGCATGTTTGTTCCTTGGCGTTTTATATCCAAACATTATATCCTAAAACGCGAACTTTGTCAAATAGCAGCGGCTATTCGCGATTCGCGAAAAAAGCGATGGATACTTTACAGAATATTGGTATAATAGCTGAACCATGAAGATTACGCCGCGTCCTGCACTCTACTTGCTGATCCCGTATCTCCTCGGAATTGTTGCTGGCAGTTGGACTTCTATACCGTTTCTGTGGCTCTACCTTTCCGTTCTGTTCAGTTTTATCGGGGGCATTGCGACGAGAAATCGCAATCGGTATCTCTCTTACGGATTGCTCCATCTCGCCGTTTTCGCAGGCGGTATGCTCCGTCTGGACCTTGCTGCTGTCTCACCGATCCCCGAGGACTTTTACGATGCGCCTGTCAGTTTTTCAGGTACTACCACCTATCAGCCCGAACGCGGTACAGAATGGGAGGCGTGTTATGCCGTCGGGGCACTCCATCGCTTATCGGACCCATCGCAGCCTGTGAGGGCGAAGTTGCTGATTAGATTTCAAGAGCCCGTGCCGCTCCGTTACGGTAAACAGATAACTTTAACAGGTGTTCTCCAAGCACCGCGAGGTAAACGGAACCTCGGCGGTTTCGATTACAAGGCACATCTTACGAAGCAGAACGTCGGCGGCATCGTCGAGGCCATAGGGCTGCTACAGATTGGGGAACAACGCGGATTCCCGCCTTTACGTTGGATAGAGGCGCTCCGCATTCGGACAGAACGCCTGACTGATGCCACGTATGCAAGAATATCACTGCACGCCCGACTCGTCAAAGGCATTTTACTCGGCAAACGGAGCGATGTCCCTTCAGAGACGTTAGACGCTTTCCGAAATAGCGGCACTTTCCATGTCCTCGCAGTCTCGGGTTTACACGTCGGACTCGTAGCGGGGTTCTGCTACTTCGGCTTTTCACGCTTTCGATTCCCGCAGAAGATCATCTGTCTCCTAACGATTATCGCAGTGTTGATCTATGCCAGTCTCATCGGTTTCCGTCCGTCTGTCTTTCGTGCGGCGTTGATGGCAATCCTGTTCCTTTCTGCTACCCTCATCGACCGAGATGCGGATATATTTAACCTGTTAGCGTTCGCTGCATTAGCGTTGCTCCTCTTGAATCCGCATCAGTTGTGGGATGTCGGATTCCAGCTCTCATTTGTTGCGGTGGCTTTCATCATCTATTTCGTTCCAAAGATGGAGAAACCGTTGCAGCATCTATGGCGAGACACAGCAGAAGCCCCCGAAGGGGGTCTTGCGAAGCTGAGGAAGTTTCGGTACACGACGGTTAAATGGCTTATCTTGTCTTACCTCGTGACGCTCGCAGCACAAATCGGGACAGCCCCCTTGATCGCCTACCACTTTTTTCGGGCGTATCCGTTGGGTATGATTGTCGGTCCTCTTGCCGTCGGCCTTGTGTCGCTCATTGTTGCGACGGGGATAGGGTTAGCCTGTATCGGTCTTGCGTGGCTTCCGTTGGCAAAGCTCTTCGCCGTCCTCAACCACGTTGTTATCTCTACCTTCTTGCTGCTTATCGGGATGTTTGGGCAGCCCTGGGGCGTTGTGAAACTCACACCCCCGACATTCGGCGGTTTCGTCCTTTACCTCGCAGTCTGTCTGGGTATCGCGCACTGGCGATGGGTGCTTAGTCATTTCCGAGTTGCGAGTCTCCTAGGGCTATCAGTTGCGGCAATTTGGGTCTGGGACGCTGCATTTCACGAAAGAGGCAGGCTTCTGGAGGTAGTGACGCTGGATGTTGGGCAGGGCGATGCCGCTATCGTTCGGTTTCCGGACAATCGGACCCTGCTCATAGACGGTGGGATTCGGCACACCTATTATGACGAAAAGAAACAGGAGATGACAGACTACGACGTGGGCGAACGGATTATTGAACCCTACCTCGACTATTACGGGATTCGGAAACTCGACGCGGTTGTGCTGACACATCCCGACCTCGACCACGGCGGCGGACTTGGCTATATTTTAGAGAACTTTGAGGTCTCGCGCCTCCTCGGTATATCGGATACAGTCCTCGATTCTCAAACCCACCGGCGCCTCCGGGCAATTGCCGAAGCGCGCAATATTCCTTATGCGTTTCCCTACGCCGGCGAGATTGCACTCACGCCGACAGCCACGCTGAACTTACTGCATCCGATTGATGCAGCGTCCACGGATCTGTTAGATGCAGACCAAAATAACGACTCCCTCGTCATCAAACTTTCCTACGGCGAGGTGGATGTGCTCTTTACAGGGGACATCGGTAAAGCTGCAGAGACTCGGCTTATCGCTTCTGGGCAGGACCTTCGATCGGAGATTCTGAAGGTGCCGCATCACGGAAGTCGCACGTCAAGCAGCGTTCCGTTTTTAGACAGCGTTCAGCCGCGTTGCGCTATTTTCTCGCTCGGCAAGGGGAATCGCTATCAGTTCCCACACGCTGAAGTCGTTGCGCGGTATGAAGCGCGCGCGTGCCACCTCTGGCGGACGGACGAATCGGCAGCAATCACACTTCGCACCGACGGGAGACGGTGTTGGATTGATGGATTGGAATAGTTGTTAGTGAAATCGAGGATCGGTTCCGAACGTTAGGCATACGGACAAAGCTCTCTGGACTGACTGATGAGCGTGGAGCGCAGCGGAAGGACCTGCCCGCTAATTGCGAACTGCTATGCGGAGTGCCTCCTGATTCATCGCATCCACAAAAGCGGCGTTGATGTCTGATAGCGGATATGTTTTTCCGATGAGTTCGCCAAACCGATAGCGGGTTCGGTGTTCCGTCACAAAATCGATCGCCTTCCTAAGGGCAGTGTGGTGATAGTTATGAACGCCGCGAAGCACTATACATTTTGTGACGATCTGGTGGGCATCAACGGATATGTCCGCGTTGGGATAGACATAGCCGAGCGTCAAGCAACGTCCACCAATCCCCAGCCATGTAATCAGGTTTGGCATTCCGATTGTTGCGCCGCTGACTTCTACGCCGAGATCGGGACCTCGGCCGTTTGTAAGTTCCTTCAGGACAGTATCAACCTCTGCAACGGATGTCTCGTTTGGGTTGAAGGTGTGCGTTGCGCCGAAGCGTTTAGCCATCTCCAAACGTCCGTCATGGGTGTCTACAACAGCGACGCAACGGTATTCCTTCTCACGGAGGTAGCACGCCGCGTAGAGGCCGAGTAGCCCGGCCCCATGAATGACGGCTGTTCCATACGCCTGGAGACCGATTGTCTCTAAGCCGTTTACAACAGTTGTGAGCGCACAGTTGATAGGGACAGCCTCTTTGTCCGTTACGATATCGGGAATGCGATAGATAGCTGTTCCGGGGCGGAGTAGGATATGTGTTGCGAATCCGCCCGATAAGGCGGAAGTGCCTTCGCTCCGGGCATGTCCATATTTGAACATCGTTTCACACTTCTGAGGCAGATTCTGATCGACGCAGTAATAGCAGGTGCCACAGGCGGTTGTGAGGCTCCATGTAACCCGATCCCCTTGCTGTAGTTTTTCCCCTGTTGCAGAACGGAGATGTGTCGGTGCTGCGATTGTCCCGAGGACCTCGTGTCCGAGAACGCACGGTGTCTCTACACAGCGCCGCCCCGACACGGTGTGAAGATCGGAACCACAAATAGTTGCAAGTGAAACACGGACAAGTACGTTGTTTGGGGGGACAGCGATAGGCATCTCGCAAACCTCAAAGGGCGTGCCTACCCCGTGAAAGTATGAAATCTGTGCGGATATTTGCATGATGTTAATGTGAACTTGATTGTTAATGTGAGCTTGATAAAAGGTCTCTACGCACTTAAGGGACACCTATTTTAATTTGACAAACATGAGTGTGTCTCGTATCATATATTATATTATATACTGTTTTAAAAACATACTCAATTTTGGGCAATTCGCATCGCGTTTCGGTTGAAGTTTCAAATACCGCGGAAGCACAGCCTAACGGGAGGCAAAGCCTAACACGATGCACAGCCTAACAGGTTATGCTACAACACGCACAGATTAATAGGAGGCACAGCCTAACAGGCTATGCTACAAAAGCCACAGCCTAACAGAAAACTATGCTACAACATAACGCACAGACTAACACGATGCACAACCTAACAGGTTATGCTACAACACGCACAGATTAATAGGAGGCACAGCCTAACAGGCTATGCTACAACACGCACAGCCTAATAGAAAACTATGCTACAACATAACGTACAGACTAACAGAAAACGAGGCTACGGGAGGGGACCGGACGAAAAGACATGAACAAAACTGCCGAAGTTCTTATTGAAGCCTTACCTTATATTCGTCGGTTTTATGACCGGCGGATTGTTATCAAATATGGCGGGGCGGCGATGGAGGATGAAGCGCTCATCCACTCCGTCATGCAGGACATCGTTTTAATGAAATACGTCGGGATCCGTCCAATTATCGTTCACGGCGGTGGCCCCCGAATCACGGCGTGGATGGATAAGGTCGGGAAAGTTCCCGAATTCGTGCAAGGGCTGCGTGTAACCGATGCGGAAACCGTTGAAATCGCTGAGATGGTCCTCGGATCCATCAACAAAGCGATCGTTTCACGCATCAACCAACACGGCGGTCGAGCGATTGGACTCTCTGGGAAAGACGCACACATGATTCTGGCAGAGCGGCAACAAACCCGCATTACCGATGAAAACGGACAGCAAACTGATGTTGATTTGGGATACGTAGGGAGAATTGTTGGGGTTAACACTGAAGCGATCACCGCGCTAGACAAAGCCGACTATATTCCTGTCATCACACCGATCGGGGTCGGTGTCGATGGACAGACCTATAATATTAATGCAGATACAATGGCAGGTGAGGTTGCCTCGGCATTCCAAGCCGAAAAGCTGATTGTCTTGACGGACACGCGCGGCATTCTCCGAGACCTATCGGATACCGAGTCGTTGATTCCAACGATTCATATAAGAGAGGTAGCTCAATTCATTGCGGAAGGTTTGATCGCAGGCGGCATGGTGCCAAAAGTAGAAGCGTGCACGACGGCACTCATGGGGGGCGTTTACAAGACACATATTATTGATGGCAGAATCCAACACTCTTTACTGCTTGAAATCTTCACAGAGGGTGGTGTCGGAACCGAAATTGTTAGATGAGTGTGGGGACAAGCAGATGGCGAAACGCAAAAAAATTGCTGCAATCATCACGAGCTATTTTCAGCACTCACACGCAGATGTGATTGCTACCAAATACATGAAGGGTTTCCCTACGGACACAGGACACCGGATGCCACGCGTTGACTTGGTGTCCATCTATCTCGATCAGGTAGAGGATCGGGACATTGGGATCGGTTTGGCTGCAGAACACAACGTTCCCATCTATCCGAGTATTCGGCAAGCGTTGACGCTCGGTGGAAACGCACTCGCTGTTGATGGCGTGCTGCTTATTGGCGAACACGGCGATTATCCGTACAACGAATTTGAGCAGCCCATGTATCCCCGCCGGTATATGTTTGAGCAGATTTGTGGCGTGTTTGCGTCGAGTGGTAGATCGGTGCCTGTCTTCTGTGATAAACACCTCTCCTACAACTGGGACGATGCCCTCTGGATGTACCAGCGCGCAAACGCGCTCAACGTGCCGTTCATGGCTGGCTCTTCGCTCCCGCTCTCTTGGCGGAACCCCTTTCTGGAACATCCACTTGACACAGGACTGGAAGCCGCAATAGGTATCGGATATGCCGGTGTGGAGTCCTACGGTTTTCATACGCTTGAAACGTTACAGTGTATGATTGAGCGCCGGCAAGGCGGAGAGTCCGGCATTGTCGCAATCCAATGTCTGGAAGGGGATACCGTCTGGGAAGCAGGTAAGGCCGGAAAATGGTCGCTTGAATTAGCCGAAGCTGCATGCGCACAGATTGAGAACCGTCCTGACAGCCCGTTTATAGAAGGATGTCCAAACCCGACTGCGTTTCTATTGGAACACAGTGACGGGTTTCGTTCTGCGGTGCTGATGTTGACGGGTTACATCTCGGACTTCGCTTATGCAGCGAAAGTGGACGGCACGTGCTACGCCACGGAGTTCTACTTACAAAACGGCCCGCCACACGCCCATTTTAGTTATTTGAGTCTCAATATTGAGGAGATGTTCGTTACAGGGAAACCGCAGTATCCTGTGGAGCGGACGCTTCTTGTGACAGGTGTTCTCGAGGCGCTTATGCACTCGCGAGCGGAGGGATACGTCCGAATTGAGACGCCACACCTGGCAGAAATAGCGTATCGTTCCTACCTGCAGCTGCCCATCCGCCCGAGAGCCCCCCGTCCCGAGGGTGCCACCTTAGCAGCATAACTGTTCATCAACCTTGTCGAAATTACCCCACTTCCACAACGGGGGGACGATTACCGACAGAGGGTGGCAGGAGCATCCGTTTTTGCTGTTCGCTTAATTCACCATATTTATCAAGGTCGTGATACCGTCCTGACCATGCGGAGTGTCCCGGGCTGTATTTATAGAGTAAGGAACGGCGTTGATGTTTCGCTCGCCAGGGCATCGTCCCGTGAACGAGGGCTTCTGTGAAGAACAGCACATCCCCTGCTTCGATAGGCGGCTGCACAACGTAGTGTGTCGGGCGCTCAAAATTCCGTACATCTGCTGGCAATTCCCGCAAGAAATTGCTTTTATGACTGCCCGGAATACAGGCAAATCCCCCTGCGCCTTGAGGGGCATCCGCTAAATTGTACGTCATTACGGATAATCCATTCCGCATGATACCATCGCGATATTTGTACCAGTGATCCGCTTCAGGCCCTCCGGGGCCACCGCCATCTTCACCTCCGTGTAATCTGCCGCCCTTTTGTCCGTCATCCATGAAAATGGCGTAATCGTGGTCTAAACGGACATGCGCCCCCACTAATTCTAGGAGATACGGGAGAATTTTGGGATGATCAATCAGGCTCTTAAAGGGTTCTCCCCAAAGACTCGGCACGCTATTGCCGTGTCGACTGGATCGCTCGCTGGATTTTCTATCGATAATCTCATTCATCTCAGCGACTTCATCGTCAGTCAAGACGTTTTTGATAACGAGGTATCCTTCAAGGTCTACTTGGAATTTTTCTTCACCTGTCATAGTCAAAGTTCCTTGTGGTTGATAACTCAGCCAATCGTATGGGCTGTGTAATCCAACCCATACGCGTGTCTGAAATTTTTGGCGAAAATATTATTAGGTTTCCGAAAACTCTCAAAAAATAATATAGGATTGCCGGTCCCTGAATGGTTTCCCGGCTACAAGCCGGGTTGTTCAACGACGGGGGGGCATCTGCCGATAGAGGGCGGCATCAACATCCGTTTCTGCTGCTCGGTTAACCCTTCGTATTTACTGATGTCGTAGTAATTCCCTGACCATGCGGAGTGTCCGGGGCTGTATTTATAAAGCAGTGAACGACGCTCGTGCGGGGCTGCCCATGGCATTGTCCCGTGAATGAGTGCCTCGGTGAAAAACAGTACGTCTCCAGCTTGGACGGGCGGTTGGGCGACATAGTGTGCATGCCGTTTGAACTGTCGCACCTCTTTGGGAATCTCGGTCGGGAAGTTGCATTTATGGCTGCCCGGAATACAAGCGAAGCCCCCTGCGCCTGCCGGTGCATCTGCCAAGTTATAGGTCATCACAGACAATCCATTTCGCATGATACCGTCGCGATATTTGTACCAGTGGTCCCCGACGTGTCCACCCGCCCGTCCCCCGTCTTCACCTCCGTGCAGTCCGCCACGTCCTTGCCCCTTTTGCATGAAGATGGCATAATCGTGATCCAGGCGCACATGACCCCCCATCAGTTCAATGAGATAGGGCAAGATTTTTGGATGATCAATAAGCTGCTTGAAGGGTTCACCCCAGAGGCTAGGCGGCCCCTTGCGGTCTCCGCTATCAATAATCTCATTCATCCCAGCGACTTCATCGTCAGTCAAGACGTTTTTGATAACGAGGTAGCCCTCAAGGTCTACTTTGAATTTCTCTTCACCTGTCATTGTGTAGGAACTCCTTTATGCTTTTATGCGTGAATCCCGTTCGCAACGCAACGTGTTTTAAGTATGACAGATATAAAACAGGAAGTCAAGGGGAATGTTCGGTTTTAGGTCGAGATGCATTGGCATTTCGTATATAAAAGATGCCACTCTCTGCTAAGGCATCCAGCAATGGTGGCATCTTTTTCTGTGATACTGTCTGATTTGTGATCGGGTTCACTGCTTCGTTAAAGTTCCGCGCTCGAATGGAATAATCCGGGCACTTCACTTGCGAAGTTCTCGTCTGACTCCGTCCATGAGATCCTTAACGAGGCCAGTCCCACAGGCTTCGGGATCGCGGCTTCTTTCTTCTACCAGTTCTTCCTTATAGGCGCTCGGAAAGAAATGTTTTTGGAACTCCGCCATTGAACGGTACTCTTTCTTATTTGCTCATATTGCTAATGACCTACCAAGACATAGCTGCTTTCCTATCCTCGACCTGTTGCCAGAGTTCATCAACTGTTTTTTCAGATTGGGCTGGTATTAGGAAATTTTTCCATTGATTTTTGAGATTTTTAACAAAATCCCTATCGTCATATTCTAAACCCAGGATCCATTGTTGGATGATCCGACCGCAGCGGACAGCCTTCGCTCGTTCCTCGTTTCGCATATTCCAACGCCTTGTTGAAGTGGACCAAATTAACAGGAAATGGAGCCACGGTGCTTGGTGAAGTTGCCATTCTAATTGGCTGAGTCCTTTTAGGGCAAATCGTGCGGTCTCAAAAGTGGGATTTTCCTGATCATGTAGCCGTTTGTTGAGCAACTCGCGAGCGATTTCTGCGAGCATCTGTTGACCGATCGGCCAAAACAGCAAATGATCTGTTTCATCGTCACTTTTCCTATTCATAAGATCATGCACTCGCATCTTCAGGGGTTCTTTGTGAAGCACCGGGAGCTCAGCAAGCAATGCCTCCCAATATAGCAACAGCTCGTCATAGAGGCTGTCAATATATTTTTCAGCCGGGCGAAACTTTTTAAAATCTTTCAGCGCCGCCCCTTCTTCTCTGATTGGTCCCCAACCGTTGAAAATTCTCTGTGATGAACTCAGTAATGCGATGTTCATCTCATACAATGTTTCAATGCTTGTAAAGTATGTGTCTCTAACTTTGAGGTTTTTACCCTTATCAGTCTTAATTCGCGTTGATTCTCGTTGTCTACCAGCACATTGAAAAAATGTATGATCAGTAATCAATCGCCGTGTAAGGATTGCAAACGTATCGTCTTCGTCCATGATGATGTTTGTCGCCTGATCCGTTGGTTTGGCGTAGCGATTAAGGTTGGAAAAGAGTCTGCGATACTTTTGCATGAAGGTTTCATTAGAATCTTCCCGGTTGGGAAGAATGACGATGACGGAAAATTCATCGTCTTCAAATCCTCTGGGAGCCCCGTCGGATGTAGCGTCACCTCGAGTCAAAAGCGTCTTAATCGCTGATAGACGGTGCTGGCCGTCTAAAGCATAGTACTTCTGCGTTCCGTCAAACTTTAAAACACCAAATGCTTCGTTGAGCCGCCGGTCATCATGAAAGATTGCAAAATGTGGATTTTCCGTGACCTCGACCGGATAGAACACCGGATCTCCGCCAAGTGCAGCAACAACAATTGATGAGAAAAAACGGTCGGGCTGACCTCTCAAATATTCCACAATGTCTTTCTTAACCCTACTTTTCTTTAATTCTCGCTGAATTGCTTCGTCAAGGGTGCGGTCTTCATGGACTTCAGAAGCATACATTACACTTTGGCTTAGTTCGCGCGCACTCATTTTGACGACATAGTAGTTCCATGTTCCCATCTGTGAACGTAAAGCTGGGTACATATTCATAAGCGTTATCCTCCATGAGATTTAATGATTTTTATCTTTGAAAGGTTATTGCTTGAAGGGCTCAGAGCTGCGCTGCCCCTAAAAAGCGTTCAAAGCCATGGTTGCCACAAAAGTTTGATAGCGGAAAAAAGGCACATCTGATAGCTTTAGCTTGTTCACAAGCCCCAAAGGGTTTCAAGATGGACGCTGGGGCTATGATCCAAGAAAATGGTGGAATGCAATCATTTTTCAACCGACTTTTAAAGAGGGTGGCAACTCTTGTAGCATAGTTCATACCCCTCTAAATTATGCTTACTTTGGTGAATTTCTGTGAGGCTGTGGAATCACAGCTGGGTTTCGGCAATTCTATGATGATATGATTGTTCTTCTGGAACAGGATCGGATTGCAGTAATTTGCCAAAAGCATCAGACAAATTCCATATCGGGCTTTCAGGTCCTTCGTTTAGCATTTTTACAATGTGGGGAACCCCGGCGGCTGCGAGTCCGTTGGCGATATCCATCATTCGACGTGGATTTTGGACAACCTCTAAGTTGCGGTCAACAGCTATAGCAATCAACATGAGCGCTTGTGCTTGCCAGCCATCAGTGTCGAAAATATCCCCTTGAATAATGCCAACAATCTCCTTTTTCTGTAGTCTTTTTAAATCGACTGGTTTAAGTTCTTTACGTACTGCCACTGAGATTCCGGCGAACCAGAGATCTACTTTCCGGGGGAACGGACTTTTATCAGGTGTTGTACGCTGTCCTGCTTGACAGTATTGGTCATAGTCGCTTTGTTGTGTAGCGAGTGAAACGATCTGCATGTTCTGAAAAGGATTGTGGTATTGTTGTGCCATATCTACCTCCTAAGATTCTGACTGGGTTTCCACCTCAACATCGGTTCGTCTTTTACATATTCTACATTCCGCGAGATCCTGGCATTGACATCGGAGTATCTGCGGTTCTTTTATAGGCGGATTGTTCACTAATATGTTGGGGTAGTGTGCCGAATTTGTTAGGGTTATCATACGTCCTGCCTCATTCGCTATAACATCCTCACAGTCTTTAATTTCTGATCGCGTTAGAAAGAGGATAAGTTGTGAACTTTCTTGAATGGCGGTTTTGAGAACAGAGCGTTTGACGAACCCATCCATCATTCCGAGGGGTGTATCAATTACATTTGGTGCTGCTACTTCGCTTACTTTGGTAAGTGCGAGGATAAACGCTAGAGTGAGTGCGCGTCGAGAGGCACCATTTAAATCTTTATCAGGATTCAAAGCGCGTGCATTCGGACCGTAGACGAGAATATCAAATTTTTCACTGATTTCTGCTGTCTGAATGATTTTGCCCTGTTCGGGATCCGCGCCAATCATTTCTAAAAAGAACGTGTTCATCAATCGACTCACTTTTTGCAATTCTTCGTTTGTGATTCTATCGTAGGCATTCTGGAGAATGTTCGATATATCTTGCGTGGCTTCTAACCTTGCTAATACCGTTCTTCCCCTTCTCTGTTGACTTATAAGATTATTACGCGTGACTTCTAAGGACCTGCGTTTTTCCTTCAGGCGTTCGAGTTCTCTTTCGTGTGCTATACGGGTGTCGTTCAAACGATTGCGCTGGCTGGTATAATTGTGCTTGGTCTCGCGAAGTTTTTGAATGTCGGTGTCTCCTATACTCTTCAGTTGGGTGTCAAGTGATGCCAACTCCTCTTCTAATTCCATGCGTTCCTCTTTAAGTTGATCATGCTCCGTTGAGATGCTATTGTATTGAGTATGCCAGTGTTCCTCATCCGTGACCTTCTTTGGATTCAGTATCAATGAACCGTAATAGAGGTCAGTAAGCCATTTTTGGAGTTCGTCTGCCCCTTGGCTCTCCGCAATCAATCGTTCAATATGTTCTCTGCGCCGTTTTCCATCTCTTGAGTGTTGATCCAGTGACTCGCCGCAGATGCAGGTAACACCTGCGAGCTTTTCGTTGAGCAGGGGGATAGTTAGGAGCGGAAGTTGCCCTTGATCGCGGAGTTCGTTCAGCTTTTCAAAACTCTGTTCTAAAATCGGCGCAAGCAGATCACGAAAGAGCGCTGGTTTTCTGAAGAGCTGTGAATGTTCAGACACCAGTTTTTTTTCTTGATTTCTGATGTCCTCTAGTTCTGCTTCTGCCTTTTTGAGTTTGCGATTAAGTTCTTCTTGATCCCCCTTAAGCAACGCGGCTTGAATGTCTTTGTCAATGTCCGCTAATTTTTGTCCTGTTGCCTCATATTGTTGTGCTGCATCGTCCCTTTCAGTCTCAAGGCGTTCAACGTCTTGATTTAGCTCTTCCAATTTTGTAACGGTTTCGTTGAGTTCCGTATCATGTCCAATATTCTTCGACTCTCTGTTGAGTTCAGCGATAGTCTTTTTCAAATGATCCTGTGCAGATTCAATTATGTCAAGCCCTAACAACAATCGAATAGCGTTCCGGACCTGATTCCGTTTGTCTGTTAGTGAATTCGCCTCGATAAAAGTCAGTGCTCGGTCTCCATCGGTGAAAAAAACTTCCCTCAAATTAGAAGGTAACTGTTGATCAATCCGTGCTTCCGGGGCAGAAATCCGGTCAGCCCCGGTTTCTGTCAGTTTAAACAATTCTACTTCCGGGTTCTGTTTGTGCCCGTCGGTTGTTTCCTCTACGGATCGGATGAGGCGGTAGCGACTCGTCTTATTTTGATTTAATTCTGATGGAGCTGCTTCAAAATCGGCTTGCACGGATATTGGGATTGATCTTCCAGGAGGAACGTCCAAATCAATTGGAAATAGTCGGTAGTCCTTACCTTGGTCCGGTAATGCGTCATTGCCGTAGAAAACCCACTGAAGCGCGTTTAAAATAGTGGTTTTTCCGCTTTCGTTTGAGGCTCGAATCACCGTTAGTTTTTTGTCGTCCCTTGTCGAAAAATCTAACCTTAGGTCTCGTAGCAGGCGAAAGTTTTGAAATTTTGCGCTGATTAACTTCATTTAGCAACCTCCGTTACTGAATTATCTGTATCGCTGTTCTTGAGAAAATCACCAACATTATGACATGCGTCATTTACTATCTTCTGAATCAGGGTCCTTTGGGTCTTGTGTCCTTGCTCGGCTTTCAGGATATCGATTATCGCTTTCTTAACCCTTTCTTTGTAACCTTCGCATCTTTCTTCAATAGATTCGCATTCATTAAGAATAAGCATTTCCATTTTTTCTGCGTTAAATGACATAGTTTCCTCCGTTATACGTAAAGCGTTCTAACCAATTGGTCTATTTGGCTTAAAGGTCCATCAGGTCTACCGAAGTTTTTCGCGAGGGAGGCAAAGGCCTGAATCCGTTTGAGTTCTCCCTCGATTAACGCCCGGGCGCGGGTATCTATGTTATTTAAACCCGGGGGCAGCGCGATGAAGTCGTGGATTTCGCTGTGTGTCTTACCTGTTTTGCTGCATGTTCGAAGGAGTCGACCACGACGCTGAATCCACTGACGTTCCACTGTGGTGCTTGCAAGAATAAAAGCCTTTTCTATTTCTGGGATGTTGACTCCTTCATCAAGCACGCGCTTTGCGGTTAATATACGCAGTGTTCCTTCCTGAAAAGCCTCTATAATCTGCCCTGTTTTTTCACGGTTGCCTGTTTCTTCACAAGTCAATTGGCGAAAAAGTATACCGTGTCTGTCCAATAAAGCATTGACATCCTTAAGCTGTTGCGGAGCCTTATCGGATGCGTAAATCAATGTATATCGCAGGTTTTGAAGGTCTTCACGCGCCAAGACGTTTTCCAATGCAGCAATTTTATCTTCAGCGTTTTCCAGCAGTGATCGCCGTTTCCGGAGTAGGTTCCTAAGATACTCGTTGTCCACGCCTGCATCTTCTTGCCGCCATGCGTTTTTCCCTATCTTTTCCGTGAGGTCATACCATTTATCCATTTCATCTTTCGTAAGTTCTACGGAGTGGACATAGTACTCATATTCAACGAGGCATCGCCCAATTGCTTCCTCGAGGGTGAACTGGAAGACAATGGGGCCGAAAAACGACAATAACTGTTGCGTTCCCTCATCATCATACTGACGAATCGGCGTTGCTGATAGCCCCAATCTGTAAGAAAAGAATTCAGGCGGATCGGTTATGAAGCCTTCACTTCCCAGATGATGGACTTCATCTGCAATGAGCAAGGTTTTACAGTCGAATTTTCTGATTTCATTTTTGAAATCACTGCTGCAAAGTGTTTTGTGGGAAACGACGGCGACCTCAACATCCCTACTCCCATTTCGGAGTCTCCGTTTGAGTTTATTTAATTCGGCAGCCCTACGTTTCGCTCCGTTTACCTTAGTTAGGTTAAGTGCCTTAAGTCCAAAAGGCGAGATTTCATCACACCACTGTTGCATAAGAGGAACATACGGTACAGCAACAACAATAAGAAGTGGTTTCTCCACCTCATAGAGCCTATGTGCACAAATCATTGCAGTGATGGTTTTCCCTGAACCTGTTGCCATTTCTAAGACACCGTGATAATTGGTTTCGCACCATGCTTTAACGGCCCTACCCTGATGTTCAAAAGGACCTTTATCAAACCGGAGTTCCGGTGGTATGGCAAATTGGAGACGGGCGAGCGTGCCAGGATCATCATAGATCGGAGCAGATTCCCCTAAGAGGTTGTACAAATCAGACTCGGTAGGGGGTGTATCTGCAGGATAGGTCTCCAACAGATTTTCCTGAATGGCATCAGGGATGGAAACCACGGTACAATCCATATCTCTGTTTGCCCAGAGCTGTTTAAATTGCGCGCTTAACCTTTCTGTAATATAAGACTGATTGGAATCCTCCCACGATTTTGAAATAGACATCTGTTCAATGTTCTTTTGAACACCGGCATAGGTCATATTACTTGATCCGTGTACCGCTATGACATCATCACCTTCACGAAAGAGCCAAACCTTAGGATGGAAAAGCGCGTCTTTCATCAACGCAATCTTGATTTTAACCCGACGGTGACGGAGCATCCACGAGAGACATTTTAGTGTATGTTGTGCAATGGCGTTTTCGGTAACAACAAAATCTTCTAATGCAGCATAGGCGATTTCTTCAGCGGATGTTGTCCCCAGTTCGATCGCCTCTCTATCTTCCGATCTCAGAAGTGGACTGATAATAAGACGTAAACTTTCGTCTGCGCGGTTTATAAAGCTGGCTAAACCCGGCGCGAGTGATACCAGAATTTCGCTCGAGAAGAACCCCATCATGCAATCAATAGCGGTTGCAGTCTGAAAGCATGGAATTAGGACATTTTCTGTCACAGGATCTTTTGGCAAGATGTAGAGTGGTTGAATATCGGGGATCGCCCGAAGTGTCATCACCATAATTTTCCTTTTCAGATACAGTAGCTCTTTACCGATGCTAACAGGAGTTCAATTTAAAAACTGATAGCTCTTGATAAGATTATACCGCCTATGCTACAAACTCACAGTTTGTGCTGCAGATAAGTTCCCTTATGCTATTTATGACAAATCAAACACGGCTCCTCGTCGTCTTCATCATCAAGGACATCTGTGAATATCTCTACGAGACGGAGGTTGGGTTTATCTTGTTTCTTGGCTCCAAGTGCCTTTTCGGTGTTTGCCTTGATTTCCGCTATCCGTTGTGGTCTTGACAACTCCGCTAAACTTTCACCTTGACACCACGTGAACTGTGCGTCGGTTTTTGCATTTTGATTGGGAGTCTCTTCATACTTTTTCGCGAGTTCAAAAAGCTCCGGATGCTGCTCTAACAGTCCCACCCACTCCGATTTACGTTGGAAGAAACAGAAATAACAGCCTGAACGCGTCCGCCAGTCGTAGTAACTGGGAAGGCCTATCCCGTTTTCTTCAAGAATGCGAAAGACATCCATTTTGGTGATACCGTCCTCTTTGAACGGATATTTGGGTTGAATATTCGGAAGGGCAGAGATTTTCGGGGACTTGTAACCGATGCGGTCTTCATCGGCTCGGATGGCGATGTAATGGTATGCCCTGTCTTCACCGATGTACTCCTCAAAGGGTCGGATTTTGAGGTTGACGGTGCACCAACGCACCTGTGAGGAGGGTAACAAGCCTTTATAAACGTCCAACCAGTGGTCGAAATCGCGGTTACTATCGCGATCCGAATCCATGTTGAGGCGGACGATGGGTTTTCCCAAGAACGCTTCCAACTTATCCAGATATTCGTATGTTTCGGGTAACTCTTTGCCGGTGTCAGAGAAGAAGTATTCCATATCCGGCACTCTATCGCGCATATAAACAGCGAGTGCAGAACTGTCTTTACCTCCGGAAAGTCCCAGGACATGGCGGATTTTTGGTTCCATGTTTTTTCTCCCCTTTGTTTATGAGGGTGTTGGTTGATTGGAAGCCGGGAATCGGGGTTCCCGCCTACACTATTCGTCTAGTTGTTGTATCCAGTGTTGTGAAATTTTTGCCAAAATGGCGATATGGAGTTCAGGGTTATCAGCTACATTGAGATCTTGAAAAATCTGTTTGATGGCCCCCTCTATTTTAAGGGTCTGTTCATCTGCAGTCGGGGTCAAAGTGACAACGCGTTCCTGTTCGTCTTGGTTAGGACTGGTGATACCAATTCGAATTGTTTCTCCTACTGCTGTTTCGGTATACTTGAGTTTTTCGTAAGACACGGCTTCGAGGTGCCGGAACTTTCGAACGACTTCGAAAAAATTTGACTGGAATCTATCGGTATCTTGGTCAAACCAAGCGTTTGGCGGCTTACCGGCAAGTGTCGCACCGATCGCTTCAATCCAGTTGGCGTAGTCGAGCTGTTCGTCACATAACCGAATCAGGAATTGTCGGAGTTGCGGTTCACTTGCTATTTCTCGTAGCGATTCAGCTTTTTGAACTAATGTCTGTCGGAAGTTATCCCGGTCTCCTGTTAAAACAAAGGCGACTTTCATCTGTTTTTCGATGGAATTGAGTAGGTTTTCATAGGCACGTCCGAGTTCGGACAATGTGTCCTGCAAGGTGTTGGCGAACCTTGCGGCTGCATTTGAATGTGTTGTTTCTACACGAAAGGCGGGACATCCGAGGGCTTTGGGCAATTCTGTAAAGAGCAGCTCGTCAGGTTCACGGGCATTCAGGACGGCTGCCCGTAGATTTTTTGCGTTATCACTTAAAGCGTCGGTGTTTAAAGTGTATTTTGGAAGCTTTGAGATAAAGGGCATGAGTGCTTTGATAACAGTCAATAGATCCGGGGCTTCAGTTTCTATAGGTTGGTTAAGGGCGTTTAAATATTGACGTAGTAGCTCTGTGCGCGCCGCTATCAGCCGGAAACGTTTGAGCTCAAATTTTTCTGGGACTTTAAGGAGACGTTCGAAGACAGGCATTGACCAGTGCGGTATAAAGGATCCGTCTTGATAGAGAGCGACTTCTGTTTTATAGCGGAGCATGGCTGCGCACAGTAAAATCGGCAACGGCCCTTCTCGAACACCAAGGGGTGGTGACATCAGATGTTCGTAAAGCCTCACAATAGGTTGGCGCTCCCCCTCGCACGAGTCGAGAAAATCCTCAATTGCTTCCCATGCGTGATGTATCTGATTTTTATCGCTTTGCTTTGGCGGGTGGAAACCCCAGATACCCGAATCTTCACGATGTATCCCTGTCTCCAATAAGAGCGATCGGTAGATGCTCATTTGGGCGGGATAGCCGGTGATGCCGAGGTTTTGCTGGTTGCCTTTTTCGAGCATGGCTTGTATTAACTTTTTGCGTGCAGTCGTTACGGCCCCAGAGATTTTGCGGCGATTAATCAGTTCGTTCCGAATAATAGGAGTCTTGCGGTAGATGTCGTCGCAGATTTTTGACAAGTGTTCGTTTCTGTCGCGTTGGGAATTGATAGGCGCTGGTTTGCCGTTGTGGAACCATTTACACGGTGCCTCATCGCCATCCCCAAAGATAAATGCTAACTGATTGGCGATGTTTCGTTCTGCGGTTAATTGTCGGATGGAGAGTTCGCGTCTTGCGATGGCATCGCCTTCCAATTGGGGTGTGTTTTCCGAAATATAGTTTAAGCAGGCGAGTTCGGTGACGGCATCGCGTAGAAATTGTGTGGAGGAGGGGATGGCAATAAGTAGCTCTGAGCGCGCTGCAACATTTTCTCCGGATGCTTTTTCAGCCAGCTGATCCCTTTCGTGTTCGTCCTCGGGTAATGTGTAGAGGACAGATCCGTCAGCAGCGTTGAGGGGTTCGTTCAGGCTTAGGTCAAAATTTTCAAGGTCGGTGTACATGGGCGTAAAGTAGCGGAGCGTGCCTGTCTCGAAGAGGTGTCGTCGGGCGATGAGGGGGCGCGGCGGAACGAGTGCCGAAAGATACGTCGTGAGTCGCTCATTCGGATCGAGGTGTCTTTCGGCTTGGTGGAACAGTGTCTCGATATCAATGTCGCTGCCTTCCCATAGCGTGTAAGCGTCGTTATAGCGCCGGTAGGTAACAATTGAACGTCTTTCCAACGTCTTTAATGCAGTCTCAAATTCCGTCGCGAACGTTGGGGGATACTCACCCATGCTGTAACGGAGGGTTTGCTTTGAGGCTTTCAGGTTCGGGCTCACCTCTCCAACGATCCCCAGTAACCCTATCGTCTTGATGAGTTTGACTGTCGTTATTGAAGGGTCTGTCAAGCGGTGAATAGCCATTTCAATTTCTACCCACTTATCCCCGTCGCGTGAGGCTGCCAAGCGATTGCCTATAGCAGTGTTGAGGTAATCATACAGGTCTGCGAGTGACAACGTCGGCAGCACATTCCCGTCGTAACGTTGGGTTGAAAGAAATTCTTGTAGGCCGTAGGGTTCGCTTGAACTTAGGAAAGCGAAGAGGGATCGTTCGTTCTGTGCGAATCGTCGGAAAACAGAGCCGATAACAAGTGCGACGGTGGGGTGTAAGGGTAGACAGTCCGCCATGAGTTGGCGAAATTCGTCGGCGTTAAGGTGGCTGGGTTTGAGACGGGGGGTAGGCGGGGAAGCTACATTTTGTGCGTCACCTATTGAGGTTTTCTTAATAGCGGATCCGATGAGGCGGAGGACTTGGTCAGCGGGTTCTACAAAGGCTATATCCTCAAACCGTCCTTGTACTTTTGCCCATTCCTCGCGTTGTGACTTTGCTGCTCGGTGGGCGTATTGTTCAAAAGCCTGATGGAGGATTGTGATCAAGAATACGGGGGTGTGGTCGCTTCGGGTCGCAAATTCGGCGAGGGTTTGTAGGACAAACACATCGCCGTGTAGGGGGTGTTGGGTAGCATATTCAAGAAACTTCCCGAGTTCATCAATGACTAACAACAAGCCTTGTCCGTTCTTGTTTCTGATGGCGCGTGTGGCTGCCTCAAAAAGGACAGTGATTTCAGATGCTTGCGGCGGCGTGTTGTCTGCGATTGCCAGGAGCTCTTGGATATTTCTCTGGATTTTGCTGCGTTCGGCGATGCCGAAGGCCTTGAGCCCATGTGCTAAACCGCGTAGGAGTGCTGTGGAGAGGGGTGCGCGTTCTCCAGAGATAAGCACGGGGCAGAAACCTGATGTGTGACTTTTCCCGTTCCCTGTGATTCTGAGGAATTGATCATATAATGCCCTGTCGCCTCCCTTTAGGATGTTTATAGCTTGGTGTGTTGTGGGGGATTCAGGATTTCCAAGAAGTTTAGAGGCAAAGAGCGCGAAGGCTGATTTTCCTGAACCGTAGGGTCCTGTAAGCGACCAAGCTTTCGATGTTAGCTCGTTTTCTCGAGCTGTGATCAGGCGAGTGAGGGTTTCCCGCGCCTTGACAGTCACGACGTACCCGTCTAAAACGTTTTCGGTATAGAAATCGCGTTCCAAGTGGACGGAACGTTGAAAACGGCTCGTAATGTGAAAAAGGTCTGATAAGCGCGAGTTACCCATAATACCTCTTTAAAAGTTCTTTCGGATTTAAATCTTTGTGTCGGTAAACCTGCTTTAAACCTGCTGTTTCGTCATATACCAACGCCCCGTTTGTAAGTCGATTCAGGTCTTCAAGATATAGCGTCAGTGTATCCTCGTCTAATCTGAAAACTCGTCCAGGGCTTGCGGGGGTGTACATCAAGTCGGAGAATGAAAGTGAGTTTGTTTGGGGGAATCGGCTTTTCCAGAACCTGTCTAACACCCAGGTGATAATTTCACTGGGGAGTGTCTCTTTGAGCCCTCGCTGGAACTCATATCTGTTACTATCTTGCAATTCTGCGATTAAGTTGAGTTCAACGAGGGGGCAGTCAAAACTATCCTCAGTTACGGCAACGTTAGGGTCGTGGTGGGACTGACAATAGGTTCGGATGAAGCAGTTGACATCTCGCCGAAGTGTGTTGTCAGATACGGGGCGCATGGACTGTTTCTGCTGGTATGCCCATTCGGCCACTGCTTTTGCGAATGCCTGCGGCGTAAAGTGGTTCCCCCGTAGAACGTTGAATGCCCAATACCACGCCGTTGCCTGATGCGTGTTGGTAGCAATTTGATAGTGGATGAGCCACAAGGTAGCTGGATCGTCGAGATATGGGTCGAAGCCAGTTGTTTCTTTTCCGCCCAAAATGACTGTTCCAAAGTCAGTAACCTTGAAGTGCCCGCGCCGGTGTTGTCCTTCCTCTTCTATAAGGCGGGATGCCCGGCACCAATGCCGAATAGAGTCCACCATATTTTTCCCGACACCTAAAGCCACAGAGGCATCTTTTGATAAAAAGATAGCTGGGTCTGCTGCTACGGCGTCAACGCCTTTCTTCAACCACGTATATCGAAAGGGAAATGTCTGGTGCCCTGAGAAAGATGGCGTGATGGTTTGTAAGGGGGGTGTATAGGTGTTACGCAAGTTTCATCTCCCAGATGTATAACGCCCCAGAGTGCAAGCAGCATCGTGGGGAAGAAACGAAGCGTAACAGCGAGAAAAATGACAACAAAGACAATCCGCATCGCATGCCATCCGGCACAGCAGCGAGCAGACGCAAATACGGAACATTGGAAGGTCCCGTGAATATTTTTCGCGGTAATTTACTTATTGTTTGTGAAGTGGGGGGGGGGCCGGCTTGCTAAATCCTAATGCCCGAGCGGATTCTAATAGGGTTAAGAAATTCCACAAATAACGGTTGCTATCAACGGCGTTTTGTATTTGGCTGTGATGTTGATACATAAATTTTTGCATATTTCCCTCTTGTATATATTATATTCTCAATTGGAAACTGTGTCAAATAATTTTTTATCGGCAGATGGAAAAAATTCGTATGCTACAACACTTTTGAAGCGGGAGGCACAGCCTAACAGGAAACCATGATACAACTACACACCCTAACAGGTTATGCTACAACACTTTTGAAACGGGAGGCACAGCCTAATAGGAAACCATGCTACAACTAACAGGAAACTATGCTACAACAACTTGTCTTGAAAGTCAAGTTCTTTCGCGATACGGTTTTTTAAATACTTCTTTTATGTGCCATTCGATAAAGTTTTCGTGAGGGCGATAGGTCGATCTTTGTGGGGAATGTATTTTTTTCTCGTGGAATTTCATTAACCATTCTTCAAATCCCACGGAACCGTTGGCATACTCCGACACGAGGACTTCCAATTGTGGAGATAGCGTAAAAACACCACGATCAAATAATTTGTGATGTAGGGAGCATAGGGCTAACCCGTTTGTTTCTGTATCGGGGCCCTTTGCGCGACGCCATTGAATATGCGAAGCTTCTAATGCTACAGGTTGGTGACGTAGTTTTACATCAAAGCCACACACAGCACATCTATAGTTGTAAGCTTTTAGCACATTTTCTCGAAAATTGGGGAGCCTCGGGTGTAATATGGACAACGGGATAGGCAGATCTACTGCTCGTAAAATATCTTCGTAATACGAAAATGGGAAATGGGAGTCTAATAGGTTTTGAACTACTTCAAAAGCGAGTCGGTTTTTTTTTTGAAATTGATAGGCGATAGGTTCATGGAAACCACCTATCCCATAACGTCGGAGGTCTGCGATACGCGCATCTCCAGTTGATTTTCCGTTTCCTCTTTCTCCTTCCCGAATTTCGTGTTCATTAAGTATTACCCAAACTGTGTCTCTTCGCAATCGCCAAAATGGGTCCTGTGGTCGATGATTGGTCCGCCACGGTCCGAACTCTTTCAACAAGTTCCGGAGGTCTTCTTCTACATCGGCATATCTAAGCCAACGCTCACCGCGTAGCAACTTTCCGATGGCGTAAAGCACCAGCAGCGGTTTGTGTGGTGCTCTTTCTCCCCCACTTCCCCACTGTCGAAGTGTTTCAAATCTCCGAAGAATTTCTTCTCTGTCCATTGGTATTCCTCTGTAAGATTATTTATGACAAATCTTGGATCAAACTCGGATAATTGCACTAATATGCTGGTTTGTGTCTAAGACAACGCGCATCAGAAAGGCAGCTTATCCTTTTTACGTGCTTTCTGCGCACGTACCTCGGTAATTGTGTGTTCGATGTCTGCTTGTGCTTCTTCTTCGTTCACCGCTGGCACTTTTCCCCATATCCTATCCAACACTGAAAACCTTTTCTCTCGCTGTTCAAGCATACCCTCATACGCTTCGATAGACACAATAGCAGCGAGCGGCTTGTTAGCACGTTTAACTATCAGCCGGTCTCCGTTGCGGTAGACCCCGTCAAGCAACTCACCGAGTTTCCGATGCAATTCCGTAGCAGAAACTTCTTTTCTCATTGTCTTCTCCGATGATTATTGTTCGTGTATAGCCACATACCTTGTTTCTAAAGTATATCATAGCTTTGCCGAACAATCAAGATTACGTTAGTGATACAGAAGCTCGCCATGTGAATGTGTGGAACTTTCGCGTTTTGTGAGGGGTTTCGCTTTTCGGATGAGATTTTTATTGGACTTTTCGCCTGTCGTAGCCGCGAGTCAGACGTTCCCCTCCACAATCGCAATCTCATTTTCTGTTAGATTATACAATGAATATACTAATGCATCAATCTCATTTTCCAAGTCTGTGGTGTCAGCATCTGGGTTTGCGGCTTTTGCTGCAAGAATCTGATCGACTAAATTTGCAATTGGCATCTGTTCTTCGGGGTGAGGTGAAATTAGGGGTATTCCCAATAACGGTTGTTTGTCTATTTGATAATTTGTCCCTTGCATTTTGCCTTTATGCTTCAACCAAAAAATGATAAGCCTTGAATTGAGGAGTCCTGTTAAGTATTTTAGGTTGACTCTTTTCGTCTTAATTAAAAAAAAGGTTTGTGATACATAACTATCAAATTCAACATATGTAAATGTAGGTCTTGCACATTTTCTGACCGATATAATCTTCTCATCCTGAAAAATAGATTGTTTTCTAGCTCTATTCATTCCATAAGGCTTATTACTGGAGGTGATAACTTCTTGGAATTGATCAAGATGTTTTTTTATATTCGGATAATCCTCAATTTTTTTTTCATCTTTTTTAAAACTGGAATCAGTATAGATTACCCACTTACGGTTTATAGGGTTAGCATAGTAACGATTCAATTCTTGGGTTGTATAGCAAGGATTTATGATATCTAACTCTTGCTGGGTAAATGATATTTGGTCCTTCTCTTCTTGGCTTAAAACGAAAATACCATCTCCTATATTGAAATCTTTACCTAAGATCTTTTGACTGTCCTTGTTTACACTATCTTGAGGACAAACAAATCCTTGAGCAACTTCATTTTTACTAAGAAGAAAATCGCGCTTTGAAAAAATCTTATCAAGAATCAATTCAACTGTAGGATCACTAAATGTTAAAGAAACATTTGTGTATTTGCTTCTTCTAATTGTCGGGCTTAAGTATTCTGTCCTGTTATTTTCGTCCTTATTAAGTAGTGCCATAACGTCGTTTATATTTAAATCCTTACCAAGCAGCCTTCTGTAATCGAATGGGTAATTGTCAGTATCAACGTTTTTTCTGAAAGTCATAATCATAGTTTGAATACCAGATGAAAATATCTTAAAACTACCGAAATCTACGAGACTTAGAATCTGTGCGTCTTGAACAACTTTATTCCTCATTTTTGAAGCACCATCACTGGTTACCCAATTATTCTGCGCAATGAATGTGACTAAGCCTTCACCATTTTTTACGATATCCAATCCCTGGCAGGCAAACATATACCAAATATCCATTTTACCTTGATAGTAAGGATATCCTCGGAGTCCATCAAACGCTTTTCGGAAGGTGTATTCCTTAATATACGGCGGATTGCCGATGACGACATCAAATCCGTCCGTGATTCCGAACATCCATTCCGGGTCAAACCACTCCGCAGTGGCATTCTGGTCATAGGGGTTCCACTGCGCGATCTTTTCAGCCTCGTCAGCAGGCATGCCGATGCTCTTTAGCTCCCGTGCCAACTCAGCTCGGAGGCTCGTATCCTTTTGTTTACAGGCACGTTTTTGCTGACGCGTCGTGGCGTGGAAGTGGCGTTCGCGATTGGCACGCAAGGCTTGTTCCAGCTGCTGTGCTTTTTGGCTGGTGAGGGTGCGTTCTGCTTTAATCCCGATGAGTGTATTCGCAGCGATAAAGCGTGTCTCGAGGTTCGGCAAGGGTTTGATCCCGAAGTTTTCAGCGTTGCTGTCGGGTGTTTGTTCAATGGCGAGCGAGATGAAAAAGCGGAGTTTGGCGATCTGGCAGGCTACCGATTGGATGTCTACACCGAAGAGGCTGTTTTGGATGAGGTATAACTTCCGGCCGAAGTCTGAGTCTCGGTAACGTTTGAAGGTTTCGTCGATGTCAACGAGTTCTTCTCTGCGTGTTTGGTCATCTTGTGTGTCATAAGCGGCTTCGGTTCGCTGAAGCGCACGTTCCTTCTGTATTTTTTCCCATCGGGTGTTGTCTGGGTCCAGGCGTCTGAGGGCAAGCGTCAACTTGTGGAGCACCCCCATCGGAAACGCACCCGAACCCACCGCAGGATCCAATACCTTGAGTTCAGAAATTGCACGGACAATCCCGTCTGTCTCAGCAGCGTCAAACCCCCCACTGGCATCGTCAAACGCCTGGGCATAGTCAAAGAGATCGCGAATCCGTTCATCCCACAGATTTGTGTCGCCATCGGTTGGGGAACACTTTTCGGAGAGTGTCGCAACTAACGCCGCATCTACCATATAGTCCACAATCACACGCGGCGTGTAGTAGGAACCCGTCTGTTTCCGCACCGTCGCACCCGTTTCAGGATTGTACGCAGCCAGGAGATTCTCAAACACGCTACCCAGCAACTCGGGATCCAACGCAACTTCTTGCTCTATCGGCGTGTGCTCCTCAACGGTGAATGCGTAGTGCTCAAGGAGCGGGAGAAGCCCCCGGCTCTCGTCAAAAAACAGGCGATTCGGAATAGATACCTTCTGATAGTGCTTATCCGAGAAACAGTCTATTCGGTAGCCCCCTTCGCCCGTGGCTGTGAAACTGTCCAGACACTCGAACAAACCCCCATTGATGAAGGGCGTTCGGGCAAAGAGGTTCAAGAGCCGCTCAGGATCGCGCATCTCTGCTTGGTAGCGATACCGCGAGAAATTACGATGTGTGTTAGCCACCCCTTTACTGAAACCGCGCTTGTCAATCTCTGTGTTCAACGTAGCGAAAAAGAGGTTTTGTAGCACAACGCGATAGTAGGCATCGCCCTTAGCAAAGTCGTCAGCTGCTAACAGATCCTGGATGTGTGCCTTGTTGAACAGCTCTGCCGCCACCAACCCCTTTTCTTTCATGAACCAGATAAATAGCAGGCGCGTGATAAGCCGGATAACGTGCTCCGCCGCTGGAATAACGCACTTTTCATCCATCGGGAACGTCGACTCTGCGATTGCCCATTCATACCACGAAAACAACTTGCGATAGAACTGTTTGTTGAGCCCCTCAGCGTCCAGTTTGGAAAGCCACGCTGACAGCAACCCGTCAAAGTTTTTCGGGCACCGGTTCTCATCTATCCACTTGACGCACGCCTCAAGGGAAAGTTCGGAGAGGAGGTCGAGGTGGGCACGATGCGGATTATCAACACAGATGTCTTTGATGAGCGTGACGCGCCCCAGAACATCACGATCCGCATCCGTCGCATGGAGCCGCCGATCCGTGAAACCTATAGTCAGACGATTGCCAGCCCGGAATAATACGACCGTAGGGGCTAACAACCTTTTATTCATTTCTCGTGTGAACTCAGCGTATTGGGTGCGGGAATACGCGGTATCTTTGAGTGCAACCGCACAGAAGATGAAACTGTCCGTCCACCCTTTACCGAAAGCACCCGATGCCAAAAGTGTTCGCTGTGTGGCAGGGGTGATCTCATCGCGGGTAAATTGGAAAATGAGTTGCACCGACTCGGCGTGTTTGCGGAACTCCCGTTCGGTGCGAGTGTCTGGGGTGAGTGCCGGGAACTCCTGCAGAAAGTCGGGGACGGCACCAGAGAGGTCGAGCGTGCGTTCACTTCGGTAACCGAGGGCTGCTAACAGGGCTTTTGATTGTGCTAAGAAATCCCCCGAGGGTATTGCTGAGAGCGCAGAGCGGAGCGCTACTTTGTCCATAGACTATCTGATTGCTTTCTGAAACCTACCTCCCCTAATTTTCGTGCGTTTGGAAAAAAGAGGCTCCATGCTGAACGTAGGGCACGATCGCATGTAATTCTGTTGCAGAAACTTCCTTCCTCATCGTTATTTTGGTGTATAAACCGTAAAATATACTTCAAAGTATACCGTAGATTCGACAAGAAGTCAAACGTTTTCAGGAGTTATCGGTAGTATTAGTATGCATAAAGGAATGATAGTGCTAATTGCCATGAGGGACGAGGATATGCTATACTAAGGTATAAGTCTCCATCTGATCTTTTATAGCAAGGAACATATTGCACCCAATATGCACATAGAAGCACTCGATTACCCCCTCATCCCTATCCCGGCTGGTGAGTTCATCATGGGAACCATTCCGACGGGACTCCGAAAGACCGATCCTGAAGAGCCACAACGGAGCGTACTGCTCGATGCCTATGTTATCGGCACGTATCAGGTCACAAACGCCCAATACGCACAGTTTGTAGAGGTGACGGGACATCCACCCCCATTGTTCTGGAGGGAAGCACATCTTAACGCTCCTGATTGCCCTGTCGTCGGGGTAAGTTGGGAGGATGCGATGCGTTTTCTGGAATGGCTCAATACATTTGAGAATACAGCATACCGCTTGCCGTCGGAGGCAGAGTGGGAGAAAGCGGCGCGCGGCACGGATGCTCGCGAATATCCTTGGGGAGATGTCTGGGATGCGCGCAGAGCAAACACATCGGAATCGGGGAACCGGCGGTTGATGTCTGTCGGAAATTATCCGTCCGGTGTGAGTCCGTACGGGTGCTACGATATGGCAGGCAACGCTTACGATTGGTGCAGCGACTGGTTTCACATGGAGACCTACAAATACTCGCCTGCGGAGAATCCGTTGGGCGCGAGTGAAGGTCGGCGTCGGGTGATTCGCGGCGGTTCGTGGATTGCGCGCGGGGAGTTTGCGGCGCGGTGTGCAAACCGTGCGGCGTATGAACCGATACAAGCAATTCATAGCGTCGGTTTTCGGATTGCGGAGGATGTCTGAACTGTGATTTATGAGATTCTGGGATGCACCATGATTGGGGGCTTGGTAATCACCAGGAATTTTAGAATCATAAGAATCCAGTTCAGACACCGAACACTTCAATATGTACAAAAAACAATTAACCCAACACCCTCAAGAGTTCCAAGAGGCATTGTTAGACTGGTTCGGAGCTTACCAACGCGAGATGCCGTGGCGGAATACGGATAACCCATATCACATCTGGGTTTCCGAGGTAATGCTCCAACAGACACAGGTCAAGAAAGTTGTCGATTACTATGAAAGATTCGTCGAACGGTTTCCGGACGTACAGCACTTGGCAGCTGCACCGCTACAAGATGTCCTGAAGGTCTGGGAGGGACTGGGGTATTACGCGAGAGCGAGGAACCTTCACAAAGCCGCGCAGGTTATTGTGAACGAGCTCGCTGGCAAGATTCCACGGGACTATGCGACCTTTCGGAAATTGCCCGGTGTCGGTGACTACAGCGCGGCGGCGGTGCAGAGTATCGCTTTTAACGCACCTTACGCCGCTGTGGATGGAAATATCAAGCGCGTGGTGGCACGCCTATTCCTGATGGACGCACCGGTTAACGACGCAAAGTCTGCGAAACGATTTCAGGAACGAGTGGACGAACTCCTGGACCCGACTGTTCCTGGACTTTTCAATCAGGCGATGATGGAATTGGGAGCAACTGTGTGTCGTCCGCAATCGCCGACCTGTCTTACCTGTCCTGTGAATGTATTTTGTGAGGCGTTCCAGACGGCACGTCAAGACGAATTCCCGAAACGCCGCGAGACGAAGCCTGTGCCGGAACATCATATCGCCGTCGGGGTCATCTACAGCGGGGATAAGGTTCTAATTACACAGCGGCAACTTGACGGGCTGCTCGGTGGACTCTGGGAGTTTCCGGGCGGAAGGATCGCTGAGGCGGAAACCTCTGAAGCAGCGTGCGTTCGGAACATTAGGGAGATCGTTAACCTCTCTGTCAGCGATATAAAATACCTCACCCGTGTGAAGCACGCTTTCACCCATTTCAAGATAGTTATAGATGTTTTTACGTGCGCTTATCAGTCGGGTGAGGTGGTGTTGAACGGACCGCGAGATGCGAAATGGATTCAGGTCGAGGCCTTAGGGGATTATCCGCTCCCGCGTGCTACGCATAAGTTTTTGGACAAGTTAATTGTTTGATCCGAAGCGTGCCTCGTACTTCTCCCACACCTCATCGGGTAAGGGAGTGCTGGCGGCGCGGACGTTTGCCTCAAGCTGCTCCACATTCAAATTCCCGATATTATTACCCTGAATCCGTTCTTCTCGGAGACAGAACTGGAGTGCGAGTTGGAGCAAGTTAATATCTTCTTCAAGACACCACTGCCAAATTTCTTTGGCCCGCGGCACATCGCCGTCGTTGCGCCAACGTCCCCTTGCGATTTCAGCGTCAATATCAACGCCTGTGAGCATACCGCGCAGGATAGACCAACCGTTCATAACCCCGATATCGGCTTCATCGGCGGCGGGTAGCACATTATCGGCAGCGGTTTGTCGGACAAGATTGTAATCATTGAAGCACAAGATGAGATCGACATCACCAGTCGCCATCGCTTTAAGATGGAAGTCATGGGGACGCATCCCATAGCCGAGGAACCGCACAAGTCCGCGCGCTTTACACCGGAGCAAGCCGTCGAGCGTACCGCCCTTTTCAAGCGTCGGATCGATTTCACCCGGATCGTGGATGAGCATACCGTCAAGATAGTCTGTGCCGAGGCGTTCGAGTTGGCTTTCGAGGTCAGCGATGGCGCGTTCAGCGGAATAGTCTGGGCTGCCTTCGCCATAGCCACCCCATTCTGCAGCGGAATGACAACAGAGCCTTGCGGTAATAATGACATCCTCGCGCGGAATCTCCTTGAGTGCCAATCCAAGTTTCCGCATTGAATCGCCATAGCAACGCGCACAATCGAAGTGGTTAACCCCAATAGATACCGAGTGTTTAATGAGTGCGACGGCATCTTCATCTGAAACGAAGCCGAAATTGTTTCCGAATCCCTGTGTGCCGAATGGAATGACGGGGATACTCAGTTCCGTGCGTCCCAATCGTCGTCTCGGAATCGTTGGTAAGGTTTGATCTGCCATAAAATTCCTCTCTATTATAGTGAGGGGGAGGTTTAGAATGAATGAAACATTCCACAGCGGATGAGGATCCCTCGCCTCTACGGCATGTCAAGTCTTTTGAGATCGTTGAAGTGTCTTTTTCATTCTAAGTTTGACTATAGTTTCAGTTGTTGGTTACAAGCTGTTGGTTAAGCGATCTTCTGTAACAACCTCCCCAACTGGGGGGGCTGCCAACAAAAAGTCAATTGTTACAGGAAAACCTCTTAACCTATAACTTATAACCGATAACCCCTTAGTATTTATCCGAGCCTTCAAGCGGGAGTGGGACTGCCCAGATGTTCCGGTACCTAACGTCGTTGCCGTGGTCCTGCAGACGGAGAGGCCCCGGTTTCTCGAGTTCTGAGTCGAGGCTTCCCCCCGTTGTGCCAGCGAGCTGGGCGTTATTGATAATGACCAAGCCGTTTTGGATGACGGTTATGCGCGGACCTTCAGTCATCTCACCGCCGTCGCCGAAACGCGGCGCCCGGAAAACGACATCGTAAGTCTGCCATTCAAGCGGGGGTTTACAGGCGTTAACGAGCGGTGCGAATTGGTTGTAGATTGCGCCGCAGTCACCTTTGCCAGGAACTTCAATGCCGTAGGAGTCCAAGACCTGGACTTCATATCTACCTTGAAGAAATACGCCGCTGTTGCCTTTCGCTTGACCTGTCGCTTCAGGCATATCGGGACATCTGAATTCGATATGGAGGAAGTGGTCAGTGAAAGTTTCCTTGCTGATGACATCGCCGGTGCGAGGGATGACTAGCATTTGCCCGTCTTCCACTTTCCAAGTCGGTTCGCTACCGTCTTGGCTCGTCCAGTTGCTGAGGTCTATCCCGTCAAAAAGGATGACCGCTGATTCTGGAGGTGTTTGTGCCATGAGTGTTCCTTTCATACATTGTGCATGCATAAATCAATGCAATGTAAATGAGATTTTCCACTATTTTAACGAAAATCGCTTTTTTGTCAAGTGTAATAACAGTGGTTAGCAATTAGCGATTAAGGGTGAGTAAGCGTCGCAAGGGGGAGGTTGCTCCTACAATAGCAGTTATGAGTTATAAGCCTCTGCATCCAGTGCTGCCTAATAGGGGCAGGTATTCCGAACCGTCGTAGGAGAAGCATCCGTCCTCAAGTTTGTTTATCAAGGGTTGCAGTGCTTAAATGATACTCCGAAATCGATGTTGTAAAAAACCTTTTGAAAAAAGAAAATGCTGTGTTATAATAATATTGTATTTGGACACGTTTGCTGGATACACATGCTTACACAGAGAGAAATAAAAGCCATTATGCTCAAACCCAAACCCAGTATTGAGACAATTCAACCCTATCAGGGCGGCAAACCGATTGAAGAGGTCCAACGCGAGTTGGGCATCACGGATATTGTCAAACTTGCATCTAACGAAAACTCGCTGGGTCCATCGCCGTTGGCACTGCAGGCGATTGCTGAGAGCGCGGGGCGGGTGCATCTCTATCCCGACGGCAACGCCTTCTATCTCAAAAACGATCTGGCGGTGCATTTGGGGATTTCTGCTGAACATCTGATTTTAGGGAACGGTTCAAACGATGTGCTGCAGCTCATCGCTGAGGCATACCTTGCTCCCGATGATGAGGTTATCTATGCCGCGGGGGCATTTGTCGTCTATAGCCTCGTAACGAAGTTGTGTAGTGCGACCGCCGTTGTCGTACCGATGCAGGACGATACACACGACCTCTTCGCTATGGCAGCAGCAATCACCTGTAAAACGAAGGTTATCTTCGTGGCAAATCCGAACAACCCGACCGGCACGATGGTCACAACTGAAGAAACGGCAGCGTTTATGGAGCAAGTCCCAGACAATGTGCTTGTCGTTTTCGATGAGGCGTACTATGAATATGTTCTGCGTGCCGACTATCCGCAGGTGCTGCCGTACATCTTAGCGGGACGAAATTTTATCATTACCCGGACGTTTTCTAAAATTTATGGACTCGCGGGGCTCCGTATCGGTTACGGTATCGCACCACCTGCGTTAATTGAGACGCTGAATCGGGTTCGGCAACCCTTCAATTGTAGTATAGTCGGACAGGCGGCGGCGCGTGCCGCACTCAAGGATACTACGCATATTAAAAAGAGCCAAGCGAGCAACAGAGCCGGGAAAGCTCTTCTCTACGAAGCGTTTGACGATATAGGACTTCGTTACACGCACACTGAAGGCAATTTTATCATGCTGCACTTGAAGCAGTTAGGCACAGACGTTGCCGATAGATTGCTACAAAAAGGAATCATCGTCCGAGCTATTGCAGGATACGGCTATCCGAATGCAATACGTGTAACAATTGGGACAGAAAAAGAAAACGAAAGATTTATCACGGCTTTAAGACATATCTTGTAAGTCGTTTTGGAGAGTCAGAATACTGCTAATGACGAAAGCCCATAACAACGGGGTGGGCGGTTCTTGAAGCAAGTTGTTGTCAGCCTAATTGTTTCATGACACGCTTGCGAATCGTAAAAAAATGAAACAACTCATACAGCTTAATAACAGACGCCCTACTCGAAAGATTGTGGTAGGCAATATCCCGATCGGTGATGGGAATCCCATCTCTATCCAAACGATGACGACGACGTTGACCCACGACGTTGATGCGACGTTAGCACAAGTAGAGCGGTGTGCGGAAGCAGGCGCGCAGATTGTCCGCGTCGCTGTTCCTGAAGAACCCGATGCGAAAGCACTCTCTGCGATTGTCCAGCGAGCACCGGTCCCAATAGTCTCAGACATCCATTTTAATTACCGATATGCTCTCGCTGCAGTCGATGCAGGAGTAGCAAAAGTTCGTATCAACCCGGGGAACATCGGTAGCGCAGAACGGATTTCACAGGTCCTCTCTGCAGCGAAAGGGGCGAATATCCCGATACGCATCGGCGTGAATGAGGGATCCCTCGAAAAGGATCTGTTAGAAAAATATCCATCCCCAACAGCCGAGGCATTAGTAGAGAGTGCGATGCGGCACGTTAATATCTGTGAAGATCACGGCTTCAGAGACATCGCCATCTCCGTTAAGTCGAGCGATCCGCTTCGGATGATAGCCGCGAACCGTCAACTTTCAGCGAAAGTCCCGTATCCATTACATCTTGGTGTAACAGAAGCCGGAACACCGCGGCGGGCACACGTCAAATCGACCCTCGGTATCGGCACGCTCTTGCAAGAGGGGATCGGGGATACCATTCGTATCTCAATTACGGGGGACCCGGTTGAGGAGGTACTGACTGCGAAAGAGCTCCTGCGGGCACTGGGCATGGCATCGGATATGCTGGATGTCGTCTCTTGCCCGTTCTGTGGTCGTGGTGATCCCAGCGCGGATTATGAGAACATCGTTGCGGTTGCTGAGGAACTTCTGGAGAAGCACGGCATAAAGATTCCGGTAGCGGTGATGGGATGTGAGGTTAACGGACCGGGTGAAACGCGCAACGCTGAAGTCGGTATCCATTTAGGGGGCAGAGAACTTGCAGTCTTAAAGGTCCGTGGCGAGCGGGTGCGGACGTTCCGCGGCAGAGATGAAGTTAACCCTGAATTTTTAGCAAACGCATTGTTAACGGCTGCACAGCAGTTGCAGGCAACTCAGATCGAAACCGTTCCATAAAGAAAATGAACAATTTTTGGCAGTCTATCCAAAAAGCACTTCGATTGATCCCTGTCCAGATTGGATTGCTGGCGCTCTTTTTCTGTGCCTACCACCTATTCCTATTTTACTGCATGCGTGAGACAGCCGTCGATCTTGGTGCAGTCAGGTATAGCACACACATTGTCCCACTTTACGCTAAACCGAGTTTCGATTTGAGTTTATGGGTATTACCTGCTGTCGTGGTGTGTGTCGGTTTTCTGTATCTCTGCCGCAAATATCTGCTTTCCGGTGTGTCTGTGCGACGTTTAATCTGGGTGGCGATTGCTTGTTTCATTGCGATTAACGTTAGCGTCGCGCTAATTGACGGATACCGCGAGATTGAACAAGGGGGTGAGACAAACCGAGTCTTAGGGCTTTTGGAACCCTATACGCGAACCTCGGTGGAGTACTACGGCGATGTGCCACGCGTTGATGAACTCGGACTCCGCGCGTTTCTACGAGATTATAGCAAACCGGAATTATTTGATACCCTCTCAGGGCATACGCGCACACATCCACCGGGGGGTGTGCTTTTCTTATGGTTCTTTAGCAAGATTTTTGGTTACAATTTTGTATCGGCATCGCTGATTTCAATCCTCTTCACTGCGCTTACGGTGATACCGATCTATTGCCTCGGCGAACGGCTCTATGGTGAAAAGGTCGCCCGCTATGCACTCCTCCTTTTCCTCATTACCCCAAACTTCGTGATGTTCACCGGTACGTCGATGGACGGTCCGTTCAGTGTTTTCTCAATTCTCAGCGTTTACCTCTTTTATGAAGCGCGAGCATGGGAGACCTTGCCCGACCAAACGTGGCACGAATTTCGTCCCTATAGTTTATTAATAGGGATTTCACTGGCACTCGGTATGTTCATGACATATTCAACAGTTGTCGTCGGGGTTTTTCTCTGTGTTGTCGCGTTGCTGGAACGAAAGCGATTTGTCCAGTATCTGAAGGTTTTACTCTCTGCGGCTTCGGGGTTTATCGGATTTTATCTGATACTTTTCGTACTGACCGGATTTCGTCCGATTGAAGCACTCTTAGCAGCTATTGCAAAAGATGAAACGGGGATGGGGACAGGGTATGAAAGCCTTTCACGTTATCTCCACCTGAGTTTCGCTAACCTATTTGCTTTCCTTATCGGTGTTGGCTTGCCGATAACCACAGTCTGGCTCCGGCAGGTAGTTGCAGCAGTAGCAGCATGGCGCCGGGACGCACTTTTATTGGTACAGGAACGTTATGCCCCGCGTATTCCTTGGATATTCCGTCACGAAAAATTAGACAGTTTTGTCATCGGTTTCCTGATCACACTCCTCTTTTTCACGTTTTCTACCCTATTTACGATGGAGGTTGAGCGCATCTGGATATTCATGGTCCCATTTTTTGTGATACCCGTCTCCAAATATCTCTCGGATCGATCGACATCCGATCTCTATTGGGTTGGCGGTATACTCGTTGCCCAACTCATCGTTGGAGAAGTGCTGCTTTATACATATTGGTAATAGTGAACCGCCAATAGTGAACTTTATGCGAATCCTTTACGTCATCGACTCCATGACAAAAGACGGTGCCGAATCGCAATTACTCAAAACCTTAGACCGATTGCCCGCAGCGCAGTATGAAGTGTATGTTACACTCACCCGTGCTGAAGGGGAACGTGTGTCCGAACTCCTTGAAATGCCCTGTGTTCGGGATGTCGCTACGCTGATGGGTGAAAAAAGACCTAAGCGATTACTGGAAAAGGCATTTGCCCTCGGCGGTATTATCAACGCCCTCAAACCAGACATTGTGCACAGTTGGTTGTGGTATTCCAATTTTCTCTGTGGACTTTCGCTGAGATGTGGTCTCTGGCGTAAGGTGCCGTTTATTGCCTCACAGCGCGGTGATTACCACGCGAGGTACGGCAAATTCCGGATCTGGTTGACGGAAAAACTTATCTACAATCCGACCGATATTCTCCTAACGAATTCCGAACAAATTGAACGGCATCTCCATCAACTATACCCTGACAAACAGATTTTTAGCATCCGGAACCTATTAGAATTGCCCACCGAAGCTTGGTCGCAACGGCACCGGGGCGATATCCGAGAGAAGCTAATCGTAAGTGTCGGACGTTTCTCACCTGAAAAGGGACATCGGTATCTGATTGAAGCGCTGTGTATGCTTGATCAACAAGAGACACCGTGGCGATGCACGTTTCTCGGTGACGGGGAATTAGAGACAGAGCTCCGCGCATTTGTAGAAAAGCAGGGACTCTCGGCATCGGTGAATTTCCAGGGTTTCTGTGAAGATGTCTTCTCTGTGCTTTTGACAGCGGATGTCTTCGTGCTCCCGTCCCTGCATGAGAGCTCCCCGAATGCCTTAATCGAAGCGATGGGAGTCGGGATGCCGTGCATAGCGTCAGATGTCGGTGGGATCTCGGACTTGATTGCGAATGGGGAGAACGGTGTTCTAATCCCACCACAAAATTTAGAGGAGTTGGCAGCGGCACTGTATTGGGTGTTGACGCAACCCGATGTTGCGAGAGAGTTGGGTAGAAACGCTCGTCTGACTATTCAACGAAAGTTTGATAGTACAGAATCCATGCGGAAATTGGAAGATATTTATGCTGGATTTCTAATTTGACCAAAAATCAAGCCTTTCAAGAAGCGGTCATCTGTTTTTTCCATTCAGGCGATTTCGATGCCAAGAGTTTTTGGGCGGGCTTTTCAAAGGTTTCCTTGAATTTGCTCACCCGTTTCTCCTGTTGCACACGTTCTTCCCCGGACAGATTCGCAGGGGGACCGGCAATAAACATTTGAATGATTTCTGGCATTTTTTCTTTGAACATCTTAGCGAACGGAACCCCCTCGCAACCGCTTTCTGCCGCAGGCGTTTCGTCAATGGCGCGGCGCCTTTCGTTGTGTTCATAATGTTGTTGGAGTTCTTCGGCTTCGGCTTCAGATTTCGCAGCGGCTTCCGCCTCCCTCTTCGCCGCAATCTCAGACGTTTCAGGGGTGACGAGTCCGTTTTTTTCTGGCATTGTAAGTCTCCTTTCGTGCTGATAAAAGTGAACGTGTCACATCAAAAAATATATCACTCCGCGGGGGACCTCCCTCTGGAGTGTTGAAGGGTTCTAAGCAAATCATGATGCAAAACCGATGCAAATCCTCTAAACTACCTCGCATCCTAACCAATCACGTAAATGATAATACCTTCGGCAAAAAATGTCAGCAGAAAATTGAGCAATTTTTTTGTTGACACCTGCCTAGAAATGTGATACCTTTGGCGAAATCAAGATACATCGGAGAAACAAAATGAACTGCTCAAAATATCAACATCTGCATTCGGTCAAAAACGGGTCGGTCAACAGTGTGCAACGTTCCAAATGTAAGGCTGGCAATTATCAATAGACTCGCACAACTTCATGAGGACACCCAAAAACACATAAAAGCCGGTTTATGCTATTGTATTTTCTGTGGTAAATAGGTTTGTCACACAATTCGAGCAAAAGTTCCTTTGAGAAGCAGACCTACAAAGGGGAGGAATGGAGCAGAGCGATAGATGCGTAGTTTTCTTAAAAATGTGGCCGCCGCCGCCGTTTGTCTTTCAGGTATCCCTATATTCATTCGGAGATGGATCCGTCCCGATCGGGTTGCCGTCCTCCTGTATCACGATCCGAAACCCGCGGTTTTCGCGAAACATATCGCCTACCTATCCCGCTATTACACGCTCATCTCGCTGGATACACTCGTGGCTGCTATCCACCGAAACGATTTTTCAGAGATTCCCCCCAAAAGCGTCGTGATTACCATTGACGACGGACATGCCGGTAATTTTGAACTTCTGCCGATTTTCCAGCAGTATCAACTACGTCCAACACTCTACGTCTGCACGCAGCTTATCAACACACATCGGCATTTCTGGTTCAAGATAGATGGACAATCCAAAGTGGAAAAAGAGAGGCTGAAACGACTGCCGAATGTGGAAAGGTTGGCTTACCTCAAAAGCACTGCTGATTTTGAACCCGAAAAAGTATATCAAAATAGACACGCCCTCGATATATCAGAACTGAAAGAGATGGCAGCGCACGTTGACCTTCAACCCCATACCCGATTCCATCCGATCCTACCGTGCTGCACGGAAACAGCGTGTCAGCAAGAGATTCTTGGAAGCAAAACGGATTTAGAAGGACTTTTGGATATCGAATGTTTGCATTTTAGTTATCCGAACGGCGACTATACCGAACGTGAGGTTGAGGTTGTGAAAACGAGTGGGTTCCGTTCTGCTCGGACAACTGATATTGGATGGAACACGTTAGACACACCACCGTATCGCTTGAAAGCCGTTCCGATTACCGATACTGCTGGAATCATGCTCTTCTGTGCGGAACTGACGACGATTCCCCAGCGGCTCAGCAAATGGGCGACCTCATTATTGTGGCGTAGATGAAAAACGCATTGACAAAATGGCATATTGCCTACATCCAGAACGCTTATCGTGAATGGGAACGTGGCACAACACGCAGACAACTCGACGCGTTAGATATTGACGCAACCGGCAAACGCGTATTGGATGTCGGTTGCGGCCCCGGGAATCTTCTTGTCGCACTCGCTGCTGATGCACCGGAACTCCTTATTGGTGTCGATATTGACACGCGTTTCTTGGTGTATGGACGTTCTCACATCGAGAAGTTAAATCAGCAGCCTTCCGAAACACCTCACCTGATGTGTGCTGCGCTCCCGATCTTACCTTTTGCAGACAAGGCTTTCGATCTCGTAACCTGTTTCCTCGTTATGCCACATGTGCCGGATGATAGCGTTGCTTTAACTGAGCTCACACGTGTGCTAAAACCGGGGGGTACCCTGGCAATTTCTGGGCACGGTTTAGGGTTCCCTATTCGTTATCTCAAGCGTTTCAGACTGAAACCGTTACAGATGTATCTCGCGAGTCTCATCTATAGGTGCACTGGGAAGAAATGGATACGAAACACGTTGCAAAATGACCAGAAAATGTGCGACATCTTAAGCAGTATCGGTGTCATCCCAGAGATTCGGCACTATAACAAAAAGGTGCTTGGATGTGTCACAACCTACTGGATTAAGGCAATTAAAAAGGAGACGACACCTAAAGCAATACAGTAGTAGGAAAAGAGAGAGAATTTGCCTCGGTTTAGCACGACGAGTAGAAACCGCAAGGCAATATAACCGACGATAAACGCAGCGAGCATGCCGCCACCCACAATGTGGAGGGCTATCGTTGTGTCTTCAAGGTCGCGGATTTTCAGTGCAACTGCCCCGAGGATAGCAGGGATCGAGAGTAGGAAAGAGTATTCAGCCGCTGTTTTTGCTGGAATCCCCAGAAATAGTGCTAACGAGATGGTTGCTCCGGAACGAGAGATACCGGGTGTAATCGCACAGCCTTGTGCGATGCCGATGAGCGGAGCGTGCCACGTTTTCAATTTTCCAACGGATTCGCCAGGACTATAGATGTTCTTTTTGCGGAGTCGTGGGAGTTGGAGGATGACACCTGTGAGGATTAGCATGACACTCACAAGGCGGACTTCCTCGAAAAAGGATTCTAATTGCGTCTTGAACACCACTGCGATAATACCTGTCGGAACGGAACCGAGCAGTATCAGCCAGATAAACTTGACTTCAGGAGCCGTGTGAAGTGTCGTCCTTGGATGTTTCCACAATTGCGAATTTCCAATCGTAGCAAGTCCACCTGCCGCTAATTGCTTTATAGCATCGCGGTACCCGACGAGCACAGCGGCTAATGTGCCGACGTGAAGCATCACATCGAAAAAGACAAGGGGTTCCTTGAGTCCAAGAAATTGCTGTGCCAAGACGAGATGTCCCGAGCTACTAACGGGTAAGAATTCGGTTAGACCTTGTAGGATACCAAGGAGGATTGCTTCAAAAAAAGTCATAGGTTCATTGTAGCACTTAATATGCTAACTCGCAAGGGAATTAAAGAGAGGGGTTTTCGTCTCAATAATGCTATTGGGTTAGGAAAGCAGACCAATGTTTAGGATCTCCAACACGTCTCCCTTGCCGCGACATCTCGCAAATAAAGCGATCAGCAAGTCCACCCTCTCTCTGCTCTTTGAAACAATAAGAGACTTGCGCTTAAAACGCCCAAACCCGTGGTGCATCTGGCAATTATTCCGCGACGAATTTATAGAAAAGTGTTAGCCTATGACGGTAATTAAACAAAGATGTAGTAAGAGGGGTATGAGGGAACCCTATCTCATCAATTTACCGAAAACCCTCAAAAATGGGTCTCATTTTTTTCCGTGACATTTTTCCAGAAAGGTGTTAGACTATGAAAATAATTAAACAAAGATGTAGTAAGAGGGATGAGATGCATACTTTAATGCCGGATGTTGGCTCCCACAAGAATAATAAGAAAACGCCTCTGTGTGCTGCTATAAGCACACAGAGGTCCACCAATCAATAGGAGTTTCCAAAATGAAGAAGATAAGACCGCTTTATGCCATCGGCTCATTCGCGATCACCGCCGCACTCTGTCTACTCCTTTATATCGTCCTCCAACCAAAAGATATGAGCCCCACAATCGTCTATAAAACGGTTACCCTTGAATCCCAAACAACGGCGGCACCGCAAGATACTGCCACCCCAGCCCCGTCCTCAGAAGAACCGCCCGAACAAAACAAGGCGGCACCAACAGAACCCACGGCGCAGAACACAGAAACAGACACGTTTATGGAGGACCTCAAAAAACTGTTTCAAAGTTCTGCATACAAAGAATATCGCAAAAGCCAAGAAGGAGTCTTTGGCGTGGATATGAACGCATGGTGGGACTTCTTGGAATCCCAAGGGCTCGGATCAGGACGAACCCTCCAAAATAGAGATTTTCAAGCACTGTTCCCCAACGGAGGCACCGCTGCCGATTACGAACCCGAAATGCGAAAAAAACTCGCCGAACTTGCACTTGCAAACCCGACCTACGATACGGTTCAACTCCTCAGTGCCTTCTGGAAACAGGATAAAGCCAATTACATCTGGACCCGCCAGTACTTCAGCGGGCATATCGGCGACTACGACTGGGCAGACAAGATCCTCATGGACCCAGCGAACATCCTCGCAGAGCTCACACCAACGGACACAGGAAACGATACCGCGCCCCGACAGCCCATGCTGCTATTCACGACCGACACGCCCACAGAACAAAGTGAAGACACCTCAATCACAACAGAAAGCGAGTTGAGTCACCAAACCGCTACCAAAGCACCTGAAACCCAAACCGCCGAGGACATCTTCGACGATCTGTCCGACTTACCAAGCGGGCCGACCGCCGCCGATTTCCAGAAAACATTGCAAGAACGTTTTTCGCCACAACGGCTCAACAACGCACTGCAAATCCTAACACAATACGGACCCACGGAGGGGCTGCTGCGACTCCAAGAATCGGATGCCGAGATCGCCACACACCTCGAACGGCTCCTCCAACAGAACAAGGAGACAAACGTTGAAAGATAAACACATCCTCTATAATGTCTGCAGTCTTGCCTACTCCGTCTTATGTGCAATTGGCATCGGATACGCAACGGATATACTCCCACGCTATCAGACCCGCGACATCAACGACTCACAACTCACGACAGACACGACAGACAGACTTAACCCAGAAACCACAGCAACCCCAGAAGACAAGGCTGACACCGTCCGTTCATCAGCAAAAAAGAAAAACTGTCCCTGTTGTAGTGACCGCCTGTCCGCGCTAAAAGCACGGATAGAAAACATCCGAAACCAAAGAATGGCGAAAAACACGGATCCCCAAGAAAGTCAGTGAGCAAAAGAAACATGAAACAGTTCCTATTCTGCATGCTACTCTCTATAGGCATAGGCGTACCCGATCTGTTCATACACGCAGAGCGATTTGACCACGACAACCGTGAACTCACACCCGCCGAAAAACAGACCTTTGATGCCCTCAAAAAGAAGTTCCCCGGCGATCGCCTCGATGCAGAACTCAAAATCCTGCACCAGCTGATAGAAAACACCGAATACAAGGATTTCCTGACAAAAACCTATCCGGACGCGAAACTACCACCCTATTTTGAAGAGGTCCTTCCACCACGCTCCCACAGCCTCTACAAAATACAACCCCCTAAAGAACGATACCAGACATACTATACCCAACACTTCGGTGTCCAAAATCTCGAAGATGTTACAGAGACCGAACATTTCATGGTCAACTACGAAGTCACAAACAAGTGGATCTTCGCAGCTATCAAACTCTCTGGAGATACACCCGAATACCTACGCCCGAACCCTGAGGGAACTCTCCGTGGCGGTCCCCTTTTCATCGTCCCCCCTTCACAGAAATGATGAACCGCCGTTTCAATACCGAACTGCTGATAGGGCAATTCGACCCTGCAACCTACTCTGCGATCTTCCGAAACTTCGTTTATCCGCTGTCTCCGGTCACGGATGAGCTGCTGCATGCGGATGTCCGCTGGATACAAGCCCTCTTTGAAAAACATGGGCGATCGGACAGCCTCCTCTATATCGCGCTCCAACACCCCGATCTGATCAACCGCATTCATGCCGCTTTTACGACCGACAAGACCTTCCTCAAATTCGTTTATGCCCCCCATGAATGGTAACCTTGAACCCGCCCAAAGCGAACGAGGCATCAAACTCTCCAGCGGTGAACGCCAACGGATCACTCTCGCTTGGGCACTGATCCGTAACCCCAAACTGCTCCTACAAGAATCAAATAGGTTATAAGTTATAAGTTAAGAGCAGGTTGGGGTAGTTCGGATGTTTATAATATCCACAACGCCCTCTTGCTAATAGCGAGTTGCGAAAAGCGCAGCGTGCTGAGAGCACAGCGATCTAACTGCTAACCGCTGATAGCCATTTCTCATTGATATAATTCCGACACTGTTGTATAATACATTAGCTAGATTTAAACTCTTGTGAAAAATAATACGTTTATGTTTAAGGAGGTAGAAAAATGCGTGGAAATTTATTCCTGTTTGGGCTTGCGGCAATTTGCTGTATATTCGCAGTGAGCCTCTCACATGCTATTGAGGAAGAAGACATCCTAGTCTATTACTCTTTCGATAAACTCAGTGGTAACAAAGTTACGGATGATTCCGGTAACGGCAACGATGCAGAATTGGTTGGAAAAGGTTCGCTCGTTGACGGTGCGTTCAATAAAGCGATACATCTGAATGGCGGCATTATTCAGATGGAGCAGAACGACTTTATCGTTCCAATCGGCGAGAAAACGGAAATCACGATGGAAGCGTGGTTTTATCTCAATGAACACGCCGCGTACGACGGGATTATCTCGATCGAAGCCGCTGCTGCCGGATGCTGCGAGTTCCGAACGATGGTGAACCCGAGTTTCAACCCCTTCTGGGATGCTGGACATCACGTCGACAAAAGCCTCGCAAATTATCAATTTGAGTTAGATGAATGGTATCACTACGTTTTGGTTGCTGATGGTGTAGATGGAAAGATCTATGTCAACGGTGATTTTATCGGTGAACAGAAAGAAAATTTCGAGTGGCCCAAATTCAAAGAGGCGGCAATCTACATCGGAGCAGGTGAGAATCCAGATCTCCACAAAGTGGAAGATGCTATCATTGATGAAGTCGTCATATACGCTAAAGCGTTGACTGAGGATGAGGTGAAAGCATCCATGGAACTGAGCGTGCCGGGTGTCCTTGCTGTTGAGGCACACAACAAATTGGCAGTGACCTGGGGTGAATTGAAAACTGATTTCTAATTGCTATCGGCTATCGGCGGTCAGCAGTCAGTAACTTTGTTTCAAGGACAGTTCTTGTACGTAGGATAACTGACGGCTATGCCTCTGACCGCTGGCGGCCCATAAAAGGAAGAGTTTATGAAATTAGGATTTTTATCAAAGATTTTTGAAGGTGCGTTGAGCATCGAAAAAACGTATAACCAGTGTGATGCGGCACTGAGTCAACTCAAAGCCTATAACGAAAACCGACAACAGCCGGAGTTTCAGATCTCTGTTGAAGAAAAAGCCGCATTGGATGAAGTTGTTAATACTGCGATTACGAACGCAACGCGTATTGTTGATAGAGAAGGTGATCGGAATTGGCCCGGTGTGTTTCGGGAGATGCACAAGAATTTGGCAAGCCTCTATTTGGAACTCGACGAACATGATAAGGTACGGGCAGCGTGTGAACGTATGCAAGATTACGGCGAAGTCGGTAGGCAGGAAGCCAATGAGGTCCTGGAAAGTCTGAAAGAAAAAGAGGATTCTTAATGTTCCTTGCGGTTCGGTAAGATAGGCTGGAGACTTCACACTCCTTTGCGTAGACCCGCCTTCCACTGCGTTTCAGGCTACGTATTTTGGCAGAAGGGCGGAAAGGAGGAAGGCAAAAGCACTTGTTAACAGCAAGTTTTAGGGACCTGTGAGTTCCACCAAAAACCGCACGGAGACGAACATGCAATTTCTGAATCCTGCCGCGTTTTACTTGTTAGGGGCAATACCGATTGTTGTGTTCCTGCACTTCTTGAAGTTGCGCCGCTACACCTACCTTGTTCCGAGTATCATGCATTGGCTATCCACCGACGAGGATCGAAGAGCCAATGTCCCGTTCCAGCGGCTTCGACATCTACTTCTCCCGCTGCTACAAGTACTTTTTTTGCTGCTCCTTACGTTCAGCGTAGCGCGTCCGATAGTGCGTAGACCTGGGGTCATACCGGGAAAGGCGATTCTCATTGTCGATAATTCTGCGAGTATGGAGTCCGAGGAAATGAGGCAATCTCGTCTTACACTCGCAAAGGCGGCGGCATCGGCGCAGGTCGCGCAAATCTCCGCGAGTGGCGGCATCATGCTCATGACGACGCAAGGGGCTGCTACTTATATCCAGCAAGCCTTCACGACTGACACCACGCAACTCCAACACGCCATAGAAAATATCACGCCGACCCATGTACCCCGTAATCTCCTTCCGGTTTTTGACGCTGTAACCCGTTACACCGACTCACCGCAAGACCAAATCTTTTTTATCAGTGATACTTTTGAAAACCTACCAGACCTCCCGCTGCGACTCCATAAAATTGCTGTCGGTGCGGATGCCGCAAATACAGGCATTGTTCTGTTCAGCGTTGCCATCGTCCAAGATCAATACGAAGTTCTGGTTGGCATCCGAAATTTCACACAGGCACCTTGCGAAGTCAAGGTTCAATTGGCAGTAGAAAACTCTCCTCTTGATGACAGAACAGTCTCTATTCCGCCCAAGACGACCACGTCAGTGCTTTTTGGGGGGGATCCAAATGGTTTAGCGGGAAAAGTTATCAGCGTCCACCTTGGAATAGAAGACGATTTTTCGATCGATAACAGTGTATCCGCAATCTTATCGGGTGTATCACCTTTGAAAATCTTACTCGCTAGTGACAATCAGAAATCTCTGATGCCTGAGCTACTGCGCGCGTACGGGAACCATGTCGATTTAGACGTAGTTCCCCCAACAGATTACCACGGGGAAGGTGATGCCGATATAGCGGTTTTCGATGGCAGTACGCCTGCGGGGCGTGAGGCATGCGGTAATTTCTCTGAGTTCCCCGCTAGAACGGGGATGATCTTTATCAATCCCGGCAGCGACCTACCTTCCATTTCTGGAAAAGAAAAGGGAGAGAATCCCAACACACCAGAGATTGTTAGCATTGACCCTAAACCGCTGTGGAACGAAGTAGAACAACGACCAGATTTAATAGAAAAAAAAAGTGGCCTGACCCGCGTTATCAGAACAGATGCGGCGCATCCACTCATGGCAGATGTCTCATTACAAGGGCTGCAAGTACGGGAGTCTGTGTATCGAGATCTACCTATCTGGGGACATTCTCTTGTTGAGACCGAGAGAGGTTCCCTGATCTGGCTTGGAAACCCCGAAGCCGCCAAGCAATTGCTCGTTTTCGAGTTTGATGCCTTCAATCCAGAAATATCTACGTTTGCGGTGTCTATACCGGGACCGCTGTTTGTCTATCAGTGCTTAGCGTGGTTTGAAGCAGGTGCTGCCCCACTTCAATCCTTTGGATCTCAGACAGGGAGGACTCGGCACGCATTCAGGACCGGAGAACAAGTCATCATCGCATTGGAAAATACGGATATGCCGTTTCACGTCCAAAAACCTGATGAAACGATTGTCACGTTAAACAATGCAGTATTCACTGAGACGGAGCTTGTGGGTGTCTATAAGCTTTTTGCCGACGACGGTAGGGAACTGGAGCGGTTCACAGTCAACCTGCTGGATATAGCAACGTCCGCACTCTCACATTCCACGACAGCAGAAACGGAAGCGGAAAACGTTCCAACACCCCTTGGCACCGATCTGCAACCGATGGCGCAGGAGGTGTGGCGTTTCCCAGCACTCCTTGCGCTGATTGTTTTGTTTGTGGAGTGGTGGTTTTATCACCGAGAAAGGCTGTAACGGACGCGAGTTAACGGTTTCCTACGCTACAAAGATGCCTCTGATGGGAATAAAGAAGGGCGGATACGCAATCCGCCCTACAGTCTTGATACGTTCCTGTTTTCCTTAATTGTTTATAGCACTAAGAATCTTCTGGAGTAGCGCATTTTTCGTCATTTCTCCGGCGGAACGTCCAACATCCTTTCCATCTTTGAACACAATATAAGTTGGGTGTCCCCTGACCAGATATTTTCGATGTATTTGCGGTCCCTGGGCAATATTGATTTTTGCAACAGCAAATGTATTCCGATTCTCTGAAGCAATTTGGGCGACAACTGGCGCCATCCTTTGGCAGAACAGTCACCCATCCTTCCAGAATTCAAGCACTACAGGCATCTCTGAGTTGAGGACAAGCGTCTCAAAGGTCGCATCACTGACGGCAAAAGGAATGCCAGTGTTTTTACTTGCAGTAGTAAAGGTGATGTCGAGATCGGTTTCGTTGCCAGCAGCGTCTCTAACTTTCCCGGTAATAACGTAGGTGGTCCCCCCCTCAAGTTCTTTACCCTTGACCAGTTCGAGAATCCCTTTTTTCCCGTCAACGTTGCCGATCCAACCGGCATCAACGCCTGCTGGCGTTTGCAGTGCAATGTTCCCAGTGATCTCTTCATTGAAATCAATTTCAAGCCGGGCTCGAGTGTTAACTACATCGGACTTAATGTCCTCGTCACCATCACTGATGGTCCCGCCTGTAATTTGAGGGGCATCGGTATCGGGGGCACGGATGCCATAGGTAAGCGTTTGGGATCCATCCGACCAAGTGATTGTTAAAGTGAGGGGCCCCGGATCAAAGGGACCCGTGATTTCCACAAACCTTCCAATAGTTTCTGCAACACCTGTAGAGACTTCAACGTCCTCAGGTCTTCTGTCGAAAGTCAGGGTAATGGTATCGTCACCATCAAGTATCATGCCGGCTGCCGGTCTTGCCCTGACAAAGGCTACAGGCGGTCTGACAGTATAGGTAAGCGTTTGGGTGCCATCCAGCCAAGTGACCGTCAAGGCGAGTGGCCCCACGTCAAAGGGGCCTGCGATTGTCACGATTTTGTCGGCGATTGTGGCATTGCCCGTGCTGACTGTAACGTCCTTGGGTGCGTTATTGAAAGTAAGCGTGATGGTGTCGTCCCTATCAAGGTTCGCACCGTCTACCGGTCTCGACCTGACAAACGTCGCAGGTGGTCTGACAGTATACGTGAGTGTTTGGCTTCCACCATTCCACTTGATAGTCAAGGTAAGATTACCCGGATCAAAGGGCCCTGCAATTGTCAACGTTTCATCAGTAGTTGTAACGATCCCTGTGCTGACTTCCACGTCCTCTGGGGGGTTATCAAAGGTAAGCGTAATGCTCCCTTTAACCTCAAGCTGCGATTCAGACACTGGGTTCGCACTGACGAACGCGACAGGAGTAGGCACGATCTTTCCCATCTGTCCGGCAACGATGACCAAGTCAAGGATATTCACAATACCGTCACCGGTGACATCCGGATTCGGCATCTGATCTACTGAGACTGCCTTGCCAAAATGTGAGGCGATAAACGTGATGTCCAAAATGTTTATCGTTCCATCGGCATTAACATCAGCGGCTCTCAAAGTATCAATATCCGCCTCTTGAGCGGAACCTGTTGTTAGGCAAATCAGGGTTAAGCCGAGTATGAGGAATGGGCAAATTATTTTTTTCATCTGTTTTTGTTTCCTGGTATTGAGTAGGTTTATTCGGTATCTTCAATCTCTAAGAGGTCGAAAATGCGTTGCACCAATTCAGCCTTGGGCATTGCTCCAGCAAAGCTTCCTATAAGCGCACCGTCTTCAAATATAACGTATGTAGGCGTTGCTCGAATCCGGTATGCAGCGGTTTTTTCTCGTTGGGTGTTGACATCCAATTTGACGAAACTGAAGGTATCACGATATTCCAATGCGACTTCTGCGACCACCGGGCGCATCAATATGCAAAATAGTCAAGTATCGTCTTTAAATTCTACCACAATAGGCAGTTCAGAACCCAAAACGATCTCGTCGAAAGTAGCATCCGTGACTTCAAAAGGGATACCAGATTTCTTACCGAAGTGGCTTGCGACCAATGTTAAGTCGAGAATATCGACAGCTCCATCTTTATTAACATCTGCTGCAGAAGGTTGATTTCCGCTAAGAGTCTCATCGAAGTAGGTAGCGATGAGGGTTAGGTCAAGGATATTTACAGCGCCGTCGGCGTTGACATCAGAAGCACTCAAAGGGTCGAAGTCGACATCTTGCGCGTGGCTCAAGGTCATGCCAACCAACATGAGGCTTGCTGTTAGCAGAAGACAGACGAATTGTCTCATCATTTCTCCATACTTGTGGTTTATGCGTGGGGGCGGTGCCATTCTTGGACCGCTTCTGGGATTGCTTGAAGATTTTCGATAGTTGTTTGCAATGGAATGGCGCACTCCGGTCCAATTAGTGAAACACCTGCTTGAAGATTTTTCACGACCTCTGCCTTAACGTCTTCCGGTTCTTTGGCAAATAACGTTTCAGGATTGTTGATATTGCCGACGAGGGCAATACGTTTTTTCACAATCTCCATTGATTCCTCTGGTTCGTTTTTAGAATCGTAGTGGAACGCTGCCATCCCGGTTTGTGCGATGTACTCCATTCGATCTACCGTACGTCCACAGATATGTAAGATTAAAGGAATAGGGATGCGTTCAACGAATTCAATGTGAAGGTCTCGGAGGTAGCGCTGGTAGTATTCTCCGCTGACCAAGTCGCCTGTAGCGTGATCTGGAAGAGTGAGTGCATCGGCACCTGCCTCGATTTGTGCGAGCCCGAATTGTACAGTCGCTTCCTTCATCCGATCAAGGGCAAGTTTCGTCTTACCGGGATCGTCAAGAGACAACAGCAGAAAGGGTTCAACACCAAAGCAGTGGTAGCCGAGTGACCAAGGTCCCATCGTCTTTCCGATAACAGCGACTTCGTCTCCATATTCTTTTTTCAGGATTTTAATCGCTTCAAGTACACATCGGGTATCTGGATGTGTCAAGAAATCGTCAGGAACTCTGATGTCATCAACACCCTCCCAGATCGGTTCGCGCATCTTAACAGTGGGCCAGTTGTCCTTCTGCTCCCACTGGATTTTGCACCCCAGCGCACTCGATTCTTGGATGATTGAGAAAACCGGCATGATAGAGTCGAATCCGAGTTCGGTGTATCCTGTCGCAGCGAGGCGCGCCATAAGTTCCGGTTCCCGATTCGCTTGTGGAAACGGGGCATCGACGAGATCCATGAGCTCAACGGTCGCTACGGATGTAGGATTGCACACCGGTGTGCGGTCAGTGGGTTCATGACAAAGAGCAGCGAGCACACGTTCACGCCCCGTCATTGATTTGGTAGTTTGATTTTGCACTTTTTGCCCCTGTTCTTTTGTCGTAAATTCGGGATGTTTCTGCTGAGTAGTGCTGCGATCGCACATCCCAAAGCATCTGCTGCATGACTGGGTGTAACAGGGTTCTTCAGACCCAAGAGTTCCTGAGTCATTCGCATGACCTGCATTTTGGAGGCGGCAGAGATGCCGGTAACAGCAGATTTGACGGCTTGCGGCGAGAGCATCAAGACTTCAATATCCTTCTGGGCAGCAGCGACCTGCAAAACCCCGATGACCTCTGCAATCGGCAAGCAACTTTTTTGGTTTCGGTTCCAATAAACAGATTCTATACTGATTTTGGAGGGATTCCATTCTGTTATCAATTCCGTGGCGTATCGATAGATTTTCAAAAGTCGATCCGGCCGCTGCGCATCTGAATCGGTTCGGATACTACCGTGTGCTAAGCAGGCGAACCCACTACCGCCACGGGCAACAACACCGTATCCGCAATTTGCTAAACCTGAATCAAAACCGATTGCAATTTTCATGTTTTTAATAATTGCTTCTGGCCACTGCTCCATTTTATCACGCAGTGGCTTTTGGTTAATTCCAACTATCTTGCGTTTTCTAATTTTTTCGTTCTCTCAGGCTGGCTCACTTAGTCAAAAACTGCAAACACCATGGGGGGGCGCGGCACCAGAATTTAATGGTTAAAAAGTTTGTTGACTGGGTGCAGAGAGGACACCGCGCGAGGCACTCATCTCCGCTTCTTGCATAGCGATTCTGACGTTTGGTGCACGGGTGAGTAGAAGTCCGATAAGTGCGTCGTGAGCGCATGCACAATCAAAAGCAACAGTATCCTTCGTATCGGCTCCGATGTCTTCCATTTCTCCCAATTTCGCCAATCCCCCTGCGATCGCAGCGATGCGTCGTGCCGCTCTGCTACCATCGCCATCTGCTGTGACAGAATATATGCCGTTTCCAATGGAATTGACCGTGATAGTGAGTTGTGATTTCTTGTCGAGCGTGTGCAGTGGATGTGGTTCAATATGGGTTCCCGGGGCGAGCTTGCATGCTTCTAAAAAGACGCGACGGCAGGCAGCTTGATGCGCATTTCCACATGGGAAATGGAGAAGCCCCTCCGCTGTCTTCAGCATTCCACCGAGTGTCTGCATTCCTCGCCTCACTGCTTCAATTCTTTCGACGGCACCGGCAACATGGCTGTAGGTATGGACAAGAAAGACAGGTACCTCTTTTCCTGTGGTCGTATCGACCGATTGCTGTTGGTAGAGCCCGATAGTGATGTCGTGGAAGTGCAGATCGATTGGTACGAGTTCTATACGTCTGCCGATGTCAACAATACGTTGCATAGAGATACCCAAATGGCAATTAACAGCGTGCTAAGTTGCCACCCTAATGCTTTTCATAGATGTACTTATAAGCTTGTTCGGAGAGTCTTCGCAAGATATAGGCGCGCCGATTTTTCCATGTCGTAAAAGATTGCCACCGATTTCTCCGACTCGTCTTCGTCTTATCTTCAATCATTCCGATAAAGACGTAAGGTCTCGGTTCGCTGCTCGAATCACGCAGCACCAACACCCCGCCATCTCCCACCAATCCATAGACGGTTCCGGTCTTATTGTAAACCTCAACCGATGAAGGAATGTAGGTATTTTTAAAGATATAATCGCCATTTTTGAGTTTCATGTAGTACTTCATCTTCTCGGAATAAGGGAGTCTCCCCTTCCAGAGTTGCAAACAAAATAGGCTTAAGTCACGCGCCGATGTCATATTCCTATAAGTCCGTCCGCTTCGGGGAATATATTCAACGATCCGCGTCTGCTTAAAATAGGGATAGTTGACTTGGAGTATCCGATTCACGCGCGCGGGGCCCCCCAAGAGTCGGATAAAATAGTTCGTTGAGGGGTTTGAGCTCCGTTGAATCATTGCGCGTAGGTTTCCCTTATTTACGGCGGTGTGTGTTTGCCGTCCGTATCTGACTTCATGGAAATAAGCGAGCATAACGAAGTTCTTAATGAGCGATGCTGCCATCGTTCGCCGATTCTCGTTAATTGACACTAACTTCTTATTTGCTGTAATATCATAGACAACAAAACTTGTTCGATCCGTCGTAGCTAAAATTTTACGACTGCGCTGGCGTTTGATATACTGTTCAAAATGGGCTTCAAGAGGCGAATCAATTGTTTCGTGAAGACTCTTGGGAACGTTCTTATACGTCGCCGCGGAGAGCGTAAATATTGGGAGTAAGAATCCGACGCTATAACAGATAAACAATATATTTAACTTGCGTATGAGTCCAAACATGCTGTTGTCCTTTCTCGCTTTCCATCCTCACCGGATGCGAGAATAAACTGAAGCCGAAGTTCTGATATGGGGAACCTTGCTTCATTCTGGATGGGTATCCCTAATTGGCAATTCGTAGCACGCTGCCTCTTGATCATTCCTGACGAGCAGGTAGGCACCGGCGAGTGCAGGTGTATTCCATGTTTTACCTTTGAGTGCGGTGAAACGCGCGTGCTCTCTATGATTTTCAGGATCAGGTTCTACAAGGACGACTTCACCGGATTCGGTGAGAACGAGTAGAACATCTGAAATTAAGAGCGTTTGTCCGTGACCATATCTACCACGCTTCCACTGACGTGTACCGTCAACAGGATTTATGCAGGCAAAGATACCGTCATCAAGTCCATAGAGGTAATTTTCAAAATAAATAATGTTTGTAAATTTGGCTTTGAGGTATATAGACTCCCATATAATAGCAACGTTGAATTCGCTTGCGTCGTTACGGGAAAGTTGAAATAGTTTAGCACCGGCACCGTAGCCTGTAGAAACAAGGAGTTGGTTATCGGGAAGGGGTACCGGCTGCGCGACACATTCTGCATAGGTTTTCACCCAGGGCTGCTTCCACAAAAGTTCACCCGTTAGCGGTTCATGCGCTGTGATGAGTCCTTGGTTAAAGAGAACGACTTGTTCGGTGCCTGCTAAGGTTGTCAGCATCGGTGAGCTATAACCGCTCTGTGTCCGGTGGCCCGTCCAAGCGATTTTCCCTGTTTCTTTGTGGTAAGCCACCGCGCCCCCGGCACTGACAATCACCAATTCATCAAGAACGAGTGGAGAAATGCTAATGCCCCAAGGCGGCGGGGGCGAGCTGTTTTCTTCAAAGATATTCTTTGTCCAGAGTCGTTCGCCTGTTTCAAAATCTAAACAGTTGAGAATGCCTGTTGAACCAAGGGTGTAAACGCTGTTTCCAGAGATTGTCGGGGTTGCACGTGGCCCGGGGCCTGCCGGTGGGGTGTAGTAACGCGCTTGATCTTGATGGTTCCAGAGAATTCCACCGGTGTGTAAATCGTAGGCGACGACTTTTTCCCAGTCGCCTTCCTGTTCCTGTGTAATGGCTGTATTTTCAAAGACTGCGAAGCCTGACCAACCCGTTCCCACGGGTCTCCGCCATACCAACTTCGGTGGATGTGTTTTCCAGTCGAGATTTAACTTGACACTAGTAACGACCCCGTTCCGATAGGGGCCAAGGAATTGTGGGTAGTTCGTTGTTTGCCTGTGGGTGTCAGATATACCGATAGAGTCAGCCTGGAAAATTGAAGGTTTCTCGCGCCACCGCCACTCAAATATTGGAGCGAGGTCCCCGCTGAACCCTTTGAACTGGAATAGATTTATAAGGAAAAAGAGACCTAAAACGGCTCCGGCAGAAGAGATTAACTTAACCCGCCATCTCAATCGAGAAAAGCATAATAACCACAAAAACCCCAAAAAGACAGTAAGAATGCCTATTAAGGTTGTTAGCATGATCTTGTCTTGGCGCTGACCAGCGTCGAGAATCCATGTTACTATAATGCCCAAAACGGCAAGAGCAAAAATAATGAAAAGGGGCCACCAACGAATAGGTTTTTGGTTTCTTTCCACTGGTATAGGCTGATCTGTTCTCATATCCGTATTTCCTCCTACAAGTTTCTGTGCCAATCGAAAAATAAACCCTAACATTATAGTGTCTGTTTCCCCTTATCCTTCTATTTTTTCACGAATGCACAAACTAACAGTTTAAGTTACAAAGATAACCCAAGCCACCTTCCAAACTTCCAACGCTTTGCCGATCGTCACGTCCACAGACTAACAGTCTGTGCTACAAAGATACGCTTTACTCAGAACCAATAACTAACAACTATTATGTATGTCGAATCGCATCAATGGGAGTCATCTTTGCGGCTTGACTGGCGGGATAATAACCGAAGAAGATGCCGGTTACTGCACCTGCAGTAACGGAAATAAGAACAGCTTCAGGTGTAATTACAGAGGGCCAGGTCATCTCTTGCAGAAACTTACCGACGATCCACGCGAAGCCTTTTCCGGCGACAGCACCTAATAGGATACCTAACAAACTACCGATCAGGCACAAGAGGACTGATTCTGTGAGGAATTGGAGCCGTATGTCAAAACTTTTCGCCCCCACGGCTTTCCGAAGCCCGATCTCTGGTATCCGTTCTGTCACCGAGACGAGCATGATATTAAGGATACCGATCCCCGCGACAATCAAAGAGACTGACGCAATAACAACGAGGATTGCCTCTATGATAAAGATCATCCTTTTCGCGTTCTCGATTCCCTGTTTAGCAGACCAAGTTCGGAAAAAGGTGTCGTCTCCATCGTGGTTGCGCATAATAACCGTCTTCACCTCTTTTAGGGCTTGCTCTACCAAAAGTGGACTCTTGGCGCGCACCATGATGTGTCCAACGTGATCGTGTCCCCAAAACCGTTTCTGTGCGGTTGTAATCGGGATGAAAAGCATGTTATCATCGCTCTTGCCGCGTTCCAATCCATCGCCTCGACTCTCCATGACGCCGACAACTGTGAAACGGTTGTGCTTTCCATGATTGTTGATGATAACTTCTTTCCCGATGGGGTCCTGTCCTTTAAACTGCTCTTTCCATATCTTAGAACCGATGACGCAGACTTTTGTCCAAGTGTCCATGTCAGTATCCGCGAGGAATCTGCCGTATTCCGCCCGCCAATCGCGAACGGCTTGATATTCATTCGTTGTCGCGCGGAGGTACGTCCGCTGAAATTTTCCGTCAACACCGAGACCGATGTAGTAACTCCCCTCAACAGTCGCAACCTCAACAGACGGACAATCTGCTAAGACATCCCGGAGATCCTCCATCTCTAAGTGATGTGGACTGTTATTGCGTTGCCAACGCCCATTTTTACGGATATATCCGGGTCTATACACGCCAAACATACTTGGGCCACCGATATTGTCAATCTCGGACATAAGGAGTTTTTCAGCACCCGCACCAAAGGACATCATCGCAATCACGCCTGCGATGCCGATAGTGATCCCCAAGAGCGTGAGAACTGTTCGGAGTTTACTTCCGCGCAGGATAGCGAACGCTGAAATAAGATTTTCAAGTATGTTCATGTTTTTTCCTTATTGATACTCCCATGCCGAAAGGCGTGGGATTCTTGCTTCTTCATGTCGTGCCTCCAGAGTGGAGGGCTTACAGAAACTCCACAAGCGTTTTATGTCTCGGTGTATCCCACCGCGACGTGTCTTCAGTTGATGGCGGCATTAGCGCTCTATCTATAGGGATACCGCAGTGGCTAAGTGGGAGGCAAGCACATAGCAGAGAAGCTATGCTCGTCATGCTTGCCCAACTTGATACTGTCAATCTACCACAAAACATACCTTTTTGGCAACACCTTTTTTTGACGTTCTCACGAGCGTTATGGGGATGGACCCACAACCTAAAGGCATGGGAGTGTTAGAGAAGTCCTTTCATAAAAGGGGCGAAAAAATTTTGATTGCGCGAATTCACCCATCTGTGCTAAACTGCTTAACACAAAAAATAGAGATATGTTCAGCAGATTCGAAACTGCTCCATAACACGCTTCGGTGTTATTGCTATAAAGTATATCACAAAATCTTTAGGGGTTGCAAATTTTTCAGGTGAACAGTAGGAGCGAAAATTGTGCAGACGGATTCTCTTAAGACAGGTAGCGTTCTATTATGGCGGCGGAAACAAGAGGCCCCGATACACCGAGCGGAATTAGCAGCATTGTCGCGACGCGGTGAAGGCGCATGGATCCAGCTGCCGTCCACTTTGTTAAAAACACGCTATCAGTTGAACGCTAGAGAATGGGGCATCAGTAATACAGGAACAGCGACAGCAATCCAAGGGGCACTTCGACAACTTACCCAAAAGCGTGAATCCGAATCGTGCCGGTATTATCTAATCGCACAACCCCACGCCGATGCGCCGTGCTATCATATCAGCACCTACGTCCGTAAATGTGTGGCGGGTGATCTCGAAATCGCTGAACGGCTTCGCGGGCGAACGCTGATTGTGCTTTATCAGACAGAAGCACCGGTAGCAGACCTTTTAAGCGACAACGGCGTTGCAGCATTTGTAGAACATGTATTGGAGACGTATTTAGAGACTTACGGAAAGCGCGACATCGTTGGATTCAGTTGTGAGTTGCCGAAGCTTCTATCGATGATGAGTGTTTTAGAAGCAGAAACGTCGTCGGTTCCATGGAGTCCAGCACTGCTGGAAACAATAGAAGAGAAAGCCGCCGATTATTTGCCGCTACTGTTTTATGAGACTTACAACTCTGCAGCTGTTAGGAATACAGTGTGGCGCGAGCTCACAACCCGATTTGCGAAACGTTTCCTCGGTGGTTTGCGTGATTTCTGTCATCAAGAGGGATTACGGTTTGCTTTAAGTCTACCGGCGACCGCTAAGACGTTGGCGTTTGAATTGGGAACATTGTTGGCAGAAGTGGACTCCCCAATTCTAAACGTCACTGAAATAGATACCCCTAAGCGGTTCGCGATCGCAAAATGGATCTGTAGCAACACACACAATGCAGGCATCGCACGAAAGGATAGTCATAAAACAGACACACACACTCTCGCGGAGGACGCGAGTCTCGGTTTCAATCTATGGATAAACACAAATAGAAGCGCAGCAAAAAAATCAGATACGACAACACCTATGTTATCACAACTCTTAGCAATAGGTTATCCAAAAAGACCACTGCTGATGGTAGCGCCGACGCAGAGCCTCTGGACAAAACCCGATCAGAAAATGTGGAGTCAGGTAACGAAAGCGTGGGGGTGGCTCTGTGAAACGGTGTGGGAATTCGGCTACGACTTCAGGATTGTTTCGGAACAGGAACTATCTTCAGCGGAGATTCTAAAATCCCCGCGTATAGGGAAACGTACGAATAACAACTTGAGTCTCCGTCTAAGTAATGCTCACACGGACGTTAAGGAAGATTTCGGGATTGTCCTATTGCCGAGCTGCATATCATTGCAAGAAGAGACAGTGAAGTGTCTAAAAGCATTTACCAGGGCGAAAGGGCGGTTGATCGTAGACGAACCTACCCCTTACCTGCTCAACGGTAAGATAGGACTCGAACCGTATCCGCTGGAACAACTCATCTATGGACGGCGCGCAACTATTCTTCGCGGTCCACTGAATGAGAAAGCCATCCGACTCAAAAAATGGCTGCATAAATGGGTGCCACGGACGGTATCAGTGTACGTAAAACCGGACAATACGGAAACCGATACCGTCCAGGTTCACCATAGAGATGCTGGAAGGTCTGAACGCTTCTATCTATTCAACAGAGGCGATATAGCAATAGACACACTGATTGAGATACATAGAGCGACGGCGAGGGTTGTGGAGTGGGGTATATTTGACGGCAGAAAGAAAAACATTGATTCTTGGGATGCTGACGGGAAGACGTATTTGAAGACTACGTTTGATCCGCGGCACGGACGACTTTTTGAAGTTTCATAAAATATGAAAGAGGTTAACCATGACAGGTGGCGATCTTTTTGTTAAAGGTTTGAAAGCACAAGGTGTTAGCGTCATTTTCGGTTTACCTGGCAACCATCTCGATACCGTTTATGAGTCGCTGTATAACAACCAAGATAGCATCCAGCACTATGTGACACGCCATGAAGGTGGAGCATCGTTTATGGCAGACGGTTATGCGCGCGCAACGGGTGAAGTCGGGGTCTGTATGACTGTCCCAGGGCCCGGTTCTAATAACGCCGCTATCGGTATTAGCGAAGCGAATACCGCATCTTCACCCGTCCTCTGGATTACGGGCCAGAATCCATCTTACTTAGCATCGCGCGATCCAAAGAAGAGTTTTCACGGTTTGGATCAACGCGCCGCCTTTACCCCCATGACGAAACATCTCGAAATTGTGCATCGCGTCGATCAGATTCCAGGCGCAATCAATCGGAGTTTCAGTGCACTCCGTTCAGGTAGACCGGGACCAGTGCTGGTTGAGTTGGCGAAAGATGCATTGGACGCAGCAGCAGATTTTCCAGTTCCGCAGTATAACAACGGTATCCAAACAGCGGCGAGCCCACAAGACGTAGACGCGGCTTTGGAACTCCTGAATAAATCGGAACGTCCATTACTTATCTCTGGCGGCGGTATCAATCATACGCGTGCCACCGCAGAGATGCTTGAGTTTGCACAACTGTTAGACGCACCAATCGTGATGACAGGCTTTGGAAAAGCTTCCGTGCCTGAAGATTCGCCGAACGTTATCGGTATCTTTCGGGACAGTGTCGCGCAAGCAGCGATGGAAGCATCTGATCTCCTTGTTGCCGTTGGAACACGGTTTAACTATCGGGATACGGCAAACTGGAGCCTCAAGATTCCGCAACCCCTGTTGCATATTGAAGCCGACACAGAAGAAATACACAAGGAATATCCGGCTACCGTGGGTATCGGCGCGAACCCGAAACTCGTTTTGCACCAGTTGAACGCTGCGCTGCGTGATGAAAACCGGGGCGATGGTTGGGGTGAAGGTCTACGCGAATTGCGCCGTCGATTCACCGCAATTGAACCACCTCAGATCCTCAAGGCGATGCGCGCCGTGATGCCACACGATGCGATTTTATCGGTAGACGTTAATATCACTGGCTACAGCGCGCTGCAGCATTTCCCGTGTTACCATCCCGGTAGTTACATCTTTTCGGGTGTCTCTGTTGCGATGGGAATTGGGTTGACAGGCGCTATTGGCGCACAGATCGCTTACCCGGAACGGAAAGTCGTCGCACTTAGCGGAGACGGCGGTTTTTTGATGTCGTGTCCAGACCTTGCAACAGCTGTGATGTATAATCTACCTGTTGTGACGCTTGTGATGAACGACAATCAATACACCTCGATTGAACGCGGTCAGCTGCGACGTTTCGGCAAACGAATTGGCGTTGAATTGGCTAACCCGGACTTCGTACAGTTCGCCGAATCTTTTGGTGCAATCGGTCTACGGGTTGAGGATCCAAGCGACTTTAAGCCGACATTTGAAAAGGCACTTGCTTGCGACACACCGGTTCTTGTCGAAGTTGTAAAATAGTTATCAGTTATCGGTTGTCGGTTATCAACTAATGAGGAGCTTCTGTAACAATTCACTATTTTTTCGCATACCCCCAATTTGGAAGGATTGTTAAGCGTTCTTTAACCAACAACGGATAACTAACAATAAACCACTTATAACCGTTAAAAAGGAGTTTTTAATATGCCTAAAAAGATCGGTGTTTTAACTGGGGGTGGTGATACGAGTGCACTCAACGCCACCCTTAAAGGCATCGCCTTAAAAGCCGAAGAACTCGGTTTTGAATTGGTCGGATTCATGGAAGGGTGGCGCGGTGTCCTAAAAGGCGGACGCTATTTTACGTTAACCCCCGACCTGATTGATGAGAACCGTGGCGGAACACTGCTAAAAAGTTCTCGCACGAACCTAATTAAAGATAATAAATTAGACGAAGCGGTAAGCAACCTGAAAAAATTAGACATCAGCGGTCTTATTCCGATAGGTGGTGATGACACTTTGACGGTTGGTAGCGCACTTTCAGACCAATTCACGACCACGTTTGTGACCAAAACGATTGATAACGATGTGGGCATCAATCCGCCAGAGGGGGATGCTATTGATTACTCTAAGATGATTAACTACTTCTGCCCCGGTTTCCCGTCATCGGCGCAGCGCGTTATCAATGCCGTGCGAGATTTGCGGACGACGACCTATTCGCACGACCGTGTTATTGTTGTTGAGGCAATGGGAAGAGATGCAGGTTGGTTAACACTCTCCGCAGCCTACGGGCAGGCCGACCTTATCGTTGTGCCAGAGATACCGTATCAACCCGAAAAACTGGCGGCGGCGATTCGTGAGAAACACGCCGAACAAGGCAACGTGATTGTTGTTGTATCCGAAGGTATTCGGAACGATGCTGGGGAGTTGATGATTAGTTCCCAAGCCGAGCTCGACGCTTTTGGACATACGAAGCCAGGGGGTTGTTCAGAAATTATCGTCGAGGCAGTGAAGAAACTTCTCCCAGAAATTCCAAGCTCAGCGTTTCGCGCGTTGATTCTTGGCTATCTCCAGCGGTGCGGTAGTCCCATCCCACTCGATAGAGATACAGCAATGAAAGCAGGCAGGATAGCGGTGCAGGCACTTTCAGATGGGATGTTCACCGGTGTCGCAACCATTACACGGACGGACACAGGAATCGAACCGACGCTGCTTCCGTTAGAGCAAGTGCTGAAGCGGGATACGTCTGGACATGTTATCCGCAGAAGCTTGGACTTACGGTTCTATGATGCCGAACGGTATCAGATTTCTCCAGCGGGTGCGGGCTACTTCCGTCCGATGTTTGGAGATTTACCGAGTCCGGACAGAAACTTGGATGACCGATTGATTCAGATCAGCGAGATTGCGTAAGAATCAGGGAATTCCGACGGCAAAAGGCGCGGTCTCAAACCGCGCCTTCGCTTTTTTAGGTCTCGGTATAAACGCTTTTTGCTTCACGTTTCTAATTATATCTCTGAACTTTGCTATCCTCCATCCTTTGCTTTTTTGGGAAGTTTGATTGTAATCTCCAACAAGAACTTCGCTATTTTTTATGGGGTTATTCATCACGTTTTCAAATTCGGGGTGGCTGCCTTGGTTTGTAGTAGGGAAACCATTCATTACCCCCACGGGTGTCTCAAAAATTTGGCGAAAACATGATTTGGTTTCCGAAAACTCTCCGAGTTTTTGGTCCGAGCAATACGAGCAGAAAGTGTATCAAAAGTGTATCATTGGATTGAAATCGAGGGCATCCGCCTTTATAAATCTGTTTTGTTGTAGAATAACTGAATCCAGACGTAATTGGCGTTATCGACCTCGCCTACCCGCATCGGTTTCTCTGTCAATTTCTGAGATGTATCCTCCGACTTAGCGTATTTTCAGGATAGCATTAGAGATTAGAAATACGACCTACCGAGCGAACTGCCGCTGCCGAATGCGTTGTAAGGCATGCCTGCAGGTAAGGTGCGGATGCCCCAGGTTTCAGTAGTGGCATCATACCCAACACCCATTGAAATCGCCGGTTCCTGAATCAGACTGACTTGGAATGTGAAATCTTGTCGAACGTTGTTGTAAACCGAGTCCGTGCGCTTGATACCAACCCGGTTCCATGAGATGCGGAGATTCCAATCGTGAAGATTCCGACTCATTGTAATGCGCTGAGAATAAAACTGTCGCTCAATCGGATAGTAGATGAGGCTAACATCAAATTCAAGGTTGCGGCTCAAACGGTAGCGTCCGGTAGCGGTAATAGAACGGGATGCTTGGGATGCTTGCGTGGAGGTATGACGTTTGCTAAAAGAACTGCCAACACTCACGTTCCACGTCTGTCGCGTATAGCGAATATTCGTACGGAAGCCTACCATTTTGAACGTTTTCTCATCAATCGGATGTGGGTTGGGGTCATGCGTAAATCGAACGGTGACATTTAGATTTCGACTCGGGAGTGGTATAAATGTAAAATCACTCTCAATAGGTTCATACCTGCGTTTGTATAAAGGGTCAAAGTCAGTGAAATCGGCAGTAAGCCGTGTATCAAAATACAAGATCCGATGCGCTGATTGGCTGCGGCGGGTTTTTATCTCAATGCCTGTATTGAAGTTATAAGTGAGCCGCTTCCGTTCAAAGAAGTAGGTGCTGGGTCCGAACGGATACAAGCTATCGTTCTTATCAACAGGCGGTTGATAATCAAAGCGAAGCGATGACTGCATTTCGTGACGTAATTTCCGCAGTCCGGGAATATAACTAACATCGAATATACGGAAGAGTGTATTCGTCGCGGTGGCATTGATACTGTAAACCCCGCGTATAATGTTTCTATTTTGGTTTTGATCCCGGTCGTGCCAAATCGCGTTTGTGTTAAAATAGAGACTCATCTGGAGTTCACGCAACGGTGTAATCTGGAGCGTCGATTGCTTGCGGACATCAAAACCGAAATCCATTGTCTGGAGGTACACATCCCGTTCCTCAGTGCCTGTGCCAGGAAAAACCTCCCTAAAGAAGTTTCCAAGTTCAATATCCAAATCGAGGCTGGTACTTTCGAGCGTTGGAAGTGTAAACATTGAGAGAAACGGTGTTTCCGTTCTGAATTTCTCGGCAACGGACACCATCCCGTTGTTGAGGGTTTCAAAGAGTGGGAATGCCTCTACACGCATCCGTGAAAAGTTCAAGGTGAGTTGTGGGAGTTTCTGCAATGAGGTTGTGCCTTCCCCCGTGAAATCGTGGATGTGTCGAACTTCAACCCTGCCAGTGAAGTCTCCGATAGTCTCTCGTGAAAACCTGAGGTTCCCGTTTTCATCAAGGTCTTCTCGACTGGAGGCAGAGAAGGCGGTCCCGTAGGTGAGTATACCGAAAGAGTTGAGCGTCGATTCACCCGGAAGTTCCAAATCCTCTTTATAATTCAAGGCTCGCAATTCCGTCCTACCGTTGAAACTGATAGGCCGTCTACCGGCTTCTCGGCTGTCCCACGGTGTAAAGAACGATTGGGTATGTGCCCATCGCATCGTCCAACTTCTACCAATCCGAGTGGCGTTCTGCCGTTCGTAAGAATAACGGTCAGCACCATAGAAGTAGATATCCCCTCGATATGCTCGCTTTCTATCAACTTTGATAAGACGGAAGGATTTCCTTGTTTTAATCGGGCGCCGACTATGTTCGCCAGCATACAAGTTCTCTGCTTCTGAGGCGACAGCGCTGGGATCTTCCCATCTTCCGCGAAAGCCGTGTTGTCTATAGACTCCTTCTTCGGTATCCGTTTCTTCGTCGGAGGCGGCTCCAGCTTCGCCCTGTGTCGTATCCTTTGGCTCCTTTTCAGGTTCAACAACCGCGTCTTGATTTTCCTCTTGCGTCTCGATGTCTTGGTCACTTTCTGGTGTGACGATGTCCGCGTCTTGACTTTCCTGTTCAGGTTCCATTTCTTGGAGGGCTTCCCGTTCAGTTGCTTCGGTAGCTGGAATTTCTTCCGATGGATCGGTGGTTTCGACTGGCTCTACCTGTTCTGAAGCTATAGGAGACACGTCCGTTCCTTCTACAGCTGCCCCGTTAGATTCTGGTGTGCCGGCATCTTCCGCGCTGTCCTCTGGTGTTGGCTGCATAACACCTTCATAGAAAGTCTCCCATTCTGTCTCGAATTCCTCAGCGAGTGCCTCAAAAGTGGGTGTCTCCTCTTTTTCAATTAATTGGAAGATATAAAATCCTTCTGGCGTAGAAACAGGACGCCGCTCCGTAACATCACCGGGGTTTTCCATACGCCTAACAGAGTATTGCCAAGAGGAATCCATTTCATTTAGCAGCATCCCGTTTCCCTCATTAATCTCAGAAAGTGTTGCTTGGACATAATCAGAGCGGCCCTCGGCGCGCTGCAGAAGTGCCCCAAAGGATTCACCTTCGTGGGCGCGTTGTAGTAGGTCATCAGCTAATTCTCGGAGCATCGCCTCAGTGTCGTCGCTGGCGGTGATATTGATGTCGATGCGGCGGAGTTTGACTTCGCGATCGCCGTAAACGTCAATCACGCGATCGGCTTTGAAGATATGAAAAGCGGATTCCGTCTGTAGAACCCGGCTCACTTCGCCTTCTTGCAGTGCAAAAACAGCTGCCTCCAAAGCAGGATCTAGTTTTGCGTTGCCATCTTTATCCGTTTCGCCGGGAACGAGAAACCCTATATCGCCGCCCTCATACCGGGTGTCAGAATGGTCAGAGTTGCTTTGTGCAAGTTCAGCGAAGTCCGCGCCTTCTTCTAAAGCCTGCGTTCGTACCTCCTCGGCATTCTCTTGAGCGCGGGCGATATCCTCATCTGTAATCTTATATTCAAGGAATAGCTGCCTTAGCCAATAACGATCATATTCACCGTCAAGTCGCTCTTGTAACTCGTTCGCCTTCTCTTCCAATTTCGTGCGTTGGTTAGGTGTTGCATCATCCGGAATAGGGATATGTATCTCCCTATACTTTGTATCACGAAAACGATACTTTCCCTCAAACCCGAAACCTTGCCCGCGCCGCGCGCTCCTGTCATAAAGCAGTGCGGCATCGTAACGTCTTTTCCGAACAAGAGGCTGGATAATGCTGAGGTAAGGCCCCTGGTAACTATCGGTCCCGACTTTGACGATAATCTTGGCAACTTTCCCTTTGCGTAGGTCGCGACGGATAGCTGGAAAATAGAACAACGGAAATCCACCAATGCGTAGGACGATATTCTTGGCAATCAGTTCCTGATTCATTCGGACAATCACTTCGGAGACACTGAAATAGTAGTGCGGGTGCTCCAGAGAACAGGTCGTTAAGGTCCCTCCTCGGACATAAGATTTATCTTCCTCTATTTTAAAGATTTCGCTACCACCAAAATACCAAGGGTCGCTATAGGTGAATCCGTTTCTGGCGATTCCCTTTTTGGTTTCAAGGTTGAAGACGAGCTCATCGGAATAGGTTTCTTCGTCGCCGATTTGAAGGTGAACGTTTCCAGAGGCACGCATCAGATTTTCATCAAAGTCAGCCCAAACATGATCCGCACGCAGGATGACATCTTCAAATTTGACGAGAGCATCGCCGTGAATTTGAACAAAATTATCCACCATCGACACACTGTTCCCATCACCAATCACCATGCCTTCCTCAGGGGTGTCGGTTTCTGGATTCAAACGTTCAGCTGCAGTTTCGTCCTCCGTTTCCGCCTCATCTGTAGCATCGGGAGGTTGTTCCCCATCAGTAGGTGTTCCATCTGGGGTATTAGGGGGCTGTTCCTCCGTCGGCTCCTGTGGTGTTTGGGCTTGTGGTGGAATATCTTGGGCGATAAGCACCTGTAGTGGGCAAAGGAGGCATGCAATGCCCAAAACGCCTATACCTATAACCGCAATTAAAGAGGCATTCGCGAAAATAAAACAGCGGTGTGCTGCAGCGTTTCCTGTAGCTACGCGCCTCCCGTTGAGACATTGATGTTGGTGATAGGTAGGCGGATCGGGGTGGTTTTTTCTCACGTATCTCTTACTCTTTCAATCTGATGTGGATGTAGGCGTTCGAGATGAGGCTGTCAGTGTATGCGTCCCACTCTTCTTGAAAACGCTGCTGACGGAGTATCGCAGTAATCTGTTGTTTCTCGGCTTCAGTCAGATCTGGGGTGTCCCGTGTATCGACCTTGAAGATGTGGACCCCCGACTCGGTTTCATGTGGACTGCTATAGGCACCCTCCGCGATCGGCTCGATGGTTGCGCGGGTTCTCGGGTTGAGTTCGGTTAAGGATCGAACCCCGAGGTAGCCACCGTTCGACCGAGTCTCGATGTCATCGGAATAAGTTGTGGCAAGCGTGTTAAAATCTTCGCCATCTTCCAATTTTTTGAATATCTCCACACTTCGTTCACGTGCAGCCTGCATCGCTTCGACGCTAATTTCAAGAGGCACAATAAGATAACGAAAGCCAATCATTTTATCGTCTTTTGCCTCGACTTTAAAAAGATACAGCCCTTCATTCCCTTCAATCGGTTCACTTATCTCACCGGCTGCTAAATTCGTCAGGACGTTCTGAAATACCTCTGGAAATCTGTTGAGTTCTTCAGTTGTGGCTTCGATAAGGATGCCTGCCTGCGAAGTCGTGTTCTGTTTTGAAGTGTAGCGTTTCGCAATTTCTTCAAAATTAGCACCCGGTGCCGAGATTTGATCATGAGCGTCTCCAAGCTTCTCGTAAGCGGCATTGCGATCGGCTTCGGTCGGTTCAAATGCGACAAAGATATGCCGTAAATTGACGTTATCTGCTTTAACAGGTAATTGCTCTTGATTTTCCTCAAAGAATTTCTGGATTTCGCTGTCTCGCACCTGTAATCGTGGGATGATTCTGCCCATCACGAGTTTTTCGGCTTTAAGATTCCGCTCTGCTTGTTCCCGAAAAGCGACAACCGTCATTCCTTCTTTATTTAATTGCTTCCTAAATTCTTCGTCCGTTGCAATCTGGTATCTATTTTTAAATTCTTGAACGTACTGCTCCACTTCAGCATCGCTGACCGTCAACTTCAATGTTAGCGCCGCCTCTAAAAGTAGCATCTGACGGATAAGGCGGTCGAGGAGTTCACTGCGTTGGCGTTCAGCTTCAGTGCGGGCTTCGCGCTCGCTGAAGCGGTAAGCCTGTTGGAGTTCAATTGCGCGTTGGTTCACCAAGACATCGAGTTCTCGCTTGGTTACAATGTCGTCATTGACATAAGCGACAATTTTGTCGAAAGTGCGACCCGTCGCGGTTGTAAGTCCGTTAGTAGCGAGTAGCAGACAGATAAGGGGATAGGCAGCTACATGGCGAATCATGTCCATACCTCCTATTTAGGGCAATACGGGTTCTTTGTTATTAGTTAAGAGTCCGTCCTCTCAAGGGCCACCTCTTAACCAACAACTATAAACAAACAACCCGTCATTAATCGTTATTCTTCAGGTTCCGCCTCAGGGGTTTCCTCTGCTTCGGATTCCGCCTGAGCGGGTACCTCTGGAATACGATCAATGTAAGTTTTAACCTCAGCGCGCTCACGGAGGTGGAGGATCCATTCATCCATAAGCGCCTGCCGTTTTTCACGCTCGACCTTCCGCTCTACATTTCCACGGACATCCTCTTCCTCAAAAGGTTTCTGATAAGCCTCCCGCGCCTCATCTTTACGGAATATCATGTAATATTTCTGTCCTTGGACATCGACTTCAATGACCCCCTCATGCAGCGTTCCTATTTCTGCGGCGAAAGCTGCATCTAAGAAAGGCTCCGTTCCAGTGGGGAAAGATTCCTTGCTAATATAGTCAGTATCCCCCGGACTGGCTGGGTTCGCGCCGGGCCCGACGAGTTCTCCCTTATCCGACAGTTCTTGAGCGAGCTCGGCAATGTCTCTGCCCTCTTGGATTTGGGCGTAGGTTTCATCCGCTCGCGCTTTATCGGTCATTGTGATACACATAAGCCTGACCTGCGCCGGCCGGACATAGTCTTCCTTGTGCGCCTCATAGTAGTCAAGATAATCCTGCTCAGTCAAAACAAGTTTATCGTCAACTTCCTGAGTGGTAATTCTCTTAACCATCAATTCATGAAGATAATCTTGGACTTTCTTGAGAATTTCGGGGTCTTCATTAAGTTTTTGATCGCGAGCCAGGTTGAGGATTAATCGACTTTCCGCCATAAGGAGCATATAGGTTTCGAGTCCCTCTTTGTCCTGATACTGGCGTTGTTTATATTCTGGAAGTTCGCTAATCTCCTGCTGCATCTCTTCCAAAGTGATACGTTGTTTACCGTTCCATTCGAATTCCGCGATGACAGTGCCGTCTGCCCCGATTGCCTTGTCACTGCAACCGTAAAAAACTGGGTGTATAGCAATCATCGCTATTAAAAATAGGGAGATAACCGGAAGTCGTTTCTGCTCCATACGCTGGCCGCTATAGGATGGCTTCGGCTTTCGGGCATCCATTTTGCCAATACAGGGGATAATTCTTGTAATCATTATTGATGCTAAGCTCCTTTTTAGCAGTTGTGAGTTGTCAGTTATCAGTGAAACGTATGGTGGTTACAAACGTTCGTAACGCCCCAACATTGTCTGGACTAATGAGCTAAAAGGGCGCAGCCCTCTCCTGACAACTATTAAGCTACTTGTCTGATTCCTCAGTCTCCGCTTCTTCAGGTTGCGGCGGTTCTGGAATATTTCCAGGATAAGTTTGCAACTTACCCTTTTCAGAGATCTCAGTGATCCATTCGTTCATGCGTGCGCGTTTCTTTTCACGCTCAACCGTCCGTTTGATGTCAGCTTTAACTTCCTCGAATTCCTGCTGCCGTTCTGGCTGATGCTCCTCTTTCCGGAAAATGAGGTAAAAGACGGTATCGTTAACTTCAGTTTCAAAGACGGCATCCGTCAATTCGCCAATTTCCATCTCGAAAACAGCGTCAATGAATTCTGACCAGCGCGCAGAGGCGCTCTTTGAGAAGAGGTAGGTATTCCCTGGATCATCCTGATTCGTGCCGGGGCCAGAACCAAGTTTTCCAGCTTCGGAGAGCTCCTTCGCCATCTCAGCAATGTCTTTTCCGGCTTTAATGGCATCGAGTGTCTCATAGGCAAAGTCTTCATCCTCAAGTGTGATACAGATTGCGCGGACCTTTGCTTCCTCGACGTACTCACCGAGATTTGCTTGATAATACGCCATGAGCTCTTCGTCAGTGTAGGCGATTTTGGCATCAACTTCAGCCTCGGTTAATTTTTCGAGCATGAGTTGATGCGTATAATCCTCCAGCTTCTTGAGGTGTTCAGGAAGTGCGTCAAATCCATCATCTGTAGCACGAAGGATTTTGAGCCGTTCCTCTATTAATTCCTCAAGATACTCGGCTTTATCCGTTCTGTTGTCATAGTTCTGCTGCCGGTAGACCGGCAATTCTGCGATCGCGGCATTCAAATCCGCCAATGATATCTGATACGCCGTGTCGTTCCATTTGTACTCTGCTAAAATCACCTGACTCTCGTCAATAGCAGGCATAGGAGCTTCAGGGCTGTCGGACTGAACAAATCGCCATGTGAGTAAGCAGGTCACAGCGACGATTACAAAAACGGTAATAGCTTTTTTCATATTTTCAATGTTCCTTGCGGTTCGGTCAGGTCGGTTTAGGAAATGAAGTATCTTTCCATATATTCAGTCTGACCGTTGGTTAGGCTTACGCGTTTTAGCAATGCGCGCAGCGCGTCTTCTTTCGTTGCCTTTCATCTTGACGATGACGCAACAAACAATTTCAGGGTTTGCTGCAATTCGGTTAACATCTTCGCGCCAGTCATGTCTGGCATGCGAACTTTAAGTTGTGCCGGTGGTTGCAACTGAAGGTTCTTATGTTTGTGTACTATTTCGATGAATTTCTTCACATTAATTCGCGGATTCTGCTCGTCGAATGTGACCTTTACTTGTTCTTTTCCGGCAACAATAGCCCCGATGCCCAGTTGGTTGCTGAGCTGCTTAAGATTCGCAATTTTGAGCAACATCTCAACAGGCTCCGGAATAGGGCCGTATCTGTCCTGCAGTTCCTCGCGAAGTTCTTTGAGGGCTATACCCTCTTTCAAACCAGCAATTTTTTTGTAGACAGAGACCTTCTGACGGCTGTCAGGGACGTAATCATCGGGTAGATAAGCTTCAACGGGTAAACTAATCCGTGTATCCAGAGGCGCTTCGACCTTTTCGCCTTTTAGTGCCATCACAGCCTCTTCAAGAAGTTTACAGTAGAGTTCATAACCAACGGTAACGATATGCCCGTGTTGCTCCGCACCGAGGATATTCCCTGTACCGCGAATTTCAAGATCTCGGAGTGCTATTTTAAAACCCGAACCGAGGTCGGTGAATTCTTCGATGACCCGAAGACGTTTCTGTGCACCTTCGGTAATTTCCTGGTGCTGTGGATAGAATAGGTACCCGTACGCTTGCTCGGTAGCCCTACCAACCCGCCCGCGTAACTGATAAAGTTGCGCCAAACCGAGGGTATCCGCTCGATTAATCAAGATCGTATTCACATTAGGGATATCGAGTCCGGACTCAATAATCATCGTACAGACAAGGATATCGTGCTTATGGCGGACAAACTCGAGCATCACGTTCTCTAATTCCCGCTCAGGCATCTGTCCATGTGCAACAGCCACCCGTGCCTCAGGCACAAGTTGTTGGACAGTTAGGGCGATGCTCTGAATATCTTGAACACGATTGTGTACAAAAAATACTTGACCGCCGCGACGCAATTCTGCAGAGATTGCACTCCGAATAACCTCTGAGTCGTAAGGCATAACGTGTGTCTGAATCGGCAATCGATCTGCGGGAGGTGTATTAATAACACTGAAATCTCGAATACCGACGAGTGACATGTGGAGTGTCCGGGGGATTGGGGTCGCAGTCAACGTCAGCACATCAATCGTCTCTTTAAACTGTTTAATTTTTTCCTTGTGTCTAACACCGAACCGGTGCTCCTCGTCAACGATGAGGAGCCCGAGATTGTCAAATGTCACCGTTTTGGAAAGCAAGCTATGTGTTCCGATAACAACATCAATAGTGCCTTTCGCCAATCCTTCCTTAATCTGCTTTATCTCCTTTGGTGTACGGAAACGGTTTAGCATTTCGACATGCACCGGAAAATCCTGAAAACGTTTTTCAAAGGTGTCGTAGTGCTGAAGAGCCAGGATAGTCGTTGGGACAAGAATTGCGACCTGCTTTTCTGACATAATGGCTTTGAAGGCGGCACGGAGTGCTACCTCTGTTTTCCCGTATCCCACATCACCACAGACGAGCCGATCCATCGGACGTTCATTTTCCATGTCGGCTTTAACGTCCGCAATAGCTTGAAGCTGGTCATTGGTTTCTTGGTACGGGAAAAGGGCTTCAAACTCGGTCTGCCAAGGGACTTCAGCCGGGAAACTATAGCCCTTCCGGGATTGCCGGAGCGCGTACAAGTTCAGAAGTTCATCTGCCATCTCTCGTATGGATGCTTTGACGCGCTCCTTTCGACGTTGCCACGCAGGACCCCCGAGACGGTCAAGCCGTGGTTTATAAGTCTCATCCTTACTACCAATGTATTTTTGCACAAGATCAATCTGATAAGTAGGCACGTATAGCGTGTTATCATCGCTGTAGGTGAGGACAAGAAACTCTTGGGGCTTGCCATCAATATCCAGTCGACGTATACCTTCATAGACAGCGATACCGTGGGAGACGTGAACTACATAGTCCCCAACTTTGAGGTCAATAAGACTGAGAATAGGGGTCCCGTCTGTGGCAGCCCGACGAGGGCGGATTGCACGATGTCGTCGATTTCCGAAGAGTTCATCTTCGGAAATAACAACAAGATTCAGGGATTCGTTTAGGAAACCTTGACTGATTGCACCGACGCTGGTGTCTATATCGGGTGGTGATAAATCGCGTTCGGCTAAGATTTCCGACACCCGCTTGGACTGCTGTGGTGTTTCGCAAAACAGATGGACACGTTTCCCTTGCTGTGCCCAGGTTTTAATCTGATTGATAACCGTTTGATAGTTTCCTGAGGGTAAAGCGAGCGTTTCCATGCCAAAAGGCATTGGTGCCAGTTCGTTGTCTGAAACCTCACGTGGAGGTGCTAAAGACGAAGAGACAACCGGATACTCCGCTATCTGTGTAGTGACGGTTTCAAAGGGAACTAAGAGCTTATCGGGTGGCACAACAAACTGAGATTCATCGAGCTTTTGTCGATAGCTTTCCTGCAACCGTTCGTGCAGATGCGCTGCCTCTCGCTTCTGCCATTGCGGTTCAATGAGACAGACAACTGTATCGTCGGATAGGTAATCTGTGAGGAGTTCAACCTCGGGGGTGAGCATCGGTAGAAGTGCGTCAAGTTCATTATTGAGTGGACAGTCAGCAAGCCCATATGGAGACGAATCGCTTTCCGTTAGGTTTCTTGTTATCTCTCTGATAGCGTCTATCATCTGCGGTGTTGCGTGCCCCTGAACGAGGGACTCCGCTTGTGTCTGCCAATAATCTATTGACAGGTCAGCAGCAAAGATTTCGCGAAGCGGTGTGAGTGTGACAGATTCGAGGGGTTTTGTTGAACGTTGCGATATGGGATCGAACGCGCGGATAGCCTCAACTTCATCTCCAAAGAATTCAAGGCGTACAGGCGCATCAGCCGTAAGTGGGAAGACATCCAAAATATCGCCCCTGCGGGCAAATTCGCCTTTGACTTCTACGAGTTCAACGTTCTGGTACCCACCACCCATGAGCATGACAGCGATGTCGTCTGGATCAATTTCATCGCCAAGCTGAACGAGGCGACACGCGGCAGCCAAACACGTTCGCGAAGGGAGTTTGTAAAGCAGTGCCTGACTTGTCGTGACAATGACGTTCCGTTCTCCATGGAGCAATCGATCCAGGCATCGCATCCGGTCGACGATAATGTTTTTGGGTGGCGCGATGCCCTCAGCGAATTTCCGATGCCAGCCCGGAAAGAGAGTGAGTTCAGGATAAGCATCTAGTGCCGGCGAACTATCTAACGTCGGATAGGCACGATATGTACAGATTTCTTCGAGGGTCTGCTCGGCCTCGCGTTGTGAAGGTAACACAATCAGGAAGGATCTTTCCGAGAAATCATCAATCAATGCTGCTAAAAGATAAGCAGTAGATGCATGCGCTAATCCTCTGAGCCAGGGAAGTTTTTTTCCAGCCTTGAGGCGCGATATGAGTGTTTGATAATTTTCTGTTTGACGTAAAAATGCTATCACGGTCTATTAGTTGTTGGTTGATAATTGAGGAATATTTGCCAATCGCCACGTCTTAGTTTACGAATTCAATATTTGCTAAAGCCGCTTTGAATGCCCCCATTTTATTTTTTGCTTCCATCTTGACAGGTAGCCTTCGCGCATCATCTGTGAGCCAGAAACGGTCGCCTTTTGAAGTTCCCAACACGAGTGTTTGAACACGTCCTAACGTCTTGTGCTGAATGACTTCTCTGCGTTCAACAGTCAATGTAACTTTCTGTACTTTTCCTTTAACGACAACAGGGAAGAAATAGGTTTCACCGAGCTCTAGTTGTTTAGCACGTAGAAAGTAGAGCGTCGATAGCTCATCCTGCGTTCCGACGGGTGTCGTTAGGGTTGTTACTTCGTGTTTTTGATCTGATTTCCGGTCTCTCTGGGAGGTTCTTTTATATTCTGCTTCGCCCTCTCGGAAATCGATGGCGACGGTGGCGAGAAATTTTCGATCCTGTACGTGATTTCGAAAACGGACAGGGGCAAGCGTCGTCGGATTTAGGTATGTCTCTTGCTGATTGCGGAAATTATAGAATCTGAAAAGCGCACGGGTTCTCATTTCAGAACGGATATGATAGACGGATACACCGTTCAACATTTCTGCTTTAACGATCCAGTCTGTTCTTCTTCCTGCGGGTAATCCTTTCCAACGAATATCATAGGTTAATTTTTCGCCAATTCGTAACGGTTGAGGTGAGATGTCTATACTTTCAACAAGGGAAGTAGACATACCGTTTATGGAAACCACGCAGCCAAACAGAAGATAGATAAAAATTAGGTGCTTCGCATAATGCAAACGCTTGTCCTCGCGATAGGTTCAGTCAAATTCGAAGGTGGATAGGCGAATGATCTATATTCTGGGTTTGAATGCAGTTTATGAACCAACCCTTAAAACCTATGTGTAAACATCAGTGATTGAACGCCACTGTCTGTTTGTTTTATGTCTACGGGAAATCTTCGACGGTTATATGCCTCGGCTGTCTTTGGCGCATCGAGAATATTCCAGATGTGCAGTCCGATACCGGTTGCAAGGAACACGCCGCTGAAAAAGGTATGGTTCCACATCCGGGTACGTCCTTGTTCGTGGATTAGGAATTCACCCGTACGAGCGTCTAAGAACCCTGTCTCAAAAACGTTTCGTTCCTTGTAGTGTAAGGCGCGTGCGATGTTGTAGCCAGCAAGTGCGAAAGCCCCTAATTCCGAGCTAAGGAAAAGCGTAGCTTTGATGTAATTACCGGCGTAAGCCTGTCCTAAACCGGGCATAAGGGTTGAAAGTTGCGTTGCTTTCTCGAGATCTAATTCCGGGTAGTACCGTTCTGCGTGCGGACGGAACAGCGGGTAAGTAGATGGGGTTTCAGCCGCCGTTTCCGTCGTGTAATTACGGAAAAGCGGGAGTATACCTTGGGTTTCAGCGTCGGATTCCGCTTTTGTTTCCGAAGTTTCCGCAGCTACGGAAATAGCACCGGCGATAAGAAAGATCAGAAACGGAAGAATTATGTATAGGGGCAGCAGATGCGCCGCCCCTCGGCTTTTTTTCATGCAAGGCACTCCTTAGTCAAGGTCTATTCAGAGGTGGAGCTAATTGAATATTATCGAGATCAGTTTGGTACGCCCAGTCAAAAATGACGGCACCATCAAAAAGCTCACGCACCTGAATTTTCGCGAAGTTTCTATCCGGTGTATAGAAGGCATAGATATGCCCTTTAATGAGCTCGACAAACACCGTTGTATAGCCAAACTCTGGAACGAAGTCAACGGATTCAAAGTCCTCGTGATACCCCAAATCTTGCATAAGCGTTTCATTGTTTGAATAGAGGTAGGTAACGCCAACTTCTTCATCAAGCCCGAAATAGATATCCGTTTCCGGTGTGTCCCAGTGGATGCTCCCTTTGTATGGCCGTGAGAAATCGAATCCACTTCTTCCGGGGAAAATGAGATAGTCATCGAGCGTTATGTTCCGCCCTTCAGGGCGTGGGGTATCCCAAGTATTTTCAGGACTCAGTTCACTCTCATTGCCCTCGGTGTCATAGGCAGAGACAGCATAGTAATAAGTGTCCCCATTTCGTACATTTGTATCTGTGTAGTGCGTTGTATTTTCGGATACGTCCGCGAGTAGATTCTTAAAATTGACATCATCTCTGCTACGCCAGACTCTATAGCCTGCCAAGTCAAACTCGCCATTAGGATACCATTCAATGACGACCTGTTCATCGCCGGTGATCGTTTGTACCCCGCGTGGAATCGCTGGCGGTTCACGGTCGCTTTCATCGGCATCAATATAACATCCACTGATACCGACAAATAGTATTGTGAGTAGTATTGAGAGCGTTCTGGTAATTTTCGACAACATGGGTTTATATCCTCCTGAGTTTATATTACATAGGACTTACGCAAAAGTGTAGCATTCGGTTTATCAGTGTGCGATCGGTGCGGCTATGAAACCTCACCTACCAGCGGGGTGCGTAAGTTCTATTATATTTGAACGCTGTAACGGATACATCCCTAAAAACGTTGACAGACTTCCATTAAATAATATCACAAAAATGGGGGGGATGCAAGACAAAATGATTGGGTTCTAAGTTGTTGGTTATAAGTTATAAGTTAAGCAGTGGTTTTGACTCATAATCAAAGCAAAGGTATTCATGCCGGGGTCTGTAATCAACGGTATAAAGCCTTTACCGGGGTATGAAGCCCGTATGGACTTCACCGACTCTCATCAATCAGGAGTTGACAGCTGGCCTCGATTGTGATAGAATTATGAAAAAGACTTAAGGAATCAGACAGGGAAGCACAATGAAAACGTTGCTTATTCTGCGGCACGCAAAATCGAGTTGGAAGCATCCAGAGATCTCTGATTACAACCGACCCCTTAACAGGCGCGGTAAACGGGACGCCCCCCGTATGGGGACACACGTGCGTCAAGAAGGATTGGTGCCAGATTGTATCCTTACGTCATCGGCGAAACGCGCTCGAAAAACAGCGAATAAAGTAGCGAAAGCGTCGGGATACACAGGAAAAGTAAAAAAACTGGAGGCGTTTTACGCCAGCGTACCTGGGATTTACTTTGAAATACTACAAAGCCTCCCAGATACATATCAATGTGTTATGGTCGTCGGACATAATCCGACAATGGAACAACTCGTGAATCATCTCACAGGACATATTAAACGAATGCCGACAGCAGCACTCGCCTGCATTGAACTGCCTATCGACCGCTGGAACGCACTTGATTTGTATACGAAAGGAACTTTAGTCAACTTATGGACTCCCAAAACGCTTTTCACGGATTAATCAGCCCCTTTGCAAGGCTAACATTTTTCTTGTGTGTAGGGGCTTGTATCCTCTGTAGCACGGCATCGGCTGAAGTTGCCGTCTCAACCGCGGTAGATGGGCAATTCCTGCCGTGGGTTGTAGACGATGGTGAAGGTGGCGTTATTGTTATGTGGGAGGACTATCGGACCGGGAAGGACTGGGATGTCTATGCACAGCGTGTTGATAGTGCAGGAAAGGCGCGTTGGGAGTGCAACGGATTAGCGGTATGCACAGCGGATAGAAACCAGCGACGGTTGCGAATGATCCGATACGACAAGCACGCAATTGTTGTTTGGAACGATAGACGCGACAGGAGCAGCTGGGATATTTACGCGCAAGCGGTGACCCTGGACGGCTATGTCCTCTGGCAAACCGATGGTATCCCCGTCTGTGTGGATACTGCCGACCAATCGACCCAAGCGATTATGGGCGACGGTGAAGGCGGCGCTATCTGCGTCTGGGAAGATGAACGCCGGAGTTCCGAATTTCAGGATCTGTATATCCAGCGGATGAGTGCTACAGGTGAACCGATATGGAAGGTCGATGGGATTCCCGTTTTTCCTTCAGAATCGTTGCAGAGCAATCCTATCCCCATTAGAGATACCAGAGGCGGGTTTTATATCGTTTGGTGGGACGTTATCGGCTACGAAGCATGGCATCTCAAGGCATATCGATTGCGTCTGGATGCGGAGCCGCTGTGGGAGGCTCCAATTTTCGTTACACCGACGACGGGCATGCAGGGGGAACCCCGGGGGATTGCCGATGGCGAAGGCGGGGTTATCGTCTTGTGGCAGGTCTATGAAAACTTCATCAACGATCAACTCTATGCGCAACGGATCGCCCCTGATGGCAGCAAAATGTGGCAAACAGATGGTATCCCTATCTGCACCGCTGTTGGCATCCAAAAACACGCCTCGATTGTCAGTGACGGGAGTGGTGGCTTTATCGCAGTGTGGCGGGATGAACGTGATGTCTATTCTGACCTATATGCGCAGCACGTCCGCGCAGATGGAACACTCGCCTGGGAAAAAGACGGTATCCCTATCTGCACGGCAGGCGGTCATCAGGACAAGCCGTTCATCGTCCGAACTGATAACGATCTATTTTTCGTGGCATGGGTAGATTACCGAGAGGACTTCGGCGAAGAAAGCAGAGATGCTATCTATGGACAGCAAATTGATTTATCAGGTACGCTGCTGTGGGAAGAAACGGGTGTGCCTATCTCTACCCGCAGCGGCGAGCACCATCCACCGTTCGTGACATCTACTGGCACCGGGAAATGGGTTGTTGTCTGGAGCAACATGCAGGAAGATAAAGGTGATATTTATCTTGAGCGGTTTTAGGTAGTGGATCGTCTACAGTTTTCTTTCAACACCTCTATACGGCACGCTTCATCTCAATCAGATGCGCCCCTTTTAATCCGGCGCGCACATCTTCATCATAACTCGTCACAACGATCTGATGTTCTTCAGCGAGTTGATGGATAAAATCCACCATCAACGCCTTCCGTTCGCTATCCAAATGGAGGGTTGGGTCATCGAATACAAAGAAACCAGGGTTGCCGAGGACATTGGAGAGGGCGACTTTGAAGCAGAGGTAGAGGAACATTTTTTCACTACCGCTCAGCAGCAGCAAGCTTCGGTCCACACCGTCTATGGTCAGGGACGGGAGTAAGTGTTGGCGTTGGAGGTCTATACGGGTTTCGCCCCGGCTCCCGCGGCCCGTAGAAAAAAGCTCCATCTTTTTAAGCCAAAGATGGAGTTCTGTCTCAGCAGGGTCGAGAATCTGTCTCTGGAGGGCCGCGATGGTTTTATCAACGCCGGCACAGGCGAGTTCTAAGCTGACGCGTGTTTTCTCGATATGTGAGGCGTCCCTGTTTACGCGTTGAAGTGAAGTAAGTCTATCTAAGCGAACAGCCTCTTCTTGCTTAAGCTTGTCAAGGTGTTTCCGTTCGTGATCAATCTGCGCCTTCAATTTGGATTTGTCAAGGGGTGTAGAGGTTTCAGCAGGTTGTGTCTCACTTTGTGGGATACCTCTTTGGCTCAACCGCGCTGTGAGGGTATCGAGTTCGTTCTGAACAGTTTTAATTTCTCTATCACACTGTTGAAATTGCGTCGCTCCGGCTTGCAGCATCTTAAGCCGCTGTTCGAGTTCACGTCGACTTTTCAAATTATCAGTTTCTGTTTCCAGTAACTGCTTGTGCGCCTCAAGCGCAGCGCAGAATTTCGATCTTTCCAGCCCCTTCTCGTCAATAATCCGTTGGATGACCTCCTGTTCTACCTCTTGGTAACACGTTGGGCAGTGTTGATCTTCGCCTTCAATGAGGGCTTTGAGGGTATTACAGACGTTTGTCAAGGCTGTAATTTGGGATTCAAGTCGTCCGATTTGCTGTATGAGTTTCTCCCGGCTTTCTTCTAATCCCGAGGCTTTTTGAATAGCAGTCTCAATTGTAGCTTTCATTTTCTGAAGGTGCGCAACATCTGTGAAACCGCTTAAGGCTTCCTTTTGCAGGCGTGTGAGTGTTTTAAGCTGGGTGTTTAAACGATTCTGGTGTTGTATCCATTCAGCAATGCGTTCGGCATCCCCTGTATCCTCGCCGTAGGCTGCTTCCAGGCCTTTTAATTTTTCTTCGATTCGCGCGATCTCAGTTTTGTGGTCGTTTCGAGCATTGAAGCGGAGGCTGTTTTGATATGCACGGATCCTTCCTTGTTCACGTTTCGCGATCCGACGGGCATCAATGAATTGTTCCCGGACCTCTATTAGCCTATCAATACCGAGGAGCGTATGCAGGATGTCGCGGCGCGTGGTGGATGGGCGTGCGAGGAATTCAAAGATTTCGCCTTCACGGAGAAAGGTGGTGAGCGCGAGCTGCTCGTGCCTGATCCCAAATCGATCTTGCAGCAGTGTTTCTGTCGCTTTGATACGTTTATCATCAAAAAGGACATGCCACCCGTCGTTTTTTTCCGACCGAAGTTGGAGGCGTTTTGCGGTTGCCCGATAGAGTTGGTAACGTTCGCCGTCAGCGACGAATTGGAGTCCGGCTGTGCCGCTATAGGCTTTCGCGTGCTTTATGGCTGAGCTATCCACGCGTGGCACAATCGGTTTGCCGGTTAGCGTGAAAAAGATGGCGTTAACGAGCGTGCTTTTCCCACTGAAGTTGGGACCGAAGACGAGATTAATACCGCTATGAAGTTCAAAATCTTGCTGTTGGAAACATCCGAAAGTTTTAAGACGAACCCGCTCTAAGCGCATATCAGAGGTCCTTCTTCTTATGAATGAGGTCGTAAAGCATTTGGGATCGGACCTTCTCGCGCCCATGTGTCAACGTAAATTCAAATGCTTGCACAATCGCCTCAATCTCAGTGATACCTAAGGTTCGATATTTTTCCTCGCGCCCAATAAGGGCATCAATTTCTTTTCTGTAGATATTCAACGTTTCATTTTCAAGGGAAATGTCCATATTGGTGCCTTTCTGGTGAAGGTGGCAATTGTAAAAATTAAGGGCTATGGTATATGTTTACAGCCGATCTCATAAATAGTTAGCGTACTGCTAAACGGGAACTTTTTATGGAAGAAACCTCTTTTCCGCGATTGCCTCGCGAAATGCGGGTACTCCCCACCTGATGCTATATTGGTTATATCCTTCTTGGATTGCCTCAATCGCGGAGGCTTTGACTTCGGGAGGAGGTTGATATGCTGGCGCGTACTGGAACAAGTTAATAGCGTTGTGGCGTATGCAGAGCTGCGTCATACCACGGATGACGGACTCGGTAAACTGGACCGAAAAGTCCTCAGTCTTATTACCAGCACCTTCATCAAGTGGCATGTATAGCACAAGCCCTTCGAGCAAATCAGCAGCCGCGAAAGGACTACACACTAAGACGAGGCCTAAGACAATAAAGAGTCGTTTCATAAGTTACCTCCGTATAGATAGCTATGCCTATAATAATACCACACATCGTGGTGAGTGTCAATATAGATGTGCATTTTTTTCGCACTTTTTTACCTGCCCAACCTTGCCAGCGGAGAGGGGGTGTTTTTGGGTTTATTGGAAGAGTTGCCAACTTCTGCCGGGTAGGTCGGCGAGGAAGACCTCAACGTTCCCCCTATCTGCCAGTGTGACGTAGCAGGTACGTCCATCCTGACCGCCGAAAGCGATATTCGAGCAGAGCTTTCCTGTCAATTCTACTTCCAATAGGACCTCACCTGAGGGTGAGAGTTTCGCGACTGTCCCTTTGCCGTGTCGCGTGACATAGAGATTGCCTTCAACATCGCATCGCATTCCGTCCATATTGAAATCGGGAAACTGAATCAGCAAACGTTTGTTGCTGATCTCCCCTCCGGGCGAGAGGTCATAAGCCCAGATGTTGCGTTGTGCAGATTCGTTGACATATAGCGTCTTTTCATCAGGACTTACTTCAATCCCGTTCGTAGTTCCCATGTCTGGTTCCAAGAGTGTCACCTTTCCATCGGTATCCACCCGCCAGATTTGTCCGGTTGACTCTGCCCAATTTGGGTCACTGGCATAGAGGATATCGTTTGCGCCGATAGCAAGGTCGTTAGGTTGATTCATCGTAGGTTCATGGGCATGCACGCTAATCTCCCGCGTATCCATATCAACTTTTAAGACATTATGATTGGTGTAATCAGCGATGAACATAAAACCTTTGCTGTCAAAGCGGATGCCGTTACCGATGCTACCGGTCGGTAACTCCACGAAAACGCTGGCAGTGCCATCGGGTGTTACCTTACCGATAGTGTGTTGTCTGGCATAATTGACGGCATATAAGTTGCCATCTGCGTCACAGGCGGGGCCTTCGATGCCAGATGTGAACCCGTTGACGGGTGTAAACGCCTGAGCGACAAAAACTTCCTCGTTCATTTTCTAGCTCCTTATACCATTTCTGAAACGGAACAAGATTGCACAAACCCACAGCTTGTGCCACAAGTTTAGAATTAATTGGACGGTGTGATCGGCAGGATTAGGAAACCGCGAAGAAAACCTAAGCAAAACCTACCGGGTTTAGGGACCTTTTGTGGAACAGAGCACCAAAACACCGGTATAGGCGTGTGCAAAGTTCCGTCCACCAATCGGGGCAAACTCTGAGTTTCCAAAAAATCCGATAATGGGGAGTCCCGGAAATCTATCTTGGATAGCGCCGATGTCGTGATTCGCGGCTCCGTAGAGCCCTTTCCCGCGCCCGAGACAATTAAAATAGAGTCCGAATGCGGGGGGTTGCGTGTGCGTTTTCTCTTCTAACTGTGTAATGATCGCCCGGATTTCTTCAGCTGCTGCGGCTGAATTCCGAAGATGGAACTGCACCAACTGTCCCTCTGTGACCTCCTCGGATACGGCGATTGCGGCGTGTTCCTCATTAACCCCAACCAGATTACGGATCAGGAAATCACCCCGTGTCGGTTCTCTGTTCTCAGCGTCCATTGCAATACCGACGAAAACGGTACCACCGGATCTACGAATATCATCTTGCGTTAGGAGTTGCAACGTTCGTTTAAAGTTTTCTAATGCCGGTTCACCGTCTAACTCAAAGATGACGCGCCCTTCGACTTTTGTCACCTCTTTGGGTTTCCCAATGGGCTGGCACCCTTGTGCAACGCCAATCTCTGCAGTGAGATTCCCTGTCAGCAGAATCCCCGTGACACCGCGCTCCGTTGCCTGCTCGCCTTTCCAATGGTACATCTGTGCGCCGGTCGCATCGCCTGAAACAGCAGCACCGACGATAGGGAGTGCAGTACCATCGCTCCCAATCTGACTGACGAGTTCTACGGGATTTATTGCGCGGATATCTGGAAAAATTACGAGCAGTGAGTCGCCCCGTATTTTAGGGTGGATCCGCTCCTGAATTTGGGCACCTATCTCTGATTCTGTACCTTGTGCAGCGAACGATATAGCAGAAAGTTCCGCAGCGCGGATGACCATGACAGCGATAGCCGGTTCACCTTCAAACTCACCCGCTGAGGTTAAGACGCTCATCCCGCTACAGCCGATAAGTTCATCGCTGCTGGAGTTCGCTTGAACGGCCTCGTATAACTCGCGATATTCTGCTTGGTAATTAATGGTTGCGAACACAATGGCAAGATCGGCTTTGGCAATACCTGCATTTCCCATAGCCATGCGTGTCGCACGTTCCGCTGCTTCCATAGTGGAAAGGCTTTGTGAGTGGCCTACACCTACATGTATCATTTCTTCCCTCCCGCTTTTTATGACACATGATATAGTATCGACGAGAAAAAGTCAATATATAGGTTATAAAGTTATAAGTTAAGAACCCAGATTTGGAGATCTGTACTATAGGAGCCGCAAAGCCTGGGTGTATCCGAAAAAAAACAGATGCATGGAACACGCATATATGGTATAATAGTTATTGTTATGAAATCCGACGGTTGAATTTACAAGAGTTGAATTTACAAGAATCGAATTGGCTTGTGTTAGTATTCAGTGAATATAGAAGACCCGTAAACTGGAGGAAAACGGATTTGTCAGCTGAACTCCTTAATGGCACTCGTCTTGCAAAGCAGATCCGGAGCCAGATCCGGCGGCAGCTTAAAAAACTCACATTCACCCCCGGGCTTGCAGTCGTCCAAGTAGGGGATGACCCGGCATCAACACTCTACATCAAACATAAACAACGTGATTGTGAGAAAGTTCATTTCCATTCCGAAGTTCATCGGCTATTAGCAGATGTCAGTCAAAGTGCGCTCATAGCACATATTCAAACGTTGAACGACCGCTCCGATATTCACGGAATGTTGGTGCAAATGCCGCTGCCGGAAACGATAGATAAAGAGGCTGTTATTGATAACATCGACCCAGATAAAGATGCTGACGGTTTAACGCCTGTCAATTTAGGAAATTTGCTCATCAACCGCGAGGGGGTGACCCCGTGTACACCGACTGGAATTATCCGTCTCATTGAACTGACGGGTGAAGCGCTCGAAGGCAAACATGCCGTATGCGTCGGCAGGAGCCCGCTTGTTGGCAAACCTGTTGGGTTAATGCTCCTCAACCGTAATGCGACCGTTACCTATTGCCACTCCCGAACCCCCGACCTTGCAGTGCAGACGCGAAAGGCGGACCTCCTCATTGTGGCTATGGGTAGCCCTGAATTTATCACCGCGGATATGGTGAAACCGGGGGCTACAGTTGTTGATGTCGGTATTAATCACAGAAATGGGCGCGCTATCGGGGATGTCAAATTTGAGGAAGTCAAAGATGTGGCTAAATTTATTACACCCGTTCCAGGGGGAGTCGGCCCGATGACGCGCGCAATGTTATTAGAAAACACTTTAAAATTAGCAATTGGAGGTCAGCATAGTGGCATTTCCAGTTACTCATCCTCCTGAAAACGTTCGCCTGCCAGCAGGAAATTGGAGGTCAGCATAGTGGCATTTCCAGGATTTGCGTTGAAAGATAAAGTGATGTTAGTAACCGGTTCCGGAAAAGGTATCGGTAGAGGGATAGCGATAGCGGCTGCAGAGATGGGAGCAAAAGTCATTTTGAACAGTCGCACGCCGGCGGATCTTGAGGAAGTTGCAAGCGAAATCCGATCCACCGGTGGTGAAGCAGCGTCCGTCGTATTTGACGTTAGCGATATGGCACAAATCACTAAAGGCGCGCAAGAGGCGATGGATACATGGGGACGCGTGGACATCCTCGTCAACAATGCCGGTACCAACCGTCCAAAACCGGCACTTGAACTCACTGAGGAAGATTGGGATGCAATCTACGACCTCAATCTGAAAGGGTTGTTCTTCTTGACGCAGACGCTTGTCAAACCGATGATCGTGCGCGAGAGCGGTAAGGTTATCAACATCTCTTCGACGATGGGGTTGGTGGGTGGCCCGCTGCGGACAGCATATTCGGGGAGTAAAGGCGGTGTCGTTCTACTGACGAAAGGGCTTGCAGTTGAATGGGCACCTCATAATGTTACGGTAAATGCTGTAGCACCGGCGTTTACCCGCACACCCCTTGCGGATGTCCTCTTGCAGCGCACAGAATTCTATGAAGACGTTGTTCGGCGCATCCCCATGGGACGTGTTGGGGAGGTAGACGAGGTAGTCGGTGCAGTGTTGTTCTTAGCCTCAGATGCAGCAAATTGGGTAACTGGCCAAACAATCGCCGTCGATGGCGGTTGGGTTGCATGGTAACTCCGATTCCCCCGAAATGGTAGGCGCGGTCTCTGACCGCGCTATTTTTTTTCGTAAACCTTTTAGGACTCAATAGCGTTTATTACACATCAATGGGTTCTTTGAAGAAAATTTGCTTCAAATTCACTAAAATAAAAGACACTTGACATATCATAGCAAGGTTTAGAATTAATTGGACACGCTGCATCGGCGAGGTTAGGGAATCTCGCCCACCGGAGGCATGAAAAATGAAAAATTGCTTTGTACTGGTAGGTATCACCCTTGTGATACTTTTCCAATTGAATTGTTCTCCTGATGAGGAACAGACACACATTGAAAACCCCGTCACAGACGGACTCATAACTGGTTTAAACGCTGCTCCCCTCCTGGGTGATGTGGTTTTAGAAAATATGTATGAAGATGAAGTCCGCACACTCACAGATAAAACCCCCCTTCAAATCGTTACAGTCCTTGAAGGCACAAGCAGAGTCGTGCTTCAGGCACGGTTCCGGGGCGTTCGGGATACCGGCCTCGGTTTTCCGCTCTATGAGTGCGAACTGATGGACGAAGCAGCTGAGGCAATGGGTGGCATCGCGCAAGGCATGTCCGGGAGTCCTGTTGGGCCGCCGGGACGTATTATGGGTGCGCTTGCCTATGGCGACAGTTTCGCGAAGACACCGATGCGGTTCTGGGTAACACCGATTGATGCAATGGAAGCCACAATTGATCACCAAACCTTCGGTGAGGTACTTGCGCAAGCGGCTGTGCCTGCTGCCCCCGGTAGAGGCATTCATGCAACTCACACACCTCTTAAAATCCCTGTGATGCTTACAGGCATACAATCCCATAGGCTTCAGACGTTCTCCTCACATCTCAATGCTGACTCACGCTACAATTTTGTGGAATTCTTTGCAGGTATTGGGGCGGCACCCGCGGCGCCGCCTGCGGGTGCCGCACGGGGACTTGCAGCAGGGGATATGATTGGTGTGGCTTTAGTGACAGGCGATGTGTTTAACGCATTTGGTTTCGGCACGGTGACCCAGGTTTATGACGATAAATTTGTAGCGTTTGGGCACGAGGCTTTGGGTGTTGGGCATTCTGCATTACCGGTATACAGAGCCATCACCAATGGTATTGTGCCGAGCTTCGCAAATTCCTACAAATCTGCCGCAGCTTATGGCAGTCCTATCGGAACAATCACAAAAGATCTCACACCGGGAATTGTCGGTGAACTCGGTGCACCGCCGCCAATGATTCCAGTGGACATCTCCTACCATCCCGCGAACAGCAACACAGCGATAGAAAAACACCATCGCGTGGCTTATGGGCACGAGGCGTTAATTGCCACGGTTGCTGCGAGCACGATGGGAGCAATTCGAATGGAGAGTGGTCCCGGGACAGTAGAAGGCACTGTGACGCTCCACTTTCAAGAGACCGAAACTGTTTATACCGAGACGTTCCGGAGCGTATCCACATCTCCATCTGGAGATGTGTTAGGAAATGTTAGTTCAATTATTACGTCATTTACCGAAATGACTATAAACAACGCCGGTAAAGCGACACTGAAGGCAGTTTCTATCTCCATCACGGATAAACCGCAACTTGCGAGCGCAGACGTTGCAGAAGTTATCGCACCTGAGGAGATTATACCCGGCGAAAGTGTCACGGTCGGCATCACCTTATTGCCACATTGGAGTGCTGCTGGTGCTGAGCGGACAATTCAGAGAAAAGTTACGCTTGAGATTCCCGAAGACTTCCCTGCCGGTGCAGCAACCATCAACGTCTCGGGCAGTGGACTCGATTTCTTTGGCGGTGGTCTCCCTAAAGACTCTAGCCTCCCGCCCAGTGGTATTCTCGATTTTAACTCATTCGGCGAGGAAGAAGAAAAACCAGTCCCCAAAACCCTCGATGAACTTATCAAACAACTAGAAAAGGCTCAGGTGGATCCAGGTTTAATTACGGTAACCCTGTCCCCCTCTGGCTTCGGTGATTTCCCCGGACTCCCGTTAGGTTTGGAACCGCCTGAAGGCTTGCTACCCCCAGAAGCGGGGGGAATGCAGGAAGGTGGTGAGGAAGATGGCACGGGGGATGACGACGGCGAAATGCCAGAAGATGGCAATGCAGACTGGGATGGCGACATGGAACCGCCGGAACCTATTGAAGCGGAACTCATCATCGACGGCTTTGTTGTAACGGGTTCGAAAGATACAACCGTTATGATAAAAGGCGAGGAAATGGTTGACGGTATGCTTCCGCCGATGCAAGATGAAGCCCCTATGGAACCTGCTGAACCCGTGGCAAAGGAGTAATTTTGAATTCGGTTACAAGGGCAGGTCGTTGTACCTGCCCTTTTTTTATGGAAGTTACCCGATGTGTCGTATCATCAATTTTGCACAACCTAATAGGTTATGCTACATATCTCACAGGGCTATCCTTCACACAACCTAACAGGTTATGCTACACAGCTCACAGGGCTACTCTGAATATAGCACTTTACAATATCAATAATCAGGGCGATGTCGTTGCGAGCAGATTCCAGCGAAGTGTAGCACGTTTCAGCGCCTATGATACAGGCGTGGAAGTGCCGCAATTCCCGTACAAATGCGCTATCCCATTCAACGGCTGGCGTTTTGCTATATGTTGTACCATCGGGGTCTATCCCGTGTATCGTTACCTCTGACAAAATACCGCGTGAAAAACCTGTCGGATAGGAGACAATCACGCGTTTGTTATCCCCATAGATTTCCAATGTCTCTCTAAAGTCCCAGAGATCTGGTAGGTCTACCCATGTCGCGACACAGCGAGCACCGTTCGGATAGGCGAACACTATCGTCACCCCGCGTCCTTCGGCCCAGACCTCCACGCTAACGATCTCCCTCGGCGGCCCGAGCATCACCCTTAAGCTATAGATGTCGTGGATCATACTGCCAGCGAGTAGATAGAACACTCGCTGCGCTTTGCTGTGGCGATCGCGATCAAGCCGGGTTTGGGATAACACGTCTCCAATGGCTTCCGCCTGTGCTTTTTCACGCGCCGCACCTGCAGGTTTTAACGCGTCAGGCGGTACGTCGTCAAACCGTTCAACATCAAATTGACTCAGGTGCAAACTATTATTCGGATGAAGGTGATTAATCTGAACAAAGCGGTAGCTTTCCATTGTGTCTACCTCGCGCTTAGCAAGTTGGAAAGCAGGGTCATGCACCTTCATATAACCGGCTTGCGCGATCGTCCCGGCTTGACGTTGTGCGGTTAGCATAGCATCTATTTCCTGAAGCGAAAAACAGACAGGTTTTTCGATAAAGACATGCTTCCCGGCTTCAAACGCAGCGAGTGCGACCTCTGTTTTCGGATCGCCATGACAAAGTAAAACGGCATCTACATCGGTAGCGAGCAATTTGTTGAAATCTGTTACGTATTGCGGCACATGGAACCGTTTAGCAACTGCTCGCGCCGCACCGACAGAGAAGTCACAGACGATCTGAACCTCAAATTCCCGATGGAGTGTGTTGAGATTCGGGAGATGATGTACCTGCGCAATCGCACCACACCCGATAACACCTATCCGTATACGACTCATAGTTTTTACAGCCTCCAATTAATAACGCGTTTTAGTGCGTTTATGGTATCACGGACAAGCAATAGAAGCAAATTATAGTTGTTAGTTGTTGGTAGATCGCCAGAATTCAGGTGCTTGTACCATAGCCTGTCAGGCTGTGTCTTTTTGTAGCCTGTTTTCCTGTTAGACTGTGGTATTGTAGCATAGCCTGTTAGGCTGTGTCTTTTCCCTATACCATAGCTTGTTAGGCTGTATGTTTTTGTAGCGTGGTTTCCTGTTAGGCTGTGGTATGTACCATAGCCTGTTAGGCTGTGTCTGTGTCTTTTCCCTGTAGCATAGTTTCCTGTTAGGCTGTCGGTCTGATGAATTGCAGCGGTTGTCAACTCTAAAAAAAAGGCGCGCCCCATAGATCGCTCCTACAAGAAAATTTGGGGACGAGAATTTGACAAGAAATCCGAAAACCTGCATAATAGAACAGCAAAACCAGAAATAAGGTGGAACTATAGCTATGGACATAGCAGTTATTCCGTGGGAAATGGTGCTTTTGTGCGGTTTGTCGCTGTGTGTCGGATGGGGCATACGCGGCAACTTCGGACATGAATACGGTGCGGCGCTTCCGGGGGCGATCGCCGCAATGGCAATCGTTTTGCTCTCAGGACGGGAGGATTGGTGGCGGCATATCCATTACTTTGCGCTGTTCGGTGCGATGGGTTGGTCTTTCGGTGGAAGTATGTCGTACATGATGGTCGTCGGGTATACCCACTCTTCACACGCACCGACTGTCTTATACGGCTTCGCGAACCTGTTCGCGATCGGCTTCTTATGGGGAGCCCTGGGTGGCGCGGGAACTGCGCTGCCAGCGTTTTTGACGCATACCCAGCTGTCCCTGTTTTTTGTGCCGATCGCCGCGGTGTTTATCGGCTGGTCGCTTCAGGCAGTAATTATCGATCGGGTTCTCACACCAAGACGCATGCAGCGGCACGAAAGTCCACTCTATTGGTATGACACGGATTGGGTGTCTGCCCTGGTAGCCATAGGCGCTGCACTTATTGTCGCGCTCTTCCGTGGCGGTTTGGACATGGGCACGCACCTCGTCTTGTATCTAAGTATCTGTTGGTTCGGGGGGTTTTTGTTGCTGGTAAACGTTTGTCGCCTCCGTATGACCCCACCGCGTGGGGACAACTGGGCAGGTTGTGTCGGCATGGTCATCGGAATCCTGGGATACTGCTCGCGTTACGAACTCAGCGGGGTTGCTTTCGCCACACTGATGACAGGTTTCGCAGGGGGCATTGCTTTCTCCTTCGGACAACTCCTAAAACTCATCTATCTCCGGACGGGGCTTCAAACCAACTGGCATAGCGTCATGGAACAAACACAAGGCTTCCTCTTTGGCATCGGGATTGCCGTGACGTTCGGCTTGCTGCTGAACCGAGCCCCCACCTTAGCGGTTGACCCGAATTTCCCACAATGGATGGAGATATTCACCGTATTTTGTGTTCTCGTCGCCTTGACATATCTCAATTATCGGAAAGCAGCAGGGACGTGGGTGGAACAGGTTAAAGACTTACCCGAACGGTTGTTCGGATTGCCTGTCGTTGGCTGGTTTCGGTATTCACGAGGGTGGGTTGGGTGGTTTGAACTGTTCTATATCGGTCTCGGCATTGCCTGCGTCTGGCTTCTGACTGTCCATTTCCGAGAGCAACTCGCCTTTATCCCGACGAGTTGGTTGGGAAAAGGGCAGCTCCTCTATCTTGTCCTTCTATGGTGGATGGTTATCTTCAATTTTGAACGCGCTTTAGTTGGTTTCAGTCCACATCGCTTGGTAACAGAAGGGGTGATTACTCTCAACGCGATCATCTGTACCGTCCTGATAGCCCTCGGGCCACAGCTAGTGCCGGAGCAGACTGGAAGTGTCTTTTCGTTCACTGATTGGACGGTGAAGGTATCCCTCTGGGGGATGGTTGCATGGATAGGGACGACGGCTGTTTTCTGGGCTATCAAGCACGCGCTTTATGGGCACAGGCACGCGCCGGGTGCCTCGCTTCATATCCGTTTTGGCCAGGATTCTAATGCCCCGAAAAAGAAACCGAAGGTGGGCGCGCCACATCCGTAATTTTGACAAATAGAGGTTTTTCGTAGCAGTAATGCTATGCTGCTGGGCAACTGAAAACTGAGACAAGTGTAGAGACCCCTTATGCGTGCCTCAAAAATCGGGTGAAAACACTATTTGACCGAACCCTCAACGAAATAGATTATACGACACAAGCCGCACAACCTAATAGGTTATCCTACGAAAAAACTTTTCATAGCACTAACGCTATGCTGCTATGCAACTGATAACTGAGGCAACGTCTTGAAAATTTAGCAGAAAGGTAAACTTTGAAACATAGAGGGCTGTTAGTGCGTGCTTTCACGATTTGTAATCGGACACCAGCGTGCCATGAGCAGGTAGTCAAAGAGTACCGATTCCGCTTCGGGTGTACCAATCCGTTTGAGCGCAAGAATGGCATTGTCTCGAACATAGCGATTTTCATCATTCAAGGCGTTTGCCAGTACAGGAATGGCATCGTATGCGGCGGGGCCGATCTGTGCCAATGCCACTGCGGCTTCAAACCGTGCTTGTCCGTCAGCATCCCTCGCCAGCATATCGCATAGGGCCGGGACAACAGGTGCCGCAATCGCGCCTAATCCGCCGAAGGCTTCGGGGAGGTAGCGCCGGACTTCAACGGCACTGTCCTTCGTCCGTTCCATTAACACTGAAATAGCGGATTCTGCCGCGCTGCCTATCTGAGCAAACGCATAAGCGGCTTCAGTGCGGACAACATCTTCGGTGTGTTGTAACGCTTCACTCAAAGCAGGGACAGCAGGCGCGCCCACTGCAGCTAAGGCGTACGCTGCCATCCGGCGCGTAGGTCCGTTTTCGTCAGCAAGCGTCTCAATCAACTGCGGAACCGCGGATTCACCGATAGCTCCGAGGGCATACGCCGCATTTAAGCGGACAGGCTCATAAGCATCCCGCAAGGCTCGGATAAGGGCGGGGATCGCTTCCGCAGCCGATTCCCCTAACGTCCCCAATTCATCAGCAGCATAGGAACGAACAGATGCGTCAGCATCGGCTAACGTTTCAATAGACTGGGAAAGGTTTCCGTTGGTGGGCTGCGTCGAATTTCCGTCGGACGCGCCTGTCATCCAATGCCAGATGTGTCGCCATGTATTTTGATGTGCCGGGGTTGCTGGATCGATGTCCGCCAGTTTCCAATGTGGGTCCGTTACGTTCCACTCCGGCTCCTGCGGTGCGTCCATCCGAACGAACTGGAACTTCATCATATAGCGCGTTTTGTCAGTCAAGTTTGCCATTGCCCGATGCCAGAGATCGAAGTGAATAATTGTCACCGTCCCGGCTGCACCACTGAGCGCCAATTCGCCATCGTTATCTTCGGTGATTCGGGTGCTATAGTACTGCGTTCCGGGTAAGACGGCTGAGGTGCCCATGTCGACTGGCGAATCTTGGGGATAGTAGAACGCCATTGCCCAGCAGGGGCAGTGGTGACGGACCTTCTGATAGCCCCAGTAACTATCCTTGTGAAATCCCTGTCCATCGCTATGTGGATTGTTGCGATGCGGATGTCGATGGGAATGCATGGCGTAATTCTCACCCAAAATACTTGTGAATGCGCCGCGTACTGCTGGATCCTCAAAAACGGCTTGCAGCTCGGGGACGCGTGGTAAGATATTATTGCCTAAATTCCCCTCTTTTTCTGTGTATTCCTGCGTTTTGCGATAGATAGTCTCATGAAAACTCCGCGGCAGATCGGTTTGGAGGGTGAGATGCCCATTCACGATAAATTCCCGCATCTGCGCATCGGTCAGTTTACTGTGCGCGTTCACAAGTGGATTGGCTTGCATGGTTAAAGCTCCGTTTGTTGTTAGCCCTGTGATTAGGGGTGCGTGTCTGTGTGAAAACGGACCGGAATATGGTTTTAACTCTCGGAAACGGGCGGTGTACCCTCCGGCACCGTGCGGAACAGCTTATAACCGTTAGCCCGTACCTCGGCGACGAACTGTTCTATCTGATCATGAGGGATGAGATATTCTGTCAACACCCGTGTGAAAATTGCGACGGATGTTTCGAACTCCTCTGGAATCACTTCGTTCGCCCCCACACGATATAGTGGTTCCACTTCAGTGAGATGGCGCGTTCGGGCGATAATGTGCGCTGTTGGATTCAAGGCATGCGCGGTTGCCACGATTCGACGCGAGGCAGCGTCCTCAGAAATTACGACCACCACAACTCGCGCCGCTCTGATGTTCGCATGGTGAAGGACGGCATCGTGCATAGCATCCCCGTAGAAAATCGGCTCACCCTTCGCGCGTTCCGTGCGGACAATTTCGGGATTCATTTCGACGATGACATACGGGATGTCTGCCGCCCGCGAGGCTTTCGCGACGTTTCGACCGTTGACCCCGAAACCAACGATGATGACATGGTTCGTCTGCGCGGCACTTTGCGTTGCAGCGATGGATTTTAATCCTGACACCAGGCGTCTTGGCAGCGGCAATCGTAGGATCCCACCGGCGACATGAGGTGCCGCCGAGATGATAAACGGCGTTACTGCCATCGTTACAACCGAAACCGCGAGAAACAGCTTGTAATTGGCATCACTGAGCAAGCCGTGTTCAATACCCGATTGCGCGAGGATCATCGCAAATTCCCCTACCTGACTGAGCGTGAGCCCCGCCAGAATCGCCGTGCGTAATGGGTATCCGAGCAGCGAGGTCACCCCGCCTGCAATGATACTCTTTGCAACGAGAACCCCGATTGTCAGCCCTGCAATCAATAACGGCTTTTGAAAAAGGATGTGAAAATCGAGTAACATCCCGACCGACACAAAGAAGAAGCTGGTGAACACATCCCGAAACGGTGAGATGTGACCGAGTGCATCGTGGCTTGATTCCGATTCGGAGACGATTAGCCCCGCAAGGAAGGCACCCAGTGCCAAAGACACGCCGAAACGCGACATCAGCCAGACGACGGCGAGGCAGATTGTGAGAACACTCAACAAGAAAATCTCTCGGCTACGCGTCCGCAGCACTTGCGATAGAATGCGAGGCACGATGTATTTTGCACCAACAAACACCACGGCAATCATCGCAGCTCCTTTTACCAAGAGTAAAAGGAGCGCCCTGCCCATGTCTCCGGCGTGTCCAGCGAGGATGGGCGTGATCAGGATCATCGGGACGATGGCAATATCCTGGAAAATCAGGATTGCCAATGCTGTGCCTCCATGCGGCGTTCGTGTTTCATCGCGCTCTTGTAGCAACTTCATCACGATCGCCGTGCTGCTGACGGCAGCCAGGCAACCGATAAAAAGCGATTCGTTGATCGCCTGTCCGAAGCGCCAAGCCAGGGCAAACGCCGCGAGCAACGTCAATCCGAGCTGTAAGGATCCCCCTAGCAACACCGCGCGCTTAAGCTGAAGTAGGTTTTTCAGCGAAAATTCGATGCCGATGGTGAACAGCAGTAAAATGACACCAATCTCGGCTAGGATTTCGACTTCGTGGTCCGCCTGAATGAGTGCCAATCCGTGAGGCCCTGCAACCAAGCCTGTGACGAGGAAGCCAACAATAGAGGGAACCCGCAATCTATGACAGATGAGTAGAACGGCAATCGATAAACCGAATATGATGCAGATATCATAAAGTAAAGGAATTTCCATGACTCATTCCAAATTGTGATGCGTTGGGAATCTTAAGCAAAGCCTATCCTAAGCGACTGCGAGCTCCCCCACCGCCTCGCCAATCTGGGTTTCACTTCCCTTCGAGCGGGAAAAGTTATTCAAAGCAGAAAGTGAAAAAGTGTTCTAAAAGCTGTATAGTTGCAAGTTAGGAGCTCTCCTCCATACCCGCAACAACTTGCAAACTTTAGACACTTCCAAACTTTCCAAGTTTCACTTCCCTTCGAGCGGGAAAGCCTTTCAAAGACGCACGTATCGGGTGTATTGATGAGTGTCGCAACTTTAGTGTTTTAATTCCCTTCGAACGGGAACGTCTATCCAAAGTCAAAAGCGTGTCGTTTAGCCCGGATGGAATATCAGCTGTGTTTTAATTCCCTTCGAACGGGAACGTCTATCCAAAGTCAATTAATTATACATTTTTCTATATACAATTTGCAAGCCTGAAGTACTCACAACGGCTAACCGCCTTTCCAAACAAACCAACAACGTCCGAGATGCCTGATGAACGGGCTGACACTTTATCACAGGTTGATAAAGACAGCATTGTCCCCCACTGTTTGGATACTTTAATGATACGACAATTTTTTGCATAAGTCAAGTTTTTTTCACGCTAACCGCGAACCTTAGAAATAGTTAGGGCTTACGCGGGCTGCTCTGTTGTAGCATAACCTGTTAGGTTGTGTGGATAGGCTGCTTGTGTTTTTTCACACATCACCACATCCTATTCATAGTTAGCCTCATGCGGGCTGCTCTGTCGTAGCATAACTTGTTAGGGTGTGCCTACAGAATGCAGGTGCGCTTTCACAAGATTTTGACGAAAGCCAAGACAATCAGCCCGCCGCTTAACGTTAGGTTTCCGGACTTCACTGTTTTTAAAATCCACGACGGGGGCATCTGGGGCAATTTCCTATATTTATACCCCCGAATCACCATATAGATACCAAAGTTGCAAGTTGGGAGATATCCTACATACCCACAACAACTTGCAAACTTTAGACACTTCAAAACTTTCCACACGCGTTTCAATTCCCTTCGAGCGGGAAAGTCTATTCAAAGGTAGTGATTGGCTGTGGTGATGAAGATATGATGGACAAAAAAGTTTTAATTCCCTTCGAGCGGGAAAGTCTATTCAAAGGGAGCAGTGACATGTTTCTCTTCGCAGAGTGAGGCAGAGTTCCAATTCCCTTCGAGCGGGAAAGTCTATTCAAAGTAATCATCGCCATGGTCGTAGTAATGGGAGCTGTGGTAGATGTTTCAATTCCCTTCGAGCGGGAAAGTCTATTCAAAGAAGTACCACTCGAGGTACTCAGAGTGGCAACTTTCTGTGTTTCAATTCCCTTCGAGCGGGAAAGTCTATTCAAAGATATTGGAAACAAGGTTGGTGGGACTCGAGTCTAAGGAAACCTGGTTTCAATTCCCTTCGAGCGGGAAAGTCTATTCAAAGACTGGTTGCGGTGATGAGGATATCGACGGACAAAAAAGTTTTAATTCCCTTCGAGCGGGAAAGTCTATTCAAAGGCACTTGCTCTTTCCGGAGCCTGTGGTGGTTGATGGCAAGATGTGTTTCAATTCCCTTCGAGCGGGAAAGTCTATTCAAAGAGGTTGTGGTGAAGGAATTGAAACCCCCGTCTCTGTGTTTCAATTCCCCTCGAGCGGGAAAGTCTATTCAAAGATATTGGAAACAAGGTTGGTGGGACTCGAGTCTAAGGAAACCTGGTTTCAATTCCCTTCGAGCGGGAAAGTCTATTCAAAGTGGTCGTAGTAGTTGGTTGCGGTGATGAGGATCTAAACTTGTTTTAATTCCCTTCGAGCGGGAAAGTCTATTCAAAGGTTGATATAAATTATACTACATCATCAGTAAAAAGTCAAGTGGTTTCAATTCCCTTCGAGCGGGAAAGTCTATTCAAAGACCTCGGTTACGTCTCCTACAGCAAAAACTACCGCCTCGGTTCCGGAGTTTCAATTCCCTTCGAGCGGGAAAGTCTATTCAAAGACAAAACATACAGTTCAACGACAATCGGGGCGCTGAATATGTGTTTCAATTCCCTTCGAGCGGGAAAGTCTATTCAAAGAGGTTCAACTGGAAGCAATAGCCAGGATTATTGTTTCAATTCCCTTCGAGCGGGAAAGTCTATTCAAAGGCGGGTTAAGCCTCGGTATAACGGCGGGTCTTGTTTCCATTCCCTTCGAGCGGGAAAGTCTATTCAAAGTAAAAAAGGCCCCGCTAGGAGAAAAGAATTGTTGAAAAAGGTTTCAATTCCCTTCGAGCGGGAAAGTCTATTCAAAGGCGTTGGGACCAGATCATGTCAAAGAGATTGGCATGATCGGTTTCAATTCCCTTCGAGCGGGAAAGTCTATTCAAAGTATCATCCACCAGGGGAACTCGAATACATCCCCTTTTAGTTTCAATTCCCTTCGAGCGGGAAAGTCTATTCAAAGTTGGGACCAGATCATGTCAAAGAGATTGGCATGATCGGGTTTCAATTCCCTTCGAGCGGGAAAGTCTATTCAAAGGTCGAGACCGATTGCCAAAACCTGATCTCCTCTTTAGTTTCAATTCCCTTCGAGCGGGAAAGTCTATTCAAAGAAGGCAAGGGGGACACGGCTGTTGCCGTGCGTTTCAATTCCCTTCGAGCGGGAAAGTCTATTCAAAGGAAAAATTGAAACAGACGACCTCTCGCGGCGCCAGATTCGTTTCAATTCCCTTCGAGCGGGAAAGTCTATTCAAAGCATTCTCCAATCCAAAGTTCCCTATTGCGGCACTGGCAGTGTTTCAATTCCCTTCGAGCGGGAAAGTCTATTCAAAGCGCAAGGAGAAAAATTGAAACAGACGACCTCTCACGTTTCAATTCCCTTCGAGCGGGAAAGTCTATTCAAAGTTGAGAAGGTTGGGTGGGTGAGTCCTTAGCGGTACGTGTAGCGTTTCAATTCCCTTCGAGCGGGAAAGTCTATTCAAAGACACCTCACGAAAACGAATTCTGCCACTGCTTTGTAGGTTTCAATTCCCTTCGAGCGGGAAAGTCTATTCAAAGTTAAGAAATACCACTTAGGGTGCGAAAACGGGCTCTACTAGTTTCAATTCCCTTCGAGCGGGAAAGTCTATTCAAAGTTTCTGATGAAGGAGAGGCTCAAAGAGATCCCACTCTGATGTTTCAATTCCCTTCGAGCGGGAAAGTCTATTCAAAGGAGGTCCGCGAGGATGCGGCAACCTTAGATCATGAGGTTTTGTTTCAATTCCCTTCGAGCGGGAAAGTCTATTCAAAGGGGGGAAGAGGAAACGTGCTGGAGATAAGCACACGCTCGTTTCAATTCCCTTCGAGCGGGAAAGTCTATTCAAAGGGGGGAAGAGGAAACGTGCTGGAGATAAGCACACGCTCGTTTCAATTCCCTTCGAGCGGGAAAGTCTATTCAAAGTGGACTCGTAATCGCCAAGCATATAGGAATTACACGTTTCAATTCCCTTCGAGCGGGAAAGTCTATTCAAAGTAGAATGCTTGTGTTTTCTGTGGTAGGCGGGACAGTTTCAATTCCCTTCAAGCGGGAAAGTCTATTCAAAGTCTGCACTGCGAAAAGAACCTCATCCAGGGGATAACAACGTTTCAATTCCCTTCGAGCGGGAAAGTCTATTCAAAGCAGAGGTTTTTCCGATTATGTCGCACACCGAGTGGTGCGAGTTTCAATTCCCTTCGAGCGGGAAAGTCTATTCAAAGTCTCTTACACCGCAGCGGTGAAAGAGATACAAGAGCTGCTAGAGAAGTTTCAATTCCCTTCGAGCGGGAAAGTCTATTCAAAGGATTTTTCGCTGGTCTCAAAGATGGCGGGAAACGGCATGCGTTTCAATTCCCTTCGAGCGGGAAAGTCTATTCAAAGTTGAGTGGGTGGGGGAGATGCCCACTGAGGTGGGGGAGTTTCAATTCCCTTCGAGCGGGAAAGTCTATTCAAAGAAGGTTCAAAAAAATAAAAAAAAAGAGACCTGAGTAAGTGTTTCAATTCCCTTCGAGCGGGAAAGTCTATTCAAAGGAAACCAAAAGTGTTATCAAAGCGCGGGGGACGCCGGGTTGTTTCAATTCCCTTCGAGCGGGAAAGTCTATTCAAAGATTCAGGTCCAGTCTCAGCGGATACCAGGGCGCAAGGTGTTTCAATTCCCTTCGAGCGGGAAAGTCTATTCATCCCCATTCCGGAAGACTGGAAATCCCCATTCCGGAGATATGACTGGGAGCGCGATATTCTCGTGTTTCAATTCCCTTCGAGCGGGAAAGTCTATTCAAAGAAAATCATGAGGATGAAAATAATCGATGGTACGTTGTACCAGTTTCAATTCCCTTCGAGCGGGAAAGTCTATTCAAAGTTGTACACGAAAATAGCACGAGATTGGATCAAGGCGAAACGTTTCAATTCCCTTCGAGCGGGAAAGTCTATTCAAAGCACTAGGAGGAGAATTGAAAAAGATCTCATGTGGTGGCGTGTTTCAATTCCCTTCGAGCGGGAAAGTCTATTCAAAGTTCCTTGAGAAGAAGGTTGGGCAGGTTTTTTGCAGGTTTCAATTCCCTTCGAGCGGGAAAGTCTATTCAAAGTACAGAATAAAAATGAAAACCATCGATGGTACCTTGTACCATCCGTTTCAATTCCCTTCGAGCGGGAAAGTCTATTCAAAGGAGTGGGTGGGAGAGATGCCCACTGAGGTGAGGAATACCGAGGGTTTCAATTCCCTTCGAGCGGGAAAGTCTATTCAAAGTGTCGGCACAAGGAAACTGGGTGTGGATGCCGTTAGTTTCAATTCCCTTCGAGCGGGAAAGTCTATTCAAAGACTTCTGGGAGTGGGCGGAACGGGTATGCACAACCAAACCAGAGTTTCAATTCCCTTCGAGCGGGAAAGTCTATTCAAAGGAGGAGGTTGTAATGACCATCAAAGAGGATTACAGGTTTCAATTCCCTTCGAGCGGGAAAGTCTATTCAAAGGTTAGGTCTTTCACAGTTTTCACAGCATGGGCTCCACTGTTTCAATTCCCTTCGAGCGGGAAAGTCTATTCAAAGTAGTTACACAACTCTCAACAAGGGAGACCTGGGCATGTCTCGTTTCAATTCCCTTCGAGCGGGAAAGTCTATTCAAAGAGGTTGCCTCTGAGGAGACTGATGAGATTGCTCTCGAAAGTTTCAATTCCCTTCGAGCGGGAAAGTCTATTCAAAGTGTCAATGAGTTAACCTTCGAGGAATTCACCAGGAAGTTTCAATTCCCTTCGAGCGGGAAAGTCTATTCAAAGGAATTGGGAAAAGAGAAGTCCAAAACTATTGTCAACAGTTTCAATTCCCTTCGAGCGGGAAAGTCTATTCAAAGGAGTAAGAAAAGAGAGAAAGGCTTGCCACCCATAAAATGTTTCAATTCCCTTCGAGCGGGAAAGTCTATTCAAAGGTCTGAGGAAAGAATTCGCAAAGAAGAAATCAGAGCGAAAAATCGTTTCAATTCCCTTCGAGCGGGAAAGTCTATTCAAAGAGTCCCCATTTTAAGCCCAGTGAGGCCGTGGCTCCATACACCCCAAACCAAACGAGAACTGCGCGGGGCTTTTTTCTTCCTAAAATTTACCCCCTAAAATCCCACGAACCCTTGTAAACATTGACCCAAACGGGAATGTTTAACAAAAAAACGTTTGAAGCAAGACATCATATGGGTTCCCGGTGATTTAAAACGCATTTGCACCCGATTGGAGAATCACGTTTGTATTTATAAGTATACCCTAAATTGGCGCATAAGTCAAATTTTTTTTAAAGTAGGGGCATTTATAGTAGATGTCGGAATTTAGGGCTTACGCAGGCTGATCTTTTGTAGCACATCCCCTTGTTTGCGGGGAGCAGGGGGGTTATGCATGCAGAACCCCTCGCCTGCGAGGCGCTGGGGCTATAAAGGAGGCACAGCTTAACAGGAAACTATGCTACAAAGGAAGAAGACACAGCCTAACAGGCTATGCTACGAATACTGCACAGCCTAACAAATCAATTTGCCCCTGAGCTATCCCCTGCGGACTAGCCTAACAGGTTATGCTACAACTTAAAACACAGCCTAACAGGCTATGCTACAACTTAAAACACAGCCTAACAGGCTATGCTACGAATACTGCACAGCCTAACAGGCTATGCTACGAATACTGCACAGCCTAACAGGCTATGCTACAAAAGACACAGACACAGCCTAACAAGCTATGGTACAGATGCACAGCCTAACAGGAAACTATGGTACAAAGAAGAAGCCCCCCGCTTGCGGGGGGGCCTTCCCCTTGCTTGCGGAGGCGTGGACCTTTTAGGCACGAATGAGGAAGGATTTGTATGCTGGCTCTTCACCTGTCACCACGCGAGCCAGATGCCTGACCTGTAGCTCAATCGAGCGGAGATAGGTCGTTTTCTCGTTGCGCGTCGGGTGTTGGAACGTCTGCTGCATCCGCCCATGGTACCCTTTAAGGAATCGATCCAAAGCTGCCTTGGTGAAACGGATACCTTTGTTCGTCTGCTCGAAATCTTCCGGTTGCACTCGCTTGTGATTGACAAGCGATAACACGTATCCATCTACAATAATCTGACGGAACTCTTCCATCAGGTCCGAGGCGAGGGCTGCATGTCCGTGCTTGGGTTGATGAAAGTAGCCGCAGTATGGATCGAACCCGACGACATGGGTGAAAGTGTAAACGTGGTTGTGTAAGAGGGTATAGCCGAGTGAAAGCATCGCGTTAATTGGGTCAGGTGGTGGTCGGAATTGTCGCGTTGTGAAGCCCCACTCGTGGCGTAGCAATTGTCGGAATGCCCGATAATAGGCGGCTGCGCCGGCCCCTTCGTATCCGAGCAGGGATTCCAAATTCTTCGCGCGGTCAAGTTTTTGCACGGTTTGCCGCACAGAACTGATTGCTGACTTAACCTCGGCGGTTTGGGTGCGTTGGCGTTGGCAAAATCGGGCAGCGTTTGTGAGTTTACCGCGAATAAAACATTTCGCCAACCCCAGGCAATACTTTGAATCTGCAGCAAGGGTGTACTGTTGTCGTCGAATGCGTGTATCTTTGGCATAAGCCGGTTGGAGTTTCCCCTTGTATGTCCCCCGTGAGGAGAGAAAGGAGACGGGTATGTTTTTATCGAGCAGGTATCCCATCGTCGGTGTTGTGATGTGTCCGTTGCCGAAAATGACGACCTCATCGAGCTGGACGATTGGGATTTCTTGAAGGACTTCGCGTTCTTTTTTTACGATAACTTGGTTGCCGGATTTGTGGAGCATTGCGCCTTGTTGGGTGATGTAAAGGATTGCCATTTAATGCCTCCGATGTCATGTAAGTTTGATTTTTAAAGGTTGTTACACAGGTTTTTAGCATCCCCCCTGCTTGCGGGGGGGCAGGGGGGGTCTCCCCTTGCTTGCGGGCTGCAGGTTTTTAGCATCCCCCCTGCTTGCGGGGGGCAGGGGGGGGGTATCCCCTTACTTGCGGGGAGGCGGTTGTGCCACAGCAGATGCACAGCCTAACAGGCTATGCTACGAATGTTTTAAACGTTTGCTAAATCGTGTGGCGATGTTTTTGCCTCGCTGTGTTACAAGTTTGCCTGAGCGTACGACGTGTGATGTGCCGTTTTTCAGGGCTTGCTGGATGTGGTTTTGTAAGCCCGCTGCCCGTGAGTCGGGAACGGGTCGGTAGCAGCCGTCGCTATCAAAGATGTGTCCGAGGAATTCAACCCCGGTGTCGAAGTGCGCGATTTGGGTCTTTTTGGGATTGACAGCTAACTTCAGCCGCCCGAGGTGTTTCTGGGCGTACTCACAGGCGTGCTGTGCTCTGCCTTCACTTCGGCAAAGGAGGAGCAGGTCGTCTGCGTATCGGACGAGCCGCATTCCTGATCGCGTCATCGCCTTATCGAACGGATGCAGATAGATATTCGCGAACAGGGGCGAGAGGGGCGAGCCTTGGAGAATTCCGATTTTCCGAGGACGGTTCATCCGCTCCTTCACGATGCTGCCTACAGTCGGTGCAGCCAGTGCAGCGACTACCAACGGGGCAGCGATGAGCAGGTGCTTCGCTGCAAGCGGTTTCCACAACCGTTTGGCGTTGGCAAGGAGTAGCAGCAGCCCATCTCTCCCTAAGTTCGTCAACAGCTCTTTTCCTGTTGGGGTTAAGTGACCATCCGTTGTGGCAATTTCGGATGCGTCAACATCCCAGTCGTCTTCTGTAAGTGCGTTCTCATATTCGCTATAATGCCCAGCATCTGGCGTGCGATGCAGTATTTGGTTAATCACGTTCTCAACACCTTCACCGATATGATGCACCGTGTTTTCGAGATGCGTGCCCCATGTCGGGAATTTGGGGGGTTGTAGAACGCCGCCCATATCCAGCCACATCTGGATGAGCCGAATAATCGCGGGTTCTTTCAGGGATGCCCGCAGAAACCGCATCAGGATGTGCGTATCCATTTCATCAAAGAAGTTCTCAATATCGGCATGAACGACCCATTCGTAGCCTTCTGATCGGATCGCGGCGACTTGCGCGATTGCATGCGGCACCCCACGGTTGGGGCGATACGCGAAACTACACGCCAGAAATTTTGCCTCGTAGATCGGTGAGATGAGATCACAAACGGCACGCTGCACAATCCGATCTTTTAAGGTTAGCACTGAGAGTTCTCGCGTACTCCCGTTGGATTTCTGCAGTGTGAATTTTTGAACAGGGAGTGGGTAATACCGCTCTTCGGCAAGCTCACGTGAGAGTTGACGGAGATGTTTCGCGAGGTTTGCCTCGAACTGTTGAAGGGTGACACCATCGCTACCGGGACCGCTCTTGTTGCTGCGGACCTTCCGCCATGCGGCATGTAGGGTTTCGGGTTGACAGAGTTGTGTGGAGAGTGAAATACTTGGTGTACAATTAAGCACGAATGTCCTCCTGGTTATTACAGGCAACGGCACGGGCTCCTGATAGGAAACTATGCTATAGCAGATGCACAGCCTAACAGGAAAACACGCTACAAAAAGACACAGACACAGCCTAACAAGCTATGCTACAGAAGATGCACAGCCTAACAGGCTATGCTACGAAATAGGTTATGCTACGAAATAGGTTATGCTATAGAAGTGGCACAGCCTGACAGGCTATGCTACGAAATAGGCTATGGTACAGAAGAGTGACCTGTGTGAATTAAGTGGAACTGTTTTGGGATGATTGAAAAAGGTACATGACATTGATTAGACGTTTGTATAGAGTCTGCAAGGAATGAAAAGGATAGTAAAAAATTTAAAAGGATGGTAGCATAGCCTGTTAGGCTGTGCCTTAGGATGTCCTGGTAGCATAGCCTGTTAGGCTGTGCCTTAGTTGTAGCATAGTTTGTTGTAGCATAGCCTGTTAGGCTGTGTCTTAGCCCGTCAGCTGAGTGTGTATTTTTTCGTAGCATAGCCTGTTAGGCTGTGTCTTAGGATGTCCTGGTAGCATAGCCTGTTAGGCTGTGTCTTAGCCCGTCAGCTGAGTGTGTATTTTTTCGTAGCATAGCCTGTTAGGCTGTGTCTTAGGATGTCCTGGTAGCATAGCCTGTTAGGCTGTGCCTTAGCCCGTCAGCTGAGTGTGTATTTTTTCGTAGCATAGCCTGTTAGGCTGTGTCTTAGGATGTCCTGGTAGCATAGCCTGTTAGGCTGTGTCTTAGCCCGTCAGCTGAGTGTGTATTTTTTCGTAGCATAGCCTGTTAGGCTGTGTCTTAGGATGTCCTGGTAGCATAGCCTGTTAGGCTGTGCCTTAGGATGTCCTGGTAGCATAGCCTGTTAGGCTGTGTCTTAGGATGTCCTGGTAGCATAGCCTGTTAGGCTGTGTCTTAGGATGTCCTGGTAGCATAGCCTGTTAGGCTGTGCCTTAGTTGTAGCATAGTTTGTTGTAGCCTGGTTTCCTGTTAGGCTGTGCCTTAGCTCGTCAGCTGAGTGTGTATTTTTTCGTAGCATAGCCTGTTAGGCTGTGTCTTAGGATGTCCTGGTAGCATAGCCTATTAGGCTGTGCCTTAGTTGTAGCATAGTTTGTTGTAGCATAGCCTGTTAGGCTGTGCCTTAGGATGTCCTGGTAGCATAGCCTGTTAGGCTGTGTCTTTTTGTAGCCTAGTTTCCTGTCAGGCTCTGCCTTAGCCCGACTGCTTTAACGGATCACATCTCATTAAGACAAGTCTTGTGATTAAGACCGTGATGCACAGCCTGACAGGCTATGCTACGAAACAGGCCATGCTACAACAGAGGGCATTAAATGTCGGCGATGATTCGTAGCAGCAGTCTCTTGCGGGAATGTTGCTTGCGGAAATGCGTCAGATAAGCAACCCACTGATCTTCCTTATTAAGATGCTGATAGAGTTGCTTCAAGTCAATTAAGTACCGCTGAGCCCTCTCGTAACCCTCTTGCTTTCGAGAGAGGACGATCTGTTCAATGCATTTTTGATAGAGAACGATAGTCGTCCCTGACACATGATGTCTGAGGACGCTAAACAATTTTTCAGTGAATCCTGACATACGTTTTGCGATGGGACTCTGTAAGAGGTGCCAGTATTCGTCAACAGCGAGGGGCAATTCTGCAACGGCTTTCCACGCGGCATCGTCGCGCTGCTGGGTAAAGAGGGCGTGTATGAACCGATAGTTTTCGCCCTCGGCTTGCGAAAAACGGAGATACTCTTCGGCCCTATTCGCCTGATCATATAAGGCAAGTAGCAGGCGAACATGCGCTTGGCGATCTGGGCTTCCATCGAGGTGTTGTTCAAGCGTTGTTTGTAAACTCCCTATTTCTTGCGTGGGGCAGAGCTGTTCAAGGAGACGAGTCAGGGGTAACGTAAAAATCGGCTCTCCATCGAAACTGAGCTGCAATAGCATTCGGCAGTGTTCAAGGGTCTCGGGGGGTTGCTGGACATTCATGGCGACTCGCGCGAACGTTTTTGTGCATTTATTGACGAATCTCGGTAATTCACCCCTCTGGAGCGTGTCGGGGGAACGAACAACGGATTGACGGATGAGGGCGTGCAGAATTATCAGCGCGAACTCCGATTCACCCAGCTGCAGAAGGGACTCGGCATGATGCCGCAGTTTTTCCAGCTGAACGAGAACGTTACGCAGCTGGTGCTGTTCAAGAAAATCCCGTCCAAAAATACGGTCAACGCGTTCACTATAGACCTCAACGGTAGCGGGAAGTGTTGCTTTGTGTGCGGTTGTTCTACTGTCTACATCCACCTGATCTAGCATATCTGCATAAGCAGATTGTGATCCGAAACGGCTTGCATGATCGCAGAAGTCTACATCCACCTGATCTGGCATATCTGCATAAGTCAACACGACTGGCACTAACCTTGGCGTTCGTTTCAACAATTCTGAGATAATTTGTAGAAGGCTACGCTTCGGTTTCTCAGCAAGCCTGGTGAGTAAGGCATCCATGTCACAGATTCCCTCTGGTTCATGGGCGTAGGTTAGCAGGAGCGCGACGATGTGTTTACAATCTCCTCCCCAATCATAAGGGCAGGAACACTCAGCAGCGGCGATCCCTGTCGGCATCAACGCTACAGAAACCTGATATGGGGCTCGGGCTGTCCCCTGGCACGTTGCGGACAGCGTCCAGCCGTGACAGACCGGGTTACCGATCGCGCCGGCGTGAAAGTATGCTAAGCCTCGCCTGAAGCTCTGGTCTGTACAGCGAGATCGAACCTGATCGGAGGTTAGGTTTGGAAGTTGCATATCAAACGACAATTGTTTGCGGAGCTGAGGTCACTTCACCGACAGCAGGCACTTCCACGCGCCCGGCGCAATTACCACAGAACGTGTAGTAGCGAACTGAATCTTCAGCAAGATCAATAACACGCGCAACGGCATTCTTAAGTGCCTCATACTGTCTCCGGTTGAGATGTGCTTCAAATACGCTGTACTGGACACGCGTGCCGAACCCTTTAAGCACTTTTGCGAGTCGGTTGCGCCTGTGATCGTCAGGAATATCGTAAGTGATGACATAGAGCATCAATTTACCTCCAGTTTGGTTTATAAGCATACCCTAAATTTGCACATAAGTCAATTTTCCCGACAGATTTAATTTGACTCCTAAGCGAGAAGGAAGGTATAATCTAAGATATGCTGTTTATTTCTGTCATCATTCACGTCAAGAGATGTGATACCCGTAGGGGCGAGGTTTCCTCGCCCGATAGAGGAGACGGGTTGGGAAACCCAACCCCTACGAGAAGTAAATATCGCTCCGCTGTTGTAGCATGGTTTCCTGTCAGGCTGTGCCATCTGTATTGCTCTTCCGTAGCATAGCCTGTTAGGCTGTGTTAGCTTGTAGCATATCCTGTTGTAGCATAGCCTGTTAGGCTGTGTTAGCTTGTAGCATGGTTTCCTGTCAGGCTGTGTTAGCTTGTAGCATATCCTGTTGTAGCATGGTCTCCTGTTAGGCTGTGCCATCTGTATTGCTCTTCCGTAGCATAGTTTCCTGTCAGGCCGTGTTAGCTTGTAGCATGGTTTCCTGTTAGGCTGTGTTAGCTTGTAGCATAGTTTCCTGTCAGGCTGTGCAATCTTACCCCCACAACCCCACCCAAGCAAGGGCGGGGGAGAGTGGCTACAAAAAGGCATCAGGTGTCCGGCCTACTAACATTAATGAAGTCCAACAATTGGAGATCGGAAGTACGTGAACTATCGCGATATTTTAAAAGACATTCGCCAGGCTTTTCCGCAACCTGTAGCAGACCCTATCCATAATTCCTATTTCGTGCATTCTATCATGCGCGCCTTGGACCAGGTCGATGAACTCAAAACACATCTGCCAATGCTCGGCAGCGTCATCCCTGCTGATTTTGCAGCAGCGCGCCAGACAACCCTACCTGAAACGATGTCCTCCGTTAAGGATGTCACAACCGACCTCGTGAGCTACCTCCGAGGTATGACGATCTTCGGACACCCGCGCACGCAACAGAACGTTGTTGCCCCACCAACAATTCCAAGCCTGATCGGGGTGCTCCTCGCGTCTCTCTACAATCCAAACCTCGCCTGGGATGAATACAGTCGACTAGTGGCATTGGCTGAGGTTGAGGTCATCGGGATGACCTCAAAAATGGTGGGATACGATCCAGAGGCATCAGGCGGCGTATTTACTTTCGGCGGCACGGGAACAACCTTCTACGGGGTAAAACTTGGCTTGGAAAAAGCTGACCCAGGCACGGTCGAAAACGGCACCTCTGAAGACGTAGTTGTGTTTGTGTCAGATACAGGCCACTATTGCGCCACGAACATCGTCGGTTGGCTCGGCATCGGAACAAAGAATCTCATCACGATCCCAACGACATTTGAAAACGAAATGGATCTCGAGGTACTGGCACAAGAAACCCGCAAGGCACTGGAAAACGGAAAAAAGATCGCCGCTATTATTGCTACATTAGGCACCACGGACGCCTTTGGATTGGACGACTTAGCGCGCATCGTGGCGTTACGGGATAAACTTGTCGAGGACTTCAAACTGGACTATCAACCACACGTTCACGCAGACGCGGTTATCGGATGGGCATGGTCGGTCTTTAACGCTTACGATATTGAGGAGAACCCCCTAGCGTTTCGCCCGCGCACCCTCCGGGCGTTAGCAGGCACACGCCGGCGGATACGGCATTTAGCCCTCGCCGATTCAATCGGCATTGACTTTCACAAAACCGGGTTTGCACCCTACATCTCGAGTCTTCTCCTCGTCAAAAACCGAACGGATCTAGATTTGGTGAAACGGCACCCCGAACAGATGCCCTATCTTTATCACTTCGGAGATTACCGGCCCGGTATGTACACACTTGAGACTTCAAGGGCAGGAACGGGGGTTCTCGCTGCCCTTGCGAACCTCCGACTCTTTGGCGAGCAGGGATTGCAAACGATTCTTGGACATATCGTTGAAATGGCCCAGCTCCTGCGCGAACACCTTGGCGGACACGCAGCCACAACCGTGGTCAACCGAGAGAACTTCGGAACCGTCACCCTGTTCCGCGCCTATCCAGACGGCGTGGATACTTTCCCAATTCAAAATCAGGAATTTAAAGACCCTGCATATCGCGACAGCTTGCGCAAACACAACGCGTATAACCAAAAGATTTTTGAATATGTCCAAGCGGAAGCCATGGAGGGCAGGGGGGTGGTTATCTCCACAACGGACTGTTACCGATACACTGCTTACGGTGAACCGATTGTCGCGCTAAAGTCATATATCCTCTCCCCGTTCGTCGATGAAGTGGACGTGGAGACTGTGGTCACCAAGGTGCTGGAAGCGCGGGAGAAGGTTGATTAACAGTTCATACCTAACAGATCACACGCCAAGACAGGAAATTTGTTATGCCTGAATTACCTGAATTAATGAGCTCACCACCATTTTTACTAATTGCAGCCGTATTCGCCATATCTATTATCCTCGGGATCCTCAAGCACGCATGGCGTTTCTTGATCTGGATTGCTGGTATTGTTGCTGTTCTCCTCTGGCTGGGTGTTACGAATGTACCCCAGATGAGAGACTGGTTTGAGAGACTTCTGAAAATAGTGGAGTGATACGGTACTGCCCATGTCCAAACGCTGTGTGGTGCCCGATGTGTAGATACTCGCCGAGATAGATAAAGGGTAGGAACGGTTCTAACGCACCGGTAAAGCGAACCTTCCCGATAAACCCACCCATCGGAACGGATTTCTCAGCTCGATAGGAGTAGCGATCTGCCCGTATCCAATAAAAATTGGATACGTCCGTTACGGCCTTCGCGGTGTCAATTAGGGCCCGGGCATCTACCGCTAAGTCTTCACCACAATGGAAATAGCTCAGGAATCGGATACGCCGGAGTAGGTTGCGGATGAGGTGTTCAAAGGTCAGCTTGCTTGTCCACTTTCCTTCCACTTTGATGCTGGTGGGTGTGAGAAACTCCAACGCAATCTCATCAATTCCGTTCGGCACGCTACGCATGACGTCGTCCCGCCCAAGAATCTGACCGTCGTCTGTGAGTAGTTCGGTTGCTGCTGTGTAAATTGTTCGGATGTCTTGGCTGCCCCGTGCGGGAAGGGTTTCTACCTTATCAAGACGGCACTGTCCGCGTTTCCCACGGATGCCGACCCGCCGCCTACCTATCTCGCGGAAGGTGAAGACCAGCCATGGTAATAGGGTGATTGTCTCGCCGATGAGGGTCAGCGTGCAGGTGAAGGTATCGCCGGGGGCATAGTCCAGTTGCTGAGTGTGTGGCGGTTCAAGAATAAACGGGTGCGGCGCGAAGGGCTGTGCGCGTAGCATTGGACTGTCATCGGGGACAGGCGTTTCAAAGCATTTAGAGTAGACGCACCGGGCTGGGTGCTGGCACTGTGTGTGGCATCGCGTTTCGCCGCTGATGCATGTTATGTCGCGCAGCAGGTATCCCAACCGGCTGCGGAAGATGTTGCCTTTGTATGCCGGCATCTTTAGCGGTTCTCGGACGGTGTATGTGAATCGGTAGCGTGCGAATCTGAAGTTTTGGAGCATGGTCAGTAAGATTTCATCGAACTATCAATTCCGTAGATTTCTATAAAACAGGGAAACGCTATGGGCTTTTGTACACAACGTTACGATTGCCGTAGTGCCTCAGTGTCAAACCGCCAGGAGCCCTTTCACAACTGACCCGAATACCCCGGGCAATACGGAAGGTGTAGATATTATCATGATTTGCAAGTTGTTGAAACTTGAGGCCAGAAACTCGGGCATTCAGTTGGGTTATATTCCCATTACTCTCTTCCAGCGCTACAGCTATCTTCGCCAAGGTTTCCTGAAGGTCTTCCCATTGATCGTTGTTTAACTTCTGACAGTCGTTGGTGAAACTTTGCTGATACACTAACCGAGGGAATTTCAACAGTTCTCCAGATAACAGATCTGATTTCGATCGCTGCCAGAGCAACTCCCCCCACGTCGATAATCCCGCATAAGTCTGGCCATTTTCTTCTACGAATTCCAGAAGCGTTTCTGAAATACCACTAAGCTCGTCAATCGGATATAACTTTCCTGCAGCCATCAATGCAAATTCCGTCAGATTTTCTTCAATAACAGCGGTATTAATCTGTATTGGCAGGCTCGGGATCTTGATTAACTCAGCATTTTCTGACTCAAAGATATATATCACTTCATCGGCGTAAAATGCCCCGAAGGTATTCATGTAACCTTGCAGACTCTTGAAGCCCCCGACAAGGTTGAAAATCACGCGATAGCCGCCCCCCTGTAGCGGCGGCACATTGTCCTGTCGCCGCGGCACAGTGTCCTCAAGCCACTCAATCAATTTCTTTGTCCCCGTGGTGAAGGACTCCGGATCTTGTGTTGAAAGCCGATCAGGAATGAAAACGTTCACGTTAAAGCCTTGTCCCTCGAGGAAATCCTTAATCAATTCACCAGTTTGTCGTCCTTGTGCGGTATCGGTGCAGATGAGATGGTGTTCGTCATTGCTATCCGTGGGCAGTTGGCCGCCATAGATGCCGTAAATGCCGTTCAATTCAGCACTGATCCGACGATTAGCCTGGGGATTGTTATCCATAAGCCGTTCGAGTGCTCGGGCCGCAAGTGTATTAATCACCTCTTTCGCATTGGGTGTTAATTCGTCTTGCGTGAGATTTGCCGAATCTCGCAGCGTTCCGAACCAAGTTCCCTCGTCTTCCCTATCAATAAGATTTGTCAGGATACTGGTTCCAACAGTTGATAAAATAAAACGCATTATATACCTCTGTTATCAATATTATAAGGTTATCCGAACCGGCTGCGGAAGATGTTGCCCTTGTATGCCGGCATCTTTAGCGGTTCTCGGACGGTGTATGTGAATCGGTAGCGTGCGAATCTAACGTTTTGGAGCATAGTGTTGTTCACGCCCAACCGAAGGCAGCGCGTATGTATCGATGAAATGTTTGCCGGAGGTCATACCACGTATTTTTCCCCCAGATTTCTAAAGACTGGCTTGAACGCCCTGTTTCTTCTCTCAATTCGGCTTGGATTAGCTGCTGCGCCTCTTGCGAAGCCCCACACAACACAATCGCACGTGCCTCAACACCGCCGAGTTGCCGCATCCGTAAAATAGCCTCCATCCCTTTTTCCTTCACCCGGTCATGTTTATAAGCAAGGGTACACGAAACGACAACGACTTGGTAACCCAGGACTGCAACTACGTCAAGTTCAAAAGGCTTCACACTTGCGTCTGATAGATCGGATCGTCGGACATATACCTTGTGGAAAAGTCTATAGTTGTTCCGATCCGGGCACTGTCGGGACACATCTCCCAAGGCATCCTGAAAGGCAGCATACGCCCCGTATTCAAGAAGTTCCGGTGTAGAACACCTACCCCTATTGACTACTGCACGGCCTTTCGCCAATTGCTCTCGGCTGAGCGTGTTGGGGGCAGGACAACTTCTCGTTTGATTGTTCCCTAATTCATCCCGATATTCATAAAAAAATGGGCCGAGTTCAAAACCGTTGAGATCAGCAATTCGCAGCAAAGAAGGATCTACTCCCTTGCGAGTATCTGAGACTAAGACATTCCCATTCCGGTCTATGAGGGTCGCCCCCGCGTCGGCACGTGGATCCAGATAAGAGGTCTCTACATCCATACCTTGTGATGGAAGGGAAACCTTAAGATTTTCTGCCGCAGCGACGGTTTCAACGCACATCACCTTCGTGCCACCAGTATAATGTACGTGAATGCAAGTCGTATTGTCTGGTAAATTGTGCACGAGGCTCCGGGTTATGTCGTTGCGTACAGTAGCCGGATTTCCTGACACTGTTTCGACCGTATCAATAACAGGGACATCGCCACTATATTTCAGCAGTCGATCCCGTTCGGGTCTTGTTTCTTTCGTATGCACGAGTCGGACATAGATAGGGGCTGGCAGTTTATCTTTCAAATGATGGAGTGCCACCCACACAGGTAGGGGATTGGTGCCAACTGTTAGCATGAGCAGCGTTCCCATGGGGACAGTTTCCTCCGTTTTCCTACAAATTTTGCTGAACTCCGAAAAGGTCGTGCTTGTGCTGCGGTATTTCAGGGGCTCTTAGACGGTGTATGTAAATCGGTAGCGTGCGAATCTGAAGTTTTGAAGCATCATGGAAGTTGTGCGATAAATTTATGTTGCTCATTGAAAGAAACAGCATCAATACAAGCAAGCTCTTGCGCCATCTTGAAGCGTTTTTCAACAGTTGACTTAAAAGCGTTGAATTCTTTGCTACTGATTATGCGCATACCATGTGCGTAAATACTTTGATTCCTCGTTCCCACTTGGTTTTGAAACCTTCCCCAGTCCAAGTCTTGAACAATTTCATCTTCCAGGGCGTGTAATAAGAGATATCCGTCAATCAACCCAATGGGGGCAGGAAGAACAGACCTATCTGTGCGTTGGAAAACTTCTTTCAATTTAGCCTTATACCGACTGAAAATTTCAGCCTTATCAATACCAGAGTAATCCGGGTTACGAGTGTCAATCTTGTACCCTGCAAGACGGTGTTGTTCTATCCACTCAAGAAGCCGATAGAGAATCAGACAGGCAGTGTCGTGTTTTCCTTGTGCTTCTCGACGAAGTGCATTGTGATAGAGCATAAACGCAAAGTGAAATCCATTAGGCGCATTAAGTGCTTCATGTTCGGTTTTGAGAAACGTCAATAAACGGTTCAATGCTTCCGTTTGTTTGTCAAGACGGGACCTTAAATCTTGGAGACGACTTAGCCCTTCTAACATCGAAAATTGACAAAGAAGTTCCACCAATCGAACTAAATAAGTTCTGGACTTGCCAATATCAAGATTATCCCAAGCCTCATAGGCTGTGCAGAGGTATTCATAAGCTTCGTAAATTTTGACTTTATTGGTATCACCAACTTTTGATTTGAGTTGATCAAAAATACGCTGCGCTCCAGCGTAATCGTGCTCGTTGTATAGGTTTCTTGCCTTCTCAACCTCTAAATCACCAAACACGGTGTAAGGGTTATCTAAGAGACTGAGATATTCAGAGCCCGGTTCAGGTTTCTGTAGTACAAATGAGGTGTTGTCCACATAATAAATATCGGCACCAAGTGCAGCACCTGCCATCGCTGCGCCACCAACCATTGACTTTTTGCCTCCTGTGATATCTACGGCAATATTCGTTGGTTTGCCCCACTCAGTGTAAAGTTCCATGATTGTCTTGTATACTTCCACAGTGCTGCTTCCATCAATTCTGCGCACGGCAAGCTGGTCGAGCTGTAACTTCGTTTCGTCCTGAATTCTTTGCAGAAATCCGGCTGTTTCTTCTGTGTGAAGTAAAGCAACCCATTCAGGTCTTATCGCGAGGATAGAAAGAATTAGCGGTTCAGGGGAGAAACCAACAGTCAAAATGAGAACATCATACTCTTTATTGGGGCAATTTGCGGGTTTTTTGAGAAAGACCTCCTTGACAAGTGGGAAAATCTGTTCGTCATAGAAAGTGCCTGCGGTTCTTCTGGCCTCGTGAGAAGTACGGTCCATCTCCTGCCATTCTGAGAACAGTGCATTAAGTTTGGTTTCGAGGGTTTTGTTTTTCGACATATTTATACTTCCTCTTAGATTTCTATATTCTTTTTTTATGGTGTCGCCTCATTTTCCAATTTCTCTGAGGTGAGTATTGTTGTAAACTACAAACTCTACAAGTTCGTCACGCGAGTATCTTCCTTTTGCCTTGGCACCTGCATTTATATAATAATTATCATGATTTATCAGGCGCCTCCAAGCTCGAGTTACTACCTAAGGAATAACTTGGGTCACATGACCGTTTGCATTGACTCCTTGAACTCTCAATTTAACCTGTGCTTCAGCATTCCAAGGGTAATAAGAACGTTCAAAAACAAGTTCCTCATTATTTTTAGTTTGTAACTGCACCGTTACCTTAAACCCGTCGTTCTTCAGAATAGCCGCTTTGACCCTGTCCCCGACCTTGATTTTCGGTTTCTCTGGTTCTTTTGGCGGTTGTGGTGTTTGCGTGTGAGGCATTTCCAGTGTTTGCTGTGGTGCTTGTGGTACTAGTGGATGGTGTTGTTCCTTGACAGCCCGTTCTGGCTCAACGCAATAGTATCGCATCAACCGTAGACTCCAACCGAGAATCGTCAGGATTTCACCCGTATCACTGATACTATGAAGGTGCGTTTCACAGGCTTCTTGGATGTTTTGGTAATATTCCTGCGTCTGGCTGCTCCGAATGAGGGCATTTTGCGTATTTGCCAATCGATGAACGAGGTCCATGAGCCTATCCTTAGCGTTGTCTTCCCCTTTGTAGCGTCTCATGAAAGCAACTACTTTACCAAATTCATTAGGGTCCGTGTCCCAGTCAACCAAATCAAATGCGATGTCGTGGGCGATAGACCAATGTTTTTTATCCATGGGATACCTCCATCAATAAAGTCCAGATGGGCAGTTTCTATCATTCGGGTAGCGGAGAATTTCAGCAAGCTTTTTCAATAGATCTATTTTGATGAGAGATCCCATTGCTGCTTCTATGCATTTGCTTTTCCATTTCCTCAATTGTGCACCTGTCTTTGCCGATTTCGGCTGAACGTTCCAGTCTAAATACTTTTGCTGGTTTTGTTTTTCAACCTGAACCTCATCAATATCAATATCGATTGAACCGAAGCATACAGGCTTCGCACCGCCAATTTTGAGTTTAAATGGATAATCAGAATTGTGTCCCAACGCCGTTAAAAACAAACCCCACTCTGCTTGGGTTAGGTTGTCAACCTGCACGACAAACTGAAATTTTGAATCTTCCTCCCATGCTTCAACGGGGGTTTTACCCGTAGCCACCTCCCCGTGCTTGTAAAATTTTCGTCCTTGCTGTCGACGCGGCTTATAAAGCTCAGGGACATATTTCGTTACAATTTGTCCTTTAATTAGTGGAGCATCCTGTATTGCAATATTGGATTGAAAACCCATAGCCCCAAACATACGGCAGGAAACACACAGTTTACCTCCTGGACGACATTCCGATGAACGGGTATTACAGATGCAGCTTTCCGAAATTGCCTCAACAACGCTCCGAATAGCACCTTTAAGTGAGCTACCGGGGATAAGGGCATTTCTATCCGTTCGGACTGCTGTTTTGATAAGTTCTTCATTCTGATCGATATCAATAACGCCGCTGCCAATATAGATGGGGGATAATGCCTTTATTCTTCCAATGACCTTACCTGTTGTATATGTATTTGTCTGGCGGTAGCTATCATGTCCGATTGGAGATTCTCTATTAACCCCCTGTGGAAGCGGAACAAAGTCGAAAGGTTTTAGTGCAGCCTGTTTGGGTTGAGATTGACCCATGATTCTTGCTCCTTACTTTCTTACAAAAGCCATGTATCGCGTAAAACGAATAGTATGAGAAATGCTTTCTTTATACTGAATTATATTGATTTTTGGAGATTGGCACCATTTCATTGGATATTTAAGTTTTCGCGGGATTCGCGTATCTCGCCATGGTTTAGTTTCACCACCACCGAGTAAGGATACTGCCTGTGGTTCGCTTGTTGCCCATTCACCCAATGTGGTAAATTCTGCTGGCAAATCTCCCTCAGACAACCAGAGTAGTGCGTAACCGATTGACTGCTTTCGCCAGCGGAGTTCCCCGTTTTTGTCAAATATTCTGCCCCATGTATACTCTTCTATTTCTTTTGCGTCTGGTGTTCCTTTTTTCCAATCGGTGATTTTATCCGGACTTTGGAGTAAGTAATAGGAAGGATCACCGAATTCTAGATCTTTAATTCGTTGTGTAAATTCCAAAATATTAGACGCTTGTGCGGTTGCAACAATCGCTTTTCCCACTTACTCACCCCCTTCGACCATTTCGCGCCATGAACAGACACAGCCTTGCCATAGTGCGATGATTTCGTCCGGTGATTTAAGGTTTAGTGTAGCACCTAGTCCGTAATCATCTTGTTGTGCTTGTACACTTACATCGACGGAATCAGGATTAGGAAATCCATAATTGCATGCGTTATCCACAAGTTGTCCTGCGCCCACAACGATCTTGTCTTTAAATGATGTAGTTTGTCCTACAAATTTCAATTGCTTATTTTCAACAATCGCTGTTGGGTATCGAATTTCAACGCTGCTGACTTTCATGTTTACCTGTCCTAAGCCGCGTGATTTTGCGTAACCGAGACCTACCCGTTGTTCGTCAAAGTCACGGACGGCAAGTGCAATAAGTCCAAGCTGAGCTGTTGTAAAGTTCTTCAGAGTGATTTTCGTTCTAAACTCGCCTGAAATGATAACTTCAAAGTTGAACGGACCAAAGGCAACAGAACCAAAGAGCCTGTTGATCGCAACACCATTACGTTCTTCTCGACGAATTCCTTTCGGATCGATAGGATATGCATCGGCAATACGCGCATGCGCTGAAATTTTTGTACTGCCAAAGATTTGGCAAACCGTGCAGGTATTTTGGTAAAGGGCGGCACTGTCTTCTGCTTTTAAATTTCTACATAGCGAGTCATCTTTCAACGGATCACATGTGGTGACATTCCCTCCGAGTGTCCGCACAATCCGCTCACAATGTGCACGAATCGCCCCTTTCAGTGAGGAGCCCGGAAGATAAACGCTTCTATCCCCAGCATGATAGGTTTCAACGAACTCCATATCTGGTTTGGTCGGGTCTGCCCCTTGGTCGCTCGCTTTGATGAGCAGCGGTCCGACAGGAGAGATCACTAATTCAATGATGGCTTGGTTGACAATCCGTTTGTGCATTAACTCCCCTCCGATTGCTGTTTAACTTTGTCGTGGAACGCATCTACCCACGATTCCCAATTAGCATTGACTCCCATACAGTCTTTGGTCAGATAGTCTATGATATTAGAACCATCAATATAGGCTGTGGTATTAAGTGATAATTCGATTTGTCCCAACCCGCGGCTACTTCCGCCGCCAATGGTCAATTCACCCTTCTCAAAAGCAGAAAGACCGAGGTAAAGCATACCGAGCTGCCAATCTGCAGCGTTGTCAACAATTGCATGAAAATTGAATACAACTTCTGCCGGAACGACTTCAAAATCGTAGAGTTTGCCATCTGAGGCTGTTTCTGTGTCCCGATCAATTGCAACACCGTCGCGTTGCTGATATTGATCGAACCAGAGATCCTGTTGCACATGCAAATCACGAATTTGCAACTTAGAAGCATACCACAACGATCCGAAGAGTTGACATACCCAACAAGTATACCCAAGAATTTTTTTGCTAAATTCTTGGTCTGTCCATTTATGCCGTTCCCGAGGATTTTTAAGGCCTCCCTCTCGTGACTTTCGCAAACTTTGCATATCACTGCGGTTGATACACTGTCCGCCCTCATCAATAGGGTTACAAACCATGTGCTTGTCGTCTTTAAAGCTTCTCATTATACTTTCAATGTAAGACCGGAGAACACCTTTGAAACTTGAGCCAGGTATGTAAGGGCGGTTTGCTGCGTCCCGCACGACAGGAAGATCGGAACTAATAGGTGATGTGGAACGCCCCGCACCGATGCGAATTGCAGTTAACGTTTCAACCTCGCCCTCCAAAATGAGCCGGGATTGGAATTTATCAAACATTAGTTGTTACTCCCTTTGTATGCCAGAAAAGCTTGATACCGAGCAAGATTGCCTAAGTAAAGCTGCATCAAACGAACGTGAACGCTTTGAATATCTTCTGTCGTTGGATCTTCACAGATAGATTGGACAAGATATTCAGCATTTTGAGCTAAGGCCTCAATCTCTTGAACTAATGCCACAGCGAAACTTTCTTTTTTACTTGCCTTGTCACCTTTACTTCCCTTGTACTTCCACATCGGATTTGAACCCTTCCGACCGAGTTGATAACGGATGTAATTCTTGGTTATTTCGATACCACTTCCAGATTCTGTGGCAACATTTAGCACATTGCGAAGTGGCGATTTCTGTGGAACATTGCCAAGATTATACCTATCCGCGAATTTCCGCATCTCCGGTATAAGTGTTTCCATCTGTTTACCTATTTTCTGCTCAACCTTTAAATTTTTCTGTTTTTCAGTGATAGCTCGTTCTGTTTGACTCATCGTGTTTCCTCCTCATTTTGCAGCCAAGCGCCTTCTGATTTAACCTGCCCTCGTGACCGAAGATGGAACGCGTCGCAAATCGTTATCTGCCCGAAACCTTCTTCACGCCGATCGCCGATGCCGTTATTTTCGAGTGTCTGCAAGGCAGAAATCCACGCCTTAATATCAGGTGTATGAAAAACAAAGACGCTTCCCATTTTCGTGACAAGGTCCGTCTCTTTCGGTACCCCCCATGCCGCATTCCACCCACCAACATAATCGTAACTCGCAAAACTTCGGATGAAGGTCACTTCAGTCCCACAACCTGTCATCTGCTTAAGCATCGGAGCGGTGATAACCATGCTCCGCTGCCACCCATCTTCTGCTGTGAGAATCGCGTCGGATTGCAAGTTCACACTAAAATAAATGCCATCAAACGCACCTATTCCAACGTTTGATAGCTGGAAATAGTTATTCCAAGTTTCTTGTAAAGCACAGTTAAATTTATCGATGCGTTGTTTCAATGTATCCTGCACTTCATATTTTTCCACTTTCAAACTAACTTTCCCAAGTCCGCGTGAACTTCCGCCTCCCAATCGTTTAACCTTTTTCTGTAACGTGTCGGCTACTTTATTCGTTAGGGCTGATGGAACTTTCATTGTACCTTGCAAGTATACCTCTTTTCCATCAGTAGACAACGGGTCAACTGCTGTCAAATGGTAGAGTAACTCATCTTCAGCAACTTTACGCTGCCGGTTGATGGCAACGCGTGTGAGCAATCGCGTGTTAAGAGTATTTTTCGTATAAACACCGTTGGATTCTGTATAGAATCCGCTTTGTGATTCAACACGTTCCAAACAATGTGGGCAGTTTGGTTGATACATCTGATCTGCCTTTTCAGAAACGATTTTTTCAAAAAGTGTGTCGAAAATTCCGTGTTTATCTTTATCTTTTCCTCTCAGGAACCCAGAGAAATCCTTGCATCCCACAGCGGTTGCAGGTAACACATTAGCCCCCGGGGTGCAGTTCCGAAAGATACAAGCCTCGTCATTAAGGAACAGTTGGGTGAATTCATCATCAGGTTTACGATTTTCTAAATTAGATAATAACACATTTGCTAAAGCCCCACGTATTAACCCACCGCGAATATAATTGACTGCCTCAACTGCCTGTCCTGCTGGTTTACGTCCACCTGTAATGATGGGTGATTCCAACGTAACATGAATTAATAACTCGGTGGATTCCTCTGAATTGATTTCTATTGACTGAAGCTCTTGTGTAGTGGGTGTAATTTCTTTATGTTCAATTTTTAACCACCCGATTCCACGGGTTTTGCCTGAGCCGATGGCGTGAATGTATTTAAGTCCAGCGGATAGTAGTTTAATGTGATTATCTGTAATACTATTACTGATTGTTACATCCCCGGAAAATTCAAATCCAGCGTTAGAGAGGCTTGTCTCAGTGAAATAGAGACGTTGATCTTCTCCGACTCGCCTGCTGCGATTGATGGTGACTCCGCTTCGGATTTCCGTTGATTCTATTCCCAAATCGCTTTCCGGTGTGAGATCGCTAATAAATATCCTTGATTCCAATGTCGGTGAACCGAAAATTTGGCAAATAATGCAGTGATTGTCAACACACATATTCTCGGCACGCGGACTATTACAAACGGAGTGATTTTCCATCCTGGGTGCAAGGACCTCACACGCGTGCCTCCAGATACCTTTAAGCGTTGAGGCAGGGATATATAGTTTGCCATCACGGGTCTTGACCGTTGACTTGTCTGCACCTATTTCACTACCACCGCTGTCACCGATGCACAGTGCTGTATCAACTGTTGTTGTAATCCGCCACTGTTTTTCAGTCGTTGAATTCGTCACTTATATCTTCCTCGTTTTGGTCTTCAGGTTCAGGGATAAAATCATAAGCCTCAATTATATCGAAAATTAATGTTTCATACTCGGCTTCACCGGTTCGGTGTTCCACCGGTATCGTGTACCAAGGTCCCTGACCGTTCACGCTATGGGAAACACTTTGCCAATTATGTTCAATTTGCTCCTGAAGCAGTTCGCCTTTTCCGTCTCCAAGACGACTTCGGAAGTAGAGGTAATCGAGCGTTGATGTTGATCTACCAAGTTCAATCGACTGCCGAAGTTGGTAGAGTTGTGAACGTGGGAACTCATCTTTTTTGAACGCTTGAATGGTGTGAATGAACCTCGAAAGTTCGTGCAATGTGAAAGGACGCATGGTTAACACATTCTGTTCATCTGTTTTGTAAAATTTTTTGCGGAAATCGCCAAGTTCACTTGAAATCATTGAAAGCGACTTTAGCACGAGGAAATCAACCGTTCCACCGAGATAAGCGACATCTGGCTTCTTTAACGTCTTTGCTCTGGCTTTTGCTGTTCTGAGTAAGCTACCGGCGAGATGCTCTAAAAATCCAACCGGTGTATGTCCTTCAGCAATGACGAAACCCAATGAGAGACTAAATACTGGTTGCATATTCTGCTCATCTATCCATTCGCTTCGCGCGTAACGCTGAGATTTACGTAGTTTATCTTTTTCTGTAAATTTTGAGTAACTGTTAAATTCCTGATCGAAGTTTTTCCCAATAGCATGAACGACATCAAACGCCGCGCTACCCGGCACGATGAGCAACAAATCATCTCCACCAATACTGATGATTTCAAATGGCAGGACTCCGTCATCGTTAGGTTTAAGATAGACAGCAAGTGCATCAAACGCTGCTTTTTGAAGTGCAATAAAAACACGTTCAGAAAACTGTCTATACTGCGCGGGAGTTTCAATGTTTTCCAAATATCCCCCCATGTTGTTACCATCAGCATAGATGAACGTGATAAAACCTTTAGGATTACTTGTGTCAGCGATGTCTTCAAGGTCTTGAGGACCTCCCACATCTTCAAAAGGCTGGTCTTTGGTAAAATATTGATTCGCCTTAGCAGTTGCCTTCAAATAACTTTTGAATAGCGAACTCCAATCATTAAGATACCATCCTCCGTTTTCCTTTTGGGTCGCAGGTTGCCAACCGGAAAGTTGATCCAAATAGTGACTAATACTGCCCTGTTCCTTTGATTTATCATTTTCCTTTTTTGTGATACGCCCAACAACATATTTCCGTATGCATGCTTCACAAATGTTTCGTGGATTGTTGATGATTGCGGGTCGCCGTTCGCAACTTTCACATCGGAGTTGATACGGACCGATTTCTACGTGTGTTGGTAGGTCGCGCCGTGATGTCCTGTTTGGTGCTGGATTCCCTTCTCGGCGACGCATCTGTTCTTGTGCCAACTTTGTTGTTAGCTCGCCGAAACATTTTCTATTGAAAAAATCGGCCTCAGTATCGCCATAATAGTTTGTCATCAGTTCTTTATTTTTTCCGTGCGCACACGTTTTACGGAAATCTTCCACCCAAAAATGTGTAGGATTGAGTCCATACTGTAACTCTAGTAGATCGAATGTATCGCCTACTGCTACACTGTTTGCGACAAGTGTTTCTTTGGTGTAAATCCGTTCAATTTCGTCTGCGATGTGGTAAACAATAGAAGCCGGTGTGAATGCCAGCGTATTGCCACCTGCAGCGTAGATGATGCATTCTGGCGAGTTGATCGTATGTCCTATCCGATCGCTAAATTCTTTTCGGATGCGATCCGATTGCTTTTTATCATAGGGTTTCCGGCCGAATAGGGCAGGGACATATTCAAGATTAATGCGGTCAAGTAAGGCACTTGCGCCGCGAATCTCTGGAAGCTTGGAAGATTCAAGGAAGTAACCTTTGATCTTCGTCGCTCCACCTAACACAAGTCCGATCTGTTGTTTCTGATTCGGATCGTTCGGGTTGAGAGAATGCGTGCCGAATTGTCCTTTCTCGCCAATTGTTTCTCGATCAGAAGCGGCCGTTTTTGCCAGATATACGATGCGTTCAAGGTTGTTTCCATCTGCTTTAGGTTCAATCGGTGTGTTTCCAATCCACAATGCCTTGTAAACCTCGCCCATACCATCGCCTTGCCAAGTTGCGGTCATAGCAGAAAGACGGAGTTTATCCAATGTTTCATCATTAGGGCGGGTATCTTCATCGTAACCAAGACAGTATGCTATTGCTGATGCGGTTAGGGAATGATCAGCAATGGTTGCTCCTGGGAGTGAAGGACAAGGCAGCCATCGAAACAGATGTTTGCCGTTTTTCCCTTGCCAGAGTTCTTGGATCTGTGGAAGCAGTAAGTCAAGAATACAAGAGACACGATCCGCTATGGGGAGATCCGCGCAGTCACCGATGTGTTCGACAGTCTGTTGAATTGTAGCATCCCAATCCTCCTCTGTGATACCAAACTCATCTTCAAGAATCGGATCTTTCCAACTCGGATCTTTCCAACAGTGATGCCGGTCTTCAATCTGTTTACCTATTTTCCAGTCTCGTGTCATACGCTTCCCCCTCAGATAGTTTGGTAACAGGAAACCAATGGTCTCCTATGTGACAGAAGATGTTTACTTATTTCTCGCGTTTACTGTAGTTATTATAGGTTGGATTTATTTATTTTTCAACAAAAAAATGAGCAAAATCTATAGCTAATTACAGAATTATACAATATTTAAAAAAAAAAAAGCAAATTGTACTGGAAATTAATCAATCAAATCGCCAACTGCATAGTTGGGACCATGACAGATTGTGACAACGTACTTGTTCAGTTTCGGGTCGAAGCATGCAACTGCCTCAAATAGGTGCGACACTTTGTGTGCCACAATAATCCGAAAATATCTCCGCCGCGACAATCAGTTCAAGTTTGTGTGCGAATTTTCTCCACAGTTGCATCCGAACATTCGAGTCCTCTTTGCTTTCTGGCCGGTAACGAAAGTAGCCAAACGCGATTTGAGAACATATCGGTCTTGTCTCCGAAAAGTATAGCTGAAATTGAAAAGAAAGTCAAGTTTTTTTTACTTGAGTACATGCAAAATACGCTTTTGTAGCCTACCCTCTTGCTTGCGGGGAGGGCGGCTGCCAACGTAAAGTAGTCAAACGCGATTTTTTCATGAAACTAGCTCGGAAGTACGTAACGGTAGTTAGTCGATTTCGAGGACGACGTACTTCTGTTCAACAGTGACAGGGAAGGTGTCGGCGACATAGGGACCTTTTTGAGGTGCAGAACTGGATGCCTCGATGTGCTCACCACTCTCGACGTGGACTTCGTATTTTTTGACGCGCCGGTGCGCCGGATTCCACCAAGACTGACCAGTTTTGATGTCGAACTCCCAACTGTGCCACGGGCATCGGAGAATCTCGCCTTTACGGGTGTAGCGATAGTTGCCTGGCCCCGAAGAATCTAAAAAGCCGGTGACAAGGCCGCTACATAAAGGGCCGCCTTGGTGTGGGCAGCTATTACGGATGGCGAAGTATTCTCCGTCAATATTAAAGATGCCGATGGAACGTCCGCCGATTTCAACGACTTTGCGTTCACCAGGTCCAATTGCGTCTGTTGTTGCTACTACGTATTTGGGCATTTGGGTGTTAGTGTGAGTTGGAACTTCGTTATGGATGTCCCAGTGGATAGCCTTGATGCTAGCCTGGACAAAATGCGGAGCATCCCTACTTTCCATGTACGGATCCTTGATTTAACAACGATGGGGCGTACTGGATTTGAACCAGTGACTTCTACCGTGTGAAGGTAGCGCTCGTACCCCTGAGCTAACGCCCCACGGACGGATATGGGCCCACTAGGACTCGAACCTAGGACCAGTCGGTTATGAGCCGACGGCTCTGACCACTGAGCTATGGGCCCGCTTTAATGTTGATATACGAATTATACGATATTTTAGTTTTAAAAGCAAATTATTTAGCGATTGTTGGCTATTGGCTTCGGTTCTATGCGGTGCTTGATACATAGATTAACGGTTTCCTATGCTACAAGTGCTTGATACACAGGCTAACAGTGTCCTATGCTACAAGGGCTTAATACACAGGCTAACAGCCTATGCTACAAGGGCCTGATACACACGGCTAACGGTTTCCTATGCTACAAACTCACAGTTGATGCGCTACATATCCGTGTTAGTTAACAAAATCGCGGAGTTTTCGGCTTCGGCGTGGATGCCGTAATTTACGGAGCGCCTTCGCCTCGATCTGTCGAATCCGTTCCCGTGTCACCTTGAAGATACTCCCGACCTCTTCAAGCGTTCTTGGATAACCGTCATCAATCCCGAAACGGAGCGAAATCACCCGTCTCTCGCGATCGCTGAGGTCAGAAAGCACGTCTTGTATCTGTTCCTTGAGAATGTTCAATTCAGCTTCCTGCACGGGGGACGGCGCGTCAGCATCTACAATGAAAGAACCGAGTGGATTATCGTCTTCTTCACCGATGGGCATGTCTAAGGACGATGTCTCTGGTGCGACAGCCAACGCCTCGGCGACCTTGCTGGTTGAAATTTTCAAATCTTGTGCGATCTGTTCGGCAGTCGGTTCGTTCCCTAATTCTTGGAGCAGGGCGCGTTGGACACGGCGTATCTTGTTAATCCGTTCGTGCATATGAACAGGGATACGAATCGTGCGTCCCTGATCAGCAATCGCCCGGGTGATGCCCTGTCGGATCCACCATGTCGCATAGGTGCTAAATTTATAGCCGCGCTGGTAATCGAATTTATCGACGGCTCGCATTAACCCGATGTTTCCTTCTTGGATTAAATCGAGAAATTCCAGCCCTGATGAACGGTGCCTGTGTTTCTTTGCGATACTGACGACGAGCCGGAGGTTGGCTTCAACAATCGCCATTTTCGCAGCTTGCGCCTCAGATTCGCCTTCATCAATTTGCTGCGTAAGGGATTTGAGATGCTCCCGTGAGACCCCAATTTCATGCATCTGCTGTCGGATACTACGTTTGTAGCGGACGATTGCAACGTAGGCATCAGCCATTGCGGGTGTCTCAAACTTCCGTTCGGTGTCGCCACCTCCATCGAACCATTCGTGCGGCATATCGTGAGTTTGTTGGAGACGTTGTATTTCATCCTCCCATACACTAACCTGATATTCCGCCTGCTTGACGAGGTCAGAGATTTTACTAATCTCTTCGCGGTCAATTTTCAGTTTTTCGATGGTTTTCATCAATTTCTTGTGCGTTTTCGATGTGCCCGAGGCTGCGTCTTGATTTTCGGCAGCAGTGAAACGTTCCATCTCCAATGTCTCCAGTACGTCTAAGGCCTTGTTCACCTGTACCCGAAGTTTCCGTTCGTTATCTTGGGTTGATGTGCTCTTAACGGACATATCAACCATATCGGAGGCGCGTTTTTTGGCGGTGACGACTTTATAGAGCATCTTGCGAATTTCTGTAATTGCCAGGGTGGTTTCGAAGGTCGCCTCAAGGGCGGCGCGATGTCCCGCTTCAATCCGTTTTGCGAGTTCGACCTCTTGTGCCCGATCAAGCAACTGAAATCTTCCCATCTCACGCATATAGACTTTAACCGAATCATCTGTGTAAGCGCCGGCAAAGGCGGAGAGGTCAGTGATTTCATCGTATTCAAAATCATCACTGCTTTCAGAATCCAGATAATCGGCGGTAGAATAGTCTTTAAAATCCATGATTAACTTAACTCCTTTTCTATGGTTGTCCGGTTAAGGCGCGTCTCTGGTTTGAAAGTTTCACTAATTCCTTGAGAATCTCTACCTCATCTGTGCCTTCAGCGAGGGCCTGGGAACGGATGCGCTGTTCGAGATCTTGTAAGAGGAAATCCTTGAGTTTATTAAGGCAGCCGTCAACCCGCGCTTGCAATATATTCGGAGGCGGCACTCTACGGAGCAGCGCATTCGAGACGAACCCGCTCACTTCCTCATCAGGGCACTCATTGATGAGTGTTTGGATGTCAACGGCTTCATCGTCGCTACACGCCTTCCAGAGCAATTGCGCGATTTTGGAGAACCGCGGTTCTGTGAAATTCTGGTAAGGGAATTCCGATTTAACACTTGAAATTAACGCTGGACTTTGAATTAATGCTTCAATAAGTTGATTTTCGATGTGGGCGCGAGCAGACAATTTTTGAGGTACACGCTTTGCTTGTCTCACACGCTGAGGGGTCTGTTCTGCTTGAAGCCCCGCGTCTCGCAATTCCTGCCAAAGTAAACGTTCATCAACATGAAGTTCACGCGCGGCGTATTTAACGTATTCACTGCGCTCCATCCGATTTTTGAGGTTTAGGAGCATCTCTACAATTTCCTTAGCAATCTGGGCTTTCACATCCACGCGGTGGATGTCTTGTCGTTGAATAGCTGCTTGAATCTGAAATTCGATGAGGTTTATAGCTCTGTCAGTCAGTTCTGTGAAAGCAGCCGCGCCGTGTTGTCGTGTAAATGAATCTGGATCCTTTCCATCTGGAAGGAGGGCTATGCGGACCCGCAATCCCTCTGCGAGCATACGGTGCAACCCGCGCTGTGCTGCTCGAAACCCCGAAGCATCTCCGTCATAGACGATAACCACTTCGGGAGCAAACCGTTTTAACAAACTCGCGTGATTCTCACTCAGGGCGGTTCCAGAGGAGGCCACGACATTCTCAATCCCGGACTGATGAAGCATTAAAACATCCATATAACCTTCGACGAGCAGCGCTCGCTGCTGCCTGTAAATGGATTGCCGGGCTTTATCGAGGTTGTAAAGGAGGTTGCTTTTATCGTATAGAACAGTCGCTGGCGAATTCAGATACTTGGGTTGATGTTCCTCAGAAAGGGTGCGACCGCCGAAAGCCACAGGCACACCGCGTTCATTATAAATCGGAAAAAGGATCCGGTTCCAAAACCGGTCTTGGGGCCCCCGATCCTCGTCCTTGATTAATCCGGCCTCAATCAACTGTTGGGTTGTAAACCCTTTGTCCATTGCAGCCTTCACGAGATTCCGCCGTCCCGACTGGGCGTACCCTAATTGAAATAGCCGCAGCATCTTCGGTTCGACCCCACGATGTTTCAGATACCGCATAGCTGATGTACCGATCCTATCAGTGAACAGTTGTCGGTGGTAATATTCCACTGCAAAACGGTTGAGATCCGCCAAAGATGTGAGCCGTTTTCGAATCGCAGTTTCCCGAACGTCTTGGGTTGGGAGCGTAATATTCAAACGATCCGCCAACCATTCCACCGTCTCTCTAAAGGACTTACCCTCATGCTTTTGGACAAAAGAGATAACATTGCCGCCGGTTTGACAACCGAAACAGTAGAACATCTGTTTTTCCACGGAGACGAGGAAAGAGGGCGTTTTCTCATCGTGAAACGGACAAATCCCTTTGTAATCACGTCCCGCAGGGCGAAGGGCAACGCCGCACTCGGAGACGACTTCAACGATGTTGGTACGCGTCCGAATTTCATCAATCGTTTCCCTGGGTATAAGATAGTTTCTTGATCGAGCAACGTCCACAATGCTTATGCCTCGCAGATTGTTGGGTGGTAGTGATGGGTTGTCGGTTAAAAGAAAGTTCGCAGCTTTCCCTACGTTCGCAACCGCCACAAGGCTTAACTTATAATCTACACCTCGTGTTACGCCTTGAACGTGACAACGGTTATACCTTCCCCACCTTGATCGTAGGGTGCGAATTGGTATTTAGCGACATGTGGATTCCGACGCAATTCCGCGTGTACAGCGTTCCGCAATGCCCCCGTTCCTTTGCCGTGCAGGATTCGCACTGTCAGGAGCCCCGCAAGATACGCATCGTCAAGGTATTTATCGGTAATAGCCAAAGCCTCCTTTACAAGCATTCCGTGAATATTCAACTCACTGCTGATTGCGTTGGCTTTGCTGTATTGGATCTCGAGGACAGAAGTTGATAAACGGGATACCTCCTGCTTGGGGTGAACGGAGTCTATATCCTGGTATGCGGCTTGCATTTGCATAGTTCCTACCAAAATCTGTAAAGGCATTTTCCCACGCCGTTTTATAGCCGTAACCTCGCCGAACTTGCCGAGTTTCTTGACCCTGACCTTATCACCAACAGAGACTTTAATTTTCGGTTGTTTCGGGTGTTGTGTCTTGGGCTGTTTGGGTTGTAGCGATTTTTTGGCTGTTTCTATTTTTGAGAAAGCATCTTGGATGCTAACTTTAGAGGCTTGTTCTTTCCGAATATCGGCGACCAGGTTTTCAACAGTCCGTCGCGCACCAGCAACGATAGTGCGCGCTTCATCTTCGGCTGCCTGTTTCAATTGATGGCGTTCCGATTTAAGGGCCTGAAGCAGCGCGTTGTGTTTTTGACGCGCCGATTCAACATCGCGAAGCTCGCGCTGCAGGCGGTTTCGCTCTACGTCCATCTCATTCTGCGTTTCCTGTAAACGGACCAGTAAATCTTCAACCGCAACAGTATTACTCCCTAAATGGCCCTCTGCCTTCTCAAGAATGGCAGAGGGAATCCCCAGACGTTCTGCGATTTTTATAGCGTTGCTACTCCCCGGAACACCGACCTGCAACCGATATGAAGGACGGAGCGTCTGCCAATCAAACGCCATTGAAGCATTTTCCATGTGTTCTTGTGAATGCGCGTAAGCCTTAAGTGCGCCATAGTGCGTCGTTACAATAGTATTCACCCGTCTTTTTCCAAGCCAATCCAGAAGTGCCATACCGAGGGCAGTTCCTTCACTGGGGTCTGTACCCGCCCCGATTTCATCCAACAACACAAGCGAGCGTTCAGCGTGATCGATTTTTTTCAGCATCTCAGCGATTTTCGTAATATGCGAGGAGAAAGTGCTGAGACTTTGTTCTATCCCTTGATCGTCGCCGATGTCAGCGAAGACCATGTCAAAGATAGCGATTTTGCTCCCGTGTTCTGCGGGGATATGTAGCCCAGATTGCGCCATAAGCGTCAATAAGCCGACAGTTTTGAGCACAACCGTTTTGCCACCAGTATTCGGACCGGTAATAATCAAGGTGTTAAATGTGTCACCAATATGGACATTCGTCGGCACAACGCGCGCTGGAAGATCTCCATGCTTGTCAGCATCAGCGGCTTTAACATTGTGGAGATGAGCTTCTAGCAACGGGTGCCGCGCCGCAATTAATTTGACATAGCCTTGGGTGTTGATTTTCGGCTCGACGGCGTTCAATGCGAGACTAAAACGTGCCTTTGCGTTTAAAAAATCGAGTTCTGCTAAGAGATCTAGGGATAATTCCAATGCGTGTAGGTCGTCGCGCACCCGGTCTGTGAGGTCAAGAAGGATACGTCGAATTTCGCGGTGTTCTGCTTCAGCGGCTTCGTGGAGCGCATTATTCATCTGGACGATGTCCAGAGGTTCGATAAAAAAGGTTGCGCCGCTCGTGGATTGTCCCTGGACGACCCCCCTGAAAGAGGATCGTGCCTCCTGTTTTATTGGAATAACGTATCTATTATTTCGAGAGGTGATAACAGGTTCTTGAATTGCTTTTTGATGCTCAGGTGAGCGGAGCGTGGCTTCGAGTTTTTGATGGACATTGTCACGGAGGCGCGATAACTTGCGACGAATCGCACGTAATTTGGTGCTTGCGCGATCCAATATGATACCGTCAGGGTTAATGCAGTAGGCGATCACCTCAACTAACTCAGGAAACACCGGCAAAGCATCAACGATAGAAAATAAATTCGGAAATTTGTCAGGATCGCGTTTTTCAAAAGCCCTATGGATGTCTGCAGGAATTTGTGCAACTTTTCGGACGTTCAGGAGTTGTTCAGTGTCTAAGATTGCACCGACTTTCGCAGCGTGGTTCAGCGATGCGCGAATATCCGTTAAGCCCCCTAAAGGGATTCCACCGTAGCGTTCGTGAAAAAATTTAACTTCACTGCATAAGCTTTGTAGATAGCGAATTTTGTCGATAGCGTAGGACGGTGTGAGCCCGTCCACACGCGCCATCCCCAGTCGAGAAGTGGTGTATTTTTTCAAAAGTTCACGAATTTTATCGTATTCTAAAGCCTTTTCAACACTGAGTAACACCGATGTGTCCTCTTTGGATAAACTGAGATATCTGAGCGATAATAAGATAGACAGGCGAGGTTAAAAACCTCGCCTACATAATTTAGGGCTGGCTCTAATGCTATTCCTGAGCAGCTTCGCGTTTAATGGCACTCCACGTAGTGACCAGTTTTTGCTGCGGTTCAACAGGTAATATCCTGATATCTCGCAACCAGGAGATAACGAAGATACTGCCATCAACCTCGACGATCTCTTGTGTCTCATCGGTAGCGAAGTCATAAAGATAAACCGATCCCCACCGAGAATAGGCGATGTAGTCCCCTTCAGGCGACCAGTCGGCCCAATAACCTGTCGCTTTATCAACATCAAACAAGGGTACAATCTCTTTCGTTTCAATGTCGATTGTGCAAAAGGTATCAAACTCCCAATTCCATCTGAAGAACAGGATGCGGTCACCTTGAGGTGCCCAGACGGGGTAAAAATCTTTATTGAGTTCAGTTAGGAGTTCAATTTCTTTGGTTTCAACGTCTAAAAGATAGAGGTGTTCCAACCACCCCGGTCTGGAAAGCGAAAAGGCGAGCCGTTTCCCATTAGGGGACCAAGAGATTCCCGAAAATCGATAGGGCCATCCGGCATGCGGTACCGCTGTCATGACTTCCATTTCCCCGGTGTCGAGATCCAGCAGCCAAATCTGATTCTCTTGGGGCAATTGGTCTCTGGTATAACCGCTGAAAGCGAGTTGCCTACCGTTGGGAGAGACAGAAAGGAAGCGATATATACCAGAAATAGGGGTAATAAGTCTCTTATTCTTCGGGTTGTCAGGATTAATGGAATAGACATCAGAGTGTCCTTTATCGCGTTGGATGAAATAGAGCGAATCCCCGTTAGGTCCCCAAGAAGGATACATGCCTTTGTGGTTCAAAGGGATCGCAGTAGAATCTTTAGCGCCTCTAAGCGCGGTGGCATAGAGATTCCAATCGAAACGTCCTAAATTCTCATCAAATCCGTTGACTGCATAGGCCAATTGTCCGGAAGGTTCAGCATTCACTCGTGACGGAAAGAAAATAAGGCATACGCAGCACACGCTCAAAAGTGTGAACTTAATGGTCTTAGCAGGATAAAAAGGGATGAGTCTCTGTTTATGTGTCATTATCGCTCCTTACCGATCCTTAAGAGATAAAAATCATTGGTTAGATCCAAGCCGTTTGTAATGGAGAAGTGCGTTTTCATAGAGCCGGCGGCTTAATCCGAGTTTCTCCAATTCAACAATGAGATCATAACTATACAGTGCCGAGCTTTCTCTGCCTTCTTCATCGGCGCGCCGGGCGTTTTGGAGGTTACTTATAACTTCCAGTGCCTGTTTTTCAAAGTTGCTAATCTGCTTTCGGCGTTCAGAGGTGAGCCCACCTGCAATGTCTTTGTTCACTTTATAGGCGCGAATTGCGTCCGTATACGCGACGTAAGCCTCAGAGTACCGTTTTTCGTTTTCGAGGGTTTGTGCCCGCGAGAGATCTAACGGTTCGCCAATCCCTGCGATAACAACTTTTGCGTCCTCGAGGAGCTCGCGGCTTTTCTGGGCAATTCCGACCTCTAGCGTGGTTCGAAATTCGTCTATAATCTCCTTATATGCGGCACCCGCAGCATCTGGATCTCCAGATTTTTCATAAGCGAGGGCTTGGTTAAATTTGGCATTGGCGAGCACGAATTGCCGAATTTCCGGTGAGAGTTGCGGGGTTGGCGGAAATGCCTTCGCTTGATAGGCATCGATGGCGGCCTCGTAATTACCTTCTTGTTCGTAGGTATTGCCTATCGCCTTTTGGGCATATAGGCTATAGATTTGATTTTCGGGTTGGTGTTGGTCAATGACTTGTTGGAATTGCGCGCGCGCTTCTGGGTAATTTTTTTGATAATAGAGGGTCTTTGCATATTTGTAGCGCGCCTTGTCACTAAAAGTTGAATTCGGATATTTATCATAAATCTCTTGCAGCTGCGCCTGTGCTGCCTTAAGTAATTCTTCACTTTCAGCCAATTTCTCGGTGTCAAACAGGCTTTCTTCCGCGCTCTGATAGGCTTCAGTAGCCTGACGGAGTGCAAAGGTTGCCTCGGCGCGGCGGTTCTCCTGATTCTGAGAATATGCTGCATACCCCGCGACGGCAACAACGATAACACCTACTATAATAGCAATCGTCCGCAGATTGCGGCGCAGGAAAGCATAGACTTCTAAGACACCTTCAACAAATTTATCTTCCTGGATTTCTGCTTTCGTGAGTCGTCGATCTTGTGCCATAATTTTCCTCAGTTCCACACAATTTTAAAAGAGAGTCAAGCGGGTGACGGGAATTGAACCCGCGACCCTCAGCTTGGGAAGCTGACGCTCTACCGCTGAGCTACACCCGCATTTATAGGATGGCTGTAGAAAACCATCAGTAGCGTCGATGGTTCTATGAATCGCTTCCACCCTTAATTAGAATAACACATCCCTCTGAAGTTTTCAACAATATAAAACAAAAGCGAGTGTTGGCAGAATGTAAACAATAGTTTGTAAGTTTTACCAGATACCCGCTTTTTCGCTTAGACCAGAGGGACCTCGCCTGCGATCCTGGCGTATCTATTGCAGTTTGTCTAACTCGCCCAGAACCTGTTCGGCGGTCAACGTATTGTCCGGCGGCGCGGCTTCGACGTGTTTGAAGGCGATGTTTCCTGACGTATCAATAATAAACACACCGCGCGTGGTAATGCCGACCTCTTCAAGCGCCATACCGAACGCTTTAGATACCTCAAGGTTCATATCAGCAAGGAGTGGAAAATCGACACCGCCGAGTACTTCGCTCCACGCCTTATGCGCGAAGGTTGAATCCCGATTAATAGCGATGACCTCAGCCCCCTTCGCCTGAATTGCGCGCAACTTTTCGTTGAAATCCGGCACCTGTTCAGCACAGACCGGGGAAAAAGCGAGGGGGTAGAAAAGCACGACTAAATTTTTCCCCGCATAGTCGCCCAATGAAACCTCAACATCTTCTTGGTTGACTGCACCTTGTAGTGTGAAATCTGGTGCAGCACTTCCTATATTTGCCATTAAAATTCTCCTATATTTGCTAATCGCTGTTTGCGGTTTGCTAACTGCTATTTGCTAACTGTTCTTCGCTTTAGTGCCGCCCACGACGTTGCAAGTTTACCGTGCGGTTCCACGGCTGTGAGAGGCGTTGTGGTAACACCGGTGACACTAACGTTATCAAAGCTGGCTTGCGTATCCCATGTCCAAACCCCGACTTTACCGCGAGGATACGCGTCATCAAAAAACACACCTTGCTCTATGCCATTAATAGCTAGTGCGATTCGGTCGCCTTCAAGAGTTGCCTCGAGCGTGAACCATTCCTTTCGGGTAAGCGTCAGTCCGTATAGACTCAATATTGTGTTCAATCTCGTCGAGGCCTTCAAATCCATCTTTAAAAGCGGTACTGCGACGATGTCGCCACAACTCGAATTTATTTTCTTTCGGGCAGATGAGGTAGACGTAGTACTCAAATGCGTTTCGTGCGCGGAAAACATATTATTTTACCGACATATATTAGGTAAATTTGGAAATATTATACCATATATTAAACGCGAAAGTCAAATTTATGAAGAAATACTGACAAATTATTTATTCCCTCTGGAATCTCTATTTGCAAATTATCGCTGCACGTGTTAATATTATTTAAGTTATAGAAAAGAAAAAACACCAGCACAAAGGAACAAAAATGAAACCGTTGGCACTTTTGTTAGTTATCATCGGTATTGGGGTGGTAGATGAAGCTTTTTGTCAGACGCAGGAAGACACTACGGCAAAGCGGATGACAGCAACCCTGACCGGAAGAGTCGTCTGGCGCGGGCAAGATTTGTCACACACAAGTGTGTCTGTCTATCGGGACGAAGCACTCCAACAAGTTTATATCAGCGGAATCCCTCAACTCGGCGATGGACAATTCACACTCCGTGTGGAACCTGGACGCTATTATCTCGTTGCTTATGTAGATGTTGATAAATCCGGGAGTTTTGATACCGGAGACGGCTTGGGTATGTTCGGAATTACCGACTGTGGAAATAAAGATGAGACTAAACAGATAATCGAGATACAAGAGGGTGAGAAGATTCGAGGTTTAGAGATTCCGATAACCGCACGGGCTACTGACATCGAGGGTAGCCCGACAGTTGTGCCACTCTCCGAATACGAGCCGAGTCAGCTGCAGCAATTTCAGACGGAGTTGCGCAAAGCGACATCAGGGTGTAGCGGCACAATCACTTCCCTACGCCAGACACCAGAAGACCCGAATCCGCTTCGAGCCGGTTCCAAAGCCTTAATCCTGGCGTATACAGATTTATCTTGGCGATATCGCGCCGGTATTACCAGGGCAACAGACACTGGTAACTGGGCGCTTAACCTTCCGCCCGGTAAGTATTACCTGATGGCGATTGTCGATAACAATCATACAAATAAATTGGATGCGGGGGACGACTTTGGCTTCTACGGTGTTGAGGATATGCGGAAACGTGGGAACTTCCCGCAGCCTGTTTTGGTTTCTGCAAACAAATTTACCAAAAATATAGAAGTCGCTATCACTGCTACCTACCAGATGCGCGAAAAAACACAAAAAGCAGCGACCTGCACGCTCACGGGCATCCTGTCTCCGGTTCCCGGAGATGTAACCGCGCGGATTGAAGTGTACGCAGACCCCACTTTCGTTGCTCCGGTTGCCAGTACGGAAACCGCCCCGGGGGGCGCGTTCCGTTTAGCACTCCCCCCAGATGAATACTATGTTCTCGCGAATCTGGATGTGGATAAGGATGGTAGATATAGTAAGGGGGATGGTTTAGGTGGCTACGGTACAATAGACATCACGAAGCAGCCTCCAACTGCACTCACCTTAGCAGAAGGCGAAACTCAGGAAATTGAAGTCGTGATAAGTGCACGCTACGATGACGATGGGAGGCTTCATGCCACGCCCCCAAGTATTGAAGCACACATTGAACAAGGCAGCATCGCCGGACGTATCGTATGGGACGGACACACTTTCCAGAGAGGGATACTGACCCTCTCTTACGCACCTGACTTCAGTTCACCGATTGCGATGCCGATGACTGTGTCAGGCGACGGCAGCTACCAGGTCAATGTGCTACCGGGCAGCTATTACGTCATGGCAGTAGTGGACGCAAACAACGACCAAAAAACAGGGATCGCCGATGGCGTTGGGATATACGGCACACGGCACCCCGTCCGCGGGGAACCTACGGCGGTTCATGTATTCCCGGGAGAAACGACAACACATATTGACATTGCAGTTCTCGCAATTTATATCGATGCAGACGGAAATATGGCGGAAATTGACGACGGGGGACGCTGGGAAATCCGGAAACTTTATGGAGAACCAGAAGACATTTTTCGGATCACTCGCCGTGGGCGTTTAAACGAGGAGTGGAACTACTGGACAAAAGGGATCCGTTTTGCATGGAAAGCAAACGGGGCAGGGTGGGAATTAAGTAACACGGAATCGTTCACACTCAAAGAGGGCGTTGATCCGAAACGCATAGCGAAAAACATCAGAAATGAAAATGTGGAAGAACCTGATGCGCCTACAGCAACAGCAGGACAGTTGCCTGCCTTTATCTATTTCGCTTACGATGGCATCATTTGGGGGATCGCGCCTGATAGCAATAGCACCCCCTTAGGCATCGGGCACAATCCCACTGTTGCAAATGATGGGACACTCATTTATCAAGATAGGGATGGAAACGTTATTATTCGGAACCGTGAAATGCCGGATGGGGGTCTGCTGCTTGATAATCGAAAAATGGCAGACGATGTCGCGATCTCACCGGATGCACAATACCTCGCCTATACACGTCCGGAGTTCGGATACCGAAGTCGTCTGATGATACAGCATATTTCGAGTGGTTCTGAGTTCCCTGTGCCATCAACGGCACTGCATAGTTTCACACCCGCCTGGAATAGTGACGGCACGATGCTGGCTTATGTTACCGCAGGGAGCATAGAAAATCCGGACACAGCGACTCCTCTGGATGGGCAACAGCGACGCAACATCTACGCCTTCGATCAAATTGCACAAAGTATCGAGCCAATTGTAATATCGCCAGACACAGATGATAGCGAACCGACGTGGTCGCCTGCGAATCCGAATCAACTCGCATTCACACGAAAGGTAGGCAATTACCAACAGATCTGGCTCGTTACCTATTCAAGTGAAGGTACGCCTACAGAACAGCAGCTAACGCGAAGGGGCGGCTCGCATCCCACCTGGGTGCCACCAGAAGGGCGGTGGCTTCTCTACGAAAACAACGGACAACTTTGGAAAATTGACACAACTAACCCTGAACCTACCGAGACGGCACTGATACACAATGGACACGTTGTATTTGGGCGTGAACCAGCGGCTGTCGCGGGTAATCCACAAGTAAACACGCCATACAAAAACTGATGAATATACGACCCACGAAACATCTCCATATCCCAAACGGGATGAGCTGCCCCTTCGGCCTTGTCCTTTTATTGTTCCTTATTGGCACAAACATCGCTGCCGCGCAGTGGCTCCTGATACCGATGGATCTCGGCGCACAGACGAACCATCTGAAGGCTTACGGCTTGACATACTGGGCATTAGAAGTGCCGCGTGAGTATCGATGTTATTGGTGGCTGAATTACCGTGGTGGCGCATTTGTGCTGCCGGACGCTTCAGATGTCCGAATGCGCGCTGCGCTCCTGGGGGTCAGCTTTGAACCCATGGACAACGCGACCTACAGTACCATTAAAGAATCTGTTCTCCACGGCAGCAACATGGACGAGATTCTCTTGGAAAAGGCACCGAAGATTGCAGTATACGCCCCCTCAGAGGCATCGCCTTATCGAGATCCATGGGACGATGCTGTTAAAATTGCACTGGACTATGCCCAGATTCCCTACGATGTCATCTGGGATCAAGAGGTACAAAGCGGCGTTTTAGAGACAGATGACTACGACTGGCTACATCTGCACCACGAGGATTTTACGGGGCAACACGGCAAATTTCACGCCTCATTTTCGACGCAGGTCTGGTATCAACAACGGATGTTAATGTTTGAACAAGCTGCTACAGCAGCAGGATTCCGACGCGTCCCACAGCATAAGGGGCAGACGGCACAGATGATCGCAGACTATATCGCCAACGGAGGGTTTATCTTTGCGATGTGTTCCGCCCCTGAAACCTTGGATATCGCATTGGCAACACGCGGTGGCGCAATTGACATTGTCGCGCCTGAATTAGATGGAACGCCTATTGAAGCAGATGCGGAAGCGCACCTTGATTTTCAACGGACCTTGGCGTTTGAAAACTTCAAACTCTACACGAATCCCTATAGATACGAATTCTCGGATATAGACAACCCAAATCCTGATAGGGATGCACAGAGCGGAGTTGAGGATTTCCAACTTTTCGAGTTCGCAGCAAAACACGACCCCATTCCGACGATGCTCACACAAAATCATGTAAACGTTGTACACGGCTACCTCGGGCAGACGACATCGTTTCACATGGATAGGATCCGCGGCTCTGTCACGATTCTCGGAGCAGTGGAAGGCACAAACTACGCAAAATATATCCACGGTAAATTAGGAAAAGGCACTTTTACATTTCTCGGTGGACACGATCCAGAAGATTATAGCCATTTCGTAGGTGAAGGAAAAATTCCGACGAACCTCGATTTGCACAAGCATTCGCCGGGGTATCGGTTAATCCTGAACAACATCTTGTTTCCAGCGGCGCGGAAGAAACCACAGAAAACGTGAAACGGTTGTTGGCTCATGCTTATTGCCGGCTAGTGAAGAGATGTTTTTGCGCAGGGAGCAATTAAAAAATGAAAGCTGTGCTCGCAACGTGCAATCTGAATCAGTGGAGCCTCGATTTTGAAGGGAATACAGCGCGTATCATCGAATCCATCGAGATCGCTAAAACGCGCGGGGCTCGGTATCGGCTGGGACCGGAACTGGAGATCCCTGGCTACTCTTGTGAAGACCATTTCTTAGAGCTAGACACACTGCAACACAGTTGGGAATCTTTGGCGCATATCCTCAAAGGGAGACATACAGACGGTATTCTCTGCGACATCGGTATGCCGGTCATGCACAGAAATGTCAGATATAACTGTCGAGTCTTCGTCTTAGATGGTCAGGTGTTATTGATTCGCCCGAAAATGGTCTTGGCAAGCGATGGTAACTATCGGGAACATCGGTGGTTTGCAGCCTGGGAACACGGATGGACGACTGAACCCTATACACTGCCTCGCGAGATCCGCGAACTCACAGGAGAACGGAAAGTACCTATCGGTATCGCAGCGATTGCCATCGGTGAGACCCTCTTAGCATCTGAGACGTGTGAGGAATTGTTTGTACCGATGAGCCCGCATATCCACTTCGGTAATGCCGGGGTTGAGATTATCACCAACGGATCGGGGTCTCACCATGAATTGCGGAAATTGGATACGCGCATCGCGCTTATCCGAAATGCGAGCGAAAAGAACGGTGGTGTATATGTCTACGCGAATCAACAGGGATGCGATGGGGGGAGGCTCTATTTTGATGGTTGCGCACTCATCGCCCAGAACGGCGAGATATTGGCACAAGGCACGCAATTTTCACTCAAAGATGTAGAGGTCATCACGGCAACGGTGAACCTTGATGCTGTACGCGCGTACCGGGGGACGAAAGCGAGCCGCGCTGTTCAAGCAAGCAAAATACCTGCACTGCCACAAATTGATGTCGATTTTGAATTCGATCCTGCGGGTTCAGAAATTGCACGGCGCGCAAGTCCGAAAATCGTTCCACATTACCACAAACCCGAAGAAGAGATCGCTCTCGGGCCAGCGTGTTGGCTTTGGGACTATCTACGTAGATCAGGGGCGGCAGGATACTTCATTCCGCTTTCCGGCGGGGCGGATAGTGGTGCGGTTGCGACGCTTGTCGGCTCTATGTGTCAGCTCGTCGCGGCAGCGATTCGTGAAAATGATGAAACCGTCATCAGAGACGTTGAACGATGGTTGGAAAAAGGGGAAACATCAGATGTTTTTACGGATCCATGTGTGCTCGCGAATCGCCTACTGTATACGTGTTACATTGGAACCGAGAACAGTTCCCGTGACACACAGAAACGTGCAAAGCAGCTCGCTGAACAGATAGGCGCGTATCACCTGAACATTAACATGGATGGACTCGTTAACGCCTTACAATCGCTCTTCACCCATATCACGCAGAAGACACCGCGATTCAAGGTCGAAGGCGGAACATATACAGAAAACCAAGCCCTCCAAAATATACAAGCGAGATTGCGGATGGTGATTAGCTATCTCTTTGCACAGATGATGCCATGGACGCGAAACCGCCAAGGGACACTTCTTGTTTTAGGGACTGGAAACGTCGATGAGGCACTGCGCGGCTACTTGACAAAATACGATTGCAGCAGCGGTGACATCAACCCAATCGGCGGTATTAGCAAACACGATTTGCGTCGATTCCTGAATTGGGCGAAAGACGCACTCGGTTATTCCATTCTCGCTGAAATTGTAGAGGCACCCCCGACAGCGGAACTCGAACCGATAACTGAAACCTACACGCAGACGGATGAAGACGATATGGGAATGACTTATGGGGAATTGAGTCGCTTCGGACAACTCCGAAAAATGGAGCAATGCGGGCCCGTTAGCATGTTTGAGAAATTAGTGCAGGAGTGGGACCACTTGCCGCCGCGTGAAGTCGCCGAAAAAGTAAAACGGTTCTTCACATACTATTCCATCAACCGACACAAAATGACGACGTTGACACCGGCTTATCACGCCGAATCTTATTCGCCGGACGACAACCGCTTTGATCTCCGGCAGTTCCTTTATAACACACGCTGGACATGGCAGTTCCGCCACATCGATGCCTATGTAAAGAAACTGGAGGCAGCGAATGATGATCAGTCGTCAGTCGTCAGCGGTCAGTAAACTGCAAACTGAAAACCGAGAACAATTGCTCTCTGTTTGCCTCGTGTTTTTGTTCATTGTAAACACTGCTGCTGGGGCCCCAGATATACCACTGAACTTCGACGGATGGATTACGGAAGCACTGGCGAAATTAGAGACCGATGGTATAACGGGTGGATTTCATCGCCAAACCGCACCCCTCTCACGGGCAGAAATAGCGGAGATTGTAGCGCAGGCGGAATCGCGAGTTCAAGCAGGCGAGGTCGCTACATCGGCAATTGATAGACACCTCCTCGAAAAACTGAAACGGGAATTTCGACAGGAAATCGCCGCGGCGCGGGGATTGACGGTAAATGCGCTTCCACAATTGCGAGCAACAGAGGAGAAAATAGCACCCGCCATTGAAAGTGCGTTCCAATATACAATCGGCAAAGTAGACAGACGGGCTGCCCCGCGCTTAACAATTTATTCTGAATTTGAGGCACAGAACTTTGAAAAACCTCCGCTTGATGGAAAAACCGCCGAGCAACGTTTCGAACCGTGGCATCGCGCCCGCGGATACATCATAGATTTCAAAAGAAGCTACCTACAAGTAAACAGTACACACCTTGATTTACTCGTCGGTAGAGATTGGCTTTTCTGGGGGGCGAGTTCTTTCAAAACGGTCGGTATCTCGGATAACTCACCACCCTTTGACCACATTCGGCTCACAGGTAGACTCGGAAAAAAGTTTAAAGCAACAGCCTTCACTACGCAACTGAATTCAACCTGGTACGATGACGGTGAAAAACGGTATCTGGCGAAACGTTATATGAGTGGACACCGACTCGACTATCAATTCAACGACCGCGTAGAAATCGGTGTCGCTGAGTGGGTGCTTTACGGCGGTGATGCCCAAACAGTGGAGTGGGAATACGCGAATCCGATCACTTTCTATTACGCGCTACAATACCATGCCAAAGCCGATGATAATATTATGTTCGCCTTTGATGTTGCGATCCGTCCGATTGACGGCGTACGGCTCTACGGTGAATGGCTTATCGACGATATTCAATACGTCCGGACTTCAAACGATCCGCATGCAGTTGCGTGGCTCTTAGGGGGGACGTGGTACCCGCGACGCTTCAAACGGCATCTCGGTATTCATAGCGAATACGCGCGCGTCAATAGATGGGCATACACGCATCTTGTGCCTGATAATCAGTTCACGCACTTCGGTTATGTTATCGGACACCCAATTGGCACAGATTCAGATACGTTTCAATTTTCAGCGTCCTATCAGCTCACTGTTTCCACGAAGGCAGAAATCCGAACGATGCTCACGCGACGCGGAGACGGAACAGTTGCCGATCGGTTTTACGGAGAAGATTACGAGGCACTTTCGTTCCCTACAGGTATTGTTGCTCGGACGACGGAAATTGGCGGAACTTTCTCTTATCGTCCATTAAACGGGTGGAATGCTTCACTCGCTTACGGATGGCAGCACACGCAAAATACCGAACACCACAAGGGACAAACGGATCAAGCGCATAGGTTTATATTTGAGACAGGCTATCTCTTTTAGGGGCCGTAAGTTCTAAGCTGTTGATTCCCTACTGCTTTATAATTTATAACCTATAACCCACAAATGATTCGCAAACGGACAGTTCTCCTCATTCTTACAACGTTTCTTCTGATTTTCCTAATCAGCGGGATTATCAACGGTTTCCCACCTGATCTGCGTCTGCTCGCACTTACGCCGAAAATTTTTGAATACAAGGGACTGATCCAGAAGTATGCCGTCAAAGAGTCATTAGATGCCCGCCTGGTTTGTGCCCTGATTGTGCAGGAATCTGGGTTCAACGAAAAGGCAGTGAGTGCTGTAGGGGCAATCGGATTGACACAGCTGATGCCAACGACGGCAGAAGAACTCGGTGTCGAAGATCCACTTGATGCGGAACAGAACATTGCGGGTGCAGCGCGCTATCTACATACCTTATATCACGCCTTTCCTGATAGTCCCGATGCGGATCGAGACCGACTGGTGTTAGCCAGCTACAACGGCGGACTGGGCCGGGTTCGCGATGCGCAAGCACTCGTCCGTCATCGTGATGGTGCGGATCCATCGTTGTGGGGGCCGGTGAGCATAGCGCTCAGTCAACTCACGCAAAGGGATGTGGATATACACAGGGAAGCGTGGGGAAGTGGCGTGCCGCCACACGGTTATTTTCAAGGCGCCAACGAGACGTTATACTTCGTAGAACGGGTGATGCATTACTATGGTAGAATCCGTCTATACGGCAGTTTTTTGTTTCCCCTATGAAGCCGCATCGCGATGGAAGATTCCCTCAAGCTGCTCCGAGCGATAGGCAAAGATTTTCTCTATATCCGGACGCACAAACAATTTGTTAACGATCTGATTGCCCCACACAGCGTATTTGATTGAATCGCCTACCACGACTCCTGCCTCTGTCTGTTCAAAAGTATGCGTGTGCCGCCAGAGCCGGTACGGTCCGCGCCGTTGTTCATCGACAAAGGCGTGTGGTGGATCCCACGCTGTAATCTCGCTCTGCCAGTGGAGGGGTATGCCGCGAAGCCTCAGGCGATAATCAATCCGCGTACCGGAAGACATCTCAATGGGAGCAGGCGTTAGGACTTCAAAACGGAGCCATGGGGGTGTAATCACAGCGAGATTATGGGCATCGGCAAAGAATGAAAAAACTTCTGTGAGCGGCTGTTCAAGCGTCTGTTGTGTCTTGAAAAGGAACGTTTTCATGAGATACCTCAGATGCTTGTTCGAGTTGAGCGAGCCGTTTGTCGAGTTCGTGCTGTTGTCGCTCTAAGTACAGGACATAGAGGATAAACACCAGCCAGATAACCAGATACGCGGAGGCGAGATATTTCAGGCGTGTGCGCTGCCCTTTTTCGAGCTTCGCAACAGACAACTGCATTGCCTGTTCCAGTAACGCTTCATCGACAGCCCCGCCAAACTCAGACGTGGCTTCCGAAACAGCCTTAGCAACTTCATCAGCGGTCAAGGTAATCGGTACCTGCGCCAGAAAAAAGAAGATAATCAAAACCGCTAAAAAACTGACGAATACTGCTATTTTCATGAGGATACCTCCGCGAGGTGTTGCTGTTGTATGGCCTCATAGCGCGCTTGTGCTTTCTTCATACGATACCGCACGATGAGTAGGAAAGTAAATAGCAACACAAGTGCGATGAGTGCCACCAACCATGTATGTCGCATTGTTGCTTCGAGATTCCACTTTGTTCCACGGTCGGGATGCAGTCCCCCCTGCCAGATGTCCACAGCATAATAAACGATCGGTACGTCAAGATAGGCGATAATACCGAGAACCGCAGAATAGAGCCTGCGCCTCTCGCCCTCCAGCGCAGAGCGGAGAATAAAGTAACCGGTATACATCAGCCAGAGCACAAGCGTACTCGTGAGGCGCGCCTCCCAATTCCACCATGTATTCCACGCGTATCTTGCCCAAATAGGTCCAGAGAGAAGGGCAATCGTGCAAAAGACGATGCCCAATTCAGCAGCGGCGACCGCGAGTAGGTCGTCATTGGGTTTCCTTTGGATGAGATACTTGATACTAAAAACACAGTTGACACCGAACGCCACAAAAACCGTCAGTGCGGCGGAGACGTGATAGTAGAAGATTTTCTGGACCTCAAGCATCGTGCCTTCAATGCGCGCATATCCGAAAATGAGAGAGAGAGAAATAAAGAGAAAGAGGGCAGTGATGACGGCAATAATTTTTGTGCTTAGGTTTCCCACAATGTGCTACCTGTTAAGATTTCGGGTCCATCTGAGAGTATCGCCACGGTATGTTCAAAGAGCGCCGAGAGGCTTCCGTCTACCGTTGATACCGTCCACCCGTCTGTGAGTATGTGTACATCGGGAAGCCCGATGTTAACCATTGTCTCAATCGCGAGGACCATGCCCGGTCTGAGCCGTAAGCCGCGCCCTGCGACTCCCATGCAAGGCACCTCTGGTGCTTCATGGAGGCTCCGGCCGATGCCGTGTCCAGAAAAGTTCTGAAGCACGGAAAAACCTTGGGATTCCGCGCCTCGCTGTAGTTTGGAAGAGATGTCGCCGACACGGTTTCCCGGTTTCGCTTCGACAATCGCATCGTAAAGGGAGCTGCGTGTCACCTTCAGCAGCCGGGCAGCGGAGGGTGAGACATCGCCAACAGGAAAGGTAAAAGCGTTGTCACCGTGGTAGCCATCGATACTGACTGCCGTATCAATCCCGATGATGTCCCCATCTTTGAGTACCTGATTTTCGTCGGGAATCCCGTGGATGACGACATCGTTGATGGAGGTACATATTGTGGCAGGATAAGGTTCGTGTTCTGGAAGTTGATAGCCCAAGAAAGAAGATATCGCGTTGACCTCGGCGATTGTTTCACGAGAAACGCGCTCCAAGTCAGCAGTCGATACGCCCGGAGTAATTGCTTCACCGATGCGTTTGAGCACAGCCGCCGCGGCTTGGCCACTCCGTTTCATTTTTTGGATTTCAGTTCTGCTTTTGATTCTCAGTTTGTCCATTAGCGTTTCATACGTATCTATTTAAACACCAAAACTGGCCCGGTTGGGCAAACCGTGCCCACCGATGCGATGCTAAGTTTGTTCATCAAACAGTCTGTCCAATTAAGGTGTGTGCAGTCGTCGTGTCAATACGAACATTGACCACATCGCCGATTTTGGTATCAAGTGCCTTCGGAAATACGGCAGTTTTGAAGCCGTCGGTTTTTCCGTGATATTTATCTGCATCCCGCCGTGATTCACCCTCTATAAGCACAGCAACGGTATCACCCACGGTATCACGATTGATTTCTGCGGAGATGTTTTCTTGGAGTTGGACGATCCGTTCAAGCCGTTCACCTTTTACCGGCTCCGGCACATCGTCAGGAAAGGCTTTGTGCGCCAGGGTTCCCTCGCGTTCGGAGTACTTGAACATGAATGCAGAATCGTAGCGGATGTCCGCCATCATTTTGTATGTCTCCATAAACGCCTCTTCCGTCTCGCCGCAGAAACCGACGATGATATCGGTTGTGATAGCAATGTCAGGGATACGTTCGCGAAGTTTGGAGACAAGGTTACGGTATTCCTCAGCTGTGTACGTGCGCCGCATCCGTTCTAACACTTCGGCAGAACCGGATTGGAGTGGGAGGTGTAGGTGTTTACAGACGGTCGGAGAACTCGCCATCGCATCAATCATGCTGTCTGTCGCATCTGCTGGGTGTGGCGAAGTGAACCGCACGCGCTCTAACCCGTTAACATCGCCGATGGCATAGAGAAGATCTCCAAAATCGGCATTATTGTCATGGTAGGAGTTAACCGTCTGACCGAGCAGAACGACTTCTTTGAAGCCTTGATCTACGAGTTTTTCGACATCCCCAACGAGAAATTTGAGCGGAAGGCTCCGCTCCCTACCGCGGACGAAGGGGACGATGCAGAAGGTGCACATCTTATCACAGCCGCGTTGAATTGTGAGCCATGCTCGGATTCCTTCTTTCCGGATGGGGGCGATATCAGCGTAATCCTCGCTTTTGTCCAAACGCCATCCGACAAACGGATCCCCATCAGTGAGGGAAACGCGCGATTCGACACCAGGCACCAAAGACTCGAGGGCTACCGGTAGATCCCGATAGGCATCGGGGCCCAGCACGAGGTCCACATAAGGTGCTGCACCCAAGAGTTTGTCCCGGAGATGTTGTGCCATACAGCCACATACACCTATAATAAGGTCAGGTTGACGGCGTTTCCGGTGGTTAAGCTGCACAAGGCGATTGATAACTTTGGTTTCAGCGTTTTCCCGGATCGCACAGGTATTGACAAGGACGACATCGGCATCATCGAGATGTGCCACGGTCTGGTGTCCGTTTTGCATCAAGATACCCGCTATGAGCTCGCTATCACTGACGTTCATCTGGCACCCATAGGTTTCGATGTAAACGCGCCGGGCATGTGAAGGCGTGCTCGTCTGTAGGATTTGCCGCGGATCACCCGCTGGCTCCTCTTTATTATAAAGCGGGAAAAGCGTTTGGTCTTTCATAGAAGTTTTTAGTTATCAGCCATCAGCAAGGAATCGGAATTCGGAAATCTCTCCTATAGAAACTCAATCGATGTAACCCGCATGATGTTTCCAGACATCTAAGGTAAAGAGATCTCCGATGTATGCAAGAACACGGTATCTCAAAGTGCGTGTCGCACCCGCATCCACTGTAAAAGGTGCAACTTGTGCAAACAGAAATCCATAAGATGTATCGTCAGCAAAAAATGTTGCCTCCCCGTTTGTCGGATGTGGAAAAATAGCGATACCGACAGCGTTTTGCTCAGCAGTCGTAATACCTGAAAGCGTTCCCCATGCCGATTTATTTCCGTTGACTTCCGACTCACCGATGCGTCCGTCTGCATTGGATGCTTTCCGGTACTCCATTTCGATCGCCCGCGCCCCAAGTCCGATGCTGCCCGTAAATTCGAGCGAGGCCGTTGGTGCCTGTAATGCAATAGCAAGATCCAGGACCTGGACTTCAGTTTTCCGCGGATGGACTTTTGTCGTGAGTGTCTCTATCAGCGTCGGATTCTGGGCACTCCACGTTGTACCGACCCCAAATTCCTTCGAGCCCTCCCTAATAGACGGGCTCAGTTGCCGCCTACATAGCTGTCGGTCAAGCCTTTCGCCGTTGACGGTTCCGAGTGTGAAGCAGATCCCCGGCGGATACTGTGCCCGGGTGTCCTCGTCGCCCGTTACGACCTGTCCATTCGGGGCGTAGAGGGGATGGAAATAGATCGGACATCCAAGATCACCGTAACAGCACGTAAGTACCGGTGCGCCGTCTTCTATAATGGATAGCTCTGTTTTGCTAACTTCGCGGTGTAACATATTGCTTTATCTAAATTATACCACACGTCTGCACATAATGCAAATGGTTATAGTTTCTTGCATGCCGTTAATTTAGCATGGATTCAAAGGGGAGGCAAGAGGAAATGAGTTGGGACGGACGCAATTTTGACCGTGGCCCCCTGCTCTGTGAGATGTCGATCTGTGAAAAAACACAAGCATTCTACCGCCCCCTGCCCCACAAGCAAGGGGGGAGCCTACAAAGGAACATCCTACCCCCCTCCCCGAAAGCAAGGGCTGTAGCCTACTGCGAATTAAACAATAAAGGCGGTGTATGCTGCATACACCGCCTTTATTTGTAGTTGGTAGGTTCGTTCAAATAGGCTGTATCCCTGAATGAACCTATTCATGTAGCGACACGTGCGCGTCTCTACACATTAGTCTTGCGTTTTCAGATCCCCCCACGTCGTCGTCAGCTTACCGGCAGCGTTGACGTTGCCCCGAAGATGCGTGGTGCGCAAGGTGGTGCGCGTGCCATCTAAGGAGACGTCTTCTATCTGGTAGTAGTAGACGACGTTGGGTTTCGCAGAGGCGTCCGTCCAGGTGTAGGCGTGCTTTTCAGCCGTCGTGCCGTGTCCGGGGATAATGCCTTTGAGATTGACGACTGCGAACTCGCCGGTCTTTGTTTCACTCCGCAGTATATTGAAACCTGCGTTATTCAGTTCGGACTCGGTAATCCAACGGATGCGGACTTCGCCAGTAGCAGTGTCTCGTGCGGGGCGGAAACTGGACAGGGAGACGGGCAGGGGGCCACCCCCATGAAAACCCGGCGTGCCGACATCGTCGCTATCCCCATAGTAGGTCAGTTCTCGATATCCGACTGCGTAGGCGACGATATTTTCTGCAGAGAACCACCCGCTTGCTACCGTACCATCCTCAGCACTGCCGTCGTCATATCTACGTATCATAGATACACGATCCCCATCGCTATTCACCCCCATCGGCAGAGCCCAATCGGGGGCATCGTCTGTGCGGCGATTCCCGTCCGTGTTACCGACTTCGTCAACAAGAATCTGATCCTTGTCAATAAGCTTCAAATAGAAGCCCGCAGCACTCAGCACGGTATCGGTGCGCGCTTCCATGTCCAGAGCGGTGCGATGCGATGTCCAGAGGTCTATCGTCCGGGTATCCGGGAAATGGTCTTTGCCCGAGTTAGAACCACTGGTAGAAACAATCAATACCGTCTGATTCGGTGCGATAGTGACGGCGCCAAGTGTGAGTGTGGCGTTCTGACGGGCATCTAAGTCCTCATGCCGTGCGTTCTGGATCTCCAGTTTCCAGCCGTTCAGGTTCACGCCCTGAGTCAGCGAAGAATTGTAAAGTTCTATCCACTGCGGCAGCGAACGTTTACCAGAGCCCGCACTAAACATGATCTCAGAGATCGCGATATCTGCATCATCGTCAAGGTTACCGAGTTTGTCTTTCAGGGCATCGTTGGCATAGCCGGGGGTGCCCCCGTTTTCATCGGTTTTAGCAGCCGTGCGATCATAGCCGATACCCGTGAAACCCACTTTCTTCCAATGCTTCTCGCCGATACCACTCTGCATACCATTTCGTTGATAGACGCGCCCCGCACGGAAATCCTCCTCATCGGCACCATCAATCACATTGCCGTGCCCCGCAGCCCATAACTGAAGGGGCCAGACCTCTGTCTCCAAGGTATCGTCATCTTTTTCCGCAAAATAGGTGCCGCCATGGTCAACAATGTGCGTTGGCTTGCCTTCTTTGTCATTCGCATTGCGAAGGATAAGGTTATATTTGCTGTTATCGTTCGGGAGCACAAGCTTGCTATCCACGTAATACAGGGATTGCACACCGCGTTTGACCCGGTCAGCCGCTGCCTTGTTAATCGCAACACCCGCAGCCAGGTCATTCCCCGAAGCCGTCGGATCCGAGTGCGTAATCAACAAGATACCCTTCGCTGGGAGTTTCGTGTTATCATTATCCGGGAAGGAGACCAACTGCGTCTCTTCAGGACCGCTGTCCCCCGCCCTCACGATATTCAGTTCCCACTTCTTGAGATTCACCTCCTTGTTTGTGGTATTCATCAGTTCAACCCAATCGTTGGCATCTGTACTACTATTGCCAATCTCGTTGATGAGCACTTCTATGGACGGCACCGTCTTCGGCGCGGGAGGCTCCACATGATGAAAGCCTGGGCTTCCAACACGGCGACCAAACAGCTGGCTAGGCCTTATAGAGACAAGCCATGTGGCAGCTTTCTCCGGATCGCCATCATCTTTCGCATGATCGGCATGCGATCGATCTCTGAGGTGTTTTAGTTTCCGATACATAGACACAAGGTCCACCGCAGGGGCTGTAGGTGTCGCTTCGGTGCGACCGCCTGTGCTCTTGATGTCCCAGTAGCCCGGGTTCCCCGTATTACTCATGAGATCCACCCGCCCCGCAGCTGACGCAGAAACCGCAGCAGGCACCGGCGAAACGCTGCCTTGTCTAAAGTCAAGCATCCACCCCTCCCTTCTGAAGTCAATGTCCGTATCCGTGCGGTTGTAGACTTCAATCCACTGGCAATACTTAGAACGACCCCCTAAAGTAGCATCCTTTGCAGCCATGATTTCTGTGATCTTCAAATCACCCACTGCCGCACCCGCAGGCCCCTTAACGATAATCGTGCCGTCATTGTGGAAGAAATCCCAGAGATCCGGCATATCCTTATTGCCCACAACTTTGTTCTGCGTAACTTCTATGGTCTTTACATCATCAGAAATACCCGTATCTGTTCCCGTCGCACCAGAATGCACAAAGACCGCATAGCCGTGGGCGGGAATCCCATCTGGCGGTAGGGTTAATGTCACACTGGTAGCTCCTCCAGCGGGGACACCATTCGCGGCTTTCTTACGGATCTCGACTGTGACTTCCGTGCCATTAGGTGCTGGTATTACCAAGGGACATGTCGAGACAGATGTCCAATGCTCACCGTGGTCTGTGCTGTATTCATAGTCAGTCGAACAGTCAGGCCAAGTCACCGTTATCTCCCCATCACCCGCAGTTGCCGTAACACCCATCGGGCGTGGTGGCTGTAGCACGGGTAGTGGCGTTGCCGTCACAGGATCAGAAGGCCTTCCTGCGGGGGTAGTACGCACTTGTGCCACACGGATACGCACGGAGATGGGAGTGCCAGCAGGCCCCTCTATCTCTAAGGGATATGTGGAGACAGCCGTCCAATTCACACCATTATCCGTGCTATAGTCATGGGCAGTCGTCATACCGCCATCCCAAGTCACCGTTATCTTGCCACGACCAGGTGCTGCCGTAACACCCACTGGGGGATGGGGCGGGAGGCCCGTTGGTATGCCTACCACACGATCAGAAGGAATTCCTGCGGGGATCTCACCTGCGGCTGCCACACGGATACGCACGGAGATTTCGATGCCATTAGGCCCTGTTAGATCTAACGGGTATGTGCTGCCAACAGCCGTCCAGTTGCCACCATCTTTGCTATATTCATACCGAGTGTTTGGAAGCCTCTCCCAACGCACTGTTATCTTCCCATCACCATCTTCTGCCGTAACATGGTCTGGAGGGAGCGGTGTTCGCGGGTCTAATGGCGTTGCCGTAGCAGGATCAGAAGGCGTTCCTGCGGGGGTCTGACCTGCGGCTGCTACACGGATACGCACGGAGATGGGAGTGCCAGCTGGGCCCTCTATCTCTAACGGGTATGTGCTGCCAACAGCCGTCCAGTTGCCATCATCTTTGCTATATTCATACCGAGTGTTTGGAAGCCTCTCCCAACGCACTGTTATCTTCCCAGGACCAGGTTCTGCTCTGACAATTGGAGGAGTCAAGTCTGACAATGGCGTTGCCGTCGCAGCTGCAGAAGGCGTTCCTGCGGGGGTCTGACCTGCGGCTGCCACACGGATACGCACTGAAATGGGAGTGTTAGCAGGGCCCGTTAGCACTAAGGGGTATGTGCCAACAGCCGTCCACGCACCATTATCTCTGCTATAGTCAAAGCCCGAGTTCGCACCACTATCCCACGTCACCCTTATGTTGCCAACACCCGCAGCTGCCGCAACACCCGTCGGGGCAGCCGGCAGCGGTGGTCCTGGCGTTGCCGTAGCAGGATCAGAAGGCGTTCCTGCGGGGGTCTGACCTGCGGCTGCTACACGGATACGCACGGAGATGGGAGTGCCAGCTGGGCCCTCTATCTCTAAGGGATATGTGGAGACAGCCGGCCAATTCACACCATTATCCGTGCTATAGTCATGGGCAGTCGTCATACCGCCATCCCAAGTCACCGTTATCTTGCCAGGACCAGCAGCTGCCGTAACACCCGTCGGGGCGGGGGGAACTGTGTCTGGCCTTGGCGTTGCCGTCACCGGATCAGAAGGCGTTCCTGCAGGCGTATTTCCTGATCGTGCCACACGGATGCGGGCTGAAATGGGAGTGCCATTAGGGCCTTCTATCTCTAAGGGGTATCTTGACACAGGTGTCCACGCACCGCTATCTTTGCTATAGTCATACAGAGATGCCGTTTCCGAAGCACCTCCATTCCAAGTGACCGTTATCATTTCATCACCCGCTGTGGCCCTAACACCTGTTGGGGGTAGGGGTACCGGGGGTGGGCCTGAGCCTGGCAATGGCGTTGCCGTAGCAGGATCAGAAGGCGTTCCTGCGGGGGTCTGACCTGCGGCTGCCACACGGATGCGCACTGAAATGGGAGTGCCAGCAGGCCCCGTTAGCTCTAACGGGTATGTGGAGACAGCCGTCCACGCACCACCACTATCTTGACTATATTCAAACCCACTATTCGCACCACTATCCCACGTCACCCTTATGTTGCCAACACCCGCAGCTGCCGTAACGCCTGTTGGAGCGGGGGGGGGAGGAGGTGTTGGCGTTGCCGTCGCAGCTGCAGAAGGCGTGCTCGCAGGCGTATTCACTGCGGCTGCCACACGGATGCGCACTGAAATGGGAGTGCCAGCGGGTCCCGTTAGCACTAAGGGGTATGCGGAGACAGCCGTCCACGCACCACTATCTTGGCTATATTCAAACCCACTATTCGCACCATTCGCCCACGTCACCCTTATGTTGCCAACACCCGCAGCTGCCGCAACACTCGTTGGGGCAGCCGGCTGTGGATTCGTTGGGGTTGCCGATACAGCTGCAGAAGGCGTTCCTGCGGGGGTCTGACCTGCGGCTGCCACACGGATACGCACTGAGATCTCCGTGCCAGCTGGGCCCGTTAGTTCTAACGGGTATGTGCCAACAGCCGTCCACGCACCACTATCTTGGCTATATTCAAACCCACTATTCGCACCATTCGCCCACGTCACCCTTATGTTGCCAACACCCGCAGCTGCCGCAACGCCTGTCGGAGCTGCGGGGGCGGGAGGTGTTGGCGTTGCCGTCGCAGCTGCAGAAGGCGTGCTCGCAGGGATACTACCTGCGGCTGCCACACGGATGCGCACTGAGATTTCTGTGCCAGCTGGGCCCGTTAGTTCTAACGGGTATGTGCCAACAGCTGTCCACGCACCACTATCTTTTTCATACTCAAATCCACTGTTCGCACCACCCGTCCACGTCACCGTTATCTTCCCAACACCCGCAGCTGCCGTAACACCCGTTGGAACCGCTGGATTAACAGCCAGCGTAAAAGTGTTACTACTATTCCCATCGCCAGTCTGACTGCCGCTATCAACCGCAGTATACGTAAGTGTAACTGCTGCGGCTGCTGTGGTAGGGGTTCCAGCAAGCGTCCGACTCGCCTCTGCGAAGGTTAAACCGTCCGGAATAGACCCCGTCAACGTATACGTCGTCGTATCGCCATCCTCTTGCGTTGCCACTGGCAAAACAAGACTGAACGCCGTCCCTACCGTGGCAACTTGGTTCGACGGTGAACCGACCACAACAGCCGGGGAATGCACGGTGATATTAAACGTCTGCGTAATTGCGGTCTCACCCGGTGCCGAGGCAGTGAGAGTATACGCTGTGGTTGCCTTGCCCTGCGCGATAGTCCCACTGATTACGCCGGCTGTACTAAAGGACAAATCATTAGGGAGGGAAGGCGTTAGCCCGTAGGTTATATTACCTTCGGCACCCTGAGCGGTTGGCAAATTATGAGTGATAGCGCTACCGTGAGCCCAATTTAAATCGGATTCTGTACGACTCCAGCTAAGTTGAGCCTCTACGGCAGCTGGCACCAGCAGCAAGGCAAATGCCAACAAAACCACTACACTTGCGAAAGAAAATCTCGTTTTATTTGAAAACATTACTCTCCTCCTAAAATAAGCGATCGTTTGAAAAATATTGTGAACTTATGGGGCCTTCCAAAAGCCCCGGTGTATTGTTTTTCAGATTAGGTTTCCCTGAGTTGGACAACCTAACAAGTTATACTACGAAGGATGCGCGGTCTCCTAAAGGAACCATGCTACGAAGGATACGAAGGATGCACAGCCTAACAGACTATGCTACGAACTAACAAGTTATGATACAAAAACTGGCACAGCCTAATAGGTTATGCTGCAAAAGAGCAAGCTGGATCCATTTTAAATAAAGTATACACTATCTGAGCCATAAATGTCAATATTTTTTGTGTGTAATTTCCTCTGGGACTTAGAGACAAGGGCCGCTAATACTAAGCCCGCATAAGCAAACCCGACCTAACAGGTTATGCTACAAAAGAGCTTTCTGCGTAAGTCCTCTGGGTGTGAATAGATAATTGCTATCCTTCTATCGATTTTCAACCATTTCACGGACAGGCGGTTTCTCTGGTGCTACCGATTCCGGACGCTGACGCAACCACCACGCAAAAATAACGACAAGACACGCAAGCACAATCCCACCCAGCGCCATCGGAATACCTGTTGATTTTCCATCGCTTGCATCAATCTGATATTTCGCAACAACCGCCGATGCAACTGCCACGACAGCCAGCACAAGGTTGACAAGCCAAGGCACTTGGAAAAGCACCGCAATCCCCGAGACTACTGCGACAGCCAGACTCAACTGTGCAAGCGGGTGATACGGCGGCCCATCAAATTTCTCAGTATCGAAGGTGACACCATGTCTGTGAGCGGCTGGAATTGGCGCCCCCTCTTGATACGTCATCTCGATGAGCCGGGTGAATTCTGCAAGCAGTTTTCCCTCTTGAATCCACTCAAAAAGGTCAGGATATTCGTGGCGGAGAAGGATGACAAACTCTTGACGTTGTGCGCTGAAATCTGTGAATTCTTCCCAATCGCTCTCTGCCACAGCAATGTAAGGTTCAGGACCGACACGAAGTTCATAACCGCGCTCAGCAACATAGACGACACTGCCGACCCCCTCGCGTTCGGAGATGAGGAGTTCTGTTGGATCATCAGGAGCTACCTGTTGCTTTTTCGCTTCTTGGACAGCGGCCATATCACGTTGTTTGAGGGCTTCCGCTGTTTCCTCGGCGCGCATTGTCATTTCATTATCTGTGACAACTGCGTCGATACGGCTAATCAACGCCATAGCTTCCACTTCATATTCGGGGGCCACGAGAAGCACAGTGTGGCGTTCCTGTTTTAATTCGATCGGCCTGCATCGGATCTTTTGCGCACTCAAGGCGGCTTGAATGAGTTTCACTTCCCATTCATCCGTAGTTCGGTGAACCTCAACCCACGCATCGGTGTTACCAACGGCTTCGCCAAACAAGCGAGAGACTTGCCGCAGTTGCCCTATGCTCGCCTGCCCCCCCTGTGGCAGCCCGGTTGCCTTTTTTCTATCTCCATCCATGATAGTTCCTCCGATATATCAAGATGCCCCTAACAATTCCGTGTAGACTGCCTCTGTCAAAACCATGTTCTTTTGGCTACTGAATAACTGTGCAGCGCGAGTGCAAGCGGCTTTTCCCATGGTTCTCAATCGATCTCCGTCAGTGGCAAGGGCGATCACAGCTTCCGCGATCGCTGACGCATCTTCAGGGGGCACTAACACGCCTGTTTCGGGCGTGACAAGTTCTTTGCTGCCACCGAGCGGCGTAGCGATCACAGGTTTACCTACCGCCATTGCTTCAATAATCGTGCGCGGACAAGCTTCTGGAATAATAGAGGGCACCAATACAATATCCAGTAAACTCATCACAATACGCGTGTCCGATAGAAAGCCTGTGAAGAGGACCGAGTCCTCAAGACCCAAATCTGCAACCTCCCGGCGGAGGGAATCCCTATAGTTAACGTCCTTTTGGAAATAGGGCCCCCCGACGATCAAGAGTTTAATAGGTATTCTCCCCTTAAGTTCCGCCATCGCGTGAAGTAAAAAACGGATACCTTTTTCCGGTGTAATCCGAGTCACGATCCCAGTGAGGAGTGACGCGTCAGCACCGGGGAAGAGCTCTCTCCGGAGGGTTTCTACCTCTTCTGGGGATGCCCGAAAAACGTCTAAATCTACACCGTTATAGATTAGTGTCTGCTTTCCCTCAGGCGCGAAGTTCCAACGCGTCGCCTCTGAAACCAGGATCACGTGTTGGAGAAGTTTTCGCAAAGTCGGTCCAAAATGCCATACGAGGTCGCATAACGTTTGTGCATCAGGATCGGAATGCGGTTTATCCTCGCAACGATACCGCCGAGGAGCGCCACTGAGAGTGAGTTCGCGTGTATAAGATCTATCGCGTGGCGTTTTACGGCTCGGTGAAGTTGAAGGACAACCCGGAATTGCTGCACATCTTCCAGTAGATCCCGAACCGTAAACCGTTTCACTTTATCTGTTTTAGTGTGCGCAGCCGGGAGAGACAGTGAAATAAGTTTCGCGTCTGTCTTTGCGACTTCTGCTGCGAAAGCACTGTCCCCAAGGCATCCGACAAAAGGTGTCCAGCGATGCCTATCTAATAGGCTTAGCAAAAGTAAAAGGCTCCGTTGACCACCGCCGATGCCTGAGCCGCTATCGAGATATAGGATATTGGATTTCGATGTGTCGGATATTTTCATCTACAAGGCTTTCTAATATTGCCACGTCTGCTTCGTTAGCGTTCTCTGAGTGGTTTGTCTCTCTAAACGTTATGTGAATCTTTATACAGGTGTCTGGGAGGGCATCTGTCATTCGCTCTGCCCACTCAATGATACAAATTCCGTCGCCTTCTACGTATTCGCTGAGTCCGAGTTCAGCAATCTCCTCGCTATTTTCGAGTCGGTACAAGTCGATGTGGTAGATCGGTAGCGTTCCATTGTATTCGTTAATCAGGATATACGAGGGGCTGCTGACGAGCTCGTTGGGTTCGATACCGACACCCCGCGCGATGCCTTGTGTCAAACATGTCTTACCGCTTCCGAGATCACCGATCAGCGCGATAACATCTCCTTGTTTGAGCGTTTTGCCGAGTTTCTCACCGAGTGCCTGTGTCTCATCAGGGCTCTCTGTTATAATGATTTCGCTTCTATTTTCCATTCACACAACCTTTGTAGCATAGTTTCCTGTCGTAGCATAGCCTGTTGTAGCATAGACTGTTAGGCTGTGTAGTTGTAGCATGGTTTCCTGTTAGACCGTGCAGTTGTAGCATAGCCCGCCCCTCACAAAGCAGCCGCCCCAGACATCATCGTTAAAAGGTCTTCTTGGGTCAGATTTTCGTTGATACATTCGCCCGTAATTTTTCCCGCGTGTAGTACCAAAACCCGATCGCTCATGCCTAAAATCTCCGATAATTCAGACGATACGAACACAATCGCAACACCTTCTCGTGCCAGTTGTGCCATGTGTGCGTAGATCTCCGTTTTCGCACCGACATCAATACCGCGAGTCGGTTCATCAAGGAACAACACCTTCGGATGCGTCATTAGCCATTTGCCGAGAACCACTTTCTGTTGATTTCCGCCACTCAGGTGGTTCACAGGGACATCAAGCGAGGGTGTCCGAATCTGAAGAGAATCCACATAATGCCTGCTTTTTTTAGATGCCACGTTGTCATCAATGAGCCCGTAGGATGCAATATCTGACGATACATCAAGACTCGCAAGCGTCATGTTGCGGACAACATCTTCGTCCAGAAGTAATCCGTAACGCTTCCTGTCCTCGCTGACGAGTCCCAACCCGTGTTGTATCGCGTGATGTGGGGCGTGGATGTCGACGGGTACACCGTCTATAAAAACGTTACCGTCCCATCTTCCAGGATAAGCCCCGAAAAGAGTGCTAATCAGCTCCGTCCTACCGGCCCCCATCAACCCCGCGATACCGAGAATTTCCCCGCGCCGCACCTCAAAACGAATATCTTCCAGCTGCGGGGGTTCCGAAGGATAAGTGCTCAAGTTTTCTACGCGGAGTGCGACTTCTTGATGAGATGTATCTTCAGAAGTCGAGTGCGTTTGCCGTTTCGGAAAGCGTGTGGTTAACTCTCTACCGACCATCTCTGAAATGAGCACGTCTTCGGTGCATTCACGAGAAGCAACAGCGTGTGTGGCTACTGTTTTGCCATCACGTAGCACCGTCACCCGATCAGCGATTTGAAAAATCTCCTGGAGTTTGTGGGTGATGTAAATACATGCGCCCCCTTTTTCTCGGAGTTGCATCAAGACATGTCGAAGAACCACCACTTCACTCTCCGTCAAGGCAGCTGTCGGTTCGTCAAGCACCAGTAAGGGTAGGGTTTCCCTGCCCCTTGCCTCTGCCCGGAGGAAACCCTCCGGTTGGGAGACCCAATCCCTACTACGTTCTAAGGCTTTTGCTATCTCTACGAGTTGTTGCTGACCGATACCGAGTTCATAAACCGGACGATCTAAGAGGAGCGTCAACCCGAATTGCGACAAAAGCTGCCCTGCATCATGATAGAGTCGGTTTTTGTCGAGAATACCCAATTTTGCCCACACCGGCAGAATTTGTCTTAGCTTTACCTTTCGCTGTGGCTCCTTACCAAGATAGATGTTCTCTGCGACCGTCATCTCTGGAATGAGTGCTAACTCCTGATGGATAACGGCGATACCCGCACGCTCTGCGTCGCTCACCGTGTGAAATTGCTGTTCGGCCCCATCCATGCGTAACTGTCCATCATAAGTTCCGAAGGGATAAACCCCCCCGAGGATCTTAATCAGTGTTGATTTACCGGCACCATTTTCGCCACAGAGCGCGTGAATTTCGCCACGGAGAACTTCAAAAGAGACGTTGTCTAAAGCTCGCACCCCCGGGAAGTCTTTAGTGATTGTCTGCATCTGGAGGAGAGGAGTTACCACTGTTCGTCAACACTCCGATACGCAATTTTTGGTTATTATAGCAAACTTAGCAATGAAAATCAAATTTTTCAAGTATCAAGCAGTTATCCCGTTGCGAGTTGGGAGGCAAGCGCATGGTTTCTGATAGGCTACGCTCGTCCTGCGGGTTTCCAACCTGATAACCAATTATAACACAAAATACCGCTCGTTGTCACGTTTTTCTCGCCAAAGCAACGAAACACCCGGCATCGACCCACAGCGAAAGCAGTGGGATCGTTAGTAGAAGTGCCTTCATTTTTAGGAACGAGAATGTAATACTTAAGAAGAGGATTTCGTTTATGCCCATATATTAATAATTATACTTGACAAATGATGGGATAAAAGGGTATAATAAACGATATCGTTGCTTATATATACCTCAAAATAAAACGAATTGTAAATCAACCAATCAACATTTTTGGCTATATTAGGATTTACGCAATTGTGACCGGGGCCCCTACTCTGTGAGCTGGTGAGCTGTGAAAAAACACAGGCATTCTGACCCCCGCAAGCGAGGCGGTTCAGCTACAAATGAGCAGACTGCGCGCTGCGTCAGCCCTATATATCAACGGATATATTAAACCAATATTGTTGTTTGTGCATGTTTGAGAATTGGAGGATATCATGGCTGAAGAAAAAAAGGACGAAATGGTTCCTGTTACTGCCGAATACGAGGTCGTTGATCAGGTGGATGATCAGGCTATTATTGAGTTGATGACGGGACAGACGATTCAGGATTACGTCTATTCCTTTAAACAAGGCGGGCGCACGGTAGAAGGGTTGACATTAGCCGGTATTAACGAGGCTGCCAACCGCCGCGGCGGTATCCAGATCGAAGAGGTCAAATACGAAGAACGTGAGCATTCTTGGATCGCTACTGCCAAGGCCGTGGATACAATTACCGGTTCATCTCGCTATGGCGCGTATGAGCAACCCAAGCTGATGGGTAGTCGGCAGGATCCATTCGCCTTCACCAAAGCGATCCATAAGGCGCAACGGAACGCCATAAAACAGTTGATACCCGTGCCGGTCATCCGTGAGGTACTCAATTTTTATCTCCATCGGAAAACTCAGTCCGAAAATGCAGCGCCCCAACCGCAATTGCCACAGACGGGTGGTAATATTGCCAATGCCCAAAAAGCCGCTTTCGCGATTGCAAATAATCTCGCAGCTCCCCTTAAAAAGAAAGGCATCACAAAAGAAGCCCTCTGGAATTACATCAAACGTAGGTACAGTGTAGCGTCCCGGAACGACATGACCGAGATGCAATGGACACAGCTCGCTGCTGAACTCAAAGCCGCGGAAACGGCCCCCAAATTGCTCGATGAACTCTGTGAGCGGATCCAGCAATTAACCGCGGCTTCCCAAGCGAGTGAAGTCCCCACACGGGAAGAGGCCGCAGCCTCAGGAAACACATCTGCCGATGCCACGCAGCCGGTGGACGCACAGGCACAAGAAGAGGCTTTTTAAGTCACGCTGTTGGCAAGGTTGGGAAGGGGTAGCATAACCTGTTAGGGGGTGCCAAAGGATATTAAAAATGCAAACGCGTTCTGGTTGGGGCAATGCGGGTTTTGTCCTAACAATTGAGCAGATATTCTCGGCTTCGCACAGCATCTTGCAGCGAGTGCAAAGTGGGCATTTTCAGATTGACATCCTTCTCTTGTTCGGGTATGATATACAATAGAGATTATAGCAGACTGGTAGGAGGTTTAACAGGACCTATGGCACAAACCGAAAAATTTACCGATGAACTCAGACGGGCTGCCGCACCGATGTGGGAAGCCGATCTGAAACACCCTTTCGTTCGCGGTATAGCCGATGGCACGTTACCCGTAGAGAAGTTCAAGTTCTATCTCATTCAGGATTATCTTTTCCTATTAGACTATAGTCGCGTGTTCGCGTACGGTGTTATCAAAGCTTACGATGAGGCGACAATGGCAATGTTTGCGCAGCTCCTCAACGAGACATTGAACACCGAGATGGATTTGCATCGCGGATATTGCGAGAAATTTGGCATCTCTGCCGCTGAGATGGCGGTTGCACCTGTCGCACCTACAACACACGCCTATACCCGCCATATTCTCAATGTCGCGGAAGCCGGGACTTTGGCTGAGCTCGTCGCCGGGGTACTACCGTGTCAGTGGGGTTATGCCGAAATCGGAACAACGCTCGCTGAACAAGGAGGCTCGCCAGCACCCCTCTATCAAGAGTGGATAGATATGTACGCCTCACCGGAATTCTTGGCATTAGGTAAATCGCTACGCGGGCTACTCAACGGGCTGACCGCAGATTACAGTTCTTCGGAAAAGGAGCGAATTAAAAACTGCTTTTTAATGAGTAGCCGTTATGAGTACCTCTTTTGGGAGATGGCTTATACCCAAGAGGCATGGAAAATTTAGCATCACATCGGTAAGGCGACATGAAATACGCTGCCTTGTCCTAAAATGCTGTCCAGCCATATCCTGCCGTTATGACGCAGCACAATATGCTTGACGATCGCCAGACCTAACCCAGTCCCCCCTACCTCTTGGGCACGCCCTTTGCCCACGCGGTAGAACCGCTCAAACACGCGAGATTGCGATTCCATCGGGATACCGATCCCTGTGTCTTGGACATGCACGATGACTGCTTCCGAAGTTATATCAAGTTCTTCGAGGACATTGCTCGTGTCAATTTCTGCCGAAATTGTGATTGTACCCCCATCTGGGGTGTATTTAATGGCGTTGTCAATGAGATTTACGAAAACCTGCATGAAAAGTTGTGGGTCTACATTAACCTTCGGCAGTTCCTCAGAGATTTCCCACTTTAACACCACGCCAGACTCTTCTAAAAGTGGTTCAAACACGTCTAAAAGTGGTTCGTAGAAGGTATTGAGATGACGAGGTGCGCGTTTCAATTCTCTGTCTCCCAACTCCAGCCGAGAGAGTTCCAGCAGCTCAGAAACTAATTTTGACAGACGAGCGGAGTGATTGAGAATTTTCACGAGAAACTGTTCACCTGTCTTTGTCCGAACGGTATCTTTACCCAGTAACGTTTCGGCGTACCCTCGGATGGCCGTGAGGGGGGTGCGGAGCTCATGTGACACATTCGCCACGAAATCAGCACGAATCCGCTCCAATTGCCGCTCCTTAGTGACATCATGGATAACAATAACGTACTCTTGACCCGCGGCGACAGGTACAACTGTGACCTCTGCTTCCGGTTCGTATAGGTTACCGAGTTGAATTTCCGCGAACGCTGCAGTTTCTGTTTCTTCTGCTTTTTTCAGGAGGGCTTGTAGTTCGGGGATACGATTGATTTCAATTAAAGCTTTGCCGATATAGTCGTCCGGGAGTTCCAACATAGTGACAGCTATTGCATTCGCGTAGGTAATCTCGGAGGCACCGTCCACGAGTAGCACACCTTCACCCATGTTCGTTAGGATGGTTTCTGAACGTCGGTGTTCTTCAGAAATTTTGTCGATCTGTTCCTGCACCCTATCTGCCATCACGTTAAAATTCTCCGTGAGTTGTCCCAACTCGTTTCTTGAATCTACAGGCACACGCGAATTTATGTTGCCAGCAGCGAGGAATTTTGTCATCTGTGTGAGCTTCTCAATCGGTTTTATGATGGCACCCGTGCTGAAAACACTGAATACGATTGCAACCACCAAGCCCGCTACGCTTGCAATGATTGCCGTCTGTCGGAGATTCCCGATTGCTGTATTGACAACTTCCATAGGAAGCGCGACGCGACAAATACCAATCAACGGGGCTACGCCATTCGGAAAGTTAGCAGCGTCAGCATTGCGGTATATTGGCATCGCGAAGTAACGAAATTCTGTCTGTGTTGTGTCGCTGTATCGATCCAGAATACCTCTTCCATTTTTAAGTGCGTCTTGGACCTCTGGACGTGCGAGATGATTGTCCATCCCTCGGAGTGCCTGCCCATCTCGTTCCGTATCGCCCCAGACAGTGCCATCTATACCGATGAAGGTCACTCGTGCTTTGCCAGCCTTTCCGAGTCTATCCACGAGAGGATCTATCACGTCATACGTAAAGTTGGTGTCAGCAGGAAGTTTTTCGATGAAAAATTCCCGAGTTAATGCTGCTTGAACTTCCAATTCACTGGTAATCCGGTCACTCATGGAATCTTTGAGCATCTTCCCAAGAAAGATATACATAGCCAGCAACACGAAAAGCACAATACCTATGTACCTGAGTGTTAATTGTGTCCGGAGCTTCATTTATGTCCCCTTCTGAGCGCTGCTACACCACTAGGAATACAGACAAATCCGTATTACATAGCGCAATCATAGCACGTTTTCAACGCAACTTGCAAGCCTAAACTTATAGAGAGCAGAGACCTCGTTGCGTTGGCTGAATCACGGCGTATCGCAGATGACATGGATTTGAGGGTTTGGGTAGGCAGCAACGGCTTGGTGATGTAGCTGGATTTCAGGAGAACTAAATGACTCTGTGCCTCAGCTGAATGGGTCTTGACACCTAAATCAATTTTTGCTAAACTAACGCTTAAATCTGACAGAGATAGGGCTTACGCAGCATGCTCTTTTGTCGCATAACTCCCTCGCTTGCGCGGATCAGAATGCTGGCGTTTTTTCACAGATCTCCATCTTACAGAGCGGGGGCGGGGGACCACGGTCAGAATTGCGTCCGTCCTAAAAGCGTTATAAGTCCGTATCAACACGGAAGACTACAATTACTTCCAACAGGAGGCGTGCATGAGCATCCGATTTGAAGGTATTTTTTCACCGACAATAACCCCACTTGACGAAAAAGAGCGCGTCGATGAACTCGGGTTCGTCAACCAACTTAATCGCTTGATTGACAACGGTATCCACGGTATCTATCTATTAGGCACTTCTGGCGAATTGACGACCTTAAGGAATACAGAACGTGAACGTGCGATGGACATCGCCACCAAGGCTGTCGGTGGGCGGGTTCCGATTATCTGTGGTGTGATGGACACAAGCACTCAGCGCGTCATCGATAATATTGAAACAGCCACACAGTTTGGGGTCGATGCAGTCGCTGCAACACCCGGTTACTATTACCCTTCTACCGACGACGCAGATCTGATTCAATTCTATCAAGCTGTTGCTGGCAGCACCGAACTCCCCGTTTTCATTTACAATATCCCTTCAACCGTTAAAACTGCCATCAAACCGCAGGTAGTTGCTGAACTCGCAGACGCTTGTGAGAATATCGTCGGTATTAAAGACAGTTCCGGCGATTGGACAAACTGCCTGAATCTTCTGGATTTGCTCGGTGAACGGATGGATTTTGCTGTTATGCTCGGTTCACATACTGCGCTCGGTGCAGCGGTGCTATTCGGTGCTGACGGTGGGGTCATCTCCGTTTCAAACGTCGCTCCCAAAGAATCCGTCGCACTCTATAACGCTGCAAAGGCACGCGATATTGATGAAGTCGATCGCCTACAGAGGATATTGCTCCGACTCAGCAAAATGTATACGTATGGACAAGGGGTCAGCGGCATGAAAGCGTGTCTGGAAATCTTAGGTGTCTGCAACGGTTATACGACAAGTCCCTTGCTCCCGATTAGCGACGCTGCGAAAGCCGAGCTGCGAGAATTGCTAACGGCGTTGGAGATCCTTGAATGATTGAAATCCAGCCCATTCGCAAGCCATTTGACACCACAATAGAGGTTCCGGGCTCCAAAAGCTATACCAATCGCGCCCTGTTAGTCGCAGCAATGGCGGATGGTGTTTCGACGCTGACCGGTGCCCTCTTCAGCGAGGATACACACTATATGGCTGCCTCGTTGGAAAAACTCGGTGTCCACATTGATGGCGATGAGAAGCAGGCAACGTTTGATGTCCGAGGCAATGGCGGGAACATCCCGGTTTCGAGGGCGGATCTCTATATCGGCAACTCAGGGACTACCTCTCGTTTCCTCACCGCCTACGTTTCGATAGGCCACGGAAAATTCGTCATTGATGGTGATGAACCGATGCGGCGTGGCCGGCCTATCGCGGATTTACTGCACGCATTGACGCAGATTCGAGTATCTGCACGATCGCAATTTGCCAACGGACATCTGCCGGTTGTTGTTGAAGCCGATGGGCTTGCGGGGGGGAGGACCCGGCTGGATGTTCGTAAGAGCAGCCAATTCTTAACGGCGTTGCTCCTCATCGCACCGTACGCAAAAAACGGCATGCAGATTGAGGTTATCGGTAAACGCGAGATGCCCTACATTGACATTACCTTGGCTGTTATGGCGGCGTTTGGTGTCCGTGCTGTCAATGAAGACTATCGGTATTTTCGGATTGAAGGCGGGCAGCGGTATCAACCGAGGAGCTATAATATTGAACCTGATGCCTCCAACGCCTCTTACTTCTTTGCTGCTGCTGCCCTCACTGGCGGACGTGTCACTGTCCAACATCTGCACGCCGATTCCGCGCAAGGCGACCTTCAGTTCCTACGTATCTTGGAACAGATGGGGGGTCAAGTTACCTTTTCTGACACGGGTATTACCGTTACAGGGCCGCGGCAATTGAAAGGGATTGATGTGGACATGCGGACGATTTCAGATACTGCCCTCACCCTCGCAGCGATTGCTCCCTTTGCGGACAGCAAGGTAACTATCCGAAACATTGCCCACACCCGCTGGCAGGAAACCGATCGCATCCATGCAATGGTGACAGAACTCCGAAAATTGGGGGTACCTGTCGTTGAACACCAAGACGGGCTCGAAATTTCTCCCTCTCCTATTACCCCCGCAGCGATTGATACCTACGCAGACCACCGCATCGCGATGGCATTCTCGCTTGTCGGTTTGATGACTCCCGGAATCCGAATCAATGATCCAGAATGTGTCGACAAGACGTTCCCTCATTATTTTCAAGTGCTTGAAGGACTATATCATTGAGGATGCTTCTTTTTTCGCGAGCTTTCTAAATACGTTGGAAAATCGCAATATTTAGATCGCTATTTCATCAATTGCTTCCATGATCTGTACCGTCTCCGCCACAGCAACCAAAATCGCACAATATTGGCGCACCTCCGTGTGGCTTAACCGGGTATCCTTTCTATCCGCCAGCCATTTTTTACATACTTGATATGCGCCAAACTTATATTCCCACACCTGCGTAGGAACATTCGTAAAACACTGAGTTGTATTAATATATACTTGCCCACTTTTATAGGTAACTTTTGAGACAATACCTTCTCCTTCACCCTCAAAACGATGACGTGGAGGAATCTGGGTATCTTTCAAGAGGTGCCAATTGATAAGTTGTTGTCCCAGGTGGGCAAGCTCACGAAAGTGTTCAATATCCCGGGGCAAAGGGATACGTGGAAACCCATATTTCAGAAATTCGTAATACCTTTTGCGATAGATAGAGCTATAGAGCGTGGCGTAGATATAGGCAAGAATATCTTCTGATGAAATCCCTTGAGGAGGTTTCGATAATGTAGGCTGCGGCAACATGAACAGTGCTGAGAGTTCTTTAAGAAAATCAGGGTTTAAATTCAGCTGACGTTCCGTTGACAATCTAGGTACATCGGGATCGTCATAAATATAGAGTGGAAATACGTGGGCAGATTCACTTGATCCACTTGACAGATAACAGTTCTCTGTTATTTCATCGGTTATCAAGACATGTTGCCACTGTTTCCCGCCCTTGACGATGCGACAGACACAAAGCGCAATGTTTTCGTTTAGCAAATGCGGCATAATGTTATTGCGAGGACTCGTGTGGAATCCGCGTGATCGCCCAGTGTAATAGGTTTTACGAATATCAAAAGGGCGATGTCGGATAGAGGTGATGTATTGTTTGGCATTCGAATGGTCCCGTAGGTCCTGTTGTGCTAGATGGACTTTCCAATATTTGTTATCTAATTCATATTTCTTCTCGATTTCTTCTTGAGAGAGGGAAACAAAATCTTCTACAGTCTTGCGTAAAGTTTTTTCTGTGCGGTGGATTGTTACCTCATTACGTCCTGTGACAATTCCACTTGAACTATCATAAAATATCTTGTCAAGTTCCCAGCCTTGTTTGTATATATCTTCAATGTCTGATCCAGCATCTTGTGGCACAAAAAGATAGAGTGGAGATGTCGGAAACAATTCACACCAATTCGTTTTTTGGACATCTGTTTCCAAAAGTTTCTTATATTTTTCTTCTCTATTTCCCCACAGATCCGCATAGTAGAGTTTGGCTGGAATCGGAGTAGTTCGGTTTTTGACGCAGAGTAGAATTGCAACCCCTACCTCTATATCAAATACATTTTGGTCCTCTGTCCCATCAGGGACAAATTCCTCTGTTATGATGCTACCATGCAAATTGAGCAGGTAAATAGCGTTAAAACTATTCAAAAGACTCTGCCTCATCCCACGAAAAGTTAAGCTGTTAAGAAAGCTGTTATTCACAATGTATCCGATAACTCCCTCCCCGTTTTTATCAATTCGCCATTGTGCCCATCGGATAAACTTAACATAATCGGATTGAAGTGGTTTCTTCTGATCTTTTTTCCCTAGTGGTTGGCCATCTACTAGCTGATAATCTTTGATGAGTCCTCCAATGAAATTTGGCTTGCCGTTTTTATCAACGCTCGGATTAGCAGATTGCAGCGGATAAGGGGGATTGCCAAGGATGACAAGGATTGGCAGATCACGTTTTACTGAGACCGCTGCATTTGTTTCATCTGAAATGTACTCCGCAAAGATATAACGTTCCTTTTCTACTGCTTCCTCCAATGTATTGGTGAGATAAATGCGAAGGCGTTCTTGTGTAGTCCAACCCTGCGATTTTAGATATAGACTCAACTTCAAATGGGCAATTGTATAAGGAGCAACTAAAACCTCAAAAGCAAAGAGTCTTTTGACTAACTGTGCGTTAACATACTGGTTCCAGTCTCCTGTACCGTAATTAGTTATGACATGTTCGCGAATGTGGTCCAATACCGTCAAGAGGAACCCGCCAGTGCCTGTTGCTGGATCAAGAATAAGTGTGTTTTCATCTGCGAGCCCATCGGATTTGTTCAGTTCTGTTTGTAGCAGGCTGTTAACAGATCTAACAATATAGGAAATAACCTGTGGCGGTGTATAATATACCCCGCGCTTTTCGCGGAGATCTGGATCATATTCTGTAAGGAATGTTTCATAGAAATGAATAATTGGGTCGTCAAGATAGGTTCTTGCGGTAAAGGCGGTACGGAGCAACTTTGTAGGAACATTTTTCAGAAGGTTAGCAATCTCATCCAAAATGTAGATGACGTTCTCCTCAAGGTTTGGAGAGGCTACGTGGTGAAAGAGTTGACGCAAAAATGGGTTTGACCGCGGAAGTACATTATATGCAGTAAGCCATGAGAAGCTGGTGCCATTAGGGAGCATGCATCGTGTTGCAAACAAACCATAAGCGAGTGTCTGTGCATACATATCTGCGAACTCTTTAGGGGTCAGTGTTGCCAAGAGCATGTCCTTAAAAGCTGTAAACATCCGGTAAATGCTACTATTTTTATCGGCGAGGACGGTCGCGATTTGCGTTTGAAGTTCCCGTGTGCGGCGGGCAAGATGTTTCGCGAGCACCTCTGGCGATGTGATCTGTACGAGCCCGGAGCTGAGGAATCGATTCAATAGTAACGCTAATGCTTCTCTTTTGTCTGTAACACTTGCTGTCGCACGCAATGTTCCATCCGTATACAGCCGGAATTCAACGAAATTGGTGAGAATGAAGTTGTCAAGGTTTTCAATGAACCTCGCATTCTGTATCTTGGCGTGTCCAGTGAGGGTGTCAAGATTTCTACCTTTTTCCTCTGCTTCAATGTAGCCGATTGGAAGTAAGTTGTCCTGTACGATATAATCCGGTTTCCCAACCTGATCGATTCTTTTCGGTTCATGTGTAAATGTTATGGTAGATTTGCTAAAACAGTCTACAGTAATGCCCTCAAGGAACGCCTGCAGATTCGGATAGAAGGACTCCTCAGGGGTTGCATCGGGGTTGGCTTGGGTGCTGTGTATATCCTGCAGATAGCGGTTGCAGTGGGTTTGGAAATTCATATGGGATTTACCAATCAGTTTTGTGTGCGTTCAAGGGTTATTTAGTTAACATACCAGTTATAATACACTTTATTAATTTTTTAAGGACAATATTTTTTCCTCCGGCCACTTTCTAATCTTGTAAACCTTGATTCGGACAATTCGCACGTTGGGATTGCCTGCTTAGGTATACATGTATTTGCGCTTAATCAAACCGAAACCTCACCCGAAATTCCCCCAACAGCACAATCCCGGCAGTGTAAAATAACATCCCGGACGGAATCAACACCCAAATAGACACAAAACCTTTCAACAGCACTAAACCTATGCCCATCACAGCACAGAGAAAAGCAGCCTTCAAAAGCGTCGGTAGTATCAGAGGCATTTCGCGGAATCTGACAATATTTCTTGAGATATAGCCAATTCCAACGACGAGCAGATACCCCTCGCTTATAACCATCGCTATCGCCGCACCCACATGACTGAAACGCGGGATGAGGAACAAATTCAGGCAAATGTTCAAGAGTGCCGTTGTCCCCATAAGAGCCGAGAACGCACGACGTTTATCCGTCGCGCGCAGCATCGCCTGTACTGCTGTCGTTAGGAAGATCAGTCCACCTGACCAACTGAGCCATTGGAGTGCCGTTGATACTTTGTCTAGTTCATCGAGTGTATAGGTCGAAAATAATACCTCCGTAATTTCAGGAGATAGCATCGAAAGTCCAACTGCGAAGGGAAGCCCAGTCAGTAGCGTCCACCGCATCCCAAACGTCCATGCCTCCGGAAACCTCTTTTTTTCGCGTTCCCATGCGCGTGATAGGACCGGAAACATTGCACCCATCATGAACGCACCCGGCAGAATCGTGAAAGCGTTGACAACCGTATATGCCAAGCCGTACCATGTATTGGCATCCACGCCGTCCGAACTCAGTTTTGACACCAGAATCGCATCCACTCGGAAATAGAGCAGATTGAAAAGGTTACCGATAGCAAACGGCAGTGCCTGTTGCATCAGCAAGGTCACAATGTCTCGACTCGGTTGAAAACGGAGCGGCGTGAAGCGGAGCCGAGTCAGTCCAACACTCAAAATCAGGTTCGTACAGCCGGCTGCCAACATCGCGTGGCAGACAGTCATCAGGCCGTAGTTAAAGAGGATCGCACCGCCCCCAATAAAAAGAAACACGCCCCGTTCGGCTATCACAGTGAACGCCTCATACTTCATTTTCTCGTGCGCGCGAAAGACACACCGATATAACTGCGCTAAGGCATTCGCGATTTCTGCTAGTCCTAAGAAGGCTATCATCTCTACGATTATCGGGGTATAGAGGAATATACCACTCACAATCATAATGGCGTAGGCAATGATTGCCAGCATGCAGCGAACAATGAGGGCGTTGCCCAGGTAATGTCGCGTCTGTTGCAGATGGAGCGTCATTTCCCGGATGAGCGGGTTTTGCACGCCGAGTTCTGTGAGACTTGCAATCAAGTTAGTGAGCGCAATCGCAACAAAATAACCGCCAAGTTCACTTTCTGAGAAATAACGGGGCATAAGCCATACTGTTATTACGAGTGAACCCAAGCGGCTGATGAGGTGCGCACTAAAGAGACTCGACGTGTTTTTTAAAATACGATTCACTGTTGCTAATTGACGTGAGTTTGATGTAACGCTCCATCATCCTCATCTGTCAAACATATTCCCTATTGCTGATAACCGATGATCAATACAAACCTACCCTCACATAGTTCGGCACTAAAGTCCAGTAGTTATCGCTATTTCCCTGCTGTAGACGTTTCGCGCCCAAGTAAGCGATCGTCGCCCCTCGTGGGACATTGAAAATAGCGTCTGCAAAGTGGATCCGCTCCCCGAGGTTTTCTCGGACGGCATCCGCGTACATCTCCACCCCATCCCCAACAAAGTTGATAGCGCAGTCTGGCGTAGTATTCGCTTTGATGCGCGCCAAGAAAGTATCGATCGGCAAGCAGAGGTCTTCGCTGAGGCGTTGCCATTTCGTGTTCCCTTCAAAAATGGCCCCGTAGATTTCACTACGCCGCGCATCCAGCAGTGGGCAGATAATGCTATTCGACCAGCGCAGGTTATAAGCGATTGCCTCTAAGGTTGAGACACCGATGATCGGTTTGTCAACAGCATAACAGATAGATTTGACTGTCGCGATGCCGATACGGATACCCGTGAACGAGCCTGGTCCGATACCAACCGCACATCCATCTAAATCGTCCACCCTAATGTTGCCCCATTTCAGGACGCTATCAATCGCAGGCATCAGTCTGGCGGAATGCGCTTGGACAATATCGAGTGTATGTTCCGCCACTAAATTATCGCCATCTATTAAAGCAACGCTCCCGATTGGTGTCGAAGTATCAACACCTAAAATTTTGATACTCCCAAGCCGAAAGGCGTGGGATTCTTGTTTCGTCATGTCGTGCCTCCGCTGTGGAGGGAAACCTATAGAAACTCCACAACCGTTTTACGTCTCGGTGTATCCCACCGCGGCGTGTCTTCAGTTGATAGCAGCGTTAGCGTCTCTATCTATAGAGATACCGCAGTGCTGACAGTGATAGATTCTATCCGATTCCTAAGTTCAGCCTTTAATTCAGTGAGCAAGAGAACCCGAGGCCTTGCATGCGCAAATAAGGCGGCATCAAGAGCCAGTTTTGCTCTATCAACATATTCCGTCTCCTTTTCACAGAGAAGGAAGTATCTTTCGAGATTAAGAGCGACGGCCCCAACTGTTCCACTACCAGCGAATGGATCGAAAACAAGGTCGCCTTTAAACGAATAAAATTGAATCACTCGAGATGCCAATTCAGGTGGAAAAACTGCGGGGTGAACTTTATCAGTGGCTGGGTTGATATGCCATAGATTCGTTTTTTCATACGCTCCCCTAACTTTGCTTGCCTCAACTGTTACTTTATCATATTGCCGAATATTCCAATCAATCAACTTATCTGTTTTCTTTCGATACACCATAACGTTTTCAGTGACAGAATTCGCCTTGTAACCGAGAGGCTTGCGATGTTGAAAAAAACCGCCGTTTCGATTTTTAGCCGCATAGTCAGGTTTGGTCCAAACAATATCGTCTATAAACTCCCAGCCTATGTCCGTAAGGCGCGGGTGCATATCGTAAGGGATAGCATACCTCTTACTTGAATGTGCTCGACTCATGCGGGGCATGATAACAGGTGATGTATTAAGCACAAAAAAACGTCCTGCTTTGGTAATACGATGCGTTTCCTTGAAAACAGCGGTGAGGAAGTCAAGATATGCCTCGTAGCTTTGATAAATTGTGTAGTCACGCGCATTGTAATAAGGGGGCGATGTAAAGGTAAGATGGAGTGACTCGTCTGGAATCACTTTTAATGTTTTCTGCACGTCGGCGTGGACAATCACATTTTTAAGAGCATCCGGACTATATGCATGTGAGGGATCTTTTTTGGCATTTGGTGAGCGTGTACTTTTGTGCTTCACTTGGCTAGCAAGGTGTTCTCGGATGAGTTCGTTCGGATGTTCATATAATGAATCTAATGCCTTTTGGACTTCGGATTTTTCCTTGAAGTAGAGGAGCCCTCGCAGGGCTTGCAGGATGACCTTTGGATCTGCGTCGGCGAGGTGCTGTATCAACACCGGAATTGCTTTTTCATTCCTCATGCGTCCGATTGCAGAAATTGCCTCGCGACGGGCGAGTGTGTTTTTTTCGGTGGAGGCGAGTTGGGAGAGTTCCTGTAAAAATCTGGGGGTCTTGAGTTTTCCTATATTTTTTGCGGCGAGCGCTCGAATTTTAGGATTCGTGTGTGTGAGTAGCGGAACGAAGAGTTCACCATTGAATCCTGCTGGTAATCTGCCGAGACCGTCAAGGACAGACAAAAGGGTCGGTTCATCACACGTTGGAGCAAGAGCGTTTTTGAAAAATGGTGAATCAGGATTTGCTTTTTCCGCGTCGATGTGGGTCTTTGCAAACATATCTTTTTCCAATCTATATACTTCAAGTTCCCTTTTAGGAAGGAGTGCACCCGTTGCGAGTTGAATCTCGGCATCCGCCCGCTTGTCACAGCGGAAAATGGATCCGTTTACTGATTTTTCGCCGTTTTTCTAAAGTAGCAATTTTTTCTTGCATTCCCTGAAGATATATGCTATAATTAAAGACAATAATCGAGTGGGGGATTAGCTCAGTTGGGAGAGCGCTTGCATGGCATGCAAGAGGTCACCAGTTCAAGTCTGGTATCCTCCACCTTTTTTAAGGCGACTCTTGCTTCAAAGTGGATGTAGCATTCTCGTCAGTTTTCTTATCGGTTTGTGATCTCGCCATTTTCCGCGGAATACCGTTGTCCAGTACCCCTAAAACAGTTAAATGGAGTTGAGCCCGAGTAGGCAACGTCTGAATCAGTTCTTCCTCAGTCTCATTAATCCGTTCTTGCATCTTCATACGTGTGGCGCGGAACGCATCCAACTTTTCTTGAATCTCCACCTCTACAGCAAGCGAATCCCTTACAAGCCGATTCAACGTTTTTAGATCGGCGACTGCCTGAAGCTGTTTCTGGCGTTTGAGTTCCCATAGGGCTTCAATTTGTGTTTTCTGCGCTTCTGTCACGCCGAGGTCACCCAGGGTGACACCTTTCGGGTTTTCGCTGTTCTGCTTTTGTGACCACGCGATGACGCTGAAAAGCGCAACACACATCAAGATCCCCAAGGTACATTTCCACCAAGTAGGGCAGGTTTGCCTTCGTATCTGCTCAACATCTTGCATAATTTTTACCTCCAACGCCGCAGCCGGTTTCAGACATGCTTATACTATTAGGATTTACGTAGCATGCTCTTTGGTAGCATAACCCTCTCGCTTGCAGGGGGCGAATGCCGGTATTTTTTCACAGATCGCCAGCTCATGAGCGGACTACGGTCAAAATTGCGTTCATCTTAACTATAATAACACAGAATATAGGGGATATCAAGGGTAAACCGAGCGAATGCCAGAAATACCCTTGACAAAAAATATCGTGTCTGTTACAATTACTTTAGCGTAACATCGTATTTCAGACTGCATAACGTTATGCAAAAAGAAATTGTTGTGCAAAGGAGGGCTGAATGCTTTATAAAGGCTTACAACTTGATCCATTTCAAGCAGAAGCGATCGAGGCTATTGACCGCAATGTTTCAGTGATTGTCACCGCCCCGACAGGTGCGGGCAAAACTGTCATCGCTGAATATGCTGTCGAAAAGTGCATCGCAGAAAACCGCCGCGTTATTTACACCGCCCCAATCAAAGCCCTCAGTAATCAGAAATATCGGGATTTTTGCGCTGAATACAGGGACAAAATCGGTATTGTTACCGGCGATGTGGTCCTAAATCCTTATGCACAAGTGCTATTGATGACCACTGAGATATTCCGAAATACTATTTTTGATGATATTGAACGTTTACAAGATATCTCTTACGTCATTTTCGACGAAATTCACTATATTAACGATATTGAGCGCGGAACCGTCTGGGAAGAGAGTCTCATCTTTGCCCCGCAACATATCAAGTTTGTGTGTCTGAGTGCTACCATCCCAAATATTGACTCTTTCACGGAGTGGATGCGGGGCGTGCGAGACATAGATATTGAAATCGTCGAGGAATTGAACCGTCCTGTGCCTTTAAAACATTACCTCTATTTTCAAGATTACGGTATCGGAAGTCCAAAGCACATTCAGGATGTTCGGCACATCGCACAAAGTAAGGTACGCAAACGCAAGTCCGCCTCGGACGCTGAGTCCATGCCAATTCTGCCGCCTGACTTTACAGAGACAAGGCTTATCCCTCATCTGCGCCGTGAACAGCAGCTCCCCTGTCTCTATTTCTGTTTTAGTCGGAAGGGGTGTGAGGGAAATGCGAAGGCACTCGTCTATGGCTCGCAGCTGCAGCTCCTCAATAAAACACAGCAAACCCAGATTTTGGAGCAATTTGACGCGCTCTGTGTCCAATTTGACATCGCAGCCGAAAAGAAAATTAATGATTTTCGCGGGTTAATCAGTCGCGGTATCGCTTATCACCATGCGGGGATGTTACCGACACTCAAAGAAGTCGTGGAGCGGTTGTTTACTTCAGGGTTGATTCAGCTGCTTTTCACCACTGAAACGTTCGCTGTCGGTATTAATATGCCAGCCTGCACTGTTGTCTTCGACAGTCTTGAAAAATATGATGGGATTGGGTTCCGCTATCTCAAGGCGCGTGAATATCACCAAATGGCGGGGCGCGCGGGGAGACGCGGTATTGATACCATCGGTTATGTCTATGCCCAAATTGTCCCGGCTTCTGCGGATGCAAAAGAGATTCGAGGGGTTGTCGGAAATAAAATAGAACCGATCGAGAGCCAGTTTAATCTCTCCTATTCCAGTATTCTCAACCTTTATCAGAAGTATGGCGATGAGATTTACGATGTTTACACCATGAGTTTGAGCAACCATCAAAACTATGCGCGCGTTGCCAAACTCAACGCACAGCTGCAGACCAACACTCAGAAACTTCAAACACTGCCTGACCCTGAGTGCATCCACGAAGGAATTGATGGTAGGACACAGATTGAACAATACTATCGTCTGAACCGAGATCATGAAAAGAATCTCCAACGTTTATATGCTGAGAGGGGGCAAATTAAATCCCAAACCCAAGGAAAAAAACGAAAAAAAGAGCGCGTTAAAAAATTAAAAATTGTGCAACGGAAGATAAAGCAGCTGCAGACTCACCGCGAGCAGAGCCTTTGTGACGAATGCCAGCATTTGAGCACATGCAGCGGAAGATATAAAGCCATTCGTAAAGAGGAAGCCCGGATCCAGAAGCTCAAAGAGCGGACAACACGTATCGAGAACAGCCCCAGAGAGCAAATCTCAGCACGTCTGAACGTGCTTGAAGCCCTCGGCTACGTTGAAGCACAAACGCTTCTCCCGCGCGGAAGCACCGCTGCACATATCTATGGATATGAACTCCAATTGACCCAGCTGCTCTTTAACGGGTTTTTTGAAAGACTCACCGAAGATGAGATTAACTGTCTCATGGTCGCCATTGTCACTGAACCCCGTAAAGATGGATATTTTAAACCGCTCATAGACGAACGTTTGCTCGAAATACTCTATACAGTCGGTAACGAAATTTCATTTATCCAGTATTTAGAGGTTGAGCACGCGGTGACTGAAGTCACACCTTTTTTGGAGCTTCGCCTTTGCACTGCGATGCTCGCTTGGAGTCGCGGATGTGCTTTCGACAAGCTGGAAAGATATGCGCGTGTGGATCCCGGCGATTTCGTCCGAACTTTTCGACTCGTCATCGACCAACTCCGCCAAATGCGTCGCGCGATGAGCGGACACACAGCCCTGGTCGATAAACTCAACCGATGTATCAGAAAAATCAATAGAGATGTTGTTGACGCAGAGCGACAATTGCGGATTGGACAGGAAAATCTTGGGGACACAGCTGCAGAGACGGATCTCGATGCTCAAACGCCACCAACGAACCCTGAACATACAGAAGACGCTGTTATCGACAATGAAACGCCGCCCGCAAGCATCGAAAGAAAGTCGTTGCAATAAAATCTTAATTGTATTACAATAATTAAAATTTACGCAGGATGCTCTTTAGTAGCATAACCTATTCGGTTGTGCCTTTAATGTTAAGACATCGATGCTTCGGACTTGTTCACCGCGAGATGCGTTTTTCCCAAAACCCTCTTAACTTATAACCAAGAACCAATTACAAAGGAGAAGGTCTATGGCAAATCAAGACTTCAACTTAATCGGAGCCATTAAAGTACGATCGGCTGAAGAAAGCGATGCATCACATTTGCACGCGTATTGTTTTCCTGAAAAAACCATAGAGCAGGTTACCGAAGAATTAAAAACGGATCTGGCGGCCGACAGCGGGACCTATCGGCTTGTCGCCGAAGCCAGCGGCTATCCCATCGGGCAAATCACAGTCAAGAAAGATGCTGGCAATCCGGAAATCGCGCGGATCGGCAGTCTTGCAGTCGCAGGCCCCTTTCGCCAGTTAGGTGTCGCCGACTACCTTATAGAGGCGGCTGAGGCTACGGCAACCGCGAACTACGTGAAGTCTCTTGAAATAGAGTTAACCCCTTCAGAAACAAGCGTCATTCAGAGATATAAGGCATGGGGGTTCGCCGAGAAACCCGTCGTCATCCTCCAAAAGGTGCTTGGGGAAGCAGAAGCTTTAACAGAAACTGCAGAGGAAGAAATAGTAGTGGAGGTGGACGATGCCGACGCAAACACAGAAGAGGCGGCGGTATCTGAAACGGATGGTGAACAAGGCAGCCTCCTTTGATCCATATTGAGAGGACACGCAATGAAGAAACTCTGGCTCGCTTTCGGACTCGTCTTGTTTGTGGTTGGGTGCGGCACCCAGAACGAGAACCTCGCTAAGGGAAAGGAATTAATTAAATCGGATAAACGTCGGAAAGAGGAACGCGCTGTCCGAGAATTTAAGCTCGCACTCCAACAACCGACCGATACTGCCGAAGCCCACTACCTCTTCGGGTTTTACAATTCGCAGGAGTTTTACGAGCCTAACACCACCGATTGGGAAGAGGCATCAATCGCTGAGCGCGGGAGGCACCTGTTCCTCGCATACAAAGACGAACCCCGTAAATATCTCGAAAGACTGATTTTTGAGACACTTCGCGATGACGATTTGGATATTCAGAACGCAGCGCTTGATGCCCTAAAACGCGTATACAAACAAGGCGACCGGAAACGGCTCATCAGTCAACTCGAAAAGGCGATTAAATCCGGCGACAACCGCGATAGGCACAGCGCACATTGGGTCTTTGGACATCTCGGGAAAGAGGACTCCACAACCCTTGTACCTATTTTGGTGAAACTGCTTGACCACCGACGAGAGGAAACCCGATTGAACGCAGTCAAAGCACTTGGGGAGATTGGAAGTCAAAAGGCAATCCCCGCACTCGCTGCTATCATCGAATCCGGCTCTGCCAGATGGAAACGTGATCGAGAGAAACCCGAAGTACGGCAACTCGCAGTAGAGGCTCTCGGAAAAATCGGTGGCGCAGCTGTTCCAGAACTCATCAAAATTGTTGAGAACAAAGGATCGTCCCTACGCGTTGACGCGATACGCGCGTTAGCAACACTCGGTGATGAAAAAGTCGTTGAACCCCTCTTAAATGCTTTGAGAGAACAGGGCAGTCGAGATGTCCCTGTGCCTCTCAACTGAAGTATGAATCGTGATAGCACTTTTCGACGCGCTTAATACGTTGAGACGTACGATTGGATGGAAAGGATTTAGCATGCTACGAAAAACAACACGATTGGAAAATCTATGCCGTTTCACATTTACCCTGCCACTTTTTATACTGGTACTCAGCCTCGGATGTGACAATCGGCATTACGATGAACGCCTAAAAATGGAAGTTCAACAATTGGATAGCGACCTGATGAACCGTTGGGCAACGAGCGGGGTCGTTGTTTTAAATACGCAACCCAACGGCCCCGCTCGTAAGGCAGGGCTTGAAACCGGTGAACTGATCTCTGATATCATCGTAGAATATCCAATCGAAAATTCTGGGGACTTTAACAGTGCCAAGAAGAAGGCACTTGGCGAGGATAATAATTTCCTCCTCTATTTGAAAGATAAACCTCCAATTCGCATCGCGCTGCGCAGACGCGGTGATAAGGTAGGACTCACTGTCGAAGGAGAAGGCGCTGTCCGTGTTAAGCAGATTCAACACGGAACACCCGCCGCAAATGCCGATATTCAAGTAGGCGACACTGTTGAAAAAATTGTTGATGAACGCAATATTTATAGCCTCGCGGATTACAAGGAAACGGTCGGAAAACTCTCGAAACACAACCTCACCTTCCGAACTTCTGAATTAATAGGTGTGAAAATTGCTGCTGTGACTGCACTCGGTCAGTTAGGAGACGCACGGGCAATTGAACCCCTCGTAGAACTCTTCAAAGATAGCCCAGAATTCTCACTGCGGAAAGCTGCTATTAGCAGTCTCCAACGCCTCGTTGAATTAAGCGTACTCAATGAGCTCTTTCAAGATTTTCAGAGGGCAGATGCAAATCAACTGCCTGCTGGCAGCCTTCAGGCGAACCAACTTGAATCTGCCTCAATTCTCGGATTGCTTACCGTCGATAGAGCCGAAAATACAGCTACTCTTGAAGCACCTTTCGGTACCCAATTCAGACACAAATCCGAGGCACTCTATCAGAAAATCAACGAGGGACAACTCGCTGAACTAGCTCAGCAATACATTCAGCTTCAGGTGGAACCCGAACAGGAGATTCGGCGTGCATGTCTCGCGATACTCGGAATGCTTAAACCCATTTCTGCAATTAACGGTCTCGTCGCTGTTCTCGAAAACGCGACAGAAATTCCCGGAGTCCGTTTCCAAGCAGGACTCGCCCTGAGTCAGATTGGTGAACCTGCTGTTGAGGCGCTTATCGCCGCTTTTGAAACGGAAGATACCAACACGAAAGATATTGCCGCTTCTGCACTGGGGAGTATCGGTGGAACTCAGGCACGGGATCAACTGATTAATGCACTCGATACCGCAGACGAACCCGCAATCCGGCTGACGCTTGTTGATGCCGTCGCTAAGATTGGTGATGCGACTTCGATACGGGCACTTGAACGACAACGTGAAAGATACCTACACGAGACTGACAGCGGCATCCGTATCTTTTTGGATGAGCTCTTTAGAAACTTAGACAAAAAATCGATGTAGTCCAACGCAGGACTTCGCACAGTTGGGTGGCGGATACCAATGAAAATTGGACTCGTTTCGGACTTACATATAGATGTCACCTCCTTGAACAAAGCGCTCATTCCATATCTCCTTGAGGCTGTAAAGGCAGCGGAACTTGACGTTTTGGTGATTGCTGGAGATCTCGCACGCCATCTCGTGCAGCTTTCAGAAACCCTCAACGCTTTTCAACTCGCAGATCTCGCGTGTGAAAAATTGTTCGTTCCGGGAAATCATGACATCTGGGCAATTGAGACCCCCGACGTTACCAGTGAACAGAAATGCGACATTATTTCCCGGCTGTGCTATGAGTGCGGGTTTCATCCGCTTATGGATGAAACCTTTGTCACTAAGCAGATCGCTTTCTGCGGGACTATCGGTTGGTACGATTACACTTTCGCACCGGACGGCTACGGTTTTTCCGAAGCACAATATGCAAAAAAAGAATTGATGGGAGCCGTCTGGAACGATAAGCGGTACGCCAAATGGTCGGATACGGATCGCAATGTCACGCAACGTTTTGAAGGAGCACTTGCGGCGCAAATTGCCAGCGTCCGCAATGCGGTCTCCCGCATTGTTGTCGTTACACATCATGTCCCGTTCCGTGAGTGTATCCAATACCGAGGTGAATTACCGTGGGACTTCTTTCTGGCATTTATGGGAAGCAAATACTTTGGTGCATGCTGCTTGCGAGAACCCCTCGTCACACACGCGCTTTTTGGGCATGCCCATCAATCTGTTGATATGCAACTTCGTAGTGTACGTGCTATTTGTGCCCCTGTCGGCTATCTCTATGAAGCACCGAAGATGGGGTTGAAAGCGTATGCCTCACAATGTTTGACCTGTTTTGATGTCTAATTGAATATCGTGGCATAAACTGTAATCCTGGTTCGCCCAGGCCCGGTAGGTGCGGTTTCCTAACCGCACCGGACATGACCGATTTATTTTCTTAAAACTTCATTTCGTTTGTGTCTATTTCGGCAAACACGGCTCAGTCTAACTTGCCTTAGAAAGGAAACTGCCATGGAGATAACCTTAACCAATAGCAACGATGCTGGTGCCCTTGAATTCCCATGGGGTGCAATTAAATGGCTCTGCAACGATCAAATTGATCCAGCGGCTGAGATGACCTTCGGCGTTGTCTATATTAACACTGGCGAAGGCAACCCTGTCCACTACCATCCCAACTGTGAGGAGCTCATTTATGTCATCTCCGGTAAATGTGATCATCGCTTGGGGGATGAAGTCATCCCTCTCAAACCTGGGATGCTGCTGCGTATCCCTCGGAATGTCAAACACAACGCTGTTAACACCGGTTGGCAACCCGTAACGATGATTATCTGTTATTCAGATGCTGATCGGCAAACTGTCTTTGAAGAATAGATTGCTGGTAGGAGAGATTTGAAATTCCGACCCCATAATGCCCCGTATCTTGCTGAAAGGAATTAATGCGCAATGCCCAAAGAGTCCCGCTGCGCCGTCAAAATCTGCGGTATTACCTCTATCCATGATGCCTTACTTGCCGCTGACACAGGCGCTGACTACGTCGGTGTGTTAGTTGATGTCGCCGTATCAGAGCGAACACGTTCTGCCGATCAAGCCGCCGAAATCGCAAACGGGAGTCCTATCCCGACTGTGCTCCTCCTCTACAACCGCATCACATCTGATATTCAAGAAATCGTCTCACAAGTTCAGCCGTTTGCCGTGCAACTTCTTGGACAGGAATCGCCTCAACAGGTTGAAGCACTTAAAGATGCCGTAGCATGTCAGCTCTGGAAGTCTGTCTATCTACCTGCGGGAAGCCCCGAAAATGTAGATATGCCCACTGTCCGGGCGGAGATGCAGGCTTATCAAGATGCTGGCGCGGATTTCCTGCTCTTTGATAGCGTTGATATGAGTCTGGAGAAACCCCGATACGGGGGTACAGGGAAAACCTGCGATTGGCATGTCGCCGCTGAACTGATTACAGAAAGCCCGCTGCCGGTCTTTTTCGCGGGTGGAATCCGCCCAGAAAACGTTAAAGCCGCCATTGAGACGATCCGTCCACACGGCATCGACCTCTGTTCCGGCGTTGAGGCATCAAAAGGTATCAAAGATCCACGTAAACTCCAACAACTGATGGAACAAGTTAATCAAGCCAACTAAAAAGGAGCCTTCTATGCAGAACTATCTCCTCTGCCGCATGCAGATATTCAATAACCTATTTCGGTTCCCCCCGGTTGTAGTCCTAATTTGTATATTATCTCTTGTTAGTTTATCGCCTGTCTTCGCTGATGCTCATGAAACTGCAGGCGAAGCGCTGGAAGAAAAACCAAAGATTACCGGATGGTTTCAGATTGATGTCGATAGTCTCGGCACCTATTTTTTAGTTGGTGCGAGTCATCCGATCAGCGGCGGCATTTCATTTGATTCTAATATTTATGTTAATGATCATTTGGGCGAGTTTGATATGGGGATTTCATTGCCTATTATCGCGAATGATAGCATGGCACTGCTGCTAACGCCGATGCTCGGCGTTGGGTTTGATTATACCAGTCCAGACGGTCCCTATGCCTTATACCCGCAAATCTTTGCTATCCTGCCGGCTGGTAAAATCTTCGGTTTCCACTGGACGATCAGTACAATTTCTTCCATATTTGATGATGAAAGCCTTAATGAACTCTACAATCGTACATATCTCATCTACGCTATTAATGATACCGTTGCTGTTGGTCCGCAGTTTGAATCCGTGCTCGGTCTTGGTAATAACGGTGGACTGTGGGCTTTAAACTTCGGTGGACGTATAAATATCGGTTATGGTGAGAATAACACGCTTGGCATATACGTTGGGTATGAGACACAGAAAGACGAAGGAGAAACCGGGCTTACCGGTCGAATGAATTTTACGCGTACATGGTAGGCATACTTTCTCTATCGACTTGTCGGGGCAGACCTGAGGGCTGCCCTTTTTGTAACATAACTTCAAACCCGCGGCATTTCTGTAATCCGCGATTCAGATGACAGAAGTAGACACCACCTGCACAAGCGTGCAAGGTCAAAATAAAAATTAGAGGGTTTTCGGTAATCCGAGAAGTTTTAGTTGCGCGCATAAAACCCCTCGGATACCGTTTCATTGCCCTGGATTTAACCTAAAAGGCGATACAGCCTTCACACAACGGAAACCGTAATTACTGAAAGCGCGCGACGGTGCCGAATCAAAGCGATGAAAGACCAGCGAGGAACGGGCAGGACTGCTCCAAGACCCGCCACGTAAGACTCGGGAACCTTTTGTATGTGTCAAATCCGTTACATTTTCGCCTGAGACAGGATTGTGAGATGGCGAAATCTTATAGAACTCAATTTCAAATTTATCAAGACACCATTCCTTGACGTTACCTGCCATGTCAAATACCCCGTAAGCATTGGGAGGATACTTGCCGACTGGCGTGGTGGTACCAACAAATCCCTCGTAGTTGGTTTTGCGAATATCAATGGAATCTCCCCAAGGGTATTTCTGGTCTATTCTTCCACCGCGCGCCGCTTTTTCCCACTCTGCCTCCGTGGGTAACCGTTTGCCTGCCCAGTCGGCGTAAGCCATTGCTGCATGCCAACTGATAAAAACGACAGGATGATCGGCTTTACCTTTTGGATAGTTGTTTCCCTTCCAAGATCCAAGGTAATCATCGTTGTGATAAACGTCTTGAATTGAATCTTTCTGCCAGTGTGGATTAGCATCTACAAACTTCTTGTATTGTGCGTTTGTTACCTCGTGTTTGTCTATATAGAATGCATCAATGTAGACAGTATGAGCGGGCCGTTCGCCGTCCATAGCCTCGTCGGAGTCGCTGCCCATATGGAACTCGCCAGCGGGTATCAGGACCATGCCTCCGGAGGCACGCGAAATATGGTTTTCACGGTTTACATCGGCTTTACCCGCGTAAAAAGTTAGCAAAAGCACCAGCAGTATCGTAAAAAGCGTGAGACATTTTTTCATCAGAACATATCCATTCGAGGGTTTTCAGTAAAATGTCAAGTTTTTTATACAACAATAGGTTCACCGCTACTACATCCCAAACCCAGAGGATTGGGTTTTGTACCGGGAAATTAGATAAATATGAATTGTCCTGTCTTTTGCACGTGAGAAGGCAGGGAACGTTTTTACCAGATGCCCGCGTTCGCGAATCCAGCTGCGAACTGTCACATCCGCATCAAAAACGTTAAAACTCGCCACGTCCACGACGAACCATAGCCGATCTCTCCCTGAATTTTCCCATTCCGCTTCAAACGTTTCTTGATCGTCCAAAAGCCCACCAATGTAGATGGATGTGAGTTCTGGAAGATAATACCGCCCCATCTCAGGTTCTGAGAGCACTAAGGTGTCGGTGGGTCTCTTCTCGGCCTGAATCGCTTCAAACGCCTCCCGCCATCTCGGTCGCCCACCGTCTTCGATCTGAAAGTAGAGATAGACCTGTGAGAGCAGCGTCACCACGAGCACACATGGCGTGAGCATCCCGAGTATTGTTCCAGCTGATTGTGATTTTACCGCCCTCCAAACCCTTTCACACGCAACGCCCGAGAAGATAAAATAGGCAGGAGTTGTCCAGAACAAGTAATAGCCAGCAACGTTTTGAAGCTGCGACGCGATGAGAAAAAGTGCCAGGGGTACACCCGCATAACAGAGTAGAAAACGCGTCGATCTGTTAAGAGGTGTCGCAAGGAAGCCGAAAAAGGCAGTGACAGCTATAGGGATACTCACCCCATGGACAAGGGTTAGTACGATATAAAATGGACTCCGCTGCCATTCGTTGTGTCCCCAACCAGAAAAGAGATAACTCCTTACCTGTGGAAGTAACAGGGCTAACACCGGCATCGCGAACGGAAAAAAGAAAATAAGCAGATTGAGCCATCGCTTCCTGCTACGTTTTTCTAATAGACTGATCAGGGCATAAACCCCTAATGCCGGAACGATCACAACAGAAAGGGTGTGCGAGAGAATGAGGCAAACACAAGAGATGAGAGCCCCTATCGTCAAAAGCGTCGAATCGCGTTCGAGCGACAGATAGAAGGCCCACGCTGCCAGAACTGCAAAGAGAAACGTAAAAACAGGATAACGGGCATTCTGTGTCCAAAACAGATGCCAACTTGAACATGCCACAAACGTGCTACCCCAAATCCCAACTCGCCAATTGAATAGCGTGCGCCCTAACCCAAAAACCGCAGGAATTGCGGCAATCCCGACAAGACACGGAATGAGGCGGATCCCCCATTCACTCTTACTGGAAAGCGCGATTGATAATTTCACTGCAAGATACGGAATAGGATTCGGAATACCTTGCCAACTTCCGGGTGAGAGGCTTTGGGCATCCCTGACTGTAAAGACCTCATCAATCCAGAAACTCCACTCGCCCAAATTCCAGAAGCGAAGGAGTATCCCGAACATCACAATACTGCTCAAAAGCACAATATGCTTTTTTTTTGGGCAATCTTTTGTTGAAAATTTCAGCATTTTCCTTAGCAGCCTGTCCTCTCACTTAAGGGTTAATGGTTAAGAGTTAAGGGCAGTTTGTAGCAGGGACACATTGCTGTAACCGCCACAAAGGGACTTACCACCTACGAACCACTAACCACGAATAACCAATTGGCACGCGTCTTGCTTTAATAACGACAATAGGTGCGCAAAATGTGCTGGTGAAAGTCTGTTGTTTGCAGGCGAGTCTATCACGAATTTGTTTTGAAGTCAAGGGCTCCTTTCTCCATAAAAACCGAACTGGCACGATAGCACCGGGATTGCCCGTTAGTCAAATAAATCTACACAACACCCATGCACGCTTTGGTGTGCACAAAGGAGATTTTAATGAAAACGCATACATTTTGGTTCGTTCAGTTGTTAGCTGTGATCTGTATTTTTGCGGTCGGTAGTGTCCCGATGGTCTATGCAGACGCACATGAAGCCGGTGAAGAGATGGCAGAAGAAGAGTCATCCAGTGCTTCCGGTTGGTTCCGCACCGATACAGATAGTTTAGGAACACAGATATGGGTGGGGGCAAGTCACTCCCCAGGTTTCCTCGGAGGTCTCTCCTTAGATACCGATATTTACGTCGTTGGGACGTTCGGTGAGTTGGATGTCGGACTCGGTATTCCGGTCGTTGATAGCGACTCCTTGTCCCTCAGTTTCCTACCGATGGTAGGTATCGGCTTTGACTATGCCGCACCCAATGGTCCGTCTTCCTTAATTGCTCCGCAGCTATTTACCTATCTCACGGCTGGTCCCATCTATTTTGAGTCATGGATACAAGGGTTCTTCAATTCGCCTTTTGATTATGGGGACGATTCGATCTACACTCGAAATTTCTTGCTCCTGTCGATTAACGATACCTTCTCTATTGGCCCCCAGGTAGAAGTAACGTCTGATTTGACCAACGAAGTACTCGCCTCTCTCGTCCCCGGTCTTCGGGCAAACGTGGCTTATGGTGAGAATAACACCCTGGGAGTCTTCGTCGGGTTTGAAACAGAGAAAGGGGACGAGGATACAGGGATTACCGGCAGAATGACCTTCGTCCGCACGTGGTAAAGGCGCGAACTATCAGTTGTTAGTTACCGGTGATTAGTAACAAGAGGTGTGTGATGGATTAGCCCTCCTTTATTGACTGCTGACAACTGACAACTGTTCTACAAGGAGTTATTTCAAATGAAGAAAAAGGTAATCATAGTCGTTTTTGCTCTGACGTGCCTATTGAGTCTCAACGTTCTCGCCTTAAATGGATCGGTTGAGGGTGAAAAGGTTTCTGACGCAAAATATATGGCTGACACGTTGTGGGTGCTCGTCGCTGCATTTCTCGTTTTCTTTATGCAGGCGGGATTCGCTATGGTGGAATCTGGATTTACCCGAGCGAAGAACGCTGTCAACATTCTCATGAAAAACCTGATGGACTTTTCGATGGGTTCGATTGCATATTGGGCGATCGGCTTTGCGGTTATGTTTGGTGCCGGCAATGCATTCATGGGAACGAGTGGATGGTTCGTTCCATCTGATTCGGGTGTATTTAGTTCATTGGAATGGAGTTCTGTGCCGACACATGCCGCCTGGCTCTTCCAGCTGGTGTTCGCCGCGACTGCCGCAACTATCGTTTCCGGCGCAATGGCGGAACGCACACAATTCAAGAGTTATCTCATTTACAGCGTCTTCATCACGGGGCTTATCTATCCGATTGTTGGGCACTGGATTTGGGGGGGCGGTTGGTTGTCAAGTCTGGGTATGTCTGACTTCGCGGGTTCAACAGTCGTCCATTCCACAGGCGGGTGGCTCGCTTTGACAGGTGCCATCGTCTTAGGGCCACGTATAGGTAAATACGACAGTAAAGGCAAGCCGAGACCTATTGCTGGACACAACCTCCCGCTTGCCGCACTGGGTGTCTTTATTTTGTGGCTTGGATGGTTCGGGTTTAACCCCGGGAGCCAAATGGGTGCTGATGCCGCCGACATCGCCAGTATTGCTGTAACCACTAACCTCGCAGCAGCAGCAGGGGCTATTCTGGCTATGATCACCGCATGGATATTCCTCGGTAAACCCGATGCGGGCATGTCACTCAACGGTGCCCTCGCCGGATTGGTCGCAATTACTGCAGGGTGTGCCTCTGTTAGCCTGCCATCCGCCGCGATTATTGGTGCCCTCGGTGGGGTTGTCGTTGTGCTGAGCGTCCTGTTGTTTGAAAAACTCCGTATTGATGATCCCGTCGGTGCCATCTCTGTCCATGGAACATGTGGCGCGTTAGGGACGATCCTTCTCGGATTTTTCGACAGTGAAAATGGCGTTTTCTTTGGCGGCGGATTTGGCCTTCTCTGGGCACAGATCGTCGGTGTTGTGGCTGTTCTCGTATGGTGCCTCGTTACAGGCTTTATTCTCTTCTACGGTATCAAAGCGGCTACAGGTTTACGGGTTACGGAAGAAGAAGAACAAGCAGGGCTTGATTACGAAGAACACGGGGCAAGCGCATATCCAGACTTCAACGTCTCTGCAATCCGCTAAACGTATTTTTCCGATAGCCTTTCGGCTATCAAATAAATAGGGATCGCCCACACGAAGTTTCGCTTACATCCCTGAGTTTGCTTCACACTTCGTGGGCGTTTCCCTTTTTGCTGTTGTATTTTGATTGCCTTTTTCTCTCAATTATAGACTATAGTTTACGCGTTATGCCAATAGAAACGGGGGCAACCTTCACAGGATCAAAACGCTGGTTGCACTCAATATACACTTGAAATTATTACTTGATACCTTCGCTGTACTCTGCTAAGATAGCAAATTAATGCCTTTTCTCTTAAAATCGGGAAATACAACTTCTGGCTTACAATCCACTTTTCTGAGGGATGGGGTTTTGGACTTCGCCAACGAAAGTGGGCCTTAACTGAATGGTGGACAAAGCAGTCTGCTTTTACAGAAACAACAGAACAAGCACGATGTGTTTGTGAATATTATGGAGGATTTAGATGCGACAACGATGTGCATCAACGTCTACGAAAAAACGATCTGGTTATACACATATCGGGACACTCATTGTTTTGCTATTGATTTGTGGTGTGCCGGGTGTGGCGATGGCACAAGAGGCTGCACATGATTCAGGCGACACCGCTTGGATGCTTACCTCAACGGCTCTCGTTCTATTTATGACTATCCCCGGACTCGCCCTCTTCTATGGCGGTCTCGTACGCGTCCAAAATGTCCTCTCTGTCCTTATGCAATGTTTTGCATTGACAGGGTTGATCACGATTATATGGGTTATCTGTGGTTATAGTCTTGCCTTTAACACCACCGGTATGGTGGCAGGAAAGATTACGATCACTTCTTTTGTTGGTGGGCTTGGGACTATGTTCCTAAGAGGCATCGGTGTAGATACACTCTCTGGGACTATCCCGGAAACCGTTTTTATCACCTTCCAACTCACCTTCGCGATTATCACGCCTGCGCTGATTGCAGGAGCGTTTGCTGAGCGGATGAAATTCTCGGCGATGCTCATCTTTTCTATTATCTGGTCGATCGTCGTGTACGCACCTCTCTGCCACATGGCGTGGGCTGGCGATGGATCGCTGTTTGGCGATATAATTGGTGCACTCGACTTCGCGGGCGGCACTGTTGTGCATATTAACGCAGGAATCGCAGCACTCATCGCTGCAATCTTGGTCGGAAAACGCCTCGGTTACCAAACAACGGCGATGCCTCCGCATAGCTTGACGCTGACTGTCGTCGGGGCATCTATGCTTTGGGTCGGATGGTTCGGCTTCAATGCCGGTAGTGCTGTTGCTGCTGATGGGGCCGCTGGTATGGCGATGCTCGTCACGCAAATTTCAACCGCAACAGCTGCCATTGCCTGGATGTTGGTTGAATGGGCGAAACACGGCAAACCGAGCGCCTTAGGTATTGTAACAGGTGCTGTTGCTGGCTTGGTTGCTATTACCCCAGCATCAGGTTTCGTTGGACCTATCGGTGCCCTCATTATCGGTATCGTTTCTGGAGTCGTCTGTTTCTGGGGGGCTACCCGCTTAAAAACCCAACTCGGCTATGACGATTCCTTAGATGCGTTCGGTGTTCACGGTATCGGTGGAATTGTCGGTGCTTTGCTGACTGGCATCTTCGCCGCTGAAGGTTTAGGCGGCGTTGGGTTAGCTGAAGGTATGACAATAGGCAAGCAGGTCTGGGCACAGTTCCTCAGTATCCTCGTTACCGCTGTTTGGAGCGGTGTGCTTTCGTTTATCATCCTCAAAATCGTTGATGCTACAGTCGGCTTACGCGTTGAAGAGGATGAGGAGCGCATGGGACTCGACCTCTCCCAACACAACGAACGTGGGTACAACCTCTCATAACGGATAATTTTGTCATGCCGCGAGATTACAAATTGTGTTGACAAACGTGAGGGCGGACCATCGCATCCGCCCTTATATTTTCTGATGATAGTAGATTTTAAAATTACTTATACCCTTCACTGAATGCTGCTGCTGTCACCCGCGCAACAATCTCCGCATCAGGTAATACGTTCTTTTCCACAAGTAAATCCTGGCTTGCGTCAACGTTTCCGTAGACCTCAGCAATCCATGCAGTATCAAATACCTCCCCTGTGTTATGAATGATTAGTGGGCGCGGGGCAACCAGCGTCCCCGCAGTCTGGAAATCCCCGACTTGGCGGATATTCGGTATAGGTAACGTTTCCAAGAAAGCAGCGTCGCCTTCAAGGCCATCTTTCAGCTTGAATCCTGCTGCATCAACGACAATGTTCTTCACATTCGCAAATCCAGCTGCCAGTAGGCACCACAATCCCGCTTCACCGATCCCGATCAAGCTCACCTCTGAAACGTCACCTCTACCTGTAAAGCAGTGCAGGACTGTCACAATGTCTTGCACACGCAGGGCTGCCGTTGTTCGGTTGTAAGTGGTAAAGTAATTGGTATCTTCTGATCTCTCATAATCCGTATGTTCCCCGATACCGAAAACATCAATCAGGAGTACTTTCCGGTCGGCACTGATCAAGTTTGTGATGAGTGGCAAAGGTTCACCTGTTTCTGCATCAATTAACTTCTCTTTGCCTTCTGGGTGAACGATAATAACGACTGGGTCGTGTCCTACCTGTGGTTCCGGGCTAAATAGAATAGCAGGAACGGTGTCTCCTACGTTTTTTCTGCCGATGATGAGATGTCTTGCGGATAAATTTGCTTGATAAGTCGTTGGGAATGCGCCCTTCGGTTCAACAAGCGTTACATCCGTACTTTTTGGAATCTGTAGTCCGAGTGCGTGTTGCAGCCCACTCCCCATCTCTTCTCGGAATGTTTCTAGTGCTGAGTCATTTGTCGGTTTCCGTTTTTCCATCGCTGTACGGCAGCGATTCGCCCAGGTCGGTAGAAACGCCTCCTGTTTTAAGGCGTGCGCGGGCATCTCACGTCCTGAGAAAACCAAAAGGGCCTCATCCCGTTCAACCTGAAACGGAACCTCTTTGAACGCTGATGGGTCCTCCGCTCCTAAAAACCATTTAGCAAACCAAGCGTACACGGCTTCTCGACTTTCTTTGTTGTAGTTATGTTCTGCGTCTACCTGAACCTGATGTACTTTGTCTTCGGCATCGAAATGGGCATAGATGCTTCGGATAGCAGGATATTCAACCGTTGGTGTATTCACTGTCCAGTCACCTGTTGCCGACACCAGTAGCAGTGGTCTCGGTGCCATCAACGCGCCAATCTCAATATTGCTGACATCTAAACGCAGGTTCGGCGCATTTTCACAGACGCAACCGCCTTGCATCGTCGCTGAAATCATATTCACAGGTGCAGAGACCTTGATCCGTTCGTCAACCGCTGTCAAGATAAAGGTTTGGGTTCCACCGCCTGATGCCCCTGTACACCCAATACGTTCGCTGTCCACATCTGGTAAGCTCGCTAAAAAGTCAATGGAGCGGATACTGTTCTGGAGTTGAAGCCCCATTGCACTGAGACCCCATAACCCTTCGCGCACACCGCCGTATCGGTGATCTATCTGTTTACCACTGTCATTGTAACCGAGCATATCGTAGGCAAAAATGACGTAACCTTGTTTCGCGAAGTTGGTACAGCGCCCCGGAATTGAACCGCGCGGAATATCTTCAAGCCTTCCCCGTGTCCAATGCCCGTGTGGACTCACAATCCCCGGAAACGGCCCCGATTTCCCCAAGGGGCGATAAAGGTTTCCGGCTGTGAAAAAGCCGGGAAACGGTTCAAAGTAAACCTTCTCTACACTGTAATCCCCCCGCTCGATCCTTCCAAAAATCTCCGCATTTATCGGGGTTGGTTCGTGCGTTGGGACTAAGCCATTAGCCACGCGAATTTGCTGGCGCAAGGCCGCAGCTTTTTCGATCCATTCTGCTTTGGTATAACCCGGAAAGGTATAGGGGGTGTTGAGGTCACGCGGTGTCCCACCACGCGCATCGCTAACGCCCTGGGAAGCCTCTGCAAAAACATGGGCGAGTTCATGGTGTTGTTCAGCCATTGCTTACGGATCTCCTACATAGTTGGGGGCGGTTTGAAACCGCATCTACCCTGTGGTGTGCGTCAGACCTACAAATTGATTGAAAATTCTTGATTCTCCGGACACATTGTAGTATAATACACTCAAAAAGGACAAGACATAAATGAAAATTCTGGTCATCGGGCAAGGCGGGCGTGAACATACCCTCGTCTGGAAACTTGCCCAGAGTTCACTTGCTGAAAAAATCTATTGTACCCCCGGGAATGCCGGCATCTCACAGATCGCAGAATCTATCCCTATGCCCGACCTGTTTACTGACTTGGCAGATTGGGCGGCATCCGAAAATATCGGGCTAACTGTAGTCGGTCCCGAAGCACCACTGGCTGAAGGGATCGTTGATATATTCCATGAACGTGGGCTCAAAGCCTTTGGCCCCGACAAACGCGCCGCTCGTCTTGAAGCCAGCAAGGATTTTGCGAAGCAGCTGATGGTGAAAAACGATATACCGACAGCAGCGCACCGCACATTTGGGGATGCTGAGGCGGCGATGGCGTATATTGAGGATCAAAATACACCTGTTTTTGTTAAGGCAGACGGACTCGCTGCGGGTAAAGGCGTTCTCCCCGGACGCACCTTCAAACAGGCGGCGCAAGCTGTCACAACGATTTTAATAGACAAAGCATTTGGCGAAGCGGGCGATAACGTCGTGATTGAGGAAGAATTAATCGGCGAAGAAGCCTCATTTACCGTCCTTACCGATGGTACACACTGCCTGCCTTTTGTCTCCTCGCAAGACCATAAAATGTCTCACGACGGCGATACGGGTAAAAATACCGGGGGAATGGGTGCATATTCGCCTGCCCCTGTTATGACATCTGAACTTCACGGCTATGTGATGGAAAACGTCGTTTACCCAACTGTCAAGGGTATGGCGAACATAGGAAGTCCATTCAAGGGGGTGTTATACGTCGGTTTGATGATTACCGATGCTGGTCCAAAGGTGCTGGAATTTAACTGTCGTTTTGGGGACCCGGAGGCGCAAGTGCTTTTACCGCGGCTCAAGAGCGATTTGCTGCCTTTATTGATGGCATGTATTGATGGGACACTCGCACAGCACGCTGATGTCGAATGGCACGACGCGGCGGCTGCCTGTGTCGTCATGGCTTCCGGGGGGTACCCGGATCCCTACCAGACAGGCAAAGTCATTACCGGGTTGGAAGATGCTGCAACGTTTGAAGGTGTGAACCTCTTTCACGCTGGCACGAAGCAGGATGGTGAAAATATCGTCACGGATGGCGGGAGAGTGTTAGGTGTTACAGCGACTGCTGATGGGTTACACGATGCGATTCAACGGGCATATCAGGGCGTTGCTGCTATTCAGTTCGCTGACGCGCATTTTCGGAACGACATCGGATACCGAGCATTAGCACGCCCTTGAGGGGATATCAGAAATTTGCCTGATTCTGACGGACAAAGTAGTGTCAACTTAGAAGAGTATATTGGCGTTACAACGGTATGGATGCATGGTTGCTGAACTAACATATAAAATCGCCAAATGTTGCACACCACAACAGGGTGATCCGATTACCGGCTATTTCAAAGAGGACGGCACGATTACTGTCCATGATCTCACTTGCAAAGCAGTCCAAGGGTTACGGGCAGAACGATTGCTAAAGGTTGCATGGGATGAGATCCTGACGACCGAAGCCGCAGCGGACACTGTTCCACTCACACCTGAATTTGCGGAACTTGATGAGACTGATTACTTTATACTCAAGCACCACCAAGAATTCGGGATGGACTACTCCATCGTTGTCGCTGAGGCTTTAAGGGTTCCACTTGAAGAGATGCAACAACGGCACCGAAAATTGAGAGACATCGGCGGGCTCAAACGGGTTGAAGGACGGATCATCCATTATCGAAAGAATATCGTTAAAGGCAAGTGGATCAAACACCGGAATCATACTTACTATGAACTGACACCAGAAGGTCAAACATGGATTGCGGCTTTTGAAGACCTGCAGGATTCGTCCGAAACGTAGGCGTCCCGGTAAACAGCCACACGGGTTCTTGTAAATCTTATGAGGGTTTTATCATGTTGAATCAACTTTTGAATTGGCGCATTGATGCCGAGCGGCGTAGAAATAGGATACGTTCTGTCGTTTTATTATCTCTTATTGTCCACATGATTGTTGCTATTTTCTATTTTTTCTTGCCAATAAACCAGCTCAGCAACCCACAAGAGGATGCTTTTGCCGTCGATTTGATTGACGACGCAGAGGCACCCAGGCAGCGCAGCCCAAAACCGAAACCACCGTTGACAAAAAAATTATATGATCCTAATCAGCAGCTCACAAGAGATGCTGAGGATAGGAAAATAGAAACGACGCGGAACAAAATAGATGAGGTCATGAAACTCAGCTCACGCGTTGTGCTTCAAGATGTTGAAGTCAACAAGGCACCGGTGAGTGAAATCATTCCAGATGTTATGACGGATGCCCAATTGCGAGATGCGGAAGCCTCAAATCTCAGGAGGCTCATCTCACAGCCCGGACGCACCGATGGTCGCGGGGGTATTACCGGTAGAGTTCGAGCGCGCGGCGATGGCGGGATAGGTAGATTCCGCGGCAGCGGGCAAGGCGGCGGAGAAGGACTCCTCGGCGGCGGCAGAGGAAAAGACGGGATCGCAAATAGACTCGGCATCATCGATTTCCTCAATGAACACAACGGCCCCAAGAATGTTGTGTATTGTCTTGACATCACTGCAAGCATGCAAGCAGCAGGCATGAAAAAATTGTCATTAGCAATAAATGCACTCAAAAATTCCGTTATGATGTTAGGCGATGAGGATAACTTGAACATTGTAGTATTTTCTGACACAGCGGAAGCTATGAGTAAAAAGATGCTTCCTGCCAATGCTGTGAACATAGAACGTGTCTTCAAGTATCTTAACACGTTCACGCCAGAAAGTATTCAGAAAAATAATAAAACTAACATTCTTTCTGCCATTGAGACAGCCTTGGCGTTTGAACCTACTGTTGTGGTTTTGATAACAGACGGTTTACCAACAACCGATTCACCAGCAGAAGAAGAAAGCAGTGAACTCCATATTGAAACCAGCAGACAGAAAATTCTTGATGCTGTCCGTGAACAGAATCGCAATAACGCCTTTATCTACGTTGTCGGTCTTGAAATTGATTTAAAACACTCACCCGGCGCACAACTGCTTGTCTCTCTTGCTGAGGAACACAACGGAAAAATAAAGGCTATTGGTGGTGAACAATTTTTTGAATTCGCAGGGCAGCAAGGGTTGCACGATTAATTCTTACATCTTAAAATTGGAGTCACTATGAATCAAAAACCCGCTACGAACAGCATTCAGCAATTTCGACTTGACGGTAAGGTGAGTCTCGTTACTGGTGCCAGTCGTGGCATCGGGCTTGCAATGGCGGAGGGACTGGCAGGCGCGGGTTCCGAGCTCGCTATTGTCGGCAGAAAACTGGAAACATTAACCCCGATTGCTGAAAGGATTGCTGCGGACACCGGTAGGACAGTCCTCCCAATTCAGGCGGATGTCGGGAACCTCACTGAAATTGATGCCCTTGTCGCACAGACCCTTGAAACTTTCGGCAGCATTGATGTGCTCGTCAACAATGCGGGGGTCAATAGACGGAATCCTGCACTCGACTTTACCGAAGCGGATTGGGATTTTGTCACCGATGTCAATCTGAAAGGCGCGTTCTTTCTTGCAAAAGCCTGTGGCAATATTATGAAAGAACAGAAATCTGGCAAGGTCATTAATACCTTGTCGCTCACCTCAGCGATCGGGTTACCGACAAGCGTTGCATACACTGCGGCGAAGGGCGGATTGCTCCAGCTTACAAAACTCCTTGCCGTCGAATGGGCGGAACACAACATTCAGGTAAACGGCATCGCCCCCGGGTTTATCCGAACCGAGATGACTGCTCCCGCACGCGAAGACAACCGAAATGAATGGATACTCAACCGAACACCTGCCTATCGATGGGGTGAACCTGAAGACTTAGCGGGTTTGACAATCTTTTTTGCCGCCACTGCCTCTGATTTTGTCACCGGTCAAATGGTTTTCGTAGACGGTGGATTCATGGCGGGAAGTGATTGGAGGCGGCGTTCTTAGCATGGAAAAAGAGCACAATCCTGAACAGGACGAAAACCACACATCATTAAAAGAAATCGAACAAATTCTGCACGAATGTCAGATTAAAGATGCTGTCCTTTTCGACCACGCCCCAGTTTTACGCATCCAGGTCTCTGATGCGCAATTCGCGCATGCCCTTCAAATCCGAGAAGTTTTAGTTGCGCGGATAAAACCCCTCGGATACCGTTTCATTGCCCTGGATTTAACCTAAAAGGCGATACAGCCTTCACACACCGGAAACCGTCATTACTGAAAGCGCGCGACGGCGCCGAATCAAAACGATGAAAGACCAGCGAGGAACGAGCAGGACTGCTCCAAGACCCACCACGTAAGACCCGGGAACCTCTTGTATGTGTCAAATCCATTACATTTTCGCCTGAGACAGGATTATGAGATGGCGAAATCTTATAGAACTCAATTTCAAATTTATCAAGACACCATTCCTTGACGTTACCTGCCATGTCAAATACCCCGTAAGCATTGGGAGGATACGTGCCGACTGGCGTGGTGGTACCGACAACCCCCCCGTAGTTGGTTTTGCGAATATCAATGGAATCTCCCCAAGGGTATTTCTGGTCTATTCTTCCACCGCGCGCCGCTTTTTCCCACTCTGCCTCCGTGGGTAACCGTTTGCCTGCCCAGTCGGCGTAAGCCATTGCTGCATGCCAACTGATAAAAACGACAGGATGATCGGCTTTACCTTTTGGATAGTTGTTCCCCTTCCAAGATCCAAGGTAATCATCGTTGTGATAAACGTCTTGAATTGAATCTTTCTGCCAGTGTGGATTAGCATCTACAAACTTCTTGTATTGTGCGTTTGTTACCTCGTGTTTGTCTATATAGAATGCATCAATGTAGACAGTATGAGCGGGCCGTTCGCCGTCCATAGCCTCGTCGGAGTCGCTGCCCATATGGAACTCGCCAGCGGGTATCAGGACCATGCCTCCGGAGGCACGCGAAATTTTGTAAATGCCTGTTGTGTAAGGGTTGATGTTGTAGTTCCAACCCTCTAGGCGTTTTAGTTCTTCATCAGAGGCCTCGTTGAGGTTAATTTGCACGAGTTGTGCATCTCTGCCAGAGTGGCCTATTCCTCTTGTCTTTCCTGCCAATCTATCTTCGGAAGTGAGTGAAAATTCATACCAATACCCCGTTGCAGTCCGAAACTCGCGTCCATCGGGGAGCGTATGAAGATTCCAGTCAGGCGGGCATTCGCCTATATCTACCATACGCATATCCGAGTATCTCTCTGGGTCTTCTTCAGCTATCACAAGCACCTCGGGGAAATCGAGAATAATTTGGACTGACCAATCCAGTCGACCCGCCGAAGTGCCGAGCATCCTTTGCATCGGATCTGCGTTGGCATGGTAACCCCGCTCTGCCTCAATAAATTGAGGCCAAACTTCAGCGATCGGGCGATTCGGGTTGTAGCTTGACATCACCTCTTGCTGGATATTGTAGATCTTAAGGAGTTCTTCCGTTGGAAGCCCTCTTGCGTAAACCCCTATCAAGTTTTCGGGACATTGAAGATGTTCAGGGACACCGTCTGCAAAGAGCGGATTTGATGATGTCTGTACGGTTTTGCGCGTGGAAGAAACATCAGCTAAGCCAACGTTCTCGGCATCGTCCACAAGGGCGATCGAGGGATCCTCGGCCTCTGGTGTGTCTATGTTTTCATCAGGCGTGTTAACAAAACCGGGTGCCTCGGTGTCTGTTGGAACGTTAACCGATTCTGCCGGGCGTGTCTCGTTCTTATTCTCGAGTCCCATCAAAAATCTGTCATGCTGTGCCAACTCGGTTTCCGTGGTGCGGCGGACATGCCAACTATAGAATAGGCTGCCCCCAACACACAGCACAAAGAACGCTAGGCCCGCTTGGAACCAACGGCTGGAAAGTAAATCACGACACATATTATTCAATTCTCTCCTGGGCACAAACTGCCATCTCTGTCTCAATCTCATACCCGATAAATGATCTGCCTTCAACCTTTGCAGCGACACCTGTTGACCCAGAGCCCGCAAAGGAATCAAGCACGAGTCCACCCGGGGCAGAGAAAATGCGAATAAGATGTTGAAGTAGATTAACGGGTTTTGCGGTCATGTGTCCGTACCGTTCCCTTGGCTTTTTTGCTGGAATGACAGTCCCAGGAAATTGGGGCGCACCTATTAACGGATCTTTCACATCAATCAAGCCTGTCTCCCACTTATCCCAGTTGTCTACAAAAGTCCCTTCTCTGGGAGCTTGTCCAAGAATTATCATTTCACCTTGCGGTTTCAATTGGGGAGTCTTTCGACCGCCTAACTTCTGGATAAGTCTCTCTTTTTCTGCTACCGTCAACTTTCGCTTCCGTACAAAATGATCCTGAGTGAAGGCTTTCGCTTGGCCTTCATATCGCCATAGCAAAACGTCTCGTATTTCAAATCCCGCATCTTCTAATGCGATAGCAGCTCTGTGTACCAGGCGATTCTGGCTAAAAACGAGGCAAAATCCACCCGGGCGAATGACGCGCATCCATTCCTCAGCAATCGGTGTGAGGAACCTTTGCAGCTCTTGCCCTTGGCCCACAGAGAACTTCATACCTGCTGGCAGCGACCCTACGACACCGCCTTTCACACGCGCCGTCAATTTTTTCGTATTCCAATCCGCATCCATGCCGTCAATAAAATAAGGCGGATCTGTTAGCACAAGAGAGACAGTGTTTTCACCGAGTTGCTTCATACCGATCCGGCAATCGATATTTTCTACCCTGACCTTTAAACCTTTAGCGCTTAATGTATCATACGACTCGGATTGATAGGTAGAGACTAAGTCTGCTGCGTTAATCGCTCGTTCATTTTTCAAAATCTGATGTCTCCGTTGGTGATGGTAGCGCGCTGCAAAACGCGACGGGGATGCTATGAAGAGTCGGTGTTCCATAGAATGAATTATGCAGAACTTTCCGCTTTCCAACCGCCGTGATAATTTTATCACGACTCTCAAAAAAAGGCAAATGTACTTCTCATCTTTTCACCCTGGTTCGACAAAAATTTGATTTTCCTCCCCCAATGTGTTATAATTTTAAAACAAAGCTTGCAAGGCTTGATTGAACCTGGCGTTCGTGTTTAAGCCCCAATAAAACCACCGGGGGTAAGAGAAGAACGGCATAAGATATAAGGATACCGATGCAGAAAACTGGACGGGACTCTTCAGCAACACAGCACCTTGTCACGACTTACCTTAGCGATGTCAAACGCAGGGTTGATGCCTGTCTCTTCGATTTCCTCCCGACTGCCCACAAGCACCCGGATGTACATCAGTTGTATCAAATGATGTTAGACTACCCTCGCCGGGCCGGTAAGGGGTTAAGACCTGCGCTCTGTATGCTTATCTGTGAAGTGTTCGGCGGAGATCCAGAACGTGCTGTAAACACTGCCGCGTCCCTCGAACTCCTCCAGAATTGGCTCCTGATTCACGACGACATTGAAGACGGTTCCGAACTCCGCAGGGGTGAACCGTGCCTCCATCAAAAGCACGGAATTCCGATGGCAATCAACGTCGGGGATGCACTACACTGCAAGATGTGGGAGCTCCTCCACCGAAATACAGGAATCCTCGGACATGGACTCGCCTTCCGAATTCTATCCGAGTTTATACAACTCAGCAACCAAGTGGTTGAGGGGCAGCACATCGAATTGAGTTGGGTCAACGATAACCGCTGGGATCTCGACGAGGAAGACTACTTGACGATGTGTGTACAGAAAACGGCTTGGTATACCTGTATCACGCCTTGTCGGGTCGGGGCAATTATTGGCGGGGCAAGCGAAACAGAGATAGACGGATTCGTTGAACTCGGCAAAGCCATCGGAATCGCCTTCCAGATTCAGGACGATGTCCTTAACCTCATCGGCGATGTAGGGAGATATGGAAAGGAAATCGCGGGCGACATCAGCGAAGGCAAACGCACCCTCGTTCTTATCCACCTCATCAATACCTGCACTGCTGCCGAAGCACAGCAGGTCATTGATATTATGGCACGTCCGCGAGATGAAAAGTCTGAGGCGGAAGTTGAGAATGTGCTGCAGTTAATGCAAAAATATAAATCTATTACTTACGCTCAGCAACGTGCTAAAGCCCTACTACAGGAAGCCGCACGGCGATTTAGCCATAACTGTGCCCACCTCCCTAATGAACGTGCCAAACAATTGTTTTTATCTTTAATTCATTTTTTCGTTGAACGTGAATACTAACTGATAACCCCTAAAAAAGGATAGGTTAATGAACGATATTTCTTCTGGAAAATTGCGGGGCATCACAAAACTCGCAGATACAAACGGTCGTTTTAAAATGATGGCAATCGATCAGCGTGGCTCCATGGTACAAGCCCTGGCCGATGCGCTCAACAAGGACACTGCTGATGTCCAATATGAAGATGTCGCCGCACTCAAAACCTTGATAACGAGGGTCCTTGCCCCGAATGCCACCGCGGTTCTCACCGACCCGATTTACGGTCACCCGTACGCCATCCCGGAAATTCCGCGCGATGTCGCACTGCTACTCGCTTATGAAGAATCCGGGTATGTCAGCGAAGGTGTTGCCGAGAACGAGCGGCTCTCCAACCCTATTGAAAATTGGAGTATTGCCAAGGCGCAGCGCGCCGGCGCAGATGCCATTAAACTCCTCGCCTACTACCATCCCGATGCCTCACCGGAAACCCTGAAGCATCAACAAGCCTTTGTCCGCCAGGTCGGGGACGTGTGTGAGAAGCACGATCTGCCGTTCCTGTTAGAATTGGTGAGCTACGCACTTGAAGGGACTACGAAGAGCCTCGCGTTTGCAAAACAGAAACCTGACCTCGTTATTCGGAGCGTCGCGGAATTCATTGATCCCAGCTATAAAGTTGATATTCTGAAATTAGAGTTCCCCGCCGACCTTAAATACACAGCGGATTACCAAAATTCTGATTTTTATGCCGGGGATTCGGCTTACGAGCTTGCTGAGGTGAAGGAAGTCTGCCAGAAATTAGACGAGACCTCAACGCTGCCGTGGGTCATCTTAAGTGCCGGGGTGGATATTGCGGAGTTTATCGAAAATGTCCACCTTGCAACCGATGCTGGTGCCAGCGGTTTCCTCTGTGGTAGAGCCATCTGGAAAGACGCTGTCCAGTATTATCCTGACACCGACGCGGTCACGCAATTCCTTAAAAACGAAGCGACGACGAACTTCAAAAATGCGAACGCTGCAGCAGAAAACGCCCTTCCGTGGTTTGATCATCGCCAATTCGGAGGCAAAGAGCATGTTCGCGTAGCCAAGCAGTCGGGAACGTGGTATCAAGACTATTAGATTCTGCCCGCGTTTACCGATGAAAGGGACTGGCAGTTTGCAACAACGGAGCAAGCGGAAATTGACCGAAAGCGCTTAGGTTACTGAGGCCCTGGTTCCACGCTGGGCGAATCGATAAAAAAGCGGATCTTTGAAAAGATTTTTTGGGCAATCTGGAGGGTGGTGTCCGCTGAAACCTTTCCCCCTGTTTCTGCTACCAAGATAACAACGGTATCTTGGACAAATAAGAAATTCGCCCCCGCTTGCCATACCATATCGCCCAGACCATGCGTGTTGTTCACTGGCGGTTGATAGACAGAATCACGGCCACCGGGTTTTGCCACCGTCTGCGCAGATAGCCGGAATCTACCTTCAGCCGCCGCTCTACCTGCCTCGGTGCCCGACTCGAAGAACCAATAATGGATCGCTACTGCCGCTGCTGCTGTCTGATTTAACCACCACCTGTCACGCCAACCGAATTGCGCCGAAGGGCCCCTCGGCGCTGTTGGAGAATAGATCGCTTGGGAGGACACATGGCGTGCTGCCACGTCCGCTAGGTCATCCGTTGTGAGTTGAATCTGTTCCAGCGTGAGTTTCATAACGAACATAATACCATTTCAACCGCCGAATTTCAAATTAAAAACGGTGTTTATTCCCACCAATTTATGGGCTTTATAAAAAAATAAAGGTTTTTTAAGCACAAATCAACTAATAGGAAAATAGATACATATTTTCAGGGTTTTCGGCAGCTCAGTTATAGTAGAGTCCATTGATGGCTATATGCGAATATTATCCCGGTATCTCCTTAAAGAATTTTTTCCGCCCTTCATAATAGCACTCACCTGCTTCACCGTTATGCTTATCTTCAACGATCTTTTTCGGTTGACGAAGCTTTTTGTGCAAAAAGGGGTAAATCCGATCTACTTTGTTGAAGTAATCTTCTATATGATGCCGGTTATGGTCGTGTTAGCACTCCCCATGGCAGTTTTGGTCGCGATCTTACTTGCGCTTGGGCGACTTTCTTCTGATAACGAGATAACGGCAATGAAGGCACAAGGTGTAGCCTTCTACCAGCTAATGCTACCGCTCCTAGGCGTTTCCCTGATATTGAGTTTTGTAAACTTAGCACTCATGGACTATGCCTTGCCTCAGGCGAACCGCGCCTATGCGTCACTCATGGGTGATATACAAAAACATAACCCCGCTTTCGTTCTTGAGGAAGCCACTGTTATGAAGGAGTTGGAAACCGAGGGGAAGCTTTGGATGTATGAGTCTACCAACGCGGAAAGCGGACGCATGCAAAACGTCAAAATCTGGAATAGTATCTGGAGTGGCCACCCAGTCTTTAGCCACGCACAAGAAGCGACGCTTGCTTTTGAAGACGGCAGGGCGATGCTGACCCTTTACGATGGGCTTTCTTACGAACCCGACACAGACAATCCAGATGCGTTTCGGATAACAAAGTTTCAACAACAAAAACTCTCACTTCAGATGACCGAAGACTTGGAACGCGGCGAATCTCAAAATCAGACACCCCGTTCGATGAGTATTGCCCAACTTAAGAAATTCATGGGCACCTTGCAATCCTCCGTCCAGACCAGCGCAAACCCAGACTATGCACGCCGTAAGCTCCGTTTTGCTCAGGTCGAATATCACAAAAAGTTTTCTATCCCCTTCGCATGCTTCGCGCTGGGTTTAATTGGCATCCCGTTAGGGTTAATGGTGAAACGGAGCGGCAAAATGATCGGATTTGGGATCGGATTAGCTGTAATCGTCATTTATTACCTGTTACTGCAAGCCGGACAAACTGCTGGAATTGACGAAGTCCTCCCACCGATGTTTGCTATGTGGCTACCGAATATTGTAATTGGGATGTTTGGAATTACACTGAGTCTTTGGGTAATCGGTGAAGGAAAATTACGGGCTTGGCAGGATCGGGACAGAAAAGCACCTCTCGTTGTTAATAGAAAAGCGGAATCTTAGCTGCTACATCGCGTGCCTTACAGTCGTAGCACAAGCGCCCGACTGCCTCTCGATTTGCTATAAAAGCTTCAGGATGTAAACATCGTTTGAATATTTTAGACCGTTACTTGCTTCGGGAATATCTCCGCGCCTTCATCGTTGGGTTGTGTTTCTTTATCGCGTTGGTTGTTATCGTCCGTCTGCTGGATTACGACCTGAAGAAGTTTGAGGACGACATCGGCTATATGACGGCGATCAAGATTGTTCTTTTTCGGACACCGCGGCGGATTATGGAGATGGTGCCGATCGCCGCGTTTGTCGCTGTCTTTTTTACCCTCGGCAGGATGGTGAGAAACAACGAATTCACGGCGATGAAAGCTGGGGGTGTCAGTGTTTACCGGATTCTCGCCCCTATTCTTGTTCTGACACTCCTTATGTGTGGACTTTTCGCACTTTTCTATGACAGAATCGCATCGCCCGCTTTCCACGAAGCCCATCTCTTGGAAAACAAAGTTCGACCTCGACGCGGCAGAAACATCATCTTTAAAGGCAAAGACAATCGTATCTTCTATTCGCAGCGAATCGCCTTAGATGCTCAGAAAATCAGCTACTTGACAATCTATCAGTACGATGCAGCTGAGCAACTTGCGCGCGTTACTTTTGCGAAATCAGCCACATGGACCCCTACACAGTGGGAACTCACCGATGGCTATATCCGCCACTTTGAGAAAGGCGTTGAGGTCAATTACGAAACTTTCGATGCTTATACTCTTGAACGCTATGAGGACCCCGCGCGTTTTATTGGAAGCGAAAAAGACCCGAGGGCGATGACGATTAAAGAGCTCCGAGAGCAGATCGCCTACAAACGAGAAGCGGGACAGATCTCCCGGAAGGAGCGCGTGAAGTTATATCATAAAACCGCATATCCTTTCGCTGCTGTCGTTGTCGTCATGCTTGGCGCACCAATTGCTATCCGGTTTGGCAGATCAGGTTTTTTTGCGGGTTTAGTGATTGCCTTCTTTATCTCTTTCATCTACTGGGCGCTCTCCTTCGCAACACTTGAAGGGTTGAGTGAAAGTGGCAAACTCCATCCATTCCTCGCCTGTTGGGGGGCAAATATCCTCTACGCAGTTGTCGGCAGTATTCTCATCTGGCGGACACCGAAATAGAATCAAACCCCTCGCTGGCACACGACAAAACATGACCTCCGCAAAGATTGGCAACTTCTTCTTCAAAATCCGTAGTTACACGCCGATCCCCTTCATCTTTGCACTCCTCTATTTCGCTAATCCCGAATGGTATACAGTAGCGATCGGTGCGCCATTTATTGCCATAGGTGAATTTCTCCGAATATGGGCAGTCGGTTATGCAGGGGCATCCACCCGTGCCAGAACACTCGGTGCTGCCCGTGATCTTGTCACAACCGGGCCTTATCGTTACGTCCGAAACCCGCTTTATCTCGGCAATTTCCTGATCAGTTTCGGAATCTGTCTCGTGGCACATGTGTATTGGCTCGTTGCGGTTTTGATTGTTGGTTATTTTTTTCAATATTTTCCAATTATTGCGGTGGAAGAGGCGTATCTGCTGGAGTCTTGTGGTCAAGTTTATCAAACATATCGAGAGCGGGTCCCCCGTTTGCTTCCACGTTTCCAGTCCTATCCCGATCCCTCTACCCACGATTTTTCTTGGACACGCGCCATTCGGAGTGAAAAGCGAACCTTGACAGCAATCGCCTGCGTCATCGGATTAATTTTTGCTCGGCAGCTTATAGCTGTGTTATCATAATAACCGGAGCCACATACAGTGTTTAACACATTCCCAAAGTTCCAAAAAATGCCCAAAACAACATGGCAGAGCATCTTGGCGAATCCATTGATTTTCGGGGCTATCATAGTAGCTCCGTTGGATAGCAAAAGCACATTGGCATTAGTTTCAGCAAGCCTTATTTTACTTACGTCAGGTCTTTCGCCACTACAAATTCCACATATTCGTCTCTCTGCTTCCATTGCTTGTGGTATCCTTTTTATTTTCGGATGTGGTGTAGGTGGGTTTGCATCGGCTAACATATTGGAGCATCTGTTCCCTGTATTTTCTGACTCACAATTTTCTTGCGATTAATTTTCCGGCGGTATATTATACATAGAAGTTCTATCAGTTACAGGTTTAAAGTTAACTTACGCACTTGAAAGACAACTTTTAGAAAGAGGCGGAGACTACCTCATGAGAAAGATATCTTTTCCATTCCCGATTCCATCTGCCCTTCTGATGCTGCTTGTCTTGTCGGGGAATCTCGCTTCGGCGAAAACGTTTAACAACGATTTCGAGACAGGCGACCTCACGGATTGGGAAGCAGACGGAGAAGCGTTTGACTTTCAGCCGACTTGGGGCGACAACCCAACGGCGCGGAACCGCGGTCAGCCTTCTGATTCCAGAGGCAGAAATATCCCTTGGGAACAAGTTCTTACTGTCGATGCCCGCGGTAAATTAGCTGCCACTTGGGCGCAAATGAAGAAGTATTATTAACGGCATCGAAAAGTTAGGCAATAACAGCGCTTTTTCACGCCTTGAGGGTGTAATTAACTTCATCCTTCAACGGGTTATCTGTTCCAGGCCTGCACGCTCCCGAAAACGATTAAATGTTTTCAAAATCCCTTGCTCCATCGTGTAGGCAGGCGTAAACCCCATCTCCGCGGCGATAGGTGTTGCGTCATAATCCCATGAGATGCCGAATACTCCCGGTTCCAGTGTGATATCAGCTTCTGGTAGCAACGTCTTAAGGTACGCGACACCTTCCTTGACCGGTCGAATGCCACCTTTCACATTAAAAACGCGGGTCTGTGTTGTGGGACAAGTACACGCCAGCACGATCGAACTCGACACGTCTTCTACATACTGCCAATCCACAGCGTCATCGCCGAAAGGGCAGACGTGTGGCTGCCCTAACGCCACTGCTTCAATCATTTGCGTCGTAAAAGCGCTCCTGCCACGCGTCCGCCCGACCCCATAGACAGCTGTAAAGCGGAGACCGATGGAGTCAACCCCATAAGTATCGAAATAGTATGTGGCGTATTTCTCATTTAGGGATTTACACGCCCCGTAGATGAACTTCGGATAGTGCGGCGCATCGTTAAGAATTTGTTGGTGGTTGTAATCCTCGGGTGCCCCGAAGACGGCAACACTGCTTGCCCAGACAACCCGTTTGAGGTTGAAAATGCGCGCGGCTTCCAATATGTTGATTGTCCCTTGGCAAACGATTTTCAGCGCCTGCGGTGGATTCGCATTGCACGCTGGCACCTGCCACGATGCCAGATGGATAATCCGATCAATCTCATGGGCTTGGACAGTACGCAAGACGTGTGGCAGGTCGGTAATATCACCCTGCACGAAAGTGAACCCTTCGAGGTGATCATCCGTCAGTACCATTTTGGGAATGGTTAAGTCGTAAGTGAAATCGTAAACGACTACCTTTTCACCAGCAGCCAGCAGGTCGCGGATCACATAAGTACCGATGCATCCCATGCCACCGGTGAGCAGATATGCCATATTTTTCTCCTATTCGTCGAAAGGCGTGATCACGCGATCACGCCGTCATTCGGAAACCCGCATACAAGGGCTTCATGGATGCATTTAGAGCGGCGTTTCGACATCTACCAGGATGTCTTGACCCTCCACTTTAACGGCGTATGTCGGCAACTTGTCTTCACCGGGCCACACGCACTCCCCCGTTGTCACATCGAACTCCCACATGTGGAGTGGGCACGTAACACAGCTATCGTCTAAGAAACCGTAACTCAAGACCCCACCGAGGTGGGGACAGATGTTGTTCATGGCGTAGTATTCGCCTTTCACATTGTAGATACCAATGAAAACCCCATCAACCTTTACCCCCATACATTTGCCTGGTTGAATTTGGTCGGTTGTTGCGGCTTTTACAAATTGTGCCATAATTTCTGCGTCTTTTCGCCTCCGTTGCGAACACGAAACTAGCGTCACATCGGAAAATCCTATAAGATGTTCCGATGGATGCCATTGCTTTTGAAAAGTTCGGGTGACTCCTATTACTTTGCCATCACTTTACCTTCGCCTCGCGGATCCGTTCCACCGTCGTGTTGACTTCCGTCTTCTGAGAGGCGAATACCGTGTCCAGGGCCGCCAATACCGGCACTGGGTGTGATTTCGTGCCCGAGTTTTCTCAAAGCTGTGAGGGTTGCTTCGCCTGCACGCGGCTCAACTTGGATCGGTTCAGCCCCATCCGTGTGAAGCCTGGGTGCATCCAACGCAGCTTGTATGGGCACCTGAAGGTCCATAAGGCTAACGCTAATGTTCAGTTGGTTATTCGGGATCGTTCGCCCCCCCGGTATACCGTACGTAGCGAAGGGCATCCCCTCTCGTGTGGCAAGAAACGGAGCCATATTATGAAGGGGACGTTTGCCAGGCCCGATTGAATTCGCGATCCCCGGTCTGGGATCGAAACGTCCGACACCGTGTCCAAAGAGCAGCCCTGTGCCAGGCACTGTCACCATTGAACCGAAACCGCCACCGTGTGTTTGTGTCAGGGATACCATGTTCCCTTCCGCATCTGCAGTAGAGATATGGCTTGTGCAGTTCATCGGTTCATGATAGACAACTTCTCCGGGTTGCGGGGCTTGAAGACCTGCATGTAGTTTTTCCTTGAGTGTAGCAATGAAACTATCGGAGAGTTCCGTTTCTATGTTTATAGCAACAAGCTTTGGATCCCCGAAGCGTCGGAGTCTTTCGGGCCAGCACACTTTCATCGCTTCAGCGAAAAGGTGGAACCTTTCCGCAACCGACATGACTGCCATGTCGAATCCTTCCACCAAACGTAGCATTTGTAAGGTTGTTAGGCCGCCCGCTCCCAAGGGGGCCGTATAGACCGAATAGCCGCGATACTGGATTTCGTAGGGGTGTGTGAGAAACGGCCGGTAGTTCTTCAGATCGTCTACAGTGAGACAACCGCCTAATTCCTGAATGTGGGAGGCGATTGTTTCGGCGATCGCCCCTTCGTAGAAGGCCTCGCGGCCGCCTTCGGCGACTGCCTCCAAGGTCCGTGCAAGTTCCGGGTTCGTGAGTCGCTCCCCCTTCTTCGGTGGGCTACCATCTTTCAAGAAAACGCGCGCCGTTTCTGGAAAGTCTTTTTTCCATCGGTCCGCGTTCCCCACTATGCCCCCACGATTCGCACTGTTGGGCGCGTAACCGTGGCGCGCTGAATTGATGGCTGGACGCAGCACATCCGCAAGCGGGAGACTCCCAAACGTTGATAACGTTAAACACAACCCAGCTACAACGCCCGGCACCCCAATGGATTGTGGTCCGTGGACATTTACACGCCCCGGCACACGATACCCCGCAACCGCATCGGGCGCCTCTTCAATCGTAAACATATCTTCAGAGGCAGCAGCGGGGGCAGCTGCGTTGTAATCTATCGCAACGACATCTCGTGTCTGCTTACGATAGATGAGCACGCACCCCCCATATCCTGCAATGCCGTTGTGTGAGGGTTCAACGACCCCTTCTGCGAAGGCAGCGGCAACCGCGGCATCAACAGCATTCCCACCCGCAAGCAGCATCTCGAAGCCTGCGGCTGCAGTCCGAGGATGCGGCCCAACAACTGTACCATAATCTCTTTTGCGTAGATTCATAGTGTCGATCCTTCCACTTAAGACTAACAAGTGAGATTTTAAAACTTTTTCGCAGAATTGTCAAGCACTTCCAATATTTATACCAGAGGCATTCAATAACCGATACCTGAAAACGAATTTGACACCTCGCCCGAAATGGTGTATAATACCAACTATAGTGATTTAGAATGAATGAAACATACCGCATCCGGCGAGACGACCTCGCCCCTACGGCATGTCAAGCCCTTTGAACGTGTTGAAGTTGTTTTTTTATGCTAAGTTTTGCTATAATACGCGCACCCAAATAAACGCCTTTATAGTTTAACAATAAAAGGTAGCAATAGGAATATATAATGTTCTCTCGCAGACAATCACGCATCGCTGCGATGCAAATGCTATATCAAATTCAACTCACCGGGGCAACGGTGAAAAACGTTATAGACGGGTTTTGGCAGAGCCAAGATATATCAGTGCAACCTTGTTGCTTTGCACGGCAACTCGTTGAAGGCACCATGGCACATCTCGAAGCGATTGATGCACTCCTTCAAGATACCTCTAAAAACTGGAAGCTCCACCGAATGCCCATCGTAGACCTCTCCATCCTACGATACGCAACGTATGAGATGCTCTATCTCACTGATGTTGATCCCGCCACCACAATCAATGAGGCTATCGAGATTGCCAAGTCTTACAGCACGCCAGACTCGCCTAAATTTATCAACGGGGTCTTGGGCAATATGAAAAAAACACTTGAACCCCTTAAATGAACAGGACGGGCGGAATTTTGAACATAGGGGATCTATTGGATAGCATTCCTTGAAAAACACAGCCAGGAGAGGCACAGCCTAATAGGCTATGCTACAACACAGGCACAGCCTAACAGGAAACTATGCTACAACATAGGCACAGCCTAACAGGCTATGCTACGCAAGACACACCCTAACAGGAAACCATGCTACGCAAGACACACCCTAACAGGAAACCATGCTACGCAAGACACACCCTAACAGGAAACCATGCTACAACACAGGCACAGCCTAACAGGAAACCATGCTACGCAAGACACACCCTAACAGGAAACCATGCTACAACACAGGCACAGCCTAACAGGAAACCATGCTACGCAAGACACAGCCTAACAGGAAACTATGCTACAACACAGGCACAGCCTAACAGGAAACTATGCTACGCAAGACACAGCCTAATAGGTGATACTACAACACAGGCACAGCCTAACAGGAAACTATGCTACAACACAGGCACAGCCTAACAGGCTATGCTACGCAAGACACAGCCTAATAGGTGATACTACAACACAGGCACAGCCTAACAGGAAACTATGCTACAACACAGGCACAGCCTAACAGGAAACTATACTACAACACAGGCACAGCCTAACAGGCTATGCTACAACCCCCGAAAGCAAAGGTCTATCGATCGTCACAAAAAATAGCAAATGCCTAAGCTAAAAAACTTCATTCTCTGTCTTCTGTTTTTATTGCCGATGTCGCTAAACGCCTCTGGAGAATTCAAATTCGTTAGCGAGTTCGGTGGAAAAGGGGAAGGCGAGGCGCAATTTTCAGAAACCTTATTTATGGCATTCGGACCTGACGGTGCCATCTATATTACAGATACGGATAACTTCAGAATCCAGAAATTTGATGCAACCGAAAGGTTTGTATTCGACATTCAGATGCTGGCAGACAGCGAATTTCGATTCATCAATCCTACGGATATTGCTGTAGGGACGGATAATGCTATCTATGTCATGGATTGGACGTTCATTGAAATTTCAGACGCAACGCCGAAAGCACTATCGGAACCAAGAATTTTCACCTACGCGCCATGCATCCATAAATTCGACGCACACGGCACCTTTGTGGCAACCTACCCCCTCCAAGATTTCAGCAAACGCATCTCAACCCTTGCATCAGCTAGCCCGGGGCTCGATGCCGACGGCAATTATATTCTCATTATCCCACAGGGGGACACAAAACGCAATTTTTTGCTAACCGTAGATGGCTACGGCAATCTCTACGTCTGTGATGCGGGCGGCGAAAACAAACGTATCTTCAAACTGGATGCAAATGGCAGACCTATTGCTCACTATCCGCTCAGACAATCCGGGACAGGAGATTTTATCTCGCCAGTCGATATAACCACTGATAAAACTGGAAACTTCTATATTGTTGATAAAAAAGGGCATCGCGTGCTGAAATATAGTGCTGATGGAGAATTCTTAAACGTTTTCGGCGAATATGGAGACGCAGCCGGCCAATTTATTGAACCTTTCCAGATAGCGGCTTTGGCAGACGGAACACTGCTTGTCGCCGACACGGCAAAATATCTCAAGGATTTTGCCTCTACCCTTCCAATACGACTTGATGCCCCGACCCGACGTTATACCGATGGAACCCGGCTGTTTCGCTACCGGCTACGACGCGTTCAGCGATTTACGCCCGCCGGTGTCTATACCCAAAAACTGCTGGTGCCATTCCGGCGAGAGGTGGAAACTGACATCGCATTGCAACTTAAGGGGATTGATGGCACTGGCAACCTTTACTATCTCAATCCAGCAGAATTGCGGTTTAGGAAATATGCACCCACGCGGTCCCTCATTTCCTCCATGCTCCAAACCGAACTCAAACTCCGTTATACACGCGACCTACACGACGTGGAAATTGATAATCAAGATGACTTAGATGCGGATCTCTATACCAAATCCGATTTTGACGAACAGATTATTCAGGATACCGCAAATGCAAATCTAATTGTATCTTACGACATCAACGAAGCCTACCGAATCGCGCTCTCCAACAGGCTTACTTTTGTCCGATCCACCGATACAAGTTACTACCGCGCACGGGATTTTGAGGATTTCCGCGGACGCTTCAACCAAGACGATAGGACAACCGAAACCTCTTGGGACGACCGAGTTCAACTTGATTTCACGTGGACACGCGACCATAGCCTCTACAATTACCGAGAAGCGCGGGCATTTCTATACTTTAGTCTGATACGCGTCAATTTTATTAACCATGCCCTTGACCGATTCAATTTCCGATCCTTCGATTTCAACGCAAACCTCTCTGACTGGGGGGCAGGGGTATACTACGACTTGAACCGAACGTTCCGCCTGAATTTTGAAATCACGCACTTTTTTGGCGAGAATAAATATACGTACGTTGATGAGACTGCTGTCCTCTACGCCACAGGTTTCCAAGAATCCGATTTCATACGTGCCGTTTTATGGATCAATGGCATCTTTTGACGGCGAAAACGCTTTTTTTCAAACGCACGAAATAATTCTTCGGTGCTTGACTGACTCATACGGGATAACTTATGCGAGAATCTCAATTTTACCGTAAAAAACTCATTGAATTCAACATCCCGCTCCCAGCGATTAACGTGGAGTCTGCCAAAGACGCATCACTCACACACGGACATCCCTCAACACTCCATCGCTATTGGGCACGCAGACCCCTCGCAGCATGCAGAGCCGTCGTTTTCGCAAGCATCGTAGACGACCCCTCCGAATGCAAAGACGAATTCCCAACCGAACCCGAACAAGACGCTGAACGCAATAGACTCCACGACATCCTGAAGCGACTCGTGATATGGCAAAATAGCAACGATGAAAACCTCCTCGCAGACGCACGTTATGAAATCGCTTACGCTGTTGCACGCAATAACGGAGAAGACTTAACCTGCTTCCGGCAGCGATTTAAGGAGGATCCGCCATCGGTGCTCCACTATCTCCGTGAGCATGCCCCTGCTGTCTACGACCCCTTTTGCGGTGGTGGCTCTATTCCATTGGAAGCACAGCGCTTAGGTTTATGCGCCCGTGCCTCTGACCTAAATCCGCTGCCCGTCTTGCTCAACAAGGCGATGATTGAACTCCCCCCGAAGTTCCACAATCAGCCGCCCGTCAATCCCGATGCCGATCCGATAGGCATGTTCACTTCCCGCAAAACGCGAACTGCGGAAAGTAATACGCGACGCGAGCATATCCCTTGGAAAGGCACTGCGGGTTTGGCAGCCGACATCCGCTACTACGGTGCATGGATGCGTGAAGAGGCATACAAACGGATTGGCCATCTCTACCCGAAAGTGCAGTTGCCCGATGGGACGGATGCGACTGTGGTTGCTTGGTTATGGGCGCGCACGGTGCCGTGTATCAATCCTGCTTGTGGTCTCCAGATGCCGTTGCTGAAAACCTTCCAGCTCTCAAAAAAGAGGGGGAATGAACACTGGATTAAACCCGTTGTTGACAGAGGCTCGAACACGATGTCTTGGGTTGTGCAAACCCATAGCGAAGGCGTGCCCAAGCCCACGGTAAGTAGAACGGGGGGTTATTGTTGTGAGTGTGGAGCTGCTGTGAGTTTGACTTACTTGCGAGAACAAGGCAGAGCCGGTAAAATCGGAGAAATGATGACAGCGATAGTTGCTGCAGGTGATCGCAGGAAACTGTACCTACCCCCCACTGCCGATCATATCCAAGTCGCCCGCTCTGCTGAACCTGAGCAAAGACTACGTATTGCAATGCCCAATACGCCAACTTTGGTAAGTGGCCGTGGGTATGGGATTACCCATTGGCATCAACTCTTCACCCAGAGACAACTAACTGCGTTAACTGTTTTCAGCGATCTCTTAGCAGCAGTCCGCGAGCAGCTGACTAAGGATGGAGCGAAGGAAGAATATGCAGCGGCAATTTGTACCTATCTTGCTTTAGCTATCGGCAGAACCATTGAAACCAATTGCAGTTTTACGTGGTGGCAGAATCAGGGTGAAAACATACCGCCGGTCTTTGCCCGCCAAGCCATTCCGATGACGTGGGATTTCGCTGAGACCAACGTGTTCTCTAATTCAACGCAGAATTGGATGGCACAGACAGCATGGATAGCAAGGGTTATTGAGAATTTACCCGCCACCGCGAATAGCGGGGAAGTGTATCAAGCCGATGCAGCGACTACGGTGCATGGCACCGACAAACCTATCATTGTCACCGATCCCCCGTACTACGACAATATCGACTATGCCGATCTCTCGGATTTTTTCTATGTCTGGTTACGCCCCTTGCTTCGTGACGCGTATCCTGAACTGTTCGCGGGTATCCTCACGCCCAAGGATGAAGAAATCGTCGCGATTCCGTTCCGGTTTGAAGACTCCCCACGGAGGTTCGAGGCATTGCTCAGTAAAGCCCTGCTACGCATGCGGCAACACTGTTCTGACGATTTCCCTTCTTCCATCTTCTACGCCTACAAACAACAAGAAACGGAACAGGATGGAAAAACTTCCACGGGATGGGAAACGATGCTCACGGCAGTCGTTAATGCTGGTTTTCAGATAATAGCAACTTGGCCCCTGAGCACCGAACAAGCAAAAGCACTGAAAACAGGCAAGAACGCCCTCGCCTCCTCTATTCTGTTGGTATGCCGCCCGCGCCCCGAAAATGCCCCATTCATCAACCGCACCGAATTTCTACAAGAACTGAAAGTAGCGATGCCACCCGCACTGGATAGACTCACACGCGTCGCAAACATCAAACCTGTGGATTTGGCACAAGCCTCCATCGGCCCGGGAATGGAAGTTTACTCTCGCTATCGCAAGGTGACCCGGATGAGTGGCGAGCTGGTGCCGATACGCGAAGTGCTCATGCACATCAACAACGAAATCACGACTTACAACGAAAAGGAAACAGGCCACCTCGACCCGGAAAGTCAGTTCTGTTTGACGTGGTTAAAGCAACACGGCTACACGGAAGGCACTTTCGGGGATGCGGAGGTGCTGTCAAAAGCGCGAGATGTAGATACCGCGAGTATGCATGAAAAAGTGTTGCTGATAGATCGTGGCAAGGTTCGGTTGTTGATGCCTGAAGAGTATGCGGATCGTGAAAACGGGGCGGGTATGTCTGCGTGGGAGGGGTGTCTGCGTATGTTGTGGCATCTGTCGGGTGTAGAGCGTAGCGGTGGTATTTCTGGGTGTGCGGGTGTTGCGCGTGGGATGCGGGATTATGAGTCTGCGCGGCGTTTGGCACGTGTGCTGTATGCGTATTACGATAGTCGTGGGGATGCGGAGGTTGCGTCGCGCTACAATGGGCTTGTGAGTGAGTGGCCTTATATTTCTCGTGCGCTGGTTTCGTCTGAGCAGCGCACCTTGGATTTGTAGCCTGGTTTCCTGTTGTAGCATAGCCTGTTAGGCTGTGCAGCTTTTGTAGCCTAACCTGTTAGGCTGTGCAGCTTTGACCTTACCCCCCTGCCCCTCCGCAAGCGAGGGGGATGCTACACACCGTGCTCCCAGATTTGTAGTCTAACTTGTTAGGGTGTGTCTTGCGTAGCATAGCCTGTTAGGCTGTGCAGCTTTTGTAGTCTAACTTGTTAGGGTGTGTCTTGCGTAGCATGGTTTCCTGTTAGGCTGTGCAGCTTTGACCTTACCCCCCTGCCCCCCGCAAGCGAGGGGATGCTACACACCGTGCTCCCAGATTTGTAGTCTAACTTGTTAGGGTGTGTCTTGCGTAGCATAGCCTGTTAGGCTGTGCAGCTTTGACCTTACCCCCTGCCCCCCCGCAAGCGAGGGGGATGCTACACACCGTGCTCCCAGATTTGTAGTCTAACTTGTTAGGGTGTGTCTTGCGTAGCATAGCCTGTTAGGCTGTGCAGCTTTTGTAGTCTAACTTGTTAGGGTGTGTCTTGCGTAGCATGGTTTCCTGTTAGGCTGTGCAGCTTTGACCTTACCCCCCTGGCCCCCCGCAAGCGAGGGGGATGCTACAGACTGTGCTCCCAGATTTGTAGTCTAACTTGTTAGGGTGTGTCTTGCGTAGCATAGCCTGTTAGGCTGTGCTACTTTTATAACATCACCTGTTAGGCTGTGCCTTCTTCGTAGCATAGCCTATTAGACTGTGCATAACGGTTTGGGGTTCGCTTGTAGGGTGAGGAGACCTAACCCCTACGAAAAACTTCGTACTTCTCGTATATGAATTCTCTTAGAAGATAGAATGTAGCCTTTGAATCTAAGGCTATTGTTGCTAAATGCGTAATAGGAGGCATCATCAATATGGCAACTTTTGGGACAGGCGATTATCAATATGAGGTTGTAAAAGGATGGGGGATGATTCCCCAACTCGGACTCGTCTCAGGTGTGGCGTGTGACTCAAATGATCGCGTCTACGTCTACAATCGGAGCCCACAACCCGCAATGCTCGTTTTTGAGGCTGACGGCACATTCGTCACCGAATGGGGAAAAGACATCTTCCAGAAACCACACGGCATCTGGATAAGTCCTGGTGACGAAATTTTTACCACTGATACTGTGGATCACACCGTACGGAAATTTTCGCTTGACGGTGAACTATTGCAGACTTTCGGCACCGTCAATCACCCCGGAGCACCAGGTGGTCCCTTTAATGAACCGACACGCGCTGTCGTCTCGGCATCCGGTGAGATGTACGTTTCTGATGGTTACGGACAATCTCGGGTACACCGAATGACTGCCGACGGCGAAGTCATCGTTTCGTGGGGAGCACCGGGCACTGGCCCTGGCGAATTTAACCTACCCCACGATGTCACTGTAGATCATAACGAGCGCGTCTATATTCTTGACCGTGGAAACCTCCGTTGTCAAATTTTCAACAACGAAGGCGAATACTTAACCGAATGGACAGACCTACGCTCACCGAATGATCTCTTTATTGATAGGGATAACATCATCCACATTGCTGAAGGTGGACAACGCATCAGTATTATGACGTTTGAAGGTGAAATCATCGGGCGATGGGGCGAAAAAGGAAGGGCCCCGGGACAATTTAGCGATTCTCCACACGGGATATGGATCGATTCGAAAGGCGACATCTACGTGAGTGAAGTCGTCGCCGACAGACGTTTCCAGAAGTTCGCAAGGATTTAGTTGCTTTGAAAGGACTTCTTAACAACCCCAGGTTTCCTTTCGGCTGTGGGTCCATCCCCGTAACGCTCGTGCGGATGTCAAAAAAAGGGGTTGCCAAAAAGTATGTTTTATGGTAGAATTCACCTGTCGCGGTGGGATACACCGAGACATAAAACGGTTGTGGAGTTTCTGTCCGACCTCCACAATGGAGGCACGACATGAAGAAACAAGAATCCCAAGACTTTAGGCTTGGGAGTATCAAGAAACGTCACATCTATATTTTAACTATTGTTTTTATCGGTGTTCTTGCTTGCACATTTGGATTGGCAGATGAGGGACATGAACATTCAGGCGATAAAATAAAGGAGTTGGTAAACCGACCCCTTACCTTGCAACTCGCGATCGCTGCCCTTGTCATCTCATTCGTGCTGGGCGGCTTGCACGCATTGACACCCGGACACGGAAAAGCCATCGTCGCCGCATACCTTGTGGGTTCTAAAGGCAGAGTGATTGATGCGGTGTTCCTTGGGCTTGTCGTCACCTTTACACACACCTTTAGTGTCATTACACTGGGCGCCGTCATGCTGGTAGCCCAGGAGTTTGCGCCCGAGGATATCGTCCCGTGGTTGAGTCTGTTTTCTGGGATACTGATTGTTGGTATTGGGGCGTGGCTCCTCGCCAAAAATATGAGACAGTATTATACCGGGCGGGCACATAGCCAACGGCACGGACACTCACACGCCCCCGATCATAACCATTCACATGATCACGACCACCACGATGGACATACCCACACTCATGGGGGACGAACGCATAGCCATGCCCCATCGGAACGCACCGGTTTTTGGGGACTCTTATCGCTCGGCATCTCTGGCGGCATCGTTCCGTGTGTCGATGCACTCATCGGACTCCTATTCGCAATTAGTCTTAACAAACTTGTGTGGGGGCTAATCATCCTATCTGCTTTCTCGCTCGGACTTGCCGCCGTATTGGTTGCTATCGGTATTCTGATGGTCATGGCGAAACCCTTGATTGAACGTTTCACCGGCGAGGGAGTCTGGTTACAACGGCTCCCAATTATCAGCGCCGCTGTCGTCATCCTGCTCGGTGTGGTATTGGTATTCAAAGCAATCAACTCTGTCGGTATTCATATTTGAAAAAGAGGAGAGACCTATGCCAAACACTGTCGGAATTTTAAGCCCCGGTGATATGGGGCACACCGTCGGGGATGTGCTGCGTCAAAACGGATTGCGCGTCATCACCTGCTTGCAAGGAAGGAGTCAGCGCACGCGCGAGCTCGCAGCAAAAGCCGGTATTCAAGATGTTCCGACGTATCCACAATTGGTAACCGAGGCGGACCTCATTCTCTCAATTATGGTGCCAGCACGGGCGATGTCTGCTGCTGCCGCAGTCGCAGAAGCCCTTCAACAGACAGACGCGACGCTAACCTACGTCGACTGCAACGCCATCGCACCGCAGACAGTGCGCAAATTAGGAGAGGTTATTACCGCTGCAGGTGGAACTTTCGTAGATGCCTCCATCATCGGTCCGCCCCCGCGTAGTCCCGGAGCAACCCGATTTTACGCATCAGGCCCCGACCTTAATCGCTTCTCCGAACTCAGTAATCACGGCTTGGCGGTACGCCCACTCAGCGATGAGATTGGACACGCCTCCGCAATGAAGATGTGCTACGCCGCCTTAACAAAAGGATTGACGGCGCTCTGTACTGAATTACTGACAGCAGCACAAGTGCTGGGTGTCTCAGCAGCGCTCACTGCGGAGTTTCAGCTGAGTCAATCGGTGCTCTTTGAACGAATGGAGAAGGGATTGCCGGGGATGCCGCCGAAGGCAAGACGTTGGATAGGGGAGATGGAGGAGATCTCAGCAACCTTTGCACATGTCGGCTTGACACCGAACATCTTGACAGGCGCGGCGGATATGTATCGTTTTGTGGGAGACACACCTCTGGCAGATGTGCCACCCGAGGCGCGCGACGCATTCCCGACTTTAGCAGAGCTGATTGAAATCTTGGCGAAAAACCTTAACCCACAATAGACGACTGCATCGTTCCCATCGGGTGAAGCGAGGGCACGCCACCTCAGCTTTACCCGATTAGCGAGAATTTGCTTACGTGTGTTACGCTTAATGACACGATTTAAAAAGTCCCATGTTGCATGACGACAAAAAAGTTACGGAAATTCAATCACAATTGCACGAAAGATGGGGACCCGTGAAAAACACGAGCGTTCGGCGGGCACAACCTAACAGGTAGGCTACTCATCCTCGCTTGCGGGGGTAAGGTCAAAACTTCACAGCCTAACAGGAAACCATGCTACAAAAGAGCACTCTGCGTAAGGCTTAATAAAAGCTGAGAATCAACACCGAATTACTGAGATCCAACAGTCAGTAACCATTATGGAACTCTTATCTATCAACGTATCAAAACCGAAACCTATTCAATACGGCGGCAAGACCGTCCGGACCGGGATCTTCAAGGAGCCTATATCAGGCCCCGTCATGCTCAGGGAAAAGAACATCGACGGCGATGGACAGGGGGATCTCCGGGTACACGGCGGCACCTATAAAGCCATCTACGGGTACCCCTTTGAACATTATGCCCACTGGCAGCAAGAACTGAAAAGGGACGACTTGACCTACGGACAGTTTGGCGAAAATCTCACTGTTGAAGGCCTGCTGGAAGAGGCTGTTCATATAGGCGATGTCTTTCAGATAGGTTCAACAGTGAAATTACAGATAACCCAACCGCGCGTGCCTTGTTTCAAACTGGCGTACAAAATGGGACTTCCAGAATTTCCCAAGCAGTTTTTAGAGAGTCGGCGCGTGGGCTTCTATTTCCGGGTACTTGCAGAAGGCGAAATCACTGCTGGCGATGCAATTGCCCGCGTTGAAGTCGCCTCGGAGCCGATGAGCATCACGGAGATACTCAACCTCCGCTATTTTGACACCGATAACCACGAGAAAATCGCACGAGCCAGAAAAATACCCGCCCTCTCGCCGAGTTGGAAACGGGATTTCACGAAGATTTTAAACAAATGAACGTTTTTAAAGCAACAACCAAACGTGAAACAAGCGAAGCTGCAGCACACCTCGCACGTAAGAAGTTACGCGATGCCTTAACTGCAAACGGACATGCCAGCTTTATCGTTGCCACCGGTGCATCCCAATTTGATTTCCTTGCTGCACTCACTGCTGACGAGACGGTTGATTGGACCCGTACGACGATGTTTCATCTCGATGAATACATCGGCATCCCTGAGAAACATCCTGCCAGTTTTCGTAAGTACCTCCGAGAACGGCTTGTAGACATCGTTCATCCCGGAACAGTGTATTTTTTGAATGGGGAAGCAGACGAACCCCAAGCCGAATGTGACCGACTCAATCAGATTATCTCGCAACATCACATCGACGTAGCGTTCGTCGGTATCGGCGAGAATGGACACCTCGCCTTCAACGATCCGCCAGCGGATTTTCAGACTGAGGATCCTTATATCCTTGTTGAATTAGATGAGGCGTGTCGGTTGCAACAGGTAGGAGAGGGGTGGTTCAGAGGGCTGGATGGCGTGCCGACCCAGGCAATTTCCATGTCCATCCGTCAGATTTTGAAAGCACGGACGATTGTCTGCACTGTGCCAGATGAGCGCAAAGCAGAGGCAGTGCGAAATTGCTTACATGGTGAAATAACACCGATGCACCCGGCTTCAATCTTGCAAACGCACTCGGATTGCTCGGTGTTTCTGGACGCTGGATCGGCATCTTTATTGTAGGGCTCTTTCACAGAAAAGCGCTTCTATACCCATTGGAGCAATCCTTTTGGGAAACGAAATTCGCAACTTCATTACCAAAACGGGCGCTTTATACAAAAACGTTTCACGTATTTATCAAACCCAGGTTTTAGACAGATATGAAAATCTATACGAAATTCGGTGATTCGGGAGAAACCGCGCTGTACGGCGGAACAAGGTTAGGAAAGGATGCTCCGCAATTTGAAGCGATCGGCACCGTTGACGAACTCAACGCCTATATCGGTTACGCGCAGACATTGATTGACGATACCGACCTTTCCGAGTTACTATCGCGCCTCCAAAATCATCTCTTTGCAGTTGGGGCGGATTTAGCAACACCGACGACACACACGAAATCTGTTGAAATGCGAATATCGGGGGATTTCACGGCAGAGATGGAAGCCGCAATAGATAAACTTTCAGAGGAACTTCCACCTCTCATGAATTTTATTTTACCCGGTGGGTGTGCCGCCGGGGCTATTTTACATATCGCGCGCGGCGTATGCCGCCGAAGCGAACGGTGCGTCGTCCGTCTCACACGCAAGACAGACGTTAATCCCGAAATACTTCGGAGTTTAAATAGACTTTCAGACCTTCTGTTTGTGCTCGCTCGGACGGTAAACTTCCGCGCGAACACTTTGGAACCGATGTGGAAGTCATAAGCAAATTCCGAAAACGTTCTTTTTTCTTTCACTACGCGCGCTATCACCTTGCATGCCACCATCTAAACGTTAAATGTCCCACCGTTTGTCCCACCTTAATGCGCAAAAACGGACAAACTTGTGTCTACGCTGCACGATATAGGGCATCTACATAGTACACGCGTAAAATTTATTTGACACCACTCTGTTATATATGCTAAATTGTGTATCAACACCTTATTGAGAAATCTCGCAGTCCCGTTGACAATAGGAGGGTAGGCGTATGAGTGACTTACAGCTGCAGCAGTACCTCTTTGATGTGCAAGGCTACTTCGTCATCGAAAATGTCTTGAGTCCGGAAGAGGTCGCAACACTCAACCGACACATCGACGAGCAACAACTTCCCGCCCCGGGAAAGGTTCAAAGATTCGGAAGCGCGCCGGACGGATCCGGTTTCCTTCAGTGGGGAAAAGCGTTCTGTGATCTCCTCGACCATCCCAAGATTATGCCGATACTTCAATTTCGCTTAGGCGACTGCTTTCGGCTCGACCGAATTTACGGGATGCACATGCGGGAAGGCATGCCACGCGGACGGCTGCACGCAGATTATGGTGCGACCTCCCCAACAGCAAAAGCAAAACACGGAGAATACTACGCTTTCCGAGATAACGAAATCCATAACGGGTTCGTTGTTGTGACATGGAACCTCACCGATGCCGGACCAGAGCATGGCGGATTTTGCTGTATTCCGGGCAGCCACAAAAGCAATTTTAAACTGCCACGACAGATAGATGATGCCCCCGAAGATGCCCCCTGTGTCATCATTCCGAAGGTACCAGCAGGCTCAGCGATCCTATTTACCGAAGCGCTGACACACGGCACAGCAGCATGGCACGGCAAGCATCAACGCAGATCGCTGTTGTATAAGTATTGTGTCTCACATATCGCGTGGAAATCGCAGCGCATGGCACAACCGGAAGGCATACAATTAACGGAGCGACAGCAGATTCTCTTCCGTGAACCTGGCGATCCATACCGCCATTTCCCATCGCTGTTTGACGCAGCACTGTCAGCTTGTGTGTAGGATTAGAGGCCCCACAAACGAACAGGTTGCGCGATGACCGGCGTGTCCAAGTAATTGTAGAATTTACGATAACAATCAAACAAATGTCTGAAAACATACGAAATCAGGAAGAACTTTTTATCCAGTTGCTCGAGAAAGCAGACGCTTTGCTAACGCACTTCGGGGGACTCTCGATGCCCCTATCGAATGCGAGGCTTGACGACCACATCGCTTTCCGATGGCGAGCGCGAAACGGATCAGGGCACCTTATTCCTGTCAAACACCCGAACCTCGTCCGTTTATCGGACTTGATTGGAATAGAGAGACAATCTTCGGAACTCGATAGGAACACACGGCAGTTTCTACAAGGCTTACCCGCGAACCATGTGCTGTTATGGGGCGATCGCGGCACGGGTAAATCTTCACTCGTAAAGGGAATGCTGGCGCGTTATGCCGACGATGGGCTTCGGTTAATCGGTGTTAGTAAAGAGGGGCTGGTGCACTTACAAGAAATTGCCGAGATGGTGTGGGAACGTCCCGAACGTTATCTTCTTTTCTGTGACGACCTCGCCTTTAACGCAGACGAGCCCGAATATCGAGAGTTAAAAGCGATGTTAGAAGGGGGCATCTCTGCCTGTCCAGATAACGTCCGCATCTATGCTACCTCAAACCGTCGGCATTTAATGCCTCGACAGGTCCGAGATAATCGCTACCCGCAGAACGACGAAGACGAACTATATCCGCGCGAAGCGACAGAGGAAAAGGTTTCGCTCAGCGATCGCTTTGGATTGCGTCTCGCTTTCCAACGCATTTCACAAGACACTTACTTACAGATCGTCTCCCATTACGCGCAGAAACGCAGACTCTCCATGCCAACGGAGGTGTTGCACCGAGCTGCATTGGAGTGGGAAGCATCCTCAAGTGGCCGTTCAGGACGCGTCGCCTATCAATTCGTTGCGGACCTCACGGGACGGTTAGCACTTGATTTCGGTAAACACTCGATATAGGAGTGTTTGTAACGCCACAATCGGCAAACACATAATCAGCACGGTTTCCAACTGTGCATATTTACGGAGGTTTTTATGAAAAACCGATCAATATTCTATTTAACACTCACGTTTTTCCTCAGCGGAATGCTTTTGATACAAACAACCGATGCTGCCCCGACAAAAGGCACATTACGCATCAGCGGCGACAATTCTTGGGTCGCTTTCATTAACGGTGAAGAGGTCGCTGCGCATGCGAACTGGCAGCAACCCACTGTCAGCGAATTTGAACTTGACAACGGTTTCGCACAGATTGCCATCTATGTCCACGATGCGGAACCAGGGGCTGCCGGCCGCGGCGGATTCCTCGCTGATATTATCCTTAACGATAAACCCGACTACATTGGAACCGGTGAAGACGGTTGGCGGTGCGATACCGGCGAACCTATCGATGATCGGAAAGATGACTGGATGGCGGTCGATTTCGACGATAGCGATTGGGAGGATGAACTCGAAATCTATGAACAATTCGGCGGCGGTATCTGGGGAGGCGGTGCCGCAGTCATGGCACAAATCCTCAAAGACCCGGAGTGCGAAGCGAATTGGGTGTGGTGCGGTCCGAATGACGTTGAAGACGACATCTATTTCCGATACACCATCGGGACGCTTCTGTTGAACCCGAAGATAACTCACTACCACATGGGCACGCATTAAGACAGAAAAATTGTAGATCACGTGATAGTGGGTAAATAGATATTATAGTAAATCCGAAAATATGTGAACACCTATACCACGAACTGTGAGTTTGTATTTGTGAGGTTGGAGAACCTGCAAACGAACAGTTCGCGCTACAATAGAAGTGTCCAAATTAATTATGGAATTCACTATAATATAACACACTTGGTAGGCGCGGTACCCCAACCGCGCCTATGCATCGCAACCCAATCTACTTGCTACTTGCCTTCCACCACTTGTGCAATCACTTCAAAAACCGTCTCAATCTCTGATTCCGCAAGACACGAATAAGCGATCCGTAACTCGGTTTTGCCAAGCGCAATCGTGCCGATGCCGTGGTCGTCAAGCAGTTTCTGTCGAACCGCCTCAGCGTTCCCAGATTTAAGGTTCAAACATGTAAAATAACCCGCGTGGCTTGGGTACACTTCCCAAAGTTTCGCATACCGCGGAGCAGACGCAGCTGCTTTCACTTGCAAGGCGCGTCTCTTGAGAGTTTCGTAGTTCTGCTGTTTCTGTTCAGCATAACCCGATGCTTGCATCGCTGCCAATATGAGCGTTTGAGAGACCTGCGATGCGCCGGAGGTATTCGATCGGATGAGCCCACTGAGTTTCTGTTCGAGCAGTTGCATCGCTGCCGTTCCAATCCCAAAGGTGAGGAACGCCACGCGCAAACCCCATGCATACTCCTCTTTTGTTGCACCGTCTATTTTTACAGGTACTACATTCGGGTGACATCCGACCAACATCCCAAAAATCGATTCGTGCATTACAGACGCATCATACCACAACCCCGCATAGGCATCGTCAACCATAACAAGGATCCGACATCCGGTATCGGCACACGCCACAATCGCGTCCACAATCTGCTTCGCTTCCTTGCGACTAATGGCATATCCGGTGGGATTATGCGGAAAATTGAGGAGTACTAGTAACTTTTCCCCGGTTGTATGGACGAGGGTTTCCCGGAAGTCGTGTGTGCTAAAACCGTTGGTAACGTTGAAGAACGGGTAGGTTTGAATATTCGCGCCCGCCTTCGTCTCAAAGATGAGACGATAATTCCCCCAAATCTTATCTGAAAGGATGAGCGTATCCCCAGTATCTACGAAGAGTTCAGCGATCAAACTCAACCCATGCGTCATGCCACTGGTAACAATTGGTAGCCCCAGCGTTGCTCCCGCGAACGATGGATTGTCTTTGAAAAGATGTGCTTTCCACGCCTCTCGTAATTTAGATTGACCGAGGACGGGTGGGTATCCATAGACCCCCTCCAACGCTAATTCTGGCACAAGTCCGCTCGAAACAGCGAGGTGCATTATGTCCTTATTTTCCAAAGCGATCGCGCGGGTGGCGTTGAAACGGTGTGCTTTTGTATTCGCCTCTACCGTCTGGCTTAAGATACCCTTTGGTAGATAGATACGTCTCCCTAACTCGGAGAGCAGTTCAAAAACCACAGGAGCCGTCGACCGAATCTGTTCGTTTAATGCTATAGCTATCGGATTTAGGTCTTGCATAGTTCCCAAAGTCGCGAAAAATCTAATTTAGGGCTTACGCAACATGCTCTTTTGTAGCGTACCCTTCTCGCTTGCAGGGGGCAGAATGTCTCTATTTTTTTGCAGAGATCCATCTCACAGAGAGGGGGACCACGGTCAAAATTGCGTCCGTCCTATAATTGTTGAAGATTTAATACCGTTTAAGTATCTAACAAGTTCATAAGAGATGTACGTTGTAATTGTGCGATACATTGCACGTCCAAAACCACAGCATAATTCACTAAATACCGCCTTTTACGTTCAATATGACGCATGACCAACCTCACTTGTAATTGTGGATTGTTAGGCACTTAATGTCAACTATTTTCCGTCAATACTCGTTGTATTTTGAAGAGAAAAAGCGTTCGAATAATGAACTACGGGGCGGACACCAGTGAGTCACCACCCCCGTCAATAGCGTATCGATGTGCAATCCGAATTTTGCGTCCGTCCGAAAACAAAAAATAATACGCACGGCGGCAACAGGAGCAAATATGAAAGCACTGCTGAAAAGCCTAATATATTTTATCATCTTCACCGTCGCAATCGGTGCCGGCATCTGTGTCTACCTGCTCCAAGCCCCTCCGGTTGAGCAGACAGGGGTCCCGAAACTCCAAATCCACAAACGTACAGCCTTACGTAAAAGACCAACCCTTGACTCAATGCCCATCGTATATACGAAAGACGTTTACCGGTTCAGTCTCGATCCACAATACATTAGCAATTTAAACAGTCGCAAATTGGAGCGCGAACTCCTGTTTAGTGCCTCGTTGGCGCATCGCGCAAGACTCACAGCACAACGTCTGGACACCGCATTGCAAACGGCAACGGATTGGCAAAAGATGTTCGCGGATTTTACACAAGACATCCGATTCCGGCCGAGCGGATCCTCGATTGAAGTTCTGCTAAGCGGTGAGGAGTGGCGACTCAGAGACGCAACAGGTGCTGCTTACACAGTCATCAGAGCTGAGGACACCGTTGGCGTTTATCTACCCGACCTCAAAGAAGCTTTCGACACCAACAAAATCGTGCTTTCCACAGATTTGGAAATATCTACCGAAGAGAGAAACAGACACTGGATCATCAAAGACAACGCATATAAACAGGCTTACAGCATTCAAAGTGCTGAGAGGAAATTGCACGTCTATCAGCAATCAAAGTTTGAAATTCTTACCTTCCTATTCGAGACGGACTCAGTTTATGAGTCATCGCTTGCGGGGGGCAAATTACCGGCGAAATTAATCCAAGAATTCGTGAAGGAAAATCTCCCTTTATCTCAACGGGCACAAGTATCCACCGACAAAGACGCTGAGCGTTGGACGATAAGCAGTCCGCCTGTAAAATATAATGTCCGCAGTGAAAACAATCGTCTGAAGGTCTATCTCGATCTGGAGAGCAAATGGCTCCGCGTCAAGGTTAATAACGAGACGAAAGGCTGGGTGCAAAGCAGTCGCGGTACCATTTTCACGCCACCGCCACCGACGCTGAGTTCACGCCAACAAGCCAAAGAACGCCTGCTCGTCCTTATTGCGAACGTAAAAGACAGGATCGGGATAACCAATGGAGAAAATTAAACCCAAAAGGTTGCGTCCCGGCAGCCGTATCGCGGCGATTTCGCTCGCTTGGGGTGGTCCCAGCGCGATTCCGCATCGCTACCAGATTGGTAAACAGCAGCTTGAAGAAGAATTGGGCGTAACGGTTGTCGAAACGGAACACGCCTTGCGCGAGGCAGACTGGCTTGCCAAAAACCCAAAAGCCCGTGCCCACGATTTGATGGCGGCTTTTGCTGATGCGACGATCGACGGTATTGTCTCAACAATCGGCGGCGACGATTCAATCCGCACGCTGCCCTATCTCGATTTAGACCTGATTCGGAACAACTCGAAGGTCTTCATGGGCTATTCGGATACCACTATATCGCACGCTGCCTGTTTCAAAGCCGGTATCGTCTCATTTTATGGTCCCTCGCTTATGGCGGGTTTCGCTGAAAACGGCGGGATGTTTCCATACATGGCAGGATCCCTTCGCCGTACCCTCTTTTCTGCTGAACCGATTGGCGTTATTGAACCGAACCGAGCAGGATGGACGGTTGAATATCTGCCCTGGGAGAACCCTGAAAACCAATCCACGAAGCAGCAGTTATTGAAAACTGATAGCAAACAAGTCAGTCAAAACATGCAGCCATGCAACAACGGCGCATTGCGAGGCCGACGAGACCTATGCCTTGCCAACACATTCCGATTGTAGACTTGGTGGAAAATGAAAAGAATGAAGGTTCTCTTTCTATCGCCTACCGTACCGTTTCCGCTCACTGATGGCGGACGCATCCGGGTTTATAACCTCCTCAAACAGATTGCCCAAAAAAGCGATGTAACGCTACTCGCCTTGGAGACCCAACCGACAGATGCAGATCGGGTTGCGGAACTTCGAGCGTTAGGTATGAAGGTCCACCTCGTGCCAAATGCGTCGACCCTCCCACGCGTATCGCTTGGTACGCTTGCGAAGGCGTTTTTCAAAAGACAACCGATCACTGTAGCCCGTTACGATATACCTGCCTACCGCCGGAAACTGAGGGCGTTATTAGCAAACGAAACTTTTGACCTCGTCCACTATGAGATGTTCCATGTTGGGCAATTCCACACAGAAACAGACCTTCCAAGTGTCCTTTCACAGCAAAACGTCGATTCCGCTATTTGGCGCAGGCTGTGTAGCGAAACCTCCAACTTGTTCTATAAATTCGCCTATTGGACGCAGCAACTCGCATTCCAACGCTACGAATGCCTGCTGAGTCCGAAGTTCAACACTGTTACGTGTACTTCTGACATCGATGCAACTGTTTTCGGGCAGTATTGTTCAGAAGGTGCCATTGAGATAATTCCGAACGGCGTGGACATCACACACTACCATCCCGACTTTACCTGTGAAGCCCCTGCCCACCTTATGTATATTGGGAGTATGGACTGGTATCCAAACGAAGACGCTGTTGCTTTCTTTTCTCATGAAGTCTTCCCTCGGATTCAAGAGAAGGTTCCTGATGTGATGTTTTCGATTGTGGGTGGGAATCCGTCGGCGCGGGTCAAAAAGCTGGCAGAACGAGACGGTATTGTTGTCACGGGACGTGTGCCGGAAATCAAACCCTACTTCGCCGAAGCGACGGTCTTTGTTGTGCCGTTACGGATCGGAAGTGGCACCCGCCTAAAAATCCTTGAGGCATTAGCGATGGGCAAAGCAATTGTCTCTACGAGTGTCGGCGCGGAGGGATTAGACATCAGAGATGAGGAGGAAATTGTCGTCGCTGATGCACCAACAGACTTTGCCGATGCCGTCACTCGACTGCTCACGGACTCGGAACTCCGCCGCAAGATTGGCAAAAACGGCCGCGCTCGTGTAGAACGCGATTACGACTGGCGGAGTATTGGTGAAAAACTTCACGCGATTTACGTGAAGACTGTTCATTCGAATTTATAAATAGGTTAAGAGAGGCTTCGGTCAAGCATGGCGAATATACTGGGCGGCACGAGGTGTTCAATAGACTCACCTCGTGCCAACAATTCGCGTACGCCTGTTGAGGACATATAGGCATAAGTATCTGGTAAGACAAGACGTGAGACGTAAGAAGTATATCGGTGAATCTCTGGTTGTGCCATGAACGTCTCTATGGTCTCGATATCTGCTTCTGCCCGATTCGCAACAATAAGGCGAGCCGAGATAAACAGTTCCTGCAATTCCGCGTGGAAGTTTGTATAGTATTTCGGGTCGAATATTCTCACGAAAGTATCGTAGCCGACGATGAAGTGGAACTCAGTCCCAGATGGAAAAACGGCTGCTAAAGCAGTAACCTTGTCGATATATCTGCCGTGACTTGATACCCCTACAGAAAACTTTTGGTGATCGGTTGCGTATTTCTTGAGCGTGACGAGTCTCGCCGCAAGTGGCAAACCGAAGATATTTTTATCTACATTCCCCTTCGCAAGGAGCAAGAGTACCTCATCCAATTGGTACGCCGTGAGTGTATCCTCTATCATTCTTACGTGTGCGTTCGTCAACGGGTTAAAGGATCCTGAAAAGATTCCCAGTTTTTTAGTTCCACACGGCAGGGGTGCGGCGCGGTGGATAAGCGCTATCTGCGGGGGGGCAGACGGATCCAACCCGTTAAAAAGTTCAACGAACCGCTCATAATCGGGGTGGTGTTTACACGCTTGTGTCAAGAGATTCAATCGTGTCTCTGCCATCTTGTGAAAGGCGTTGCTGGTAACCAATAGAATTATCCAGTATCGGTCTCCGCTTTTTTCGCTGCTTCCCAGATTGCATCTAAACTCGCTAAGTCTTGCGATTCAAAGTTTGTGCCGCGGCGTTCTAATTCTGTTTCCATCCATTTAAAGCGCGTTATAAACTTCCGGTTCGCCTGCCGTAACGTCTCTTCAGCTGGGAGATTCAGAAAACGACATAGATTGACGATAGCAAATAGCAGGTCACCGAGTTCCATCGCAACCGCTTCTGAACCCTCTGTGTTGACACTAACTTTGACTTCATCAAGCTCCTCTTCAACCTTAGCGATGACATCAGTGAGTTCTTCCCAATCGAAACCGACGCGCGCAGCTCGACTCTGTACCTTCTGAGCATAGAGCAGGGTCGGCATTGCACTCGGAATCCCGTCAAGCACTGATTTCCGATCCGAATAGCCAGTCTCCTGGCGTTTGATCGCCTCCCAATTTTTTACGACCTCCTCAGAATTCTCAACATCGACATCGCCGAAGACGTGCGGGTGCCGTCGGATCAGTTTACCTGTCAAGGTCTCAATTACTGCGTAGATATCGAAATCCTCGTGTTCCGCTGCAATTTGTGCTTGGAGCATGATGTTCAGGAGAAGATCCCCGAGTTCCTCTTTCAGTTTGCTCGGATCGCCAGTATCAATCGCTTCAAGCGTTTCGTAGGTTTCCTCAATAAGCGTTGATTTCAGTGTCTCATGTGTCTGCTCTCGATCCCATGGACACCCATTTTCACTCCTTAAGGTTGCTATGACATCGACAAGTCCCTTGAACAAATCTTTTGACATATAGATACCCTTTGTTTTCTTCCTGTTTTAACGTGAGTGAAGGATGTGTATTCTCATGCGTCCGTGCCCTTTTCCTGCAGCGTTTCTAATTGAATAATTAGTTGACCGAGTTGTAATCCGAGCAGCAGTGTATAGATTTGCATTAAAAGCGTGACCTGTCCTTCAGTCGGCAAATCGCTGGCATGAATCACAGCGAGCAATCTATCGGCACGTTCGCGCACCTGTGCTGCTTTGTCCAAATCGTTTGCTACTGTTTCTGATGTGCTTTCTTTGATGAACTGCCAGATTCTGTCTTGGATTTCGAGGGTATAATTCTTTGCCATCGCAGTACGCGCCTGCTTTGCAGAGTCCACCCAGATGGTGTTTGCCTTCCAATTGAGCATAAATGCGATGCTGTTGATGAGTACATCGCGGGGGCTATCTTCACCAGAGAGGAGTTCTTCAATATTCGTAATTCCTTCTGCTTCTGCGGAAAAGGTTCGCACGCGTGTATACGCCTTCAGATTTTTCAACATCAACTCGTTTTCAGCGATGAGGTGCCAAAAATCCGCACTCGTTGAGAGCAGCACCTCCACACGATTGCAGACCGCACTCGGCATTTGTGCACGGATACAGGAATAGTGCAGACTGTGGAGTTGACTCCGAAAGTTTTGTAAACTCTCAGTCGTTTGCATCGTTGAGGCTCGAACGATCCGTGGCAGGAGTTCTCTCCGAATTTGATTCAAAAGTGTGGAGGCAGTGCGTTCAGTGTTCATATTGTTCGGCAATCTCTCAATCTGTAATTTTTTATTCAACCGCACAGCAAGAAGTGTTTTTGCTTAGGTGCTTCCACCAGGATTTGGAAATCCCTACTACACGGGATCTGAATGATCCTGCTTAATAGTGTAACAGGTTCCCGCTAAAAAGTCAACTTGACAATCGGGCATGAGGTACGCTAAAATACCGATGAGACATACAAGGAACAGTGAACTACTATGAAATGGCTTATCTTTGCAGTCATCAGCATCGCTCTTTTTGGGACATTCGCGAGTTTTGCTGATGAGAAAACAGAAACAGAACCGCCGAAAGTGGGGGACAAGGCACCGGATTTCGTGCTCCACGATATTGAGGAGAAGGAACACAGTCTGAAAAAACTTCAGGGCAAGATCGTTTTCCTCATGCTGAGCAACCGGAAGATCCGGAAGGAAAGTAACAAATGGGCGGAGGCGTTCCAGAACGATTACCGAGAGAAAGCACAGGTTAACGCTTATCTCATTGCTGATATGCGGAGCGTCCCGAGGTTCATACCCAAAAGTTTTATTAGGGGACAACTGGCGAAAGATCCCCCACCTGTAAAACTCCTGCTGGATTGGGAAGGTGAAGTCCATAAGCGGTATCGGACGGAAGAAAAGAAACCTACGCTCTATCTAATTTCACAGGAAGGTACGATTGTATTCTACGAAAAAGCAGATTTCAAGCCCGAAATTTTCAAGGCACTTAAAAAAGAAATGGATACACTTTTAGCCATAGCTGCGCATAAAAACGAAAGGAAATAATTATGAAATATCTCGTCACCGGTTGCGCTGGATTCATCGGGTGGAAGGTAACAGCACTTTTGCTTGAGGCCGGACACACTGTTGTAGGGATTGATAATATAAACACCTCTTACGATACACAAGTAAAGCACTGGCGGCTTAAACAACTTGAAGGCACTCCCAATTTTCATTTTCACTCCTCTGATATCTGCGATCGGGATGCACTGCAGGCAATATTTGATACGACGTATGATGCTGTTATCAACCTCGCTGCCCGCGCCGGTGTACGGCATTCTGTTGAAGATCCGTGGGTATATGTTGACACAAACATAACCGGCACGCTGAATCTGCTGGAGTTGTGCCGCGAGTTTGATGTCAAAAAATTTGTGTTGGCATCCACCTCAAGCCTTTACGGATCGGATAACCCACTGCCATTTAGTGAGGAGACGAATACAGACGGGCCCTTGTCGCCTTACGCAGCCTCAAAAAAGGGAGCTGAAGCGATCTGCCATAGTTATCATCATCTCTACGGCATCGACATGACAATCTTCCGCTTTTTCACCGTCTACGGCCCCGCTGGTAGGCCCGATATGAGCGCCTTTCGCTTTGTGCATTGGATTAGTGAGGAGAGACCGGTTATCGTTTATGGGGACGGCAAAGAATCCTCGCGAGACTATACTTATCTTGATGATGTTGCAAGGGGGGTAATCGCAGGATTGAAACCGCTCAAATATGAAGTGATTAACCTCGGTTCGGATAGTCCTATTGTACTGATTGATACGATCCGATTGATAGAAGAGCTCGTTGGTAAGAAAGCGCACCTCTCACATCAACCCTTTCATCCAGCAGATGCCCGCGCCACATGGGCGAACATCCGCAAAGCAGAGGCGCTCTTAGGATGGCGGCCACAAGTCACTTTTCGAGAGGGTATTACTGCACTTGTCGAGTGGTATCAGGCGAATCGAGAGTGGGCGAAGGACATCGCAACAGACTAAGCCGCTATTAAGAGCTCAACTGCCTTTTCCAAGGCGTCTGCGTCTACTTTTATCCTCGCTATCTCTGCCTCGCGCTGCACATAATTCAATGTATGTTCGGTGCTCATCGGTGCTGCAATGCCCAGCACAATCTTATGGAGGCGTTTCACGTCAGCCTTCTTGATGCCAGTCTGCGCTTCTACGCGAGTATATAGCGCGGCGGGTGATTCTGGCTTTTCAGTAGGGGACTCACGCTTGGAACGGGTGCGACTCGTTCCGGACTTCGGGCGCGCGGATGCAGCTGACTCCGTTTTGGAGCGCCGCGTGCCTGGGCGAGAGGTCTTCTGTGTAGATGACTGGATCTTCCCAGCCTCAAGGGATTTAATACCACACGCCTTACACACCTTTGCTGTGGCCTCCGCTAAAGTCATCGTTACGATTAATTCACTGATCGCACCGCAGAGATCGCATTCAGAAAGGTCTTCAATGCTCGTTAGGATCTCTGCATGGATTACCAACATTTTTTCCTTATCGGCTTTCGTCTGCTTCTCCTTCTGACAGAGTGCTATCAGTTTCTGTGCTGCTTTCTCGATCGTCTCTAAATGTCCCATTTTTCCCCTCAACTGCGTAGGCACGGTTTGTAACCTTGCCGATCCGCCCTGTCCAATTATTCCGTCTCCGCCGCGGCGATAGCATTTTTATCCGTATACAGCTTATATTCAAAACTATCTATCAACGCTTCACAACTCGCAGAAATAATATTTTCTGATACCCCAACGGTTCTCCAACGCTGTTCTCCATCACTCGCTTCAATAAGCACCCGGACCTTGGACCCCGTTCCTGCTTTGGTATCTAACACCCGGACCTTATAATCTACCAGTCGAACTGTCTGCAAGGCAGGATAGAACTGTTCCAATGCCTTGCGGAGTGCTGTGTCAAGTGCGTTGACGGGACCCTCTCCATCAGCAGCGGTATGTGCAGTCAAACCGTCCGGCGTTGTGACCTTGACTGTTGCTTCAGAGCGCATAGCGAAATCGCTGAACTGTTCAATAATCACCCGAAAACCCACAGGATCGAAAAAGGAGATGTATCCGTTAAATACTTTATGTGTCAGCAGCTCAAACGACGCTTCAGCGGCTTCATATTGATAGCCTTCTTTTTCTGCGGCTTTCAGTCGTTTGAAGAGTTCCAGCACCTGTGGTGAATTTTTGTCGTAATCTGGATACTCCTTCTCAATCTTTTTCATGATCGTGCTGCGTCCTGCTTGATCGGACACGAGAATCCGTTGCGTATTGCCGACCTTCTGAGGTTCAATATGTTCATAAGTCAGGCGATTTTTGCGGATGGCATCTGTATGCAAGCCGCCTTTGTGCGCAAAGGCGGAGCGCCCCACATAGGGCTGGCGTTCGTCGTGAGGGAGATTAGCTAACTCACTAATCAACCGCGAAACCTCTGTCAACCCTTGTAGCTGCGTATCGCTGATACATTCTATACCCAGTTTGAGTTGGACTGTCGGAATAATAGCAGCGAGATTTGCATTTCCACACCGTTCACCGTAGCCGTTGAATGTTCCTTGCACATGAGTCGCCCCTGCTTGAACAGCCAGTATGGCGTTTGCAGCACCCATGCCGGCGTCGTTGTGCGTATGAATACCTACCGGCAGCGACAACTCGGATATCACAGTCTTTACGCCCTCTTGAATTTCTAACGGCAGTCTACCGCCATTGGTATCACAGAGGACAAGGCAGCTGGCACCACCTATTGCAGCTGCGCGGAGCGTCTCTATAGCATACTCAGCATCATCTGCGTAGCCATCAAAAAAGTGCTCCGCATCATAAATCACCTCCCGACCGTTCTCCACAAGGTATCGAACGGAATTCTTAATTAATTCCAAGTTCTCCTCTGGTTTCACCCGCAGAACATCGGTTGCATGGAGTCGCCAACTTTTCCCGAAGATCGTGACAGTCCTTGCACTGATATCCAGTAGCGCAGATAGATTCGGATCAGTCTCAGGGGTATACGTAGGATAGTACGTGCTACCGAATGGCACAATTGTCGCCGTTTCTAATGCCATACTTTTTGCGCGCCTGAAAAGCTCCATGTCTTTCGGATTGGAACCCGGGTATCCGCCTTCAATATAGCGGATACCTAATTTATCGAGTGCTTCTATGATGATGAGTTTATCTTCAACAGAAAACGCGACACCTTCTGCTTGGCTGCCATCCCTGAGTGTTGTATCGTAAAATTCAACCATGGTGCTTTTCACAATAAGTTTGGGCTAGCTTATGCTTTTGTGTATGGACTTGCAAACTTCGCCCTCCAACGCCAAAAATCGTGTCTCCTATTATGCTTTATATATCTGTAGTGTCCAATTTATTAGCTAATATTTTACTATATTTCAGAGGAAAAGTCAAATTTTACTCGCGTTTTGCGTAGTATCAATCACAGGATAACGTCTACCTCTGGGAGACGTTTGTACCCCCGGCCTCCTACAGGCAATGAATGGTTGCCCTACTACAAACAGAAAACCGGCTCATAGTCGTGCGATTTATCGCGCGTTGACAGATTAATGGGTTGTGTCACCCCCATACCAAACTCACGCTGAATAGCATCGTACTCTCAGTTCGTGTTTTGATAATTCGTTCAGTTATGATATTATTAAAAACTATGAGAACTCATGCTATTTTAATCGTCTGTCTCACGTTGTTGCTACCAGGTTGTGGAATATTTGCTACCAAGCCGGTTCAAACCGAATCGTCAACGACTTCTGTAGATCCGCTCGATAAGCTACAAGCTAATATTGATGCGGTCTTGCAGGACCCCTTGTTTGCAACCGCCAGTATCGGTATCAAGATCGTTGCCGTTGAGACAGGGGAGGTGATTTACGCAAAAAACACACACAAACTACATCACCCGGCCTCTACAACAAAACTCTTCACAGCAGCAACTGCTTTGGCAAAATTAGGAGCAGACTACCGGTTTGAAACGACAATTTACATTGATGCAGATGTGAGTCAGGGAATCGCTAACAATATCTATCTCAAAGGCAGAGCGGATCCAGTGCTTCAGCATAATGATATCGTTAAATTAGTCGACGCACTTTTGCAAACCGGTATCCGATCCGTACGAGGTAAAATCATCATTGACGAGACATATTTAGACCGTGTGCCAGAAGGTCCGGGATGGATGTGGGACGACAGGCCGCTTATCATCAGTGCGCTGAGTATCCGTGAAATTAAACCAGACACGAATACATGGAATAGAGCTTATGCGTGTGGACACCTGCTGAAGACTATGCTTATGGAAAAAGGTGTTAGCGTTACAGGGAAGGTGACCTCTGGAAGTGTACCTTCAGATGCAAAAGTTATTGCTAAACATCTATCCCCCCCTCTCGCAGATATTCTCAAATTGATGAACAAACCCAGCGACAATTGGATCGCCGAACTGATTTTCAAAACAATCGGTGCTGAAGTGATTGGCGAACCCGGAACGTGGCAGAAGGGGAGGCAAGCCCTCACTGAATTCCTAAGTGAAATCATGGACGACCCGGCACCCCATCGATTCGTTGATGGTTCTGGGCTCTCCCGGTATAACCTCCTCAATGCTGAGCTGCTCACAGACCTGCTCATTTATATGTATCAGAATTTTCAGTTAATGCCGGAGTATCTGGCATCGCTGCCGATTGCGGGCGTTGATGGTACTTTAAAAAATCGGATGCAAGGTATGTACGCTGAAAAAGTATTGCGTGCGAAAACAGGCACCTTAAGCGGCGTTTCAGCGCTTGCCGGTTATACCGTCACAGCAGACAATGAAGTCTTTGCGTTCGGTATCTTGGTTAGCCATTATGTCGGGCCCCCAGCACTTGCACGGGATATCCAAGATAAAATCGGGGCTTACCTGACTGGCTTTAGTCATCATCAAGCAGGAAAAAAATAGGGAGGGCGCTTAGGAGTTAAGTATTTCACTCTCCAATAGGCGCAGTTTTAAACCGCGCCCACAAATGGTCGCTATTTGATGGTGTTCCATCAATCAAACCGAGACGCAATAGCTGGTGGAGGTTCTCCCACGACAGACTTTCCATCTTTCAGCAACGGCTCCGCATTCCCCCACAAACGACTCCCGTCATGCGCCAAAAGCGGCTCCGCAGAATACTGTGCAAGATACGCACGTCGGAGGTTATTCGTGTAATTTGTCCCGCTACAATGAAAATTGATACTCGTAAATGCGAGGATGCTCCCCGCGGGCACGATAGCAGGAACGCCCTTTTCCGGTCCGAAGTATCCCACCATATCGTTGCTGCCCTCTTCACGGATATGCTTCACCCACGAGCGGATCCCGATACGCGAAAACGGCATCACGTAGACCGTTCCGTTCTCTTCGGACATATCGTCAAGCGCACACCAACAAGTAAGGTATGGCTTGTGGTCGGGATAGCCGACGTAACCAGAGTCCTGATGCCAACTGAACTTCATCCCCGTTTCCGCGCCTTTCACAACGTATTGTTCCCAGAAGAGATACGCAGTATCGCCTAAAGTCGCACGACAGACTTCTGCCATCAAATCACTAAATAGAAATTCACGAAGTTTCGGTTGTTTCCTAAAGCAATTTGAGACGAAATACCGTTTGTTGCGGTGATTAATGCCGAGGACATCCGTATCCTGACGATCCATCTCAGCGTCCATCTGATTGATAAAGGTTCCACACTCACCTCGGAGGAGTTCCAGCAGTGAATCTGGGATGACGTTTTCTAAAATGCAATAGCCTTCCGCTTGGAATTGCTGTTTCTGTTCATCGGTTATATTCATATTTTTCTACTGAGTGATACTCACACCGCCTAAATGCGTGTGTTTCTTTGCGTGTGCACCAACTCCATCTCTATGCCCCTGCCAACCGCACTTGGCATACTTATAGTGTCGGTTGTTAGGGTTCTTCCTGTTTTTTGCAAGAGGGACGGAATCGTTCAGCGTCTATCCGTTCATTGCAGCGAGATAGTTGGCGTTTACCTGTTCCCAATTAATGAGATTCAGCCAAGCGTCAACGTAGTCGGCACGACGGTTCTGATAATTAAGATAGTAAGCGTGTTCCCAGACATCGAGACCCAGAATAGCGGTATGTCCTTTCATCAGCGGACTATCCTGATTTGATGTCGAATAGATTTGCAATTTCTTATTTTTATCAACAACAAGCCATGCCCATCCTGATCCGAAATGGGTCTTTGCGGCTTTGGTGAACATCTCGTTTCCGATATCAAGCGATCCAAACGTTGATTGGATCGCCTCGGCGACTTTCCCGGTTTGTTGACTACCCCCGGGCTTCATGATGGTCCAGAAAAGCGTGTGATTCGCGTGTCCGCCGCCGCTATTGATAACGGTTTGGCGAAGGTGTTCCGGCACCCTATCAATATTACGCAGCATCCCCTCAAGGGTCATGTGCTGTAAATCATGACCGCGCGCAATTGCGGCATTAAGTTTATTGATATACCCTTGATGATGTTTCCCGTGGTGGATTTCCATCGTGCGTTTGTCAATATGTGGTTCAAGTGCATCATACGCATACGGCAATGGAGGCAGGGGCTGACCTACCTGATGATCATGCTGGTCGGCATATACCCGCAGTGGACTGTTAGCGATCAGAATCCCTACTAATGCTGTGCTGCCTTGAATTAAAAAACTTCTACGATTCATGTGAATGCGTTCTCCTTGTCCTACTGTTTTGGGCAGCATTTTAGCAGAAATCGTGAGTTTGTGTCAAGATAAAATTCAGTTGATTTAGACTGAGGGATATGGTATTTTGATTGTGGCATTAACATGAATTCAGTTTATAGTAGGGAAACCATTCATTGCCTGTTTGTCAAAGAGAGCACTCTATGGGTAACAAGAACCCCTTTCACATCCTTGCACTCGACGGAGGTGGCACCCGCGGCATATACACCGCCCAGCTCCTCGCCAAAATTGAACAGACCTTTCATATCCGTATCAGCACCTGTTTTGACCTCATTGCCGGGACAAGCACGGGGGCAATTATTGCTGGTGCCGCTGTCTCTGATATTCCGATGCCAGATATTGTCGAATTGTTCGAGACCGAAACACCGCATATCTTCCGAAGGAGATGGTATCGGATCCCGTTATTCCTCAGTAAATATCCAAGCAAAAAACTTGCCCAAATCCTCGCTGCACACCTACCTGCAACGCCCCTTGGCGAAATAGCAACGCCCCTAATGATAACAAGTTCGGAGATTTCCAAAAGTGAAGTTCATATTTTCAGATCAAGTTACGGCGATCGCGGTTCGGCGAGTGCTCCTGCAGATAGTAATGTGAGTTTGAGAGATGCTATTCTTGCCTCGTGTGCCGCACCCACATTTTTCGCACCAAAATCTCTAGACAACGCCTTATTAGCAGACGGCGGCCTCTGGGCAAATAACCCCTCCACAATTGCTCTCGTTGAGGCACTCTCAACGTTCAAAAAAGACACACGAGAAATTAGAATGCTATCCGTTGGCACGGGGCATTCCGTAAATATGTATCGCAACACACGTGGCTGGGGGTTTCTTACAAGTTGGGGTGGTGCAAAGTTGACTTCTTACGTAATGACCCTACAATCACAGGCATCCGCAGATGTAGTACAACTGCTGCTAAAGCAGAATTGCCTACGTATTAACGCCGAGATTGATTTCTGGGAATTGGATACCCTTACACAGTTAGACACCCTCAAATCTCTTGCCGATCACGATTTTGAGACGCGCGCAGCCGCAATTGAAGCGTTCCTCCGGGGCGTGTAGAGACAGAATTAGATACCCATTATGACATCGCATTCGCTTCTTGAACCAACCAAGCCGAGATAGCTTGGATAATGATTTGATGTGCCCGTTCAACAATTGGATTTAACGCCGGTGTATGGGCAAACATTTTTATCGCTTTGTCTTTTAGATCCACCGGTGCCGGTAACTCAGGAATTCTCATTCCGCTGAGAAATTTTTCTACCTCCCGCTGACCGACACGTGCGCGTTCACGCAGTTCTTCCAACTTTGGTGTGTGCGACCACGCTTTCAAAAGTGATTCGCCGGTCTGTTCAATCGAAAAACTTGCAGCTAATTGCTGTGCAGATTTTTCAACGATGCTGAAGGGTAGTTTCCGTTTACCGGCAACTACATGTGCTGGTGGCAAACGTAGATCCCAAACGATCCTAAAAATCGACAAAACTTTCAAAATATAGTATGTGACATCAATTTGCCACCAGTGAAACCCTTGAGGCGTAGCGCTTGGGAAGTGATGGTGATTGTTATGCCATCCCTCACCGAGCGTAATAATAGCAAGCAGTAAGTTGTTACGAGAGTGGTCTCCAGTAACATACGGTTGTTTCCCATGAATGTGTGAAAGGGAATTAATCGTGAACGTTCCGTGAAAAAGCAAGACTGTGCTCAGGAAGAACCCTACAAAAAGACCCGACCAACCTGCAAGCAGCCAGACGCAAACCGCTAATACGAATGGGGGGAATCTTTCCCACTTTTCAAGCCACACGAGTTCAGGATATTTCTGAAAGTCTTTAATTAAGTTATAGTTTGCGCGCCGTCCCTGTTTGGAGAAGATCCAAAGGACATGGGAATACCAAAATCCGTGTTTAACAGGGGAATGTACATCTTGATCTGTGTCCGAGTACTTATGGTGTAGACGATGTTTCGCCGCCCACCAGAGGACAGCTCGTTGTGCTGAACTCTGTCCCAAAAATGCAAGAAAAAATTGAAAGACGCGACCGGTTTTGAATGAACGGTGGGAGAAGTAGCGATGAAATCCTGCTGTGATTCCAAACATGCGGATAATGTACAAGGCACCGCATATAACCCAATCTATGGGTTGAACGTCTACCCAGATAATTCCAAAACACGCCAAGTGAACCATTATAAAAGGTACAACTCGGGGGTGAACAATGTCCTCCTTATCGGCAGGACTCGAAGTATGTGGTTCTACAGAAGGCACTATAGTTGTGTTCCTTTTGCTTTTCGCTTTTTGTATATAGCCATGGTGCTATTGCCTAATTAAAGATTATGCTCCGGAAACGTCGGAAACCCATCACCAAGATATGGATATATTTCTTACTATAATTGTAGCATAGGAACCCGTTGGTTTCCTGTGCAGTCTTATCCGTTGTAGCATAGTTTCCTGTTAGGCTGTGCATTTGTAGCATAGGGAACCGTTGGTTTCCTGTGTCGCTTTACCGCTATAAAAGCAATGTAATCTCTGAGAAATAGTATAAGAAACAAGCCACTTAAGGATTGTGAGGAAGACCTGTTGCCCGGGGACTCGAAGTCAGTTAATGGTTGTGCAATTAGAGTAATTATAGGGCGAGGTATGGCAATCTCGCCCTATAATATTAGAGGTATCAATATTATTGGTTCTCGCGCAAACGAGCCTCTAAAGCAGCCAATTCATCAAGTAACGCTTTCGGCAATTTCTCACCAAAACGTGCGTAGTGTTCGCGGATCGACTCAATTTCATTGAGCCATTCTTCGACATCAACGTTCAAAAGCTCGTCCATCTGTGCTGCTGTTACACCCAGTCCAGCGGTGTCGATCGCGTCGGGCGCGGGCAGATAACCAATCGGTGTTTCAACGGCTTCGCTCTTTCCAGATACGCGTTCCACAATCCATTTCAAGACGCGACTATTTTCACCGAAGCCGGGCCAAAGCCACCCACCATCGGCATCTTTCCGGAACCAGTTCACATAAAAGATTTTTGGCAGTTTATTGGTATCCGTGCTTTTGCCCATTTCCAACCAGTGTGTGAAGTAATCCCCCATGTTATAGCCACAGAAGGGCAGCATCGCCATCGGGTCGCGGCGGAGTTCACCGACTGTTCCGGCGGCAGCCGCTGTGCGTTCGGAGGACGCAATGGATCCAATGAAGGTCCCGTGTTGCCAATCAAAGGCTTCAAATACGAGTGGGACCGTATTTGCGCGGCGGCCCCCAAAGAGAATCGCTGAGATGGGTACACCGTTTGGATTTTCCCAGTTTGGGTCAATGATTGGGCATTGTGCAGCAGGGGTGGTATAGCGTGAATTTGGGTGTGCGGCTGTCTTCTCGTCACCCGGATGCCACGCTTCACCGAGCCAAGTCGTCAGCGTTTCAGGAGGTTCTTCGCTTTTCTCTTCCCACCAGACATCTCCGTCTGCTGTAAGTGCGGCGTTGGTGAAAATGGAGTTGGACGAGAGGGTGTGCATCGCATTCGGGTTAGTGTCCATTGACGTACCGGGAGCAACGCCGAAGAAACCTGCTTCTGGATTAATCGCATAGAGCTGTCCATCTTTACCAAATTTCATCCATGCGATGTCATCACCGATCGTCTCTGCTTTCCACCCCGGTATGGTCGGCGTAAGCATTGCGAGGTTCGTCTTGCCACAGGCACTCGGAAACGCCGCTGCGATGTAAGTCTTCTCACCTTCCGGACTGGTTAATCCCAAAATAAGCATGTGTTCTGCCATCCATCCGTCGTTTTTTGCCATAACAGAGGCGATACGGAGGGCATAGCATTTTTTGCCCAGTAACGCATTGCCACCATACCCACTACCGTAGGACCAGATGGAGCGTTCTTCGGGAAAGTGTACAATATATTTGTTGTCAGGGTTGCACGGCCAGACCACGTCCGCCTGCCCCGGTCCAAGCGGCATGCCAACAGAATGCAGGCACGGGACGAAATCTCCATCTTCACCAAGCACATCAAGCACGGCACTCCCCATGCGGGTCATGATCCGCATGTTGACAACAACGTAGGGCGAATCGCTGATTTCAACGCCGATATGTGAAATCGGTGAACCAAGGGGTCCCATGCTGAACGGCACAACGTACATCGTTCTACCCCGCATGCAACCTTTGAAAAGTCCTTTGAGAGTGGCTTTCATCTCATCTGGATCGTGCCAGTTGTTGGTCGGACCCGCTTCAACTGGGTCTTTCGCACAGATAAACGTTCTGTCTTCAACGCGTGCAACATCGGCGGGGCTTGAACGGGCGAGATAACTGCCCGGGCGCTTTTTCGGATCTAAGCGCACAAAAGTGCCTTTTTGGACTAACTCTTCACATAACCTGTCGTTTTCTTCCTGAGATCCATTACACCAATAGATTGCGTCGGGTTGGCAGAGCTCGGCTGCTTCTTCAACCCAACGTTGTAACTTCTTGTTTTTGGTCATTTAAACCTCCAATTGTTGTAGACATCCATTATTGCTCCTATATATTTTACAATAAATTTCCTGACTTCGCAAATTAAATGGCAGAACAATCCATAAGTTGTGTTTCTGTGCGGGTCAAAACGACGCACCTAAGCTGACATGAATTTTTCCTCTTAACAAAGGATCCCCTGCGGCGAGTCCATAGTTCAGTCGTAAAATACCCCCTCTGGATTCAAGCCTCGCGCCGAATCCGTAACCGACCCGGAGTCTGTCGAAAACGGAAGGTGCCTCCATCAAGGTTACAGTTCCGAAGTCCATAAAAACGAAAACCTGGGAATCAGGGCCGACGAGATACCGATATTCAATATTCGCGTAAGCGCGGCGCGGTCCAGAAAACCAATCTTCATCATATCCACGCAATGTGGTTGCGCCGCCAAGGTAGAAGAGTTCAGTGGGTGGAATATTAACACCCCATGCCGCAGCCCCGTGGAGTTCAACGGCCACCGTCTGTTTCCGCCATGTTGGGAAGTATTGTTGGAGAGATAGCCACAGCTTCCGGAGCCGAAAGTCACTCCGCGAGACCTCGAAGGCGATGCTATCGCGCCGACCCCGCGCAGGGTTGAAAAAGTAATCTCGGGTATCACGGGTCAACCGGAATGTCAGGCTATACTTTGTCCCGCTATACGGTTGGTGTTCAATGGATGGTGGCGTAATTGGGGATTGAACTTCGAGGGGCGGTAGTGTTGTCATCGGCTGCACCGTGTTTGGAACATCGATCCGCTTATATCCTAACATCAGAGTCCCTTCAAAGACGCGTCCGAAGTTAGTAATCGCACTGATGCTGCTTGAACGCTCTTCAGCAATTATTCCGCTGTCAGTGGGTAAGGAGCCCGTAAATTGCTCACGATCAAGGCGCTGCTGTTTGAGCTGTCCGTAGTCTACGCCGATGGTTAACGGTTTGCCGAATATCCACGGTTCGGCGTAGCTGAGTCTGAAGGTTCTAAGCAGCCCCGATTTCCAATAGAAGTTAAACTGCCTGCCTGTCCCTAAGAGATTCGTTTCGCCGGCTTCCAATATACCCGTAAGCTGCGGTGCCGCGTCGACTTCGGAATCTGGAGGCGCGTATCCGAGAACCCCACTCAGTCGTCCAGTCTTTGCTTCGGTGACTTGGGCGTGGAAATTAATCGTGTCCGCTGTTTCACCCGCCTCCAGCACCTTCGGGTTGATCTGATAGAAATATCCTAAATTGCGCAATCGGCGATAACTCGTGTCGATAGTGCGTTGATCGAAACGTTGGGTAGGCTTCACTGGCATTTCCCGAAGGACAACTCCTATTTTCGTTTTCTGGAGACCGCTCACTTTGACCTTACCAATCCGAATTTGTGACCCTTCACGAATATGTAACTGAAAGTCAACAGTAGCCGTTTCTTGCGAAAGTGCGATGCCGTTAGGTTCGATCTCAACCTTTGGATAACCATGTTCGCTATATAGGGTCTGGACCCGCTCGATGCCGCGTGCGAGTGCAGCTTCTGTAAAAAGTTTGCCCGGCTTTAAACCGAGTTTATCACGAATTTCATCTTCTGAAAAACGTTGGTTCCCCGTAAGTTTCAATGTTCCTATTCGGATATGTCTACTTTCAACAATTTTTACCTGAATTGACACATCGGCTTCGCTTTCCGAGATGGGTAAAACAGTTGGAGTTATCCTGGCAAAGACCAAACCGTCTGTGCGATATACATCAAGAATACGTTCAAACCCTTCTCTAATTTCTGTTTCGGAGTATGCTTTTTCTTTCTGCCACCCGAATAGGTTTTTTAATCTTTTCTCATTTAAGTGCGTGTTGCCATCAAAGCGGAGTTGACGAATGTAATAGTACGGTTCGGTTGTGTGGTCCTCTATCTCGGTGTTAGCAGTCGCCTTTTCCGAACTCCCTTGTTCTGTGTCATCAGCAAGTAATTCAGTCCTTCCGATCACACAGAGAAGTAGGCTACCGAGGAGTATAAGGCGTTGTAAAATTTGGTGTTTGTACATCTATCGTCCCTATGAACCGAACCTGTCCCATATCGTAAAGATATTTTAGCATGTGCCGTATGGTGAAAGCAAATTGCTATGGTGTGCGAAATTTGTTGAGCACCGGGCCTTAAAGAGGCTTCCAAAAAAGAAAAGCTTGATAAAAATCGGAAAATGTGATATAATATTAGCTGGATTGGTTAGGTTGACAATTTATTACAAACAATCGGCAATATGGCAGGATGATATACTATCAGGAGTAATATAGGCTATGCCAAATGCGCTATTTATTTATCCAAAGTTTCCACCATCATATTGGGGGTTTAAATACGCTTTAGATTTTATGGGGAAAAAATCCTCGATGCCGCCGCTTGGACTGCTAACGATCGCTGGCATGTTTCCCCAGAACTATAACTTAAGGGTCGTTGATCTTAATATCGAGCCGCTCACCGATGCAGATATTCAGTGGGCAGATGTTGCTCTAACATCGACAATGATTGTTCAAAAAGCATCGCTTTATGAAGTCGCGGCACGTTGCAACCGAGCAGGAGTCCCTATTATTGCAGGCGGTCCGCACCCTACCTCCTATTACGATAATATTAAAGAAGAGAGTGACGCTACGATTAACCATTTTCTCTTCGGTGAAGTTGAAGAAATCTTTGAAGATTTCTTGACCGATTTTGAGAGTGGGGCTGCGAAAGAGGTGTATCGCGAAAGCCGGAAACCGGATATCACGAAAACACCTGCACCACGCTATGATCTTATCAATATTGATGCGTATGGGTCCATGGCCCTGCAATTCTCGCGTGGATGCCCCTTCAATTGTGAATTCTGTGATATTACAAAATTATTTGGGCGTGTGCCACGCACAAAAGACAATGAACAGATGCTTGCTGAGTTTGAACTCCTCTATAAACTCGGTTGGCAGGGCGCAATGTTTGTTGTTGATGACAACTTTATCGGTAATAAACGCGACGCGATGCGTTTGCTTCCCGCTGTTACCAAATGGCAGGAAGAACGTCAATTCCCCTTCTCCCTTTATACTGAAGCCAGTGTGAACCTCGTTGAAATCCCCGAAATGCTTGATGCAATGAGCAACGCGGGTTTTAACATGGTGTTCCTCGGCATTGAAAGCCCCAATGACAACGCGCTAATTAGTACTTCTAAAGGGCAGAACACGAGCAAAGAAGAAGATGCAGGCAGCTACCTCTTACAAGCCGTTAGGAAGATACAGAGCAAAGGGATGGAGGTTACAGGGGGTTTCATCGTCGGGCTTGATGGCGATACGGAGTTTGATTCGCATATCCGGTTTATTCAAGAAGCCGGTATTCCGATGGCGATGGCAGGGTTGCTCACAGCTCTAAAGGAAACGGACCTCTGGCACCGACTCAAACGTGAAGATCGATTGCTTGTTGAATCCAGCGGGAATAACACCGATATGACCCTCAATTTTGTCCCTGAAATGCCCCGTGAGAAACTCATCCGAGAGTATCGCCGGGTTATTTCCACCCTCTACGATCCGACCTTGAAGAACTATTTTGCCCGGTGTTTGAACCTCCTCGAGTACATGCCCAAAACCCAACATAATGTCAGATCAATTCAGATGATGGAAGTCCGCGCATTTATCACGTCAATCCGAAAACAACTTTTCTCAAGACAAGGTTTGGAGTACGCTCGATTTTTACTCAAGGTGTTAAAAGACTATCGAGCTATGTTCCCAGAAGCTGTCCGATTGGCAATTATGGGGTACCATCTTGAGAAAATAACACACCATACTGTTGTTGTTGAAGACTTCAGAAACTTCTTGGCACATGAAATGGAGACCTTTAAAGAGAAAATGTCGCAGTTCACACAGGGGCAAGGTGAGTGGATGCATGAGATGCAAAACTACTCGCAGCAACTTTTTGCCCGTGTTAAGAAAAAGTATACTGCAATTCACGAGGATTTTCGCTACGCCGCCCAGAGCTCCCTGACCGGTTTCCAAGAGTCGATGTTCAAGGCGTATTTAGAAGCGGAACTCAGGGCTTTCAAGAATGCTGCTGGCGCTTTCGCGAAAGCACAGAGCGAGCGTCTCGGCGAATTGCAAGTGTATGTCCATAGGCTCCTTGCCCGCGTTCGCGCGCAACATGCGCAACTCTACGATAGTTTCAGGCATCACACCGACGATTTAAGCCGCCACACCCAAGAGGCGTTTGACGCTTTCCGGGAGTCCATGGCCCGGCATTTAGAGCAACTCTTCGGCTCCGTCCCCGTGCAAATTGAGGGGCTGACTTAACGAAACCATGACGGCTATTCAGGTAGAAAACCTCGGTTTCACATATCCGAGCCGCCACATCTGTACACTGCGCGGTATTACCACCCGTGTTCCTTCAGGGGCGTTTGTGCTACTAACGGGCCCAACAGGCTGCGGTAAGTCCACATTGCTGAGGACACTCAACGGTTTAATCCCACACGCTTCGGCGGGAACACTCACTGGCAGGGTCCTTCTCAATGGAAAAAATCTCGCCACCCAACCGCTTGCTACCACATGCCAACAGGTCGCACTCCTCTTCCAAGACCCTGAAGATCAACTCTTTTGCACTTTCGTTGAAGATGAGATTGCCTTTGGCCTCGAAAATCTCAGATTCTCGTCCGAGGAAATTAAAAAACGAATGGGTATCGCCTTAGCACAGGTGGGGCTGTCTGGATTCCAGCATCGAAAGATTTCATCACTCTCAGGCGGCCAAAAGCAGCGTGTTGCTCTCGCGGCTATCTGCGCAATGCAACCGAAAGTCTTGCTCCTTGATGAACCGACCAGTCATCTTGACTCCAAAGGAACCCGCGACATCCTTGCTATCGTCGCGAAACTGAATAAAGAGATGGGAATAACCGTCATCTTGGCGACTCATCGAACCAGAGAAGTCGCGCCGCTGTGTGATCATGTCTGGTTAATGGATCAAGGGCAACTCGCTCTTGATTTGCCGACAGTGGAAGCACTTAAGGATTTCGCACCCTATCAACGTTTGGGTGTGCAAGTACCTGTAGAGAAGGTAACCTCATCTGATACCCAGCCATCCCGGCGGACAACTTCTGTCGTCTCGCCTTCAAAAAACTTTGATCTCAGTATCAAGAAACTCCACTTTCGCTATTCAAATACGGATAAGGATGCCGTGCGCGGTATCTCCTGTGATGTCCAACGCGGCGAGGTCCTCGCAATCATGGGAGAGAACGGGTCTGGTAAGACGACGTTGATCCACCTCATCGCAGGTTTGCTACGTCCATCGGCAGGGGAGGTAACGATTGCGGGGCAGCCGAGAAGACGTATGAAACTCCACGAATTGGCGGGTAAAGTCGGTATCGTCTTTCAGAACCCAGACCTACTCCTACAGGCGAAGACTGTCCGCGATGAAATCGCATTCGGTCCAAAAAACTTGAAGTTTTCAAGAAAAACACTTGAAAATCGGGTCGATCAAACGATCGAACGTTTTGATTTAACGGCCCTCGGTTCAGAGGCTCCCTATGCGTTATCGCGAGGACAGCGTCAGCGCACTGCTGTCGCCGCGAATTTTTCGCTACGTCCAAATATTTTTCTCCTTGATGAACCTACCACGGGTCAGGATGCACAACACCTCTATCAGTTGATGGACGAACTCTGCGATGAAATCCGACGCGAGCATAAAACCTTAATTTTCACAACCCATGATACTGATCTCACGTTGAAATATGCCGACCGGGTCCTCTTGCTACGCGATGGACAGGTGATTTTTGACGGCATCCCCGAGACAGCCTTGAACGCACTGCTGTCAATCGGTTTTCGTAGCATGGTTTCCTGTTAGGCTGTGCAGCTGCGTTTCGTAGCCTAACCTGTTAGATTTTCGTAGCATAGCCTGTTAGGCTGTGTAGCTGCGTTTCGTAGCCTAACCTGTTAGATTTTCGTAGCATAGTGTAGCTGTGTTTCGTAGTCTAACCTATTTGGTTTTCGTAGCATAGTTTCCTGTTAGGCTGTGTAGCTGCGTTTCGTAGCCTAACCTGTTAGATTTTCGTAGCATAGTGTAGCTGCGTTTCGTAGCCTAACCTGTTAGATTTTCGTAGCATAGTGTAGCTGCGTTTCGTAGTCTAACCTATTTGGTTTTCGTAGCATAGCCTGTTAGGCTGTGCAGCTGCGTTTCGTAGCCTAACCTGTTAGATTTTCGTAGCATAGTGTAGCTGCGTTTCGTAGTCTAACCTATTTGGTTTTCGTAGCATAGCCTGTTAGGCTGTGCAGCTGCGTTTCGTAGTCTAACCTATTTGGTTTTCGTAGCATAGTTTCCTGTTAGGCTGTGCAGCTGCGTTTCGTAGCATAACCTGTTAGGTTGTGCAGCTGGTGTCGCATACCCTATACGATTGCCTAAGTTCCCAACCGCACGACGGCATCCTATCAGGACTTAAACGAAAACGCTCAAAAATAAAAAGGAGAAATACTAGTGAAAATAAACGCAAGATTTCATGTTTGGGTCTTTTTCACGGCAATGTTGACCCTCAGCGTACCTTTTGTTACACTTGCACAGCAAAATTCGATGGAAGAACAAGCTATAGCCGAAGCCGAGGCAGATGCTAACAAAGACGTTAATAAACCGCTATGGTTTGCAACGGGTAGTCTGCTTTCGGGGCTCACATTTGTCCCTTTGCCTGGTGTGTATAGTTGCCTTTTGCCTCCAGTGGGCCTCGCTGGAACCTATTTCTATCAACCCAATCCGCCAGCTGGACGGTTTATTGGGAAATCACCGGAATATGTCGCAGTCTACTCGGAGACCTACAAAAAGGAAAAAAGCAAGCTGCAGGCACTCTGGGCAACAGCAGGTTGCGCGAGTGGAAGTGTTGTCCTTACGGGATGTACTGCTTTAGGTATCGTCAGTACCGGCGTGATTACGGCAATTAGTGAACGCGAATAAGCATGGTACAGTTCCGGGATGCCGCCCCCAGCGTTTACGCTGCGGGAACCTCGGTTTCATAGCGACTGCGGTTTTCTCAGAAGGCCTATCGTCTTAGTCTCGGTCTTGTATTTTATTTTTCAACCCACATTTAATCGTCAAACTCACGTAATTTTTATGCCTCTGAGGGTTTTCGGTAAAATCATGTGTTCGCCCAATTTTTGAGACATGCAGTAGCATAGCCTGTTAGGCTGTGCATCTTGTGTAGCAAACCCATACAATTACCGTAAGTGCTCAACCCCACGGCGGCATCATATCGGAGCTTAAACGAAAACCGTTACGCCTCTCCCTGAGAGATGCGGTTTACCGATGAAGACACAGCCTAACAGGAAACCATGCTACAACCTTGCACATCTCTCTGGTAGGCCGCCGGGTTTACCGATGAAGACACAGCCTAACAGGCTATGCTACGATATCGAAAAGAACAGGCATTTTACTATCAAGGAAGGCACAGCCTAACAGCAACCCATGCTACAACCTTCTAACAGGAAACTATGCTACAACCTTGCCCAACTCCCTAAGTAGGTGCGTTTTCCGAACCGCACCCATCGCGTGAGAAATAGCGGAATTGCGCAATTTTGCGTAAGTCCCGTTAAATTTATTTGCTTTTTCTGTAAAAATACCGTATAATATTAATTAAGTATGAATAAGAGAAAGCGCATGCATATCAGAGACCTCAATTTTAACTGCACCCCATCGGCATTCCGCGCCCCTCATATTTATGGTGCGTGCTGTGGTGCTGCGCGTTATCCTCTTGCCTTTTCATCAAGGCGTTTAGCTTGTATTAACAAGGGTCCCCCCCCCCCCCCACTTTTCATACGTTAAGGAAACCCATAAAGCAGTGTTGGCGATTATTGCTGTGCTGCCTTATTTGTACTCGCGCCCTTCGGCTTCCACGAACCGTTGCACGGGCTATTTCTGTTGCATCGCGGGTTGCCCGAGGCATGTTATTCCTACCTCTTATTAAGCCAACCTTGCTTCCCAACGAGGTTCAGATGGGGGTAGGTGTTTTTTGTTTTATTCTGTCTAACTACGCTAATGAATGACCCTATGCTCCGAAAAGGGGTTGACATTTCGCAGCAAACCTGTTACACTTAAGGAGAAATATCAATGAAAATAAATTCAACATTCCACGTTTTCGTTTTTTTGGTAGCAGCTCTGATGTTCAGTACACCTATTGTCACGCTCGCTCAGCAGAATTCGGTTCGAGTAGAAGCCGAAGCCGCCGCGGAACGAGATGCAGAAGCTAGAACTAACAAACCTTTAATGTGTCTACTTGGTTGTGTTGGCGGTATACTTACAGTTGGTTTTGTTTATCTGACTGAGCCCTCTATACCTACTGGAGCTCTCCTCGGAAAATCCCCCGAGTACGTTGCCTTTTACACCGATGCTTACATTTCAAAAACCAAAGATACGCGGATACAAATGGCCATGGTAGGTTGTGTTGCCGGCAATTTACTTACCGCTGGGCTTTGGGTAGCGGTTGTGGTAGCAAGCGCAGAAGCATCTACACGGTAATCTATTAAAACACGGCTGCAGTTCCTGGAACTATAACCTCTTGAGCTGACTTTCATTCAAAATTACCGTGGTAGCAGGTGCTATACGCTTGTTACCACGATGTTTGCAAAAAAACAGATGCCTAAAAACTGCTACTTCCCCGTTGTGCTTTTGCTAATGCTTCTCGGTGCCAGCGCACTTCACGCAGCTCCGTTAAAGACGCTTTCCTTAGATTTTAAGCGCGCATTAACCGAAAACAGCAAAACGGAGCACATCGCAGGCACACTCCATTACGATGCAAAAGAGGCAAGGGTCGTCGTGGAAGTTAACCAACCGCTCCAACAGGTCATGATCGTCAAGGGCAATGTCCTGGAGATTTATTACCCTGTAGAGAAGCAGGCATTCCGTTTTATATCCCAAGGACGCGTCCCACTGCCGTTTGTCGAATCTATCCTCCAGGCTACACAACCGGAATACGGATTGACAGCAATCGGTTATACTTTAGAGAAACACGATGTTGTGGATGGCGTGCTTTATACCGATTGGAAACCACCCCAGCAGGCGAAAGATAAACTCGGGGCCGTCATCTTAGGGATACGTGAGGATAGACTTGTCTCAGCGGAGATTAAAAATCCGAAGGGGCATCTTATCGGTAGGTCTCGCTATGCGGACCACAGCAAGATCGGTACAAGTTATATTCCGATGACTATCACAGCCAGGACGTTTGGTGAAAAGTCTGAAGTGCTCCAGCAGGAAAGGGTCATCTATAGCAATCCAGAGATAAACGTGGAAACGTCAAAAGCCATGCTGAATTTCGTAATTCCCGAATCTGTAGAGGTTAAAGAGATCAAATGATAAATCTTTGTGACTATCGTATATTTGTTAGTTTCTGCGTGTGCTGCCTGTTGCTTGTTATGTTCGTGTTCCCTGCGCCTGCGAGTGAAGTCACTGATCTTGCTTTCATTCGCAAATTTAACCCAATAACAACACAGAAGCCTCAAGAAGTTATCCGTTTTAATCCTCAGGAAACATCAGCGTTAAAGCTGGCTGCGACAGGGCTGATACGGTTGTATCAGAAATTTATCTCCAGTCAAGACGCTCCGGTGTGCAACTTCCTGCCGAGCTGTTCGCGTTTCGGGATGAGGTGTATACAGGAATATGGTATGGTGCGCGGTTTGTTACTGACTGCGGATCGACTTCTCCGGTGCAACGGTTCACAATTAGGACATTACCATAGGGATGACGTAACAGGTAAATACGTTGACCCAATTTCAGATTACGCACCGTTGAAGTAGTCCGCCTCCGTGTATGCTTTCGTTTGGTATCTGGTAGCACATTATCTTTCGTAGCGTGGTTTCCTGTTGGCTGTGCCGCCGTAGCATAGTTTCCTGTCAGGCTGTGCCTCTGCTGTAGTATAGACGTAGCATAGCCTGTTAGGCTGTGCATTTTGTTGTAGCATGGTTTCCTGTTAGGCTGTGCCACCATAGCAATGTACAAACTCCTACTCCTAATTTTTCTTAATGTTGTCCTGCTGCCCTTCGCAGCCGCAGAAGAACCTGTCCAATACTACGCCCCTGAAAACGTCCGTAAATTCGCCGACTTTTTATATGAACACGGCGATTATCTGCGCGCCGCAGGTGAATATCAACGTTATCTTTTTCTTGTTTCCGAAGCATCGAGAGACAGCGAACAAATTCGCTATAAGATTGCTCTCTGCTATCGTTTTGCAGGTGAGAATGAGCAAGCTCTTCGGAATTTTGAAACGCTTTTGCGATCGCGGCCACAGAGCCAATTTACAAGCCGGGCCTACTATCAGATGGGGGCTACCTATTTTTTGATGGATGCATTTGAGCAAGCCGCACAGTTCTTAAGTGAAGCGCTACCGCGCATAGTAGATGCCCGGCAACACACCGAAGCTGAACAACTGATTGGACTCTCCTATCTGATGCAAAAACAGTGGTCTGAAGCCAGTATGGTTTTCAAAACATTGCAGGGATCAGCTGTAAGTGTCGTCAAAGAAAAGGCATCGGTATATCACAGCTATGCAGAAGCGGGGGCGCAGCTGCCCAGTCGTAGCCCATTTTTAGCAGGTGTCTTCTCTGCAATTGTCCCCGGGGCAGGACGACTCTATACGGGACGGATGGGTGATGCGCTGACTTCTCTACTCACTGTGGGCATAACAGGCTGGCAGGCTTATGCCGGTTTCCAAAGCGATGGGCTTTCATCAGTGAAAGGGTGGACACTCGGCACGCTCGGTGGTATCTTCTATGTCGGTAATATCTATGGTTCTGTCGTTTCTGCGCGCGTTTATAACCAACGTATAGCAGACGAGTTTCTGACGACCCTCTCAATAACATTGCCGTATTGACACATCCATCTCTACGTGGTCTTGGTGCCTCTTGTTTTGAGGGTTTCCGGTTCAAAAATTAGCAAAGTTACGCGAGTTTTCGCGGAAATTAGGTGATTAAAGAATCACGAAAGGAAATACTATGCGGTTTTTTCAAACGTTTCTATCTTTAAGTATTGTGCTGCTCCTCGGGCTTGGTTCCACGGGTATATGTGACGCAAACCCTAACACCACTGAGTATGAGAGCTTCTTCACAGGGACATATAGTCTTTACACTTTCTCTGGACATCGAGCCGATGGTGGATTTGAAGGTACAACCTTTGGTGGATTTACTGCTTATTGGGATTGGGGTGGACACACAAATTCCATAGGCTTTGGCATATTAGGCTCATACGGCGTTGGATTACCTGAAACTAACCCTAATATTCAGATTGCTAATATATCCCCCTCTTTTTCCTATTCTATAGGAAAATTAATAACAATCCTTGCGTCTATTGGCTTTACTTATGTTCGTATTCCTTACACAATCCGTTATTACTATGGTGATGGATATAACGATTATCATGAAGGTACCGATTATGATGGATATACCTGTCCAACTGTCTCAATGAGTTATCTTTACCAACCTACCAACCGATTTAGACTAATGGTTCAAGGACAACTGCTAAATGGAGTAGGAGGGGTTTCTATCTTTGATGGGTATGGACGGGAGCTCCTTTTTCGAGGTCGATTGCTTGATGTACTTGATGTAGGTATAACGTTTTCTGTTGGCGTGGGATTCTAAACTCAAATACCGTGAGCCCCTTTGGGGTATCACGGTATTTCCTTTTCACCCAAGCCGTCGCCAATTTCGCCCGAGCGAAACCCCTCGCAAACCCGAAATATGTGAACAGAGAGGGCTTAGTGTTTCTCCAATCGCTGGCGCGGTTTTGCAGCGTACTCACCCACATGCGATGTGCATGCCGAACCTCGCCCTATGAGATAGTGTAAACTTAATTGTGGAGGGTTTTCGGTAAAATCATGTGTTCGCCCAATTTTTGGGACATGCGTAAGGGTTCGGAAACCCAACCTCTACGATTGCCTCAGTTCTCAACGACACGGCGGCATCATAGCAGCATTTAAACGAAAACTCTCTAATTGTGAACTTTACTATAACCTATCGGAGTCCGGTGGATAGAACCCCACTTCCCACCAATTTTCCACGTCCTTTTCATTTTCCCGAGACACGTATCTTGCATCTCTATATCGAAGTTCAACGAGCAATAGAAGTTGAGGATTTAAGGATAAGGGTTCCCGTTTTCTTTGACGGGCTCTATCCAATTGGCTCGGATCTAAATCTGTTGCCAACCCTGAATACGGTTGCGCTTCTGAGATATGCCAAGCAATTCTGAGCAGCGTGTAGGGGTGTGCAGAAGCGAGATCATGTCGGGCAAGACGGTGGCGTTCATCCTCATCGGGTCTATTTTCTATGCCACTCCACGCCTGAAAAATTGAAGGATAGTTTCTCTCTCCACCTTGCGAGTATGCTATTGCCGTTATTACACCTAAAATGAGAAGGGCGATAGGATATTGAGTCCCAAATATTTTCACCGTTATTGGTTAGCCTTACCGTTGTTTAAAGTCTGATTTCAGTCTTCCCCACGTGATTGTTAACTTATCCTGCGGTTTGACAGCAAGGACCCCCTCGATGCCTTTGTTCATGAGTTCTTGAATCTCTCGTTGGGAGCGTGCAATATTGGAAATCCGTACTTCATCTATACGTCCCTCCAGAAAGGGGCCCGCGCCCCGTCCGAGCCACAAAACATCGTTATTCGGAACGATCTCTCCGCCAATCTTGCCTTCACCGTCCAAAGTGCCATCAATGTAAATCTTACCTTCCCCGGATTTGGCATCGTAAGTGCCGGCGATGTGCGTCCATTTTTTCAGGGGCACGTCTGTTTTTCCAGCAACGACCGCGGCCCCCCAGTCGAGAGCGTCCGTCGTCATCCGAATCAATACCTTCTTGTCGCTCCGAGGGCCAACTTTATAGGCGAGCTCCTTGGTCGCGCCTGTGCCACCTGCGGTTGACCATGCTTCAAGGTACATCCACATTTCCACAGTAAGTCCTTCCGTCACGTCTAAGCTCTCGCTATCAGGAATCTCTACAAAGTCCCTTGGACCGTTGCCTTCAAAGACAAGTCCACCGTCAGGGTTGCCTTCCCCCCACTTCGGGCCCATGAGTTTTCCATCGTTTTTGTTTCCAGAGAGGTCTTTGACGGTGTTCCCTGCACCTGTTTCAAATGTATAGAGTAAAACGGTGTGTTCATCTTGCGCGACACCAAGTACCGCATCTCCAGCTATCAAAAAAATGATCAGTGTTACGTAACAGGTTATACATATAATGTTTTTCATAGTGAAGTCTATCCCCCGTTAGATATATTCTCTTCCCAAAACCCCATCGGTTTTGCAGGGGTTTTGCTCAAGCGAAGTTGGCAACGGCCCCTCGCTAACGAAGATTGTCAAGAAAAAGGGCAAAAAATTCAAAAAATATGAGATTGCGCCTTTTTGATGCACAGCCTAACAGGCTATGCTACGCTACACAGCACAGCTCACATTTCTCGTAGCGGCGAGGTCACCTCGCCTAGAGGCGGGTGGGAAACATAAGCCATACGAGAAGATTTGCATTGCCTTAGCAAAAGATGGCAACTTAGCCGTTACGGCGCAAACGTTCGAGCTCAGCTCGGAGTGCTGCGGCTTCTGACTCTGCCGCCTCCGCACGGGCATCAGCCTGTCTGCGTGCGAGGGTCTCTTGCTCCGCACGGGCAGCCGCGGCTTCTGCTGCCGTTTGCAGCCACTTCCGCGACTCCGGGTCATAAATACCCAAGCGATCCCCACGAAACCCAAAAAATAAACCCAAGGCATCCGAATACATCTTGCCATACCCATCCGGAGCAATCGCTGTATAGACACTATCCACTAATCTAAAACCCATGAGTTGGGACGGTAAATACAGCCCCTCAGCATCGTAAAGGAAGTAGTCCTGAATGCCGATTTCGGCATAACGTGTCATCTTTCCCGTTAGATCATTTTCATACGTGTTTTCACTGGACAGCTCCATCACAAATTCAGGGGGTTTACCTTCTTCCCAAACTTTATAGGTGCGGCGCCGATGGTGTCCGATACCGAAAGTGACCAGCACATCGGGTGAGATAGAGCTCCGTGGGTTTCCTTGTTTATCGTACATCAGAATATCACCGGAAACATAAACGTCATTGTTGAAGTGGTGTCTGAGTGCTTGCAGTATCCACACCAAGATGTCTCTGTGTAAGTCGCTTGCAGCCATGGGTTCTCCGTCCGTATCGGGATAAACTATCTTATCAGGCGGCGCATAAGGCACGGTGTTGCGTTCTGTCTGTGTTTGCATCGGTCTTGCTCCTTGTCAACATGCAGGGGTAGAGGACATAACCCCTACGAGAAACGGGTTAGGAAACCTAACCTCTACGAGAAACCTCAGATTGCCACGGGGTTAGGAAACCTAACTTCTACGATTGCTCAGGCGGTTCGCGGTAGTCTGTGTAAGTCCCAATTAATTCGTTTTCTTAATTTCAGCCCAGGCTGTAAGAAATCTATTTAAGACTGTTACGCTAAGACCGATGGGAGCGAATTCCTCAACGGTTGGAAGAATCGCGGGCCCCAATCCTTCTGCAACACCACCAACAGCATAAATTTTATTTCTCAGAGTATCAACCCCCAAGAAAACTCTCGCCGTTGGCATCGCGGGAGCTTCTGTCCATGTGTCCGTGTCGGGGTCGTATAGTTCAAGGGTTGTTAGCCCAGGGCCTTGCACGCTGGAGGTCCCCCCAACGGCGTAAATTTTCCCAGCCACAACGCCAACTCCCAAGGCTGTGCGGGGTGTAGGCATATCTGCTTTCTCTGCCCATGTTTCTGAGTTGGGATCGTATTCTTGAACCGTTGTAAGCACGGGCCCTTGCACGGCCGGTGTTCCGCCAATGAGGTATATTTTTTCATCAACGCTCGCGGCGGCCATGCCTGAGCGCGGTGTGGGCATATCTGCTTTTTGTGTCCAAGTATCCGTTGCAGGATCGTATTCTTCGACAGTCGGCAACACCGGTCCGACATTTTGTGCGACACCGCCAATGGCGTAAATTTTACCATCGACGGCTGTTGCTGTAAAGAAGGAGCGGGGTGTGGGCATATCTGCTTTTTGTGTCCAAGTATCCGTTGCAGGATCGTATTCTTCAACGTTTCCAAGGGCTGGGGATTGCCCGTTCCACCCGCCAATCGCATAGATTTTCCCATTGACGACACAAGTTACAACCCCGGCGCGTGCCGCTGGGAGACTGGCTTTCTGAACCCATTTGTCCTCAGCCGGATCATAAGCATTAACAAAGTCAACCGGTTCAGCCAGCATTCCACCGATAGTATAGAGTTGGTCATCAACAACAGATACAGCGAAAAAAAGTCTCGGAATAGGCATGTCTGCTTTTTGGGTCCAGTTTTCAGCCGGAGCGCTATGTATGGCATTGAAAGCGAGTAAGGCAACGAATAGCCAGCCCGAATTAAAAAACAGGAATTTGTTTGATTTTAGCATCAATTTTCTTTTGACACTCCCATGCCTAAAGTGATGGGATTTTTGTTTCGTCATGTCGGGCCTCCTACTTGTGGAGGGAAACCTACAGAAACTCCACAAGCGTTTTACATCTCGGTGTATCCCACCGCGACGCGTCTTAAGTTGATAGCGGCGTTAACGTCTCTATCTATAGAGATACCGCAGTGCTGACAGGGATAGGTTCTATCTGAGAGTATTAAGTCGGTTTTCTTATGCCCATAGTGTTTCTATCCCGATGGTTTCCCCTGCTTTGCGGACAATATCCGTGGTTGCTTTGTGGTGTGCGTCTGTTCGGATACAAGCACTGCGATAGTGGAGTCGTTCCACTCTTCGCTATAGCTATAAGGTGCCGTCAATTCCCGCTTCGGACATCAGCAACGATAGCTGCTGACTTCCATGCCGTCACGGCTACCCGGCCGCCGACTTTCAAACCAGTGTGTTTCAGATTCGTAACGAGAACGGACATGCTCCAAATAGGCTGCCATCGGCTCTGGTCTACCCACGTTATCGGCGACAAGCGTTGCTGGATTCGTTAATCGAGATTCAATTGCTTGAAAGCAGGCGAAATACCCATCTTTGTTGTTATCAAGAAACAGGAAATCGACGGGGTCTTGGATGGTTTTGAGCACTTCTGCAGCATCACCAATCCGGGAGTCTACAAGGTCTGCAACACCCGCCCTTTCAAAATGTGCGCGGGCCCGCTGTGCGTTGGCATCCTCTATTTCCACTGTTATCAAACGTCCAGTGCCTAGGGATTTTAGCACACGTAGCATCCAAAGTCCAGAATAACCGATGGCAGTTCCACACTCTACAATCAGGGAGGGTTTTGCGTTTTCGACGCAACTGGCGAGCAATTTCGCCTTGTCGGGCCCTAACATGGGGATACGTTCCGCCCGGCACTGTTCCTCAACCGCTTTGATGATTTGGTCTAACATTCGTAAATCTCCCTATTCTCTATGTCTTGTTTCCGCGAGAGAGTTTTCGTTTAAGTAATGACATGATGCCGCCGTGTGGTTGAGCACTTAGGTCAAGCGTAGGAGTTGGGTTTTCCACCCCTTAGACGTGTCTGAAAAATTAGAGAAAACATTATTTTTTCGAAAACCCTCTTCCGCGATGCATTTTTCGGTTATTCAAGCGAGAGTTCTACCGTAACCTGTTTTCCGTTTCTTAACAGTTTTATCGGTAAAACCTTGGCTTGCGGCTCTTCCTGTAGTACATAAGCAATAACACCACTTTCCGTGAGTCTGTCCGTGCAATCGCCGTAACCGACGATAATGTCGCCTCGCCGGATATCTGCTTTTTGTGCATTGCTATCTGAATTTCTTCCACGCCGCCAGATATTGTCAACCCTTAGTGCCATCTCTTTTTCGCCAATACCCATACGTTGACGTTCAGCAGTGGGTAAATCTTTAAGCACCATCCCACCGAGTGCCACAAAGCGGAGTTCCCCGGTTGTTGTGCGCCAAGAGATGTCGCTTCCCCTCCGCCATCCGGGGTTGAGTGTAAGCATAAGGTTGACTTCTTCACCGTGGCGATCAACTGTCACAGGCACTGCTGTGTTTTCTGGTGAACGGTGTAACACCCATTGCACATCAGCGATCGAGATGATCGGTTGCCCAGCAAACGTTAGGATTTCGTCTGCGCGCCGGAAACCGTCTTTCTCCGCAGCAGAACCAGACGCGACTTTGCTAATCTTTGCGCGATGCTTCGGTGAAAAACGCAAGCCCAAAACATCTGGCATCGGGAATGGATACAGCACTTCGTCCGGAACCGGCCTTCGATCATACCAATGGATCTCTCGTTGTGCCTCGCCGATCTGATGGCAATGAATACACTGCTGATTAATCCTCTGGTTGAAATTTAAGGTAGTCGAATAACGCAATAGTGCGGGAAACGCCTCCGGTGTTTTCTTTACGGGTTCAGGTCCAGTTTTCGCGGCTAAAGATGCCTTGTTTTCTGGGTATTCTTTGTGTAATTCGAGAGCGGCTTCAAGTGCCTGTTTGAAACCTGCAATTGAAATATCTTTTGTAGCGTTTTCGTATTCGGTACGTGTGCCGAAACGTCCATAAATAGTTTTATCAGATATATTCTCCTTTCTTAAGGGGTGTTAGTTATCGGTCAGCGGCAGCTCTGTGTAATGAGAGTCGCATTTAACTGACAACTGAGGCTGACCATTGCTAATCATCACAGCGGAAACTTTTCATTAATCAGCATGAGGGGCTCCTCATCCGCGAACACTCGATAGGCACGACTGATAAACGTCTTGCTTTCAAGGTGTGCGACAGCGGCCGGTAGACCTGTTAAAATTTCTATACCGCACCAGAGCAGTTCGCGCCGAGTCTCTAAACCGCTGCGCTGCAAAAGGCCTCCCAACCCCCGTTTGTCGGTTGTTAACCCATCTAAAAGGGATGTCGAGAGGCGTTGCGGCACAATAAGCGAGTCTGCATAGGTGTGAATTATCGGAAGTGATTCATTTTGCGAGTAGGTTTGGAGAACGACCTTCCGTGAGATAACCTCTGTGCCGGGGGGCAGTTGGAGCCAGGTATGCTTAGTCGGTAATGTCTGCTTGACTTGTTGTAGCAGCCCGACTTCCACCGGGAGGAGTGTATACGCCTCAATGAACCGCGTAACCGTTCCATCCGCAACGAGCAACCCGCGTTGGAATGGTGTAAGCCGTGCAAGGTTGATTTCTTTTACATTTTCGGGTTTAGCGTCTTGTGCAACAAAGAGCGCTTTCATGCGCGTGTTGACAACACTTCCCGAATGCTGATCTGTGTCTGTTTTCATTTTCGCAATTCTCTTTCTTTTCGGAAAAACGTGTTTATTTAAAAGCAGCATACAATATTGAAGCGGTCATCTGGTCGTTTGTCAAGATGGTTTTGACAGTGAACGTGAAAAAGTGCCACACTGCCACCGAAAAAGCCTTCCAACAAGAGTAAGGTTGGCATAGTACTAAGCTAATTAGACACGTCAGGCTGCAAAAAGTTCGTTTCTACGAACATGGAAAACTATAGCCATTCAGTTTTAAGAATTTACTGTGTTTCACGTCTCCTTCTAGGAACCGGCACGGCTAGGAAATCGAGAAGAAATACCCACGCAAAAATCCCACCGAGTCTGGGGTTTCAAAAAAGGATCGAGGGACCGGCAATTGAATAGCTCTGCATAGAGAACTAATTCCAGTTGACTCGTTTTTTCGTTTCTAATATAATGTTTATAAGTTCTCAGTAAGGGAAGTATCGAATATAAATTGGGGTAAAAAACGCCCCGGGGGTTTTTAAAGATAGAAAAGCATTTTAAAATATTTAAGAAAAAATTTTGGATACCCGTTGTTCTAGTGCTAATAGGTGTAGCAATTAGTGGCACTTTCCGGGGACGGCGCATCGCAGCCAAGAACCCGCGAAGATTTACAAAGCCGCTGACGCAGGGCCTATTTTTGTTCACGGACCGAGTCAGAAAAGACCGCAACCTGCTGTGGAAGGTGGGCACTTCCCCGCCGACGGCCATCCGCCCGCTGAGCAGGGAACCGTCGCCCTCACCGACTCCAGTGGGGCGTGGCGCGACGGCGTATGGTATCCTGAAAACTATACGCAAGCCGACATTGAAGCCGATTTATCGGGGCGCGGTGCGGAGCCCGGTAAAGAATATGATCGCCGAACATTAAAGCACGGCGTTAATTCTTACATCAAAAAGCATCGTGAAAAATATCCCAACTGCACCGAAAATGTGATCATCGTGGCAGACGCGATAGCCTACACCCGTTGGTTAGTGTCTGATGTAGATTACAATAATGAATTTTTGGAACTCTCGGTTGAAATGGATGGATTGATGGAGGAATATGACCGGTTGATGGAAAAATACGGTCGTCCCCTCTCCGAGCTTTCAAAACTCAGCGAAGCGGAAAGGCAAACGGGTATCAAGGCATTAAAAGCACACATGAGAAATATAGAAGCACACAACGAGAGAGAGAATGCCTTGATACGCTCGAAACCGATTAAGCCGAAACCGCGGCACGCACACTAAAGAGGGATCCAGATGAAACATATTTGTATTTTTGGCGTGATTTTGATCGCTTTGCTTCTCTTTTTACCCTTGGATACGTTGGCGTGCGATGACTTAGAAGCTGCTCTTGAATCCGCGCAACAAGCTTTGAGGTAGGCAAATAGAGAGTTGAAAAGACTATCAAGCCAAAGTTCCGGCGCAGCATGAGGGGCACTGCAAAGCCCTTCTCAACCTATCAGATTATGGAGGGACATTCCAAATGTATAGGGCTTTAAGTCGTTCAATATCTCTTTTCCTGATTGCTTCATTTCTGTTTTTCTACAGTTTTGCGGTAACGGCGGAAGAACATCTGCTATCCCTTGGCAAACACCTCTTTGTGCAAGGTAATTACGATGCTGCGATTACGGAATATAAACGTTTCCTCTTTTTCTATCCGGATGATGCACGTATTGGCGAGGTATATCACAATATCGGACTCGCCTACAGAGCACAAGGCTTATGGGCGGAGGCAATCGATGCACTGCGGATTGCAACACCTCTTGCTGCAGATGACGAATCGAAATCCGAATATCAGTTGACACTCGCCGTGACACTCATCGCTACACAGGATTACGATCTTGCCCAATTGGCATTGATTAAGGTCACGCTGCGGAGCCCGTCTGCGTTGCTTTACCGTAGAGCATTATTTTTGAGAGCAGTTGCCTACATCTACCAGTTTCGATGGGATGAAGCGCGGGAAGTTTTGAAAAACTGGGGTACTGATGAAAGGCTGGATCTGCTTTTTGATGAGGCTGTTAATGGAGCTCAGAAGTCTGTCAGTGTCGCAAGGCTATCATCAACAATCCTTCCTGGTGCTGGGCAGATTTATGCCGGCAATTGGCGAGGCGGGATAAACGCCCTCCTGCTAAACAGTGCCCTCGGCTTCCTCACTGCTGATGCCCTATTAGATAGACACTATACGGATGCGCTGTTATGGGGAGGAGTCGTTTTCTGGCGTTATTACCGAGGAAACACCTTCCGCGCTGGACAGGCAGCAGAACATTTCAATCAGCAACGCACACAAGAAGCCGCGGAAGCAATTCTACAGCGACTGCAAGAAATCGTCGATACTCCCTAAAAGACACTTGCTACAGTATTGAACGTTTCTGGAGGATATATATGACTGCAACGAGTACGATTGCAACGGCGAACGTCCAGACGTTGTAAATATAAGCGAGGAATGCCGCAAGCGCGAGCACTACCCGCTCATACCAATGTGTCTTTCGGACGAAGTAACCCATTGTGACTATTGAGAAGACAATCGTCCCGACAACAGCACTGATCATGGACAACGCGTACTCAAGCGGAGTGCCGTCTGTGAAGAGGATGTGCGTATACGCAAATAGCAACGGCATGATATAGAGCAGTTTGGCAAATTTGAAACATGCCCAGCCTGTCTTCCATGGATCGGCCCGCGCGATGGCAGCCCCGGCGTAAGCCCCCAAGGCAACCGGCGGTGTGATATTTGAATCTTGACTCAACCAAAAGATAATCAAGTGTGCAGCGATGACGGAGATACCCATTTCAGGGGTCGTCAAGATCGGGACAGCCAGTTCAGAGGTGATTAGGTAGGCAGCGGTGACCGGGATTCCCATACCGAGCACTAAAGAAGCAGCGGCGAGGAATAGTATCGCGATAGCTTTGTTGCTTCCGGCGACTGTCAACACCAATTCCGGGAATATCCGTCCCAAACCCGTCAGGTCAATAACAGCAACAATGATACCAATTGTGCCGACTGCCCCTCCAATCGCAAGCGAATTCCTCGCACCACTCACCATCGCTTCCCAGATCCGCTTAGGTGTCAACCGAGTTTCCGGACGGAAGTAGCTGACCAGAACCGTAACCAGAATCGCGAAGAAGGCTGCTTTGTAGGCGGTGTAACCAGCAATGAGCATCCCAATCAGTGCAATCAGCGGCAATACGTAAAACCACTCGCTTTTAACCAGGGGTAAGAATTTAGGTGTTTCTGCTGCCGATATCCGTTCGAGTCCCTCTTTTTTCGCTTCACAATGAACCATCACCCAGACGGATAGAAAATAGAGGACTGCTGGCACAATAGATAAGAGCGCAATTTGGCTATACGGCAACCCCGTCCGTTCTGCTATTAGGAACGCCCCCGCGCCCATCACTGGCGGTAAGAATTGCCCACCTACTGAAGCCGATGCCTCGACGGCACCAGCCACATGCGGACGGAATCCTGTCCGTTTCATTAATGGGATCGTGAAGGTTCCAGTGGCGACTGTGTTTGCGATCGCGCTTCCTGCAACGGATCCGAAAAAACCGGAAGTCATCACCGAGACTTTTGCTGCGCCGCCGGTTGAACGCCCGGCTATCGACAGCGGTAGATTGATAAAGAATTGTCCGACACCGGATTTCTCCAGAAATGCACCAAAGAAGATAAAGAGAATGACGTACGTCGCCATCACGTTTGCCATGATGCCGAAGACCCCCGCCTGATTGAAAAAACAGTGCTCAACAATTCGGCGCATCGAAAAACCTTTGTGTGCAATGGCATCAGGCATGGCGCGACCCACAAGCGCGTATAGAATGCCAATGATGGCAATAATAGGCAGGGCCCAACCGACGGTTCTGCGGCTTACCTCAAAACTAATTCCTATAGCGATGGCACCCACAAAAATATCAAGTTGGTTGTAATTGCCCGCACGCGTTGCCAGATCCGGATACGCCACGATCCAGTATCCGATGGTGAAGATGCTACATGCGACGAGTCCCACGTCTAACAGGGAAGGACGACCTGATGGCGAAGTTCGCCGACACAGGTAGAGCAATCCAATGAGTGCGTATGTGAGGAGGAGATATATCCCGATGTGATACTGTTCGCTGGCACTTCCGAAACCTGCACTATAAAGATAAAAAAGGACAAGGCAGGCAGCGCCCAACTCGAAGATCCATCTGTATACACTTTTTAATTCTCGCCGTTGCAGCGTTTCAAATCTAGCGGGAGCTTTTGTTTCAGCTTGCATCATCGCTCTTCCATCATGCAGGTTGCTTTTCACAATTTTACATTAAATGCGAAGATAAAGCAAACCGTTTGCAATATCACGGGCGATATGTAAATATTTTTGACAGCGTTCCGTTGTGGAAACGGCGTTGACTGCCAACAACCAAATATTTTTCAACGGTATTTAAAAAGGGAACTACTGATTTACCATACTGGAAAGGACGATAGCACCTTGCGCCCTCTCGTCACCCAAAGGCGGGTGGATTGGAACGCCCTGTTTGCGAATAAAGGCAGGTTGTGGTAGAATGGCAAGACATCAACGCACTCGAAGAGGAGACAAAAATGGCAATAGGATTGGGCGTTATTGGGATGAATCCGACAAACATGGGTTCAACGGCGACACTTTTGAAAGATGTGCCAGACCTGACGTATGAACTCCGCGGTATCTGTGCAAAGCGGGCAGATGTTTTGCGAAACTATGCAGAGCAGATTGGGGTAGGTTTTTGGACCACAGATTATCGAGAGTTAGTCCAACGTGAGGATATTTCTGTTATCGCAATCTATTCTCCTGACCATTTGCACGCTGAACACTGTGTCGCCGCAATTGAAGCTGGGAAACATGTTATCTGTACAAAACCGATGGTAACCACATTAGCGGATGCGCAACGTTTGGTGGATCTCGTGCGCGAGCACAAAGTCAAATTTCTCGTCGGGCAAACAATGCGATTTGACCTCCAGTTTTTGACAATCAAAAGGTTCTTGGACGATGGTGACTTGGGCGACATTATGGTGGCGGATGCCTATTATGTTCACGACATGCGCGAGGTCTATGCGTTTACACCCTGGCGACTCCATGAACCCCAAGACTTGATGTTCGGCGGTGTTGTACATCCTGTTGACATATTGCGCTGTCTTCTCGGTGACGTAGACGAGGTACATGCCTACGGTACCAAAGGTCTCCTCACGCAGGAATACCCCACAAAGAACAATTTCTTTCTCCACCTGAAATTTAAGAGCGGACAGATTGCAAGAGCGATGGGACTTTACGATATCGTCCATCCCCCGATGCCGATGATGCAGCTCTCCCTTTTCGGAAGTAAAGGGACAATAATTGGGGACTTTACGGACAACAAAGTAGGACACGTCAAATTGATGCTCGATAAAATGTCAACCAGAGAACCATTTGAAGTGACATGCCCCCCTGAGATAGACACAAGCGTCTACGGTCATGGGCAGACAGTTATCCGATATATGCGGCATTTTCAGCGGTGTCTTGAAGAGGATGTGGAACCTTCACCGAATGTGATTGATGGTGCAAAATCTATTGCCGTGGGAGTGGCTGCATGGGAATCTATTGAAACCGGAAAACCTGTGAAGGTGTTCAACGAATTTGTGTAGACGGTTATCGGTTAAGAGGTCATCCGTAACAATCCACTACTTCTTGGCATACGCCAAGTTGGGGGAAAATTGTTACGTATGACTGATAACTCTTTGAAGGTTTTCGTTTCAGTGGTGGGACGATGCCCTCTTGTCATTGGGAACTGAGACCCATCGTATGGGGGGTTACCCGCCCCATACGCGTGTCTCAAATTTTGGTGAAACATTATTGGGTTTCCGAAAACCCGCAACTATCTTGCTATTTCAGGAGGAGCATCTTCCGTAGTGTGGAGGCTTCGTTTGTTCGTAGTTGATAAAAATAGATACCGCTTGCGACATGCTCACCTAAAGCATTCCGGCCATTCCAATACGCAGCGCTGTTCCGATCGGTGTAATAACCCTCAGGTTGATACCCAAGCCCCAGTTGTCGGATGAGTGTCCCTTTTGCGTCGTAAATGAGAATCTGCACATCCGTACCAATTGCCAACTGATATGGAATCCATGTTTCAGGATTGAACGGATTTGGGTAATTCGCGAGGAGTCGCGTCTCTTGAGGGGTTGCTGATGCTAAAAGACTTTGGAGAAACGCAAGCACCTGTCGGTATTTCAGGGAACCGTCATCTACCAACTGTAAGCTGCGAATCTCTGCCTGAATTCGGGCCCGGTCAACCGCTGTTAAGTGGCTACCAATCTCTGGTGCCCCAGGATTCACAGGGGTATCCAGATCCGATATTACAACCATCAGGTCTGCAGCATTAACAGTGCCATCTCCGTTGACATCGACACGTGAGTTGACAGGTGTGTTTTGTCCCAAGGCTGCTGCCACTAACAGGAGATCCGTGTTGTTTACCTTGCCGTCTGCGTTTATGTCCGAAGCAGAACGGGTCACTGAAGTTCCGGTAAACGTTTGTGATGGCCCGAGAGCCATACCTGCAGCTTCACCCAATCCGGTGAAAATTGCTTGGACGTTCGATCCATCAAGATTCACTCGCTGGATGCTGCTTTCAGTAATGCTCCCGGTGGCAGGATTCCACACCTGATCCATCCAGTAAATCTTGCGTCTGGCTGCGTCTAAAATTATGTTTGACGGCCCCGCTAATCCGGTGACGAGGGGCTGAACGTTAGATCCGTTGAGATTCGCTCGCGAGATTTCTTTCCCTTCATAGTCAGCCCAGTACATTTTACCGCCAGCAGTGTCCAAGGCAATACCGCTTGGTGAGCGCGTGCCGTCGACAAGGTCCTCGACGTTTGAACCGTTAAGGTTTGCGCGTTGGATCGTCCCTGTTTCTGAGTCCGTCCAGTACACCTTGCCCATGGCGGTGTCGAGAGCGATCCCTGCTACAGTTCCCAATCCTGTGGCGATGTCCTGTACATTTGAACCGTTGAGGTCTGCGCGTTGGATTGTGCTTGCTGTAACAGTACCTGTGAAGCTATCCCAGTCTTGGTTTGTCCAATACATTTTGCCTCTAACCAAGTCCAGTGCGATTGACAATGGACCTGTCAATCCTATGATAAGGTCTTGAACGTTTGAACCGTTAAGGTTTGCTCGCCGGATTTTACCTGTGTCGGTTTCTGTCCAATAAATCTGACCTCTCGTTAAATCCAGAGCGATTGCCGATGAATCGGGTACATCGGTGATGACGTTTTCTACCTTCAAGTTGTTAATGTTGACGCGTCGGATTGCGGCTGTTTGTCTATCTGCCCAATAGATTGCTGGACTTCCGAGAACCGTACCCGTCTCGGTGTATATCAGTGTGGGCAATGCTCCTGCGCTGAAACCTTCAGGGGTTTCCAATCCAGTGATAACACCTTCTATATCTGAGCCGTTGAGGTCTGCACGTCGCACTTTACCGGCGGAATCCGCCCAATAGAGTTTACGCGACGCGAAGTTAACAGCAATGCCAAGAGGAGCTGCTGTGTTGTTTGTTGTAATGAGCGTTTCGACGTTTGAACCATTGAGATTGGCGCGTCGGATTTTTCCACGATTTGCAGAGACAGTTAAGTTCAGCATTTCCGTCCAGTAGACCTGGGCGCCAGCAATAGCGACACCTGTGAAAGTGCCAGATCCTTTGAGGATATTTTGCGGATTTGAACCGTTAAGGTTCGCTCGTTTGAGGTTCGTCCCATCTGACCAGTAGATTTTTCTGTTTTCTGTATCTACAGTAATATTGTCTGGCGAATTAGAGCTTGTGATGAAATTCGGTTGGAAGTTTGAACCATCTAAATTGAGGCGTTGTATTCTACCCCAATTATTTGCCACATAAATCTTGCCCCGTCTGGTATCAATTGCCATACTTTTGATGACACCTGTTAATCGTTTAACGACTTCAAGATTAGAACCGTCCATGTTGGCACGCTGGATCTTCCCGCGCGCGTTGCTGATTTTCTCTGTCCAATAGATTTTACCATTCGCTGTATCCACAGAAAGACTGGTGGCGTTCTGGACAGTTGGGAAGATCTGCTCTACTCTGTTTCCCGTCAAACGATGGAGTGTGCCTGTACTGGCATTTACCCAAAACAGAGGCGGACGTTCCGACACGTCGATAAGAACGGTTGGAGACGGTGGAAGATGCTCTGCCCCAGGGGTGCCATGATTAGGGAGATTGAAGTTCACACGTCCACTTGAGGCGCGCCAATTATCTGGCAAGGTGCCATCAGAAATTATGCCGGTCGTGTAATTAATTACACGATACATAGATACGAGCGGGCGATTCTGTGAAGTATCACCGCTTTGCCCAGGGGGATTCCAGCCCTTACGGTTGGTGCTATACCTTATGTTGCTCATCCGATCGATAACCTTTGCTTGTCTGTTAGCATCGTAGGAAGGCGTAAACACTGTATTGGGTAATGGGTTGGCGGAAGTATCAGAAAAGCGGAGACTTAAACTACCATCGGTGAAAGTATAAGTGTGTCCTGAGGCGTTGTAAAGTTCAATCCACTGTTTATTTGTGGAAGCCCTATCAAGCCCCCACATGATTTCGGAGATGACCAGATCACCAAACTCTGGTTGATTCGTCTCAGAGGATAATGGGTTTTGATGCGTATCCGTGATAAGTTCAATCCGGCCACCATTTTGGAAAAGGTGGGCAAGATTTGGGAAATCGGCGTTTGTTGCCTTTTGATCAACCGAATAATAGGAGCGGTAGGTTTTGAAATCACCCGCCTCGTTTACACTTGACTGACGCGTACGCACTAAAAGTACGAATTCACCCGGGCGGATAGTAAAACGATCGGAACTTAAGCCAGAAGGTTTCTCAACGGCAAGCGTAATGCCCGTTGCCGCCACAAGTTGATGGAATTCAATGTCTATTGTGATATCTGGATTCAGTCGGCGTAGCCTACGAAACGGCATTAAGTCACCGATCGGATTTCCCGATACCCATAGCACTTCAAGGTTGTCCAAATTCGAGAGCGGTGCTGCGTCTGTGATTCGGTTCGTATTGAGATAGAGTCTCCTGAGGCGCGTTAAATCTTCGAGATCAGTAATATCACGAATTTCGTTAGCACTGAGGTCGAGGTGTGTTATTTCAGTCAATTCCTTGAGCGGTGCTACATTTTGAACCTGATTCCCTGAAATCTCTAATCTGATGAGTTGCTTTAATCTTTTGAGGGCTGCGATGTCGCGAATTTGATTCTCCGACAAGTTTAAGTATGTTATTTGCGTCAGATCCGCGATCGGTGTGAGATCCGAGATCTGGTTGCCGAAAAGATCCAAGCTCGTGATCCCTGCTAAGTTACTAATAGGTGCGAGGTCAGTGATATGATTCTCTGAGAGGCTCAGAGAGGATATTTGCGCCAACCCCCTGAGCGGTGTGAGATCCGAGATTTGATTTTCCGATAACGTTAACCTTATAAGGCTTTTCAATTCTGCAAGAGGGGCGATGTCGGTAATACTATTGTTTAGGAGATTTAAATCTGTTATTTGTATCAACTCCCTGAGCGGAGTAATATTGATAATCTGGTTGGAACCAAGGTTTAACCGAGTCAAGTTTACCAATGTCTTAAGCCCTGTGATATCTCGGATGGGATTAGCGTTAAGACTCAACTCGGTGAGGTGCGTTAATCCTTCAAGGGGGGTGATGGTTGTAATTTTATTCGTACCGAGATTTAGGACTTCTAATTCGGTTGCCTGTTCTAAGCCTTTGATGTCCGTTATTTCGCTGCTTTCAGCATTTAAGATGGTTAACGCTTGCATCGCCTGCTGTGTGAGCGAGCTGTCTGCCGCTATGTTAAGGGCTTGGCGCACCGCCGTTCTCAAATTCGCATCTGGCATCCATTCTGCCGCGTTTTGTGCAGAGGCGAGGTTAAGGCAACAACTAAGAGCAGTGATCAAGACAAAGAGTCTGTAAAAACCTTTCATTAAATTTGAGTTCCTTTCAATATTAATTGAGGTAAAATTAGTGGGAACTATCCGTTGTCAAAAAGGGGACGACGGCATAGGTTTCGCGAACGATCTTTTCAAATTATAATTAGCAGATATGGCGAGAACCTCGCCTGCGTCCTGTACAATGGAATATTCATACCACACTCAAGGGACACCTGCCCTTCGTTAATCGGTTGGTCTCTTCGCACCTCCATTTCTTATTTAAGACGTTTCCAAACTGGAAAAGTTTAATCGCTCTATTTTGTAGGCATGGATTGCAGTACTTGCCTTTTTAGCACCTAAAAAAGTAAAATTTCCTTGACCTGTGCTTATCGATTCGTGTATAATTTAGGCATGGCTAAATTAATTTCTCTGTATCTCTAATAATTCTGGCACATAGTGCCTAAAATCAGGTAGGTTGTGAATCTACCGCATACCGCAAGATGAGGGGCCACACATTGCAAGTTTGCCCCGCGGATTGGAAAGTTTGATGCTTACACAGGCAGCTGAGGACTATCTCAAGTCAATCTATAAGTTGCAACAGAAGGGTGGCAAAGTTTCTACGGGTATTTTGGCGGCATATCTCAATGTCAAACCTGCCTCTGCCACTGGGATGATCAAAAAGTTAAAGACGATGAAACTTGTCAGTCATGAGCGCTATCGCGGTGTTACGCTGACGGATGCTGGCAGAGCAATTGCCCTTGAAATCATCAGGCACCACCGCTTATTGGAACTTTACTTGTTTAAGGCACTCGGGGTCCCATGGGACGGCGTTCACGAAGAAGCCGAGAAACTGGAGCACGTGATTTCGGAAGACATGGAGGCGCGAATGGACGAGTTTCTCGGTTATCCGACGGCTGACCCGCATGGGGCACCGATACCCGATAAAAACGGCGTTGTGGTACAAAAAGAACATATCCCGATGACGGATCTACAAAGCGGGCAATCTTGCAGGGTCGCTGAAGTGAGTGATACCGATCCTGCGCTGCTTCGTCACTTAGGGAGTCTTAACCTTTACCCGGGCACAGCCTTGCATGTGAAAGAGGTAGCCCCATTTGAAGGCCCCTTTACTATTGACATGGGAGGGGAACGGGTAGTTATTGGACGTGAAGTCGCCAAACATATTTTTGTTGATAATGTGCAAGATACGGATAATGTATAGGCGCGCTGTGAAAGCGCGCTTGTTACCCACGCAAGGAGTCCAAGAATGAAAGCTGAAAGAAAAACAAAACCCAATGCGGCAACAATCAAGATATGGAAACACCATTTGCAAGATGAAGTAGATGCCAGTTTCCTTTATGGTGTTTTCGCGACTCTTGAACCTGATACCAAGCGAAAAGAGATATTAAGTGGACTCGCTGAGGTGGAAAACCGGCATGTAGCACGTTGGCAGCAGATGCTCACGACGTATGATATAAAGTTGAGTCGACAACATCCAACGGTGAAGGCGCGTTTGATGGCGTGGTATGCGCGCCGCTTTGGCAGCGAATTCCCGCTTTCGCGGATGCTCGGCGAGGAAGCGAGTGAAGTCAAAGACTATCTAACGCTCCATAGGAATAGCACGTTGGCGGAGGCCAAGGAGACAGCACTTGCTTTAGCCAGAGAATCCGCGCAACATACAGAAAGCCTACAGGAACTTACCGGGACAAGCGACGAACCCTGGCATAAAACTGAATCCGGTGGTATGTTGGGCAACATCGTTTACGGATTTAACGACGGTTTGACAGCAAACTTCGGATTGGTCGCTGGGGTTATTGCTGCGACATCGGATATCTCGACGATTCTTGTAACAGGCATTGTTGGGACCGTAGCAGATGCTCTGTCTATGGGCGCTTCCGGATACCTCGCCGCCAAAAGTGAGCAAGAGGTTTATGAACACGAAATTGAGGTCGAGCGAGAGGAAATCCGCCTGATGCCCGACCTTGAAGAAGATGAACTCGCTCTCATCTATGAGACACGCGGCATTCCAAAAGATCACGCACGACTCCTTGCCAAGGAAGTCATGACTGATCCGGAACGGGCGTTAGAGGAGAAGATCCAAGCTGAACTGAAGATTGGTGAGGTACACACAACGCCTTTCAAAGACGGATGGATTACTGGACTCGCAACGGCTATCGGTGCTTTTATCCCAGTAGCCCCGTTCCTCTTTACAGAAGGGTTGCTAGCTATCTGGATATCGTTTGCGCTTGCGATGTTGTCTCACTTTGCTGTCGGTGCAGCGAGAAGTCTTTTCACAGGACGCGGTTTGATTCGGAGCGGGTTTGACATGTTTATTGTAGGGCTCGGTGTCGCAGGGGTAGGATACCTCGTCGGCGAATTGTTAGAACGCTTTTTCTTCGGGAATTAAAACTATGCAAAGACTATACATTTTATTCTTCTTATCCTTCCTGATTGTTCTACTTGTAGGAATCGGTTGTGATCCAAAGCAACAACCCGGGCCACCCGTTACCGGAAAATACCGGGTCGTCACAACAATCGGGATGATTACGGATATCGTTGAGAACGTCGGTGGAGATCGCGTTGAAGTGATAGGACTGATGGGACCGGGGGTGGATCCACATCTCTACAAGGCGAGTGCAGGCGATGTCCAGAAACTTCATTCGGCAAGCCTCATTTTCTATAACGGCTTACATCTTGAATCAAAAATGGCGGATATCTTGGCGAAAATGCCGGGGAATATCAAGACCGTGGCTGTAACAGCGGCCATTGATCGGAGCCTGCTGCTAACGCCACCGGAATTTGAGGGGCAATACGATCCGCATTTATGGTTCGACGTGACGCTTTGGATGAAAGCCGTCGGAAAGGTGCGCGATGCGCTGAGTACGTTTGATCCCGACAACACTTTAGCATATCGGAGTAATGCGCAACGGTATTTCGCGAAACTTACCGAGCTACACGCGTACGTAAAGACGCAAGCGGAACGTGTACCAACGGAGCAACGTGTGCTTGTCACGGCACACGACGCTTTTAACTACTTCGGGAAAGCGTACGGATTTGAGGTCCGCGGACTACAAGGAATTAGTACCGCAACAGAGGCGGGGATCGCTGATGTACAAGCACTGGCTACCTTTATTGCTGAGCGACGTATCCCCGCAATTTTTGTCGAATCCTCCGTCTCGCCACGAAGTCTTGAAGCCGTAAAAGCTGCTGTAAAATCAAAAGGGTTTAATGTGGACATTGGCGGAGAACTTTTCTCTGACGCTATAGGAAATCATGGCACACCCGAAGGTACCTATATCGGAATGGTTCGCCACAATATCGATACGATTGTGAAGGCGTTGATTGGGGAATCAAAGGCACACACCTCTCCTACAACGGAATACTAAATTGCAAGCACTTGAAACCAAAGCTATTGAAGTCGCCGACTTAACGGTTGCCTATCAGGATAAACCGGTCTTATGGGATATCGATCTGGATGTCCCACCGGGGGTGCTTTTATCGATCGTTGGCCCCAACGGGGCTGGGAAAACGACGTTGATGAAGGCAATTTTGGGCTTGGTGCGTCCTGCAGCGGGCAGCGTCCTGATTTACGACAAGCCTTATGAAATGCAGCGGCGGATTGTCGGCTACGTACCACAGCGGGGTACGGTTGACTGGGATTTTCCGACGAACGTCTTGGATGTCGTGATGATGGGACGCTACGGTGCACTTGGATGGATACGTCGACCCGGAAGACAAGAACGAGAACAAGCTATGTACGCATTGGAGAAGGTCGGGATGGAGGCGTATACGACTCGGCAAATCAGCCAACTCTCTGGGGGGCAGCAACAACGTGTCTTTCTCGCGCGCGCCCTCGTTCAAGATGCCACAGTGTATTTGATGGATGAACCTTTCCAAGGGGTTGATGCCACCACGGAACGCGCGATTGTAACCCTCCTTCAAGAACTGCGAGCAACTGGTAAAACTGTCGTTGTAGTGCATCACGATCTCCAGACGGTAGCGGACTATTTCGACTGGGTAATGCTATTGAATATTCGTCGGATTGCCAGCGGGCCGGTGACTGAAATATTCACACCTGAGAATTTACGTGAAACTTATGGCGGGCGCGTTGCATTTATGAAATAGTTGTCAGTCAATTAGAGAGATGAAAGACTTCCTGACATCGCGGATGCAGCGTGTCCAATGAATACTAAACCTTACCATAAGAGGGTTTTCGGTAAAATCATGTTTCCGCCCAATGTTTGAGACACGCATAAGTGGCGGGGCACCCAACCCCTACGATGGCCTAAGTTCTCAACCGCAAGGCTGCACCGTATCATTGCTTAAACGAAAACTCTCTACCATAATCGTTAAAAATATGGAAACTTTGAATATCCTGAACCGCTTTGATTATACGCTGATGATTGTTGCTACCGGCGCTGCACTGCTCGGGGCTGTCAGTGGCGCACTCGGGACTTATGCGGTTTTGCGCCGGCAGAGTCTTCTCGGTGATGCTATCTCGCATGCCGCGCTCCCTGGTATTGCTATTGCGTTTTTACTGACAGGGAGCAAAGCGCCCCTGATTCTGGTGCTTGGCGCAGCGATTGCGGGATGGTTAGGCACGTTGCTGATCATGAGTGTTGTGAGGCTGACGCGTATCAAATACGATAGCGTACTCGGTCTCGTGCTTTCTACCTTTTTCGGATTCGGGCTCGTGCTACATACACTGATTCAGCGTACCGGCAATGCGAATCAAGCGGGATTAGATACCTTTCTCTTCGGACAAGCGGCTACAATTCTGGAGCGCGATGTCTTGACAATAGGCATCCTGGGCGGGGCCACAATTATCACTACGTTTGTTTTTTGGAAAGAGTTAAAATTGCTGGTTTTCGATGAAGGCTTCGCAGCGTCGCTCGGTTTCCCGACCCGCGCGCTGGATATTCTTTTGACGAGTCTCCTGGTTATCGCGATTGTTCTCGGCTTACAAGCCGTTGGGGCCGTGTTGATGAGTGCAATGTTAGTCGCACCCGCTGTCGCGGCACGGCAGTGGACGAATAGACTCAGCGTCATGATGCTTCTCGCTGGCGGCTTTGGCGCACTCGCCGGAGTGAGCGGCACGATTATTAGCAGTAGTGCGGCACGCATTCCTACAGGGCCAACGATTGTCTTATGTGCAACGGGCATCGTTGGGTTTTCAATCGTTTTTGCCGCAAACCGTGGGCTTCTCTGGGACCGGGCGCGTCAGCGACGGAATAGGCGTAACCTGAACATGGAAACGGCTGGATTGTTTAAACAACCACAACAAGATAACGATTGAGGCAGATGTTACAGGCACAACTTGAAATCCAACTCATTGCCATTGTTACGGCAGTAGCGTGTGCCTTGCCCGGTGTATACTTGGTACTCCGACGGATGACGCTACTGAGCGATGCCATTAGCCACGCTATTCTCCCGGGCATCGTACTCGCTTTTTTTCTTACAGAGAGCCTATCCTCACCGCTTCTGATCCTTGCTGCTGCGGGGACGGGCGTGCTAACAGTCGTTTTTGTTGAATTGCTACAACGGACAAAACTCGTGAAAGAGGATGCTGCGATTGGATTAACTTTCCCCGCCCTTTTTAGCATCGGGGTGATTCTCATCTCCCGATTCGCAGGAAGCGTCCACCTGGATATGGACGCTGTTCTCCTCGGTGAACTTGCCTACGCACCGCTGAATCGGTTAACGGTTTTTGGCTACAATCTGGGGCCCGTTTCTCTTTACGTGATGGGCGGGATTCTTATGTTTAACCTCGCCTTCATTCTGCTGTTCTATAAAGAATTGAAGTTAGCTACCTTTGACGCGAGTTTAGCGGCTACGTTAGGATTTGCCCCCACCTTGATTCATTACGGGTTGATGACGTTGGTCTCTGTAACAATTGTGGGAGCGTTTGATGCTGTTGGTTCGATATTGGTGGTTGCACTGATTGCTGGACCCCCTGTCACCGCTTACCTTATGACAGATAGACTCTCGCTCATGCTCATCCTGAGTGCGGCCATTGGAAGTCTGAACGCAGTGAGTGGCTATTGGTTGGCGAATCTCTTTGATGTCTCAATTGCAGGGGCGATTGCAACGATGACGCTTCTCGTGTTTGGATTAATTTTTCTATTTGTTCCCAACCACGGACTTATTGCTATTGCGCGTCGGCACGCACGCCAAAGATGGGAGTTTGCTCAGACGATGTTGGTTATCCATCTCTTGAATCACGAAGGACTTCCTGAAGCAGAGGAGGAATCTGCGATAGCGAACCTGCATGAGCATCTCAGCTGGGACCCAACGTTCGCAAATCAAGTTGTCCGATACGCACTGAATAACCGATGCATCTCGCAAGAGGAAGCTCAGTTGGTCTTAACCGAGCGAGGACGTTCTATTGCACAACAAGCACTTGTCCGGTAATTATTAGATTTGTGCAAATCAGGCACTTGCGATAAGCCCAATATTGAACGGGTGGCAGAACCTAACAAGTTGGGCTACAAACTGACACACAGCCTAACAGGCTATGCTACAACTAACAGGAAACTATGCTACAAACTGACACAGCCTAACAGGCTATGCTACGACTTTTTATCTTCACTTATTAAGTCAATAGGTGTATAATGGGATAAGTTACCTCCCTTTAAAACAAGGATCTGAATGGCATCTCTGATTTGATTGCGTAGGACTCATAAGTATAATATGTTACATGAAGACACTATCACAGCCAAAATTGTAGATATCCTCGAAACGATGCGGAGCGCGTGGTTCGTAGAACCACAAAATACCCAGACCTTTCTCACCGAAAGCCAACGCCCAGATTTCACAGTCAGAGAGAGAGGCCGCGATCCTATCGTCATAGAGGTGAAAATAGACGAACCCAATGCCCCAAACCTCAGTGGAGAAGCACAAACGCGGGAACACTTGGGCAGGCAACTCGTTTCTTACGAGCGCGTGACAACCGCAATGGCACTCCGATTGCCACACCGGTTCCGACGTATCCCACATCGGGAGTTAGAGGATGCACTCTCCCATGCTGATGATTTCCACTACGTTTTACTGAGTGGAGAGACACCCGAAGATGTCCACCGATTTCCAAATATAGGGTGGGTTAAAGGCACTCTCAGGGACATCGCGACGGCTATCCGTATTGGGGCTATTCCAGTTGCTAAAATTGCCAAAGCTGCTTACGACTTAGAGCATGGGGTCAATGAAACCGCAATGCTGATGGAGGCTGCAAGACAGGAACGCCCCGAAATTAGCAGGCGGCTTGAAGAAATCCTCCATCAAGAAGCTTGTCAGCAAACCTCGCGGATGGCGATGTTGATTATCACAAATGCTTTTGTCTTTCAAAGCTCACTTGCTGGGACAGACGATATGGAAGATGTACCTTCACTCCGGCAACTCAGGGGAATGGAAGAAAGGTTGAATGTTGATGACGTTTTAGCAGCTTGGGACAAAATTAAACAGGTCAATTATCGCCCCATCTTTGACGTTGCCTATCAACTTATCCTCGCGTTGGCAACTGATGATAGGCTCGTCGGAAAAGTCTTATGGCTCTTACGCAATACCGCACAACAACTCGTTGACAGAGGATTGGAACACGTCCACGAACTCGCAGGAATTGTGTTTCAACGTCTGATTGTGGATAGGCGGTTTATCAAAACCTATTACACGCGTCCGGAGTCTGCAACCTTGCTCTCTGCACTTGTTTTGAATACGGCTGTAAAAGCATTTACCGAAAACGAGGGAGACGCGGTGAATTGCAAACAGCTAAAGGCGTTTTTATCTCATCTCAAAATAGCCGATTTTGCGTGTGGGACCGGAGCATTGCTGAACGGTGTGTATCAGCAGCTCCTGGGGCTTTACGAGCAAAACGGGGGCAGGGGACGAGACATCCATAGACAGATGGTAGAAAACAATCTCGTCGGATGTGATATTCTGCCCAATGCCAGTCACCTTACTGCTTCCTTGATTGCCAGTAACTTTCCGAATATAAAGATTGGAAAGACCCGGATTGATGTGATGGCATACGGGACCCAGCGCTCGGATGGTCAATATGCCCTAGGAGCCTTAGATCTGATTGAGAATCCGGAAGCGACATTTTCATTGGGTTTAATAAATCCGCAGCGGATCCAAGGTGATGCCCCTCAAGAGCGTGATTCGCAACACGGCTTTCGACATGGCGAAATGAATATTGTCGTCGATAATCCTCCGTTTACGCGTGTAGGGGCAGACAATAACGCCACCGATCCGAATGTACCGACCACTATATTTGGTGATCGCGATCCTGACGTTGCAAAACAGATGAGACAGACTCTACGAGGCATAGAAGACTCCATAGGAAACGGTAGCGCGGGCTTTGGTTCTTATTTTGTTGATTTAGCAGATAAAATGCTAAAATCGAACGGATACGGTGTGATAGGATTCGTACTCCCCATTACTGTTTTAACGTCTCCGGACTGGGGGAAAGTACGGGACTTGTGGGCACAGACATATCATGACGTGGTTGTGCTCACAATTGCGGATCCGAAAATTGAAAACTGCTCATTTTCGGCAGATACGAATATGGCGGAATGCCTTGTGATTGCGAGAAAGGGGAGAACTGCGCGTAGTGGACGCGGAACGTTTGTCTGCCTCCACCGCAGACCGAACAGTCATTTAGAGGCAGTAGAGATAGCGAAAAGCATTCAACGTCTTGAAAACGTCCGAAGATCTGAGGATCCTCCTATCGGTGGAAATATTATTAAAATTGGAGGTGAATTAATAGGCAGTGCTTTAAATTCTTCTCTAAAGGATGGCTGGAGTATCTCGCGCATTCGGGAATTTAGTATAACTCAATGTGCGTACCAACTAGCGAATGGGCGTATCTGGTTCCCCCAGCAGCAAGAGCCAATTGAAATTTTTATGACTTCTGTAGGGGAAATTGCGACAATTCAGTCTTATGACCACCGTAGTAGATCAGTAGGACCTTTTGATGTAATAACCGGATCCTCGAATGAAGATTTATATCCGGGTTTGTGGCACGTCAATTCTGAGAATCAACGTGCTTTGCTCGTTTCACCGGATTGTCACGGGATTATCCGTTCTGATTCCTGGGACAGAGCACAAAGGGTTTTAGAAAACATTGGGCGTGTTCACCATAATGTAGCGTTACACTTTAATACGAATTCTTTAGCAGCTCTCTTCACAGATGCTCCTACTATTGGGGTCAATTTACTCCCTACCGTCAAATTTAATAGTCCTCTATATGACTATGTCTGGACTTTGTGGGGCAACTCAACATTAGGGTTTTTATGCTATTGGATGCATTCTAATAAGCGGCACTCGGGACGTGGTCTGGTTCGTTTGAGAGCTTTGCGTGCAATGCCAACGTTGGATATTCGCAAGCTGGATACTATTGCCTTACAGAACGCTCAGCGAATTTTTGAAGAACTGAAGCATAAAAAGATGCTTCCATTCAACCAGATGGATGAGGATGAAGTCCGCCATGAGTTGGATCGTAGGTTGCTATCTGAAGTTCTTGGTTTCACGGAAGGGACACATCCCGAAGTGCATACCGGTATACACAGGTTACGCGAACGGTTATGTGCGGAACCGAGTATACATGGCGGCAAGAAGTCGAAAGTTGTTTTGTAGTGAAGGTAAGTTATTGCAGAGAGACAGCTCTCTAACCAATGATTTCATGCCGACAATATGATGTCTAATAATTAGAAATTTATGCCCAGCGCGGGTTTCTGCCGCCGAACCGCTGCTCGCTGATGTTCCACAACTCTGATAAGCCGAGTTGCCGGATGTGCTCCACTCCCGGCAGGAACGGATCGTTTACCCGAGTTAACCACTTTTGAAGTTCCGCCTCGAGTTCTGTCTGGAGGTCTCGTGAATCTGCGTTGTCAATGAGGTTGTTCAACTGATACGGGTCATTGGCGTTATCGTAGAGGAGCCATCCCGTCCCGTCGTAGTGACGGGCGTACGTGTAGCGATGCGTTCGGATGCCTCGCCACTCGCGGATGCCGAAGTTAAAACCTTCGCTGCCGTGCAGTGGGACTCCGAGGTACACAGACTGCGGTTCGTCAATTGTTTTCCCAAGCATTGCGTCCGAGAGGTCAACACCTTCGACCCCTTCTGGAATCGGCAGATCGCACAGAGATAGCAAAGACGGCATGAAGTCGACGAGGCTGAGGAGGGTGTCGCGGGTAACACCTGCTGGGATCTTACGGGGCCAGCGGACTATAAAAGGAATGCGAGCAGATTCCTCCCAGGGACGTTCTTTTCGGGTATGTCCATGGCTACCCAGCATATCGCCGTGGTCAGACGTATAGACGAGGATTGTGTCCTCAGCAATACCTATCTCGTCCAGTGCTGCCATCAAACGTCCAAGGTTTTCATCAAGTGCGGTGATATGTGCATAGTAGCCAGAAATATCCTCTCGTGTGGCGGGTGTGTCTATCGCGTTCGGTCGTAACTGGATATCCTCTGACGGGTACATCGCTTTGTAGCGTTCCGGTACATGCTCGTAAGGGTTATGTGGCGGTCCCCAACTCATATAGAGGCAAAAAGGTTCGTCAACGTGCTCACGGCAGTATTCAATCGCTTTATCGGTCTGGAATTCGGGTTCGTAGCCGTCAATCTGCATCCGATTGCCGTTAGAATCGTGATAGGGCGCGTTGAAATAGTTGTGGTGGCAGTTCCAACCGATCCAATCGTTGAAACCGAAACGCATCTCGGGTGTAATGAACTTGTCCCTCGGCATGCCACCGAGATGCCATTTGCCGATATAACCGGTGGCGTAACCTGCGTCTCTGAAGATCTCAGCGATGCCGGTTTCCGTCAAAGGGAGTGGCAGATCGTTGGAGACGGCTTTGTGATTCAACGGGTATTTGCCGGTCATCAGGCATCCACGCGCAGGCACACATATCGGGACGTTCGTGAAAGTATTGGGGAAGAACATTCCAGCTTGTGCAAGTTGATCCATCGCAGGGGTCTGTACTTGCGGGTTTCCTGCGCAGCCAACGTCGCATTGGCGGTGTTGGTCACCAAAAACAAAGATTAAATTGGGTTTACGAGTGTTTTCCATATTTTAGCTGTTAAACCTGGTCACCGTTCCACTACGTTTTGCGGTACTTTGCAGTTAATTTCAACTGCCTCTGGGTTATGAGAAATGTCTGAGCGAGTCTGAACCTGCTGCATCCATGTATAGATTCGGCGCAGTGCGCCTTCGCCGCGTGTCCAGAGTTCCCTTTTCAACGGAGAAATCACCTTTGTGTAACTGGCGAAATCTGTCCGAACGGCGCGATACTGTTCCTTGTGCGCAATTAGTCCTTTGTTCTCGGGGGGCGATGCGCCGAAATCCACCCATTCGTCCTTTTCGCGACAAGACTGTGTGATGATATAGTGAAAAATTGCGTTATTCGGGCGGTATTTCAAGAATGCTGGCAGAGAGGCTTCACACCACAAAGTCACGGTCTTGTTAAAGCGCAAATAGAGCAGTCCTGCGATAATCGTTCCCCGATACGTCGCAATAGCGAGTTTAGCGACTTTTTGCTGGAGGAGCGTCTGCATAAGCGAACGCGGCTTCGGCGTTCCCCCCAAGCGTCGGACGGTCATGAGATACATTTCGTAGAACGTGGATAACGCCTCCTCGCTGTTAGTATCCGTAACTTCCACACCTGATTTTTCTGCCTTTCGAACCGCACCTCGTACCCGTTTATTGTAGGCGCGCCAGAGGGTATCAGCGCCCCCGCTCGTTTTCAAGAGGTGCGTGAAGTGGTGTGTACACTCGTAGCCTGTTTTGGTGAAATAACCGCCATAAGTTGCGGTATGTTCTGGCGTTAGCGTCCAGCGAATCTCACACCATCCGTTCTTCAGTGCTGTTGTCTCCATCAACGTTACCAAGCGCTCAGGATTGACATCCACTGAATTCAACAGATGGATGCCGCCGAAGAGATTCCACGGCATCGAATGCCAGAGACGGATACCCGGTATCGGTTGAAAGACGAATGCTGGTATTCCGCCTATCACGGAATCTGTTTCTTTGATGAACAGATAGACCGGTGTGAGTTGTTTGAAAGCACAGGCCAATGCATCGCGCCACGCAAGGCTTTGAAAGGCAGTCGTATGTGAACATTGCTGAATAATAGCATCCCATTCCCCTTGATTCTGAGGGGTGAGGGGTTCTACGGTGTACACAAGCACATCGAGGTTACGCGACTAACGCAGCGAAGAGCGCCTTGAGATAACCGACGGAATAGGCTAATCCGACATCACCCTCTAATTTCGGAATATGATCGGCGTTGATGCATCCGTCGAACCCGACCTTGTGGAGTTCTTGGATAATTTTGAAGACGTTCATATCGCCGTCATCAAGGAGGACTTCCTCAAACGCGCCGGCTGTTGCGAGGCTTCCACGGACGTTCCGTAAGTGCACCATGAAAACACGTCCTTTGCGTCCGTAGTTGTTGAGTTCGTCGAGGACGATAGCGCTGCCGCCGGCTTCAGCACGGGTACCACAGCAATAGAGATAGCCAACATTTCTGCTTGGAAAAGCATCTATAACTCGATGAAAACCGAGCCCCCCTAACGGCGTGTCTGGGTTCGGTACATCTGATGGGTGGATAGCGAGTTTAATGTCATGTTCGTCGGCGATCGGAACGAGCGCACCGTAAATTTCACTGAACCGCTTCCACCATTCGTCAAGTGTTTCCATCGTGGGGGGCGACGGCGGGTTTTGGGTCGCAGCCCGGCTCTCACCGCGGGACGTGTAACCACCCCGATGAACCGAAGAATAGCGTGTCATGAGATAATCGAACGTATCCCCCCAGAACCGCTGGCGTGCAATAGGCACCCCCGCTTCAGCAAAGACCCGAAGCGCGTTACACGTGTTTTCTAGATCCTTTTCGCCATCGGGTTGTCCGGTCATAAACTTTTCTGTGATATTCGGGAGTGTCACGCGATTGATGTCGAGCCCCCACGCGCGTATCCGTTTTTTGATTTTCAGGACTTCGTCCAAGTCGGGATAACCTTGTTCGTCAACCCCGGGGAAAGCGTTCCCACTTCCGAAGTCGATGCAATCTGCACCGAGTTGTGTGACCTGTTTGAGATAACGTTCTGAAAGTCCACCATCCCAGACTGAAATTCTCATATTTTTAATTTTCCTTGCGTTTCTTTGGGGGGAGTTTGAGCAGTCGAGTGCCTTTGCGTAGGTCTGAAAAAACCCTCAAGCAAAAACCCTTCCCTTACGTTTTAGACTATTTGCTCCTTTAAAAAGAGAGTTGTGATATACCGATAGCTGCCCCCTGCCGTTTCGGGAGATCGCCCCGACGATTATAGCGGTAACGGAATGGGTTGTTCGCTCTCAACAGATTGGTATGCTGCTAACGCGATTTCGACTGCAGCGCGCCCGTCTAATCCTGTAATTGGGGGCGGTGTATCGTTGCGAATCGCATCCACGAAGACGCGAATTTCCTCTTGAACCGGTGGCGGCACCTCAATATTTGCTATCTTAATCTGCTCGCCTTCACCGTCGAAGGGTTTAATCTGGATAGTCGCATCGCCCCCCCAAATCTCTGGGAAATAAATGGATCCGCCTTCGCAATCGACACGCCCCCCGTATCCGCCAACAGCGGAAATATGACTGGAGTGGAGCAAACCGACCGCACCGTTCTTGAACTGCAACGACGCAAGTACGACATCCGGATAGTCGCTCTCGTGTTGGATATACTGTCCCCCCGCAGCATAGACAGCAGCAACATCTCCACAGGTCCAGCGCATAAAGTCGATTTCATGGGCGTTGATTTCCATGAGGCTTCCCCCGGATTTTGCACGCGCTAGTCGCCACGGGGTGTGGCTATGCTCGCTGCCCCACGGACCGCCCGTGCGATGCACTATCATACACGCAGGCGCGCCGAGGATACGGCTCTGCACAATCTCATAGACCTTAGAATGTGTCGCGTGATAACGACACACCAAGCCGATCGTAAGTTTGACTCCATTTTCGTCAGCGGCGGCAATCATCGCGTCGCAATCTTCCAACGTCGGTGCCATCGGTTTTTCCGAAAAAACGTGTTTGCCAGCGTTCGCAGCGTCTACAGCCATCGGTGCATGCATAAATGGCGGCGACGCTATCAGCACCGCTTGAATCCTATCATCGGCAAGTAGGTCGTGGTAATCCAACGTGTAGGATGCATTGAGGTCCGCAGATAGTTTTTCTGCCAACGTTCTTTGCAAATCACTGACGCAGATAACCTCTATCCCTTCGACGGCATGCGCGCTAGTAGCGAGGCTTCTACCCATACCGCCGCATCCGATAACACCAACTCCAATCGTTTTCATATTTTAATTTTCCTTGCGGTTCATTTAGGCTGGTTTGACGGAAACACTCCTGCCCGCATATATAGCCCAACACGATGCTTGGGCTTACAAGATAGGGTTGTCTATCTCCGTTTTGCCTTTATATGTCCCCATGTGACGCTGAGATGGTCTGTAGAGGGACTCACATCAAGTCCTGTAGCCTTCATGTTGTTCTCCACTTCTGCTGAAGTCAGGACTCGGTCGTAGATGCGGAATTCATCTATGTACCCCTGGATCGCATCGCAGTCGCAACCATCAGAGCGGTCGCCGATACCGAGAAGCAGTCCACCTTTCGGAAGTTTCCCACCCTTCATGGCATACTTTTTCTTTAATTCCCCATTTACGTAGTAGTGAACCGTTGAACCGTCGTAGGTGCCAACGAGGTGTAGCCACTCCTCGAGCGGAATATCCTCCAGCACGTTGTCCTGTGCGGCTTGTGTTGATTGTCCACCCGCACGAACGAAAAATCCGTGCTGGTTATCATCATCATCATAATAGAGGCTCACCACTGCAGTATTGGCGGGCATATCATCGAGTGAGATAATTCGGTTCCAACTATCGTCTAAAGCGTTGATATAGACCCAGCACTCAAGGCTAATTTCCTCCCAATCTCGATCAATTGTAGGGGGGTCTGAGTCTTCAACCAGCAATCGGTCAACACTCCCATCGAAAAGGATACACTCGCCGACTTTGCAATCCGAAGCGGGTGCAAGTTCGGGGTCCCCGTGGACAGCGGCAGCTAATCCTGATAAGCTATCTACTGCCTCTGTTTTTATCTTAACGGTATCCTTATCGAAAGTCCAGTAGGCGACTAAACCGTCCTCGACTGCGCCGATAATCGCGTCAACAGGTTGCACGTTCCATAGGAAGCACGTGAGCAGGAGGCAGGTTATTGTGAAAAATCGCAGGTTGTTTACAAAATATCTCTGTTGGCAACGGGTGCTATCTTTTTCAAACATGGTATCCTCCATTAGCAGTTGTCAGTGCGGTTTGCTACGCAAACCTTTTAGTTGTCAGTTAAAACTTCTGGGAGTTGCGTTTTCTTCCAGAACACAAGTATCTCTTTAACTGATAACCGGAAGTGAATGAAGCGAAGCCTTAATAATTATAGGACTTACGCAATTGAATGGAGACAAGGCATGTTTTATTGAAAAACGGCTATTTCTATGCTTTTAACCCCTGAATCCGCCATACAAATCAACAGTATGAGCCCGGATAGGCTTCCCTGCCCTTATCAAAAGGTAGGAGGACTTTAAAAGGAAATGCGTAAACCCTAAACTATTAAGACGAGCGTTTTCGTTTAAGGAATGAGAGGATGCCTCCGTGAGGTCGAGCACTGAGGCAATCGTAAGGGGTAGGTTACCCAACCCATAGGCGTGTCTCAAAAATTCGCGAAAACATGATTGTACCGAAACCCCTCATTAAGACAGGTCGCGCATAGCGCGTTCCCGACGGCCTGCTCTTCGACGTTCACGCTCCTCATCAGAGATTTGACCGTGCTGATCCGCATCAACAGGTCGATATTCGGCGACTTCGTGTCGCCGTTTGAATACTCGGAAGAAGTCGAAACGGGTTAGAGTCTGCGGGATATTCCCCGGACAAAGCGCATGGAGGCCGACATGCACCGACCCGCCCATGCCGACGTTTGTTTGACCGCAACTTTTCCACTGAATGCCGTCCTCGCTGGCGAAAGCGGAAAATTGGTTCCCTCTCCGCTCCATACGTAAGAAGAGCTCTCGGGCATTCCTGAGACCGCTACTCCGTCCACGGAGATGAAGAACACGGTTAACGTGACGTTCAAAGCGGACATCGCCTCGGAAAGCATGCGGCCCTGAGGTCTTTTCTAAGCGGAGGAACCTGTTTGGATTCTTCCATATCAGTATACCGCCGTGTTCTCTAAGTTGCGGCGTGATTCGCATGCGGGTTTCAACGGCGAAGTCGCCGGGCATTTCCATAAGTAGCCGTGGCGCGCTCATATCCCCACTGTTGCCATCTGCACCGTGCCAGAGGTCTTGCCCGGGATCCGTTCGCATTTCGAGGTAGCCTTGGCGTTCTGCCCAGGCGCCGCCGCCTTTTGGGTCCTCCCATCGCCATTCTGGACGCATCCGGTTGCCAATGAACTCGTCTTCAAACACCATCTCTGTAAACTCGCCTGAGGATGCCCATCCTTCAATCTTAATAGCAGAGATAGAATCTCCGAAGCTCTGAGGGAGTAAATGTAGGTTGGGGAGTTCTTTTTTATACTCTGAAGGTTCCATACGAATCATTAGGCTTTGCCCCTCAAAGTCAGGGTGTTCATAAAAGACGACATCTGCCCCGTCTGCTGGGAAATCGGGCCCTTTAAAAATGCGGATCGACGAGATACGGTCCTCAAACCAAGTTCTCCCCTGTGCATCTCGTAGGTTCGCGATGTCACGTAAGATGGTGAGTTTCCTGCCTCGGAAGTTGGTATGTTCGTAACAATCCACAATCATGGGAATTGTCCCCCACTCCGGTCCGACAACCTCTAAACTGGAACCGAAGTTAATCGACGAGATTCTGTCTGCAAAGTCATAGGCGACATCGTGCAGGTTCGGATAAAACCCCGGACCGAGTGCTAACTTCTGACCGCGGAAGTGACTATGCTGGTAAAGGATAACCTTATAGTTCGGGTTCGACGAGAAGCTGGAGCCCTTATAAACGCGGACAGAAGATATATTATCTTGAAATCCAATATCTCGCGTGAAGGGAACAGGTTCTACAACATACCCCATTCTGCCGCGAAAGTTTGTATGCTGGAACACCTCAACAACCAGCCGCGGTATGACAATTGGCATTTTTTGCTCCTATTTTTAGTGGCTGTCAGCAGTCAGCCTTCAGCGGGCCGTAAGCAGTTGTGGGTCCGCAAAACCGCCCCTTAACTGATAGTTATTCTCAAATTTTACTTACGCTGACTTTGTAGGCAGTCGTGATATGGAGATGATTCCCCTGACTATTATTCCTCAAATGCAGCATCAAAAGCCACAGCAGATGGTTGAAAGTCGTAGCCTTTAACAGCCGTGCAGGACTCACGTGCACCGTGTTCCCGATCCATACCACTATCTTCCCACTCGATGGAGAGCGGTCCGTCATATTCCATGTGGTTCAAGGCGCGGATAATCTCTTCAAAATTGATGTTCCCACGACCGATAGACCGGAAATCCCAGTTTCTTCGGGCATCGCCAAAATTCAGATGTCCGCCGAACACACCGGACAACCTGGGTGTGTCTGACCACCAGACATCCTTCATGTGAACGTGGTAGATCCGATCGCTCAGCCGTTCCAGGAAAGCGACGTAGTCAACACCTTGATAGCCGAGGTGGCTTGGATCGTAGTTGAATCCGAACGCGTTTCTACCGTTGACCGCCTCGATTGCGCGTTCCGCAGTGACGATGTCAAAAGCGATTTCAGTCGGGTGGACTTCGAGTCCAAACTTGACACCGACTTCATCAAAAACATCGAAAATCGGGTTCCAGCGGTTGGCGAAATCTTCAAAACCGGCATCAATCTGTGCAGGGTCATTCGGGGGGAAGGAGTAGAGGAGATGCCATATCGAGCTACCTGTAAAACCGTTGACAACGCCCACACCAAGTTTCGCAGCGGCGCGCGCTGTGTTCTTCATCTCTTCGGCTGCACGTTCTTGAACGCCCGCGGGGTCACCATCCCCCCAAATCGCTTCTGACAAAATACCTTGATGTCGGCTGTCGATGGTGTCGCAGACGGCTTGTCCGACAAGGTGATTGCTAATGGACCAAACTTTCAGCCCGTATGTCGCAAGGATATCCTGTCTGCCCTGACAGTAACTGTCGTCTGATAGGGCTTTGTCGACCTCAAAATGATCGCCCCAGCAAGCGAGTTCTAAGCCGTCATAACCCCATCCGCTTGCTTTTTCTGCTAATTCTACTAACGTTAAATCTGCCCACTGGCCCGTAAAGAGTGTTACAGGTCTTGCCATAGTTAGTCTCCTTAATATTAGGTGAGTGCTTTTAAACGTTCATTTTCTTCTCTGAGTTTTGTGAGTTCTGCCTCGACTCTCTGGCGGGCATCGGTTTCTTGGTCAGCTCGTGTTTCGGCTTGGTTAGCCCGTGTTTCAGCCAGTCCAGCCCGTGTTTCCGCTTGGTTAGCCCGTGTTTCAGCCAGTCCAGCCCGTGTTTCCGCTTGGTTAGCCCGTGTTTCAGCCAGTCCAGCCCGTGTTTCCGCTTGGTTAGCCCGTGTTTCAGCCAGTTCAACACGTCGAACCGCTGACTCTGCGGGCGTTTGCACCCAAGCCCCCGCAACTGGATCATAGATACTTAAACCTACATCACCCGCATGGAAGTCCAAGCCGAGGGTAGTGGAGTGTAGCCCCCCATCTATCCCCGCTGATATTGGGGCATACGAACCGTCAATCAAGGTAAAACCCATTATAGGCGACGGTAAGTATAGCCCCTCCGCATCATACAAGAAATAATCTTGGATTCCCAAGGAAACGTAGAGTTCCATCTTGCGCCCTAAGTCGTTGCGATAGGTGCTTTCGCTGGAAAACTCCATCACGAAATCAGGGACTTTTCCCTCTTTCCAGACCAGGTACGACCGCCGGGGTTTCTTACCTAAGCCGAAAGTGACCAGAACATCCGGTGAAACTGATTTACGGGGGTTCCCCTCCACGTAATACATAAGTATATCACCGGAGACATAGACTTCCTGCCTTTGTTCAAAGTGTGTGTCAAGGACTTGTAGCGTCCGCATGAGGATACGTCTGTGAAAGTCGCTAACCGCCATAGGTTTTCCGTCCGAGTCAGGGTAAAGTTTCGTGTCCTCTGTAGGGGCGTAAGGGATATGATTCCTTTCTTTGTAGGTTTCCATCAGTGTCCCTCCGATTTCGTGAGCTGCCTGAATACACAGGCAGTTGCTCCGTTTAACCTTATGAAAAAAATTATGCTGGCGGCGTATAACTCGCGTCGATCCATGCCCGCCGTTTGCCGCTCTCTACAGCAACGTTGATGAAATGCACCCCACGTGCACCGTCTTGGACGGTTGGGAAGTCCGTGTCAAATTCACCTGGGACTTCGCCTGCGATTTTCGCTGCCATTGTGCGGGCAGCGTTGAGATAAATATTTGCGAACGCTTCGATGAACGCTTCCGGATGCCCGAAGGGTATCCGTGAGTTGTGCTGGACAACCGCTGCCAGATAGTCGTTACCGCGTTTGTAAACCTGTTCGGGGCTATCGGGGAAGCGGACGTAGAGGTAGTTTGGGTTCTCCTGATGCCATTCCAGGGAAGCGTCGGTACCGTAAACACGGATACGTAGGTTGTTTTCCTCACCTACCGAGATCTGTGAGGCATACAGCACCCCGCGGACACCGTCTTGATAATGCACTAATAGATTGCCGTCGTCTTCTAAGAGCCGTCCTTCTACAAAGGTGGTCATATCGGCGCATATTTCTTCGATGTTGAGTCCTGTAATGTAGTGTGCCAAATTCTCGGCGTGGGAACCGATGTCTCCGATACATGAAGAGGCCCCGGCTTGCTTCGGGTCCGTGCGCCAGACGGCTTGTTTCGCTCCTTCATCTTCTAAGAATGTAGCTAGCCAGCCCTGAGGATATTCTACGACGATTTTGCGAAGCGTGCCGAGTTTACCGGCTTTCACGAGTTCACGTGCCTGCTTCACCATCGGGTAGCCTGTGTAATTATGGGTCAGCGCGAAGACGACATCGTTTGTTTTGACGAGATCACAGAGCGCCTCTGCATCCGCAACTGTTGTCGTCATAGGTTTATCGCAGACGACGTGAAATCCGGCCTCAATGAAGGTTTTGGCAACGTCGAAATGGACATGGTTCGGCGTTACAATTGAGACGAAGTCAATCCGTTCGCCTTCAGGGAGTCGGGTCTCTTTTTCCGCCATTTCCTTGTAAGAGCCGTAGACCCGGTTAGGATCAAGGAAAAGCTGAGCACCTTGCTGGCGAGATTTTTCGGCGGATGATGAAAAAGCACCAGCGACGAGGTCTATTTCTCCATCCAGTGCCGCGGCTTTACGATGGACGGCACCGATGAACGCATCCGGGCCACCGCCCACCATGCCGTAACGTATTTTTCTACCAAGTGGCATTTTGCGTGTATTCTCCTTTGTGATTGGCTGTCCGGACGTTCGTTCTGCTAACGCCCCAAAAGCTGAAGCCATTTTCAGCAGTCGGTGGTTGGTAAGGGAATTGTGCAGCAGGCGAAGACGTTTGTCCGCCACAACGCGTAACCGATAGCCATCTCTGATATTTTGATTCTACTCTAAATTATCTCATATTCTATTGTTTTTTTCAAGTAATTCTAAAATCTTCCATAAATAGCCCGGTTCGATAGTAATAATGTCTCTATAGTCATTCATGACATTCCCCTCTTCCTGCAAATAGTCAAGAAACTATACTGCAGCTCGCGGCTGTTCTCAACGGTTCTGAACAAGTTTTCCAATCGGCAAGATTTGAGATGCGTGTTTTTGTGCAGATAACGGGTTTCTCACTTGTCAGAATCGCCGATTATCGCGGAGAACACGGATGACGCGGATTGACACGCTGCAACATCAAGTTATCTGCTAAGTGGGCAGTTTTTTGTTTCCTGCTATGTCTATGAGGGAGTTAGTAGTGTGGCGATGTCCTCTGGCATTTTAACACTGTACCTTTCTTCAAAGTCCGTAATACTTGAATCTGAGGTGTAGGCGTTTTGTAGGGTCAACTGGGCGTTTGTGTCCTGAGCTGCCCCCTAACAAGTTATGCGACAAACTGGCAACTTGCGTTAAATGGACAACGCACATAGGTCCTCACTGTGCCAACGGACAGTGCGGTTGTCAACCTTCTCGGCCCCTCGTTCCAGATATCTATCAATCGATTTGCCTTCAAACACCCGGACTTCAAATTCATAAGGTGGGTATATTTTCAGCGGTGGGATTTTAGTAATATTCCCGTCTAAGGCTGAGTCCGATAAGGCTTTGGCGAGTTTATGGTTCTTGCGTAGGTTCGTGCCGGACAGTGTTTCTATACCGATGGTTTCCCCTGCTTTGCGGACTATATCCGTCGTTGCTTTATGGTGTGCGTCTGTTCGGATACAAGCGATGCGATAGTGGAGTCGTTCCACTTTTCGTTTCTGCTTATACCAACTCTGACTTAAGAACACTTTCCGGCTTAGCTTGCGTTAGGCTCTGGCGAACTTCTGCTCATATCGTTTGAGCGGTCTTGGGTTTGGGTAAGTCGTGCCATCATCAAGGTAGCGAGGGTATTGATACCTACGTCTATGCCGAGTGTGGGGTGTGTTGATATGTCAACAACTTCGGTGTTCTCCACCTCCACGGACACTGACGCAAACCAACGATGCGCAGTCCTTGATATCGTCACAGAACGATTTTACCGACAAACCGCAACTTTTCAAAAGCCCGTATCCAACCGATTTTCGGCAATTTGATACGGTTATGAGCAAACCTAACGGCTTGTTCGTCTGTTGTGTAAGCGTGCTTGCCCCCGCGCTTCTTGAACTTCGGAAACTTCGCACGCTTCGCTTTCCAGTTGTCTATCGCACGCCCAGATGATGCACCCCATACATCGCAGCACGTTGGTCTTGTGCCTTCGCCCAGTCAAACGCTTTTTTTTCTCTGATTAAATCGTTTGTTTAAGTCGGACATCGATAACTTTATATCTGATTTAAAATCAGCTAAGGCAGCATTATAGGCGAACCTCGTATACCCGCATTGCTGGGAAAACCACGCAATTTGTGCACGGTTGGGACGTAGGGCTATTTTATGTGTCTTTCTCATGGGCTCTCAGGTAGCAAGTGTTTTATCCCCTTGTGAGTGGGAGGAAACCAGCACATAGCAGAGACGCTATGCTCGCAATTCTTGCCAAACTTGATACTATTATCACACCACAACACATACCATTTTGGCAACTCTTTTTTTTTTCACCGGGGCCCGAGCGTTACGGGGATGGACCCAAAGCCTAAAGGCGGGGGAGTGTGAGAGAAGTCCTTTCAATTGACAAAGAGGAATACGTATGACTTAACGGGGCGTTGGGTGTACCTGCCATGGAGTGCTGTCCCAAGAAAAAGGGGGCATCGTACCCCTCATCAAGATAGTAGGGTGGGCGAATCGGCCCCCGCGCGATGAGTTTCGCCTTCGGGTGAAACTCAAGCACATCAATCCCGCCAGTCCCGTGTCCATTCCAGACGACAATTTCTGCGTCCGCATCCACTGCCAGAACGCCATCAACAGCAGCGTTGACTTCCTGCGTCAATAGTTTCATGGCCGCCTGTTTCTGGGGCCCTTCCTCACGGGTTTGACTGAAACGGGATACCATCGCGACACCTTCTAAGTCGGTTAAAATGTAAATCCTCATGCGTGTCTTCCCCATCTTAATTTTATAGGCACAGTGCCAAATCGTGCCTACAAGAATATTCAGATGCAACAACGCGGTAGTCCCGTGCTAGGATACAGTCCACGTTTCACCAGCGTTGAGTAACGCCTCAAGGTCGCCTTGACCTACCCGATCTTTTGCGCTGTCGATCTGGTGGGTCATTGCGTCTTCATAACACGGGTGCCGGACACTGCGGAAAATGCCAACAGGGTGCGGCATATCAGGGGTGTCACTCATTCCCGCGAGGAAGTTGGCTAAGGTAGTGTCCTCGGCATATTGGTTGTGGACGATGAGGGCATCGGTGGTGTAGTCCCCATTTGTGGTTTCGACGACTTCCGGTTGGAACCCATTCAGGCGAATGCCCTTGTTGCGCTCTGCTCCAAAAACGAGCGGTTCGCCGTGCTCCAAGAATACAGTATGGTTAGCCTTCGTGTGCTTCTCTGTGTATTGAAAGAAAGTGCCGTCGTTAAAGATGTTGCAGTTTTGATAGATTTCAATGAAGGAGGTACCTTTATGCTCAAAGGCTGACTTAATCATCATCCGCAAATGATCCGGGTCTCGGTCAAGCGAGCGCGCCACAAAGGTCGCGCCTGAAGCCAAAGCGAGGCTAATCGGGTTAAAGGGTGTCTCTATGGAACCGAGCGGTGTTGAGTACGTCTGTTTTCCTTGTTCTGAGGTAGGTGAATATTGACCTTTGGTGAGTCCGTAGATGCGGTTGTTGAAAAGCAACACGTTGAGATCGAAATTGCGGCGCATCAAATGAATAAAGTGGTTGCCACCAATTGAGAGGGCGTCTCCATCGCCCGTGATGACCCAGACGGAGAGGTCGGGATTCGCCATCTTCACACCGGAGGCGATCGTTGGAGCTCTACCGTGGATGGTATGGAAGCCGTAGGTGTTCATGTAGTAGGGGAATCGACTTGAACATCCAATGCCGGAGATAAAGACGAGGTTCTCGCGGGGGATGCCGAGTTCAGGCATAATCCGTTGTGTCTGAGCCAGAATGGAATAATCACCACAACCGGGACACCAGCGTACATCTTGGTCCGACTCGAAATCTTTTTTGGAGAGGGTGGGCGCGCTCACCGGAATCCGTGAAGTTCTTTTTCTTTTCATGATGTGTTTACCACCTTCGGCATTTGAGGCTAAAGGTGTCCTAACGCTTTAAGGAGTTGGTCGACTTTAGTCTCCAACTCAAATACGTGGAAGGGTTGTCCTTGTACTTTGTTGAATCCGATCGCGTCGACAAGATAGGTGGCACGAATGAGTTGAAGGAGTTGACCTGTGTTTAGTTCGGGGATTAAAATCTTTTTAAACCGACTGAGAATATTAGCTAAGTCGTTTGGGAGAGGGTTGAGATGTCGGAGGTGGACGTGTGCGACGGGGAATCCTTCTGTGTGGTAGTTTTCCGCTGCCGTCCGGATTGCGCCGTAAGTGCCGCCCCATCCGAGAAGGAGGATATCGCCCTCTTGTGCGCCAAATACCTCTGTCGGCGGTAGTTCATCGGCAACACGAGCGACTTTTGCTGCTCGGATTTCCACCATCCGCTGGTGATTCTCAGGATCATAACTCACATGCCCCGTTATATCAGATTTCTCTAAGCCGCCGATGCGGTGTTCTAAGCCAGGGGTGCCGGGTTTCGCCCACGGGCGCGCCAAGGTATCTGGGTCGCGTTGATAGGGGTTAAATCCGTTACCCTGGGCATGTTCACGCCCGGCAAAGTCCGCTTTAATCTCTGGCAATTCAGAAAGTCTGGGAATCCGCCAAGGTTCAGCACCCATTCCAATGTAGAGGTCTGAGAGGAAAATCACCGGTGTCCTATACTTCACCGCGATGCGGCAGGCTTCATAAACCGCGTCAAAACAGTCATGCGGCCGCGAGGGAGCAATAATAGGAATAGGCGATTCACCGTTCCTACCATAAAGCATTTGCAAAAGGTCGGACTGTTCGGTTTTTGTAGGCATTCCCGTTGAGGGCCCCGCACGTTGGATGTTGCAGACGACGAGTGGAAGTTCCGCAATCATAGCAAGATTAATGGCTTCCGATTTAAGAGCAAGCCCGGGGCCACTGCTACCCGTGACACCGAGTGACCCACCAAATGCAGCACCGATCGCGACCCCAACAGCTGCAATCTCATCTTCCATCTGCATCGTGACGACCCCGAAATTCCGGTATTGGGCGAGACCGTGTAGGATATCGCTTGCAGGTGTTATTGGGTAGCTGCCGTAGACGAGCGGAAGACCCGACTGATGCGAAGCTGCAATCAGTCCGAGCACCGTCGCCATGTTGCCCTCAATGTTGCGGTAGGTTCCAGGTTCAAAGGATGCAGGTTTCACCTCATAGGAGACAGCGAATTGTTCGGTAGCCTCGCAATAAGTATTGCCAGCACGGAGCGCGAGAATATTTGCTTCAATATACTGTGGCTTTCTGGCGAACTTTGTCTTCACCCACTTCATTGTATATTCCATGGAGCGGTTATAGAGCCACAAGATCATACCGAGCGCGAAAAAGTTTTTACACCTATCAATTTCTCGCGTAGAGAGGGCTGTCGTTTCGAGGGCTTTTCGAGTGAGCCGTGTTAATTCGACCGGGAAGACTTGGTACTTTGCGAGGGTGCCATCTTCGAGGGGATTCTCCTCATATCCAGCGAGACGTAGGGAACGCCGTGCGAAGTTATCAGTATTGACAATAAGAATGCCATTAGGTTTGAGTTTGTGCAGATGAACTTTTAATGCGGCGGGGTTCATCGCTACGAGTACGTCGCAGAGGTCACCTGGCGTATGAATTTGTTCACTTGAAAAATGGAGTTGGAACCCGGAGATACCGGCTAAAGATCCAGCGGGAGCTCGAATTTCAGCGGGATAATCGGGTAGCGTGGCGACATCATTGCCAATGAGTGCAGTAGTCTCAGTCATTTGTGTGCCAATGGTCTGCGACCCATCACCCGAGTCGCCAGCAAAAAGGATAGTCGCCGCCTCAATTTGCTCTACTGGCTTGCGCATCACAATCGCTTCCTTTTTCTGAGAGGTGCCTCTAAAAAACGCACCTACACAATATGAAAAGTTCTAAAACATTTACGCACCTTCTCGGGCTTTCATGGCATCTCGAACGGGCCTCGGAGGTAGTGCTAAAACTTCTTGGGAAAATTCCTCAACGAGATAAGAGATTACGTCTCGAATCGAAACCATGCCGATCGGTCGGTTTTCTGCATCAACAATAGGGACATGTCGATAGTGGCCCCGGGCCATATAAAGAACAGCGGTGCTCAAAGAATCTTCAGGTTTCGCCGTCTGCGGTTCCAGTATCATAAATTGTTTAACGCGGGCGTTGTCGAGATCGCCTACCTGTTTATTGAGAATTCTGTTTAAGACATCTCTTTCACTAAAAATCCCGCGCAGATAACCGTCTTCAACAACAGGTGCTGCGCCGATGTTATTTGCCAACAGCATGTCAATTGCCTCGTTCACACTGCAGCTGATGTCTATAGTGACGATAGGGCGCATCAACACTTTCAACGACACCTGAATTTCTCGGGCGTCCCATGCCCTTAATGCCGCCTCTTGGTCCATCTGCTCCAATTCTTCGTCAATAGCTAAGTCGTACAGCATGGTAGCGCCCCTTAATCCTGGTTTTCTATGAATATAGCGATGTGTTCAAGAATATCGCGCGTTGAAATTATTCCGATGGGGTATGCTTCGCCTTGGTCGTCCCAGACGCAGAGGGGTAAGTGTCGGAAATTCCCGAGATGCATCAGGTTTAATGCGAAGGCAATCGGGTCACTGGCGCGTAGTGTTTCTGGATCCGCTGTCATCACCCGTTCAACTTTAAAATCTGCAGGTGCGGCGCGCTGCCCACTAACGTGGCGGATGAGGTCGCGTTCAGTGATAATTCCGACCAACTGTTCATCGTCATCAACCACGAGCACACACCCTGTTCCCCCTTCTTGCATCATATCAATGGCAACAGAGACTGGCGAACCGACTTGCACGGTAACGGGCTGTTTGTAATCGAGGGTGCTAATTGGTAGAGACAGCGTTCTTGCGTCCATCGCAACATATTCCTTTAGTAGAACGTCAAAAAACACATTTCGGTTTCCTATTTTGTGTCTTTAAGGATACCACATTTTTTGTCAACTTGCAAGTACATTTTCTTGGTGGTAGGTCGCTATTCGCAAATAGCCGTTGGAAAAGAAGGGCTGATACACATCAACAATTTCTTTACGAACAACGAACCGCGAATTGCTATAGTGCTAATGTAATCGCGCGAGAAGACCGGGAACCCCACCCGGGGACAACAATCGTCCATCTACCTGCGGGGCCCCCGGCGACCATAAGCATCAGGGCATCTGCTGAGTATTGCCTTGTGGCATCAGCGATGTATTGCCGGACATCGTTCTTGTCAAACCCGTCCGCTGAGATCGTCTTTGCGTGTTCAACACCAATGACGAGTATCGTTTCACCGACACTGTTGCCGGGGGCAGCGATGTTCTGTGCGATTGTATTGAGGATACCTTCTGCAGTGTTATTGCCGTGATCGTTGACGGTTTGGGGACCGGCATCTGCAAAGACAGTGACAGTGCTATCATCCGGTTTGAACCCGCGGGTGACATGCAACGGATCCCAAGGGCTCTCTTCCTCTTTTTCGGCGATGCAACAGGTATATTTTCCAGCGTGTCCGAATGCTGATCGATCGAGTTCGCCGGGCAATCCGCCACCGATATTCGTGCAGACGAGCCGGAGCGTACGCCCGATCGTTGCGTTCGCTCGCCACCCTTGCCCAAACAGGTTGAATCCGTCGTTAATTGCTAACTGCTTTCGGACAGGGCCATTCACAACGAGCACGGGTGAGACATGGGATGTCGTAACTTGAACGCCGTGAAGGTTGAACTGCTCGGCGGTCATCGCCTCAACGGCTGTGAGGATGAGCGGTAGATATGACGGTTTGCACCCGGCCAGGACGGCGTTAATAGCGATCTTTTCGACAGTCGCTCTACCCCATTTCGGCGGAACCTCGGCGATAAGTTCGTTTGGATGCCGATCTGTCCCACCCAGCATACGTTCGACGCGGTCAGGCGTTGGGGGAACGACCGGAAGTCCATCCGTCCATCCATTTTCATAACAGACCTCAATGAGATCCTCAGTTTCATCAATCTCTAATTGTGTAGCGTGCCAGTCCTGCGCCATAGGTATTCCCTTCCTCCGCGCTTAGCTTTGATATATCCGTTCAAGGTATGCTATCATATTAGCATAGATTTTTTAGGTTTTCAATAGTTATCGGTTATCAGTTATCAGTTGTCAGTCAAGGAGGCTTTGTGGGAGCAGTTAAATTTCAACATATCCTTGCTGCGAGAAAGATCGTAGCACGTTTTTTAAAACAGACACCTTTAACCCATTATCCTGAATTGTCCGAGCGTCTTGGATTCCAAGCGTATATCAAGCACGAAAATCACCATCCAACCGGTAGTTTTAAGGTCCGCGGTGGGCTGAATTTCATGCATCACCTGCCACAAGTACACCGTGAAAAAGGTGTGCTTACAGCGACGCGTGGGAATCACGGTCAGTCTATTGCTTACGCCGCAGCGCGGTTTGGGGTCAAGGCAACCGTTGTTGTACCTCACGGGAACAATCCAGAGAAAAACAGCGCGATGCGGGCCTTGGGTGCCGACCTGATTGAGCACGGCGCAGACTTTGACGGTGCCCTCGAATTATGTGAAAAACTCCAACAGGAACGTGGCCTCTACTACGTTCATCCGTGCATGGAAGCGGCACTTGTTCACGGAGTCGGCACCTATTCGCTTGAGATCTTTGAGGACCTCCCGAATGTAGCTGCGATTATTGTACCTATCGGCGGCGGGAGCGGTTGTTGCGGAGCGATCACCGTCGCCAAGGCGATTAACCCGGATGTCAACGTCATCGGCGTGCAAGCAGAAAATGCCCCGGCTATCTACCGTTCATGGAAAGCCGGGCGGCGTGTAGCAACCGATTCATGTGAGACAATCGCGGACGGAATCGCGACGCGTGCTCCCTTCCCGTTACCACTTTCCATCATCAAAGAAGGTATTCACGACATTGTGCTGTTGAGTGAGGCAGAACTTCGGGAAGGTATACGTTTGGCGTTGCGGTGGACACATAATTTAGCAGAAGGTGCGGGTGCTGCCCCCCTCGCAGCAGCACATAAACTCACGGAGAGCCTTGCAGGCAAAAACGTGGTGATGGTCATGAGTGGTGGGAATTTGGACACAGAAACGCTTAAATCGGTAGTCGGTACGCGCTGATCCGGTGAGGTTAGAAACATCGCCTACCCCTGAGGGATTTGAAATCTACCAGTTGTGAATCACATAAACAGGTGCAGAGTCGCTAATAAGCTTAAGCGTTGCCCATTCCGCGCCTGCTATAAATTCGTTGCGGAGCGCGTTTGTTACGTCGGGATGGATGTTTAACAATGCTAAGTCCCAACGCAGATTCTCGCTCGTTTCCACGACAACGTTCGGAACATCCGCAATGAGTGAAACCCGTTGCAATCCGCTGTTTTTTCGAGACAGTTGTATCGCCGATAAAACATAATGGATCGTTTGTCTCGGATCTCGCATCTCGGCAGTGTAGGGTTCGTCCGAGGAAAGTCGATAACGTCCAAAACGCATCAGTTTTAGGTTTCCAAGAAACTGGTCGGTTTCATATGCGTTTGGACGCGGTAAGCCCCCGTAGATGATAATATGTCGGCATTCATATTTTTCCAACGCGTAATCTACAGCGAGCTGCCCGTCTGTCCAATCTTTGTCTGTCTGCCCAACCCACTTCTGAACGGTCTGTTTTGCGTGGAAGAGAGGTTTGGTCCCCCGATGTGGAACCGAGTCCATATCCCCTATGTGTACATCTGGGACAAGGCGCGGCTCCGAACGGCGATTTAATTCGTCAAAGATACAGATACCGCCGTCAGCACAGATGAGTGGAAAACCGTTGTTTATTGCGTTCTCAATCTCGGAACGGTAAAAGTTAAGATAGCGCAGGTCGTAATAGCCATTGAGAAAAATGAGTGATGCCTTCATGAATTTTTGGCGATTAAACGCCGACACACTATATTATACGACGGAATTAATCGAGTCGGGTGATAGGAACGTTTGACGCGCCTTAGACTTTCTAACCCGGAGTCGTCCATAGCGTTAATCCACCTGTAAGTCCCGGCTAATTCGCGACAGAATTCGCGATAGATGAATTGCGCCAGCCCCTTTGTGCAGAGGTCGGTGACCTCAAACAAGACGCAAAATGTATCTGCGTTGAGTGGATAACCGAAGGTATACGCTTTAATTTCACCATTGATACGAACAACCCTCCCAATAAGTCCGAGTACTTCTGCCTGTGCGATGGCGGTTCGGTGTGCAGCACGCGATTCAGTAAGCATTGCACAATAGATCGCATCTTCAGATTTTGATGCACGTTGGGTTCGCCATGCGTCATAGCGTGTGAAACAGGCCTCGCGGTCGGTAGGAGAATACGGCGCGAGTGTTGCCGATGAATGCTCGGTTACAAAAGCGTTGTAGGCACTCCGCTTGCTCTTGTAGCGGTTTCCTCTTAACCCGCCAAGCACCTCCGTTTCATAAAGATACTCGGTCTCCTTCAAGGTAGCAGAAAACCCATTTTCTTCAAAGAAAGAGAGCATCTCCTTGGGAACATTTTCGATCCGTACGATGTACGGATGTCGACTCGATTCCAACATAAACTGATACGCCTCACGCACCACCTTCAAATGACCACAACTCCCGACTTCATAGGGGATCGGTAAAATTGGCATGAAATAGTCGTCGTTCTGTCTTGCGAAAACGCACAGATACTCGGCTAACTGTCCCCAATAGAATGCAAAGTGATCCCGCCATATATAAAGCGGCGCGAAGGCATAACTTGACAAGCGCATGTGTTGGCGAGGTTCACCAGCCCTGCTCTGTGCATACACGTCAAACATCGGCTTATCATTGAGGGTCAGTGGTTGCAATTTGATTTTTAACTTCTTTGAAGCTCAACCGTCAGGGCATTGTCGATACTTAGGGTATCGACAATCTTCACGGTATCTTGATAATCACCGATGATGCGCCAGTTCGCGGTGATCTGCGCCGTAACCGCCTCGGATTCAATGTAATTGATCACCCTACGGATGTGTCGATGGAAGGCTTCTGTTTCGAAATACTCCTCACCAAACGGACAGAGGGTATCCACACCGAGGACAACCTCGCTTCCGTCCTCACTGAACATTAACGCAAACGGATAGAGTTGGCAGTCAAGTGGGCGGATAGAATAGATAGTGCAGTGACTCGTATCTGGGTCAAAAAACGGACAGATATAGAAATCTGTGTGAGGCTTTAGTTGCACCTGCGAGCTTTTTCCATCCGCTTGTGGACGGAACAGTGAGGGATCCGCCCCCGCTGCAATAACTTTTTCCGTTTCCGACTCTGTGAAAATGGGGGCAAGTGGACTGTCTGCCTCTAAAAACCGACAACAGACATCACACGAAAAACAGACCTCGGCGGGGATGATTTGGTGGAGCGTGGTGTTGGATGGGTTAGGTGTTTCCATTTTTTGAATCACGGATTTTCGCGGATTTATCAGATGTCGCGGATGGCGGAGGACCCTGTTTACCCCACAATTTTACCTATTGCATCAATCACGATGTGAATTTCCTCTTCCGTTAATGCCGGATGAAGCGGGAGACTCACGACGCGTTCAAAGGCTGCCTCAGCGCACGGAAAATCACCGATGCGATACCCGTACTGCTTCTGATAAAACTCGAAGAAATGTAACGGGATATAGTGGACACTGCATTCAATGTTTGCCTCGCGCAAGGCACCGATAAATTCCCCACGGTCCCCAGTATGAAGTTGGATAATATAGAGATGCCACGAATGCGCGTTGGGATTATCGGGTACCATAGGCAGGCTGATTTGCGAGAAATGTGCCAGTCCCTTTTGATATAGCTGCGCGAGATCTCGGCGGCGTTCATGGTGCTTGTTCAGCTTCATGAGTTGGCACAACCCCATCGCTGCTTGGATATCCGTCATATTGTACTTATACCCTTCGGTGGCGATGTCATACCGCCAGATGTCGCGCTCCGATTGACGAGACCAAGCGTCTTTGTCGATCCCGTGGAGCCGCATTGTACGGAGCGGTTTGGCGAATTCGTCGTTGTTGGTGGTAAGCATACCTCCCTCGCCTGTCGTGAGGTTTTTATTTGCATAGAAACTAAAAGCAGATAGGTCGCCAATGTTGCCGATGTACTGCCCTTTGTATTCAGTTGGAATGGCGTGAGCAGCATCGTCGATGAGTGTGAGGTTATCGTTTCGGCAGATGTCCTGGAGGACATCCATATCACAGGGAAGTCCAGCAAAATGGACGGGAAGTATTGCCTTCGTACGCCGTGTGATCGCCTGTTCAATCTGGGTTGCGTCGATGTTCAAGGTATCGGGTTGAATGTCTACAAAGACAGGCTTCGCGCCGACATAACGGATAGCCTCAGCAGTCGCAGTAAACGTGTAGGGGGTTGTGATGACTTCATCGCCACTACCCACACCGGCAACAACGAGACTCAAATGTAACGCAGCAGTGCAAGAACTGACAGCGATGGCGTGTTTGACCCCCAGATACTCGGCGAAAGCGCGTTCAAATTCGCGCGTTCTGTTGCCGGTGCTGATCCATTTGGAAGCCAGCACTTGACTCACGGCTTCAATTTCAGTGTCATCAATCCAAGGGCGGCTAAACGGTATGAACGGATTTTTTGCCATTTTTTAACTTTCCTTGGTTTGCTGCAAAATTTGGACCATTGCCTCAAGAGCCAGCGCATAACTATGGATTCCAAAACCGCCGATAACCCCAACAGCAACCGCCGATATATAAGAATGATGCCGAAACGCTTCACGGGCATAGATGTTAGAGAGATGAATTTCAATAACGGGGAGTGCAACGGTAGAGAGGGCATCCCGGATAGCCACGCTGGTATGTGTATAGGCCGCAGGATTAATCAGAATGCCGTCCGCCCAGTCGATGTGGTCCCCGATGATAGAGACGAGTTCGCCTTCATGGTTAGACTGAAAGATTTTGAGCGTAATTTCATGCGGCGACGCTGCGGCGTGTCGATCGAGTGTCGTGTTAATATCTGCTAACGTTTGGTGTCCATAGATCTCCGGTTGACGTTTCCCCAGCAGATGTAGATTCGGTCCGTGAAGGATGAGTATGTTCACAAGTTCACAGCTCCTTTTTCCGATAGTATACAATGAACAGATGGAATTTTCAAGATTTTTCTATTTTTCTTACGACAGCTTGGACAATTGCGGTCAGGTGCATGCCTCGTTTCCAAAGCATCTCTGATTTTGAGAGTTTTCGTTTAAGGAATGATAGGATGCCGCCATGCAGTTGAGCACTGAGGGCATCGTAGGGGTTGGGTTTCCCGAACCTGCCCTTCGTAGCATAGCCTGTTAGGCTGTGCCTCTGAAAAAACCGATGCTGGGCAATCCTATTCACTTAATGTTTTGTAGCATGATGCACGGCACATCTGGGCGAATACGCACCAAACCTGCATAGGTTGCCACACGTCCTTTTTCGTCGTATTGGTTATCAAAAACCGTAATACGCACCAAACCTGCATAGGTTGCCACCCTTTATGCACAGCCTAACAGGAAACTATGCTACAGCAACGCCACAGCCTAACAGGCAATGCTACGGGGTTTCGGTTAGTCGAATCGTAGGGGTTGGGTTTCCCAACCCTTCCGCATGTCTCAGAAATTGGGCGAAAACATTATTTTACCGAAAACCCTCCTTATTTTTCCGAGCATTTACAAGCAACGGAAGGTAGACGAAAGATTAAATGAGCGCAGCACTACAGATTACCTTGGCGTAAGACTCGGATTGTCCATCGGATTGACGTTGGTGTCTCTCCAAATTTGCCATGCTGTGCCGGTGATAGAGGATTGTCAATTCGGTTAGCAATTCATCTCCTGTGACTTTCTGACGATGCAAACGATTAATATCCCGCTTGATGCCTTCAGTGAGTGGCAAGCGAAACGCTTGATCGAGCCTACTTATTCCTTCTGTGTCCTTTGATAGGCTGCTAAGGAGCCTCAATTCCTTCAGGATATATCTTTGGGCATGTGTTAACTGTCGGACTGAAAAGAGGGAGCGATTTCTGTTTTGTGCTGCAAAGTCTTTTTGATGCTTCACAACACGAGCGTTGTGTCCAGAAGGGACCTGTTGCCCTCGCAATTCGGGATCACACTGGAGGCGCTGGAGAATTTCCGCCGGATCTGTGGTAACCAATTGTCCATCTGCATCCAGAAGACAGGGCAATTGATACGAGCCCAAACGACAGAAGATGTAAGTACCTTTTGTATCAGCGGGAATTCCTGTCCGAATACCGTCCCTTAAATTGGTAATACGTTCATATTCCTCTGGAGCCTGTCGTTTGATTTGTCGTAATATCTCCTCAGCTTCGATAAAACTCATACCAGTTTCTTGTGTATCTTCAAAGTGGTTGAGCTGCGCGTTGTCTTGTTCATAGATGGCGTACATTGCCTCTTCGTTGATTTGTTCAGTATTGTCAAGAATTGCTGCATCCTCTCCAATAGTATCGTGGATTTCCTGAATGCGGTTTCGGAGTGTTTCTTGCAAGCCCAAGTTGCGTTCAATACCGAGTTCGGGTAAGAAGTTAAAACCGTAAATCTTATCAAATTCGCTGCCTATCCGGTCAATACGTCCAAAACGTTGAATTAAGCGGACAGGGTTCCAGTGGAGATCGTAGTTAATCAACATTCCACAATCTTGCAGATTCAACCCTTCTGCAAGAACATCTGTAGCGATGAGTGTGTTGAGCTCACCTTCACTGCTACTGTGCCTATGTTCAGGGTTAGCAGTCGGAGCAAATCGCGCAACGATTTTTTGTTTATCTGTGTTACTGCTATAGATCACTTCAGTGTCGGCAGTTTTTAAATGTGCATCAAGGTATCTGGCAGTATCAATATAGCGTGTGAAAATAAGTCGCTTCCCATCGGACAGCGGTTTCGTATTAAGCAAGTTCTTGAGCGTTTGGAACTTGGCATCCTCCGCGGTGCTAATTTTCTGTATCGGCTCTAAAATTTGGGATAGCACTTCAATATCGTGCTGAATGTCATCACGTAGGGCTTTGACATTGAAGTCTTCGATATTGTAGGATTCAGAAAGTTTTTGCAGCTCATCAAGAATGTCCAATTCATTGACATCGATGTCGGCTTCGTTAGCGTCACTCGCATCGTAAAGAATCTGTTGAGCTTCCTCACCGGCAGCGACAGTGCCGTTATCAAGTGCGTTGAGAAAAATCTTATGGACGTTCAGCAGCCGAGATATAGTCCGTTTGAAAGCGTAAACGCTGGATTCAAAACGTTTGAAGAGGAGCACACGAATTAAGCCACGCAAATTTCTGCCAGCACTTTGTAAATCGCGGTAAGGCCCGACCCCTTGCTTCTCTTTTTTAACATAATGCCAGAGGCCATACCGAGCATAAGTTAATTGTGTAGCTGCCTGAGTCTTCGCTGTCCCAAGATGCTCCCGGATGTGTTGATAAAGCCCTTGGTAAGTATCTTCAATACTGTATTCCACTGTCTTAAGGATTCGTTGTGGGAAAAACTGTTGTGTATCGCCGATTCGGACGTAAGCGCGCCGGCGGTAGTTGAGATACTCGCTAAATTGGGCGGTATCGACGGGTTCATGCGTTTCGGCATCGTATCCATACCATCGCAGGATATGGTTTCGCGTGCGGCGGATAAGGATGTGCTGTAAAAGGATGCGTAGGTCTCGCCTACCGTTTTCAACGTGGCGGAAATACTCTCGGAGGTGTGCTGGCTCCAGTGGCAAGGCAGTGTCGTCTTCTGGATGGAAGAGTTTGAATTGGTGATAGATGTCCCACGCACTTTTGTTCCGGGGGGTAGCAGTAAGCAAACAACTCTTTCTGTCCCCTGTTGTTAAGAACTCTTGCAGAACTCGGTAACGTTGTGTCCCCGGATTTCGGAAGTTGTGGCTTTCATCAACGAGGATAAAATCTCTGTTTTCGTAGTGCTCAAAAAGCAGATTGCGGGTGTTCGCCTCATTGCTGCTCAGAATTCCACTGGAAACCACTTCTGCGTCGAGGTGATGAACCTCATTGTAACTTCTCCACATTTGAATAAGCGCGGGGGGACAGAAGATTAAAGGACGGGCATTTTCGACCTGTCTAAAATACTTTACAATTGCAGAACCGATGTAACTTTTTCCTAACCCAACAACATCAGAGATAAAGCCCCCACCGTATTTGTTGATGATCTTAATCGCTTGCCATACAGCAACTTGCTGGAAATCAGCCAATTGTTCCATCAGTGTGGCAATAGGTGAGATGCTATCTTCATCTCGCTCAAGCCGATCTTTGACTAATTCATAAACCGTCTTCATGTAGATGTCATAAGGACGAACAGGTGCGAGTGCCCAAGAGGTGCGCATCTCCTCCATCAAGGATTTGTCAAAATCCTCGGATTCCTCCCATAATTCATCAAACCAGTTACGGAGCTGTTCTTGATTGGCATCACCGTGTACAACGACGTTCAATTCGGTGTTACTGCTTAAACCTGCCAAAGTGAGGTTGGACGAACCAACGATAGAGATACCTGTTTCATAACGCCCGTTTTGCTTGTAATCAAAAATATAGGCTTTGGCGTGGAGTCTATCTTTGGTGTAAACCCTAACTTTCAGTTTCTTGCTGACAATCATATCGACTAAGGTTTTAATTAACTGCTCGGACTCATCCGTTTGGGGCATTACATCAACACATGTCCTCAGGTTTTCAGCGGTTTCGCTTGCCCTTGTTCTGCGCGTCGCACGGCTTGAATAGGTGAGATCCTCAGTCGCATTTTCGATAGCTGATAACTCTCTGTACCCTTCCGCAAGTTGTTCAATAGTTTCGCGCGTACTGGTGTTACCGATAAGCAGACGGAGCTCTGTCAGGTGCTGTAATTCTTTTGCAATGCTTGTGAAACCTGTGAGGAAGAAGTAACCTACGGCGAAACGGGCGCGATCCGTGGAATCTAAAATGAGATTAACATTGTCAACCAATTTTTCATTGCGGTTGTCAATAATATCTTGTGCCATATTTCTGGTTAGGATTATTTACTTTTTGCCTTCTGTAAACGGTTTGTTACAAGCTGTATAACGCCTTCGTAAACCCCATCGCGTTCACCTTGCGTAAGACCGAGTGCATCAAAGATAATAGAATCAAGGGCACGACGGTCGGGTTGGTGAATTTCATCAAAAATGGAAAGGATCTCCCGCGTTTTTATGGTTTCATAGCATTCGTGAATCTCTTTTGCTATGTGGTTTTCTGCCAATATCGGAAGCGTTTTTAACCAATAAACGTTCGTCTGAATAACACCTTCACCCAAATTGGCAATGCCTTCAGTCTCAATCAACAGCGGAATGATAGTGCTGTTTAAGTAAGCTCGGATGGTCCCCGAATTTTTCTCCTTGAATTCTATAAACGAAAATCGCGCCCCCCCAAAATAATCGCCTGCGTTTTCAAAACATCCAAACCGGACATTGTAGGCACTCTGCCACAACATATCAGGATATCCCCATTTACCCAAATCCCACCACCTGTTCCTTGACCTACAGCTGGGTCTCCGATGAAATCCCTGAGATTCCCCCCATTTAATATAGTCCAACGCCGCTGTTCCCGCCAATGCTGCCTTATCCGCATGACACATGAACAACTTAAACTGCAACTGACTGGGGTCTACAAGGATACGCTTGCCTTCCCGCGGGCTTTTAATGGCAGGCTTCAGAAATTCCGACTCAATCCCCCATTCTTGAATCCTTTCATCGTCAAGATAGAAAAACCTATCTACTCCTGTCTTGATACCAAAATTCACCTCAGAAATATCCTCCAAACGCACCAGTTTATCTTTGCCCTTCTCCAGCAGCGTCCAATAGATGTCGGGGGCGCGTAGATACTTCCCGCCCCACTTGTCTCCGATGTACCTGGCATTTTCACCAGTTCCATGAACTAAAAGGGATCTCTGAAGCAAAGGATGAATACAATGTTCTGGAGCACTAACTCGTACTGAGGCAGTTTCAATTTCATAGAAAATGACAGCATCCAGAATCGCTTCAAATGGCACGGTGAAGTTGACAAAACGCGCCAGGTGCTGTAAGCCAGATTCTCGATGACCGTTCGGTGCAGATATGAGACTTATCACAGTGTTGACATCGGCAGCCGCAAAAGATCGTTTCGCTGAATTATCCAAAACCATCTTAAGCTGACACTGTTTGAGGATAAATTCTTGTAGCTTCGCTCCATAAGCAACATCCAACCACGAGTTGGAAGTGATGGTGCAGAAGGTGCCTTTTGGGTTGACCAAAGAGAGCCCATGAAAATAGAAGTAAACATAGAGGTCGCTTCTACCATTGAGTTTATGTTTGACAGACGCTTCGGGTTTATCAGGTTTGATGTCTTTTTTCGGTTGATACCCAAAAAATTTGGGATGAACTTGATACACAGCCCTTGCCAATTTTGCTTTATATACCTGCTTATTCGTAGTTTTTATACCTTCGTCCCGAGGTAACATGAGGTCTCTGATGTCTTCTTGGCGGATGTAAGGTGGATTTTCGATGACAATGTCAAAACCACCGCATTGGCTGAAGATTTCAACGAAGGCGATGTCCCAAACGAAGGGAGACATTTTATCCGATGAGAGTGCATCACGGGCGCGCTCCACCTGCGCAAGATTTTCTTCGTGCCTCTTGAGCTCTTCTTGTTTCTTGAGGGTTTCAAAATCTAACTGGCGCGTCTCTGGCTGTTTCATGTCTGCAAACATAAGCTGCTCAGCAGGATCCTCAAGCCAAGTTTTGAGGCTGCGAATAGATTTGGAAATCTCTGTGTTGTAACTCTGGATAAGTTCTCGAAACAGAGAATTTTCTGCTGCTTTGATTTCTTCTTTTTTCGTGTATTTTCTATCAGGATCGTTGTGGTAAAACCTGAGTTTTTCAGTTTGAAGGTTCGTGATTTTGCGTTTCATGTCACTGGGTACACCACTTCCCAAGGCCCGCGTTTGCGCAAGATTCATGCCACCGATGTCTTGCACGATGCTATCCCCATGGCGAATATTGAACGAGAAATCTGGCAGCAACGCGTCTTTTCTCACTGCAAGTTCGGCGAGATCAAATTCTGCATCAATGATGAGGGCAAGCCAGAGGCGAAGCTCGGCGACTTTGCACGCCCACTGTTTCACATCAACACCGTATAGATTTTTTCCGATAATCGTTTTCCTGCGTTCAAACCGAGATTCTGTCTGAATATCAAGGTGGCTCCCAGCACGTTCACATAAATCATCAAGGACATGAAGCATCCCGACGAGGAAGGATCCGCTCCCGCACGCCGGGTCAAGCACAGTCATCTCTGTCAGGTGTTTATGAATGTCCCCCCAAATGTCCGCGAGTTTTGCATCAGCGTCTTCTTTTTCTTTCGGCTCAAAGGCGAAAAGTGTTTCATAAAAAAGAAGTTTGTCTGCCGCAGTCCCGATATGATTAGCAAGGTTATCGACAAGTGCAAGCCTGCACATCAGGTCAATTTCGACGCGTTCGGTATAGAAAATACCCCCATCCCCTCGCTCTTCTTCTTCAGAAACGAGACTCTCATAAACCCTACCGATCATCTCTGGGTCAACAGCTACCTCTTGGTCCAGCGGGGTGTCTTCCGCAATGGTAAAATTGTAACGTTCAAAGAAATTGAAAATGTTTTGCCACAATTCGTCGGAAACACTGACAGCATAGGCCATATCCAATTCGTTTTCTCGAAACAAACCACCGTTGAGATAGGGGGCGAGTTGCAAAGTTTCTCGAATCTTAACAGGAAAGTAGGCATATCCGCCATGAAATTGATTGTTGAACGCTTTGAAGAAGAGCACGTTTAACCATTTTTCAACGAAGGTGTTTGTAGGTTCTGGTGAGTCTTGGTATGCCTCCCAAAAAGTACGGAGAAATTCAATATCGTTTCCAAGCCACCGTTTTCGCTGGACGAAATAGAGAAAGAGACACCGACTGAGGAATTGTTGGGACCAATCGTGTACCCATTTTACATCATCTGTCTGATGACGGAGTTCAGTTTGGAGTGCCCCGAAAATGCGCTTGTAGCCCTCAAAAAATGCCTCTGTAACCGCTTCGACGTTGAAAGCCTCCTCATGGCATTTTCTAATCTCCAATGCGGTTAGCAGTTCGCGGCTTTCGAGGAACGTATCTTGTTCACCCAGCTCTTCAAGATCTAGCATCGCAATACGTTCGGCTGCCGTGCGGAGTCTCTCATCCGGTGCGATGGTGATTCGCCTAAAAAGGGTGCGCGATTTTACATCCCTTTCGTGTTGTTCAGATTTTTCTTTTTTCTCGCGGGCAAGTTTAACGTTGATAAAATGCCATTCCTCTTGGGCAACATTGCTAAAGACATAGAGGGCATCTGGGTACCAGGTTTGGAGGTGGGCGATAATTTGACGTTCGTCGGTTTTCCGAAGGCGTTCTGTTTTCAGTTTTACATAAATAATGTGAAAATTCTTATCGCTTCCGCCTGTAGCCAAACGGAGAGGCGGCTCCGCGACAAGATCGACAGTGCCATCAGGGAGTTCGTTGACAGGATCATTGACACGATCATAGTTGAGTTCTACCCAGAAAAGTTGTTTGAGCGGCTCTATACCGCGAAGGTTTTCTAAGAGCGACAAAATAGTTTGGGGTGCTGCCATAGAAACTTTCTCCATCAATTAATTGTGTTAGGGGTATGTATAAATAGGAATCATTGTTCATATCTGTTCCTGACATAAAGCAGATGTGCGGCGGTTTGTTTTGTGCAGGGCTGTGCCTTTCGATCCCATCTCTTAACATTTGGGTTATCCTATCTTAAAATGCCCAAAATGTCAATTTTTTTATTCTTTATGTTCTACAGACAGAGAACCTCCGCTGAAGTGCTGCCATTTCCTGACATACTTTTCTATAGATATAAATCCTTGTAACCCCTGGTATATTATAGGGCCATAGCATAATCATGAGCCAAAGCGATAAAATACCATCAACTCATAGATACTAACCCGAGTTGTTGCCTAAAAAAATTTTAGGAATAAAACTTGTGATCTTTCGCGTAAAATGTCCGTTTTCGGAGGCAGTGGCACAGCCTAACAGGTTATGCTACAACAATGGCACAGCCTAACAGGAAACCATGCTACTACAATGACACAGCCTAACAGGAAACCATGCTACTACAATGACACAGCCTAACAGGAAACCATGCTACTACAATGACACAGCCTAACAGGTTATACTACCCCCACGCAGAGACACAGCCTAACAGGAAACCATGCTACTACAATGACACAGCCTAACAGGAAACCATGCTACTACAATGACACAGCCTAACAGGAAACCATGCTACTACAATGACACAGCCTAACAGGTTATACTACCTCACGCAGAGACACAGCCTAACAGGAAACCATGCTACTACAATGACACAGCCTAACAGGAAACCATGCTACTACAATGACACAGCCTAACAGGTTATACTACCCCCACGCAGAGACACAGCCTAACAGGAAACCATGCTACAACATCACAATAAAAAAGATTATGCAACAAAGGCGGGAACTTATGATGACTTCCCTCAACCTATTTGTGGATCCAGCGCGTCCCGGAGCGCATCGCCGAGGAGGTTGAAACCTAAGACAATCAGGAAAATAGCAACTCCTGGGGCAGTGACAGTGAGCGGGGCACGGCGGATAAACTTCCTATTTTCATTAAGCATTGCCCCCCATTCGGGTTCGCCAATCTCTGCGCCGAGTCCTAAAAAACTGAGACCCGCCGCATCTAAAATTGCTGCGCCGATCCCCAACGTGGCTTGGACAATCAGTGGGGCAATACAGTTCGGAAGCACAGTCGTTAGGAGGATACGCCTGTCACTCGCACCAATGACTTTTGCGGCAACGACGTAATCTAACTCCCGAACCTTGAGGACGGCAGCCCGTAAAATTCGTGCGTACTGGGGAATATAAACGATAGAAACAGCGATAATCGCATTCGTGAGACTCTGTCCCAAAATCGTGACAATCACCATCGCGAGGAGGATACTCGGCATCGCAAGCATCATATCCATGCCCCGCATAATCGCGTTATCAAGTCTACCCCCGTAATAACCGGCGATTGCGCCGAACAGCGTGCCGAACCCGATCGAGAAGGTCATGGCGATAAGCCCGACCCGCAGAGAGATCCGAGTGCCGTAGACGATCCTGCTGAAGATGTCGCGTCCCACACCATCGGTACCGAGGTAGTGTCTTGCTGACCAACCGCTGAGACGCTCAACGACGTTTGCCTGTCTCGGATCGTGTGTCGCGATGAGTGGCGCGAAAATAGCGACAACAAGAAAAAATAGGATGATGGAGGCACCTATAGCCGCAGAACGGTGTCTGAGCAACTTCCGGAAGACCTGGCCTTGGCTGGTAGACGTTATGGAGGTGTTCATTGGGCAGCGTCCTCCACTCGGATACGCGGATCGAAATACGCATACAACATATCGACGATAAGGTTGACGAGCATAAAGACCGTTGCGACGAAAAGTACGCCCCCTTGTACCGCACGGACATCGCGCGCCTCAACGGCGGCACGTAACCACGAGCCGAGTCCGGGCCACGAGAAGATATGCTCGGTTAAAATCGCGCCCCCCATCAAATAGCCGAATTCCAATCCGATAATCGTCAAAACAGGCACCATACTATTCTTCATAGCGTGTCTGCTAATAACCTTCCACCGCGACAAGCCTTTCGCATACGCCGTCGTAATATACGGTTGATTCAGGACCTCAAGCAGACTCGAACGCGTCATCCGGGCGATAATCGCCAACGGGATAGTCCCCAATGTAACTGCTGGAAGGATTAAGTGTGCAATGGCGTTCCGAAAGGCGGTAACGTTGCCGGCAAGCAACGTATCAAGGAGATACAAACCGGTACGGGATTGAATCTCTAAATCTAAGACGACATCTAAGCGCCCTGTGCTGGGGAGTATCGGGAAAAAGTAGGAGAAGAGGAGGATAAGCATCAACCCCAGCCAGAAGATCGGCATAGAGATCCCAGCAAGGGAGACCGACATGGAAAAATAGTCCCAAAACGTACCGCGCGAGACAGCAGCGATGACCCCCGCAACGATGCCGAACAGCATAGAGAAAGCCATAGCCGTGAGGGTTAACTCAAGAGTTGCTGGAAAATAACGTCTGATCTCGTCGATGACAGGTTGCTTCGTTTTAAAGGAGCGCCCGAAGTCAAGATGCGCGATATCCCACAAAAACTTGGCGTATTGATAATAAAGCGGCTTATCCAGCCCCATCTCCTCTCTGAGTTCGGTGAGTGCTCTTTCGGTAGCACGCTCTCCCAAAATAGCGACAGCGGCATCCCCCGGGATGAGATGCACCATTACAAAGACAAGAAGCGATACCGCTAAAAGCGATAGACCGATCGAAAGGAAACGTTTAATTAGATACGAAAACAATTTTTTATTTTTTAACGATTAACTCTCGCAACTCTTCCACAATAGAACGCTCAGAAAAATTGTTCGCTGAACTTTGAATCAACGGCGCGAAGCCTTATTAGCATGTAATCAACGGTATAAAACCTATAAAGGCTTTACCGGGGTATGAAGCCCGTGTAGGCTTCCCCGACTCACGATTTCGCTTCACGGTGATTTTTGGTCAATTCTAACCGCCTCTGGATCATGAAAGGTTTTTTAACAACACAATTAGAAAAACGGGTTGTGTAATTTCTCTTCACCGACGGTTGTAGAGGGACCGTGTCCAGGGTAGAGCCTAACCGTGTCAGGAAGTGAGAGCAGATTGTCACGGACACTGTCAATCTCAGCCTGATAAGAGATGTTGGCCCCCCCGACAGAACCGGCGAAAATCGCATCACCGACAAATGCTGCGTTCTGCGTGAGGAAACTACAGCCGCCGGGGGTATGTCCAGGGGTATTGACAACGGTTACCATAAGTTCACCGACGGAGAGGGTATCGCCGTGTGCGACCTCACGGAGTCGCGTGTTACTCTGTGGTTTCGGTTCGTTCTGATGAATGTAAGTTTCGCAACCCGTGGCGGTTTGGAGCTGAGGTAACCCATCGGTATGATCGCTGTGGGCATGCGTCAAAAGGATCACCGTCGGATTCAGGTTATGTGCATCTACCTGTTTCAAAACGCGGTCTGGATGCGCAGCAGTGTCAACAATCGCAGCGTCACCCGTGGCTTTGCATACCAAGAGATAGGCATTGACGGGCCATCCACCGACTGGCGCGCGAATTGTGATAACGTCGAGATTGGCACCGCTCCCTTGCTGCACAGGCTCTGGTTCCCACTGCTCTGTCGCAATATCAAGCAACTTTGTGCCGTCTAAATTGAGTACTTCTGCGAGACGAAAGACTTGCGATTCTGTCGGTTTTAAGGTATACTGTTCCATACGCGCCAGCTCTGCTGTTGTAATACCAGCGGCGGTAGCGATGTGGCTCTGAGGGATGTTCTGCCCACGTCGGGCTTTACCAATAATATCACCGAATTCGTCTTCAAGGGAATAAGCCATGGTGGCGTTCTCCTTATTTTTTAAGTGTATGGAACATTATAGCAAAAAAAGCGATGGAATACAATTGAAAGCGATGAGCATCAAAAAGGAGAGGCTCTGATGGATCCACGAAAAGCAGCACACGAACAAGCAGCAATATCTCTCACACCTATAGCGACTGATATGACCTTAGAGGGTTTTCTCGAAAGCGACTTAGCGGGATATGAATATGTGAAAGGAAAATTAATACCGATGGCACCACCGACAATGGAACACGGTGAAATAAGCATGAATATCAGTTTTCTTTTGGGCTTACATGTTCGTGAGAATCAACTGGGACGTTTGTATCCCGCGGATACAGACTTTAAATTGGGAGACCGAGTGGTTAAACCCGATATTGCGTTTGTTTCAACAGCAAGACTGCCTGATAACAAACGTCAGGCCTCCCCTGTAGCCCCAGATCTCGCCGTCGAAGTCGTCTCACCGACAGATATTCAGTATCGGGTTATCGAAAAGGCATTTGCCTATCTTAATGCCGGCACCCGTCTCGTGTGGGTTGTCGAACCTGTCGGGAAGACGGTAACAGTGTATCGTTCGGAAACAGACATCAAAACGTTCACGTGTGAAGATACCCTTACTGGTGAAGACGTTATTGAAGGATTTTCGTGTCAGGTCGTAGAACTGTTTGTATAGAGAAAATTAAGATTATTGGATTACGGAGGAATAAAAAGTGAATTAACAAAACATTCGCGAAGCCACCCAAGAGACACCTCCGCACGCCGAGAAAATGACTTTGCAGGAATTTCTCGAGAGCGATTTGGAGGGTTGCTGAACAGATATGAATATGCCAAAGGAGAATTAGTGCCAATGCCACCAACTTCAGGCGAACACGGTAAAATTAGTATAAACCTCATTTTACCCTTGGGGGTATATGTGCGTGAGAATCAACTCGGGGATGTCTATGTATCAGACACAGGTTTCCAGATCGGTGATCGGGTCTTGATACCAGACATCGCGTTTGTATCACAAGTACGAATGCCCGAGGATTTAAGCACTGCGTTCGCCATTCCGCCAGACCTCGCCGTCGAAGTCGTTTCACGGACAGACACACACACCAGAGTCATTGAAAAGGCATTCACCTATTTAAACGCAGGGGTGAGGCTCGTCTGGGTTCTTGAGCCCAGAGCAAAAACGGTGAAGATATATCGTTCGGAAACAGACATCAAATTGCTCACACGCAACGACACACTCACCGACGAGGATGTCGTTGAAGGATTCTCCTGTCAAGTTGCACAACTTTTTAAATAAAAGGAGCAGATTTTATGAAGCTTGGTTTAGTTACCTATAATATGGCAAAAGATTGGGATATCCCCACAATTATTGACAATTGTGTAGCAACAGGGTTTACAGGCGTAGAGTTACGGACAACACATGCCCATGGCGTTGAAGTAGAACTCTCCGCAAGTGAACGCGCACGGGTGAAGCAACAATTCGATGACTCCCCGATTGATATCGCTGGTTTAGGATCCGCTTTTGACTATCACGCAGTGGATCAATCGGTGGTTCGTCAGCATATAGATGGAACGAAGCTGTATTCCCAACTGGCGGCAGATGTCGGAGCACCAGGTGTCAAGGTACGTCCGAACGGTCTCCCGGAAGAAGTGCCTGTTGAAAAGACCCTGGAGCAAATTGGATTATCACTGCGGGAGTGTGGCGAATTTGCTGCGAACCTCGGCGTGCAGATTCGGTTGGAAGTCCACGGTAGTGGCACCTCTGAGCTGCGGCATATCCGAACGATTATTGACATCGCTGACCATGACAACGTCTATGTCTGCTGGAATTCCAACTTCGGGGAAGTGGAAAACGGCTCCATCCAAAACAATTTCAATCTCGTGAAAGGAAGGATCGGGCTGGTGCATATCACGGAACTGCACCGCCGCGCGTACCCGTGGCGCGAACTCTTCACGTTGTTGAAAGATTCTGGCTATACAGGCTACACACTCGCTGAAATCGCCGGGAGTTCCGACCCCCTACGCATAATGAATTTTTATCGAGCACTCTGGGAAGAATTGTCGCGGTCCATTTCCTGAGCAGGCACCTCAAAAGGAGATATGCTGATGCAGACGCTAAAAGCCAATCCCGAAGGAACCATCATACCTCAAAAGGCGCTAAAAACCGATATGACGCTTGAGGAATTCCTTGAAAGCGATTTAGAACGATATGAATATGTAGCAGGAGAACTCATTCCTATGCCCCCGACCTCAGGAGAACATGGCGATATTAGTTCTAACATTCAGTGGCATTTATACTCACACGTTCGTGAGAATCAACTTGGCCGTGTCTATACATCAGACACAGGTTTTAAGATCGGCGACCGGATATTGATGCCAGATATTGCGTTTGTTTCAACAGCAAGACTGCCTGAAGACAGACGCAAAACGTTCGCAATTCCCCCCGACCTTGCCGTTGAAGTCGTCTCTCCAACAGACGCGCAGTTTCGTGTTGTTGAAAAGGCACTCGTCTATTTGAACGCTGGGACCCGACTCGTCTGGGTGATTGAACCTGTGGCGAAAACGGTGACAGTGTATCGTTCAGAGACAGACATCGAAACACTCACACGCAAAGATACCCTTACCGGTGAAGATGTCGTCGAAGGCTTTTCCTGCAAAGTCTCACAACTTTTTGAGTGAGGATATATACCCGTGTCCAGATGGCGATTTTATATTTTGTCTATAGGGGTATTTCTGTTAGCTACTATCAGTATGGCGGATACACCGACTACGTATCGTTTCAGCAACGAGGGATGGGACGTAGAAATCCTGATCGCATCGCTTGCCGTGTATGCCTATCCAACAGGCACGAACATAACAATACCGATATCATCGAAGCAGACAGAATTCGGCAACGCAACGGATTTTTCTGATGAAAAGAATGTTATCCGTTGGAGATTCCCAGAACGTTCGCTGAGCGTCCGTGTTGAATTTGAGAGCGAGCAGGGCTCCCTAACGATTGAATTCACGCACGATGCAAACGCAAACGACCCGCAAAGTCTAACATGGCCGGTTATTGAAGGTACTGAGCCCATCCACGGCTATATTTTCCCTTTTTTTGAAGGGAGTTACGTACCCAAAGATGACCCTATGTGGCAGGACTTTCTATCTGAACAGGGACCGATAAACACAACCGCGGGTCTCTCCATGCCCTTCTGGGGACTCGACCTTGGCGATAAAACACTCACCTATATTTTAACAAACCCCTTCAACAACAAACTCCGGTTCCATAAGACCGTAACAGCTGCCTTAGGTATGCAGGTGTCGCACACCTTTACACCAAATTGGAAAGAGAAAAGATACGGGGTACGTATCTCACTCGGGGAGGCATCACCCGTTGCACCTGCGAAACAATACCGACACTGGCTCCAGCAAAACGGTGAATTCGTCTCCTTCACCGAAAAGATTGAGCAGACTCCTGAAGCAGAAAAATTACTCGGTGCCGCGCACGCCTACCTGTGGGGCGGCAAAATGCTCAGTCTATACGACGTAACGGACTGGAAGGCGTTCGCCACAAAATTGAGACGAGGCAGTAACGAAAGAACACCAGAGACCGTTGAAGGACGTATTTTTTCACGATTGAACGCAGAGGCACAGAACGCCGTTCGAGAAATTGCTCAGTCAAATTATCCATCCAATTACGTCCAACGCGTTGTGAGCCGTGCGATAAGCACGCAGCTTGAGAAACCGAATTTTTACAAGCCATACGCTTGGGCAGAAATTTCTCTGACAGCAGAAACGGAGCAATTGCTTTCACGAAACCCTTCTACACTATCGCTCCCAGAACTCTACCGGCGTAACTGTCTCTTGCTCTATGCAGCGTTTCCGAATACACTCCGACATCCAGATGAGTGGGGAGACGGACTGTCCGTTAAACTGCTGGAACGGTTCGCGAAAAATGGATTGGATAGACTTTGGCTCGGTGTTGACTCATGGCAGGACGGGTTTCGGCACCCCACTGCCGTCGCGAAGGCGAAGGAACTCGGTTACCTGGTGGGACCCTACGATTCCTATCATAGCATCCATCATCCCCACGAAGAGCCTACGTGGGAAACGGCACAGTTTGATCTATCCCTTTATGAAAGCGGCGCGATTGTCAACAGAGACGGCACAAAAAGTAAAGGATTTAAACAGAAAGGACACCACTTAAGCCCCCTTGTTGCCCAACCTTATGTCGAAAACCGCGTCAATGGTATCCTCGCACAAATGCCAACGGATTTTAATTCATGGTTTATTGATTGTGATGCTTACGGCGAACTCTTTGACGATTACTCACCCTCACACCCTGCAACGCAGTTAGATGATATGAACGCACGACTTGCTCGCATGGCATGGATTCGGGACACACATAAGGTGGTCATTGGTTCAGAGGGCGGGTCTGCTTATGCCGCAGGGACGATCCACTTCGCACACGGGATGATGTCTCCTGTCATCGGGTGGGGGGATCCAGATATGAAGGACAAAACTTCACCTTACTACATAGGCGGATACTGGCCCCCGGAGGCCCCAGCCATTCACGTTAAACAGGTGCCTTTCAAAGAACGTTACTTCTATCTCTATTACGATCCGCGTTTCCGGTTACCGCTCTATCAGATCGTGTTTCACGATTCCGTCGTGACGACGCATCACTGGGGGTATAGCAGCCTCAAATTTAAAAATGCAATAGAGACAATAACGTTGTTAGAGCTGCTCTACAACGTCCCGCCGTTGTATCATCTGAACACAGCAAGATTTTCAAAGCATAAAGCATGGATAAAACGGCACTATGCTTTCTTTTCACCGCTGCATCGGGAAATTGGTGGGCAGCCGATGACGGGTTTTGAATGGTTGCGTTCAGATAAGCAGGTGCAACGCACTGAGTTTGGGGATACGGTTGAGATACTCGCGAACTTTGACTCGGAGCCGTTTGAATACAGAAACACGACACTTCCAGGGCGGAGTGCTGTGGCACGGTGGATTGAAACTGGTAAGATTGTGGGGTTTTCTGTGGATCCTTAAAGTAATTCGCCCTTCCAGAGGCTACCGGGCAGCGGTTATCGATCGCATCAAGAGCCTCAAAGCTCGCGATGAAGGTTGGTCATAGAAAAATATCAAGTAGATTTGGCTGGCACAAGCGAATTTAGGATTGGGAGCAAGACCCGCAGAGTCGGGACATCTCGAAATGTGAAGCCGAACGCTGAGAAATATGTGGACGCTGCGAGTGCATCCGCAATCATCGGTTTTTTCGCCAATGCCTTTGAAACACCAAGGATGAGGGACACATCCGTCTGGCCAGCGAGCGTGTTAAGTCTTGCGATGAGATGGCCCTGATGCCACGGATGGAAGAGTTCAATAGCAGTTTCAACGCCGCTTTTGTGAACGAGCTGATAATCCGGGAAGCAATAGAAATCACCGACTAACGGGAGGAATTGGCTTCCCGGTCGGATGTGCCAATCTTCCGTCTTATTGCGAAGCATCGCCTGAAAGAGTTGAATGTCTTCAGGGATATACGCGAGAAACTGCTGTGAAATCGGTTGGATACCGCACGATTCATCAAGTGACAAACGAGCAGGTTTTCTGTTCCGAAACTGGACATCAGCGGTGAGTTCCCACTTAGGCTGATGGAGTACTGCCACGAAGAAATTCGCCAGATTCACGCCGTAACGTTTCGTTTTGTAAAAGAGGTTTAGGGGTCCATCCACTTTAATGCGATACAACGTTCCCTCTTTGCGAATTGTAGATAAAAGTTGGTTGAATCTGAGATATTTGAACAATTGCCGGAGTTCGGCTGTCAGGGAATCCGAAAGTTTCAATGTCAGGGTATTACAACGCAAGAGGAGCCCTTGCACTTGTGCGGCGTTGTAGCGGTGAAGGAGACGTTCGGGAGAAAGGGTTTTGAAGGTCAGGACGGGCTGGCAGTTCGGTAAATCTGCGTAGAGTGTGGCTGCAAGTTCACGCTCTTCCGCAGGTCCAATGCCTTGTGGCAATTCGCCGGCTATTCTCTGCGCGACGCGCCCCTGATAGTCGGCATAATCCGGGAAGGTTTCTTGCGAAAGCAGGCGGCTTGTCTCTGTGAAGAGTTTTTGACGGAATGCGATGAGCGCTTCGTTGGGGGCGGTGTCAAATTCGGTGCGGTCCAACAGGAGCTTTTCGAGTCCGCGCGGGACGATCAGTGGCCCTGGCGTACTATCAATAATGCGTTTGCTCGCCGCCAAAAGCGTGGAGCGTTGTGTATCTGGCGAGTCTTCAAAAACGGCGATTAATTCCGCAGCAAGTCCCAATAACTGGCTATCGGCTGGATTCACAAATTCGGGCAGAATGTGTCCGTTTTTAATTTTATACCGAAGGAGATCTTTGGTTAGCATAACTTTAGGATCAGGTGAGGCGACCTCACCCCTAAAATACCCTAGCTTCGATAGGCGTGGTGTTGTCTGCGCCGTTTGTTGACAAAGTGTTCACCGGTTCGTTTGGAGATAAGTTCATAAAGCACCGCCTGTTTGCCTTCGCGTTTGCGGAGGATGCGCCCTAAACGTTGTACGTGTTCCCGGACGCTCCCGCTCCCTGAAACAATGATAGCGACGTTCGCTTCCGGCACATCTACACCTTCATTGAGAACTTTCGAGGTGACCAAAATAGAATAGGTGCCGTCTCGAAACCCGTTGAGAAAGGCCTTCCGCTCTTTGAGTTTCGTCTGATGCGTGAGTACCGGGAGAAAGAAACGGGTGCCGAGGTGGTAGGCTGTGTCGTTATCCTGTGTAAAGATGAGAATCCGCGAGCCTCGGTGTCTCTGAATCAGTTTCCATACCCATGCCTGTTTCGTAGTAGCGGCAAAACTGAGTTGCTTTTGCGTGAGATACGCCTTAAAGGCAGCGCGCCCTTCATCGGTTTGTGCGGCTTTCCAGAGAAATGTGTGCCATCCGCGTGGGGTCCCCATAGTGATCTTCGAGTGTTTGAGGAAACTGAGGTAAGTGCGGCGTGCTGCCTCGTATTGAACGCGTTCCGTGTCTTCCATCTCGACGGCTATAGTCACAACGCGATACTCGGAGAGCGTTTTCCCAGAGAGTTCCTGTACTTTCGCTTCATAGCAACATTCACCCACGAACGCGTAGAGCCGACGCTCCCTGCCATCAACGCGTTCGGGTGTGGCGGTCAACCCCAACCGAAAAGGAGCGATACTGCTGATTGCGGCGTACTGATATTGGTCTCCGGGAAGATGGTGGCACTCGTCGAAAATCGCGAACCCAAACCGGTTACCGTAGTGAGGGGCGTGCATAACAGCGGATTGATAGGTCGTCACAGTGAGGGGCTCTAATTCGTGATAGCCGCCGCCGTAAAGCCCTATCGCTTGTCCGAAGTGTTCTGCCAAGACGGTCTGCCACTGGTTCATTAAATCAAGCGTCGGGACATGTACGAGTGTGGGACGTTGGACCTCGGCGATGAGGAGAATTGCGATAAAGGTTTTTCCTGCGCCTGTCGGCAGGCTCACGACCCCGCGCTTGCCGTTGGCGTGCCAAGCATCAATAGATTCGGTTTGGTAAGCGTAGGGAACCATCTCTTTTTGCAGCGTGAAGGGCTCGACTGTGAATTGTCGTGCTGTGTCTTGATAGGGGATGTCGTGTGCACACAGTTGGGAAACGATGTGCCGATAGCGATACGCGGGTGCTCGGAAAGTGAGCGTGCGCGCGTCCCACTGCACATCAGGCAGCTCCGGCTGGAGTGCCTCCGGAACGTTTTGTAGGATGAGAGTGCCTTTGTCGAAGTCAATTGTTAACGGGGGCATTTCCATAAATTGTGCCTTTTCCTTGAAAGCCCTGCTTACAGGCCTCAGCCAGAACTGCCGATGATACGTCTATAGCATTGCAGTCCGGAGGATGACCCGGTCCTCAGTCCAACAACTTCTGTAGGAATCGGCAGTTCCATCATTGCGAGCAGTGTCGGCATAATATCTGGCGTATTCAGGCACGTCTTTGAGAGGTGTGCTGCTGGAAGGTGTCCCTGCCAGTGCACCAGAAACGGCACACGCACTGCTTCTTCATAAAAGATATTTTTCGCGCGGCGGCCTTGTGCGCCGAACATCTCCCCAGCAAGCCGGTCAATATGAGGTATTCGTGCGCGAGGGTCTCCAGCGTAGCCACACGACTGGTAGCGGAGTTGATCTGCAAAAACATAGACACGGTTAGGACGTTTTTCGGTTGAACCCGACATTAAGATACTCCCAAGTAATTGCGGTGGGGCGAGGTAGCCTCTATGATCGCAATGCTTCTAAAAGCATAACACATCTCGGAAAGGGTGCCAAACGAATTTGCAGTAAAAAGAGTGTAGCATAGGAAACCGTTAGCCTGTGCAGTTGTAGCATAGCCTGTTAGGCTGTGCCTCCCGTTAGCCCGTGCGTAGCATAGCCCGTTAGGCTGTGCAGTTGTAGTTGTAGCATAACCCGTTAGGCTGTGTTTCGTAGCATAGCCTGTTAGGCTGTGCAGTTGTAGTTGTAGCATAACCCGTTAGGCTGTGTTTCGTAGCATAGCCTGTTAGGCTGTGCAGTTGTAGTTGTAGCATAACCCGTTAGGCTGTGCAGTTGTAGTTGTAGCATAACCCGTTAGGCTGTGTTTCGTAGCATAGCCTGTTAGGCTGTGCAGTTGTAGTTGTAGCATAGTTTCCTGTTAGGCTGTGTTTCGTAGCATAGGAAACCGTTAGGCGGTGCAGTCTTATGTGTAGCATAGTTTCCTGTTAGGCTGTGTTTCGTAGCACAGTTTCCTGTTAGGCTGTGTTTCGTAGCATAGGAAACCGTTAGGCGGTGCAGTCTTATGCAGCTTAGCAGCTCCCCCTCGCTTTCGGGGAGGGCAGGCGGGTAAAATTGCGTCCGAGCTGCACAGCCTAACGGAAAACCACGCTACAAAGCCGGATACTTAAAAAAGAGACTTGATGGCGCGCAAAAGACTTGACCATTCATCAAACAATATGTTATCATACTTCACCAAGCAAGGTGCGAAAGTCCGTCTCGGCAAGGTGAAATAACAGAAATAAAGGATTCGCCAGACGGCACGCGTCTGGCAGTTGCTAGCTCTCTAGGTATTTGGATTTACGATGCCCAGACGGTCGAAGCGCTTGACCTAATTACACGGCATATAGGTGATTTCAACAGCATGACATTTAGTTCGGACAGAGCTATTGATAACCGTTAACAAGGAGACAAAAAATGAACAAAATTTGGATGCTAACAATAGTGCTCGCGCTACTTACAAATATGACAGCAGATGCACAGTGGCGGAGTAAAACGCACGATGTCTATAATGCACCGGGAGGCATTGATGTTACAATTGACGGAGACCTTAACGAATGGGCAGGTATGCTTGAGGCGGTCACGGGTACCGATGGAACACCCTTCTGCGGCCTGGAATACGACGGCAATGTTTTTCAGGCACACGGCGGTGGAAAATGGACGGGGGCCGACGATCACGAAACCTGTTTTATGATTACTTGGGATGAGAACGCCGTTTATCTTGCGCTGATTATCACTGATGATGAACATGAACACGCTGCTGCCCCTGCGTGGAACGGCGATGGTGTCCAACTCGCTTTTGAAATGAGCGGCGAACGGACTCCCGGGCAGCAAATGTTCCTTTACAATGTCGCCTTAGACGATAAAGGGCAGGACATTCTCCTGGAGGCACTGAATGAAAACCCAGGGGGTGGCGGTCTTGTGCCCGGCGATGATATCGCCGTTATCCGCGACGAAGCGGAAAAGAAAACCTACTACGAACTCAGGTTCACGGCGGAAGAGTTGCAGGTCAATGGCAAAAAATTCAGTGAAGGGCTCGAGTTCGGTCTGGGTATCTGCGTCAACGATGGCGACAAAGGTCCTGAACAGGCTGGACAAAAGGGGTGGAGCGGGTGGTATACCCACGCTGTCGTTTTCGGAAAAAACTCGGAACATACCGGTTTAGTTGTTCTCACCAGTGAGGAACTCGCTGTTAAAGAGGATGTCACAAGGGATGGTGTTGTTAACATCCAAGACCTCGTATTCGTCGCATCCAACCTTGGCGAATCGGGAGACCCCTCGGCAGATGTCAACAAGGATGGAGTTGTCAATATACAGGACCTCGTTCTTGTTGCGGGTGCCTTCGACTAGCCTGTGCATTGCCTCCCCCCTGCTTGCGGGGGACAAGCCTGCACAGCCTAAAAGGAAACCATGCTACGGAGCCTAACAGGAAGCCCTGCTACAAAAGGATACTCCCCCCTGCTTGCGGGGGGGCAGGGGGGGTAAGGGCTCCAAAAATAGCCTCCCCCCTGCTTGCGGGGGACAAGCCTGCACAGCCTAACAGGAAACCATGCTACGGAGCCTAACAGGAAGCCCTGCTACAAAAGGATACTCCCCCTGCTTGCGGGGGGGCAGGGGGGGTAAGGGCTCCAAAAATAGCCTCCCCCTGCTTGCGGGGGACAAGCCTGCACAGCCTAAAAGGAAACCATGCTACGGAGCCTAACAGGAAGCCCTGCTACAAAAGGATACTCCCCCCTGCTTGCGGGGGGGCAGGGGGGTAAGGGCTACAACAATAGCCTCCCCCCTGCTTGCGGGGGACAAACCTGCACAGCCTAACAGGCTATGCTACGGAGCCTAACAGGAAGCCCTGCTACAAAAGGATACTCCCCCTGCTTGCGGGGGGGCAGGGGGGGTAAGGGCTCCAAAAATAGCCTCCCCCCTGCTTGCGGCGGACAAGCCTGCACAGCCTAACAGGAAACCATGCTACGGAGCCTAACAGGAAGCCCTGCTACAAAAGGATACTCCCCCTGCTTGCGGGGGGGCAGGGGGGGTAAGGGCTACAACAATAGCATCCCCCTGCTTGCGGGGGGGCAGGGGGGGTAAGACCAAAGCCCGATAATGAAAAAAGAGACTTGAACATTCTCAGAAAGACTTGACAATTTAATCAAAATCATGGTATCATATTTTTAAAGCAGTACCTAAAAGCTACTAGCTATGTGGCATACGCGGAGGAGAGCCGCGCCCAATTCACTTAAGGACGCTTGTGCCCTCGAACAACTTTCAAAGAAGGAGTAACGTATAGATGCAAACGCTAATCCGTTTTTTCGTTGGGTTTTTGGTGCTATTGAGTGTTGTGGGGAACACCGCGGCACAGGACTATACAACGATGAGCTTACCTGAAGGAGCGAAATCCCGTCTCGGCAAAGGTTGGATAAGTGAAATAACGTATTCCCCAGACGGCACGCGTCTGGCAGTCGCCGGCGGTATCGGTATTTGGATTTACGATGCACAGACAGGGGAAGAGCTTGACCTGCTCACTGGGCATACGGGTGATGTCGAGAGTGTGTCTTTTAGCCCAGATGGGCGGACGCTCGCAAGCGGGAGTTGGGACGACACCGTCATTCTCTGGGATGTGAACACGGGGGAAGAACGCCGCACCCTCACTGGGCATACGGGTGATGTCGAGAGTGTGTCTTTTAGCCCAGATGGGCGGACGCTCGCAAGCGGGAGTTGGGACGACACCGTCATTCTCTGGGATGTGAACACGGGGGAAGAACGCCGCACCCTCACTGGGCATACGGGTGATGTCAACACCGTGTCTTTTAGCCCAGATGGGCGGACGCTCGCAAGCGGGAGTGATGACCGCACCGTCATTCTCTGGGATGTGAACACGGGGGAAGAACGCCGCACCCTCACTGGGCATACGGGTGATGTCAACACCGTGTCTTTTAGCCCAGATGGGCGGACGCTCGCAAGCGGGAGTGATGACGACACCGTCATTCTCTGGGATGTGAACACGGGGGAAGAACGCCGCACCCTCACTGGGCATACGGGTGATGTCAACACCGTGTCTTTTAGCCCAGATGGGCGGACGCTCGCAAGCGGGAGTGATGACGACACCGTCATTCTCTGGGATGTGAACACGGGGGAAGAACGCCGCACCCTCACTGGGCATACGGGTGATGTCAACACCGTGTCTTTTAGCCCAGATGGGCGCACGCTCGCAAGCGGGAGTTCTGACCGCACCGTCATTCTCTGGGATGTGAACACGGGGGAACACCGCCGCACCCTCACTGGGCATAGGTATAGTGTCGAGAGTGTGTCTTTTAGCCCAGATGGGCGCACGCTCGCAAGCGGGAGTTATGACGGCACGGTCCTCCTATGGCAACTCGCACCCACGACGGCTGACGCAAACCCCATCGCCTTAGAAGTGCCAGAGGAACTGCTTATCTCGAATGTGGCTTTTGGTCCTAAAAACGCAACTTACTTCGTTCTCAACGCGATGTATCCAAAAATCACAGGCGTTGAACCCGACGAGGTGCACTATGGCGATTGCACAATCACCCTCGACTTTGAAGGCGTGCCCGATAACACCCTCTCCGACAATAACCTGCTGCCTGTATTGCTAAAAAAATACCTAACGGGGACAGATGGAAAGACGTTTCTCGCAGATCAGGAAACGTTTCTTGAGATGATGAAAGCGCTAGCTGCGGAGGCCGGGGCGCTTGATGCGTTTTCCAAGGGACCGCAGTATTTTATATTCCCGCTGCACCCGCAGACAGCTGAAGAAAGGATCCGTGAGGCTCAGCAAGCCGCAAAGGCGGAGACGCTGCTCTTTACCATCTCTCATCTGGTGGGGCTGATTCCTGTGTATGGGGCTGCGATCAACTGGGCAGCAGACCTGAGCGTTATCCAATATAAGGCGGTAGTTGGGCTCAACGAGGTGCTGATGGCTATGATGGACCCGGTGGTTCGGTTGCGGAACGTGGTGGTGAGCCGTCAGATTAGATTCCCTGGCATCAGGACTGCTCCTGGGCGGCCTAACGATATAGAGAGTTATGTGTTGATACTCCCAAAGGGTGTAGGGGATGTAGGAGAAATAGGGGTAAAGGTCAAGCAAGCGTATATGCTGTCAAGTCGTGAGGGGGGGCGTCAGACTGCGACTTATGAAGGGCGGTATAACTTGCGAACCAACGAGTTTGCTGCGCCGCCCAAACACCTGACGGCGCTTTCCGACTATCCGCCTTTTCAGTTGTTGTCTGGGGAGGTTCAGACTTTTCTGTTGCATTATTTTTCAAGGTCTATGGACGCGGTAGATAGGCCTCTTCCGGAGCGGACTGTGCTGCTTCCGAACTACCCAAATCCGTTCAATCCTGAGACGTGGCTGCCGTATGCGTTGGCGCAACCTTCGGATGTCAGTATATCTATCTATAGTGTAGATGGGGGGTTGGTTCGGCGTTTGGATTTAGGCTATCAGTCTGCGGGGATGTATGTATCTCGGGGGCGTGCGGCGTATTGGGATGGCACAAACGATGTGGGCGAGTCGGTTGCGAGCGGTGTATATTTCTATACGTTGACTGCGGGCGACTTCAGTGCCACGCGGAAGTTGTTGATACGAAAGTAGCGTAGCTTTTACTGTAGGGGGGGTATCGCTTGCGGGGGACAGAGGGGTAAGAGCAATGCACAGCCTGACAGGCTATGCTACAACAGGATCCCCCTTGCTTGCGGGGGGGCAGGGGGGGTATCGCTTGCGAGGGGACGGGGGGTAAGGGCAATGCACAGCCTGACAGGCTATGCTACAACAGGATCCCCCTTGCTTGCGGGGGGGTAGGGGGGTAAGGGCAATGCACAGCCTAACAGGCTATGCTACGGAGCCTAACAGGCTATGCTACAACAGGATCCCCCTTGCTTGCGGGGGGGTAGGGGGGTAAGGGCAATACACAGCCTAACAGGCTATGCTACAACAGGATCCCCCCTGCTTGCGGGGGGGGGCAGGGGGGGTATCGCTTGCGGGGGACGGGGGGTAAGGGCAAAGCCGCACACCCTAACAGGCTATGCTACGAAACACAGCCTAATAGGAAACCAGGCTACAAATCTACAGTACTCTTCCTTGAACTATTTTCTGCAAAATGCTATGCTGATTTCATCAATAAATACAAGAATAAAGGGAAACGGCATGGAAACCGAAAGCAGACCTAATATTTTACTCATCACCAGCGACCAGCAGCATTGGCACACCCTCGGATGCCTCAATCCTGAAATCCAGACACCTCACTTGGACGCATTGGCAGCGCAAGGCACGCTCTTCAACAGAGCCTATTGTCCGAACCCGACCTGCACGCCGACGCGCGCATCTATTATCACGGGGAAGTATCCAAGCCAACACGGTGCTTGGTCCTTGGGTACAAAACTCTCGGAAGATGAACATACCGTCGGTGAAGACTTCACGGACGCAGGTTATCGGACGGCTCTCGTCGGAAAAGCACACTTTCAACCGCTCCACGGGACTGAGGAATTCCCGTCTCTTGAATCTTACCCCATTCTCCAACATTTAGACTTTTGGCGGCGTTTCAATGACCCCTTTTATGGGTTTGAACACGTTGAACTTGCACGTAATCACACCGATGAAGCACACGTCGGACAGCACTATGCGATCTGGATGGAAGAAAACGGGTTGCCGAATTGGCGTGACTATTTTGCACCGCCAACCGGGAACGCGCGGGGTCAATACCGAAAGTGGCCAATTCCCGAAGAATTCCATTACGATACCTGGATCGCCGAACGCACCAATGCCCTCATGGAAAGGTACCAAGAGAACGGGGAAAACTTCTTTCTCTGGGCAAGTTTCTTCGATCCGCACCCGAAATATCTTGTTCCTGAACCCTGGGATACAATGTATGACCCGGCAGCACTAACCGTGCCTTCTGTGACGGAAGGGGAACACGACAATAACCCGCCACATTTTCAACTAACGCAACAACAAAAACCGGATTTTTCGGCTTGGCGCGAAACTGGGAAAGGGGTCCACGGGTTCAACTCCCATCTCCGAGATCGAGATGAACTCACGAAAGACATCGCTGTCTACTACGGGATGGTGAGTCTCATGGATAAATATATCGGGCAAATCTTGACGAAACTGGATGAGCTCGGATTGGCAGACAATACACTGGTTGTGTTCACTTCTGATCATGGACACTTTTACGGACAGCACGGACTAGTTGCAAAAGGGGCATTCCACTATGAAGATGTCATTCGCGTTCCCTTTATTGTGCGCTATCCCGGCGTGGTACCTGCGGGGAGACAATCGGAGGCGTTGCAGACGTTGGTAGACTTGGCTCCGTCGTTCCTGAGTGCCACTGGTATTGATATTCCGCGCCAGATGACGGGGGTAGATCAGACCGCCGTTTGGTCCGGCCAAGCAGAACACGCACGCGACCATATCATTGTCGAAAACCGTCATGAACCAACAACGGTACACGTCAAAACCTATGTGAATGACCGTTATAAATTAACCGTCTATTACAACCAAGACTATGGTGAGTTGTTCGATCTACAAGCGGATCCTGGGGAAGTCAATAACCTCTGGAATTCTGCTGAGCATGCCGAACTGAAGGCAGATTTGGCAATGCAGCTGCTGTTCGCGGAGATGGGGAAGGAACCGTTGTGGATGCCGAGGACTGCTGGTGCCTAAATCTTTGGCGGTTTTCGGTAAAATAATGTTTTTGCCCAATTTTTGAGATACACGTACGGGTTGGGTAACCCAGCCCATACCTGCACACCCTAACAGGTTATGCTACAAATATACACAACCTATGCCTACACACCCTAACAGGTTATCCTACGCACACCCTAACAGGTTATGCTACAAATATACACAACCTATGCCTACACAACCTAACAGGTTATGCTACAAATTACACACCCCACGTTTTCTTACAACCCGCGTTTCACCTGTCCCCAAAATGTGGTGAGCTTTTGGTTTGGATCAACGGCGAGGTCGAGGGGCTCTGCTCCCTCATAGATGAGTAGATCGTCGAAGTAAGCAGGCGATGTCATGCCCCAGACATAGAAAGCAAACCACTTGGCGGTAGGACCGAGTGCGGGGTTCCGAAAAGGAAGCCCTTTTTCTGCTTTGGCACCCAAGGTATCGTTCCTACCGTCTCCTGAGGCGAATGCAAATTCGCTTTTTTCAAAATCGGCGATGATGCGAACATATTTCCATGTATCGGTTTCAAATTCACCAATGGGCTGCCATGCAGCACCATCGTAGAGGCGAACCATATCTGCGTCCCAATTGATGTAGGTGCAGCCATTGTTCTCGCCGATATTGTCAGCAGAAGCGATTTTGATATTCAAGGAGCGCCCGCCCCCTTCAACATAAATCCAGAATTCAGCAGAAATGATAGGGGTGTCTGTCTCTATAGGCACACCGAGGCCATCCCCGTCTGCCCCTGCTAAGATAGCGAGTGCCTGCTTGTCAGTTTTGGCGGTGTCCTTAGTGACCTCAAAGTCTCCGCCAATTGCCTCCCAGTCGTCGGGTGGATCGCCGACGGCGAATTCCTCAAACCCAGTCTGCAAGAATACCTCTTGTGCGGTTGTAACTTGGACAAGAGCGAGGTTCAAAATAACAACTATCGGTAGGACAATCCGCACAAACAGGTGTGGGATTTCTGTCGCCGCGGCTTGAAACTTCATGTGACATCTATATCGATTCATTTTTCGTACCTCCTCTGCTGGACTTGAGTCTAGCAACAAAAACTTGAAATGTGTCTCCTTCATTTGGTGTCTCACCCGCAATAACGCGGCCAGCCCCTGCCTGAAAATCAAGGAATCGAAAGGGTTTCCCTCGACTCCCGCGTCGCCATTGCAGCCATTCAGCATCAACATAGGGGCCTCTTTGTATTTTCACCAATAAATCCTCCCAATTTTCTCACTCGCTTCGGCTACCCCCTTTCCCCAGGCAGCCCCTTCAGTAGACACATTCAAAAAGACCTTACGGCATCCAGATGTTCCACTCGCCTTTTTTCTTCCATTTGCGGCAGGCGAGGCATAGGCACAGAAACCGAACTGCGAAGCGCGGGGTAGATCCAACATTCATTGTGCCAGAATGCGGGAGCAGGTGGTGAAAAAATAGCACATCCCCCCGTTTCGCAACAACCTCCATCGGCTCACCCAAATCCATCTCTGAAAACCGAGCTTTCATATCACCGACATGGCTGGAGAACCCCGGGTTTTTCTTACGAAATTCACGAATCCGTTGTGGACCTTCCGGCCATATCACCGTCGTCCCGCCGCGCGAATTGGCATCGGTAAGGTAGGTGAGGCTGGTTGCGCGGAAGGTTCCAGGATCCAATCGGAGATCACGAAAATCGCCATCTAAGTGAGGCGACGGGCTTTGCCATTCGGCTGAAACGGGGAATTGATTCAGTGCCCAGATGCCATCCGGCTGTTGACTTTCACAATGTGGGATCTCTGGATATCGGGAAGCGAGTTGCCTGAGAACGGCGCGGTAATCAGGTGTGCAACAAGCGAAGACATCAGGATGGGTAACGCCGAAAAGCTCAATACGATTCCCCCCCGACATCTGCTCCATGTAAAACCCGGCAAGGTGTGGGCGCCTAAACTGCCCCCACGAGTCTGGAACGTCTGCATCCATCCCCATCATCTGCCACATAGCTTGCTCCGCTTTGATGACAGTCTCTTTTGGAATCACCCCTGACAGGAGTAGATACCCCTCCTCTTCAAATTGTGCTAACTGCTGTGCTGAAAGCATATTTCTAACTATTGCCCCTGGGCTGTTGCGTCCGTTGTTCTCGCAGGTATTCGTTCAATCATCAATGCTAAGTGTGGTAATATCCACAGGCGGTTCAGGGTACCTCATGTCGAGTTTTTTGAGCGTATCAACGATACACTCTGTAATAACGAGATTCCGATACCACTTTTTATCGGCAGGAATTATATGCCAAGGGGCCCACGGCGTACTACATTTTTGGAGCATAGCTTCGTACGCCTGCATGTAATCTGCCCAATAGGCGCGCTCCCGAATATCAGATGCTTCGACTTTCCAATGTTTCGTTGGATCGCTCATCCGAGATTCAAGCCGTTCTTTCTGTTCATCTTTCGAGATGTGAAGGTAAAATTTCAGGACGATCGTTCCATTTTCAACGAGCATCTTTTCAAAATTGTTGATTTGCTGATAGCGCTGCGACCAGATATGATCTGGTACAAGGTCATGCACCCGGACAACAAGGACATCTTCATAATGTGAGCGGTTAAAGATGCCGATCTTTCCTTTCGATGGGACAACCTTGTGGGCACGCCATAAGAAATCACGAGAAAGCTCATCTACAGTTGGCACTTTGAAATTAACGACATCGCATCCCTGAACGTTGATGCCAGACATTACCCGCCGAATGGTCCCATCTTTGCCGCAAGTATCCATGCCTTGCAAGATGATAAGAAGCGCGTGCCGGCTTTCAGCGTAAAGCAACCCCTGAAGTTCCAGGAGCTGCTTATGTAACTTTTTAAGTCTTTTCTTAGTTTGACCCTTTTTCTCGTAAGGTCCGGTATATTCGGGTGGATACTCGTCCAAACTGACAAATTCACCCGGACGGACAATATTTTTCGTTTGAAGTTCCATATTTTAATTAACGTGAGTTTGAAAAAAGTTTTAGCAGTCAAATTGGAGCTATGCCCACTATCTGCGTCTTACTGCCTTGAAGTCCTTCAGCGAACTTTTTCACAGGACAGCAGTCATCTGTATTGGCAGGGGGCAACGTCTTCGCCTAAGCCTTCCTCTCTGTTATTGCTAACCGAATGAAGTCTGAAACCCCTTATAGAGGTTTTGCTATGCTCAGCATCTGTCACAAAAACGCGATGCTTGAGATACGTTGGGTATGGCAGACGGGCTGGGGTAAGGGTAGTAAGGACCCAAATATCACTTTTATCCCAGATTCGCCTACACCTGGTTAGAGTCTACCACGCTTAGGAAGAAACTGTCAACGAAAAAAAACAGTCCGGTTTTTTTAGTGAAAATAGACACAGCTGCGGTAACCTTTGTGCAGGTGTCCCTGAGAGTTTATTTGAGAGTGAGTTGTTTAGACATGAAAAAGGGGCGTTTACAAGCGCGAATAGACGGCATATCGGTAAGTTTGAAAGGGCAAATAATGGCACACTGTTCCTTGATGAAATCACAGAGATGCAGCTTCCCATGCAACCGAAGTTGCTACGCGCAATTGAGGAAGGTGAGATTGAACGAGTTGGTGGTGAAAAGCCAATCATGGTGGATGTTCGGATCGTGGCGGCTACCAATAGAAATCTTGCACAAGCCGTTAAAGATAAGGTATTTCGTGAAAATCTCTATTATCGATTGAATGTTGCCTCTATATCTCTGCCGACGCTATCGGAGAGAAAAGAGGATATCTGCGTGTTGGTGTCACATTTTCTAAAAAAACACCGTCAATTTTCCAGCCCTCCGGTCTCACAAATGTCCCCAGATACGCGAACTCTTCTTGAAACCTACCCATGGCCCGGGAATGTACGAGAGTTGGAGAACACTATTGAAAGGGTGTCTTACCTTATCAAAGAAGGGGCGCTCTTACCCAAGCACCTACCCCAAAAAATTCAGACGTACCGGAAGCAATCTATTGTGAATATCTCCCAAGAGATTGCTATCCCTGAAAACAGACAAAGCGTGAATGTCCCTCTCGGCACGACGCTTGAAGCGTTGGAAGCAACGTTTATCCGTGAAACTTTGGCGGGGTTTAACGGGAATCGGACCAAAACAGCAGAAGTGTTAGGGATTAATGGACCTTGCAAAGGAAATTGAAAAAATATAACACATAATTTCGGTTATCAGAGAACCTGCTACTTTTTCCCCCGTGCAGTTAAATGCGTAAAATTTTTGGCACTAAACCCTCGGCCTCCTAACAACTACTCAAGATTCATAATGCATAACACGTTTTAATCAGACAATTGCTCCAATATGTATGCGCCGTTCTTAAATTTTTTCGCTTGTCTAAAAAACGCAGATATGTTAAAATAGGATAGATGCAATAAATGAGGAGAGTAAACATGGACGCAAAATTGTGGGTTCCAGAATACGACACCCCAGAATTATGGCACAAAGAAATCTCGCGCCGCTGCTTTTTCAAAAGTGGCCTCACGAGTTTTCTCGGACTCGTTGCGATGCAGCACTTCGGGCCCAGTAGCGTCGCGGCACTTGAGGATACTCTGCCACGCGCCAAGCAGTGCATCGTCTTATTCATGAATGGTGGTGCGAGTCAGATAGACACTTTCGACCCCAAACCCAACACCAAAAACGGGGGGCCCTTTGCAGCGATTCCGACAAACGTTGAAGGGATCCACGTGGCTGAACATCTCCCGCAGGTTGCTGAACAAGCACACCATCTTTCTATCATTCGTTCGATGATTTCCCGCGAAGGGAATCATGAACGGGCACGCTACTTACTGCATACAGGCTACGCCCCGGGGGGCGCAGTCAGACACCCAACCCTCGGTTCGCTTACCTCCTACTACCTTGACCATAACCGCTCCGACCTTCCGAGTTGCGTTAATATTAATGCGCCGACATATTCTGGCGGCTTTCTCGGTGCCACGCACGACCCGTTTGTCGTCAACGACTCGACGCGTCCCATAGAAGACCTCTCGTATCCCGCGCAGATGGACACGCACCGTTTCCGGGAACGTCTCAGGATGCTCAACGCGATTGAGAGGGATTTTATCGCGAAACGGACGGGACACAGCACCGAGGCGCATGAAGCAATTTACAAAAAAGCCGATCAGCTCATCAACTCCCCTAAAATAGATGCTTTTCAACTTAACGAGGAACCGCTCGCTGTCCGTGAAGCCTACGGCATGAATAAGTTCGGGCAGGGCTGTCTGATGGCGCGACGACTCGTGGAAGCTGGGGTTAAATTCGTGGAGGTCTCGTTAGATGGATGGGATACCCACCAAAATAACTTTGAACGGACCAAAGAACTCCTGAATGTCGTAGATCCCGCCTTTGCAATGCTGCTCAAGGATTTATCCGAACGCGATCTCCTGGACGAGACGATTGTGTTATGGCTCGGTGAATTCGGACGTACACCACGGATTAACAACAATGAGGGGAGAGACCACCATACCAACGGTTGGTCTACTGTCGTTGCAGGCGGCGGCACACGCGGGGGACAGGTCATTGGTGGGACTAATGAAAATGGCAGTGAGGTCATTAGTGGTGCTGTCGGTGTGCCTGATCTTTTCGCCTCGCTCTGCTTTGCGCTTGGAATCAATCCTGATGAGGAAAACTACTCCCGTTCCGGGCGACCGATTCGTGTCGTCAACGACGGTTCTATTATAGAGGAGTTATTCAATTAGTTATCGACGGAATGGCTATCAGCAGGCAGCTGTCAGGGCGATATGCTTTCGGGGTTGTAGGTTAGAAATTATAAGTTAAGAGGTTCATTCTCAAAAACCAATCACCAGGTACCAAGAACTGGCTATTGAAAGGCTGTGCAGCAGCCGTATGATAACTAACACTAATGAGAGTGATTGCTGGCGCATTCAGAGGCAGACGCTTGGTTGCCCCGAAAGGACACCGTCTCGTCCGACCAACAACGGATCGCGTAAAAGAATCTGTGTTCAGTACCCTACGGGAACGGATTGTTAATGCGAATTTTCTTGACCTTTGTGCCGGGACAGGAAGTATAGGAATTGAGGCATTGAGCCGCGGGGCAAAACACGTTACATTTTTGGAACGAGATCCACGGTGCATTGCGATTATAAAGCAGAATCTTGATGCTTGTAAGCTTACAACGGAATCCAATGCGAGGTATCATTTACTGTGCCGTGATCTGCTAAAAGGGATTGCCTCCCTTCATAAACGGGCAGCTGTATTTGAACTTATCTATTTTGATCCACCCTACGGGGTCGGTTTAGGTGACAGATCGCAACGTCAGATTGAACTATATATGGCTGGTTTGGCATTATTGGCAGAGACTACGTTGCTCGGAATTGATGGTAGACTCCTTGTTGAACATGCAAAACAGGTTGTTGTGCCTGACGTTGTTAGGAGTTTGTGCCAAACTCGGCAAAAATCTTATGGGGATACGGTCGTATCGTTTTATCAACCGGAGAATAGCAGGCGGCGGTCGGCAATCGGCCTTCCAGAGTCGGAGGAATAGTTATTAGTTGCGGGTTCATTCATTAGCTTTGCTTTCAGTTAAGAGATGGTTGAGTTGCGTCAGAAATCTCTTTAACTGACAACCGCCAACTAACAACCATGAAAACATGAAAATCTTAAATCTCCAATCCGGGACCCCCTTTCAGATGGGCAAAGGTAAAAACTGGCGTGTTGTGCATCCAGATATGGGTTCAACACAAATTACACTGAACCATGGACTTCACGCACCGGGTCAAGAATTCACACAGCATTCTCACGATGCCTCAGAAGATGCGATTGTCGTGTTAGAAGGTGGAGGGGCTATCCGGCAGGAGAGTGTCTATACGCCGATTGCTGCAGGCGATCTCATTTTTGTACCTGCCGGCGAAATCCATGGAACCGTCAACACGACACCGCACATGGCACGCCTAATTAGTTTTCAAGCCCCGCCAGATATGGCACTCTATCGAGGCGAACAGGATACCCCTGATGAGGCACCAACGCCAGAAAGTGGACACCGGAGCAACGTCCAGGTCATTAATATGGCGCGAAGTGGTCCTGTTTTTGGGAAATCTGTTGAGTGGCGAAGCGTCGTCTCGCCCCACAAAGGCTCTTTACATCTATCCTTAGACTACATCCACCTGAAGAAAAACGAACGTTTTACGCACGAAGCGATACAGACTGAATCGATCTATGTGCTGAAGCGTGGATCTGCCGAGGTGACATCTGATGCTGAGACGCGGGTGTTAGGACAACACGACGTGCTGTTTCTCGCCCCTGGAGACACTTTTTCGCTTTCCCACATAGGCGAGGAACCGACCACAATAATATATTGTTGGGCAGCCGGCGATTAGCGGTTAGCAGTTGGCAATTAGTCAGTCGTGTGTCAGGTGCGAACGTCTGCAATGTTCACAACGCACGCTCGCTAACTCCTGAAATTGAAAGCAGCGGAACGACCGAACTGCTAACACCCAACAGCCATTCGCTAATAGCCAGTAAAAAAGGAAGTAAGGGATGAAACCAGATGATGTAGCTGTTTCACGGCGCGGGAACCTTGTCGTGATAAACCATAGTAAGTTTGAGATTAAATTTAGCCTCGCAAAAGGAACATGGGATTATATTGATGAGAGTGGCGACACAATTATCCGCAATGGATGTGTACAAATAACCCTTGATGACGGAAACGTTGTTAATACTGAAGATGCAGGGAACTCCGAATTTACCACAGCCTTTCCACAAACAGATGCTTTCGGAACGTATTATCAGATCTGTTTCTCGCATGAAGCGACAGGGAAGGACATACGGATAAATACATACCTCAATTGCTACCCTACACAACCTGCTATCTTGCTGAAAGTGGGTGTTGAGAACCTCAATCGGGAGCGCTCAGTCCAGTTAGAAAATTTAACAGTACTTGGGGTTTCCACGAACCGGGGCGTTGTGTTAGTTGGTAAAACCCCCTCAGATTGCCATCTCTTTATCAACATGCCACCTGTCTCCTCTGGCGTGAGTAGAAGGCTCTATGACGGATTTCTGTTGAGTGAAACAGATGCCAGACATCCGTGTCACGATGGTGTACTTCACGATACCAAGAGCGGCAAGACCTTCGTTTTTGGGTTTCTGACGACAGAAAAATGGTGGCCCCATATCCAAGTCGGCTGTCGGGGTAAGTCTCCATCCAACGCCCAACCCCATAAACGGACATCAACATCTGGTGCCAATCCATGGGCACTCTATCATCTCTGTAGACAGCGGTGCGATTTCGGGGAAGAGATTACTTCGGAGACTGTGTACCTCAACTTTTCAGGTACTGCTGCAGCCTGCTATCAACACTACACGCAGATGTTAGCACTGAAAAACGGTTGTCCTGAACCTCACACCCCGCCTGGGTATGATAGACCGATTGCCGCCTGGAACCTCTCGCCCACTCAACTGTCGTTAGACGCGGATACTATCTTAACACAAACCGACGAGCTCACAGAAAACAGGTTCTTTCAACCAAACTTCCTCGGCGGAATAAATTATATTCAGCTAGACCTTGGATTAGAATCGCGATTTGAGACGTATGTACTGGATGGAAAGGATCCAGAAGCACAAACGATCGCTGACGAGCTGCGAACGGTTCTCAATCAGATCCAAACAAAAGGCTTTAAGACAGCAGTTCGAATCAACCCATTTTGTGCACTACCAGATTCAGCACTTGTCCAGAAGCACCCGGATTACTGCATACAAGAGGCGGTCGTGACACGAAATGGAAGAAAAAAGTCACGGCGGCGTTCAGGGCGCAACGATTACAAACCTGCTACGACGCATCTGCCGGAAGGCAGCACCGAAGTTGCCCTATTAGATGTTTCCCACCCTGAAGTGCAGCAGTATATCAGCAAACAAATTAAACAAATAGTCAACGAATATGGATGTTCACTCATTAATGTAGATTTCACGGCGTATACGACGGGGCTTGCTAACAGCGAACACAACTTGCGCTGGCACGATAAATCCCTGACATCTGTCGAGCTCTATCGTCTTGCTGGTGAGTTACTCAAAAATGCTATTGAAGAGGCGCGCTCGGAGGTCGCATCTACTGATAACGCGGTTTTTCTGGCTGGATACAATGCTGTCACAGGCCCCTGTCTTGGCGATATAGCGTTGAATGCCCCACTTCTCAACCCTCCGTTTTCGAGCATGACGACTTCAAACCGCATCAATGATCCTTGGCACCACCCGCGAGGGACAAAGCACCGTTTGAGCAGATATGCAGCCCATATCCGAGAGCATAAGTGCCTCTGGCAACACGTCTTCGGCGAACTGGCGGTTGGTGAACCGAGACCTGTCAATGAGGCGATTGTGGAGATGACAGCAGCAGCATTGAGTGGTGGTGCCGTCTTTTGCAGTGACCGATTAACTGCACTTACCGCGTCGCGGGCAGCGGACTTGGCGCGGATCTTTCCGCTCTTGGGGAAGGCTGCCACACCAGTAGATCTTTATGATGAACTGTTTCCACGAATCTGGAGCCTGCCGATTTCAACACCAAACGAGGCCTGGCACCTTGTGGCAGTCTTCAATTGGAATGACCAAGAAGATGATACTTACTTTGAACTTGATGCCCTTGGACTGGATGAATCAAAAGAGTATCTCGTTCACGATTTCTGGATGCGGCAGTACCTCGGTAAGATTTCACAGAGTTTGGACTTACTCAATATTCCCCCGCGCTCTGTTAAACTCCTCTGTTTTCGTGAAGAGCAAGACATTCCACAACTCCTTGCGACTGATATGCACTATACGCAAGGCGGGGTTGAAATTCTATCCGCGGGTTGGGATAGCTATAGCCAAAGTTACCTACTCGTCTGCAAACCCCTTCGACGGGCAGACGGTACCTGCTTTATTCATGTACCAGAGGGGTACTTACCCATAGGTGTAGCAACTTACGGCAGTGATTATCAATATAATTGGAACTCACCGATATATCAATTGACGTTCACGGAAACGCAACCCGACAAATTCGTGCAGGCGAGCATCCAATTTACGAAAACCTCTGGGGGCTCTTCTGGGTTTTAAGCGATTAACGCTGGTCACCGTTTCACAATGTAAAGCGAAGACAAACTGATCGCTACCCCCTCACAATTGCGTTTCACGGTGGGATCCGGTTAGGTCAAGCTACTACTGGGTTATAGCGTGTATTTGTTGCTGCCACGGGAAACATGAATAAAATAGAGGATAGAAATATGAGTACTATTCAGATGCAGCTGCAAACCCTCAAAACACGATCAAGTGTTTGTACAGCATGTGATTTGTCAAAGACTCGTGCCAATGTTGTCTTCGGCAGCGGAAGTGCTTCCGCACAATTGGCGATTGTCGCTGAAGGACCCTCCGCGGCGGATAATCAGACAAGCCTCCCCTTTTCGGGGCCCGCTGGGGATTTACTTGATGAAGTGCTCGTCGCAAACGACTTAACACGCAGCCACATCTGGCTAACAAATATCATTAAGTGTCGAGCTGCAAGCCTTAAAGACGGGCGGCTAAGAAACCGTCCACCGAAAGCCTCCGAAATTAAAGCATGCTCCAAGTGGCTTGACGGAGAATTGGCCTTTATACAACCTTCGGTGATTTTATGTATGGGTGCCCCTGCTGCAAAGGCACTCATACAGCGAAATTTCCGTATTACCGAAGAACGCGGTGTCTGGTTTACGGATACACTATATGCCCCCTTCGCAATGGCTACTTTTAATCCGGCCTATGTGCTGAGACAAGAAGGTGAGGATTTTGAAATCACCCGACAGACTGTCGTTGACGATATCGCCATGGCGAAGCGGAAGTTACGCGAAGCTGAAGAACTACCGACATTGACACTTTTTTAGTCGATGTCGGTGAAGCGTTGTAAGTTAAGAGGGGTTTTGCAATCTGACCCCTTCTCGGAATACACCAAACTGGGGAGATTGTTACAGGTAACCCGCTATACCACCACCCGCCCAATTCACAACGGATAACTCGAAAAAAGAGGAAGAATGTCATTAAGGAAACAAACTGCTATAAATGCTGTGCTGAAGGCGATGCGACTCTGTGAGCAAGTGCAAGCCGAAATAGTGTCAACCGATGCAATTCAAAAAGTTGACCGAAGCCCTGTAACCGTCGCTGATTTCGGAGCACAGGCACTGATATGTAAAACAATCGACGACGCTTTCCCTGAAGATGCAATTGTCGCTGAAGAGGCCTCGCAGGCACTTAGAAAGAACGCAACGCTTTTAGAACGCGTCGCAAGTTATGTGAACCACTTTGCAAAAGAGACGGTTGTGCCCGACACTGTTTGTGACTGGATTGACCGCGGTAATGGTGAAGTTGGACAACGCTTCTGGACACTAGACCCAATTGATGGTACAAAAGGTTTTCTGCGTCGCGATCAATATGCAATTGCTTTGGCTTATATCGTTGACGGTATTGTACAGCTGGGTGTTTTAGGGTGTCCAAATTTACCCAATCTTTTGAATAATCCAGATATGGAACAACGCGGATGCCTTTTTGTTGCCACCTATGGCGGAGGCACGCAGCTCTATACAAACACTGGAAACTTTTTAGAGCACGTCCATGTATCGGAGGAGGTACATTGCTTTGCCGAGAGTTTTGAGTCCACGCATAGTGATAGCCATGCCCACAGCAAGATTGCGGAAGCCCTTGGAATTACGGAATCGCCTGTCCGGATGGACAGTCAAGCGAAGTACGGTATTGTCTCCCGGGGTGAAGCGTCCCTCTATATCCGTCTGCCGAACCCAGCGTATCCTGATTACCGCGAGTGTATCTGGGATCACGCTGCAGGAATGATTGTTGTTCAGGAAGCAGGTGGGACGGTTACAGATGCCAATGGCCTGCCCCTTAATTTTTTGGCAGGCAAGCGGATGCACGAAAATAGAGGGGTCGTCGCAACTAACGGAAAACTTCATGAACACGTTTTGAAAGCGTTAACCGACTCCTAATTGAGTATCTGAAAGAATTGTAGAAGTAGCAAACCCAGTATTGGAATTAACCCAAAAACCTGCCCGAAATGAAATTCCGAGCGTTTAGCGAGGAATTTGTCTTTGCTTTACATGTAGAGGGCAGCCCAGGAGCCCATGGCAAAAAAATGAAAGTTGGACAAATTGTTGCACCACGCCAGATTGAGATTGTTGACATAGAACAACCGAATCTTGCCGATTATCCCGAAGGCACAGTGATGATAAAAACCGCACATAGTGCCATCTGTGGTACCGATATGCCGTCGTTTGTTCTCGAGCATCCAGCGGAAAATTATCCGCTTCAGCCGGGACTTTCGATTCACGAGGCAATTGGTATTGTTACAGACAGTAAATCGGATAGATTCAAGCCGGGGGACGAAGTCCTTGCGTTACCACGCTATATCGGGGGGCTTTCGGAGTACTTCTTGTCGGATGAGAGTGTCACGATACCGTTGACGGATTTCCCACGGAAAGACTGCATCCTGATGTCTCAACCCCTTGGCACAGTTGTGTGGGCCTGTCGGAAGCTCCCGAATCTACTCAATCTTGATACGGTGGTTGTTGGGCAGGGGCCGATGGGGCTTCTTTTTACGCATACATTGAGCAACCTCGGTGCGAAAACAGTGATCACAACCGACGTTGTTGACTTCCGACTTTCTGTTGCTAAGCAGATGCGTGCCACACACACGATTAACGCTGAGGCGCAGGATCCAGTCGCTGTTGTAGAGGAGATTACAGAAGGTAGAATGGCGGATCTGGTTGTTGAGGTCGTTGGGCACCAAACGGAGACTATCAACGACTGTCTACAATTACTCAGACGTGGCGGAACGCTTCTTGCCTTCGGTGTGCCGGACGACTCGGTGTACGATTTCCATTTCGCGGATTTCTTCCGAAAAAATATTAACTTTATCGGATCCGTCGGCCCCGATGCCCCTAACGACTTCCCACTGGCAATGGATATGATTGCGCAAGGCCGCATTGATGTGTCACCAATTATCACGCATCATCTGCCCTTTACGGAGGCGCAACTCGGATTTGAGATGTCACTGAATAGGAAGCATGAAGCAATCAAAATTGTTTTTGACTACAAGGCGTAGGGGATTTTTAGTTCTTGGTTAAGAGCGCCGTGGTAACAATCCAAGCTAACCCGTTCGCCAACGGCGGGGCAATTGTTACAGGAGAACCTCTTAACCTATAACTTACAATTTATAACGATTATCATAACGGCAATTCGACGATGCGTCCCTCGCGGCTTGATTGGTAGATTGCGAGGATGATTTCAACGGCTTTACGCCCCTCGCGTCCGTCAACAAGATGTGAGGTATCGTGCTCAAGCCCGTGAATAAGATTTGCCATTTGCCGACGGTGATTGTCGTGATGAATAGCACGAGGGTCGGAAGCACCGCCACCGGTATCTGTTCTTTGGGCGAATCGCTCTCGAATCTCCGCATCTTCAGGAAGTTCAGGATCGAATTTCCATGTCACGATGTCTTCTTCGGCTAAGACGACAGTGCCTTTTGTGCCAGAGATCTCAGTTTTCTTAAGCATACCGGGGTGGGCGGCGGTCGTGCCTTCGATGACACCAAGGGCACCGTTCTCAAACCGAAGTGCGGCGACAGCAACATCTTCGACCTCTATACGTTCGTGTGCCAGTGTATCCGTAAAGGCTTGGACGGATTTGACGGGGCCCATGAAGTATTGGAGTAGGTCGATGGCGTGGATGGATTGATTCATGAGCGCCCCACCACCATCAAGAGCCCATGTGCCACGCCAACCGCCGCTGTCGTAGTATTCTTGGGAACGGTACCATTTGATATAGGCATCGCCTAATGTGAGTTTGCCGAACCGGCCACTCTCAATTGCGGATTTAACAAGCTGCGTGCTTTCCATGAAACGGGAATTAAAGATAGCACACAAACGAACGCCTGCTGCATCACACGCTTTGATGATTTCATCACACCGTTGTAGGGTGATTTCCAGTGGTTTTTCAACGATGATGTGTTTACCGGCTTCTGCCGCAGCTACGGCGGGATCCAAGTGCGCACCGCTCGGTGTACAAACGCAAACGATGTCCAGATCATCGCGTTTGAGCATCTCTGTGTAATCGGTGTAACTGTCAACGTTGTATCGATCGGTGATTCGTTTGGCGTTCTCGCCATTTCGCGAACTAACTGCAACGAGCTGACCGTGTTCTAATTCAGAAATTGCAGCGGAGTGAAAATCTGAAATCATTCCACATCCGATGATACCGAATCCGTAAGTTTTCATTTATGGATACTCCTTTTGTGAAGTATTAGTTATTGCAAACTATCAGTAGATCGTGTGGCAATTGCCAATGTTTTCCGCCTATCGGAACGCCCTCTGACCGACTGATGACGACCGATACCGATAAAAAAATTATGACTTCTAACGAGAACCAATTTACAGAACACCCACAAACAGAGGAAGCAGAACAGGCACCTGGCAATAAAGTTTTTAGAATTGGCTGTATGACATTTTGCCTTGCAGTCACTGTCCTATTTCTCTGGGTCTGGCATCACCAAACACAGTTCAACGACCATTATCGAAAAGCCACCTTTCTGATGCGCAACGGCGAAGCAGAGCAGGCGATTGAAGTGTATCAGAGGGCAATTAAAAATAAGACCCGTACGATTTTCTTTTCGAAAGAGCCTTCGGTTTATAATAACCTTGGACAGGCGTATCTATATGCCGCAAAGTACCCGGAAGCGGTTGCCAACTTTAAAAAGGCCATCAAGCTGGCACCCGATATAGTCGAAGGATACGTCAATCTGACAACTGCGTATCTCCGGCAGAATTTGCCTGCCGATGCGCGGGCCTCGTGCCTACATGCGCTTCAGATTTTTCCAAAGACTGCCCTACTCTACTACAACCTTGCGTGTGCCTACGCATTAGAGGGTGAGTCCCAAAAGGCCGTAGACTCACTCACACAGGCGGTAGACCTGAACCCAGAACTTAAGGCTCCCGCGCAACAAGAAGACGCTCTTAAAGGAATTGTCTCTGAACGCCATTAAGTTCCCAGGTTTTTCTGCCGACGAATTTAAATCAATTATACGCGCATATCTACCTATTTGCAATGAAAAATGGGCGAGAGTGAATCCCGCCCATACAATAATAATAGACAGATACACCTATCGTTATCTTTTTAAATTACTCCACATCGTTGCCAATTTACCACGCGCAGAGACATCGAGTGTATCGCTGATGATTTTCTGGATGTCCGTCTCAGAGAGCGCATAGTTAGCCAACATCAGTTCGTCCATCCTACCCTGAAAGAAACGCGGACAACACCCATTATTCTCGCCACCGAATTTCAACGATCTATCCGGCATACTCCGTCCAGGTCCCTCCTGCGCGATAACGTTGCCATCCGTCTCCCCGTTGATGTAGAAACGAGCTTCGGCCCCATCCCACGCAAGGGCAACATGACTCCATTCTTTCGCCTTCACCTTGCCATCAGAGATATGGTAACCGGGGTTATCCGTGTCATAAAAATAGTAAGCGAGTTTCCCGTCCCCGGGTTCGATTTGCAGATAATAGGTGTTCTTGAAAAAGATAGTGAATTTATTTTCCTGACCACCCGCGGGTAGTTCCGCAGGGTAAATCCACGCCATCATCGTAATCTCTTCGTCCATATCCACTTCGTCGGAATGGGCGACCTCTATAAAGTCGGCTTTGCCCACCTTGCCAGCCATTTCCACGGCACTCCCTGAAATGCCTTCAGCCCACTTTACATTACCGTTAAACTCACCGACCAAGCCAGCAGTTTCATCTTCAGTCTTATCCCCAGTGCCTTCGTCGAAGTGCCAGACGTATAACGTCTCGCCGAGCTGTTTCACATTGCCCTTTCCACCTGCACTGGATCCTACTTGACAGATAGATAAACTGAAAAAAACGCATAGCGTTAGATAGACTTGAGCCTTCATTAGTGATCCCTCCTTATAGAATGAACAGAAAGGCGGGCCCAAAAACCCACCTCTATGGCAGAATTTAACTTCCTAATTATGCGTTGCTGGGCTCTCCATCACCTCGTTTTGAGCAGTTTCTTGGCGCAATTTATATAGGACGGGTTTCCTAAACCCCTTTTCTATTTAACCAGAAACCCTCGCGGAACGTAGTGGGTCGATGCACAAAAACTTAATAGCTAAAAAAATAACTTTAGCTTGCCCCACGTTGTAGCCAGTTTATCATCAGGCGAAACAGCAAAGAAAACACCGTTTTTCATATCCTGATTAATCTCGTCAACGGAGAGGGCGCGGTTATAGATAGCGACCTCATCGACCAAACCGATCATACCGGGTAATCCAGTTTGCGCTTTGCCGATACGGAACACTACCTCAATACTGTTAATTTTACCTTTTGGCGGTGCGAATTCGACATCCAATTTGCCGTCGATATATTGGCGAATTGTATCGCCATCGAACGTAGAAGAGACGTGGTGCCATTCTTCTAATGCGGGCTTAATGGTCTGTTTGTTCCGTGAACCTTGCCATCCGCCGATGTTAATCCATGTCTCAATTTGTGGTGAGCCCGTAAACTGCGAGCTCCATTGGAGACAATAGCCACCGACGTTTGCCTCGCTCCTGCGTCCCATTAGGTTAGAGTCACCTTGGGATTCCTTAGGGAAAAACCAAGCCTGAATTGTCAGTTCATCGGTGATGTCCAATTCGGGAACCGCGTCCACCTCCACAAAGTGTTCGGAGTCTTCAAGATGAACAGCGCCGCCGATTTTACCATCTTTCGACCAGACTGCCCCCTCAAAGGTGCCTTCGTGGCTATTCCCACTTACATCTGTCACTTTACCGACATCGCCTTCATCGAAAGTGAAGTACAACATTAGTGCATCGTCATCATTTAATGCCCACGTATTGACACTGAGGCTCAGAGCGATGATCGAAAAAAGGGTGATAATGGATTTCATAATAAGTAACCTCCTTTTAGAAACTCGAAATCTGAATTTCTTTTGCGGTGATGAACTCAAGCAGTGCGGGTACACCTTCCTGTGTTTGCTGAATGCCGCGTTGGATAGCAGGAACAATCTGATCCGGGGTCTCAACCCGTTCACCGTAGCCACCGAACGCCTTCGCCATGTCTGCATAGTGACCGGAGATGTCTGTACTCCGGAATTTCTCAGTAGAAACTGGCATAATTGGGATCTCAATAGCCATAGAGAAGTTGTTGAAAAGCACTGATAAAATCGGGATTCTCTCACGTACCGCAGTCTCGAAATCCATACCGGTAAACCCGATAGCGGCATCACCCCAGACGTTGACGCAGAGATGATCCGGTCTCGCCAGTTTCGCACCCATCACGAGCCCGAGACCATAACCGAGCTGCGTTGTTTTGCCCCAACCGATATAGGTGAGCGGTGCGACGGACTGCCAGAAGGGGGACAGCTGGTCGCGTGGACTCCCCGCATCGTGTGTGATAATTGTGTTTTCGATATCGACGGTATGCAGTAGATCCCGGATGACGCGGTACGGGGTCATCGGCACTTCATCAGAGGTAAGTTTGGGAGCCCACTGTTCGAGCCATTCGGCTTTGACAGCACTAATTTCTTGCTTGACAGCATCCGCACGACTTTCGGATGGACCATTGGTACGATCGCGAACAGCTGCTACCAATCCGTCTAAAATTAAACCGGCATCGCCAACGAGAGCGGTTTCAACAGGAACGTCTTTGTTGATGTCTGCTGGATCTAATGTGGCATGGATGACGCGTTTTCCTTCAGGAATCCTGACACCAAAACCCGTCCGCGTGAAACTGCATCCGATACCGAGTATCAGATCCGTTTTTTGGAGGAAGTGATGTACCGGTTTCGGGATCGCGCGTCCACCGGAACCCAATGCTAACGGATGATTTTCAGGAAAAGCACTTTTACCACCTAAACTCGTTGTCACCGGCGCGCTGAGTAGCTCTGCTAATTCTTTCAAAGCGTTCCAGGCTTGAGCGTAGTGGACACCTTGTCCGGCGTAGATGACTGGGCATTCTGCGTCAAGCAATGCCGCTGCAGCGGCTCCAATTGACGCGCTATCAGGTCCATAACGAACTGTCGGAACAGGAGTAGGTTCAAAAGAATCCGAGATTTCCGCGTTGAATAGGTCTGACGGGAATTCGACGAGGGCGGGGCGCGGTCTGCCATTCCGAACTTGCGTAAAGGCGCGGCGCATGGCTTCCGGGACAGCTTCAGGCATTGTCACTTGCTCGCACGACTTCGTTACATGCTGATAGTTCAAGGCAGAATTGAAATTCGGTTGAATCTGTGTGACGCTTCGAGAATACCCCCCCGGCAAGACCACAATCGGGGAGGAATCACCGTAGGCTTGTGCGACACCACCGAACGCGTTTTCGGCACCGGGGCCGCTCTGCATGCAGAATACACCAATCTTTTCCCCAGAGGTCATTCGGCTCATTGCGTCTGCCATGTGAAGTCCAATCCGTTCCTGCCTGACGATAATCGGACGGATGTCTAATTTCGCTGCCGCCTCGATTATCGGGTTGACCGGATAGGCGAATAAGTACTCTACCCCCTCGGCTTTAAGGACTTTAGCAACTGCATCAACAACTTTCATACTTTTCTCCAATCCGTTTTTTAGCGATTAACTCTGGGCGTTGCCACTGTTGTCGGCAACGCTCTAAAATTAATAAAGAACCTACTTTAGGTTAGAAATGGACTTTTACCAAACCTGGGTCTGCGAGGACGTAGGACGCAGCGTTTCATATTTAATTCATCAAAAATTGGGGTTCGTTGGTGTTCCGGCAGCCATTACAAGCGGAAAATGGTCGCCTGTTAATGTAGCGCCGTCATCGACAGTGACAAAAGGTTTCATAACGTGGTTGCCGCTGGCATCATAGCGAGTTTCGCCTGTCATGTAATGCACCGCAATGGCACGGCGCGGATTCCCACTAGTGTTGTCATGCGAACCGTGCCACGTTAGGGAATGATGGTAATGAACAGACCCTTTCGGTACAGGGCAACGTTCGACCTCTAATTCTTTATTTTTGAAGTGGTCAGGCATGGAATGGATGTCTTTGATGGAATGCAGGAACGGGATCTGATTGCCCCAATGGTGAGAGCGGGGAACCATACGCATACACCCATTACTTTCATCAACATCATCCAAGGCGACCCAAGCCGTTACCTGACTCGTTTTTGGTGTAAGAATTGGCCAATACGGTGAATCCTGATGCCACATATTGACGCCCCCGACTTGTGGCGGTTTGTATTGGATTTGGTCGTGCCAGACGCGCACTTCTGTTGCTGCTGTCAGCTGTCCAATCTCTTCTACAATGATAGAGTTGTGAACGAGTCTATGGTACGCAGCGCTCGCCTCCCAAATATTAACGATTTGCCAGACGGGACTCTCTTCCCCGCCAAGATTGACAATGTGCACGGGCTGCGGAATATCGGTTTTCTCGTAATCGCCAATAACACGTGTCAGTTCCGACCGTAGTTCCTCAACTTGCTCATCGCTTAAAACACGACTTCCAAGAAGGAAACCTTTCTCACAAAATGTGTCAACTTGGGTTTGGTTGAGCATATCTCTTCGCTCCTATAGAAAAACTTATATATTCGGCTTCGTCGGCTTTCCAGTGTCCATCACAAGAGGGAAGTGGTGGCCTGCTAATTTATTGCCATCCTTGATAGTAACGAAACGTTTCATGATGTGGCTACCACTTTCGTCATAGACGGTTTCGCCTGTCATATAATGCACCGCAATCGCGCGCCGCGGATCGCCGCTGGTGTTGTCATGCGAACCGTGCCACGTTAAGGCGTGATGATAATGGACGTGTCCCTTCGACACAGGGCAGAGTTCAACCCCTAATGCTTTGCCTTCAAAGCGGGCCGGCAATGAATCGAGGTCCCCAACCTCACGCAAAAACGGCATCTGGCTACCCCAATGGTGAGAGCCGGGGACCATGCGCATGCACCCATTGCTTTCATCAACATCATCCAAGGCGACCCAAGCCGTTACCTGACTCGTTTTCGGCATGAGAATCCCCCACAACGGTGAATCCTGATGCCACATATTGACGCCCCCGACTTGTGGCGGTTTGTATTGGATTTGATCGTGCCAGACGCGCACCTCTGTTGCTGCTGTCAGCTGTCCAATCTCTTCCACAATGACGGGGTTGTGAACGAGTCTATGGTACGCAGCGCTCGCCTCCCAAATATTAACGATTTGCCAGACGGGACTCTCTTCTTTACCCCCGAGGTTAGCAATACGTACAGGCTGTGGGACCTCAGGCTCTTCATAATTATCAATGACCCGCGCCAACTCCGAGCGCAATTCGTCAACTTGTTCATCGCTTAAGACGCGGTTTCCGAGGAGAAACCCTTTTTTTCGAAATGTATCAACTTGGGTTTGGTTGAGCATATCTTTTTGCTGTTCCTTGTGGTTTGTTTAAATGGATTGTCGGTACTATGACTTTAGGCACCGACGATCCTGTTTTTGAGCACCACTCAGTCTTCATCGCTGAGTTTCAGGGGTACGCAATCCGCTCGCGGATGAGTACGGAGCGAATACGCCACCATAATTAGGTAGAAACCGAGCAGCGCAAACGCTAATCTGTTCCGGTACCGTTGATATTCATCATTCAGCCAAGTCGTGATAGTTTGTGTTCGGTTTCTGAAATGTGCCACTATATTAACATGCTCACAAATTTGTGTCAACTGTTTGATTTGGAAGTACGAGACACTTGGTACTTATGTTTTCTTTCTTGTTAAATTCGTATCCTTGTGATACAATATAAACGGGTAAATTAAGTCACTTCACCATAGGAGGGAGATATGAAAATTGATAAAATTGAGTCATTTTTCATCGGGAACGGCTATGTGATTCGGATTCATACAGATACGGGTATCAGTGGCATCGGACAGACCGCCTGCTGGGGTTACCCAGAGGCTGTTCATAGCATCGTGGGCACGTTTAAGAAGTACCTGATTGGGCAGAATCCCTTGCGGATTGAGCATCACTGGCAATACCTCTACCGCATGGGGCCGTTTCGGGGAACCGCGCTAAGTGGTGCTATCAGCGCGGTGGACATCGCCTTGTGGGACATCAAAGGTAAACATTTCGGTGTACCCATCTGGGAACTGTTAGGTGGAAATTGCCGTGACAAAATCCGGCTGCACCTCCTCGGTGGCGGAAACACACCAGAAACGATGTATGAGGCAGCGAAAGCTGCTGTAGAAGAGGGCTTCACAGCACTCAAATTTGACCCGTTGGTTGGCGATTTCCAGGACATGACAGTGGATCGGCTTGTGAACACGGCTCGGGATATCGTTGCTGCTGCGCGTGCCGGCGGTGGCCCTGACCTTGATCTGATTGTTGAAGTACATCGGAAACTGACACCTATGAATAGTATCGTCTTAGAATCGGCGGTGGCACCGTTTAATCTCTATTTTATTGAAGACCCCATTCAGATAGACACCATCGCGACGCAAGCAGCATTAGCGAAACGGATGACAACCCCACTTGCTGTCGGCGAACGCAATGTCAGCATCTGGGAATTTCGTGAACTCCTTGAAGCAGGCGGGCCGCAATACGTGCGTCCAGACCTCGGCCTCGCGGGTGGCATAACGCACTGTAAAAAAATCGCTGCACTCGCTGAAGCATATCACAGCGCAGTTGTCACACATAACTTCCTTGGCCCCCTCATTACTGCTGCATCGCTGCATTTGGATACAAGCATCCCGAACTTCATCACACAAGAATATACAACAGGCGATGAATCTGAGCAATCCGCGGTTTATAAAGTGGCATATCGACGGGAAGGCGGTTATATTCCGATCCCAGAGGCTCCGGGGCTGGGCATTGATCTGAACGATAGTTTAATCGAAGAAACTCCTTATCAACCGATGAATACCGGTACAACACCTTTGCGGGCGGACGGTTCTGTCGCTTACGCAGTGTAACAGTAATCAGCCAGCGGGCGTTGTGACCAGGGCAAACATCGCAATTGCCACATGAGTGAATGCCAGCCGACAGCGGGTACCTAAAACCTGTGGCTTTTCATGAGCTGGAGGACATCGAAAATGAACGCTGACGAAAAATACTTATTTGATCTGAACGGTTACCTTGTTATCAAGAATGTGCTAACGCCTGAAGAGGTAGCCTTTGCCAACGAAGCAATTGATAAACACAGCGATCAGGCGCATCTCCGCCCACGCGAACAAGCACTCGATGGGGGTTCCCCGGAATTAAAAGGTGAACAGGGCAGAGGCGAGCTCGGCGGTATGCTTCACTGGGAAGAACCCTGGTGTAACCCTTTCCGGCACATGCTCGCACACCCGACGCTCATCCCTTATCTGAATGTGATCCTAGGAAAAGGGTTCCGGATGGATCATCAGATGTTCCTGCTTTCAATGGACCCGGGGGCGGAGGGACATACTTTTCATGGTTCCTCTGGCCCCGGTTTTGACCCGAATCAGTATTATATCTTCCGTGACGGACGCATGCACAACGGTTTGACTGTCGTCACATTCCAGTTGACGGACGTACCGCCGGGAGTAGGGGGGTTAATTGTCATTCCTGGAAGCCATAAGAGCAATTACCCATGCCCCCGAGACATGCGACTTTACCAGAAACATCAGGAGCATATCCGGCAGGTTGTTTGTGAAGCCGGGGATGTGGTCATTTTCACAGAAGCGGTAACGCACGGCACACTGCCCTGGACTGCTGAGCATCCGAGACGATCGGTTTTAACGCGCTACACAGCAGGCAATATGGCGTATGTTCCCGCCTATCCCGTACCAGAATGGGCAAATGAACGCCAGCGAGCCGTGATGGAACCTCCCTACCATTCTCGCTTAAATCGTCCGGTCCTAGAAACGTAGGAAGGAATATTCGACATGTCTACTTCAACGAGTGCAATCTTGGGGCTAATTTTTTTAGGACTCGCGAATGCCTCTGTCTTTTTAATGTTTAAGCTATGGGGCTACCCGTTTGACAAAGAGACACATACCAGCGAAGCACCCGGTTCATTGATGCTGCTCCATCGCCTCATCGGTTACGCCTATGCAATTCTCTATGTCTTTATGATGTGGCACATGGTGCCGCGTTTGTGGAATTACCAAGTCGAGCTACCGCCGCGCACCGTTGCACACCTAATGCTTGGCATTACAATCGGTGTGTTGATTCTCGTCAAAATTGCGATCCTTCGGTTCTTCCGACATTTTGAGGAGTTGATGCCATACATCGGCACGTGTCTGTTGATCTGTACCTATCTGTTAATCGGGCTGTCCGTGCCATTCACATTTCGCGAAGCAGCATTGCGAACCCAGACGGGGGCATTCAGCGAAGAAGGCGTCGCGCGAACCCGGAAGTTACTTGAAAACGCCGGATTGCCAGCAGCTGCACCGCTTGACCAACTTGCATCACAGCGAAAATTGCGGGAGGGACAGTATGTCTTACAACGCAAGTGTGTCGTCTGCCACGATTTACGCACCATTCTCGCCAAACCCCGTACCCCGACAGATTGGGTTCGCCTCGTCAACCGTATGGCGATAAAACCGATGATTGGTGAGCCTATTCGTCAAGAGGAAGAGTGGACGGTCTCAGCGTATCTTATTGCCATCACCCCGGATATCCAGGTTTCGGTACGAGAACAGCGACAAGAACAAATGCGAGCAGTTGAAGCAAAAGCGGCTGTCCAGGTAGCAACTGTCGCTATAGAAGTAGAAGCGACAACCGGTAGACCAGCAGCCACTTACGATGCCGCCGAAGCCAGAACACTCTTCGAGGATAAGTGCTCACAGTGCCATCCGACCACCGATGTTGAAGACTATCCACCTCGTTCTGAGGAGGAGACAACCGAGGTCATTGCGCGAATGATAGAGCACGGGCTGTATCTTGAAGAGGCGGAGATTGAGATTATTACGCGTTATGTCAACGCAAACTATCTGGCACAGTAAGTGGTTAGCACGTTCACCTCTTTCGCTGTCTCAAGTTTGCCGGTCCGTTATAACCGAATTGTCTTGAAAGCCTCGATCTGCGCCCTAATCGCGCGTTCCGTCGGGAGACGTTCAGCGCTCGATGCCCCATAGAATCCTACAACGCCTTCAGTATTTTTCAGAACGTATGTAGCGTCTTCCGGCTCAGCGATAGGCCCCCCGTGACAGATAACAAGAATTTCGGGATTAACCCCTTTCGCAGCGTCGTGGATGGTTTGTACCCGTTCTGCGGCATCCTCAAGCGTGAGTGCAGTTTGTGCACCGATAGAGCCTTTCGTCGTCAGCCCCATGTGTGCAACGAGGATATCCGCCCCGGCATCCGCCATCTGCTCTGCTTCGGTTTCGTTGAAGGCGTAAGGTGTCGTGAGCATCCCCATCTGATGTGCTTGCCGAATCATCTCCACCTCAGGCCCGTAGCCCATATCAGTTTCCTCGAGCAGTTGACGGAATGTGCCGTCAATCAGTCCTACCGTCGGGAAGTTCTGAACGCCAGAAAATCCAATCGCATCTATCCGGCGCAAGAAGACATCCATCAAACGAAACGGATCCGTGCCACAAACCCCAGCAAGAACAGGGGTATGCGGGACGACCGGTAGCACCTCACTCGCCATTTCGACGACAATCTGGTTCGCATCCCCGTAGGGCATCATGCCAGCGAGTGAACCTCTTCCCGCCATTCTGAATCTTCCAGAGTTGTAGATAATAATTAAATCAATCCCGCCAGCAGCCTCACATTTGGCAGAGATACCTGTGCCGGCCCCTGCTCCAATAATCGGTTTGCCTGCATCAATGTTGTTGCGCAATTGTGCTAAAATTTCTTCGCGTCCAAATTTCATGGGGGTATCCTTTTTTATTTTAACGTGAGTTTGATAAGAGCGGCATGTTGGGTTTCGCTACGCCTATTGACACGTGAAATGCCCTGAAAAATGGACGCTTTGCACATTCTGACGATGTATTTGGAGTGTTTATCGCTCAACCCAACCTACAGATTTATTTTCAAACTGGCGTTATTTTATAAACATCATTATAAATAGGCGGGCCTGGAACCCTGCCTCACATTTTACCGCCGAGCATGCTGTGATTCCGCAGGCGCGCGGTATACGACATCAAGATGTGGGGTTTCTAAACGCACGTGTCCTTGGGTGCGAGAGGTCAAACAACTCTCCAATGTACCACTCACCAACAAGGTCCGATCTGCTGGATAGGGTGCAACACCTGTTTCAAACAATTCTTCGATTTTGGCGATAAGACAGGCAGAATAGGTAACATTCGGAGTCGGTGTTAAGAAAAACTGCGTTGATACCGGCACCGATTCGTTCTTAAGTTGTGCAGCGAAGCAGTAATCTCGGACTGCACCGTTGAGCATCAAAAGCGTCGCTCGCAACCCATCGTTATATTCAATGAAATAAGCAGACGGATTTTCAACAAGTCGCTGGAGTTCCCCTGTACCGAGGAGGTCCTGTGTTCTTCCGTCCTCATCAGTTAAACCGCACGGTGTGTCGCTTCGTGAAAGTGCAGCTTCTAAAAGCGTGTGTGACCAATCTCCGTTTTCACCCGCTTCCCAGACGGCATCGCCTTCGATGAGTTGCACGGCAGCGACCCCAGTTTCGCCACCCTTGCGCCGCTCTACCATACACTGCATCGCCTCCAAGGCGTGATAGTCCATCGGATCCGAACCGCCAACACCGACCATGAGTGCCTCCTCTATGTCGCACGCCAACGGCAGCTCTACATCTGGCAATCTCCACGTGACGGGTAAAGATGAACCTGCCAAAATGCCAAAACCGAGGCGGTGTCCATCATCTACCATCTCCTTTGCTTTCTCGAAGTTATAGGAGAGGTGTTTGTCGTTATAGATTGGAACGGCACGTCCGTCTTCCTCAAAAACTTTGACACACTCCTTAAAAAATTCATACCGTGGATAGAGGACTTGGTTTTTCTCGTTTCGAGGGTATTCGCCGTGTTCGCCGATGAGTAGCACGGCATCCACGGCGAGTTTATCACCACCACATCGGAGGGCCTCGGCAATCGTCGGATGGACGGAAAAACCGAACTCCCTGGCACGGTCAAGACTCTGATCACCTTCCGGTTTCTGATCAACGAACAGAGAAACGACTTTCATATTCGGACGGTGCCATCTACCCTCGGTCGGATAGCCGACGAGGAACCGGTCGGCGAAGTGTTGCGCGTGCGATAGATAACGATAGATCGTAGCGATAACAGCAATGCGTTTCATGCCCTTATGTCCTCCAGAAGGTTGACGTTTCAGTCGGGTGATAGGCGACATTTAAATGTGGTGTCTCCTGCCGTGCGCCTTCAGTAAAAAGGCTGTCAACGCCTGCGGCAACGAGTCCTGTCGTCAATAATGTGCGTTCAACGGGATAGGGTGCCTCGCCTGTCAGAAACATCTGCTCGATATGATTGACCAGCGGCGAGAAGAAGTTCGCCAACGTCGTCCGCGCGGGTGGCATCGGGAGATACATCTGCGTTGAAAGGAGCTCGTCGTTCGACCCGATATAGGCGGCAAAGTTGAAGTCCTGCACCAAGCCGTTCATCAGAATCATTGTAGATTTCAAGCCGTCGGTGTGTTCATATTGATAGGCTATCGGGTCTTTCACAATCTCCTTCAACGCATCGATATTTGGCAACAGATTGTTGAACCCCGGCCGTGATGGTGTGAGGGTATGGCTCCGGCAGAGCGCAGTCTCAAAGAGTTCGCGCGACCAGAGTTCGGTGTGGTGTGCTGCCCAGAATGCATCGCCGCGGTATGCTTGCAGCCATTTGACCCCGCTTTCGCCGCCTTCGCGCCGTTCTACCATACATTGCAAGGTCTCCAGCGCGTGGAAGTCGTAACTATCCACACCACCGTAGCCTACGCATATCGCCTCGGATACTGGGATACCAAGCGGCATGTCGATAGACGGAGTGCGCCACGTAACTGGTAGTGACGAACCTGCCATGAATGCGAAGTCCATATTTTGGGAGATGTCGTACATCTCGCGCGCCCACTCCCAGTTCCATGAGAGGTGTTTATCGTTAAAGGTGGGAACGCTGCGCCCACTTTTTTCAAAAACCTCAGCCATCTGCTTGAAATGCTCGTAGCGAGGATAGAGGCGTTGTCCCTTTTCGTTGGTCGGATATTCGCCGTGCTCGCCAATGAGTAGAACCCCATCAACAGCCAATTCCTCATCGCCAAGAGTGAGTGCTTCGGCGATTGTCGGATACCCCTTCATTGATGGAAAACGCTCCAACCGATCGCGACTGAGGTCGTTCTCCTTGACCTGTTCGACGTGGAGGGAGACGATATCCATGGGTGGGTGATGATGTCGGCTGTTCCAGCCGTAGCCTTCCAAGAATCGGTCGACGATGTGCTGGGCATGTGCGTATTTGTGGTAGATCGTCGCAATCGCAGCGATTTTAGGACGCGTTGTCATTTTTCCTCTTTTTAACCCCCTAAGCCCCTTATCGGTGAACTTTCGAACCAACTCAGCTTATGAGTACAAGAATTTCCGTCTATGGCGATGGAATTATAGAATCAACATTTAGAGGCTTCTCAATGAGCACAACCGGGGCTTGGCAACAGGCGCAATCGCCCGGTGCAACGGTACGGATGTAGCAAGTATCGCAGTAGTAGTAGAGTTCATGGACAACACCGGCCTTAATGGAGGCAAATCGGATGACCTCCAGCAGGTGCGTATTTGGAAAGACGCGACCGTTGATAATCAGGTCTTTTTCATGGAGTCGAGCGTCAACGAAGAGTGCCTCAGCTAACGAGGTGCGCAGGAGCGTGTAATATTTGCCCCTTTCAGTCTTGACTCCGTAAAGATGTGGATGCGTTTTAAAGAGCTCTACATTATAGTGGGTGTGCATCGCTTCCGCTAAGCAGACAACCTTGCCGCGGAGTTCAACCTCTTTGGGTTTCTGCTCTTCCGTTGGCGGTGCGGCTCCGCTCATGAGAAGAACAAGAATGGCGAAAAATGGAGAGAATCGTTTGAAATTGCGCATCATTCTTCTCCTTTGAAGCGCTCCAGCAGTGCGCTATGTCTATGGCAGAACAACGTCCATATTTAATAGTTTAAAAATCCCAGCGATTTGAACCCGGACCTTGTTGATATTCGTCGAGAATCCGCTTAAATTCTTCAGGCGTGGTAACAACATCTTCTAGGTACAACCGACTCCGCGCGAGAAGTCCAGCTTTAGGTTTTAAATGATTGCTTCTGGTTATTGCTCCAAATGTAAAGCTCGGTGCAAGGCCCACGTTGCGCGCGAGAGCCTCTGGAATCTCCATTTCCAATACAATCTTAAGTTCCAACTTGTTGCGATAGAAGTCCAGCGATTCGGCGAAATTGCTACAGGTAATGGCGATGTCAATAGTCGGGTGCGATAAATTGAGCATAGATTTTTGACCTCCTGGCTAGCGCAAACTAACAGTTCGTGCTACAAGTGAGAACGAAAATTGCTTCTCGAAATTGACCGAGCGGTCGGGCGTTATAAGTGAAGTCAATAGGAACGACGATTCTTCCTAATGCTTCACTGGCCCGTGGAATTGGAATCGGAAAGTTAATATGTCCATCCGTTTTCGGGGGGATAGTTGTGTGTGCAGGGTCGATTTCCAGTCCCCACGCTGGCGGAAGAATCGGTTGGGCGGTTGCCGTACGCAGCTCAGATGAGTGGTTCGTTATTTCCACGCGTAGCTGTACTGTTTCCCCCGGTGTGATGTGCTGTTCGTAAGGGTAGCAGCGGACCCAATGTTCGTCCGTACCGTAGTTGGCATGGTCCCACGGGAAGAGGGCAGTGTAGCATTTTTCACGTTCCGCGAGTGTGTCCAACATGCATGCGATTTCGGCATCGGTAAAATCAAACGCCGGGTTGACGTGGCAGTTGAAAATATGCGTGGGTTTGAGTTGCTGAATCAGACGTATACATTTCTCATAACCAGCATCCCTACCCAGTAGGTTCCGGTTGCCGGAACAGTAGTCGTCAATCCCCGACATTGTGAAAGAATCACCGCCAAAGAACATTCGTACGCCGTGTCCCTCAACGAGTAGACCACCGTGGTAGTAGGTTTGACCGGGAAAATGATAGGCGGTCATTGTGAACTCGTTCCACTGCCAAGAATCACCGTCCCGGGTGATGCGATCGACTCGCGCGATTGCAGGCGAGATGCAGGGTAGACGAAATCCAATCGGATTCGTAATGACTCGTGCGACGACTGAGTCTGTTATCGTTTCGCACGGGAACGTAGTCTGAAATTCGGGAATCGCGTCAACATGGTCATCGTGGTAGTGCGTCACCCAAAACTGTGTGACCTCTGAGATTTCACTATCTGCTTGTAGCCGCTGAATCTGTTCGATGACGTGTGGTGCACCGCAGTCCATCACGAACGCCTCACCGGTTTCGGAGATGATAAGCCACGTTGTGCCGAAGTGCCGCAAAAATTCGGGAGGCGGTTTGCCGTCTCGAATAGGCATGTGTCCGGCGTTACCCGCGAACGCTATAAAAAGTTTCGGAAAGTAGTACCGAAGTGCGGAGATTGCGACGTATTTATCGTAGCAGTCCGCCAATCGATGAAGCAGTACGTCAATTGCCCTATCGGGATCTCTCATAATAACCCCGTGCGTCGGAATGAGAGTTGTCGGCGAGGTCTGACGAATCTTTTCAAGGCTCTCCGTTAGTTCATCTCTTGCGCCGAGAAACCCGTGGTAGTCACTCGTCTGCTTTCCTTTTTGGAGACTATAAAGTTCCCACAACTGACCTTCGTCATAAATGAGATCGCCGGAGAAGGCGAAACGTTCACCGTCAACATCGATGAGATACGTAGTGCTTTCATCGGTATGCCCAGGCGTTTCAAGGGCTTTTAAGGATGCTGCTCCCCACCGAATCTCTGCCCCTTCGGTGTATGTATCGTCTACACGGATAGCATTGGCGAGCATGAGGTTGTGTGGGTGGTAGTTGTAGAGATGCCATCGGTATTTCGGCTCGTTCCAAAAGGTTTCAACCTCGCTGAACCATGCCACCTCTTTCGCCGGGACTCCGACACGTGTGTTATGGGGTATCGAAAACCCAGATGTGTTATCACGATGGTGGTGCGTAAAAAGAACCTGATCAATACTAGTGATACCGAGTTCTGCAAGTGTCGTGTGGAAAGTCGTACCACTTGGGTCGATGAGAAGTGCCCGGTTTCCGTCGCGGAGAATGCCTGTGTTGACATGTCCGTGATGAACGTATAAGTGATGGCTGAGTTGGGAAAATTGAGTCTCCATTAAAACTACGCCTCCGCGAACTGTGGTCTGCCGAGGGCATCCGTTCTCCCTTGACGTTTATAGTGGGGCAAATGTCCGTTCGCATCGGCTAAGATCCGCTCTTTTGCTAGGGCAATCCGGTCAGCCCCTTGAGCAGCGATGTCGTGCTGGCACGCGACATCCGACTCAAGGTCAAACAACCGGACATCTTGCTGGAAGTCCACGCTAGCGAAATACCAACTCCTCGCGTCTTTATACCAAACCGAATTGACGTAGCGACAGGTTAAGTACTCACGCGATGTGAAGCCGGTTTTGCCTTCAACAAGTGGGAGCAGGCTCTGTCCTTGTATCTCACCTGCAGGCTCAACCTGACTCGCTGCTATCACAGTAGCAGGCACATCGAGCGTATAGACGAATTCATCGCAGGTCGTACCGGCGTTGACACCTAACGGATGGCTTATCATCATTGGGATGTCCATCGTGCCCGGGTACATGAAGTTGGCAGGTTTTCCTGTGGCTTTGTCTGGATTTTCTGCAAAGTTTGTGCCGTGGTCTGCCAGGAAGATGATGAGTGTGTTCTCACGCAATCCGAGGCGATCAAGGGTATCCACTAACTTTCCGAACCATGTATCCACGAGGGTGACCAAACCGGCATAATTGGCTTTAACGCTTGGAAGTCTATCTTCAAGTTCCTTATCGTTAAGTGAACCGTAGGGAAGATTGAGACAAATAGGCTCGCGGTCTTCGCGGGGGCCGTAGAGGTCGTAGTAGTGGATGGGTGCTTCCCATGTCTCGTGCGGTGTGAAACTATCGACGTATAGATAAAATGGCATATTTTTATGGTTGTGTTCGACGAATTCGATGGCGGAGCGGAATAACCGCGCAGCGTGCCACGTTTCCTCCGGGCGTTCGGGTTGAACATTCACAATATGTGCGCGAATGCGTTCCGGATTCCCGCGGTAGCGAGAGATTAGCGCGGGATCTGCGTGTGCGGCACCGCGATACCTATCCTCGGCTTGACCACGGACGAATTCCCACTGCCGGAAACCGCGTGTGAAATTCATACCCGGCACGAAATAGTGCGGGACATCGGCGAAGAAACCCGTGTGATACCCATTTTGCACAAGCGATTCAGCGATTGCGGGTTCATCGGACGACATAGGTTGCCAGCCGGGAGTATAGACGTTGTCCCACGGCACGGGTGTATAAGTGCTGAAGGGATAGGCACGTCTCCCGGTATGTAGCGTGCGGCGCGTCGGAATTGTCGGTAAACATTCCGGGTGCGCGTTTGTAAATCTGACGCTCTGTTCGGCAAAACGTGCCAAATTCGGTGTGTGAATCCAATCGTTGCCATAAGGACTAAGATATGCTGTCCGCAGTGTATCCGAAACAACTACAACTATATTCCAACGCATTTTTTAATTTTCCTTGCGGGTCGGTTAGGTGCATTCTGGTTAATTGGTTATTTTCCGTATATTGCTTTCCACTACGTTCCAAGCTACACACTGGAGTTATTCGTAGGCGCAGAGTAATCGAAAACGAGCACATCCTCGACAAGCGGACGAATATGTTCGCTGGCTATCTGGCGGTGAAAAGGATGCGGTAAATAGGTATCGCGTGCCGCTTCATCTGTAAAACGGACGATAAAACCGTACGCATACCCTTGGCTTTTCCCTTCTGGACTGTTGTTTGCACCGGCGGTTATAGATTCTATGCCCGGGATTTCATCAGCCATTCCTAAGAGGGCACCGGACAAGGTTGCTAACTGCGCTTCGGTAACCTCTGATTTTAGTTTGAGGAGGACGATATGGTTAACCATTACGAATCCCTTTTTTGGAGCAAAATTTGTTTTGATAAACTGAAAAGATCATTGTATACTGAACAAGTATGACATAAATATTGTTTTTTTTCAAGTTTTTCACAGGCCTTGCAAATGAAATTACGGAGGAATGGCACAGATGAGACATGCGTATGTTTATATAGCTGTTCTGTTTATCGCAACTTCGTCGACTGTGTTCGCACAGCAAGTAGTGGTAACGGAGATAAAGGACAATAAAGGTGGAATCTATAAAGCTGTTGCGTTAGAAGAAGGGGGTAAATTTTTCCATGATCGCGACTATACGATTACGCATATCCCCAAAGAATTTCTCGGATCCACGCAGGTTTCCACGTCAGCGGACTGCCCGGGTGGGCAAGACTATAAGTTGACGTTTAACATAGATCGGCCGGTATACGTCTATCAAGCCTGGGATAGCCGACACACACGTACGGAAGAACGCGGTCAAGACCCGAAAGGCTGGTTTACAGACGCGTATACCGATACAGGCGAAATACTAATGCTTGACGCGCCACATGATCCAACCGAGTACTTTATCTACAAATCCAATGAACCCTACGATGGAACAGTGGAATTGCTTGGTATTGACGAGGTTATCGGGGATCCAGTCCTCATGTGGACTATTTTCCTGGAAGAGGCTGTACTTCCTGTGGACCCAGAAGGGAATTTAACAATAACTTGGGGTGAAATCAAATCGGAGTAGTAGTTATCTATTGTAGGTTATAATCAACGGTATGAAGTTTCTCCGTATGGCATTCCCCGGGTTGGTTAAGCCTCGTGGTGGCTACGTAATCCTTGCATGTTACAGAAGCTCTGTACCGATAACCCCTGACCATCAATTATTAACCCGTTTAGGGATCGCTAATAGATAATACATGCCCCGCCGGCACAGACGCTTCCGGCTTGTTGGGTTACATCACCCGCGAGATTATCCCCTTCGCTCGCTTCAAATTCGGCAACAATCGACATTGTTTCCTCTGCTGGTTCTGATAAACTGAGTTGAAGCCTATCGTTCTGCGTGAAGGACACAGTGCACCCTAAAAATACAGTTGCAACGCAGAAAAGAATCAGCATGGCAAGCAGACTCATTTTGTTGTGTTTCATCGTTACACCTCAATGCTCTGAAGATCCGCTTGATCAAGTGTATTCGTGCCCAACCCGAGCGCACTGGCGTTGTTGATATGATTGGAGAACTTAGACACAGAATCTAACGCCATTTCCTCGCGTTTTTGGTTAACGGTCTGAAGAACCAGCACATCGAGAATGACAGGATCTGGACTCACGAAGAGGGTTCCATATTTCCACGTACTTTCAGCGTGATAGATCGGGCCCTTGTCAAACGAAGCGGTTAAACCGTCAACGATGTTGAGAACCAGTTTCTCTTTGATTACCTTATGTTCCAGAATCTCACCGATAGCGGGATTGCAGTAAAGCGGTTTGCCATGGAATCGGCGTGTATTATCAACGCTCCCGAACGCAAGGTTCTTTAAACACCCGCTCACGCCTGCCATTTCATGGTGTTTCAGAACGGGAACGTTAATCAGCACATCGACCATTTGGGTGACGATTCGGGAGTAGCGCGAGAAAGTGCTCCCGTTTTCGCGGCGGGTGATACTATCCTTTTCGCTCTCATAAAACACCTCATCGTCGTAGCCGATGCCTTCTGTGTCGGAAGCGAGGGTTCGGACATCACTTTCATCTTGTCGTATCGGATAACCGGCGTTCAAGAGGTGTGCTTCAAACCGGTCCCAAATAATGACCTGTTTGCGGAGGACCCCCGCACTGTATAATCCCTCGATAATTTTATCAACGATGATAGCGTGTGTGCTGAGTTCAGGACCACCGATCGGGTTGATCTTTATACCGACAATATCATCAGGTAGGACAATATCCCGCCACGCCTCTTTAGCAGAGGTCCGTCCGGTTAGCTTCATCATCGCCTGATCGACCAGCTCACTCGTTGCATCTTCATCAAGCTGATCGTCTTTCCAGACCTCTTTACCGACTGCCTCAACGACTGGCGTGAGGGGGGCTGTCTGTGTGTTTTCAGGTTGTAATTGTCCACTGTGAGTCTGGGCAAGGGCTGGGAGCGCGCTGAGCGTACCAATGCTCCCCACACCCGCAGCAAGTCTTAAGAACTGGCGGCGGTTCAGTTTGTCTCTGTCGTGTTTCACCTCTTGGCTGTCGGCGATGATGTTTGCTATAACTGGATCGTAAGGTTTCATCAAAGTTTACCTAATTCCTGGAGGATTTGTGCCATCGGTACTTTATCAGCCTTATTGTGAATGGACTTCCAAGTGATGGTTCCATCCTGCTTGAGAACATAGTATGTCGTCCGTGCAATTCTTGGATTGAAAGGATCGACGACGTTATAGTCGGAAATCGTTGCCACGTCTGGGTCGGACAGGAGAGTGAACTTGAGCCCTTGGTTTTGAACGTTCTGCTTCGTCTCGGCTTCACCATCAGAACTGATGCCGATGAGTTCTGCTCCCGCAGCTTGAATCGCTGCATAGTTCTTTTGCAACTCAACGAGTTGATCTCTGCAGAAGGGTCACCAGACACCGCGGAAGAAACCGAGCACGGCGTTTTTATTGCCGATATAATCGCCAAGCGTGTGCAGTTTGCCATTGCCATCGGATAATGCAAAGCCGGGGGCTTGGCTCCCAATGCCCAGCCCTTGACCGGGATCCAACTCCGCTACTGCCGGCAGCGGGATGAGTTTTAGATCGAGCTCAAACGTCTCGGCTTCAGGGATCGGTTGTACCACCACTTGGGTGTTTTCATAATCCGCGTGTTCAATTTTCAAGGTGAAGGCTTGCTCTACCGGTAGGTTTTCAAAGGTGAAAACGCCCGCTGCTGTTGTGAGTGCTTCGAAGGTTTTACCGCTTTTCTCGGTGAGTTGGAGATGTACTTCGGAGATCGGCGCGCCGGTTGCTACATCGGTTAGAATCCCGCGTAGATGCGAGGCGGGAGTCGCCAATGCAACAAGTGTTACCTTATCTATGGAAACAGTTCGTCCAGCGATGGCTGTGACATGAATCGCTGTGGTTTCATAGCCTTTCGCTGATATTTGCAAAGTATAATTCCCTGCTTCAAGCGATCCAAGTTCGTAAATCGCCTCGGTCTCTGTTTGCGTCAAGAGTTGTCCGTCTTTTAGTAAGCGTACCTGAATCAGGACCCCTTCAACGGATTGTATCTCTCCGCGTAGTGTCCCCGTTGGTGTCTGGACCACGGCGGGGGCTACTGTTTCCTCGACAGGGTTTTCTGTCCCGCAATTCACTCCTGCGAATAGCAGGAGTGCTAAAACGAACAGTTGTATAGCAAGTTTTCGGCTCGCAAGCTGCACCGAAAAAGCCCGTAGCTGTTTCATTGTTTTTCCTTTATTGACGTTTGATCCTGCCCCACGTCGTCGCCAATTTATTTACAGGGTCAACACCGGCAGCGCTTTCAACGCCGTTGTTCATGATTGCTTCCATATCTTCTTCTGATAACGCGACGTTAAAGAGGGCGACATCATCAATGATGCCAGCAGTAAACCGTTCATAGTGCTGTCCGATGTGAAACACGCCATCACTCGTGCCATAACCATCTTTTTCGTTGAAATCTACTTCGGCTTCCATTTTGCCATCTATCCATATTGAGGATTTACCCGTGTCGGCATCGGCTCTGCCAACGATGAAATGCCATTTGTCATCGCCAATAACGGTTGTGCCATCCGCCCGGAAACTGGTTGACGCACTATCGCGCAGATAGAGTGTTACCTTGTTAGCAGAACCATCGTCCCAGAGCAAGTACCACGGGACCGCTTGTGATGTATCCTCATAGTTTTTTCCAACGAGCGCCCCGCCGACTTTCGTGCCTTTGTAATGGAGAGTGATTGTAAATGAGACCCCTGCTTTGAAGCCAACGGTTTGCGAATGCGGCACCTCAACCCAGTTACTAACACCATCAAATTCAAGAGCTTTGCCGAATTTTCCGTCCACCCATTTTGCACCGTGAATTTCACCATCGTTCCCTTGAGCTGACGAATCGACGGCAACGCCGCCTCTCCCTTCGTTAAAAAGCCACATTCCCATAATATTTTCCGGGTCAACCTCGGCTAGCACGGGCAGTGCTATCAACGAAAAGACTGCCATAAAACTTGCGAGTGTTACGCGGACACTGTTAAATAAAAACATTAGAGTTCCTCCTCAAAATCGCTGTTAGTTTATATCATAAGTAAAAGAATTTCTATGCCATCCGTTTTCCTGCCTCAAGCGTGAGATTTTGCACGACATCGAACAATTCGCGTACCCGCTTGCACGAAAAGAGGCAGCTACGAGTGGTTGAAATATCGGATACACGTTTTTCGTCTTATAGTATACCATGCATAATACATGCCTGTCAAATGGAACATTAACTTTACACGCCTTATAAATGTGCACAGATTGACAATGCCATTATCTTGTGGTAAAGTAGTTTCTACTATAGCAATGCCTAAACGCTTTGGAGACAGACCCACGAAAAACACGGGGCACGCTTCCTCTTCTGTTAGTGTATTTTACCGAAACCTACTATTCGCACTAATTTTTCTGCTGGTCAGGACGGCTAACGCTACGTTTGAGAACATTGAACTCATGGCGGGCCCCATGGGAATGGGGGGAGCTCATGCAGCAGCGACAGATAATACCAGTGCCCTGGTATGGAATCCCGCGGGTCTGGCAAGGTTGTCTGACTCGGAGATTGGTATCAGCTATCTTGATCTGTACGGGCTGCTCAATTATAGTTTCATAGGTATAGCGCATCCCGTTCTGACGGGACAGACCCTTGGCGCAGCGATCCTCAGTTCCAGTGATACAGAAGGACTGTCTTATGAACGGATTGTACTGCTGTCGGCTGCAACTCGCCTGTGGAAAACGTTGAACATCGGTATGAGTGCTAAATATTTTACCACATCGGTCAATCTCGAACGGATGCCTTTGGGACATGGCAGCGGTTGGAGTGTGGACTTCGGCATCCAATCGGCTTTTGTAAGGGAAAAGGTGAGGGTTGGCCTGGTATTTCCGAACCTGCTTTCAAATTTGTCGTATCGTCGACAGGAGGAAGCTGCCTACACCGAATCCGTCTTACGTGAATGGCGTGTCGGGGCTGCTATAGCGATCGACGTGCCAAACAGGGAATCGGATACTGTATTGGCGGCTTTTGAGGTTGCCAACGGGACACCTCTTGTCGGAGGTGAATACCGCTACGGTGCGAGAAACGCCGAATTTGCTGCTCGGTTGGGTTGGCGGTTTATCGGGGGACTTACCGCAGGATTCGGCTATCAACGCGGCAATATCGGATTAGACTTTGCCTTTGTGGATGAGAGGCACGTAGGTTCGCAGACTTCGCTATTTTCGGTTCGGGTTTTCTATTGAAAAACACCTTGACACCCCCGAAAGTTCGTGTAATCTGTTAAAGTATAAAGACTTTATAAAAATAAGGAAAATATGCGAATGCCCGAATCAAACCCAACAACCGAAGCACTCAATACCCTCCGCGAGAAACTTCGCGACATGTTCCATTATACGTGCCGGCAAAACAGGTTAACACGCTCCGGAATCTCGTTGTTGTCTAATGGACGGGTGCCTTTCAATTGTGCTATCCTCTTATTGAGACACAGCTTTTGGAGTGTCCTCTGCTGTCGATGAGATTGTGGCTTGCTTTTTCCGTAAAGCAATGATCGATACAATCAAAGCACCTAAAGCACACAGAGCTACCCCCCAGTCTTTTATTGCAGAAAAAGCGATGCTGCGTCCCCGCAACTCTGCAATATTCGTTTCGACGTTTCGCAGCCGTGTGTCTAAACCGTCTATTTTTGTGTGCGTTATAGCGCTTTCTGCCTTGACTTCCTCTTTTATACGCTTTTCTGCATCATTGACAATCAGACGTATCTGGTTGATATCCGCCTCCGTCAACTCACCAAGAGCCGGTAAAGCGATCAGAAAAAAGGATAGAGAGAGAACAAGTATCGTTTTCATGAGGTGTTCCAGTTCTAGTTTGATTTATCCCCTGCCAACGCCACGCCGGCACGCCGAGCGATCTCGTAGCCCCGGGCTTTTTGACTTTTTTCAAATGAAGTGTATAATAATAGTGAGTAGTCATTGTAGGGTGCCTTTCTTTATGACAGGCACGCTTCTTTTAAATACCCATACCTTCTCAGTCTTCTAACACTTTTCTACAATTCTACCATTTTTCCACAATTGAGTCAAGCCTTCTACACAATCCCTGAAAATCATGCAAAATACACAAACTGACAATTGAATGCCTCTGTTGAAAAACACCTTGACACTCTCCGAAATTTCGTGTAATCTGTTAAGCATACAAACTTTATAGAAATAAGGGAAATATGTGAATGCCCGAATCAAACGTGACAACCGAAGCCCTGAACACCCTCCGCGAAAAATTCCGCGACATGTTCCATTTTGCACACAATGACTTGGACTTTGGTATCTTCCGTATTCTCAACATCAAGCGCGCTGAGATCAGTCAATTCATTGACGAAAAGTTGCCCAGCATAGTAGACGAAACACTTGACGAAGTTGCCCACACCCTTTACGATAGTCAACTTGCTGAAGTGAAAGCATACGTGGAGAAAGAAGGCGGAGCAACAGAACAAGCTTATCTTAACGATATACCCGGTAATCTGCAACGCTTGATTGATTTTCTCGAATATAAACAGCAAGATGAACTTATCACGCCCCTCCACACCCATCCAGCGGATCTCAAAGCTAACCTCGCCTCCCGCGTTTACAACCACATCCATTGAGATTGAAGGCAAGCGGATTGAATATCGGTTAGTGGGGAAGGCACGTGCCCCTATCGCAGAGAACAATAACCGCTGTAGCATAGCGGGCAAGAGACGCACTTGAAAAGCAATTAGCGGCTAAACAAGCGCACGCATTCTGTCTCAATTTGTTCCTGCTACTACGAGATAGTTCCAGCTTAGGGGAAGGCCAATCCGATGCTTGGGTCGAAAGAACATGGTGGCGTATAATATTCTCCGCTTGAACTGGCATGAAAGCACACAGGATGGCTCCACCCGTCGATTTTTCAGATCACTGAAGCCGAATCTCTACAGACAGAACGTTGGTGAACACTATACCAACAGAAGATATGGATCTTGAATATAGCCAGCAACCGTTTGCAGGAACTGCGCTGCAGGCGCACCGTCTATTACCCGGTGATCAAAGGTCAGGCTGAGCGTCAACATCCTCCGAATAGCGATTTCATCATCGTGAACGACCGGTTTCTTCAGAATGCGTCCCACTCCAAGAATAGCACTCTCCGGCGGATTGATGATAGGCGTGAATGCATCAATTCCAAAATTTCCGAGATTTGTAATCGTAAAAGTTCCCCCTTGAAGTTCTCCCGGTGTCAGTTGATTGCTCCGTGCCCGTTCAGCGAAACCTCTGACCTGTGCCGAAATCTCTGCTAATCCACCTTTATCCGCGTTCCTGACGACCGGTACCACCAGCCCGTCTTCCAAAGCGACTGCGATCCCAATGTTAATTTCCGATAAGAGATGAATCCCGTCATCTGTGAGCGTCGCGTTGAGTCGGGGGTGTTCTCTGAGAGCATTCGCCACGACTTTCACAAGCAGATCTGTATAGGTCAGGCTTACCTCTCGCGCTTGTAGTTTATCGTTAAGCATCCGGCGTAATTTGACAAAGCCTGTTGCGTCAACCTCCGTATGGAGCGTGACATTGGCATTCGTCTGGACACTCAAAGTCATCCGCTCTGCGATGATTTCACGGATGCCACTCATCGCTATAACTTTCGTTGCCTGTTGGGATGCCGTTGTTTCTACGACAGGCGCGGTCGGGACGTGGGACGCACTCGCTGCTTGCAACACATCATCGCGGACAATTCTGCCGTCAGGACCAGAACCTATAATTGAACTGAGGTCGAGCCCGTGTTCTTTCGCTAAGCGGCGTGCAAGAGGAGATGCCTTGAGGCGTGCGGTTTCCGCAGTGGGTGCCTTTCCCCTTAAGTCTATATACCGCTGTACGTCGCTTTCAAGGATACGTCCACCGGGGCCAGAGGCTTTGACCTCTGTGAGGTTAATGGCGAGCTTTTCAGCGAATTGACGGGCTGCTGGCGAGGCTTTTAACTTAGAAGCAGAGGGGCTCTGCCTTTCCTTTGTTGTTGATAGGGGTGCCTTCGGTCGTTCAGGTTGTACCGACGTTGGTTGTTCTACAGTGGGGCCTGCTTCAACGCGGGCCACCTCTTCACCCGGTGCCCCAATAATTGCTAAAAGAGCGTTAACAGGAACGTTGGCACCCTCTTCGGCAAACAGCTGGGCAATAACCCCGTCGGTGGGGGATTCTTGTTCATGGACGACCTTATCGGTTTCAATCTCAAGTATGGGCTGCCCCCGCGTGACGGTGTCACCTTCCTTGACCAGCCATTTACCGATTTTCCCCTTCGTCATCGTCTGATCCATCTGAAGCATTCGCAATTCAACTGCCATATTTTTAATTTTCCTTGCGGTTTGATACGATTGGTTTGTCTGAACAATCATCTCCGTATATATAGCCCGGCACGATGCTTGGGCTTCCGGGAGCTAGCTGTTGGAGAACCGACGGCTGTTTTTAGCACATCAAAGGCTCTTTAACAATTGGAATTCTGCAAGGACAACGGACACAGCACTCAGCAGCAATCGTTAAAAACTCATAAGCGGTTTTCAATCAATTCAATCAGTAGCTCGACATTCGCGTCCTTTTCAAGGATGAGCGCGAATTTTTGGTATTCGTCTCCTTTGAAGATCGCCTGAATGAATGGGCTAAATGCGATCAAAAGTTGACTGCCCAAAAAGTTAAGCGGTTTGCCGGTTTCTAAGAAAATGATTGCCGGTGTCGTCAAACCGCGCCGCACAATCCACGTCGCTACCTTCTCAAGTAAGGCGCGCTGTTCCAATTCGGGAATATCCTCAAGAACACGCGGTATTTCGGGGTTTGGATTGCGCATGACGTATACCTATTGGAGGCGCGCCTTATCCGGGCGTAGATACCTGTGCTTTACAACGCCAAGTCACTCAGGTAATCGGCGATCTGTTTGGGTTGTCCGTCAACCGTTGTTTCCATTGCAGCGATGACCAAAACGAAACTTTTGATGTTATCCTCGATCCGTGTGTCGGAGGGTTCGCCACCGTCAAGCCAATTCAGGAATTCGTCAAATAGGTGCTGATGTGCTTGATACGGGATTGCCGGGGCTTCGTAGACTTCCGTTTCACCACCGACGCGGTGGATCGTCATCTGATTTCCACCGGCGATCTCAACGGCACCCTCTTCAAACTCAGCGCGGTAGTGTTCATGATTCCAGCAGTTGACGATGCCTGCGGATGAACTATTGCCTTCGTAAGCGGTGTGCACAGCATTGTTCATCCGCATCATATAGAAACCGCTGGAGTAGTGTTTGAAACTTGACCATTCGGGGTTCCAGCCGAATCCTATGAGGGTTTCACAGTCTCCGCCAGAGAGAAACCGCAGCATATCTAAGTGGTGGACAGAGCCTTCAAACAGGAGCCCAAAGTCCATGTCGTGTCGCCATGCTTTACCCCACGAGAGATAGCGGCGGTAGTCGCAGGCGTATCTGCCGACAATGTGCTGGAGTCGGCCCAATCTACCTTCCTCACGGATGCGGATCAACTCCTGTTTGTTGTCGGCGTAGCGATAGTTTTGGATGATAGCGCAGGGCAATCCGGTTTTCTGTGAGGTGCGCACCATTGCTTTCGCTGCATCCAATGTATCGGCGATCGGCTTTTCACAGATAACAGGCATCCCGTTTTCCATAGCCACAATCGCGGCGGGGCTGTGGAATTGCGGTGGAACAGCGATACCACAGAAGTCGGCTTTCACGGTTGCACACGCTTCATTGAAATCTGTGAAAAGTTGCGATGCATTGAGCCCCAATGTCTCGCCCCGTGCTGTAAGTACGTCTGTATTCACGTCTGTTAAGCCGACGATTTCGATTCGGTCGCTAAAATTACTGGTGAAATCGTTAATCCAGCCACCTGCCATACCACTGCCACCAATCATTAAACATGTGCGTTTTGCCATATTTTTAACGTTCCTTGCGTTTCGATACAGAAGGTTTTGCAAGAGCAATCATCTCTATATATCCCAGCCCTGCGAGATGCTTTGGCTTCCGCCCGCTGGTTGACTGCCAATGTCAGGAATGTTCCTGTGGCGTAGATTTTTGCATTACACTCCCCCGGAGAACGTAATCTTCTTTCCCACGTCGAACGCGTTCAAGTTCGGTGTCTGTGACCTCACGTCGCACTTCTGCGGGGACTCCCATTGCGATGGATCCGGGTGGAATTTCTTGCCCTTCGCGTACAAGCGTGCCGGCGGCGATAACGGCGCGTTCGCCAATGACCGAACCTGTTAAGAGAATCGCACCCATACCAATAAGTGCCTCGTTACCGATGGTGCAGCTATGGAGAATCGCACCATGCCCGATTGTGACATCATCACCGATAAGACACGGAATTTCTTTGTCCATGTGTATCACCGCACCATCTTGAATGTTGGTACGGCACCCGATTCGAATTGGCTCTAAATCGCCACGGAGAACGCTGTTGAACCAGATACTTGATGCTTCACCAATTGTCACATCGCCGATAATCATCGCCCCCGGCGCGACAAAAACAGATGGATGTACATGCGGGGTTATACCTTCGTATCCTATTAACATTTTTTCTACTTTCTGTTGCATAGCTTGGCTATTGCGCGGCTAACAACTTGCCAAGATTACTGATGCCCCACTTGTAAGAGAGCACGAAAGCACTCGCGAGGAGGAGTATCAGGACAATAAGCCCGGTTAGATTTTGTGTATACCAAGCTATTATGGGCGTTATGATGAGTATTATATCAACAATGAGGGTTACAGTAAAGGTTAAAATTCGCAAGAACGGTTTCGGCTGTTGGGTCAGTTCTGCCATCCACGAGAATGTGCCAATCATTGTATTCACTGCGCAACCTGCTGGAAGTGTTAGGATAGGGATGAGTAGTACCGGTATCCAACTGTCCTGCGGAATTCGGAGCAGATAAATAACGATTAGAGACCAGAATTCCGCATAGACCAGGGCACAGAGCAGCGCTGTCAGGAGTTTACTTGTGAACACCAGTCTCGGTGTGACAGGAGCGGATTTCAGCATCCACCATGTTTTTGCTTCGTTCCGAAGTCCGTTGCAACTGATACCAAAGGTGATCAGAATGCTATAAAGGGCGATCTGAACGGTAAGAATTTCAGCTGCGTTCGCCTCAGCACCGGCGCCACGCACAAATAAAATCCCGATGTGAACGAGCAAATAAAGCGTGAGCATCGCGATGGCAATCAGGCGTCCACTATGCCTAGCGAATATGAGAAAATCTTTTAGCATCATGGCGCGTACCTTGCCGCGCCCAAGGACTAGTGCCGTTCTTTTTAGGTTCGAGGATGTAGATACTGAATCGCTCGGTGTGGGTTTGCGTTTGGTTTTCAGTTGTCGGATATTTTCCCAGCCGCGCTGATAAATCCATTGTGCAATAAACGTTGCAAGCCCGACAGAGACAAGACTCACCATGCCTCCACCCAGTGCCCACCGCAATCGGGTCCCGAGTGTGGATTCAGGGGTCCAACTCAACAAGAGTCTCCCCATCCATTCGTGTGGGTACCCTATAGCGGCAGGGTCCGTTGTTCCAGCAGAAGCCCTGTTGAGCAAAAATTGCTTGACTGGTATTGACTCAAGCCCTGTAAACAATATTAACGATATGAGGAAACCCATCGTCACGCCTAGTGCGGTGCCGAGTGCCTTGAGTGTTGTGATTAAGCCCCCTGATGAGAAGTAGCGTGCGATTACCATCATGCTAATCGTAACGTAGCTTGTGATGATTGTCAGAAGACACAAACATGCTGGCAAGAGTCCTACGTAAAAGTACCAGGGGAGTCCGAATATCACACCAAACGCAATCCATGGCGGTCCTAAGAAGCAGAGGATACTCAAGAAGCGCGTGATAATGAGGTAAACGAACTTGTACCCGAAAGTTGTGATCGGTTGAATCGGAGCGGCGTGTAAGAGGACTGTTTCCGGTGCTTGAAACAAGATCTTTAACGCACTTTCCATCAACTCCTTCGCGACGATGATAACACCAAAGGTCATGAAGCCGTTAATGACACCTAATACCAGGGGCGGCTCAGCCTCAGTCAACCGCAGATGTCTGAAAAGCGAGCTGCCCAACACCGATAACGCAACGACAAGAACAAGGTAGCCGGTGCCTTTCAAAATGCCCTTACGCCATGCTTCTCGGCTGTGTTTAAGACTATTCACCCCACCTTGCCAATCGGCTTTTAGGAGGATTTTAATACTTTTTAACATTTGAATCTGGGCACCGTTCCATTTCATCTCCCGGTGATTTCGGTTAAGCCCAACCATCTCAGCGTTACGAAAAGTTGATTAATATTTTTAATGCCCATTCTCACTTTGAGGCAAACGGACGCAATAGATCAGATTTAATCGTTAGAAAGATCTGAGGTGAGGTCAAGAAAAATGTCCTCGAGTGTCTCGGTTGGGTGCTGGTTTATCTCTGTCGGTTGTGCTTGTAGCTCCTGCTGTTTCTGTTGTAATTCTGTGAGCGTTCCAAGGGCAATAAGCTGCCCTTTATTAATAATACCGACCCGATCACAGATACGTTCAGCAATTTCGAGGATATGTGTGGTCATAAAGACAGTACATCCCTGCTCACAGCGTTCTCGTAAAATTTCTCTGACGGTACGCGCACTTCTGGGATCTAATCCGCTGGTGGGTTCATCCAGAAAAAGGATTTGTGGGTGATGCACAAGGATCGAAATGAGCAGAATTTTCTTCTGCATACCGTAGGAATAGGCTTTCATCTGGTCATCGGCGGCATCAGCAAGTTCAAGTTGTTCGAGCAGGAACGCCATTTCACTTTCGGCTTTTTTCGGTGGCACCTCGTATAGGGCAGCGATCATACGGACGAACTGCCTCCCTGTCAGCGTTTCGTAAAGTTGAGGTGTATCCGGCATTAAGCCGAGAATTGCTTTCGCTTGTAAACTCTGTTTCTGGATATCGTACCCACCGAGCGTGGCAGTCCCCGATGTAGGCCGGAGTAGACCTGTGAGCATGTTGATAGTTGTTGTCTTTCCTGCCCCGTTGGGCCCCAAGAACCCAAATATTTCACCAGAATTTACCTGTAATGTGAGTGCATCTACAGCGCGCAATTCTCCGAAATATTTCGTCAGGTTCGAGGTCTCAATCATTTTTTTTACTATCCAAGATGTCTGCTTTGAGTTTCGCGAGTGCCTCGTCGAGATTGAATGCCTCTCCGTGTCTTTCCGATTCGGTTTCGGTTCGGGGGTTCCGTTTTTCCCAAACTTCTGCTGCACCTTCGATCTTTTTTATTTTTTCTTCAGCCTGTTTGAAGGTGTTCGACAGATAGGGTTGTATGTCTCCAAGCAATTTATGGAGTTCAAGGCGTGTTTCTGCTTGTTTTTGATGGTGGTGTAGCGTTTCGGTCCGCTGGACTGTGTTCTGGAACTGTTGGTAGAAATCGTTCAGAACAGTTTTGAGGGGGGTTATGACTGCGTGTTGGGCCTGGATTTGGCGCTTATAAGCGTCAGCCCGCTGCGCCTGCTGTTGTTTGCGTTGCCGTGCAGCTCGCGCCCCTGCAATGTCTCCATCTTTCGCCGCAGCCTCAGCCTTTTTCGCCCATACTTCTACAGCATTAATTGCCTCTTGATGGGATTGCTCGAGTCTATTCTTTTCAGCGATTGCTTCGGCGACGAGTTCTTTTGCTACAGCGATCCGCTTTTTCATATCGACAACAGTTTTATCGAGGTCAGATTCGGCACCATTAACCTCCTCTATGAATTGTGTGATACTATCTCGAATCTGTTCTGAAATTCCCTTCAGTTTTTTCATTTTCTATTCCTCCGCATGCTTATTATACAAGGTTTTTCGGTGGGAATCAAGCCGACCATTACCTTATATTTTCTGATTGTTCGATTAACCCCAGAGTCTGCTAATATAACCCTCACTCTTATAGATACCTCAGCGAAAATAAAGGGAGTAAAGTATCCTTCTTTCTTTCCCCTTATTTTACAACATTTCTATGTTTTACGCAATATGATTTCGTTGTTTATTTGCTTCCCAACTTTGATTTTGATATAGGGATATCGGAACTTCTTGGTATCAGGCAGATTAACACCAGCTGCTAAGATTGTAGCGGCGAGATCACAGTTAAAACCCAAAAACGTCATTCAACAGACAGGGGCGATACGCATGTATCGCCCCATCGTGTGTCAGCATAACACACTTCATCGTATCAAACATCAAGAACAGATTCAGGGATGAAATCTATTCTGAACTAACCTTTAGGGTTCGGAAATCCTTTCTACCGAGGTGTCGGGATTTAAAAACCGCTTATTTCTTACGTGTTTACGTAATTGTGACATGTTCTAAAGTGTAAAACGGTTACGAAAAAAAGTCAAGTGATTTTTTCCTTATCCTCTCACCAGTAATCTTCCGGTATTTTGCCAGCAAGGTCAAGATTATAATCTTCGTTAAAAATACCATCCGTTTTTCCTGTGCTCAATTTTTTGTAAGGTATTTTGATAGAACCCCCGTTGAAAATGGCGTCTTTGCAAGAACCGGTTGTGTCTCGGCTGCCTATCAATTAACATCTCTCTTACAGGCCCCCAAGACAAGGACGTTGAATGATCCAACTGCGTTGTTAGTAATCCCTGCTACGGTGTTTGTGGCACGGATGGAGACTCGGTTGGTACCAGTCTTGTTACAGGAGACACGACCGTTACCGATGCTGAGAGTATTACCACCCTGGATGGAGACCGTTGGACACCCTGGTCCCTGGGGTCGCTCGACAATTGACAGGGTGATGGGTTGTGCTCCGAGGACTCTGATTGCTGAGGTTTGGTTGAAGAGGTTGAACGAGGGACCATGGAATTTCTCACGTATGTAGATCGTTCTTGTTACCCAGATGGGTGCTCCCACACACTTGAGTCCTTCGGTGGTGATGCTTGCGAAGGTGTAGGGGGGACAGCAGCCTCCTGGGGGACAGGCACTACAGGGTTTCTGGTAGGACCTTCCACAGACTGGGAGGTGGGTTTGTGCTATGGGAACACAGGTGAGTCCGTCTGGGGTGATTTTGACAAATTCTTGTGCTCTGCAGCAGTTTAGTTCTTCCTCACAGACTGGTGCGGTGGTGTCTGAGGCTGAGGTGCAGACGAGGCCGTTTTGGTTGATTTGTGCATACTCTCCTGCACTACAGGGTCTAATGATGTCGAGGGGGCTTTGTCTTGGGGGGGGGAGCAGCTTGTGTATTTGTGAGGCTGAGGAGGGTGATGAGGAGTAGGGTACTACCAATACTGATTGTTTTGAGAGAGCGCTGCATATGTACAGGTGTAGTGTACCGGAGGAATGGTTCTTCTTGGTATGTTGCTCGTGGATATCTTTTTTTTTTTGATATATGTGAAGCACCCCCGTCTCTTTGAGACGGGGGTGTGTATGTTATTTCCAGATCCACTCCTCTACCCACTTGGAGCGGTTGGGGGCTTTTTTTCTGAATTTCTCGGTCCATGTACTATTCGGCTCATCCCACCACTCGGCAAATGATTCTGCGGCGTTTTCATGGAGACTAGAGAGAGGTGGGAATTTATCGATACCAGCTTTCCCGTGCTCCTGCAGATCTTTGCTCCTCGCCCGGATGAACGCCCTGGCTTCAGGAGATCTTCTCCACTCTCGTCCGGTAGTGAGTGAGACGTAGTCCTGATGTGAATGCATTAGCTCGTGTGCGATGGTTAGTGAGGTGGTGTAAGAGTTTACTCTCATCAACACTATTCCATCACTGTAGAATCCTGCCGTGCCCCAGGGAACCTCACAAAACGCTAGCAGTACATCAGGCATTACGGTCACTCGTTCAAGGATCTCTCGTACGGTGTCTGGCCATTGGGCTCCGAGTACGACGACGCCTGGATTTCTTTGTGGATCATTTCCCCTGAATGTGGGGATTGGTCCTGTGGGTAGTCGTGTAGCTCGAGATCGATAGACTATCGCTTCCTTTGTTTCATAGCAGGAAGCTTCTACTCGAATATGTACCTTGTGTCCTCGAAAATCAGGGAATTGGTACTGACCATTTGTATTGGTCATGACCTTCTCACCAGTACGATCTCCTGAGACGATGGTTACGGTTGCTCCAGCTACTGGCTGCGCATTGGCACGCTTAGTTTCCGAGTGATCTCTTCTCTGTGGGATACCTAGTATCCATCCTGAGAATTTTCTGTCATCTTCTTGCGGGGTGTAGACAAACTCACTGACGGGTGCCGTGCTATCTTGTCCCACGTCGCAGACTTTCGGGTAGATTGAGAGACCGTAACTCACACCATTCCACTCTTTGGTCCAGAACGACCGCTCAGCATCTCCTGTCTGCAGATCAAACCTGCAGACGAATTTCTTTGCCTTATTCCCCCTGCTCAAGGGTTTTGCGTCCCCGTCTCCGAGCTCAGCATCGTACCGGAGCATCCGGTAGTCCACCATCCGTCCAATATTAAACCGTGAGGCAAGTGGGGGTACCGGTCTGTGTCCAGAATCCGAAAAAGTTATTGGAATTGGAATTGGGAATACCACCTTGGTGTACACCGTGGTACCCGCCTCAACAACCCGTTCATCTAGCTGATCGGAAAATCCACTCTCCGGACTCCAGTTTTTCCAGTAGGTGATTTCCACATCATACGGATCCCACTGCTTCCAAATATCAGTCTTCTTCAAAGGGTCCGTCTTTGCCGGAGCCCCCGGAACTGCTTCTCCTGCTACCTTTCGAAGTTCTCCGGCAGCAATCAGATTAGTGTTTTGAGAGACCTTCTCTCCGAGGATATCTCCAGTCTCTATATCCTCATCCCCACAACCAATACTTACGACCATGGCGATGAGCAACAACAACCAAAAGTTTTTCACTTTGTTTCTCCTCCTTTTTTTTTCAGGGTAAACTGAACCTCCCAGATACACGACAACTTTTTATCCAGACGAGTTTGATTTTAAGTCCGTGCTGTGTTCAATATCCGTGCGTGCTTCCGCTAAGTGTTCTCGGAAAGCAGTGAACGTTTCAACGACGGCAGCCGTGAGGTTCAGGTGTTTGAGGTGGTTCAGGTCTTGGATCGCTTGGAGTCTGGGCTCCAGGGCGGTGACATCTGCCTGTGGGAACCGGGCGTTGAGGGTTGCCAGCGTGCTTTCAATACTCATCTGCCGAGCCCCTTCTTCTCTTCCTTCTACCCTTCCTTCTTCTCTTCCTTGCTTGATCCCTTTTGCAACGCCTTGCTTGATCCCTTTTGCAATGCCTTGTTCCAGATAATGCTCCGCCATACTTTGCATGACATTTACCGCCTCTTCAGAAAGATTCAAAGCCTCCCGGCACTCCGAGACAATACGATCTAAATCGGCACGCTCCGCAACCGAACGCTTGTGCACAACTAACGCATACAGATAACATACCGCCTGAACCCAAGACGCACGCTCAGAAACACGCAACCCACTCACATGAGCACCCAGCGTCTCTAACACCGATACAAATACACCAGAATCAACCACATCCGCACGCTTCAAAACCGGCAGCAACCACCCAAACGCACCCCCAGCCCTCAGTAAACTCCCATCCGATTCACACTGAAGGCCTAAAAATAACGTCTCAAACCGCGGAACAAAACGAAGCAAAGGCTCCCGCACATCCAGCAGCACCTCCATCGAAATCACCGGGTGCCATGCTGATGAACCCGTGTAAAACACCACTGGAATGACCGGGCGAAACCGCCACTGACGCTTCGGAACCCTCTCAGCAACCCACCCCTGCCCTTGCTGATCCCAGATGTGATACATGTAAGACAGCATCCGAAACCCCATCACAGGGTCTACCGTGGATTGATGTTCTATCAGGATGTAGAGCAGCACCTCTGTCGCCTCAGCATCCCGAAACGGCAACAGGAACACCATATCCGACTCTTGTTCGCGGAGGTTATCAGCTATAAAGGTCGTATTGACGTGCTGCACTTGACTGAAGTCAAGAGACGCCACGAGGGCTTCTCCGATGATTTCAAAGAGCCCGCGCAGGTTCTCTGGGTTAGCTAACAGCCATTTCGCACTCCTATCTGCGAATTGCCCCAGGGAGTCCTTGAAATAAGAGAGGATCTCGGTGAAGTCTGCCATATAAGAGTATTATACCTGCTTCTTTGTGGAAAGTCAATAGGTTTTCTGCGAAAATGCTTATCTTGCTTTTTTTGCAAAAGAGCAGACCCGTAACACGGGTATACTCTCATATCTGAGCCGCACACCCTAACAGGGATAGCTACAAACTCACAACTTGGGTTACAGTATACCATCTATGAGGGTTTGGGTCAATAAAAAAAGTCTGTTCTTGCGCAGGGAAGTGCTACAATACTCCTTGGAGAACTCTTTCGGGTTATGGATACGAAGCCGAAGCCCCAACATTTGTGTTGTGGGTGCTATCACTCCATATTCCACACGAAAAAAGGCATCAACATGGCGAGTGCCTGAAGTCCGGTGTCTTTTCGCGATAGTGTCATTTCTAACAACGCTTTGCCATCTTTAACCGAAATCCATGCCACCACGGGTTCCATCTCATTGGAATTGACGAGAACCCTATCGGAAGGCGGTTGTCCTTTCTCAAGTTCGAAAACCCGCGCTACGTTCAACTGGGCAATCGCTACAGGTGTTTTCGGCAGCTGTGTGAAATAGACCGGACTCTTACCGTTTTTAATTTCGTCAATAAGGGTGTGCAATTGCTCTTCCGAGGAACCGAAAAGAAACAGTCCGTCTACTGTAGTGTAGTGAAGGTTTGTCGCAAATGTGGACACGCTTACCCCATTGTAGTCTGTCTGGGAAACAGAGAGGTTTTGCAAGTTAGAAACGCTATTGCCCAGCAGGTTCCATTTGATTAGGTTACTGGGATTAAAAATTAGGGATCCTTGTGTTTCCAGACCGCCAGCATTTATTGAAAACGCACCATCAAATTCGATGTCCAAACTTTCCAAGGCAGTTGGGTCAAACGCCGCTAAGTCGTAGACCGATATAGCGAGTTCACCCGTCAGGCTTGGGAAAATGTCGTCTTCCAGATTCAAGTTCAGAAGCCCTTCAAAAGAAGAGATCCCTGCATAAACATTGTCATCTGCCTCTTCAGCGATGAATTCGCTAATACCTCGCCAAAGGACTTCAGAAACGACAGGTGCGATAGCGATGAACAGATCCTCGTTTGGGGACACGGTTTTGACAGTTTTGAAAGGATTTTTTTCTTTTACGAAGCTTTCAGAATTTGGAATGAATTCACGGTATTGTTTGATAGATTCCTGTGTAAGTTCTGCATGCAAGGTGAAAAACTTGCCGATCTGTAACAGGTTGAATTCTCCCAACATAGCCTCACAGAATTGGTGTTCATCCAAGAATGCTATAAGTTTTTCCAAGTCATTGCGTTCTGCTTTGTCTGCATCTTTGGGGAAATCCTTTAAGGTTTGCTGCACGTTGCAGAAGAGTGAAACCTGTCCAGAACCTGCCTTTTTGGATATTTGGGCATAGTGCATGTTTTTTGTTATCGAAGGCGCTTTCTTTCGGAAGGTGTCCATCAATTTTTCAAAAGCCCCCTCACCCACGCCGAGGACAAGGAACTCATCCACAAACCCATACTTAACCGTGTGCTGTTGGTCCACCGCCATCATATTGTAGCGGACGCGTTGGTATTCGCCCGCATCTATATGAAAAGTATTTGTATTGGACATCCCGATGAGTCCTTCTACAATTTTAGTGAACCGTTGAAGTTCGCTGAGGTTCCCGCCTGAATGGACGACCAAGCCCATTTCTGACGTGTTTTCTTTGTTCGACCAGACTGCGAATGCTGTACGATAGCCAACTGTCTCAATTACACTGAGTAGGTCGGTACCGAGAAATCCCTGTACCATTGCGATCCCTTGCTGCATTTCCTGCCACCCCGGTGTGTGCAATAATAAGGCAAGCGCTTGCTCCCAGGTCTGAGAAGTTTCAACCTCACCATAGACTTCATCTATATTTTGGAGTTTCACATAGACGAGGCTCTCCTGGGGTATGAAGTCTTCCACCTTCGCAGCATTCGCAAAAGAGACGGTGAACAACGTTATACAGCAGATTTGGAGTGCAAGCGACAAATTACACCAAAATAGCGTCCTTTTGCGTTGCGCGGAAAATTGCCCACGTTTCTGTAAAAATTTTACTTTCATCGTAAACCCCCATTTCTATGGAACCCAAATATCGTCGACTGAGCGTAGGTGAATAAGTGTCCACTTATTTTTATAGAGTCCCCTATAGTTGGCGCGTCAAGGTTGGAGACTGATGTTACATAGTAGCAAGGGTTTTACTCGGTGTCAATAATTTTCAGGAAACATCAATCGCTCGACATGCTCTATCAGGATGTGTAATATCTTGATATGGATTTCTTGGATGCGGTCTGTGGTGTTGCCTGGAGCAATGAGGTAAGTATCACAGTGGTATTTGAGTTTTCCGCCATTTCTACCGAGTAATCCGAACACTTGTATGCCGCGCTGCTTTGCTGTCTCGGCTGCCCGAATAACATTCTCGGAATTTCCGCTTGTCGAGAGGGCTACCAGTAAGTCACCGGGATGTCCGAGTGCAGATAGTGGCCGTGCGAAAACTTCTGTGAATCCGAAGTCGTTCGCTGTACAGGTGATATGTCCGGCATCAGAGAGGGTAATCGCTGGCAGCGGCCTCCGATTGTCTCGAAATTTCCCAGTGCATTCTTCAGCGAAATGAATCGCGTCACACAGGCTTCCGCCGTTCCCGCATGTGAAGATTCTACCTTGTCGTTCAAACACGTCTTGCATCATTTCTGCTGTTTTCGCGATGGTTGCAATATTTTCGGGATTTTGCGCAAACCGATTCAGCGCATCCTGCGCTTCCAACAATGCATCGCGAATGGTATCCAAAATGTCCATTGTATTACAGGTTGTTGGTTAATAGTCATTAGTTGTTAGTATAAGAGGGTTAATCAACAATATGGGGGCCTCATCGCGTTCACAAAATAACAATTCAAGCCGTTTGGAAAACCCCCGAGGCTCTTTATGGGGATTGTACATTCACGGTTAAATCCTAAAAATTTCGCCTAATTTCCCGCCGAGTACTCTGCCAGCACCGAGCAGACAGGCGATTAAAATTAACATACCCACCACCCCGAGCGCGCTTGCTGTATAGGGCCCGTGGTCAGGACGTTGAGAGAGTGCCCAAATCGCTTTTGTAATCGGATAGTGTTGATCTTTCATCGCCAAGATTAAGCTGTCACTCACTTCGAGCATGGAGAACGAGAACACAAGAATCGCGCCCGCGAGAATGTTCGCGCTCACAAGAGGCAAGGTAATTTTATACAACGTCCAGATCGGGGTCGCTCCCATATTTTGCGATGCTTCTTCATACGTTACACTTGTCTGCTGGAGTCCAGCGTAGATGGAACGCAGCATATACGGCAATCTCCGCACCGCATAACTGATAATCAAAAGGAAGGTCGGGTTCTGTCTCGGATCAACCACAGCGATGAGTCCATCCGGTAAATGCCGGAGGAGAAGCGTTGTGTCTGAGAAACTGCCAAGGTAGCCAAACGCGATCGCAACCCCCGGTAACGCCAACGGTAACATCGCAACGGCGTCCAACAAATTTTGGAAAGGTAGACGTTTACGCGTCAATAGATACGACACCACAACCCCGACGACGAGTGCCAACAACGTACTCAGAATACTGTATTTTAGACTGTTTAGAATACTCGGTAGGGTGTCAGAGTGCGTGAAGGTCTCTACGTAGTGTGCAAACGTCCACGATTTCGGCAGGACGCTCAATCGCCACTGGCTTACATCCGGCGTTAGGGAAACGAGAATAACGCTGATATGCGGTAACAACGCCATGAGCGTTAACCCGCCGATAAAGAGGTAGATGACCAGACGCATAACCCAGTTCGCGTCGGCTTCACGAGAAGTCACGTGGCCTCTCCCCAGCATTTCATAATGTTTACTTCCAGTCCACCGCTTGGAAATGTAAAAAGCCAATGCCGTCAGTACAATGATGAGAACGACAAGGGCATACCCCATCGGGTTGGCATTCGCTTCGGTCACTTGCCGGAAAATCCTCACAGCAATGACTTCATTATAATTAAAAATCAAGGGTGTCCCGAGGTCCGTAAACGCCCAGATGAAGACGAGAATCGCACCCGCGAAATAACCCGGCATCATCAACGGGAGCGTTATTTGACGGAAAACTTGGAAGCGCGATGCCCCCATATTTTCTGCGGCTTCCTCCAGACTCGGATCCACGTTTGCAAGGGCTGCGACGATGTTAAGATACATTATCGGATACAAGTGTAGGGTTGACAACATTACCACACCCCAGAAGCCGCCGCGGAACCAGTCGATAGTTTCGGTTATGTCAATCAGGTTCAGGTTCACGAGAAGCATATTGACGCTGCCGTATAAACCGAAGAACTGCTGCATTCCAATTGCACCTACAAAAGGCGGCATAATCATCGGAATCAGAATGACGGCGCGTAAGGTATCACGTCCAGGGTATCGAAACCGCGTCAAAAAATATGCCAGTGGCAGACTCACAATGCTTGTTATCAATGTAACCATCACACCGATTTTGAAGCTATTGATGACCAATGCTCGGATGTTTGGGTCAGTTACCATCAATTTGAAGTAGGTGAGGTTAAATTTGTTTTCGATCCAGAACGCTTCCTTGAAAACATAGAGGAGGGGGTATATGAGGAAGGCAACAAAAAACAGCGCAGTTAATCCCAAGACGAGTGTAATTGAGGGTGTTAAGTCGTATTGTCGTCTGAGCCTGTCCATTAAAGACAGATTGTTTTGTGTATTCTGTTCTGCGTCTTGGCGATTCAGCATCATCTTCTCCGGTTTTGTATTTCCGCTTGCGACTTAAGAAACTTGCGGGTTACCTCACAATTAATTATACCCTATACACTCCTGAATTGCATATATTTTTTTCAAGCCGCCCCGACATCTAATTGGTAAGTGTGGTTTCCAACCCCACCGGTTCTTTATAACAGACAGCTGGCAACCAATTTCTTTTGACTTCTCAATGCAATTCATGGTATATTATAAAACAATACCTAAATACAGAATTGTAGCATCCTCTATGGCAACCGTAAAACTCGAAAACATTACAAAGCGCTTCGGCGACCTTACTGCTCTTGCCGACATCACCCTTGAGATCCGAGACGAAGAATTCTTCGTGCTCCTCGGACAGACAGGTGCCGGAAAAACCACGGCGCTTCGCTGTATTGCAGGATTGGACAGACCTGAAGCAGGTACAATCTATTTAGCCGGTGTCAGCGTCAACGACAAAACACCCGCAGAACGCGATGTTGCTTTTGTTTTCCAATCCCACATCCTCTATCCACACCTAAGCGTTTACGAGAACATGGCGTTCCCGCTATATCCAAGGAAACTTTCCGGTGAGGAGATTGATCGACGTGTCAGAGACATCGCACAGGTGCTTCATATTGAACACCTGCTTATGCGGATGCCGAATCAATTGAGTGGCGGTGAAACGCAACGGGTCGGTCTCGGCAGGGCGATGGTACGTCGTCCGCAAGTGTTCCTTATGGACGAACCCATTTCTAACCTCGATGCGAAACTTCGGACAGAAATGCGCGCCGAAATCCGTTGGCGGCAACGCGATCTCGGTACAACCACCTTCTATGTCACGCACGATCAGGTAGAGGCAATGTCTATGGCGGATCGAATCGCCGTTCTGGAGGCAGGCAAAATCCAGCAGCTCGGAACACCCGCTGACATCTATAACCACCCCGAGAATCTCTTTGTCGCTGGCTTCATCGGCAACCCAAGTATGAACTGCATCCCGTCTAACATCTCCTCCGATAATGACAAACTTCGTTTGACTTTGGCAAGTGAGGTGAGTAGAAACAATGCAATAACGATTCAGAATAAAAAGATTACGAAAGCCTTGAAAGACACCCAGCCAGCCCGAGATGTTGTCTTCGGTGTGCATCCTGAAGATGTTGTTGTGAGCCACCAGTCTATTCCAAACGCATTTCAGGCTGAAGTCTATAGTATTGAACCCCTCGGTGCGGAAACAATAGTTGAAGTGACGCTCGGCACGGATAAAATGGGTTCGCATACGATTCTTAAGGCATGCACAGCACCCAACTTTGAAGCGGCAATCGGAAAATATCTGTACGTCACATTCGTTGCTGATCGGATGCACTTTTTCGATAAAATCACAGGTAAAGCTTTCCTGTAGGTGGGATTTGTCATCCCGACTCCTTAACGCTTATGGACTGGCGACTTAAACTTTTTAACCTCATCCCGAATTTTCTGAAACGTATCGGATGTCAGTTGCTACGGCAGCTCGGATATGACCCCGATGCATGGCTGGAAAATTTTCTCAAAGACCACAAAGGAGAGTGATGCGTGAAAGGCGGAGATATTCTCATCGAATGTTTGAAAGCGCAGGGGGTCTCAGCCGTTTTCGGAATGCCCGGCACACAGAACATCCACATCTACGATGCTCTGCGGCGGCGCGGGAGCGGTGTGATTGACCACTACCTCGTCCGACATGAGTACGCCGCAACACAGATGGCGGATGGTTTCGCTCGCGCCATAGGGGAACCCGGTGTCGCGATCACGGTGCCGGGGCCAGGCGCCAGCAACGCATCAACAGGTATTTTAGAGGCATTTACTGATTGCTCCCCTGTCTTATTGATTACTGGGCAAAGCGATTCCAGTCTCTATAGCAAGCATCCGAGCAAGATGTTCCACGGCTTAGACCAGATGCACTTTTTTGAGTCGATCACCAAATACTGCGCTATCGCCCACACTGTCGCCGAGATTCCTGTCGTTGTTGAAAACGCCTTTAAAGCGATGCGAAACGGGAGACCCGGCCCCACGATGTTGGAGTTCCCAATGGATGTCGTTACTGGGGACGGAGATGTCCGAATTCCATATCGTGTCGAACGCTCCGAATTAGCGCCCCCTGATAATGGGGATCTCAGCACCGCTGTTGCAACAATTCGTAACGCTAAGATGCCCTTAATCTTCGCCGGCTCTGCTGTCTGTCACTCGAATGCCCGGAACGAATTGCGTCTCCTCGCCGAGAAATTGAACGCACCTGTTATTGTCACTCGAAATGCAAAGGGCGTTTTGTCGGAGGATCATCCCTTAGCCCTCCAAATCTGCTACGGTTACCTCGGACGCGAGGCACTCGAACGTGCAGACTGTTTGATCGGCATCGGTCCCCGTTTCACCTCTATTGATAGCCGCAATTGGAGTATCGAGCTCCCACAACCTTTCGTCCAAATTGACGAAGATCCAAGCGAGATTGGACTTGAATATCCCTGTGATGTGGGAGTTGTCGGCGATTTGAAACTGACGTTGCAGGCACTCATTGAGGAGGTTGCCCCGGGTGGAAACAGATGGGACGCGGTCTTGACAGAACTCCGAACTCGGTTTGACGCGCAGCCACCACTCCCTGTCATCCACGAATTACAAGATGTACTTCCTCGCGACACCATCTACGCGATTGATGTCCACGCCCTCGGATACGCCTCCTTTGCAGAGTTTCCTATCTACGATCCGAGGACTTTCCTCTACCCGAATATCGGTGTTGCATTAGGGCATGCCTATCCTGCCGCTATCGGTGCTAAGGTCGCGTATCCTGACCGTACTGTTATCTGTTTCAGTGGCGATGGCGGGTTCCTAATGGGAGCCGTAGAGATGGCAACTGCTATGAAATACGGCATAAACGTCGTGGCGATTGTTGTCAATGACGGGGCATTATCAGCGATTAAGGGGTCGCAGTTGAAAGGGTGTGAAGGGCGCACGATTGACACGGACTTGTTAAATCCAGATTTTGTCGCGTTCGCGCATGCTTTCGGGGCGTATGCCAAGCGGGTTGAGAATTTGGGAGGCTTTAAGGAGGCCCTACGAGACGCGATCGCTGCTGAGCAACCAGCGCTCATTGAAGTGATGCTGCAGGAACAGCAGGACGACATTATCAACGTAATCGGGTGGTTGCAGACTGAACCCCTCCGAAAAACCGCGCTTTAACGTGCTATTCACCAATAATTTAGAGGGGTTTCGGGAAAATAAGGTCTTCGCCACAATGTTGCTGACGGACCTTGACTCCAAAGCCCGTCAGCAACATTGGAAACTCCCCCAGACGGACTCGAACCGCCGACACGATGGTTAACAGCCATCTGCTCTACCGACTGAGCTATGGGGGAATGTTAGTGTTAATTATAACCCATCTCGCTAGCAATTGCAAATTAAATCGTGTTTTTCCTGCAGACGAAACGGACTAGTGTTAATTATACACAAGCTCATCAGCGATTGCAAGTTAAATTCTTGCCATCATCGTTAAACTTGCAGCTGATAACAAGCTTGGGAAATCTTATCCACCACCCCTATATCACCAGCCATCGCCTCTTCCTCTTTGACGAGAACGCTATCGACGTAGAGCACCACTTTATCAGCTTCGCGAGTGGCTACCACATGGTGCCATTTACCATCGGCATACTCATCATCGGTTACCCACGCTTCCCTGACATTGTTCGCCTCTTCGGTATAGTACCGAAGTTGCCCCGTGTTCTGATTAAAACCGAGTCGAAAAAAATGATCGTTGAAATCCATCTTATTTGTTAGGAGATATTGCCAACCAAACCGTTTGATCGATGGGATGTTGAGACTTCATGATTTTCTTCCGTATAGTTTTCGGAATCCTGTGAATAGTTTCAATCCAACGGAAATAGAGGGCGGCGGACATTGTGGTATTCAAAATGCAATGGATTCACGGCAGTCAATCCCGGTGTGTCTACCTCGATAATATTTCCTGCAATCGGTTCATACGCTGCGCGGTAGGCGACGGCGGCTTTGACGACAATCATCCGCATGGATGTCGGATCAATGCCAAGGCTGTAAAGCTGCTGTAAACTAAAGGGAGGCTGCCGTCTACTTGTCAACACGACTAACGCATCCTCGATGGCAATCACAGTCGTTAATCCCTGATTGTGGTATCGCGCGCCGCCGTGCCGAGGTTCCGTCTCGATGTATTGACCGTCGTGGATAAGATGGACGCTGCCATTGATTGTGACTGGATCGCCGTGCCGATTGTCCGTCTTCCCACCGACTTCGAGGGATACCGCTCCGCCGACACCCGCCTGAATGCAGTTTTGCACGCCTTCTGGATCGTAGACGACAACGACGAATCTTGACGCGCCTTGCCGTAGTAACTCCGCCAGAATGAACGTGCTGTCGCCTGGTGAACCACCGCCGATGTTATCTCCCATTTCAACGAGAATAACAGGTTGTTGAGAGGAATCAAGAGAGATGGCTTGTTGTACGGCTTGTGCCGCATCGGGTAAATCGAGGGTGAGTTGTCCACGACTTACCCATAACATGTCGGATAACTGCGCGGCTTCCGCCTGCGCGCGTTGGGGGTTGTTATCAGTCACAACCACGAAGGAAGGGCCCGCCTCAGAGACATCGGCATACGGGTAGCCCACAGCAACGTTGGTGACGAGGATATTCGGGGCTTGCTCTACCTGTTTTGCGGCATCCAAGATGGATCGCATCGGCTCCGCACCCGTGACATGATAGCGGATATTGAGAAGCATTGGGGGCTTGGCGAGGGCTTGGGTTGGGGTAACACCGTTCTTGAGTATCCGCATCATAAGTTCTGCGGCTTGTAGCCCGCGCTGCCGCTGGTCAACGTGTGGGGTCGTCTTATAGGTGACGAGTGCTGTCGATTCGGCGACCATCTGTTCAGAAACATTGGCGTGTTGGTCGAGGGTAACAACGATGGGTAGGTCTCGACCGAGGGCATCGCGCAGTCGCCGTAGGACTTCACCGTCGCCGTCGCCGTAGCTTTCGGCGACCATTGCGCCGTGAAGCGCAAGCAAAACCCCATCACATTCCGGGACGGATTTGAGATGCTGGATGAGCATGCCGGTGAGTCTGTCAAAAGCATCGTCCGTCACGCGTCCTGCGGGTGTTGCGGAAGCCATCACTGTCGGGTAAACCGTATAATTGTAGTCCGTCGAGCCTTGAATAAAACCACCTATTTCGTGATGTGATTCCCCCCAAACCTTAATTATATTGCCGGCAAAGGTATGAGAGAACGCCACGTAATCGGTAGGTGTGTCGCTAAAGGTATTCGATTCGTGCATGATGCCGCCGATGGCGATTGTGGTCATGATGTTGTCCTTTTGGGTTGTCGGTTATAAGTGAGAATCGAAATTTGGGTATCCCATCCACAGATAGATAGTTGTTAGTGCTTATAGCGTGCTAAATCCGCACAACTACCACAATTCAGCCCCCATAACCCAAAACCCCAAAAAATATATTGACGAATACACTAAAGATAGTGTATCATTTAACCATATTTGGAGTAAAGTCGATAATTGTTTGTGGCAGGAATCAGAATCGGAAAACAGAGCATGTCGGAGAACGGGACTCGAAAGAACCAGATTGAAGAAGCCATAGAAGTCGCTGCCGAAGCCCATCAGGGTCAGTATCGGAGAGGGACACACACGCCTTATATTACACATCCTTACGCTGTCGGACTCATTTTAATGGAGGCAGGATGCTCAGAAGCCGTGATTGTTGCAGGTATCTTGCACGACACGGTTGAAGATACCGACCTAACATTAGGATTTATTCAAGAACATTTCGGCGAATATGTCGCTGGCATTGTGGATGGCTGTTCGGAAAATAAAACGTTGCGGTGGCGGGCACGCAAGACGGAACGCATCGAGGCACTCAGGAGGGCGAGTCCAGAAGTCTGCACTGTGACCTGTGCCGATAAACTTCACAACCTACGGACGATTATATCGGAATACGATGTAATTGGCGATGTCGTTTGGGAACGGTTTCACGGTGGTGTCGAAGATCAGGCGTGGTACTACCGCAGTGTTCTTGCTGCGATTTCCGAACGGGGTGCTTCTTTACTGAATGGGCGGATGCGTGCCCCCCGTAAACCCAACAGCGATGTGTACGCCTACGCCGAGGTAAAAGGGCCTACACCTCAACACGTGGTTTCTGATGGCGATAACGTTCAGGATCCACCCCAGTTAGTAGATACTGTAAACTCCCAACTTTTTCAACAGTTCCAACAAGCTGTAGCCTATCTATTTGAAGGAGAGTCTTAATGAAGATCGCTTACGCTTTTAGACGATGTGCCTTGTATCCTTACAACGGTGGTGGCTTCCCACCCGATGCCGCGGATCGAAAACGGTTTTTGAAGAAAGTTAAAGAGATCGGATTTGACGGGGTTGAACTTCCGGCGATGAGCCTATCTGATGCCGAGGTTGCGGGCCTCCGTTCCGAATTGGAAGGCGCAGGCGTGCCGTGTGTCGCGGTACGTGGGGGTGGGGGTGCAGCGCATCCGCGTGTCGCCGCTGCGAACAAACAAAGCATGACGAATGCTGTTCACTTCGCTTCAAAGATCGGTGCAGGTGTTGTCAATTCCACGGTCACCACGCCCCCGCGCGATTCAGATGGGAAGGGCACGTATCGTGGAGAATCCGTTTCCCAAGGCTCAAGCCGTCTGGCGACGAACTCGGACTATGAACGGACAGCGAGTGCCGTGAGTGAAGTCGCTGGTGTCGCTGCGGATCTCGGCGTGGAGATTTCTATTGAAATCCATCAGAACTCAATCGCGGATAACAGTTGGTCTGCACGCCATTTGCTTGACTTAATTGATGCGCCGAACGTCGGTATCAATCCAGACTTAGGCAATATTTATTGGACGTACGATATTCCAGAGGAGTCGTGTGAAGATGCGATCGCTGCGCTTGCCCGGCATGTCAATTACTGGCACTGTAAGAGTCTCTATCGGGTGCATCTCCCGAATCAAGAACTAGCTATCTACGTCCAAGTCCCACTGCCCGATGGTGAAATCGACTATCGCTTTGCAATATCGGCGTTGGTAGCAGCAAACTATAGCGGTTATTGTGCGATTGAAGGGATTCGCTACGGCGACCAGTTCTTGCAAGATGGTAGAAGTGTTGCGTACGTGAAATCCGTCTTGGCGGATTTGGGGGCATAGCTATGCGTTGTTTGTCCGTTCCGCTACGCTCCACGAATCAACGGTATGAATGCCTTAGTGGCACTCCCACACTTTTAGGGATGAGTTATAAGTTAAAGAGGCACACTGCAACAACGCCCCTCTTAACTTATAAATTGTAAACCAAAAACAATGACAAAACAGAAAATTCGACTCACAGCGACTGTGAAATGTGCGGGCTGAGCATCAAAACTGGCTCCGGGTGAGCTGGCGCACATTTTAGATAAGATTCCGAAGTCCACAGACCCCAATCTTCTCGTCGGTACGGAAACTTCCGATGATGCCGGGATCTACCGCATCTCCGACGAACTTGCCCTCGTCAATACCGTGGACTATTTCACGCCTATCGTAGACGATCCGTACACATTCGGGGCAATTGCCGCGACGAACTCGCTCAGCGATGTCTATAGCATGGGGGGCGTTCCGAAAACGGCGTTGAACATCACGTGTTGGCCCAAAGCAGACTTAGACTTGTCGATTCTGGGTGAGATTGTTCAAGGCGGCACCGAAAAAGCGATCGAAGCGGGCGCTGCACTTGTCGGTGGACACACGGTAGATGCCCCAGAACTTATGTATGGACTTTCGGTGACAGGTATTGTGCATCCTGAAAAATTCGTCAAGAACTACGGCGCGCGTCTGGGGGACGTTCTCATTTTAACCAAAAACCTCGGCATCGGTATCCTTACCACGGGACTGAAGTTTGATAAAATCAGCGAGGCGGTCCTGCCACAACTCGTTGAATCGATGACCCGTCTCAATGCATCCGCGGCGAAAGTGATGCTGAAGTACGGGGTGAGTGCTTGTACAGATATCACTGGGTACGGTTTATTGGGACACGCCTCGGAGATGGCAGCGGGCAACGGGGTCCGTCTAAAGATTGATAGTCATACTGTTCCGTACTTTCCTGATGCCCCCGGACTTGTTGCACAGGATACCCATACGCAAGCCTATCTCGCGAATCTGGCGTTCCTTTCAGACAAGGTCACGTTCCACACAGATGACAAAGCGATACGTCATATCTTGATGGAAGCGGAGACCTCTGGCGGTTTGCTGTTCTCTCTACCCGCTGAAAATGCTGATGCGGCGCTAGCCGAGCTCCATGCTACTGATTGCCCGGAAGCTGCTGTTGTTGGAGAGGTAATAGGAATAGGCACAGCACATATTGAGGTGTTTTAATGACAAAAATAGAACTCGCAAAACAGATTCGTGTTGTTTCATATCTAACGGGCGAATTTAAACTCCGTTCCGGGAATATTAGTAATTTCTATTGGGATAAATACCGATTTGAGAGTGATCCAGCACTGTTGACGGCAATTGCTAAGGAGCTGGTGAAACTGATCCCTTCAGGTTGTGATGGCTTAGCAGGCTTGGCGTTAGGCGGTATCCCTCTTGCGACTGCAGTCTCACTGCAGACAGGGATTCCCTGCTTCTATGTGCGTAAAGAGGCGAAAACCTACGGCACTTGTAACCTCATAGAAGGTGGCGCCGCGGTTGAAAGCGATCTGGTCGTGATAGAAGATGTGATTACGACTGCCGGACAGGTCTGTACATCTATTGAACAGATACGTGCTGCGGGTTACACAGTGGAACACGTCGTAGCAGTTATTGATCGGCAGGCGGGGGGGGCTGAGAAAATCGACGCGCTTGGGTGTTCATTTGCATCGGTTTTTACGCTTGAAGCGTTGGAAGCGAGCAGAAAGTGATTGAGGGAAAATGAAGATACTGTTTATCGGAGATATTGTTGGAAATCCGGGGAGAACGGCGACAACGCAATTTCTGAATGAACATCAAGACCAATATGATTTTATTGTCGCAAACGGAGAGAACGCAGCAGGTGGCAAAGGATTGACGTTTGAAATTGTCGATCATCTCTTGGCATCGGGTGTATCCGTTATTACAACGGGGAACCATGTCTGGGATAAGAAAGAGATTTTTGATTTTATAGATACCACCCCACAGCTCATCCGCCCCGCAAACTATCCCACCGAAGTGCCAGGAAGGGGTGTGATGATCACCACGTCGGATGACGGCGAAAAACAACTCGGGGTCATCAACCTCGCTGGACAGATCTTCATGAATAGGTATAGCAACCCGTTTCATGCCTTGGATGACATTCTCCTTGAAGTGAAAGTGGTGACACCCTACATCCTCCTCGACTTTCACGCGGAGGCGACCTCCGAGAAAATCGCGATGGGCTGGCATGCCGACGGCAAGGTCAGTGCGGTGGTCGGCACGCACACGCATGTGCCGACAGCGGATGCCCGTGTGCTGCCACAAGGCACGGCTTACATTACCGATGTCGGTATGACAGGACCTTACGATTCTGTGATTGGCACACGCATAGACGATGTGGTCAACGGATTTTTGACAATGATGCCGACCCGCTTTACTGTTGCTAAAGACAATGTGAAACTTTGTGGGGTTGAAATAGAACTGGATGAAAACACGGGGATGGCAAGGAACATCGTACCGATTCAACATCAATTTTAACAACAAGCTAATATGATCGTAAATAGATATTAAGAGAATCGTTGTAGAAATATGCAGATGGATATGTTCGGGTCGACAAAGACCGTCCATAGTGTCAGTCAAATAACGGGGCTATTGAATCGCCTGATAACACAACATCGCCCGTTTCAAAATGTGTCGGTGCGCGGAGAGGTGTCGAATTGCACTTTCCACGGTTCTGGAGTTATCTATTTCACGCTCAAAGATGAGAAAAACCAAATGAGTTGTGTCCTTTTGTGGAACAGCGCATCTCGTTTCGGTCCTTTCCTCCGCGGAGGTGAAGAGGTGCTTGTAGAAGGGAAGATAGAGATCTATGGTCCCCACGGTAAATATCAGGTTAAGGTTAATAATGTGGAACCCTTGGGAATTGGTGTGCTGCAGAGAACGTTTCAGGAATTGAAGCAACGGCTCTCGGACGAGGGATTGTTCGATGACGCACATAAAAAACCGTTGCCAAAATTTCCAAAGAAAATTGGGATCGTTACATCGGCGAGCGGCAAAGCTATCGGAGACATCCGACGGCGATTGCATGAAAAGTATCGCTTGGCAGAAATCGTACTACACCCAACACTCGTTCAAGGCCCTAATGCAGCCCCAAGCATAGTACAAGCAATTCGTACGATGAATACGCGCGATGATATAGATGTGTTAATCGTCGGTCGCGGCGGTGGTTCGCTTGAAGATCTCTGGGCATTTAACGAGGAGATGGTTGCCCGGGCGATTTTCGCCTCCAGAATTCCGGTGGTATCCGCAGTCGGACATGAGGGGGATTTCCTAATCTCGGATATAGTGGCGGATCACCGGTCGTCGACTCCTTTGGCGGCGGGCGCAGATGTCGTCCCCGATCAACAGGAGCTTCTTGCACAACTTGACGGCTTTGATGTGAGGCTCCAGAGGGCAATAGAAAGTCGCTTAAAGCATCACGAAACGCGCCTACAAGAATTTGAAACGAACTTGTCTCCAACGAGGCGTAAGGAAGCTATCAATCAACTCTTCCAGAGAGTCGACGATTTGGAATCTGCGTGCCGATCGATTATCATACAGCGGCTTGATAGTGCCGAACGCGATCTCTATGTTCTTGCCCAACATCTGAATGCACTCAGTCCATTGGCTACCCTGAAGCGAGGGTATAGTATTACTCGAAAAATGGGGGGGGAGGTATTAACCTCAACCGAACAAACTGGGATAGGCGACAGAATTGAGATTCAACTCTCAGAAGGGCATCTTGCCTGTCGCGTCGAAGAAATCCGGCCAAATACTAATCAAGTGTCAGAAAGTGATTAGATGAATCCAAAAAAAGCACAATATACCACAAACAGACTATATGCTATACTAAAATGCGGATCCTAATGAAAGACGAATACCATAGTTTTCTCAAACCCAAAACTACTCATTGCGTTATTTTTATCACAATGTTTACACTGAAGATCAAACATGTTTACCCTGAAGGTCAAATATGACATTTGAAGAAAAACTCACAAAACTTTCACAAATCGTTGAACAGTTAGAGGAAAGCAACGATCTACCTCTTGAGAGTGCCCTGAAACTTTTTGAAGAAGGTATCGGCTTAGTCGCATCGTGCAAGCAGATGCTCGAAAATGCGGAACAGCGCGTAACAAATATCCTCGAAACAGATAACAATTAAAAAAAGAGGTATTAGTTGTTGGTTATAAGTGGTTAGTTAAGAGGACGGAATCAACGCACATGGCGTGTGGAGCACGTGTCGGTTAACGAACTGATTCGGTTTGGAATACTCTAATACAGCGGAAACTGTTGGGCAGCCTCTTAACTTATAAGAGGTTACTAACCATAATCCAAGTTCCTACGTACGAGGTTTTAAGCATGCAGCTAAGGTTTTTTATTGAACTGGGTCCTACTGCATAGGGTTTTGTAGGGTAATTGTTCAGTTTGTGTCATGAGCTGAACAATCTAACAGGTTATGCTACAAACTGGCAACCTGGGTTACCCCTAAAAAAGGAATTCATAAATATGTTCTTAGAAAAAATTGACAGTCCTGCGGATCTCAAAACACTTGACATTGATGAACTGAAAACGCTCGCTGAGGAGATGCGTGCTTACCTATTGGCAGTGCTTTCTGAACATCCAGGGCACTTCGCTCCGAACTTCGGTACGGTTGAGTTAGCGATAGCACTTCATACTATCTACGATACTCCGCGCGATAAATTGATTTGGGATATTGGGCATCAAGCCTACCCGCATAAACTGCTTACGGGTAGAAGAGAAGCGTTTCCGACGCTCCGCCAAAGTGGCGGGATTAGCGGATTTCTCAGTAGAGATGAGAGTGAGTACGACGCTTTTGGTGCCGGACATTCGAGTACCTCTATTGCCGCTGCGCTAGGGATCGCGACAGCACGCGATCTGATCAATGAAACTTACAAAGTCGTTGCCATCATTGGTGACGGCGGTCTAACAGGTGGGATGGCATTTGAAGCCCTCAATGCTGCTGGCGACTTCAGAAACGATATACTTGTGATTCTCAACGATAATAACATGTCGATTTCCGCGACTGTCGGTGCGTTCTCAAAACATTTTCATAAGGTCACGAGCTCGCCACAATACAACTTCCTTCGCTCAAGAGCGAAAGAGTTCATGAACCTGATTTCGGAGGATGCCAAGCAGATAGCCCGTAAAATAGAGGCATCGCTGAAGCTCGGAACGCTTTTTGAGGAGTTCGGGTTCCGCTACTTCGGTCCGCTCGATGGCAACGATTTAGAGGCACTACTACCCGTATTGACAGGCATCCGTAACCTAACAGGGCCAATCTTACTCCATGTCGTGACCGAAAAAGGACGCGGTTATGCACCAGCGGAAGCAGATCCGGTCGGATTCTATAGTGTCAACGGGCCTTTTAACCTGAAAACAGGGAAAACGAAGAAACCGAAACCTGCAAGCCCTTCCTATACAGAAGTATTTAGTCAAACGTTGATTGCTTTAGCAAAACGCGATACGCGGATTGTGGGCGTAACGGCGGCGATGCCGGGCGGAACAGGACTCGATAAGTTCGCGGAGGTGTTTCCGAGTCGGTGTTTTGACATCGGATTAGCCGAGCAGTGTGCTGTCACGTTTGCGGGCGGTCTCGCAGCGCAGGGAATGCGTCCGGTTGCTGCCATCTATTCTACATTTCTCCAGCGGAGTTACGACCAAGTCTTACACGACGTGTGTATCCAAAACCTGCCCGTCATTTTTGCGTTGGACAGAGCCGGACTTGTCGGTGCAGACGGTCCGACACACCACGGCGTTTTCGATGTGGCATATCTCCGTTCTCTTCCGAATATGATGGTGATGGCACCTAAAGATGAGAACGAGTTGCAATCGATGGTGAAGACAGCACTTGTTTATGAAGGGGGACCGATTGCGTTCCGTTACCCACGTGGAACGGGTGTTGGTGTAAAGATGGCACTCGAACTCCAACCCCTCCCAATTGGTAAAAGTGAGATTCTCAGAGAGGGTGAAGATGTGCTAGTCATCGCTATCGGCAACCGCGTCTATCCGGCATTGGAAGCTGCACAAACCTTGGCGGATTCGGGAATCTCAGCAACGGTTATTAACGCTCGGTTTGTAAAACCACTGGATACTGAAACGATAGTTCCCCTTGCGGAAAGTATCGGCAAAGTGATTACGGTTGAAGATGGGGTCGTGATGGGGGGGTTTGGTAGTGCTGTCTTGGAAGCACTCGCTGCAGCAGATGTTATGAACGTACAAGTCACGAACCTCGGGATCCCGGATGAGTTCATTGAGCACGGTGATGTCCAACATCTTTATGCGTTGTGTCAGTGTGATGCGAACGCAATCACTCGCGCTGCGAAGATGATGAATGGTTAAGAGTTTTTGGTTAAAAATGTTTCTGTAAAAATCATTCCATTTTGGATAACTCCAAGAAGGGGAAAATTGTTAGAAATAAGCCTCTTAACTTATAACTAACAATTGCCAATAACCAATATGCAACGGATAGATACCTTCTTAGTAGAAAATCAATTCGCGGAGAGTCGGGAGCAGGCAAAACGCCTCATTCTGGCAGGGGGGGTGGCTGTCAATGGCACCTCCATGATTAAGCCGGGGCAACGGGTTCCCGCTGATGCGAAAGTCGTTGTGCAGGAGCAGCAGAAATACGTGAGTCGAGGCGGTTTCAAACTGGAAAAGGCGTTATCTACTTTTCCCGTGGACGTGCGGGATCGGATTGCGCTTGATGTTGGAGCATCAACAGGTGGTTTCACAGATTGTCTTCTCCAACACGGGGCCAAGTTCGTCTACGCCGTTGATGTCGGTTATGGGCAACTCGCTTGGAAATTGCGGACCCATCCTCAGGTGCTACCGATTGAGAAAACGAACATTCGGCATCTAACACTGTCACACTTAAAAAACCTCAAGCCTCCGCAGGTAACCCCTGAAATTAACCGAAAATCACCGCGCAATGTAATGGAGCAGCGCCCAGATTTAACAATTAAAAAAATCTCTGTTGCCACGATTGATGTCTCTTTTATCTCGTTGCGGACAGTGCTGCCGAAGGTCATTGCACTTCTTACACAGCGAACCGCGATTGGCAACCAGGAGAATTTTGTGATAGAAAGTCAACAGGCAACAACCGACAACCGTTTTGACCTTATAGCGCTCCTCAAACCGCAGTTTGAAGCAGGAAAAGCACACGTCAAAAAGGGCGGGGTTGTGCCCGATAAACGGGTACACATTGAGACGATAGACAACCTCAGTGCTTTTATTACCCAGAAACTCGATGCAACCGTGATGGGACTTACCTATTCACCGATTCACAAGGACATTGCAAATATTGAGTACTTGCTTTGGCTCACGGTTGGTCGGAACGCCCAAGCGGACGTGCCCTTACCCAATCAGACAGCAACAGAGATTGTAGCAGCAGCATTTACCCGGGAGAGGGGTTAGAGGTTATTCGTTAAATGGTTCTTGGTTATTAGCTAAGATTGGGTTCTCAAAGGTTCTCTTTGACGCTTTAGCGTCCTCGGGGCGGTAACGGTTTTCAGGTATCCCCGCGTGAACAACCCCCGTCATACCATTACCCTTCAACTATTAACCGAACAACCGAACAAAAGCCAGAGGAACAGAAATGGAAAAAGGCGATAGCAAGATTAGGCGGTTTTGGAGACCTGCCAACTTCATCAAAATATTCGTTTTTCTGAGCATAGTGTTTATCTGCGGAGCGTTCTTCTTTATTCGTTCAAGGACCTTCTTGGCGTGGGTAGAAGAGCGGCTTGAGGTCGAACTCAGAGCTCAGATAACAAACGGCTATACAGCGGACATTGGAGGAATAAAGGGAAATATCTTAGGAAACGTTACAATTGGTAGTGTTTCGATTGCGCAGAAGGACGAACCCACCCGACCGGTCATCTCCACGGGAGAAGTTGTCCTTAAATACAACCTGATCGGTCTTTTAACCCGTAGGTTTGAAGTGCGGAACCTGGAGGTATTTGAACCGCAGATTCACGTCGTGCGGGATGCCAACGGTAAGGTCAATCTCACACATCTTCTTAAACAGCAAGACACGCCACAAGATACCTCACCGTTCGACTTCGCGGCTGGTGCCATTAGATTCAATCGTGGCAGAATTACCTACCTTGATATACAACAGGACCTCCGTATAGCGATTAACGACATTTCTATCAGAGTGAACGGAACACTTAACACGTGGGACCATGATGGAGAATTGCGGATTGGCAGGGGGCATCTGACCTGCAACGGTGCTGAGACAGCGATTAATAACTTCGATGCTAATTTTGTGCTACTGGCGGATGGTAGCAGATTGGAGGACTTTTATTTCACGTTTGGCGACTCGGAACTGAGAGTCAAAGGTGGATTTAGGCAAGGAAAGAATGGCACTGCAAAGAGCAAAGACCGTGTAGGATTTGCTTGGGATGGGGTTCTCGATCTCAGACTGGATATCTCAGATGTCCAGCAATTTCTCGACAAAGATATAGCACTTGAAGGACTGCTGGAAGCGAAGTTGGAAGCAGCAGGCACAGATTCCGCTTTAGATGTTAAGACGTTCGCTGTGAGCATGCCGACGCTTTCTATGGTTCAAGCAGCTACTGGTCGAAAAGTAGCATTGGCTGAGTTAAAAGCTGAAGGAGAGATCAAACACACACCGACACCGATGCTAACGCTAACAACCCTGAGTGCACAAATCGCCGACGGCACCCTATCAGGTAAAGGAAGCATCAGTCTGGAAAGTACGCCTGAAGGCAATCTCCTCACGCAGCTCCAACAACTGACGACGTATCCGTTTAACTACACCGGACAGTGGCATGCCGCTGAAGCCCAACTTATCCCACTTCTGTCAATGTTTACCCAACTTCCCGAATACCTATCAGACAGCGTGGGATACCTCTCAAGTACCGTAAAATTCAGTGGAACCAGCACCGACCTTTCAAATCTCAGTCTCGACAGCGAAGTAGCGTTGACCCGAACGACGCTCAATGGAGTTGTCCTTGAAGATTCAAGGCTCAATTGCACAATTGAAGCGGGGCATTTGAAGGCACACGGAAGTTTTGATGGTGCTGCAATTGCCATCACCGCGCCTATTCCCTTAGGACAGCAAAACGTTTTGGACATCCAGGCAACGGCTATCAATTTCGACAAATTGATGAAAATTGCCAACACTGCGGATATCGGAGGTATGGGAACATCGTCTGCAACCTTGTCATCGGATGGCCTACTAAAGGGAATTTTAGAGGTGCCAGAGGCGACCTTCAACGACATTCCCCTCGGCGTTCTGAGGGGGAATTATCGGTATCAAGGGGGTCAGGTATTTATTGAAGACGGATTGTTAACATATCGCGGTCAACCTGATAGCAATCAGCCGACAGCCGACAGCCGGTATGAAAGTCGCGCCACGATTAACGGGACTGTGGACGTAAAAGGCGAGTTTCCAGCAGCTTTCAGTATTGTCGCCGATTCTGTTTTCGTTCAGCACTATCCCAAACTGTTGTTGGGTGGGGAATATCCTATAGATGGCGAAATCAAAGGCGAACTCAAATTAGATGGAACACTCATAAACCTTGATGGCCGTGCCGACTTCAGCGTTACCGACAGCGTGGCGTGGGGGGTCCATTTAGACACGTTGATGCTCCCGCTAAGAATTCAGGATTACAACATCAGCATTTCCGATTTTAAGATAACCACGCGTGGACAGCGGCTTACGATGAATGTCACCGTGACTGCCAACGGTGATCTTGATCTCCTATTGGAAAGCGACACACCTGTCCGCTTTGAGGAGATTGCTAAAGCTGCAAATATAGCCGATTTTCCTTTTGAAGGCGAATTTGATGTTCGGTTCGTCGGGATACTCAAGGAATCAGTGGCCGCTGATTTTCGGGTTGAATTGGACATCTCGGATATAACCTATTTACACACAGGGCACGGCGCTAAGTATCTCCTTGGTGATGCGTATCTATTCGGTAAACTTGTGGAACAGAAAAAGACTACTGGCGAGGATGACCTTTACGATTTTCAGGGACGCGGCTTTGACAAGACAAGTCGGATTAGGGGGATTGTGAGTACGACAGAGGGTAATCCGTACCGTTTCGTCGTAGAGAGTAACGGGATCGATGTTGCTCCATTTCTGCGTATCCTGCACCCTACACTTGAAGCAGTTACGGGAACCGCCGACGGTCAGGTTTCGATAAGCGGAACAATAGCCGACTTGGCACCAGCACCCGCATCTACTGAACCCCAAGAAAAGAAGATGTACCCTTACGATGTCGGTATTCACATTGCCGAGAGTCAACTCCATTACGAGAACTCGACAGGACACAGGATGCCTTTCACAAACGCAGCACCAATCCGCCTCCACCTCAAAGACGATAAATGGACGATTGAGACACTCGCGCTGGTGACCGCGAACCATGAACCGCGAACTACTTTAATAGACAAAAAGCCTTTTATTCAATTGACAGGAACCTTTGACACGAAGACTGAAGCGATAAATCTTCAGGGCGGTGCTGATGGCTTTGCACTCGAGCCCTTTGTTCCGGCGTTCGGGTTGCCAGATGCGGTATGGCAGAACGGTACAGGGCGGTATACTATAGACATAACCGGGACACCTGGGATCCCTGTGCTTGCATTAGAATGGGCGCTTCCAACCTTAACATTGAAAACCGAGGGCGGCGACATTCATATAAGCGATGCGGGTGGTAGAGTGGCGTATCAGGACGAAACGCTGCGCCTCGAAGCCTGTGCTTTCAAACTTCTCGGTAACGATGTGGACGTGGAAGGGAGCATTGATATGCGCCCCGCAGCTGTTGGCAATTCCGAACTGCACCTCCGCGTTGACACTATCGCGTTGGATCTCACCACATTGCCGATAAAGGTTACCGGTAGTGAAATAACAGGAACGTTAGAGGCTTCCATGGAGATTGGAGGCACACTCGCTAAACCGCACGTGCTACTCTATGCTGAAACAGCTGTTCAACATCCGATTCATTTCGCACCTTATGTTCCGTCTATCACATTGGACAGACTGCGTGTCGATATCGACCTCGGTTTAGAATCCATACGTATCGAAACCGTGGAGGCAAACGGACAGATGGGGATCGGTACCTACCGTGTGCAAGGAGCAGCGGAGTTCTTACGCCGAGATACTGACGTGATGCAGTTCGCGCTCGATGTGTCGGCATCACAGGTGGAAATTGCGGATTATGGGGTTGCCTCAGGACACGTCAGCGTCAGCGGAACGGGGTTAGCCCCAGAAGATATAACAGTCGTTGGCGAAATTAATGAACTCGTTCTCGATAGCTACGATTTTCATCTCGTTAATAGCGCGCCACTCCTGTTCCGCTCTGATCCAGAGTCCACATCTACTAATGGGGGATCGGACCCTCTTGCTGTAGAGATTCCGCTACAAATTACGTCTCCGCTGATGCATGCAGCGGTACGCATCAGCGTAGGTGGTACGCTTCAGGCACCTACTATCGCAGGCGTGTGGAAGGGAAACTTCAACGAAAAGGCGTGGACAGGGAACCTCCAGTACAGCAACAATCAGATAACTATTGAAGATGTCTCACTAAAAGATGGTGACGACATGCTAACACTTAGCGGCACTGTTCCGTTTAATTTGGCGTTTGTATCAATGGACATCTCTGAACGCCACCTCAAAGCACCGATCCACCTGCGCTGCAGAGGGAGTAGACTATCCCTAGATTTTTTCTCCGGTATCGACACATTTTTTTCTCATACAGACGGCACTGTTGATATAGATGTTGCACTGCAAGGCACAACGCAATTTCCATATCTGGCCGGGAACGTGTCTCTTGAGGCGTTACAACTCATTTTAAAGAATTTCCACGAACCGATCCGAAATATGAAGGTCCAACTGACTGCCCAGGAAAATAGGGTTGATGTTCCGAATTTTGAGTTTGAAATGGGATCAGGCTATTGTAGACTTCAAGGCGCGAGATTGGTGTTAGACGGATTGGTGCCTAAAGTAATAAGATTAGTGGGCATGCGGTTTGAACTATTCCCGCTTGGCTCAATAGTGCAAGAGGCTGTGCCGTTGGAGATGATAGAGGATATCGAGGGGCATCTATCAGTTTCACTCAGAGAACTCAGCGTGCCGCTTGACAGGTTTTTTGCGGCTGGAGAGATGCTACCGGTTCCGCAGATCCAAGAGATACCTTCACTTGTGGATCTTGTGTCTGTTTCAAATGCAATTTTGTCGATTCATAGCGTCCGTCTCGCTTTCAAGGCGCTCAATCGGCGTTACGATTTCCAAGACCCGCAACCGGTCCTTATAACCATCAGTGATGGTGTCGTTGCACTAACCGAGCCGTTCAAGCTTGAAAACCAAGATACATTCTTAATCAAACAGACCTTTAGCGCCGAAGACAAAAAGCCGGAAGGGCTCCTCGGCGATAATTGGACGATCTCAGGCAAAACGACGCTGAGCATTGATGCCGCGCACATCTGGCAGACAAACGGTGAATTTGATGTAGCACTCCGGGTGACGAATTTCGATGTTTCGGCATTGACAGAGGCGTGGCCCCTGTCTTATAGAGTTACAGGTGTACTGTCGGGAACTTTACAGGTGAATGGAACCAGTGAAAACCCGAAGATAACAATCCGGCGACATACGAGCGATCCTGCTGAGCTTTATCTGCACGATGTGCCGATTGATCTGCGGTGGCGCGTTCGGTATCAAAACGGGAAATGGGAGATTTCAAAAAAACGGTATGTTAAAGCTACATTCGGTGAAAATTTGCTGACTTTCTCATGGACGATGCCCTACCCAATGACGTTAATTCCCTTTATTAAGAGAATACAACAAACACCAGAGAAGGTCTGGCAGGAGTTCCAACAGACCCCGATGGACGGTATTCTGGATGTTGTCGTAAGAGACCTCGACATGCTACCATTTGTGGTGCCCGGACTCGGTTCTGCAACGGGGACTGGCACTCTTCACGTTGAATTGACAGGTACGATTGAAGCACCGCAAGCGATCGGCAACGTGTCTTTCAAGGATGTCGGACTCGAATTTCCAGACACTGGTATTGCTGTTAAGGAGACTGTAGGTGAAATTCGGTTATCCGAAAAAGGAGCGAGCATTACAGCGTTTGACGGCATATTGAACGGTGGAACCTTTTCGATTCGAGGTTCAATTACCGCACCGCTAGATAGACGGATATGGCAAACCCCGCCGGTGCTCGATGTTTCTGCCAACATCACAGATGTCGTCTTTGAGCAGCCGGAGGCGTATCGTGCGAACCTTGATTCTGCCGAATTCCGCCTGCACGGAGGAGTGTTGAAACCGTCCCTAACCGGTAGTTTGCACATAGCCGGCGGCTACTATCAACAAAATTGGAAAAACGTCAGAGATTGGCTCACCGGTGTCTCCATAAAAGAAGCCGATGTTGCCTTAGATTATCCAGTCCTACGTGACCTATATCTGGATCTGGCTATCAATATACCCTCCGATTTTCGAGTCCTCTCGTCAATTACCGTCGGACCGACAGATTTTGAAATTGCTTGCTTAGGGAAACTCAGTGGACCGATCAATCAGCCGGTTTTCACAGGGGGAGTGTCGGTGCGCGATGGGGAAATAGGACTTGTCCTACAACCTTTTGAATTCATTGAAGGTTCGACGATTAGCAATCGGGATCCCTTTAAATTCGATCCGACCCTGAATATCTTGCTCCGAACCCCCAACCGTATCCGCGGCGTACTGCCGAGAGATGAGAGCATTGTAGACATCCAAGTTTATGCGACGTTCACCGGCACCTTAAAGAATCCAAATTTTACACTCAGCGCACCGACAACAACCGAGTTCCTCACACACGAAGACATCATAGCGTTTCTGCGCCGCAATACTGCGATCTCAAGAACGTTTGGCAGATTTACGTTTAGCGTTCAGCACCCGCTTAAGGAGGTTGCACGTTATCAGGCGGAGTACCCGCTTGGCGAAAACATGTCCATCAAAATTGAGACAAACGATCAAGGAGAACACGGGGTTGATATCGAGTTCAAGGGGCGGTTTTAAATTCACTATTGGCTAAATGATTTATTTTATCCTCACTCGTTCTGTGCTATTTGCTCTGTGCTATTTGCTCTGTGCTATTTGCTCTGTGCGTGCGGACGCACCCGTGGAAACCGAAGGCGCGCGCGTAGCAGAGATAGAATATCGGATTGATAGACAACCTGTAACATCCACCACAGAACAACTCAATATCCTCAGAAACCAGACAGCGGTGCAAGTTGGTGATGCGTTTTCTCGGTACGCTATTCAACAGAGCGTTAAGGCACTCTACGCAACACAGCGGTATGCCCAAATCGAGGTCTATGCCCAAGATAGAATCGATGGGGTCACGCTAACCTATCAACTGACACCCTTTGCTCGAATCGAAGAAATCACGATCCTCGGTGTTGCGGACAGTGAATTGAAACTTGCCATCGACGAAGTACTAACATCGAAACCGGCGGGGACATACATCCCTGAGATTATCAAGGCCGATATTAGCCGTATAAAGTGGCTATGCGCAGATTATGGATATTTTGGGGCCAGTGTTGCGGTTTCAGATATTGCATCCGAAGTTGAGCCGCAGGAATCAGGGAGTCACCGGCCCTCAAGTGTCAAGTTAACCTATCAGATAACCTTGGGCGATGCTTCGCCTATTAACGCGTTGCAAATTCAGGGAAATTCTGCTATCGCTACGTACCGACTTGAAGCCGCCTGCACCTTTAGCCAGCAGCACCCGGTTTATAACAAATCCAGTGTGGATACCGATGTAGCATCGATGCGGGCGATTTACCGAGAAAATAGCTATCCGACGGCTACTATCGTCCCAACCTTTTTCCGTGAAACCGGTGTGTTGCGATTTGAGGTGAGCGAAGGCAAGAAAGTGAATTTTAAGTTCGTTGCAGATGACGGTGAAGTACCCTTATCGCTCCAAGACACGTTCAAAGCGGATATCGTTCCCTTAATAAATACTTCTACAACTGCTGTGTGGGAGCGGCGCATAAAATCTTATTTTAAAGCGGCAGGTTACCACGATACAACTGTGGACGAGACAGTTGTGGATGTTGCCGAAGTCATGCTGACGATTAACCCTGGGAGGCAATATGTGGTCAGCCAGGTGAGCTTTGCGGGGAACCGTGCGTTTTCGGATGTAGAGCTCCTACGGGAAATGACGATAAAACCGGTTACCGGTTTTATATCAAATCTGCAAGCCCGTATTGCCAAGGGGGTCTTCCGACGAGAACAGCGCCCCCTTTTTTTTGAACAAGAACTTGATACCGATATACATAAGCTGAGCCTTTTATACGGGCGGGCGGGCTATCCAAACGCGGTTATCAGAACGACCCTCGATAAACAGAAACTAGAAGGTCAGCCCCTCGGTGAAATCAGTATACATATTATCATTATTGAGGAACACAAGGAAATGATTCACCGATGGGACATCAGTGGGAACTGGGCATTGGATACGGCTACCCTTCTCGAACGCTTGCAAGACGAACTTCCGCTACCACAACCGAATACGTCACTCAATCGGAATGCCTATCAAGGTGCGATTCTGAAAGCCTATCGTGAACTCGGATACATTGATGCCGTCGTCCTTGACACGTATATGCCAGAGACGGAAACATCCGTCTTTGAAATAGCAGGCGATTTTTCGGCATCCCTCACAGAAGGCAAACTCCCCCTAGAAGTTCGGAACACCTTTAGAAAGCACAACCTTGGACTTGAAGAGGTTTTCGTAGCTACCAATGTTGGCGAACGTTGGAGCCTCCAAGGCTTTGACGGTACCCCTCGCTATACACTTATACAACGGACAACACACCTTGAAGTCTTTGAACATGGTGTTCTCCGCTTTACCGTGGCTACAGAAGGGGAACAGGTGGCGTTCGGAAAGTTCTATTTTGAAGGGGATAAGGATGTGGTGATGCAGCATGTACTTGAACGCGAGGTCCGACATCTGGAAGGAACGCTTTGGACCCCGGAGAAGTTAAGCCGGGCACAACAAAGCCTCTATAGTCTCGGACTTTTTCACGGTGTTCAAGCCTATCGGATTAAAGCTGAACAACTCACAAGTAAGAATGAGGGCGAGGAAACTCTTAAAACTAACGCCGTTTTGATAACGGTGGAGAAACAGGAGGCGCGCACGTATAGTATTCGTGGTGGCTATAGTTTAGCAGAGGGGCCCCGGGTGACAGGTGAGTTGACGGATAGCAATTTTCTGCTTAAAAGGAACATCCGAGGACGCCTGAGTGCGGGGATCGGATGGCGGGACGAGTTAGGGTATCTCTTGAATGCAACACTCACCAAGCCGTGGCTTATCAGACGGACGCGCGGCAGTCTACAGGTATCCGCAAGAAAATTGGAGATAGACGATTATGTGCGAGCCCTACAAGGGAGTTTCATCCTCAGCAAAAGATTATCACAATCCAACTACGTTGATTTACGGTATAGCTACCGAGATTTGAGCCAACCGGTACCGCCACTAGTGCCAGCGGGACAGACAGCCAAACTGCCAGAAGCATGGGCTCCATTTCAGACGACTGTCAGTAGTTTGCGTTTTTCTTGGACCTATGATAGCCGTGTCCGATACCTGAACCCGATAGACGGCGTATATAACGCATTCACACTTGAATATGCTGGCGGATTTTTGCAAGGGGCAACGGGTTTCATCAAAACGACTACAGATACACGCTATTATCAAAAACTTGTCGGTGGACTTGTGTTAGCAACGGCACTTAGGGTCGGTGTCACAACAGGCTTGCGTTCCAATCGACGTGCGGAGCTCATCTCTTTTGAACGGTTTTGGGCAGGCGGTAGTACGACGGTGCGAGGGTATGCGGAACGTTCTCTGGGGCCAGAGGATAGAACGGGTATCCATCGTGGCGATGTGCAGCTCATTTTTAATACAGAACTCCGGTTTCCGATCTATTCCGTGCTCCGCGGCGCTGCTTTTTTAGATACGGGGAATGTTTGGGGTTCATTGGAGGATGTTAGCGCATCGATGCGTCTGCCGTCCTCAGTCGGCATTGGGATTTACGTGGATTTAGGGGCTTTGACCGCTGGCATCGATTACGCGATTCCGTTTGGATACGCCCCAGCCACCGCTACAAATAGACGTCACTTCCGCCTCGGTAGCACGTTTTAAGTAGCGAGTGGACCGCAAACCACAAATCGCAGATGGTTAACGGTTAACAAGGTGTGTGTTTAACAATTCACCGCTTCTTAGAAGATTCCAAGCCCAGAGAAAATTGTTACAAAGCTATCTCTTAACTATTAACTAAAAACCAACAGCGAATGGCTAATCTGATTGTTTGTAAGGTCTTCCCAACGCGAGGGGGGCCTCGGCACGCCCAACGAAACCTGCCAAAACCGCTAAACAGAGCACGTAAGGTAGCATTAAGAATACCTGATACGGAATACCCCATCCTAGTGCTTGAAATCGTGCATCGAGGGCTGAACCGAGCCCGAAAAGCAGCGCAGCACCACACGCCTTCAGCGGATGCCACTTCCCAAAAATGACAATTGCTAAAGCGATAAACCCGCGTCCGACTGTCATACCGGGTGTAAAATACGGGACATCGGCGAGGGAGAGATAGCCACCAGCGATTCCTGCCATCGCTCCGGCAAATAATAAACACATTGTTCTCAAACGGAGCACATTTGCACCGGCAGCGGCAATAGCTCTTGGATGCTCGCCACAGGCGCGTATACGGAGTCCAGGTTGCGTATGGTAGAGGAAGAAATAGACGCACAGCACGAGCAGAAATGCGATGTAGACGAGAATGTTGTGCGAAAACAGCGCACCTCCGATAAAAGGTATCTGTGAGAGTAGCGGAATGTCTATTTGCTGAAATGCTGGTACGCCTTGCGCGATGCCTGTAATGCCAAAGATCCGCTGATAGACGACCTCTGTCAAACCTAATGCCAAAAGTGTCATTGCGGTGCCGATGATGACTTGGTCGCCACGTAGCCTTATGGCACACAGAGCAAACAATGCAGCGGCGACCAGTCCACTGAGACCTGCCATCAAAAGCCCGAACCACGGCGCAACCATAACGAATTCTGCTGCGTAGAAGGATCCGACCATACCGAAAAAAGCCCCGAAGAGCATCATGCCTTCGATACCGATGTTAAGTACACCGGCACGTTGGGAGATCACCTCGCCGGATGCGGCGAGTAGGAGTGGGGTTGCCCCACGGATGGTTGCAGAAAGAATATCTTCAAACATTTTTAATTTTGCCCTGACGGGAACTATCGGAGCGGGTTAGCAAAGCACACGCCCGGATAAATCCGGACAGCGCCGTTGTTACAGCGCTGTCCGACTTGGCTAAGTCTGTTGATAGTTGTCGGTTACTCTTGTGGAGATGTTCGCTTATAGAACAGTTGTACGGAACTGTAACCGATAACAAAAAGTAGGATTGTCGCCTGCATGACCAATGTCACCTTATCAGAAATGCCGACTTCCCGCTGCATGCTATACGAACCTGTCGTCAACGCCCCAAATAAGAGTGCAGCGGCAACGGTTACCAACGGATTCAGTTTTGCCAACAGTGCAACGGCAATCGCCGTGTAGCCGTATCCGGGTGAGAAGTTAAGAAAAAGGCGACGAGTCAATGCTGTCAGCTCAATTGCGCCACCGAGGCCTGCAAGTGCACCACTGATAAAAAAGACGCGGAGCGTGTTTTGCACGATCGAAATCCCCGCAGCCTCTGCCGCAGCCGAGCCCTCTCCTACGGCACGGAGTTGAAACCCGAATGCTGTTCTAAACAGCATAAATATGAGGATAATTGCCAATAGAACCGCAATAACAATGCCGAGATGGACTCGATGCGGTGGGATGATACGGGGCAGGAATACCCACTCAGCTATTCGATCGCTTTGCGGCCCGCGTTGCGCTGCCTCCTGCAACGGACCGCCATCTATCATCATGCTCACGAGATGGAGCGCGACGTAGTTCAACATGATTGTACTGATGACTTCATTGACCCCGCGTATTACTTTGAGAATTGCCGGAATAAGTCCCCAGACTCCACCGGCGAATGTGGCGAAACAGAGACAGATTGGCACGGCAATCCACGGGGTTTGCGGAAAAGCGGGAGCAAGTTTTGTCCCGAACCACGTCGCTGTGAGTGCACCTATCAGAAACTGTCCTTCAGCGCCGATGTTCCAAATCCCACACCGGAACGCCATAGCAACCGACAGCCCAGCCATCAAAAACGGCGTGCTTTTCACCAGCGTCTCCCCAAATTTTCTTCCATTACCGAATGCACCGCTCACTGCTGCTTGATAGGCTTCTAACGGGTTATAGTGGCATAACAACATTATAATGGCGTTTGTTACAAATGCGCTGGCGAGGATTAGAGCAGGTGTTAGAATCCAGTGGAGGTTGATTTTTTTTCCTATCATGTTTTAAGAGTTGTTAGCTATAACCTATAACCCTTCCCCCGTCATTAGCAATCCCAATGCCTCAATGTCATTGCGTTGTGCCGTGGCTTCGATAAGCTCACCTCTCGACATGACATAGAGTCGATCGCTCAATAATAAGACTTCGTCTAACTCTGTTGAAATTAATAAAACGGATTTTTTTTTCTCGCGTTGCGCTAATAAATTCTGATGGACGTAACGAGCGGCATTGACATCTAAACCGCGTGTGGGGTTCACAGCGATAAGGAGGTCGGGTTGCAGAGAGATTTCGCGGGCAAGGACGATCTTCTGTTGGTTGCCCCCAGAGAGCGATGATGCAGAAATATCAGCAATGGGCGGACGGATATCGTAATCGGCAATAAGCTGCGCCGCGACTTCCTGTTTTCGCTTTTGGTTGAGGATGTTCCAGCGTGCCAGATTTTCTAAATGTGTGACATTCAGGAGAAGGTTTTCCGTGACTGAAAACGCTGCGATAACTCCTGTTGTCTGTCTATCCTCCGGAATATAGCCGACACCATACTGCCGTACTGCTTTTGTTCCTTTAGGATTAGCACCCAAAATGTTTATGGTTCCAGATGCGATGCGTCGTAAACCTATAATTGCCTCGGCGAGTTCGCGCTGCCCGTTACCATCAACGCCAGCGATGCCGACGATTTCACCACGATAGGTCTCCATGGAAACATCAGAGACTGCGACTTGGTTCCGATCGCCGAGGACTGTCAGAGTTGTGAGTTGGAGTACGGTTTCTGGGTGCTCGTTTTCGGGGTCTAAAGTGGTTGGACGTTGAACATCTTCGACATCTTCTCCAATCATCTCTCTTGCGAGTTCCCGTGCAGTGAGTTCTCCCGTCGGTCCGAGGTAGACCTTCTTGCCGCGTCTTAAGACAGTTATCCGATCGCTAATCCCTAAAACCTCTTTCATTTTGTGGCTGATGAAGATGATGGCGCGCCCGTCTGCTTGAAGCTTGCGGAGGACTGTGAAGAAACCTTCGACCTCTTGTGGACTAAGGACAGCTGTAGGTTCGTCAAGGATTAGGATACGCGCATCAACAGCGAGCGCTTTTAGGATCTCTACGCGTTGTTTTAAACCTACTGATAGACTGCGGACCAGAGCATTTGGCTCAACAGCCAGACCGAACCGCTCAGAAAGGGCTGCAGTCATGCGGATAGCCTCATCTTTCTTGAAAAGGAGTTTTCCTAACCATTCCTTATAAGCACCGTTTTTAGAGATGTTTCTCGCTACACCCGTCCGCAATTGTCCAAGAGCCAGGGCAATATTTTCGGCAACCGTAAGATTTTCAATCAGCATGAAATGTTGATGCACCATGCCGATACCACTGGCGATCGCATCACGCGGCGACTTTGCACGTAACTTATACCGCCACTTCTCCCGATCGGTAACATAAATACCGCCTGCCGAGGGTTGGTAGAGCCCGTAGATAAGATTCATCAGCGTGGATTTACCGGCACCGTTTTCACCTAAGATAGCGTGAATCTCACCGGCTTGCAATTCAAAATCGACGCTATCGACTGCGACGAAGTCTCCGAAGGTTTTTGTGATATTCCGAAGTTCGAGGACACTTTTTAAACTATTTAATCTGGTCATCGTTCCACTGCGTTTCACGATAGTTTTAGGTTGAGTCTAACCGTTTCTGAAGGAGGAAAGCTGTTTAACAGCAATTGGAACATTGGCAGCAGTTCCGAATTAATCGTGAAATAAAGTATACGGTATTTGTGGAAGTGTGTCAACAGAAATTCCGTAGTAAGGTTGTCAGTGCACCCCTCTAACCAGCGTTGTCAGCAGGAATAAGAGTCGAGAATCGGAATTCCCCCCTATACAAGCGCGCAATGCTCTCATGCAATGCATTAACGCTTTACTTTTTTCGCGTAAACATGCTATACTATCCCAAACATTTTTGTGAAGAAGGGAAATTTCGACGTGATACAAATATTTTATAAGCGGCGGAATAACATTGTATGTTCTGCTTTATGTTTATGCCTTTTTATACTTGGATTCGTGTTAATAGGGAACGTAAGTCTTGATGCAAAAGGGTATGAAAAATTTAAAGTCGCTATGCTGCTTCCCGGTTCAATTAGCGACGCAGGTTGGAACGCTTTGGCGTATGAAGGACTTAAAGCGATTGAAAAAGAGTTGGGCGCGGAGATCAGCCACGCTGAGACTCGGACCCCTACGGATCAAGAAGAACAATTCCGTGCTTACGCGCTTGATGGTTACAATATGGTGTTTGGACACGGATACGAATTTCAAGACCCGGCAAAATCGGTCGCCACAGATTTCCCAGAGACGATTTTTATTACGTCTTCCGGGGGGACGATCACTGACAACATTTCACCTGTCAACTTTCGTGTTGAGCAAGCCGCCTACTTATTAGGTATAATAGCAGGTATGATGACCCACACAAATAAACTCGGAGTCATGGGTGGACAGAACATTCCATCTGTGAATAGCACGTTTATGGCGTTTGAAGGCGGGGCGAAAAGTGTGAATCCTGAGTCAGCAGTATCTTGGGTATATGTGGGAAATTGGGAGGACATCGGCAAGGGTAAGGAACTCGCCCTTGCACAGATTAACGAAGGTGTAGATTTTATTTTTCCGAATGCAGACGCTGCAGGACTCGGCGCCTATGAGGCGGCTGAGATTTTTAATAAATCGGATACCGCGAAAAAAGAAGGAAGAAGGGTATACACGTTCGGCGCAAACCGGGATAAGAGCGATATATCTCCAACTGTGATTGCAAACGCAGTAATTACACCCGATGCGTTTGTGAAGATCGCTAAGATCATTAAAGAAGGCAACTTTAAACCACAGATTTATACCTTCAACATGCTAACAGACGAAGCGATTACACTTACCTATAATCCAGCATTGAAGGATATGGTGCCAGCAGCTGTGCAAAAAGCTGTAGAAGCCGCGAAAGCCAAAATCCTGGCGGGCGAGCTGAAAGTGCCGCAGATTGATTTCAGTGAAAACGCGGAGGAGTAAGCGTAAATAAAAAAAATTGCGTGAAACGTATGCATTATAAATCGGTATACGGCATTGCATTAATGCGCTCCTTTTATGTCTTATTGCAAGATAATCTTTGCGATTGAGGATCCTGTTTAGGGAAAAACCCAATTGAAAATGCAAAATCATCACTGGCGAATTGAAGGTGTCACAACCCTATTTGTCCGAAACGCACGAATAGTCTTTGTGAGATGCGTAAATCTGTGTTTGGAGCATTCATCATGACGCACACAATGGAAATTGACGGTATAGAAGTTACCTTTTCCGAAGGCGAAACTATCCTCGAAGTCGCACAACATTATGAAAAAGAGATTCCAACCCTCTGCTACGATCCGAGGCTTGAACCCTTTGGCGGATGCCGGCTCTGTCTTGTCGAATTAGAAGGTGCTCGACATCCCGTCGCATCCTGTACAACCAAAGCCGTTCCAGGGACGGTTGTCCGCACCTCAACCGATACAATAGAAGCGTATCGGAAGACGCTGCTTGAGATGGTCGTTGGCGAGAATCGCGAAATTGATGTCTCTCCATTGCGAGGTTATGCCTCTGGCGAACTCGCCGAACTCCGCGACAGATACGGGGTTAACGATGTGAACATCACAGGTGCGAAGTCTGGGACAAACAAAACCGATGATGATAATCCATTTATCCTCAGAGATTATGAACTCTGTATCTCGTGTTATCGGTGTGTCCGCGTCTGTGCTGAGCAAGAAGGCGATCATGCTATTAATGTCATGAATCGCGGTTTCCATACGCAGATTACTACCGAATTTGACGGGCTTCTCAAGGACTCAGCGTGTACGTTCTGTGGGCAGTGTATTCAGACCTGTCCGACCGGCGCACTTGGTGATAAGAAGGCGCTGCGTCATGCTGAGTCGGGATCACAAAACCCTCCTACCGCACTCGATAGTGAAAAAACACGCACAATCTGTCCGTATTGCGGGGTCGGGTGTTCCGTTGATGTGCTGACGAAGAATGAAAAGATTGTCGGTATCCATCCAGCGATGGACGGCCCTGCGAATCAGGGCGCGCTCTGTGTCAAGGGGCAATTCGCCTACGACTTCGTTCAACATCCCGATCGGTTGAAAATGCCGCTTGTTCGCGGTGATGATGGTGAACTCCACGAAACGACATGGGAGAATGCACTTGATCAAGCCGCTGAAGGTTTCCGCAAGGTCAATGCTACACACGGTAGACATAGCGTTTACGGGGTTGCTTCTGGGCGCGCACCGAGCGAAGCGGCATATCTCATGCAGAAGTTTATCCGTGCGGGGTTTGGGACAAACTATATTGACAACTGTAGCCGTGCCTGACATGCACCGACTGTTGCCGGTCTGGCAGCGACAATCGGACGTGGGGCGATGTCTAATCCGCTCGTGGATATGGAGAAACCGGATGTCATCTTCTGTATCGGTACGAATATGACAGAATGCCATCCCGTTGCTGCGACAGGGCTGAAAAAGGCTGTCGCGCGCGGTGCCAAACTCATCGTCGCGGATCCGAGACGCATCGGATTGGCGGAGATGTCACACCTCTATCTCCCGCTCCGCGTGGGTTCAGATACAGCACTGCTTCTCGGCATGGCGCACGTTATCGCCCGTCAAGGCTTGATTGACGAAGACTTCATTAAAGCCCGCACGACCGGATTTGACGCGTTCTTTGAACATATCAGCCAATGGACACCCGAATGGGCTGAAACAATCACGGGAGTGCCAGCGAAGGATATTGAGACGGCTGCGATGTGGTATGGCAGCGCGGATAAAGGGGCTATCTACTACACATTAGGAATTACAGAACACATCTGTGGTGTCGAGAATGTCCAAAGCCTGGGCAATCTTGCTTTAATGACAGGTAATCTCGGGCGAGAAGGAACGGGAATCAACCCGATGCGCGGGCAAAACAACATCCAAGGGGCAGGTGATAGTGGCGCTTTGCCGAACAACTACCCGGGCTTCCAAGCTGTCACGGATCCAGCACATCAGGCGAAGTTTAAAGCAGAATACGGGAGAGATATTGACTTGGAGAAGGGCATCACAAAAGTGACTGCGTTAGAACTTTGTGGTGATAGTATCCATGCGATGCTGATTGATGGTGAAAATACGTTAATCTCCGATCCGGATCGAGAGCATTGCGAGCACGCCCTTCGTTCATTAACACATCTTGTTGTCATCGACATCTTTCTGACGGAGACTGCAGAACTCTCCGATGTTGTCTTGCCAGCAACAGCATGGGGTGAAACAGACGGTGTATGCACGAACACAGAACGCCGCGTGCAACGGATGCGCGCTGCAGTGCCACCCCCAGACGATGCTAAACCCGACTGGTGGATTATCTGTCAAATCGCACAACGCCTTGGGTTTACGGGGTTTGACTTCGACACGCCCAAACCGATCTTCAACGAACTCTGTCGAGTCTCGCCTATTTATGCTGGATTGGATTGGGATCGCATTGAGAGGGGCGAGTATCAATGGCCCGTCCCGCATAAAAAACACCCTGGCACACCGAGACTTCACGAGGATACGTTTGTCAATGGCCGCGGTATCTTCTCGAATGTGTATTACCGCGATCCCGCCGAGACAATTAACGAAGAGTTCCCGGTATGGCTCACAACAGGCAGACGCTTGCAGTCCTATCACACGCGAACGCAAACAGGCAGAGCTGAAGGGATTGATTATCTCTTACCGGAAGAATCCTTAGAAGTCAATCCTGTTGACCTTGAGAGATGGCAATTAGCAGATGGGGAATGGTGTCGGATGAGTAGTGCGCGAGGCAGTATCAACATCAAAGTCAAAGCGACGGATCGTTCGCCGCGTGGCACGGTTTTCGCCAGTTTCAGTTTCGCGGATGTACCGGTCAATGTGTTAACAGGTTCTGGCTACGACCCGGTTACCCATACGGCTGAATTAAAAGTATGCCCTGTCAAATTGGAGCCGCTTCAATAGCGTGTTAGGTATCAGTTTTCAGTTCTCGGTTAAGAGCGGTCTGGGCCATGAGAGTGTAATATAACCCATGTTGCTATCCTTAAAATACTGCTAAATAAACGGAGTCCAGGAGAGACGCTATGGAGTGGAAATCACGCTGGACTGAATAGAGTCTCATCATAAATCTTTTAAGTAAATCCTGATTCAAACAACCGAATAGAAAGGAGCGTTTATGAATATTACTGTCAAAACGGGAGGGTTTAGTCAAGAGCAAAGTGATGTTATTGCCATCGGTGTACTGGAAAACCCGGATTTCTATAGCGCCCCGCTTCAAAATATAGAACAAACACTCGGTGGACGCATTCGCGAACGGATGAACCTCGGCGACTTCACAGGCAAGCATAAAACGACGAGTTGGCTGTATACAAACGGGGCTATCAGTACACCGCGTGTGCTACTGGTGGGTTTGGGTGATTACCACGACCTTACGCCTGAACGAGTCCGTCAAGCAGCAGGACACGCTGCACGGGCGATTCGGGATATGGGTTTAAAAACGGCTAGCATTCCCATCCCGATAGAAGCTACACCAGAAATAATCCAAGCGGCTACGGAGGCATGTCGCCTTTCGCTCTATCAATTCGATGAGCATAAAACCGAAAGTGGCGATGGAGAGGAGAAAAAACAGCTTGAATCCATGACCTTTTTAGCCGAAAACGAACATAGCCGGGAAACCGTAGAAGAGGCTGTCCAACGTGGAGAAGTCATAGCCAACGGCACGCTTCTCGCCCGGGATTTGAGCAATCAGCCGAGTAATCATCTCACACCGACACAACTCGCTGAAAAGGCGACAGCGGTGGCAGAAGGTTCGGGACTACGTTGTGAAATTTTTGACAAGGCGACGCTGGAAGAGAAAGGTTTCCGAACCCTCCTCGCCGTGGCACAGGGGAGTACTGAAGAACCACGTTTTATCATTCTTGAATACGTCCCAGACGGTGAAGGGCAGGATACTGTCGTGCTTGTCGGAAAAGGAATCACCTTTGATACAGGCGGTATCTCCTTGAAATCTGGCAGCGGCATGCACGAGATGAAGCACGATATGTCTGGGGCCGCCGCCGTGATTGGTGCGATGCAAGTCATCGGGCAGCTCAAACCGAATGTACGTGTGATTGGTGTAATCGCTGCAACTGAGAATATGCCCAGTGGAACGGCTATTAAACCCGGTGACGTTGTTACCTCCTATAGTGGGAAAACGATTGAGATCCTCAACACAGACGCAGAAGGCCGACTCGTGTTAGCAGATGCCCTCGGTTGGTCAGCGCAGTATAATCCGAAGGGGGTTATCGACTTAGCCACACTCACGGGCGCTGTGATTACGTGTTTGGGACATATCGCCGCTGGCGCACTGGGGACAGACCCAGCACTGATGGCGAAAGTGAAGGCGGCTGCCGCAAAGACGCACGAGCGCGTCTGGGAATTGCCTCTTTGGGACGATTACGATGAGGGCGTTAAAAGCAAGGTTGCGGATGTCCAAAACATCGGGGACGGCGGGGCTGGCACGATTGCTGGTGGTGCGTTCTTGAAAAAGTTCGCCGAAGGCTATCCTTGGGTTCATCTCGACATCGCTGGAACTGCCTGGGGTATGAAAGGCTCTACGTATATTCCTGAAGGCGCGTCGGGTTACGGCGTCAGGTTGCTCGTGCAACTGATTGAGGATTGGTAGATAGCCATTAGCGGTTAGTTATAAGTTGTTAGTGGTTAGTTAAGAGATTGCTCTGTAACAATCCGCCTTCCCTTGGGGGACACCAAGCAACAGTAAATTGTTACAAACTAACCTCTTAACTTATAACTAACAACTGACGGACACTATCCTTCAGATCGGATCTGAATTAACTTATTAACAGCGTGGATATATGCGCGTGCACTCGCTTCAATGATGTCCGTGCTGGCACCGTGGCCGGTGATAATATTCCCGTTGTCCTGCACCTTCAACGAGACTTCACCGATAGCGTCCTCACCCTCGGTTACGGAGCGGAGTTGATAGTCAATGAGGTTCAATTGAATATCAACAAGCTTGCTGATAGCTTTGAACGCAGCATCGACAGGCCCATCCCCGGTTGATGCCATTTCGACGAGGCCGTCTTCTGTCCGAATCCCGATCGTTGTTGTCGGTGAAATTTTCGTCCCACTGACAACTTGAATGTAATCAAGTTCGTAGACAGCAGGGATTGCGCGAATCTCATCACTCATAATCGCTTCAAGGTCGGCATCCTGAATTGACTTTTTCTTATCTGCTACCCTGAGGAATCGTTCATAAACCTTCTCCAACTCTTCCGGTTTCACCACGTAGCCCAGTTCACTGAGACGATGCCGGAGTGCGTTGCGTCCGGAACGGGGACTGAGAATGAGTTGACTCTCTTTCCAGCCAATCTCTTTCGGATCAATTATCTCAAAAGTTACGCGCGATTTGATGATCCCATCTTGATGAATACCCGAGCTGTGCGCAAAAGCATTTGCCCCAACGATTGCTTTATTCGGCTGCACCCTAATACCCATCGTTCGGCTGACGCGTCGACTAATCGGGACGATTTCCTTGGCGTTAATGTCTGTGTAATACGCTTTGAAATAATCACGCCGTGTGCGGATTGCCATGACGACCTCTTCTAGTGAGGTATTTCCCGCACGCTCGCCAAGCCCGTTGATTGTGCATTCCACTTGCCGCGCGCCTTCCTCAATTGCTGCGAGACTGTTTGCAACGGCTAATCCGAGATCATTGTGGCAGTGGACACTAAGAATGGCAGCGTTAACGTTTGTAACGTTTTCCATGATGCCCTTAATCAGTTCGCCAAACTCAGTAGGGACTGTCCAGCCGACAGTTTCTGGAATATTGACAACGGTTGCGCCAGCAGCGATAGTCGCCTCAACGACTTCATAAAGGAACGCTAATTCCGTGCGTCCAGCATCCATGGGCGAAAACTCGACGTTTGCATCGGCGTGGTTTTCACAGAGGCTTTTTGCGTAGGCGACAGCATCGGTTGCCATGCGAAGTGTATCTTCCGGAGTTGTGCGCGTGATACGTTCCATGTGGATCGGAGAGGTTCCAACAAACGTGTGGATACGGGCGCGCGGTGCATCTGCAATCGCCTTCCACGCAGCAGCGATGTCCTTCTCCACAACACGCGAAAGCGCGCAGATTTCGGGACCTTCCACCTCGTTCGCGATCTGTTTGACGGCATCGAAATCACCGGGTGACGAAATCGGGAATCCGGCTTCAATAACATCAACATTTAATCTGGCAAGATGCTTAGCAATTTCCAGTTTTTCCTGGATGCCGAGTGCGGCCCCGGGGGTCTGTTCTGCGTCGCGGAGTGTTGTATCGAAGATGTAGACTTTTTGCTGATTGGCTTCAAAATCGTCCACGGGTGTATTCCTCCAAATTTAAATCTCGCGCCCAATAGCAACAGCGATAGGTTTGAGTTCCTGCATCAGCGTCTCGAATTGTTGTGGGAACAGCGATTGTGCCCCGTCACCTGTCATCGAATGGTCTGGGTCGTGGTGTACCTCAAGCAAGAGTCCATCTGCACCAGCGGCTACGGACGCTTTCGTCATATTACAGACCAAACTCCTGATACCTGTGCCGTGGCTTGGATCAACAACAATTGGTAAGTGGCTCAATTCGTGAACGACCGGTACCGCGTTCAGGTCAAGGGTGTTGCGGGTGTGTGTTTCAAAGGTCCGAATCCCGCGTTCGCATAGAATGACATCCTTATTACCTTCTGAGAGGATATACTCAGCGGCGAGTAACCATTCTTCAATAGTTGCGGACATGCCGCGCTTGAGGATAACCGGTTTCCGTGCGCGTCCAACTTCACGCAACAGATAGAAATTTGTCATATTCCGTGTGCCGAGTTGGAACATATCCGTATATTCCCCGACGAGCTCGACTTCATGTGGAGTCATCACTTCAGTGACGATGCCGAGTCCTGTTTCATCTTTGGCCTCCTGTAGCATTTTGAGCGCCTTCTCTCCGTAGCCTTGAAAGCTATAGGGACCTGTTCTCGGTTTAAAGGCACCACCTCTAATGAAACTGGCACCCGCTTTTTGAACCAGATGGGCGATCGTTACAATCTGCTCTGTGCTCTCCACAGCACACGGACCCGCAATAACAGGTATCTGCCGTCCACCAATCTTTGTACCGTTGACAGCAATAACAGTCGGCTCATCGCCTCGGAATTCACGGGATGCCAACTTGAATGGCGCTGTGATTGCCATTGTTCGCTCGACACCCGACATTGACTCTATCGGAATATCACCAAGCAACGTTTTATCTCCTATCACACCGATAACGGTATGGCGGTCACCGATTGAGATTTGTGCGTCCAACCCGACGCTCTCAATCCGTTTAACAACAGCATCTATATCTGCCTGTGTTGCATCGGTTTTGGTCACGATTACCATGCTTTTCAACTACCTCCGACTTTTGAATAGCAAGTTTTCAGTTTGTAAGCTGCACTCGAAAATAAAGTTTAGAAAAAAAAAATAACCCAACATCGAATTTTCTTCAATGCTGGGTGGTGATAATGGAATCTGTTAAAAATAGCATCGCTTACGAAGTTTCACCACCTGGCATCGCTGTACAAATAAAGGTACAGGTATAGATACAATACGAGACCGGCTTTTAAGAGCACGTTCTCGCCCTCAAACTGCACAAAAGACGTAAAGATAGCCCATGCGTAAAGAGAACCGTTCCGTAGAGAAACTAGCACAATTTGTAGCCGGGGTGTTCGTGTTGTAGGGGTGTAACTTTGAGGCGTTCGCATCATCAAGGCCCTGTAGGATTGGAACAACAAAGAGTCCTGCTAAAGTAGATATTCTTGTAACCTAAGACGTTATTTATGAAAAAGCGTTTATATTTTTTCTCAGACATAGCACTTTAATAAAAGACATACGTTGTCATTTCGCTTGAAATGACAAATTTCATTATATAATAACACACTTTTTAACACAAGTCAAATTTCTTTTTACGTCAGAGGCATTCAATTGTTAAAATGCCTGAATCTCGGATGCCCCAGATTTTAAGATGTTGATCATCGGAAATCTGTCAGTAATTTTGAGTGTTTTTCGGAGAATTGACTGCCTCTGGCCTCCGATAGACCTTTGGAGACCTCCTTTGATAGGTTTGTAGGCGCGGATTAGAATAGAAGTCACCACATAAGACTTTATCAAGGAGGTAGATTGTTTGACTGTGGTCCCTCCGTTCTGTGGAATGGAGTTCTGTGAAAGAATATGGGCATTCTACCCCCTCCGTAAGCCAGTGAGGTAGGCTACAAAGGAACATTAGGAAACATAATCCGTCCGAGAAGCTTTATATCTTCTCGGACGGATTAAACAATAAGGGCGGTGTATGATGCATACACCGCCTTTCATTTGTAGTTGGTAGGTTAATTCCAATAGATTGTATCCCTGAATGAACCTTGTTATGTAGCGGCACTTGCGTGCCGCTACACTATTAGTCTTGCGTTTTCACATCGCCCCACGTCGTCGTGAGCTTGCCCGCAGCGTTGACGTTGCCCCGAAGATGCGTGGTGCGCAAAGTCGTGCGCGTGCCATCCAAGGCGACATCTTCTATCTGGTAATAGTAGACGACGTTGGGTTTCGCAGAGGTGTCCGTCCAGGTGTAGGCGTGCTTTTCAGCCGTGGTGCCGTGTGCGGGGATGATGCCTTTGAGATTGACGACTGCGAACTCGCCGGTCTTTGTTTCACTCCGCAGTATATTGAAGCCTGCGTTGTTCAGTTCAGACTCGGTGGTCCACCGGATGACGACTTCGCCGGTGGCTACGTCTCGTGCGGGTCGGAAGCTTGCCAGGGAGACGGGCAGGGGTCCCCCGCCATGGTGTCCTGGTGTGCCGACATCATTTCTATCGCCGTAATAGGTTGTTTCGCTATAGCCTTCTGCGGAGCGCCCCGTCTTCTCTGCGGAGATCCATCCGCTCTGCATCATGCCATCCTCAGCCGTGCCATCGGCGTATCTGCGTATCATAGACGCGCGATGCCCATCGCTGTTGATACCCATCGGCAGGGTCCAAGCAGGTGTGTCGTTTGTGCGGCGATTCCCGTCGGTGTTGCCGACTTCGTCAACGAGTTTCTTATCCTTGTCCGTGAGCTTCAGATAAAAACCGGCAGGGCTCAGCACTGTATCGGTGCGCGATTCCATGTCGAGATCGCTGCGATGCGATGTCCAGAGGTCTATCGTGCGGGTCTCCGGGAAATGGTCTCTGCCTGAGTTAGAACCACTGGTGGCAACAATCAATACCGTCTGATTCGGTGCGAGGGTGACGGAGCCCAGCGTGATCGTGGCGTTCACACGGGCATCCAAGTCCTCATGCCGTGCGTTCTGAATTTCAAGTTTCCAGCCGTTCAGGTTCACGCCCTGCGTCAGCGAAGAATTGTAAAGTTCTATCCACTGCGGCAGCGAACGTCTACCGGAGCCCGCACTAAACATGATCTCAGAGATCGCGACTTCTGCATCAGAGAGGTCGGCGACTTTCTCTTTAAGGGCATCGTTAGCATAGCCGGGGGTGCCCCCGTTTTCATCGGTGTTGGCAGCCGTGCGGTCATAACCGATACCCGTGAAACCCACTTTCGCCCAGTGCTTCTCACCGATACCGCTATTCTTGCCAGTCCGTTTATAGACGCGCCCCGCACGGAAGTCCTCCTCTGCACCCTCAATCACATTGCCATGGCCAGCAGCCCATAACTGAAGGGGCCACACCTCTGTGTCAAGGGTGCGATCATCTTTTTCCGCAAAATAGGTGCCGCCATGATCAACAATGTGCGTTGGCTTGCCTTCTTTGTCATTCCCACTGCGAAGGATCAGGTTATATTTACCACTATTGGGCAACACGAGGTTGCTATCCACGTAATACAAGGATTGCACACCGCGTTGCACCCGGTCAGCCGCTGTTTTGTTAATCTGCACACCTGCAGCCAGGTCATTCCCCGAACCCGTCGGATCCGAGTTAGAAAGCAACAGGATACCGCCCGCAGGAAGCTTCGTGCTATCGGTATCCGGGAACGAAACTAACTGCGTCTCTTTCGGTGCCCCGTCAACCGCCATCACAATAGTCAGCTCCCACTTCTTGAGATTAACCTCACCGCCCGTGGTATTCAGGAGTTCAACCCAATCCTTGGCATCGCTGCTGCTATTGCCTATCTCGTTGATCAGCACCTCTTGCGACAGCACCGTCTTCGGCGGAAGAACTGGTGCCGGATACGTGCCGGGCGTGCCAAGCCGATTACCCGACAGATTCCGGCTCGGCCGCACGGAAGCTACCCACGTGCCCGCACGCTCCGGATCCCCATCATCCGTCGCATGTTCAGCGTGCCCGGTGTTATCTTCATCGAACTGCTGCAGCTTCCGATACATAGACACAAGCGGCACCGCAGCCACTGTAGACGCAGCTTCGGTGCGCCCCCCTGTGCTCTTGATGTCCCAGTAGCCCGGGTTGCCCATATTGCTCACCAGATCCACACGCCCCGCATCCGTCGCAGTAGCCACAGCCGGTAAGGGGAAAACACCGCCTTGTCTAAAGTCAAACATCCACCCCGCATCCCTGAAGTCAATGTCCGCACCCGTGCGATTGTAGACTTCAATCCACTGGCAATACTTAGACCGCGCACCCAGGGTGGCATCTTTGGCAGCCATCACCTCTGTGATTTTCAAAGCACCCACCGCCGAACCCGCAGGCCCCCTAACCATAATCGTGCCTTCATTGTGGAAGAAGTCCCAGAGATCCGGCATCCCCCTATTGCTCATCACTTTGTTCGGCGTAACTGCTATCGTCTTGACGGCATCCGAAATACCCGTATCTGTCCCCGTGGCACCTACATGCACAAAGACCGCAAACCCTTTGCTTGGAATCACCAGAGGGCGCGGCGGGGGCTCCGCGATGGTGATAGTGAACGGCTGGCTGACGCTCCCCGCACTGTTCGTGGCAGTGTAGGTAAACTGAGTCGCGTCTATCACAGCTGTAGGAGTGCCACTCAGCAACCGAGTCGCTGCATCAAATAGCAGCCCCGCAGGTAAAACCCCTGTCAGCGTGTAAGTCACGCCCGTCCCCGATGTTACCGCCGGCAATATTTCACGCACTGCCGTCCCCACAGTGTATGTCTGTGCGGGAACAGCTGGTAACACAGGCGCATCTGGTACGGGGGGATTGACGGTGATACTGAACGTCTGGCTGACGCTCCCCGCACTGTTGGTGGCAGTGTAGGTAAACTGCTTTGCGTCCATTACAGCTGCGGGGGTGCCACTCAGCACACGAGTCCCAGGCGTAAACGCCAGACCCGTCGGTAAAGCCGGGCTGATACGATACGTCAGCGTATCCCCTATATTCGCAGGCGTCGCCATCGGCAACGTCATAACCTGCATCGCCACACCCGCAGTCAGCGACATCGGGCTAATCAAGCCAGTGAACACAGGGGCAGTTCCCCCTACGCGGCCCACTTGTGCTGACGTTGTGCCAATCGCTCCTGCGGGGGTATCCCCCACCATTTTCTTGCGGACTTGCACGGTGATAGTGGTGCCGGGGGTGCCGGGTATCTCTAAGGGGTGTGCGGTGACATCCGTCCAAGTGGTGCCAGCATCGGTGCTATATTCATAGCCGGTCCTCCCTTCGTCCCAAGCCACGGTGATGCTCCCGGGTCCAGGGCCTGCTCTCAGGTTTGTGGGTGCTGCGGGAACCGTTGGGTCTGTGGGGACTATTGGGTCTGGCACTGGCGTTCCCCGCTGAGCAGCAGAAGGCGTGCCTGCGGGCGTAGTGCCCGATCGGGCTACACGGATACGCACTGCGATCTCCGTGCCTGCTGTGCCCGTCAGTTCTAACGGGTAGGTGCCAACAGCCGTCCACGCACCCCCATCTCGGCTATACTCAAAACCAGAGGTAGAACCGCTATCCCACGTCACCGTTACCTTGCCAACACCCGAAACTACCGAAACACCCGTCGGGGCAGCCGGCGGGTCAGGTGTCTGTGGGGGCGGCGGAGGCGGTTGCTGTGACGTTCCCGTCGGCGTTCCCCGCTGCGCTGCAGAAGGCGTGCCCGCAGGCGTATTACCCGATCGGGCTACACGGATACGCACGGCGATCTCCGTGCCTGCTGTGCCCGTTAGCTCTAACGGGTATGTAGCGACAGCCGTCCACGCTCCCCCATCTCGGCTATATTCAAAACCAGAATTCGCACCACTATCCCACGTCACCGTTACCTTACCAACACCCGAAACTACCGAAACGCCTGTTGGAGCCGCAGGAGCAGGGGGAGGCGTTGGCGTTCCCCGCTGAGCAGCAGAAGGGGTGCCTGCAGGCGTATTGCCTGCAGCTGCCACACGGATGCGCACTGCGATCTCAGTGCCTGCTGTGCCCGTCAGTTCTAACGGGTATGTAGCGACAGCCGCCCACGCTCCCCCATCTTGGCTATACTCAAAACCAGAGGTAGAACCATTACTCCACGTCACCGTTATCTTGCCAACACCCGCAACCACCGAAACACCCGACGGGGCAGCCGGCGGGGAGGGCGCTGAATTCACAACTAACGTAAAAACGGCGTAACCGACTGTCTCAGTGTGGCGATCAAGCCCCTGATACGTAAGTTCAACGCCTGTAGTCGTTTCAGTAGGCGTGCCAGCAAGCGTCCGACTCGCCCCTGTGAAGGTTAAGCCCTCCGGAAGATCCCCAAACAACCGATACTGAGTCCCTCCCGTTGCCGTTGGTAAAACAACACTGAAGCGCTGCCCTACCGTGGCAACTTGCGGAGACGCTATCGGGCTATTAAACTCAGGGCGAGGAACCACGGTGATATTAAAAGTCGTCGTAATTGCAGTCTCACCCGGGGCCGAGGCAGTGAGGGTATACGCTGTTCTTGCCTTCACTGCCGTGGCAGTCCCCTGGATTGCGGGGGGAGACGCTCTAAAGGTCAAACCCGCAGGGAGCGCAGGCGATAGCGAGTAAGTTATCCCAGAGGCTCCCTCAGCCGTTACCAAAGTCAGTCCTGAACGTACATCTTTATAAAATGTTATGGCGCCTTGTTGCAAACGAAATCTAAAAGCTGAAGCCGCTGCATTCACAACTAACGTAAAAGTAGCCGTAATATCTGTATCCCCCGAATGACTGCCACCATCCACCGCAGTATACGTCAGCGTAACTGCGGCGGCGGCTGTAGTAGGCGTGCCAGCAAGCGTCCGACTCGACCCTGTGAAGGTTAACCCGTCGGGAATATCTCCCGTCAGTGTATACGTCGTCGTATCGCCATCCTCTTGCGTTGCCGCTGGCAACACCAGACTGAAACGCTGCCCTACCGTGGCGACTTGCTGAGAGGGCGCTATACTGCTACTAAACTCAGGCGGGGAATGCACGGTGATATTAAACGTCTGTGTAATTGCAGTCTCACCCGATGCCGAGGCAGTGAACGTATACGCTGTGGTTGCCATGCCTGCCGAGGGGCGCCCAGCGATGTTGGTGGGACCCAAGACGGGAAAAAAGCTCACGCCAGTCGGGAGGTCAGGCTTTAGCGCGTAAGTTATCCCAGCGGCACCCCGAGCCCCGCTCAAAGCTGTGTTGACCCTGGAACCTTTCGTCCATTCTAAATCGGACTGTGTAGAAGCCCATCTAAATCCAGGTAGGACAGTGATATGAAACGTCTGCGTAATTGGGGTCTCACCCTGGACTGAAGCAGTGAGGGTATACAATGTTTTTGCCATGACTGCCGTGGGAGTTCCAGTGAGTCTGGGAACATCGCCAAGGGGTGTAGTAAAGCTCACACCCGTAGGGAGGGCAGGCTCTATAGCGTAAGCTTTCCCTGTACCGCCCCCTATAGCCCTTGGCGTAATTACCGTGACACTCTCCCCTTTAAACCATTCTACATCGGATTGTGTATGAGTCCATGTAAGTTGAGCCTCTGCAGTAGGGGGCACCAGCAGCGAGGCAACTGTAAACAAGATTATTATACTTAAGGAAAATGTGAGTTTATTTGACGACATGACTTATTTCCTCCTCAAAGAAACGAGGGTTTGGATACGCTTGTGAACTTATGGGGGCTTCTAAAAGCCCGGGTGTGTTGTTTTTCAGAGATGCATGGTCTCCTAACAGGAAACCATGCTACGAAGACTAAGAAGGATGCACGGTCTCCTAACAGGAAACCATGCTACAACAGGTTATGCTACAACGGGGGTTAGGGTGGACGCAAAGATAGCAGAACGGCAAGATAGAAACACACGGGGAGTGAAAAGCAACCCGAGCGGAAGCCGCGAATAAGAGGTATTCGCGGTAGGTTTATTCGAAATAACAGGAGTAGACTTACCTGGAGAGGGACTCGGAGAAGAGAACGAGGATTGTGTGTCGTTAACTTATGGTTAAATCTGGGGGGGGGGGGGTAATAACGCATAGTTAATAATATCGATACACTAACGAAAAACGCGAAGAGGCGAACCACACACACGGCACAAGAGACACCGCGCATCGTTTCACTTCGCACTGCTTTTATTGCAAGATTAACAATTCGGTTAGCCATCGCTGTTCGCTGTCCTTAACGTTGCCCCTGCTTGCGGGGTTTTATTCCTCATCCCTCTGCTTGCGGGGGGTCGGGGTGGGGGGGGGCCTAGGTTTACGGAAAACCTGATTTCAGTTAACATCAATTCGGACGTACGCAATTTTGACCCTGGTCCCCTACTCTATGAGATGGAGATCTGCGAAAAAACACGGGCATTCGGGTGGCACAACCCCCTTCTCCTCCGCAAGCAGGAGGGTGTGCTACAAAAAACTCATACTGCCGAAAGGCGTGTACTTCTTGTTTCATCATTTCGTGCTTCAGTTTGTAGGTCTTACAGAAACGCTGCAAGCGTTTTCTGTCTTGGTGTATCCGCCCGCGACCTATTCTTAAGCATACCGCACTTTTTTCTACGCCGAGACAATTTAAGCGCAGGGCAACGCGAAATCACTCAAAGGTATCAGGCTTGACAACTCTAAACTTAAGTTCTCCGGGTTTAACGTACCCCAGCCGTTTTCGGGCAAGCCGCTCTTTGGTGAGTGTATCACTTTTCAGCATTTCAACACGCTTTTGAAGCAGATCCCGCTCAGTTTCCAACTTCCGTATCTCAGCGCGGTAAGCCTCCTCAGCGATTTGTGCCTGTTGCCAGTCATCGTAACCGTTCATAAACTGCCTAACACTCACGAAGAGCAAACCAAGTACTATAATAAATAAGATGAGACGTACAACCCCCATAAGTTAACCCTTCCCGCAACTGTCAGCCATGGGCTCTTGGTCCAGATATCCACTTAAGAATTCACCGCCCCCTGGAACACGTCAAGCAGGCACGATTTTTTAAAATCACTTCTCAGCCGCGACTGAAAACCCATAACCGACAGCCCTTTAATCGAGATCTGCCAAATTATAGAAGACTTTCCTGCCAGCAAAAACGGCACTTCCTGCCAATTCTTCCTCGATCCGGAGGAGTTGATTATATTTACAGACACGATCCGTACGAGAAAGCGAACCCGTTTTTATCTGCCCGGCGTTTGTCGCCACGACGAGGTCAGAAATCATAGTATCTTCCGTTTCACCGGATCTGTGCGATACAACAGCCGTGTAATTAAAACGCCGGGCAAGTTCAATAGCATCAAGGGTTTCCGTCAAAGTACCAATTTGGTTCACTTTGATGAGGATTGAGTTGCCAATTTGTCCATCTATCCCCTGCTGCAAACGAGTGGTATTGGTCACAAAAAGGTCATCTCCAACGAGCTGAACCTTGTCGCCTATCGCCTCGGTCAAACCTTTCCAACCGTCCCAATCGTTTTCATCCATACCATCTTCAATGGAGACAATCGGATACTTTTTGCAGAGTTCCGTGTAAAAAGCGACCATCTCTTCGGGGGATTTGGTCGGCTGCGCCTCCGCCTTCAACGTATAGGTACCCGTATCCTGATTGTAAAATTCACTCGAAGCAGCATCCAACGCTAAAAGGACATCTTCACCCGGCCGGTAGCGTGCCCGCTCAACGGCTGCAATGATCACAGCAATCGCTTCTTCATTGGATCCCAAATCGGGTGCAAATCCGCCTTCATCGCCGACAGCGGTGTTGCAATTGCGTTCCTGTAAGACGGCTTTGAGGCTGTGAAAAATTTCGGCACCCATGCGAAGTGCTTCAGCAAAATTCGCCGCCCCTGCTGGCATCACCATAAATTCTTGGAGGTCAACGTTGTTATCTGCGTGAGCCCCCCCATTTAGGATGTTCATCATGGGTAACGGAAGTTCTTTCGCGTTCGTTCCACCGATGTAGCGATAGAGCGGTTGCCCAGCTGCAACAGCAGCGGCTTTCGCGACGGCCAAGGATACCCCTAAAATTGCGTTCGCGCCCAGACAGCTCTTGTTCTCTGTCCCGTCAAGTGCGCGCATAGTTGTATCAATATCGCTCTGTGCGAAGGCATCTTCACCGACAAGGGCTTCAGCGATAACAGTATTGACGTTTTCGACGGCTTGCCGAACGCCTTTTCCCAAATACCGCCCTGCATCCTTATCGCGCAGTTCAACCGCCTCGTGTTCACCTGTAGAGGCACCGGACGGAACAGCCGCGCGTCCAAATGCTCCTGATGCTAAATCAACGTCCACTTCGACCGTCGGGTTACCACGCGAGTCTAATATCTCGCGTGCATGAATATGGATGATTTCTGACAAATTTTTCTCCTTGGTTTTCAATGACTAATTGTTATTCCTCAATAACAACATCGGCGAGTAGGTACGCAGATGCGAGAAAAACGAAACTGCATCCTATAAGCAGTTGTAGCCAAAATTTGTTTTCTAACCCACCAGTTACCAGAAGTGAGACGGTGCACTTCGATCCGCCCATAATGATAGGGCTCACCAGGGGGAGTAGAATAACAGAGAGAAGACTTTCGCCGCCGTTCGCACTTGTAGACATACCGGCTAACAGCACACCAACAGCACAAAAACCGAGTGTTCCGATACTCAACACACCGAACAACTTCAGTAATATGCCCACCGTCGCCACATCCAGCAGGTCCAGAAATTGCAGCGCGATAGGCGTTAGAACAATTTCCAATACAAATAGAAAAACGAAGTTACTGATAACCTTAGAGAGATAAAGGTTGCCCGCATCAACACCCGTAAGTCGAATCCCTTGCAACGCAGCGTGTGCGCGTTCTATCGTAAACGAACGAGTCAAGGTAATAATTCCCGCAAAAACGAACGCTGCCCATAGGACACTCGCGGTTAATTTACCACGTTCTACCTTTTCAGGAAAAATCGGCCCAAACGCAAAAGCAAAGATAAGAACAACGAGCAAACTAAAGACGAAGATTAATGCCAGTGTCCCCTTTGAACGGTATTGAAGTCCAAGGTCCTTGCGAATCAACGCGCCAATTTGGCGGAATGGCTTCATGTCTGTCTCAATTTAGAGGTACCTATGTATCTGCCTTGGCTCGGTGTGTCTATAACTTCTCCTCATACATGAGCAAGAGGGTCTCTGCTGAGATTTCATCTTTTTCTGCCACCTCCTCGAGCGCGCCATTTATCATAAAGAGAAACCTGGTCCCCGCGAGATAGCCTAATTCTGTATTGTGTGTTGTAACAACAATACCTGTACCTTTTTGGCGTTCTTGTGCAATGCGTGCAAGGACGAGCTGTTGCGCAGAAGCGTCCAATCCAGAGAAGGGTTCATCGAGTAACAATACTGACGGGCGATGGAGAAGCGCTCTGGCAATCATAAAGCGCTGCGTCATACCCCGTGAGAAGATATGCAGCGGTTGATGCATAAAACGTTGCAGCCCGACTTCTGTGAGAAGCGTTGCTGCGCGGTGTTCGAGGTCATCTATAGCATACATCTGCCCGAAAAATTTGAGATTTTCATAAGGACTGAAGGCAGGGTAAGCCAAATGTTCATGGACAACGACACCTAACGCCCGCCGCACCCCTGAAGGGTTCATAATTGCGTTTGAACCTTCAATCTCAAGCCCACCTGATGTTGGCCGGAGAAGCATTGCAAGCATTTTGATGAACGTAGTTTTCCCAGCACCGTTAGGTCCAAAAATCGCAGCCACTTCTCCCGGACGAACTGAGAGGGTAGCGTCTGTGACAATTGCGCGGTGGCCAAAGTGTTTTGTGAGCCCGGAAGCACAGATACGCATAGTCTGAATGATTGCATTGCCTCATATTTGTAGCATAGTTTGTTAGGCTGTGCATCAGCTACATCATCCCCTGGAGGATTGCATCGCCCTGCTCTTTTGTAATACCGAGCGGTTGGTGCGCTATGGGCCCATTTTCCAAAACAGGTTCCATTTCCTCTAAGGAGGGGCGGCTGGTGTCTTGATAAAAGAGGCCGATTGGAATCTCGTCCCCCCACTTAGCGGCTTCCCGAAGCGCAGCAGCTTTATCACTCGGATCGTGGCCTTCGAGCTCTCTGACGCGCTGCTTGAAAAAGTCACTCGTATTGTCCCTATTGAAGGTAATACAAGGGCTAAACACATCAATAAGAGCAAACCCCCTGTGTTGCATACCGTTGTACATTAATTCTGCCAGTTGTCTCGGCTCCCCACTGAACCCTCTGGCGACATAGGTAGCTCCGGTAACAATCGCCATAGCAATCGGATTGAGGGGTGCCTCTATGTTGCCAAACGGTGTGCTTTTCGTCTTCATATCCATCAAACTCGTGGGCGAAGTTTGGCCGATGGTCAACCCGTAAATCTGGTTATCCATCACGATATAGAGGATGTCAATATTCTTTCGCATGGTATGGATGAAATGGTTCCCGCCGATGCCGTAACCGTCCCCATCCCCGCCAGTGACAACCACATTCATCTTGTGATTGGCAAACTTGGCGCCCGTTGCAACCGCCAGCGCGCGTCCATGGAGCGTGTGCATCCCGTAGGTCCGAATGTAGCCAGGGAGGTTGGAGGAACAACCAATACCGCTCACGGTGAGGTGTTCATGATTGCCTTTGCCAAGTTTTGCATAAGCGTTCTGCAGAGCACTGAGTACACCGTAATCGCCACACCCTGCACACCAATCCGGGCGAACATCGCCTTGGAAATCTCGCGCGGTTGGTGCTCCTTGAACGGGTCTTTCTCCTCGAGTGGATCTGTCTCGTTTCGCCATCTGATTTGTCCTCCTTTGCTAAACAACGATTTCTTGGTAGGGGATATAGAGGTCTGTCTTGCCAATTAAGAGTTCACGGACTCCATCAACGATGTGATGCGGCATAAATGGCTCGCCATCGTATTTGCGAATGTGGCCATCTGCCTTAAAGCCGGTTTCACCGCGCAGGAACCGTGCGAATTGCCCCGTATAGTTACACTCAACAATAATAGCGTGAGCCGACTTTGCAAGCGCTTCGTTTATAGCATCTTCGTCCATCGGATAGAGCCATTTGAAGTGAATATGATTCGTGGAAACACCGGCTTCCGTTAGGTGAGCGGCAGCTTCGCCAATCACACTGTGTGTAGATCCCCACCCAATGAGTGTGACTTCAGCATCTTCCTGTCCTTCGAACGTAGGCGGCGGAAGGAGTTCCAGGATCCCCTCCATCTTGCGCTGACGTTTTTCCATGATGTCACGTCGCTTGTGAGGATTCGTGAACTCATCACTAATCAAAGTGCCGTCTTCATCGTGGTCATCGGTAGCAACGACGTGCACGTGTCCCGGTGTGCCGGGAATTGCCCTCGGTGAGATGCCACTATCGGTAATCTCGTAGCGGAGGTATTCACCGTCCGTGTGCACGGGACCACTGATAAGTGCCCCTCGGTCAATTTCCGGTTGCCAATTGACGGAGTCCGGTTCAAATGTTGTGAACCCCATAGAAAGTGTGAGATCAGAGAGAACCATACCCGGACATTGGAACTTATCTACGAGGTTGAAGAGCTCAGGAATAGTGTCGAAACCGTCCATGATACTCGTCGGCGCGACAACGATTTTCGGAAAATCGCCTTGGCTGGCCCCCAGGACCTGCCATAAATCGCCCTGTTCCGTTTTTGTGGGCAACCCCGTGGAGGGACCACCGCGCTGGACATTAATAACGACGATCGGAATTTCCATCATGCCAGCACTACCGATGGCCTCAGACATGAGCGCAAATCCACCACCTGATGTAGCACACATCGCCCGGGCGCCTGCGTGTGCCGCACCGATAACCATGTTGACAACACTAATCTCGTCCTCACATTGCCGCACCATGATGCTGAGGTCGCGGGCATTATTTGCCATCCAGTGAAGGACACCCGTTGAAGGACTCATCGGATAGGCAGCGTAAAATTTGACCCCTGCTGCTGCACCACCCATTGCCATTGCCGAATTTCCATCAACGAAAGCGAGCGCGGGTTCTTGCCTCTGAAACTGAGCCTCAAACGGCGTGAAGTGTGCTGCTGCATAGTTGTAGCCTGCCCGTGCCACCTCAACGTTCGCGTCCACCAATGCTTGTCCTTTACGACTGAAGGTAAGGTCAATGATGTCTTCAAGTATCTGCAAATCCCCACCAACCATTTTTAACGCGACACCGAACATACAAATGTTGAGCATTATCTTTCTTCTATCGGTGTTGTTAGACAACTCCTTATAGGAAATAGGACAGAGCTGGATGTCATCGCGTTCGGGGGCAGCTTTGACATCATCGCTATTATAAATAATAGCACCGCCGGGGGCGACATGTGGAAGGTGTGTTTCTAAACTGTTCCGATCTAAGGCAATAATCATGTCTATCTTATCGCCGTGGTTGGCGACAGGTTCGGAACTAATTCTGACGGTAAGGAAGGTATGACCGCCACGGATGAGAGACTGGTAAGCACTATAGGTAAAGACGTGGAGACCATGCCGAGCACAGATTTGGCTCATACTCTTACCCACAGTGTCAATCCCTTGACCGGGCGCCCCTCCTACAGCGATTACAAAATCGTACTTTGCCATCTTGGCTCCCTTCTAATTTCTCCGTATCCCATTCTGATGTGGCACAATTTACCGAAGATACGCCACAGTTCAATGAACCTGACAACACCAGATTGGCGGATAAATAAGCAGATTGATTCTTTGTTAGTTACGTTAGCAATATTTGCACCTGTTTCTTCTTAGTATTCATGCACGTGAAAATTGTCTACTTTTCTTAATTATACTCTATTTGCGCCTAATTTTCAAATTTTTTAAGCCGGAGCCAATTCGCCACATAGCACATGCTATAAATCGCACCTCCAATCATTGTGTGTCTGTTGAGATTACAAGCGGTCATATAGCCGGATGTTTTAACGCAGCCTCCTCCGTTGTCTTCCGAATATCACTCCATACCGACACGGAATATCGCAGCCATGTTTTGCCATCAAGTTCATTTGCATGTTTTCGAGTGCTTTTTCTTTCTTTTTTCACCGGAGCTTCTCCACTAAGACTGGCTTAAGGCTATAAGTGCCTGTTTCGCCTCTGGCGTGCCGATTTTTTCCAACGCATACGCGACATGGTGTTGAACGCGTTCGGAATCATCTGCTAAGGCCGCTATGAGTGCAGGAACAGCAGCCCGGGCGGCACCCCTAAGATTTGCAAGCGCATACGCACTATAGGTTCTAACCTCCTCTTCAGGATCCGATAAAGCTTGAATGAGTACGGGGATCGCGTCAACTGCAGCCCCCTGCATGTAGCTGAAGGCACGGATAGCATATTCGCGGAGCTGCGCGTCTAAGTCTTGTAACGCTTCGCCCAGCGCCGGAATAGCAGGTGTCCCAATACGGCCCAGCGTATCGCTAATACACAGCGCGTGGTACCGCCCAGCGACCGCCAACGCCTCCATGAGCACTGGCACCGCGATTTCACCTATCTCCGCTAAGACATCAGAGGCTTGGTCCGAAATGTCCCACAAGTTCTCAGCAAGTGCCTCAATTAGCTCTGGTATGGCCGGTTCACCGATATTCACTAATGCTTTTCTCGCAGCCTCACGGACATCATCATCCATATCTGACAAATCTTCGATCAGGTCAGCTACGGTGACTTCCCTGTCCATCGTATTTATTCTCCCTTCTTAACATACGTCAACATTGTGATAAGATGGTCAGTCTGCTCAGGGCGCAAATACTTATAGAACCATTCTGAAAACTCACGCTCGGCTCTGGTGAGTTCCGCCGTCAACTCTGGAACAGTGGACTCTCCGATGTCCGCGAGTATCTCCGAAGCCAGATTCGTCATCTGCTCCATATAAAGTGGGATGGCCAATCCGTCGATATGTGTATAGGCCTCGGGACCATCATACGCAGACATATACCAGCATTCTTGGGTAAGGACATCAATGAGTTGCGGAACAACAGGTCTACCGATAGCGACCAATTCTGCCTTCGCAGTGTCCCGAACCTTCTCGTCTATATGACCTAACATGACTATCAAATCAGCGATATGGTGTTTGCTATGCATCATTTCCCCTTTTTTGCTGCTCTAAGAGCGTGGTGAGACGTTCGGTTTGTTCTCGGCGGAGCCGCTTGTAGACGCGATCCGAGATTTCCCGCTTCTCGTATTTATCATCAAGATACGTAATGAATTCAAGTCTTGCGACGCGAACATGCTCCATATCATCAGGGCTAAGTTTACGAAGCCACCCCGCATCCGGGAGTATTACAGAATCATCAGTATTAGATTCCGCACGACTTGGTGCACGGAGCTTGAAAAGTGCAGCAACGAAAAAACCGCCAGCCAACGCCGCCGCAACAGCAATAAGTATCAGCTGCCCGAAGTTAGAGGTTTGCCCCGGTACGGCACCACGCCCCGCGTTCATGTTCACATTCAGTGTCAAATCAACCGTTGTCCCCGCGTTGAAAGTCTTCCCTGCAACGCTCTGATAGACAAGATAAACGTTCCCATGGATCTGTTCGCGCCTCGGTGCGCTGAAAAATTTGGCATTTGGTGCAAAACCGATCCCATCAGGGACAAAGCAGTAGAATTCCACGGTGTCAAAATCCAAACGCCGCGATAAATTTAACTCGCCTCTCTCAACATGGAAAATATACGTATAACCTAGCTGTGATTCTCCCGGGGGGAGCGGCGTTGGGAGGATAACACTATCAGTCATAGGGTTCATCGTGAGTGTTGCCGGCGCATGAGGCTGGAACCCTTCAGTCCTTTTCGGAAGTTTTAAATGCAACCCGACAGCCTGTGTGCCGTGCTTTGTTTGGAAAGATAGTTCACTCTTGTTTTCAACGCCGAGTGCTTCAATAACTGTGACAGCCCCGTCAGGTGCATGGTCCGCAGGGGGTGGCCCAATAATAAAAGTGTGTGTTCTAACCCGAATGTGCGATGTATCGTCCGTAAATGCCCCCATGTCAAAGTCGGCAGTTATATGTGTAGCCCAAGTGGACAGAACCAGATCCTTCTCGGTGTAGTCGGTCCCCTCATAAACAGTAGAAACTGTGTAATGGACAGTCGGATCCAGCGGTAAATCTCCAAAACGGTAGCCACCCTTTTCATCCGTTAGCGTTTCCTGTGTTTCAGTAGTGTCTGCTTTATGAACAGTGAGGGTTATCGGATGGGAGACGATCGGCTTTTCAAGTTTTCTGTCGATAACCGTGCCTTGAATATTGCCGAGTTGCGTCGTTTGTGCAAGGGAAGTAGGAAGATAGAAAACGATGAGGGCAACCCCTAACAGGTTACTGATGCACGCTATCGTGAGGTATCGCCTCTGTAAAATGCCCTTTGCATGGCTGTATGAAAATAAGTGCATGTGCATACTATGTTCCACGTTGTTGCTTAAATCTCTCAATCTCTGCTTCCACATCTGACAGCGATTCCTCTTCAAGCTGCATGATGACGCTTGCAGTCTCTTGTAAGAGTGCCTCGCGCAATTCTTGGTAGTCGGCTTCCGAAAGTTTCCCGGTTTCGTAATCCTCGTCAAGTTCTGCAAGTGCAGCGTAGCTGCGCTCACGTTCCTGAACGAGCGTTCGCCGACGTTCTTCGATGATGTTTTCAGAAGGCGTAGCACCTTGAAAACCGGTTTTCGAGAAGATAGGGAATCCGACATAAACAAGGAATATGATGCCAAGAATTAGCATCCATAAAAGAACAAGTGAATCCATAAAACCTTTTTAACTTGCGCTATTTCGTGAGAAAGACCTTCTGGGTTATTTCTCCATTTGTTTGTATCTTTCCAATTCATCTTCAACCCGCTTCAGCGTCGTATCAGGAACCTGCTGGTTCGACTCTCCGCTGCTATCCGTCGTTGGAACCGTTTGCTTTGACTTTCGGAGCACGCCAAAAGCGACACTACCGATGAGAACCAGAATAACAGCAGGCATAATGTAAGCAATCAAATTAATGCCTTCCGCTGGCATAACTGCGTAAAATTGAGGACCGTAGGTGTCAAGATAATCGGTGCGAATCTGCTCAATTGTTTCACCGGCGATCAGTCGATTGAGAAAATCGGCTTCAATCTGTTCGGCTGTACCACACACACACACTTTGATTGTCTCACGTTCACACCCACAGTAACAATAGACAGTCGTGAGGAGTTCGTTTAACTCGGTTTCAAATTGGGGATCCGCTGTATTTCGCGCTTCCGACACACCAGATGTTTCCAGCTGTGCGTAGACAGTGACAGCCAAAAAACAGACAACGAGAAAAACAGCCCGGATAGCTGTTGAAATGTGAGCAAATTTCCTGATCTTCATAGTTCTACCCCGAACCGCATCAAGCTTCTTTACTGTGTTGAGATTTCTCAGCGATAGCAATAATTCCACCGATTACCATAACAGCAACACCAATCCAAACGACACCAATTAGCGGATTGTGGTACACCTGAACGTTCACAATATCTCCGCCTTTAATATTCCGGGGAAGTTCACCGAGAGCGATGTAGAGATCATTGACCCCGAAGTGATGGATAGCAGACTCAATCGTATCTTGTTCCCCTTGCCCAGCCTTGTAATAGAAGTGGCGTGCGGGTTCCATTATGCCAATCTGTTTTCCGTTCTTTGCAACATCAAAAACGACACCTGCCCTGCGATAGTTGGCGTATTCTCTCTCAAACGAGTCTTTCATTGTGAGTTCAAAGGCCCCCACCTTCATCGACTCACCGAGGGCTAAGCTGTCAGATTCAAGTAGGAAATATCCTTTTGAACCCATAATACCAATATAAAGGATGACAATACCGATGTGAATGATATAACCGCCATATCGTCTTTTGTTACGTTGGATGAGGATATTCAAACCGTTGAAGAAAGAGGTCTCTTGTCGTTTTGCGCGGAGTCTGGCACCACGATAAAATTCCGCAAATATCGCAACAAGCACAAAGACAGCAACGGAGACGCAAAGCACCGAATAGTACGGAGACGCATTACCTTTTAACGCAAGAAATCCCCACGTCAGTAAGCCGCTAACCAGGCCTATAGCCAGGGGCCACATAAACATACGACGGAAGTTATTCGCGGTAATCTTTTTCCATGAGATGATAGGCCCCGCACCCGTCAGGAAGAGGAGTAACAACCCCGGAATAATGACGACCTGATTAAAAAAGGCTTCAGGCACAGATGCCTTTTGACCATTAATCGCCTCGGAGATAATCGGCCATAACGTACCCCAGAGGATGATGAGTGTTAACCCAACAAAAAGCCAATTGTTCAGGACAAAGGCGCTCTCACGTGAGAGTAGCGATTCAAGACGATTGGCACTTTTTAGACGTTTCCAACGATAGATAATAAGCCCAACGACCCCAGCCGTTGAAATTAGAATGAAACCGAGAAAATAGCCCCCAATGTCAGATTGCGCGAAAGCATGCACCGATGAGATAATCCCGCTTCGAGTGATAAACGTTCCCAGCAGTGTAAATTGGAACGCAAGAGTAATCAGGAGGATGTTCCACAATTTGAGCATGCTCCGCTTTTCCTGGATCATCACGGAATGTAAATAAGCAGTGCCGAGGAGCCACGGCATAAAAGAGGCGTTCTCAACCGGATCCCATGCCCAATACCCCCCCCAACCCAATTCGCGATACGCCCAATTGCCACCGAGCGTAATTCCAACCGTCAAGACAATCCAAGAGAAGAGCGTCCATCTGCGCGAGCGGAGTATCCATGCACTGCCAACCCTACCCGATGCAAGCGCGCCGACAGCAAACGCGAACGGCACCGTCAGACTAATCCAACCAATATATAACGTCGGGGGATGAAACGCCATGCTTGGCGTCTGGAGGAGCGGGTTCATCCCCGCACCATCGGGGGCAACCTGCCCATTTGGGAAGCGAGCAAGGGGGTTGTAAACCCCCTCTATTAAACCAGTAACAAGGAGAATAAAGAAGAGTTGGACAATAGCGAGAGGGATTAAAGCATAGTCCGCGAGGGTATCACCTGTTTGTTGATTGTATCGGTGGTTTTGCCAGACGACAATCGCCCCAGCAACTGTAAGGAGCCAGAGCCAGAACAGCAGTGATCCGGACATTCGACCCCAGAGCGCCGTAATTTTATAGAGGAGGGGTTGCGCAGCACTCGATACCTCAACAACATACCGCATTGAGAAGTCGTCGGTTACAAAACCGTAGATTAAGGCAGCGGTTGCAATACTGATAAGAATGAAAGTAGCAACAACGGCATTTCTACCGCTTTGCACAGCATTCAGGTTTCGTGTGCGCAGCCCAAAGCAGAGGAAACCGATTGCCCATAAACCAGAAAGCACAGAGAGATATATAGAGGCTTGTCCAATTTCTGCAGTCATGCGTGTCTGTGCCTCCTCAAAAAGGTGTTTTTGAACATATTGTGTATCTCTTATTGCGAAATGTAAGAAGTTTCACCTGTAGGTATAACACTCTCTGCTCCTTCATATTTCGAGGCACACTTCGTCATGAGCTTCGTAGCAACAATGAGGTTCTGCGATGCATGATATCTACCCTCAACGAAAACGCTACCACCATCAACAAAATTATCTGGTTTAAGTCTATCCTTATACATCACATTGACGGTTGCTACACTTTCGCGATCACGGACAGCAAAGGTGAGTTTAAAATCGGCGGCATCCCATTGGGAACTACCTTCCGAAATGATACCATCAACTTGGACGAGTTGATTGTTAACTTTACCCTTATCTGCCACAAGCAAAGCAGGCGTAAAATGCCGCACGCTCGTCTTTTTAAGCATGACGGACCCTAAAAACACCATACCACTTAGCAGAACGAGGCTCGCAGCGATTATTTTAAGCCTTCTCTGTTTTTGCACCTGAATATCCTCCAATGATATAAGTCAAACCTTGTCGGTTTTTAACGACACCAACGAAACGAAATCTCCCTTAGCCGTTAAAATAATACTTGATTTTGAATCCAAAATCAAGTTAAAATAGAATAGAATCAAAAACGCGTGTAGAATTTTATGTGAAAAAGCGATCTATTTTGTAAATCTTTAGGACAAAAAATGAAGACGATGCTTGACGGCATTGCCAGCGCAGTCCGAGAAGATACACAGCCACTTTGGACAGGAGATACGCAGCAGTGTTCTTTTGTAGCATAACCTATTAGGGTGTGACACAAAAACGTCTCTGTCTCTCAAGGCTTTCCAGCTTAGAGAGCGGGCAGCGGTGTTCTTTTGTAGTATAACCTGTTAGGTTGTGACACAAAACGTCTCTGTCTCTCAAGGCTTCTATCTTAGAGAGCCTGCTACGGGCACAAGTGCGGAAGTCCTGAGAGCGCTCGTCAGCACGAAAGTTGTAACACGCTCAGACCGAAATAGAGGTAAAAATGACAGAAGTTAAAATTGGATTTATCGGATGTGGTGGAAATGCCAATGGGCACATGAATCGGTTAGCTGAAATCGATGGCGCGCGCGTCGTCGCCGTCTGTGATGTTCAGGCTGAACGCGCACAAAGCGCAGCCGAGAAACATAATGCTGATGCCTATACCGCACATCAAGCCCTCCTTGAACGTGATGACCTGGATGCAGTCTATTTGAGTCTTCCGGTCTTTGTCCATGGCCAACCAGAATTTGATGTTATCGCTCGCGGTTTACCCTTTTTCGTTGAGAAGCCTGTCGCTATTAGTATGGAAATCGCCAGTGAGATTGCAGCGGCGGTGGCGAAAGCCGGATTGATAACCTGTGTCGGTTATCAACTCCGCTACCTCGGTTCGACCCAAATCACACAGCAGATCCTGCACGGAAGAACAATTAACATGATCGTCGGTAAGTACTGGTGCAGTACGGGACACGGGGACCCGAACGCATGGCTCCGACAGATAAACAAATCCGGCGGGCAGCTTGTCGAACAAGCAACACATACCCTCGATATGATGCGGTACATGTGCGGTGAAGTAGCTACCGTCTACGCCATGCAAGCAAACCGGTTTCTCAAAGAGACAGACTGCCCAGATGTTAACAGTGTCGCCCTGCAGTTTACGAGTGGTGCTGTCGGTTCGTTGACTGCGACTTGGGCTTATGCGGGTGACTGGGCGAACGCTAATATCCTGGATGTGCTCTACGAGGGAGAACTGCTGAATTGGAATCCATCCAGAGTCTCAGCACGAGAAGACGGCGGTTGGACAGATCAAACAGCACCGAGTCCAGCTATCGATGACGTTTTTGTCGAAGCAGTACGAAGGGGTGATGCCGCCTCAATCCTGAGCCCGTATAGCGATGCGGTTAAAACGCTCGCAATATCTCTCGCAGCAAACCAATCCGCACAGGAAAACAGACCTATAGACATCGCTTCAATTTTATAAGGATGCCTTTTAACGCCACTGAAAAGGATCAGGCTATGTCGGAAGCCGCTAATGCAAAATATCGTGTAGCAATCGTCGGTTGTGGCGGTATCTCTCGCGCTCACGGTGACGCTTGGCGAAATGTGCCGGAGATTGAAATTGTCGGGGCGTGCGATGAAAAGTTTGAACCGCTTGCCCACTTTGCCACTGAATACAACGTCCAGAATACTTACAACGATCTTCGACAGATGTTGGAGAAACAGCAGCCTGATATCTTAGTGATTGCGACGTGGCCCTCAAGCCATCTCAAAAACGTACTGGAGGCGGTACGGTGTGGTGTTAAAGGAATTCTCGTTGAAAAACCCATCGCTGTTAACACCACACAGTTGGCACAAATGATCCAGGTTACCGAGCGCGCGAACATCCTGCTGATGGAGGCATTCATGTATCGACACCATCCGCTGACGCTCGCCGTAAAGCAGAAGATTGAGGACGGGGCCATCGGAGAGGTCCGCTATGCGCGCTCCAGTTTTTCAACTAGTTTAGGGAGCAGCTCGCAACCCCATATTCAGAAGGCGGATCGTCGGAACTGGCGCCTGAGAGGGGACCTTGGGGGCGGCGCTGTCATGGATTTAGGGTGTTACTGCATCAACATCATCCGTTATCTCGTAGGTAGCGAACCTCAGTCGGTCTGGGCAACAGGAAAGTTTGAACCGATTAACAATATCTGGGAAACCCTCATTGGTACTTTAGATTTTGGCAACGGGGTTACTGCACAACTGGATTGTAGTTTCGGTTGGACATGGCGTGAATGTTATGAGGTCGCTGGCACAGACGGTACGATTTTCGTTCAAAGTGCGTGGGGGAACTCGGAGGGCGATTCTGAATTCACGGTAAATGATGAGACTTTTCGGGTGAGAGGCGCGAATCCCTACGCCGCCGAGATTCTAGATTTGTGTCAAGCACTGGAATCTGGCAACCCGACCCGCTTACCGATAGCCGACGCACTCGGAAATATACGGGTCATTGATGCGTTGCACGAATCTGCACATACCGAGCAGAAAATAGTGGTCAGCAAATAGCAGTTAGTGGTTCGTAACTCATACCTAACGGCTAATAGCAAAGCAGAACGCCCTAATTGCTGATCGCTAAAAGTGTAGAGGGAAAATATGTTAGAGAAAATGATCAAATACCCCATTGATGTTTTCCGAGAGGGTAATTTTTCGTTTGGGGCGCCACTGCCGGGGCTCCTGATAGCCGTACTGCTCGTCAGTCTTTTTGCGGCTACGATCTGGGCATATAGAAGCACACACGGACGCACCGGACGCACATTTCGAGGGATCCTCATTTTCTTTCGCACTGTCGTGCTCTGTTTACTCGCTTTCTGTTTACTTAAACCCTTCCTCACGATTTACCAAACCAGCCCTGATGATTCCTACCTATTGGTAATGGTAGATCTCTCTAAGAGCATGCAGATTACCGATTCAACGGATGGCGCAACCCGATTGGACCGCGCCAACGAACTGCTTTTCAGTGAGGAGAAGGGGATCCTTGAGAAGCTAAACGCCAAATTTAAAGTGCGATTTTTTGGGTTCGATACGACAGCAAAACGGCTGCCAAGCGAACCCTTGAACGCGGCGAACGGTGAAAGCACTGATATCCCACAGGCGGTTAACGAAGCCCTTGATGACCTACAAGGCATCCCCCTCTCTGGGGCTGTACTGTTAACAGACGGAGCAGACAGAAGTGGCACAGACATCGCAAAATTAGCGATGCAAATCCGAGAACGGAAACTCCCTATCCATACCGTCGGTATCGGATCAGAAGCGGGTAACCCGGACCTCGAACTCGTCAAAGTAGATACCCCGAGAACAGCTGAAGAAGATTTTCCTGTAGAAATGTGGTTAACCCTCAAACGCAAAGGGTTCCAAGGAAAGACAGTCAACGTTCAACTCATCAGCGATGGACGAATACTGAAAACAGAGGCTGTTGATATGGATAAAGAGGCCTCCTGGATGCCCCAACTCCGTGTAACAGACGGTTCGTCTGACACGAAAACAGAACGCGTGTTGCTTAGGTTCATACCCCGAGAAGCAGGCACCCAAAGATTTGAAGTCCATGCGGAGTTGGGCGAAACGGAAGCGGTGCCACAAAATAACACGAAGACGTTTTTACTAAAAGTCGCCCCTACAAAACGTGTAAAAATCCTTTTTGTTGATGGTAAACCGCGTTCCGAATTCGGCTTTATAAAACGGGCCCTCAACAACGACCCGAATATTCAGTTAACCGACCGATTCTTGACAAGCATCGCCAATGACAAACGGCATTATGGGGGCACCCAATCCGAAGCAGCACACAGCTTCCGTTTTTATCCCGACCAGAAAGAGATACTCTTCGACTTTGACGCTATCATTTTAGGGAATGTCGACGCCTCGCAATTCACCCGTGTGCAGTTAGAAAATACCCATGAATTTGTACGGACCCGAGGCGGTGGATTGCTTATGTTAGGAGGTTCCAAATCTTTAGGGAATCACGAATTGTCGGAAGCCTATATTCACACACCGATTGCCCAATGTCTCCCGGTAGAATTGGAACTCGGGGCATCGCCAGCTCCCTTAGCACCGAGGCGCCGAGGCTCACAGTCCGCTGAAGACACGGGATATAAATTGCAATTGACACCCGAGGGGCAAGTTGAAACACTCATGGCGTTGGCAAATAGTCCAACGGAGAACATAGCCCGTTGGACCCGTCTGCCGACCCTCATGGGCTATAGTAAAGTAAAACGGGCAAAAGCAGGAGCACTCGTCCTCGCTGAGCACCCGACAGACCGGAATGAATTCGGCAACCGCATCCTTATCGCAACCCATAATTACAGCGCCGGCCGCGTCATGGTGTTTACACCGCATACCTCATGGCGGTGGCGGATGCACACGCCTCACGCAGATGATAGTTACGAACGATTCTGGCGACAAGTCGCTAAGTGGTTGACAACCGCCCCGAAGGAACATCTTAAACTCGATATTGCAAAAACCGCCTATTCCCTGAAAGAACCCGTGATAATTGAGGTTACCGCGACGGACCCGCAGTTTGAACCGACAAATAACGCGAAACTCCGAGCGATTGTCGTTGATGAAACAAGGAAACGGAGGGAACTGAAACTTGAACAGGTCCTCGGTAAGGACGGATTCTACACCGCGCGCTTTATTCCGAATCGGTACGGCGAATATACCGTCACGGCTACCGGCACCCTTGATGGTGAAAATCTCGGAGAACAACAAAGTCTGTTCGAGGTAAAGACCTCCTACGCCGAATTTAGCAATGCCGAACTTAACGTTGAACTTCTTAAAACACTCGCGGAAGGGAGTGGCGGAGGATACTATAATATGGAAGAGGCAACGCAACTCGTCAACCGGATTCCGCTTGTTGAGAGTGCAACATCAAAAATTACAGATGTCGATATTTGGGATATGCCGTTAATTTTCGGCTTGGTTATCGTCTTCCTCGGATTCGAGTGGTTCTTAAGGAAACGCGGTGGGTTAGTGTAGGACGAGGAGAACCTCCTTTATCAATAAGGTATCCCCACAGATGCTTCACACCTTCGCACATTGAATTGGCTACGGGAATCTGTGATAACATCAAAAGGAATATTAAAATATGACACAACAAGAACTTCACGAAATCGCACAGGGCGTTCGTTCACCTGAACAAGTCTCCATGACGTTGGCGGAATTTCTTGCATATGATATAGAAGGCTATGAATACGTTAAAGGAGAATTAGTGCCGATGTCACCCGCCACGAGAGCACACAGCAGGATTAGTGTTAAGCTTATCCGATATTTAGATCGATATGTGGATGAGAATCAGTTAGGGGAGGTACATGTAGAGGCAACTTTTCGGGTCGGTGAACGTGGACTAAAGCCAGATGTGGCGTTTGTGTCAACAGCCCGGTTAGATGGAGACGAAAACAAAGGGTTCCCGATACCGCCCGATCTGGCGATTGAAGTTGTCTCGCCGACAGACACCCATTCGCGTGTTGTCGACAAAGCCTTTGCCTATCTGAGCGCCGGGACGCGCCTTGTCTGGGTGCTTGAACCCCGCTCTCAAACGGTGACGGTTTACCGTTCAGAAAAAGAAATGATCCTGCTTACTTGTGAAGACACTCTCACCGGTGAAACGGTCGTCCCGGGATTTGCCTGTCCTGTCTCGCAACTCTTTGAATAGCGATCCCTCAAATAAGGAAAACTATGGATAATTCTTACAAAAACGTCATGTGCGTTATCGCGGACGATTGGAGCCGCATCGCAAAGTGCTACGGGAACGACATTATCCGAACCCCACACATCGATGCCTTCGCAGAACGCGGTGTCGTGTTCGACCACGCATTCTGTACAAGTCCATCTTGTGCGGTGAGTCGCGCCTGTATCCTTACAGGACAACACAGCCATACACACGGGCAATATGGACACTGCCACGGCATTCACGGATTCCGCACGCATGAACACATGCAATCGGTGCCAAAGATTCTGAAAGCACACGGATTTGCTACGGCATGTATCGGTAAGAAACACGTCGAACCTGCCAGTGTTTACCCCTTTGATTATGAGCCAAAGGTGGATGCAAGAAGCCCTATAGATACAGCAGCGAAAGTGAACCAATTTCTCAATGAGAACGCAGATACACCTTTCTATCTCCATATCGGCAGCAGCTACCCGCACCGAGCAGGGAAAGGTTTCGGCAATGATCGTACGCATGCCGGTATTCACCCCAACCCCTATCGTCCTGATGAAATAATCGTGCCGAATTTTCTGCCAGATGTCCCAGCCGTTCGTGAAGACCTCGCAGATTATTATGAAAGCATTTCACGATGGGATGCTGTAGTGGGCGGCGTATTAGAGGCCCTGGACGCTTCTGGACGCGCAGACGAGACCCTCGTCTTCGTCACAACAGATCACGCCATGCCATTTCCGGGGGCGAAGGCATCCAGTTTCGACAGCGGCCACCACTGCCCCTTGCTTATTGCCAGTCCTAGGCAACAAAAGCGTGGTTTCCACAATCAAGCACTCGTCAATTGGGTAGATTTCTGCCCAACGATGTTAGATTGGTGCGGTGTCGAGCATCCCGATGGCGCGAATGCGCTCCCGGGCAGATCCATCCTCCCCATCCTCGAGGATGACAGTCCGCATCCGGGGAACGGTGAATGGGAGGAAACCTATTTCTCTCACTGCTTCCATGAGGTAACCAACTACTACCCGTATCGCGTGTTGCGCGGGCGCCGCTATAAGTACGTCCGTAATCTAGCGTATCAATTAGAGACCCCGCTCCCCAGTGATCTGTTCCGCTCTATTTCATGGACAGCTGTACGGAACGATAACGTTCAACAACTCGGAGAACGACAGCGGACGGATTTCCTACAGCAAGAACGCGAAGCACTCTTTGATATAGAAAACGATCCCGCAGAATCGCGAAATCTCATTGACGCGCCGGAACACCAAGACCTCGCCAACGAAATGCGCCAAAAGGTCATAGACTTCAGACAGAACACCAAAGATCCGTGGCTTGAGCAGTCCTTCCAGGAGGGCGAAACACAAGCTTTTTTCTAATAGCCATCAGCAATTCGCGATTCGGAATCAGTTCAAAAACTTCTCATCACCTAAAGCAGGCTTGTTGACAATTTGAGAGCATTAACACGGGATTCGGTCTGGGAATAGTCCCAATCCATTTCTTGTATTCCATTTGCGCGTGCGGCATCCCGTGGCGGTGAACAACCGACCCCTCAGACATAAGCGTAAAAAAAATGCAAAATTACGATTTAGCGGCGATGAACGCCCATATCCAAGCGACCAGTGGGCACATACAGCAGATCCTCACAGAAGCGGGAAAAATTATTGTCGGGCAAAGCGAGTTATTGGAAGGCTTGCTCATCGGGTTGCTTTGCAATGGGCATATCCTGCTTGAAGGGGTCCCCGGACTGGCAAAGACAACCGCAGTGAGCGCGCTCGCCCAAACGATTGATGCCTCCTTCAACCGCCTCCAGTTCACCCCCGATCTGCTCCCCGCAGACCTTATCGGCACCCTTATCTACGACCAACAGAAAGGGGATTTCTACACGAAAAAGGGCCCTATTTTCGCCAACGTTATCCTCGCAGACGAGATAAACCGCGCACCCGCCAAAGTCCAAAGCGCCCTCCTCGAAGCAATGCAGGAACGCCAGGTTACGATCGGTGGAACGACTTACCCACTTGACGATCCGTTCCTTGTGCTGGCAACTCAGAACCCAATTGAACATGAAGGTACCTACCCATTACCAGAAGCACAAGTGGATCGGTTTATGCTAAAAATCAAAGTTGACTATCCCTCGCATGCAGAGGAATTGCAAATCCTCCGCCGGATGACAACCGAAGAAATCCAAGCAATTCAACGGGTGATTTCCCCGGAAGATATTATCCGATTCCGAGAAGTCGTGCGCAGTATCTACATGGCTGAGCAGTTGGAAAATTATATTGTGGATCTGGTGTGTGCAACGCGGACCCCGGAAGCCTATCAGTTACACGAACTCAGCGCCTTGATTGAATACGGCGCATCGCCGCGTGCAACTATCTTTTTGGCGTTCGCTGCGAGGGCGCGTGCATTTCTATCCGAACGCGGCTACGTCACCCCCGAAGATATTCACGCTGTGGGCATGGATGTGCTAAGGCATCGGGTGATTAGCAGTTACGAAGCAGAAGCCGAGGGGCGTGATGTTGAGAGCATCATTTCACAGGTATTTGCGAAGATTGAAGTGCCTTAAACGTTCATTCTTGCGTGTGTCCAGCAACAGCCGATGCACGTGCACCAACGCCGAGTACTGCTAAAAACCCTTCTGAATCCGCATGATCAAAATCACCAATCGCTTCCATAGATGCCGTCTCCTCGGAGTAGAGCGAGTGCGGTGCACCGCCTGCAGCGTGGAACGCGACATTCCCTTTGTAAAGTGCAACCGTGATCGTCCCATTCGCCAATTCGGTCAGCGGCGCAATAGCAGCCAAGAGTGCCTGTGTAGCGGCATCAAACCAATAGCCTTGATAAACCTGTTCAGCGATTGTAGCAGCAACGCCATCAAAGTGTCTGCGCGCACGCCTATCTAAAATTAGTTGGAGTAGATATTCATAGCACTGCCCAAGCAATTCCATCCCAGGTGACTCATAAACCCCGCGGCTCTTAATTCCGACAAACCGATTTTCAACGGTATGGATGCCGATACCGACACCGTTCCGTCCACCGATGCGGTTCGCCTCCAGTAGACTCTGGAGCGGCGAGACGGGGGTTCCGTTAATTTCCACAGGTATTCCCCGAGCAAACGTAACAGTAAAGTGCTCTACATCGTCAGGTGCGTCTCTCGGATGCACGCCCATACCCGGGCTAATAAAGCCTGCAGCGGTTTTCAAGGACTCGAGTCGTCCGGCTTCGTGCGTGAGGCCCAGCAGATTAGCATCCGTCGAATAAGGTTTTTCGTGTGTAGCCGTAATCGGTAGATCATGGGCTTGGCAGAAATCTATCATCTCTTTTCTACCACCGAACTTTTTGAGGAACTCTGGATCCCGCCACGGTGCATACACAGCAAAGCGTGGATTGAGCATATTGGTGGCGAGCTGAAACCTAACCTGATCGTTGCCTCTACCGGTTGCACCGTGTGTTAAAATGGAGATGTCGCGTTTCCCCATTTCTGGCAGGAGTACCTTCACCGTAACCTGCCGTGCGATGCCCGTTGTATTCCAATAACCGCCTTCATACATTGCTTGGCACTGGACGAGGCTTAGGCCCGCTTCCGCAAGCGCGGCTCTCGCGTCTACAATGATAGCATCTTCAGCACCACATGCCAACATCCGTTCCCGGATGTCGGAAACGGCGCGTTCGTCGGGTTGTCCAAGGTCCGCGGTAAAGCAGACGACTTTAACGCCGTTATCCACCAACCATTTGGTGATAGTACAACTATCTAAGCCACCTGAAACGGCGGCTCCCACTGTTTTTCCTTTTAGTGCTCCTATATTCAAAGTAATCTCCAAGGTATTGCGTTTAGTTACAACAGAATTATACCACTTTCCGCGGCAGCTTGCAAACCTATGTTGTAGCATAACCTGTTAGGGTGTGCCACCCCCGAATGCCTATGTTTTTTCACAGAACGCCATCTCACAGAGCGGGAGACCAGGGTCAAACTTGCGTAAGCCCTCCTTTTAATAAACATCTGCGAGGGTCTCATTCACCGTCTCACGCCATGAGTCCTCAAATAGCAGACGGAAAGACATCTTTTTGTTGTCAGGCGCGGTAATATCCATTGTACCGTGTTCTGTGGCGTTTCGATACGCGGTTTCTAATGTTTTAATCAGTGTCTGTTTATAGGTCGTATCGCTATTACCTTCGAGGTGTTGCCCCTTCGTTTCGAAAATGCAGAGTTTTTGGGGACCCGTCTGACCGCTTTGGAAACAAGCGACGAAATCCGGATAAACACGGTCACGTCGCCACCGCTGTAAAAAATACGTTTGCTTTGCGGCGATACGATGCCACCACTGAATTGCGTTCTGTTTGTCTAAGTAGAGCGCGAAATCTGTTTCCAAGTTGTTAAATTCTGCTTCAAACACCTGTTCAAAAAGGTTCTGTTGTAATGGTTCGCCGTGTGAACGTGTCAGCGGTTTTGCCTCTGGCGCCAGATGAACTAAGAGCGTTTTCTCCATTCGGTAGTTTAGAGCGCCGTCTGCTTGTAGGTTAAACTGGATGTGTCGGGTTTCCAACTTCTCCTGAAAAACGGTTTGAGCGAGTTTATCAATGCGATCCCTCAAATGCTGTTTTAAGTACTCGGAGAGATACAATCGGTGTGTATACAGCGTTTCCTCGTCAACGCCACTTTCAAGATAAGTAGATAATGTTGCCTTGATGATGCGAGCAGCATGCCACGGGTTCGGCAGCACATCCACCAATCGTCGCACGAAAAATGCCACCTCCAAGTTGTGTCCTGCACTCGCTTGCAATTTTTTATCAATGACCGCCTCGTCTTGGAGATGAATGGTGGCGCGGATCTCCTGTAGTCTTTCCTCCTGACCCAAGTTGACGGGGGCCACTGCCCCGAGTTGATACCAGTCAATTGCGCTCAGGACATCACGCTCATAATTAAGTTCTCGCCAGTTCCGCCCCTCTTTATGGAGTACACGCGGGAGAAAAATATCTATATCACGATATACGGGCCTGCGTTCAATAGTACGCTGCACACGTTCAACGCCGGTTCCCTCAACGAAGTCGCCTAACCCTGTCAATCCTTCCGCTTCTAATCCTTTCTTGACGTTCGCGACTGCATCCTTGACCTTCTTATTGTAACAGAGAACATAACAACTATCCAATTCCGGGTGGTTTGTGGCGCGAGCGTAAGGCTGGCGCATGACTCTACCCATCATCTGTGTCATTGCTGTCGCTGCAGTCGTGGTGTCAAGAAGTGCGAGTAGATAAGCAAACGGGCAGTCCCAGCCTTCTTTCAAAGCATCTTTGGTGATAATATAACGCACAGGACAAAGTGGACTCATGAGGTTTATCCCAGAAAGCTCATCCTGCTCTGATGATTTGACCTTGACCTGTTCTGCGGGGACCCCCAAAGCGTTGATAAGTTCCTCGCGAACGTCTTCAGCATGCACCCTCAGACCATCGCGCTGGTTCTTGCCAGTGCGATCCACACGAATCACAGCAATTGGACGGATGTAGCGGTTTTCCGCTTGCTGAAATTGTTTCGCCGCTGCTTCAAGTCTATCGCGTTCTATCTTCGTCTGGGCGAGGGTATATTGCCAATCCGCATGTGGGAAATTTCGGAGTTGAATCGGGAGTTTAATCATCTCCGCTTCTTTGAGGGCGAGTCCTGAGATGTTAACGAGAATATTGCTGATACCGAGTTTCGGTGTTGCGGAAAGCTCAAGTACAAAACGGGGGTTAAGCCGATTCACTGCTTCTACAAAGCCTTTATTGCGCCCCAGATCAGGGCTTCCATAAGCCTTGTGAGCCTCATCTAAAATTACGGTTGGACGCAGCAACTTCAAGACATTGAAAAGACTCTGTTTGATGAGCTGGTCTTTTGGATTCACAGCAAGCCGCGCCTGCTCAGGGCGGTCATCCCCTACAATCTCAAGGTCGGGGTACTTTTCCAACAACGCCTGATGCTCTCGAACATCGTCCTCAATAGGGAAAAACGAGGCATAGCCACTACTATCGCGGAAAATTTTAAGAAACTCTTTGTTTCGGTTGCGATTCGCAGCAGGCAGCATCAGGAGCATCACACAGAGGTAATTCTCAATGTCTTGCTTTGTGAACCTGTCGTCTTTTTGGAGCAATTTGACTCGCCCACCAGAAGCATGTTCAAGAATCTGTCTATACGGGTGCTCTTTATTCCGAAAAGCGTCATAAGTTTGCGAGTAGATAGCCTTGGTGGGTACGAGCCACAAGACAAATCCAGTACCGAGTTTCAAGTGACGCACTGCCTCTACACCTAACAAGGTCTTACCCCCACCTGTCGGGACTTTTAGACAGACATGGGGAATAGGGTCACCAGCGGCACTTCCACGCGAAATGTGTTGTGGAATCAAAGCTGTTCCTTGTGCATCTGCAATGCCCGGTAAGACGGATGCCTCTCGTAAACTTTCCCATGCCGCAAGCGGATAATCCCTAGCTGCACGCGCGAAAGCAGCCGACTGCTCCCTCAAAACTGATGGCAGTTCATCAATGTTAACGCTAGAAAACTCATCAGCTTTTCGACGCGCCGCCTGGAGTGCCTCTAAATAGCGGTCCAACGTATCTAATGCCTGTCGCTGGTAGTCTTTGAGTTCCATTATGTCCTCACTCCGCGATATGATGAATGTTGTAGGGCAGCTGACAGAAAGTAATACCCAAGTCTGTTAAGTCTTTTTGGCTGACGAATTTTTGGGGGGCATAGACGTAAGCCTTTTTTCCAGTTTCTCGGCAGACTTTGGCAATTTGCTGAGCTCGCTCTCCATTGAGTGCCGCCTCGCTGCTCTCCAAAAAATCCAATTCAGGTTCATAAATGAGGTAGAAACGGATGTCGTCGGTCTCGCCGAAGCAGTAATCTTTCCGTTTTTGGATGGAAGTCAACGCGCTACCGGTGGCAGTATAGGCAATGTAGTGTGCGAAAGTCTCGTAGGAGGGCAAATTTTCACCCGTGAGCATCCCTTCCTCGTCTATCGGTTCGCCGAGGGTGCAGTAAGTGAAGGAGCCGCCGAGCCCCTCGCGCAGCGCAGTATCTTTCGCACCTGCAACGCCTTTGATGACACGCCGGACACGTTCTGCCGTGAGCGTATCCGCGTAATCTTCGCATTCCACAAGAATAAACTTTCGGTTGCCACCATCCGCTTTGTTCAGGGCGAGAAGGGCATGGGCAGTCGTGCCGCTACCCGCAAAGGAATCCAGTACTATATCATTGGGGCCCGTTGCAATTTGAAGTATGCGATGAATGAGACCGACTGGCTTGGGGGTCTCAAATCTCTGGTCATCAAAGATCTCAACGATCTCAGCAGTGGCATCTCTATTCATTGGGAACTTGCCGTGAGCGTCTGTCGTCCATAAGTTCGACCACGTAATCCCTTGCCTCAGTTCTGACTTGAATTTTTTCCGGACAGGCCGCGTTTTGCCAAAGACTATCCTCCCGTCTTTGAGGTACGTTTGCGCTTTTTCTTTTGAGATAGCCCATCGGTTGTTTGCAGGAGGGTAATGCACTTTTCCATTGACAGGATTGACAATAGGGTATACCATTGATTGTGTGTCTCTCCCCCCCTTGTTGCTGATGAATAACTTTTCATACCGCCACTCACCACGTGGGTCATTATCAGGATTGGCGAAATTACCTGTGCCTTCTGCTCGCTGACGCAAATTGAGTTTCTCTGCGTGGTATCCATACATGAGGAGATATTCTATTGTGCTTGCGAGTCTCTTATTACTGGGTGGGTCACCTCGTTTTCGCCATACAATGTGAGCGATGAAATTCTCTGATTCAAACACTTCGTCCATCAGCATTCGTAAATGGTGTATTTCATTATCATCAATTGAAATAAAAATCACGCCATCTTCTGCGAGCAGTTCTTTGAGTAAGTGCAACCTCGGCCACATCATACACAACCATTTATCGTGCCGTTCCAGGTCTTCGTTATCAACAGGTTGGTGTTTCTCAAACCACGCTTGCATCAAGGGGCTGTTGACGTTGTCGTTGTAGACCCAGTTTTCGTTGCCGGTATTATAGGGTGGATCGATGTAGATGCATTTGATGCGGTTTGCATAACGCGGGAGGAGTGCTTTCAGGGCGTGCAGGTTGTCGCCGTGGATGATCAGATTCTCATTTAATAGATTTTCTGAAGCGGGGTCAATGTTCAGTGATTTTTCGATGTCTATCGCTAAGGTTCGGATAGGGACAGTGAGATGGTGTCCGTATATGAACTGTTTACCTTTGAAATCAAGCGTAGGCATGGATGTTCCTTTTTTCGAAAATCGCAGACCGCCAATTGCGGTTCACGGTCTGCGTTAAGGGCTTCGCGTTCATATGACGTGATACCAACTTCTGCTTTGCCGCTAAAAAGCAGATTGGCACAGATCGTGCCAGAGCCAAGCAGTGCATTGAACGTAACATGAAGCGGAAATGATGCGAGATTGATGGTATCCCTTGTACCACCAGCCTCAGTGTGCCCCGCTAACAGATCCGCAATCACTTTACCGATCCGGGTGAGATTCCCGTTATTTAGTCCCTACCGTTTTCGGACGTATGTAACTTGTATTGAAATGCTTCAAAACTCGGTGCTAATGAAGCCGTTAGACTAAGAGCCTTCAAACATTCGGTATCCGAAATTGCTTCAAGCATAGATTGTAGAGCGGCGGTGTCAGCAGAAGGGAAGCGTTCGGTGACGACAGCGATTGTATTTTCAATAGTCGCCTTCCGGGTCCCTTGTTCGATGCCTTGTTGTTTTCCTTCTTCAAGCCAACGTTTCATCACTTGTTCGTAAAATGGAGACTCTCTCATGATTTCCTCCGATATAAACTTCCTAAAAATATCAGGACTATGTGCTAAACTTCCGAAAAGCGAGAGACCAAATAACAAGGTCGCGCGCGTCTCTGCGTCTACTGCAGCTGTATAGGTTGTTTCCACACATCGCTGAATCCAAGCCTCAACTTGCATCCCCGCAGGGGGCCTCATCAACGGTGTGAAAGGCAACAACCCGACTGAAGACGCATCCAAAAACGCTTCACCCTCTAACGTATAGAGCTTTATGACGTTATACGTGAATCGCAAACTCCCGCGCGCTTCATCTCCATATTCGTAGAACCCCGGATCCCTACGCCCTGCACCCGGACGGAAATATAACACCGTGGAATAGACCGGGAGTTCATACTCAAGCCCAAGCAAACTCGCATACGCTAACATGCGCAACGGCATCGGTTTATGTCGACTGTCGTCCGTTTGCGCTTCTATATGTAGCACTGCATCTTGATCACCGACCCGCACGCGAAAGGTCATATCGCTGTGAAGAACGTTGACAGAGATTTGTTCCGTTTTCAGCTTCTGTCCGACTTGCACATTTGTCGTTTTGAGCGCGAGGGATGCAAGTGCCTGCGGAGAATGCGCTGTTAGGTATTTGAAAATTTCGTCATAATATGGCATACACCTATTATACATAAATTTAGTAGAAAATGCCACTAATTTACATCAAAAAACTTGACATCCCACCCAAAACCGTATACAATGAGACCCCAAGTAAATATATCGTATACGGAGGTTTCCCATGCCGACAATCGAAAAAGTTTTTGACTCTCCAGGCCCCCAACCCAACGGAATGCAAGCCACAGCAGAAGGGCTCTGGATTCTCGACCAGCAGACCAACGAGGTACATCTCGTCTCCTACAACGGCGATGTGAAAAAGACGCTCACCACCGGCTCCGACCGAGGCAGCGGGATCACAGATACTGGCGACACGCTCTGGCTCGCCTCCACCTACAGCTGTGAAATCCTTTCAACCGATCCAGAAAGCGGCAAAACACTCGCTGCTTACGACACACCCGGTGCAGGTCAGACTGGGGCACACGGCTTAGAATGGCGCGACAATAAACTTTGGATAGCAGTGCCGCCCGCTGCTACTATCTATCAAGTCGATGTCGAAGACGGTTTCAAGGTAATTCACACGATCCCTGCTCCCGGCGACAGACCCCACGGCATCGCATGGATAGGCGATGATCTCTGGTGTGTTGAGACAAACCATCGCGCAATTTTCCACATCAACCCAGAAAACGGCAGCCATCTCAACAAAATTGCGATACCCGACCCCCATCCCGAACCACACGGAATGACATACTGGGATGGATATTTCTGGTACTGCGATGCACATACGACAGCCGTGTGCCGCGTAGCCCTATCATGATGCCAACAATTGGACGGCTATTGAAAATGGGAGCAAGTCGTGCGGCGATGAACATGGCAGTCGATGAGGCGGTTCTGCTTTCACAAAAGGAGAAGCCGAATCCGACCTTGCGCTGCTATACCTGGTCATCCCCGGCGTTCAGTTTCGGCTATTTCCAAGATATTGCATCAGCGGTTGACGTAGCAGCATGTCGGGCAGCCGGCATCGAATTGGTAAAACGGATGACAGGCGGCGGCACCGTTGTGCACGGATGGGATTTAACCTACACGCTCACCCTCCCGCGGTACACCGGTGAAAAGCGTATTTCTGAAACGTATCGGTGCCTCGGGCAGAGCCTCGTCAAGGCATTTGACACCCTCGGTATTCCCGCAGAGTGTCATGCCGTGGATACCGAGGGCCCGCAAAATAGCCCAAACATTTGCCTAACAAATCCCGCCGATTACGATGTTATGTGCGCGGGCAAAAAATTGGCCGGTGTTTCTGTCAGGCGAAACCGAAACGGGATGATGTTTCAAGGCTATATTTCCTTAAATATGCCGCCTGCATCTATCCTCAGACGTGCCTCAAGGAACAGAAACGTCCAACAGATACTGATCGAAAAATCGACGGCTATCAATACAGATGGACGTTCTATAACCCAAAATGCACTCATCACAGCAATATCTGAAACACTTAACATTGGCATTACGTTTGATTCAGGGGAATTGTCATCAATGGAGCGCGCACAGGCAGAAACTTTAGCCGAGACCAAATACGCCACAGCGAAGTGGAACTTCTCTACGTAATTTGTGTGCACAGGTTCCCGAAAACTTGCTATAGAAGCCACAATGAACCAAGAACGAAAATTTCCGAACACCGTGCTCATCCCATCGGGAGCGTTTATTATGGGCACCGATATCGAAGCCTTTTACGGCACCGCCTTGGCAAATTCAGAGCATGCGAAACTTGACGAAGCACCGATGCATGTGCGCTTCTTGGAAGCATATCTCATTCAACAGTATCCGGTAACGAACGCCGAATACGCAGTCTTCGTGCAGGAAACCGATCATTGCTCGCCACCACACTGGAAAAACGGTGCCTTTGCCCATGAGGATGCGAATCTTCCTGTCGTCCATGTAAGTTGGCACGATAGCCAGGCATATACAGCATGGGCAAAAAAGCGGCTGCCTACAGAGGCAGAATGGGAGAAAGCCTGCCGCGGTCCTGATGGTCGAATGTATCCATGGGGCAATATTTTCGTCGCAGAGGAATCTGAATCCGCAGAGACTGTGCCAGAAAGTTCAGAAATCCTAACAGCACACCTCACCCCTATAGGTGTGCGCCCGGCTATCGTGAGCCCTTACGGACTCGGGGAAGCTGTTGGAAATGTTTGGGAATGGACTGCAGATTGGTATCAACCGTATGCCGACACAAAACGTCAAAAAAATGGACGTAACTTGGCGGATAAACACAAGACCTTACGCGGCGGCTCGTGGTTGGAGGTCCGGGACGGAACAGCAAAACGTTATTTCCGGTGTGCCAATCGCCTACACGCGCCGCCAGACTATACCGCTGGAAACATCGGATTCCGCTGCGTGCAAGAAGCACCGCCAGGGCAAGTTGCGTCAGTGCATGTGCCAATAGAACCACTTGTTGCGTTTGTGAAGCGACGAAAACTGGCGAATCTGCAGCTCCTCCAAAAACGGACAGAGCGAAATAGCCTTAAAGATACACTGATTGCCGTTTTCCTTATCGGTGGGGCAGTTTACGGTATGACGGCGAAATCTGAATTAGCATTAGGGGGCGCAACCGCGGGCATTATCGGCTTCGGTTTTCTCTGTAGTGCAGGTGTCAATTTTTGGAGAAGATGGCGTGCCGTGAAGCGCGCCAAACAGGTAACCCCTGAAAATTTTGTAACCTCTTACGAGAAATACTTTTGATATTGACGTGAATCTGAATTCGGTGTAAACTTCTTGCAAATTAATGCATCGCGACGCAAGGTCGCTTCCAGAAGGGAAAACAATGAACTCGCTATGTTTAGAACACTGTTTGACTGAGTCAGAAAAACAGCAATTTGAAGAGAACGGTTTCTTTGCGGTCGAGGATGCCATCCCCCAAGAGATGGTTGATAGACTGATCGCCGCTGTTGACCGAGTCGGAGCAGCGCATTTAGGTAAAGCGGAACTTCCAACCGATGCACACTTCAACCTCCTGGATTTTGTCGGCAGGGACGAAGCCTTTATTGAATTGCTGGATTGGCACACAACTTTCCCAAAAGTGTGGGGAATTTTAGGGTGGAACATTAAGCTCTACCATTCTCACTTGATTGTGCTGCCCCCGCTTCCGCCGGAGGAACGTAACGAGCCGAAACGCCTCGGATGGCATCAAGACAGTGGTAGACTCAACTTCGAGTTGGAGGGGAACCCGCGCCCACGTGTATCGTTGAAAGTCGCATTCTTCCTCACCGATACAGCTACGCCTGGGCGTGGCAACTTCTCAGTCGTCCCGGGCAGTCAGAAGTGGAATACACTGGAGATGCCCGAAGACAAAACCGCCGATCCGCCGAACGCAACACCGGTTTTCGCTAAGCCGGGAACCGCTGTCTTTTTTGACCGAAGACTCTGGCATGCCGCAGGACGTAATACCTCCGAGGTCCTTCGTAAAGTCCTCTTCTATGGCTACAGCTACCGGTGGTTGCAACCTCGCGACGATATGACTGTGGAACATTGGATGGAACGTTCCGACCCAATTCGTCAGCAGATTTTGGGAAAAAGCACTGGTGGACACGGGTACACCTCTCCCGGTGAAAAGGATGTCCCCCTCCGCACCTGGATCCAGGAAAACCTCGGGCCTGAGGCGGTCGCCCGTTAGCGCACAAAAGCAATGGGCGGGAGCCAAACCCGCCCTTAAATAGCCTGCCTCCACAGGTCCGACCCAACGAAAACCGAGACTCCCGAGAAATTAACCCCGCCTCTTTTTCTATTTGTTTGGCAATACGATAAAAGAAAATTGTATACTTTCTATTGCATAACACCACACAATTTTCAAAAATACCGAGCAGCGCAGCCTCGAACTTCATGTAAACATTCCGCTGACTGCTAACGTTTGCATACGCCAGAAACTATCCGATCAGACAACAAAAAAAGGAGTTGCCAATCGCTATGAAAGGACTTCTTAACAATCCCAGGTTTCCTTTAGGCTTCGGGTCGATCCCCGTCACGCTCGTGCCATTGCGGGGAAAAAGTTGACAAAAGGTATTTTATGTGGTATAATCATCATAATCAAGTTTGGCACGCATGATGAGCATTGTCGCTTGACAATGTGCGTGCCTCCCACTGTTCAGGGGGATAAAACACTTGATAATTGAGAGACCATGATAAGAACACATAAAATCACATTACGTCCGAATCGTGTGCAAATTGCGTGGTTTTACCAGCAATGTGGGTATGCGCGGTTCGCCTATAATGGTGCCTTGGCTGATTTTAAGACAGCACTCGCATCAGACACATTTCTGTCTATGTATGACCTGAATAAAAGGTTTAACCAGCGGAAGCAAGCGTTTGATTGGACGAAAGCACAAGACCAACGTGCTGCGATGTATGCCGTGCACCATCTGGGGCGTGCGATAGAAAACTGGAAAGCCAAGCGTGCGAAGTTCCCGAAGTTCAAGAAACGCGGGTGCAAGCACGCTTACACAACAGACGAACAAGCCGTCAGAACAGACGGAAACCGTATCAGGTTACCGAAAATCGGTTGGATACGGGCTTTTGAAAAGTTGCGGTTTGTCGGTAAAATCGTATCTGTCACGATATCGAGAACTGCGCATCGTTGGTTTGCGTCCGTATCCGTGGAAGTGGAGAACACCGAAGTCGTTGACATATCAACACATCCCACACGCGGCATAGACGTAGGTATCAACACCCTCGCTACCCTGGATACAGGCACGACATACGAAAACCCAAGACCGCTCAGGCGATATGAGCAGAAGTTAGCCAGAGCCCAGCGCAAGCTAAGCCGACAGGTATTCTTAAGTCAGAATTGGCATAAGCAAAAGCGGAAAGTGGAAAGACTCCACTATCGCATCGCTTGTATCCGAACAGACGCACACCATAAAGCAACCACCGAGATCGTCTCGGCTGCCAGCAAGATCGGTATAGAAACACTATCTGTCCCGAACTTACTCAAGAACCGAAAACTTGCCAAAGCTTTATCTGACTCAGCCTTAGGCGGGTTCCTGGAGAAACTCAAGACCAAAGCACAAGCACGGGGCATTCCCATTGTGCAAGCAGACAGGTTTTTCGCAAGTTCCAAGACCTGTAGCACCTGTGGACATAAGAAAACTGACTTAACACTTTCGGATAGAACCTATCACTGTCAGCACTGCAGTAGCTCTATAGAGAGAGATGTGAACGCAGCTATCAATTTAAAACACGTCGCGGTGGGATACACCGAGACATAAAACGCTTGTGGAGTGTCTGTAAGTTTCCCTCCATAAGCAGGAGGCACGACATGACGAAACAAGAATCCCACGCCTTTAGGCTTGGGAGTATCAAAACATTTCTCTGCCTGCTAACGTTCCTTTTCGTACCAGTTATCGCCTTTTCCCAAACAGGCATCATCGAAGGTACCGCCTATAACAATATCACACAGGAACCGTTAGTAGATGCAGAAGTCCGGATTGTTCAGACCGGTGAACGTCAAAAAACAGATGAAAATGGAAAGTTCGTTTTCAGCACCGTTCCTGAAGGTGCCTACACCTTAGTGATAACTTCAGCTGACACTGAGTTAACACAGGAAACCTCAATTCTTGTCGCAGCCGGACAGACCTCAAAGCCAGAGGTTTACGTCGGTACAGCGAAGTATCGTCTTGATGAGGTCGAGGTGACCGGTGAACGTGATCCTAAAACTGTTAGCAAAAAAACCATCCAATCACAAGAAATTACACGCCTGCCCGGCACAGGTGGGGATGCCCTCCGCGCTCTACCGGCTATCCCGGGCATTGGGATCGCAAACGACTTTAGTGGAGCTCTCTATATCCGTGGCGGTTCCGATGAAGATAATCTTTACTATTTCGACAGAGTACCCGTCGGTTATCCCTACCATTTTGGGGGACTCGTCTCATCTCTAAGTTCCGAAATTATCGATCGCATTGATGTCTACGCGGGCGGCTATGGTGCCGAGTACGGTGTGGACTCCCAAGCCGTCATTGACATCTACTCACAGGACAAGAGTCGATCGAATTTGGGTGGGAAGTTTAATCTCAACCTGCTCTATTCAGAAGGACTCCTTGAAGGCAAAATCGGTGAAAATGGGTTTTGGTACGCCGCGGGCCGTAGAAGCTACATTGACCTATTCATCGGGTCACTATCGTTTGACGCAGGTGCCATCACCGCTTTCCCGCGTTTCTGGGATTACCAACTCAAAGCAGGGTACGATCTCAATGAAAAACACCAACTCTTTTTTAACCTTTTTGCCTCTGGAGACCAGTTTGCCCTGAAGCTCGACGGTGAAGACGTAGACGAAGATTTTAGAGGAAATATCAGTTTTGAGAGCGGTTTTGAGGGGGCAGGTCTGCATCTCCGATCGTTTCTGACAGATCAACTCACCTCTTACCTATCGCTAACTCGTTCAGATTTCCTTTTTGATGTCAATTTCGGCCCTACGATTTCTCTGAAAATCGATGCCCCGACTTACACACTTCGTGAAGACATAACTTATGCGTTAAATTCAAGGCACCGCTTGGAATCTGGATTAATTCTCGGACTCGAGCCCGGAGAGGTCAGCGGCACCTTCACACGGATACCCGATGAGGGTGAGGTAGACTTTGACATCCGACTTGAAGAAAGGGTCCAATTAGACGAATATGTGCGTGGCCAACGTATCGAAGGCTACTTGCAAAACAGACACACGCTCCTGCCATATCTATCCCTCGTTTATGGGCTCCGTTTCGATTATTTTAACCGAATTGATGAAATCTCTATCCAACCGAGAGGCAGTATCCTGATAGAACTGCCCAACAGTTCCGAACTCCAATTTTCTTACGGGCTTTACAACCAAACACCCCTGCCAGCACTCCTCTCGCCGAGTATAGGAAACCCGGCTTTAAAGTCAAGTCAGGCGACCCACTATATCCTCGAACTCAAACGGCAACTCTCACAAGATACAGAAATCAAAATGGCAGCTTATTACAAAAATTTGGCGGGTTTGGTAACCGTTGCCGAGGAAGTCGCTTATCTGAATCAAGGTGAAGGCTACGCACAAGGCACCGAAATTTTCCTGCGGCATCAGAGTGGCGAACGGTTTTTCGGTTGGATTTCCTATGCGTATGCCCTGTCCGAACGCCGTGACCGGCCCGGTGAACCCTATCGTCCCTACTCGTTTGACCAGACACACGTGGCAACGATCGCCGCAAGTTACACCCTCACGCCTACCTGGGAGTTCGGAGCAAAATGGCAGTACCGAACCGGGAACCCCTATACGCCCCGCAAAGGCACAAATACCGGGATTGACCCAAGGAACGGCGAACCCATCTTTATCCCAATTTTCGCAGAAACCAATTCAGGCCGTTTGCCGCCATACCACAGGTTGGATCTACGCGTCAGTAAAACCTTCCAATTCGGCAACTGGAAACTCGGAACATTCCTCGAACTCCTGAACGCCTATAACCGGGCAAACCTGCTTGACTTCAATTATCCCGAGGAGTGTCTCACACCCGAGGATTGCCTTGAAAGCCGAAATGACATCAACCAGCTACCCATCGTCCCTTATTTAGGAATTACAGCAGAATTTTAATCATTTTTCAGAGCACAGGAACGTGAGCTATATATTAATTCTTTTGATGCTGATAGGGACATCGAATGCCTTCGCGCAAACCGATGCCAACGGCACTCAATCAGATTCAGCAGAGAGTGATGCATCAGATGATGTTACCACCTTAGACCCAATAGTCGTTGATGCCAAAAAATCACAAAAGCATCTACACCGGACTTTGTCCGGTGAATTACTCAGGAAAACGACAGGCAATGCAGGTGATCCAATTCGCGGAATAGCACGGATCCCAAGTGTCCATACAATCAACGACTTCCTCGGTGTGCTTTCTGTGCGTGGTGGTGCCCCCGGAGATAATCTTTATTACTTTGACCGATTGCCGTTGGGATACCCATACCATCTCCTGGGTATTATTTCAGTGGTGAGCTCCGAAGTTATTGGAAAGGTTGATGTGCACCCCGGAGGTTTCGGTGCCCAATTTGGTGCCGACTCACAAGCCGTCATTGATATCCATTCCGCCCCGAAAAAAACCAGGTCTTTAGGGAAACTTGACAGAACGCTTGGGTGGCTCGATGGAACGTTGAAACCCAGTTTTATCTATACTGAAACCTTTCTCAGCGGATCTTTTTCTTTCAAAAATGATGTTTTGACGGACACAACCGGCAACGCAATTCCCCAAAAAACCGCAAGAACCGACCAAGAATACTTAGAAAATAAGGCACTCACTGGGCAAGGCTACTGGTACGCTTTTGGCAGAATCAGCCACCTGAAGCCGTTGTTTGAGCTGGCCTCAAGGTTAGTAGACCTTGAAGATTTAGTGCCAAGACAAGTACCCAGGTTTTGGAGCTACCAGTTAAAAGGGGTTTATAAACTCAACAGAGACTCTGGCATCGTTCTTAACGCAGTTACAGCGTATGACGCGTCTGAATTACGATTGGGGGCAAGGGAGGTGCACGATAGCGATCTTCAGGGCCCTTTAATTTCAGAAAACCCTTTTAATGTCCAAGGGATCCATTTTTATTCTCGGCTGTTGCCGCAATTTCGCTCTATTTTATCATTAACTCGCTCGTTTACAGAAAATGAAATTGCTTTTGGTGAGGGGTACTACTATCGCACTGCAGCCCCCGTCTACGCGCTTCGAAATGATTTCACCTATACGACACCTTCGGAAGATACAAATATAGGATTTGGTTACCTACTCTCACATACACCTTCAACGGTTATTAGCCACGGTGCGCGGCGCCCTGATGAAGGGGATCCAGATTATGACTACCGAATTCGACACAACGGTGAGAAAGTCAATGTCTTTGAAACGCAAAACCTCCGTCGCTCAGAGGCGTACCTTCAAGCCAGAAAGCATCTATTTTCTGCTAATATTTTGGGGACCCTTGGCATCCGGGCGAGCCACTTCAATCTCACAGATAACCTATCCCTGCAACCGCGTGGGCAACTCCGCTTTAGCCTCCCCTGGGAAGCGTTCCTGTATTTCAGCTACGGTCGCTACACACAAAATCCTCGATTAGATCAGTCTGTCCTGGGGGTAGCACCAAATACGGCTCTTGCGCGGAGCCTTGCAACGCATTATGTCCTTGAATTTAAACAAGCACTCCCCTTCAGCGCGGAAGTGAACATCGCAGGTTACTACAAAACACTTCGCGACCTCATCATCTACAACAAAGATGAAAAGCAATATCAAAACGGTCAAGCGGGATTCGTACGTGGGTTTGAGGTTTCATTTGAACACAGCATTTCTGACAGCTTCAACGGCTGGATCGCGTATGCTTACACGCTTTCTAAACGCCGAGATTTTTCTGAGGAATTCCATCGGTTCTATACCTACAACAGTCCACATGCCCTGACGCTCGCTGCAAGTTACAGTGTTCCACAAGCACGTCTTCTTTCGATGCCACTCATCAAAACTTTGGATATCAGCGCGAAGTGGCAATACCAGAGCGGTGTGCTTTATGCACCTTTAGTCGGACGCACCCCGTTTACAAATTTCCGTACGAAGGAGCAAAAATGGCAGCCGCTTTACGGCGAATGGAAACGTGCTTCACCTTACCACCGCTTAGACTTGAGCCTCCAGTTTAAAAGCGGTTTAGAAAACAGAGATTGGGACTTGGGATTTGCACTTGAGGTGTGGAACCTCTATAATCGAGACAACATACTTGAAATGCGCTACAGTCCGAATTTCACCAAAGAAAAGCCTATCTCACAATTGCCGATTATCCTATTTGTAGCGATAGTGGTTGAATTCTGATAAACCTGCCCACATCGAAATTTATATAGTCCATTTTGCCTCCTTTTTCGTCTTTTAAAAGTTAATCAGATTCTGCTTTCAAAAGGAGGCAACGTTTATGAGGGAAAATCTATCTTCTTTACGCCACTTTCAGAAGCTCACAATTTTTTTGATTGTTGTTACGTTAGTGATGGATGTTGTTAGCACACACGCTGAACTGGGCGATAAACAGATTAAAGCATACCGTACCTACCAAAGCATTGAGATTGATGGCGATTTAACGGAAGGGGATTGGCAGCACGCCGAGGTCATGGACAGATTCGTCCAAGTCGAGCCCTACGAAGGCGAAGACCTTTCCGAACCAATGGAACTCCGAATTCTCTACGACGATGAGAACATCTATTTCGGTTTCACCTGTTACGATTCGGAGATGTCCAAACTCATCGCCAATGACATGCGTCGGGATTCACGCGCCCTACATGAAAACGACAATGTTTTCGTGCTATTGGACACATATAACGACAAACGGAGCGGCTTTTTCTTTCGGATGAACGCCCTTGGGGCAGTCCAGGACAGGGCCATCACGAACAGCGGTGACAGCTTTAACTCGGATTGGGACGCTGTCATCGCATGCAAATCGAAAATCAACGCTTCCTACTGGACAGCAGAACTCAGCGTTCCGTTTAGTCAACTCCGATTTGAAAAGAACGATCCGATGACATGGGGCATCAATGCCGGGCGTGGGATCGCGCGTTCACGAGAAGAAGCAATTTGGAACCCCGTTCCATCCTCTTACGGCGGTAGAGCAAAATACCGAACAGCACACGTCGGTAGCCTCGTCGGATTAAACGGAATTGCCCCCTCCCGAAACTTAGAAGTCCTGCCCTATCTTCTGCCGGGCATTACCCACGTCAGTAACGACAACGCACACCTCGAAACAACACGCGAATTTAAACTCGGCTTTGACACCAAATACGGTATCACCTCAAACCTCACCGCCGATATCACCTATAACACTGACTTCGCCCAAGTTGAAGCTGATGACGAACAGGTAAATTTAACACGATTTAGCCTCTTCTTCTCCGAAAAACGCCCGTTCTTTTTGGAAGGGGCAGGACTTTTCGATTTCGGAGTCCCGCGCACAAGTTTCCGCAGACCCCCACCGATGCTCCTTTTCTATAGCCGACGCATCGGACTCGTTGAAGGAAACGCCGTCCCTATTATCTTTGGCGGAAAAACAACAGGCAAAATCGGATCCTATGGGGTCGGACTTCTCAATGTCCTTACCGACGAATTTCACGCGGATATCGCCGATGATGATCCTGTCAATGTACCGAGGACAAACTTTTCCGTGCTTCGGCTCACAAAAGACATTGCCGCGGGATCGCGGGTCGGCGTGATTGGAGTCAATAAACACGAATTTGGGAATTACAACCGCGCCGGGGGACTCGACTTTGAATACCGCCCCAACGATCGTTTAGATGTACGCGGTATGTGGGCATTGACTGCCGAACCCGGTACGTCCAATCTGTTTCGGAAAAACAACGCTTGGTACCTCGGTTCCCAATGGCAGAGTAATGTTTTCCGTGTAGAGGGCTCATATACCGACATCGGCGCGGATTTCAACCCTGCTGTAGGATACGTACGACGTACCGGTATCCGCCATTTCCGAAGCGAGCTGCGCTGGACACCGAGACCGCAAAAATTCGGGGTCCGGCAGATTTGGACGGGCCCCGAGATGAACTATCTGCTCGATCACGACAACAACGTGCAAGAATGGGACATCTCCTATCTCAATTGGTTGGAATTCAACACAGGAGACTATATCCTTTTCAGAGGCAGACGCAGTTTTGAACGGTTGGATGAGATTTTCGACTTCAGGGACGGTGTAGAAATCCCGACAGGCGGCTACTACGCTAACACCTATGGTATGCGCCTCTCCAGTAATGATAGCCGAACGATTGGGGGAACCCTTGACATCGGTATTGAAGATTTCTACGACGGGGAAGTTCGTAGAGCATCTATAGAAACCGTCCTTAAACCGAATGGGAATATCGCTATGCGGGCAGAATACCAATTTAATCAGATCGTTAACCTGCCGATAACTTACTTTACCGACGGGCAACCTCGCCCTGTTTATGTCAACCTTTTCCGAGGCAGACTCGACTACTCCTTTTCTACAGAACTCTTCGCGAAAGTCTTTGCACAGTGGAATACGGATACGGACGTTGTCTCCATGAATTTCCTGATTAATTACATCTATCGTCCCGGAAGTGACTTCTATTTCGTTTTCAATCAGACTTACGATACCGACGAGGCAACAAAATCCACGCTGTTGGATTCGACCGTTGTGGCAAAGATGACCTATTGGTGGAACCCGTAAGGCGAGTGCCGAAACCTATTTGTTCGTAAAAAATTGACACGGAAAAAGAAATATGTTACAATTAATAAAACTTATGCTTATGGCTCTTTTGTAGCCTCCCCTGTTGGGTTGTGTCTCTTTTTCTTGTGTTGTAGCATCCCCTGTTAGTGGTGTGTCACGAGAACGTTTGTATTTTTTTAGCTTCTTTCCGCCAACAGAGTGTCCTATGGCGAAAATTACGTAAGCCCTAAATTACCATACCTGTATCAGAAATTGTGCCGTGTCCTATAGGTGTTATTAAACCTTTTCTCGACTTTGATGTCAGACATAGATAGTGGCTTTAATTCTTTTCAGGTGCACATTTCATCCAAACCTCTTCGTATCGGGTTCATACAAATTCGATCCTGATACCGAAATTATCCGCTCTTCTCTTTGTAGGAGGAAAAACAGATGAGTAGCAGAACTTCCGGCATGCTTACTGAAATGCGGCAACGGCGGGCAGAGCGCAAAAAACCGAAACGTTTTGTTGCCCTAAAGAAGGTTTCGCTGGATGCAAACCAACAACAAGGTATTTCCACCGCGCGAACAAACGTAGTGAAGCATCCGATCACACAAAAACACGTCGGGCGGAGCTCCACGGCGTTTTCTGTAGCAGTTGGATTTCACGTGATTATTGGGTTTGTTATTAGTGCTTTTTTTATTGCCGAACAGATTGGGACGAATCAGGATACATTTGATATTAGCATCGTCACAGAAGAGACAAAAACCAAGCGCCGGCTCCGACGCAGAGAGACGCCAAAGTTTGAAACAAAACCAGACCAGCAGAAAGCTATTCTTCAGCGTCCGCTGACGACCGCCACCTCACAATTGCCCTCAAATGATGGATTCGTCATCCCACAAAGTACAGAAGCAACCGTTGACCTTTCAACACCCGGCGAAGGCGCGGGCCTCAAAATGATAGAGGTCGACCGAAATTTTGCCCAACCCTCACGGGCATTAGAACCCGAGACAAAGGCACCCGGCTTTGAAATACAACGTGAAGCACCCTCACTGACTAACAAACTAGATGTTGGCGCTGCATTGGAAGCGGGCCCCGGGCTGGGAGGTATTGACTTCGAGCCTCAACCTGGAATCATTGAGCCAAAGCCTAAGTTCTTGGCAGAAAAGAAGTATCCAGAGGGGGCAAAGAAAGCTGAGAAAGAAGGTAAGGTTCTTCTCAAAGTGACTATCGACGAAAATGGTATGCCACAAGATATTGTAGCGCTTACAAGCCTCGGGTTCGGACTCGAGGAAGCAGCAATTGAGATGGTGAGGAAGAGCACGTTTCATCCCGCTACAAAAGCTGGAGAACCGATCAGTCTGGAAGTCGAAATACCGGTTGATTTCAAGCTTAAGGATAACTAAGCATACCATTTACGGATGTCTCGGCTCTGTCTGTCCCCCAGGACAGAATTCACTGTATTTTTAGCAGGCCTTTTGCTGCGAAATTCCGTACTAAATGGACAATAGATTGGCGGGCTGTCTCAGCGATGTGGGTCTGTTCAAACGTCAGCTCTGTGATTTCCGATTGCAGTGCTTCTGCCTCTGAGGCGGACATGTTTTCAAAGAATCGATCGTGTACTGCCGCCGGTCCGTTGTGCAGCGCAATCGCTAAGGTCTGTTTGTCGAGTACTTTCAGAACGGTTTTAATCGCCTCGTTCTCCAACTTATCTAAATCGCCAAAGGTAAAGAGTTGTTCAGAAATCCTGTTTACCAGAGTGGGGTTTTGCTCCGTCAAAGCCTCCAACAGTTGATTCTGTTCCGCTACATCCATGTAGGATAATAGTTTGGCAAGATTTACTGAGCCTTCGCCTAAGAAAGTCGTTTGTCGGAGGGTCTCCTTAATTTTAGCGATATGTTCATGCCAGATTCTTGCCGCACGTTCGGCAGCAACCACCTCTGTGGCAGTTACGCTTTGAGCAATACCCACCTGCCTGTCGAAGGGCAACTCTGCGAAAAGTTTTCCGGCATGTGCGGTGAGAGCATTGCCGATGAGATCACTCTTCAAATGCACACACATGACAAAAAACACAGCGGCATCATCGTCCGCTATATTTTGGAACGCAGTCAGAACAATCTGTGGATGTGTCTCATCAAGCAAAACTACCAGTTCCTTTAGCGCAGCTTCATCTAAAACGGAGGTTATCGTCTGTGCGTCTGTATTAGGAAGTGACACCTCGCACCCCCTTTTCGCCAGCGACCACGTCACCAATGAGGTAGGCGGCCTCCCCAGAGGCGGCAAGAGACGATAGCGCACTATCGACATCATCTGGCGACAGGACGACCACCATCCCAACTCCCATATTGAAAACCTTGTACATCTCTTCGTCTTCAACGTCCCCTTTCGCCTGTAAAAACGGAAAAATAGCCGGAATCTCCCAAGTCCTTTTTTGGATATTAGCCACACACCCATCGGGTAAGATCCGCAGTATATTCCCAGGCAATCCGCCACCAGTGATATGCGCAAGTCCTTTAATCTCACATACCTCGCCGAGTGCCAATACAGATTTCACATAACTCTTGTGTGCTGCGAGGAGGGTGTCTCCGACCGTCGCTGAGAGTTCTGGAAGGTAGGTGTCAACGTCGTAGGTGCACCGTTCGAAAAGAATACGGCGCGCCAATGAAAAACCGTTGGTATGCAAACCTGCTGAACCCAACCCAATGAGTTTATCGCCGGGTGCAATTTGACTGCCAGTAATCACGTCTTTTTTTTCTACAACACCGACGATCGTGCCGACCAAATCGTATTCACCAATGGCGTATAAATCCGGAAGTTCCGCGATTTCACCACCGATTAACGCGCAGCCAATCTCCCGACAGCCCGATGCCAAACCGTCAATAACCTGCTCAATTACCGATGGCACCACTTTATTAATGCCGATATAATCGAGAAAGAAGAGGGGCTCCGCGCCCTGCACAACGATGTCGTTTCCACAATGTGCGACAATATCAAACCCTACGGTATCGTGCCGTGAGGCTTTAAAGGCAACTTTTAATTTCGTACCGACACTATCTGTACTGGAGACAAGGACAGGTTCGGCGTACGTTTTAAGTGCGAACAGCCCCCCAAAACTCCCAACATCACTCAGGACTTCAGGACGATAAGTCGTCTGAACCAGGCTTTTTAAACGTTTTATCGCCTCGCCTTCGGCTTCAAAGGAGACACCAGCATCAGCGTACGTCAACGGCTTTTTATTTGCCATCTGATTTCTCTTGTTCCTTCATTAATTGTTTGCGTAGTGGTGAAACGCTTTGTTTCTGCGGTTTTAACAAGCTAATCACCAGCACAATTCCGCTAATACCTAAGGCTATAAGAACACTAATATCCTCAACTTCACCCGGTGTCATACTGGCTCGTAATTTGCCAATCACAGGTGGGAGAATCTTGCTCAGAACCATCCCGAGGATCGCACACCCGAGCAAAGAAATGAGGGTATGTTGCCCTTGCGCTGTCCCTATCGGATTCGGTCTTTTTTGTTTACCGGGTTGTCTATAGTGCATAAACTTCCTTTTAGTGCAAGGCGCGTTCAGGTCATATCAAGCCTCGGAATTAATCCACAATGAGGTGCAGCTGCTCCGAAGGCTCGTCCACAAACGGAACTGGATATTCTCCATCAAAACAGGTGGTACAAAAATCTTGCGATGCCTTCACGGAGTTGAGCATGCCATCGATACTCAGATACCCAAGGCTATCGGCACGAATATATTTGCGGATCTCTTCAATCGTGTGTGAACTGGCAATCAACTCGCCACGTGTAGGGGTATCCACGCCATAGAAACATGAAAATTTATTCGGCGGGGATGCAATACGGAGGTGTACAGCGGTCGCGCCGCCTTGTCGAACGATTTTGATAAGTTTTCTGCTATTTGTTCCACGCATAATGGAGTCGTCTACAAGCACGATCCGCTTGCCGCTAAGGACATCACGCACCGGGTTCAACTTTATCTTTACCATAAGCTCTCTGATATCCTGCGTGGGATTCATAAAAGAGCGTCCAACGAAGGTATTTCTTGACAATCCCAAATCGAACGGAATACCAGATTCCTCAGCATAACCGAGGGCAGCAATCGTCGCAGAATCGGGGACCGGGATAACGACATCCGCTTTGACGGGGTGTTCACGGGCGAGCTGCCTGCCGAACTCACGCCGCGTACTATTCACACTCTGACCGAACATCATCCCATCCGGGCGCGCCAGATAGATATATTCAAAGATACACTGCGATAATTTCGGCTCTCTTGCACGAAAACGGAAGGACTCTACCCCGCGCCGCGCCGAACGTATCAATATTAATTCCCCAGGTTCCACCTCGCGGATCGGTTCAGCTTCAATCACATCAAGGGCACACGTTTCGGACGCAAGGACATAAGCGTCATCCAGTTTACCCAGCCAGAGCGGACGGAATCCATGAGCATCGCGCGCCCCGATGAGGGCGCTCTTATCCATACATACGAACGAGTAAGCCCCTTCAATACTTCGCAGTGCGTCAATAATGCTATTTCCCAAACCCTGCTTCCGTGACTGTGCTATGAGATGGAAAAAGACCTCGGTATCCAAACTTGTACTGAAGATTGAACCCGCATTCTCCAGATGGTTCCGAATGTATGATGCGTTGACGAGATTGCCGTTATGCCCCAGCGCAAGAGGCCCCTTTTTGTAATTCCGAACCAGGGGCTGCGCGTTCTCCAGCGTACTTTCCCCGGCTGTTGAGTAGCGGTTGTGCCCAATAGCGATACACCCATTTAGTTTTGCTAACACCTCAGCTGTAAACACAGAATGGACAAGGCCCATGCCGTGGTGATAAGTAAACTTTTCACCATCCGAGGCGACAATCCCGCTGCTCTCTTGGCCACGATGCTGCAGAGCACGTAACCCCAAATAGGTTAACTCTACCGCTTTCGGGTGACCGAAAACACCGAAAACACCGCATTCGTCCTTGGGTTTATCATCGTATTGCATGGTGACGAGCAAAACCTCCAGCATACGTTTTTAGCTCTTCGCAACCGTTCATGAAAAATAGCCTTTCTAATATTTATCCATGTTCTGCACTGGCTTCGGTATTTTCGGCGGCTGCCAACCGGTACCCTAATATCGCGCCGATGGGTACAGAAAGAATATACCAAATCTCGACCGGCAACCCTAACGACACCCACCCGCGCATAGGTAACGAAATGACATACGCCAATGCCTTAAGCAGCGGAAGAAGCACTGCCAGAATAAGGTTCGGTCTACCAAATATCTCCCACGGAACGTTAAGCAGGGCAAGCAAACCAACGACAGCCGGCGGCCCCAAAAACGCACCTGAGTAAAGGGGTTTTAAGGGGATATTAACGCAGAACTTTTGGCTCACAAAGCGTACACCTTGGCTAGCTCCCACAATTACCGTCCCGTACCAGACACTCAAGGAAATGAGGAGCAGTAAACCGACCCAGAAGCCGTGGCGAATCCGATCCCCGAGCAACACTTGCCAAATAAAATTCTCAAACACCAACAAGCAGATCCAGCCGCCAAACAGCCCAACAACGCTCCCGGCAGCAACTTGTCCAAGGGTTAATACGACACTACTTTTTTTGATACTCCCATACCTAAAGGCGTGGGATTCTTGTTTCGTCATTTCGTGCCTCCATTGTGGAGGTCTTACAGAAACTCCACAAGCGTTTTATGTCTCGGTGTATCCCACCGCGACAGGTGAATGCTACCACAAAACATACCTGTTTGGCAACACCTTTTTTTGACATCCGCACGAGCGTTACGGGGATGGACCCACAGCCGAAAGGCAAGGGATTGTTAAGAAGTCCTTTCATACACTCCCACTTTATTAATAATTTAATTTAACGAAGACTTACGCACTCGCCTGGGCCGGTACGGTTTCCTAACCGCACCGAATTGCGTCATGATAGACCTAATGCTCTGATTTTACGTCCGTCTTGTTTAACGCTATTGTATCACTATGCAACAGAAATGTCAAAAAGATCTAATGTTTTTTCTGTAGGAGGGAACTCCCAACTGTGCGTCTGTTGTAGCATGGTTTCCTGTTAGGCTGATGTGTGCCTCAGCGATCTGTGCTGCGTTTGTCGTAGCATAGCCTGTTAGGCTGTGCCCTTACATGAATATATATATATTCTGCCTTTCAAGCCTCGCCTGCTGTAGCATAGTTTCCTGTTAGGCTGTGCCCCCGCCCATCGGGTTAGAAGCCCTAACCCCGACGAATATCTTCACAGCTGCTTCGCATGTGCAATATATCAAACTCACGTTAAGTTACACTTAGGGACGCTTCAATCCGTCGCGCTCCAAGTCGAAAAAGGGCAGCGTTGGCAGACGTATCAAATTTGACAACTTGAATCGGTTGTATCCCTTCAATTCCCCAAGCCCATACGATACTTAATATCGTAGTTGATAATGAAGTCTAATTCTTCATCCGTGAAGCTGTAGTGTTCAGCAAGCACACGGTCAATTTTGTCTATTATGATCTTGGACTTTTTTGGGTAGATGCACTGAATAGATAGGGTAGTACCCAAGTTTTTATAATTCATCGTGATAATTTCGGAATGACGTTGAAAATCTTTCATCAACTCTTGCGCCAAGATGCCTAAATGATTAATTATTGCTACCGAGGCATTGTCTCTATCAAAACGCATGGAATATATTTCTCGTTTATTGAGATTCCTACAATCTGAGAAAATTGTTACTAGCCAATAAAATAGATTAGAATTTAACAAAGCAAGAAAAACATCTCTATCCTGATTATTCTCGAATTTGATTACTTTTAACAGAGACGGTTCACGTACATCGTCATTTTCATCATATAGGGTCGGAACAAAATCTAAAATCTGAACAAATCCGCTGAGTTTCGGTGTATAATAAATTAGATGCTGTCCCGAGCTTCTTGTATAAAAACCCAGATCTTTCTTTTGGACAAACACTTTTTTCAAAATTTCGGTTTCCAAGTTTGCGTATAACTTTGCAATTGGTTGTTCCGGGTGATTTGCCATTTCCAAATATTCTAGGTGATAAAATAGATTTGGTCTTGCAACAGTGTGCCATTTATTGTACTTCGTCGTCCATACGGTTGAAGATATTGACTCATCTTTTTTCCATAAAACTATAGACAAACGAATATGGTCCAGACCGTCAAAAAGCTTACCTGGACGATCATTATAACTACTGATTATCAATTCGCCCCAGTTCTTCAGCAAGTTTTGCAAGGGGACGTAGCGATCTGTACATATCGAAGCAACAGGGATAATTTTACCTAATCGCCCACCAACTTTTAACAGTCTTATGGCTCTCTCAGTTATGAAAGCATATAGATTCCTACAACTTCCCGTCTCATACCCTTTAATCGTGTAGTTTTTTCGGACCTTGCTATATTCTACATACGGCGGATTGCCGATAATGACATCAAAACCGCCCCTCTTGAGAATGCCATAAAACGCAATGAACCAGTGGAAAGGCTTGTGTGAATTTAGCCAATCTTGGTAAACAGACTCTTTGCTGCGGTCTATCTGATATGCCCCCGCAAGGTATCCGTTCAGTTCATCTGCTAACGCCTGGAGTTTCGCCTGTAACGCCTGTTTATCCGCAGGAAGTACAGCACCCCCCAATTCCGTCTGCTGCTGGCGAAATAAAGAAGCTAATCGTTCAATGTCTTCAACTTTTTCGTCAATGCGGAGCATCGTGTCGTCAAAATCCAGCTGACCCGTAACCGCCGCCTTCACCTCATCATAAGTCGCATAGCCAACGAGCGTATTCCCTGCTTGAATGTTAAAGTCTATATCAGGCAACGGCTCCATCCGCCTCACATCCACCAACTGTGCAACCATTTTCAGAAACAGCCGCAGCTTGCAGATTTCAACAGCCTCCTCCATGATGTCTACGCCATACAGGTTGTTGACGATGATGGATTTCAGAATGAAATACGCCCGGTTGGGGTGATCTTCCATCTTGTCAAGAATCCCCCGAAAATCGCTGTATCTACGCGAAGACCCCGAGCCAGAGATGACTTCCCCCTCAGCAAGGAACACTTGCATCCGATCCAAACACGCTTCATAAAGCGGTTCAAGGATATTCACAGCCGCAAAGAGAAACGCACCCGAACCACACGTAGGATCCAGGATGGTCACCTCGGTGATGGCTTTGTAGAAGGCACGGAGGAGATCGGGACCCTCACAGTGTTCAATCACATCTTGCGCGAATTGACGGATATTCAGGTTGTAGGTAATCAGATCCGTGATGTTCGCTATGTCCCCGTTTGCGAGTTTCGCACGGAGAGCTTCGTAACGCTCCCGGCGCGCAACCGTCTCTCGCCATATCTCTGTAGGCAGGGCATAGTCAGCATCGGCGAGCGTGTTCCAGCTAGCCTCGCGTTTCGCGATATCGTCTATGCCAGCGGCGATGTGGGCAGGCAACGCCACCTCCACACCCTTCTTTACGGCATCGTAGATGTAGCGATCCGGGTCGTCTTGTAGGAGTCGCCACACAGAAGCATCCCCTTCAAAAGCGATTTTACACGCTTTCTTTGCCCTGTCAAACAGAAACGGAACGATGGTATTCTTGCTGATATACTCCGTGATGTCCTCTTTGGTATAGTATGCACCCATCTGCTTCTGATTGATGTATTTCTCAAAGATGTAGCCCAGCACATCCGGGTTAATCTCGGTATCGTTGCGCAGCGGCCGATCGTCAAGATGCCACTGATACTGCTCAAAGAACTTGAAAATGCCTTCAAACGCCCTGTCGGGGATCTCAAGGGTCTCGCCGTGAAGGGTCTCCAGCTGATGCTTTTGAAAGATGCCGCCATTGAGGTAGGGAACTTTTCCAAGTAGCTGTTTCACCTCACGGCTCCGCGCGGCTTCTGGCTTGGCGAACCCTTCAAAGAAAAGAGGGCAGAGGAAGGATTTGTAATACCGGTTAGTGCCAGTCGCTTGACTCTGTATCAGTTTCGCTTGGAGATAATGTTCGTTGTTATCCAAGAACCCCTTCTTCTGAATGAAGTAGATGAACATCAGGCGATTGAGCATCACAGAGACATACCACTTTTGCATATCCTCATCGGGAATGCCGTTGAGGAATTTGAGGAAGGTCGTATGTTCTTGCTTGAAGTGGTCATAGAATCTTTTCGTGACTTTTTCAACGTCAAAAGCCGTTTGAACGCTGCTGATGACGTCGAAGAGCCCGAGTTCTGCTTCTGCGTCAAGGGTAAAGACGATTGCTTGAAGTTTCTGAATGAGGGATTCGCCGGTATGTTCTTTGGTGTTATAGCGGTGTTCCCGGCAGGCCTCGGGTTTCCCCTGTTGGCGTTTGACATACTGCCATAGCTGTGTGGTTTTGTCAGTGCTTGTGTAAATAATAAAGTGTTCGTGGGCGGATGCGGCGGCCTGTTTTTGTATTTTGCGGCGGGTGCCATAATCGGGGATGCGTCCGTCGGCCGCTTCGGTTGCGGGACATTCAAAGACCACCATGCCGCGTTTTTGGGCGATGGCGGTGAGTGTCCATTCGGTGTCGTCCACGCGGACGGGGAGTGTTTGGGTGCAGTAGTCCCAGCCGAGTGCTTCTCTAAAGAGGGGTTCAAAGTTGGCTTCTTTGAGGTATTGGTGTGTTTCTCTCATGTTAACTCGCATAGACGTTCTCCTGTGAGGCCTCGTAGTTTCAAAACGAATAATTGATTGCTCATGAGGTATCCAATGCCAAGTTTGGGGTTCCGCATGTGAAGTCTCCATGTCGCAGGAGATTAGGTTTCTGCAAATTATATACGATGTGTCCGTGGCAGTCAAGGTCTTTTGAAAGTGAAGGCAGAGCAAGAAGTCGAGATTACAATCCTCCTCTACGAAGTCCCAATGAACAGACGATGTGTGGTTCTTGTGTTTGGCGCTCTTCCTCAATGATACAAAGCCGCTCTGCTTCCCATAAATCAATCACCAGCGCAGCGAGGGCTTCGTTGGAAATACCACTGCGAAGTTGACGGTTGAGGGTATCGAGTGCTGTTTGCCGGAGGGGATGGCGGTAGATCGTTTGAATGACTTTTTCAAATTTCTGCATATCCACAAACAAGGATACTTCCACCTCAGCGGCATAACCTTTCAGACGTTCATACGTCCGGAAACGAGCCCCGGAAGGTCGTCCAAGTTGTCCGCCAACCGATCGCTCCTCAGCGGCAATTATCCTCGCGGCTTCAGCTACGAGCCGGTGATGCTCTTCAAGAGGAAGGAGTCCTTCAGTATCCGGTTTGCAAGCTGCGGCTTGCAGAATCGCAAATTGCGATTCTGTGACGCTTTGCCCATCCCTGTCTATCCATGCAAGCGCGTCATTTTCTTGGCCTGTACGGATATAGACCAGCGCACCTTCCGGGGCAGTCTCCTTAGGGACATGCGGTCGCGTAGAATAAACAACAGACGGAAGTTCTGGAATAACTTTCGCTAACTGTGGATCCTGCGTAATCGCATTTTTCCAAATCTGATAGGCGTGAGAGGCGAGATCAACATCATTGTCCCGGTCATCATCAAGCAAACCTGCTTGTTCGTTATAGAGATTAACGATCGTGTCATTGCCTCCATCACCGTCATCCTCAAAGAAGGCTTCATCTGTACCGACCACTTCAGCATTCTGACGCAGGCGCGCGCGGACGCGTCCACGTAAGTTGATGATACGTTCCACCCCTTCAGCTGGCAAGAATGAATAACATAAAATCTCTTCAGCGGTTTGCCCGATTCGGTCAACCCGACCCGCGCGCTGCACAAGACGTATGATTGCCCACGGTAGGTCGTAGTTGACGACGATTGAACAGTCTTGCAGATTTTGTCCCTCACTGAGAACATCCGTGCTGATGAGAACCCGCAACTCGTCTTGAGGCTTAATGCGACTCCCTCTATCATTGCTAACAGGACTGAATCGCCATGCCAACTCCGTCGGATCCGCCGAGCTGCCGGTTACGCGGGCGATGTGCGTTAGACCGCGTGCGAAGAGGGCATCCCTCAGATACTGCACCGTATCCGCAAATTGTGTGAAAACGAGGACCTTCTCCTTCGGGTGTGTCTGGGTTAAAAGGTTTTGCAATGCGTTAAGTTTCGCGTCTTTCTCAGGGTCCCATACCCCGTATTGTTTCAAGATTTCAGTGAGCGCGCTCGCGTCAGCAGCGAGATCTTCGCGCAGCATCGGATGGAAGAGGTGTGAACGGATCCATTTAAATCGGTTTTTATACCGCGTCTCGTAGAGTCCATAGATAGCAGCGGCGCGTTGCTTGTATGCATCGGCAGTATATCCATGAGATGGCGGGTCTGCCCCATTAATTTGTGTATCATCCGCATCCCCAAAAGCATCCAAGATCAGATTGGCATCGTCGGTATCTCTGTCTTCAAACCGGGTATCGAGCATCTCAGCGTCTTGCCCACCGATAGGGAGCGGCGCGGCATTCTCAATGGCGTGAAGGAAGATATAATTCCGTAAGATGTGTCGGTCAACAGATTGAATGAACGCTTGCCCACTACTTTCCAGACGTTTGAAAAGGTTGGTTCGGCAAAATCCCATTAACCGTTGTCCACCACGAGAAAGGTTTTCCAATATTGTCCGCTCGTTTTGAGACAGGGGTTCGGAAACATGCCCACTGACCTCGTAATTGGCGAGTCCGTATCGCGCTAATTTCAGATCGTTAATGATGTTTACAACAGAAGCCGAATAGAGCTGGGCGTAGGCATCGTCGGGGTTGTGATTGTCAATTGTGAACTGTACAGTTTTCGGTCGGCGTGTAGGGAAGTAGGCGCGCGTGCCATCAGAAAAGGAGAGGTATTTCTTAGCTGTTTTGGGGTCCGTTTCAGCGTAGTTTTCTGTGATAAAACTACGGGTACGGCGCACGAGATAGCGGCGCATCAGTTCTCGCCAATCGTCAATATACTCGCTCTGTTCAAACGCTGAGAGTGTGCGGACCCCACTTTGATGCTTCCGCATAAACTCGGTTTCACCCCCTAATGCCTTGATGTATTGTTCCGGACGAATCCCGAGGTCCTCAGCCTCACCTACAAACAGACGGAGTTGGTTAGAGAGATCCAGATAGGTTTTGTTATACGGAGTTGCAGAGAGGAGGATAACCTTACTCTCATTTTGTTGGATATAGTCTCGGATAGATCGGTAACGTTTACCCTCACGGTTCCTGAGGTTATGGCTCTCGTCAATCATGACGAGTCGATACCGTCGAAGTTCCGGCAGCTCGTTGATGACTCGGCTACTCGAGAGCACTCGTCCGCGCAAGCGATACGTCTCCCGGTAGGTGTCCCACATATCAACAAGATTCCTCGGACAGATAATTAGTGTTTCGAGATCATAATCATCTTCCTGTATACGTGCCAGGGCAGTTCCCATCAGGGTCTTACCGAGACCGACAACATCACCGATGAGTACACCCCCGCGTCTATTGAGGTGGTGCGCCGCAATTTTTACAGCAGCGGTCTGGAACTCAAAGAGTTTATCTTGAAATTCGCGTGGAATCTGAAATTCCGTTAACCCGGCGCGTGCCTCCTGGGAGAGATGATACGCCATTTTGATATAAATGTGATACGGTGGGATGCGTTCCTCACGCGCCCAACTCTCGCCAATAATGTCGACGAGTTCCTTAGAAATATCAATACACCATCGATCTTCCCATCGGTCTTCAAACCAATCCTCTAACTTCTGACAAGCATCAGCATCAACAACGTCAACGTTAAGTTCTCCCTGCAGTGAAAGTCCAGAGAGGGTCAGGTTGCTACTGCCGAGGTAACCGACTGTTGGCGTAATCATATCAGAGCGATAGATGAGATAGAGTTTTGCGTGAAGCGGGTATCGAAGGAATAGTTTTACCTGGACCTTCTGGTTGCGAAGCTGCTGTGCCAATTGGCGTAAGCCAACTTCGTCTGCCTGTGTCGGCACACCCACGGTCAGTTGTTCTCGGAACTCCGCTGCCAATCTACGTTTGAGGCGCAGTGCGGTTTGGTTATCCATTCCACCGCGCTGCTGAACAAGGCGTTTGGCTTCTCGAAGTTCATCTTCAGGCAGACGCTGCATGCCGACGAGTAGACGACAACATCCACCATCGCCACCACTCCAATTTTGGATGTAAGATCCGAGCCCTCTCCATCCCCGGAGGTTGAAATACCCCACACAAAAGTCGGCATGTGTAGCGGTTTCAAGGGCTTGCTGGAGGGCAGGAAGTAGGGGTTGGTCAATATTATCAAAAATGCGGGGCATTTAGAATTATCCCTTTTTTGCTGATTATTGATATGATACTGGAAAATTCCACCCAAAAAGTTTAACACAAATTTGGGACGCACATCAAGCAATTTTCCATTTTATTTGTACCATAACCCGTTAGGTTGTGGTACAACATTGTTTATTTTCCATTGTAGCATAGCCTATTAGGCTGTGCCTCTTTTTACCCCTCTTCCGTAGCATGGTTTCCTGTTAGACTGTGCCAAATGGGTTGGGAGACCCAACCGCTACGTCTGAATGCCTTTTGTAGCATGGTTTCCTGTTAGGCTGTGCCCGAACATTGTTTATTTTTCCATTGTACCATAACCTGTTAGGTTGTGCCACAAAAACGCCTTCAGCTCTCAAGTCTTTCCATTGGACAAAGCCTGCTACAGGGACAAGGGCGTAAGTTCTGTTAAAATCGAATTGCCCCGGTTCATCCACAGTCTTGTATTTTTTCTCTGCAAATGTTATATTATAGTAGATTTTAGAATTACTTTTACATGCTAAGGCGAGGTTAGGAAACCTCGCCAGCGGATGGAGTCAAGGTAACCCGAGAAAGGCATGCCTGCCACTTGGGAGTGCCGTTATTCCTTATTGCTAGCAGTATTCCGATGTAAAAGGAACACTATGTATCTGAGAAAAAAAATCAAAGGTAACCGAGGAGGCCCTCATGTCGAAAATTCTCGTGCTATCGGGCGAAAATCACCGCTTTAATGCAAGTGCCAGCGTCATTCACGATTTTCTTTCCAAAGATGCTGATATTACAGCAACATTAACCGACGATAAAGGAATTTTAGCATCATCCGAACTGAACACCTACGACGCATGCGTCTTTGGTACAGGTTTCACGCGTACGGAACGCCGAGAGGACGGATCTGTCGAGCGTGTCTCCGATTTGGCACCCGCTGAAGAAGAAGGCTTGTTCCAATTCGTCAGCGAAGGCAAAGGGTTGGTTGGAATTCACGGAACCGCATGGTGGATCGGCGGTCAAGCAATGGCCCTCATCGGTGGAGCATCTAATTGGCATCCCCCCGGCTCAACCTTTACTGTCCATATCGAGGATAACGCCCATCCGACGACACAAGGTGTTGAAGATTTCGATGTAGAAGATGAAATCTATATCTCTGCACACGATCCGCACATCCATGTTTTGGCATCTGCAGAATGGTTCGGCAAAGCACACCCCATGGCATGGGTAAAACCTTACGGTTCCGGAAGGGTCTTTTACACCACTTTGGGACACGGCCCTGGAACATTTGAGCGCGAAGGTATGCAGAAATTCCTTACCCAAGGCGTAAAATGGGCAGCAGCATCGTAGAATTCCACAGGGCGAGGCACAAGTGTCTCGCCACACTACCACGCAAAGTATAATGCCTACACTCAAAATCAAAACCATAGAAACCGAAGGCATCGAGGTAAATCATCGCGGCAATTGGCTCTTTGTCAAGCTCCACGCCGATGACGACACAATCGGTGTCGGTGAGGCTTCCCACGGTAGAGCTGACGGGCGTGTCCAACACGTCATTGACACCCTCAAACCTGCCCTGACTGGGTGGAATCCGTTCCAATTGGAGGCATTCCATCAGCGTTTCTATCATGATACCGAAAGCCATACCTATCACACTGCACTTAGCGGAATCGAACACGCCATGTGTGATCTGATAGGCAAAGCGTTGGACGTACCGAGTTATCACTTGTTAGGCGGCAAATGTCGAGGAAAAATCCGGGTCTATGCAAATATTAACCGAGCGACTATAGATCGGAGTCCATCGGGGTTCGCCAACAACGCTGAGCGTGCCGTTGCCGAGGGATTCACAGCTATAAAATGCGCTCCCTTTGATGACGTTTCAATGGCAAGTATATCGAGCGGAAGTCTCACCCCCGCCATCTGTACAGGCATCGACCGCATCCGTACAACCCGAGCCGCGATTGGTAGCCACATCGATTTAATGGTGGACTGCCACAGCCGTTTTAACCCGGGTATCCTCATACAGGTCGCAAAAGAATTGGAGGACTTACACCTCTTCTGGCTTGAAGATGCTGTGCCATTGGACAATCTCGACGCTCTCGCCCACATGAGCCGTTCCATCGGCATCCCCATCGCAACCGGTGAGCGCTTACGAACCCTTAAAGATTTCGATAGATTGCTCAGACACGCCGAGGTCGATTATATCCTACCGGATGTCAAACACGTCGGCGGAATTTCGGGGCTCAAAAAAATCGCCACACTTGCTGCCGCACGCAACGTCATGGTAACACCTCACAATCCGAGCGGCCCCGTTGCAACAGCCGCGAGCGTGCAATGCATGGCAAGTGTCCCGAATTTCGCTATCCTCGAATACGCTTGGGGAGAAGTAGCATGGCGCGCTTCCCTCGTTTCGCCACCAGAAAAGATCGTCAACGGATTCATTGAAGTCCCTGACCAACCGGGATTGGGTATTACACTTTTAAAATAGAATAAACCTCAGGAGTATAAAATGACACGCTTCACTATCAACTCGAAAGTCAGACGAAAACTTAATGCGCTTTATCTCTTTCTACTTATTCTCACACTTGCGGGATGCGCCGGAAGTATACAGACGGAAATAGCCGAGACCGGTGAAGCTGTTGCTACCGTAGAAACAGAAGAATCGCCTCGAACCCTTGCGGAACTCCAATTGTCGACACCTAAAACAAATTACACTGCGACAGAAGCGATCCCCCTCCACGTCAATATTCAGAACGGTAAATTTGACCTTCTCGTGCCTTTCTTTGCTGTTGCAACCAAGGGAGCTTTCACACAAGTGACGGTGAAGGATGCAAACGGACAAATCGTCGCACCGAAGCGGGCAATCACACAAGAAAACCCACGAAAATACATCCAGCAAGATGGAAAATCCATCCGTTGTATCCAGGGGTTTGATTTTAAAGCATCCATGAACCAAGCGTTGACGTTGAAAGACATACAGAGATACTATCAATTACAACCCGGCACTTACACTGTAACCCTTGCGATGGACTTAGAGGTCTATCGAGAATCCGTAACTGAAGAACATCCAGAGATAGCGGAGTTAAGACGAGACCTCGCACGGCTTCAGAACGACCCGAATCTTCAAGCCGCTGCAAAGCAGGACGCGACTAACTACTACCAAGAACAGATCAAATTCATTCAAGAGAGAAGCAAGGACGAGGAGAAGAACGTCTATCTCCCAGTGAAGTCTCTTCGTGGAAAGGCATCCCTCGTATCCAACGAAATCGCACTCACGATAGAATAGCATTTCCCGCGAAACCGTTCAAAAGCACCCAAAGGACTCGCCTCGCCCTGATTGGCCAGTATACTTCTACACGACACGGGCTGAACAGAAACAGAGACTGGTTTACCCCTAAAATTTTTCCTGTTTCTTCCAAGCCGGAGTCGCTTACCACAATCTGGGAAAAAGTGAAGGATAACCGTTTGCTGATACGTGAGGTAAGATCAAACGTTAGAACTGAACTTGAACAGGCAGGCGTTTTTGCAAAAAACGGACATGCACACGATGCTCGCCACAAATCAAAAATTTTACTTGCAAATGGGGCGAAAATAATATATAATTTTAAACAGTGAACGCATAATACACACAAAGTTTTATAACCCCTGCGGTCTTCAAGGATAATCCAGATGCTCTTTAACTTCGCGAATGTGCTAATTTTCTTGATCGTTGGCAGCCTATTTGTCGTCCTAAACCTAACAATCTCTCGTCTCCTGCATACGAAGATATTTTCAAGCGAAAAGTACATCCCCTATGAATGCGGGGAAGATCCAATCGGTGATACGCGGATTAAGTTTAACAGCCGTTTTTACGTCATCGCGCTCATCTTCCTAATCTTTGACGTGGAAGCCGTATTCCTTTTCCCGTGGGCGGTTGTTTTCCGGGAGTTCGGGCTCTTCGCCTTCTTAGAGATGCTCGTTTTCATCCTTATCCTTTTAGTCGGGCTTGCTTACGTCTGGGCAAAAGGCGATCTGGAGTGGATCCGCTCCACACAGTTAGAAATCCAATCAGTCCGGAGGACTGATGCACAGTAGCTAACTTTTTATACAAAACCGAAGAAAACACCCAAAAAGGGGCTGGAATCAACCCTTGTGGCTTTATCACAAGCCTACTTCCAGTCAAAACTGCTATGTAAGCTCTCACCCCTTAGACCTTCGTTCCGAGGTGCAAGGAGAAGTCAAACGTTTGTGGCATCCGCATAAGACCTCATTCCGAGGCAGCGGACATTGAAACAGGAAGTGCGACGAAAAATCTGCGGATTTCTGTAAACGCTACACAACGGAAAAAGTTATGATAATTGATGAGAAATTAAATAAAAATGTTATTGTCACCTCAGTTGACGCTGTCGCTAACTGGGCACGCTCCTCAGCGCTTTGGCCGATGACGTTCGGTCTCGCATGTTGCGCCATTGAATTTATGGCAACCGCGGCTTCTAACTACGATCTCGACCGATTCGGGGCTGGTGTTCCGCGCGCAACACCACGCCAATCCGACCTGATGGTTATTTCCGGTACGGTGACGCTTAAAATGGCGACACGGATTCGGCGGTTATATGAACAGATGCCGGAACCGAAATACGTCATCTCAATGGGGAGCTGCGCAACGAGCGGCGGCCCCTACTGGCAACACGGATACCATGTCCTCAAAGGTGTTGATCGTATTATCCCCGTTGACGTTTATGTGCCAGGATGCCCACCGCGGCCAGAGGCACTTATCGAAGGGTTGCTTAAACTCCAAGAGAAGATTAAGAGCCAAACCGTCGCTAAACGTGAGCATGTTCCGTTCCTGAAAAGACTCTTTACCAAAACCGAATGGTACGAACTTGAAGGTACTGATACCGAGATTGAGGCAGAAGTACCAGCTACAAATACAAAGGAGACTAATGCCGAAGAAAACACCGCTTAGCATATCAACGCACCTAACGATAGATGCAATTTGTAACCGCGACCATGGAGTAGGAATTACGTGAAACCGGAAGAAATCTATGAAGCCCTAACCAAGCAGTTTAGTGGAGCCGTTCTCAACTTTGACACCGAACTTGCAGGGGACCCGAGTATCCATATTGCCCCGTCAGCAATCGCCGATGTGTGTCAATATCTCGCTGAAACCGATTCATTGGCGTTTGATTCTCTAATGTGTCTGAGCGGCCTCGACCTGAACGCTAATGATGAAACGTTTGCTGTCGTTTACCACATCTATTCCATGCGACATCGGCACAGTGTCGTCATCAAAGCTTTGGTACCGAAAGCAAATCCACACCTGCCAAGCGTCTCGCATATTTGGAAAACGGCGGATTGGCACGAGCGCGAGGCTTACGACCTCTACGGAATTCTCTTTGAAGGACACAACGACCTCCGCCGTATCCTACTGCCCGATGATTGGGACGGATACCCCTTACGCAAGGATTATAAGGAACCCGAATTCTATCGCGGGATGCGCGTGCCATACTAAGGACAGATTTGTGAGGCGTTTAGAACCTACAAGTGTTAAACCTTCTGCTTTTTCATATGTGAAGCAGATGTGAAGTGTATCGTAGGGGTTAGGTCGCCTACCCCCTACGGGCGAGGGCCCCTCGCCCATACGATCAGCACGAAACCTCTTTTCCCCAAACTCGCGTTCTCTCTCCGAGAAAACAGGTTAAGATTTGACTTTGGACGATAAAAGTAGTATCATAGTTATATAGGGCAAACAAACTGGTATTGATAACACCTTTGAGTTTCGTAAAACCTACATTATGGAAACGACACAACAGACTGAAAGCAAAATCATCGAATTAAAACCGTTCGCCGATGAAATGGTCGTAAACATGGGACCTCAGCATCCCAGTACACACGGGGTTTTACGCTTGGAGTTGAAGTTAGATGGCGAGGTCGTCCGTGAAGCGATCCCCCATATCGGTTACCTACACCGTTGTTTCGAGAAACATTCCGAAAACCTTTCTTATCCCCAAATCATTCCCTTTACTGACCGGATGGATTACATAGCAGCAATGAACCAAAATTGGGGATTTTGTCTCGCTGTCGAAAAGTTATTAGCAGCGGACGAAAAACGGAACTTTGCGGTCCCGGAACGGGCGGAATACTTACGCGTGCTTATCTGTGAATTGAACCGCATCGCGAGTCACCTCCTCTCTTTTGGAACTTACGGCATGGATCTCGGAGCATTTACACCGTTCCTTTACGCCTTTCGCGACCGGGAGCGATTGCTTCTCCTTTTCGAGAAAGTCTGTGGTGCTCGGCTCACCTATAACTACGTCCGCATCGGTGGGGTCTCTGAGATTATACCGATTGCCCCCGGTTCTCTTGCCGAGCAGAATTATCTGGACGACATAGAAGCATTTTTAGACTACTTTGAACCGAAGATTGACGAATATAACGAACTCCTGACAAAAAATAGCATCTTTACGGAACGCACTACCGGAGTAGCAGTTATGCCAGCAGAGATGGGACTCAGTTACGGTGCAACGGGACCTAACCTTCGCGGTTCCGGGGTAGACTGGGATCTCCGACGAGACGAACCCTATTCTATCTATGACAGATTTGACTTTGATGTTCCGGTGGCCGTGGATGTACCAGAATTAGGTGCAGTCGTTGGGGACTGCTGGTGTCGGTATAAAATCCGTATGGACGAGATGAAGGAATCTGTCCGGATTGTCCGCCAAATTTTAGCCGAAGGCCTCCCCGATGGGCCCGTCATGGCGGCTTTAAAAGCCGTTCGTCCACCCAAAGGCGAGATATATTTTCGCAGTGAAGCCCCGCGCGGTGAACTCGGATTCTACATCGTCAGCGACGGCACACCGAAACCCGTGCGCGTGAAGGGACGCTCCCCCTGTTTTAGCGCTTTGAGTGTGATGCAGGAACTCAGCCGAGGGTTGATGGTCGCGGACATTATCGCCATCATTGGCAGTATTGATATTGTGATGGGAGAAGTTGACCGGTAAACGCACTTGTCAAATAAGGAGATAAGATGTCGGACTTTAGGGTAATGCTTGCAGGTTCCCCATATTTCAACGGATCTGAAAATTTCTTTCCAAATATAAACTTGCAAGATGGACTCAATTGGGCAGAGGCATTTATACAGAGCGTCGTCCTTCCGCGACTGCCGGAGGCAGTCGCCTCACATTTCCCGGTAGCGTTAGGCACGGTCCTCGTTATGTTTGCCTGTGCTGGGATTTTCGTCGCGGTGGTGCCATTACTCCCGTTAGTGTTAGTACTTGCCGAACGAAAAGTCTCCGCCCGTTTTCAGAACCGAACAGGTCCCATGCGTGTTGGCCCGTGGGGCACCCTTCAAACGTTAGCCGACGGTGTTAAACTCCTCTTCAAAGAAGATTATATCCCACCCCAAGGCGACAAATTCCTTTTCCGACTCGCCCCGTATGTCATGTTCGCCTGCTCCTTCGCTGTTTTTGCTGCTATTCCGTTCGGGCAAAATATATTGGTGAGCGACTTTAATATCGGGATTTTCTACATCATGGCGATTTCTTCTGTTGTCGTTATGGGTGTCATTATGGCGGGTTGGTCCTCAAACAGCAAATGGTCACTTTTGGGGGCACTCCGCTCCGCTGCGCAAATTGTCAGCTATGAAATCCCGCTCGGTCTCTCTATTCTAACGGTCGTCATGCTCGTTGAAAGCTTGAGTATGTCGGAGATTGTGGCGAGCCAATCTAATGGTGTTTTCAGCTGGCTGATCTTCCGAACCCCCTTTACCTTTATCGCATTCTTTATCTTCTTTATATCCGCAATTGCCGAAGTAAATCGGACACCGTTTGATTTGGCCGAAGCCGAGTCTGAAATCGTTGCCGGTTTTCACACTGAGTATAGCGGAATGCGCTTCGCGCTCTTCTTTATCGCCGAATACGCCAATATGTTCGCCGTCAGCGCGATTGCCGTAACCCTTTTCCTCGGTGGGTGGGAGGGGGCCTTGCCGGGTTACGATATTCTCGGTGGATTTCCCGGGTTTGTTATAAAAACATTGGCACTTGTCTTTTTGATGATGTGGTTGAGATGGACGTTGCCGCGCCTACGCGTAGACCAGCTCATGAACCTCTGTTGGAAGTACTTCATCCCAATCGCCTTCTTTAACATCTTAGGAACTGGGATCTGGGGACTCATCTTCCCAGAAGATACGTTGATTAGTACTGCCATTAGCTGCGCTATTATCTACACCGGGCTTATCATAGCTTATAAAATTGCGGGACGGACTTTCGCCCAGAACCCTACACCACAACCGAGTTAGTTTTGTACCTGTATACGCCAATTATTGGAGGAAGCATCTAAAATGGATAAATACATACGAAACATCTACAGAGGCGTTTATACCGTTCTCGTCGGAATGCGGGTGACAATCAAACAGTTCTTTGAACCAGAAGTTACCCATCAATACCCGTATGAACACGACTATGAGAAAAAACGCAACGTTCGAGAGATCCCTAAAGGGTATCGCGGGCAGCTTTACAATCGGATTGAAGACTGTATCGGATGCAAGAAATGTGAGATGATTTGTCCAGTCGATTGCATTATGATTACCGGTACCAAACTCCCGAAAGGCGAGCAGTTGTGGGACAGTATGAACGTCGTACATCTCAGAGACGGACGAGAAGTCATCGGCATCATTGAAGGCGACGACAAAAAGGTGAGGTCCGCAGATGCAATAACCGTTACGAATATCACTTCTCGCCAAGGGCCCCAAGAAGTTATAGACCGCCTTGAACCCTCAGACGTTGACAGTCGAAAGGCGACTTTTTCCAGTGATGAAATATCGCGGATTGTTACACGAAACCCAGTCGTCTTTTATCTGGACCAGTTCGATATTGACATGTCCCTCTGTATGTATTGTGGGCTGTGTACCGAAGTCTGTCCAACAGAATGCCTTACCATGAAGGATACACTCGAAGGCATTGAATATTCCAAGTTCGATCGGTCAGATTTAATTTTCAAGTTCGACAAACAGGAGATGTACGATAAAGGTAGCACCGAAGAGCCAAATGCCGCGGATTAGCCGGTAAATAGAGAAGATATTAGCATCAAACTTGTAGCCTGTAAGCGGAGCGGCAGGGTTTTGGATTGGGTGTCTTCCCTGGATCCACAATACATTGCGCAACGCGATGTATCCGATCCCTGACCGACCCGCAAGATAAATTAAAAAAATGGAATTTACACTTAAAACGTTTATTTTTTACGGTTTCGCGCTGATGACAATCGCTTCGGCGCTCGTCGTCGTCACAGTGCGAAACATCGTTCATGCAGCGTTTTCGCTCATGGTGACGCTTTTCGGTGTTGCTGGACTTTACGTCTTTTTACAGGCGGACTTCCTCGCCGCAACGCAGGTGATTGTCTACGTCGGCGGTATACTTGTTCTCATTCTGTTCGGTGTCATGATGACGAGCGGTCGCTTGGAAATGCAGATTCATATAGAACGCGGGCAGCTGTTACTTGGCGGTGTGATTGCCTTGGCGCTCCTCACCCTGCTCCTAACAGTCATTGCAAATACCCCTGCATGGAAGAACCTTACCGATGATGGGTCGGAACTACTCCCAACAACTGAACGTATCGGCAAATTGATTCTTAATGGCCCCTTTCTGCTCCCGTTTGAGGTCGTTTCCGTGCTACTGTTAGTCGCTTTAATCGGAGCTACCCTGATTTCCCGAAAGGAGGTTAGGGACGAATGACCTTACAACACTATCTCGTCATCAGTGCAATTCTGTTCACGCTCGGTATTTTTGCTGTCTTAACCCGCCGGAATGCTATTAGTATTTTGATGGGCATTGAACTTATTCTCAATTCGTGCAATCTTAACTTTGCGGCGTTCGCGCGTTTTATGACACCAGAGGACATCAGTGGGCAAATCATCGCAATTTTTGGGATTGTGCTTGCCGCCGCAGAAGCCGCTGTTTTTTTAGCAATCATTCTCGCGATCTACCGCGAATTCGGCAGCATCCGTCCCGACGAGGTTGACACGCTGAAAGGTTAAAAAACAAAAGTATGGTCGTACTCTTAATAAGTCTCATCTTGCTCTGCCCCCTCGCTGCCTTCGCGATCTTCGGACTTTTAGGCTTAGCGAAACGGGGGTTCCCGCGACAGGACTACCTATCCACAGCAGCGATGATTATCGCACTCGGCTGCTCGCTTTTGCTCTTGCAAGAGGTAGTCCCCGATCCAGAACCCCATACTGTTCAGTGGCTTTCGCTTGGTAGTGTTACCTTCTCAATGGGCTTTTACCTTGATAGCGTTACCGCAATCATGCTGATTGTTGTCACGCTCGTCAGTAGCCTCGTCCACATTTTCTCTATGGGATACATGCACGGCGATCCGAGGTATCCACGGTTCTTTGCTTTCCTATCGCTCTTCTCTTTCTCGATGCTCTTCCTGGTTGTATCGGATAACCTGCTCGGCATCTATATCGGTTGGGAACTCGTTGGTCTCTGCTCCTATCTGCTCATCGGTTTCTGGTTTGAGAAGGACTCCGCAGCGGATGCCTGTAAAAAGGCGTTTTTGACGACGCGCGTCGGCGATGTCGGTATGTTCATCGGCATGATGATGCTTTTCACCAAATTCGACACCCTTTCCCTCTATGGAGAGGGCGGCATTTTCGCCCAAGCCGCTGTGCAACTCGGCACAGGCGATATGGTATGGCTTTCTATTGCCGGTGTGCTCATTTTTTGTGGCGCGGTCGGTAAATCCGCACAAGTCCCGCTGCACACTTGGTTGCCCGATGCGATGGAAGGCCCTACACCTGTTAGCGCGCTGATTCACGCCGCAACAATGGTCGCTGCGGGTGTGTATCTCACGGCTCGGATGTTCCCAATTTTGACAGAAACCTCATCTCTGGTCATCGCCTATATCGGTGGTATTACCGCACTCATCGCTGCAACTATCGCTATCGTTCGCTTTGACATCAAGCGGGTTTTGGCATACTCTACGGTCAGTCAACTCGGATATATGATGCTTGGGATTGGCGCAGGCAGCTATGTCGCGGGACTCTTTCACCTCACAACACACGCTTTTTTCAAAGCGTTGCTCTTCCTCGGTTCTGGCAGTGTCATCCACGCTTTCCACGCAATGCATGGACACGGGCACGACGATGCACACGGACATGAACACGATGAGGATCACGGTTCAGAACATGTTCACGGTTCTGATATCCCTGCAGACCAAGATATGCGGAACATGGGCGGGCTCCGCCATAAGATGCCGATTACTTTCATAACAATGCTCATCGCGACCCTCTCTATCTCTGGTGTCCCGTTTGTCTTCTCCGGTTTCTGGAGTAAGGATGCAATTCTCGCTGGCGTATTGGGGCGCGCGATGGAATGGAACTCTGTACACCACTATCTCCTATTCGGTATCGCGCTCTTTGCCGCTGGGCTTACAGCGTTCTATATGTTCCGCCTCATCTTCATGACCTTTTTCGGTGAACCGCGCAATCAAGAGATGCACGACATGGCACACGAGTCCCCTAAGAGCATGACCGTGCCCCTCCTCGTCTTGGCTTTCCTGAGTTTTCCGGTCGTCAACACCCTCTGGTTCAACGCCGCTTACGTTAGACCGCCAGAACAACCGCATTACATGCACCAACACATGCACACGTTTCCCCCGATCGCAAAGTCGGTGAAGCCGATCTCATGCTATCTTTCTTCGGGATTTCGGAAGCCGTAGCAGCAGAAGAAGGGGCAAACGATACGCACAGCGCACACGGAGATGACGCACATCACGGACACGGCCCCGCACACACCATTGCGATGGTCTTATCTATCATCGTCGCCGGGTTAGGTATACTGCTGTCATGGCTCTTCTACCATAGACGTACCTTGTCTGCTGAGTCTGTCGCAACGACTTTCCGACCGCTTTATAATCTCTTCTGGCATAAGTACTACTTTGACGAATTCTACAACGGTGTCTTAGTCGCCGTGACGGTCTGGAAATCGCGACTTTTCGCCGAATTTGATGGAACGATCGTTGACGGCATCGTCAACGGCGTTGGAAGGGTGACGAGAGATGGACTCGCCGCATTCGTCGGCATTTTTGACAACCACATCGTTGATGGGCTCGTCAATCGGGTTGCCGAGGTTACATGGTCAATCGGTGGGCGGGTTCGCCGCATCCAGACAGGCGCGATTCAGACATATCTTTTCGTTGTACTAGCAGGGATCGTGTTGTTAATCTTAATTTTCCGGGCGTTGTAATAAAACTGTGCAAAAAACTTGTAATCTAACGGATTTGCCAAATATTGAATATGACTTACAAGCAATGCCCGTAACGGGATAAGGAGGATCCCCACGAGATGTTATTGTCCTTAATGATTTTTATCCCGTTGCTCGGGATGATCGTTGTTTTACTTTTGCCCCGCGAGTCAGAAGAGCTGGTTAAACGCGTTACGCTCCTCTTCACGCTCATCCCGCTTGCACTCGCAGTTGTTTTATTCATATCCTATGACCGATCGGCTGCAGGAATTCAGTACGATGCCAAGGTCGATTGGATTCAGGCATTCAATATCCAATATCACATCGGCATCGACGGTCTCAGTGTAACGCTCCTGCTCCTCACTGCCCTTTTAGGGCCTATCTGTGTTATTGCCTCGTGGCGCAACATCGAAAAAGGCATCAAGGCCTATATGGCACTGTTCCTATTGCTTGAGACAGGGATGCTTGGCTTTTTTGCTGCCTTGGACCTTTTCCTCTTCTACGTCTTCTTTGAACTCACGCTCTTGCCGATGTACTTCCTTATCGGTGTCTGGGGTGGCCCGCGGCGTGAGTACGCCGCAATTAAGTTCTTCCTCTATACACTTTTCGGGAGTGTACTGATGCTGGTCGGGATGATCGCAGTTTACCTCAACAGCGGTGCACCGGGGGCACGGACATTTGACATTCAAACGCTCATTACCTTAGCAGCGACTGAAGGACATGCACTGAACAACCTAAACTTCCAAATCTGGGCGTTCCTCGGCTTCTTTATCGGATTTGCTGTAAAAGTACCGATCTTCCCGTTCCATACCTGGCTCCCTGATGCACACGTCGAAGCACCGACTGCAATCAGTGTTATTCTTGCGGGCATCCTGCTAAAAATGGGAACCTACGGGTTGGTCCGCGTCAACATGGCGATGTTCCCACAAGGGATGGACTTTTTTTGCAACGGGACGGGCACATGGGGGAATAGCTTAGCCCTGCTCGGATTCATCAATATCGTCTACGGTTCTTTCTGTGCCTTGGCACAAACTGACTTCAAGAAGTTGGTGGCATATTCAAGTATCGGACACATGGGCTTCGTTATATTAGGGCTTGCCGCTCGAAATACAGAAGGTATCACCGGTGCGATTCTCCAGATGTTCAACCACGGAGTCATCAGTGGCATGCTCTTCCTGCTCGTCGGTGTTCTCTATGACAGAGCACACCATCGTGAGATTAATGGGTTCGGAGGTATCGGCGCGAAAATGCCAGTCTACACCGGCATTACTACGCTCGCCTTCATGGCATCTTTGGGACTGCCCGGCTTGAGCGGATTCGTGGGGGAAGCCCTCTCTTTACTCGGCGCTTACGACAAATTCAAGATGCTTACCATCTTATCAACGATAGGTATTGTTGTCGGGGCGGCCTATTTCCTCTGGACACTCCAACGCGTCTTCTTGGGGACACTCAATCCCAAATACGAAGCACTCCCTGAAATCAACGGGCGCGAAATTTTGACATTGGCACCGCTGGCTATCCTCACAATTGTGCTCGGCATCTGGCCCAATTTCGCTATTGATATGTTCAGAGAGTCTGTCGCCAACCTCATCAATGTGCTACAGGCGATATAGGAGGTTTTGTCCGGTATGCAACCCTTAAGCAACATCGAAAGCCTTCTTTATTTCACGCCGGAACTGCTGTTAGTCATTTCTGCTATCGTTGTTATCCTCGTCGATCTCGTGGGAAAAAACAGGGAGAGTATGAGAGTTGCCTACCTCGCTCTTGCAGGCATTGGCTGCGTATTCGTCGCGGTTCTTGTCACGCATGGGCAGCTCGGGGACAGCACTTCCATCGCCCTTTTTCTCGGGATGGTCCGGCTCGACGCGTTTTCTACCTTTTTTAAAGTGCTGCTGCTCCTCGCAACCGCGGCAACAATTCTCTTCTCCATCCGTTCTGAAGAACTTGACGCACAGCTGAAGGGTGAATACTACGCACTCCTGTTAGCCATCACGCTCGGCATGTTCTTGATGGCATCCTCAACCAACTTACTGATGATATTCATATCGTTGGAAACGGTGAGTCTGACCTCCTACATTCTCGCCGGATTTCTAACACAGAACCCGCGTTCAAGTGAAGCGGCCTTCAAATATATCACCTACGGGGCAGTCGCATCGGGAACGATGCTGTTCGGTCTGTCGTTCCTGTTCGGCATGACCGGAACGGGGGATCTTGGGCAAATCAGCACAAGACTCACCGAACTCTTAGCAGCAGGCGAAGTTTATCCGCTCGCTGTGTTGATCGCCATAATCTTTGTCCTCGCCGGAGTCGGCTATAAGATCGCCTCCGTCCCATTCCACATGTGGTCCCCAGATGTCTACGAAGGCGCGCCTATCCCCATAACTGCCTTCCTATCGGTCGCCTCAAAGTCCGCCGGATTCGCTCTTTTCATTAGGTTCTTCTACTCCGGGTTTAGTAGCCCTGAAGTCATGCAATCTGTTGACTGGAAGCTTATGTTAGCGATCGTCTCTGCTTTCACAATGACTGTCGGAAATCTCGCCGCACTCCCACAACAGAACGTGAAACGTTTACTGGCGTATTCAAGTATTGCCCACGGTGGTTATCTACTCATGGGAGGTGTCCTGCTCACATCCGAAGGTATCGGCGCGATCCTCTTTTACCTCGTCGTTTACTTCTTTATGAATTTGGGGGCATTCTACGTTGTTGTCCTTATTGCAAACGAGGAGGGCAGTGAAATGATTGAAGGATACCGAGGACTCGCCTCGCGTGCGCCGTTAGTCGCAGGCGCGATGGCGATTTTCCTCTTCTCACTGACTGGGATTCCACCGTTCGCTGGTTTCTTCGGAAAATGGCTCCTCTTTGCAGCTGTGCTTGAACAAGGGTATTATTGGCTGGCATTCGTCGGGCTGCTGAACAGCGTCGTTTCGCTCTACTATTACGCCCGAATTGTGAAAGCGATGTATTTCGAAGATGCTGAGGACGAAACAACAAGCACTGCCTTTTCCACCGGTACTTTCGCACTCTTGAGCGTTTTTGTCATCCCAACAATCCTCATCGGGTTCATCAATATCTTCTATACCTTCTCTAATATCTCAGTCTCGGTCCTACCGATGCAGTAGACTTGAGAAAAAAGATTGACAAACGTTATTCATTTAAGGTATACTTAAAAAAGATAGGATGTCTATAATAAAGGCGTTTCAATGCCCGATCGTCTAATGGTAGGACGCGTGGCTCTGGACCACGTAGCGAAGGTTCGAGTCCTTCTCGGGCAGTTATCTCTATCATGTGCCGCTATCGTCTAGGGGTCAGGACGGGTGGTTCTCAGCCACCAAACCGGGGTTCGAATCCCCGTAGCGGTATTTCTTGACCTATGAGAGGGGTCTCACATTTTGGGGCCGCGCATTTTTGCACGTCTGCTAAAAAGGAATTTGCTATGCAACAGACACAAACATTAGGGGAAGCTCAGAATCAGTTGTTTGCATCTATCCGTTACTTTGCAGAGTGCACAGTTTCCCGAACTCATTCTCCATCCTCCAATTTTGACAAAGATATATTTGCAAAAGCACAGCAGAATTTCTTGAATGCTGTACACAACTATGCCAATGCTTTGATTCACGATGCCTACTCCCGCTATGACCCGTATGATGGCGGCGAATTCTTGACGCATGAAGCCTATGCGGAAATCCTAAAATCCCTTGAGAACGATAACGTGATTCCAATGGAGGACGTTGCTAAGGCGTTAGGAATTAAGTGGTGAAACTCGAATGGAAGAAGCAAGCACGTGATATTTTTACGAAGTTGGACACCACCATTCAAGGACGCATCATCGATAAACTCCAAGAAATAATAGTGAACGCTCCACATTATCCTCACCGACCTCTGAGAGGAAGCCTTGCTGGTAATTTTAGATTCCGAGTTGGGATCTACCGGATCGTTTATACTTACAAAAATAAACTTTTGATTCTCCAGAGCGTGCAACGGCGTGATCAAGGGTATAGATAGAAAAGTGGAATAACGCGAATCGAGCACGCATTAAATGAGAGGAACTCTCGATGCCTAACACCAAAGAACAACAGGCTTTCATAACTGCTATGCAAAAATATGCGGAGCAGTTAATTGTTGACGCGTATGCCCGCACCACTGACAACCCAGATGAACACTTAAGTGATGATGTACTCGCTGAACTGGTCGAGGGTGTTGAACGGCGAGTAATCGTTGAAGCAACAAAAGCTATCAAATCAGCCGCAAATTCGGGGACATCCACCGATAAGGAATCCGTCCGGCCTATTGGACAGTCCGAATAGTATTAAAAAGTCAACCTTACCTTACAGAATGCTGGAGAGAAATAGCAATGCATGACACCCCGAAACACACCAATCGACTTATCCACGAAACAAGCCCTTACCTGCTCCAGCACGCACACAATCCCGTCGACTGGTATCCATGGGGCGGAGAAGCATTGGAACGCGCCAAGCAAGAGCAGAGACCCATCCTCCTGAGCATCGGCTACTCCGCATGCCACTGGTGCCACGTCATGGAACGCGAATCCTTTGAAAACGAAGAGATCGCAGCCGTCATGAACGAACTTTTCATCAACATCAAGGTCGATAGGGAAGAACGGCCCGATTTAGATGAAATCTACATGAACGCTGTCCAAATCATGACGCGGCAAGGGGGCTGGCCCATGACGGTTTTCCTCACCCCAGATCTCAAACCTTTCTACGGCGGAACCTATTATCCGCCCACCGATCGGCATGGTAGACCCGGATTCCCGAAAGTGATGCACGCTGTCTCAGAGGCGTTTAACGATAAGCATACACAGATACTGCAGCAAGCCGAGCAAATTACAACACACCTCGCGCAGATGAGCAACGTCGCTGATCCGCACCATCATGAACTCACTGAAGAACTGATGACCAAGGCCTTCCAAAACTACCGTTCCCAATTCGACTCTCGTCACGGTGGATTCGGTAACGCCCCAAAATTCCCGCCCAGCATGGGATTACCTTTTCTCCTCCGCTATTGGCACCACAGCGGCAACGCCAATGCTTTAGAAATGGTCGAACTCACACTGGAGAAGATGGCGCGCGGGGGGATGTATGACCAACTCGGCGGCGGTTTTCACCGATATTCCACGGATGCTCACTGGCTTGTCCCACACTTCGAGAAGATGCTTTACGATAACGCCCAACTCGTTGTCGCCTATTTTGAGGCGTATCAAGCCACTCAGAAACCGTTCTACCGCGACATCGCCACAGAAACCCTCGACTACGTGCTCCGTGAAATGTACGACGCAGAAAACGGCGGCTTCTACGCTACACAAGATGCCGACAGTGAAGGTGTAGAGGGAAAGTTTTTCGTCTGGGAACCGAACGACGTGGAAGACATCATCGGTGAAGAGAACGCCGACATCTTCTGTGAGTATTACGACATCACCCCGCAAGGCAACTTTGAGGGAGAAAACATCCTCCACGTCCAAGTACCGCCCGACATCTTTGCCCGAAAATTGCGAATGGATCCCGATGAACTCGAAGCCCTCCTTACAGACGGAAAGCAGAAACTGTTCGAAGCTCGAGAAAAACGCATTAAACCCGGACTGGACGACAAAATTCTAACCAGCTGGAACGGCATCATGATTCGCAGCATGGCGATGGGGTACCAACTCACAGGAAAACCCGAATACCTGGAGGCGTGCGAAAAATCCGCTGACTTCATCTTAACGACCCTATCCCAAGACAACGGCCTACTCTTACGCACCTACCGTGACGGCAAAAGCCACCTCAACGCCTATCTTGAAGACTATTCCTATTTCATCGCCGGGTTAATCGCCCTCTACGAAGCCAGTTTTGAACCCCGATGGCTCACGGAAGCCGAACGTCTCGCACATATCATGATTGACCAATTCGGAGACGATGCAGGCGACGGATTCTTTTTTACCGGTAAAGCACACGAGACGCTTATCGTCCAATCCAAATCCGCCTATGACGGTGCCACACCCTCCGGTGCATCCATGGCAATTCATAGTCTGTTACGACTCGCTAAACACCTCGACACCGCCGAATTCCACGACAAAGCCGTTGAGACTTTATTGCTTTACTTCCATCAGATGGAAGGAACACCATCTGGATCCGGTCAGTTGTTATGTGAGTTAGCATTCCTGTTATCAACCCCAAAAGAGATTGCGATTGTTGGCAGAAAAGGCGACGCGAAAACGGAAGCGATGTTAACAGCGCTGCACAGCATCTACCAACCCAACAAAATCGTTGCCCTGAGCGAATCTGCTGACGAACAAACGTTCCCCCTTCTCGCTAGCAAGCCCCAAGTTGACAACACCGCAACGGCTTACGTCTGCGAAAACTACGTCTGCCAGGCACCAACGACAGATATTGCGACTTTTGTAGAACGCCTACGATAGCCTAAGTTGCCGGAGCATAACCTGTTAGGTTGTGGAGTTTGCAGTTCGTAGCATAACCTGTTAGGTTGTGCCTACGTCTGCCAGGCACCAACGACAGATATTGCGACTTTTGTAGAACGCCTACGATAGCCTAAGTTGCCGAAGTATAAACTGTTAGGGTTTGCAACGGCAAGAAGAGCCCATTGAGCCGAAGCGGAAGGACGTGATGGCGAAACAGATTCAGATTTTCGGAATTGTTTTGCTTGTTGCTGTCCTCGCTTTGCCGCTTGATGTATTGGCATGCAGTGACCAACAGGTAATGCTTGATGCTATGCGCGGTTTCCCAACCGCACCTCAAGCCCGTCCCTCCGAAGTTTAGGTTGCAATTTTTACATGTCTTTAGTATAATATCGCCACGAAAACTGAAATCCCAAAAAGAGCTGACACCCCATGGCTTTACACCCCGATTTCCCGGAATCCCCCCACACAATCATTGCCCCATCAGTCCGTTGGTGCCCAGATCAATCGCTGCTGTCCGACTTGGAGTCCGCAATGCTGCTCCCGCCACTCGTCCACAAAATCCGTGAGCAAGTCAAAACGTGGCGGGACAACTACTACAGCGGTGCTTCTGCAACAAGCAAGGCGCTCCTCAATTGGTGGTTCAACACCCCACACCTGCAAGAACAGGCTGATAGAACAACGAGCGAGTTTCAGTATTACTTCGCCCAACGCGAGGCAATCGAAACCATCATCTACCTGTCCGATGTCGTCAAGGTCCGAGACAAATTCGATCTCATGCGGTTTGACAGCTCGGGTGCCGTTTCGACGGGCCTCTTCGATGAAAATTGGCGGCGATTCGTTATAAAGATGGCAACAGGCACAGGCAAAACAAAAGTGATGAGCCTCGCAATCGCCTGGAGTTTCTTTCACAAGTTGTATGAAGGCGGTTCTGAACTTTCGCGTAACTTCCTCGTTATTGCCCCCAACATTATTGTTCTTGACCGGCTCTATCACGATTTCCAAGGGTTACACATCTTCTTTGAGGACCCAGTGCTGCCCGATAACGGCTTTGAAGGTCACAATTGGCGCGAAGATTTCCAACTCACCCTGCACGTCCAAGACGAAGTGCGTACCACTCAAGCCACCGGGAACATATTTCTCACCAATATCCACCGTGTCTATTCCAGCGACTTGTCTACTCCCTCTCCGGACGACGAAAACAGTATGGATTATTTCTTAGGCAACAAACCGACTGGGGCAACTACAGATTCTAAGGTCGATCTCGGAGACATCGTTCGAGACATCGATGAGCTGATGGTACTCAATGATGAGGCGCACTACGTCCACGATCCAAAGCTGGCTTGGTTCAAGTCCATTGAGGATATTCATAACCGTCTCTCGCAGAAGGGCAGCAAACTGACGTTGCAAATAGATGTAAGCGCAACGCCTAAGCACAAAAACGGCGCGATTTTTGTGCAGACGGTCGCCGATTATCCCCTCGTAGAGGCGATTTCTCAAAACATCGTCAAACACCCTGTCCTTCCGGATGCTGAGAGCCGAGCAAAACTTGTTGAACGCCAAAGCGCGAAGTATACCGAGAAATATGCCGACTATCTTAACCTCGGTGTGATTGAGTGGCGCAAGGCTTATGCAGAACACGAAAAACTGAATAAAAAAGCCATTCTATTTGTCATGACCGATAACACCCGGAACTGTGATGATGTCGCGGCTTACCTCGAAGATCGTTACCCGGACCTCAAAGATGCCGTTCTCGTCATTCACACCAAACAAAACGGGGAAATCTCTGAGGCGACATCTGGGAGAAACAAGGACGAACTTGAGAAACTCCGCAAACACGCAAACGAAATTGATTCGCGGGAGAGTCCATACAAAGCCATCGTCTCCGTGCTAATGCTCAAAGAGGGATGGGATGTCAAGAATGTAACGACCCTTGTCGGGCTCCGCTCCTATTCTGCTAAACCCAATATTCTACCCGAACAAACCTTAGGTCGCGGGTTACGACTCATGTACGCAGGGGCTGAGAAGGAATCTGTGAGTGTCATCGGTACAGATGCCTTTATGGCATTCGTTGAATCCATTAAATCGGAAGGTGTCGAATTGGAACGCCAAGCCATGGGTGAAGGGACAAAACCCAAGGCGCCTCTCGTCGTTGAAGTGGACAAAACAAACGCAGATAAGGATATTGACGCACTTGATATCGAAATCCCTATACTAACGCGCCGCACCTACCGGGAATACGGAAATCTTGAAGGTTTAGATGTTGCGCAGTTTGATTTTAGACACGCGGCATACAAAGAATTTAACGAAGCACCGGAACGCGAAATTGTTTTTAAGGACATGACGACCGGCAAGGTTACACATGTCACAGTGTTAGATGGTAGTGGGGTCGCCGATTATCGCAATGCACTCGGATATTTTGCTCACTCCATCATGAAAGACCTTCGACTCGTTAGCGGCTATGAGGTGCTTTACGGAAAGGTTAAAGACTTCGTTCAACACCAACTCTTCGGCGAAACGGTGGTGTTGGCGGATCCACATACGCTGCAAAATCTGTCGGAACTCCACGCCACAAAAACCGTCATGGAAACGTTCAAGTACGCCATTAACGCCCTCACAATACAAGACAGCGGAGATGCCCAATTGATCGAGACAACGCGGGTCCAAGACGCACGCCCCTTTATGGTTAAAGAACAGGAGTACCTGGTCCCCAAAAAATCCGTGTTCAATAGAATCACTGGTGACAGTCATTTTGAATTAGAATTTGCGGCGTTTCTCGAAAATTGCCCCGATGTCGTCTCTTATGTCAAAAACTATTACGGCGTACATTTCAAACTCGATTACGTCAACGCTGAGAGTGACATCGGCAACTACTATCCAGATTTTTGGGTCAAGTTGACAGATGGTCGAGTGATTGTCGTTGAAACCAAAGGCAGAGAAGACCTGGACGTGCCGCTTAAGATGCAACGGTTGTCCCAATGGTGTGAGGATGTGAATAAAACTGCACTCGATGTTACCTATGATTTCGTCTACGTCGATCAAGAGAGTTTTGACGTATACCGCCCCCAAACCTTCCAGCAACTGCTTGACAGTTTTAGGGTGTACAAAACAGATACTTATGATTAATAAAGTTTTTATTGGTTGTTTCTTTGAATTTTACGGATATTTCTGATATAATATAGGACTTACGCAGGGCGCTCTTTTGTAGTATACCCCTCGCTTGCGGGGGGCAGGGGGTTGTGCCACAAAAACGTCTCTGCTTTTCAAGTATTCCATCTTACAGAACGTGCTACGGGCACAAGTGCGTAAGTCTTGATAATATTTACAGAACTTACGAATACCGTAGCGGCGAGGGTTCCTCGCCCATTTTGCAGCTAACTGATGGTAGTATATGATATGAACGTTAACTCCTCTGAAGAATTATCACAAGCTTTGTTATAGGTCCAAAGGCAAATCGCGATTCGAGCATCAACAAAGAGTCTATAGGTTTCCTTGTTTCACCTGCTGCCGGACTCATAATCGTTATCTTACAATCGTTTGTGTCATAACAAGAGAACAAGCAAGAAACTAAACCAAGAGATACACCACCTATGCCAAAACTCACGGAACAAGAACAACAAGAAATCATCCGCTTCATCGAGGCTGACAAACCGCTACCCGACAAATACCGCTTCCTACTGTTTGAAGACAAGCGCGAGGTCGAACTCGTCTGGAACGGCAAAACCAACGAAGTTTGCAACATCGTCCTCCCTTTCCAGACAATCGAACAAGTAGACGAACCCCGCGTCGAGAAATCCGCCGAAGCGCATACACAACTTACAATGTTCGACGAACGCGGACGTCAACTTAAGGGCTGGACAAACAAACTGATATGGGGCGACAACAAACTGGTTCTGTCATCACTCAAGAACGGACCTTTGCGCGAAGAGATTGAAGCACAAGGCGGGCTCAAACTCATCTATATTGATCCACCCTTTGACGTAGGCGCAGATTTTTCCATGGACATCGAAATCGGCGACGAAACTTTTACCAAAGACCCGAATATCCTTGAAGAGATCGCCTACCGTGACACTTGGGGACAAGGGGCGGATTCCTTTATCGCGATGATTTATGAACGGCTGGTGCTAATGCGGGATTTACTTGCGGAAGATGGCAGTATTTATGTTCATTGTGATTGGCGAGTAAATGGATACATACGGTTGGCGTTAGACGAGGTTTTCGGGAAAAATAATTTTCTTAACATGGCGACGTGGCGGAGACAAATTGTCCGCGGAATGAAAACACACGCGCAATTCATGCCGTTCAGTTCGGATTACATCTACTTCTACGCGAAAGAAAAAAACAACGCGATTTGGAACAAAATAGAAAAAGTTAGTGCTATCTCATTGGAAGAAGCCAAGCGAAAATACCAAAAAGATGATCGAGGATTTTTCCGTACTTCAGACCGGGGGGCATACTCTGACGAGAGCATCATTAAACTCTATCAAGAGGGGCGAATTCATGTCTCGCATGGAGGAAAACTTGTGATTAAGGATGGTAAGGTGTCGGCAACAGCTGGTAAAATTGCCATCAAGTATCATCGAAAAACTGTCGGAGATAAAGTTCTTGAGGAAACAGTTGCCGATAATATATGGGACGATATTCCTGGGTTAGGTATTATCCCTCATGAGTATCTCGGTTATCCTACCCAAAAACCGGAAGCCCTACTTGAACGCATCATCAAAGCCTCATCCAACGCAGGAGACCTTGTTGCTGATTTCTTTTGCGGTTCGGGCACCACTGCCGCCGTTGCTGAAAAACTGGGACGCAAGTGGATCACCACAGACCTCGGTAAGTTCGCCATACACACCACCCGCAAGCGGATGATTGGGGTCCAACGTCAACTTAAAGCCGACGGCAAAGACTACCGCGCCTTTGAAATTCTCAATCTCGGTAAATATGAACGACAACATTACATCGGGGTTAACCCAAACCTGCGCGAGGCTGAAAAAGAGAAGCAATCCGTAGCAAAAGAAAAGGCATTCACTGATCTCATCCTACGGGCTTACACCGCCGAAAAAACAGACGGATTCACCAGTTTTCAAGGTAAGAAAGCAGGAAGGCTTGTCGCAATCGGCCCCGTCAATCTACCCGTAACACGCTTACTCGTGGAAGAAATTATCCTTGAATGCCGCAAACATCGGATTACGCGCGTTGACGTTCTCGGTTTCGAGTTTGAGATGGGACTCTTTCCTAACGTACTGGATGAGGCGAGAAGCAAAGGCATCAACATCGCACCCAAATTCATCCCTGCTGATGTGTTCGACAAACGCGCAGTAGAACAAGGGCAGGTAGTGTTTCACGACATGGCGTTTATTGAAGTCAAACCGCATATCCAAATAGGTGAAAAAGGCAAACCCTCAACTGTAACAGTGGAATTAACCGATTTTTCTGTCTTTTACTCACAAGATTCTGTTTCTCAAGCCGAACAGACACTACGGAATAAGGGCAGTAAGATCGTAGTCGAGCAGGGCCAGGTTGTCAAAGTAAGCAGAGATGCAGACGGGCTTGTCAGTCGTGAAGTATTGACGAAACATTGGACGGACTGGATTGACTATTGGTCGGTTGATTTTGACTTTGAGAGCAAACACGAGATTATCCGTCTGCAAAATTCACACACGGGTGAGTGGGAAGAACAGTGGATAGGCGATTATGTTTTTGAAAACGAGTGGCAAAGCTTTCGGACTAAGAAAGACAGATCATTAGAATTGACTAGCGTCGCCCATGAATGCACACCCGGCCCACGGAAAATTGCCGTCAAGGTGGTTGACATCTTTGGCAATGATACGATGACAATTGTGGAGGTATCAATATGAGCCTTAGAGTCCGCCTAAAAAACATCGGGGTACTAAAACACGCAGAATTTTCGTTAGGTGATTTGACCCTTATCTGTGGTGAAAATAATACGGGTAAAACCTACGCAACTTATGCCTTGTATGGGTTCTTGGAGTCTTGGCGTAAATTTATTCGTATTCCGATTAATGACAACGATATCCATAATTTGCTTACGGATGGTACCCTTAAGATTAATCTGGTACAATATATAGAAAAGGCCAATCAGATGCTTTCAGATGCATGTAAAAGCTACACCGAGCAATTGGATAAAATTTTTGCAGCCGCTGAAGGCACCTTTCATAACAGCGAATTTCGCGTTGAACCAAGCGCGATTCACTTACAAGATCATGGATTCAAGATCGAAACGGAAATGAATCAAGAACCTTTTCTTATTGCTACAAAGGAAGAGGAGAGTGAGGAGTTAGTATTTACTTTAGTTGTTGACAAAAAGAGCGGTCCGAGAAGTGAAGCCATTTTTGCAGGGGATGTCATAAGTCGCATAATCTGCCATACCGTTTTTTTTAATTTTTTCCCCAGACCTTTTATTTTCTCAGCCGAGCGTACCGGAGTCGCAATTTTTCGGAGGGAACTCAATTTCGCTCGGAACCGGCTGCTTGAAGAAATGGGACGATCGGACCCAAAAACAGACCTGCGGGATTTCCTATTCAAAGCCTACCAGAATTACCCAGAGCCAGTAGCGGATAATGTTAACTTTACTCGCCAACTTGAAGATATTGGAAAAAGGAAGAGTTTCATTGCCAAAGAATATCCTGAAATCTTGGAAGACTTTGCAGACATTATCGGCGGTGAATATGTCATTACACAAAATGATCAGCTCTACTATATCCCCAAAGGCATGCGGCACAGATTGACGATGGTTGAAAGCTCAAGCGCTGTCCGTTCCCTCTTAGACCTCAGTTTTTATCTTAGATGTGTCGCGCAAAAAGGCGACCTCCTGATGGTAGACGAACCCGAATTAAGCCTGCATCCGGGAAACCAACGTCGTATCGCTAGACTCTTTGCCCGGCTCGCGAACGTAGGTGTTAAAGTTTTCGTAACTACCCATAGCGATTACATCATCAAGGAGCTCAATACGCTCATTATGCTCAATTGTGACAAACCACACATCAAAAGGATTGTTGAGGAAAATGGCTATGAAAATAATGAATTGATTAACGTCGATCAGGTCAAAGTATATGTGGCGGAAAAAGCGTTGATGCCATTAGAGGAAGGTCGGAAGAGACGGAGAAGGGGCCACACACTCGTTCCAGCTAAGATCCATCCCGAATTTGGCATTGGAGTCGATAGTTTCGATAAAACGATTGATGACATGAACAGGATTCAGGATGAAATTGTCTGGGGAGAAACGTAAGCCTCGTGAATGCTATACAGATATTACGGGAAATGCTCAAGCCCAATATTCAGGTCGTGTTACAATCTGGACAGGGTAGACCTTCTGTTCAATTAACTGATGCGCAATTTGGCACCACTGTGCAAATAAAAGGGCTTCCTGATAATTCTATTGTCATCAGAGCAGAAGATTTTGAGAATCCGCTGACTGTCTTTAATGGATCAAGGGGTGAACGCAAGCGTGCTGATTTTGTGATTGTATCTAATGATGAAAACAACAAAAAATGGGTTATCTGTATTGAGACGCAAGAGATGGATTCTAAAGCTGACGGCGAAACCCTCTTTAAACGCGAAAACAGCGTTTTTTTTTTCAAAAAAACGAAAAAAACCTAAACTTTTTTCAACTTCGTTTGTATATATTATACAGAGCAGCACCGAAGTTGCCGGTGAGTCATGAGGCGTAAATCCATTGGCTATTCTTTCGCGTGTTTTTATCCGGAAACAACCAAAGTAGCCCCCATGGAGTTCGGGACGGGGATGTTCCCCGAATACCCCCAACTTTGTCCGAACCACACAATCTAGGAGTTCTAAAATGAATCTGAATCTACTGATATTGTTTTTTCAAACGTATATACGGAACAACTAAAATGATTCGAAAAACCGATAGACCGAACGTTCTCTTTATCATGTCGGACCAGCACCGTTACGATTATCTGGAAACGGATGAAAACGCCCCTACTGCCCTCAATACGCCTAACTTACGTCGCTTAGCAGAACAGGGCGTAAGCTTTCCAAACTGCACCGTGAACGCGCCAGTTTGTGCGCCCTCGCGTATTGCCCTTGCGTCGGGCTTGCAACCTTCTCGTGTGGGAGCGGTAGACAACGGTAGTTTTCTGCCGGCTAACGTACCGACCTATTACCAGCAGCTTCGCGATCACGGCTACCGCGTCGGATGCGTTGGAAAACTCGATCTCGCCAAACCGGATGGCTATAACGGACGTTACGGCGACCGGCCACGCACTTATAGTTGGGGATTCACGCATCCGGAAGAGTGTGAAGGCAAGATGCACGCCGGAAGCTCACCAACACCTATCGGTCCTTACACACACTATCTTCAGCAAAAAGGCATGCTTAAGGCGTTTCATGAAGATTACAAGAAACGTAGTAGGGGCGGTTGGATTAAAAACGGTTCTCACGATTCTATCCTATCAACAGAAGATTTTGCCGACACCTATATCGGCAGGCGGGCAACCGAATTTATAGAGAACATTCCGGACGACTTCCCGTGGCACCTGTTCGTGAGTTTTGTTGGCCCGCACGACCCTTTCGATCCACCCATCGAATACGGTGATAAGTATCGTCATGCTGAGATGCCGCCTGCAATTGCTGACGATATGGACGGAAAACCGGCGTGGGTGAAACGACGCGTTGTTGATATAAGCCCTGAGGAAATCACAGGAACACGACAACAGTACTGCGCTGCCACAGAATTGATTGACGACCAGCTCGGAGGGATGCTTCGCGCCCTTGAACAACGGGGACTGCTCGAGAACACCTATGTCATTTACGCCAGCGACCACGGTGAAATGCTTGGGGACCACGGGCTTTACACAAAAAGCGTCGCCTACGAAGCATCGCTGCGGGTGCCACTCATTGTTGCTGGACCCGGTATTGACAAAAGCAAGATGTCAGAGAGTCTGGTTGAACTCATTGATTTGAATCCGACAATATGCGATTTGGCGGGTGTGCCTGTGTTGTCACGTATGGACGCGAGGTCTATCGCGCCCGTCCTTCGCGGTGAAACCGCAACACATCGCACCGAGACGGTGAGTACCCTCCGAAACTTCCGATGCATACGGACGGCAACACATAAACTCATAGAAAACTACAACGATGTAACGGAACTATACGACCTGGAAAACGATCCCTTGGAACTACACAACATCGCGGCTTCGGAACGAGAAATCGCCCGAACACTCAGCGGCCGTTTGGGAAGACGGTTCGGATCAGAATTAGGGACAGATTAATAAATCCCAATGGACACAAACCTCGCTTACGATGCTAAACGTGTATACCAGCACATCAAACGACTCGCTTCTCCGAGGCTGGTAGGCAGTGCAGGTGAAGAAAAAGCGCGAGCATACATTGTCCAAGCGTTTACGGCAGTAGGGTTGGAAGTTTCGACAGAACCTTTTTCTTTCACAAAATTTCCCGCCGAAGTGTTGCCACGTATGCTTTGTGGTCTCTTTGTCCCTATAGTGCTCGCTGTACCGTGGCTCGGCGAACGGTTCCCTATACCCGTATGCCTTGCCTGTCTACTCAGCCTTTCTCTAGCAATGTTTTGCACACAGTGGCAGAAACGGTTGGAAGGTTTGTACGATGTCGGTAAAAAGCACTACTCAGAAAATATTATCGCAACAACCCGTGTGGAACAAGGCAGCAAGACCCCTGTTTTACTTCTTATAGCACACTACGACTCCAAGTCACAGGTGCTGCCAATCGCTGTCCGTGCAGCGGCTTACGGTATCGCGATGCTTGGGCTTATTGGACTCACAGTTGCAACCGGGGTTAAGGTTGTTACCCTTGCGTGGCTGCCCGATTACATCGTTTGGAGCCTTTCAGGAATTACGACTTTCTGCCTTTTGCTCTTGCAAATCAATCTGACGCAAAACCGTTCGCCTGGCGGTTTTGACAATGCCTCCGGTGTGGGCGTTATGCTTGAGGTAGCACGCGTAGTGATGGCGCGCGGTGAGACAAAACCTATTATCTTCCTCGCCACCGGTGCAGAAGAGTTTGGTATGTGCGGTGCGCTACGTTATACCCAAAAACACACAGACAGATACGATTACAATTGCACCTACGTTATCAACTTAGACGGACTTGGCGTTGGAAACAGTGTGAACCTCGTTACCCGCTACGGTATTCCACCGGTCCGCACAACGCGTAAGTTAGCGAAGATGTTCCTGGCATCCGGGGAGTCCCTCGGCGTACAGGTATCGGAAAGGTATCTGCCGATTGGTGTCGGATTGGACAGCATTCCGATCGCGAGCCGTGGATGTGAAACAGTTACGCTGACAGCAGGAGATGTGGGGAGCGTTGCCCTGAAAATCCACTCAAACCAAGATAATGCCGATCTACTCAATTTGGAAAGTCTACAACAGGTAGGTGAGTTAATTATCGATGTCATTGAAAACACGTAAAATATCACCAGTGACGGGGGTCATCCTCGCAGGCGGTAAGAGCCGACGAATGGGAGAGAATAAGGCACTCTTGCAGCTTGGGGGCGATTCGCTCATCGGGCATGTTATCCATCGCATGCGGCTTGTTACGGACGAACTTCTCCTTATCACCAACAGCCCTGCTGAATATACACATTTAGATCTGCCCATATACGGGGATATCGTTCCAAACACTGGTGCGTTGGGAGGTATCTATACCGGTTTGACGTACGCTTCACATGATCCTGTGCTGTGTGTCGCGTGCGATAGCCCGTTCTTAGAGCCCAAACTGCTAACCTATCTTGCCGCTGCTTTAGGTGAATATGATGCAACCATGCCCTATACGACCCGTCGTGGCAAAACACACCTAACGTTTCAAACCTTGTGCGCTGCCTATGCTAAGTCCTGTTTAGCTATCATTGAGCGGATGCTCCAAGATGCTGAGTTGCGTGTCCACGCGCTACAGGAATGGGCAGATATAAAGCGTATCCCACCTGAAATCTGGCAGAGGCTCGATCCAAAGGGTATGTCCTTTTTCAACATCAATACACAAGGAGACTTTGCCAACGCAACTGCTTATATGAGATCGCAAACTCAGCAATAAATTCCCTACACCTTACGCAAGTTTGAATATAACGAATGTGAAGAAGAGGTGAACATTTTCGTAGGGTTAGGTATCCTACCCCTACGGGCGAGGAAACCTCGTCCCTACGATACGCACGAACCCTCTTTTTTCAAAACTCACGTTACACCGCCCTACTCGCATGTTGGACAGGTCTTACAGAGGTGGCGATTGACGAGGTGTGCGGCGGCGAGGAAAACCCCGCCAATACCGTAGAAGACAACTTCAAAAGTGCCTTCAACGGCTGTCCGTGCAGTGGCAATGAATGCTACCGCTACTATCAGTATCAATAAGGCTCGCCATCTCCGGTGGTGTCGAACTCCCCACGCTAAACTCCCGATTGCCAGGCCAATCGCGCCAGTGATAAGGACCAATTCAGCACGCTCAGTCGCAAGGAAGCCCAACCCAATCAAAGGCAACACCGCGACTAAAAGCGGCATTGCAAGGCAATGGATCGCGCACGCTACAGAGAGACACGCGCCAGTCGTGTCCACCAATTCGTGGTTAAAATTTTTTTTCAATTGTATCTCCTTAGAAAATCGAGGACGGGCGATACCTAGAAATCATCACCCACGCCCTACAGTTTTAAAAATTGAGTTTATACAGAAATTTCACATTCCGCCCCGGTTCTGGCATCACCGATTTGATGCGGGACAGATGCTCGCGGTATTCTGTATCAAAGAGATTTCCTATCTCGAAAAGGATGCTGTTGTCGAGCTGCCACCACGAAAAGTTAAGATAGCCCCCGATATCATAAACAAGATACCGATCGGTCGGCTCCTCAAATTCGCCGAGGCGGTTCTGACTCCCTGAAAAACGAGATGTGAGATGAAAATAAAACGGAGACGGTGTGTAGCTGAAAACGATTTTACCATTGAGGGGCGGGATGCGCTCCAGCGGCCGCCCACTCTTTTCAATAGTTCCGTTAACATAGCTCATATTGAGATGGAGGTGGACTTGTGGCAGCATTTCACCACCCACCTGGATCTCAGCCCCGTTCATTACAACATCATGTCCCATGTATTGATAAATCCATAACCATCCCGCTGCACCGCTCCCCCACTCCTTTTCACCGGTATTCGTCGGAATAAGGTAGTTCGCTATACGATTCTGAAACAGTGCGAGATTTAGTTTGAACCTATCCTTTGAATATCTGGCAAAGAACTCAGAGCCATAGCCATTCTCAGATTCCAGTTCCGCATTGCCAATTTCATAAGAAAAGACAGCGAGATGTGGCCCATCGCTGAAAAGTTCTTCTATACCGGGTGCGCGGAAGGTTTTCATCAAGGTAGCCCCTGTACTGAACCCATCCGTCCAGTGATAGATCCCTGAGCTTGCGCCTGACACACCGCTGAAATCACGCCGTTGAACCGTTCCAGCCCTGATCACTGCGCCGGGCCTAAAGGGTTCTGAACGCCTCACATCGTAACGGATAGCCCCTTGTAAAGTGAATTTATCAAAATTGTGTTGATTCAGATAAAACCCAGCGGCGGCGAACTCACGGGTGTGAGGGGTCCAGTAAAATCCGCCTGTGGCATGGTCGCGATATTCACCGGATATGCCCGCGATAGCACCGCCTAAGCCGTAAGCCATCGCTGAGAAGTTGTAGGTGAGGAGCCCGAATTCAATACCCAACGTCCCGTTTGACTCCAGCTCTTGATGCTGATAACGGGTATAGGCTGTCTGGAGTCTTACTTTATTTAGCAGTGCCGTATTAAAACGGTACTCCATCTGCCCTTCGTAACGTTGCCGGTCCAGTTCGATGTTAATACCCGTAATATGTCCCTCCGGTGAACCCGGAACGCCATAAGCTGAGCGGTAGCTGCTCCCAGAGGCACCGATGAATCCCCACGGCTTAATCAGAGAGAGTCCCCCTGAAAAATTGACGTTTGCCAGGGCAGTGTTTTCGAGGACACCTACCGGCGTTTGCATATCAGACGCAAGCCGACGATTCCACTCCAGATGGGTCGCAAAATCACCAATTGGGAGGGCAAAGCCTGTTGTTCCTGTCAAACCTGAATTCACAGATTCCCCCTGGAACATTAGGTGCATGTTAACGCGGTTTGGTAAAACTTGAGGGATATTGTTGCTCTTGACGTTAATGACACCGCCCAACGTACTGGACCCGTAGATGAGTGATGCAGGCCCCCGCGTGACTTCAATCCCCTCAGCGATCGTTGGGTCGATTGACACGGCATGGTCGGCACTGGAGGCGGATTTATCGCCGGTGCGTTCACCGTTTTCAAGGATGAGGAGTCTATCCCCACCGAGCCCCCGAATGACGGGGCGTGCGACGGCTCGCCCCATCGTCCGTTGCGAAACGCCAGTTTCATCCGCCAGCGCGTTCGCCACAGTCATACCCACCCGTCTTTGGAGTTCAGCGTCCCCAAGTGCTAAATCAGTCGTCGCCTCAAACTGTGAAAGCTCACGATTTGAACCGTATACCCTAATTGTTTCCAATTGAAAGGGCAGCGCCTCCAACGCAATTTGGAGATACGGGGTGGATGCATTAACAGCAACCGTCTGTTCAAACTGCCGATAGCCAACTTTCAGGAACAGAAGCGTCTGCTGTCCCTCGGGGACACTGTCAAACTTAAATTTGCCGTTTGCGTCGGTACGTTCGCTCTCCTCAAGCCCGACAATGCGAACAGTAACCCCAGTGAGTCGGGCGCGGCTCCGTGTGTCGACAACTTCCCCATCCAGAGATAACGTTGTGTCCAAGGCACTTTGGGCATCCCTGAGATAGCAAAAGAGACATACTATTATCCCAGATACCAACACGAATAGGTAGGGACGCTTTCTAAACGTCCCTACGGCGGGAGACCTGTGCGGACAAGCACAAGTGCTTAAACAAGTGCTTAACATAGGGCACCCCTTATTGAACAGTTACCGGTATGAGCAGTGCCCCCGTGAAATCTGGATGGTCCCCGTGAAGAAGTTGGAGTTTGATGTTCGTTGTCCCTACTTTTAGGCCAACGAGTCCAAACCCGAACTCATCTTCAGCGTGCTCTTCTTCACCGTGATCGTGGGCATCTTCATCGTGATCGTGGGCATCTTCATGTTCCAGATGGATCTCAATAATGGCGGAATCGTAATCCGACAAGGCCAAGTTGAAGACTTCCTCATGTCCATGTTCATCTATGGCCTCTACTTCATGGAGGTGGGCTTCGGCACCGCTCGCATCAAGAAATACGGCATGGACCTCAATCTCTTCGCCAACGCCGACGGTGAGACCGCCGCTATGAGCACCTTGAAACTGACGATAGACTTCTGCCCCATCGACTTCCAAGGTAAAACCGTCGGCATCGGCATGAATGGGAGCATCCGCTTCATGTTCGTGGTCATGTCCATCCTCAACAATAGGGTTGTCATCTTCACCGCAACCGCCCATAAACGGGAGCACAGCTATGACAGTTATTAACATTAATCGTGAAATGACGACAGAAAAGTCGCCTCTATAAAAGTAAGTAAACATTATATTCTCCATTTTTTTAGATACAGTCACAGACTGCATCTGCTTAGGGGTAGCATAGCCTGTTAGGCTGTGCCACAAACGTCCGCGTTTTTATACGACTGTAGCATAGCCTGTTAGGCTGGGCATCTTTCGTAGCATAACCTCTTTCGTAGCCGAACCTGTTAGGCTGTGCCACCAACGTCCGTGTTTTTATCCGGCTGTAGCATAGTTTCCTGTTAGGCTGTGCCACAATCGCCTACGTTTTTTATACGACGTAGCATAGCCTGTTAGGCTGTGCAGCTTTCATAGCCTAACTTATTAGGGCGCGCTACAATAGACATTAAACAAGCTCACATTGTAGGCAATCTGTTGGGTTTTACACATTCAACCCGACCTACAAATAACACTCTTAAGACGGAGAGCCCATTACACACTAAGACGTTGCGTAAGTCTTAATAAATTTTCATCTTTAACAGACAGCGGTTGAGAGTTTGTTGGAGAATACAGGTGGGGCACGGCTGCGCGTGTTCGAGAGGAGCTCTAATGGAAGAAAAACGGTTGCATACAGTGAGAATGTAGCAACAAAAAGAAATGGAAAAATGAGTGCAAAGATTGCAACTTCAACGCCGACATGCTGACTGTTAAAGAAACAAGCCGCACAGACTTCCTCAGAATGGTCATGTGTATTGTGATCATGGGTCAGGGCAGTGATACTCAGCAACATGACGTAGCAACATAAACCTATCGGAATGTAGGTCTTCAGATGATGCCTTAATATTAGTGTGCTGAGGAAGGTCTTGCCATTTCTCATAAATGAAATCCAATTATGCAAAAGCATTAATTAATTTACGAAATATTATACCATACGCACGTACCAATGTCAAATAAAGTTTATAGAGACTAAAAGATAGGCTTGCACTTACCAGCATGATACTTTATCATATTGGTAAAAGCTTATACAAAGAGGAAAATTATATGCTCAGTGTTGAAGGCGCCCGTCAACAGATGCTAAATACGATTCCGGTTTTGCCGTCAGAAAGACGAGACATTCTGAACTGTGCGGGCTATGTTCTGGCAGAAGGGGTAAGTGCTACTGAAAACATCCCGCCATTTGATAATTCGGCAATGGACGGTTATGCGGTGCGTGCAGCAGATGTCCGGAATGTATCCCCCCAAAACCCGGCTGCTCTCTCAGTTGTAGAGACTATCGCTGCGGGATATGCACCAACAAAACAGGTCATCCCAGGGCAAGCGGCGCGTATCATGACGGGAGCTATGATGCCTGAGGGTGCCGACGCTGTCGTCATGCAGGAAGTCACCCAGCAAATGGGCAGCAAAGTCAAGATATTTGAAGGCGTTGAGAAGTTTGAAAACGTCCGTTTTACAGGTGAGAGCGTTAAGGTAGGGGACTTAGTGATGGAGAAAGGGAAACACCTGCGCCCACCGGAAGTCTCTATGCTCGCTTCTCTTAATTGCGCGGAGGTTTCAGTCTATCGGAAACCTACTGTTGCGATCGTCTCAACAGGTGATGAACTCACGTCACTCGGTGCGTCACTTGAACCGGGCAAAATTCGGGACAGCAACCGTTACGGGCTCTATGCGCAGGTCGAAGAAGCTGGCGGGATTCCTATCGACATGGGGATCGCCCGCGACGACGCCGCAGAAACGGAGCGAATTTTTCGTGCGGCGCTCTCAAAAGCAGACGCACTTATCACGAGCGGCGGCGTTTCGGTAGGCGAACACGACATCGTGAAAAACGTTTTGGAGAAACTCGGTAAGATTAACTTCTGGCGTGTCGCAATGAAGCCGGGGAAACCCCAAGCTTACGGTATCGCCGATGGGAAACCCATCTTCGGGCTTCCCGGCAATCCCGTCTCTTCGCTCGTTGTATTTGAACTCTTTGTGCGCCCTGCACTTCTGAAAATGGCGGGGCATACAAATTTACTGCGCCCGACTTTCAAAGCGGCCCTCTCAGAAAGTATCACTAACAGAGATGGCAGAGTTAACTATATGCGGGCGATTCTCAAAATCTCCAATGGACAATACACCGCCGAAACAACGGGGCCCCAAGGTTCTGGTATCTTGCATTCACTCGTCTTAGCAAATGGCTTGATTACAATCCCCGCCGGGGTAACGTTAGATGCTGGCGAAACAGTGGAGGCACAGTTTCTATTTCAAATGTAATGCCAAGGATCCCTATTCAAATGATATGTAGGTGCGGTTCGGAAACCGCACCTACCAGGGAATTGCATCCGTCTTGAGGTGTTTGTTCAACCTTGCGGAATTTCGACCGGCAAATCCAGCCGGTCACCCCACTCTTTCCATGAACCTATGTAGTTACTGACTTTCGTGTATCCTAAAAGCCGCAATGCCAAATAGGCTTGGGAAGAACGGTATCCGCCCTGTCAGTAGCACATGACCTGCTTGTCGGGTGTAATTCCGACCGCTTCATACAGCTGGCGAAGTTCATCGGCAGGTTTGAAAGCCCCCGTCTCGTCAAGATTATCGAGCCACTCAATATGGATGGAGCCCGGAATAGCCCCAGCTCGTTCCGCGCGAGCAACTCTGCCGTAATGTTCATCACTCGTTCGAGTATCTAATCGAATAAAGTCGTCTCGATCGAGCAGAACACGGATTACATCAGCATCCATGTGGCTATCGTGTTTTGCGTTTATCGGGAACGGTGAAACCTCTGGCGGTTCAGTCCCCTCTGTACTCACAGGTCCGTTCGCTGCTAACCACGCCTTATAACCGCCATCCAACAAACGTGTTTCAGGGTGTCCTAAATACTCGCAAAACCAAAACCCGCGAGATGCCCGCGTTCCAGAGATGTCCTCATACCAGACAATCGGTTTACCGGGATCAAGTCCGCGTTGTTGAAAGAGATACGCTATCATCCACATAAAGGTATCAAAAGTCTCTTTGCTGGTATCAATAAGGCTCAACCCGAACAGATCTAAATGAAGCGCCCCTGGAATATGTCCACGCATATATTCATAAGTCGGTCGTGTATCAACGATGCAGTAGGTTTCATCGTCGAGGGTACCCTTCAATTCCTCAGCGGAGATAACTAATTGTGGATTTACATAGCCTTTGTAATTATCCATGTGCAACTCCTTTTATAAGGTATTTATTAACGCCGACGGCGTGTTTCAGTTGCCTTACGTTTTGTTCGGCGTCTGTCTATTAACAAGTTTTATTGTTTTCCATCTGCCGGTTCGATACCACAGCCACATCACTATGCCTTGAACGACATTTGAGAGGGCAATCCCCAACCAAACGCCGTTGAGTCCAATGAAACGGGACAGTAGCATCACCAGCCCTAAACCGACCCCTATCTGCGAGGCGAGTGTGATTAGCATCGGGGAGAGTGTATCCCCAGCCCCGTTGAGGGCTCTGCCCAAAATCAGCGAAAAAGCAATAAACCCAAAGGTTGGGGATAGAAACTGCAGGTAAACGGCTCCTATTTCGACGACGGCTGGGTCATTAGGCGCGAAAACCTGAATCAACATCCGCGGGAAAACGAGGAAAACTGCTCCAATGCCTGCCATGAGCGCAGTCCCTAAAAGATTCGCAAGCCGTGTTGATCTTTCTGCGCGTTCCATCCGATTCGCCCCCAAATTCTGACCGACTAATGGCGAGACTGAGTTTGCGATACCGAAACCGGGATTCATGACCAGAATTCGGAGCCGCATACAAATTGTATATGCAGCGACGATATTTCTACCATAGGGGCCAATGACCCAGAGAAAGCCCAGCCTTGATAAATGCCGCCAGAATCCTTGCAAGGAACTAAAAACCCCGAGTCGTAAAATGTCAAACATTTCCCCGAAATCTATCCTATATTGCACGCGGCGCAGCGAAATCGGGGCGCGGTTTGCCCAGCAGAGATAAAGCAGTACAACCGCACCCGCGCCACGTCCGACGAGCGTCGCGTACGCCGAACCCGCCACACCCAACCTCGGAAATCCCCATAAGCCGAAAATCAACAACGGGTCTAACACGATGTTAATCAGCGTTGAGAAGATCAGCACAATCATCGGTGTGAAGGAATCACCACCGGCACGAAAAATAGAACCGAGCGTCATTGACACGAACATTGTGCTGATACCCAAGAGCGTAATATGCATGTAAATTGTCCCGAGACGCAGCACCTCTGGATCAACTATGCGAACAGCAAGTAAACCGTATTCGGCGAGCGGGTAACCGACAATAACAACCCCAATAGAAAAGAAAACAGCCAAGAAGACCGCTTGCATCGCGATGTGCTCGGCTTTTCTGAGGTTACGAGTACCGAGATACTGCGCCACCATAATTCCAGCACCCGTTGAGACACCGAGCGAGAAAACACCGATTAATCGGAGCAGATTCCCACTGACACCGACCGCAGCGATTGCACTCGGACCAAGTCTTCCAACGAAAATCATATCAACAATGTTGAAGGCATCTTGGAGAATATAACTCAATATTATCGGTACAGAGAGCCGCAGAAGGTGTCTAAAAAGACTTCCACGGGTCAAATCGCCCCGTGCTGTTCTCATATTTTTGTATTTCGCTTTCTACCGAAAACGGATTGAGGACTCCCCAAGATTGCACTGATAAAAATGCCCTGGTATCAGACGTACGGATTCTGTATAAGTCAGAACCTATGCAATTTTGACCGGAGGGCGCTTTGTGAGATAGAGGTTCCTGAAAAAACAGGCGTTCGGGTGGCACAACCCTCCTGCCCCGCGCAAGCAAGGGAGTTAGCCCCCAAAAGAGCATCTTGCGTAAGTCCCATAAATCCTATTCATATTAGCAGAATTCCGTTCAACTGTCAAGGCGGAAATCTGGGGGTTCGGAGCATTGAGTGTATCGCTGCACCTGACAGAGGCCTAAGGCGGTTTTATTGGGAAAAGTTTTTCTTTGACAGTGTTCTTAAAAACCTGTTATAATGGTTGTATATCGTTTTAAGGAGGCGAAAAAGCCGATGGCGAAGTGCCGGGCGCGTTAAATGCCAACGACGATCCGTGGCGCATCGGACAGGATTCTGAACGGCTCAACTATGTTTTCGCGGGCTTGATAGACGCGGTTCGCCTCTGGAACCGTGCTTTGAGGGCCGATGAAATTGTCGGCGCACAAGGGGTACTCACACCCGTCGAGCCGGTTGCGAAATTAACCACGACCTGGGGCAATATCAAAGCCAGTGGATAAAATAATACAGGCGCGCTTATCACACGCGCCCTCTTCTCTGCATCTCGCCGGCTCTGCGCCTACCAACAATTGAAATCTCATAGTGGAGAACAGAATGTTTTGGGAACAGGTACAAAGACATTACACTGCGGGGTCCGCACACGAATTTTTGCTCCATTTTAATGTACAGGACCTCTTGTACGATGACGTTTACGGTTACTTGCCAGCCTTCGACTACCTCATGGAGCAGCTCAACGTCTTAGGTTGTGACCTCGTTGTCGGCTATAATACATCACAAGGCATTATTTGGCCCAATACCGGGCGGTGGCGAAATACGCAGAAGATGCTAAAACTGATTCCCACATCGCAAGAGGAATACCCAGAGACCGAACGTCCGAGAATCAATGCCAGTTTAGCAATCCATAAACTTCACGAAGACCCGTTTATAAACGTTGATCCTGAGCCATCAGAGAGTTTACAACGGCAACTGAGCAACCTCTTACAGCAGGACAGAGCGAAAGTTGGGCTAATTATCAATTCTTTGGAATACCTGGCACCAAACGATCCGTCCTTAAGCAGCGGCGGTCATTATGATTTGCAACGTTTCTTCAGTCGAATTCAAAATTGGGCTTCCGACTTAGAGATACGAAGACGTAGACACATTATCCTGCTCCTGACCCAAAACACATTTGACGTTCATCCAAGGCTCACCGTCAACCCAGAGATCCCAGTCATAGCAATCCCGTTTCCAGCCTATGCGCAGCGGAGGCATTTTATTGACCATCTACATGCAATCTCAGACGCTGAATCACAAATGCGTAAAACGCTCGGCGATGAAACTGATCGAGATGTCTTGGCACACGAGACGATAGGTCTCAATCTCTTCGGGATCCACGACGTTATTCGACAGGCGGAATCCGCAGAACAGAAAACCGGGGGTGAGTCACTTGTGAGATACCGGCGTGAGAGCATCAGAGCTTTCAGTCACGGCGTTCTTGAGCTTGGCGATGCCCGGAAAAACGCTTCTGCAGAGGGGTGGTATGTGATGTGGACAATCCGGGATATTGCGGAGGGTATGAAGCACCAAGACCTTGGGCGCGTGCCGCGAGGGGTCCTTTTCCTCGGACCACCGGGAACCGGCAAGTTTTACGCGGCGCAACTGCTGGCTGGCGAAGCGAATATGACGTTTGTCCAACTCCGCTACGCCAGTCAAATAGGGGAAGTGACTGTCAACAGCAACGGAAATGGAAACGCATACGAGCGAAATCTGAACGCTGCTATCAGTTTTATTCGAGGCATTTCACCTACCGTTGTCTTCATTGACGAAATTGAACAGGCACCCCCACATACCAGTCTACATCCACAGGAACGACAACCATTTCCACAAAGCCTTGTGAACGCTATCAGTGATCCGTCGTTGCATGGTAAAGTGATATGGGCTGGAGCCTCACACCGTCCCGACCTGATGCCGCAGATATTTCGTCAGTCCGGCATTTTTGATACCAAATTCGTTATGCTACCACCGATCGCTGAAGGCAGAATGGAAATGTTAAGGATATTTTGCCAAGGCAAAACTGAAAACGGAATTAACTCCCGCGATCTTGTCGGAGGTTCAGATACAGATGGATTGACGGGGCGAGATCTCTTTTTGATTGTCCAACGTGCAAATAACATCGCGAAACATAGGCAACGCGAACACTTCACAGAAGCCGATCTCCGTCAAGTCTTCGCAGATTTCATACCGGCATATTCCCCAGAAATGCAGCTGTTCATGGGATTATTGGCATTGCGAGAAGCCAACTCTCGGAGAATGATTCCTGAAGCCCTATTGCCTGCTTACCAAGAATTTTTGGACGGAAATCGAATTGATAAAACAGGTATCAATAGACGTTTGATGGAACTGAGCGAGCAACTCGGTCTGAACGTTTGATTCATAGTGGCGAATACACGCAACGGAAAGAGAATCTTTGCACATCTGGACACACGATTTTCGCTTGACAGATATTTTTGACCTTTGTTACAATACTTTATCTTTACCTATAAGGAGGAATTTCAATAATGAAATTGGCTATTTGTTTATCTCTCGCACTACTTTTGGCAGTAACGCCATTCGCTATGTCGATCGGTCAAGAAGAATTTCTGGACGGCTTGGTGCTATATCACTCTTATGACGAAGGGAAAGGGGATATAGCTGAAGACTTGAGCGGCAATAAACACGAAGGAGTCATTGATAACCCCACATGGGTTGACGGAAAATTTGGAAAGGCGTTGGAATTTGGCGGTGAAGGTAGCGACGTTTTTGTCACCGTTGAAAGCACTCCCGAACTCAACGTAGATGAAATGACGTTTATGGCGTGGGTGAACGCAGAGCATTGGGACGGCATACGTCAAATCGTTGGCAAATCCGTCCACGGTGGTTGCGGCGGTAGAACTCAGTACGGATTGTTCAGTGAAGGAGGGGTATTTAAACTCCGTTTTGAAACCGAAGGAGGCCGGGCTGATATTTCGACGGACTTACCCGATACCGGCAAGTTTATCCATGTTGCCTTCACCAACGACACCAAAACAGGCAAAATCTATATCGATGGCAAAGAAGTAGCTGAAGGAGATGTCCCGGGCAAACTGAATGCCAACGATGATCCATGGCGCATCGGACAAGATTGCGACCGCCTTAACTATGTCTTCGCCGGGATTATTGATGAGGTTCGTCTTTGGAATCGCGCACTGAGTGAAGATGAAATCAATACGTTTATAGAGGTAGGTGTAGAAGCGCTCGATGCCGAAGCAGCTGGGAAACTTTCAACGACCTGGGGTACCTTAAAAGAGAGTCGTTAAGGGGGACTAAAAACCGAAATTTGTAAGCTAATTTGTTTGGAGGGCGAGGTTTTCAGCCTCGCCTATTTCACGAAGCTCGCTTTCCGAGGGCACGTTGTTAATTAAAAAATGTCTGAAACTTCAGCAACAATCTCATGTAGAAATTGCGACACACCGATTGTAGTGGACACATTCGTTAAAAGCTTTAAAGTCTGTCCACACTGCGACTACCACCATTATATGAGTGCGTACGAACGACTCGACCTTATCGTAGACGCAGACAGCTTTGAGGAATACGATGCGGATCTCTATTCTATTGATTCGTTAGAATTCCCAGAATACCCGCAAAAACTGGAGAGAGGTATCGCGAAAACAGGACTCAGATCGGAGATGCTTTCCGGCATCGCGAAGATCGGGGGATATTCGACGGCTATCGCGATCGGCGATGTGGGTTTTATAGGCGGCACCTGCGGTTCGGTGATTGGCGAAAAAGTCACTCGATCCATCGAACGCGCCCTTGAACAGCAGCTGCCGTTAGTGATCGTTTCCGTGAGTGGTGGCATGCGTATGCAGGAAGGTACACTCGCTTTGATGCAGATGGCAAAAACCGCCGCCGCCTGCGTTGAATATGCCAAATCGGGAGTTTTTTATATCTCTGTTGTCACCGATCCAACTTTTGGGGGGGCTACAGCGAGTTATACCTCGCTCGGCGACGTGATCCTCGCTGAACCCAGGGCTCGTATCGGATTTGCAGGGCCATTAGCCGTTGCAAGTCTTCGCGAAGAACTTCCGGAAAACTTCCAGAAAGCGGAATCGTTACTCGAACATGGATTCGTTGACTCCATTGTTCACCGCGCAGACATGCGCCAAACGCTCATCAAGCTGATCGCTTTTGCGTCCTAATGCGCCAACGTATCGTCTCTCTTCTTTACATCGAAAAACAAAATCCATATCCGGTATTCACAGCGGCCACGGAGGATGGATACACAAAACATGAAACTACTATCAACGTTATCCGTTAACAATAGTGTATATTTATGAGACGATAGCGTGTCGTTAAAAAGCATCAGTACCGGCAAAGTACGCCTTACATTTTTTATCCCAATACAGAAGACCAGACCGAAAGTAGATGTGCACTCAACCGTTACATCCACCACCGGCAATAAAAGAGAATAGGAACAAGGCATGTCAAAGTCACTCGTTGTTGTTGAATCACCAGCGAAAGCAAGAACGATCAGAAAGATTTTAGGTAAGGATTATGTCGTCGAATCCTCTGTTGGGCATATCCGTGATCTACCGACGAAAGAGCTCGGTGTTGATATTGAAAACGCCTTCAGACCGAAATATGTCATGATTCGTGGGAAGGGCAAGGTTGTGAAATCGCTCCAAAGCGAAGCGCGTAAGGTGGATAGCATCTATCTCGCTGCAGATCCCGACCGCGAAGGCGAGGCTATTTGTTGGCACCTTGCCGAAGAACTGAAGAAAACCCAAAAACCCATTTACCGGATAATCTACAACGAAATCACGAAAAGCGCAATTTTAAATGCAATTGAAAACCCTGGCGAGATTGATATGTCGCTGGTTGATGCCCAACAGGCACGACGCGTTCTTGACCGGCTCGTCGGATACCAGATTAGCCCGATTTTATGGCGGAGTGTCAAACCGGGGCTCAGCGCTGGCAGAGTCCAATCCGTTGCGGTGCGGCTTATCTGTGAACGTGAGGCAGAGATTGAGAAGTTTGTGCCTGAAGAATACTGGACCCTCACGGCAACGCTGACCCCGGTTGATATTGAACACCTCTTTCCAGCCAAATTACATAAAATTGGTAACAAAAAAGGGGAGATTAATCACTACGGATTTCGCATAGATGCGGAACGGGCAAAAGCACTCGCTGCAGACGCTAAAACACAGAACTATGTCGTGGACAAGGTCGAAAAACGGGAACGTAAGCAGCGTCCAGTTCCGCCGTTTATCACGAGCACCTTACAACAGGAAGCATCTCGAAAACTCGGGTTTGCTGCGAAAAAGACGATGTTCATCGCCCAACAGCTCTACGAAGGGTTAGAAATCGGAAGAGAAGGTTCAGTCGGACTTATTACTTACATGCGTACTGACTCGACACGTGTCGCTCAAGAGGCGATTCAAGCAGCGCGCACCCACATTCAAAACACATACGGCGCAGCGTATCTACCCGCCCGTGCTGTTAATTATCAGCATAAAAAGGGCGCGCAAGACGCACACGAGGCGATCCGACCCACCGTCCCTTTGCGCACGCCAGAAGCATTAAAATCCTACTTGAACAATGAACAGTATCGGCTTTACGACTTGATTTGGAAACGATTTATAGCCAGTCAGATGAAACCGGCCATTTTGGATGCAACAACGATTGATATCAAAGCAGGAACTTACCTCTTCCGCGCAACGGGGTCCGTTATCAAGTTTAACGGATTCAGACGTATCTATATGGAGGGTAAAGATGACAGCGCCACCAACGAAAATGAGGCAAGTGAAGAGAACATGAATTTGCCTACAATCAAAGCCGGGGACGAATTGGACCTACGTAAGTTGGAACCGAAGCAACACTTTACACAGCCACCCCCGCGTTATAATGAGGCAACGCTCGTCAAGATATTAGAGGCAAAAGGAATTGGACGCCCCAGCACCTATGCATCTATTTTGTCAACAATTCAGGATCGAGGTTACGTGACCAGAGAACGCAGGCAGCTCTCACCTACAGATGTCGGAAGACTCGTCAACACGCTGCTTATTAAAGGTTTTGAGAACATCATTGACGTTAAATTCACAGCGGAGATGGAAGCACAACTTGATACCATTGCAGAGGGTAAAGTCGAATGGTCGCAAACTTTAGGCGAATTCTATCCATCCTTTCAAACGGCTTTGCAGGAAGCACCTGATAAGATGTATGAAGCCCGAAAAGCGATGGAAGAGGAGTCTGACGAAAAATGCGATAAGTGTGGAAGTAACATGATCGTCAAATGGGGCAGGTATGGACGGTTTCTCGGCTGCGCGAACTACCCAGAGTGTAAGACCATCAAACCGTTAAATGCAGACGATACACCCCCTCCAGAACCTGAACTGACAGACACCGAATGTGACAAGTGTGGCAAGCCGATGGTTATCAGGACGAGCCGGGCCGGGGGCAAATTTTTGGCATGCAGCGGATATCCCAAGTGTAAAAATGCCAAATCGATCCCAATCGGTATTGATTGTCCAGAAGCCGATTGCGACGGCTATCTTGGCGAACGCCGAAGCCGACGTGGAAAAGTCTTTTATGGGTGCAGCAATTATCCAAAGTGTGAATTTTCAACGTGGGATAAACCAATTCCTGAACCTTGTCCGGCATGTAACGCTCCATTCTTGGTTGAAAAAACGAAAAAAGCGCGAGGTAGTGAAACTGTGACAACCGTCACGGCTTGCCTTTCTTGTGCATATAAAAAATAGGCGGGTTTTCGTTTCAGTGATGGGACGCTGCGCTCTTGTTCGTGAGGACTGAGGCCAATCGTAGGGGGTGGGTTACCCCAACATGATTTTAACGAAAACCCTCACTCCATGCGATACGGCATCCCTACCGGGGATTCTGATTTTGATTTGAAGCGAACGCACCGATAACCCTTAAAATGATACAGGTCCACCAGGTCAGTTTCAGTTACAATGAAATTAGCGTGCTTGAGAAAGTGAGTTTTCGCGTTGAGCATGGCGAGTTTGCTTTTCTTGTCGGTCCGAGCGGTTCAGGGAAAACGACCCTCCTACGATTATTATACGGGGACTTAGCGCCTGTAGGCGGTGAACTGAATGTCGTTGGACAACAACTTGCTGAACTGAACAAGGCAAATCTTTCCTATTTTCGACAGAAAATAGGTATTGTTTTTCAAGACTTCAAGCTATTAGGGGACAAAACACTAAAGGAAAATTTGGCACTTCCCCAGAAATTAGCGGGGACGGCACCTCGGTTGGTCAAAGATAACGTGAATGAAATTCTGCATCAAATGGGGTTGAGCCATCATCAAAATGCGAGGCCTGCAGAAATATCTAATAATGAACGGCGCAAACTTGCTATTGCGCGAGCCATTATTCATAAACCCGTATTACTGATTGCAGATGCCCCAACAGAAGGCTTAGATTTACGCCTATCGCTTGAAGTCATGGCATTCCTGGATGCCCTCAACTTCCAAGGTATGACCGTCTTTATTGCTACAGCTGACCGGAAACTCGCCGAGAAATGTAATAAACGGATTATTGAACTGCGAGACGGTGCGATCCATTGGGACCCGTCGTCAGCGTCCCCCTGAAGTGTAGGCAGGTGATGCTGCTATGCCACTCGCTGTTTTTCTTCATTTTGGTTGACAAAGAAAGACCTCAAAAACATGCCTTACCGCTTTCAAAATGCTATATCTCATATCTCGCGTGCGGGTAGCTCAAATCTTATGAGTATCGTTGGGATTGCCTTTGTTGTAACCTTACTCGCTGTTCTACTGCTAAATCACTCGGTGATATCCAAAAGTTCCGAATTTAAAGACCACTCTCCGACGCTTGTAGCCTTCCTAAAAGACAGCGTTGACGAGTCAGAAGGGCGCACGCTGCTAAGCCACATAGAGAAAAGCGCACACATCCTCGCTGCGAATTATACCTCAAAAGCAGAAAACCTCGCTCGCGGGGAAACTGAGTTTCAAGATTTGGGAATCTTGATTAGGGAGGCGTTCGCGGAGACAAAAGGGGTAAATCCATTTCCCGCGTCCCTGAATATCTATGTAGACGAAGAATTGATAACGCGCCGCGTATTAGAACAGATCGCTTTAGAGATGAAAGCATACAATGAAATCGAAGATGTAACTTTAACAGGACACGGACAATTAAATGACCGGTTGCGGAGTTCAGAGCGAACTGTTTTGATCGGTATTGGCGTGTCAGTTCTCGTTGTCTGGTTCATCATCGGTTCTCTTTTAAACAAAACAGCGGCTGTCCGCACTGAAGAGATTACCCTCATGAAGTTACTCGGGATGCCTCGACCTTATCTCCTCGGCCCTTTTGTCTGTCACGGAATTTTCCTGGGCGGCTTCGGCGCGGTGTGTGGACTCGGCTGCTTCTATGGGATGTTTTATATATTCAGATCCGAATTAGGAGCAATTGATTTTCTCGATAGCTATCAACTCACCTCGGTCGTTATAGGCAACATACTCGTCGGGGCCTGTACGGGTTTAATTACGCAACGGAAATATGCTTAACCTAAGCCCCACCTTTGTCGCAGAACCTATTAGATTGCGCCTCCGGGGGTGCAGACCGCAAACTTACGCGACAAAACCTTTACAGATACCGGGCCTACATACCTAAAATCTCACAATCGGAGACTATGAAAATGACCAATCGTGACATTAGCGATGTATTCAGAGCCACCGGGGCTCTGTTACAAATTCTTGGTAACAATGTCTTTCGAGCACGTATTTACAACCGCGCAGCCGATGTCATTGAGGATTTTCCGCACGAACTCGCCTCTGATTCCACCCAACCAGACACCCTTGGATACGACCCAAAAGTACTAGAACAACTCCGAGCAACACCTGGCATCGGGAAGGCAATTCAGGATAAAACAGTTGAAATGCTCGAAACCGGACGCTGCAAATTCTATGAGGATCTGGCAGGAAAAATAGGGACAGGTATTCTTGAGGTACTGAAACTCCGAGGCATCGGTATCAAAACAGCCAGCAGATTATACCATGAATTCGGGATCAGGAATCTTGAGGACTTTCAAGGATTGTTGGAGAGCGGAGAACTTGGGCGTATAAAAGGGATCGGGCGCAAAACACTCCGAATGATAACCGAAAGCTTGGCACTCCACATAGAACAAAAAAAACAGCGTCCACTCTGGAGCGTTTTACCCATCGTTCAGCAGATTGTCGAGCGGTTAGCCCGTTTTGTAGCGCAAGGCTGGATAACACGGGAACCAGAATGGACAGGAGATTTACGTAGACATGAAGAGGTGTGTCGAAGCATAGAACTCATCCTTGAATGCGAAGATGAGAACATATTTCAGCTTGAAAATGGGGTGCCTACGTCTCGGCTGCAATCGCTCCTTGAAATGTTCTCACGAATGCGATTTGGCAACGCGCACCTGACAACGGGTTCGTTAGAAACATCAGAAAACCAAGGGGCATCGATAGTTTTCAAAACAGGCTTTGGGAGGCCTCGACAAATTCAGTACGTATATGACGCAGACAAGGCGACTCTCCTCGAAAAAAGTCAAGAGGCATTGACTGGTGAGGGACGTGATGCACTTCCTGCTATCCACTTCTGTATTGATCAGGATTTCCCAGTGTCAATCTATTTATCCAGTGCTACTACCTACGAATCAACGCTATTTTTAACAACAGCGACAGACGCACACCTGACGGCACTGACTGAGGCAACCCCGTCAGGATCAGAAACTGACTTCAACGCAACGCGCACCCTAACGGAAACAGAAATCTACAACAGATTCGGTATTCCGTATATCCCGCCAGAACTTCGCCAAGACGAAACATCCGTTGTGGCGGCGAAAAATCATGCCTTACCGAAGCTGGTTGCATTCACAGATTTGCGGGGGGACTTGCACGCCCACACCGACTGGAGTGATGGGCGACATACGCTTCAGGATATGGTAGAAGCGGCGAAGGCGGAAGGGCTGGAATACTTCGCTATTACGGATCACTCTGTCTCCTCTACGGTCGCGAATGGGTTAGATCAGAAACGACTTCTTGCACAAGTGGCACAAGTTCGGGAATTAGACGCTAAAACCGAAGGTATCACAATTCTTGCTGGTTCTGAGGTAGATATCCGACGCAGCGGTAATTTGGATTTTCCTGATGACGTCTTAGCCCAACTTGATGTTGTTGTCGCAAGTGTTCATAGCGCTTTCACACTCACCGAAGCGGAGATGACCCAGCGCATTATTCGTGCAATTGAGAATCCGTTCGTTAACATCATCGGGCATCCCACGGGTAGAATGCTCGGATATAGACCTATGTACGCGCTGAACATTGAAGAGGTCATCGAAGCCGCGGCAGAAAATAACACGGCATTGGAAATTAACGCCTCCCTGAGTCGATTAGACTTGGACTCGCAATTTGTAAGGACGGCAAAAAACGCGGGGGTGCTCTTAGCAGTAAACACGGATGCGCACGGGATTGACCAACTGCCGCGGCGTAGATTCGGATTGAACGTTGCCCGTCGCGGGTGGCTGACGACAGCTGAGGTTATTAACACGTATACTTTAGCAGAGTTGCACGCGGTATGTAATATTGGTGCGCGCCCATAGGCGGCGCGCCGCCTGCGCTTACGTCAAAGCCGCGAATTGGGTCAAATGCCAATTCGGATCTTTTAACGCCTCGTAAACGACCCCACCTTCTACGTTCTCTGGCATTGGAAGCCCTAATAGATAGCAGAGCGTCGGTACAACATCAACAACACGAACTTGTCTTTCTAAAGCGATCCCTTGCCGGACCCCCGCCCCTGATAAAATAAACGTAGAATGTTGCCCACCAATTCCGAAACTTACAGATGGGAGCTGCTTACCGTGTGCGCCATCGAATTCGGGTCGGAGCGCGTAAACAACATCACCTACCAAGTCGCCTTGTAAGTTGAACATCTCAGCATCTGCGCGGGTGACGGCTAATGTAAAGGGATGTCGGCCTGTCTCTGCGTCCTTATAAGTATGCAGTGCGGCGATAATCTCTCGCTGCGTTGCTTCATAGTCCTCAGGCGCGACGATCCCATCAGGTTCACGTCCGGCTAAGTTCATAAAGATATGTACCAAACCGACGTTGACTGCCCGTGTTTTTGTCCAGTCGATTGAGCCGTTGGCATCCCTAACGATAAACCCAGTCTCTTCCAGTACCTTTTCGATATCCACGGCACGGAATTGATTTGGAGTCCCCCCGTGATCCGCACAGATGAGCACGACGGTATCGTCATCAGCACATTCTACGACCCGCCCGATCATCTGATCCACAGACGCATACGTGCGTCGCAATCCCTCACGGCACCGGTGAATTGTCTCCGGGGCAGCACCACTAATTTCATCGGCTTGGCTGAGGAAGAAATGGCTAGCGTAATCGGGAGCATGGCTCTCCACCATGAGGACATCCCAATCGTTGTTTTTCGCGAGATACGTTGCGACATCGGCAAGGCGTTCATGGTGGTAGTCCAACACCTCAAAATAGGTATCATCGTCCATCTGGCCGAGTGCATCGCGCGCTGGGTTTTGAAGGAAGGACCCGATTTCTGTGTCAATCGTGGTGGCCACGCTCGCCGGGACAGTGTAGCCGGTTCGGGGCCAAATCTGTGGCACAAAAAGTTCGAAAGCATCGGCAGTGGTAGTGAGGGTAACAAGCTTCATCCGCACGTAACCTTCCACATTTTTACCATCAATCTCAAAGGCATCCAACCACCACTCACTCCATTCACCGACCCCGAGATCAGCAACGGCATCGTCTCCAGAGCGACTCTTGCAAACCCGTACCCGGTCGTAGCCCTTATCTTGAGAGGCGTAAATTAAACCATAGAAATTTTTTGGGATCCGCGCTTCATCAGGGGCATCCCCCTGGGAATGGACTGAAGGCATCACATCTTCTCTGCCACGTGCGAGAGGCCGGATAGTGAGTTCTACGGATTGTATCGGTTTTGTAGAATCAGGCAAGGCATCCCACTCCGTATCGTCAATAGGCTTAATCGTCACAGGATCAACGTGCAGTACCTTTTGCAGTGCGCTTGGGTCGAGTGTTTCCGGGTCGCGCTGGCCACCGATAGGGCGGGGTGCCCATTTTCCTGCGACAAAGAGATGATACCCCGCAATCTGATGATGATTTGAGACCCCGGGGCCGGTTCCCTCAACCTGAATCCCAGTTTTCACAGTGGGGGGCCAAGACATCTCCCATTTCACCAAAATCGGTTTCCCGCCAGCCCGTTCTACAAGGTTCCAGAGATATTCGGATTGGCACAAGTCGGTGTTAATGCCCCATGTCGTCTTATCGAGCCGTTCGCCCAAGGCGCGAATGTTAAAGTCCATCACCCGATGTGTACCGGGCCATGAACCCGTGGAGAGAGCAGTCCATCCAGGGGGCGTCAAGGTTGGGAACACACCAATCATGGGTCGGTAGACTCCGTTCTGGAGGAGCCTCGCCATATTGGGGGTATGCCCCCAGTCAATCATATTTTTCACCAATTCCATGCTCGCCCCATCCATGCCGACAATAATTGCGCGTTTTGCAGGGGCATGTTGTGTGCGTTTTGCCATAAAAATTCTCCTTATCCGCATCCGCTATGGCACGCGTTGGATATAGATATCATAATCTGGCCCGCGTGCATCACTCCAGACGATAATTGCTGCGTCAAGGCCTGTAGCCACGGCTTGCGGACTAATTTGCGCTTTCGGTGCGCTGCAGACAGGAATGCCATCAATTTCCCAGAGTGGATTTCCCGCAGCATCAAGCCTTTGTGCAAAGATTGCATCCTCGGTGGAATCCCCGAAGTCCTCCCGATAGTCGAGCCAATAGACGATAACATCTGCATTGCCAGTAGCCACAAGCTGTGGGAGCCGCTGGACCCCCGCCTCCGTACATATAGGGGTGCCGTTTTGTCCGTCAACAGTCTCTCCCCAGAGCGCCTTACCGTTTGCGTCAATACGTTGTGCGTAGAGATCCGCGAATATATTCCGCTCATCCCACCAAGCAACAATGAGACCGCCAGTTCCATCAGAGACACAATGCGGTTGTTGCTGATTGACCCGCAATTCACAGACAGGGATCCCATCTTTCTCCCACAATGCCACTCCTTCTGCCGTCATGTGTTGTGCGTATAACTGGGCTCTCGTATAAAGCTGCGGGTCATTGCGGTAATCCGACCAGACGAAGAAGACCCCGCCCTTTCCATCATTGGCAGCAACCGGGGCACCTTGGTTCCCAATTGCGCCACAGACGGGGACAGGTGCGATTTCGGTATCAGCGCCAACATGCCACAGCGGCGTTCCGCCTGCTGAGAGGCGCTGTGCGAAAATGTTCCAATCTGGGGTGCTAATATCCCACCATGCAAAGATAGCCCCTCCGTCCCCATCGGCGATGAGAACCGGATCGTATTGATCCCCCTCGCCCCTATAGACGGGGACACCATTCGTCTCCCATAACGGTTTTCCGGTGCTATCAATTCTTTGGGCATAAATATCTTGATTCTCGTTCCGCCAATCTTCCCATACGACGATTACCCCGCCTTTTCCATCGGCGACAGCGTTAACGTCATCTTGCAGCGTTGGGTGTGTACAGACAGGAACTCCTTCAGCACCCCAGAGTTTATTGCCGGCGGCATCAATACGTTGTGCGTAGCTGTCTTGATTGCCGTGTCGCGTATCACCCCAAACGAGAATAGCCCCGCCCTGTGTATCACCGACAATCAGCGGCCAGCTCTGCGACGAGGGTAACACACAGATCGGGATACCATCGGGTTGCCAAAGGATATCGCCTGTAGCACTGACGCGCTGTGCGTAAATATCACGATTCGCATTACGAGCGTCGCTCCACGCTACAATCGCACCCCCTTTCCCATCGGCAACAAGGACCGGGAAATGTTGTTCATTTTCCGCCGTGCATAAAGGTAGGTTTTGTGTTGGGGAAGTTGCCCATTCCGCGCTCGCTACATCTATTAGAAAAAGCAGGGAAAGGATCGTAAGTGTGAGATATACCCGGAATTGCCAAGCAGAACCGCGGTTTAAAGGTGGACCGGCAGTACCACATATAGGTGGAAAAAGATAATTGATACTGCCATGCCTAAAGGCATGGGATTCTTGTTTCATCATGTCGGGCCTCGTGCAAGTGGAGGGAAACCCACAGAAACACCACAACCGTTTTATGCCTCGGTGTATCCCACGGCGACCTGTTTTCAGTTGATGGCTGCGTTGACATCTCTTTCTATAGAGATACCGCAGTGCTGACAGGGATCGGTTCTATCCGCCGCGGTATTTTCGTGAGAATCCTAGTGATGCATTCTCAATCAGAAAAGGTATTAGGACTTCCGCAGAATGCTCTTTTGTAGTAGCCCCCTTTGCTTGCGGGGCGGTCAGATCAACAATTCATCCCCGATTGGAAAGAATTGATCCGCTATTTGTTGCAGGTCCATGGAAGTATTGTGTTCAAAAGCGACGACCTCCACGCGTTTATCTTGTTGTTTGATGAGTTCAGCGAGTGGACAAAAGTCGCCATCGCCGCTCGCTAAGATAACGACATCCAACGATCCGAGCAGTGAAACGACATCTACAGCAATTCCAACATCCCAATCCCCCTTTGCCGAGCCGTCCCCCCGTAAACGTAGATCTTTGCTCTTAATCGTATAGCCGTTGTGTTCAAGGAGAGAAAGAAAACTGGATTGATTGATTTCGGGTATCTGAACGACATAAGCGTAGGCGACCATGAGGTATCGGGGCCCGACGATCAGATCGAGCAGTTTGATATAATCCACTCTGCGTCCGAACCGGTCTTTAGCGGCATAGAACATATTTTGTACATCAACGAAAACACCGACGCGTGGCTGTTCCGAGGTCATACCGTAAGATCTTTGACTCTTGTGAACCTCCTGTGAATCCAAATAAGTGAGCGTTTGACGGATGTGGTTCAGTGCCCCTCGCGCGGCTTGATGGCAGCTCGCCAACGTATCAAAATGGTCGTCCAAACTTCTTTGAAAATCTTCAAGCCCTTGATGCTCTTTGTAGATCGCTTCTTCAACCAATTGGAGGTCGGTAGTAAAAGTCTCTTTCACTGCCTTAACTTGGTCATATTCTTTCAGTTTTTCCGTTAATTGGTCCTTCTCAACGAGAAGGCGTTCACGTTCTTCAGCGAGTCGTTGCAGTTCGGATGTTTTTTCAACATGCTGCGCGATTTTTTCATAGAGAATGCGATTTTCTTCTTCAAGTGTTTCCAAACGTTTGTTGTTTTCGTGATAGGCATCTGCCTCGCTTTTCAATCTTTTGTTTTCTTCCAATAAAAAAGTATACTGTTGATTGAGCCGAGCATGGCTCTGCTCAAGTGCGGTATACTCCGCCTTGGAATTTGCCAATCGTTGTTCGAGCTGTGCAATTGTGGGAATAGGAGCCTCCGTTTGTTGCCGGACATCTTCTGAATCGTGGGCATAGTGTGGCTGAATGTGTTTCAACTGTTCTATGTTTGGTAGGGTTCCCTGTCCGTTTATGTTTAGTTCTGCTAATGATTCATAAGTTCTGTTAAGCAGTTTATAACCGTGTTCAACAACTTCACGACGTTTATCTGTTAAGAGTGCCCAGACGATCTCGGCAAAATCACCGGCTTCAATGAGCACCTCAGCTGTTTTAAAAAAGGTTTCGATTTCGGAGACTTCCATATAACCGACTCGGGAGATGGCTTCTTGTGCCTTCTCGGTAAAGAACTGGCTTGCAAGTGCTTCCACTGAAGTCTCACTATCTCTTGGAGGAGATTCTGGCGGGTACGTCCCATCACTCTCAATAGCCATCTTAGGGTCACCAGTTACGTCCAAAAAAGCATCCGTTAGACTTGCCAATAACTCCCGCTTCGACAATGCATATAACCGGTCAAAATCCGGCACAATACTGACAGAAGCGCTCAATCGAAAGACCTCTCTTTCATCTAAGAGGAGGTCGAGGAACCACGTGAGTTGATCTCGCCGTATTTTCAATTTTAGATCTGCGTTTGGCATAGGTACTTGGGCTCCAAAGGGGTTCGCAATTAAATTCTGATAATTTTTTCTCGGCCGTGTTGTACAGCGTGTGTAGCGTTGCGCGTGTCAACAACCACTTGGGCGTGTTCCACAAGCCACTTATAATTTATAGTACTATGATCCGTCAGAATGACGACGCAATCGGCATTCTGGACCAAAGCGGCTGTCAAAGGTTCTGAACGATAGGTTTTCTGTGTATCAACAGACAAAGTCTCTACGTATGGGTCATGATACAGAAAGTTTGCTTTTTTGTCAAGAATTAAACGAATGACTTCAAGTGCTGGCGATTCGCGGGTGTCGCCGACATCCTTTTTATAGGCGACGCCGAGGATCAATAATCGCGAGCCCGCAACGGATTTGCGTTGAAGAGTCAAGGCGTGAACGATCTTATCGACTACATATGTGGGCATCTCGTTGTTAATTTCAGCGGCAAGCGCAATAAACCGGGCGTGGTATTCATACATCCGGGCCTTCCAAGAGAGGTAATGCGGATCAATAGGGATGCAGTGCCCCCCGAGTCCAGGCCCTGGATAGAAAGGCATGAAACCGAAAGGTTTTGTCGCAGCGGCATCAATGACCTCCCAAACATCCAAACCCATTCGGTCACAGATAAGGGCAATTTCATTGATAAGCCCGATATTGACGCTTCTGAACGTGTTCTCCAGTAACTTGACCATCTCCGCTGTGCGGGGCGAAGAGACGGTATGCGTCTTATTGATAAACTGCTCGTAAAATGTTTTGGCAACATGGGTGCATTGCGCGGTAACACCCCCGATGATTTTAGGTGTATTTGTCACAAAGTAGGTGCTGTTTCCGGGTTCAATACGTTCGGGTGAAAAAGCGAGATAGAAATCGCGCCCTACTTGTGTAGACGGGGAGCTGTCAGTTCTTCTGAAATCGGATTTGAGGCTTGGCAGGACAATTTCTTCGGTCGCCCCGGGGTAGGTAGTGCTTTCAAGGACAATCAGCTGATCGGTGCGCAAGTGACGGGCGACTTGCTCGACTGCAGCGCTGATGAACTGCATATCAGGCGTTCGGTTCTCACGCAAAGGCGTTGGCACACAGATGTTGACAGTGTCCAACTCACGAAGCACGGCGTAGTCAGTCGTGACCTGTATCTGTCCAGAGGCAATAAGGGCTCCAAGCACGGCATTGGGGACATCCGGCACATGAGAGATGCCCCGTTTGAGTTGCGCTATTTTGTGCGGACAAATATCAATACCTGTAACTCGGAACCCGGCACTCGCGATGGCAACCATAAGCGGTAATCCGACATAACCAAGCCCGATAACGCCAGCACGCGCACTTCGGTTCGCTATTTTTTGAAGAATCATTTTCTTTTTTTATCGCAAATTTCAGCTTGAAACCTACGACGAAAGTAGCCAGCGTGTCGCTGCGTAAAGATTTGTGAATATCTTGTCTGGGCGACACTCCTCTTCATTCCCATACCGGCCATAGTTAGCATTAATGTAAGCGTGGTAACTTTCCTGTCCGAGCCCGGTTAAGACGAGGAATGTTGTGGTCCCCGCGCGCTTACCCGCCTGAATATCTGTAAGTACATCACCAATAAAATATGCGCTTGAGAGGTCAATGTTATGTTCTTGTGCAGCACGCTTCAGCATGCCGGGTTTCGGTTTTCGGCAATCACACCCCGCGTCGGGGTGATGCGGGCAGTAATAAACAGCGTCTATTCTTCCGCCTGCTTCTGCAATTTGAGTCGTCATTCGAAAATGGATATCTCTCACGTCTTCTTCGGAATAAAGTCCCCGCCCAATCCCGGATTGATTGCTTACGACGAAGACGCGATACCCGTTTTGCGTCAGTTTTTGGATTGCTCTACGGGCACTTGGAATAAAGGAGAAGTCTGCCCACTTCCGGACGTAACCCATATTTGGGGGGTTCCGGTTGATAACGCCATCCCGATCGAGAAAGATAGCTTTCATCTTGTATCTCTCTAACATACAGATAGAACCTGTGCCCCTTCAATCGCCTGAAGCAATTCCTCTGACGTAGCGGTCGCACACCCCATTTTTCCGACAACAATCCCACCAGCAAGACTGGACAGTACCGCAGCACTATAAAATTCGGCTCCTGCGGCAAGGGCAAGTGTGAAAACTGCAACAACAGTGTCCCCCGCGCCTGTCACATCCGTTACAACGTTGGAATAAGGTGGTAGATGCCTCACTTGCAAGTTCCCGTCGGTGCCTCGCTGGAACAGAGACATTCCCTCGGCGTCACGTGTAATTAACAACGCCTCAAGGGATAACCGATCCAAAATGTTCTCTCCGACAGTCATCAGGTCAGCCACCTCGGTAATTTCTTCATGAACAGCGGCACTGGCTTCTTTATAATTCGGTTTCAGCGCGGTGACACCCTCATAATACCAGAAATTATCGCGCTTTGGATCAACGACGACCGGAACATCGTAAAACTGTGCCTGTTTTACCACTTCCTTGATAAGTTGGGCATTCACAACACCCTTATCGTAGTCAGCAAAGACAACGGCATCACTGGCTGGCAATTGAGAAACCACTTCAGCTAACAGGCGCTCTGACAAACGGTCAGAAATTTTTTGTTTAGACTCCCTATCAATACGAAGCAGATGCTGCCCGGGTTCTCGCGTCCCCGCAGTGAAAGTTGACGCAGCGGCATGGGCAATGACGCGGGTTTTCATGCTTGTGGGTCGTTCGGAATCAACACAGACTCCGGTAATACCGAGATTCATCTCGGTAGCCATCCGGATTAATGTTTCACCGGTTCTGTCCGCCCCAATTACCCCCACAAGTGCTGCATTTCCACCAAGGCTTGCGACATTCTGGGCGACGTTCGCAGCCCCCCCGCAACCGATTGTCTCCGTGGAGGCCTCAAACACCGGTACAGGGGCTTCAGGCGAAATCCGATTTACATCACCCCAGATATATTCATCCACGATAATATCGCCGATAATCATCACGTGTTTGTCTTGAAGTTGTGTAACAATAGTTTTTAAATTCACGAGAGTATATTAACATAAATCCGCAGGTTAAAGCAATCACATAATCTCAGGGCGGGAAGGGCAGTTAGCGATTAGGGGATTGACTGATCAACAAAGAAAATGGTATAATATTACGTGAACAACGAGGCGCTTTCGTAGCATAGACTGTTAGGCTGTGCATCTTTCGTAGCATAGTTTCCTATTAGGCTGTGCATCTTTCGTAGCATAGTTTCCTATTAGGCTGTGCATCTTTCGTAGCATAACCTGTTAGGCTGTGCCACCAGAACGTCTGAGTTTCACAAGAACCTCCAGCTAACAACGCACCCGATGGTCAAAATTGCGTAAGTCCGGAAAAATCCAAATAAGACCCCATCGAAAAATATCTTGCACATCATACAACTCCTTTTCACCCTGAAACGTAAGGAAACATTAATTTGGCACGATTAGAATCACTTCAACCAGGGACTATTGTTAAAGGCATATTACCCAACCAGCAGATAACAGTTGATTTTGTGAAGTGGCAAGGTCCTAATGCTGTTACCCTATTCTTTACAGATTCGGCTGGGAAATTCAGGAACCAACTCTTTTTTCGCTCTGCCGAACCCGACCTTGAAATTGTCACCGAAAGCCTTCCGTGGAGTTTTGACGGAGACGGTGATACGTTCCGGCTTGTTTCTGAAGCACATCGCATTCAATTGGCACATTTATTCGATCCCCTGCTCGCAGTGCATATCTCACGAGTAGATCCACTGCCACACCAAATCACCGCGGTTTACGAAGAGATGTTGCCACGTCAGCCTTTACGCTATCTTCTCGCGGACGACCCCGGTGCAGGCAAGACGATTATGACAGGACTGTATCTCAAGGAACTCCTTGTGCGCGGGGATTTGAAACGGTGCTTAATTGTATGTCCCGGAAGCCTTGTAGAACAGTGGCAAGCAGAACTCTATCAACGTTTTAACTTATCCTTCGAGATTTTCACCCGTGATAAGTTTAACACCGCTCACACTGGAAACCTATTTCAGGAAAAGAATCTGCTTATATGCCGACTTGATCAACTCAGTCGATCTGATAGGTATCAAGCAAAATTGGAAGAAACGCACTGGGATATTATTATCTGTGATGAAGCACACAAGATGTCCGCGCCAGTTTATGGGAATAAACCGCGCCTAACAAAACGTTACCGCCTCGGGCAACGACTTGGAAAACGCACACGCCACTTTCTACTGCTAACAGCGACCCCTCATAACGGTAAAGAGGCAGATTTCCAACTTTTTATGGCGCTGTTGGATGCAGACCGATTTGAGGGATTCCGAGAGGGGGTTCATACCACGGATACCTCTGACCTGATGCGGCGTATGGTGAAAGAAGATTTGTTGAAGTTTAACGGGACGCGGCTATTCCCAGAACGATATGCCTATACGATTAATTATGAACTATCCGAGTTAGAGAAGTCTCTATACGATGAAGTGACGGCTTACGTCCGTGAAGAGATGAATCGTGCCGACCGCATCAAAGGGCAACAAGGCAACAGAATTGGTTTCGCGCTCACTATCTTACAGCGCAGGTTGGCATCTTCGCCAGAAGCAATTTATCGTTCTATTGAACGTCGTCGGCAACGGCTGGAAGAACAACTTCAGGAGGAACAACGCCGCAAAACTGATGCCCAAACCACGTTGGATATACAAGTAAATGACAAATTGCCAACAAACGCTGAAAAAGCAGACGAATTCTATGATGAATCCCCGGCTGAAGAGGTGGAAACCACGGAAGAAAAAGTTGTTGCCCATGCTTCAGCAGCCTTAACGATCGCTGAACTGGCGGCAGAGATTCAAACCCTCCACCGCTTGGAAGCACTCGCACAAAAGGTCCGTTGTAGCGGAACAGATCAGAAGTGGGAGGAGCTCTCAAACCTTTTGCAAGGGGAAAGCAAGGCTGATGCCGCTAAAGAATTGTTTGACGAGCAAGGACACCGCCGCAAACTCATTATCTTCACAGAGCATCGGGATACACTCAAGTATTTGGCAGAGCGAATCGAGACGTTGATTGGGCGTACCGAGGCACTTGTCACGATCCATGGGAGCATGCGACGCGAAGACCGGAGAAAAGCGCAGGAAGCATTTATGCAAGATCCAGACGTGCGAATTCTGGTTGCAACAGATGCCGCAGGGGAAGGCATTAACTTGCATTGCTCACACTTAATGGTGAATTATGATCTCCCATGGAATCCAAACCGCGTCGAACAACGGTTCGGACGGATCCACCGAATTGGACAGATGGACATCTGTCATCTCTGGAATCTTGTCTCGGCAGAAACCCGTGAAGGTGAAGTGTTCAATACACTCCTTCATAAACTTGGACTACAACGTGATGCCTTGGGGGGTGCTGTTTTCGACGTACTCGGTAAATGCTTTACGAACACATCGCTCCGAAACCTCCTCATTGAAGCCATCCGTGAAGGTGACAAACCCGAAGTCAAAGCGCGGTTAACGGAAGCCATTGATAGCGTGATAAACCGCGACTACCTACAGACCCTGATTAAAGAGAACGTTCTAACTCATGGAATAATCGACACGACTCGCCTTGGCAATATCCGTGAAGAAATGGAACGCGCCGAAGCCCGACGGTTGCAACCCCATTTCATCGCCTCCTTTTTCCGTGAGGCATTTTCACAGCTCGGGGGAACGTTATATGAACGCGAACAGGGACGCTATGAAATTCGCTACGTCCCTACAATTGTCCTTAACCGTGACTCTGGGATGGGTAAACCTATATTGCATCGATATGAGCGGATTACATTTGAAAAAGATAAGGCGAACATTCAAGGGAAACCGCTTGCGGAGTTTGTTTGTCCTGGCCACCCGCTGCTTGATGCGACACTCAGTGTAACTTTAGAACACCATCAAAACTTACTCAAGCAAGGCACTGTTTTGATTGATTCAGATGCACAGCGTAACGAGGCTCGTGTCCTATTTTACCTCGAAAACGCGATTCAGGATGGGCGCACGCATAGTGATGGGAGCCAACACGTTATTTCACGAAAGATGCAGTTTGTGGAAATCAACAGCAACAAGAAGGTTAGCAGTCCTGGACACGCGCCGTATCTCGATTACCGGCCGATAGATGAAAACGAACGAGCGCTGATTAAACCCCTATTAGAAGAAGGTTGGTTAAACACGGATTTAGAATCAGAAATTAAGGACTACGCTGTGGAATATCTTGTCTCGAATCATTTTGACGAAGTAAAAGCACTGAGACAAACGCTTGTCGAAAAAACAGAACAGGCAGTTCAGGAACGCCTTACAAAAGAGATTAACTATTGGGACAATCGGGCATACGAGTATGAACAAAAAGCAAAAGATCACCAAAAACAAGCAGAACTTAATATCCTAATGGAACATGAGCCCCTTTCTGTGTCGGCGAGTACCTCTGCTGAAAAAACAAAAAAGGCAAACGCTGCCAGCCTCAACGCTGCACACGCACGCCAACGAGCTGATGATTTGCAGGCACGGCTTGAAAAACGGACAGAAGAGCTAGCATTGGAGTTGCAGATTTCAGCACTGCCACCCGTCGTCATTGGTGGCGCACTTATCGTCCCACAGGGATTATTAGACGCTGCATCCGATCCCGCACTTTCCGCACCTGTTACCTTTTCACAAACCGACAGAGAACGCATTGATAGACTCGCTGTCGCTACTGTGATGGAAGCAGAACGCAAACTCGGACGCAAACCGACGGAGATGCACCACCAAAATCCCGGCTACGATATTGAGTCCAGAGATCCAAAAACCAACCAGCTACTCTTTATTGAGGTCAAAGGTAAATCCCCCGATGCGACGACTGTCACTGTTTCTAAAACGCAGATTTTTACGGCATTCAACAAACCGGACAGTTTTATCCTCGCTATCGTTGAAGTGGATGGCGACGCGGCAAAAGCACCGCGTTATATTCGAGAACCGTTCCAGAAAGAACCAGATTTCGGCGTGACGAGCGTGAATTACAACCTGAATGAGCTGCTTGCCCGCGCAGAACCCCCGGGCTAATTATCTGAACCGCGGATTGACAAGGAAGCCGAGGCCGATGAATAACAAATTCATATCAATCATGACAGAGCGTATCGTGCATGAGTTTGATCCGTTGCAAATTATCCTCTTTGGTTCACAAGCTCGCGGAGAGGCAGATCGAGATAGCGACATCGATTTGTTGGTCGTTTTTGCTGAGCTTGCTGATAAACGGCAAACTGCTCTTGAGATGATGCGCACCCTTGCTGATGTACCCGTACCCAAGGACATCCTCCTATCAACACCGGAAGAGCTGGAGCGTAGCCGTACGCGGATTGGCTCCGTGCTGCGGTATGCCCAACAAGAAGGTAAAACCGTTTGGAAGAATTCGAACCCAAACGCACACTGCAATGTGCCCAACAAGAAGGTAAACTCCGATATGCAAATAGCTGACCGACTGGGAGACACCGCTCGCTGGCTCCGGCTTGCGGAGGAAGACTTGCTAACCGCTGAAACGTTTTCAGAGCACCCTCACGTACCCCCTCGTCAATGCTGTTGGTTTGCGCAACAAGCTGCTGAAAAAGCCCTCAAGGCGGCCCTCATCTTTTTCGCGATTGATTTCCCGAGGCCCCACGACTTGGATACTTTACGGGACCTACTATCTGAGCATTGGCACCTCAAAAATGCGCATCCAGATCTGTCGAATTTATCCCGATGGGCAGTAGAAGCTCGCTACCCGGAAGACGGTCAAGAACCCACGCAGACAGATGCTGCCACAGCTGTGGAACAAGCACGCGCTATCTGGACATCTGTATCCAAGCGCTTGTAGCATAACCTGTTAGGTTGTGCCACACCAAGAAGAGCTGGTACAAAAGAACACACCGCATAAGTTTTGTAGCATAACCTGTTAGATTGTGCCACACCAAGAAGAGCTGGTACAAAAGAACACACTGCATGAGTTTTGTAGCATAACCTGTTAGGTTGTGCCACACCAAGAAGAGCTGGTACAAAAGAACACACCGCATAAGTTTTGTAGCATAACCTGTTAGATTGTGCCACACCAAGAAGAGCTGGTACAAAAGAACACACCGCGTAGGTCCTAATAAATTGAATTTACAAAATTCTTGCCTTTGTGGTATGATGTAGTACATTGAAAGGAAACACTATGTCTTACCGCAAAAAACTCATTGAAGTCGCTTTACCCTTAGATGACATTAACCGTGAAGCCGCACGGGAAAAATCCATTCGCCACGGCCACCCATCTACACTACATCTCTGGTGGTCGCGAAAACCATTAGCCGCATGCCGAGCGGTGTTATTCGCCTCACTTGTTGATGACCCTTCCAGCCATCCTGAAGAATTTCCAACAGAAGCTTCTCAGGAACATGAGCGCGAACGCCTTTTTGACCTTATTAAAGAACTGGTAAAATGGGAGAATATTAATAACGAGTATATCCTGGAGAAGGCACGCGCCGAGATTCTTAAATCAACACATGGGCATCCCCCACCTGTGTTAGATCCATTCTGCGGTGGCGGCTCAATTCCACTGGAAGCCCAACGTCTCGGTTTAGAGGCATACGGCAGCGACCTCAACCCCGTTGCAGTACTCATCACAAAAGCAATGATTGAGATTCCCCCACGCTTTGCTGGACAGCCTCCCGTGAATCCCGATGTACAAAGTGATTCGCTGCGGAGTCAAACATGGAAAGGTGCTGACGGATTGGCAGAAGATGTTCGCTACTACGGCGAATGGATGCGGAAGGAAGCCTATAAACGAATTGGGCATCTCTACCCGAAAGTGAAGGTACCGGGGGGCGGTGAATCGACAGTTATTGCGTGGGTGTGGGCGCGAACAGTGAAGTGTTCGAATCCCGTCTGCGGGGCCCAGATGCCACTCGTTAACTCTTTTTGGCTATCGAAAGGACGGGGAAATAAGGCGTGGATTGAACCGATTGTCAATACTGTCAATAGGACGGTTCAATACGAAATAAAAATGGGAGAAGGTGTCCCACCTAAGGGGACTGTTGAACGACGGGGTGCCCGATGTATTGTCTGTAACCAAGGAGTCCGATTAGACTATATTCGCATCGAAGGGAAAGCAAGACGCATAAAAACGCAACTAATTGCTATTGCAGCACAGGGGAATCGAGGACGCGTTTATTTTCCCCCGTCTGATGAACACATAGTGGTTGCAGATAGGGCTTTACCACAAGGAATTCCTGAAACAAGCTTACCCAAGAGGGCACTAGGCTTTAGAGTTCAAAATTACGGTATGACCCAGCATCATCATCTCTTTACGTCTCGCCAACTCGTTGCGTTAACAACATTCAGTGATTTGGTGATTGAGGCACGAAAAAGGATAGAGACAGACGCTATTAAAACCAGTCTTGTGGAAGCAAGAACTTATGCCGGTGCCGTGGCAACATATTTAAGCTGTGCATTGAGCCGGGGGGCTAGTTTTTGGTCAGGTAATGCAACTTGGACTCCAAGCGGTGAGTTTATCGGTCAAACTTTTACCCGTCAAGCTATTCCTATAGTATGGGACTTTGCTGAGGGCAACCCTTTTTCACAAGCCAGTGGCAATTGGTTAGGAGCCATTGACTGGGTGAGCAAGGTTATTAGAAGGTTACCAGCAAACGGAAACGGATCTGCAAGACAAATCGACGCAGCAGATGAATTAACTAATGTTACTACTCCTATTATTTCGACAGACCCACCCTATTATGATAACATTGGATACGCCGACCTTTCAGACTATTTTTATATTTGGCTTCGTCGTAGTTTAAAAGAAATATACCCCGATTTGTTTAACTTGATACTTTCTCCTAAATCGGAAGAACTTGTTGCTAATCCATTCCAGTTCGGTGGGGATAAATCAAAGGCCGAATCACATTTTCTGACAGGTTTAGGTAGAGCTTTTCAGATTATGCAGAGTAATGTGCACTCCGACTATCCGGTCACTGTCTATTATGCATTTAAACAATCTGAAAAGGATAAAAAGGATCATGGTATTGCTTCAACAGGATGGGAAACGATGCTTGAGGGATTGATCAAATCTGGTTTTCAGATCACAGGTACATGGCCAATCCGCACCGAAAGAAGTGCTCGCCCTCGTGCACAAGGGAGTAACGTTCTTAGTTCCTCAGTTGTTCTAGTTTGTCGTGCGCTCCATGGTAGTGCGAACATAACAACCCGCCGGAATTTCACTTCTGTACTTCGCAGCAAACTTCCCAACGCGTTGCGATACTTGCAAAGAAGCAATATTGCTCCCGTTGATCTCGCGCAAGCAGCAATTGGTCCCGGCATGGCAGTTTTTTCAAACTACAGCAGCATTCTGGAAGCCGATGGAAGCCCAATGCGCGTTCGCGCTGCACTGCAAATTATCAACGCTGAACTCGATGCCTACTTCACTGAACAAGAGGGTGATTTTGACGCAGATACCCGATTCTGCATCTCATGGTTTGAACAATACGGGATGAAACAAGCATCCTTTGGTGATGCCGATGTCCTTGCACGCGCCAAAGACACCAGCGTAGCAGGCATAGCGGAATCAGGCATCCTACAAGCCCGCGCCGGAAGCGTCCGTCTGCTTTCTCGTGAGGAATATCCTGACGAATGGCATCCAACTTCGGATAGACGTATAAATACATGGGAATGCACGCAACACCTTATCAAAGCACTTGATCGGGGCGGTGAAGTAGCCGTCGCACGGCTTGCCAATCAACTCGGTAGCGAACAGGTCGAGAATGCCCGGGCGTTGGCATACCGCCTTTTTGCTATCTGTGAACGAAAAGGGTGGGCGCAGGAGGCGATTGCTTACAACCAGCTCATCACCTCATGGCCACATATTCAGGCAGCACGGACGAGTTTTGAAGGGCAGGAAACCCAGCAAGAACTAGAATATTGAGGAGTCGTGATCGTGACGACTCGGTGTGAATAACAAAAGGGTGTCTCGTATTTGCAGGCGAGAATCGCTGCCTCAGATGCGGGGCAGAACAAGAGAAACTTTAATTATTGGAGAAACTGATGCCGCTGACACCGTGGCGCGAGACCGTCACCCCTCACCCCGACATTGCAGCAGGGCGTTATCACCAAGCGGAATTCGCCGCGAACCTCGGTGAAGTTATCGCAGGCAATGCCGATACAGAATACCAAGATCCGATAGAATTTTTCGCGCGCACCTACCTCACAGCAGGCATGCGACGGCTTTGCGCTACCGCTGTTAGGCAGGTAACAGGCAAAGACGGCGACCCGATTGTCCAGCTAAAAACCGCATTCGGTGGTGGAAAAACGCATAGCATGTTGGCGTTGTATCACCTGCTTCGTGGGGAAGCCGATGTCACACAGATGGAAGGCGCAGCACTGATTCTTGATGCCGCAGAAGTCAGTGAACTGCCAACAGCTCGTTTCGCTGTAATCGTAGGAACAGCTCTCAATCCTTCTCGCACGCAAGAAGTCAATGGCATTCCAACCCGAACGCTTTGGGGGAATATTGCGGCCCAGCTCGGTGGCCAAGAGGGGTATGCAATCGTCCAAGCAGCAGACGAAAAGAGCGTTGCCCCCGGCGCAAACGACCTCACCACACTCCTCAAGGCATTCGGGCCCGCAATTATCCTTATAGACGAATTAGTCGCGTATACCCGCAACATCTACGGTGTCGACGGCTTGCCAGCCGGTTCGTTCGACGCGAACCTAACCTTCGTGCAGGCCTTAACAGAGGCAGTCAAAAATGCGGAACGGAGTCAACTCGTCGCTGCAATTCCAGAATCCGACATCGAAATAGGCGGCGAGGCCGGGCAAGCGGCATTGGAACGGATTCAACAGACAATTGGTAGGCTTGAAGGGGTTTGGCGACCTGTGGATGCAGATGAAGGCTTTGAAATTGTCCGGCGACGGTTATTCTCGCCTGTCAAAGATCAAACCGCTCAGGACGCAGTCTGCCGAGCGTTCACCCAGCTATACGACGAAAACCCGTCAGATTTCCCAGTTGCGTGTCGCGACACCCTCTATCTCGATCGGCTCCGGCGGGCATATCCAATTCACCCTGAACTATTTGATAGACTCTATGACGACTGGTCCCCGCTTGACAATTTCCAGAAAACTCGTGGGGTGCTGCGCTTCATGGCAGCCGTTATCCATCACTTATGGATAAACGAAGATCGGGCACCGCTAATTCTTCCCGGCGCTATCCCTCTCGATTCAACGCGTGTGCGAGAGGAACTCCTGCGGTATCTACCCGAGAATTGGAGCACCATTGTGGATAAGGACGTAGATGGGGGGCGTTCCGGGCCTCGCGCAATTGACGAAGGGAACACACGGTTTGGCGAAATCTCCGCGGCACGCCGTGTGGCACGCACAATCTTCCTGGGGAGCGCCCCACATGGAAGTAGACAAGCCGTGCGCGGTATCGAAGAAATGCGGATTCGCCTCGGTGTCGTACAGCCCGATGAACACGTCTCCGTGTTCAATGATGCAACCAGACACCTGACGGATCGATTGACACACCTTTATACCCGCGCCCAACGGTATTGGTATGACACACACCCGAACCTCCGCAGAACGATGGAAGATCGCGCAGCTAAGTTAGAGCCCGAAATCATAGAGGCGGAGATTGTCCGCCGATTGCGTCAACAGACGCAGAAGCGTGGAGATTTCAGAGCCGTCCATCTATGTCCTTCATCAGCAGATGTACCTGACGAATCGACAGCACGATTGGTAATCCTCCCACCCACAACAGGGCATCAAGCGAGCGCGCAAAATTCAGAGGCACTTACAACGGCATCTGAGATTTTAGACAAACGGGGCGACATCCCCAGAACGTATCGCAACATGCTTATCTTCGGCGCACCTGACACTGGAGCATGGGATTCCCTTCAAAGCGAAACCCGGCGTTACCTTGCATGGGACTCAATCGTACAGGAGGCGGAAGCTTTGAACCTTGATGCAAACCAGCGGCGCGAAGCCTCCCAGGGAAAAAAACAGAACGATGCCACCGTCGCGATACGCCTCAACGAGGCGTATGCTTGGCTCCTCATCCCAACACAAGAGGGAACAGCCCCGATCGTGTGGGAAGAAATACGCATGCCGGGCTCGGAGGACAACCCAGTTGCAAAAGCGATTGCGAAAGTCCGAAACGACCAGCAGCTCATCACAAAATGGTCGCCCGTTTTGCTAAAGATGGAACTGGACAATTGGCTATGGAAAGACGAAGCGCATATCAGTCTCAGGCGCGTATGGGAGTATCTTGCAACTTATCTGTATCTGTCGCGCCTACGCGATGCTGATGTCCTCCTCGATACCGTTCGGGAAGGGATTAAAACACAAACGTTCGGATACGCAAACAACGTTGACGCTACCGGACGATATCACGGGTTGCAATTCGGTAACCTTGCTGGTTCAATCTATCTTGACGCTGAAAGCGTGTTAGTGAAACCCGATGTGGCAGCAAAGCAGTTTGAAGCCGAGGCGGCGCAGCAAACAGAAGCAGCTCCTCAGCAGTCGGCCCCCGGTATAGAAGAAGATGGACCGCCTCATACTCCGTCAGCCGAACAAACAGAACGGACGGAGACCGGAACTACGCCTCCACAAGCAGCGAGCCCCAAACGTTTCTACGGCACTGTCAATTTGGATCCAATACGTGCAGGACGCGATGCACAGCAGGTTATCGCGGAAGTCGTCCAGCATCTTACCAGCTTACCCGGATCAAATATCGAAGTGACAATGGAGATTCAAGCAAGAGTCTCAAATGGAATCCCTGATGATGTTGTCCGCACGGTGGCGGAGAATTGTCAAACGCTGCAGTTCACTACACAGGAATTTGAGGATGAGTAGGATTCGCGTATAAAAGGGTTTTGTGCTTCATTTTTTTGAAGAAAAGTAGCGTGGTTTGTAACTAAAAACGAGAGTTCTATCACAAATGGCACGCGTAATTTCCTTTGCATTTCCGCCATGTAGCTGCTAAAATATAGGATGTCCGCTTGTAGACCGTGCCTCGAGTGCCAAGCATCGACAAGGATATGGTGCCCAAAAATCAACGAAACAAACGAAATCTTTTGGAACAGGCCAACAGTAATTTTTTATGAATACTCTTGCTTTACGCCGCTATATATTGCGTGACATGCGTAGGTCGCTAAAACAGACGCTTAGCCATTTCGTTCTGTATCTATTAATGATACACATTTATTCGCCAATACCGATTTTTGCGGAAGATTCTCCTACCGAAAATTCCTCTGTCAGGACAGAAGCGCCCCTCAAAGATCAAAATCCTTCAGAACAATTGTCCACATACAGATTGCAGATCGGGGATAGTTTTGTCGTGACCGTCGATGGGTACCCGGAATATAGCAAAGACAGAATTCCAGTGCCAATTCAACAAGATGGTTATGTTTCCTATCCCCTTATTGGACTCATCAAAGCGACGGGGCTTACCGTTTCCGAGCTGCAGGCCAAGATGCAAGCTGCTTTTTCAAAACAACTTCCCACGGCGCGCGTGTTCGTGACCCTCATGCAGCCGAAGCGTACAATTCTCGTTTTCGGTGCGGTTACGCCGCGAGGCCGCGGCAATCTGCATGTCTTTGAAGTCGGACAGGTTTATCTGCTCCAAGCCTTGGCCTCAGCAGACATCATCTATGAAGTCGCCGATCTCAGGAGCATTTACATCTGGCGTGATGGGCAGCTCCACAAAAAGGTCGATTACGTCCAACTGATTGACGATGGCGGCCCCGATGTTCCTTTAGAGGACTATGATACTATTTTCGTTCCGTCCATCTATCAACAGCGATCCGTGCGCGTCATAGGCGCTGTAGCCGCCCCAGGAGTTTACCCTATAACGTTACCAGAAGTGCCAGCGACGCAAGTACTGAGGCTTGCTGGCGGGTCGAGATCCGATTTTGCAGACCTGCGCAATGCAGAAATTATTACCAGTAAGGAACGTATTTTAGCCGATCTGTCTGCAGAAAATCCCAATGCCACGCTGTCCCCGGGCGATACGTTGTACATCCCACTCGCCGAGGCAAAAATAAGTGTTACAGGAGCCGTGGAGAAACCCGGGCAATACGTCATCACTGAACCTGTGCCTTTAAGAGAGGCTATTGTCATGGCAGGTGGGTTCGACGAGGAGAAGGCGAATCCGAAGAAGTGCCTTTTAACGCGCGCAGATGGGACAGAAGAGGAGATAAACTTCGATCAGGTCCAGTCGGAAATTTATCTACATCCGAAAGATCAACTCCGAGTCCGTGAACGGCTACGTTTAGATTGGCGAATTATCACATCTACGATATCATTTGTGAATTTACTTTTCAACATCTGGGCAAGATAAATGAGAGGTTAAGGTCAGAGATGCAAGAGACAAGCGATAGGCACCTTGAAGAAATTAGAGAAATCCGATTATCAGATTACTTTTGGATTCTCTTTCGGAACAAGTGGAGTGTCCTTCTAATTTTTGTGCTTTCTGTTTTTGGAGCGTTCCTTGTAACCGATTTCACGGCACCCGTTTATCAATCCGAAACAGTGATTCGTATCATAGACAACCAACCCGCCTCGACCCTCCTCTCACAGTTACCATTATCTGGGCTCTTGAAGGGGACTTCGTTAGGTGCCTACGCGGCACAATTACAGTCGCGGGACCTTGTCGTTGCCCCGGCAGTGCGTCAACTGAGAGCAGAAGGGCTCCTTGACCCCCTACCCGTCCATCGTGCGCGATCGCTGGTGTGGTTTGCTAATTTGCTCAATATTGCACTCGACCCACATGCGACAGAACAAAGCAACCTGACGATGCGTGAGTGGGAAGACTTCTTCATCAAGACCCTTATTGATGAACAGTTAAAGGTCGAAGAGGTCATCGATAGAAACGTAATTACTGTCACCGTGGCACAGCGAACACCGGAACGAGCGCAAAACTTGGTTAATAGGATTGCAGCAGTATTCCAGGGGGCCGTCGAAGCAGAAACTGCTGAACAGATGAACTGGTGGCAAACGCCGTTCGCACAAACACTGTTAACTGAAACGAAGGAGAACTTGACGCAAGCTGAAGATGAACTGTTTGCCTTTCAGAAAAAACATCCGGAGATTACTTTAAACGCCGAAGGCGGCACGCACACACAAATCATACTGGCACTCCAAGTTAAAGAACATGAATTGATAAACCTCCTAGTAGGCGCGGAGCTGCAACTCTCCACTTATCAGGCAGAGTTGGCAGAATTATCAGAAAATATTATCTCGGAAACAATCGGGCAGAATCCGTCACATGCCAAATTACGGGATAGTTTGAACCAATATGAAATTGACCGGGCTGCGCTTCTCGGCAAATACGATGAGACGCATCCTGAGGTTACCTCTGTAGATGAACAAATCCGGGAAACAAAAGAGCGGCTTGCGAAAGAAGAAAAAAACATAACCAGCACAACATCTTCCTACAACCCACTTCACCAAGTAATCTCGGAGAAGGTCAATGAGGCACAAGCGGCTTTTATCAGCCTCAAGGAGCAGAAAGCGGAAGTCACTGCCCAAATTGCAGCACACCTCGCAGAGCTCCAAGAATGGTCACCCGACCAACTGAAATTCTACCGACTCAAGCGCGATATTGAATTTTATAACGCACAAGTGGTAGCTTTAGAGACGAGATTGCGGGAGTCAGAGATTTTCTCTCAAGCGCGGACAGAGAGCATTAAGGTATTGGACGCAGCGCGTGCCCCCGAAGAACCGTTGAAGCCCCGGTTAAAAATTAACCTCGCTTTAGGCGCTTTCCTTGGCATGCTGCTAGCTGTGACATTTGCTGTCGCGAAAAACTACTTCAAAGATACATATCTGCGGTTGGAGGAGGCAGTACGGCAACTGGATGCGATGCCTGAAGCGCCGAGTTTTCTCGGTATTCTCCCGTCAATCAAAAAACGCCGAGCCTATCGACTTCCCCTCATCGTTCACGACGCGCCGCACTCAAAGTCAGCGGAGACGTTCCGTGCCCTACAAGCGAAATTACCGTTTCTGAACCCGGGTGCCCCCGTGCAAACCGTCCTTGTCACGAGCGCAACGCGTGGGGAAGGCAAAAGTACAACCTCTGCTAACCTCGCTGTTGCGCTCGCACAAAGAGGAAACAGCGTTCTCCTCATAGATGCCGATATGCGCAGACCCGCGCAGCACACTATCTTTCCAACAGAGGAACGGCTTCAAGCTGAGGACTCAGGGAATACTGACCGTTCTGAATCCACTGCGCTGAGCGTTGCCATGCGTAAGCCGGGATTGAGCGAGGCACTCATCCGCCTAAACGCCGAAAATGCCGAAGATATATTGCGGACAACAGTCAAGCAGACAAGTATCCCCAATTTGCACTTAGTTCCCAGCGGAACCGTCCCGCCCAATCCGATCGAACTCCTCAACTCAGCGATGATGACACACTGGCTGGAACTTGCAAAATCGGAATATGACGTGATCGTCATCGACTCGCCGCCAATCCGCGCTGTGGCGGATCCGATGATTCTGGCAAACATTGTTGATGTTATCGTCTATGTCTTTGACATCACGAAAACCCGACGGGCGGACATACTCACGGGTATACGGGATCTGACGGAAGCCTTTCCAACCAAAGGTATTGGTGTTCTTTGCAATATGATTGATCCGAAACAGGCTAAATCCTATGGGTACTACAGTCGTCATTCCAGCGATTATGAACTCGGTAACAAAGAATAGCACTGCAACGATTTAGTCCCTTGATAGGCGAGAGAACAACCGCTAACACGGACGAAATGTTTAAGTCGAACTGACGTTTTGCTATAATGCCAGGTCAAAAGGTCATGACCCCGTCTTCCCCAAACTCGCAGGGGGGCGCGATCTCCCGACGAACCCAGCAAGGACAACCATGGTTAAGATATAGGGCAAACTATTTAGCAGCTGAACTGGCACCTCCCATCGGTTTGCGAGTTCCAAAGCTGTAGCGAATCCAAAGAGGCAGCACGCTGAGATAGCGCTCAGCGGCCGCCAATTCCCGAAGATTACCGCTGCGAGCGCGAGATACCCGCGCCCTGCTGTCATCCCTTTTGTAAAATAGTGGACCTCAGCTGCCAAAAAACACCCACCCATAGCAGCGAGGATTCCGCTTAGCAGCACGCCTAAGTATTGCCATCTCGTACGGCTCAGACCCATTGCTGCAAGTGCGTTGACGGATTCACCGGCGGCACACAACCGCAACCCCCACGGTGTTTTAAATAAGAAGATATGACTCACAATCACTAATACGGGTAATAGATAGATGAGCAAACTATAGGCACCAATAAACGGTAACTCCCACTGCGGCAGGCCGCTGACCTGTTCAGGTGTAGGGACAAGGAACTCTGTAATCCCTAACGCCAAGATGTTAAGTGCGATCCCGGTGACGATTTGTTCTGATCGAAAAGTAATCGTCGCAACAGCATGTAAGAGGGCACAGAGGAATCCGAAACCCATTCCGACAAGGAGCCCGATCCATGTTGAACCAGAAATCTGTGTTCCGATAACATAGCCAAATGCTCCGATGAGCATCATCCCTTCAAGGGCAAGGTTAATCACACCAGAACGTTCGGCGTAAATTCCGCCGAGGGCAGCAAACCCTAACGGTGTCGCCATTCGCAAAGTGGTAGGGATTAAGGTCAATATCAATGCCTTCTCCATGAAATACCTTCTGTGCAAACGAACCAGATAATCAATACCCCCTGTCCGGCAAGGAACAGCCCTCGCCGGATCCCCAACAAAATCTCAATATCTAAGGCGGCTTTATTCAACAACCCAAACAAGACAGCAGCCACCAGAATACCAAAAGGGTTATTTCTACCCAAGAGGGCGACTGCAATACCCGTGAAACCCCAGCCCGCCGAGAAATTATCCAAAAATCGATAGCGGTAGCCTAATACCTCAGCGACTCCGGCTAACCCCGCGACTGCTCCACTTAACGCCATTACCCAGATCGTCACAGCTCGTGGGTTAACCCCGCCATAAGCGGCGACATCTGGTGCCTTTCCCAACAACCGAAGTTCATATCCCCAACAGGTATATGTTAAGAAGATATAACAGCAAATCGCACATCCACAGGCAAACAAGAAACTCAAATTCAACGGATTGCTGGGGGGCAGAATGGGGAATAGCGATGCCACCCGTGGGAGTCGCGCCGCTTCATAAATTTGAGGTGTTTGAGGTATCATCTGTCCCGGCTCTTGATACACAGCCGGAACGAGGTAATTCATGAGTGCAAACGCGATGAAGTTCATCATGATTGTGTTGATGACCTCATGTGCCCCGTATCTCGCTTTCAGGAAACCAGGGATTGCGCCCCATGCAGCCCCAGCAATCATGGCGCTGCTTATACACAACGGAATTAACAAAAAGCTAGGGAGGTTTAGGTGGATACCTATCCAGGCAGCGGCGAATGCTCCAACGTAGAGTTGCCCTTCGCACCCGATATTAAACAGCCCACTTTTATAGGCAATCGCAACAGCAAGCCCCGTAAAAATCAGTGGCGTTGCGTTAAAGAGCACATAACCGAAATCGTCAAGGCTCGAAAACCCGCTAACAAAGATGATGTTGTAGAACCCAAGCGGACTCTGCCGGCGTAGCTGGAGTACAATGCCACACAACAGAAAAAACCCAGAGAGGGCGAGGAGCGGCGATAAGCCGTAATTAACAAACAGATTTTTGATTTGAGATGCTCTGTCTTGTAACAGGGAAGTGAGGGCCTTTTGGATGTTCAATATTTTTTCAATCTCTCTGCTAAAATTTGACAGAAACGGTTAAAACATGTTATTATGCCTAATATTGAATCCGTAACACACAACCTTTAGTATAACATAGGCATAAGAATAAAACAATTCACCGTTTGAGAGAGACAGGGGCATTTCGTTTATATATCTACTTTGTATCTGTGAATACTTTTCGCACTTTTTTATCGGTTCCCCAACCGGGCAGGCGAGGTTTTGCGGCGTACTCGCCCAAAGGCGATGTGCATTCCGAACCTCGCTGGGTCGAGAAAAAAGGATCGGAAGCCCGATAATTTCTTAAAACGAAACAGCCCTGTGAGAAAGAGACACCGAGCAATTCTATGGAAATGAATAGCGTAAAATCGTCTCATCTGAAAACTGACCCCAGAGATTTGCCCGCCGTTTTAGGCGGATCACCCATCTTTGAAACACCGTCTGACGCCACCTATCCAATTTTAGACAGATGGGAACAAATCACAGAGGAAGAGGCACAGATTGTCTATGAGATGACCTTACGGAACGAACTTTCTGGTGCATCTCCAACGGTTCAAGAATTTGAGCAAACATGGTGTGAAAGGCACCAAACCCGATTTGCACTGAGCCTTACCAACGGCACAGCAGCACTACATAGTGCAATGTTTGGGGTCGGTGTCGGCCCTGAGGATGAAGTTATCTGTCCGACGTACACGTGGATGGGCTCAATTACACCAGCACTGGCGTTGATGGCAACCCCTATTTTCTGTGAAGTAGATCCGAAAACACTACTCATTGATGCCGCTGATGTTCAGAAGCGTATCACACCACGTACCAAAGCAATCGTAGCAGTGCATCTGTGGGGCAACGTGTGCGATATGGATGCACTGATGGCTCTCAGCGCAGAAACAGGAATATCAATTATTGAAGACTGCTCTCATGCACACGGTGCATCTTACAAAGGGACCCCATGTGGAAGCATTGGTCAGATAGGGGCATGGAGTCTACAAGGTAACAAGCCGGTTAGCGGTGGTGAAGGGGGAATGCTGGCAACCAATGATGCTGCCATTTTTGAACGCGCCTGTCTTCTCGGTCAGGTTAATCGCCCTCTGGGTGCAATAAGTGCAGCAGAAAAAGAAGAATTGCGCTACACGCACCTTCCACCAATGGGACTCGGTGTTAAATTCCGCGCGCATCCCCTCGCTATCGGTATTGCTTCTGTCCAGTTAAAAAAACTTGATGAACTCAACGCGAGCCGTCGTGCCTATATTCAAGAAATCTCGGACGGATTACGGGCGATTCCGGGTGTTTCGCCTGTTGAAACTTATGCAGGCACTGAATCAGCTGGATTCTTCGGATTCCCTATTCGATACCACGAAGAGGAGATGCACGGAATCTCAGCACCAATGTTTGCGGATGCTCTCCGAAAAGAAGGGGTCTTGGCAAATAATAATCCGTATCCCCTTCTTGTTGGCAATGGGGTCCCGCTGTTCTCAGGTGGCCTCCCGACAAATAGCAATCCATATCCACTTCTCCACACCTTACCGCTTTTCACGCACGGACTCGATATGTACATGAACAATCGCGGTCCTCTCTGTACGGTCGATACGGGTGGCGTGTTTGAAACCTATACTGCGGGGGATCTACCTGTCACTGAAAAGGCTTGTTCCCAACTCATATTCCTGCCATTGTTGACGAAACCGGTAGCGGGTGCTGCATCGGGAATTCTGAGTGCTATTCGGAAGATCTCTTTACACAGCCATCTGATAGGTGAGAAGTGACCGAAATTAAGCGAACAAGATGCTAATAGAATTTTCAACTAGCTCTTTTGCGCTATAGCGGGGTAATGTACCTGTATGGCGGGAAACTCACCACACACCGGCAAATGGGAGAAGAAACAGTAAATCTTCTTGCCTCGTCTTTGAACGTTCCTCGCCATTGTAAAACCGACATTCGTCCACTACCTGATGCAGTAGACATAGCATCAAACACAGATCAGAATCAGGAATTACAACCGAACCTTGATACAGAACGTCTCATTAAACGATATGGTGAAGGATATCGCGCCATTCAAGACTTCATAAGTCAGGACGCAACACTTGCCAAACCGATAACACCGTCCGTCCCATTCACACAGGCGGAGCTTCTCTACGCCTATTGGGGTGAGATGGCAATGACACTCGACGATATTCTCTGGCGACGCACTCTCATAGGTTGGACTTTAGGACAAGGGGTTGACATCGCCTTTCAAATCGCACAATGCTTAGGTGAAAAATATAATTGGAATCAAACCAAAATCACAGCGGAGGTGGAAGCATACCGCGAACACATCCGTTGGCTAAATTTTAATCTATAGACGCAAACGCATCACTACTGGGTAGGCAGCGCTACCACACCAAGAAACTATGGAAGTTTACCGTTGGGAAGACCGGAAATTTGGAAAACTGGAACCGTTGCGTTTTGGGGCGGAACGCGACTTCGAGGATCTGCTCGAAAAAGACGCAACGCTGGTGCTTGGGGAACCCCTTTGCGTCATCAGTAGGCAGCCCCCGCTGAGCACGTCAAAACAGAAAATTGACTTGCTGGCACTGGATCGTCAGGGCAATTGCGTAATTATTGAACTCAAACGCGGAAAACCTTCCCGAACAGCAATCACCCAGATTCTCGAATACGCCGCCGGCGTTTCTCAACTCTCTTACATAGAATTAGAGCAGATCACTTATCGATGGTGCCAACAACAAGGTAAAACGTTTTCGTCACTCATGGCACTTCACAGTGAATGCTTTGAATACGAACCGGGCAATATTCGACCCTCCGCATTCAATCAACGCCAGCGATTAGTCCTCGTCTCGGAAGGGGTCGATACACGCGTTTTGGAAGTCGCTGAATATCTCCGCACGCTCGGATTGGATCTCACTTATATCTCCTATTTTTCCTACCATGCCCCGGACGAAATTTTAGTCGCTACCGAAACTGTCTTAGGCGGGAAACTCGTCAAGGAGGAGGAACGGACCTACCGCCCCACTGCAGAAGAGTTCATGACCCTCACATCGTTTGTTGAAACGTTAGCGTCAAACGAGGCACTTCTACAAATCGTCCATGAATTTTTAGGGTACGCTGATACATGCGGCGCAACCTTCCGACCGCGCATCGCCAAGCTCCGAATGACTATCGGTGGCCGCTGGTGGCTCGATACTTACCCTTCCAGAAAAGCGACCCACTTCCGCGTTGATGTCCATGGGGACTTCACGCCGCTCCACATTGTCGAGTGCAGAGCGAACTTGCCTAACGTGACAGTCAAGAACTTCGGCATCTCATTCAACATCGCGTCCAAACCGGATCTCGACTATGCCATCGAGATTTTTGAACGCGCACGGAACTCTATCTTAGCTTCTCCATGATAGCAACGCGGGGGCGGTGCCCAAAGGCAATAGGAAAAAAATGAACTGGCTCCGTTTTGGTCATCCAGAGTTTCTTCACTTTCTATGGGCAGCGCCGCCCCTAATTCTGTTACTACTCTTCGGATTGCGACAGAAACGGAAGGCACTCCTGCGATTCCACAGCACTGTGGATCCCGCACACCTACGACGCCATAAAGTTCAAGCGGGATTGCTGGTGTTGAGTTATGTTTTTCTGACGATGGCGATGGCGCGGCCACAATGGGGGGCAGCACCTGAACGGGTTGCAGAAAGTTTGGATGTTATGCTTGGACTCGATATTTCAACGAGCATGCTGGCAGAAGCCGACACATCTGTGCGACGCCTAACTCACGCGAAAGCGGTTATTTTCTCACTCTTGGAGGCACTTGAGGATGATCGATTCGGTTTGCTCTACTTCGCCGAAGCAAGTTTCGTGGTATGTCCAGTGACGAACGATACCGAGACGCTCAGCGAATTCTTAGAAGCAGTAACCGCTGATACCCTGATCCATAGTGGCACCCGCATAGACACGGCTATAGAGCTAGCAACCGAGCGACTTACTTCGGATCAGGACATCCCAACAGCAATAGACCCGGAGGACAGCGGACAGAAGGTGCTGATTTTGTTCACAGACGGGGAGGATCACGGAGAATCGGCAATCTCAGCTGCTAAAGAGGCGAATCAGGTAGGCGTGTACGTCTATTGCGTCGGTGTAGGGAACCCTGTACAACCCGTCCCGATTCCACTCCCCCGGGGGCCCGGTACAGAGACTACGCCCTACAAACGTGATGTCAACGGCCAACTCGTGCTAACGGGGTTAGACGAAACGCATCTGCAAGAAATCGCCAAAGCAGGAGGCGGGAGTTATTATCATGCCCGCGCTGGCATTACCGAGTTACGGACAGATTTAGCGCGGCTCGAAAGGCAGCAATTCAGAATCCATGGAGATGGCAAATACCGAGAACGGTTTCAATTGTTTGTAGTAGGGGCGTTAATTCTGCTGCTCTGCGAAAGATGGCTGTCAGCGGTCGGCGGGCATCAAACCGCAAAACGCGGAAAACAAAGAGCGGTACACACATCCTCGACCCCTTAGGTTTTTTTCAGCGTTAATCCCCCGGGACGGAACCGCATTAGGAGGATGAGGATAATCCCAAAAATCAGGTAGCGTGCACTGCCGAATTGATAAGGGATTATGATGCCGGGTCTCAACACTTCTCCTAAGGATCCGAGAATCGCTGCGCCTATCATCGCACCCCTTATACTTCCCATACCCCCGAGGACGACCATACAGAGGATGAGAATAGATTCCCAGAATTCAAAGAAGGGTGCGCTAAGGTTAACCTGGAACTGTGCCACGAAGCCGCCCCCCAATCCGCCAATGGCTGCACTGACTGCAAACGCCAACGCCTTATAGCGACTGACATTAATTCCCATACTTTCCGCTGCCTGTTCATCTTCGCGAATCGCGACCCAGGCTCTCCCAACCCGCGAATGTTGCAATCGGTAGGTAATAAAGACTACCAAGCTTAGTAGGGCAAGAATGTGGTAGTAATTGTGCCAATTCTGATTGAGGACCACTCCGAAAATAGCAGGCGGCGGAATGTCGCGAACCAATCCATTTGGCCCCCCAATTAGCCACTGTTCATTTTTCACGATCCGGAAAAGCAACTCAGCAAACCCAAAGGTAACGATTGCGAAATAATCACCCGTGAGTTTCAAAGTCGGTGCGCCACGCAACAATCCCCACAATGCACCGTTAAGCACAGCGAGGGGCAATGCAATCCAGTAGCTCATGCCAAGGCGCGCCATCAATAAACCTGCCGTGTAGCCCCCAATCAGGTAAAAACCGACATAACCGAGATCAAGGAGACCAGTGAACCCGCAAACAATATTCAGTCCGACAGCCAAGAGCATATAGAGATATGCACGGGCGATAATCCGAAGCATGTAATCTCCGCTCGGAAGCCCGAGATAAATATCTTGATGCGACAGAAAGAGGGATATGGCATCAATGCCATACATGAATAACGGCAAAAAACAGATAAATAAACCCAAGACGATGTTTGTGGGTGTCAATCGATCTTTCATATCACGCGCGGTGTCCTTTTGAGCTGCCAAAGAGTCCAGAGGGACGAATAACAATCACTGTAATCATAATAATATAGGCAATTGCCAAGCGGTATCCGGAGGAGATATATCCAGCCCCAAAAACTTCTGCCAATCCGATGATGATGCCGCCGAGCATTGCGCCTGTAATGTTGCCTATCCCGCCGAGAACAGCCGCCGCAAAAGCCGCGACCCCTTTATAGTAGCCCATCGTTGGCGTAACCACCTCTCGCAAACCGACCATTATCCCCGCAACTGCCCCTAAGGCAGAACCGATAATAAACGTTATAGCAATGACTCGGTTTGTCTGGATTCCCATTAGATTTGCCGCAACCGGATTTTGGGCACAAGCCCGCATAGCTTTGCCTATTTTGGTTAGGTAAATCAGTCTATTTAAGGCAATCATCAAAACGAGTGCTAAGAGGATAATAAACACATCCCGGTAAGGTAAAGAGGCACCCCCGGGAAGTGAAATTGCATTTTGACTCAGGAAAATAGTCGGGAGAACTTCCGTCGGAAATTGGCGGGGGCGGGCTGACCAAATCATTCGGGCAAGGTTCTGTAATGCCAGCGACATACCTATGGCTGTAATCAACGCAGATAGCCGCGGGGCATTCCGAAGGGGCCGATAGGCTATCAGATCCATCAGCATGCCTAACATGCCACACAGGATCATACTCAACGGCAATGCGACCCAAAACGGTATACCGAAAACTGTTATGAGCATGAGCGCGATATAGGCACCAAACATAAAAATTTCGCCATGTGCGAAGTTAATCAGTTGGATAATACCGTAAACCATAGTATAACCAACGGCGATGAGTGCGTAGATACCGCCGAGTACCAATCCATTAATAATTTGCTCTAAAAATTGCGCCATAATCTTCTTAGGGTATTGAGATGAAAAAAGGATTCTACTGATCTATCGCCTACATGCTTGTAAAGAGAACCCACTTGATACTCCCACGCCTAAAGGCGCGGAATTGTGAGAGACATCCTTTCAAATATCACTCTAATTCAAGTAGTTGCTGATCAGCGGCAACAAATTGCCCATCCTTCACAATTTTGACGTAAGCCGGTTTATTAACCGTATCCCCATTTATATCAAAATAGGTTAAACCCGTTACCCCTTTGTAACCCTCCTCAGGCGTATCCAAAGATGCCAAATGGTCTCGGATCGCTTTTCGGTTATCAGCGACGGTTGCTTCTGGCTTATAGGTTTTCTCAAGGGCTTCGGCGATCATTCCGACAGCATCGTAGGTCAGCGCAGCCCATGTATCGGGGGCGACCCCGTGCATTGCCTCAAAATTGGCGGCCATCTGTAGGGCATCTTCGCCAGCAGCTCCAAAGGTAAAAGGCGTTGTCAGATAAGTTCCCTCGGCGGCCTCTCCGGCGATTGTGAGGAAGTCTGGGGAATCCACGCCATCCGCTCCGAAGAATTGCGCCTCGATTCCAGACTCACGCGCCTGTTTGGTGATCAAACCTGCTTCAGTATAGAGCCCAGAGATGAAAACCGCATCCGGGTTTTTAGCTTTAATACTGGTGAGTTGTGCCTTAAAATCGGTATTATCCCGATCGTACGCTTCCGAAGCCACGAGGGCCAGCCCTATCTTTTCAGCTTCCGCAACGAAGGCGTTCCTTAAACCACGCCCGTAATCATCATTATCAAAAAAAACAGCGACAGACTGCAGGTCCGTTAGGATCTTATCAATATATTGTGCGATGAATTTTCCTTGAAAATCGTCGCGATACAAGTTGCGGAACGTCCAATCGCTCCCCTCACAAACCGTCACATTTGTGGAACCGGGGGACAGCGCGACGATACCCGATCGTTGATAAATCGGTTTTCCAGCCAACGAGCAAGAGCTGTTAAAATGCCCAACGACCGCAAGGATCTGTAGATTATTAGCGATGCGTTCTGCCACAAGGCTGGCTTCTGCATCTTTGCCGGCATCATCTTCAAAAACCAGTGTAAACTTCATCCCATTGATTCCACCGGCATCGTTAATCTCTTTTGCTCGGAGTTCAGCCCCCCGGCGGATCATCTCTCCAAAAGCAGCTGCATTGCCCGTGAATGGCGCAGCAACGGCGACTTTTAATTCCTTTGGTGCCCTCTGTGTTTGGCCTGTGCGCCTATCTTGCGCTTGACACCCCAAAATCGACACGAGCCCGATTATCAGTAGTAACCCCACAAGCCAATTTCGCATTTTAGGTATACTCCCTTCGTTGTTTAGCGATCCTGCGTGGTATTAGGGCGAATTGAACCGGTGAGATTATTCGCTATTCTGTTGCAAGACCTGCCTAAAATCAAATTTAAATTGCAATCTATCTACTTTACCGTCTGAATGAATTATCCGAACTTCAGGGACAACAATCCTAACGTCTGCTCTGTCACTCGGAAGCCGATCAAAAACTAAAAACCCACTTCGTCTCGCACCGGAGAACAATTTACTCTTTTCAAAGATACTCTCTTCTATCACAACGCGTCCCCATTCTAATGCCTCGGCATCTACAGAGGACCGGTAATACCCGTAATACGCGGGATAAGTCAGGGACCCGGGAGGATTCTGGTGCGATAGCTCCACATCGTCGTAAAGTGAGTCGAAGTAATCGCTGGAGAGATTGGCATATTGCGTGTTCTTCCCATCAATTAAGACTGCTATGTCATCAACAAGGACACGACGATGGTCGCGGTTATGGACTGTAACGGCAAACACCGTGTAGATAGGTTCAACAGCACCACTTCGCCGAACGATAAGATAAGGGTTTAATCTCGGATCTTCGGTGAGTGCGAACAGTTCAACTGCATCAACGGGTTCAATTGTAACCGCAACGCCTTTCTTTTCGACGGTCGCCGCCGCCGTTTCTGGATCAATTTGGGCATCAAAACGCCCCGCAACGGGTTCCATGTAGACTTCAACCGAAGGGTATAGCGTAGCAGCACACCCGCCCAAGAAGACAGCGGTCAGCAGTAAACCGATGCTCCCCATAATCTGACATTGGAAATAGGTACGATCTCTCTGAGAAGTCATGGGTCCGACCCTCCTATGGTAACGAACTATATTTTACACAGTGTGAATTTTGTTGTCAACTGTTTTCGTATGCGCGCGATTTAATAGGGCTAATCAACAAGTTTTTGGAGCCTAAAACTCCCATTTCAGTAGCGTGACGCGTTTAGACCATACCAGCATACCCATCGCAGTGCCAATCGCTGCGCCAGCGACGACATCTGATGTATAATGCCGCCCCAAATAGACACGCGAGAAACCAACGAGTCCTGCGCCGAGATAGAGCGGAATTCGCCACTTCGGATACTGATACCCCAAAAGGGTTGCGACACTAAAAATGATAGCGGCGTGCCCTGAGGGCATCGCCGGATTCCCCAAATTTTCATCAAGGGGTCGCCTCCTGCCTATCAGCCTTTTCATGCCATACGTTATAATGCCAGCCCCCATATACGCCGAAGCCAACAACTCTCCGGTTCCTCGATGTGATTGATTGCCGTACGCCATCAGGAGAATTGAAGCTCCCATCACACCCCGATAATCTCCAAGATCCGAGATACCCCCCATGATCGTCCATATCGGTTCTTGGTGTGGCGGCGCATCGTAAATACGGTCAAAGAGGGTTTGGTCCCAGCGCGATAAGAAGTTCTCGGCACCTGCCTCTAACCCTATTATAAAACAACAAAAAACCGAGACGCTTATGAAGTATGCTTTCAAACGAAAAAACATTGACAATTGCTTGTCCTTATGTTGTAATTAAGAGGTTCATCAAAGCATTATCGAAGCGGGAGATACTAAAGATGCAAATACGCCATACTGTGGTCGAGTATAATCTGGAAGAAACGGCATCCCTGCTCGACATCTCACCCGCAACCCTCAAAGAAGCAGTTGAAACGGGGCACTTGCAGTGTTACTATCGACGGGGTAAAGATGACTACCGTTTCCACGAAGCGAGTATTCGCGTCAACAAAGACTTACTCTCCCAGAAAGATTACCTTGCCGAGGTATTGAATTTGCCCCTGTGAGTCTGGCACGGTTAGGAAACCGTGCCGACTGTGTTTGAAATTTCGCGTTACGGGGATGCCTTGCGTCTACCCCAAGTTGTCGTCAATTTGCCGTGCGCCTCAACCGCGAGAAATGCCTCAACACTATCATTCATGATAATATTAACTTCTTCCTCAGTCAGCCCCCGTTTCCAGATGTTCAGGTCGTCCATGAGTCCAGTAAACGGACGCTGGTTATCAATATTAAACCCGACGCGAGCACCCTGTCCCCAATCGGGTGCGATTGGCGTGCCAACGCGAGCCTTCTCTTCCCCAACGTTGTTCCCGTTGATGTAAAGTACAGCTACCCCTTCGGCACGACTGAATGTCCCCGCATAATGTACCCATTCGTTGGCTTCGTTTTTGCCAGCGCGGATATCAAAAATCGTTGCCCCGCCGGGACTTCGAGTGAGCCAGCGGTAGTTTCCGTCCCCGCGTGCCTCTGGATGCACAAGCCATGTGTTATCGGCAGCACGGGCATTGAAAATTGCCATGTCTGAAATAGCCTCAACGTTAATCCACGCGACAATACTCAACCCTTCGGTTGGGATATCATCAGGCTTGATGTTGGGGCCATCAAGATCAAGAAAGCTACCTGCTGCAAAATGAGCTGCTTTCCCAAATTGCCCATCGTTAGACTGTGTGACCTTTCCCTGGATCGCACCATCATAGCCGCGACCAGACTTTTCAACGACAGTATCGCCCTCAAAATCCTCATAATCAAAATACAGGACTAAATCCGGATCGAGGATCTGAGCAGATGCGTTTTGAATTTCAAACCCAAGCAACCCTCCCATGTGCAGAGAGAAGGTGCATATTAGAAACAAGCACGCCAGATGAAGGCGCGGCTTAGAAATCGAGCTTAGGAATCTTAACTCCGGTTTCATGTTGAAATCTCCTTTATACGAGTTCTCCATAGGACGGAGACAAAATCAGAGAATTAGGGCTATTCTGACGACATCGGTGCGGTTAGGAAACCCCACCTACCACGGAAATGCATAAGCCCTAATTCATTTACTTTTTTATACAAGCTTGTTGCTTGTTTTAAAGTCTATCACTTCCCTCATCACATTTGCAAACCGAAATCGAAAAAAATGTTGATTTTTAACGCTGCTTTGCGTTAAACTGATTGAGAGGGTAGTGAAAAATATATAGCACAAGACGGACGCAATTTCGACTGTCGGCCCTCCTGCGCAGTAGAGAGGCTTGGACAAACACGGGCGTTTGAATGGCAACCCAACCGAATAGGTTATACCACAAAAAAGGCAGTGCGTCAGTCGTAAAGAATTTAGGATGTCAAAAGGAAACATAAGGTTGCAAAGTGTAGGAATCATCCCAGCTCGCTATGCCTCAAGCCGTTTTGAGGGGAAACCGTTAGCACATCTGCTTGGGAAGCCGATGGTGCAACACGTCTATGAAAGCGCGTGCCGCGCGAAGATGCTAAACGAAGTTATCGTCGCTACAGACGACCCGCGGATTTACGATGCGGTAATCCAATTCGGTGGAAACGTCCAAATGACGGGTCCGTGTGCGACGGGTACTGAACGCGTCACAGTTGTCGCAGAAGGATTAAGATGTGATATTATCGCTAACATTCAAGGCGATGAACCGCTGCTTGAACCTGCACAGATAGACATGCTGCTAAAACCTTTCATTGACAGACCAGAGGTGCAAGTCTGCACGTTGAAACAGCGGATTGAGACTGCTACAGATTACCGAGATGTTAACGTCGTTAAAATCGTTACAAACCTTCACGGGGATGCCTTATATTTCTCACGTGGGGCTATACCGGGAAGAATCGGTGAGGAGGAGCTTCACAAATTCCTTGTATATCGACACGTCGGTTTGTACGCTTACCGTCGAGAACAACTCCTCGCGTTCACAAAGTGGAAGCCCACGCCTTATGAACTAGCAGAAGGTTTAGAACAACTCCGTTTTTTGGAACACGGTGTCCCTATCCATGTAGTAGAAACCGACACACCACTTATTGGCGTTGATGTTCCCGCTGACTTGGAGCGGGTAAAACAAATCTTAGAAACAAATTAACCCCGGATAGTCAATGGGAAAACGATAGGATTTTTTGTAGCATAAGGAGGATATTATAACGTAAGGATGACAAAATATATTTTTGTGACCGGGGGGGTTATCTCAGGTATTGGCAAAGGAATCACTACCGCGTCCTTGGGCAGACTGCTCATTAATCGCGGTTTCAAGGTGATTGCCGTCAAAATTGATCCGTATCTGAATGTCGATGCCGGTGTGATGAACCCATTTCAACACGGTGAGGTCTTTGTCACGCATGATGGGGCGGAAACTGATCTCGACATCGGGAACTATGAACGGTTTCTCGGTATTGACCTCAATCGGGACTCTAATTTCACTACGGGCTCCGTTTACAGTGAAGTCATTGCGAAGGAACGCCGCGGGGACTACCTCGGCGAGACGGTGCAGCTGATTCCGCACATCACCGATGAAATCAAACGCCGTATCTACCAAATTGGAAAAGAGAATGAAGCCGAAATTGTCATTACGGAAATAGGTGGAACTATCGGCGACTTTGAGATGCCGCCTTTCGTCGAAGCCATTCGGCAGATGGCAGCTGATGTTGGACACCAGCACACACTGTTCTGCCATGTATCCCTCATTTACACCCTCCCTAACGGCGAAAGCAAAAGTAAACCCACCCAACATAGCATCCGAAAACTCCAAGAATTGGGCGTTCAACCCGATCTATTGCTCTGCAGAACCAGCAAACCCTTAGAAGAGGCGTTCCGCCAGAAAATCGCACTCCTTTGTGGTATTAGTGAAAACTACATTTTTGAAGGACTCGACACGAAATGTATCTATGAAATTCCGCTTAATTTTGAACGGCAAGGTATGGGACATCTCGTTCTAAAGCGACTTGGGCTCGACACACGTCCACCAATGGATGCTGAATGGGCAGCAATGGTTGAAAAACAGAGAAATCCGAAACACAAGGTACGCGTTGCCGTTGTCGGAAAATATACCTCTGGCAGTGATGCTTATATAAGCGTCCAAGAAGCCCTTAAACACGGCGGGATTGCCAACGAAACCGACGTTGACATTGAGTGGATGGATTCTGAAACACTCACAGAACATCCAGACCTTGACAGCGTTTTTGAGGAAGTTGATGGGATCCTGGTCCCAGGAGGCTTCGGTATCCGTGGCATTGAAGGAATGCTGGTTGCAGCGCGATACGCCCGTGAAAATTGCATTCCTTATTTCGGCTTATGCCTCGGTATGCAGTGTCTGGTGATTGAGTTTGCTCGGCACGTCGCAAACCTAAAGGACGCAAATAGTACAGAGGTAGATTCGGAAACACCTTATCCGGTTATCGATCTGATGCCTGATCAACGCGCTATCGCTGATCTCGGTGCGACAATGCGACTGGGCATTTATCCTTGTGTTCTTAGAGAAAATACCAAAAGCTATACTGCCTATCAACAACCCATTATCGTAGAACGCCACCGACATCGCTACGAACTGAATAACGCGTATCGCTCGGAATTAGAAACAGCAGGTCTCTGTTTTAGTGGACTGTCGCCCGACGAGAGCCTCGTCGAAATCGCTGAGGTGACGGATCATCCGTGGATGGTGGGCTCACAATTCCACCCCGAATTTCAATCAAAGCCGCTCGCACCGCACCCGCTCTTCCGAGAATTTATCGCAGCGGTACTACTTGAAAAATAACGAATTAGGCAATTATAACGCCTTGTGCTCATCAGCCTTTCTATAAACAGGGTTTATGCAAGCACGAGGTCTCTGAGGTGCATCAAAGGGTACCCGAGACACTGATTCAGGATAGCGCCAAGCAGACATGCCCCCAGCTTAGAGCTCATGCGCGTCTGAAGCCCCAATGTGTCCTCGCAACTACGCCTGCCACCCTTACGCGTGTGCGGAACACATTTTTGAGTTGCAACGCAGCGTGTTCTCAAGTATACTGTAGTTGCATCCTTATGTCTTCTTTTCTTATCTGAAGCTTATAGGATGGACACATTCAACCTAATGCTATTTAGCAGAAGGCATCACCCTATAAAGTTGCTATATCTCTAACGTGAGTTTGCGAAAAGGGGGATGTTGGGTTTCGCTGCACCTATTGACATAGGGATGCCTTGAAAACTGGGAATATGTGTTGCTTCTGTTGATGTTTTGGTGTGTTTATGGTTCAACACACCCTACAGATTTATTCTGTAGTGATGGACATAGCCCTCCTGTGGAGTGGGTTTATTTGATGGGTGTTTTTCTATAGATATATTGCTCCTATGGAGCAAAGAGGTGTTTCGTGGCTCCTGTTCTATAGACATATTGCTCCTCCCCATGTAAGGGGATATATCTATACAGATTTTAGGGTTTTAACGCGATATGTCAGTCATTTCCCGCCCCATAGAGGTGATATGTCCATGGAAAATGATGTTCAAACAATCGCACTCCACAGGAGCGCCACTGCTTCACAGTGAGAATAAACAGGTGGCTCACGTTATTGTAAGAATGTTATTTAAAACGGGAAACAATCATGAATAAAACTATTACAGTCCACTCCGGGGCATGGTATGGCGATAAAGAACTAACACTAAACTTCCCAACCGGCTGGGAAGTAGAAGTATTGGGACCGAAAGACGCGCCTACGCTTTCGGATGCAGACATTGAACGGGCATTTGCTGAGCCAATCGGCACATCCCGGATCTCAGAGCTCGCAAAAGGCAAGAAAAGTGCTGCTATCATTGTAGACGATTTGAGTCGTCCGACCCCTGCTGCAACAGTGGTTCCTTTTCTCTTGCGCGAATTAGCGTCCGCCGGTGTCCCGACATCCGAGATACGATTTGTTATTGGTGGCGGCTCACACCGTCCCCTGACCGATGCAGAGGTTGCGAAAAAGATTGGGGCAGAAGTTGCTGCTGTGTATGAAGCCACAAGCCACGATTTTATGAGTGGTGATCTCCGCGCATTAGGCAACCTTGATAACGGCATGCCCATCTATCTCAACCGAGTTGTTGCAGATTCAGAGTTCAAGATTTGTTTGGGTGGTATCTATCCACACGGTGCTGTGGGTTTTGGTGGCGGTGCAAAATTGATCGTTCCAGGGATTGCCGGTTTTACGACAATGTTCTACTTCCACGCTTTCTCACCCAGCCGGGGACACGCTGTTATAGACAGAAAAGGGAGTGACCCGGACCATCGTGATTTCTCCGAAGCCGTGGCAGGCATCTTGGGGCTTGATGTGATCGTCAACACTGTTCTCAACAGCCGCCGTGAAATCTGCGGGCTGTTCGTAGGCGATTTTGTACAGGCACATCGGCAAGGGGCGCATTTCGCGTTGGAGACTTACGGTACAGAAATCCCAGAAACGCTTCGAAAAGAGACAGACCTGGTTGTGCTAAACTGCTACCCACTTGACAGTGACCCGATCCAGACGGGCAAAGCCCTCTGGGCAACTCGTCATTTCGAGAAGGCATATCAAATGGCACTGAACCCAGCAAGTGACGGCATCTGTTACCATGGACTGTTCGATCAAATCGATTATGCCCGCTTCCGTCAACAGAAAGCGGAGCGGACAGCGTCTGAACTCCCTGCACCCCAACTTGGGAATCAAGACGAATTGCATGTCTGGTCGGAACACTTTTTAGTAGACGATTTTTGCAAGAAGCACCCGGGGGCCATCCTCTTCCGTGATCTCGAACAACTCATCGCGTTATTTGCTGAGAAGCTGCCATCCAACGCTAAAGTTGCTGTCCTACCAGCGGCGGGGATTCAGGTGTTCGCGCAAGAGAAATAGCAAATGAAAGATCTTCTTAAAGGAAGCTCCGAGCATCCGCAAGTCCCACAGGGCACGGCTTTGCTTCTCCAACGTATCAATACTCGTCTGGGTCAAATCGAAACCGGGGGGCTGTGTCTGATTATCGCAATCATGTTAGGACTTGCGGTCCTCAAAATTGTCTTGCGCTATGGGTTTCAAATGAGTCTGGCGTGGAGCGATACAATGCTTCAGCATTTGACGCTCTGGCTGTGTTTCCTCGGTGCTGCGCTTGCCACGTGTGAGCGGCGACACATTAGCATTGATGTGCTCAGCCGAATTCTTCCCGAAAAAATCACACGTTGGAGTACACTGATGGTTGATTGCCTCGCTCTGATTGTTGTGGGCATCCTGGCATATTACGGATTCGATTTCGTTATAGATGAACAATCAAGTGAGGCAGTGTTAATAGGTAGCATTCCGCTGTGGTGGGCAAAGAGCATTATTCCGGTCGGATTTGTCCTCATCGGGCTTCACTTCGCTCTTCAGATTGGCATTCGTCTAACAGCGGAGGGATCAGTTTCCGGCGTTGGCAAAGGAGGCCCGGCGTAATGGGACTCATCATTGGTATTGGATTGGTAGGGTTTGCGCTTTTTGGCGGTGCCCTCTTTGCCCTATTAGGCGGTGCATCTATTATCGGGTACCTCATGGCAGGCGAACCGATCTCAACGATTTTAATCGATTTCAACCGACTCACCAGACATTCGACGATCCTCATTATCCCTCTTTTCACCTTTGCGGGTTATATAATCGCTGAAGGGGACGCGCCCCGGCGGTTAATTGCGTTTGCACGTGCGAGTGTCGGTTGGTTACCCGGGGGTATTGCCGTGGTTGTGCTCGGCACCTGTGCTTTCTTCACAACTTTTACAGGCGCGTCTGGCGTAACAATCATCGCTCTCGGTGGCTTGCTATATCCAATCCTACGCCAAACTTATAGCGACAGATTCTCGCTGGGTCTGGTGACGGCTTCGGGGAGTATCGGACTCCTGTTTCCGCCGTGTGTCCCGCTTATCCTCTACGCGATTATCGCCCAGGTACCCATTGAAAGAATGTTCTTTGCGGGTATTATTCCGGGCCTGCTTATCCTTGGTATTTTGAGTTGCTATTGCTGCGCATGGAGTCTTACCAAACGGGTTGAGACAACGCCCTTCGACGTTCGCGTTTTTATCCAAACGCTCTGGGATGTGAAATGGGAACTCCTTCTACCATTTGTTGTGTTAAGCGGTATCATCTCCGGTTTCGTTACATTGGATGAAGCGGCCGCGCTGACGGCTATCTACGCCTGTATCGTGGAATTTGGTATCCATCGCTCCATCTCAGTGAAAGTCTTGCCGCGTATTGTCAAAGCGAGCACGTTGCTTGTCGGGGCCATCCTCATCATCTTAGGTATTGCTTTAGGTTTAACGAACTACCTTATCACGCTCGAGGTACCGACAACTGTTCTCGAGTGGATTCAAGCGACGACTGAAAACAAGGTTGTCACGCTCATCGGATTCAATATCTTCCTGCTTATCGTCGGGTGTCTGATGGACATTTTTTCAGCTGTCATTATCGTTGTGCCGTTGTTGCTACCCATCGCTGAAGAGTTCGGGATCGACAAAGCGCACCTCGGTATTATTGTTTTAACGAACCTTGAGATCGGTTATTTGACACCACCGGTGGGGATGAATTTATTCATCTCGAGCATGAAGTTTGATCGGTCAGTCGTTGCGCTCTATCGTTCGGTTCTCTTGTTTATTGCCCTGTTACTGATAGCGTTAATATTGGTGACTTATATCCCCGAGTTAAGCCTTTGGCTCCCCCGGGCTTTAGGGAAAACAACGGAGCCGCTTTTTTAAGGGATCTCAAAGCTCAATTTAAAAATAAAAAAGTCTTGCGACATGCATCGCAAGACTTAAGAAATAAGGTTTTATAAACACAGTTCGTCTACCTACGTTGTTACCGGGTTTTCTTTAAATCGCCCCATGTAACAGCCACCTTTCCTTCCGCTTCGACATCCAAGCTGGTATCCATCATCTCCTGAATTTCATCTGCCCCAAGGGCTCGTTGCCAAAAAGAGATTTCATCAATGATGCCTTCTGCGCCGTTTGAGAAGGGGATGTACGCAATCGTTTCCCAGCCGAATCTCGGTTTTTCGTGGAGTTTTGGAAACCCTCCGGTAATTTTGTTACCGCTAGTTGCTATTTCCGCGCCGTCAATGTATAGGAAAGGGTTTCCGCCGTTAAAATCCCACGTCGCTGCAAGGTGAAACCACTTCTCTTTTTCTATGACACCTGCTGGGTCGAATTCAACATCTTGCCAATCGGCATCGTCAGCGGCCTCAAAGTAGAAGCCGAAATCTTCCGGGTTGATGTCAACGTTGTCAGAACCTTTTGAAACGAAGAAGTAAATGGCTCCGAAACTGGCATCAAAAATCCGGTAATCTTCGCCATCGGAGCCATCCCAATCGGGCTTAAACCAGAACAGGAGGGTCCTTCCTCAGCAATAAGGTCAGGGACTTCCAGATAGGTTTCCGCGCCTCTAAGAGAAATCCCAGTGGCAAATTTACCGTCGGGAACCCATTTGGCATTCCCATGAAACGTACCATCATTTCCGTTTCCGGTTCCATCAATAGCTGTATTTCCACTACCTTCCCCAATCCACAAGAGTAGATCGGCATCATCAGGTATTCCCGCAAAGGTAGAAGTTACGGCAAACACACTCATAAGTAAGACAAAATAAACGTGTCTCAAGGTCTTTTAACCTCCCATTGTTTGAGAATTTTGATGAGAGGATTTTAGCAGCATTCGTAAACTAAGTCAATTACCTTTTTTGGGTTGTGCTGTCTGCGGTGCTGCGGATGCCTCAGGCGGGCCCTGTGTTGTTAGCGGCTGAGTGATTGTCGAATATGCCGGTCTTTTGATGGGGGGCTGTGCCTGATGTACTTTCGGGCGTGGTCGAAACTGCGGAATAGGATTCGGTGGTTCATAAGTGTCATGCACGGGCCGTTGCCCGACGGCATAATCAACAGCACTTCGTCCGATTCCAAGGGGTTGCTCTTTCATAGAATCATATCTCCCATTTGCTGGTTCAATTTGCTCTGAATTTTCCGGCGGCGTCGGTGCGTTAGAAGGGAATCCTCTTTTAACATCTGCGAACCGACCAAATACCATTCACGGTACCGTTCAAAAGTAGCCTTGAATGATTCGAGTGAAAAATCCGGGTTGACTTCCATTTCATAAATGAACCGTTCTAAATTGAGTCGTAAACTTTTAAAATATTGTGAATTGTGGCTGAGATCTGCCATACGATCAGAGATTTTAAGGATGACATGGAGCAGCGCTAATAATGCGGCGCCGCCTGCTACAGCCAACCATATTACTTTTCCTGCTGGGGCCCCCCACACCATCCACCCTACCATGAACGAGGCGATGGTAGTGACCGTCACAATAGTCTTGATCACACCATCTACCGATTTCCATTTCTGTAAGACTGAACTCATCAGGCTTTCAGCATAAGCGACACGGTAGAAGGTCTCAAGGGCAGTCTGCCATAAGAGGTCTTTCTGATATTCTTCAACACTACGATCCATAAAAGGTACTCCTTGCACGCGGGGAAGACGGAAAGGCGTGCGCTTTCGGTGATGCTATCGTTAAGTCCGGTACCTGTGTATTTAAATGTTTTTAACGGAAGAATTTGAAATTGGGTAACAAGATTTTCGGGTGTGGCGTGGATGTAATTTTTGGGTGATTTTGAAGAGAGTGATAGGCCTTGCTTTCTACTATCCCATGGCTCTGTGTGGTGGCTTTGCTGCAAAAATTGTCAAGCGCAATTCTTCGTCAAACAGCTCATATACAGGCATCCTCCCACTGAGTGCCTCGCTTTCGTTCAAAATGATACCGACACCTTCCCCTCGGCGTTCTAAAAAATGTCGCCGAACCACCTGATTCCTCATAGTACCATCTAATGTAACTTCCGAAAGCAATCGCGCAAGGAGTTCATTACGCGTGGCCTGGCTATAACGTAGATTGTCCACTGTCACTGTATTTGCCAGTGCCCCCGGCGAGTAAAGTTCCAGTCGGTCGTCGAACATAAACAGCCGTATTTTTGACCCGGTTTTCGAATAGTCTCTATGGACAACGGCGTTGACTATCGCTTCAAATACGGCGCGCATGCTGTATTCAGAATAGTCTATTCTACCCATGTCCTTCCGCGCTGCGACTGCGTTATATCTTTTAACAAACCTCATAGCGCCTATAATCTGTTGGTCAAGGGGGCCCTTAAAGTCCTGCGCATCGAGTTGGTGATTTGCATCCATTTCCTTACTGAGATAAAAGACGGCTTGAATGAAACTATTGTAGAGATAATCATCGGGGGTCTCATGACACATCAGTACACCCGCTACAGAGGCACGGTTCCGACCCTCCTCCTTAACGAGCAAACGCCTTTTAAGGAGTAAGTCTTCTACTTCAGCTGCTGTGGCACTTTCCGTGATAAACCTTTGATAGAGGTCTCTTCTTAATGTACTTTTATCTGTGTTGGGCACAAACTGCTCGTCAAAAGCGATAATGCGTGCTTGCGATCGGGTTTGAAACAACCGAGCCAACTGTTCGGTAGGCATCTCCCGTTTGCTACTTCCTTGACGAATGAAGTAACCGTTAGAGGTTTTGTGAACGAACAGACTTCTCGGCACCTCTATTTTTAACAGATTCTTACCGTCAATCCGTAGCTTTTCTGTAAAAATAAGAAGGATCGGATCAATACTGTCCTGACATATTTCAACGACTGTTTTCTCCGCTGTATCCAATGCATGTCGATCAACCCCGACGACCTCACCATCGTCGTCAACCCCGATGAGTATTACGCCGCCCCTCGCATTGGCAAAGGCAACGATCTCGTCGGCAAGGTTACTTCTCCGGGGCAGTTCCCTTTTGAATTCTATCGTTGCGTCTTCACCCAAAGATATTTTGTCAGCGAGTTCGGTTAAACTGTCAAACATCGGTAATCTCTCAACAATCGCGGTTCACTTCGAGAAGAACGGTATTTTTATCGCCTTGTAGTATAAGTCTCAATATCCAATCGGGCGGATATTTCCAGAAAATCTTGATCACTGAATACCAATTGAAAGATGCCTTGACGCGTGGGACCATCATGCACGACCATTTTACCTGTGGCATTGAACCCGCCCTCAAGCGTTTCCAACACTTTTCGCTTGTATTCGGTGTCAAGGTTACCTTCGAGGTGTTGCCCTTTTGTGTCAAAAATCATAACGTGCTTCACGCCGCCAATTTCGTTTGCCAGTGCGACAAAATCGGGATAGATGCGCCCGCGTCTCCAGCCTTGCACGTAATACTCACCGCGTTGCCGTGCTGCGACTCGATGCCACCAGTGTAGTGCAAGCTCTTCGTCAAGATAATACGCGAACCGCCTTTCTAATTCGGAATCGAATTGTTGCTCAAATATCGGATCAAACAGGGTTAGCTGTAGCGGTTGATAATTTTTTCTTACCAGGGGTCTATTATCAGATCGGACCTGTATTTCATAACTATCTACCATCCGATAATTAGGTTCCTGCATTTCCAAGTCGAAACGGATCTCGCCTTGCTTCAGTTTTCCACGAAAGACATGCTCTGCTTGCTCCTCGACTTCACTTTTTACATGTTCCCGTAGGACATGCGCGAGGTAAGAACGCCTATCATAGATGGTTTCTTCCGTTTCATTATTTGCTCTAAGATGGTCGTGCATCTGCTGTGCAATCCGAGCGGCTTGCCAGAGATTGGGCATAAGGTCAGACAGTCGCCCTGCAAAATCGGAAATGCTTATCTGCCGCTCAATGCGCGCTTCTTGATCGGTATAGAAAACAGGTGGAGCCTCATCGACATCAACTGTTGCGGATTGTCGCCGGACATTCTGTGGGGCAGATGCCCTCGGATCGGGAGGTTCAATTGCCGACCAGTCTATATGCGGCAGGATATGTGCTTGATAATTGAGGCGGATCCAGTTTTCGCCATCTTTATGGAGGACCATGGGCAGGTAGATGCTCTGATTCTGAAATTGTTGGCGACGTGTTATCGTTTGTTTCTCGACTTCTTGTCCTTCGATGCCTTGCTGGGGATCCGAGGCCCCCATCACTTCGTCCCCTAAGCCTGTTAGCCCTTCCGATTCCAATCCATTCTTAACTTGCGTGACAACGGTTCCGACTTCGGCATTATTGCAATAGACGTAACACTGATCCAGTAATTCGTTACCAGTGCGTTGTGCATGAGGTTGGCGCATAACCCGCCCTACGAGTTGCGTAATTGCCCTTTGTGCGTGTGTGTTGTCAAGCATCACCAATAGGTAAGCGAAGGGGCAATCCCACCCCTCCATCAGTGCGGATTTTGTGATAATCCAACGTACTTGCGAAAACTCGGAGAGCAAATTTTCTCGCCCGAGCTCATCGTTTTCAGCAGATTTGACGCGAACTGCTTCAGGAGGAATACGCAAGTTTTGTGTCAGGTACTCTCGGACATCCTCGGCGTGAATTCGCACACCATCTCGCTGATCCCTCCCTGTTCGTTCAACACGCACAACAGCAATCGGACGGATATATCGCCCTGTGCTGTTTTCAAGTGACCTTGCTTGGTTATCAAGGCGCTCAAGTTCGTCTGCTGCTTGCCCGAGTGTTAACTGCCAGTCTGCATTTGGGAACGATGTTACCTGCACGGGTAACTTAATCATCTCCTCTCTTTTCAGATCGGGGCCTCCAACATCAACGAGGAGGTTGCTAATCCCACGGTTCGGTGTAGCAGAGAGTTCGATGACCATCCGCGGGTCAAGCCGGTTAATAGATTTCGCAAATTCTTCGTTTGCTGCCTGATTTCTCGCCCCATAAGCTTTATGTGCCTCGTCCAGCACAACGACGGGCCGGAGCATCTTGAACACGTTAAAGAGACTCTGTTTGACGAGTCCCCGTTCGGTATGACACTCTAGATCAGGGTATTCATTTAGCAGCTCGGTATTGCCGAAGATGTTATCAATATCGGGGAAAAAACTTGGATAACGTCCAGAATCCCGAAACATACGGAGAAATTCTTTGCCTCTTTGCCGGTTCGTCGCTGGGAGCATCAGCAGCATGACGCAGAGGTAATTGGCGATATCGTCTGCGTTAAAGGTATCCTCTTTTTCCAGCATCTTGACGCGCCCTGCACTTGCCCGATTCAACATTTTACGGTACGGGTGTTGTCTATCCCAGAGCGAGGCTTTTGTTTGGGCGTAGATTGCCTTGCTCGGTACAATCCATAAGACTAACCCGCGTTGCCAAGGGAGACGTTCTAAGGCGGCGGCAGCGAGTAAGGTTTTACCGCCACCTGTCGGTACTTTGAAACAGATATGCGGAATAGGACGATTGGCACCATCGGTGCGGTCAACATGCGGGCCTGCCGTTGCCGCAACATGACCGTTTTCTCTCAATCTTCTCCACGCATTTCTCGGATAAGTGCGCAACTCACTGATAAGTGCGGTATTAACTTCTTTTTGCTGCAGAAGCGTAATTGTCGTTTCTGAATCACGCCTTGCTTCCGCAAGCGCTTCTAACCAGCGCGCCAAAACGTCAAGGGCACTACGCTGATATTCCTTTAATTCCAGCATGGGGCTACATCCTTTGAAAATAGTTGGAACCAGGATTCACTAGATTGTCAGATTTCCAAGATTATTTTTATCTTGATACATGTTGATCGGAAGGCAAAATTATTTGTTTCTTTGATTTTAACGCTATACTAACAAATTCAGATGAAACCCCCAAGGGCGTTTGATTAGGTAATTTTGAAGTGGACTTTGGTATAGTTTCTCCATCTTCCTGCAAACACTCGATATGAAATCTTATGGCTGCAGAGATTTCTTTACGTGTCGCTTCAAGTGTATCACCCACTGCTACACATACGGGAAGATCCGGAACATACGCACTATAATTCGTATCGCCTTGCTCAAAAAATACAAGATAACGTATTAGTTAAAGTCCCCTTTTTCTAAAGAAGCTTATTTAAAAATATAGTTCAATGTACGAGGATGAATATCTTTACGCATCTTTCCTGGCACTGTCACTTTTCCAGGTTTCGTTAGGCGTTTAAAATGTCTGTGGCTCCCTCTTGTTTTGTGAATGAACCACCCATCATCTTTAAGTAATTTAAGGAAGTCTACCACGAAAAAAGTAAAAAGTCAATAAGATTGGGAAATCGTATGGTTACGGAAACCCTACGGCGCGTGACCTACTACCTTTCGTGCAGGGCATCGGGGAGTTGACAGAATGTAATCCCCATCTGCGTGAGTTCGCGTTGGCCCATGTAGCTGCCAGCTGCGTAGACGATCGCCTTTCTACCACTCCCACGACTGGCATCACGGATACGTTCCGCTCGTTCCAGATTGAGAATAGCAGCGTTACTGCGGAGATAGTCAAGATCGGGTTTGTAGATGAGGTAGTAGTCGGTTTTATCGTCGCTGTGGAAAAGTCCATCATCATTCTGTGCTTCCAATGTATCCGCACCCACAGAAACACCAGCAGTCGTATACAACAGATTAGCGGCGATCGCTGAATAGGCGGGGAGTGCTTCCCCAGTGAGCATCGTCTCTACTTCAATAGGTTTCCCCAATGTGCAGTAGGTAAAAGAGCCTCCCAATCCTTCACGGAGTGCATCGTCACGGGCATCGGGTATACCGTTGATGACGCGGCGGACGCGTTCAGCAGTGATGGTATCGGCATAGTCTTCACATTCGACGAGAATAAACTTCCTGTTGCCACCATCTGCTTTGTTGAGCCCCAAGACTGCATGGGCAGTCGTCCCACTGCCAGCGAAAGAGTCAAGGATAATGGCATCCGGATCAGTCCCGATCTGTAAGATGCGTTTTATCAGTGTATGTGGTTTGGGATTTGAAAATGCAACACCAATCTTATTGAGTCCTTGCGTTGCACTCTGAGTATGTCCAACATCTTCATGTAACCATACAGTCAAAGGTGTAATACCTTGTTTAACTTCTGAAAGAAATCGCTTAACCCGGGGAACGTTAGTGCCTTCTTCACCAAACCATATCCGGTTGTCGTTTATTAGTTGATCAAATTTCTCTTTACTGCATCTCCAACATCTACTTGCCGGAGGATTAACAATCCGTCCTGATGGAGTAGTGATCGGATAGTCATATTCTTCTTGATAGGTTTTAACATCTAATCCACTTGAACTCCAAGGTCCTCGGGGGTCGTTGTCGGGGTTAGCATATCGTTTGTTATGTTTTTCAGTTCGCGGTAGTAGAATAGGTCTCCATGTTTCTTTATTCTTTGCGTAACATACAACAAAATCGTGATTATCGGAAAAGTACTTAGCGTCATTCTGTGGACTAAATTTTTTTTGCCAAATTATGTTAGTGACAAAGTTTTGCCCTCCGAAAATATCATCCATCAACATTCGCAGACGGTGTTGTTCATTATCATCAATAGATATGAAAATTACGCCATCATCAGCAAGCAGTTCTTTTAGTAAATGTAGCCTCGGCCACATCATACAAAGCCATTTGTCATGCCGTTCTAAGTTTTCGTTATCGACCGGGGCGTTTTCTTCAAGCCACTGCTGCATGAGTGGGCTGTTGACGTTGTCGTTGTAGACCCATCCTTCGTTGCCGGTGTTGTAGGGTGGGTCAATGTAGATGCATTTGATACGGTTTGCATAGCGCGGGAGTAGCGCTTTGAGGGCGTGCAGGTTGTCGCCGTGGATGATAAGATTGTCGTCAGTATCGGATGGGTTGCAGGATCGGTTTTTGTCGGGTTCAAGGGGTCGGTAGGGGACGGTGAGGTGGTGGGCGTAGATGTGTTGTTTCCCTTTGAATTCAAGTGTTGGCATGGGTCGTCTCCTTTAGGTTTATAGGTCTTTCCCTTCCTCAATTTACAAACGGGGATTCCTAATTCCTTGAACTGTCACTTTTCCATGTTTAGTTGGAATGTTTAAAATGTCTGTGGTTCCTTCTTGTTTTGTGAATGAACCACCCATCATCTTTGAGTAACTTGATGACATTACTAACTTTCATTATAGATGCTGAGCTAAGGAAAGTCTACCACGAAAAAAGTAAAAAGTCAACAAGATTGGGAAATCGTATGGTTACGGAAACCCTACGGCGCGTGACCTACTACCTTTCGTGCAGGGCATCGGGGAGTTGACAGAATGTAATCCCCATCTGCGTGAGTTCGCGTTGGCCCATGTAGCTGCCAGCTGCGTAGACGATCGCCTTTCTACCACTCCCACGACTGGCATCACGGATACGTTCCGCTCGTTCCAGATTGAGAATAGCAGCGTTGCTGCGGAGGTATTCAAGATCGGGCTTGTAGATGAGGTAGTAGTCGGTTTTATCGTCGCTGTGGAAAAGCCCATTATCATTTTCTGCTTCCAATGTATCCGCACCCACAGAAATACCAGCAGTCGTATACAACAGATTAGCGGCGATCGCTGAATAGGCGGGGAGTGCTTCCCCAGTGAGCATTGCCTCTACTTCAATAGGTTTCCCCAATGTGCAGTAGGTAAAAGAACCTCCCAATCCTTCACGGAGTGCATCGTCACGGGCATCGGGTATGCCGTTGATGACGCGGCGGACGCGTTCAGCAGTGATGGTATCGGCATAGTCTTCACATTCAATGAGGATAAACTTCCGATTCCCACCATCTTCCTTGTTGAGAGCAAGAACAGCGTGTGCAGTAGTGCCGCTGCCAGCAAAAGAATCAAGAATGAGAGTGTCATTTTTTCTTGATACACCCTCGGCAATTCCTATTAAGTTTGCAATTAACCTTGTCGGTTTAGGGTTGTTGAACTCAACGGCTGCGCTTTGGAAAACTGCTTGTAGCTGCTTTGTTCCTTCATCTGTGGTGCCCGCAATATCCGCCAGCATTAAATCAATTGGGACAATACCTTTTTCTTCAGATTCACTAAGAAAATTTTTGAGACGAGGATAGCGTAAATTTCCGTCAAGGCCCCACCAAAGCCTATTTTCTTTAACATGTTTTTCATGGGTGCTTTGGCTGTACTTCCAAGCATGTGTAGGATGATTTACTGCTTCTTCCGTATGCGGATTTATTACCGCGTAAACCAAATTTGGACGCTGTTCTTTCGTTGCAGGATTCACATACGAACTCGACACCCAATTGCCCCGTGGATCATCATCAGGATTAGAATATGTTTCATCAAGTTTTTCATCCCGCTTAACCCGAATGTGGGAGACAGTCTCGGATTTTCTATATGCAATGATGTGTTCACGTTGATTTGAGAATAATTTGGCATTGTTGCTCCTGCCATAGCGGTGTTGCCAAATAATATCTGCAAGAAAGTTTGTCCTTCCTAAAATTTCATCCATTAGCATCCGCAAGTGATGCACTTCGTTGTCGTCAATAGATATGAAAATTACGCCATCGTCTGCAAGCAATTCTTTAAGCAAATGTAGCCTCGGCCACATCATACAAAGCCATTTATCGTGCCGTTCCAAGTCTTCGTTATCAACTGGGGCATTTTCTGTAAGCCATTGCTGCATGAGTGGGCTGTTGACGTTGTCGTTGTAAACCCATCCTTCGTTGCCGGTGTTGTAAGGTGGGTCGATGTAGATGCACTTGATACGGTTTGCATAGCGCGGGAGTAACGCTTTGAGGGCGTGCAGGTTGTCGCCGTGGATGATAAGGTTGTCGTCGGTATCGGATGGGTTGCAGGATCGGTCTTTGTGGGGTTCAAGGGGTCGGTAAGGGACGGTGAGGTGATGGGCATAGATGTGTTGTTTGCCTTTGAATTCGAGCGTTGGCATGGGTCGTCTCCTTTAGGTTTATAGGTCTTTCCCTTCCTCAATTTACAAACGGGGATTCCTAATTCCTTACAGATTTTCTGGGCAGTAATATTATTGATTTTAGTATGTTTCGGTACCGAGGTGCAGGTGCGCAGATCCGGATGCCACCATCGCGAGTGTCTTCCACCTTTTCGAAGCAGCTCACATCCATGGTATCTAAGATGCTTAATCAGCTGCCTACGTGTGATTCTTCAAATCCACTCTCAGCGTGATGTGATGTTTCCTGATCGCCGAACGCTAATATGATGTCAGAAGCTTTTATCTCCTTCAGCCTTACTTTCAGTTCGGGGGGACACCTACGGTGCTTCATATGCTAATATTTCACGAAGCGTGATTTGCAACGCATCTAACAATTCACTTCATTCCAACGTTTCAACCCACTCACTAATAACGCGCGCCATTTCGACGAAAACGTCTTCTTCCGTTTTACGGCGTTTGAGGACTTTGAAGCCGTGGTCTGCTGTGTCCAGTAGGTGTAAGGTCGCTTTGTCTCCGAGTTTTTCGCAGACTGGTTCTAATAACTCGAGGACTGCCAGTTTATCGCGGGTCCCAGAGAGGAAGAGCATTGGAATAGTAACATCAGTGAGATGTTCTGCCCGTTCTGTACCTTCTCTGCCAGATGGGTGCAGCGGAAACGCGAAAAACACCAAACCTTTGACGTGTTCAATTGGCTCCTTGGCTGCGGACATTGAGGACATGCGTCCGCTATAAGAGTGTCCACCGACGAGAATGGATACATCGCTTGCGGCTGCATGGGCGGCAGCTGCGGCTGATCGAACGGTTTGGAGTGCGACCGCCTCCGACTCCCTACCGCCGCCCCCACGTTCCATGTAAGGGAATTGGTAACGGAAGGTTGCGATGCCTATATCTGCTAAGCGTTCCGCGATGGTCTGGAGGGTCGAATGGCGCATGTTTGTACCCGCACCGTGTCCGAGGACGAGCAGCCATCTCGCAGCATCCGGTCGCATCAGTATTGAGGAAACTCCCCCTTTTTCCGGCGTTGCGATAAATTTCGATTCGATTGATTCGTAACTCACTTTTCATACCTCAAGTGCTTTGTTTTCAAACGGATTCAGGGTTGGTTTTCTGAGACAAGTTATGAAGTGTTTTAAAATCTGTAAAGAGGTGAGATGGATACGCCTATCGAGTTGCGTCAAAATCACTTCCCAATTTTAGCACACATGCAAACCTCCCCAATTAGTGGATTAAGCATTTCTGTACGACATCCCGGTATGCCTCTAACCTCGGCGTGTCCAATCCTTTTACCTTTGCGAGATCATCCCATCGCCGCAAAGCGAGCGCGTCTTCAAAGTGCGGAATTTGTTCAAATGCCTCACGTTCCGCGTCTGACATAGTCCCGCCTTGCAGTCTGAGACTCCTCTTCGAGGCTTGGGATAGTCCATTGTAGTAAGAAGGGTCAGTTGTACACAGATACCTTTTCGCAGGAACATGCAGTCGGATAGGTGTCGTGACGGCTTTCGGGAAAAAAGGTTCCATATACTGCGCGCCGACCTCCTCATGTGTCAGGTCTGTATTCAAGAAAGCCTCCCGGGCATTGTGTTCATCCAAGACAATATGCCCGATGTCGTGGAGCAATGCGCCTGTAATCAGCGTTGGACTTGCATCGATCTGCTGTGCGAGCGCAGCGCATTGGAGGGCATGTTCCAATTGCGTCACCGCTTCATCGTAGAAAGATTGTCCGCGATCCGCCATGTAACTGAACAATGTGTCAATCTTTTGTTCCGCTGTCCCGGTTCTCATTCCGGGCGCGAGCCGGCGGTCAACATATTTTTCAATATCATTTGACATCTGAAATTTGCCATTAAAAGCCATGATTCACTACTTTTCCTTGAAAATGTGCTATTTTGCTGATTTGTTTGTCTCGGTTTGAACCTTCTGTTGCGTATGCTGAGAAAGCCTGCCGTTTGTCTGCGTAATACCGTTCACGCCAGTCGCCTTGAGAATTGGCGTTATAGGTGAGATAGATAATCCGCCTGGGTCGGTTTGATCGATTCGGTGGACTCTTGTGTGGAATGTAAGAACCGAAGAGGAGAATGTCGCCAGGGTCCGTTGGCACGGCGACCCACTTCATCCTCGAGGCAGTTTCGGTCGCCACGCAGCCCTTCTCGTCAAGTGCGATGAGCCCTTCTTGGTGCCTGCCCGGGGCGAAAAAGAGACATCCACTTTCGGGAGTCGCCGGATCCACTGAAATCAGACAGGTCATATGATAGTCGATGAACGCATAAGCCGGAGCATCCTGATGGGCGGCATAGCCACCCCCGCCGGGATACTTGTAGTTAATCTTCTCTTTGTAGAGGACAGCCAGTTCACCCATCAGTTCAGAGACAACACCTAACACCTTACCGCCTGTCACGGTTGCTTTCATACCGGTGTGATACGGCACGAAATTTTCTGAACGGGAGAGCCGGGGACCATCGGGTGTGGATTCATAATGATGCATCCACTTGTCGCGTGTCGGTTGCCAGCGCGATATTTCAGAGACCCAAGTCTGTAAGGCATCCACCTCTTCGTTAGAGAAAAAACTCGGGATTTTCAGGTAACCGTTCGTCTGCCAGTCTTGATGCAGCTGCGGATTGAGTAGGTTCGTCATAATGCTTTTCCTTAAAGGCGGTTGTCTTGTATGTAAATATAGCATCGGGAGAACGTTTTGTCAAGTTTTAACCGAACAACGTCGTTACGGCGTATGATGTCAGAACAACCTCTAATTAGGTATCCGTTTTAGCATCGAGCGAGGAAATAATATCCGTCAAAAAATAGACTTGACATTTACACGAAAACGTGGTATAAAGTGTACAATACTTGAATGCTAAGGCTTAGGAGGGTGATTGTGCAGAATTCAACACTTACTTCCCAAGAAACCGCCACTGGCTCTATCCATATTGAAGAATTGCCCATAGAAACAGTGAAAGAAACTGAACTTGTTTACCATCAATTGTGTCCTGCTGATGATTTTGAAGACCTCGAAGGCAAACCTTTCCACGTTAACGGTACACACCTCGCGGTTTTCAAGTTTGAGGACAAATTTTACGCTGTTGATAACCGTTGCCCTCACATGGGATATCCTATGTCCAAGGGCAGTATCCGAGACGGGGTCCTGATCTGCCACTGGCATCACTGGGAATTCGACCTCAAATCAGGTGGGTGCTTTTTGGCATCTGGCGATGATCTGAAAGCATTTCCTGTGGAACACAGACCGGACGGCTACCTGTACGTCGGATTAGCCAAAGGGGAGCGGGAAGCCGCACAACGCCGGGTCATTGATCGCGGCAAGCGCGCCCTCGAGCGAGGCCTCAAAGACCGCAGCACTTTCTTTATCGCCAAGGCTGTTACAGCCCTTCGGGATGCAAAAGCGACATCGAAGGAAATCATCCAACAAGGCCTACTCTACGGCACCCAAAAAAGTAGTGAAGGGTGGTCGTCAGGGGTTGCTATCCTTACCCTCGCAGCGAACCTATGGGACGACGTTGACCCGAAAGACCATAACCTATTTCTCGTGCACGGGTTGAGCCAGATTAGCCGTCGGACGACAGGAAGCTCACGTCCGTATCGTGCGGCGTTTCCGCAAACGAGCGAGGCACACGATCTCCAGACCCTTATGCGGTGGTTCCGTTATTTTGTTGATAAACGGCATGCGGGCGCGGCGGAGCGCATCTTACTGACACTCAACGACCGCGATTACGAAAAATCTGTGATTGCGGATTTCGTCTTCACAGCAGCAACCGACTTCTATTTTACCGGTGATGGACACGCCCTCGATTTTGCAAACAAAATGTTCGAGGCATTAGATTATATCGAATGGGAAGGTGGCCATGAAATTTTACGCCCGATTGTCGTTGATCTCGTCAGCCGAACGCGGCATGAAGAGACCTCGCGCTGGGCGGATGCAGTGCCTGTGTTAGAACCCGTCTTTGAGCGGCTTGACAGTATCTGGAAGGAAAATCAAAGCAACGCATCGGAACTGGATATCTCCGCTTTTACACAAACGTTACTCGCCGACGAGTTTGAACCGACCGTTGCTATAGTGGAGGAGAAACTGCGCGCGGGTGTGGATCCGAGAGACATCTGTCGTGCGATGACGTACGCTTCTGCAATTCGGACAGCGCGTTTCCACCTGAAGAACGAAGGGGATTGGCACGATGTCGCAAACATCTATTCGTATGCCCACGCGCTTTACAAGGCTTTCGAGTATGCTCCGAGCGCCAACTTGCTGCGAGGCATTTTTCACGGCGTGGTCTTCTTGGCATATCTCCGTTGGTTGAACATGCCCGCCGCTCGGATTCCCGCACCCGGGCAGCGGTTGGATGAAACTTACACGTCTGTCGACAAAATGTTAGCGAGACTTCAAGAATTCGCGGACTTCCAAAAGGTGTACGAAGCAGAAATCCTGGTGAATCAATACATGGAAGAGGGACATCCCATCAATGCGTTGAAGCAGACACTCGCACATATCCTACTGCGTGAGGACGCGGAACTCCACATGTTCCAAGTGCTGGAAGTCGCGTTTCGGCACTACGATTTATCGGAAGACCCCGAAGAACGACGGATGCACCTGTTGGCAGCGACCCGTTATATCACGGCACAGAAATTGATGAAGAACATTTTGTGGTCTACCGAGAACGCTGAGCGGCTTGCCCGCGGCGAATTGCTTAACGAACGCGAAGATGATTAGTTCTACGGCGGTGAATTAGCACGTTTTCGCTCAAGTGATGCTATGCGGTTCTCTTGGCATTGAGAAGTTGGAGGCATCGTAGAGGGTGGGTTGCCTACTCGCTACGCATGCCTCATTCTGCTGGAATGGGGAGTGTGTCCCGATAGACGGGTTCCATCTTTTCTGAGTGTGTATCCCCGCGAACCCACATGACTGGGCGTATATGCTTCACATGCTTATGCGGCACACGTTCTGCATGCGCGCTGATATAATGTGCAACGTTACACCGCCGAAAGCGTTCACTGTGGTTGTCAGTGCTTTTATGCAGGAGCTGGTTATTGAACCAAACGACGGCTCCCGGTGGTACTTCAACAGCGACACCCTCTTCGTCTCTGGCATCGCGTGCTATCTTAAACTCGTTCTGTTGTGAACCTTCAAGGTCCTCATGTGCCAGAATGCCATATTTGTGGCTCCCCGGAATAACGTAGAGACACCCGTTCTCTATATCCGCAGCATCAATAGCCGTCCACGTGCCGACGGTCATTGCCGTTTTATATTGATGGTTGAAATACCATTTGTCTTGATGCCACGGGAACCCTAAGCCAATCTTTGGTGCTTTCCAAATATAGAGATTGTTCAGGCCCAATAGGTTCGGCCCCAATAGGTCGACGATCGGATCTGTTAGACGTGGATCACGTACACGTGCGAGGAATTCAGGAATGTAACAACTTACATGATGGATTTTGTGCATTGCTTGGATACCTGAGGCTTCAACTTTCCCGTCTCTCACCAATGCATTTTGATTAATATTATCCACCGGAAAAGGTCGTTTTCCATCAACAATGTCGTCAGCGATTCGACGCAGCGCGTCGTTTTCGGGTTCGGTGAAAGCGTCGTAACGGACGAAATATCCGTCTTCCTGCCATGCTGATTCCTCTTCAGAGGTCAAGGCATACTTCCGTTCCCGGGGTGATATCGTTGTGTCCATTAATTCTCCTGTTCTTCTGGAATAGGTAGCACGTCTCGACGGACGGGTTCCATCTTTTCTGAGTGTGTATACCCGCGAACCCACATGACTGGGCGTATATGCTTTACGTTCTTAGGCGGCACACGTTCTGCATTCGCACTGATATAATGTGCAACGTTACACCGCCGAAAGCGCTCGCTGTGGTTATCCGTGCTTTTATGAAGCAGTTCATTATTAAAAAACACGACAGTTCCCGGTGGCACCTCAACAGCGACCCCCTCTTCGTCCCGTGCGCCAAGTGCCAATTTAAACTCATTCTGTTGTGAACCTTCAAGATCAACGTGCGCACGCACTCCCTTTTTATGGCTCCCCGGAATAACGTAGAGACACCCATTCGCTATATCTGCAGCATCAATAGCCGTCCACGTGCCGACGGTCTTTGTGGTTATATACTGATGGTTAAAATACCATTTATCTTGATGCCATGGGAAACCAAGACCGATTTTTGGCGGCTTCCAAATATACAGGTTGTTGAGACCGAGGAGATTTGGACCTATTAAGTCAACGACTGGATCGGTTAAGCGTGGATCCCGTGTGCGTTCAAGGAATTCAGGCGAATAATGATTTATATGATGAATAGCGTGCATCGCATTGGGCCCGGATGCTTCAGTTTTTCCATCTCTGACCATAGCATTTTGATGGATATTTTGGGCGCGAAAAGGTCTTTTTCCTGTAGCGATGTCATCCGCGATTTGTGCTAAAAAGTCGTTTTCCGCTTTTGTAAAAACGTTGTAGCGGATAAAATATCCGTTCTCCTCCCAAGAGGTTCGTTCCTCAGGGCTCAGTTTGAATATGCGTTCTTTGCTTGTTGCATTTGTGTTCATGAATGTTCCTATTCTAACGTGCGTGCGCTTTACAGATTGAAGTCGCTTGAATAGTCATACCCGTAACCCCAAACTAACAGTCCAGGCTACATTTCGGATTCTGTAATCGGTAAAGGTTCCCGATAAGCCCTCAGACAGCGGAGGAAGAGTGAATAGTGTCTGTAGCTACCTCCAAGCAGCTACAGACCTTGAGAAATTACATAGAAAAACTGCCAACAAAGACGTTGTTCGCCGTTCCGCCTTGCTGCCATGTTACCGGGAGGTGCCTGTCTTTATAGTGATAGACTTCAGATTTACCGACGATGGCTTTCTGAATTGCCGTCAGTGGTTCATACCAGATTTGGTGTGGCTGTGTGCAGTTCGCACACGGATAGCGGTTGGCAGATAGCGCGAGGACTTCACCGACCCTCACATCGTACTTCGTGCCATCTTTCGTGAATTCGATGGGAGCAGTTTGCGTCGTAACAACTTCCCCCAAAACGTCAGCGTGCTTTGTGGTTAGCAGGTCACGGAGCGCGGTACGTTGCGCTCCTGTCGTGCGGGGATCCATGTACAACACACTCTTACGGGTCTCGGTATCGATTGCCAGGTTGCTTTTCGCACTGACGACAGCGACGACGGTTAAGCCATCAAGCGAAACGTTGTGCCAACTTCCATGGTGGATGTTCCAAACGAGGGTCGCCTCTTTGCCGCCTTCCACAAATTCGGCGCCGTAGTGGCATGCCCCGACATAGACACTCGCGGATCTTGCCTCAATGTACTCGCCTTGGATAGTAGCGGTTTCAGTTGCAAAGGCGAAACCTGCTACCCAGATCAGTGCGAGTCCTGTTAAAACAGAGATGCTTCTCATCTTGAATCTCTCCCTTTTGTTTTTTTAGATTCACCTTAATAATGGACGTAATTGTAACATTAAACCTATTTGATCTTAAATTTGATTATATCGTAAAAAAATAAAAAAATCAACCTTTTTGTGGAATTCAAGGGTCAGCCTTCTGCAGCGCTATTCGCCAGCGTTCACAACAGCCGTTGGAGTGTTCCACCCAAAATTTCTGCTTTGTCTGGTTCTGGGATAAAAGTGCAGTGCGTCCGAAATGCTTCAAGTGCGTGTTTATAGGTCATAAAGTTACGAACGACGGGATAGTCAGAACCCCAACAGAGCCTGCCAGGCCCAAAATGCTCGTAGAGGGCCCGGACAATCCAGTGTGTGTCAGATTGCGGATAATCCCAAGAGACTTGCGATACATAGGCGAAACCTGACAGCTTGATGTGGATATTTGGCACCCCCGCTGAAGCGAGTACTTGTTTGAGTTGTGGATAGGGATGCGCCTCCCCGGCACGCGCGCCGCCCATATGATGACACAGAAAAGGGATGTCTGGAAACTGTGCTGCGAGTTTTCGGAGGGCTTCATGCTGATGGCTTCCCATGGCGATGCTGGCGATTAATCCGAGTTCAGCGGTCGTTTGAAAGAAACGTTGTCCCTCCTCAGAAAAGAACCACGCGCCATCGTCATCGCCTCTGAGATAGTGGGTATACCCTTTGAGCCCGTACGTCTCCGCTGCCGCCTTGAGTCGTTCAGCTGCGCCATCTGTATGGTATGTGTCTGTCCACGAACAGTCCACATCGGCGAATTGGATTAACCGATCCGGGTAACGTTTAACACAATCTGCGACGTAATCGTTGTTTTCAGGGTTCCTGTCAATCCGGGCACAGATGAGCACGGCTTTGTCCACACCGTGGAGGGCCATTTCATGGAGGAGTTGTTCGACCTTGCCACGGCTTTCGTCATCCGGGACTGGGGGTTGGTAGGGCCATCGGGCCCAGGCGTGTGTATGTGAATCGATTAGCATTGGGGATCCTTTAATGCGTTATGACATCTCAGACGTTATAATTCAGACCGAGCATCAAGCCACCTAACGCTTGTTTGCTTGTCTCGGCCGGTTTCACAAGACCGACGATTTTGCCGGCGTACATCACTGCGATCCTATCGCTAAGGGCGAGGAGTTCATCCAGCTCAGAAGAGACAAGTAGAATAGCTCTCGCACAGTTGCGTGCGTGAATCAGACGTGAGTGGACAAACCTCGCAGCGTGAATATCTAACCCCCGCGTCGGATAGGCGGCGATAATCAGCTCAGGGTTTTCCTCCAACGCTCGCGCAACAACAACCTTCTGTTGATTCCCGCCAGAGAGGGTTTTGATCGGATCAACCATATCACCGACACGAATCTGATATTTATCCAGGGCACTTAACACAGCACGTTGAATCGATTTCCGCTGGAGGAATCCGTAGCGGCAGTAACGTCTATTTTTATGGTGCCCGATGATGAAGTTATCGTCAATTCGGTCATTTAAACTAATACCGTGTCGGTGTCTATCAGCCGGTATATGAGCAATTCGCGCACCGTTTAAGGTAAGACTTCCGCTATGAATATGTCGCAAACCCGTCACAGCTTCAACGAGTTGTGACTGTCCGTTTCCCTCCACCCCTGCTATTCCCACGATTTCACCCGGAAATACTTCAAGGTTAATCTGATTGAGGTGATTCTTGCTGCCCTTACGCGATCTTGAAGGACGGGTTTTATGGACGCGCCTCCTAATGAGCTGCGTCAAACCCGTTGGGGTATCTGCGTCTGCTGACAGTGTAACATTTTCCAAACGGAGCATGGGGGTTGAATTTTCGGTATGCTCCCGTGTTACAGCAGTTGGAATGAGAGGTTCACCGAGCATCATTTCCGCTAAGGCTGTTGGATTGGTATCAGAAATAGCGGAAGTGGCCACAGATTGCCCGCGTCGCATTACTGTGACCCTGTCGGCAATTGCCATCACTTCATCGAGTTTGTGTGTGCTAATGATGAGGCTTTTCCCCTCACTTTTGAGGCTGCGCATGCAGTGAAACAGCCCCTCAATTTCTTGCGGTGCAAGCACAGCCGTCGGTTCATCCATGATGAGGATGGCCGCACCGTGATACAGGACTTTCAAAATTTCAGTATGTTGTTGCATCCCAATCGGCAGAGATTCAACAGGCGTATTCAGCGGCACATCAAAACCGAGCTGCTCCGCGAGTGCTGTAATCCGCTCTTCGGCTTGCTGTTCATCGAGCAATAAACCAAATTGCCGCGGTTCTTTGGCAAGGACGATGTTTTGAAGTGCCGTGAAAATCGGAATGAGTGTGAAGTGTTGCTGCACCATTCCCAAGCCGAGGCGCATGGCTTGCCGTGGAGAAGAGAGCCTTACGGCACGCCCGTCAAGGAGAATCTCACCCACATCAGGGAGATACAAACCATAGAGAATCTTCATCAGTGTGGACTTGCCAGCACCATTCTCGCCAACAATGGCATGAATTTCACTGCGCCGGAGCGTAAAGTCCACGTCGGCGTTTGCCTGCACTTTTCCAAACTGCTTATGAATACCTCGCATCTCAAGGATTGGGGGGCTTTCATCTCTACTCTCGTTCATGGGGCACGACGATCTCACCGGCGACAATTTTCGCTTTAAATGCTTCAACCTGTTTCAAAACTTCATCGGAGAGCAGTGCGCGATTGACATCATCAACGATATATGCAACGCCGCCCTCTTTAAGCCCATAATCCTTTAGACCACCAGAAAAATGGCCTTCCTGAACGCTCTTTATCGTTTCATACACAGATATTTCCACCCCCTTGATAACACTTGTGAGAACCAAACCCGGCGCGAGATTGTTGCCATTAGCATCGACCCAGATAATAGATTTTTTCAGAGTCTTTGCGGCTTCAAGGACTCCAAGCCCACTGGCACCCGCAGCGGCAAGAATAATATCCACACCCCTATTATATTGTGCCAGTGCGAGCTCTTTGCCGCGCGTCGGATCGTTGAATGCCTGGGGTGTCACACCAACATAGTCTGCCACGAATTCGATATCAGGGTTGGTCGCCTTAACACCGGCACGGTAACCCATTTCAAAAGCTTCAACCAGTGGCACTTTCATACCACCGACAAAACCAATCTGTTTTGTCTCTGTTTTCAACGCTGCGATGACACCTGCTAAGAATGTCCCTTCGTGCGCTCGATAGGTGAGCGAGGCAACATTGGGCTGCTCTATGATTGCGTCAATAAGTGCAAACTTGACATCGGGAAAGTCGCTTGCGACGCGGTTCATCGGTTCTTGAAACAGAAAGCCGACCCCAATGATGAGGTCATACTTGAGTTTTGCGAGCCTGCGGAGTGTCAATTCGGTATCTGTACTCTGGCTTGGGGTAACCTCCGTGAGTTTGATCCCCCACTCGTCTTCGGCTTTCTTAGCACCGGCGTAGGCGGCATCACAAAATGAGAGATCCCCGCGTCCGGTTACATCATAGATAAGCCCTACTTTCAGTGCTGCAGGGGCTGTCCCTACCACAACAACACACGCAATAAGAAGCGCGATGAGAATTTTTATATACAAAATATTTCCCTCCCGATTTTGTAGCCCTTGGATAGTATAGACGAAAGTGTTTCAATACTATATTATCATACGCGATTATGTTGTTCAAAAGCAAGTCGTATTAAGGGTAGCGGCATTCAATCCGGGAAAAATGTTGCTTTTTTTCCTCTTTAATGTTATGCTATTATTGTCTCTGCTATTGTCGTAATAGCGAGGTCTATTAACAAATGTCTCAACTATCTTGCTAAAAGATGGAGAAGAACTATGAAAACAGCTATAAGATTACCGAAGCCAACAGCACTCGGTTTCATTGTGCTTTTGGGCATAGTGCTTTCATTACCAACCTTCGCAGGCACCCAGCTGTGGGACTTTGAAGAAAAAAACGATGATTGGGACTGGAAGGTTGCGAACGGGAACTGGGCTATTAAGGACGGTATCTACCAACTCGATAAAGGCGGGAAAGCCGAGCATTCTCTCGTCGGTGAAGAGGACTGGGACGACTACACCGTTGAAGCGAAGGTTCGCATGGACGAAGGGAACTGGGCAGGTGTCATCTTCCGGGCACAGAGTGAGATGGAGTATTACATCTACTATCTGAATGTCCAAAACAACAAGTCTGAACTTTGGAAACACAGTAAAGGCGCGTGGGATACGCGCGTCGCGCTGAACAGTGATATCGCTGCCGCTGGAAAACTGAAGATAGAAAATCAAGAGTGGTATGACGTTCAGGTTATCGTTGAAGGCGATACCTTCAAACTCCACGTTAACGGCGAACTTCAGGACGAACAGACAGACGGTGATTATAAAACCGGCATGATTGGGGTGTGGGGCTGGGAAACCGGAGCGAGTTTCGACGATGTTATGATTACAGGTGATAATGTCGTAGATACCCTCGCGGTTGATCCAAACGACAAACTCACAACGACGTGGGGCCGCCTCAAACAAGCCTTTTAGGGTGGAACTGCTATTCCACCCCACTATAGGAACGGGAACGAGTGGTACGGAGACTTGCCTATTACACAGTCGTAGCGGTAGCACTTGTCGGGTGCCACCTCACCCTATGGTATCTCCGAGAGGGGGCCTGCCAAGAAATGGGGGCAGCGGACATCGCAGCACAGATTCACGCCTATAAGGCAGCACTTGCTGCCGATAGCACGCAGACCGAGACTCGATTGCAACTCGCAAAGGCTTACCTCCGAATTGCGGCTTACACTGAAGCAGTTGAGGCGTACCAAGAATTAATAGCCGCTGTCGAAATGGCCCCTCACTCGGATATCTCAGCCGAGGCATACTACGGTTTGGGGTTGGCATATACCGGGCGCGAAGCGTTTGAAGATGCTATTACAGCCTATCAGCGCGCGATTGCATATAAACCTGATTGGGCCCACAGCCACGCAGCTTTAGCGAACGCCTACGCCAACATGCACCGTTACACCGAAGCCCTTGATGCCTATAAAATTGCCGTTAAACTCGATCCAACCGATGAGATGATTCAGCATCAACTCGGGAATGTCTATAGTAAACGTGGAGAAAACGCGGTAGCAATACGGCATCAACGACAGGCGATTGCCATCGCACCGGCGTTCGCAGCTGCACACTACCAACTCGGACTCCTTTATGCCCAAGAGAAACAGTGGCCTAACGCTATTGCGTCGTATCGGACCGCCTATTCACACGATGCAACATTAGTTGAAGCACTCTACAATCTCGCGCAAGCCTACCTTCGCACCGGAGACACGGCGGCGGCACGCGAGCAGATGGCACTTTTTGAAAAACAGAAAGCGGCACTGACACCCCTCTCGCAGCTGCGCGGGGCACTGCAACGGACACAAAAAACAAAAAACCGGGCGCAGATCCTCGCGAACATCGGGAGGCTTTACCTTAAAAATAGGTTCTACGAGAAGGCCGTCCGAGAATACCAGAAAGCACTCGGAACGGATGTAACCCTTGTGCCGGCGTATAACGGCATCGGCATCGCTTACACGATGCTTGACAGATACCCAGAAGCCGTTAACGCACAACAGACTGCGTTGAAACTTCAACCCGATTTCGCGAAAGCACACGCAGGACTCGGCTTGATATATTTCAAGCAGAACAAATTCGAGCTAGCGTTAGAACATTACCGGCACGCTGTCGCACTGGAACCCGATTTTTTAGACGCACATCTGAAGATTGGAAAAATTCTGATGAAACAGAAACGTTACGCGGAGGCTGTGGATACATATCTGGCGAGCGCGGCAGTATCCCCTGACAATGCGGAGCTATATCATAACCTCAGCATGTGTTACGCGCGCCAAGCGGAAGCAGATTTAGAAGCAGCACATCGTTATGCCGAGGAAGCCATCCGCTTGGATCCGAAGGTTGCAACTTATTACAATACACTTGCACTCATTGCGTTCCGACGGGGAGACTACTTACAAGCCGAACAAGCAATCCGAAAGACGTTAGAACTTGATCCGAAAAATCCGAATTACCACCAAGGGCTAAAGCAGATTTTGGGCAAATTGGGCGCTCAGTAAACAATAATACCATTAAGGACTAATACGATGCTATTCTGTCAGTGAGAACTGAGACCCATTGTAGGGTTGGGCAACCCAATCCATAACGCATGTCTCAAACATTGGGCGAAAACACTCTTTTTCTGAAAATCCTTCCCCAAACATTGGGCGAAAATATTATTTTTTCCGAAAACCCACAAATAGAAAGGACTCGTATGGCATACGCAAGTCTTGAAGAGTTTGTGAAAACCTTGCACCGAGAAGGCGAGCTCAAACGCATTAAAACAAACGTATCACCCGACTTAGAGATCAGTGAGATTACCGATCGCGTGAGTAAAGCAGGGGGGCCTGCGCTCCTATTTGAGAAGGTCGAAGGCAGTCGGATACCGCTGTTGATTAACACTTACGGCTCATATCAACGGATGGCGATGGCACTCGGTGTTGATAACTTGGACAGATTGCATCCGAAATTGAGGCGATGATTAAGCTTGAAGCCCCCGATTCGTTTCTGGATAAGATGAAAATTCTCCGGCTCCTGTCCCAATTGGCAAACTTCCCGCCGAAGACCGTTAAACGCGGGGCCTGTCAAGATGTCGTGCTGACAGGTGAGGCGGCATCGTTGAATGTCCTGCCGCTTATTAAATGCTGGCCCCTTGATGCAGATAGATATATTACGCTACCGCAAGTTTTTACGCACAGCTTAAAAACCGGTCAACGAAATGTCGGTACGTATCGTTTGCAAAAATTAACCCCATATACATTGGCGATGCACTGGCAGATCCACCACGATGGTGCGGTGCATTATCGAGAATATCAACAAGCAGGGCAACAGATGCCCGTTGCAATCGCGATCGGTGGCGATCCGGTGATGTCTTACATCGGTACGGCACCCCTGCCATCCGGGATTGATGAGTTATTGTTCGCTGGCTTTCTCCGAAAATCAAACGTTGAGATGGTACCTGCCAAGACAATCGACATGCTTGTGCCTGCGGATGCTGATATTGTGATTGAAGGGTACATTGAGCCGGGGGAAATGTGTACAGAGGGCCCCTTCGGTGACCATACAGGATTTTATTCGTTAGCGGATGAATACCCACTGCTCCATATCACAGCGATTACGCACCGCAAGAAGCCCATCTATCAGACCATCATCGTTGGCAAACCCCCTATGGAAGACTGCTACATGGGGAAGGCGACTGAACGCATCTTCATGCCACTTATTAAGACGCAGCTCCCGGAACTGGTGGATATGAATTTGCCTTTATTCGGTGTATTCCACAATTTCGCACTCATTTCTATTGATAAACGATACCCGTATCAGGCAAAAAAGATGATGCACAGTTTCTGGGGGCTTGGCCAGCTGATGTTCAGCAAGATTATCATCGTTGTTGATAAAGAGGTCGACGTTCAGAACGTAGAAGAGGTGCTTTTCTACGTCGGCAGCAATGTCGATCCGAAACGGGATGTAACAATCGTTGAAGGCCCCGTCGATGTGCTGGATCACGCTTCGCCCCTTATGGGTGCAGGGTCAAAAATGGGAATCGATGCTACAACGAAATGGCCCGAAGAAGGCTATCAACGCGAGTGGCCCGAGGAGATTCGGATGGCTGATGAGGTTATCGCGTTAGTGAATAAAAAGTGGAAGAAATACGGGATCTGAGAAATTAGGAGAAAAACGATGGCAGAAACGATTTACGACGTGGCAGTAATTGGTGCGGGCCCCGCAGGGGCACAAGCAGCAGTCTCAGCGAGCCACCAGATGCGACACGTCTTGGTCCTCCACTCTGGAAAGGTGAGCTTTAGCAGAGGACGCGCTTACTGGTCGAAGTCGGTCGAGATTGAAGACGCACCGGTATTCCCGGGTATCATCGGACCCAATTTTGCAAAAGCACTCATGCACTGGATGGAGAGTCGCCCGGTCTTTGAGCTGATGATTGGCGGCGAAAAACGGAAAACTGGTATTGACATTCGCGATGGCCTTGTTCTAAACCTCAAAAGGAACGGTGAACTGTTTGAAATCGAAGCGTCTACAAAAACACCCAAGCGCGGCAGGGACTTGGAAATAGCACATTTTAAATCTCGAACCGTTGTTGTCGCCGCTGGATTCGATGATAAGTGGCCCGATATTGAGTTTGAACCAGGCCAGGAACGACTGTATAAACAGTACGCCACCGTCTTTCGCTATGCGGGTAATCGCAAAGGGTGGCACGTCTGCATCCGTTGCGATGGGCATTTGCACGTAAACGAGCATCTCGCACTCCTCGGTGTCGGCGACTATATCTACGAGGCAGCAATCGGCGCGCAGGACTTCACAGATAAAATCACAATTCTCACCAACGGTAGACCTCACGGTATGTCACCCGCTGTGCTAGAACAGATTCGGGAACGTAAAATTAATATCATTGAAACAAAAATCAAACGGCATATTGGCGAAAAAACAGACCTGCTGGGCTTCGAGATGATTGACGGCAGCGAGGTATTCTTCCACGGATTTCTTGTCGATGAAGGGTTAATCCCAAACACCAAATTCCTTGAAGCCTGGGATTACCAGAGAGATGCGGAAGGTTTGATTATCGCAACCGAGGATATGCAGATGCTGGATAGCGAAGGGGCCCCAATTCCGGGACTCTTCGCCGCAGGCGACATCATATCCGGCGAGCGGAACCTCATTGCAACGGCGTTTGCCCTCGGACAGGAGGCAGGACTGTCAGCATCAGATTCCTTGCGCCGATGGCATTTCCCAGATGAGGAGGCAAGACAGCATGCAACATGAGCAGAGAGAGGCTTTCTACATCATTGATACACATGCCGAGATATTCCGAGCATACCACGCCATCCGGACCGGGTTAACGAGCCGCGTCACCGGCGAAGAGACACACGCCGTGTTCGGATTCGCGGGAACCCTGATTAGAATCCTTTCGCAACTTAAGCCAAAATATCTCGTCGCTGCGATTGATACACCCGGAAAAACGTTCCGCAAGGATCTTTACGCAGCATACAAAGCAAACCGATCCGCACCCCCTGATGCTCTCGTGACACAGATCCATCGCATTTTGCAATTGCTTGACGCATTCGGTATCCTAACGCTTGGGAAACCTGAGTTGGAAGCAGACGACATTATAGCCTCGCTCACACAAACAATTCTGGATACCTCAGCGGCAGACAATGTAGATGTTACCATCGTCTCGAAAGACAAGGACCTTGAACAACTGCTCTGTGATCGGGTAGCAATGTTAGATATTCACAAAGATACCATCATCGATGTCCAATCCTTGTGGGAGACAAAAGGCATAAAACCATCGCAGGTCGTCGATGTGCTTGCACTCATGGGAGATAGCGCAGATAACGTACCGGGGGTTGAAAAAATCGGTCCGAAAACAGCCGCAAAATTGATTCAGCAGTATGATTCGGTTGACGGTATTTTTGCGCATATCGACGAAATTAAGGGGAAACGTCGCGAGAACCTAGAGCAAGCGCGCTCGCAAATTGCTCTGGCGCAACAACTCGTGACGCTGCGGCGAGATGCAGGTTTAGACTTCTCACTGGAGCAGGCCCGCGTTAAACCACTTGACCTCAAGAAAATCCTACCGCTGTTTGAAGAATTAGAACTGAAGCGCTATCAACAGGTCGTAACGGAACTCGCCAAGGGCAACGCATCTCATATAGCAATAATCGATCAACCCACAACGCGCAAGGAACGCGCTGCAGCGCTGGCGCGAAAAACGGACGCTATCTTGGATAAAGGCGACTACGATACCGCAGCAACAGGCACGTATTCGGCAATTGTTACATATACCGAATTGAAAGAACTTGTTGAGACGCTTTCGGCACAAGAGATTATTAGTTTTGATACCGAAACGGACGGTTTAGAACGTGAGTCAACGCTCTGCGGTATCAGTTTCTCGTGGAAACCGAGACAGGGAGTTTATGTCCCAATCCGATCCCCGCAACCTGAGAGTCATCTCGATGCTGACACGGTGCTTTCCGCACTTAAACCGATCTTAGAAGACCCGGACTTACCGAAATGTGGGCATAACCTGAAATTTGATACCGGTATCCTCATCCGAAACGGGATTAAACTGCAAGGTGCCGTTTTCGATACCTTATTGGCAAGTCAATTGGTTGACGCTCGGACCCCGTCTCATAGTCTTGACACTTTGGCACTCTCTCATTTGAACCATAAAATGATCTCCTTTCAGGAGTTAACCGCAGCTGTAGGTGACAACAGTGATGAAATGAGGGATTTCGGAGGGCTATTTAAGCCAGGATCAGAGGAACAGAAAACAATTGATCAGATCCCGTTAGAACCAGCGACCATCTATGCCGCAGAAGACGCTGATATTGCGTTGCGGCTGCATCACTGCTTAACCTCGAAATTGGAAGAGATGGGAATGACGGCGTTGGTACGTGATATAGAATCACCGCTCGCCCCTATTCTCGCCGAAATGGAATACAACGGCATTGCCTGCGATAAAGAGGAGCTCAAACGCCAAAGTGGTATCATTAGCCAACTCGTTAATGCCCGGCAAGATGAAATTCACGAAATAGTGGGGGATCCCTTTAATATTGATTCGCCGCGGCAGCTGGCGTACGTCCTATTTGAGGCACTCGGTTTCAAACCGGTAAAACGGACACGCGGTGGTAAAATTTCTACGGATGTGACGGTCCTAGAAGCACTCTCTCTGAAAGAGGACATCAACAAGCCGAAGACGAGTGTGCCGCGGCTCATCATCGAATACCGTCAATTCCGCAAGTTGCAGAACACCTACCTGGCGCAGCTTCAGGCAGCAGTAGATCCGAAAACCGAACGTATCCACACACACCTCTACCAGCTCACAACAGCAACAGGACGTTTGAAGTCGGATCGACCGAATTTACAGAACATTCCCATCCGTACAGAAATCGGGAGACAGTTGCGACGCGCCTTCATAGCACCAGAGGGGCACAAGTTAATCTGTGCGGATTATTCACAGATTGAACTCCGCATTCTTGCCCATTTCAGCAAAGACGCGCAGTTAATCGAAACGTTCACTGAGGATCTAGACATCCACACAGCAGTCGCCTCGCAGGTGTTTGAGGTACCCACCGATGCTGTTACGCGGGAGCTTCGGGATAAAGCAAAGACTATCAATTTCGGCATCATCTACGGTGTATCCCCCACGGGACTCTCGCGGCGGATTAAAGGGATGCTTGTACAGGAAGCTGCAGCCCTTATAGCTGATTATAAGGTCCGTTTTCCGGGGATAGACCGTTTCCTCCAAGCCTGTGTCCGAGAGGCATCGGACCAGGGATACGTTAGGACGCTCACCGGGCGGCGGCGCGCAATCCCAGAAATCTACGCCACCACCCAAAGGCGGCGGAGTCTCGGCGAACGACTAGCAATCAATACAGTGGTGCAAGGCTCGGCTGCAGACCTGATGAAGGCAGCAATGGTGCGTGTGCAACAACGTATCGACAGAGATCAGCTACCTATGAAAATGCTCCTACAGATTCACGATGAATTAGTGCTGGAGACACCAGAAGCACTTGCGGAAGAACACGCGAAAATTGTTTGTCAAGAGATGGAAAACGCCATGCCGCTGCGTGTACCGCTGCGGACGGAGGCAGGGATTGGCGATAATTGGATGATGGCGAAATGATTGTTCCTTTAATTTTAATTATTAAGGTTGACAAATGGAAACGATTATGGTATAATTTAGTATAAGGTAAATTTAAGGGAAATGTGATAGTGTCCGCTGGCAAAGTTACGAGTAGTGTTTTGACAGTTTTACGGTTTGGAACCAGAGCATTCTCATTATGTGATGTGACAAGGATCCAACAAGAGATTGATAAGAATTACGTTTTGCCAATCTTTCCTACGCTTGCTGCCAAATTTCTGCCTTTGAAAATGCTGACAGTGCTCAGTTTTCTCATTTTCCCGTATTCTTATCCCTTCCCTGGGGGTTTTTGGAAAATGCCGGGGCGCGCGGATGTACCGCACGTATTTGGCATGCCGGGACGGGATACATTTAATTTCTAAAAGGAGAAACGAGATGAATATCTACGTTGGCAACGTGCCTTATGGGGCAACGGAAGAGGACCTTGAAGCACTCTTTGGTGAGCACGGTCCGGTTGCAACTGCCACAATTATCCGTGACCGCTACGATGGTCGCTCTAAAGGATTTGGCTTCGTTGAAATGGAAAACCACGCGGATGGCGAGCGAGCGATAGAAGCGTTGGACGGTCAAGACATGATGGGGCGCCCGTTGAAGGTCAACCCAGCACGTCCGCGCGAGGAACGCCGTGAACCTCGTCGGTATGGCGATGCTGAGATGTAAGCTGCCTGGGAGTGCTTTCTGTGTGAAGGCACCACCTGCGGAGTTTGTAGAATCGCTTTGAAGTGACATCGTTCAGCGAACGATGTCGCTGCGACGCATCTCGCAAATTTTTGCCCCAGTTTTAGGACATGTTTTATTGAAACTGTCTTAAACTGGGGCTTTTTCTTTAACAGCAGAGACGACAGCCGGGGGGCGATAGAAACTACCGCGACCACCAGCATCTCCGTCGCTATTGGATCAATTTTCCCGCTTAAGCATGCCCCAAGTGGCGGCGATTTTTCCAGCAGGCTCTACTGCGACCCCATACACCTGTAAGCCGTTATTCATAATATCAGCGACATCGTCATCCGACAAGGGGGCGTGGAAAAGACCGACTTCGTCCATAGCACCCGTGAACCAATTGCCATCACCATCCCAAATGCCACACCCACCGATATTGACGTTGAAATCCGACCGCCCGTGGTTGGGCCAACTACCTTCTACCGTCGTCGCCTCTCCATCAACGTACACTTTAGTGAATTCTCCGGTAGCGACGGCGGCAACGTGGTGCCATTCACCAGACGGATGTGGATACGGATTATTATTGCTGCCAGCAGTCGGTGTCCACAAAGCAACAGTCGTTGGGTTAATAAAACCGAATTCGGGTGAATCGTTCTGTCCTATCAAGCCGACACGATTAGCAGTAATATTCCCCGGCTTGACCCAAGCAACAACACTAAATTCACGCCGACCGTTGAGAAGGGCTTGACCGGTGCTGACACAGTTCCCAGTGCCATCAAAGGCTAAAGCACCCCCGAACCGCCCATCAACCCAAATCGGAGCATTGACGATCGTCCCGTGATTGTTATTTCCCGATGAGTCCATCGCCGTGCTTCCTGTACCGTCATCAAACAACCAAATACCTACGACACTACTGAGATCAATTTCGGCACTACTGCTGTTGACAGCAACGAGGCTAATAGCCATCAGTCCAAGACTAAACAGAATAAATGTTAAAGCATTAAATTTCATTTCAATCCTCTCGCTTTCTTTAGAGATTTACCGCGCCACGAGGCGGGTCTGTCTTTTGAACCTATTCCGCTGTTCCTGAAACCATGAGGACATGTTGACTGTCCGATGTTTTTCGCAGCGTTACCAGAAATAGCAGATTAAATATATTTTGACACATTTTGCATCAAAATGCAAGTTTTTTTAGAAATCCTCTTTTGTTAGTATAACATAAAGTGGAGTAATTCTCAAAAAAAACAAAGAGATAACCAAACTTTGTATTTTTCTTGCGATGTTTACTGTGGGCGCGCTTGGACAGCGCGCCCACGAATGTTGAAAATAGAAAACGTTATTACCTAAAATGGTGAGTCGCCTTAATACGTCCCCAAGTTGTTTCGAGCTTGCCTTCCGGGTCAACCGCCAAATACTGCTCGAACCCTACGTCCATTAGTTCTTGAATCTCTTCCTGTTCTAAGGCTGAATGGAAAATGGCGACTTCGTCCATGAGCCCCGGGAAGAAGTTTCCAGCGGCATCCCAAACACCACACCCACCGATATTGACGTTAAAGGCAGATGTGCCGTGATTTGCCCACCCGCCTTTTTTCTCAACGTATTCACCATCAATATAGGTATGGACGTATTCTGTCGTAGCAACACACCCGACATGATGCCATTCCCCGTCGCCATGTTTGTATTCCCAAGGTTTCTGTGTGCCACCAGCAGTAGGAGTCCAAAGGTTGATCGCTTGGGCTGTAATGAACCCGAACTCAGGAGAATCGTTCTGTCCGACGAGTCCCGTCCGGTTCACGGGAGTGTCCGTGGTCTGTACCCATGTAATAATGGTGAATTCTTCGAGGTTGTCGAGCAGTTTCTGACCAGTTTGCACACAACTGGCTTTCCCATCAAATTCAAGGGCTGATCCAAATTTACCTTTTACCCACGTAGGGGATTTTACCAATTCGCCGTCGTTCCCTTTTCCAGAGAAGTCTCCAGCGACACCGCCCTTGCCTTCGTCGAATAACCAGATACCCACTGCTGTCTCAAAGTCAATCTCGGCAGTGCTGACGTGAACAGTCATAAGGCTGAAACACACTACGCCGAGGGTTAATAAAACTTTTCTCACTGGTTTGCCCTCCATTTCTTATCGCCAGTACGCTTCCGAAGCGCGCTACTACGATTAGATTTTGTCTTTAAATAACGTGATTTTGGGAAAAAGAAATTTCATGCTTAGCGTAGGGGCGAGGAAACCTCGCCCGTAGGGTTAGGGGATTTCGTCGGGGAGTTGCAATCGTCTGCTCTCCCTACACCGAGAACCCCGATAACTCAACCAATACCCATTAACGCTAATAACTCGCTTTCAGATGTCCCCAAATTGTAGGAAGTTTATTAGCAGGTTCAACAGCGAGAGCTTGGGCATTGAGGAGTTTAGCATCACCAATCGCGGAGTGGTCACAACCAGCGCCATCGCCGCCATCCCCCATGATGATTTCGAGCTCCTTAGCGGTGACAGGAATGTCGAATTCGACCTTAACGGCATCAACATTTTTTCCGCCATCAGTGCCTTGGAGTACATCAGACTTGAAAACCTGTTTCCCATCAACACTGAAAATAAAATCACCACTCCCGCCGTGTCCACAGTCTGCGGGGTCTTTCTCATCAGACATGCCGACATAGCCTTCAAATTTGAGGTAATCCCCGCCACTTAAATCGTAGACGAGTGTAGCGATACTATGCGCTCCAATCCCGCGCTCAAAGTAGATCCCGCCGATGACGATTTCGTTACGGGTACCTGCCCCTTCGCCGATAGTGGCGTTGTCTGTATCAAGGGGCCCGCCCCACCCTGTCCATTCGCCTTCATCATTTGATGGGTTAAGTCCACAAGCGTTCGGTTTCGGTTCGCTACCGCCAATCACGGCAAGGTAAGTGACACCCTTTCGCTGATCTTCCTCAACGATCTCATCATAATCGTTCTGAACAGCATCGCCTTCTTTATTGACTTCCTTAACAGGCTTGGCACCCTCGCCATCTAAATTTTCGCAGTCGCTTTTCGCAGCGTGGACGCTGAAGGCAAATCCAACGCAGAACAAGATAATTAACACACATACACTAAGAAATTTCAACTTTTTTGACCTCCATCTATCTTTGGTATCTCTCGCACACGGACCCTCGAATAAGAGTCTCAACAATTGTGCATAAGAATAAAAAAGCAGCCTTATATGTCTCGATTAACAGACTGCTGGATGCAAGATTACCTCGTCCACTCGGTTATATGTGTAGCGTTCTTCGGGTCCAAACACGATGTCCAGTTCACGCTGAGCACTCTCTGCGGAGTCCGAGGCATGTACAATGTTATGCGTTACGTTCACTGAGAAATCACCCCGAATGGTCCCAGGGTGTGATTTCGTCGGATCAGTATCGCCATTGATAATGCGCACTAATTCTATCGCGTTTCGTCCCTCAATAACTAAGGCGACGATAGGTGCCGAAGTCATGAATTCAATAAGGACTTCGTAAAAAGACCGCCCTTGATGGACAACGTAGAGCGCTGCTATCGCCTCGCGCGGAAATTGTTGTAGTTTTATACCGACAACCTTCAGTCCCTTGCGCTCATAGCGTGCAATCACTTCCCCGATGAGCCCGCGTTGGACCCCATCGGGTTTAATCAGAACCAATGTCTGTTCTATTTCCATGGCTCCTCCATCTCAACCTTTAGATGTGCTAACATCGCACATACACTTTAAACCTAATAGACTGATTAGCGTAAGACCTGCATCTCTGGCTTGACATCAAGCTTTTTTAAATATATCATATTTTCGAGAAGGTTTCAATATTTATTTTCTTAAAATAACCTAAGTTTCTACGGACGAGGTTTTAAGCGTGCAGCTAACTTTTCATTGATAGGACGGAGGCAGAGTGCTCTTTTGTAGCCTAACCCCCTCGCTTCCGGCGGGAAGGTGTAGCATCCGCCTCGCTTGCGGAGGGCCGGTCAAAAGTGCGTCCGTCCTAATTGCGCTGAGTGCTGCTCCGAGCTGCACAACCTAATAGGTTACGCTACAAACTGGAAACTTAAGTTAAAATAGATTCAATAGAGGTGCCTAATGTACGATAAACTGGGAGAAGCGGTATTAAAGACAAAAGAACGGATGGAAGTGGGGGTGATTACCGCACCTGACGCGCAGCATGCTGAAGAGATAAAACAGTTCCTTGGGCATAAAGGAGGCAACTGGCAATGGCATATTGAGCGGTGTGTCACGGAAGCACTTGATGCGTTAGAGACCCGTTTCTACGTCGGTAAACTTGACGGACGCGTGATTACCAATATCATGACGGTCGAGCATGAAGGCATCGGTATTTTAGGGCATGTCTTTACACTCCCGAGCCAACGTAGGAAAGGGGCATGTAAAGGGGTGATGGAATACCAGATGGACAATTTCCGAGAGCGCACCGGGCGCGCCCTCTATCTCGGCACTGGTTACAATAGTCATCCGTATTATATCTATCAGAGCTTCGGATTTGAAAGCGTGTTTCCAGAATCTGGTTTTATGAAGTATCATGTTCATTCCGACTTTGAGGAACGCTATTTCGCGCCTGCTCCCGCGAAACCGAAATCGGTTGAATGGCACGACTGGCCGAAAGCCACGCCACTCTCGGGGATTGTCGGTTGGGACGCGCTACGGAGCCTGGCATGGGATGTCTACGGGCCCACGAACCTTGAAGGCGGCTTCCTCGGCTTCAAACACGCTTTAGAAGTCGAAGATGCCTATGACGCCGCCAAATTGCTGCTTACCTCGGAGGGGGCAATCGTTGGGTGGGCAACTGTCAACCGTGACAGACGCTGGAAACCGGCAACTGCGGTATTGGACCTCTTTTTTCATCCAAACTTTACGGACGATGTCCCGGCATTGCTTTCAGCAGTGACGTTCCCCGATGTGAAGGTGCAGTGTTATATTGATAGCGGCGCTGAGCAGAAAGCAGCAGTTTTAGAGACCGCGGGATTTACCTGTGAGGGGCAGTTTGAAAAGCAGTTTGCATACAACGGACAGGAGTATGATGTACTGGTATTTAGGCGAGGATAAGCGGCCCGGACTTGTGTTTGTCCAAATCTCGGATTGGCACGGATGACGCGGATTACCGAATTCAACCATCTGACCTCCACCTAATTTTTCTGAGCAACCCTTGATTCAGACAATTTTAGGTGTCCGCCGATGCTTCCACAATCGCAATCTCATCTTCTGTTAAATTATACAACGCATATACCAAGGTATCAACCTCATTTTCAAGGGCAGAAGTGTCTGCCTGCTGAGCACTCTGTTTGGCAGCGATGATCTTTTCAACCAACGAATCCATCTTTGTAGCCATGTGTCGGTTTGCTCCTGTAATAGGGGGGACGGGGAAGTTTTTCATAAACTCACTTTTAAATCTAACCCCTCTTGATCCTAAATGCCCGCCAGCGTAGTAATTTTTGAATGCGAAAAGGAAGAACTTTGCGTTGAAGATCCCTAAGAAGTAAGTGAGATGTTGGCCGGTTAAGATCCGTGTTGTATCCAGCGAATAGAATTTGTTTTTATCCATAAGGAATGTCCCTTCTTTTGCCATCTCTTGCCAAACAATCTTTTCCTTATCAAATTCAGCATAGTAGGCACAAGCCCTGAGATTCCACCAATTTTCACCTTGGCTGTCTCTATTGAAGAGTCCTTTACCTTTCGTTTTTATGATTCCCGATTCCATCTGTTTTGCTAAGGTCTCAAGGTGGTTATAAATAGCGGGATATTTATTGGGAACATCCAGATCGTAACGTGTTGCGAGTATGTAAAACTTCCCTTGTTGAGCGTGGTAACGTTGAATATAGCGGCCGCGCAGGAGGGGCTTGATGATTTCTGCTGCCTTTGGGTCTTGTTCTATAAGTGCTTTTCTCTTGTATTCGTCTATGATGAAGGCTTCGTTACAACCTGTTAAAATTCCGAGATAGATATTTACATCCCAGTCTTTAAGCGGTTTCCCGACTGCCTCTATTTTGCGTTTTAGGTTAAGTTCAGCGGGGGAAAGTATCGCCCAGGGTTCCCCCCTATTCGGCATCGCCATCGGCACACCCTTCTCACGCAAATACTCGGCTATGGCGTCAGTCTGCCTGTTAAAGTCTGTTTTGAGAGATACGCCCCTGAAGACAGCAGGACTATCAGACACTTGCTTTTGAAAAAGCAAGATGTTTGTGTCAACCGTGGCATCAAATACACCCGGACCCATATCCAGCAGCTCGACGGGGCGGGTGCACAGGGCGAAGTAATCCCTCAGTTTTTTACCATAGCCGGCACGCATCCACTTATTAGAAGTGATAAAACAGACATGTCCGTTATTTTTCAAAAGTTGGCTCGCTTTTTCATAGAACAGACAATAAATATCGCCCGTGCGTGCGAAGGTTTGAAACCCTGCGGCTTGATATAGCTTCCCAAGTCTTCCGCCTTCCTTTTGCAACTGGATATAGGGGGGATTGCCGATGACGACATCAAAGCCTTGTGTAATGCCGAACATCCATTCTGGGTGGAACCATTCGGCGGTGGCGTTTGGGTCATAGGGGTCCCACTGCGCGATCTTTTCAGCGGTGTCAGCAGGCATGCCGATGCTCTTTAGCTCTATGGCCAACTCAGCTCGGAGGCTCGTATCCTTGTGTTGGCAGGCACGTTTTTGCTGACGCGTCGTGGCGTGGAAGTGTCGTTCGCGATTGGCACGCAAGGCTTGTTCCAGCTGCTGTGCTTTCTGGCTGGTGAGGGTGCGTTCTGCTTTAATGCCGATGAGTGTGTCCGCAGTGATGAAGCGCGTCTCGAGGTTCGGCAAGGGTTTGATCCCGAAGTTTTCAGCGTTGCTGTCGGGTGTTTGTTCAATGGCGAGCGAGATGAAAAAGCGGAGTTTGGCGATCTGGCAGGCTACCGATTGGATGTCTACACCGAAGAGGCTGTTTTGGATGAGGTATAACTTCCGGCCGAAGTCTGAGTCTCGGTAACGTTTGAAAGTTTCGTCGATGTCAACGAGTTCTTCTCGGCGTGTTTGGTCATCTTGTGTATCATAAGCGGCTTCGGTTCGCTGAAGCGCACGTTCCTTCTGTATTTTTTCCCATCGGGTGTTATCTGGGTCCAGGCGCCTGAGGGCGAGCGTCAATTTGTGGAGCACCCCCATCGGAAACGCACCCGAACCGACAGCTGGGTCCAATACCTTGAGTTCAGAAATTGCCCGGACAATCCCGTCTGTCTCAGCAGCATCAAACCCTTCATGAGCATCGTCAAACGCTTGGGCATAGTCGAGGAGCTCATGTAACCTTTCAGCCCAACGTTTGGCATCCCCATCGGTTGGGGCCCACTTTTCGGCTATCGTGGCGACTAATGCTGCTTCCACCATATAGTCAACGATCGCCCGTGGAGTATAGTAGGAGCCTGTCTGCTTTCGCACCGTCGCACCCGTTTCAGGCGTGTAAGCAGCCAGTAGGTTTTCAAACACGCTACCCAGCAACTCGGGATCCAGCGCAACCTCCTGTTCTATCGGCGTGTGCTCCTCAACGGTGAAGGTGTAGCGTTCAAGGAGCGAGAGAAGCCCCCGGCTCTCGTCAAAAAACAGGCGATTCGGGATGGATAGCTTGTGGTAGTGCTTATCCGAAAAACAGTCCATTCGGTAGCCCCCTTCGCCCGTGGCTGTGAAACTGTCCAGACACTCGAACAAACCCCCATTGATGAAGGGCGTTCGGGCAAAGAGGTTCAAGAGCCGCTCCGGATCGCCCATCTCTGCTTGGTAGCGATACCGCGAGAAATTACGATGTGTGTTAGCCACCCCTTTGCTGAAGCCGCGCTTGTCAATCTCTGTGTTCAACGTAGCGAAAAAGAGGTTCTGCAGCACAACGCGATAGTAGGCATCGCCCTCAGCAAAGTCGTCAGCTGCTAACAGATCCTGGATGTGTGTCTTTTTGAACAGCTCTGCCGCCACTAACCCCTTTTCTTTCAGAAACCAGAGAAACAGCAGACGCGTGATGAGACGTATCACATGTTCCTCCGCTTTGAGGACGCACTTTTCATCTGTTGGGAACTTTGACTCTGCTATCGCCCATTCATACCACGAAAACAACTTGCGATAGAACTGTTTGTTGAGCCCCTCAGCGTCCAGTTTGGAAAGCCACACTGACAGCAACCCGTCAAAGTTTTTCGGGCACCGGTTCTCATCTATCCACTTGACGCACGCCTCAAGGGAAAGTTCAGAGAGAACGTCAAGATGGGCACGATACGGATCCTCAACACGGATGTCTTTGATGAGCGTGACGCACCCCAGAACATCACGATCCGCATCCGTCGCATGGAGCCGCCGATCCGTGAAACCCACAGTCAGACGATTGCCAGCCCGGAATAATACGACCGTAGGGGCTAACAGCCGTTTATTCATTTCTCGTGTGAACTCAGCGTATTGCGTGCGGGAATACGCGGTATCTTTGAGGGCAACCGCACAGAAGATGAAACTGTCCGTCCACCCTTCACCGAAAGCACCCGATGCCAAAAGCGTTCGCTGTGCGGCAGCGGTGAGCTCATCGCGGGTAAATTGGAAAATGAGTTGCACCGACTCGGCGTGTTTGCGGAACTCCCGTTCGGTGCGAGTGTCTGGGGTGAGTGCGGGGAACTCCTGCAGAAAGTCGGGGACGGCACCAGAGAGGCCGAGCGTGCGTTCGCTTCGGTAACCGAGGGCTGCTAACAGGGCTTTTGATTGCGCTAAGAAATCCCCCGAGGGTATTGCTGAGAGCACAGAGCGGAGCGCTACTTTGTCCATAGACATTCTCAGATTTTCTTTCTATTCATAGGTATTTCATAAACCCATTTTTATAGCAAAACTCAGAATGAAAAAGCCACTTCAACATACTCACAGAACCCAAGAGGCCGTAGCGGCGAGGCCACCTCGCCCGATCTGGAATGTTTCGTTCATTCTAAGCCCCATTACCCCGCGCTACAAGCAGAGCAGATAGCCCCGTATTTCTGTCGCTACTTCCGCACAGCTATTTTCCCTACCTTCTGTTTGCGGATATCACCCTTACGCGCCATAAATTTGTAGAGGTAAACACCGTTCGCAAGTGGCTCACCATCGTTGTCGTAGCCGTCGTAGTGAAATTCATTATAAGAGACAGAAGCATCGAGCGTGTCAATCGCGGCGATCCGCCGACCCGTTATCGTGTAGATTTTCACGCTAACTTCGTCCGCGCTCTCCGTGAGGTAATAAGCGAAATGTGTGCCACTTCCGGGTGTGAAAGGGTTCGGAAAATTAGCAATATTAGCAATCTCAAATTCACCGGCGACCGTTCCCGTCTGTTCCGTATCAGACACATTGCCGTTTGCGTCCTGTGCCTGCAGCCGAATCCGATATTCACCCGGTTCCAAAACAGGCGTATAGGTTATCAACAATAGGTTGTTGTTGGTCGGCGATGCAGCAATTACGTATTCATCTGCCGGCACGCGGTGTCCGTTCTTCGTGAGGAGGATGTGTTCCGGACGCGTGTCAACACCGTTCGCATCTTCAATCCGAGCAGAGATAACTGGCATATCAGAAATATAGTCTCCATCGATGAATCCCTGGTGTTCAAAAGTCAACGCAAGTGCCGGTGGGCTCGAATCTCGATGAGAGAGTAATGCAAATAGCCCCGGTAACCCCACCTCTGCAGAGACCTTCTCCGCATCAGCAGTTTCCTCACCTACCCGGATCCAATTGCCGTTATTATCATCCCGTCTATAAACATGCGCATTGTCATTGATTTCAGCTTTTAGGAATGTAACAGTTGCTGCCAATTCCGTCTGTTCAGGCAAACCGAGCTGATAGGCAACCTGCGGCACAGATTCCGAAATCGCAGCGATATCGGGTTGGTTTGTAATCGTCAAAGCTTCTTCCGAATAGGTCAGCACCGTATCGGTTTGAAGGTTTCCTGATGGCACAGTAACTTGGAAAGTTCCATCTGCGCTTCGGATCGGTTGATCAAGGGTATCAGGTGTGAGAACGAATCGGTTACCGGTAAACCGTTTCGCTGCGCTGTTATTCTGTTCCCGCTGCTCAAGGATATTCCCACGTGGTAGTTCATCAGAGGGGGGATCTACGTAGACGGAGATAAGATATTCCCCCGGGGTCGGTTCCCACGGCACACTTGCGATGCCTTGAGTGTCGGGCAAGATTTCGGAAATGATCTGAACATCCCCAAGGGGTGTGGCATTCTGCAAATCCCCAATCGTAGAAACGGAGATGGTGTGCGTAACAGCGGTAGCCGCTTCAGGACTCAGGGTTTCGAGATAAAAGCGGACAGGTACATTCCGAGCGGGGATGCTGCCTTGATTGCGGACTTGCGCCGAGATCACAAACGGGGGTGTTGCCGTCCACGCAATCGTCTGATCCAAAAGGAGGAGATCAATCTCAGATCTGACGTGTCCGAACTCATAAGTGACAACCTCTGTTTGCAATGTCCGGCCATCTCTTACTTTCACCTCTAAGTAGTAATCAATGAGGTCTCCTTCAGGGTAACCCGGAATCGGGTGTTCACTCCTATAGGTTATCCCGGTCTGATGTCTCACAGGAATTGTGAAAAATTCAAAACCATCCCAACTCCAAAAAAGGGTCAGCGCTTCAATTCCACTCTCATCCAATACTTCTGTATAAAGGTGAACAGGTTGATGTGGTTCAACGGGATAAGGTACGATACGGACATTATCAACGTATCGAGATAAAACATTATATGATGCATGACCGATTAAATCCTCATCGGCATTCCATGCGTAAACTTGTACGTCGCCGATATCAAATTCGGCACTTGCTGGAACATCTATCTGTGCCGTAAACCGCCCGTTGGTAACAGGAACGTTTTCGCGTACCGACGGGATGTCAACCACTTCCTCAGTCTTAGGAACAAGGATAATCTCGGCATCTCCACTAAAAGTGCGATCGGGTAGCGTTCCAGAAAGCGTAAGTAAAGTCTCTCTACGTTTTGAAGCCCCGATTTCCACGTCAACTTGCATTTGCTTGCTCGGGAGTCTCAGCCGAGTGGCTGGATCCCCGAAAAGTGTAAAGACTTCAGCGAGATCGAGATAACCCGGAGCGTTGATAAGAAACTGCGTTTTGGCTTCAGCGAGCACGGCTCCTACATGCTGCGTATATTGTTTGAAGATAACATTGAAAATCTCCAAGTTCAGGAGATAATCACCCTCTAACAGCCCGATGCTGGTTGCCCCAATGACTGCAATCGCACCTCCATTTTCAGATCGGAGGAGTTCTTCAACAAGACTATTTTTGTTGCTGTCGAAGGAACCTGTGTAACAGGTCATACTGATAACCAAGGGGAGTTGTGAGATATTGGTTAAGTTCTGCTCAGGATCTTCAAAGTCAAGCATCCGACTGGATGACCAGATGCCCCCACCACCGTGTCCGATATAATTAACGAGGCTAGCACCGTTGTTGAAACCGTCAATAACGCGTCTCGCGATGGGCGAGCGGATCCGTTCATCGAAATTCGCTGCTTCTGTGTGTGGTGCGTAAATACGTTCAGTTTCATACCTACCACTGAGTTGATTACGAGATATCAGGCGGTCCGTCTGGGAGTGAAACCGAATATCCGAACCTGCCAGCATGAGAAGTTTCCTGTGCCACGGCCCGACCTGTGAAGTTGTTTCATAGTTGATCGCTCGTTCAACAAAAATACGAACATCCACCCGATTGTTCGCTGGCATCCGTCCAATCAGCATATCTGGGAAACTATCTGCGCCTCGAAAAGTAACGAATTGGTGGTCGCTTGCCGAAGCACCGTATCCTGGGATTTGCACCTGCGTTGTCGGGACAAAATTGGGTTGGTTCTTAAGGTCGATATGCGTATCGCCAACGAGGAAAACGTAAGTTGGAGCAGGCGGCTGCCAATTGTCGTAGGCGTAACTCAGAAACTCACGGATAGCATTCGGGTTCAGGATACCGTGGTTAAATTCGTCGTAGATATTTTGGACATCAACGACTTTAGTTCGCATGCCTTGTTGGCTGCGAAAATCAGCAAGCGGTTGCACATCTTCCATAAAGCTTTCGTGTGTAATGAGAATGTAATCCGCGGCGTTGTGAGTGCTACGCAAATCGGACGGTGTATCTACGGAAATTTTCGGTTTGTGGAAGCGGTCGCGCGCGAGTGCGATATATTGGATGGCAGTATCAGCCACACCCCTCGGTCGAATTTGCGTAGAACGGAACGGGAGGCGGTAAGTCTCAGAGTCAGAATCGTCAATAATCGGCACTAAACCGACATAACGGGTCCCGTCAATACCATAAATTTCTATGTCCGGAGTAGAGAAATTCTCTAAAACAACCTCAAAGTTTGGGTTGACAACACCTGTTTCGTCAGGGAAGGGCGTGATCGCAAAGGGTAACACATTCCCTTTCGCTTCAAAAGTCCGGCGATAGTCAATCTGAATCCAGTTGAGCAAAATGATATCAAGAAGTTGATCCCTACTTCCCGGATTAATGATACGAATGACATTCCGTCCATTCTTGAGGAAAGATTGCGGTCGTTGATTCTGCAGCTGATACTCGGCTTCGCCATGCCACCACACCTCGCCAAGGCTAACTTCATCGTTTAGCCATACATCGACGTGGTGTTCCGTGTTAGATCTCCCATAAAATCCAATCCGTATCGTTGCGGGGACGGCAGTATTCGCCACTCCCGTGAGCGTAACATCGAACGGTTTTGACTCAGGGGCGGTCAATTGTGCCCAGAACCAACTGTCCTTTGGCAGCGGCGGTAGTTCCGTTAAAGTAAACCAACGTTCCTGTAAGCCTTGACTGAATTCCTGATACCTCTGGTCCTCCGTCAGGTTCGCATTCGGAAACCGTCTAAAGTGGCTATCTTTTTCCAAATGAGCACGTGTGAGAAAATGCGCGTGGTTTTGAACATCCGTTCTCCCATCCAGGGGGGTCCGGGTCCCCATTCGACTCCCGGGTCCGACGTTCCACGAGAGCCAATACACATTCTCATCAGAAAAGGGGTTGATATAACTCGTCTCCCCATGAAGCCGCTCCCCGTAGAAAATAATCTCATCTGTCGGATCAAGTCTCCCGTCGCCTTCACCTCTAACAAAAATTGGCACCTGTTTCCCTTTGTTTGTCAACGTCAACGTCCTCGGTGCAATCGCGCCGATAGCAACGCCGACTGTCTCCAAATCTCGCCCGGTAACGCTATACATGCCATCCTGAGTAACACTGATTTTATAGCGAGGTGCTATGGTTGCAAGACTCGGGGCTTGTGGACCTCGGAAAGTCGTCCCCCGCCACTGCCTGGCATCTTGCGGATTCACCAAGACGCTTTCAAAAATCGCATCGTAAGCAGCAGACTCAGACATTAGGGGGGGGCGCTGTGCTAACAAGGCTTCACCTGACCGGAGAAAACGGACTTCAACGATAAGCCTATGATAGAGTCGCAGCTCCCGACGCACCGGATTGTATTGGACCGGATTGAGTTGAATCGGGAGGACACGGTTCTCTCTAATCCAGCCGGCTTCTCTGGTCTCCACAAGATTGGCAGGCAAAAATCGGGCGGTTTTGCGGGCATCGGCGTTCGTATGAGAGGCAGGGGAATCGGGGGGTAGAACATCTACGCCGAGCTGACGTGTGCTAAAATCCTGCTCTACAACCCGCACTTGAAAATCAACATTCACGGGCACACTGATGAGGGTGGATTGCACGGGAAGCAGTAGCGACCCAAGAGACTCGGTAGCAAAACGACATCCCGGAAAAGAAACAATCTGCGTTTCAAGACGAGACATCTGAAATGAATCGCTGCTATCGGCTTCTGTCCCTATTTCAAAATCGGACTCTGGGACGAAAAGTTGAATCGTTACGCCTTGCGGGGTTGTGCTTACCAATTCAATCTCCCGTTGCGCACTTACGCCTTCACGCACGGCAGTCCTGGCGCGTCGATGGTTTGACGAAATTGGTGCTGCATCTACACTGTCTGACGAACCGACGTCGGTGAAAAAGAAAAAAGGATCTGCTTGGAAAAAAAAGAGAAGAACAACACATACAAACCAAGCGATTATGCAACGTTTTATAGGACGAACTTGCATCGAAGATTAACTCCAAAATAGCCATTAACAATCAGCCATCAGCGGGCAGTCACTCACTTGTGGTAAAAGTGGGGAAAAATGTACGTTCCTGTCAAACAATCTTTTCCGTTGAAAGCAAAGCAAAGTGAAGGCTGATGGCTACGAGTTGTGTATTGGGAAAAGCTACCTGTTATTCACGAGATGGTAAATTTCAATTTCCCGAATTTGAGCAATCGCGGGCTGTATGACCCGGAAATGGGGGTAGTAGAAACCGGCAAGCGTTTTTCGCTGGTCAACAATTTTATCATCGGGTTCCGCGATCATCTTATTCACGATTGCGTCATCAACAGTTCGGGTAACAACAATCCGAATCATCCGTGTATGGAAGTTCAATCTATCAAAAACGAATTCCGCTTGTGCGCGGTCATTGCCAATATTACGCCGTTGAATAATCGTATCAAAGGTCTCCCACTCTCCAGTCGCATCTTTCAAATACTGCATTTCGAACCGGAAAAGATTCCCATTGTGAATGATGATCTTTCGTACGGGATGGATACTGGCAAACCGGATAACAAAGTTCCGCTTATTTTCCGCGGGAAGCGTGGCAAGCGTTTCGAGATCTCCGTCGTTCATACCCGGGTGATTTGACTCTGTGCCGTAGGAGGCTTGTGCAATATTTTGGCTGTATTGAGTCGATAACACCTGTGCCATTCTACAAGCACTAAAATGTAAGCAGAAAAATAAAAGCGTACCGAAAAGTGTAATAGCGCGTTTCATCCGTCTTCCTCCTGAAAAGTTACATCAAAATGGTCCACAATGCCCATAATAAGCTCACGAATCGGTGCATCTTCAACACCGAAGACTTCTTGTGCGACCCCAGGCCCTGCACCTACAATCACGGTGTCCCCCTCACCCGCACCAACATAGTCAACAGCCATCGTCGGGGTTCGAACAAGTTGAGATTTCAGACTCAATGGCTGGATAAGCAGCAGCGTCCGGTTTTGGTATGCGGGATGCTTAACGACAGAAACGACTTTTCCGATTACTTTGGCAAGGTACATTTTTTAACTTTCCATCTCTGAACCTCTGTCTACTTCATCAAGCAGAGAAAGCGAATCGACAATTCCGACGATGGCAACATCAACCGGCATCCGCTTCCCCGGTATGACACTTACAGCATCACCGCCGGTAACGATGTAGACAATTTCATCCACGCCTGCGTCGTGCAAGGTATCGACTGCCACAACCGGCTCAGAAATAGGTTCATATTTCTCGTTTAAAGGTTGCACAAGTAAGAGGCGTGTGCCCTCCAAACTCGGATCTTTTCGGGTCGCTACGACAGTGCCAATAACTTTTCCTAAATCCATTAGTTTTATTTTTCCTTGTTGTCCTTCAATTTATTTGTTGTCGGTCAAACCAGTTGATACTCAACCAGCTTTGTATGGAGTGTGTTTCGGTTAATACCGAGGAGGTCCGCTGCCTTACTTCGATTGCCGTTGGTGTGTTCCAGTACAATTTTAAAGAGGGGTTTCTCAAAGCTAGCGCGGATTTCAGCGTAAAGTTCACCGGGCAGCGTTTCAGATTCCATGTGCTGTTCCACATACGCATGAAGCACCGCATAAATTTGTGCATCAAGGTTTCCTTGTTGCCCCGGACTCAACGTACTCGGTGCATTCAGTATCGGATCGAAATGTTCAGGAAGCAGCATCTGTCCTGCACACATCACCAAGGCACGTTTGATAGCATTCTCCAATTCGCGAACGTTGCCCGGCCACTCATAAGCCGTGAGGCGTTTGATAACTTCCGTGGAGATACGGATTTCCGGGAGCTGGTATTCCTCGACGAACCGGTGGGTAAACAAATCTATCAGTTCCGGGATGTCCTCTTTCCGTTCTCGGAGGGGTGGCAGAGAAATCGGAATAACGTTGAGACGATAGTAAAGGTCTTCTCTGAATGCTTTCTGGACAATCGCGGTTTCAAGGCGGCGGTTGGTTGCGGCGATAATACGGACATCAACGGCATGTGTTTCCGTCCCGCCCATCGGTTCTACTTCGCGTTCCTGTAGCACACGGAGCAGTTTCATCTGGACTTCAACCGGCAATTCTCCTATTTCATCAAGAAAGATCGTCCCGCCATCTGCCTGCTGAAATTTCCCCGTCCTTGCAGTGTGGGCATCGGTATACGCTCCTTTGACGTGCCCAAAGAGGGCGCTCTCTATGAGACTCGAGGGCATAGCACCACAATCGACGACGACGAAAGGACTGTGCGCCTGATGACTGTTTTGGTGGATCAATTGGGCAACCAGTTCCTTACCTGTCCCGCTTTCACCTAAAACAAGAACGGTTTCGTCACTAACCGCAGCTCGCCCAATCTTAAGATATACCTCCTGCATCGCCGGACTCTGCCCGACCATTCTGCCTTGTCTATCGACATCAGGCAACACTGATGTTTTGACATCTTTGGTCTGATTCGTAGCAGCAGCAGCGCGCGACACAAGATCCAGGAGATGCTTCTGATCAATCGGCTTTGTCAGATACCCATACGCCCGCTGCTTCGCCGCATCAATTGCCGTCTGCGTCGTTCCGTGTGCGGTAATTACAATGATTGAGGCGGTGCTATTATACTTCTGGATATCCTCGATTAACTCAAGTCCATTGACATCGCCTAACCAAATATCGAGCAGAATAACGTCAATATCAACGCGTTTGACACACGCCAAAGTTTCACGCCCATTTCGCGCTATGACGGGCTCATATCCTGCTTTTCCGAGAGTGGCAGCGAGGATGTGTCGAAGACTATCATCATCGTCAGCAATCAGCACTACATTTGACATACTTTTAACGCTTAACTCTGGTCATCGTTCCATTACATCTTACGATGGTTTCTGGTTAAACCGATACCGAATGGGCCGGCCCTATAAATATGAGGTAAAAAATCTCCTACAAAACCAATGGCACATACGGCATCTGATATATTTTTAACTATTCGGTTCGCGGTTCGCTTATAGCAATGCACGGTTCGTCCTGCGTTAATTGCTAATTGCAAACTGCGTTAAGGGTTCTTGGTTATCTTCAAAAGAGCCCCTCTCAACTAACAACGAACAACTATTCGCTATTCGCCGGAAGAGACATAATGAACGCTGTACCGACCGCAAGTTCTGCATCAACCTCAAGACTGCCTTGGTGTTCAGCGAGAATTTTTTGGCTAATGTAAAGCCCAAGCCCGGTCCCTTTCTGTTTCGTTGTATAAAATGGATCAAATAGCATTGGCACATCTTCGGGCAGGATTCCGGGACCATCATCCTGAATCCGCACCTGAACGACACCGGGCGGGGTTCGGTATTCTGTCTGAAGCGTCAATATTCCTTCTGTATCCATTGCCTCAATCGCGTTGTAAAATAGGTTGAGGAGCACCTGTGTAATCCCATCTTCATTTATATTCACCCATGGGCAATTGCTGTCATACCGGGTGGCTATTGTGATTGCCCGGTGTTCTAATTCGGGACGACAAGTAGCAAGACTATTCTCAAGCAGTTGATGAATGTCCGTGGGTTTTGCGGCTTGCATCGCCGGCTTACTGAAGGCAAGTAACTGCTCAGTGAACCGGTTGAGCCTGTCCACCTCTTTGATAATGATTTCAGTGTATTCCTTAATTTCACTTTGAGAGAGCTGCATCTGATCAAAATCAGCCTCGACTTGAGAACTTGGTTCCACCGTATCTGTATGTTGAAGCAGTTGGGTACCAAGCCGGATACTCCCTAACGGATTGCGCACCTCGTGTGCGATGGTTCGGACCAACCTGCCAAGGGTTGCCATTCGTTCTGATTCAACGAGCGCGTCAATTGTCTGTTGAATCTTGACCCGTTGTGCGATGGTTGAAGCAATAATCGTCAATAGCCGTCGGTCGTCCTCTGCTGAAAATTCGTCCGATGCCTTGTCGATCGTTAATGTACCGATGACTTGCTCTTCTATAATAATCGGGATACACCAGAAGGCGATTATATCTTTCGACTCAAGGTTCTCCGGTTCAAAGAGTTTAACGTAGCCCCGCGGACTCCGAGTTTGCGGAACACCGATCGCTTTACCGGATTCAAGGACCTGCCGCTGAATGCCTTCTATCTGATTGTCAGTGCCGCGTTTCATTTCAGCGGGCGTGAGTCCTAAAACAGTTTCTACCGAAGTAACGACCTTCCCGTTCTCATAGAGATGCAAAGCCCCGCGGTAGATGCCGAGCCGTTTAGAGAGGATCTCTATAATGCGCTGGAAGAGACCTTTCAACTCCAGATTCGCGTTCGCCGCTTGGCTCACCTCAAACAGTGTAGAGATGTCCCGCACCTGTTTCTCTAAATTCAGATTGACACTGTTTATCTCCTCTATTTCCGCGGCACCACTCCGTCGTTGCCTCTGGAATTGGCGAATAATATGGATAATGCCAAATACGAGAAACGGATAAAGGAGTGCTACAATTGTACTTTCAGTGTGTGTCGGATAACGAAAAACATAAACCCAATTGGCTACCGTCGTAATGCCGAACAAGATGTTTTGTTCTCGAGGTCGAGCATATATCACAGCGAGAATCGTCACACCATAGTAGCAGTGACTCACTGCGATATAATATTCCTGCATCTGAAACAGATGCGTACCCACGTTGATGAGGAGTACAAGCAGCGCGAGAAAAAACGTTAGCATTTCTCTGGTTTAGGGTAGCCGGTTAGTGGTTGTTAGTCAGCAGCCCATCCGTAACAATTAACCCGAAGTTAGGGGCACCGAGTCGCTGTCCTGCAGAACCACTCTTAACTGAGAAGCGACAACCGTAAGGAAATTATCACAGAGTCAAAAAATTATTGAGCATCTTTAACCCGACGCGTCCGCTCTTTTCAAGATGAAACTGTGTTGCAACGAGATTATCGTGTGCAATCGCGCTACAGAACTCAAGCCCATACTTCGTTTTTCCAATAACAATGCCCTGTTTCTGCGGAACAGGATAATAGGAATTAACAAAATAGAAGTGCGCAGGGTTCGTAACACCTTTAAAGATTCGATGTGATGCGGTTTGGTAGACTTCGTTCCATCCGATCTGTGGCACCTTCAGCACTTCGGCCCCCGAACCTGCCCGGGTTGTCGGATACTTTTTTACATATCCCGGTAGGATACCGAGGCACTCGGCATCTGCTTCTTCGCTGTACTCAAAGAGTATCTGGATACCGATACAGATACCGAGCATCGGCTTGCCAGTTCGATAAAAGTCGATCAAGGCCGCATCGAGTCCACGCTTCTGTAAGGTTTCCATTGTGGCTTTTGCGGCACCGACACCAGGAAAAATAACGCGTTCAGCGGAAGCTACCGTTTCAGGGTCAGATGTAATCTGATTTTCGTGGTTTCCGAGATATGCCAAGGCGCGCGCAACACTTGTCAGGTTACCTGCCTCGTAATCTATAATTGCGATCATATTTTTAACTATTAAATTCGGGTCACCGTTCCACTTCGTTTCACGGTGGTTCTTGGTTAAGTTCGCAGGTTAGACGGAACGGTATCCCAAAAACGTCCGTCCGCCCCCCTAACTTATAACCTATACCCAGTGAAACCCAACAAATCCAGCCTCCCCTTCCAACACGTTTATGTCTTTTATCGAACCGACACACTTATCTATCCAACGTGAGTTTGATAGATAGCACATGCTAAAAACCTGTGGACATTTTCGTAGGGGTTAGGGCCCTAACCCCTACGGGCGAGACGACATCGCCCCTATGATACGCGCGAAACCTCTTTTTTCCAAACTTACGTTATCTATTGAGGGCTTTGTCAATCGTTTTATACAGATTCGCTGTCTCAATCCCAGTGACTGCGGCTTCAAAACCTTTGTTGCCTGCTTTGATGCCAGAGCGTTCGAGTGCCTGTTCAATTGTATCCGTGGTAATGACCCCGTAGATGACCGGTGTATCTGTGTTAGCGGATGCTTGGGCGATTCCTTTCGCGCTCTCAGCGGCGACGTAGTCAAAATGGGGTGTCGAGCCTCGGATGACAGCCCCCAGACAGAGAACGGCATCATACTTTTCACTGCCCGCAAGGCGTTTGGCGATTGCGGGAATCTCAAAGGCGCCCGATGTCCAAAAAACATCAACCTGATTCAAGTCAACGCCGTGGCGCTTTAGGGCATCCAGCGCACCACCAAGGAGTTTTTCGGTTACAAAACTATTGAATCGGCTCACAACAATCCCGAATGTGAGCCCTTCACCGAGGAGATGTCCTTCATAAACATTTGCCATATTTTTTCTCACTATCAGGGCACCGCGCCCCCAGTTATTAGGGCGTTCGCCACGCTCACTGTCAGTAACTCCCAGCTTGAGGTTTTACTTTTAAAATCCTGTGACTGCTGACGGCTATTCCTCTTATTCTCATTTATTTTTCAGCAAGGAGGATATGTCCAAGTTTAGAACGTTTGGTTTGTAAATATCGACGATTGAACGGATTGGGCTTGGTTTGTAACGGAACGCGTTCAACAATTTCAAGTCCATGCCCATCTAACCCCCTCACCTTCTGGGGGTTGTTCGTCATTAATCGCATCTTCCGAACACCTAACTCAGCAAGTATCTGTGCCCCGATGCCGTAATCTCGGAGGTCCGCAGGAAAGCCGAGGTGCTCATTCGCTTCAACGGTGTCCAATCCATCGCTATCCTGAAGCTGATAGGCGCGGAGTTTCCCTTTGAGTCCCATGCCTCTGCCTTCCTGTCGCATATACACGACCACGCCCCTGCCCTCTTTCTCAATAGTTTGCAGGGCAATTTCAAGTTGCTCCCCACAATCACACCTGAGGGATCTGAAAACATCGCCAGTCAGACATTGGGAATGAACACGTACCAAAACAGGGGCGGCATCAGCAATATCGCCTTTTGTGAGCGCGACATGGGTTTTGTCGGCTTCAACGTTCTCGCCATCGGTATCTGTGCTTTCATAGGCGTAAAGTTTGAATTCCCCGTGCGCTGTTGGAATATCCGCGGTAGCGACGCGCCTAACCAGCGTCTCAGTCCGACGGCGGTAGGCAATCAGATCAGAAATCGTAATAATTTTCAGTTGGTGTTGTGCAGCAAATGCCAGCAATTCAGGAACACGCGCCATGCTCCCGTCCTCGTTGAGTATCTCACAGAGCACACCCGCCGGATAGAGTCCCGCCATACGCGCTAAATCGACAGTGGCTTCCGTATGACCGGCGCGCCTGAGTACCCCCCCCGGTTTCGCCTCTAATGGAAAGATATGTCCGGGTCGCACAAAGTCTGAAGAGGCAACGTTTGGGTCAATGAATTTGCGAATCGTATAGGCGCGCTCTTGCGCCGAGATACCCGTCGTGACCTCTTTCGCATCGATAGTAACAGTGAAGGCTGTTTGCATCTGCGCGGTGTTCGCTGCGACCATCGGATAGAGTTCGAGTTCAGCAAGTCTCTCTGAACAAGTCGGTAGACATATCAAGCCACGCCCATATTTCGCCATGAAATTGATAGTCTCTGCCGTCACCTTTTCAGCCGCCATGATGAGATCGCCTTCGTTCTCACGATCTGGATCATCAACGACGACAATCAGTTCCCCGTTTTGGATCGCAGCGAGTGCTTCAGGAATGGTATTAAATGTGTTTGACATATTTTTAATTGTTAAATCCGGTCACCGTTCCACAATGTAAAGCTAAGATAAATCGTTCGCCGAAAATCAGAATCAACGGCATGAAGCCTTATTGGCATTCACCGGGCTTTCAGTTAAGTCCACCCACCTTTGCGTTATGAAAGATTTTTATCGAAAAAAGTTACTTAACTATTACATCAGGCGCTTAACCATCAACCGACAACCGATGATCAATCTATATAACCGTGTTTGGCTAAAAAACGCAAATTGAGTGTCTCGGAATCGGTTTGTTCAGTCCACCCCGTCTCCTTGCCCTTATTTTTCAGAAGTGCCTCAATATAACGAGCAATGAGGTCAACTTCGAGGTTAACATTGGCACCGTTCCGCTTCGTACCCAAGGTCGTGACTGCCTTTGTGTGCGGAATCAAGGCGACTTCAAAAGAATCCTCAGAAACATGCGATACCGTTAAACTAATACCGTCAACTGTGACAGAGCCTTTATAAGTAATATAACGTCTGGTATTATTGCTCATCGTCACCCGCATTAGAGAGGCATCTTCCTCATCTTTCCACGCGCAGATTGTTGCCACTTCATCCACGTGTCCAAGTACCAGATGTCCACCCAGCCTGTCACTAAGTCGGAGCGAACGTTCCAAGTTAACCTGTCCACCGATTTGCCGTTCACCTAACGTCGTCCGGCGTAAGGTTTCAGCTGATACATCGGCAGCGAAAGCCTCCGGGGTCAGAGAAACAATCGTAAGGCAAACACCATCAACGGCAATACTATTACCGACTTGCGCGTCCGTGAGGACCTCACTCGCATGAATTTCCAGGGTCACCCCTTGAGATTTGCGTTGGATATACCTAACCGTCCCAAGTTCTTCAACAATCCCAGTAAACACGTTACAGATACCCCTCGATAAGAAAGTCAGCAGAACCGTCAATGCGCGTGATACTGATCTGTTGCAAGTGAGGTGCATCCCTCAAGCTGGAGATACCTTCCCCGCCGATAGGTCCAGGGGCATCCTGTCCGCCAATAAATTTCGGTGCGATAAAGCACATAACCTTATCAACAACGCCTGCGGTTATCGCTGATGCATTAATTTCGCCTCCGCCTTCTATCAGTACGCTTGTTATCTCGCGTTCACCTAATATTTTCATCAAACGCTCGAAACAGACCCTACCGTGTGCTGCTGGAACAGTTATCACTTCCGCCCCTGCCTTTTCGAGAGCACTGATGTTCTTCGCGGGTGCATCCGGTGTGACAGCGATAATAACCCCCGCACTACTTTCAGGATTGAAAATTCGGGCATCCCTGGGGGTTCTCCCGTGAGAATCTAGCACAATCCGAGTTGCGTTCTGCCCCTCTCTATCCTGGAGCCGCGTCGTGAGGGAAGGATTATCGCGAACAACCGTGCTGCTGCCGACGAGTATTGCATCCACTGCGTCGCGAATTTCATGTCCGCGCTGTCGTGATCCCTCAGCGGTAATCCACTGTGATTCGCCCGACACAGTGGCAATTTTCCCATCAAGACTCATAGCGATTTTCAGAATCACAAAGGGCTTGCCCGTCTGAATGTATTTCCGATGGACCTCATTCAACCGCGCGGCTGCTCCAGCACACGTGCCGACATGGACCCGAATCCCCGCATTTTGTAACTGGCGAATGCCCTTGCCGGCGACACTCGGATTCGGATCAACCTCCGCAACGTAGACTTCAGCAATACCTGCTTGAAAGACTGCCTCCGTGCAAGGGGGGGTCCGCCCCCAATGGCAACACGGTTCAAGATTCACATAAAGCGTCGCCCCTTTAGCGCTCCCGCCTGCGGCGTTCAAAGCGTGGACCTCGGCGTGTGAGGTGCCGGCTCTCCGGTGGTATCCTTCACCGACGACCTGACCGGCTTTTACAATTACCGCACCCACGAGCGGATTCGGACTTGTCCGTCCACGTCCACGACGCGCTAAATCCAAAGCGCGGCTCATAAAGGCTCTATGTGTTTTGTCCATGAAAATCTTCTATAGACATAGCACACCGGCGGCGTGCAGACTCGAACTCAGACACATTGAGTTGAGAATTACCAGACTTGAAAAAGTCCATACAAACAAACGGAACCATTTTCGCGGGGTTCTCACTTCTATTCAAAAAAATACGCCAGTAAAAAGATTGCTGCCAGAGCATTATTTTTGCAGCAGCTAAGTTAATAGTATATCATATTTTTTTTAGAAATCAAAATGAATTTTTATAGGGCTGTCAGTTGTCTGTTGTTAGCTATTAGTTAAGAGGTCTGTTTGGCACAGGTCAAGCCAGACTCTTAAGATTTCCAACGACTGACGGTTATCTCTTTTAGACACTGAAGAATTTCTTCTTGCGGGACGAGATCGAATTGGTGCGAACCGATATGCATATATTGAATCACCCCCGCTTTGTCAATCACGAACGTTGCGGGGCGCGCGATGTTGTACGCCTCGAGACTCAACCAATGGTAAACACCGTAGCTTTTGATGACCTCCCGTGTTTTGTCTACCAATAACGGAAAAGCGATACCATTTTTATCCGCATAACCCCGGAGTTCACGGGGCCACTGGCCTGCAATCGCGAGTGGTGTTGCTGTCCATCCCGCATAAGCCTCGATATACTCCTGAGCTGTCGCCAACTGGCGGCGACTGTTCGGTCACCATGTACCGCGAAAGAAGGTTAAAACGACATTTTGCCTGTCGCGGTATGTCTTTAGGGAGACTTCCACGCGTTGATGTGAGGGGAGCGTGAAAAGTGGTGCAGTATCACCGATGTTGAGAATTTTGTTTTTCCGTGGCATAGGGACATTTTATCAAAAACGGCAGTGGGTGTCAATCGGTTTTTTGGTTGTTCAGGATCATTTACAGTAAACCTTCAAGAATTAATTGGATACCCTCAAAGAATACTGTAGTTTGATGAAGATTGAGAGCGTATGCTGGATCCTCATCAAACTGTTGTCCCCGCCCCATACTTAATTCTTAAAATGCCTTTCAATGAAAAAAATGCAACTGTTTTGGAACTCATTTGTAGTAATGACAACTTCACTTTTTAACAGCAAGTTTTGGCTTGCGAGCTGCACCAAAAGAGCGGAGTTGAAACAGAAAAGATAAATGCCTTTGCCAAATTTTTACTATCTTTTTTCCCTGAACGAACTCTATATAGGCAAAAGGGCGAAAAAGCAAGGGTTGAGTGGTGGGGAGAATCTCTCTTGTATCTCTCTATTGTTTACAAATTGAGTTCATTTGGTTTCAACACCCTTTTTCAAAACAACGCAACCTTTTGACATCTAAGGTGCGTCACTTAAATCAACGGATGCAAAATTTTAGCAAAATTGCCACTTGTAAATTCAAATTGTAAATTCAAATGCAAGTTCTATGCTAATAAGGAGAAAAAAATGACAACGCACATTCGCCAGCAAAATGGTATCTCGATTCTGAAACCCATTGGAAAGGTGAGCGGACGTTCCGTATCAGACTTACGGGAAGTTATCTTGCCACAAATAGAGGCTTCTGATACCCCCCGTATCCTCATCAATTTCGAGCAGGTCAATCGGATCGATAGTTCAGGTCTTGGCACCTTGCTAGAGGCATACGCTGCAGCGTCACGAAAACAAGGACGCGTGGGTGTCATCAATGTCGGGAAACATATCAAAAATCTCATTATTCTGAGTCGTTTGGTTAATCTATTTGAACATTTCGATAGTGAAGAGGCTGCTGTTGCTGGATTGTCAGTTTAACTGCGGAAGTCCAGTAGAATGTCCATAGGGAACTGGTTTTTTCACCGGTTCCCTTTTTTGTTGCTTGACACGCAAAAAACAACTTCTAAAAAATTCGTTTGTTTCATTAGAGCATACAAAAAACTTCCGACTCCCAAGAATCCGAATCAGTAGTATCTCTTAGGTATAGCGGACGGAACATAGCGTTTCCACCTCTTTTTTTGAGGGGTTTCGAGGAAATAATGTTTTCGCCAATTTTTGAGACACGCCTATGGGTTAGGTTACCCACCCCATACGATTCACATAACTGCTCAATGCCAAGAGAGCATCGTCCCATCACTGAAACGAAAACCCGCCTTTTTTACAGAACTATTGGCAAGGCTGTAGCTTTTAATGTGATACTCACCCGTCTAAAGGCGTGTGCTTCTCGCTTCGTCATTTCGTGCCGCACACCCGGGATGGCCCCACAGCGAAAGCAAGGGGGTTGTGTAAGTATTATCCTTCAGAAAACATTTCGTTTTTTTTGCATTCTCTATAATCTTGTGATATAATATATACCTGTTGCTAACGAGGTAGAATGTTCCCTCACTCATTTTCACGCTATGTAGTAGGAGTAACCGTCATGTTCAAAGGTCGGCTCAATCTGTTAAAAAATGAAAATGTTGGGATGTATGACCTCGCTTCCATTGGTATAACGCTTGCGCTCGCTATTTGCATTGGTTATTTTGGGGGTAAGTGGGTCGGTGGAAAGTTAGGCAATGCAGCAGTTGGATCATACATCGGTTTCGGAATTGGGGTTGCCGCCGGATTCCTGGAAATGTTTCGTTCGGTTGCGCGCTGGAACCGTCGACTTTACGGTCAAGAAACGCAGCGTCGCTCCACGTCAGAACAAACACAAAACGTTGAAAAATGATAACACCGAAAAACACCCGAGATCGGTAAATTTCGGCACCTATGATTTGCCGTTATTTTGACAAAGGAGTCACTTAGATGGGGCCCGTTTTGGAAGTTGGTGACCGATTTATCCGCCAAGTTTATATCTTGACAATCTGCCTCACCATAGTCGTTGCAGCAGCGTTGTTAGGATTCAAACGCCCCGCACTCCCCAGTTTTCTTATCGGCAGTATTATCAGCCTGAGCCTTTTTTGGTCAATCGAATTTGTAGTTCGACGCCTTATCCAACCTGGTAGAACAAATCGCACAAAGTATTTGCTTGGTTTCATTGCGATAGGTAAATATACAGTGTTGGGTGGAATCCTCTATCTCCTATTTAAAACGGAGTGGATGCATATTTACGCGCTCGCTGGCGGGATTGCTTTAGTGCAAGGTGCTATTATTATTAAGGCGATAGTTTTGGCCGTATCAATTCTGTCTAATAAGGATACCAATCAGTCCTAAAGTGAAGTTTCCGAATTGATTTTGAATTGAAAAATCCCCAAAACTCCTGCTATATTTAAGAGACACTAACAACAAAACATGAAAAAACTATCGTTTATCCGGTTGGTTGCGGGCCTGAGTTTAGCAACAGTAGCTGAGAGTCTCGCAGCTGACAACGGTCACCGCAGTTTGCTCTATCCAATTTCACGGATTTTACCGGATGAAATGATCCCAGAACCGACTCGGTGGCATCAGCCCGACTTAATTCCCAACACATACTTTGCTGTTCTCGTCTTAGTTGTATTTTTTATTTTCGCCACTCGACAGTTGAAACGGATCCCCGAAGGGAAAGGGCAAACGCTGTTAGAGGTGTTTGTCGGCGGTATCACGGATTTCTTCGGTGGTATTTTAGGCGATCACGGCAAAAAATATGTTCCATTCGTTGGCTCCTTCTTCATCTTCATTCTCTTCTTGAACTATCTCGGCGTTATTCCGGGGCTTCAACCACCGACAGCAGATCTGAATACAACGCTTGCCCTCGGTATAACGGCTGTGTTAGGCGTTCAAATTATCGCTATTAAAGAAAATGGGATAGGCGGTTATCTGAAACATTTGGCGGGTAACCCGCCGTGGTTAGGGGTTTTGATGTTTCCACTTGAAGTTGTCGCGCAGTTATCGCGCGCGGGTTCACTGGCTGTCCGGCTTTTCGGAAACATTTTTGGCGAAAAAGCTGTTGTTATTGAACTGACCAAACTCGGACTGATCGTGCTGATCGCAGATGCCATACCGATTATTCCGGTGCAAGTGCCGATGCTGTTCTTCGGGCTGTTTGCTGGCTTCCTGCAAGCATTCGTTTTTACTATCTTAACATCCATTTACATCGTGCTGTTCATAGAACACGGCGACGAGGCGCATGAAGCGCATCACTAATTTTCTGGGACAGGTGTAGACTGTCCCTTATCCGTCCAAGGAGGACATTTCATGATTTATTTAGCAGTTTTGGCGTTCGGTGTAACTTTAGGCTTGCCGATCGCCGTCATCTTCGCCTCAAGGGCACAAGGGAGTGCGACCAGCACGGCTCTTGAGGGTATCGCACGCCAACCCGAGTCCGCGCCGCAGATCCAAACTGCGATGATTATCGGTTTAGCACTTATCGAATCGCTCGTCATCTACGCGCTTTTAATGTTCTTTATCTTGCAAGCAAAACTCCCGGTAGGCGACATGCTCAAAGAGTTAATTGATGCAGATGCGAAAGCGGTCGCGACAGATGTCAGAAGCGAAAATTAAATAACATATCAGTTATCAGTTGTTAGTTTTCAGTTACTTGCTTGTGGTAGGTAAAACGTTTTTCATATCTACACACCTTAAACTGAAAACTGAACGCCAGGGAATGCCTTAGGGTATCCTCAGGTTAAAAATTTCCCCTTGTTTCGCGGACCCCAAGCAGTGGCGAATTGTGACAAACTCACCTCCCTAACTGACAACTGATAACTGACAATTAATAACCATTTCAAAAACAGAGTACAGTAAACTTATGCGAAACACCAAACAAGGAACTGCAAACCGTGTCCTATATCCATGCTCGATTATTCTGATAGGCATCTGTGTCAACAGTACGTTCGCTGCTGATGCTCCTGCTGATGGTGGGTTGTTGAGTCTGCTCGGGATTGATCCGAAGACAATTATCATCCAGGTCATCGCTTTTTTGATTGTGCTGGCGGTCCTGTGGAAGTTCGTATTTGGCAAGGTCGGTGTCCTCTTAGAAGATCGCAGAACCGGAATCGTCACGCAGTTGGAACAATTGCGGACGGATCGCGAAGAGTTGAACAGGCTCACTGCAGAGACGCGCCAACGTTTAGCCGAAATTGAGACTGAAGCGCAAACGAAAATCCAAGCCGCAATTGAACAAGGAAACACTGAACGTCAGGAAATCCTTACACAAGCACGGCAAGAAGCAGAAGAGGAAGTCGCAAGAGCCAGAGCAGAGATTCAGCGTGAAAAGGATGACGCTATCTCAGAACTACGAGGTGTCGTTGCTGAACTCGCGATTGATGCTGCCAGCAAAATCATAAGTGAGGAACTCAGCGCAGAACGGCATCAGCATATTATTGATGCATCTATTAGTCGGTTGCCAACGGCTCCCCGTTCTTAAGAAATCTCTTTAAGGCACGTTATTTTTATTAAGGTCAAAACTAACTATGAGAGACATTCGGGTTGCAAAGCCTTATGCCCGCGCGTTATACGCTGCAGCGTTAGAACAGAACGCTTTGGCAGATATTGCCGCAGATATAGATCACCTGTATACGTTGATTGAAGGATCCGAGGAGTTCGTTCAATTAATTTCAAGCCCCATTCTGTCTCCCCAATTCAAAAGCGATACGTTTGATCAGATTTTTACGGACGCGACACATCCGCTGACAATCAACTTTCTCAAGCTACTTGCCCTGAAGCAGCGTGAACGCTATCTCTCAGCGATGCTGGACGTCTTTTCAGCCATTGTTGACGAAGCGGTTGGTAGACTGGTTGCAAAAGTGACGACAGCTGTGGCACTAACACCTGAACAAGAAACACAACTCACCCAGCATTTAGAGGCATATTCGGGGAAACAGGTGCGTTTGGAAAGTACAGTAGCCCCAGAAATTCAGGGCGGATTTATTGTGCAATTAGACGACACTGTTTTTGATGCAAGTGTTGCGACCCAACTTCAACGCCTGAGGCACCAACTTGCAAAAGGGTAACTTCAGTGCGTACAGAACCGCATCTACACATTTTCTATAGAGTGGAAGCGGTGTAGGGCAAAGCCCAAAAAACAAACGCGACTCCACAGAGGACTGAAAATATGGCAAGAGAAGTCCGACCGGACGAAATATCAAATATCCTTAAACAACAACTGCAACAGTTTGAACAGGACGTGGATGTCTATGACTCTGGCACAGTGCTGGAGGTCGGTGATGGCATCGCACGGGTCCATGGGCTTGCCAACGCTATGGCAAGTGAAATGATTGAATTCCCGAACGACATTTACGGCATCGCTTTTAACCTCGAGGAAGACAACGTCGGTTGCGTTCTGTTTGGTGAAGACCAACTTATTCACGAAGGCGATACTGCCAAACGGACCGGACGGCTCCCGGAAGTCCCTGTCGGAGAAGCACTTCTCGGACGGATCGTCGATGCACTCGGCGAACCGATTGACGGCTTGGGCCCTATCGAAACTGAGCATCGATTGCCGGTCGAGCAGAAAGGGCTCGGTATTGTTCAACGTCAACCGGTTAGTGAACCGCTCTATACCGGCTTAAAAGCCATTGATAGCTTGACACCGATTGGACGTGGGCAACGTGAACTCATCATCGGTGACCGGCGAACGGGGAAGACGGCTATTGCACTTGACACGATTCTGAGCCAGAGGAATACGGATGTCTACTGTATCTATGTTGCTATTGGGCAAAAAGGCTCAACTTTAGCACAGGTTGCGAGTACACTTCGTGAGCACAACGCGATGGAATACACGACTATCGTCTCTGCACCTGCAAGTGAACCGTCGCCGCTTCAATACATTGCGCCTTACACAGGCACTGCAATGGGGGAACACTTCAGGGACAACGGCAAACACGCACTGATTATATATGATGACCTGACGAAACATGCCTGGGCATACCGTCAGATGTCTCTCCTTTCACGGCGACCGCCGGGCAGGGAGGCATACCCGGGAGATGTGTTCTATTTGCATTCACGTCTATTGGAACGCGCCGCGAAACTAAGCGACGAACTGGGAGGGGGCTCCCTCACAGCACTGCCAATCATCGAAATCTTTGAAGGCGACCTGACGACCTATATTCCGACGAATGTTATCTCTATCACTGACGGACAGATATATCTCACAACAGATCTGTTCAACCAAGGCGTGAGACCCGCGATTGATGTAGGTACATCGGTCTCACGTGTGGATAAAGATGCACAAGTCTCGGCCATGAAATCAGCCGAGGTTGCAGGAACCCTAAAATTAGGTCTTGCAAGTTACCGAGAAGTTGCAGCCTTCGCACAGTTCGGATCGGATTTGGACACCTCAACGCAATCTTTGCTGCGACGCGGGGCGCGCCTCGTTGAAGTGTTGAAACAACCGCAATATCAACCAATGCCCGTGGAACGGGAAGTCGCTGCTATTTTCTGTGGGACGAACGGCTATCTGGACGATGTACCCGAAGAAGAAGTCGCCCGATTTGAATCTGAATTCTTGCAATATCTCGATAGGAATCACGCAGACCTACTCACAGAAATCGCGGAAACAGGGGAGCTGAGCGATGAACTGCTTGAAACCTTACACAGCGCGGTGAAAGCATTTAAAGAGAACTGGGCTGCATCATAACGGACAGCATAAATTTTGTAATGTAAAGCTAAGACAAATTGTTCACTTATCGATCACAATTTGAGTTAGGACTGAGAAATGGCAACCTTACGAGAGATTCGACGGCGCATTGCCAGCGTACAAAATATTCAACAGGTCACGGATGCGATGCGGGTTGTTGCTGCTGCGCGGCTGCGGCGTGCACAAGAAAACATTAACGAGACGCGCCCTTACGCAGATAAACTTGATACGATTCTGGGACACCTAATTTCACGGATGGACGCTGAGGCTGAAGCCTTAACGCATCCGCTGCTGGCAGAACGGGAAGTGAAGCATGTCTGTATCATTTCCGTCTCCGGCGATCGAGGGTTGTGCGGTAGCTTCAATAGTAACGTCATTCGCACCACAACACAACGGGCACAGCATTACCAAGACAAGGGGGCAGATGTGACGCTCATCTGTATTGGTAGACGAACACACGAGCACTTTGACCGACGTGGTTATAATATCACCGATGCGTACACCAACATTTTCCGCAATCTCGAATTTCAGACGGCTGTTGATGTTGTTCACGAGTTTGAACACCTTTATGTTGCCAAAAAAATAGACAACGTTGAAGTTATCTACAACAATTTTAAATCCGCCATCCTTCAGACAGTGCTCGTAGAACAACTTCTCCCGTTGGTTCCTGAGTTCCCGGAAGGCGACACGCTTTTCTTAGACTACATTTATGAACCGGGGCAGATGGAACTCTTTGAGATGTTACTCAGTAGACATTTGAACATGCAAATGTGGAAGGTGCTTTTGGACTCGAATGCCGCGGAGCAGGCAGCACGGATGGCAGCGATGGAGAACGCTACGCAAAAGGCGAAAGAACTCATTGACGAGTTAATTCTTCAACGTAACAGAGCACGGCAAACGCAGATCACTACAGAAATCTCCGAGATTGTAAGCGGGGCAGCTGCCCTGGAAGGCTAAAGTAGCCAGCTGGCAACGTTCTGCCTAAGAGGAGGTCCCAGATGCCTATCGATGTCAGTGAGCAGATCAAAGAGGCAATAGAACGTGGGGAATTCAAGGATTTGCCGGGTAAAGGCGAACCGCTGAAGTTGGATACAAACCCACTCTTGACCCCACAAGCACGAATGGCACATCGGCTTCTGAAAGAAAACGGATTCGGGCCGCGCTGGATTGAATTAGAGAAAGAGATTAAACAAGAAAAGACGCAACTTGAAACGCACCTTATCACCCTGAAAACCCGTCGAGAGCGGTTGGTTGCTTTTATCGCGCAGTATCCACATCGGCATGAAGCAATCAGCCGCAGTTTTGAATATGAGCGTGCACGCAGTCTCGCGCGATACAGTGAGAAACTCGAAAATCTCAATAGGAAAATCCAACACTTAAACTTGCTGATGCCGACTCGAAATCGCCAGCATGGGTTAATTAATAAAGAAGCAGCACTTGACCGTTTTCAGGAAACGTGTCCGAGTCTATAATCTCTATAGAGCTATTCATAATTTGGAAATTCTCGAAGCAAAAAAAGCAGTTAAAGAATACGTTGAAGGTTTTCGTTTCAGTGATGCGAAGCTGCTCTCTTGTCATTGTTGAAAACTTAGGCCAATCGTATGGGGTGGGTTACCCACCCCATAGGCGCGTCTCAAAAATTGGGCGAAAACATGATTGGGTTTCCGAAAACCCTCAATAATACATTCAGTATTTGGAAATAATTAACAGCCAGCAACCTTAAACATTAAAAAGGAGCCTCTCATGAACGAAGGGAAAATCTTAGAAGTTGTCGGTGCTCGAGTTGATATAGATTTTTCGGGCAGCAGATTGCCGGATATTCTAAACGCTGTTAAAGTTCAACGTTACGACGGAAGCGAGTTGACTCTTGAGGTACAACAGCATTTAGGGGAACATCGGGTACGCGCCGTGGCAATGGACACCACAGACGGTTTAGTCCGGGGTACAGTTGCAATCGACACCGGTGGCCCGATTACTGTGCCCGTCGGCGACGCGGTCCTCGGCAGAGTGTTTGACGTGACCGGTCAACCGATCGATGAAAAGGGCCCGACAAATGAATCTGAACGCTACTCAATTCATAAACCACCCCCACCACAATCAGAACTCAGTACGGTGACAGAGATGTTAGAAACCGGCATCAAAGTTATTGATCTGATTCAGCCGGTCGTTCGAGGGGGCAAGGTCGGATTTTTTGGGGGAGCTGGGGTCGGTAAGACGGTACTCGTTGCTGAACTGATTTACAATATCGCAACACAACACGGCGGGTACTCTGTCTTCTGTGGGGTCGGTGAGCGGACCCGGGAAGGGAACCAGTTCTGGATTGAAATGGATGAATACGGCGTGATGGACAAAACCGCGATGGTCTTCGGGCAGATGAACGAGCCACCGGGGGCCCGTCTGCGCGTTGCGCTTGCTGGTTTGTCGATGGCAGAATATTTCCGTGATCAGCAGGGACAAGATGTCCTTATCTTCATCGACAACGTCTTCCGTTTTACACTCGCAGGTGGTGAGGTATCAGCACTGCTTGGCCGAATGCCGTCCGCTGTCGGATACCAACCTACGCTCGCAACGGAGATGGGCGAATTGCAAGAACGAATCACCTCAACACAACACGGTTCGATTACCTCATTCCAAGCGGTTTATGTACCAGCAGATGACTATACCGATCCTGCAGTCGTTGCTGTATTCGCCCACCTTGATGCTGTAACGCGGCTAGAACGGAACATCACTCAAAAGGGAAGATATCCTGCTGTTGACCCGTTGACATCAAGCTCGCGTATCTTAGCCGCAGATATTATTGGTGGCGAACACTATCAGACTGCCTTTAACGTCAAGCAGATCCTACAGGAATACCAGAGCCTTCAAGATATTATCGCTATTCTTGGGGTAGATGAGTTGTCGGATGAGCAGAAGTTGGTCGTTAGCAGGGCGAGGAAAATAGAGATGTTCCTGACGCAACCGATGTTCGTCGCAGAACGCTTTACGGGGATACCGGGCAGATATGTTAAAATTGCGGATACCGTCCAAGGCTGCCAAGCGATTCTAAACGGTGATTGCGACGAGCTGCCTGAACAAGCATTGCGCTATATCGGTACCATCGACGAGGCATTTGAACAAGCGAAAAGCGAAGAATTAGAGGCAGCAGCAGATTAATTTTAAAAAACTATTAAATCTGGGTACCGCTCGACAATGCTCAGAGACACATAATTAAAAATATGCTAAATAGAAGTTTTCACCTTGAAATACGGACACCAGAGCAATTGATTTATGAGGGGGATGTGACGAGCATTCGTGCGCCGGGGGTCGAAGGTAACTTTGAGATTCTGGCAGGACACCTCCCGTTTTTGACAGCATTAGACATCGGTGAGATCCGTATGCGTGAATCGGAAACGCCACATTTAATGGCAATAAGCGGCGGTGTTTTTGAGGTTCTGCGTACGGGTGTTACAGCATTGGTAGAGTCCGCGGAGTGGGCATCGGAGATTGATGTAGAACGCGCCGAAAATGCTCGTGAGCGCGCACACACAGAACTTGCAGCAAATGCCCCGGATCTAAACCGTCCACAAGTCGAGGCGGCACTCGCGCGTGCGAAAAACCGCCTCAAGGTCGCCAGTAACGTATAGAAAGCTGTTATTCGGATCGGTGCCCCGCGTAGCCACGCGGATTTTCAAAAGCATCTATCCATAGATCACACCACGCTCGATGTTCAGCAAGAACAGATTCAGGGTTCTCTCGGCTCCGAACGATAAAGTCAGGATGCGCTGTTCGGCCGGTATGGTCTCCTGTGGGCTGATAACGCAGATCCAACGACCAACGACACCTATCAGACGTGTTCGGTTGCGAGCGATGCGGTGTAAAACGGCTTAACAAAATGAGGTCGCCCCGGTAACACTCCAACATCAGCGGCTCAACATCTGGCATCAAGTCTGGAACAATCATAGTCCCCCCTTCTTTTTGGTGGCGGAGATACCCCTTCTCTTCGGTAATCCCGGGCAATGCCTGCAGACATCCCATCTCTACCGTACTATCCCCTAAGGGAAGCCAACATGTGATGATGTTTGAGCCTTCGGCTTCCGGCATCATAACCCCAGCATCTTGGTGCCACGGCACGCCCCCAGCCCAACTTGCGTTTCCGTCTATAACGGGTGGTTTTGCCCGTAAGTGCTGAATCGGGTTACAGGTAATTTCAGGGCCAACAATCCCTTCAATAACATCCAGCAAATTGGCATTTTTCAAGAATTCAAAGATCGCTTTACCGCGGTAGTGCATGATATCCAATCCACGCGCCATCTCCCCGGATTGTGCCAACAATTTTGCAAACCTACGATCAAAAGGCTCGTTTTCATAAAGGGCTTCGATTTCGCCTGCTTCTTTCAAGGCAAGGGCGCGTTCGGAAATCCAACCCGAAATCTCGTCCATCACGGGTTGAAGGTCTTCGTCAGTCAAGGCATTTTTAACGATGAGGACACCTTGCGTCCAAAAGGTTTCACACTGTTCTGACGTGAGTTTCATAAGGAAGATATCTCCATTTTCGTAAGGCTTGTAAACTAAATTCGCCACTATTTCATAGTATCTGCCATTGTAGGCTGGTTTCCTGTCAGGCTATGCTACAACACACAAAAGTGAGGGCGCTGCTGCACTACAGCAGAACACACAGCCTAACACGAAACACGGCTACAACAATAGCATCCCCCCTGCTTGCGGGGGGGCAGGGGGGGTAAGACCAATGCACACCCTAACAGGCTATGCTACAACACACAAAAGTGAGGGCGCTGCTGCACTACAGCAGAACACACAGCCTAACACGAAACACGGCTACAACAATAGCATCCCCCCTGCTTGCGGGGGGGCGGGGGGGGTAAGGGCTACAAATAAACAGTCCGCGACCGGCCCTACAGTAAAAGCTACGCTACTTTCGTATCAACAACTTCCGCGTCGCACTGAAGTCGCCCGCAGTCAACGTATAGAAATATACACCGCTCGCAACCGACTCGCCCACATCGTTTGTGCCATCCCAATACGCCGCACGCCCCCGAGATACATACATCCCCGCAGACTGATAGCCTAAATCCAAACGCCGAACCAACCCCCCATCTACACTATAGATAGATATACTGACATCCGAAGGTTGCGCCAACGCATACGGCAGCCACGTCTCAGGATTGAACGGATTTGGGTAGTTCGGAAGCAGCACAGTCCGCTCCGGAAGAGGCCTATCTACCGCGTCCATAGACCTTGAAAAATAATGCAACAGAAAAGTCTGAACCTCCCCAGACAACAACTGAAAAGGCGGATAGTCGGAAAGCGCCGTCAGGTGTTTGGGCGGCGCAGCAAACTCGTTGGTTCGCAAGTTATACCGCCCTTCATAAGTCGCAGTCTGACGCCCCCCCTCACGACTTGACAGCATATACGCTTGCTTGACCTTTACCCCTATTTCTCCTACATCCCCTACACCCTTTGGGAGTATCAACACATAACTCTCTATATCGTTAGGCCGCCCAGGAGCAGTCCTGATGCCAGGGAATCTAATCTGACGGCTCACCACCACGTTCCGCAACCGAACCACCGGGTCCATCATAGCCATCAGCACCTCGTTGAGCCCAACTACCGCCTTATATTGGATAACGCTCAGGTCTGCTGCCCAGTTGATCGCAGCCCCATACACAGGAATCAGCCCCACCAGATGAGAGATGGTAAAGAGCAGCGTCTCCGCCTTTGCGGCTTGCTGAGCCTCACGGATCCTTTCTTCAGCTGTCTGCGGGTGCAGCGGGAATATAAAATACTGCGGTCCCTTGGAAAACGCATCAAGCGCCCCGGCCTCCGCAGCGACCTCTTTCATCATCTCCAGAAACGTTTCCTGATCTGCGAGAAACGTCTTTCCACCTGTCCCCGTTAGGTATTTTTTTAGCAATACAGGCAGCAGGTCATTGTCGGAGAGGGTGTTATCGGGCACGTCTTCAAAGTCGAGGGTGATTGTGCAATCGCCATAGTGCACCTCGTCGGGTTCAACGCCTGTGATTTTTGGATACATCGCGTTGAGAACGAAGTAAGTTGCGTTTTTAGGACCAAAAGCCACATTCGAGATAAGCAGCTCCTCTGGCACTTCTAAACCGATGGGGTTTGCGTCAGCCGTCGTGGGTGCGAGTTGCCATAGGAGGACCGTGCCGTCCCCACTCCCGCTGGCGAGCGTCCGCCCATCTGGGCTAAAAGACACACTATAGACAGAATGGCCATGCCCTGTGAGGGTGCGGCGGTGTTCCCCCGTGTTCACATCCCAGAGAATGACGGTGTCGTCCCAACTCCCGCTTGCGAGCGTCCGCCCATCAGGGCTAAAAGACACACTCAAGACACCACCCGTATGCCCAGTGAGCAGGTCAAGCGCCTCCCCCGTCCGGGCATCGTAAAGCCAAATACCGATACCGCTCGCGACTGCCAGACGCGTGCCGTCTGGGGAATACTTTATTTCACTTATCCAACCTTTGCCGATACGGGCTTTCGCTCCTTCAGGTAACCTCATCGTTGTATAGTCCTGTGCCGCGGTGTTCCCCACAACACTCAATAGCACCAAAAACCCAACGAAAAAACGGCTTAGCGTTTGCATCTATTACGTTACTCCTTCTTTGAAAGTTGTTCCATCGAACAATCGTCCTTAAGTGAATTGGGCGCGGCTCTCATCCGCGCATCCGAGATAGCCAGGGACTTTCACATCTTGCTTTAAGAATATGATACCATGATTTTGATAAATTGTCAAGTCTTTCTGAGAATGTTCAAGTCTCTTTTTTCATTATCGGGCTTTGGTCTTACCCGCCCTGCCCCCCCGCAAGCAGGGGGGAGGCTATTGTTGTAGGATAGTTTCCTGTTAGGCTCCGTAGCATAGCCTGTTAGGCTGTGCAGGTTTGTCCCCCGCAAGCAGGGGGGAGGCTATTGTTGTAGGATAGTTTCCTATCAGGCTCCGTAGCATAGCCTGTTAGGCTGTGCAGGTTTGTCCCCCGCAAGCAGGGGGGAGGCTATTGTTGTAGGATAGTTTCCTATCAGGCTCCGTAGCATAGCCTGTTAGGCTGTGCAGGTTTGTCCCCCGCAAGCAGGGGGGAGGCTATTGTTGGAGCCCTTACCCCCCCTACCCCCCCGCAAGCAGGGGGGAGGCTATTGTTGTAGGATAGTTTCCTATCAGGCTCCGTAGCATAGCCTGTTAGGCTGTGCAGGCTTGTCCCCCGCAAGCAGGGGGGAGGCTATTGTTGTAGGATAGTTTCCTATCAGGCTCCGTAGCATAGCCTGTTAGGCTGTGCATGAGTGGCCGAGGATGTCTCGGATCCAGTGGGCTGTGTTTTCTATCGTCCAGTGTGCGCGCTGGATGCGTAGCACATCTGCAGCGTTAGCACGTTGTTGCCATATCTTCGACGCTCCCCTAAAACGATTATTGGGGCCACCGATTCTGAAATGCTACTACCATTGCTTCAGGTGCGCCGTGTTGCGCTAAGAATTCCAAAAACGCTTGGTAGAGCCGCCGCGCTTCCGCTGTATCCGATTCAAACCGATTCTGATCCTGTTCCGGATCAGAGGGCAAATGGAACAAAGACTTCGGGCCTCCCTGATTCTCTAAAAGCAGAGACCACTTACCATCGGTGATACTTCCGTGGGGACTTCCACCATCAGGACTCCATCCACCCACCCAAGCACCGTGCGTCACTGCATATTCGCGCCCTGTATCAGTGTCTCCCATAAGAATAGGAAGAATGCTGTTGCCTTCCACTTGCCCTCCGCGCGCTGCACCGAACACATCAATGACGGTCGCAGGAATATCGACAATACTCGTGAGCGCACTTGTATGGCGCGGCGCTGCCTCCGGGTGATAAACCAGCAGCGGGATATGGATGACCTCTTCATACATGCTAAGATTTTTTGCAAGCAGCCCATGTTCACCCAATAGAAAGCCGTGGTCTGCCATAAAAATTATCATTGTATTTTCCATCAGGCCCATGTAGTCAATCTTTCGCAAGAGTTGCCCGATCCAATTATCAACGAGAGCGGCTTCGGCGCGATAGAGGGCGTTGAGACGTTCCGTCTCACGTTCGTTCATAGCATTAGGACCGTAAGGCGGATAGATCGGTTCGGGGCCATCGTAGTCGCTTGAATCGAAACGTCTCAGATACCATTCTGGGGCATCCCACGGTTCGTGTGGATCGAAAGTGTCCACCATGAGGTAGAAGTTTTCATGTTCCCGGTTTCGCTCTAACCAATCGCAAGCCGTCTGCATCGTCTGGGCAACGAAAGTATCCGCTTCCGTCTGTCGAAAGGAGATATTCCTGAGATGATTGCCGAGACCCCCAGGTAACCTATTGGGATGTGGCCGAGTATACCTGCGATACTGCAATGCTTCCTTCGATTCATAATCGTAGGGCTGTGTCTCTAAATGGTCGCCTTCTTGCCCGCGAATCCACTTCCATCCTGTAAACCCACGATTGTAAAAGAAACCGTTGTTGATATGATGCGGTGTATCAGCAATCATCATACTCACAACCCCAGCGTTCGTTAAGGCATCGGCAATGACAGGAACATCTCGTTTGAGCGGCTCCCACCCTCTTCGGCAGATACTCACCTGCCCTGTCACAAGTTCGCCTCGTATCGGAACGGTCGGGAAGCCACAGACGTATGCTTTATCAAAAACGACACATTTCTCAGCGAAGGCATTTAGTGAGGGCGTGTACCCTCTACCACCAAAAATCGCAAGGTTGTCGCGTCGAAACGTGTCTGAAATAATATGAACAATATTCATGCTAATTTCTCCATTGTTGGGGATTGGTTGTTAGGTGTTAGCAATGAGTAGTTCGCGAATAGTGGATTGCTAAAAGCCCAGTGCGCGAACAGCAAACAGCGCGCTGCTAAAAGTGGAGCGCCGCGAAACGACCTAATCGCTAATTGCTAATTATACCCGGTTTTCGGTTTCAAGTGTTGAAAATTTAGCTGTCCCTTGGGCGTTAGCATGAATCCTCTTTTCACGATCCGCCATTTGTACAACAGCCGGTAATAGCCCATAAATCCCCCAAAAAGGCACACCAATAGCGTCACCGTTCAAGAGATTGTTCACGGTAAAATGTACCATCAACGACAGTTCGGCAGCCATCAGTCCAATAACGATAGCGCGGTAAAAGCCGTCTGCTAACGTTCGGAGGGCACGAAAGCCGTAGCGCAAGAACGCAAGATTAAGCCATATCCACACGCCTAACCCAACAATCCCTAATTCCGCCATAACCTGAAGGTATTCACTATGTGCGCCAAGTTGATATTGCGCTGTGTAACTCCCAACGAGTGCGACATCTTCCTCGTAAAGCATTGCAAATGCTCCATATCCCTTTCCCAAAATCGGGTTTTCGAGGAACAGCGCGACCGCCTGTCCCCATCGCAAGAGTCGTGCTCGGTTTGAAGCATAAGAGGTGTCCACTGCAGATGTAATTCTCTCAATAATAATGTTATAGACTCCCGGTAGATTCAGACAGATTAATAAGATAAAACAGGCGGCACTGACAAACAGAATCTTTTTATGCGTAACGCCTCTGCCGAGTTGCATCAGCATAAAGCCAACTGCCACCACCACGGAAAGCCAGACACCTCGTGAAAAACATAAAAGGATCCCAACGCAAAAACATACGAACCATGCCGTCCAGAACACCTTATCGTAGGTACCATCGTCAAATAGAAGGCGGCTGAGACAGATAAGAAAAAAGATAGCGGTGAAAGAACCGTAAACGGAGTAATTCGTAAATGGCGCGCTCCGATAGGCGCTTGTCCACTGCCAAGCATCAATATGATAAATAAGGACAACAACTGTCCAGATAACGGCAACTGCTGCAGATGGAAAGATCGCAATAAAAAGCCGTTTCAGTGCAGCCCTCTTTTGAATAACAGCATGCACTATCACACTAAATAGCATGTAAACAACCGCACGGAGCGCGCCTTTGAGGGTAACAAAAAGGTCTGGCGTGTTGATTGCGGAGAGAAATGTAATGAGGATATAGCAGTAGAGCGGACGGGAAAACGGAAATTTGTTTTCGGGCTTCGCCTGCTGAAGGGCGCAGTTAACTATTTTTTGAACACCATAAACGGTAACGAGCATGCCTAATAGCGGCTCCGTCGGTGTTTGAATCTCAAAACTACCAGGGACGATATAACGGAACGAAAACGGTAGGGCGATTAGCAGCAAGTAGACGGCGATCTCCATGCCGAGAAAAACAAAGACAGCCGTCGCAGCCAGTAAGCTTAGGAGCGGAAGCGGTGTCTCTGAGTAACCACCAATAATACCGCCGAGCCCGAGACAGACAACAAGTGGGATAATGCGTTTGCCATACTTCAAGGACATCCACTGAACGCTGACACCTAAAACCGCATTTCAATCCCCAGACCGATTGCAGTGCCATCCAAAATTAGATTGAGGGGCGTAGTGCCGGGCGTCTCTATTGTTTTAAGTATCCGTTTCAATTCAAAGTTGAGTGAAAAATTCTGTTCCCACTGAAACAGCTCGGCCCCGATGAGAACATATCCGGTGGGTCCGGAAGAACTACCATCAAAATTAATGCCCTGTTGTTCAAGTAGTTTTAGTGCGCTCCCGCTAAAACTTGCACCCAAGAAACCGACCCCGCCGCCGATATAGATCGGAACAACTTCCGATAGGAGCATTGGGCAATAGATAAGCTGATAGGCAACCGGAACCAGGGTGGTAGAGAGTTCCACCGAGGCTGGTGGTGGAATGTCAAGTTGCATCTGCCAGTAACCGAGCTCAAAGCGTGAATTGAGCACCGGTGTATGTTCAAATGCAACTGAAACTATAGGTAGCAGTGCGCTGGGAACCCGTTCGATCCCGACGCTCTGGAGGACACCAGTGAGGCCTCCCAATTTCGGCTTGTAGGAGAATACCGAGAGTTGAAACGACGGAGCTTGTAGGTATTCGGCTAAAAATGCTCGGACAGGTGATGGACGCAACGGAGGGACATCAACAGTCCCTGCAAGTGTTACGCAATGAAAGAAAAAGAGTAGGAAAAGACAGGCGAATGCCAAACGCATAAACGACCAGACCCTTATCAGAAGTATTTCAGTAGAGGAAAGCGTACGGGAACGGTGGGCGGGCCACGGGCCCTCCCACCGTTGATAAAAAAATAGGCTACGTCATCGGATCCAAACAACCAGAATGACTTGAATTGAAGGAAAGTTTAGAACGGCTGGTCAAGGGCACCCGCTGGAATCAGAATGACCTCGACCCTGCGATTCATCGCTCTCCCAGCGGAAGTGTTCTGGGGTGCGATGGGGTCGGTATGTGCCTTACCAATTGCTTCGATTCTGCTAGTATCAATTCCTTTGGATTCCAAGTATTTTGCAGCGGCGTTGGCGCGCGCTTGCGACAGATCCCAATTGCTTCTATAGCTGCCCCGCAGGACTGGCGTGCCATCGGCATGTCCCACGACCATGATCTTTGCATTCGAATCTGTTTTGAGTTGCTCAACAACACCATCAAGTATCTCCCGGTCTTCGGTGGATAGACGGGTCTGACCACTTCCGAAACGGACGGTAGCCACAAGCGTAGGTTTTGCAGCAACCTCTGCTTCTACCATAGCAAGTCCCTCTTTCAAGGACATCACTTCGGATTCAAGCTTTTGAATCGCGTCGGCTTGGGCTGCACCAGCCTTATCCTGTGCGTCAATGCGCTCTTGCAATTTTGCATCTTCGCCTTGGGCAAATTTCATCGCTTTTTGACCTTGCATATCAATCGCTTTTGTCAGGTCTGCGCGGAGCTGTGCGTCTTGTTCCATTGCGGCTTGATTTGCAGCAGCGATAGTGTCAGCATCCCCTTGCTGAGATGCAGCAATCGCCTCATTCTTTGCGGCAGAGATTGCTTCCTCAGCATCTTTCGCATGCTGATCGACTTTCGTCTCTAACATAGTGACTTTGTTTGTAATGTCAGCATCAGCTTGTTCCATCTGTGAGACATGTTCATTCTTCCACATTTCAAACTCTTCTTGGGCCAGCTTCCCGCAGCTACTAACAATAAGTGCAACTCCCAAAAGAGCGATAGTCGTGAAAGTGGTTCTGCTTATCATGGATTCCTCCTAAGTTATTTACAACAATTTAGAGCGTTGTTCGCCAGCTGATATTTAAGAAGCAGGCGCTCAAGTTAAGCCTAAAAAAATTAATTTTCTCAATTTTCATAGTATCTTGGAATTCTGCCCAAATTCCGCCCGAATGTGCGTATATGGACAGGGCGATCCCCTTTCCTACACAGACAAAAAGTTTTCGATGCCCGAAATTGCACCACGCCCTCACAATGTAAGACACTTGCGAGCAATTCCCCTGACAGACACGCTATAACATAAATTATACCATCTTTCGTAAAAAAAAGTCAAAAGTTTTTTCACACTTAACAGACAGCCAAAGGTTAAACGTAAAAAGAGACTTGATTTTTGATGTCGCATCGCGTAAAATGCTGTTAACTTATCGGTGGGGTTACAAACCACACCGACCCGTCTTTATAGTGCGCAAGTTCTAATAAAGTAAGGCAGGTCGTTAATAGAATGGGACAGATAAGTATCATTTTAATCACTGGGCTCATCTTCCTTTTCCAGTTTGAGCCACCGGAAACACCCCTACACATCAGCGATATGCAGGTAGTACTTTGGACAATTGTGTTGACGGGCTACCCTATTCTCATTGCGTATTTCGTGACTGCGTATGTTGCGCGGAGCCTTCCTGCCCATACAGAGGAAAATCTACGAAAACGTTATCGTCTGCGTGGCTACCTGATCGCCTTTGAATGCCTTAGCTTAGCGGGTTACCTGTGTAATCTATATCTACTGAATTTGCCGGTATTAATTGATAAATATTTTGCATTTTTCCCGATGGCAAATTTGCGTCAGATGTTTGCGTCGTTCCCGCTTCTAGTGGGGCTAATTTGTATTCGACTTGTGTTTTACCAAGTAAATCGGATCCAACCTGGACAGTACCGAGAAGTCCTGAGTCTCCAATTCAAATTTCTACTTTTCCCGCTGCTGCCGATGTTCATTTACCTCATGACGATAGATGCGCTTTATTGGCTCCCATACTCAGCGAAGGGCTTCATTGTTGAACATCCATATATTCTCATTGGGCTAATTCTACCAGTGATTATCTCCGCATATATCCTTGCGCCGCTGCTGATGCAGTTTCTGTGGAAAACTGAACCCTTGGCTCCGAATTCAGAACTAAAGAGACGGTTAGGACAGTTGACAACACAGAGCGGGGCGAAACATAAAGATATTATGGTCTGGCAGACCGGTTCCCTGTCGATAGCGAATGCAGCTGTTGCGGGAACATTCCCGTGGAATCGGCATGTCTTTTTAACAGATGCGCTCCTGGAACACTTTACGGATGCCGAGATTGAGACCGTTGTCGCCCATGAGCTTGGTCATATCCGTTACAAACACATTCAAACTTACATGCTTTTTTCGCTCTTCTACCTGTTGAGTTATCCGTTTTTTTATGTATTTGTTGAAGAGCCCTTGGTGATACATTTTGGCGCATCACAAATTTTGCCAACGCTCTGCTCGTTGACTTTTCTGATTACCTATTTCGTTTTAATATTCCGATATTTGTCAAGGCGTTGTGAACATCAAGCGGATCTGTATGCCGTCAGGCTCACAGAAAAACCTGAAGCTTTCAAAACGGCATTAATGAAATTGGCGGTACTGAATTCAACCCCGGAATCAATTCGACGGTTATTTGAAATTTTCAACACCCATCCCTCTATCAACCGACGCATTACTTTCATCAATCAGTGGATAGCGGGGACTTCGGGAATTCAACGTTACAAAAACTACCTAATTGAAGTCAAAATTCTGATTGTTTTAATCCCGATATTCTGTGCGCTTGCCGTGCTATTACTTCGCTAAGATAAACATACCTACTAAGTGCAGCCTGCTATCCTGACCAGATACTTTAATCGAGGGCTTCAGCCGAGTGTTGCTGTGGTGCTTCCTCTTCAATTGCAAACTGGAGCCTTTCGACTATCCGGTACAATGGCAATTCATATTTTTCTTGAAGGCGACGTTTTTCATCAGCAATATGGAACGCAACAAGCAGCGGCACCCTTTGCTCATCAAAACCCTTTCGGAGATAAGATTCAACCAAACTTTTGACATATTCAACAAGTTCGTTGATATTGTCGGAGGTTAAGTCTTCAGTTGGTTTGATGGTATAGGGTGTGCCGAGTATGACAAATCGAATCGGCTTAAAATCGTGTTCTTGCTCTTGCATTATGTTGTTATTGACCCCTTTCGTATTTCTTAGTAAACGGTATGAAATTCTAAGATTACTTTACAACTTCTACATAGAAAGCGCCTGTTGCATTGTCTGGGTACATGGGCGAACACCTGTCCATTTTTCAAAAGCGATAGCCCCTTGATGAATTAGCATCCCGATACCCCCAAGTGTTTGGCATCCACATTCAGCGGCTGCCGCCATGAGGGGTGTCACCGGAGGCGTATAGACAATGTCGTAAACGATAGCATTCGGTTGAAGCCAGTCAATAGAAATCAGTAGTGGTTGTGTCAGATCCATACTTGTCGTTGTGGTATTGACAAGGAGCCTGCTTTGGCGAACAGCAGCAGGCACTCGTGTATCTGTAAGTCCCATCCCGTGCATTGGAACCCCCGTTTTTCGCTGCATTTCCTTTGCCAATGCAATAGCTTTCGCGGCTGTGCGATTGGCAATCGTTATAGCAGCAACGCCAGCAAGGGCGAATGCGACAACAACAGCTCTCGCTGCGCCGCCTGCCCCTAAGACGACAACCTCTTCACCGACGGGTATAGATAGCTCCCCGTTCTCTTCTAAAGCCCTTAAGACACCTGGTGCATCGGTATTGTCACCGTGTATTCCATCCTCCACAAAAGTGAGCGTATTCACAGCCCCGATAAGCTCGGCTTCTCTCGAAATCGATGTAAGATATGGGATCACAGCTTGTTTATGCGGGAGTGTTACGTTAATACCGACGACATTAAGGGCCTTGAAGCCTACGATGGCGTGTGCCAAATTAGCAGATCGGACGTGAAAAGGCACATATACATAATCAAGACCTGCTTTTGCAAAGGCAGCATTGTGCATTTGCGGTGAACGGCTATGTTCAATCGGATCACCGATAACGCCAACAACGTGGGTGTGTCCTGTCACTGGCAGCATTTTTTTACTACGTTCCTCTGAGCATTTGACCGTAACTAAAAAAGCAAGTTTTCGACGGTCTGTTGTGCAACTTCCATTTTCGGGTAACGGATTCCCCGATAACCGCGGACCTCTTCAGCACATTCCAATGCTTGGAGATGCTTTGCGTATGCCTCTTCATCATCAGGCGCAAAAGTGTCAATCACACGGGTGATATACCACTCCCGGAATGCTTTCTCCTTTGTGTGCCACTGAGGCAGCCATCGCCTGAGGAATTTCATACGCTTCATCAGGTTTAATTGCCAATTTCGCGTATCAATATCTCCTTGGATGTCAAATCCCATCACCGTGAAATGAGGCCTGTTGAGATGGACATACTGAATTCTGTCCCCATCCCTCGTATCGACTTTATACAATTCCTTGTCACGCTGCAACTTCTCTTCGCTTGTCAAGAGGTGTGCGACGTAGACCTCGTCCTTAATCAGCATCACTTTATGCAGGTACCTGATTGCGGCTTTTGTGGCGCGGTAGTCGTAATCAGCCGTATCGTGGGCGTAAACCTGTTTAATCTTCTCAACATATCTACGGGCGTAGTCAATAGCCTCAAACTGAATAAGGTCGTAGATATAGAGTGCCAGCATTCGATTGACCCTGTCCAAACCGATGTCCAGTACGCTCACTATATCCTCGACGAGCGTCACGTATTCCTGCGCCAAACGCTTTCCAAGCCATTTCCGCTCCAGAATTTCTCGTTTCGACGCAAGCATTTCTGTATAAGTTATTAACGTCTTTATTGACGGTGCGTTAACAGAATATCCCGGGGATTCAAGTGCAAGGCGACGTCCGACGGCGAAAGCCCTCATGTTGGTATCCAGGTCAGCCTGTGGGACCATCTGCTTGAGCGCCAGCTGCAAGGGTTTCAATTCAAGAGGTACCAACTGGCGTTGGAAGGCAGTGCCGAGGAGCATCATGTTCGCATACAATTTATTTCCAAACAATTGTTCAGAGACTGCAAAGAGGTCTATACCCAAATACGCATCAGCATTGGTGTACGCCTGAAGGTCATCTTCAAGCGTCTCTGGATCAAAATGCTCCTTGCCGATGAGCGTAGATATAGTTTCAGTTTTAGCTGTATTTACCACGGCAGCGGTGCGCGATGGGGAGGCGATCCGAAAAAGGGAATTGGCAGTAATGCCGCGGACGGCTTCTAAGATGTCAAGCCCTAACAGAAGATCCGCCTTACCATACGGAATCATTGGGGAGGCGTGAACGCCAGGACGCGTATATGCGATATGCGTATAAACCCCTCCGTTACGAATTGCTAAGCCTTTCCGGTCGCAGAATGTCACGTCGTAGCCTTGAAGATAGCCGGCAACGACGAGGACTTTGGAAATCGTTCCAATCCCCATACCCCCGACCCCCGCGGCATAGATGTTCCAACGCCGTTCAAAATTCAGGAGAGGTGGCGTAGGCAAAGGGGCATCACTCAAAAGCACGCGATACCCTGACGCTACATCCCTCTCTTGAGGTGGACGTTTTCGTGTGACGATAACCTCTTCAAAGGCTGGACAAGCGTATTTAATGCGTGCACATGCCCCATCGGAGACACAATTTGAGCGGTCAATCGCAATTTTCTCACCATAATCGGTATCAATAATTTTCAAACCCGGACATCCTGTAGCAGTTGTGCATTCCCGGCAAAATTCACAGACTTCGGGTGTAATATTGATATGTTTTTCATATTTAAGGAAACCGGCGCTGGCTATAGTTTTCCGTTGTTCCCGACGCACACGGCGCTGATAAGTGATAGCACACTCCTTATCAGCAATGACAATTTTGACCCCAGGTTTGAGAATAGTTTTTTCAAGATATTTTTTATAGTTGCCCCGATCTTCAGGGTTGGTGCGTACAATTTCTACGCCAGAGTCGCCAGCAAGTCCTCGCGCGACTTGCTCAATGTCTTGCGCGAAGGTAGGATTACCGAGCAGGTCCCGTCCATCAGCGGGCGTCGGTTGATGTCCCGTCATTGCCGTTGTCTGGTTGTCTAAAATAATGTAGGCGATGTCTTGGTTGTTTTTGATTGAATCCGAAATCGTTGACATACCGCCGTGAAAAAAGGTCGAATCCCCCATAAAAACGACCTGTTTGTTTTGGATAAATGGATCAATCCCTGCACCAGCCCCGCCTCCCAACGCCATCGCCGAAAGATTGTGCATCAATCTCGGAAACGGCTCATATTTGAGCATGGAATAACAACCGATATCACCGTGAAAGATGAGATCCACGGGGGCCGAATTGTGGTGTTGTTTCATGTAATCGGGATCCATAAATTGCTCTGTGATTTCAAGGAAGACGCTCGAAGAGTCGCGATGTGGACAGCCTGGACAGAAGGTAGGGGTACGTTGTGGAATATCAATGTGTTGTTCGGAGACCTGTTTTTGGAGGGCCTCTTCACGTGCGAAGTGCTCGGGGTCAATAGTTGTGTCTGCTGTGCCGAGCCGGTCTCTGAAGAGCGGGATAAGTTTCTGAATGAGAATAGAGGTATCTAAGCCTGAAGCTACCGGTATGCCAGCCAGACCGTTCGGGAATTGCTTGCCCCAAACATTTACGTACCGCTTAATGTCACCAGCTTGATACATTTGGGTAAGGAGGGCTTTGATCTCGTTTTCTAAGAGCGAGCGTTTCTCTTCAACAACGCAAATTTCGTCAACTTGTTCGGCAAACTCTCGGACGATGTCCGAATCAATCGGGTGTGTCATACCGAGTTTGAGAATTGGGATCTCGCCGCAGAGGTTCAACTCTTCAAGCGCGTGGAGAAGGCAGCTATACGCCAAACCTGCGCTGACAAATCCAATAGGGGGTGTCTTGGCATTTAAAGCCTGCTCCAGAAACTGAATTTTGTTGAGTTCTAAAGCGCGGGCTGTCTCAAGAGCCGCAGGCAGCCGTTCTCGTAACGTTTCAACTTCAATGTGAGCAGTATCCGGTGGTAAGACGACTCGCTTATCAGCATCAATGAGTTGGGTATCAAGATTAATTCGCTTTAAATCACTGATATCCGGGTAAATGTTAGGACGAAGTTCAACATTACCACCACCACTCGCTTGATTCTCAGTTGTTAGATAACAGACATAGAGACTTGCAGCAGCGGAAATTTGGAAGGCACAATCAATCCAGTCCTTAAGTTCCTGAAATGTTCCGGGTTCAAGCAGCGGTGTGTAGACATGTCTCACCAAAAACCGGGAATCCGCGGGGACCTGCGTGCTGTGCGACCAGGTATCATCACCTATCACAACGACAGCCCCCCCGGTTGTGCCAGCAAGATTGCTAATAGCAAGCGAGTCGGAAGCAACATGTAAACCGACGCTTTTCATAAATGTGATTGCGCGGAGGTCTGCCATTTGTGAACCGTTTAGTCGAGCGATACTTAAGGCTTCGTTGTTCGCTATCTGGGCGACGATGCCCTTGGCTTTCAATAACTCAGCATTCCGCTCGATAACGTCAAACACTTCAGCAAGTGGGGAGCCCGGATAGCCCGTAAGAAGGCTGGCCCCACTTTCTAAAGCACCTTTGACTAACAATTCGCAACCCGTATAAACATGTGTCCCGCTAGTTTGTGTAAACCTTTCATCCATTTTTTTGTTGCCGGCTGTCGGCTTTCCCCTTCAGCTAAGAGGTTTCCTAGTGAAGCTCCGCTCTTACTGACTGCTGACTGTTATTCCCCTATTTTTCAAACAATAATTCACGTGCGTGCGCGAGTCCAATCTCAGTTTCTGCACCTCCGTGCATTCGGGCAATTTCGTTAATTTGATCCTCTGGTGTTAGAGGTTTCGCTGTAATCAGGGAGCGTTCTTCGCCGACGACCTTCTTTTCTACCCGGAAATGTCTGTCTGCAAAACGAGCAATCTGGGGAAGATGGGTAATACAGATCAATTGTGCGAATTCAGAAAGTTCTTTCAACTTCCTACCGACCACGTTCGCCACTCTGCCACCGATCCCGCTATCAATTTCATCGAAAAGCAACGTTGGGATTTCATCCACTTGCACCAATACCGTCTTCAAAGCGAGCATAATGCGCGAGATTTCGCCGCCCGATGCAATTTTGGAAATTGGACGCGCCTCAGAACCGACGTTCGGCGCGATTAAGAACGCGACATCATCCATTCCGTGAGAGCGGAAAGTATACTGTTTATCATCTATCTGAAATGGCCCATGTTCGTCCGCTATCTGCTGAACAGATACTTGAAATTCTGCTTTGTCCATCCCGAGTGTACGCAATTCCTTCTCAATCTGCTTGGAAAGCTGCGTAGCAACATGCTGACGTTTCACAGAGAGCGAGCTACACAGATGTTGTGCCTCTTGAATAGTTTTGTCTATCTCTATCTGAAGGGCTTCTTGCTTTTCTGAACCGAGTTCTAAGGTCTGAAATTTCTGCTCTGCTTCGGCCTGGTAGGCTAATATCTCAGCAATCGTATTACCGTAACGTCGTTTGAGTTTCGCAATGAGTGCTAAGCGATCAGTAACCTCGTCCAAACGCAAAGGATTGTATTCCACGGTGTCCCTATATTGGCGAACGTCTAAGGCGACATCTTCGAGTTCGTAGAGCGATGTTTCCAAGCGTTTTTGTACTTCCGAGAGGCTGCTATCTAACTCGGACAATTTCATAAGGGTCTTTGCGGCATCTTTCAGTCCTTCGATCACCGATGCGTTGTTGCTGTTAGAAGGATCACCATCAAGTAGCGCATATAGGCGGCTAGCAGTGTCAGTCAATTCTTCAGTATTGCTGAGTATCCGGGCTTCAGCAGCTAATTCTTCATCTTCACCCTCCTCAAGGTTCGCTGCGATAAGTTCCTCAATTTCAAATTCGAGAAGATCTTTTTCGCGTGCGGATGCCCTTAAAGTTTGCGCCAAGTCGGCTGCTTCTTGTTGTAAGGCTTGCAAGTGCGCATGGATCTCGCTAACATGCTGTCTCGCCTCACTGGATCCCCCAAAATCATCTAAAAGCTTGAGATGTGTTTGTGTCCTAAATAAGGACTGATGTTCATGTTGGCCATGGATGTCAACGAGCAGCGATCCAATCGCCTGGAGCTGGCTCAAGCTCACCAACCGTCCATTAACATGACAGCGGCTTCTACCGGTAGCACTAATCCTTCTAGAGAGAATTATAGCATCTGATGGGTCCAAAACATCCCTAAAAGCGAAATCCGTATGCCACATCGGATGTTCCTCGCGAGGTGCGACCCCTATCTCTACTTTTGCGAAATCGGTGCCTTCGCGCACAATATCGGCGGAAACTCTCTCACCTAATACCAATCCAATCGATCTGAGAATAACAGACTTACCAGCCCCCGTCTCACCGGTGAAAATATTGAGCCCAGGTGCGAGTTCCAAGTCGAGTTCGTCTATGAGTGCAATGTTACGGATAGAGAGCGTTTCTATCATTTTGACGGTATACAGTTATCGGTTAACGCTAATAACCATTCCTCTACAGACATCTAACCCTTCATCTAACATTTCTGCCTCTTTCACCTAACATGAGTTTTTCACGCAAGGCTTTATAATAACTATGGTGTTGCGAACGGATGAGTTGAATTGTGCGTTCTGCTTTTTCTATTTTTATGATTGCTCCTGCAGTGAGACTGTGTGTTTCGCGCTGTCCATCGACAAAAACATCAACGCTCTGATAGGCAGCACGCGTTTTAACGGTTATCTCCGCCTCACCATGAGCAATGAAGGGGCGCACTGTCAAACTGTGTGGTGCAATAGGTGTCAACAAAATTGCCTCCAACTGTGGTTCAACAATAGTGCCTGAACAAGAGATCGAATACCCGGTCGAGCCACTTGGCGTTGCGATAATCAAGCCATCGGCATGATAGGGTATAAAAAGTTCACCATCAATATATGCGTCCAATTCGATCAGATGTGTGTAATGCCGAATAACAACATCATTGAGCGCAAAAGCCCGAAATGGTTCTGGAAACCCTTGGCTGTTGACAACAACCTCCAACATCATCCGATGTTCTATACGATAGTCTCTGGTCAAAAGACTTTCCAAAGTTGGGTAAAGTTCATCAAGCGACGCATCCGTCAGAAATCCAAGCGTTCCAATATTGATCGCAAGGATTGGGACCTTTTCAATCTTCGGCATGTGTGCTGCGCTTAGGAGCGTGCCATCTCCACCAAGGACGAGAATCACATCCGCTTGCTCCACGACATCCGTTTTGGAGATGCGCGTTTGTGGCCTTCTCCGCAAGGCGGCTGCCTGTTCGTCTGGCAGGAGAGCTACAATCCCGCGCGCCTCAAGCCACGTGCATACGCCTTCAACGACACTTGCCGCATTCGCTTTTTTTGTATTGACGAAAAAACCGATGCTTTTTATTTTTTTCATTTAATGGCTATTGGCGATTAGCAATTTGCTATCTATGCATTGTTATTCGCTATCCGCTATTCCTCTAATTCTCTAAACGGGCAAAGAGAAAAACCACCCCACAACCGATGAGAAAAGCCCCTGTCGTGATAAGCAGATTCACATCCAGGTGAGGGAGAATATGAGCCGTATCTATCCGCTCTCCATCAACCACGGCAAAGTTCCGAAAGGGCCACAATCCATAGAGCGATCCCACCATTAATCCGATAAGAAAGGCAATTGTCAGGTTGCGATAACGTTCTAAGAGATAGTTAAGTAATCGAGTAAAAGCGAGAAGCCCGAACAGACAACCGATTGCGGTAACACCGATTATCAGTAAACTCGCTAACATCACCTCATCGAAAACTCCACTAAGCAATTTTGGAACGCCTTCCATTAAGGTGTTTATTGCGGTTAAGAGCCGAAAGTAGACACCGAGGGCAAGCATCAAAAAGGAACCACTGATGCCGGGCAGAATCATCGCCGAAATAGCCAGTGCCCCGCTTCCAAAAAAGATCCCAAAGTCCCAGTAGTCTGGAAAAGAGGTTTGCTGGATACCGGCATCTATTACCATCTCGTTTCCAGATTTATGCACGCCCTGCTCTAATTTCTCTCCACTCGTGCTAACAGACAGACTGAGGACGAGTGTAACGGCAATTAGTAAGACAAGTAATTCTCTCACCCCCCATCGTTTTAGCATTCGTGCCGGAACCAGAATGGATGTCAGAATGAGTCCACTAAAAAAGCCGTAAGCTGGATCATGATGGTCGTTCAGCAAATAGACAATCAGCTTCGATGTAAGCAGGATTGACGCTATCGCACCAGTACCTAACAGTGTGAGAAAACCGAAGTCGATACGACGCAGTTCAGTCTCCGCTGCTGTGAAAGCTTCCTTTTTTAATCTTACCACTCCAAGCAAAATTTTTACTGTTGAAAGTCTGATGTTTCGTAACGCTCTAATGAGTCGCTCATAGATACCTAAAACGAGTGCGAGCGTTCCGCCACTCATGCCGGGAATGATGTTGGCAAGGCCAATCAAAAACCCATTAATAAAAAACCGGAGTGAATTCATATTTTAGTAACCGTCAGCGGTTAGCAGATTCCATATGGAGCCAGCCCCTCTGTAAATTTTACAACAAAGTGGCCGAGAGTCGAAGCCCTTTTCTTGACTTTTGGTATATTATACTATAAAAAACAATTTTCTGTCAAACGATTATCTTTGAAAAAGACGCTAATTTTACTTGCAATCGACTGTGAACACATGTATAATACTTCACACAAATTTATAGATTGGTCAGGAAATAAATTAGTAATGAACATCAAACCAACACATAAACCGATAAAAACCTTTTACGCAGAACTTAAGCAATATGAAAATCTCGGTGCGACAAATGAAACTGAAGCTCGTAGAGAAAACTTTCAATTCACAAGGTAAACCACTTATGAATTTCCCAACGCTGTCAGAGTCGAAACGTATAGCGATGCTCCAACCGCCAACAGGAAAAGTGCGTATGGTGCTTGACACTGACACCTATAACGAAATAGACGATCAGTTTGCAGTCGTCCACGCGCTGCTCTCACCTGAACGCCTCGATGTTCAGGCAATCTATGCTGCCCCCTTCCACAACAACCGCTCTGATAACGCTGAAGATGGCATGGAGAAAAGTTATGCGGAAATTCTTCGGCTTTTGGATTTCCTGAATGTGCCTGCCGAAGGACTCGCTTATCGTGGATCCAGAGCGTTCCTCTCGGGCAGAGAGACCCCAGTACAAAGTGCTGCCGCTACTGATATGATTGAACGGGCAATAACGAACAGAGACGATCCACTCTACGTTGTCGCTGTGGGGGCGATAACTAATGTCGCTTCTGCCATCTTAATAGAACCCGAAATTATCAAACGCATTGTCGTCATCTGGCTTGGTGGGAATCCGTTATACTGGCCCCACACCCGCGAGTTCAACCTCATGCAAGACCTGATGAGCGCACAAGTCGTTTTGGATTGCGGTGTGCCATTCGTTTGGCTGCCTGCACGCGGGGTCGTCTCACATCTGCACACAACGGTTGCGGAGATGGAACGCTATGTGCAAGGCAGAGGCAGAGTCGGCGATTATCTCCTCGAGATTTTCAAAGACTATTCAAGCGATCACTTTGCGTGGTCAAAAGTGATATGGGATCTATCTGCGACAGCATACCTTGTCAATCCGGCATGGATTCCGACAGAGCTTGTCCACAGCCCAATCTTGACGGAAGCAGTGACATGGAGCTTTGATAATAACCGACACCTCATGCGTGTCGCATCAAGCGTGGATCGGGATGCGATTTTCCGAGACCTGTTTGAGAAACTACAACAGCATACAGGTTAATGGGTCCGCCTCATCTATTGCAAGTCTCTCAACTTAAGAAGATTATAGGCGATTTACGATGCTGCGTCAATCCTATTTTGCTACAAACGCTCAACGTTTTTGCTGAATTTACGTCTAATCTAACGTAAGTTTGATAAAAATTTAAAGCTAATATGAATAATTTCATAACAATTCTGAACACCATCCGCCGTCCGTTTCAACAAGAACGCCGAAAAGGGTGTCATGACGATGTCGTTGTCAACGGGTTAGGGAACTACGTCCAATTATGGGCAAAAAATGGAGATGCCCTTGACTTAGCGGTAACTGAAAAAGAGGTACTGCATAACTTAGCGGACCTTTTTAAAAATTACACAAATGCCTTGCCGCCTGAACGACAACACACGCTTGAGGAAGCCACAAGATGTATTGATACAGTACTCGGACACAAGCAACAAACGGATTCAGGGTTAGAACCCTCGCCCACAAGCAAAAAAAACACACAAACAGAGTCACTGCTACTCTTTCAAGAGAAAGTGAACCGCTCAGACAACACACCGTCAAAGCAGGAAACAACAACAGAACGCACAATTCAGAGAAATCGCAAAGAGACGTTACCCCTCTTCCAAAACGCTCAGGTTCCCCCGACACAAACCCCAAACACCGCTACAGAAAAACAGCTAGCTTCTGTGCCAATATCAGATATTCCCGTTTCAACAGACCTTAACTCGCTCGATTTTTTATCCGAATCGCTTCAGTATCTTAAAGGGATCGGGCCGCGCCGTGCTGCAATGCTTCTCTCAGAACTCAACCTCCGAACGGTTGGGGAACTGCTAGCATACTATCCGCGCGATTATATCGACCGTTCCAAGACTGTGGAGATTTATAGGGTTGGAAGAACTGAAGATGACGAACCGGAGACGATCCACGGTAAGGTCGTTAACCACACTTCGTCCCCGACAGCGAAGGGCAAACGCGTCGGTAAGATCTCAATTTACGATGGAACTGGCGTAGCCGTCCTCGTTAATTTCGGTCGACGTATCGGTATTATGAAGTCTCTGCTGCCGGTCGATACTGAAGTCGTTGTTAGCGGTAAGTTCTCGCGCCGTTACAACGAAATCCAAGCGACCGATTATGAATTTGAACTATTTGAAGAGGATAATTTAATCCACACAAAACGGATTGTGCCGAAATATGCGCTCACCGCGAAACTGACGGCGAAAATGTTGCGTACGTGGATGCGGGCTGCTCTTGACGAATACGGACAAGAGATTCCTGAAATCCTACCGCCCACCCTCCGCAAACGACAAGGTTTAATCGACCGACAACTCGCCATCAATGAAATCCATTTCCCAACATCGGAGGCTCACCAAGAAGCTGCACAAAAACGACTGGCTTTTGAGGAATTTTTCCTCCTGAGCGCCGGAATGGAGATGAAAAAGGAGCGCAAAACTTTGGAGGCAGGTATTGCATTTCGGATTGGAATGGATTCAAGAAACACCTCGCCCTCCCTATTATCGGATTTTACGGCCTCCTTGCCCTATGAGCTGACGGATGCACAAAAACAGGTTTTCAGGGAAATACAAAACGATATGCAACAAGAGCGTGTAATGAATCGACTCCTCCAAGGAGATGTCGGTTCAGGGAAAACTGTTGTTGCAGCGATGGCACTGCTTTGTGCTATCGAAAATGGATACCAAGGGGCCCTGATGGTGCCGACTGAAATCCTCGCCGAGCAGCACTATTACAACCTGTCTGATATGTTCAAAGATATGCATCGCGATGTGTCTACAAGAACCGCACAACAGGATAAGCAGAAAATAAACGTTGTGCTTCTGAAAAGCGACCTCCCCAGAGCAGAGCGTCAAGAGGCACTAGCGGCGATCGCTAACGGCACTGCAGACCTCATCGTCGGGACACAGGCTTTGATACAGGAAGGTGTTAATTTTCATAAACTTGGACTCGTTATCATCGACGAGCAACACCGATTCGGTGTGATGCAACGCGCGACCCTCCGTAACAAAGCGCAATCTGCAACCGAAGCACAAAAGCATTTCGATACAGCCGCTCCATCGCCCGATGTCCTTGTCATGACGGCGACACCGATTCCGAGAACCCTCGCTTTGACGCTTTACGGGGATTTAAATGTATCTGTCATCGATGAAATGCCACCGGGTAGACAGCAGATTAAAACCTATTGGATACGGGAAAACGCGCGGGGAAAACTATATAGGACTCTCCGGAAAGAGATTCAACACGGGCGGCAAGCTTATGTTGTTTACCCGCTCGTTGAAGAATCCGAAAAACTGGAAGAGCTCAAAGCCGCAACAGAAATGGCATCACATCTTCAGAACGACGTATTTCCAGATTTGCGTATCGGTCTACTGCACGGGAAAATGAAATCGACTGAAAAACAGGAAGTGATGGCAAAATTCAAGGACAGATATATCGACATCCTCGTCTCAACAACGGTAATCGAGGTAGGTATTGATGTGCAGAACGCGACGCTGATGGTAATTGAGAACGCAGAGCGGTTTGGACTCTCACAGTTGCATCAGTTGCGGGGACGCGTTGGACGCGGGAAGCATCAATCGGCGTGTTACCTTATCGCTTCGCCGAGAGGCGATGACTCCTATCAGCGGATTCAAGCGATGATTCGGACGAACAACGGTTTTCAGATTGCGGAGGCGGACCTGAATATTCGGGGGCCCGGTGAGTTTTTTGGAACTCGCCAATCGGGTATCCCAAACTTCAAGATTGCGAATATTATCCAAGATGCTTCCCTTTTGGAAGCGGCGAAAAAAGAGGCGGAATTATTAATCAAAGCGGATCCACGATTAAATGCGGACGAACACCAATTGCTGAAACGGATGCTACAGAAACATTGGCGGGACAATTTGGAGATTGCATCGGTCGGTTAGACGGAGAAACCAATGAAACACGATATAAGAGAGAGTTCTCGTTTAAGTAATGATATGATGCCGCCGTGCGGCTGAGAGCTTAGGCAATCGTACAGGGTAGGTTACCCAGCCCTTATGCATATCTCAAAAATGTGGCGAAAACATGATTTTAACGAAAACCCTCATATAACACGTATGAGCCACGCGCAGTTTAGCACTTGGTTGATACCGATAGTAGACTGTGCCCTCTTTGAAACGCGGGAACGATTTTTGTCTTTGCTTGCTGAGAATGCGGATCGGGATGCACTGCAATCTGAGTTGCGTGAATTTTCGTACAGGGCTATCTGCTCTGCTTGTAGCGCGGGGTAATGGGGCTTAGAATGAACGAAACATTCCAGATCGGGCGAGGTGGCCTCGCCGCTACGGCCTCTTGGGTTCTGTGAGTATGTTGAAGTGGCTTTTTCATTCTGAGTTTTGCTATAAAAATGGGTTTATGAAATACCTATGAATAGAAAGAAAATCTGAGAATGTCTATGGACAAAGTAGCGCTCCGCTCTGTGCTCTCAGCAATACCCTCGGGGGATTTCTTAGCGCAATCAAAAGCCCTGTTAGCAGCCCTCGGTTACCGAAGCGAACGCACGCTCGGCCTCTCTGGTGCCGTCCCCGACTTTCTGCAGGAGTTCCCCGCACTCACCCCAGGCACTCGCACCGAACGGGAGTTCCGCAAACACGCCGAGTCGGTGCAACTCATTTTCCAATTTACCCGCGATGAGCTCACCGCTGCCGCACAGCGAACGCTTTTGGCATCGGGTGCTTTCGGTAAAGGGTGGACGGACAGTTTCATCTTCTGTGCGGTTGCCCTCAAAGATACCCGCTATTCCCGCACGCAATATGCTGGGTTCACACGAGAAATGAATAAACGGCTGTTAGCCCCTACGGTCGTATTATTCCGGGCTGGCAATCGTCTGACTGTGGGTTTCACGGATCGGCGGCTCCATGCGACGGATGCGGATCGTGATGTTCTGGGGTGCGTCACGCTCATCAAAGACATCTGTGTTGAGGATCCGCATCGTGCGCATCTTGATGTCCTCTCCGAACTTTCCCTTGAGGCGTGCGTCAAGTGGATAGATGAGAACCGGTGCCCGAAAAACTTTGACGGGTTGCTGTCAGTGTGGCTTTCCAAACTAGACGCTGAGGGGCTCAACAAACAGTTCTATCGCAAGTTGTTTTCGTGGTATGAATGGGCAATCGCAGAGTCGACGTTCCCGATGGATGAAAAGTGCGTTATTCCAGCGGCGGAGCACGTTATCCGGCTTATCACGCGTCTGCTGTTTCTCTGGTTCATGAAAGAAAAGGGGTTAGTGGCGGCAGAGCTGTTCAAAAAGACACACATCCAGGATCTGTTAGCAGCTGACGACTTTGCTGAGGGCGATGCCTACTATCGCGTTGTGCTGCAGAACCTCTTTTTCGCTACGTTGAACACAGAGATTGACAAGCGCGGCTTCAGCAAAGGGGTGGCTAACACACATCGTAATTTCTCGCGGTATCGCTACCAAGCAGAGATGGGCGATCCGGAGCGGCTCTTGAACCTCTTTGCCCGAACGCCCTTCATCAATGGGGGTTTGTTCGAGTGTCTGGACAGTTTCACAGCCACTGGCGGAGGGGGCTACCGAATAGACTGTTTCTCGGATAAGCACTACCACAAGCTATCCATCCCGAATCGCCTGTTTTTTGACGAGAGCCGAGGGCTTATTCCCCTCCTTGAACACTACACCTTCACCGTTGAGGAGCACACGCCGATAGAACAAGAAGTTGCGTTGGATCCCGAGTTGCTGGGGAGTGTGTTTGAGAATCTCCTCGCTGCGTACACGCCTGAAACGGGTGCGACGGTGCGAAAGCAGACGGGCTCCTACTACACGCCGCGTGCGATTGTGGACTATATGGTGGAAGCAGCGTTAGTCGCCACGATAGCCGAAAAGTGGGCCCCAACCGATGGGGATGCCAAACGTTGGGCTGAAAGGTTACATGAGCTCCTCGACTATGCCCAAGCGTTTGACGATGCTCATGAAGGGTTTGATGCTGCTGAGACAGACGGGATTGTCCGGGCAATTTCTGAACTCAAGGTATTGGACCCAGCTGTCGGTTCGGGTGCGTTTCCGATGGGGGTGCTCCACAAATTGACGCTCGCCCTCAGGCGCCTGGACCCAGATAACACCCGATGGGAAAAAATACAGAAGGAACGTGCGCTTCAGCGAACCGAAGCCGCTTATGATACACAAGATGACCAAACACGCCGAGAAGAACTCGTTGACATCGACGAAACTTTCAAACGCTACCGAGACTCAGACTTCGGCCGGAAGTTATACCTCATCCAAAACAGCCTCTTCGGTGTAGACATCCAATCGGTAGCCTGCCAGATCGCCAAACTCCGCTTTTTCATCTCGCTCGCCATTGAACAAACACCCGACAGCAACGCTGAAAACTTCGGGATCAAACCCTTGCCGAACCTCGAGACGCGCTTCATCACTGCGGACACACTCATCGGCATTAAAGCAGAACGCACCCTCACCAGCCAGAAAGCACAGCAGCTGGAACAAGCCTTGCGTGCCAATCGCGAACGACACTTCCACGCCACGACGCGTCAGCAAAAACGTGCCTGCCAACACAAGGATACGAGCCTCCGAGCTGAGTTGGCCATAGAGCTAAAGAGCATCGGCATGCCTGCTGACACCGCTGAAAAGATCGCGCAGTGGGACCCCTATGACCCAAACGCCACCGCCGAATGGTTCCACCCAGAATGGATGTTCGGCATTACACAAGGCTTTGATGTCGTCATCGGCAATCCCCCCTATATCCAGTTGCAAAAGGAAGGCGGAAGACTTGGGAAGCTATATCAAGCCGCAGGGTTTCAAACCTTCGCACGCACGGGCGATATTTATTGTCTGTTCTATGAAAAAGCGAGCCAACTTTTGAAAAATAACGGACATGTCTGTTTTATCACTTCTAATAAGTGGATGCGTGCCGGCTATGGTAAAAAACTGAGGGATTACTTCGCCCTGTGCACCCGCCCCGTCGAGCTGCTGGATATGGGTCCGGGTGTATTTGATGCCACGGTTGACACAAACATCTTGCTTTTTCAAAAGCGTGTATCTGGGGTTTCCGCTCCTGCCTTCGTAGGGGTATCTTTTGGATCAGATTTTGACGGGCAGACTGACGCCATAGCCGAGTATCTGCGTGAGAAGGGTGTGCCGATGGCGAGGCCGAATAGGGGGGAACCCTGGGCGATACTCTCGGCTGCTGAGATGAACTTGAAACGTAAAATAGAGGCAGCCGGGAAACCGCTCAAAGACTGGGATATAAACATCTACATGGGTATTAAAACAGGTTGTAATGAAGCCTTCATCATAGACGAATACAAGAGAAAAGCACTTATAGAACAAGACCCAAAGGCAGCAGAAATCATCAAACCCCTCCTGCGCGGCCGCGATATTCAACGTTACTGTGCCCAATGGGCAGGATTGTGGCTGATATACGTCAGGAAAGAGACTGCCATTAAAGACTACCCGTCCATCCTGAACCACTTGCTCCAGCATAGAGAAGCCCTTTCCAAGAAAGCTGGAAAAAACAAATGGTATGAATTACAGGCGAGTCCGAGTGATAAGTTAAACGCATCCTTCACACAAGAAAAGATTGTTTGGAAACGGATAGGTTCAATATTGCGTTTCGCATATATTCAACATCCCATGTATTGTCTTGACAGCACATGTATTGCTATAGGTAAAAAAGTTAGATTTCTGACTGCAGTGTTAAATTCTTGTGTTTCTCATTATCAACTGTTTGGCCTTGCACCGAAAACAGGTACTGGCGACTTGATTGTAAGCGTGCAAGCGTTAGAACCGCTTCTCGTTCCCCCAATCGTAAAATCCAACCAACACCTTGTTGCGGAGATTGAAAACAAGTTTGAAAAGATCATCGATGCTAAACAGATTGCTCAGCAGGGAGACACTTCTGCCCTTGAAAATGAGATTGATACCTTGGTATATGCGTTGTATAATCTAACGGAAGATGAGATTGCAATTGTGGAGGGGAACCTCTGAATCGCGGATTAGCGTAGATTCCGTAAAGACTTGGACATTCTCACCCCCCTCGGTAGCTGTGGTTTCTAACCCCACCGACGCGAAGTGTCCAATCAATGCCAAAATCTACGATAAATAGGATAGCAATCAGCTAAAAAACGCAATTCTCTATAGACATACAATCACTAAACGGTATAACTGGGGCACAGTCACCGAAAAATCGCCGGAGATGTGGTAACCCTCACCCCCATCTTTGACAGTGCGGATGAGAATGGTCTTTTTGGGGCGGTGATAGTAGTGGGCATCAGTGGGAGATCCTTCGTCTTGGAAATCGGGGAAGTCAATGAGATCGAAGTTTGCAGTCGTGAAATGTCGAATCTCCTCACCTCGCTGAGCGGCGAGATTCCGTGCCATGGAGAGGCTTTTCAGATAGACTTCAGGTCCCATGACCGCAGAACCTAAATTGAGAAAGACACCGCCTTCTAATTGCGACACATTCTGAGCAAAACGGAGAAAATCCTCACCTGTTGTCCATCCCATCGCTGCATAGTCAGCAGCAGGGTGTTGGTCGATGATGTCAAACCCGATGCCTTTGTGAACCGTAAACGGCACGCCGAGTCGATAGGCCGCGGCGAACATACTTACATCGCGATGCGGAAAAGCGATGCCCATCTCGCCTTCTTCTATTAATCTGCCGATTGCTTCCCCAAATCCGATTTTGTCTTGATACCCTCGAACAATCGCTTCATTCAGGTAGCATCCGGTTTCTTCCCAATTGCCGAATTTACCATCATAGATGTAGTCTTCGACATCCTCAAGTGTAGCCCCGATGTGCGCGAGTTCAAAATCGTGGATGGCACACGCGCCGTTGGTAGCAAGGTGTGTGAGGATCCCGCGTTCCATCAAATCAATAATAAAACGTGAGTTACCGCGCCGCATGACATGCGCCCCCATCATCCAAATGACTTGCCTTCCGCCGCGATACGCCTTAGCAATTCGATCAGCGACGATGTGGAGTCCGGGATTATCAGCGGGTGGGACCTCAGCATCCAAGGCATAGACATCCGCCACCCTCATCTTGTGTCGACGTTCAGAGAGCGGCAGAATTGTGAGTTGATCCCGATTGAACTTATTCATGTTTAAAGATGAGACGTTTATGCTGCGGATTCGGCAGATGGTTTGTCTCCAAGGCGTTTGCGTTCCAATCCGCATCAGGATTGACCCAAACGCATTGTGAAACGAAGGGGAACGATGACCAGATTCCATCGGTAAAAAAATTACGCGGCAAACTTAGCAGAGACAATCTTTGAGATACCAGCCTGCTCCATCGTCACGCCATACATCGCGTCAGCGATCTCCATCGTGCGACGGTTGTGCGTGATAATCACAAACTGAGTATTCTCAGTGTAAGCTCGGATAAGATTGGCAAAGCGGAGTACGTTTGCTTCATCAAGGGCAGCATCAACTTCGTCAAGCACACAGAAAGGACTCGGTTTGATTTTAAAGACGGCGAAGAGGATCCCAATGGCGACGAGTGAACGTTCGCCACCCGAAAGCTGCGTGATGCTTTGCGGACGTTTCCCCGGTGGTCGCGCAATAATATCAACGCCCGAATCAAGCACATTGGACGGATCTGTCAACAACAACTCTGTTTCACCACCGCCAAAGAGTTGTGTGAACACCTCTTGGAAGTTTGCCTGCACCTGCTCAAAGGTCTTAAGGAATACCTCTCTTGAGGTCTGGTTAATCTTCTGAATCGCCTGATAAGTGGTTTGAATCGACTGCTGGAGATCCTCGCGTTGCGCGTTGAGAAAATCGTGGCGTTTCTTGTGTTCCTGATACGTTTCAATCGCCTTGAGGTTCACGGTACCCATTGCTGTGAGTTCTGCTTTCAACTTTTCAATATTATCCAGCAGATCAATTTCGTCGATCGCCGCTTTATCATTCGTAAGCGGCGGTAGTGCATCAATGGATACCTGATATTTATCGTGGATGCGGGTTGAGACAGACTTTATACGCATTTCTAGTTGTGTCGTTGTGACCTCAAGTTTATGGCGTGCGCGGTTCTGTTGTTCAAACTTTCTGCGGGTCGCGCGCATCTCTTTTTGGAGGAGAGTTACCTCTTGGAGAAGAGCCTGGCGTTCTTCAGTAAGTTGGTCAACATGCGCTTCAGCCTCAGCCCGATCCCCCTCTAAACGGAGGAATTCGCGTTGCGCTGTGGCAACTTGTTCGCCGAGATCAATCCGGGTTTGTTCATCGGAGTCGATAAGCTCTTGCTGTTCGGCCATCTCCTGTGTTGTCCGCTGTTGTGTCTCGTCAAGTGTCTGAATTTCGGAGGCTAAGCCTTCCAACCTCTGCCGCTGTCCTGCTAAGAAAACTTCCATCTTCTGACAGGTGTCAGCAGCTTCAGAGCGTTTCCGGTCCTCACTCTCAATCTGCTCAGACATGCGCTCAATCCAGCGTTGCGTTCGCTTGGTCTTTTGCTCGAGTTTTTCGATCTCAGCCTCAAGCGTCTCTTGTTCTTCGCGTGAAACTGCCATCGCTTGGCTCAACACCCGGTTTTCAGCCTCGACTTCTGAAAGTTGTTGTTTAAGCCGCGTAACCTGTAGATTAGCCTGCTCCATGTCCTTAGTGAGTGCTGCTTTTTCAATGCGTTTATCTTGCCACTGAGCAGTGAGGGTCTGCCGAGTTTTTTGTAAGTTCGCTATTTTCGCCGCATAAGCCTTACGCGTCTGATCTTTCCTATTGTTCCTCTGGCTCAACCGCCCAATCTTGTCCTCGAGCTCCTCAAGTTCACGTGAGCGACTCAGTAGCCCCCCTTTTTGCTGATTTGTTTGACCACCCGTGATCGCACCTGAAGTGTTAATAAGTTCTCCATCTAAAGTGACGAGACGGGCGTTTGGACGGAATTGACGAGTGAGCGCGATCGCAGCATCTAAATCCTTTAGAACGAGGGTATTTCCCAATAGGTGCTGCATAGCGACCTCATATCTACAGTCGTAATCAATTAATTCTTCGGCAATACCGATAACGCCGGGTTGATTGAGCAGTTTATCATCCTGAAATCTGCGTCTGCGCAAAATATCGAGCGGGAGAAATGTCACCCGACCAGCTCGATGTTGCTTAAGGAAAGCAACCCCTTTTTGGGCATCTTCAGCAGTTTCAGTGATAACATTCTGGACAGCACTCCCCAGAGCGACCTCTATAGCAACTTCATACTCGGTATCCATCGTGAGCAGTTCAGCAACAACGCCACAGACCCCACGAAATTGATCTGGATAGTAGTTTCTCGCTTGCATTATCGCCCGAACGCCGACGTAATAGCCTTCATAAGCGGCCTGCAATTCTTGAAGCGATTTCAATCGAGAGACGCTACTGCCGAGTGTATTCTGTAACCCCCTGATTTCAGCCTCAATTTTACGGAGCGCGTCCTGATTTTCGCCAAGTTCTGCTTCAACGTGATCCCGCTTGGTCTCAATCTGAACGAGTTCCGCCTTTAATCGTGTTTCAGCCCGCTGAACTTCAGCATGTGTGTCGGTAGCGGTTTTCAGCTCAGCTGTCAACTTTTCGGTGTTTTCCTTGAGGCGGTTAAGGTTGCCTTCTCTATTAGCCAGCTCATGTTCGATTGTCAAACGTTTGCGTTCAGACACCGCGAATTCAGTTGTTGCCTTCCCTAAAACCGTTTGTGCTTCCCGCACAGACTCCTTAGAGGCATTGACACGTTCAGCAAGTTCAGTCAGTAGCTGCTGACGTGCTGCCAAGCGACTCCCTTCTATCTTAAAGGAGGCTTCGAGTTTTTGATGTTCCTGGGTGCGTCGTTTGTGCTGGCTGAGAATTCCCGTGTGCCGTGCTTTTAAAGCCTCAAGAGCTTGGAGTGCTCGTTGTCGTTGCTGTTGGATATTGAGCTGCCTCTCTTTGTGAAGGATAATCTGACGCTCAACCTGTTCAATTTGCGTTTCAACCTCGCGAAGCTCAGTTTGTCCTATTCGGATTGCTGTTTCTAATTCGGTCTGTCGATTTGTGGCGTTCTCAATACGCTCCTCATCGACTTTCAGCTGTTTAGAGGCATCGGCAGTCGCATTTAAAATCTCACCTAAGTCGGTCTGCGCTTCAAGATAATCCCTTCGGAGTTTATCGTATTCCCTATGCGCGAGGTCTAATTCAAACTGCTTCAACTGCTCTTGTTGTGCGTTATAATGCCGCGCCTGCTCAGCCTGCTCCTTCAGGGATTCAGTCTCGCGTTGCAATTCCTGAATGACATCGTTGATACGGACGAGATTTTGTTCGGTCTGTTCAAGTTTTCGAAGTGCTGTTTTCTTTCGGTGTTTATATTTCGTAATGCCAGCGACTTCATCGAATAAAAATCGGCGATCTTCAGGTCGGACGTTCAGAATCAAGTCAATCTTGCTCTGCTCCATGACGGAATACGCATCGACACCAATACCTGTATCCATGAAGAGTTCACTGATGTCGCGGAGGCGACAGGAGTTTTGATTGATAAGGTAGCGACTTTCACCATCGCGGGTGAGATGTCGAGATACCTCAATTTCTGGAGATGCAAAGGCGATTTCAGCAGGAGCATCCGGGAGTAAGGTATCCGAGTTTTCTGAACCATTATTTGAAAAACGTAATGCTACCTCTGTGCGCCGGGCCGGTGCAAAATTGGCACCGCCGTTGAAAAGCAGGTCGCGCATAGAAGCACATCGAAGGGACCGAGCACTCTGTTCCCCAAGCACCCACCGAATTGCATCGGAGACGTTGCTTTTCCCACAACCGTTGGGTCCGACGATGGTAGTGATACCGGGTTCGAGTACTAATTCAACTTCTTCAGCGAAACTCTTGAAACCGCGAATTTTGATACTATTTAAGTGCAAAGGTTTAAACCTCCCACTATAGATTTAACGTAAGTCCGATTTAAATGTTGAAATTCTTGGGAAGTTCATCCGCAAACGCCACAAACTAAAAGTTTGTGCTACAAAAGTACTGCCTCGTCATAAGGGGTGTGTCTTTCCAACGTTGCTTTTATCCTTAGACCAAACCCACGTTAGATTTAAGTAATTATCTGAGAGTTTCCGTTTAAGTAATGGTATGATGCCGCCGTGCGGTTGAGAACCTAAGCAATCATAGGGGTGGGTAACCTAACCCATACGCGCGCCTCAAAAATTGGGCGAAAACATGATTTTAACGAAAACCCTCCATTATCTCAGTGATAAGCAGTTTTTTAGGCACAATTTTTAGCGGTAGACAGTCCGAATAGAAACTGCCTACAAATAGAACTTACCGTAGCCCGAACATGATATAAAACGTAACGTAAGCGAAAAAGTTTCATGATTTTCTGTGAACTCCCAATGTCAACACAATCCCCGTAAACAGATTTCACAACAACTATACATCTAAAGTCCGCGCCAATGTAAGCACATCTACTTCAGATGGATCGGCTTTCCATAACTCGTTGACAGCCTCACAAACGGTAGCGCCGGTCGTAAAAACATCGTCAACGATTAAGATACGTTTGTCTCGAATAATTTCTGGGTTTAGGATTTCAAAAGCACCGATGATATTATTCTGGCGAGCCGCCATCCCCAAACTGCTTTGCGCGACTGTATGCTTATGGCGAACCAGCGCCTTTGTGAGAACCGTCACGCCTTCTGTTCGCGCAATGCCTTTGGCAAGTAGCGTTGCCTGATTGAAACCGCGTTCTCGGAGCCGTTTTTTATGAATCGGCACGGGAAGAATAAAGTCATAGTCTGCGATACAACAGTCAACAGGAATATGTGCCTTTATCAGACCAATCAGGGGTTGCGCGAGGACCTTCTTCTTTTCAAATTTAAAAAGATGTATTGCATGTTGGAGTGTTGTCTGATAAAATGCAATAGACCTCAATTTTCCGTAGCGTGGTGGGTCGGTGGCACATTCATCACAGCGCCCTCTCGCATTCGGCGTGCCGCATATATCGCACCAAGGCGGTTCAAGGAATTGAACAGCGTGCCAGCAGTCGGCACAAATATAAGGAATGGACGTAACCTCAAGAAATACCTCGCAAACGCGGCATTTCGCAGGATACAGGAAAACTATTCCTGTTTCAACTATGTCCCGCAACAGATTCGGCACATGCAAGCCGATTGATTTTAACGCCATAGACACCCGCCATACCAAAATAAAAAGTTATCGTATAATAAGTTTATCATAAACACGTTTTAATGTCAAGTAAAAGGAGCAAAAACAAAAATGGAGAGACCGGTCGTATTTTATAATCAAGACCAACAGATAAACGGGATACTGCATTCACCGGTGGATAGCGATTCGCCGTGTCCAGCAGTCGCTTTTTTCCACGGCTTCACTGGAACGAAGGTTGAACCGCATAGGATATTCGTTAAGACGGCACGGGAACTTGCGGCTATCGGATGTTACGTGCTACGTTTCGACTTTCGCGGTTCCGGGGACAGCGAAGGCGATTTTTCAGAGATGACTATCGGCGGTGAAGTTTCTGATGCCATTAAGTCAATTGATGTACTCACTGCTATGCCGGGTGTAGATGCTGAACGGATTGGCATTCTTGGATTGAGTATGGGCGGATGTGTTGCAGCATTTGTCTCCGGTCAAGATGCCCGCGTGAAGTCAACAGTGATGTGGGCACCGCTCTCGGACGATCCGCCAGATCGAAAGAATGAAATTTTGGCGAGCGCCAAAACACCAACACCAAAGGAACTTGCACTTGCTAATCCAAATATCGTCGGGAAGACGTTCTATGAGGAACTTCCCAAAATATCGCCTTCGGCTACCATTCAGGCGTTCACGGGCGCGCTCCTCGTCATCCACGGGAACGCTGATGATGTCGTGCCGGTGTCTCACGGGAAACAGTACTATGAATTGATGCGCGGGCGTGATGCACCAACGGCACTGGAAATCATTGATCAGGGTGACCACACCTTTAATACTGTTGCATCGGAGCAAGCGGTTATCGCCAAGTCAGTCGCTTGGTTTCAACGGACGTTGGCATAGATTACTCACCTCGACTTGATGGCCTAATGAGATTAAAAGATCGCTACAAATCTTATAATGAGGCATATCCTCGGGAAATACAACTTTACCGGACCCCAAACGGCAGAGAACCTTTCACCTAACGGGTTATATTCAGACGAGATCCGCGAACTGGATACCGAATTTTTGCACGAATTGAATCCAGCGAAGGCAATTGAGCCAGAAAGCACCCTCGGAAGACCTATCATGTGACAAGATTTTGACAATTGATACGCTTAAAAGCATTCGGGGGTGGGCTTTTCAATTGAATCGCTAGATCCAGAAAATCCTCACTACACTCCCTTATTCTCCAGATGCAAGACTGATGCGGATTGCCTCTAGTGCGACTGCAGCATCTTCCAAACTCGGCGGTTGACGCGCAGCATCTTGAATTTCGGAGAGCCATAACTCTTGAAGCGTCAGTTGCGGTGAATCCGGTATAGAGAGTGGTGTAACACCGGTGGGTGTCGTGCAGTGCCACTCGTCACCCGCGTCGCTTATCGTGCCTTCGGTGAGCACGTATCGCTCGTGTTCTTCGGCAGCGTTAATAGCGACCCCGCCTGCCCATGTCCATTGTCCGATACCACCACGTTTGAACTCAACGGTGAGCGTGTTAGCAAAACGGTTGTACTGCCCGTTCTCTTTCAATCCTTCATAAGCAGCACTTTTTTTAACAGACGCAGCCCCCCCAAAGAAATCGACAATCGGATAGATATGGTAGATGAAGAAGTGCGCGGGTATACCTGATACTTGTAAATTGAAGAGAATCTCAGGGCGGACACCGCGCCCGGGGGTAAGGCGGACAAAGGTGGTGAGAAGTAGGTCGCCAAGTTCGCCTATTTTCTCTTTGAGCACGTTGTGGGTGTTAGAGACTGCCTCGGGATGTGAGACTCGCAAGACACGCCCACGCTTCTCGGCAACTTTCAGCGCTGCCTCTCCTTCACTGACATCACTAGCAAGCGGATATTCTACAAAGACGTGTTTGTCCGCCTGTAATGCTGCCACGGTGATCTCACCGTGGCTGTCGTTGTGCGTACAGATAACGATGCCGTTTATATCTTCGCGTTCAATAAGATCCCTCCATTCCGGAACGAAGGATGCTTTATGTGCTGTGGCAAGTTGTATTCCTGTTTGTTCGTTTCTGGAAGCGATTGCTACGACTTCGGCTGTTGCCATTGAGGTGAACCGCGTGAGATGATGACTCGCCATCCCACCGGAACCGATGATTCCAATTTTAATTTTTGTCATATTTTCCATAAGAAAGGCACGCTCGGAAAGCGTAACTGCAAATAATTACTACGAATCCCTCAAAAAAAGCGGTGAGCCGTAGGGGCTGGGTAACACAGCCCCTACGAGCACGCAATGTGGATACCTATCGTAAAGTGTTAGCTTATTTCCGGGTTTTACTATAATCTTGAGAAAATACCGAAGGTTGGTACCAATTATCTATGTATCTATGCCCAGCCTTGGCTTTTGCCACCGACGCGAGCGGTACTAATTTTTTCATAATAACCACTTTTCCGGTAAGCTGCCAATGGGTGCGGATCGCGCCCCATCTCCAAGCGGACCTGCTCCAGCAGCGGGTTCACATCCATCTCATAGGCACGTTGGAGGATAGACTCTGCTTCAACAAGATCTGCACCGTCCTGAGCGGCTGCAAGGGCATCCCGGTCAACAAGAAGTGCCTTTGCGTACGCTTTCTGCAGATTACAGACGGATTGTATACTCGCCTCTACCTTCGGTTTCAGGTTGTGGCTCTGATCGATCATATAGGCAATGTCGGTTTCTGTGTCGGGATCGAGTTCTGCGGCGACAAGTTCGGTGTAAATCAGGAAGAGTTCCTGCGGATTGATAGAACCGACCGTCAGATCATCGTCAGCATATTTCCGGCAATTGAAGTGGAATCCACCAAGTTTTCCCTCGTCTATTAAGTAAGCGACGATGAACTCAATGTTCGTGCCTTGTGGGTGGTGCCCTAAGTCTATGAGGACTTGCGCTTTCTCACCGAGTTTCGTCGCCATGAGGTAGGCAGTCCCCCAATCAGGGAGGTCAGTGTGGTAGAATGCGGGTTCAAAGAATTTATATTCGATGAGCATCCGAGTGTCTTCTGGAAGCGCATCATAGACCTCGGCTAAAGCGGACTGCATCCAGCCTTTGCGCTTTCTGAAGTTTGACTGACCTGGAAAGTTAGTGCCATCTGCGAACCACAAACTCAGTACATCAGAACCCGTTTTTTCCATAATATCAACGCACTCAAGCATGTGATCAATTGCGAGTCGGCGGACAGCGACATCCGGGTTGCAGACGCTTCCGAATTTATACGCATGATCTTGAAAGACATTCGGGTTAATCGCACCGATGCCGATACCAACCTCCCCTGCGTATTGCTTCAATGATCCCCAATTGTCTGTTTTATCCCACGGGATGTGGAGTGCGACGGTCGGGGCAATACCGGTGAATCGGTGGACGGTGGCGGCATCTTCGAGACGTTCCGCAGCATTGCGGGCTGCACCGGGTTGTTCAAAGACCCCGAATCGAGTGCCGGAATTACCGTAGCCCCATGAGGGGGTTTCTATGTGTTGCTGTTTGAGTTGGGCTTTGACCGCCTCAACCTGTATCCCCTGTTTCTCTAACGTTTCGGCTAAAAGATCGTAAGCGAGATTACTCATTCTGCTTTCCTTTCTTGAATAGTTGTCAGTTCCGTAAAAATCTCTGCAAGTTTCTCCTGCGTAACGTTCGGATCTTCAATAATGACACGCGCGCCACCGATAACATCTATGAACCCTAATTCACGCGGATATCGAGGGACAATGTGCAAATGTAGATGTGGAATACTCGCACCGGATGTCTCTCCCATATTATAACCGACGTTGTAGCCGCGCGGTCGATAGACACACGTTAACGCCTCAAAACAGAGGCATTGAAGCTCGTGAAGTTCTTGTACCTCATCCTGTCTCAATTCCCGGACATCAAGAGTATGCCGATTCGGAAAAATTAAAAGGTGCCCTGGACTGTAAGGATAGAGATTCAGCGAAATCGTAAAACTTTCGGTTCGATGTACCTCAAGGCGTTGGACTTTTTCATTTTTTTTAACAATCGCACAAAGAATACACGGTACATCCGGGCGGTTTTTCCCTCTGGCATAAGACATTTTGTTCGGGACGAAGAGGTTGTGTCGCATAAAGGGGTTCCTGTATCTTCTATAGCACACTATAGTTACATGAAGACGAATCTTAGGTTTTCTTGAAAAAGGTTAAATTTCTGATACAGATATGATATACTATTTTGGCAAAGCTTGCAAGAGGATATTTTACGGGGATTGTCAATCGTCGATTATCTGTTAATCTGAGGGGACTCGTAAAAAGAACCAGAATGTCTACGTGTAATGCCCACACACTGGCAGGTAAGAACAGTAAGAGAACATTGATAGAAACGTTGGCACCGGCGATTCCATTATCGTGTGGGACATGGAAACAGGAGGACAGGTTACTAAAATTACGGAATATCCCGATCGTGTACGACAATTCTGCTTTTCTTTATGTAGGAAACGCCTTGCCACCGGGGGTTGGGACGCAGCAAAAAGACGATTTTCTGAAAAAAAATTAATTTGACTTTATGTTCATAAATGTGTTACAACGCTACATAACCTGGATTCGTAAAATAATTAACCTATAGATTTTGAACAATCCAACCTAAATCTGCACCGATCTAAGCGGCGGGTTATTATGTTCAAAAAATTAGTGTCTATAGCAATGTTTGTGTTTTTAATGTGTGGATCAAGTTATGCACAGGATTAGATGCCAGACGGGAATTTGCGCTCGGTTGTGCGTGAGGCTTTGGGATTGGATAATGGTGATTTGTTAACTCAGAATTATACCCAAAGGATTCTCTTTATTCAAAAAACGCTTGAAGTATTTATCAAACTCACGTTAAAATTAAATTAAACATGACATTAATGCTAATAGAACAATCAACATACTTGATTTAGTGATCGTCGCGAATGCATTTGGAGAAACAGTGCCTGATCTCAATGGCGATGGCATTGTAAACATATTAGATTTAGTGATTATTGCCAACGCTTTTAGTAGCAGGTAAAAATAGCGCCGATTCAATAGATTTTCTTGCATATCTTTCGCATCTTTAATGATCCTTCGTGTCAGAACCTACTATGTGATTGGGATATCTCTTTGCTCTTAAGAGAAAGAAAAAACGTGACTTTTTTCTTATTTTGGTGTATATTATTATCACCATCTACAAAACCTATGCAAAACGATTAGGATAGGATGGACGCAATTTTGACCGTGGTCCCTCCTCTGCGAGATGGAGATATGTGAAAAAATACAGACATCCTGGGGCCCCTGCAAGCGAGGGGGTAGGCTACAAAAGAGGAGGCTGCGTAAGCCCTATAGGAAATAGTTTTGCTACACCTGAGGACATAGGAAATGCCCACCCATCACCCACTTCTGGACGTTACAGAAATTGACACAGACAGCGAAACATTCCTAAAACGGATTGGCGAAGCTCCGTTTCGGTTTCCAGCGCACAACTCAAGATGCCAATCCCTCCGGGCAGAGGTGGACAACCAACATTGGTTCGTTAAAAACGGTAGCATACCTCAAACTATCACATGGCTCAAACAAGCCGACCACTTCTATGCCGCTGTCCAACACGAGGCACTTCCCCAAAACTGCACAACGCTTTCACTACCCCTGACGGACTCACATTGGTCTACAACGGGATAGATAGTGAGGGATTGCGCCCTGAAAGAGCACTGCGTGACAATGCGAAAAATTACTGATAACGAAATTCAATTTTTCAACGAAAATGGCTACCTTATCTTGAAACATGTTATCCAGGCCGATGAACTTGCCGTTATACAACGAGAAAGTCAACGACTGATTGATGAGATTTTGGGAGGTGGACCGGCAGATGAATGGTGCAACCGCGGACCGGAGGGGATTCCTTATTACCTCACCTATTTGCACTCTCATCGAAACGAATTCTCCCTGCGATTGTTAGCACATTCGTTCATCGGGGACATGCTCCATCGGATCGTTGGACCAGATTTTATACCGTGCTATGAATCGTTAGTCTTCAAGCTCCCTAAACACGGTTCCTCCGTGCGATGGCATAGGGACGGCAATGCAATCCGCGAGAATCATCCGATTTTCAACATCGATATCTACATAGATTCGTCCACTGTTGATAACGGGTGTGTCTGGGTAATCCCGAAGAGCCACCTCTGGGGGATTGAAGAGGCGCAAGAGATTATTGATAAGGGTGAAGTCAATTTTGAACGGGCGGACGCAGTGCCAGCAGAAGTGGAACCGGGGGATATTCTTCTGCACCACACCAAGGTCTTGCACGGCAGTAAAATCAACACAAGCGAAACACTCCGTCGTGTTATTTACTTCGATCAGCGGACCCCGCGGTGGAATGAAACATATAAGTGGTGGCAGCCGGAGTTCTTGACGCAGCGCTGCAAACTCTACCAACGCGCCCTCCATGAACGCCGCACGAACCCATATCCCTCGGATACAGTGCAGTTCGCTTATGAAGTGCCCCCAGATATGCCGACGTGGTATCCGGACGATAATTTCGATTTGCGGATTCAGCACCGGGCATATGCATATCAAGGATAAGCAGAAAATTTCAGAGGAAACTAAGGAATGAATGTTTTACTTATAGGCGGCTCTGGACATGTTGGAACGATGACGCTCCCTTACATGAGAAGCCACCACAATTTTCGAGTGCTTGACCTCAACTCACCGAAAGACGACTCCGTAGAACATATCCAAGGCTCTGTTACAGATCCCGACATCGTTCAAGAGGCATTGAAAGGGATGGATACCTTCGTCTACATGGTGATGCTACAACCCACGAGCGACCGGTCCTCTGCAGCGGATTTCAGCGACATCCTCGCAAACTACGAAGTAAACACGAAGGGGCTGCATATCGTTCTACATGCAGCGAAGGAAGCGGGGATTCGACATGCAGTTTACACAAGCACCTTCACCGTGCATGAGCGGACCCGAAACAGTTTTCCTTATGAAGATGTTGTGCCGCGTGATAACCCAGGGGTTTATGGATTGACAAAAGGCTTTGGGGAACGGATCTGTGAATATTTTTCCCGTGAACACGGTATGTCGCTGATTGCATTGCGGATTACGGGGCCCTCTACACGCGAGCAGTGGTTAGAACGTTATGCCCAGCCCAAAGATTCGTCAGTGCATATTTGGTGGACAGATGAAGAAGACTTGGCACAGGCATATCTTGCCGCTATCTCAGTTGAACATGAAGGCTTTGATGCTTTTTTCATTGCTGGTGACCATGAACAGAAGGAAATTAATCTCTCTAAAGCAAAACGCTTGCTGGGCTGGGAGCCGCTGACGCATACATTAGTGTTGTAAGAGGTTTATTTTGGTTTCCGACCGCTCGACCGCCTTGTTAATTTGACAAAAACGGCATTGTATGATACAATATACTATAATAAACCCAAAAGTCAAGGTAAAAATAAAAAGAGTGGTTAGCTACTCCGTCCCGTCCTAACTACAATCACGCTTTCAATTTTCATCATTTAAGGTAAGGAAACATTGTCTATGACACACCCAGAACTCACGTTGACGGACCGTCGCGCTTTCCAAACCCAACGCAGAGATACATGGTGGCTGCAACCCTTAGCCGTCTTTGTCGGATTGGGAGCCTTCATCGTCTACGCAACCTTTAGAGTTTTTGAAGGGACTCACTTTTTTCACGGTCCCTACCTATCGCCTTTCTACTCACCACTGCTTTTCGGCACAGAAAAAGTTGCGCATAGCGTTGATCACAGTTGGTTTGGTAGGATGCCCGACTGGATGCCAGGTCTTATTACACCGGCTATCCTCATTTTGTGGGCACCGCTTGGGTTTCGCTTTACCTGCTACTACTACCGGGGGGCGTATTACAAGGCGTTTTGGGCAGATCCGCCCTCTTGCACAGTGTCAGAACCGCGTAAAGGCTATCGGGGCGAGCACTCATTTCCATTGATTATCCAGAACATCCACCGATACTTCCTTTATATTGCCATCATCTTTGTAGGTATCCTTGCTTATGACGTATGGAAAGCTCTCTGGTTTGACAACGGGAACGGCAGAAAAACTTTCGGTATCGGTGTAGGCACCATCATCTTGGCAGTTAATGTCGTCCTCTTAGGGGGTTACACCTTCGGCTGCCACTCCTTGCGCCACTTGGTCGGTGGGGCCATTGACCTGCTCTCGAAAGCCCCAGGCCGTCGGCAAGCGTACAACTGCGTGAGCTGCTTAAACCGACGACACATGCTCTGGGCATGGATGAGCCTCTGTTGGGTCGGTTTTTCCGATGTATATGTCCGTTTTATAGCACCGGCAATAGGTCAAGATTGGATTACTTTTTAGAGAGTTTTCGGTAAAACAATGTTTTTGCCACATTTTTGAGACACGGGCAAGGGTTGGGTTGCCCGCCCCTTACGATTGGTATAAGGTCTCCATGACAAAAGAACCACATAGCATCACTTAAACGAAAACCCTCACTTTTTAATAAACGCGGTGTAAGAAAAAATGTTTATAGAGAGGAAATTTTAGCGTGGCATCTTACGAAACTCACGAATATGATGTGCTAATAATCGGAGCCGGTGGCGCTGGACTTCGCGCTGCCATTGCAGCGGCTACGGGGGATCTCAAAGTTGGGCTTGTATGTAAATCTTTGCTCGGCAAGGCGCACACTGTTATGGCAGAAGGCGGGGTCGCTGCTGCTTTGGCAAACGTTGATGAAAGAGACAGTTGGCGAGTTCACTTCGCCGACACGATGCGGGGTGGACAGTATCTCTCTAACGCGCGAATGGCAGAACTCCATGCAAAGGAATCACCGGATCGCGTACAGGAACTGGAAGCGTGGGGTGCACTTTTTGACCGAACCCAAGATGGAGGTATCCTGCAGCGGAACTTCGGTGGACACCAATATCCACGCCTTGCACACGTCGGTGACCGGACGGGACTGGAAATGATTCGCGCTTTACAGGATCACGGGATCCACCAAGGCATCGAAGTGCACATGGAGAATACCATCACTTCACTCCTGAAAATGGGTGACAGGGTATCGGGAGCCTTTGGTTATGAACGAGAAAAGGGGCGATTCAAAGTCTTTTCTGCGAAAGCGATTGTTTTAGCAACCGGTGGCGTTGGAAAGGCGTATAAAATCACGAGTAATAGTTGGGAATATACCGGGGATGGACACTCTCTGGCATACCACGCTGGTGCAGAACTCATAGACATGGAGTTTGTCCAATTTCATCCTACGGGTATGGTGTGGCCGCCCAGTGTCCGCGGTATCTTGGTAACAGAAGGCGTGCGGGGTGAAGGCGGGATCCTCACAAACAGCGAAGGCAAACGTTTTATGTTTGACGACATCCCAGAACTCTACGTAAACCAGACGGCAGACAATCCTGAAGAAGGCTGGCTGTACACACAAGGCGACCGGGATGCGCGGCGTCCACCGGAACTCCTCACACGCGACCACGTTGCTCGGTGCATCGTTCGAGAAGTGCAAGAGGGCCGGGGCAGCCCACACGGGGGTGTATTTTTGGATATAGCGTGGATTAAGGAAAAAATTCCGAACGCCCCAGAACACATCCGTAGGAAACTGCCGAGTATGTACCACCAATTCAGAGAACTCGCCGAAATTGACATCACGGCAGAACCGATGGAGGTAGGACCGACAACACACTATATTATGGGCGGCATCCTTGTTGATGCAGATTCACAGATGACAGCGGTGCCCGGACTCTTCGCTGCAGGCGAATGTGCCGCCGGCTTACACGGAGCGAATAGACTCGGTGGTAACTCGCTATCAGACTTGCTCGTTTTCGGCAAACGGGCTGGCGAATATGCAGCGCAATTTGCAATGGAAAATGCGCCTGCCTCACTGGATGAAGCAGAGATTGAAACAATCGCTGCACATACACTCAAGCCTTTTGAAAACCCCACAGACGATGGGAGCGGAGAAAAGGTTGGCCCTTATGACATACAAGCAGAACTACAAGAAAAAATGCAGGAGCTAGTCGGCATCGCTCGAAGTCAAGAGAGTCTTACGCAGGCTTTGGAAGAGATCCAACACTTGCGCGAGAAAGCGGAAAACGTTCACGCTCTCGGCAATCGCGAATACAACGCAGGGTGGCACACAGCACTTGATCTTGACTGCCTATTGACGGTTTCTGAAGCGATTGCACTCGCGGCGTTAGAGCGCAGGGCAAGTATCGGTGCACACTCACGGGACGATTATCCTGAGAAAGAAGAATCCGGGGCCGGCAAATACAACACCGTCATCAAGAAAACGGACGACGGGACGATGGAGATCCGACGACATCCGATTGATGAACTTCGGGCAGACTTGAAGCAAATCATAGACGAAATGGGATAGGGCAAGGTCCCTCTGCTCGGGCACACCTATTAGGTCGTTATTAGATATAGTTAACAGAATCGAAAAAAAAGAGCAGATTATGTTGAAGTATTTTCTATTCACTATCGTTTTGAGTATCGCAATCATTTCTGATGCTCATACACACCCCGGCAGGCTCGCAGCAGACGGCTGCCACAATGACAATGTTAATGGCGGTCGCCATTGCCATAAAAACGACAATGACCCCGGCGAAGTAGCACCTGTAATCCCGAAATTAGATACACTCTCTTATCTCTGCCAGAAGGTTAAAGTAGTTAAAGTTTATGATGGTGATACTATTACGATAGAGATAGAGGATAGGCATGTTAGCGTTAGACTTGCTGGAATAGATGCTCCTGAGATAAATGCTAAGATAGCAACAGAAAAGCAAGCCGCAATACGGAGCCGAAACTACTTAAGAAATCTTATATTAAACAAAGAGATTATTGTGTTGTTTGAGGAAAGCGATACCACTCTTGACGGTATAAATCGTGGATCTTTTGGGAGACCTATTGTTTATTTGTTTATCCTTGATGATAAGATGTTACCAAAAGTTAAAGTGTTTATTAATCAAAAAATGATAGATACAAACAATGCGATAAAATCTAAATATAATGTAGATTTTCCTGTTTTATTTACAAAAGGCTTTGATTTATTGGATATACGTGTTAGCGCTTGGGCGAACGCCCATCACGGCAAAGCGTCTATTAATCCGCGCGCGCGTGTGTCTACAACTTGGGCAGAGCTCAAAAAAGGGATGAGCTTTAATATATTTAATGAGGTTTACACGCCGAAAAGAACAATTCAAAAAGTCAACAGGAGTGCTAGTGCTAAAAAGGAACATTAAAAACATGGCGAAAGCAACTTTTAGAATCTGGCGCGGTAATGCGGAGAGCGCGCAATTTGTCGATTATGAGACCCAGGTCTCTGAGGGTATGGTAGTCTTAGACGCTATTCACCGCATCCAAGCCGAACAAGCCAACGACATGGCAGTTCGATGGAATTGTAAGGCAGGCAAATGCGGTTCCTGCTCCGCTGAAATCAATGGACAGCCGAAATTGATGTGTATGACGCGCCTGAACGACTTACCGCTTGAGACCCCTGTTACAGTCGAACCGATGCGGGCATTCCCGCTCATCAAAGATCTCGTCGCAGACGTGTCTTGGAACTTTAGGGTTAAGGAGAAAATGAAACCCTTTGCACCGCGACCGCCTGACGCTGAAGATGGCACATGGCGGATGGCACAGGAAGATATCGACCACGTCCAAGAGTTTCGGAAGTGCATTGAGTGTTTCCTCTGTCAAGATGTCTGCCATGTTCTCAGGGAACACGATCTTCATGACGAATTTATTGGCCCACGCTTCTTCGTCTACGCTGCTTCCTTAGAGATGCACCCCATTGACACCGAAAATAGACTGGAAGAGTTGAAGGACTCAGACGGTATTGGATATTGTAACATTACAAAGTGCTGCACGAAGGTATGCCCGGAGCATATCACAATTACGGACAATGCCATTATCCCGCTTAAAGAGCGCGTGGTCGATCAATTCTACGATCCGATAAAGAAACTTTTCCGTGTTTTCAGTGGTTAAGGCAATCCGAAAAAAGGAGAAAAACCGTGAAATTCTTGGCACAACTTGCAAACTTCCAAAAAGCTTCTGTTATTAAAAGTATGACGTATTATCTACTTATTGCTGTTATTTTAGGAGTCGGGGGGCAAATCGGATGCGTGACAGGCAACGCCTTACGCACTGCAGAAAAACTAGCTGCAGAGAAAGATTATCGCGGTGCCCTTGAAGCCTACCAAAATGTTGTGGACACTCAGCCGGGTACACCGGAAGCCTTTCAAGCGCAACTCGCTATAGGCGAACTGTTACTTGAACAGATGAACCAGCCCGCAGAAGGAATCAAAGCCTACGAAGCAGTCATTGCTGCGGCACCAGAAAGCGATGAAGCAGCCGAAGCACATTACAATCTTGGTATGCACTATTATCGAGAAAAAGACTACGCAACGGCTCAGGCGCAATTTGATACGATTGTCAACAAATTTCCGCAGCTGGAATTGAGCCACAATGCGCAACTGATGTTAGCAAAAAGCTACGAAGATGCTCAGAATTTTGAGCAGGCAGTGGAGATTTACGATAATTTCGCGAATCGTAATCCGAGGAGTGAACGTGCCGCGATAGCCATCGCGCGCAAAGGGCAAATCCAGAAAGAAAATCTTAAAGACGAAGAAGAAGCAAAACGCACTTATCAATCACTTGTTAAAAGATATGGAAAGGTAGAGGGCACTGAAGAAGAAATTGAGAAAGCGAAGGAAGAACTGACAGCACTCAACGCCAGCATCCCCGAACCAGATGATCCACTGGCAACCCAATACGGCAGAGCCTTGGCACAGCGGGAAGCGACGCGCGAACGGGATCGACCGCGCGGTGGCGCTGAGAGAAGCCGTGCGATGGGGAACGTTGATGCTATAGTTGCCGACTCTGGATTTGGTGTCAGCGCATCAGAAGTTATGCGGAATTTCGGCGGTCAAGAGGGCATATCAGGTGACGAACAAGGCAGTTACTATGACGCGGAACTTATGATTGCAAGTTTCTTCTACGGGGACGAGAACTACCGTGATGCAGGGGCGTTATACTTTGATGCGATTACCCGAGCGGAAGCTGCAAAAGCAAAAATTGACCCGTATGCCTACCTGCACCTCTCAATTTGCTATCGCAAAGTTGGAATGCACCAACGTGCGAAAGAGGTACTGAAACAAGCAGCGAAGCGAGATAGCGGCGTCATTGAAGCAGTTATTAACACCGGACGGACTCACTACACCTCCGAATCCTACGAGCAAGCCTTGGAAACTTATAATTCTGTCATCGGGTTGGCACGGGGTAAGGATTCTGAAATCTACTGGTTAATCTCGCTGGTCCATCAAAAATTAGGTGAACCTGAAAAGGAACGTGAGGTACTTGAACGCTCAGTTGCTGCGAATACGCAGAATATCGACGCGCTGCAAAGTCTCGCCGAAGTACTGCACTATCGCTTGAAGGATCGGAAAACGGCTGCAATATTTCAAGATCTCGTTGATCAGAAAGGCGAATCGTATATCGGTTCAAAAACACTCGGCGACCTGACTTATAAGTACGGAAACTATGTCCAAGCACGCGCGAAGTATAGGGCGGCTGCTCGTACAGCAAAACGGTTGCTCGGCAAATCAGAAAACAATGCCGAAAAGCGAGAACTTCAGAATCAAGTCATCTATGCGACGGTCCTCGCAGCACGCGCAACGCATCACCTGAATCGGGCAGAAGACGCACAAACGATGATTGATGAACTAGCAACAGAATACCCCGATCACGCCTTGATATCTTACGGTAGAGGCGAATTGGCACTTCTTAACGGTGATACAGAAACTGCTGTCGCCAAATTCAAGGCATCCATTGAGAAAAACCCGATTTCTGACATCGCCCTGATAGCTCTTGGTGAATACTATGTCTCACAAGGCTATAACGACGATGCCATCGCTCTCTGGGAGGGCTATCTGGTAAACAACCAATATAACCAGAACGTCCGGCATTACCTTAAAAAGTTGACGGGTGACAATAAAGAATAGGCGAAGTGCGCGGTTTTTCAAACGCGCCTCAGCAGAATGCTTGCAAAAAATGTTTTTTCTTTGAAAAAAACTTGACCTTTTTAATTCAATTCGGTATAATTAATAATTAAAGTTCTTAACTACCTAACGCGAAGCACGTTTTAAAACTTCAATTCACAGATTTTAACCTCATAAACGGCGCAAGCTGCTGAGAAAAGCGTGCTTTGAGGAAAAACGAGTCACTGGCTGTTGTACATTGCGTGCAAGGCCGGCTTCGATCTGTTTTCCCAATATGAAAAATTCAGAAGTTGCATTTTCAGGTAAAACTATTTACTCGCGTGCATTGTGAAACAGAGACACGCTCGACATTTCCGCGGGCAATACTGCCCCTACCCCATCGATACCCTGATATTTTGCTGCGCTGCGTATGGTGATAGCAATCTCTCATGTATTAAATTAGGAGCCATGTAGCTTACCTGCTTTGTAGGAAACCCGGTCTTCGTGTGTCAATCCTATACCCCCGGGCAACCAAACAAGTATAGGCGGAACCCAGCAGACGTGTTTTTTTAACCGTGTACCGAAAGCAATAGAAACCAACAGTCAATTATCCTATAGCATCAGCCCTACTTCCATTTTTAACCCGTTCTGCCAACCCCACGTTAGCGATAGATTTCAAGTCGCAATGACATTTGTAAGCGGCGGGAATAAAGAGCACGCGAAGTTGTCAGATGAATACTACGGTGGAATGATTATTTTGGAACCGGGCATAATGAGGAGTATTAGAAATTATGGAGAGCTTGGACATTGGCAAGCTCCAAGAAATGGAGTTCTCGGAACTCAAAGACTTCGGACTGAAACTCGGAATAGAATACACCGGGGCGCGGAAAGAGGAATTCATTAACGAAATTATAGAGGCGAAATCTGAGGGGGACACCCAATTTTATGGCGGTGGTGTACTGGAAATCTTAGATGACCGGGATCAGAACTACGGTTTTCTTCGATCACCCCGCTCTAATTATCTGCAAAGCAATGAGGATATCTACATATCGTCATCGCAAATCCGCCGATTTGGCTTGCAGACGGGTCATGTCGTTGAAGGTGTGATTCGTCCGCCGAAGAAGACGGAAAACAAAGCAGAACGGTATTTCGCGATGCTCCAGATCGAAAAGGTCAACGGCGAAAAACCGGAATCTGTCAAGCAGAAAATTCTTTTCGATAACCTCACGCCTATTTACCCGCAGGAACAATTGAAACTGGAACATAACGCGTCGGAATTCGCGACACGTATGGTGGATTTGATGGCACCCGTTGGTAAAGGACAACGTGGATTGATTGTCGCGCCGCCTTACAGCGGTAAAACTACACTGTTGAAGAACATCGCCGCTGGTATCGAATCGAATCATCCTGAAGTTTCACTCATCTTTCTGCTGATTGACGAACGCCCGGAAGAAGTCACGGATGTCGCACGCTCTGTCAAAGGTGAGGTAATTAGCTCGACCTTCGACGAATATCCAGAACGACACATCCAAGTCGCTGAAATGGCGGTTGAGAAAGCGAAACGATGGGCTGAGTACGGAAAAGATGTCATCATCCTCTTAGACAGTCTAACCCGCCTTGCACGCGCCTACAATCTAACAGCACCCCATAGCGGCAAAACGTTGACGGGTGGCTTAGACGCGATGGCACTTGTGAAGCCGCGTCAATTCTGCGGGGCGGCGCGAAAGTTTGAAGAGGGCGGCAGCCTCACAATTATAGCCTCAGTCCTCATAGGGACTGAAAGTCGCGGTGATGAAGCTATCTATGAGGAATTCAAGGGAACAGCGAACATGGAAATCCACTTGGAACGTTCCCTGCTGGATAGACGGATTTTCCCGTCGATTAACATCGAACGATCAAAAACCCGCCGAGAAGAACTCTTGTTAGCCCCCGACGTACTTAATAAAGTCTGGGTGCTGCGAAGATTCACCAACCAAATGGATAGCGCAGAATCCCTGGAGATGCTCGTTGAACAACTTGGTAAAACTCGGACGAATGACGAGTTTCTCGAAGGGATGGTCGATAACGCAGGCTATAGCAGTGCTACTGTAAGAAACAACACTCGTTTAAAACGGTAAGCCTGTGCTGACGCGGCTTTCGATGCGCGCCTCGAAAAGCGCGTTAATAAGAATACTGAGCAGTTTTTAGCCGAATAGCAACCCGTAATTTGGATATTTTAAAAATTAAGGAAGGACACTATGAAACCCGAAATTCATCCCCAAATGGTAGAATGTGTTATTACATGCGTCTGTGGTGCAACACATAAAACGCTCGCGATCCAACCCACAATGCGAGTCGATATCTGTGGAAAATGTCATCCCTTCTACACCGGGCAGCAAGCACGTTTTATTGACACTGCCGGGCGCGTTGAAAGTTTCCGTCGGCGCTACGGGCTGACTGAAGCTAATGAGTAGAACACGTAAAGGCCCCGGGTACTTACAACAGCAGACACGGAGCAGTTTTTACGAAAATAGAGGTAACGTCTTTTACTTTCAACAGCTAACAACAACGGTTTGATCAAATGCTTGAAAAACTTAAGGATATTGAAACTAAATACACCGAAGTTGAAAGAGCCCTCGGAGACCCTGCGCAAATTGCCAATCAACAGCGGTTAATGGAGTTATCCAAAACGCACGCGGAACTTTCGCCCATTGTGTCCACCTATCAGAAATACCAACAGTTAGAAGCGGCGCTCGAAGAGATGCAGCTCATGCTGGAATCGGAAACGGACGTGGAAATAATTGGGTTAGCAGAGGAAGAATTGGCAATCCTCACGACGCAAAAGGAAGAATTAACAGCGGAATTAAAGCTGCTCTTGATTCCGAAAGACCCGAACGATGAAAAGAACGTTATCATCGAGATTCGGGCAGGCACTGGTGGAGAAGAGGCGAGTCTGTTCGCGGCTGAGTTATTTCGGATGTACACCCGATACGCTGAGCGTCAACATTGGAAACTCGAGATTCTCAATTCAAATGCGACAGGGTTAAAAGGATTTAAAGAAATTATCTTCTCAATTGAAGGCGCACAAGCATACAGTCAACTGAAATATGAGGGCGGCATCCATCGTGTCCAACGAATCCCGGCAACGGAAGCAAGTGGACGCATCCATACCTCTGCTGTGACTGTAGCCGTACTCCCAGAAACAAAAGCATTCGATTTGGAAATTGATGAAGCAACGGAATTGCGAATTGACACCTATCGTTCCTCGGGGCCGGGCGGGCAGAGCGTCAACACAACCGACTCGGCTATCCGGATTACACATATCCCAACGGGGCTGGTTGTAACCTGCCAAGATGAAAAATCTCAGCACAAAAATCGTTCCAAAGCGATGAAGATCCTCCGCGCCCGCCTCCAAGAGCAAAAACAGGCTGAACTTAACAGTGAAAGGTCAGAAACGCGTCGGTCAATGGTCGGAAGCGGGGACAGAAGCGAAAAGATTCGCACTTATAACTTCCCACAATCTCGCGTCACGGATCATCGTATCCAATTCAGCACCTATCAATTAGACTCCGTCTTAGACGGGGATATACAGGAATTTATTGATCGGTTAACGACGGCTGACCAAACAGAGAAGTTGAAAGAAACTTAACCCACGCCGATCAAGGAATCTGAAATCATGTCTCATAAGATATGGCGTGTGGTGGAGTTACTCGACTGGACATCTGGATATTTTGGACAGCATAGCATCCCAACGCCAAGGTTAGATGCCGAAGTTCTGCTCGGACATCTGTTAAATAAAAGTCGTTTGCAACTCTACCTTGACTTCGACATGCCTGTCTTCCAAGAACATCTCACACCGTTTCGCAAATTGATCCAAAGGCGAATTGAGCACACACCCGTTAGCTATCTAACGAATCGAAAAGAGTTCTTATCTTTAGATTTCTACGTCGATGAACGGGTCTTGATTCCAAGACCCGAGACGGAACAACTCGTTGAAACACTCCTCGCAATAAAAACGGATACACGACAGCGTGTGCTTGAAATCGGCACAGGTAGCGGTGTTATTGCTACGAGTCTTGCCGTACACGCACCAGCGTGGAATATTACTGCAACCGATATATCCGAACCTGCCCTCGAAGTCGCACAGCAGAACGCCGAAACACACGCATGCGCAGCACAGATTATGTTTATGTCTGGGGATCTATTTGAACCGATAAAAACGATAGAAAATCCTGAAGATCGACAATTCGATTGGATAGTTTGCAATCCACCCTATATTAAAAACGTGGAACGGGATGGTCTGAGCCCTGATGTCCGCGACTATGAACCTGAGATTGCCCTCTTTGCAGGCGACGACGGTTTCGCTGTGATTCGGCGATTAATTGCGGAAGCACCCCAATACCTTGCACCAAATGGGAAGCTGCTTTTTGAGATCGGAGACACACAAGCCGACTCTATTCGCACCCTCATCAATGCGGAACCCGCCTATTGCACATATGAGTTCCGCAAGGATTATGCGGAAAAAGACCGGCTCGTCCTCGCAAGCGTGTCATCAGCGCATGTACCTATGCCGAGAAATACCGGCTGTTAAAGCGTGGAGACTTGAAAAATGAGCAAGCCAACTGGTTACGATGATTTACAACCCCATATCCGCCAACTAAAAACACCTTCTATCGAGACATGGAAAAATCAGTACAGTGATCAAGATTATACAATCGAGATTACCAATTTAGAGTTTACTGCAGTATGCCCTAAAACAGGGTTCCCAGATTTCGCTACGCTCTGCATCACCTACGTGCCGGACCGAAACTGTGTGGAACTGAAATCGCTGAAAGAGTACTTTCTTTTTTTCCGGGATGTCGGTATCTTTCACGAACATGTAGTGAATAAAGTCCTTGAGGATTTTGTGGAAGCATGTCGCCCACGAAAAGCGGAAGTTATTGGCGATTTTAACATCCGTGGTGGAATCAAAACGGTTGTGCGGGCAAGTTACCAGCCCTAAGGGTTGCTCCTGTGCCTCTTGAAACTTAGTGAGTTGACAGACGTCGGTAGTAGATATGCTATCATAGATATAATATGAATAAATTTCGATCCCGAATTTCCAGTGCCCTCAATATTGATCGCTTTTCAAAACTTAAAAAGAAAAGAGAGGAAAAAGAGGTTGTTGACGTATGCGTCATCGGTTCTGGCGCTGGTGGTGCGGTTGTCGCAAAGGAGCTCGCCGAAGCGGGACTCTCGGTGATTATTTTAGAGGCGGGAGAACATCACGACCCAACTACCTTTGGCACTTATGAACCGGAAATGCTCCGTCGGCTTTTCTGGGATAGCGGTCTACGGTCTACACGCGACGGCGCGATTGTTATTTCGCAAGGCAGAGGTGTCGGCGGTTCAACAGTACACAATCTCTGTTATGCGGTCCGCCCCCCGCAAGTCCTACTGGACAGATGGGGGGTACCAGAGATATGGCACTACTTTGATGAGGTGGAGGCGACTCTCGGTGTTACACAGCTAGAAGAAATAGATGTAAATCGCTTAAATGCTGTTATCCGACGCGGGTGTGAGCGGATGAGGTGGCGCGGGGGACTGCAAAGGCATAATCGCGGCGCTTGCTCTACATGTGGCGCGCGATGTCTCTTTGGATGCCCTGATTCCAAATCTCTTCAGACTGAACCGACCCGAAGAGGCAAGCAGAGCATGGCGGTTACATACATTCCACTGGCACTTGCAGCGGGGGCACGTCTCTACAGTAACTGCGCAGCTGAGAAAATCCATGTAAAACAGAAGAGAACCGTCGGCGTTTCGGCAAGGTTGCCATCAGGTACACTTCACGTTCAAAGTAAGGCAGTGGTGTTAGCGGCGGGGGCTATCAACTCACCACAACTCTGGTTAAAAAGTGGGTTACCGAATACGAACCGACAGGCCGGAAAACATCTTCATCTGCACCCTGCCATCTTTGTAGGCGGCATCTTCAATGAAACGATTGATGGACATCTTGGTATCCCGCAAAGTTACTATATCGACGAGTTTCTTGACCTGAGACGTGCGACAGACAGCGGGTATCTGCTCATGCCTGCTTTCGGCTCACAGATGATGGTTGCAGCAAGCCTGCCGGGATTCGGTAGAAATCATCACGAACTGATGGAACACTACCCACACATCGCTGCGCTGCTCGTCCTCCTACACGATAGGACAACCGGCCGGGTAGCCATAAATCATACAGGTAGACCAAATATCTCATATCGCCTGCAGCGTTCAGATAAACAGGTATTGATGGATGGGGCAATGAATGCTGCTCGTCTGCTTTTCGCTGCAGGTGCGACAGAGATTATCATGCCCTATACAGAACACCTCCGTATAAAACGGGAAAAGGATCTTGAGATTATTCGCCAACGCGGTATTGCGCCAAACGATATTATGATGGCATCAAGTCACCCGCAAGGCACACTTCGGATGGGCGGGGACCGGTACAAAGACGTTGTTAAACTTTCAGGGGAATCTCATGCGGTGCCAGGCTTGTTTGTCGCCGATGCGAGTCTTTTTCCGACCTCTATTGGAATACCACCGACGTTGACTATCGCTGCACTCAGTAGACACGTTGCGGGTCAAATAATTGAGAGCTGCGTTGTACAGTAAAGATAGGCTACCGGGCGGGCATCTAACTATGGTTAATTCTACAATTAACGAGATACTGTAGATGCACGTCCAGCGAAGTTAGAAACCTCATCTACCAATTTTGGAAAGTGGCAATCTCATGCTAACCTCTGAAAGACTTATCGCTTGCGGACTGGACAAGGCTGAAGCATCAGAGATCGCAGAACAAGCTGCAAGCCGCGCTCTCCCAAAAACTCAATCCACTCTTCCCTATTCACGATGTTGTCGGCGTAGACATCCTTTTCCCTGCGAACCGCTTCTAACAAGGTGATGCGGCGCCTTTTGCACCAGCAACCGATGCCACCTTGGCAAAAAGATTGACGTATGCAACTTTCTGAGATATACTTAACAGATACCCGAAGGACAGACACTTGGTTTTTTAGCACTTTGTAGAAAAGGAGATGTTTTCATGGATCCGTATCCCAATTCACGCCACATCCCTTACGCCCCCAGAGAAACTGCCGAGCGATATCCTGAAGCGGATGGCAAACCTATGGCTGAAACGGATATGCACACAGGGGCTATCATCAATTTACGGCTGTGCATCACTTCAAGCCAGAGGTCGTTGCACACGCCACACCGACGATGCGCCGCATCTACGGATTCAATTCGCACCACTCCCAACCGCCGCATCAGCCTACGCGGTAACTGGAAACATCATGCCGAACCGACGCGAAACAACACTCACGAATGAACTGGTAAATATCCTCCGAACCATGCGACACGGATGGAACCTCGAAACAGAAGTCAATGCCTTCATCAAAGGCAATAACGAACTCGACGCCCTCGTCATCGAACGCGGCAGAGAACCCATCGGCATAGAAGCAAAGTTCGCAACAACCACCAACGCCAAAAACCTCATCAAACAAGCGGAAACAAGGCTCGTCTCTGAACTCCAAGCAGAATACCATACCGCAACGAAAACCCTCAACAACGTCATCGCAATCCTATATCCCAAACGTTTGAAAACTGTGCAAGGACGCAACATCAACCCCAAACTCCGTGAGGCAGACGACCTAAAATACAAACTCATCAGTGCCTTCAGGGGCACCGTCGAACACTTCCCCCAAAACGGATGGGCACTCGGCACTATGGGCGATATTGCAAACGCTTTACACATCGGCGCACTCCCCAACTCCCAGCTCGAAGCAGCAGCGAAAAACTTGGAATATAGCATTGACAGCACAGCACACCTCCTTGCAGACGCAATCGCCGAGCACCGGGCTATTGGCACAAACATGGAGACGCTCCTCCACCAAGAGGTTTTCTCCACAAACGAAGCAGAGCTACTAAACGGACAGACGCTCCGCATGGCAGCGCTGATTATCACGGATGCCTTCGTGTTTCAGAGTTCGCTTGCTGGCAAAGCAGAGATGGAATCCGTCCGTTCCCTTCGGCAACTCCTCCCGGCAATTGATTATGCGGATGTTATCGCCGATTGGGACACTATCCTGAAAGTCAATTACCGGCCTATCTTTGAGGATGCCCGTGCCCTTGTTGAGACACTCGCTACGGATGACAGATTAGTCAAACCGATTTTAACCCTTCTGTGTGAAGCGGCCAGAGACCTCGTTGACACTGGCATTGCCCAGATCCACGAACTTGCGGGCATCGTTTTCCAAAAGCTCATCACCGACCGGAAATACGTTAAGGCGAACTACACGTTGCCGGAGAGTGCCGTGTTGCTTTCGGCGCTGGTTTTGCCGAAACTGCCGGTGGGCCCACTGCCAAAAGTGGCGGATTTTGCGTGTGGGACGGGTGCGCTTCTTAATGGTGTTTATCAAAGGATCTTATGTCTGTATGAACAGCGCGGTGGCAACGGGCGGGATATTCATCAAAAAATGCTGGAGGAAAATATTGCTGGGGCTGATATTATGCCCAACGCAACGCACCTCACCGCGGCTGCACTCGCCAGCACACATGCAGATACCAAAATCGCTAGCACCCGAATAATAACCGCACCATACGGACTTATGGATGATGGCAGTTACGCAATTGGCTCACTGGAATTGCTTGATGATGTGTCGCTACTGGACATTGATGTTGAACAAATCGGGGGCGAGGAAAATACGGTAGTTAAACTCCAGCAGACGTTCCAACACGGTGAATTCGATGTGGTTATTCAAAACCCACCTTTCACAAGACCAGGTGCAGATAGCAATACTGAAGTCCCAAAGTCTACGTTCCAAGGGTATGATCGTCCAGACGAAGACCAGAGAGCAATGCAGGTCGCCCTGAAGCCTAAAGACAGAAGAGTAGCAGCGGGAATTTCTGAATTTGCGCCCAATTTCGTTGACCTTGCAGACAAGAAACTTAAGCGGGGTGGGACGATGGGATTTATTCTACTATTGACAGTATTGAGGTCGCCTATTACACAGAAAATTAGGGATATGTGGGCAACCGAATATCACAATGTAATCGTGATTACTATACCTAAGAGAAAAGCGGAGGATTGTGCCTTCTCTGCCGACACTAAAAAGGCAGAGTGTATTGTGGTCGCGACGAAGGGTATTGGGGCAAATACAGGCCGTGGGAAATTTGTTTGTCTAAAACAGCGTCCCAAAAAACCACTGGAAGCCATGGAAATCGCGAATCAGATCCTTCGGAGTAAAAGCATTCGAAAACTCGAAGACGCTCCAAACGGTGGGGATAGCATCAGCATCGGAGATACAAACAATGGGCAAATGCTAGATTGTCCTATCAAAGATGGTGTAGAGTGGGTTGCAACACGGGCAAGATCAATGGCATTGCTCCAGAGCGCACACAAACTCGCTGCTGGAGAATTACATCTCCCCATGGGAAGAGAGCCTATTCCGATTGACATCTGCAGAATGCAAGATATCGCAAAAATTGGATCAGCCGACTTGTACAGAAAAGACGGGCCATTTATTATCGTAGAAGGATGGGAACCTAACAGTGATGGTTACGATGCATTATGGAAAGTTAACGCGCCTTTACAACGAGCGATGGTTGCTTTGCCAGACTCTAAAGCGATACCTCGTTCAACTGAAAACGCTACGGTTAAACGCGCTTTAGACAGCATCAGCAAAACACATTATCATATCAATCTGAGATTCACCTCAAACTCAATTATATCCTCCTTTACTGAGGATTCCTCCATAGGTGTCCGATCAATGATAAATGTTTTACTCAACAACTCGAAACACGAAATTGCGTGGACATTGTGGTGCAACTCAACATTAGGCTTTTTCTGCCACTGGTTACACAGCAGTAAACAGGACATGGGACGCGGAACACTGCGCCAGCAAACATTAAAAACGCTGCCAGCGCTGGATGTCCGTGAGCTCTCTGAAGAAGCGTTAGCAAGGGCTGAGTCAATTTTTGAACGTTTAAAGTACAAACGCATGCTGCCTTTTAACGAGTGTGCTTACGACCCCATCCGACACGAATTGGATACCGCCCTACTGACAGAAGTGCTTGGTATCAAAGATACAAGTATTCTTGCCTCCATGCAGACTTTACGTGAGATGCTCTGTGCTGAGCCGAGTATACACGGCGAGAAGAAATCCAAATGCGACCTTGATGCTGAATTGGCGAATCTTAAGTTGAAGGAGATTCCTTTTCCGAGTTGGTATCTTAAATAACTTAGGACTTCTGTAGCGATGCTCTTTTGTAGCATAACCAATTAGGTCGTGACACAAAAACGCCTACGGCTCTCAAGTCTTTCCACAAGGTGCCACCTCGATAGATTCTGATCAACATAGAGCGGGATAATTCCCGGATGCGCCACGAGTTTGGGCGTTTTCGGCGCAAGTCTCTGATCATTTCAAAGAGCAGAGAGATGATGGACTTGCCGATCGCTTTATTTGCGAGATGTCACAGCAAGGGGGACGTGTTGGAGATCCGAAACATCGGTTGGGTTTCCCAACCCAATCGCATTATTTAGACGGAAACCCTCTACTTGAAAATGATTGAATCAATCCCACATCTTTCGCTCGGAAATTTCCCGACGCCGGTGCAGCGTCTTTCAAACCTTGAGCGCGCCCTGGGGCTCGAATCGATCTGGATAAAACGGGATGACCTCAGCGGTCCACTCGGTGGTGGCAATAAGGTACGCAAACTGGAGTATATGTTTGCAGCAGCACACGCAGACCCGAAGGGGGATAAAAAGAGAAAGCTTTTCACAATCGGTCCAACAGGCTCTAATCACGTCCGAGCCACAGTTGTTTATGGCAAAGCGGCCGGTTTCTACGTGGAATGTCTGCTCTTTAAACAACCACCTACTGAGCATTCTGAAACAAATTACGGTACAATCTGCGAACAAGCAGACCGGGTTCACAAGGCGCAGCGCATGAGCACCATGTTTGCCCGTTACGCGTATGAACAGATAAAAACAGGGATTGGGATTGGAGAGGAACGCTATTTCATTGCAGCCGGCGGTTCTTCTCCCCTCGGTTCTATCGGCTATGTGAAAGCCATTTCAGAGTTGAAATCGCAGATTGAGGAAGGTATCTTACCAGAACCACGGTTTATCTTCGTGCCGGTGGGAACTTGTGGCACTATTGCAGGCTTAATCGCCGGTGTGAAACTTGCAGGATTGCGAACCCAAATTGTCGGCATTCGTGTTGCTGACTGGGTTGTGGCAAATTCATGGGCAATTTCTCGTATGGTAAAGCGGACCCTACGACTCATCAGTGCGATGGATGTCGATTACATCACCCCACGCGGCATTGAACTCTGGCACAATGATTTCGGAAGGGGATACGCCATCCCAACGGAAGCCGGCATGCGTGCGGTAGCACTGATGGCTGACTATGAAGGGATTAGACTCGAAAACACTTACACCGGCAAGACATTAGCCGGACTTGTCCACTACATAAAAGCACAAGGATGCGAAGGCGAACACGTCCTATTCTGGCACACTTACGGCGGCAGATAAAAAAGCAACAGGACAAACCTAAAAGGAAAACATCATGGGAACACAGAACGGGAAACCAAGTTTCGTTCAGTCCGGAATGCCTATAATCGACTGCGATCTTCACAACCGACTCCCATCACTCCAAATGCTTTACCCGTACCTACCGGACTATTGGTGTGACTACTGCGAAGAATCCGGCTTTCCTGGTCCTGATGCGAACGACTATCCGGAAGGGGTTCCGACCTCCACGCGTCCAGAGATCACACAGCCAACCGAAGATCGTCCCGCATCGGATGTGGCACTTTTACGCCAGCATGCACTTGATTTCTGGGAGGTCGAATACGGTATACTCTCTTGTGGGTTCCGGGCGCAAAGTGTACACAACGAAGACCTCGCAGCCGCGCTCGCTTCGGCAGTCAATGACTGGCAGATTGAGCACTGGCTCGACCCAGAACCACGTTTACGTGGTTCACTGATTGTTCCAAGCCAAAACCCTGAACTCGCTGTACGGGAAATTGAACGTTTAGGCGAACATCCGGGGGTTGTACAGATTACGTTACCTGCTCGATCACAAGCCCCCTATGGCAATAGACGTTACCATCCTATCTATGACGCTGCTGTGCGCCATGGGCTCGTCATCGGTATCCATTACGGTGGTGCGCCGGGACTGCCGCCGACATCTGTAGGATGGCCCTCAACGTATTTAGAGGAATACGTCGGTATGTCGCAGGTATTTCAAGCACAGGTATTGAGTCTTGTATCGGAGGGCACTTTTGATAAGTTTCCTGATTTACGCGTTGCCCTCATAGAAACGGGTGTTACATGGATGCCGTCGCTGATGTGGCGATTCGATAAAGAGTGGCGCGGCTTGCGCGGACTGACACCGTGGGTGAAGCAACCGCCCTCGGCGTATATACGAGAACATATCCGTATGACGCTTCAACCGATTGATGCGCCTCCGACAACGGCAGAACTTCTTCAGATTGTCGGGCAGCTTGATTCGGAAGACATGTTGATGTTTTCAAGCGACTATCCGCACTGGCACTTCGACTCGCCCGAGGAGGCTTTCCCTGCACAGTTGCCCCAATCACTGGCACGTAAAACCTTGTCTGAAAATGCGCGAGAACTCTATTCTCTGTAAACAGCAGACTCCTAATTTCCACCCTCTATCCCAAAGCGTTTAAGATACGTCTTGATTTTTGCCTCAAAACGCTTAGTAATTGGGGTTAGTAATTAGTCCTCATTTCTGAGTGCTTTTCCGAATTCTCGCACCCTGTTGAGTGTGAATTTCCATAATACTTGTGGAATTCGGGTAATGTATGTGAATAGAACCGCAGGACATAGCGGCACAATTGGCGTATAATCCAAAAGATTCCTTTTAGAATAGGATACCAAACAATTAAGCCAAGGAAAATTCTTAGCAACGAAAGTAGAGGATTTTCAGGATTCCAAGCACCAATAATTCCAAAGGAAGCCATCAAGGCATAAATGATCCCAAAAATTGCTTTTTCAGTAGACGATTTCATTTTGAAAGCCTTTGGGATAAGGGCATAGCGTACGCAGAACCAATGCGCTATACCCCACTCGGTTGAAGTAGGGCTGCCTCAAGTGAGGCAGATAGCATAACTTACTAAGGGACATCCTGAATATTGTACGTTTTTTCACATTTTTCTGTCAAATCAAAAGTTTAGGAATTTCAAACAATTTATTGTGACAACTGATTTAACCAATCCCAAAACGACTAATAGCATTTCCTTTTTCTTGACATTCGGATAAAATTTTATATAATGGAAATTAAAATTTATTAGTTTGTGGAAAAGTTCCAATAAACTCATGCCGTAACCAGCTTTCTTATTACGGTTAGAAGGGAGTATCTATTCAGCGATGACACTTAAGGAACACATTGACGATATACGCAAAAGTTTAGAAAACGGAGACTTGCCACCAAATAAGGCCGCCGTCTGTGATGACATTGTGCGTAGAATAGTTCATGAAGTGGGTTGGCCAAAATTTAAATCACGGATTGTCTTTCCTCAGTACCCAGTTAAGGCAGGGACATTTGACTTTGCTCTATGTCATCCACCTTCCAATCCCTTTGTTTTCATTGAAGTTAAACAACTCGGGGGTATCGAAAATGCGGATGCAGAAGAACAATTGGTCAAATATGCTTTTCGCAGCGGTGTACCAATTGCTATTCTCACCGATGGCCGGGAATGGCAATTTTTTCACCCAACAGGAGAGGGGACATGGGAAGAAGGTAAGGTCTGTGAATTTGACATCGTCACAGGAGATAGCAGGGAAAATGCTGAGAGTCTTAACAGATACCTGAATTACGAGTCAATACGTACAGGTGAAGCTGTTGAGGATATCAAGAGGGACTATCAGAAGATCGTTCAACAAAGACAAGTCGCAACATGGTTACTAGAAGCGTGGAACAAATTGGTGGAGGAAGCAGATGAATTTTTGCTACATGCGGTAGCAGAGAAAACCGAAAGTCTGTGCGAACATAGACCGACCGATGAACAAGTGTTAGATTTTCTAAAAACCCTAGAAAGAACGGAAGAGGACCTGCCAGAAGGCGAAAGTGGCGGCCGAGGTAGACCTCGGAATCGTCTTGTTGTAACCATGCCGAATGGACACAGGGTTGCCCACGCAGTCGCAACAGCTACCTTCGCTGAGGTAATTGAAAAATAAGGAAAAATAAAGATGGCGAAAATAGAAACCCCTGAACAACAGCAGAAACCATCCGTTATCGACTGTGATGTGCATAACACGCTCGCCTCCGAGACGGTCTTGTACCCTTATCTCTCTGAACGGTGGCGGAAGCATCACGGTATGGTAGGGACAACCGACCGCGTCGGGACATATATTCCGCGTGCCCATCCTTTCGGCGCGAGATACGACGCGTGGACACCCTCTGGACACCGTCCCGGATCCGACCTCGACTTTCTACGGAAGCAGCTACTGGACACATTCAACATCGAATACGGGATCCTTAACTGCTTAACACCGGTCTGTGAGATGCCCAACCTCGCATTTGCAGCAGCATGGGCAAGAGCTGTGAACGACTGGCAAATCGAAGAGTGGCTCGAAAAAGAACCAAGACTCCGCGCCTCAATGATCGTTGCATGTGATGACGCTGAATTCACTACCACGGAAATCAAGCGACTTGCAGAACACCCGGGATTCGTGCAAATATTGCTGCTGGCCCGAACAATGGAACCACTCGGACGCCGTAGATATTGGAAGATGTACGAGGCGGCGGTGGAACACGATCTCCCCATCGGGATTCACTTCACGGGTGTCGGTGTAGGGCCAATTACTGCTGTCGGTAGACCTTCGCACTACATTGAAGACCATGCCGGAATGACGCAGGCATTTCAAACGCAGGTAACCAGCCTCGTCTGTGAAGGTGTCTTTGAAGTATTCCCGACGTTGAAGGTAGCCCTCATTGAAGGCGGTTTCGCTTGGCTCCCCCCGTTGATGTGGCGACTCGACCGTGCATGGAAAAAACTACGCGACGAAGTGCCTGAACTGAAACGATTGCCCTCCGAGTATATCCGAGACCACTTCTGGATTACCACACAACCGATTGAAGAACCTCCCAAACAAGAATACTTCGATCAGCTTCTGGCGCAGCTGGACTTAGATGATAAGTTGATGTTTGCCACCGACTATCCACACTGGGACTTCGACTCGCCGGAGCAGGCACTCCCGAAGAATCTCGAGCCGTCTCTGAAGCGGAAAATCATGGCAGAGAATGCACGGGCCTTTTATCGGTTTTAAAAACTAATACCAGCTAGATTGTCAAAACCTACGGAACCCATTCAAAAAGCGTGGGAGAATTTCAACCCGTAAATCTTTGGTTTGATTACACAGAAACAAGGAACATAGGTTTATATTGGGATCTTTGTGTCAATTCGTTCAGGGAATTTCTTAAATTAACTTGACATAACCTAACACAAGTTGGTATAATTTAATATAGGGTAATTTATTAAAGCTAAAAAAGGAGAGTGGAGATGAATAACCGGGGACATAGATTCGGAGGAAACTGGACAGAACAAAAATTGGAATGTGTGAGAAAATATCTGTCTGCCTATACAACAATTATGGGTAATCATCCATTTCAGTTCGCTTATATTGATGCCTTCGCTGGAACTGGATACCGCGAAATGGAAAGCAACGAAGCCACTGGCGAGTTAATGGTTCCATACCTTGTTTCCCCTGAAGTAATAGGTTTTCGCCATGGTTCCGCGAGGAATGCCTTAGAAGTAGAACCACGTTTCATGAAATACGTCTTCATAGAGAAAAATATTAATAGACATGCTGAACTGCAGGAACAAAAAAAAGAGTTTTTGCTTAAAACGGAATTTTCAGATGATATGATTGAATGTGTACATGGAGAGGCAAACGAATATTTGAAAGGTTTATGCAAAAAAAACTGGAAAAACCATCGAGCATTAGTTTTTCTCGATCCTTATGGAATGCAAGTAGAGTGGCAAACGATAAAATCAATTGCTAGAACACCAGCTATTGATTTATGGATACTCTTTCCACTTGGGACTGTCAATAGGCTGCTTAAAAAGAATGGAGAAATTCGACCTGCTTTACGGGCAAGGCTTGACCTCTTTTTTGGCGAATCCGACTGGTACGATGTGTTCTATCAATTAGCTAAGCAAATCTCATTCTTTGACGAAGAACAATGGCAAAAAACAGAAAATATTTTTGCGACCATCGAACAATATTTCATTGAGAGGCTCCAAGGAATATTTAAAGGTGTAGCAACTAATCCACTTATTTTGCGTAACTCAAAAAATGTGCCGCTGTACCTTCTTTGCTTTGCTGCTGGCAACCCAAAAGGCGCGCCAACAGCAGTTAAGATTGCCAAGGACATATTGGAAGGCATGAAAAACTCACCCCAACTCACACTTTTAGACGAAAGGCAAACCGATGGCATCGCAATCCTCAAAAATTGAGTGGACAGAATCTACGTGGAACCCTATCCGTGGCTGCACGCGTGTATCAGACGGATGTCGGTTCTGTTACGCTGAACGGATAGCCGCACGATTTTCAGGTAAAGGTATGGCTTATGAGGGTTTGGCAGAAAATACTACAGCCGGACCGCGATGGACACAAGAAGTACACCCGGTTCCAGCACTGCTTAACGAACCCCTGAAATGGAAAAAGCCACGTCGAATCTTTGTCAACTCCATGAGCGATCTGTTCCATGAAAAAATAAAATTATCTTACATCAAAGAAGTCTTTGCTGTGATGGAAAAGGCACATTGGCATCAATTCCAAGTCTTGACGAAGCGAGCCGAACGTTTGCTGGAAGTCAGTCCAAAGTTGCCATGGCCGGCGAATGTCTGGATGGGAGTTAGCGTTGAAGATAGCCGCGTGACACATCGAATTGACGCACTTCGCCAAACCGACGCACATCTAAAATTTCTCTCACTGGAACCCCTACTGGGTGCCCTCCGAGATTTAAGGTTAGAGGGAATAGACTGGGTGATTGTAGGAGGCGAATCTGGTCCAGGTGCCCGCGACATGAAGAAAAAATGGGTTACGGACATCCGAGATCAATGCGCGGATGCGAAAGTGCTGTTTTTCTTCAAGCAGTGGGGTGGCACACGCAAATCGAAAACCGGACGGGAGTTGGATGGACAAACTTATGACGAAATGCCGGTTTGAGTTTCCCGCGAAACCGGCATTTCAGGACAGCATCCTCTTAGACTCTCGGCAAATCGTCAGCAAGTAATGCCTCAGAAACAGATTTTTTCGCTGACTCACGCTCTGGACGCTCAACATGAAAATAACGGAACCAATCTCTGAAATCTTCGGAGAGGAAATTGCCTTCATACTCCTCTTTGAACCGATCGTGGAACTCTTCCATATAGACTCGCAGATAAGCACTGGCACGCTCAAGCGCTTTCCAATCAAAAAGGTTTGAGGGCATCTCGACGACCCCGCCTTCAAGCATATTCCGCTGCATCTCTAAGTAGTAAGCATAGCGAGCCCCCATTACAAAATCAACCAGTCTGTCAATAATACTTGCAGGCATCTCAGTGAGGCGCCCTTTTAAAAATTTACGCTGAACTCCCAGCTCCTTTTCCAGATCTCGGTTGAGCATAAAACCGATAACAACATCAAAAATTTTGTCTACTGTTTTCATGCGTTTTCGTTTGTCCGATAATATTAACCTATACATATCCGTGTCATACGTTGTATTCCGCGGTATGCATGGTTTGCAAGTTGCTAATGCTTAGCAACCAGGGGTTATCTCCCAAAGCACGTAGGAATATCCCACGTGCGCCGTTGAGGGCTCTGTCCATAGATAGCCCGAAAGCATCTGTGATCGTCTTCCTGCCACCGAGATTTTTGACGATCTCGCCCGTCCAAGACACCGTCTTTGATGTGTAGGCTTCACAAACGTCCACGACGATACCCCCTGTTTCTTTGGCTTTCTGCTTGAGAAACTGCTTGAACCGATGCGGAGATAAGGTCAGCATCTGCCTGACGGATTTCTTTCTCAGTTTCCGCTTGGCTTTACAAGTCATCTGTGAAGTTTCAAAAGTCGGGAGCAAGATAACATCAAGAGTATCCACCAGCCAGCGTGCGATTTTCTTATGCAGTTCGTCGACAAGATTGCGTATCCGTTTACGCATTCTCTTTGCGGCTCTACGCATATTTCGCTTGCTTTGGCGATTGTCCGCCTTGGCTGCATGGGACAGTAAGTCATCCAGATGGAAACAGCGTCTCTGAATTCTGTTGATTGTGTGATGTCCAAGCCATCCGAACCCACGCTCATGGAAATAGGTAAGGAATGTTCTCACGCCAGGGTCTAAAGCCACAACACGTCCGTTTGGCTTTCGCTTCGGGGTTGCGACAGTATAGGAAACACACAGATAATAGCTATCGCCGTCTTTTACCAGGCGGGAGTCTCTGATATGCTCAGGGAATGCCTCCGTCATAGCGAGACTCCCTATTTTTGTGTGATAAACGCCATTAGGCTTTATAGGAGACTTGGGTATAAAAATGCTATCTGAAGGGTGACGCTTAGATTTGAAAGAAACCGACTGCTTTTCTCCTGTTGCTTTCGCCTTCTTTTTCGCTTCCCTTACGGCGATACAAGCATCTCGGACAGCAACCGACTTGATTTGATAGGGCGTCTCTTTCGACCACTCGGGTAAATCATGTAGGATACCTGTTTTGATGGCTTTCCAGTTTGCTTGTGTATCCGTCGTATTCAGAAGATGCACGGTTTGATTATAGGTGAAGCGGGCGGTGCCAAACCATCGCCGCAACAGCAAACGTTGCTCAGCGTTCGGTAAGAGCCGGATCTTCTTTGATTTGATCGCGGTAGCTTCGGAGCCCGGGCAGTCTGTGACTGAAGACGTGCAGGATGGCGAGAAGATCCGCCGTGAGTTCTTCTTCCGGACTGTGTTCTGTTTTGTCAAGAACCACGAGTTCGCCACCGTTCTGTTCAATGAGGTATCGTATAAGATCGATACCGAACCGGGCGAGTCTATCCCGATGGGCAATAACAACTTGGAGCTGAGCACCTTGCAAAAGCCTGTCCAGTAAGGTGTTAAGTCCTTTTCTTTTGAAGTTGAGGCCGCTGCCAATATCGCTAAGGACTTCGGCTTCGGGGTAGATACGCCGCATCGCATGGACTTGGCGTTCAAGAGCGTCTCGCTGTTTGGCACTAGAGACCCTACAATAGCAAACAGGGGTAATTGCACCGGATGCGTTACGGATGTATTTTTCAACATTGTAACGTCTATGTCCGCCTCCTGTGCGGATCGTGTCAATTTTGCCTGCATTCGCTAATCTCCTCAGATGATCGGGGGTATAGTCTAAAAGGGCACTCGCTTTTTTCGCTGATACATACATCATAGAGATAGGATAACACATTCTCATAGAAGTGTCAAGAAAAAAACCGAAATCTACAGAAAATGAGATACTGTTCAGCAACCTTATACTATATAAGAAATTATAATTGCAATGTCCCATTGAGGATCCAATTCGCGCGGATCTCCATTTCCCCGTATACTCATTTTAACATTAATATGCAAATCCGTCAACCAGAAATTAGGTTTTACAGGACTTACGTAAAATTGAGCTGAGGCACCTATTTTCGGACAGCACAGACGCTTTCCCCGAATTTCAATTGCACTCCAATCTGAATTCTGCTATAGTTACACTATGCTTATATTTTATCTGGCAATTGCGGTCGTGACAGTCCCCCTTGGTGCGGGTATCGCTTTTGTATCTCAGGTACAGCAAAAACACTTTGGAAATGTTTTCGGAGCAATCGCCGGTTCAGTGCTCAGTGTCGTTTTGGTAATGATGATGCACCTCTACACCGAAGTGGGATACGTTACAGTTCTCGTGATGTGGGGTGGGTTCTTCCTAATTGCAGCGATTGAACGCTTCACAACACACCGGCATGATGTACACGAGCAGAACATTAATAGGAAATGGGGCATCAACCTAACAGTGCTTGGTTTATCGCTCCACTCGCTTGCAGACGGTTTCAATTTGGTTATCGCAGCCAGGGAAGAAATCCTCGGCGGTGCGCTCGCGTTCGGTATATTAATCCATCGCTTGCCAGTTGGGACGCTTATCACCGTCGCGCTTCTCCGAAACCAAACCGTTGCCAGGGTCCTCGTACAATTAAGTCCGTTGATATTTGGACCTGTTATCGGTGCCTTACTCGGCGAACAATTGATCCAAGGCGCCTTCGGAGCACTGATACACTATCTGACAGCATTCGCTGCGGGGACACTCTTGCACGTTGTGATGGACGGGTTTCGTGGGAAGTATACCGATGAAAGTACTAACTTGAGTCGTATTGCGAAAGTTCTGTTTGCCATCGGCTTCGTTCTGACCCTTTGCGCGATCTATTTTTTGCGGGGATTTGAGGATGGACATATTCACTAAAAGGTGCTCAAAGGATAAAACACCTGATGTCTGAAAACAAAACAGCATATAAAAGCGGCGTTTCTGCTTTCACCGTTGCGATTTGCGTCCTGATATTCGCCGTGCCCGTCAGAAGCAACGAAATTCCGATTGCAGTATCAGGACAACCGAGAGCAACGCTTCAGATTGGGGCGAACACTTCAGCACAGGAAGCATTCGCAGCTGAGGAAATCCAAACCTTTATAGAGCAATTCACAGGTGCGAAACTCGACATCCGTACCAACCGACAACCCACAGAAACGCCAACGGTGATTGTGTTAGGCACCCCCACATCGAACCCGACAATTGCGCAATTACAAGCAGACACCAGACTCTCATTAGGGGAAACACTTGGAGACGAAGGCTATCATATCAAAACAATAGAAGTTGGCGCTGAAATCGCTATTGTTGTCGCTGCACATACAGAAAGAGGGGTCATTTACGGCGCGTACGGTTTCATCGAAAACTGTATTACAGCATTGACAGGTTTGACCCCAGTGCATCCAGAGGTAATGATTTCTAAAGCGCGAGCACTGCTCGTGCCGTTTATGGAGGAGACATCGGCTCCGTTTTACCCCGTGCGCGCTGTGTTAGAGATAGAGGACCCGGACTGGTTGGCGCGTCACCGGGTCAACATGAGCGGCGGTGAAGGCGTGTGGACCGGGACTGGTATTGAAGACGGGTTTGGAACAGCATTCAAATATGTTGATACACCAGCATTTGAGGCGTTGCAAGATGAACCGATAGGGCAACGCCGAGAACGTATTGCGATCCTACAAGAGCGGTTCAATGCACTGAAGCAGCGCGGGATCGATGCCTATCTTTTTATGTACGTAACGGGTGAACCGACAGAAGCATTGATTCAACAACGTCCCGATGTTCTGGGACCCGCGGTAGCCTATGGCGCGTCTCGAAATGAAGTGTCTTATCGTCCCTTTTGCTGGTCAAAGCCTGAATTTCACACGCTTGCGAGGGAACTCATTCAGGCGATCGTGCGTACTTATCCTTCGCTTGGTGGATTCCATCTCCGTTCTTGGGGACACGAGACGCGTGCATGTGATTGTCCAGATTGCGGTGACAGAACGGAACAAGGCCAAGCAAAACTCTGGCAGGTCTATTTCACTATCATCAACGCAGCGCGGCAGATACGCCCGGATTTCAAATTTTACATCTCCGGATATGACAGCAGCTGGCTTAAGGATGCAGCAGGTATTTACGCACAACAGTTACCGAAAAATACGATCTTCTCACGAAAGTGGGGGGCGGATGGCGAACCGGTTGCTGATGCAGGTGTACCGATTCCGCAAATCAGAGGACTCGGTGAAATGGGACATCGCTTCATAATTCTCTCACACGAAGTGGAAGAGGTAATGCCGCTGTGGATGCTGGAAAGTGATTTGTTTGTGCAGGGGGTTCGACAACTCGCCAATAGCCCCGAAGTTATCGGTTTAAGTGGATTTACTGTTCAAGGCGCAACCCAAGGCTTGGGATACCTCGACCGGATCGTCAGCGCGCGGCTCAATTGGGATATCGAACTCGACCATTTTCAACTCCTTCAAAACGAGCTAGTAGCCCGATATGGCCGCGAAGCAGGACCAAACATTTTGAACGCCTTGCGGGTAAACGGATGGAACATGGCGAGTTATTTTTCGGATTACGCAGGGGCTTTGACTATAGGTGGCACTTACGGTAGCGGCTCAGCTGGACTCGCAACACGATTTTGGAATCTGATAGGACCGCAATCAGTTGAGGATACATTGGCTATCCCTGAATTGGAGATTGCAAAAGCCGCAGTGAACCGATTTACGGCACTTTTGGCACCTCAACAACAAGCCGCAAACGAGATACGGGCAGCAAGTGAGATCGCTGAACCTTTTGACTCGGAAGCCGCCGAGGACCTACGCGATGCCGTTCATTTGATGGAGTTGTGGGTACTACTTTTTGAGAGTCGCGCCAAATTAGTAGAGGCGATCACACTCGGCTATGAACCAGAAACGGAAGAGACTGTCCGTGCGAAACTTGCGAGTGCAATAGAGTTTTCAAAATCCATACAGCCACATATAAAAGGGATTGAGGAGTTCGTTCCACTTTTTGGATACTCACATCGAACGATTGAAGCGGAACTGTTAAGCACTTTAAACGCAGAAGTCGCTTGGTTGACAAGTTTCGATTACCAGACGCTTCAGAAACACGATGGGAATTTCTCGCCAGAGGAAACTCCTTTCAGAATCTGGGACGTTCACAACTATCCGAACCCTTTGAAGCGAGAAACGACATTTACGTATCAATTATCGCTGGATGCAGACGAGACTTCTATCACAATTTATACCACATCAGGACGATCGGTAAATGTGCTGAGAGAGGTTTCGGGGAACGAAGGCTACAATGAGGTTATGTGGGATGCACGAGATGCTGATGGCGTGTTGCTTGCCAATGGGGTCTATTTTTACAGAATATGGGCTGTTGCTGGAGAACAGACAGCGCAAACACTCGGACGTTTAGCAGTGTTAAGGTGATAAGGCTTTAGAATGCTCTTTTGTAGCACAACCTGTTCGGTTGTGCCCGCAAGATGCCTGTGTTTTTTCACAGATCGCCATCTCACAGAGCCTGGGGACCACGGTCAAAATTGCGTAAGTCCTAGGGGACAAGGAATGCGATGAATGGACACTTTGGGACCTAGGCGCATAATCAAATACCAAGGAGGTTAACGATGTTTCGTGTATGTACGCTATGCTTGACGGTTTTCCTTTCACTAATGGGTTGTCAATCACAGACTTTGCATGAATACCTTTTAGAACCGCCCCAGCCTCTCACTAATTTCGCGCTGAGCCGGAACGGGGCAACTGCGGAAGCCTCGCAATCTGTTCCAAATCACCGCCCAGAAGAGGTGATTGATGGTGACACCACTTCTGATACTTGGGATGAAGGCAGCGGGTGGGGCAGCAGCTTAGAACATCTACGTACTTCGGATCTGAACAAGCGCCCTTATATATCCGTGACACTTGCAAAACCGGTTGACATTCGCAAAATTGTCATGTGGACGATTGACTCCGAGCAATATCCCGCACCGCAATTCGGGTTGAAGGACTATCGGATTGAATATTGGCACGGTACGGGCTGGGGACTGATCCCTTCAGGGGACACAAAAGATAAGCAGTATACAGCACGGGATAACACGAAAGGTAAACGGGTTCATGAGGTCCGTCAACGCCTCATCGCCAGTAAAATACGACTGGTGCCAGTCTCTTCAAATGATACGGTGCGCAACTACCAACACATGGCAGGCAGTCGACCGGTGTATGAAGTGAAAGGTATCGCACGTGTGATAGAATTGGAGGTCTGGGGGTATGCAGCACCAGAGGTGCATACACTCAAGCAGATTGCACAGGGCGTACCCCCAGAAGCTATGGCGCGTCCTATCCCGGCGGGGAGTCGGGTAAGTAAAGAGCAGGGAGAACCTACGATTAAGGAGGTTATCCAAGGGGTCTTAGATCGATATGAACTGGGATACGATATGGCGGATTTGGCACAGGTTATGTCATGCTTCTCAGAGGCATACTTATCCAATGGACGGACATATCAAGACGTTGAGACAAAGGCATCACAGTTCTTTGAGGTTCATCATCAGATAGACATGACGTTGTCCGATATTGATATTCACCCTAACATTGCTGACGATACGGCGATCGTAACGGGTGGGTACACCTTACAATACAGCCCGAAGGCAAATGGGAAAGTCGAACAGACATCGGGCAAACTGACTTTGGTTTTGGCGAATGAAGCGGAAACGTGGCGGATTATTCGAGCTGAATAAAAGCACGCAGGGCTGTCGTTTAAGTAATGATGTGATGCCACCGTGTAATTGAGAACTTAGGCAATCGTAAGGGTCGGGTTACCCAACCCTTACGCGCATCTCAAAAATTGGGCGAAAACACTATTCCCCCGAAACCCCTCAAGGCACGGCATTCGGAATTTGAACGGTCCGCTAAAAATGGGAATAATACGGCATAGAGGTGGCGCGGTTAGGAAACCTCACCAGTAGCTTACTTCAAGATTACCATGCGGCGGGTGCGTTGATACTCCCCAACTGTGAATGTATAGAAATAGACCCCGCTGGCAACCATTTCTCCAGTATCATCTCTACCATCCCAGTATGCTGCTTTTTCTCGGCTGCGGTAGCTGCCGGGTTGCTGCGTTCCGAAATCTAAGTGGCGGACCGGTCTTCCACGGACATCGTAGATTTTCACCGTGACTCCTGCCTGCTCTGCCAAGTTATAAGGGAACCAAGTTTCGGGATTAAACGGGTTCGGATAGTTCTGGAAAATCGCTGTCTGTTTAAGATACCCGAATGTTGTAAGCGTCTTTGATGTCGGATCAACAGCAAAAGGGACATCCGCGGAGCGGAATCCGAGATCAATTGGGTTATAGATAAAAGCAGACCCGGAGTTTGCCCCCGCATTATCACTCCCTTTAGCACCAACAATAGCGAACGCGCCGCCGATTGCAACCGATGCCCCGAACAGGTCAGATTGGTTTGTGCCTGCTGCAACAACTCGGCGTTTCTCTACCCAAGACAATCCGTCGCGTAGAAAAGCGTAAGCAGAACCTTTGTCGGCTTGCAGCGATGGATTTTCGTCGGGATCAACGAGGGGATGATCGTCTTTCCATGCGCCGATAATCGCCGTATCTTGGTGTAGTGCGACCGCTGCACCGAACTCGTCGCCCGCCGCACCATCAGTTGCAGTGAGTTTTGCCTGTTGGACCCAATCCTCTTGCGTTTCTACAAAAACATAAGCCGCGCCCATGTTTTCCAGATTTCGATTCTCCTTAGGTGATCCGATAAGCGCGGTTTTCCCGCTAAGATCCACTGCATAGCCGAACGCATCACCCACACCGATATCATTTGGCAACAGCTGGCGGTGTTCCGTCCAGTTGTTGCCACTGCGTGTAAAGAGATAGGCAGCCCCTGAGTCAGGCCCCGCTGCGTCGCTGAGATGTGCCCCTACAAGAACGTTATCTGCATAAACAGCAACAGCAGATCCAAATTCATCTCCCGGTACAGCCCCTTGATGCGTCAGTTTCGCCTGTTGTGTCCAAAAATTTCCGTTTCGGACAAAAATATAGGCAGCACCAGAATCCGTCCCGACCTCATCTTTGCCGTACGCGCCGATTATAGCCGTATTCTCATGCACACCAACAGTTGCCCCGAACTTATCGAACATTCCAATATCCGTTCCGATTAATTTGGTCTGCTGTATCCACTCCTCAGCTGCCCGGACGAAAACGTATGCTGCCCCCGCCTCCGGTCCGGCATCATCAACGCCCGGAGCCCCGATAACGATTGTTTCACCACTGACTGCGGCCGCATTTCCGAAGAGATCACCAGCTTTGCCATCGGCAGCAGTCAGTTTTGCCGCTTGTAACCAAAGTGTCCCGCTCCGCTCAAAAACATAGGCAGCACCGGCATTCGGTGCGAGGTCGTCGTTTTGTTGTGCCCCCGAAACAGCGATATTAGCACTGATAGCCACAGCAGTTCCAAACTCATCATCAGAAGCAGTTTCGCCATCACTCAACTTAGCAGCCTCTATCCAAGCAGCCTCTTCATTTTGCTGGAAAATATAAGCGGCGCCTGAACTGGGTCCACCGGCACTATGTCTCGGTGCCCCTGTGATAATTTCGTTCCCAGCAATCGCGACAGCAAACCCAAGCTGATCACCGCCCCGCCTATCCCCTGCGACTAACTTCGTATGTTGGTTCCAAAACGGAGGTTCATTTCGTGTAAAGATATAGGCAGCACCAACCTCTTCCTCACCCACTATAGCCCCCGTGGCTCCGATGACAGCGGTTTCACCACTGATAGCCACAGAAATACCGAAAGAGGTAGCACCATCGTGGTCAATAGGTATCATGCGGCTCCGGATGCGATTTCTTTTCTGCTCCCATCGGGTGCCCTCGCGTTCATAAATGTAAGCCGCCCCGGTTCCCCTGTTGCGCGGGGAGGTCACGACAGCAAAATCTCCATCTATAGCGACAGCATATCCGAAGTTATCTTCTGCCTTTGTATTATTGCCAATAAGTTTCGCCTGTTGTGTCCATCCGAATTGATCTCGGACAAAGACGTAGGCGGCACCCGCATCATTACCGGCTTCATCATCGCGAGTCGCCCCGATGATGGCGGTATCTCCATTAAGGGCGACGGAAAAACCGAAGTATGAGAAGTTAGCACCATCTGGTGCGAGGATCTTGGCTGTTTGATACCAGCGGGCTCCAATCCGTTCAAAAACATAGACGGCGCCACCATCTGCAAAGGGTTCGTTCCCACGATGTGCCCCAACAACAGCAATACTTCCATCAATTGCTACAGAGATACCAAAATAGTCGCCCGGCGCTTCGTCAGATGCAACAAGTTTCGCCTGCTCCACCCATTCCGTACCCTGCCGTGTAAAGATATAGGCAGCCCCTGAGTTCATTCCGACCCCATCTTTCCCCGGAACCCCCACAATGACGTAATCCCCACTCACCGCAAGTGTTGTGCCGAGTTGATCACCACTTGTTGCATCGCTGGCAGTCAGTTTTTGATGTTGCACCCACCCTGTTTCAGTACGAAGAAAGATTTGGAGCGAACCCGTATTCGTACCGATATCGGTATCATCCTTCGGAACACCTATTAAAGTATAATTACCACTAATACCCACACTCGTGCCGAGATTGTCCTGTAGGACGGCAGCCGTTGTGTTGAGTTGCACCCGATCCGCACTGCTCTGCATGATCACTCCTATGCCGAAGAATAAGGTCAGCATGATGACTTGCAATTTTCTCACTTGTCCTTCTCCTCTTTAACGTTTTCTTCAGGCCCCCGAGAATAAAAAATGGATAACTTACTCGGAGATGACTTTTGACTTTATTTTCGTTACTTGCTAACAAAGCCTCCATTTATTAAGGAAACAATTTTCAGGCAAAAAGGGCATTATTTAATGTTCAGGCACTTTTTTCGTTTCGCTGTGATGACCGTTCTGTTCCAATAGCGCGTCCTGAATTTCAGCAATAACCTCTGGTGCAGCTTCGACAGCTAATCTTTTTTGCAATATTCGTCTGGCAGCATTGCCCCCGATTCTCCCTAATGCCCATGCGGCGTGGCTTCGAATTAGAGGTTCATCATCGGCTAACGCGCCTTTAAGTGCCGGAACAGCCCGCAGTTCTCCACAATTACCGATAGCAACAAGGACGTTCCGTAAGAATCCGCGGCGTTTGGCACGTTTGATCGGACTTCCCTTAAAGCGGCTGCTAAACTCCTGCTGCGTCATCCCAATAAGCGATAACAGCCTTGGCGCAAGGTTTCCGTCGCGTGGCTGAAACGCCGGTTCGGTTGTCGGAACGGCTTTGCTGTTCCATGGACAAACCTCTTGGCAGATGTCGCATCCAAAAATCAGGTTCCCTATTTTAGGGCGAAGTTGTTTCGGGATGCTCTCCTTTCGTTCGATAGTGAGGTAGGAGATACAGAGCCGGGAATCCAAGAGATTCGGTTCAATAATCGCATCTGTCGGACATTCTTCAATGCAGCGTGTACAAGTGCCGCAACTGCCACGGAGCGTCGGTGCCTCCGATTCTAAGACGACACTGACAAGGATTTCAGAGAGAAAATACCACGAACCGGACTGCCAATGAATCAGGTTCGTATTCTTACCAATCCAACCGATCCCTGCCTTTTGGGCATATTCCCTCTCAATAAGCGGAGCAGTATCAACACAGACTCGGGTCTTCAATTCATCCTCAGCAGCCTGTTTAATAAATTGAACGAGTTCTAAAAGCCGTTTCCGAATAAGTTCGTGATAGTCATCGCCCCAAGCGTACCGAGAAATCTGCCCGCGTTTGGGGTCCTCAGCGAGTGCTTTTGGTGGATCCACCGTATAATAGTTCATTGCGAGGCTAATAACAGATTTTGCCTCTGCGAGGAGGTGGCGGACATCAGTTTTAAGTGGCAGATGCTTCTCAAGATAGTGCATCTCCCCGGCATACCCGTTTTTCACCCACTGCCGGTAGCGTGAGATTGTTTCACTGCGTGCTGCGGGTATAATTCCGACGAGTTCAAATCCGAGCTGGTGTGCGTGCGCTTGAATTCGTTGCGTTAGCGTTGACATTACCGAGTCCCGCGCGGATAAGATCCGAGAACATTAACATCTCGACATAATTCTTCCAGCCGCCCAAGTGCGGCAGTGACGCGTTCGTCAGCAATATGACCTTCCATTTCAGCAAAAAAGATATACTCCCAAGGCTTGGTTCGCGATGGCAGAGATTCCAGATAGCTCAGATTCAGCTGCGCTTCCTCTAAAATACCGAGGGCTTGATGCAGCGCCCCAACCTTGTCAGGAATCACGAAAAAGAGTGATGTCCGATCATACCCACTTGGGTCTGGCATATACTTTCCGATAACAAAGAACCGGGTTGTGTTATCGGGTTCATCCATAATAGAATCTGCGACGATTGGCACCTGATAAATTTCGCTTGCGAGCTGACTTGCGATTGCAGCAGCGGCAGGCTCTTGTGCAGCCCGGCGCGCCGCTTCAGACGTACTCACGACCTCAACCTGTTCAGCATTACTGAGATAGCGTCTCAGCCATGTCTTACACTGTAAGAAAGGTTGAGGGTGTGAGTAGATACACTGAATTTCTGTGAGGGGTGCCATCGACAAAAGATGTTGTTTTATAGGTTGGAAAGTCTCTGCACAAATCCACAACGGCGTGTGTTGGAAGCGCTCGAGAACATCCCGCACGGTGCCTTGTAGAGAATTCTCAATAGCCACCACACCGTAGTCTGCTCGCCCAGACTCCACCTCAGCAAAGATATCAACCTGCGGGCGGACAGGGATCAGTTCAGTTGAGGCACCGAAGTGACAGAGCGCCGCTAAATGCCCGAAACTGCCAACAGGACCGAGGAAAGCGACGCGCTCTGCTTTCTGCAAGAAACGAGACGCAGATAAGATTTGTGTCCAGATTGCTTCCAACGCATCCTCAGGAAATGTTCCTTGATTTTGTGCCCTTAAGCGTTCAATGACCTGTTTGTGTCGATGTGGAACATAGGCACTGGCCACACCAGTTTCCGCTTTTATTGCGCCGACCTGTTTGGAAATCTCCGCCCGCTTCTGGAGCAGGCGTAGAATCTGATCGTCAATTTCATTAATCTGGTCACGGTACTCTGTTAATTCCAAAAAATAGGTCTCCGGGTTATCGCTCTTCGCTAACAGCAGTTTGCGAAGAGCGGTTTGCGGTCAGCGGTTCACACCAAGCCAACTAACGATCCAATTTTCTCATAGCGGCGATCATCTCATCGTCTGAGGGGTTATTTTGTACCATCTCAACGAACTCCTCAGCACTTATCTTGTGTTCCTCCAGGAACAACCGATCTTGCGGTCACGGATAGATATACTCACCGATGATGCCCTGCAGCTTCGCATTGGCTTTATCGGTAATTCTGGCTAACCACGGGATATCCCCGATAATCATATCCCTGTGCCGTGGTTTCCAATCAAGAGCCATGAGTTTCACCTCCTTTAAGGGGTATCAGTACAGTTTGCTAGGCAAACCTTTCAGTTATTGGTTATCAGTTCAGAGGTTTTTAGTTATCAGTTATTGGTTACTGGGTACCCGCTTGGCATACGCCAAACCGGGATGGCTACAAAAGTATCTCTTTACCGATAAACCAACAACTAACACCTATTTTATTGTGTACTTCCCTCAAGTTGCCGCAAAGCGTCCTCTAAAAGTTGCAAGGAGCGTCCATATTCTGCCCAATCGCCAGCACGTTGTGCGTCTTGTGCTTGATTGAAATGGCGACTGGCCTGTTGGATGAGACTTATCAATGAAGTCTGATTTGTCCCGGTGTCGGTCGCGCTTTCAGTCGTTGGTGTTGTAGTAGTGGCTAAAAGCGTCGTTCTCTGTCTGAACATCTTGACGAGTGCTTCATCTAAGCTCTCACCCCAGACGACTTCATTGCCGTATCCGATAACGACTCTCCGCAATTCGGGAATAGCGGTTTTCTCATCTTCAGATTGTATGTAGATAGGTTCAACATAGAGCAAGGAATCGTTCATTGGAAGAATCAGGAGATTACCGCGTAAGACCCGGGAACCTTGTGTATTCCAGAGGCTAATCTGCTGGGAAATCTCGGGTTCTTGGCTAATAAAGTTCTCGACTTGCATAGGTCCTGCGACCTGTTTCCCTTTGGGAAAGCGGAAAACCAGGAGTTGTCCGTATTGGGGCAGATCGCACCGAGCGGCGATCCATGCGGTTAAATTCGGTTTTTTGAGGGGTGTGTAGGGTAACATCAACATGAATTCGGCTCTCTCTTGCCCGGGGAGCCTGACCACTACATAGTAAGGTTCAACGGGTTGCCCATTTACGCCAGAACTCTGCGGAACCTGTTGCGGGAGAAACGGGTTCCTTTGTTGCGGTTGGGCAACTTGCCGCGTCTGTGCGTCTGTATTGTCATAAAGTTCCTTACCGATCTCCCACTGATCTTCACTTGCATAAAAGGTTATAGGGTCCTTCATGTGATAATCTTGGTAAACCTGCGCTTGGATGAGGAACATAGAGGTCGGATACCGGATATGCGCTTTGAGTTCTTCTGGCATCTCTTCAAAGGGTTTGAAGAGCCCTGGGAAGATTCTGCGATAGCACTCGACAATCGGGTCCTGCTCTCGTTCCATAACGTAAAAATCGACCGTTCCGTCGTAGGCATCCACAACGACCTTCACAGAATTGCGGATATAGTTACCCCATGGTTCGGCATTTCGTTGCCTATGTGCGATCTGTCGTCTTCTTTCACTAGCGAATTCTTTCATAGAAACGGAATAGGGATACCGGTGTGTAATAGTATAGGCATCAATTAACCAGACGAGCCGTCCCCTATGAATAATAATATAGGGATCCCCGTCATATCGCAAGAAGGGTGCGATTTTCTGCACACGTTCGCTGATATTTCGGTCATAAAGGATTTTGCTTGTTGATGTGATTTCACCCGGCAAGACGAAGTTAATTTCGTTATCGAATTTGAGCATATAGACGAGTTTTCGCCAGAAAGAGTTTAGTTGCACCCCGCCTCGTCCTTGATATGCGTATTCGGCATACTGCTGCCCCTCTTGGGGATAATCAAATTCAAGCCCTTGGGGTCGATCAGGGTGTACGATAACGTATCGGTTTGTGCGTTCACCATAGTAGATGCGGGGTCCTGGGGTTTCGCCAAACCGGTGCTGCCACTGTTCATCATAATCAATAGGCGGCAAGCCCTGAATATACATGTGGGGTTTCCCGTCAACAATTTCGTTAACAGGGCTCACAACAGCACCGTATCCGTGTGTATAGGTGTAGGTTTGCTTATACCAATCATTTCTAATTTCTACGGGGAGCTCGTTGATATTGAGTTCCCGTCCGGAGAGCATTACCTGCCGGATTTCGCCATCAACGGTATAGCGATCAACATCAACATCGTTGAAGTCGTATTGTGATCTTAATTCTTGGAGTTGGCGGAAAGTCCTGCGTAAGGGGCGCCAATCCCAGAGACGGATACTGTTAAAAACAGGGGCGTTCTCCTGACTCCTTATGTCCTCATAGTTAAGTTGCTCGTTAGTGGGTATTCCTGCTCCGTCACGGTATTCTCAGCCAAGCCGTAAGCTTGGAGCGTTGCCTTGATATTATAGTTGATATAATCCGACTCCAATGCCTGTTTTCTGGGTTCCACCTGCCATCTTTGTATAGCAGCCGGATAGGCTTGTCCGAGGAAACCCGCGATTAAGAACACAGCGAATCCACCGAAAGCAAACGTGTTGCTTTTTAGGAAGATGCTAATGATGAAAATAAGGGCGCAGATTACTGTGATACCGAGCATAACCCACAATACCGGAAGGCGCGCCTGTATTGCGGCATATCCACCGCCGCCACGTACAACGCCGTTTGAGGTATACAACAGATCATACATAGCGAATTGATAGTTCCAAGCGCGACAGAGGAGCGTTATCCCAGCAAGGGTGAACAGATGTGCTTTCACATTGAAAGGTGGACGGAACCGAAACTGGCTGGTATCCCCGGTGATTAACCCGTGGAAAAAGTAGATGACAACTGCGAATATAGTCACCAACAAGAAAATCCCGAAAAGTGTTCCGCAGATATAACGCCAGAAAGGCATTTCAAAAACGTAGTAGGTGACATCTTTCTTGAAAATCGGGTCGCGTGCGGGTGAAGTGAAAAATGCTTTTTGCCCGGACTCTATCTGAACGGACGTATCCAATCGAATCGCACTGCTCAACACAGCCTCAACCCGCGCGTCCTGATTCGTGTCGTCAATCTGAACATTTATCGGATCCCCGACTTTTATATTTTTCGCTTGAAGTTCCGAGGGTGCGACGGGAATTTCGTTGGAATCGAGACTTTCTTCCACAAGAATAGGTGTAGCAGCAGGAAAAACGAGTTCATCGGCATTTGTGAAACGTAGATAAATTTCCCATCGGTCACTGGCTGTGTACCCCATCAAGACGCTAAAAAGGACTGCGAGCAGTGTGAGTCCCCCGTAAATCAACTTTCGTGTAGCCCCCGGATTGTCTGCGGCACCGTCTGTGAAGTCTACCCCTCCCATAAAAGCCGGGCTGAGATAGGCGGGTGTGAATCGGTAGATGATGAAAAGATTCGTTAGAAGAATCACCAAGTAACAGAGTCCAACAACCACGCCGACCCCAATTTTTGTCGTAAGAATTTTAGCGTAAACACCCCAATAGTCGATGCTCTCAAACCATAGGAAATCAGGGTAAAGGTTCACCCAGATGGCAACAAGTCCTCCAATAATTGCGAGGACGACGACAGTCGGAATTAAGCGTTGGGTTCGTGAATCCATAGTATTCCTTTTCTAAGCGTTATTAGCTTTCAGTTTTCTAAAGAGCAGCTTATAGCAGTAAAAACGTTAGCATCTGCCACAATGCGTTACTGACAACCGATAACTGAGAGTGATCGTAGCGAACGTCCGGACACCCATTAAAATGCTTGTCCGAGTCCGAGGTGGTACTTGATACCGGGCTTTAATCCGGTGAGATCGGTCAATCGTGCTGCTGCGAAATCTACCGAAAACAGCCCGAGTTGCAGTCGAAGCCCAATTCCGATTGAGGCTTTAACATCCTCAAGACGCAGCCAATTGTTTTCCCAAACAAAGATCGTGAAGGGGGTCTCCGGGCCGTACTGCCAATCCGCCCACGCGCCTCCCATATCAGCGAAGAGGATGCCGCGGATGCCACCGAGCGTCCATGGGACGGGCCATCCGAAGTGGAGTACGTCTATGAAGGGAATACGGACTTCCAAATTGAGGAGTCCGATACGTGTGCCGACTAAGGCTTCATAATCATAACCGCGTATTGTATCAATGCCCCCGAGATAGAAGTAGGATTGGTCAGCTCCAAAGTTGCTGCCGAGCAATAATCGCGCTGCAATAGTGGAACGTCTCCCGAGGCCAAAGTAGCGGCGTACGTCAAAAATAACATTTGTCAGTGCAAGTTCACTCCCAAGTGCGGGAAAGGATTGCTCAAGTTCGATGCGGTAGCGCGAACCGGTATAAGGTTCCCACTCCCGCCACATGGTTGTATCCCCAACAAAGGCGACAGAACCAATAGTGAGTAAGCCTCTGTCATCCGCATAGGGCTGCAGAGGTTCCCTTGTTTGGAAGTTAAAGGAGAACGGTTTCGAGTACATCGAGAATGCCACATCGAGGCGGTGGTATCTGTCAAAAGGGTAGTTGAGATACGCGCCGAGCCCTGTAATCCGTTGTAAAATGCCACGTCTGCTCTGGATACCGCCCAAAATATGGTACTCATGATAGTTATAAATCATCGCGCCGATATCGGTTCTGTGCGTCAGAAACCCGTACTGTGCGATGAAATCCGGGGCGAGATAACTGGACTGATTCATCACACTGACTCCAACGCGATGGTTACCGAGCATATCACTCCCGACGATTTGCACCGAACTTCGTAGGATCCCGTCGGCGCCAAAAGTGAAATCTGGAAAGATTGCATCTAAAACGAAAGAGGATCTTGTGTTATATTTTCGCTTAGCAATCCTGTAATTCTCTGGTGCCTCAGCTGTCAAAATCGGAGCGGGTTCTCCGACCTCTGCCACTTCAATTTTCTCCTCAAGGATTTTGGAAACGTCCATGAGATAGACATCGTATTTTCCGTTTTGGTACGCGCTAAATAGTAGATGCTCTCTATCCGAGGACAAACTTGGATTAAAACAGCCCGTCATAATGTTGGTAAGCCGTGTAAGTTTGATCTCTAAAGATGGCTGTAAAGGGTTCTCGGATTCGCCTGTGGATACGAGTCGTTCCGCTTCCATGGCATTATCAACCTGTTGTGGAGCGTCTGGTTCTTCTGCAGCATCTGTATTTTCCTGCTCGTTCGTTCGCTCTACAATTTCAAGTTCACAGACATCATAAATTCCTTGTGCATCTGAACAGAAGAGGATTGATTTACCACCGGGTGTCCATGTTGGACTGATGGCGTTATAAGTGTTATCGGTCAGGACGCGTTCTGTGTTATTATCGATGCCTATAAGGATGAGTCTATTTTTCCCACCCCGCTCGGAGGTATAGACGATTTGACCGGTTGTTGGATGCCATGAGGGGTGTGTGTCGTTGAAGGGGTCGAAAGTGAGCCGCCTGATTTCACCGGTCACCAATTCCAGAACATAGAGGTCTGTCTGCCCCTCTTTTAGGGCAGAAAAGATGATTCGCTTACCGCTCCCATCATAGTCTGGAGATGTAGCGTTATCAAAATGGAGTTCAAAGTACTGCGTTACTTTCTCTGTCAAAATATTGACTTCAAGAAGATAGTTGGCGTCGTGATATTTAGCGACGAAGGCAATTCTGTCGCCATCGGGTGCCCATGCGATACTTCTGCCAAACCCGCCGAAATCCGTACGGATTTCCTCGTACTTTTCACGGAAAATCCGTTTGGTGACCCGTTTGATGCGTTCACCGGTTTTTGCGGACATCAGCACAATCTCAAGAAACCCGTCATTTCCTGTAACATAAGCGATAATATCGCCGCTGGGTGACCAGATGGGTTTAATATTATGTGAATATCGCGATTTCTCGGTCAAATTCTTTGAGACGAGGTCTGGTAACTCTCTATCCTCAATGAGGGGCCAGTAACGTTTTCGTACTGTCTGCCGCCACGCTTTATCAAATTCCTCAAGTTCTACACCGAGTACTTCTATGAAAACCTGGTTGATGTCCTTCGTCCGACTTTGTCGCAAGCCTTGCAAGATCTCAGCAATTTTCTCGCGGCCGTAGGTCTCCGTGAGATATGCTACCGCCAATTGTCCCAACTTATATCCAACGAAAGGTGAATTGAGTCGATTGAAATTGTGGAGTTGCGGGAGGGGTACAATATTGTTATTCATACTTGCATCGCGAATCACCATTTCGCCGATAGCATCGTTATCTTCGGCGAAGTAGTCTGCCATGCCCTCTATGAACCAGATAGGTGCGGAATAGAGAAACTCACCGCTATAGATACGGGCATGCGGTTTCTGGTAGATGATGTCGTACTGAAAAATATGAATGAGTTCGTGGAAGATCACTTCTCGAAATGCTTCAAGCGAACCGGTGAAAGGTATAACGATGCGATGTTTAAAGAGTTCAGCGAACCCACCGATGCCTTCGTGGAGTTCTTGGAGGATGATGTTGGTTTCCTGAAAATCTTTGTGGGATTTGTAAAGAATCAGGGGGGTTCTGTCTTGCAGCTCATGTTCAAAATCAGCACTGTGTTGCTCGTAAGCCTCCTCAGCAATCGCAGCCATGATAGGGACAAGCTTTGCTCCACTCGGGTAGTAGTAGATATCAAAATGCTCTGTTTTATGGATGTGCCACTCGAAACGTTGTGCTGTAATTTTATTTTTTCCAAAGCTCTGCGCCCACGTGACACACGGAATAGCAAGTTGCAAATAGCAAGTTGCAAATAGCACATAGCCAACTGCTAAGTGCCAATCGCCAATCCGATTTTTTTTGTCAACATTCATTTTTTTATTACTCATTTTACCAAATATCTGTCTTCGCGCTCATAGTGTGGGGAAATTTGACGTGTAAACTCCGATACGGCACGTTTGCCAAGTTCCCGGATAGTGTTTGCTTGGGGGCCGACTTGCGAAAAAATAAAAGAACCGATGGTATGCGCCTCTGCAGTACTCCGTCGGTATGACTCATCCCAAATAATCTGCTCGGTCTCAACATCAATAATCATTACACGCAGCGAGAGGAGATAGGTCTTCTGCATATAGTCTTGATAATCCATCACATAACGTTGCCGTTGTATGGAGTATCGCTCACCATAATAGCGTCTGGGTCGGCTGTCTGAATAAAATCGAAAACTCCCGACGATCACACCTTTCACCTCAAAATACTCACCGAGTTGGCTGAGATGCTTCGTATCAGCGAGCCATTCTTCTCCAAGGGTTTCACCGATAAGCAGTCTTGTCGTTTCCTGTGTACTGACGACTTTAAAACTTTTTTGGCGTGCTAACCCTCTGCGGAGTATGGCGGCGATGTCCTCACCGACCTCCGGGGGCAGTTCTTCAGTGCGCTCAGCCTGCTTTTCACTGACAAACGGCAAAACGGCGAAGGTGGAATACCGGCTAATATCAATTTCAGATTGGACCTTCACGGGAATAGAGACCCGTGTGACCGTGCTACCACACCCGCAGAAAGCTAGGGCTGCCAAGAGGATTCCCATCTTTTTCATCATTTGTATCTCCCGGAACCTCCATTACTCAGTAGATTCGGATTCCCCTGCTTCTAACTGCGGTTCATTTTCATCATCAGCCCCGCTTCGCCGGATATGTATGCGGCACCGTCGGTAGTTGAGACGATAGTATTCATTATCGGGTTCTAATGCCGTTGCGCGTTGGTAAGCAGCGACAGCCTCATCTATGTTTCCGAGCGCCTCGTAAGCGACACCGAGGTTATTATACGCTTTAGCGTTCTCTGAATCAACCTCAATCACTTGTGTCCATCGAAAGACTGCCTCGTTCCAGAGTTGCGCTTGTGCTGCTTTTATCGCGAATTGGTTGTAAGCTTCAGTCTGGTTAACATCGCGCGACACAGCACATCCAAACAGAATCAGGTGGGCAAGTATAGCAATAGAAGCGAGTTGATTGATCCTTCGCACGTTTATCACCTCAGCATTTAGGGAGAGTGGGTTGCCAAACTACGCATATATACTACATTGTACCTGCCTTTTGTGTCAAGTAAAAAATGCCTATCGCGGACCGCGGTTCGCGTTACAAAATTATTATAGGTTGTGACATTCCTATGACATTCTGTGACAAAATAGATGAGTCTGTCACAGAATGTTATGGGAATGTCAGCACTTGGAAAAACTTCACGCGAAACACGATGAGCGGTCCGCGATTAGCGATTAGCGATCTCCGGTAAGTTTTCAATAATTTTCGTAGATTCCACAGACACATAAATAATCCGCTCAATCGCTGTGATAAGATCGCGAGGCTCCTCAAACCATTCATTTGGATCGTTGACGATGCCACTGGCTTTGTCTGTTGTGATTTTGTAGCGATTGATAAACCATTCCAATGGGGTCCTACCATTGACGACATACCGATGGGCTTCCTCTGGAATGCCACACAATTGGACATGCTCATTGATGATGAGGGTGTCTTTCGTGGTTTTATCAGCGAAACGCATTGCCCGTGTGCCCAGTCGGAAAGCCTCGGGTTTTTCTTCCCAAATTAGGAATTGACCGCGAGGTTCAACCTTAAGGTTCAGGTACCGCTCACACGTCTCATAATTGAGATGTAGATTCGCAAGGGAAGCCCCTGCTGCCGCGAAGGCACGAAAGTCTGGGGCATACGGGATACGCGGGAGCATTTTCGACAAATCGTTTGCATACTGTTCTCTGTAACTCGGGGCATGGAGAATGCCATAGACGTAATCAAAGATGTCATCTTTCGTGAGTGTATCGTCTTTGTAATGGTCGCGGAAATTCCGCAAAGCCGTATCAGATATATTATCAACACGCCCCCCCCCCACTTATGTTAAGTAATTTTGTGGTGCGATTGTGCTCAGAAACATCGTCAGGTTTTAGATAGCGCCAGCGCGGGAAACACTGTGCGGCTTCATTGAAACCGAGATCTGGCATGATATCCGTCATCAAGACAGAAAACGGCTTTTTGGATCCGATCCCAGGGACGCATATCACGCGGTTTTCACTGGAACGTTCTGGGAAAATTCGATCCTGTTGGTACTTTCTCTGCACGAAAATGTGATTCGCGTAACAATTTATGGCGATGAAGGGGCGGTACACAACTTTTCGAATATAACGGTCTTCATAAGCCGTTTCTTTTTGACGTTTCAGATGCGCTCTGAGACTAGAATCCCACTTCAGATTTGATGAATGAAGCCGCGCTGCCGCATCTACTGAGATTTCTGAGCGTGAAACAAGCTCAGAGAAAGCATTGATATAATCTTGTGTCATTCGCCTTGCGTTCTCAGCACATGCAGCGCGAGAGAAGTTATAGATGTATGCGTCTCTACCTGTTTTATAACCATTGCTAAATAAATGGAAAACTGCTTTATCTGCTTTACCGGCTTTCGTTTCTTTTGTGCCGAGTGGATAGAATTTCGTAAATGCATCGCTGCGTTGGTTAATCCAATCATAGTGTTGATTGGAGGTAATTGTTTGCCAATCTGTGAAGCCTGAGATTGAAACAGCTTTTGTCAATTGCTGTAGTTTTTCTTGGCGTTTCAGGTTACTTCCGATGTCTCGGTAGTAAATCGCGCAACCTCCTTTATCCCCATCCCCATCATGAGTCGTGTTTTTGACGAGAAGGGTTATTGCGACAGGGGATTGGGTGGCATTTCCGAAGACACCCTCTCCCTGGTGGTATTTTCCGTCTTTATCGTGTATTCTGGCATTCCCGAGCAGATTTAGGACATAAATGGTATTGAATTCCGTCGGTAGATAGGCGCGTACCCCAGCCTCAGCATTTCCATCAACCCAAGAAGCGGGTGTGACGAACGCAACAATACCCCGATCTTGATTCTTGAGTCTATCGGTTGCCCAGCGGATCGCCATCTTGTAGGTGTCGTAGAGACTATTTTTATTATTTGCAGGAGAAGCATAGACGTAGGTCTCTCTAACGCGCTGTTCAAGTTCAGGATATTCCACGTTTGGGTTATCATCTGCTGCACTTTTTTGTCCTGCCGACCAGGGCGGATTCCCAATGATGACTTCAATCGGGATATCCTGTTGACGTTCGGCGCGTGCGTTGTTGTCGGGCAGCCAGTCTTTCGGGAAAAGGGTTCCCTCTTTGTTCAGGTTAAAGGTATCCCTCAGGACGATGCCGTTGAAGGGTTCGTAGCCGGTATCGCCGCCGCGCTGTCCACGATACGCCTCTTCTATGTTGACAGATGCGATGTAATAGGCGAGTAAGAGAATCTCATTTGCATGAAGTTCCTCGCGGTATTTACGTTCGAGATCCTCAGGGTGGATAAGTCCAGACTGCAGTAATTGAACCAAAAAGGTGCCGGTACCGGTAAACGGGTCAAGCACATGGACACCTTCGTCACTGAGAGTTTTTCCGAACTCGCTTTGTAAAATGTCGTTGACGCTCTGCAAGATGAAGTCCACCAGTGGAATCGGCGTATAGGCAATACCGAGTCGGTCTGATTCTTTTTTGAGTGCTTTTTTGAAGAATTGTTCGTAGAGATCGGAGAGGACAGTCTGCCGTCCCTCACTTGTCTTGACTCCGCTGGCGCGTGTTCGGACGCTATCATAGAACCCTTGCAACTCCCGCGTCTCGCTCTCAAGCCCGAATTCGGCAAAGTCGTTTTGTAGGGTGTCCAAGGCGAGCGCGACAGGGTTGCCCGATGAAAAATCGTAGTCCTCAAAAAGCGCGTCGAAAACAGGGCGTGTCAGGATGTGTTGCGCCATCATGTCAATAGCGTTGGCGCGGGTGATAGATGTGTTGATCGTCTCTCTCAAATCGTCGTGGAAACTTCCAAACCATTCGTTCAACGCAGCGTTTTCAGGATCGTCCAATAGATTTTGAATGCGGTCAACGAGTCGTTGAAAAATATCAGCGACATCCTTTGCCCAGTTTTCCCAATACGGTTTATCGCCACACTTCTCTACGATTTTTGAGAGTATCGCCTCAACGGGAATTTCAATTGGCAAAAGTGACAACTGTTGCCCAACCCAAGAGGCATTTCCGTCTCCGTGCCCCCCCCCGATGACGATAGAATCAGGCATTTCTTTATTGAGGTCAATACTGTTGATTTTAGCGTCAAACCTGTCATCGTGTGAACGGAGTGCGTTGAGCACGCTCCAGACATTAGAAAACCGTTCATTGTCATTAAGCGCAGCGGTGGGGTCTTGATCGTCGCGAATAGCGACAGGCAATATGACGTAACCGAATTGCTTTCCCGGTGCCTTCCGCATGACGCGACCGACCGCTTGGACGACATCAATATGAGACTTTCGGGGTTTATAGAAGATTACAGCATCGAGGGCAGGGACATCGATACCTTCCGAAAGGCATCTTGCATTCGAGAGGATACGGCAAACGGTTTCACTATCGCTGTCGCCATGGCTGTCATCAACATTCTCGTTTTTTAGCCAATCCAGGCGTGCGCTTCGATTCAGTGCGTGGTCTGTTCCGTCAACGTGCTTAATTTCACATTTAAAATTGGTAGCGTGCTCATCTTCTGGTAGTTTTTCAACGGCATCCTCAATAATATTATTCCAATAGTGCGCCAATGCCTTTGACTCATCAATTCTGTTTGTGAATGCAATAACGCGTCTCAAGGGTTGGAGAAGCGTTTCGTCATCTTTATCCTTATTTTCAGGATTTTGTAATGCTCGCCAACATCCGATGATTCGCGTTGCATCGTTAATGTTAATTTCGTTACCGTATCTGCCGGTGTTGCCCGCCAATGCCGAATTGACTTCGTACTCGGATATGCCAAATATGGCGACTTTGTAGTCGGAAAGTTCGCCTATCTCAACGGCTTTCGAGAAGGGTAGCCTATAAAACTGTGGTCCGTATTTCTCCTCGTCGTCCATAGAGAACACATCAATACTATAGTCCGCTGCCTTCGTCTTCGCGCTTTCAGTGTAAAGTTTTGGGGTGGCTGTCATATAGAGGCGTTTACTAGCGCGGATACGATCTCCATCGTGTACAAGAACAAAAGGTGAGGTTCTATCGCCGGGCTTATCGACACCGGTAGTTCTGTGTGCTTCATCACAAAAAACAATATCAAACGGTGGCGCGCCATTGTTCTGAGCTTCTTCAATGAGCGGTAACGACTGATATGTGCAGAAGACAACTGTCATTTTGCTGCTGTCGGGGTTCTGCAGTGTATGGAGAATTTCCGAAGAATCTGTAGTTACGTCAATCTTGAGCTCCTGAATAGAGGTATCTTCGCTTGTCCTGCCAGCACTTATATCGGAGCAGATGCCAATATAACTATGTGGTATGCCTCGCTGGTCTGACCATTCTCGCATCGCCTGTGAGAGTAAGCTGATAGACGGTACGAGATATAAGACGCTCCCGTCGGTTCCTGCTATTTTCTCAGCAATGCGGAGTGCTGTAAAGGTTTTACCCGTGCCGCAAGCCATAATGAGTTTACCGCGGTCTAATTCTTTAAAGCCGTTGATAACATCGTCAAATGCCTCTTGTTGATGAGCCTTTAGATGAAATTGTCTTTGTTTGTAGGTGAGTTGTTCGGGATCCTGTACCCTTAGGTCGGGCCATTCAAAGGGGCTGTTTTCAAGAGTGCTGAAGCGAATAATGCGAAACTTGTTCCCCAATGGTTCCACTGTTCTGAGTGCATTTGCTCCCAGTTCACCACCAGTATTTACGAGGAACCGGATTTGATCTTTAAAAGGAGGTAGGGAGGCTGTAGCAAGGAACGAATTAAGATCGTCCTTCGAAATACGGGTGTCAGGAGCGTAGCACTTACATTGGATAGCGCAAAATTCGCCATCATGTTTTTGGGCAACGAGGTCAATGCCTATATCAGTGCCATCAAAGTCTGGCTGGAGTGATGCCCACTCTTTCCAGCGATAGACTTTGGAAAACAGGTCTTTGTAGTCCGGGTCTTCGGTGAAATATTTCTGCATCAACCGCTCGAAAAGGTCCCCCTTTTGGTGTTCAGATCGGGCTTTTTTGCGGATGTAATCCAGGACGCTTTGGAAGTTAGTGTGAGTTGGCTTCCTGTTGGTTTCAGTGCTAAAGTACGTTTGTATGGCCTCTGTCATATCGGTCTCCTTGATAAATTGGGGCGGTAGGTGGCATTAATAAGATCAGAACTTACGCAATTTTGACCATGGGATGCTGTGTCAGGTGGAAGTTCGTAAAAAACACAGGCGCTCGGGTGGCACCCCCTAACAGGTTATGCTACAAAAAAGCATCAGACGTAAGTCCTAAGGGTTTTATGATATCTACCTACTTAACAAATTATGATACTTGAACGGGACGAAAAAGTCAAGTTTTTTCTGCAAGGCAGTCCTAAAATTAACTTGAACACCTCGCTTTTTTCTGATATACTATACACTTGACAAAATAGTACATGCCACACAATAAGGAGCAACGATGGCAACAGAAAAAGCATTTTCTGCGAAGCAAATCGCGGCACAACTTTATACTGTCAGAGAATTCACTAAAACCGAGACTGACATTGCTGAAACGATGAAAAAAGTCCGGCAACTCGGATATGAAGCGGTGCAATGCTCCGCACTCGGTCCGACGGCGCCTGCTGCCCTGAAAAACATTGTTGACAGTGAAGGGCTAAGCATTATTGCGACACACACGGATTATGGGCGCATGCGTGATGAACCACAATCCGTTATTGACGAACATCAATTATGGGGCTGCAAGCACGCGGCGATTGGCGGTCTACCCGGCGAATACCGGACAGCCGAAGGCTATGCCAGATTTGCAAAAGAGGCATCCGAAGTCGCAGCACGTCTCGCCGAAGGCGGTATCACCTTTTCTTATCACAACCACAGTTTCGAGTTAGAACGTTTCGAGGGGCGCACGGGCTTGGAAATTTTGTACGCCGAAAGCGATCCGGAGTATTTCAAGAGCGAACTCGATACATACTGGATTCAGCATGGCGGGGGCGATCCTGCAGCGTGGATAAGAGACCTAAAAGGGCGCGCCGACATCATCCACCTTAAGGATATGGCAATGCACGGCTCCACACAACGTTTTGCTGAAGTCGGCGAAGGCAACCTTAATTGGTCAGCCATCCTAAATGCTTGTCTCTATGCAGAGGTTGAATGGTATATCATCGAGCAAGATACCTGCTACGAGCGCGATCCATTTGAGAGTTTAGGCATCAGCCTCAGTAACCTCAAAGAGATGGGTTTCGCATAGACGCGCCGCTTCGGAACTATAGTGAATGAAAAAATAGGCAGTAGATTCTCTACCACTGGCGAGGGTGCTTAGAAGAAGTCATAGGCTGTTTTGCCTAACTTCGCCAGTTCACACTTTCTTGTTAACCCCAAAATCCTACCATAAATGGTAAATCTGAAAAATAAACAAACATTTACCGTGTCCCTGGTCGGTGCGGTTTCTGACCGCACCCGCAGAATGCCACACGCGCATGTTGCCGTTGATGCGCTGAATGTTCTAAAGAATATACGTCCTGAGCAAGACGAAAAACACGCGCATGTTGCCGTTGATGCGCTGAATGTCTCAATTAATTCTAAGGTTTACCAAATAGAGGATTGAAGGTTTCTAACAATAGACTTTTTATTTGACATTCTCGCTGCATTATGATACAATTAAAAGTGAATAGGGCCTATTTCCGTTGTTAACGGGGCGTGGCGCAGCCCGGAAGCGCGCTTGAATGGGGTTCAAGAGGTCGCTGGTTCGAATCCAGTCGCCCCGATCTTTGGATATGTAATACCGGTTTGCAAGTCGGGCGGGGGCTTCCTTGCCCGTCAATTGCGCAGTAAACGTCCATAAAAGAGGGAGTTACAGTAGTGGATAAGTCGTTCATCAATGTCGGCATTTTAGGGTGGGGAACCGTCGGTACCGGCGTTTCCAAGATTTTGCTGAATCAGCATGCCCTTATTGCCAAGAATAGTGGTACGGAATTACGCCTAAAGAAAATAGTGAAGCGGACGCTGCCTGCGACGCGCGAGGGCGTTGGGCTTCCCGTAGATTGCCTGACAACCAACCCAGCGGAAGTCATTGCCAGTCCAGATATTGACATTGTTGTAGAGCTTATCGGCGGCGTTAGAGAAGCACGCAGTTTTATCAGGGGTGCCCTCCAAAATGGTAAACATGTTGTTACGGCAAATAAAGCCCTTTTAGCCGAACATGGTGGTGAATTGTTCCAACTTGCCTCCGAACATCAGGTGAGTCTCAATTTCGAGGCAAGTGTGGCAGGGGGTATCCCGATTATCAAAACGCTACAGGAAAGTTTCGCAGGCAACCAGATTCGTTCTCTCTACGGCATTGTAAACGGCACATGTAACTACATTTTAACTGAAATGCACGAGCGCGCAGTCGATTTTTCGGATGTCCTGAAAGCTGCACAAGACTTGGGGTACGCTGAAGCCGACCCGACGCTTGACGTTGAAGGTATTGATGCTGCCCAGAAACTCCTCCTCCTCATCGCTCTTGCCTATCGGAGCAGCCTTTCACTGTCCCAACTCCACGTCGAGGGGATCACAAATATCACCCCAAAAGAGATTCAATACGCCCGTGAATTGGGGTACGTTATCAAACTACTTGCCATCGCGAAGCTGGCGGATGGAAATCGTGTGGAGGCTCGCGTGCATCCGACACTTGTACCGGAGCGGAGTTTGCTGGCGAACGTTGGCGGGGCATTCAATGCGGTTTGTGTTATCGGAGACGCAGTTGGTCCAACACTGTTTTATGGGCAAGGTGCTGGTGAAATGCCAACGGCGAGTGCGGTCGTTGCTGACATCATCGACGCAGCAAAATCCGCACAACAAGGCGCGCGTACGCCAATTTCACAAGCATGGCTCGCCGGTGCACAAGCGGAAGTTGCTATTTCCTCCGTTGCCGATATAGAAACACGTTATTATATACGGTTTGTTGTTGCCGATCGCCCCGGGGTTCTCGCAAAAATCGGCACGATTCTCGGAAACTGGCAGATTAGCATTGCCTCTGTCATTCAGAAGGACCCACACGGCATGGAAACGGTGTCGCTTGTTATGATAACACACACGGCGCAGGAAAAGAATATGCAAGCAGCATTGGCAGAAATTTATACACTCGAAGAAGTGAAAGAGGACGCAAAACTTATCAGGATTGAAGAAGCAGTCGATTTTTGAATTGTGCCGTATATCCATAGCTTATCAATAGTGTAGTAGCCATCTTTGTCGTTTACTGAGCGGCAAGGTATTCCTGCAGCTTTATCCTTACAGCTACTTAGGGTGAAAATTAAATATGAGGGAAGTCATAAGAGATACATTAGTATTCGATGTGAAAGACCTTAGACACGAGGACTTCAAAAAATACGAAGCACTGGTGCCACCCGAGACCCTCGGCCTGATTTATGAAGAGGCAGAATTTGTAAGTCCATTATCATGTACAGTTCTTTTACTTCGCCAAGGCGGGAACAATATCTGCGTGACGGTTGACATCATCTCAGCACTCTCGGTGGAGTGTCGCCGTTGTGTTAAACCTTTTGAGATTGACGTAGATACAACGCTTAACCTATTTTTCTCATTCAATAATGAATCTTCGGGTCAAGATGAAGAGGATGCGCAATCTTACGATGGGGAGACCTTAGACATTTCTGAAGATGCTCGACAGGCCCTGCTCCTTGAAATACCGATGTGGCCGCTCTGTTCCGAAACGTGTGAAGGTCTCTGCCTACACTGCGGCACAGAACTTAATGCCGGTGTCTGTTCCTGTGAGATTGAGAACGATGCACCCGTGAGGGATTCTAACCCCCTGAGGGCGCAGCTCGAAAACGTCCTTTCTAAAGCCGGTCGGCTCAAAGATACTGGCAGACAGATGAAATCATAGCGAGCCAAATAGAAAAAACGGCTTAAATCGTGACCTTACCTAAGACAAAGGAGACAATTCCATGGCGCACCCGAAACGGAGAACGTCAAAATCAAAAAAAAGAATGCGGAGAAGCCACAACGCACTCTATGAGCAAGCGACAAGTGTTTGTTCACATTGTGGGGCAACTATGATACCCCACCGTGTTTGCCCTGAATGTGGGTACTACAATGGACGGCCTGTGCTCAAATCTGCCGATGAGGCATAGATGACGTATACTGGTAGCCATAAAAGAGATATCATGACGCAACTTCGACACGCAACAATTACAGGGACAGGCTCTTACCTTCCTGAGCGGGTTATCACTAATTTCGACCTTGAGAAAATGGTCGATACCAGCGATGAATGGATTCGTCAACGTACGGGTATTAGAGAACGGCGTATTGCTGAAGACAATGCCGCGACTTCAGACCTTTGCATCCATGCTGCCCGTTGGGCTATTAAGAATGCTAATATCAATCCGCTTGACATTCAGATGATTCTCGTTGCTACCGTTACGCCGGATACATTTTTCCCGTCAACAGCGTGCTACGTTCAGAAAGGCATCGGTGCAAAGCACGCCGCTGCGATGGATATTTCCGCTGCATGCGCTGGATTCCTTTATGGACTAGATCTCGCAGATGGGATGATTAGATCTGGACGATACGACACTATCCTTGTTGTGGGAGGCGAGATTTTTAACCAAATCGTTGACTGGAACGATAGGGGAACATGTGTTCTCTTTGGAGATGGCGCAGGGGCTGCTATTGTTCAAGCCACGGATGAACCGAAAGGCATCCTCGCCTCCTATATTGGGTCTGATGGCGATTACGCCGACATTAACCTCCTCGGTATCCCCGCTGGGGGCTCCCGAATGCCGGTCACACAAACAGCGATCGACCAAAAATTAGACAAGATTCAGATGAACGGGCGAGAAGTCTTCAAGTTAGGTGTCCGGCTCATGCCAGAAGCCGCGCAACGTGTACTACGCGAGGCAAATATCAGGGTTGAAGATATTGACCTGTTAATACCGCATCAAGCAAACTTGCGCATCATTGAGGCCGTGGGCGATAGGCTCGGGGTTCCACGAAAAAAGGTCTATATCAACGTTGACAAATACGGTAATACCTCTGCTGCGACAGTCATCATCGCTTTAGATGAGGCAATTCGTGAAGGTAGAGCGAAACCAGGGGATCTGCTTCTGCTTGTGACCTTCGGTGCGGGCTTAACATGGGGAAGCACACTCCTACAATTATAAGTGTCAGCATTGCCCTAAAAGTCCACACGTCACTTGCGGGACAATCCGCAAAAAGGCTTTTCTATTGCATTTGAGGGTCTTAGAAATCCCTAAAGGGCACCACAGAGAGCCATTCATGAGACAAAAATGACACAACTGGCGTTTATTTTTCCAGGGCAAGGTTCACAGCAGGTCGGTATGGGGGCAGAATTAGCACAAAACAACCCTGTCGCTGATGCTGTTTTTGAAGAAGCTGATGTGACGCTTGGACGTGGATTGCGCAAGCTGTGTTTTGAAGGACCGGAAGCAGATTTGAAGCAGACTGAAAATACACAACTTGCTATTTTGACCTGTAGTGTTGCAGCCTTGCGAGTCCTTGGGAAACACGGTATTCTTCCAAACGCCGTCGCTGGACATAGTTTAGGCGAATATTCCGCGCTTGTGGCGGCGGGGGTGCTTGATTTCTCAGACGCATTACGTTTGGTGCATGCCCGGGCAAGTTTCATGGCGGAAGCAAGTGAAACGCAGCAAGGCACAATGGCAGCTATTCTTGGAATGGAGACCGAACACCTTGAAAAACTCTGTGAGACAACGGAGGGAACTGTAGGCATCGCTAACTACAACTGTCCCGGACAACTCGTCATCTCAGGACAGGTCGATGCGGTTAACCGCGTCGTTTCTCTTGCTAAGGCTGAAATCGGTGAGAGGCGGTGTCGTCCATTGCCAGTAAGTGGGGCGTTTCATTCCGCATTGATGGCACCAGCACAACGGAAATTCAAATCCGTGCTTGACACAGTGCGGCTACATCCCCCTCAAATTGCCATCGCGATGAACGTAACAGGTACGTTCATCGCAAATGCCAATGATATTAAACGTTTTCTATTTCAACAGATAACGCAACCTGTCCAGTGGGAAAAAACGTTACACACTATCAGGCATACGGGCATCACACATTTTGTCGAAGTTGGCCCCGGAAAGGTTTTGTCGGGTTTAGTCAAGCGCACGCTTCCAGAAAGTAGTGCGATGAATGTTGAAAACCTTAAGACGCTGTCTCTCGTGACAGATGACTATGGAAGTAATAAATAAAATTAATGGATTTAACAACGGAACGGGGTGCTTTTAGGGCAGACTTATTGAGAGGCAAAACGGCTATTGTAACAGGGGCATCTCGTGGTATCGGTGCTGCGATTGCCCAGAGACTTTGTGAGACCGGTGCCACCGTCGTTATCTGTTCACGTTCTGCCGATGCCGTTGGAGAGGTCGCTAATACACTCCAAGATAAAGGGCATACGGTACACGCGATGGGTGCTGATATTGCCCAAAAGACAGCTGTTGAAGCCCTGATTGAAGAAACGGCTGCGCGATTCTCACATATCGATATCCTTGTAAACAACGCCGGGATTACCCGAGATATGCTGCTCATGCGTCTCAAAGATGAGGACTGGCACGCTGTGCTACAGACGAATCTGACCGGCACGATGTATTGTACCCGTGCCGTCCTTCGCCCGATGATACGTCAGAAGAGCGGACGCATCATTAATATTTCATCAGTAGTCGGCTTAGCGGGGAACGCAGGACAAGCGAACTACGCCGCTGCGAAGGCAGGCATTATCGGTTTTACGAAGGCTACCGCTAAAGAAGTCGGTGCCCGTGGCATTACCGTGAACGCTATCGCCCCTGGCTTTATCACAACTGACATGACAGCCCAACTATCGGAACAACATCAGAAACAACTGCGTGAAATGATTCCATTACGAGAATTTGGGCATCCAGAAGATGTAGCAGATGCTGTCTGTTTTCTGGCATCGGATGCTGCACGCTATATCACCGGTCAAACACTTCAGGTTGATGGGGGTATGGTGATGTAATCTATCGGTTCTCGGTTCTTAGCTCTCGGTTCTCGGCTCTCGGAAATTAAGAGGTTTTCTCGCTGACAATCGACAGCTGATCGCCGATAGCCGTAATTTTATAGGAGATTAGAGAAACACTTATGGCAACGAATCAAGATCGCCTCATTGAAATTATAGCGAAACAACTCGGTGTTGATGCGGAGAATGTGACCTCAGATGCCTCCTTTATGGAAGACCTTGGGGCTGATTCTCTCGATACCGTTGAACTAGTGATGGCTCTTGAAGAGGAATTCGATATCGAAATCCCCGACAGTGATGCTGAGAAAATCCAGACTGTTCAAGATGCCTTGAATTACTTAGACGAGCATGTATAGGTCAATGGATGGTTGTCGGTTTTCAGTTAAAAGACTTTGACGTAAAAATTCACCCTACCGTGTGAGTAATCCAAAGTGGGATAGATTGTTACAGAAAAATCTCTGACCGATAACCAATGACCGATAACTGATAACCCTTAAAAAAGGATCGGTCTCGTGGAGCGTGTAGTTATTACAGGAATCGGCGTTGTCACTGCGATTGGCAACACGAAAGAAGAATATTGGGATGCTCTTGCCATCGGTAAAAACGGAATCGGACCTTTAACCTATTTCGATGCCTCTGAGTATCGCACCCAAATTGCTGGAGAGGTGAAAACCTTTCAAGCGGAACAGTATATGGGCCGGCGCGATGCGTCTCGGCTCCCCCTGTTTATCCAGTACGCTCTTGCTGCCGCAATCATGGCACATGAAGACGCTGGTTTGGACCTCGACAGAGTTGACCCCTACCGCGCTGGGGTGCAAGTTGGTTCTGGCATCGGCGGCATTGGGGTCCTCGAAGAGAACGCAAAAACCCTCGCTGAACGGGGCGTAAAACGTGTCAGCCCCTTCCTTGTCCCGTACATGATTATTAACATGGCAGCAGGAAAGATCTCAATCCACTTTGATATCAAGGGGCCTAATTCTACGTCCGTTACTGCCTGCGCCAGTGCAAACCACTCTATTGGTGATTCTTTTCGCATCATTCAACGTGGTGGGGCAGATGTGATGTTTACGGGTGGCACAGAATCGGCGATTACCCCTCTGGCTTTTGCGGGTTTCTGCGCTATGCGTGCGATGTCGGAACGGAATCATGAACCGAAGCGGGCATCGCGCCCGTTCACTAAAGACAGAGACGGTTTCGTGATGGGCGATGGCGCAGGTATCTTAATCCTCGAATCGTTAGCACATGCCCGAAAACGGGGCGCGCATATCTACGCAGAAATCATCGGCTATGGAATGAGCTCAGATGCACACGACATGGTAAGCCCCCCCGAGAACGGTGAAGGTGCAACGAAAGCGATGGAATTCGCACTTATGGACGCAAAATTGTCGGCAGATGCTGTTGATTATATCAACGCCCACGGTACTTCTACGCCGATCGGCGATGCGGCGGAAACGAACGCCATTAAAACGCTCTTTGGGGAGTATGCGTATAAAATCCCTGTCAGTTCCACCAAATCCATGATTGGGCATCTGCTGGGGGCTGCCGGAGCTGTGGAACTTATCGCCTGTTTAGGTGCGATGGAAAAAGGGTATCTCCCACCGACTATCAACTACGATATGCCAGACGAAGCCTGCGATTTGGATTACGTTCCAAATGAAAGCCGGGATGCCAAGATAGGAGTTGCGCTTTCCAATGCGTTCGGTTTCGGCGGGCACAACACTTCTATCGCCCTCCGCAAATTTTCAGATTAGTACGGACTGGTAAATGTTCGGTAGCGGTAAGTTTTATGCCAAGAAAAATACGCCGATGATTGAAAGCGCAAAATACATCAAGATTGTCGAATGGTCAGATGCAGACGAATGTTTCATCGGGTATTGTCCGGGAATCATTGGACCGTGTTGTCACGGTGACAATGAAGTTGAAGTTTATCGGCAATTATGCGAAATTGTTGACGAGTTATTGGAGCACGCTCAGGAAAAAAATAAACCGCTTCCGCACCCAACTATCGGGAGGAACTTTGAGGAGCTTTTAGTGATCACCTAATCGGTTTGCCGGGGTTCAGCATGTCGTCATCAACTGCAAACGTTATGCACTTAGCATATATCGGTTTCGGAAGCAACATCGGCGACCGGCTCAAACATATCCAGAACGCCATTCATGCCTTATCGAAAACGTCGGGAATCACTTTACAAGCGATTTCCTCCATTTACAAAACGGCCCCGGTAGGATATGAAACCCAAGGCGAATTCCTGAACGGTGTTGTTGTGATTCAAACCAATCTCTCGCCGCTCTCCTTACTACACACTTTAAAAGACATTGAAACCGCCGTCGGTAGACAACACCGCATCCGCTGGGGGCCGAGAGAAATTGACTTGGATCTGTTAATCTATGGAGATTTGTGTCTGCAAGCAGAAAAACTGACCGTGCCACACCCAGAGATGCATCTGCGTCGTTTCGTGTTGGCCCCCTTAGTAGAAATTGCCCCTAAACTTGTGCATCCAATCTTTCAGGAGACCGTTCAGACCTTGCTTGATCGTCTTGATGATGATAAATCTGCAACTCAAACAACATTTACGCTATGTTCATGTCCCACATAAATCTGTTCGATTCTGTATTCTGCTATATCATCGATTCAACAAGATAATATTCGTTGCAAGCCGGGCAAATCTTTGGGAGTTTTCGTTTAAGGATAGGATGCCGCTATGCAGTTGAGAACTGAGGCAATCGTAGGGGTTGGGTTACCCGGCCCTGACGTGTGTCTCAGAAATTGAGCCAAAACTTATTTTACACAAAACTCTTTTATTTCAAACCGGCGTTAGAATTAACTACGTTGCTATCTTCGTAGCATAGCCTGTTAGGCTGTGCATAAAGGGGCGCAACCAGAGTAAGGAATAACTCCAGACGCTTCCTAATTTTTTGACCGTTAGGCTGTGCATAAAGCGGCGCAACCTATGCAGGTTTGGGGACTATTCGCCCAGATGCGACGTGCGTCATGCTATAAAACCTTAAATGACTATAATTAGGAGGACTTTGATGACACATCAGAATAGAACATTTCAGCAACTGCCTTCGGCTATTTTTATCGTCCTGTTGCTTTTCTGTCCCCTCAGTATTCTGCCTGCCCAGACGGTTCCAGAGATCGTTGAAAAAGCATTAGCGGCTACCGTCTCTTTAGAGATGCAAGATAGCAAGGGCCGCCCCCTCTTATTTGGCAGCGGCTTCTTTGTTAGACCCAATCTCATTGCAACCAACTACCATGTTATTGAAGGGGCAGCAGGTGGCACTGCAACGTTGGTGAACAAGCCGACTACCTATAAAATCGAAGGCATCACAGCAACTGACAAGGATAACGATCTCGCGCTCCTAAAGGTTTCTGCCTTTGGTATCAAACCGCTATTGCTTGGCAACAGCGATGCTGTCAAAATTGGCGAGCCGGTTTACGCTGTGGGTAATCCCAAAGGTTTGGAAGGCACAGTTTCAGATGGCATTATCAGCAGTCGCCGCGACAAATGGACAAAAGAACGTTTCCAGATGACACCCTCGATTTCTCCGGGGAGTAGTGGTGGCCCTGTGCTAAATAGTAGGGGCGAAGTCATCGGTGTTTCTTACGCTCGTCATATAGACCCTGATGCCCAGAATCTCAAGTTTGCTATCCCTTCAAGTTACCTTAAAACGTTACTAACCCTTTCAAAACCGGCGAAACCTTTGTCGCAAGTCGATCAAACTATTTCTGCCGAAACCTACTTCAGGTCGGGTAATTCATTTTATGATTTAGGGTTATACGATCTTGCCATCGCCAAGTACGATACAGCCATACAACTGGAACCTAATTTTGTCAGAGCATACAACAACAGGGGATATGCCAAAGGAGAGCTTGGTGAATACTCTGCTGCGATAAGCGATTACGATAAAGCAATACAACTCAAACCCGATCATGCCAGCGCATACAACGGCAGGGGATATGCCAAAGCAGCCCTTGGTGAACACTCTGCTGCGATAAGCGATTACGATAAAGCCATACAACTGGAACCTAATTATGCCAACGCATACAAAAACAGGGGATATGCCAAAGTAGAGCTTGGTGAACACTCTGCTGCGATAAGCGATTACGATAAAGCCATACAACTGGAACCTAATTTGGCCATAGCATACAACAACAGGGGATATGCCAAAGCAGCCCTTGGTGAACACTCTGCTGCGATAAGCGATTACGATAAAGCCATACAACTGGAACCTAATTTGGCCATAGCATACTACAACAGGGGATATGCCAAAGCAGCCCTTGGTGAACACTTTGCTGCGATAAGCGATTACGATAAAGCCATACAACTGGAACCTAATTATGCCACAGCATACGACAACAGGGGGAACACCAAGGAATCCCTTGGTCAGCACTTTGCTGCGATAAGCGACTACGATAAAGCCATACAACTGGAACCTAATTATGCCACAGCATACAACAACAGGGGGAACACCAAGGAATCCCTTGGTCAGCACTTTGCTGCGATAAGCGACTACGATAAAGCCATACAACTGGAACCTAATTTGGCCATAGCATACTACAACAGGGGTTATGCCAAAGCAGCCCTTGGTGAACACTTTGCTGCGATAAGCGATTACGATAAAGCCATACAACTGGAACCTAATTATGCCACAGCATACGACAACAGGGGGAACACCAAGGAATCCCTTGGTCAGCACTTTGCTGCGATAAGCGACTACGATAAAGCCATACAACTGGAACCTAATTATGCCACAGCATACAACAACAGGGGGAACACCAAGGAATCCCTTGGTCAGCACTTTGCTGCGATAAGCGACTACGATAAAGCCATACAACTCAAACCGGATTATGCCACAGCATACTACAACAAGGGAGCTGCCAAGTTCTTGTTGAATCGCACGTGGGAGGCGAAGCAGGATTTCCGAACGGCCTTGAGAATCGCGGAAAAAGTCGGCGATGCGGATATTAAGGCCAGAGCGGAGGAAGCACTTCGGCGGCTTGAGTAGATTCGGATTGGCACTTAAATAGGTGAGGGGTTTCGGTTAAGTCCTGGTATGATGCTGGCAGCGATGGCACAGCCTAACAGGAAACCAGGCTACAATGGAAGATAAAGAAAGGGGGGAAGGTTGAAAGGATGGACTTGCACAGACTAACAGGAAACTATGCTACAAACGAAGATAAAGGAAGAAGGGAAGGGGGCAAGGATGGACTCCACAGACTAACAGGAAAACAGACTACACATACACAGCCTAACAGGCTATGCTACGGAAGAGGCACAGCCTAACAGGAAAACATGCTGCAAAGGAAGGTAAAGAAAGGGGGAAGGTTGAAAGGATGGACTTGCACAGCCTAACAGGCTATGCTACGGAAGAGGCACAGCCTAACAGGAAAACATGCTACAGCTTGGATATATGCAGTGAAGTCTACACATTCTGAAAAACTTGCAATCTCTGCCCAAGTATGATATAATTCTTACTATCTCTCATTCGGAACTTATGAACCAAATATCCCAGCAATTATAAACGCCAAAGGAATTTTATCGAAGACAACAAGAAAGATGAACATTCACGAATATCAAGCCAGACAAATATTAGAATCCTACGGTGTTAACATGCTGCCCGGCAAGGTCGCAGAAACGCCCGAGGAAGCGGAAACCATCGCGCAAGAGCTCAATTGTCCGACGTACGTCATCAAAGCGCAAATTCACGCGGGTGGCCGCGGAAAAGGTGGTGGTGTGAAACTCGCCACCTCACCAGCAGAGGTAAAAGAACGTGCCGAAAAGATTCTCGGCATGCAACTCGTAACGCCTCAAACGGGGGCTGACGGCAAACTCGTCCGAAAAGTGTTGATCGCTGAAGCTGCAGAGATAGAAAAAGAATTCTACCTCGCTATACTTCTGGATCGGGAGACCTCACACATTACTTTAATCGGGAGTGAAGAGGGCGGCGTTAATATTGAGGAAGTTGCAGCAGAAACCCCCGAAAAGATTATTAGGGCACAAGTGCATCCTGCCTTCGGATTAACCGAGTTTCTGGCACGTGAGTTCGCATACAAATTAATCACCGATTCAGCATACCGTTCCATTATTCCGAAAGCCGTTGAATTGATTATATCACTTTATAACGCCTTCACGGCTTGTGATTGCTCACTCATAGAGATTAATCCGTTGACAATTGTAACAACAGCGGATGAATTAGATATCGTTGCGCTTGATTCCAAGGTCAATCTTGACGACAACTCGCTTTGGCGGCATCCGGATCTAGCTGCGATGCGTGACCCCCACGAAGAGGATCCAAGCGAATTAGCGGCAAGCGAATCGGGTTTGAGTTACATCCGTCTTGATGGCGACATCGGGTGTATGGTGAACGGTGCAGGACTTGCTATGGCAACGATGGACATTATTAAACAGAACGGCGGCGAACCGGCAAACTTTCTTGATGTCGGCGGGGGCGCATCTGTAGAAGCAGTCGCCAACGCTTTCCAGCTCATCCTCGCAGACAAAAGTGTGAAAGCCGTTCTTGTCAACATCTTCGGCGGCATCATGAAATGCGACACAATCGCCAACGGCATCGTTGCCGCAGCGAAACAGGTCAAACTCAGGGTTCCACTCGTGATTCGTTTAGCGGGAACAAATGTGGAACTTGGAAGACAGATTATCGCCGAATCGGGCTTGAACGTTCAACTTGCAGATGGGCTTTCTGAAGCGGCAGAACTTGCAGTAGCAGCAGCGAATCCCGCATAAAAAGCAACGTCTTCAGCAGGTAAGGTAAAACTTGCAGAAGATCTAAGCTTCAGGAGCATTAAACACGTGGCAAAACTCGAATTAAAAGACATAGACGTTACAGGGAAACGCGTTCTCGTGCGGGTGGACTTCAATGTCCCGATGAAGGATGGCAAGATCACAGATGAGACCCGTATCACCGCTGCGCTGCCAACTCTCTTTGCCCTTATCAACGCCGATGCAAAAATCATTTTGATAACACACTTAGGCAGACCTGAACCGGGTTCAGTTGTTGACAGACAGACGTTCACGACCCAACCGATCGCTATTGCTCTCAGTCAGAAACTCGGCAGGCGCGTCGCACATGTTAACGATTGTATCGGTGAATCCGTACAGCGGGCTGTCGCTTCAATGGGCGATGGTGAAGTCCTACTCCTTGAAAACGTCCGGTTCTATGCCGAAGAAACCCAAAACGCTCCAAAATTTGCAGAGGCTCTCAGTTCGCTCGCGGATGTATACGTCAACGATGCTTTCGGCACTGCACACCGCGCCCACGCCTCAACGGAAGGTGTGACGCATTATCTGAGCCCATGCGCCGCGGGCCTTCTCATGGCGCGTGAAATTTATTATCTCAGCACAACCCTCGAAAATCCAAAACGTCCTTATGTTGCTATTCTCGGTGGTGCCAAAATATCGGATAAAATTACACTGATTGAGAACCTTCTGGGGAAAGTTGATAAACTGCTGATCGGCGGCGGTATGGCATATACATTCCTATCGGCGATGGGACTCAGTACAGGCAATTCAATTCTTGAAACTGAGAAACTTGCCATCGCAAAGTCACTGGTTGAAAGAGAAACATTTTCAGAATCTGTTTCTCTACCGGTAGATCACGTTATAGGACGAGACTTTTCCCCTGAAACCGAATCTAAGCGTATCGACAAACAGGACATTCCCGACGGATGGCAAGGCTTAGACATCGGTCCCGAAACGATCTCTGCATTCGGTGAACAAATTGCAACGGCAAAAACAGTCGTGTGGAACGGGCCCTTAGGTGTTTATGAATTCGAGAAGTTCGCGCCCGGGACAATTGCGGTAGCGAAACAGATTGCCAATTCGGAGGCAGTAAGTATTATCGGCGGTGGTGACTGCGTCGCAGCGATACAACAAGCCGGTGTTGGAGATCGCATGACCCATATTTCAACAGGGGGTGGCGCGGCCTTAGAATTTTTAGAAGGGAAACCTTTACCTGGTATCGTTGCTCTAACGGATTCTTTAAACGATTAACACTTGGGCTGCCCTCCTCTTCGTTTCGGGCAGGTTTCTGATTCAGTTCCAGTTGGGTGCAGGCGAAGTAAGGCTCTGAAACACTTCATATCCAAAAAGTTGAAATTAACCAAGAAGCACTGTGAAACGAAATTGTGAGTGATCAGCGAACAATTTGTATGAGTTTTACATTGTGGAACGGTGATCGGATTTAAAAAATGTTTGATAAAATAGTTCCCCGTAGTGAAGATTACGCAAAGTGGTACAGACAAGTCATCCGCCAAGCGGAAATGGCAGACTATGCGCCCGTACGCGGTTGCATGGTCGTGCGTCCCTACGGCTACGCGCTTTGGGAAAACGTCAAAGAACAACTGGATACCCGTTTTAAGGAAACAGGTCACCAAAATGCAGCGTTCCCGCTCTTTATTCCGATGAGCTTCATTGAGAAGGAAGCAGAACACGTTGAAGGCTTTAAACCCGAGCTCGCTGTTGTCACACACGGTGGGGGGAAACAGTTGGAGGAACCTCTTGTCATCCGTCCGACCTCTGAAACCATCATCGGTTATATGTATAGCCAGTGGATTCAGTCTTACCGAGATTTGCCGGTCCTCATCAACCAATGGGCAAACGTGGTCCGGTGGGAGTTGCGGACCCGTCTTTTTCTCAGAACGATGGAATTTTTCTGGCAAGAAGGCCACACTGCCCATGCAACGCATGCGGAAGCAGAAGAAGAAACGTTGCGGATCCTGGACATCTACACCGATTTCGCTGTCAACGAAGCCGCAATACCTGTGATACCGGGACGCAAGAGCGAAAGTGAGAAGTTCCCAGGGGCATTAACTTCTTATACAATTGAAGCGATGATGGGGGATAAACGCGCACTACAAGCAGGAACATCCCATGATTTGGGACAAAATTTTGCGAAGGCTTTCGAGATCCAATACCTCGCTGCCAACCAGAAACAACAGTACTGCTGGACAACGAGTTGGGGGGTTAGCACCCGAATGATTGGCGCGATTATCATGACACACGGAGACGATCAAGGGTTGGTTCTCCCGCCGAGACTTGCTCCCACACAACTTGTCATCGTCCCAATCGTTCCGAAAAATAGGGAAGCTGATAAACAGCCAGTCATGCAAGCCGTTGACACTATCTGTGAGACCTTGGGCCATGTCCGTTATCATGTTGACGATAGACACGACTATTCACCGGGGTGGCGGTTCAACGAATGGGAGCTTAAAGGGGTTCCCCTCCGCATGGAGATAGGCCCCCGTGACTTGAGCAACCAGCAGCTGGTTCTTGCACGCCGTGATATTCAGGGCAAAGAAGGTAAAACCTTTGTTCCTATTGCTAACGCGGCTGAAGCAGTCACACAGACGCTTGATACGATTCAAGCAGATATGCTCAAACGGGCGACGGCATTTCGCGATGCGAATACCTCTGAACCTACTACCTACGGCGCTTTTACAGCGGTAATCGAAGAGGGGTTTGCGCGGGCATGGTGGTGTGGCGACCAAGCATGTGAAACTAAAGTCATAGAGGAGACACAGGCGACGATCCGGTGTGTCCCAATAGAACAACCCGGCGGAGATGGCGCGTGTATTGTTTGCGGTAAACCCGCGGAGGAAATGGCGATTTTCGCCCGCGCCTATTAGAATGGTTGTCGGTTATCAGTCCTTTTTTAACCAACAACCGATAACGAAAAACCAATAACCAGAAAAAATATGAGCATACTCGTTAATAAAAACACAAAAGTGATTGTGCAAGGCATTACCGGGCGTTCTGGACGTTTTCACACGGAGCAGTGCGCAGCTTACGGCACCCAAATTGTCGCCGGTTCAGTTCCGGGGAGAGGTGGTTCGGATGTGAACGGTATTCCAGTCTACGACACTGTAGCAGAAGGCGTTGCAGCAACAGGGGCAGATACATCAATGGTTTTCGTCCCCGCACGCTTCAACGCCGCGGACTCCATCATGGAAGCTGCCGAGGCTGGCGTTGAACTGATTGTTTGTATTTCCGAACATATCCCCGTTCTTGATATGGTTAGAGCGAAGGCGTACCTTCAAGGGAAGCCGACACGGTTAATCGGTCCGAACTGTCCCGGTGTCATCACACCCGGTGAATGCAAAATCGGTGTGATGCCTGAGTTCGCCTATACTCCCGGAAACGTCGGTATCGTTTCGCGTAGCGGCACCCTGACTTACGAAGCCGCCTATCAATTGAAATGTCTCGGCATCGGTCAGTCCACCTGTGTCGGTATAGGTGGGGATCCCGTCATCGGAACGAACTTTGTTGATGTCCTGAAGCTTTTTGAAGCAGATGCTGACACAGAGGCTGTTGTTCTCATTGGCGAAATCGGTGGTACGGCTGAGGAAAAAGCGGCACTGTTCATAAAAAATGAAATGACAAAACCGGTTGTCGGCTTTGTCGCTGGGCAGACTGCCCCCCCGGGAAAACGGATGGGGCATGCGGGGGCAATCATCTCCGGTGGCCGTGGCACGGCTGCGGACAAAATTCGGGCGCTCAAAGACGCTGGAATCGCTGTGGCTGATAGCCTTGATGTCATTGGGGAAACTGTAGCAGAAATCTTGGCTTAACCTGATTTGGGTTTGGACGTTCTACGGAGGCAGCACGGAAGCGTGAAGAAAGACATCGCTTACTTACACACCAAAAAACAAGCGCGGCAACCGATCACTGTGCTAACTTGCTACGATTACCCCACCGCGCGTTTGCAAGATGCGGCAGGGATCGATATCGTCTTTGTCGGAGACAGCCTCGGGACGAATATCCTTGGATATAGCAGCGAGGTAGAAGTAACGATGGCAGATATGCGGCACCATCTCAAAGCAGTGAGCCGTGGTGTGACAAACGCTTACCTCCTCGTCGATATGCCTTACACCGCTGACCGAGACGCGAAACAGGCCGTTGCTAATGCACAGCTCTTCTTAGCTGACGGTGCAGACGGTGTCAAATTAGAAGGTGGTCTAGAGAAGGTCCCGATCGTTGCAGCTCTCACCGAACACGGTATAGCGGTTTGCGCACACATTGGGCATAATCCGCAGATCCACGGGCCTAAAGCAGCAACACATGGCAAAACGTTTTCCAAAGCTAAACGTCTCATCGAAACGGCATCAGCCCTCGCGAACGCTGGCGCGAAACTCATCGTCCTTGAGAAAATCACTGAAGAGGTTAGCCAAATCATCACCCAAACCCTCAATATTCCTACCATCGGCATCGGGGCGGGACGGTTCTGTGACGGCCAGGTACTCGTCGTCAACGATATATTAGGAATAGGTCCCCCTTTCAAACACGCCAAACGCTACCAGAATTACAAGGACCTTACATTTGAAGCAATCTGCAGCTATCGGGAGGAAGTCGAAAACGGCACTTTTCCTACAGAGGCGAATGCCTCCCACATCCCATCGGACAAACTCCTGCGGGTCCAGAACTGGCTGAAATTGGAACGTTAATGCTTTACACTCCCTTTTCATAGGTGAGGTAGTAATATTCAACCGCTTCAACGATCCGTGTGCTTTCCAAGCGGATGGATTCCTTAAAAAACGGTGCATCTAAAGCTCAAGGCATAAGGTTCAGAGATCGGCATGAATTCAATTGGAAGTCCGATTTTTCGAGCCTGCAGTTCCATGAGTCGCGTCGGGTGGGCGTAGAACTGCCGATTGTCTGCGGGGACAAAACAGGCAAGTCTCCTTATATTGTAAAGAGTTAAGGAGACTTGAAGTGCGAGAGCAGAATCTTTTCCACCCGTCCATAAGACAACTGCTTTCTTCATAGGATAGCCTAAGGCTTACGTATCCAACGGCACGACATCAGCATAAACATAAGTCGGCGTGGTGTTTAGACGCGAATGAATTTTGTCATTCCTATCTTCAGTAGAAACAACATCTCTTTGAACAACTCTCCCCGGTTTCGCTGCAACCGCTGAACTAAACATCGGGCCATCAACAACGCATGTATGGAACTCCCCATTTTCGCCTAGCGGATCTACCCCATCAGGCATGTCCGCGAGGAGTTCAGCATCAAACCATCGTCCTGCAAAGTCAGCAGGGACTTTGGTAGGATTAAGTGCTGTAACAATGGCACGCATGCCAGAATTCATCATCTTTTGGGCAAGCTGCGCCGTGTCTTCACCCCACACCGGAAAAATCGGTGTGAAACCCGTTCCCCTGAGTTTACCCTCCCGGTACTCACGGATGTCTTCAAGGAACAGATCGCCAAATGCGAAATGTGATGCCTCCAAATGTTCAGGTAACGCTTCTACCTCGGTAAGAAATTTCCGCATCGCCTCTTCGTAGATGCCATTAGAACAAGGATAGGGAATCGGTATCTTGTACAACGGTACCCCGAGCTTTTCAGACTGCTGCTTCAGCACCCATGCCGGTGTAGAATGAATAGACACCCGGTCAAATGTTTTCGTAACAGTCGTAAAAATACCGCGCACGTCATAGTTTTCTGGATGTTCCCGTAGCGTATGCAATGCCCAAGCGGAATCCTTACCTGAAGACCAAGATACCAAAACCGGTATCGGTGTCGTTTGGCCCGTCTGTTTTGTCATTATTAAACCTCTCTGTTAGAGTGCCAAAAAGTTCTGTAACAGACTCTTTCCAGCAGCTGTTAAAATCGATTCCGGATGAAACTGTACACCCCAGATAGGTAAAGTTTTATGCCGAAGTCCCATGATTTCTTCCTGATCTGTCCATGCCGTAATCTCGAGGCAATCTGGCAGTGTTTGCTTTCGGACGATAAGCGAATGGTAGCGCGTCGCCTCAAACGGATTATCCAAGCCTTCAAAAAGCTCAGCACCGTTGTGGGCTATCATGGAGGTCTTGCCGTGCATCAATCGATCCGCACGCACCACCTCCCCGCCGAACACGTCCCCGATGCACTGGTGTCCGAGACAAACGCCTAAAATTGGGACTTTTCCAGCGAAGTGCTTTATAACGTCGTTAGATATGCCTGCTTCTCGTGGCGTACAAGGGCCCGGGGATATGACAATCCGTTCCGGCTTCAAGGCATTTAATGCGTCCACCTCTATCTGTCGACTCCGGTGAACTGCCAGTTCAGCACCGAGTTCACCGAGGTACTGAACGAGGTTATAGGTAAAAGAGTCGTAGTTATCAATCATTAAAACCATTTTTCCCCCTTTAACAAAAATCGACGGTTATTTCTCACTGCAAGAGCCCGTGTTGCGCCAACTCAATAGCCGTGAACATTGCCCCTGCCTTATTTAGGGTTTCATAATACTCGGTTTCCGGGACCGAATCTGCGACGATCCCCCCTCCGGCTTGCACGTAAGCGATGCCATCTTTAATGAGGGCAGTTCGGATCGCAATCGCTGTGTCAGCACTGCCAGAAAAACTGAAGTACCCGACTGCGCCGCCATACGTCGCCCGACGCGTCGATTCAAGTTCGTCGATGATTTCCATCGCCCGTACCTTGGGGGCACCAGAAAGCGTCCCCGCGGGTAGACACGAGCGAAGGACATCAAAAGCTGTCATATTCTCACGCAGGCGGCCAACGACGCGTGAAACAATGTGCATCACATGTGAAAAACGTTCGACTATCATAAGGTCGGTCACCTCAACGGTATGATACTTGCACACGCGGCCAAGGTCGTTGCGGCCTAAATCCACGAGCATGACGTGCTCCGCACGTTCTTTCGGATCCGTGAGGAGCTCCTGTTCTAACACTTTGTCTTCTGCCGGTGTGGTGCCACGCGGCCGGGTGCCAGCGATTGGAACCGTCTGGACGATACCGTCTTCTACACGGACCATCATCTCTGGTGATGCACCTACGATGTTAAAACCATCAAATTTCAGATAATACATATATGGCGAGGGGTTGACCACCCTCAAAGCCCGATACACCTCAAATGGGTCTACAGATACCGGGCAACTCAGCCGCTGCGAACATACAGCCTGGATGATGTCCCCTGCGGCTATGTATTCTTTGGCGCGTCGCACCATATCCTCATAAGCAGGCTTCGTGAAATTCGACTGCGGCTCTGATGAGACATCCGCTTGCGGCTCTGATTGATTATCTTTTTTCACGTCTAGGCGTATTTCTGGAACAGACGTGAGTTTCTTTACCAAGGCATCAATTTCTGCAACCGCATCCGCATAAGCGGTGTCCACATCTCCGTCAATATGTGCGTTCGCTACCACCCTAATCTGATGATTCACATGGTCGAATATCAGAATCGTCTCGGCTATCATGAAAAAGCAATCCGGAATCTGTAGATCATCTTCAGTGCTATCAGGCAGCTCCTCTACGAAACGCACCATGTCGTAACTCATATAACCGACCGCCCCCCCGTGGAATTGCGGTAATCCCTCGATAGGGACAGGTTCATAATTCTGCATCAGCTCCTCAAGGGCCCCTAAGGGGTCTTCATATTCCCGGGATACAGTTTCACCTGTCGTCAAGTATTCAATAGTAACCTGATGTGCTTTGCTTCGGAAAAGCACTGCTGGCTGGCTTCCAAGAAATGAATAGCGCGCAACATTTTCACCGCCTTCAACACTCTCTAACAAAAACGCATAATTATCTGGCATCAACTTGTAGAAGGCGGACACGGGAGTCTCCATATCTGCTAAGATTGATCGATACACGGGAACTGTGTTTCCTGATTTCGCTGCCTCGCGAAATCCTTTCAACGTGGGATAGTACATCATAACTCCTCTTTCATATCTTTAACATCAAAGTTCTTCGCCCCGCAGTAACACATTTTATAAGCGGGCACTATTTTTTATCAAAGTAAGGATAATGGTGAGCTTACATTAAGCAACTTCCGAGCGGATGCTAAGATACGAAAACTGACGACATTGCTTCACTGAGACAATTTGCCTTCATCGAACGTTTATCGGCGTTTAATAGACAGCATCTGCGTCGAAAATCTTTTCACCAATCACACGCGTTGACTCTCCGTCGGGGGAAACCTCTCTAAAAAAACAAGAACGATAGCCAGCATGACACGCTGCGACTTTCTGATCGACTTTTATGAGCAGGGCATCGCCGTCACAATCGACTGCGATAGACTTAACCGTCTGTGTATGCCCTGAGGTCTCCCCCTTTATCCAGAGTTTCTGGCGGGAACGGCTCCAGAAACAGACACGTCCACTCGTCAGTGTCTCTTTTAGCGCTTCCGTGTTCATATAGCCTACCATTAAAATTTCGTTGTTCGTATCATCTTGAATGACTGCAGCGACTAAACCGTCACTGTTATACTTAAGTTCCGATAGAATTTTCATCAAATTCTCCTTTTTAAAAACAAAAAACCTTATGCAGTTCGGATTCGTGTGCATAAGGCTTCAACAAGACTTTGAAAATTTCAGAAATGAAAAACGATGATTTTCAATCGTTACTTCCGTTATCCGTTTAGGCGCACACTCCCCCACAAGCAGTTGGAATGCCACCAATGCCAATGGCTGGATACGCTATACAAGCTGGCGTGTGAGCCTACAATTGTCATGTTTATCGCTCTTTGGAGATAGATTAATAACTGTTAAAGACTCGCGTTGGCGTAGTGCTCAAAATACTAACATTAATAATACTACATTCATTTTGTATTGTCAAATTTTTAATTGGAAAAAATATTTGCAAAGAATAGCGCAACGTGATACAATATACGCATTACAATTGAATAAGTTAGCGATTTAGGTGCCGGAATAGTCGGAGAATAGGGAAGTGCGGTGAAAGTCCGCCACGGCCCCGCCACTGTGAGCGATCGTAAATATCCGCTGTAGAAACCACTGTCAACGCATTGATGGGAAGGTTCAGCAGATGCAAACCCAACAAAAGATCGGAAGTCAGGAGACCTGCCTGAATCGTGTTTCATGTATCTGCTTTCGCGGGAAAGCAGTGGAACAGCGTACAGTAATATCCTGTCAGAAACATAGAAATACCGATAAGGGTATAAAATTCTTGCCCGAAACGACAGGATAAGACTCATGCAGAATGTCGCCTCCTCTGCTTTTCGAGCCGTTCGCAAGTCAACACTTGCTACGAAAAGGCTATGAAAGCAGGGGTTTTTTGTTTCATTTTCATTACGGAGGATTTCGGTGCAACTTGCAAACCGAAATTTATTATTAGAAAGTATGAACAAAGTTTTTTCGACTCGGCGGCAGTTTTTGCGCCATCCTCACCAGCTACACTCGATCCTACTTATAGGGGTGATACTCTTCACACTCTTCCTTAGTTCCGCTTTTGGACAAACAGAGGTTCAGGAGCTGGCGGTTGTTATAAATGCACTAACGCACCCAGACTTAGGTATCACTGCTTCACTCTCACTTATTGATCTCATGGAACCGAATGAAAATCGGGCTGTTGATAATGAAATACTCCATTTCAGCGCTGAGGTGCTTAATCAGAGGCGAGCCGTTGGCCTTGCCATTCACGGGCATCTTGCTTATATCGCCACTTTTAACTTACCCATTCCAGGCGATGCAAGCTTCGGGGACGGCATCTTTATTATCAACTTGGAAGACCGAAAAATTGTTGGCGAAATCCCGATTCAAGCAGGCGCGACCCCTCAGCAGATTGCTTTTATCAACGAACAGAAAATGTACGTCACTTGTGCCGCGGCCCACGAGGTACACGTCATCGACGTTCCGAATCGCAATGTGACGAAAGCCCTCACTGGTTCTTTCAACAAACCGACCGGTATCACACTTCTCAACGGCAAAGCCTACGTCTCAAATCCAGCATGGGAGTGGGATCCAGCTGAACGCAGAACCATCTATTATGAGAGCAGTGTCACAGTGATTGATACGGAAACAGACATAATATTGAAATCCATCCCGGTGCCGACAAATGCAAGCACAATCGTCAACGACGGTGAATCCACTGTCATTCTCAAAACGACGGGAAATTACAATGACATCCCGGGGCATCTCATTCTGATTGATACAGCGACTGATGAGATTGTTAAAACGGTTAAACTCGACTTTACGCCTGGTGCCTCTGCCCTTAATTCACGCAAGCAGCTGTTTCTCCAAGGGAGTTGGCAAAATCCGGGTTTGCTCATCTACGATGTCGCAGAGCGAGAGTGGATTCGAGATGAAGATGACGTGATTGCCAACTTCAGCAACGATGCCGATGTTTCCATCAGTGGCGGCTTGACTTTCGCCCCAGATGGGAATCTCTATATCACCCAGCCCGATTGGGCAGGGAGCGGACAAGATTTCGTTCGCGTCATGGATGTGGCACATGCGTCTCTCTTACGCTCCTACCACGTTGGTCCCGGTGCTGATAAGGTCGGATTCGCGCAGATTGTCCCACGCCGTGAAGACATCAACAACGATGGGTTCGTCAACGCGGCAGACCTAATTATTGCCAGCCGATTCTTAGGGGATGAGGGTTCCGATATAGGCGCCGATGTCAATAGAGATCAAGTCGTTAATATCCTTGACTTAGTCATCATAGGCCAGGGCCGCTAAGGGTTGTCAGTTTTGCGTAGCAGTCTGAACCCAGTATTCTTATGATTTTAAGATTTGCTATGATTAAAAAAGTATTTAATCCCGGACCCTCTACCCATTTCATAAACGACAGTTCGGACATCTTATCCAAGGCTGTCTGCTATTTGCCGATCCTTGTTTTTTTTCTGAGTTGTGTTTCAGCTCCCAAAGAAGAAGCGTTCACATGGAAGGTAACGTTCTTTTCACTGGGAGCGAAGGCGCAATTGTGCGCGGAAGCACCTGTTCAACGCCTGAAGGCCTTTAACGCCGATGGTGTGATGGTGGCGCAGCTGACTTTTCCTGCGCCACCCCGTCAAACAGAGCCGCTCTATTTTGAATGGCGTGAAGGGGAAACCTATAGGTTTGAAGCGACCTTAACAACTGGCGATGTGGATGTTCAAACGGTAACTGCGCCCCAGACATACACACAAGGTAGCTTAGAAATCGGTATCCCTTACGGTATTGGCATGCAGATAGCGGAAGAAAATACAGCAAATAACGAGCAAGCTGCTCTCGTCGTACACGAAAGCGAAATGACAGCCACAATCCTCGTTAGAAATGGGAAGATACCAGCGACCTTTGCCCTTGAACTTTGTCTCCCATCAACGTTAATCGTTGTGCGTCTGCCAACAGGCTGGCAGACTGAAACGACCGATGTAGGCACGTGTCTTTCGACCACTGGTAGATTTCGCGTCGACTCAGAAGTCTGGTACCGTGAACTGGTGCTGAAGCCCTTCACAACAACAAACTCAGACAGGCAAGAAATATCGGGAGTTGTCCGCTTCACAACAGATATAGGGCAAACGTGGGAACAACAGACAACAGTCGAGTTGCGAGCAGCATCCGTTTCAGAGATTACTGAATACCTCTCGATAGCATCGATCAAAATGCCTACAGACGCAACAGGCGCGGTAGATGCCAAGCAGCGGCAGGATACCATCTACTACCCACGTCCCCTGTTCCGTTGGCTTGACCCCTCGCAGGCGAATCCATTTGAGCCGATGACCTATCAGACAATCCGACTCCACAATCAGGGCGAGGAAACTATCCATGTGGCTGTGTCATCAATCAATAGAGATATAGAGACCGGCGAAGTTGTCCCTTTTCTCAAACCACCAGAGACAGCGAATGGCGGTACGAATCAGAGCGTCGCCTTCGCGAGCTTACCCGGTGGTGAAGTTACGGAAATTCCGTTACCTATCTACTTTCATCCGACGTATCTCAAAGCGGGTAGGATAGAGCAGGCGATTCCTGGAGAATACACGCGCGATATTGCGGTGAAGGTCTGGGGGAGCGATGCAATCATCTTTCGTGAAGAACATCCACTTCAGCTAATTGTTCCCAACCGGCAGGCACTGCTTGTCAGTCTTTTGGCAGTCATTAGTAGTACCATCGGATTGGCAGTTGTCCTAAAGTTGCACAAACAGCTGTTCGCCGGTTTCACCACGAAACAACTCATCGTTATCGCCTTATTTGGCACGACGGTTTTTGTGGCAGTGCTGGTCCCCTCAACGCTATTCCTTAACTTAATTCAGGCACTTCTCGGCCCTATTTCTGTACTGCTGACTGGCTTGATAAATGAGACACTTTACTATGCTTTGCTGACGGCATTGTTAATTTATATGAGTGGCGACCCTGAAAATTCGGAGCGCGATGCCCTGAAGCTACATAACAAAGGGAGTGGTGTCATCTTGCTTGTCTCCGCAGTCCGGTTACTTCTCGGGGGCGTAACATTTGGACTGTTTACACCGATGGCCCTCGTCTACACTGGTACAAGCGTTCTCCTCCTGGAGACGGGCTTTCTATTTGTGCGGAGCCGTAGCCTGCTCGTATGGGCACTTGTGTTAGGTCTCTGTGATGCGATTGCTGTCTATGTCGATGTGCAACTCTCCATACTGCTCTATCGGCTTTTTTATGCCGATTGGTATATCATTCTCCGAATTCTGATAGAAGGATTCGTCTATACGTTTATCGGTGTACTCCTCGGTGCGAGATTAGGGCGAGGCCTCTGGCGCGTGGCGGATTAAGACATTATACCAAATTACAATATAAGGAAACACAACTATGAAGCGAATCCAATTTTTAAATCTACTTTGTTTGTTTATCGCCTTGCCCATCAGCACTGTGACAGCCGATCTGAGGGTCACCTGGGTGCGGACAGGCGTAGTCCTTGAAACACAACAGAAAAACGGTATTGAAGGTGAGATTAATGTCGCAACGATGTCTAAGGGCACAACACACGCATTAGCCGAGGCACCTACACTGCAGAGGCTTGACGCGAATCGCGTTTTTCTCCAATGCAGATGGCAACCGAACGAAAATTACCAATTCCGCTTGAGCAAGAATGAGACAACAGTAACTTCACCGCTCAAGCCTGAACCTTATCTGATTCGGACTGTTGAATTAGATGGACTTTTGTCATTGATGGAAAACCTCCGTCAGCCGGCGAAACCGACAGCCGTGGCCTTAGGGACCGGAAGCGCGTCCAACACAGAAAAGTTGGCGGTTGCGACAGACAGTGGACATCTCGCGATCCTCCAACCATTCACGGGGGAAACGCTTTGGAAGACCCGCATCTCGGAAGGCTACGTGCGGCGGGTGGCGTTCAGCCCTAACAACGCGCTGCTCTACGTCGGGGAACAGGCATCAGACGGATTCATCTACTGCTACAATCTAACAGCTCATACGCCGACACTTCGCTGGAAATACCGTACAGCCGATGACATAGAGACCTCAACGCCGAATGATCCGGGAAGTGTCTACGCATGGATCAGCTACCCCGGTCAGTCTTGTATGCAAACGTTGGCGAACGGTGACCTTCTGGTTGCCGCTGTGCATTCGTGGACAGAAAACGATACACCCCGTAAGAGGTCCCAACTCTATAGGTTCGATAGTGAAACGGGAGACGTTACTTGGAAATGGCCCGACGATAGCGCGGTATCGAAGATAATACGGTGGTTTGACACAAGTGCCGATGGAGAAACACTTGCACTCGTCACAGATGCCGGACACAATTTGCAAGGTGCAGCAGATGCAAAGGGTACAGGTAACGGCACGCTCGTCGTCCTCAACGCGAACGACGGGAGAGAAAAGTGGCTCGCTGATATTGAACCGTTGCCCCCCTATTTTTCACAAGTCACGTTTTGGCGTGGGGTGAGTGTGTCACCTGATGGTCAATTTATCAACGTAACAACGGACGATGGACGCGCCTTCATCTTTGATGTCAATAACCCAGAGCCGATATGGCAGGAAAATCTGACGACCCCATTAGAGGTAAGTGGTATTCCGATCGTAGCGACGTCTGGAACAATTGATGCGACGGACGCAGCGGCACTTTTTGTCACCGGGGATACATATATTCCCTACCATCTCCAAAAAGGGGCACAACGTCCTTCGGGGGCACACCCGAATGCGATGACCTTGTTCGCTTATTCTTGGACGGGTGAAAAAATCTGGCAGTGGCAACTTGAGAATATGCCGCAAGGTTTACGCATCGATGCGGCGGATCGCTACGCCCTATTATCTGTTTCTAAGCGTGCACAGGATCCGAATGAGAGCCTCCACGGCTTGTCAATGTTCGACCTGACAGCATCCGGGGGTGGCTTATCGAAATACCTGTATACCTACCGCACGGAGGGGCAGCTCCCTTACGATACGCTTGCGATTAGTGCTGATGGTGCGCTCATCGTTATCGTTGAAACCCCGATTGCGATGCCCGATGAGACGATGCGTGGGAAGAATCGAGTGCATGTATTGTATTAAATGAGATTTATATGGTGGCTTGACAAATCCGAATTTCCTCAGCACGTTTATCGTGAAAAGTTCCGAAGAAGCAACAGAAGCTTTGGCGGAAACTGGAACGGATTTCCATGCTGCAAGGTGCATAACGACGTTATACGTGCTCAATCGAAGTTACATCCCAAACTTCTCTCCGACACGGTGCATGAATTTGTGCATGCAAGATTCTTACGTGCCAATTGTCCTAATGAGGCATAGTATATAGTCATTCGCCCAATTGTGTCAAAAACATTGTGAGGTGACTGGGCACTCGCATTCAACCTTACTTGAACGTGGACTACAAAACGGTTCAGTACATTCCTAAACTTTTCACAGCAGCGTCCATTGCCCGGTTAGCTTGTTGTTCTGATAATCTGTTCCGATACTTTTTAAGGAGGCGATTGTAGACACTTTGCATCGCCTTTTCATTTCTATCGTAAGCAATTTGCTGATTGTAACGCATTATGTAGAGTTGTGCTTGATTGAAATCGAAGTTATAGGTTTTCATTATGCGTTCGATTGTGTCGCTGCTCGTAGAGTGATACTGTTTTGAAGATGGAGCAGAGAGTGAAGGTGGAGGGACTCTTGCTTTCGGTAATAATTCAGAGAGACCAGCCAAGAGAACGCCCAAGAAAATTAATCCAAATGGAAGACCTACTAAAAGTTTAGTCTTCCGCCTGTTTTTTCGTATGATATGTGCCCTGTTTTGACTCATTGGATTACTCCTTATCGTAATAAGTCGTTTTAGGATTAATTAAAAGTTGTAAAAGAGGTGCAATAAACCCAGTGAAAATAAGGGATTTTCGCTTGTTTTAATTCGTCAAAAAAGCTATAATATTGGCAGTTAAGAAGGGAAGCGGTAGCTTCCTTTAACGTCCAAATCGGAGTTGCTTCGAAATACAGTGCTGCTATTTTAGCAAAAAGGACCGAATGAAAGCAACTCCTTTTGAAAAAGGAGTCTTCTATATGGCGAGTTGGTGGGCACACCATGTGCAGCTACATCATACCTGTCTTGCAAGAAGCCCTCTGTTGTTGCTGGCGAGGTTTGACGAGATACCATTGACGCTCAACACCAGAGCAGGACAGGTTTTTCTGAGTTTCTGCGCCAGCTGCTGGATCGAAGTTACATCCCAAACGTCTCCCCGCTTTTAGAACGGAATGTCATCAGTTTCATCAGGTGTTACAAGCCCTAGCTCGGTTAAAAACGAGACTACGGTTTCGATATCGTTCTGCTGGACGTTCCATCCATACTCTCCAGCGACATGTTTGACTTCTGCGACTGTGGCTTTCCTCCTCCACTTAACAATATAATGCACTTTCGCCGCGATGGAGAGTTTGTTAAAGTCTTCAGCGATTTCGTGAGCGTTTATGCGCTCCAACTTTTCCTTCCATTCCGCAACTTGTATATCGTTCTCAATGTCGTTCCATAACTCTTTAGCCCCATCAGTTAGATGGTAAGTATACCGATTTCTCTCACCGAAGGGGTTCCGAGATGGAGTCGTTTCAAAAGTTTCTGTCCGTTCATCAAGAAATCCATGATTTACTAAACTTGCTAGGTGCCCTGCAACTAAGCCACTGTAAGGTCCGTAGTAATGTGCGGAAAATCCTAAATCAACATCCATAAGCTCAGATAGAAAATAGACTTTCTTTTGCAGGAGCGTTCTTCCTTGTAAGCCATTTTCTCCTGCTTCCTTGATAACAAGCAACAGGACATCTATCGTGTACATTGTATATCCTTCTAAGCAGATTTCAAAATACCTCGCCAATTGCCGAATCCGGCGAAGACGCTGAAAGACCTTTGTGTCAATTAAATTTCTTTCTCTTTTAGATAGTTTGATAAACCCATAAATCGGGTCTCGCATTTCATGCGGGTGTTCTGTCATGATACTAATTATACTATATTCTGTTAAGTAATCCAAGTTAATTTGTGTTATTTCTGGATTTTTTCTGATTTTTCTCGGTTTACCGCATACTCATAAAATCCATAGATGGATACCTCGCGCCAAAAAATTCCAGTGTTACCAAGGAAAATGAAGTTCAAAACGCGTTCTTTGAAGGTATGATATCACCCGTGACACCTTTCTTGGTACCCTTATCTATTGAAGTTTGCAAAGAAAAAAAGAAACGGAGGGTTGCTTCGGTTGTTGTGTTTAGATAAAGGTCAGCGTGCTAACGGTTTGCCGAGCGAACCCCTCAGTGAGGGGTTCCAAAGCAGCCGGATTCCAATCCCCTCGCTGTATAAGCTAAAGTTTAAGAAAGACATTGCCACGCAGTTTTGGGCGATCCTGTGAGAAATCTACGTACTTTCCGCCTTGTTTCATTCGTTCCGCCTGACGTTGACGGACAAAGTTAAAATACGTTTCAAAACTACCGAATTGGTTAATAAGTTTTGTGTGCGCCTCATGTTTTTCCTTGATAGGATCAAAATTATTATCAAACATCAGAATTTCTCCAATATTGCCTTTGGAGAGTCAATGCGTGGGGGTCGATATCCTGCCCCTCTACAAATCCTCTCAATTTTAGGGCGAGTATGTGGCCTTGCAAGACACGAGAGGGAGAGTGTAAATCTACTAAGAAAATTTCAGAGTACTCAGTTTTCCTGTTTACAAACTATACAAGTGAGACACCAATGTATCCAACTCATCTTCAAGGTCAGACACATCCTCTTCAATATTCGCACGTTTGGCAGTGAGTATCTCATCAACTAACGCAATAATTGGAGCTTGCTGCTCAGATGACACGTCCGGAATCGGGAGTTTTTTCCAATCATCAGGGTAGATGCGAATGTTGTGACGACGATTTGTCTTTAAAAATTCATCTGCGACAGTAGAGTTCATGACCCCAAGTAAGTACTTTAGTTCAAAGCGAGAACTTGTTTGTTCGAGTTCTTCTCGCTCGGGCAAATCAAGTCTTTTAGGTCTTTCATCGCGGTACCGGGTTCGCTGTTTGATTGATCTGTTTTGAACTCCTGCTAGGCTGTGCCAAGGGATAAAACAATACGCTGAGTCGTTATGACAGAGTTTTTGATTATCATAAACAACACGCAATTTTTCAACACTCGCCGCCATGGAAATTGAAATTAGTTTCTCCTCAACTTTATATAATTCTGGGAATGTCCTGCGGCGGAATAAGGCAGGTGCCCTTTGCGTTCCCCACTCAAGCCATTTATTTTTATTAGGAAGCCACCGGGCAAGATACTTACCTTCTACAAAAGGTTTCGGATGCAGACTATCTTTTTCATTTGAAACGACATCTTTCAACCCAAACTCACCTTCCGCTCTTTTTTCATCAGCATGAACAACCATACCAACACTAATATAGCAAATTTTATCAAGATTTATGGTTGGCTTAGCAAAATGCTGTGCGATGGCATCTTCTGGGAAAAACGTTCGGTACGTAAGATTCTGTTGTTCGTCAGTCGATAAGAGTTGAACTTTGCCGAATTCTGGATAATGTTCACGGCGTTGGGGTTTGTTGTGACTACTATCTGTTTTTTGAAAGAGGAAGATTACATTTCGCACCCCCACGCTCCCGAAGAGGGGTACCTTACCACAAAAATCAAGGCGTAATATCTTACTATTTTCCAAAAACCAGTTCTGTGATTTCTGTGCATATTTCGCGTGACAATAGGCATTGGAGACGATAAGCGTTGTAAAACCATCAGGCTTGAGCAATTTATAACTCTGTTCAATAAACGGTATAAACAGGTCCCACTTCTCAAAAAGTGTTTCATACTGCTTACTATCCCTAATCTGCCGTCGTAATTCCGCATTTTTCTCGCCGGCATCTGCTCTGACGTAGGGGGGATTGCCAATGGTGATATCAAACCCGTCCGTGATACCAAACATCCACTCCGGATCGAAAAAATCTGCTTTGTCATTCTGGTCATAAGGATCCCAATCGGCAATTCGTTTTGCCTCGACAACCCCCGCAGTGAGCTTAGCCTCGCGCCCCTTATATACCTTTTGCAATTTCTCTCGTAATTGTTGACGCGCTCGTTCCTTCGGAACTCGTTTTACTTGTTCGGATATCCTGTTTTGTTCCTGCTTGCACCATATCGTATGTTCTGTTGCTAATGCTTCTGCTAATTGCTCGCGGCACGCTTCCTCATCCTCTATATATTGTAATTTGACCTCGCGGTCATTTTCACTAAAATACTTGGCTCGGATAGCTTCAATTTTATCTCTGAGTTGCTGAATAGCATCGTTTAAAAGCAATGACTGTAGGTCGGGCTCTCGTAGCTCATTCAAGCCAATGAGGGTGTTAGCAGCGACAAACTTCGTTTCCAAGTTAGGAAGCGGACGAATACCGTAGTTCTTGCTCGGGATATCGTTTGGCTGCTGCTCTATGACCAACGAGATAAAGAAACGGAGTTTGGCAATTGTCACGGCAATCGGTTGAATGTCCACGCCGTAAATACTGTTCTGGATGAGGTAAAGTTTTCTACCATAGTTATTGTATTGGTTTGCTTCCGAAAAAACTTCGTCAATTACATCCAGGGCCCCTTCTCTGCTTTGCGGGTCTGGGATTTTGCTCACCTGCTCAATTTGTTGCTGCTTCCAACGCTCGTTCTCTGGATCCAGTTTTTTGAGGATTAAGACCAATTTATTGAGAATTCCCATCGGAAACGCCCCAGAACCGACAGCAGGATCAAGAATTTTAAGGTCGTCTATAGCTTGAATCATCGGCTCAAGCTCACAATCATAGATCATATGATCATTGGAATTATCTTTTTTTCCGAGCTGGTCGTAAGCGAGCAGATCGTCACGAAGGCGTTCTTCTAAAAACTTAATGTCTCCATCCCCCGGAGTAACCTTCTGCAGAAAGTAAGCGATGAGTGCTTCGTCTACCATATAGTCTACAACGTGGCGGCGGGTGTAGAAGGATCCGGTTTCTTTGCGAGCAAGTTCCTCAGTTTCGGGATTATACACCCCCATTAGGTTCTCAAACGCCTGTCCGAGGAGTTCTGGATCAAGTGCTACTTCCTGTTCAACTGGCGTATTTTCTTCAACGGTAAATTTATAGCGCGAGAAGATTTCATAAAGTCCTTTTTCTTTTTGAAAAAAGAGTTTTGCTGGCACATGCAATTTTCGCCTATGCCGAGGCCAATCTGTGAAGCAATCGCTACGTTTACCACCAGCCTTTTGTCCCTTAAACGAATCCAGAGAGTCAAACAAGCCTCCGTTAACAAATGGGACCTGCTTCAGGTGTTCCAAAAAAGCGTTGCCCTTTCGGAGCAAGTCGTCATATCGATATTTGTTTGAATTACGATGATCCGGATTAGGCGGTGGGTGAGAGGATTGTCCGGTTGTTGACGTGTTAGTATCAATGGTATCATTAGATTCTCGAAAAGCGCGTCCGGAAATTGGTGTATTGAGTGTAGCAAAAAAAAGATTTTGCAGGATAGCTTGATAGTAATCAGAGGTATCAAAATCAAGATTTTTCAGGTATACTCGAGCTCCTTTCTCTTCAAATATGTCTGATGGCACGAGGTGCTTTTCCTTCAGAAACCAAATAAAGAGGATACGCGTTATCATTCGGATAACTTGAGTCTTATTTTCATTATCTGGAAATTGGCATGTATTTGCCGCCCATTCATACCACTCTTCAAGGTCACGATAGAAACGTTTATTAAGTGCTTCTGTATTAAGAATGCCGGCCCATGCATCATGGAGGGCATCGAAGTTGCTAACGCCTTCTTTTTCAATAAGCCGTTGAAGATGAAGATCACAGAGAATGTCAAGATGCGCCCGCTTCGGGGAATTGAGGGAAATGTCCTTGATAAGCGTCACTTTCTCCAGCACTTGTTTATCCAGAGTACGCTTGTGGTGCCTGCGGTTAATAATAGCCATAGAGATAACACCCGCATACCTGAACATTACCAGCATGGATTGTGGAAACGCCTGAGAGAGAAAACGGGTCATGTCAGCGAGTTGTGTGCGCGTATAAGTATCAGCAGCGAGTTGAAGAGCGACAAACATATAGGAGGTTCTGAGGGCCTCGTCCATGCCCCTACTTTCAAACAACGCCCTTTGCTCTGGCGTTCGCTGTTGGTTAATCTCAGCGTCCGTTACTTGCATGATGTGAAAGAAGGACTGGCAGTCTTGAATACGGATTTTCTGAGCTGATGTTGCAGTGTTAAGATCGGATGCGATGAGGCGTTCAAACCGCTCGCTGTCCAAGTCGTCGTTTCCGACCCGTCTGCTGTAGTAGCCGAGCGTATTTAGGAAAGTTGTTGATGCTTCCCGCAGCGGTTGTTGATCATCAAGGAAGTTATTTAGGGCGTTCTCAATGTTCTGCTTAAGTGTTATCTCTGAATTCATAAACGTTTACCCTTCATTCTATAGTAGATTTTAGCATTGATTGGACACCTCGCATCGGTGCGGTTAGAAACCGCACCTACCGAGGAGTGTTTGAGAAGGTCCAAGTCTTTACGGAATCTACTAACCATTTCCATTTCTTATCAGCTTCCAGTTAAATAAAATCTCGCGGATTACATAAAATTGTACAGATTCAAAATCCGCTCAATCTACGCAATCCGTAAGTATCAGTAATTCAAATTGTAGGTTATTTAGAAGACTCCGGCTCAGAAGCTCCTAGTTTAGGTGTAGTTTCAGGTTGGGGATCTGGAGGAGGTTGAGTACCTGCGGGCGTTTGAACATCCGGGGCAGGTTGAGGGTTAACTACAGGTTGTATACTTGGGATTGGGGCCCCTCGTTCATGATCAGGTTCAATGATGAGTTGTATACCCGGGACTTGAGCACCTTCATCAATCTTCTTGTGAGTGGTCTTAGTTCCCCTAGAGTCGGATTTCTCGTTTCTCATAATTAACCTCCTATAGCATTATTGAGTATCTAGATTTAGAGCAATGAATAAGACCAAAAAGAAAGCTGCAAAAATATAGGTTAAGGCAGAAACATAATTCAGCCGCTCTGTTGCTATGGCCCATTCGTTCTTTTGGTTTATTACTTCTTCCTTGCGCCCCAGATAGTACTGCCTATTCATCTCAAGTTGCTTTTTTATCCCTTGCTGGCTGATAAAAAAAGAAACTAGAGTAGATAGAATAGCAGATCCAAATAGGGCCCAGGAAAAATATAATAAACACATACAATCTGCTTTATCCACTGAAGCCAGATTGTCTACAAATATCAATGATAACCCTAACCCCGCGCTTGATAACATTAGAATCGCTCTATCAAGATTTTCAGAGTTTGATAGTTGGCGTTTGAACAGATCGTCTCTTAAGGTATCATGTAGTTTCTGACGTTCGTCCATTACACTTTCTACCTCCACTTAATTATACGACATTTCAGGCGCATAGGCAAAGAGTTTTAGGATATCTTAACTTGGACTATTTTTTTGAACGTGCCCTCACTAAACGGAAATTTACCTGCTCAATTAAGGCGTTTCTGATATCTTCCAGTCTGTCTTGAAAACCAAAATAATCTGCGACTATGTCATCTATGAGCAAATGTTCGTCTGTGTAAATCTCCTTTGAAACAGGTAACGGTTCTCTATCTTTAAGCATTTCGAATACCTGCTTTGCTTCGCGCTCAAAGTCAAAATTAAAATCTATGGGTAACATTTTCATGTCTGTTGCTTCTGCTTTCAACAATCCTCCCCCAAGGTTTTTCCGACCAGTAATTTCCCTGAACAACCAGACAAAAGAAGAATTCAGGTAAATCCACAAGCAATAGTGCATCTCTGAGTCCCAGAGGTCTGCCGGAAGGTACAACTCTACGTGACTGTATGAAAATGCCCGGCATAAGTTGAAGGTACAATAATGACGCGATCCTACGCCTCGGGGCATAACTAATGCCGGTATTTTTTCCATCCTCTTAGTTGCTAACGCCGGTTTTATTTTTTTCTCGACAGAAGCAGCAACAAATTGTGTGCTTTTGACAATAATCGGCAAGTCGGAGTTATCAGCACTCAGTTGGCTTAAGGGAAAATTCAATCCTTGCCCAAAAGAAATCTTATCACTGATATTCATCCGTGCTTCTGATCTCATTTCCGCCAATATTTCTCTATAAAATTCGGGCATTGAGAAAATGTGTCCCCACTTCATCAATTGACTTGATTTTATCACCTTTTTTTCACCGACAATCAAGTTAGCGTCAACAACACCAAATTCTATATCTTCCACCGATTTTTTAACAAAAAGAGTGATAATAGTGTTTATATTCTGACTTTCGCTATCGGAGAAAAATTTTCTGCTACTATCAATAATTTTCAAAAAGGAAAATTTATTGATCGAGAATTGTTGGAACTTGTGCCCATAATCAGTATTAAGCCAAGCGTTTTGTGTAATAAAGCATCCATTGCCGGATTCATTCAAAAATTTGACGGAACGAGCGTAAAAATAGATTAGCAAATCACTGCCGCGCGGCAGCACGTCTTGCCAATCAGAAATGACTTGTTTTCCATAGGCTATTTTCTGTTTACCCGAAAGTAAGCGGTTCCTCGACTCAACATAAGGTGGATTACCAATGACGACATCAAATCCGTCCGTGATTCCGAACATCCATTCTGGGTCGAACCATCCGGCGGTGGCGTTTGTGTCATACGGGTCCCACTGAGCGATCCTTTCAGCAGCATCAGCAGGCATGCCGATGCTCTTTAGCTCCCGTGCCAACTCAGCTCGGAGTCTCGTATCCTCTTGTTTGCAGGCCCGTTTTTGCTGACGGGTCGTGGCGTGGAAGTGTCGTTCGCGATTGGCGCTCAGCGCACGTTCCAACTGCTGTGCCTTTTGGCTGGTGAGTGTCCGTTCTGCTTTAATCCCGATGAGTGTATTCGCAGCGATAAAGCGTGTCTCGAGGTTCGGCAAGGGTTTGATCCCGAAGTTTTCAGCGTTGCTGTCGGGTGTTTGTTCAATGGCGAGCGAGATGAAAAAGCGGAGTTTGGCGATCTGGCAGGCTACCGATTGGATGTCTACACCGAAGAGGCTGTTTTGGATGAGGTATAACTTCCGGCCGAAGTCTGAGTCTCGGTAACGTTTGAAGGTTTCGTCGATGTCAACGAGTTCTTCTCTGCGTGTTTGGTCATCTTGTGTATCAAACGCGACTTCTGCACGTTGGGCGGCGCGTTCCTTCTGTATTTTTTCCCATCGGGTGTTATCTGGGTCCAGGCGCCTGAGGGCGAGCGTCAACTTGTGGAGCACCCCCATCGGAAACGCACCCGAACCCACCGCAGGATCCAATAGCTTGAGTTCAGAAATTGCACGGACGATTGCGGCTTTTTCAACGTCATCAAACCATTCCTGAGCATCGTCAAACGCCTGGGTATAGTCCAAGAGATAGTGTAACCGTTCCTCCCACAGCTTTGCGTCGCCATCGGTAGGGGAGCATTTTTGGGCTATCGTGGCGACTAATACTGCTTCCGCCATATAGTCAACGATCGCACGCGGCGTGTAGTAGGCACCCGTCTGTTTTCGCACCGTCGCACCCGTTTCAGGATTGTAGGCAGCCAGGAGATTCTCAAACACGCTACCCAGCAACTCGGGATCCAACGCAACTTCTTGCTCTATCGGTGTGTGCTCCTCAACGGTGAACGCGTAGTGTTCAAGGAGGGAGATAAGCCCCCGGTTTTCGTTAAAAAAGAGGCGATTCGGAATGGATACCTTATGATAGTGCTTATCAGAAAAGCAATCCATTCTATAACCCCCTGTACCTGTTGCCTTGAAACTGTCCAGACAAGTAAACAGTCCGCCATTGATGAACGGCGTTTGGTCAAAAAGTTTCAGCAGTCTCTCAGAATCTCGCATCTGCTTTTTGTAGCGATACCGTGAGAAATTACGGTGTTCATTAGGCACCCCTTTACTGAAGCCGCGTTTGTCAATCTCTGTGTTCAACGTAGCGAAAAATAGATTTTGTAGCACAACGCGATAATAGGAATCGCCCTTAGCAAAGTCACCCTCTATTAATAGCTCTCGGATTTTTTCTTTCGCAAACAAGGCAGCTGCCACCAACCCTTTTTCCTTCATAAACCAAATAAAGAGGATACGCGTGATAAGCCGGATAACGTGCTCCGCCTTTTTCAAGACGCGTTTCTCAGCAGTCGGGAATCTTACCGCCTCCTCTCCGACTGCCCATTCATACCAATGATAGAGTTCTCTGTAAAATTTACGATTGAGGGGCTCAGTATTGAGCACTTTTTCCCAGGCATCATGGAGGGCATCGAAGTTGCTAACGCCTTCTTTTTCAATAAGCCGTTGAAGATGAAGATCACAGAGAATGTCAAGATGCGCCCGCTTCGGGGAATCGAGGGCAATGTCCTTGATAAGCGTCACTTTCTCAAGCACTTGTTTATCCAGAGTACGCTTGTGGTGCCTGCGGTTAATAATAGCCATAGAGATAACACCCGCATACCTGAACATTACCAGCATGGATTGTGGAAACGCCTGAGAGAGAAAACGGGTCATGTCAGCGAGTTGTGTGCGGGTATAGGTATCCCCAGCGAGGTGAAGAGCGACAAACATATAGGAGGTTCTGAGGGCCTCGTCTATCCCCCTACTTTCAAACAACGCCCTTTGCTCTGGCGTTCGCTGTTGGTTAATCTCAGCGTCCGTTACTTGCATGATGTGAAAAAAGGACTGGCACTCTTCAATACGGCGTTTCTTAGCTGATGTTGCAGTGTTAAGATCGGATGCGATGAGGCGTTCAAACCGCTCGCTGTCCAAGTCGTCGTTTCCGACCCGTCTGCTGTAGTAGCCGAGCGTATTTAGGAAAGTTGTTGATGCTTCCCGCAGCGGTTGTTGATCATCAAGGAAGTTATTTAGGGCGTTCTCAATGTTCTGCTTAAGTGTTATCTCTGAATTCATAAACGTTTACCCTTCATGCTAATCCGCGATTCAGACGTTCTCCTCCACAATCGCAATCTCCTTCTCGGTTAAGCCGTATAAGGCGTATACCCGTTTGTCAATCTTTTCCTCGTGTTCAGTGGTGTTTGCATTCGGATCTGCAGCTTTTGCTGCAAGAATTTCATCTGCTAAAGCAATAATAGGCAGCTGCTCCGCTTCTGCTGGAACAACCACAGGCAATTTTTTAACGACTTTAATTTTCACTTGTGCTTGGCTTTTTCCTTTTTCTTGTGATATTGAATGATAGATATAGTTCATCAAACGACTATTAAAGAGCGCCAAGAAATACTTTAGGTTCGTTTTTTGGGATTTTGGCAGAATCGTGTGCAGTGTGTTATCTGTGTAAAAATGCCCCAACTCAGCTTCGCTATGATAAGCAACTATTAAATCATCGTCAGTTTGACGCATAAGTAAACGTTCCGGTTGATGATGGTTCTTAGTATCACCACGAAAATTCCAGTATTCGTTTCGTTTACTCGGTTTTCCCCGTCGGCCCATTCCGGGGATGGGTAGCGGTTCATAGTTGATATCGCAAAACATGTATTTTGCCTTTGGGGAATTCCATTGTATTGAATACCTCTGAATTTGCCTTCCCTGTAAAAGGCGATGTCTGCTTCCATTGTCTTCCGAAAAGAAAATTTTAGATCTGACATTTCCTGAATGAATCCCAGTGTCCAAAACCTCACAGTATTCTTCCGCATTTTCAAGTGCAAAAAGCCTTAATACCCAATCGTTTTTTGCACTTAACAGAAATTTACAGTCTGGTATCTTGTGGATAGTTGCGTATGTTACCTCGCCATTTTGAATATACGCAAAATCGGGAAGGTTCATTTCGCCGCTCATGTAACTCACATGTGTGTCATCTACCCCTTGTTTCAACAAAATGAAAATAGCTGTATAGATAGTGGCTTCAAATGTGTTCGCTGGTGCTTTGACAAGATGCATGAGTTGATTTTCCAAAAATAGGTCACGAATCCTTCTTTTTGTTGAAAAGGTGACAAAACTATCATTTGCGATGTACGTAAAAACCCCTTGTTCAGTAACAAGTTTAAATCCGGCAAAGATAAAATAATCGTATAAATCTCCGCCCCAACCATAGTAGGCGGTAAGTTGCTCACTTCTGTCATCCGGAACATTCTCACGCTTTGAATACGGAGGATTTCCAATGACGATATCATATCCTTCCGTAATGCCAAACATCCATTCTGGATCAAACCAATCCGCCTTTTCATTCTGATCATAAGGTTTCCAATGGGCAATTTTGCGGACATTTTCAAAATCAGCATCGAATTGTTTCTGATATTCCTTAAACCTTTCCTGTTCCGCTTTCAGTTGGCGTTCACGCTGATTCGGGTTCGGAAGTAAGGCAATTTTCCGTTTAATTTCGCGTTGATGACTGCTGATCCAATGAGATCTCAGAATTTCCAATTGATTTTTCAATTGGTCCCGATACGTTTCCTCTGCATCTTCAAGATCAAGTTTTTTTCGCCGATTGCTTTCAAGCAAATACTTTTCACGAATTAGCTCAATTTCCTTGATCGATTGCTGTACCGAATCATCCATAAGCAATTGTCGTGTCTCGGCAATATCTAAACCTATCAGCGTATCGGCTGCGACAAAGCGCGTTTCTAAGTTCGGCAATGGTTTAATGCCGAAGTTTTCTGCGTCTGTGTCCCGTTCCTGATCTATTGTAAGAGAAATAAAAAAGCGGAGTTTAGCGATTTGACACGCAATCGGTTGGATATCTACACCGAAGATGCTGTTTTGAATCAGATATAGCTTCCGTCCGAAGTCTGAGTCTCGATAGCGTTTGAAAATATTGTCAATTTCAGTAAGTGCTTCTGGACGCTCTTGATCGTCTTTTGACGCAAAGGTGTCCCTTGCGAGTTCGCCAGCGAAGTCCCTCTGTAACTTTTCCCAACGGATGTTATCTGGATCAAGTCGACGCAGGGCGAGCGTCAATTTTTGCAGCATTCCCATCGGAAACGCCCCGGACCCGACGGCTGGGTCCAAAATCTTGAGTTCAGAAATAGTTTTCACGATTGCGTCTGTTTCAGAGTCATCAAACCACTCACTTGCATCATCACACACTTTCGCGTAGTCAAATAGATACTGTAGTCGTTCGTCCCAAGGTATTTCATTATCCTTAGTCGGCTGACACTTTTGGGATAATACAGCAACTAACGCCTCCTCTACCATATAGTCTACGATAGCGCGAGGCGTATAATAAGAACCGGTTTCTCTGCGAGCCGTTGCTGCAATTTCACGTGTTTCCGGATTAACTTCTGCAAGCAAATGTTCAAATATTCTTCCGAGCAGTTCAGGATCAAGCGCTACCTCTTGATCTATCGGTGTGTTTTCTTCAACAGTAAACTTGTAGCGTTCAAGGAACGGAAAGAGTCCTCGGTTTTCGTTAAAAAAGAGGCGATTTGGAATGGATACCTTATGATAGTGCTTATCAGAAAAGCAATCCATTCTATAACCCCCTGTACCTGTTGCCTTGAAACTGTCCAGACAAGTAAACAGTCCGCCATTGATGAACGGCGTTTGGTCAAAAAGTTTCAGCAGTCTCTCAGAATCTCGCATCTGCTTTTTGTAGCGATACCGTGAGAAATTACGGTGCTCGTTAGCCACCCCTCTACTGAAGCCTCGCCTGTCAATCTCTGTGTTGAGGGTAGCGAAAAAGAGGTTTTGTAGCACAACACGATAATATGCATCGCCGTTAGCAAAATTATCCTCTATTAATAGCTCTCGGATTTTTTCTTCCGCAAACAAGGCAGCTGCCACTAACCCTTTTTCCTTGATGAACCAGATAAACAGGAGGCGCGTGATGAGACGTATCACATGTTCTTCCGGTCTTAGGACGCGCTTTTCATCTGTCGGGAACGTTGCCGTTTCTATCGCCCATTCATACCAATTATAGAGTTCACTGTAGAATTTACGATTGAGGGGTTCAGTATTGAGCACTTTTTCCCAGGCATCATGGAGGGCATCGAAGTTGGTAACGCCTTCTTTTTCAATAAGCCGTTGAAGATGAAGATCACAGAGAATGTCAAGATGCGCCCGCTTCGGAGAATCGAGGGCAATGTCCTTGATAAGCGTCACTTTCTCCAGCACTTGTTTATCCGAGGCACGCTTGTGGTGTCGCCGGTTGATAATAGCCATAGAGAGCACACCCGCATACCTGAACATTACCAGCATGGATTGCGGAAACGCCTGAGAGAGAAAACGGGTCATGTCAGCGAGTTGTGTGCGCGTATAAGTATCAGCAGCGAGTTGAAGAGCGACAAACATATAGGAGGTTCTGAGGGCCTCGTCCATGCCCCTACTTTCAAACAACGCCCTTTGCTCTGGCGTTCGCTGTTGGTTAATCTCAGCGTCTGTTACTTGCATGATGTGAAAAAAGGACTGGCACTCTTCAATACGGCGTGTATGAGATGATTTTGCAGTGTCAATAGCAGATGCGATGAGGCGGTCAAACCGCTCACTGTCAAGGGCATCATTGCCGACTCGCTTGCTGTAGTAGCCGAGCGTATTTAGGAAAGTTGTTGATGCTTCCCGCAGCGGTTGTTGATCATCAAGGAAGTTATTTAGGGCGTTCTCAATGTTCTGCTTAAGTGTTATCTCTGAGTTCATAAAGTTTACCCTTCATTTTAACGGCTAATCACAAACCATGTAACGAGTTCAAATTCAGTTTCTTCCTTAATCTGACTGTCGGCAGTAGGTAGCAGTTCATCAGGGCTTGAATCAAGTTGATCGTTGACCTTCCGATTGTAGTCCTTACGAATTGAATTCAGCACGGCATCGAGGAGTATCTCATAGATCGTCATATCGTTACCGTTGTCAGTTTCTTCGTTAAACCAGTGACAAAGGCTTTGATCGTAATTTGTTTTTCCAACACAGAGCGCGCTGAAACGTTCCAAAATGCGTTTCGGATTAGTGAATCCTATAGAAACCTCTCCGTCGTCACTAATATGCACGAGGTAGTAAGGGTGAATCGGGTTGCGTTTTTTTCCTTCTTCATTGTCCTCGACTTCACCGGTCTGCTTTAGACAGAAGATAACTCCGGGTTTGATATTCACAGGAAGCCCGTCGGGTGTGAGCGGTGCAGAGACAGCGTATAAGCCAAGGGGGGCATTTCTGAGTTTCGCTTCATTTTGACGGAGATAGTTGAGCAGCTGCGCCCGGAAATCGTCAAGTGTGAATTGGTTGAGGTTCAACTGCTCCTCAATATCTTCAAAGTCAAGGATTTCGGTTTGCATGCGGCGGAGTTGTTCATCGCGGTGCGTCCATACTTGTTCCATGCTCTCTTTTTCTTTCAATGAGAGCAGATCATCATCGCCTGTAGCAGTGAGATTAACGAGTGCCATGCGTGCTTCAACGCGAGGTTTGAGATTGATGTATTCGTCAAGTTCGGGGGTGGGCCAAAAGTTGACAAGATGGACTTTTTCGTTTCGGCTGCCAATACGGTCAATTCGTCCGAAACGTTGAATGATACGGACAGGGTTCCAGTGGATGTCGTAATTAATGAGATAGTCGCAATCTTGCAGGTTTTGTCCCTCGGAGATACAGTCAGTAGCAATGAGCAGATCAATTTCAGGGAGGGCAGTTTCCTTGTTGGTTTCACCCGCTTCCCTTTCTTTGGAGATTGGCGAGAAATTGGTAAGAATGTCGTCAAAGTCATTCCTCACGAGGCTGTTTCTGCTTGCCCCCCCGGTAACGACAGCGCTCTCAATATTAAGCGTCTCGGTTGCCCATTCATGCAGATGATCGTAAAGGTAGTTAGCAGTGTCGGCGAAGGCGGTAAAGACGAGGACTTTGCGATTCTCTTTTCCACATCGGTTTTTTGTAGGGTGCTGCACTTTCGTGGTAATTAGCTGCTTGAGTTGCGCTAATTTAGCATCTCGCTCGGGTGTAATGTCGTTCGCAGTTGTATAAATTTTATCCAATTGCTTTCTATCCTCCCGAAGATCCGCAAGCCAAACGTCAAGATCAAGGTGTTCATAGAGATACCGTTGGTTTTTTCCTGCTTCTATGCCTGCCTGTAGGTCTTCATCTTCCCCATAGGCTGCTTCAGTTGCTTCAGCAAACGGATTAAACCCCCCTTCTTTTCTCGTTTCTGTGGTCGAATTCATAAAGTCATTGATATCGGTCTCAAGTTTTTTTATGCCCTTAAGCGTACGTGCTAACGTTGTTGTGAAGGAGTAGACGCTGCTCTCAAGCCGTTTGAGAAAGTTCACTTTCATCATACCGATAAGATTGAACTCGCGCTGTCGGAGAAGCCTCTCGCCATAATGATGTCGGCAGTCTTTACGGATATAATTGGATGGAATAAAGCGCGCGAGTTTGTAGCTATCAATGTGGTGGCTAATCGCTTGATAGGTCGGGAATTTACCTTGCAAGTCAATTTCAAGAAATATAGATTTCGGGGGTTCGCGATCTGGAAACTGACCTACCTCTTCAATCGCAGTGTCATAGAAGTTTATGACATGGGTCCGGGAACGGGCGATTGTGAGTCGATCCAACAGTGCAAAAAAGTCAGCGTTCAGACTTTCAGCGAGGTTCTCCGTTTGATTGGAGGGCTTGGAAACCCCTCCTACAGTTGCGGGTTGATCGTTTTCCGCGGTCCATGTATCAAAACGACTTTGTGCGGTGTTGAGCGTTCCTCTTATGCTTGAAATACCCGTCTTTCTAAAAGCGTCGTCCCGATCCTCAGTGATTAAACAGATCTGATTCGCCAGGTCAGTGAGTCGATTGTTGACGGGCGTGGCGGAGAGCATAAGCACCTGCGTTTTGCCGCCACTCTGGATGACATCTTCCATCAATTTCTTGTAGCGCCCCCCACGATTTCGGAAGTTGTGGGATTCATCAATGACGACAAGATCATATCCGTCCCATTCGTGCTGTGCCAAGTCAATACCGATGGCATCCCCATATTCTCGATTCAGGTCCGTGTGTGCCAGGACATTGTAGCGGAACTTATCGGCTTTCAGCGGATTATGTCTTCTGCGGTAGTGTACTGGATAAAGCGTCCAGTTCTTTTCCAATTTTTTAGGACACAGGACTAAAACATTCTGATTTCGCAGTTCAAAGTACTTGATAATTGCGAGTGCCTCGTAGGTTTTGCCCAATCCGACGCTATCAGCGATAATACAGCCGTTATACGCTTTGAGTTTTTGGATGCACGCCTGCACCCCGTGCTTTTGAAACGCATAGAGCGCCTGCCAGATTTCGGTCTGCAAGAAGGAAGGATTCGCTTCGGCAAATTCCGTGCCGGTTGCGTCTGTCAAAAAGTCTTCAAAGAGATGATAGAGGGTTTTATAGTAGATGAATTCTGGGGATTTGTCTGTGTATAGATTTTCGAGGTACCGTTTGACTTCCGCTTTTACATCGTGCACCTGGTCCGATTCCCACAAGTTATCAAACCATGCTTTGAGGTCTGCGCAGTCCCCTTTGCTGTCTACTTCAAGGTTGAGTTCAATGTTGCTTACGTTTTCATTCAATCCTAAGCCGCGCACTGTAAAGTTAGAACTGCCGAGTATTGCGTCTTCACTCCCGTCCTTCTCAATATAATACATTTTTCCGTGTAAGAAGTTGGATTTAGCGACAGACTTGATTTCCACTTTGTCTTCAATCCAATCGTAACATGCTTTCGCAATCGCATTTTGGGGCAGATAATTCTGCAGCTCTAAACCTTCTTCTGTGAGCCCAAAGACTTTGCTTTCTGTTTTGCTGGGGTCCATACCGTGAATAAAACTTGGTTCGCCGAACAGAAAACGGAGGGCTTTTATGTCAGTGAGTTTGTCTTTGAGTTGGTGGAACGCATAGATAGTAAAGTAAGCAGAGACGAAAGAGAGCGATGCCCCGTCTTGGATCTTATCTCGCAGAAAATCAGCGACGGTGCCGTACATTTTGTTGTCTCGGATGTGGGTATTTTTTGACATCGTGTTCTTTTTCCGAAAGTTCCTATAGACATAGTATCATTCTAGAGTCACGACCTGGATCCTCACCCGTTACTGGGAAGGAGTAAGGTTGCTCCTACAGCGATCATTTTTTATCATACCAATAACGTTCAAAATTAGCAAGCATAAAAACATTAAATATGCTATACTATATTGTAAATTGGAGTCCAAATAAAAGGAGAAAAAAAATGACAAAATGGATAAGATGCTTGGCAATAATTCTCTGTTTTGGGGTGGCTTCCCAGCATACCGCCGCCAAAGAATTGACATTAGATGACATTTTCCCAACCGATCGCGTTATAGACGTGCAGATTACGCTCCCGCAGCAGGATTGGGATACGATCCGTTATCAGTCGCGGGATATCAGGACAGCGCTCGGTGCCTCCCGGCAATTCAAGCCGATGGAGAGTCCGTATACGTATGTTGAGGCGAGTGTCAGCATTGATGGCGTAGTTTTTCCACAGGTAGGCATCCGTAAAAAAGGGTTTATCGGTTCACTAAGTCATACGCGTCCATCTCTCAAAATCAAACTCAATCACGTTGACGAAGATGGTGGGATTGAGGGATTAACAAACCTAACTCTTAACAATAATAAGCAAGATACAGGTTTAGTGAGCCAATTTATGGGGTATGCGCTGTTTAACACAATTGGATCCCCTGCACCGCGATGCGCGTATGCGAAAGTGACAGTGAATGGCAAAAACCTTGGCGTTTACTCGCATGTAGAAACCATTCGGGAACCCTTGTTGAAACGCGCCTTCGGGAACAGCGATGGGCCGCTCTACGAAGGGACGGTCGTGGATTTTTACAAAGGTTGGGAGAACAGTTTCGAACACAAGCGTGGTGACGACAGACGCGGGAGGGAGCACATCAACGCCCTGATTGACCTGCTGGCAGACCGAAGAGCAACAGAAGCTGATATCGGTACGTTGATAGATTTGGACTCGTTTTATAGATTCTGGGCGACTGAAGGTTTAGTCGGATTCTGGGACGGCTACTCCGGTAATAAAAACAACTTCTTTGCCTATCTGAACCCCAAAGATAACAAATTTTACTTCATTCCGTGGGGTATGGACTCTATATTTACAAAAATGAGTAAACTTGAGTTTATGAACCATGCAGGGGCACCCATATCCGTAAAGACGCAGGGGCTGATTGCCTATCAATTGTATCAATCCGAGCCCGGACGGCAACGATACAAGGAAATACTCACCGAAATTTTAGACGAACACTGGCACACGGCGGAATTGTTAGCCACGTTAGACGAAGTCGCTGCGAGGGTTGAGCCACATTTAGTGCCGGCTCAGCGTGTGGTTGAAGAAGAATGGGGGAGAGGTGGTAGATCATGGCAAAAGCCAATTCAGCCGACCTTTGAAAGCGAGTTAGCAGCAGCTCGAGACTTCATTCGCAGCCGCAAAAGTGATATACAGCGGGAAATTGCTGACGGAATGCCGATATGGAGCAAACAACCGGACCCACCGTTCACTATTCCCGAAGATGGCGACCTCAGGAAAGGTTTTCTAAAATTAACAGAAAACACCTTGGTCGGCGCTGCACGCGCGGGAGACATCGCGGCTATCAAAAAACACATAGCAGAGGGTGCCGATGTTAATGAGATGCGTTTTGATATGCCGCCGTTGGCATGGGCAGCGATGATGGGGCAAGCTGCTGCTGTCGAACTGTTGCTCCACCATGGGGCGGATATCAACGGCAAAAATGAAGATGGTAATACAGCTCTGCATTTGGCTACGTTTTTAGGACGCGCTGAAACTGCCGAACTGCTTATAAAAAACGGAGCGGATATAGACACAAAAAATGGCGACGGCGCAACACCTATAGATATTTTGGCGGTTCCTTGGGAAATGACGCAGTTTTTGTCAAGATCGTTAGACTTAAAACTGGAACAAAAACAGGTTGCAGCGGGGAAAGCCAAAATTGCTGAGATGCTCAAGGTCAACCCCCCCTCGGAATCAGGGGCAGTCATAGGTGATATATGGGCAGCAGCATTCACGGGTAACACTGAGGCACTGAAACGGGCTCTCGCAGATGGCGTGGATGTCAATGCCAGAAACTTGGAATTCGGATCAACGTTGTTGAGCACAGCAGCAGTAATGGGACACACAGCGGCAGTCACGATGCTTCTCGACCACGGGGCAGACATCAATGCAAGGAGTCGAGACGGTGGAACCGCGTTGCACGCGGCGGCTTTCTTCGGACACACTGAAACAGCAAAGTTACTTTTAGAAAAGGGAGCAGATATAACCATCCGGGATGATCAGGGCGCTACACCTTTGGATGCAACCAAAGTTGACTGGCAATTGACGCAATTTGTGGCTGGAATCCTACAGATAAAAGTAAACGAGGCAGAAGTTAAAGCAGGTAGAGCCGAAGTTGTGAAGCTGCTGATGGGCCAGAAAAAATAGAAGATGCCGCGATCAGAAGATCGCGCCTACGAAAGTGGAGGCAACCGATGCCTAATTCGCAGATGAACTCTGAATCTGTTCAAGAAAGCCTAGCGCCTCACACAATGACATTGGCGGAGTTTCTTGAGAACGATGTCGAGGGATATGAGTACATAAAGGGAGAATTAGTGCCGATGACAGCTGCCGCAATTGTGCATGGTGAGATAGGTGTTAACATTATAATATCTTTAGGGGCATACGTTCGAGAGAATAAATTAGGGTGCCTGTATACGATAGAAACGACCTTTCAATTGGACGATCGGATAGTGAAACCAGACGTTGCATTTGTCTCGACAGAACGGTTGCCAGAAGACAAGCTACAGGGGTTCTCAGTAGCCCCTGACCTTGTTGCCATTGAGATAGTTTCGCCAACAGATAAGCATTATGATGTTACCGAAAAGGCGTTAGCCTATCTAAAGGCAGGAACACGCCTTGTCTGGGTTATTGAACCGATCATGAAAACGATTATGGTCTATCGTTCTAAAATAGACTTTACGCTGCTGAATTTTGAAGACACATTGATGGGGGAGGATGTCGTTAAAGGATTTGCGCGTCCGGTGGCACAGGTGTTTGAATAGATTGCTTCGTTTGATATGAGAAAACTTAGCTATACTGTCCAAATTTAGTCGAACACAAAAGAGTTTGATTTTTTTCCTCCTATATGCTAAAATACCTTTTACGTTGGTTGTAAAAGCAAATGTGCGCAGGATTACATGAGGTTTTAACCCATGAACTTTAAGGAAGTTAAAAGAATAGAATACCAACACAATACCTTGTTTGAGGTTTTATTTCAGGCGCGCTTTCCTGAAATAATGAAAATATCGCTGGAGATGCCTGCCGAATTTCAGGATATTGTAAGAAAAGAGGGGTACCCGGAACTAGAGTCAGGTATTCCTGTTTTACCACCAGGTATGCCTAAAGAATTAGAAGAAGCGGTTTCTACAGCCAAGGAATTTCATTTTCTTTCTAAACGAAAAGATTGGAGGATCTCTTTAGCCAAGAATTTTGTTGCCTTTACTTGCAATGGAGATTACACAAATTATGAGGAATTTAGAGAAAGAACGGAAAAGGTTTTACAGATATTTAATAAAATCTATGAACCCTCTTATTTTACCCGGATTGGTCTCAGGCATAAAAATATAGCGAATAGGGTTATTCTTCCGCATACAAAACATCTGGTTAAGGATTTTATACCTGAATATATCTTTCCAGAATTAGCAACTTCCATAGCTATGAACATTGAGGCATTGGAAAAAATATCTCTGTTCAAAGACGGTAATACAAAAGCGAGGGTGCACTATATTTTGTCTGAAATATCCGGAAGGTTTGAACGAAAGCGCTTCACCAACGAGAAGTCGTATATAGTTGACGTAGACTGCTTCTGTGAAAGCAAAATACAAGGGATAAATAATGTCCTTACAAAATGTGATACGTTCAAGAGCCTTAGTTGGAACATCTTCCAGTGGAGCATCACTGACACCTTACGAGAAGCAATGGGAACATCAGGATCCTGAAGATGCTAATATTCTACTTGGAAGCCCAGAATTATCTGAAGATGTAGACCGAACTATAGGATTGGCCCCGCAACTTGGTTTGCCATCTTATGCGGGGCATACATTCCCCACCGACATGACTATGCTTATGGCCTCATGGAGGGGTATATTCCGATTTCCTGAGCAATTAGAACCAACAGCTGCATATAGTGTGATAGCAGAACCACAAAAATCAGATATACTGAGAATTTCTTGGTCGGGGCGGTCTACAACTGTGGACATAGATCAAGAAGACTTCTATAGGCAGCTTATCCAATACTGGCAAAGACGTGACATATTAGAACGGTTTGAGGTCCTTGCGCAACGCGAATACAATTGGGATGGGTATGAATCGAAAAAACCGACTCAATCAACCCTTGATACTGCGAAATCCCTTATGGAAGAATTATTAGAAACTATTAGTTTTGCCAAATATTCATGGGTTCATCCATTCATTTCCAGTGATGAAGACGGTTATGTAACCGCGGAGTGGCAAAAAGGAGGGCGGAGGTTACATCTTCAAATTGGAGAAAATGAGACGGAGTATATCCAGGTTTGGGGAACAAATATTGATACGGAAATGCATGTAGACTTCCTAAATAAGGACGGTTATCTAACGCTTTGGGAATGGTTATTTGATGAATAAAAATGAAGTCTTACAGGACGATGAGGTACTTTATCGAAGTGTACGCGGAGAATTGAATAACGAATACTCCTATGACGATACAAACAAACTTATAATTAGTAGTCAAGCCTTTGGTGATAGAAATAAAAAACCATCTGTAGATAGAGCGAAATTAAGGGCTTATGATCCCTCTTTGTCTAAATTAAGTGACACGGATGGAATTATTAGCCTTATGACTGGTGAGGTCCGCGCGATAGGAAAAGTGAAAACAAAAAACCAAAACGTGGATGTTATTGTTCATGCGGTAGATGTTGTCTACGCCCCCACTCCGGAAAATCCCGCCCATTCACAGATTACTGTAAATCCTGAATTCTTTGGCTCAAGAAACAAGCAAAGAAATGCTTTCAAATTACTCCAATTAGCACTTGCTGAGCTTGCGACTAAAAACGGATGGACATTAGAACCAGGGGCAAATTAAGTATTACATCAAACGAAAACGGGCGGATACGGAGATCCGCCTTTACAATTTAAAGTAATTTGGTAGCCCTTCCGGACTTTATGCTTGCAGATACAGGATTCGTTTCTATCACATACGCGCATAAAGAACGAGATTCTACCCATTTCAGCAATAAGATTGACATCTGTCCCCTCGACGACTGATAGAAAAGGAGCGCGAAATGGCAAAACCGATTAACTACACTGACATTTTGGAAACCGGTGATACAGGCATTTACGACATCCAAACGCATGCCGGGGGGCCCGAAGGCAGCCTACCCCTCACCGCAGAGATGCTCCTCACTCGACCGAGCGGCGATATATTTGGCTTGAGTCACAACACAGCGATGGGGTGGGCACCGACGGACCTGCGGCGCGCAGAATTTCTGATTCTCAGCACGCAAGGCGGGATCCGCGCCCCCGACGGGACACCTATTGCACTCGGATACCACACGGGGCATTGGGAGGTCGGGCTTCTCATGCAGGCGGTCGCACACGAACTTAAGAAACTCGCGGCGATCCCCTTCGCAGGCTACTGCTCTGATCCGTGTGACGGACGCACACAAGGTACCGTCGGTATGATGGACAGCCTCGCCTATCGCAACGATGCTGCCCAGGTTTTCCGCAGACTTATCCGTTCGCTCCCGACACGGCAAGGTGTTGTGGGGGTTGCTACGTGCGATAAAGGTCTCCCAGCGATGATGATGGCACTTGCTTCAATGCGAGGGTTACCGGCGGTCCTCGTCCCGGGGGGTGTGACACTGCCACCTACAACAGGCGAGGATGCAGGCAAGATCCAGACGATTGGCGCGCGTTTCGCACACGGTGAGATTAGCCTGCAAGATGCAGCGGATATGGGATGCCGTGCTTGTGCGACACCCGGGGGCGGTTGTCAATTCCTTGGAACCGCGGCGACTTCTCAGGTTATCGGTGAGGCGTTAGGTATGAGCCTGACCCATACGGCGTTGGCACCGTCCGGACAGAACATCTGGTCGGATATGGGACGCCGCTCCGCACGCGCTGTGGTGAACTTAGCCGCCAAAGGGTTGACGATGAACGATATCGTTACCTCGGCATCAATTCGGAACGCTATGGTGGTGCATGCGGCGTTTGGCGGATCAACGAATCTCCTACTGCACATTCCCGCGATTGCACACGCCGCCGGCCTCCAACGCCCATCTGTAGAGGATTGGACAGAAGTTAATCAGAACGTTCCGCGTCTTGTGGATGTACTGCCGAACGGACCCGTTGGGCACCCGACAGTACGGGTCTTCCTCGCCGGTGGCGTGCCTGAGGTCATGCTACACCTACGTGAACTTGGATGTCTCAACGAAGATGCGTTAACGGTAACGGGCGCATCTCTGGCGAGCAACCTTGATTGGTGGGCAGCGTCTGAACGGCGGGCGCGTGTACGTGAAATCCTCGAAAAAGCGGACAACGTCTCTCCTGATGATGTCATCCTAAACCCAGATGCAGCAGCGGCAGCGGGATTGACAAGCACTGTCACGTTCCCTCGCGGCAATCTCGCACCAGAGGGATCCGTCATCAAAAGCACTGCTATTGACCCGAGTGTCGTCAATGCTGACGGTGTCTATCGAATGAGGGGCCCTGCTCGGGTCTTTGTTCGGGAATCTGATGCGATCCAGACGCTTAAAGGGCAAGCCGAAGGGAATATCCAACCGGGGGACATCATAGTGCTGTGTTGTCGGGGGCCACAAGGCACTGGTATGGAAGAAGTCTACCAACTTACGGCGGCGTTGAAACATCTTTCGTTCGGTAAAAATATCGCTTTGATTACGGATGCGCGATTCTCTGGGGTTTCGACGGGCGCATGTATTGGACACGTCGGACCAGAGGCACTCGCAGGGGGGCCTATCGGCAAGGTGCTTGATGGCGATATAATCCAGATTGAGATTGATACCCGGCGACTCGTCGGCAGTATTGACCTTGTAGGACACGGCAGTGAGCATTTCGGTGCTGAAGCAGGTGAACGTCTGTTAGCAAAACGCAGCCCAAGGGCAGATCTTTCACCGGATGAGGCGTTACCGGACGATACAAGGCTCTGGGCAGCGTTACAATCTGTCGGCGGTGGTACATGGGGTGGTTGTGTTTACGATGTAGATGCAATCCTCAAAGCGCTGAAATAGCTGTCGGCTGTCGGTTACCTGTTTTCAGTTAAAGAGGGATTCCGAGTTGGTGAGTCTGTTACAAGAAATCCCCTTTCCCGTAGGGGTTAGAGCTCCTAACTCTACGAAAATGTTCACATATTCTTAGAATTTGCTATCTATCAAACTGACGTTAAAACTATGAAGTATTGGGCACCGCCGCTTCTGTACATGGTACTCATTTTTGCCATTTCGTCCATGGAGCAGCCACCGCTTCCGATGCCGGAATTTGAGGGGCTGACGATTGACAAACTTTACCATTTTATCGAATACGCCATACTTGGCGGCTTACTCGCACGTGCCTTCGTGAAGGCGAAACCTGCAGTCGTGCCACCAGAGCTAGTATGGTACTTGGCAGCGCTGTTCTCTATTCTCTATGGTGCGAGCGACGAGTGGCACCAGACCTTCGTTCCCGGTAGATCCGCCACACTCGCAGATTGGGTTGCAGATGTGGTAGGATCAATTGCCGGTGTGTTTGGTGTCTATCTCTATTACAAGAAAGATCAGTCTTAATGAATTGTCAGTTGTCGGTTAATAACTGAAAGTCTGCGCAACAGGCCTACTGACAGCTACTCAGAAAGGAATTAATATGCATCCACTCGTTGACTTGAAAGTGCCAGAAGGCTCCGTTGCTGTTCATTGGTTTGAACAGAGCAGTTTTGCGGTAAAAGATTCGGCTGGCACGATTGTCCAAATCGATCCGTATTTTCCGCGGGAACGGCCGGCGGATCGTTTCATTCATACCGACCCGCCCCTCGACGAATCAACACTTCCAACCGATTTCGTCCTTTTAACGCATGCGCACGGAGATCACACCTGTTCAGAATCGATTCGCCGAATCTGGGAGACCGCCGATACCACTCGGTTTGTTGGTCCTGAAGAGAGCACACGCCAGATTCTGGCAGAAACAGATGTGGCTGCTGCGAATGTTTCGGAAATCCGTGCAGGAGAATCAGCAACCCTCAGTAATCTCACCGTGCACGCTGTCTATGCCAAACCGCCTGAGGGCGATGCGTCTGCAGCTATCGCTCCGCCTGATGTCACCCATCTGGGCTACGTTATTGCCAGCAACGGTGTAACCCTCTATTTCAGTGGGGATCCAATTAACAACTTCGCGGAGCATGATGCACTGATTTCGGCAGTGGCAGCATACAAACCGGATGTCGGTTTCCTGACGAACCACCCAACGGAAGGTGAATTCCCATTCTACGATGGGTGTGTGAAAATGGCAACGCGTATCGGATTGAAGCATGCTGTGCCGGTACATCGTGCCTGTTTCGTCACGCGAGATTATGATCCAAACGAGTGGGCCTCCAACTTTCCTGCTGATGGTCCCGAACCGCTTATTATTCAAAGAAATTCACACATTATTTATTAGGTGTCAGCTATCAGCAGTTCGCACGAGAAACTCGTGGCAGTTACATGATACTTTCATGCCCCCGCCGCTAGCTAACAACTGACAGCCCTCTACTTGAAAGGTACAGATACAGATATGTCGCTACACGAACAAAAAACGCCCCTTGTTGGTATTGTAATGGGGAGTGATTCGGATTTGGAAAATATGGCGGAGGCCGCAAAAGTCTTAGAAGAATTTGAGGTCCCATTTGAGATAACCGTATCCTCTGCACATCGTTCACCAGAACGGACAGTCGCATGGACAGAAAAGATTAAAGCCGAAGGCGGCAAGGTAATCATTGCGGGGGCAGGGCGCGCAGCACATCTCGCAGGTGTCATTGCAGCCCACACGACCCTGCCGGTTATTGGCGTCCCGATTGACGGGGGGCCGCTCAACGGCGTTGATGCCCTTTATGCCACAGTGCAAATGCCCCCCGGTATTCCTGTCGGAACAATGGCAATCGGATCCGGTGGCGCGCGAAATGCTGGACTCTTCGCTGTCGAAATTTTAGCAATCCACTTCCCTGAACTCGATGCAAAATTGTTGGCATACAAAGAAAAGTTGAGCGATGGCGTTGCGGAGAAAGCAGAACGCCTTGCACAAGTTGGATATCGGAATTATTAGTTATTGGCTATTAGCGGTTAGTCGATAGCAGATAGCGAATTGCTAACAGCCAACCGCTATAAACCACTTCAAGTAGGGAAACTATGGAAACCCCAAAATGGCGTGACGACACAGAACTGTTTGCTATGATGGAAAAGCAGCTATATGCTGCTGTAATTTCGGATGCGCTTGATGCCTATGGATACCGCGAGCAGACCCTGCAACACACGATCCGTCCCCTGTATCCAGAGGCGATTGTTGTAGGGCGAGCGATGCCTGTACTCTGTGTAGATGTCTACGAAAGGCCAGATGAACCGTATCAACAGGAAATTGCGGCAGTGGATAGCCTCAAACAGAACGACATCTTCGTCTGTGCTACGAATCAGAGTACCCGGAACTGCATCTGGGGGGAACTGCTCTCGACAGCAGCGCGGGCGCGCGGGGCACGAGGTGCCATTATAGAAGGTTTCATTCGAGATGCCCGACAGATTACAGAGATGCAGTTCCCAGTGTTCATGACGGGGCTATCTCCCGTAGATTCTTACGGACGTGGCGATGTGGTTGCGTATAACGTTCCAATCGAATGTGGCGGGGTCCCTGTTAACCCGGGCGATATTGTGTTCGGCGATATAGATGGGGGCGTTGTCATCCCACAAGCTGTGGAAGTAGCAGTAATTGAGGCTGCCTTGGCGAAGGTGAATGGTGAAAACCGCACCCGTGACGAACTCAGCGCCGGCGCGACGCTTCGAGAAGTTTATGATAAATATGGAATTCTATAATTTGTGGAGAAAAAAATGATCTACGAACTACGTACCTATCAGGTTGTGCCGGGAAAGATGAAAAATCTGAATGACCGATTTGCAAACATTACGATGCCACTGTTTGAAAAGCACGGTATGAAGGTTATCGGGTTTTGGGAGACTGCGATTGGTGAGGCAACGACGACCGAACTCATCTATATGCTCGCCTTTGAGGATTTGGGACACTATCAGCGAGCCTGGGACGCGTTTATCGCCGATCCAGAGTGGCAAACTGCGAAACGTTTGACGGAGGTCGGGGGCCCCCTGGTAAACGTGGCGAGTTCCAAGATTCTTGAATCCACGGATTATTCACCGTTGCGGTGAAGGTCCGCTAAATGTTAAGTTTTGAGGGTTTTCGTTTAAGTGATGCTATGTGGTTCTCTTGTTATTGAGCACTTAGACCCATCGTAAGGGGTGGGAAACCCAACCCTTACGCGCGTCTCAAAAATTGGGCGAAAACATTGTTTGGTTTGCGAAAACACTCAAACTGTTAACCGAAAACTATCTCAAAATAGCTAACTTCCCGATCTGCTCGACTCTTCCCTTTTCCGTGTGGGCAATGACGCGATACAGATACACGCCGTTGGCACACCGTACTCCCGTTTCATCCCTACCATCCCAACGGGTTTCGTTGGCACCGCGGTTGGCGCTCGCCTCGACAAGTGTGCGGAGGAGCCTACCGCTGACGCTGTAAATCTTAATTGTAACCGTGTCAGGTGCTTGTGCGAGATGATAAGTGAAAAAGGTCTTTCCATCAACCGTCGGGTTCGGAACGTTGAAGACCTCGCTAAGCGTAACTTCCTCATTTAAGACAAAGGTTGTAATAAATTCCGCAGTGTTTTTGCTCTTATCCGCAGCAGTGATATGGAACTGATACTCACCGTTAGGAAGATCGGGGGCATAAGTGATAGCAGCATCTGCTGGCACGGCGGGATCGAAGGTCTCAGTATAATCACTCGCATCTAACGAGTTAAGGGTTTCATACAGCCTTCCAAAACTGAGATTAAAAGAGGTTTCGTCAAGTGCACTATCATCAGTGAGCATAATTCTAAAGCGGGGTTGCTCTGTAAGGACAGCGCCATGTATCAAAAGCTCGTCAATTGGCTCGCGCGTTGAACCTGTACCGATCGCAGTGATTTGGATGTCAATCGTAGGTGGTGTCAGATCAGGAGCTTCGGTTACAAAAAATCTGTAGCTGATGACTTTCTCTTTGCCCCCGATGGCGTTTCCATTGAAATCTTGTGCGCTGATGTTAAAAGTATGCTCCCCTGGGAAGAGAATCGGTTGATAATCAATTGGTACGGTTTGTGCCCTTCCCTGTATTCGTAGCTTATAGTCGGTGATAGGTGTAAACGGAGCATCGTCCTTTCTCCCTTCAAAAGTGAAGAAGTCCGTATCAATGCCGTTAGCGTCTTCCAGGACAATCGAAAGGGTAGGGCGTGGCGGAATCACACTACCGGTCTGCGGTTGGATACCATCTAACCATAGACTGAAGGCGGGGGGTTCGGTATCGGTGCTGCGCATGAGACTAAACTGTGTAAGTTCATTGATTTCCGCTGTAATTGTTCCGACCTGAGCGCTGCTAAATTTAATTTTATCGCCAAACGCAAAACTTTCGGAGCTCGCAGTTACGAGAATCTCCAATCCGAGGTGCCCGAGATAAATCGGTTCGTTCACTTTACCTCGAATTTTGACACCATTTGGATAATAGGCCGGTTCGCCGGAAGCATCCCGAAGTTCGTAGCGTTCAGGTTCGGTAAAAAAGATGAACCAATCCCCAATTACGAATTCTCCCCTCGGCCCGCGTCGGCCGTCCACGGTGGCATTGCCGTTCCCGGCATTGGTATTCCACATACGGGTTAGGATGACATCCCCTCTCGGATTATAGTCGGTTTCAAAAGCAAGGATATCAGCGAACTCAAAAGTGTAATTAACCCCAAGCGGTGTGCTTTCTTGTCTCGGAATCCGTAACGCTAAACCGAAGCCTTCTTCTCTGAACGGGTTGTCCAATTGACCGGACTGATCCAGTTTCTGAACAGTCGATTCGCCCTTGCGTTGGAGAAACACCTCGTATTCATAAGAATCCAGAAAAACGAGAGCCCAAGTCCCAGGAGGCGTAAGATTCGGATTGACGGTGATGAGGGAAGCCTCCAATTCCTGCTCGCTTGCGTTCTCCATCTGTGTTGGTGTGACATAGTCGTCAAGCAAAAATTCCCCGTCAGAGTAATAGCTGATTTGAGAGGGTAAGCGACGCCACGCCGAAAACTCCGCTTGCCACGCATAGATTGCCAACTGCTCGGCAGTTTCCGCCAGGGCTGTTTTAAATGCGGGGCTGTCAGGTTGAAGCGCAGTCTCCTTTTGCACGATATCTCCCAAAGCCCCCACATCGAAACGGAGTTTAATCTCGGCAGGTTTAGCGAGTTCTGTTATACCGATACGGAAACTCGGTTCATAGAATTGTGCAACTTCTGTTCCGTGCCGGATGATCCCACGTCGGAGTGCTGCGACGCGCGGAATCGGTGCGAATTGGAGATCGGGTTGGACTGGTTCGGTGGGTACTTGCGAAGAAATAGAGACTGGAATACCTGCCTTACTTTCTTCACTGGTGGTGTCAATCGCATGCGCGGGAAAGTGGATGTCGAATACGCGATCCAAGCTAAATGCCGTCAAGGCTTCTTGTGGTTTATAACTAAACTCATTGACGATAAACGAGACGTGTCGTTTATTATCAAACTGGCGCGATTCTTGAACGTTGCCGAGAATCTCATCATCAACTGCTGGATCATCTGGATCTGCGAGAACATAGATTTTATGTACGCCCGTCAGGAGAGGCGTGTCCAGATCTAAGGTGGCAGTCACATGCTGCAAAACATGCGTGCCATCTGTCCAATCAGTGGGTTTGATAATTAGGCTCCCCAAAATATCAGCATCTTCATCAATAATGCTATCACCTTCTGAATCCGGATTTCCTTCAGCAAACACGACTTTGATATCGGCGCGTACAGGGCGTCCACCGCTGTTGACAATTTCCGCAACGAGTTGATAAACATCTATCTCTTCGGCGAACGTATATCGAATCGGTGCTTTGTTCGTTTCGTGTGTGCCGATAGCAATATTGGGACCTTCAGGAACCTTAACGATGTTACGTTCTATCTTTGATGGAATAGCAATATCGTTTCCAGTCCTATCCGTAATAAGGATTCGGTATCGGATATGTCGTCCGCCTTTTGGAAGGGGAATAGGTGTTTGGAGTTCATACCACTGCCCACCCAAGGGTACATCACCGGGGGGGGCAGGTGCTTTAACCATAGGGATTACTTCGTCTTTGAAGGTAGCAGTATCCTCCCATAAGACCTCAATGCTCTGTATATCTGCCGGTCCGCCGTCATCAACAACGAGGGCCCTAATCTCAAGAGTGTCGGTAACTTTAATATCAAGTGTTTCTCGGATGTCGAGTACAATCGGCGTATCGACCCAGAATCGAGCGCCTCCGACAGCGGCGCGCGTGTCATCAAAAGCGAATATCCGTGCCACCCCGCCCCCCGGCAGGGCGTTGTCAGGAACATCAATACGAATCGTTCCATACTCACCTTGCCAAACTCTACCCCCCGTGCGCCGCGTTAACTCATTTTCAAGGTCATCGTCAAAGTTATTTGCGAAAACTGCGAAAGCAGAAAATGATTCTGTGTTAAAATCGGAGGCGCGTGTGAAAGTTGTACCGCCGGTTCCACTCATACCGGTCCTTTCAATTGTTCCGACTTCGTTGGCTTCGATAACTATCTGGTGCTCATCGTTGAGGGCAATGCGTTCTAATTCGACCTTTACATCGAGTTCGGGGATTGCAAGCTGAGATGCTGGATCCCCAAAGAGCGTATATTGTTCCGTGCCAGGAATCCACTGTGTGTTCCGAATGCGGGTGAGAAAACTAATCTTTGCGTTTGCAACAATATGTCCTACTGTGGGTGCAGTTCGCGAGGGGTGGAACCCAGTATCCAAATGTCCAGCACGACCGGTTCCGAATAAGGATTCAAAGAGATCAATGTCAAATTCAGCGTTTGCCGTGCCATAGGTTAATCGCGTCGCCGAGAGCGCAGCAATAGCCCCGTACTCACCCAGTAGGAACTGCTCACTGAGGCAAAAATTCCCAACTTGTTGCGGTTTATCAAATTGTCCATTGAGGCAGGTTGTCGTTATGACGAAAGGAAGGTAACGGTTTCGCAATCCAACGACATCCTCAAGGCGAAAGATAGATTCATCCGCCCATGTCTGGATGCCCCCGTGTCCTGTGTATTCAATTGCGAGCGCGCCTTGGTTAAGGGCGCTACGGATCTGGAGACGTGTGCGCTCGGGGCTTCTAATTTTTCGGAGATAGATTTGGCGTGTGTCGTATCCCAAAGGTATAACATCTGCTATCAGTTCATCCCGCGACACCTCAAAGAGTCCATCGCCGGGGTTGTCTGTGTTATCATCAGCGACCTGAATTAATGTGCCTTGCCATAATCCGGTTCTCAAATTCTTTTCGTAGTTGATGATCTTCTCAACCATAGTTGCGAGGTCTTCAGCGGTTTGAACAGAGAGGCGCCCTATAAGCATATCGGGCAGTGGGTCCTCGCCACTCACATTGACGAAGCGTTGGTCCATGGCAGTTTCCCCGCTTTCAGGTGCCCAACCGTGGAAGGTCGGCACAAAAATTGGATAGAGATTATAGGTACCCTGGAATGACGGATCTCGACGGTAGAGTTCGACGGTAGCCCGCTTGTAATCGTAGTGGGCATCCCCTACAAGAACGACATAGGTCGGGACAGGTTGTTGCCAATTATTATAGGTATAGCGGAGGAATTTCTGGATAGCGATCGGATTGAAGAGACCCTCACTAAATTCATTATAGATGTCGCCGATATCAACCACCATAGTTGTTAAGCCTTGTGAGCGTCGGAATTCAACGAGCGGCTGGATGCTCTCAGTAAAGGTTGAGTGCGTTATGACAACATAATCGGCTTGATTGGACGGGTTCCGAAGCAGGGTCGGCGGTGTGGGAATGAGTGCGTTGATACTCCGATAGGCAGAACGGCTTATGACAAAATAGCGTGTATGCAGATTAACGGTATCTTCAAAACGTATTTGATAGGTAGCCCCTCTTCGCGAGACTTCGCCGCCGATGAGTTTACTTGCGATACCTTTTTCATCAAGTTGATACACGTCAATTGTTTCATCAAAAATGTTCCCAACCCGATATTGGACTTTTCCCCGGTTACGCGGCTCGGTATTCGTATTAAATTCAAGACGGTTCGCCTCCGCCTGAAAGTTCCGCCAATAATCAAGTTCATACCAATCGAGATAGAAATCGTAGGATCCTGCCGGTGTTCCGTTGGTATCCAGTGCCTCAATGCGCATATAATTGACTTGGTTATGGTGGATACGTAATTGTGGAATACCGCGGGTTGCGATTGGTGCAGCTTGACGTTTCCATTTCTCAACCTTCCCCAGTTGAAGTCCATTGAAAGCAATTCGCGCCTGGTGGAGTGCTGCGCCTCTCCGGGAAGCCCCTTGGAATTTAATACGTAGCGTCGCAGTGCGATCTATCTCAAGGCGAGGTGCCGCGGCAGGGAGTTCTATAGGAAAATCCTTTCTACTTGTGTTAATGTTCCCGCCACGGAAGGGTGTCCAAAAATAGTGATCAGCGAGCTCGGACTTAATATTGGTTCCGGCTAAAACATCGTGATGTACGTTCTCTTCAAAGCGGGCGCGCGTTAAAAAGGCGTTGGGCACTACCAAATTTGGTGTGACCGGTGTTGCGTCTCGCGTTGTCACACGGGAGGGTTCAATATCTCCAGGAACAGGTTCGCCTCGCAAAGCGAAACGGAGCCAGTAGACGTTTTCGTCAGTAAATTTGTTGTCCGCTAATGCCCGCCCGTAAAAAATAATTTGTTCGCCAGGGTCGAGTCTCTCATTTTCATTATCGTCAAAAATGTAAACGCCCTGTTTCTGCCCACTACTCTCTAATCGAATAGTGTTCAGATTAATATCCTCTGGTTCAATACCGGCGGAGGCTTTGATATTGTTGTAAGTGATACGATAGAGATCTGTTTTAACGACTGGAATTTTAAAGCGGTAGGTAGCAGCAAGCGTTAATTCTGGTGCCCCGGGAGGGCTATAAACCATCCGTCGCTGGTTCCGCCATGATTTTGCTTGGTCATAGTTCCGTAATGTTTCCCGAAAGAGACTTTCAAAAGCAGGGGTATTGAAGGATGGAAGGGTCGTAGATTCTATTGCGCGATTCTTCACAAGAGGTACCACACCCGGAAATTCAACACGGAATGTTATAGATGTATAGATCTTTAATTGCTTTGTAGCGGAATTGTATTGCACGGGATTGATTTGTAGGCTCGCGACGCGCTGCTCGCGAACCAAACCACTTGGGACAACTTCCACCAGTCTCGCCGGATAAAACCCTTGCGAATCACTGCGTGATAGCGTTGAAGTTGGGAAAATTGGGTCATCGGGTGTGACACGAACATTTTCAACATTTCTTACTTCCGGGCGCGCCCGAATCACAGTAACGACTGGCGTTCCGGCGAGAGGAATCCCGATACACTGTACATAAACAGGTAACCGAGGTCTACCTACGTCAAGCGTCCAATTAGCCCCGGCAAAACGGATCTCGGTTACCGATTCTGTAGAACCGCCTTCAGCAGAAGGAGAACTTGTCTTTACTCGAAGTTCAGGTAACGCAAAACGTGCTGTGAGCGTATCTGGTGTGGTCGAAAGGACTTGCAGCGGCGACGTTGGATGCGTTTGCGCTACGGCAATGGCGGCAGAAACCGCATAAAATATCAGAACTGTTAGCAGGAAAACGGAACCCTTTTTCATTTTTTGATAGTTCTTGGTTGCTGGGTGTAAGTTATGAGTTCAGAGATTCTTGGAGCTATTGACCGCAGTCCAGAATATTCCGAATAGGCGTAAATTGTGATGAAGCGCGTTTTGAGTACCAGCCGCCTACTGACTACCGACTACCATCCGCGCAGCACACTTTAGTGCCGCGACTAAACTCGTTTCACTGGCGATCCCTTTACCGGCTATATCAAAAGCCGTCCCATGATCAACACTCGTACGGACTATCGGTAAACCCAAGGTGACGTTTACAAGTTCACCAAAACCCAAAAGTTTTATCGGAATATTACCCTGATCGTGGTACATAGCGATAACAGCGTGCCACTTCCCTTGAATTGCCTTGACAAAAAGTGTATCGGCGGGGAGAGGTCCGTCTATTTTGCCAATGTGTGCTTGTGCTTGCGCGATGGCTGGGCTGATAAATTGCTCTTCTTCTTTCCCGAACATTCCCTCTTCACCGGCGTGGGGGTTTAGTCCTGCGACGACAAGCCGTGGTTCAGAAAGACCGCTACGAAGAAGTGCTTGATGGGTGAGGCGGACGACATCCACAATTCTTTGTACAGACAGATATTTTGGCACATCGGCGAGTGCGATGTGGTTTGTCACGAAAGATACCGCGGGAACGGCTTTCGGTAATCCGTTAGAGTGGTTGCGAAGGTTTTCTCCTGATCTACTGCTCTCTGACCGACTGCCCCCTAATGCTTCAGTCGTGCAAAGCATCATCACGACATCAGGCGCGTTGGTAAAGGCAGCAAGCATTTCCGTGTGTCCGGGATACGCCATCCCTGCCCGATGTACGGCGGCTTTGCAGATGGGTGCGGTCGTGATTGCATCAAGCTCACCTGCCATCGCGAGATAGGTCGCTGTTTCAACCGCCTTGACGGCAGTAGCCCCCGCGCGAGCATCCACAGTCCCCATAGAAATATCTTGCAGAGATATTGGAGCTACATTCAAAACATCAATGGTTCCATGCGCTGTGACCGCTTGCGCCGGGGTATTGATGATATTAAGCTTTAGTTGTGGTATACCGGGGGGCGTAAATCTAACAGTCGCGTCCCGAAGGATGTCCGGACTACCAACGACTATGGGTTGACACTCCGCATATATGCTTTTATATGCGAGTGCCTTGACGATGATTTCGGGACCGATGCCAGCTGCATCACCCATCGTTATTCCAATCTTTGGTTTCCTTATCCTAGTTGCCTCACCTTTTCGGTGGACATCCGCCGCTTCGTGTTGGATCTGGACATCTTCAGGGGTCATAGCAAGTGTTCTCCGGTGATCAAGTGAGATACCGTCACTCTGTAACGGGCGGGCCCCGGGCCTCGATCAAGAGATGGAGGCTACGGATTTATTTGGCGATAGAGTGTTGTTGCACGGGCGCGTGAGACATTCCCTGATGGTAACTCAAGTACCTCAAACTCAGGGGCGGCGGATTCTACTGCATCCAGATCCGTCTCCGTAGTAAAAGAGGCAGCACCGGACAAGCGAATCACATCTCCAACGGCAATCATTTTCCCAGCTTTTGCGACGTGCCCGTTGACACTCACATCACCTCTGCTGCAGAGCGTATTGGCAACCGTCCGCCGTTTCACAAGCCGGCTCATCTGTAGAAATTTGTCTAATCGCATTTTTTTATGGCTATCAGGGTGTTCCGCTTCGCTTCACTCTCAGCAGTTAGTAACTCGTTTGTGCCAGTAAAAACGTCGTTACCTGCCACACGATCTGCTGACTGCTAACCGCTATTACACAGCCGGCTGGGAAGCAACCGGCATCTCTACAGAAACTTCGGGTTCCACAATTGGCTCTCTGAGGGCTTGTTCCAGCACCTGCGTCATATCGTTGACCTTGTGAAAACGGATACCCTCCCGAATCTCAGCGGGAATGTCAACTTCGTCCTTTTCATTATCGCCAGGGATGATGATGTCGAAAATACCGTTGCGATAGGCAGCGAGCGCCTTCTCCTTTAAGCCACCGATGGGGAGTACCCTACCACGGAGCGTAATCTCGCCAGTCATAGCGACATCTTTTCGGACAGATTTTCCTGTTAAGGCAGAGAGTATCGCCGTAGCGACAGTGATACCTGCTGAGGGCCCATCTTTCGGGACAGCCCCTTCTGGAATGTGAATGTGTATATCGTGCTTCTCAAACTGGTTATTAGAAATTCCAAAGGATTCCGCACGAGATCGGATATAGGCGACAGCCGTTTGGACTGACTCACGCATCACTTCTTGAAGTTGTCCGGTCATATTAAGTTTACCTTCGCCAGGCATGGTTGTTGCCTCAACAGAGACGATATCACCGCCAACTTGGGTCCACACCATTCCTGTAGCAACGCCGACCTCATCACTCTCCTCAGCCTTCGTGCGCGTCCATTTCGCCGGACCGAGATAATCACTCAAATTCACTGGCGTTATCTCAATATTGAAGTCAGGTTTCTCTTCAGTGACCATTTCTTTTGCAATCTTTCGCATGACAGTCGTAATCGTTCGTTCAAGACTTCGCACCCCAGCTTCGCGCGTGTATTTGTGAATCATCTCGAAAATGGCTTCGTCTGTGAAGGTGATATTCTCAGACGATAAGCCATGACGTTCAAGCTGTTTCGGAATAAGTCCGTTGGGTATAAAGGTAGTGATCTGATGCTTCTCAAAATCCGTGTAACCCGGCAATTCGATGATTTCCATCCGGTCTTCGAGTGCCGGTGGAATAGTGACACGGGTATTTGCCGTTGTGATGAACATGACATCAGAAAGATCAAACGCGATATCCATGTAGTGATCACGGAAAGTTGCATTCTGCTCCGGATCGAGGACTTCAAGGAGTGCCGATGCCGGATCCCCTCGGAAATCCGAGCTCAATTTATCAATTTCATCCAGTAGAAACAGTGGGTTTTTTGACTTGACGTCCCGGAGTCCTTGGATAATTCGCCCCGGAATCGCACCGATATAGGTGCGTCTATGCCCACGGATTTCGGCTTCATCTCGCACACCCCCGAGCGACATCCTAACGAACTTCCTACCAGTAGCACGAGCGATAGACTTACCGAGTGAGGTTTTTCCAACGCCTGGGGGACCGACGAGACAGATAATCGGTCCTTTCAGGTGTTTGACGAGTTGCAAAACAGCGAGATACTCGAGCACATTTTCCTTCGGTTTCTCTAAACCGTAATGGTCCTCATCAAGGATACGTTCAGCCTCAGGAAGTTGGAGTTGATGTTCAGCGCTTTCCTTCCAAGGCAACGCGAGTATCCAATCGACATAAGTGCGGATAACGCCGGATTCAGCAGATTGAGGTGGAATCTGTGCGAGCCGCTCCAGTTCCTTGAGTGCTTTTTCTTCTGCTTCTTCAGACATCCCAGCGTTTTTCACCTGCTCCCGAAGTTCATCAACTTCGGCAATGTCATCGCGACCGAGTTCCTTCTGGATGGCCTTCATTTGTTCTTGCAGGTAAAATTCGCGATGTGTTTTCTGAATAGATTCCCGGACCTGATTATGGATGTCGTCCCGCAATTCGTTTCGCTCTGATGCTTCCTTTAAGAACTGGATGACGAGTTGCAGTCGTTTAATAGGATTGAGCTCACCAATAGTAGCTTGACGCTCCGCTGCTGTGAGGTTGAGAAGTCCGGCGATCATATCAGCAAGGTGTCCGGGTTCTTCTTGTTCTGTAACAGCCCGTTTGACCTCTTCGGAGGTTAAGGCGTGGGATTGCGAGCCTTGCCCTTGGTCTTTCTGTCGGACTTTTGCGTAATTATTGAAAAGTTTCTTGGCTTCTTTAATAAGCGATTTGGCAGCATCTGCCAAACCTATCTCCTCATGAACAATCTGGACATCCGCTTTCAAAAAGTCATCAGTTTTAGTATAGCGGAGAACGATTGCGCGCTGCTGTGCTGCAATAGCAATACGGATAGTGCCATCGCCGGGCTCATAAGACTCAATGATATTCGCGACAGCACCAATAGCGTGGAGATGTTCGGGGGTTGCTTTTTCCCCCTCTGCCAACTCTACTTTTTGATGGAGAAGGAGTATATGCCGCTTGGAACGCAGGGCAGTATGGGTTGCTGCAACACCCATTTTACGAGCGACATTCAGAACAGATTTTGTTCTCGGAAAAACGGCATCAAAATCCGGAGGCAAATAAATGATGGGTAAACTTACCGTTTCATATTCTTTCGTTGCTGTCGAGTGCATGATTTCTATCCTTTTTGGTTATCAGTTATCAGTTATCAGTTGTCGGTTAAGGCGTTGTGGCGGTTGCGAACGTTTTATCTCTCACAAAAACCTCTCGTCCGAAAACCGATAACCGAATACCAATATCCCTTAAGCAGTTTTAAGTTCTTCAGATTTTCTGTAGATAAGTTGCGGTGGCTTATGGTTGCGGACGGAGTCCTCGGTAATATGACAGGCTTCAACATCTTCAAGCGAAGGGAGGCGATAGAGCGTATCAAGCATAATGTTTTCAAAGACAGCCCTTAATCCGCGAGCCCCTGTTTCACGTTCAATCACTTCATCAGCAATAGCAGCTAGTGCCGCATCGGTTACATGGAGCTTCACCCCCTCATAAGCTAAGAGGTGGTGATATTGTTTAACGAGCGCGTTCTTTGGCTCAGTAAGAATACGAATTAACGCTGGCGCATCCAATTCGTGGAGGGTTGTAACAATCGGAAGCCTCCCAATCAATTCTGGTATAAAACCGTATTTGATGAGATCTTTAGGCGTTACCTGTACAAGCAGCTCATGAATTTTGGTCTTATCCTTGGATTGTATAGCAGTCCCGAAACCGATACTCTGTTTTCCGAGTCTATCCTTAACGGCTTTTTCTAATCCAATAAAAGTCCCCCCGCAGATAAACAAGACTCTATTAGTATTAACCTCAATCATCTCTTGGTGTGGATGCTTCCGCCCACCGCGTGGTGGGATATTTGCAGTTGTGCCTTCGAGAATCTTAAGCAATGCTTGCTGAACACCTTCACCAGAGACATCACGAGTAATTGAGGGGTTCTCGGATTTACGCGTAATTTTATCAATTTCATCAATATAAATGATGCCAGTTTCGGCGAGTGCGACATCACCATCCGCTGCTTGCACCAATTTCAAGATGATGTTCTCAACGTCTTCACCAACATACCCGGCTTCAGTCAACGTTGTTGCATCGGTAATAGCGAACGGTACATCTAAAACCTTAGCAAGGGTCTGGGCGAGTAGCGTTTTTCCGGTCCCTGTTGGACCTATGAGTAAAATATTGCTTTTGTCTAATTCAACTTCATTTGTAGTTTCGCCGTAATGTAGCCGCTTATAGTGATTATAAACAGCGACAGATAAACTTTTTTTTGCTTGCTCTTGCCCTATTACATATTCATCAAGTTTTGCTTTTATTTTTTCCGGTGAGGGTGGTTTTGAGAGGAGTTCTCGATGAGCCTGTGCTTGGGAGCGAGTTGTGCTTTCAGGGGCTGCCTCGTGTCGTCCCCTGCTCTGTCTTCTTGTCCGTTTCTGCTGCTCGCTGTTAACGCCGTGGTGTTCCTGGCGATCTTTTCCCATAGACACATCAGAACTGCCATCTGGGTTTTGATGGGCGAGAATGTCGTTACAGACAGTGATACACTCAGCAAGACATTTCTCACAGATGTCTGCCTCAAGCCCATTAAAGAGTCTTTCTATCTGGGTATTATCGCGCCTACAAAAAGAGCAGGTAACCTCTTCTGCAGTGGATGCCGATAACCGAACAATACATTCAACGCAAATATTCGCTTCCCTGCCTTGAAGGAGGCGCCGCACTTGGGTACTATCGCGTTGGCAGAAAGAACAGAACAACTCACGATCGATGGATTCTGACATACAGATTTCTCCTCTTTATTGGCCGTCAGGTCGCTGAGCTTTCAGCAGTCAGCTAAGAAGCAGTGGACTAAAGTGTAGCTAAAGTGAACTAAAGTTGTTGGTTCCCTAAACACAACTTTACGGGCTTTAGAACACTTTCAACTTGCCAACTTCTTACTACTCTGTAGCACGTTGGGAAACAACTTGGTCAACTAAACCGTATTCAAGTGCCTGTTCGGCAGTCATATAAAAATCTCTGTCGGCATCGGTAGCGATTTTCTCAACGGCTTGACCGGTGTGTTTCGCTAAAATTGCATAAAGTCGGTCGCGTTCTTGTAAAATTTCGTTTGCATGGATACTAATGTCGGCGGCTTGTCCGCCAATGCCACTCGCCATAGGTTGGTGAATGAGTGCCTTTGCATGTGGTAGCGCGTAACGTTTGCCCGGCGCACCCGCAGCGAGTAAGATAGCTCCCATACTATAGGCTCTTCCCAAGCACCAAGTTTGCACATCCGCTTTGATGTACTGCATCGTATCGTAGATTGCCAAACCGGCAGAAACAGAACCCCCAGGCGTATTAATATAGAGTACAATATCAGCATCAGGATCCTTTCCCTCAAGGAAAAGCATCTGTGCAGTTACGATGTTTGCAACAGCATCGTCATCAATGGGTGTCCCAATCATGATAATACGGTCTTCAAGCAGGCGAGAATAGATATCATAGGAGCGTTCGCCTCGGCTTGTCTGTTCAACAACGACAGGTATCAGGTTCATATTGTAATGGTTGTCGGTTAAGAGTTATAAGTTTTTAGTGAGTTTTTAGTTAAAAAAGATGGAATCAATGCCACGTGCGCGTGTGGTACGTGGTGAGGTAACAATGCATGAGTCTCCGGCATATGCAAAATTAGGGGAGATTGTTACGGACATACGGACATATTTTAACTAACCACTAACTACCAACCACCGATAACTGATAACTATTCCTCAGGTAATGATAAGCGACTGTTTGGCGGAGGCACGCTGAATCAGGAACTGATAGATTTTTTCGTGCTGTAACTGTTCCCGAAAGTCCTCCAATCGATTGCTTGATTTGAGAAGTGCCGCATATTTTTGAGCGTCCCTATTTTGTTGCCCAGCGGCGCGCCGAATCTCGTACTCCAGTTCATCATCGGATACGAAGATGCCTTCTTTATCAGCGATAGTCTTAAAAATCCATGACTGTTTCGTTTGCTGAATGACATCTCTCTGCAGTTCATCAGGCAGTGTCTCCATGTCAATTCCAGCCTCTTCGGGGGTTCTATGTTCCTTTTCCAACTGCCGTTGGAGGTTCTGAAGGGTCTGTTGCACGTACCGATCCACTAAAGGTTGAGGAATAGCGATGTCGGTTTTTTCAATGAGTTGCGTCAGTAACTCAGCCTTCTGTTTGTCAACGTGTATAGTGGTCTCCTCTTCAACAAGATTGTTCCATATTACCCCATAGAGTTGAGAATAGTTTTCATATCCCAAATCTTTCGCAAACTCATCATCTAAAGCCGGAAGATCTTTCTGCGTGATAGCATGCAGTGTAATTTCATAGCGAGCAGATTTTCCTGCGAGTTCTGGATTACTGTGTTCTTGCGGAAATTCAATATCCACAGATTTGGTATTCCCAATTTGCATACCATGCAACGCCTGCTCAATTTTTTCGTGTATTGCTCCGGCCCCGAGTTCTATATCAACATCTTGTCGCGATTCAGGGTCAACGCGTTCACCGTCGATTAAGCATTCCCAATCTATACGCACACAGTCCTTTTCTTCCACGGGGCGTTCAATATCAAGTGGTTCGTAAGTGGCAGATTGCGCTCGTAGGCGTGTAATATAAGCATCAACATCTTCACGAGGCACATCAACGGGGTTTTTATCGGCTTCAAGCTCATCGTAATTTGGAAGGTGGATATTGGGTCGGATATCAACTGTCGCTGAAAACGTGAGCGATTCATTTTCTTTAACTTGCAATTCGTTGAGGGATGGTTCAAAAATAGGCTGTGAAAGCGGATTGAGCCTTTCTCTATGAATAGCATCTTCGTAAGCAGGCATGATGAGATACCGGACAGCTTCGCTACTGACGTATTCGGGGTATCGAGATTTAAGGATCGTTACAGGGACGCGCCCTTTGCGGAAACCGGGAATAGAGACTTGTGACCGCAACGTCTCATAAGTTTCTACCAACGCCGTGTTAACGTCTTCAGGCGGGATCTCTATATTCAGACACACTCGTGTGGCATCTAACCTTTCAGTTTGAACTTTCAAGTCTTTTGTCCTTATACCGAGCACTTACAGCCCGGATACTTTAAATCACTGGCTAAAAATCTGCGACTATGGGCGAGGAGGGACTTGAACCCTCACGAGGCGTAACCCCAATAGATCCTAAGTCTATCCTGTCTACCAATTCCAGCACCCGCCCAAATTTTACCTCCGGGGAATGCCCTCAGGCATGAATACCGTTGATTCTGATTTGGAATGCAACACGCGCATTCTTGCTTCGCAGTGAGAATGATTGACGCGGCAACATTTATCTTTGCCTCACATTCGTCCAATATTATAAGCGATGCGCCGTGAAGGAATCGAACCTTCAACCGCCTGATTAAGAGTCAGATGCTCTGCCAATTGAGCTAACGGCGCGCCGGCTCAGTATCTTTATTACTGGAGAAGGTCTCTACAAGCATTGCTCTTAACTTGTGACGTACTTAGTTTTCCAAACTATTCCACTAGTAATGCGCCACGGAGGAACCGCACTTTCAGCCCCTCGCTCCTCGTACACAACCGAGCCTTTTACCTAGTAAGAGGCAGCCCCCGGATACAAATGAGGGTGGATGATGGGATTTGAACCCACGACCACTTGATCCACAGTCAAGCGCTCTACCCCTGAGCTACATCCACCACATTTTGATTGCGCCTTTAGCAGTATGAAAAGCACGCCTAGCAGGAATCGAACCTGCAACCTACGGATTAGAAGTCCGTTGCTCTATCCAATTGAGCTATAGGCGCTTGTGTTAGGAATCTTATTCTGTTTTGAAATCGGGGCGAGAGGATTCGAACCTCCGACCTTCTGCTCCCAAAGCAGACGCGCTAGCCGGGCTGCGCTACGCCCCGAGAAGCTATCTTCAGCCTACATTTACAAGCAATACCCGCAAAATGAAAGACCACATTTTCTGGTGTAATGGGCATTTTTAAATTAAACTGTATCTTCCCTTCGTGCTTAAATTATACATTATTTTTTGGGGTCTGTCAAGTTAAATATAAAAATTCTTGTCTTTTTTCCAGAAGCATGCTAATATAGTAGCCATTGAAAAACAAACAGTAACAGGCGCGCCCGCCTCCCACTTTAAACGTCTATATCAATAATGCTTACACCGCAATTCCTGAAGCAACTCGATCCGTTCTACATCCACTCGAAACATTCATTTCGCGGAAAACGCAGAGGTGAACGGCGAAGCCTTAATCGTGGGACAGGTATGGAATTCGCAGATCATCAGGTTTACGAACGGGGGGACGACCTACGGTATGTCGATTGGAACATCTACGCCCGCTTAGGTAGACTCTTCATCAAACTTCATCATACGGATCAGGATTTGCCTCTTGTTCTCCTTCTTGACAGTAGCCGATCCATGGCATTCGGTACACCGACGAAGTTAACCTGCGCCAAGCAGGTTGCTGCAGCACTCGGCTACGTAGCCTTGGCACATGCAGACAGCGTTGCAGTTTACACCTGTGCAGAACGCCTCTCACTGGCGCTTCCACCGACATCGGGCAAACCGCAATTTTCACGACTCACAAAGGCAATTACAACCATCGCAGCAGATGGACACACGCGATTGACGGAATGTCTCAAACAACTTTCGGTGTATCAAAGACATCGTGGAATGGTCGTTGTGCTTTCCGATTTTTTGGATCCAAATAGTTACACAGCAGGTTTTAAATCGTTACGAGGACGCGGGTTCTCACTTACAGCCATCCACGTGGTAAGCAGAGAAGAAATAGATCCGCAAACATACTTAAAACATGGAGCTACAGGAAACGACTGGCTGATGGAAGATGCGGAGACCGGTGAAACGATGGCAATTACAATCAACGCTGAAATCCTAACACAATACCAATCCCAACAGCAAGTCTTTTGCGACGATCTGCGACGTTTCTGTATTGCCCAAGGTATTGGTTATGCACAATTAAAAACCGATAGATCAATAGAAACCTTTGTGCTGGAGGAACTTCACAGGACCGGTTTGATCCAGAGAAACCGATATTAGAAAGCCGCGGCTGCTGAAAGTCATCGAAAATTGAACAACCCGAAATTTAGTCGCGCCTCGTTGATTCTTCCCCTTTACATACCAGCGTTTCTACTTTCAACAGGTGCAGGCATTGTTTTACCAACGCTCTCTATTTATGTTAAATCGTTTGAGCTATCCTATACATTAACGACTGTTGTCCTCGCTGTCGGAGTAATTGGGAACATCCCAGCGGGTATCTTGGTAGAACGGCTGGGGCGTAAACCGTCAATGTTACTGGGCCTGGTAATGATAGGGTTGTCAACGCTTGGGATGGGTACAGCAGCGAACTTCTTTCAACTCGTCGGTGCACAATTAGTTGGAGGTATCGGAAATGCGTTGTGGATGCTCGCTCGGCATGCATACATGACAGATGTCATCCCCATAGCAAATCGTGGGAGAGCGATCGCGCTGTTTGGCGGTGTAAATCGGATGGGCACTTTCGCCGGGCAGTTTTGTTCCGTTTTTCTTGGGATGAATCTCCGACTGCCGTTCTTCATCTTTGCTGGTATTGTGGTGTTAAACTTTGTCCTCTGTCTCTTTTTTATTCCAGAGACGCGGCATGCCGCAAACCATCCTGCTGGTAAAAAGCTGCCGTATCTTAGGCATCTACTCGAAATATCGCGTCAACACACCCGGATCCTCGCGACTGCTGGTGTCGGGCAAGTATGTGTACAGACGTTGCGGCGCGGTTGCAACATCATTATTCCGCTCTATGCTGACGAGGTTGTTGGATTAACAACGCAGCACGTTCGAGCAGTGGTTATGATTTCCTCAGCGGTGGACATGTCAATGTTCCCGATTGCCGGTTACATGATGGATCGATTCGGTCGAAGATTCGCGACCGTGCCGGGGGTTTGTGTTTTTGCCACTGGAATGGTGTTGATGTCGTTTACGGGGACATTCACATGGTTGCTGCTTGCAGCGATCTTCATGCGAATGGGCAACGGCATCGCTTCAGGGACAATGATGACGCTCGGGGCAGACCTCGCGCCTCGTGAGGGAACCGGTGAGTTCTTAGGGCTGTGGCGACTGACGGGAGATTTTGGGGGATCTGCCGGCCCCGTTATTGTTGGGAACCTTGCCGATTTGTTCGGATTGCGTTACTCCGGCTTTGCCTTGGGGGGTACCGGTTATCTCGCGGTTGGCATTTTTTTGTGGTTGGTTCCGGAAACCTTACACAAAGGAAAAACAAGCAAATACACACAGTAACGTATACCGACCTGTTTTGTACGACTCTGTTATAGATGCCGGGAAAGGGGCTCGAACCCTTACGCGCGTGATGCACACTAGACCCTGAACCTAGCCTGTCTACCAATTCCAGCATCCCGGCGAGCAATTATAGTATACGCCAATTTTTGCGTCCTGTCAAATTAAATTCGAGAGAACCGATTGAAAAAGATAAGGAAGATGCCAATGAAGTATTTCGCGTACGGGTCCAATATGAACCACGATCACATGCAACAACGCTGCCCGGGTATCGTTTCTATAGGACAGTTGAGACTCGAGGGATTCCGCCTCGTTTTTAACTATCACGCAGACATTATCCCGACGGAAGGATGCTCAGTCCACGGCGGACTCTGGCAAATTACAGAAGCCCACGAAGAGACACTTGACCGCTATGAAGGTTATCCAGACTACTACGGTAAACATTACCAAGAGGATTTCATGTTTTACCGAATGGTGCAAGGACACACAGATTCAGAACCACCTGCCAAATGGTACCTGGAAATGGTTGTTCAGGGCTATTGTGAATTCGAGTTAACACAAGAAGCCTTTAAAGAGAGCCTGGGTGTTAAGCAACTTGGGTTAACGCAGGCGGACCTTGAAGAGCGCCTCGGGGTGTCAACGGGTGAATTAGCGCATCTATTTTCCTCCGCAACAGCCACTTGTCCCGATTTGTCGATCCTCTAATCTCAGATCACCCGTTTCGCATAGACATAATATGCCCCGATAGCCAATTCACCCGTCTCGTCAGCGAATTCGGTATGCATGCGCGTCTGACCGGCAGCCAGGTGGAACGTAAATGTTACGCCTTTCGCATCTGGTGCAATCTCCTGCGTTGCAGTCTGTTCCCCAATGCGTATTTGTGCGGTTTTTAATGCCAAGGCCTTCCCACCGTTGTAGAGATCGATGTGTTCTCCGGGTATGCCCTCCGTTATTGATCTATCTTCCGCATAGGGCCATCGACGTAACTCAAAACTGTAGTGCCCATCTTCAGGAATCTCAATGGCCCAATACCCGTTACATTCCAATCCTCGACGAATCATACCGTGATTCCAAGCCTGTGCTTCTCCGTGCCAATCGTGCGTTGTGATGCAGGTAACAGGCTCGTTTTGTGTCCCGATGACGATGGGGCAGTCCTCATCAAACCGTTCCGAAACTAGTTTCCACCATGCTTCATAATGCTCACTGAGTTCTGCAACAACCTCTGGATGTGCATTGGCGATGTCATTGCGTTGTCCAGGGTCCGTTTGAATGTCATAAAGCTCAGTTCCGTTGATGAGCCGCCACCGCTGCGACATCGTTGCGCTGTCTTTCCACTTAATCGGGTTCTCAACGCGTTGTGAATCAGTGACGATAACCCGTTCTTCCCACGCTTCTGTTCCACCTTTCAACAACGGGGCAATACTCTTACCGTGGAAACTTGCACTTGAAGAGACTTCGAGATCGCAGAGGTCTATCAGCGTCGGAAGTAAATCGATGTTTGCAGTCAGTTCGTGTACCTCATGTTTTTCTGTGAATCCCCCACTGGGCCAATGCATAAAGAACGGTACGCGATGTCCGCCTTCATAAGGCGACCCCTTTTTGCCACGCATTCCGGCGTTGTAACCCGCCCTGACGAACTGCTGTCTATCCAAATCGCATCCCATTGCAGAGCCGTTATCTGTCATGAAGATAAGGATCGTGTTATGCTCAATTCCCAAGACCTTGAGGTGGTGCCGTAGGCGCGCCATATTGTCGTCAATATTGGTTATCATCCCCCAGAAATTCGCGCGTTCACCTTCTACACCTTTCCTTCGGTAAACCTCACCATAGGCATCAGGCACGCGGAAGGGACCGTGGGGGGCGTTTGTAGACAGATAACAAAAGAAAGGACGGTTCGGAGCGTCCCCCGCCTGTCTCTCAATAAATGCCATCGCCTCCTGAAACCAGATATCGGTACAGTAACCGGCAAACGGTTGTTCGGAACCGTTTCGGAAATAGGTGTCGTCAAAATAGTCATTGCCCCAATAGTCCGGGGTTTGACTGATACCGCCCCCGCCGTGATAGAGCGCCTCGTCAAAGCCTCTGTCGTGGGGTCGGAAAGGGTAGTTGTCACCGAGATGCCATTTACCGAACATACCGGTTTTATAGCCGTTGCGTCGGAAAACATCCGCCATCGTGATCTCGTCGCTGCGGAGGAGTGAACGTCCACCGATGGTATGCCACACACCTGTGGAGTTGCAGTAGTGTCCCGTCATGATACCCGCACGGGTCGGGGAACAGGTGGGTCCGACGTGCAGGTTCTGCAGTTGTACACTCTCGTCGGCGAGCGCGTCCAGATTCGGTGTATTGATAATGGGATTTCCGGTGCATCCCAAATCACCGTAGCCTTGGTCATCGGTGATGACAAAAACGAGATTTGGTTGTGTCACGATAATATCTCCTTTTTTATTTTTCGCAACAAGTAGATTTAAGAAACCACTAATCCTTAGGCTATAGAATTCGGTGCTCTGATGCTCTTAAAATCTGCGTAATGCATAATCAGTATAAACTATGATAATCCGAGATTTAGATAAACGACTCAGTCTTACAAAGCCCCCGAGAGTAACAGCGGTGCAATGAATTCCGCAACGACGAACCAAGTGCGTTAGCGTAAAACGCCTTGTGTCTTTAAGCGGGAAATCAATTCGGCTTGTGTGCCTGCGCCTTTCGTGGAATTGCATGCACCACAGAGGAGTTGCAGGTTGTGCTCATGGTCGGTGCCGCCTCGTGATCTCGGCACGATGTAGTCAATCGTCATGTTTCTGAACGGAAATTGTGTCCTGCACCCGTTACATAAACCTTCCTGTTTACCAAACAACGTATGCTTGTGGGTATGATAATTGGTTAATTTCTCACTCCGTTTGGGGATGTCGGTGCGGTGGATGGCCTTTCCGAAAAATCTGACCTCGTTCTTTAACCGCACCCGCACAAGGGCAACCGCTTTGAGTGATATATCAATACCGATCCATTGGCGTTGTAACCGTTCCGCTGCGACACAGGTCGTGGCACATCCACAGAAAGGGTCTAATACAACATCTCCCTCATTGCTACTCGCTTTGATGATGCGTTTTAATAACGCGATAGGTTTCTGGGTAGGATAGCCCACACTTTCTGAGTTTCTTCCAGTCAAGTTGGGAATGTCAACCCAAATGTTGTTCAGTAATTTACCTTTCTGCTCATCAAGATACCGCTTGAATCTTGGAACGTTGCCCGGCTTTGCCTGTACAACGTTCCCTGCTTCTATCTCTTTGAACATCCTAGATTTTGACCACCGCCATGTTCTAAAAACTCCCATGACTTCGTATGTTCGATGAGAGTCCGTATCTCCACCAATTGGAGCGTTTAATGCAGTGAGCGCGTAACGTCGCCCTGTTTCTTCTTCAATGTGGCGATACTGCCTTTTGGTTTTCTCATCAAGGTTGCCAAGATCGTATGGAATTGTAACAGCTTCTGAATTCCAGACAAACTCATCGGTTTTGGAGTATCGCAAGATAATATCTGAATCACGTGCAAGCCCTCTGGTTAAGTTCCCCTTCGTTGTTACAGCCCGTTGCCATACAATCTCATTCCGAAAGTTTGCCTGTCCAAAAATGGCATCCATCATCATTTTCAGATAGTGGCTTGCGGTTGGATCACAGTGCAAGTAAATGCTGCCTGTTGGCTTCAGAACACGATGCATTTCCATCACACGGATTGCCATCATGATCAAGTATGCTTTCATCGACTTACCGTGCGTTTCGCCCGCTGCTGCAATGGCAGAATAGAGTGCAGGTTCATACTCAGCAAGTTCCCCTTGCCATGCGTTATCTACATCGGAGAGCGTCCAGGTATCTTTGAAGGCTGCACCTGCTGCTATGCTGCCGATGGGGGCCGCGTAATTGCGATTGGAATTGAAGGGCGGATCCAGATAGATCAAGTCAATAGATTCTGTGTCTATGCCTCGCAGGATAGGTAAATTGTCTTTTGAGAAAATGGTTCGGTTTTGGACGTTCATGGAGCGGTATGCTTCCGGCAGGCTTTCCAAATTTTAAAAACACCTTTGGTATGCGCAAAATATTTAAGCCGAATTCACCTTTTTACGCAAAGCAGCAATTTCGGTATTTTTAACTCCTAAAAAATCAACGGTATAAATATCTCATGGCAAATCAAGGGCATGAAGGCTCTCCTTAAAGGCATTCCCAGCCCTTATCAGGGGACTTTAATGAGGTTCCATATTTTGTAAGGACGGTTAGACACCGCCCCTACCGGTCTCGGTGTCTAACCATAAAATTTGCGTAGACAAAGTCCTCCTCTACTGCAATGCTTTTTTGATGCGATTCAGTCCGCGATTAATCTCCGTCAATGAAGTTGCAAAAGAGAGCCGCAAATGATTGTCAGCACCGAAACCGTCACCTGGGACAACGCCAACACCTGCGGAATTGAGCAGGTAATCGGTCATATCCATCGAATTTTCGACCTTGTTTCCACCAAGCGTTCGACCGTAATGTGCAGAAAAATCGGGGAAAATATAGAACGCGCCCTGCGGTCTGGCATAGCTGACCCTCTCAATCTCATCAAAACGTTGACAGATGACATCTCGGCGTTCCTCAAATGCTTTTCGCATCTGTTCAACAGCGTCTTGGGATTCGTTGAGTGCGGCAAGCGCGGCTTTCTGTGCGATGGATGTCGGGTTTGAAGTGCTGTGAGATTGGATACGTGACATCGCAGAAACAGCATCTTCGGGACCGGCGGTATACCCAATCCGCCATCCTGTCATAGCGTAGGCTTTCGACACACCGTTGACAACAAAAGTAATCGCTTTGATATCCTCGTTGAAGGCAGCCGGACTCTGATGGGTTGCGCCATCATAGAGCAACGCTTCGTAGATTTCATCGGAGATAAGGTAAATTTGGTGTTTAACGGCAATCTCAGCGATCGCTTTGAGCGTGTCCACATCGTAGGTCGTACCGGTAGGATTGCTTGGACTGTTAACGAGAATTGCCTTTGTCTTTGGGGTGATAGCCGCCTCGACCTGATCGGGTGCCATGCAGAAGTTTTGCGCTGGTGTCGTCTCAATGACGTTTGGTACTGATCCTGCAAGTTTAGCTTGCTCCGGATAGCTCACCCAATACGGTGCGGCGAAGATAACCTCGTCTCCCGGATCGCAGATGGCTTGGAAGATGTTATAGATCGTGTGTTTAGCCCCACAGGAGACGATGACTTCGGAGGGTTTATAACTCAGTCCGTTATCCCGTTTGAATTTCTCTGTGATTGCCTCTCGGAGTTCAAGGGTGCCGGGAACAGGTGTGTATTTTGTAAAGCCTGCATCGAGCGCCGCGATTGCGGCATCTTTGATGTAATCGGGTGTATCAAAATCGGGTTCGCCTGCGCCGAATTTGACGATATCTACGCCATCAGCGATCAAGGCGTTAATCTTCGCAGTGATTGCCAAAGTAGACGATGGTGTTACACTTTGACTCCGTTGTGATAATGATATCATTCTTGCTCCTTACTTTTAGGTATAGCCCCGAAATTGGGAAAATTTAAGTATTATTCATGAGGGTTTTTGGTAAAATCATGTTTTCGCCTAATTTTTGAGATACGCGTATGGGTTTGGTAACCCGCCCCATACGATTGGCCTAAGTTCTCAATTATACGGCGGCATCATATCACTACTTAAACGAAAGCCCTCTTATTCATTGTTCCAGTAGTACCGCGAGGTGGCAGCGGATAATTGTCGGTTGAATTGAACGGGGAGAAACTGAATATCAAGAGGAATTATCGTTTATCATCAAAGTGCGCATGAACGCCTCCAGACTCTCTGCTTGCACGGCTGTACGGAGTAATTGCTCAAGGCGTTGTAAATCTTCAATACCCTCAAGGGATAGCTTTAAGGTTTGCTCTGCTCCCACGCGGAATCGAGCGTCAAGAACGTTAAGGATACTTTTGACAGCATTTTTCCTTTCACCTTGTTCAATACCTTGTTCAATACCTTGTTCAATACCTTGTTCAATACCTTGTTGCAGGATATATCGGTAAGTCGATGATTCTAACATGGTTTCCTCCAACAGATGGCGAATTTCGGCAGGATCAACGATCAAACCGCTCAAAATCCATTGCCATATCAATAAGTTATTCTGTAGGGCTGGTGCGAGAGAGCGGTCAAACGTCATCTTATGACACTCCTCAACCCATTCAACCCTGGATATGCCTTCGGGGGGTCGCATCAACGGCGTAAATGCTATCAGACTGGTCTGGTCAGTGTCAAAAACAGCTTGCCCATCAAACTCACTTAGTCGGATCACCTGATACTCTATCAGAGCATTGTGTCCTGGAAAATCTTGGTTATACTCACCCGGGTCGTTTCTACCAGCATCTGAACGGAGATAAATGGTGAAAGACAAAATCGGCAAGCCGTATCTTTCAAAGCACCTTCCGAAATAGCCCACTTTCCGCTTTAGTATCTCTGATGTACTCTCACGACTCACTTGGAACTCAATATGCACCAAGGCTTCTCTATCGTCAACCACTACTTTCGACAAAATATCCATACGTCGTATCTCAACGGTCGTCAATTCTGTCTCAAGTTGATCTACGAACTTCAGTCCGGGGATATTGGTCAGTTTCCTCAATAAATCTTCGGTGAACGTCCCGAAAATGTCTTTACTTACAATATCAAATCGGTTGTGCGGTAAGTTTTCAAAGAATTCTCGTAAGATATTTTGCATACGAAGCCCATACACCGATTTGTCGATGAACATCGGCAATTTTTATTCGCTGAATCCCGTATTACGCGGAGGCTTGGTGCTGGCTGATTTGTATGTGTCACAACGTCTTCTCAAGCTCTTTCAGTAGATTCCGTTGCTTTCGAGACAACGCTTTTGGTATCTCCACAATGATCCGTACCCGCAAATCGCCTTTCCTCCCGGAGGCATCTGTAACGCCGCGTCCGCGTAAACGGAGTTGCTGCCCAGGTTGCGAGCCCGGTGCGATCTTTAAATCCACATCATCGGTCAACGTTTTCACACGAACCGCACCGCCTAATGCAGCGGTCGTCATAGAAATTCTTGCGTCAGTCAGCAGATCCAAACCATCGCGGGTCAGGGTTGGATGCGGCTGCACGGAGACCGTTACCAACAGATCCCCGGAGGTGCCAACACCAAGAGATTCTCCCTGACCTCGTATGCGTAAGGTTTTCCCATTCTCAATACCCGGTGGAATTATAAGCGTGATCCGCTTCCCGCGGACGCTTACCTCTCTCTTACTCCCCAGCACCGCGTCTGAGAACGACACGCTGATGTTCATACGGATATCACGACCACGAGTTGGGGCAGTCGTGCGCCGTTGCCCGAAGGCATCCCCGAAGGCATCGTTGAATCCACCGAACCCTGCAACCCCTCTCCCTAAAATATCGTCCAAGTTTAGGTGGGCAAAAATATCGTCCATAGTCCGATAGCCTTCAAACCCCATGTTATTCACGCCAGCATGCCCGCGTGTGTCATAGACGCGTCGCTTTTCTGGATCGGAGAGGACCGAATATGCATTCGATGCTTCTTTGAATCGCTCTTCCGCCCCTTTGTCACCAGGATTTTTGTCTGGATGGTACTGAACTGCGAGTTTGCGATACGCTTTCTTAATTTCTGCTGCGGTGGCTTCTCGGTCTACCCCGAGGATTTCATAGTAGTCTTTCATAGTATTTCATCTTGCAAGGGCCATGCGGTGTACATGCAATTAATTTAAAGCATCGCGATGACTACTGCGACATCACGTAAAGACCGGTGTTGTTTGACAAGTCGCGTTCCGAATTGAAGGGCTGCTCTTTCCACACGTAATTTCCGAGATATATCAACGATCCCCTCTATATCTTTAACATGCGCGGCACCGATGAGGCGGCGCAGCATCTCCAGTCCTGCAAATCCTACTGCATCGTGAAAGATATTCTGCAATATTTGTGCTTTCAACTCGGCATCATCCATTTTGAATGCAGCGGCATAGGCGTGCCATGTTTGCACAATCGCTGTTTTGAGTTCCGATTGCACACGCCAGGTGTCTTGATGTGAAAAATAGGATAAGAAGTAATTCGCCCAAAATAATCCGAGGTCGAATCCCATAGGACCGTAAAAAGCAAATTCGGCATCAATAACTTTGGCAGTATCGCCTTGGACCAGCACGCTGCCTGTATGTAGGTCTCCGTGGGTGACACTCTGCTGCGCTGTTAGGAAAATCTGTTTGAGGGATGCCGCTTGCTCCAAAAAGTCCCTATCCGTTTTCAAGCGCTGGACATCCGGTTTTAACTGGGGTGTCCAGAAGTTCGTCTCATGGTCAGTATACGGAAAGGTAAACACATAATCGGAAGTTATTGCCTGCATGGTGGTGTTCGCAAACTGTTGTTTACAACGCTGCGCGGTCTCACTATCCAAGTTATCAACATACGTCTGACTATGTACGACCGCCATAAACCTTCCTATCTGTTCCGGAATTGCGATGTCCACAGTACCAGCAATCAGATCATCTCGTAGCCCACGTGCGTCTCGAAGGTCCTCCATTGCTATGACTGCCATATCTGCATCAAAACAGTATTGCGCAGGCACAGCCCCACTCATCAACCGATTGTAAACATTTAGTGCGCGGGATTCATTAGTCAAACGTTCGACGGACAGGGGATAACCGGGCCCCAATATCTTAATGTAGGGAGGCGCGTGTTTCAAGACGAGAGAATGCTCTGAGTGCCTTGCATCCGAGACGCGATAGACCGTATTAAGATTTCCATCGCCGATCTCTTCTATATAGAACTCCGTGTCAGGTTCAAACACACCTATTTCCGTCCGGCGTCTACGCAAGTAGTCTTCGAGAGTCGCAAGGGTGAGTTCCATAGCTTTTTCAACCAACTATAACAATAGGTTTTCAGCTATCTGAATAGCGTTTAAGGCTGCCCCTTTCCTCAGGTTGTCTGCAACGACCCAAAGATTCAAGCCGTTTTCTATTGAGGCATCATTCCGAATCCTACCTACGTAAACATCATCTTTGCCCGCGGCATCTATAGCAAGCGGGTACTGCTGCTTGCTCGGATCGTCTACAAGTTTCACCCCGGGTGCTGTGGCGAGACATTCTCTCGCTTCAGCTACGGTGAGTTTTCCGTGTGTCTCGACGTTTATGGATTCAGAATGTGCGTAGAAAACTGGGACTCGAACGGTTGTAGCAGAGACACCAATTGTGTCGTCCTCAAGTATTTTCCGAGTCTCATTGATCATTTTAACCTCTTCCTCATTGTCTCCGCCGTCTAAGAAGGGCCAGTCAAAGGCGACATTGAACGCCATCTGGTGAGGGAATTTATCTAACGTAACCGGCACACCTTCAAGAGCGTCCTTTGTTTGCTGAACCAATTCTATAACAGCACGTCCACTTTTGCCGGAGACGCTCTGATAGGTAGAAACAACGATTCTCTTGATACCAACAGCGTCATAAATCGGTTTAAGCGCGACCATCATCTGAATAGTGGAACAATTCGGATTGGCAATGCGTCCGCTGTGTGTCCGAGCAGCATCCATATTGACTTCAGGAACAACCAACGGGGTAGCTGGATCCATACGGAAAGCACTTGTATTGTCAATAACGAGAGCTCCTTTTTCCACAGCTGTCGGGATGAACTCGCGACTGACAGACGCACCCGCCGATGAAAAGACAACATCTATATCTTCAAAGGAATCATGCGTTAATTCTTCAACGATAATCGGGGCATCTTTAAAGGACAGAATCTCACCAGCGGATCGGTGGGATGCCAGCAGCTTCAAGGAGGCAATAGGGAATCCTCGTTCTTCTAAAATTTGCAACATTGTGTTGCCGACAGCACCGGTCGCGCCTACAACCGCTACACGATAACTTTCATGCATTTTTGATATTTTCCTTATATTATGTTGCTCAAGCGGAATCTGCAGTAAACTCTATTTTATAATTTTACCACAAATATACCGTTTAAAGCAAATATTTCGGTAAAGCCACTCAATGTAGGCAGGTAAAAGAACTGTTGAAAATTAAATCATTCCGCTAAAAATTTGACAAATTCCGCAATCTATGGTATTAATTTTAACACTCCGCGTCAAATCCTCATGCTTTCGCTTGCGGGATGTAGATGGAAACGAATGGTGTTATTGAAAAATAAGCTTGATATTCCCCTAAAAATGTAGTATAATAATACGGCACTTGTTGGATAGTAAAGAAAATCGCTCTGATTTGAGGGAATCTTATCCTCACCAGTCGTATGGTGTGTGGCGAGTGTTAAAGGATTCCCTTGTAAAACTTCTATATTTAGTGTCGTTCATGTAAGCCGATTGTCGAGTCATAACCCAACGCCCTGTATTGGCATGCCTCATTTTATCTAATTCCCCGCTACAAAACCCAAGCCTTGTCCGTTTGGGATTGTAGTAGCGGTGAAACTATTGTTGTGTAAAAAAACTTGACATTTCCCCGAAAATGTCGTATCATTTATACACCTATCTGGACAATACGCTGACCTTGCACGCTTGTGCAGGTGGTGTCTACTGCTGTCAGAGGAAGTCAAAAAGCGTTGATAGATACATCTATCAACGCTGTATAGGTAGCGGCGCGTTGGACTTCATAGAGCAGTGAAATGCTTACGCTGCGTTTGCTACCCCCTTCAACTTTTCTCTCCAATCAGGAGAGCGGTAGGCGGGGATAGACAGGAATGCGTTCACCTGAGATGCCCAAGGGATTTTTCACCCTCTGGGGAATCGCCTACGGGTGGCGCCGGCTTGAGACGGTTGTATCTATAAGAAAACCGCACTGTCTACGGAACCGAGGTTCCCCCAGCGTTTACGCTGTGGGTGTTATCACCTTGACATATCTATATCTGTATAGTATAATATAATTACTACTATTAGTTTTTTGTTAAATCCAATTTGCGCTCCATATGGGAGAACCAACGTTTCTTCATTATTTGGGAGACGTACTGTTTTCTCGTTCGGGCTGAAAATTAGAGGAACATTTGACATGGCAAAATTAATGAAGAATGATGTCGTCAACAGCATCGTTGAACGGACTGGCCTGACCAAGAAAGATGCAACCGCCGCTGTTGACGCTATGGGTGAGACTATTTGTGATGCTTTGAGGAATCGCAACTCTGTTGGGTTGATCGGTTTCGGAACATTTGAAGCCAAAGTTCGCCCAGCTCGTACAGGTCGCAATCCACAAACTGGCGAACCGCTCAGTATTCCTGAGAAGACAGTTCCTGTGTTTAAAGCTGGTAAGAAGCTGCGCGACGCTGCTGCCCAAGATTAGCGGTCATTTCGCTCAGTTTCTGGGAAAAGCCGCGGGGCTATGCCCCGTTTCCGAATCGGGGGTATCTGCGGCTTTTCCGCGTTACATCTATTATCAACTATTATCTCTTTTTAACCACTTTCTCGGCAGAGACAGCTTTTGCAAGATATTCCAATACGGTTATCGACTAACCACCGCAATTTTTGCCTACATTATTCTTTGCAGAGGTGCATGTCTACTTCCGGTTTGCTAGAGTCTGTAGTTTCGCTTGCTTATTCTTTCGCACTATTTATAGATACCCTTTGCAAGCGTGCTCATAAAACCCGATGTCAGGAGACTCGTCATGCTAATCCGAGCGAGAGCTCCAGTCCGAATTGATTTTGCTGGAGGGTGGAGCGACGTAGCCCTATTCACCGAGCATTCAAAAGGGTTGGTCGTTAACGGAGCGATCAATCGATATGCTTACGCAACGCTCCGCTGTGAACGCCAGACAACGCAGGACGATTCCGTTGAATTGCAACGGATTTTAGATAAAAGTATTCGTATCTATTCCGCAGATTTCGATTCCTTCATTGAAGCCGACGATGTGCGTCAACTCGAATACGATGGAAACATCGATTTAGTCAAGGCAGGGGTCCGGCGAATGTCCATACAGATCGGTGGATTTGACTTGATCACGCAGTCCAACGCCCCTCCTGGGAGTGGTTTGGGAACTTCGGCAGCAATGGGAGTTGCCCTCGTCAGTGTCCTCGGCGCACTCAAAGAAGCCACATATCTCCCCTACGAATACGCCGAAATCGCCAGTACCATTGAACGCCATGAACTGGGTATACTCGGTGGGAAACAAGACCATTACGCCAGTGCCCTCGGGGGTATTCACTTCATGGAATTTCAAGGTGAAGAGGTCAAAACCTCTCCACTGAGGCTCCCGCCTCAAATTCGCTACGAACTCGAAAAAAACCTCGTTCTCTGTTATACCGGGAAATCGAGACTTTCAGGCAATATCCACCAGAACGTGACAACTGCCTACAAAAGTGCAGATCCAAGTGTTCGCGACGCGTTAGGGACTCTCAAAACCACCGCTGAAGCAACAAAAATGGCACTGATGCGCGGCCGCCTAACCGAATTCGGTGAGCTACTTACTCAAAATTGGCAAAATCAGAAAAAATTACACTCCTCCGTTACAAACGACCAGATTGAACAGCTTTTCAAAATCGCAACAACACACGGGGCTATCGGCGGAAAAGCTTGTGGTGCGGGGGGTGGGGGGTGTCTCCTGTTCTATTGTGCACCGACACGCGAACATAGGGTACGCCAAAAACTCGAAGATGCTGGTGCACGCGTTATTGATGTTAACTTTGATTTCAACGGACTCCAAATGTGGAGAGTCTCAAACGACTAAACCTTATATCTATGAAAAACGACATGCCCTCCATGCAAGCTGCAAGTAGTATAGAAGTCGCTGAAACACTAAAAACAGCGAAAAAAAACATCCTAACCGAACTCAAAAAACGCATCATTGGACAAAACGAGGTTATTGAGCAGCTCCTTATTGCGCTCTTTTCACAGGGACACTGCTTGCTGGTCGGGGTGCCCGGGCTGGCAAAAACGCTGTTAATTAGCACATTCGCGCAGATTCTCAAATTGCCATTTAACCGCATCCAATTTACACCCGATCTAATGCCATCTGACATTATTGGGACCGATATTATTGAAGAAGATGGGACAGGTAAACGCGCCTTCCGATTTATTCAGGGGCCAGTGTTTGCTAATATTGTTCTCGCTGATGAAATCAATCGAACGCCTCCGAAAACGCAAGCAGCACTTTTACAAGCCATGCAAGAATATCAGGTCACTGCAGGCGGTAAAACCTATTTTTTGGAACGTCCGTTTTTTGTTTTAGCGACACAAAACCCGATCGAACAAGAAGGGACTTACCCCCTACCCGAAGCACAGCTTGACCGCTTCATGTTCCATATTACCCTCGATTATCCAGACAAAACTGCTGAAAAAGAGATCGTGATGACAACAACAGCGGCTTATGAGCCAAAAATCAACGCTATTCTCACCGGAGAAGAGGTTCTACAAATACAGCAGGTCGTCCGGAAAGTCCCTATTGCTGAGGCGATTGTAGAGTATGCCGTGGAATTGAATAGGCAGACGCGGCCTGCCCCAGATGCGCATGCCTTCATTCAGGATTGGGTCCAATGGGGAGCCGGCCCACGCGCATCACAGTATTTGGTGCTCGGTGCAAAGGCGCGAGCCATTCTCCATGGGCGCTATCATGTCGCTTATGAGGATATCAAGGCGGTTGCCATCCCCGTCCTACGCCACCGAATTTTGACGAACTTCAACGCTGAGGCTGACGGCATCACGAGTTTAGATATTATCAGCAGGTTACTGGAAAGTGTTGAACCACCGGTTCAATGAACGGCGGTTTTAAACAGAGTCATGCGGGCAATTGATGCTTTTAAAGTGGACAAGAAAAAATCTTCTGTGCTGTCATCTCTTGAAGAAGTGGAAACAGCAGATAAAGCATATTGGCATTCCCAAACTTTCTTCGACCCAACCTATAAACTTGATGATAATTGTTCATGTCTTCACTCTGGTTGGAATTAACCCCAAACCATTGTGAAACAAAATTGTGAGTGGCCATCGAACAATTTGTATCAGCTTTATCTTGTGGAACCATGACCAGATTTAATAGTTTAAAAGATGAAAATTGCAATTATAGGAGCGGGCTACGTCGGATTGACCACGGCTGTTGTACTCGCTTACCTCAATCATGATGTCGCTGTAGTAGAGAAAGACGAAAGCAAGTTAGACCTTCTACATGAAGGGAAAAGCCCTATTCACGAACCCGGCATCCAAGATCTACTTGCAGAGGTCCAACACACCATCCGTTTTACGCCAAACATCGCTGAGGGTGTCCCCGATTCAGAGCTGATTCTGATTGCCGTCGGAACGCCACCGAAAAAGAATGGGGAAGCCAATACACAGCATGTTGAACAAGCGGCGAGGGAGGTGGCAGAAGTCTGTCTGCCTGATAGACCCTATACGCTCGTCGTTAAATCCACGGTACCCATCGGCACCAACCAACGCGTCGCTAAGGTTGTCGAGTCTGTTTTTTCGACACGTGGTATTCGTGGGAATATGTTCCTTGCTTCAAACCCGGAGTTCTTACAAGAAGGTTTAGCGTTACAAGGTGCACTGTATCCGGGGCGGATTGTTGTCGGTGCAAATAGTGATGAAGCCGTTGATACACTTCGTCGCCTCTATAAACCGATCCTCGAACAGACGTTTGATCCTCCGAGTGAATTTCCACGCCCATCGGCTTATCATCTGCCACCGATGATGACAACCGATCCAAATAGTGCTGAGATGATTAAATATGCTGCGAACACGTTCCTCGCCCTCAAAATCAGTTTCATCAATGAAATTGGGGGACTCTGTGAAAAGGTCAGTGCAGACGTGACGGAGGTCGCCCGCGGTATCGGCCTCGACGCACGTATTGGGAATCAGTTTCTCCGTGCGGGTCTCGGATGGGGTGGGAGTTGTTACCCAAAAGACACTTCAGCGTTGTTAGGAGTCGCAGCACAACATGGATACGAGATGCCTATCACAGAAGCTGCACGTACCGTTAATTTTCGCCAACGCGCGCATATCATCGAAAAATTGCGAGGTGTCCTGAAGCCACTCAAAGGTAAAACTATCGGTATCCTCGGTCTCGCCTTCAAGCCCAACACGGATGACGTTAGAGCAGCTCCGTCACTCGACATTATTCGCGAGCTTGTTGCTGCGGGTGCGACTGTTCGCGCACACGATCCGATCGCTATTGAAAATGCGCAGCGTGCTTTGAGTGAAAGGGATCCATCTGCTAACACAAACCTATTCTTCACAGAAAACATAGGTGAACTCGCTTACAACGCGGACGCGTTAGTGCTTGTTACTGAATGGGAGCTCTACCACAGACTCCAGCTCCGTCAGCTTGCCAAACAGATGAAGACCCCCATCCTCATTGATGGACGCAATGTCTATTCGCCGGTAGAAGCAAGAACCGCGGGTTTTCACTACATAGGGGTCGGCAGAATATAGAATGCCGCTGACGACATGGGCACTATTAAACAACCCGAACCTTTTGATGCAGATTGGCATAGATACTGTCCACAAAAAACCTTCCCGCCGTATAGACATATCCCTGGGGTCACACCGCATCCCATCCGAGATCCACTCGGACATAGTTATGGACTGGAAGAAGGACACGATAATGCTCTTTTACCTCCTGAACTCTGGAAAAAAAATGAGGATTACCTCTACGGTGTAGATTTGTACAACTTTGCGTATTGGTGGGAAGCACATGAAGCGTGGGAAGGGTTGTGGCACCAAGCAGAGGATACGTATCGTCTTTTTCTCCAAGGACTGATTCAGGTTTCAGCGTCCCTCATCAAATATCACATGCGCATGCTGCGCCCATTGCGCACACTCTCTACTGCAGGACGAGATAAATTGCGACAGGTCGTAGCTGAATGTGACGATGATTTGCGAAACTATATGGGGCTCAATCTACCCACATTTCTGGAAACCGCTGATGCCTTTTTCGCCCCTTTCTTCCCCGACAATGTCACAGAAGCCACGTATCGTCAGAATCCTGTTAAACCGCTCATACTCCTAACAGATTAATTACCACAGAATTCAAGCAGCATTGCAACAACGGCGCAATGCGGAGGTATACCAAGCCCATTATTAACCGATAATATTAACCTATACATTTCCGTGCAATCCGAAGGATTACGCGGTATGCATGGTTTGCAAGTTGCTAATGCTTAGCAACCCGGGGTTATCTCCCAAAGCACGCAGGAATATCCCACGTGCGCCGTTGAGGGCTCTGTCCATAGATAGCCCGAAAGCATCTGTGATCGTCTTCCTGCCACCGAGATTTTTGACGATCTCGCCCGTCCAAGACACCGTCTTCGATGTGTATGCTTCACAAACGTCCAGAACGATAGCCCCAGTTTCTTTTGCTTTCTGCTTGAGAAACTGCTTGAACCGATACTGAGATAAGGTCAGCAGCTGCCGAACTGATGTCTTACGTAGTTTCCGCTTGGCTTTACAAGTCATCTGTGAAGTTTCAAAAGTCGGTAGCAAGAGAATATCAAAAGTATCTACCAGCCAGCGTGCGATTTTCTTATGCAGTTCGTCTATAAGATTGCGTATCCGTTTACGCATTCGCTTTGCGGCTCTCCGCATATTTCGCTTGCTTTGGCGATTGTCCGCCTTGGCTGCACGGGACAGTAAGTCATCTAAATGGAAACAGAGCCTCTGAATTCTATTAATTGCGTGATGTCCAAGCCATCCGAACCCACGCTCATGGAAATAGGTGAGGAATGTTCTCACGCCGGGGTCTAAAGCAACAACACGTCCGTTTGGCTTTCGCTTCGGGGTTGCGACAGTATAGGAAACACACAGATAATAGCTATCGCCGTCTTTTACCAGGCGGGAGTCTCTGATGTTCTCGGGTAATGCCTCAGCCATGACGAGATCCCCTAATTTCGTGTGATACACGCCATTAGGCTTTATGGCAGACTTGGGTATAAAAATGCTATCTGAAGGTTGACGCTTAGATTTGAAAGAAACCGACTGCTTTTCTCCTTTTGCTTTCGCCTTCTTTTTCGCTTCCCTCACGGCGATACAAGCATCACGGATAGCCACCGACTTGATTTGATAGGGCGTTTCTTTCGCCCAAGCAGGTAAGTCATGTAAGATACCTGTTTTGATGGCTTTCCAGTTGGCTTGCGTATCCGTGGTCTTGAGCAGATGCAAAGTTTGATTATAGGTGAAGCGGGCGGTGCCAAACCATTGACGCAACTGCAGACGTTGCTCAGCCGTCGGTAAGAGTCTTATCTTCTTTGATTTCATCACGGTAGCTTCGGAGCCCGGGCAGTCTGTGACTGAAGACGTGCAAGATGGCGAGAAGATCCGCGGTGAGTTCTTCTTCCGGACTGTGTTCTGTTTTGTCAAGAACCACGAGTTCGCCACCGTTCTGTTCAATGAGGTATCGTATAAGATCGATACCGAACCGGGCGAGTCTATCCCGATGGGCAATAACAACTTGGAGCTGAGCACCTTGCAAAAGCCTGTCCAGTCAGGCGTTAAGTCCTTTTCTTTTGAAGTTGAGGCCACTGCCAATATCTCTAATGACTTCGGCATCGGGGTAGATACGCCGCATCGCGGTGACTTGGCGTTCCAGAGCGTCTCGCTGTTTAGCACTGGAGACCCTGCAATAGCAAACAGGGGTAATTGCACTGGATTCGTTCCGGATGTATTTTTCAACATTGTAACGTCTATGTCCGCCTCCCGTGCGGATCGTGTCAATTTTGCCCGCATTCGCTAATCTCCTCAGGTGATCAGGGGTATAGTCTAAAAGCGCACTTGCTTTTCTCGCTGATACATAAACCATATCCAGATGATAACAAAAACGCATAGAAGTGTCAAGAAAAAAAGCGAAATCTACAGAAAATCAGATACTGTTCAGCAACCCTTTTGAAAGAATAACGTTCAAAATCTGATTGGTAATTCGGTCGGCTGTCCCTGCTTTTTTCTCTGCCTCCTCATACCATGCCAAAATGATGTAGATGTTTAGGAGGTTTATCCATGCAAATGTGATGAAGTTAATTCGATCATTGTTCTGTGTCCCCGCGCCTTCATCTTTAATGATTGGAATAACGGTAACCTTTTTAAGGCTAAAGGACTACTTCAAAATAATCATTTTTCGCAGCGGTGAAATCTCATTAGTTTGCAACTGGTAGAAATAGATTCCGTTTGCAACAGGTTCCCCCAAATTATTACAACCATCCCAAAAAGCAGCTTGATTTTTATCTTTGTAGTAACCAGGGGGTTGATAGCCAAGCAGCAAAGTCCGAACCAAAGTACCATTTACTGCATAGATATTCAACGTAACGTCCGCAGGTTCAGATAATTGGTAAGGAATCCATGTCTCCGGGTTGAAGGGATTCGGATAGTTTGGTAAAAGTGCAGTCTCTTCAGGGAGCACTGATGCAAGGAGTTGCTCCAAGATGAAAAGTCCACGTTGGAACGTAGGATCCCTTTTGTTCAGCTGTCGCGCATAATGCAGCCACTGTTTGACTTTTGACTGTGGTAGAGGATCTATCAAATCGGGGTGCCAGGACCCGGGAGCGGAATTAGCGACCTCAAATGCTGCAGCGACAAATACCAAATCAACGATATTCACAACTCCATCAGCGTTGACATCCGCAGCATTTTCGTCGCTTTTACCGAAGTTCAAGGCGACTAAAGTGAGATCTGCGATATTGACGACACCATCCTTATTGACATCCTCGGGTATTTGCGTGGGGTATATGGGTTCAGTCGTTGGATCAATAGGCGTAGACGAAATTGCGTCCTTATTTTCCAAAAGGAAGTTAGCGATGAGTTCAGCAACGACCTCACCTTTAGGGTTTATCTCATTAAAGGTTTGATAAACAATACCAATCCTTCCACGATTCCCATCTCGCACAATAACCGGATCCGCTCTGGCGGCTTGCGAGGTGCCTGTATCACTCGCAAGCACCTTTTCAGCAAACCAATTCCCGGTCAATTCATCAAGGTGAAAAGCTCTATCGGATTTAAAATTCATAAGGGTTGGCGTAACTGTTTTGCCATCTTTCGTGACTACCATCGGTGTATTATTTTCCAACCCAAAGTCCCACATTGTGATATGCGGAATATCCATAAGGGCTTGTAAAGCGCGGACTCCATTTTGAACCCCTAATTCTTCTCGATTACCGCCGCCCCAAAAACCAAAGTAATCGCCATGGTTAAGAATAGTATTCCCGTCAGTTGATTCAATCCAATTTTCTGCCACAGAGCCATCTGGTTGACTATTAAGAGGCGGGTAGATAGAAACTGGCAAGGTCCCGTAAAGGATTAAAACATCTACGTTATCATCTGAAGTTGTTTGAAGCATCCAGGCTCTAACAGCATCTTCGGTTTGAACGATTTCGGCTTGAATCCCTTTTGAAGCAAGCGATCGCTTCGTGATTTCGGATTGGAGATTGGCATCCTCAAAACTCATCCAATTCACAGCCCCTATATACATTAGAACGTTTACGTTAGACAAATCCTGTGAATACATAAGGGTGTCCATATCGGTTGGCACTTCTTCAACGATAACATCTGATATATCAATAGTCATATTAATGATCACATAATTACCGCTGGTGTCCATCACTTCTATAAAAACATTTCTGCCCCATCTGCGGCGGCTGCCTTCAATCGATATTACTGCCTTGTTAGTGCCGCCCAGATAATCCCAGCCTATAACTTGAATATCGTTGTTTTTCACTAACATAGCCTGATGGAGCCCTATATCGCTATTTGCGATGACCTCCATTCTGATTCTTCCTTCCTTTGTGGCAGTGAGTTTTGGATTGTGGACTTCCACCTTCGGCAGGCTAAAGTTGTTCTGTCTGTTGTTGAAGTGGTAGTGTTTATCCAACCATCGCGCTTCATAGTGTTCCAACGTCCCTGCATCCGCTCCTTCTGGTTTGTGGTATAGGCCAAAGGCATGTCCTATCTCGTGAAATACAAGATATCGATCAAAGTGTCCGCTATTTTCAGCGAGAATTGCAGTACCTCCATATCTGTTGCTGTGACGGGGCCATCCATAACCCCAGACCCAGCCGTCTAAAACGTTTACCCCTGCAACCACAATTATGCGTATCCTGTCTTGCTTGTCCCAGGGGGATGTGGTCGGATTGAACCTATTTGGCAACTCTGGGCGGATTTTGTCCCACGCGTCGTTGGCGTAGTGTCTCCAACCATGTCTACCGTTTACGATATGAACTTTGACTTTGCTGTTTCCATCCCGCTCCAACCGAAATGTTTTTCTGCCAAATCCATGGCGCTGCATCTCGCTGGCATAGCGTTTTTGCGCAGCGTCCACGACTTCTGCTGTGTTATCCGTTTTGGCATTAATAATGTCTGATGGCTTAAAATATATCGTCTCAACTATAAATCTTGCGTGGGTTTCCATATAGGAGGTTAGATATATCAACGTAAAAACTAAGACAATCTTTTTCATCATTGCTCCCATAAACCAACAGTTTTTCGATCATAGTGAATTCTAAAAACAGTCAACAAAAGATTGCAGACTGAAACAGTGGGTGATAGCATACAATACAAGATTCAGTCGAAAGACCCATTAGTCGCGTTTTTCACCCGGTTTGCGATATTTTGCGGAATAACTATCGCCTTCCGGATCGTAGGAAACGGCTACCTGTCCATCATGCACAACGAGTCGGGGTACAGTGCGGTCGCGCCCATCACGTTCAGGGCCTCGCATAACAGCGAATTGCGCCTCCGTCATATCTTCAACCGTATCGCCCCAGCGGTCCTGTGGATCAATGATGCCCCCGCCCCAATTGGAATTTTTCGACTGATACTTAATCAGGACGCCGCGTCTAGGGATTGGATTCTTCCACGCTAAGGCACCGTGTGTGCAACCGCCGTCCATAAAGAAGAGAACATCTCCGGCTTTCATAACGGGTTGTACTACTAACCCCATCGTGTCATCACACGTCTGAATCCCCCGAGGCTTCGAGTACTGGGTTTTGTGAGATCCCGGCACACATGCAAAACCGCCAAGGCCTGGATCGACATCCCGTAATTGCCATGTAATCGTGACGGTCTCGCAATAACTACGCCCGTTTTTAAAATAATAACCGCGTGATGGACTCATGGGTTCATTTCCATCGTGGAGTGAGTGCCCCGATGTGCCTTGAACCGCACAGCACACCGTCGCTCCCCCCGTGCGATAGCCACTACTGCCCATCCAATTGAGGCGATGCACGACAGCCGGATGCGCAATCATCCGGCGAAACGGTTCGTTATACGGGTCCGGGAGGTCTAACAGCCCCGTCAGAAGGGGGCGTCCTGTTCCCGCCTGGCTAATTGAACCCCTCGCTAGTTCGCCGCCGACGACGACACGATCTTGGAATGTATCCACTGCTTTATTGGCTGCTGCCAACCAGTCCGCATCCATCACACCGCGCACGACGAGGTACCCATTCAGATCCCAGAAGTAAAACTCTTTTTCATCAATCCCTGAAATTGGGTCGCGGGTATAAATTGATGGATGAATGACGGCCGTGTCTTCCTCCACCCACGTCTCCTCACCGTCCGTATTTAGCACCGGCGGTGGGCTTGAATGCTTATACCCCGGCACATACATCACTGCTTTTTGGGCCGGCGTTGCTTTATCTGCCCACCTCGGCAGTGCCTCGGTTTCCGAGTGAGGTCCATCTGGGTTCGACTGAATTGCGGCACGTCCGGCATACCAATAAGTTAGCAATCTTTTCGGCTTGTCTTTCCACGGTCGAACGCCTTGGAGCGTGGCGGATGCAACTAAAAACAGATCGCCCGCCTTGAGGTCAGGGTGCATCATTAACCCCATATCATCGACCCCGGTCATCAAGTCGTGCGGGGTTTCAACGTTGCTCTTGTGGCTCGCCTGCACGACAACCAATCCCCCGTCTCCCTCTGAAACATCCTCCAACACCCAGATCACTTTCAGGCCCTGGGAACTTCGCTGCCCGTTTTGTAGGAAATAGGCTTGGGAGGGATTTCTCGGCTCATCGCCCCCGCAGAGGGTCATTCCTATGTCGCCTTCTCGATTTCCGAGCAGTCGTGGGGCTTGATCAAGCCGAAAACCGTGTCCGACGATCTGGTTCAAATACCACACTACTTTAGGGTGTACGAGTAGGTCGCGGAACAATTCACGAGATAATCCCCCTAAAAGCGCCTCACTGTCCGCAACGGCATCTAACGCCTCGTTGAGTGCCGTTACTTCTTCCTGAGTGAGAACCCCCGGAACGTGTAGGTAGCCAGCGACATCAAAAGCGTAGTTCTCTTCATTGCTCATTAATGCGTTATCCATTTGTCTCCTCTAGTATTAGACCTCACCATCCCAATAACTGAGGCCTGGATCTTTGCGGTAAATCTTTCCAACGACATAAGGCAATACCTTGTTGGAATCGGGATATTCGCTTACATCGTGCGGTGTAGTGGTTCCGAGTATAAATAATATGACGGGTGACTCGCTGTTATTTACAAACTTATGTGCACCGCTTGTGCCCGGCGGGAACGCGATGAAATCTCCCTCTCGCACCTCCGTATCGCCGCGCGGGGTTTTCAGCGTGCAGGTACCTTCCATCACGTAGCACATCTCCTCACCGAAGTTGTGAAAATGCATCGGGAAACTCATTTTATCCGGTAGGAGACGGATAACGCGATACCCCAAATTTCTGCCGCCGATGAGCGGATCAATGTCCTTGTCCTCAAAATCATAAGGATGCGGGGCGTTTTTATACTGCCACGGTATTTCATCGATATGGATACGATTAATGTAGATGTCTCGGCGCGCTTGGAGGCAGTCAACGAGGTGTTGTCGGGCATCTTTAAAGATGGAGTGTCCGTCGCCGACGAGAATCGTGTTAAAGCGGAGGCCCAAAATCTTGCGAAGTTCGAGTGCCGCCTTAGGTGGGTCGCTTAATTTTTCATCGGTGAGCAAGGTCAACGCCCCCATCGGCGCGCCTACGACTATATCGCCGAAGAGAACAGCCCCTTTCTCTGGAAAATAGAGGGCAATCTCGCCGGGGCTTTTTCCATGCCTGAGAGGGATGGTGTGTAAGCCGGGGACAATCGCCTCTCGGTCCTGAAGGGTTCTTGTAGGTGTGACGCCCAGTGCACCGGCATCTGCTTCATGCACAATCACCTCTGCGCCTGTCTGCGCATGAAGTGCAGCGGCTTCGCGTTCATGATCAGCATTTGTTAGCACAATCGACTTCACGCCGCCGAGCGCCTGCAGGTGCTCCCGGTCAGCATCGGACATTACAACGGGGTCTATGAGGATATTCCCGTCAGGACGTACCCACAAATGCCCGTTAAAGTCTACCTGCCGTTCTGGGCTAAAAACGCTCCAACTGTATAAATCCTCAAAAATTAAACGTTTCATTACTCTATGCCTCACACATTCATTGCTATGGGATGGCTTCGGTTTTCTCCTTGGAGACGAACCCGTAAACTTCAAGTTCGTGTATGAAAGCTCTACCTAACACTGTATAAGCTACAATCCCGCCACGCCGTGGATCCCATTCTCCCGCTTTCTTTTTATCTTCAGTGGTGCCGCTGATGTAGATGCGGATTGTATCTGTCACAGCACCGCTGACGCGTGCTTCAATGACTGGGCTGTCGTTGTTCTGAACCTGCAGAATTGCGCGCCAATGTGCCTCATCCTCCAATTTCTCGTATATCATACAGTTTATGATGTTAGTCCCGCGGAGAGCGATTCGATGAATCGCCTTGTGCGTTGGCAAATGTAGGTGAATCCATCTGCCATCCGCATATCCTTTCGTTTTTAGATCACCGTCTATCATCTCTGGTGCAGTACAGGTGACCCCTTCCGTGACAGCGTAGTTGTAAAGTTCCTGCGGCTCAAAAATCATCTGCAGTGCTTTGGCCTGGCATCCTAAAACGATTGTAACCGCAAAAAGTGCTGGCAAGATAGAGAGAGAACGTAGCATCTATCGCCTCCAATTATCCATTTCCGCTTTTAGGGACTATCATAACACAGGTGCATTCTTCTTTGAACCAGAATTTTGTATGACTATTTATTCCAAAAGGTGTTGCTTTAAAATAGAATTCAATATATAATCATACTATCTGCATCTATAAGTATAAAGGAGGAAATTATGTACAAAAGTGCGATTTTGGGGTGTCGGGGACGTGCACGCGGGCACGCTCGCGCCTATCAACACGTCAAGGGCGGCAAACTCGCTGCGATCTGCGATATGAAAGCGGACCTGCTCAACGACTTCGGCGATGAATTTGGGGTTGATGCCCGTTATACTGACCTTGATGAAATGCTTTCAAAAGAAAAACCGGATCTGCTGCACATCGTTACCGCGCCAGTCCTACGAGGTAGCAACCAACGGATTCGCTACCCCCTCATGAATCAAGCCTCTGAACACGGTGTGCCGGCTGCTATTGTTGAAAAGCCGATCGCTGTTGAGAGTGAAGACTGGCGGCAGATCTCTGAACTCGCCGAACACACGAAAACCAAGTTCGTCGTCAACACACAACTCAATTTCCACCCGCAAAACCTCGCGCTCAAGCGGGATGTCGCTGAAGGAAAGATCGGAGCCATTAAATTTATAGAAGCAAGCGCCCGCAACCCACCTGTTGATCAAGCACCCCACGTCCTGCAACTTGTGTCCTCTTATATCGATAATTCACGTCCAGTGAAAGTGCAAGGGCAAATCTCTGGCGCAGAGCGACTCGATTCAGCACAACCTTCGCCTGCAAACGCCACAGCGCTCGCTACCTACGCCAACGGCGTGCAAGCCTCACTGGCATTCGGTCCAAAAATGGCACCCCGCGTGCTACCGGATACCTCAAACAATAGACACAAACGCGTCTGTGTGTTCGGTGAGACAGGGTTTGTGCATTGGCGGTTTGAAAGCTGGGAACGAAACCTACCGGGAACCGGATACGAAGGCGGAGCCCTGAGCTACGGCGCACAGGATATCATTGCACAAGGTGGGCTTACTGATGCCGTCTTCGAATGGCTTGACGATGAAAGCAAAGTCCATCCGACCCATCTCAAGCAATCCCTTGCCGAGTTCAATCTGCTCTTAGGCATTTACTACAGTGGATTGACGAACACGATCGTTGAATTGCCGTTTGATCCGCCCGATGGCATGATTGACATGTTCAGAGAACGGCTTTAAAATTGAGAGGGGTTCGGTAAAATCATGTTCTTGCCAATTCTTGACACACGCGTAAGGGGTGGGTTACCCAACCCTTACGATTGCCTAAGCTCTCAACTGCACGACGGCATTATATCAGGACTTAAACGAAAACCCTCAAAATTGAAGGCATTCGTCTCGTGAAAAATATCATCTACATGGACAACCATGCAACAACGCCGATTGCCCCCGAAGTGTTAGAAGCTATGATGCCCTATCTCACGATGCATTTCGGCAATGCTTCCAGCACACACGCATACGGCACGACGGCGAAAGATGCTGTAGAGAAGGCACGCGACCAAGCCGCAGGATTGCTCGGATGCTCACCAGCGGAGATTATCTTCACTAGCGGTGCAACTGAATCGGACAACCTCGCAGTCAGGGGAATTGCCTATGCGTGTAGAGACAAGGGCAACCATATTATCACAAGCACAGCCGAGCATCACGCAATTCTCGATACATGCCACGCCTTAGAGACTGAAGGCTTTAAGACGACATACCTTCCCGTGGATAAATATGGAATGGTGGATCCTGAGGATGTTGAAGCGGCGATAACTCGAAAGACAATGCTAATAAGCCTCATGTACGCCAATAACGAGGTCGGCACGATAAACCCGATAGCTGATATTGCTGCTGTGGCTGCGAAACACGGCGTGCTTTTTCATTCAGATGCGGTACAGGGAATTGGGCAGTTGCCGTCAGATATGAAAAGGCTCGGTGTGGATCTCGCATCCTTGACAGGACACAAAATTTACGGGCCGAAGGGAATAGGGGCGCTTTACCTACGTCATGGTATCTCTCAACCGCACTCGCTATTTTATGGCGGCGGCCAGGAATTAGGGGTGCGCCCCGGCACATTAAATGTTGCAGGGATCGTCGGCTTAGGCGCGGCGTGCGAGCTATCTAAAAGTTCCATGGCATCGGGAAACAGTCGTGTGTCTACCTTGCGCGATACGCTTTATGAAAAATTAAATGCGCGTTTGGAAAATATCCACCTCAACGGACATCCGCAACACCGGTTACCGGGGAATCTGAACCTCTGTTTTGCGGGGGTGCAAAGCCATGCTTTACTGATGGGATTGAAAAGTGTTGCGGTATCCACAGGGTCTGCATGCGATTCGGAGTCGGTGAAAGCATCACACGTCTTGGTTGCAATGGGCGTTCCGAATAAATTAGCATTGACGGCTATCCGTTTCGGCTTGGGACGCTACAACACCCGTGAAGAGGTAGACATTGTCGCAGACGAGGTCATAAAGGTGGTCAATCGTTTACGAACGTTAGCACCGGAGTAGTAGCGCGTTAGGAACTTCGCTCTGCTTGCTTTCCTCGCTCTTCCATGCGCAGAACAAGAAGCCGCCGTACGCGCAGAAGCAGAAGTCTCGCGCCTGCGCGAGGAACTCGATCGTCTCAAAAGACGCTTGTCAGATGACTAACACTTGATGCGCGAAGCCTCAAAGTTTCGTACTATTTTAGAAAATCACACACTTGCAATGGAGCCCACACATGGAAAAAGCGTTCAAAGTTAGAGCCGCACACTGCGATTACCGGGCGACAGAAGAGGAAATCTATCAGACGCTTCGGCGTATCACCGACCCGCTCGCCCGTGCTTGGAAACCGATCGAAACCGCTAAGAAGGTAGTTATGAAATTTAACATGATGAAGCCGCCCGAGCGGATTATCTACTACGAAGGGCGTCGCCGAGAATTAGTAGACGATGCTACCTGCCGTGCTGTCCTACGACTCATCAAGGAACACACCTCGGCGCAGCTTGTCGCTACCGATACGAACCCTTATACCCACGGGCATCGGATGCCTCCCGATTTCAACTACCTACATCACCTGAAAGAATTCGACGTGCAATTCGTTGATTCCAATCTACCGCCGTTTAAGGTCTACGACGTTCCGGGTGGCGGTTCCATGTTCGATCGCTACACACTGAGCGCCTGCTTCGCCGATGCCGATGCGGTCGTCTCTGTAGCGAAGATGAAAAACCACGCTTTCATGGGCATCACGTTATGCACAAAGAATCTCTTCGGGCTGCCGCCGATGATCCTCCCCGAAGGCAGGACGCGGAGTTATTACCACCACCTCATTCGTCTCTCCTACGTCCTTCCGGATTTGGCGCTCATCACGAAGCCGTGCCTCAATATCATCGATGCATTGACTGGACAGTGGGGACGCGAATGGGGCGGGGTAGGCAGGATTTGTAATGCTCTCCTTGCCGGCGACCACCCAATCACGACGGATGCTGTCGGTATCCACCTGATGGGGCACGCCCCGCAGTCCGACTGGCCCACCCCTCCCTTCAAACGCGATCGGAACCATATCCTCATCGCCGCACAACGTGGATATGGGACTGTCAATCTTGATGAGATCGATTGGGAGAGCGAAGTTAGGGCACCTTTGGCAGAGTTTGATTCAGTTGAGACCGATACCCCAGAGACAGTTGCGAACTGGCGACGGACGACGTGTGAACAAGGGTTAGCCTATCAAGAAAACCAGAAAGATATCATCGATCGCCATCGTGATAACTTCATTTACATGCAAGACGGGCAAGTCGTCTGGAGCGGACCGGATCCATCGAACCTCGGCAGCCGCCGGCAGCTGAGTGGCACCAAGAAGGACAGCGCCCTCTGGCTAAAACTCGTCGATGCCGAAGAACAAGAAGGCGAACATTTTAACGTCTATGAAGATTGTCTAAAAGCCTTTGCTGCATAGTTCAAAGTTGTTAGGCGAAATTGGGAAACCTCGCCTAACAAAGGAAAGGAGAACACAAAATGGGCATCACCGATGGACAAAAGAAACAGTTAGACAAGCAGGGATGCATCGTCATTCCAGACGTGCTTTCCGATGCTGAGATCGAAACCTATAGAGCTGATATACTCCGACTGGCGGCGGAAGAAAAGCAAAACGGGTTGGCACGTCAACACACCAACGGCTACGGGCAGCACGTTCGCTGGTTGGTGAACAAAGGACAGATATATGAAAAATTGGTCGCCCACCCGAAGGTAATGCCGTTCTTTGAACACCTGCTCGGTCCTGATTATACGCTCAGTACGCTCACCTCTAACATTATCGCCCCAGGTGCGTCTGAGGGCGGCTACCACGTTGATAACATCTTAGGCTCAATGCCGGAACCGTTACCCAGTCTACCTTTAGTCGCCAACAGTCTCTGGCTCCTTGACGATTTCACGTCTGAAAACGGCGGCACACGCCATGTCCCGGGCATCCATCTCCAACGGAGAAAGCCACCTCCCGACACGACACACCACCCCGATGAAGTCCGGTTATCTGCCCCGAAAGGATCTGTGTTTCTGTTCAACGGTGCGATTTGGCACTCTGCGGGTGCGAACAAAACCAACAAGCAACGTATTGCGTTGATTTGTTTCTGTTGTCGTTCTTTTGTGAAGCCGATGTTCGATTTTGTGCATCACCTCAAGCCAGAGGTCGTTGCACGCGCCACACCGACGATGCGCCGCATCTACGGATTCAATTCCCACCCCCAACCACCGGATGAACCTAAAAATTGGTAAAATTTTTGCAACGAAACCGAAAATGATGTATAATTGAAAAAAGCGTTGGAATCCGGTAGATAATTTACGCCTCTCATTCCAATATGAAAGTCCGACAACTCATAAAATTGATTCAAGATGATGGATGGTACTTAGTCCGGAGGCGAGGCAGTCACAGGCAGTTTAAACACTCAACTAAACCTGGAACCGTGACGGTTTCAGGAAAAACAGGCTTGGATGTTCCCAAGGGCAGACTTAATAGTGTCCTGACGCAAGCTGGACTTAAATAATGAGGCAGATAAACTTATGCAATACGTCGTTATTTTTGAAAAGGGCGGAAATAGTTACGGGGCTTCTGTCCCAGACCTTCCCGGCTGCATCGCTGTAGGCGAGACAATGGATGAAGTCAAGGCACTGATCGCTGAAGCCATGGCGTTTCATATTGAAGGACTCCGAGAAGACGGGGACGTTGTTCCATCGCCGACATCACGCCTCCCTATTCAAGGCGATCCAGGTGTCTCGTCCGTATTGATTGCAGTGCAAGTTTAGACCTCGGCACCCTCACTTTCCTCAATTTGTTAGCGGTCCTCTTCTCTTTTTTCCTCTCCAAACACCTAGTAAGGAAACATCATGCCGAACCGACGCGAAACAACACTCACGAATGAACTGGTAAATATCCTCCGAACCATGCGACACGGATGGAACCTCGAAACAGAAGTCAATGCCTTCATCAAAGGCAATAACGAACTCGACGCCCTCGTCATCGAACGCGGCAGAGAACCCATCGGCATAGAAGCAAAGTTCGCAACAACCACCAACGCCAAAAACCTCATCAAACAAGCCGAAACAAGGCTCGTCTCTGAACTCCAAGCAGAATACCATACCGCAACGAAAACCCTCAACAACGTCATCGCAATCCTATATCCCAAACGTTTTAAAACCATGCAGGGACACAACATCAACCCCAAACTCCGTGAGGCAGACGACCTACAATACAAACTCGTCAGTGCCTTCAGGGGCACCATCGGACACTTCCCCCAAAACGGATGGGCACTCGGCACTATGGGCGATATTGCAAACGCTTTACACATCGGTGCACTCCCCAACTCCCAGCTCGAAGCAGCAGCGAAAAACTTGGAATATAGCATTGACAGCACAGCACACCTCCTTGCAGACGCAATCGCCGAGCACCGGGCTATTGGCACAAACATGGAGACGCTCCTCCACCAAGAGGTTTTCTCCACAAACGAAGCAGAGCTACTAAACGGACAGACGCTCCGCATGGCAGCGCTGATTATCACGGATGCCTTCGTGTTTCAGAGTTCGCTTGCTGGCAAAGCAGAGATGGAATCCGTCCGTTCCCTTCGGCAACTCCTCCCGGCAATTGATTATGCGGATGTTATCGCCGATTGGGACACTATCCTGAAAGTCAATTACCGGCCTATCTTTGAGGATGCCCGTGCCCTCGTTGAGACACTCGCTACGGATGACAGATTAGTCAAACCGATTTTAACCCTTCTGTGTGAAGCGGCCAGAGACCTCGTTGACACTGGCATTGCCCAGATCCACGAACTTGCGGGCATCGTTTTCCAAAAGCTCATCACCGACCGGAAATACGTTAAGGCGAACTACACGTTGCCGGAGAGTGCCGTGTTGCTGTCGGCGCTGGTTTTGCCGAAACTGCCGGTGGGTCCACTGCCAAAAGTGGCGGATTTTGCGTGTGGGACGGGTGCGCTTCTTAATGGTGTTTATCAAAGGATCTTATGTCTGTATGAACAGCGAGGTGGCAACGGGCGGGATATTCATCAAAAAATGCTGGAGGAAAATATTGCTGGGGCTGATGTTATGCCCAATGCTACACATCTTACCGCTGCCGCGCTTGCGAGTACGTATGCTGGAATCAAAATCGGCGGGACTCAAATTGTCACCGCACCATACGGACTTATGGACGATGGCAGTTACGCAATTGGCTCACTGGAATTGCTTGATGATGTGTCGCTACTGGACATTGATGCTGAACAAATCGGGGGAGAGGAAAATACGGTAGTTAAACTCCAACAACAGTTCCAACATAGTAATATTGATATTGTCATACAGAATCCGCCATTTACAAGACCTGGATCTGATAGCAATACGGATATTCCAAAGTCCACGTTTCAAGGCAGTGGTCGTCTGGGAGAAGACCAAAAGTTGATGCAGACTGCATTGAAATCTAAAAATACAAGAGTGACTGACGGGAAAAGCGGGTTTGTTTCTGCTTTTGTAGATCTCGCTGATAAGAAACTTAAAACTAGCGGTACCATGGGGCTAATCTTACCACTGACAGTGTTGAGATCTCCGACTACGGAAAAACTGAGGGATATGTGGGCAACCGAATACCATAACGTAATCGTGATAACTATGGCACAAGCAAAAGCGCGGGGAAGTGCGTTCTCTGCTGACACAGGTATGGCAGAGTGTATCGTTGTCGCGACGAAGGGTATTGGGGCAAATACAGGCCGTGGGAAATTTGTTTGTCTAAAACAGCGTCCCAAAAAACCACTGGAAGCCATGGAAATCGCGAATCAGATCCTTCGGAGTAAAAGCATTCGAAAACTCGAAGACGCTCCAAACGGTGGGGATAGCATCAGCATCGGAGATACAAACAATGGGCAAATGCTAGATTGTCCTATCAAAGATGGTGTAGAGTGGGTTGCAACACGGGCAAGATCAATGGCATTGCTCCAGAGCGCACACAAACTCGCTGCTGGAGAATTACATCTCCCCATGGGAAGAGAGCCTATTCCGATTGACATCTGCAGAATGCAAGATATCGCAAAAATTGGATCAGCCGACTTGTACAGAAAAGACGGGCCATTTATTATCGTAGAAGGATGGGAACCTAACAGTGATGGTTACGATGCATTATGGAAAGTTAACGCGCCTTTACAACGAGCGATGGTTGCTTTGCCAGACTCTAAAGCGATACCTCGTTCAACTGAAAACGCTACGGTTAAACGCGCTTTAGACAGCATCAGCAAAACACATTATCATATTAATCTGGGATTTGGTGCAAATTCAATTATATCTTCCTTTACCGAGAAACCCTCTATCGGCATCCGTTCAATGATAAATGTATTACTCAATGATCCTTATCATGAAATCGCATGGACCCTTTGGTGCAATTCAACGTTTGGATTACTCTGCCACTGGTTGCATTGTGGGAAACAGCAGATGGGACGTGGCACCCTACGCCAGCAAACATTAAAAACGCTACCGACGCTGGATGTCCGTGAGCTCTCTGAAGAAGCGTCAGCAAATGCTGAAGCACTTTTCGATCGTTTAAAGTACAAACGCATGCTGCCTTTTAACGAGTGTGCTTACGACCCCGTCCGACACGAATTGGATACCGCCCTACTGACAGAGGTGCTTGGTATCAAAGATACAAGCATTCTTGCCTCCATGCAGACTTTACGTGAGATGCTCTGTGCTGAGCCGAGTATACACGGCGGGAAAAAATCCAAATGCGACCTTGATGCTGAATTGGCGAATCTTAAGTTGAAGGAGATTCCTTTTCCGAGTTGGTATCTTCACAAATAAAACGTTATACACATGCCGTCCCGTTGGAGCTAAGGCGTATAGATGAAATGTTTTTCTATAAACATGGCGCCCCTATGGCTAAAAATGGAAACTAAACACCTCGGTAAAATGACATCTTAACCTGACGTTTCTGCATCAGGCATGTTATAAGTCCAAAATGCTCATCAATACGCGCTCAAGCCGGAAGGCTATCGAAAACAAATAGAGTCAGACTTCACTCCCAACGGAGATACACCATGCAACTTGAAGATTACTTCAACTTTTTAGCAGAAAATGACATGCGCGTTAAGGGTTGATGAACAGAACACGTATAGGTAATGAAACTGTAACGAGCGCGTCTTCCAACACAGCCGCTGCACAGATCGAAATGCTGCAAAGCATGCCGATTAATACTTCCAACGTTAGCGTAGCTGATTTGCATATAGCTGTAAGCATTGTTTGCTCTTGTCGTGGGGCTGTCACTCGAATTCTGAAACGGGTCTTACCTCGCGTTCGACTTCGTGTACCTTGTCAGGGTAGGTCTGACCGCGAATCCACATGACGGGTTGTCTCTTATTGCCATTGCGTGCGTCAGGACGTGCCCATTCCGCTTGCGCGCTGAGGTAGTGGATGACATAGCTCCGGCGGAAGCGCAGGCTGTGGTTGTCCGTGCTTTTATGCAAAAGATGGCTGTGGAACCAGATCACCGCCCCCGGCGGTACCTCTACCGCAACGCCATCCTCGTCGCGAACGCCCTGAGCCAATTTGAATTCTTGTTGTTGTGAACTGTCAAGGTCATCATGCGCAACAATATCCCATTTATGGCTGCCCGGAATAACGTAGAGACACCCGTTCTCCCGATCCGCCGGGTCAATAGCCGTCCACGTGCCGACAGTCGTCTCCGTTTTAAACCGATTGCGGAAATAGAACTTATCTTGATGCCATGGGAAACCGAGACCAATCTTCGGAGCCTTCCAGATAAACAAATTGTTGATACCGAGGATGTCTGGACCCAAGATGTCTACGAGTGGATTGGTGAGACGTGGGTCGCGAACACGTGCGAGGAATTCCGGGCAGTAACAACTCGGATGGTGGATTTTGTGCATCGCATAGATGCCTTGCTCCTGAATTTTTCCGTCTCTGACAAGTGCGTTTTGATCAATGTGTTGGGGTGGAAACGGACGTTTGCCGTCAACAATATCTTCAGCAACGTGACGGAGCGCGTCGTTCTCTTCAAGGGAAAATACGTTCGATCGGACGAGATAACCGTTCTCGTTCCAGTATGCCAACTCATCGGCACTTAGGGCGAAACATCTCTTTTGTGGTGTTGATTCTGTGCCCATTGCTGTCTCCTATTGTAAATGTTTGGAAATGGCGGGTAAACTTTCAGTTTTTGTGTCTTGATCTGCACAGCGTAACAGGAAACCACGCTACGATAAAGCAGACACAGCCTAACAGGAAACCACGCTACGATAAAGCAGACACAGCCTAACAGGCTATGCTACGAACTGCACACACTAACAGGAAACCACGCTACGATAAAGTAGACACAGCCTAACAGGCTATGCTACGAACTGCACAGCCTAACAGGCTATGCTACGAACTGCACACACTAACAGGCTATGCTACGAACTGCACAGCCTAACAGGCTATGCTACGAACTACAAACTGCACAGCCTAACAGGCTATGCTACGAACTGCACACACTAACAGGAAACCACGCTACGATAAAGCAGACACAGCCTAACAAGCTATGCTACGAACTACACAGCCTAACAAGCTATGCTACGAACTGCACAGCCTAACAGGCTATGCTACAAACTGCACAGCCTAACAGGCTATGCTACGAACTGCACACACTAACAGGTTAGACTACAAACTGGTTAATTTCTGATAAGCAATGTCCCTTCACGGGTCGCACATATAAGTTTCTCACCTTCCGTCGAGAATGTTAACTCCCAAATGGCCCCTTCCTGGATCGGAAATGTTGACATAAGATCTTTGGTATCCACATTCCAAAGCTGTAGGTAGCGATCCCGTCCGCCACTTGCGAGAATTTCACCGTCGTTGGAAAACGCCAATGCGTTGATAGAATCGGTATGTGCTCTCAAGTTAGCAATCGAACGTTGGCTGTCCAAATTCCACAGCCGAACGAGGGTATCTGATCCCCCGCTTGCCAGCACTTCACCGTTCGGAGAAAATGCTAAAGCTAAGACGAGTCCATCATGCGTTGAGAAGGATGTTAAGATTGCCCCGGTTTCAACTTTCCACAACCGGACTCTCCCATCGGCACTGCCGCTTGCGAGGGTTGTGCCGTCTGGTGAAAAGGCTAAACTTCTCACGCGTCCTGGGTTTTCACTAGAGGTGGCGAGTAGTCGTTCTGTTCGAGGGTCCCAACTCGGTAGGGGGACCCCATCGGGGGACGAAGCCGCCAATGCCTGTACTAAATTGGAATCCCCAGCGAACGTTAGCACCTCGCTCGCAGTGGCAGTATTCCAGAGTCGGAGTGTCCTGTCTTCGCTTCCACTGGCAAGGAGTGTGTTATTAGGGGCAAACGCGAGGGCACGGATGCGTTCCGTATAGTCTGAGAGCATCGCAAACTGTGCACCACTTTCTACGTCGTATATCCAGATACGTCCGTCCCCCCCGGCAGCGATGCGCGTGCCATCCGGAGAGAATGTGAGAGCCGTCACCTGTTTTTTATTCAACCGTGACTTGAGTCCCAAGGGCCATTCGGATTGGCTGCAGTTCTGAAAACGGTTTGCCTTTCCCATAATATTTCCTCCTAACCGCCAGCTGAATTCGATGTCCAATCTAAAACTACACCTGTATAGACATTCGGTTCATTGAGGAGACCGTCGTACGCCTGTTTAATGCGTTCAGGTTTGAGTCGGTGGGAGATTAAAGGCTCGACGTGGAGTTCCCGGCGCGTCATCCAGTTAAAAATTGTCTGCTGCTTACTCCACTGTGAGGGGCGATTGCCGATATCGGGATACATCGGGACACACCATTCTAAGGCACCCCGGATGGTAATCCATCGTAGATGCGTATCGGAGAGGAGTTCCGTCAGATTGCCATCAACCCGCACGCGCGGTGAACCGAGGAGGATGATTTGTCCGTGGTTCGCGGTCGACCGTAGGGCTTGCATCACAACCTCACTATGCCCGACAGCATCGACGGTAATATCGCCGAGAGCGCCCTCGGTAATCTCCTGAATCTGTGTCTGTGCTTCGTCAGCAGTGCCGCCGACAGTCCGTTCAATCCCACACCGCTCGGCAAGTTGGCGTCTCTCCATTACCGGGTCTACCCCAATAACGCGGCACCCGTGAATCCGAAACATCTGTGATGTCAAATTCCCGACGAGTCCTAATCCAAAGACGACAACCCAAGGATTCGCACCAATCTCACCGACAACAATTGCAGTCATAGCGACCCCTGCCATCCGTGAGGCGGCAACGACAGCCGGATCCATGGCTTGTTTAACCGGAGCAACCAACTGGTTCTGTGAATAGCGAATCGTTGAAGCGTGCCGGCCGTACGTAAAGACCCGATCCCCCGGGGCAGCCCGGGTAACACCGGTCCCGACTTCACGGACGATGCCGACATTCGCATAGCCGGAACGCCACGGGTATTCACACCACTCCCCCTTCTGAAAAACCTTCGGTTCCCTGCCAGTATAGTTTGCGAGTTCTGTCCCACTACTAATAAACGTATATTCCGTGTCTATCAGGAGCTCGTTGGCCTCGAGCACGGGTGCGTCTATGTCGGCAGTTTGTAACTCAACCCGGTTCTGGCCGGTTACAACAACTTCTCTTATTCTCATGGTGAGCCATTTTCTCCTAATGCTCTGAGTTCTGCTTGTTTGATCTTGTGAATCAGTTCTTGCATCCGTTTGTATCTCACGAGTCCGAGAAAGAAGGTAACGATCCCGAATAAAATGAAAATAACGCCGATCGCTTCGACAATGTATGAATCGAATACCTTGAGATGCACAAAGGATAAACCTGCAACGAATAGGGTTAGTGCCGTCCGGATGTACGCGAGGAACGTTCGTTCATTCGCAAGGATAGTCCGATCCGCGGCGAGATGATCTCGTAAGATCAGCTGGTCTTCCAGCCCCGTGTAAGGTTTTGATTTATCTCCCATTCGTGCCATCCCTTGCGTATTAAAAGAAGAAATTTAAACCAATAACACCGGCAAGCCAGCCATAGAGGGTCCATAAGCTACGTAATCTTTTCGCTGTTTTCCGATATTCCACTGTATAGCACGCCGGATTTTGGAAATAGAACGCCAATCGTTTTGCTGTAGATAAATCAATTTTAGGTGTTAAAACGCTTACAATACCGATGAATATACCGAATAAGATGATATTGACTGTGGGTACGATACCGAGAATCACCCCCAACGTTGCCCAACGCACCCTCGATACATTGCGTAATGCATCCGTCCGGGCTATGTCAGTCAGTGATTCTGGGCGCGACACACGTTAGCCCTCGCCGCAATCTCTGAGCTACGCAAAACTTCAGGCATTAACAAGTAGTCCTTGACATCCAAGATGAACTTCTGTGCTTTAGTCATAACAATTTTCTCCAGCAAAGCGTGCTTCCGGCATGTCTCAATTATTATATCAGATTTCCCATTTAATTCAAAATGATTTTTACAACGTTCAACGGGGCGCATACCACAAAACATTGTTGCTATCGTAGCATAGACTAACAGGAAACCATGCTACAACATAAGGGCACGAATGGTAATTATAAGTTAAGTATAAATCAGAGTTTGGCCGCCCCACATCTGCGTTGCAGATGTGGGGGTATAAGGGGTTAAGTTGTTAAGTGTTAAGGGGTTACAGCAGCCCTCGCGCAACGAAAACCGGGGTTGCCGAACGTACGCGTAGGCGTAACGTTGTTGCGATAAGCGACCCGAACGGACTGGGCATAATTGGTCCAGGAGCCGCCCCGCAAGACACGAATAGACTTAACACTTAAGTAGTCATCTAATATTAAGCCTACATCCGCCATCGACATACTATTCACACCACTGAGCGGATTGCGACCAGGAGAACGAGAATAGAAATCCTCATCCCACGCATCCAAACACCACTCCCACACATTACCCGACATATCGTATAAACCATAACCATTCGCAGCGTAGGAACCTACTGCCGTCGTATCCCCTACATTATTACCGTAGTTCGCATCAGCCGCTGATATGCTATTACCCCACGGATACTTCATACCTACCAAACCACCACGCGCGGCTTTCTCCCACTCTGCCTCAGAAGGCAAACGTTTGCCTGCCCACTGCGCATACGCCATCGCAGCATACCAACTTACATACACTACAGGATGATCCCCTTTACCTTCAGGATAGGTGGTGCCATCCCAATCGACCAGGTAAACTCCATTATGGTATTTCCTATCAATACGATCCTTCTGCCACTCTGGATTCGCCAACACAAATCTTTGGTAAGCCCCATTCGTCACCTCATGGGTATCCATGTAGAACGCATCCACAAACACGGTGTGGACAGGCTTTTCACCCCACCAAGCTTCCGGATCGTTGCTCCCCATCTGAAACGCCCCCGCAGGAATCAGCACCATGGCACGCCCATCTACGGGGGTCGTTAGATGCTCTGAGGGCAACGACGGCACCACAGCCTCAGGCACGCCTTCAGCGGCAGTCCCCTCTCCTGCAGGCAGAGCAACCGGCTCAGCTACAGGCGGCACAGTTACAGGCGGCACAGTCACAGGCGGCACAGTCACAGGCGGTTCCACCACCACAGTATTCACAGGATGCAGAACAGCAGCAGCCTCTGCACAACGAAAACCGAAGTTGTCAAGCGTCAGCGGCGGCGAAGTGTTCCCACGATAAGCAACCCCAACAGTCCGAGAATCACTGTTCCAAGACCCACCCCGCAACACACGAGTGGACGTGGCCCTAACAGCCAAGTAGTCTGCTAATATTAAACCTACATCCGCTATCGTCCCCACATCACTGAGCGGATCCCGAGGGGCAGAACTGCCATAGAAATCCGCATCATACACATCCAAACACCACTCCCACACATTACCTGCCATATCGTATAAACCATACCCATTCGCAGGGTAGGCCCCTACGCCCTTGGTATCCCCTACCTGCCTATCGTAGTTCGCATCAGCCGCTGAGAGGCTATCCCCCGCGGGATACTTCATACCGACCAACCCCCCACGTGCGGCTTTCTCCCATTCCGCCTCCGAGGGCAGACGTTTGCCAGCCCACTTCGCATACGCCATCGCAGCATACCACGAGACATGCACGACGGGATGATCCCCTTTACCCGCAGGGTAGGTGTTGCCATCCCAATGTTTTAGGTAATCGCCGTAATGGTATGTCGCAGCGATACGCTCCTTCTGCCATTCTGGGTTCGCCACCACAAATCGTTGGTAATCCGCATTCGTCACTTCATGCGTATCCATGTAAAATGCATCCACAAACACGGTGTGAACGGGCTTTTGATTTGCTGCAGCGTCCGGATCGTTGCTACCCATCTGAAACTCACCCGCGGGGATCAGCACCATTTCACGACCATCTATGGGGGTCTTTAGACGCTTCGCGAACCCAGTATAGGCCGGCTGGAGGATACCATCTACTATCTCGTCCGGACAGCCGATGAACATCGGACAGCACACTAACAACCCCAGCAACATCGCACACACAGAGAGAAAACTTTTTTTATCCATTCATATCTCCTTTCGTAAGCACTCACACCTAACCGGGGGAGCGCATCCAGTCTATGGCACATTCGCCTTGGCATGTGAAAACAAAAACAGCCCGCGGCGCACCACACCGCGCGCACGGGCACTAACAAAAAAACACCGAGCGTAAACACGCTTGAGGTGTATCTCTAAGTTTAAAACAGTGGTTAACGTCAAAGATCTAACCTCTTTGAGATTATGAAGCAGGACACTTAACGCGTATAAAGGGGGAGGGGGGGGCACGCCTCGTTAGACAGGCACAAGACACACAGACAGAAACACACAACGCCACCCATCACAAACCGCCGGCAACATCCACAACAACACGCTTGAAATGTCAGCTTTGCCTCTCTGCCTCGCACGCTTAAGCACCCCCATGCTTTTCCAAAAACTTTTGAACATCGGTTTTAATGATACATCAATACACCACGTTTGTCAAGTCTAAATCGCAATCAAAAACACGCCTTGACACCAAGGTCTATTGTCTGCTATACTAGGGTAGATTTTAGAATTTTATACACTCCGCATCGGCATCGTTTCCGAGGAACAGACGGGGCGGGGGCTCCGGCTTTCCGAATAGGGAACCCTGTCTGCCGGCGCTGTTGTGTTTAAGGAGCAACGCAATGGATTTCAAACACGCATTAGACCGTAAAATCACAGAGCACAACTTACTCAACCACCCGTTTTATCAAGCCTGGCGCGCCGGCGAATTGCCGATGGAAGCACTGCGCTCTTATGCACAGGAATATGGGGCTTTTATCGCCACCGTGCCACACGGATGGGAAACAATCGGGGATACCCAAACTGCAGCAGAAGAGATAGAACATACCGACCTATGGGCAGCCTTCGCTGCCGGCCTCGACACCCACATTGCTGAGGCAGCCATTCCGCAAGTCAAAACGCTCGTCGAAACCGCAACCCTGCTCTTCGCCGAACACGCTACAGCACTCGGTGCCCTTTATGCCTTTGAGGCACAACAACCCGCAACAACACAATCGAAATTAGTAGGACTGAAAACGTTCTACCAACTCCCGGAGACAGTAGAACCCTATTTTGAAGCGCATGCTCGCAATGATCGTGAACCGGAAATGCTGCTTGAGCGGATGGCTGAAGTGCCCCCGGAGCTACACGCTGCTATTCTCCAAGCGTGTGAACAGATGAGTGTCGCTTTATGGAATGCCCTCACGGGGATCCACAATGCCGAATGCACATGATACCGTCAAAGCCTATTTTGAGGCACTCGTCGCCAGAGACGCTGAAACCCTCATCGCAATGATGCTTCCCGTTTCTCACTATGTCAAGATTGGCACCGATGCGAATGAAATCGTTGAGGGCGGCGCAGAAATTGCCGCGTATTACCAAAATCATATCGCAAGCACTGAGGATTTCAGCATCACATTTCTTAGCCTCGATGTGCAGGAACGAGATAATGTCGCGTGGTTCTATACGCGCCAAGTTTGGCGACTCAGATGGCAAGGTGTACCAGAGGAATTCGTGATGCGGATGACGGGGGTCTTAGAAAAAACGGATGCCTCATGGAAGTTCGCACAGATTCACGCCTCAATTGGCATTTCAACAAGCCGTCCGAGCTGCTAAGCAGAATCTTTTGCGGCTTATTGATCCGAAAATAAAGGTAGACTATGTTGTGTTACCTGTTGGAGGAAAATAATGGCAGAAACCGTCTTTTTAGGAGAACATGAACTCACCTTCCCCGGGCCCCACCTCGGTGTGCTTCGGGACTGCAATGATGTGCTTGACTCACCAGAAGGTTTACACCAGCAGATAGCAGCGGATGGGTACCTGCTCGTTCGTGGTCTGATAGACAAGCAAAAAGTTATCGCAGCGCGGCGGGCTATCCTTGCGTACGCCGAGGGCAACGGTAAAGACGGTGTTTTCCAGCCCGGCACCGACATTATGGAAGCATTTGCCGGTGACGGAAGCCCCGGGCGGACGATGGGCACACCGGCTGTTACACACCATCCAGATGTACAAGCAGTCTTGGAAGGCGATGAACTTTTCCAATTTTTCCGAACCTTCTTCGACGGCGATACCCGGACCTTTGATTACAAGTGGCTCCGTTTTATCCGCCCCACCGTCTGGTCGGGGCCGCATTTTGATTTCGTCTATATGGGGCGCGGGTCAAAGCAACTTCATACCTGCTGGGTGCCGTTCGGTGATGTACCTGCAACCATGGGGACATTGGCAGTATTGGTCGGTTCGCACAGCCTCCCCAGCTTCGCACCTATTCGGGATACCTACGGAAAAACAGATGTGGATAGAGATGGCACCCCCGGGCACTTCGGACGCGATCCGAGGGAGATCAGCGATAAATATGGAGGGGAGTGGAAAACCGCCGATTTCGAGATGGGGGATGTTATCATCTTTACGATGCACACGATGCACACCTCCACAAAAAATCTCTCCGATCGGTGGCGTATCAGTTGTGACATCCGTTTCCAACCCGCGGCGGATCCGATTGATGAACGCTGGGTCGGCAAAAACCCGATCTCACACACAGGCAGCCAAAAGATTTCCTTTGAGGAAGCGAAAAAGCAGTGGGGATTGGAATAGAAAAGGTTATAGGTGCGGTTAGGATGCCGCACCTACAGAGTGCATAGCAACCCAGGGTAGTTTTAACCGAACAATGCCCGCCGAATCTGACGCACTGCCTGACGAATCCGATCCGCATTCTCCACAAGGGCGATCCGAATATACCCTTCGCCGTTATGCCCGAATCCTGAACCCGGAGAAACACAGACTTCCGCCTCGTTCAGAAGTTTCGTCGCGAAGTCCATAGACGAAAGATGCTGCCACGCTTCCGGGATGGGTGCCCAGACGAACATAGAAGCCTGCGGTTTGGGAACCCGCCAGCCAATCCGGCTTAACCCTTCAACGAGCACATCCCTCCGTTTTTGATAGACTGCAGCATTTTCCATCACCGTATCTGCCGGTGTACGGAGTGCCATAATCCCAGCGACCTGAATCGGTGCGAAAATCCCATAATCGTAATATCCTTTAATCCGAGCGAGTGCTTCAATGATCTCACGATTCCCAACAGCGAACCCACACCGCCATCCCGCCATATTGTAGGATTTAGACAGCGAGAAAAATTCGATACCCACATCCTTCGCCCCTTTTGCTTGTAAGAAACTTGGCGCTGTGTAGCCGTCGAAAACGATGTCCGCATAAGCCAAATCGTGAATGACCACGATCTCCTGACGCTTCGCGAACGCAACGATTTCCTCGAAAAATCCGAGGTCTACCACGGCCCCCGTCGGATTATGCGGGAAGCTTAAGATGAGTACTTTCGGTCTTGGCCAAATATCGCGCGTGATTTCCGTCAGTGAAGGAATAAAAGCATTCTCTTCCGTGAGCGGAATGCTCACAACACTACCCCCTGCAAGCACAATGCTGTACATGTGGATTGGAAACGTTGGGTTCGGCACCATCGCCAAATCCCCATCGTCAATTAGGGCTAAGGCGAGGTGCCCCAGCCCTTCTTTAGTCCCGATCACAGAGATGGCTTCTTCATGCGGGTTAATGTGAACACCGAACCGGCGTTCATAATGCCAACTGACCTCCCGACGGAGATTGAAAATGCCACGCGAAGCGGAATAACGGTGGTTCCGAAGCTCTTGTGCCGCTTCAGTCAATTTATCAATAATAGGTTGCGGGGTCGGCTGATTTGGGTTCCCCATCCCTAAGTCGATAATATCTATTCCCAACTGTCGGCGTTCATGCGTGAGTTGTTTGAGTTTACCAAGCATGTAGGGCGGGAGTCGATTTAAACGTTTTGAGTAGATATTCATTTTTTGATACTCCCATGCCTAAAGTCATAGGAGTCTTGTTTCGTCATGTCGTGCCTCCTGCTTGTGGAGGGAAACCTACAGAAACGCCACAAACGTTTTCTGTCTCGGTGTATCCCCCCCACGACATGTTAATGGTACCACAAACGACATTTTTGGCAACGCTCTTTGGGTTGATACGAAAGACGCAGGTTGGCCCCACGTCTAAAGACGGGGCAGTGTTAAATAATTCCCTTCAGTTTTTTAACAATTGCGCCTGGGCCGGGGTATCCGCCGGGACTATAGCCGCGCCAATAATTCGGTAGGATGTTGTAAACGTACCTAACAGTCTGTCCTGCACGGGTTTGACGCGCACCGACTTCTGGATCACACCCTCGAAGAGGGCGAATCAATTCCTGAGCACATTGCGGATTTTGCGCCACCCTAATTGTAGTCAAACGACCAGCGTATCGGATTGCCATCATTCATGGAATTAAAACAGTCGTGTATTTTCAGGCATTTTACCGGATGCGACGTTGTGCGCATGGCGGGTGGTCTCAGGCAGACGGTAACCTCGACAACATGCCAATGTCAATGTACGTGCTGAATCCAGAGATATCCGATGTCCTACAGATACGTAAACTACGCGAACGTTTGTGCGGGTACGAACAGCAGCACCAATCACCTCTCCTTTATCGACGAGATGAGTGTAAGCGCCCTGTTCTGGTCCCGGTTCTTCGTAGCGTCCCCAGAGCCGGGATTTCGCACACCCAATCGTCGGTTTATCCAAAATTAATCCCAGATGCGATGCAAGTCCGAACCGTCGCGGGTGTGCAATGCCTTGTCCGTCAACTATCACCAAATCTGGTTCCGTTTGCAACCGATCCAAAGCTCTCAGAAGTGGGGGCACCTCACGAAAGGACAACAACCCGGGTACATAAGGAAAATGGACAGCGCACGCTGCCACCTCGCTATCCACGACCTGCAATCCGGGAAAACTGAGGACTACCACGGATGCAAGAGCGGTGCCCTTTTTCAGCCCTATGTCTACGCCAGCAACAGTGTTAATTGTTCCAAATTGGTCTGCCAGAATCACTTCTGTACGGAGCCTATTTTGAATTTCTCGTGCTTCTTCAGGCGCGACATCCCACGAATGGAGGGATCGATACTGCATATTTACCGCTGCTCGTTTTAATGTAAACTTCTTCCTGTCTTGTAATATCTTGAGCCTCTGGAACCAACGTGTAGATTCCTGCTCTCAAACGCTCGACGGAATTATAACACGGAGAATTTCAATTGTCAAACCGTCCGGCGTAATATCAACACCGATAGTCTTATTTTTTCGGTGTTGTCTTTTCTGTTTCAAGGGCATTGGGCTTCGCGATATGCCGGATCCCCGCAAAAAATGCCGAGAGGACCAGATAACCACCGCCAATGCCGATAAGGGCACCCAAACCACCTATAAGAAATTCTATACCGTTAAACATAATGAGTTCTCCTCACGATAAAATCTCTATAATAACCAGCTATAAATTTCGATATCTTCAATTTCAAGCCAGCCACCGAAAATGTTAGTCAACTAAACGAAAGCATCTGATAATCGGTTTCAAATTTATTTTATGAATGCTTCTCATATTGACTTGTGCAAGAATCGTGCCATCCAAAAAAAACATAAAATTCAGCACAATACCTTCGCCAAAGTCAATTGACGAAATAGCGTAAATATCACAAAGTTATAGGTGAAACAGCCCTAACTTACAAGGCTGTTTACCCACGTTAGAGATTATATCATTGTTTACCGTTTTCAGTCTACATGTATCAAACGATTATTCAGAACCACTCAATTTTAAGAAATGATAGGGTTTTCCCTCTTTTTTAGGGGGGCCGGTGTGGTTAGGAAACCACACCTACTAGGCGGCCTTGTGGTAAAGGTTCGATGAAAAATAAACAATTGAATGCCGCTAAACGATTGTTATTGAGCGACTCGTTGAACATCTGTAGGCTATTGAGGTACCCTCATTACACTTCGCATTAAATTAGAAAGGGTAAATTGGCGAAGGTATTGATTCCCTGAATATTTTCAAAAAACCAAAAATAATGCAGAAAAAAATTTGACAAAAGAAAAAATACACGATATAATTTAACAGTGTTAAATAAAATTACTATGTAAACTAAAAATACCAAAGAAGGAAGAACCGATGTTCCAGACTACTTTTCTTATCGCGGTTTTCGGCATCCTTTTATCAGGGTGCTCAGATCTGTCAGGCGAAGCGGTTGAGCTCATGACATCTCCCGTAGCGGAATTCACTTTCGATCGGTATGAGGTCGTCATTGGCTCCGCAAAACGTCAAACGGTTTTGACGGGCTTTCTTCTTGAGGGGCCCATCGCGGAACTTGCCGTGATACACATCGACGAGAAGAAGGACCACTGTTTGCGCCTCTACACCTTCAGCGGCGATACCTGGGTACTGACGCTCGACACAACGCTAGGCCCCGAAGTATCTTTCGTTGACGTGGCGAATATCGACGGCCGCGACCGCTTGGTTACCTATGCACGCGACCGTCTGAACTGGGTTGATCCCAACTCGGGGATGGAGCACGCGCTGGTAGGAGTTACCTCTAACTTCACGCCACTGCGCAGCGACGAAATTCCGCACGTAGACATTACGCAGGACCTGAATGCCGACGGTATCGACGATCTGGTCGTACCCGACTCCCGCGGCTTCTGGGTATTCATTCAAAGGCGGGATGGCACGTTTGCCGAGAAAGCGCAGATCGGTCCCTCCACTGAGATGGAGCGGATCCTCGGTGCCGATGGATATCGGTACAACCCCTGGGCTCAGAGCCGTGTCCATACGGTAGATTATAATAGAGATGGTCGTAGCGACCTTGTGTTCTGGAAGAGGGACCACTTTGAGGTGCATCTCCAAGATGAACGCGGACTGTTTTCACCGAAGGCGGGGACTTTCATGACGGATGTGGCTTTTGACTCTGATCGGCTCTCTACGCTCACCACAGGAGCCATGACTGGAAAGGTCTTTCACGCGTTGTCTGATCTGAACGGCGACGGTGTCGCAGACTTGGTCGTTTTCAAACTGTCAGGCATCGGTATCTCCAAGAAGCACTCCAGTTACGAGGTGCATTTCGGCATGCCAGCCCCTGATAGCGGCACAACCTTCGCACCAGACGTTGACCTTGAATTCCAGTCAGACGAGAAAATCCAGCTCGGGATGGATCTGCACGACTTCAATCGCGATGGTCAGATCGAACTGATGATTACAACTATCGATCGTAAGTGGTTTCAGGACAGCCTCTGGGCGAGCATCAAGGGGTTCATGGGCGATGACATCGGATTGGCTATTGAGTTCTACCAAATGGAAAAAGGCGACTACCCCCGCACACCCAACACCGTCCGCGGCATTGCATTAGACGGGGTGCCCAGCCATCGAGAACCAGGGTGGGTACCTTTGGATCTTGTACTTCGAGGGGCCACACATGAAAAGCGAAAGACCCAAGAGAGATGGCTACGCGCTTTTAATACAACGTTGCGCATCGGGGATGTGACAGGCGACGGTCAGGCGGACCTGCTCCTCGGGGATCACCCGCGAATCATGACTGTTTTCGCTGGCGTGCCGGGCCCTGAACTGTTTAGTCAGCAGCCGCAGGAGGTAGCAGTCCCTCTTCCCAATGACGAGGAATATACCTGGCTGGTGGACCTCAACAAGGATGACGTTCAGGATGTCCTCATGCATCACCCCTTCACACTACGAGACGGCCATGGGGCACGCCTACGGCCCCTGGGAACCGAACCACATCGGGTAGTTCTATTGATAGCAAAATGAAAAAAGAGAAGGTATACACCGTGTACTGTAACATTAACGAAAAAAGGAGAATCCTCATGACACGCCCAATTTTCTATCTTATCTCAATCGTTTTCGGGATAATTTTCAGCTTATCAGCCCAGGCACAAGAAACCAACCTCACCAAAGATTTTGGTATTGGCCTCCAAGGAACAACACAAGGATTTGGTGGAGTCAGTTTCCGCTATACTGGACTCGCACCGATATATCTTCAAACCGTCGGACGTTTTATTCTTGACACTGATCAAAATAGCGATCACATGTTAGGAGCAGGCGTTTCCTATGCGATCTTTGAACACCAAAGCCGGTGGAACGTATCCAGACTCTATTTCACCTTAGAAGGCGGCTGGCGATACAAAAACGAGCCAAACTCCCCGCAAGCAATCACCACATCTACAACCTTGGCAGGGGGGCTCGCTTTTGGCGGAGAACTTGTGTTTTCGCTTGGAGGAATCCCACTCGGTTTGAACGTAGCAGTCGGTCAAGGATTCGGCAGAGAAAAAACCGGCACCGAATCTAATGGGCTTGCGGGGGTTTACGTAGGAATGGGCATACACGCCTACTTCTAAGCTCAACAAGAAAAATATCGAACGGGCGCGCTTTTGGGACAAGTCGTAAAAGCTCGCCCGTATTCATGCAAAAAAAATGCAGATATACAAATTTCCTTGACAAACAGAAAAACAGCTGCTATAATTCACACCGTAAAGTTAAATGACTCTGTAAAGCAAAGGGGAAACAATGGGGGTTAAAGAACGGAGAGCCAGGGAAAAAGAAACGTTGCGGCGGCAAATTCTTGCTGCCGCGCGAGAACTGTTTGTGAATGAAGGCTATGAGAACGTCTCTATGCGAAAAATCGCCGACAAGATAGAATACTCACCCACAACAATCTATCTTTATTTCAAAGACAAGGCAGATCTCTTAGACTCCGTTTGTCAGGCGACACTTCTGAACCTATTGAACACACTTGAAAACCTAAAAGAGGATACAAGCGACCCAGTTGAGACACTGAGAAAAAGTGGAAAAGTCTATATCGAATTCGGTCTAAAATATCCACAAGATTACAAACTGACGTTCGTTATTCGCCCACAGTTCCAAGAGGGTTTAGGTTTGCAAGAGGGATCAATTGGCGAAAAGGTATTCAATTATTTGCGTGCAATGGTCTCTGAATGTATTCGACAGAAAGTATTCCGACAGGTGGATGTCGAAACTACCGGTCAGGTATTGTGGTCAGCGGTTCACGGCGTTACGCTGCTCCTGATTGATTTTCCTGACTTTCCGTGGACCGAGAAAGATAAATTGATTGATACGGTAATTGATACAACAATCAAGGGTTTGCAGGCATAGAGTTTAAAACTATTTGGCGAAGATAACCTCTATTTTTTCTCTTTCATGGTTTCCCAACCTCACCAGTCCTGCCTAATTGACCTATATGGACTTTACATGCGTTCAACCCGACCTACGTGCCCGTTGCGCTAAAAACGCCGCCGAAAATAAAAACTATTGGGGTAAAGCCCTCGCAATTCACAGACGAAACACCCGTGTTGGCCCCCAAAGCCTTGGGAGTGTTAGAGTAGTCCGTTCATTAATTAACAATAACACGCTTCTCGGACAAGCAGATTGGTTTCGGACGAGGTTAAGCCTCCCATTAACTATTAACCACTAATGTGAAGCCGTGCGTGGTATCATTTGTGGATGCGCATAGATCGCTCTATCGAAACTCTTTTGCATCAGTTCCCACTTAATGGTTTGGTAATCGGCATGCTCCGAGAGATCGTTGTGTTCCCACGGGTCGTTGTCGAGGTCATACAACTCGCAAATTCCCTTCTGGTGATACACAACGAGTTTCCAGCGTCGGCTGCGATACATCGTAGCGTGCGTTTGGTCAGGGAACGCGATTGCACCGAAGAATTCGGATCGCACCGCCTCCCGGTGTTCGCTGGCATCGACTTCACCGTGCAAGAGAGGTGTGAGGGATTTGCCTTGCACGTAATAGGGAAGGTCCATACCCAAGGCGTCGTATAACGTCGGAACAATATCCATTAACTCAACAAGTGCCTCGCTTTGAACGCCGTGAGGAAACTGCCCGGGCCAGGAAATCATGAGGGGGACCCGCACGGATCCTTCGTAGAAACGGCACCCTTTGTATACCAATCCGTGGTCACCGAGTGCTTCCCCGTGGTCGGATGTGAAAATAACGATCGTGTTTTCACGAAGCCCTTCAGCATCCAGATAGTCAAGTATACGTCCAAACTCGTGATCGAGCTGCTCAATCATGGCGTAATAAGCGGCTTGCATCCGTTTGTCGTCCCACTCTGAAGGCGTTTTTGCCTGAGATTGAAAATCAATGCCCGCGTCCCTCAATTTCGATTGAAAGGCAATATCGCTCTCCTGAAAGTGCGGACCCGGCAATGTTTCCGGGTCGTATCGTCGATAGTATTCCCAGGGCGCATCAAACGGCGGATGTGGGTCAAACGGGTTGAGACTCAACAACCACGGCTGATTTTCGCGGCGATTTTTCTCTATAAATTCGATCGTTTTTTCGGTACACCAATAGGTCTGATGGAGGTGCGGAGGAACATTATCACAATCCGGGGTCGGTGGTTTTATATATCCACTGTTGTCTGGATACTTTTGCGACACTGCCTTTCCTGCTATCAATGCTACGGGGTCAACCCCCTGTGCGCGTTGCCAATCTGCGTATTCGTGTCCAAGCGCGTTCGGCTTGCCGTGGTCGTGGCTATATTGGAAGTAGCGATACCCGTCATTCACACGACACTCCTGGGCATCAAAGGCACTCGCGAGGTGGAGTTTGCCAATCAACCCACAGTCATAACCGGCTTGTGCAAGGACATGCGTAATCAGCCGATCTTCGTAATAGCTGGGGAAAACCGGGTTACCGTTGCCAGTAACGCTTACGGCTGACGGGTACATACCGGTCAAAAAGCTCGCACGAGAGGGTGTACAAATAGGAGACTGACAATAGGCGTGCGTGAAGGTGACCGATTGCCCCATAAATTCGTCAAGTCTCGGTGTATTAATATGCGAATTTCCTAATGCTCCAATGGTATCGAAACGTTGTTGGTCTGTGCAATACCACAAGATATTTGGGCGATCTGACATCTGTGCTCCTTTTTTGCGGCTGTTGGTACTGGGTTGTTAGTACTTCGTTATTACGACTACCAGAAGGTCCGGCCACCATCTACCCGCTAGATTCAACTGCCCCTTAAGGTGAAACTGAGGCAACCTAAAAAAATGCGAGAAATCCGTTATAATCGGTGATTCACTGCGTCACCAACAACACCCACTCCCGAATCAAGTCCAACACTTCAGGCGATATCGTCTCTTCAATAGCAGCATACTCGTTGACCAAACCTGTCTTAGCGCGTTGAAACAGATGATTGTGATTCGGTAGGCGATGGACAGTAACATTCTGATTGCCTGTCTTCTCAAGAGCAGCAGCAATAGCGGTTAGGTTCTGATCAGCATCGACCTGCACATCCAGTTCACCGTTGATGGCAAGCACGGGAACCTTGATTGCTGCAAGCGCAGGGCGAGGATCTAAGGAAAGGAAGTAGCGTATCCACGGGGTCAGCACCTGATCCACTGCTGCCTGGACGTGTGTCTCATCGTGTTGTTCACGAGGAACACCGTTAATTTCAAACTGCTGACGGACAATTTCATAGACCCGTTGACGCATCTCGTTTTCTGCTATGTCTGAAGTTAAGGTTGTAAACAACTGATCAAGAAGCGTCAGTAAATTCTGTTTCCGTTCACCCACAATTCCCATGCCATCAAAGATACGCTCGTTCTGTTTCAGCAGTAACTCAGCGCCGGGGACACCAGGCCCCGCCATTAGCACTACGAAGTCGATGTCGTCTCGCTGACTGGCGACGATTGATGCGACCAAACCGCCCTCACTATGCCCAATCAGTCCAACAGGACCGATACGGTCATCTCTTTTGAGAAATGCCACCCCTGCCTCAGCGTCAGTTGCAAAGTCCGTTGTTGTTGGCGGCTCTGGATGCGGGGTTGACGCGCCGATGCCGGGATCATCAACACGAAGCACAGCAATACCTGCGCGGCTTAAGTAATCAGCGAGCACCCAAAACGGCTTGTGTTCAAACACGGTTTCGTCTCGGTCTTGTAAGCCACTCCCGGAGATGAGGAGCACAGCCGGAAAGGATCCCTCTCCTGGAGGTATCGTCAAGGTAGCAGCGAGGCTGACACTGCCGTTCTGAAATACGACCTCTTCGATTTTGTAAGGAAACGGAGGATTCGGCTCTTGCGGTCTTACAGGAACGGTGACAACCCCACGCGAGAGATAGAAACTGAATGTAGCAACTCCTTGAGTGAACCTTCCACTAATAGTACCCTCTTGTAGTTGGCCGTTAAAGGTCGGATTTCCCGGCACACCTCAGAATAGAAAACGTGACACTCACCCCCTTACCGTTTTCTTCGACGTGAATTTCGGACAGTGGCAGTCCTTTTGCACCTTGCACAGGAATGTCAATAGTCCCATTCCAATCAGCGTCTTTGAAGGTGAGATCCACCTTTACAGCAAGCGGCTGACCGGGAATCTCAATATGTCCCTCCCAATGCCCAGAAACACTGTCTTCTGCATAGGAAGTCGAGATGCCCACCCCTAACACGATAACGACGAAGATTATCACGAGTAACTTGAGTCTTGTTTGCATATATCACTCCTTATAGCACAAATGACACAGATCTTTGATAAACTTTCGCTGTTTGAGTCAGGATTTGTAGGGTTATAAGGATTGGCAGGATTCTATCTGTGTGAATCTTATATTAACTTAACGGTATATTTTTTAGCGATCCACCTTAAAAATGTTACACCAGTGTAACGTTTAGTGCACAACATGTAACGTTAGAAAACCCAATAGCCGTCAGGGTTCGTAAACGTTTTATTTTTCATTTTCTATTGTGAGAAAAAAATAACTTTGCCAAAAGTGGAACATTTTTCGGATAAACGATAACTGCTTTGTTCGGATATCGCGTTTTCACAGATTGAGAGGGAATTTTCCCCCTTTGAAAGACCTTATCGTATATTATACTATTTTTACCAACTTATGTCACGTAAAAATTGAGATTTCGTCTTCGCTTTCAAAAATTCCAGAAAGCATCCGATTGCTTTATAGAGGATATGTGAAAGTTTTCAGAAGTCCCTTGAAAAATAAAATGGAGAGTCTCCCCGTTTGCTATTAAAGAAGCGACTTAGGGAAGAAAGGGTTGCAGAACTTTAGAAAAATGAAAAATTGCTTGGAATTGTGGAGCGTTTTTTTAAGAACGGTGCGTGGGACGAGTAGATTCGTCGTCCGCTTCCTCTGCTACCTCATTTTCTTGCATAATTTCTTCCAACTTCATCCCAATGCGGAAGGCAACGATACAGATACCTACCGAAATAGCGAACAACGCCCGATAACCGATAAACGGCGCGAGAATCCCGCCAAAGAGCGGTGCCAAACTCACAGGCATGAGGAGCGTGTTCATAAAACCGATGTAACTCGGACGGTTTCGCGGCGGCGCGATATTTAGCATGTAAGCCATAAAACCGACCATCATACCGTTGGACAAAATACCACCGACTATGAAAATTAGAAAAAAGGCAGGCATCCATAATGTAACGGGTAATATTTCCGAGGAGTAGGCGAGTGCTGGTGGAATACCCATCAGCCCCGCCGTGATAATCAGCAACAAGCGAACGCCATATCTTTCGCCAATATATCCCCAGATTGTGTTTGAAATCACCCCGCTGAGTGCAGAACATACGATAAAAAAGCCGATTGTCGATTCTGAAAACTCAAGTTTATTCAAGGCATAGGGGATATAAAAGGGGGATGCCATCCCAGAGAAATGTGCAAAGACACGGAAAGAGATGAATCGTCGGTAATTATGGTCTGTCTGTAGAAAGTAAAATCCCTTCTCCAAGTGTTGCGAGATCGGTTGCCGCGAGGGTTGGACGGGATGAATAGGTTCGCGCACCCCCAAGAAACTGATGAAAGAGAAGAACGCAGCGATTACCGAACAGATAAAGAGAAGAGAATAGTTATAGGGAAATCCGAGATCGGTCTCCAGGTTACAGACAGTGCCGATAAAATACATCGTGAACGTTTTAAACGATCTCGTAATATTACCTAAGATCCCTGTAAATTCCGATTCATCTCCGAGCACCGCACGAACCAAGAACCCGACCCAGATAGCGAAAAAACCACCGTATAATTGTCGTAGGCTAAAGAAACGGGCGCGCTGCTGCGGTGCTATCGCTTTAGAGACGATGTCCATGTAAGGGAGCGTCGAAACCCCCATAGCAGAAGAAGATATGAAATATAAGAAAAGAAAACAACCGGCGAGCAACATAGGATTTTGTTCGCCAATCGCAACCGTAGAGAAAAAGATTGCAAGCCACGCCAAAACGCGAACGCTCATGCCAAGGATGTAGAACGGCATTTTGCGCGGGCGATGCTCCAGTAGGTTTGATATCAGGAGCTGCGGCCACATCCAACCGACTGTCATCATTGAACCTGTTAAACCCACGAGAGCATCAGAACCACTTAGCTTATGAATAAAAGCAGGTAGCACCGTCGATGAATCCGCAAACGCCAAATTAATACGCATAAAGGTGCCTTGCAGCAGCGCAAATCGAAAGTTTCGCCGTTGGACACCTGCTTTTTTAAGCATTCTCTTTTTTTGTTCCTGTCCCAATTTTTTATATTATAACCTTAGCAATCAGAAATTCTACACCTTATCTTTTGACACAATTTTTCAAATTAGGTTGAATTAAAATTTGCTTTACAGGCCCCTAAAGTTGTGCTAAATTACCTATAAACATTTGTGGTTATTAGACATCGGTTTTCAGCTAAGCAGTGGGCGTGTCCTGAATGTGGTTCTCCCCACGACAGAGACGTAAACACTGCTATCAATATCAAACAGGCGGGCTTAGCCGTCTAAAGTGGAGCGGTTGTCAGACGGGGGTTTCTCAGGGCAAAACGCGGACCGCGAGGAAGCACAAGCTCCAGCCTTTCGGTTGTGGGTACTATGACTAACCTATCTTGTAACTGACAACCGCCAACTATTAAAAAGGGAATAGATATGGAACCTCTTCGGATTGGATTTCTCGGTGCCGGCGGTTTCGCAAGGCACACCATTTATCCTGCACTTCATCTCGCCCCTGTGGCATTGCAAGCCGTTTGCGATGCTGATGAAAATCGTGCAAAAGATGCTGCCGGTAAATTTGGATCCGGTAGATACTACACCGACCGGCACGAAATGTTTAAAAAGGAAGACATCGAAGCCGTTATCATTTGTATGGGCCCCGACCCTCGCCAACGGCTTGTGCTTGAAACACTTGCTGCGGGGTATCACGTCTTCGTACCGAAACCCCCGGCCCCCTCTCTCGCGGAAACCATTGAACTCGCGGAAACTGCAGAACAGCTCGGCAGAACGCTAATGGTAAACTTTCAACGCCGGTTCAGTCTCGGTGTCCGAGAAGCAAAGCAGCTGATGCAGACCGAATCCTTCGGGCAACTCACGCAACTCTTCTGCTCGTTCTGTAGCGGAAAATATCCGACTGTGAAGCAATATCTGCTCGATTTCGCCATCCATCATTTCGATTTGGCGCGGCACCTCGCCGGGGCAGACGTGAAGGAACTCAGCGTTTTTCACAATGAAATCGATGGGCAAGGCGCGTTTGCGGTTGCGGTAGAATACGCAAACGGCGCGGTGGGCAGTTTACAACTGACGAGTCAACGCCTGTGGCAACGCAACTACGACTACATCGAAATTACCGGACAACACGAATACATCGTTTTAGATGGGCTGTGGGGTGCACAGCATTTCACAGAATCCGGGAACACCTTCACCTCAAACTTTTCTGATCAGCGCAACGGCGAACTCACAGGCGATGGTATTAGCCTCACCGAATTCGTCAACGCCATCCGTGAGGCCCGGGAGCCAATCTCAAGTATCCAAGACTGTGTAGGCACGATGAGGTTCTACGATGCGGTGCTCCAGCGAAAAAAAGGCGTTATTGCCCTTTGATGCGGTTATCAGTTGTTGGTTGTTGGTGAAGCGTTCTGGTCTTTATATGTGTCTTGAATTCCGCAGATCCTCCGTACAAAACGATCTATGGAATTCACAGAAAACACTATTGCCAAAGCCCTTAGCCAATAACCATTAACTCATTACTGAAGACTGATAACTATAAACTCTTTAGAACCTCAAGACACGTCTCCCCGTTGACTAACCGATGATAATACCCCTCGACGCGTGCTGTAAAATCTCGGTTCTCGTTCAAACCGCTTAGCGATGCAGACCCGGCGGGTGACCAAAGCGTCGCATTCGAGAAAATTGCAGAAATGCGTTCCGACACATCCGCCCGACTCGTCCCAAAAGCGCCGGTCAAAATATCCTGTATTGTTCGGTCAGGGTCACAGATTTCGTATTCCGCACCGGTATCAGTAATACCTCGATAGTCCTCAGCGCCTGATACTGTGTAGGGTGTCAGAAATCTGAGGACTGTTGCGAAGGAATAAGCGAAGTCGGATTTGAAAAGTTCCGTACTGGCAGTGTAGTTCGGCGATCGGATGATATCTGCAGCGCGCTCCCGTAACTTCACTGTCTCGATGATGTTAATACGGGCATTGTCATCTTTGACACTTCGGATACGGTCAACAAATTCCAAGGTGTATGCCCTTGCACTTTTCCCAGCTATTGGAATATCCGCCTCTACAATCTCGGCATATCCTTCCATAAGCCGTTCAAGATGCGGTGCGAAGGTTGGGTGCGCTGCCGCTTCGTTAACGTATTCAACACCAGAAAGCGTCCCTTTATGCGTAATCCCTGGTACATGCACAGAATTCACCAAAAGCAACTTCCAATCGTGATAAGGTTCAATGCTCTCCCGACTCACAACAACGCCCTGGTCCTGAAGTTTGTTGAACGGCACGCGTAACATACCCTTGACATCTTCCAAGATGAGCGGTGCCGCGGGGAGCTTCTCGGCATAGGTTATAAGTTCATCGGGGGTTTCAATCTGGGCGCGCGCCGCCTCTTTAATCTTGTCAGGAACAGCATAGACCTGTGGCACAAGTCGATCCCCCATTTCGTTGAGAAAACCGACGTTTGTTTCCAACCACGTCGTATAACCATCACTGCGTTTCGGATACTCGTTGCAAAGAATATCTCGAATAATATCGCCGTTATTTCGGAGGTTATCGGTATTAATAACACAGAGCGTCGCATCAGCCCCGTGATGGGAAAAATAGCGATAGAGGGTTTCGTCCAACACATCTATTGCCAACTCGCCCTTAGCAACACCTGCCTCAGTTACACCGATAAGCACGAGGTCGAGTGGATTCTCAGTCTGCAAATAGAACCAGTCACGACCCGTTTTAGTGGAGAGGGTCGTTGCCCCAACAACGCTCTCAACCCGTTGGATATTGTGGACCCCACTCAAGTCAAAAGTGACAACATGATAGACACCATCCTGTCGATTAAAGGCATCGGCTTTTTCCGTACCACGCGGCTGTCCAACAAAGATGCCACCGTTGTAGAGGTCCCGTTGGTTGAGGATATGAACGAATTCATGAGTCAAGGCGCGTTGTAGTCCGCCCGCACCGATCGCAAGGATTTTGATTGGAATCATTTTTCCCCCATTAAATCTGGGCACCGTTCCACTTTGCTTTACGGTAATTTTTAATTACTCTTAACGTCCTTTAAGGTTTTGAAAACTTAAGCAAAAGCAGCAAGGACAAAAGACACAAGGTTAGTATTAAATAGACAAAATATCTGTATAGTGGGCTAAATAAGCGTCAGCGATATGTTTCCAATCGTACGGTTTAACACGTTCAACGCTGGCTTCACCCATCTCAACACGCTTCTTTCCTGCGTTAATGAGTTTGAGAAGGCTCCGTGCTAATCCGTTAGCATCTCCCGGATCAAAAAGCGAGCCGTTAACGTCCTCGGCTACAAGTTCTTCGATGCCTTGAACGCGACTCGCAACAATCGGAAGCCCTGTCCCCATCGCCTCTAAAACAACAAGCGGCATGCCTTCTGCAAGCGAAGGCAAGATGAAGATGTCGGCATTGCGGTATTTCCCTGGCAACTCCGAATACGGTACGGAGCCCTCAAAACGGATATGCTTGGTTACAGCCAGGTCTGATGCCAATTTCAGGAGTTCCTTCTGATACGGTCCATCGCCGACAATTTCAATTTCAAAGTCGTGTGCTGCGTTCTCGACGATTCTCGGAAGGGCGCGGATTAGAAATTGGAAACCCTTGCGTGGAATGAGCCGCCCGATTGTGAGGATTCGGATTCTTTCTGGGTGCAGTTTGCGAGACGATGGTTCAAATCGGCTTAGGTCTAAACCGTCAGGAATCACATCTATCCTCACATCAGGAGCCGTTTCTTGCGCGAGTTCACGTAAGCCATCGCTGCAAGCAACAACCCTCGAAGCGTTGCTCCAAATTGAGCGGATGACCGGCTTCAGCAACAGGTATAACCACCGATAGTACGGTGGATCTGGGTTCCGCCGAGGCACATCGCGTCCCCCTAAAAATATGAGGTATGGCACCTTCTGCCGTTTCCGCAAAAGATACGCTCCCCCACCGGCAGGGATACCAAAAAACACTTGGACGATGTCGGGTTTAAACTGCTTCGCGAACTGCAATCCGTAAAGGCTTGAACTGATAGCATAAGTCAACATTTCATGGACTGCACACACATCCGGGTTCCGGCGAAGCGCGGGCACCCGATGCACATGAAAACCCTCTACCCTCTCGTGGGGCGGACAATCACGGAATTGCGAAGTAATCAGATGTACATCGTGTCCTGCTGCAGCGAAGTGTTTCCCTAAGAAATAACTCACCCACCCCCCGCCGCCACCGATCGGTGGGAATTCGTGGTTGAACATTAATATTTTTTTGGGAGTATCATTCATCCGCGTCCTCGCGCAAATGTTACTACAAATTCAATAATCGCATCGGCTATATTAATTCCTGTGACCGATTCCAACTCCTCAAACCCTGGCGATGGGTTAACCTCCAGGACAACGGGGCCTTCATTTGTCTGGAGCAGATCGACTCCTGCTATCTCCAACTCAAGTGCTGCCGTCGCTTTAATAGCAACATCGGTGTATGCCTCTGAGAGTGATACCATCTCTCCGGATGCTCCTCTGTGAATATTTGCTCGGAATTCGCCAGCAGGCGCGCTCCTTTTCATCGATGCAATCACTTCACTGCCTACAACAAAAACACGCAGGTCAACCACCGTTGTTTCTGCAATAAAGGGCTGAATTACGTAATCTTTATGCAAATCACACAGCACATCTACAGCGGAAGTGAGCGAGGTCGGTGTATCCAACAACATAACACCTTTACCGTGGGTCCCGTGAAACGGTTTTAAGATAAACGGATAATTCCCCATTTCGGCTACGGCGTTGTCTAAAAAAGCAGCAGAACCGACGGTGAGGCTTGGTGGGATGGGTAACCCGTGCTGGGCAAGGATGCGGAGAGAGTGGAATTTGTGGCGTGCTGCTGCAATTGGCTTCGATCTATTCACGACCGGCGTACCAATCCATTCAAAATGCGCCACAACCTCTTCGCCGTATTGCGCCGTTGTACGACTGAGGCGCGGCACGAGGACATCAAAATCCTCGGCGGGTTTGCCATAATAGGTGATACAGTTGTTACCCCCGATATGGAGGTAGAAACCGAAGGGATCTAAAATCTCGGCGGTGTGCCCTTGGCGGTGGGCAGCTTCAGAGAGGCTACGCGTGGAGTGGTTTTGAGGGGCCCGAGAGAGAATAGCGATTTTCATATAAACGTCTGAGAACTCTTAACTTTCATTTATCCCATAAGTTTTGCACAAAAAGCCTTCAAGTTCCTCGAAGGTGTCAAAGATCCGTTCACACAAGTTCTCGAAAAAGATACTCCGCGTCTCATTGTAAACTGCATACACCGGCTTATTATAACGAGAAGCGTAGTTCATTTCACTCAACACCCCCGGCGACAATTTGTCCGTCGGATAGAGAACAACCACAAAATCGCTCTGGTGGATAAATTGGTAATCTCGGGAGATTGTTCGAGTTTTAATCTGTTCGATCACATCATTATCCATCTCACTCATAGTTGGCGGCAATTTCAGCGGGTCAGCCCCATCGGCTTTCGTGCGGGTAACGAGGGCCATGTCCTTAATAGATAGCGGATCAAAGACAATAAACGCACGCCTCAATCGTTCGCCCATCTCACGGATTTTCTCAATCTTCTCTGGGGTGTCCCTTAAGAGGGTAATCGGATAACTGAGATAAAACACCGGCTTCCTCGGCGAAAAGAGCAGTTCATAGAAATTTTCAAGATCGTGTTGTTTCGCTACGGCATAGTAGGGTTTCTCAATAAGTTGCGCCAGTTGCCGAGTTAGGAACTCTTCCTCATCCAACCAGACATTGAGAGTGGCTTTTCCCATGCCGGACCATTGCATAGAGCGTTCCATCCGTTCCGATATATCGGTGATATTATCAACGACATTGATGAGCATGTCGGGTTGGATAATTTCAATATCTTTGAAAGAGAACCCCTGAAGGAGGCTGCCACGCCACCGAAAACAGGCGTGCAGTCCGATAACGGCATATTGGTAATCTGAAGCGAGTTGTGCAATTTTATAGAGAGCCGTCCGCCGTGCTAATGAGAGAACCGCCGGATCCGAATCAAGTACCTTTTCCGTAAAATCGACATGAGACTCTGCCCCGATTTGGTGCATAAAGTCGCCGACATTAAAGAAACCGATATTCAGCCCCTTTTGTGCGCAGAATGTCGCAAAGTCTGCCATCAATTCCTTGCGTCCTGAACAACTGATGCCGGTACAGATGACCTTCATAACTTTAAAGCCTCCTTAGATTCTGGCAGCTTCCTCAAATAGATGGCTTGCTATGACTGGTTCCAAAGCCACAATGTAAACACTACCTATTACCTCTCATTCGTTAATGACTTCAGTTGCGCAAGTGCTTCCTGCTCGTCCGTTTGCCACGGACGATGCGCCGGTTTATCCAACTTTCGCGGGGGGCCACTCAGAACGAGGATATATGCACGCCGAACTTCTGCAGTAGTATTTGGTGCCGAATAGTGCAAAGTTCTACAGTGATGGAAAGTCGCGCCACCGGCGGGTATCGGACACGCCACCGCCTCGGATGCGTCAACATCGTCTGTTATCAAGCCATGCACCAGCGGATCGTTGTCAATATGACGATGCCAACGCACCTCACCTTTGTGCGATTTCGGAATGAATTGGAGACATCCGCTCTCGACCGTCGCTTTATCGAGCGGAAGCCAAACGCTCAAACTATGCGGGACGATCTCAGGGTTCCAGTACGCCTCATCTTGATGCCACGGGGTTTCGTTCCCGTAGTGTGCAGGTTTTAAAATCATGTGTCCGCCACCGCTGACCTTCTCGGCTTCGAGACCAAGCAGCTTCGCAGCAAGCCGGTGGGCGTTTCGGAAATAAACCGTCTTACGAAGTTCAGGAAATTGTGCTTCAGGCCCCAATACCTGCGGTAGCGTCTCTCTTCCACTGTGTGCCCGTGGACCCGCCAGATCAAAGTAACGTCCCTCTGCTTCTCCAGTCCGTTCCGTAAAAAGTTCGTCGTAAATGCCCTTGAGCCATTCAATCTCTTCATCTGTCGTGATGCGCGGAATGCTCAGGTATCCATTTTCTCGGAAGAAGGCAACCTTTTCGTCAGTCAGGTCAATCCAAAAGTCATTCTTGGGATCCATAAATTATCACCGAATCAAAATATCGTAAGGCAAAATCGTAACGACCTGTATTCCATCTTCAAAGTTAAACAGACGCAACCAGGTCAGAACATGCTCCCACCGAGTCCCTAACATCGCCAGCATGGGATCATTCACCACCAATTGTGTCGGCATCCGAACTGATCCCGCCATATCTTCAATCATCCGTTCCATGAGCTTCTCAAAAAACGGTTTCTGCTTGGGTAGCACAATAAGGTTAACCTTCTGATCATCAGAAAAACCCGCCTGCTCCTTAGCAATAGACAGCGCAGTGTCCAGGCCCCCGAGTTCATCAACAAGCCCAAGTGCTTTTGCTTGTTGACCTGTCCAGACGCGTCCCTGCGCAATCTCATCAATCTCATCAAAAGATTTGTTCCGTCCCACCGCTGCCTTACCGACGAAATCTTTATAGATTGTCCTCATTATCTTTTCGACGCGTTCGCGCTCAGTAGGCGTAAAGCCCCCATAATCTGAAGAGAGGGTGGAATTCTGCCCGTATGTAATGATTTCCTTCGTCAGACCGATTTTGTTATAGAGACCTTTCATGTTCAATTTACCACCAAACACGCCAATCGACCCCGTCAACGTACTTGGATGCGCGACGATCGTCCCCGCTGCCATCGCGATATAGTAGCCGCCTGACGCGGCGACATCGCCCATAGAAACAACGACGGGTTTTTCGCGTTGCGTCAGCATCACCTCACGCCAAATTAGGTCAGAAGCACGCGCAGAACCCCCCGGACTGTCTATACGCAGCACAACGGCTCGAACAGAATCGTCGGTCCGTGCTTTCTCAAACGCCGCCTTTAATTCATTCGGCGTAATTATTGGCATTGAAGCGAAAAGCGACTCAACATTCGGCAAGATAGGACCGTTGGCATAGATAAGCGCAATCTGATCCTCGGCGGTAGGTTGCGTGCGCTGCGGTGGATTGAGTATACTGAAGAGCTGCATGAGGCCAGCGAAACTATTCATATCGGGAACTTTCCGTTTCCGTTCACTACCGGGTTTCACGACTTGAACATCCTCGTTTTCAGATGCTGTTTTCAGTGCTGTTAAGAGCTCGTCGTAATACTGAAGCGCGTCAACCAACTTCTCTTGTAGTGCCTCTTCTGCCGTAAACGGACCGCGGTCCATCAAATCCGGCGCACTTGTTGCTGTGATACCCTCTCGACTCTCAGCAATATGGTTTAGCAATTGCGCATACAAATCGTCAAGTAACGTTGCCATCGCCTCACGGAACGCATCCGACATGCCATCGCGCATGTAAGGTTCGACCCCGGATTTGTATTTTCCCATCGCCAGCATATCGGCTTGGATATCCAATTTATCCAATAACCCCTTATAGAACATGATCTCAGCGCGCAACCCGGTTAAATTCAGGCTGCCACCCGGCATTAAAACGACGCGATCCATCGTAGCCGCGAGGAGATACTCGGCCTTTCCTCCGCCTTCCAGATAGCCGATTGTCTCTTTTCCAGCAGCTCGGAATTCGCGGAGTTTGCTGCGGATCTCTTGGAGGGTCGCCCACCCTCCACTCACATCGTCTATTTTGAAGACAACTCCAGCGATCTCATCATCTGTTTTGAGGGCATCCAACTTTTTAAAGAGGCCTCGCAGCGTCTTCGTTGAGGCCGTGCCAAAGGTGCTAACCACTTTTGTATCCGTATAAGCGCCACTCAGTGTGAATTCAGCATAGTTTTTTATGGGCAGAACCGTTTCTTCCAACGTCTGATCCGCGGTGATCTCAGGCGAAACAAGAACAAACAACGTTAGTAGAAATGCGAATTTTTGTAATAGCCTCATCTATCTTTTCCTCACTTCTTTTTTTATCTGATTTAACGCTGCTATTCTACCACAAAACAGGGAGTATGTCAAGTTGTAAAATGGCTATATGGCTGAAGGCGTAGCGACCGCACCACTGCTAGCTATTGCCCAATATGCCGGGCAACGCGTACCAAATCCAAAACGTTGACGATACCATCGCCGTTGACATCGGGTGAATGCTCTCCAACCCGCGAGGCAATAACGGTTAAATCCAAGATATTGACAACACCATCACCGTTGATGTCCATAAGTCTTTGCCCATGTGTCAGGGGCTGCAGCTGGATTGTCCCATCAAGGCTCGCACTCGCCAACATACCACCCTTAGCATCCGGCAGAAATGCCAAGGCAACGACCAGAGCCGCGTCCCCTTCAAAAGTGGCTTGTAATTGACCCTTGCGCGGATGCCATAAACGCACGACATTATCCCACCCCGCACTGGCAAGTGTGCTACTATGAATATCTGACGAGAATGCTATAGTAAAGATAGGGGCTGTATGATCTTTAAATGTCGAAAGGAGCCTTCCCGTACGAGGATTCCACACACGAATCGTGCTTTCCGCGTTCGGACTCCAATAGCCGCCACTCACTAAAATTTCATTGTCGGGCGAAAAGGCGAGTGCCTGAATTGAATCTGTGTGTGCAGGGATCCTGTGCCGGAGGTGACCGGTTTCCATATCCCACAACAGAATCGTGCCGTAAAAACTGCTACTGGCAAGTATTCTGCCGTCTGGTGAGAACGCCAACGTGGTAACCATATCTCGGTGTCCCTGAAGGACAGTCGCACGGGGTGCCATCCGTGGGGTTAAGTCCCACAAACGAATCTCTCTCAAACTCCCGCTAGCGAGCGTGTTTCCATTTGGCGAGAACGCCAATGCGACAACCGGATCCGTGTGTCCTATGAAATCTGCGCCATGTTTCCCGGTTCGTGCGTCCCAGAGACGAACAACTGCGTCCTCACCCGCAACCGCAACCGTTTGCCGACTATTCTTCCCTCTGGCAGGCGAAATCGCAAGAGCGCTCACATCACCTACTAGACCGGGAAATAGCGTCACAGGGTTTCCACTATAGGTATCATATAACGCAACCCCGTTTGGGCTTGCGACAGCGACTTGTGAACCATCAGACGAGAAGGTTATAGCCTTCAGAGGCGTTGCATCGACGGGTGCCTCATCCCTATCAGACACGCGCCATTGTACCCTCTCTTGCGCGAAGCCGCTGGATAATAACAAGGTGTAAATAGATAGAAGGGTCAATAGACGAAATGTGTATGCCGTCAGTTTTCGGTTTTTGAGAACTATCAGAGACCTTCGGACAGCAGATTTCATCACTAAATCCTTTAGGTAGCAACTGGCGCTACTGATAACTGAAAGGATTACGCAGTAATCCGTACTGACGACTGACAACCGTTACTTAAAGGATGTACCTACTCAAATCTTGATCCTCGACAATACCCGACAGTTCCGATTTGACGTAATCGGCATCAATAACAACAGTATCTTTATCAAGATCTGGGGCATCAAAAAATAGGTTTTCAAAAAGTTTTTCCATGATCGTATGGAGTCGCCGGGCGCCTATATCTTCAACAGATTCATTCACTTTGAACGCAAGCACAGCAATCTCATCTATTGCATCCTCTGTAATCTCCGCGGTTATCCCTTCCGTTTGGAGCAGTGCCGTATACTGTTTCACTAGTGCGTTCTTGGGTTCGGTGAGGATAGATTTAAAGTCGCTCTTATTCAGGCTCTTCAGTTCGACTCGAATCGGAAAACGTCCTTGTAATTCTGGAATCAGATCCGATGGGCTCGACACATGAAACGCCCCGGCAGCGATAAAAAGAATATGATGTGTGCGAACCGCGCCGTATTTCGTCGTTACTGTGCTCCCCTCAATAATCGGTAGAATATCGCGCTGTACCCCCTCGCGGGACACATCGGGTCCGCGCCGAGACTCTCTACCGGCAATTTTATCAATTTCGTCGAGAAACACGATCCCTGAATCCTCAACGCGTTGAATTGCTTCACTCACGACAGCATCCATATCAATCAATTTTTCCGCTTCTTCCTGCATCAAGATCCTCCGCGCCTCGGATACCGGCACTCGCCGTTTTTTCGTCTGATTCGGGAGGATATTGCTGAACATGTCCTTAAAATTAATGTCCATCTCCTCAATACCCCCTGGCGAGAAGATTTCCACAAACGGCATGCTCTGATGCTTAACGTTGATCTCTACAGGTTTATCTTCCAGTCTCCCCTCTCGGAGCCAATCTCTAAATCTTTCACGCGTTTTCAGATACCGTTCGCGTTCCTTTTCGCGGACCTCTTCGGCTTCAGCTTCAGGGTCCGGACCGAGATCGAAAGGCAATTGAAGGGGTTCACCTTCCTCCTCCTCGCCCTCCGATTCGTCGAGCACATCGTCTTGCAAACGAGGCCGCTGCTGCAACGAACGGGGTACGGGGAAAATATAATCAAGGAGACGTTCTTCAGCAGCTTCTCGCGCTTTTTCCTCTACCGCTTCCGTCTGTTCAGATTTCACACGACCAATAGCAGTTTCTGTGAGATCCCGAATCATGGATTCAACATCACGGCCGACATATCCTATTTCAGTATACTTTGATGCCTCCACTTTGATGAAAGGCGCATCAACCAGCCGCGCCAGCCTGCGTGCAATCTCAGTCTTACCAACACCTGTTGAACCTATCATGATAATGTTCTTTGGTGAGACCTCGTCTTGTATATCTTCTGCTAACATCTGGCGCCGCGCACGGTTTCGGAGCGCAATCGCAACAGAACGTTTCGCTTCAAACTGACCGATAATATACTTATCCAACTCCTTGACAATCTGTTGCGGCGTGAGCGCATTCGTTAAAGTGTTCTTTTCACCTTTCATATTCGATTTCACCTTTCATACTTCGATTTCTCCAAAGGGATCCCTAGACATGGCTATCAGTGGTCAGCCGTCAGCACAAGAAAGTTTGCAAGTTGAGAATTATGAAGTCCGTAAAGTTGTAAGAGGTTTCTGATTAATCGAGGGGCTCTTCCAACTTTCCAACTTTAGAACACTTTGAACTTTTAAACTTCGCTGATTGCTATTTTATTGTCTCAATTTCAATTTGAGCGTTTGTATAGATACAGATTTCACTCGTCAGTTGCAGTGATTCTGAAATAATCTCTCTTACTGTGAGGTCTGAATGTTTGAGCAGCACCTTTGCGGCAGCAAGCGCAATAGGTGCACCTGAACCGATGGCGAGCACATCGTCATCTGGCGCAATCACATCACCGTTGCCAGAAATCAAATAACCGTCAGTAGCATCCACAGCGATCATTAGGGCATCCACTTGCCTTAACACCCTATCACTACGCCATTCTCGCGCCAGTTCCACCGCTGATTTCTGAAGATTTCCACGATATTGTTGCAGCTTCTTCTCCAAATTTTCATATAGGGTGATCGCGTCTGATGCAGAACCCGCGAAACCAATCAGCACCCGATTGTCGTGAATCTTACGGATCTTTCGCGCGCCGTGTTTAATCGCTGTATCACCTAAAGTCACTTGACCATCACCGCCGATAGCCACCTCGCCATCGCGGCGAACGGCTAAAATCGTTGTTGAGCGAATTTGCATCCTTGCTTACTTTCCTTCTTGGAATTATGAAATTCTTGTTCTATACATAGACGTATTTATCCACGATAAAGATTAATACAGAATTAGGTCACCTGGTCAGCTCCAGTTTTCAAAATCATCTATTTCCAGACATAGAACAGCAGGAAACAGGAAAACTGTAATGCACCCAGAAAAATACCACATCTGATTCCTGCCACACCGGCATGCTGATACTTGCGGCCTCCCGCAGTATCCTGCGCCTTGTCTGCCACACCGAAAAAGTAGGGACACAACAAGAAGGTAAACAGAAAACTCACTGGCACAAAAACTGGCACCGATGCAATTTGCGGCATCTGATCCACCTGAGCAGCGTTCCATACCCACAAATATGACGCACCAAGCCCGTAAATAACGATACTTCCAAATGCAGCACCGATACCTGTCGCAGTCGATGCCAACATACCAATTCCGACAAAACCTATCTTTGAATCGTCAGATTCATCAGCAAATCGGGTCCGGAGAATCATCTCGAACCGTCGATAGGAGTAGGCCGCCAGCGTCGCGAATACCACCCAGTTGAGGATTACCCCCACGGGTGTCGTCACACTCGCCGGAACATCCGAACGCAGATAAAAAATCAATCCTGCTTTCCGAGAGAACAGCCAGTCCATCGGCACATACGCCAAGGTCGTCGCAAGACCAAAAACGGAACTATGTGAAAGGCGTGAGGCATCTTCATCAATCTGTCGGATACAATAGATGAAAAGTGCAGCTGCTAACAGAACGTTTGGATATAGTACCCAAATAGAGCCGACCCGGCTTGCTATTAAGAACGTTAAAAGTGTTGTCGCTGTTACAGTAAAAACAGCCTTGTCTGTCTTGCTTCCCATAAACTTCCAACCCGTTTTTACCTGCTGCTTTCGTCATGAAACTTAATCACAAGTTGATCACCTGTCAGCTTCGCGCCAGCTGTTTTTTTATTTGAGAGGCTTCGGGGTAACGCGACGTGCTGCTTGAAATTACCGACCGTGATAATCAATTCATCCCCATGTTTCGTCAATCCAATCTCCTCTTTGCTCAGGAAGGGAAGACGCATCGACAACTGATATGCATCTCCTGTTTTGCGGAACTGATATGGGCTTTCGTTAGAAAACTGGGCCGCTGGGTCAATCTCTGCATAGAGTGCTTCCGCCAACCGGTGGAGTCCGGTTTCCCCCACAATCTCCTCGGCAAAGAGATTCACCTTCCAGATCGGTACGTCCGAGAAGTAGTTTACCGCCTCTTCTATGTAGTGCTGCTGTGTCTGTTTCCACGCTTCAAAATAGGCGACATCAACCCCATCAGGAAAAATGCGGTTGATAATGACAGCATCAATACAGAGTCCATAAAGGCAAAAGTACATAAATGCGCGCTGTGTCTCTTTGATCACTATTTTTTCTGGATTCGTCACCAACCGCACTGTCGTGATTTTCGGATCTGTCAGTACATCGTCAATCCCCTCCAATTTATGGAAGAGGTCCTGGATATTCTGGAAATAGTTATCCTTCGGAATCGGTACTGAACTGACGCGCTCAATCACTGGGCCCGCAATCTTCGCGAGACTCCGCTCCAATTTGAAGATGTGGCTCATGTACCACTCGAGCGTCGTCGGAATGCTGACAAACCGAAGCGATTCGCCTGTCGGTGCACAGTCTAAGATAATCACATCGTACTGCTGATCGCGGACATATTGGTTGATATAGAGGAGCGCGCAAATTTCCTCCATCCCCGGAAACACCGCGATCTCTTCCGCAACGAGATTGTCAAGTCCTGAACGGTTCAGCAACGAACGAATATAGTTATAGACATCATCCCAGTACTCAACGATTGCCTCTTGAACGTTAATCTCCTGTATCCAGAGATTCTCGCTGATTTGGATCTGTTTCTCTTCGTGTTGGCGTACTAATTTCTCGTGGTTATCAAAGGCATCGCGAAGTGAATGCGCCATATCGAGTGAGATAACGATCGTCTTATAGCCGAGTGCAGCAAGTCGGATACCCGTGGCAGCAGCGATGGTCGTTTTGCCAACGCCACCTTTACCTGTGTAAAGAATAATCCGCATTATAGAAATCCATTTCTGCTATAGTTATTGTTTGCACGTTCCAGTATAACACAACGGGAATGGACATCGCAAAGACAAAAATTTGACAAGCCTCGTCTTTTATGATATAATATTATTTTGTTGTGTTCGCAATCGTACAAACACTTCTTATAAGCAAAGGCGATACACGCGAACAACAAACCACAAAAATCCTTGGAAAAGCAAAGTAACTTGTGTGCCGAACAGCACAATTTCGATGAAGGGGCAGGAAATCATGGTACTGAAAACGAAAACCTATTTTCCGAAAGCAGACAAAAACATTCAATGGTATGTAGTCGACGCGGACGGACAGATACTCGGACGTTTGGCTTCGCAAATCGCACAGGTCCTGCGAGGCAAACACGATCCGCGATTTACACCTCACGCGGATTTAGGTTTTCGCGTTGCTGTCGTGAATGCGGAGAAGGTAACCGTCACTGGAAATAAAGGGGAACAGAAAACCTATTTTAGGCACAGCGGCTACCCGGGTGGCGATAAATACCGAACCTTCAATGAACAGATGGATCTAAAGCCTGAGGCTATCATCACCAACGCCGTCAAAGGGATGCTCCCAAAGGGCTCCCTCGGCAGACAGTTAATGAAGGGCCTCAAGGTCTACACTGGACCGTCTCACCCGCACCAAGCTCAGCAACCCGAAGTCTTAACGTTTTAATGGTTATCGGTTCGCGTCGCTGTTGGTTTTTGGTACTTGGTAGTTGGTACGAATCAACACTGAACGCGTGTATGGCATTCGTCGAGTGAAGGGCGGTTTGTCATGTTGAAAACCGTTGCAACCGCTACAGCACTTAACTTATAACCAACACCTATGGAGATTATGAGCAGTATGGCAACTGAACAATTCTGGGGAACTGGCAGACGCAAAACATCCGTCGCGCGCGTCCGAATCATCCCTGGCGGTGAAGGCGACATTCTCGTCAATAAGAGACCCATCGATGAATACTTCGATCGATCCGACCACGTGCAAGAGGCGAAACGCCCAATTGAGCATGTTGAGAAGAGCGGCGAGTATGCTGTTCGCATCAATGTCAGGGGGGGGGGGAATACCGGGCAAGCAGGCGCGATTTCACACGGGATCGCACGCGCACTCGTCAAAGCAGACGAATCTTTGAAGCCTTCCCTGAAAAAAGCAGGATTTCTGACACGCGATCCGAGAATGGTAGAGCGGAAGAAATACGGGCAGAAAGGGGCACGCGCACGCTTCCAATTCTCGAAACGTTAGAAGGATAACTGTGTTCTCGCGTTTCGGATTCAGAAGAGGTTTTGTATGTCAAACATTGTTATCTTAGGCGCACAATGGGGTGATGAAAGTAAAGGCAAATTAACCGATGTCTTCGCCGCGGATGCGGATGTCGTCGCTCGATATCAAGGCGGTGATAACGCTGGGCATACCATTATTCTCGGTGAAAAGACCTTTATTCTACACCTCATCCCGTCGGGCATCCTCAGACCTGATACTGTGAATGTTATCGGTAACGGAGTCGTCATCAACTTGGAGACGCTCTTCGGTGAGATTGACCGGTTGCAGGCACAAGGCATTGAAGTCAGCAGTGATAACTTGAAAATTAGCGATCGCGCCCACCTCATTTTGCCGTATCATAAGGTTGTCGAGGCATGGGAACAGATGGGCAGTGCTACCAAAATCGGAACTACCTCACGCGGCATAGGCCCCGCTTATTCCGATAAGATGAACCGGCACGCCGGTATCCGCGTCGGTGACCTGCTTGAGTTTGATAGCTTCCAAAAGAAACTCGATTATAACCTCGAAACCAAAACCACAGCCCTCCAAATCGGTGGCCCCGAGCGGCACGTCCTCCTCGAGACCTACTACGGCTACGCGCAGCGACTCGATCCTTATGTAACCGACACCGTCGCTTATATACACGCCGCGCTCGCAGCTGAAAAACAGATTCTCTTTGAAGGGGCGCAGGGAACCATGCTTGATATAGACTTCGGCACTTATCCCTACGTCACCTCTTCTAACTGCACCGCTGGTGCCGTCTGCACGGGACTCGGCATCGGTCCGAAGGCAATCCAAGAGGTACTCGGCGTCTCTAAAGCCTACGTCACACGCGTCGGGGGTGGCCCCTTCCCCACCGAGATGCCGCCCGATCTCAACGAGAAGATTCGGGAAATTGGTAAAGAATATGGAGCCACAACACAACGTCCGAGACGCTGTGGTTGGCTCGACCTGGTTGCGCTCCGATATGCAGCCCAGATTAACGGACTCACTGCTATTGCAATGACCAAACTCGATGTGTTTGATACACTCCCTGATGTGCAAGTGTGTGTGGCTTACCGCTACAAAGGTAAACGGATAACGACTTTCCCCAGCAGTCTACGCGTCTTAGAGGAGTGCGAACCGATCTACGAAACACTCCCCGGATGGCAACAACCCCTCACTGAAGCACGGACAGCGGCGGATATTCCGAAACTGACGAAAGACTATGTCGCGTATGTCTCTGACTATCTCGGCGTGTCAATTCCAATCATCTCTGTCGGACCCGATAGAGACCAAATCGTCCAATTAGGGAGACCGCTTTGGTAGCCTACGCAAACGTAAACTTTTCCCCAATTTTTGCGTTTTAATTTGACATGCCCCTAAAAGTATGGTATCATTAAATGTCTGTGGTTTGAGCCGTTAGCTCAGCAGGTAGAGCATCTGACTTTTAATCAGGTGGTCACAGGTTCGATTCCTGTACGGCTCACCATCTTGAGCCCCCGTCGTCTAGCCTGGCCAAGGACACCGCCCTTTCACGGCGGCGACACGAGTTCAAATCTCGTCGGGGGTATTTTCATGTAAATAGCCCATTCAAAAGCAAGCCCCGCTCTGTATGGGGCTTGCTTTTTGGCACTTAGACTTTAGACACGTTTTAAGCTGTGGGTGTCATCCTTCCATAATACCTGAACCTCTGGGGAAATGTCAACCTGCACATTATTTCCAAATGTAAAGCATTTCCTTTCCATTTTATGCTATAATTTTGATAAACTGATCAAGCCAATACACGATATGCACAACACCCACATCACCCTTTTGATTTTGCTGTGTTTCTGGCTATACACAGCAACTAGCATCTGCCAAACCTCACAACCCAGCACCACTCTCCACGGCAGATTCGTGGATGCAGAAAACGGGCAACCCATCCCCGATGTGCTTGTGCGCGCTTCTCCCGAAAAAATTGAACAGGTCCACCCCGATCGGGATTTCGTCCACGCAACAGCAACAGATGCGAAGGGTTCCTTCTCACTGACTATCCACAACGAACCTGCAACCTACTACGCCTTCTCACTCATGGCACTCCATCCACAATACCAATCAAAACTCCTGCGACACGAGATGTCTCCCGGCAAAAATCGCTATGACTTAGGCAAGATTGCGTTGAAACGCACCCTATCCTTGCAAGGAAACGTCTCTGACGGTGAAAACAGCCAAGGACTCATCGTGAACCTGAAGATGCACGATACATCCGCAGACTTTTTCCGCGCCGCCGCCCCCATCGAACACGCAGCAAAAACTGATACGACAGGCAACTTCCACTTCTCTGACCTCTATCCCATCGAATACACATTGACAGTTTCCAAAAATGATGTTATCATAGCATTTATGGACGCGCTTCATCCGCGAAGACAGTCATACATTTCTATTCGACTGCCGAAATTGAATACCTTACACGGCACGGTCGTCGATACGCAGGCACATCCGATAGCAGAAGCGCGAATTTACGCAACGCGGCACAGAGAAATGCCGTTTGGACATAACGCGCTCCTTGCATCAGCAGCGTCGGACGATATGGGAAAGTTTCAGATGCAGGTGTTGGCAACCGAAGCACAATACCTCTCGCTGGAGGTTAGTAAAATTGGCTATTTCTCCAGAGTCTATCAGAACGTAGTCATCGGAGAAAAACCGCTGACCGTCCTACTTGAAAAGGGGATGACTGTTAACGGACACGTTATTTTGCCAGAGGACATTGATCCAAAAGCTCACTATACGGTGAAGGTTTTCCCTGCAGACACACAGATGGAACCAAGTCTTAATCCATTAGTGTTGCATAAACCGCTGCTGTCGCGATACTTTCCTGCAACAGAATCTACTTTCACCGTGGATGGACTTTTTTCGGGAGTATACACCTTCTATCTCGTTGGAGACGGTATCTCAGCAACCGCCATCAATGTGGAGACATCATCAAACAGCGAAACGGTGTCTATTCTATCAGATCGTCCTACAAGTACACTACACGGTCACGTGCTCTGGGCAGATACGGGCGAGCCGGTTCACAACGCCATCGTCTCGCGCTCTTGGTATCCATGGGAATTGAATCCGTCCGATATCTCAATGACGTTGGATCGGTTTGAAGTAGAAACCGACGCAGATGGTAATTTTAAATTCGACAACCTCACTGAGAAACCCTATCAACTGTACATTCGCGCTGTCCATGCGGAATTTGAAACGGCTACAAAACGATATCAACGGACACACATTCAGAAGCAGGTCGAGATACCCATCCTCGGCACTATATATCGCATCTATTTAGGAAAACGAGATGGCACGCCATTCACAAAATAGTAGTCACACATTGTGCGCCATACATCTCAATACAGTCATCCTTGTAGCGATTATTATTTTTCAATCACTCGCTCTTGCAGTAGACGCGGCGTTGCACGGCAGTTATTCAGATGGCGAAAGAATCGTCCTTTGGGAGGATGCTGTCCCCAAAGCGGCAGGAGACTATTACCGGACACCGGGTAAATTCATCGAATCCGAAGGCGACACCCGTTGGTTTGGCCCCGAAATCGACAGCCGGGTGCTTTGCCCGAATACCCCTAACCAATTCAACAAAGCCGGATTTTTCGACATCATTTATACCAGAGAAGATGCCAAGATCTGGCCATCCTCAAGACCGGGAAAAGTCTGGTGGTACCGGCGGCAAGAGTGGCGGTTCGCAACCGCTGATACGCAGTGGGGCACGGACACTGTCCACGTTACACTCGTATCTGAAATCGGTTGGACAGACATCGATGCAGCAAACACTGTCACCGGATTTCCATGGAGCGGATTTGAGGAACACTGGCGACACGGAGCTGTCATAAAATCCAAGGCGGCCGTAACGGGTTACTACCGGTATGAACACGACGGAAAAAAATATCTCGCACCGAAGTACTACAAACACGGCACTTTGGATTACTATTGCTCAACAGGTACCGGACAGAATAACTTGAAAGTATTGGCACACGTCGAAGGACACTTTAAGCCCCCGGAATTTCGACCCCAACTTAACAAACTTAGCCGCCGCGAAAAAGGGGCGTCAAAAGAAACTGCGGATTGGTATGATTGTATACCACTGAAATAGATGTGAAAAGCAGGAAGCACCAGATGAAAAATACCGCACACACTTCAAAAGCAATCCTCATCATCTTTATGTTTCTCGTTTTGCAAACAGAAGTGTCTGCTGTTATCTGGGAAGACCCCTTTGAGCAAGAGGCAAAAGACGATTGGCAACACATAGGAAACAACGCCACTTGGAAAGTTGAAGACGGTTTTTTAAAGGCAGAAATCCACGCACAAATGGAGTGGAGCACTATATTTGAATTGTATCAGTTCATTGCCTATCCCGGGCCCTATAACAACTTTACGATCACTCTCGAAACTGTTGGGGCAACACATGCCCGGTTCGGTATCGCCCTCGCAAAGCATTTCCTAAATATTGCTAGCGCTGTAGACGAATACGGTTATTACCTCTTCTTCACCAACGATATGCAAGCCACCAGAAACGGCGGCATATTCGTCGGACCCAGTAAACGCTGGAACACGGATGGACTCCAGCAGATGGTGTTACACTTTGAAAGCGGTCGGTTTCAACTAGAAGCTGATGGAGAATTGCGTCTCGATTTCAGAGATGCCAACTTCGACCAGATTGACAGCATCGCCTTCATCCTCGCAGGATTCGTTACAGAAGATGTGGATATCGGTAATGCACAGGTGGACACTTTCACGATTGAGGGACTCGCCGTCTCTCCAAGACGGAAACTCACAACCACATGGGCAGGTCTGAAACAAGGGGGGCCTTGAAAAAATGCAGCTGTGGTATGGGGAGACCTCGCCCCTATGATAGGTTACGAATTTCTATGGCGAATCGGTACCTACCGGTGTTGGGCGAGGCGACCTCACCCCTAAGATAGGTTAAACCCTGTAACGCTCTTAACGAACAACCAACGACTATAAAAAAATGCGAAAAAATTTAGACATCATCTTTGATGCATTTCTCCTCGTCCTTGTCCTCGGTGTTATCCTTTGGAACAACCACGCCAGAGCGCGGTTAAATCCAGGCGAACGCGCCCATCCGCCGAGTTCAGGTTCTTATTACAGAACACCCGGCGTAAACGGGATGTGGTTCGGCCCCGAACTTAATTCTCTCACGCTCTGCGAAGGTGTCCACAATCCCTATAACAACAGAGGACAGTTTGACATCGTAGAAACCATTGAGAGCGCAGCGGTTTCAGCTTCACGTATTCAAGGCGCGGTTCGTTGGTATCGCGGACAGTGGTGGTACTTCAACACTGACAATACGCCTTGGGGCACAAACTACTCCTACATCACACTCTACGACGATTTAGGGCCAAGTGAGATCAGCGCTGGCGGTGGAACGACCGGATACCCTTGGAGCGGCGTTGAACGACACTGGCGCGACGGGAATATTATCCGCGCGCAAGCCTCTGTAACGGGTTGGCGGCGGTATGCACGCGGGGCTGAACTCTGGATCTGCCCGATGTACTACAAAATCGGTGGATGGGAAGGCGAAACCCTTGAGGTTAACTGTAAAACGCTCAGGACATGGTTTCCACCTGATTGGAACGTCCTCAAACAGCTCGATGGAGACTTCGGTCCCCCAACCGAGCGAGAGACCGGCATCCTCAGTCGCAAAGGAAAGAAAACACAACAGTGGTACGACTGCATAAAAATCAAATAGTCTGTATATCCCATGCGAAACAAAAATGCAAGTTTCTTCATACTTATTTACATCTTGACCGCCTGCCTCGTGTCGGGGTTCGCCGCGGAGTGGCACGACGACTTCGATGCCGAAAATCCTGAAGCGTGGCGCAGGGTCGGAAACGATGCCACATGGAAAATAACCGACGGGTTTTTACGTGTAGAAGTTAAGCGGGAATGGGAGGTATCATACGAGCTTTACCAATTCACTGCGATCCCGGGGCCCTACCGAAACTTCATGGTCACAATAAACGACTTCGGCGGTGACAAAACGCGTTTCGGTTTCTGTGTAGGCCGGTACTTCTCTGATACACCCGAAGGGGATCCGTTTTTCTATGTATTTTTCCCAGATGAAATCAGAGCAAGGCGCTTTGACGGCAAAGGAAGCAGCCATCCCTTTCGGATCAGGATATCCAGAGAACCACGGACCCGTTGGGGAACAGATATTCTGACAGAGATGAAACTTTATTTTAACGCTGGATATTTCGTCCTATTCGCAGACGGAGAATACCGCACAATATTCCAAGACCTCAACTTCGACGAGATAGAGATTCTCGGCTTCGTCATGGAGGGGATTAATATCGCAAACCAGTGGGAAGGCACGGCGTGGGCAGATGCCTTCACCATTTCCGAACTCAACGTCACCCCAGAAGCACGATTAACCTCAACGTGGGGACAACTCAAGGCACAACAATAAACACACTTACAAACTCTCTTGCCCTTAAATTTGACTGGCCTCCCCAGTCTAAAAACTGGAGATTTCTTTGCTCACAGGCAAAAGGGAGGCAAATATGGATTGAATGATGGCTTTTCGCGGTGTGTTCTCCGAAGTGTGCGTATCAAATTTTCCCGGTGTGAATAACCGATCACGTAACAAAATTTCGCTTGCCATTTCGCTCCAATCTGTGTATAATGTAGTATCGTTTCGTCCACTCATAACGTCCGGAGAAAATAGATGCCAGACCTCAATATCAAACCCACCCACAAACCGATTCAGGCATACTATGCCGAGCTGAAAAAGTACGCACAACACGGTGTAGAAAATGAAGGCACCGTCCGTGCCGCATTCCAAAACCTCCTCCAACACTACTGTGCACGATCCGAGCTCACTCTCCTTTGTGAAAAGACGCATTACACCCCAGAGAAAAGACGCATTACACCCGATGGGGAGATCGTAGATGTCTTCGGCTTGCCATACGGGTATTGGGAAGCAAAAGATACACACGACGACCTCTACACTGAAGCAGATAAGAAGTTCGCCGCAGGCTATCCTTCAAAAAATATCGTCATCCAATCCCCAAGCCAGGCACTCCTCTATCAACACGGGCACCTCCAACTTGACCTTGACATCGGCGAGCCGAGAAACCTCGTCCACGTTCTCCAGGCTTTCTTCGCCTATCAAGAAGAGAACATCGCCGCATGGCACACCGCAGTCACCCAATTCAGAGAGACCGTGCCAGAACTCGGTGAAAAGTTGGCGAGGCTCATCGAAACCGAACGCCAAATCAACCGACGCTTCCAAGAGGCGTTCAGCAAGTTTCATCAGCAGTGTCAAGGGTTGATTAATCCAAACCTCTCCATCGCTGCCGTCGAGGAGATGCTCATCCAACACCTTCTAACAGAACGCATCTTCCGCACCGTCTTCAACAACCCCGATTTCACACGCCGCAACATCATCGCCCGCGAAATAGAGAACGTCATTGACGCGCTCACCTCCCAGACCTTTGACCGCAACGAGTTCCTCAAAAGTTTGGACCCGTTCTACCTTGCGATTGAGCAGACTGCGAGTACAATTACCGACTTTTCTCAAAAACAGGGGTTTCTCAACACCGTCTACGAGCAGTTTTTTCAGGGCTTCTCCGTCAAGGTTGCCGATACACAAGGTGTCGTCTACACACCGCAACCCATCGTCGATTTCATGGTCAAAAGCGTCGAACACATCTTGCAAACCGAGTTTAACCGCTCCCTGTCGGATACCGGTGTGAATATCATTGATCCGTTCGTCGGCACTGGGAATTTCATCGTGCGCCTCATGCGGGAGCTCGACCCGATTTCGTTAGAGCGGAAATACACCGCTGACCCGCCCGAACTCCAGTGCAACGAGGTGATGCTCCTCCCTTATTACATCGCCAGCCTGAACATAGAGCATGAATTCTACACCGCCACGCACCGTTATATCCCCTATGAAGGCCTAAGCCTTGTGGACACCTTTGAGTTAGCAGAGGAGCGTGAGCAGCTCCAACTCTTCACGCCTGCCAATACTGCTCGCGTTGAGAAGCAGAAGGAATCCGAGATGTTCGTGGTTATGGGCAATCCCCCCTATAATGCGGGGCAGCTCAACGAGAACGACAACAACAAAAATCGCAAACACGAGGCGATGGACAAGCGGATTGCAGAGACGTATGCAAAAGACTCCAAAGCGACGCTTAAAACTGCCCTCTATGATCCGTATGTAAAAGCGATCCGGTGGGCATTGGATCGGATAGGTGAACAAGGCGTTGTTAGTTTCGTGACAAATAACAGTTTTCTTGATGGTGTAGCGTTTGATGGGATGCGGAAACACCTCGCTGCGGAGTGCGCTGCGATCTACACCCTGGACTTAGGGGGCAATGCGCGGAAAGGTCTGAAGGTCTCCAATGCGAATGTGTTTGGGATTCGGGTGGGTGTGAGCATCAACCTTTTTGTGAAGCATAAGGACAACCCCTCAGAATCACCTCATATTTTTTATTATCGAACGGATGATCTGTGGAACAGAAAGCAGAAATTTGATTTTTTGACTGAACGTCAGCATGCAGGCAATATTCCATGGGAATCGATTCAACCAGATGTGCGACAGACATGGCTTACCGAAGGACTCCACCCCGAGTTTGACACCTTCATTCCGATGGGCACTAAAACAGCAAAAGCAAGTGCAGGTGATGTGGCAGGAACGATTTTCAAAACCTACAGCCTCGGTGTATTGACAAGTCGGGATGCATGGATCTCCAATTTCACCGAAAATACACTCGTTGCGAACATGAGTAGAATGATTGAGAACTACACCATGGAGGTTGCGAGATGGGAACAACGGACAGACCGAAACGCTCGCCTTGATGATTTTGTGGTTTCCGATGATACAAAAATCAAATGGACAGATCGGCTGAAATCAGAATTGAGAAAGGGGAGGCTTGTGGAATTTTCAGCCGACAAGCTAAGAACTGCTTTCTATCGTCCCTTTACAAAGGTAAACTTTTACTTTGACAAGTTGCTGAATCAGAGAACTTATGTGTTTCCGTCTATTTTTCCTACACCCGAAACGGAAAGGGAAAATAAGATAATTTGTGTCGCTGGTATTGGTAATAGAAAAGCCTTTGGTTGTCTTGTTTCAAATCGGATATGCAGTTCGGATTTAGCATTTGAAGCGAATCAGTGTTTCCCCTTCTATACCTATGACGAGGACGGTTCAAACCGACGTGAAAACATCACCGATTGGGCGTTGGCACACTTCCGAACCCACTACCGAGACGACACTATCACCAAATGGCACATCTTCCACTATACCTATGGACTCTTACATCACCCCGACTATCGCCAGAAATACGAGGCAAACCTTAAGCGCGATCTACCCCATATCCCTTTCACCCAAGACTTCTGGGGATTCGCAAACGCAGGCGAGCGGCTCGCAGACATCCACGTCAACTACGAAGCCCAAGCCGAATACGATCAACTCAAATTCATTCAGAACCCCGACCTCCCCCTCGATTGGCGCGTGGAGAAAATGAGACTTTCCAGAGACAAAACGCAGATTAGCTACAACACATTCCTCACGATAGATGGCATTCCCTCGGAAACGTTTGACTATTGCCTCGGCACGCGTTCTGCGTTGGAGTGGATAGTGGATCAGTATCGCGTCAAAACTGATAAACGGAGCGGCATCGGTAACGACCCGAATCGGGCAGACGATCCACAATACATCGTCAAATTAATCGGTAAAGTCATCACCGTCAGCTTAGAGACAGCGGATATTGTGAAGAATTTACCCCGATTGAATCTTTAAATAATCCCTTACTAACATAACATCGCCAATGCAAAGCATGTAGGTTGGGTTGAACGTCGTGAAATCCAACAACCATCTCGTCAGATTTCATGCGAAACAAAAACGTAAACACTCTCATACGCATTTACATCCTCACCGACCGAACCTCGTTTCAAGGTATGCGCCGCATCAATCGTCGTGCCACATCCACAGAAGAGATCCATCACGATGTCCCCTTCTTCATTACTGGAGGCTTCTATGAAGCGTTCATAAAGCTCGAGCGGCTTCTGCGTCGGATAGCCGAGACGTTCTTTGTCCGCGCTCACAAGCGGGGGGAATCATATCCCTTGAGGCACTCATCAAGTGTTTTGTAGGTATCGCTGGCATCAGCGTGGTGTTCAATATCAGCTCGAGCGTCTTGTGCAGCGGCATTCCATGTCCAAGTATCCGTAAACGCCTTTTTCTGCGCAAGCGAATCCCCGGTGAACGCGTTATAATCGCGTCCATTGTTGAAAGGCGGATCCGTGCAGATAAGGTCAACTCGCCTCTCATCCATCTCGCGTCAAATTTCTAAATTATCGCCAAAATAGAATTTGTGCATCCATTTCCCCCGGGCAAATTTTTACCCGTGTTAATCCGTTGGACATACTATCACCTTTAGATTTGTATAGTAAGACATTCTTCTTTCAATAATTTCTATCGCACTTTTATTTATATCCATCATTATTGAATTTCTATTATTTTTTGCCGCTGATTCTCCTATAGTTCCTGAACCTGCAAAACAATCCATAATTAAATCACCTTCATTGGAGTGTACTTTGACTATTCTGTCTATAATACCCAATGGTTTTTGGGTTGGGTAGCCTGTTCTTTCAGAACTATTCGTTGGCACGATAGTATGCCACCAAACATCAGTCGGTGTTTTTCCTAATTTCGCCTTCTTTTCTCCAACTAAGCCGGGGGACATATAAGGTATCCTATCGCTCTGCTCCAAATTAAAGGTGTAGTTATTCGGATTGTTTGCATACCAAAATATGTTATCATGTTTCCTGGACCAATATTTTTTTGCTCTTCCGCCATAATCATAAGACCAAATGATTTCATTCATAAAATGATTTTCCCCAAATATTTCATCTAACATAATTTTACAATAATGAGATTGTCTTTGGTCAATATGAAAAAACAAACTACCTTCCGGTTTAAGAATTCTTTTGATCTCTATTAACCTTAATTTGATAAATTCCAAAAATGCCTTGCGATTATTAAATTTATCGTTATATTCTAACCCATTTAAAGATTGGGTTTTCCCAGTGTTAAAAGGCGGGTCTATATATACCAAATCTATTAAACAGTTTTCCATAGATTGTAAAACTTTTAAGTTATCACCAAAATACAGAAGATGTGAAGTAGAAACCTTAAACGAATTAGGTTGTGGAGATTTATTCCTCAGTTCTACCTTACTGTTGGTATTTTTAATCAAATCAAGCTGTATAGGTTCTTGATTATTTTCATTTTCAATTACCATATTGTACCTTGTGTGGAGTGAATAGTTCTGACTAGCAACACAATGTTATTTTAGCATTTTTCAGGTGCTTTGTCAAAAATTTACGAGTCTTTGATTCATGAACACATATTGCACGAATTAACGGTTCGTGCTACAATTATAGTGTAAAGCAAGTAACATCAAAACAGAGGCAAAACAAACCATGTCCAAACGCACAATCTTGACAACCGTTATCATCCCCATACTGCTGTTCTCTGGACTTATTATCGTCCTCATCAACAACCCGCAGGAACCCTCACCTGAATTGATCCTCACACAGGATCAGGTTGACTTCGGCCCCCTCCCAGAGTGGGAAGGCCCCGTAACGCGATCCGTAATAGCACGAAATACAAGCAAAAATACACGCCATATCCGAGACGTGCGGATAGGATGCAGTTACGCCAAAATCACAACGCCCGCGGCAATTCTGCCAAAAACGGGGGGAACGTTCCACATAACCATCAACCCAGAAACTCTCCCTGCTGATGAGACCTCAGCAACGGCGACTATTTTCACAGACAGCCCTAAAACACCTATTATTCCCTTGACAATCATCGCCGCCGCGAAACGGTTCGCTACCCTTATCCCAGATGTCTGTGAGTTCGGGGATATTCTACCCGAAACGCCCTATCAAAAGACTGTCAGGCTCCTCGTTAATGCCCCACTGGATATATCCGACATCCGGCTACTGCCGTCAAACCATTCCACATTGACATGGGAAATCAACCCAGATACCTCCATTATTACCATCCAACTCGGGCCGCTGATGGACGGGGGATGTTTCGCATCGCTACTCGCCGTGTACTTCCCCAACCAACGCACCCTGACTCTCCCCGTGACTGCTAACGTCATAGCCTCCACAACTCACAACTGACAACCGATACGAAAATAAACACTTGACAGAAACCTGTAAATTGTAGTATCATTATATACAAAGTGAGTAGAGAAACAGAAGAACCCCTTCATGGAAAAGCGCTACTTCGATTTCAGGGATATTTTCCAAGTTATCCGCTACGGATTCAGTGGACGTAAGATTTCCGTTCATCTCATAGGACTTGTACTCGGATATTTGATTTATGAAATCTTGGTATATTTGAGTCTCCTTATCGTCGGTGGTACCACCGCACAGGATTTTTGGAACGCGTATGGACTTCTACCCGTAACGCCTCTCGGTGACGTAGAACTTGCACAGATAACTGAAATCGCGATGTGGATAGGCGCGATAAGTTTTGCGTGCATCTTTTTTTTCGCAAGCACAGTAGCTTCCAAAATAACCGTTGAGCAGCTGCGTGGAGACTTCTTCTTCTCAGTCAGGGACGCTGTAACGTTCCTCAAAACGCACTGGAAATCCGTTTTGGGCGCGTTTATCGGTTTACTCCTCATCCTAATATTTCTCGCGCTGATACCTTTTAGCATCGCAGGTCTTGGAAAGTTGCCGATAATCGGTAAACCTTTTCTCCTGCTCACCTCCCTGTTCATGCCAATCGGCTTTTTTCTCGGCTTGCTAATAGCATTGATAACGTTTGTTTTTGGCGTAAGCCTGCTCTTTGTACCAGCCGTTGTCGCTACGACGGGTGCCGATGCATTTGAAACAATCTATCAGCAATTTGCCATCGTTTGGAACAAACCGTGGCATATCGTGTGTTATGAGACGCTCTTGTTTCTTATCAAACTCATCTTCGTCCCGATTTGGGCGTTTTTCTGCCTCTACGGGTTTTCGATCGCGCTGTTCCCAATCCGCTTCCTGCACGCTGAAGAGATGAAGTCTTTTATGAGCCGTGCCAATGAATGGCTTAGTGGTGCTATCGAAAAGGTAGCAGCATTTCCCTATATCAATACGTTGGGTGTCTTCGACATTAGCAATAGTACACAGGAAACTGCGGGTTTAACCGCAACAGTGCCTGCTATTTTTCTCACAATCACGATATTAATGGGTACCGCACTCGTTGTGGCATATCTGTTTTCAATCACTTCTGCTGGAAATACGTTGATTTATACGATACTACGTAAAAAGTTAGATGGACAGAATTTGTTGGTACCCCCGGACTCCCAATTAACAGAGACAATCGAGGCACAAACCCTAAGTCAATCGTGACTTAGAGATATATCATCTTTCACAGCAGGAAAGATGCCCAGGAGCAATAGCAAAAAATGTTCCAAAAAGTGATAGCCAAAGTCTTTGGTAGCAAAGAAGATCGAGATGTCAAAAAGTTTCGCACCATTGTTGAAGCAGTCAATCAACGCGAACCCGCAATGCAGAAACTGACAGACGCCCAGCTTCAATCCAAAACATCGGAGTTTCGTCAACGGTTAGATGTTGGCGAATCGCTTGATGAACTTTTACCAGATGCCTTCGCTGTGGTTCGAGAAGGGGCAATTCGGACCTTGAAGCAGCGGCACTACGACGTTCAAATCATGGGAGGGGCCGCGCTCCACCAAGGCAATATTGCAGAGATGCGGACAGGTGAAGGTAAAACCCTTACCTCAACGCTCGCTGTCTATCTGAACGCCCTGACGGGAAAAGGCGTGCATCTCGCAACTGTTAACGATTACCTCGCTAGACGCGACGCAGAATGGATGGGGAAAATCTATAACTTCCTCGGGCTCTCCGTTGGACTGACGCTCAGCCAAATGCCGCACGATCAGAAACGCATCGGATACAAAACCGATATTACCTACGGCGTTCACAGCGAATTCGGATTCGATTACCTCTGGGACAACAAAGCACTCTCATTTGATGCGAAAGTGCAGCGTGGACATGTCTACGCCATCCTAGACGAAGTTGACAGCATCCTCATTGATGAAGCACGTACGCCACTCATTATCTCAGAACCCTCGGGCAAACCTGCCGATCTCTATAAGCAAATCAACAACGTCGTCGTTCATCTCCGCAAAGACGAACATTTTCAGATTGATCAGCAAGGGAAATCGCGCGGCAGTGTCACCCTCACCGACGAAGGCGTTGATGAAGTCGAACGCCGTCTCGGCGTAGGCAACCTCTATGAACATACCAATATCGCTATGGTGCATCACGTTAATCAGGCGCTCACCGCACACCATCTCTACAAACGCGATGTCGATTACCTCGTCGAAAACGGAGAAGTCCTCCTCGTCGATGAATTCACCGGCCGGAAACAGGTTGGCAGACGACTCAGCGAAGGGTTACACCAAGCGATTGAAGCCAAGGAACGCGTGAGAATCCTTCAGGAAAACCAAACCGGTGCCAAGATTACCTACCAGAACTACTTCCGCATGTATGATAAACTTGCAGGTATGACGGGTACTGCCGCGACAGAGGCGAACGAGTTTGCACACATCTATGGCTTAGAGGTCACCGTCATCCCAACAAATGAACCGATGATCCGGATGGACAACTCCGACCAAATCTATAAGACAGAAGCAGCAAAGTATAAAGCCGTTATAAGCGACATCGTTGAACAACACGAAAAAGAGAGACCTATCCTCGTCGGTACAGTCTCAATCGAAAATTCCGAGAAACTGAGCAAAATGCTTAGAACCAAACATCGGAATATCCGACATCAGGTCTTGAACGCTAAAGAGCACGCACACGAGGCAGATATTATCGCCCAAGCTGGTGTACCGGGTGCCGTGACAATCGCTACCAATATGGCAGGTAGGGGTGTGGACATCCTTCTCGGTGGTAATCCTGAAGGCTTAGCGACCGAAATGCTCCGCAAACAGAAAGTTAAAATAGACGCAATCACACCGGAATCCGAAAAATACCAGACCGCCCTCGTAGAAGCCGAAGCAATTTGCGACGAAAACCGAGAAAAAGTTTTAGCCGCTGGTGGACTCCACATTATCGGAACAGAACGGCACGAGTCGCGGCGTATCGACAATCAGCTCCGTGGACGCTCCGGTAGACAAGGCGACCCCGGATCCTCGCGATTCTACCTCTCCCTTGAAGACGAATTGATGCGAAAATTTGGATCGGAACGTTTACAAGGGTTAATGACTCGCGTCGGAATGGACGAAGATGTACCCCTCGAACACCCTTGGGTCACCAAATCCATTGAGAAAGCACAAACCCGCGTGGAGCAGATGCATTTTGAAATCCGTAAAAACCTCCTCAAATTTGATGATGTCATGGATTCACAACGCGATACTATCTATACCTTGCGCGATACCGTTCTCGCTTCCGGCACAGATTCGGCAGAATTGCCTGAGGGCGACGGGGCATTTGAAGACGGCGGTCTTGTTGCACTTGCTGACATTAAAATAACGGGCGACGCAAAAGTCCAAGGAAGTCTCAAGGCTACAATTTGGGGAATGATTGAGAGAGTCGTAACTGACGCAATCGACGATAATATACCGGAAACAGGGAACACCCTTGAAAATCCGGACAGGTTCGAGCAGTGGCTGACGAATACCTTCCCAATTACACCGATATGGCAAACGCCTTTAGCGCAGACAAGTCCGGAAGAGGCAAGAGAACAAGCCCTCGAAGCACTCCGAATCGCTTATGAAGAACGTGAAGCGGAAATGGGGCCTGAGATGATGCGTGTCCTTGAACGCCTACTCCTGCTCGATAGAATCGACGATCACTGGAAGGACCACCTCTATAACATCGATTACATCGAAGAGGGTATCCGGTTCGGTGCAGGTTACGGAGGTAAAGACCCGATTGTCGTTTTCAAAAACGAGGCACTTACTGTTTTTGAGAGCATGTATCAGCACATTGAGGAAGAGGTGAGTGAATTCATCTTTAAATCCCGCGTCAATACCGAGGCACCTCGTCGGGCACCAAGTCAGCGGACAAGCGGTCCCCGTAAACCGCAACGCAGCCGGTCACAACGGAGGCCTGCCGCTACAGCCAGCGAGGATGCAGGATTCGCCTCACGACAAGCAATGGGGGATGTGCCAAAGGTCGGTAGAAACGCACCGTGTCCGTGCGGGAGCGGGAAGAAATATAAGCGGTGCTGCGGCGGCTAACGGAATAGCTGTCGGCAGTTAGTCATTGGCAATCAATAGAAGAGTCAACTACCAAAACAGCAGAGTTTAAAAGTTCAAAGTGTATCTAAAGTTTGAAAGTTGCTGTGTCGTCACGCACAACTTTACGGACTTCGTAACTTTAGCCTACGTGCAAGCTTTTGACCCCGAACCATTAAAATGGAGAATCCCTTTGAAGGCTGAAAACCAACATACGCTCTCTAAAACCTTACTTGACATCCTGGCGTGTCCGGCATGTAAAGGCGAGATAGCATACGTTGAAACACACCAGAAACTGGTATGTCTCGGTGAGTGTAAACGGCGCTATCCGATTCGGGACGGCATCCCAGTCATGTTGATTGATGAAGCGGAGCTACCAGACAAATAAAAGCGCCGATGAAAAGGGCACATCTTTAAATCCGGGCGGCATTCATCAGAGACCCCAATGGAACGGTGCCCAGATATTCATAGTTAAAAGAATGAAAATTCTATTTTTGAGCCTTCGGTGCCCGTATCCACCACACCGAGGCGACCGGATTCGGTCGTACCACTTTATCAAGCAGCTATCGAAACAACATGCCATAACGCTCGTTTACTTTGCTGAGTCTGAGAGTGATATTGAATCCGCAAAACACTTGCAACCCTTTTGCGAACGTGTAGAGTGGGTGCGTTTTCATCGTTCTTTTGCGTTCATGAATACAGGACTCCACTGTTTATCAAAACGCCCTTTTCAGCTACACTATTGGTATGCACCGCAAATGCAACGGAAGGTTAACCAACTCCTTTCAGAAGAACACTTTGAATTGATTCATGCACAACTTTTCCGAATGGGACAATACGTAACGGAGACACAAGGCCCCTCGAAAGTGTTAGACCTGTGTGACTCCTTAGCACTTAATCTCAATCGACGCGCAAATTTAGATTGTATTCCAAAACGGTTTCTGGTAAAATTAGAAGAAAAGCGAGTCAGGCGTTACGAAATTGATATTATGAAGGCTTTTGACTGCGGTACCGTCGTCGCGCATTTTGACCGAGACTACCTGCTGAAGCAGGATAACAGCCTCAATTTAGCGATCGTTCCCATGGGAGTCGATATCGGGTATTTCCGACCGGCTCTAACAACCGGTGCTAGATCTTCTGCTTCGCCGCGATTGCTCTTTACAGGAACAATGAACTATTTTCCGAATGCTGATGCTGCAACCTATTTTTGCCACGAAATTTTTCCGCACGTTCGAGAACGGTATCCTAAAACGCGCTTTTATATTGTTGGAAACCATCCATCGGAACAGGTGCGGCGGTTGGAGGCACTAGACGGGGTCGTCGTTACAGGTTATGTGCCAGATGTCCGTCCCTATTTTGAAAAAGCTTCGGTTTTTGTGGCACCTTTACGCGCCGGATCGGGGATACAAACCAAAAACTTGGAAGCCATGGCGATGGGCGTGCCTATTGTCACAACTGCCGTCGGCGCAATGGGCTTACAAGCGGATGTCGGTACGGAACTCCTCGTTGCAGATACACCAACAGCTTTTGCTGAGCAGGTCATTCATTTGCTGGACAACCAACACTTGCGAGAAAACATTGCGCGAACCGCCAGAACCCGCGTCGAAACCGACTATAGCTGGGACGTTATAGGAGAACGTCTAAAGCACGTCTACACACAGATTCAGCGAAAGAGCGATCAGCAGTTAGCGAATAGCAAATAGCAACGCCCTGACGGCTGACACCCCATTGAGGAGGGATTATGGATAAACCGAAAATAAAGTGGAGTTCTACAATTCTCGTTGACACAATTCTCGTTAACCTCGCATTCCTATTTGCTTACCTGACCAGCAAGCAATTCGGTTTTGATCTATTAAACCAGCCTATGCCGTTCTCTGTGCTATTGCAGCGCACAGACGTAACGCCGTTTGAGTATTTTTTCGGCATCGCTGCCTTCGTTACGATAATCCGCATTGGTCTATTGTTAGGCTTTAACCTATATAAACCGATGTGGCAACATGCATCTGTCAAGGAATTCCGCACTTTAACGACTGCAATTACATTGGCGACTCTTCTGCTCATTGGGCTTTCCATACTCACACAAATTGCTTGGGTCCTCTTCTTAATCGACGGGCTCTATAACTTCGCGCTTATCGGATTCACCAAATTCTCCGCCCAAATCTTTCAGGAGAACCGTTCGCCCGTTGACCTGAACCCGCAACAGCAACCCTCACCCAAGAACAAAACAGGCACAATAGCACATATGCCTGCCCGAAAACCGCCAACGAAGGTGCTTATTGTCGGTGCTGGTGAGACCGGCATTGGTGTGCTACGGGCACTCAGAAATCACCCGCAGAAAGGTTATGTACCCGTCGGATTCATTGATGATGCCCCACAAAAGGTAGGTCGAAGCGTCGCGGGGCTTGAAGTACTTGGCACAACCCGAGATCTCACCTACATCGCTCGTAAACGTGAGATTGGCGAAGTTGTCATCGCGATCCCATCTGCCCCCGGTGGAAAGATCCGTGAGATTATTCGACAATGTGAATACCACGGCTGTCAGTTTAAAATTGTCCCTAACATTCACGCGATCCTTGACGGACGCGCAAGTGTCAGCCAAATTAGAGAGGTCCGATACGAGGATCTCCTGAACCGATCTACCTCACAAATGGACATCGCCGAAGTCTCGAAATATCTCTCTGGTAAACGCGTGATGGTAACAGGTGCAGGCGGATCCATCGGGTCTGAACTGTGCCGTCAGGTCGCACAGCTTAATCCCGAACTTCTTATTCTTTTGGGTCGCGGCGAAAATAGTCTCTACCACACCGATATAGAACTCCAAGAGTTCGAGCCGGCACTCAACCGTGCCGTCATTATCGGCGATATTCGCGATAACGCAAAGGTCTCAAAAATTACGCGCAAATACCGTCCGCATATCATTTTCCATGCCGCCGCCCACAAGCATGTCAAATTCATGGAGAATCACCCTGACGAAGCCGTAAAAAATAATATTCTCGGCACGCAAAACTTAATTGATGCCGCCATCAAACACGAAGTCGAAGCCTTCATTCTCGTCTCATCTGACAAAGCGGTCAATCCAACGAGCGTCTATGGGGCCTCAAAACGTGTGACAGAAAAGTTGATTCAGTGTAAAGCAAAACAGAACGGTACGCGGTTCATCGCCGTCCGGTTCGGAAACGTTATCGGAAGCCGCGCTAGCGTACTCCCGAACTTCAAACGTCAAATTGCCAAAGGCGGGCCTGTCACGGTTACACACCGCGAAGCCACACGCTACTTCATGACGATTCCAGAAGCCGTGCAGCTCCTAATTCAAGCAGGGGCTATGGGAAATGGCGGTGAAATTCTGATGTTAGATATGGGTGAACCCATTAAGATTTTAGACCTTGCCGAAGACCTCATCCGACTCTCTGGGCTTGAGGTCGATCGAGACATCAAGATCGAATTCACGGGGTTAGAACCCGGGGAAAAATTGTACGAGGAGCTCCTGACACCTCAAGAAGGCGTTACCGCAACAAAGCACCAACGCATTTTCGTCGCACAACTCGAACAGATTGCGGAGAAACAACTCCTATCCCAGATTGGAGAACTCTCGCAGCTTGCAGACGCATTAGACGCGGACGGGATTGTCTCCAAATTCCAAGAACTCGTGCCAACATATCACCCGAACCGCTCATTCCTCACAGAGAAAAGTACCGATAGCACCTCTGAAATTATCCAGTTCCCGGCGGAAAGGAAAACAGCCAGCGCGAACCGTCGCTAACCCGGCACGATTGGGTAACTACATGACCGATACGAAGCGTTTTTATACCAGTCAACCATCAACCGTCAATGGTCAGCCCTCAGTCGTTAACCGCCAATCGCCAGTTCCTGACAGGCAATTGGAGATAGAACGCAAACGTGGCTCGGTAAAACGGATGTTCGACCTGCTATTCGCTACGATTGGACTCCTGCTTTTGTCCCCGCTTTTTCTCATCGGGGCTATCCTCGCCAAACTGCAATCGAACGGCCCCGCCTTCTACAAAGCAACGCGGGTCGGCAGAGGCGGAATCCTCTTTGAAATGTACAAATTCAGAACGATGGTGGCTAACGCCGATAACATCGGCGGCAGCTTGACAACTTACAAGGATACCCGTGTTACACGGGTCGGCAGATTTCTGAGATGGACAAAACTAGATGAGCTTCCCAATCTAATCAACGTTATAAAAGGTGAGATGAGTCTCATCGGCCCCCGTCCGGAGGCTCCTGTTTATGTCAAATACTATACAGAGATGCAGCGGCAAGTATTGCAGGTAAAACCTGGAATCACTGGACCGTCGCAACTCGCAAACCGGGATGAGGAGGAAAAACTCAAAGGGCGACAGGACGCGGAACATTTCTACATTACCGAACTAATGCCGAAAAAACTAGACTTAGACCTCAACTACGTCGCAACACAGCGTATCACCTCTGACATAAGGTGGCTGCTAAAAACCCTTTGGGTACTCATACTAAAAAAATGAAAAAAAGACGTGTTTTTACTCTGCTCGGCATCATTGTTGCTCTGTTTTTCTTGGTTTTGATCTTGCGATCGATGAGTGGTAGCCCATCTATCGGGCAAAAGGTCGCAGTGATAGACATTACAGGAATTATCACAAAATCAGATGCACTGATTAAACACATTCACACCTACCGTGATGATCCAAGTATCAAGGCCATCGTGATTCGTATCGATACCCCGGGGGGCAGTGTTGCCCCAGTCCAAGAAATCTACAGCGAACTACAGAAAATAGAAAAACCGATTGTCGCTTCAATGGGTGGAACCGCTGCATCGGGTGGCTACTACGTCGCATGCGCCGCCGACACAATTATGGCGAATCCCGGCACATTGACAGGTAGCATTGGGGTTATCATGCAATTCACACGGATGAAGGGCTTATACGACAAAATCGGATTAGAGCATCAAGCCATTAAAAGTGGCGAATTTAAAGATACAGGCTCACCTTTCCGCACGCTGACGGAGGAAGATCAAGCAGTTCTCCAAGCCACTGTGGATAATGTCTACAACCAATTTGTGGATACAATTTTTGAGGCACGGAAAAGGCTCTTGACCCGTTCTGAAATCGCTAAACTCGCAGACGGAAGAATCTTTTCTGGACAGCAGGCACTCGACCTAAAACTCTTAGATCGGCTAGGTAACCTCCCAGAGGCAATAGAACTCGCCGGAGACTTAGCAAACATCGATGGCAAACCGAAGGTCGTGCGTAAGGAGAAAAAGCTATCTCTGTTTGAACAACTCTTCGGCGTTCAACAGCCCCCTGTTTTAGGTGAGATGTTCGACCTGCCCGGTGTCACATTCCGCTATCAGATGAATCTCAGCAACTGAACACCTATCTTCGCTGGAATTCCGGGGCAGACCCTGGCAAAGGAACCGAGGTAAAAAATGGAAGGCACATATCGCGTCAACCAAGACTGGCAAAAACTTGCAAACCGCATTATCATGCCACAACAGATTGTACTTGTAATAGGTGCAACCGATGTGGGAAAATCAACCTTCTGCCGTTTTTTGGTTGATTCTGCCCTCACGCAAGGCTTAAAGACAGCCCTCGTGGATGCTGATGTCGGGCAATCTCAAATAGGACCTCCCACAACAATCGGTATGAAATTTTTTACGTCAGCGAGGGTACCTGTCCAATTCGACGGGGCTGCTGATCAATTCTACTTCGTTGGGGATCTGTCCCCACGTCCGCGCTATCTCGAGACTCTAACAGGTACACGGTTGATGGTAGACAGGGCGCGTGAAACCGAAGCCGATTTTATCGTTGTTGACACGACGGGTTACATTCACGACCCGCCGGCAGTCTCTCTCAAACAGCACAAAATAGAACTCATTAGACCCAACCACTTAGTCGGCATCGGGCGTGCTATCGAATTGGAACAGATAACGGCGTGCTATAACCAGCAAGCGTGGATCGACATTCACCATCTCCGTCCACACCGCAGCGTCCGATCCAGAACGGGTAAAACCCGTAGCCGATACCGGAAAGCCCGATTCGATGCTTATTTCTCTGGGAGCCGCTTGCAACAGATACCTTTTGAACAAATCCGTGGAGAGCGGACTTCCTTTTTCATCGGCCGTCCTGCAAATGAGAAAGAATTAGAAATCCTTTCTCAACTCGCTGAAACGCAGGTCTACTACGCCGAATGGGGTAACCGCACCTTATGTGTCATTACAGCAGGCTCCCTTTCCAAAGCCATTATCAGCCACATCAAAAACTATCTAAGTCTGACCTGTGTTACAGCTGAAGTCCGCGCTTACTTTGAACACCGCTTGGTTGGGCTCGTCAGTAAGATGTCCGGCAACACCGATGCCATCGGAGTGATTGAAGCTGTTGACTTTCAAAAAAGAGAATTCAGCATCCGTTGTCCCTTTTCACAGGAAGAAGGTGTTGCGAAACACGCTTGTGCCATTCAATTCGGTGGGCATCAACTCAAATGACGTGTATGCCGAAAAGCGAATGCGCGTATAACATTCGCAAAGACTATGGACAAAAAAGCTTCTACCAAAAACCATACCTTTGCCCGCTTTGCGCGGTATCATACCGCTTACACCGGTTCTATTCTCTTAGCAATGGTTTGCGCCTTGGTCGTTGCTGCCTGCGACTTAGGGGCAATTCAAATTTTTGCTGACACCATCAATGCCCTTAAAGCCGTCGATAACAATACATTTGACGAACCGATATCTATCCGCTATTTCCAATTCCAACGTGAAGGGGGGATCACTTTCGACGGTTTTGAAATATCCTTGGCAAACGCTGATGATGCCCTTAAAGCCTTCCTCTGGTTACTCGGTGGTGCGCTTGTTCTTGTTTTCATCAAGGGCTTTTTCGTTTACAGCAACGATTACGTGATGGCGAGGGTCGGGCATAAACTTGCCTTTCGGTTACGAAACGCACTTTACCAGCGAACCGTATCTGCTCCGTTAGGTGTACTACGAGAAGAACACTCTGGTGATCTCATGACGCGTATCACTGACGATGTCCGCGTATGGCAGACGCTCGTTGCGGCGATGGCACATATCATACGCGCCGCTGTCCTTGTCCCACTCTTTCTCTCTGTCATGCTAATCAACAGTTTCAAACTCACTCTATTTGTCCTGATCGTCTTCCCACTTCTTGTCTATCTGATCGCTGCTCTCGGCGCAAGAATCCGAACCGCCAGCACAGAGATACAGCGACAGAGCGCAGACATCTATTCGCACCTCAAAGAAACCCTCTTCGGCATTAAGATTATTAAAAGCTTCACCGCAGAACAGGCAGAAACTGAACGCTTTCAGGCTATCACCAAAAGCCAATACCGCTCAGCGATGCGGCGCGCTCGCTTCGCAGCATTCCTTCCGCCCCTTAGCGAATGGTTAAGCGTCGCCGGTATCGCTACTGTTTTCGGGCTGGGCTGCTGGCAGGTAATTATAGGGCAACTCTCTATAGGATGGTTTATCGGATATATCGCTATGGTAGGTTTTATGTTTAAGCCGATTAAAACGATTGGCAACGCCAACGCTGCTTTACAGCAGTGTCTCGCCTCTGCAGAACGAATTTTCTATCTCCTCGACTTCGGACCAGAAGTGCAAGACAGAACTACTACACATAACCCTACTACGCAAAAAATAGAGAAAGGTATTAAACTACGGAACGTCCGCGGTGCTGTTACATACGAGAATGTCTCCTTCTCGTATATGCAGCTTTCAACAGCGAGATCAGTTATTAAAAATGTAACCTTCACCGCGAAACCCGGAGAAGTTGTCGCGCTTGTCGGACCCAGCGGCAGTGGGAAAACAACGCTTCTCAATCTTCTCTTACGTTTCTATGAGATGAACGCTGGAAGGATTCTGATTGACGATATCCCAATTAATGAAGTAAATCTGGCATCCTTGCGACAGAATATCGCCCTCGTTCCACAAGATACATTCCTCTTCGATGGCACTATCTTGGAAAATATCGGCTATGGATGTCCGGGGGCTACGGATGCAGCGATTATTGCAGCAGCAAAGCGAGCAAATGCCCACGATTTTATTACAAGAATGCCAGAAGGTTACGCAACGCGAACAGGGGAAGCCGGCATGAAACTCTCTGGTGGTGAACAGCAGCGCTTATCTATCGCACGGGCAATCTTAAAAGATGCCCCCATCCTCGTCTTAGATGAGGCAACTTCTTCATTGGACACACAGTCGGAGGGACTCATTCAGGAATCCTTAGCAAAGCTGATGGAAGGTAGGACGAGCTTCATTATCGCACATCGGCTTTCAACCGTTGTCCGAGCCGATAAAATTCTCGTTATTAAGGATGGCGAGATTCTCGAAACAGGAACACATGAAACATTATTAACAAGGGGTGGACTGTATCAAAAGCTCTGCGATATGCAGTTTCAGTAGGTTTAATACCAAGCGCAAAAAAATGAAATTTAGGTAAACCTCTTACCTTCTGTTAACGTCATACTATATTAGAAAAACGCGGGGAATCCGATTCAGCGTCTCACACTAAAAAACTAATTTCTACCTTTTTTTGTGATAGCCCCTTCAAGATCGGCTTCGCGATAGACGGTTTCGGAAAGATCCACCTCATATAAATAGGCATTTTTGAAATTAGCACCGAGCAAAATAACACCTTTCAGCTTGATTTCACCGAAAATTGCCTCTCTGAGATCCGCGTTCTCAAAACTCGTGAGTGAACCGAAAGGTCCAGGTATTTCGCATCTTGGACAACCGAGGGTAGCACGCCGTAAATCCGCGTGTCGGAAGTTCGTGCCACACAGCAGACTCCCGCTGAGGAACGCACCCCATAGGTTGGCTTCCTCAAAACTGGCACCCGTTAAATCAGAACCGACAAGATAGGTCCGCTGTAAAGTTGCCCCAGACAGATTCGCACCCGTGAGGTTAGCATCGTTCAGATTCGCATCTGTTAAATCTGCGTTTTGTAGATCGGCACCGCTCAGATTCGCTTCCGACAAATCAATACCTACGAACTGTTGATTCGTTAAATCCAAGTTTGCAAGATTTTCGCCAGAAAGTGATTCACCGGCTTGACATCTTTTAACTATTTCATTTTGCGTAAGTTGAGCCATTAACTGCCTCCAATCATTTTGTTATACGTTATTTTAGGGGCTGCTTGCCAGCCAATATCTCTATTAATGAAGATACACAAATAGGTTACGCTTAATAGCATAGCACATACACAACAAAAAGTTAAACTTTTTTGACAATTTCCAGCATATTAACCCAAGAACTCGAGCACCCACTCGAGACCACAGCGAGGTGAGACCATGAAAAACTATTACCCGGTATACCCCGTCGAAGCAGAATTCTTTGAGGGAGAAGAAGGGAAGGACGAAAACCCAGAATCGCCTAGGGATGAAACCTTTGCCTATCTACAAAAGATAGCCAAGACCCCCCTGCTTAATCCTAAACAAGAAACAGCCCTTTTTGAAAAATACCAAGAGGGGTTGCGGATATTCACCACTGTGCTAAACCAATTTCCAGAGTGGCTACTCGCGTCATTAGACACCCCCGAGAACCTCGCCTCCAATGCTAAACACAAACTTGCCCCCCCCCAATCAGAACACGGATTAATTATAGACCAGCTCCGCTCAGAAATTCAAGCCTACGGTGTCTTATTAGAAAAATTAGAAGCGAAAGCGAACTTGCTAAAGCAGATACGGTGGAAAATCTTTGAAGGCAACTTACATCTCCTTAAGAAATATATTGAAGCGACATCGCCGCCTGAATTGATACAAGCAGGCAGCCTTGGACTCTTGAAAGCTATTGATAACAGTAACACAAAACGCGGTTCCAAATTCCGAACGTACGCTCGTAAAACGATTCGTAACAGCATCAGCACTTTTAACAGAGGGACAATAGAACTATCAGAACAAAGCAAAACGCCACTGCCCGCAGAAGCACCTGTGGCTCGGGAGCTCTGCTTTATGGACACAATTCCGCTCGCGCCCGAACAAGAGGCAGAGATGTTTCAAGAATTGGAGGGCCTCTGCCATGGGATTACAACGCTCTTAGAGACATGGCCTGCTCCTATGGCACCCGCGCGCACGGCAGATTGGAATCCAAGCACCCTTCTGTTCATTCTTGAGGATATAGGGCGTGAATTTGGGCAGATCGAGGGAGTGTTGAGCCAATTGGAAGCAGCAGATCAGGTCACACACGGCACAAAACTCAAAATTGTAGAAGCGAATCTTCGACTCGTCGCAAGCATCGCCAAACAACACCATTTCAGCAAAACCTCTCTAACCTTCCTCGACTTGATGCAGGAAGGGAGTCTCGGGCTAATGCGAGCGGTCGATAAATTCGATCACACGCTCCGCTTCCGGTTCAGTACCTACGCAACTTGGTGGATTATGCAGTCCATCAAACGGGCACTCGACCAACAAGGGCAGATGATCCGGGTACCTTGCTATATCGGTGAAGCCCGTCGCGCCATCAAGCAGGCACAATCCGATCTCACGGCGGAACTCGGACGTGAACCCACTACACGGGAAATCGCTAACGCTGTTGAACTTACAGAGAAAAAGGTACTGGAAATCTTCAACGCTACCAGAGACCCCGTTCCGCTTGACGCACCGATTAATGAAGATTCACCTGAAGGGTCGTTCTCTGAACTCATTCCGGACCAGTCACAGATTACACCAGAAAACTACCTACTTGACTACGCCAAAGTGGAGGTCATCACTGAAGTCCTCAACCGGAAACTAAATCCTCGTGAGACACAAGTGATTATCCTTCGATACGGCTTGATGGACGGCACGGAGTACACGCTTGCAGATATTGGAGACAAACTCCGAATCAGCAGGGAACGCGTCCGACAGATAGAAGTCGAAGCAATTGGAAAACTCAAACGCCATGATTCGAAAGCTCTGCTGCAACAATTGCTTCAGGATTCCTAAAAATAGAGGAAGGGAGTAACCACGTGAAAATCGCCTATTTTGACTGCTTCTCTGGCATTAGTGGTGACATGACACTTGGGGCCCTTGTTGATGCCGGTGTGCCGCCCGACGTACTCAAAACTGCACTGGCAAGCCTCAAACTAGACGCTGAGTTCAGGTTGCGTTTTGAAAAGGCTGTGAAACACGGTATCACTGGCACTCGAGCAATCGTCCAAGTGCCCGCGGCACACGCCGACACGCCTCATACACATGGACACCATCACCAAGGCCCGAGTCGTCACCTCTCTGATATCTTCAAATTGCTTGACGACAGCGGTTTGGATTCGGAGGTTCGAGACACAGCAAAGCGCGTCTTTGACAGGCTCGCTGAAGCAGAGGCAAAGGTTCACAATACCACTAAAGCAAACGTTCACCTCCACGAAGTAAGCGGCATCGATTCAATTGTGGATATCGTTGGGGCAGTTATCGGTTTAGCACATCTCGAAGTAGAGGCTGTTTATGCATCGCCGCTCTCTCTCGGCAGCGGTTTTGTCCGATGCGCACACGGTCTCATGCCCGTTCCTGTCCCCGGTACGATGGAACTCTTACAAGGTATCCCGATACAACAAACCCATATTCCGAAAGAATTGGTTACGCCAACAGGGGCAGCCCTTATCACAACACTCTCACAGGAATTCGGTGTCATGCCACAGATGCGCTTGGATCGCGTCGGATACGGTGCCGGGACCCGAGATCTCGAACAACGTCCAAATCTTCTCCGCCTCTGCCTGGGCGAAAAAACGTCCGACAGCGAGTCACAAACAACACACCATCAAGCCGAAACGGATAGTGTTGACATCATCGAAACGAATGTAGATGATATGTCTCCCGAAATTACCGGTTACGTCACAACACAGCTCTTTGCAAACGGCGCCCTTGATGTCTTTCTCACACCCATCTTCATGAAGAAGAGCAGACCGGCAACGCAGATTACCGTGCTCTGTTCGACTGCACAACGCGACGAACTCATCAAACTTCTCCTCACGGAAACGACGACTTTCGGGGTCCGACTCTCTTCTGCAGAGCGCGTCAAACTGCGGCGCGACTTCACGCAGATCGAAACACAATGGGGCGCGATCCAAGCGAAATGCGGGTATCTCAACGACACCTTGATTAAGACTATCCCCGAATATGAGGATTGCAAACGACTCGCGGAACAAAACAACGTTCCACTTCAACAAGTCTACGCAGAGGCACTCAGCAACCTTCCTTAGGGGCTGTTCGCGGTTCGCTATTTGCGGCTCGCTAACTGAAAGTTTTCATTTAAGTAATGCTATGATGCGGCTGTGCGGTTGAGAACTTAGGTCAATCGTAAAGGGGGGGTACCCAACCCGTATTACGTATGTCTCACAAATTTGGCGAAAACGAAATTTTACTTGACATTTTTCACCCTTTTACCCTATAATTCCGCGTCGGAGGAGCTGATGCGAGAATCTAAAGGTTACCAACGCCAACGCGAAAAAATTCTCAGAGAGAATACTATTCAACACATTTTGGTAGTGCTCAAGACGAAATTCTCGGTAGATGTTGTGAATGCGGTAGCCCCCGAGATCCAGAACATCAGCTATTTGCAACAACTTGAAGAATTGCTGCTCGCTGCTGCGCGGGGGCAGAGCATTGAAGCCTTCACACATAAGCTGCGCGAATAGCCGCGGAGGGTTAACGTGCAACCGCCGCCTTCCGAACACACTCTGAATCCGATGAACTGCAAATAAAGACGATGACAACCTATCGAAAAAAGCTCATTGAGGTCAATATCCCGCTCCCAGCGATTAACGTGGAGTCTGCCAAAGACGCATCCCTCACACACGGACACCCATCTACCCTCCATCGCTATTGGGCACGCAGACCCCTCGCCGCATGCAGAGCCGTCGTTTTCGCAAGCATCGTAGACGACCCCTCCGAATGCAAAGACGAATTCCCAACCGAACCCGAACAAGACGCTGAACGCAATAGACTCCACGACATCCTGAAGCGACTCGTGATATGGCAGAATAGCAACGATGAAAACCTCCTCGCAGACGCACGTTATGAAATCGCTTACGCTGTTGCACGCAATAACGGAGAAGACCTGACCCACTTTCGTCAGCGATTTAAGGAGGATCCGCCATCGGTGCTCCACTATCTCCGTGAGCATGCCCCTGCTGTGTATGACCCGTTTTGCGGTGGGGGTTCTATTCCATTAGAAGCACAACGTTTAGGGTTGCGTGCCCGTGCCTCCGACTTAAATCCGCTGCCCGTCTTGCTCAACAAAGCGATGATTGAACTCCCCCCGAAGTTCCACGATCAGGCCCCCGTCAACCCCGATGCCGATCCGATAGGCATGTTCACTTCCCGCAAAACGCGAACTGCGAAAAGTGATACGCGACGGGAGCATATCCCTTGGAAAGGCACTGCGGGTTTGGCAGCAGACATCCGCTACTATGGGGCATGGATGCGTGACGAGGCATACAAACGCATCGGCCATCTCTACCCGAAAGTGCAGTTGCCCGATGGGAGGGATGCGACTGTGGTTGCATGGTTATGGGCACGCACGGTGCCGTGTATCAATCCTGCTTGTGGTCTCCAAATGCCTTTGGTAAAGACCTTTCAACTCTCAAAAAAGAAGGGAAACGAACATTGGATTAAACCCGTCGTTGACAGAGGCTCGAACACGATGTCGTGGGTTGTGCAAACCCATAATGAAGGCGTGCCAAACCCCACTGTCCGTAGGACAGGGGGTTATTGTTGTGAGTGTGGAGCTGCCGTTAAATTAGCTTATGTGCGTGAGCAAGCGAAAGCAGAGAAGATGGGAGCCGTAATGACGGCAATCGTCGCTGAGGGGGATCGTAGGAAGCTCTTCCTCGCTCCGACTACCGCTCACATCCAAGCACCTTTGTTAGCTAACCCTACTTGGCAGCCAAGCGGGAAATTGCCTGAGCAAGCGAGAAGCATCAGCGTTCAACTTTACGGATTCACAGATTGGCATCAACTTTTTACCAACAGACAGACCACTGCCCTTAATACCTTTAGCAACCTATTGTCTGAGGCCCACGAAAGCATGATACGAGATGGAGTCGAAGATAAATATGCAGATGCGATTTGTACCTATCTTGCTTTGGCTATTGGAAAAACTGCTGAGACCAGTTGCAGTTTCACGTGGTGGCTGAATTCACATGAAGCAATTCCGACAGTTTTTGCCCGCCAAGGCATTCCGATGACGTGGGATTTCGCTGAGACCAACGTGTTTTCTAATTCAACGCAGAATTGGATGGCACAGATAGCGTGGATCGCAAAATCTGTTGAGCACTTGCCGATCTCTGGAAATGAAGGCGAGGTCCATCAAGCCGATGCAACCACTACAACCCATGCTCCCGATAGACCTCTTATTGTCACGGATCCACCTTACTACGATAACATACACTACGCCGATTCCTCCGACTTTTTTTATGTTTGGCTAAGACCATTGATCCGAGATATTTACCCTGAGCTATTTGCTGGAATAACGACGCCTAAGCACGAGGAAATAGTTGCCAATAGATTTCGATTTGAAAAGCACAATGAGCGTTTCGAGAAACTATTGGGTAAAGCATTTTTGCAGATACGGCAGTATTGCTCTGAAGAATTTCCCTCCACTATCATGTACGCCTACAAACAGCAGGAAAAGGAACAAGATGGTGTAACCTCGACGGGATGGGAAACGATGCTCACGGCAGTCGTTAATGCCGGTTTTCAGATAATAGCAACTTGGCCACTGAGCACCGAACAAGCGAAAGCACTGAAAACGGGCAAGAACGCCCTCGCCTCCTCTATTCTGTTGGTATGCCGGCCGCGCCCCGAAAATGCCCCATTCATCACCCGCACCGACTTCCTACGAGAACTCAAAACGGCGATGCCACCCGCACTGGATAGACTCACACGCGTCGCAAACATCAGACCCGTGGATTTGGCACAAGCCTCCATCGGACCAGGAATGGAAGTTTACTCTCGCTATAGTTCGGTGACCCGGATGAGTGGCGAGCTGGTGCCCATACGCGAGGCACTCATGCACATCAACAACGAAATCACGGCTTACAATGAAAAGCAGACTGGCGACCTCGACCCGGAAAGTCAGTTCTGTTTGACGTGGTTGAAGCAACACGGCTACACGGAAGGCACCTTCGGGGATGCGGAGGTGCTGTCAAAAGCGCGAGATGTAGATACGGCGACTCTGCACAACAAGGTATTGCTGAGCGATCGTGGCAAGGTTCGGCTGCTGATGCCTGAAGAGTATGCGGATCGTGAAAATGGGGCGGGTATGTCGGCTTGGGAGGGGTGTCTGCGTATGTTGTGGCATCTGTCGGGTGTAGAGCGGAGCGGTGGTATTTCTGGGTGTGCGGGTGTTGCGCGTGGGATGCGGGATTACGAGTCTGCGCGGCATCTGGCGCGTGTGCTGTATGCGTATTACGATAGTCGTGGGGATGCGGAGGTTGCGTCGCGTTACAATGGGCTTGTGAGTGAGTGGCCGTATATTTCTCGTGCGCTGGTTTCGTCTGAGCAGCGCACCTTGGATTTGTAGCAAAGTGTCCTGTAGCCTGTTTTCCCGTTAGGGTGTGTCTTCCGTAGCATGGTTTCCTGTTAGGCTGTGCATCTTTTGTAGTATCACTTGTTAGGGGTGTGTCTGGGGTTAGGTATCCTAATCCCTATGGGCGAGGAAGTCTCGCCCCTACGATACACACGAAACCTCTTTGTTTCAAACTCACGTTAACTACTATCCTGACACAGATCACACGTCCCGCACCGATAATCTGCCTCAACATTTTCACCAAAGTAGTCCCGAATCACACGCGTTCGGCAAGTAGCCTCTAACGCATAAACGATTACCTGATCGATCTGGCGCTGTTTTCTACGGACATAATCTCCCACCTTAATCTGCTCATCCGTCAGTGTATAGAGGAGTTCGCTATCTTGGAGGAGCTCAATGAGGAGCAAATCCTCCTGTCCCCAGTATTGAATATAACCGTCGTTTTGCAATTCAGCGAGTTGTTCCATGACCGCCTTCGGGCTGAGTTCAGCTGCGTCAGATATTTCTAAAATAGTTCGGGACCTGCTTTCCCTCAAGAATCGAAAGAGATGTCGCAGTTCGGCATCTGCCGGCTCCATCCCTTCAAGCCAAGATGTGTGGAACCTAACGGAAAGCTGAGACGGCACGTTATACCAACGCTTCAAGAATCCCAATTTTTCGAGATAGCTGAGTGATACGAGGATTTTTGTGGTTTTAGCGCCACTCATCATCCATTCCAGTTCCTCGTTAGCAATAGCTCGGTATTTATCGATGCCGCTGAAACTTTCAATAACCCTTAGGAGCTCTGTCAAAAAGGGTTTATCGGGTGCGTTTTCGCTGATAAACCATTCATGCAACCCGCGGTCCTCATGGCAGAAAAACAACACACAGAACGAATCTGCTCCATCTCTGCCTGCCCTCCCGATCTCTTGACAGTATTCCTCAAGCGTGCCAGTGAGGGTCCAGTGTATAATGTATCGGATATCCGGCTTATCGATTCCCATACCGAAGGCGTTGGTAGCGACGACAATGTCTAACCCGTTCTCGCTATCGTCGAAAAACGCCTCTTGTACACGATTCCGTTCATGGGGTTCAAGTCCAGCGTGGTAGAAATCCGCTCGGAACCCGCGTCTTTGGAGGAAGTCAGCGATCTCTTCAGTCTCGCGCCGCCGTCCAGCATAGATAATCCCATTTTTCGGGGAAGTGTGTAGGTTTCCAAGACTCGCTGTGAGTGAGTGCCCGTTCTGGTCGGTCAGAAATTTTTCGAGATGTTGATATTTTTCATCGTCATCTTCATTGGATTGAACACACAATTTCAAATTAGGACGGTCAATCCCTTGTGTAAGGGTACGAGGCGTGGGTATATTGAGTACATTGAGAATATCCTCTTGGATCTCTGGTGGGGCGGTTGCTGTGAAAAGTGCGATGACACGCGGCTGGAGGACATCAACAGTATCTCGCAGGGACAGATAGGCGGGCCGGAAATCGCGTCCCCACTGCGAAATACAGTGTGCCTCATCAATGACGAACAAAGAAATAGGGAACGCATTGAGAATGTCCAAAAATCGTCGACTTCGGAGACGCTCCGGCGAGATGTAGAGGAGTTTGATTTCGTTTCGTTGGAGGCGCGCCAGTTCACCCTGAGACGCCTCCCAGGTCAGCTCGCTGTTTATTAGGGAGACAGCCTCGATGCCTTGTTTACGTAGCCCATCAACCTGATCCTTCATCAACGAGATGAGCGGCGAAATCACAACGGTTATACCGTCAAGCATCAGGGCGGGGAGTTGATAACACAACGACTTGCCGTGTCCCGTCGGGAACACAGCGAACACATCCTCGCCATCCAAAATCGCTGTGATAATCTCGCGTTGCCCTTTACGGAAAGAGGTATAGCCGAAATGCATTTGCAGTCCTGCCAGAAGCTGATCTGTCGGAGATACCGGGGCCGTTGCAATAGCGTCTGGCGTATCTGCCGAATCCAGAATAGCATCTACCTCTTTAAGCAAATCTTGTAAGTTTTTCATACTTTTGGGGTGTAGTTTCGTCGCCTATGGAAAGAACCGAAAGCGAAAGATATGGAAGATAGCGGCAACACCGTCCTTCCAACCAATCGTTTTCCCCTCGTGATAGTCTCTGCCGCGGTAGGTAATAGGTACCTCAACGATTTTACACTTCCGTTTCGCTAGTTTCGCCGTAATCTCAGGTTCAAAACCGAACCGGTCCGAATTGAGGGGAATCTCCTTAAGAATCGCCGTCCGAATCACCTTATAGCAGGTCTCCATATCCGTGAGTTTCGTGCCGTTGACAATGTTTGCGAGGGTTGTGAGAAATTGATTCGCGAGATAGCTTCGGAGCAGCCCTTTCTGTCTCCCCACCATGAACCGGGATCCGTACACAGCATCGGCTTTACCGTCCAGAATAGGTCGCAGTAATTTGGGGTAGTCGTTCGGATCATATTCCAAGTCGGCATCTTGGATAAGCGTAATCTCCCCAGTGACGTGCTGGAATCCAGTCCGGAGCGTTGCCCCTTTGCCCTTATTCACATTGTGATAGAAGACACTCACAGAAATTTCAGGTGTGCTTTCGCGAAGAGGCTTAGACTCAGGCTGTTCGCTATTAGGAGAAGCGTTTACCTTTAGAGGTGTCTGAGGTGTTGTGAGGTATTTGGCTAACTTGTGCGAGTCTTCCTGAACAGCTTCAATGTCCTTTAAAATCGCCCGTGTACCGTCTGTTGAAAAATCGTCTACGAGAATCAATTCTTTTTTCATACCGATTTCAACAGCAGCGATCTGTTGCAATAATTCTTTTAGGCTGGCAACCTCGTTGAAAATCGGAATCACAATGGATAGCTTAGGCTCCATACAGATGCCCCTAATTTTTGTTGCACTTCCTTAACATGAGATGTGATAGCGTTGAAGCGAGATTGGATACAATCCATTTCGCCTACTTAAATGATACTCAACCTTTCCTTAAAAAGCAAGTTGAAAACAGTGTCGATCGGTTTTCATGCATACGATACCCGTTCAACCCTCCGCTCTAAAGGCTCCATCGTCTCAAGAATGCGGCTCATCAAATCGGTTTTATCAGCAGTGTATGAGGTGTTACTCCACTGATTAACTCTTTCCCCTGGATCGTTCTCCAAATCGTAAAGTTCTCCGTAAGGGTGCCCACAATACCATGTCAGTTTTCGTGTATCCGTCACAATCGTTTTCAGACGCAAGCCGCGTGGATCATCTATACACTCAACCAGTACCGAATCGCGGACAGATTCTGTTTCTCCTGTTAGTACCGGCATCACATCCACACCATCAGTACCTGATGGGGGCGACAAACCGACTGCAGAGAGGAGCGTCGGTACAATATCAACATGGCTGAAAAGTGCCTGTGTGCGTTGTCCAGCGGGTATTGCTTGCGGGAACCGCATCAAGGTCGGGACGCGGATAAGCTGCTCGTAATGGAAGGGCCCTTTCATCCAGAGACCGTGATCCCCAAGGAGTTCGCCGTGGTCGGTCGTAAAAACGACCAATGTGTTATCTACCAATCCACACGTTTCCAAACACTCCAGAATACGTCCCATCTGCTGATCAATAATCTTCACCATATTGTAATAGTACGCCCTACCGAGTCGTGCGTCATCTTCAGAAACTTTGCGATAATCCGAGCCCCCTCCCTGTCCAGCAATAGCAAACGTCCCACGAACCTCCGATTGTTCTAGCTGACCAGAGCGGGTCTCCAAGAAATGCGGCGGTTTATCCGCCAACTCACCCTCAACAAAGTCAGGCAGTGGGACCTGTGCGGGATCAACACGATCTTCAAACTCAGTTGGGACACAGTGCGGATGATGCGGATCCTGAAAACCAACCCCCAACAAGAAGGGGTGAGACGTGTCCCGATTCGACAGAAAATCTATCGTCCGATCAGCCGTCCAGACGCTATTGTGGTATTTCAGGGGTATATTCCAATCGTACGCCTCACCACCGAAACCCCTTTCACTCAAACGTGTCGCTTTGCTATAACTGTCAAAGGTCTCTTGGAAGACCTGCGATCGAACCCATTCGCCGTAATGCCCTGCAACTCCATAAGTCGCGTGTCCGAGCGCCAGTTCCACAACTTCAAACCCGTAGTAAGGACCTTGGAATGCCGGATAGCGCGTCGTATCGCGGAGGGTTTCGATAGATTGCGCAGCCGATGCACCGAAGGGTTGGAAGTGCGCTTTGCCGATATAGTGGGTACGATACCCTACTTCAGCAAGTCGGTGGGATAGCATAGGTTCATCTTCTGGAACACTCACACCGACATTCCACGCACCGTGGCGACTCACATGCCGGCCTGAAAAGAGTGAAGCACGGGCAGGTGTACACACCGGATTCGCACAATACGCACGTTCAAAACAGACCCCTTCAGACGCGAATCTGTCCAAATGGGGGGTATTCGTGAACGTTGCCCCATAGCAACTTAGGCTATCCGTTCGCTGCTGATCGGTTATGATCATGAGAATATTCGGTTGTTGTGTGTTCATCTATTAAAGACACTATCCACAAAACGGTTTCAAATAGGTGTAGCTCTGTTCAGCTGCGTCTTCAGGCTCCATTATCTCACGAAACGCCTGATGTACCGTCACATATCCGTCGTAACCTATCGCCTCCAGGCCTTGAAAAACCAGTGGAAAGTCGATGCCCCCTTCGTCTTGTAAACGGATTGGATCGTGTGGAACCTCGCCTTGGATCCACGTCAGGATCCGAGTTTTCCCATCGGGTCGACGGATGTGGTTCTGGAGATAGACATTAAAAAGATAAGGCGAAAACCGCTTGAGCGTCTCTACACCGTAATCCTGTCCACACAGATCAAGGTTCGCAGGTTCGTAGATAATCCCGAAGTTCTGCCGATCGACGCGTTTCAACACATCGACAGATCTATCTACTGTCTCAAACAAACTCTGCGTATGCGACTGATGTGCGAGACGGATGCTGCGTTCAGCTGCTTCGTCAGAGGCGCGTTGTGCCCAGACGATGTCACCTTCAACCTTCATCGCAATACGGATCAGGTCTGCCCCAAGGAGTTCTGTTAAATCGAGATAGGGAGTTATATTGCGGAGTCCATCGGGCCCCTGATCGTTATTCAGCGGGACAGAGAAATCGCCGGTAACCATAGAGACTCTTAGGTTGAGGGATGCTGCCTGTTTGCGGGCAGCGGTAATCGCCGCTAAAGGCGAATGGGTACCAACTTGTGAGGCACGCATGCAGACCGCCTCATAGCCGAGTCCTGCTGCGAGCTCAGTGAGCTGTGTAAAAGTATGCGTCGCATCTTTCTTCGAGGCGGTTTCTGCAACACGCACGGAAAGTGAAAGTTTCATATTTTTAACTATGCACTCCTGGGTGCCGTTCTATGCCATCACACGGCGAATATAAAATTGGGAACAAGCCTACTTTAACGTGAGTTTGGAAAAGAGAGGTTTCACGCTGTTCGTAGGGGCGAGGCCTCCTCGCCTATAGGGTTAGGAGCCCTAACCCCTACGAAAATGTTCATATATTCTTAGCATGTGTTATCTATCAAACTTGCGTTACTTTAGGTTATGAAGGGTTTCTTAATAATTAGAAGGCTGCAAGGACAACGGACCCAGCAGCTCAGATTTAATCGTTAAAAGTACAGAATATCGGCGATTGAAAGCGCCATCAGAACGAGGCTAATCATGCCATTCAGTGTAAAAAAGGCGAGGTTGACGCGGGACAGATCGGTTGGCTTGACGATAGCGTGTTCGTAAATAAAGATTAGCACAACAATTCCCACACCGATGTAGTAGAAGGTTCCCAATTCAACAAGAAGCGGAATGCCGAGGAGGAGCAATACAGCGACACCGTGCAAGGCGGACGATAACCACAATGCCCATCGGATGCCAAGTTTAGCCGGAATAGAGCGCAAACCGTATTTCCTGTCAAAATTTACATCTTGACACGCATAGATGATGTCGAATCCCGATGTCCAGAGCAACACAACAAGACAGAGAATAATCGGTGGCAACGCAAAGCGCCCTTGAATTGCGATCCAAGCACCGACAGGCGAAATGGAGAGAGAGAGACCTAACCAGAAATGAGAGAGCGCGGTGAAACGTTTGGCATAGGAATACCCCGTAATCACAGCAAGGGCGACTGGGGACAGCGCAAAGGCGAGCGGATTCAGCCGCCACGCGGCTAAAACTAAAAGTCCAGCGGAGACAACCGTGAAAACCCACACTGAGCCCTTTGTGATTAAACCGGCAGGAATCGCCCGCGTAGCCGTGCGCGGATTTATACTGTCAAATTCGGCATCGGCGAGACGATTAAACGCCATGGCGCAACTGCGTGCCCCGACCATTGCCACAAGAATCCAGCCAAATTTCGCCAGCGACGGGAATCCATCTGCAGCGATAAAAGTACTCATGACCGCAAATGGGAGCGCAAAGACGGTATGTTCAAATTTAATCATCTCCAAGATGATTTTGAGTTTTCGCATGTCTCGTTATCGCAATCGGGAGTTAGCAATGAGCAATTAGTAAGATAGCGATATAGCGATTAGCAAACCACAACTCGCGAACCACTAACAGCAAACAACCGGCAACCGTTCAAAACGGCAATAGGTTTCCTGATCCGTCGAACGCAAACGGGTTCGTTTCGCCGATAATCTCTAACCTCGAATGCAATTTGGCATCCGTAAGTAGCACTTCAGAGATGTCGAGTTCCGTCAATCGCAATGTGCTTTCAACCCGAATGACCCGCGCATTTTCGGGTTCCGTCAGCCCGATGGTGTCGAGTGCAACTTCAATGGCTTCAAGGTCAGTGTCGTAATAAAACGGAATTTTCGACTTCTGGGGCCCGAGTGCAGTAATGCCGTTCATATAGGTCGAGTGCCGGTCAATCTTATCTACAAGACGGGTCGTTGTAAAATCGGCGAGTCCGATACCGGTGGCATTGCCGTCGCTTTCTTCGGTGAGATCCCGGACGAATATACGGAGGATTGCGGGTTTCGCGGGTTCCGGTTCAAAGTTCTGCATCATCCTACCAATGACATTCGTGTCCATCCCGGTGCCGCTGATATTTTTCCCCGTCCAATCCACGATGAGTAGGTCGAGTTCATGGAAGGGGAGCCGGCCCATCAGCGATTTCGCTTCAAGTAGCAGTTCCCGTTCGGTCTGTAGGAGCTGGGCTGAAGCCATCGCGACTACTTTAGCGGTATCTTCGTGCGCGTTCTCGATTAAACCCAAGCCGAAAGCAATCTTCCCGCTGTTAAGGATAAAACTGCCGACTGTAGTGATGATGTGTTCAAAGCCATATTGAAAGAACGCACGGTGATAGAGGTTCGCCCCCCGCTGCTTGCCAAGTCCGATAACCATCATCTTCATCAACCCGCTCTCGACAGAGCCGCTGAAATCGGTGTGTGCCTTAATACGATTGAGAGGAATAACATGGTCAGCCTCAGCGGCATATCGATCAAAGAAAACCGGCAAACCGTCTGTCGTCCTCCCAAGTTCAACGACTTCCATTGTCGCTTTTACGGGTGCGCCGACAGTTGCTTCCGTGATCCCGTAATGTTCCAATACACTCCGTTGCCCTTCTGCGGTTGCCCCCCCGTGACTTCCCATTGCAGGAACCACAAAAGGGCGCGCACCGAGTGCTTTGAGATAATCAACAGTCGCCTTAACCGCCGTAGCGACATTCGCGACCCCACGGCTGCCAGCAGTAATGGCAACAGTTTCGCTCGGTTTGACAATCGCAGCGACGTTAATCCGATCTAATTCTGCATGGATCGCTGCAGGAAGGTCATCAAGAACAGGTACTTCAAACTGATGTCGAATCCGAGTCATTTTTGGAAGTGCCATGGATTTCCGTCCTTTATATTTTCACCTACAGGTGGTCTGAATACTTCTGCCTTTTTTGGTTACAAGCTGCACTTTTATAGACAATTCTATCAGAAACGAGACACGGATGCAATTGGAGCAGCCTTTTTCACTGCTTAGTCTAAGGCACCCGCAACGAGGACGAGGTCCTGTATATTGACGATTCCATCCCCTGTGACATCCGCCGGGGTGTTTCCCGATTTTCCAAAATTGGCTGCGACGAATACCAGGTCTCGCATGTTAACAATCCCATCCCCTGTGACATCCGCTTTCGGTTTGATAGGTTCTTTGGTGCCTGGTGTCGTAGATGTATTGAGTTCCCATAGAAGGACCGTGCCGTCCTCACTCGCGCTGGCGAGGGTTGTGCCATCCGGGCTATACACCACACTGCTGACCCACCCCCTATGCCCTGTGAGGGTGCGGAGTTCCCTACCTGTGTTTACATTCCAGAGCCGGATGGTATCGTCCCAACCCCCACTGGCGAGGGTTGTGCCATCCGGGCTATACACCACGCGCCAGGCACTATCCGTATGCCCTCTGAGTGTGTGGAGCTGCCTCCCTGTATTCACATCCGACAGACGAACGGCTCCGCCCGCCCCCCCGCTGGCGAGCGTCCCACCATCTGGGCTATACGCCACACTGACGACAGAATCCACAAGCTCGAGTGTGCGGAGATGTAAACGCGTGTTGACATCCCACAGACGCACGGTGAGGTCCCAACTCCCGCTGGCGAGCGTCCTACCATCTGGGCTATACACCACACTGCCGACAGGACCCGTATGCCCAGAGAATGTGCGGAGATGTGAACCCGTGTTGACATCCCACAGACGGATGGTGCCGTCCTGACCCCCACTGGCAAGAGTCCCGCCATCCGGACTATACACCACGCTCCAGACACTACCCGTATGCCCTCTGAGCGTGTGGAGTTCGCGCCCTGTGTTGACATCCCACAGACGGATGGTGCCGTCAAAACTCCCACTGGCAAGAGTCCTACCATCCGGACTATACGCCAGGCTGAGGACCCAATCCGTATGCCCTCTGAGCGTGTGGAGTTCGCGCCCTGTGTTGACATCCCACAGACGGATGGTGCCGTCCTCACCCCCACTGGCGAGCGTCCCACCATCTGGGCTATACACCACACTGCCGACAGAATCCGTATGTCCAGAGAATGTGCGGAGATGTGAACCCGTGTTAACATCCCACAGACGGATAGTTTCGTCCTCACCCCCACTGCCGAGCGTCCTACCATCTGGGCTATACACCACACTGCCGACAGAATCCGTATGCCCCCTGAGCGTGTGGAGTTCGCGCCCCGTGTTGACATCCCACAGACGGATGGTGCCGTCCTCACCCCCACTGGCGAGCGTCCTACCATCTGGGCTATACACCACACTGCCGACAGAATCCGTATGCCCCCTGAGCGTGTGGAGTTCGCGCCCCGTGTTGACATCCCACAGACGGATAGTTTCGTCCTCACCCCCACTGCCGAGCGTCCTACCATCTGGGCTATACACCACACTGCCGACAGAATCCGTATGCCCAGAGAATGTGCGGAGATGTGAACCCGTGTTAACATCCCACAGACGGATAGTTTCGTCCTCACCCCCACTGCCGAGCGTCCTACCATCTGGGCTATACACCACACTGCCGACAGAATCCGTATGCCCCCTGAGCGTGTGGAGTTCGCGCCCCGTGTTGACATCCCACAGACGGATGGTGCCGTCAAAACTCCCGCTTGCGAGCGTCCCCCCATCCGGGCTATACGCCACACTTCTGACACCACCCGTATGCCCTATAAGCAGTTTAAGTGCTTCCTCCGTCCGTGCATCGTAAATCCAAATACCGATACCGCTCGCGACTGCCAGATGGGCACCGTCTGGGGAATACGTTATTTCACCTATCCAACCTTTGCCGATACGGGCTTTCGCACCTTCAGGTAACCCCCACGTCGTATACTCCTGTGCAGCGGTGTTTGCTACAACAGTAAATAGCGCTAAAATGCCAATGAAAAAACGGCTTATCGTTTGCATCTTTATGTTCTCCTTCTTCGGAAATTGTTCAAGCGCGCAAGCCCCCTCAAATGAATTGGAGGAGGATCTCATCCCCGCATCCTACATAGCCAGCGCCTTTCACGCCTGACTTTAAAAAAATGATAACATAAGTTTGATAAATTGTCAACTCTTTTGCGCGCGTTCAAGTATCTTTTTTCATTATAGGGCTTTGTAGCCTAATCTGTTAGGTTGTGCGGGTATAGTATTTGTAGTAGGGTTTCCTGTTAAGTTTTGCAGTTGGGAGCAGTCTTTGTAGCATGGTTTCCTGTTAGGCTGTGCAGCTCGGTGCAGAAACCGGCCCCCTTAGGACGAACGCGTTTTGACCCTCCCCCGGCAAGCGAGGTGGAGCTGCTACAAAAGAGCCTGCCGGTGAGAGTGTTGAAGTATATTTTTGATTCTCAGTTTTATGCTAACGGGCGAGGAGACCTCGCCCCTACGGCATGTCAAGGCCATTGAGCGTGTTCAAGTGGCTTTTTAACGCTAAGTTTTACATAAATAGCAAACAGAAGGACCCTGATAAGCAGCACGCACAACCGCATTTGCTATGGCGAGAACACGCAACTCATCTCACCTATCTACGAATTTAAAGTGAACCGCTAGTGCGGAATTCCCAATTGATGCATCCGTCGATGGATCGCCTTCCGTGCTTCTTGGAAGGGCCGAGAGAGGAATTCCAAATGGTCATCTTCTCCATGATGGTGGGTCACCGTTCCGTGTTCATGATGGCGGGCTGTCTGCTGAATATAGGACAATCCGCCTTCAATCAAGGTTAGCATATAGTTCGCGGTTTCCGGGTCAAACATCCACCACTCACCTCCGACCGCGATATAGACGGGTGAAGTATGGGCAATGATACCGCGCCCCCATCCGTCGTGGTGTGGTACGGCTTGGGCATAGTTCGGGCCACCGCATCGCGCCGCGATCCACGAGTGCTTGTTTACCTTCAGATTGGCTTTCAGGCGTAGATGCGCTTTGCCCTGTTTGTTCTCAGTCGAGGCAACGACATGTCCTGCCTGAATAATCTGTAGCGTATGAATTGGGAAAATGGAGTCCGCAGAGGCTTCGACCTCAACGGTGCCACCATTACCGGGAAGGTTAATTGTGCTACCAATAGGCTGACCGTCAACAGTGAGACGAATCATGGGGCCGCCACTGAGGAAGGTATTGCCAGCACTCATGTATTTGCACCAATTCTCATAGTTAAATTCCTCATCATCAGGAATGTGGACGTAGGTGCGATAAATGCCTACCGGTACATCGCTACTCATTTTATCCGTACCACCAACGAGTGGAAGTTTATAACCGCAGTTGAGATAACGGTAGTACTCTATATGTCCATACATCGCGTTGGTAAGATACTCAACAGCATCTACACGTCCAGTGGCAATGAGCGTTGCGGGTTCGCAATTCGGGTTCGGGATATGTGGTAAGACGACGGTTCCGCCTTGTGCATGACACGCATCCGCCCAGTGCGAAAGCGTGATTTCCATATTTCCGCCGAGTTCGGCTTCTCCGGGGCCATCGGAGCACCACGGTGCAACCTGCTCTTTTAAACCGAGGAGGGTCAAATGACCGAGGAGGTGCTGACGGTTCTCCTGCGTGGCGTAGACAATGCTCCGTCCATCGGTGGAGGTCGTGGGTCTGCCGATGAATTCCTCCGTATTCGTGAAGAGGTGTCCCCACTGAGAGAGGAGGAGATTCACGACCCCAAGGTCTTCGCCTTGTGCTTCGGTGTGGGCACCCTGGGTAGACAAAAAATGGACGTGCGTGTCGCCACTGAAATAGCGTTCAGTATTCATATCACACCACCGTTTTATGCGGAGCGTTAACTCGCGTTGCCCGGGTTTTATGTTAACAGTCGCCCGCAGCGGTGTATATTCAAAGCCGCGCGCGACATCAACAATAACATCCCCGCGTGGCAGCCATCCCTGACACGTGCCGTCGATATAGGCGTAACTAATCTGTCCAAGTCTTACGTCGCCGCCGACATCTATGTGCCATGTACCGTTGTTTGAATTGACATGCGCATGGTGCCCGTGTGGTGCGTAAGGCACGCCGTGTGGAGAACGGAAGTGAATACGACACGGGACAGGCCTGTTTGTATCCTCGTCAATTACAGTAGTATGCACCCAATTTTTGCCGGAATCGATAATCTCTACCTTGAGGCGTTCGTTGGGTTGGACAGCCCCTTTTTCCTGGACTTCCCCCCAGTTAACGCGCCCAAGTGTTTCGCCCTGGTTCTTGACTTCAACGGTCGCAGAAGGCGTGGCAGATACTTCAACGTACGCCGGGCTGCTCGTGTTGTTTTGCGATTCGCCCCACCCTTTGAAATCATCATTGATAAAGGCATCTGGAGCGTTCTCCGGCAAAGGATAAGCATAGGTCGCAACGCCCCGGTCCACACTGACTTCCATATCAAAGCGTTTGCTGGCATCATCGGCTTGCGGCAGTGTGATTTTGACTTCGCGGCGGGGACGCCGCGGTATCGGATCTTCGTCAAGGTAACCGAGCGTAACAGCTGCGACAATAAATTTTCGTTCTTGTGGTTGCATCTCAATTGACGCGATTTCAGCACTGTCCCTCGGATTCTTCCACACCCACAAATAGTAGTCGCGCGGTGTCCCTTGGCTGACTTCCGTTTGTCGGTTGCCCGCAGAACCCCAAGCCCCCTCATAACGTGGTGCTAAACTTTCCTGTCGGTCAGGTATCGCGAGGAAGGGCTGCTGTCCCCACCCCTGCGGTATGCCTCCGATCTCAAAACGTTCCCGAATTGGAACGCTGATCGTTTCACCATCGGTGTAACGGAAAACATAATAGGCAATGAGCTTGGCAATCGGTTCGCCTTCAGGGATGCGCGACTCAAGTAGCCGATGTACAAAGATAACCCGCTTCGGGCTTGCACCGACGGGAACCCGAATGGAATTGGTGCTAACACCTTCGCCAAAACCCAAGAAACAGGTTGTACCTTCAGCGATGTCGAAAGGAAGCCCGTGGAACGTCTGTGTGCCGAGGTTTGGCGTTGCGTTCTCGCCGAGAATCTCGGTGCTGACATTGCATAAAGTAGCAAGTGAAATAGGTTGGTAGTCTTGCATGATTCTCCTCAGAGGCACAGCCTAACAGGCTATGCTACACAAACGGCACAGCCTAACAAGTTATGTTATGCTACGAAAACTCTCAAAATAAATCTCGTTAATTTGGTATTAGAGCGGAAATTCTATTGCCTGTCCCTGTTCAGAGGACATATAGAACGCCTGCATCAACTCTGTGAGGTTGCGACCATCTTGGATCGTAATTGTCATCGGTTCGTCGCGAAGAATAGCGTTAATCCACTGTTGTATCGGTTCGGGTGGAGCTGCAGGAGCATTGGCAATGTATTCCGCTTTTTCTTCATCAGAAAGTTTACGGGTTTCAAAGTGTATCTCGCCGTGTCCGGCAGCAAACGAACCTTCTGTACCATATATCTCCAGCATGTTCGGGCCGGAACGGTGTGTCCATGCAACATCAATCACGCCGAGTGCCTTGTTTGCGAATTCAACAACTGAAACGCTGTTGTCATCAATCGGGTAATTACCTGTAAAGTTGTTAATTTTAGCAATAGCGCTCTTAGGTTCACCCATTAGCCACCGGATGACATCGACCCGGTGACATCCCAAATCAAAAAGGGCACCGCCCCCTGCGCGCGCTGGGTCTGCAAACCAAGCACTTGTACCGCTGAACCAGCTATCCAGTGCGGCGGAATGCGCAATTCGTCCTCTGCCGAACGTTATATCACCGAGGAGTCCGTCGTCGATTGCCTTTTTCGCAAACAAGATTTCAGGGTTAGCACGCGAAGGCAGTGAAATCATAAACTTCACGCCTGCCTTCTCAACAGCTTCTATAATCGGATCGCATTCTGCGACGGTAATCGCGAGGGCTTTCTCAGTAAAGATATGTTTCCCAGCTTCAGCGGCGGCGATCATGACGCGCGGATGATCAGACGTAATTGCGTCAACAGCGACCGCATCTACGTCGTCGCGGCTGAGGACTGAATCAATATCCGTGTAGAAAGGGATCTCGTATTGTTCAGCGGCCTCTTTACCGCCGTATTCTTCTTCGTCCCAGACAGCGACAAGTTCAGTTTCAGAATTTTCGTTAATTTTTCGGGCATAACCACCAGCGTGGACATGTGCCATACTCATCTTTGCGATTCTAATCATTTAATTTAATTCTCCTTATTATCTAATTCTACCAACGGCGGAACGGGTTGCCAGATGGTTCCAGCCGCGGAGTACCAGTTGGACATTGGTGTGGCGGTTTCCAGATTCAATCTCATCGTCACCAGCATGCATCTGAACGAGAACGCTCTTTCGCGTCTGATTGGAATAGTTCGGCATTGAACCGTGCAATGTGAAGTAGCTAAAGAAAAGCACGTCACCCGGTTCCGCTTCTAAAACGGTGGCATTTTCAATCGGGTATCGCTCCGTAACTTCAGCGTTAGCCCCGCTTCCCATCATACCGTCAGTGCGTCCGAGCTGCTTGTGTGAGCCGGGATAGACGCGGACACAGCCCATCTCATCGGTAGCTTCGGAGACGTAAATAATCGCCGCAATCATGCTGTCTTTGACGGAAGGGAAATACTGCCAATCTTGGTGCATCGGAAAGGGTGCACCTTTTTCTGGCGGTTTGCAGAAGAGCTTGGAATGGTGGAGCAGAATATCGGGGCCGAGAATGGCTTCAGTAATATCAAGAAACTTCTCCTGCAAGAATGCCTGCATCCAGACTGCAGAGAAACTTTGGATATTATGGGTGTGTATGATAACAGATTCGCCACCGTCAAGCGCATCCATCAATCTGCCACCCCAACGCGCATTGACGTTCTCATCGCTCTTCAGGAGTTGATCCACCACCCGATCGAAATCGTTTGCCATTGCATTAATTTCTTCGGACGAATAGACCCCTTGGGCGAAATAGTATCCGTTTTCGTGAAAGAATTTTCCTATATCTGACATTATGACTTTGTAACCTCCAGACTTTTGTAGAGCAAGTTTTAGGTTGCAAGGTGCGCGAAGAGTTGATTTAACCAACTTTTGCGGAGGGTTTCTGTGGTATCGGCTGCAGCGCTATCCTCCCGGAGCTCGCGAAACGTCTTGAACATAACAAATTGTCCACCGTCCAAGATTCCGATAGATGTGTTGTCTTGAAATTCGGTCCCACACAATTGCGGTACATCCTCAAGGCGGTTGGTAGCGATGACAACAGTTTTTCCCATTGATCGGAGTTCACCAAGCAGTTCAATCACTTCGGCCTGGCCCCCTGGATCCAGCGGGGTGAGCGGCTCATCAAGCAGCCACAACTGAGGTTCATGCAAGAAGGTTTTGGCGAACAAGAGTCGTTGCCGTTCCCCCGTTGAGAGAGCACTAATTTTAGCCTCGCGTAGGTGTTGAATGTCCATAAGTTCAAGCACAGCTTCAGTCAACGAGGCACGCTCGCCCTTCTCTAATTTATATGCCCTCGCGAAAAAATTAAGATACGCGATGACAGACAACTCAGGGTATCCTTCAAATGAGCCGGGAATATATCCAATAAACGGGCGTACCGCCTTCAAGTTCGCAAATGCATCGAGACCATCAATAAAGACGCTGCCCGATGTCGGTTCAACTAAGGTCGCTAAGATGTTGAGCAGGAGGGTTTTACCCGCGCCATTTCTACCTAGTAGAATGAGACATTCACCCGCTGTTCCCTGAAACGTAAGTTCCGTAAGCAACGGTTTCTTATTCAAGGATTTGCACAGGTTTTGGACATCAAGCACTTTTAATTTACCTTGCGGTTCGATCAGACTCCTTTTGTTTAAACGCTGCTTGCCGTATATCCGTCTCGGCGCGATGCTTGGGGCTACAAGCTCTGGCAAGATCGTAACAGAAAACAACGTTCAACGCAAATCCACCTTAACAGGTCTACCGAGGGCAGCGGATTGCCATGCGGCTTCGGTGAGTTGGATGACCCGCAAGCCGTTTTCAACACCAATCGGGTTCTCTGTGCGTTCACCGCGGATGAGTTCAATAAAAGCGACATCTTTGTCGCCTGATGCGGGCATGTCAGATGCATCAACAGGTGCCGGTCTACCTTCCCGTCCTTGGCGATAAAGTATGCCGTCACGGAGATAGAGGGAACCTTCATCTAACCAAATAGAAAATGTTTCTTGCACCCCACCGTAGGCGTGTCCAACAATGCTGATGTTGCACAAGGCACCCGTATCGAATTTGATCGACATTGCAGTGAGAACATCTACCTCAATATCTAAGTTATTAATCATTGCGAAGACAGTATCAGGCCTCACTTCCAATACCCAGAGAAGAATGTCAATCAGATGGCTACCCGAATCGTTCAGCTGACCGCCGCCACCGAGGAATGGGTCTTGTCGCCATTTGCTCTGTTGGCTCCGATACCAGTTCTGCGATTGCTGCGCAGCAACGAAGTTGACCTGCCCAAGTTCACCGCTCTGGACGATGTTGCGGCAGTATTGATAAGGGGGGCTCAGATGCCGTTGGTAGCCTATCATCAGGTGTAAGCCGGTTTCCTCGACTTTTGCGATCACCTGTTTCGCGTGATCCACCGTGCAGACCATCGGTTTTTCGGTATGCACATGGCATCCGACATCAAGCGCGGCCATAATGTGCTGGAAATGGAGACCGTGCGGTGAACTAATAACAACGGCATCTGGTTTCGCAGCAGCTAACATTTCAACGTGGTCGGCGTATGTAGGAACAGATGCATCTAAACCGATATTTTCCTTGAAGGCATCGAGTGAACTTGCATTCGGATCCGCAAGGGCGACAATCTCTACATCTTCAACCCTCGACACACTGCGTCCGTGGCCGCGTGCGTTGCCGCCACACCCAATAAAAGCAAAGTTTAATTTTTGTTTTGGCAATTGTGTTATCGCTCCTATACCGAAATCTTGATCTATAGACTATCATAACCTTTAACAAAATACAAGAGCTAATTTTTAATCCAGCATGCTCATTTGTAGCGTAACCTGTCAGGTTGTTCCCCCACGCACCTTAGGTACGTGATTTGGGCATATAATCAATTTGTCGCATAACCTATTAGGTTGCGCCACGTAGTAGTCTTCGGCAGCAAAATAGCGATTATAGACCTTTGTAGCATAGCCTGTTAGGCTGTGCTCTCCCCGAAAATACAAGATAAAGCATTATTCTAAGTTAGGGCTTACGCAGAATGCTCTGTTGTCGCATAACCTATTAGGTTGTGCCGCCCCCGAATGCCTGTGTTTTTTCACAGAACGCCATCTCACAAAGTGCGCGGAACACGGTCAAAATTGCGTCCATCCTATATATTATTACAGGTCCTTGCCAAAGGCTTCAACGAGGGGTGAAAGTGTTCAATAAATGAACAGTACTGAACAAATTGTGGCAAAAACAGACTGAAATTTGTCTATTTTATCTGAAAATATGAATGGCACGCAATTTGCTATACGGTGAACATAAAGTTGCCGACGCAACATCTATAGAGATAGGTTCAAAGGAGAAGAGGACTCATGAAAAGATTCTATCTTGTTTTGGTGATAAGTTTAAGTTTATTGATGAGCTGGGTGCCACGTGCGGGTGCGGAAGGTCAGGGCGATGAGGAAGTTGTCACAATGGAAGAGATAACGGTTACAGCCACACGTGCTGAGAAATATCCGTTCAATACCCCCAATTCTGTCAGCGTCCTCAATTTAACGCAATTGGAGCGCTCCAATGTAGAGCACGCCTCCAACTTACTTCGTGACTCCGTTGGTGTCATCGCTCAGGAGACGACGGTCGGACAAGGATCGCCGATACTTCGAGGCTTAACGGGGTACCAAACCGCAATACAGGTAGACTGGGTCCGCCTCAACAATTCGACGTTTCGTTCGGGGCCAAATCAATATACTGCAACTGTTGCACCGGAGATGTTAGAACGCGCAGAGGTTTTGCTCGGTTCAAGTTCCATGCTGTATGGAAGCGGAGCATTGGGAGGGGTTGTGAGTTTCTTTACCAAGGAAGTTCCGATTGATCCAGCGCAAAAAACTTTGGCTATACAACCACGATTGCTTGCTCGCTACTCGACTGCTACACAGGAACGGCTCGGTAGATTAGAGGTGACAGGGAACCAAGGACGATTTGGGTTTATCGCCGGGGGGGGCGTAAGATTCTACGGGGATGTGAACCCTGGAAGTGGGTACGACCTCCATTACAAAAATCGGAAGTATGAAATAGTAGATGGAATGCCGAATGGTGTGAAACTCTATACGTATGATCAAATCGGTGAGTTGTCAAAAGATGAGATTCCTGATAGATGGCTCGTTGACAAAGAGGGACCACTGGGGTGGAGCGCTTATGATGCTGATGCGAAAATTGCGTATCAACTCAATGATACGAGCACTGTCAACATTGCTTACCAGATGTGGCGGCAGCCCCAAACACCGCGGTATGATAAAATCGCGCCTCAGGAATTTGATGAATTCTTTTTTGAACCGCAAAATCGCGACCTTGTTTATGCCAACTATATACTCAATCCCGTCGGCAAAAGTATTGATAGATTCCGTGTGACAGCCTCGTATCACCGCCAAAAAGAGGGACGAAACGAAGTCATTCTCGACGCAACATCTCGACAACAGCGATATGATACGGTTAACACCATCGGCTTAAGCGCACAAGCGATTAGCACAATCCTTCCGCGGCAACGCTTGGTCGGTGGTGGTGAATTTTACTTGGACATGTTGCAGAGTCAGACGATCAAAACCTCCCTTAAGACTGGAAAAGAAGATATTAACAATAGCCTTGGACGCTTCATTAGCGGCTCTCAATTCTGGGATGCCAGTCTCTATTTTCAAGATGAAATTATGTTGCATGACCGAGTAGAACTCACACTTGGCGGGCGCGCAACGTTTTATCAAACCACTGCAGATCTCTCCGTCCGAGACCCGACTTTCGACATCTTCAATAAATTCGACAACAGTTTGACAGGAAGTGCAGGGCTGGTGGTCGGTTTAACAGAGTACCTGAACTTTGTCAGCAGTTTTGGAACAGCCTTCCGCGCCCCCTCTCTAAATGACACAACGGCGGTAGAAGTCACCAATGAGGGTGTTACGGCACCGAGTCCTGATCTGAGCCCTGAAACTTCGTGGACAGCTGAAGTTGGATTCAAGGCACAACATGCGTTCTTCCGTGGTGCCCTAACGTTCTTCTACAGCAAGGTTAGTGGTTTGGTTGCTCGCAAACCTGTCCAAGAGGCATACCAAGAGAAGGGGGAACCGATCCCCCAACTCCATCAAGACCTAATCAAACAGTACAAAGATATTGACGTACTCGTTTTTGATAATGTCGATGAGGCACAGTTTCAAGGGATTGAATTAGCAGGACTTATCCCGATCCAATCTACTTGGTCGGTTTTTGGTAATGTGGCATTGATACGTGGAGAGGTCATCACAATCAATGGCGTAGCACCAGATCCGAGTAAACCTTGGGAAGCACGCACGCGTAGAGAACCGCCGTTGAATGGCATCATTGGAGTCCAGTGGGAACCCACAAATACCCCGTATTGGGCGATGTTCTTTGTGCGCGGGGCAACAGAACAGAGGCGCTTAAACAGAAGCGACATCCGTGACCCACGGATCCAAGGAGCAACGCGCGATCCAGCGGAGGTCCAGTTCGATGCTAACGGCTATGCCATAGATGCTGGAACACCAGAATGGTGGACACTGAACATCCGGGGGGGGATGAGACTCTTTGATTACACACGACTAACGTTATCCCTTGAGAACCTTCTCGATCAACGATATCGTCAGCACGGTTCGGGTATAAATGCCCCAGGTTTCAATGTAAGTTTAAGTCTGGACAATCGGTTCTAATAGCTAGTGGTTATTGCTTATCAGTTCTGGAGTACCCCAAGTTGAAGGTAACCTCTTGACTGAAAATTAACAATTGATGACTGATAACCATTTAAAGCACCTCAAATTTTGAGAGTTTTCGGAAACCTACATGATGTTTTCGCCCAATTTTTAAAACCCACGTGGGGCTGGATGACCCAACCCTTACGATTGGCCTAAGTGCTCAATGACAAGAGAACCGCATAGCATCACATAATCGAAAACCCTCCAAATTTTTTCTTGATAAATTCGACGACAATTTCTGGTACCATCTCCCGTAACTTCTCCTCACTCATCTTCCGCTGTGCCATTTGCACGACCTCCATTACAAGCGTTGAGCTAATATGTGCGTATTGGGTATTAGCCATCATAAAGAGGGTATCAATATCTGGTGCAATCTGTTGATTCATCCTCGCCATCTTGAACTCCCATTCAAAATCGGAGACTTCGCGCAGTCCCCGGACAATCGCGCGGGCACTGCGTGCTTGAGCGTAATGCACCGTCAATCCAGTATAGCCATCAATTGTAGCTTGTGGATACGGACCAATGACAATTTCAAGCATCTCAATGCGCTCCTGAAGCGTGAAACGCGCCGGTTTAGCAGGGTTAACGCCGATAGCAACAACGAGCTCGTTAAAAACACCGAGGTTACAAATCCGATCAATGAGGTCGACATGTCCATTGGTGACGGGATCAAAACTGGCTGGAAAGATGGCGATTTTTTTCGGCATAGTGCCTCCTTTTGATAGTGAAAGCAAGACAGGAGATCGGCTAATTTCCTAATCATTATACCACAAGACACTCTGCTACGCAAATCCAAAAAAATTGCCTATATTTCTGTATGTGTGATATAATAGCAATATCATATAGCAAGGAGGCTAACTATGGCAAAAATTAACACACTTGTTTTTGCAGGAGGGGCGATTCACGATTGGAAAGGGTGTAGTAATGAAATCGTGAACGTACTCTCACAGCAGGATGAATTTGAGATTACCAGAGTCGAGGAAGACCTGGATGCCCTCGTCTCACCGAATTTAGATCCTTATGATCTCATTGTCTTCTATTACACGATAGGGGAGATTTCAGACGCACAGAAAAACGGGCTCCTCAACCATATCGCTTCAGGCAAAGGGTACGTTGGTGTGCACTCGGCAGCGGATTCATTCCGTGGATGCCCAGAGTATCGTTCGATGGTAGGGGGCTATTTTGTCACACACCCGCGCTACCGCGACTACCAAGTTAGTATTGTCGATAGTGAACACGAAATTACGGAAGGACTTGACGAGTTCGTTGTGACGGATGAACAATACATCCTTGATTACGATCCTCGGAACCATGTGCTTGCATCAGCATTATGGAAAGGTGCAGCAGCACCGGTAGCGTGGACGAAAAACTGGGGTGAAGGGAAAGTTTTCTACCTCGCGCTCGGTCATGATGCGGCGGCATGTCAGCATGAGACGTTTGGAACGCTCCTGCAACGCGGTGCCCTCTGGGCAGGCAGGAGCCGCGGTCAATAGATGTTATAACACGTACACCCTCTCGTTGAAGCGCGAGGCCTTCGTAATCGCAGGTTTTCAAACAGGAAACTTCAGCCTCGCGCTTATTACCATGCACAATTCTGTAAAGATCGCCCTGTGAGGGCATAGCGGCTTTAGCAGGGTTAACCACATTCTTGGTGTCTCGCATACCACACTGTTGGCGGTGAAAGTCCACCCCATAATACCAAAAATATATTGGTATGCCACATAAAATACCGGATCACGCGACTCTCAGGCATTAATGCAAAAGGCAGATTTTCGCTATACGACCTAGTATGGAAAACGATTAACGATCAATAAAAACGCACCAATTTTCAAGTTCTCACACGCTTAAATTTCAACGACAGGATCGGTGTTTCCTCCCCGTCTAAAGACAGGGTTTCCACACCGAAGAAGTTTGATGACAGCGGTCTTCTAAGAGTAGTGGTAGGACATGAGACAGCGAATTACAGATATTCAGGCACTTCCTGAATTGCCTTCACATCGTCAACTCTTTTTCGATGGGGCACCGTTTGTTGTCCTTCATGCTGCTTTAGTTGAAAATTTTGGGTTACGCGTCGGTTTGGAGATTGAAGCCGAAGTCATTGAAAAATTGATTGCCGCCGATGAGGTGATGCGCGCCAAAAACTACGCCCTAAGATTGCTCCGTGAAACACCGAATAACGACGGCAATGACGAGACAGAGGATTCTCGACTGAGGGTTAGGTCAAAAACCTATACCAAAAGTGAGATGAAGCATCGGCTCACACGAGAAGGGTTTTCGGAAGAAGCCGTTGAAATAGCTGTTGAGGAATTAATTGACTCTGGGCATATTCGCGACCGGAAATACGCAGAGAATTGGGTGGTCCGTAGGCAAAAGTCCAATCCGAGAGGCAAGACCTTACTGAAACATGAGCTGCTTGACAAGGGCGTTGATCGTGAAACTGCGGAGCAAGTTGTGGCACAGGTAGAAACTGAAGACGAAGCGACCCTTGCGCTTCAACTTGCCCAAAAACGAGTGAAGCGGTATCAACGGTTACCTATTCACGTCGCAAAACGCCGATTACACGGATTTTTGGCGCGCCGCGGATTCGGATCGGAAATTGTGAGATGGGTACTTGCGCAAATCTTTTAGAGGTTAGCGCAAGCCGTTAAAGCTACCCAATCAGATTTTTGGCTTGACTTCTCTATAGAAAGTAGACTATAATTTGGAGCAGGAGAAGTAGGGAGAATTTAAAAATATGACATCAGACGAAATTAGAACCAGTTTTCTTGAATACTTTCGCAAACAGGGACACACAATTGTTCCAAGTGCGTCCTTGATACCCGCCGGTGATCCGACGCTTTTGTTTACCAACGCTGGTATGAACCAGTTCAAAGATGTGTTTCTCGGTATTGGGCAGCGGGAGTATACGCGCGCTGTTGATACCCAAAAGTGTCTGCGCGTCAGCGGAAAACATAATGACCTTGAAGAAGTCGGTTATTCGCCAAGCCATCAAACCTTTTTTGAGATGCTCGGAAACTGGTCGTTTGGGGATTATTACAAGCAGGAAGTTATCGCTTTTGCGTGGGAATTGGTAACCGAACTCTGGCAGATTCCCAAGGAACGCCTCTGGACAACGGTCTATCTTGACGACGACGAGGCAGAAAAATTCTGGTTACAAGAGACCGACCTACCGCTCTCGCGGATTCGCCGCTGTGATAAGGACAACTTTTGGGAGATGGGAGAGACGGGGCCCTGTGGTCCTTGCAGTGAACTATTTATTGACATGGGTGTCGAAGCCTTTCCTGAAACCGCAAATGATCCTGATGCCGGTCCAAACACCAGCGACCGGTTCATGGAATTTTGGAATCTTGTATTCATTCAATACAATCGGAGCGAAAACGGAACCCTTGAGCGGCTTCCCGCAACGCATGTGGATACGGGCATGGGGTTTGAGCGGATTACCTCTATATTGCAAGGCGTTGATTCAAACTACAAAACAGACATATTCACGCCACTCTTAGCGACAATCGCTGATATGACAGACACTCCCTATTTCCACGATGAACGTGGGTTGCCACATCGGGTTATTGCTGACCATATTAGGTGTTTAACCTTCGCAATTGGCGATGGGGTTATGCCATCTAACGCAGGACGCGGGTACGTCATCCGTAGAATCTTGCGACGTGCTGTGCTTTACGGCAAAAAATTAAATATGAACGCAGCCTTCATTTACCGGATCGTTGATAAGGTCATTGAATTGCTCGGTAATGTTTTTCCTGATGTCCTACCACGTCGGGAGTTTATCACCCACACGATTCAAGGAGAGGAGCATCGCTTCCATCAAACAATTGAACGCGGTTTAGAACTCCTTGATGGTTCATTCGTTTCACTCACAGAACAAGATGAAACGCAACTTGACGGAAAGCGGGCATTTGCGTTGTACGATACTTTCGGTTTCCCACTCGATTTGACGCAGATGCTTGCACGCGAACACGGATTCACTGTTGATGTGGTAGGGTTCGAGCAGAGCATGGAGGCGCAACAGTCGCGCGGACGAGCAGCGTGGGAAGCGAAAGGAGGGGCAAAAGATGAAGAAATTCTTGTTTACGCCGAAGTCCTTAAAGAACATGGGGAAACTGAGTTTGTTGGTTATACACAAGACGCTGCAGAGGCAAAAATTGTTGCTTTAATTGCTAATTCTGAGTCAGTGGCAAGCGCGCAACAAGGGGACGAGGTATTTATGCTCCTGAATCGCACACCTTTTTATGGCGAGTCTGGCGGGCAGGTGGGCGATGTCGGCACAATTGAAAGCAAAGACGCGAAGTTACATGTACAAGACACACTCAAACCTTCGGCTGACTTGGTTGTTCATAAGTGCAAGGTGACTGAGGGTGAAATTACGCCATATACCGCTGTGCATGCGCAGATCGATACCGAACACCGTAGCGCTGTTACCATAAGTCACACAGCGACCCATCTCTTACACAGCGGTTTGCGACATGTGCTCGGGACACATGTCGGCCAAGCCGGTTCACTTGTTGAAGCCGGTAGATTCCGGTTTGATTTTTCGCACTATGAGTCTGTATCTCCAGAGCAACTCCGCGACATTGAAGGGTTCGTCAATGAGAAAATTCGTGGAAATGATCCACTTTCTATAAGCGAAATGCCTTTGGATGCAGCGAAAGCGAAAGGAGCTTTAGCCTTCTTTGGTGACAAATATGGCGACATCGTACGGGTCGTACGGGCTGGTGAATACAGTGTTGAATTGTGCGGTGGTACACATGTTGGAGCGACTGGTGAACTCGGTTTTGTGAAACTGACGGGTGCGAGTAGTATCGCTGCAGGGGTTAGACGGGTTGAAGCATTGACCGGTACTGTCGCGGTAACGACTGTCCAAGATGATACCGTTCTGCTTTCCAATGTAGCGAACCTACTGAAAACCCCCAAAACTGCCCTGTCTGAACGGCTTAAACGGCTGCTGCAGCAACAACGGGAATTGGAACAGCAGCTGCAACAATTGAAAGGGCAGCTGGCACTGACTGATATCAAGGTCTTGGTCGAAGGGGCTACGCTTGTCGGAGATATGAGAGTTGTCGCTTCCGTTGTGGCAGATACACATAGAGACGAATTGCGAAAGCTGGTTGATGAACTCAAAAACCGCTTAGAATCTGGTGTGGTTGCCCTTGCTTCTGTTAATGGGGACGCTGGGGTCTTTGTGGTTGGTGTGACCTCCGACCTTGTGAAAAATCGCGGTTTGCATGCGGGTAAAATCATCTCTGAACTCACCCAATTGGCAGACGGGCGTGGCGGGGGTCGTCCTGAGCTTGCACAAGGGGGCGGCAAGAGTCCCAGTAAAGTAAACGCTGCAATCGATGCAACGACTGAAATCATCAAAAAACAAATTCAGGTTTAAGCCATAAACAAGGCATCTTTTTACAGGTATCTGAATAACGGTGTGTTGGGATACGCACGAAGGAGAGAATATGGATTGGGGTGTTTTTGCTTCAATTTTTTGGAAATTTAGCCTCGGTATTTTGCTGCTAGCTCTTACGGTTCTTGCGGGCTACTTGTGTGCTGCAGTTGGGAGTCTGCGCAATTCACTGAATAGCATCCGAAACACCTTAAACTCTACGGAAAGCATTGTCAATCAGGAACTCGGCGAATTGATAGCTGACGTGGATAAGACTGTGCAAACGGTGAACGCGGAGTTACCAGCGTTGCTACAAAACCTAAATGGTTTGACGGCTTCCTTGCAAGAGATTAGCGAGTCTGAAATTCAGCCCACTGTGCATAATATCCAAGAAATGAGTGGCGCCTTGAATCAGAGTATTCAAGCGCTTGAGGAATTACTTCAAAAAGTCATCGGTTTTTCTGGGCAGACAATTGAGCAAGCGACTTTCTTCCGTAATCAATTAGCTGGCTCTTTGACTGATATTATAAGTTTTTTGCAGGGGATCAAGGCAGGATGGAAGAATTTTGTTTCCAATCGCGCCCCAGAGCAAGAACAAGAAGAAACATCGGGATCCGAGGCATCGGGAAATTTGTGGCGGGGCATCATGGCAGGATGGGATAATTTTGCTTCCGGTTTTGCTTCCAAAAGCGCAGAGCAGGGGAATTCTGATTCTGATCACGCCCCAGAACAAGAACAGGAAAAAACATCGGGGACCGAGGCATCAGGTGGATAGTTGGAGAGCGCGCAGTTTGCCTGACAGGCGGAACCTTATGAAAGAAAAAATTGTAGCCCGCAAAAAAAGAATGTTAGAATTGAAACTTTTTGCGATGATTCTCGTAAACTTTAACGCCGGGTTTTGGGTTATAAACTACACCGAGACAAAATTAACTATTTTATAGAAAGGAAAAGAAAATGAGCAATAATGGACGGGACAATGGATTGGGCATGATTTTCGCTTTTTTCACGGGTTTTATGGCAGGTGCTGTTATCAGCCTGCTTTACGCACCAACTTCCGGTAGAGAGACCCGCCAGAAAATTCGCGATAAATCCGTTGACGCGAAAAATCGGACGGTTGAGTTAGCACAACAAACTTCTGATAGCGCACGACAAAGTGCTCAACACCTCATGGAACAAGGCAAAGAGAGCGTTCAAGGTATCGTAGATAGCGGTAAAGAGCGGATCCAGGAAGCAGGTGAACAGGTCAAAGGTGCTTTTGAAGCAGGGCGCCAGGTATCCGCGGACGTTCGTGCGAAAATTGCTAACTCCATCCCAGGGGTCGGTGGCACAGATGAAAGCGATGAAAGGGCTACCGAGGAAACCTAAGTGTTTTTTTGCAAAAGTTGTCAGCAATCGGTTACCAGAGGTGTTGTGGCAGTTAAAAATAATAGCAACTACCACCCGCTCTCCTGATAACTGGCTGCTGACAACTGATGACTATCTGAATGCAAATTGAAAAGCTTAAAACCCTACTCGAACAGGTTAAGGACGAGAAAGTTGCTGTAGAGGATGCCTTGCAAGCTCTCCGCACGCTTCCCTTTGAAGATCTAGGGTTTTCAAAAGTCGATCACCATCGTCAACTTCGGACCGGATTTCCTGAGGTTATTTTTTGCGAAGGAAAGACGGTGACACATGTGAAACAGATTAGCGAACGTATCCTCGCGGCGGGGCATCCCCTCTTGGCAACTCGTGCCACACCTGATATGTACAAGTCTGTGAAGGAAATTGCGTCTGAGGCACGCTATAATACACTTGGACGCACGATCACCGTTGCCCAGTCTAAAGATGCAGGAGTTTCGGGGATCCTCGTTGTTTCTGCCGGTACTTCCGACTTACCTATTGCAGAGGAAGCCGCTGAAACGGCACAGATGATGGGGAACCAGCCCGAACGGCTTTACGATGTCGGTGTTGCAGGGTTACACCGATTAATAAGCAACCATGAGAAACTCTTGACAGCGCGCGTTATTATCGTCGTCGCAGGGATGGAGGGGGCACTGCCAAGCGTGGTTGGTGGGTTAGTGGATTGTCCTGTCATCGCAGTGCCGACAAGCATTGGGTATGGTGCAAGTTTTGGTGGGCTTGCTGCACTTTTGGGTATGCTGAATAGCTGCGCTTCTGGTGTCACTGTTGTGAATATTGATAACGGGTTCGGTGCCGGTTATAGTGCCTCACTCATTAATCGACTCACGGCATAACGGGTCAGTTCTTATCTCATACGCTATTCCTCTTCCTCACCTCTAATTCTTAGCACAGCAGTTGCACTCGTACCTTTCGAGATGCCTTGCGAACCAAAACCTGTTTTAGAAAAGTAGTGGTCAGCCTTTACTTCGATGATATTCGCTCTGATACTGAGGGTGACGACATCGTTTCCAATTTTGCACCGAATTTGGTAGGGTACAGATTCGGCGTTGGCTAATCTATGAGAACGGGATTGCCAGGAAACGCCAGAAGTTTCGGCATAAGTTGTGAGAGCGGTCGTGGCGGCTTCCTTGACATTACTGTCACCGTTGAGAGCATGTCGCGCAGCTTTTGCGGCGGTGTTTGCGGCATGTTCCAATCGTTCTTGAACTGTTTTATTCGCTATCTGTTCTGTTTTGTTTTCAGTGCTACTTTTTCGCAATGCTATATAGACTATCGTCCCTATAGTGCCAACGAAGACTATCGTACTGAGGATAACAGTTCCTCTCAGTTGACGACGACGGGCCATATTTTCAAAATCTTCACGATGATGCGGATAAAAAGCGTCGTGTGCAGTAATCGGTATACGCCAACACAGCATTCCGATGGCTACCAATAGGAGAAAGAGGAAAAGGAATCGAAACATTGATTTATACCTACCTTTGTAACTATTATAACAGTGAACCGCTGAAACGTCAATTTCACATAATCTCTCGCATAAATGAAAAATTTGACTTGAAATTGTAATTTTGATACAATACAGAAGTAGATACAAATTAAGGAGGCAGAGAGTTGCAGCAGAAAACACCAATTGAAGAACAGATTGATCTCCCGTTTATGGAATCGCTGCGGATTAGCTTTCAAAGCTTGAAAATCCGTTTTGGGCGTTCGATTATTACAACCGCAGGCATTACACTGGGCATTGCATTCTTGGTTTCAGTCTGGACGAATAATGAAATTGGTCTCGCCTTACAGGAGAGTGGGCGGCAATCGACAATTAACACCTTTGAAGAAACAACAGAAAAAGGCATTTCCACGAAAGATATTTGGCTAATTGTTATGTCCTTGATTGTGTGTGTCGTCGGGATTGCAAATTCTATGTTGATGGCGGTCACGGAACGCTTCCGTGAGATTGGTACAATGAAATGCCTCGGGGCCTTAGACGGGTTCGTGGTTCGATTATTCCTACTTGAATCCGGGTTCCAAGGGTTTTCAGGTGCCCTTATCGGCGCACTCATTGGAACGCTGGGTGCGGTTCTTTTGGGGCTTAAAGACTATGGGTTAGATCTGTTTTTCTATTTCCCTTTACTACCCGCACAACCTGAAGATGGAACCATGCGGTTGGGTGTGCTTGTTGTCATCTTGCTTGGATGCTGTCTGGGTATGATTTTGGCTGTGATCGGTTCATCCTTCCCAGCATGGCGTGCGGCGAAACTCCCACCCGCTGAAGCAATGCGGACTGAGGTATAGGCGTTATTCGACACGTCTTTTGTACACTGCAGAGGGAAACGTGAAAAACCAAATCTACAGCTCCGCTAGTGATGGAATGGGAGGCGAAAAAGGAAAAGGTTATGGCTGATATTGTTGTAAAAACTGAAGATGTCGTCAAAGAATATCGGATGGGTTCAAACGTCCTCCGTGCCTTGGATGGTATCAATATCGAGATCGAACGCGGGGAGTATATCTCGTTGATGGGGCCCTCCGGTTCCGGGAAATCGACGCTCTTTAACATGATTGGCGCACTGGATACACCTACAGAAGGACAGGTTTACATTGACGGGCAAGATATGTCGCAACTTTCCCAAAGACAGATCGCGGCGTTTCGTTGCCACCGGGTCGGATATATCTTTCAGAGTTATAATCTATTGCATGTACGGAGCGCACATGGGAATGTAACGTTACCCATGATTTTTGCTGGGATTCCTGAGAAACGGCGGAATGAAAAAGCCGAAGAACTGCTCGATATGGTGGGTTTAGGGGATCGGATGTATCACCTACCTGATGAACTGTCCGGCGGACAACGTCAACGCGTTGCTATTGCCAGAGCTCTCGCCAATGACCCGAGTATCGTCCTCGCCGATGAACCGACAGCAAACCTTGATACCGTGATAGGTCGCGAAATTATTGACTTGATTAAACGGTTGAATGAAGAGCAGGGCGTTACGATAATTTCTGCTACACACGACCTGAAAATGCTTGATGTTTCTGATAGAATTGTGGACATCCGAGATGGTCTCGTTGAACGCATTAGAAACCGTGAAGAGATCGACATTGAAGTCGGTGAAGTCGGCGGCCACTAACGGATCCCACACATGCCTAAGCCGAGATTTCGGATAGCAGACTGGGCGGTTTCCCGAACCGCCTTCAACGCAGCCAATCCTACTACACTCCCAACGCTTACCTACAGGACTGTTTACATTACCGGTTTTTCTTTGGCATCAGGACTAAGCAGCTGATTTTTAGATCTTCTGATCTGTTCCGACAACTTTACAATGGGTGAATCCGAAGGAGTTTAGATCAGGATGAATGCTGCTTAATACGAATAACTGACAAGCGAAGTGTCTCTTTTTACTGGTTTATGATAGAATACGTCAAAAAGAGACACTCAACTCAGGAAACACTGATGAAATATATCAGAATTATTTTCACGTTACTCATAGTTTTCACTGTGCAGCTTGTACACGCGGAGTACTCTGTCCGTGTAATTTATTTTCAACCCACCGATGCACCCGTAGCAGGACCTATTGAGAAAATTCGAGACGCTATGGAACACACCCAAGAATATTATGCTGAGGAAATGGAGCGGCATAAATTCGGCAGGAAAACCTTTCGGCTGGAACGCGACACCGCTGGTAAGGTCGTCGTTCACACCGTAAAAGGCAAATACACAGCTCATCACTATTTCCGCGATACAGCGGGAACATTAGATGCTGAACTGCCTACAAATATGAAGGACCAGAATGATATTCTAATCTCATTCATCGGAGGACTTGACGGTGTAGCAGGTGGGTGGAACGGACAGGGCCAGGCACGATTTGAACACGACTGCGGCGCGTGTAAAGGCTGGACCGCCGTTGCGAACAAAGATAGCAACTTCGCTTTATCTACTGTCGCGCACGAACTCGGACACGCCTTTGGGTTGTATCATAATCTCGCAGGTAAGCGCGGTGAAAACTTCCTTATGTGGCATAGTGGCGTATTAGAGCTTTACGAGGCCCGCTGGCTAAACAAAAGCTGATACTTTAACACCGGTGATCACGTCGTAAGACCACCGCCCCGGATCTTAACCCCCAAACGCCCCGAAACGATACAGAAAGACAAGAGCGAATATATCAGGGTTTCTACAGACCTAATCGCGGGGCGGGGACTCTACCAAGCCCAGTTGTTTAGAGATTCAGACCACTGCGTTCTTGACTGGACACGATTAAACGGACCCAGCAACACGGCTATTTTTGAGATAAACCGCGGCGAGCTCGTAAGTGAACGACGGGTTTGGATACAGGTGCAGGATAACGACGGAAACCAAAGCCTCATTCCAGTAGACTTTGCCTTAGATAAACAAGACTACGGAACAGACGACGCAGCAACGTATTTAACACTCTCTTACGACAGCCCCGATGCCCTTACACCTACAAATCCACAACACGAATGGGTAGGCTGGGGGGGGAGCCACTTGGGAAAAAACGCCCGACGGGAATCTTCCGCCTCAACCCCACACTGGTTTTGTACCGGCAAGTTCTATACCTTACACAAAAGAGTGGAACTATTGGTTTTACACACATGCTCCAAGCCGCATCGTTTACGATCTCAGCGCTGGAGACTTCACGAAATTTGACGCTTATTTTGACATGCCGAATCCATGTACCGATACTAGACAGCCCGCTTCTGTTGAGATAATAGTGGATGCTGACGACAAAGAGATTTATAGATCAGGTGTCTGGCGCGGAGCTGAAGCAAGGAACACACATATATCTTTTAACATCCCTGAAAACACGCAAACTCTCACGCTGCGCGCAACAGTTGGAGGTGACAACGCCCATTGTGATCATTTCATTTTTGCCAATGGCCGGTTACTGCATGATGAGCTTTCCATTATAGAGGAAACTGTTAGGAACAACGCCACAGACGTAAACAACGACGGTATTGTGAATACAGTAGATATGGTGCTTGTCGCGGTGGCATACGGTGAGAGGATAATCGGCAACCCGAAACGAAATCCAGATGTCAATCGGGACGGGGTTGTTAATATAAATGATTTGACCCTTGTTGCAAAGGCAATAGATAAAGCTTATAGTGCACCGACTTTATTAAAACCTACGGAAACGGTACTCCTCCCGAACTATCCAAATCCGTTCAACCCAGAGACATGGATCCCATATCAGTTGGCAACACAGAGTCATGTAACGATAACGATTTACGATACCCAAGGCGTTTCTGTGCGTACACTTCCAGTCGGTTTTAAGTCTGCAGGCAGTTACACCGACAGAACTCGTGCTGTCTATTGGGATGGTTGTAACGATTTCGGGGAACGGATCTCAAGTGGTGTGTATTTCTATCAGCTACAGACAGACGATCTTTCACTGATGCGAAAGATGGTAATTGTCAAATAATAAGGGTTCCCACCACAAAAATCCGACTGCTGTTCCGTTCCTTAACAGCTAATTGGCAACATTTGGCGAACGCCTACGAAAAGCGGGGCAGATATTACGTTTTTATAGTTCAAGTTATTTGGAATTTCTTAGCAAGATTCCGCGTCAATATTTGAGATTTTTTGATGCTTTGTAACTTACATTATTTCAGACGTTTCTCTGCAAGATTGGAAAAACGTTATTTAATCTCATCCGCTTAAGTAGGTTAAGTTTTTCATTATGCACTCGTTTCCCCTATTGATTGACGGCGAGGCGTACACCGCGTCCGATTTCCTGGCGTTTCTTGATCTCAGAGACGGACTGGTTCAGCGTGCAAATCTGGAAGACGTTCGGGCTATCCCACCCTTCACGGAGTGCAGAATGTGAAAAAATAAACCAGGTTTCCTTATCAAAAGACAATAAGTGCAGCTGTCATGAATCCTACAGAAAGGATACAAAGAACAGCAATGGTCTAAAGTGTTGAGAATTTCATTAGGTTTTCTCCTCTTGTTTTCTGAGGATTGCGGTAGGAAGGCACGTCAAAAGGTGTTTTGCGTCCTGTGGCAATCCTTTCTGCTATAGCAGGCTGGTTTCCACTCTGCTTCCGTGGTCTGATAGAAAGCGGGGCTGTCGATTCACTCTTAAACTTCCATTGGCAGTGCGGTTGCGGTGTTCCAAGCCCCGACATTGCAGTCGGCAGGACTTTGGAGAGACGCCTTTTTTCCGTGCATGCCGCCAAAATCCGCAATAGATGCAAATCTCAGAAACGAGGCCAGCGGTCAAAGTGCCCCGCGGCCTATTTCGTTGAGATTTTAAAAGTAACCCCGTTCTCAGAGGGAATCTCTTTGACTGAAATGCCTTTACTTCCTAAGTATTCCACATCGGACGGGTATCTTGTGCGTTTGAAATGCGTTGCGTGGCTTTTTGCCAGTCCGTTGGGTATCCTTGTCCGCCGCAACTCATGTCAATGGACTACAATCGTCACGTCCATGGGGCACCTTTGGTTGTTTTCGGATAAAAACACCCGCAAGGCACTCTCAGGACGTTATAACGCGCGACTCCCCGGCAACTTCGGTGCTTCTATCCTTTAATATATACATCAAGTTGAAAAAGATTAGGATTAATTTCGTTTTTTTTTTCAAAAAAAACACCGTATTCGCGTTTACAGAGGGTTTTTCCGTCCGCGAATAGGGCGTTGCGCCTCTTTTTTGCGAGGTTTCAGAGATGACATCGGTTTCAAAGATGGGTGCTTCAGACAGAAAATCTATTAGCTCAGGTTCTGAGGTTTCCTCCGTGTGCGTCTGAGGGCGGACCTGTGTGTGCGCTATGGACATGTCTGCAACTTCGGTTTCTGACTCCGATTCCAAAGGAGCGGCTCCTGGTGCCATGTCTTCGCTGCTTTCAGGTGTTACAGGTGCTTCGGCTGTGGGATGGACGGTTTAACAGTGGTCGGGGCTTTCGAGGGAGGTTCTCTATAAAACGGCTGTTATCATACACTAAGGAGAGCATCCAAGCCGTGCCGAAAATAAGTAAGAGTATCGCGGTAACAATGATTTTCTCATCAGAATTTTCTTTTTTTTTCCCCCCCGATACATGCATCGGGGAAATGCAACGTGTCTCAGTAATTTGGAAACCCCTATTTAATTTCATCCACTGAGGTGAGGACCTCATAATCAACGCCGAGAGCGTCGCGAAAATGCCGCATGCTACAACTGATTTTCCATTCTTCACGAAGTCGGAGCTCTCCCGAATCAGTTGTGCTTTTGGTCTCTCTGAGCAAATAAAGATTTTCTTTACCGGTGGGTTCGCCATGTGCATCTATGTCTTCTTTGACTAGCGCCCAATCTGGATTGTAGTTTCCTATCGGAGTCGGCACAGTGAAAAAAGCCGGGAGTTTCACATAGAGTATGAAGATTGGGGGACTCATGGGCAAATGGGGCGGTCGGAAATTCAGAAAAGCTGCAGCGCACGCGCTCGCCCGTGAGCAGCAACTTTTCTGCAGAAGAAACATACCGGCACGCCCTTTCTCTGGGCGTTGCTAATGTCTCGAATGCGCCGCGACTGCTGAGGCATTACACGTATAATACGAATGCCCCGCAGGACACACGGCATCATGATCCCCAGCCCAACCCTCACAACCCGTCCAAGAACGTGCACGACACTTCGCACGCGCCGGCCGCACCGGTACCGGCACCGGTGCCGTATGAGACGCATGTACCGAAACTGCCGAGGTATTACACGACCAATACGTATGACCTGCTAAACATGTCGTCTGATGTGCAGACGCACTGCTAACCACACGACCGGAGCTACACGCACCCGCACCCCGATTCGAGTTGCCACACAACACCGGTGCCGTATGAGACGCATGCGCTGTAACCTCTGAGGCATTACACGACCAATACGTATGACCTGCTAAGCACGTCGTCTGATGTGCAGACGCACTACTAGCCACACGACCGGAGCTACACGCACCCGCACCCCGATTCGAGTTGCCACACAACACCGACGGCGGATCCGGATCGGGGGTCGTTGGGTTCGTCGGATGTGTCGTTGGCGGGGGTGTTGGCGGCGCTGCCAAGGCTGAATCCGAACTCTGAGCAGGCAACGAAAATGTCGGAGCTGAACCCGGACCGCTCGGAGGCCACCCCGACGGACGCCAATCCGCATGAACGTGACGCGTATCCGGATAAGTGTCCGTATAACGCGCACCTACTAGCCTAGCGGCTAACTCCATCTTTTCCTGGTCTTCGCCTTCGATGCCATCAATGTCCATGCCTCTGACGTCAAGTGCCAGACCATATTGATGTAGACTGTGCCTCGCTGTCGACCCCGCATGGTAGTCATTATGATGCGGATCGCGATACCCACTCGTCAGAAAAAGATGGTCCAACGATAAATTGGGTAAATCATTCAAACCACTCGACTTACGGTATTCCGTATTAATTGCCTTTGCCCACGCAGCGTGTTTGCCTTTCAAATCTTCATAGAGCATCCTCTTGTAGTGACCAAAATCATAGGGTTCTCTATCGCCGTAGTCGGAGACGAAGGCGGAGCTTGCCGGGATGTAACGACCCATATCGACATGGATCTGACGGATCTGGTCTATCTCGTCTTGTTTCAACGTCTTTTGAAGCGACAGGGGGTGCCCCTGCGTCGTCTGCGCTGTAAACTGAATCGTGATCTCCATCGGTGTGCCTTTACGGTGTTGCGGTGTCCGAGACGCACGCTTCGCATCCAATGTGCAACTGCTCGTGCGTGTGTGTTTCGGAACTGACAACTTCGCTAAGACATTGAACGAGGTGTTCTCCAGAAGCTTCGAGGGATGCGAACCCGACCAACTTGTCGACAGCGATTCGAGGCTCATCTCATGCGTCAACGTAAACGCCCACGACACTGTGGAAGGGTCTATGGGTGCGGTCGTGTTTCGAGGCAGATTCCCTGAATAACCGACAGACGCTTCGACCCAACACGTCGTTTCCGTCGAGGTGATAAAGGTTGTCCGATTCGGTTCACCACGACCCGCACGCCGGGATTTGAAAACAAGGCTCGGTGCCGATGACGTGGAACCCGAATTCGTGTTGACTGCAGAAAGACTCGGCATCACTATCGAAAAAACAAAAATCAGTAAAAAAACAAGACCTTTTATTTTCATCTGAAAATCTCCTTTCTCTCTTATTGAAGTCCTGCAAGCCCTTTCTGGGCCCACTCGACCGCAAAAAGATCATAACGTTCAAAATCAGCAGCAGCGATATCCTCCAGTTTTGGGAGAATAATATGTTCAACAATACCCCCCAGATCCCCGCGATGGGCTACACCAATACGACCTAAAGCCTCAACTGCTATTGCTGCCTTCACATACGCTTCACTCACGTACGGAAGAATGTATGGGATAGATGGGGGGCCAATCTCCACTAATGCATCCGTCATACGCTTGCCACCGACGTATCCCTCACAAAGGTTCGTTATTAAGACTTCTGCGGCACGCGGGTCGCCTTGTGCGATGAGTTCTTCAATCTGTGCGATGACTTCTTCACCGTGCCCCTCGTCTCTTAGGACGGGCGGTGGCAGGAGTTCTGCGATAAGCTCTGTGGCTCGCGGGGAGTGAACCCCGCCCCAGGCATAAGGGTTGTTTTTGATGTATTCCAGCCGTTTATATGCGGCTACTACGGGGTCTTCATTCGGATTGACGGGCGGGAAATCGGGAGTCGTCGCGGCCCCCTGCGGTGCAGTGTACTGCACCTCTGCTGCTGCAGGGGACTCTTGCCCCTCCTGCTCCACGGCATGCCAGGGACCGCTCTCGGAGGGTTTCCCCGGCGGTGTGGCAGGTTGCTCGAGTTCTACGGGTTTGTAGATTTTGATGGGTTCTTGGGTAGCAGTCTTTCCTCCATAATACAACCCCCAGACAATCACTATCCCGAACACACAAACAAGCGGAAGCCAAAGTCTTTTGCGTAACATAATTTTATCTCCTCTCTGTCTTGAGAAAAATAGCAGGGATACCATTCTCAGCCATACCATACACCCACGAATAGAAAAACCACTCACATCAACATGAGAATACAAGACATTTGACTTTCATCTGAAATCTCCTTGTAAAAAGTAAACCTTGATGACTTGAAAACGCTTACTGAAGCCGTTCAAGTTCTTCTCGCGCTCGCCGGACCGCATAAGAATCAAAATTCTCTAAATTGGAATCCGCTGCGATTGCTGTGAACTTTGGGATAAGGATGTGTTCAACAATACCCCCCAGATCACCGCGATGGGCTACACCAATACGACCTAATATCTCAACGGCGACCCCTGCTTTTACATAATCTTCACGCAAGTAGGGGAGCACGTATGGCACAGATGGAGGGCCAATCTCCACTATTGCATCGCTCATGCGGTTGCCACCGATGGATCCCTCAAATAAGTTAGCTATTAAAACTTCTGCGGCGCGCGGATCGCCTTGTGCGATGAGTTCTTCAATGAGCTCGATACCTTCTTCACCGTGGGCGTGGTCGGTTGAGACATGCGGTGGCGTGAGTGCCGCCATAAGCTCTGTGGCTCGTGGGGAGTGAACACCACCCCAGGCATAGGGGTTGTTTTGGATGTATGCCAGCCGTTTATATGCGGCTACTACGGGGTCCTCATTCGGATCGACAGGGGGGAAATCGGGTGTTGTCGCAGCACCTTTCGGGGCAGTGTATCGCACCTCTGCTGCTGCAGGGGACTCTTGCCCCTCCTGCTCCACGGCATGCCAGGGACCGCTCTCGGAGGGTTTCCCCGGCGGTGTGGCAGGTTGCTCGAGTTCTACGGGTTTGTAGATTTTGATGGGTTCTTGGGTAGCAGTCTTTCCTCCATAATACAACCCCCAGACAATCACTATCCCGAACACACAAACAAGCGGAAGCCAAAGTCTTTTGCGTAACATAATTTTATCTCCTCTCTGTCTTGAGAAAAATAGCAGGGATACCATTCTCAGCCATACCATACACCCACGAATAGAAAAACCACTCACATCAACATGAGAATACAAGACATTTGACTTTCATCTGAAATCTCCTTGTAAAAAGTAAACCTTGATGACTTGAAAACGCTTACTGAAGCCGTTCAAGTTCTTCTCGCGCCTGCAGGACCGCATAAGGAATAAAACTCTCGAAATCGGAATCCGCTGCGATTGCTGTGAGCTTGGGGATAATAATATGTTCAACAATACCCCCGAGATCACCGCGATGGGCTACACCAATACGACCTAATATCCTAACGGCGCGCCCTGCTGACACATAATCTTCACGCAAGTAGGGGAGCGTGTATGGCACAGATGGGGGGCCAATCTCCACTATTGCATCGATCATGCGGTTGCCGCCGATGGATCCCTCAAACAAGTTGGCTATCAAGACTTCTGCGGCGCGCGGATCGTCTTGCACGATGAGTTCTTCAATGAGCTCGATACCTTCTTCACCGTGGGCGTGGTCGGTTGAGACATGTGGTGGCGTGAGGGCTGCCATTAGTTCTGTTGCTCGTGGGGAGTGAACCCCGCCCCAGGCATAAGGGTTGTTTTTGATGTATTCCAGCCGTTTATATGCGGCTGCTACGGGGTCTTCATTCGGATTGACGGGCGGGAAATCGGGAGTCGTCGCGGCCCCCTGCGGTGCAGTGTACTGCACCTCTGCTGCTGTGGGAGGCTCTTGCCCCGCCTGCTCCGCGGCATGCCAGGGGCCGCTCTCACGAGGTTCGCCCGGTGCAGACGGTTTCGCCGATGCGGGAGGAGCATCGGTTTCCGGGGTCTGAAGGCGTTGGACATCCCGCAACGCTTCGCTCTTGACACGGATGAGATACAACAGCCCCGCGGCAATAAACACTAAGACACAGACCAGCACACCCAAGATACGGTCGTTCGAGAACAGTTGCTTGAACATAGGGTTCTCTCCTATTTTAGGAAGAAGATGGCCGGGTGACACAACCTAACAAGTTATGCTACAAAAGAGTTTCGCTTTGGTGACACAACCTAACAGGTTATGCTACAAAAGAGGACCATGCCTAAGTTCTAAATGAATTGGATTTTAGTATAGCAAACCAAACTGCCTGATGTCAAATTAGATGCGGCAGGAAGAATCTACTTAAATGTTGCGCTAAAAAAAGTCGATTGTGCTATAATGTCGTTAAATTATAGCACAATTGCCGAAGGGATGCAACGATGGCTGAAGACACAATTGCCCTCCTTAAATCATTGACACAGGCGGACGGGATTCCGGGTTATGAAACAGAGGTACGCGAGATTTTTCGAGAGGCTGTTTTCGATGTCGGTCCAATCGAAACCGACAAATTAGGAAGTATCTTCTGTACACGTACAGGCAATGCAGAACACCCTCGCATTCTACTTGATTCACATTTAGACGAGATCGGCTTTGTTGTACAAGATGTTACAGATGATGGGTTCGTCAAATTTCTACCGCTCGGCGGATGGTGGGCACATACACTTTTAGCGCAACGGGTCACTATCACAACGAAGTTGGGCAAAGTGCCGGGAGTGGTCGGGTCTACACCACCGCATTTGCTCTCAGGATCGCGCGATAAAGTCTTAGATATGAAAGATCTTTTTATTGATATAGGAGCGGAGAATGGAGAGCAAGCGGCTGAGGCGTTTGGGGTGCTACCCGGATGCCCGATCGCACCTTACGGACCTTTTATACCCTTGAAAAATAGCAAATTGTTTTCTGCGAAAGCGTTTGATAATCGCGTCGGTGTTGCGATCGTTATTGAGGCACTTTCGAGACTTGATGAACATCCCAATACTATTATTGGCGCAGGAAGTGTGCAAGAAGAGGTTGGATTGCGAGGGGCAAGGACGGTCGCGGCAAGTGTGGAACCCGATCTCGCAATCGTTCTTGAAGGGCCCCCTGCTGATGATACCCCGGGATTAACCGTCGGTGCCTCACAAGGAAAACTTGGCGGGGGTGTACAGATTCGGATCATTGATTCTTCTATGATTGTTAATCCGAAGTTGGCAGATTTTGTGATTGAGACAGCGAAGCGACACGACCTACCTTATCAACTTGGGGTGCGTCAGTCGGGCGGGACAGATGGTGGCGCAATCCATCAATCCGGTAGAGGTGTACCGTCCGTCGTGCTCGGTGTGCCGTCACGTTATATCCATAGCCACGTCTCGATCATTAACATCGATGACTACACCGCAGCGTTGGAATTGACGATGCAGCTTGTACGTGAAATTGATGCATCCGTTGCGGAGGGATTTCTGTTCGGTTAGGCGTATTTTTGTAAAGCGTTTTTTGTGTGGAGGATAAACCCGTGGCAACTTTACCCAAACTCTCGTTTTGTAATCATCAAATCAGTAAATTAGTGATAGGGGATAACCCAATTTACGGCTATTCTCACTTCAATCAGCTCCTTTCGCAGCATCAGAAGGAATATCATACGCCAGAACGGGTTGTCGAAACGCTCAAACGGGCAGAAGAGGCAGGGATTAACGGTTGGCAGAATAGTTTGACAGAGCGTTCACTCGCCGACCTGCAGCGTTATCGAAACGAAGGCGGCACGATAAACTGGTTCTGCCTTAGTCCCGGTGGGCTTTGGTATGATGAACCCGATCAAGTCTTTCAGGCTGCGAAGCATGACCCATTCGGCATGGCACCCCACGGTGGGGGTGTCGGGCAGAGATGTTTGCGCGAAAACAGGCTCGATCATTTGCAAGATATCCTCAAACGGATTCGCGATACCGGAGCCTTGGTAGGTTTATCTGTGCATGACCCCAAGCTCCTCCATATCGCTGAGGATGGAGCGTGGGATATAGACTACTACATGACCGGACTCTATAACCTCCACGGGGGTGCCGAGAAGTTCAGAACCAAATTCGGCTATGCTGCTTTAGGTGAGATTTATGCGCGCGAGGACCGCGATGAAATGTGCAAGGCGATACAGCGTACTGATAAACCCTGCCTCGTTTTCAAAGTACTTGCGGCAGGTAGGACAATCGGAAGTCCGCAGCAGATTCGAGAAGAGATTAAGTTCGCCTTAGAGCACATTAAGCCGATTGATCCATTATTGCTCGGGATGTATCAACAGTTCGGTGACCAGATTGGTCAGAATGCTCAATTAATTACGGAACTCTGTAAAGGATTAGGATAGCTTGTGTTGTACGCCTCTCAAGTGAGATATACTTGCCTCATTTACACGTCATGGAGGTTAAGAAATGGAAAAACGGACCTGTGGAAAATCCGGGATTGAGATTTCAGTGATGGGGATCGGTTGTTGGTCGTACGGCGGTGGTGACTATTGGGGACAGCAGGCACAATCAGATGTCACTGAAGTTGTAAATGCCGCGTTGGATGCTGGCATCAATTTCTTTGATACGGCGGAGGGATATAACTCTGGACGCAGTGAGGAAGCACTCGCTGGCGCACTTAGAGACAGACGCCACGAGGCAATTATAGGCACGAAGGTAAGTAGACCGGATCCTGCTACAATACGAGAGCATTGCGCGGGAAGTCTCCAGCGATTGCAAACGGATTATATTGACATCTATATGATTCACTGGCCCCATGATGAGTTTGCTATCGAAGAGAGCATGGCTGAATTGATGCGGCTGCGGGAAGAGGGACTTATCCGCGCCATCGGTGTAAGTAATTTTGGCGTAGATCAGCTCACAGCCGCTCTTAACACAGGCGCGACTATTGCCGTAAATCAGGTCTGCTACAATCTCTTGTCGCGAGCCATAGAGCCGAAAGTACTACCACTTTGTAAAAAGCAAAATGTGGGTGTTTTGGGATATATGCCACTGCTACAAGGAATTTTGACCGGACAGTACAAAAGCGCAGATGAGATACCCCCGGGGCATACTCGGTTTCGCCATTTTCGAGATGACCGGCCCGAAGCTTCACACGGTGAAAAGGGGGTTGAAGCAGAGATGTTTGAGACCCTGGCGGGCATTCGGGAAATTGCTGAAGCCGAAGGAATTCCGATGAGTCATCTCGCTATTGCATGGTCAATGGCGAGACCCGGTATTACCTGTATGCTCGTTGGTACTCGGAACGTAAAGGAATTGACGCAGAATCTGCGTGTGGCTACATATTTTCCGTCTGCGGATGTCATTGAAAGTCTCGACAAACTAACCGCCCCCTTGCTGGAAACACTTGGGGAGGACCCAGACTATTTTGCAGGTGGACGTATCCGTTAGCTACGCGTTGCTGTAGACTTTTTTCCTTATCGTCGGTTATAGCGGAGTGGATTGATGAAATTCAACAAGGCCTTAGGCAGTCCGTTAGCAACAGGACCCGATAATCTTACACAGACCAACGCCGACGGCCCCCCTGTCGTTCCGTTAATCCAAGAACAGAAATGCCCTCTTCGACAAAAACGGTTGTTTCAAGGTGCAAGCTATCATTCTATGCGGGGGGCTCGCAACACGACTCGGTGAGACAGCGAAGGCACTCCCGAAAATCTTACTAAAAATCGCTGGAGAAACCGTCTTAGAGCGGCAAATTCAGTTGTTGAAGGATGCCGGTGTTACCGAGGTCGTCCTTGCGTCCGGACATCTGCACGATGTGCTTTATGAACGCGTCGGTGAAACCTATGCTGGAATGCGTATCCGCTACGCCAGAGAGGAAAAGAGACTTGGTACGGGCGGGGCAGTTCAAAACGCCATGGAGCAGATTGATACATCTCCGTTTTTTGTGCTGAACGGGGATATTCTGCTTGCGAATTTTTCACTTCAGCACATGTCAGCTCGGTTTTGTGAACGGATGGCAGGGATACTTCTGAGTGTCTATGTCCCTGATATCCGTCCTTACGGCGAGATTATATCCGACAGCGATGGCAGAATTCAAGCATTCCATGAAAAACAACCTACTTGTCGCGCCGGATATGTCAACGGTGCGATATATCTTTTTCACCGAAGTATTGCTAAGGCGTTTCCGAAAGGACAAGAGGTTTTTTCGCTAGAGCGAGATGTCTTTCCGTTTGTTTCTAACCTTTATGCGTTACAAACGTATGCAGATTGGATTGACATCGGTGTGCCAGAGCGTTTGGCTTATGCGCGTGAACGTTTTCCGTTGGGATAAGCCGGGCGTTAGGTTTCTGTTGTGTCCCGCGTGCGTAGCACAACGTAGCTCCGATAGCGTTCAGCGTGTATTTCACCGGCTTCAACTGCGTCTTGGACAGCGCAATCGGGTTCCGCGACGTGCGCACAATCGTTGTATTTGCAATTGCCGAGATAGGGTTTCATTTCCGGGAAATAGTATTCTAAGTTTTCCGTGTCAACCCCCCACAATCCGACCTCTCGGATACCCGGAGTATCGGCGACTTCACCGCCAAAGTCTAAGGCGAAAAGTTCCACAAGTGTTGTTGTGTGCCGCCCCTTCTGGGTTTTGAGGCCGACTTCACCCGTCCGCAATCCTAAGTTGGGTTGTAATGCGTTCAAGAGGCTCGACTTTCCGACACCAGACGCACCGATAACCACACTGAATTTATCCGTTAGCATGTGCCGAAGTCCTTCAAGGCTCTCTGGGACGTTGATGCTGGTATAGAGAACCTGATACCCCAGCTTCTCATAATTGACAAAAGCATCTGAGAATTCTTCGCTTTGCGTTGCATCCACTAAATCTAATTTATTTAGGCAGATAACCGCTTCCATATCCCCGGCCTCAGCCAAGATTAGAAATCGGTCCAGCGTCCTAAAGTTGAGCGGTGGCATTAGCGTTGAAACAACCGCCACAATCTGGTGGGCGTTGGCAACAATGACCTGTTCAATGTCGCCATGTTTACCTGCGTATTGCCGAGAGAACTTCGTCTCGCGTGGTAGAATATCCTCTACCACGCCTTCCTCTTCGTCAAGTTGCGTGAAAACAACCCTGTCACCGACAGCAACGGGGTCGGCGTATAGTCTACGTCCTGTTTCAGAGCGACGTTTCCGTTTGAGGGCACCACGGAGTGTACATCGCAGGACAATATCTCCGTATTGAACGTCATAAAACCCTGTTCGTGCACGGATAACTCTGCCTTGTTCGTGTGTAAGGATAAATTCCACCCCCTAAAAGCGTGGAAAAAGTTGACACTACAATTAGGAATCCTTTAAACATAAGCTTTCATAGTTTTCAGAGCCGTCTCAACATCTTCATCGAAATTATCAAACTTGCACTCACACGAGACGCGCCCGTCATATCCGGCTTGCCGGAGCGCTGTAAAGAAATCAGTAAAGTCGAAATCATCGTTTCCCGGGAAAGAGCGTTTAACGGGTTCTGCGATATGGACGTGTGCGAGCCATTCGGCGGCATCCACGATATTTTGCATCGGTTCTTCTTCCTGCCAGACGTGGTAGAGATCTGCCAGTGCTCCGATCCCTTTGCGGTTGACCCGTTTTGCCATAGCGAGTCCGTCTGCGACTGTCCGGAGAATGTTTCCTTCGCGCTGGCAGATTGGTTCGATGGCAATAATCATGCTGTGTGCTTCGGCATGGTCTGCTGCTATATCGAGGAATTCAGCGATTTGGGAGAGTGCCCGTTCGCGTGAATAGCCTTCCGCAATGTTCCGTGAACCACTGCTTCCATAGACGATAATCTCGCCGCCAATTTCATTGGCTCTACGACAGGCAGTCTCCAGATAGCGGGACAAGCGTGGCAGATCCACCGTATCGCCTACCACGCGCAGCTCCCCGGGGATAAATCCTGCGTACGATTCTGGTTTTAGCGGAGCTTTCGCTGCCAGCTCACGAATTTTCTGAAATTCTGCTTCATCTGCTTCGGGTATTAATGCCGATCGGACACCTAATTCGATGTAATCATACCCAACTTCTGCAAGCCTGTTAACATTTTCTAAGCTCGTACAAATTCCAAATCGCATGTATTTGTTCCTTATAGCGGTCAGGTCGCTGCACTTTCAGCAGTCAGCCGTGGGTTTGTGGCGCGTTTACTTCCCAAATCGTCGCTTGCGTTGGCTATAGGCACGCAAGGCACGGAGGAAGTCAATCTTGCGAAACGAGGGCCAGTACGTATCACAGAAGTAGAATTCCGAATAAACACTTTGCCAAAGCAAAAATCCGGATAGTCGTACTTCTCCACTCGTGCGAATGATTAATTCGGGGTCCGGGAGGTTTGAGGTGTATAAATAGGGCGTTATCTTGTCTACAGTGAGTTCGTCTGCAATTTGGCGAGCTGTTTTTCCACTTTCACTTTCGGCTTTCAGATGTCCTCGAAAAGCCTCTATAATTTCTTCGCGTCCCCCATAAGCAACAGCGACATTCAGGATGAACTTGTCGTAATTTTGGGTTGCTTCTTCCGCGTTACGAATCGCTTCTTGAAGACTCGCAGGGAGTAGCCCTATTTGTCCCATCGCGCGGACTTTGATCTGATTCGCATGAAGCCCTTCAATTGTGACGAGTTCGCGCATTTTTCCTTCAATCAGTCCGAGAATGCCTTCGACTTCGTGCGATGCGCGTTTAAAGTTGTCAAGTGAGAAAATCCAGATTGAGAAGATCTCAACGCCTAATTCGTCACACCAATGCAGCACCTCCTCCAGCTTATTCGCCCCCTTATAGTGTCCTTTGATAACATTATCCAGTCCACTCGCTTTGGCGTAACGGCGATTTCCATCGAGAATTACCCCGATATGGCGTGGAATCTTCCACGTACTCGCTTCAGATTCCAGACGCTTCTGATAAACGTTATAGAAAAATCTTTCGAGTCGGTTTTTGATGGCTTGAAATAGATTCATGTTCGGATCCTGATTTGTTATAGCAAGCTACGAATTGGTGCTGTACACACCTATTGCAAATTTTATTATAGCACGGATAGGTTGTTAAAAAAAGTCTATTTTGCCAAGTTAACGGCTTTAACACTCCCCCGCCAAATTCTCATGCTTTAGCTGGCAGGGATGTAGACGGTGAAACACCTGATAGAAGAATAGATTTGACGATCTCATGAAAATGTGGTATTGTATGAGTATCGTGTTGGAAACCCGGATGATGAGCGTTACCGCTGGGGGGCTGTTCACCTTCCACTCATTAGCGGATAAACACACGATACGCGCTATACTATGAAAACCTATAAGTACGAGTTTTCTCACCAACCGAATCTGATAGACGATTTGCATGGCGTGTATGTTCATTTGCCGTTGTTGCAAAGTAACAATCAAGATCGATAATGTTGGCGACTACTATCTTTATACCGTCTGTGAAGATTCTGAAACTTTCGAGAAACTCCCTTTGACTAGTAATGAGGCAGGGCAGACTTCGGTAGTAAAACATTCATAACATTTTCGGACGGTATCCAGATAGCATCTCCGCAGTTATACAAGCAAGGTATCAACGCAATCCGTTCAGCGGACAAGGCCCTCTCTCATAAGCAATATGTGTCTATGGGGTGGTATCGTGCGAAACGTCACCTTTGAGCAAAGCGAATCACCTTGCATTTATTGGAGCCCTATTTTATATGGAAGTTGAAACTTCCCGTTCGTTAGTAGCATCTCAAGTTCCTGCCCATGGTGTCACACTCAAATCCATACTTATTGCTGTTATCCTAATACCGATTAACTGCTATTGGGTTATTGAGATGGAGGTTATTCGGTATTCAGGACATCCTGTGACGATTTCCCTCTTTTTTAATGTAATCTTTAGTCTGTTCGTAATAATAAGTGTGAATCAATTGTTACGGTGTTTCCTGCCGCGCTTGATGTTAGCACAGAGCGAATTGGTAGTTGTTTACCTAATGCTTTCCATCGCTTCGGGTATTGCTGGACACGATATGCTTGAAATTTTAGTACCGATGCTTGGACATGCCTTTCGCTTCGCAACGCCAGAGAACGAATGGCAGCAGTTATTTGTTCCCTTTCTCCCGCAGTGGCTCACCGTTAGCGATACAACGCTTTTATACGGTTACTATGAAGGCGAGCTCCCCCTTTATACGGTGAGAACATTACTCGGGTGGGCAACGCCGGTACTCTGGTGGACCGCCTTTATTACTGTGTTGATTTTCGGCATGCTTTGCATCAATATAATGGTCCGAAAACAGTGGATCGAACACGAAAAACTCAGTTATCCGATAATTCAACTTCCGCTCCAATTGACAGAAACGCCACAAAATAGCCTATTTCAAAATAAATTAATGTGGCTCGGTTTTGGGCTTGCGGGTGCGCTCGCGCTCTGGAATGGTATCAACTTTCTGTACCCAATTTTACCTGAACTCCGGACGCGTGTGCGGAATTTTCAAATCTTTACAGAAAGCCCTTGGAACGCTATGGGGAGAATCCCATTTTCACTCTATCCATTTGCTATCGGACTCGGCTTTTTTATTCCGTTGGACCTTTCCTTTTCATGTTGGTTTTTCTTCTGGTTTTGGCGATTTATGCGTGTTCTCGGTGCCGCCCTCGGGCTTCGCAGTCTGCCCCGTTTTCCGTACATGAATGAGCAGGCATCGGGCGGTTATCTCGCACTGTGTGTTTTAGCAATTTGGGCAAGTCGTCGGCATCTTTTACACGTCGCAAGGACGACTCTCGGCTTAGATACCCAACCACAAAATATGGAGGGTACTGCCTCGGATCCAGGGGCACCTGAACCTATGTCTTACCGAGCCGCGACGCTCTGTTTGATTGCGGTCCTGGTGTTTCTTGTGGTCTTCTGTTACTATGGAGGTGCTGAGTTGTGGGTGATGTTCGCGTTTTTTGTGATCTATTATATGATTTCTATCGCTATAACTCGGATGCGGGCCGAGTTAGGTACCCCTGTACATGATTTACACTATTCGGGGCCAGACGAAATATTGACTCGAACTGTCGGCACACGCCGGTTGGGGAGAGGCAACCTTATTATGTTCTCCATGTTTTGGTTCATTAATCGTGCGTATCGGAGCCATCCAATGCCCCACCAGTTGGAAGGTTTCAAAATCATGGAGCGTACAAACATGACAATGCGGCGCATCATCTTCGCTTTAACTCTGGCGACAATTTTAGGTTCATTGGCAGGATTTTGGGCGTTAATTGACCGAGGCTATCGACTGGGTATGGAAGTCCGCGCCTATTGGCCCTCGCTGAGTGCTTTCGGCATAGAACCGTATCGCCGTCTCACAGGATGGTTGCAGGCACCAGAAGAAACGCTCATACCTGAAAGCGGGTTTATGGGCATCGGCTTTCTGTTGACGACGGTGCTAATGTTTTTTAGGACACGGTTTGTCTGGTGGCCGTTCCACCCTGCCGGGTTTGCTATCTCGACGAGTTGGGGCATGAACGTTACATGGAGTTGTCTTTTCATGAGTTGGTTAGTCAAATGGCTTATTCTTCAGTATGGTGGTGTGGTGAGGCATCGAAAAATAGCCCCGTTCTTTTTGGGATTAATCTTAGGAGAGTTTACAATAGGGAGTCTCTGGACGATCCTCGGTATTATTGCAGGAATTCCTACCTACGGATTTTGGGTCTAACTTCTGCCTTCTAACACATATTGTGTCAAGCGCTAATAATCTTCATCAAGATTGGCATTAATCGCTAAGTTCAGCGGTAGGAAGAACAAAGTCAAACTAAACAGAAGTGCCCATCGCCATTCCCATTTGAGATGTGCCATCCCCAGAAATTCTCGGATAGGTTCGACGTAAACAGCAATCAGGTGAAGCCCTATGACAGCAAGAAGTGTAATGAGCAACCGTATGTTCGCAAACATCCTGTGAAACAGTGATTCCCATGGGTACCTCAACGTTTGCCAGCAGGTTGTCAATTGCGTAAAAATCAGTGTGGTGCAGGCCACTGTGCGTGCAACCGAAATATCTGAGGCGTTTGGATCTGTTGAATTTGAAGTCGAGAATACATCTCTCAGTAATGTCGAGACACCCAGGGGATCAGATAGGGCCGGGGACTGCCAGAGCAGAAAAAAGAACGGGATAATCGTCATTAAACTAATGGTTACAGAACGACAAATAATATCGACCGGTGTTGTTTTAGACAAGAAGTGTGAACCTGGAAATAGTGTCGGACGGTGATGTTTTTCATCGGCGAATATCTTTTCGGTACCGACCGCTAAAGAGGGCAGCAAGGTTAAGAGAAATTGCACCCAAATTACCTGCGTCAACGTCAAAGGCATAGGGAGTTTATAGAGGTAATGTAAAACAGTGCCAAAAGTAAGGGTCAGCAGTAAGGAGAGCGTACAAGAGAAGCTCCACCTTAAAAAACCTGCGATATTATGATACGCTTCTCGGACGTAAAGCAAGCCATCTCTCACTGCTTGGAAATCCTTTTTATTGATCAATCCATCGGCAGATGCTTGTACAATGTGTGGCGCCTTACTCCTATCTGCGAGAGCGATATCTGAGACATCCATTGCTCGCAAATCGTTTCGGTTTTCACCCAAAAACCCGACGGAATGCCCTTGGCGCCTCAAACTGAGAACAATGTTCCGGCGCTGTTCCGATGTCGGTTGCGAGTAAGCGAGCCATTCGGAGACTTGGTCGTCGAATTGTTCACGTGGGACGGCATCCAATTCTTCGCTGGAGACGACAGACTTTCGATTGTGAATGAGCCCGATGTCCTTCGCGAAGTCAATCGTCTGCTGCTTTTTATCTTCGGCCATGAGGATGACTTTGAGTCCGGTATCAAGACTGGATTTCAGCACCGCCTTTGTTTCTTCACTGCTGGTGACAGAGAGGGCAATAAACCCTAAAAAGATCGCATTATTTTCTAATTCTTGTGGTTTCAAAATGACATCGGAAGAGTAGAAAGCCACCCCATAAACCTTGACCCTAGTGGTGAGCAAATAGTCAATAACCTCACAGTACCTCTCGTAACGATCATCTTGCATCGAGACAAGTTCACCCTCGATGAGGACATAAGCACAAGTATCGAGCACCCTTTGTCCCTCTCCGAAGATAACGTTGCGATAATCTTCTGGCCCCAACTCAAACACGTGTGTTTGATATCCGTAGTTGTGTGTGGCTGGATGTGTATCCACCAACCGAAGTTGGGGCATCACGGCATTTGGTTGATAGCCGAGTTGTTCCATCGCTGTCTGGATAACTGCTTGCAACGAAAGAGCGCCAACGGGTTGTTCTGTTGCCCAGTTTTCTTCCGTATCGGGTGGATCAGAATTATCCGGCTGCTGTCCATTAGAAGTGCTAAGACTGGCTGTGAACACTAAGTGCGGTGCTCCTTGTGGGATTTTTCCACCCGGCGGCATTGACGCAATTGTCTCTTGTCGCTCTTTCGGCGGGGAATCTTGCAAGGAGTTTAACCACGTTTGCCACGTATGGCTGTCGATGAGTTGTTCATCCACGAACAAGTTGGATATCGTTAGCGCGCATGTCGTAGAGAGACCGTTTTGATTTCCACAAAAGGCGGTGATACGACTCAATTTTTCAAGGGTACGTGAGTTTCGTAAGATAACCCCTTTTTCCAATAATTTTTGAGTGTGCTGTAAAAAAAAGAGTCGGAGCAAGGAAATAACGTCGTGTGGAGCGGATGCAAGAACAAAAAGGATGCCGAGATATATCAGGGCATACCAATCCGTTGACTGATCCTGATATTCAAACCACCATGCGATTCCCACAGCTACCCCTGCAACTATTACCCCAGCCACTTTTATAGCATTATGCAGCCTTTGGGTCTCGTCCTCGGCTAACGTATTTTGGATACCGGGCGGACGGACATCGCGACGCTGCTTCCTGATTTCTAAATCCTTACCGGTCTGTACGACAATCGCAAAGCCGTGCCCCGCTGTGACATACGTCCCAGCAAATGCCATGTTTTTTTGGCGCTGCGGTGGTACATTTATCTCTGAAATATCTGCGCTGGTCTTCGTAACAGGTTCCTCAGTCCCAAAGAGTGCTGATTCGTCAATCATTAGCCCTTCAGATTCAATAATTCTTGCATCAGCTGGAACATAGTCACCAGGGCTAAAGGGAAGTAGATCTCCCGGCACGATGTCTTCCGGGGGCCGGTGATCCATTTTTCCTTGTCGGATAACTTTGACACTGTGGACCATCAGTTGGTGTCTATTGTTATCACGATTCTGACTGCGTTGATCTGTCAGACATGCCCATCCGATATGCATAGCCCAAACAGCACCAACGAGTCCTATTGTGTGAAGACTGATGCTGCTTGCCCCATTAGCAAAGCAGATGATTAGTGTCAGGGTTGCTAACGTCAAGACGAGAATGCGCCATGTGAAAAGTGGTACTAAAAACGCCTTAAGCGAAAAGGCTGTTTTCACTGGATCCAGCTCGTTCTTGCCATACTGCGCTTTCGCTGTCTGAAAGGCCTCTGTACTCAACCCCTGGTCCATGTTGGCGTTGAATTTATTCAATATAGATGAAATGTTTTCCGTATGAAAATTGGACATCGTGTCCCATCGTTTATTCTTCGCTCCAACAAGGGGCACCAGTCTGTACATCCGCTCCCTCGGCATCTGCTTTCAGAATCTTGATAGCACAGATTATTTGATGTTTGTTGAAGGCGATTTGCATCTGTTTCGCGACTTGTTCGGCGTGCTCAAGACAATAGGCTGCTACAGTCGGTCCCGCCCCACTCAGCGCAACACTGAGGGCCCCGTTGGCAATAGCAGCTTCGGCGACATCGTTAAATCCAGGAATTAGTGAAGTTCGGTAGGGTTGATGCAGCTTGTCCTTCATGGCGACTTTCAACATTTCAAATTTCCCCGTCGCAATACTAGCAATTAGTAATGTACTACGGCTCGTATTATAGATTGCATCTGCGAAGTCGACCGATTTTGGTAGAACGTCTCGCGCCTGTTGGGTTGAAAGCGGAAAATTCGGGATTGCAAGCACAATGGAGAGTTCTGGGGGACACGTCAGCCGAATGGTATGCACCTGTCCATCTTCTTGTGCTGAAACGACAATACCCCCATAGAGCGAAGCCGCCACATTATCTGGGTGTCCTTCTATTTCTGTCGCGAAGTTGAGCAGTTCGGCCTCAGAAAATGGCAGCCCACATAAGACATTCGCGGTTAACAATCCCCCCAGAATGGCTGTACCACTACCCCCTAACCCCCGGATTGCAGGTATTCCATTGTCAATGCGTAGCTTAAAACCGTTGGGACGTTTTGTTCCGCTGCGCTTGAAAACTAACTCTACTGCTTGAAGCGCTACATGTTCTGGCGTATTCGGTATCTTATCGGCATCTACGCCGCTTACAACGACTTCGGTGTGGGTGTCGGATGGTTCCAATGTGACTGTGCTGTAGAGTTGTAAAGCTAGCCCTAAGACATCAAAGCCGGGACCCAAATTCGTCGTGCTTGCGGGGATACGAGCGGTGACTTTCTCGTTTAACGCACTATTGAAAATTTGAGGCATACAAGAAATTCCTATTATTAATAGCTTTCGGTTGTCAGGCCGCTGCGCTTTCGGCTTTCAATCACGAGGGGAATAGTTAATAGTTGCTAGCTGTGAGTTGTTAGTAGAGCGTGTAGGAGTTCCACGCGCCGGTTACGCCTTTCTCAACTCAAAACCATTCCCCATTAACTATTCGCCACAAGTATCTACTGGCTGTTGATGACTGACAACTCTTCTACAATTTCATGATTGCAGTTTCCATTCTGCCTAATGCCTCTTGGATATTTTCCAATGAATTAGCATAGGAGAGCCGGAGGTAACCGTCCCCATATTTGCCGAAGGAGGTGCCCGGCAATAGTGCGACATCTGCCTCATTCATCAGGTAATCAGCAAGTGCTTCACACGAGAGAGGGAGTGCTGTGACGTTAGGAAACACATAAAAGGAGCCCAGCGGTCTGATGCATCTCACGCCTTCAATAGCATTCAGTCCGTCCACAATCGCATCACGTCGGTTCTGAAACTCGTTTACCATCTCCGTAACAGAGGTTTGTTGACCTGTCAAAGCTTCTATGCCAGCGATTTGTGTGAAAGTCGCAGTGCAAGAATTGGAATTGATTGTGAGTTGTGTAATTTTATCTGCGATTTCTTGGGGTGCGATACCGTATCCGAGTCGCCATCCTGTCATTGCGTAGGTCTTAGAGTGTCCTTCGATGAGGATGGTTCGTTCTTTCATACCGGGGAGGTTAATGACACTATGATGTTGGCCTTCGTAGAGGATGCGAGAGTACACTTCATCTGTCAGCACATAAAAGTTGTGTTTGTGTGCTAGTTCAGCGATTGCTTTAAGGTCTTCTGGCGTTAGGGTCCCGCCTGTTGGATTTTGAGGTGAGTTCAGAATGAGCAGCTTCGTTCGGTCAGAGATTGCATCGGCGAGATCTTCAAGCCGGAATCGGAAAGCTACTTCCTCGCGAAGGGGCAGCGGAACGGCTTTTCCGCCAATAAAATTGATAACGGATTCGTAGACCGGGAAGCCGGGTTCCGGATAAATTACTTCATCGCCGTCATCAATCAGTGCCAAAATGGTAAAGAAAATAATTGGCTTCGCCCCGGGTGTCACGGTAACCTCATCTGGATGTACGCGAACCCCGCGTGTTTCGGTTATGTGATGTGCGACAACCTCGCGAAACTCGGGCACGCCAGCAGATGGACAATAGCCGGTGTGTCCGTCCCTCATTGCCTTATATGCTGCCTCAATAATATTAATCGGTGTCGGGAAATCCGGTTGTCCTATTTCTAAATGGATAATGTTTCTACCTTCTGCCTCTAATTGTTTCGCTTTAGCAAGCACTTCAAATGCAGATTCTGTTCCCAATCGATCCATTCGTGTCGCGAACGTGGATATTTCCAAAATTATACCTCCGATTCCAAAAAAATCGTTTGTTCAGCGTTATGTAGGTCGGGTACCAACTGCTACCATACAACTTGGTATTCATGTAGAATTACTAATTAGCTACCTGAAAGATTTTAGCGGTGAAACCTGTGTCTTTGTACCGTAAACTGCGCGTTTGCGGGCAGAGAGACACAAATTTACAAGCTATCCTAGCTCAGGCGACAACATAGGTTAAGATTAAGCATAGGGAGTAGTAGGTTGGAAATCGACCCTATTCCCTATGCCTCGCTTTATTCAGCCTGCATAATGGATCCAGTGGAGCTTGCTAACCACACATTATTTTCATCAAGCACAAAAACTTTGACCAGTTTCTCTGTGGAGTCTTCCAGTTCCCAAGTTTTACCGCCATCAGTGGTATGTAGGATCGCACCGACCCCAAAGTCACCGCCGGTCGCCCAGCCATTATTCTCGTCTGCAAAGGCAACACTTCGTAGTGTCTCTTGTGTGCCACTATTTTGCGCGGTCCAGCTTTCGCCACCGTTGTCGGTATAAAGGATTACACCATTTTCACCGACTGCCCAACCGCTTGCGGCATTAAGGAAAAAGATGTCCTCGAGAATATCCTCTTTACCCGTTTCTTGCGTGACCCAGCTCTGTCCACCGTTCGTGGTTTTCTGAATTAAGGCGCTCTGTGCCTGTGTGCTGGGGCTAACGCGGACCCCTGCGAGCCAGCCGGTTTCTTCATCAAGGAACTGAATCGCGTTGTACATATTTGCATCGTCATCACCAATAGCCCCGAGTTGACCGCCTTGGAGGACCTTCCATGAGCGTCCGCCGTTTTTCGTGGAGAGGATCGTATCGCTCTCCCCTACGGCGAGTCCGACCTCTTTATTAACAAAGTAAATTCCCTTAAGGCCGTTACCAACTTTACTCGTCTGTAATTCCCAGTCTTGACCGTTAGTTGTTGTTACGATTGTCCCGTTCGCACCGACTGCCCACCCATGTTTAGCGTCTAAGAAGTAGATCTCGGCTAAATCGGCGGGGATTTTAACATCTGACTTGTGCCATGTTGCGCCACCGTCTGTTGTGTAGCCGATGAAGCCCGGATTTTCAAAATCCTCAAACGAGGCGGCACCAACCACCCAGCCGGTGTTCTTGCTTGTAAAAGTGATGGACATGTAATCCCGAACGTTTGGGTCACGTTCTTGTAGGACTGTCCATCCTGCCGCAGCCGGTAACGCAACAAAAACGGAATAAGCGATTGTCACTGTCATGAGAAGCGCTAAATGCAAGGTGCATTTTAAACTTTTCCGTCTGAACCAAATTTTGTCTACACGGGCAAGATGTGTCTTTGCTTTCCATTGTCCGTTTGACTGCAATTTATTCATCTTTATCGTTTCTCCTTTATTCTAATTTTCTATAAAACAAGTTTTCAATTCGTGAGGTACACTGAGAATGTTTTCGCGCCGCCAGTGCCCCTGGAATATGAGGGATGTGAATTAAATATAACTTTAATTCTTCCAAAGATCTACGTAAGTAAAGGGTATATTGCATCGACAAAAGTTATTTTTATAGTATAACTCTTAACAAAAAATTGAGTCAACACATTTTTTCCTGTCGTGCGCGTTGTGTTTTGCTTTCTATCGATCCGAAATAAATGCCGCAATGTGTACAAATACGCAAGCATTGCACCTACACATTGCAATCTATTTAGCAACAATCAAAGTGCCGGTCTTAAAACTTTCCCCGACCTGAAGTTGGTAGACATAAATGCCACTTTCTACAACCTCACCGGCTTCATTGCGTCCGTCCCAAGTCAATTCTGTTTGTCCTGGTAGTGCAGTTAAGGTTTTGACGAGCATCCCATCAATATCATAGATAAGTACTGTGAATTCACCCGAAGCGTCTTCAAGGGTTCGTGCAGGAAACACGACTTGGTTAAAATCTTCACTTGGTGAGAGCGGCGTGAATGGGTTTGGATAGGGTTCGTCAAATATACGAAGTTTTTGCTCTATCGGTGCGGAGGCGTTATCTGCTTCGTCTATGGCCATGACGGCATAGGTAAAACTCCCTATAGACAAAGGGCGGCTATCAATAAATTTATATTCCGTTTTATATTCCGTTATCTTTCCATCAGGGAGCGGCGTAAGCCCCTCGGTCTCGGCGGATCCGAACAGCACTTGATACATTGTGACATCGCGGCTGACACTTGGTTCCCATTGAACCTCGACCCCATCGCTTGAAGTAATGATATTCAGCATCATCGGAGGCTCCGGGGCAGCTGTGTCGTCAGATACTTCAACGATTTGGATCGCAGATCGTTCCGATTGTAAGAAAAGCGTCTTATAAGCCGTTATCTGATATGTATGACTCCCCGGTGGCACGTTTATCTCTCGGAACGTCGTCGATGATCGGTTTTCAACTTGGATTGGTGCTTCCTTATCCCTATAGATGAGATAACCGCTGACATCGAGATCTTTGGCTTTCTGCCAGCGGAGGGTCACATCATTTTCCCCAGTTCCATCCGCTTCAGCAATGAACCTATTAACAGGCTCAGGGGGTATGTTCGGGATTACCTCTAAAGTAAAATCGTCGTTGTTGAGTTTGCCATCTGCCTGTCCAGATCGGATAAATTCGCCGATGGGGCTGTCTTGGAGGTTACGGAGCCGTGTTCTGAAAACCGACTCGAGTCTAACAGTGTTTGGGGTTCGAGCATTGAACGTAATTCCATATATAGAATTTTGGAAGTCAACGACGGCATCTGCTAACTCTACGCGCAGGATGGTGCCCGCGGGGACGATGGCTCGCGCGACAATGGGATTTCCGTCACGTGTGATGCCTTGAAAGTAAGAAGGTTGCGTCAGGAATCCGGGTGGCATTATGATTTCAATCGTTTTAATTTCTTCACCGGGCTCTGCTAATGATCTATCAACAACTAGGGTTACAATGAGTGGTACTGTTGAACTGGCGGGAACAACGCCTTTCGTTTCGCCTTGGACATTTATCTCGCCTACGGAAGTAACCGCACCATGATTGATTAGCGGAATGAACATACCAACAGTAATTACTAAAATAATCGTTGCGTTTTTCATTCGAGGAACTCTTTTCTTTAAAGTATCAGGTTGAGTGAGAATCGCTGTGTCGTACTATTCTGAAAATCTCCACTCAGCAGTTGGATGCCATAGTCGAGTTGGAGATTGGTGTTACTCATCGGAATTTTAGCACTTCCACCGAAGTTGAGGGTTGTTGCAGTGCTTGCTCCATTTTTTGCACCGTATCCGCCACGGATAGCGATAGCTTTGTTAATCCAAATTTCTATGCCTGTTCGGATATAAAATTCACCGTTACGGGAGGCAAGTTCCACCGTTCCTAAACTTCCTTTTAGCAAGTTACTGATGGCTTCACCTTGAGCACTCATCTCTGCTATAGATGCCAGTCTATATACCAGACCGGCCCGGATATTCAGAGGCACTGCGTCTGTATGTGTCTCAGAGATGCTCATGTCTGCGGGGAGTAGATTCTCTACAGATGCCCCGAGACTCAGACTCTGGAGCGGTTTGGTAATCACGCCGAGATCGAATGAAAAGGCGGAACTGGAAGTCTGGGCAAAGTACGGATTCTCGACGACGAATTCGTTTGCTGCATCGAAAGAGGTACGGAAAAGTTTAAAGTTTGCTCCGATTGCCAATTGTTCGAAGAGGGCGTTCCCATAAGATATACGCACCACCTGTTCCTGATAGATTTCGGAATCTTCTGTGAGGAGGCCGAGACTCGCGCCGAGTGAACCTATTCTGCCCAACGGAACAATACCGCTGACACTGTTATAGGTGATAAGGCCATTAAAACGTTGTGCCCGTGTGAGACCAACCTGGATTGCATCGATATAGCCTAATCCTGCGGCGTTGTAACCCGTGGCGTTGCTATCATCAGCGAGCGCAACGAACGCGCCACCTAAACCCAGGGGTCTTGCCCCAACGCCTATATCGTTAAACGTTGCAGATACCGCAGCTGGGAAAAACAGAGTTATCAGTAGAATTGTATGGAGTGTGTGTTTCAACCTATTGTTCCTTTTCGCAAGATTTATTTGATAGATTTATGGATCTCATACGCGGTAGGTTTTGCTTTATGGGTTGCTGGCATTTCTGTGCTTTTTCAATTGAAAACTTAATTCGATGACCCTGTCATAGGGACGAAACTGACCCCAGTAACCTCTATCGTTTCCAGAAACGGTTCGGAACCCGCTCCGGTTTGGAATTTCTTCTGAATTAAAAGGAGCTTTTGCTTACTATCACCGACTGGAATAACCATTCTTCCGTCTTCGCTAAGTTGCTGCACGAGGTGTTCTGGGACAACCTTAGGCGCGGCTGCTACAAGCACGGCATCATAAGGTGCGTATTCTTGCCAACCGTAATGGCCGTTGCCTTCTTTGAAATATATATTCCGATAATTGAGACGCTTTAACCGAGCCTTCGCGCTCTTAGCAAGTGCGGGCAGAATCTCGACCGAGTAAACCGCCCCTGCCAATTCTGCTAAGATGGCTGTTTGGTAACCAGATCCTGTCCCGATTTCAAGCACTTTTGAAGTCGGTGTGAGTTTCAGCAGATCCGTCATTAATGCAACGATATACGGTTGCGAAACTGTCTGCTCGCAATTGATAGGGAGCGGACCGTCCTGATACGCTATATTGAGATATTCCGCTTTTACAAACAGGTGTCGATCCACTTTTCGCATGACGGCAAGTATTCTCGGATCGCGGATGCCACGTGCTTCGATCTGATCCTTAACCATCTTCTTGCGTAGGGTCTCATAGTTTTTAGCAAGTAGCATTTTAACGATAACCCCCGGACATCATTTTTTCTTTATATGATCATACGAAAGTTTCAATTCAGAGGCTTCTCAGACAATCTGGTGCTATTGACCCACGTCTATGTGATAGGGCATGAGCAGAAAAAGTCTGTGTTGTCTAAGGATATTTATAAGTTTCAAAGTGTCGCTGAAACCTCCATATCGCGCGATAAGCGGTAGTGCTATAGATTTGCGCTCACCACCGATACCTTCACGATAGAGTGGGGCAGATGAGAATCGAAAATTGTTGACAAGTTGAGATAACCACGTCTGTTTCGGGAAACGTATGATCTCAAACGTTTTTTCTTCCAATCCCGCATATTCTTGTGCGATGGTGAGTGCCAGGTTTAAACCGCCGAGTTCGTCTACCAATCCGTTTTCTTTTGCCTGTCTGCCTGACCAGATACGTCCACGTCCGAGTTTATCTACCTCTGGTATTGTTAACTCGCTGCGTCCAGCGGCTACCTTTGTAATAAATTCGTTATAGACTTCGTTAATCTGTTTCCGAATGGTTTCCTGTTGTGAGGGCGGGTAATCGCTATAGTCTGAGTAAAAATCAGCATGTTCGCCCCGTTTAAGAATTTCTTTTTTGACACCTAATTTTTCGTAGAGTTCTTTCAAACTATACTTACCGCCAATCACACCGATAGAACCCGTAATTGTTCCCGGTTCAGCGACGATAACGTTTGCGGGTGCGGCAATATAGTAGCCCCCTGATGCTGCCACATCTCCCATTGATACCACCACTGGTTTGATCTGAGTCAGTCTAACCAATGCTTGCCATATAATATCAGCAGCGACGACAAGTCCGCCTCCGCTATCAATCCGCAAGACGACTGCCTTTATAGCGTCGTCATCTTTTGCTTCCTGAATCGCCCTCACGATCGTATCCGCCCCCATGACTTGCGTCCCGGTAAACAGGTCAGTGAAGCTATCACCTGTTACCATCAATCCTTTTGCGTCAATAATTGCAATTTTTGGCTGTGGCCCTCGCCAATCCTGCGTATACAACCTGCTTTCTGCGTATTCATTAAGGGATACCAGGTCTGTGTGCTTATCGGTGAGTTCGGTTACAGCATTTTTCAGTTGCTCTTCATTGGAGATCCGGTCAACAAGTTCGATCCGGAAAGCTTGCAGTGCGGTGTAGGGTCCCTCGTCAATGCGTTTTTTGACATCTTCGGGAGTCCATCCACGTCCCATTGCAATCGCATCTACGAGCTGTTCGTAGAGATCGTCCAAAATGATATTCTGGATTTCGCGTTGCGCTTCGGACATCTCTTTTCTTGTGAATGCTTCGGGTGCCGATTTATATTTTCCAATATGTTCGAGATGTGCTCTGACGCCAAGCATGTCTAAGGCCCCCTTATAAAACGAACGTTCTGTGCGCAGTCCAATCAACCTTACTTCGGCGAACGGATGTATTAAGATACCATCACAGACAGACGCGACAATATAATCTCCGGTGGAACATTGAGTGGTGATGTAACAGAGGGCCACGCGCCCGGATTCCCTGAAATTCAAGATGGCATCTGCCATTTCCTGAAGCTGTGCCATGCCGTATTTGTCTCCCTCGATACGAACGAGAATGCCAGCAACATCTTCATCTGATTTTGCTATGGACAAGACATCTTTCAGGGCGTGCATCTGCAAGTCAAGAAACATGCGGCGCCGAGGGAGCCGCTTCGTTGTAGGAATGTTGGAAAAGTGAAAATAACCGACACCGGTTTGTGCTTCCCGATTTTTGTCGAAGGTGTTCCCTGTCCCTAATCCCCAATTCCCGATATTAATGCCAAAACGGACATCAAAGCTCAGATCGCTGTTGAGTGTGCCCCGGAGCATCAGCTCGCGAATCGGGCGCACCTCTAAAGCGTAGCGGAGATCAACGCCTTCGATGTATTGTGTTTTCTGCATATCGAGTGAGAGGGTGGTTCGCCAGGTTCCTGGACGGATCGCTAATCCCAAGTCGTAGGTGCGGCCAAGTTTCTCACCGATTAATTTGGGTTGGTTAAGATCCCGCGCCATCGCACCGATTGAGAAGTAGCGTTGTCGGTACATGAGTCCAAGAGAAACGGAGCGGAATGTATCATAGGTTTTATCGTCTGAATTTATCCAGCTGTAGCTTGTTCCACCGTAGAGCGAATGCCCCAGATGCCGTCCGCTGGAGAGCGTATAACGTGTAAAGGTCGTGTCAGCATCAGCGGTCGCAAATTCGGCACCCAATCCTCCATTGGGGATAGCGAGGAAAAAAGCGTCGTCGCCTGCCCAATTGCTCTGATATGTGCGGAGATAATATAGGTTTAAGCCGCGCCCTATACCTAGGCCAGACGGATTAAAAAATGTGGCTAAAGCATCATCACTGACGGCGATGGAACTGGGGGGTAAGTGCGTCCCTGCTTTTGGTGATGCTGCAACAGAAAGCGTACTCATCCCGTAAATCAATGCTACCGAGACGATAGTTTTACCAATATACTGTAAGTGAAGGTTAAATAGTAGTGGCGAAACCATAAGATGAGTTTCAGTATGAGTATATGAGCTGCACGCAATATTGTTTGTATAATAGACAGATAGTATATATTATAAAATACTACAAAATAGCGAAGATTGCAACAAAAATGTTATTTTCGTTGAGTGAAGCACTGTAGACATAAGACACTTTATTTTAGTGGATGCCGGTTCACAACGGATTACGGACTGTAAAATTTCTTAGGTTTATCTTAGCATGGTCAACATAATTTGTCAAGGCAATCGCTAAATGCCCTAAAAGAGTTGGTAGAACGGTTTTGTCTATGCTACAATCTTTAAATCATTGGCCTATTTACAAACTAAGGAAAAACAGTAATTTTCTCATAGGAATTTAACCCATGAAAAACGACACGTTCACCCTCTCACTCCTACTTTTCGTTACCTTCTGCACAACAGCCGCAAATGACACCGAGGATGCAATCCGAACGCTATTGCCTTTTGATGCTATTCCCGCGATTACTGATCCGCAGTTTGTGTCTGCCAATGAAGCGGAACTTGATGAGGACGCTCCTGTTATTGGTGTAACCCTCAATGGTGAAAGCCATGCCTATTCACTCTATCTATTGAATGGACACGAAATCGTTAACGATGTCGTCGGTGGACAGAACATTGCTACTACGTGGTGACCCCTCTGTAAAACGGCTATCGTGTATAGCCGGGAACTTGAGGGTGAGACCTATACCTTCGGTGTTAGTGGCAAATTATGGCGGGACGCACTGTTGATGTACGACCATCAGACCCGTACGCTCTGGTCGCATATCACTGGGGAAGCGATAAAGGGCCCCCTGAAGGGCAAGCAGTTGAAACCACTGGTTTCCACACCACAGATTGCATGGAAAACGTGGCAGCTGAATTATCCGAGAACCCTCGTTTTGTCTGTACTTACCCGAGGCGTGATGCGCGAGCGTGTGAATCAAGATGTCTACGCCGCCTATCACGCCAGCCAACGTGCAGGTGTGAGTGGAATGGAATATACCGATGATAGGTTACCCAATAAGTCTCTTGTGATTGGTGTGCAAGTGCCCCTGAAAGATGGCAGCACCCAGTTCCGCGCTTATCCATTGACGTACTTCGCAAAAAATGCCGTAATTAATGATACGCTTGGCGAAGTCCCACTGCTGATCTTTCACGACAAAACATCGTTCGCGACAGCTGTCTTTATACGAACCGTAGCAACAGATGTGCGTACCTTTCGCGCGCAAGACAGGCATTTTGTAGAAGATAATACCGGGGCGCGCTGGAATCTCATTACAGGTGCAGCGACCTCTAAGAAAGAAAAAGGTAGGCATCTGGAACGCCTTCCTGCTGTGAATATTTATTGGTTTGCATGGGCTCACTACTACCCTGAGACCTCTATCTATCGTTAGTCCGACTCACTGTGGGTATAGAAATTAGTCGTCTAATTCAACAATCTCGCCTGTCATGTTCCGGTGCATCGTTGGACGAATGACTAATTCTGGGATGTTGCTTCGTTGCGGCAACGTTGCGATCAGTAGAATCGCAGCTGAGGTTTCGTCAACGTCTACCATCATCGCGCGCGCATCGGCATCGGGTGGAATTGGGCGTTTGTCCAGAATCGGCGTTGCGACCTCGCCAGGAACCACCACGCTTGCGCGGATACCCGTGTTTCGCAAATCGGTGTTGAGGAATTCAGTAAAGTTGATAACGCCAGCCTTCGCAGCACCGTAAGCGAAGCCGCTGAACGGGCCCGGCGTAACTGCTGCAAGCGATGAGATATTGATGATTGTTCCCGATTTTGCCTTCAACATTGCTGGTACGACAGCTTTCGTGCAGAAAAACGTGCCAATCAGATTTGAATCAATAACAGAACGTATCTCTTCAGGGGGCGTGTTCAGAATCCGTCGGTGATATGAACTGTGTCCGGCGTTGTTCACAAGTACATCAATTCGTCCGAATGTATCAAGGACATCCGCAACCATCTGTTCAACAGCATCGTAATCCGCCACGTCGAGCGCGTAGCTGACCGCTGTTCCCCGAACTGCCGCAACCTCAGCCTTGACGGATTCTAATTTTGATGCCGTTCTACCGATAAGAACAACCGTTGCCCCTTCTTCAACCATTGTCAGGGCAGTACCGCGCCCAATGCCGCTGCCACTACCTGTGATGATACATACATGGTCCTTTAAACGCATTCTTTGCCTCCACAACTTCTTATGTGTATTAAAAATACAGATTACCAGAATTCGCCAAAATTTTCAAGAGGCTGCTGCAATATCTCAAAACTTCTTGACAAAAATCTACAGACAGCTATAATAGACATCATAACCTGATTGAACACCTCAGAGGCTATCACAATGTCCTTAAAACAACGTATTCATAGCAAAGAAGCCATTAACATTTCTTCAGGGGTCCCCTTGGGCTGCACCCGCGACGAGATGGAAGCAGTTCTCGGTCAAGGTAACTACGACTTGGCCAGTGTTGACCATCAACATGGACCCGCAAATGAAGATAAACTCGTCGAATATTGTGCCATGGCGAGTGAATTTGATGTCGGGGTTCAGCTTCGCATCAAGCACACCCGCCATACCTATCTCATAGGCAATCTGTTGGATCTTGGGCCTCTTGCCATTGTCGTACCGCAAGTTGAGACGGTGGAAACGGTAGACGAGGCAATTGATTTCTTCTACTATCTGCCGATGGGAAAACGGAGTTGGGGGCCCAGCAGTGCTTACGGCATAAAACAGGGCTTAGAACGCCTTGAATACGCCGAGTGGTGGAACAATACCGGTATTCTAATCTTACAGATTGAGTCAGTGGATGCCGTGATTAACGTCAGCAAATTCGCCAAGCCCGGCGTGGATATGGTAACCTTTGGCGAAAATGATCTTAATTTCAGCATAGAGTCGTATCCGAGCTCGCCTTTTAAAAACCTGCAAGAGTGTATCGCGTATGTAGAAACCCAGTTAGCAGGTACACACGTCAAAGTAGGTGCGGGCGCATCGCCATCGGGCACATTGTAGCATCGAATTCCAGTCGTGGGGCGAGGTCTCCTCGCCCGCCGTGGAATGTTTCATTCATGAGACAAAAAACCTTGACAAAAACCCGCATATATTGTATACTGTCATTCAAGTTGTCAGTTTGTAGGCATGATGCACGTCGCATTCAGGCGAGTCCGCCGCAAACCTCTTAGGGGGTGCAGCTCAGGGACCCCTGAACTTTCAGTTGACCCTACAAAGCACCTACGCAGCAGGACACATGCGTTTGCTAAATCAGTCGAGGACTTTTTATCCCCAAAACCTATTGACTTTCCACAAAAAAGCAAGTATAATACTCTTATATGGCAGACTTCACCGAGATCCTCTCTTATTTCAAGGACTCCCTGGGGCAATTCGCAGATAGGAGTGCGAAATGGCTGTTAGCTAACCCAGAGAACCTGCGCGGGCTCTTTGAAATCATCGGAGAAGCCCTCGTGGCGTCTCTTGACTTCAGTCAAGTGCAGCACGTCAATACGACCTTTATCGCTGATAACCTCCGCGAACAAGAATCGGATATGGTGTTCCTGTTGCCGTTTCGGGATGCTGAGGCGACAGAGGTGCTGCTCTACATCCTGATAGAACATCAATCCACGGTGGATCCTGTGATGGGTTTTCGGATGCTGTCTTACATGTATCACATCTGGGATCAGCAACGGCAGGGGTGGGTTGCTGAGAGGGTTCCGAGGCGTCAGTGGCGGTTTCGCCTGGTCATTCCAGTGGTGTTTTACACGGGTTCATCAGCGTGGCACCCGGTGATTTCGATGGAGGTGCTGCTGGATGTGCCGGAGTCTTTGCTTCGCTTTGTTCCGCGGTTTGAGACGTTATTTTTAGGCCTTCAGTGTGAATCGGATGGGAGTTTACTGAGGGCTGGGGGTGCGTTTGGGTGGTTGCTGCCGGTTTTGAAGCGTGCGGACGTGTCTGATTCTGGTGTATTCATATCGGTGTTAGAGACGTTAGGTGCTCATGTGAGTGGGTTGCGGGAGTCGGAGCGTGTTGCGTGGGTTCAGGCTGTATGTTATCTGTATGCGTTAGTTGTGCACAAGCGTTCGGTTTCGGAGCGTGCCGATTTAGATCGTATTGTCTTGGAGTGCCGGGAGGCTTTGAATCTTTCTGAAGAGGCGGTAAATGTCATGCAAAGTATGGCGGAGCATTATCTGGAACAAGGCATTGCAAAAGGGATCAAGCAAGGAAGAGAAGAAGGAAGAGAAGAAGGGGCTCGGCAGATGAGTATTGAAAGCACGCTGGCCACCCTCAACGCCCGGTTCCCACAGGCAGATGTCACCGCCCTGGAGCCGATACTCCAGGCGAACCAAGACCTGAACCACCTCAGACGCCTGAACCTCACGGCTGCCGTCGTTGAAACGTTCACTGCCTTCCGAGAACACTTAGCGGAAGCACGCACGGATGTTGAACACAGCACGGACTTAACATCAAACTCGTCTGGATAAAAAGTTGTCGTGTATCTGGGAGGTTCAGTTTATCCTGAAAAAAAAAAGGAGGAAACAAAGTGAAAAACTTTTGGTTGTTGTTGCTCATCGCCATGGTCGTAAGTATTGGTTGTGGGGATGGGGATATGGAGACTGGAGATATCCTCGGAGAGAAGATCTCTCAAAACACTAATCTGATTGCTACCGGTGAACTTCGAAAGGTAGCAGGGGAAGCAGTTCCGGGGGCTCCAGCGCGGGAGAAACTGGCAAAAGATCCAAAGATCACCTACTGGAAGGATCCAGAGTTCAAAAAAAGAATTCTTCCGGGTGCTCATGTTCCTTTTGGAACCACTGTCTACACAAAGGTTGATTTCCCAAAGGATGTGCCCATCGTCTACGCTGACGATGAGACAGCTCGGCCGAGGATTTTCAATTGGGCGGATGAAGGGCCAGTCCAGTGCCGGATGAGACCAGGGAGCACCCCTAACGAGGAGCTCAAGAGTGGGGAAGCAAAACCCTGGGGAGGGACCGACCACATCTTCCTCTGTCGGTACGACATACCGGAGGAGATGGAAGACCCCGCTCTGCTAGTGATTCATGAGTTTGCCGGTCGGGAGTGGTTGGATGCAGGATTTAATTCCAGCTACGCAGAAGGACGTCTCCTGCTCTTCAACAATGGTGCTCATAGATTCAGCACGAAGCCGGGAGAGTTCACCTACGTCCCGGGAAAAAAGAAGCATCCCACTGACCTGGTTGGTCAGGTGGTTGCACTCTTCCCAAAGCATGGAGAGATGAGCTACTGGGAACGGCAGCACGTGCAAGCAGTACCGAGAGCAACGGTCACCGTTGTCTCTGGTCCTCGTGCTGGAGAAGAAGTCTTCACTGATAGAAACGGCTACTACCGCTTCTCAAAGGTGAAAGGAAACAAACTCCACCTCAGGGTGGAGAGGGAGTTCCTGGAGCCCAAGAAGGTGATCGTACGTCGATCAAGTTCAACAACCCTTCCGAATGGACTCGCTCCCTCAAGGTACTACGATCGAGATCCACAACGACATCCAGGAGTCATCCTCATGGGATTGAGATGGCCAGACAAGGTTCGTCCTATTCTCAGAAAGACAAAGGTAGAACCTGATCTACTCTACTCAATCCAAGGGACCATCAAGCATCCAAAAACAGGGATGCTCTACAGCGGCTTTTATCGAAATGGGGTTGTGGTGAGTAACGGTAATCTACGTACCACCATCCACGAAATCGGGCATTCCTATCAACATGCCATAGCGGCAGAAATCGGAAAGCCGTGGGAAGAGAGTCGAGAGGCGAGGTCCTACAAAAAGGCTCAGAAAAAAGATTGGGAGGAGGTTGGAGTAGATCGCTACGACCGCTACTACTTCTCCCTGAGAGAGAATTTCGCCGAGACATTTTGGATGTGGTCGTCTGATCATTATCTCGGCATGACCGAGATTATCGACAAAGCCGGGAGAATCATAGAGGGACTGACTACCGAAGATATCATCCCAAACCGCTTCAGGTGGATGGAAAACCACACCTGGAAATAACATACACCCCCGTCTCAAAGAGACGGGGGTGCTTCACATATATCAAAAAAAAAAGATATCCACGAGCAGCATACGAAGAAGAACCATTCCTCCGGTACACTACACCTGTACGTATGCAGCTCTCTCTCAGAACAATCAGTATCGGTAGTATCCTCCTCCTCATCACCCTCCTCAGCCTCACCAGTGCTCAATCTTCTCTCCCCCCCCCCAGACAAAGCCCCCTCGACATCATTAGACCCTGTAGTGCAGGAGAGTATGCACAAATCAACCAAAACGGCCTCGTCTGCACCTCAGCATCAGACACCACCGCACCAGTCTGTGAGGAAGGACTAAACTGCTGCAGAGCACAAGAATTTATCAAAATCACCCCAGACGGACTCACCTGTGTGCACGTAAACCGAACCCAGAATACGGTGTGTGGAGATGATGTAGGACAGAAACCCTGTAGTAAGTGTCCCCCAGGAGGCTGCTGTCCCCCCTACACCTTCGCAACCATCACCACGGAAGGACTCAGGTGTGCGGGAATACCAGTCTGGGGAACCACAACCCTCCAACTCCCCAACAGACAGCTGTAATTTGGCAGGCACTGCTTAACACTCCCAATGTTTTCGCGTTGGGGCAAACCTACGTCGCATCCGCGCTGCTGTTCGAAAAAAAGATTGACAGCCTCTCAAAAATGTGTTATCTTTTATCATAGAAACGCTGTTATAGTCATTTCCACACTTAATCTTTGGTCGCGTTAGAAGTTCATATCGTCAATAGGGAGTGTTCCCTGAGAAGTTGTCAATCGGGGGGTGATATCCCCTCAGGTGCGCGGTTTCACCCACACTTGCGTAGATTTGATTCGGGGTCACCCTTTCGGGGTCTCATATCAAGTAGGTTTCCTCCCTCCCGCTATGAAGCAAAGAAGCACACACCTTTAGGCATTGTAGGTATCACAAAGCAGCGATGGTATTGTCTATTGAAGATGGATGGGCCTACACAGGCCCGATACATAGGAGCATCATAATGTCAAAACGGATTAGCATTGGACTTATCGGGTGTGGTATGATAGCCGGCTCACATATCAACGGATACCTTGCACACCCACAGCACGCAGAAATCGTTGCCGTCTGCGATACAGTGGAAGCGAATGTGAAACGGAGGGCGGCAGACTACGTCTCCGTTGCAACGTCACGCGCAGAATCCACAACGGCCGAGGCAAAAAAGGCGGAAACCCCAGAAGCACGCGAACAGTTAAACGCAGACGCTGCGCTTTTATCGGAATATGCCGACACCGGTGTCAAAAGCTTTAACGACTACAACGAGATGATACAGGCATGCGATTTAGATGCCGTCAGTCTTGCATTACCGCCGTTTGTCCACGAGTCTGCAACAGTCACGGCTGCGAAAGCAGGGTTACACGTTTTCTGTGAAAAGCCAATGGCGCGCACGGCAACAGAAGCACGCAATATGCGGGATGCCTGTGATGCTGCTGGTGTTAAACTTGCATACCAGAGCGGCGGTACATGTCTCGATCCGACGAGTTACGCTATTCGCGATTCCGTTACCTCTGGAAAAATTGGGGATGTCTACTACGGTAGGCTTACGAGTTTCCGGGTTCGCGGCAGACCGAATATAGATATGTTCGGTTTCGGCAGATGGTTCCTTAATTCCGCTTTCAGCGGTGGTGGGACGATATACGACACAGGTGTGTATGACATTAACCGTTCCATTTACCTGCTCGGTTCGCCACAGCCTGCTACTATTAGCGGTATCGCCTATCGTGGAATGCTTCCGGAATATACAGGTGAAGAGATTAACGATGTAGAGGAACACGCCTCTGTCTTCGTCCGGTTTACAAACGGCATGTCCTTTACTTATGAACACGGTTGGGCAGGCAATCTGGCAGAACACCCGCAAGGCATTTTCATCTTCGGCTCTAAAGGTTCGTTCAGTAACAATACACTCTTTCTTGAGAGGGGAAAATGGGATACCGATGATAAGGGCAATCGCCGACGTTACCAAGGGAATCTCGTTGAAACGCCGTTAGACCTGCCAGATAGGTCTTTCCCTGATAAGTTTCGCGATTTCCTTGATGCCTGTAATAGCGATGCCCAACCTATTAGCAACGGGGACGTTGGTTTGAAGGTTACAGAGATTATGAGCGGATCGCTCTTATCCGCAAAACTCGGTCGCGAAATCACTGTCGAGGAACTTTATGAAATAGAAGCACTCCGCACCGAACCGACCCCCGGCTGGTCGATTTCGGAATGGACATAGGGGAGCAGGAGCATTTCGTTTATAGCTGTGGATCCTTTCCGCGCTTTTTTATTAAGTTCCCCCCTCTGCAGGCGTGGTTTTGTGGCGTACACGCCCACATGCGACGTGCATTCCTAACCTCACTGGGGTGGCAGGGCCATCTCGGCTGGCGAGGTTTCCTAACCTCGCTGAGTCGAGAAAAAAGAACAGGAACCCCGATAGCTTCTTAAAACGAAACAGCCCTAATAGGCTAAAATTTATGATTGACGAATGTCACCTAATGATGTATGCTTATTATATCGTCAGGTTCCGCTATAAAAATAAAATACAAGTGAAACTGTTACCCTGAAGAAACATGAAAGGGAGGATTGAATTTGAAAAATTTTGCGTTTTATGAACCTACCACCCTTGCTGAAGCCTCGCGTCTGTTTGCACAGGAACAGGCGCAGCTTCTTGCAGGTGGAACGGATATTATTATCGGGATGAAGGCACTCACCGAAGCACCCCAATCCGTGATTAGCCTGCAAAAAATTCCCGGATTGACGGATATTACTGCCGAAGCCAACGGTAGCATTAGTATTGGCGCGATGGCGAAGCTGCGAGAGGTTGAATTATCATCGGATGTTCAGCAGCACCACACCGCGTTGGCAGAAGGTGCCGCGGAAATCGGATCTATCCAAATCCGAAACCTTGCAACGATCGGTGGGAATATCGCACATGCCTCCCCCGCGGCGGACACTGTTGCTGGCTTGCTTGTTGCTGACGCCCTGGTTGACATCGCCAGTGAGGATAGCGAACGGACTGTGCCAATCGATGCACTCTTTACTGGCCCGGGACAGACTGTCTTGGCACCCGGCGAGATTATTACACGCTTTCGGCTACCGAGCCCGACATCCGGGTCCCACTATATCAAACATAAAATTCGGGAAGTGATGGACCTGGCGTTTATCGGTGTCGCGGCTGCTGTTAATCTTGAGAATGGGGTCGTTATAAATGCCCGCATTGGACTCGCAGCCGTTGCACCTACACCGATTCGTGCGACTGAAGCAGAGAATGTGTTGGCAGGAAATGCACCTACAGCAGAATTGCTGGCACAAGCCGGGGAAGCCGCTGCAGCTGCAACCAGCCCGATATCTGATTTGCGCTGCTCCGCGGAACATCGCAGAGAGATGGTCGATGTACTCACACGGCGGACCCTGCAAGAGGCTGTCGCAAGGGCATAAGCCCCAAAATTTGTCTAAAAAAGATTCGCTGAGGCGCCGGTAAATTCCGATCGCTTTAGAATACGGAATTATGAACTTTTATAAAGGAGACCAAATATGGCAAAACATCATGTCAATCTGAAGGTTAACGGTGACGAACACGATTTACTCATTGAGCCGCGTAAAACCTTGCTGGCTGTCCTTCGCGATACGGTTGGCTTGACTGGAACGAAAGAAGGATGTAGTACAGGGGACTGCGGTGCTTGCACTGTTATCGTTGATGGCAAGGCTGTTACGTCTTGTATGGTGCTAGCTGTCACCGCTTCCGGGAAGGAGATTACCACTATTGAGGGATTAGCCAGTGATGGTGAACTCCATCCGGTGCAACAGGCGTTTATTAACACCGGTGGGTATCAGTGTGGTTTTTGTACACCCGGTTTTATTATGGCATCAAAAGCGCTCATTGATGAAAATCCAGATCGCAGCGAAGCAGAATTCAGGCACGCCCTTGGCGGGAATATCTGTCGATGCACGGGATACACAAAAATTCTTGAGGCAGTTTTGAAAGCCGCAGAAGAGGCCCGAGCAACCACCTAACAAAAAACATGTTGGATCAGACAGAATAGGCGTTAGTTTTCAGTTCATCGTTAAGAGATCCGATATGTCACAACTCACCTATGCTTCGGACGCTCCAGCCCAGAGGTGATATGTTATCAAGAACCTCTTAACCAACAACTGACAGGGAACAACCAATAAGGAATAAGAAAGGAGAATTAGATGTCAGAACATACTGTCGTTGGAAAAACAGTGGCACGTGTTGATGCCGTCGAAAAAGTGACGGGTGCCGCCCAATACGGCGCAGATGTGCACCCGCCGGGGATGCTCTACGGGAAAATCGTCCGTAGCAAACACGCGCACGCGAACATACTCGGTATTGACACCACCGAAGCCGAGAAACTCCCTGGGGTTAAAGCAATTATTACGCGAGCCGATGTACCGAGTGGGCGTAGAGTCTTTGCCACTGACAAAGTGTTGTATTTCGGTGAACCCCTCGCTGCTGTTGCAGCAACGGATCCTGATGTCGCTGAGGAAGCCGCTGAACGCATTAAAATTGACTATGAAGTGCTACCGGTCGTTCAGGACGTTATGGCAGCGATTGAACCGTCGGCACCACGCCTACACGGCGATGACACAAAAGATGGCCCCAACCGCCGGGAGATCGCCACACACATCCGCAGACTTTCACGTGATAAAGAAAACGACCGCAGCGACGACATCAGGAAACTTGAGGCGGAATTGGACAACTATCCAGATGAGGTTTACTACAACATTTCTGCCGAAAGCCACTCCGAGGCTGGCGATGTTGAAAAAGGGTTTGCTGAATCCGATGTCGTTGTTGAAGATACCTATGTAATTCCGCGAGTCCATCAAACCTACATGGAACCGCACGTCTCTGTCGCGAGTGCTGACTCGTCTGGCAAAATCACTGTCTGGGCATCGACCCAGGGGCCCTTCGCTATCCGTTCCGGTATTGCAGGAACGTTGGGCATTCCGTTGACGCAAATTAACGTCATCGGTACAACAATGGGCGGCGGTTTTGGTGGGCGTTTCGGGGTTATCATTACACACGTTCCAGCCGTGTTGCTTTCACAAAAAACCGGTCGTCCGGTGCGTGTGCAGATGACGCGTGAAGAGGAATTTACGGATGGCAGACCGGCTCCGGGTTGTGTTATCAAACTGAAAACAGGGGCAACGAAAGACGGGCATATTCTTGCACGGCAGGCCCTCGCTTTTTGGGATTCTGGTTCCGTCTCCGGGGCATCCATCGGTAGCACGATTCGCGTCCGGGGTGTCTACAAAATTCCCAATCTCAAAGTAGATGCTTACGGTGTTCACACTAACAAATCGGGTACGGCTGCGTATAGGGCCCCCGGCGCCCCACAAGCCATTTTCGCTGGTGAATCCCAACTCGACGACATCGCCGAACGCATCGGTATGGATCCCGTGGAATTCCGTCTGCTGAACATGCGCGAAGAAGGTGATCCCGTTCCAGCAGGGGGGAGTGAACCCAAAGTCGGTTACAAAGAGACTTTGCAAGCTGTTGCTGATGCCGCCGGATGGTGGGATCGGGAAGCCGGTGAGAACCAAGGCTGGGGGGTTGCTGTTGGGGATTGGACGAATGGATGTGGCCCCGGTGGGGTCTATGTCTCTGTTCACGAGGATGGCAGTGTCCGTATCTTCCACGGTTCTATGGATATCACAGGAACAGATACGGCGATTTCACAGATTATTGCCGAAATCCTGACTGTGCCTTATGAAAGCGTCACAATCCGGCGCGGTGATACCGATTCCGCGCCCTATTCAACGGGTTCCGGCGGAAGTGTTGTCACCTTCACGATGGGTAACACTGCCAAATTAGCTGCTGAAGATGCACACCAGCGCATTCTCGAACTCGCATCAGAACGGCTCAACATGAATGTTGACAATCTTGAGCTCAGAGACGGGGCTGTTCATGTTGTGAGTGCCGATCCGCCGAAGTCTATTTCATTGGGTGAACTCGCTGCGTACAGCCTCTCCACAACGGGGGGGCCTATTGTCGGAAAAGGCTCCTTCGCACGCCAATCCAGCACACCTGCGCTCGCTGCGCAGATTGCGAAAGTCGCGGTGGATCCTGATACCGGTAGAACCCGAGTGCTCAAGTTGATCGCTTCGCAGGATGTCGGCTTCGCTATTAATCCGATGGCTGTTGAAGGACAGATTGAAGGCGGGACCGTCCAAGGTTATGCCTGGGCGATGATGGAAGAGATGCAATACGGCGAGGATGGCAACATCAATCCCGGGTTCGTTGATTATCGTGTCCCAACCTCCGCAGACCTGCCGACAGTGGAATCTGTTATCGTTGAAGTGCCTGCGCCAAACGGTCCTTATGGTGCCAAAGGGGTTGGTGAACCGCCCATCACACCGACATTGGCAACGATGGCAAATGCCGTCAAAGATGCTGTCGGTGTACGGATTACCGAATTGCCGATCAAACCTGAGAAGGTTATTGAGGCGTTGAGGGGCAACGGACACTAAGTGGCTTTAGATTGAATAACTGATGGGGCAACGCCTTGGGCATTGCCCTATGACAGAGAGGAAGTTCGGGCGGAGGGGACTCCGCCCCTACAATTTTATGAATGTAACGCAAAGACCAATTTTGCCCGCATCGGCAAAATTGGGTGAAATTAGAAACGCCCACGGTGAGCTCCTTGATTATACCTTCCACGAGGGCGAAGGCAACAGGATTGTGGTAATCGGACATGGTGTCACAGGTAATAAAGATCGTCCTGCCCTTGTCACTTTAGCAGAAGGGCTTGCGGCTGCGGGTATCTCTGCGATGCGTTTTTCTTTCTCCGGCAACGGCGAATCGGGAGGCACATTTACTGATTCTACGATTACAAAAGAGGTGGCGGACCTCGGTACCGTTGTTGATGCACTCAAGGAATATAATGTCTGTTATGTCGGACATAGTATGGGCGGTGCTGTCGGTGTGCTACGTACGGCTACTGATGAACGCATCCGAGCCTTGGTCTCGCTTGCTGGGATGGTGCATACGAAAGCATTTGCAGAACGAGAATTCGGCGATGTTACACCTGACAAAGGCTTTATGTGGGATGATCCTGACTGTCCCCTATCACAAACCTATGTAGATGACATGGCAACGATCGACAGCGTTGCAAAGCACGCAAGTAAATTTGACGTGCCGTGGTTGTTAGTTCACGGTACGGCGGATGACATCGTTCCCCCTGAAGATAGCCACGACATCCTTCAGCACGCCAACGAACAGACGGTTCTCCTTGAACTTCCGGGGGTAGACCACGTCTTTTCTGATGAGGGGACGGCGATTATGGTCGAAAAAGTCACCGCATGGATTAATGAAAAACTGTGATCAAATCGGAGACTTTTCGAAAAACCACTGTAGTATAGCCTGTTAGGCTGTGCCGCTTTTGATAGCATCATATCATTACTTAAACGAACCCCAAATGTAGCATAGCCTGTTAGGCTGTGTGCTTTTTAGAAAAAACTAAAACGAAACGATCCGGTTGCACTTTGTAGCACAGACTGTTAGGCTGTGTTCTTCTGATTTTTAGCCGGGGGACTTGAGGCAGTTTTGATTGCATTTGTGATTGTTTGGATCAATAGCATTGCATATCGAAAGATTGATGAATTGAATGAGTCAAACACACTTAGCGTATGAGAGCAGAGTGAATTTGGGCAGCTACTATACTCCCGCTAAAATTGTCCATAGAGCGTGGGAGACAATCGCGCCTTATGTGCATTCGCACACAACTATCATCGATACCGCGTGTGGATACGGGGATTTTCTGAGAAATTGCGGGCAGGCTTTTACCATAGGGTCTGATATAGACGAAACCGCAATTGAGGTAGCAAGAGAGAACAGTGGGACAGCTGGTAGGTTCTTTCAAACGAACGCTTTATCTAACGTATCACGGGTAAAATTCGGTATCCCTGAGCAATCCCACTTGATAGTCGTTGGAAATCCACCCTATAATGATAGGACATCCTTCATTCGGCACAGTATCAAGCGTGTCAATTTTGATATTGATGAAGATATAGTGAGTCGCGACTTAGGCATATCCTTTCTCCGTTCCTACAATAAACTCGAAGCAGACCTTATCTGTGTCTTGCATCCACTGTCTTACTTAATTAAGCCTACCAATTTTAGACTGCTGAAGGAATTCGCTGCAAATTACAGATTGGTAGAGGGGCGACTCATCAGCAGTGGCGTATTTCCTGAGTCAGCGAAATACACACGTTTCCCAATTGTCCTTGCACTTTACCAGAGAGACGCGCAAGGAATGACGTACAGTTTTATCCGTTCTTTTCGTTTCCATGTAACAGGTAAAAATGGTTTTTGCCTTGATGACTTTGATTATATTATAGGGTATCTTGATAAATATCCAAAAAAGGGGAGTCAACCGAGATCTGATGGGACCTCATTTTCATCAGTAGCGGGAGATGTCCATCGATCTGAAAAAGATGCCCCTCTATTTTTTTGGACAATGCGAGACATCAACGCGTTAAAAAGAAATCGTACTTTTGTTGAAAGTTATAGCGCGAATACAATTGTCCTTGACAAACGAAAATTAGATTACTATGCCTATGTAGACGTGTTCAAACGGAATCTGCATAGACTCCCTTTCTATTTCGGGAATTGTGATGTGCTTATAGATGATAACCTGTTCAAAGAATATAAAACCTCTTTCATCAGCGATACTGTGAGACATCACCCTTTCCTGAAAAAGCATTTTCAGCTCAAACCGTTAGAAAAGCAAAGGGTTGAATCTGAATTAGATATGTATTTCAAATCGTTGTTAGGAGAGCATCATGTTTGATAAAGAGAACAAGAAAGTCAAGGATATTTTCGAGGTACTAAAATCTATACCCATGTAAGTTCGTGAGGCCTATCCACACAGCTAACGTTTGCGTCTACAACATTGGAGAATCAAAATTATGTCAGTAGCTCGACTCTCAGTCTCAACGTGGAGTTTGCATCGGCAACTCGGAAAACCCGGATTTACCGGCCCCGCACACGATATGCAGATCCCCGTAGAAAGCCACAACCAGGGACCTATCTCACTTCTTGAACTCCCCGCACGCATTGCAGAATTCGGCATTCACACCTTAGAGATATGTCACTTCCATCTGCCCTCTGTGGAGAAGTCTTATCTCTCTGAACTCCGCGCTGCCCTCGCAGATGCAGAGGTAGAACTCTTTTCTCTGTTGATTGACGATGGCGACATCACTCATGCATCCGAGGCGGAACGCGATATCGCATGGATTGAAAAATGGATTGACATTGCCGGTGAACTCGGTGCGAGCTGTGCACGCGTCATCGGCGGCAAAGCAAAACCGTCTGAAGAAACACTTACGCAGAGCCGCGATGTTCTCAGTCAACTCACCGAACGTGCTGACACTGCAGGCATCCGTATAATGAGCGAAAACTGGTTCTCCATCTTCTCTACGCCTGAGAACGTCAACACTATTATGGGCGGGTTAGATGGTAAGGTGGGGCTCTGTCTTGACTTCGGTAACTGGCGTGGCGATACGAAGTATGAAGACCTCGCCGCGATTGCATCGTGGGCGGAATCGTGTCACACGAAAGCACATTTCTCCGCACCGCGCGAAATGGATAAGGAAGACTACGTGCAGTGTCTTGCGCTCACTCAGGCAGCTGGTTTTGCTGGACCGCATACCCTTATTTACGACGGACCTGGCGATAACGAATGGGAAGGCTTGGCGATTGAACGCGAAGTTGTGAACCCCTACCTTTCTAAAACTTGATGCTCCGCTTAGCACTGATACCAGAAAGGCTTACCGATTATGGATTCCAATCCATTTCATAGGTCTTTGCGTTTCAAGTGCATTAATAACAAAGGAAAATATTTGGTCCGTAGGGGTAGCACCCCCAACAGGCCACTTTGCACACTCAAATGACGATCAGCTCTATGTTTCACTTCAGCATCGTAGCACCCCCAACAGGCCACTTTGCACACTTGTAGCATAGCCTGTTAGGCTGTGGCATTCAATATTTGGTAGCACCCCCAACAGGCCACTTTGCACAAACTCAGGTTAAAAAATATGTTTACACTCTCACAAACACAAAACAGCTTGACAGTCGCTTGGGATGGGCAAAACGTCCTCGGTTACCATTTCCCCGAAGATGGCAACCGTCCGTTTTGTCATCCCTTGAACTTACCCGGTGCTCCGCCGCTTACGATGAACGAACCCGGCGATCACGTGCATCACCAAGGGCTATGGGTCGCGTGGAAAAAGGTAAACGAAGTCAATTTTTGGGAACAACCCGGACCGGGTAGTGACCCCACCGGCTTTGGCAAGATCGTCCATCAACAGATTGTCGCACAAAGTGCAGATGCCGAGAGCGCACGTCTAACTACAGAGAACGCCTGGATAGACTGGCAAGGCGCAACGCATTTGACAGAGCAGCGACAGATAACCGTCCAGGCACCGACAGCGGATACACTGCAAATCTCTATATCCTTGGCGTTGCATCCGAACGCACGTGAAGTCGTCTTAGATTTACGGCGCGGTGAACCCGGGGCAGATGGCAGATTCTACAGCGGCATGGCTATACGATTCGACAATATCATCACACCGGGTAAATTGTTAGATGCCGACGGACGCACCGAACCGATGGACATCTTCGGCAAACAGAGTCGTTGGTGCAGTTTCACCTCACAACACCCGACTGACAATGAAACCTATGGCGTTGCGATCGTCGATAGTCCGGATAACCCGCGTTATCCGACAACGTGGTGGGTGCGCAATCGCGAGAACTATTGTTTAATTCACCCGTCACCCGTTTACACCGAACCGCTGCATCTTGCACCTGATGAAACCTTGAAACTACAATATAGTGTCGTCCTCTACCGTGGTCAGCCTGATGCAGTGCTATTTGAGTTGTAGCATAACCTGTTAGGTTGTGCCTGCGTGTTTATTTGTAGCATAACCTGTTAGGTTGTGTAGCTCATGGGAGACTTTGTAACATAACCTATTAGGTTGTGTCTATACGCCTATTGTCTGTACCACGGATTGACGCAGATTTTTAGACTGTTTGGGTTGCGAGGGGTTCATTTACCGCATCCAACCCTGAAGATCCGATAATCCCATAAATCCTGATTCCGACAAAAGATAAACCAAGAAATCATGCCAAACAGCGAAAACACCATCACCAGTGCGTTTGTAAATGTTCTACGCCCCATGCGGGAAGCATGGAACGTTGATGAACAAATTACGAAACCGTTCCTCAATGCCACAAAAAAGCCTGACGTGATTGTCACCGAAGCGGGACGAAATCCTGTCGTCATTGAGGTGAAAATTGATGGAGACACGCCTAACCTTACAGGTGTGAGACAGGCGAATGCACATTTTGGGATGCTCCTGGATCCGAGTATTTTTACGGGACTTACCTACTACAATGTCATTGAGAACGTTCTGCGCATCCGTATGCCTGTCCGCTTTAGAACGATGCCACAAGATGAAATCGAGTCAGAGCTGCGGGAAGCGGAGGATATCGCTTATATACTTCTCAACAAACCAGAGCGCGAATCAGCCACCGACCCTGTACTGTTCATCGCTGAAACGGAATCTGATAACGAAACAGAGCCTGAATCCTTTCCACAAAGCGGTTGGTTGCAAGGGAGTGTCGCCGACATCGCAACGGCTATTCGCGTCAGGGCAACCCCGATTTCTAAAATAGATGCTGCTGCGGATGTACTGGAGAAACGGATAGAAATCGCCGCACAGCAGCTGGAGGCAGCAATTAAAGAGCGGCCCAGTATCGGAACAGCCATCGAAGCGATCCTCTTTCAAAAGACTGGCGAACAGACATCCCGAATGGCGATGCTTATCATTACCAACGCCTTTGTATTCCAGAGCGTACTCGCAGGTAAGCCTGAAATGGAAAACGTTATGTCCCTCAAAAGGATGCTGTCTGATAATGCGAAACGGATTCAATACGCACAAGTCATAGCAGGCTGGGATATCATTCTTAAGGTAAATTACCGCCCGATTTTCCATGTTGCCAAACGGCTTATAAAGGCGATCGCAACTGACGACGAACTGGTGGATAGCGTGCTGGCAATTCTCTGTGACACCGCCAAGGAGCTGGTTGATCAACGACTCACACAGGTTCATGAACTCGCTGGAACCGTTTTCCAACGCCTTATCGTCGATAGAAAGTACGTCAAGGCAAACTACACTCGCCTTGAATCTGTGGCTTTGTTGTCTGCGTTAGTCTTGCCCAAAACCCAGGAGCACGTGAGTGCGCTAAAAGTAGCAGATTTTGCATGCGGGACAGGCTCACTTCTCAACGGCGCGTATCAACGTATCCTTGAACTACACGAACATGCTGGAGGTAAAGGGAACCGCATTCACACACGGATGGTAGAGCAGAATCTCGTCGGATGCGATGTGATGCCAAATGCCAGTCACCTCACTGCCGCTCTCTTGACTAGCACCTATCCAGACCTGAAAATCGGAACTACCCGAATCCATACGATGCCTTACGGTAGGCAGAGAGACGGAAGTTACGCGCTCGGTGCGCTGGATCTTGTTGATGCCCCTGAAGAGACACCTCCGCTCCCAATGATGGGTGGCGAAATTCAACAGGTCGGTGGAGAAGGGGATTCGGAGGTAATTACGCAACACGCATTCCGCCATAACGAATTTGATATTGTGCTCCTAAACCCACCATTTACCAGACCGGATTCTGACGCAGGCACCAAGACACCTAAAGCCGTATTCAAAGGAAGCGACAGGGACAAAGAGGAAGAGAAGGAAATGCGAAGCGCACGCCGACAAAAACAGTGGCGGGTTGCGAATGGGAATGCTGGACTTGCTTCCGATTTTGTTGACCTTGCAGACAGGATGCTGAAAGCGAATGGAAAAAGCAGAATGGGTTTCGTCTTGCCGGTTACTTGTCTTACAACCTCCGACTGGCGAAAAGTGAGGAATATGTGGGCGACTGAATATCACGATATCGTTGTAATTACCATCGCGGATGCCAAGGGAGAAAGTTGCGCCTTCTCTGCAGATACGAGTATGGCAGAGTGCATGGTAGTAGCGGCTAAGGGTAAAAAGGACGGTAACACGGGCAGAGGCACGTTTATATCTCTAAGCCATCGTCCCCGAAGCGTGCTGGAAGCACTGGAGATAGCTAACACTATCCAAAGACTGAATAGCACTCGACAGTTAGAGCATGAACCGATCGGAGGAGATCTGCTCAAAGCCGGAGATGAGGTCCTTGGAAATGCACTCAATTGTCCGTTGTGGATAGACAGAGTATGGGAGGCTGTCCGTATCAAGGAGATGGCATTGATCCAATCTGCCTATCGTTTGGCAAATGGAGAGATGTGGTTGCCAACACAGATATCCTCTTTAGAAATCCCTGTTTGCCTCGTTAGCGAAATTGCGGAGGTTGGAGCAAGTCATCGTGATATTCATGAGAAAAGTGAGCGCGGCGCTTTTGATGTGGAAAAAGGCTACTCGGACACCGATCTCTATCCGGGTTTGTGGCACGTTAATGCTCCTATACAACGGTCAATGGTCGTTAAACCCGATTGCCATCTCATAACGCGCCCCAACCGTCACAAAAAAGCCCAGACGATACTCTTGCGCAATGGCCGTGTGCATTTTAATGTAGACATGGGGTTCAATTCTAACGCATTAGGAGTTCTCTTCACAGAAAAACCTGCTATCGGAATAAGTTCATTGCCTAACCTTGTACTGGAGAAGCAGGTTTACGATTATGTCTGGACTCTCTGGGGAAATTCAACATTAGGACTTCTGCTCCAGTGGGCACATAGTGGAAAACAACAACCGGGCAGAGGCAGAGGTTCAAGAACCGCCTTGCTCCGAATGCCCACGCTGGATGTACGCTGTTTGTCAGATGAAGCATTGGTGGCTGCCGAGCGTATCTTCCATGCCTTGAAGCATAAGCGGATGTTGCCCTTCAATGAGGCGGCACATGATCCAGTGCGGCACGAACTCGATCGCTTACTACTGCGCGAAGTCCTGGACATCACAACTGAAGATGCCCACAATGCAGTGCATCGCCTCCGCGAGCTGTTGTGTGCCGAACCCAGCATTCACGGTGGCAAGAAATCTCGGTGCAATCTTGAAAAGGAATGGGAAAAATTAAAGGCGGATGGGTTAGCCTAATTAACGTAAAAAAGGAAAATTAAAAACATGAAACTCGGTGTTATGTCCGACAGCCACGACAACGTCCCAAACGTCAACCGCGCTGTTGGATTGTTCAACGACATTGGCGTAGATCTCGTCGTCCATGCTGGTGATTTTATCGCGCCATTTGCGGTTGTTCCCTTGGAAGACTTAAATTGCCGCGTTGTTGGCGTTTTTGGCAACAATGACGGTGAACGCGTCGTCGTTGCCAAACGGTTTGAAGCCATCGGCGGCGAAGTACACCCGAATTTTGCCGATGTCTCCCTCGGCGGCAAAAAGATTGCCGTCATGCACTATCCTGAACTCGCCATCCCGATTGCCAAAAGTGGGGATTACGACATCGTTATCTATGGACACACCCATAAGATAGACATTCGGCAGGGTAACTCTCTACTCCTCAACCCTGGTGAGACGGGAGGATGGATAACGGGGAGGGCAACTGTTGCCGTTGTGTATATTGAGACGCTCGGGGTAACAATTCATGAAGTGAATTCCTTCAGAATCCCCCCTCTTTAGACTTCGGGTCCGCCCCCGTGGATCTCCTCGTGCGAAAGTCAAAAAGGCGGTGTGAGTATCACCTATAGAAACAAGTGATGAAAGACAGCGACCTATTTCAAAAGCGCGATGAGCGAAATTATTAACGCGCAGACAGCACTGAGGCCGACAATCCAATCCCGTACAGTGCTTATGCCCATTTTGCGGCCCTGTAATTCAGCGACCTTCGTTTCAACACCGCGGAGCCGATCGTCAATACCCTCCAGCCGCGTGAGAACCTCTGAAAAACGGGCATCGGTGCGCGCACTCATCTCATCTAAACGGGCATCGGTACGCGCACTCATCTCATCTAAACGTTTTGACATCAAATCATACAACTCTTGGATGTTCATTTTTTTTTTGCCTCCGTATAAGGGCTTACGCCTTTCTCTGACGGGTGCGGTTTCCTAACTGGACCCATCGCGTGATAGATAGCGGAATTCCATAATTTTGCGTAACTCCTGTTCTAAGAAACAAATGCTTTGAAAAGTCCGACGTAGAGCGCAAGCACCTTCTCCGGGTCAGGGCCCGTATACGCGCATTCATTGGAGATGTAACCTGAGAAACCGATTCGATCCAGCCATTGGAACATCTGACGGTAGAGGTCGAATGTCTCTGGCTCTTCTACCCGATGTGTATGTACTGCTGTAATGTGTGGAGCCACACGTGAAAAGAGGGGTTCAATACTTCCCGCATCGCAACCGACGAACTGCGAGTTGAAGACAAAACCGACGTTTGGGAGGTTTACACCTTCAATCACTTCCATCGCTGAATCTGGGTCTGTGAAAGACCCGTGCATTTCCATAGAGACAGTAATGCCCTTCTCGTCAGCATAAGTACCCAAAGTTCTCAGTCCGTTTGTAACGTAACCGATAATCACATCGCGGTTCTCTTCGGTATACCGGTCCCCGAGGACGCGGACGTGATCACATCCCATAAATTCTGCCATATCAATCACGCGTGTGACGCGCCGGACAGTTTCCTCGCGGTCGGCTGCGTTTTCGGAGTGGAAATTTTGGCAGCTTGTCAGTGAAGAGATAACAACGCCACTTGCGTCCACCTGTGCCTTTAACCCGTCCCACGCCGCTCTGGGAGTATCCCACTCAAAGCCGTGCTTCTGCTCGTAATCCATTAACAATTCCACACCGTGATAGCCGGTAGCCTCTGCGGTGTCAAGTATCCGACCTAACTCCCACTCTTGGCAGGTTTGATAGGTATTCAATGACAATTTCATGTTTTTAATTTTCCTTAGCAATTCGGGGTGTTCACTTCGTTCACTTTTAGCAATTAACGGTTGGGTATTAGCAGTTTGAGGGTTTAACTAAAGTGCCTAAAGTTCTAATATTCGTGGGTTTTCATAAACAACTTTACAGACTTGCAACCTTTCCGGCTGTTAATTGCGGCTCGCTATTTCTGTATGGGTATCGGAAACCAGAGTCCACCCGTTTTCGTTGTGAGTGCCCTATGGGTCGTGTGATTAATCCCGATAACATCCACAGTGATGTTATTCTCGAAACACTGCTGCAATACTTCCGGTAACGTATAAGAACCTTTGCTTGCTTCATCAGTAACAAGAACAAATCGACGCGCCACATTTTCTCGAAAATTGACACGGCGAATTGTTTTGATAATGGCATTGTGTGCCCGTTCATCACCCGCAGCAGCGACAACGTGTGAAGTCAGCAATCGTTTATATCTCTCGCTGTCCCGTGTTTGTGGATGGATAATCGTGTCGTCTTCGAGATACCTGAAGATAACGATGCCGAGTGTGAAATCAATGTCTTTCTCTTCAAAGACTTCTACCATCCGATTGATCTGTCTGCCGACTGCACGTATATTATCTATCATACTCCCACTAATGTCAAGTAGAAAAACAATGTCAACGGCTTCCTCGTTTTTTCCATCAGCAACGCTTTCTGCAATGCCTTCGAGGGCTTCCCCCATCCGCCCATCTCTGTCAATCGGTGGTGCTGGGCTGCTCTGCTCGCCCACTGCTTGGTTTCTCTTTTCATCCTGCACGGTTTTAGGTTTCGTGGCAATTGTAGGGGCTTGCGCGTGCGCTGTCGCAATCGTTTTCCATGCTGGCGTTTCTGTTGTTTGTTCTTGCAGTGTCGTTTCAGCCATGGGTAAGCGTGCTGACGTTTTTGGGACGGACATTGACACATGAGGTGTCGGGGTTGCGCGCGCCAGTTGTGCAACCGTCTGATGAGGGGTCGGTGAGGTCTTGGCGGGCGTTGCCCGCCGAGTCGGCATTGTGCGTTTGCGCATACTGTTTATGTGAAAACGTTGAAGGCCGGTTACCGAAATCGCTTCCGAAACGAGAGGTTCTGAAGGCAGCTGCGGTCGATACCACCGCATATAGCCGAGCCCCATAAGCGTTATTGCAATGGCATGCAGAATCAACGAAAGCAGAAAGGCTTTCTGAGTCTTCCTCCGTTTTTGTTGGCGTGCGTATGGATAGGTGTCGAGTAACATAATTGGATCTCTCCACTACGGTGCTTCCCTTAAGATCGAGACAGTTCCCGTATTTCCATCGATGTGGAGCATCTGTCCATCAGTGATACACTGAGTTGCGTTCGGGATATTCGCAACAGCAGGAACACCATACTCTCTTGCGACAACTGCGCCGTGCGACAAGATTCCCCCGCGCTCCATCACTAGTCCTGCTGCATGTAGGAAAAGCGGCGTCCATGCGGGATCCGTTGATGGGCAGACCAGAATATAATCTCGGTCAGATCGGCGGGCCTCTGACGGCTTCAGGAGCACCCGTGCTTTTCCCGATGCTATCCCTGCAGAAACGCCTACACCTCTATAAGTCTCCGCGGCCTCAGTTGCCACCGGTGCACCAATCTGCGCTAAGGCATCACTAAAAATGACATCCGGCATCTCAATCTTCAGCATAAGGTCCCGTTCCATTTTACGTTTGGCGATAACCTCACCGAAGGTTTCCTTCCCATCAATCAAACGTTGTAATTCAGCGGGTACCAAGTAGAAAATTCCACCATCAAGTTCATAACGACAATCCAGTTCGAGCAAGGCGCGTCGCATCTGTTCATAGCCGAGCATGAGATAAAATTTTGCTGTCTCCCTGAAAGGCATATAACGTCTTGTGAAGTCCAGCTCGCTCTCAATCTGTTTTCGCACTCCCCACTTACCTTTCATCAACTCGGCAAGTTCCCTTTCTGCCGATTCACGTCGTTCTCTTTGTGGTTTAAGCGTGTTGGAATTACCCATATCTCCTCCCGAATCGAGGGATGCCACGATCTGTTCGAGGTAGGTCGTGTCTTCGCGCCAACGCGGTGCTGCCAATTCAAACTCATCAACACCGCGATGTCCGTAAGCTTTCAGGAAGTCGCTAAGTGCTAAATCGCCAGCAGCTATCTCCTGTAGTTTCTCATTCGTTTCGACAGTAAGGTTGCCGGAAAGGCCGCTGATAAGCCTGCTTACAATGGATTTCGCTGCTGCTTCATCCGTACATTTCTGGAGTGCAGCCGCTAACCGCTGTAGTGAAAACCCTGCAAGCAGCGTAGCAGTGAGTGCCTTCGGGGCGAAATCGTCCAACGTTTGGAAGCACCATCCCTGAAATTTCTCGACTAATTCCGTATCCGATAAGTCGGCATAAGAAATGGCCCATTCCGCCTCAACTTTCGACTGAAATGCAGGGAAGATGTCTGCTGTCAGAAGTTGGTCAAAATCGGATCGACACTGCCGCAGTCGCATCTCTGCTTTGCTCATCCGGACGACATGGATCGGGAGTTTCAGCCAAAATGACGCACGGCTTCGCGTAATATCAGGAACCGCTTGGGCATACATTGCCAGCTGCGGGTTCTGTTTCAAGGCGTTAAAGTCGTGTGTAAACGGGAACCCCTCAAAATGAAGTTCCGCTTCTCGGTTTAGATTAACGTAAATGTGTCCACAGATTAAGTCCAGGATCCCTTCACTATCCACCCGTTTGCTCGGATAAAATCCAAGATTTCGGTACGCCTCACCCAATCCCCCGCCGCCCGACATGAATTTCTTGATGACAGACCATGTCATCGGCAGCGGCGCAGGCAACACTTCAGCAATGTTGTGATGGCACCAGACGGTACCAGGTAAGTCAGTACACGCCTTTAATCGTCGAATTTCCCTTTGTCGGAGTTTTTCAACAGATTCGCTCTCGGAAACCGTCGGAAATTTTCGTAGGGGCGATGCCACCTCGTCTCTACCACTGACGGATGTCGTAATGTTGCGTGCCTGCAACAGGACGAACTCCCCATCCGCCAGTGCCCATTCAATGTCCATCGGTTGTCCGTAATAGTTCTCAACTCGTAAACCGAGTGCGGTAAGTTCCGCCAGTTGCTCGTTCGTCAGACTCGAAATGTGCTGCTGCGCAGCCAACACCTCGCTAACACCACCGTCAGTTACCATCTCCCGTTTTGTTACGATTGTCTTTTCCAGAACTTCGCCTGTCTCTCGCGATACTTGAAAACTATCAGGCGTGATAGCGCCTGACACAACGGATTCGCCCAATCCCCAATTTGACTCAATAATGGAGACCTCTGCACTAAACGGACTAACGGTGAAAAGCACGCCAGAGACCTCCGCGTTGCACATCTCTTGGACCACGACTGCTATTGCTAACGCTTCATCAGCAATGCCTTGTGTCTTTCTATAAGCGATAGCCCGTTCCGACCAGAGCGATGCCCAGCATGCCTTGAGGGCATCTAACAATTCGTCAGACTTTACATTCAAAAACGTGTCCTGTTGCCCGGCGAAACTTGCATCTGCTAAATCCTCGGCGGTCGCACTGGAACGTACGGCGACCCTATCCGTCTGTAACTTTTCGTGTACTGTGCGGATGTCGGCGACGAGTTCTGGATCCAATGTCAAGTCTTTAATACTATTGGAGTTTTGTTCTGGCAAGTTTTGGATGGAAAAGAGATAGGCATCCGTCGTAACGCAAAAACCTTGAGGCACTCGAAATCCAGCCCGTGTCAACTTGCCAAGATTTAGACCTTTCCCACCGACACTCGGAAGATCACCATCATTGATTTCTGAGAAATGTTTGATAAATCGCATAAGCCTGAATTGATCTACGAAGGGCGTGGACTCGGTTCTTTTTAAAATAGTATAGCAGCATCCATACATCGAATGCAAATACGTTACATCAGAATGCAAATACATTTGGGTTTGCTGTTTAGAGAGGGGTACCGCGGTGGGTTACGCATAGCGGTTGTTTTCGTACCAGCCGCTATGGTATTTTAGAAATTAGTAATAATATTGAAATCGCTATTAGTCATCGTCATCATCATCGTCGTCATCATCGTCGTCATCGTCATCGTCATCATCGTCATCGTCACGATAGTCATCGTCGTCATTATTTTCGCCCTTTGGTGGTAGAACTGTCCGCCCCCCATTATTTTCCCCGAAAATTGAGGGATTTTGTTGGTTAATCCAATCAATGAAAAGTTGAATTTGGGTGTCGCTCAACCGTGGACCACCAGGTGGCATTCTACCTGAAACGATTTCTTCAACAATATCACTGGATCGAGCATGCCCCGGAGTGAATACGGGCCCATCTCCGCTGCCCCTTAGGAAAGATTCGTATGTGCTGAGATCAAGTCCCTCAGGGCCCCCAGGAACGTGGCAACCAGCAAAAGCACAGCTCGCGCTTAAAATAGGTGAGAGATCGCTTTCAAAAGATACTTGAGCGTCAGAAGGGGATGCCACATTCTCTTCTTCTGCGGGTGGGACGTTCTCTTCTGTCAGGGAAGACCGTATCAGGTCCAATACGCCACTTAGGGTATTACTGCTATCAGAACCACAACCAAGCATGAAAAACAGAAATCCGACAGTAAGTAAGAAAAACCTTTGTCCATTAAACATAACTGTTACCTTTCTAATGTTCGCTAAAAAGCATTGAATGCTTCTTAGCGTGTTTTTTTAAATCCAACCTACTTTTATCGCAGGCGTTATGTAAGCCTCCGAATCTTGATTCGGACAAGAAATGCCTACCTATATTCTGCCTTAAGCAAGTATCGTGCCACTGCTAAAAACTGCAGGGTATTGCCTTGTTTTCTGGGTTAATTCCGATTTTGCTGAAAAATAATGGACAGACGTGTTTAAAAAATGGACAGACGTGTTTAAAAAATGGACAAAATAACGACATGTTGCTTCTCTTTACATCCGTTGACAAATTTTGCCAACGTGATTAAACTGTAAAGAATGTTTCAGAACACAACCGAAATTCTCACTTTAATCGCTTCTGCCGTTGTGCAGTGGTTTTTTTACCGAAAACCCTTATCGAAGGATTTCGTTCCAAAACGCATTCTTGTCATTAAACTTGACCACCTTGGAGATGTCATATTAGCAACGCCAGTGTTCTCCAACCTACATCAAGCGTATCCGAACGCCGAACTGCACGCGCTCACAGGAACGTGGGGGCGCGTCGTTTTGGAGAGGCATCCGGATGTTCATGCTGTGTTCAACTACAATTCTCCCGCTTTTGATCGGACAGGGCAATCGACTTCACTGAAACAAGCGTTCCAGGTTTACCGAGAGTTGTGTCGTCAAAAATACGATCTGGTCGTGGAACTCCGCGGAGATTGGCGAACAACTTGGTTCGCGCTTCTGCGATTTACACCCCACCGCCTCAGTCGTGCCGCTTTACAAATTAAAAACAAATTCGGATTTTCACAGTTCAGCGGCATACATGAAACGACGCGCAATCTTGATCTTTTAAGACACGCTGGTATCCCAACACCTATCCAAAATGCCACTTTCTCAGTGACAACAGAGGATGAAAAGTGGGCATCTGATTTTTTGGCAATCCATAAGATTGACAAGCAAGGCCCGCGGGTCGCGATCCATCCGGGGTCCCCGATCCCACTAAAACGGTGGCTGCCTGAACGGTACGCAGAATTAGCAGATTGGCTAATCGCCCAAAAAGGAACACAAATCCTGTTTGTCGGCGTGAAGGATGAGGCCCCAATAGTCACCGAAATCCAAAGCCGTATGAAAGGCATATCGCTTAATATTGCCGGTGAAACGACCTTGACGCAATTGGCATCAATCTTGCGTACTTGCAACGTGTTTATTGGAAACGATAGCGGTCCCATGCATCTCGCTGCAGCGGTTGGCACACCGACAATCGGCCTTTATGGACCTGGAGACCCAACGCGTTTTGCCCCGATCGGCGTAGCCTGTCGCACGATTCGACATAAACTTGATTGTCCGCCCTGTTTGGGCACGACCTGTCGATTCGGAAAAGACGGATGCATGTCCGAAATCCAAGTTACCGATGTAATCGAAGTCCTTGAAGCTACACAATATTTACCATCGGAAAAACGCAAGGGACGATATTAGGAAAATCAGGCGAATTAACTTGACATATTTTGCAAAAATGGTTATACTGTCTTAAACAGTATTAAAATTATGATTTTTGGATGCGATTGGTTTGCAACGTTTATTTGCAAGCAATGTGATGAATCTAAAGGAGAAATTTAGAAAATGCAATCGAGATTAATGTGGCTCGTGTTGGCTCTCTTCGCAGTGAGCATCATGGGCCTCGGCATTGTAGGATGTGGTAGTGACTCTGAAGATGAAGGCTCTGCTGAAAAACCTCCAGAAAGTTCTTCAAAAGAGCCTACGACTGACAAACCCACGGTTGCGGCGAAACCGCCTATTGACTTTGCAGCAGAAAAAGCAGCGATTCAAGAGGTATATAGTGCCTTCTACGAAGCCTTCAATGACAACGATATGAACGCCATTGCGGATACCTTTCGGACAAGTGACACCAAAGTTGCCTTCGGCACAATCTTTGCCGGAAATGAACCTGTGCCAATCGCCTTCGGTTGGCGGAATATTGAAATCGCTATCGAAGGTTTATGGATCGGCATTGGTACGAAAGGTTCCAGATGGGGACAAAATGATCAGTTGTCAGATTTTTGGATTCGCTATAAAGGCAGCAAAATTGAAGCCAGTGCTATAGGCTACAATTGTTACAAAGGCGCGTTCCCCGGGGAAACCCACCTCTATTTAGTGAAAGAAAAGAAGGATGGGTGGAAGATTCACGAGTTGGATAGCAGCACGGAAAACAACCTTGGAATCTTTGGTTTCCACAAAGGCAAACCCCGGCTTAAGGAGGCAGGTCGCTTCTTTAGCACAGATGCCGACAAATCCCCATAAGTCCGCTTTCGCTGTGCAAGGTTGCTAAAAATGCCCGTTTTTGTGCAGATTGGAAAAAGAATTGCCCATTTTTGTGCAGCCTAACCCGTTTGATGCAGGGATTCACCGCAAATTCAGGCCTTTTCGCATTGGCACGGAAATTGCAGATATCCCCGCATCAACAACTTTTATTTTTTATAGGATACAGAAATATCCCTTGGAGGTAATAACAAATGAGTGCAAAAAGAACTTCAGGTGCCTTTATGACTTCTGTGGTACTTCACGCGGTCATTGCGTTCATTGCTGGCATTTATCTTGTCACGCAGACTGAACGGTTCAAAGATCTCGTCGGTGCCGAAGTGCTCGAACCCAAGGAGCCGCCGAAGCCTAAGGTACGGAAGCCTGTCGTCAAGCCGGTTATTAAACCGACTGTCCCGACACAGAACACTGTCGTTGTTGAACAGGTGGTAGTACAGCCTCGTGTAACAACTGCGTTTGTCGCCAAGTCGAATTTCCAACCGCAGACGGTTCTTGAATTTTCTAACCAGACTGTTAACGTGGAAGCCCCAATTAACCCGAACGTTCCGCGAGTCGTTACACCGAATGCACCTGTGCCAACGGTCGTAACACACACGGATCTCCCCGTTTCGGATGCCCCCGGTGCTTTGGCGTTCTCAGCCCCTGTCGCCACTGCTCCTTCCGCTGGCCCGGCTAACATCGGTCGTGGTGTGGCAGGCGGTGCAGTACAGGTCAAAGTCGCTTTTGAACGTCCCCCCGGTCTCGCAATGGTTGAGAACGTTGGTGCTGCGCGCGACGCGCTCGGCGATGTCGTTGAAAACATTACCCTTGGTAACGTTGAAGTCCCCCCCCTGCCGAGAGGAGAACCTGGTGGGCGTGTTATCGGTAAAGGTAAGGACATCCGCGGCGTATTCCGTTTCACACGGATTCGTCACTCCCTCTCTGACTGGTGGGCTGATGCTTCTTCCCTCAATGCATTGACGAAATGGCTCAACGAGCGTACGAAAATTAAAACCGACATGAACGTTGAAGGTGGCGCGCTGAAGTTTACGGATGCGAACCTCTTCAAAACACCGTTCGTCTTTATGACAGGCCACGATCCCTCACTGACCCGTTCTCGTAACTTGCTCGGCCGGCAGTATGGTGGTGGTAAAATGGATAGCCGTCTCACCGACACTGAAGCCGCTGGTATGCGTCGCTACCTCGTCGAAAAAGGTGGATTTCTCGTCTTTGACGACTGCGGTGTGAACGCTCCCGCACAGGCAATGATTCGCCTCTTCCTCGCACAGATGCGCTACGTCATGCCTGAATATCAGATTGAGCGGATTGCTAACGACCACGAGATTTACGATAACTTCTACGAAATGGGCGGTCCGCCTGTCGGATACGACATCTTCTGGTGGGGCACACGTCCGCCGAAACGGAACTTCCTCGAAGGTATCTCCGTCGGGGAAAGGTTGTCTGTCATCATGGTCCGTCGGGATTACATGTGCGCAATGGAGTCTGTTAGTCTCCCGACCCGTAGTGTCCACTATTCACCCGGCGTCTATCGCTTCATGACGAACGTTGTGGTGTATGCCTTGACGCACGGCACGATTTCTGACTACTCCGGTTACGTGCCTGAAGACACGTTAGCTAAGAGAGAACTTCCGACAAATGCACCTGAAGCCGCAAAAGTCAGCGGTTTTGAATAGCATTTTTACAGCTTTAGGACTTAAACGTGACTCTGGTCAGGTGCTAACCTGGTTGTATCATAAAACGCCTTGTTTGTGAAACTTTTGGGTTAGCACCGCACCTTACAGAAGAGAATTGCCTTCTCCGTCCTGAAGGCATAAACCTCCGTAATGGATAGGAACCATAAAGGAGATATTCCCATGCTAAAAAATATTTTGACGAATCGTCTCTTTCTGGGTGCTCTCGTGTGCTTAATTCTCCTCTGTGCCGGATTCCTATTCTATCTTTCGCACGTCGAACGACAAGGACAGCTCAAGCCAAACACCAAGACGAAACCGCCCCCATGGAACGCCAGCGTACCTTTGACACTCTTGCGAAACGTCAGCCTCCTTCTAACCCCCCAGGGGAAACGTCAGCCAATTTCTGAGGAGGCGAGTGCTGAGACACGTGCAGAAAGGGGTCGAGCCAGACTGACCGAGTTACATCAAGCAATGGGAACCGCCGACCATCCTTACACCAGAGAAATCCAGAAAGCCATCAACTCACCTGCGTTTGTCGAATTCCAGAAACACCCTTTCAGCGTGAAGCGCTGGTTCGATTTCCTTGAGTCCCAAGGGGTTAAATCCTATCGTAACATGTACATGGAGAATTGGGAGCGGCTCTTTCCAGACTCTGACCTTTCGGCATACACGGAGGTTGTCCGGGATCAGTTGGTAGAAGAGTTTCTCTCTACAACATTAGTGGGGCAACCCGGGAGTATTGAACGAAGGATTCAAATTATAAAAATTTATGACGAGGTACTCCAGAGTAGTGACAAAAATAGTACTTGGCATAATGCAACGTTCATGCTAGATGAAAATCCGGAAGCATGGGTAGATTGGGCAGTGGATATTGCTGAAAACCTCTACTCCTCAGAGCAGTCCGCATTAGAAGATGTTGAATCGGTGTTGCGTCCAGCAGAAAACACTGCGACTGTCCCCCTAGAGGTAGCAGAAAAGACCATGATAGAAGATGTTGAATCGGTGTTGCGTACGGAGGACGATGAAAAGAAAGCCCCTTTAGAGATACTCAACCTATCCTCGGAATACAGAGAAGACATTGAGTCAGCACTTATCACAGAAATCCGAACGCCCTTTCTGGAATCGGTATTCCAACAGTTTCAGCAAAATGAACATTTTTCCCAGCAACGTTTTAACGCTGCTGTGCAAACATTGTCTCAACATGGTCCCGAAGAAGGACTCCGCAGGCTCAAGGAATCCGACCCCGAGATAGCGACACAGATTGAAAAGTTTATACAATCTAACACGGAGGCAGACTAAAACGTAGACAATGCAAGAAGGTTCTGAGGAGAGGGAGGCTGCCATACTCAGAAAAAAACTGGATTTTGTATGCCGAGTTGTGTTATTATATCTACAATAAATACACGGCTTGAGGTGATAAATTGAAACTCGGTGTCTCCACTTATTCCTATTGGCATTTCAAACCCGAACGGGTGCCTATTGAGCACGTCATTGAGGAAGCCGCACGGCTTGAACTCGATGGCATTGAAGTCTTACATCAACAGATGGCATCTGAAACAAACCCCTATCTCCAAAAACTAAAACGGCACGCTTTCATCCACGGACTGGATCTGTATGCGCTCTCTATCCATCAAGGCTTCGTTTCGCCAGACGAAGCGACACGACAAGAAAATATCAATCACACTGTCCACTGCATCCGATTGGCACACGAACTCGGCATCCCTTCAATTCGTCTCAACTCAGGGAGATGGGGGACTATCCCTTCTTTCACTGAATTGATGGAAGCCGAAGGGCAAGAACCGGCACTCCCCGGCCACACAGAAGATGAGGCGTTTGAATGGGTAATTGCTGCTGTTGAAAAGTGTCTGCCTGATGCGGAAAAATACGGGGTTGTTCTCGGACTTGAAAACCATTGGGGGTTGACTTGCACGCCTGACGGAGTTAATCGCATTGTCTCCGCTATCGACTCGGAGTGGTTGAAAGTGACAATGGATTGCGGTAATTTCCTTACAGATCCGTATGAAAAACTGGCGCAGATAGCCGATGAGGCGGTGCTTGTCCATGCCAAAACCTACTACGGTGGCGGTGAATGGTATACACTGGATCTGGATTATGCTACAATCGGCAATATTCTAAAAAACGTTGGATTTCAGGGATATGTGTCCATTGAGTTTGAGGGGCAGGCAGATGCCCACGTTGGTGTGCCACAGAGCGTCGAGATGCTCCGTGACGCGCTTCCTTAGCCCTAAGGTGAGTTTGAGAAAAAGAGGTTTCGTGCTTAGCGTAGGGGCTTAACAACAAAGAGATCTCTGCAGTCGCACACGCGTTTCGTGCTTAGCGTAGGGGACAGGTGTGTCCTACAAGGAATGGATGTCGTCTATTCCCAGACGACATCCCCTCACCCGTCGGGTTAGGAGACCTAACCGCTACGAAAACTTTCACATCTCCTTAGTATTTGCTATGTATCAAACTCACGTTAACCCTACATTATCTTCGGTGCTGCTGGCGGGGTTTTGCGCTGGACCCGCCCACATGCGCCGGGCATTCCGAACCCCTCCTCAGCCTATCCCCTCGCTGGCGGGGTTTCCGAACCCCGCCTCAGCGTGTATATAAATAGATCGCACTTTTTGGAAGATTTATGTGTAGAACATTTAAGAGCAAATTCTGGTTTGCAAGCTGCTCGAAAATCGTAATACCAATTATGGTTTTCGCACTACTTGGAACAATAGGAGGCGGTACGACAATGGCAGAAACCGGGGAAATGGCAGGGGCAACAAACGCTTCCGAGGTATGGCGCGCTTTACAACGCCTACAGAAAACTGCCACCGTTCTACACACTGTCGCACACCCTGACGATGAAAACGGTGCCTTGCTAACGTGGCTCAGTCAGGCCGGGGGGCAGAACCGGGCTATACTCCACCACACGCGGCGAAGGTGGCGCAAATCTCATTCGGACCGGAATTGTTCGACGCACTCGGTATTGTCCGTACCGAGGAACACCTTGCTGCCATCCGCTATTACGGTATGGACATCTTTTTTACCAGTGCCGTCGATTTCGGCTATTCCAAGCGGCTTGATGAAACGTTAGAAAAATGGGACTACCAGATGCTTTTAGAGGATATGGTACATCTCATTCGACGTTACCGACCCCATATCATCATCTCTCGATTTCAGGGAAATCGTCAAGATGGACATGGGGCACCATCAAGCGTCTGGGGTTGTAACCTTAGAGGCGTTCCGTGCTGCAGGTGATGCAAGTCAGTTTCCAGAACATCTCGCCGCTCACTTACGTTCCACCGAACTAAAGCAACACAAACGAAAGACACGGGGCTGAGGCTCCGCGTCTTTCCGAGACTTATAGGAGCCAGCGACATGATAAAACTACTCGTAACCTGTTGTTTGTGTGTCTGTGTTGCAACGTTGGCCTCGGCAAAAATCATTTTTGATGCCAAACGCGAAGATAATTTTGAAATCTATACGATAAACGATGACAGTAGTGCCCTTGAAAGGCTGACCCATCATCCCCGTTATGACCACTGTGCGAGGTGGTCCCCCGACGGAAAGCGGATCGTTTTTGTCAGAAGATTTGATGAGGCACGGCGGCAGCACGGGCCTCTATTCCTAATGAACGCAGATGGACGGCAGACGCGACAACTCACACACCCGCCTGAAAATGATGGCCCTAACGTTGCTTGGTCCCCTGATGGAAAACGGATCGCTTTTGTCCGACGCATCGAAAACACGGGGCAGATCCATCTCTTAGAAATTGCCACCGGCGAAACCCAAAAGCTGACAAATACGGACGGTATCATCGCCGACCCGAGGTGGTCACCCGATGGTAAAACAATCGTCTACCGCTACGAGGGAAAAGATGGGAACAGCATCTATACCATTCAACGCATGGCAAAAATCAAAAACCCTTGATACCGCCGAAGGGTGGTGCCATACTCCGTTTCTCTCCCGCCTGGTCCCCAGATGGTAAGCGCATCATGTTTTGTGAAATGGAATGGATCCGAGGAAAACCACAAGCGCGGCTGATTTTCTACAACACCGTCTCCAAACAGCAGCAGATACGGCACCTGCCAACGGGATTACAAGATGCCTCTTGGATGGGAGATGATGGGATTATAGTCTCCGCCATAGATGAGAAAAGTCAGAAATATGACATCTATCGCTATGATATTGCCACCGATGCGCTCCTGAATCTGACAAACACACCGAATCTTAATGAATACAATCCGCATTGGATCCGCGATGCTGCGCTTGACGTTTCCGTAAAAAAAAAAAAGAAAAAATCACGCGCTGGGGAGAGATAAAACGTCTAATCCGGTAAAGGATTTCGAAAGCGAAGGTTCGTCCTGACATCTGTCCTGATACGTGAATTTTTGGATGCCGCGTCCTCCTAACTTGCCTCAGTCTATCCTCCTTGCTGGCGGGGTTTCCTAACCCAGCTTTAGTAAAAGTAGGTTGGGTTGAGCGATAAACACACCCAAAAATATCAGCAGAACCCACATACCCATTTCCCAAGCCATCTCCCGTTTCAATACACCTAGCGAAACCCAACAGAGAAATTGCAGAAAAAACTTGACTTCCCTGTCCCATTCAAGTATTATAATTTTGTTAAGTAGGCAGATCTTATATGTAGCCTAACCTGTTAGGGTGTGTTTCGTAGCATAGCCTGTTAGGCAGTGCATCTTTCGTAGTCTAACCTGTTAGGGTGTGCCACCCGAGCATCTGTGTTTTTACGAGTTTCCATCTCACACGGCATCCCATGGTCAAAATTGCGTAAATCCTGATCCTATTAATGCCACCTGCCGCCCCAATGTATCAAGGAGATCGATATGTCAGAAACAACACAAAACTATCTCGCCTTAGAAACCGAAGGCGAAAAAACAGATAACGACTTCTACACCGCCCTCAATTACATCCGAGAAAACGCCAATACCCAATACGGGAAAGGCAAGCTTTTCGAGCGCCTCATCAGAACATACCTCCTTGAAGATCCCTTCTACCAAAAACGATTTTCCGAAGTCTATCTCTGGTCAGAATGGGCAGAACTCCGTCCAGAATTTGACGGCGTGGATATCGGCATAGATCTCGTCGCGGCAGAACGCGCCGGCGGATACTGTGCGATTCAGTGTAAGTGTTATGCAGAGACCACCCGTATTTCAAAAGGGGACTTGGATACGTTTATCTCTGCTTCGGCACGCGAGCCTTTCACCTCCCGAATTTTCGTGGACACAGCCCACGACTGGAGTGCCAACCTCCACAGAATCCTTGACGGGTTGCAACCCCCGTGCCAACGCATCAGCGCTGCCGACCTGGCAGGTCGCCCCGTCAAATGGCCAGATTTTCGCAGTGAAACGGCAGAACAACTTGGCTATCAACGAGAGCCCTTCCGCCTCCGAGAACACCAAAAAGAAGCGTTTAAAGACGTTATCGACGGCTTCAAAGAATCCGCTCGCGGCAAACTCATCATGGCATGCGGCACAGGCAAGACCTTCGCAGCACTCCGAATCGCTGAACACATCGCCGGTGTCGGCGGTAGGGTGCTCTACCTCGTCCCTTCTATTGGACTCTTCACACAAGCCATGCGGGAATGGTCCGAACAACAAGGCGTGCCGCACCGCTATATAGGCATCTGTTCGGACACAAAGGCAGGTAAAACTTCTGAAGATGCATCTATACTGGAACTCGAAATGCCTGTCACGACTGACCCCGCCGACATCTCCGAAGCACTCCAGAAAACCGAGGCGAACACGATGAAGGTCGTTTTCTGCACCTACCACTCTCTGCCAATCGTCGAGGCAGCACAAGACGCGGGGGTGCCCCCTTTTGATCTTATCCTCTGCGATGAAGCACACAGAACCACCGGTATCGAAGATGCCGGCGACAAAACATCTCCGTTCGTGCTCGTCCACAATGCCGAGCGCATCCGTGCGACAAAACGGCTCTATATGACGGCTACCTCACGTCTCTACACAGAAGGCGCCAAGGCAAAAGCAGCGCGCCACGCGATTGAAGTCTTCTCTATGGACGATCCCGAAACCTATGGCCCCGAATTCCACCGACTCCCGTTCTCCAGAGCCGTTGAGCAAGACCTCCTTTCTGACTACAAGGTTGTGGTACTTGCTATGTCGGAGCAGAGCACCGCCGCTACGCTACAGACCTACCGGAGCGCGGAAGGTAAAGAGATCACGATAAACGATGCGACAAAGATTGTCGGCTGCTGGCGTGCCCTCCAAAACCCTGAGCGGAAGTCGGCTGAGGATCCAGAGCTAAAACCCTTGACCCGTGCCATCGCATTCACGAATACCATCGCCGCCTCAAAAAACCTTGTGTTGCATTGGCATGGCGTTATAGAAAGTGCGATCGCCCGGATGCCGGCAGACCAACGCCCCTGTGATTTCACGTGTGAAACCGATCACGTCGATGGAAAGACGAACGCCCTCAACCGCAAAAAACGGATTGAATGGTTGAAAGGGGATGCTGACGGGGTTTGTCGTATCCTCTCCAACGCACGCTGCCTCTCCGAAGGCATTGATGTCCCGGCTCTCGATGCCGTCCTTTTTATGAGCCCGCGCAACTCACACGTTGACATCGTTCAAGCAGTCGGACGCGTCATGCGGAAAGCGGAAGGCAAACAGTACGGTTATATCGTCCTCCCTGTTGCCATCCCCGCGGGTGCAGACCCGGCCGACATTCTCAACGACAATGAACGTTTTGCGTCGGTATGGAATGTCCTCCGCGCACTCCGATCCCACGACGATAGACTCAACGCTGAAATTAACAGAATCGACCTGAACACTGCAACCCCCGATCGGATTATCTTCACAGGATTGAACGAGGACGGCGGCGGGGAAGATGGATCCCCCACTTGGCAGGGGCAACAACTCTTTCTCCCGATGGATCTCCCACCCGATGCGATATTTGCGAAGATTGTGGAAAAGTGCGGAGACAGAAAATACTGGGAAAGCTGGGCAAAGGATGTCGCCGATATTTTCCTGCGAGTTGTCGGACGCATTGAGAACCTCTTAGACACCCCCGAAAACGATGCACTCCGCTTATGGTTTGCGGATTTTCACTCGGAATTAAAAAGCGCCATCAATGCTGCAATCACGAAAAGCAACGCCATCGATATGATGGCACAGCATATCTTGACGCGCCCGGTCTTTGAAGCGCTCTTTGAGAATTACGACTTCGCTGCCGGCAACCCTGTTGCCATCACACTTGACAAACTCCGCAACGATTTTGCTGAATTCGGGCTTGCAGACGAGACACGGGAGTTAGAACAGTTCTACGAAAGCGTGCGCATGCGCGCCCGTGGCATTGATAACAGCGCCGGCAGACAACGCGTCCTCTTAGAACTCTACGAAAAGTTTTTCGCCACTGCTTTGAAAAAGGACGCGGAACGCCTCGGTATCGTCTATACCCCCGTTGAAGTCGTGGACTTCATCTTGCATAGCACAAATGAAGTCCTACAAGCCGAATTTGGGAAAAGTCTCACCCACGAAGGGGTCCATATCCTGGACCCCTTTACCGGTGCCGGTATCTTTCTCGTCCGCCTTCTCCAATCTGGACTTATCCGTCCTGCTGATCTTGAACGCAAATACCGCGACGAACTCCACGCAAATGAGATTGTCCTCCTCGCCTACTACATCGCAGCTGTCAACATAGAAGAGGCGTATCGTGGACAGCGCGGACAGAACGCACCCTACGCCCCCTTCAACGGCATCGTCCTGACGGATACCTTTAACCTGAACAGAGAGAGAACACTTTTCCCGAAGGACTGGCTGCTCGATAACAATACACGCGCCGAGCATCAACAGGAGCTCCCGATCGGTGTCATCGTCGGCAATCCGCCATGGTCAGCAGGACAACGGAGTGCAGCAGATGATAACCCGAATGTGGATTATCCTGAACTTGAAGAACGCATCAGCAAAACTTACGTTGAATGCGCTACGGTGACAAACAAAAATAGCCTCTATGACACCTACAAAATGGCAATCCGTTGGGCATCCGATAGAATTGAAAAACAAGGGGTTATCGCTTTTGTCACCAACGGTTCATGGGTTGATGGGAACGTTGATGCAGGGGTTCGTGCCTGTTTAGCAGAAGAATTCAGTGCAATTCACATTTTACATCTGCGCGGTGATGCAAGAACATCTGGCGAGCGACGACGTGCTGAAGGCGGGAATGTTTTCGGGAATGGTTCACGGGCACCCGTAGCCATTACACTCCTCGTCAAGAACCCGAATGCGACACATGATGATTGCAAAATTTACTACCGGGACATTGGTGACTATCTGACACGCGCGGAGAAATTGGAGGCACTCACCGAAGCGAAGTCTATAAAAGGATTTCGCAATTGGCAAAACATTACCCCTAATCAACACCATGATTGGATTCACCAGCGCAGCAAAGTCTTCCAACAATTCTACCCGATGGGATCCAAGGAGACAAAAGCGGGTCAGGCCGACGACGCAATATGCACGTTATACTCACGAGGATATACAACGGGCAGAGACGCATACAGCTACAACTTCTCGCGCGAGGCGTGTGCTGAGAACGCACGGCGAATGACACAAGATTACATCAATGCTTGCTCTGAACTTGAAGCGCGCCCAGAAATCTCAGTAGATGCGGCAGCGCGCCTTCATTCATCAAATCTGAAGTGGGATTCTAATCTCAAAGCGCATCTGAGCCGTCAAAAAGAAACAGCTTATGAAGACCGTTATATCCGGAAAGTTGTATACAGACCCTTCGTGGCAACAAATTGTTATACCGACTCTATGTTTGTGCAGAGCAAATCTCAGATGGATAGAATTTTCCCAGAGCGTTCCCGTGAAAACCGGGTGATATGCGTCCCTGGGATCGGAAACAAAAAGCCGTTTTCTGTCTTGATGACGGATATCATGCCAGACCTCGGTTTTAATAATGCCACCCAGTGTTTCCCGCGCTACCAATACCCGAAACCTGCAGATACATCAAACGCGACAGGCATGTTTGAGGATATTGACGCAGCACCGGAACGCATTGACAACATTTCAGACACAGCACTGCGTGCCTTTCGTGAACAGTATCGCGATGATACTATCCCCAAGGACGACATCTTTGACTACGTTTACGGTATCCTACACGCCCCGAGGTATCGGGATGAATTTGCAAACGATTTATCGAAGATGCTACCGCGTATCCCGTATGCTATCGACTTCCATGCCTTCGCAGAAGGGGGAAAAGCCCTATCAGAACTTCACCTCAATTATGAGACGTGCGAACAATACCGCTTGGGCCTCCGCTTCTCAGGGAACGGAGAACCGCAATCGAGTCATTTTCGGTTGACTGAAAAAGCCATGCGTTTTGCCGATAAAACCACGAAAGACACCCTCATCCTCAACGAGCATGTCCAATTGTGTGGCATTCCAGCGGCAGCCCATCGGTATGCCGTCAATGGGAGGACCCCACTGGAATGGTTTATCGATCGTTACAAAATCACAACAGACAAAGACAGTGGCATCGTCAACGATCCCAACGGTTGGTTTGCGGCCTCTCGTGATCTTGTTACGGCGATAGAGCGGATTGTTTTTGTGTCTGTGGAATCTGCACGGATAATTGAAAACTTGCCCGCGGAAATAACCGATGATGCAAGCGGCAACGCCTGAGTGTTTGTAGGTAGGTGTAAAACGGGTTGGGAAACCTAAACCCTACAATTGGCCTAAGCGCTCAATGACAAAAGAGGATCGTCCCATCACTGAAACGAAAACCCTGAAAAATTGATTTGCATCTAAAAGACAGATTTGGTAAACTGTCCGGTATGTTTAACTCTTTTTTCTTCGGTGGTAAAAGTCGAGGGGCTTTTCGATTTTTTCGCCTCCTTCTCCATTTACCAAATTTTGTTAGACTCACGTGGCGACTGTTTGGCGATGAACGTGTGCCTATCTATCGGAAGGCAATTCTCATCCTCGCCGAGTTGCTGGCGGTTGCATTTGCTGTTGCCTATTTGGTGAATCCGCTGGATTTCGATTTTCTCCCGATCTTTGGTCGTATTGATGATCTGGTTGTTGGGGCTTTCGTCATTCTTGTGCCGGGGGCATGGCTATTTATTCGGCTGTGTCCTGATGAGGTTGTGCAGGATAATGTGGATCGTATTTCGCGTGGCGAGTAGACACATACGTTCTTGGCAGAAAATATTTTCTCGCACACACCACTCTTTTCAAACTTTTTTGGAACTTTATTTTTTAATGGGTGTGTCTTTAGGACATAAAGAACGGGAGTTTGCTAAATACTTCAATTGAATCGGTGATCCGAGAAATCAAAACACAGACGCAGGTGGAACACAGTCGGCAGAGAAGCTTTGAAAATTTCCAAGGCCATGTGTCTTCTGTCTTGATAGCGTATCAGAAGAGGAGAAGAACCCCAGGGTGGGTCTCGCTGACTTCGCGATGTCAGCGATTTACCCGCGATTTTCTCATCACGAACCTTTTTTCAAACTCACGTTAAATTTTCTACTCTTCATCAGTGTCTTCAAGAATTAACAGAGATGGCTTTTCTGTCTCTCCTGTTGTAGGCGAATGAAGAGTGACCAATATACTTATTCTGGAAAGAGAAGAGGAATATTAAAATGAAAATGGCTTTGAGTCTAATACTGATGTTGGGGGTGCTGACGGTTTTCGCACACGCAGATCCGAAGAGACACACATCAATAGAATATCTCCCTACGGAACAGCCCGAGACGAATATCGAAATTTGTACGCAAAATTTGGTTGTAATCGGCGAGGCGATTCAAGCTTATCAAAAAGAACACAACGATTTTCCTAAGTGGCTTTCAGATGTGTATCCGACACACTTAGCAGATGCAAACATTCTGATCTGTCCTGCGGACAAACAGGGCGGGAAGGCACTCAATTCTTCAAACATAGATCCGAATATGGCTGTGAGTTATGGATACCAGTTTAACCCGGCCCATCGAGAGCGTAGAAGTGAACAACGTTTGGTGTGGGGTGATGTTATCCCACTTGTCCGTTGCGAGCATCATGCAAATGAAACGTTTGACTGTTTAAACTTAAGTTTCGCCTCAAAGATTTACAAGTCGGGCAGCGCCTGGGAATCCAGCCCGGAAACCGTTTATGGTAGCCACGAAGCAGCCATCACTGCTTTCAAAGCCGCACTTGAGAAGCACCCGGATGACATCCGTTTCGCGGGTCTCTACTCTGGGCTCGTGGGTCTCTACGTTGATATTGGAAAAGAACAATTGGCAGAGGAACTTATCGAGCGTTTCCAGTCAAGTATGAAATCCGGGATTCAGGATTACTTTACGCTGGGTAGCATGCTTGAGGCAATGCAACGCTATGAGGATATGCTTAAGGTGTTTAAAGAGGCAGAGCAGCTGCATCCGGATGCGAATTTTGTCTTTGATAGCCTCGCACATGTTTATCAGATGTTAGGCAATTATAAACTCGCTGAAGAGTATAGGCGCAAGGCAGATCCGCACCAGGAATTGATTGGGAAAGTTGTCCCTGACTTTACGGCTACTGATCTCAATGGGAATTCTATTTCGCTTCAAGATTACCGCGGAAAAGTCGTTTTGGTCGATTTCTGGGCTGTGTGGTGCGCGCCTTGCATCGCTGAAATGCCGCACATCAAAAAGGTTTATGATACCTACAAAGACAGGGGGTTTGATGTCATCGGGGTTAGTCTTGATTTCGATGAGGCTACACTACGCGACTATATTAAAGCGAATGACATCCCGTGGCGACAGATTTTAGATAAGTCATCCGGGGAGGCTTCCCTTGCTTGGCAATATGGTATCCAGGGTATTCCTGCGCCGTGGCTTATTGATAGGGAGGGCAAATTGATTTCGCATCAAGCGAGAGGTGGAGCGTTAGAGAGACTCGTTGCGGAAGCAATAAAGGACACATCTGCGAACGAATAGTAGATTAACCGAATAGCGCGGGTTAAACCGCGCTACAATTATTCATACATCCAAGCGTAAAAAAATATCTCTAAAGGAAAGAGATGAGACTGACTCTCCTTTATAACAGGAATTGGATGAGGAAGCAAGAAAATAAATAGAAGCAAGGAAATAAATATATGTACCCTATGAAGATTGTTGATCGCAAAGCAAAACATAAGGCAAACAAGCAAGGTTACTGCCGAAAGAGCCCGCGCTTCGTCGTTGTCATGGTTGTCGTTTTAAGTTGCTTTTACGTGCAGCCGGCAACAGCTGAGAAAATACTCATGGAAACCGGGTTCGAGGACCTTGTACAACCCCCTGCGGAAAGTTCATTTCAGCCGTCTATAGAAATTGTTAAAAATGGGAAAAGATCCCTCGAAATTTTCTTCGAGGGGGATGATCGAATTAACATAGACGGGCACCCTTTGGAAGCTAATGCATCTATCGTCTCACTCGAATGCTGGGTTTATATTGAGAGCGGCGAAAAGTCTTTTGCTATCAGCATGCATGCTGCTGATAAATTATTTGACAATGATCTTGGAGGTCCTCATATTGAATGGTATGACGGTGATATTCGCTACCGTGTCCTTCAGGGGGATCCGTGGCGTGAAATTGTCGCCTACCCCGTCGACGAATGGCATTATGTTCGGATTGTTGCCAATTTTAGCGAAGATGTATTTGATTTTTACACAGGCATGAGCCGGGAAGAGGCCCTGGCTTCGCGCCCGAAAAGGCAACTTGAATTTCAGGCGCCTGCAACCGCACCCCAGCCGAGATGGTTTCTTATTTTAGCAGAGGCAATGGATGCTCGCGGTTATATGGACGATTTGGTGATTTATGAGGGGGATGAACCTCCAAACTTGGCTGTTGAATCGGCTGCAAAACTGACAACGCTGTGGGGGAAACTCAAAGGATGGTAAAAAATTGGACAGAGGCGCTTGTAACGTTTCAGAAACTTCCCAAGACCTCTCCGGCGGATACCCTCGCAGAACGCCAGAACGTCGGAAAAAGCATATTCGGAAAATACACGCTCCTCAATGAATGGGTTCCACTCTACTTCCGCGTCAGCCTTGAAGACACGGAACATATCTCGGATATCCAACGCGTCCATGAACTCGAACTCCGTATGTTGACGGATCTAGATGGCGAAGCCCTCTCACGAACAAGAGCGAGATGCACAAACAGTGCCAGAGCAGGCGGTGTCGGAAAAACCGAATGCCAAAATCGCTCACTAGTATTTGATAAAATTCCACGAACCACTCTCTAATGATGTCGAGGCCGCTCGCGAGGAACTTGATGCGTTTGCTGCCCTTATCGACACTAAATTACACAGGAGATTTATATCATGTTCAGACTCAGAAGCACACTACGTAACCCTATACGGGTATTATTAATTTTAGCAGCATTCATCGTCGTAGCGGGGATTGTTATTGATCGCGAGTCCGGTGAGTTCACGCTGCAGACTGCCGTCGGAGAGACAAATGACACACTTCAAACATCGGAAAATTTTCTGCACTTAGAACGTGCAAATCAAGCGTTTATTGATTTAGTAGCACGGACGCGCCCTGCTGTGGTCCGTGTTACAACCAAAACCGGGCGAGATACGAATAGTTTGTCCCAGCGGGGGCAGATGTCACCGGAGGAAGAGGAACAGTTTAGACGTTTCCTTGATGAGGATTCCCCGTTTAGATTCTTCTTTAGAGAACCTATTCCGCGCGATCTGGACCCGGATCCAGAGCCCACTCTGGGAATTGGGTCCGGTGTTATCATCAGTGAAGATGGATATATTCTGACGAATAACCATGTCATTGAAGGTGCCGATGAAATTATGGTGACCTTGTCAAATAAACGCGAATATCAAGCACAATTAATCGGACGAGATGCTGGCGGGACACAAGTTGGCGGGACGGATTTGGCGGTTCTGAAAATCGAGGCTGAAGGACTGCCCAAACTCCCCTTTGGTGATTCGGATGCGCTCGAGGTCGGTGAGTGGGTCGTCGCAATCGGGAATCCACTGAACTTCTCACACACCGTGACGCGCGGCATCGTGAGCGCGAAAAGTCGCACTGGATTTAGTCGTATTAAATACGGGGATTTTATTCAAACGGATGCCCCGATTAACCGCGGGAACAGCGGAGGCGCGCTGATTAACATCCGGGGGGAGTTAGTTGGTATTAATACCATAATTGCCACGGGTGGTTTTTCCATGGGGAATATCGGTATCGGTTTTGCTATTCCGAGTAAGATCGCACAGCAGGTCCTGCCACAGCTGATTGAAACGGGAAAAGTAGAACGAGCTTGGCTGGGGATCAGCATGCAGTCTGTCGATTCAGATTTAGCAGCGGAACTCAACTTTGAGACACCACGTGGCGCTAAGGTCATCACAGTTGGAAAAGACAGTCCGGCTGAAAAGGCTGGTATTCAGAAAGAGGATATTATCGTTAAATTTGATGGCGAAACGATTCTAGATTCGTCTCACCTCATGCATGTTGTGGGGGCATCACAAGTCGGTGAGTCTGCTGAGGTGATTGTCCTTCGAGGCTCCAACGGTGAAGAAAAACGATTAACTGTTAAATTAGAGAAGCGGACGACGGAAGCCATTACGAGACTCAGCGAGGAACAAGAAGAAGAAGTCTTCGAAGAACCAGAAGAAGAAGTCTTCGCAGGGCTCAGAGTCCAAAACCTGACTCCTGCAATTGCCGAGCGTTACGGATACACGCCGGATGAAACCGGTGTGATTGTCACAGAGGTCAAGGAGAATAGTGACGCTGAGAAAAAGGGCATCAGATCGGGATACCTCATCCAAGAGGTGGAATGGCGACCTATAGATACCCTTGAGACGTATTCTCGCCTTGTTAGTAAACTGAAGGTGGAGAATAAAGAAAAGGTACTCCTCTATGTGAAATCGCCCGAGGGACGCGGTGGCGGATATGTTACAGTGGAAGTTTCGACATCTGACCGGTAACCAACGCGATAAGCACTGGCTTGATCGCTTGACGGAGAGCTGTTTTCGTGCTATACTGCTCGGAAACAACTCTCCTTTAGAGGGTTTTCGGGAAAATCATGTTTTCGCCAATTTTTGAAACACACGTATGGGCTGGGAAACCCACCCCATACGATTGGCATAAGTTTTCAATGACAAGAGCGTTTCGTCCCATCACTGAAACGAAACCTTCACCCTTTATTGTATTGAGAGGTACATAACCGACATGAAAGCACAACGGGTTGTTTGGCCAAGGCGCGCTGAAGTTGACGTTGAGACGTTTGACGTGTCACCTGTCGGAGACGATGAAGTCCTTGTCGCAACTGACTGCACGCTCATCAGTCCCGGTACGGAGCGGGCGTTTCTATTAGGGCTCCCTAACGCGCAAGGACGCTATCCGTCTCGCCCGGGATACAGCAACATCGGCACGGTGATGGAGGTCGGGAAGGCAGTCAAAGACTGGACGGTAGGGGATCGCGTCGCTTCAACACACGGACACACCAGCCACTTCATAACAGCCCCGAATCGCTTGCTAAAGGTGCCATCTGCAGATGTGCCTGCTGAAGAAGCCGTCTTTTTCAATCTCGGTGCGATTGCCTTGCAAGGTGTTCGCAAGGCACGGATTGAATTGGGGGAAACAACATTGGTTTTAGGGCAGGGACTGATCGGTTTATTGGCGGTGCAGCTCTCGAAACTCAGCGGTGCGATACCGGTTATCGCTGCTGACCTTACTGACAGTCGGCTTGAACTCGCGAAAAGCATGGGCGCGGATTTTGCACTCAACCCTGAAGATGTTAATTTCTCGACACAATTGCATGCTGCGACGCGTGGCAATGGCCCTGCAATTGTTATTGAAGCCACTGGACATCCCGATGCTGTCAACACTGCATTGGATGTGGCGGGACAGTATGCACGGGTAGTATTACTAGCAAGCACGCGCGGAGCGACACCAAATGTGAACTTCTATCGTGATGTACATAAGAAGGGGCTCAGCCTTTATGGGGCCCATAATGCTATCCGCCCGCGCCAAGACTCCTCACCCCATTTCTGGACGCTTGAAGCCGATAGCCTCTTCCTTTTATCGCTTATCGCCCAGAAACGCTTTAACGTTACCCCGTTGATTAGCCACCGCGTTCCCGGAAAAGACGCATCGGAGGCGTATCGACTGCTCATGGCATGGCATCCGGGTTTACTTGGTGTTGTTCTGCAATGGAACAACGTGTAGAGCGGAAACTAAAGGACAACATGGCACGCGAATATCCAATTGAAAACGTTCGCAACATCGGCATCACGGCGCACATTGATGCCGGTAAAACAACCACAACTGAACGCATTCTCTTTTATACCGGCAAAAAGCATAAAATCGGGGCAGTCGATGACGGCACTGCTGAAATGGATTGGATGGTACAGGAACGCGAACGCGGGGTGACAATTACCGCCGCCGCGACCACCTGTCTTTGGCGGCAACACGCAATTCACCTTATTGACACACCCGGACACGTCGATTTCACCGTAGAGGTGGAACGTTCTTTACGGGTTTTAGACGGGGCTATTGCCCTTTTCTGCGCTGTCGGTGGGGTGGAACCCCAGTCGGAAACTGTCTGGCATCAGGCTGAGCGATACGGTGTCCCACGCATTGTTTTTGTGAATAAAATGGACAGAGTTGGCGCGGACTTCACCCGCGTGCTGGAGATGATGCAGGAACGATTAGGAGCAAAGCCGCTGCCCCTTCAATTGCCAGTCGGTGAAGGTCCAGATTTCACAGGGGTTATTGATCTGGTAACGCAGAAAGCGATGCATTGGGACGAAACTAACCTTGGACGAACTTATACGGAAACAAGGATTCCCAGTGAATTGCAACATGAGGCTGCCCAGGCGCGGGAACACCTTGTCGAAAGTATCGCTGTTGAAGATGACGTGTTGCTTGAAAAATACTTGGGCGGCGAAGAGATAACCTCCGATGCGTTATTGAAAGGTATTCGTGCAGCGACACTAAAGCGAGTGTTAGTTCCTGTGCTCTGTGGGAGCTCATTAAAAAATCAAGGCGTTCAACCGCTGCTTGATGCTGTGATCGATTTTCTGCCTTCCCCTGTTGATGTGCCGCCTATTGAAGGAACAGTGCCTTATGCTCACTCAGAGGGTTCGCGTGGAAAACGCGCAGAGGAGATGCCCGCTGAACAAGGTAGAGTGACTCGCCCGGCAGATGATGCAGCACCTCTGTCCGCGTTGGCATTTAAAGTCGCGAGCCACCAGACGGTAGACAAACTCGTATATTGCCGTGTCTATTCAGGCACACTTAAGAGGGGTGCCGTTGTCTATAACGTTCGGACAGAGAGGCGCGAACGAGTCAATCGTATTTTAAAAATGCACGCCAATAAAGAGGCTGTCTCTGATGCGGCTTACGCTGGCGACATTGTTGCACTCGTCGGGCTTAAGAATACGAAAACAGGAGATACGGTTGCTGATCAAAAAGAGCCTATTTTGTTGGAATCCATCACATTTCCAGAGCCGGTTATCTCTATCGCTATTGAACCTGAACGCGCCAGCGACGCGGATGCATTGGCAGAAACACTTGAAAAATTGATGGACGAGGATCCAACCTTCACAGTCGGGGTTGATAAGGAGACCGGACAGCGGATTATCTCAGGGATGGGTGAACTGCATCTGGAAATTTTAACGGATAGGATGATACGTGAATTCGGCGTTAAGGCGCGGGTTAGCAAACTTCAAGTGGCGTATCGGGAAACGATCAGCACGCCAGCAGCAGCGCGCGGAGCACACATCCATAAAACCGACGATGCGGGCATCTACGGGGATGTAGCCCTCACGGTCGAGCCGTTAGCACGCGGCGCTGGATTTCAATGTGAAGATGAAACGGACGAAACACAGATTCCACGGCAATACATAACGTTCATTGAGAAGGCACTGGAAAGCGCGATGGGAACAGGGCCGCGCATCGGTTACCCCATGCAAGATGTAAAAGTAACGCTCACCGGCGGTTCTTATCATCCGACCGATTCCTCAGAGGTAGCATTTGAGGCATCAGCGATCCTTGCATTTGAAAATGCCGTCAGGAAGGCGAATCCATTGCTCTTAGAGCCGATCATGCGGATACATATCACTGTGCCGGATGAGCATGTTGGCAAAGTCATTGGAGACCTAAACGCGCGCCGGTCGCAAATTAATGAAAGTACAACGCAAGATGCCGCTACAAATGTCATTAATGCCTTTATCCCGCTGTCGGAGACGTTTCAATACACAACGCAACTCCGTTCGATGACGCAGGGTCGCGGTGCCTTCACATTGGAATTTTCTCATTACGATGTTGTGCCAGAGGTTCTCGCCCCTGGTGTCAACCGTGTGCTTTTCGCTTAAACGCGCTTCAGCGTCCGTGGGCTTTCATCACTTGTTGCAGTTCTGTCAGCGGAATCGCATACATTGTTCTGTTGTTGGGCCCGGGGGTTGTAGTTGCCATGGTCATAGAATTGATGATCGCTTCTTCTGTTGCTTCAATGACTGCTTGGAAGAGTGCGTTCAACCGCCCATTGACTGACATCTCAATTTGGAAAGTGCCGCTTTCAGTCCGGGTTGGGAAAATATTCGCCGTGGAGAACGCGATGGCGAATTCACCACTACCATCAGTACTCGGTGTGCCAGTCCGAGCGATGCCATGTGTTGCCCGTATGGTTAACTGTTTCAACTGACGATGCGTCAGTGGGGCATCGGTTGCAATAACGATGATGAAAGAGCCGTCTCTGCCCAGTTTCGGTGGGGTTCCTGTAATATCCTTACCGATGGGCACGCCGTCAATACGTAATTGGGCACGACGACCGCCGTTGGAATTAACGAGGACTCCGACTGTCCATCCACCTTGTTCTTCGGGAAGGCAGCGGGAGGCAGTGCCAATACCGGCTTTAAACCCATAGCACCGCATACCTGTTCCTCCCCCAACGCAACCTTCGGCGACAGGCCCGCTCGCGGCGTTTTCAATGGCTTCAATAGCGTGTTCTGGCGTGACGTGGAGACCACTGATGTCGTTCAAGCCGCCATCGTAGCATTCTGCTACAATCGGAAGGACAATGTTATTGTCGGGATATCGGTTCACAATGTAACGCACGACACCCTCATGGACGGCTCCTACACTGAGGGTATTTGTGAGTAAGATAGGAGATTCGACCCATCCGGCTTGGTTTATGCGGGCGATACCGGTTGCTTCCCCGTTGCCATGAATGGTGTGTGCCGCTCCGAACAGACGTGCTGTCCAAATATCGTCGCTTGGAAGAATGGCGGTCACCCCCGTCCGAATCGTGTCACCCTCGTTCAGTGTGACATGTCCTACTTTCACACCGGCTACATCGGTAATAGCGTTGTGGCGACCGGTTGGGATAGTTCCAATGAGGATACCGATGTCACGGGCGCGGGCGCGAGCTTCTGGAGCTGCAGGTTCAGCGGTCGTGCTGGCCGTGAAACATACGAGAAAAATACCTATGAGAACGACACAGATCGGCATTTTCATGCCGCTTGATGGCGCGATTCTTTGTGTTTTTTTAAGAAGTGCATGCATTTTCTAGTTGGTTCCTGTAAATTTTGCGAATACGATTAAAAATAGCAATATATGCTGGTGAACGATAATCAGGATAGCTCCATTCCCAATATTGGAAGGTTTTGCGGTAGAAGCGGAGTGTAATTTCGGCATAAATGCCGTCGCGGAGATAGATACGGTGCGCGTTGTCTTTCGTTGACGCGAGCACGAGTTTTGCCAGACAAAGGTACCCTGCGTCTAAATTGACACGGCGCGCCTTTCCGTCGAGCTTTTCTGCAGCAAAGACTTGCTCTATTTCGTTTGTAAATAGTTTCATTTCTGCCAATGTGCTTGCATCAATAAGTCTTTCAAAGCTGATGAATTGTCTTTGGATGCCTTGTCCCATCTCTTTCTCGTAATAAGTTGTGCTCGTGAAAGGGATGAGTTCACTCGCGAAATCAATCGGCCCCAGATGATGTGTCAACTCGGTATAAACGGTTGGCAGAAGAGACGGTTCCGGGGTGAGGACACCGATAATCGCTTTAACAGATTGCGGTATTGTAATCGTTCCCATGCTGTTCTCCGTCGCCCAACCGATAACGACATCGACGCGCTTCACTACCATAAATTCAGCATAGTGCGTATATCAGACAACTGTTAGTCAGTATATCAGACAACTATTAAGGTGTCAAGACTTTTTAATCGTGGCACAATTCAGAAAAGGTATTATTTCAAAGGAATATGGAAAAATTATATTTTTTTATTTTTTCTTGACTTTTTCCAAATTATAATGTATAATATTCTGTTATGCTATGTCGCCATATTCAGACGGAAAAAGCAGCTAACGAAGCGGGCTTTTTCAAAAGTCTATTTTTAAGCTGCGTAACCACCGCCAAATAGGGAGACTCCATTCAGTGAACAAAAAACCAAGCCGTAAGAATAAGAGACTGTCTTTTGCGAAGACCCAAGTTCAGACTCCACTCCCAAATCTCATAGAGACTCAAGGCATCTCGTATGAGGCTTTTCTTCAACGCGATGTTCCTCCCAGTGAACGTAAAGACCAGGGCCTCCAAGCCATACTTAAGGAAGTATTTCCGATTCGTGACTTTTCGGAGACAAATAGCCTTGAATTTGTTGGTTATAAGCTCGGTATACCCAGGTATACACTGCAGGAGTGTGTCGCCCGTGGTTTGACCTATCAGGTATCTCTCACAGCGCGTATTAGGTTGGTCATCCGCGAGGCAGACCCTGACGGCGATGAACCCCATGTTGTGGAGAGCCGTGAATCCGATGTTTATCTCGGCGAAGTCCCCTTAATGACTGAAAATAGAAGTTTCGTTGTCAACGGCAGTGAACGAGTGATCGTGAGCCAGTTGCATCGATCGCCAGGCGCTATCTTTCTTGAAAAATCGTTGCCAACTGGACGGCGAACACCGACTGCACAGATCATCCCATATCGGGGGGCATGGGTTGAATTTGAAGTAGACGCGAAGGATCAAATCCATGTACGCCTGGATAAGCGGAAGAAATTGCCCGCGACTGTATTGCTTCGCGCCCTCGGGTGGCAATCCGACGCGGATATTCTCAAACTCTTTGCCAAGACGGAGCGACTCGTACTGGATGGATGGCGTGTCACCAGTGTCGAAGCACCAACGAATCGGATTAAGCCCGGGGACATGTTAACTGCTGCAGCGTTTCGACAGGCGAAGAAGGATTACCCAGACATTGAAGCAGATAAGTGTTATCGTGTTATTACTGTAAAGGATAAGGGCTGTCCCCTAACAGTTGGACAGGAGATTACATATCGGGAACGTACAAAACATCGTAGAACATGGAAAGGTTTTGAAACCGAACTGTTCCAGCGCGTTATTGATACCCATAATAGCGAATGCAAGTTTACCGTGGGGCAGGTACTCACGAATTCGGAATACGCGGCAGCACGGACCCATTACGGGGAAGATACATTTACAGCTGAACCTGAACGCGCTTCCCCGGAAAACAGCCAAGGTAGAGTTTGTGCGGAAGATATTATTCACCCAGAAACCGGCGAAGTACTCCTCACGGCAAATACATTACTGACTGAAACCGAGTTGGAACGTCTCCAGGAATCTGCTGTTGAGGAACTTATAGTACTCGATGCAGAGGATTGCCAGCATCTCCGGTTTTTACGCAATACTTTGGAAAACGATCGACAGGCGGACTATCCGGAGCAGCATAGTTTAGAAGATGGTGCCCTGCTGCATATTTTTCGGAACTTGAGACCTGGTGATCCGGCAAGTGCAGAAAATGCTCGCAAACACCTTTCATGGCTACTTTTTGACCCACATCGGTACGATTTAGGTAGCGTTGGCAGGTACAAACTTAATCAGAAGTTTAAGGATACGCCTGTTTACGGCCCTCCGCCCGAAGAGACTTTTCGCACGCTGCGTGCTGAAGATATTGCTGCTACGGTAGCTTATCTTCTTAATGTGCATAACGGGATTGCCCCAAAGGACGATCTGGACCATCTTGGTAACCGACGGGTGCGCGTTATCGGTGAATTGCTTGAAAACCAGTTCCGGATGGGACTATTTCAGATTCGCAGAACGACACGAGACCGATTGAGCACGACCAACGATATTGACAAGATCACGCCGTCTACACTAATTAACCCGAAGCCATTGATGCTGGCACTCCGTGAGTTCTTCAGATCAAACCAGCTGTCGCAATTCATGCAGCAAATTAATCCGCTGGATGAACTAACGCACAAACGGCGCATTTCAGCCATCGGTCCAGGTGGACTCCATAGAGATAGAGCCACCGCAGCTGTCCGAGATGTCCATCGTACACACTATGGGCGGATCTGTCCATTAGAAACGCCTGAAGGTCCCTCGATTGGCCTCATCGTTTCGTTGGCTTGCTATGCACGTATAAATCCCTATGGCTTTATAGAAACCCCTTATCATAAGGTCGATAACGTTTCAACAGTAAGTTCGGAAAAAAAGTACTTGACTGCGGCTGAAGAAGATGCCGCCATTATTGCAGCAAAGGCGATTCCACGCGATACGAATGGCAGTGCGAATGCTGCTGAGCAGCTGCTACTTGTTCGCAGCGGAGAAGATGTGTTGTCGCTTCCGATGGAGAAAGTGAACTATATCGGGGTCGCCCCCCAGCAGATTGTAGGTGTCTCTGCCGCGCTTGTGCCATTTCTGGAACACGAGGATGCCAACCGTGCGTTGATGGGATCCAATCATCAACGTCAAGCCGTTCCACTCATCCAACCAGAAGCACCTTTAGTTGGAACGGGGATGGAAGAACCTGCTGCGCGATATTCCGGGGCGCTCATAACGGCGCAACGAGCGGGCATCGTTACAAGCGCCTCTGCCAATGAAATCCTCATACATACCGGGGAAACCCTCCACCACGATAAAGGTGAGAATACCTTCAGTGAGATGGGGTACGATGTCTACAAACTTCAGACTTTCAAGCGGAGCAACAGTGGAACCTGTATCCACCAACGTCCGATCGTCGCAGTCGGGGATACAGTGGAAGTCGGACAGGTCATTGCAGACGGCACTTCTACGGAAAATGGGGAACTCGCTCTCGGAAGGAACGTGTTATGTGCTTATATGCCGTGGGGGGGGCACAATTACGAAGATTCCATTCTCATCAGTGAGCGCCTTATTAAAGCGGATACCTTCACCTCTATCCATATTGAAGAGTTCGAGGTCGAGGCACGTGAGACGAAAGTCGGTCCCGAAGAAATTACCCGTGACATTCCTAACGTTAGCGAACAAACACTCACCGACCTCGATGAAGAAGGGATCATTCGCGTCGGTAGCGTCGTTAAAACGGGAAGTATACTCGTCGGAAAGATTACACCGAAGGGTGAGAGCGACTATGGCGCAGAAGAGAAACTGCTGCGCGCGATTTTTGGCGAAAAAGTTAAGGAAGTCCGAGATGCTTCTACTTATGTCAGTCCGGGTGTTGAAGGGGTGGTTATTGATGTAAAGGTATTCTCCCGCAAACCAGATGTCTCACCGAGACGAGCGGGGTGGACGCAGGGCGAATCTGGATATTCGATTCCCGACGGCTTGCGCTTTGAATCGAAACGTAAAGAAATTGAAGAGACCTGGATCGAACAGTGTGATTCTATTCGTTACCGAAAAGACGAGGAGATTCGCAAGACGCTTATCGGATGCGAGCTTGCTGATCCACTTTACACGCTCAGAGGTAACAAGGGAGCTGTACCTTTCATTGATGCGGGTGATACACTCACTGCGGAGATATTGGATACCTATATCTCCGGTTTTACGGCGGATGTCTCCTACACGGTAACTGAGGACACGGTCTCTGAAGCGTTTGTTGCTGAAACGTTCTATAGGGTAACAGATGTGCCTGAACTTCCGCCGACTGTTGTGACGTATTATCCAGATATGTCAATTGAAGATTCTACGAATGCTGGAGACGACGAAAATGATAGTATGATAGAAGCGATCGCTGAATCACCCTATTTTGGACCTGAAACCGTTGAAATAGCGCAAACATATCTCGCGGGGATGTGCGCACCTCTTTTAGAAAATACGGAACCGCTTTTCCAGGAAGCGACGGCACCTTCAGATACACAATCGGACTTTATTGATGTCCTGCTGCGTGCTCCCAGTGGTAGCATAGTTGCTGTTGCTATGTGTGAGGAGGCTCACCTCGAAGATGGCGATCATTCCGAACACCTCAAAGAAGTCCTGACTAAGACGGGAGCGCGATTCGGAGTATGGGTAACTGAAGAAAACTCAGAACCCGATAATTGGGGTTTCTACGAATTGGTGGACAATAGCGCTTTAAAACCGGTGGAACGTTTTGGATTTGAGCAAGGCGTTGTTAGAGAACTCGAAGCGTCTGGCGGACCGATCACGGAAGGACAGCTGCTTACGCAAAGCGAATGGGAGGAATTGAGCCAAACGTATCCGGATTTACAAACCGAGTTGTTTTGGCGCGTTACGGCAGTCTTTGAAGACGAATGTCCATTGACGGTTGGACAGGATATTTCTGATACTGATCATCAACAAGCCTGTAGAAATTTTCCACAACGTCCCGTTGCAGCCGGTCAACGATTAACCCTTGAAGAGCGTGAATCACTCGATCGAACAACGAGAGACCTTAAAACTGAGAGCATCTGGCATATTACGGCTGTTTTCGACCCGGCGTGTGAACTGCAAGTTGGCGATGATGTCTCTGAGGCTGCCTACCAAAAGGCGCGTAAAGCTTGTCGGTTATCGCTCTTGGACATCCGCGTAACCGATGCGCAAGCGATGGAACACATCCAGCGTGTTGAAGAGATGGCACAGGGAAGAATAACAGCTTACACAGAAGAGAAGGAACAAGCCCTTCAGCAATTAGAGATGGGCGATGAATTGAAACCCGGCGTTATTAAACGCGTGAAAGTCTATGTTGCGAGTAAGCGTCCGATTTCTGTCGGTGATAAGATGGCGGGGCGTTACGGCAACAAGGGTGTTGTTGCTAAAATCCTACCTGAAGAGGATATGCCTTATCTGCCAGATGGGACCCCCGTTGAGTTAGTCCTCAACCCGTTGGGGGTGCCGTCTCGAATGAACGTCGGTCAAATCTTGGAGATCCACCTCGGGTGGGCATGCCATGAGCTCGGTATTCGGGCGGCATCCCCTGTATTTGATGGTGCGACAGAAACAGAAATCTTTGAGATGCTTGGCAAAACCGAGCTGCCGAAACGTAGTAAGCAGACCGGTAAAAGTATCCTCTATGACGGTAGGAGCGGTGAACCTTTAGCACAAGAAGTAACAGTCGGATACGTCTATTTTCTGAAACTGAACCATCTCGTTGCAGATAAGATGCATGCTCGTTCAACCGGCCCGTATTCCATGGTCACGCAGCAACCCTTAGGCGGTAAGGCACAGCACGGTGGTCAACGGCTCGGTGAGATGGAGGTCTGGGCGTTGGAGGCTTACGGCGCAGCGCATACCCTCCAAGAGATGCTCACGATCAAATCCGATGACGTGAGTGGCAGAAAAGGAATCTATGAATCGGTTGTGAAAGGATTGAACCCAGAACCGCCAGGGACACCCGAATCGTTCAAGGTCCTCGTCCATGAACTCCGAACCCTCGGACTCCATGTATCGCTCGACGAAGACAGCGACGACTCTTGAGACTTAAGGGGGTTAGTAGTTAGTTTTTCGTTTTAAGTTAAGAGGCAGTCTATAACGATAAACTGTTTATTAGCGTACGCCAAACCTTTGTGGATTGTCACAAGGAATGTTTTTAACGAACCACTTATAACAAAAAAAGGAGAACTGATGAACACAGAATTTAACAGCATCTCCATAAAGATTGCTTCGCCGGAGCAGATTAAAGATTTGGTGAAGCGGACGAGTTGCAGACGTAGGAATTCCTCTGATGCTGCGGAGGGGCCCTTTCTATGCCCAGAAAAGGGGAGATGTAACTGCGGGGAGGTCAGGAAAGCGGAAACGATTAACTACCGTTCTTTTCGACCTGAACCTGAAGGACTTTTCTGTGAGGCTATCTTCGGACCGCAAAAGGATTGGGAGTGTAACTGCGGCAAGTATAAACGGATTAAACATAAAGGCGTAATATGTGACCGTTGTGGCGTTGAAATCACGCAGCAGAGCGCCCGCCGGGAACGGCTTGGCTATATCCAACTCGCCGCGCCGGTCTCTCATATATGGTATTTCAAAGGTATTCCGTCGCGCATTGGCACTTTCTGTGGCCTCTCCTCACGCGACATTGAACGCGTGCTCTATTTTGAAGCGTTTATTGTCGTGGAGGTGACCGATCCGGATTGCCCCTTAGAACCTCGGCAGCTGCTAACCGAAATTGAATACGTTGAGTATAGTACCAGTGACAAATACAAAAATGGATTTCGCGCGGGTACCGGGGCTGAAGTGATTCGCGAGATTTTGAGTAGTATCGACCTCGAAGAGGAGAAAAAATGCCTCGCTCAAATGCTTGAGGAAACCACGAGCCAACAGAAAAAACTTAAGATTGCCAAGCAACTGAAGCAGATAGCTGAGTTTGCCGCAGCTGGGCAGCGCCCTGAGTGGATGATTTTGGATGTAATTCCAGTGATTCCGCCGGAATTACGCCCATTGGTCCCGCTTGAGGGCGGACGTTTCGCTACGAGTGATCTCAATGATCTCTATCGGCGTATTATTAATCGTAACAATAGACTCCGTAAGTTGATACAACTCCGTTCGCCAGAGGTGATCCTCAGAAACGAAAAACGGATGTTGCAAGAAGCAGTCGATGCGTTCTTCGACAACGGGCGACACGGTAAACGTGTAACCGGCCCTGGCAATCGCCCCTTGAAATCCCTTGCTGATGTTCTTAAGGGCAAGATCGGGAGGTTCCGTCAGAATCTTCTCGGAAAACGGGTTGATTACTCTGGGCGGAGCGTTATCGTTGTCGGTCCTGAATTGGGGTTGCACCAATGTGGTCTTCCAAAACAGATGGCGGTGGACTTGTTCAAGCCGTTTATTATTGAACGACTCCAAGCGCATAACCACGCGCAGACGATTAAGCGGGCGAAACATATCGCTGAAAACACGAGGGCGGATTCACCGGTGTGGGAAGTCGTGGAGGAGGTTATCGCCGACCATCCCGTTCTACTCAACCGTCCACCTACCTTGCACCGGCTAGGCATTCAAGCGTTTCTGCCTGTCTTAGTGGAGGGCAAATCCATTAGAATTCCACCGCTTGTCTGCAAAGCCTTCAACGCCGACTTTGATGGCGACCAGATGGCAGTCCACGTCCCACTGACTGTTGAGGCACAGGCTGAGGCGAAAATGTTAATGCTCAGTAGTCATAATATTCTCAAGCCTTCACACGGTGATCCTATTGCTGTGCCTGAATTGGATATGGTGCTTGGACCGAGTTTCCTCACGAAGACGTTACCTGAACACACTCAGGATGCTAAGGATTTGCACGCCGCTTATGCAGCAAAGGATTCTTCTGCTTTTAAAGCACTTCGGGACAAACCGTGGTATCACCGGCGTTACGCCCATTCAGAAGAGGTTATCGCTGCCCATGTAGCCGGTCAACTGAAACTTCATGACAGTCTCCAACTTTTTTGTGAAAAGACAGCCGGTGGAAAAACCACAGAACCCATTCTGACAACGGTAGGCAGAGTCATTTTTAACGAGGTCTTGCCACGCGAATTAGACTGGGCAGACCAGGCATCGGAACAGAACATTCGATTTTTCAATGCTGAGGCGGGCGGTAGGGAATTATCTGCCCTCATCGATAGGTGTTTCAACCACCCCGAATTGGGAACACGGGCGACAACCGAGGTACTTGAGAAAATTCAAACACTTGCTTTCGAGTACGCAACGTTAAGTGGTATTTCACCCGGCATCCTTGATTATCTGACCCCTGAAAAGCGGAATGTCTTGGTCAAGAAGGCACAGGCAGAAATTGATGCCCTCCTTGAAGGTGCTTCTGCTACTGAACTTGAAGAGTACGAAAACGAGCAGATTCGCATCTGGATAGATGCCATGAATAATATAGAAGATGAGATGTTCGATACCTTGCCGAGGCTAGAGACGGCCTTGGTCGAGCGTGGTGATGCGCGCAAGGTTCACCCTTACGTGGATTCCAGTGGCTCGGAGATAGCCGACCAAGCCGTAGAAGGGTTCAGCCCGGTGCATATCATGGCGGATAGCGGCGCGCGTGCTCGGAAAAACCCGTTTATGCAAATCAGCGCCTTTATCGGGTTGAAGGCAAAACAGGATGGCAATATCCTCATTCCGCCGATAGGGACATCTACGCATCGTCAAGACGACCAACTCCCTAACTATTTTTGTTCTTATCGTGAAGGTCTGGATGTTATTGACTATTTCAACTCTACCTACGGCTCTCGTAAAGGTCTGGTGGACACGGCGATGAAAACCGCTGCGTCGGGTTACCTTACGCGGAAGTTGGTGGATGTCGCACAAGATGTGCGTGTTACTACCGAAGATTGTGGAACCCTCAACAGCATCCAGAAATTTTCGACTGCTGGCGGGGACCTCGCGTTTAAGATTAGTGGACGCGTTGCCGGAGAGAACATTATCCACCCAAAAACTGTGGACGTGCTTATTCCGGCGAATGGTGTTATATCTAAACAGGTGGCCGAACACATTGGTGAACTTGACATAAAGGTGGTGAAGGTGCGTTCCGTACTCACCTGCGAAGCCGAAGAAGGAGTTTGCGCCAAGTGCTACGGCAACGACCTCACGACGAATCATCTCGTCAATGTCGGTGAAGCGGTGGGTATCATTGCAGCCCAATCTATTGGTGAACCCGGAACACAGCTGACTATGCGGACGTTCCACACCGGGGGTGCCGTCGAAGATGTTACCGAAGCCCGGCAGCGGAAGATCTTCTCTAAAGCCGATGGAACTGTGCGTTTCCTCGATTTCCAAGACGGTCGCACGGTGCAAAAAGAGGGAGAACGCTGGATAGTCATCAAAGACTCAAGGAACTTTGATGGACCTGCCTATAAAGTCTTACAGATCAATCATCCAGATTGCCCGTTGCGTGACGGTGAACTCCTCAGTGAGAAGCAGTATATTGAAAACATGGAACGCTACAAGGGTTTCGATACCAAAGCGTGGCAGTATGAAGTTACTGCTGTCTTAGATAGTAACTGTGACTTGAAGGTCGGTGATAGGTTATCACAAGCGGAATATGCTAAAAAGCAAAAAGAATACGATTTCGAGAGGTTTGTGACGAAGAAACTTCGAGTCAAAGAGGTACACCACCCAGATGTTTCGGTGAAGCCTGGTGATTTCATTACTGAGGCTGAGGACAAAGCATTGAGAGCGGAGATTCGGGACGGATTTAATGGGGAATGGCACTATTTAGATTCAGAAACCGATGCCCGTCTTGCCCCTGAAGATATGACTGAAGGAGGCGTAGTTGATATTTCTCTCAGCAGTGAAGAACGCGATGCTAACTTCAAACGAATCTATCGTATAACCGAGAAAACGAGTAAAACCTTCCCGTTTAAAGTTGGGGACGAAGTGCCAACGGAAGAAATCACACCCTGGCTGACCCCCTTTGAAGTGGATTCAAAGCCGGTTTATATCATGAATACAGAAATTCCTGATGTGCCTGCTTTGCTTAAGCAGACTACTTCATTAGATGAGGGGGGCCCCTCGGATGCGCCACCGTTCACGGTCGCTCAGGAATTAACAGAACGTGAATATATGGAAGCCCGTGCACGGTACAAGCAGCTTGAACATGCGTTTAAAGTTGAAAGGCAGGAAACTGAAAGGTACACCGTGACCGACGTGTATCATCCTGAATGTGATTTTGAAGTCGGTGACGAGCTAAAAAAGGCTGAAGTAGAACGTGCACATCGACGTTACCCTGGTTTTAACGCACCACCACTCCGGCACCGTGTAACACAAATTTATCATCCTGATTGCCCACTCAAAAAAGGTGACTTGCTTACTGAGAGCGAGAAGAAAGAACTTGCGATAAAATATCCGGCTGTTGCCGTTGACAAAAAAGAGTCGGAAATCCCCAGTGATGCCATTGAAGCAGAACGCATCTATCGTGTCACGGCTCTTCATCATGATGATTGCCCCCTCAAAAAAGGCGCGCAACTCACATCCAAGGAAGTCAGCGCGTATCGCCGCCGATACAAAGGTTTTGATGCCGAAGCCTATTTTGAAGTGACAAAGATTGAAGGCGAGACTACAGCATTGGAAGTTGGTCAACGGCTCACAGAAACCCAGCACAAGGAACTTCTGAAGCCGGATACCCCGCGTAATGCTATTAAGACAGAACGCATCTATCGTGTCACGGCTCTTAATCGCGAGGATTGCCCCCTCAAAAAAGGCGCGCAACTCACATCCAAGGAAGTCAGCGCGTATCGCCGCCGATACAAAGGTTTTGATGCCGAAGCCTATTTTGAAGTGACAAAGATTGAAGGCGAGACTACAGCATTGGAAGTTGGTCAACGGCTCACAGAAACCCAGCACAAGGAACTTTTGAAATTGGATACCCCACCCACAGTAGAACTCACGAAGCGAGGCTACAAGGTTCGTGCTGTCCATCACGCTGACCTCAAGAAGGAATTGGAGGGGCGTGATGAACTGACGGAGGATGAGTACAAGGCGTACAATCGAAAGTTTAAGGGGTTCAATGTTGTAATTGACAAGTACCGGATTCTTGAGGATAATCGGGCTATTGAGGAGCCTCTTGAGGCGGGTGTTGAATTGTCCGCGAAGGAGTACCGTAAGCTCAAGAAAGCACCTCTGAAGTCAGATCCCCCGATCACAGTGAAATTGGTGACAAAGATTGAGGGCGAGACTACAGCATCGGGCGTTAGTCAATGGCTCACAGAAGCCCAGCACGAGGAACTTCTGAAGTCGGATACTCCAATCACAGTAGAACTCACGAAGCGAGGCTACAAGGTTCGTGCTGTCCATCACGCTGACCTCAAGAAGGAATTGGAGGGGCGTGATGAACTGACGGAGGATGAGTACAAGGCGTACAATCGAAAGTTTAAGGGGTTCAATGCTGTAATTGACAAGTACCGGATTCTTGAGGATAATCGGGCTATTGAGGAGCCTCTTGAGGCGGGTGTTGAATTGTCCTCGGAGGAGTACCGTGAGCTTAAAAAGGAAAGCCAACAGCCGACTTACACACTCACCCAGATTCACCATGCGTGTGTTATGCCAATAGAAACCACCAACCCCAAAAAAGACCACGAATTAGAACGCGTCCATTTTGTTCCGAGGGGGAAACGCAATGTCGATGAAAGGCAATCTCCCGCGGATATGCCCTCCGAGCAGCAAGTGCTCGATAGCACGGACACCTTCTATAGTGAAGGAGATGTGTTACCGACAGTCGCAGCTGATAGCATCCTGAAGAAGGGGCGATGCCCAGGATTTGAAGTGGATGAGCTTGCGTTGCGGATGCGGATTGAAATCGAGACAGCTGATGGCACTCGGGTGCCCCACGTCATACCGCCCCGCTACTCTTTTGATCTCAAAGAGGGCGATAAGTTACGGGCTGGCGAGACGCTCGCGGAACGCCATGATAGAACAGCGAATAGCGATATTGTGGCAGGCATTCCGCGCGTCACTGACCTCTTTGAAGCGCGACGCCCGAAAAGCGACGATGCCGCTGAAATCGCTGAAATTGAGGGGTACCTCCGATTTGCAGGCGCAAAGAATGGGGTTCCCGCCTATCGCATTGAACATGAGGGCCACCAAAGTCCTCTCTATCCGATCCCTGATGAAAAACGTCGGGACGATGTCGCTGAAGGCAGTTGGGTAGAAGCCGGGGCCCCCCTCACTGACGGATTTCTCAACCCACACGATATTTTACGTATCGGGCGCACCAAAATAGACGGGGTCTCTGTAGAAGGCACAGAAGCGGTCTGGGCATACCTCGTTGACGAAGTTCAAAAAGTCTATGGGGCAGGTACTATCAACGATAAACACATTGAGACAATCGTACTACAGATGCTTACAAAGGTTCGGATTGTTGATCCTGGTGACACACATTTCTATCCAAATGATGAGGTGCATCACAAAGCATTTGAACGCGTTAACAACGAAGTTGAGGAGAGAGGGGATATACCTGCCACGGGTGTACCGATTCTTCAGAGCATCAGTAAGGCTTCTTTGAGCACGGATAGTTTCATCTCTGCTGCTTCCTTCCAGCAGACGACGAAAGTCCTAACGGATGCTGCTGTCAGCGGACAAAGAGATAGGCTCTATGGCTTGAAAGAGAACGTCATCCTCGGACGCCTTATCCCTGTCGGTAGTGGCTTCTCTGACTTCCGAAACTTAGCGGTATCGCATCAAGAACAGCCGGAAGGGATGTCCGAGGATGAGGATCAGGTTAACGCTAAGAAGAGCCCCAGAAAGGGTAGGGCAAAGACCTCTGAGCAATCTGAACAGCAAGGCGTTTACCTTGAGGATGGGGATTCCTCAATATCTCCAACAGATGTTGGGGATACAGTTGTCGGTTTGGATGATGAATAATATCCAATGAAGAAGGTCTTATCCTTAGCAAATGAGTGAAATTTGATAGAATTTGCTCTTTTCAGTCCTACATAGGGTGAAAGAAAAAGGGAACCTTAATGGTTCCCTTTTCTTTGCATAGGGCTACTTCGCTTACCCTAAATTCGGGCGAGTCATGTCCCTTGGAATAACGAGCTCGTCAAAAGCCTCGCCAGTTAACGTCTCTAAAGCGATAGCAGCGTCACGGAGCGTGCATCCGTGCTGATGGGCGTATTGGGCTACCTTTGCGGCTCGGTCATAGCCGATGTGTGGTGTCAGTGCTGTTACAAGCATCAGAGATTCTGACAGGTGCCTTTCTATCATTTCCGTATTCGGGGCGATGGCCGCGACGCAATTCGTTCGGAAGGATTCGCACGCATCGCCGAGGAGTTGAATGGATTGTAAGGCGTTATAAGCGATCACCGGCATAAACACGTTCAATTGCAAGGCACCGTTCGCACCCGCAAACGTCAGTGTGGCATCGTTTCCGATAACCTGCGCGCATACCATCGTAACGGCTTCACATTGGGTCGGATTTACCTTTCCGGGCATGATGGAACTTCCCGGTTCCAGCTCAGGTAACCGCAATTCACCGAGTCCGCACCGGGGGCCTGAAGCGAGCCATCGGATATCATTTGCTATTTTAAACAGGCCGACAGCGAGTGTCTTCAGTGCCCCGCTTGCACTCACCACTGCGTCCCTTGATGCCAATGCTTCAAACGCGTTCGGTGCCCGTTTGAGTTGTAAGATTCCCGTTATCGCTGAGAGGCGTGCGACAACTCGTTCGGTGTAGTCAGGGTGTGTATTCAATCCCGTCCCGACAGCGGTACCGCCAATAGGAAGTTCACACAGGTGTGGAAGAGAAGCTTCGAGGCGTTGTTCTGCAGCGGTCAATTGCTGGACGTAGCCACTGAACTCCTGTCCAAGCGTAAGCGGTGTTGCGTCCATCAAATGTGTGCGTCCAATTTTAACAATCTCAGTAAACTCGGAGGCTTTCTTCGAAAATTCCGTTCTCAAGGCAATCAGCCGCGGCAACAGGTGCCCCTGAATTTGTCGAACCATCGACAAATGGATCGCTGTCGGGAAAACATCGTTTGTTGATTGAGATTTGTTGACGTGGTCGTTCGGATGAATCGGGTCCTTACTTCCCATCTCTCCGCCGAGCATCTGAATTGCTCGATTCGAGACGACTTCATTGACGTTCATGTTCGTCTGCGTTCCGCTACCTGTCTGCCAGATGCGGAGCGGAAAGTGGTCATCTAAGGTCCCATCAATAACTTCCTGTGCTGCATGGCTAATCGCTTCTGCAAGTTGTGGTTCAAGTAGCCCGAGGGCAACGTTAACTTGTGCCACGGCCTGTTTAATAGTACCGAGTGCCCATATAGCAGCGCGTGGCAGGCGTTCATCACCAATTTTAAAATTTTGGAGGGCCCGCTGTGTCTGTGCCCCCCAATATCGGTCATCTGGAACTTGAAGCGTTCCCATACTGTCTGTTTCAGTTCGCATTTTTTAATTTTACCTTGCGGTTCGGTGAGGGCGGTTGTGTCAATGACGTTGCTTTTCGTATACTGCCTGCGCCGTTGTTGCAGGCTACGTTTTTTAATTCAGAAAAGACACCTCGCCGGACACCTCCCTCAACCCCTTTCAATTTTTAATTAAGGTATAACGTTAGTAGGCGCTAATATCGATCCGGACGCCAATAAATGACATCCCGTTTGGGAAACAAAACCGCCAAAAACGCCGAGATTTCAGCGGGTACTGTAACGTCAGCACTTATCTGCTCCCACCCTATTTCGCCAAATAGGAGTTTCCAAAAATCTGTTTCGGATAGATCTATGCAGACATCAACTGCATCGGCATCCTCAGGGACGATTTGCAGGGAGCCATCAACGTTGTGCAGCAACACGGCTTGCTGATCGTTGAGAGCAGGCAATTTGACAGCAAGCCGTGGAAACGCCTTTTGGGCATCCGCAATTAGCGATTCCCAGCCGACGATCAGACGTCGCAAAAACACCGGTAGGTTCACAGCGTAGAACATCATCGGTGTTTCTGCTACCAGCGTTAAGGTCCCATGCCCCCTCTCTACGACGCGGCGCACAAAAGGATGTTGAGACGAGATCGTCGACGAAAATGTGCAGACTACTTTCTCAACGCTGTGTGTTTGAAAAAGATGAGACACAAGCACATCCAAGGTTTCCTCCGAATTGTCGGGCATGTATCCAACCTCAAGGACTTCAGCTCCTTTCCTACCTAAACGATAATTGAGATACCCACCTAATTTGGAAGCATCAGGCTCCTGTACTCGGCGTGCAACAACAGTCGGCAGAATACCCCGTATACGGGAGGGTGCCATATCCCAGTAAGCCCGCGTCCGAGCAATAACTCCGCTCTGCTGTTCGTTAGCAATGTCGTATAGCTTTGCCACAGCATCTAAATCGGTTTCAGGGTTAAAGTCAGTTACTTGCCATTCAGGCCGGGGATCCGCGTCCATAGACGCCCTACACATTACAAAGGCACCCTGCAAGGGCAAAGACACCCAACCGAGGCGGTGGTAGAACGCATCTGGGATGATCGTAAATAAAGCCCCTATGTCATACCCGGTTGCCCTCAAGTACCCAATCGTATCCTGCATGAGCGCGGACGCGTACCCAACGCCGCGATAGCGCGGATGTGTGCAGACACCACCGATGCCCCCCATCGTTACGAGGGATGCCCCGACCCGTATACGGCGCTCCCAAACGCGCAGCGTCGAGACTACCTTGTCGTTCACCACGACAACGCGGGTCTGTGAGAGTCTGTAACTGCTATCGCCTCGGACGTACTGCCAATAGCGCTCATAATCATCTGAACCGAAAGCTAAGCAACTAAGTTCAACGACTTGTTCTAATTCTGATTCGTGAGCTGCTCTAATTTCCATATTTTATTCGTTTTTGACGTGAGTTTGATATATAACAAATGCTAAGAAGCTATGAACATTTTCGTAGGATTAGGTCTCCTAACGCCTACAGGCGAGGCAACCTCGCCCCTCCGAGAAGCTCGGAAGCTCTTTTTTTCAAACCCACGTTTGTTAGTTATTGGTAACTATTGTTGCATTGAAAAGACGACACCCAGCGCTTCGTTCGGTGTCTGGATGAGTTTCTCACACCCTTCGGGTGCCTGATCAATCGGAAGAATATCTGTAATCAATGGTTGCACCTGAATCTTACCCTCTGACATGAGTCGCAGCGATAGTTCCAAGTTGCGTTGTGTGGGCCACGGTACGAATACCGGTGGATAATCGGTCCCGTGTTCGTAATCCTCATCGTGATACCCCGGCCCCGTCCGCGCCGCGCTGATAACATCCACGTTACCGAGTCCTGCTGCGAAGCCGTGCGTAATATTCGCCCCTCCGACAATAACAATCCGTCCAACTTTGTGGGTATCGGGCGCAGTCTTCAGCGTCGCTCGGATTTGCTGGAAGGCGCTCGTTGCGTCGCCACCAAAAGCGATAATGCCGCAATCCATGCCATAGCCGCTCGTGAATTCCGCTGCGAGAGGGATCGGATCCGTCTCCGATACGTTTATTGCGCGATGTATCCCGGCGGTTTCGGCAATCCGTATCCGTAAAGGTAACCTGTCCAAGCCGATAACGTAGGCCCCGCGGCACTGGCTATCTGGGAAGCAAACTGACCGACAATGCCCAACCCAGCGACGACAACGTTTTCACCAATCCGGATGCGTCCGCGTTGTACAGCGTGCAGTGCCGTTGCTGCGAGATGAACGGCTGCGGCCTCCTCACTTGTGACGTTATGGGGAACCTTCGCGCATAAGTTGTGTGGCACGCAGGCGGACGTAGCGTGGAGTGCGTAGCCCCCGCCCATACCAGCGACCCTATCGCCAATCTCGAATTCGTCGCAGTCGCCTTTTTTGCCGATGACAATCCCGGCGTTTGTGTATCCGAAGGGACGCTGCCGTGCTTCGGCCCCCGGATTTTCGCGTCGCCGCTTGACACCGCCAAGTTCTGTGCCGGGACTTACCATAGAGGCGTGAACTTCAATCAAGAGTTGTCCCGATTTCGGTTCAGGGGTTTCCTGTTCCTCCGTCCAAATACGTCCGGCTGTATTCATCATCAAAACTTTTCTGGTATTACTCATGAAGACTCCTCCATGCTTTTGAATTTAAATTATGCCCTGTTCCCGCAATCCAGCCAACAATTCTGCTTGCGTCCCCCTGCCTTTGGTTGAGTTACATGCGCCACACAGGAGTTGTAAGTTATCGAGAGCGCCGGTCCCACCGTGTTTACGCGGTATGATGTGGTCGACCGTCATATTTCTAAAGGGGAACCGCGTTCGGCAGCCGTTACACAAACCTTCTTGTTCACCATACAACGTATGCTTGTATGTACGGTAATTCGGTAGCTTTTCACTGCGTTTGGGGATGTCGGTGCGGTGAATGACAGTACCAAAAATCCCTACCTCCTTCTCCAAGCGCATCCGCACCAGGGCAATCGCTTTTTCTGAAATATCAATGCCAATCCACTGCCGACTCAGGCGCTCTGCTGCGACACACGTCGTTGCACACCCACAGAATGGATCAAGGACAACGTCTCCGTCGTTGCTGCTCGCCTTGATGATACGTTCAAGCAGAGCAATTGGCTTCTGGGTTGGGTACCCCGTGCGTTCCTCTTTTGCAGGTGGGGACACATCATCCCAGACATTACCGTAGGCCGCGCCTTTGTAATCTTTGAGGTACGTTCGTCGCTCTAATTTTCCATCAGGACGAATGACGATGTTGCCTTTTTGATATTCTGCTTCTAAGCGTTCTTTACTTAGGCGCCATCCAGAGGGATGCGGGTTCACAAAGCCGCGCCATTCATAGCATAAATTCGGCCGCTCGCCCATACTTGGGTATCGCCAAATCGGGGCGCCGTTGTAATACCGCTCGCCGTCCTTGTCCATAAGTTTGAATTTCTTTAAGATTTCAGGGGCTGTCAGTTCCCGTTCTGGACGCAGTGCTGCGGATGGCGACGCGGCGTAATATAAGAGTATATCCGCATTATTGCCCCACCGTTTGCTGCGGTGCTGGGAGCCTTTTTGTGTAGATGTTACACGTTTCCAGGTGATCTCGGACCTGAAATTGTTTTTTCCAAAAATGCTATCCATCATCATCTTCAGATAATGGCTGGCAGTCGGATCGCAATGGAGATAGCAGCTACCTGTCTTTTTCAGGACGCGTTTCATTTCCAATAGCCGCACTGCCATCATAATCAAGTAAGACTTCATACTTTTTCCATGAATCGACTCAGCTGTATGAATTGCTAAATACAACGCGGGTTCGCGGTCAGCAATCTCACCATGCCATGCATTATCCACATCGGACAGGGTCCACGTGTCCTTAAACGCAGCACCCGCTGCCTGACTCCCGATGGGTGCAGCGTAGTCTCGGTTGGAATTGAAAGGCGGATCCAGATAAATCAAATCTATTGACTCGCTGTCCATACCGCGTAGCACAAATAGATTGTCATTCTCAAATATCGTACGATTTTTAACGTTCATCTCAAAATCGGTTCTCCTTGAAATACACCGATGGGTTTAGGTTGTCCCCAGGCTGTTCCAGTATTCCAATCCATGCTGTCCGTTGTTCCGTTGTTCAGGTGCATCAGGGGTGCCTCCGGATGAGTGTTGCCCATTTATCTTCTTGAACGGTTTCGCTGTCTGTTTGTTGCTGAATTTTCTGCCACCATTCCTGATTATCTATATACCACTGAACCGTCTCACGCATTCCAATTTCAAAGGGGATTTTTGGTTGCCATCCGACATCGCGGGCAATTTTTCGTGAGTCTAGCAGGTACCGACGGTCGTGCCCGGGTCGGTCGGGGACATAAGTTTTTAACGTCTTAGATTTGTCAAGCACGTCCAAGATGAAATCGCTAATTTCCTCGATACTTTTTTCTACACCGCTTCCGACGTTGTAGGTTTCTCCGATTTTGCCGTGCTTAATAACTGCTGCAAGGGCTCGGCAGTGGTCTTCGACATGCAGCCATTCCCGGCGGTTATGGCTGCTGCGATAGAGCGTTAGGGATAAGTTTTGAAGCGCTTTTGTTATGAACAATGGAATAAGTTTCTCTGGGTGTTGGTAGGGACCGTAGTTGTTCGCACAATTGGAGATGGTAATTGGCATGCCGAAACTGTGAAAATAGGCATTCACAAGATGATCAGCTGCTGCTTTAGAAGCGTTATATGGGGTCTGTGGACGATACGGCGCATTTTCAGTGAATGCATCGGGGGAATCTAAAGGGAGTTCCCCATAGACTTCACATGTGGAAATATGGTGAAATCGCTGGACCTCATACTGCCGAGCTGCCTCCAATAGTACTTGTGTTCCCATCACATTCGTTTCAAAGAAACGTTTCGGATAGAGTATAGCCCGACTGTTGTGTGATTCGGCGGCGAAATTGACAATCACATCTGGACGTTCTATTTTCAAAACATCTGCTACAAGCGTTGTATCGAGAATATCCCCATGGACGAATTTGTAACGCTTCGTGGGGAGCGTTTTCGCTATATCTGTCAGATTGGAGAGATTTCCAGCGTACGTCAGTAGGTCGAGGTTAATAATAGTATCATCCGAGTGGTGCTGTAACCAATATCGGATGAAGTTGGTGCCGATAAATCCAGCCCCCCCCGTAACCAGTACTTTCATTAACACAAATCCTCTGCTAAGAAGTATGCATCGGTTTATCTTCCCATTAATTCCGTAAAAATTGGGAGAGATTCTCTGAATCCGTCTTCACGCGTTCCGCCTTCTGGCGTATAGACGCTCTCTAAAGAGATCGCCCCGGCGTATCCATCACGATCCAAAGCTTTCACGATGTCGTTGTAGTAGGGGCTCATCTGCCCTTGACGCATCGCGCAGAAATCGAACGTCGCCGCTGGCAAATTCACAACTCCGTCCTTGAGATGTACGTGCGCGATGTCCCCGCGGATAGCCTCGTAACCGTTTGGATACGGCACCTCGTTGCAGTAAAGAGAACTACACGGGTCCCAGAGTACTTTCAAGTGTGGTACGTCTAATTCGTCAATCAATTTTCTCGCCAGGAGTGCCGATGTCACGTTCCCGGAGATCGCGGTTTCAATGACAAGCGTAATCCCCGCATCGTCAGCGATTTGCAGCGGTTTTTCCAATCCCTCTAACAACATTGCCCATGCCCCCCCAGAGATAATTGGCTCCGCGCCGAAGAGCACCATCTCTTTTCGGAAGCTGAAAATCCGGACTAAGTTCGTGCCGACGGCTTGGGCAACATCAATGCATCTTTGCAACGTCTTAATGTGTGAACGATACATAGGCGCAACTACAGAAGTATCAACTGGGATTGCCGACAAGTTGTGGTGCGAAATACAGGACACCTTTAAATCTCGTTCCTCTATTAATCTCTTGACCCGTTCGATATCCCAATCCGTCAGATCACCGACCTGTTTTTTCCAGAGATATTGTAGTTCAACGTACGCCAAGCCGGTCTCTACCATAACATCCAATGCATACTCGAAGTCTCGGCTGATTCCGTCTGTGATGGTTCCCAGTTTGCGCATCTCATTTGCTCCCCATTCTCTATTTTCGCGAGGGTTCAAAGTGTGAAGAGGCACTTCCACAATAATCTTGAGTGTGATTATGCGGTCTTTTTGATTTCAATACCCACGATATTTTCCAATATTTTGATAATAGTCCAGTTATCTTCGTCCGGGTTCATTGCTTTCCCTGCTTGAAATAGTTCAAAAGCCGCGCTTGCCGCAAAGAGGGGCACACCACAATCGTTAGCCATACTTTTTGCGAGGCTAAGGTCCTTATACATTGTACCGATGTTACTCTGCCCCTTGAAGTTACGCATCAAAATATTTTCCGTTGTATCCCTAAACAGGAAATTTCCAACGACGCTCGTGCTAACAACATCCCGCAACGTTTCTGGTTTTACTCCTGCCTTTACTGCTAACGTTAGTGCTTCAAAGATACCTGCGTAAGTGGTACCAATCAGCACAGCAAGTGCGGACTTGACGGTTTGCCCCATGCCGACTTCTTCTCCGACGTGGTAGATGTTGCGTCCTACTGCTTCAAGCACTGGTTTCGATGCCTCAAATGTTCCCTTTGATGCTGCTACCATCATTGTGAGTGTTCCTGCCGCTGCACCGGGCGCGCCACCACTGACAGGCGCATCAACGATACGAACCCCTTTCGCTCTTACGAGTTCGCCGACTGCTATCACCTGCGAACGTCCGATAGTCGCTGTGCAGATGACTATAGCCCCCGGTCTAAGTCCTGCCAACAAACCGTCTTCTCCTAACAGTGCTGCTTTGACTTGTTCAACATTCAGCACCATAATAAAGACGCTATCTGCGGCGTTCCCAACTTCACGTGGTGATGCAGCGGTATATGCTCCTTCTTTCGCTAATGTTTCCAACGGTTCCGGACGGACATCATACACAGTGAGTTCATGTCCCGCTTTCAGGATGTTCCTTGACATCCCCATGCCCATGTTGCCAACCCCGATGAATCCAACTTTAGCCATACATTACCTCAGGTGTCTCCTAAAAGAATTATTAAGCATCTGCGCTTACCCTTAGTAAACGAAGCGCGTCTGCTGCGACTTCACTAACAAGCATCTATACAATTTAGCACAAGTTCTTAGAAAAGTCAATTAATTTTCCCGCAATTCCCCCAATTTTTACTACTCCCCTGCCAAGGTTCCCCTATATTTTCGCTTGAGGATGTAGGCGGGCGTTAGTTTTGTCGTTAGAAATAAATTTGACTTTTCGTCAAAAACGTGGTATGATTGATAAAACCGAGGTTTTCCGACGGTTTAGCGTGTGGGTGTTATCACATAATTTCTTGGCTAATGTTTACACAATTTCCCGCTTTTGTGCTAAAATAAAAGATTCATAACATGTAGAAATAAGGAGCCAAAAGGAATGGCAGATACCATCAGAGGTGCCGTCATCGGATATGGGGCTGCGTTTAATATGGGCAAAGCCCATGCGAATATGATGCAACGTACCGATGGCATTGAATGTGTCGCTATCTGCGACATCGATCCAGAGCGGACAGCGGCTGCGAAGGATGATTTTCCGGGAGTCCGCACTTATAATGAAATTGAGGCACTCAACGCCGATGCGGGTGTAGATCTCATCGCAAACGTCCTCCCGCATAACCTGCACTGCAGTACAACCGTCGCGAGTCTCAAGGCAGGAAAGCACGTTATTGTTGAAAAACCGATGTGTGTCACGATCGCGGAAGCGACAGAGATGATTACCACTGCCAAAGAGAATGGCGTTATGCTATCTGTTCATCATAACCGACGTTGGGATGCCGATTTCTGGACGCTTCGTGAGCTCGTCCACTCCGGCAGCATTGGTAAGGTCTTCAACGTCGAAATGTGGGGCGGCGGCTACGGTAAACCCAATCCGAATTGGTGGCGCAGCGTCAAAGCCATCTCTGGCGGGCAATTTTACGACTGGGGCGCACACTATCTCGACTGGCTACTCAATGTCCTTGAGGCACCGATGATCAACGTTACTGGCTTCTATCAACCTAATCTCGTCTGGGACGACATTACCAATGAGGACCACGTCCAAGCGGTTATCCGTTTCGCTGGTGCAAAAGTGGTAGCAGACGGGACAATGGCGAATATCCAAATGTCTAACATCGCTAAGATGGGCGGGCCTCGCTGGAAAGTGCTTGGTTCTCATGGGGCGATTACCTCTGAAGACGGAACGTTTAAAGTGCTGTCCGAAGTCGAGGGCAAACCTAAAGAACAGACCGTGAGTTACCAGAGCAGACCGGGACCGAGTTACTATGAGAATATCGTCGCGCATTTGATAGACGGCACACCTTTACTGGTGACACCGGAGTCCGCTCGCCGCGTTATCGCTATCATGGATCTGGCAGAAAAATCCGCGAAGACGCATCAGGCGGAAACCGTTCCTTACGAGTTTTTTTAACGATTACTACTGAGCTGCTGCTCCCGTTGTCATGGCAGAGACTGAACGCTTAAGAAACCTTTTAGAACCTAAAGGGGTTTTTTAACGTGGGTTTGATAGATAGTACATGCGAAGAATAGGTGAAGTTTCTCGTAGGGGTTAGGTCTTCTAACCCATAGAGAGAGGGCCCCTCGCCCCTACGCTAAGCACGAAAGCGCTTTTTTTCAAACTCACGTTTTTTTACCAATTTTAGAAAGCAACGGTATTCATGTCGTGTGGCATGAACCGGGGGTTGACAACGGGAACCTCGTCCAGACTTAATCATAAGAAAATGAAAGCGATTGTTTTTGAAAAAATTCAGCAATTAGGTGTCTACGAAAAACCCATGCCTACGCTTGCTATGGGAGATGTCCTCATCCAGACGGAGCTTTGTGGTATCTGTGCATCTGACCTCGCTGGGCTTCGCGGCGATGTGTCAGATTATACCCCGCCTGTCGTGATGGGCCACGAACTCGCGGGTGTAGTGGTAGAGAGTCGGCATTCTGATGTTAAGGTCGGCGAACGCGTTACTGTCAACCCTATGCTCTCTTGTGGGGCATGTTCCGAATGCCGGAACGATCTGGATAAGTACTGTAATGCCATAGAAGGCATAGGACACGATATTGACGGAGGCTACGCCGAGTACATGCGGATGCCAAAGCACGGTGTGGATACAGGGAAACTCATCCGCGTTCCAGACGATACGCCGCCCGAAGAGTTGCTGTTCTTAGAACCGCTGGGGTGCTGCCTAAATGCTATGCGGGAAACGCTTTTCAAAGATTCCGTCGCCATCCTTGGCGCCGGCCCTATCGGATTGCTACTTACCCAATTGGTAAAACGGGCAGGCTTAGCAACCTACGTGATCGAGCCATTACCACACCGCAGAGAGGTAGCAGGAATGCTGGGTGCCGACCAAACTTTTAACACATCTGCTGAGGCTATTACACGTCTTCAGGACCTCACCCATGGAGGGGTCGATACCGTCATTTCCGCCACGACGAACAACGCTGCGGCAATCGCATTCGCTTTTGAGATTGTCCGTAGAGGCGGTTGTCTTAACTTCTTTGGGCTTTCCCCAGAAGGTGAAGAAATCCGTGTTAACTTAGAAGAATTCCACTATACCGGTCACAAACTGATGGCATCATGGGCATTCTCTCGTGCCAGTCTTAAAGAATCACGACAGCTTCTCATTGAAAAAGCACTCAACTTTGAACTACTGCTGACTGACCGGTTCCCCATCGAACAGGGGCTCGCAGCGTTTGATAACGCAGCTGCGCAACGCGGGATCAAGACTGTCGTGCATCCCTAACAGATAAATTAGTAGGCGAAGTTTCCTAACAACGAACTTTAAACATTGCTTGATTTGACTTCGTTCCGTCTTTGTAGTATCTTTAACGTAATTATAGAACCTGGCACAAGGAGCAGATCCTAATTTAAAGTATGATCCTCGGCGCACACGTATCCACGGCAGGCGGTATACATAATGCCATCGAAAACGGGACCGCCCTCCACTGCGATGCGATACAAATTTTCTTGAAAAACCCGAACCAATGGCAAGGAAAACCACCTACCGATGCCATAAATGAAAAGTTTCGCAGTGCGTGGGCAGAAACCGACCTCGCTGATGTCATTGTCCACGACATCCATCTCAGTAATCTTGCTTCTCCGAAAATAAACGTACTTGAAAAATCGATCCAAGCATTTCGGGAACAGATGGAACTCGCGCAGGTTCTCGGCCTCCGCCACATTGTTACACATCTCGGGGCACATCTCGGTGAAGGCGAGTCGTTCGGATTAAAGCGGTTAACTGAGAGTTTTGATCGTATCTTTGAAACGGCTGAGGCCCCGGAGGTCAGCGTTCTTCTCGAAACCACTGCCGGACAAGGCACAAACCTCGGGTGCTGTTTTGAACACATCCGGGATGTGATTGGTATGTCGAAATATCCTGATCGACTCGGGGTCTGTTTCGATACATGTCATGTCTTTGCTGCTGGGTACGACATACGCACTGAGGCTGATTGTGCCGCAACGTTCAATCAGTTTGACAAGATCATCGGTTTGACCCGATTAAAGGCTTTTCATCTCAACGACGCGAAATCGACTTACCAGAGCCGCGTGGATCGGCACGAACACATCGGTGAGGGCAATATTGGTGTGACAGCCTTCGCGTATATTCTCAACGATCCCCGCTTTGCCGAAACCCCTCTTATCATCGAAACACCAGAGATGAAAACCATGCACGCGGTCAACCTCTCAACCTTACGCAAATTACGCGTGTAGTATGGTCTACAAGCATACATATCAAGTGTAAAAAAGGGCGGTGAGTCAAGGGTGTCTATCGGTTTTTGGGAAGTTGCCTTTCTCATTATCCTTTTTTTTGGAATCGTCATCGTGTCTCGTCTTGTAGAACGTTTTCGGATAAAACGTATTTGTCCTGAGTGTGGCTTGGCAATTCGTACACATACGCAAACCTGCCCATCCTGCAAGTATTGCTGCCTATAAAGGTATAATATCATGGAAAAAACAAAATTAAAAATCGGTGGCATGTCATGCCAACATTGTGTTAAAACGGTAACCGAGGCGTTGGTCGAGCTTGAGGGCGTTCAACGTGCGAAAGTGAATCTGCGCAAAGGTGAGGCGGTCATCCGTTTCGATAAACTACGTATCACGCCCGCCAACCTTAAAGCCGCAATAACCGAAGCGGGATTTAAGGTGTTGTAGGGAGGCCTATGCTGATAGCTGACCTTTGATGCCCAGAGAGTGTAAGTCTATGGACACGGCAAGAGTTAAAGTTAAAGCCGGGGATGGTGGAAACGGATGCATCAGCTTCCGCCGAGAGAAATTCGTCCCACGTGGGGGGCCCGATGGCGGGGACGGGGGGAACGGGGGGAACGTCGTCCTCGTTGCTACCCTCGGGATGAGCACGCTGATTGATCTGCGCTACAACCCGCGCCAAGTTGCTGAGAGCGGTGGACACGGCACCGGCAAACAGAAACACGGAGCCGACGGTACAGATCGCATCATTAAAGTCCCTACTGGCACCATCGTCAGAGATCACGACACGCTGGAAATACTCACAGATCTGACAGAACCCGATCAAGCCGTTGTTGTCGCACGGGGAGGGATCGGGGGTAAAGGCAATGCGCATTTTAAGAGCAGTATCTTCCAAGCGCCTCGCGTCGCCGAGATAGGCGAACCCGGGGAAGAATGCGAAGTTAGCCTTGAGGTCAAACGCATTGCTGATGTCGGATTGCTCGGCTATCCTAACACTGGTAAATCGACCTTACTTGCACGGACCTCCGCTGCGACCCCCAAAATTGCGCCTTATCCGTTTACCACACTCCGTCCTAATTTAGGCGTTGTGCGTATTGATCGAGAACAGAATTTCATCCTTGCCGATATGCCTGGACTGATAGCGGGCGCACACAAAGGATCGGGGTTAGGGTACCAATTCTTGCGCCACATTGAGCGCACCAAAATGCTTATTCATGTTATCGACCTGAGTGCTACAGATGGAAGAGACCCGATTGAGGATTATGAACAACTTAATCAGGAGTTAGAACATTACAACGAACGCCTAACGAAACTGCCACAGATTATTGCCGTAAATAAGATAGATATGCCTGAAGCAAAGGCGAACTTAGCGCGCGTTAAAGGATACTTCGGTCAACGGAAAATCTTCGCTATTTCTGCCGTTACAGGCGAAGGAGTCAATACGCTCATGCAGCAAGCATATCGGTCTTTACAATACCTTGCGGCACGTGCCCAGGAGGAAGCGGAGACGACACTTCCGGTTGAACACGAACTCCCGCCTGAGCCGCCTCCCCGGTTTGAACTCGCTAAAACCGGGGAGGGGTTCATCATCAGTGGTGCAGAACCGCGTCGTGCTGTCCTAATGACGGATATGGGAAATGAACAGGCGCTGATTTTGTTGTATCGGAAGTTGAAAAATATGGGAGTGATGAATGCGCTCGCCCGCTCGGGGGCAGTGGAAGGAGACACGGTCCAGATTGATGAATTCGAGTTCACCTATAGTCCAAGAGCGATGCGATCTGGTTGAGGCCCGCGCCTGTTTATCGAATGTGAAACGTGTCGTCGTGAAAGTTGGGAGCAGTACCATTGCAGACGACGGTCACCTCAATGAAGCCGCTCTAATTGGACTGGTACACGATTTAGCACTTGTCAAGCAGGAGGGCGTGGAAGTCATCCTTGTCACATCAGGGGCAATTGCTGCTGGATGGCCCGGGCTGGGTCTGAAACAACGTCCGCAAACACTCCCGCATTTGCAAGCCGCTGCTGCCGTCGGGCAGATCCGATTAATGGCGGCTTATGAGGAATGGTTTCGGAGCTATGAACAACGGACTGCGCTTATGCTCCTCACGCGAGACGATTTCTCGAATCGGGAACGCTATACCCGCATGAATGATACCCTCCGCGCACTCCTCCATTACGGCGTGATTCCGATTGTCAACGAAAATGACACTGTTGCGGTTGATGAAATCAAAGTTGGCGATAACGACACCCTCTCTGCTTACGTAACAAACCTTGCCCAAGCGGAACTACTGGTTATCCTCTCCGATCAGGCAGGCTTTTACACTGCCGATCCGCGTGAGCATCCAGAACCGGAACTCATCCACACCGTCAACGTAATTTCGGAAGAGGTATGGCAGGCCGCTGGCGAGGCTGGTACAACGAATGGCACGGGTGGGATGGTGACGAAGCTGCGCGCTGCTGACATCGTTACTGGGTCTGGTGAGATGATGGTGCTGGCGCACGGCCGAGAACCGCTTGTCGTGACAAGACTTTTGAAGGGCGAGTTGCTCGGAACCCTCTTCCTTCCACAAGCCCGTATCTCAGGACGCAAACGGTGGATCGCCTACTCCCGTCCTCCAAAAGGCAGACTTGTTGTAGATGACGGTGCACGGAATGCCCTTGTGCAAGGTGGTAAAAGCCTACTTCCGGCGGGTATCCGCCGCGTTGAAGGTAATTTTGACTATAGTGATACCGTCTCATGTCTCACAGAGAGTGGCGTAGAGTTCGCCCGCGGTTTGGTGAACTATAGTGCAGCGGAGACTACGAAACTTGCGGGGCAACACACCCAAGACATAAAAAAAATCCTCGGCTACCGCGATTACGATGAAATCATACATCGGGATAATCTCGTTTTACTTGACCGATTTTGTGCCACTGGATCTCAAAAATCAAAAACTATCAACCTTGAAAATTTCCATTGATTCTGTTATAATATTCACCAGTTTTCTAATTGCTATCTATCGCGTAAATTCTCAAAGGGACACGATGAACGAAAATATCCAACAACAAATCCAATTGCAAGCTCGAAAAGCAAAATCGGCGATGCGTATCCTCTCGCGGAGTTCCGTTGATGTCCGGAACCACGCCCTCTTATCGATGGCGGAAAGCCTACAAGATTCTAAAGATAAAATTCAGGCGGCAAACTGCATTGATCTCGCAAACGGCGAAAAAATAGGGCTTGCCGCGCCACTCATGCAGCGCCTCCTCCTTGACGAGCAAAAGATTGAACGCATGGCGGACAATCTTCGCCAAGTCGCTGCGCTCCCTGACCCGATTGGTGCAGGCATCAGCATGGGTGAACGTCCAAACGGACTCAAGATCGGCACAGTCCGCGTCCCCATCGGCGTTGTCGCTGTCGTCTATGAGTCGAGACCTGATGTGACCGTCGAAGTATCCGCACTCTGCATTAAATCTGGAAACGGGGTTATCCTCCGAGGGGGTTCCGAAGCGATTCACTCCAATGCGACGCTTGCGCGTATCCTCAGTGATACCGCTGCTGCAGCAGGGGTCCCAAATGCCATACAATTCGTTGATACCACCGATCGACAAGCTGTTTATGAACTCATCCGTTTGCCGGAATACGTTGACCTCGTGATTCCACGTGGGAGCAACGAATTCGTCCAGTCTTTAATGAAGGAGTCGGATGTTCCAGTACTGGGACATGCTGACGGTATCTGCCACATCTACGTTGACGAAGCTGCTAACCTTAAAATGGCAAACAGTATCTGCATGAATGCGAAGGTTGGATATAAGGTTGCTGTCTGCAATGCCTTAGAAACCCTCCTTGTCCATGCGGATACTGCCGAGAAGTTCCTTCCTTCTTTCTGTGCTACCTTACAGGATGCCGATGTTGAAATTCGCGGATGTGAACGCACGCGGCAACTTTGCCCTACCGCAAAGCCCGCAACTGAAGAGGATTGGCGTACAGAATACCTCGATTATATCTTATCCATTCGGGTGGTGGACGACATGGACGCTGCGATTGATCACATTGAGACCTACGGATCACGCCATTCCGATGCAATCATCACCGAAAGTTACGGTGCCGCACAACGTTTCCTGAAAGAGGTCGATTCCGCTGCAGTCTACGTCAACGCCAGTACCGTTTTCACCGACGGTTATGAGTTCGGATTAGGAGCAGAAGTCGGCATCAGTACGCAGAAGCTACACTCCCGCGGGCCAATGGGACTTGAGGGGTTGACAACTTATAAGTACATTGTATACGGAAACGGTCAGGTCCGAAAGTAATAGCAGAAACATACGATACGACTTCCCTTCCGCGCCGGCTTGGTTCCCTACCCTCGCCCCTTTCAATTTTTCGTTGACTTTTTTGCGAGCTGTGCTACAATGCTATGGTATGTTGCATAAAAGGCAATATCACTGGTTATGCAACGACGTTCCTTTTAATTTTTTTTCGAGACAAGGAGAAGATAGAATGGCAGGAATGATTCCGACAATTAGTTCCGGGGTTGCAGGACCGCTCGGCGTGTTACACCTCCCCCGATTCTGGTCGAAAGTGCTGATGGATGCCAAGGGTGTACTCCATGAAGATTATCCGGCATGCGGTCCTGGCTTTGATCAGATGGTATTGGATGGCCTTGGACTGGACAAGAATACTACGTTGGCATATATCAGCAACAATTCACCCACCTACCCGCAGTTTGAAGCGTGGGTTTCGGAAAATGGAAGTTTTGACCAAGCGGCGGTCGATGAATTAAACGCCGCGATTGCAAGCTACAATCACGATGCCGATACCCGTGGGAGCATCCTTGCTGCAAGTGGTATTAATGACGACGGCTCTATCTTAGACGCTGTTAATCTCAACAATCTTGATGACTGGTATGAATTGCACGCCAGTTTATAGATTAGACGTTTAGACATTTTCCTGTAGGCGCGGGAAGCGTGCCTACAGGAAACGCCTTTCTTTTTTCTTCCTATCTAACCGCTGCCCTATTAACAACAGTCCTAGCAGCAATCTCCACAGTTGTCTGCTTCTGTTGTTAGCTCGATTGCTCTGCCTGTTTTAGAGGATTCGAGACCCGCGAGCAGAATCTCAGTAACATGCCGCGCCGTATACACATTAGATATCGGGGGTTGCGTCCCCTTACGGATATGCTCGGCAAAGTGTTCGTGCATTCCACTGGGAGCGCCATCTGAGCAGTCTATCGCTTCAACATCGACCGGTGCGTGCTCACGCGTGTAAGAGGTCGGTGTCCACTGGCTGAGTGTTGCCCCGTCTTTGCCGGGCATTGTGAATTTTCCCGCCGTGCCGTGTACACTCGCCTCCCCCGTCCGCGCAGGGTCACACCAACTCGTCTCTGCGGTAACAATGCCTCCCGACTGCATCTCAAGCACAAGCGTGGCGACATCCTCTAATTCCGTCGGTTTATCGAAAGTAGAAACGAAGCCGGTCACCCGTTTGAACGTGCCGAGCATGGCAACGAGGCCCGAGACGGCATAGACCCCCATATCGAAAAGCGCACCGACACTTGCCTGTTTGGCGTCGAAGAACCACAAATCGTCCCCGGTTTCGCCGAAAATATCACGGATTTCCGCGTAGTAGATTTCGGGACCGCCGTGGCTACTCCGCATTCTTGCACCAGAGACGCGGCCGATTGCCGCCTCGGCAATCAATTGGCGGATTTTATAGATAGCGGCGTTAAAATGTGGGAGACACATCACTGTTTTACCACTCGCTTCAGTTGCGGCGACAAATTCGTTCGCCTCGTCCATATCGCCACAGAGCGGTTTCTGCATCAGGACGTGCTTGCCTGCTTCGAGCGCTTTCACACCCCACGAGACGTGTAGTGGATGTGGTGTGCCGACCAGAATAGCATCAAGTGTGTCGTCAGCAATGATTGCATCGTAATCCTGGGTCCAGTGAGGTATACTGAATTCTTGGCACTGGTGTTTAAGACGGTGCTCACGTCTTCCACTAATGACGGCGACTTCAAAGTCGCGGCTTTGTGCGAGGTCAGGCAGATGCATCCGGCAAACAATGCCGCCCGCACCAATAACACCAAGTTTTAGCTTTTGCATAACATTCCTTTACTACGATATATTTATTTCAGAGTGGCTCATAAATCATATTATTGAAAAACAGTTTTGATATGTGTGAGATTTCATGTAGGAAGCTTCCACTTGAGATTCATCAACAATACGAGTTGCAAAATCAAGCCCTCGAGTCCGAGGAAGGTCGGATCGAACTCACCGTGCAGACTCGCTGGCAATGAACCTAATCATAAACCTTGCCCTACATGATAACCGTGTTCTGAGAACGCAGTAGATACGGATATCCAGACGGATCGTGCTTGTTCAACGGCCTCGGATGCGTTTGCGTTGCTGGCTTCTTGCATGTCTTCCGGATAGCGGGCTTCTACTGCCCATCTGTTTAGGTGTTCTAAGTTTGGCAGCGTGGTTTTGAGTTGCCAACTCTCAGGTACCAGATCCCGTAGAACACTCAAATTGTGGGTTCTCTTAAAATCGATCTGCAAGAAGATTAGTACCGCCTTGAGTGCCTCTTCAGCGGCTTGTTGCGCGTGCCAACAGGATTGGCGAGGCGGCACATGTGGCTGCTTTAAAAGGGTTTCAGCGGTTATTAAGTCTTCCTCTGCATAGCGGAGCCAGCGCGCGGTGTCTGCGAGTCTATCGGCTGTTTGCATTGCGGAGTTTATCTCCTTGCTGGGTACGCTGCAGCTTTGATCGGATTCGCGTGTAGCTGGGTTGAAGCTCCCCCAAAGGATTTTACCCTCTTGTTGGGCATACCGGAGCACGGATCCGATCCGGGTGTTGCTACGTTCCAACTCTTCGGGTGTTGATACAAGGATGTCCCTTGCCACGGGTAGGTCTGCCAGGGCGTGCCCAATATCAATAGCGGTTTTCCGTTTGTCTGTGAGTTCAGAGAAAACAACGAGCAAATCTATGTCGCTATGCGGATCTGCGTCTCCGCGTGCTTGAGAACCGAAGAGGATAATCTGCAGTGGGGCAAAGTCACGCACGATACGTTCTGTCATAATTGAGATGAATTCGTTGTTCATTGCCCGATCCCTTTATCCACGTTTTTTGAAAACGCAAGACATCCTTTCTGTTATTATAGCAGAATTCAAAAAAAAAAGCAAAACATGACAAACCAGCGCAACTATAGGCGCAGAGCACTAGAAATCCGCATAGATGCCAGCACACTATACAAACGCAGAACTCTCCGAACTCGGAGCAATCACACGATTCAGAAACGGGAAGCGATAATCAGGGCAAATACGAAATGTCTGGTCTGTTGAGGTACCAACCGATTTGTGCTTGGAGGATTTGAGAAAGCTGGATGTCCTAAAAAGCGAGTTCGCCGAGGTATGAATACCTCGGCGAACAAGGTGACGCGGAACTTAAGCGTTAAGCCCCAACGCAACGCAGGAATCTACTGAATATATCCCTCTATTCTTCAGACTTCACATCACCCCACACAGTCGTCCGTTTACCTCGCGCAGATATATGCCCCCTCAGCCGAACCGTCCCTAACTCCCGAGGCTCACCCGAAAACGACACATCTTCAAGCCGATAATAATACACGACATGCGGCTGCGCTGTCACGTCTCGCCACTCGTAGTGATGTGCCTTGCTCGTCGTGCCTGCACCTTGAATTAAGGTTGGGTTGACACGCACAAACTCACCCTCACGCGTTTCAGTTGGATTGAGCGGTAAAGACCCAAAAACATCACCACAATGGGCACATCGTCGGTTTTTCAAGGCGTTTTCCGCGGCAATACGGGTAAGCAAAACCCAACAGGTCGCTCTTAGCAAACTCACGTTAACATAGGTAATTTTATACATAGATTTTCATTCACTCCCGTTTTTATGGCGTGAGACTTTACGCACAGATAACAGATCAGCAAGAAACAAACACACGGGGAGTGAAGAAGCGATACCCGAGCAAAAGTCGCTGCTAAGATGTCTTCGCGTAAGGGTTATTGGAAATAGGGGGAGTAGGATTCCCTGGAGAGGGTGAGGAATCAGAAAACAAGGATAGTGTTCAGTTAACTTATAGGGAGTAGGTAATAACCAGTAGTTAATATAGACGCACTAACGAAAGAAACGAAGCAGTGAAACAGACACACAGCACAAGAGCGGACTCGCATCACTTCACTTATCTCCTCTTTTCCTTGTATTACATTTGCGCGTGTGGCATTCCGTGGGGAAACCTTACGCCGCAAAACCTCGCCTGCAGGGTCCAGGACACCACATAAAAAAGTGCGAAAAGGATCCACAGACATAAACGAAATCTATAAACCAAATGCCCTGTGTATTCCACCTAAAAACTATTGACATGTTTCACTAAATTAGATATTATATTTAATTATCACAGATTACACAATAAACGTCATAGATTAGCGATATAAAACAGACTTTTGTAGATCAAGTTTCGGCTCACAAGTTAGGAGTACGAGGAAAGTAAAACACATGAAACAATGTTTAGTATGTTTAGGGTTATCCATTTTAATGGGAACGATTGCCCTTTTTGCCCTTTACGGCTACGAAGAAATTTCGACGCTTTACGCAGCCCCGGTAGCAGCCGCTACCCCTGAGACAAAAACGCCTTTTGCTGAAGGGTGCGAGAAGTGTCATGGGCAGGAACCCGCCTATCAAGAATGGCGGCAAGCCGGGCATTTCCATGCCCTTGTCAATTTAATTGAGGGTCCGTATGAATTACAGACCTCCTGTCTGAGCTGTCACTCTTCCGGCTACGAAGTATTCAATGCGCGCGTTTATCCCGGACATACCTACAACGTGGAGACAGCAATGAACGCTGTTGCTTGCTCTTCGTGTCATTCACACACGAGCAGATCCGAACATTTACTGGTGAAACCTGCGAAAAATTTATGTGTCACCTGCCACAAAATGGATTGCGGTTGTGCGGGTGCAGGTATCGTCCACCAGTCTCAATCGGAGATGTTCCTTGGCCGCGAGGGAGCGGGTGTTAAGCGCATGCCGTCGCCGCATGTGCGTGCGATGAAGAAGCGGTGTGTCCATTGCCACATGGCAAAAGAGGACCCAGAAAAAGTTGCACAACAAGGGGGGCATACGTTCATTGCAGATTTTTCGACGTGTAGTGCCTCCGGCTGCCACGATAGCGCGGATAACGACATGATGGTGAAACTACCACAATATCGCGCTGAGATAATGGCGAAAATGCAAACCGTTAAAGCGATGCTTGATGCTTCGTCTAACAGAACCTCACAAGCGTATCTTGACGCGAAGTTGAACTACGACATGGTTAAAGGCGATAGCGGGTATGGGCTTCACAATATGCCATACGCGAATGCGCTGCTGGATTACAGCCTTTCGCTCAAGACTGAATTGTTAGACGATTAAGGCTGACTGCCGTTATCAAGCAATGCCCGCAGGGGCACATCTTGGTCTTTCGGTAGATAGTAGCTGAGTGGATCGCTGACGACACCGATCAGTTGTTTCTGGATCGGGTTGCATTTAGCGACGAGTTCATCAGGCATCGTTATGTAATCCATCGGTTTCACCCAACGATAGGCGTAGCCCATAAAAATGGTTTTCCGTGGCATCCCGGACCAATTGTGTCCGATGCCGTGCCATGTCCGTTGTTCAAAAAGGAATGCGTCCCCTGCCGTGATATTCATGGAGATCGCGCCGCGTGCCCACCCCGTTTCTGGGTCGGTGGCAGGTCTCCCAGTTAGTCGGTTGCTCCCTGGAACGACTACCGTTGCGCCAGAAGCCGGGTCAGATTGGTCACTGATAGCATAAGCGATCTTGAGCATAATACGTGGGTGGGGTTCCTGCATTTCGCGATACGATGTGCCGCCGTCACGGTGCAAACCGATCTGATTCTTTACGTTGTCCGGAGGCTCCTCTTTAGAAGGCAGCACAATCAGGTGCGATGTAATCATCTGGACGTTCCAATTAAGGACATCGTAGGCGAGGGGGACGGTTTTTTGCCAGTCAAGAAGTTGTAGGAACGCCTCATGGTGCACGATGCAGTTACGAAGGTTCAACTTTCCGCCTGCTTCGAGGTGCCCGGCGGCCTCCTCTTTGGCATAAACTTCATCAACGGCAGCATCGATTTCGGCTACCACATCAGGGGGCAATGCGTTCTGGATTAGCAGGTAACCGTTATTTTCAACGAATTCCTTATCTTTTGGTGTAAAAACACCTGCTTGGACAGTATCAATGGTAGGATCCATACGTTTGTTTATCCTTTGATGATGTTGGAAATAGTCTTGATCTACTACGGATCGATAGCTAAGTTATAGGATATATTATACGGGATATACCGAAAAAAATCAATTTTTTAAGATATCAAAACCCAATCAGCACTCTGAATACCGGAGGGACTCCTATAAAAATAGAACCCTGCCCTCTCGGTTTGTCCGACAAAAGGCGCTTCTGATACGCTTATGATAAAAAAAAAGACTTTTTTTGTCAAGTGACAAACGCTAATCTTATTATATTTTTCGTAAGTTTTTGTTATCATGTAGACATATCGCTGTTGAGGGCTGCATCTCTACAGAGGTGTTAATAGGAAATAAAAAACAGCCAGAAAAACATTGCCCTAAACTATCATATATTGTATACTGTAACCCAAGTTGTGCGTTTGCAGCAGAACCTGTTAGGGTGTGTATATGATATATGAGAGTATACCCGTGTTACGGGTCGGCTCTTTTGCGAAAGCAAAGATAAGCGTTTTCGCACAAAACCTTGACTTTCCAGAAAAAAGCAGGTATAATACTCTTATGACGGCGTCGGAGCGTGTTGCGTGGGTGCAAGCGGTGTGTTGTTTGTATATATGAGTAGTGCACAAGCGTTCGGTTGGTGAGCGTGTGGCTTTAGATCGGCTTGTGTCTGAGTATCAAAGGCCTTTGGGTTTTTCTCAGCAGGCGGTAAATGTCATGCAAAGTATGGCGGAGCATTATCTACAACAAGGCAGGGCAGAAGGAAGAGAAGAAGGCAGAGCGCAAGGTGCGCGGCAGATGAGCATTGAAAGCACGCTGGCCACCCTCAACGCCCGGTTCCCACACGCGGATGTCACCGCCCTGGAGCCCAGACTCCAGGCGATCCAAGACCTGAACCAGCTGAAACGTCTGAACCTCACGGCTGCCGTCGTTGAAACGTTCACTGCTTTCCGAGAACACTTAGCAGCAGCCCGCGTGGATGTTGAACACAGCACGGACTTAACATCAAACTCGTCTTGATAAAGACGTTGGCGTGTATCTGGGAGGGTGGGTATCCTTTGGAGCTGGGCTTCGTAGCCGCCCCTGTTAGGGGGTGCATATCAGTTGTGAGTTTGTAGCCGCCCCTGTTAGGGGGTGCAGCTCAGGCCGGAAGCTGTCAGTTTACCCTGAAAAAAGAAAAAAGGAGGAAACAAAAGTGAAAAACTTTTGTTTGTTTTTTCTCATCGCCATGGTCATAGTAAGTGGCTGTGGTGGTGAAGATGTTGAAACCGGGAGCATGTTGGGAGAGAAAATCTCTTCAAGCACTGACCTGGTTGCTGCTGGAGAGCTTCGAAAGGTAGCAGGAGAAGTGGTTCCGGGAGCTCCGGCACTGGAGAGACCCAAGAAGACGGAGATCACCTACTGGAGGGATCTTGAGTTTACCGAGGAGGTAAAATGGGGAGATTCACTTCCCGTCGGAACCACCATCTACACGAAGGTGGTGTTCCCAAGAGATGTTCCTATCGTCTATGGGGATGATAAGGAGGCTCGGCCGAAAATGTACGCTATGTTGGGGGGAGGTACCCGGTACCAGATAAAGCCGAAGAGCACTCCCGATGCGGATCTCCAGAGTGGGGAGGCAAAACCCTGGGGAGGGACCGACCATATCTTCCTCTGTCGGTTTGACATACCGGCAGATCCAGGGTTGGTTGGGTATAGCTACAACGTGGTTGTGCTTGCTGGGCGAGAGGGGCAGGTAGATGGCAAACTCATCTCCCTCACCCCTCCTAGTCTCAACACAGAGTCGGGAGACTTCACCTACGTCTCGGGAGACAAGGGACACTCTACTGACCTCACAGGTCAGGTAGTAGTCCTGGCTCGAGATCACCTGGATTGGGCACCTAACCCTCGCTCTCTAGTACAAGCAGTACCAGGAGCCATGGTTACCATTGTCTCTGGTCCTCGTGCTGGTGAGGAGACGTTCACCGATGGAAACGGATACTACCGCTTTCCAAAGGTACGAGGAAACAAACTCCACCTCCGGGTGGAAAAGGAGTTCCTGGAGCCCAAGGAAGTAATTGTTCGTCGATCAGGTCCAACCACCCTTCCGGACGGATTCTCCCCTGCAAAGTACTACGAGGATGATCCGCAACGACATCCAGGGGTCATTCTCATGGGACTGAGATGGCCGGACAAGGTTCGTCCCATTTTTGAGGAGACAACGGTAGAACCTGATCTACTGCTTGCCCTGCAGGTTGCTGTTCGCGGCTCCCCTGGTGGAAGAAGAGGGCTCTCCGGCATGTACCGAAGTGGTGTTGTGCTCATTGATGAGGCGTGTTGGTATAATACCATCACCTTCATGCTTGCCTACTCCTACCTGGAAGCCATGACCCGAAAGGCTGGCAAAGACTGGACGGAATGGGAAGAGCTCCCAATGGTGCGGTCTTTCATCTCAGCTCGGCGGAAAGATCTCAGGGAGCATGGGGGGAGCTGGATTGATAGAGATTGTTCCTCTCATAGTCAGAACTTTTCCCGAGCCTTTGCGGCGTGGTGGTTCCAGTACAAGGGGATAGATCCAAGTCATCCCCGAGGAAACCTAGGGAAGGCCCCAAACCGCCTCAGGTGGATGGAAAACCACACCTGGAAATAACATACACCCCCGTCTACAAGACGGGGGTGCTTCACATATATCAAAAAAAAAAGATATCCACGAGCAGCATACGAAGAAGAACCATTCCTCCGGTACACTACACTTGTACGTATGCAGCTCTCTCTCAGAACAATCAGTATCGGTAGTATCCTCCTCCTCATCACCCTCCTGAGCCTCACCAGTGCTCAAGCTTCTCCCCCCCCCCCCCAGACAAAGCCCCCTCGACATCATTAGACCCTGTAGTGCAGGAGAGTATGCACAAATCAACCAAAACGGCCTCGTCTGCACCTCAGCATCAGACACCACCGCACCAGTCTGTGAGGAAGGGCTAAACTGCTGCAGAGCACAAGAATTTATCAAAATCACCCCAGACGGACTCACCTGTGTGCACGTAAACCGAACCCAGAATACGGTGTGTGGAGATGATGTAGGACAGAAACCCTGTAGTAAGTGTCCCCCAGGAGGCTGCTGTCCCCCCTACACCTTCGCAACCATCACCACGGAAGGACTCAGGTGTGCGGGAATACCAGTCTGGGGAACCACAACCCTCCGACTCGCAGAGGGATCTACCTACCACTACAACCTCCATGATCAAACCAAACGACTCAGGATCACCGGAATACAACCCATCACCCTCGCAATCGTTCAGGTACCAACCATACCAGCAGGAATACAGGTATCCCTCAGTGACCAGGGGATCCTCACCATCACCACCCCAGAGGTCGACAACACAAGAAGCACGGTAGACGTAGCAACCCCCCTCATCCTCTCAGCAACCAACGAAACCGCAGGAATCACCAATACCACCACCGCAGCAGTCAGAATGAGCATACAGAACTGTTACGGACCCTGGACAACCGTCAGGTGTGCCGGAGACATCCGCGGACAGACATGGCTCGTTCAACAACGAAACTGTGGTGGAACCACCACCCGATGGGTTGACTGTCCCCGGGGCTGTACCAACAAGCAATGCGACAACGTCATCAACGGAGGGTGGTCTGACTGGAGTCCCTGGAGTACCTGTACCAATAGCAGCCAAACCAGAACCAGAACCTGTACGAACCCCGTACCCCAGCACGGAGGAGCAGCCAGTACCACCCCCGGATCATTCTACGGCAGTGTCGTAGTGGCCTGTCAAACAGATGTTAATGGATAGGGAGTCGAGACATAGCCGGTTCTTGTGCCATGGGCAACGTTCGGAGAACACGGTGTGCGTTTCAGGAGTCACGTGCAACAGATGCAGAGGGCGGAAGTTGCCAACGCGGGGGCACGGGAGAAGATTTTTTATTCCCCCAAACCCTCATAGATTGTATCATGTACGTTTGGGAAAAAGAAGTTTCCTGCGTATCGTAGGGACGAGGCGACCTCGCCCGTAGAGTTAGCAGGCCTAGCCCCTACGAAAATGTTCACATATTTTTAGCACTTGCTATCTATCCAACTCACGTTCAACTATTAAATCCGGTCCCCGTTCTGCGCAATTTGAGCAGCACATTGACCTCATAGAGAACCCCCCGAACAAAACAGTCGAAATGTATAGCAGAGCCAAACTTCGCGCTTCAATAGCGCATAGCCAGCTGAATATCAATCGAGCCCTTTAAGGGACACCCGTCGAATATTATCTAATTCCTCGGCAGTAAAAACGCCTGCTCGATAGAGGTTCCGATATTCTTGGGAGACGCTCTGACCGAATATCATCAGATCGTCTGTGTTGATTGTCACGGGCACACCGTTATCAAATAAGGTGCGGATGGGATGGGAGGCAAGGTTGGACACAGCGTTTAACATCACATTGCTCGTTGGACACACATTCAACTGAATCTGATTTTCAGAGAGCCACTGCATCACTTCAAGCGATTCCGCAGCCCCGATGCCGTGTTGAACCGCATCCAAATCGAGGACTTCAACGGTTCGTCTGACTTCCTCCGCCCCCCCAAATTCGCCAACATGCGCTTTGAGTTTCATTCCTGCTGCCCGCGCCTTTTCGTATAAGGACGTGACAGCTTCAGGGGCGCACCCCTCTTGATGGCTATATAGGTCAATCGATCGAAATATGTCTAATTCTATTGCCTCATGCGCCAATTTCATCCATTTTGGATCGCTGGCACACTCCCGTGCAAAACCGAGTTCAGGACGCAAATCAATCCGATCCTGATACTGCTCAACTAACGCCTCAATAAATGTACAGAGTTCGGTCAACTCCCCCGGATAAAACTTAAGCAACCGGATGTCGAAACTCATTTCAAGTATAATGACTCCATCTTGGATTGCATCGCTAATCGCTGATACCACGATGAACTCAAAACCTTGGCGGTGTTCTAAGTGAGGTGCTAAGATGGCATTCACGTATGCCATCATCTCCTCTAATCCTTTCATTTTGAGGGGAGGTTTGGTTAAAGGGTACCCTAGCCAAATTTCTATATTTTCCCGGCGCGTGCTTAAGAAGGCGTGGGAGTGAACGTCGGTTTTAGGGGCGGCTCTTACAGCGGTTAAGTTATCTGTGGAAAGTGCTTCAATAAAATTCATAAAAATAATATCCAATTAACACAAGTTCGGCTGGCTGAGATATACCTTTTTCAATTTTATGCAACCGTTTTTTCATCTGAAAGCCCATAACGGGAGTTTGATACATAATTGAAGCGTTTTTGTATAAAGAACCCCGCTTTGGTATAATGAAGCTATGAGATTTCGTTTTAAATGCAAATCTTCCGTTTGACAAGACTAAGCCAACGTGCTGACGAACGGAAGATTATACTGTCTTTTTCACGTTAAATTAAAATCGGTAGGTTGTGGCCAAAGAAACCAAATTGCCAAATTCAATCGCATCGCCTTCATCATAAAGAGTCTCTTGCGTTAGTGGAAACATGACATTGGCGGAGACGGTAATGCTGTCCAGCGTTGCCAAAGACATACCGAAGGCTGCCATGCTATAACGTAGTCCGGTATTAATATCACGCGTCCCATCCCAAATAGCAGCAGATTGATAAAATCCGAGATAGTTTCCATTAAAGGAAAGCCAAGGGAAAAGGCGATACATAAAACCAGCTGTATAACTTAACTCTATTGGTCCTCGATAAGTCTTACTATTTTCATAGAACGGAAACGTTCCACGGGCAGACGCATTAATAGTCCCACCCCCGAAGAGAGGTAGACTATACTGCAAATTAGCAACGGGATTAAAAGTCCCCGTACCAAACTGGATATGGAGGTGTTCAATGCCAGCATCTCCAAGCTTCCATGGGTTCTCTTCGGTTCTGCCGATAGGAACCGTTGTGCCGAACCGCGCAAACAAATTGTCGCCGGTTTTAAAAAGCCCACGAACCTTATAGCCTAAGAACACATCTGCGTCTGAGAATCCGGTATAGGTTTCATCTCGATGATGAATATCCCGACTCAGCAAGATGGCTTTCTCATCCTCAGGGCTCACCGGATCAAGCCATTCAATGCTTGCGTCCTGATTTTTGACCGCATAAGGAACGTTTGCCTGCAACATCCACCAATCGCTAAGCAAATATTGTAAGCCTATATCAATCCGGTAAGTACTTAAGGCTACACGGTGTCTATGCAAAGGAGTGTCTATCAGCTTTCGTTCCGCGGATAGCCCAGTTGATGCCAAATGCCCCCCCCTTGCGTTTGGGGACACTAACATATTAACATTTACTCGAAATTGTTCCATTTCTTTTGAAGTCAAACTGACTTCACTCATCATACCGCTCGGCGGTAAGACGGGATTGCTTCAAGCCGGGCAACTCTCTTGTGCAAATCCGAAAGAGATGAAAACCCAATTGAACAGCATCGCACATAAAAACAAAAGCGTTTTCATAATCATTAATTTATACCACCCATAAAATATTGTAGCGCAGCGAGGTACAAAATCTTACACTACAGATCGATTAATAGTTCCCGAATATAAACCTTTATAAAAACACATCGGGATAACAATATGCAAAAGTATTGGTAAAAAAAAATAAGGGAATGCTTTTAAGGAGTTCTTTGGAAACTCATCTTAAGACAGGATAGGCGGAGGCCCCCTACGAGATAGAGCGTAGTCGGGGAACAACGGGGAAATTATAGGGGCGCGGAGAGTTTGGAACGACTCCAACGGCGTAATAGGGGCAGATGCTGAGATAGGAAAGATTGAGACAAGAGATTGCTCAACGAATTCGCGGGCTTCTTGCTTGTTGTGTCTGTCGTCTGGCAGAACAAGCTCTAGGGAGGTCAAACAACAAGAGTTACCACTTTCTAATGGCATTTCGGTTTCACCTACTGCGCCTGTCTTGGCACTTTGGCAGCAGCTTGATCGGATTTTAGTATTTCCGTTCAGGACCTCTTGAGGCTCACTATAACAGAACTTCTGTTCAAAAACCGAGCATAAAAGCGGGCATACCGAATAAACATAGAATAGCCCTACAAGTAGAATGATAACTTGTCGATGTCTCTGCAACATTGCTCTATCGACCCCATTATTTCATCAGAAAGTTGGAAACAGATAAACGCTTTAGGGTATTATACACCAAAATATTAAAAAGTTGCAAAAAAAAATTAGACAGTCTCAAATATTTAATTTTTAACGTGAGTTTGAAAAAAGTTTCGTGATGAGAAAGTCTCGGGTAAACAGCATGTTACCTATCAAATATAAAGTTAAACAAATTTAGTGTTGACAAAAAACAGCCAAATCACTATAATTTTTTGATCGATGTGTCGCTCCCACCGACCAAAGGAATCACAATTTAGAAAGTATATCAAGAGAAATGTATCTGTTATCTTTAGTAATGAAAAAATCTAATGGAGAGATACAAGTTTGCCGGGTGAAACAGGCAATAAGACGAACGCAGATTTCGGGAGGCAATCTCATGCCGTATATTAAAATTCCCAAGGAATGGGAGATCCCTGAAAACCAGGTGACATCTGAGTCAGACTATATCAACCGTCGGAAGTTCATCAAAGAGCTAGGTTTAGGCAGCGCAGGAGCATTGCTATTTTCAACTTCAAACGCGTGTGCGCAGAACAAAGGTGTCGAAAAACAGTTAGAACCGTATCGTGCGCAAAAACTCACGGCTGAAAATAATCCAGACTTCACAGTAGACAGACAGATGACAGACGAAGTTGTTGCTGCTACCTATAACAACTACTATGAGTTCACTACTGCCAAGAACACCGTTTGGAAAAAAGTGAAGGAATTCAAAACACGCCCTTGGAAAATCGAAATATCAGGTCTCGTCGAAAAACCGATGACCTTGGATGTCGATGATTTAATCAAACGGATGCCGCTGGAAGAGAGAATCTATCGTTTCCGCTGCGTTGAAGCATGGGCAATGGCGGTGCCTTGGATCGGTTTCCCGATGAAATCACTACTCGAAAAAGTTCAACCGAAAACCGAAGCGAAATATGTCCGAATGCTCACATTCATGGATTCAGAGGTAGCCCCGCAACAACGCAGCTTACGTTATCCGTGGCCGTATCATGAAGGGCTCACCCTTGCTGAAGCGATGAATGACTTAACAATACTCGCTGTCGGCATTTATGGACACATTCTACCCCCACAACACGGGGCGCCTATTCGGCTCATTGTGCCTTGGAAGTATGGATTCAAAAGTATCAAATCTATCGTCAGTATCGAGTTAATCAGTCAGCAGCCACGCACCTTTTGGAATACGCTTGCACCAAGGGAGTACAGTTTTGAAGCAAACGTCAATCCCAGCGTGCCACATCCGCGGTGGTCACAAGCCAGTGAGAGAATGATTGGTACCGGGGAAAAGCTCCCAACGATGATTTACAACGGTTACGGCAGCTCAGTTGCTCATCTTTATCCGTAGGTTTTGTGGCGAATTTCACGCAAGTTGGAAGCGACGTGTGCCTAAATATGAAAAACCTTATTTTTTTTCTATTACTTCTGCCGATACTTTCAGCCTCAGCCACCTGGGAATCAGCGGAGAGCCCGCATTTCCGTGTCTACTATAGAGAAGGCACAGTGGATCCAGTGTCCATCCTTCAGATTGCAGAAGAATTCTACGCCGAAATGCCGCAGCTCACCAGCCGTATGTCCCCAGGAATAATTGATATCTGGGTCTGCGATACCCAGGAAGCATTTCAGGCTTCTGTTCATGCGCCTATTCAGGATTGGGCGGTTGGGTGTGCCTTTCCGCTGAGCCGACGGATTGTTATCCAAAATCCAAACCATATAGCTCTTGCCAAACTACAGTTAGTGCAGGTCCTCCGCCACGAAATTGCCCATGTCCTCTTTGGCCAGTGCACGCGCAAAGCTGTTAAAGATATCCCGTTATGGTTCGTAGAAGGCGTAGCCATCTATTTCGCTGATGAATGGGTGCCGAGCCGTCATGGAACACTACTCAAACACATTTTCTCGAAATCTATACTGCCTCTTCAAGTATTGGAGCGCAGTTTTCCGCGTTCACAAACCGGTGCGGATTTAGCATACGCCGAAAGTCAAGATGCTCTCCGTTGGTTCGTTGAAGTCAAAGGGAGAGCGGCATTGTTTGAGATTATTGCGAAACTTCAAGCTGGTAGTAATTTCAACACCGCTTTTGAAGACGTAGTTGGCTGGGATCTCGCCACCTACGATGTCCGTTGGCGAGAATCGCTGACAGCGCGTTACCGATGGGCATCTCTCTTTTCCAACGCCTACATCTTATGGGGTGGCCTCGGTGGACTCGCGCTCCTCGGCTATCTCGTCTGTTGGAACCGCAGACGGCGTTACCTCAATAAACTCGCGCAACAGGAAGACACTGTGGACGCATTTTTCAAGGTTTAAGGACCGATGAACACCCTCATAGTCTACGCTATTTTTTCTCTTTGTCTCGCTTCAATAGCGATAGCACAACCCAAGCCGCTGGCACAATATCCCAATCAGTTGATACGCGATGGACACATCGTTGTTCTACCCGATCACGGCACCGTCTATATTGTCTCTGACTTGCACGCACATTGGGAGGATTTTAACCAGTGGTTGCAACTCACCAATCTCATAGAGCGGATCCAAGCGGGTGAAGACGTTTACGGGCTGATACTCGGCGATGCAATTGATTATAAGCCTGATGAACCGAGGTACCCACCTTATGGCGACATACGCATCATTGACAGAGTAACGGAACTCCGAAGCCAACTCGGCGATAACGGCAAAAGGCTTATCTACCTTCGAGGAAACCACGAGTTCGCCGCCGCAGACACCTACGCAACGCTAAAAAAGATGGGGATGACCTTAGAAAACCGCCCCGAGGTGATCCGGGCCTTATACGCCAGTCCGTCAGGTGCTTATTATGAACAGTTCAATTTCATTGAAAGAATGACTGATGTGCATTACCAATTCCTTATGAACCTGCCAACACTTGTTCTCGGAAAAAACGGCTTCGTCGGTATTCATGCAGGACCGGCACGTCTTGTTAGGAGTCTCACTGACCTCGTTGACCCGAACCCGAGCACTTTGGAAGAACTCCTGTGGCACCGTCCAGAGATAGCATACCGCGGTGGATATACGTTAAAACACATTGACAAATTTCTGAAAGCCGTTCAGGGAAACCTTCTTGTCGTCGGACACACACCAATCAGTTATTTTCCAAGCAAAAACATCAGAGACGGCATAGCAACCTTCGGCGAAAACCAACTCATCTTTTCAACGGGTTACAGCGGCCCGCCGGGAATTCCAACGTATATTGAAATTGACTTGGCAGAGACATATCCATCTGTACACGCTCTGAAGTTAGGTGTGAATATCCATCACCTTTATAACGGCACAGGAAAGCCGAAACAGTAGCATCGGCACACTGCCATAAGAAAGACGCACGTCATGCGACCACTCATTTATATCATGACTCCTGTGCTAGTTCTCACTATCCTCCTTGCTTCCCGTTTTGTAACCTGGGACGCAATAAAAGGGGAAAATCCACAAGCACAAGAATACGTCCACAAGGGAACCCTATCGCTGAGAACATGGAAAATTCCTCAGGCTATAGCAGCATTTACACAAGCAACCGAGATTGATCCTCGCTATGCCGAAGCCTATGTAAAACGGGGGCTAGCCCACTATCGCGCGGGAGACTATAAAACAGCAATAGCCGATTATACCCGAACTTTAGAACTCAAACGTTACCAAGCAGATGCATACGCGAGTCGCGGCGATGCCTACCGGGCTTTGGAGTACGCACAGCGTGCTATCGCAGACTATACCGCCTCGTTAAAAAAAAGGTGGAGTGCACGTGTCATGCAGAAACGCGCAGAGACCCTTTTTGAACAAGGCGATACTCAAAATGCTCTCGTTGACTATGAGACCGTGATTAAACGCCAGCCGAGGGCAGCAACTTACTATTCCCGTGGTAATACCCATCTCCAGCTTTCCACCCAAGGTGATACAGACCGTTTAAAGCTCGCACTGGCAGATATGGACAGAGCCATCGCTTTGGAGCCCCGCTTTGCACGCGCTTACATGAGCCGCGGGCTGATTCATGAATACTCAGGGTCACACACATCAGCAACTGCCGACTATACACACGCCTTAGCACTTCTTACCGAAACAATCCAAACGTGGCAAGGTGACCCTAACGCCCTTATACAGGCTCACTATTGGCGTGCTTTAATCTACCAGAAACTCGGCGAAGTCACCAAGGTAGGAAAAGAGATTCATGAAGCAAACAGATATGTTTTCAGTTTTTTGTTGAAAAACTAAAAAAAATGTGATATTATATAGGGTGAGGTCCTTAGCGTACTATTGCTCAGTTTCCTCCGTTTTTATGTCTGCGGATCTTTCTGATTCCCTGAGCATAATACCTCACAACTACTCACATATTCGTTGCCAAATTTTTAATGGGAGGCTATCAGGATTAATTATGACCAGAGATGCATTGGGTTTAATTGAAACGAGAGGTTTGATTGGAAGCATTGAAGCTGCCGATGCAATGGTGAAAGCAGCAAATGTCCAACTTGTCGGCTATGAACAAGTCGGTGGTGGTTATGTAACCGTTATGGTCCGCGGCGATGTGGGTGCAGTAAAAGCCGCAACGGATGTCGGGGCTGAGGCAGCCGCACGGGTTGGTGAGGTCGTCTCTGTTCACGTGATTCCACGTCCACACGCTGACGTTGAAACGCTCTTACCGGAAGCGTAAGTTGTCTGCCCAATAGATTAACCGCACGTTCTTGAGCAACGTACGGAATGTCCTAACTAACAAGGCGAGTAACAGATGCCAGACCAAGCCCTCGTTGAGTTGATCACCCGCCGTGTCGTCAACAGCCTGACGACAGCTCAGGCGTGTAGCGGTTGTGCTTTGCGAACCTGTGATGCAGGGAAGCGCGCGTGCGATGCTGTTGCAGAGCAGCAGCAGATTCCAGTCGGCGTTTCCGCCCGGCATACCCATGTAACCCAGGCGCACCTTGAAATCCTCTACGGTGCCGGACATCAACTCAACGTCTACGCTCCGCTTTATCAGCCCGGTGCCTTCGCAGCAAATGAAACAGTGACTATCGTCGGAAAACGGATGCGGGCTATTGAAGCTGTTCGCATTCTTGGGCCCGTACGGGATTATTCTCAAGTTGAAGTCGCACAAACGGAAGCGATTCGACTTGGATTAAACCCGCCTATTCGAGACTCCGGTGACCTTGCCGGTGCTGAACCGATTACGCTCATAGGGCCCGCAGGGAGTATCTATTTGGAGGAGGGCGCGATCTGCGCGACACGACACATTCACATGACCCCTAAAGATGCTGAGGCCCTCGGTATCCACGAGGACAACCTTCTGAAAGTACGTTTCTCTGGTGAACGCGCTTTAACATTTGAAAACGTTCGCCCAAAAATCTCTGAAGGATATGTGCTCCAAATGCACTTAGATACCGATGATTCTAATGCCGCCGGTCTGAAAGGCGGAGAACCTGTTGAAATCGTACGCGATCCACACCAACACTTTTAGATTTCCTATAGTTTTGAACCTACATGAATCAAGAACTGATTGACCAAATTAGGAAAGTTGTGGAGAAGGTACTGCAAGAGCAGACACCTACTACGACACAAGCCGCACATGAAAAACAACTACTCGCTATCTTTGGCGCGACACAACTTGAATTGGGCGAGGCCCTCAGGCAGCTTCAGATATGTGAGCAGAATGGGTGGAAAATTACAATAATTCTGTCCGAACTCGCAACTAAAGTCATAAATCTTGAATCGATTCATGCCACATTTGGTGAAGCTAACATTTTGGAGGAAAACACACTAAACGCCATATCAACTTTTGTGGCACCCTATCAGCAGATCGTGCTTCCCGTTTTTTCGCATCCAATGGTTGCGAAACTCGCGTTAAGATTGGTGGATACACCGTGTAGTTACCTCGTTTTTGAAGCACTCTCTCAAGGAAAGAAGGTTATAGCCGCCTCCGACGTACTGAACCAAGGTGAAACCTCTACAAAGATCAGTGCTGTCGAGGTCGAATATGTAAACCTTCTGTCCGAATTTGGCGTTGAATTGGTACCAATGATGCAAATCGCCGAATCTGTCATGGAGAAAACAGGCAGCCCGGTTGCCACTTCGGAAAAGTCTCTGATTAGCGCATCAACTATTTCAAATTTGGATGCGAATGTGCGCGGATTGGTTTATGCAAACGGCGCGATTATTACACCACTCGCCCGTGAACACGCAAAGAAAAGAGGCATTAAACTGATTCCTAAACATTGTAAAGTGGACCGAACTATCTATTCAGGAGTTAATTGATTTAAAGAAGGCATTGCAAGCAAAGGTTTGTGTGCCTCGAACAAGCGCTCTGTCAATCAAGAAATTGCGGTTGAGGGAATTAGATAACTCCGGTTAATCCTTGACAATTCTTGAAGGAAATTGTATCATTTTTGCAACACTTTAGCGACGAAGAAGGTTTACGTGATTATATCCACACGGCACCGCACGTGATAGGTATAAAAATCCACGAGCAATGCCAAATACAGAAGATGAAGATAGGAGGATTATTATGAAGGCCCGGATTCCCATTCTTAGCGCGGTATGCGTGATGAGTTGTTTTCTATTTGTTGGGTTGTTAAGCACCGTCACTGCGGATTACGATTACTATGCAGATCGGCTCAGTCGTGAGCACCGCGTAGCAAATGAGGTCGACGAGTGGATAGAACGAGGGAGTGCCACGATTACCGCAAGTCCGCGCTTTGAAGATGGTATAAGACTCACTGCGTGGGCAAATTCTGCTCAGAACACAGATGATTATGAATTCGCAATCGCAAGCGCGGTATACCTCTTTGAAATTCCAGACGGAACACAGTACATTGAGATTTTGGTGCGATACCGAGGCGAACCACACCGTTTAGAGATTGAAGATTATGAAGAGCCTATCGCTGGACGCGCTTGGATTCGTAACACCAAGCGAGAGGCAACACGGCAGGGTTACTATGACGAAAACGCCAGTGAGACACGTTACGGCGACACTTTCGTCCTCCGAGCGAAAAACCGATCTGAACGTATCAAAATTCCGGCTGTGGGTCATGTTAAAGATGGGTGGATGGAACTACATATCGTTGCTGAAGGTGGCGAACAGATTGATGTAGAGCATATTGAAGTATCTAGCTATCACAGGCAACCGAAAGTTAGAGTCATTCAACGATACACGCCGACGTATCGTTGGCGGCCATGGCACCGTTACACCTATCTCTACTTTTACGATGGTCCAGTCTATTACGCGACGGACTACGACTATTACCTCCGATGGAGTTACCCGATCTACGATCATCACTATCTCTCCATCCGTTCGTATTATGGTGGATACCTCGGGCGCTACCGGGGCTATTACCCGAGCGCGTACTACCGGTATCACTCGCCATATTATGGATCCTACAATAACTCCTACTACCGTGGCACACCGAAAGTTTATCAACGACGGACTCGATTGAATAAGTGGAGCACCCAGCATGAGGCGACGCGGCGGCAATATAGTCGGAGTCGATTGTCGGCGAACAGTCAACAAGCAGACCGCTCAGTAGTCCGGAGAAGTGTCCGTACAACGCTCGAAAACCATCGAAAACAGACACCGGCAACAACAGAACGAGTTGCGCGTCGGACAATTATCACGCAGAAACAGCGGGCTGATGCAGCAACGCTCCGCCAAAGTAACGTAAGACAGAACGTTTATGCTCCAGAAAATAGGATCAGTAAACGCCGGCGTTACCCTGATGCCGCGACAGCACGGAGCGTGAATCGCTATAGTAGGTCCGCAGAGACGCGGCAGAGAACCCCGCTTTATAGACCCCTGACTACTACATCGTCAAGCCGCTCGTACTCTTCAAGTACAAGGACGGGTTCTGTCACGAAGTATAGGAGCTCGACATCCAGTTCCAATAGCTCACGCACGAACACAAACGTCAGCTCCTCAAGAACAACACGCGCAGATCATGAGAGAAGAAGCGTTAGTCGCTCAGCAAGTTCATCAAGATCACGTACAAGTGTCAGCCGTTCTATTACCACAAAGACGCGGACGCGCCCGACGACATCAAGCTCCAGTGTATCACGGAGTAGTTCGAGTGGTAACGATGACGATGATAAACGCAGTCGTAGCAGCAGTCGAAGTCGTACAACAGAACGGACGAAACGTCGTCGGTAAGATAGTTATACAACTGTCCGGATGGTTGAAGTTGAGGGGCGGAGACCCCCGAGGGGTGGAAACACCACTTGGGGGGTGCTCTGAAAAACCCGCCCTCAAGAGCGATGAAAGGAGTGTGTGATGTCGTATGGCACTGGAATCCATTTTACCATATAGGGGTTTGCGATTAACACATGCCCTATACCGAAGGGGTGCCAATAATAAATTGCCCCCTCTGAGGAGACTCAACATGGACAGGACACCCAATATGCCCCGGCCAAAACTAACTTTACTTTTCACCTTCTTATTCGGTCTCATCGTATGTCAAATCGGGTGTGGGGGTGATGACGCAGAAACTGTACTCGTCGCACCAAACCTATCGGATGAAGAAGTTCTCACAAAAAGAGAACTTTATAAAACAGCAGATTGGCAGGTCCGCTGGGAGAAATCCAGAGCCGCGCGCAAACCTTATATGAAACTCCGGGACACCTATCCAGATGCTGCCCTGAATGCCTATATTGAATATCGTAACTGGATGGAATTTGGACACCCGTTAGCAACAGAAGCCGCAACGTTAGCTGTTAAAATGGATCTCGCGGGTCAAACAAATATACCGGAGGTGCTGCAAAAATATAACCTTGAACTCCAAATCGCAAAGGATAATGCTGTCGTCCAAGATTGGATTGACGAAATTGAGGAAAAGATCCTTTTTTGGAGTGAACGCAGCGAGGAATTAGAAGCCGAAGGTCATGACCCCGCGGAGTTTATCATTCAGTTTGAGATCGGAGAAGAAGCAGATCTCGAGTAGCGAAAAAATGAAAAAACTATTGAAAAATCGCAAGAAATTCTACCTGGGCCTACCTATTAGCCTTGGTTGTTTGTACCGGTTTATTTTACAGCACTACGCACCTTTAAAACGGGCTTTGCGCCCCCCCTCTTGGAAGCGTGAAGCCCAAACGTCTACACATCATATGCAATTTTTGCGAGTTTTTCTAATTACTTTACTACTGTTTTTTAGTCTTCACGCCAGTTTTGCGCAAGAGGCTGAAAAGAGTACAGACCCTGAGCAGAAAACAGTTGATACCGAGGGGGATGTCGAACTTGTTTCGCCAATCGGTGCAATGGTTCGTTCTGCAGTTTTTCCGGGGTGGGGGCAATTTTATAGCCGCGGCTACTTCCGAGGGTGCTTGACTTTTCTCGGGGTAGGTGGGTCGGCTATCGGTGCCTTGCTGGCACAGCGATCCTTTAATAATCGTTACAATGCCTACGCAACCTATGCCAGTTTAAATCCTCATGACGAAGCCGGGGTATTAGAAAGATACGACTACGCCAACCAACGCTACAAACTCAGAACATTTTTTATGTATACGGGTATCGGTATCTGGGTCTATAGCCTTATCGACGCTTACGTGAGTTCAAACTTCTATAATGCTACTACCCTGGTCGAGTCCATCCACCAAGATGCAAAAGACATGGAAAAATTGGGGATTGAAATCGGTGCCACCCCGTCACATCTTTATTTTGGTATTGTTAAAACTTTTTAAATTTAAGGGAGAATATTTATGATATTCAGGAGTTTGATAAAAATCGGCGGCATACTCATTTTACTCATAAGTTTTATGGGGTGTGGGGATGCCGAAAAAGTTGGGCAGGTTCCACCTGAAGAACTCCTTCAAATTAATAAAGTCTTAGAGCGGTGGCGTGAAGGTTACGAGACCGAAGATGTTAATGCGTACATCGGCACCTTTTGGGAAGAGGGTTTCCTTTACGTTTCCGACATGGGGACAGACGGAGACAAGACAGACGATTTGGAATTTGACGACATTCGCCACGAACGTGACGCCGCAACTCGTGTCTTCGAGGAGTTTCAGGATATTGAGATAGAACTCTCCGCGCCGCCGGAAATTTCCATGAACGAAGATAGTAATCGGGCGGAAGTCCGGAACCATTACAGAATCCAAGGATTCGTTGCAGACGGTAAGTCGCTTGAAGGTGGGTTCACGGGATGGTTCGCTGAAGGTGATAACCTTTTCATTTTTGAAAAAAGAAATGACGAATGGCGCATAACGGAATGGTACGACGAAGCCTTCAACGACGAAGAAATTCGCGTTGCTAATAACCTATAAACCTATAGAAGGAAGAAAGGGAGGGGGCAATTTCTTGTCCATATGCAGGGCAGAAATTCTGTATATCCATGCTGCAACAGGAGGCGCACCTACGGGATTATTTTCAACTTATCCAAAAACACACCTTTACATTCTGCCTGAGTATTTTGCTGGTATTAGGAACTGCCTCAATTATTTCACTCCGTTTGCCGAAAACGTATGCTGCCTCCACGCTAATGTTGCTTGTCCAGCCCAGTACAACGCCTTCTCTTCCTTCAGCAAACCTCTTTCAGAGCGTCCTCTCCGGTGGTATTGACCGCCGGGAAATGGAAACAATCAGTGCCCGCTTCTCTACAGAGTCGATGCTGAAAACAGCAATCGAGAATCTCGAAGAAAACGGGAACACCGCCGCGGTCGCTCTTCTTCCACCGATCGGCAAACTCAAACGAATGCTGAAGGCACAACTAAATCCGGATTCTGATTATGTCAATCTTTCGATCGCTTTGGCTGAAGCAGAAGGGGGAGAGCGCAATGCAGCACTCCTTGTTAACCAACTCGCGCAAGACATGAAAACCTTGCGGCGTGGAGATGAAGAAACGAAACTTAGAAAACGCATAGAATTTCTCGAAGAGAAACAAGAAGAAATTCAAACCGAAATAGAAAAAGACTTAAGCTCTCTCCTCCAATTCGTTCGCAAAAATGGCAGCTCAGCGACATGGGGGCCAACGCTCACCAATTTGCTCGAACGTTATGCCAGTGTTCGTGAAAACATTGAGACAAATCGGCAACAAACCTATGCAACGCGTGCGCATATCGCGTATCTACAGGAACAATTAAACCGACTGCCCGAACAAGCGCAACTCTCCGAAACCACCACTTATGATCCCGTCTGGCTCTTTCAGCAAGAAAAACTCTTTAACCTCGAATTACAGCGCGCTGCTGACGAAGAAAAAGTAGGAAAGACCACCTCCGAATTGAAAGGGCTTGACGCACAAATCGCTGATATTCAGCAGAAAAACAGACAAATCTCACCTAAGACCACCACCGTTACCTCCGGTCCCTCTACACATTATACCTACATAAAGAACCAGTTAACAACATTCATTCCAAGCCTATCACTTTATGAAAATGCAGTGAAACGCCTCAGACAAGAACTTGACACATTAGAAACTGAACTGGCGCAATTACTCGAAGAAATCCCGAAAAACCAGATTATCTTAACGCAAATGGCAGCCAAAATTCAGAAGACCAACGCCCTTGCAGAAGAAATTGCTAAACGTTCACTTGAAGCTGAGATATTATATGCTGAATCTCAGTTAACGGCTTCTCGCAATCAGGTAGGAGGTATAGAAATCATTGACCGTGCTGTCCCAAGGAAGATTCCTGTCAGTCCACAACTCAAATTCATTCTTGGTATTGCGGGAATCGCCGGAACAGTTCTTGGGATCACAACAGCCTTACTCATTGAGTATTTCGATAAAATAGCCGTAAGTTCAGAAACTTAAATGGAATGCTATACAACATTTGTGGCTCAGTTTCAGAATTTGAAAAAAAAATGTCATTTTTTCTCAAAATATGGTATAATATAGTATGTCTAACACACAGTGATTTATTAAGCCCACAGCATAAGCGAAATCCTTAGGAAGTTATGCTTGGGTTTTCTATACGCTTCATCCGTGCCTTAAGGCAAAACAATTTCCCTATTGATTCGCTGCTGCCTCAAGCAATAGCAGCTGAAACTATTCAAGGCTCATGATTCGTGTATTTTGATTGTCTTTGCTGGTACAATTAAGCCTTTCAGAACGATTTCTCGATATCGATTGCCTGCCTTAGAACGGATTAAAAGACGAATGTAAACAGCATTGATATATTTAAAACTTGAAAATATATTACATTTTCGGTATGATATGCACAAATTACCCTAATGAATATATTTTTTCTGTTAAAAACTTGACAGAAATTCAAATCAGTGCTACTTTAAAAACCAAGAACAGTTTTGTGGCGTTTCACCGAGTATTTAATTTCCGCAAGACTGACCCTTAATTTGTTGTGAAGGAGACTTGCTTTCTATACGCTTCGTGCGGGGTCTACAATTTTGAAGCAATTGCGCAGCAGTAACCGAGACCCCTGAAATTGAAATATCGTTAGTTTTACTAACGATATTTTAACTTTTTCGTTTACAAGTAAAGCAGTTTTCATCCATTTTTAAGGTTTTTTGTTCGGAGACCGGGGTAGGTACAGCGAAAAGCAAGCAGTGCTTATATCACTGTTCTGTTGCCCAAATTTCCGATTCATCATTTTCCAAGGAGGAAAAACAAAGTAATGAACAGGCTACAACAATCAATTGATGTTTTACTTGTAGCGACCTGTATCCTGAGTGCTTTTGTGCTTTACGGTTGTGGTGCACAGAGCCTTGGGCCGCAAGAACCCCTATTACCAACGATTGAGGGGAGTTCTAAATTTTCCGCGCGGTTCCAGTTGGAAGAAGAACCGCAGTTCTTCTACGATCTGTTTGGTAAAGAGCTGCTTGAGGGTAACGAGGTCTACAACTATCGCGAGCAGAAAGAGTTCGACCAAAATGGTGAATTGTATGTTGGTTGGACAGGTCAGCTAGATAGTGAAAGATTCTCAGCGCAGTTAGATAGAACTGTTCTAACCGAAGACAGCTTCCGTGGCAGATATACTGAGTTTGCCATTGGTGATAGCATGCGTTTCAAGCCCTCTACGTTGTTTCCAAACCGTTATATCCTTTACAAAACCGAGTTTGACGGATTGCGTTGGGATATTTCCTTCGCACAAGAGCGCCATCTCTTTACACTCATTAATTCTCGTATCTCCAACCCGGTCCAGTTAACAGACGCAGCGGCGAACCTCGCACCGACTCTTGGACGCCGGAACGGTCTAAATGAAGACGCTGGAGTGCGGCACATTGAAAACGCACGCCTCATGGGTTTCCGGGCACAAGGTCTTTTGGGCGACATTTTCCGCGTCGGGTTTACTTATGTCAATCTTCATAAAGAACATCCAGAGCGCGTTGAAAACCCGATAATGGGGACTGTCGCAAATACGCCTCCGGAAACTATTTCTGTCGTCTTCCGCGATGATTCCCCGGAAGACAATCACGGTATCGTTACACAATTCTCTGGATACGACGAAAACCTACACGGAGATAACCTTCAAGGGGGTGTCGGTGCGGCTTTCAAAAGGATGACGATTACTGTGGTTACCCAGGCATTGGAAGATCTAACCCCAGAAGAAATTGAAGAAGGGGTTGAGCCAAAGTCAGGGCCCGTAGATACCCTGCCTCCGATTGAGGTTTTTTCCAGCGATGTCACGCCTATTGATGTAGATGGGCTTCCCTCTGATATCCGTACCTCTGGGGATTGGGCGATTGTTGACGGCTTTAATAAGATGAGATATGACCTGGTTTTTGCAGACCACGATATTGACCCCCGCACTGTTCAATCAGTCAACTTTGAAATAATTGCAGCTGGGGACTACAATATCGCCGTCATCGGTTTCAGTGAAGCAAACAGAGCCGCTGAAGGGGCTGATCCCCTCGCCGAAGAGTGGATCAAAACTGAAGACGGTCATATCGAGATGCCATACCGTGATGTTATTCAAGCACCCGGTAACTATGGACAATCTTCTGACTACACCAGTGACCGGGAAAACCTTCACGACAATCCAGACGCTTGGACAGGTGAAGGGAGACCGCGTAAAATCAGCTACCGTTATGGTGCAGCACGTGCCGCAGTCCTCTACGGACTCGATCTTGAAGGAACTATTGGTAACGTTTTCCTTCGCGCACACTATTCCATCAACGGGAAATATAAACAGTATCCGACTATCCCCAAAGGGCAGATGGGATTCAGCAGACTCAAACCGATTATCTCAGGGGAAGACGGTGAGGAAGAAACCGGGATCTCCATTGATCCAGCAACAGGCTTACCTTTAGACCGAAATGGGATACCTACCTATTCCGAAACGGAAGGTGAACGATTTGAAGCCAGATTGGGTGGCGATGGAACCGATGAAAACGGTGATGGCGAACTAGGCAGAGAAACCGCATGGTTCATCCATCTCAGATCTCGCTTTGGAAAGTTGTACCTTGAAGGTGTCTACTATCATATCGATCCTGGATACACCACAACCTACCTCAATTTCGGTGCTAATACCAATAGGGACCAACCCTATACCTTGGAAAGGACACCTGAGTCTCAGGCTGAAAGAGATCCGTGGGATGAAGTCAATTACGCCCTCATTGAGGACGACGATGATGATGACGACTGGCCGGATGATATCGACTTCGACGGAGTCCTCCCACGTGCCGATGACAGAGACCAAAATGGCGTACTCGACTTCCAAGAAGATTTCCTCATCTTTGATGCGGATCCCCCAGTGTTCACCGACCTCGTCGACCTGAACAACAACGGCACTATCGACTCACTTGAGGATGATTTCGAACCACAATACGAGTACGGAATAGACAGAGAAGGATACCATGTCTTCGCTGAATATGACCTCCTCGATAACCTTTCACTCAAAGTCGGATGGCTCAACGAAAGTCAGGTCTCAAGCCGTCGACAGAACGATTCCAAGTACCTACACGTTACCTATCAACGGGACATCCCAGACTTTGGAACCGTCCTTTTCCAAAACCGATTCGTGCGCGTTCGCGACGATATCCCCGATTACACGATTACACTGCGTGTTGGCGAATTGGAACCCGTCCAGATTTCCGATGAGCTTGATTTCTACAACGCGCGTGTGAACACCACAACGCTTCAGTTCCTCTATACTGCTGTTCCGAACCTCACATTAGAAGCCAAGTTTCTCGTCGTTCTGCAAAAACAATTTGAACAGGATGAAGAAGGGGCTATCTTCTTAGATGTTGAAGGCTCCGGTGGAGAAGGGGATCCGCTTAACGCCGATCAACGCGTTGACTTCATGGTACCTGTCGAGCAGGTTCGCTCCAGTGGGGAAAAACGGGAATTCCCTTTCTATCCAGACCATGGGATTAATGCCCTCGACCCCGAGGACCCGGGCCTAATCTACGATGCTGACAACTGGAAGGAGCGACGTTACCCAGAACGGGATATTCGCAATCAGCAGACGATTCTCAAAGCACGGTATGAAATCCCGCTCGGAGATCTGCCCTTCATTGACAGAATCGGTGAAGATTTAACGCTTACGCCAATGGTGAAGTATATTTGGGATCGAGCCTTCGACCGCGGTGCAGAGGAAATTGGCGATGCACTTAACCCACGTCTGTTCGTCCCAACTGACGACGAACCCGTCGAATACTTGCGCTTCAATCGTAGAAGCCGTGAGGATGTCCTTGGTGTCCGGCTCGACTACCAATTCACACAACGAATGAACATTCTTGGTGGTTTCCAATATCGGAAATTCACCAACCGGGATAACAACTTCAAAGATTACTTGACTAACTTCCCGGAAGATGAGGATGTCCCAGTGCTTTTCCGTCCAGACCTGCGAACACGAATATTTGAAGTCCAAGCGATCAACCGTGGTGAGTGGCTTGGATTTAACATTGTTATCCTCGCTGGTTATCGACGGACGACTATCTTGCTTGATCACACGACGAGTAATACGACGTTCGTGCGAGCAATGATGGGTTTCTAAATGGCAATTCGATCGCTGGACTTGATTTCGGATGCGTCCAGCGATTTCTCGTTTCACAATCTCATTTGAGACACCGTCCTTAATCTAACACCGAACTTAAGCGCGTAACTTCTTAAGCACTCAGGTGTTATTTATACAAATGGTGTTGTGAGCGGTAAGCGCGCCTTTAACATCGCGATACCGCACCTTGAAAACTGATTAGTTTTTGAAATGCTTAAGTGTATATAAAACCGGATTGTTAGACAAAGGTCTACACCTTACATTGTTAAATGACTTGTAGAGACTTGCCTATGTATTCGGCAAGCTACACCCTAAGGAGGATTAGAACGAATGACTCGTTTTAGTTTAGTGTTAATGTTAATCGCTTGTATCGGCATGTCGGCTGGTACGGTTCTCGCCCAAGACACCGGTGGAACCGTTCGTGGTAACATCGTTGATACGACGACCGCGCAAAATCCGATCGAAGGTGTTGAGGTTAAAATTATTGGGGCAAATGGAGAAGAATTCGTAGCAACCACCGATGCCAGTGGTGAATATGAACGCTCCGGTATCCCAGCAGGGCGCTACCTCGTCAGTATCTATAAAGAAGGGTACGGCGACCGGGTTGGTAAACCTGTTACAGTTATTAATGGCGGTGACCAGTTCCTCCCTCTCAAGATGACGAAAAAAGACACGATTTACACGTTCTTCCAGAAGTTCGGATTCGTCTTTTGGCCACTCGCTCTCTGTTCTGTTACCGCACTCACCTTCATCATTGAAAGGCTTTTCACCTTCCTGCGGAGTCGATCTCGAATTGGAACGGAACAGTTTATCGCCAGCATCGCCGATTCTCTCCGGAAAGAGAACATTATGGAAGCCGTTTCGACGTGTGAAGAAGCTGGCGGTCCGCTTGCTAACGTCCTGAAAGCAGGACTGCTCCGATACAGCCAAGCGCAAATCGAAGAACGCGATATTACCAAAGGAGAAATTCAGGAAGCTATTGAAGAAGCAAGCCTCCTCGAAATTCCTGAACTTGAAAGAAATCTGCCGGTCCTCGGTACCGTCGCAGTCGTTTCTCCGCTCTTCGGATTGCTCGGGACTGTTACTGGTATGATTAGTGCCTTTACTACAATCGCACTTGAAGGTACTGGTGACCCACAGCAGCTCGCAGGTGGTATCTCACAGGCACTCCTCACGACTGCTGCTGGCTTGACAGTTGCTATTCCTTGTCTGATTTTCTTCCAACTCTTTGATAGCTGGGTTAACAGGCACATGGTCGAAATCTCTCAGGTTTCTACCGAGATCGTGAACCAGCTCATTGTTGGTGAAGGCGGCGAAGCCTAAGTCTGGGAACGGGCGGATAGACTACATTCCGCCCTCCCCTCACAGAAACCCTAATCTCATCAACGAGAAAGGAGACTTTGACATGCAACAAAATGGTGAAGTCAAATTGAGTTTGCTCGCGACAAAACTCAGAGAACGCAAGCCACCAACACTCAGTATGGCACCTATGATTGATTGCGTATTCCTGCTCCTGATCTTCTTCATGGTGTCAACAACTTTCTCACCCATTCCCGGGCTTCGCGTGCAGCTACCCCCACCGGGGAAACCTTCACCCGACAAACCGAAAGGTTTGACTGTCCGAATCGCGAATCCGGAACCTGGTGAAGATAGAGGCACTATGGTGCTGAACGACACCATCGTCCAAATTGATGAAATGTTTAAGCAATTCATCAACGCACCAGAGGAATCCACAAGCATGCTGATTATCCAATCCGAGCGAGAGGTCCTTCATGAGCAGATCGTTCAGGTGATGGATATAGCGAAACAAGCAGGTATAGACAAAATCGGGTTCGCTATCGTCGCAAGAGAGTGATACTCTTTGCGCGACGTACATAGCATGCCACTCTCTATAGAAGGAGAATCCAGATGGCTTTGAACATGAGTCGACGGAAGAAATCGGGCGACGATGATGACATTCCGATGGCACCTATGATTGATTGTGTTTTCTTGTTGCTCATCTTTTTCATGGTGTCTGCTATTATGCGGGTTCCCCCGCCTTTCAGTGTCACCTTACCCGATTCCAATACACAACACGAATTCACACGCAAGAAGTATAACCTCTTCATTAGCAGGGACGGACGAATTTCGATTGATGATCAGGAAATGCTAACTCTGGAGGAGATGGAACTTTTCATAGCCGCATACGAAAACCAGATTAGTACCTTGATTATCAAGGCGGATAAACGCGCAAAGCACGGTGTCGTTATTGACGTGGTAGAACGAGCGAAACAACGCTCCAATAAAACGGAGGGGCTCGAAATCGCTTTCGCGGTATCGGAAGAAGACTGAAGGATACAATACAGTTAAAAAATAAAAAAGGCAGCACACACTGCCTTTTTTATTTCAAAAACAAGACTCTTATCAAGAGAACGTGAAGCCCGCCCCAAGCCAGACTTTTTAAACCTGTCCTTGAATACATTTTTTTACCGTTTTCGTGATCTCCGCGTTGCAGACCTCCTTTTAAGTTGAATAGGTGCTGGTGGCGGCGGTGCCACAATCTTCCAGAAGTGTGGCAGGAAAACCTCCCAATCGGTTAGAATGTTCTCAGCATGTTGGCTTCCAGTGTATGCAGCGTGATTCTGTACGAGTGCCAATAGATTCTTAATATCCGTTTCAGTGGTCACTTTCTCCAGCTTGACCCAATCTGAATTATACTTCTTCTCAAACTGCTGTTCTTCGTCGAGGACATAGGCAGTACCACCCGTCATGCCGGCTCCAAAGTTTCTACCAGTTTTTCCAAGAATCACAACTACACCTGCGGTCATGTATTCACAACCGTGGTCTCCAACCCCTTCAACTACCGCGGTTGCACCACTATTTCGGACGCAGAACCGTTCACCAGCCCTCCCGGCTGCGTAAAGTGAGCCCCCAGTAGCACCATACAATACGGTATTCCCGATAATTGTATTTTCATAAGTTTGGAACGACACGGTGGGAGCAGGTTTAACAATAAGCTCACCCCCCGCAATACCTTTACCTACATAGTCATTGGCTTCTCCGGTCAATATAAACTGTACACCACTGATACAGAAGGCCCCGAAACTCTGTCCAGCACTCCCTTCAAAATTACACTGAATTGTTCTATCAGGGAGACCCGCATCGCCATAGCGCTTCGCAATCTCACCAGATAACCGAGCGCCTACTGTTCTATGCGTATTTTGAATAGGATAAGAGAGTTGAATTGATGTTTTCAGTGCGATCGCTTCCGCTGCATCTTTCAGAATTTGATTATCAAGCGGTTCATCTTCGCGATCGTTCCGCTCTTGTAGATGATAGCGTGGCTTGGTTCCCGTTGGGTCAGCCGGCGTCAGAATTTCGTCTAAATTCAACATCGCTGCCTTCGGGTATTCCACCAAATCAATGGGTTGGAGCAATTCTGGTCGCCCAATAACATCGTTTAAGGATCGGTGCCCAAGATTTGCGAGGATCGTTCGGACTTCGTTGGCTACACCGAGCATGAAATTGACGACCATCTCTGGTGTCCCAGGATATTTCGCACGGAGCGCGGGATCCTGGGTGGCTACGCCAACCGGGCATGTATTTAAATGACACTGGCGTGCCATGACACATCCCGTTGAGACCATCGCTATCGTCCCGAAACCGTATTCTTCCGCCCCTAACATCGCAGCGATAACAATATCACGCCCAGAGCGTATGCCACCGTCTGCCCGTAATACCACACGATCCCGCAATTCATTTTCTACAAGTGCACGCTGGGTCTCCGCGAGACCGAGTTCCCAAGGTGTCCCCGCGTTTTTAATCGAACTGAGTGGCGACGCGCCTGTCCCGCCTTCATGTCCACTCACTTGGATCACATCAGCATAGCCCTTTGCTACGCCTGATGCAATAGTGCCAACGAGGAATTCAGATACCAACTTCACAGCAATCTTTGCCGCTGGATTTGCCTGCTTCAGATCGTAGATGAGTTGCGCCAGATCCTCAATAGAATAGATGTCGTGATGCGGCGGTGGCGAAATCAGCGGCACCCCCGGAATGGAGTGTCGAAGTGCAGCAATTTCAGCCGTCACCTTATGCCCTGGAATTTGCCCACCTTCTCCCGGTTTTGACCCTTGCGCCATCTTGATTTCCAATTCCCGTGCCGAGGCAAGATATGTTGGGGTTACACCGAAACGTCCAGATGCGACCTGTTTTATCGCGCTGGAGGCGAGGTCCCCATTGGGTTGACGTTTAAAACGTGCACTACTTTCGCCTCCCTCTCCGCTTCCCGATTTCGCCCCGAGACGATTCATAGCGATGGCTAGGGTCTCATGCGTCTCACGACTCAATGCACCAAAAGACATACTCCCCGTTGTGAAACGCCGAACAATATCCTCTGCAGGTTCCACTTCCTCGACTGGAATAGGCGTACTGGGTCTGAACGCAAGTAGATCCCGTAAACTTGAGATCTCTCCACTTTCAACAGCAGCAGCATACTTATCATAATCTTCCGATTTACCGCCCTTGACAAACTTGTGAAGTGCTTTAAACATCGTGGGGTTAAACGCGTGAAACTCTCCGTTGCGCCGAAATCGGAAATAACCGGCCTCCTCCAATGAAACATCGTCAATTTCTGAAAATGCTTTGGTGTGAAAGTGAAGCGTTTCATCGGCGATTTCTGTAAAACCGATGCCACTTAAGCGAGAGGTAGTCCCTGTAAAACACTTATCAATAACCGTGGCATTGATACCGAGTGCCTCAAAGATTTGCGCACCCCTATAACTTGATACCGTTGAAATACCCATCTTGGCCATAATTTTCAGGATACCTTTTTCGACAGTTTCTTTATAGGTCTCAATTGCTTTCTCTGCTTTCAGTTCTTCAAGCTCACCATCTGCGGCAAGTTGGGCAATCGTTGAAATCGCAAGATAAGGGTTGACCGCCGCCGCACCATAACCAAGAAGCACAGCAAAATGGTGTTCTTCTCTTGCATCTCCAGTTTCAGCGATGAGACTTGCTCGCATCCGCTTTCCTTCACGAATCAGATGATGATGAACAGCACCAACAGCAAGTGCCATAGGGATCGGTGCGAACTCAGAACTGATATCCTTGTCACTTAACACAAGGAGCGTATTTCCGGCATCGACTGCCTCAGAGGCACCTTGACATAACGTTTCCAGTGCTTCTTCCAAACCGTGTTTACCAGTAGCTATTGGGAAACAGACAGAAAGTGTTTGGACTTGAAAATCAGGTATATCAAGTTCCCGGAGCGCTTGTAAGTCGGTATTTCTCAAAATTGGCGAGGGTAGCCGAATAAGTCGAGCGTGCGCTGGCGTTTCCGTGAGCAAACTGTGATGTCGTCCCAGGTGTGTCGTTAGGGACATTACCAACCGTTCTCGGATCGAGTCAATAGGTGGATTTGTAACCTGCGCAAAACGTTGTTTGAAATAACTATAGAGAACACGTGGATGCCGAGAAATCACAGCCGGTGGCGTATCATCACCCATTGAACCAACCGCCTCTTTCGCTTCTATTATCATCGGTTTGATAAACCGATCTATATCCTCTGTCATATACCCGAAGGCTTTCTGATATATCGGCAGCCGATCAGGAAGGGTCTCCGTCGTGTCGGGTGAACCAGTTTTATCGGTAGCAAGCGTCACAGTACCTTTCTGAACCCATTCGGCATAAGGTTTCTGATTGGCAATGGTGTCCTTAATCTCCGAATCTTTCAGCAATTTGCCTGCGGCTGTATCTACGGCGATCATTTGCCCAGGGCCCAAACGTCCCTTTTCAATAATCCGACTTTCATCAAGTTCAATGATACCGACCTCGGATCCCATGACTACTGTGCCATCCTCAGTGACTTTGTAGCGTGCAGGACGTAGCCCATTTCTATCAAGACTCGCGCCGACAACAACGCCATCTGTAAAGGCAACAGCCGCCGGTCCGTCCCACGGTTCGCTAACACATGAGAGATACTCGTAACAAGCTTTCAATACGTCCGGCATGTCAGGAATCTGTTCATAAGCCTCCGGAATCAAGCACATCATCGCGTGCAAGACACCCCGGTCAGAGTGTGTCAACAACTCTAACACGTTATCCAAGCTCATGGAATCACTTCCTTGTTTATTAATAATAGGAACAAGCTTCTGGATATGCTCATTCCAGACGGGGGATTGTAAGTCGGCTTCACGCGCCCGCATCCAATTCCGATTCCCCATCAAGGTGTTAATCTCACCATTGTGCGCCAGCATACGGAAAGGCTGGGCAAGCATCCACGTGGAAGAGGTATTCGTACTATAGCGTTGATGGAACACAGCAAGTGCCGCTTGGAAATCTGAATCTTTTAGGTCGAGATAAAATTGTACCAGCTGGGGTGCGACCAACAATCCTTTGTAAACGACTGTCCGATGGGAAAAAGAGGCGATATGGAATTCAGCATCCAGTGAAGCTGCTGCGACACGGTGTTCGAGTTCCTTACATATCAAATACAAGGAACGTTCAAAATCGTCGTCCGGGATCTCCTCTGGACGCCCCACCAATACTTGTTGAATTTCCGGCAATGTTTGTAGGGCTTTATCGCCGAGGGCATCTGTATTAACCGGCACTGGACGCCATCCGAGGAGCGGTATACCGTACTGTCGCAGCGTATTTTCAACGATCACTCGGCTTTGTCGCCGGGCGCTTTGATCTCGCCTTGGTAGGAAAACCATCCCTACACCCAGGTCAGTTATCGCGTCTAAGCGGACACCCAATTTCGCTAGCTGTTTTTGAAATAATTTCTCCGGAATTTGTGTTAAGATGCCCGCGCCATCACCCGTTTTTGCATCCGCCGCCACCGCGCCCCGGTGTGTCAAGTTCGTAACCGCTTGCGTCGCCATCTTGATAATCTCGTGGCTCCGATTTCCAAAACGGTTCGCAACAAAACCAACGCCACAGGCATCCTTCTCATTTAAATCTCTATACATCTGTAAACTGACTCTCCATACATTCTTCTATGTTCTTTTTCATTGGTACCGTAAATCAAGCTTGCAACCACTCGCTATTTTGTATCTTAACTTTTAAGGTGCGGTTCACATGCCTCAGCCCTGTCCTTCTTTACCAAAGGCACAAACAACCGGAAAACGGACTCCGTTTTAAAAATTGGATAGAATCTCTTTACGGTTTTACGGGCGCTGGCTACTCGTATCCTGCCGGAGAGAGCGCCCCAAGGCAAGAGAGTGCCATCGGAATCACATGGGGGATTCACAACCGGCTTGGCGGGCTTATGTGATTCGATTTTCAGTTTTTCTGCCAAAGTCATCTACTAACGTTAATATTATACTTTAATTCAAGCTGAAAGTCAAGAAAATTCCCTGATCTTTCAATAACTAACCACACAAACGTCCCGACTCGGATCTGAACCGGCAACAACTGTTACGACTGTAGCACGCCTCGCTTTTTTTGTGAAATCCGCCTATAGATGCCAAATCCACACTCACTTGACACCCCTCAATCTTCATGATATAATTAAAGTGACTTCGCAAGATAGGAGGAATTATGTCCACGTATGATGTCGGAATCATTGGCGGGGGCCCGGGTGGATATGTTGCAGCCATCAAAGCTGCACAACTCGGTGGAAACGTCTGCCTTATAGAAAAAGGAGAATGGGGAGGAACCTGCCTCAACCGCGGGTGCATCCCAACGAAAACCCTTTTCGCTGTCGCCAACCTCGCGACACAGATACACGAAGCGGCTGCTTTTGGCATACAAGTCAACGGCGGGGCGCCAATTGATTATACCCAAGTGTTGAATCACAAAGCCTCAGTCGTCCAGCACCTCGAAGGCGGTATCACAAAACTACTGAAAGCCAATAAAGTTGACATCCTTAAAGGTACAGCAGCACTTACGAATAACAACACGATTGTCGTCAATAAACCTGACGGCACAATTGAACAATTATCCGTGAAAAATGCCATTGTCGCCACCGGTTCAGAACCAGCGGAACCACCTACCTTTGAAATTGACGAGGCCCAAGTCCTGACAACAACAGGTATCCTCAATCTGACCGAACTTCCTGAAAGTCTACTCATCGTTGGCGGTGGAGTTTCTGGTTGCGAATTCGCCTCCATCTTTAATGCATTTGGTTGCCGTGTCACCATATTAGAACTCCGACCGACCATTTTAGCGACAGAAGATACGCAAGTTATCCGACACATCCAACTATTCATGAAGCGAAAAGGTATCACTATTCATACCCGTGCAAAATTGACACATGTAAAAAAGTCAGATGAGCATGTCACAGCAGTACTTGAATCCGGTGAAGAGCTTACCGGAGAAAAGATGCTGATTTCCACTGGAAGACGCTATAATACAGAAGGGATAGGTTTAGAAAAGGTGGGGGTTCGTACCGAAGGCGGGAAAATTGTTGTTGACACACAGATGCGGACGAACGTTCCTGGCATCTACTCGGTTGGAGACGTTGCCAGTCGGTATCTGTTAGCACACGTCGCATCGGCAGAGGGAAAAGTTGCAGCAGAAAACTGTCTGGGTGCCAGTACCGAAATGGATTATCAGGTGATTCCGTGGTGTGTTTTCACCTTACCGGAAATTGGACACGCCGGTATGACAGAGGAAGAGGCAACAACTGAAGGCTATGCGGTGAAGATAGGCCGGTTTCCTTACGCAGCAAACGGGAAAGCGTTAGGATTACGTGAGACAGACGGGTTCGTTAAAATCATTTCTGATACAGCTAGTGGCGATATTCTCGGCATCCACATCGTCGGCGCGCACGCGTCAACACTTATCCACGAAGCCGCTGTTGCAGTCCGCCTGGGTGCCACTGCCAGGGACATTGCGCACACTATCCATGCACATCCAACGCTTTCAGAAATGTTAATGGAATCTGCGGAGGCGGTGGATGGTCAAGCAATTCACAGCCTGCATTAAAAGCGTACAGCCTCTTGTAACTCACTATACCTCGCGGAGATTTCGGGAAACGCAACACGCTTTTGCCGGTTAACGCTGAAATCTTCAATGTTAAAAGAGGCAACAACCGCGCCATAAATCATTGCGCTCCGGATCGTCTCTTCGGAAGTATCCTTAACAGATGCGATATACCCGAGCATACCACCAGCAAAACTATCACCTGCGCCCGTGGGATCTGTTACCCGTGTGAGTGGATATGCTGGTGCACTAAAGAAAGACGATTCTGTGACGCTGATTGCACCGTGTTCCCCCTTTTTGATGATAACACGCTTTGGACCATAACACAGAATTGTTCGTGCCGCCCGCACCAAATTGGAATCACCCGTAAGCAATAGTGCCTCACTATCGTTCAGGACAAGCATATCTACATGCGCTAAGAGGGCTTCTAACGCCTCTCGCTCCTCATTAATCCAAAAATCCATCGTATCACAAACAATAAGTTTCGGATCTGTCACCTGTTCAATAATACTTAGCTGTAACCTAGGTGAGTTATTTGCCAAAAAAAGGTAGGGAGTCTTTTTGTAAGCTTGGGGCAAAACAGGACGGAAATCATCGACAACATTTAATTCTGTAAAAAGCGTATCCCGTACGTTAAAGTCTTTGGCGTAACGACCGCCCCACCGAAATGATTTACCATCATTAACCCGCTTCAGACCTTGCAGATCAATGCCTTCTGTTTCAAGGAAATCTGTATACGCGTGGGGGAAATCAGCACCAACAACACCAACAAGTTGAACAGCATTCTTAAAAAAATTCGCGGCGACAGCAGCGTAGACACCAGAGCCCCCAAGCACATCCTCAACGCGTGTACTCGGCGTTTCTACCGTATCTAAAGTAACCGTCCCAACGACCAAAACTCCCATATTATAAACCCTGCGTGCCCCTTTGAATTATCAACCAGTTTCGGCTCTCCATATCGTGCCACCAGCTAGAGAAGGGCATCAATCTCCAGATCCGTTAGAGCATCAAAGCGAATCCACTACTTAAACACATCTTTAATCCGTTTACAAGGTAGACACACAAACGCCTTTTAAAATCAGAAAGGCCCAGGCCTGTTTTTATTCTCGCGCAATGCACGGATGACCCGTCGTAGGCGGCGAACGAAAATTACGCCAAGAACAAGAAGGATCGGATACTGCAAAAAAGTCAGGACTTTTAACAATCCCACGGGTAGTTCTATTCTCTGAGAGGATGCCATCCAGATTGGGAACAATAACACTACAGAGAGAAGGAGTATAGCTCCCTCCCAAATTTCAGATTTTTTCATAATAGTAAATCCTTGATTTGATCAAGTCCCACAGATTCACTAAGGGCTCTATCCTCTGATGCGTATAGGCAACCAATGCAGAATAACAAATTTACTTAAAAACCGACGAAACTCCAATGTCGGTGTCCCAGTAAGGAAAAATCCTTTGGATTTGCTGCTTACGAACTAGCTATGAGACTCTGCTAGGAAAACGAGGTGATGCCCTTAAGTTCCTATTTCCCACGAGTTGAGGTACGCCTCCTGCTCTGGCGTGAGTGTGTCAATCTCAACCCCAACCGCCTGTAACTTCAGCGCTGCCACAGCCTCATCAATAGACTTAGGAACATCATATACGCGATTTTCAAGACCGTCACGATTTTTAGCAATGTACTCAACAGATAACGCTTGATTCGCAAAACTCATGTCCATAACACTGGCTGGATGCCCCTCCGCTGCAGCGAGATTTACCAACCTACCTTCACCGACGAGGTAGAGTTTCCTACCATCAGTGAGCGTATACACATCTACATAGGGACGCGCCCTTCCTTTATCAACACTCAATTTTCCTAACATCGGGATATCAATCTCGACATCAAAATGGCCAGCATTCGCGATAATCGCCCCATCTTTCATCACTTCAAAATGTTCCTTGCGTAAGACGTGAATATCCCCTGTAAGCGTCACAATCAAACCTGCTTCTTGAACTGCCTCCAGCATCGGCATGACCCGGAATCCATCCATCACTGCCTCCAACGCTCTCAACGGATTGACCTCGGTTACAATGACATTTGCGCCTAAACCTCGGGCCCGACCGGCGACTCCTCTACCGCACCAGCCATACCCGCCCACGACAACTGTTGTCCCAGCAATCAGGAGGTTCGTTGCCCTGATAATACCATCAAGGGTACTCTGTCCTGTACCGTATCGGTTATCAAAAAAATGTTTGGTGTCAGCATCGTTGACAGCAATAATAGGGTATCTCAGGACTCCTTCGGCTGCCATACTTCTGAGTCGTATGACTCCCGTGGTTGTCTCTTCTGTTCCAGCGACGACCTGCTCAATTAAAGACGGATTGGTTTCTTCAGAGTGGAGTCTTGAGACAAGATCAGCACCATCGTCCATAGTGATCGCCGGTTGTGTATCAAGAGCAGCATCAATGTGTTTATAATACGTGTCTGTATCCACACCATCGATTGCGAAAACGCCGATCTCTTCATCAACGACCAGAGATGCGGCAACATCATCTTGAGTGCTAAGCGGATTTGATGCACAGACAACAGCCGTCGCCCCCCCGGCTTTCAGCGTCTTCATCAAATTCGCTGTTTCGGTTGTAACGTGCAAGCATGCGGCTATTTTTAATCCTTCCAAGGGACGTTCATTTTCAAACCGCGCACGGATAGAACTTAACACCGGCATGAACCGATTTGCCCAATCAATCCGTTGTTTTCCAGGCACCGCGAGGGCTGTTGTTTTAATATCGTAGTTCATTATTGTCCTTTTTTCCCGCTAATATTTTTAACCTTTTTCAGACTATCGGAGTTTTTCGACGTAATCGGTTTCTTCCCAAGTAAAGCCAGGTTCTTCGCGCCCAAAATGTCCGTATGCAGCAGTATTTCGATAGATCGGCTGACGTAATTTTAACCGTTCAATAATCCCCAGCGGGGTCAAATCGAAATGCATGTTAACAAGTTTTGTGAGGGCTTCATCATCCCCTGTACCGAAAGTATCCACCATAGTAGAGATAGGATCTTTCCTACCAATCGCATAGGAGATTTGAATCTCACAACGCTCCGCGTGTCCAGCAGCAACAAGGTTTTTAGCAACATGTCGCGCTGCATAAGTCGCACTTCGATCCACTTTGGTCGGATCCTTTCCAGAGAGTGCCCCCCCACCGTGGCGCCCCATGCCGCCATACGTGTCAACAATAATTTTTCGACCGGTCAACCCAGCATCACCGTGCGGTCCCCCTGTTACAAAGCGTCCAGTTGGATTGATATGATATTTAATGTCAGCACTTCGGAGATTTTCAGGAATTATCTTCTTAATAACCTCCTCAATAATTGATTCTTGGAGCTGGGTGTCCACAACATCAGGGGCGTGCTGTGAGGAGATGACAACTGCAGTAACAGCCTTCGGTTTGCTACCCGCATATTCAACAGTTACCTGCGATTTTCCATCCGGACGGATAAAAGGAAGAGTGCCATCTTTACGAACTTTTGCTAAGCGTCGCGTTAATTGGTGAGCGAGCATAATCGGCAATGGCATTAACTCAGGCGTTTCGGTACATGCATAGCCAAACATCAAGCCCTGGTCACCTGCGCCACCTGGGTTCACACCCATTGCAATATCAGGAGACTGCTTATCAATAATGCTCAACACAGCACTGTGTTCAGCATCAAAACCGTATTCAATATCGGTGTAGCCGATATCGGCAAGTACGCGTCGGGCAATTTGTTTATCGTCGTAGTTCGCAGTTGTCGTAATTTCGCCCGTGATAACAGCAAGCCCCGTTGTAACCAAAGTCTCGCAGCCGACTCTGCCCATCGGGTCGGTTGCCAATATAGCATCAAGCACCGCATCAGAGATCTGGTCTGCGATTTTGTCCGGATGCCCTTCAGTGACAGATTCGGACGTAAACAGAAAATTTTTGCTCAATTCTGAGTCTCCTAGTCTACATACGCATCTCCTCCCTGTATCAGAGTCATTCAGCTTTCAGGATAAGAAACGGTAGGGTGGGGGTGGGGCCGCGGCCCCACCCTACAAATAAAATGACAAAAATGGGTACACAAAAACCTTCCTTATTTTTACAATGTAGACATTTCTGTAGAAAGGTTTCGTTCGCACTCCCGTTTCCTCGCCCAAAGCGTAATCTGATCCAAGAAGAAAATACAAAGGAAATTAATTCTTGGTGTTTTCAGAGTCTTCAGAACTCTCGACACTTTCGGAACTCTCAAGATTGGATCTACCCATTTCCTCTCTAAGCAGAGTCCCTAAGGTTGTGACGGGCTCTTCGTGCACCGGCATTTGGCGTTGCGATGACCGATCCCGGCGCGAACGAGACGACCGGGCAGACCGCCTTTCACTTCCAGCCGATCGATCTTCCTCAGGCACTGAGGTGCGCTCTTGCTCAGCAACAAGGGCTTTCAGGCTAAGCCCAATACGCCGTTCTTTTGGAAACAGGTTAATCACTTTTAACGCCAACTCGTCCCCGACAGAAACAACCTCGTCCGGCTTTTCAATCCGCCGATCCGCAAGTTCAGAGATATGAATCAGCCCTTCTATGCCCTCCTCAAGTTTTGTGAAAGCCCCAAAACTCGTAAGATTGACGATTGTGCCTCGGACTGTAGATCCAACTTTATACTTCTCTGGAACTTCCTCCCAAGGATCAGGCTGCGTCTGCTTAAGCCCCAACGAAACCCGACGTTCAGCAGCATCAATTTGTAGCACAACCACCTCAATTTCACCACCTTCTTTCAGAGACTCGTTCGCCGCAGCACCTCGCTTCGTCCACGAAAGATCCGAGGTATGAATCAACCCATCAATCCCCGGCTCAATCTCAACAAATACACCAAAATTTGTTAAATTTCGGACACGCCCAGTAATTTTGCTGCCTACAGGCGCACGCGCCTCTAAAAGCTCCCAAGGGTTCTGTCGCAGCTGCTTGAGGCCAAGTGAAATGCGCTTATCTTCTCTCGAAATTTCAAGAACGACCGCTTCAACCTCATCGCCTTTGTTGACGATCCTCGACGGGGCTACGTTGCGCCGAGTCCACGCCATCTCAGAAACATGAATCAGCCCCTCAACCCCTTCTTCAAGTTGTAAAAATGCCCCATAGTTGACGATGTTCACAACCACACCGCGAACCGTAGAGCCAATTGGGTACTTCTCCTCAATGTCCTCCCAAGGATCCGGCGTCTTCTGTCGCAAGCCTAACGAGATTTTCTCGTTCTCCGGATTGATACCAATGACCTGGACTTCAATCTCCTCGCCAACAGAGACAACATCAGACGGATGGTGGATACGGCGCCAGGCCATATCCGTTTTATGGAGCAACCCGTCAACACCCCCTAAATCCACAAACGCACCAAAAGCAGTAATATTCTTCACCACGCCCTTGATCAGTTGCCCCACCTCAAGCCTGTTAAGAACTTCCGACCGCTTTCGGGCCAGCTCCGCCTCTAAGCACGCACGACGCGATAAGACGATGTTATGCCGCCGCTTACTCAGACTAATAATCATCATGTCAAGCGTCTGACCGACATACTGCTCAAGGTTCTGAATAGGGCGTAATTCAACTTGCGAAGCCGGTAAAAAGCCACGGAGGGAACCGATCGTCACCCGTAAACCGCCTTTAATGCGTTCAGTGATACGACCTGCCACAGGCGTGGCAGTCTCATGAGCAGTCGCAATCTTATCCCAAATCAGGGTCTGATCAGCTATTTTTTTTGAAAGGACGATTTGCCCTTCCGCATCCTCACGCCGAACAATATAGACATCGATCTCATCGCCAATCTGTACAGCGGGTAAATCGTTTTCCCCAGTATTAAACTCCGATGCCGGAATGTAACCTTCCGACTTAAAGCCTATATCAATCATTACTTCATCGCGGGTAGTATCAACAACGACACCCTTAACAATCTCACCATCGGTAAATGCTTTGATCGAATTGTCGTATGCCTCTTCAAGAGACTCAGCACTCATCGGCTCCGGTGGTTCTTCGAGCACCGCTGCTTCCTCTTCGGAGGCACTATCATCGGTAAGTTCAGCCGCTCGCTCACCATCAACCTCACTGGCAGTAACTACCACCGCGACTTCTTCAACTGGTGTCTCATGAGTGAGTTCTGTTGCCGGTTCAGCATCAGCTGCACTAACAACTGTTTCTACTACCTCTTCAGTTTCATCTGTCTGATCAGTATCAGCTTTGCTAACAACCTTTTCTATCGTCTCCTCAGGTGTGACTTCATCAGTAAACCCAGCTGTTTGATCAGCATCCGCCTCACTCACAGTCGTGTCCACTACTTCCTTAGGTCCGGCCTGATCTGCTTGTTCAGGCGAGTCCTCACCGGTAGATGCTGCATGTTCAGAACCCGTATCCTCTGCAGTCGTTTCCACTTCACTGCTTAGGGATTCCTCATGAACATCTTTCTCTGCATCGGTTGTTGAAGCTGCCTGCATAGCTTCTGGAGTTTCTGTTTCGCTTGCTGTGTCCTGATTCACTTCAACCGAGCCTTCAGTTGATTGCTTTTCTTCTTCCACATCAACAGTAGATGTGTTTATATTTGCCTGTTCGTTGTTCATTAAGATACCTGGTCCATTTAAAAACGCGCAAGCGCGTTAATCCGCCAGTTCCTCCTTATATTCAAAGTGCTTTTGACACTTTCAAATCGGTTACGCAATAGTATACCATAAATACAGAAAGAAAAGCAACAATTTTTTTATCAGTCCAATTTCACCTCGCAAAAAACATCCCCAATTCGCCATCCAGCGGCAGAATTTTCTTTGACTTTTTTATCCACTTAAGATACAATTCAGGAAAAAATCGTTTTAGTAACTATGGCTAATGCCAATCTAAAAGAGGTAATTTCTATGGACTCAACCCAATTAATGAAACTCCGGGAGAGCTCCGGTATTAAAATTATTGAAATAAAAACAGATTTGAGCAGTTATGCGGCATCTGATTTACGAAAGGTACTTGAAGGGCTCTTAGTAGAGAAAGTCGATAGAGTTGTTGTCAACCTCGGTGAAGTGAGTCATATCAACAGTACCGCCGTAGGTGCCCTTGTAGGTGTTGCTAAACGCCTTCGCCAGAACGGTGGGGATCTTAAAATTTGTGCTCTTGCTGACAATTTGACGCGCACCTTCAATCTCATTGGTGCTTCCAGTGTCCTTGAAATCTACGAATCAGAAAACAGTGCACTCGCTGCATTTTAAACCCATTAGATTTTAGTATATGGCGAAAGCAGATATTAAACTTAAGATTCCGAGTGCTGCCTTTTATATTGAACCCATTCGGGCGTTCATCGGGAACCTGGCACAAAGCCTCGGGTTTCCCAGAAAACGCGTCGCAGACATCCAACTCGTGCTTGATGAAATTTGTACCAACGCAGTACATCACGGCTCAGCCAATGCCACAGTCGGTGTCAAATTACGAATAGGGGTTCAAGCTAATGCCCTTGAAATTTTAGTGAGGGATACCGGATCAGGAGATGCTGAAGAGGAAAATTGGCTAACACATGAAAGGCTATCGGAAATTGAGGCGAATCGCTCGCCGAGCAACGAAAGTGGACACGGCATCTTTATTGCAAAATCGCTCTCAGATACGCATGAAATGCAATCCAATGAAGCCGGGGGTACAGATGTTCGCGTCGTTTTCTACCTTTTAAAATCAAGCAATACTGAGCTTTAATCTCATCTCGCCACTTCAATCGCAAGGAGTGTTAGATCGTCGTCTTTTGGGCAGTTAGCTGTGAAGGTGTCAACCGCCTCTGATACACTAACAATAAGTTTCGCCGCAGGTTGAGTTGCACACTCGCTTACCAATTTTTGAAGACGCTCTACTGTAAATTCTGCGCCCTGCGGGCTTTTAGCTTCATAAACCCCATCGGTATAGAGAAAGATTTTGCTCATCGGACCAAACGGATAACGGGCAGGCTCATAAACCGACTCCCGCCAAATACCTAATCCGTTTCCAGTGTTCTTATCACCAATGGCGTAGCAAGCCTGCTTATGTCCATCGTACAATAGCGGAAAAGAATGCCCGGCATTTGCACAAATAAGCTCCTCTTTACCAAGGTCAATAATTCCACAAAACGCTGTCGCAAACATAAACAGACGCGAACTAATTAAATCGTTGAACCGAGTATTTAATATCTCAAGAAGGTGCCCCGGATTATCCGCAACCATCTCTTGAAACTCCGCTAAAATTGTTTTAATAAAGACAGTTACAAAAGCCGCTGAAACACCATGCCCCATAACATCAGAAATAAAAACACCGAGTCGGTTTGGGGCGACCTCCCAGACATCGAAGAAATCACCACCAACTGCCATTTCCGGACAGCATCGAGAAGCAATCCAAAATCCGGATAACTTTTGGACACCATTTTGAGGAATCAGAATTTCCTGAACACTCCGTGCCATTTGGAGCTCTTCTTCCAACCGGGTATTATGTTTCGCAAGTGTATCCTGATATTTCTTAATCCGCAAGAGGGAACGGACCCGTGCCAGTACCTCCAAGCTATCAAAAGGCTTCTCAATAAAATCATCTGCCCCCGCTTCAATAGACTTGATCCGGTTTTCGCGTGTGTCGCGGAGCGCAGTTATCATTACAATTGGAATAAATTCTGTAGCCCTATTTGCCCGGATTCGCTTGACAACCTCAAAACCATCCATCTTAGGCATATTAATATCCAATAAAATGAGATCCGGAGCGTCTTGTTCAACAATATCAAGTGCTTTAACACCGTCCTCAGCTGTCGAGACAGTGTATCCTTGGGCATTGAGGTGAATTTGCAGAATTCTCACATTCCTCGGCTCATCGTCAACGACAAGAATCTTTGAGGTTTCTCGATCTTCAGGGGTTGTTTCAGGATTCACTCTTCTGCCCCCTTAAGGTGAGCTTCTATACGCTCTACCAGCACCTTGATGTCAATAGGTTTACTGAGATAATCATCACAGCCGGCTTTAAGAATACGCTCCTTATCCCCAGACATCGCAGCTGCTGTTAACGCAATAATTGGTATATTTACCCAGGCAAGATTCGCTTTAATTCTCCGGGCCAACGCTTCACCACTTTGTCCGGGCAATGCGATATCCATGAGGATGAGTTGGGGGATTGAATTTTCTAAACTCGCGATTGCCTCAACAGCATCAGGCGCTTCGACAACCGTATAGCCTTTTGACTGTAGCACAATCCGCACAACCTTACGATTCAACTCTTGATCTTCAATTACCAAGATCCGTTTCGGTGTTTCTGCTTGATCTTCTACCGGAGATGCGTTCACGGTGTTCACGGGTGGCCCTCTGTTTAAGCCAGTTTCTGAAATTAGCCGCAGTTGCGAAGTGAAATTTCCATTATCCAACTCTACATTGCTGCATCAAGCGCATTACTGGCTTCAATCTTTAAGTGTTGCAGTGGAAGTCTCAGGGTGAAACTACTCCCTCTCCCTTCCTGACTTCTAACGCTAATTCCGCCGCTATGCAGGGCGATAAGCCTTTGTGTCAATGCTAAACCGAGCCCTGTTCCTCCGTATCGTCGAGATTTTGAGGTATCAATTTGCGTAAACGGTGCGAAGAGTTTCGCTTGATCGGCTTCGGAGATGCCTATCCCTGTATCCATAACTTGAGCACACAACTCTGTTTCATTGACCTCCAACTTCGTTTTAACTTTTCCGCCTTCTGGCGTAAATTTCACCGCATTGGAGAGTAAATTGTAGAAGATTTGCTTAAATTTAACCCGATCAGCTTCAATCGTGCCATCCTGATTATATGTCAAAGTGAGGTTTAAATCTTTTTTCACAGCAAGCGCAGTGATAATCGCATTCACCTCTTCCACTGCTTCAACTATAGAGAACTTTTCAAGCAGCAACACCATCTTTCCAGCTTCGATTTTTGACAAGTCGAGGATGTCGTTGATCATCTCTAATAAATGCTGACCGCTAACACGGATATCGTTGATACACTCCTTCTGTTCAGGGTTGATGCTCCCAACAAGTTCATCCCTGAGAATTTCGGCGAATCCGATGATAGCATTTAACGGAGTTCGCAGCTCATGGCTCATATTCGCAAGAAAATCGCTTTTCGCGCGACTCGCATATTCAGCAGTCTCCTTGGCTTGTTGCATCGCTTTTTGGGTTTTTATCCGTTCCGTGACATTCAATGCCATACTAATGCCTAATCGCCTATTGTCCGGAAGTTTTCCAAGCAACGATGAACTAAACTCCCAGATCTGTCTTCCACCTGACTTGGTAAAAATTTCGTACTCGCCCTCCGCTACCCTTTCCGTAGAACGATACAACTGTGAGAAATGCGCTTTGATTGCCTCAGCTTCTCTGTTACTTGTTTGCTCAAGCCACTTCACAACCGTCGGGATATCCTTGTGCGTATATCCAGTTAATTCCGTCCATGCTCGACTAATCTGTAGGACTTCACCATCTTCAGAGTGGATCATAATTGGTAGAGGCGCACTCAGGACAGCACGTCGAAAACGCTCCTCACTCCGCTGCAATTCAATCTCCGCTTGCTTCCGGGCAGTTATATTCGTTGAAGTCATTACGAATCCAACGAGTCGACCCTCTGTCTTGATGGGGCCCAGACACGAAGCATACCAATATCCGCTCATCTGTCCCTGGACTTCATAGGTGGCAACTTCGCCAGTTTCAATTATCTGTGTACAAGCCTCCCTAAGTCGCTCATGATGTTCTTCCGTCAGGAAATCAAAAACACTTTTTCCAATAATATCTTGTGGTCCTAATCCGACACTAGCCGGAAGCCTATTGACAAATGTCAAACGACAATCCAAGTCCATAGTCGAGATAATATCCGGTGCACTTTCGACCAGAGAACGCCACTTCGCCTCCGAATCTTGAACCGCTTGTTGCGCCCGATAGTATTCGGTTATGTCTCGTGAGACACCACACGTCCCTTTAATACGGCCCTCCCTATCGCGAATCGGTACTTTCGTCGTCGACACCCATGTGTCTTGCTCATTGGGCCACGTCTCTTTTTCTTGTTTAGCTTCGATCGGTTTCCCAGATTTAATAACCATCTGCTCATCTTGATAGGCTTGCTGGGCATGTTCTCGTGTGAAAAAATCAAAATCCGTTTTCAGAACCGCCTCTGTTGGATTTTTCAAACCAAATCGGTCAGCCAAAGAACGGTTAATTCGGATGAATCGGCTCTCTGTATCCTTAAAATAGATGTGATCAGGCGTATTTTCCATCAGGGTATGCAAGAAATCGCTTTCTTCGGCATGTTTTACCGCTAGCTGCTGAAAACGGGTTTCATTTTCCCTCAACTTGGCTTCCAACTGCTTCTGTAGCGTGATATCTTTGACGACGATATAGCAGCGATCCTCTTCAGGAGGCTTTGCTACGTACCACTTCAACGACCTATAGGAAGCATTTTGACACTGAAAGCGATTTTCAAACGTAACGCTTTCATGCTCTCCTGTCTTTACTTGTTCAATTTTAGCGAGGGTTTCCTGTCTATCAGCCGGATGTATCAGCAGATCCCATTGCCGATTTTGTATTTCTGGTAGGGTGAAGCCAAGAGTGTCTTGCCATGCCGAGTTAAGCGCGACGACACTACCGTCACAACTGATATACCCAAACATATCCGAAGAGATTTGAAGAAAAGAATCAAGTGCACCGGTGTCTTCTGTTACGTTGAGCATGCGAGTTGCGTCCTTAAGCTGCTGCATATGTCCGCTCCAGAAGGGGCGAGGTGGAGATGCCGCGCACCACACCATTGTTATGGTAGAAAATTACTTCGTCACCAAAACCGCGCGATTTGCTAGTTTGACAACAGTTTGCGTTGTACTTTGAAAAACCAATTCATACAACCTACCGTGATGACTGGCACTTAGCGCGATTAAATCACAATCGTTTGCCTCCGCATTTTCCAAAATATTCGAGACTGTAAAGCCACGGGCGGTAAGGAAATTTGCTTCAACGTCGTAGTAGTTCAAGTATGACTCCATCTGCTGTTTAATTTGCGTCGCCTGGGATTGCGTACTCGAAAGCGCGAGCCCGAGGATCCCGGCCTTTGTCAATTCGCTGATCTCTGCAACCAGACTCAAAACATTATCCGAATAAACATCCCCGTGATGGACAGCAAGAATCTTTCGCAAAAGCGTACACTGTTCATGCACCACGATGATAGGTCTCGTAACATGCAGCAGAACATCGTCAATCTGGTTCTGAATCAGCTTCCGCCGACGCTCACTTACATCTTCAGGCATGCCTATAACAACAAGGTCAGCCGAGCGGGCCTTTTCGCAAATCATCTGACGCGGGTTACCCGCAATAGCCTCGACGTGATAATCCAAAAAATCGTAAAGTGAACATTCCGATTCCGTTCTCTGGAGAATAGCCTCAGCCATCTCAGTACTGCCACCATGATTGCTGTCTTGAAAGAAAACACACGATAGATGTGTCCCTAAGAGGACGGCCAATTGTCCAGCGTACTCAAAGGCATTTTTTTCATAATCCGTATCGCCAATCGCGACCAGGATATTTTTAATCATGAGATATCCTTATATAGATATGAGACTTAGTATCTTACTTGTTGGCATTCCAAGGGACCGCCTTGTAACAAAACCCAAATCCACCAGAGCCTCTTTACGAGTGCCGTAGCAAAGCAGCAACAGCATCGTCTTCACTTTCAAAATTCCTAAAGACGGTGATTAATCGCGCCATAACGATGAGGTTTTTGACATGCTTGTTCACATTAATCACCGCAATTTGCCCTCCCTGAGGGCGAATATCGGAATAAACTTTCATTAATGCGCCAAGACCAGAACTATCCATTCCCGTCACGTCTTTAAAGTCAAATACAAGCCTGGGCGTAGTCGCAAGGTCTGCCAATGTCTTCGCCACAGTCTCCGAGACCTCTTTGATAGCCGGGGAAATTATTTTACCCATCAACCTAAAAATCACTACACCTTCTTTCTCCGATACGGTGATTGACATAACACCCTCCTAATCCACTAATCTATCTGGGTTTTGGCTGCAAACCCTCTAATAGCACTACTTAACTTCCACCTGATAGCTCGGCGATCGCCTCGCTCTCGCTATCAAAATGCTCAAAGATACTCACAAGCCGGCTCCGAACAATCAAATTCTTGATGTTCCTTCCGACATTAATGACCCCGATACGACCATTTTTACGTTTCGTAGTGACATGGGCACCCATAAGGGTCCCAAGACCGGAACTATCCATCATATTAACGCGCTCAAAATTAATGAGAATACGTGGTTCCTCAGAGGCATCTATTTCCGAGACGATCGCCTCTCGTAACTCAGACACAGCCGCGCCCATTATTTTTCCACTCGGTTCTAAAATCACAACACCATCTTGCCGACGAATCGTAGTTGGCATGATTCTCTCCTTTTTATTCGCTTGAAACTGAAAACACAAACCTATTTTTTTATTTTACATTTTTTTTCTTTATTTGTCAACACTCAATTTAAATATTTCAACATTTTAACCAGATTTCACCACAAGTGGTTTACCCCGCAAAATTTAGAAATCCTTTCGTAACGGAAACACTATTAGAATTTGTTTGTGTTTGTCACAAAAATTGCGTATAATGTCAGCAAATTTTCTGTTCGATAGAAAGGGAAACAATGTACAATCTGAATTCCATACGAATCAAGGATCTCCCGAAAGATGAACGTCCACGCGAGAGACTTCGTAAATATGGGCCCGAAAATCTCAGAGACTCTGACCTTTTGGCGATTATCCTTAAGGACGGCTTTAAAGGCACGACGGCTGTCCAACTCGGTGAGCAAATCCTCATGGGGTTCGAAGGCGATCTGAAGCGGATGGCAGACAACAACTCCAAACAATTTGAGAAAATCAAAGGCATTGGCGAGGCAAAGGCAGCACAGATCGTAGCAGCTTTTGAACTTGGAAAGCGATTGGCTCGTTTTCACGCAGATCGCGACAAGATTACATCCCCAAGTGATGTCGCAGACTTGATGATGTCGAAAATGCGGTACCTAAAGAAGGAAATTGTTTGTGTTTTGTGCCTGGATACTAAAGGCGGTGTAACAACCAAAGGTGTGGCTGGAGATATCGAGACTGAAAGGTCATGGGGGAAAAAGTTGTCAGAAGGGACAGTTTTTGAAGGCACGCTAAACGCCAGTGTTTTTCACCCCCGTGAAATTTTTCGATTCGCAATTGAAGAATCCGCAAACTCAATTGTTCTCGTTCACAATCATCCATCCGGGGATCCACAACCCAGTCAAGAAGATATTCGCGCGACAAAACAACTGATTGAGGCAGGAAACCACGTAGGGATTAAAGTATTGGACCATGTGATTATCGGAGACGGAATTTTTGTCAGTTTGAAGGAAGAGGGTTTTATTTAAAGGGCTTAATGACGTTCCTAAGTGCGTTGACGAAGGACTTCGTATAATAGAATACCCGCTGCAACGGAAACATTCAGGGAGTCAATCCGTCCTAACATCGGTAAGTGTACAAGATAATCACACTTCTGTTTCACAAGTCTCCGAATCCCCTTACCCTCACTTCCCAAAACGAGACACAACGGAACTCTGAAATCCGCATCCGTATAAGAATAGGAAGCATCCCCAGCAGAACCGACGACCCATATACCTGCTTTCTTCAGACGGTCTATGGCTTGCGCGATATTTGTTACTTTGGCGATAGGTACGTGTTCAGACGCGCCTGCCGAGGCTTTGTGGACAGCTGGCGTAATACCAACAGCACGGTTCTTTGGAATGAGGACAGCATCGGCGTTAGCTGCATCCGCGGTCCGGAGAATCGCACCAAGGTTCCGCGGATCCTGAACACCATCCAACATTACCAACAATGGATACGTCTTATTATTTTTTATCTCTGCAAGTATCGACGGCAGGTCGATAGAACGCGTTAGGGTGACAAGTGCGATAACACCTTGATGAGGAACAGACGGTTCGATGTTATCCAATTCACGGCGCGCACAGCGTTTTACCGGAATACCTGCCTGTTGCGCCTTCGCGATGATGTGGCGGATCCGCGAGTGGCTACGCCCTTCAGCAACCCAAATTTTTTCGATAGCGCGCGCACGATGCTGTAGATATTCGCTAACTGGATTTCTACCGACAATGTATTCGGACATATTTTGGAAAATGTTGATGAATACGGATATCAGGACTGATAGTAACAAAATGACTGGAATTTGCTAAATAAAAATCTCAAGCATAGCCCGAAATTTACTTACACAAACTCCCACATTTTCTTCAAGAAGCTTTTTAAAATATTGGCGCTTATGTATTTCTCTATTTGATTTTCTATTACCATCAAGAAGCGTTATGATTTCCAAATGAACCGTTGGAGTGTGAGACAGCAATGTATGTGTTGACTCACTGCCTAAATGCTCTGGTTTGCTAACTTTTCCGTAATCTCCTCCTAAACCATTTTCAAGTTGAAATATACAAAAAAGCAGTTCTGGGTAGAGTAACTTCACAACTAGCTCAAAGTCTTTTAAGGTTCTTTTGAACATAGCATTGTCTATGTATGACTTACACTCTATACCTAAAATAAAATCGTTGTCTATCTCTACGGCTCTGTCAAATTCTATCTTATAGATATACCTTCCTTTATTTTCGTGAATATGGTTTCGGAGGACATCAGACATTAGGTTCTGAACATAATCTTCATTAATCGTAATTTCTCGTGTTCGTTTCCTTACATCAAATCTATTCGTTTCACCCCCGATTTCGTGCGATGCCAGCCTGACAATAGCATCAACTATATTCTCTCCAAGTGCACCTTTCGCCCCGCGAATCTGTCCTGGAGTCATATTGTACATCGAATAGATGCTTTCCTCATATAAATCTACAATTGATTCATAATCCGGATAACGAAGTGCCATTTATCTAAAAGTCCCCCCTGTATTCCGTAGATCGTGTGATTCATAATGAGGATAAGCGAGTGCAGTGTCAACTGCCATTTAATTCGTCATCATTCAGCGTCAAAGGATCTCGGAAGATAGGTAAGATGCGTAGCCGATCCTCTGCGGTTTGGCAATATTCGGGCGAAATGTCTATACCCAAGAAACGACGCCCATTTTTAAGTGCAGAGACACAAGTTGTCCCCGTCCCCGCAAAAGGATCTAAAATAACATCCCCTCTGAAACTAAAGAGTTTCAACACCCGATTTGCTAATTCCTCAGGAAACATTGCAGGATGTTCATATTTAGACATGTTACGCTCCGGCGCGATCGTCCATTTTGCCGAAACCCATTCTTTGAACGAATCCGCGTCAATATCAGCATTCCTTGGATTTCCCGATTTTTTCAAAGAACCTTTACAAAAAATTTCTAAAAACTCCCAAGTATATTTGAGATATGGGCTTGATGGACTCTTCCAGCTTCCCCAAGCCGTATACTTGCAATTGTAGTGATTTTTCTCCCATAAAATCTCACCTTTCCATATCAGTTTTTTACGCATAAAATACTGAGAAATCAGGTGGTGCGTCGGAATGTAGTCTGAAAATAGCGGCTGAACATTAACCACAATGCGCCCCCCATATTTCAGAACTCTGATACACTCGTCAAAGATGCCAAAAAGAGTCTTGAAGTATGAATCCCACGCAAAGGCATCTTCAGTATCTTCGTAATCCAGACCAAAGTTGTAGGGTGTGGGTTAATTTAGGGTAACACGCCCTGAAACTCGTTGTAAACGTATAACATAAAAAGCGGCAATTACAAATTTTCCGCTTGAAACTTGTAACCTTTTGCCTATTAGGCCTTTGCAGGTTAGCTACCGCTAATAAACTTGACATCTGGTCCGCGCGGCGTAATTTTGATATCCGGGTCTGCCTCCTGGCACTGGACGCAAGTAATGTCACCAACGTTCGCATTTTCCATACGCGGTGCGAGTTTTCCTAATTTAAATACGAACCCTAAGATTTCGTCTGCCGGGATCTTCTCAGCACACGAATCACACGGGATAGCTGCTCCCGACTTAACGTTTTCTAAAAGTTTTGATGCTTTCACAATCTTCCTCCCATTGAAAGTTATACTAATGCTTATAGGAAATAACGCTCTTTCCGTTTATCAAACTCGTATGCTTTATACGCCTCTTGCGCCGTGTCAACCTCGGAAACCTCTGCGATAGGCACATCCCACCAAGATTCATAGCGCGGGACCCCTTCGTAGTAGTCCACATCAATCTTGACGACGGTTGTGCGCTCCGCTTCGCGTGCCTCAGCGAGTGCAGACTTCAGGCTTTGTAAGGTTGTTGCTTCAATCACCTTTGCACCGAGACTACCAGCATTCGCAGCAAGGTCAACAGGTAAAAATTCACCCGCAAGTTGACCGCTTTCTTCGTCCCGGTAACAGAAACGGGTAGCAAAACCTTGCGCGCCCGTTGCGCGAGAGAGGCTGCCAATGCTACTATGCCCTTCATTGTTCACAAGAACGATAATTAGTTTATAGCCTTCTTGGATTGATGTAATAATTTCCTGAGCTAACATCAAATATGAACCGTCGCCTACCATGACATATACATCACGACTCGGATCCGCCATCTTGATGCCCAAACCGCCAGCAATTTCATATCCCATACACGAGTAACCATATTCTAAATGATATTGCTTCGGATTACGCGTCCTCCACAATTTATGTAAGTCGCCAGGTAGGCTACCTGCCGCACAAACCATGACATCTTCAGGACGTGAAAATTCGTTGACGACCCCGATCACCTCACTTTGGCTCGGTAAGGGTCGATGTTCGAGGTGATAAAGCCTCTCAACTTCCGCTTCCCATTCATCACGATACTTCTCAATTTGTGCGGCGTAGGCTGCGTCAACTTGGTAGTCTCCAACGGCGGTAGCAAGCTCTTCAAGTGTGACATAGGCATCGGCGACAAGCGGTAAAGCAGCGTGCTTATAGGCATCAAATTCAGCAACATTAATATTGATGAAACGGACATATGGATTTTGGAATGCCGTTTTGGAAGCCGTTGTGAAATCACTCAAACGGGTACCAATCGCTACCACCAAGTCCGCTTCGCGTGCTGTAATATTGGCTCCCGGTGTACCCGTCGCCCCAATTGCACCGAGATTCTGTGGATGATCATATAACAGCGAACCTTTTCCTGCAAAGGTTTCACCTACCGGGATACCCGTCTGTTCCACAAATTGGGCGAGTTGTTCCGTAGCTTCACTATAGATCACCCCCCCACCGGCAATAATCAATGGACGTTTGCTCTCACGGATCCATGTCGCTGCTCGATTGAACAAGCTCGTATCCGCACGCGGACGAGGGATCGTGTAAACCCGTTTCTCAAAGAGTTGTAAAGGATAGCCATACGCCTCGGCTTGAACGTCCTGCGGCAGCGCCAAAGTTACAGTACCCGTATCTGCCTGCGAAGTCAAGACGCGCATCACTTCTGGCAATGCTGTGATTATCTGTTCCGGACGATTAATCCGGTCCCAGTAGCGCGAAATCGGCTTAAAGCAATCGTTCACCGAATAATCTTGTGAACTAGACGACTCCAATTGCTGTAAAACCGGAGCGACTAAACGCGTGGAAAAGATGTCGCCCGGTAATAAAAGAATGGGCAACCGGTTAATAGTCGCCCCCGCAGCCCCCGTAACCATGTTCGTAGCCCCGGGGCCAATAGAAGATGTACAAGCAAATGTTCGAAGACGGTTGTTCATCTTCGCAAACGCAGCAGCCGTATGCACCATAGATTGTTCATTTCGGGTCTGATAGAACCGAAAACCATCAGAATACTGATGCAAGGCTTGTCCAATACCAGCAACATTTCCGTGACCAAAGATACCAAACATACCTGCAAAAAACTGCGTTTCGTTCCCGTCTCGCTCAACATATTGTTGCTGCAGAAATTGAACGATGGCTTGCCCCATCGTAAGTTTCCGTATTTTCATGAAAATTGCTACGCGTTTTCCGTAAGGGAAGTCGCTTCTCCTTTGATAAAATAGTGTGATGTTTAAAAACTGAGGCACGGAAACATAGTCCCACAAAACCGGATAGCGTATTTACCATCCGCCACGTTCCGCGACAAATGCATCGACTTCAGGCATCGTTGGCATAAAGTTAGCACAACCGTGCCGGGTTACCACAATTGCACCGGTTGCATTGCCAAGACGCGCAGATTTTTCCCAACCCCAATCATTGAGGTTCCCGTAGACAAAACCACTGGCGAAGGAGTCTCCAGCCCCAAGGGTATTGTAAACTTCGACTGGAAACGGTGCTGCATGAACGACCTTACCGCTTGGCAAATGGACATCTGCCCCCTCAATACCGCGCTTCACGATCAAGGCATCTGGACCCGCACCTAAGAGCATCTGAATAGCGCCCGCCATATCCCCTTGAATCGTAGGGTTTGAAATTTGGGAGTGCTCAATTGTGAGCTGAGAAATATTCGTAAGTGTAGCCGCTTTGATTTCTTCCTCCGTCCCGATAGCGATGTCAACATAGCGTAAGACAGACCGAATAACGATCCCAAATGCTCTGGGATCGTGCCATTGATCCGCCCGAAAATCGAAGTCTAAAAAGACCCGCTTTCCCAACGCTTTTGCTTGCTCTGCGGCATAGACCGTTGCACTACGGCTCGGTTCTTTGCTCAAGCCAGTCTCCGATATTAGCACTGCCCGACTCTCAGCAATCGGTGCAGCGAGAACGTCATCAATTGTCAGTTCAATATCCGCACAATTATCTCGGTAATAGATTAACGGGAACCGATCTGGCGGTTCAATGCCGAGGACAACAGCACTCGTCCGGTGCCCAGGTTTGCAAGGGATAAACCGGGTTTCAACACCCTCGTCATTCAAAAACTTGAGGAGAAATTCTCCAACCGGATCCTCTCCGACCGCTGTAAGTAACGCAGCGCGTAGCCCAAGCCTTTGTACACCAACGCTGATGTTAGTAGGACACCCCCCAACGAAGGCCCCAAAACTTTTAATGTCCGGGAAGGGAGCTCCGATGTCATTGGCGTAGAGATCTATAGAGCTGCGTCCGATTGTAAGAATATCGTAAGTTGCCATCTTTTTGCGATAAGCCCCGCGTTCAAGAACCCGCAACATTTCTAAATTTTTGACTCTCATCGGCAAATTTACAGGTTAACAAAAAAGCATCATTCCCACACGCAATCAATTGAACACCCTGCTTTAACCACTGCACACCACTTTCAAAATCGTTGACATAACAACCCAAAGGCACATTGTAGCGCTGTGTAAGCGCAATGACTCTTTTGATCGCAGCCAGAAGCAACGGATGCTCAAGTTCACCGGAAATTCCCATAGAGGTAGATAAGTCATAAGGGCCAATAAAGATAACATCCAACCCTCCAGTGGTGAGAATGTCCTCCAAATTTTCAACAGCTTTGACAGTCTCAATTTGTCCTATGCGAAGGATCTCCTCGTTTGCCCGCCGCACATACTCCTGAGTATCAAGTTTTGTAAAGTCCCCGTAGTCGGTATGTCCGATACCGAACGCGACCCCACGGTCGCCTTCAGGTGCATACTTCGTCCAGTTTTGGATTTTTTCAAGATCTTCACCGGATTCAACCCGTGGAATCATGACTCCCGTTGCCCCTGCGTCAAGGATGCGCGAAACAAAATGGCGTTCAAGGACCGGAACACGCACGATACACGGTAAATTTGCGCCGCGTGCGTCCCGAATTATGCGTCCCATTGTTTCTATAGAAAACACACTATGTTCCAAATCAGCAACAATAAAGTCTGCCCCTGCCCTTGCCAAAAGCGTCGCAATTGCGGATCCGCCAAATTCAAGGACAAACGTCCCTATAAGAACCTCTCCGCGCTTTAAAGCTGCTTTCACGTCGTGCTCCTCGATTAACTTTGAACAGGGATGTCCAAGATAAGTTTTTGTGCCTCACTCACCACCTTTGTGGGCGACGACATCTTCTCACCTATCTTTATAATTAACATGTAATAGTCATAGGCGATCTGTAACTCACCATTCAGATGAGCACTCTCAGCGGCGTTGAAATAGCAGACAGTTGCCATTCTTTGGCACTCTTCAACAAGGGCTGGCAGATTTGCGTAACTATGATTGAAGGCAGCAAGGATATAAGATTTTCCGGCTTCCTCCCATGAGCGTCGGAGTTCAAATTGGCGCCCAAGGCGGGTGTAGTAAATCCCACCATTTTTCGCGTTTTTCCTGGCAAGTCGAAATTTTTCAGCCACAGTATACGCAAATCGCGAACGCGTATAACAGTTAGCAACCAGCTCGAGATTATCCGATTTTGCAAAGTTGCGCGCTTGTTTCTGGTAAAATTTCCCGAGCTTATTATACAGAACGTAACACCGCTGCATCCTGCCTTGTTGCTGGTAAATTCGGATTTTTTGGAAAATATGAAACGCTTCCTCTTCGTGCGGATACTGGATATCAATATGAACTTGATCCAGCAAAAATTCTGGCGATGCCTCCTCAATAACCATCCGATAGCTGCCCGACACCTTAACTTGCGGTTGGATCGGAACTATATTGGTTCCCGCTTCCTCACGGGTAAGCTCCTGGTTATCAAGCCACGCGCGAAGCACAGCATTTTCGTTATCCGGCAATTGCTGAATGAGTTTGATGATTTTTTCAGCAGTTGGGCTCGCTGCTAAAGGAGGGGGCACGATATTAAGCTGCCGGAACAAGTTATCAACAGACCTAATTAACCTTTGGTCGTCTAGACAAAGCCGAGTCGCTTTCTGGACTTCTTCAAAAACGCTCATGTACTCTTGGCTCTCAATGTAGCGTGTAGCAAGTGTATAGTGTTGGTAGATTTGGGCAACCAACTTCTCGCGCTTATTATTTTCCTCTTTCCGCCGCTGCTCAAAAAAGAGATTTTGATTTATTCGTTCCGCGACTTCGAGGGGAAGGCGGAAGGTTTTACGGCATCGCTCAAGTGCCTCTGCTAATCTTGGATTGCTGGAATTGACGCTGGCGTCAATAAGCTGCGAAGCCTGTTTGACGTACTCATCTTGGCGGATACGATCTAACGCATTGTACATCTCAGACGCATTTTGATGCCGTTCAGAGAGCTGGCGATGAAGTGCTTTTCGTAAGAAAGGGCGAAGTACCTCTGGACATCTATCGATATCTTCTATTTCTCCAGCTGCCTTCTTTTTCTCCATATCCTTGTTTTCACCTGAAAAGGGAAATCGGGCCGTCACGGCTTGATACAAAATAAGGGCTGTGGAATAGAGGTCTGCACGATAGTCGTAAGATCCATAGTGTTGTTCCGGGGCCATGTAGCGACGGGTTCCCGCCATCGTTTCAGCAAACTCGGTGGTTTCGCCAAAAATACGGGCGATACTGAAATCCGCAACCTTCGCCTGTTTATCGGTCGTGAGCAATATATTTTGGGGCTTGATGTCGCGATGCATAATTTTATGAGCATGTGCTGCTTCGAGCCCGCGGCAAATATCCAAGCCAATATTGATTGTATCCGTTAGCGAAAGCGGCCCCTCCTGCATGAGCTCATGAAGGCTCTTCCCTTCAACATATTCCATCACGATCCAGGCGACATAGTCCTCTGTGCCCGGTTCAACTGTGTGAATCGAGACAATATTTGGATGTCCCCAAATTTTTGACATCGCTTGAAACTCGTTTAGCAAAAACTTCATTCTACCTGCCAGATATGCTGTTTTTGCTAAGGCTTTGATGGCAACGTTCCGGTTCGTCATCTCTTCGCGGGCGCGAAAAACGGACGAGAATCCCCCCGAATTCAGATACTCCAGCAATCTATATTTACCTAAAATTAATTGGTCAACCTTCATGACAGCATCTTCAAGAGTTTAAAGCAGACAATAAAACGGATGAGATACAACCCCATATTAACGCGAGTTTAATAAATATGAGTTAGAAATTTGGGTATAAAGAACATCGCTTTGGTATTCGGAGTTTCCAAACCTCGTCAGCTACCCTCTCTTCGTGGAGTTTCAACAAGAAGTCTTGAGGCTTTTGGCGTTTTATCTTTACACCCGCTTGGGTTCGTGCAGCAGTGCCCTTTCATGGGTTCGACACCCCTGCCCGTCTGTCCTACCCAGCGTATCTCAAAGCATCGCGTTTTTATGGCAAACGCTGAACGTGGCAAAACCTCTATAAGGGGCTATGGGTTCGAAAAGAATATGCAACCCCTGGCTTCATCGGTGTCCGATGCGGTATTTCTGAAAAAACGCATCAGCATTGAACCGGTTATCAAAGAAATCAAAACACAGACGCAAGTCGAACACTCTCGGCATAGCAGCTTCATCAACTTCCAAGTCAACGCTATTTCTGCGTTAAGCCCTTGCATGTATTTCCTGAAAAAACCGACATTCAAATTCGGAGAACTTCAGGCGCTAAAAATTTACTTATCCCTTTTAACTGCTAAAACTTTTTTCAAACTCACGTTAATGTTAAACTTAACGGAATTAACATTAATTGTCAACAAAAAATCATTTTTTCAAATTCTAAGCCTAATTACCCTTGGAGCCGAGCGCGTTGCACTTCGGTATACAATTTCTTCGCGCGTTCTGTAAGGGATTCAAAGTCACCGGCTTCAATGAGTTGATTATTAACCAAGGCACTGCCAACTCCCAACGCTGTGGCACCAGCCCTGATAAATTCGCCAGCGTTTTCAACATTAATACCACCCGTCGGCACAAGAGGAATATGAGGCAGTGGGGCTTTTACATCTTTTATATATGAAGCCCCACTGCCAGTTGATGGAAACACCTTGATATAATCCGCGCCGGCTTCCCATGCCATCAAAATCTCCGTTGGCGTAAAAGCACCTGGAATAACGACTTTGCCATAGCGATTACAGATCTCAATGACAGCAGCCTTGGTAACGGGACTGACAATGAACTCCGCGCCTGCCAGCATCACAGCACGCGCGGTCTCCGCGTCTAGGACCGACCCGGCACCGACGAGAAGGGAATCTCCATATGTTGACGATACATCACTAATTACTTGAAGCGCATTCGGTGTCGTCATTGTTACTTCAATTATATCAACGCCACCCGCGTGTATCGCCGCGGCAGCATCAATCAATTCATTTGCACTCTTCGCGCGAATTATAGCGACGATACCACACGCTTCGATCCGTCGCATCTGTTCTAACTTTGTCATGAACATCCTCAATTTAGGTCGCTGCACTTTCAGTTTATAGTTGTTAGTTGCGGGTTAAGACGTGTGGCAGCTGCAAAAGCTTTCACCTGCCACAACGAATGACTATAAACCATTAACTATGCGCTACATTGAATAGCAAATATTTTTTATTTTTTATTGCGATTTATTTGTCAATATGTTAAAATAAGGAAAATCAAATGGAAATGCTAGTCTGTAAATTCTCGCTAATTTCGTATAATCAAGAGCACACTTCGGATCGTCAATTCTACCGAAAGAGCGCTTCATAAAAAGAATGGAAGTTGTTCCGCTACTCCCTTACCTAATCAGTTTGACAGGGTTACTCGTTTTATCCGGCTTCTTTTCAGGATCCGAGACTGCTTTATGCGCGCTCACGCAGGTGCAGATTGAGCGTCTCCGTTTTGAAAAGGGCAGAACGTCTGCCATTGTTAGCTTCGTTGACAACCCCCCGAGATTATTTATCACTGTTCTGCTTGGTAACAATCTTGTAAATGTCTCATTTGCAATTCTCATGTTGCGGCTCATCAAGCAAGTCTTGCTCCATAGTACAGAGGTGCTCCAATTTGCTGTAGCCACAGTTCTGAGTGTCCTTCTCATGCTGATTTTTGGTGAGATGGCTCCAAAGACTTACGCAATTAAGCACGCTGAAACCTTCGCAAAAATAACAGCACCACCTTTGTGGATATTTTCGATCTGCATTACACCGCTAAGAGCATTATTGCGACGCATCATAGACTTCCTCGTTCCCATATTTACTGGGCATACGCCTGATACCGAGCATCTCACAGCCACAGATTTCAAAGAAATTGTCAATACCTACCAAGAAGAAGCGCTGCCTGCAGAGGAACGCGCAATTGTGAGCAATATTCTTGAATTGCGCGATATTGAAGCAAAAGAAATTATGGTGCCTCGGACCGAAGTCATCGCAGTCCCCACGTCTAAGACTATCCAAGAAACCCTGAAGCAGGCAAAGGAGTCAGGATTTTCACGCATTCCCGTCTATCAAGACCAGATTGATAATATCTGCGGGATCTTCTATGTCAAAGATTTTCCGCTTTGGCGGGACACCTCAGTAAATTCACTCACACTTGATGCGTTCCTCGGCAAACGCGATACAATACCTAACGCCCCCTCTAATGCACCTCTTATTCGAGAACCCGTTTTGGTGCTCGAAACCCGTAAAATCGGGGTGTTACTGCTACAATTTAAACACGAAAAAACAAAAATGGCGATTCTCTTAGATGAATATGGCGGTGTATCGGGTATCGTTACAACTGAAGACATCGTTGAACAGGTAGTCGGCGACATCGTAGACGAACATGATAGAGACGAATCTTTACCTATTTTTGTTAAACACTCGATAGACCCCTTGTTACTCGAAGTATCCGGCAGGATGAGCATCCGAGAACTCAATCATCAATTTGACGAACTAAAAATCAGTGAAGACGACGTTGACACTATCGGTGGTTACGCTTTTGGCCTCTTCGGTAGAATCCCTTCGGTAGGGGAATCATACACTGACGGAAAGGGCATCACATTTGAAATAACGGCTACAGAGGGCAATGTCATCACAAGATTATCCATCAAGCTGCCTGTTACCCCGAAAACGGAGACGTAACAATTGAAAGTCCTCTTCTTATCCCTCTTCTTCATTGGTGCCAGTGGCACAGCACAAATCGCGGTGCTCAGTTCATTCGCGATCGCAGTGCTCGTCTGCCTTGTACTATCGGCTTTCTACTCTGGTTCAGAGACTGCCCTCGTATCAGTTAACAAAATCCGACTTAATCAACTCGTTGAATCCGGTGATACCAAAGCAAGCATTATTCGCCGCTTAGTTGAATCCCCACAGCGGATGCTTGCACTCACCTTAGTTGGAACGAACCTCGCAAATGTACTCATCGCACAACTTGGTGAAGGGCTTGTCGCAGAGGGACTTCCGAACCTCGCGGTAAGTTTACAAGGCTTAATCGCTACTGTTGGTATAACGGCGCTGCTTCTGATTTTCGGAGAAATTTTACCGAAAACCATTTTTCGGGTCAAAGCCGATATCTTAGCACTACGCTACGCCTACCCTCTAAGGGTCTCTGAGATGATTTTCAAACCCTTTATCTATCTCGTCCAAAATCTTACACAACTTCTCATTAAACTCATAGACAGAAGTTCTCACAGCCAAAGCCCTGATGCCCAACGTGAAGAATTACGGCTTCTCGCGAGTATTGGTGAACGTTCAGGAAACCTACTAACCGACCAACGTAGGATGATTCATAGCCTGCTCAACCTTCAAGACCGAACGGTTTCCCAAGTCATGGTTCCGCTCGTTGATATCGTTGCCATCGAAAAAAACACAAAATACGAAGTTTTTTTGCAAATTGCTGCTGACTCAGGCTTTTCAAGAATCCCAGTCTACGAAGAACACATCTATAACATTATTGGGATCATTAACCTCTTAGATGTTATTTACGATGAAGTCGCATCAGGTACCGCTGGTAACAACGCAAGTTCTTCGGGAAAAGACAAAGAACTGACTCAGACAAATCAACGTAAAAGAGAAGACAATCCACCTGAAACAGTGGAACCTTTTATCCGCACGACCTTGCACTTTGTTCCCGAATCAAAAAATATCAATGCCCTTCTCAAAGAGATCCAAGACACACGACACACCATGGTATTTGCTGTGGATGAATACGGTGGCACCGTTGGCCTGGTTACTGTGGAAGATCTTGTTGAAGAAATTGTTGGTGAATTCGCCGATGAACGTGATGAACCTGACGTCATCCGTTTAATCGCCCCGAAAATCCTCGAATGTGATGGAAGAACCGAAGTCAACCTGCTCAAAGAACAGTACCGGCTCCCAATCCCTGAAGGCGATTACGAAACAGTCGCCGGTTATATCTTGGAGCGCACCGGAACCATCCCAGAAACTGGCATCGAACTCAAATTACGGGATTCAGTCCTTACAGTCATAGATGCCGATGAACGAGCTATCCGCAAAATTCGTATCTCACGGAAAGTTGGAAATTTTACGTCTTGAAGCACACTGAGGCAAAATTATATAACCAAGACTTATAGAGGTATAGACCAACACTCCTAAAGAATTCCCAACGGTGGCATCACGATAATTTCCTCGGTTACCATACCCGACGGTTGTTGGCAGATCCAGACAACCGTATCAGCTACATGGTCTGGTTTAAGCATCTGATCAAAATCTGGATGTTGTGGCATATCATCCCAAAATGGTGTATGCACCGAACCCGGTAGCACAGCAGTCACCCGAATATTCTGTTGACGGACTTCACTTGCTAAAACCTTTGTAAATGCCAACGCGCCTGCCTTCGCAGCGCAATACGCGCTCGAGGTCTCAAACGGAACTTTCGCAGCGATCGAAAGCACATTAATAATCTGCCCGCCTCCTTGTGCTAACATAGGTGAAAGCGCGGCCTGCGTGCAAAGATAAATCGCCTTTAAGTTAGCGTTAATGACCGCATCCCAATCACTAGGTGTGAAATCGACAACCGTTCCAAAACGACCAATCCCGGCATTGTTAATCAGGATATCTAAGCGGTGGTAAACATCCAGGGTTTTTTGGAAAAGCCCTTGCACCGCCGCTACGTCGGTTACATCCGTTGGCACAGCGAGTGCTTCGCCCCCCCCCTCCCTAAGACTCGCTGCCACTTGTTCAAGGGGCTCAGCGGTCCGAGCAGCAAGCACCACCTTCACACCAGCTCCAGCCAAACCAAAGGCGATCGCTTTACCAAGCCCTTTTGATCCTCCAGTAATCACTGCAACTTTTCCGCCGAGTGCCCCTATATCCGCCCGATTCGGATGGGTAGGTGGAACCATGTTCATCTCCCTATTTCGATGTGCGTTTGAACTTTAGGTCTATTTGGGTATCCACAAGACCCCAAAGATTGACGTTAGGATATCTGGATACACCGCAAAAACTCTGCACGTGTCGAACTATCCTCTCGGAAGGTTCCTAACATGACGTTTGTCGTCATCCGTGGTGTTTGTTTTTGCACGCCGCGCGCCATCATGCAAAGATGTTGGCCTTCTATCACTACGGCAACCCCACGTGGATAAAGTGCAGTTTCCAGGGCCTCGGCGATTTCACGTGTCAACCGCTCCTGTACCTGTAAACGCCGAGAAAACATATCTACGATACGCGGAATTTTACTCAGACCTATAATCCGATTTTGAGGAAGATACCCAACGTGACACCTGCCCCAGAACGGAAGAATATGGTGTTCGCAAAGACTGTAAAATTCAATATCTTTGACGATCACCATTTCATCATAATCCTCATCAAAGATAGCCTCATTCAAAATTTTATCGATATCTTGGTGATAGCCGCTGGTCAGAAACTGCATCGCTTCAGCAGCCCGACTCGGTGTTCTCAAAAGCCCCTGACGGCTCGGATCTTCACCTAAATTTTTAAGAAGGTTGGTAAAAAGTTCCTCTAATTCTGGGGTAGAACCCCGCTGTTTAAACGCCATTATGTTAAAACGGTCTCCATTCCACTATTTTTAACTGCGTCTACTGCACTATTTTTAACTGCGTCTACTGAAATATAGATAAATCACTCGCCGTAGTAATCGAAATGATTTTTCGGTGTTTCCCGCAAACGCAGGCGATGTAAAACTACCGGCCGCAGATTCGGTTCCAGTATATCCCATAGCACTTTGACGAAGTTTTCCGAAGTCGGATTAAGTTTTTCAAATTCAGGGGCATCCACATTCAGGTGTTTATAATCGAACCGCGGGTAAACCTGTTCCCGAACAACTTCATCAAGAAAACCCAAACCTACAACCAACCCAGTTCTTCGATCCACATTACCCTTTACGGTAACTTCCAGAACATAGTTATGCCCATGACCTGCCGGATTGTTACACTTTCCAAAGATATCGCGGTTTTCTTCATCGCTGAGCACATGACTGTGCAAACGATGGGCAGAGCTGAATTCGTAAACTTTGGTAAGATAAACCACCTGTCCTTCTCCATGATAGTCCGTAAAATTCGTGGCACTTTCGCAGAGACGCACCCTATTCAACATGCCACCTGGCAGAGAAGGCTCGAGCCGCTGCCAAATCTCAATAGCGATGTTTTCACATGTAGGTTGCAAATGCGGGTTGCCTGCAAAAACCGGATGTTGCTGGTTCAGGTGCTTATGATCATAATTGGCGAGCACCTCTTTCTTCAACAACACATCTAACGTTAACAGATTGATAACCATGCCGTCATCGGCATCCACATTGCCTTTCACCATTACCTCGAGAATATAGTTATGCCCGTGGCTATTTGGATTCGCAGCGGCACCGAACAGTTTAAAGTTTTCTGCATCGCTCAATCCAGGAATACGATTGTAATGTGATGCTTCAAACGCCGCTTGTCGGGTTAAGTAATACATCGGTTTTGCTGTTATCTTGCCCGCTTGAATTTCTAAAGAACACGCCGCGACGGAGCCGCTAATTCATCATCCATTGACTCATATTGGACTGCCATAACCCATTCACCGGTGCCGCGCAACTGGACGTTGCACTTTTTAAGCCATTCAACTAAGGCAACACGATCGCGTGCCTCCCATTCGCAAACCATTCGACCTGAAAGCGTATCGCACAAGACCCGGATATTCTTCACATCCGCATTCTCTACTTCTTTGAAACGCTTCAGCAATCGCGCAACATCTTGACGTGTCATGCAAGCAATGACGTGGGCAGAAATAAATTTAGGCATTTTTTTTTACCTATCAGCCATCGGCTTTTAGCCCTCAGAGGTTTCAGTTACTGATGACCAACAACCGAAGACTGGCAGCTGTTCCTTTAGTCACGGCTGATGGGTGCTCCCACGAGATTACCCCACTCTGTCCAACTACCATCATAGTTGCGGACCTTTTCATAACCGAGTAGGTACTTCAATACAAACCATGTATGCGATGAACGTTCGCCAATACGGCAATAGGCAACGGTCTCCTTACTTTCATCAACCCCTGCACCCCCGTAAATGGCTTGCAGTTCGTCGTGGGACTTAAAGGTTCCATCTTCAGCGACGGCTGTCGACCACGGGATATTCGCGGCACCGGGGATATGTCCGCCACGCTGCGCCGTTTCGCTCATGCCCGGCGGCGCAATGACCTCCCCTGTAAATTCAGCAGGTGACCGCACATCAACAAGGTTAACAACGCCTTGTCCGAGTGTCTCACGAACGTTACCGGCTGTAGCCCGAACATTGTCATCAGGAAACTTCGCTTGGTATCCTGTCGCAGAATAGTTAGGCATATCGGTAACAAGTGCCCTGCCCTCATCTATCCATTTCTGTCGGCCGCCATTCATCACCTTGAGTTTGCTTTCATCGTGACCGTAGTAGCGGAATTGCCATAAAGCATACGTCGCGAACCAATTGTTATTATCGCCATAGAAGATAAGCGTCGTGTCATTAGCGATACCACTGTCATTGCAGAGCCCTTCAAACTGATCTTTTGTGAGGATATCGCGTCGAACCTGATCGCACAACTGAGTCTCCCAATTGAGCCCGACTGCGCCAGCAATATGCCCTTCAGCATACGCCTCGGTATCGACATCAACTTCAAGCAATCGAACGCCATCATCACCACCGTGTTCAGCTACCCACTCCGTACTCACTAAAACATCAGGATTTGCGTAATCAGCCATTTCTGTGTTAGGCCTCCATATTTTATGCTGTTAAAACTGTATCAGTATAGACGTATAAGATGCGCCCGAATAGGGCAATTTCTTGGTTACATTATACATTTCTAGTTATGGTTTGTCAAATAGAAACGCGATTTTGCTATGCCCCGCCTATTTTTGCGAGTCCCGTAAGTTTTCGAAAAAAGAAAAGCCGCGTCAATCTCTTGACCCGGCTTACCGTTTGTCGACGCATTGGTGCTGTCTGCAGTTCCTGTATCATTTGTCAAATTTTTACTTGCGCCGCAAGAGGTCAGCCAAAAGCATGTATTTCGTATCCTGACGTAATTGTACAATAACAGCACGTCCATTGCGTTTGAAGAGTTTATAAGCCTTTGCATTCGGAGCCGCGGCAATCACTCGGTACCGATCTCCAACAACCTCAATCGCAAAATTCTCTCCGAAACGATTCAAAAATTACACACCAAACCAGTACCGACATTTAATCAGGAAGATATTCTTGCCAGGGTCCACGAAACTGCTTCGCAAGCGATCCACCGGGCGAAAATCAAGGGCTTCTGCTCCTACATCCTCTAATTCGATTTCACGCGATTGAGACCAAACCAAAAACAGTGTACTTCCCGGACGGAATTCCCAACGAAGAACGGTATTTCCACGCAATGAACGGATATGGAAATCAGGATTTCGCTTCAGCGGATAGGGTTTGAACTCATACGACCTCGGTTTGACCAATGCTTTGAAGTTCGTATAATTGCCGATGCTAATAAAGGGCTGCACGTAGAATTGAAGACTTAGCTTCGGTGTGAAACTAATGTTTGCACGGGTGGTGAAATCAAGCGTTTGACTTGTCAATTCCCCATAGACGTAGTGTTTTTTGACGCGTCCATTGATATTTTCTTCAATCAACTCGACCCATTGGGCATCGTCAATTTTATAGCGATACATCGGTCCGATGCTCACATCAATGTTGGATACAGGCCGAATATTCAAGCGGAGACTGACTTCTCTTTCAGAAGTCTTATTATCATCATCCCAGGCGAAGATCGGATTCAGTTCAAGTTGGAGCATTTTACGGCTATCCGTTCTAAGTTGCGTAAAAATCCACCAACCCGCAGGATTTTTAATCAACGTTCCGCCACGTTGAACATCTTCGTCGTTAAACGCCTCGAGATTCCGACCCACCCATAGGTCATACTCCCAGTAATTTTTCAGTTTACCATCTGTCCATATCTCAGAGTAGCGCCCAATGCTAACGCCATCATAATTCCATTCTCGCCAGCCGTAGAGGCCAAAAGTGACCTCTCGGAAAATGCTAAACGTTTGCTCTTTTTTGATGATAAAGTCATAGAACCATCGCATCATATCGCCACGTTGCGTATACCCTATATCATTTATGTCCAAACCCGGGGAACGAATATTAAAATTGGTATCAAGTCTCCACCACCCGCCCTGTTTATCAAATTCAATATGTGCGAAGTACCCCGACTTGCGCGCAGCCCGTTTCCCTGCTTGGCTTCCCGCTAACATCCCGCTTATCTGGTAACGTTCTTTCGCAAACTTTAACTCCCAATCAAGACCGCTTACATAGGCGGCGTTGGAAGCCTGTCGGTTTACGGCTGTTGTCACCAACCCGATGTATGAATTGCCCTTTAAAACATCTTGCTTGACCCTACCGATAAAATAATTCGTCAACGGCTCAACGAGATAAGCGCGACGCTTGTCTTTTTCCTTAATCTGAGCATACGCCGGGGCCGTGACAACCTCCATAATACCGAAGGAGGTGTTACTGTTGGTTCTTCCAATGATTTTAGCTGCCCCCAGAATTGTCGTCGCTTCTGGACAGCTCAGTTCGGTTGCCCCTCCTGGAATTTTAAAATGCCCGGGTGGCCGTCCGATCCGTCGCGAGTAGAAGAATCGATTGTTCCAATCCCCGAAGTTAAAAATGGATGACCCCTTGACAAAAAAGGGGCGCCGTTCCTCAAAAAACTCTTCATAGGCAGAAAAATTCAGGGTAGCAGGATCAGCCTCTACCTGTCCAAAGTCAGGGTTGACTGTGACGTTGAGCGTGATACCAGAAGTAATCCTATATTGGACATCACCGCCAACATTACCGCACAAATCCTCTTCGCTGTTCAAAGTTGTTCTGCCCATAGCGTAGGGAATTAACTCCAGATGACGAGACGGATGGATATTCTCAATTCCTACCAAGTCCCCGAAATGCGCTATCCACCCCGGTGTACCTTTCTTAATCAAACGCCAGTGGGAACGCTCTTTTCTACGGCTAATCTCCCGTTCTACCTGTAGCCCCCAGATGTATTTAGCCTTCGGTGAGAAGCGGAACAGGTAAAACGGAATTTTACACTCTACTGCCCACCCATTCCCATGGATATAGGTTTTTGCTTCCCACACACCGTCCCATGCGTTATTCCAACCGTCCGGACCGCCGCCGCCCGTAATACCATCTATCACCGCACCGGAGGGATAAATCGTAAACGAGAAGCCGCGCTGTCGGTTGTAATGGGGATCAAGGATAATTTGAACCTTATCAGACTCAACATAATCGTCGCGCCTGACGAGCCGAGATACAATCTTATCAGGTTCAGTATCATAGCACATAACAGCAAAATAGACTGCTTCATCGTCGTACGCAACTTGGAATGTAGTCCGTTGGGAGGCAGGTTCTCCTTCATCGGGGTCACGTTGACGAAAGCCTTCGTGGAGTGGAGCGGTCTTCCAAATGTCATCATCTAAGATACCGTCTAATTGCGGTGGTGTCCCGTTAACGCGGACAGCCGTCGCAACTCTGTGAACGGGGTCTTTTTCTGTTTCAGCGTTTACTGCGCTTGGGATCTGTAAAGCAAAAAATACTATCGGCAACACCCAAATATACCAAAAGTCTGACTGAGTTTCCAATTATTTTTCTCTCTTCTATACAGGCTCGTTATTTACTTATTAAAACCCGATTTAGATAAAGAACTTCAGACTTTTTATCGATTAGTCAGATGCCTCAGCTCCGCATTGCGGACAGGTATCCTTCCACGTTGAACGCCTGCCTTCACCGCAAACCGCGCAGACCCCGAGCGGGTATTCATCCGGTTTCGCTCGAGCACCGCCTTTCTTGTAGGTGATGATACGCCACACCGTCTCGCCATCCTCCTCATAGCAAAGCCAAACCCCCTCTTTTCTCCCATCAGCCGAGCTGCCATCATGTTTTCGGTAGGGCCCCCTCCACTTACGATTGCCGTTCTCGTAATAGGCTATATAGTCACCTTCGTTTTTGCCACCACGAAAGGACGCTTCGCTTGCCTTGTTCCCATTTTTATGGTATTGAATCCAAAACCCCTCTTTCTTACCTTCAACGTAGCGACCTTCGCTCCTCTTAGAGCCATTAGCATAGTAGGTAACCCAATACCCGTGCTTCTTGCCATTAACCATTTCGCCATCGGTCAGTGATTTCGCCATAATTAATTTCACGGGACGCTATACACTTGGGCCGCGCTCGCAAACAACGTTGCGGCAATACATCCCGCTCTCCTCCTTTGATTTGCTGAAAATTGATGTTGCATTAGTAGTTATTATGTCTCCGGCATCTACCCTAACGCCACGATAAAGCACGAGTCTATAACGCCTCATCAAGATATGCTTCAATCTTTTCCAGCGTCTTTTTGCCGATGCCTCGAAAACCCTTGAGTTTCCCTTTATCAATTGCTGCTCGGAGCGAAACAAGACTATCGACACCGACTTCTTCGTATAACCGCTTAATTGTTTTAGCACCGAGTCCGGGTATAGGCACAAGCTCCACAATCGTCCGTGGCGTATCACCGGCGAACTCTTCCAACTTCTCGCTTGTACCAGTTTCTACGAATTCCTTGATAATTGCCGCGATGATTTCACCAACGCCTCCAATCTCTTCTATCAACCGTCCCTGTGCGATTAAATCTGACACCGGTTCCGGAAAGCGAGAGATAGCATGCGATAGGCGCGGATACCGTGATGCGTGGTCTTGTGGATAGTCGGCAATTATTAGGAAGGTATGGAGTTCCAAGAGTCTTCGCGCGATTTCATCGTTTTCACGCCAACGTGTTCGTCCTTTGGCATCCGTGTAAGAGCCGTCTTCTAAATTTTTCTCATCGTTCACTGCTTGTCCCTCCAACGTAGAACCTGAATTGTGGCATCCCAAAGCGCGACTGCTAAATAATCACCGTTAGGTGAAAAGGCTAAGGCTTGAATACCGGTCGGATAAGTCTCCCAAATTACCGATTCACCTTCGGAGATGTTCCACACCCGAAGATGCCCCGCCTCATCGCCCGAAGCGAGACAATCTGAAGTCGGCGAAAAGGCAAGTGCGCGGGTCCAGTATGCTTCAAACCCGGATTTCGAGAGAAGTGTCCGACCGGTCTTAATTTCCCAAACGCGGAGCCCAGACTGCGCATTCTTTTGCGTGTCAACAGCCAATAACATTGCGTCCGGCGAAAACAGGACATTCCAAACACCCAAAATCTCACCAGTGTCGAAAACGCGTATCGGATGCTCATCAACAGTGCGCCAAATCTCAATAGATGTCCGATGCCCCTCACTGTCTCGGTAACTCCCTTCCGCTGCGGCAATAAACCGACCGTTATCAGAAAGTATGAGACCGTTTCTGACGGGTAGACCTGTCTGAAGGGTTCTCAACTTTTGGACAGATCCCTCATTTTTCACACCACTCGGACCTTGCTCGGAGAGTTGCCAAACCTCAACTTCGTTATTACCTTTTGACAGAACGGCGAGTGTGCCATCTGCAGACAGGCTGCCGCTTTCATACTGTCCATTTGTTAGTGGTATTTCATGGCCACCTCCTATTGAAAAGGTAGTAATGTTATCATTTGTATCTCGGACTAATAGTTGATTTGTCCGCGTGGCATAGGCGAACCATCGCTTGGCGTGAATGACGCTGATTTCTCGTTTCCGTCGGCTTTTGATATCCCACTCCACCAAAGTGCCTCCCATTCCCTTTGCTATCAACTTCGTGCTGTCCTTGTTAAACGCCATCTGTCGCGCAATGTCTGGAAGGAGTCTGTCAAGTCGCGGTTCCTGCTTCTCACCCAGCTGAAAAGCAAGTTCTAATGTTTCTCCCTGAACTGACAGACATAATACATTAAAGAGAAAAAACAGAAGTAAATTTTTCATGGGATTAAAAAGCTTAGGGCTAAGGTCCTGAGGCCTCGCCGTACTATACCAATGTTTATTTTTCATGCGTATTCCTTTTGCTAAACATGATTTTGCTAAATACTATTCAACGATGATACTTCATTAGATTATTAAATGTCAAGTAAAAATAGGTAAAGACAATTGCCGAGGTGTACCAAAATGTCACCTTCAGGGAATGAAACTACGGATGACGTGCTATTGATCGAATTACTTCGGAGAGGGTACGATGTCGATCGACTCCTTCAGAAACAAGAACCTTTGCAAGCACCAGGCAAGGAAACAACATCAAGATTCATCTAAATGCAGTACATTACAAGAATGAACCCGAAAATACACTCTCATGACTGACGAGGTTCTCGACCTCGCCGGTTTTATTTAATCATAGATTCTAAAAATGAGTGACATTACACACAGAAATTCGACTTCAATTTTTTTCTTATCCTGTTGGGACGCTATTGATTCTAAAAAATAAAACTATATCAAGGCTATCGCAACGAGCATTAAACAGCTCTTTGGATAAAGGTAGCAACTTGGGGTATTATATCTACCATGAATTATGCACCAAAGAAATAAAGGAGCAATCGTAATGAGCAGGCACACGAAACACCAACTTTACCTAATCACCTACTGCCTGATGTTAACCTTTTACCAACAGCTTGCATCCGCACAACAACCCAAATTTAACAAAGCACCTACTGAAGACTTTGTTAAGTTAGGCATGCCGATAGAAGAAGCACTCACCCAAACTACATTTGTTGTTGAATGGCTAAGCGGAGATGGAAGGACTGAAGTCATTTTTCAAGGTGCGAACGTCATCCGCACCCCTGATTACATAAAACTCCGCATACCGTATAAAAATGATAGCAGCAGATACAGTTCTTCTTATACGATTCTAACGGAGTATGCAGTTGAAACGAATCGGTACATTTTTGTCCCTTTAGACGACTGGGGCGGGGGTTCGGAAGTCTTTAGGAGTCTCCACGTGGTTGACAAAAGAACGCTCAGAACTGTTGAGGAAATCGCCTTAGGGGCTCGATCGGGTATCAGGGAACTTGCTGTAGCCGATCCGTCCACGGACACTATCTCTTTGACTTATGTCAGAGAAGAGGATTGGCGCCGTAATCCGACAGATTCCCTTGATAAAGCAATCAAGGGGTATCTGAGAATGATAGGCGGTGAACTCCGAGATGTAGCAGGGCCGCTCAGTCGGACTCCACCCGATATGGCGTTCTTTAGGGCAGGCAGGTTTTTTAGGATGGGCAGCGACCCTTGGGACAAAGATGCGGAGGCGGATGAGAAGCCCTCTCACGATGTCCATCTTGATGGGTTCTATATGGACAGATACGAGACGACAAACGCAGAATACAAGGAGTTTATTGCTGCGAATCCAGAGTGGGAGAAGGATCGTATTCCTGAAAAATACCACGATGGCGATTATCTGAAGCATTGGGTTGGAAATACCTATCCGTCTGGGAAGGGCGACCATCCTGTTGTTTATGTGAGTTGGTATGCGGCGATGGCTTATGCGGAGTGGCGTGGGAAACGTTTGCCGACCGAGGCGGAGTGGGAGCGTGCGGCTCGGGGTTCTTGGCATTGGGGTGCGTTGGGTGCTGGTGCGGCGAACTATGGTGGGAATGTCGGGGGTACGACGCCTGTTGGAACGTATCCTCCGTCTGGGAGCGGGTTATGGGATATGGGTGGTTTATACGATATGGCGGGCAATGTTTGGGAGTGGTGTCTTGATGAATACAACCCTGACTTTTACAGTATTTCTCTGGGTCAGAATCCACTTGCTGGTGGGAGTATGGAGGGTATCTTATCGGGTTGGAGGGGTGTTAGAAGTGTTCGTGTGTTGCGTGGTGGGTCTTGGGTAAGTAGTGTGAAGTTTGTGCGTGTCTCTAATCGGACGAGATTCAGTCCGAGGGTGACGAACGAAGCGCGTGGGTTCCGGTGTGCGATGAGTGTATCCCCTTAAGTTTTCGCAATAAGCAGAAAATAAAACCAACTTATTGGGATTAAAAAGGTGCTGTAAACCCTTTGTTTCTGTTGGTTTACAGCCCTTTTTCTATGTCCCAAATTACCTATTATGTTCTTTTATTCATCGTATTTGAAAAATCAACACATTCCCTGGCTTGCCTGAACCGCCACAAAAAACTGGGTGGACACGACAGAACATTTATAATAAATTCCGAGCCGTTCAGAAGCGTTACTATATTTTTTCTAATCCACAGTAAACTGGATCGTCCCAAAGCGACGCGCAACTTTCGCGACCTGCGGCTTGAGGGCTTCAGGATTCCCGCCAGAGAGCGCAGCGACGATACATTCCGCAATGTCAGGTGCATCCGCCGAGGTCATGCCCCATCGAGTAACCTCCTGAACACCGATGCGCAACCCAGATGTCCCGACTTCCGGCGATAGTCCTGCGGCTCCTGCAATAATATGGCACGCTTCCAGATGCGCCGCGAGCGCGCCGCCTTCTCCATACTTATCTACAATCAATATTAACGTATGTGATTCCGTGAAGCCGAGATCGGCACCGAGTATTGGAACACCACGTTCCGACAACGCTTGACCGAGTGCTTTTGCGTTCGTAACAATCGCATCTGCTTGTGCCTCACCAGACTCCATCCACTCTATAAAGGCTCCCGCTAACGCTGGAAGCCGATTCAGGTGGTGATTGCTCATCAGCAGCGGGTAGAGCCCCTTTGCAACTCGTTCAGCAATAGATGGGTCGTTCGTTAAAATCATTCCACCTTGCGGTCCTGCAAGTGTTTTGTGAGTACTGGAAATGATGACATCCGCGCCTTCCTCAAAAGGGGATTGAAATCGCTTACCGGCGATGAGTCCAATGACATGTGAGGCATCATAGATCAGATACGAATCTGGATTCGCTTTGCGCATCGCCTCTTTCAACGCCCGTACAGGTTGAGGAAAGAGAAATACCCCAGAGCCGACGTTGATGATCCTTGGTTTGTATTCCGCAATCAGCGCAAACGTTGCATCGAGATCGATGTTTGAACGTTGTCCGTCCCACGGAATTGGAATTGATCGTAATTCCACTTTGAGGGGTGAGGAGCTCAGTTTTTCGGCATAGTGGTGTCCGTTATGTACCTCTAATGCTGTATCCCCGGGGGTCGCTAAGGCAAACGTTGTTCCAATCCCTGCAATGTTCCCGGATAATGGGCGAAAATCGACATACGCTGCGTCAAAGAGCTCCTTCGCTAACGTTTGCGCATACGCCTCTATTTCAGCAATATAGCGGTTACCCTTGTAATCGCGTCGGTAGAGGTCAGTGCCAGAATAATTCCCATACCGCCGCGCCAACCGTTCGTCGAAGAGTGCTTCTACCAAGGGTGAGGGCGTGTTCTCCGAAGCAATGAGATTTAGACAGGTATCCCGGTATGCTTGATGTTTATCGAGAAGTGAAGTGATTTTTTGAACGCTTGTGTTATGCGTCATTGAAAAAAGCCTCCATTCCAAAGTAGTCGGCACACGCATTGTGACGTACAGTAAAGATAAATTGCTTGACGTGCTGGGGGAAATCGGTTAAGATGAAAGAAAATACACGACACTGAGGAAATTATGCCAAAACCGACAGATATCCGCATCCTTGACGTTCATTACGACTTTGAAGAACACCAATATCGCACCCCACTGAAGTTCGGCGGCGTGCCGACAGATCACTGTGTCCTCTTTAACGTCCGAATGCAAGTTCAGACCCGCGACGGAAAAGAAGCAGAGGGAAAAGGTTCTATGCCACTCGGTAACGTCTGGGCATTTCCACCGCGCTACGCCCCTTTTGATCAAAGCCTCTCGGCGATGAAAAAACTTGCCGAACTAGCCGTCGAAACAACACAAGATTGTACGCTATGCGCCCACCCCATTGAACTCTCTGAAGTACTTGAACCCGAATTTTTACGAATCGCCGAAGAGGTATCTGACACCCTGCAGCTCACATCACCCGTACCCAAACTCTGCACCGCCGTTGCAACAAGTCCTATTGATGCAGCAATGCATGACGGATTCGGGAAGGCAAACGGTATTAACAGCTATAACGGATTAGGCCCAGATTTTATTCAAGCAGACCTGTCACACTTTTTGAACGAAAAATTCGTTGGAAAATATCTCGACCAGTATACTTCACGTCAACCCACGCCACACATGCCGCTTTATCATCTCGTCGGCGCACTCGATCCACTTACCGATGCCGATATTTCAGAACGCCTCAACGACGGCTTACCGGAAACCCTTCCCGAATGGATTGTCGCTGACGGATTGACACATTTAAAGATTAAACTGAACGGAAACGACCTCCCATGGGATGTCGCGCGCATCCTCGCGATTGATAAAGTCACCACAGAAACACAGGCAAAACGTGGTATTGACACCTGGCATTACTCCGCTGATTTCAACGAAACCTGTCAAGATGTCGAATATCTGTTGGCATTTCTCAACCAAATTCAAGAAGCAGAGAGCGCAGCTTTCCAACGCCTCGCCTATATTGAACAACCGACCGATCGGAACCTAAAGGCGCATCCCGAAAATAAAATGCATAAAGCCGCTGAGATAAAACCTGTGGTCATTGACGAATCGCTGACCGACTTTGAGACTTTTTTATTAGCACGTGAGCAAGGGTATTCCGGGGTTGCGCTCAAGGCGTGTAAGGGGCACTCTCAGGCATTGCTGATGGGTGCCGCTGCTGCAGAATACGGTATGTTCCTCGCCGTTCAGGATTTGACGTGCCCGGGGGCATCTTTCTTGCATTCCGCTGGACTCGCTGCGCGCATTCCGGGTGTAACGGCTATTGAAGGCAACTCACGCCAATTCTGTCCACGCGCGAACGACGGTTGGCGCGACGAATTTCCATCACTCTTCAACATCACCGACGGCACCGTTGGAACGCACGTTCTTACTGCGCCGGGGCTTGGACACTAATATTTGCCTGCCTTATCTCTGGTTCCGCGACGGTTATATTTGTAACAACGTTCCGCTGTTCGGGTAGCCGGACCGGGAAATCTTTAATCACGTCGTTGATCAACTGTTTGATTACTTCTTTAACCGCGTCAAACGGGATACACTCAAGCACAACAATAGCGCGATGTTTTGACGGGGCAATGTTATACCTTAGTCCATATTGAATCCCAAGTTGCATTAACTCCGGCTCGACACTGATAGAAATCTGCCGCTGTTCATGCTCTGTGACGTAAAAACTATCAAGGACGAAGTGCGTGTGAATCCACGCCGCTCTCTCTTCAACAATCTTCATATTTTTAATGTTACCTTGCGGTCCGGTCGGGTGGATTAGGAGTTTCACGTTCCTTTGCGCATATCCGCGCTCCACTCCGTTAGGAGCTACCCCCCTTGGATCTGAAAAAATAGCCCCCTCTCTATTCGCCTTACCGTCCATTGTAGTATTAACAACGAGAAGTGTCAATCCTGCAAGAGTGTTAGCGACTGGCGAATTGCCACTTCACCGAACGCCTGAACGCTCCCATTGTGCCAGCGAATCTGCAGGCTGTCTACCCGCATTGCACTTCCCAATCCAAAGGTGAGACGGAGATCGTTGCCTGACAAATAACTCGCGCCGCAGGTAACCTCGCGCAGAAGCGTCATTCCGTCCGTCTCTACCTGAACCAACGCACCAATCGCGTCTGTGTTGCCATCTGTCCCTACTAATTGCACCCTTAGCCATGCGTTTGCATTGCCCACCTCATTGCTGAGAATAACTGCTGGACGGTTCGATTGACATAGCACAACATCCACATCGCCGTCGGTATCTATATCCCCGAAAAGCATCCCGCGGACCACGTAAGGTGTTCTATGCAATCCGGCTTCAGCAGTAATCTCAGCAAAACTTATGGAATCGGTCTGTTTTCTGCCCTGATTTCGGAACAACTGAACGGGCTGCGCGTAACTTTGTTTCGCGTCAATCTGCTTAACGTTATCCCAGATGTGTCCATTCCCAACGAGTATATCTAACCAACCGTCATTGTCAAAATCAATGAAGCGCGTACCGAATCCGAGTGCATAGAAGGAAGGATCGGCGAGGTTTGTGTCAAATGTTACGTCCTCAAAGTAACCATCTCCATCGTTCTGCATGAGACAGTTTGCTTCCAAGGCGAAATTCGTCACCCACAGATCTACATCACCGTCGTTATCATAATCGCCCGCATCTACACCCATTGAGCCGTTTGCCAAACCATCGCCGTTATAGGCAACACCGCGGAGGACACCTTCCTCCTGAAAGGTACCATCGCCTTGATTGACAAAAAGTGTATTCGGAGACATGTCGTTTGCGACGTAGATGTCCATCCAACCATCGTTGTCTATATCCGTAAAAACGACACCCAGCCCGCGCGTCGTCGGTTCATAGACCCCTGCCGCTTTGGTAATATCCGTGAACGTGCCGTTTCCGTTGTTGCGGTACAACACATCAGCAATACCTTGATATTCGTTAGGACCGCAATAGATACGCAGGCTATTTTTGTAATAGCACGGCATGTCGGTTTCCAAAGTATATGCAACGTAGTTGCACACATAGAGATCAAGATCGCCATCCCGGTCAATGTCAGCAAACGCAGCACTCGCGCTCAACAACGGGCATCCTACCTGCGCCTGCTCGGTTACATCGGTAAACGTGCCATCTCCATTGTTCCGGTATAGCACGTTTTTCCCTAAGTTTGTCACATATAGGTCGCGATACCCGTCAGAATTGTAATCCACAGCGACTGCCCCCAGTCCGTAGCCGGTATCGCCAACGTTTGCAGACGCTGTGATGTCAACGAAAATACCAGCATCGTTGCGATAAAGTCGATTGTTAGGCAGAGGTTCTGCTGACGGTGAGAGCGAATTACCTTGAACGAGATAGAGATCTAAGTCTCCATCGTTATCGAAGTCAAAGAGGGCACCTCCGCTGCCCATCGTCTCAACGAGTCGACGTTCCGGAGAAAATCCGTTGACATGCCGAAAATCAAGTTTCATAACATCGGTTACATCGCGAAAATACGGATCGGCGTTGCTGAGGTATGGCACTATAAAAAGGAAAAAAGGGGTTAGGATGGATATCAAAAAACGAGACGGGGCGTATTTGCATTGGAACATAGCAGTAGGAAGGTTATTCTTTTATTTTTGGACGCGGGCGGACGACCCGAAACCCGATCGTATGTGTTGAATCCAAAGGATAGAATTTGAATCGCAAACCTGAGCGGAGAAACGCACGACCGACATCCCACGCGCCCCCTCGAATCACTCTTGCCCGAAGTACGTCTCGAAAGCGAAGATTGAGCGGATCTTTGGAAACATCGCTACTATTTCGCTGATAGGTGGTCGGACTGTATTCATCAAGGCACCACTCCCATACATTTCCAGCAAGGTCCGCGATGCCATCTGGTGATTCACCTTTCGAGAACTGTCCCACCGACACCGGACGATTATAGCGCCGGGCGAAGTTAGCATGCTGACGCGCCTTAGGGGGCGTATCGCCCCACGGATATGTGCGTGCTGATGTACCGCGGGCAGCGCGTTCCCACTGCGCTTCGGTCGGCAGACTTCCCCCAATCCATTCCGCGAACGCCTGCGCGTCAAACCACGTCACACCGACAACGGGCTGTGTATCAGCGTTAAGGGTTTCGTCCATCCACGTCTCCTCACCGTTGTGCCCGCGTGGTGTCGGACGGTTCGTTGCTTCAATAAAGGCTCGATATTGAGCGTTCGTAATTTCATACCGCGAGATGTCGTAGGCACTCAAATAGACCCGATGTTGTGGCAGTTCCGCCTCAAACGTGTGCCGTTCAAGCATCGAACTCCGCAACTTTGCGTCTTCGTACGCTGCTGCCACTTCTTCGGGGGTTGACCCCATTAAAAACGCCCCTTCTCGGATAGCGACCCATTCTATAGTAGCGAGGAGGAGTTCGGCTGCGTTGTTCACTTCGGCAATAGCAAAATTGCTACAGACCGTAAGAAAAAGCCCAACGATAAGGCATGAACGTTTCATCTTCCTCCCAAATCCTCATATTTGCTTAGGCTTAACTTCTCTAAACCTGTAGCATGGTTTCCTGTCAGGCTGTGCCTAAAAACCGCGTTGCTATCTTCCGTAGCATAGCCTTCCGTAGCATGGTTTCCTGTCAGGCTGTGCCTAAAACCGCGTTGCTATCTTCCGTAGCATAGCCTTCCGTAGCATGGTTTCCTGTCAGGCTGTGCCTAAAACCGCGTTGCTATCTTCCGTAGCATAGCCTTCCGTAGCATGGTTTCCTGTCAGGCTGTGCCTAAAACCGCGTTGCTATCTTCCGTAGCATGGTTTCCTGTCAGGCTGTGCATAAACGCCACCAAATAACACAAGCCCTCACGAAATAACACACAGGTTTGCAGCCTATTCACCCAAAGACACCGGGCATCATATTCACAAATCATTTGCACAGCCTAACAGGCTATGCTACGATAAAGAACGCACAACCTAACAGGAAACCAAGCTACAGATGCACAGCCTAACAGATTATTTTACAAATAGTAATCTTCTGTTAAGTAAAACGCAATTTTTGGGCCGCCTCACATCTGCGTTGCAGATGTGAGGTATAAGGTGTTAAGTTGTTAAGCGTTAAGGGGTTACAGCAGCCCTCGCGCAACGAAAACCGAATTGGTCGAACGTATCCGTTGGCGCAGTGGTGCCGCGAAAAGCGACCCGAACGAACTGCGGCCTATTGTACCAGGAGCCGCCCCGCAAGACACGAAGAGACTTAACATTTAAGTAGTCATCTAATATTAAGCCTGCATCCGAAATACTATTCACATCACTGAGCGGGTTGCGATTAGAGGAATGAGTATAGAAATCACTATCATACGCATCTAAACACCACTCCCACACATTACCCACCATATCGTATAAACCATAACCATTCGCAACGTAGGCACCTACGACCGTCGTATCGCCTACATTCTCATCGTAGTTCGCATCAGCCGCTGATATACTATTACCCCAATACTTCATACCGACCAATCCCCCACGCGCAGACTTCTCCCACTCCGCCTCCGAAGGCAAACGTTTGCCAGCCCACTTCGAATACGCCATCGCAGCATACCACGATACATACACGACGGGATGATCCCCTTTACCCGCAGGATAGGTGGTGCCATCCCAAAGCTTTAGGTAATCTCCATTATGGTATTTCGCATCAACACGATCCTTCTGCCACTCTGGATTCGCCAACACAAATTGTTGGTAATCCGCATTCGTCACCTCATGCGTATCCATGTAGAACGCATCCACAAAAACGGTGTGAACAGGCTGTTCAGCCGGCCGAGCTTTCTGATCGTCGCTACCCATCTGAAAATTACCCGCAGGGATCAGCACCATGTCACGACCATCTTTCGCCGTCGTTATACGCTCCGGGAGCAGCGGCGGCGGATTGACCGTTGGTCCTTCTTCCGGGGGCGGTTCGTTGGCAGCCACCCACTCAGAGGTTACAGTCACCCTTGCACCGTTGGCATACCTCAGAAAACCATCCGAACGCACAAACTCAAAAGCATAAGCGCTCGAATAGATCAGCTCATCCCGAGATACAGCATTCGTCAATACATCCGATACCACCGTAAACGCACGCAGCGGATGCACCCAAAAACTAAACGGCGAAACTCCGCCACGCGGCTTAAGCGCCTCACCCGATTGAGAGATACGGAGATAGATCGCATTATCTGACCACGCATAGAACTTCTTTTCTCCCCCCGGGGCAATACGGTAATACCCACGCGTCCTATACCCCGTAGGTAACTCACCCCGACCCACTCGCCACGTCGAATAAATCACATACACGTCCGTATCCGTATCGTTCTTCACAACGTTCGCCTTCCACTCCGCAGATGCTAACGGCAGAAACGCAAGCATAAATCCCACAACCGCTAACCCAACACCTAATGTTTTTCGCATTTTCTAACTCCTTTTTTACCAAAAACTTTAGCTTGTGCCTATAAAGACAAGCGACCCACGCAAGCCAAGAGACATTGCACCCCTTTCGATCCCCGCAAGCACGGGAGACACCCACGGAAGTCCTATAAACATTTACTTCACTATCAACAACTTACGCGTCGCACGGAAAACACCCGACTCCAACGTATAGAAATACACACCACTCCCCACAGGTTCACCCACAGCATTCCGACCATCCCAATACGCCGCACGAGACTTGCTACGATACACACCCGCACCTCGATGCCCTAAAGACAAGACACGCACCAAACGCCCATCCGCACTATAAATAGACACCTTCACATCAGCAGCTTCCGACAACTGATACGGAATCCACGTCTCAGGGTTGAAAGGGTTCGGATAGTTTGAAAATAACGCGGGGCTCGCCGGCAGTGTTGTCGACACTAAAGGGGTACCGGCCCTCTCGGACGGGAAACTCACGCCAGCGTCTCGATCGGGGTGTTTCAGGTGAGCCAGCCTCGGCTCCGGTTCACCGGGTTCAGTCGGTTTTTCGGGGGGTTCGTGAATGACACGCGGGTCTACCTCCGCGGTAGCCGAGTGGATCTCGCTGGTGGGCTGCCCTTTGCTCAGGGCGTGGACACCGAGGCAGGCAACGCCTATTGCGAGTAAAACAGTGATAATTTGTGTCAAACGGGATACGTTTTTCATTTCAAAAATCTCCTTGTTTGGAATGTTATAAAGAAAACCTTACAATATAGCATGCATGGTCTCCTAACAGGAAACTATGCTACAGATGCCCAGCCTAAAGGAACCACGCTACGAACAACATAGAACCTACAGCCTAACAGGAAACCACGCTACGAATCTATAAATGCCCAGCCTAATCCGAAGTAGAAGGCTTGATGCTCTTGAAACTTTACACCGACGCAGGTGGAACACAGTTTTATAAAAGTGCTGGGCGGCATTAGAGTCGTCCAGCACTTCAGAAAAACGACAAACAACTTTCGCGACTACTGTCCTTTGAGTTCGCCCCACGTAACAGCGAGCCTGTCGCGTGGGTCAACCGGTGTCGCCGGGCTGGATGCCTCGCGGAAATAATCAAACGTAACAGTCATCCGACCCGCATCGCTTTCGCCTTCACAGATACCGACGTAGATACCGACCTCAAGCGGATCCTCGAGTTCGTTTGTCACTTTACTCACCGAGACCCAATCGCCTTCTCCGTTCGGCTTGAACCATGATTCGTAATCATCGCCATCGCGCTTGACGCGCAGTTCAATCGGGATAACGCCTTGATCCGGGTTGTAGTCGGCTTGTGTACCAACATATCCCAAAGCAGCATCATCGTTCTCACGACGTTGATATTGAAGCACGGCATTGTTGCCTTGCTCAGCACCACGTCCCCACAATTTCAATGTTACCCACTGGCCATCACGGTCCTGGTGATCTTTTGTTGTCGCAGAATACACGATGATGCCAGCCACAGTACACGTGTCAGCGTAATCAACAACCATTGATGTTTCAATGTCAAACTGTTGCTGATCCGTGATCTGATAAAAACGAGTAGCTGTATCGTCAGCCCATACATTCTGATCGAAACCTGCTTCGGCAACCAGCAATCCATCTTGCAGCTCCCAAGGACTCTTATCGCCGTCCTTGACCTGCCAGAAGGGCTGAAGGTCTTGACCCGTCCCCTGGAATTCATCGCTCATCAAGCTCTGGGCAAGAACACCAGGAATGAGACATACAGCCAAAAGCAGTATTCCAGCTATGCAAGTAATCTGTTTGATACTCCCATGCCTAGAGTCATGGGATTCTTGTTTCTTCATGTCGTGCCTCCTCCTTGTGGAGGTCGGACAGACACTCCACAAGCGTTTTATGTCTCGGTGTATCCCACCGCGACATGTGAATCCTACCACAAAACAGACCTCTTTGGCAACACCTTTTTTTGACATTCGCACGAGCGTTACGGGGATGGCCCCGAACCACAGAGGAAACCTGAGAGTGTTAAGAAGTCCTTTCATGACATATCCTTTCTGTTTTTCTGTACAAGAGAATAACCGTCGACATCCAAAGAAGTCCATTTCCCTCAGATAACTTTTGGTTCACCCGTACAGATAATTGGTTTAAAATATGCTAACATATCAATTTAAAAAAAGCAACCAGATTTTCCACAACTTCGTAATTCAGAAAACAAATCCAAAAAATTTGCTGATCTTCTTGCAATTCGGGTTAAGACTATGTTAAAATTCAGAATTAATCCAAAACTCGGTCTGAATCGTAGATTATATCCTTTAGGAGGAGATTATGAAAGTAGGTATTAGGGACGGAATGTTGCCCGTTTCGTTTGAAGAATCGTTTCAGAAAGCAAAAGAAATCGGGTTCGATGGTGTCGAGGTCTGCCTGGGTGTGAACTACCGCGAGCATCTACTCTGGCAAGATGGAGGTATCGACAAAGCGAGGGGTTTCGCAGAAGCAGCAGGTGTCGAAATCCCCTCACTATCACCAGGGGGTTTCACTGCTTATTCGTTTATGCATCCGACCGACAGCACACGCAGCGAAGGCATCGCAAAATTGCAATATCTCGCAGAGACAGCACCACAACTCGGTGCCAAGGTGATTCTGGTACCCTTTTTTGGGAACGGTAAGATTGAGGCTGATCATATCGACGCATCACGTTTCATAGACGGATTGAAAGCCGCCGCCGAAACCGCCGAAAAACATGGGATTTCTCTGGCAATCGAATCAACATTAAATGCAGAACAGCACCAAAGCATTATTGATAACGTCGGTTCACCAGCCGTTGGTGTCTACTATGATATGGGGAACGCTACCGGATTCGGTTACGACTCACCAGCTGAGATTCAGAGTCTCGGTTCCGCTATCTCACAGATGCATATCAAGGATACAGGAGGCAATCATGCGGGTGAAGGTGATGTCAATTTTCCGGCAGTCTTTGATGCCACACGTGCTATCGGATACGACAGTTGGTTCGTACTGGAAACGCCCGGAAAGGATGACCCAGTGGCATCTGCAGCGAAAAACCTTGATTTCGTGAGGAATAACTTTTAAAGGAAGGCATGCTTGGTATCCGAACCCGTTTCATAATGGAGAAGTCGGCATGAACAGTCCGAAAACAATCGCTCTACGCTCCGAAAGTAAGAAACTTCTGTCTCTACCCACGCGCGAAGCAGAACGACTCTTCCAAAGCTACGAAAAGCATCAGCAATTAGAGATACTCTCTGCAACTCGTAACCCGAAAGCACGGGAGCAGCTTTATTATCTCGTCCCTGACTGTACCGAACTTATTCAGGAAAGCGCTATCGAGGATGTACTGCAAGTCCTAGACACAATGCTCGGTACAGGCCTCGCCTCGATACTATTGCCGTGCCTCTCAAACGAACAATTTGCGGAACTCCTCGACATCGCCGTTTGGCACGATGGAAAACTTGACGAAGAGTCATTGGACCTCTGGCTTTTTGAACTTTCTGAATGCGAACGGAACGATCTCGGACGGTTCCTGAGAGAACTCGACATCCGCCTCTTGGCAGCGCTTCTTCACGGCCGCATCACAGTCAAAGATCAGCATGCCGCCATGCTCCTTGAAAACGAATTCATGGACCCCGGCTCGCCTGCGATTGACTACATTGATGAACGCGCACGGGCAATCTGTGATGCTATCTGGGAAGCAGACCATGAGATATTTGGTTTGCTCATCAGCGAACTCTTCGCTATTGACACCGAGGGCAATGTTGCAGCTGAACTCACTGCTGTTTTCGATGCCGCAAAAGCAGATAGAGCCGAACGTGTCGAGGTGCGTGATAAGGAAACCGGTATTGATGTTACGGAAGCCGACCTCATGGAAAAGGTTGATTTAGAATCACTTACACTTGATGAGGATGACGACGATGCCCTCGACGACAAAAACGAATAAGTTCTCCCTTGTAGCAGATGCAACGCTTGACAGTCGCCTCTTTCTCGCGCAAGCCCTGGCACACGGAGATACTCTTGAAGGTATACCACACCAACAGGTCGATATGCTCTACCAGAACATCTCCGCTATTGCCCACAAACGCATTACAATGAAGACGCGAGACCTCTCCGATGAATCGGCACTTCGAACTCATATTCAAACCGCTTTTACGCTCACCAGCCTTGGGCTCGAATACGGCAGCAAAGGCGATCTTGACAAAGCAGTTCGCCTTCTCTGCAAAAACCGTGTCGTCAAGTTCTTCCAAATTGGCAATACGTTAACAGAAAAGTTGTTAGCAAGAGCACGATACCTTTTAGACAACGGCGCAATTCTACCCCCTACATCGGATAAAGAACGGATTATCGGGGCAAACTACACGGATATGGAGACCGAAAGCATCCAAATTTATACACAGACGGAACTCGAATTTCTAAAAGCGTTGCTAACCTATAGAACCACGATTCGGATGCCTCAGGTAACAATCAGAGAGGCAGATTTTCCAAGGGCATTTATCCACTTGGCTGAGGTTGATACCATTGACAGACAACTCGCGTGCCTCGAGAACCGATGCCACTACGTCCACGCCTTACCGGAGGAAAATCTATTCGCTCTCGATCCACCGCTTAGCATTTTCCCGAATCCCATTGAGCAGCTCACACTTGGATTGATAGTCAACCTTGTGCTGTACCGTCAAATTGATTTCCAGTTAGATACAGATACGCGGCGGGACTTCCACGAACTTGCTTACGTTGACGGTGAAATTCGACCCTCTCTCCGACAACAGCTGCTCGAGTGGATATCGCAGTTCCTCGAACAATCCCATCAACCGGATGCTGTAAGGGCGTACACTGTCTCCTATTGGGACGACTGCCTCCGTATCGAAGGGCAAAGCATTTCGCCTGAATAGATTCAGCGGTCAAGGGACCGGCGCTTTGCTTCTGTAATCGCCTTAAGTGCCCGCACAGTGCCCATGTCGTTCAAAGCCCGTTCTGCCATCCCACGGAGATCTTGATCGGGTGAATTCAGCGCCTCAATCAACGAATCAACTGCTGGAGGGCCTATCCTAATCAAAGCACGAACAACAAGCCGGCGGACGTTCCACTCCGTATCTGTGAGTGCTTTAATAAGTGCAGGCATAACGGTCTCCAGCGGCTTGCCGATTTCACCTAACGCATAGGCGGCGTTCAGTCGAATGTCCGCCGACGGGGCAGTTAAGGCATCTATAAGATACGGCACGGCAGGTTCACCTATATTCTGAAGTGCAACTGAACCGACAACACGAACCTTCTCCTCTGTATCGGCAAGGGAGGTGATAAGGGCAGGCACAATGCGAGCTGTCGGAGTCTTGATCTCGCTGAGTGTCCATATTGACATCTCACGAATCTGCGGGTTTTCAGCGGACACCCCTTGTATCAGTGCATCAATAGCCGCGGGGCCCATCTCGACTAAGGCCCCACCCGCTTCAGTGCGACGAAATACTTCTGTGTCTCCGAGTTGATTGACAAAGGCTTTTGCCCGTTGATCCTCTGGTTGACACGCCATCAGGCATAGAAACATGGCGACTAAGAAAAAGTGTTTCATAGGGCCACAAGTATAGCACAGTGCTCTACTTTTTGCAAGGGTAGCATACGCAGCCAAAGCAGTCAGAAGTTATCAGTTAACGTGAGTTCGGTAAAAGATTTCTACGCGTACCGCAAACTGTTCGTTTGTGCTACAATAGCTTTACCGAATAGACGTTTGTTACAAGAACGTTTCTTAACTGATAACTGACGACTGACGACTAATACCTACAAAAAGGAGTAGCGCGGACTTCGCCACGACGCGAAAGCCGTCAATAAAAATGCAATTAGAGACAGCAACGTTTGGAGCAGGTTGCTTTTGGTGTGTGGAGGCAGTTTTTTTACAGCTCAAAGGCGTTCATGAGGTCATCTCAGGATACACCGGCGGGACAACTGTCAACCCAACTTATCAAGCGGTGTGCCGAGGAATGACGGGCCACGCCGAGGTGATCCAGATTCAATTCGATCCGGGTGTTATCTCTTATGAAGAATTATTGGAAGTCTTTTGGCACACGCACGACCCAACAACGTTAAATCGCCAAGGTGCTGATGTCGGCACTCAATACCGGTCGGCGATCTTCTACCACACGAAAGAACAACAAGGTATTGCTGAAAAATCTAAAGCAGAGACGGATGCATCCGATTTGTGGGAAGCACCGATCGTTACAGAAATTACACCAAGCAATACCTTCTATCCTGCTGAAGATTACCACCAAAACTATTTTGAGCTGAATCCAAGGCAGCCTTACTGTCGATTCGTAATCCATCCGAAGATGAAAAAGTTCACAAAGGATTTCAAGGACAAACTTAAAAATGACCCATAAACACACTTTGAAAACATACCTGACAAAACTCCTCACCGTTCTCTGCTGTTTGAGTGTTGGCACTGCAATTGCCCAAGAGGCGACATCACCCGTAGCTGTATCGGTTACAACAGCAAGACGCGGCACAATTGTTACCACGAAGCAATACAATGGTCACCTACAACCACAAGCAGAAGTCCAAGTATTCGCCAATATTTCGGGGAAAATTGTTGCGTTGGGTGCAACAGTCGGACAAAACGTAGCAAAAGACGATGCGCTTGCAGAGACCGATTCAAACGAGGCGACACTGGCAGTGATCCGGGCAGAGTCAGCATTGCATAGCGCAAAGGCTCGGTTCACGTCAACACAAGCGAACGCCGAGGGGGGTGTTGAATCTCAGTTAGCCGTTGCACAGGAAACGCTAATGACGGCGCAGTCGCAGCTTACGGAAACCAACTCACTGGCTGAGATGCGTATCCGGAATCAACTCGTGCAGGCAGAAGTGGCGTACCAAGCAGCGAAAGAGACCGTCGAAAAATCGGAAACAAATGCAGAGCAATCGTTGACACGGGCAAAAGTGGAACTCGGCAAAGCGCAGTTGGATTTTGAACGAACAAAATCACTGCATGAAAAACAGCACGTCAGTGACAGCGATTTTGAAGCCGCTGAAAACCGCTTGAAAGTCGCACAAACCCGCTACGAAGAAGCCGTTGTTACAGCAGATCAATTTCAGGAGGGCGCGAGACATCCCTCCGTGGAAAGAGCAAAAGCAGAATTAGATGTTGCACAGAAGCTGGTGGAAATCCGAGGCTGGGAACGTGAAATCGCTTTGGCAGAATCAAAGGTGACACAAGCACAAGCCGATTTTAATGCAGCCCAGAAACTGGCGGAAGCCAAATCTTGGGAACACGAGATCGAAAATGCAAGAGCAGGAGTGAGTCAAGCTGAAAAGCAGCTCAAGATAGTGCAAGAACAGTTGCGTGACACTACCATTAAATCCCCGATTAATGGCATCATCGTAACACGCCACTCAAATGTCGGAGATCATGCATTATCCGCTACATCGTCTTCAGCGAAACCGATATTTACAGTCATCGGGGTCGATGTTCTTAAAGCCGTTTGGCGCATGCCCGTCCAAGACGCGCGCAGCATTAACAGCGGTGAACTCGCCTTGATTTCTACAAACGCTGACATTCAAAATATTGTCGGCACTATTGATTTTATTAGTCCAACAGTTGACAGTGAAAACAACACAGTGCTTGTTTATGCAACCGTACCGAATGCTGTGGGTACCCTCTCCCATAACAGCAGTCTGAAACCGGGGGCTACAATGACAGTTTCTATCAAAACAGGCGAGCAAAAAAATGTACAATTGCTCCCCTTACATGCAGTTTTACACATTCAGAACGGAACTGGAACTGTTTTCACAGTCAAGGCGAACGCGGCACACCGGGAACAGGTGACTGTTGGTGCTATCTACGGTCGAGAGATCGTGGTTACGTCCCGGCTTGCCAACGGAACACAAGTGATTGTGAGTGAACAGCACCGGTTACAGGAAGGAACGCCAGTGTCTATTGTCCGCGATTAAATTCACCATAGGCGTAGGTTCTGTGTCTACGCCGTAGGATGTCCCTTAAAATAGGTAGGCGAGGTTAGGAAACCTCGCCCGTTTACCGGTGCATCAGCACTCGCGAGATTTCCGAGTCTTAATCCCTACACCCTACGTAACACGTACACCCGAATCTGCTCCCACTTCCGTTTAGAACGGTGCGTCGCAACCCGTCTTTTAAAGAGAGTCTGCATCTGAAAACCGGCTTCCATAATTACCGCTTCAAGATTATCAATTGCCTTCGGTCCCGAGGCATCAGCGTAGCCCAACAAAATCGTGCCATTAGGCTTCAGGAAATGTGGTACTTGTCGAAAAAAACGTTTCACCGTCTCCTGCTTCTCATCGTGAATAGCCAGTTCAGCCCGGGTGCGGGCTCGGGCAACAACCCACGGCGCATTAAAAATAACCGCATCAAATTGACGTGAAGAAAAAGGCTCAAAGAGATCTCCCGGAGGCGTAACACGGACAGCGTTCGAATCTGAAAGTAGACGTTGAAGATTCAACTTCGTTGTTGCAACGGCTTCTGGAAGCAGGTCAGAGGCATATATTTGAACCTGTTCCCCCAATTCCTGCCGTGCTAATAAGGTTAAACATCCACTTCCACATCCAATATCCGCGACCGTAGCAGGTTCGGCTTGACGAACATACTGCAACGCTTCTTGAAAACACGCAATTGTTTCCTGTGAGCGCGGCGCAAGGACATTTTCGGAAGCAACAAGTGAAGTATCGAGCGCGTGGATAGGATAGATATCCGACAACGCGCTCCGAATCTGTCGAATTTTCGTTAGCGAGAGAAAAAAAGGCTTCTCCGCATTCGCTCCTGGGGGTTCACCCGCAAGTTCCAATAGGTAGGGAAGGGTAGGTGATGGCTCAACTTGTAATATCCCGTCTGCATCCGCCCAACACATGAGGCGCGCTAGTGCTTCTTGCAAAACACGGTTTGTGGATCGTCCCGGTGACGCTTTTCGATCGCGTCGTTTGGTTTCGCGCTGCGCATGTTGGACCAAATCTTGTTTGTGGCTTTGGATATAACCCATAACGTTCATGATCTGCTGCCAGCGTCCCTCTACAACAGCAACACCACCGTGTCGGATATGGGTGAAAATCCGGTTGAGATGTCTCAAGTCCTGATGTGCGAACAACTTGACACGGGCCCGCGCGAAAACGGCATCCCGACACTCAACAGGAACATAGAGTTCACCGATGTCGCTGACGAAATACTGAGTACGTTTCACTCCGTTCCACTTTCGGTTAATGGTTACTGGTTCTGGGTTAAGCGTCCAGGGTTTAGGCGTGCGGCGGTTCCCCGCGTCGGTAAATTCCACAACGTTCGCTTACCAACAACCAACACCTATTAAACCCTCACAATCTGACCCGTTTTAATTGATTCAGCCTCTTTATAGCACAACAACAGTGCGTCCCTTGCACCAACACCGGAGAGTGCCGTGGGTGCGTTACCGCAGTCAATCGCGTCAATCGCGTATTGAAGCTCAGCAGTAAAAGCATCGATCGGATCAACATCTCCCAAATCCACGTGTTTGACTTCTCCCTCGTCATTCAGGAGCGTCAGCGGCACTGCGGTAGACGGTTCACCCGCCAATGTTGAGAAATCATAAAGCAGTGTTGCTTTTTCGAGATAGATTTCAAATCCGTGTGAGAACGCGCGCCCGCGTTGCGACACCCCACCAGACGAACAACTAACGGAGATTTCTTGACCGTTATAAATGTATTGCGTTGTCAGATAGTCAACATAGTTACCGCCAGCGAGTTTGCCTTGTGAGAACACTGCATCAGGAACACCACAAAGTAGCTGAATAAAATGCGTGTCGTGAATGTGTAAGTCTATACCGGGACCACCACTCTTTTCAAGACTTGCGACATCTCGCGACCCGCTCGGTTTGGAGATAATACGTTTGAAGTGGGCCCCGAGAAGCTTGCCATATTTCCCTTCTTCTACAACCCGCTTCGCATACGCATATTCGGCAAAGAAGGGAAGCACATGTGCCACCATTAGAAAACATGGGCCCTGCCCCGCTGTTTCCCGTTCCACGTCTATCTTCTCCGCAAGTTCAACGAGCGCATTCGCATCGTCAAGAGAGATAGCGATCGGTTTCTCAACGAGCGCATGTTTCCCCGCCGCAAGAGATGCCATACTGACCGATTTGTGGAGGTGTGTCGGCAGACAGATGTCAACCAAATCGATCTCTTCATCCGCGAGGAGTTCGTCAACCTGACTGTATTTCCGGACGTTTGAAAGGTCTTCCATACCGCCACGGGGGCCAAAATTGCCCTGAATGCCCGTCCAATCACCAGAGAGTTTCTTTGGATCCCGTGTGCAAATAGCAACCACCTCGGCACCGGTCGCTCGCTGAATTCCGTAGTAGTGAATCATGCCCATAAAACCGATACCGACAATTCCAATTTTTATCATTTTTTCTCGGTTCCCCTATAGAAAAGGCACAGGTACTTTGCTTTTTTTGCGAACCCCTGTGCCGTTCAACGTTTACAAAAATTCGTGTTTAGCGGATGCCTGTTGTTCGCTTAATATTGCCCCACGTCGTTGTAGCTTTATCAAGTGGTGAGACTGCGAGGAATCCTTCCTTCATTATCTCGTTAATCTCACCCTCACTGAGCGCGCGCCGCCAAATGGCTGCTTCATCAATAGAACCGTTCTCGAAGGTATAATTCGGTCTGTCCTTAGAACATCCAATCCGCAAATCCTGGTCATTGGTGCCTTGGAAGTCAATCTTCTGGTCCTGCTCAGCTGTCACCTCCCCATCAACATAAACCTTCATGGTTGCACCGTCGTATGTGCCAACGACGTGATACCACGTATCCGTGTCGAGTCCGTGTGGCTGGCTTAATGTAGATCTGGCGTTCCCTGTACCCAAGAACATATTGAAATTCGCGCCGCCGTTAAAAGCACCGATACCGTAGGAATTATGTTCGCCTCCGTTATGGCAATTTTTATCAAACCACTGTGCATCCGTGTTCCAACTTTCTTGATAAATCCATGCTGCCATTGTAATCTCGCCAGTGATTTTCAGTTCATCAGAGGCAGGAACATTCACACAATCCATCCCCAGTGCAGTGATATGAATTGCTTTCCCGTATTTGCCATCCACAAAATCGGTATTTGCAATAACATTGGCATCAAGTCCATTGCCAGAATCATCAAGTATCACCTTGCCGCTAACATTATCAAACGTGAAATAAAGGACAAGCCCTTCCGCTAAATCTGCAGTAGCATATGCTACTGCTATAAACATCAGAGCCCAAAATAACGCCCCGTAACCAAATACCTGTTTCATTCTATACAGCCTCCTGTGAAGTCATCTCATATCAAATATACAAACTTGTTCGGAAGTGATTAGCGTCTATCACGGGCGCATAGAGCATACAACATATTTTTCTGCAATATCCACGTTAATCAGATACAAGTACAGCGTTCATGAGTTCTTTCCATCTGCCTTCAAACTTTTCACCGAACTCAGTTTCGCCACCGGTTGCGAGCGTGCCGCGGAGCATCGGTTTCGTTGTATTATTTTTTTCCCAAAGTTCTCTACCACCAAAATCGTTGTGGAGGAAATGAAGCGCAACACCTGCGCGTTCCTTATCAGAGAGGTTAGACCTCGTGCAGTGCGCCACACCGTAACAGAAAAAGAGGACACCGCCCGTTTTCAATTCAATTGGCACCGCAAGTTCCTCCGGCGGATCACACCGAATGTGGTGGTCGCTCAACGGGTCGCGATAGTGTTCATACATCTCCCGATGGCTACCTGGGATAACGTGCATGCATCCGTTCTCGACATTCGCATCGTGGATAGCAATCCACATCGCCGTACCGCGCAAGGGGTCTGCAATCTTGAAATAGGCGTTATCTTGATGCCAACTCGTTCCGATACCCACCTTTGGCGGTTTCCAGAACGCCTGGTCCAGTTCCAACATAAATTCATCGCCAATTAACTGCTGAACAACAGAAAGTACCTTCGGATGAAACGGCAACGCTTTGTGCAAGTCACTGCGATTGTTGAGCGGGATCACCTGAAGGTTCTGGCGTTCCCCTTCGTTGTCCCGTTTGGTTCCATCGGTTTGCACCGCACAGTTGATACCCGTCCCGTTCTTGAGTTCAGTGTCGTAAATCCGTTCCAATTCCAGCCGGAGGGCTTTCGCCTCAACCGGCTTGAAAAACCCCTCAATCGCGAGATAACCGTCATTGCGGAACTTCGCCAGCTGCTTCTCGCTCAATTGCATGACTGAATCCCCTTCCTTATTCTTCTTGTTTTGCGATCCTTGCAAATCCTCGCGGTTTAAAACCGCCCCGCTGCTGCTACTAGATCTCAGCACACGGCACGATGATCGAATCCACCATGCCGTGTAAAATCTTTTTATCTGCTGGACAGACCGCAGCTTGCATACCCCCGAGCTTCACCGTATTTCCGACAACAAAATAGTACGGACGGAGCAGTGGACGGCACGCCATTTCTTGAACATTTTCGCGATCGAAGTCGTAATACTGCATCCGCACGCGTTCGGCTGTATAGAACTTCTGTAGGACATAGGGGCTTTCCTCAAACCTCTCAAGGCTATTCTCAATGACGGTTACCCACGCTTCTGTTGGAATGTCGTGTCCAATCGCCACCCCCCGGCTACCCCACGCGAGTTCCGAAAAACCAGACGGTTTGATAACCAATTCCCGTTGTTTCTGCGTCACGGAGCCAAGCTGTCGCCAATCCGTCACAGCGTTTCCATCCACCTCCAAATTAGGAATCACAGCATGTGGGGGCAGGGGCCGCGCATCCACAATCCAGGTCTCTGGCATCACATCGTGTAAAAATGGATAACTTCCTTTGCCGAGTTGACGTTTCCAAAACGGTTGAAGCGCTGGGTGATGGAAAAGCGCGAGGCATAATTTCTCTTCTAAGTAGGATTTCGGGGGCGGAGTCATCACGACGGTGCGTTTCTTCGCACTATAGAGCATTAACTCGGCTTTCGGGATGTTGAGCAAATCAAACAATTCATAGAACCGGTATAACACATCAACGGCTACCCGATCCGCTCCACTTTCGACGAACAACCCCTCTTCGGTAAAAATTACTTCCTGCGGTTTGCAAGCGAAAGTTTGTAAGCCGGCCTCACAAAGCGCCGAAGCCAACCACACCATCTCTGCCCAGTAATCTGCCGATTCATCTGAAACGACAATTACAAGCGTCGGATCATCTTTTTTCGCCAACGTACAAATCATCTCCGCGTATCCATTCACCATGCCATCGCTACCGCCGATGATAGGATAGCCGAGCTCCGCATACAGCTTAGCCAGACAGCCTGTCCCGCCAATGAAACCCGGTATCGAATCGAGTTCTGTAATCACCATCCGATCACCCGTAGGGAGAATGTCTGGACGGAGGACTCCGGGCAGCTGGCTTTTAAAACGGTTCATCCGTCCATACTGGATAACCATTTCAGGCTTACCGAATTCTAAGTATTCAGCCACCCACGCCGGTTGAATCCCACGAACGCTCTGTGAATAGAGCAGGTTGCAGGCACGATAAAAATTTAAAAGATGCGAACCGAGCTCTTCAAACCATCTCAAGTCCGTCTCGGAGATCCAAAACGGTTCTGGCGAGATGCGCCACGAAGTATTGCAATCCGGATGGACTTCCCGCTTCTCGTTCTCAAATAACTTTGCCTTCGGAATTTCGTCATTAATAAATAGACATTTCTGTTTGGCATCCAATTTTTAATTATTCCTTGTGGTTGGATTAGGATAATTGGGTCAACAACGCTAATCGCCGTACATCTGAAGAAAGCCGGCAGCAAAACCCGGCACCGTTATTGCAGGCTACAATTACCACTTTTTTCACTATTCCCTGCAGTTCGGTCGGGATAATGTTAATCGAGGAAGACCTGCTTGACGAAGTCAATCTGCTTCTGTGAAGCCATAGTTTGTAAAACGTGCCGAGGTACAGGACTATCCACATTAATAAGGGTCACAGCATGCTCCCACAACCGGGAACGTCCAACTGTCATGTCTGCAATATTGATACCGTGCTCCCCTAAGATTGTTCCCATCAAACCTATCATCCCTGGCTGGTCGCGGTTATAGATCAGGAGAATATACCCCGTCGGTCTTACATTTATATGAAGCCGATCAATGCGAACGATACGGATATCTTTTCTGCCGAAAGCAGTACCCTCAATTACCGATTCGCCTTTGTCGGTTGTGACCGTAATAGCTAGCGAGTTCGCAAAATCCGCCTCTGTTTCGCTCTTGGTTTCTGTAACAGAGATGCCGCGTTGCTTCACGAGAAAAGGCGCGTTGACATAGTTAACGTCTCTGAGTACCGGGGCCAAAAGCCCCTTCTGCAAAGCAACTGTCACGGGTGTAACATCCTCTGGCTGGAAAAGTGCCCCACTATAATGGATTTTAATCGCCGATATTCGCCCCTCAACAATCTGCGTATGAAAACTGCCAATCTTTTCAGCAAGCTCTAAATAGGGACCTAAGATATCAAGCATGCGCGGATCAATCTTGGGTTGATTCACAGGATTTGCAACGGGCAGTCCACGGAGCGCGTTGATTATCTGCTGGGCGACCTCAACAGCGACATGCTCTTGCGCCTCAGATGTTGACGCGCCAAGGTGGGGAACGGCAAGGAAATTCTCTAAATCCAATAGGGGGGTATTCGTTGCCGGTTCGTCTTCAAAAACATCCAGTGCTGCCCCAGCAAGCTCGCCTGTCTTCAGAGCATGGTAAAGCGCGTCTTCATCGATGATACCGCCGCGCGCACAGTTAATCAAGCGCCCGCTCGGTTTCATCAGCGCAAATTCTGCCGCGCCAATACTATGATAGGTTTCAGCGCTCAGATGTGTGTGAACGGAAATATAATCCGACTCCCGAAACAGTGTTTCCCGATCCACAAGCCGAATGCCCATTTTTTCTGCTGCGCTCGTTGAAATATACGGATCATAAGCGATGACATGCATCTCGAAGGCTTGCGCTCGGTACGCCACTTCCCGTCCAATCCTGCCGAGTCCGACGGTCCCGAAAACCTTCCCGTACAACTCAACACCAATGAAATCGTTCCGGTGCCAACACCTATTTTTCAGTGAAATTCCGGCGGGCACCAGATTGCGTGCCAACGCCAACAGCATCGCAATCGTATGCTCCGCCGCCGCAATTGTATTCCCTGTTGGTGTGTTAACGACTAAAATACCATTCCGGGTCGCCGCTTGCACATCAATGTTATCCACACCCACCCCGGCACGTCCGATGACTTTCAACCGCGGCGCTGCGTCAATAATCTCCTTCGTTACCTTCGTCGCGCTTCTGATAAGTAGGGCATCGTAGTCGGCAATCCGGTCCAGCAATTCTTCTTGAGAGAGATTGAGGCTAACGTCAACCTCAAAATCGCCGCCCTCCCTTAAAACATCTAAACCTTGCTGTGACAGCAGATCACTAACCAGCACCTTATTCATAAGCCAGTCCCTCCACCGTTCGCTGTGGCAAACTACCTCTAAATTATAGCACACCTTCCCCTTCCTGTCAATAGCATTTTTTTAATTCAGTCAGAGTGTCATCGCGCCTATCCACTGCTGAAGGCAGCTGCTAATCGCTAATAGTCAATTTTACATGACACAATTTTTTTTTTTTATGGTAACATATTCTACAATATCATCGCGCATAAGCGGATTCGCGAACAATGCTAATGGAGGTACACACATCATGGGTATGCCTGGAATTACAGAACTAATAATAATCTTGGTTATCGTTTTTTTTCTATTTGGTGCAAAGCGGCTCCCGGACTTGGCGAAAGGACTCGGCCAAAGCATCACCAACTTCAAGGCGGGGCTCAATGAAAACCAGTCAGAAGAAACCCAAACCGAATCACAACAAGAAAATGGAATACCGCCAAAAGAGAAAACCGGATAGAAACGCACCTGAACCGCGCTGTGTTCCCATCTGCTTGTAGAAGCAAGTGTCTGCTGGGGTATTTCCCTAGTTCGTGACTCTACACTCTTAACCAACAACTAACAACCAAAAATGAAAGATAAATTACCTGATTTTCTTCAGAATGTTATTGAGGAATATCCCGAAGTTTGGAAAACGTATCAGGCATTGGGTGAAGCGTGTGGGACTGCTGGTCCCCTTGAACCCAAAACGGCGAGGCTCGTCAAACTCGCCTTGGCTATCGGCGCAAAGTCTGAAGGTGCCGTACATTCACACACCCGCCGCGCCCTTCGAGAAGATATTACGAGAGAAGAAATCCAACAGGTCGCACTCCTCGCAATAACCTCTATCGGCTGGTCCTCTAGCATGGCTGCCTTGTCTTGGATCCAAGATGTGGTCGATAAACAATCGTAGTTCGTTCAGGAAAATCGGCATGGAAATAGATCGTCAACGCCATTATTGGATGCTTGAAAAGTGTATTTGTGTGGTTTTGCTTTTGGCCACCATTTTATTCTACGCTCCCCTCTCTGTCAGCAAAACAAAAATGGCATCAAAACATCAGGTGGGCGTGGAATATGTCCAGTTGCGACTCTACCCACAGGCGGTAGATACTTTTAAGTCGATTTTATCGCAACATCCCACAGATATAAACGCCCTTTTTCAATTGGCAAACGTCTATAAGTTGCAAGACGAATTAGCGTTAGCAGTAGAGACATTCAACGAAATTTTGGCAATCCCGGATCCAAAAGACTCACCGACTCACAGGAGTCTCTACGGATTAACCCACCTCGCCCTGTCCGAAATCTATTGCGAGCAGAGCAAACTGGACATTGCAGAGCAGCACGCCAAAGAAGCCGTTCAGAGATGTCCCGCCGAGGCGGACACATATTATCGACTCGGTTATATCTATACACACCAAGCGAAGTTTGAAGCGGCACACGCCGCCTTCAAACACGCCCTTGCACGCAACCCTGATTTCGCTGAAGTTTACGAATGGCTCGGGTTGATTGCCCTCATGCAGCACAAACCACAGCAAGCCGTCGAACACTATCAGAAAGCAATCCAGAAAAAACCTCACGATCAGAGTCCCTACTATAACCTTGCCAAAGCATATCGGATCCTCGGAAACATGGCAGCAGCAACAGCACAACTTAAATTGTTCAAGCAGCTGAAAACCTACTACGACCGGACTTATGCGATCGAAGGTGCCCTTGCGGAAGACCCTACGAACACCACCCTCCGACTGAAATTAGCAGAGATACACCTCGCACACAGCCACACGGCTGCGGCAATTACGACATATCAGGCACTGATTGAGTTGAATCCAAAGTCTGCGGTCGGATACGATAAATTGGCGAGACTCTACATGAATCGCAATATGCATGAGCGGGCGATTCCCCTCTTTGAAAAAGTCCTTGAACTCAATCCTGATGCTGTAGAAGCACACGTCCGGCTCGGTTGGCTTTATACCCGACTAACGTCCTTTGCCAAAGCGGAAGCACATTTACAGACCGCAATAGAGAAGATGCCACAACTTACGTTGGCGTATCACGGGTTAGCCGAAATTTACACAAAACAGAAGCAGTTTCAGAAGGCGATATATCTCTACCGGCACATCACACAGATTGACCCAAATGATAGTGATGCCTGGGAGGCATTGCAGAACTTGGAACGTTCAAAATAAAGACGCACAAACACAGTGATGAACCTACCGTTATGCAAAAAAACACCCCTAATTACACCAGACATTCCTATCGCTTTTTCGCATCAATAATCACAACCCTATTTATGAGTGTCCAATATTGCGCCCCCGGGTCGGCAGAACAGATTTTCGTTGATGTCACCGAATCTGCGAGACTGACGTTCGTGCATACCGATGGCAGGAGCGGCTTGCGGTTGTTCAACGAATTTCTCGGATCCGGCGGCGGATTCTTCGATTATGATAGTGATGGCGATCTCGACATCTACCTCGTCAACGGCGCAATTCAGACAGATAGCCCATCAAACCCGGCGCAACCCAACACGCTTTATAGAAACAACGGCGATGGTACCTTTACCGATGTCACTCAAGAAACAGGCGTGGGCAGCACTGCCTACGGCACAGGTGCTACCGTCGGTGATTACGATAACGATGGATATCTTGATCTCTACGTCACCAACTTTGGTGAAGACCAACTCTACCGAAACAACGGCGACGGTACATTCTCAGACGTAACCCCGTATGCGGGGGTGGGCAACTCAAACTGGGGAACCAGCTGCGCCTTTGCTGATATCGATAATGACGGGTACCTGGACCTTTATGTAGCCAACTATGCTGTCTATACACCGGAAAGCGACATTCGCTGTGAGGAACGAGGAATTCACGTCTATTGTGGCCCGCACGCGTATCCAGCGGCTCACGATACTTTCTATAAAAACAACGGCAACAGCACATTCACTGATGCCTCACATCTCTATGAACCAGCAAACTTGTATCCGCAGCACGGGTTAGGCGTAACATTCGGGGATTACGACACCGACGGCGATATAGACCTCTACGTCGCAAACGATCAGGATCCAAATTTCCTATTCCAAAACAATGGAAACGGCACCTTTTTAGAGGTTGCATTAATTTCAGGAGTGTGCTATAATGATATGGGTAAAGAAGAAGCCGGGATGGGTACGGATTTCGGGGACTACGACAATGACGGAAGGCTCGATCTGACCGTCAGCAACTATCAGACTGAAACCAATACCGTTTACCGTAACCACGACGGCACCTTTTTCACCGATAACACGATCGCCTCCGGCATAGCAGAGGTAACACACGGCTACTTGGGATGGGGCATCAGATTCTTTGACTACGACAACGACGGGCACCAAGACATCTTCGTCGCTAATGGACACCTGATGGATAATATTACTGCCCTTGAGAAGCATGTCAGTTATCCACAGAAAAACCTGCTGTTCAAGAACACAGGCAACGGCACGTTCGTGAATGTTACGTCAGAGACAGACGGTTTAGCCCTCAAAAAAGTCAGTCGCGGTGCTGCTATCGGTGATTACGACAACGACGGAGACCTTGACATCCTCGTCACAAACTGCAATCAACGTCCAGACCTGCTCCAAAATGTCGTCGGCAACCAAAACAATTGGATACAAATCCAAACCGTCGGGCAAAAAAGCAACCGCTCTGGAATCGGTGCAAGAATTAAAGTCGTAACCGAAACGCACGTCCAATATCGGGAGGTGCAGAGTGGCGGGAGTTACCTCTCTTTCCACGACCTGCGTACCCATTTTGGCGTTGGCAAAGCGGAACGGATTGAGCACCTCGAAATTCGCTGGACCAGCGGACATATTGACACAGAAACATATCTTCCTGTCAACCGACGGTTCATAGCAGTTGAAGGGCAAAAGATCGTTCCGGTAGATTAGTTAAGTAGGACTTACACAAGCTCCCTTAAAGTCCCGCTAATAAATAACGGACAGGAAATGCCTTTAAGGAGAACCTTCCTACTGTTGATTTTTTCGAGGGTTAAAAATACGGACATTATCAGTTTTTGCGTCTAAATGTCCGATATTTGCTCAATTTGCGTAAGTCCTGTTAAGTTGAAAAGTAAAATTCTCCTTTCGGCAGACGGGTTTATACCTCGTCCCGCTTTGAAAGAAACTTTTATGGAGGGAACATGAGACACCTATCTATTATCCTAACCCTCATGGCGTTCGCAGCAGCTTCTGCCTACGCGCTAAATGAGCCAGAGGAATCACTCATCCTTTATTTCTCATTCGATGAAGTAGACGGTGACACCACCCTCGACCATTCACTGTATGGGAATGATGGCGAAATGATGGGAGATCCGAAGCTTGCTGAGGGGAAATTCGGCAAAGCATTGCAATTCAACGGTGAGAGCGACTGGGTCGAAATCCCACACGCCGATATTCTGACCGTTGATGAGAGTGTCACTGTCATGGCTTGAATTAATGCCGAACGCCATCAAGGTCCTAACGCCCAACGTTGGCAAGGTATCGTTGCGAAGAGCAACGGCCCCCGCTCCTATAGCTTCTATACCGAATCCCCAAGCGAATGCCTCCACCTGAGTGTAGGAGGGGATGGCAGCGTTTGCAACGGAAAAGTTAAACTTAACGAGTGGCAACACGTCGTCGCACAAGTCGATGACGGCACACACCGGTATTGGATAAACGGTGAAAATGCGGGGGATTTTCCCGGGAAATCCCCCCCGCCCGGGAAAGCTGATACCGCCAACGTCCTCGTCGGGAAAACACACGAAGGCAACCGCGAATTCCTCGGACTCATCGACGAAGTCCGCATCTGGAACCGCGCCTTGAGTCAGGAAGAAGTTATTGAACAGATGAACAAGGGGTTCTTCGAGATATTTGCCGTCGACCCACAGCAGAAACTCACGACAACGTGGGGACATCTGAAAACATCAGAACGATAAAACTTGCCGCGCGCTTTGGAATCGCGGGTTCGCTTCTAAGCGCGCCTTCCACTATCGAAACTAAGGAGAGAAAATGAAAGTATCCCTATCTATATTAACAATCGTTGCACTAACGGCATCTTTCGCCTATGCTGCAGATCCGTCTGATGACTCGCTTATCCTCTACTTCTCTTTTGATGAACTTGATGGCGACACGGTTTCCGACCATTCGCAGTATGGAAACAACGGTACTATTGCTGGTGCCCCTGAGTTAGTCGCCGGAAAGTTCGGCAACGCCCTAAAACTGAACGGTGAAAGCGATTGGGTCACAGTTCCACACGCCGATATTCTGACGGTTGATGAAAGCGTTACTGTCATGGCTTGGATTAATGCCGAACGCCATCAAGGCCCTGACGCCCAACGTTGGCAAGGTATCCTCGCAAAAGGCAATGGTCCTCGCTCCTACAGCTTCTATACCGAATTCCCAAGCGAATGCCTCCACCTCAGCGCTGGGGGTAGCGGTAGTACTTGCACCGGGACGATTGCACTCAACGAATGGCAGCATGTTGTGGCTCACGTAGATAACGGCACACATCGATACTGGCTAAACGGTGAAAATGTTGGCGAATTCGATGGTCAAAATCCTTTGCCAGGAGCCGAGGATACTGCAGATGTCCTCGTCGGGAAAACACACGAAGGCAACCGCGAATTCCTCGGACTCATCGACGAAGTCCGCATCTGGAACCGCGCGCTTAGTGAAGACGAGATCCTTACTGAAATGGGAACATCACTATTGACACCTGTTGATCCCCTTGGCAAATTATCCACAACGTGGGCAACCCTAAAATCCCAAAGGTAATCAATTTGCTCTCGGCGTATCAACTACCGGCTTTCAGCGGTTAGCGGTTAGCGAACTGCTAACCGCTGAAAACCCAAAAAAGGGGAATCTATAACACTATGAATGGAAAATTTATTGCGTCTGCAGACATAGAACGGGACGAACTCGACTGGGGAACGATTGGGTGGCTGAGCCGCCCAGAAAGCACAAATGCTCAAGCCATCGTCGCGATGGAAGTTACCCTATCCCCGGGATACGGACACGACTTCCACAAACACCCTGAGCAAGAAGAGGTCATTTACGTTATAGAAGGGAGCGTCGAACAGTGGCTAGAAGACAAGAAACAGGTCCTAAACGCAGGCGATTCTGTATTCATTCCTGCGGATATCGTTCACGCCTCCTTTAACGTCTCTGATCGGTCCGCGAAGCTCTTTGTCACTCTAAGCCCATCTAAAGGCTCAGAAGGATATCAACTCATTGATGTCTACGATCAAACACCGTGGAACACGCTCCGATCGTAAATGTCTTTTTAACTCTTTTAATAATTGCTTCTGAAGCCTTCTTGCTAGTACCACGACAATATCCTACTGACTGTAGGTAGGTAGGTAGGGTTGTACCCCTGACTTCTTGCAGACGGAGTTTTCAGTCAACCTTAACAGGGACTGAACACCGTAGGGGTAAAATGTTATAGCGGAGCGGGGACCAGATTTAATAGACTAAAAATGCTTGGAACACCATTGTCTGAAACATCAGCCTCGATCCGTCAACAGATGCGCGAATTCTACGAGACTTCGGGAACCTACAAGCGGCTCTTAGCGGCGCACGATGAGGCCTATCTCCGACATTACGTGGAACTTGTCATCCGTAATACCCCCGCGCAGTCTAAGATACTCGATGTGGGATGCGGGAACGGCCTTTCCGCGCGGTTGCTCAATCAGGCAGACTTCGATGTCGTCGGCACGGATATTTCTCCACTCTTCCTCGCAGAAGCACGGGAATGGGAAAACCCACGGCTCCGATACCATGTGTGTGATGTGTTAGAACTCCCGTTTGAAAGTGAGGCGTTCGACCTTATCTGTTCCAACGAACTGATTGAACACTTGCCCGACGTAGAAACGGCACTCACCGAAATGATTCGAGTCGTTCGCAAAGGTGGGAGGATTGTGATTTCTGGCCCGAACCTCTGCTCACCCTTAATCCCGCTATTGGATTGGGTCTCTTTGATGGCAGGCAAATCCGGTAGACCTGTTTGGGGTGAAACAAAACAACAAGCCCTGAAACAATTTATAAGAAACTGCAGGCTCCACATAAGAAAACGATTCTTTACGAAATTACCGAACTTTATTTACCGTGAACCTGATTTGCAGGTAGATGCCATCGGTGGGGACGCTGACAGCGTGTATTACGCGAGCCCTGTTGATCTTTCCCAATTTTTCCGATTGAACGGACTCACTGTCGTCAAGAAGGCCGTCGGGTTCGGCATAAAAGGCAGAATCATCGCCGGTGCTTTCCCGTATTTGAGTCCTTATATCACTATGGTCGTCCAAAAATGAACATGCACGCCGACGATTTTGTCTTAGAGATAGGGAGCGGTCATAATCCAAAAACACGTTCCAATGTCTTGTGTGACAAATTTATAGAAGACGATGAGCAACGCGGCGGAAAAATTATCGCTGACCGGCCCATTGTAGCAGCCGACGGACAGTTTCTCCCTTTCGCAGACAATGCATTCGACTATGTTATCTGCTCACATGTCTTAGAACACGTTGAAGACCCGAGACAACTCATTAGCGAATTGATGCGCGTAGCGAACCGGGGCTACATCGAAACGCCGTCTGAAATAGGCGAGCGGATTTATGGATGGCATTACCACAACTGGATCGTCAACCTCATCAACAACCGTTTGATACTACAACAGAACAACGCGAGTCCGCAATTTGGACAACTGTTTCACACACTGGCGGCGAAAGACAAATACTGGAAGCGGTTTCACATTACGCATCATAGCCTCTTCCTTGTCCAATATGAATGGGAAGGTAAAATAGATTACGAGATACTACGAGAACAAAAGTCTCCACTCAATCTGGAATGTCCGGAGACCCTTGAGAAGTTCGTCACGGGAGATAGAGAAACTTTCGCACAAAGTCAGTGGCTACCTCTGCTCAAAAGTACAGTGCCGCGAAGCATCGTTTCCCGGGCTAAATCCATTTTGGCGCAGCTTGCAAGCCAAAACTTGCTGTCAAAAGTAGCGAAAGGAAACCGTCCCAAAAAAACATTACAAGAGATTCTCGTCTGCCCACAGTGTAAAGGCGAAATCATACAAGCAGAGCAAAGTTTCTACTGCCAAACATGTGAGCAACGTTACCCAATTATCAATGGAATTCCCCGTTTCATCTACACGTGAAATGAAACCCTCTTAAATCCAGGAGGCGAAGTTTCCTAACCGCCCCGGTGCTACTACATCCGTAATTGTAGCGTTCAGTATAAAAATATGAATACCAGTACAAAAAACACAGAAGATCGAAATATCGTGATTATTGGCGGAGGTACTGCCGGTTTTGCCGCTGGTATCTATACCTCCCGTGCGATGCTTGCGCCTGTTCTTATCACAGGTGACGCACTCGGCGGTCAACTCTCTCTCACCCTTGACCTAGAAAACTATCCCGGGTTCTTCGGCAACGAAGCCGGTGTATTCATACAAGGCATGCAAGAACAAGCAGAAAGGTTCGGTACCGAAGTCAAATTCGACACCGTAACGGAGGTCGATTTCTCTCAACACCCCTTCGCTGTTACGACCTACGAAAAAGAATACCGTGCTAAATCCGTGATTATATGCACGGGGGCTTCTCCCCGGACCCTCAATGTTCCCGGTGAAGCGGAATACGGCGGGCGCGGTGTCTCCTATTGTGCCACGTGTGACGGGTTCTTCTTTCAAGACCAACGGCTCATCGTCGTCGGTGGGGGGGACGCAGCGTTAGAGGAAGGCATCTTCCTTACCAAATACGCTTCCGAGGTATACATCGTCCATCGGCGCGACCAACTTCGTGCAAGCCAGATTATGCAGGAACGCGCCTTCAAAAACGAGAAAATCACGTTCATCTGGAACACGATCGTCGAAGAAATAAACGGTGATACGGAAAAAGTGACCGGGGCTACCCTCAAAAACGTTAAAACCGGAGAAACGCAACTCTTCCCGATAGACGGTGTCTTTATTTTCATAGGACATATCCCGAACACCGAACTCTTCACAGATGTCATAACTATGGATGAACAAGGGTATATCATCGTGGACGATATGCAACGCACAAACATAAATGGGATCTACGCCGCAGGTGATGTGCATGACCATATATTTCGTCAAGCCATAACCGCTGCCGGTGCTGGGGCCGCAGCCGCGATCGCCGCTGAAAAGTTTGTCGCTGAATTAGAGAACCGTGCCTATCCGGGGAATTAACGGAGGACCTCGTGCCAAAAACAAGACTCGCCCTCGGCTTAGATTCCAGCACACAAAGCCTATCCGTTGTCGTCATCGACATAGACACGGCGGAAAAATGCTTTGAACACGCACTCGATTACCGAACCGATGATCGACTCAACCACTTTGGTATCGGTGCAGACTATATCTTACCGCCGAGCGAAGAAGGCGAAGCCGAGCAGCCGCCGTTGATGTATCTCGCCTCCCTCGATGCATTGTTCGCTGACATGCGAGCGGCAGGTGTTGCCTTAAAGGATATTGTCGCCATCAACACGTCCGGACAACAGCACGGACACGTTTATCTGAACCGAAACGCAGCGCGTATATTCTCAAACCTGCAAAAGCCAGAAAGCAACGCTTCTGAATTAAAAGGGCTATTGGCGGACGTTTTCGCGTACCCCACCGCTCCGATCTGGATGACCGCTAATACCCTCACCCAAACCAACGCTGTCCGAAATGGGGTCGGCGGGAAAGCGGAAATGATTGCGCGCTCCGGCTCAGATGCACCGCTCCGATTCACAGGTACTGTCATGCGACGCGTCGGCGAACAGTTCCCTGAACGTTATGCCGCGACAACAAAAATCCAATTAATTAGCAGCTTCATTCCAGCCGTGCTAACAGGCAATGCGAACGCGCCTATCGACTACGGGAACGGCTGTGGAATGTCGCTCATGAACTATAGGAAAAAGGTATGGGATTCCGCACTCTTAGCAGCAACCGCGCACGGTTTACCGGGAGGCGTAGAAGCATTCCAAGCAAAATTGCCAACACTCGTCCCGCCAGATTCTGTCGTCGGCAATCTTGCGGCGTATTACGTTGAGAAATACGGCTTCGATTCGGGATGCGCAGTCATAGCAGGCTCAGGCGATAACCCGCAAGCAAAAGTCCCGATTGCTGGAGACCTACTGAGTCTCGGAACGAGTTTCGTCAATATGGTTTCAACGGACGGGGACACACTCGACCCAGAAGGGTTTGCCAACGCTATGTACGACGGGGTCAATAGACCCTTTATGTTCGGATGCCGCACCAACGGCGCGCTTGTCTGGGATGCAGTGAGAGCCAATTACGGATTGGCAAAAGCAGAGTACGCACCCGCAGAAGCAGAACTGCAAGCGAGGGCACCTGGGCAGTCCATGACGTTCTGGCAACCCAAAACCGAATCTTTTCCAGTTTCCGGTGCCTTTGACCTGATACGTACCTCGCCAGAGCAGACGTTAGCGGCAGACTATACGGGTATTATTGAGACGAGCCTTGCTGCCCTTTACATCTATTCTGCCGTCTTCACAAAACAGACACAAGCACCGTTGTTTGCAACAGGGGGCCCAACGGATAGCCCCGGAATCATGCGCCGTGTCGCAGGGATCTGGAATAGACCTACGTTCACAGTGGAAAAGGGGGGCGCAGCGCTCGGTGCCGCTGTCGCAGGTGTGAAAGCATTCCTTGATGCAGACGTTAACACAGAAAATGGATCCTTTGATATTGAAGCGTTCAGTGCTTCAGTCTTGAAGCGCGGGAAACCCATTCAGCCCACCCCTGCAGACATCGCCGCCTATCACGGAGAAGGAAAATATCTCCAACGATTCCGGGAAAAATACGAACAGATTATGGAAAAACACCCGATATAAAGCCTTCAGTGGGCACCATTCGGTTTTCTGAAACTCCCGAATCAGATCAGAAACTGATAGCAATTAGAAAACCTCTTTGCTGACGGCAGACAGCCACTAAAAAATGAAGGGAATTACTTAACACTCCCAGGTTCCCTTTAAGCTTCGGGTCGAACCCGCGTCTTTCGTATCAACCCAAAAAACCGTTGACAACGATTAGCATTTTGTGGTATAATTCGCGTATCAAGTTGGAAACCAACATGACGAGCATAGCGTCTCTGCTATGTGCTTCCCTACCACTCGTAAAGAGATAAATACTTGATACTTGAGATACCATGGTAAGAACAGATAAAATAACATGACACCCGAATCGTGCGCAGCTTGCGTGGTTTTACCAGCAGTGTGGGTATGCGAAGTTCGCCTATAATGCCGCGTCGGCTGATTTTAAGTCGGATACAAAGTTATCTCGGTATGGCCTCAACAAAAGGTTTAATCAAAAAAAGCAACCGTTTGATTGGACGAAAGCCCAAGGCCCGCATGCTGCAATCTCTTGAAGAATAAGCACCTTGCGAAAACGTTGTCGGATTCGGCACTTGAGGGGGTTCCTTGAGAAACTGCAGACGAAAGCACAAACCCATGGCATTCCGATTATCCAAGCGGACAGGTTTTTCGCAAGTTCCAAGACATGTAGCAGATGTAGGCACCAAGAAAAGCGACTTAATACTGTCGGACAGAGAATATCACTGTCAGCACTGCGGTATCCCTATAGACCGGGATAGAAACGCGGCTGGCAACTGAAAACAGGTCGAGGCGGGATACACCGAGACATAAAACGCTTGTGGCGTTTCTGTAGGTTTCCCTCCACAAGCAGGAGGCACGACATGACGAAACAAGAATCCCATGACTTCAGGCATGGGAGTATCAAAGAACAACTCACACACTTTGACGAAAAAGGCAACGCCCGGATGGTGGATGTCGGTGGCAAGCAAGAAACCTTGCGTATCGCGATCGCCCGCGGACACATAACCGCTCGCCCCGAAACACTACAATTAGTCGATGAACAAAAAATGAAAAAAGGCGATGTTTTAGAGATTGCACGCCTTGCTGGTATCATGGCTGCAAAACGGACGGGGGAACTCATTCCACTTTGTCATCCGCTCGCCTTGACTTCGATTCGCGTTGAACTCGTTATCGCAGCTGGTACACCTCGGATTGAGATTCAAGCAGAAGTCCAGACGGTCGGACGCACAGGTGTAGAGATGGAAGCTCTCACTGCTGTATCCGTCGCGGCATTAACTGTCTACGATATGTGCAAAGCGATAGATAGGGAAATGGTCATCGCTGATGTTAGACTTATCAAAAAGACGGGTGGCAAAGGTGGTAATTTTATAGCGACTTCCGATACATAATTCTTTCAGAGAAACGGATTAGGAGGTTGGAAAGAAAATGCGTCAATCACTCACTCAAATTCTTATAATTCTCACCGTTTGTTTAATGTTGGTACCCCTCGCTTTTGCAACGGATTACGTGCTGATTATTGGTGGTGCTGCCGGTGAAAAATCTTTTTACGATGCTTTTTGGAGCGCTACCTCTCGGTTTCATCAATTGCTCACCGATGAATACGGCTACGACCCAGCGCAAATTACCTTCCTCTTTGAAGATATGGGAGACCCGGAAAAACCTGAACTCGTCGACGCTGAATCGAGACGTGCCTCGGTTTTAACAGCATTTGCACAACTCACTGAGAAAATCCAACCCTCAGACCGATTTTTGCTCTTCATGCTCGGGCACGCATCCCGTACCGGTAGAGGCACTCCGAAATTTAATTTAATGGGACGTGACATCAGCGAAGCGGAATATGTAACGCTTATCAACGGCATCCCCGCCGAGACGCAGATATTAATCTTCGGTTTCCCTTACAGTGGACGGCTTGCTACCCAACTCAGCGCACCTGAACGTATAATTCTGACCTCAAGTTCACCCAATGAGGGGTATTCATTGCAAGCAGGATTCGGCGATGTTTTCGTGGATGCCTTCTCCACAGCAACCGCCGATACAAATGGCGACGGCGCAATCTCGCTTTTAGAAGCGTTCTTATCTGTAGAAGGGCAGACGAAAAAATGGTACGAAGATTTTGGTACGATTCAATCTGAACACCCACACCTCGATGACAATGGCGACGGGAACGCTTCTCGGAACCTCATGACAGCACTCGAATCTGAAGAAGGTGTGAACGATGGTACCCTCGCTGAGAAAACGTTCCTGGGTAAACGGCGTTCGGCATTACCTGAGCCACCCCTCTCGGAACCAGAAGCCCTCGCCGACACATCATCTACCGAAGTGGACGAGCAGCAAGATTCGGAGACCGACACTGCCAACACTTACCGAGGGGGTAGATCTACTCTCCCCTACGACTTCATCAGTGAAGCAGACGAAAACACTATTCAAAGAGCTGTTAGCAACGCCCCCTCTCAAAAAACATATCCAAACGACGGTGCCGCCGTGCTTTGGGAAAGTGTAGATGTGGATATCGATGAAAAGAGCCGGTATATTTACGCCACACGTCGAGTCGTCAAAATCTTCAATGAAAATGGCAAGGCCCTCGCTGAAGTGAGTATACCTTACATGCGTGGAAGAGACGATGTCACGATCCACCACGCACGAACGTTGACCCCGGACGGCAACGTTATTGAACTCGACGTAAACGCAGTGATAACCGACCTCGTCCCACCGAGCGCTGTAGATGCCGGATTGTACGTTGACGCACGCTTGATGTACTTTTCGCTCCCAGGCGTTACTGACGGATGTATCATTGATTACGCCTACTCTACGAACAACGCTGGACACGTCATGCAAGGCGAATTTTGGCGGAAAGTCTATTTCCAAGCACCACAGCCGGTGCAATATTATCGACTTACTGTGCATATTCCGAAGAAAAAGCAGCTCTATTACCAAATTTCAGGATCCCCGGCAGCCTCCCAGACGGATCGCTTTCTCTCTATCCAACCCGAAATAGATGAAAGCAACTACGCCCGAACCTATACCTTTGAAGCAACGGATGTGCCTCCCTTGAAAGAGGAATATCTGATGCCTGCCCCGCAAGACCTCGCTTATAGCATTAGCATCTCATCGATCGATTCTTGGAACAAACTCGTGACGTGGTACGCTACATTGATTCGAGAACAGGACACCCTCACCCCTGAAATTGCCAAAAAGACGGAGCAACTTCTTAAAGGGGCTTGGACACGGCAGGAGAAGATAAAAAGGCTCTATGAATACGTAGCAACCAACATCCAATATCTCGGTTATGAACTCGGAATTTGGGCAATTAAACCCCGTCCGGCGAACCTCGTACTGAGAGACGGCAGAGGCGACTGTAAGGACAAAACGACACTCCTGTCCACAATGCTCACATCAGCCGGTATTAACTCCTATCCTGTCCTCATCTCTGCGGGGGATACACGTGGTATTAATGCCCACCTGCCAGACGGTGGTACGGAAGTCCAGGCGGTCCCGTCGTTAGCCTATTTCAATCACATGATTCTCGCTGTTGAAGGGAGCAAAGATAATGAACTTATCTGGCTCGACCCAACATCAGAAACTTGTGCTTTCGGTGATTTTCCCGCTGGTGACCAAGATAGGTGGACGCTTATTATCAACCCACAGTTTCTAACAGAAAACAAAATAGAGCACTCAGCGGACATGGCATCCAAAAACGCGCGGGACCTACAGAATAACCTTTATCTTTTCCACAAGAGTCCTTCCTTAGACGCGACGGCCAATCTGAAACGCGTCCACACCGATATACACGTCAAGGAAGACATGAGCGTCACCGTTCGCCAAGAATTAACAGTAACTGGCAGCTTCAACATGAAATTACGGAGTCAACTCGCCAGCCTTGACACGAACGAAAAGCGGGCTGAATTCATGCACAAAGCTTTAGAATTGGATGCCCGCGCCAAAATAATTGAATTCAAATCTTCCGATCTTTTTAGACTCGAAAAGGAATTGAAAGTCGAAGTTACGTGGACATGCGAAGGGTATTTATACGCTATCGGTAGCCAATTCGTTCTTGAACTCCCCCTCGCGAAACACCCGTATGAGGAACTCTTGAGCGAGGAAAATAGAATGCATCCGGTTGTCATCGGCAAGGCGTTAGCACTGGAAGACAAAGTTAACGTCAGTACGGAAGCACCTTTTCGGATAGATACTCTCCCTGAAGAACAGACACTGAACAACGAGGTGGCTGATATCCAACTCCGGTACACCCGATCTAAACGCAAAGCCGAGATGCATCAGATCGTCCGTTTCCTGACCCCCACTGTAACACCGCGGGATATCGGGCATCTCAAAGCAGTCGTCAGAGTCGCTTCAAATCGAGGCACAAAACGGTTTATATTAACGCAATAGCCGTCAGCAGCCAATTCTTGAATTATTGGTGGCCTGATTGACAGTCTTCATCTCTTTAAGATGTAATCTGCTTATTGTGAAAATTGACTGACGGATTTCCAAACCCAGCTGAAACTGACCGAGAACCTGCCCGAGACATAGTGGAGGGCAGTCCAGGAGGACATAGGTAAAAAAAATGCCAGCAACAGAAGAAGTTCAAGCCATAGAAGAGTTGATGAAAAGCCAAGAACTCATTTTGGCACAACTCAAAAAAATTATAGTCGGGCAAGAGGAAGTCATTAATCAGATGTTGATGGCGCTCTTTGCCGGGGGGCATTGTCTGTTAGAAGGTGTGCCAGGTCTTGCCAAAACGCTCATGATTCGGACCTTGGCACAAATTCTGAATCTCAAATTCAAGCGAATCCAATTCACGCCAGACCTGATGCCTGCTGACATCACCGGTACCGATGTTTTAGAGGAGGATCGGACAACTGGACATCGCACCATCCGGTTTATTCAGGGGCCTATTTTCGCCAATATCCTCCTCGCCGATGAGATTAACAGGACACCCCCGAAAACACAAGCCGCACTTTTAGAGGCGATGCAGGAGTATCACGTCACCGCTGGTGGCAACGAATTTGAATTGGAACGCCCCTTCTTCGTGCTAGCTACGCAAAATCCAATTGAGCAAGAGGGGACATATCCACTCCCAGAAGCACAGTTGGATCGGTTTATGTTCAAAATTGTTATCGACTATCCGACAGAAGCTGAGGAGACAGACATCGTTTCGACGACAACAGGGGTGGAGATCCCTGACCTTGAAACCACACTCTCCGGGCACACTATCGTAACACTGCATAATATTGTGAGGCGTGTACCCGCCGCTGACAACGTTGTTCAATACGCTGTGAAAATTGCTCGCGCAACACGTCCAAAAATGGCGGACGCTCCCGATTTCATTAAAGAATGGATACGCTGGGGGGCAGGCCCTCGCGCTGGACAGTACCTCATCTTGGGAGCGAAAGCCCGGGCAATTCTACGCGGTAGATACAACGCCTCTTGTGAAGATGTCAAATCCGTCGCACCGGCAGTCCTCCGGCATCGAATCTTAACCAATTTCCACGCCGAGGCAGAGGGGGTCGATTCCGACACCGTCGTCCAACGGCTGATTGATACAATACAAGAACCCGCTGCGAGGTTGTAGAAGGCCTCTGTAGGAACGATTCCCGAATCGCGCCTGTGACATAAAACGTTTGTGCCGTTTCTGCCCGACCGCGCGAAATGACGAAGCAAGAAGCACACGCCTTTAGGCGGTGTGAGTACCACCAACTATCTAAAAGATTGGTAGGTGCGGTTTCTAACCACACCTACCTGCACGACGGTAAATGTTTGTGATAACCAGAGATAGGTGTCTCGACGCAATTTTGCGTAAGTCCTATACCAACCAAGGCCATCGGAGAGCAGGCCATCATGCTCACAATTTCAGTCGTCATTCCAGCACTCAACGAAGAAAACGCCATCGCCAAAGTCATCGCTGATATACCGAAAACGGTGTACGCGTCTGACGAGCAGACTGCTGGGATAGTCCAAGAGATCATCGTCGTTGATAACGGCTCTACGGATAGTACGGCTGCAATCGCCGAGCAAAATGGGGCCCGGATTGTCAACGAACCGAAGAAAGGCTATGGGGCTGCCTGTTTGGCAGGTATCGCGGCCCTTGCGGAGACAACGCCGGACATCGTCGTTTTTCTCGATGGCGATTATAGCGATTACCCCACAGATATGTCAAGGCTGCTCCAACCCATCTTTGAAGGCAGAGCCACGTTCGTCATCGGTGCAAGGAAGGCAGGTAACGCACGAGAGGCTTTATTACCGCAAGCTCGATTCGGCAATTGGCTTGCGTGCCTCTTAATACATCATTTTTTTGGCGTCCGCTATACAGACCTCGGCCCCTTTCGAGCGATCCGATACATACACCTCCTTGCCTTGAACATGCAAGATAAAACCTTCGGCTGGACAGTAGAGATGCAACTCAAAGCAGCAAAACAGGCAATCCCTGTCTGCGAGGTCCCCGTCCGTTACCGAAAACGCATCGGCACCTCCAAAATCACCGGTACCCTCACCGGTACCCTCAAAGCAGGCTATAAGATACTCACAACCCTCATCTACTACCGTTTCCTGGCGTAGATCTACTGACTGCCAGTTGCGCGGGAGGCTTGGTTTCCCGACAGCGCGGGTTCCGATTCCCTAATAAAACCTAATGCATATTTGCCGAACAGTCAGAAACCTGTCTATTTCGACGATGTCTTTAGGTTTCCCCAAGTCGTTGCCAGCTTACTATTCGGCTTCACAGAAAGAAACGCTGAGTTTTCTGCCAGGTAGTTCAAGACGTTCTTGGTGAGTTTCTGGAGGTTAGCTCCTTCTTCCGACTTTGTATCGGTATAAACGCCATTGTGATGTCCGAGTGTGATGATGAGCCCGTCTTCGAGCTGGTATTCAACGAACGGACGTTCTCCAGCCCCAGCTCCACCCCCGCGTGTTTTCGTTGCGAGGATTGTGCCCGCCAGATCTCCACCGAAGTCATGGAAATCCGAAGTAAACCCTTCTTCCGCCATACTCGTAAGAAAGATCGGCTCACTGGTATCAAATCCTTCAAAAACGGGATGGTTCTTGCCGTCAGCAGTCGGCCGCCGATTTCCGGTGGCTCTTTACCGAGAGGTGTAAAGACCCGTGGAGCGCCGCCGTCTTCAACATCAAGCTCGACGACATAACGGAGGGCTAACGCAGAGAGAAACAGTCCGCCACCCGCCGCTACATAATCGTGAATCGCTTTGGTAGTTGCGTCAGCAAGGATCGGTTCTGGCAGTGTATCCGTTTCCGTATAGAAAAGCCATAGCACAGCAAAGTCCTCGGGTTGGAATGCCGTGCCACCAGTGTTTTTGAATTTACCGCTCTTGTCTACGAGAAGCGTTGTCGTTTTGAAGTTCTCTGCCGCCCACGCGTAAGCCGCCGCCTCCACCTCTCCGAGTTTGTTACTGCCTGCGAGCAATCCAACAGTTACGTCTGCCGAATGCACCGGCACCACCGCGAACACTAAAACGAGAAAAATTAAACATGCACCATAAGGTGTTAGCAAATGCCGCATTGTCTTATCTCCTTTAGCTTAGAAGTTTGTTCTGAGTTAATAAACACGTTGCTTATATACTAACATCTGTCCACACTGTTTAGCAAGGGCATAGGATCATTTAGTTTTCCGAAATTTTAGATGTTCAATGATCCCATATCTACTGTAGGACCTGTGAAGATGTGGATCTCTTTGGGAGTGTCTAATTAATTCTGACATCTACAATAAATGAACCTAATTATGAACTGACTCCCTTAACACTCCCCCGTCCTTACACGTCGGTGCCCTCACCGGGTGTTTCGCCCCTAGGTATTCCGAGAAAAACTTGACGAAAAGCAGTATTTTAGGGTATACTTAGGAATAGGTCGGGGGTGGGATACCTCGACACATAAAACGCTTGTGGCGTTTCTGAATAACACTTTACCGGCCCAAGATCGACTTTTTAATACGAAGTATCGATTACCATATCCAAACCAAATGCCCTTTTTTTAGCGGAGTTACTTTATGCCAACACTTGAATTCAAAGGGAAACAACACATCTACGCCCACCACCTCACCGTCCCCTACCGGCCATTGGAACTCGACGAAACCCGCTCCTGCAACCCATCCGATACTGACGACAACCTTATCATCCACGGAGACAACCTGCGCGCCCTCAAAGCGTTACTCCCGCGCTATGCAAACCGTATCCAATGCATCTACATTGACCCACCCTATAACACCGGCAACGAAGGATGGGTCTACAACGACAACGTCAACAGCCCCCTCATGCAGCAGTGGCTTGCAGAAAACGCCCCAGTTGATAACGAAGACTTGGAACGGCACGATAAATGGCTTTGTATGATGTGGCCGAGGCTACATTTGCTTAAAGAATTGCTTGCAGACGATGGCGTAATTTTCATATCTATTGACGACAACGAAGTGCATCACTTGCGAATGTTGATGGACGATATTTTTGAGAAGAAAAACTTTTTTGCAGTACTTACAAGAAGGGCAATGCATACCGTGCGTAATTCAAGTAAAGATTTTAACCACAATGCTGACTACACTTTGGTCTATGCCAAAGAGAAATCTTGGTTTGGCGAAGACAAAAGTCGGTATATTCGGTACATTGTTGACAAATCAAAAAAATATCCTCATGATGAGAATGATGGTAGAGGCAAATATAAACTTGACCCACTCCATGCGCGAAACTATTACAAGCCATACATATTCACCTTTGAAAACGGCGTTGAATGGTCACCCCCCTCAGGAAGTTATCCGCGCTATTCACAAGATACGTTACGTAGTATGGAACGCGAAGGGCGTATTGATTTTTCTGGAAATGAACCCAGGGCAAAACGGTATTTGTCTGAGGTTCAAGAAGGACAACCGCCAGATGTATTTCTCTCACCAGAAATCGTAGGTTTTAACGCCGAAGGTACAAGCGAGCTTCGAGATATATTTGGTGAAGGGGGTATGTTTCCCCAACCTAAACCAGTAAGATTTATTAAGTTTTTACTGGAGTTGTTACGCAGTACAGATGCCATTATCCTTGACTCTTTTGCTGGCAGTGGGACGACTGCCCATGCAGTTTTAGCACTCAACAAAGCAGATGGTGGCAACCGGAAGTTTATCCTCATTGAATGTGAAGACTATGCAGATACCATCACCGCTGAACGCATCCGGCGCGTCATCAACGGCATACCCGATGCCCGTGACGATGCACTCCGAGAAGGTTTGGGAGGCTCTTTTACCTACTGCACATTAGGGAAACCTATTGAAGTAGAGACAATGCTCTCTGGAGAAGTACTCCCCGCCTATTCAGCGATCGCCGCTAATTTGTTGTATACGACTGCTGGTGTTTCCGTAGGTGCGGGTACATTGGCAGCACAAAACGATGACGGACTTTTCCACAGCGATGATAAAACCGACTACTACCTCATCTACAAACCTGATCTTGACTATCTCCGCAGCAACGCTGCTATTCTCAACCTTGAGCGAGCGGAACGTATCCGTGATGCCAGTCGTGAGAGTGGTAGAAAGGCGATCGTCTACGCAGGGGGTAGCTACATGGGCCAGCGCGAACTCACGCAGATGGGAATTATATTTTGTCAACTCCCCGATGCCCTACATGAAAGGTAGACAGTAGTAAAGATCCTGGAACTAAAAACATATCAGCGCGATACACTTGACGCAGTGATGCACTCCCAAGCCTAAAGGGGTGAACTTCGGACGAAAATCCGCCTCCCACAAAGCATACGGACAGCTACATTTCGTTTGCTTTATTGACGACACACTGCTATAATTAAAGGTAGAGAGAATCAAAAACTTTCAACGAATAACCAACACAGTCCATAAAACTAAAAGCTTACACGCTTTGGATGATCGTCGCATGGCAAAACAACAAAAAACGCCAGAAAGGTTCTGGTCCGTTAAACAGATAGACATATTCCAAGACATCACCGAGGCAGATGCAAACGCGCTTGCAAAGATTACAACCTTTAAATCCCTGAAAAATGGGGAGACTCTCTGCGCCGAAGGCGTTTATCTGATCAAAGAAGGACGCGTCAAGATATATGAAAAGCCGCCGGAAGGGGAACCCGTAACTTTAGAGCTTCTCGACCCCGGCGAAATCTTCGGGGTAGTCCAATGGAGAGAAGACAAAGCTTACCCCAATGTCATCGCCGAGACACTTATAGCAACCGTTGTCGGGGTCGTCAAGGTAAACAACTTCCAGTTCTTCCTAAAACGAAAGCCACATCTGGCGATGCTATCACACACAACCTTCAGACACCGCATCCAGCAGTACATACACAGATGGCAAACGACTAAGAACTTGCTAGGAAGGGCACTCGAAGGGCAACCTGAATGGAAAGTTAGCGGGTTAGCAGGGCGGAGGAACGCGAATCTTCCAATTTTTCAATCTTCCAACCCTCTGCTAAACATCGCGTTTCGGAGTCCGGCATCCCGTCTCGCGCTGCTGCTACAAAATTACGCGGATGCCCCGGAATACAATCAGACGCTGCCCGGACGTGGATCGCAGTGCACCCTACACAAAGTCTCAACGAAGAAATTAGCTCGACTCATCGGCAGTTCTGTTGAAAAAACGGGAACACTCCTAAACCAACTCAAACATCACAAAGTCCTTGAGAAAAGGTTTCGGCGCATTCAGATATTTGATCCCTGGCAGCTGAAAAAGATTGCCAACGCAAGAATGGAAACGATACCACAAATCCCGGAAGAGAAGAACGAAACTTATGAACAAAACGAACCCCTACTTGCAGCTAGACCAGCAGATGGTCGGTGACATCTACACCTCGCAAGAGTCAATGGAAAATTTGACAGTCCTCTGCGATGAATACGGCGCAAGGTTCGCAGGAACGCCCGAGGAGTATAAAGCCGCAACCTTCATCGCCGACTGCTTCAAACGTTACGGACTCAAAAACGTCGAACTTGAAGAATACCCTTACGCAGGTTGGACGCGCGGCACCGCAGCCCTGGAAGTGATTCAACCCATTCGCCGAGCCCTCCATTGCATCTCACTTCCGTATTGCCCCGCTGGAGACATCACCGCCGAACTTGTCTCCGCCGGATATGGGAGTCCTACAGAATATGAAGCGCTCGGCGACACCGCCATCGCAAGGCTGGTTATGGCAGAAAGCGCCTCACCACCAGCCCTCGGCAGATGGGTCCATCGCAAGGAGAAATTTGAACGCGCTGTCCTCGCGGGCGCATGCGGATTTATTTTCGTTAGTGAACACCCAGGGGTCGGCCCCGAAACAGGTAGCCTCCAAAACAATCAAGAAGCACCCATCCCAGGGATATCCGTATCCAAAGAAGACGGCGAATTCCTAAAACGACTCCTCGCACGGAACGCTGGAAAAGTCACATTGAAACTCAAAACAACCGATATTAACGAACCGCGTACCTCATGGAACGTCGTCGCTGATCTACCCGGACACGCAAATAGCGAAGAGATGATAATCCTCGGATGCCACTACGACGGACACGACATTTCCCAGGGGGCACATGACCCCGCTTCAGGAATGGTATCCGTCATAGAAGCCGCACGCGCCCTATCCACCTACGCCGCTGACACCCTCAAGCGAACTGTTCGATTCATCGCTTTCGGAACAGAAGAAATTGGACTCACCGGGGCGTTTCGCTACGTTGATGCACATACATCGGAATTGGACAACATCCGGTTCATGCTGAATATGGATGCAGCAGGCGGCACAAGTCGCAAAGGCATTGTTCTCCATCGCTGGGACGCATTAGAACCCTTCTTTAACACCGCACGCCAGCAGATGCACGCCGAAATGCCGATCGGACAAAAGGTACACTCGTATTCCGATCATTTCCCATTTTTCCTTAAAGGGGTGCCTTCATGCCACATGGGTGATCCCGAAGCGCCCCCATCAGGCAGAGGCTTTGGACATACGGCTTATGATACGCTTGAAAAAATAAAACTGGAGAATCTCCGTGCCGCCAGCTCGGTTGGCGCAAGAGTAGCACTCCGATGTGCTAACGCCGATGATTTCCCCACAAAACGACGGCCCCCCGAAGCCGTCCAGAAAATTGTAGATACCGACCCAGGATTAGAGGGCTATCGGATCTCGCTCAAACTCAAACGCTAATTTGCAATAACGACACTTGCAGCAGGGAACAGACTATGATACATTTACGCCATTGCTACCACTACATCCGACTCATCTTATTGTGTACGTGTTTCGCGCTCGTCGGTTCACTGGGTCCGAGGGCTCACAGCGAAGAATCCCAAGACAAGAATACACAGGAGGCGGTTACAGCATCACGACAGACAGCAATCGTTACAGCCGTAGCACACGCTAGTCCTGCAGTCGTCAATATCAGCGCAATCCGTACCGTTGAGACACGTACGCGGGGTAACGAATGGTGGTTCTGGGACGACATCTTTTATCCGCGTAGACGGTCGCTCCGAGAAGTCGGGTCAGGCATCATTATTGCCAAAAACGGATATATCCTGACAAACCATCACGTTATCAAAGATGCCGATAGTATCACCGTAACGATCTCGGACGAAAGGGAATTCGCAGCCCGCCTCATCGGGGCTGATTATCTCTCAGACCTTGCGCTTTTGGCGGTCGACACGGGCACCCTCCTACCAGAAATTCACTGGGGAGATTCAGAAACGCTGCACATCGGGGAATGGGTCGTCGCGATTGGGAACCCGTTCAACTTATCAATAGGCAACGCGCAGCCCACGGTCACGATCGGGATCGTGAGTGCCACCGAACGTGCACTCGCTATTGAAGACCTCTATCATGAAGACCTGATTCAGACAGATGCCTCTGTTAACCCAGGGAACAGCGGCGGTGCACTCGTCAATATACACGGACAACTTATCGGTATAAATACCTTTATCAGATCAACAAGCGGGGGTTCACAGGGCATCGGATTCGCCGTGCCTGCCAACAAAGCACGGAAAGTGGTTCGCCAAATTCTCGAATACGGCACCGTCGTTCCCCCTCACCTCGGCATCAAGGAAATCCAAGCTGTGACTGAGGATCTGGAAGAAAAACTGTCTATACCACACAACACCGGCGTTCTGGTATCCGAGGTAGAGAAGCAAGGCCCCGCTGCTGACGCTGGTATTAAACGAGGGGATGTGATCATCGGTATTTCAGGACACCGCATCAGGAGTGAAGACGACTTTGAAGCGATCACACGTCTCCTACCCCTCCATCAACCTATAACTTTTGAACTCATTCGGCGCGGTCAAAAACGACAAACCAAATTGACACTGAAAACCTTGGAATGGTACTACGCACCTCCTGGATGGGGTTTAACCTTCTCTCAACCCGACAAAGCAATGGCGAGCAAATACCGACAGCCCGGTGTTATTGTCTCAAATGTTGAAAAAAACAGCGGCTTGAGGGACGTACTCACGCGTGGAGATTTCATCTATCAGATTGACAATATTAAAATTCACTCGCTCGAATTCCTTAAAATCGTTCTTGACGAACTTATCCGCACGCAAAACGGAATGCGTCTCTACTTTGAACGAGAGGGTGTAGATGAGACAATCGTTGTCACTTTTAATAGAAACAATCGATGGAGATAAGTGTTTAAGAGTTGTCAGTGAACAGTCTACAGTTAAGCGTCTGTGGAATTGACACTTTACGCCACTGCCGCAAGCATTAACTAATACCTAACACCTATAACAACTGACCGGAGGCAAAAGCAAAAAATATGAGACTGCAACCCCCTACACTTATCGCTGTTTGCATCGCTATCCTCCTGATTGGTGGCATCTATTTCTACGGCAGAGACAAGGCAGAATTGGGCATCGCTGTCAACTTAGAAAGTGAGGAATTTAAACAACTCCGCACCCACGCTACGGATGCCTTCAATGCCGGAAAATACAAACAAGCCATTGAACTTTACAGTGAAGCCTTAAAGATGCGCCCTGAGAACGCTGAAATCTATAACGACCTCGGAACCGTTTACTACGAACAAGGTCTCAAATACGCCGGCCCCAGCTGGCCCTCATGGGAAAAAGAGCTCAGAGAGGAAACCCCTGACCAAGCAGTTGCAGAACTTCAACTTGCCATCGCGAAAACAATTTCCGGGGTCATCACGTTCAAAACTCGAGACAGCCCAGTTGCCAATGCCATTGAGGAACACGCTCGGCAACTCGGTGGCGAAGTGTATCGACAACGCTGGGAGAATGAAATCACCGTAAACATTCTCATCGGAGAAACAAAAACCTATATGCTCCGTGCTAGAGACCACTATTACCGCGCCTTGGATTTGAAACCAACACACAGTGTCGCCTATCGGAATCTCGGTTCCTTCTATATGAAAGTCGGCAAAACCGACAGGGCCCTTGATAATTATCAGCAAGCATACAAGTTGGATCCACGTGATGTAGAACTTGAAGAATACTTAAATCAGTTTAGAAAATAATTTCTGCTTCCGGGCCGCGCTTTCTTTTAGCAGCCAGCTAGTTTTTAGGATATAAAACCGAACCCATCTTGTGCCAGGACAAAAAAATATCATGGATCACAAACGTTGCGCAAATTGTGGATTTTTAAATCCGTCCCTCAAATTCTGCGGCGAATGCGGTGCATCCCTCAGTGATGCCCCGGACACCCCTCAAACTTCGGCTGTGGACGCTCCTGCCGTAGAAGCCACCCTCACACACGGTGCCGAACGTCGCCAACTTACCGTCCTGTTTTGTGATATTGTTGACTCCACCGCATTTACTGAAAGACTCGATCCCGAAGAACTCCGAAATCTTTTAGAGGTGTATCGGATCTGTGTCATGGAAGTGGTCTTAGCGCAAAACGGCCACATCGCGCGATACTTCGGGGACGGCATCCTCGTCTATTTCGGGTATCCCATCGCGCATGAAGACACCGCACACCGCGCCGTGAGAGCTGCGCTCGGTATCGTAGCCGCTATAGAGACACTCAACCCGTATCTCCACACTACCTTCGGTGTAAAGATTAGCGTACGCCTCAGCATCGACACAGGACTTGTTGTCGTCTGGCATCTCTCTGACGAAGGGGCCCCCGAAGCCATCGACATCGTCGGTAAAACGCCAAACCTCGCAGCCAGAATGCAGAAACTTGCAGCACCGAACAACATTGTCATTGGCGATACAACCCACCAGTTGGTGGAGGGTTTTTTCAAGTGCGAACCGCTCGGTGCCGCCCCGCTCCGGGGGATTTCACACCCTGTAAATATCTATCAAGTCTCTGGGGAAATCCCAGTGCAAAGCCGATTGGATATTGCCAGTAAAAGCGGGTTGACCCCGCTTATCGGACGAAATCAGGAGGTGGAACGCCTCAAACAAGGGTGGGCACAAGTACTCGCATCTAAAGGACAAACACTTCTGATTGAGGGTGAGGCCGGTATCGGAAAATCACGATGTGTACAGGTAATCCAAGCACACGTCAACCGGCATCCAGAAGCAGTTATCATAGAAGGGAGATGCTCGCCCTATTACCAAAATAGCCCGCTCTACCCTATTCTTTCGCTGTTTCAAGAACACATCGTACAGTTTACAAGTGCCGATACTCCAGAGATGCGACTTGACAAACTCGAGAATCTCCTGCACGATTACAGCGTTCCACCGCTCGGCCCGGAAAATTCAGACAGCCCAGCAGAAGCACATACAACAGAAACCCTGCCGCTCCTCGCGGAATTGCTTGAGATACCTTTCGAGATCCAGCGCCAAACAGAGACCGGTACAGGCGCGCGTCCCTATAACAGACCGGTCGAACGAGATACATATCCTTCAGGCTGGAGCCGGAGACAACGCCGCCAGCAGACTTTGGAGGTGCTGGTGCAGGTGCTTTTAAAGATGGCAGAACAGAAACCCGTACTTTTTGTCCTTGAAGACCTGCATTGGATCGACCCCTCAAGCATAGAATTCCTTACGCGCCTCATCGCCCGCATTGAAAATGCTCGGATCTTCACGATCTTGTCTTATCGTTCTAACGTGCCAATCCTCCGATCCAACGAACAATCTCAAGATAGCAGAAACAGACAAGATGGGACCAGTAGAAATACCGGGAGCTCTGCCCTTGATAGAGAGGCTTTGGAGGAACTCCTACGTCCTGAATGGGCAAGCACTCTCCCGCTATCAGCACTAACACCTGCCGAATCGGAAACCATGATCCAGCACGTTGCTGGCGACATGTCACTGTCGCCCGATTTACTGAAACGGATCGTTGGAATGACTGAAGGGGTTCCGCTGTTTGTCGAAGAACTTACCCAAATGGTACTTGAAGGCGGAGCACTCTCCCTAACTACTGATGCCTCTGACCCGACAACGCCACGATCGCAAGCGACGGACATTCCCGTTACGCTACAGGACTTGCTGACGGCTCGGTTAGACGAGCTCGGACCCGCAAAAGAAATTGTACAACTCGGCGCAACACTCGGGCGAGAATGGACAGGAGAATTGCTCTACAAGGTCGCTTCCGGTATTCATCTGGAGACTAACGCTACCCTTGACCTCACATCTCTAAAAAGACAATTGAACGAATTAGTAGACGCATACATTCTCAATCGCAACGAGACCTCCGACAATCAGGCGCGCTATACCTTCAGGCACCCCCTCCTTCGTGAAACCGCTTACCAATCGCTACTTAGAAGCAGACGGCAGCAGTATCATCAACAGATTGCTGAGGTGCTACAGGACGGTAGCCGAAACATTGGCGACGGGTTTCAGCCCGAATTAGTCGCATATCACTATACAGCGGCTGGACTCCCCGAAAAAGCAATCCATTATTGGCAGCGCGCCGGACACCGTGCCTTAGAACGTTCCGCGAATATCGAAAGTGTTCGACACATCACGCAAGGACTCGCAGCGCTCGAACAATTGTCCGAAAACACTGGTATATTAGACATTGCGGCTATCGCCCAATTAGAATTGGAACTACAAACCACGCTTGGCACTGCTTTGATTGCAACAAGCGGCTACGCTGCCGAGGAGGTAGAAACAGCCTACACGCGAGCCCGCGAACTCTTAGATGCCCTTGAAGCTAAAGAACCCGTTTCGCGTGAAAGTTCCGAATTCTCGGTTAACACCGCTGTAAAAGACCTCCGGTTCCCAGTGCTATTTGGGTTATGGCTATCTCATTTGGTACAGGGACGGCTGCTCTCAGCACGTGAACTCGGTCAGCAGTGCTTCACGATTGCTAAGCAGGTCGGAGACCCGGCTTTGGAAGTTGAGGCGCGCCGCGCCCTCGGAGCAACGCTCTATTACCTGAGTGAATTCCGAACGGCTTCGGAGCACTTGGCAGTTGGCATCGAACTTTATCAGCCGCAATACCACCCAGTTCCAACATTTCTACATTATGTCGCAGATCCCGGTATGACGATGCTCTCTTATTCCGCACCCCTCTTGTGGTGTCTTGGCTATCCAGCACAAGCAGAAGCTCGACTTCATGAAGCCACAGCGATCAGCGAAGATAGGAATCATCCTTTTAGTGATGCTGTTTTGCTTCATTTTAAAACGGTGCTTTATCAGTACGAAGGCAATGTAGCAAACGTCGATACTGCCGCAACAGAAATGTTAGCGATATGTCAGGAACACGGCTTTTCTGGATGGGAGGCCGTTGCAATGGTAATGAAAGGCTGGGTACTCGCTGAACAAAACCGTTCAGAAGAAGGCATATCTATGATCCGTAAAGGCATCCTAGCCTGGGAAAAAACGCGGGCTGAAATGTTACTGCCGCTATTTCTCTCGCTCCTCGCGCAAGCCTACCAACGTGCCGGACAGCTGAGTTCAGCCTTACAGACCCTTGATTCCGCAACCGCTATCGTCAAGCAAACTGGCGAGCGAACCCACGCTGCAGAACTCGCCCGTCAACAAGGCGACCTCTATTTTCTGCTCTCGAAGAAAGCCCAAACCGCAAGCAAGGAAAGCACTACCACAAAGCAGGCGGAAGACCATTTTCAAAACGCATTGACAATCGCACGGCAGCAATACGCGAAATCTTGGGAACTCCGAGCCGCCCTCAGTTTATGTGAACTTTGGATGACACAAAACCGCTACCAAGACGCTTACGCGTTGCTGGAACCGATATATACTTGGTTCACAGAAGGATTTGACACCCAAGACCTTAAACACGCTAAAAATCTCCTAATGGAATTGGCGCTGAAGCCCTCGGAAAGAAAAACCAATGCAATTAGAGAAAAGGAGGTGAGAATTAACCAAAAACCCGGGGTATGAATGCCATAAGGCATGAATACCGTTGATTCTGATTTGTGGAACGAAACTGTGAGTGATTAGCGAACAATTTGTCTTCGTTTTACATTGTAGAGCTATAATCAGATTTAATAGTTTAAATTAAAAAGTTTGCGTTGGAAAAAAGAAAAAAGGTATAATTAATTATGAGACTCGGTGTTGTTGGACTCTGCGGAGACTTCCGTACGCTTACATCGCATGAAATCGAAAAAATTAAGGCACTGGAATTTACCGGCTTAAGCTTCCATTTTCAGAGCACAGAAATTCCTTCTGTGCCCCCGAATGCCTGTTCCCGCTGTGTGCGGATGTTAACAGATGCGAACCTTGATCTTGTGCAATTCGGCATAACCTATGAGGAATGCCTTTTTCATTCAGATGCGCGTGTTCGCGAAGCCGCAATCGCAAGTGTCCAAAGCGGCATGGCGACCGCAGGCTCTCTCAACGCGCACCACTATCTGTTTCGCCCGGGAAGCCTAAACCCTGACGGGGCTTGGACATCTCATCGAGATAACCATCTGCCGGCAGCAATGGAACGTCTGATTGAGACTTTGAAACCGATCGCAGAACATGCAGAACACCACGAATTGACACTCGTGATGGAAACACATGCCGTTTCAATCATGGGTTCACCAGAAATCTGCCGAGACGTTGTAGAACGAGTCGGCTCCGACCGACTTCGCATTGTTATGGATTTCGTCAACCATTTTCAAACGTTACGACAAGTTTATAACAGCCAAGAGAGACTCAACCACATTTTTGATGTGATGGGTCCTGTCGCACCCATGGCGCATATCAAAGACATTAGCGTTCAGAACGGTTTAGTTCTCCATCTGAATGAAGCGGTTCCGGGCGAGGGTGAATTGGAACTCGGCGTGGCATTGAAACGTTTCGATGCACTTTATCCGGATGGCTACGGACTCATAGAACATCTCCCCGCGGAGAAGATCCCACTTGCGAACGCGAACGTCCGGCGAATCGCAGCTGAAAACGGAGTACCCATCTATTAATCGAGGAGGCGCATGATGGTTAAAAACGTAAAAACACGAAACCTTTTAGGACATCGCCTACGGTTTTCTCATACGAATACCTCCATCTTCGTCCTGATTTTCATCCTATTTTCCCTTCTACCTGCCGCAATAGGACAGGAATCAAACGTTGTTGAGGAGGCGCAGAAACAGGTACGCAGCTGGTGGGCGAACTCGCAAGTTTTAGTCGGCGTTATTGTCATCGTCTTTGTGATTAGCAGTGCCGGGTACCTGATCAGACTTTTTAAGAAAGACAAACTGCTAAAGAAACTTCTTGACAAATACGTCGTCTTCCAGATGAAAGATGGACAGCGCTACCGGGGCACCATGCGGCTTGAGTTCACAGGGATGGAAATCATTTCTGAGGAGTCGCGGCAACGCGGCCATGCACCAAGTTATATCTTCACCAACGAGGAGCGTGAGGCAGGAATTGTTGCTTACATCCGCTATCTCGATTCAATGAACGCCAGCGAATTGCGCGAACGCGCTTGGGAACTCGAACGCGTCTACCATCCACCCCTCTTCTACAAAATCGGACGCAAAATCCGAAACATGTTCATTGCCCTCAGGGAAGCACTCGACGAAGCCATTAGTATGGTATGGAACAGTTTCAAGAAGGGGGCAGACGCGCGCTTGGGAAGATACAATGAGGCATACCAAACCGCAGCAGGTAGCAATTTTGAAAAAAGATTTCAAGAACTTGAAAAGGAATCCGCCGGTTACCTGGAGCAGGAAAGCTACGAACGCCTCATCGAACGCCTCATCGGCACACGCATCAAAGTCCGAGTCCGCTTCGGTGAGGACAAAACGGAATACACGGCAATTCTCAAGGACTATAACAATAAGCACATTGCACTCATGAATGTAAAGGACACCCACAACAACGGATATAAGGACGAATGGGAATATGCACACGAATTTAAGAAAGATCTGAACAAACTGAACATTCGGGACGACCGCGGCTTGCGGTGTCGCGCCGAAGGCAATACAATTATCTTTGAAAACAACACCCCCTATCTCATCCAACTCGGTCATATACGTTTATGGGAAGACGCACCAACATGGGGAAAGGATTATAAGTATCACTACCATATCCCGGCTTTTAGCGTTCAAGCGTTACCGCTGGAGGTCATCGTTAATCATAAAGTAAAACCCTTTGACCAAGTCTCAACGCTGCATCGATACGCCATCAGCAATTATAAAAAAATCTTTTTCAAATTTCGGTCCTTCCGCGACGCGGACATCGTTTTTCCGCGCCGTTATTGCACAATCGTAGAAAGCGCAGAGAAATATCAACCCGAGCTTTTCAGTCTTACCGGTTTGACAGACGCAATCTTGGACATGCGTGACGCAGAGGACATCGCTATCACCGACAAAGACGGTGAACCCATCCACGGCATCAATGTCGTCCACGGATATGTCACAAACATCAACGAGGAACGGATTGATTTGAGGGCCATTGACGCAAGCTACAGTCGAAGGTGGAATGTTGAGAGCGCTTTTCGCCGCTTGGATAACGAACTCCGCCACGGATTCCCGATGTATAAGCGACTCCTACCTACAAACCGAGGGTGGATCGCAGCATATCCCACCATTATCGACCAGATACATAATAACACCATTCGGCACGCCGCCTTGGGATCGCTCGCTTATCCGCAGCCGCGCAACTTAAATACAGCAGAGCAGCGAAAACGGGGTTTGCAGCGTGCCCGAAACCGAATCCTGGGCTACGTAGATGCGACTATCAACGGGAAACTTTGGAAACCAGAAAATGGCACTTCCAAAAGCACCAGTAAAATACGTTCGGAAGTTCAAATCGCGATGCCACTCAAACTTATGGCATTTACCGGAAATACATCTACTGTGGAGTTCCCGGTCTTAGAACGCTTTGAATACGTGCAAGAACACCATATAATTTACGATCAGGTACAAGACTTGCGGACCGATAAACTCACAAAGACGGACATTTTATGGATCGGCAACGGAGAAATCTACAAATCGGGCTACCGTCTGAATATCGATGCCGAACACCGGATTAAAAACTTCGTCAGTCAAGGCGGGATCGTCCTCGTCTCCGGGCAAGATATCAAAGCCAACGCGAAACAGCGCCGCGGCACCGGGTGGATCCCAGAACCCCTAACCGGCATCGAATGCGAAGAAACCTATGAACTTTTCCCTACACGACACGGCAAACGTTCGCGTATCTTCCAATCCCCGAACCCACTGAGCGGAAGCCACCCAATCACTCCACAAGCGATGGATCAACCGATGATCCGATTGGACGACATGTGGTCAGATCCGCTCGGCAAATGGACATGTCTCGCCAAAACGAATACTGCCGCCGCAGGATTACCAAGCAACGGCTTTGAAAACGCATCACCGCTCCTACTCCTCCCTTTTCAGAAAGGATTATACATCGTCACGAGTCTGAAAAATGAGACAGAAGAGGATGTGCAAATTAACGCTAAAATCATGGAAAATCTACTTCATTTCTCGGTCAAATGGATCGACCGACACAGAGGCAATTAGCAGATCGCTACTCGCCCATCTTCACGATTTACGAATACGTGCCAACAAAAGATCAGTAAATTCTGCATTCCTGCCTGAAATAACCAACGCAACTGCCAGTACCACTATCGGAAGTCCCTGATATGCCATAACAACCCCCAATTTTTGTGCATCTTTCTGCGTTGTAACGACCCAATCCGCATTCGTCGACTGAAACGCCGTATCTATCCGCTGCCCATCCGCTGCCGTATAAACGTGATGGTCAGGAAACGCCATCAGTTCAATACTCGCCGGAGAACACCGCATGAGAGTCGCTACAAAAGCGTCTGGATTTCCAATACCACAAACCGCAAGAAGCCGTTTCCCGTTGAGTATCTCTACATCCTGACGTTCTCCACTGTCCTCAGGGAGCAACGGATAGAGATGCCTCGGCTGGTGAACACTCGCTAACATCAGGGCGTCCGGCGCGAACCGTTTCACTGCCGCCTTAGCAGCCGTCGAGATCTCAGGTGTATTCGCATGTGTCAGTAGGATAATATCGGCGCGCCGCAGCGCAGAGGGCGGCTCACGCAAGGTTCCCGCCGGTAGGAGCTTCGCCGGATTCCCAAAAGGATGTGTTACGGGAACAGTGAGAACGTCAACATCTCTTCCCAGCTGCCGGTGTTGAAATGCGTCGTCCAAGATCAGGACATCCACATTAAAACGTTTAAGCGCAATCTGTCCTGCCAGATAACGTTTTCTGCCCACAATAATTGGCACACCGCGAAGGTACTCCGCTATCATGTATGCCTCATCTCCACTCTCCCTCGCGGAGGCGCACAGGTGTTTACCGTCCGAGACAACGGTTACTCCCTCACGAACCTTGCGCTTGTAACCACGCAGTAGGATAGCAACACGTAAATCCGCCCTCTGAAGCTGTTCCGCAATAGCAATAACAGCTGGCGTTTTTCCTGTCCCACCAACAGTGATATTGCCTACACTAACGACGGGACATGGGAGTGTCTGTACCCCAAACACACCGAGGGCATAGAGCCGATTCCGGACCCACATCCCCATAGCATAGAGCCAACTGAACGGAATTAATAGAAGGTGTAAAGGGGTAGCAAGAAGCCGCTGCTGTAGCGAGGCGAGATTGAGAGAATGGGTGAATTTCATAGGAAATAAGGTTTGCCAAGTGTACTAAAAGTGCAAAGCCTGTAGCGTTGCACTCAGATTTCCTGACGATTTTAGGCGCTTTAGAACACTTTACAGATTTTCTGCAGCGCCCAACACCAATTCGGCAGTACGTTCTGCAGCGCCGGCTGTCCCGAGTTGTGCATAAACCGCTTGCAGTGCTTTCTGCTGTGTCTCCCGTCTCTCAGGATTCCGCAAGAATTCCAGAGCCAATTCGGTGAGTGCTGTCGGTGTTAGATCCGTCTGGAGCAGCTCGGGAACGATGTCGTGTCCGGCGATGAGATTGGGAAGCCCGCTCCGATTCAAAGGCGACAGGGTTGTGATAATATTCCAGTTGAATGCTGAGGTGCGAAAGAGGATAATCATCGGTGTGCCGATACACGCCGCTTCGAGCGTCGCCGTGCCAGAAGTAACCAGCAGCAGTGTTGATGCCCGCATCGCTGGATAGGTCATTTTATCCACAATTTTAATCGGAGGCCCCGCGTCCTCTGCCAATGCCTGCTGACACTTCGTAATGAGGTCGTGTGAAATGCTTGGGGCTAACGGGAGGATCCATTGTGCGTTCGGATAGACCTTAGCGATATTCGCAGCGGCTCTCAGCATGATGGGCAAAATATGTCGAATCTCGGAACGGCGGCTTCCGGGCATCAATCCGATGACATGGGCATCTTGGGGCTGTTCCGTTTCACCTAAACCGAGTTGAGCCCGCGCTGTGGCCATCCTGATGGGAGTTTTCGCAAAATCGACGAGGGGATGACCGACAAATTCGGCATGCGCGCCTGCGCTCCGGTAGAACTCTGCTTCAAACGGGAAGATCGCTGCAACGACATCAGCCCACTTCGCTAACTTTCTCGCTCGACCCGCGCGCCACGCCCAAGCCTTAGGTGGGATATAGTATACAACCGAAACGTTTTGACACCGAGCGTACTTCGCTAACGGCATATTGAACTCGGCAAAATCAACAAGGAGTAACGCATCAGGCCTTGCTTCACGGATGCGCCGCTTCAACTGTGCCCGTTTCCGAAGAAACATCGGCAAGACAGTGATAACATCAGCGAACCCCATAACGGCGGAATCTCGGATGTGGACATCCAGCTTCACTCCTGCTTTTTCCATCAAAGCGCCGCCCATCCCAAAAAGTTTCACATCCGGACGAAGTGCCTTAAGTCGATGAACAACATGAGACGCGTGTAGATCACCGGAGGGCTCACCCGCAACTATCATGATTTTTAAACTGTTCAACGTGGTCACCGTCAAGCATTCGTCATCTGCCCATGATGTTTTCATTGAAAACTATAGTAAGGTTTCGAATGAATGAATGAAACATTCCACAACGGGCGAGGAGACCTCGCCCCTACGGCATGGCAAGGCCTGTGGGCGTGTTGAAACGTCTTTTTTATCCTAAGTTTTACGATAATAACCGACAACTGACACCCCTGCTAAGGCATCATTCCTGGGGTCTTCAATCCGTCAGTTTCTTTGAAACCGAACATCAGATTGAGATTCTGAACGACGGCACCCGCTGCACCTTTACCGAGGTTATCAATCGCTGCCATCGCGACAACCCGACGCGTCCGCGTATCCACTTCAAGGCCCACGTCGCAATAGTTACTGCCAAGGACTGCCTTTGTCTCTGGGTACGTGCCGACGGGTAGTACCCGAACGAACGGCTCGTTTTCGTAAAAAGTGGAATAGATATCGAGGGCTTCTTCAGTGGATATCTCCTCTCTGAGACGCATATAGACCGTGCTAAGGATACCGCGCGTCATCGGGACAAGGTGCGGGGTAAACGTTACACAAACCGGGGCTGATGCCACAGCCGTTAACTCTTGTTCAATCTCCGGGGTATGCCGATGGACACCGATATTGTAAGCAACAACGTTAGACTCCCGATTCGGGTAATGTGTATTTTCGCGTGGTTTCGGACCGGCACCGGAAATCCCCGACTTCGAGTCAATAATAATAGAATCTAACGTTACGACACCTTGCGCAACGAGAGGCATCCCCGCAAGTATAGCACTTGTTGGATAACACCCAGGATTCGCGACAAGTTGGGCAGAACGGATACAATCGCGATACCGTTCCGGTAAACCATAGACCGCTTTTGGGATCAGTTCCACGCTGGTATGCTTCACATGATACCAAGCCTCGTAGGTCTCAGCCGACCTAAGTCGATAGTCCGCACTGAAATCGACGATACGTAAACCTTGCTCCAAAATTTGTGGCACAAATGACATCGCAACCTTGTGTGGAACAGCAAGAACAACAGCATCCACCCTCCCTTTGAGAGAATCAATAGCGAACGATTCAAATTTAGTAGGTAGGAACCCGCGGAGGTTCGGCAGAACACTCGCAACACATTGCCCAACGTAGGTCTCAGAAGTGCAGAGGGTTACTTGCAACTCTCCAGGGTGGTTGACAAGAAATCGCAGCAATTCACTACCACTGTATCCAGATGCCCCAACAATTCCAATTTTTATCATTTACATTTACCATGTATTTTTTTCTGAATTTGTTAATTGTATGGGAATTTTACCATATTTCAAGCGAAAAGTCAAAAAGACTTGACGGGTTAGGTGTGTTTAAGGTATTTTATGTATGTGAAAGTGAAGAAATAATTTGACATTTATGGTTCAGAGCGTGTATAATTGACGTTAACCTGAAAGCAGGTTTTCCCGTAAACCTAACGCGTTGAGGACAGCGAACAGCCATGGCTAACCGAGGTGTTAATTTTGCAGTAAAAGCAGCGAGAAGCGAAACGATGCGAGGTGTCTCCTGTGCCGTGTGTGTGGTTCAATGCTTCGCGTCTTTCGTTTGCGTATGGATATTGTTAACTATGGGTTATTACCCCCCCCCCCCCCCCCCCAGATTCAACTGTCAGTTAACTGGACACAATCGTCGTTCTCTGCTCCCTGGCCCTCTCCAGAGAAGTCTACTCCCCCTATTTTCAATCAACTTAACGCGAAGACACCGTATCAGCGGCTGCTGCTCGGATTGCTTTTCACTCCCCGTGTGTTTCTATCTTGCCGTTCTGTTAGCTTTGCGTCCACCCTAACCCCTTCGTAGCCTGGTTTCCTGTTGTAGCATGGTTTCCTGTTAGGCTGTGCATCTTTCGTATTCTTCGTAGCATGGTTTCCTTTAGGCTGTGCATCCTTTTCGTAGCATAGCCTTTCGTAGCATGGTTTCCTGTTAGGCTGTGCATCTTTCGTAGCATGGTTTCCTGTTAGGCTGTGCATCCTTCGTAGCATAGTTTCCTGTTGTAGCATGGTTTCCTGTTAGGCTGTGCATCTCTGAAAAACAACACACCGGGGCTTTTGGAAGCCCCCATAAGTTCACAAGCGTATCCAAACGATCGCTTCTTTGAGGAGGAAGCTAATAATGTTTTCAAATAAAATGATATTTTCCTTAGCAAGTTTAGTGTTTTTGTTGGCGTTTGTCTCCCTGCTGGTGCCCCCTACTGTAGACGCTGCACTTACATGGACTCGGACACAATCCGATATCGAATGGGCTAAAGGTGTAAACTTAGCAACGGCAGTCAATTTGCCACGGGCTCAGGGTGCTACTGGCGTAACTTACTCGCTATTGCCTGCCCCCCCTACCGGCGTGCTCTTTTTAACCGACCTGCCCACCCCCCAATTCGTTTTCGGCCCCAGGGTAGGCATGGCAACCACAGCGTATACGTTAACTGCCTCAGCATCGGGTGAGACTGCAATTACACAGACGTTTAATATCACCGTGCATTCTCCGACTAAGTTTAGTAGCCAGGTAACGCCGCATAGACCCGTTGGGACGGTAGGGCAGAGTTTCAGTATGGTGTTGCCAGCGGCAACACAAGAGGATGGCGATACGACGACGTATACACTCTCGGGAGATATTCCCGACGGGTTAACCTTCACAGCGGCGAGTCAGACGCTCGCTGGCACGCCTACTGAAGCGACTGCAGGCGTTGAACTTACGTATACTGCGGTGGATGGTGGCAGTGCGACTGGCGATGGGGATAGTAGTGCCACTTTTACGTTAGTTGTGAATTCAGCGCCCCCCCGCCGGCTGCCCCGCCGGGTGTTTCGGTAGCAGCGGGTGTAGGGAAGGTAACGGTGACGTGGACGGGTGGTTCGACCTCTGGTTTTGAATATAGCAAGGATAGTGGTGCGTGGGCGGCTGTCGCTATATATCCCTTAGAGCTAACGGGTTCTGCGGGCACGCCTATCTCCGTGCGTATCCGTGTAGCAGCCGCGGGTAATACGCCTGCGGGCACGCCTTCTGCCGCTGTGTCGGGGACACCAACAGCGCCTCCCGCCCCCGCGGCTCCAACAGGCGTTTCGGTGGTTGCGGGTGTTGGTAAGGTAACGGTGACGTGGGATAGTGGTGCGAATTCTGGTTTTGAGTATAGCCGAGATGGGGGTGCGTGGGCGGCTGTCGCTACCTACCCGTTAGAGCTAACGGGCACAGCAGGCACGGAGATCGCCGTGCGTATCCGTGTGGCCCGATCGGGCAATACGCCTGCAGGCACCCCTTCTGCTGCTCAGCGGGGAACGCCAACGCCTCCCCCTGCTCCTGCGGCTCCAACAGGCGTTTCGGTGGTTGCGGGTGTTGGTAAGGTAACGGTGACGTGGACTAATGGTTCGACCTCTGGGTTTGAGTATAGCCGAGATGGGGGTGCGTGGACGGCTGTTGGCACCTACCCGTTAGAACTGACGGGCACAGCAGGCACTGAGATCGCAGTGCGTATCCGTGTAGCCCGATCGGGCAATACGCCTGCGGGCACCCCTTCTACAGCGCAGCGGGGAACGCCGACGGGAACGTCACAGCAGCCGCCCCTACAGACACCTGACCCCCCGCCGGCTCCAACAGGTGTTGTGGTAACGTCTGGTGTTGGCAAGGTAACGGTGACGTGGACGGGTGGTTCTACCTCTGGTTTTGAGTATAGCCGAGATGGGGGTGCGTGGACGGCTGTCGCTACATACCCGTTAGAACTGACGGGGACTGCGGGCACGGAGATATCCGTGCGTATCCGTGTAGCCCGATCGGGCAATACGCCTGCGGGCACGCCTTCTGCTGCTCAGCGGGGAACGCCAGTGCCAGACCCAATAGTCCCCACAGACCCAACGGTTCCCGCAGCACCCACAAACCTGAGAGCAGGCCCTGGACCCGGGAGCATCACCGTGGCTTGGGACGAAGGGAGGACCGGCTATGAATATAGCACCGATGCTGGCACCACTTGGACGGATGTCACCGCACACCCCTTAGAGATACCCGGCACCCCCGGCACCACTATCACCGTGCAAGTCCGCAAGAAAATGGTGGGGGATATCCCCGCAGGAGCGATTGGCACAACGTCAGCACAAGTGGGCCGCGTAGGGGGAACTGCCCCTGTGTTCACTGGCTTGATTAGCCCGATGTCGCTGACTGCGGGTGTGGCGATGCAGGTTATGACGTTGCCGATGGCCACGCCTGCGAATATAGGGGATACGCTGACGTATCGTATCAGCCCGGCTTTACCGACGGGTCTGGCGTTTACGCCTGGGACTCGTGTGCTGAGTGGCACCCCCGCAGCTGTAATGGACGCAAAGCAGTATACCTACACGGTGGCGGATCAAACTGGGGCTACAGCCGTGCTGATATTCACTATCACAGTTGGCGCGCCGCCTGTTGCGCCTACCTTACCGGAGCTTGCAAATAAAGCGTTCCGTGCGGGGACGGCGGTGCGTGAAATATTGCCGATGGCAACATCGGGGACGGGCGTGACTTACACACTGGCACCGGCGGCTTGGAATGGTCTTGTGTTTACTGCGGGGACTCGGTTGCTGAGTGGCACTCCTACAGCTGCGATGGACGCAACGCAGTTTACCTACACTGCCACGAACAGTGCGGGGAGTGTCAGCCAGACGTTCAGTATCACCGTCAATCCCCCCGTACCAGATGTGCCTGTGTTACCAGCTGTTCCCGCACAGACATACACTGTGGGGACGGCAGTGCGTGAAATATTGCCGGCGGTAACATCGGGGACGGGCGTGACTTACACGCTGACAGGGGTTTTACCTGCGGGGCTGCTATTTGATGCAGCGACTCGGTTGCTGAGTGGCACTCCTACAGCTGTGATAGACGCGACTCAGTTTACCTACACTGCCACGAACAGTGCGGGGAGCGTCAGCCAGCCGTTCACTATCACCATCGTGGAGCCCCCGCCGCGCCCTCTGGTGATTCCAAGCAAAGGGTTTGCGGTCTTTGTGCATGTAGGTGCCACGGGGACAGATACGGGTATTTCGGATGCCGTCAAGACGATAGCAGTTACGCCGAACAAAGTGATGAGCAATAGGGGGATGCCGGATCTCTGGGACTTCTTCCACAATGAAGGCACGATTATGGTTAGGGGGCCTGCGGGTGCGGCGGCGGGTGCTTTGAAAATCACAGAGGTGATGGCTGCCAAAGATGCCTCTCTGGGTGCACGGGGTATGTATTGCCAGTGGATTGAAGTCTACAACCGCACGGGTGCGGACATTGACTTCAGGGATGCGGGGTGGATGTTTGACTTTAGACAAGGCGGTGTTTTCCCCTTACCGGCTGTGGCTACTGCGACGGATGCGGGGCGTGTGGATCTGGTGAGTAATATGGGCAACCCGGGCTACTGGGACATCAAGAGCACGGGCGGTCGCACCGAGGCTGCGTCTACAGTGGCTGCGGTGCCGCTTGTGTCTATGTATCGGAAACTCAAGCAGTTTGACGAAGATAATACCGGGCATGCGGATCATGCGACAGATGATGGGGATCCGGAGCGTTCGGGCACGTGGGTAGCTTCCGTGCGGCCGAGCCGGAATCTGTCGGGTAATCGTCTTGGCACGCCCGGCACGTATCCGGCACCAGTTCTTCCGCCGAAGACGGTGCTGTCGCAAGAGGTGCTGATCAACGAGATAGGTAATAGCAGCAGCGATGCCAACGATTGGGTTGAACTCCTGAATACCACGGGCGGTGAGGTTAATCTCAGGAAGTGGGAGCTGACTATTGTGATGGCGGTTGACGGGGCACCGAAAGAGACGCAGTTAGTTTCGTTCCCGGATACCGATAGCACGAAGCTTCCTGCGGGCGGTATCCTGTTGATTTCTAACTCGGATCCGACGGGTTCGGGGAATGACCTGGCTGCAGGTGTGCAGATTAACAAGGCGGCTGCTGACCGGGTGCAACGCGGTGTAACTTCCTTGTATTACGTGGATAGCAACCTCGTGTTGCCCAATAGTGGTAAATATAACCTGATCCTTCGCAGTGCGAATGACAAAGAAGGCAAGCCAACGCACATTGTTGATCATGGCGGCACCTATTTTGCGGAAAAAGATGATCGCACCCTTGACACAGAGGTGTGGCCCCTTCAGTTATGGGCTGCGGGGCATAGCAATGTGATTGAGGGTGCGGAGGAGGACTTCCGTGCGGGGCTCGTCTATAAACGGACTGGCAAGAATAGCGGTATCGGTGAGAAGCACTGGGCGAAAGTGGGTTTCACGGGTATCGGCTATGACCGCACGGCTGCCAAAACCGATGAAAACGGCGGCACCCCCGGCTATGCTAACGATGCCCTCAAAGAGAAAGTCGCGGATCTCTCTGATGCAGAGGTCGCGATCTCTGAGATCATGTTTGCCACAGGTTCGGGGAGACGTTCGCTCCCGCAGTGGATAGAACTTTACAATTCTTCACTGACCCAGGGCGTGAACCTGAACGGCTGGCAACTGGAGATACAGAACGCACGGCATGAGGACTTAGATGCCCGTCAGAATGCCACGATCACACTCGGTGCCGTTACCCTCGCACCGAATCAGACGATATTAATTGTTGCTACCAGTGGGTCTCACTCGGGCAGAGCCCATTTCCCGGAGACCCGCACGATAGACCTCTGGACATCGCATCGCAACGCTCTGGACATGGAAGCGCGCACCGATACATTCCTGAGCCCTACGGGTTTCTATCTGAAACTCACGGACAAGGATAAGAAACTCGTTGACGAAGTCGGCAACACCGACGGGAATCGCCGCACAAACGATACGCCTGCTTGGACCCTGCCGATGGGTATCAACAGCGATGGGCATCGCGCGTCTATGATACGCAGATACGCCGATGGCACGGCTGAGGATGGCATGATGCAGAGCGGATGGATATCCGCACAGAAGACAGGGCGCTCCGCAGAAGGATACACCGAAGCGACCTATTATGGCGATAGAAACGATGTCGGCACACCAGGGCATCACGGCGGGGGACCCCTGCCCGTCTCCCTGGCAAGCTTCCGACCCGCACGAGACACAGCCACCGGTCAAGTCGTCATCCGATGGACCACCGAGTCCGAACTGAACAACGCAGGCTTCAATATACTGCGCAGTGAAACAAAGACCGGAACGTTCACAGTCGTCAACGGCAAAGGCATTATCCCCCGGACACGGCACCACGTCTGAAAAGCACGCCTACACCTGGACGGACACCTCTGCGAAACCCAACGTCGTCTACTATTACCAGATAGAAGATGTATCCTTAGATGGCACGCGCACCACTTTGCGCACCACGCATCTTCGGGGCAATGTCAACGCGGCTGGCAAGCTCACGACAACGTGGGGCGATCTGAAAACGCAAGACTAAAATTTTGTAGAGGCACGCAAGTGTCACTACACCAACGGGTTCATTCAGGGATACACCCTATTTGAGTTAACCTACTCACCACAGTAAGGGCGGTGTATGCTGCATACACCGCCCTTATTGTTTAACCCGCAGTAGGCTACCCCCTTGCTTGCGGAGGTAGAATGCTTATGTTTTTTCACAGAACCCAGCGGCGGGGTGATATTGGCAGTCGCGCACGCTATCCCGACTCCCTGCCTCCTGACCGCCAATTTAAATAAATTGACAGACCCCTATATACACGGTAAAATACCTATTAGTCATCAATTATCAAAATCAGGGTTTTCGCCCAGAGATCCTTGTAGGTATTACAAACATTAATAATCCCATAAAGGGTTATTGGCAAGCGAGAAAAAGGAGACTACTTATGAAACTCGCACGATATGAATTAAATGGTACAATCGGTTACGGCACCGTTTCAGGAGGTAACCTCAACGTCCTATCGGGATCCCCGTTTGGTGAATACGGCGAGACAGGCGAGACCGTCGGATTAGCCGATGTCAAACTCCTTGCACCGACAACACCGACAAAGGTACTAGCCGTCGGGCTGAACTACCGGAGTCATTTAGATGGGGCTCCTGAACCAATAAACCCCGAAATTTTCATCAAGACACCCTCTTGTATCCATAATCCGGGCGGCAATATAGAACTACCAGACGGTGATGGCGATGTTCACGCCGAAGGCGAACTCGTCGTGATAATAAAGAAACGGACTCGGAAAGCAACCCCAGAGGAAGCCGCTGCTAACATATTAGGCGTAACGTGCGGAAACGATGTCAGCGCACGCACATGGCAGCGCAACGACCTCCAGTGGTGGCGTGCCAAAGCATCCGACACCTTCGGACCGATAGGCCCCGTTATCGCTACCGACGTTGACTACACCGATGCACAACTGGAGACCCGTATCAACGGCAAAGTTGTTCAGAAGCAGACGACTGCGGACCTCATCTTTCCGGTAACAACCATTGCAAGTTTTATTTCCCAAGCAATCACCCTTGAACCCGGGGACGCAATTTTTACAGGCACACCCGGCACAACGACTGCTCTGAAAGCCGGTGATGTTGTTGAAATCGAGATCGAAGGCATCGGCATCCTGAAGAATCCCGTAGTGGCACAGTAATTTCGGAAGAGGCTTAGTATTCCCAATCGAACCGCAAGGAAAATCAAAAAAATGTCAACCTACATTGCTCGCGGTGGCGAAGACACTGTTATCACATCCGAAGAAAAACGCGCCTTACTCCATGAGGCACTGCTTAAATTAGGCGGTATCCCCAAAAAGCTTCTGGTAATTCCGCCGGATATAACACGTCTCCATTCAAACGCCGGTGAGCTCACCCAAATCCTCTACGAATTGTGGGAGGCTGCCAACGGTACCACCTTTGATATCCTCCCTGCTATCGGTACACACGCACCGATGACTGAAGCGCAGATTGCCGAGATGTACGGGGATTTGCCCAAGGCGACCTACCACGCCCACAACTGGCGCACTGGACTCTACCACTTTGGTGAAGTCCCAGCGGAATTAGTCCGAGAGGTTTCGGGGGGCAAACTTGATTACAGCATCCCTGTCGCTGTAAACCGCCGCCTCGTTGAAGGCGACTACGAACACATCATCTCTGTCGGACAGGTCATTCCACACGAAGTCATCGGCATCGCCAACGGATTTAAAAACATCCTCGTCGGCACAGGCGGGGTTGAAATGATTAACAAGTCCCATTTCCTCGGTGCCGTGGAGGGCATGGAACGCCTCATGGGGCGGACGGATACCTCTGTCAGGCGAGTACTGAATTACGCGCACACACACTATCTGAAGCAGCTCGGCATTTTGTATGTCATGAGCGTCATGGATACGGTGACCACGGGAGAACGTGTGATGCGTGGACTCTTTGTCGGCGATGATGCACGAACTTTCGAGACCGCGGCAGAATTAAGCAGAGCCGTTAACATGACCTGCTTAGATGAACCCTTGGTCAAAGTAGTCGTCTATTTGGACCCGATGGAGTTTAAAAGCACATGGATCGGCAACAAAGCGATCTATCGCACGAGAATGGCGATGGCAGACGCCGGTGAGTTAATTATTATCGCGCCCGGGCTCCGCGAATTCGGCGAGGACGCAGAAATCGACCGACTCATCCGAAAGTACGGGTATCGCGGCACACCCGCAACACGCAAAGCCACCTCAGAAAACCCGGAACTGCAAGAAAACCTCTCCGCCGCTGCGCATTTAATTCACGGCAGTACCGAGGGGCGTTTCAAGGTCACTTATGCAACAGAGCACCTCACACAAAACGAGATTGAATCCGTTGGCTACCAGTGGAGACCTCTCAACGAAGTCATTGCCGAATACAACCCCGATACGCTTACTGACGGCTTCAATAGCGATGGCTGCTTCTACATCAGTGAGCCCGGACAAGGCTTATGGACATTACGTTCGCGGTTTGATAATTCATGAATTCCGAGAGAAAATTGGAGTCACCCAACCAATATTTACTCCGTCGCTTTTTCTCCAGATGGGCACCTTTTAGCCAGTGGCAGTTATGATGGCACCCCCCTCGTGTGGGACATAAAATCTGATCTTTCAGGTATGCTGAATGGAAAACTAAAATTTCCTTGCTTTATACATTCCGATTACGATCAGAAAGCAACGCCGGTAATTCAGACAGCCGCTGAATCGTCTCATGCCATTTACCAACCTGTGAGCCATCTCGGTCAATCAGTATCGGGCGAATGCCCACGTTTTTTGCCCCGACGATATCCGCCTCGTAGGTATCCCCGACATGAACGGCTCCTTCTGCTGAAACACCAACAGCTGCGAGTGTATAGTTGAAGATATGGGGATCCGGTTTTGCTGACTGGACGCGCGCATCGTGTGAAGCAACAATGATGTCGAAATAGTGAGCAATACCAAGCCTCTCGGTAAGCGGATTCAACGGTGTATCCCAATTGGAAACGATTGCTAACTTGAAACCCGCATCGCGCAAATCCTCAAGTGTCGGAATAACATCATCATAAAGCGTGGCGGCGTTCGCAGCAAAAAGCGAGTGCTCAGATTGCAGCAATTCCCACGCCACCTGTTCCACATGTTCTTGAACGCCGAGTGCTTTTATAAATTCGCAGTAACTCTCAATAATTTTTTGCATTGTTCCAAGAAGCGAGTGTGTAATAGGATCCGACCCGGATGCCTCCGCATAAAGGTTCCTACGCGCTTGTACATAACGTTCCCGTTCAATTTCAAACCCATATCGTCCCACAATCTTTCGGACCCTCGGTTCAAGCGACTGCCCCCAAACCCCCAAAGTATTATAAAAATCCAAGAAAACAGCTGTTACCATAATTTTTGTCCCACAAACTGTATGCTGTGTTACACCCAACGTCTTCGCGCCCCTTCTGTACACTGCAGTTCTACCATACGCCGCTGGCAGTACCGAAAACGCATCGGATAGATGTCATAACCTGCATCGCGAGCAATAGCCAGGACTGTTGTTGCATCCAAGCCATCCCTGAGTAAAGCAACTGCTTTTTTGGACACTGACTTCCTTCTAATTTTCCCTACCCACTTTCGAACTCCAACTTCGCGAAACGCATAAAGATGCCACCTCCCGGTCTACCAAACGGACCGTTGACAGCCAAACACGCGATGACATGTTTCGCCCCGGGTTCCGCACTTTCCGTAACAACAACCCGTTGGGGCGCATTGAAACCCGACGCAGCCCCCCGACCCGACTCGCCGAAAGCCAAGTCGATTTCACCATCAATCCAGACTTCGCCGTAGTCGTCAATACACGTGTGAAACCACACCTTTGCGCCAGCAATCGAAACGCCATCGACTTCCTCTGGAAGCCTTACCGTGATCCGATACCAACCGAAACAAAGTCCCGTAGAGATAACTTCTTGGATATCCTCACAAATCGGCCAATCCGAATCATCATAGTCCACAAGACGGGCAGGCGTTTCGGACAACTGATCGACTAAACCGCCGTTCGGTTCACCCGGAACAAGCCCATCGCCATAACGCCATTCAGAATGAGTGAGTTCACGATGTTCTCCGTTTTCTAAATCAAGTTCTGCAATAGTCATTATGCCTTCCTTCCTTCGTTTGAAATTTTTAAGCGATTATGTATAGACGACGTTTCTGTTACCACCGCCGGTTTGAAGTTGCTAAACAACCTTCTTTTCAGGTGACGAGAAGGTTCTTAACGATTAGACACCTGTAAAGACAACGGGCGCAGCCGCTCAGGTTGAATCGTTAAAGAGCCTGTAAGCAATACCTGTTGAAAAAGTCAGGAAAATCCCTGCAACCATAAACGGAACACGAACAGAGATATTCATTAAAAAGCCGCTTGCGACGTAACCGAGCAGAAATCCCGTGCTCCATGCTAAGTGTGTCAGACCGACACCGTGTCCCTTCTCATGAGATTCGGTAAATTCATTGATAAACCGTGGAATCGTCGTTGACAGTCCCCACGCCGCACCTGCACCAAGTATCCCATAAACCTCCAGCGCGATTAACGAGTCATGAAAGAACACCACACCAAAAGCGAGGAGCGTAACGATGGCGTTTGTTACAAGCGCAGGTGCCCGGTGCCCGACTACATCACAGATGCGCCCGACAGCCAGTTGACACCCGAAAGCAAACAGCAGACTCATCGCCCCGTAATAGCCCGTCGCTTTTACCCCAGCGAGACGTTCAATCAAAATCGGCATCAATAGGTTCACCGATCCCCAATAGTAGGTCGGGAAAATGCGTAAACCGATTAACATCCGCATCTCTCGCCGCCGACTTAAACTTAAATACGTTGGAACGTTGAGAGGAGATTGCCAGAGTCCCTCGCGTTTGCCCTCGGTCGCTGGCGTGTGCTGTCTCGCCAATGGCGGTAAAAAGAGACACGCGCCTACAAATAGTACACTCGCCAAAATGACCGCGCCGATACCAAAGACGTTATAGTCCGTCCGGTCGATGACTTCACCCGCGATCGCACTTCCGATCGCACTTCCGACAGTCATGCTGATAAAGTACCATCCCGTTGCCCATCCTAACCGATTCGGAGGTACAGCACTAATGAGATAACTCTGTCCGCCTGCGGTTTTGAATCCGGACGCTATGCCTTCATAACAGAGGATACCCCAAAGAAACAAGGGTGTTTGCGTTGTGAAAAGCCCCCCGATCGCCACTGCCCCTGTCATGCCAATCAGCAAGGTCGGTTTTCGTCCGAACCGGTCGCTAAGTGTGCCACCAATCAGTGCTGAGACACCGCCGAGTCCGATAGGAAGGGCTCGTAGCAGTGCGGCAAACAGTGCCGTCTCTTTCAAGATTCTTTCGGCGTAGACCGGAAACAGCATCTGTATCGGGCCTGTTACCAGACCGACAGCAAACACAATGCCACAAAGAAGAATAAACCCACGACTCCACATATTTTTTCTGGTTGTCGGTCAACGCTTAAAAATACGTAGCAAACTGTCCGTAATATTCGGTGCAGCCGCCCCAAGCCCACACGCACTTGTCGCCTTCATGACTGCCCCGATTCTTGAAATCAACGCCTCCGCATTCGGTTGCAATGGGGATACCGATAAAAGTTCCGTCAACCGTTGTGTGCCAATCCGACATGGGAAGCATTTTCCACAAGACTCCTCAGCGAAAAATTTCATTGCATTGTGTGCAACATCAAGGATATCCCGCGTGTCATCAAACACCATGATTCCGGCTGCGCCGAGCATCGCGCCCACCGCTTGGAAACTCGGTTCATCAATTGTTGTCCTATTAAGGTCATCTCCCGCAATAAACCCGCCAGAGAGTCCCGCTGTCGTAATCGCTTGAATCTCCCGTCCTTCCGGCGCACCGCCTGCCCACTCGTAGAGAAGCACCTTTAACGGAATCCCAAATGGTACTTCATAATTTCCCGGTCTTTCAATATCTCCAGAGAGACTGATAATTTTTGTCCCTGCCAAGTTCTTGTCATAGCTAAGCCTTTTATACCACCCTGCACCGCGCCGGACAATCTGAACAGCGCTAGCCAGCGTTTCAACATTGTTCACAACGGTCGGTAAATTCTCAAACCCGTGGGTCACAGGATACGGCGGGCGGTTCCTTGGAAATGGATGTTTTCCTTCTAAACTGTTCAACAGTGCCCCTTCCTCACCACAGACGTACGCGCCAGCGCCTCGTCGAATGTAGACGTGGAAGTTAAAGTCTGCACTGAGGATAGCATCCCCAAGCAGGCCTGCTGCTTTTGCTTCTGCAAGTGCCTGTTCGAGTATTTTTAATGTTTCAGGGTATTCGTATCGGAGATAGATAAAGCCCCGCGCCGCACCTGTTGCGTAAGCCGCAAGTACCATCCCCTCAATTACGGCATGCGGGTCATAATCAAGGATAACTCGGTCCTTGAAACACCCGGGTTCACCCTCATCTGCGTTACAGATGATTGTCTTAGGTTCACCCGGCGCGTTCAAAACCGATTCCCATTTTATGCCCGTCGGAAACCCTGCTCCCCCCCTACCAGCGAGTTGACTCGCTTTAAGCATTTCAATTACATCGGTTGGGGTAAGCGTTGTTACCGTCCGCATCAATGCTTCATAGCCACCGGTGTTTCGGTAGCCTGCTAACGTGTTGCGTTCGGGCTTACGAATTTCGGCAAAGATACATTCTTCGCCATCCCCTGGATATGGCGGGGGTAAAGGCGTGGGTTTGACAGAAAGGGCATCAGCTTGTTTGCCGACGAAGACTGCGTGTCCCCTCAACACGGGCACACAATCGTCGCATCTGCCAGCACATGGCATCTCGGTCGCGCCCTCATCTTTAAGTGCCTCAAGGATTTCCAAACCGCCCTGCAACCGACAAACCGGCCCGGTACATACGCGCGGCGCACTTTGCCCTGGGGTCTCACGCGCAAAATGGTGGTAAAACGTTACGGTGCCAAAGAGCTCCGCCAGTGGAATCCGAAGCCCGACTGCTATATCACGAAGGACTGCCTCCGAAATAAATCCGTCTCGGTCATGGAAGACGTGTAGCAGTGAGAGCAATGGAGCCGGTTTATCGCGCCAATAGGCAATTATCTCTCGGTTCGTCGAGGCCGTCATCAAATGCTCCAGTCCTGTAACACAAAGAATCGTCACTTTGTGCATCTTACCAATTCTCTAACTTCACGTCAACGTTTTTTTTTTTTGAGGGTTTGTAGTGAAAAGTTTGAGTTGATAAAAGTGTGAGCAAATCAGTGAGTTAAGGACCTCCCCAAAACGGGTAAATCCAAAACCTCTGCTAACACGTTTTGAAGGACTATGTAAGTCCATATTCCAGCGTTTATTGGCGTTCTGAAGACTGATTTCTTGGCTCTCAGAGTTCACACACCAAAATCCATCGTCCGTCCGGAGAGCATGCAGAATTAACAATTCACTTTTGGAGGTTTTGTAGTGCATCAGCAACTTCTACCGATTCGCTTGCAATCGTCGAATTCGGGCGGGCGTGTCGTCATTCTGAATCTCCGAGGAGAGGATCCGAAGGCTTCGATCTTCAATTGGTAAATTAACTCTTACACCTCCACGACGATGTGATTCTCGCAGTGCCATAGCTACCTCTAACGCAGCGCGCCCATCTTCCCCTGAACATTTCGGAGAAGTCCCATTCTCAATGGCGTTAATGAGATCTTCGACGATAGTCAGCCCCATCCCTTGCATCCGCACTGGAATCGGGAATGGACATTTGGCAGGCACGCCGCCTCCGCGTCTACCCCCCGGAATCACACGAATCAATTCAAACGTTTCGGCGTTGTTGACAGAACGGATACGTCCAGTATTGCCGATGACATCTACCTCCCAGGGTGCCGCGCCACAGGACGTACTTCGGAGATATGCACGCACCCCGTTATCAAAAACGAGATAACCGTTTCCCTGCAGATCACTTTCACCTGCAGCGGCTTCATCAGACTGCATTTCACCGAAAACCCACGCCACATTCCCCGCTGCCATGTAGCGAAGAATGTCAATAGCGTGGCTACCGTTATGCGAAAGTCCGCATTGTGCATAGACTGTCACCTGAAGCACATCCCCGATTTCGCCTTCATCGATGAGTCTGCGGGCTTCGCTAAAGAAGGGATTCCAGCGTCGCGCACAATTGATGGCCAGCGCGACGCCTTCTGCTCGGCAGGTATCCACCATAGCATCCGCTTCAGCGAGACTGAGCGCAATAGGTTTCTCTGCCCAAATCGCCTTAGCCCCGGAACGCGCGATATCTTGAACAATCGTCGACCGAATCCGTGCTGTCGTGCAGACGCTGACGATGTCGAGATCCTCCCTTTCCAGCATCTCACGGTAATCGCTGTAGATATGATCAGAACTCAGCCCCCACCGTTCGCCGAAGATCGCTGCCTGTTCGGTGTGCAAATCAGCCCCTGCAGATAGTTCCACATTCGGTGCCGCGTGGTAAGTTGGCGCGTGGCAATACGGCAAAAAGATGGCGCCCCCTTGTGTTATCTCGTCATCAAAAGTGCTCCCCATGCGTCCCAAACCGATTAAGCCTGCTCGATATGTTGTCATCTATTTCTCCTTTAAGCGTGTTGTGCCCAGTCAAACGTCCAACAGCTCCATTTCAGCTGCTCACAAGATTTTTTCGTAGACGAAATCCAACCATTTGTCCTGTGGTGGTATAATTTCAGGTTTCGGCGAAAGGGGGGTCCAGTAGGGCTTGAAAATGTGCCCCAGATCGCTCTTTAATTCCCATGCATCGGCTGTTTCCGCTTGTGTAGCTAAATGGAAAAAGTGCCTTTTTTTCTGCACACTTAAACGTTTATTCTGTACCCATCCGGTAATGTTAGCAACAATGTGTATGGGTTTGTAAGATGTGTCATACTCATATTCAATGTACGAAATATGTGTAAAATCTGCCTGTGTAGAAGAGTAATCAACAGTAAGCCCTTTCGGCAACGTTCGCTTGTAGGGAATTGCATTTAAATTGGGTTCAATATAAACCTGCGTCGTTTCCGCTATGATTCTTTGGTTACTTTCCAATTCATTTTCAAAACAACCCAGGTAGCTTTCAATTGCTACAAACCGTAAGCCTGTTTCTTCATAAGCTTCTCTCTTCACGGCAGTTTCAATATCTTCATTCGCTTCAACCGTGCCTGCGGGGATTTGGATCCCTGCGGTCGGATGCTTGAAGACGAGTAATTCTCTGCCTCCGTTTCGTTCGCGTGTTATAAACGCCGTAACCTTCTGTACAACTTCACTCATTCGTCCCCTCCATCGCGTCCACTCAGTGGCTCTGCACTAACAAATGCTCGTCCCGTTTCTGCCTCAGCGCGAAATACGGCGAGATTCTGTCCATCCACATCCTTGATGAGCCAAATATGCCCTACGTATGTCTGCTGATTCACAAAAGCCTCCGGCGCAATTTTACCGTAAGATTTTTCATTCCCCTCATAATCCACCCAATAATAAGCAATCTCGGCTTTTGTGTTATTCACGAAAAGAATCGCCGTTTCTGTGTCGTCGTCTCCTGATTTTAGAGATGGAAGCGAACTCAGATCGTGTTTTTTCAAGTTTATCCACCTGCCATCACCATCGCTGTCTGGATCCTTCAATTGCTGATAGGACTCCGTCAATTCCACCATCTCGGGGAACCACTCAAACTTTGGAGACATCTCAGGTTTGAACCCTTGGAGATGCGAGAGGTGTGTCCGAGTTATTGCCCGCGTATATCGCCAGTCCGCATCGCCAAAGACCTCGGTCAGCAGTTCTGCAAGTGTTGGGTCGTATGCTTTCAGCTTGTCGCGGGTATCAACATGATTGTGTTGCTCATCGTTTGCTCGGTTCGTATCAAACCAAGATTGTGTGCCTTCCGCCCAATACTCCGCCTTATTCGTAATAGCATAAGTGTTTTCCCATAGCCCGTTTTTGACTGCTGCCTCAAAGGTTGTTTTAAGACGGTCATCGAAACTGGGATCAACTGTATTTAATCCCATCTGGTGAATCGCATGCGCGAACTCGTGAAACAGAATATTCTCAGTAGAATAGGGATCACCTAAATAATTAAGCAGGTTCTCCTCACCACAACTCACAGCGGGCCTCGCTGGGGTAGACCCCAAACCGCGTGCGCGACGGTCCCAATAATAGTCCGGTTGGAGATCACTGTGCTCAGGAATATCAGTCGTCAGTTCGCTATATGCCATCACAGCGAAACGCACCCCATTTTTTGAAAGCGCATGTAATATATCCTGACGATGCCCAACCATCTGCCGAATAAGCCATGCTGCTTCCTTTACGGCATAAGGGTTCACCCTCGCTGACGCAACAACAGGTAATCCTTCCACATCAATCCACTGTTCGTAAAATGGGTCAAGGTTAAAGGTTTCACGCACAGAAGTTGGTGGAGGAAGAGGTTCAGGGATATTAACATTAATATCGTAATATGCTGAATTTTCATCCGGCACGGTTTGCCCAAAGCGGTTACTGACCCGAACCAGATCCAGCACATTAACGATTCCGTCGCGATTGACATCGGGGGCCCGTTTCGCATTACGATCTTTGAGTTGTCCAAAGGACGCAGCAACAAGCACTAAGTCTTGGATGTTTATTATACCGTCTTCGTTGACATCCTCTAAAAACGTAGGGATATCACCATGTCCGAGTGGGGAAAAAGAGAAACTGCCCATCAGCAAGATGATGCATGTGAAACAGCCTATTTTTCTTACCATAATTAACAATTCAACCTCCAAATGTGTTTGATAATACAATTGATTTTGCGTTTCGTCGATCCCATCCTTCGCTACTGCGGTCGGCTGGCTTGAAAAGAATATAACACAAACTATGAAAATAACGGTTAAATCAAGCATTGGTTTCTATCCATTTTGCTTTAGAAATCGTGTCGAAATTCCAAAGATACCTCGGCCATGTTTTATCTTGGTTCTCGGAATAGGAGTAACTGAACAGGTTCCTGTTGAACAGAATCCGAAGGATTCCTTTTTTCCGAGATATAGGCATCAATGCAATGTGCAATGTATTCCGCCTGTTTTACCGGGACTGCATTTCCAATCATTTGCTCTAAGTCGGTTTTCGACCCATCAAAATGAAAATTCTTTGGAAACGTTTGGAGATAACTTCGTTCTAAAGTTGTAAGCGGACGCACTTCCTTTGAAATCGATGCGGTGTCCTTTGGATGTGTCTTGTAAGTTTTCGGAATTGGACGGTTAACACCTCTCACCGTTGGACTCGGCTCATCAATACTAAAGACCGCGCGACGACTGTAGTTACGCGGATGCCGATAATAGTGTGCGACATCAAGACTATCTCCGAAATAGTCGCGCACTGTCATTGGTTCAATAATCAGATTATTATCCAGATAACTTGCAAGAGATCTGCTATCCACAGATGTTGATAACCCTAACTCTCCGATCAGAAAAAGGCGTTTTCGTTTTTGGGGAACGCCACACTGGTTAGCATCCAAAATTCGTTGAGTCAGTGCGTATCCCGCCGCTCTGAGAATCTCACCTGCCTGCCTATATCGCTGACTTTTTACAGCTCTATCCACATTTTCCATCACCAACCATTGCGGTTTTGTATGTGCGACAATTTGTGCAAAACTGACGGTCAGATCCGCTCTTCCCAAATCCTCGTCTCGTTTACCGGCGTGCGAAAAATCTTGACACGGTGGCCCTCCAATAATCATATCAAATTGATACGAATTGAGTGTAGTCAGATTTTCCTGCCAATTGCCAAGATCAAGTTTGTGTATGTTATGGGAAAAATTGGAACGATATACTTGAATTGCCGGTTCCCAATTATCAAAAGCGGCAACTGCCTCAAAACCAGCATTTTGAAATCCGAGCGTCATCCCACCACAGCCAGCAAAGAGATCAACGAATTTCATAGACATTTGTATTTCCTACCTTTCAAATAAAAAGTTCCGGAGAATTAACCAGAATCGCATCAAACCGCCCTTCTGGACTCAGCAACTTTTCTCCCTGTCCCAGGATAATGTTTTTAATTTCAGTTTTTTTGATTCTCGGGCTTGAGAGTTCCGCACAAAACATATAAGGGTGAGTCTTTTTTCCACTTAATGCAAAGGCTTTATCTGTTTGTTTTGTAAATCCGACACTGACGGTTTGCGAGTCAATTTTCCCATCTTTAGCAAAGTCAGCCAACATCTTCACAATCCATAAAATAGCTCGCTTCGCTCGTGAAAATCCTCTGGCATGTCCTTGTTCAACTGTATCTAAAAGCAGCTTCGCCAAAGCAAACGTACTCCAAACGAAAACATCTAAGCAGTTCTCATGAAGTCGAGAGGATTTCCCAATAGTTTTCCAAATAGGTTGTATCACTAATGGAATCTGATTGTCTACCTCCGCCGCTAACAAATACTTGATAATTTGGATAATATCGGGTATTCTTTCCAGCATGCTATTTTCCAAACCCCAGTCAAAGCCCCTTTGAAAAATCGGGCGTAGAGCCTCAGAAAATTCGCCTTGACGTTCAACGTACCGCTTAGCAATTTCAAGTGTTAAATGGATAATCGTATTCGGACGCACCACAAGTTCACAACCGTATCCTTCTTCAGGAAAGTTGCAAGTTGAGTTATCAGGCAAAACTGTCAATTTAATTTCTAATGCCCGTAGCCAAGGATTTTGAGAGTCAGAATTATCCATCACCACTAAATCAATTCGAGGCAAAGTTCCTTTAATTAATGGCTGATTTTGCCCATAAGTATACTCAAAGCCAAAGAAAATGTCTTCAGAGTCATACGCATTTCCAAAGATGGAATTCACATCAATCTTCTTAGGAATAATATCCCAATTTTCATCTACAGTCAAATAAACAGGGTCGACACTTTGACTTTTCATGTAACACAATAAAGCAATAGGAAAACAGTTATTAAAGCTATTCTTTCCCCATGCTTTTGCTTGACTGAAGTCTTTGTTTGTGTTAGATTGGTTTAGCCCAAATAAAGCAGGTGTGTTATCTATCGACGTGAATTTCATCGGATTGGTTACCATTCCTCCAATAGAACGCTAGACAAGTTTTCCATGTTCCGCTATCTCGGAAAGCGGAACCTGATACCTGACATCATACCTCTCGTCCACTGCTACCTTGTCTGTCGGATTCCGAATAATATAAAGTTCTGGTTGCGTTGTAGCATTAAGGACAACATAGAGAAAATAGATATTTTTAAGTCGATCCGCCGTTTGCCACTCATTGGACGTGAGGACGACAAGAGAACGCTCGGCCCGGGCTTTTACCTCAATACATCGAACTTCGCCATTTGGTGTTGTTGAGCGAAGATCGAAACCAAGGTTCTTAGTCGAGACATCTTCAACGGTGCAACCTTGTTCCTCTTCATAGCGGCGAGCGTGCTCCATGCCAATACGTTCGATTTCCTTCTTGGCGTGCGGGGATGTGCCTGTCTCATCCACGTGTGTATCATCTTCCGTGCCACCACTGTGAGCACTACTATGACCGGTGCGTCGATTTCTATTAGGCGTATTGATCCCTTTGCTTTTACGCGATCGCGTTCTACTTCCACCCGGACCTGGTTGATACGAAGCAGTTTCCGATTTATTCTCTGTTGAATAACCGTTTTCATTTCCAGTTTCTGGATCCTCATGAGCTGTTAGCGTTTCGGATTCAGATCCTCGACCTACGTTATGAGTGCCCCCGCTGCCGGTATTAGTGGAAAGTTGTGTATCAGGTGAACTTATGTTTATAACATCTGATGCCAAATTTGTAGGGCTTTCAGATTTATCCGAAGTTGAATCGTTATCTGATTTGTCTATTTCTATCGTTCTGCTATCTATACGGGTTTCAATCTCAGGGCCATCGGTTCTTGAATCATCGTCTTCGCCGACGAAAAGGTGGTGTGCAGATTCATGGACTCTATCCGTTAACGAATCACTACCCTCATTGTCTGTTGTTGACATTTCGCTATCCGTTGGAACTTTCAGATCAGATTCATCCACTAGAGGATCGGTATTTTCACTGTTAAGTTCATCAGGAAGCTGCTCATCAAGATCCTCTATCTGTCTTTTCACATCATCTTTAGGATCCTCATCAAGTAATTTGGTTTGGAGACCTTTCCTTTTCCAGTTAGAGCGTACTTTGTCTAGGTCTTTTTTCAGCAAATCCTCAACAAATCTGCCTAATTCCTTGATCCCAAAGTAATCTTGCAAGGCATCGTCGATAAGTTCAGCGTAGTCGTCCTCGTCTTCCTTTAGTCCCAACCATAGCTTTGCTGGCTGACTGGTTATATCCAAAAAACTCTGACGTGGATTCGAATCGGTAACAGAAGTTCCTTTCAATTCGTATGTCACCCTTAGTTCTTTGACTCGCCTAACAGAACAATTGGTCAAAAACTTAACACATTTTTCTCTAAGTTCTTCTGGAAGCATGAGTATACCAGCTTCTTCGGATAGGAGCGGTGAATTGAGGAAGGCATAAATGTACGGACGTAATTCTTCCATCTTCTTTGACCAATCTGTGTCTTCTTCTTGATTTCCCTCTGGATGGAATTCGACTTGTGCTTGAGAACACCGTTCTACTTTTAGCCCCTGAGCAAGGTTTAACAAATCATCGTCAAATGCCCAAAAAGGAACCTCGCCTTCAAAAATCCCACCAATATGGGGATGATCTTTCAAAACCAACTCTTGTCGAGTGAAAAATCCCCACTTTTCTCCCTTTTTGCCGATCCAACATTTACTGTCATATATCTCCTTATCTACAGACCATGCGCGCAAGCACTTGTAAAAACTTTGAACACGTTCACGAACTTTCTCATCTCCAGCTTGCTTTGTAGTGGTAATCTCTTGAATGCCAAGAGCATAGTCTTGTTGAGAGGCTTGTTCTGAAACCCCCAAAGCGATAAAAAAAGGTTTCAGCGTCTCTGGATAGTGCATTTTGAGGTAACCACGATCACTTTTGAAAACCTCGCTTTCATCTTTCCAAAACACCTCACCGGTTCGCCACCAGCTTGGTTCTGGGTTGGGAGCAAAAATGAGGGATTCTTTTTTGAATTTTTTGTGTAATTGTGTGTCTTCTACCACCGACCGAAGGAAGCGATAGAGTGGTTTAACCTTCTCCACACTTACTTCTGTACTACTGAGTTTTTGAAGGTAATTGAGTACGCTCTCCCTATCTGGTTTCAGCCGCATGTCCAATTTATCAGCCAACCATTTTGCAGGTTCGGTACTAATATCGAAATCAGGATGTAGATAAGGCACGCTATCCCCTAATAACCTACGATTATCAGAAGTTGGAGCGAAACACTCAGAAGGGCGATGTAGATTACCTTGTTCATCAGGAAGCCATGCGGTTGATTTGAGTTGGCGATAAAACGTCGCATCAAATTTTTTCGACTTATTAGTATTATAGAACCAAGAATAAGTACCTTGAAAGAAATCCTTAAAAAAGGTGTTTCGTCTCTCTTCTGATGGAAACCGTTTAACTACTTTAACTAACAAACACCAAAGAACACGTGATAAATTCTCCTTTCCATGCTTGCTAATTTCATGCAGCACTTTCGACAGACCATGGAAGCGAAAGTCCTTAATAGTGTGCTCGTACTTAGGAAGAGCGTACTCCTTTTTAATATTCCGCTTGTGGAATTCTTGAGGGTTTCCATCGTTGACAGATAAGCTTTCTGGGAAAACCTGTGGCGTATTCATAGAGCCAATCGCTTTCAAAAACTGAAACCAAGCTTTCACATCTGATTTGTCCTCAAGGTACGCATCATCTACAAACCAAATATCACGATTGTACGCCGAAAAATAGGTTTCCAAATCAGCATCGCCCGTATAGACTTCTGGTAGATAGGCCTTGCAAGGTGCTAGAAAATTAAAGGTTTCTGGTTGACCGCTCCTATAAACCCGCAGGATTGAAGCTCCCCGGATTTTTTCCTTCAAAGGCCTATGCTTATATTCGTCAAGTTTATCCCAAACCTTGAAAATATAACGGACATGCAAGAGATTTTGTTCTGTAGAAGGTTTATCACGCCGAGAATATTGCGGGAGAATCCATTTGTCAATCATCTCTTCAGGATCTAAACCCTTAACGCCTAGCTTGGCAAGGAAGGCTTTGAAGTCATTTCCTTCTTCCCCTTCGAGCAAAGCTGACTGGAGAATAGGCAACTCATTAAGGAAGGGAGCAACTTCTTCACGCTCTTTATCTGTTTCTGGCGGAAAGAATACTGATTCACTGGCACACATATGTTGTCCGTTCTCAAGCCGAATCAGTGGCAGTTTCTTTATTCGATCCAATTGGGATCCCTGTTGATTCAAATAAATGTACAAGACACGTAGCCATTCGTTAGATCGTCCTTTGAACCAATCAGAACCACGCTCTTCTAACCAGTCCAAAACTCGACTGACTTCCACTGTCTTTACATTTGCCTCCTGCATGACTTTGAAACACCGACGAAACTCTTGCGTATCTCGAATTTCAGGGTGCAACCAATTACTCTCAGAATGCTTCCAATTGTTTCCCATCAATTGCCGTAGGATCTCAGTGTGGGGGAAGTATACGTTCTGAGCTTTTGCGTATCTATGCAAGACAGCAATACCGTTACTGTTAATATGGGAAACGCTTCCAGCTTTTGCATGTCCTCCACTTTGTATCGGCACCAGCTCTCTTTCTTGCATTGCCTTTTGTAACGCCTCGGCGATAGGTTTAAACTCATTTTCCACCTCTGCTTTTAGAGGTAATATATTGAAGAACGCTGGTTCAAGCAAATCACTTGCCTTTAACTGTTCTAAAATTTCAGGAAGAAAGTCCGCTGTTTCCTGGACCAGCCATTCGTTCCATGGATTTTCGCTTGGCTTTGGTATATTGTCCCGAGCGGGTGTTGTCTGATACCGTGCCTGAATGAGAAACTTTAGGTGTGTTTCCTTCTGGGTAGGAAGATACGCAAATAATACACAGTTGTCATCCATCGTTGTGATTCTGTCATCTTGCAATTTGAACGCGACTTCAATAGGCTGTGATTTGTCTGCAGATTGTTGAATACGTTGTTGTTCTTCCTCGTCTTCCACCTGCTCTAAGAGTTTATTAATTACCTCTTTTGACGGATGGACGCTCTTGGAAAAAACGAGAAATGTTTCCGATGATTCACTGTTCCCATTCAGCACCGCTGTGAACTTAACCAATTCAACGGATTCATTCGCGGAAACATTCTGAATTTTGTCATACGAGCGGCGGGAACAGGAATAAAACCCCGATTGGGCATTGCGTTCGTCTTTCCATTCAACCCTTTTGAGACAGCGCAGGAAAAGCAGAGATCGCTCTTTTGATAAATCGCAAAGTCGATTTTTCAAGTGTTCAAGATCATCTTGAGGCAGATTATTCTTGAAAGGCAAGAGAAAACTGTTTTGCCCCCATTTACCAGCTTCGCTATTTCTGGATTCATTTCATCAATACCTTCTGGCTTGATAAATTCGCGAATACGAAAACGTTCGTTATTAGAATAGATTTCTGGGAATTCTGTGTAATTATAAACCGCTTTGAATCCGATACCGAAAGTACCAATATCCGTCAAGTCTTTATCACTTGAACCGAGCGAACAGATACTGCGTACATCTTTTTTCGTAAACTGACGACCATCGTTCCAAACTAACAAAGCATTTGAATCCAATTGCAGTTCAAGGTGTTGACTTTTGCTGTCCTCAGCATTCTGGATGAGTTCATAGACAAAATGTGTTTTGTCACTGTAAAGTCGCTTGTAGATGCGGCGGGGTTTTGCATCCCATCCATAGCGTTTTTCGTGCTCTTCAGCTATCTTTTTATAATCTGTTGCCATAATTTACTTCCTAAAGTACCAAGTTATTGATTGAAAATAAGGCGAAAAATATTACCAATCCACATATCCTGTTGGTCACTTATGACTATATGAATCAACACATGCTCGTTCTCGTAGAAGACAGAATCGAAACGCATCCGGATTTTTCCTTCCTTAATTGCGTTCAGCAATGCCTCCGCGTCTTTCATGGGCATATCATGTGATTTGTTAATAGCTTTCAAGATCTGTCTGGGTTGGCCCTTTCGTTTAAGTTTGTAGGCAAGTTTTTGACAATCTCCACTGTCTTCAGACTGACGGTGATAACACGCCCAATCACATCCACAATATATCGAGGCTGATCGGCACGGTTCGGGTCGTTCACAATCCCACTCCGTTTGTCTGTCTTAACACGATACTGATCGACAATCCACGCTAACGCAGAACGCGTGCCCAACCGATAGTCGTAAACCTCCGCAGGAATACCATCCAACGTTAGGAAATCGTTATATTTCAACTGCGTTTTGTCTTTGGAGAGTTTCATTTTCTCGACGCGCCAATTTATGGGTACTCCCGGTGCCTCAATATACCGCAGCCCCTCATATTTCGGAGCGGATTCGTAGTTAACGTGGAGGGCTGCTAATGCTGCGCCAGCTTCAGCAAATCCCCAGAAGTCTTTAGCGAAGGGGATATGGGGCAGATCGCGCTTGAGGTTGGCTTCATACTTTTCCCGATAGTTGGGGTGATGTAAGAGTCCATAGGTATAGTGGAAGATGTCCCATTTGGTGATAGTGTCGTCTTGGTAGTGGGTTCGGAAGTGTGTCAATGCCCAATCGGTGATGTTTTCCTGTCGGTTTGTGCCATCCTCGTCGTAGGTATAGAAAGGAAAGCATTGGGTTTTTTCAAGGAAATCAAGGGACGGAATCATAGCCGTAACTATGGTTTGGAAAGGTTTATTACTTCCAGTCCCACTCAGACAAATTACTCTATTTTCTTTTTCACTCTGAGACATAGGGAAAATGGATGGAAACACAAAAGTTCTCTGGTTCATCAACTTGTCAAAGTAAAGGTTCAACTTTGTAAAGGGACGATAGAAAGCAGTTCTTATCTTGTCGGCTGAGAATTCTACAAGCCTCCCTTTTCCGATTTCTGATTTCAGCCGATCCGTCCATTTGATTTTTGTATCATCAGAAACCAAAAAATCATCAAGGCGAGCGTTTCGGTCTGCCCGTTGTTCCCATCTCGCAACTTCCATATTGTAATTCGCAATCATTCTACTCATGTTTGCAACGAGGGCATTTTCGGTGAAATTGTAAACCCATGCATCGCGACTGGTCGTTACACCAAGGCTGTAGGTTTTAAAAAGCGTTTCAACCTTGTTGGTTTTGCTTGCCTTTGCTGCCTTGCTTCCGATCGGCATGAAGGTGTTAAACTCGGCGTGAAGTCCTTCAGTAAGCCACGTATGTCGGTCATCGGGTTGGATAGATTGCCATGCAACACCCCCTGTGTGCTGACTTTCATTGAGAAAGTCGAGTTTCCGCCTTCGGTTCCACAACTCGTCAGCGCGATAGTAGTAAATACGAGGGGACGATGGATTCCCCTTTTTCTTCACAAACAGGTTGATGCTCACACCCACCCGAATCCCAAACACATTCGCATCAGACACCTGCAGACCTTTCCGCACATTGCCACCTAAATCCAGAATGTAGATCGCAGCACAGTCCGCAGCGAGGTGTTTCCGCATACCATCAAACGCCACGCCGTCAAGAAAACTATTGTTCGTCACAAAAGCCACAACGCCTTGCTCACCTATCCGATCCAATGCCCATCGGATCGCTTTCACATACGGGTCATAGAGTTTATTTTTCAGCGTGGCTTTGGAGTCTTTTGCGTATGTCTCTGCAATCCGATGGTCCATCGCCGCATACTTCCGATTTTTGTTGTTGTCGTTTTCGTTGACCTGTCCCATGTTGTAAGGGGGGTTGCCAATAACCACGAACATGTCTGCTGCCTTCTGTTTTTCCACACGTTCCGTGTTTTCCTGTGTGAAGAGTTCGCCTTGCTCTTTCTCAAGCAGTTCAAACGTATCCGCAAGCGCGATGCCTTCAAACGGCAGATACGTCCCCGTGCGCCGGAAGAACTCCTGCTCGATGTTCAGACTGGCAATGTAGTAGGGCAGGAGCATCACCTCGTTGCAGTGCAGCTCATAGCGATATTTCTCCGCTAACGCAGTGCCTTGGATGTCTTGCATCAGTCGGACGATGAAGTTGCCAGTGCCGACGAACGGATCGATGATATGCACGCCTCGGTCAGATAAAGCCCGGGCAAACTCGGTCTTGAGGAGGTGCTCAACGCTGTTCACCATGAAATCCACAATCGGCTGCGGTGTGTAGACGATGCCATGTGTGTCTGCAACGTCTTCGGAGAAGCCTTGAAAGAACTTCTCGTAGAAGGTGTTGAGGAAGTGCTGCTTTTGGGTGAAGTCTCGGCAGAGAGCCGCTGCTTGTTCAATCGCGATGTAGAACCGGTCTAAGGGTTTGAGGAACTCCTCGCGACTGAACGCCTCTCGGATGAGTGCGTCAACGACATTTTCAATCTCGCGTGCGATAATGTTTCGGCGGGTGAAGGCGGAGTTGTTAAAGACAGTCCTGAAGATGCGTTCGGTGAGGATGTGCTGGATGAGCATCTCCTCGACGGCATCCCGTGAAAGTTCGGGGTTAATGGCGGTGCGACACGTCGCGTAAAAGTCGGCAAACGCCGCTTTGAACGTTGGATCCGTTGCGTGGTGTTGCTCAATGAGTGCCTTTAGCTGGGTTGCGAGGGCCGGCACATGTTCTCTGAAGTCGGAGACGGCTGCGCCCCAGTTGTCCAGTGCGGGTGGGACATAAGCGAAAAGATGCTGAAGGGCTGCAATCAGGCGTGCGGGTTCGGTGATGTCCAGGTCCAGGGCTATCTGCTTATTTTGGTAAAGGATGGCACGCTGTGGTGTTTGGAGGAGGGTATTCTCAAGCGGATAGCCCGCGTCCTGTTTCTCCTGCACGGCTCTGGCGAGGTCGTCGGCTATATCTTTCGCCTCCCAATAGGCGAGGGGGAGTCCGTATGCGTCGAGGATCGCCCCATCAATAACGATACGGTTGCCTTTCGGAGCACGCATCGGATATTGTGGGATGAACGTTGCGTTTACCTGCTTTGCACAGACGTGTAGGAGTGTATCAAAGGGTGAGCTGACGGCGCCTTCGTGTGTGATGTCGTGTTGTTCATATTGCTGCAGCGTGGCATAGTAGTCGCGAACTGCTTTGTGGCTGGGTTTGAGATTAAGTTTCGGCATACGCATAAATTAGCAAGCTTTGAGAGATAGGTCAAGATGAAAATGGGATAGTCAGGCCCATTCAATTCTTGCTAGATAGGGCGTATCTGCCACACATTTATTTATAGGTTTTCGACTTCGCGTGGCGGGAACTGCTTCTTAGACTCCAGACACTACCCGTGAAACCGCTGTCAATCAGCTGTCGAAAAATTTCATAACGAGATCTGGGCTTGATTTCAAATCGATCTGCTTCCGGTGAAAACGGATAGATCGCCGTTTCCCCCGCCAAGATCGCGAAGAATTTACCACGCATGTTGGGAAGAAAAATCGGCCCCTTCCACTCCAATTCTTCCACTATGGGTGGTGCATCAGGAACAGCCATTTCCGCGTGGAGAAGCCCTCCTCTGCTATCGTATAATTTAATAACGGCTGGGAGTTTGTTTTCGAGCTGGATGTCGGCTTGAGAATAAGGAGTCCCAAAAAACATCCGCTCCGAAAAAGCGAAGAGTTTGGAGGAGTTAAACGCGTGTGACAAATAGTATCCATCCAAACTCGTTCCATTTTGATTATAGCAGACCCCAACAGCAATAACAAATTCGCGAAATTTAAAGCCCCGCCATTTTGCGTCTATCGCGCTGAGCATTAGAATCGCCTTATCCCCTTCTTGGTAGGGAAAGAAACCTTGCTTGCGCAATGCCTCTTTCCAGAACGATAAATCTGCCTCACCGTAGAGTGTGACCTCTCTAACATTATTAAGGGCTGCGGCGTATTTGATGGCGGTCTTTGAGGCTCCGCTATTATTCATAGATATTTTTCATCTGCCATGCGTTTAGCGATTTGAGTTCACAGGCTTGCCCTTGTGAACGCAGTGACACACCAATGCTATCTTCCCGGGCCGGATAGATACGCACCGCGACGCACTGCTTTCCATTGGCAAAGACTTCCACGACGCTCTTATCCACGAACACCCGTAATTTGAGAGGCTCGTCTTGTGCAATGGAGACCGGTCCAGTTTCAGGGGCACGTGAAAGGACATCTGGTGCAGTTGATGAATACGATGAATCGATTGTCAGAAGGCTATCCCGAACACAGTCGGGCATATCTGGGTTGCGCAGGCCGCGTTCTCTGAAGAAGGCGATGCGGGTGAACTCCTCTTTCTGTGGTGAACGGAGGACGTTCAATTCAACCATCGGTGCCGATTTCGGATCGATGTCGAGTTCAAGTTCCATCGCATTCCCCGCGATACCCTCCAGCACGACCTCCTCGTTGGCGGGTAGCGTCATCGCATTGACCTGCTGATGCGCGTATCGCAACGATTCAATGGCACCTGCGGGTTCAACACCGACTGTATCTTTGGAGAGGAGGGTCAATCGACGCGGGAGCGTCATAATCTGATTCCAGCCTTTTGTAGGCTTTGCCGGATTCATATTATAAATAACAATAAGCCCGCCTTTGCCATCGGGAGTCGCTGAAGGGGCATGGACTCCGGCGGGTGATGCTGCACCAAAATTGTTTTTCGCGCCGGCGGTCACGACGAACTTGTCGCGTGCAGTATCATAATCACCGAGGAGGTACTGCCCCCCGCTCATGTGACTGAAGAAGAGGAGCATGTGCCGGTCGCCGATGGGCCAAAAATACGGACACGCGCCGTCATCGCCGACTAATGTGAACTGGTCATCTTCAACGAACGGATGCAAATAGACCCAATTCGCGAGGTCTGCTGAACGGAGCAAAAAGTTGGCGCGGACACGTTTGCCGCCGGGCCCCTGCGGGAGCGTACCCCCTGAAAGCGAGTAATACAAACCATCTTTCTTCCAGATACATGGATCAAAGACGCGATAAACCGGTGTTGTGCCATCGGCATGCTTCGCCGGAATGACCGCTTTGCCAGAGACTTTCTCCCAATTCAGCAAAAGCGGATCGCTTGAGACCGCCACCATATTACCGACAACTGTTCCGTGGTACATTGCAATCACACGGTCTGCTTCTACAAGCGTTGCGCCAGAGAAACAGCATCTTTCGGGATTCGGATAGATAGCATAGGGTAAATCACGCCAGTGGATGAGGTCGTCGCTGATTGCGTGGCCCCAATGTTGCCGTGTATCTTCGGGGGGATATGCCTGATAAAAAAGATGCCAGCGCCCCTGCCAGAAACACAGACCGTTCGGGTCGTTGAGCATCGCTTCCGGGTTGACGTAGTGATAGATAGGACGATGTGGATCGCCTGCATAAGCCTTCCGCGCAGCGAGGAGCCGTTGCATCAACGGATTCGTATCCAACTGCGCTTCTTGCTCCTCCAGCGTCTCCGCAAATGTGTAATGCGGTACAAGCGAAGTATAGTCTTCGTTAGTCATCATAGCTCCTCATGTTACATAATCTCAATGAAATCCTGTGATTTTTAGGATAGCACAATCTTGAGTGCATGTCCAGAAAATTATATTCTTGTCATGTTTATAGTTTTGAATTGACATAACTTCTAAGGGCTGCTACAATACACTCATGTGTCCTCACATGGTTGAAAGTCTTGAACACGCCCGACTCACAATTTCCCTTCCAACATGGAGATACTTATGCCAAAATCACCAAACGTACTTCTCATTCTCGCCGATGATCATGGCTACGGCGATATTTCAGCACACAAGGGTCCCTCAATTCAAACACCAAACATCGACCGGATTGCCGCAGGCGGTACCCGGTTTACGCAATTTTATGCAAATTCCTCTGTCTGTTCGCCGAGCAGAGCTGCACTCATGACAGGACGCTATCCTGACCGTGCTGGCGTTCCGGGAGTTATCCGTACCCACCCAGAAAACAGTTGGGGCTACTTTCGACAGGACGCAGCCACACTCCCGGCAACCTTGAAACAGAAGGATTATCACACCGCACTCATCGGCAAGTGGCATCTTGGGCTTGAACCAGAGAACCATCCATGCAAGCGAGGCTTTGACCACTTTCACGGTTTCCTTGGCGACATGATGGATGACTACTACACACACCTTCGGCATGATATAAACTACATGCGACACGGCTTTGAGACAATTGGCCCGCGGGGACACGCTACAGACCTCTTCACCCAATGGAGCAGAGAATTCATCCAATCGCACGCACAATCGCCTGCCCCTTTTTTTCTCTATCTCGCTTACAATGCACCACACACCCCCATACAACCGCCTGATGAATGGGTGAGCCGGGTGCAGGAACGCGAGCCAGACATTTCGCCAGAACGCGCAAAATATGTCGCACTCGTTGAACACATGGATGCCGGCATTGGACGAGTCTTGGATACCCTCATTGAGACCGATCAACTGTCCAATACGCTTGTTATCTACTCCTCTGACAACGGCGGTGCGGTGAACGTCGGAGCACACAACGGTGCATTGCGTGGGCAGAAAGGCGATATGTACGAGGGCGGTATCCGAGTCCCAACGTGTGCGATGTGGCCCGGACACATGCCAGAAGGGCATGTCACCGATCAGATCGCACTTCTCATGGATCTCTTCCCGACGGTATGTGAAGTGGTAGGCGCACCGATTCCAGAGGAGATTGAGGGACGTTCAATCTGGGAAACGCTTCAAGGGGAACAGCAAGACTTCTCTGAACGTATCCTCTACTGGTTGCGAAGGGAAGGGGGTGGACAATTTTTCGGCCAACCCCAACACGCAGTCCGGCGCGGCGACATCAAACTCCTCCACAACAGACCGTTTCACCCCTTAGAACTCTATGATTTATCAAGTGATCCGCTGGAAACGACAAACAACATAGAAACAGATAGGGAACTCTTCAGAGAAATGAGTCGGTTGTTTCAGACGGAGACCCAGAAAGCGGGCAACGTGTCGTGGCAGCCGTAGCGGGGGCCTCCGAGGCTTCTATTCTCAAAGATGTCCTTATCATTGCACCGCTCAGCCTCATTGGACGTGCTGGCACATTTTTCATCTACATTGTCCTTGCTAACTGGTTCGGCGATACAGCAGAGATGGATTTTATCTACTACTACTGGGGTATCGCTGTATTTTTGATTGAGCTGCTCAGTGCTGCTTCGGCCTATTCTGTTCTGGTCCCCTTATTAGCCGAAGCCCGGGCAAAAGGCGAGACAGAAGCACAACGTTGTATCCAATCTATATTTTCTCTCTATCTCACCATAATTCCCGGACTCTGCTGTCTTTTAGTCAGCATTTCTTATGCAGTCTCTCAACTCTTTTTTCCAAACGCTGGACTTGCATCTTCCAGCACTGTCGGTATCGTGTGCGGTTTCCTCATCTTTGCAATTATCTCTGCGGTCCGTTGGGTGCTTAAGGGTATCTTAGATACCTACCAAGCATTTCAACTACCGGTCCTTGTACAAGGGATTCGTGCCGCTTTTGTTATCGGTGCTATCTACCTGTTCCAACCTTTTTTGGCATGGCTCAGCATACCCCTCGCGCTGATCCTTGGCGAGCTCTTCCAAGTGCTGATCTTGCTTCCGAGATGCTCCGCGATACTGAATCTACGCGTCCGAGACTTGGTAACGTTTAAGATCGGCGGTTGGCAAAAAACACAATACACCCAATCGTTCCTACGGCAATGTTTACCGATGATGGGTGCAGCAATATCAGACGGATTAAATCCTGTCGTTGACAGGGGCATGGGCAGCACTTTAGGCACAAGTTCGGTATCGAAACTCGATTACGCCCTCCGCCTCTGCGCAATCCCCGAAACGTTCACCGGGGTCACACTGCCTATTTTGTTATCGCACTGGGCAAAGATTTATACATCTAAATCGGACTCGGAAAACGCTCAGCACTTACAGCGAAGCGTCTGGCGAGGCGTTATCACCTTGTTAGTGCTGATGGTGCCGTTTCTCGTGGTGTTCTATCTTTTCCGGTCAGACATCGTAGCGATGTTGTATGGTCACGGGAAATTAGCGGAGACGGGACAGACGCATATCGCTTCACTGCTCGGCATTTATCTAATCGGGATGCTCCCGCGTTTAATCAGTAGATTGCTCATCCGTGCACATCTGGCACGTCAAGCACACCGGACTGTTCTCACGGCAACACTTATCAGGCTTATCGTGAACCCATTTTTCAATTGGCTCTTCATGCAATATTGGGGATTAGCGGGGATTGCTTGGTCAACTACTTTGTTGTCTTATCCCATTCTTGCGTATATTGCGATTGCATTTTGGCGACCAAAGGGTAAATTAAAGGGCGCAAACCCCAAAGTGTGACGGACAAAGCACTACACTTCGACAAAACGTTCAGGATAGTTTGAGGTGATACCCTGTACGCCGAAAGCCTTCATTTCGCGCATGCGAACAACATCATCGACTGTCCAACACCAAAGCGTAATCCCGCGGCGGCGGACTTCATAAGCAAACGCTGCTGTGATAAGTTGATGATTGACGTTCAAGAGGCTGCAGCCAAGTTCTCCTAAGTGCTGACACAGCTGTTCAGGACGGGCATGCGTGTTATGACTTCCAACGAGCCAGCCCGTCGGGATGCGAGGCTCTAATGTGCGAACCGTTTGCAAAACGGAAGTATGGAAGGAGATAATGACGGTTAAATCTAAGGATTGGGTCTCGTGAACCTTTGCCACGATAGCTTCGGCTATAAACGGATCTTTGATCTCCAGGACGGCAATGGTTTTTTTCCCGATGCATTCGAGTGCTTCCGTGAGTGTCGGAACCGGTTCACCGACAAATTCCGGAGCAAACCATCCGCCAGCATCAGCGCGTTTGACTGTTTCCAAGGGGGTTTGGTTAACGGCCCCCCCTTGGTCGGTCGTTCGGTCCAAGGACGAGTCGTGTATCACCACGACCTCACCATCGGCACTGCCGTGCAGATCAAGTTCAACGGCATCAACACCAATTTCGATCGCCTTTTTGAACGCAGCGATCGTATTTTCTGGTGCAGTGCCCGATGCCCCACGATGTGCAATCCGAATCCACGAACCCATTCTGCTTCCTTTCCAGGGCGATCCACTACTCGGTCTGGCCTTGCCTAATTTTCTTTAAAAGGGTTGTTCGACTCATGCCTAATACGTCGGCTGTCTTGCTATGATTGCCCGAAAATTCATCTAATACCAATTCGATGAGTGCCTTATCCAACGTAGCGACAACTTCCTCATACAGTCGAGAATTCCCATCAGGGATAGCCGCTTTTGTGACACCCTGCAAAATAGACTTGAAAGCGGTGACAAGTTGCGATACGTCCGTAGGGCCTGCCAGGGCCCGGGGCTGGATTTCTGTCGGTAGATCTTCTGGCAGAATCACATCAGCTCGACAGAGTGCTGCTGCGCTCCTGAGGCAATTCTCTAATTCTCGAACATTACCGGGCCATGCGTAATGTTGTAGGAGTTGCATCGTATCTTCAGAAATACCGCGGATCGGTTTACCGAGCTCTTCTTGAATCAACTGTAGGAAATGCGTAACAAGCAACGGGATATCTTCTCTGCGTTCGCGCAAGGGTGGAAGATGGAGAGCAACGCGCTTGAAACGGTAATAGAGGTCTTCACGAAATTGCCCGCGTTCCACCATATCTTCAAGTGCTTGATTCGTTGCAGCGACGACGCGCACATCTACTTTAAGGGTATGGGTTCCTCCCAATCGCTCAATCTCTTGTGTCTGTAGAGCCCGGAGGAGCTTCACCTGTAAAGCCGGGGTCATATTCCCGACTTCATCAAGGAAAAGGGTGCCGCCATCAGCCAATTCAAATCTCCCGGGTTTACCCTCCCTTTTCGCCCCTGTGAATGCTCCCTCTTCGTAACCGAAAAGCTCGCTTGCCAAAAGTTCATCGGGCAGCGCGCCACAATCAACCGGAATAAACGGTTTATCCGTGCGTTCACTTCCTGCATGGATTGCGCGTGCGACGAGGTCTTTACCTGTTCCTGTTTCACCTTCAATCAGGACCGTCACAGTATTGCTTGCCATGACCCCGATGAGTTTGTAAATCTCGCGCATCTGGCCGCTTTTTCCCACGAGCCGGTGTCTCCTAACCCCTGTCGTTAGTGGTTCCCCTACTGCCTCTGCTGGCAGAGCGCTACGGACGGATTGTGTACGGAAGGCACGCTCCAGCACACTTCTGACGATGTCCAGATCAATCGGTTTCGGGACAAAGTCAAACGCCTGTAGACGCATCGCTTCTATTGTCGTCTCTACATCGTCATAAGCCGTGATGATAATTACAATTACCCACGGATGGCGTGTCTTTATTTCACCTAATGCCTCCAAACCGCTCATCCCTGGCAATCTCACGTCAAGCAAGACGACATCCGGTTTATCGGCTGCGATGCGGCGCAAACCTTCTTCAGCGTTGTTTGCGATGCGCGGGCAATAGCCTTCAGTCTCCAAGAACTGCTCAAATGCCCAACAGATTTTCTCATCGTCGTCAATTACCAAAACATGCTTCATTTTTTATGGATGTCGGCTGTCAGTAGTGCGTGTCGTTTTTACTCGGAGTATCAACCACTGACAACTACTCCTCTGGTGGTTGTCCACTGGCAGATAACGACTCGGGGCGTTTACCGCCCTCAATTGATAATAGAAACTTTTTACCATCATCACTCATTTCCGTATCCCCGGGTGCTTGCTCTTTTTGCTCCAGCTTCCGTTTGCGTACGGGATAAGAATCAACAATAGGCACTTCGCTGAGAGCAGTTAACATCGGTTTCCGTTTTTCTGCTGCCTCAATGACTTCGGCGAGGCGTTCATTCTTTTTTGCCATCTGTGCCGCGTCTCGCTCTTTAAAATCGGGAAGCACTCGTTCCGAGAAGAGTTCCAAGGATTCGCATATATCTTCATGGCGATTGGTCCCTGCCTGTTGAATGAAAACAACTTGGTCAACCCCAGCACTCTCCATTATTTCCAAGTGTTCACGTATCTGATCCGGCGTGCCGATCCCGGCTCTGGCTTCAGCCGGATCCTGCGGGGTCTGTCTATAAAGGTCCCAAATATCGGTTTCTCCTGGTATTTGTGAACCGTTATGATAGTAGTGGGCAAGGGCAAATCGGAAAAAGCGGAAGCCGTCTAACCCACGCGCGACCGCAGTCTTCTCGTCGTCATGGCATGAAAATCCTGATACCATAGCGATATTTGGGTTCACTCGCTGCGTCAAAGGTTCACACGTTTTCTCAAAAATGTCGTAATATTCCTCAACCCAAAATTTAGCCTCATTTGCATCAACGAAGGCAAAAGTCAAAGCTCCCAGTCCGTATCGAGCGGCGTGGCGCAGACTCTCCCGACTCGAACATGCAACCCAAGGTGGTGGGTGGGGACCTTGTAACGGCTTGGGAACTACGTTGCGCGGCGGCATCGAAAAATACTGGCCTTCATACCCCGCATAAGGCGATTGCACCATCATCTTTGCTGTTTCGCGTGTGCATTCTGCCCACATCTCGCGTTTGCGTTTCGGATCGACGTTGAAGCCGCCGAGCTCCATGTGTGAAGCGGACTCGCCAGTCCCCCATTCCACACGACCGTTTGATACAAGGTCAAGGGTTGCGATACGCTCAGCAACACGTGCCGGATGGTTATACCCTGGCGGCATCAGGACGATTCCGTGACCTAACCGAATTTGGCTTGTCCGTTGGCTACATGCCGCGAGGAACACCTCTGGGGCAGAAGAGTGCGAATATTCCTCAAGAAAGTGGTGTTCAACCTCCCAAATATAGTCGAATCCCAGTCTGTCCGCGATTGCTACTTGCGCTAACGCGTCCTGAAACAGCTTATGTTCCGCGCCCTCATTCCAAGGGCGCGGGATCTGATGTTCGTAAAATAGTCCAAATTTCATATATTCTGATCACTTCCCTGCTTTGGGAGCAGTGAGCTTTCAAATTTTTTAGCCGGCCAATGCATTAAGTATTTGCATTTCTGTGTCCGTTAACTGCCATAAGAAAACATCCAAATTCTCGCGTAAATGCGGCACCGAGCCCGACTTCGGAATCGTAATAATGTCCTGCTGGACAAGCCAGCGTAACGCTACCTGGGCTGCTGTTCTCCCGTGATTTTTTCCGATTTCACTTAGCGTTGTGTCACTAGCGAGGTTTCCGACAGCTAAAGGCCGGTGCGCAGTCATCACAATATTTCGAGCATGACAGTAATCTCGCAATTCGGATCGGTTTTTGTGGACGTGATATTCGACTTGGTTTGTGCAAATCGGGAGTTCGGAGGCTTCGCATGCCCGCTCCACCTGTTCAATGCTAAAATTACTGATGCCAATGCTTTTTACCCTCCGGGCTTCATAGAGTTCGTGGAAAGCTCCAAAAGTTTCAACAAACGGAACAGAATCGTTTGGATGGTGAATCAGCAGCAGATCTACGTAGTCCATCTGCAGATCCCTTAGGCACTCTTCAAATTGGGAGAGGACATCAGCATGCCTAAGATGCGTTCCCCAAATCTTGGTGGTAAGAAAGAGGTTATCGCGGTTGATGTGAACGTCACGAAGTGCTTTTCCAATCTCGCGCTGATTTTGATACATCCACGCTGTGTCAATGTGTTTGTAACCCAAGGCGATAGCCTCTTTGACGACGCGCGCGCATTGCCCTCCCCTTAATTGCCAGGTTCCCAAACCCAGTATTGGCATTTCATGTCCTGACGCAAGTTTAATGTGCTTCATAATATCCTATGATATGCGATTCTGAAAAAAAAGTCAAATGTTGAAAACGAACCCACTGATTCTTCTATTGAATTTTAACTCCCCTATTGAAATATCGTAGAATTCCTGATGAACACTGGGACATTTGCAACATTCTGTAAAAAAAGTAAAAAAAAGTTGACAAATACCGAACGTATGGTATATACTATTAACAGCATTGGTGGTCGAGTGGTGGAATCGGTAGACACAACGGACTTAAAATCCGTCGCCCTTCAAAAGGTGTGAGGGTTCAAGTCCCTCCTCGACCATGGTTTTCTAACGAATCTTAGCGCAGGGTAGAGCAGTCAGGTAGCTCGTCGGGCTCATAACCCGGAGGACGCGGGTTCAAATCCCGCCCCTGCAATCTTTTCTCTTCCTTATAATCTCCTCTAACGCTTTTGTGTTTTCTGGCAGGTGCCAACCAGTGTCCAGGAAACACGCTTAGGTGAGAGTCGGTACACCCTAACAGGTTCTGCTACGAATGCCGGAGCACCAGGAACCTCTTCTTCTGTTACTTGTCTAAGTTCTCCAGCAACAACCAGGTCAGTCTTTGGAGAGATCTTCTCTCCGAGAACACCTCCGGTCTCCACATCTCCTTCCCTACAGCCGATCACTACGACCATAGCGATAAGCAAAAACAAACAAGTTTTTCTCATTACGCTCGATCTCCTTCCCTTTTTTAGGATAAACTGAAAGCTTCCGGCCTGAGCTGCATACCCTAACAAGTTAGGCTACAAATTCACAACTGATATGCCCACTCGAACAGGTTCAGCTACAAACTGGCAACTGGGGTTACAGCATACAATATATGAGGGTTTAGATCAATGGCTAATAAATGAAACATTCCACAGCGGGCGAGGAGACCTCGCCCTACGGCATGTCAATTCCTCTGAGTGTGTTGAAGTGTTTTTTCATTGACACAACGCGCGCCTATCATTGGCGAAAAAGATATTTGACTTTTTACCCGATATATGCTATACTTAATGTAGATTTTAGAATAAAGTTTGTAGACCTAATCCAGAAAAGTGCCGGTGTAGCTCAGTGGTAGAGCACACGACTCATAATCGTGCTGTCCGGAGTTCGACTCTCCGCACCGGCATTGTCCTTTTGGCGCAGCTCGCAAGCCAAAACTTGCTATTAAAAATAGGCCCGCCTTATGACAACCGACTTTGTCCAACAGATGCATCGCCTGATTTCACAACACGATATGATCGAACCCGATGAAACAGTGCTTGTTGCTGTCTCGGGGGGCGCGGACTCGCTTGCACTCTTATATGGGTTGCACGCTTTGCACACACAACTCAACTGTCGGTTTCATGTTGTGCACTTAAACCACTGCCTCCGTCCTGACGCTGCCGCCGCCGCCGATTTTGTCCAACAACACGCATCACACTTAGACGTGCCGTGTACCGTCCGTCGTGCTGATGTCCCTCGCTTGGTGAAAAAATGGAAACTCTCAGTAGAAGCCGCCGGTCGCAAGGCTCGATACCAATTTTACGAAACTGTTTGTACAGAAGTCGGTGCTACCAAGGTAGCTTTAGGACACCATCATGATGACACTGCCGAAACGGTCTTGATGAACCTCATTCGCGGGAGCGGTGCCACTGGGCTGAAAGGCATTCCCCCCGTCAGAGACCTTAAGATTATCCGCCCACTTGTAGGGGTGACACGCCAGCAAATTGAGGCATACCTTGTCTCCATAGGTGTAACACCGCAGCATGACGCAACTAATACGGATAGACGTTATCTTCGCAACCGTATCCGTCATGAACTTATACCGCTGCTCGAAAATAACTACAACCCGAATATTAGAACAAGATTAAGCCGTACTGCCGATGTGTTGGGGGCTGAGTCGGAATACCTTGACACAATTGCACGCGCAGGGGTAGAGGCGTGTCGGATATCAGATACTGGTAAAACTGCAGGACCAAATAGTGTCATACTCCATAGAACGAAATTTCGAGCGTATCACGTCGCGGTACAGCGACGGATGCTGCGCCAGAGCGTCGCTGAAATGCTAGGTGATATGAACGATCTCTATTTTATGCACTACGAGGCGATGCTTAACCTTATCGAAGGGAATGCACCTAACGCAACACTGGCCCTTCCGAAGAGTTTACGCTTCCGACGGACCTATCAACATCTCGTTTTTGAAAGATTTACGAGCGCTGACCTCTTGCTTACCGGCGCGACGAACAGTTTTACCTATCCGCTTGTCGTGCCTGGTAAAACATTTATTCCGGCTTTAAAAGCCGAGATAACTGTGGAAGTCGGTGATGTCCCGTCTCATGAGATGCTCACCCCCTCAGACGGCAAGTTTGAAGCAACCCTCGATTACAAAAAACTAAAAGAAACATTTGTAGCGGCATCTCCCCTCATCGTGCGTAATCGGCAGCGAGGGGACCGGTTTCAGCCTTACGGTATGCAGGGAAGGAAAAAAATTAAGGACTTTTTGATAGATGCCAAGGTGCCTCGCTACGAACGCAATAGCATTCCACTGCTGGTCTGTGAGGATCAGGTTTTGTGGATCATCGGTTATACGACCTGCGAACTATTCAAGATTACACTCAGCACACGGCAATATCTTTACCTCCGTTATGCCAGCAACGAACCCTCTTTCTGAATCTGTCTTAATCTCCGAATCACATCTTCAGAATCGCATTCACGAACTCAGCACTCAGATCGTCAGGGATTACGAAAACCAAGACCTTGTTCTATTGGGCGTGCTTCGGGGTAGTGTGTTATTCTTCGCGGATCTCGCACGTGCTATCTTTAGAGCACAACTTGAAAATCCAACCAGAGAAGTTCAACTTCGATTTGAATTCGTGCAGCTTATGAGCTATCACAATAACACGAAGCCCTCAGTAGTGGAACTTATTCGAGGAGGCAGCGCCTCCCTCAACCAACAGCATGTGCTTATTGTAGAAGACATTGTTGACACTGGACACACCTTGAAATTTCTCTGTGAACACCTGCAGAATCTAAAACCGAAAACTGTTAGGGTCTGTACATTGCTCAACAAGCCAGCCCAACGTCAAGTCCCTGTCGCTCTTGACTATATAGGTTTCGAGATTCCAGATGCCTTTGTGGTTGGGTATGGTCTTGATTATGCGCAGCAGTATAGAAATTTGCCGTATATCGCCGTATTAGAATCACTTTCAAGTGCCCTCATATAGCAAATTCAGGCAGCCGCCCCTCTCAATATTCGATTTAATGCACTTTTCTATTGACAATGTTTAAAATACTTAGTAGCATATTAGAGATAACGTATCTTGAAAAGGAGGTTATGATGCGTAAATTCGTTTCGTTGAGCCTCTGTGGCGTTTTAGTCATGGCACTGGTCCTTCTTACGCAGGCCCAAATGTCAGATAAAGCGCAACTGGGGCGAGAACTTTTTCACGATCCAAGCTTTAAAGGCACAATCGATCCGTCAAAAGCGACTGGGCTTGCTTGTGCAAATTGCCATGCTGACTTCGATGACACAGCAACCGCTGATGGTTTAATCCGTGCCGGACATAGCGTGGTGGGTGTTCCTCATCGTGGATCGGCAAAACGTGGGATGATCACAGGCGCAGATTTTGCACGTTCAGCTGGTGGTGGCGGTTTCTGTTACGAACACTTCTTGCAGAGAGTGCCACACGATAAAGTCAATCCCACCGCAATTCCAGCAGAACATGCCGAAGCACTTATGGCTTATTTTGAAGCTATTTCTGGGGACAATAAGGGACCTCAGTTCGAAATTGCCATGCTCGACGATGACGCTAAAAAGGCAGCGGGCGAGAAAATCGCTGCTATGAGTGGCGACGCGAGCAACGGTTGGCAACTTTTCGGACGCGCATGCATCACTTGTCACCCAACGGTTAAGAAAGCTGGCATCGGGCCGCAACTCATCCGTTCCAGAGCACCTCGTAATATTGATGCGACGATGGCGCGTTGGGCTACTAAAATCCGAGGCGGTGGTGCTCTCATGCCGTTCTATGCCTCAGACATCCTTAGTGACCAAGACATCGCTGACATTATCGCATTCTTACGTGAACAGATCGAAAACATAGGAAAATAACAATTCCTCAGGCTGGGATTAACCCTCCCAGCCTAACCTTTTAGGGTACGATCTGCCTACTGTCCAATTTGCTTGGTTTTTTGTAACCGCTCCTCTTCATATTCGTTTGTATCAACAAAGTTCCTTTGAATGATTACTGGCTTAATATGTGCGTTGCTTTGGAAAATTAGGCGCAGCCGCATAGGCACAACACACATAAAATCACAGAAACGATGAAATAGCTGTTACACGCTGTTTGGAAGCATATTCGTCGATTCTGCCAGATTCAAAATATACAAACGTTTTGCCAGATCTGAAGATGAAGAGAGGATAGTGTCATGAGAGCGTCTCAATTCCTTGGAATATCTTTTCGCCTGCTCCTAATCGCTTTTATATTCAGTTTAGCGAGCTGTGGGGGTAGTAACCTAAACAACCCAGTATCCGGTGTACCTACCCCAACACAGGACGGCGAAACCAGCGATGATATCGTTGAACTAACACAAAACCAAGACTCGGAAGAACCGGGGCAAATCACTGATCTCGACGTAACCATCACCGTTACGAAGAAAACCGTGGTACCAGGTGAAGAGGCGGAACTTACGGCTTCGGTGAAAGGGGTCAGAGGCACCAGTGTCACGTTGAATTGGCTGAATATTACCAAGCATGGTGAACTTTCCACACCCAGTAAAAACACTGTCACTTGGACCGCTCCCAATACGTTAAATGGAGAAAACGTTCAAGTTGAGGTCATACAACTTGTTGTGACAGTGATTAGCGAAGTGGTTTCAGTCGGAACTTCTGGCATTGATACCGATACCCAAATTTTTTCGGAAACCAAAACAGTCTTATTGACTGTCAAAAATTAGTAGCACTTACGCAGCCTTTGTCCAGTATAAAGTGTCAATGCATTGATAGGGAACCTCCCATCCGTCAACCCCCTCGAAAAAGCAGCTTTACGCGAGGCCCCCAAGACATTCGAGGGATAGACTTGATGATCTTTTAATTTGACGGAAAATAAAAATTGGCTTATGATAACTTTATATAACTTTTGTAGGAGGGTTTCTAACCTTGATGCGTAAGTTCCAATTAGCCAATAAAAGCAAATTCTGTAAAAACGTGCCAACTGTTGGGTTGGCGTGTCGACAGCATATGCCTTTATTTTACATTCAGGGTATCACATGAAATGAAGAGAAATTTAATTCACATTTTCACAATTGTTTTGTTTATCATTACACTCGCTGGGCCCAATTCAAATGGCGATGTTCAGCAACATTCGGTTCAAAAAGGAGAAACGTTATGGGGAATTTCCCGGAAATACAAAGTTCCTCTCAAGTCAATTGCCCAAGCCAATCGGATTAAGTTAACCAAGCGGTTGCAAATCGGGGAAAAATTGTTGATTCCTGGAGCATCTACTCAGGATGCTTGGTATTTTGTTAAAGCAGGCGATACTTTGTGGAATATCTCACACCGTTATAACGTCGAAGTGCGGGATTTGCAGAGAGCCAACGGTATTTCGTCCCCGCGGCGTTTGCAGATCGGCACCAGAATTCGGATACCAAACGGTGAGTCCCTCTTTACTTTCGCGAACCCGCTCCGAATTCCATTAGTCGTCACCTCAAAATACGGCTACCGGCCTCATCCTGTAACAGGTCGCTACCAGATGCATGAAGGTATAGATTTCCGTGCGGTTACGGGGACACGCGTCTATGCATCCAGAGCCGGTAAAGTGATTTTTGCCGGACGGAAAGGTGGCTATGGGAAAGTCGTGGGCATAGAACATGCAGATGATTTTACAACTTGGTATGGACATCTATCACGGCTTAAAGTAAAAAATGGACAATGGGTATCTCAAGGAAAGGTAATCGGTCTTTCAGGAAATACAGGGGTTTCGACAGGACCTCACTTACATTTTGAAATTAGGTACAAAGGCAGAAGTGAAAAACCAACGCAGTATCTTACCCTACAGTAAACGAGGCTGGCTGTTCGTAGTCCTTATTTTTTTCTTATGCTTGTATTTCTCCAACGGAAAAGACATACGCTCAGATTCACTCAACCTGAGACCTGAAGTTGGCACACGGGGGCTTGGGTTGAGTGGAGCGTTTATTAGCAGTGCTGACGACGCTACAAGCCCCCTTTGGAACCCTGCAGGACTCGCCACACTTCAACGGGGTCATCTAATTTACGATCTCTCGCAAGGTGCCCTCTCCCTTGCCTATCCTATCAAATTTATCGGTACATTTGGCATAAATTTCCTCGATTTCAATCGTGGCGACCGGTTTCTGATAGCGCACGCTTCCAATCCTATCGGCAGTTTTGAACTCGGCAGTAATCAAGCGCTCTTCTCTTACGCAAGGGAACTGGGGCCCTTCCGCCTCGGTGCTAGTACCGGATACAGCCGCGCACCTTACCATGGCAGCCGCTGGGCACAAAACTATGACGTCGGTATGGTGACAGAACTCTGCCCTTATTTCAGACTCGGCATGCGCCTCCGCGACATCTCCGGTGTAACCATCCGACATGAAAATGGACAGATTCTGCAGACTTTTGACCAGCAACTCGCTCTCGGAGCAGCTCTCACACCCCATCCAAACATTCGATGGCACAACCGAGTAAATATCATCGCCCCAGGTTTCGGGACTAGTCTGGAAATCGGGAACGGAACGATCGCCGCTCGAGTCGGTTCAGCATTCTCAGTTAACACTGATACCCCAGCGCAATCGTGGAGCGCAGGATTTTCGATCAACCAATTAGGGAAGCAACTCCATTACACTTATCTCAACCACGGAGATCTCGAGTACAAACACCTCGTTTCAATAGGCATGTCTTTTGGCGGGCAGCAACCTGTTTCACAAACCCCAGAAGCGAAGCCAGAAAAACAACACGCTTACGGCGCAGACCCTACCCCGATACAATCAAGAGAAGCGAACCCGACAATTCAAACACGACCGCGAGAACAAAAATCCACAAATTACAAAACAGTTCAGCTCGCAGCAAAATACAACGTTGCTGTAGAGCTCCTCCTTGCTATCGTTCATACTGAATCCAACTTTAACCCACTTGCTGTGTCTAAAAGCGGAGCGGTCGGTTTAATGCAGATGATGCCACACACGGCACAGGAACTCGGCCTCAGGGTCCCAAAGTATTCCAATAAACGACAGCCGATCCGGAACGCGAAAACAGATGAACGTTTTAATCCAGCAAAAAATCTACACGCCGGTTTAACCTACTTCAACAAACTTTTCGAGAAATACAGGGGCGATTTAACGCTGACCCTTGGCGCTTACAATGTTGGCCCCAGTAGGGTACAGGCCCGGGGCCCTCTTATTGGCAGAGGTAAAAGATATGCCAAAAAGGTACTCACCCGCTCCCAACTCTACCAGGATAATGCAGAACAAAGGGAAATTGATCTTAAGCGGTTAGAAGCAGTCCTTAATAATTAGAGAGGGTGCCCCCTGAAGCATCCTCCCACTGCGGGGAAGAAAATGGATAAAATTAGATTGGCAATCGTTGGATGTGGTGGGATGGGACATAGACACATGTATGGATTGGCGGAACTCCATCGTGCCGGATGGACACGGTTTAACCTCGTCGGCGCGTGTGATCCAGTCCTCGCGAATGCTGAATCTCTCGCCACACAAGCAGAAGAACGTTTGGGTCAAAAACCGGCTGTTGTCGGGAGTCTGGAGGCCCTTTCTGAAGTCGGTGTAGATGCCGTGGACGTAACGACCACGCCGCCTTACCATCATACTGTCGCCATAGAAACACTTGAACGCGGCTGGCATACCATGGTAGAAAAACCGATGGGACTCACAGTCCGAGCCTGTAACCTCATTCGACGCGCTGCTGATGCCTCTAACGCAATCCTCAGTGTTGCCGAAAACTACCGACGCGACCCAATCAATAGACTTGCGAAGGCGCTGCTTGATGCCAAAGTCATCGGCACGCCACGCTTTCTGATTCACCATGCAATCGGTGGCACAAACCGTATGACCATCTCCGTCTGGCGACACCGGAAGGACCAAAGCGGTGTGTTGCTGGATGTCGGTGTTCACTACGCGGATATGATTGAGTACCTGCTTGGTGAGGTTGACACCGTCTATGCCCAAACACGGCTTCATGAACCTATCCGACACAATGCTGCCGCAGGCACCGGTGAGTCGGGTTCTCATCCGTCTGGAGTCTATGCGAAATGGCAACGCCAGATGCCTGCTGAATTTGAAGCGACTGCAGAGGACGCGGCTTATGCAACATTGACCTTCAAAAGCGGGGCAGTGGGGCAGTATATTGAGGACCACGGGGCATGGGGCCAAGGCGACTGGCTTCGAAAAATTCACGGAGCCCGAGGCTCCATGACCCTTCCTGGAGACCGGAGTGGCAGGCTTATCACGCTCAATATTAACGGGAAAGAACCGATTAGCGCCGAACGACTCTTGGACCTCGTCCCAGATTTTCACCTGGATGCTGTTACGACAGACCTATTCGGCGGTGCCCGGCTCTGGAACTATGAATTGCCCTTTACGCACATCGACGCGAAGATTATCGCTATTGAATACGGAGATTTCGCTGAAGCCATTGCTGGAAACAGTGAGGTTGAGGTAGACGCATATCAAGGCACCCGTTCTGTTGCTATTTCTTATGCTATGCTTGAGTCTGGGGCAACTGGCAAGATCGTTCAACTGGACGATCTGTTGAACGAATCAATCAATACATATCAGCAGGAAATCGACGAAGGATTGGGCATCTAATTATCTCGCGCGGCTGTGATTTAGAGGACAAGCACCCCAATGACAAATAAACAAGCCCTTGGCATCGGTTTAATCGGGCTGGGGATCGGACAACAGCACCTCCTCGGTTATCAACGTCAAAACCTCCGTGTTGCTGCGCTTTGTGACAAAGACACGACACGCCTTCACGAGGTTGGAGAACAGTTTCAGATTGATAAACGTTATACCCGTATCATAGACGTGATTGCTGATCCTGATGTTGATGTGGTTGACATAGCAGTACAGCCGTGGATCCGCTCCCCTATCGTCACAGCCGCTGCCGAAGCAGGCAAACATATCCTCTGTCAAAAACCCTTTTCGATGTCGATGCGGCAAGCCGTTGAAATAGTGGAAATCTGTGAGCAGCATAACGTGGAGCTTATGGTGAACCAGAATTCCTGCTTCGTTCCGGGTTTCCTCGCTATTGAACCTTACATAAATGCCGAACACCTTGGTGATATCTACCATGTCTCAATAACCTGCAACGGATTTTACACCGAGTTTCCCGAACGCCACTTGATTCCAGCGATGCAAGTGCACCACATCGGACTCGTCCATAAATGGTTCGGTGAATACGAGCGTGTTTACTGCCAAGCGCACGGACATGACAGGTCGATTGAAGCGGGCGAAACCATCGCCGTCACGCTCTTCACAAGTCGTAGTGGTATCCAGGGGTTGTTTTCGTGCAACTGGGCGTTTCTCGCCACCCCCGGACGTAACCTGCAACATCCACATGAGGAAATTCGGATTCAAGGTACGAAAGGAGCAATCTACGGTAACAGTGAGGACATGACCGTCCATCTCACGGAACCAGAGGTTCGCGAAATCAAACCCTCAATAGAGGGAACATGGTTTCCTGATGCTTTTGGGAACGTGATGGCTCACTTTTTGGAATGCTTGCGCACCGGAGAGAAGCCTATCACACATGGACGTAACAATCTACACGTCGTTCAGACAGTCTTCGCTATGCACCAGTCGGCAAGGACAGGAGAGGTTGTCAGCGTTGACGATATTTTGCTGGACGGCGATTACGATCTGAGTCCACACCCTGTCCATAGTGCCGACGATGGTACTATTTTACACTAATATCAGGGCAGCCGTACGGCATCATTTGGGGAAATCTCAAATTCACCCGACTCTACCAGTTTATCCAACAGTAGACGTAGGCGTTTAACTACAGTTGCTCCAGTAGCTTTGTAACCCAAAAACCTTGTAGATTCAGTTATGAGTGCGTCCGCTGGGATAGCCCCCTGCGTTCTAATAACGCGTTTCATAGCTTCAGCGATCTCCTCGTCGCATATCCACGCAATTTTGGGGGATTTGCGCTGGCGTCCCTCAATTTCCCGTTCATCAGTAGCCCACAAGAATTCATTCTTTTGATAAATCTGTCTGCTTTGCTGCGCGCTAAATATAGCCTCTTTAACAGCATCTCTAATTCGAGCCCCTGCGCGCCCCAACCCCCATAGCCTACGAATCCGTAAGATCGCTTCATCAATATGGACTGGGCTCTCGACTTTCACTACCTGGACGACCGCCTTGGCGAGTTGGTGAGGTAACTGCAGATGTAAATCACCTACTATTGGGATACCTAACTCTGCACACTCAACATAGGCGGATACAGATTGATTCGGCTCACATGAAGGTTCGGGTTTAAACTTAGACACCTCTGACGAGATTTTGATTGGTTCAGTTTCGGGCTTCTTCTGTTGTTGAGGCACAGCAGTTTTAGCGCGTTCAATTGCTTCCAACAGTCGTTCCGTTGTCGCTGCACGGTAGCGATACCAATCCATAGACCAGACGCGGTGAAGGGTCCATCCCAACCCTTTAAGAACTTGCTGCCGCAAACGGTCCCTATCTCGTGCTACTGGTGCATTGCGGTATTGGACACCATCACACTCAATTCCAAGTAAATAGCAGTCTGACGCCCGTGGATCAACCACTGCAAGATCAATTCGATACTCCGCACACCCGACCTGCTTTTTAACAGTGTACCCGCGGCTTTCCGGAATTCACAGACGGAGTCCTCGAACGGAGACGAAGTCTCATCGTCCACGGACTTCTGAATCTCCAAGTTTCTGTTTTCAGCATAATCAAGAAACATCTTTAACGCTCTGGTTCCGAATGGAGCATTGCCCTCTAACTGAAGGTCGCTCGCTCGAAAGTTAGAAAAGACAACACATCTTTCACGGGCACGTGTAATCAGCACATTCAAACGACGTTCGCCGCCTCCGTGGTTAAGTGGACCGAAATTGCGATACAGCCGCCCAGCCCCATCTTTCCCATAGCCAATGCTCAGAAAAATGGTATCTCGTTCATCGCCCTGAATGGTTTCCAGATTCTTGACGAAAAAGTGTTCGTGGCGCGTGTTGGCGAAGAATTCGATCATCTCTGGGTGATGGTATAATTGGCGCTCAATCTCATCAAGAATTGCTTGCTGCTGCCGCATGTTAAGTGTCCCGATACCGAGACTTTTATCTGGATATTCCCGGTAATGTGCAAACGCCGCTTTCACAACTACCTGCGCCTCTTTCTTGTTCGTAGCACTTCGTCCGCGATCGTAGACAGCACTGGGAACATGAACGAATTTTAAACCGAGATGCTCTGCCTTATCCATAGGTGAGGGGAAGATCAACAGATCATTCTCATAGAACGCCTGATTGGAAATAGCGATAAGGGACTCATGCCGACTGCGATAATGCCATTTCAGCTGCTTAACCGGGAAACTTTGGCGACACTGGTGTAAAATGCTTTCTACATCAACAATAGAGGTAGTAAAGTCATCCTCATCTTCTTCTGGACTTTCAACGATACCATCAAAGAAGCGTGTAGGTGGTAGCTGCCGAGTATCACCAATAACAACAGCTTGCTTGGCACGCAACAAGGCTCCGAGTGCATCCTCCGGACGGATTTGACTTGCCTCATCAAACACAATAACATCAAATTGGATCGTTTTTGGATCGCAAAATTGCGCGACAGAGAGTGGACTCATCATAAAACATGGCTTAATGCGTTGAACTAAGTCACCAGCAGCCGATAAAAGTCTTCGGATAGGCATGTGTCCGCGTTTTCGATTGAATTGGCCTTGGAGAATTCCGGTCTCTGATTCACGAGATGCGCCATCGAGTAGAGACGGACAACGTTGATGCAATTTGGCCGCGAGACGGTGCCGATTCAGGGCTATGCTCTTGAGGTCAAATTTGTAGAAATCGGCTATCTTCTTTTCATGCAAACTGCCGACAAAGGTGCCCAATACAGTACGATCCACATAAATTTCGTGGAGGAGCGCTTCTGCAAGATTCCCTTCAAAACACGGAATGAGATCCTCGGGTGCTAGTTTTTCAATATGTTGGAGGAGTGGATGCGCAATTGTTTTTCGACACGCCTCATTGCACGCTGAGAATTGTCCCCAAGTATGGAGTTGTGTTCGTGCGTTTTGCCATAATTCAAGGCGAGAACGGAAATCAGCAAAAGACATCTCCTCTATCGGCGCCCCAAACAGAGCGACACAATCAGCATTGAGTGTTTTAAAGAGAGCATCACGCTCCTCTCCAAAATCTTTCAGCGCAATATCAAGTTGTGTTTGGAGAGATTTCAATTGGGTTTCAGAAACACCGCGCCCTGTTATATCCACCGCATTTTCGGCAAGTGTGCCAACAGAGAAGAAGTGTCGGAACTGCACAATCCACTCGGCAAACCTACGTAACTGGTTAGGATCGCTATTTTCACCACACCAATGTTTTCCAAAGAGAGATGGACCGTTTCGGGTTGCCGCCAGGAGCCATTCTATGTTCTCCTTCATGAGGATACAGTCAACTAATTCCCGAAGGTCAGCGTGGACCACTTTTGGGTCTTGAGGCATATCTTGTCTATAAAATCCACGAAGCGGACTTTTGACCTTGCGTTGATATTTCCAACTGGACGTACGTCGCCACCAGGGTAGTGTTAAGAAATCTTCATAATCATTGCCGAGTTGTAGGACGTACGCAGTGTCCAACTTGAGTGCTGGGTCCGTCTCAAGTGTCCAGTGTTTAAACTTACGTTTCGCTTTGGCTATTATCTCAACCTGCTCAATCAAAGCCTTCGCTTCGCCACTGAAAGTATCCCACTTTGGGTTCAGTAAGACATCAGTCTCAACAGGCGCTGCATTTGTCATCATAGCCGCTGCCCTTAAATGTTGTTGTAACGCCTTTAATGTCTTCGGGACGCAAACGCCGAACTCAGTAACAAAGCGGTCAAACACCTTTTCTAGTGCATCCAACGCTGTCTTAGATGTTTCAATTCGTTCATAAATTTCTTCCTCAATGATATGTGTTACAACACCCATCCTGCACCCGCGCCAAGGGTGCTCCATAATTGGCATCACAAGCGAGTGGAGTGCAGCTAAATCCTCCAAGTGCTGTCTTGCCATATTCCACTTGGCCAAGTCGACTTCGCTTGTATTGGAAAATCGAGCCCGAGGCATTTTACGTCCGTTCTCTTCAAAGTGTTGACGCACACTTTCCTGGATAGCAAACAACTCTAAAGGAGATTTCTGGGTCTGAGCGATAGGTTCGTGAACGGCCTGCACATATCCATTGAGATATGCTTTCAGAGAATCAACACGCGCGAACGTGTCCGTCTTTGCAATACAAGGTGGCGACTTCATGGAAACCGTGCGCTTCAACTCTTGCAAAACTTCCCGTTTATTGGATTTGTGACTGTGCAATTCTAAGCAGAAATCACCCAATCCAACCTGATCTAGGCGGTTTTTTACAACCTCAAGCGCGGCCATCTTCTCACTCACAAAAAGCACCCTCTTACCTCCAGCAAGAAGTTCAGCAATCGCATTTGTGATGGTTTGGGATTTGCCGGTCCCAGGGGGCCCCTCAACAACAAGATTCTTACCTTTTTTAATATCCTCAATAACTGCAATCTGTGAAGAATCTGCGTCCATTACATGATATACGTTCTGACTCGATAATTTTAAATCCGCTTCTTCCGGCTTGAAACCGTTTTCATTAGATGTGTGTACAGTCCCTCCAAGAACTGGAGCGAGCAGGGGGTGACTCTCAATACTCCAGACCTTTGGTTCCAAATCTTTATACATCACAAATTTGGTAAAACTGAAAAATCGAGATAAATATCTGGGACAACTTGCCAATCTTCTTGTGTTGATACCGCTGAGCTAACACTCTGAAAATAGGCATCAACACCCTCTTTATCTTCTGGCGTTTCAAAGTCAGGGAGTAGAATACCTTGCTCTGCCAGCTTTGCCTCAAGCGAAAGATTCGGGAACAGTTCCGCGCCACTCCAGTAGAGCTTGAATTGGGTCCGCACTTTTTGACGTTCTAATTCAATGGGTATAAGAATTAAGGGTGCACGGCAAAATTTTTCAGCATCTTCACGGTCGCGCCATTTGAGAAAACCGAGGGCGAGATATAAGACCGAATATCCCTGTTCCTCAAAGACAGAGCGCGCTTGATGGTAAATGTAATGCAAGCGTTCCTGGAGTTCCGCGCTCCCCAGATTTGTCTGTAACAGCTTGTCAGTGTGGTGATAGGCTGTCACAGTCTCTTGTAACCACGGTAACAATTCACTATCCACATCTGCTGCTTCAGAAAGTGAGACGTTCTCCTCTACACTATCTTCCTGAGGTTGCTCGGACGGCTTAAATTGCATCATTCGTTCTTTGAGAACGAGGATGTCAAAAACCTCTTTCGGTATTTCGTCAACGACTTGAATAGTACGTCGTTTGCTCAGGCGGAAATTAAGCAGTCGGTTTCGCAACGTGAGATCAAGCAGACGTTCTCTTGCTGTTTGTAATTGTTTTTCAATTTGCATAGTGCATGTATAGGGTCAGCCTCTGTGATTCGCAAGACACTCTTATCGATTTGGTTGCTAATCGGGAAGTGAACCGAGTATAGGTTTTATAAAAAACCACCAATATCCATAGAATACCTAAAATACAGAGTCAGAAAAGACAGCCGGTTTTTTCACTAATAGTACCATTCTCAAGTCTACCACTCCCCTCTCCGGTCAGGCCACGGATGCGCTGTCGCAACCTCTTCATTGAGATCAGTGCCCCACCCCGGGCGTGTCGGGATTTTCATGTAACCGTCCACAATGTCCGGAACGTGCGTCGTCAAGTTATCTTTCCACGGCACATCGTCAATATCAATTTCCATGATTCTGACATTAGGTAAGACTGCACAGAGGCTGGCGCCCATGTGGGTAGCCAAATGGCTATAATAGTTATGCGGTGCAACGTTGAGTTGGAACACATTTGCCAAGTCACCGATTTTTTTTGACGGTGCGAAGCCGTTCCACGGTACATCTATCATAAAAACATCAGCGGCACGACACTGAAAATAAGGGAGATATTCCCGCATGTAATAAAGATTTTCGCCAGTGCATATCTTCGTCGTCGTAGAATCCTTAATGTGGCGGATAGCCTCGGGGTCGTACATATCAATCTCCAGCCACAACATGTCAAATTGTTCAAGAACTTTAGCGATCCGCATGCATGCTTCCGGCTTAAAGTTAAAATTCAGGTCAAGATTAATACCAACATCGGGACCGACTGCCTCTCTGAAGGTGCCGATTAAAGTTTCAATGTGCCGTAGGACCTGAGATGATACATTTCCATCAGTGCTACCGGGTCCACCACCGAAGCCTCCAAAGTGGACAGATGCCGTGTCACCGGGAAAAATGACATTGGTTTTGAGCGCGGTAAATCCTCTTTCGACGACTTCACGACCTAATGCTGCGATGTCGTCCATGCTTTTTAGGGGCGGTACACCAATCAGTTCATAGTTGTGTGCCCGAGAAGAACCACAGTGCGACCAATAGACGCGCACATCATCGCGTGTCGGTCCACCGAACAGCTCAATGACCGAGATACCCAACGCCTTCGCTTTAATATCTACGAGTGCACACTCAATACCGGCGATTGCCTTCGCAGCGATGCCGCCAGGACTTTGCCGAGAGCCGCGAATCATATCCCAAAACCGCATCTCATACGGGCGTGGATCGCGTCCGATGAGCAGCGGTGTGAAGTCTTTGATGGTTCCCACCACGCCGTTGGGGTTTCTACCGTCACTGCATTCGCCGTAGCCGGTGACACCTTCATTGGTTTCTACCTTAACAAAAGTCCAAGGGCGCCATCCCGCGTCCACAATAAAAGTTTCAATATTCGTAATTTTCATATGATAGCCACTCTCCTTAGAGTTTTACAACGCTCCCCCGTCGATGTGATTCAAGGAGCGCATCACAGACACGCATTGTGTTCACCGCCACATCCGACCACTGCGCCTCAAGGTTTCCAGATCGCACAATCTGAGTAAATCTTTCAATCATTGTGACTTCTTGAATACACCCGTCAACAGTGTTTCGTTCGTTGCCATCGGGGCCGTGAACCCAGAATCGAGCAGAATCTTCGGAGATGGGAACAGTGAAATCATCACAGACAATAGAGGCGCGCGTGCCAGAAACCTCGAACCATTTCCGCAGGGCTGTATCAAACCCACAATCCAAGGTAGCCATACGTTCATCGCCAAACCAGAGGATACCCGCGAGATTGAAATCGACACCGACTTTGTAGCGCGCCGTCGCAAAGACCTGGGTCGGCATCACCTCATAAGCCCAGAGAATCGCGCGGACGCAGTAGTAGCCTAAATCTCCGAGGCTTCCACCTGCGAGTTCCTTCATTGCCCGAATGTTACCAGTCGGAATTGTATCCCAGTTGAAAGTGAACGCAGTAGTCACTCGACGCAGCTTCCCAAGGGTGCCATCTGTTATCTTTTGCTTCATTGCTGAGGTACGGTCGTGGTGAACCCACATGATACCGTCCATGAGTTGTACACCGTTTTGTCGACAGGCATCCGCCATCGCTACGGCTTCGCCAGCATTCGCAGCGAGTGGTTTTTCACAGAGGACGTGCTTGCCATGTTCTGCCGCTCTGATCGTCCATTCGGCGTGGAGCGAAGGGGGCAAGGGGATGTAGATAGCATCAAGTGATTCGTCGGCGAGCAGGGCATCATAGGTGCCATAAGCCGTGGGGACATTGTGTTCCCGCGCCCATGCAGTTGCGCGCTCCTCTGCCCGACTCGCGACTGCAACTAAATCCGCATTTTCAGCAAAATGAATGGCACGGGCAACCTTTGTGGCGATATTCGCTGTGCTGAGAATCCCCCAGCGAACGGATGGTTTTGTTTCAGTTGTCATATTGCTCCGTCTAAAATTCTGACGCTTGACTTCCCCTATAATATACCCTACAACCGAAAAATTGATCAAGTATATAGAAACAGACCCAAACGGTCTTAATTTGATTTTGGGAGCGAAAACAATGTAATTAAGAAAAGTAAAAGCGATAGGTACTCTACGTGTCATAAAAAAAATAAAGCACATATATCATCTGTAAAGCGGGGTTGTCTTATCGCTGACATAAAGCACGATGGTGTACAACTAATTTTTCTGATGAACTCTCTATTTTTTTTACTTTGACAAACTATCTGATTTATGTTAATAGATTGCTAGAGCTATCGGCTCACTTTATTCCTCTATTAAATTCGTGATCATAACAGTTTTTTCACATGAAAGGTGAACTGATGCTTACGTATAAGGTTAATCCGGATACACATCAAGATTACCGTTCACTTCTTCAAAAAGCCGTCCGTCGTAGTGATGATACCCTCGTCGCTAAAGTTGTTGACTGTCTTTATGAAGTTAGTGATGCAGCATGGCTAAAGAGACGAACCGGCGTAATTGTTGCTGAAGAATGCTGGCCACTCATGGCAAAATGGGAATTGCCTAAAAAACTAGAGACACAGCAAGTGGCGATAAAGGATATTCTCAGCCAAGTTGCTTTGTCGAAGAAGTTTAAGGATGCAGCAGGATTAGGGTCTCTGGCGTATGCTCTCTCGGAAGGTGATGATTCAGTATTAACTGGTTCCGACGAAGATCACCACATCAATGCATTAGCGCAGCCATTAAGGATGCCCCAAAATACTGGAAGTGGGCTATTTCTCAAAATTCGGACGATTCTGTGACCAAGTTAGTTATACAAGCGGAAAAAGGTTATCGAAAAGTCGGCACGCCTTGAAAAGATGTTTGGCGGTAACACCCCTTATAATATCGACAAGAACGGACAACTTCATTTTTTAAATTATCAGGAAGAGCAATTTCATGATAATGGGCAGCAGTATTCGATCTTTGGTGAATCTGTTTAAGAAACGCCAAGTGTCCCTTTATCACGCGTATCAAAGGATTCAACAGGAAAAGCGAAGCACTTAAAACAGTTGAAGAAATTGATCGTCTATTTTTGCATCCAAGTAATGCTGCTCCGCACTTTAGAAGACGTTTAATTAAGTTTGCAGATAAACTAAAAATAGAATTTAATAACCCAAAAGATATGCTATGTATTTACGTGATGGAACGCTTCAACCAATGAGAACCGGAGCTATACTTGGCGAACATTAATAGTCTACCTGAACCGTTCAAGTCGATACGGCTTGAACCATTCTACCTGTACATCATCAATAATTTCCAGAGCTGCCATCTCACCCACCAAAGGTGCCAACGTTACTCCGCTGTGCATGAACGCAATATATAGGTTCGGGACAGCTTTCGTAAATCCGAGGACAGGAAATCCATCAAGCGGCATTGGACGATACCCCACTGGTGTCGAGAGTGCTTCCGTATCTCTTATCGCCGGAAAATAGTTTTTCGCACGATCAAGGAGTGCATCAGCATGCTCCTGTGAATCATCTCGATTGATGCCTTCTTGGGTGCCCTGCCCGATTCTGAGACTCCCATCAGCGAGTTGTCGGAGATGGAGGTGTTGATGCCGCTTTTCATCCATCGGGGGCGCGTGAATGATAGCTACATTGTGTAAAATTTCAGCGCACGGGGTCGTTTTAATGACGATCCCCGGACTCCGCTGTTGTGGGATATGTACGTCCACCAGAGATCCGAGCGCAGTTGTCTGCACACCACTTGCCAAAACAGCGACATCACACAGAAATTCGGTATCAGCTGTCTTGACAGCAGTAATGCTACCCTTGTGTATGACAAAGCCTGTGACTTCCGTTTCGGAATGCACAACTGCCCCCGACTCATAAGCCTTCTGGAGACATACGTCAATAAATGTATCCGTTTCAATATGAACATCCGCTTCAGAGAAAGATGCAGCCAACACGTCACCGGGCTGTAAATGGGGTTCAAGTGTCAGCATCTCGTCCCGCGTGATGAGTCGACATGGATATCCCCATGCCTGTATCTGCTGGATACGCCGACGGAGCTGCGCCGCACGGTGTGGACTGTTTTCCCACCGCATCTCACCGCCATAACGGACACCGATATCTACTTCAAATTGCTGTGCTAACCGGTACCACATATCCAGGGAACACCGATTGAGGGTATGATATTCACGCGGTTCTTTCCCAAAGGCGTTTGCCCACGCGAAAGAATGTCCCGATGCCCCCGAGCCCGGTGTGCCTCGCTCCAAAAACGTTAGAGAAACATCACCTCCTCGGGCCAAATAGTAACCAAGCGTCACACCGACAATACCGGCTCCGATTATTACGACTCTTTTTCTTTTACTACCAAGGGAGGGGATAGAATTTCTGTTTGCCAATTTTTAAACGATTGCTTCTGAACCGGTGTCCTTGCGGTAATAGCGAATCAGCGATGCGCAGCAATGATGAATCCTGTTAAGCCCACAATTAATAACTGAAAACCCGTTTGATAGAACAGCATGAAAAAGGGTTGGCAGAGTGCAATCAAACCGAACGCAATTAAACCGATAGAGATACGTTCACACAAAGTCTTCTGCGAAAAGACAATTGAAAAAACAATTATTCCGGGTAGAAGCAGATGCAAAGCAGTCTCATCGAGTGACGGAAAAAAAGGCTGATAAAGGAAAACAATGCCAACACAAGCAAGGAGTGCTGAGCCGATAGCCGCTGCTGGCTGCGCCGCGGTCGTCATACCAAAAGCAATAGCACAAGCAAACAGAATATGAAATGCTGAACCGGACACAATTGACGGAACAGGTAGATAAAGGAAACCAAATCCAATCACCAAGCCGATGCCAGATATAACTGCAATCTGCTGCTTGTTCTCAAAAGAGGTACCAGCTAAAATCGCGGCGACGCACAAAAGCACCAGGGCGATACCTTTGAGCAAAACAGCGTTTTGAACGATAACAGTTGGAACCCTCAAGATGCTTGGCACATAGAGAAAGGCAATACCACACAGAAAGAATCCAATCGTAAGTAGCTGATTCCGTTTTTCTTTTTCCATAGCGATACTTTAGTAACCTATGAACGTTCTAACTTAGCAGTATCCGCCGAGGTGTCTCAATATTTCCGTTTCAGCAGGCGGCTTACCCAGGTTCTAGATTGTTCCTCACGCAATTGACTTGTCAGTGCATTCAATTGCGCCGACAACGCTTCTATCTCATCTTGGAAAGATGTAATGTTTCCCCGGAGTTGCTCATTTTCGGCGATGAGTGCTTGATTCTCTGCTTCCAATTCGTCGCATGTTTCTTGTAGGTGCGTGATATGAAAAACCTGGCAGCTAAGATTTTCAATAATATCGTCCGTCGGGATATTATAGGCGAGTTTTTTTATTAGCATTGCGAGCCCATCAATCCGTAATTGGATTTGCGGCTTCGGCGGATCACCTGGTTTGTCAGGAGGAGCAGAGACGACGCGGATATAGGATTCAATATCTATATCCCTCTGTTCCAATGTTCGGGTGATGATGTCCTCTTCCACACCTATGATTTCGGCGATTTTGGAAGGATTTATATAGAGGTCCATTCCCAAGTTTCCTATCCAGTCTCTTCTGATAAAAAAAAGCAGAGGGTTTCCGTTTAAGTGATGCTATGCGGGTCTCTTGGCATTGAGAGCTTATGCAAATCGTATGGGCTGAGGTAATCCAACCCATACGCGAGTTTTAAAAATTGGGCGGAAACTTTATTACCCCGAAAACTCTCAAAATTAATAATCCCGTATTCCTCCGCATACCATTACCTAAAAACCCAAGTTGCTCCGGACGAGGTCTTCAGCCTGCAGCTTCTGAAATTCCGTCCCAATACTTCCACATATCATCAGGGGTATCAAACTTGATTTGGTTCAAATCTTTTCGACGGTATCTACCGATGAGCGCAATTCTGACCCGACGGCCACAGTTCGGACCCGCGGTATGGCTCATCTGATGATGCCAGAAACAAACATCCCCAGCCTCACCGGTAAACTCATAGCTCGGTCCCAAATCAAACGGAGCAACACCGCCAGGCAGACTATCTAAGTCGTGGTGCCTGAAATACTCTGCCCAAATCCGATGGCTGCCGGGCCAAACTGTAAACCCGCCCCCTTGCTTCTCAACATTGTCGAGATAGGCGGTCACCCCGAGCGTGAAAGAGCCTACAACCCCCTTGGGCACACCGTTAGTCGGTGTGTGGTAACCGTCAAGATGTCCGCGTGGCTCGCGCCATTCTCTATCTGGATCGGGGAAATTGATGTGGGGTCCCGCACCACCCCCTGTATCCAACCTTCCCTTGCCAACGAGTTCCTCACCCATAGCGAAGACCCGGTTCCCGTATATTGTGCCACGGATAACATCTTCCCCACCGACAGGAACAGTGCGATACCCCTTACGAATCCAAGATGTTGGATCGTTTCTATCTTCGTCAATGGATTCCCAAATCCTATCAAGTGCGGTGTCAACCGCTTCTGGCTCCACAGCCCCCCGCACAACCAGATAGCCGTTTTCTTTAAAGAACGCCTTGTCTACTTCCTTTAAATATGCCATAACCCCGTTCCTCCTATCGTTTTCGGCAACCTTTACGCGCGTACCTCAAATCCGTTCGCTTCTCGCGCTTTCTGGTAAGGTGTTTCTTCCAAGCTCAATCCGAAGCCGGGATCCTGCGGTACCTTCACAGAACCGTTTGAGATAGCGTATCCAGAATCGTCTATACCCGGGGTCGTCGCGTGATCCCATTCGACGAATTCAAACCGTTCCACCCGCGCTGCAAGGTGACATGAGACGAAATTGCCGTAATAACCACCATAATGATGTGGTGCTGTACCGACGTTTGCAGCGTCTAACTCCGGACCGAGTTCAAGCCAGCGCGAGAAGCCGGGGGAGAAAATGTCGTATTGTACAATATCAATCAGACCGTCCTTTGCCCAGTCCACAAGATGTGGTGATGCCCCGCCCTCGCCATCAGCGATACGAGTCTTTAACCCCTCAGCATTCAACCATTCTTTGAGCAGACTGTAGACCCGTGCATCTTCATGGAACGCCTCTTCCATCCAATAGACGTTGGCATCGGCGGCACCACCCAATACCTGCTTAGTGATGTTAAGGTTATACCCGTTATTTGCATCTATCAAAATTGTAGCATCTGTACCAACAGCCTCGCGTACGGCACGGATGACATCAATATCTCGCTGCGTGCCTTTGTCGAGTGGCATGTGCATTGCACCGCGGCCGACCTTGATTTTGTAGGCGTTATGTCCACGGGCCTTTCCCTCCAAAGCCTCGGAAGCGATAAGTGCTGCAGCCTCAGCATTGTCGCCCAGATGCAGATCATCAATGTAGAGTGAGGTATCATAGCACGGGGCGCGAAACGCACCAGTCTCCCCAGAAAGCAACGTATAAACCGGTTTTTGTGCTAACTTGCCTACGAGATCCCAGATCGGGTACTCCAATATTCTGAATGCTTCGGCAACTCCGCTTTCTGCATCGAACGCCTTATCAAGTTGAAAGCCGACGATGGCTTCCGCTTTTTCCGGCGAAATCGGAGAGAACCCGAAACCGCTGGCACCGTCTGTTGTCGTTATACGAGCAATAGGCGGACGAACATGCAATCCATGTTCACCCAACCTTGAATTGCATCCAGCTTTCCGGGGACGTTCTCCTGTCAAACGCGCCCATTCAATTCGTTCAATTCTTACATTTTCCAATCTTAAGAACCTCCATAGAGGTTTTGTTAAGTCCTAAACAACAGAAATATATGACCTTGTGAGAATAAGGGGCTACAATTGGGTCTCAAGCAAGGCGATGCTATCTGGATCTAACCGATGGTAATTCTCAATCTCGTAGCGATTGCCATCGGCATCTTTGATAAGAACCCTTCCATTCTCAAGAGAGACGACATCGTATCGAGTACGCATACTAAAGGTAACGGGCCCGCGGTTTGTCTCCACGCCCCACTGTGTAACACCAAACTCTCCATCCAAACTGTGAATTTTGGTAATCTTCGGCAAAAAATACCGTTTTTGCAACTCCGACCTGAGAACCTTCTCTGACTCTCGCGGTAGCCGTTTGATGTCTTGAATAATACCAATCTCTTTGTCTTCGCTGTCTAACAGTGAAATATACCTATTAGAATCGGTGAGGGGGAAGGAGCGGATCGCTTCCACCTTTGTGTAAGTTGCTCCATCAGGAAACTCAACAGTGAGCTCTTCAAATGGATTGCGTGCAATTTTGATTTTGGCAGCATCAAGGAATTCCACCTCATCCGTAATCTTTATAGCTTCATGCATTACGTAGTTCCTCCTACTTTCGTATCAAGGAAGGCATTTTTAGTGTGAGCTTTCAATGCACACACCAGAACAATACACTTACCTATAAGGCGCGAATCTTCGACAATTCTGTCTGTTTTTCGCACAACCCCGCATAAGTCCCGTCTTTAGCGAGGAGTTCTTCATGCGTGCCGATTTCATCGACCTTCCCGTCTTTTAGGACAACCAATCGGTCAGCATATTTGAGTGTAGAAAGTCGGTGGGCGATAGCAAAGACGGTTCGACCGCGGATGAGTCGTTCCAACGCTTCCTGAATATTTGACTCGGTCTCTGTATCCACAGAGGAGGTTGCTTCGTCTAAGATAAGAACTCTCGGATTTTTCAGGATTGCGCGGGCGATAGAAATCCGCTGCCGTTCGCCGCCGGACACACGAGCCCCGCGTTCGCCGACCATTGTATCGTAGCCATCGGGGAACTTGACGATAAACTCATGGGCATTCGCGGCTTTCGCTGCTGCTATAATTTCATGCCGGGTTGCCCCTGGTTTCGAATAGCCAATATTTTCGGCGATCGTACCTTGGAACAGGAATGGATCTTGAAGAACCACACCCACCTGCTGCCGTAACGCTTTTAATTTAATATCTCGGCTATCGTGTCCGTCAATCTCTATCGATCCCTCACTGGGATCGTAAAACCGGGTAATCAGATTAATTGCAGTGCTTTTGCCTGCGCCACTATGCCCAACAAGCCCAATCATCTCTCCCGCTTCCGCGTGGAAACTCACCCCATTGAGGGCATTCTTTTCCGTGTCGTAAGAGAAATAGACATCCTTGAACTCGACATCGCCTTTAATATTTTCAAGAGTAACCGCATCTGCTTTATCCGCGACGCTCGGGGGCGTATCTATGATTTCAAATACGCGGTCGGCAGAAGTTGCAGCCCGGATGAAACGTTCATTCATCTGACAAAGCGTGTAGACCGGTCTAAAGAACTGACCCATAAGCGCTTGGAACATCACAAGCTCACCCAGACTCAATTCGCCGCTGAAAATCTGCGAACCCCCTACTAGCCATATCAGGATCGTACCGGAGTAAATAATAAACTCCATCATCGGACGATACAACGTCCACAACTTCGCTGCATTCATTTCGCCTTCAAAGACCTGATAGGTCTCTGCGTTGAACCGGTTCACCTCGTAGCGCTCGCGTGCGAAGGCTTTGACGACCCGGACCCCTGGAATTGTGCTTGCCAATATCGTACTAATATTAGCATACCGTTTCCATAGTACCGAAAAGACTTTACTCATCTTTTTCGCAAAAAAGATAGTGAAGAAGATGAGGCACGGCACAGGAAGCAGCGTCCACGAAGCCAATTTCCAATTCGTGAGAAACATAATGACGCAGATGTTAATGAGCGTGAATGAATCGCCGATGATGTCTTGTAATCCATTGGCAATGAAATCCCGGAGCCTTGCCACATCGCTTGTGATTCTCGACATCAGGTTACCGGTATCCCGCTGATTGTAAAAATCTAATGAAAGCGAGTTGAGGTGTTCGTATGTTTCGTTCCGAAGTTGGCGCGTGATATTCTGACCGACCCATGCCATCATATAGCCACGGACAGCAGATGCCCCCATGGCGAAAAGGCGGAAACCTGCCATCAGAAAAACAATCGTGAGCAGATGCCCCCAACTTCCAGCAACTGGCAGCGCAAACCACCCCGAAATGCCCTCAACAATACCGCCAAGCCGCCCCCATGTTGGGTCCGGAATTGGTTCACCGGTCGCGGTCAACGTTCCACCGCTCATGGTCCGTTCTGCCGGGACAAGAATATTATCAACCATCTCCTGGCTAAGAACGCTTGGTAAGAGCGAAACAAACCGAATTATCATCATCAGTGCAAGCGCAGGCACAGCAACGTGCCAGAACGGAAACGAATATCTGATCAAGCGAAAGATAAGTTTCCGTTTTTCGACACAATTGACACAAACGCCTGACCAACGCGGCAGCGGCTGCCCACACTTGTCACACTTATGTTTACTTTTCCCCAGTCCTTGTGGACGGTGTGTCTTCTTTTGTTCCGCTTCTGGATTCGCATCTTGGATTAACGTCTCCAATTCAGGAGTCGCCAATTCAAACTTCGGTGAGTAACGTCGTGAGTAGCGCGCGACTTCAATCGCTTTGTCGGATGTCCGGACCTTTAAGATGGTGTTTCCATACATCTCAACAATTTCAACAGCCGAGACCGACGCAAGCGAAATTTCCTGTACCTGATGTTCTGGTGTCCCGTTCTGATTAAAAGCGATGAGCCGCCTATCCGTAGCAATTAACCAATCTGTACCGTAGTTCCCATCAAACTTAAGATCCGTTGAAACAGCGACTTTAATTTCCTCGCCATCCGCAAGCATAGTATATGCCAGCTGTTCTAGTTCCTCGGGCACTTCTTCCATTGTAGCTAGCTCGTCGTCATCCAATTGCTTAAAGGCAGAACTTCCATTCGGCTTTTTCCGCATAAAATCCCACCTTACATTAGATGACTTCGGCAGTATCCCTCGCATAAATTAAAACCCCCACAGATTAAAGGCACAGTTTATTGCCTATATTAAACACTTAGGATATTTTATTTAACGAAGGTTTGTGAAAAAAGTTGAATTAAAAATGCAAAAAACACAGTAAGAACATGGATACAACCAAAATTAAGGGCTTAACTTACGAGAAACATACTTTTCGGTCTATGAGGGTTTGGGGAAATAAAAAAGTCGTCTCTTTTGCCTCCGCGTTGGCAACTTCTGCCCCTCTGCATCTGTTGCTCGGGACTCCTGAAACGTGCACGGTGTTCCCCCAACGTTACCAATGGCACAAGAACCGGTTGTGTCTCGGCTGCCTATCAATCAACATCTCTCCTACAGGCCCCAACGACAATGACGTAAAATGATCCGATCGCTGCTCCACTCACTCCCGAGATGGTGTTGGTTGCTGAGAGGATGAGGGGGGTTGCTACATCTATTAGGCTTCTTGTGTTGTCATGTATCTCTGGGGTGGTGATGGTGAGGATTCCTTGGTCACTGAGGGATACCTGTATGCCTGCTGGTATGGTTGGTACCTGGACGATTGCTAGCTTGATGGGTTGTATGCCGGTGATCCTGAGTCGTCTGGTTTGATCATGGAGGTTGTAGTGGTAGGTAGATCCCTCTGCGAGTGTGAGGGTTGTGGTTCCCCAGACTGGTATTCCCGCACATCTGAGTCCTTCTGTGGTGATGGTTGCGAAGGTGTAGGGGGGACAGCAGCCTCCTGGGGGACAGTCACTACAGGGTTTCTGTCCTACATCATATCCACATACCGTATTCTGGGTTCGGTTTACGGGTATACAGGTGAGTCCGTCTGGGGTGATTTTGACAAATTCTTGTGCTCTGCAGCAGTTTAGTTCTTCCTCACAGACTGGTGCGGTGGTGTCTGAGGCTGAGGTGCAGACGAGGCCGTTTTGGTTGATTTGTGCATACTCTCCTGCACTACAGGGTCTAATGATGTCGAGGAGGCTTTGTCTTGGGGGGGGGAGCAGCTTGTGTATTTGTGAGGCTGAGGAGGGTGATGAGGAGTAGGGTACTACCAATACTGATTGTTTTGAGAGAGCGCTGCATATGTACAGGTGTAGTGTACCGGAGGAATGGTTCTTCTTGGTATGTTGCTCGTGGATATCTTTTTTTTTTGATATATGTGAAGCACCCCCGTCTCTTTGAGACGGGGGTGTGTATGTTACTTCCAGGTGTGGTTTTCCATCCACCTGAAACGGTTTGGGATGATGTCTTTTGCAGTCAACCCCTCTATGACCCTCCCGGCTTTGTCGACAATCCCAGGGCTGCCGATGTGGTAGGCAGACCACAATGCGAAGGTCTCGGCGAAATTCTCCCTCAGGGAGTAGTAGTAGCGGTCGTAGCGATCTACTCCAACCTCCTCCCAATCTTTTTTCCGAGCTTTTTTGTAGGACTGTGCCTCCCAGCTTCTTTCCCACGGTTTTCCGATTTCTGCCGCTATGGCGTGCTGGTGGGCATGCCCGATTTCATGGATGGTGGTACCTCGACTGCCACTACTCACCACAACCCCGTTTCGATAGAAGCCGCTGTACCTTGCTCCCGTTTCTGGGTGCTTAATGGTACCTTGGATTGAGTAGAGTAGGTCAGGTTCCACTTTTATCTTCTCGAGAATAGAATGAACCTTGTCTGGCCATCTCAGTCCCATGAGGATCACTCCTGGGTGCTGTTGTGGATCATTCTGGTAATGGCGCGAGGGAGCGATTCCATTCGGAAGGGTTGTTGGACTTGATCGACGTACGATCACTTCCTTGGGCTCCAGGAACTCTTTTTCCACTCTGAGGTGGAGTTTGTTTCCTTTCACCTTTGAGAAGCGGTAGTAGCCGTTTCTATCAGTGAAGACTTCTTCTCCCGCACGAGGACCAGAGACAACGGTGACCGTTGCTCTCGGTACTGCTTGCACGTGCTGCCGTTCCCAGTAGCTCATCTCTCCATGCTTTGGGAAGAGTGCAACCACCTGACCTACTAGGTCAGTGGTGTGCTTCTTTTCTCCTGGGACGTAGGTGAACTCTCCTGGCTTCGTGCTGAATCGATGTGCACCGTTGTTGATGCGCAGGAGACGTCCTTCTGCGCTGCCATATCTTGCAACCCCCGCCCTATATGCCTCCTGGTACTCTTGGGTGCTGGCAAAATCGTGCATCACCAGCAGAGCGGGGTCTTCCATCTCCTCCGGTATGTCATACCGACAGAGGAAGATGTGGTCGGTCCCTCCCCAGGGTTTTGCTTCCCCACTCTTGAGCTCCTCGTTAGGGGTGCTCCCTGGTCTCATCCGGCACTGTACTGGCCCTTCATCCGCCCAATTGAAAATCCTCGGCCGAGCTGTCTCATCGTCAGCGTAGACGATGGGCGGACCCTTTGCAAACTCAACCTTTGTGTAGACAGTGGTTCCAAAAGGAACATGAGCACCCGGAAGGATTCGTTTTTCAAAATCCCAATCCTTCCAATAGGTGATCTTCACCTCCTTCGGCTTCTCCAGTGCCGGAGCCCCCGGAACTGCTTCTCCTGCTACCTTTCGAAGTTCTCCGGCAGCAATCAGATTAGTGTTTTGAGAGATCTTCTCTCCGAGGATATCTCCAGTCTCCATATCCTCACCACCACAACCCATTACTACAACCATGGCGATGAGCAACAACAACCAAAAGTTTTTCACTTTTGTTTCCTCCTTTTCTTTTTTCAGCGTAAACTGACAGCCTCCGGCCTGAGCTGCACACCCTAACAGGGGCGGCTACGAACTCACAACTTGGGTATAGTATACGCTATATGACGGTTTGGGTCAATGGTTTTCTCGCTGTTTTTTAGTTCCTACTAACACCTCTGTAGAGATGCCACCCTCAACAGGAATATGTCTACATGATAACAAAAAATTACGAAAAATACAATAAAATTAGGAGGGTTTTCGTTTCAGTGATGGGACGACGCTCTCTTGGCATTGAGAACTTAGGCCAATCATATAGGTTGGCTAACCTAACCTATACGCATGTCTCAAAAATGGAGAGAAACATTATTTTCCCGGAAACCCTCAAAATTAGCGTTTGTCACTTGACAAAAAAAGTCTTTTTTTTTATCATAAGCGTATCAGAAGCGTCTTTTGTCGGACAAACCGAGAGGGCAGCGTTCTATTTTTGTAGGAGTCCCTCCGGTATTCAGAAAGCAGGAGGCACGACATGACAAAACAAGAATCCCATCACTTTAGGCATGAGGGTATCAAAATTAGACACGGAATTTTTTTGTAACCTTAAACAATAAATAGCGGTGTCTCTCCGAGTTTTCCAAAGGAGTCCCCATGAAAAGCCCCTTATTTTACGTCTCTGTGTGCTCGGTATTCTTTTTTTGTTTAGTTGTGGAGAGATGGAAGACACAGAAGTTGCCCCAACGCTCGCCGTGATCGAGGGGATCTAGTCCCACCAACACGCTCGACACCCCTGACGATACCTGGGTTCCACTCTCAGAAATTATGTGACAGAACTTCTCGAAAAGGCGCAATGAATTGCGCGACTACAGACTTATTGCTTTCGAGAAAGGAACGACCTTTATCTGCATAAGCCCTATAATTCTAACATTTACCATAAATGTCCCTATCAAAGGATAAATCCGGTGTGGACTTTCAGGCAGTGATGTGATACAATAGTTGCTGAAAATGTTAACGATGAGTAGGTCTCGTCGGTGCCAAGAATAGCAGACAATTTGACTATGATAAGTCTATTTTATCAACACCGAATCCTGCAGATATTCAAACCTACATTTAACGGGCTTGAACGCATCTACTCCGCCGAAGAGACCGGTGAGAATTTCCTTCAGCAAAAATACATCTTTGAAACAAAGATATGGGAGGGCAATAAGTATTATCAGGCGGGTAAAAAGCAACTCGCGGCTTGTGTAAAATCGGAAGTGGCAACGGAGGGGTAGTCTGTCGTCTTTGATCATCGTCAGAATCCGGAGCCACGGAAAGAAAATGAGCCGGTAGAAGACGTGAGGATTCGGAGTTCCGTCATGCCTGTCGTCCAAAGATTACCATCAGCAGTTTAGGAGACGCTCCATTCGGATCCCCGCCTATAGGAAACTAAATGGCAACAGGCCTATGTCAACTATAATTGTCCAAAGTCGTTAGAAAGATAGGAACAAGTTGTGATGAAAAGCAGCAGCCCGAAAGTTGCCGTCGTCGGCAGCCTAAACGTTGATCTCGTGTGCCACGCAACGCGGCGACCCGACACAGGCGAAACGCTCATTGGCGATGCCTTTGATATTTTCACGGGCGGAAAAGGATTTAATCAGGCAACTGCCGCAGCACGATTGGGTGCCGAAGTCACACTCGTTGGAAGTGTTGGTGCAGATACTTTCGGAGAGATGCTGCTCACCGCGACCGAGACTGAAGGTATTGACAATAGATTTGTCAGAAAGCGCACCCATACCGGCACGGGTGTTGCAACAATTGTGATTGAACCCGATGGTAACAATAGCATCATCGTCGTACCACGCGCAAACATGGCATTAACGACAACAGATATAGACGTTGCCGCTGAGGCCATCGCAGGTGCCGATGTGCTTCTGCTGCAATTAGAGACACCCATTGCAGCATCTGAACACGCAGCAGCGATTGCCAAAGCACACGGCACAACAGTAATGTTAAACCCGGCACCCGCACAACCACTCCCGGAGAGTTTGTTGAGGTATGTTGATATCCTTACCCCGAACGAGTCCGAAGCTAAACTACTCTCGGAGATGCGGGTAAGCCCCGACGAAGAGGCATGCAATGCAGCTGCTGTCCTCCGCGCTCGTATGATGGACACAGAAACGTCCACTGTCGTGTTAACGCTTGGAGCGCGAGGTGCATTGATGCTAACAGCCACCCTATCCGAACGCGTCCCTGCCTTCACTGTCGCGGCTGTAGATACAACAGGGGCAGGCGACGCTTTCTGTGGCGCGCTCGCAACGGCGGTGGCAAGCGGTGAAACCTTACAGGCAGCGATTAAGTTCGCAAATGCCGCCGGTGCAGCAGCGGTAACTGTCGTCGGCGCAACACCCTCTATGCCGACCCGTGCGAAAGTAGATATTTTAATGTCCTAACATCGTAGAAAACCGTACCTTATAAGAGCATCAAGAACTGAGGACAAAAAAAACAATGAAAAAATCAATGAAAATGATCGCCATATTTCTCGCTTTAATGACATGCCTATGGAGCAACACATTCACGACACAAGCCCTCGCAGCCGAAAAATGGGAAGCGAACATGAAAAAAGATTTCGCAAAGGTATTGCGAGAAAAAAAACGTCCGGCAGAAAAACATCGAGACCTGATTGGTAAATGGCAAAAGGCGGGACGACTTTCTTCGCTCCTGACACTGTACGAAACAGAAAAAGGCAATCGTCAACCCGCGGCTGCAACAATCGACGCAGCGTTTTACTATGGTCTCGGCTACACGCACGCACTGTACGCTACAGAAACAGGCGGAACGTTCGATCCTGCGATCACCTACTTACAACATGCCGTTGAAATTGCCCCCGACCTGTTTTGGGCGCACTTCAATCTTGGAGGTATCTATCAGCAGCAGGAAGAAAACGAGTTAGCACTCGCTGAATTTGAAATCTGTGTCCGTCTGAATCCGAACTACTATCCGGCGCACTATCGCATGGGTGAGATTCACCTTAAACAACAGAATTACACCGCTGCACTCCACGCCTTTGATACAGCGCGGACGTTAAACCGGAAATGGGAATATCCACAATACGGTATCGGTTTAGTCCGATTCGCACAAGGTGACATAGACCGTGCCCGAGAAACGTTTGAGAATCTCACGCAACGTAAGAAAAAGTTTGCACCCGCCTACTTCAAATTGGGGCAAGTCCTTGCTACCGAAGGATTCTTTGATGATGCATTGGCAGAATACGCCAAGGGTGCGCAACATGCCCCTTACTCAGCCGAGGAGGTTTACGAACTCGCTATTATTTTCGACGAAAAAAGCAATACAGCGAGGGCCATCAAGTTGTATGAACGGACCCTTGAAATCGATCCGACGCATGGCGAGGCGCATCTGGCACTTGGAGACTGTCTTTATGCCAGTGGCAACACGACACTAGCATTGCAACATTACCAACACGCGCTCTCCTTGAGGCCTCACATCAAGGAGAGTTTCTATGAACCGCTTGAACCTTACTTCGCCGGATTAATGAGCAGCGACGAAGCGATGCCTATTTTGCAGAAAGCGATGCTCGTCCTTCCTGACGATCCCCGTTCTTACTTCTATGCAGCCAATCTCCAAGCAGAGACAGACAACGCCGAAGAAGCCATTAAGCATTACAAAAAGACAATTCAAATCATTGAAACGGACGCAAGTTATTTGCACATGGAACTCCCTTTGGGAAACTTCAATGATGTTTATTTCAAACTTGGTGAACTCTATCATCAGCAAGGCGATATAGAACAAGCCGTCGTCTACTTTAAACGGGCTTTCGTACTAGACCCAGGGTTAGCAGCCCGATTCATCTCACAGGGACAACAAGCTTTCGAGGCTGGAAATTATGAAGCCGCGATTGAACCGCTAAACACACACCTGTTGCTGTTTCCAGAAGATGTTCGGGCTCTCTATCTGTTAGGGCAAAGCTACGAGGCGAATGGCAACACGGATGCCGCACTTCTTTTTTATGAACGCACGCTGACGCTGGATTCAGATAGACCGGATGTGCTTTTCAAAATGGTTCACATCTACCGAGGCCGCGAGGCACATCAGCAGGTCATTAATACGTTACAGAAAATTATTGAGATTGCACCTGACACCACTGAAGCACACTACCTATTGGCAATCTCTTACCTTACTTTAGCAAAACCCGATGCAGCTTTATCGGCATTCCTCGCAACTGTTCGATTGAACCCAGACGATGTTGCAGCGCACTATCATGCCGCGATTCTGCTTGAACAGCGAGGCGAAATAGATAAAGGCATCGAGCATTATGAAAAAACGATCGCGCTCGATACAACTTTAATCGAAAACGCGATAGGGCGACACCTACAAAATCCGCTGCCAAACCTTGAAGCAACAGCAGTGGAACCTTTTTTTCGTCTCGGGTCGATCTATCGCGCACGCAATGACGAAGCCAACATTATCCGTGTCTATCAACCTGCATTGGCAATTGAACCCGCACATCCCGAATTACACCACCTGCTCGCGGTTCTCTTTGAGAAACGGGACGATCGCGAAAACGCCATCTACCATTATGGATTGGCGAATCAGTACAACCCTGAAAACTTCGAGTGGCACTACAGTTATGCGCGGCTCCTGGACCGGCATGCAGAAACGCTCGGAGATAGCTATCATAAATATGCTGAGATGGCTGTCAAAGAATACACCGTCACGATCGCTTTGAATCCTAATTATGCAGACGCTTACTTCTATCGTGGCATGCTCACACTCCGCCACAAGCAGATTGGCGATACACGCTATCGCTATAGCCAAATTTTAGAGGATTTCAAACAGGTCGCAGCACTGCAGCCGAGGAATCGTGAAGCAAACTATCGGATGGGGGTTCTTTATCTTGAAATCGACCGACACGAGCCTGCGAAAAGGGTTTTTGAAAACATGCTCTCTTATGCCCCAAAATACAGGGGAATCCACATGCATCTGGGAGAGATCGCAGAGTGGGAGCAAGAATGGAAGGAAGCAATTCAATACTACGAAGCAGAAACCAAACTGATTGAGCAACCCGCGAAAGAAGATGATACCATCTCCCTAAAAACGTACCAACGTCTTGGCAATCTTTACTATGCCCACGTTTTAGATTATAATAAAGCAAAAGAGACGTTAGAAAAGGCACTCGCATTAGATGAAACACATGTCCCGACACTGCTTAACTATGCCAGCAATCTCTTCAGTATGGATTTACTCGGTGCAGCGACGGAGCAGTTTGAAAGGGTCATACAACTCGAACCGCGCAATCTAACGGCGAATTATAATTTGGCGTTGATGTATGAATACAGGGAAAAGGACGGGATGGCAAGAGCACAATGGGAACGTTTCCTCGATCTGAATCCACCCGAACAGTGGAAGATTGAAGCTGAAAAGCATTTGGGGCGGTAACGGCATGCCCCTCAACCTCACAAACGGTAAACGCCAGACTGCGTTTATCGGGTGCCAGATTGAGCACCACATGCAAGTCGCTTCTACAAATGACATCGCTATTGCTCGTGGGAAAGCGGGGGCAGCAGAGGGGACGCTTATCATTGCTGAGCACCAAACCGCCGGGCGCGGGAGATACGGTAGGAGATGGGATGCACCCTCGGGGAAATGCCTCCTCGTGTCCGTTGTCCTGAGACATCGTCTGCTTCGCGATCAGGTCGCATTGCCTAATCTCATCGGAGCAATCGCAATCTCAAAAGCAATTCGCACAACATACGAACTTGATGCACGGATTAAAGCACCTAACGATGTACGTATTAAAAAGAAAAAAGTGGCAGGCGTGTTAACAGAACTCGCTTATGACGACCAACGTCATCCTTTTTTTGTCATGGGCTTCGGCGTGAACGTCAACAGTGTTTTCTCGGATTTTCCATCCGAATTGCGTGAAACGGTAACCTCTATGAGAATAGCGGCTGCCGATGCGAGAAATAGGGATGCTGAAATCTGCCGGACTTCGCTGTTATATACCATACTTTGTCAGTTGGAAAAGACCTACCTGCAACTAAAGACAGGGGAAACGGATTTAATCATCCAGCAGTTCGAGGCGTTAAAGGAAACCGAATCACATGAAAGTAGTCATTAGCGCTTGTCTTTTAGGTGTTCGCTGTCGATACGACGGGGGCCATAGCCAAAACGAAACGGCTATGCAGCACCAAAGAACCTGTCAACTTATTCCCGTCTGTCCTGAGGAATCAGGAGGTTTACCGACACCGCGCCCGCCTGCAGAAATTGTCGGAGGCGATGGCAATGCCGTCTTAGACGGCAAAGCAAAAGTTATGACTGTGGACGGGATAGATGTAACAGAAGCCTATCTGCAAGGGGCACACCATGCCTTAGCGGTTGCCCAAACGTACAATGCGACACAGATAATCCTTAAGGCGAAAAGTCCATCTTGTGGTTGCGGTAGTATTTACGACGGTACTTTCTCGGGAACCCTCACGCCCGGGGACGGTGTAACCACAGCACTCCTGAAACGGCACGGTATCACCGTAGCTTCTATGTAGTTCCCGCATTCATGAGATTAAACATCTCACTTGTTGCCCAATATTAGGGCTCCGCATCAACGCCTCACCAACAAGCATTGCATGGACACTCGCTTCCTGGAGCTTCCTAACATCTTCACGGGTGTAAATTCCACTCTCACTGACCACGGTCTTGCTCGCCGGAATAGCGTCTCGTAAACGGAACGTTGTGGCCAGGTCTGTGTGAAATGTGCGTAAGTCTCTATTGTTTATCCCAATAATTTGGGCATCTACATCCAATGCAATCGCCAACTCTTCAGATGTATGTACCTCCACCAAAGATGCCAACGCTAGCGAATCGGCGATCGCCATGAATGTCCGCAACTGCGCTGGAGTCAACGCCGCAACAATCAGTAAGATTGCATCTGCGCCAGCAAGGCGCGCTTGGTAGATGTGATATGGATCAATCGTGAAATCTTTTCGGAGGAGCGGTACATCAACGACTTCTCGTATTGCGCGCAAATAGCCCAATTCGCCTGCAAAAAAATGTTTATCCGTTAGCACAGAAATTGCAGCAGCACCGTTTGTGACATAGGTCACAGCAGTTGATACCGGATGAAAATCTTCACGGATGATGCCTTTACTCGGTGATTTCTGCTTCACCTCTGCAATAAGCCTAACGGTCGCGCTGCCCTTGATAGCACCACTGAAATCTCGCGTCGGCGGGAGGTCCTTGACATTTTCTACCAACTGCCTAAATGGTACTTCCATCTGTTCAGCTGCTAACTCTTTCTGTTTATGCGCGATGATCGTGTCGAGTATCAACCCGTTTATTCCCCTTTATCAAAAAATGCTTGTTTTTTAGATAAGCCTTTGTAATTCATCCTCTAACGTATTTTAATTATTCGATACCTTCTTCAGCCCTTCCAACTTCGCGAGTGCTGCACCTGAGTCAATAGATTCCGATGCCAGTTCCATACCCGCCTCAAGACTATCCACCTTTCCACTCGCAACAATCGCTGCCCCAGCGTTTAGCACGACAATATCGCGTTTAGGTCCCTTTTCACCTTTCAGCATATCAACGATAATATCGGCGTTCTCTTGCGGTGCGCCGCCCAAAAGTGCTTCAGGGGCTGCTCTTGGGATTCCGAACGTTGTTGGATCAAGGGTATAGGTTTTGACAGTTTCGTTCCGAAGTTCCGAGACGCGCGAGGTTGTCGTTGTCGTGATGTCGTCCAAACCATCATTGCCGTGCACGATGAAGGCGTGCTGACATCCGAGATTCCTCAGGGCATTCGCATGTGCCTCCGTTAACGCCGGCGCATACACCCCAATTACCTGAGCCTGTGGGCCCGCAGGGTTAGTTAGGGGAGCTATGGCATTGAAAATTGTGCGAATCCCGATCTCCCGCCGCGGGCCGATGGCGTATTTCATTGCACCGTGAAGCATAGGTGCAAATAAGAAACCGACACCGACCTCGTCTATACACCGCCCGACGTGTTCGGGGCCGATGTCAATGTTCACGCCGAGTGCCATCAGCACATTCGCGCTCCCGCTCTGCCGTGTTACACCCCGATTGCCGTGCTTCGCAACGGGAACACCTGCACCTGCGGTAACGATAGCGGAAGTTGTTGAGATATTGAAATGGTTCAAACCCGTCCCGCCTGTACTACATGTATCAACAAGCCGTGGCACCTTCGGCGTGGCTTGCAAGTCAGGCGCATGATGTGTTGGAACCGCTGTGGCTTTGGCCCGCATCGCCCGCGTCGCACCTGTCAGCTCCTCTATCGTCTCGCCTTTGAGCCGGAGCGCGGTCAGAAAACAAGCGATCTGTGCATCTGTCGTCTCACCTTCCATGATTTCATTCATTGTCTCGACCATCTCTGCTTCGGTTAAGGCATCACCTACCATAACCTTCTGAATTGCTTCACGAATCACGCAATATTCCTCCTAAAAATATTCTGCATCACAATTATAGCAGCTCTTCGTAGATTTTGCAAGAACGTCCTCTAAATCCAACCCACAGGAAGCTTGCTTTTTTTTTTTTAAACGGTATAATATATCTTCCTAAATAAACAAGCCTACAAAAAAAGAAAAAGAGGATTCGAAAGTATAAACCCAGCGACCTACAAATATTAACTTTGGCAAAGGTATTGTATAGAAGGGCAAAGTTGAAAAATAGATATAGCCCCGTAAGGGTGGTATCTCTATAGAAATGCCGTTTGCCCGAGGAAGAATATGGCACGTTACACAACCCCCTCACCTTCAGAACTCGCGCATATCGTCGCGCAATACGCTATCGGAACCCCACTGAAACTTGAGGAAATGCCCTGTGGTTTCGGCAACAGTAACTTCAAATTGACAACGACAAAGGGGGAGTTCCTGTTGAAAGTTTGCGACGAAAAGGATCCGACAGAACTCCAGATGCAAATTTCACTGTTGCGGCATCTCTCTGAGCACGCCTATCCAACAGTCTATCCGATCCTCACGAAAGATCAGAGACCCATGACGCACGAAACAGTTGGCAGTGTGATGCTTTACCCGTTCCTGCACGGCGAGCACCCCCAATGTTCACCGGGTACCCTTGCGCAGCTCGGTGAAGCACTCGCAAAATTGCACCACATCCCTCCAATTGCCGGACTGTCTCGCTTCGCTATGGGCATCTCACAAATGGTTCCCTTTTTCAGCGAAGTTCAAGGCACACAGTTTGCAACGCATCCGTTTGTTGAATTGCTCAAATCGCGATTAGCATCCATGACTCGCCAACTCGAGGCATCCCTGCCGATGGGGCTCCTACACGCCGACCTTTTTTTGGATAATGTGCTATTCAATGGAGATCAGATGGTGGCGATCCTGGATTTCGAGGAAGGGTGTTATGATGTACTGCTCATTGATGTGGCTATGACGATTATTGGGTGTTGTTACACGCCGCAGCACGAATTGAATCTGAAGGCTGCCCACCGATTTTTAGACGCTTACAATGCGCTGCGTCCGTTGACAGAACGCGAACGCGAGCATCTGGGCTGCTTCGTTGATTATGCTGCCCTCTCCATCGCATTCTGGCGATTTAGACAATTTAATATCCGTCGCCCCGATGTGCACCGTGCCAATACCTATCAGGAGATGCTAACGCGCAGCAATAGGTGGGAAACCGCCGCCCTTCACCAGACTCTGCGCTGCTCGTAGGGGCGCGGGCCCCTCGCCTTATCAGTGCTGTTCTGTGTTCATTTACGGGTTGGGAGACCCAGCCCCTACGAGGGTGTTGATTCCCTATCCTCAAATAAATATGGGTTTACCATAGATGCCGAAAGCCGGCAGCCAAGAGCCAGTAAGAAATATGTCTTTAATACGATTAGAACACGTCACTAAATTATACGATCCAGACCTAATCCTTGACGATGTATCCGTCTCAATTGAACATGGAGACCGGCTCGGATTAATTGGGCGTAACGGAACTGGAAAAACAACGTTAATTAAAATTATTAACGGTATGCTTACCAATTTTAAAGGTAAAGTTGTTGCCGCCAGGGGGCTGCGTATCGGGTACCTGAGCCAAGAACCCGAACTTGACCGTGATTGTACCTTAAAGCAGGAAATGCTCAAAGTTTTTGAGAACCGGCGTGCCCTTGAAGATAAAATGCTCCTGCTGGCAGAAGAGATGGAGGGGCAAGAGTGTCCAGACCTCCTCTCACGCTATGCCCAAATTCAGGAACAGCACGAGCGACTCGGCGGCTACGATTACGAGCATCAGATTAACCGTATCCTTAGCGGATTGGGGTTCAACGCAGTGGATTTCAATCTTCCAATCGGGGTACTTAGTGGTGGTCAGAAAAGTCGAGCGACCCTCGCCAAGCTTCTGCTTGAACAGCCAGCCCTGCTCCTCTTTGATGAACCGACGAATCACCTTGACATCAACGGCATAGAATGGCTCGAGAATTATCTCAATAACGAATACAACGGCGCAGTTCTCGTCGTTTCTCACGACCGCTATTTTTTGGACAAAGTCGTCCGAAAAGTTTGGGAACTCGAAGCACATCAAATAAAAATTTATCGTGGGAACTATTCCAAATACATTGAAACCAAAAAGATTGAGCAATTAGTCGGAGAACGCGCATTCAAAAAACAGCAAGCCTTTATTGCACACGAAGAAGATTTTATTCGCCGAAACATCGCAGGGCAGCGCACCCGAGAGGCGCAGGGCAGACGGAAAAAACTTGAGCGGTTGGAACGCGTTGAAAAACCTAAACGCGAGGCACCCGCCTTCAAACTGACGTTCACACCTGAAACGCGCGGTGGAAATGATATTCTCCGCTGCCAAAACGTTAGCAAAGCCTTTGGCGATAAAGTCATTTTTACGAACTTGAACTTTGAGGTCTACCGCCGCGATATTATCGGAATTATCGGCGCAAACGGCACCGGAAAAACGACACTCTTCCGTATGATTTTGGGAGAAGAGTCGCCAAACCACGGCGAAATGTGGGTCGGCCCTACGCTCAAATTTGGACACTATGCCCAAGAACTCGAAGGACTCAACCCAGACAATAAAATCATCGACGAAATCTGGGAGCTCCGCCCACAACAGACCCAAGAGGAAATCCGGACCTTCCTCGGCAAATTCTTGTTCTCTGGTGATGACATCTTCAAACGGGTTGGAAACCTCAGCGGCGGCGAGCAGAGCCGTGTACTACTGGCGAAGTTACTATTAGAGAACGCCAACGTCCTACTCCTTGATGAACCGACGAACCATCTGGATATTCCAGCGCGTGAGGCGCTTGAAGCAGCACTCGCAGAATATCCCGCAACGCTTTTCATTATTTCTCACGATCGCTATCTCTTGAGCAACCTGGCAACCAAACTGCTGATTTTTGACGGTAAACCCGGCGGAACCGCAGACCTTTTCGTAGGCAATTACGCTGAATACGCAGCACAGCAACAACAAGCATTTCAAGAAAATCAGCCATTGCCCGAAAAAGTTCAAGAATCGGAGCCGCTACAAGCTATTCAATCCAAACGTAAGTCGAAGCCCAAGCGCAAGCGAAAGATAAAGGCGCAACGTTTGATCGGAAGTAATTGAAAAAAATTTAATTTGACATCTTGTTTAAATTAATGTATAATTATTACATCCTATACGACATAAATAATATCCTATATAGGAGATATTATCTTTCATCGTATGTTTTGAACTTATCCATTATTTCTTAACGAACCGGCATGAGCGTTGTGCCTTAAATATCAACGTTCAATAGTAAATGTGGCTTGCGAGTACGACCAGAGATGTCTAAAGATCAGGAATTCCATAACGATATTGACATTATAATGCGCGTAATGCGTCACGCCCAAGCTGCTGTCAAATCCAGATTTATTCAGGAAGTCGTTCCAAATCGGCTGACGATCGTCCAGTTTAACGCCCTACAGCACCTGCATTGGTATGGGCACGAGACTGGCATGTCGGTCAGCGAGTTAGGGGAGCACTTAGGGCTTGCCCATAACACAACATCTGGCTTAGTGAGTCGTCTCGAAAGACATGGATGGGTGGTACGTCGGCGGTGCGATCGAGACAGAAGACGCTCTCGGATTAAACTCACGCCCCAGTCCGAGGAACTTTTCCGTGAGGCTGTGGAGCACGCCACGAAATTTTGGCAGAGCACTTTTGGACAGCTAACCCCCCAAGAGCAGGAAAACTTGATTGGCGGGCTAAAACGGTTGAAACAGATCATGGCGAAGCCGGTGTGGCCGAGTTATGCCCAACTACACCCGCGCGACACCGATCACCTCAAAGAACGGTTTGAAACCGATTTGGATGAACTCGCGCAAGCAAAACTCAAACTTGTCGGAATGCGGTTGATTCTGGCACAGATTGCCGAGAAACGCGATGAACACGAACTCGCGGCGTACCTGAATCAAGCCGCATCCGAAGAAATACGCCATACCGATCAACTATTAATGCTCCTCGGCCACGGTGAAAATTTCAAAAAACTCCTCTCGACACTCGTCCATGAAGACAGAGTCGTTTATGAGGAACTCTTAGCCTTGCTTGAAGCTGCACCCTACGCCGAAGATGATGAAGAATTAATGCTTTTACAACAGATGGTTCAAGATAACCAAAGATATAGACGTTGGTTTCGCAGTGTCCATAAACAAACGAATCAGTGACTTCTATTTTGTCAACAGCCATCAACGTTTCGGATTTTGCCAAGCATCTGTCTTGAAAAAACGAGACTTTTCCCGGCTGATGGCACCTAAGAGGAGAATATGCAGTCCCAAAGCTCTGAAAAAGTTCCGCTAGACTGTTACGATGATATTGAGTTAATTGAGCAGTTTCAAAAAGGCGATAACGCTGCGTTTGATGCGCTCTTTACCCGCTACCAAAAACGCACCTATCGACTCGTCCGACGGTTCGTCTCTAACCCTGAAGATGCCTCAGATTTGACGCAAGATGCGTTCATTCGGGCATATCAAGGGTTGGCGGATTTCAAGAATCAGTGCCAGTTTTACAGTTGGCTTTATCGAATTACGGTGAATCTCTGTATTGATTTCTTGAGGAAGAAATCGAGATCAGAAGTCCTGCTGTACGACTCCGATGAATCTGGGGAGCTGCCCATGGCAAATATCGCTGATCCGCGCTCAGAGTCCCCAGCAAAAGCGGTTGAAAATAAAGAATTGAGAGCGCACATCCGAAAAGCCGTCCGACGCCTACCTCCCAAGCAACGCCAAATCTTCATTTTACGCCACTGGAACGGGTTGTCGCTAAAAGATATAGCAGCGACCGTTGGCAGATCGGATGGAACGGTTAAAGCGCATCTGCTTCATGCACATCGCAACCTTCGCAAACATCTCCGTCCCTATCTACGAGAGACGGACTTCTAACATTGCACTTCGTTGGTCGGTGCGGTTTCTAACCGCGCCGATCCCATATAGGCACTCGGTGGGAGGGTTCAGGCCTTCTCCGCCGCCTCATTCCTTCTTGATAAATCGGTTAGGGGGAGTGATCGGTAAAGAGTGCCTCGACGAAATCCGCACCCACGAAGTCTCGTAAGTCGTCAATCTTCTCCCCTATGCCGATGAGTTTAACGGGTGCCCCGGTTTCGGTGTTCACGCCAATGACGATCCCCCCTTTCGCAGTTCCATCTAGTTTTGTAACCGCTACACCTGTAATTGGCACAGCGTCGTTGAAAATTTTCGCTTGCATGAGTGCGTTTTGCCCGACTGTCCCGTCGACGACAAGTAGCACTTCATGCGGTGCGTTCGGATGCGCTCCCGCCATAATGCGCCCGATTTTCGAGAGTTCATCCATCAGCGGTTTTTTCGTATGCAATCTACCGGCAGTATCGACGATTAAGACATCAGCATTGCGATGTTTTGCTGCGTGAATCGCATCGAACACAACTGAGGCCGGCTCGGCATTTTCGCCGCCGCGAATGAGTTCCGCGCCCGCCCGCTCACACCAAATCGCAAGTTGATCCACCGCGGCGGCCCGAAATGTATCTCCGGCAGCGACAACCACGCGATGCCCATTCTTAACAAACCGGCTCGCCAGTTTCCCGATCGTTGTCGTCTTTCCAGCACCATTTACACCGAGAACTAAAACCGTCCACGGCTTTTCGTCTGTGACCACCAGCGGCACATCTTCACTAAGAAGGTTCAAAATTTCTGATTTCAGAACCGACGCTAATGCTGAAGAATCGCTTAACCCTTCCGATTTGACCCGTTCTCTAACGTTATCCATTAACGTCAAGGTGGTATCAACGCCTACATCTGACTGGATTAAAATCTCCTCAATCTCTTCCATCAAATCTTCATCAATCTTTCTTCCAACACTGAGGAGTCCTGACAACTGAGACAAGAACTGGTTCCGGGTTTTCGTCAACCCCGACTTGAGTCGATTAAACCAATTTTCCTGTGTGTCCTCAGTGTCAGTTTCAATCTCGCTTTTATCACGACCTTTAAATAGATTTCTTAGCATTATTTCTCCGTTGTGTAGGACTTAAACACACCTCACAAATGTGGTAAAATGTATAAGAATGTATACCCATCTATAAAAAGCGCGGTGCTTTGGTAATGGGTATACCTCGTCTATCTGCCTTGTATTTGCGTTTCGTTAGAAAACCACCGAGTGCTGAATCCGAGGGTGCCTTGGCGAGTTTTCGGTTCTTGAGCATATTGGTAACCTTAAGCGTCTCCATACCGATAGCGTTTGCTTTGCGAACAATCCGTATCGTCGCTTGATGGTGAGCGTCTTCACGGATACTCGCAATACGGGCATGGACACGTGACAGCAGGTCCCTTGCTTTCTGCCAGTTCTGACTGCCTTTGTGTCTCCGCGAGAAACGCCGATTCGCACGGGCCACCTTGCGCTCATATCGTTTCAGGGGGCGGGGGTTCTCGTAGGTGTGCCCATTAGAACAAATGGCAAGCGTATGGATGCCTACGTCAACACCTAAACGAAAGAAGTATATGAAAGGCTGTAAAGTTAGAAAGTTGAAGGGCACCTTCTCGCTGAAAACAACTTCACAACTTTAGACAGCTCGCAACTTTTACCGAGGAGACGGTCTTTCTGCGTGAGGACTAAACGAGACTTATGACCCCCGCACTATTAACGCAAGGCGGCGCAGGAAACCTTTCTTATTGTCATTCATGCCACTGCCGAAGTCTCTTATGATTTCAGTTTGCCAGCTATTCTTATGGCAAAAGGCTTCAAGGAGGGCATGCTGACGGTCTAAATCCTCCTTTGGATATGAACGGGAGACCCGGGCATAAGCAAGCGTCGGATAAGTCACATCACGGACACCTAACAATTCTTGAAGGCTGTAAGGGTGAGTGCCTTTCAGTGTTCTTTTCGCAGGGTGAATCAGACCCCCTTCTGCCCAACGCAGAACCGTTTGAGCATGAACACCGAGAATCTGAGCAGCTTCACCAATCTTAACACATCTATCCTTTATACGATATGTATACCATATTTCCATAGTCTTTGTCAAATACTTTTCCGACAAGGTCGAGAAATTACCAAGTTGGTATAGATTTCTATAGATGTGACTCTATTTTAGCGAACTGCAACTAATCTTTTTACTCGTGTCTGCCGTCAAAAAGCGGTGTTGGCAGGAAAAACGTTGGGAACTGCCTGACGATCTACCGAAAGCCGACTGTTGATAGCCGATTGCCATTCTTATGATACAGGAACGCGTGGCAGAAAGGCAAACTAATTTCTTCTAACCGAATAGGCCTACAAATTTCCTTGCAATACTTACCATTTTATCGTAAACTAAATTAGGGCTTATACATCCCCTCTTAAGGGGAGGGAGAATGTCTTTAAGACATGAACACCTTTGATTTTGATTGATACAAGGGATTGATTTAAAACGTTAAATATTAAGGAATCGCTCATGAAAACCCAAACACATGATCCATTGCTACTTAACCTCGCGATGATAGCCGTCCTGTGTCTACACTTTTCTGCCTGCTCCAGTGAAAAGGCTTTGGAAACAATCGTTCAAACCCCACCGGAAGAGGCAAGCACAACAGAACAGACGACTCCCGTCGAGCTTGAAGAACCAGCCGTACCGATTCCAGGACTCCCTGAAGATGTGGTGGGTTACACACAGTGGTTAAAACTAAATGCCGAACCTATACCGCCCGTCCCGGGTGGCGACCCACACAACGGGGATAAAAACGTTTACGTCAACAAAACACGAGAAACCATTGCACCCAACGGCGAACAGCAGTTCCCGTATCCTGATGGCAGTATTGTCGTAAAAGAGGCATATCGTCCCGGTAAGGATTACGTCGGACTCATCGCAATTATGCGAAAAAAAGTAGGGGTCGACCCCGATCATAACGATTGGGAGTTCATCGAGTATACGCGGAACGCACCGGACGCTGACTTCGCCGTCATAGCCAAGGACGGAGTCTGTTGGGGATGCCACGTCCAGGTCCAAGATATCGACTATATTTTTACAGCACTTCAATGAAGAATAAGGAGGCCCTTTTTGAAACCACATTACGGCGAGGTCGTGCGGTATTCCAGCGACGCTCCGTTATTAACACATCCCTTGCCCACGAAAGCGGATACGGTCAAGCAGTTATTTCTACTACTCGCTCTCGTGGCTGGTGTTACAATGTGTCTCTTTTTGCCCAAGGTAGCAGAAGCTCGTCCTGAATTTGCCACTGAACTTGGCAAAGCGTGTAGTTTCTGCCACATTGATCCGGCAGGCGGTGGTCCCCGAAATCGCGTCGGTGAAATCTTTGAGGAGAACTATTTCGAGTTCCCTGAAGATTTTGACATGGAAGCCGTAACCGAAGAGGCAAAGGCAGTCGTCAAGCAACTCACAACTTCGCTGGATTTGCAGACTGCATTTATCAAAACAACACCTGTAGACGGAGGAGAAAATGCAATTGCTGGCTGCAATTCATGCCACTCTTCGATTGATAGATTTCTGCTCATGCAAGCGGAGGTTACCTTCAACGCACAAGCCTCTGAACACGTTCGGCTTACCCTTTCTAACAACGCTGGAACAACGATGAATGCATTTGCAACGGTAGATGCCATCCCAAAACATCTGTACGTCAAAGTTGGGCGATTCCGACTCCCATTCGCTATCAAACAGAAAGACCACAACATCCTTGTCCGAGAGGGCTACGGACTCGGTTCTAATAAACGGGATGTCGGTGTTGAACTCGGGGGTACCGCGGGCAGACTTTTTTACAACGCTGCCTTTTTTAACGCTGGTAATGCAGCAGCAAAGGGTGGATTGGGTACAATAGGGGCACAACTCGGACCGATTCGTGCGGGAGTCTCCGGTGTATTTGAAAAGCCGGGTGAAGACTGGGAACGGCTCATTGGCGCGTTTCTCACTGCCTCTTTTGCTGGAGTCAGCCTTGAAGGTGAATTCAACTATGAAAATAGCGGAGAAGTCGCCTCTTTTGCCCTGGATGCCGTTGATTCTAAAGGATACTATATCGGGGCGAGATACCGACTCCTTCCCCAACTCACGCTCGCCGGTCGATACGGGCTCTTTGACCCGGATAGAACGGTGAAGGGGGACGCGCGCCAACGCGTGACACTTACCGCACAATACAATTTTATAGAAAATGGAGCCATCTCTCTATTTTACTGGGCGAACCTCGCTAACGCAGACCGCAGCGCAGATGACACCTTCACTGACAAAGGCATATTGCGGCAACTCCAAGGCACCGATCAAATTATTGTCATGTCACACTTCTGGTTTTGAGGGGTGTTAGCTATGGATTGCTGCCTAACTGACTATTGACAACCCACGCCTCTTAAAACTGGTGGGTTTTCGTTTAAGTCATGATATGATGCTGCTGTGCAATGAAGAACTTAGGTGACACGTAGGGGGTGGGTTACCCGCCCCCTACATATGTCTCAAATTTTTGGCGAAAACATGATTTTACCGAAAACTCTCTAAAACTGTGTTTATATTTACACATAACGTCCCCCATAGACACGCTACATAGCATTCGAGAATCAAAATCAACCCTATTCATGTTTCCTTATGGGCATGAACCGGGTATAAAGGTTCTCCGTATAGCATTCCCCGGGAATGCATCCACTGGCAATACTAATTCTCGATTGACATAAAAATTGCTATGCGCTATTATAAAAATTGCCAAATCTATTTATCGTGAATGATAAAAATGAGTTGACCTTAAGGGAACATTTTCATGGTAGCTAAACTTTCCAAGGACTTTTTAATCGCTGTGATTGGGCTCATGGCGCTCATTCTTGTTGTTTGTATCTTTCATATTGTAAAGGATAACGTCACCGCGCGGACACGGTACAGCGTTGAGGTCTTCACGCCCCAAGGAAAGGTGCCACAATGGGTCGATTTTTCCGTGACGTTCTCGGAGGCGATCATTGATAAATCGCGCATCGGCACTGAAATTCCAACCGAAGCGTTTCGGTTTACACCGGCTGTCCAAGGCACGGCACGTTGGGTCGCCCGCGATAGAATCGGATTTTTCTTAGAAGCACCTTTGGCACCCGCCGCACAATACACCGTCCAACTCACCCCCGCCTTAAACCCATCTGAAACATTTTTACTCACCGGCCACAAAGAATTCAAATTCGCTACTGAACCTTTCACGGTAGAACAGACCCGGGTGGAATTTACCACCGATGAAGCGCGGGAACAAGCAATAGGCTTCGGAACAATCGCGTTCAACTATCCTGTAACGACTGCTGACTTAAAAGCACACCTCTCTGTTGAATTGAATGATGGAACAGAAATCCCATATCAAATTGAAACCAACGCGGCTACCGCACGGACGATCCAATTCAAAACCCAACGGATAAAGCGCGGCAGCGCAGATCGAGAAATAAAAGTTAAAATTGAGAGAGGATTTAAATGCACTGGCGGGCAAATCGGGCTTGAGAAACCGCATGTTACACCTATAATGCTCCGCGGGATAGGAACGCTCGGGGTAACATATTCGGACGTATGGGAAAGTGATGGCACGCCCTATATTTCGGTCGGCTTCAGTGCGCCTGTGCTCGCGGATACTATCCAACCCTATCTCGAACTAACACCGGCTGTAGTGTATCAGGTCGTCGCGGATTACCGGAATATAGAAATCCATGGCGATTTCAAGCGGCGCACGACGTATACCCTGAAAGTTCGCCGGGGGTTGACGGCGCGAAATGATGCAGTTTTGAAGCAAGACTATACGACAAGGCTGAGAATCCCTGATATCCGACCGCAACTCCGATTCCTTGGGGACGGTTTCTTTCTTGCACGGGAAGGGCAGCTCCGCCTCGGACTCGCAACGATTAACATTGACCGGGTGAAACTTGATATCGAAAAAGTCTTCGCGAATAACCTTATCTATGTCTCAAAATTAGAGAGATGGAGCCGCTGGAGCCGGAACTTAGGCAAATCTATTCATACGGAAGTACTTGACATCCCGTCCCAGTTGAACCAGGAGGTAACGGTACCGATCTCCTTGGAAGACTACCTGTCAGACGAACATGTCGGCATCTTTAAAGTCATGGCGCGGAACGCCCAGCGGGAATGGGACAGTGCTCATCAATGGGTCCTCGTTACGGATTTGGGTATCACTGCCAAACGCGCTGGGGACAGTCTGTCTGTTTGGGTAAAATCTTTGGCTACCGGCGCAGCAGTACCGACAGCACGCGTCAAACTCATCAGCGACAATAACCAGACGCTCCTCACGGGAACAACCAACTGGGCGGGGTTCATCGAATTCAAGGAGGTCGCTGAGAAAACCGAAGGTTTCACACCGTTTATGATTACCGTCGCCAAAGGCGACGATCTCGCTTTCATTCAATTGGATCGACACGAAATCGCAACAGCGGATTTCGATGTTTCAGGTCCCGCCTATTTGCAAAAGGGATATGAAGCCTTTCTCTATACAAGTCGTGGGGTGTATCGACCCGGCGAGACTGTAGAACTTGCGGGTATCGTCCGCGCCCCGAAACAGGCAACGCCGGAGTCGTTACCTGCCCGGATTGAAGTCCTCGCGCCAGACGGCAGAACCCTACGAGAATTGCGGCAGCAAACGACAAAAACCGGGGCCTGCGAGGCAAAAATTCCGATTCCTGACTACGCACAGACGGGGAATTATGTGGCCAAAATGCTGATTGCCGATAAGGTCGTTGGAAGAACACAATTTCAGATTGAGGCATTCATGCCGGACCGGATGAAGGTAGGCATCGCTACGGACAAACCTATCTATAGGCTTGGAGATGAAATCAACGTTCAAGTGGAGGTTGTTAATCTGTTCGGTCCGCCGGCTGTTGGACGAAAGGTTCAGGTCTCCTGCGAATTGAACGCCGTCTCCCTCGTAGGGGCCGACGGCATTTCATCGCCAGATTTTGATATAACCCGGTGGCGCTCCTTCGTCTTCGGAAGCACTGGATCCAATTTTGTCAAACAGTTTGAAAGGCAACGCATTGAACTCGGGGAAGCCGAAACTGACCCGGCAGGTAAGGCGCGCTATCAATTCACTATTCCCGCAACTCTGAAGGCACCCGCGCTGCTAAAGGGTGTACTGACGGCTACCGTCAGTGAAATCGGGGGCAGAGCGGTCACGGCTTCACACCGAGTTGTTATCCATTCCTATTCACATTACGTTGGACTTCGGCGCACAAATACGGCGGATGCTCAGATTGATAAACCTGTGCGTATTGACTATGTAGCCGTTGATGAGGCGCTAGCGGTCGCTCCTGGACGCGCGTTACGGTTGAGCCTCCACAAAATCCACTGGAACACAATACTCCGGCAGAATACGGAGGGACATTACGCATACGTTTCCGAACCCCAGATAACCGAGGTCGAGACCCACGACCTAACTTCCGCAGAAACACCACGGACCCTAACACTGACCCCTGCGGCCCCTGGTGAATATCGCCTTCGCCTTGAGGACCTCAAATCAACGGCGACGGCGGAAATCGGATTCTACGTTAACGGCGGGGGCAATACTGCGGTGTCTATGGAACATCCGACTCGCTTGGATCTAACGCTCAATAAGCCTGCCTATCTTTCCGGTGAAACAGCGGAACTCCATGTCAAAGCACCGTTCCCCGGCACGCTCCTGCTGACCGTTGAACGTGAGAAGGTGCTGAGCTACCGCACGATTGTGATGAAGGAAAATACCGCTACTTTGTTAATTCCAGTGCGGCCGAGTTATAGACCCAACGTCTACCTTTCTGCAACACTGATGCGCCCGATGCCCGCGGATATTGCGCCATCCAACCACTATCAGCCGCTGCCAGCGCGGGCATTTGGCGTGATTCCCTTGAAACTCGATGCAACCCAGAGAAGGCTTTCGATAGACATGTTTCTCTCACAGCAGGATGAGGCAGGGGGCACTTCAAAGATGCCACTTGCCGGTGATGAGATGCGGATTGTGGACGGAGAAAGCACGCAGGTGACTGTCCGGCCGAACAGCAGTGTGGACATCACCTTTCAAGTAAAAGGCAGCCGTTCACGGCAGAAATATGAGGTCTGTATCACAGCTGTGGACGAAGGGATCCTTTCACTGACGGATTTTCAAGCACCGGATCCACACAGTTATTTCTATCGGCAGCGCGGGTTAAAGACACACTCCTTTGACCTATATAGCGGGATTTTACCTGAGATTGCCGGGCTCACTGATAATTCGAGCACAGGTGGTGACGCTGTACTGGAGGCTGCCCGAAAGCAACGGCTTAATACCGGGGGCATCATACGGGTGAAACCGGTCTCGCTTTGGTCGGGATTCGTGCAAACCGATGGAAGGGGGCGCGGGGCTATTCAATTTAAAATCCCGCAATTCAACGGGAACTTACGATTGATGGCTGTTGCCTTCGCCGGCGCGGATTACGGTGCCACGGAAGCATACTTAACCGTTCGTGAACCTATTGTTCTAACGCCGACCTTCCCGCGATTCTTGGCAGGTGGTGATAAACTCCGTCTACCTGTTACTCTTTTTAACGGAACAGATGCGGCTGCGGAATTTACTGTCAAACTGCAAACCGAAGGACCCGTGCAGCTCTTGTCAACAACTGCTGAGAATGATACATCCCAAATGCAGGATCCTGTTGTAGGAGCGAGTTCCCAATCCCGGTTGATCTCTGTTGATGCCGGGGCGGAAGCCCAAGCATTTTTCGATATTCGCGTTCACGATGCGATCGGCGAAGTTGGGTTCAATCTATCTGCACATGGCAATGCTGAAACAACCGCGATGGACGTGAAACTTCCACTCCGCTCTACGGCACCGCCCATCACGACAACAGGACAAGGCGTGGTGCGTGCTGATAAACCGGTCGATTTCGTTTTTCCGGCGAATTTGATGCCAGATTCCTCGGAATTCAGTCTTACGCTTACGCCGTTTCCAAATATCGTTTTCGCTGATAGCCTCCGTTATCTTGTCCGTTATCCGTACGGATGTTTGGAGCAGACGACGAGTCGGGTTTTCCCGCTCCTCTATTTCAGTGATCTAGCGCGAAGTGTTGAACCAATGCTCGCTGATGATGATTTAGTGGACCACTATATTACGTCAGGTATCACTAAATTGGAAAGTATGCTAACGACAAGGAAACATTTTGCTTACTGGCCCGGCGGTACTTATGTCAACGCTTGGAGTAGTATCTACGCCTCCCACTTCCTCGTTGAAGCCCGGAAAGCGGGGTATGAGGTGGCGGATCGAGTCTACGCCGCTATGCTGTACGGTTTGCGGGAACGGACGAAGTTCTCGCTAAACGTAGAGGGGCCAGAAGGTTCCGAAAAAATCAAAACTGATATCGCGCTTGCGACCTATGCCGCTTATGTCTTAGCCGCCGCTGGACACCCCGATCGCGGAACGATGAATTACCTCAAGAATAGAGGGTTGAGTGGGCTTAGCGATTATAGCCACTTCCAACTTGCTAGCGCGTTCGCACTGATCGGCGAATTAGAAACCGCACTGTCAATGCTACCGGTTTCAGTATCACCGGGTGTGAACGAGAAAAACAGCGCGCGATGGGAGACGGGTGGGACGTTTGATTCTCCAATTCGAGCGCAAGCGATCATGCTGGATACGCTTGCAGAAGTCAACGAAAATCACCCCTCAATCCCGATGCTGGTTAAGAATCTAAGAGACGCTGCATCCGACGGGAATAGATGGAGAACGACACAGGATAACGCTTTTGCTTTCCTGGCACTCGGGAAGCTTATGAAAAAACAGATGGACAAAAACTACACCGGCACCCTCAAACTCAATGGTGAAGATTTCGCTGACTTCGATGCAACAGAAGCACGCTACACCGATGCGGCATGGGACGGCGTGCGTGTGCAGCTTTCTGTGGAAGGTGAGGGCAGCTGCTACTATTACTGGAGCGCATTTGGTATTCAACGCGGATCCTATGTTGAGGAATACGAACGGGAAATACAAGCGCGCCGCCGCTACTTCAATAAAGATGGGGAACAGGTGGCTCGGCAGTTTGTACATGGGGATTTAATCGTCGCCGAAATAACTGTTAAAGCACTTACTGCTAATCTGGAGAACGTCGTCGTTGTGGATATGTTGCCTGCAGGATTTGAAATTGAGAACACGAGGCTGGAGTCTCGGGCAGGCATTCCCTGGTTGAAAGTGCAGGACTTCAAGCCGGACTATCTCGACATTCGCGATGATCGGCTCATCTTCTTCGGCACATTCCCACGGCAGCGCGAACGCAAATTCTATTACGCACTCCGTGCCGTCACACAAGGCGAATTTACCTTACCACCTATCACTGCTGAAGCAATGTACGATGCAACGAAATCTACTGTAAGTGGTAGTGCACGCATTGAAGTGGTTACAGAGAAATGAAAAAAATTAGAATGGCTATCCGCTATTCGCTATCCGCTATTCGCTATCCGCTATTCGCGGTTTGCGCTTTGCTATTCGCTATTCTTGCCCTCGGTGTTCTTGCTAACCGGTGTTTCCCGATTCCAAAAGCACGCCTCCACGCCCCCTCATCTCCTATCGTTTTGGATAGAAATGGTGAATGGCTCCGCGCATTTTTGGCTGCTGATGGTATGTGGCGTTTTAGTCGTCAGTCCAAAAGGGTTAACTGCAAACCGACAACCGCGAACCGACAACCGCGAACCGACAACTACTTTCTACATCAGGCAATGCTAACGTCGGAAGATAGGTGGTTTTACTACCACTTTGGCATTAACCCGGTATCCATTGCGACTGCCTTTTATGACAACCTCACGGCCGGCAAGATCGTACGCGGCGGATCAACGATTACGATGCAGCTCGCACGGCTGATGGAACCTAAAGCGCGGAACGTCCCAAACAAATTGTGGGAGATGTTCCGGGCTCTGCAACTTGAACTCGCCTATTCCAAATCCGATATTTTAACCTTTTACCTCAATATGCTCCCCTACGGTGGGAATATTGTCGGGGTGGCGGCGGCATCACGGTTTTATTTCAACAAACCCCCGTATGCGCTGAGCCTCGGTGAAGCAGCGCTTCTCGCCGCAATTCCGAACGCTCCCGAACGCCTGCGTCCAGACAGATTCTCAGAAAATGCAAGAAAAGCACGAGAAAAAGTACTGAACCGACTCCTCACACGGCGGCAGATTTCTGAACAGCAGTGGCGAGCGGCATTGCAAGAACCGATTCCGACCAAACGTTATCTGCTCCCGTTCAAAGCTCCACATCTCGCACGTATGCTCGTAAAGGGGAAAGGCCTCCACGCCGAACCAACGGCAAAGGGTAGGATATACACGACGATAGATGTGAAAGTTCAAGAAACGGCCCTCCGTATCCTCCGAGAATATCTTGATGCCTCTCATGCGGGCGTTGCCAACTATCGCTTACCAAGCACAGGGGCTGTTGTCGTTATGGACACTCGGAGTCGTCAGGTTTTAGGTATGGTAGGTTCTCACGACTTTTTTGACCGTAAGGCGTTAGGGCAGATAAACGGAACACTTGCACCGCGATCTCCCGGCTCCGCCCTGAAACCTTTCGTCTACGCGCTCGCAATGGAGCAAGGTTTGATTACGCCTGAGACCCTCTTATTTGATGTCCCCGTCACCTATGCCGGATATGAACCTGTGAACTATGATGGCAAATACAGCGGGTATGTTACGACACGTCAGGCACTTGCGCGTTCCCTGAATGTTCCCGCTGTTAATCTTAATGCACGGCTGAAAAACGATACCCTCCACGCTTTTCTCAAACGTGCGGAAATTTCAACGCTGACCGCAGCGAAAAAGTACGGACTCTCTATGGTGCTCGGTGGATGCGAAGTCAACTTGCTTGAACTCACAACACTTTACGCAGGGCTGGCAAATATGGGAGAATTCGCACCTTATCAATTGACACTCTCAAACCGAGCACCGAGCACCGAGCACCGAGCACACAGCCATCTTGCCAACATCTCGTCAAGACGTTTGCTCCTACCAGAAACAAGTTTCATCATAACCGAGATGCTCACAACTTTACAACTTCCGTCGAATACCGTTCAGAACCCTGAAGCGTTTGAAAGCACACTGAGCCTCCCAAAGATTGCGTGGAAAACGGGGACCTCCTATGGACACCGGGACGCATGGTGTATCGGATATTCACCGGAATTAACGATTGGTGTTTGGTTAGGAAATTTTAATGGAAAGGGGACATCAAGGCTGAGCGGGACAGACGCAGCAACGCCTATTTTATTCGCACTCTTCACTGCGCTGACAGGGCAGGATACGCACCGCTGGTTCACGAAGCCGGCACAGCTGAAAACACGGTATGTTTGCACACTCAGTGGGGCTCCTGTTTCACCACACTGCCCGGCCCGTAAAAGCGATCTATATATCTCTGGTGTTTCACCCGTCGCAACCTGTACAATGCACAAACGCATCGCTATTAATGAGGCGACGGGTTATAGTCTCTGCTCCCACTGTCGGAACCTTGACGAAACGGAGTCTCAAAATAGATACAAGACGGTTAGCTTTGAAGAGTGGCCCGCAGAAGCAGCGACGTGGTTGGCAGAAAATGGGTTCGCTGTGTCGCTTTTACCGCCGCATAATCCTTTGTGCAACGGGGCAATCGCGGGGGCTGCCCCCGTTATCTTGTCACCTACGGCAGACACTGTCTATTACATTCGATCGGGTATTCCCTTGGAGAACCAAAAAATTCGACTCTCCGCCTCGGTTTCTAACAGGACCCAAGAACTGTTCTGGTTCCTGGATGGCGCGTTAATTTTCAAAGGGAACGCGGGACAGCAGTATTGGCTTACACCTGTCAAAGGAAAACACCGTCTGACCTGTGTGGATGCGGAAGGCCGCTCAGCAAGCCTCCCTCTTCACATTTCGACCGTCCCATAAGCGCAGGTGCTACGTAAAACTTTAAAACCGACTTGTGTTGGGCTTCAGTTTATCCTACGTCGTCAGTTTGTCCGCTGCCTTTACAGCGAGAGTTTTCTCCATACTGGAACTGTCACCCCTCTCCTCAGAGCCCTCTAATTGCAGCAAAAGTCAAGCACCCCCATCCAACGATAAATGCCAACCCGCCGATTGGGGTGATCGCACCGAGCCACCGAATGCCTGTAAGACTCAGGATGTAGAGACTCCCAGAGAAAATTAGAATGCCGGCGAAGAAACACCAGCCTGATACAGTCGTGAGGTGGTGCTGCTGCCACTGTGCTGCTGCCCACGCCGCAGCGATCAGCCCCAAACTGTGATACATCTGATACCGAACCGCTATCTCGAAGGTCTCAAGCATTTCTGGAGAGAGTGTCGATTTAAGCGAATGCGCGCCAAACGCCCCAAAAGCGACCCCAAGTAGACTGAAACCGGAACCGAGTGCAAAGAAAAGATTTGGCATAGCTGCCTCCTTTTAGAGATTGATAATAACAATCAATTATAACTTAAATCGAGCGAAATCGTGTCTGATATTTTCTATGCCAGCCCTATGATCCGGCAAATCCTGATGCTGGCAGACATCCCTTTAGACGCCTTATAACCTATGACTTGGTAACTCACAGAATATTTTCTTGACATTTTTGACGCTTTGTGCTAAGATATAATTTTAAACGGCATAGCTCACTCTATTCCGTAGTGGTTAATAGTAATAAGGAGAAAATTTAGGACGTATGAAACAATACAGGACAGACGAGATCCGGAACATTGCAATTATCGCGCATTCAGGGGCAGGCAAGACCTCGCTCGTTGAAGCGATGCTTTACAACGGCGGTGCTATTGAGCGCATGGGGGCTGTTGATAGCGGAAATTCTGTAGCTGACTATGCCGCTGACGAGATAGAGCGCAGAACAACCCTCAACTGTTCAGTCTGCATCGCAGAATGGGAAGGACATAAACTAAATCTGATTGATACCCCCGGAGCGGAAGATTTTTATGGCGACCTCCATAGCGTTCTCCGAGTTGTAGACGCTGTTATCGTCGTTGTTGATGCAACAACCGGTGTTGAAGGTGGGACAGAAAAGGTGTGGGAAGTCGCTGACAAATACGAACTCCCCCGTCTCATCTTTATCAATAAAATGGATAAAGAGAACGCCAATTTTGAAAACGCCCTCGCAAGTGTTGCAAAGATCTTAGAGACGCGGGCGGTGCCAATTCAACTGCCAATCGGTCAAGAGGCACATTTCGCCGGTGTTGTGGATGTCATACAGATGGCTGCATATCTCGAACCCACGGGTAACAAACGCGCCCCAAAAGCCAAAATCCAAGCAGAATTGGAGGCGCCAGCCGAAGAGACACGCGAGGCACTCGTTGAAGTCGCTGCGGAAAGTGACGATGAACTCATTGAAAAGTTTTTTGAAGGCGAATTGACAGATGAAGAGATTCAGAACGGGGTACAGCTCGGCATTCTCCAGAATCAGTTTACACCCGTGCTTTGCGGTGCTGCCCTCAACAATATCGGTGTCCAACAATTGATGGATACACTCGTGACGGGGTGTCCATCGCCCGTTGATGTCGGGCCCGTCACAAGCGTTGCGGATGAAGCAGAGACGCGCGAACCCACATCAGCAGCCCCGATGTCTGCTGTCGTTTTCAAATCTATTGCGGATCCCTTTGCTGGACAACTCAGCTTTTTCCGCGTTTATTCGGGGATCCTGAAAGGCGATACGCAGGTCAGCAATTCGACGCGCGGACAGGTGGAGCGACTCGGAAAAACTGTGTTCATGAATGGGAAGGACTCGATGAGTACACCGCAGGTAGAAGCAGGCGATATCGGGGCAATCACGAAACTATCTGCTACCCAAACCGGGGACACGCTCTGCGATAGAGACGCACAAATCCAACTCGCCGGTGTCGACTTCCCTAATTCCGTCATCTCTTACGCAATCCGACCGACGCGCGAGGGTGATGATGAAAAATTGATGACAGCGCTCACACGTATGTCCGAAGAAGACCCGGCGTTCAGGGTTGAACGCAACGACGCTACCAAACAGCTCCTCGTCTCTGGGCTCGGTGACTTGCACCTCACCATTAATCGTGAACGCATGAAGGATAAGTTTGGCGTGGAGACGGAAGTTGCTCCGCCGAAAGTGCCGTATCGGGAGACGATTCGTCGACCTGTCCAGAACGTCAATGGCCGGCACAAACGCCAATCTGGGGGGAGAGGACAATTCGGCGATGTGTGGATCAATATCGCGCCCTTGCAACGCGGTGAAGGCTTTGAGTTTATCAATAACATTGTTGGCGGTTCAATTCCGCGCAACTATATACCGGCTGTCGAAAAGGGCATCCGTGAGAGAATGGATAGAGGGTTACTCGCTGGATACCCGGTCGTTGACATCCAGATCGACTTGTATGATGGCAAATACCACCCTGTAGATTCTTCGGATATGGCCTTCCAGATTGCAGGTTCCATGGCGTTTGCTGCCGCCGCTGAACAAGCCAATCCGGGTTTGCTTGAACCTATCATGCATGTCGCAATCACTGTCCCGGAACAATTTATGGGGAGTATCATTGGGGACTTGAATGGACGACGCGGACAGGTCATCGGAGTCGAACAGATCGGGAAGAAGCAGGTAATTCAGGCGAACGTCCCGCTCTCGGAGATGCTCCGCTATTCGATTGATCTTAAATCGATGACGAGTGCCAGAGGCAACTTCACGATGGCGTTCTCGCACTATGAGGTTGCCCCTGACGATGTCGCACAGAAGGTGATTGCCGAGGCAAAGGCGGGAGCAGCAGCGTAAATTCATCTAAATCCACTGGCGAGATTTCACATCTCGCCTTAGAAATTGGGGAAAGAAACAACAACTTGATATCGCCGCCTACCAGAATTGCCCAAGGTGTCAGAACCCTCGGTGTGCTTGGAAGTATAGTGCCACAAAAGGTGTGAACGTGTCTTGAAGACAACGGGCAGATAACAATATCCGCCCGTTGTTAAGAGCGCTAGCTATCTAAATGGAAGATCGCCATCTTCAATTCTGTCATTTCTTCTATAGCGTACTTCGGCCCTTCCTTGCCCATACCGCTCTCTTTAACACCACCATACGGCATCAGATCCGCGCGCCACTGTGTACCCCAGTTCACCATCAGGTTGCCAGATTCGACTTCACGGACAAAGCGCATCGCCCAATCGATATTCTGCGTGAAGATAGCGGCGCTCAAACCGTAATTCGTATCGTTAGCAAGGGCGATAGCCTCGTCTATGTCGTTGACTCGCGTCACACCGACAGCCGGTCCGAACACTTCGTCACACGAGATTTTCATCTCCGGTTTCACATTAGCGAGGATGGCAGGTGTAACGAACTGGGCCTGCTTATCCCCACCCGTAAGGAGTTCGGCACCGTCCGAAACGGCTTCCTGAATCCATGCAGTCACACGGGTAGCATCCGCTTCTCGAATCATCGGCCCCATACGGGTTCCTTCTGCGAGGGGATCGCCGGTGGTGATTTGCGAGACTTCGGCTTGGAACGCATCTAAAAAATCACCATAGATTTTCTCGTGTGCGATGATGCGTTGCGTTGAGATACAGACCTGTCCGGCATTAGAATAACCGGATGCAGCAGCAGCGCGTGCGACCTTCTCTGGATCGGCATCGGGCATCACGATAAGCGGTGAATTTGAACCGAGTTCCATCGTGACCCGTTTCAATCCTGCGACGCGGCAGATATGCTCGCCGACATCGCGGCTCCCGGTGAAGGTAATCTTTCGGACGCGTCGGTCTGCACAGAGGGTATCTCCGATTTCGCCACCGGGGCCCGTCACACATTGAATCGCCTCAGGCGGTGTCCCGGCTTCTAAAAAGAGTTCGACGAGTTTCAGTGCTGAAAGGGGCGTGTCTGTTGCGGGTTTGATGATAATAGCGTTTCCACCGGCGATTGCGGGGCCGGCTTTGTGGCAAACAAGGTGTAACGGGAAGTTAAACGGGCTAATGCCTGCAACGACTCCACACGGTGTGCGTACTGTAAAACCGAGTTTATCTTTAACACCTGGCGCGCCTTCAAGAGGAATCGTTTCACCGGTGAGTCGTTTTGATTCCTCGGCAGAAAGAGCGATAATCTCGGCAGCACGAGTGGCTTCAATTGTCGCCTCTGCTAAGATTTTCCCTTCTTCGCGGGTAATAACCTCAGCGAGTTCCCCTGCCTTTTCTATCATCAAGTCTGCAACTTTGCGCAGGATTTCGTAGCGCTCATAGCCTGTCAAGCCTGCCATGATTTTCGCGCCACGTTCTGCCGTCTGAATAGCAATTTCTACGTCACCCGCGTCTCCTCTCGGCACGGTGTCAACAACCGAATCGTCGAAAGGACTCCGTACGTGAATTTTGTCGGGTTTGTCAACCCATTCTCCCCCTACGTGCATTTGCATAATGCGTTTTTCTCCATTTCCACTGTGGCACACGCGTGTGCCTGATTTTTATTTTTTGGCTTTTAGCGAAGCCCAAATTGTTGCCAATTTACCCACTGCCTCAACATCGGCATACCCGGCTAATCCATCGTCCATAACGGCGTTGAGTTCATCTTCAGAGAGTGCTTCTGTGAAGAAGCCTACCTCGTCAAAGAGTCCAGTCGCAGCAACATCGCCGGGGCGCGCGCCTATCCAAATAGGAGATTCGCTAGTGTCTAACGTTCCACCAGTCGGCGATTCCGCATCCAATTCGCCGTCAACGAACATTTGAATGTTTTTACCGTCATAGATTTTTGCGATATGATGCCACTCGCCATCAGCAACGATAGTTTGCCCGTCGATACGTCCAACAGTGCCATTAACGTGCCACATAAAGACTGGATAGTCGGCATCGTGAATCCAGATATCGAGATGCCGGACATTTTCGGGTTCGGGCCAAACGTCCCCGTTTCGCCAGACGACATACTGCCACGATGCGGCTTCCAATTTGACCCATGAAACGAAGGTATACGGATCGGAATTGAAAACGTCGTCGTGATCGACACGGACGTAACTGTCCCCTTTACCCGGGAATTTCAAAGCCCCGCCGAATTTACCGTCTTTCACCCAATCGAGCGTGCCTTTGATTTCACCGTCGTGTCCGCTGACGATGTCTTTGGCAGTCTTTCCACCGCCGTCCTCAAAGAGCCAAGCACTCACGAGCCCGAGTTTCGCAGCGTCCGCAGGGCTGCTTAACATCCCTATAAGCATTAGCAAACTCAAAATAACCGTGAAGCCCTGAACTCCGCAAGTAATAAACATTTTCATGCTGTTTTGTCCTCCTTACATATCACCTTAAGAACGCATTACTCATCACGGCGGATCCAACTCACAACATCTTCCGCTTCCCCGCTGCCGCCTTCAAGGCCATCGTTTCCGAAGGAGATGAGATCGTATCCGTATCGGTCATGGTTACCCGGACGGATATAGACATAAGGGTTCCCCCACGGGTCTTCTATAATCGGAATTTGGATGTAGGGGCCCAACCAGTTTATAGGGCTTGGTGCTGCTTCCGGTTTCTCCCAGAGCGCCTTGAGCCCTTGTTCGGTTGATGGATAATCGCCGTTATCTTTAGCATACCTATCCAAAGCGATACCGAGTGTTTCTATTTCCTCAGCGGCTTGCGTTTGTAAAGCCCGTCCCGCCTGCCCGAGCAACCGAGGTGCCAGAAGCACCGCGGCAATAATTCCGAGAATAACAACGACAACCAAAATTTGTATAGATGTTAATCCTGCTTGTTTAGAATCAATTGGTTTCACACATTTCCTCCACAATCTGCACATGCGCGCGTAAAAGATAGCTATCAGCGGTCAGGGGTCAAAATTTGCTGCTCTGACTGCTGACTGCTTGTAACGCTGACAACTATTTTTAAGTGTAACACATCTCCTGAATTGTGTCAATTTTATTTCTGGAGTCACCAGAGGTGGTGAATAAAAACTTCTTGACACCTTGTATAATGCACCATATAATCATCTACTATAATACTTATAACTTCAGGACGGACGCAATTTTGGCTGTAGGAGCTTTGTTTGCTGGGGGTTTCTGCCCCTCCACTTAAACGAAAACTCTCAGCAAGCGGCTTGGGAAAACTAACCCCCACGAAGTGTTTTTATGAAACACCCGCGCATAACTTATAACCTATAAAACAAGGGAGGCATTCGGGGATGGCGAAAACAGTTTGCATTATTGGAACAATGGATACGAAAGGCGTGGAGTTCTCATTCATCAAATCACAAATAGAATCAGCAGGGGTTTCAACGTGTGTCATCAACACAGGTATATTGGGGGAACCGCAATTAACACCAGACATTTCTGCGGATGAAGTTGCACGGGCTGGCGGTTCATCGTTACAAACGTTGCGAGACGAAGGCGATCGCGGGAACAGTGTCGCTGTGATGGCGCAAGGTGCAGCTACGTGCGTTGCTGAAAAATACGCCGCAGGCGACATTGATGGGATCATCTCACTCGGCGGCTCCGCAGGAACAACTATCGGCACGACTGCGATGCAAGCGGTTCCCGTCGGTGTACCGAAAATTATGGTCTCAACCCTTGCATCCGGGGATACGAGTCCTTATGTGCAGTCGAAAGATATTTGTATGATGTATTCCGTTGTGGACATCGCGGGTATCAACCGTTTGTCTCGACAGATCTTCGCCAACGCCGCGGGCGCGATCGTCGGGATGGTGAACGCCGAGTCGTCCGCAGCAGCAGCAGACAAGCCGCTCATTGCAGCGACAATGTTCGGCGTGACAACCCCGTGCGTCACAAAAGCACGCGAAGTCCTTGAAGCCGCCGGCTATGAAGTACTCGTCTTTCACGCAACAGGCACCGGTGGACAGGCGATGGAAGCTCTTGCAAAAGGCGGTTTCCTCACAGGGGTCTTAGACGTGACTACGACAGAGCTCGCTGATGAATTGGTAGGCGGCGTTCTCAGCGCGGGGCCTGACCGGTTGGAAGCCGCAGGAGAAACTGGAGTGCCGCAGGTCGTTGTACCTGGAGCATTGGATATGGTGAATTTTGGTCCCCCGGATACCGTCCCAGAAGAATTTAGGAATCGGCAGTTCTATCAACACAACCCCACAGTGACACTCATGCGGACAACACCTGAAGAGACTGCAGAACTCGGACGGATTATGGCGCGCAAACTCAGTGAAGCCAAAGGCCCTACGACGGTGCTCATACCAACACAAGGGGTCTCAGCGATTGACCAAACCGGGCAGCCTTTCGATTCCCCCGAAGCCCGAACTGCCTGGGTTGAAAATCTGAAAGCACATATTGGCAATAATGTGACAGTTATGGAGATAGACGCTCACATCAATGACGACGAGTTCGCAACGCAGCTCGCACAGACGTTAGTAGCGAGTATACAATAGAGAGGCAATACATGGCGAAAACTTATAGAACCCTCACAGAATCGGATGTCAACCACTTCATTGAGAAGGGACATGTTATCCTGAGAGACTGCTTCCCTCGCGAATTGGCGGAAGAATGGAGGGCATTCGCTTTTAAGCGGCTCGGTTATGCCCCTGACGATCCGACAACGTGGGGGCAACCCCGTGTGCATCTACCTTCTATGAACCGAGTCGTGATTGAGGATGTCGCGCCGAGCGCATGGGACGCTATCTGCGATCTGCTCGGTGGTGAAGACAGGGTTATTCATCCGTGGGACGACAGAAAGCCAGGATGGAGCGACGGCTTCATTATCAACTTCTGCTTAGGTGCAGACCAACCGTGGCAACCCCCGTCACCAGAAGTGAGTGGTTGGCATAAAGATGGTGATTTTTTCCGTCATTTCCTTGATAGTCCAGAACAAGGCTTACTAACAATCGTCGTCTGGTCGGACATTTATCCGAAGAGCGGAGGGACATTTGTGGCGTGCGATTCCGTTCAACATGTTGCACAACGACTCTATGAACATCCAGAAGGAGTGTTGCCGAGCGGCTTCGGTCAACTCATTGGCAAATGCAAAGATTTTGTGGAAATTACTGGCAGGGCGGGTGATGTTGTGTTGTTACATCCGTTCATTTTGCACGCAGCTTCGCGGAACCCTTCGGGACGCGCCCGTTTTATCACGAACCCACCCGTTGCGCTCAAAGCACCGATGAATTTCAATCGTGAGAATCCAGATGATTTCTCACCCGTAGAATTAGGGGTCCTCCGCGGGTTAGGGAAAGACCGTTTAGATTTCAAGCCGACGGCACCACGGGAACGCCTCGTGCCAGAACGCGTCAAGCGTCAACAGCAGATGCTCGAAGAGCAGAAAAAGCGACTCGGTCTGGAATAACCCTGACGGCGATTCAAACTGCTTTCGGCTTGGGTGTCACGCCTTGCCTTTGCCGCGCCCCGAATAATATCAGTTCGCAGCTATGTATCGACGTGCGTTTTCGAAAACCCAATCATGTTTTCGCCCAATTTTTGAGACGCGCGCATGGGGTGGGTACCCCCCCCCCCAATTGGTCTAAGTTCTCAATAACAAGAGAACTGCATAGCATCGCTTAAACGAAAACCCGCGTATAGATACGTTAACTTATAACTTGTAATTCCCTACCGTGAATTTGACTTTTTAACGGATATATGCTATAATTAAGCGTGCGGAGCCAACGATATATTTGCAACGGCGGTAAGTTTCCGCTGCTGATACCAAAGAGATGAAAATCGCTAAAAACCTGACAGACCTCATCGGAAATACGCCAATGATTCGTCTGAATGCCTTGCCAGGTGAGGACGATGCGACTGTTTTTGCGAAGTTGGAAGCTTACAACCCGGGTGGTAGCATAAAGGACCGGATTAGTTATGCGATGGTAATAGATGCCGAGGAACGCGGTATCCTCAGGAAAGGGGATACCATTGTTGAACCTACAGCAGGGAACACGGGTTTGGGGCTTTCGATCGTCGGTATCGCGCGCGGTTATCCTGTGATTTTGACGATGCCCGAAAATGTGAGTCGTGAGAAGTATGAACTGCTCTCTGCGTTCGGGGCAAGAATTGTTCTAACCCCTGAACACGACGGCATGGCGAGCGCGATCTGGGAGGCGGAGGAGATTGTCAGACGGCACTCCAGACATTACATGCCCAACCAGTTCACGAATGCTGCGAACCCGGAGATTCACCGCCGGACCACCGCTGTTGAGATTCTTAAGGCAGTCGGCAGGGACATTGACTTTTTTGTTACAGGGGTCGGAACAGGCGGTACCTTGACAGGTGTTGGCGAGGTCCTAAAAACAGCGTGCCCCAATGTGAAAGTGGTTGCTGTGGAACCTCAGGTCTCAGCCGTGCTTTCTGGCGGTCCCCCTGGACCGACACGGATTGATGGGCTCGGCGCAGGGATGGTGCCTGAAGTCCTTAATGTAAATGTCATTGACGAAGTTATCGCCGTTCCTGAAAAGGTGGCTTACGAAACGATGAAGTCAATTTCAACAAGCGAAGGGGTGTTGGTGGGGATGTCGTCTGGCGCGAATGTCTACGCAGCTTTACGCGTCGCTAAAGAACATGGCCCCGATAAAACGGTTGTGACGATTCTCCCAGACACCGGCGAACGTTACTTCAGCTTGAAACGTTATTTTGAAGTCGAATCGGACATTATGGAAATGCTCCCATAAATTGACTCACTCTGGAAAAACTGGGTTTTGCTTTAGTACTAACACAATTTCCGATATGCTAAAAGGCGTTAGCCATGGTCGCGAAGCCAATAGACGAAAAGTTCAGCCAGTCAATAGATAATGCGCTCTGTCAAGAGATCGTTTTGACGGAGCCTCCACAAGAAATCCTTTTCTCTCTCTTTAAGCGGTTCAAAGAGCGGGCTGCAATCGTCACAAGTGGGCAGCTTTCAGGTATGGTGTTGATTCACTTGGCTGCTGAGAACCAGTTGCCCTTTCGAGTTTGCACGCTTGACACGTTACGACTTTTTCCAGAGACATACACCTTTCTTGAGCGGGTCGAATCACGCTACGGGGTTCAGATTGAGCACATTCAGCCCGATTCACAAGAAGTCCGGCAGATGGTCGCGAAGCATGGGGAGTATCTGTTTTTCGACAGTAAAACGAAGCAGGAATACTGTTGTAACGTCCGGAAAGTCCGTCCAATGCAACGTCTCCTGGAAACTTTGGATGTCTGGATAACCGGGTTGCGCCGCGATCAGTCTGACTCAAGACAACAACTCCGTAAGGCAGATATTATATCATCAACGTCGCACCCGGTCCTGAAGGTTAATCCGCTTCTCCAATGGACATCTGCGGAAGTGTGGCAGTTTGTCCGAGATAACGATATCCCCGTGAATCCGTTGCTTGAAGCGGATGCCGACGGTCACGTGTATGAGTCGATCGGTTGTATTATATGCACAACGCCGATAAAACCCGGTGAACCCAAACGCACAGGGCGGTGGCGGTGGCAGAACGCCGCCCCGACAACAGCAGATGCCAAAGAGTGTGGATTACATTACTCGATTTAATGTTGAACATACTTTTTTAACGGGAGTTTGGAAACAGGAGATTTCGTCAATCACTATCCGCTATCTGCTTTCAGATTTTTGCGGTTCGCCCATGGTTAGGGGACCTAACCCCTACGAGAATCTTCACACCTCCTTAGCATTTGCTATATATCAAACTCACGTTACTTTAGAATTAACAGGACGGACGCAATTTTGACCCTATTCCGCTCTGTGGGATGGAGATCTATGAAAAAACACGGGCATTCTGAGCCCTCCTGCCCCCGCAAGCGAGGAGATACTACAAGCGAGGGGTTAGGCTACTACAAAAGAGCAGTCTGCGTGCGCCCTTTAATAGAAAAAAGGAGAAAATTTATTCCATGTCTGTAACCGTTCGTATTCCAACCCCGTTGAGACGCTTGACGCAAAACTTAGCAGAAGTTGAGACGGAAGGTGCCAATATTGAAGGAATTATTGACAACCTTGAGGCGAGTTATCCCGGCATGAAAGAGCGTCTCTGTGACGAAGGCGGAAATATCCGTCGGTTTGTCAATATTTATCTCAACGATGAAGATATCCGTTTTCTTGACGGAAAAGCCACGCCTGTCGCAGATGGGGCTGAAATTTCTATTATCCCTGCAATCGCTGGCGGGAGCAAGCTGACTTAATAGCGAATCGCTAACTGCTAATCGTTCTTCAATGTTAACTTTGCAGCCAGAGACCCTCAGTGAAATATATGCCCATGCGACATCGGAGTTCCCCGATGAATGCTGTGGTGCTATTTTGAGTGAGGGGGCGCGAGAATTTGTCTGGAGATGCCGGAATATACAGAACGAACTCCATCAAAACGCCCCTGACACCTATCCGCGTGATGCCCGCACGGCGTACGTCATACACCCTGATGATTTAATCGCTATTCACAAAGCAACAGCGACAGAAAATCGGCAGATTAAGGTTTTCTACCATTCGCACCCGAACCATGGGGCGTATTTCTCCGAAAAGGACAAGGCAGATGCCTTGATATGGGACGAACCGGCTTATCCGGGGGCTACCTATCTGGTGATCTCCGTTTATGACCGGGAGATACGCGCCGTGAAGGCTTTCGCGTGGAACGACGCAACCCAAGATTTTGTGGATGTGCCCCTCCGAGCCCCTTAATGCAACGTCTCCTGGGGGTGGAACACCGCAAGAATTACGTGGATGCTCTTATTGGACAGCAAACTGTCAGCCTGAAAGCCGCAGTGCCAAGCGAATCGCATGACGAACGTGCATACATATTTGTAGCACCAGTTGTGCATCTTCTGCTGTGGCCGTGTAGCCGGGGTAACGCCCATTCACTGTGAAGGTGCGAAATTCAGAGCTCACGTTACTAAAATCCGGTAGATGTCCTCGAAAAGCCTGACATCCGTGAGTGTATCTTCGGCTGAGGAGCGGAAGGGTTGATCGTTGCGAACGTTCGCGATAAAGTATTCCGCTTCTCTGTGATATGCCCAGGTCCAGCTCGGTCTCGGAATCGGACGCGTGATTTTCTGTTCTTCTCCAGCCCGGTAGATTTCGACCTCTGCGGGAGTATTCTTCAAGAGCAGCGGCGGTGCCCAGGTATGAACCCATCCGTTTTCAAAATAGATTTGGCTATGTTCATCCCAGCGATAATGCGAAACGTGTCCCGTCTCTAACGTCACACGAATGCCCCCCATATCGAAGATAACGACCCCGGAATAGCCGTTATCGTCTAAATCGACGGTTTTGACTGTAACGTTGTCTCCTGCATCCAGAAACCAACGCATCAGATTAATATTGTGTGTGTATTGTTGGAGGTATCCGATGTATGGGCGTTTATATCGGTCGGGTATCCATTCCGGTGTTTTGATCGGCGCGCCCGGTTTTGTTTCTGACGTGCTGTCCATCGGGGTATCGAGGTTGCAGACCCAATCGCCGCCGAATCCATGATTTCTGGCGTACGTCAAGCGACCGAGTTCCCCGGTTTCTCGGAATTGCGCGACTTTCGCTTTGACGATCTCGTTCCCGGCATCGTACCGTTTCATGTAACCTACCATCAGCTTTTTGCCGGATTGCTGTGATGCAGCCACGATCGTCTCAGCTTGTTCGAGAGAGACTGCCATCGGTTTTTCCATGAAGACGTGTTTACCTGCCAGGAGCAGATCTTTCGCGATTTCGCCTTGAAGGGCGAAGTCCGCGGATACTGCGACTGCCTCAATATCGGCATTTTGTGCGAGTTCGTGATGGTCCCGATAGAGTTTGGGGATACCGAAACGTGTTTGGACTTTTTGTCCGAGTTCAGTCCGCACTTCCGCCAGGCCGATGAGTTCACAGTCAGGAATACTCACAAAATTTGGGATGTGGACCTTCTGCGCCATGAATCCACATCCGATATAACCGAGTCGAATGTTTTCCATGTTTTGAGAGGTGTTCGTTCGTAAATCGCGGTTTGGGTTGGGAAACCCGACTCCTACGAACTGCGGTTCGCGGTTTGTCGTGATTCTATCTGTTCTATTGCTGTTTTAGCCCCCTCTCGCACGAGTGGCGAGGTGTCGCCTTGGGCGAGTTGTTTCAGCTTACCGAGGCTGAGGTTCGCTTCTAATTTGCCCAGGGCAACGGCGACGAAGTAACGCACATCGGCATCCGCGTCGTCCAAGGCTTCTAACAGGATCTTTGTATCGGTCGTAGTGGCGAGGTGTCGGTCCGCATCCCCTATATTAATCAGCGCTTGTGCGGCGATCCGCCGTGAGTGGAGGTCGCCGTGACGGAGGGAAGCGAGGATGTCATCATGGTTTCCGTTGGGAATCACTAGCAGGTTGTCCCAGTCACAATCTAAGCAGAACCATGAATTTTCCGCTAACCGTCGGAGGTTTGGATTTCCACAAGATGGGCATTCCCCAAATTCCTGATACTGGCTCATGATTTCATCCATTGTTTTTGGTTACGGCACAAGGCGTGTGCCTACACCTTGAAAATTTTGTTCCGTGGCGTTTACGAGTGTTATGTCTCGGCAACGGGATGTCCTTCTAATTCTGGTAGCTCGCGCCAGATTTCGGGCCCCTCTGGTTTGAAGTTGATGGTCGCAATGAACTGCATACCGTGATAGAAGTTGATTTTGAATTTGCCGCCTCCGAAATTTTGCTTGAGGTATTCCAGTGGGGCTTCAATCAACGGCCCCATTTCGTCTGCGTGATAGAAGGCGAGTGCTTTAAAACGGACTGTATTCCCTACGGGTTCCTGGACGAGCAGCTGCGCCGCCGTGGCAGGAAAAAGCACCTGAAAGGATCGCCACAAGTCAGAGACAGTGGGGTTCAGCTTTCCGATGCGTTTTTTGAAGTCGTTCTCAAGATATTCTGAGAACGTATTAAAAACCCAGTCCATAAATTGCTGCTCGCTATCTGCTATGCGCTATTCGCGAAAAGTGAGCGCAGCGAACGCCTTAATCGTGAATCGCTATTAGATCGGTGCCTTTCGGAAGTCCTTCCAGTCAAAGTTAGGCAGAGGGAACTCCTCTGTGGCTTTACATTGTCAAAAGGTCGCTGCTTTCTCGAAGAACATAATATCTACCCGTTCAACCCCTGCTTCCCGTGCGTTTTCAGCGACTCGCTGAACAACCATCTCACGGACAAACGGAATCGGTATCCGTTTAACTCTATGCTCGACTTCCTCTGTACACGGCACTGTGGTGTTATCGAGGAAGGGGCCGTCTTGAAGTACGGCTTTATCCGGATGGTCACATGTCTCTGGCACGAGTTGTTGCAAACGCATTGAGACGTAATTCGTCACCCATTCCTTAAACGCCTCTGATTTGTCGGTATCAACGTCCTCGAGAATCGGATGTGGTGCCAATTTCTCATTGATGCTGGCGAGTAGGTGCTCTACGCGTGCCAAGCGTTCTTCTACGTCATTCAGTCTTTCGTGTGCGTTTATGTGTTTATTCATATTTTTCTCCTTAGCGTTTCGGTCTGAAGGATGGGATGCCAGTTTTATCAAATCGCTTCTTGACAGCCTTCATCAATTTCGGGGTAACCTCCCGGTGCCCGTGTTCGCGTGCGTATTTTTCAACGCTTTTTACAACCATGCCGCGCGCGAATGAGGGTACACGCTTCAACCGCCTCTCTGCTGCGGGTGTCCATTGCAAATCATAATCGGTTTCTGTTGCAAAAGCAACCTTTTTTTGTATTTGAACAGGCGGGGTGTTGTGTTGTCCGGGTTGGTATTCACACGAGGCATCTTCTGCGAGATAGTTGCCGGTAGTGGCATAGGCGCGCGCGCGACAACCGCCGCAGACCTCTTTAAATTCACACGCCCCACACTTACCTTCGAGCAAATCTCGGTTTCGCAACTCCTGAAAAGTCTTCGAGGCGTTCCAGAGTTTGACGAAGCTCTCCGCTTTGAGGTTACCGACGCTGACAGGTAGATACGGGCAAGGGGTCAATTCTCCTTCAGGTGTGATGCGACAGTAGTAGATACCACACGGGCAGGTTCCACTCGGATAGCCTTGAAGGAAAGCCGAGTCGGACTGTTGTTCATAGATGACGCGCTTGTAATGCGGTGCGCATTTCGCGGCGATGAGCATTTTTCCGGTGTAAGTCGCCTGCAACGCGAAAAGTGTCTCCAGCATCTTTTCATATTGTGCCGGTGTGATGTCCATCACGGTCTTGCCTCTGCCGGTTCGGACGAGGAAGTAGAGGTTCAACACCTTCGCACCGAGTTGATACGCAAACTCCACGATCTTTGGGATTTCGTCGTAATTCCACTGTGTCACGGAGGTTTGAACGAGGAAGTCGAGTTGTGCGCGTTTGAGCGCCTCGATGCCGTTCATTGTAGCTTTCCACGCCCCTGCCATCCCCCGAAATTTATCGTGGTTTGTGGGGTGGATAGAATCTAAACTGACCCCTGCGCCTGTCACACCGTGCCGTTGCATTTTCTCTACCACTGCGTCGTTCAGCAAGACACCGTTTGTACCCATGACAACAAGAAACCCGGTATCAGCGGCATACTTCGATATCTCCAAGATATCCGGGCGCAATAACGGTTCACCACCGGTGAGAATGAGGAGGATATGCGGATTGATTTCGGCGATTTCATCAATGACGCGGAAACACTCAGATTGGCTGAGTTCAGTATCCCTTGAATGCTCGTGTGCGTCTTGGATGCTAGAGGGGTTAAAGTTACCATTCGCGAACTCGTTTGTATCTACGAATCCTGCGGGGAGGTAGCAGTGCGTACACTTTAGATTACAGAGTCGGGTGATGTTCCATGAAACAGCTTGGACTTTTGTGTTTGTCATGTTTCTCATTCGGTTTTCGCTATTCGCTACGGGCCTCAGGGGTGTATAATTTGTTTTCGCTTCAGCGTTTCTATTTCCTGTGTGAGTATTTCAACCTGTTTTTCGAGGGGGCGATCCTTTAGGACACGCCATGCCATGATACCTGTCGGTACACCGATAGCCGCGATAATCAACTGCATAAAGATGTAAAGGAGCGAACCGTATGTTGACAAGCTTTTGTCGAGGTGGCCCGTTTGCAGTACGACATACGTTTTTATGTTTTCCTCAGACTTCGCAATCTCTGTTTTGAGTTCTTGCCTGACCGTGGCAATCTCTGCTTTGATTTCCTCTTTGACAATCAAGCGGATTTTGTCCAAGTCAGCATCTGTTAACGCGCTAAATGCTGGACATGCGATTGCAGAAAAGAGCATTGAAAGAAAACAAAAGGTTTTCATCGTGTCTTCTTTTGGGTGTATTTATCTGACAGAACAAAGTTACAGTAACACTGTGAGCGCAAAGACAATTAATCCCGATAGCAGTGTCAACCCTCTCCAAACGTTGATGTGGCGGCTCTGGTTGCGATGTGCATCCGCGTCAGGCGGAGCGAGTTCAAGATGCTTTCGATAGCAGGAGCTATACACCCCCCAAAAGAGTGCCATACTGCCAAACGCCGCGAGTTTTGCCACGAACATTAACATATAGGTTTTGAAATCATCGTTCCTGTTTCCGGTGAAAAAGCCGTTGTTCCATGCTCCGATAAAAAACACCATCGCGCCGGTCGTCAGGAGAACGTGAATCATCAACCGTATCAACGTTCGAAACCGGTTGTGGATCGCTAATAGGTTTTGTGGCGATACGTTTTGCTGTAAAATCGGCGTTACGACGAAGGTAGAAAAGAGCACACCGCCGAACCAAGTGATCGCCGCTATCAGATGGGTGCTCCGGATGAAAAGTTCTACGCTCTCCCGCATGTTTCCCCAGAATCTGCATTTTTGATAAATGATACCACATTTTGGGTATAAAGTCAAATTTGTCTTTGCCGTGGAGGGGTAAATATTTTATGATTTATAGGAGTTACGCATTGCAGAGCCGCTTTGCCTGTTTCCACGTCTCATCATGCCAAGCGGCAATCTCCGGCGATTGACTTGCTCTTCCATCTGTGCTTCGCACATCCGCGTAGCGTTGAACTGCCTTCGTTAAATTGATTCGGATATCTCGTTCCAGCACCGGAGTTTCCACTTTGATTTCAGCCAGCGTCCGACCGACGGAGAGCTCTTCTTCTGGCCCGGAAACGTTTGACACTTCCATGGAGAAAGCGCGTGCTGAGCCGGGAGGGAAAGAGCAGCTTAGGCGTTCTTGCGTAAGCGGTCGAGTTCAGCTCGGAGGGCTGCGGCTTCTGCCTGTGCAGCCTCGGCGCGTGCGTCTGCCTGTGTGCGTGCGAGGGTCTCTTGCTCCGCCAGGGCAGTAGCCGCTTCAGCTGCGGTTTGCAGCCATTTCCCCTTAATCCTCAAGTGCATGCAGAAACGCTTCAAAACTGGGTACCAAAGATGCCCTGAGATTCAGTGCTTTGAGGCGCTCCAGGTCCTGTATTGCATCAAGGGTAGTCTTGAGGGTATTCACATCAACACTTGGAAAGCGGGCACCGAGAACAGCGATCGTGTTTTCAATGGCATTCTCCCGAACACCTTGCTGCATCCCTTGTTCAATACCCATATCTTTGAAATATTGAATCACATCTGATTGCATCAGTATCTCCTCCGGTATAATATCACGAATATCATTAAAGTCAAATATGACGTTACATAAAATCGCAAGAGCAGCAAGATAATCCGGTTTATCCACAACGTCCATCGGAACCGACTCAGCAACTTCAATACATCTTCTCAGCCACGCTTTCGGGGAAACACCCCTCGGCGGTTGCATCAAAGGAGCCAACGGAATGAGCCCTTTCAGTTTCGCATCCAGAATCGATTGACCCGATACCTCACAAAGCCTAATGACTTTATATCTAACGATAACCTCATACCCCGGCAGAGCTTGCTTATACTCCCCAGGATCCTTACGCCCCGCACCCGGATGCAGGTAAATCACGTGTGAGTAAATCGGCATCCCAAATGTGCGAATCCCTAAACCTATGTAGCCCGCAATACGATGCGGCATCGGCACCGCTCTGCTATCATGCGTCTGAAACTCAATATGGACGACAGCTTCTTTACCAGCAACTCGCGCATGGATGAAACTATCCGCACGATTCCAGTTGACGACCGGTTGTTCCGTTTCAAGCACCTGGAGGGCTTCTGCGTTTTGGATGCCCAGGCAGTATCTGAGAAACCCATCGGGGTCTGACCGGATGATGTTTTTCCCTATGGTATCATACTGCCCCCGTGGAAAATCAGGGGCATCAGTCTCGGGCGCCTCTCTCTTTTCTTGCATATTTCGCAAACCCGTCTATTTTTTAGGTTTTGACCCGTTCTGTGGCATACTTGGAAGCGGCTCTGTGAAAGATTCCCCGCGCGCCTCTGCGGCTTTTCTGCGTTCGTTCCATTCAGCAATTTGCTGATACGCTTCTGCTTTCCCTCGTTCAAGCCCTTGTTCTATGCCTTGTTCTATGCCTTGTTCTATGCCTTGTTCTATGCCTTGTTCAAGCCCTTCCGCTTTCGCTGCTTCTTGCGCGGCTTGCATGCGCTTTTCCTGTCTCGCAAGATACCAGTCTGATAATAACATCATAACGTCAATACCTCCTATTATAATTCCAACTAAGAACGCCCCAACCGGCATGAACGCCGAAATGTCCTTTACGATATTCTGGACAGATGCATGTCCGTTCAAGCCCTGGGCTATCTCATAATCTAATGCCATATAGCTGTAAATCACACCGAAAAGCGAGATGAGAAACAGGGCAAATCCCGCTTTGCCGGTTTGCCAGAAGTCCCGCACAGTGTTCCACAATCCATACCTATTTTTCAAGAGGTCCTCCCCGAAAGTTACATTACTTAATATAACGTAATAGTGTACCGTGCATGAGAGAACAAGTCAACACATTGGTGAAGGTTGAAATGTAAACGAAGCCAGTTGATCTAATAGCTAACGGCTATTCACCCACCTCTTTCCAATCCAACATTTTCAGATAGGGACCGATGCGTAGAAATTGTGTAAGGTCTATATGGAAATCAGATTTTACCGAAAAGCCTCGAAAAAAATTATACTATACTTCTAAAAGGAAGAGCAAGTTAAAATTGCGAAGATATGCAGCAACGGCTCGGTTAGAAACTGCACCTACCGATATTCCATCCGCTATTCTTCTAAAGCATCTGAAAACAGGTATTCCCCGTGCTGATTTATTGAGATTGTCGGCAGTTTCCGGTTCTGTTCAAACCAATGATACCCGGTTTGTAGATTTTGCCAAAAGTTTATCAGGGCGTTATCCTTCGGAAAAGTGCTTTTTAAGCGCGCCATTGCGTGATCGTCCAATTTTGTTGGGAAAATATGCACAGGGATTTTCGAGTGTCCGTTCGATGCTGTTTGGACTGCCAACCAATAGACCTCCTTGATATATGCATCCGTGATTGGAATGCAGCCGATCGTGACGCATCCTCCGTGTATAAATATATCGCCTCCGAGCATGCCTTTTTTGCCCAAAATCTTATCTGATCGGTTCGGATAGTTAAGTCCTAACGATAGATAAAAGTTGCTCTTGGGGTTAAATCTGTCGATGTAATAAAAGCCTTCCGGGATTTGCAAATCGCCTTCGCGTCTTTTGGGCCCCAAATTACCTGATGTCCGGCAGATAGGGTATTGTTTCACCCGTTTGAAACCTGCATCGGTGGCTGAAAACGCCCAGAGTTCCAGAAGTTTCTCTTGTTTGAAGGCTCGGATAAAGATTTCTTTCGGTGGGTACGCGATACCTTCGGCTGCAAACAGTTTGCGAAGTGAAGCGTCCGTTTCTTGAATCGCTGTCCGGACGCGAGGGTATCTTCGCTGTTTGTCTATGAAACTCTGTGGGTCCGTTGAGCGACAGCAGAGGGTCGTTATTACAAAACTGAGGGCGATAATAAGGTAGCGTTTCATAATTTGGATTTTGGGGTGGGAGACCCACCCCCTACGAATTGTGGTTCGCGGTTCGCTAATTGCTGTATCAGCGTGTTGTTCATTCGTTCCTGGAGCTGCTGTATTTTCTCATCTGTCCAATTGTAGAAACCTTCCCCCGATTTCACGCCAAGTTTACCGGATGCAACCATTTCTCGGAGGAGTGGGTTGATGTCAGGTGAGCTGTTAAGGTCTTTGTAAAGCTCTTCAAAGGCAGCGAGGACCAAGTCCCATCCTGCGAGTTCGAAGACCGCAAACGGCCCGGCGACGCTGAGCCGTCGTCCGAAACTGTTCTGCACAACGAGATCGACAGTTTCTGCGCTGGCGATGCCTTGTTCCACGATAGCGAAGGCTTCTCGAATCAAGGCGGCTTGGAGCCGCGGGCCAACGAAACCCGGGACCTCTTTTTCAATGATCGCAGGCGTTTTACCGATAGTCGTCAGGAGCTGAAACGTTACGTTAACCGTTTCATCAGAGGTATCTGGGCTGCGGATGAGTTCGACCAGTGGAATCAGGTAGGGTGGATTGAAATAGTGGGTGTTGAGTATCTTATCCTTACGTTTTGCATTCACACCGATTTGGCTCGGCATGAGGGCAGTGGTATTGCTTGCCAGGATCGTGTGCGAGGGACAGAGTGCGTCTAATTTTTCAAACACCTGCTGTTTTAAGGGTAAGTTCTCGGTCACGGCTTCCACGACGAAGTCTGCGTTTTCTGTGACGGGTTCGAGGGCTGTATGGGTCTGAATGCGTGCCAACGTTGCGGGGATGCGTTCGCGTTCGATAACCTCGTTTTCCGCAAGCGCGTTGAGGTTCTTCTCAATCTGCGTGCATGCTGTTTGGAGTTGAGTCTGGGTGACATCGTGCAAACCGACGTGATACCCTGCGTGTGCGAATTCTTGCGCGATACCGTGTCCCATCAATCCGGCGCCAATCACTGCGATGCGTGTGATTCCATCAGTTGCCATGTTTCCTCCTTCTACCGGCAATAACGATTGTAAATTCTCCCCGCGGTTCGGTGCCACGGAATTTCTCAAGTGCTTCGCTGACGTTCCCGCGGAATATTTCTTCAAACCGTTTGGTGAGCTCCCGCGCCACAACGATGTCGCGTTCGCCGAGGACTTCAAGGACATCAGCAAGGAAACGTCGGAGCCGATGCGGGGATTCAAAAAGGATTAACGTTCTGTCTTCGCCAGCGAGGACACTTAATTGGCGTTTCCGCTTCCCTGATTTTGGGGAGAGGAAGCCTTCAAAGGTGAAGTTGTGGAGGGGGAGCCCTGAAACGGATGCCGCCGCGATGACTGCCGATGGGCCTGGAATCGGAACGATCGGGATTGCTGCGGCGATACACCCCCGCAAGAGTGGGTATCCTGGGTCTGAGAGGATAGGGGTGCCGGCATCTGAAACAAGAGCTATCGTCTCGCCTGCTTGTAAACGTTGAACGAGTTTATCGGCCTTGGCTTGCGCGTTGCCTTCAAAGTAGCTGGTCACGGGTGTTTGGATGTCGTAGTGCGTGAGCAGGCGACGGGTCTGACGTGTGTCCTCGGCAGCGATGAGACCTACCTCTTTAAGGGTGCGGAGGGCACGGAGGGTGATGTCTTCTAAGTTCCCGATGGGGGTGCTAACGAGATAGAGGGTGCCGGGGGATATCTGTCGCATTTTCGTAGCATGAGGATCCGTTAGCCTTTGTGTTCAGCAGGCCCGGACGAAAGCGAGAATGATTCCTAGGAGCGCGATACCAGCTGTCATTGTCCATTGGAGTGTCTTAATCCCTGTTTCAATACGATCAAGGCGCTGCCCGTGTGCCCGCGCTTCGTCGCGAAGTATAGTGACATCTGCCTTGTCGGCTTTTTGGTCGAGTTTTTCGGTAAGGGCGTTCATATCAACCCTAACATCCTTGATATCTGCTCTAACATCTTGGACATCTACTTTAAGCCCCTGGACGTCCGACTCAACATTTTTGATAGCTACCTTAAGCCCCTGGATGTCCGACTCAACATTCCTGATATCTGCTCTAACATCTTGGACATCTACTTTAAGCCCCTGGACGTCCGACTCAACATTCCTGATATCTGCTCTAACATCTTGGACATCTACTTTAAGCCCCTGGACATCTGCTCTAACATCTTGGACATCTACTTTAAGCCCCTGGACGTCCGACTCAACATTTTTGATAGCTACCTTAAGCCCCTGGACGTCCGACTCAACATTCCTGATATCTGCTCTAACATCTTGGACATCTACTTTAAGCCCCTGGACGTCCGACTCAACATTCCTGATATCTGCTCTAACATCTTGGACATCTACTTTAAGCCCCTGGACATCTGCTCTAACATCTTGGACATCCACCTTAAGCCCCTGGACATCTGCTCTAACATCTTGGACATCTGTCTTGTCGGCTTTTTGGTCGAGTTTTTCGAGGGCAGATTTGGCATCTATTTTGTCGGCTTTTTCGTTTATGACGTGATCTATGCGGCCTTCAAGGCGTTCTAATCGGACACCTACCTCTTTGAGTGTTTGTAATAAGAGTTCGTTAAAGTGATTTGCCATGGGTTACCCTCCTTCTATATGGGGCACAGCCTAACGGGTTAGGCTACGGAAACTACACAGCCTAACAGCCTATGCTACGAAAACTACACAGCCTAACAGGCTAGGCTACGGAAACTACACAGCCTAACAGCCTATGCTACGAAAACTACACAGCCTAACAGGCTAGGCTACGGAAAAGCAATGCAGATGGCACAGCCTAACAGCCTATGCTACGGAAAAGCAATACAGATGGCACAGCCTAACGGGTTAGGCTACGAAAACTACACAGCCTAACAGGCTAGGCTACGGAAAAGCAATGCAGATGGCACAGCCTAACAGGAAACTATGCTACGGAAACTACACAGCCTAACAGGCTAGGCTACGGAAAAGCAATACAGATGGCACAGCCTAACAGGCTATGCTACGGAAAAGCAATACAGATGGCACAGCCTAACAGGAAACTATGCTACGAAAACTACACAGCCTAACAAGCTAGGCTACGGAAGAGCAGCCTACGCAAGCCTTATATCTATTATAATAGCAGCAATTGATTATAGATGTCAAGTGGTTTATTTTTTTCATTTCTCCTTGTGATTGGGGGGGGTTGATGCTAAATTGTTGGTAATGCGAACGATCTATGCCATTTTGTGTCTCCTTTGGTTGATTCCTGTGGGAGGGGTTTGTGATCCTGAGTCGATGGCAATCTATCGACAGACTTCTCCTGACGAAAAGCCGTTTGCGGTGTCTAGGCCCCTCTATGTCGGTGCGCGGGCGTTAGCGATGGGCAACGCCTTCACCGCTGTCGCTGACGATGCGACTGCCGGTTTCTGGAATCCTGCAGGGCTCATTCAGTCGGAAGGGGTACAACTTTTTGCTGTCAACAAGTTTCACAACCGATCGGATTATCGATTTGATCCGAAGGGGATCGGCTATAGCTACCGAGGGTATAGCCTTTTTTGGGGGAACAAAATCGCTCTCGGGGTTGATAGGGGTGTTCCCGATTTCAACTATTATGGGGTCGCGCGGCAATTCGGTGCGTATGCAGCTGCAGGGTTCAGCCTCAAATTTAAACGGAGACATCCGTCCGATGTCTATCAGTTCTTCGGCTACCGGCTGGCTTACGATCTCGGTGTGCTTTTCAAACCCCGCCCGTATCTTAAATTCGGGTGTCTCGCGCAGAATCTGGAGGGTTACGGTATCCGGTGGATCACCCTCGGCACCGCCTATCGCTACGTTGCGTTCCAACTCTCGGCAGATCTAGCAATCTCTACTGAGGGGGAAACGCCGGAGATCTACATGGGGATGGAGTGGTATCTTTTCCGTGTCCTCCCGTTCCGACTCGGCATTTCAAACGGAGCATTGACGGTCGGCATAGGAATTAAATGGAAAGGGGTCGGCATCAACTATGCTCGGATTTTTGAGGAGGGGTTTGCATCGGACTTTATTTCTGCCGCACTCCGATTTTAGCCGAACGCGGTGAGGGGTGACTTGACTTTTGCTTGATCGGGGTTGTCCTGCTAATAGGTTATGCTACGGAATAGCATTACGGAGGACACAACCTAACAGGTTATGCTACGCAAGAGCAATATAGATGGCACAGCCTAACAGGAAACCAGGCTACAACCTAACGGGTTATGCTACGAAAACTACACAGCCTAACAGGCTATGCTACGCAAGACCATTACGGAGGACACAACCTAACAGGTTATGCTACGCAAGAGCATTACGGAGGACACAACCTAACAGGTTATGCTACGGAAAACCATTTAGGAAACATAATCCATACGAGAAGCTTTACATTTGCGGGCTAAACAATAAGGGCGGTGTATGCATCATACACCGCCCTTATTGTGGTTAGTAGGTTAGTTCAAATAGGCTGTATCCCTGAAATAACCCGTTCATGTAGCGACACTTGCGCGTCTCTACAAAATTTTAGTTTCGCGTTTTCAGATCGCCCCACGTCGTCGTGAGCTTTCCAGCAGCGTTGACGTTGCCCCGAAGATGCGTGGTGCGCAAAGTGGTGCGCGTGCCATCTAAGGAAACGTCTTCTATCTGGTAATAATAGACGACGTTGGGTTTCGCAGAGGTGTCCGTCCACGTATAGGCGTGCTTTTCAGCCGTCGTGCCGTGTCCGGGGATGATGCCTTTGCCGTTGACGACTGTGAACTCGCCGGTCTTTGTTTCACTGCGCAGTATATTGAAACCTGCGTTGTTCAGTTCAGACTCGGTGGTCCAACGGATGACGACTTCGCCGGTGGCTGTGTCTCGTGCTGGGCGGAAGCTTGCCAGGGAGACGGGCAGGGGTCCCCCGCCGTGATGCCCTGGTGTGCCGACATCGTTTCTATCGCCATAATAGGTTGTTTCGCTATAGCCTTGTGCGGAACGCCCCGTATTCTCTGCGGAGATCCATCCGCTCTGCATCATGCCATCCTCAGCCATGTCACCCTCGTATCTACGTATGATAGACGCGCGATGCCCATCGCTGTTGATACCCATCGGCAGGGCCCACTCGGGGGCATCGTTTGTGCGGCGATTCCCGTCGGTGTTGCCGACTTCGTCAACGAGTTTCTTATCCTTGTCCGTGAGTTTCAGATAAAAACCTGTAGGGCTCAAGACGGTATCGGTGCGCTCTTCCATATCCAGAGCGGTGCGATGCGATGTCCAGAGGTCTATCGTGCGAGTATCCGGGAAATGGTCTCTGCCCGAGTTCGACCCACCGGTGGAAACAATCAATACCGTCTGATTCGGTGCGAGGGTAACGGCACCGAGCGTGATCGTGGCGTTCTGACGGGCATCTAAGTTCTCATGCCGTGCGTTCTGTATCTCCAGTTGCCAGCCGTTCAGGTTCACGCCCTGCGTCAGTGAAGAATTGTAAAGTTCTATCCACTGCGGCAGCGAACGTCTACCGGAGCCCGCACTAAACATGATCTCAGAGATCGCGACCTCTGCATCAGAGAGATCCGCAACTTTCTCTTTCAATGCACCGTTATCATAGCCGGGGGTGCCGCCGTTTTCATCGGTCTTAGCAGCCGTGCGGTCATAACCGATGCCCGTGAAACCCACTTTCGCCCAGTGCTTATCACCTATACCCGTGTTCTTACCATTCCGTTTATAGACGAGACCCGAACGGAAGTCCTCATCGGCACCATCAATCACGTTGCCGTGGCCAGCAGCCCATAACTGAAGGGGCCACACCTCTGTGTCAAAACTACCATCCTTTTTCTCAGCGAAATAGGTGCCGCCATGATCAACAACGTTCGTTGACTTGCCTTCTTTGTCATTCGCATTGCGAAGGATCAGGTTATATTTGCCACTATTGGGTAAAACCAGGTTGCTATCTATGTAATACATGGATTGCACACCGCGTTTGACCCGGTCCGCCGCAGCTTTGTTAATCGCAACGCCCGCAGCCAGATCATTCCCCGAAGCCGTCGGATCCGAGTTGGAAATCAACAAGATACCATCCGCAGCGAGTTTCACGTTATCGTTATCCGGGAACGAGACTAACTGCGTCTCTTTCGGAGAACCATCAACCGACATCACGAGAGTCAGCTCCCACTTCCTGAGATTCTGCTCACTACCCGAGATGTTCTTCAGTTCAACCCAATCGTTAGCATTGCTGCTGCTATTGCCTATCTCGTTGATCAGCACCTGTTGCGACGGCACCGTCTTCGCGGCTGGGGCTGCCGTAGGATACGTACCAGGCGTCCCAAGACGATTACCACCCAAATTCCTGGTGGGTCTCCCAGAAGCAACCCAAGTACCCGAACGCTCCGGATCCCCATCATCTTTCGCATGATCCGCATGCCCGGTATTCGCTGTGTCGAACTGCTTCAGCTTCCGATACATAGACACAAGGTTCTCAGCATTAGCAGCAGTCGTCGCTTCACTGCGACCCCCCTTGCTCGGGATAGCCCAGAAACCCGGATTACCCATATTGCTGATGAGATCCACACGACCCGCTGCTGACGAAGAAACCCCAGCTGGCTCAGGAACACTCCCTTGCTTAAAGTCAAGCATCCAACGCGACCCGTCAAAGGTAATGGCCGCACCCGTCTTGTTGTAGACTTCAATCCACTGGCTATACTTAGAACGAGACCCTAAAGTAGCATCCTTGGCAGCCATGATCTCCGTGATCTTCAAATCACCCACTGCCGCACCCGCAGGCCCCTTAACGATAATCGTGCCACCATTCAGGAAGAAATCCATGAGATCCGCCATATTCGAAACGGGGATGGGCTTTACACTACTATCAATACCCGTGTCGCTTGCCATCGCACCCGGATGCACAAGAACCCCAAAACCTTTGCTTGGAATCACAGGACCTGTTGTACCGGCTACAGTGAGATTGAACATCAAGGTGGCCGTCCGTCCATTTGCAGTCGCAGTGTAAGTATAGGCAGTCATCGCCATTGCAACTGTAGGCGTGCCACTTATCATCCGAGTGGAGGAATTAAATGTTAGCCCCGCAGGTAAGGCAGGTGTCAGCGTGTAAGTTATTGCCCCCCCACCAGCAACCGTTGCCATCGGCAAGGCTGAACTCGTGAAGGCCATATTTACAGTGCCCATCATAGCCGAAATCGCCGCACCACTAGCAAACATAGGAGCGTTCGGCGGTGTCTGCCCGACGGTGAGATTGAACATCAAGGTGGCCGTCCGTCCATTTGCAGTCGCAGTGTAAGTATAGGCAGTCATCGCCATTGCAACTGTAGGCGTGCCACTTATCATCCGAGTGGAGGAATTAAATGTTAGCCCCGCAGGTAAGGCAGGTGTCAGCGTGTAAGTTATTGCCCCCCCACCAGCAACCGTTGCCATCGGCAAGGCTGAACTCGTGAAGGCCATATTTACAGTGCCCATCATAGCCGAAATCGCCGCACCACTAGCAAACATAGGAGCGTTCGGCGGTGTCTGCCCGACGGTGAGATTGAACATCAAGGTGGCCGTCCGTCCATTTGCAGTCGCAGTGTAAGTATAGGCAGTCATCGCCATTGCAACTGTAGGCGTGCCACTTATCATCCGAGTGGAGGAATTAAATGTTAGCCCCGCAGGTAAGGCAGGTGTCAGCGTGTAAGTTATTGCCCCCCCACCAGCAACCGTTGCCATCGGCAAGGCTGAACTCGTGAAGGCCATATTTACAGTGCCCATCATAGCCGAAATCGCCGCACCACTAGCAAACATAGGAGCGTTCGGCGGCATATCCGTTGGTGTTGCTGTCGCAGGTCGTGAAAACAGACCGTTGGTGCCAACCCGGACGTGGACGGTGATAGCCGTGCCGTTAGCCCCCTGCACGATTAACGGATGTACTCGGACAGGGGTCCAAGTCTTGCCAGCATCTATGGTATATTGATACTGTGATGCCTGCAGATCACCAAGATCCCACTCCACCGTTATCATCCCATTACCCGCTTTTGCCATAACATTCTTTGGGGCAGCAGGGACGGTCATAGCTGTAGAAGGATAGCCTGCGGGCACTGTGTCAGTGGCTTTCACACGCAGTTGGACTGCGATTGAAGTCATAGTAGTTATGTCAAGAGTAGCCGCAGGAGCCGCAGGAGCATCCATCCAGGTCGCGCCACCATCTTTGGTATACTCATACATGGTATTTGCAACACGCGTCCAAGCTACCGTTACCTTATCAAGACCTCCTGTTACCATAACACCCGCTGGAGCTGCTGGGCGATCCATAACAGTGATTTTGAATTTCTTCTCGGCTTTATTCCCACGCGGGTCAGTCGCCGTGTAGGTGTACTCCGTTTCCGCCATCGGAGTTGTAGGCGTTCCATAGAGGAACTTAATCCTTTCATTGAACATAATGCCAGCAGGTAAATCGGGTGTGAACGAATACATTAGCTTGTCTTTTGTATTCGCATCTGTTGCTGTCAGTAATGGATGCTCCAGTATTTCCTTACCTACATAGACAGACAGATTCGTAATAGCTGTAGAAGGAAATGTCGGAACGGCATTTGTTTCTACAATAAAGCTAAAAGACAACTCATCGTCTGTATCAGCGCCATTATCCCCACCATCTTCAGCCTTATAGACAACCGTCACGCCGGAGTTACTTGCGGAAGCCGCTCCAATAAGCGTCGGCGTAGTACCAAGCATCACTAAGCTTACGCCGGTAAGGACAGGGCTCGGATCAGTGCTATAGGTTGTAGTATCCCCATCCTCATTTACTGCCGTCGGGAGGGGTATATTCACAGATTGGCCTACCTGGTATATGATGTCGGGGTCATCAGAACCTGCAGGCATCGTTATCTCAGGCCTATCAGCAACAAGCTTGGCCCAGGGGTTTTTAGGAAACTTAGTGCCGGCATGGTGGGTCATCTCAAAAGTTATTTTAACATCTGTCTCCCCTGGTGCCGAGGCAGTTAGGGTATATGTTGTTTTTTTCCGAGCTTCTTCGATAACGCCAACAAGCGTGGGGTAGGTAGCAACCACAGCCAATCTCAACCCTCTCACCAAAGCCGGTGAAATCGTGTAAGATATGTCCTCTTGATTAACACCGTCTTTATCGGAGGTCGCTATAGGTAGCGCACGGGTCAAACTTTGGCCTTGAGCGAAAGCATTTAAGTTCAGTGCGGTTGTGGGGCTCCATGTAAGTGCAGCCTCTATAGGCGTTGGCAGCAGCAAAGCAACTGCAAACAACATAACTAAACTTGCTAAGGAAAATGTCAATTTATTTGACAACATTAGTAATTTTCCTCCTAAAATAAAACGTAAAATATTTATCGGAAGTCTTGAGATTTTAGGGTTTCCAAGCTCCGATGTCTCAAACAAAATAGAAGAATGGAATCTAAGGGTAGACATCTATTCTTTTTTGAACCTAACCTTGTGCTGCGTGATGTGCAGCGGTAATGCGTTGTTTTCTAACGTTGCTTGTTTGCAACGTCGTGTGCATTTTCACGTTTTTGCCAGCGGTGGAGGTTATGACTTTACCTCCGTAACCCCTCGCAAGCGGGGGAACTTTTCCGTTGAGGATGCGTTTTGGTGTTAATGAACGCGTATCGATGCCTCACTGGCAAAACTTATGTGTGAAAATGGACTTTGCAACGCGTGTTGATGTTAATCATATTACATTTAACGCAGATTGTCAAGAAAAAATACAAGAAAAATGCAGTTATGGCTTTTTTTAGGCTTTTTGATGCACTATCTATTTGATGCACAGCCTAACAGGCTATGCTACGGAAGAGCCTCCTGCGCCCATTTCGTTATTAATTATATTCTATCTAACGAAAATTGTCAAGAAAAAATACAAAAAAAATGAAAAAAAACACAGGAAATTACGTTTTTTTCGGAAAAATGTGATTTTTCGTCATTTTTTTGCAAAGTCGTCGATTTGGCGCGTTTGATTAATGTGTCAAAAGTTTCAACACGGAAACTTATGTATGCAATAAGTATACTACATTTAACGAAGATTGTCAAGAAAAAAATACAAGAAAATGCAGTTATGCCTCTTTTCTGGCTTTTTGATGCACTATCTATTTGATGCACAGCCTAACAGGCTATGCTACGGAAGACTGCACAGCCTAACAGGCTATGCTACGCCTAACAGGAAACTATGCTACAACAAACTATGCTACGGATGCCTTAGCAAAAGATGGCGGCTTAGGCGTTCCTGCGTAAGCGGTCGAGTTCAGCTCGGAGGGCTGCGGCTTCTGCCTGTGCAGCCTCGGCGCGTGCGTCTGCCTGTATGCGTGCAAGGGTTTCCTGTTCGGCGCGTGCGTCTGCCTGTGTGCGTGCGAGGGTCTCTTGCTCCGCCCGGGCAGTAGCCGCTTCAGCTGCGGTTTGGAGCCATTTCCCTGTCGCTGGGTCATAAATACCCAAGCGATCCCCCCGAAACCCGAAAGATAAACCCAAGGCATCTGAATAAACCTTGCCATCCCCCGCCGGAGCAATGGCAGTATAGCCCCCCCCCACCAAACTGAAACCCATCAGGGGCGAGGGTAAATATAGCCCCTCGACATCGTATAGGAAATAGTCACGAATGCCCATACCCGCATAATGAGCCATCTTCCGTGTGAGATCATTTTCATAAGTGTTTTCGCTCGAGAGCTCCATCACGAAATCGGGGGGCTTGCCTTCTTCCCAGACTTTATAAGTCCGGCGGCGCTGGTGTCCAATGCCGAAAGCGATCAGCACATCGGGGGCAATAGAGCTCCGCGGGTTTCCTTGTTTATCATATATCAGTATATCCCCTGAAACATAAACGTTCTCGTCGAAGTGATGTCTGAGGGCTTGGAGTATCCACATCAAGATGTCTCTGTGTAAGTCACTTGCAGCCATGGGTTCTCCGTCCGTATCCGGATAAACTATCGTATCACGCGGTGCATAAGGCACGGCGTTGCGTTCTGTTTGTGTCTGCATCAGTCTTGCTCCTTGTCAATATGCCGGGCGTAGGAGACCTAACCTACGATTGCGTCAATCGCTATCCGCTATCCGCAATTCGCTTTTGTGGCAACCTGTCTCCGGGGTCATTTTAATCTTCAAGTGCACGCAGAAACGCTTCAAAACTGGATGCCAAAGATGCACTGAGATTTAGTGCTTTGAGACGTTCCAGGTCCTGTATTGCATCAAGGGTAATTTTGAGGGTATTCACATCAACACTTGGGAAGCGAGCACTGAGAACAGCGATTGTGTTTTCAATGGCATTCTCCCGAACACCTTGTTCAAGCCCTTCTGCTTTCGCTACCTCTTGCGCGGCTTGTATGCGCTTTTCTTGTCTCGCAAGATACCAGTCTGATAATAACATGATAACGTCAATGCCTCCTACAATAATTCCAACTAAGAACGCCCCAACCGGCATGAACGCAGAAATATCCTTTACGATATTCTGGACAGATACATGCCCGTCCAAGCCTCTGCCTATCTCATAAGCTAATGCCATATAGCTGTAAATCACACCGAAAAGCGAGATGAGAAACAGGGCAAATCCCGCTTTGCCGGTTTGCCAGAAGTCCCGCACAGTGTTCCACAATCCATACCTTTTTTTCAAGAGGTCCTCCCCGAAAGTTACATTAATATATAATGTAATTTAGTGTACCGTGCATGAGAGAACAAGTCAACGCATTAGTGAAGGTTGAAATGTGAACGAAGCCCGTTGATCTAATAGCTAACGGCTATTCACCTACCTCTTTCCAATCCAACATTTCTGGGTTCCATTCAAACTGTTGGAGGGGTCCAAATTTGAGGTTGATCGTTAAACTCTTCGGTGTGGGTGAACTGTCGAAGAGATTGAAGTCTCGGACGACGACATATGTGTGTTGTCCATCGGTAATCGTTTTGCACGCCTCAATAAAGTCATCGAGGTTTCGAATTTGCTTTCCATTTACGTCAAGGATGACTACTTTGGAATTCCCATTTCGTTCTTGCAAACCGACGCGTGAGAAGCTGCTCCCTGCCACGGCGTGTGGTAAATAAACGCCATCGGCATCTAAGAAGAGTATCCGCCGGAGTTGCGGGGTAATATCGTGAAAAACGGCGCCCCCAAATCGAACGAATCGACGGACTTTCTTCGCCTCCAAATCTTCTACAGGGATATGGAGATTCAAGTTTTCACCGTTGCGGTAGACCTCCAAGTTGACATCCTTTCCGACCTTCTGATTCAGGATGGCATCGAAGGTGTAGAGATCATCCCGTATGAGTTTGTTGTTGATACGGTAGATGATGTCGGACGCGCGAAGGTCGGTTTCCCCCGTTGTCCTCGGCACGATTGACTCAATCTGAATTACCTTAGGTGTTCCGGCTTTCGAGGGACCGATCTCTTTGCGTAAGGCTGCAGGGAAATTGAAGTGTTTAATAGCTTCGCCAATGGAGATGAGTTCTAAATCGACACCGATTTCACCGCGTTGGATTGCTGCGTTGTTCTGAATCAGTTCAAGCGCGTCGTGGAGATAGTCAATAGGGAGCTCAAAGCTGGAGGTATCCGTCCCGCGTGCGTGAATCGCGATGACCTCACCTGCGGTATTCCAGACGGGGCTTCCACTGGATCCGCCTGTCCTATCAAATGTCGTGTGGATGTAGCTGGAGTGTCGATCCCCTTTATTGACATTGAGGTTCGTAATCCTTCCGAATTTGATCGTGTATTCCTCCTTTTCGTTGTTGCCGACGAGGAGGAGTTCATCGCCGAGGGAGAGCGTATCCCATTCCCCGAGTTGGACGGCTTTCAGTTCAAAATCGACTTCCTCAGGATTAATCTGGTAGAATCCGAAATCGTGTGTTGGGTCGTAGTAAAGGATGCGCGCTTCCGTGAAGCTGCCGTCATGGAAGTTGATTTTCACGTACGAAGGGCTGCTCCCCGTGACATGACGGTTTGTGGCAATAATGCCACGTTCCGCGTCTACAACGAAACCTGTAGCGAAATTTGTGCCTTTCGCTTCCGTTTCAAAGACGACCTCGGAAGAGGTTTCAACATTGACCACCATCGGTTTGTAGGCAGCGACTTGTTTTGTCCAGTCGTGCTGTGCGTTAGCGTTTGCAATCAGTGTAAAGAGTAGGGCAATCGCTAAGACTGCACTATTTATGTAGTTTCTAACTTCACTTTTAATAAACATCTGTTTCATCAAACTTCTTCGGTGTTTCCTGCCAAGTCTTTAGACGGGAGAGGAAACACCACTCCTTTTTTTAGAAGAAGGGGCTAAAGCACTTCATCTTTAATGCGTCAATCGCTATCTGCAATTCGTTTTTTTGCGGCAACCCATCTCCGGGGGCATTTTAATCCTCAAGTGCCCGCAGAAACGCTTCAAAACTGGGTGCCAAAGATGCACTGAGATTTAGGGCTTTGAGGCGCTCCAGGTCCTGTATCGCATCAAGGGTAGTCTTGAGCGTATTCACATCAACATGTGGGAAGCGGGCACCGAGAACAGCGATTGTGTTTTCAATGGCATTCTCCCGAACACCTTGTTCTATCCCTTGCTGTATCCCTTGTTGCATCCCTTGTTGCATCCCTTGTTCTATCCCTTGCTGTATCCCTTGCTGTATCCCTTGTTCAATACCCATATCTTTGAAATATTGAATCACATCTGATTGCATCAGTATCTCCTCCGGTATAATATCACGAATATCATTAAAGTCAAATATGACGTTACATAAAATCGCAAGAGCAGCAAGGTAATCCGGTTTATCCACAACGTCCATCGGAACCGACTCAGCAACTTCAATACACCTTCTCAGCCACGCTTTCGGGGAAACACCCCTCGGCGGTTGCATCAAAGGAGCCAATGGGATGAGCCCTTTCAGTTTCGCATCCAGAATCGATTGACCCGATACCTCACAAAGCCTAATGACTTTATATCTAACGATAACCTCATACCCCGGCAGAGCTTGCTTGTATTCCCCAGGATCCTTACGCCCCGCACCCGGATGCAGGTAAATCACGTGTGAGTAAATCGGCATCCCAAATGTGCGAATCCCTAAACCTATGTAGCCCGCAATACGATGCGGCATCGGCACCGCTCTGCTATCATGCGTCTGAAACTCAATATGGACGACAGCTTCTTTACCAGCAACTCGCGCATGGATGAAACTATCCGCACGATTCCAGTTGACGACCGGTTGTTCCGTTTCAAGCACCTGGAGGGCTTCTGCGTTTTGGATGCCCAGACAGTATCTGAGAAACCCATCGGGGTCTGATCGGATGATGTTTTTCCCTATGGTATCATACTGCCCCCGTGGAAAATCAGGGGCATCAGTTTCGGGCGCCTCTCTCTTTTCTTGCATATTTCGCAAACCCGTCTATTTTTTAGGTTTTGACCCGTTCTGTGGCATACTTGGAAGCGGCTCTGTGAAAGGTTCCCCGCGCGCCTCTGCGGCTTTTCTACGTTCGTTCCATTCAGCAATTTGCTGATACGCTTCGGCTCTCCCTCGTTCGATGCCTTGTTCGATGCCTTGTTCAAGCCCTTCTGCTTTCGCTACCTCTTGTGCGGCTTGCATGCGCTTTTCCTGTCTCGCAAGATACCAGTCTGATAATAACATGATAACGTCAATGCCTCCTATTATAATTCCGACCAGCAGACCGCCAACCGGAATAAATGCAGCGATGTCTTTTAGGACGTTCTGGACTGACAGATGTCCATTCCATCCGTTCGTGATTTCATAAGTTAACGCCATATAGCTATAGATGATACCGAAGAGCGAAATCAGGAACAACCCAAAACCCGTTTTCCCCATTTTCCAAAAGTCCCGCACGCTCTTCCATAATTCGTACTCCTTTTTCAAAATACCCTCCCTGAGGTTACATGATCGGGGTTTGTTATTCGCACTGTTCAGTAACCGTTTTCGCAGCGTAAACTATTCGTTTGCGCACTGCTACGTGCAATTTAACCCATCATGCTACTACATATAGCATACCATACAGTGGCGGATATGTCAAAGGGGAATAGCCTGAAAATCGAATATTCTTACATTGTACCATAGCCTGTTAGGCTGTGTTTCTTTGTTGTATCATGGTTCCTGTCAGGCTGTGTATCTTTAGTATCATGGTTTCCTGTCAGACTTTGGTTTTTGCTGCGTTTTTCGATGTTCGGTTTGCAGTTTGCTATTGCTTATCCATCCAATTGCGAACTGCGCGTCGCGGCCCGCGATTAGTTATTCATGTTTAAATCCGCCATAGATCTAAGATTCAACAAGGGGGTCATCACGCCCCCTGCAGCCGGGATGACAACGCCAGTGTCGTAGAGTTTCATCGCAGAAATAGTCGCGTGTGCGACATCTTCGGGGGCACCTGGGCGCACCATAAAGATGTAACCTTTCTCCGCTGCTTCCTCATAATCCGGGATGCGGGCGCGCGAGAGGTCGGTATCAATCACCCCTGCAGCGATGCCGTTTACTTTAATGCCGTGGGCAGCCAAGCGTCCTGCGTAGGCCCGCATGCTCATTTCTAATCCGGCTTTTGAAATACAGTAAGCGGTCCGGTTGTCGGATGCGATTGTGTCAGAAATTGAGAGAGTGTAAATAATGCAGCCGCGGACCGCATTTGCCACCATGTAGTTCGCGACGCGTTGTGTCAGAAAATGGGTGGCTTTGAGGTTGGTGTTGATAATAACATCGAAGTGCTCGGGGGTCTCCTCAAGAATATCAGCGATCCGTGTGATACCGGCGTTGTTGATGAGAATGTCCACTTTTCCGAAAGCCGCGTGTGCGGTACTGAGGAGTTTCTCGTGTGCCGCCAGGTCACTGATGTCGGCTTGGAGAACCACTGCTTTTCTACCGAGTGCTTCCACTTCACGTTGTACAGATTCGGCGGCATCCCGGTTTTGGTTGTAGTTAATCAGGACATCAGCCCCTTGCCGCGCGAGTTCAATTGCGATTGCACGTCCAATGCCTCGACTGGAGCCGGTTACGATTGCGGATGTGTCTGTAAATGAAACGTCTGTTGCGAAGAATCCAAGGTCTGTGTGTGTTGACATTGATGTTTCCTTTCCCGCGGTTAGCGGTGTATGTGTTTTGACAGTGATGTTTCCTTTCCCGCAAACTGCGAGTCCGATCACTCCGAATAGGGGTCTGCTGCGTCGCGGAGGGCATCCCCTAAGAAGTTAAAGGCGATCACAACAACGAGAACGGGGGCTGCAGGAAAAATGAGCCATGGGTAGTGGATCAGGACGGTGACGCGCTGCGCCTCTTCGAGTAGAACGCCCCAACTGGTCATGGGGGGGCGGATGCCCAGGCCTAAGAAGCTCAGGGCGGTTTCTCCCAAAATCATGCCTGGAATAGCCAGCGTGGCGATGACGATGATATGACTGTAGCACCCGGGCAGCAGGTGTTTCGTGATAATGTGCCAGTGTCCGGCGCCAGCTGCCCGCGCTGCCATCACGAAATCGCTTTCCCGGTATGCCAAGACCTTTCCACGCACCTGTCGTGCCAATCCGCCCCATCGGATAATGGACAAGATAACCGTAATCCCGAAATAGATTTGAATGCTTGACCACCCTGGGGGTAGTGCGGCACCGAGTGCCATCCATAGTGGGATGTCCGGGAAGGCTGAAAGGATTTCAATAATCCGTTGGATCAGATTGTCTATCCAACCGCCGTAGTAACCGGAGATAGTGCCGAGGATGGAACCGAGAATAATGCTCAAAAAGACACCGACTAAACCGAGCGTCATTGAGACACGCGCCCCGTACATGATCCGCGACAGCAGGTCGCGTCCCATCCGGTCGGTGCCTAATAGGAACATGGGCCCCGCGGAACTGAATAGGTGTCTTCGGCCCTCGGCCTCCTTGAAGAAAAATTTCGCAGGATGGCGTTGCGTTGTATCTACAGTGAATTCTAATTCAAGGCTTTCTGGATTGCGGACCGATTTTAATCCATGGACGTAGAATCCGTCCTGGACCGAGAAGTGGAGACGTTGGGGAGGCACGTGGCGCAGCACCATATTAATTTCACTATAATGATAGGGAGCGAAGAAGTCCGCGCCAATGGCGAGAATATAAAAGAGGATTAGGATGCCACCCGCGATGATACCCATCCGATTTTTGCGAAAGCGTCGCCATATCAACTGGCGGTAGCTCAGTTGACCTATTTCACCCGCATCTTCAACTTCTTCTATAGCCTCTATGGTTTGGTCGGGATTGTTTTGTGTATTATTCATAGCGAATCCTCGGATCTACCCAAGCGAGGGCAATATCTGCAAGCAGATTACCGATAACCAAAAGCAGGCTCAGCATCATAATTAGCGTTCCTGCAAGGTAGATGTCCTCGTTCAGTAGGCTTTGCAAGAGAATCGGGCCGACTGTCGGCAAACCGAGCACAATAGAGACGATGGCTGAACCGGAGAGAATGCCGGGGAGGCTCATCCCTAAAATGCTAATGAGGGGGTTAATCGCGATTCGCACGGCGTGCTTGTTCACTACGACGACTTCCTTCAGTCCCTTCGCGCGTGCGGTTTGGACGAAAGGTTGTCCCAGAACATCAAGGAGATTGCCCCTCATGATGCGCATTAAACTGGCGGTCCCATTAATCCCAACGACGATGACAGGGATCCAGAGGTGGGTGAGCAGGTCTCCCAGCTTGCCCCATGTCCACGGCGCGCCCTCATAGTAAGCCGAAAATAGCCCGAATAGCGGAACGCCGAAAATGTCAAACGCGAATACCATCAGCGAGAGGGCTAAGAGAAATGCCGGTATTGACATTCCGACGAAGCTGAGGAAGGTCAGGAAATGGTCTGACCATTGGTATTGGTGCGTTGCGGAATAGACGCCGAGTGGGATGGCGAGGACATAGGTAAAGATCAACGACCCGATGGAGATAATCAGCGTGAAGGCGATTCTATCCCATATTAGTTCGTGGACTTCTCGTTTATACTCGAACGACTCCCCGAAGTCGCCACGGGCAAAACCGCTTATCCAGATGAGGTAGCGTTTCCAGAGCGGGGCGTTCAACCCGTAACGTTCCCGTAATTCCTCGACCTGTGTCAGCGAGCTGCTATCTCCGAATTCTTCCTCTAACCGTTGAATTTCGCGGTCGAGGTAGTCGCCTTGTGGGAGCTGAATGATAATAAAAGAGATGATGGAAATCGCTAAGAGCGTCGGAATTGCGATCAAACATCTGCGAATAATATAGGTAATTATTGGTCTGTCTCCTTTTTGTTCTTTGTACCATAGCCTGTTAGGCTGTGTCTTTTTGTTCTTTGTACCATAGCCTGTTAGGCTGTGGTTTTTAGTAGTATGGTTTCCTGTTAGGCTGTGGTTTTTTTTTCGATGTTCGGTTTGCAGTCTGCTATTGCTTATCCATCCAACACTGTTCCGGATAACTGGTTGCGGGTGTAACAATTGCCCATGGCCCCAGAATGCCGTCATTTGGAACGTTGTGAAAATGGTTTGCTACAACTAAAAGCGCTGGCGAACGTGCTGCGGAACCGAGGTGAAAGGGTCCCTCATCAATGTGGATCCGGACGGCATCTCGGACGTATTGGTGCCGTTGTTTTTCGTCCGGTTCCCGCTTAATTTCATCGTATAAGTCAAGTAGCTTCTTTAGGGGTCCCGTTGGTGGTTCACCTTTTTCACCGCCTGTTTCGTACCATTTTCCGACTTTCGGATGCCAGTACTTTGGAAGCGTTGGGAAGACCCAATCGGGGTAAGTGAAGAGGTCCATCTCCGCTTCACCGTGCATGCTAATCGTGAATTTTCCGAGTGTGCGCCGCAGGCTTAATTCGGCACTTGGGGGTGTATAGAGCAACGTTTTTAAGCCGAGCTGTTCCCATCCTTCCTGAATGATGAGCCCGATGTCGTTTTCCTGACTGTTAAGATTAGAGCTTGGGACATCCATGAGTATCTCAATCCGTTCACCGTCTGGGCGTAGTCGATAACCGGCTTTATCGCGTTCTGTAAGTCCCATTTCATTGAGGAGACGGTTTCCTGCCGCGATGTCGAAGTCGGCATCGGCGCGTTTCCATTCCTCAAAGAGGGCTTGCCCGGCTTCATCGGCGAAGTGCCAGGCTTCTTGGCTCACGGTGGCTGCTTGGGGTACCAACAGACCTCGCCATGCGATTTCGTTACACTTCACGCGATCGATGCCGTAAGCGAGTGCCTTTCGGAATCGTTGATCCCGAATGAGTTTTCTTAATTCAGGGTCGGGTGCTGTCCAGTTGATCAGAATAGCCGGTTGCGCGCCGGCTGTGCTTTTCCACCGGCGGACCTGATAGCCCCCCTTTTCTTGTCCCTTTAGGTAAAGTGCGAGATCCCGGAGTTCCATCCCGCGGTATTGGCAGTCAATCTCTCCAGCGAGGATTTTGAGGACGCGCACTTGGGGTTCCGGGACTAAACTCGTCTTGACTCTATCAATATATGGGAGTTGCCTGCCGAGCCTATCAACGACGTAGTAGTAAGGGTTGCGTTCCAATTCGACACGGAATCCTCCCTTTTCATACTTTATGACGCGCCAGGGCCACAAGGTCGGGCGTTCCGGGTTTTGGTGTGGAATGTCTTCCTTCTCGAATTGAATGAAATCGGTATACTTAGGATTGTGGTCGGGGTGAAACTGTTTCATGTAGTGTTCGGGAATGTTATATTGATTGCACCACCAAAATCCGGTTGCTAACCAAAGCGGGACGAGCCAATTGGGCCCAGAGAATTTCATGACGATTGTATAGGCATCTGGGGTCTCCACTTTCATCGGGATGCCGTTTACCTTACACCAAACTGGCGGGCTGTATTTATACCGTTCATCAAGGCAGAGGTCATACCAGAAGGCGAACGAGGCAGAAGTGTAGGGATGTCCGTCTGACCACTTAACCCCTTTGCGGAGGTGCAGTGTTAATAGACTGCCGTCTTCGTTGAACTCCCACGTTTCAGCGAGCCCGGGTTCCAGGCCAGAGGCATCGAACTTCCAACGAATGAGCGGGGCATAGCCTGCCGTCATCTTCCACGTCCCTAAATCTGGGTGTGTATGGAACCGGTGCCATGTTCCCCCGAAGGGCCCGGGTTGTTCATACCCATCGAAATCCGTTTTGGCGACGAGAGGGTTCGCTGGGAGTCGTTCTGAAAGTGGTGGAAGTTTTCCGTCGGCAACCAGTTTTGCCCACATCGGTGCCTCTTTTGCTGCAATGCCCCTCGGAAAGTCGGGAGTATCTTCTATCTGGCTGCCTGAGCATCCAACAATGAGTATAGGTAAGATAAACACCACTCTCATGAAATTCAGAGCCGTTTGGAAAGTTTCTGTTGTTTTGGACATCTCAATTGTCCTCCTCACGCTTCGCGAGAAAATCAGCGAACATATTTAGGTCCTGAGAGGCGCTCGCAAATAGTTTGTCAATGGACTTTGCATGCGGTTCTGTCATTTCATAAATTAATTCTTCACCATAGATATTATTGACCTTGTGGCGGAAGTCCAAAAGAGCTGCTAATCGGAGAGAGGTATTTTCGGAAATCACAGGGGGTCGTTCGGGGCGTTGTTCCGCCATTTGCACGAGTAGACTTTTGTGGCATCTACTTCCAGTCGGTACTTGCATATCCACCTCACGGGCAATTCGCTCAAAAATTCGCTCTATACCGTTATAGACATCGGCAAGTTTGTTCGCGATTGATTCCTCTATGTATGGCTTGGCAGCCATAGGAAGCACTTCAAAGTCCTCCAATGCTTTCGCAATTCCGCTAACAGTCGATTCTATTTTTATGAGTTCATCGCTGATACGTTGTGTGAGTCTTTTCCGGTTCATTTCGTAAATTTCTCCGTCCTCGGTGGGGAAAACTTGTCGTTGGAGATGTTCGTAAAGCGTCTGCCATAATGCGGGACGCGTTTCCTTTTCAATAGGAATTGCTTGGTATTTTACTCTCTCCCGGAAGAGTCCTTTGGATGTATCAAAATGAATGATATCTATTTTAAATTCCGAATCAAAATTCATGATTTTTATGCGAGACTTATCGTAAGCATCGCTGGAGAGTCCCGACACGGCGATATCAATATCCGACTCTTTGGTGAACCACATCGGTTCTGTGAGTGAGCCAAAGACAACGACCTGGGTTGCCCCAAATTCCTCGTAAAGCAATGCAGCGACCTCGTGTGCAGCGTTCCATGCTCGGCGCAGCAAACTTTCATCCATTCGCCGGCTTTTCCACAGGTGTTCAAGGCGTTTTCTGCATGCCGAGCGTTCATCTGCGGGCATCTTTTGTCCTGACATCACTGCACTCCTTGTAGTTCCAACGTATCGCTGTGGTGACATGCCACCTGAACCTCTTCTTTTAGTTGACGGAGTTCCGGGGTTTCTTGTTTACATATATCCGTCGCGTAACGGCACCGTGGGTGAAAATAACAGCCGGTCGGTGGTTGAGATGGGTCGGGGACATCCCCTTGGAGTCGGATGTGTTCACGTTTGCGTTGCGCGCTCGGGTCGGGGAGGGGAACGGCAGAAATTAACGCCTCTGTATAGGGGTGTTTCGGGGATTGATAGAGGGTTTCTGCATCGCTAATCTCCACAATTTTGCCGAGATACATGACTGCGACCCGGTTGCTGATGTGTTCTACAACGCTTAGATCGTGGGCGATAAAGATATAAGAGAGTTGAAACTTTTCTCGGAGTTCTGCCAGGAGGTTCAGGATTTGTGCTTGCACTGAGACATCGAGTGCAGAGACGGGTTCGTCTGCGACGATAAGGTCGGGTTGGAGTGCTAATGCGCGCGCGATGCCGATGCGTTGGCGTTGCCCGCCGCTGAAGGCGTGTGGATAGCGGCGCCTATCCTGTGGTCTGAGTCCTACAGATTCAAGCAGTTCAACGATCCTGTCTTGGAGTGCGCTCCCTGTTTCGGTTTTATTGACGCGCATTGGCTCTCCGATGATATCTCCGACCGTCATCCGTGGGTTCAGGGATGCGTGTGGGTCTTGGAAGATCATCTGGATGCGTCTGCGGAAAGGGCGGAGTTCTCGGTGCGACAACTCCGCCAAGTCTACCTGATCCTCACCGAAAATGAAGCTCCCGCTCGTCGGCGGGATTAATCGAAGCAGACAGCGTCCGGTTGTGGTTTTTCCACAGCCACTTTCGCCGACAAGTCCGAGCGTTTCACTGCGTTGTACATCAAAGCTGATACCATCAACCGCTTTGACGTAGCCGACGGTGCGTTGGAAGATACCTTTCTGAATTGGGAAGTATTTTCGGAGGTCCGTTACCTCAAGTAGTTTTGTCATTTTTTTAGGAGTTGTGCGTTGATTAGCGATCATACGTCTGTATGCAGCCAACATCGAACGGCATGTCCGGCCTCCTCTGTTTTTCCATGAATTCGTGCGAGTTCAGGCATCTGGTCGCAGGTTGTCATCCGTTCTGGGCACCGAGGAGCGAATGAACACCCGACGGGCAGGGCAAGCGGATGCGGCACTGTGCCAGGTATAGACGGTAGTGTTTTTTGTGGTGTTCTTCCAAGAACGGGTATGGATTTTAGGAGCCCTTGTGTGTAAGGGTGCAGTGGGTTATAGAAGATGTCGTCAACCGAGCCGCGTTCGACGACGCGCCCTGAGTACATCACAACGACTTCATCGGCGAGATCCGCAATAACCCCGAGGTCGTGTGTGATGAGCATGATTGCCATCCCCATCTCTGCTTGAAGTTCCTGCATGAGTCCGAGTACTTGTGCTTGAATCGTAACATCGAGTGCAGTTGTCGGTTCATCTGCGATGAGCAAAGTGGGGGAGCAGCAGAGCGCCATCGCAATCATGATGCGTTGACGCATACCCCCGGAAAGTTGGTGCGGATATTCATCAACGCGTTGTGCGGGGGCAGGTATACCGACGCGTTCAATCATCTCGATGGCGCGCGCGTGCGCTGTTTTTTTGTCTACCCGATCGTGTAACATAACGGCTTCTGCGATCTGGTTTCCAACGGTATAGACTGGATTGAGGGAGGTCATCGGTTCTTGAAAGATGATTGCGATTTCGTTGCCACGGATGCGGCGCATCAATTCGCTCTTCGGGGACACGCGCGCGATGTCCAAGGGTTCATCGCCAACGGTGCGATAAAATAAAATCTTACCCGCGTCAATGCGTCCGGGGGGTGGCACGAGTTGAAGCATTGAGAGCCCCGTAATACTTTTCCCGCAGCCGCTCTCACCGACAACGCCCACCGTTTGCCCGCGCGCAATAGAGAAACTGACATCGTTCACAGCGTTGACAACGCCGTCCTCTGTCGGAAAGATTGTCTTTAAACCTGAAATTTCAAGCAGATCTGTTTTGTCCGATATTTTTTTAGTTGAAGCCATTCTCGTGGGTTACCTTGATGCTGTCCAAGCTTTCGCCTATTTTACACAAAAAACGCATGTGTGTCAATCTTTTTTCTTGTGCTCGGGACGATATCGCGAGCATGGTGAAAAAACCGATAATTGCAGGGCTCTGTTTATTGAGGGATTATTAAATTTTTTGTAGGATTTTGAGGGGTGGCTTCAATGGCTGTAGAGGCATTTCCGAGAACTACGCAAAAGACCTCGGCGCGCTTACAAGGGCGTACAAGCGCGCATGATGTCACAATTCTGTTTTGATTTGATTCCAAAACACCGTAAGCTTTTCACTGGCAGCGGCTTGAGGGTAGTTAGCGACGCGTGGCTCGTCCAGCTGTTTACGGGTTGTTCCTGTATTCGTGCGCCACGTTGCAGGGATGTCTCGCGTCGTTGTCAAAAAATGATTAGGGCCATTCTGAACGGCGCTGACGGACTGCTGCCGTATGTGCCTATTTTCAGTCTGTAGCTCGGTGTCTTTGAGTAATCCCCACGGTGTCGGTGAGATTCTAACCTGTTGGAGCCGGGTTTTTTCCATTGCAGTCAAGCCAAGGGAGGGTTCTGGCGGGTTCGTAAAAAACGCGAGCTTTAGGAAAAAACAAGAGGCGATACTATAGAAAAGCAGTGCCGTGGCGTTGACAACCCTCGGTGAAAGCTCTAACTTCACCCGGTCAAGACACCACGCCAACGGGTTCGCAAAGAGTGCCACTTGCTGCCTTTTATGAAAAAAGCGTATCTGCTGCTGGATGTTACCAACTAATTCTGGCGGTGGAGTCGGTGCGCCTCCCGTCTCTAATAGACTCGCCGTATTCCATAACGCCTCGTATTCCATCTGACACTCTGGACAGGTTCGCAGATGCCTCAAAAGCGCACGCCGAGAGATACCGTCTGCAGTCTGTTCTCTGGTTTCCGCGTTTTCCTGTTGCACCAGGTGCGGCAGATTGTTAAGCGTCTGTTCACAGTTCATGGCGGCATCTCCTTTTTAAGGATAACGTGCGTTTCGCACAAAGAGATTTCGTGCTGCTCGTAGGGGACGGGTCCCCTCGCCCGCAGGGTTAGTGGCGTCTCTTGACTTCAGTCAAGTGCAGCACGTCAAGCTCGTAGGGGACGGGTCCCCTCGCCCGCAGGGTTAGGGGATTTCAGCTGGGAATAGACGGAATCCATCGCGCACGTCGCGGGGGGACTTGCGGGACAACGTATGACATGCCTAACCGCTACGATAATCCGCACACCCTATGAGAATTTGCTATTTATCAAATATACGTTAAAGATAGTATTTGCTCAGTTTCCGCTTGAGGTTTTTCAATGCGTGATTCAGTCGCGATGCAACGGTGCCTTCTGAACAATTTAAAACTTCGGCGATTTCCCTATATTTCAGGTGTTGCATATAGTAGAGCGTGACGACTTCACGCTGTTTCGGTGGCAACCAATGAATAGCGCTTTGCACCATCTCGTTCTGTTCGTCTTTAAGGGCCGCCCGCTCAGGTGAATCCTCGTCAGCAGCGATACCGTTAATCTCAGACTCTCTCATGTAAGCCGTAACCTTGTGATCGTGCGATTGGGACTTACGGAGATGCTGCTGACATGTGTTGATACCGATGCGATACAACCAGGTCCCGAACTGCGATTGGAATCGGAAGGTTTTGATGGATTTATATGCTTCTAAGAACGTTTCCTGCGTCGCGTCGGCGGCATCTTCCCGATTACCGAGCATGCGATAGGCAAGCCCATAGATTTTTGAATGATGCCGATTAACGAGCTCGTTGAATGCTTCGGCATCACCTTCTACTGTTTTGTGTACGTACACATCATCAGGTATCATGTCAAACTCACTTTTTGAGGTGTTATTTTATGTGTTGCATTCCAATTGATTTTTCTTTAATTTTTTTTTATTTTTTGTTTCTTATTTACCGTGCGTTCGGAAAAAAGGAATTCCTTCAATCACGTATCGCTATGCGGGGTTCACCGGTAGGGCTTCGGAAACATAATTCCGACAGGACACTTTAGACCTTGAGCATAGGGTTCGGAAACCTAATCCGTAGATCACACGTTATTTATTAATTATCCGGCGAACGCCACGCGTTGCAATGTCTCGCGAAACGTTTTAAGGCGCCACTTTTAACAATGATTGCCGCCGGACGCAACACCGTGGCGTAAGAGGTGAGAAGTGCGATCGTGTCGAGGAGTGAGTTGTAGCCTGACAAGCCCGAGATGTCGATGTAAATTTTGCTAAATGGTTCATCGAGTTCGAGCGCTGCTCTGACATCAAAGCCGTCAAGCACTTCAAAATGGAGTTCTGGATGCGTTTTTCTTGCACGTTCAATGCATTTCGGACTAATATCGGTCCCGATAACTTTTTTGCAATGCGGGGCAATCAGGGTCGTCGTTGTTCCCCACTCGCAGCCGATTTCCAACACAACATCCTGAGCATTTACCCAGACTGGGATCGTCTCTCGGTACTCTTTGACCCCGCGGGTTGCAATAAAGTCGGTATATCCTTCAAATATTTGATTATGGGTTGCCATAAGTGCTTGTCTCTAATAGGACGGACGCAATGTTGACCGTCAGGTGCTTTGTTAGCTGGAGGTTTCTGAAAAAACACAGACGTCCGAGTTCCCCCCTGCCCCTCCGCAAGCGAGGAGGTCAGCCTACAAAAGAGCATGCGGCGTCCGTCCGAAACTTGTTCCTACGCTATTTCTTCAAGAATCTGCGCGATGAAAGGCATCAAAATCCATGCCTTCAACAAAGGTTTGGACAGCATCCATTGCTTCAAAAATGTCTGTGACATAAAGCCGGTAGTTTCTCATAGATATATCGCTTCGCTGAATACGGAGGCACGAAGTTCTTCTCGGAGTGAGCGGTGCGTTACGACATCCACCTTGCATCCAAGCCTGTCCTCCAAAAAGTGTTGAAGACCGACGAGATCTAACAGCGTAGCACCGGCATCCGCATCGATCAAGATATCTAGGTCGCTGTCTGCGTGGAAATCTCCACGCGCGTATGAACCGAAGACAGCTTTAATCTGGGCTTTGTACTGTTGGCGGATTTCGTCTTTTTCTTCCGCAACGATTTCTTTCAGTGCTGCAATCATGAGAGAGTTCCTTAAGGATAAGGCTGACGTGTCTCGCTTGTATATTGTAAGATACCCGATAACTCACTTGGGGTATCTTATTGGGTGTCACACGCCTCACAGACCAAAGCCAAACGTTTCGTGCTGTTTGTCTCAAACTCCGTTTCGTGATCATAACTAACAGGTACATTTGATGCCCCGCACCAATCGCAGCGTCCACGGAAGGTGTGGGCTTTCTGTGCCAACAGTGCTTCCTTATGCTCCTCAACGTTTCGGGTAGTAGCAATGAGGTCGAGTGCACGTTGGCGAAGTTTCCGATCGGTTTCTTCCTTAGCGATTTTTTCAAGGAGCGGTTGGAGTCTCGGATCGTTTGGGTTTCCGCCATCATCGAGCGTGTGCCACGCCGCTTTTCGGACGCGCAGGTCTGGATCAACCAAACCTTTGTAGAGGGCGACCCAAACTTTGTCGATACTTTTCCGAACATGACACGGACAGAGGTTATCCATCGCCTCAACACGGTCGTCAACGTTAGGGGAATAGGCGAGGGACAGATAGTAGGCTACGTCCTCTCCACGTAACCGATCTTCACCGCGTCTGTGTGCTTTCCGTTGATACTTATTCATACCAAATTTCTTTCGCTTTGCCATCTCTTGCCTCCTACTTTATCTTCTGGGAAATTCTCCTATACTGCTGTCAGTTGAATAGGGCGATTAGGGCTATAATTACTGCAGCGATGGCTGCCCCTGTGCTGAAGACGACTAGTATTCTACTGCTACTTTCTTGCTTGCCCTCCAATTTGCCTTTAATCCATCCAACATCCTGGCGCAATTGCGAGGTGTGAGTTTCCATAAACTCAAGTCGTTTTTCTAAGCGTTCGTTGTCCTCTTTTCTCTGTGCCTCCATAGAACCCAGTCGTTTTTCTAAGCGTTCGTTGTCCTCTTTTCTCTGTGCCTCCATAGAACCCAGTCGTTTTTCTAAACGCGATTCAATTCCTGACAAGGCTTCAAGAATGCTGTTCTGAAAATCATGATCTGTCATCGCTTTACTCCATTTTAGAGGGTTTTCGGTAAAACAATGTTTTCACCCAATTTCTGAGACGCATAAGGGTTGGGAAACCCAACGCCTACGATTCCCTAAGTTCTCAACCACAGGGAGCCGTCATATCATTACTTAAACGAAAACTCTCTCATCTTAATGTGTTATAGTTACTTTAACCACGCACCAGCGCTTCAACCGCATCAATCTCTTTTGGAACCCCGTCTGTAAGTACCTCGCACCCGGTTTCGGTGACAAGAATATCGTCTTCTATGCGGACACCGATGCCGAGATACTCTCGCGGCACATTTTTTGTCCCGTCAGCGACGTAAAGCCCCGGTTCGATTGTGATTACCATGCCGGGTTGGAAGGTTTTGAACTCGCCTTCTGCGTCGTGGACGCAATTGACATCATGCACATCTAAACCAAGCATGTGCCCGATCCTATACATATAGAACTGCCGATATTTCTCTTTCTTGATGAGTTTTTTGGGTTTCCCTTTGAGAAGCCCGAGGCTGAGCATAGCTTCCGTTAGCAGCTCAATTGATTTCTCGTGAGGTTCGTCAATAGAGACACCCGGACGGATAGACTCGATAATCGCATAGTGCGCGTCAAGGACGAGTTGATAGATGTCTCTCTGCGCCGCAGTGAAAGTGCCATTTGCGGGGAAGGTACGGGTCACATCGCCAGAATACCGCTTGTATTCCGCCCCGGCATCGATAAGCACGAGTGTGTTGTCTTCAATCCGGCAGTCATTCGTTGTGTAGTGGAGTGTCGTGGCGTTCCCGCCACTTGCAACGATCGTCGGAAAGGCTGGCCCGTTTGCTCCGTTCATGCGGAACGTAGATTCAACGAGTGCTTCCAAGTCGTATTCAAACATCCCCGGCTGCACTGCCTTCATTGCAGCAACGTGCCCAGCCGCCGTAATGTCCGTTGCCATCTGGATCCGCTCCAGTTCTGTCTCATTTTTGATTAGCCGCAGTTCGCTGAGAATAGGACTTGGATCGACGAAGGTATCAAGTCCTTTACCCGAGCGAATTCGTGATCTGACGGATCCTGTAAAGATCGAGAGGATATCGCTGTCAATGTCTGGGTTGGAGCCCAATGTGTAGTAAAGCCTTTCAGCGCCCGCTAAGTATTTTCCGATTTTCTCACTGAACGTTTCTATGGAATAGGCTTTATCTGCGCCATAACGTTTATGGGCATCCTTAACCCCGACCCGTTTACCGTTCCAAATTTCTGCTTGTTTGTCTTTCGGTCGGACGAATAGGATATATTGGTGCTTCGGATGGTCGGGTGCAATCACACAAATCGACTCAGGTTCTTCAAACCCTGTCAGATAATAAAAATTCGGATCCGGGCGATACACATATTCAGTGTCGTGATTCCATAGTGCCGGGGATCGACTCGCAAAGATAGCGACCCCGTTCCGGCCCATTTTTTCAATAAAAGCTCTGCGATTCTGTTCGTGCACTCCTATATCTCCCATAAATTTGCGTATCGCTAATCGCTAATCGCTAATCGCGGTCCGCTATTCGCGGTCCGCTTTGACACTTTTTTGTAAATTGATTAGCATTCTTTTTATGTGATTAACCATATCCATTAACTCGCTGTATTGATCCGAGTTGAGGTATTTGAGATCGTGTGCGAGTAGCATCAGATATTCTGTTTCGCTGGCTGAGCCCATGGCTATCTGAAGAAAACGTGCGAAGTCCGCGGAACTTCCTCTGCCACAGCCTTCGGCAATGTTTGTCGGAATCGAGGCACACGCTCGGCGGATTTGGCTTGTAAGCCCATACATCTCTTCGCGCGGAAATTGTGATGTGAACCTATACGTACGCAACGTTAGGTCGTGAGACTTTTCCCGCACCTGCAATCCCCTGAAATCCCGCATTCTTACTCCCTATCGGTTTGCTATTTGCGGTTTGCGTATCGCTAATCGCTAATCGCTAATCGCGGTTTGCGTTAAGCGGTTCGCGGTCCGCTTTGACACTTTTTTGTAAATTGATTAGCATCCTTTTTATCTGGTTAACCGTATCCATTAACTCGCCGTATTGATCCGAGTTGAGGTATTTGAGACCGTGTGCAAGTAGCATAAGATATTCTGTTTCGCTGGCTGACCCAGGCTATCTGAAGAAAACGGGCGAAGTCCGCGCAACTTTCTCTGTCACAGCCTTCGGCAATGTTTGTCGGAATCGAGGCACACGCCCGACGGATTTGGCTTGCAAGCCCATACATCTCTTCGCGCGGAAATTGTGACGTGAACTTATACGGACGAAACGTTAAGTCGTGAGACTTTTCCCACACCTTCACTCCCTTGAAATCCTGCATCCTTACTCCCGATCGGTTTGCGTTAAGCGGTCCGCTATAGATACCCAATCGGTGTGCCAATTTTACCAATGATGCCGCCACTGGCTACCATTGGATAGACCGGTTTCGCCCAAAAAATACCTTCTACGGGCGCTCGGATCGACTCCCTCACGTTTCCGAACACGTCTCGGATGTCAGCAATCGGTTGATACGCTGCTACCTTGTCATACAATTCCGCTTTGTAATAGACAAAGCCGCCTTCGTTGCTCAAGAGGGGTATAAACTGTTTAACGACAATTTGCCGCTCGGGTATCTCCGGTGTTCCATCGATAAAGTGGTAGTATTGCAAAACGTTAAGCACGCCGCGCACCCCTTTTTGGATACTTGCCGCGTCCCAGCCATGCGTGCCGCCTAATTCTGGGTCGATCGTTGGAACGCCGACCTCCGGGGCAGCCTGTGCAAGTTGGCCTTTGGGCCCCTGCTGATTGAGAATATGGCCGATACCGAAGACGCGCGCCAGTTCGAGGCAGGCGCTGTGGAGTGTATGGTTTTCATCGACGCGGACCCGCACTTCGTCAATCATCGGGTGTACGCCACCTTGGTGTAGATCGAGGCAGTAGTCTGCCTGCTGAACGGCACGCTGAAAGAGGTGATAGGCGATCCGTTCGCTGGAAGTGCCGTCGCGTCTGCCCGGAAAACAGCGGTTCATCTTTCGGTTGTCCACAGGGCTGAGCGCCTGTTTCGTGTGGAAAGCGTGGACATTAACAAGGGGCACCGCGATGATCTTACCGCGCAGCTGCTTGGGGGCTATGTTCTGGAGGACTTCGTGAATAACAGCGATTCCGTTGAGTTCGTCTCCGTCGCTAATTGCTTGAACGTAGAGCGTTTTGCCGGGGTACCTCCCATTGATTAACACGATTGGGAGTCGAACCGCCGTTCCATCTGGCATGCTTCCAACCCTCAGGTGTCCTTCCATCCGAGCGCCAGGTTCAGCGACTAATTGCCCGACTACCAGTTTGCTATGGCGAATGTTATTCCTCATGACGCTTATTTTAACATAATTTTTGAAAGAAGTCAAACTGCCAGGCGCCATTAGCCAACCGTGCATATAGCAATTTGATTTCACAGCGGTTTTCTGGTAAACTTATAGGTATCATGAACACCGAAAACCAAAAAAAGATTGCTGCCGAAAAAGCGACAGAAAGCGTCACATCTGGTATGGTTGTCGGGTTAGGGACGGGGTCTACTGTCTATTACGCACTCCTGAAACTCGGTGATAGGGTCCGGGAAGGACTTGATATCGTAGGTATCCCGACATCCGATGGCACCGAAAGAATCGCAGCCGCGCAACAAATCCCACTCACAACGTTTGCTGCCCATCCTACTATTGATCTGACGATTGACGGTGCGGATGAAGTTGATCTGCATCTTAACCTGATCAAAGGGGGGGGGGCCGCGCTCGTCAGAGAGAAGATTATCGCCAATGCATCTAAAACGTTATTAATTGTTGTAGATGAGAGCAAGGTATCGCGTGTCCTTGGCACGACCTTTCCACTGCCGGTAGAAATTGTGCGGTTCGGATGGGAGGCGACCCAAGCGGAAGTTAACCGGATTTGTGGCAAATCAACGTTACGCCTCGCACTCGCGCACGATAGAGACCAACCCCTCATTACTGACAACGGCAACTATATACTCGACTGTCATTTTGATGGCATTCCGGCACCAGATCAGGTTGAGTTGCAGCTGAATAACATTCCCGGTGTCGTAGAAAACGGGATTTTTGTCAACCGTGCAAATAAGATTATTATTGGTACGCCTGCCGGGATTCGGTATATGGAGGGACGCAATGCGTAGCCCCTGGGTTTTGCTTTTGCTGCTCGTTTTTGCCGTTATAATGGTGTCCAGTTCTGCAAACGCGGGGCTGTTTATAGACACGGGGTTGGTGGATATCCCGACGGGCGCAGTGCTGGAACATGGTGTGTTTGCAGTAGGCCCTTATGTCGCTGCCCACTTCGATCAGCGGAACAGCTCGGCTGATGTGATTGCAGAATACCTCGTGGCTACGCCCTGCTTCCACCTTAACTTTGGACTGTTCGATAGGGTTGAAGTAGGATTGGGGTATATATGGAATGAGGAGGGTAGGGGCGAGCCTTCCACTGAGCAGGCTGCGAGTTTGAAAGTGCAACTCCTAAAAGAGCAAGAAGTTGGTGCAGTTCCGAGTATCGCAATCGGTATTGAATATCGCGGTGATAGGCTTCTCACCACGGACTCAGTAATGGGTAACTCAACCCCTTCGCCGTTTCTAGCTGTCAGTAAAATGTTCAATCTGCCGCGCATCCACCAATTTTCCGGGCATATCGGTGTTGGTGCCCATCGATTTCAGTTTGCGGAAGGGCCTCTCGGTCTTTTTGTCGGGCTGAGCAAAGAATTCCAACCTGCTTTTGCACGAGGCGACATCACGCTGAGTGTGGAATTTGATGGGGCCGATGTCAACGCCGGGATGCAATATATCACCGCAAGCGGCCTTCAGATCGGGCTCGGTGCTGAGACGCTGAACGATCCAGATGAATTACGTTATCTTGCTTCGGTGTCGTGGACGAATAAGCATATCCTTGCAGCGATTGATGAAACGCGCCTGCTGATCCGGCGCGCCGCGGAACTCGCAATAGCCGCGAAACGTGCTGCCTCGGAAAAGAAATCCGACGAATAGAATAGCCTTACTCCGTAGCCTTTGTCTCAATGGATACCATCACTTTCTGGAGCGATGTCAGGAGTTCGGCTAGAAAGTCTTGCGGTGGGACGAGAATAATTTCGATTCTCCGGTTTTTCGCTTTAGCTTCGGGTGTATCGGCAGTAGCTATCGGTTGATAGAAGGCATATCCCGTCGCTGCTAAGCGTTGCGCGTCAACACTGGCGTGTACCTGCAAGTATTTCACGGCAGCCAGCGCGCGTTCAGTTGAGAGATCCCAATTTCGGATCTCAGAGCCACCGATAGGGGCGTTATCCGTGTGTCCTTCAATGCGCACCGCATAATCCGTATAATCTGAATTTAGCAGTATCTCTTGAGCGATCGCATCGAGAAGCGTTTTTCCCTCTGTACTCAGAATCGCGCTCCCTGTTTCAAAGAGAATTTTCCCCTTTACATCAAGTTTCAGCCGGCCTGCATCGTCTAACACCGCACCGACGGTATCCTTGAATCTCTCTTGGATAGCCGTAATTGAACGTTGTGATTGCGCGCGAATGCGTTGTAGTTCCGATTCAATCTCGGTCAATTTTGTGCGGAGGCTCTCTTTTTCGGATTCAAGGGCACTTTTGTCTGTTTGAAGTGCGTTCCGTTCGGCGGCGATTTTCCGAGCAGCTTCACTTGCATTTTGTAATATCTCCTGCGTTTGGCTGAGTTCTGAACGTTTTTTTTCCAATGTGGCTTGAGTTTCAGTAAGTTCTTTCTCTGTATCGACTTTCTCAGTTTCGAGTGTCTGTAAAGTCGCTTTAACGGTAGCCAATTGAGTCTGTGTCTGTTCGAGTTTGTTGGAAGTTGAATGCAATAACACTGCTAAAATGATCGCAGCAATAGCAGCGATGCAGATACCTGCGACTGCAAAGATTCCTTTTTTAGCCATTTAGTTCTCCTTGTAGGCTCAGAATAGCCTCAAAACTGTCATTTTCTGATGTTTTGTTCTTTTTTTCTTGACCACATGTTGTGCAGCGGTGAATAAGCATATAATTGCCGTGTTTTATCGTAAATCCGGCCGGTTCCATCATGCCTCGACAGGATGCAGCACGGTCTCCGGGGTTGACATCGACGTGTCGGCTCCAGAGGCATTCTGGACAGTGGTTGGTATAGCCGTCTCCTGTAACAGCGGCACCACAATATCCACAGATGAAATCTTCGATGTACCGTTGAAATTTTTTGCTCACGTCGGATGCCTTGAAACTTTTTTACGACAGTCAGTCGCCGGTAGATTAATTGGCGCTCACAGTTCCGCTCGCGTCATAAAGGTTGCGTAGATGGCGGAAGTCCTTACCAGGTCGGGGATATTTACACGCTCGTTGATAGCATGCCCCCCCTCGCCACTGGGTCCATATCCAACGCCAGGTAAGCCTATGTTGACGAAGTAGTGCAAGTCTGTGAATCCTGTCGTGTTTCTAAATCGCGGTTGATTGAAACGCACGGTTCGCACGGCGTTGGCGAACGCCTGTGCTACCGGTGAAGCCGTATCTGTCAAACACGGTTCAATTCGCAAGATGGCGCGCGCTTCTGCTGTCAAGTCAGGGTAGTACTGGCATGCCCCCGAAATTGCTTCTCGCAGTTCGAGTTCGGCGAATTCAAGTTTTTCGTTCGGTGTGATGCGTCGGTCAATTGAAAACGTGACGTGTGCCGGGACGGTATTGACCTTATCGCCATCGGTGCCGCGGAAGGTGCCGCCGATGTTCATAGTAGGATAGCGCTCCTTACCATCCGGGAGTTTAAATGCGCGTTCCGGTGATGTCAAGTGCCGTTTAATCCGTTGCAACGCAGTCACAAGTTCGGCGGTCTTCTCAAAGGCGTTTATCCCTTTATCCGGTTGTGCGCCGTGCGCGGCTTTGCCCTCAATATCAATTTCTAACCAGAGTACGCCGTTGTGTCCGTTCCCGATGTTCATCTCCGAACCGCCTTCGCAGCTGACAACGTAGTCTGCATGAACCAGTCCTTCTGCAACAATATATCCTGCTCCCAGCTGTCCACCGGTCTCTTCATCGCATGTGAAAGAGCATTCGATATTGAAGTTTGGCTGTGTCCCGGTTGCTTGGAGAGCCTCAATTGCAAAGAGGAGTGCAGCGATAGCATCTTTCATATCATCGGCCCCGCGTCCATAGAGCCATTCACCCTCAATTTCTCCGCTGAATGGGTTGTTGAAACGCCAGGTGCCTGCGACCGGCACCACGTCGTAGTGAGCGTTAAAATGCACCGTTTTTTCTGCGCCGACATCCCAACGGGCAATGAGGTTTAGCCGGGGATGAGTCGCTGCGTTTGAAATCACCTGTGCTGCCCGAGCCGTAGGTACCTCGGCAATCTGCGTAACCATTCCTAGTGCCTGACACTTTGCCTCAAGGAGTCCGGCAATCTCGGCGTAATTTTCGCCCGGTGGATTGAGGGTCGGAATCCTGACGAGTTCCTGCAGCAACGCACAGAGCGCTGTTTGATTGTCCTTAATATAGGTTTGAATGGACATGGTGGATCTCCCTAGTCGTTATGTGACAACCGCTTGATCGCCCGACGACAAATGTTCTACCGTTTCACCCGTCTCCGTAAACGTACGGGTTACGTTGATAGCAGCGTAGGTCCATAAGATTTTCATCTGTGCATTGCTGGCATTCCAAAATCGGTGTGGAATGCCAGCTGGGACAAATGTGGTATCGAAGGCTTTCATCGTAAAAATATCGCCATCAACTTCACAGGTGGCTTCCCCCTCGAGAATCGTGACGGACTCATCACAGTTATGGTAGTGCCGCGCGATCGCTGCGCCGGGATCAAATGTCGTTACGCCGTTGGTGAGGGTAGTGGAATTGATCCATTTGCCTGCTAACGGCACGGTTTTGACACCGGTTCCGCGGTCAATAGGGTTCTGCTTCCCAAAATCGATGATATGTGCCTTTCTGCTCATTTCTAATGTCTCGCTTTGCAATAGAATTTGCCATAGTTTAGCATGGCGGGGGAAAAATTGCAAGACATCGTGGTTAGCAATTAGCAGTTAGTTGATAGTAAATTTTGCAAGGTGATCCTCACACGTCTAAAGGTGTGTGCTTCTTGCTTTGCCATTTCGGGTTTACCGCCGGTGTGGAGGGCTTATAGAAACTCCACAAGCGAGGTTTCTGCCACCCGCAAGCGAGGGTATGCTACAAAAGGGCATCAGGCCGTCTGTCCTAACACTTTTAAGCTTTACTGCACGTAGCAAACGCCTCGATCGCCTGCGCAATTTCTGCGCGTGTGTGTGTTGCCATGACGGTGAGTCTTAAACGACTTGTTCCCGTCGGTACGGCTGGTGGACGGATAGCCGGTGCAAATACGCCTTCAGTGAGCAGTGCTTCTGCTAAGTTTGTTGCGCGTTGTGGATGTCCTAACACCAACGGGATAATCTGCGTTTCGCTCGGGAGTACGGTATAGCCTAAATCAATCAGTGCCGTTTTGAGACGTTTCGCGTGCAAGAACAAGTTTTGTCGTAGTTCCGTCGAAGATCGGATAACATCGAGCGCAGCATTTGCCGCGGCTAACGTCGCCGGAGGTAATCCGGTTGTAAAAATAAATCCACGGGCACGGTTAATAAGCAACGCAATCAGTGTGCGATTCCCTGCAATATACCCGCCGAGCGCACCAACTGCCTTGCTGAGTGTCCCCATCTGGATAATTTCTTCCCCTTCCAACCCGAAGTGTGAGACCGTGCCGCTCCCGTCCTTGCCCAATACCCCAAACCCGTGTGCGTCATCTACCAGTAGCATAGCATCGTATTGCTTAGCGAGGGCGTAGATGTCCTGTAAGGGCGCGATATCACCGTCCATACTGAAAACCCCGTCCGTCACGATGAGCCTCCGCCGAAACGCAGTAGATTCCGACAACAAGGTTTTGAGGTGTTCTATGTCGCAATGTTGATAAATTTTTTTGCTTGCCCGACTGAGGCGACATCCGTCTATGATACTGGCGTGATTGAGGGCATCGCTTAAGATGAGGTCGCCTTCCCCTGCGAGCACTGGGATAACACTTGTGTTTGCAGCATAACCGGAACTAAAGACCAGGGCGGCTTCAGCGCCTTTCGTCTTTGCGAGGTTGGATTCCAAATTTGTATAACGTTCGCTATTTCCTGAAATTAGGCGGGAACCGCTTGCCCCTGTACCAAAGGTTTGCGTTGCCTCGACTGCGGCAGTGATAACTTCAGGGTGCGTGCTTAACCCCAAATAGTTATTTGAACCGAGTAACACAACATTGCGCCCGTCCAGCTTAATCGTTCCGGTGGGCGCGCTCATGAGGGTGCGGAGGCGGCGTAAACCGTCTGGTGCGATTGCGGCAAACTCTGGGGCCAACCAGTCATAACTGCGCATCAGATCATCCAGTGAACTGTCTCAAGAAGATATGGCTCTGCTGAAGGGAACGTTGGCGCGCTGCCAATGTATCTTCATAAGCCCGGTCCTCTACCTCGACGCAGACTGCCCCGTTATAACCGGTGTCACTGAGGACAGAGAAGAAGCTGCCCCAATTCACATCGCCAAGCCCTGGTAGTTTCGGCGTATGATACGACAAAGGGGTTGCGAGGATGCCAACTTCATCAAGTTTTGCCCGGTCTAACCGGACATCTTTCGCATGCACGTGGAAGATGCGATCCGCAAAAGTGACCAACGGCTTCAGATAGTCCATCTGCAACCATATAAAATGGGATGGATCGAAATTGAGTCCGAAATTCGGAGACGGAATCTCTTCGAACATCCGTTCCCAAATGGCAGGACAGTAGGCGAGATTTTGCCCAGCGGGCCATTCATCTTCTGTAAAGAACATAGGGCAATTCTCAATGCCGATACGGATACCGTGGTCAGCGGCGAATTGGATGAGCGGTGTCCATACCTGCTTAAAACGGTCCCAGTTCTCAGCTATCGTGCGGGTCTGGTCCCTACCGATGAAGGTGTTTACGATATCCACGGATAATTTTTCCGCTGCCAGGATTAATTTTTTGAGATGTTCGCTATAAAAAGCGGCTTCGGATTCGTTGGGGGTCAGTGGGTTTGGATAATAACCTAAGCCGCTGATGGTTATGCCTGCATCTGAAACGCATTGTAGGACTTCATCCGCTGCTGCTTGGGAAAATCCTGTTACATCAACGTGTGTGACCCCGGCGTAACGCCGTTCTGCTTTTCCCTTGGGCCAACACATCAATTCGACGCAATCGAAACCGGTGTCAGCGGCGAATTGGACAAGTTCTGACAGCGTCTGTTCCGGTAAAATCGCACTTACAAATCCAAGTTGCATTATGTAACCTCTACTTCGTTTTTAGACATTTTACGATAAAAAAGTGGAAGTTGCAAGGACATACTTAGCGGGATTTGGGGTTACATTAAAACCGGAAAATAGGGTATAATCCGTTGCATAGGTGTTTTTGTATTCGCTATTTGCGAACTGCTATCGGGAGGGAAACCAATGGGAACGAATCAATACCGGGCGTGCATTGTTGGGTGTGGTAGAATGGGCGGCACAATTGATGAAGAAGTCCGGGCAACACCACACGGCGCACTACCGTATTCACATGCCGCAGGATATACTGCTTTTGAACGCACAGACCTTATCGCTGCTGCAGATGTGGTCGAGGAAAAAGCGCAACACGTCTGCAACAAGTGGGATATTCCGAAGTACTATTCAGACTATCGCGAGATGATCGTCCAAGAGAAACCGGACATCGTGAGCATCGCCACGCGTCCCGGCAACCACGCAGCTATTACACAATTCGCCGCAGAAAACGGTGTGCGGGGTGTCTATTGCGACAAGCCGCTCTGTGCTTCTATGGAAGAGGCGGACGCTATGTTGGAGATATGCGAGAAACACAACATCAAGTTCAATCTCGGTACACAAAGACGTTTTACACCCGGATACATCAAGATGCGGGAGATTCTTGAAAGCGGCACACTCGGGGACAGACGTTCTATTATTTCCTATACGGGGGGGGCTGCGCTTTGGGGATATACGCACGCCGCGGATCTACTCCTCTTTTTGGCAAGCGATTCTCCGATAGCATACGTGCAAGGCAACGTCGCCGTTGCCGATGCCGATTTTGAAGACAACCGCACTGAAACCGATCCGGGTATCGTGATGGGATTCATCCGTTTTGAAAACGGTATCAACGGCATCAGTATTCCCGGCACGGCTTATGAATTTGAGGTGAACTGTAGCGAAGGCACCGTCCGTTCACTCAACAACGGGCTCGGTTTTCAACTCCGTAAACGGCAAGGGCAATTTGATGAAATTTTAGATGCACAATTCCCCGCTTTTGAACGGAAAAGCGGCACAGTCGGTTGTATTGAGGACATTGTTGCCGCGCTTGACACCGATACCGAGACACAAGGCAATATCCAGCTCGCACACCGTAGCACCGAGATGGTCCTCGCGATTGTTGACTCACAACGGCAGCAAGGAAAGCGAGTACCGATGCCTCTGGAAAATCGAAGACTCTACCTCGGAAAGTGGTAAATAGACAAGTGACAACGACTTATAAGAAAGTAGTCTCAAACAGATGTTCAGCAAATTTTATGTTTTTACAGGAGCTATTTGCGTGGCTCTCCTATTGGGTTATGCCACAACCGCACAAGATGCACAACGTCCCGTAAGCACTCGCTACGAACAGCGGGCACCGAGTCGAGACGGTATCGGTAAATTCTACATGGGACGGGAGATCTCTCACGTGATGGGGCATCAAGGGGCAGAATGGTTGGAACGTCCTGAACGTGAACGTGAAGAGATGCCGAACCGATTGGTTGAATTACTGAAACTCAAAGAGGGGGATGTCGTGGCAGATATCGGTATTGGTACAGGTTATATCGCTCGACGGATCTCTCCGAAAATCGGTGAGACAGGTATCATCTACGGGGTTGAAATTCAACAGGAGATGCTTGACATCCTTGCTGCGAAGATGGCGGAAGAAGGTATTGCCAATATCAAAGGGGTCTTAGGCACAATTACCGATCCGAAATTACCATCAGCATCGGTGGATTTAGCGATCATGGTGGATGTCTATCACGAGTTTTCACATCCGTATGAGATGCTGCAGAATATCTGCCGTGCCCTCAAACCGGGGGGCAGGATCGCTTTCGTCGAATACCGCGCCGAGGATCCGCGTGTGCCCATCAAACGTTTGCACAAGATGAGTGAGTTGCAGGTGGTTAAAGAGGCGACCCCGCATCCGCTTGCGTGGGTAGAAACGCTCAGGGACTTGCCCTGGCAGCATGTCATTATTTTTGAGAAAATTGCAGCGGAGTGAGTTTTTCTGCGTGATTAAAGCATCCATACCGTAGCATTTTTGCTAAATCTTAGGCAAAAGGGAATAGACACAGACACAGCCTAACAGGAAACCATGCTACAGAAGATTTTTGCTAAACCTTAGGCAAAAGGGAATGCACACAGAAAATATTGACACCTTAAGTTCAGATCGTGTATAATTAACATATTGACCTCTTAGTTCAGATGCGTGTATAATTGATGTTAGCCTGAAAGCAGGTTTCCCTTAAACCTAGGGGGTGGGGGCCCCCCGACCCCCCGCAAGCAGAGGGAGAGGAACACCCTCCCCGCAAGCAAGGGGAAACGCGTTAAGGACAGCTATCAACGATGTTTAACCGATTTGTTAATTTTGCAATAAAAGCAGTGCGAAGTGAAACGATGCGAGGTGTCTCTTGTGCCGTGTGTCGGTTTCGCTTCTTTGCGTCTTTCGTTAACGTATCGATATTATTAACTATGGGTTATTACCCCCCCCCCCCCCCCCCCCCAGATTCAACTGTCAGTTAACTGGACACAATCGTCGTTCTCTGCTCCCTGGCCCTCTCCAGAGAAGTCTACTCCCGTTATTTCCAATAAACCTGACGCGAAGACACCGTATCAGCGGCTGCTCGGATTGCTTTTCACTCCCCGTGTGTTTCTATCTGGCTGTTCTGTTGGCTTTGCGTCCGCCCTAAGCCCTTCGTTGTTAGGCTGTTGTAGCATAACCTGTTAGGCTGTGTCACTCAGAGCGAACCTAATCTGAAAACCAACACACCGGGGCTTTTGGAAGCCCCCATAAGTTCACAAGATTGTCCAAACGATAGTTTCTTTTAGGAGGAAATAAATCATGTTATCAAAGAAAATGAGATTTTCGTTAGCAAGTTTCATAGTTTTGTTTGCAGTTGCCTTGCTGCTGATGACACCTGCTGTAGACGCTGCGCTTACATGGGATCCTGCTACACAACCCGATTTAGAATTTAGTAAAGATCAGGAATCCAACAGGGCTTTGTCATTTGCTCAGGGTATCGAAATCAGTCAGCTAACTTACTCTATAGCGCCTACCCTCCCGACTGGTTTGTCCCTTACAGTGTTTCCGGTTCGGCATATCCCCACCATCGTGGGGACTGTCACGGTAGGCAGCCCGACCACAGCATATACGCTAACTGCCTCGGCACCAGGTGAGACCTCAATTACGCAGACGTTTAATATCACCATCCATTCCCCGCCTGTGTTTAGTAGCGAGGTAACGCCGTATAATCAAGTTGGGAGGGTAGGGCAGGCGTTTAGTCTTGTGTTGCCAGCGGCGACGCAAGAAGACGGCGATACCACGACGTATACGCTGACGGGAAATCTTCCTCCTCCCGACAACTCTATTGTGGATCTTCCCAACGGCTTAACATTCACAGCCTCAACTCGGACCCTTGCTGGCACCCCTACTGAAGCAGCCCTAATTTACTATACCTATACTGCGGTTGATGGCGGCAGTCATGGGGCCGATGTTGATACAAGTATAGGTTTTACGCTACGTATACAGAACGCGGACGGTACGAGCCCGGTGTTCCGGCCAACTACACCACAGACCCCTACCCCAGTCCCAACTGTTGACGATGCCATGGACGGCGATGGAAACGGCGATGGCAACGGCGACACTGGTAGCGACACTAGCAGCGATATGCCGACGGGGGTTGTTGTGGAACCTGGGCCTGGGAAGATAACGGTGTCTTGGACAGGTGGTTCGGCTACGGGGTATGAGTATAGCACCGATGGGGGTGTGAATTGGGTGGCTGTGTCGGCCTATCCGTTGGTCATCCGTGGGGCTGCTGGCATCCCCATCTCCGTGCGTATCCGTGCTACGCCTGCGGGCACGCCCTCTGTTGCTGTGTCTGGGACGCCGGGTGCCAAAGAGTCGCAAGTTGCCCCTGTGGGTGTTATGGCGGTTCCCGGTGATGGTAGGATAAGGGTGACTTGGCGTGGTGGCACGTCAGCAAATGTGTCCCTGTATGAATATAAAAAGGATGCTGATGATTGGGTGGCAGTGTCAGTATATCCGTTAGCGATACTGGGTGTGAATGGCACGGCTATCACAGTGCGTATTCGTCTGAAGGCGACTCTTGAGAAGTTGGCGGGTGTGCCTTCTGAACCCGTGTCAGCGACACCGATGCCGACGCGGACGCAGCCTACGTTTGGTGATGCGAGTATTGCCAATCAGATGTTGACTGTAGGTGTGGCGATGCCGGCTATAGAACTTCCGATGGCGAGCGGTGCGGGTATCACCTACGGTCTAACCCCTGCCTTACCTGCGGGTCTTGCGTTTACTGCGGGGACTCGGCTGCTGAGTGGCACCCCCACAACAGCAATGACAGCAACTACTTTTACCTACACTGCCACAAACAGCGCTGGCAGTGCCCAGCTGACGTTCACTCTCACTATCACTGGCGGCTCAGTGCCGGCGCCTACGTTTGCTGCTGGTACGGTGATTGCCAATCAGATGTTGACTGTAGGTGTGGCGATGCCGGCTATAGAACTTCCGATGGCGAGCGGTGCGGGTATCACTTACAGCCTAACCCCTGCTTTACCTGCGGGTCTTGCGTTTACTGCAGCGACCCGGCTGCTGAGTGGCACCCCCACAACAGCAATGACAGCAACTACTTTTACCTACACTGCCACAAACAGCGGGGGTAATGCCCAGCTGACGTTCACTCTCACTGTCAATCCCCCACCAACAGATGTTCCTGTGTTACCAATTGTTCCAGCTAAGACCTACACTGTGGGTATGGCAGTGAGCGAACCATTGCCGGTGGTAACATCGGGGGCTGGCGTGACTTACACGCTGAGCCCGGCGGCTTGGAATGGTCTTGCGTTTAATGCAACGGATCGGGTGCTGAGTGGGACTCCCATCGCTGCGATGTCGGCGACTACTTTTATCTACACTGCGACCAACAGTGCTGGGAGTGACACCAAGACGTTCACTATCACTGTCAATCCCCGACCCGTAGATGTTCCTGTGTTACCAGATGTTTCAGCTAAGACATACTTTGTGAATACAGAAGTGCGTGAGGTATTGCCGGTGGTAACATCGGGGGCTGGCGTGGCTTACTCGCTGACCCCCGCCGCTTGGAATAGTCTGACGTTTGATCCAGGGACTCGGACGCTGAGGGGGACTCCCGCTGCTGTGATGTCGGCGACTACTTTTACCTACACTGCGGAGAACAGTGCGGGTAGTGTTGAGAAGACGTTCACTATCACTGTCAATCCTATCGACACCGGCGGTGGTGGTGGCGGTGGTGGTGGCGGAACAACTCCTCCTCCTAACAGGATTGCGAGCAAAGATTTTGGGGTTCTTGTGCATCCGGGTGCGACAGCAAATGACACGGGTATTGCCAGCGTAAACACCATCCCCGTTGGGAATATGGCGGATCTCCAGGATTTCTTCCGCAATGGTGGGACGATCATCGTTAAGGGGCCTGCGGGTGCGGCAGTGGGTGATTTGAAGATCACGGAGATCATGGCTGCAAGCGATGCCTCGTTAGGGTCTCGTTCTAAGTATAGCCAGTGGATTGAAGTCTACAACAAGACGGGTGCGAACATTATCTTTGACGGGTCGAGTTGGATGCTTGACTTTAGACAAGGCGGTGTTTCCCCCTTACCGGATGTGCCTACTGCGACGGATGCGGGGCGCGTGGATCTTGTGAGTAATATGGGTAATCCGGGTTTCTGGGCTATCCCGAGCAAGGGGGGTCGCAGTGAAGCGACGACTGCTGCTAATGCGGTGGACCTTGTGTCTATGTATCGTAAACTCAAGCAGTTCGACACAGCGAATACCGGGCATGCGGATCATGCGAAAGATGATGGGGATCCGGAGCGTTCGGGTACTTGGGTTGCTTCTGGGAGACCCACCAGGAATTTGGGTGGTAATCGTCTTGGGACGCCTGGTACGTATCCTACGGCAGCTCGACCAGACCCGACGGTGCTGTCGCAAGAGGTGCTGATCAACGAGATAGGCAATAGCAGCAGCGATGCCAAGGATTGGGTTGAACTCCTGAATACCACGGGCGGTGAGGTTAATCTCAAGAAGTGGGAGCTGAATATTGTGATGTCGGTGGATGGTGTTGCGAAAGAGACGCAGTTAGTTTCGTTCCCGGATACCGATAGCACGAAGCTCCCCGTTAATGGTATCCTGTTGCTTGCGAACTCGGATCCGACGGGTTCGGGGAATGACCTGGCTGCAGGTGTGCAGATTAACAAAGCACTGGCGGATCGGGTCAAACGCGGTGTGCAATCCTTGTATTACATAGATAGCAAGCTGGTTTTACCCAATAGTGGCAAATATAACCTGATCCTTCGTAATGCGAATGACAAAGAAGGTAAGTCAACGCACGTTGTTGATCATGGTGGCACCTATTTCGCTGAGAAAAAGGATGGTAGCTTTGACACAGAGGTGTGGCCCCTTCAGTTATGGGCTGCTGGGCACGGCAACGTGATTGATGGTGCCGATGAGGACTTCCGTGCGGGGCGCGTCTATAAACGGACTGGCAAGAATGATGGTATAGGCGAGAAGCACTGGGCGAAAGTGGGTTTCACGGGCATCGGCTATGACCGCACGGCTGCCAAAACCGATGAAAACGGCGGCACCCCCGGCTATGATAACGGTGCATTGAAAGAGAAAGTCGCGGATCTCTCTGATGCAGAGGTCACGATCTCTGAGATCATGTTTAGTGCGGGTGCGGGTTCGGGGAGACGTTCGTTGCCGCAGTGGATAGAACTTTACAATTCTTCACTGACCCAGGGTGTGAACCTGAACGGCTGGCAACTGGAGATACAGAACGCACGCGATGAAGGTTTAAAAGCCCGTCAGAACGCCACGATCACGCTGGGTGCCGTTACCCTCGCACCGAATCAGACGGTATTGCTTGTTTCCACCAGTGGTTCTAACTCGGGCAGAGACCATTTCCCGGATACTCGCACGATAGACCTCTGGACATCACATCGCACCGCTCTGGATATGGAAGCGCGCACCGATACCGTCCTGAGTGCCGCGGGTTTCTATCTGAAACTCACGGACAAGGATAAGAAACTGGTTGACGAAGTCGGCAACACCGATGGGGATCGCCGCACAAACGATGCACCCGAGTGGGCCCTGCCGATGGGTATCAACAGCGATGGGCATCGCGCGTCTATCATACGTAGATATGAAGGTCGTAAGGCTGAAGATGGTATGGATCCGAGTGGATGGATCTCCGCACAGGATACGGGGCGCTCCGCAGAAGGCTATAGCGAAACGACCTATTACGGCGATAAAAACGATGTAAGCACACCAGGACACCATGGCGGGGGACCCCTGCCCGTCTCCCTGGCAAGCTTCCGCCCAGCACGCGACACAGCCACCGGTCAAGTCGTCATCCGTTGGACCACCGAGTCTGAACTGAACAACGCAGGCTTCAATATACTGCGCAGTGAAACAAAGACCGGCGAGTTTACAGTCGTCAACAGCAAAGGCATCATCCCCGGACACGGCACTACTGCTGAAAAGCACGTCTATACGTGGACGGACACCTCTGCGAAACCCAACGTCGTCTACTATTACCAGATAGAAGACGTTTCCTTAGATGGCACGCGCACGACTTTGCGCACTACGCATCTTCGGGGCAACGTCAATGCTGCTGGAAAGCTGACGACGACCTGGGGCGATCTGAAAACGCGAAACTAATTTTGTAGAGACGCGCGAGTGTCGCTACATGAACGGGTTCATTCAGGGATACACCCTATTTGAACTAACCTACTAACCACAATAAGGGCGGTGTATGCTGCATACACCGCCCTTACTGTTTAAGCCGCACAAGAAAATGTAAAGCGCATCGTAGGGGGTAGGTTTCCTGACCCTGTGGGCGAGGAGACCTCGCCCCTACGCGAGGCACGCAGTCCTTTTTTGCCAACGCAAAAATCCGAAAAAATACCCAAAATTGCCGACAGATTTACCATGATCAACATCTTAAAATCTGGAGCACCCGAGATTCAGACAATTTAACAATTGAATGCCCCTGCTTGCTCTATATGAAAAAAATAAAAAACGAACCTTTTTTGAACAAATCCCACTAAATAAACAAAACTAAAATGTGAAAGCCATTGGAAAAACAGCAGAGGTATTCACACAACCACAATTTTAATGGGAGAAACGAAATGAAGCAGAAACTTTTCACAATAGGCACAATTGCAGTTATCGCCATCGTAGGCCTTTTTGTTTTTGACCATGTAACGTCAGCACAACGCCCGAATCGGAACGCACCTGGGGAAAATCAGGAGACTGGTGGACGGCGGCGTGCGGGCATGATGAATATAAACCCCGTCTCCTTAGTCGATAACTCTTGGGTCGATTTAACGTTCAGTGTAAAAGTAGATGACGCAACGCTCGTAAAAGCCCGACCCATCTATCAGGCGAGTCGCAACAAATTTGAAGCAAAAATGGAAGAACTACAAGCATCCGGAGATATGCGGTCGGCTATGATGGAGATACAAATTTATGCCGCAACTGTTGGCAAAGCGTTTCAAACCGACCTCAAAGAGGTCTTGACGGCAGAGCAGATAACTAAACTCAACGAACTAACGAAGGCGCGTCAGGTAGAACAAGCGAACCGTATGAATCGCTGGCGTGGTGAAGGAGGGCGTCGCGGGGGCGGTGCTGGCGGCAGGCAATAGCTTTCGGACAGCAGAAACCACGAGTCTCCTGCGTTATTATCCTACAGGTCGGGCAATACGCCCGACCTTTTTCTCGCAGAGGGCTAAAATCATCTACCGCTGCGTTCTTCTACCCATCCAAGAACCCTCTCGCGATTTTCGGTGTCACCGTATTTCTGAAACTCATGCGCGAGCTGCTTACCGGTTTCAATGAGAAGCAAATCTAACGTTTCCGATTCGCCAAATTTTTTGACACCCGTCAGGGCAAGTCGATACTTTTCAACAGCAGTAATCGGTTGTTTATGTTTTATCAAGGTAATAGCGAGAACACACCGGGTTCTGGTGAGAATATCGTCCCGTGTGCTATCGGAACGCCGCCGAATGAGTTGGGATTCCAAGGATAATAGGTTCCTGAATGCCGGCATGTTAACCGGATCCCTCTGAAGGACGGTTTCAAAAACCGAAAACGCTTTCTGGGGCGCACCTTGCAGAAGACATAGGTAACCGATAGTATTGTAAATCCGAGTGTCGCGCTCGGATTCGGGGATCGCCTCGAATTCAGCCAAAGCGGCCGCATAGGCGCGTTGCTGCATGAGTGCATTCCCGTGTCGGATTCTCAGGTTAACCTGTTCCGCTTTCGCTTGTCGACTCGCTGGCGCTCGTGCTAAGACGTGCGACAATTCAAGAGCGGCACGTTTATAGTCGCCAACGCCCTGATAGGCATTCGCCAAACGCATACGTAAATCCAGATCAGCAGGCACGAGCTGAAGTGCCTTTTCAAGCACTTCGATGGCTGTCGTATTATTTCCAGCATCGCTGAGGCTTCGTGCATAGTGATGATAGGCTGCGATGAGATTATGCAAAGCATGTGCAGCATTCGGGTTGTCGTTATAAACGTCTTGGAACGCCGATACTGCCTCGACATAGTCGCCTTTTTTGAGATATAACTCGCCGAGCAAATTGCGGATATGCATCTCATCAGGATGGAGTTTCTGTAACGCAAGGTAGGCTTGCACCGCGGCTGCTAACTCACCTGCTTCGTTATGCGCATGCGCTTTCTGGCTGAACGCATCGCTTAAGTTTGTGCGGGCAAGATGCAGCGTCGGCATCAACTGCAGCGCATGCCGATACGCCTCGATCGCCGCATCCCATTTTCCACGATTCCGTAAGGTCACGCCGTAGTTATTATAGCATTGTGCGAGATTCTGCCGAGTCAGGGCATCGACAGGGTTAATGTCAATAGCCTTCTGATAGTAGGTAATAGCTGTCTCAAATTCTCCAGCCTGCGCGTAGCCGTTGCCCATCAGTTGATACGTAGATGCGTCGAGGGGGCCCATCTGCAGCACTCTTTGAAAAAGAGGCGTGGCAGTATTAAAGTCCTTCGCTGCTAACGCCTTAAATCCTTTTGCGCGGAGCAGCTGATGTAGATTCCGGCGAGCGGCTTTGTGATAGGGAGCAATGTGCAGGGCCTTCTCAAACGCCTGTATCGCCTTCTCAACGTCTTTTCTGTCGTAGTAGAAAATACCGAGCGTATTGTAATCCGCAGGCGACGGTTTCTGCATCACCCGTTTCTCGACAAGCGCAATCGCTTGATCGGTCTCTCCGGTTTCGTGGTAGATCTGGATAAGCTTTTCCACTGCGGGTTGAAATTTGGGATTCATCGCCTTACAGGTCTGGAAGGTAGCAATCGCTGCGGATATATCGCCTTTGTCGAAGTATATAGCACCCAGCAAATAGTGGTTTCGGAGCCGTATTCGCGGATCGGCGTAAGGTTTCTGTTCAATTTCGGTTTTCAGTACGCTGATAGCAACATCATGCTGTGGTGTATTAAGCGGTGTGTTATAGAGTTTACGTAGGGTGGCTATATCGCGGCGGGTGGGTTGCTGTGCCGTTGCTGTTGGATAACAAATGTCTCCGGGATGTGGACTATGTCCCCATAAACCGATTGCATGCCCAAACTCGTGGAGGCACACCGTTCGCATCTCTTCGGGTGATAGGTCCCCGATCGTCCCGTCGCCTTCTAACATAAGGATAATTTCTACTGTAAAACGAACCTCATGTACCGTTTCGTTTTCCGGGCCTTCAGCGGGACGGATAGCACCCACCGCGAATCCTTTAGAAAATGTACCGATTTGGACACTATCCTTGAGGCGCGTTAACTGCGCACTGCCGAGCCGGGTATCCTGAAAATCAACGAGGAAACCCGTATACCCCCAACTGACGCGGATATCTGCGTCTTGCGGTGTATCAATCTCCTCAAAGCAGACATCCCCATCACTGGCGGCGTGCCACGTTTGCATAGCATATCGGATTTCGGGTAAATACGGACTCGCTTTCAAGACAGGCGAGATGTAAACCCGGATCGGCATCTGTGTGAAACGGGTGATTCTCCCCTGAGAAAACAGGGCGATGTGATCAAAATAGTCCGTATGAGGGGGCACATAGGGCTGCTGCGCTACAGCACTGTTTAGAAGTGTGAGGGAGAAACTCATTAACGCAACGCCCAAGATATTTTTAGCGTGTGTTAGGGCATGCAAGACATTCTTAAAAATAGATTGTATCCGAATATGCATGGATTAATTCCTTATGCGGCTTAACGAAGAAATCAACTCCGACTCGCCAGTTTATTTGAGAAAATGCTAATCAACCCGCCTAACATCACGTACCCAAAAATTACCTCCAGCGCGACAAGGAAGCGCGCAGTTGCATTGTCTGCTACGACATCTCCGAACCCCAACGTTGTGAACGTCACAACACTGAAATAGAAACAGTCCGAGAAGGTTAACGTTCGGCCACTATAAAAACCCGTCGTTTGGCGAAAACGCGGTGCCCAACTTTGGATCCAGGTCGGCATCCATTCTGGGACGGGCATGTAGGCGATAGCAAACAGAACCGCCAAGAAAAAAGACCAGAGTGCCCAAAGCCCCAAACTCCGGCCATAATCAGAGCTCCACCGCCAGAGACGCGCCAAGCCAGGATTCCCCTGATTGAAGGCACGGATGAACTGCTGGTCCGTAACGTAGCGTTTGAAAAAAGGGTTCTCCACCTCGTCTATCTGTCGGCTATCTAAGTAGAATTGGGTGGGTTGATGCGGTTCTCTGCTCAGTCGCGCTTTCACTGCCTGAAAAAGTGTGTTTGAAACGTAGTGAACATCGCGAAAAGCCGCGACAGACATGAACTGTGCCCCGGTAAAGTTGGCAGTGCCCAGAAATGTAGCCTTATTGAACGTAGTGACTTCAGGAAACAAGGTCCCTGTGCAATCAAGCGTGCCTTGGAACAACACGCGTCGAAAATTGACTTCATTATGGAAGTCTGCCTCGTGGAAAACGGCATTCTCGCGAAATTGAACCCCATGGAAATCAGCAATGTCGTTAAATCTTGCTCGCCAAAAACTGGCACTTCTGCGGAATATCGCGCTATGAAAATCTGCGCGTCTCTGGAAGATAGCTTCACGGAATGCACAGGTACCGTATAAAACGGCTTCATCGAGATCAAGAATCCCCTCAAAGAGGGTACGCCGAAAGTCAACCTCTTGTTGAAAAACGACTGCCCGGAAATTAACAATGTTTCTAAAGGTACATCCGATGCACGTGAGCGACTTTTTGAGAAGAATCCTGTTGTGCGCATCTCGTTCTAAGCCGGTAGAAAAGATGTCAACAACCCCCTCAATAACGCAATTTATAAGAACGACAGGGCCCGTATCGCCCTGTAACATTTCAAGGAAGGTGCCTGCACTAATTACTTCCCCTTGCTTTTCGCACATCTGCGTCTACCTTCATACCAAAATCTCATTGAGGATTCGCGCCTCTTCTTCAACCCCCGTCAAGCGATGGTCAAGCCCTTGGAACTTGAAGGTCAGCCGTTCGTGATCAATGCCGAGTTGATGGAGGATCGTAGCATTTATATCCCGAACATGGACAGGATCGCGGACGATATTGTAGCTAAAGTCATCCGTTTCACCATGGACAATCCCGCCCTTTATGCCGCCCCCCGCCATCCAGCGTGTAAAGCATTTCGGGTGATGATCGCGCCCATAGTTATCACGACTGAGTTTACCTTGACAGTAAACAGTTCGCCCAAATTCCCCTCCCCAAACGACTAAGGTCTCATCCAGCATACCGCGTTGTTTGAGGTCTTGGACAAGGGCTGTCGAGGGTTGGTCGATGTCGCGCGCCTGATTCCGAATGTTCTTCGGCAAATCGCCGTGTTGATCCCACCCACGATGGAAAACTTGAACAAGGCGGACATCGCGCTCCATCATCCGACGGGCAAGGATACAACAGTTGGCAAATGTGCCAGGGACCTTGACCTCAGGCCCATACATTTCCAAGACAGAGTCAGGCTCTTTCGAGATATCCGTGAGTTCGGGGACACTCGTTTGCATACGGAACGCCATTTCATATTGCGAGATACGCGCATGCGTTTCAGGGTCACCCACCTCTGCATAGAGTTCTTTGTTCAACGCAACAAGGGTATCAAGCATCTGTTTCCTTGCTTTTTCACTGACCCCTTCTGGATTTGAAAGGAAGAGGACAGGATCACCTTGGCTGCGGAGCAGCACACCTTGATGTTCTGACGGGAGGAAACCAGATCCCCAGAGGCGATTGTAGAGTGCCTGCGCCCCCTTCGGACCGCTCCACGTCGCGTTCATTACAATGAAAGCTGGTAGATTCCTGTTCTCACTCCCTAATCCATAGCTTAACCATGCACCGAGACTCGGTTTCCCTGGACTTTCATCACCGGTACAAAAGAAAGTGATCGCCGGGTCATGATTAATCGCTTCAGTATGGACAGTCTTGATAATTGCGAGGTCCTTCACCATGGATGCGGTATGTGGTAGCAACTCGCTAATCCACACGCCATCACCGCCGTTGTCGTACTTCTTGAACTCGAATATAGAGGGTGCGATCGGAAACTTATCCTGCCCAGAGGTCATCGTCGTGAGGCGTTGTCCCATCCGGACAGATTCTGGTAAGTCTACATCGAACCATTCTCCCATATTCGGTTTATAGTCATACAGATCCAGTTGTGAAGGGGCACCAGACATAAAAAGATAGACAGCCTGTTTTGCTTTCGGTGCAAAATGTGGTAATTCTGGTAGCCCCCCGAGTCCTGGTTTCGCTTGACTCTCAAGTGCATTAACGACACCCTTAGGCATCAATGTAGCGAGTGCCGCACCACCAAGTCCCGACACACATTTACTAAAGAATTGGCGGCGAGTCTCAAGTTTCAGATATTCTTTAATCGGATCCATTCTCTAACTCCTTTACCCTTTATTCAGGACTTCATCCAAATTGAGAATGAGGTTTGCAATCATCGTCCATGCTGCGACTTCGACTGCGGCTAAGGTTTCATCCGGTGCGGATTCACCAATGGTAGTCAGTGCTTTCGCCGCTTCGGGATCAGCTTCCAACTCTTGATAATGTGCTCGGAACGTCTTTAGTAAGAGTTTCTCTTCAACGGGTTTCGGTAAACGGGCAGTCGCCGTCTCAAAGAGATAGGCGATGCGAGCTTCGGGGGTTTCACCGCCTTCCTTAATGGCGCGCTCTGCGAAAGCGCGTGCCGCTTCAAAGAACTGTGGATCGTTCATCAACATTAACGCCTGCATCGGTGTGTTTGTCCGCTCCCTGCGGATAGTGCAAGCCTCGCGCGAGGGGGCATCCAAAATATTCATCTGCGGCGGGGGGGCAGTGCGTTTCCAGAAGGTATAAAGACTTCGACGATAGACTTTATCGGGGCCCGTATCCTGAACAAACGTGTCGGTATTCGATCCAGTGAACCCGACGGCTTTCCAGAGCCCGTCCGGTTGTGGCGGTTTGACACTCGGACCGCCAACTTTGGTATACAACAAACCACTGACAGCGAGGGCGGTATCACGCACCCCTTCAGCATCAAGTCGGTACCTTGGCCCGCGGGAGAGCAGCGCGTTATCCGCATCACGTTCTAATTTTTCAGGCGTAACCTGAGGGCCCTGTCGATAGGTCGCCGAAGTGAGCAGCAATTTCAGCATTTTTTGTACATCCCATCCAGAGGCGATAAATTCGGTCGCAAGCCAATCAAGGAGTTCGGGATGCACCGGCGGTATGCCTTGTGTCCCGAAGTCCTCCGCCGTTTCCACAATACCGGTACCAAAGACGTTTTGCCAGAACCTGTTAATCGCGACACGAGCCGTGAGCGGATGTTCCGGCAGCAGCAACCACCTCGCGAAACCCAGACGGTTCGGTAGGGAATCCTCTGGTAACGTAGGCAAGACAGAAGGAGTCTGTGGATAGACCTGTTCTTCTCGATGTTGATACTCACCGCGTGCTAAGACATAAGCCCCCCTTGGCTCCTCGCGTTCCTCCATCACAAGTGTTGTTGTCAACGAAGCGTCCAATGTATCCCGCTGCTGTCGCACCTCTGCCAAGTCAGTAAAAAGTGCTTTCAAATCGGCGAATGCACGCTTCACACTTTCATTCACTGTCTTATCCGGTGTAACGTTGTGCCGATAGTAATCCCGAATTTGTGCCTGCTGTTCAGTCTGGCGTTCGCCCCGAGGTACCTCCGCAATTTCGACAATACCAGCTGGTAGCATCGGGGCATCGGTTTCTATACGAAAATAAAAACCGGAGACCCCTGAATAGTTGACAACTTTCAGTAGCAGTGCATTATTACCGGGTTTGAGTTGAACCTGTAGCTGTTCTTGGTTGGCATCCGCATCCCGTTGGACGTTTTTGGAGAGGACTTCAGTCCCGTTCATCCACACCTTGAGAGCATCGTTACTGCCGATGTACAGTTGTGCGCTCTGCTGCGTAACGGAGGCTATGTTTCGGAAAACGTAAGTCGCACTGTTTTCGCCAACAATGTCGTTATGGACCTGTCCGTCAATCCAATGCGCCTGCTTCTTCCATTTGACGGTCTTGCCGTTCACTTCAAAAGTGTCGTTCGTGTTAATGTTTTTCGTTTCAGGTTCATAAACTTGGTAGAAAGCGAGGTTCCCGTGCGCGGCTGTAAAGGGACCGGTAGCATGCCAATCTCCTAAAGTAACCTTAGAACCGATCGGATAAATCGTCGGGGCATCTGTCAGCGCAAGTCTGAATCGTCCGAGCTGCTTTTGCCGCAAGTCGTATTCATGCTTAAGGCGGATCTTCAATCTACCGCCTTCCCTTCCAAAGGGCGCAGCGACGAGAAAGATTGCTTGCCGATTTTCGATTCTTCTGTCAAGGCCCCATCCGGTTTCCGGCTTGTCGTCAATCGCATTCGCGACCACCCCCTCAAGTCTATCTTCACCGAGTGCCTGTTCGTGGTCTGCCCAGGCGTGCACTACCGATAGACGCGTCCATGGATCCTCAGGGGTGACATCTGCAGCTGCACCTTCTACTCTCATTTCGCTTGCGGGTGTATTTTCTGCTGCCACTTCAGAACCTGCATCAACAGTGTGTTCATTTTCCGTTTCTGTCTCAGCACGGGTTTCGCGCGCTTCTGCTTGTCCCTCCATCTCAGTGTCGCTATCTGCTTTAGGTGGGGCGATAAAGACAGCAAAATCGGTTAGAACAACGTTGCCGTTAGCACTTCTTCCGACCCCACCTTTCGGGAGGGATCCGTGTGTAAGCCCTTCCAATCGGACAGCGCTCCATTTCCCGGGTGGCAGTTCTGCAACAACCTCATAAATTTCCTGTTCAGGATTGGTACCGCTCGCTAATATAGAGTTATCTTCTAATACCTCCAGGGTCGCGCCCCCTTTAGCGTAGAGGGATGTCGGTTTTAACGTTGTCCAGCTAGGCATTCTATTTTCCCAAGCGATCTGCGTCGCATCTACTTCCGAGATAGGTGCTTTCGTCCGTGCATCTAATTCCGCAATCTGTTCATCAAACGCAGCGAGTTCAGCTGCCTGCTCTGGGGTCGGCAGTTTCACAACAGGCGGAGAATCCTTGCGGTTGCCGTCCATAGCCTTTTCGGTGATATTGTTGAAATAGGCATAGAGTTGATAGAACTCTTTCTGCGTAATCGGGTCATATTTGTGATCGTGGCATTGCGCGCATCCAACGGTCAAGCCCATCCAGACAGTAGCGGTCGTATCGGCTCTGTCAATGGCGTACTGAACATAATACTCTTCGTCAATAGAGCCTCCTTCGCTTGTTGTGACGTGGCATCGGTTGAACCCAGTGGCGATGCGTTGATCAAGCGTCGGTTCCGGCAAAAGGTCCCCGGCTAATTGCTCAAGCGTGAATTGGTCAAACGGCATATTTTTATTGAACGCTTCAATCACCCAATCCCGGTAAGGCCACATTTCACGGTAGTTATCCAAATGGAGGCCATGGGTATCACCGTAGCGCGCAACATCCAACCAGAAGCGTGCGAGATGTTCTCCGTATTCCGGCTTTGCCATAAACGCCTCAATAACCTTTTCATAAGCGTCGGGTGAATCATCTGCGAGGAATTGATGGACCTCTTCTCGGGTTGGCGGTAGACCGGTGAGGTCGAAACTTAAGCGTCGGATAAGCGTCCGTTTGTGGGCTTCATTGGCCGGACTGAGTCCCTCTTTTTCAAGACGTGAGAGTATGAACGCGTCAATCGGGTTTCGGATCCAGTCTCCGTTTTTGACATCCGGCAGTATGGGACGGACTGGCGTTGTAAATGCCCAATGTTCTTCCCATTTCGCGCCTTCACGAATCCATTGGGTCAGGACATTGATCTGTTCTGGGGTCAGCGTCTTATTGAAGCCTGCCGGCGGCATACGGTAACCGTCATCAGTAGCAGCGATGCGGAGGTAGAGTTCACTCTCTTCGGGCTTACCCGGAACGATCACTGGATATCCGCTCGGCTCAGAGAACGCCCCTGCTTTCGTGTCAAACCGTAGGTTAGCTGCTCGAGCCTTGGCATCTGGGCCGTGGCAGGCAAAGCAGTTATCGGCAAGGATAGGTCGGACATCAAGGTTGTAATCAACCCGGGCTGGTGTAGGTTGACTTTGGTCTGCAGACACTGCGGAAAGCCCGAACACAGACAGACAGAAACACACCAATACAGGCAAAAACAGGAAGGGCGTTACTGGAATCGTGTTGTTAGCAGTTTTCACTGGAATTCTCTCCCTTTAATGTGCGATAACAGTTTGAGGGTTTTCGGTAAATGGATGAGATAGAGGTACCTCGTACCACTCTTAAGTATATCTCCTTTCTATTATCGTAAAGTATGACACTTTTCTGGAAAAGTGTCAAGAAAAAATCACAAGGATTTTTTAGGATACCTTGCCCCTACGATGTGCTTCACATCTCTCGTAGGGGCAAGGTATCCTTGCTCAGAGAGTTAGGAAACCCAACGCCTACGCTGAGCTTTGCGTCTTCTGATGCGGTTAAACACGAAAGGCGGTGTATACCTACACCGCCTTTCGTATAGTTAGCAGGTTCGCTCAAATAGGGGGTATCCGTGAATTAACCTGTTGATGTAGCGCCAAATTCAGATTTGAGATACGATAAAACAATCAGCAAATCCGTGAATTAACCTGTTGATGTAGCGTCCCTTGCGCGTCGCTACACCATTAGTTTTGTGTTTTCACATCGCCCCAGGTCGTCGTGAGCTTGCCCGCAGCGTTGACGTTGCCCCGGAGATGCGTGGTGCGCAAAGTGGTGCGCGTGCCATCTAAGGATACATCTTCTATCTGGTAATAGTAGACGACGTTGGGTTTCGCAGAGGTGTCCGTCCACGTATAGACGTGCTTTTCAGCCGTCGTGCCGTGTCCGGGGATAATGCCTTTGAGGTTGACGACTGTGAACGTTCCGGTCTTTGTTTCACTGCGCAGTATATTGAAACCTGCGTTGTTCAGTTCAGACTCGGTGCTCCAGCGGATGACGACTTCGCCAGTGGCGGTGTCTCGTGCTGGGCGGAAGCTTGCCAGGGAGACGGGTAGCGGTCCCCCGCCGTGATGCCCTGGTGTGCCTATATCGTTTCTATCGCCGTAATAGGTTGTTTCGCTATAGCCTTCTGCGGAACGCCCTGTCTTCTCTGCGGAGATCCATCCGCTCTGCATCATGCCATCCTCAGCCATGTCATCCTCGTATCTCCGTATGATAGACGCGCGATGCCCATCGCTGTTGATACCCATCGGCAGGGCCCACTCGGGTGCATCGTTTGTGCGGCGATCCCCATCGGTGTTGCCGACTTCGTCAACGAGTTTCTTATCCTTGTCCGTGAGCTTCAGATAAAAACCTGTAGGGCTCAGGACTGTATCGGTGCGCGCTTCCATATCCAGAGCGGTGCGATGTGATGTCCAGAGGTCTATCGTGCGAGTATCCGGGAAATGGTCTCTGCCCGAGTTAGAACCACTGGTGGAAACAAGCAATACCGTCTGATTCGGTGGGATGGTGACGGCACCCAGCGTGATCGTGGCGTTCTGACGGGCTTTTAAACCTTCATCGCGTGCGTTCTGTATCTCCAGTTGCCAGCCGTTCAGGTTCACACCCTGCGTCAGTGAAGAATTGTAAAGTTCTATCCACTGCGGCAACGAACGTCTCCCCGAACCCGCACCCGCACTAAACATGATCTCAGAGATCGTGACCTCTGCATCAGAGAGATCCGCGACTTTCTCTTTCAATGCACCGTTATCATAGCCGGGGGTGCCGCCGTTTTCATCGGTGTTGGCAGCCGTGCGGTCATAACCGATGCCCGTGAAACCCACTTTCGCCCAGTGCTTCTCGCCTATACCATCATTCTTGCCAGTCCGTTTATAGACGAGACCCGAACGGAAGTCCTCCTCCGCACCATCAATCACATTGCCGTGCCCAGCAGCCCATAACTGAAGGGGCCACACCTCTGTGTCAAAGCTACCATCCTTTTTCTCAGCGAAATAGGTGCCACCATGATCAACAACGTGCGTTGACTTACCTTCTTTGTCATTCGCACTGCGAAGGATCAGGTTATATTTACCACTATTGGGTAAAACCAGCTTGCTATCTATGTAATACATGGATTGCACACCGCGTTTGACCCGATCCGCCGCTGCCTTGTTAATCGCAACGCCCGCAGCCAGATCATTCCCCGAAGCCGTCGGATCCGAGTTGGAAATCAACAAAATACCCCCCGCAGCGAGTTTCACGTTATCGTTATCCGGGAACGAGACCAACTCCGTCTCTTTCGCAACACCATCCACCGACATCACGAGAGTCAGCTCCCACTTCCTGAGGTTCATCTCACCCGTCGAGATGTTCTTGAGTTCAACCCAATCGTTAGCATCGCTGCTGCTATTGCCTATCTCATTGATTAGCACCTCTTGCGATGGCACCGTCGGGTCTGGTCGAGCTGCCGTAGGATACGTACCAGGCGTCCCAAGACGATTACCCGACAGATTCCGGCTAGGTCTCCCAGAAGCAACCCAAGTACTCGAACGCTCCGGATCCCCATCATCTTTCGCATGATCCGCATGCCCGGTATTCGCTGTGTTGAACTGCTTCAGCTTCCGATACATAGACACAAGGTCCACTACATTAGCAGCAGTCGTCGCTTCAGAGCGACCCCCCTTGCTCGGGATAGCCCAGAAACCCGGATTACCCATATTACTCACAAGATCCACACGACCCGCTGCTGACGAAGAAACCCCAGCTGGCTCCGGAACACCCCCTTGCGTAAAGTCAAGCATCCAACGCGACCCGTCAAAGATAATGTCCGCACCCGTCTTGTTGTAGACTTCAATCCACTGGCTATACTTAGAACGACCCCCTAAAGTAGCATCCTTGGCAGCCATGATCTCCGTGATCTTCAAATCACCCACTGCCGCACCCGCAGGCCCCTTAACGATAATCGTGCCACCATTCAGGAAGAAATCCTGGAGATCCGGCATATTCGAAACGGGGATGGCCTTGGACATTACACGACTATCAATACCCGTGTCGCTTGCCATCGCACCCGGATGCACAAGAACCCCAAAACCTTTGCTTAGAATCCTGTTAGGAGGAGTAGGCTCAACAGTGATAGTGAACGTCTTGGAGTCCCTACCAGCTGTGTTCGTGGCACCGTAGGTAAAAGTCGCCGACATCGCAGCAGCGGGAGTCCCACTCAGCAGCCGAGTCCCTGCATTAAACGTCAGACCATTCCAAGCGGCCGGGCTCAGTGAGTAAGTCACGCCAGTCCCCGATGTTGCCATCGGCAATGGTTCGCTCACTGCCATACCCACAGTGTAGGTCTTAGCTGGAACATCTGGTAACACAGGAGCACCGGGTCTGGGATTGACAGTGATAGTGAATGTCTCGGGGTCACTACCAGCTGTGTTCGTGGCAGTGTAGGTAAAAGTAGTCGCCGACATCGCAGCAGCGGGAGTCCCACTCAGCATCCGAGTCGTCGCATTAAACGCAAGACCATTCCAAGAGGCGGGTGTCAGCGTGTAAGTCACGCCAGTCCCCGTTGCCATCGGCAATGTTTCACTCACTGCCGTCCCCGCAGTGTAGGTCTTATTTCCAACTGCTGGTAACACGGGAGCACCTTCTCTAGGATTGACAGTGAGAGTGAACGTCAGCATAGCACTACCCGCACTGTTGGTCGCAGTGTAAGTATACGTAGTTTCTGTCATTTCAGTTGTGGGGGTGCCACTCAGCAGCCGAGTCCCCGCAGTAAACGCAAGACCCGCAGGTAAGGCAGGGGTTAGGCTGTAGGTGATACCCCTGCCAGTTGCCATCGGAAGTTCTATAGCCGGCATCGCCACACCTACAGTCAACATCTGATTGGCAATCACCGTACCAGCAGCAAACGTAGGCGGCACCACAGGGTCGACAGGATCAACAGTGAGAGTGAAAGTCAGCTGGGCATTACCGCTGCTGTTCGTGGCAGTGTAGGTATACGTAGTTGCTGTCATTGCAGGTCCTGTGGGGGTGCCACTCAGCATCCGGGTCGCTGCAGTAAACATCAGCCCCGCAGGTAAGGCAGGGGTTAGGCTGTAGGTGATACCCGTGCCAGTTGCCATCGGAAGTGTTAGAGCCGGCATCGCCACACCTACAGTCAACATCTGATTGGCAATGCTCACACCAGTAGCAAACGTAGGCTGCGTCCGCGTCCGCGTCGGCGTTGCTTTCACGGGTTCAGAAGGCTCGCCTGCCAACTTCTCAAGAGTCGCCTTCAGACGAATACGCACTGTGATAGCCGTGCCATTCACACCCATTATCGCTAACGGATATACTGACACTGCCAGCCAATCATCAGCATCCTTTTTATATTCATACAGGGACACATTGCCCGACGTGCCATCCGTCCAAGTCACCGTTATCCGACCATCACCCGCAACCGCCGCAACACCCACAGGGGCAACTTGCGACTCTTTGGGAACCGGTGTCCCAGACACAGCCACAGAGGGCGTGCCTGCAGGGGTAGCACGGATACGCACGGAGATGGGGATGCCAGCAGCCCCACGGATGACCAACGGATATGCCGACACAGCCACCCAATTCACGCCGCCATCGGTGCTATACTCATACCCAGTCGCCGAACCCCCAGTCCAAGACACCGTTATCTTCCCTGGCCCAGGTTCCACAACAACCCCCGTCGGCATATAGCTGTTAGTGTCGCCACCAGTGTCGCCGTTGCCATCGCCGTCAGGGTCGCCATCGCCGTTTCCATCGCCGTCCATGTCATCGTCAACAGTTGGGACTGGGGTAGGGGTCTGTGGTGTAGTTGTCCGGAACACCGGGTACGTACCGTCCGCGTTCTGTATAGTTAGAGTAAAGAAGCTCGGTACATTATAATCTCCCGCTTCATCGCCACTGCCGCCATCAACCGCAGTATAGGTAAAGTAAAAGTAGCCTGCTTCAGTAGGGGTGCCAGCAAGGGTCCGAGTCGACGCTGTGAACGTTAAGCCGGCGGGAAGAGCTACAGTAGGGCTGCCGATGCGACTCTGAAGACTTGCTGTCAGCGTATACGTCGTCGTATCGCCATCCTCTTGCGGTGCCGCTGGCAAAACAAGACTGAACGCCTGCCCTACCTTCCCAATTTGATGCGGATACGTTATACTGCTACTAAACACAGGCGGGGAATGGATGGTGATATTAAACGTCTGCGTAATTGAGGTCTCACCTGGGGCCGAGGCAGTTAGCGTATATGCTTTGGTCGGGCTGCCTACCGTGACAGTCCCTCGGATTCTGGGGTAACCCACAAAATCCTTCGTAAGTGTCAAACCAGTCGGGAGGGCAGGCGCTATAGAGTAAGTTACCTGACTGATTTCGATACCCTCAGCAAATGACAAAGCCTGGTTGGGTTGCTGATTTATAAAAAATGCTAAATCGGGTTGTGTAGCAGGATCCCATGTAAGTGCAGCGTCTACAGCAGGCGGCAGCAGCAAGGCAACTGCCAACAAAACTATGAAACTTGCGAAAGCACATCTCGTTTTCTTTGATAACATTCTTTATTTCCTCCTAAAAGAAACTGTCGTTTAGCTAAAATATTATGAACTTATGGGGCTTTCAAAAGCCCCGGGATATTGTTTTTCAGATTAGGTTTTCCTGAGTTGCAGGATCTAACGGGTTAGGGTACAAAAACTGGCACAGCTTAACAGGATGCACAGCCTAACAGGAAACTATGCTACGAAGCGTTTAGGGCGGACGCAAAGCGAACAGAACAGCAAGATAGAAACACGCGGGGCGTGAAAAGCAATCCGAGCAGCCGCTGATACGGTGTCTTCGCGTTAAGTTGATTGAAAATAGGGGGAGTAGACTTCTCTGGAGAGGGCCAGGGAGCAGAGAACGACGATTGTGTCCAGTTAACTGACAGTTGAATCTGGGGGGGGGGGGGGGGGTAATAACCCATAGTTAACAATATCCATACGCAAACGAAAGACGCGAAGCATTGAACCACACACACGGCACAGGAGACACCTCGCATCGTTTCGCTTCTCGCTGCTTTTACTGCAAAATTAACAACTCGGCTATACATCGCTGTTCGCTGTCCTCAACGCGTTAGGTTTACGGGAAAACCTGCTTTCAGGTTAACGTCAATTATACACGCTCTGAACCATAAATGTCAAATTATTTCTTCACTTTCACATACATAAAATACCTTAAACACACCTAACCCGTCAAGTCTTTTTTTCATGCTATCCTAAAATAGGTAGGCTGTGCCGTTGTAGCATGGTTTCCTGTTAGGCTGTGCATCCTATTAGGAGACCGTTCATCTTTCATAGCATACCCTCCCCATAAAATTAGAGATTCAATTGAAATCGAGCCGTTTTTCTACATGCTGTTTACTAACTGCCCACACCCGATTACCAATATCAAGGAGTTGTGGGGCAAAACGAGCGTTCGCGATCTCGTTTCTGAAACCCTCCCCCGCATAAGTGTTGAGAAGCATGAGCGCAAAGGCGATTAAAATCCCACCTGAAGCGATACCGAAGCAGAGACCAAGCAGTCGGTTTAACCACCCCAAAACTCCCTTTTCAAGAATTCGCTGGAGGCGCTCAAAGAGCGTGTCAGCTATGATAGCGGTAAGGCTAATAAGGACGGCGATGCTCGCCCATTTCGCGAAGGTTGGATCTGCTATGAATTTTTGAAGGAATCTCGCCAGGGAGGGCCAAAATTGACAGGCTGCCGCGACAGCTGCACCGAGCGCGAATACTCCCCAAACACTCCGAGTAAAACCCGCGCGGTAACAACTCAACCCGGCTAATGCTACAAGAATAAGGATACCGATATCTAATTTTGTCATTGTTTTTCTCTTGGGTACCGGAAGTTTGGGAATTATCCCTCAGCATACACCTGCTAAGGGTATTTCCGCCAAAGTTCGTTCAAACACCTTTTCGACTGCTGTCTCTGGCTGGATGCCGTTGCTGAGTTCAGAGAGGAGTTCGCGAATTTTTGGGAAACCGAATCGCTGAATGAGAAAGTCTGCTATCGCTGCGGATTGGGTGTAAGCTAATTTCCGGGCTTTCGTAGGCAGTTCGCTAAAGGGTTCATTCAAAGTAGCGAAGGAGAGTAGGCCCTTTTTCTGCACCGCGTGCGCCAACGCCGATCGTTCAGCTTGGAACATTGGGCGTGCGAGGCTTTGTGCAAGTCCCTCATTCAGCCACATCGGGCAGTGGCCTTGGGTCAAGTCATCTACTAACAGATGGACCCACTCATGTCGGAGCAGGGCGTATAAGATACTCAACACCGGGTCTCCAGGGCCGCAGTATGCCAAGTGGATGCTGCCGTCATAGCGCCCACTCGCCCAGGTCGGGAGCGCACGTTCTGACATTGTCCTACCCTTTCTATTTGTAATTGAGATAGGAATTTGGGCGATGGGGTAGCACCCCAACACCTCACCGAGTTCAGTCCGGGTTTGATGAACGAGCCGGTGGATATTCCACACCGTCTGGGGTTTCATCGGTGAATGGCAGGTGAGCTCGAAAAACTCAGAATTTATAACTGGTTGCAGGGGTGTTGTAGTGTCCCCCCGCAAACGTTCGAGAAATTCCTGGGGCGGTGCTTCCCGAAAATCATCCGCACAAATGAGTGTGTCATAACACGCTTTTTCATCAAGAATGCGTGCTTTCCGCCGAAGAGCCGTCGGTGAATCTGGGCATAATCGCAGCGCGCTGTCAAGGCATGCCAACGCCTTGTCCCACTGACCCACCATCTCGTATGCTTTCGCAAGGTCCGCATAGATGTAGTGGTGCCCTGCGGCTCCGAATCTCAAGCCAGCGAGGTAGTGTTGGATGGCTTCAACGTAGCACGCTTGCTTGTACCTAAGCGTCGCTTGCTGAAAATGCGATAATGCCAGTGAACGGGTATAGTTTAAGGACACTGCCTCTCTCAGGAATGGAAGTGCATCGACGTGTGCGTCCCCGATGCACAGTACCCCCCTGCTCCTCCGTGACTAACGTGAGTTTGATAGATAGCACATGCGAAGAGGCGGTGAACATTTTCGTAGGGGTTAGGGCTCCTAACCCCTACGGGCGAGGTGCCCTGTCCCCTCCGCGAAGCCCGACAGGGCTTTTTTCCAAACGCATGTTGCGTATGAATATTTTTTATTTGATGTCGACGACTTTAAAGCTGACTTTTCCACATTTCAGCGTAGCCCCGGGTTGAACACGTGCTTGTGTCTCAACGCGTTCATCGTTGACATAGGTTGTCTCAGAGCTGCCTAAATCCGTGACGTACACATCTTCATCTTTTTGTTCAAATCGGAGGTGTAGCCGAGAAAGCGTTTCGATTGTGTCGTAACGTTTCAATTCTGCTGAAGGGACGGTTGGCTGGTCAGCGTCCCAGCGGTTTATTGCGTCTGCGTTCGGTAGAGATGCGTTGATCTGCATGATTTCAGTGGTCTCACTCCCCATCCCGTGTGGGCTATAGCCGGGTTGCAGTTCCAACCCGTCAGTAGAAAGGGTTCCTTGTGCTTCCCCTCGAATCTCTGCCATCACGCGAGTTCGCACACGTTCTGCCGCCCCGGGGCGCGGCAGAATATTTTCTCGTTCTTCGAAGCGATAGTGTGCAAAGTCGACGAGCTGTTTGAAGGGTCGGAACTCCGGCGAACTGTTGAATTCCTTCAGAAGCCGTTTCTGTTTCCGGGATAATCCTTCGTTTTTTAGCCAGCGCGTGTAAGCTTCCAACATCTCTGCTTTTTTCAAATCATCCGCGGAGATATCGAGCCTCCGCGATTTCCTCCAGAAGCGCATAACAGTTAATCCTCCTAATATATACACTGGATACCTTTAGCTTTCAAAATTTTCCGCAATTCTTCTGTACACCGAAAAATCCAGATTTTCACAGTACCTTCTTTCCGGTTCAGAATGCGGGCGATTTCTGCAATGCTATAATCTTCCAAGTGCCGCAGCATCCATGCAATCCGATGGTTGGGTTTTGTTACCTGTTCAAGGGCCCCTTCCAAGATTCTTTGGGCTTCCTCGGCTTCAAGTTTTTGCTCGGGCCCCGGACGCGGGTCTGGAACTTGACTCAGCGGCTGTTCATCCTCATCGGTTGAACCAGTGATCGGCTGTTCTCGGATCCGGGCGCGTTTCCGTATCTCATCAATGATCGTATTCCGAGCCACGGTATTTAGCCATGCTTTGAAGCTTCCCTGCTCTGTGTCCCATTTGTCCAGCTTTTGCCAGACCTTGATAAACACATCTGCGGTCACCTCTTCCGCATCTTGGAAGTTCCCAAGCATCCGGTGGGCTTTGTTATATACCCACTCATAATGCTTGTCTATCAATTGATTCAACGCAGCCTCATTCCCAGCTTTCGCTTGCGTCGCGAGATAGGTATCTTCGACACCAGATAAATCGTCAGTTGTTTGGCGCGCCATGCGTATCTGCTCCTTTACCTATTAAAGACGTTATAGCAAGCTAAATAATAGAACGTAGATGTACCCAATTGCGTTTCAATATATGGAAAAAAATAAGAGGGGTTTCAGGAAAATCATGTTCCCACCAATTTTTTGAGACTCGCATCAGGGTTGGAAACTCTATGCCATAGGGTTGCCTAAGTTCTCAACCGCGCGGCGGCATCCCCTCATCACTTAAACGCACATGCTGAAAAATAAACGCTCCAGAAAGAACTTTTTCTAATTTTACGCTATTTCCCAAAATATGTCAAAAAAAACAAGTTTTGTCTGATTTTTCCTGTTTTGAGTGTCTTGAAGGACAGGTTGCTACCCGGAATGGGCTTGAAACCCTGAAGCTTGCAAGTCAGATCGTATTTCCGCCAATACGACCGTGGCGTAACCACCTGCGGGAAGTGTAAAGTTGAAATGGATGCCGGTATCGCCCGCTGCAGAAACTTCATGGGAGTCCATCCGCATCCGCAGTGTTCTGCGCGTGCCCGGGAGCCGGATACCCATAACCTTGCGAAATGCTTCAAAACGGAGGCCTTCATCAACCAGAATGGATGTTTCTAAGGCTAACACATCGTCGGTTGGCAGGCGCATTTTATATCCGAAGATCGGTCCTGACGGACTGATGTCAAGGGCATCCGCACGTGGCTGTTCAATGCGTGCATCTGTAACAAGAAAGAAGGCACCATTACTGTGTTTGACCGCCAGGTCGCCTTCAAGGAGTTTACCTAAGTGGGGGGAGCGTTTCTCCAATAGGCGATTGAACAGATATGCTTGATACGCCGACAGAAATAGTCTCCGAAGCCGATGCGGAATACAGCTGACGGCGTTCTCAGCAGATGTTCGCGCGAATGCCCGGCGCATGCGGTGGGCATTCGCGTTCGCTCCGGGGGTATCATCCGTGAGCATGTAGCGAACAACCCGTTCCCATTCCGATTTCATTAATGCTTTGCCAATCCGATGGGAATCGTTTTTGTTTCCAAATCTCTGGGCGCCGAACCGATTTGGCACCCCTTCAGTCGCCAATCGTTCCATCGCTATTTTAAGCGCAGGGAGGCGGTCTTGTGGCAAGTCACGAACTGTGATCCGAAAACGATTACCGCGGAGATGTCCGACTCTCAATTTATGCGCGTGCCGTTCTGCCCATACCACTTCAATAGTGGGCTGTTCAATCTTCAAAACCCGTTCTGGTGGCACCCCTTCGACAGATAATATCTGGGTTGTGACCGCATTTTTATCTTTTAGCCCGGCGTAACCGAACGCTCGCGAGGGTACGTCGAGTTCCCGCGCAAGTCGGTTGATCGCCGTTAATGTACTCACATTCCGTTTTTGAATTGCAAAGAAGGTGTGGGTGCCTTCACGCGAGGGTTCATAAAGCGGAAGTTCTTCAACAATGAAATCTTCTGGCGCGATTTTGAACATTTGTTTGCTCTCGCTGGCGGTGTTATCCAATTTTTATCCGTCTACGCAACATTATCGCATGTGTGGAATTTATGAGCTTTTCCATTATAGGCAGTTTCACTTTGTTTGTCAAATCGTTTAGCGAACGGCTAAGTAGCAATATTGTTTGCTATCTGCGCTTAATTGTGATATACTTAATACCGAAGTATCAGCAAGAAGGTGGGAAGAATGGCTTACGTAATTTGTGAACCGTGCGTTGACGTGATGGATACTGCATGTGTTGATGTCTGCCCGGTGGATTGTATACATACCACGGATGGCGAAAAGCAGCTTTATATCAATCCTGATGAATGTATTGACTGCGCTGCGTGTGAGCCCGCGTGTCCAGTTGATGCCATCTTTATGGAAAGCGATGTGCCAGCCGAGTGGCACTCCTTTGTTGAGATAAACAGTCAATTTTTCGAGACCTTTGTTAAACCTGAAACCGCAGCCGGTGGAGAGGGTGAGGCGGGCTCGACTGGGCGCGGGAAGGAACAGGGCATCCCTGAAGAATTCGCACAAGTGCCTGAGATGCCAGACTCAAGGCTGCGTGCCCCTTTTAATCTCTTGGTTATGCTTTTACAGCCACTGCTCGGCGCCTTTTCAGCGGGTTTTAAAACACGGCTTGAAGAGATGGCGGGGAACTCGGTCGTCTTTAGTGCAGCGGTATCAACCGGTATCAACGCCCTCATCAATATAACGCTCTATCCGCTTGCGCTTTTCTTGATCGGTGTCAGTGGGGAAAGCGCGAACCTATTTAGGAGTGAAGGCAATTTGATGATCTTCTTGGGGATAGTGATCGCAATCGCCGAAGGTATTTATCGCTTTAAAGACGAATTCAACGCAAAAGTCGAGCAACCGCGCTATGGGGCGGCGTTTTACGGTTGGATTGCGTCATTAGTTGCTACACCGGTGCTGATTGGCTTGCGCGCTGCTCTCGTTGCTACGCCGGCACAGGCGCGTACAACGGTACCCGGATCGGTCGCTACCGGCAGTGCGCTCTACGCTGATGACGTGCGGGAACGCTACAGACGCTACGGTATGGTAAATCGTATCACAGAAAAGGCGAATCACTACGAAGTTGAAATTGAGTTTCCCAGATGGGTGCCTAATTCCGTTAGCAAAGCGGCTTACAATCTTCCGGATCGCATGCCCGATTACACCTATGAAATTAATCTCAGTTCCCCGTATCTGCCGGGTGAAACACCTACCCCTGAAAGTATTTTAACCGTTCAGACACAGTTGGATGATCCGAGATTCGCCCCCATATTAGGGCGCGCAAGCTCGTTCCCAAACGGTTTCACGAATATCCTACCGCTCTCAGGACAACCTGAGGATTTTCAGGCGATTTATCGAGATAAAGTTTTAACGATTGTCGTTGCCAAAAATGGAAGTTGTGATGTACTCGGACTGGAGCCACCAGTGCATTACGCCAAAATCAAGGGATAGCGGAACCTGTGAAGGCCTATGGTTGATAAAGAGACGCTTGCTGCTTGGGATAAGCGTTACCTCTGGCATCCATTTACACAAATGCAGGATTGGCTGGCAGAGGCACCCGTTATTATTGCGCGCGGGGAAGGATGCTACCTCATTGATGTTGACGGAAATCGGTATATTGATGGCGTAGCCTCTATGTGGACGAACGTCCATGGGCACAATCATCCTGAGTTAAACATCGCACTCAAAACACAGGTAGATAAGGTTGCTCATAGCACGTTGCTCGGTTATAGCAACATCCCCGCGATTGAACTCGCAAAAAAATTAGTAGAACTCACGCCGGCCGGGCTCAATAAGGTCTTTTATTCTGATAACGGTTCAACTGCTGTCGAAATCGCGTTGAAGATGGCGTATCAGTACTGGCAGCACACGGGTGAACCGCAACGGAAACTGTTTGTTCATTTTGATAAAGCATACCACGGCGATACGATTGGGGCTATGAGTGTCGGCGGCATTGATAGTTTTCACACGATCTTTGATTCCCTGCTTTTTAAAGGAATCCGTGTATCTGCTCCTGAAACCTATCGTTCCGGTCATACCAACGCCTCTGCGATTAAAACGCACTGGCTCAATGCAGTGGAAAATGCCCTCTCTGAGCATAACGGGCGGATCGCAGGTATCATCTTGGAGCCGTTAATTCAGGGGGCCGGCGGTATGCTGCTCTCACCAAGGGGGTTTCTGAAAGCGCTCTCTGCCTTGGCGAAGCAGTGGAAAACACTGCTTATTGTTGACGAAGTGATGACCGGGTTTGGGCGCACCGGCAAAATGTGGGCGTGTGAACACGAATCTGTCACACCCGACTTCTTGTGCACGGCAAAAGGGCTCGCAGCGGGCTATCTCCCTCTCGCCGCGACGTTAACCACGGATGACATCTATAATGCCTTTCTCGGTGAATATGAGACCCGCAAAACCTTTTTCCACGGACATACTTTCACGGGGAACCCTGTAGCGTGTGCCGTCGCGTTAGAAAATATCGCTATTTTCGAGCGCGAAAAGCTTCTCCTCCGAATTCAACCGACGCTTGTGCACTTCAAAAACCGGCTCCAAGAATTCTATAGACTTGTGCCTGTCAGCGATGTGCGTGTGCGCGGGCTTGCCGCAGGTATAGACTTAATGAAAAACCCCAAGACCAATACCCCCTACCCATTTGCGGAGAAGGTAGGGATCCGGGTTCGCCAAGAGGCGCTCACCCGCGGGGCCCTGCTCCGTCCGCTTAGCAACACGATTGTCTTAATGCCACCGTTGCAGATATCAATATCAGAATTAGACGAACTGCTGGACATCGTTTATGGCGCAATTGCAGCAGTAACAGGGTAAAGAAAAAAGAAGGGTTTTGAGAAAATCACGTTCCCGACCCATGTTTGAGACACGCATAAGGGTTGGGAACCCTCCGCTACGATTGCCTAAGCTCTCAACCGCACGGCGGCATCCTCTCCTTCCTGAAACGCAAACGCTCAGAAAAAAAGAGGGTGAGTTTGAAACCCACCCTCCGACTTCCTAAAACCTGTTAGAAACCGCCGCGGCGGACTGCCATGTTTTGTGCCCTATCTGTCACCTGAATGGTGATGGTGTGTGCCCCTTCAGAGAGTTCACCGGTTTCCAAGAGGAGTTTCTCTTGCTTGGAGTCAAAGATACCGTCCTCTGGGAAGATCGCTTTCCAGTGTTCATCGTTGTCAATTTTATAAACTGCCTTCTGAATTGGGGTGCTTATGTCTGTGACATCACAGGCAACTTGATAAGTGCCGTTGCCGTTGGCGGTGACCTGAATTTCCCCGATAGCGGGTTGGGTGTTATCTATGTCAAACGGCAGGCTAACCTTCTCAGCAGCTTTCGCCCAGCCAACGGGGTTGCTGAGTTTGTCAGTTGCGACAACTTTCAGTGTATAGCGTCCATCTCCGACGGTGGTGATATCCCATTCGTGTTCCGCCTTGGAGAGTTCTTTTTTGAGAAGTCGCCAGTTGCTCTCCGTAACAGCTTTGTAGTAGAGGCTATACTGCAGTGTGTCGTCGTTTGCGTCTTCCACTTCCCAGCTCACTTTCCAGTTTTTAGAGGGTGTGCTGTTTCCACCGTTGGATCCGCCACTGCTGCTCCCGCGCGCGCTCGGGGGTGCTAATCCACCGGAGGGGCGCCGGCCTTTCTCTCGCTTACCACTGTCAGTGCCGTCATCTATTTCAATGCTGGTAACTCTCGGCTCAATATTCGTCTGCACAGAGGCGAGCGTTACCTTCTTCAATATGGGAGTTTGCGTGGTATCACTGGTAGTCATCTTGGCACACCATTGGATGTACTGGGCATCGGCGTTCGGGATCTGAGAACCTTCTGGAGTTGTGAGTTCCTCTGACCAATCGTTCCATGTATCGTCCGGTTTTTTGGTATTGCCGGTACGGGTTGAGAAGGCGATCGCCGTTCCTTCTGCGGTTTCGGCTTCCCAGGAGAGTTTACCCCAACGCGAGCGGCTCTGTGCATCGTGGACGGTTGATTCAAGCGTGCCTGTTTCAACATACGTCGTTGTAAGCGTAAAGAGTTTACCGGGGTTCCCGGTTGCCAGGAGCATTCGGGTGTTCCCATCTACCTCTTTTGGGTGTATGGCGATGACTTGGTTCGCTGAGCATTTTCCGACTGCAATATGGTCTCCAGTCATCGGGTTGATGCGGTAGAGTTTCCCATCATCTCCTGTACCTACAAGGATTTGGGTATCGCTTTCGAGGACAAGCGCCAAGATGAGCGGCTCCGGCGAATGCCAAACTGGCGTGATCGTGCCATCTGGACGAATTTTGTAGATGCTGGATTTATTTTCTTCAGGGGTGCCACCGCCGGGTGGGGGTGGAGCGCTCGGTGTCGGTGGCCCATTTGCGCCTCGGCGCTCTCTGGAGGGCTCAACGGGCGCTGAGGTAACAACCGCGGCGTAGAGGTTGCCTTGGCTATCCATTTTCAGGGCGCGCACCTCTTTTTCGTCCGCTTGGTAGATAACTTGCGCCGTACCGTCCTGCTTCACATGATAGATGATCCCGTTGGCACTACTTCCGGCATAAAATCCGTCTGCGTGTGCCAGCAGGGTCATGATGTTTTTCTCTTCCGCATCAAAGAGGACACTGGATTCACCTTCCGGTGTGATTTTGTAGATTTTACCATCCGTGCCTGTCGCAGCATAGAGATTGCCCGCATCGTCGAATTGCAACGCCCATACGTACTTATCCCCCTTATTGAGGATCGTCTGTGGGGGTGTTGTCGCGTCAGTAATTTTGTAAATCAATCCATCGGGGCCCGTACCCGCATAGAGGACATCGTCGGGGCCAATGGCGAGGCTGTAAATTGTAACTTCAGGGGAGTTATAGTAAAGTTCAGCAGTGTCTCCATCGGCATTAATTTTATAGATTTTTCCTTCGTTTCCGGTGCCAACGTAGAGGTTTCCTGCTGAATCCTCAACAAGTGCCCACACCTGAGTCTCTTTCAGTTTCGTGAAAGCTTCAATTTTAGGAGACAGCATAACGTCTCCGTTACTTGTGAGTGAAAGATCTTTAGATTTGCCTGCCTCAAAATCAGCGTGATTTTGCTGTTCCCACAACGAAGTCTTGACGGCGGGTGCGACATTTGCAAGCATAAAAACGGTCAACATAAGACTCCAAAAGGAGATGACACGGCGCATTGGAAATACCCTCCTGTAGGGTTATTTAGGCGAGACTTGAAGAGCAATGTTGCAAGCTGCCAAATTTAAGTTTTTGTATATAACAGCACTTACGCAAAAGTATAGCACTCGGTTTATCAGTGTGCGATGGGTGGGTTTAGGCAACCACACCTACTCTTGGGGTGCGTAAGTCCTCCATACTTTATTTAGCCTTATTCGGCGTTTTTATCCACAACCAATCGGATGATGCCGCTGCCAGAGATAACGTAATCTGTGGCGACCCTGTCAATCTGTAGGGTTGTCGCCGCGGTATATCCACTATCGCCGGTTTGCTTTGCGGTGTTCATTACAGCCATAACAGAAGGCGGCAGGCTCTCGAATTCTTCGCCTCGAACCGTGAGTCCCGGTTCGGGCACAAAGAGTTCCATGATAATATTGGAGTTCTGTTCACCGCGTTGCAGCAGCTCGATGAGTTGGTTGATGTTTTTGTGGCGAAAATTAAACGGGGCACGGGAACGCTGCCAAGACTCATGAAAATTCGCACTTCCGGCGAGGAGCGTGACAAGCCCTTCCGGTGCGTCCTTGGGAATAGTGATCGTACCGGTCTGTGTTATCGGGGCTTCGAGATAGGGCTGCAAAGTTATTTCTACAGCAACGGTGTCTCCAGGGCGGTAGCGAAGCTTATCCATCCGAAGGCTCTGAATCCGCGCTGTGCGACGTTTATCTCCTATTTTCAGATCAAGTGTAACGTTCTCAACTTGAACTTTCGTATAAGGATTGCTGCCGAGTTGTGCCATTGGAGACATGAGCGTTAGCATAACACCGACCCCTGGTGAACTACTGGAAGAATAGGTATTCTTATAGACCAATTCACGCGTTTTGATGTCCGGATGTTCTTTCAAAGTGATGGTTGCTCCGAGGTCTAGCGTGTGGTCGTTCGCATAGAATTCAAGCCCGTCTACGAGATTCCACGCCCCTACGCCGGTATAGACGGGAGAGAAGCTGCGATGCCGAATCACTTCATAATACTTCGTGTGTTGTTTTCCATCGGTTGTTTGTAAGTTGACATTCACGGGAATATAGCTGGGATGCCGCCCTATGATGCCAGCGATGGCAGGATCACGGTCTTGTACTAAGGTGCCGATAGGTTGCGTTGGCGTTGCCCATTTGGAGGAACGGGTCCTGCTTGGAAGAATAAAATGGACGTAGCCGCCGGAAATTGGCAGGTTGACATTGCCTTCCCCGAAGCCGGCGTGCCCGTAGCCAAGTAACTCGTTGCCATCTATATAAGTAATCGTTCCGTAGCCAAAGAACGTAACATCCCCCCGCACGAACTCTGTTCCAACTATTTGACCTTCCTCAACGGGTGATTCTTTAATAGGGCTACCACTCCCCGCTGTTTGCACTGGCGTAAAATTGAATCTGTCAAAAAGCGCGCTGACGATTCGCATCGCCTCCGGGTTCAGTGCCGGTAGCGCGACAGGTATGGATAACCGAGCCGAGTGTGTTCGCGGTGGTGCATCAGCGATGCTGTTCAGAGGGTTCGTATCGAAAGATTGGGAGCCCGGTAAGATTTTTTTATTATCACTGAACAGAGAGAAGAATTCATGCGTATCTTCAAGATGCGTTGCGGTGTCCGTGTTGAGGTTAAAGAGTTGAGTGCCTTCGTAAGTTAGGTTAGGTGTCATTCCGCGTTGGGCAACCTTCACCATTAATTCAATAGGTGTGACACCGAAAAGGTTTGAATATTCACGCTGATTAAACGCTCCGAGCGATAGCGCCCCCGCCAGTCTTCCGTTGATGTAAAAGGGGCTACCGCTCATGCCTCCCGCGATACCGGTGCGTTTAAAGTTATCGCTGAGCCCCTCACACCAGATCACATGCCAACCTGGGGAAAAATTGTATTCAATACTGACAACTTTACATTCAAATTCTTCCACCGTTGTCCCGGAAAATACTGTGTAGCCTTTCCCCGTCATACCCGGTTTCACCTCAGACAACGGCATAAACTTTTCAGCATCCCACGCAATCTGCGAATAACTGTGAGGCACAGCCAAGCAGAACACTATAAGCGTACAAAGCAAAGCCTTTTTCACAACATTTACTCCTCTCTAAATGATTGGAAATCTATTTATATGCATGCCCATGATTTCTCGTGTAAATTACTTGAATAGTAAGACGCTCTAATTTGCCTTTGCTGTTTCAATCTCCCAATCAAGGTCTCTTACGGGTACCAAAATTGTCCAAACTATATAGGACGGACGCAATTTTGACCGTGGTCTCCCCTCTCTGTGAGATGGCGTTCTGTGAAAAAACACAAGCATTCGGGTGGCACAACCTGACAGGTTATGTTACAAAAGAGCATTCTGCGCAAGTTCTACTATAGTAAAACATAGCATTATCTATTATACCCAATGATAGATGTGATGTCAACTGAAATTCGCAAAATCTTAGGGCTCTTACGCGTGCTACCGTGCTTTTGACTTGCTCTTTTTCTTTCACCGTGTTATTATTCTAAAAAAAAACGGTTTAGGAGTAGCCCGCATAGCATGTCAAATACGGCTTGCATTCTTGCAATCGACCAAGGGACAACAGGCACAAGTGCTTTCCTTGTTGATGTAGACGGCAATATCATTGCACAGGGGTATCAAGAATTCCCGCAATACTACCCCCATCCGGGTTGGGTAGAACACGATCCGGAGGAGATTTGGTACGCGACCCTACAAGCAATAGACGCACTTTTTGAGGGGCATCCATTGAACATTGTTGCTATCGGGATTGCCAACCAACGCGAGACCACACTAGTCTGGGATAGGCAAACGGGTAACCCGATCCACCCGGCGATTGTATGGCAGTGCCGGCGCACTGCTGATATGTGTGAGGCTCTTGAGAAGCAAGGGGCTGCCGGAGAGATAACAGCGAAAACCGGGCTCCTACTTGATGCCTACTTTTCTGGAACAAAAATAGCGTGGATTCTGGATCACGTCAGCGGTGCACGCGAACGCGCGGAACGTGGCGAACTCGCATTCGGCACAGTAGACACTTGGCTTCTGTGGAAACTAACGGATAAAGCAGTCCATAAAACCGATTATACAAACGCGTCTCGCACACTGCTCTTTAATATCAATACACTTTCATGGGACGAGACGCTTTTGGAAATGTTCAACGTTCCAAGGGCAGTGTTGCCTGATGTCTGCCCTTCTGCAAGCAATTTCGGCACTGCCAACTTCTATCGCAATTTTTGGCTTGAAACCTTCGGTAAAAATGTATCTTTAGACGGCATTCCAATTGCAGGCATCTCGGGTGACCAACAAGCGGCACTTTTTGGTCAATTGTGCACACATCCGGGTATGGTGAAAAACACTTATGGCACGGGGTGTTTTCTCATGCTAAATACGGGTGATGATAAAGTTGAAACGGAGACAGGCCTGCTAACAACGCTCGCTTGTAGCTTAGATGAAAATCCGGTTTATGCCTTGGAGGGGAGCGTTTTTGTCGCGGGAGCTGCTGTTCAGTGGCTCCGAGATGGTATTGAGATTATCAGTCGCGCAGAGGAAACCGAGGAAATCGCAAGACGTATCCCTGATTCAGGTGGTGTTTTCGTTGTGCCCGCCTTTACGGGACTTGGCGCCCCGTATTGGGATCCACACGCACGGGGGGCTATTCTCGGATTAACGCGCGCCAGTACGCGTGAGCAGATTGTGCGGGCGACTTTAGAATCTATTGCTTATCAATCAGCGGATGTCGTTACCGCGATGCTGGAGGCGACAGACGTGACAATTGACCGGTTACGCGTAGATGGCGGTGCAGCGGAGAACGACTTCCTCCTGCAGTTCCAAGCGGATATTCTGGGGATGGATGTAGAACGACCGGCACAAATAGAATCAACAGGCCTCGGTGCCGCATACCTCGCTGGAATTACAACTGGCATCTGGCACAACAGTGAAGTGTTAAAGACACATCGATCTCGGCAAACGCAGCAACCGCCCGGGAAGACTAACGCAAAGACTTTTTCACCCCAAATGGATGCCGACCACCGCAGTCAAAAACGCACACAGTGGAAAAGAGCAGTACAACGAGTGATGGGTTAACATGCGCCTCCAATGGAAATACTCGCTTGTTATTAATCTCTGTGTCATAGCAATCCTTGTAGCATTCTACTTTTTCGATAGCATCCGGGTCCGCAATGAGATGAATGCACTTCACGCCCTAGGGGCGGAACGCGGTGCGGAGCTGAGGAAAATCGCTGAAAATACGATTCTTAACGCCGTTGAGAGAGACATCCAAGCCACAGGGACATTCGACGCAGAGCGCCTAGATCAAGTGTTGCATACATTGAAACAGGAACATCCAGATATGCAAGATGTGCTGAACGTCCACGTCTCCGCGAATGATACCCGTGTTCGTTCCAGCCTACTCGCAGCTGAAGCCACCGTTGACATAAATCTTCATACAGCAGACCTTGCGCAAATTGAGACAAAAGGCGCCACGATACACACTGTTGAGGGGCAAAACGCAACGGCTATTGTTATCAAATACGTCGTCGTTTTGACCGGACCAAAGGCGATTACGTTAGAATCCCGCGATTACGCATACGAGTCAATACTCGACGACGGGACGCTGCCTTATGAGATCTGGTCGGAAGTCTTTGGTGAAGATATCTATGTGCCCGACGATCCAGTCATAACTGAGGAGAAAGGCAAACGCTGGCGAATGACGGATCAGGAGAAGTACGATGTCTATAACGTATGGAAGCAAGGTGAAACCCTGTGGATACAGAAGGCATTAACCGGCTACATACAAGTACTCTTCGATGTCCCTTATATCGGTAGGTCGATTCGCTATTCATTGCTGATGCACGCAATACTAATTGTTATTGTTGGAGCCCTGCTTGTAATTCTCATTGATTTGACAACGAATCATCTAATTATGAGGCCACTGGAACGTATGACTCGGATTATTCAGAACGCGGAAAAGGGCGATTTCTCAACGCAAGAAAACTATTCCTCAGATGAAATCGGGAAGGCAACCTATAATCTTGCAAGAATGCTCTGGCAATTGCGCGACTCCCATTCAAAACGGATTGCTGCCTTAGGACAATTCGCCGCAGGGGTCGCTCACGAAATTCGGAACCCGCTCAACTCAATCGGTATGACAGCGCAGCACCTGAAAGCTGTTTTTTCACAACCGGAAGTTAAACTAGAGGATATTGAGGAAGCAAAAGAACTTTTGGATATTGTTGATGAAAAAATAACCGAACTCAAACAGACCTCAGAACAGTTTCTTACTTTGAACCGCCCCAGAAAATTAAATGTGGAACCGATAAACCTCAATAGACTCATGGATCGCGTGTTATCCGAGTTCACACTCATTGCTGAAGAAGCAAAAGTTCAGGTAATTCGAAATTATGATAAAACTTTGCCGGATATTCCGTTAGATCCAGGTTTAATGCAACAGACCCTCTTTAATCTCGTGCAGAATAGCCTACAAGCGATGCCAAAGGGGGGCAGTATTTATGTCACGACTATGATCGATGAAATAACGCAGATATCTCGACAGATTGTCCTTGAAATTCGGGATACCGGCATCGGTATTCCTGCAGAGATTCAGGAACAGATTTACGACGCATATTTTACAACAAAAGACGCTACCGGCGGTATCGGTCTCGGGCTGGCAATCTCCCATCAGATTATCACGGCACATAACGGTAAGATTGAAGTCCGGAGCAAGATGGGAATGGGAACGGCTTTTAAAATCAGCTTTACGTTTGATCGGGATCGCCCCCCTTAAAATGGGTGCGCATAAGGAGGAGGGACGGACGATGGCAGCTATACTACTTGTAGACGATGACCAGGCACAACTGACAATTTTACAACGTATCTTAAAACGCGAGGGCTACACCGTTGAAACCGTTGGCGATAGTAAAGCCGCACTTGAACGTTTGGACAAGCAGATGTTCGATCTCGTGATCAGCGATATGTGGATGTCCTCACGGTTCGAAGGACGCGATTTGCTTCGGGAAATAAAAGGGACGGACCCCGACCTACCTGTCCTGATTATGACTGCGTATGCAGAGCTTAACGACGCAGTCAACCTCGTTGCCCATGAGGGAGCATTTTACTATCTCGAGAAACCTATTCAGGTGGATGTGCTGAAACGGGAAGTGAAACACGCCTTACAGACCCGCGGCGCACTTGGCGACACTGAAGACGGGAACGAAGCTGCAACGCCCGAAATGCAGATAGATGAAATCATCGGCGAAAGCGAACGGATGCAGGAACTTTTCAAAAATATGGCACGGATCCTGCATCGCGGGGTGACACAAGTCCTTATTACTGGTGAAACCGGTTCTGGGAAAAGCCTGATTGCACGAGCACTCCATAAACACGGAAACCGAAAAGATAAGCCTTTCATAGCGATTAACTGTGGCGCTATCCCGGATACGCTCATTGAGAGTGAACTCTTCGGGCACGAAAAGGGCGCGTTTACGGACGCGGCGCAGCAGAAGAAAGGACTGTTTGAGGTGGCAAACGACGGGATACTTTTTCTCGATGAAATTGGCGACTTGCCTGTCCAGACGCAGAGTAAACTCTTACAAGTCCTCGAAGAACGCGAAATACGCCGCATCGGAGGGACCCAGAGTATCAAAGTGGATGTCTGTGTGATTGCTGCAACGAATAAGGACCTCATTCAGGCAGTTCGAGACGGGGTTTTTCGAGACGACCTCTACTTCCGGCTCAATGTTATTCCGCTCCATGTGCCGCCCCTGCGGGAACACCCAGAGGACATTCCGTTGCTCGCGAACTTTCTGATCCAAAAGTTTAGCAACGAATACACCGAGGCACTCTCAAAACAGATCACACCGCAAGCAATGTCTGCACTCAGAAGGTATCAATGGCCGGGCAATATTCGACAGTTAGAAAATTACCTGCGTCGTATCTTTGTGCTATCAGAAAATCAGGTCATTGATATGGACGAACTACCGCCTGAAATTTTGGATACCTCGCTACCAACCACTGACCTCGAGTTCGATATTCCTGAGGAAGGGGTCTCACTTGATGATATTATCAAGGAATATATCTGCAGTGCCTTAGCGAAAAGTAACGGCACACAGATTCAAGCCGCAAAACTGCTTGGTATTTCGAGGCGGAAACTTCAGCATCGGATGCAGAAATATGGACTTCAAAGCCAAGATTTCAAAACCGCTTCGTGATGGCTATGAATATGACCCAAGTTGCTATGGACGAGGTTTTAAGCACACAGCTAACGTTTCTCATTGAAACGGGTCATGATTCGTAGGCGTTTTGTCGCGGCACTTTTCAGTTTGCACATGCGCAGCTCCCCTAACAGGCGATGCTATAAACCGGCAACTTGGGTTAATATCGTAGAATTTGAGGGTCAATCTCTCGCGCCCATCGATCGATGCCCCCAAGTAAACTCTTGACAGATTTAAAACCGAGTTGTTGTAAAAAAAACGCTGCATCAAGGCTGCGCATGCCCCAATGGCAATAAACTACCACTTCACTTCCGTGTTTGATGTCCCGAAATCGTTTTAACAATTCACCTAAGGGCATTGAGATAGCGCCTTCAAGGTGAACCATCTGATATTCCCACTCTTCCCGCACATCTAACAGTACAAACGATTTACCGGTGTGCATCATTTCTTCGAGTTGCTGTGGCGTAATGGTATATGTATCCGTGTCTATCGGAAAAATCGCCTCTACCACACTGGGTGCAGCCTTCGGCAATTTCCGATCCCTCGGATTCCGAATGTTTTTTATAAGTTGATGAAGATACTTGAACATTTTTTACGGTAGATTTTAGGATTATTTATGCACGCTGTCTTGGCAAGGTTAGGGAACCTCGCCTCCCGGGTCGGGTTTCTGCCTAAACAGAAAGCGGCTGTGATTGCATAACAAGTCGTTAGAAATTGAGTGTGACCCCTAATGTTGGAACAATCGGAAAAAGGGGTTCTTCGTCAATTTCACAGCCGATAACGGTGTCTGTTGCTTGATCTCGCACTTCACTGAAGGCGTACTGATCCAAATTTGTGTTGTTGTATAAATTCAAAATTTGGAAATACCAAGACAAGTCCCACTCTCCATACTGATTCCGTTTTGTAATGCGAAAATCGAGACTGTGGTATGCAGGCATCCGCGCTGCGTGTGTATTGCCGAACTGCCGATCACAGGTGATCCTTTCATTGGGTAAGTTGACCGTCCTGTGAATCAGCGGCGTTCTCGGTTCACCGGTATGGAAGCGCCAGCTCAGGTAGAGATGCCAGGTCGGTGCGAACCGATAATTACTGCTAATCGCGAAAGCGTGTCGCCGATCATACTGACGGAAAATTGTTGTTCCCCCTGCGAGCTCTTCTGCAATTCCGAACGCATAGCCGAGTGTCCACGCGAAACGGCTGGAAACCGTATGCGTCATAAATATGTCAACGCCTCTTGCTGTTCCAGATTCAGGTGGAACGAAAATTTGATTCTGGCGTCCGAACTCGCGGAGGCGCCCGACAAGGTTATCAAACGTGTTATAATATCCTTCAACACTCACCCCAAAATTATCAGTCGGTGTATATTCAGTTCCGATAATATAATGTACCGCTTGCTCGGCGCGTCCGGCGGTCTCAATCCCATCCTCTACCGGAATTCCCATCAGATGAACGGGTTGGTGGTAGAGCCCCCATGCCCCTCGCAAGGTGAGAGTTTCCAGAGGTTTCACCGCCAGGGCGACCCGGGGGCCAATCTCATAACGTTGAATACCTGCTTCTCGATACTGCTGGTAGAGATAACGTCCGCCGATATTGAGGGCGAGTTTCGGATGCAGCTGCCATTCATCTTGCAGAAAGGCGTTGAATTCATTTCCCTGATCGTCAACATCCGCAAGAATCGGTGTGTAGACGTTTATGCCTGCTTGTCGTTCTTGAACGTTGTATTGATACTGTGCTTTTAACCATCGCCACGTTACACCGCTACGTAACGTATGTTTTTCAAAAAGGTTTGCTGTCAGTTCTGCTTTTGTGCCGAAAAATTGAAAATCGCGATCGTCAAAATCTGCTCTACCTGTCGTTCTCTCTTGGCGTGAGGTGCCGCCGAAAACAAAAACGTCTGTCCAGTGGGAGGCCCCGAATGTATGCCGCCATTTTACCCAAGCCGTAGAATTATCGTATAGAGAATCTAAGTTATTATCTTCATCGTCTACGCGAATCCGATTTTTATCCCAACCGTAAAGTCCATTGATGGTGAGCATGTCTGAGGGTGTCATCTGATAGGTGAGTTTGCTATACACATCGGCGTACTGCGGTTTATAGTTTTCGTCGATGGCCATTAGTGTGAGAATCAGATCGATATAGCCGCGTCGGGCTGACAGGAGCCAGCTGCCCTTGTCGGTGAGGGGGCCTTCGAGAGTTGCTGTTGCGTTAATTAAGTCTACCCCAAAATTGGCAGAGAATCGCTCGGTGTTGGGTGTTCTTGTTGTGATGTCAAAAATACCTGACATTTTGTCGCCGTATTCTGCCGGAAAACCGCCAATGAGGAGTTCGGTGTTCTGAATGAGGTCGATACCGATGAGTGAGACGGCACCGCCGAAATCCTGAAGATGATAGGGATTGTAGAGTTCCATTCCGTCTAATCTGACCGAAATATCATCTTTTTCGCCGCCACGCACACTGAATCGCGCACTATAATCGCTTGAGACTACACCCGGAAAGACATGTCCTGCCCGCATTACATCATTATCGATGAGTGGAAACCGTTCGATTTCTTCTTTAGAGAGAGAGATGCTTGCTGAAGTGCCATCATAGATTGTAAAACGGCCCGGAGTCACAACAATCTTTTCCATGCGGACAGGTTTAGTCTTCTCTTCATCGACAGCTGTGAGCACGCTTACAAATCCAAAAAATAGGACGCAAGAAATCAAGTCGATTGTACCTCGAAAACGAGTGTTGAACATCCTATTGTCCCTCAGCGTGTGTGTAAATTCACTGTGGTGTATCTGCATTTCATAGAAGAATTATAACATATTCTGGCGGGGGCAGTCAACGGGGAAAATTTTACAATTACTGATCAAAATAGGGCTTTCTATTTTTCAGGTTTACTATCTGTTTTTGGCAGAATGAACCGTCCGCACTTAGAGCCTTGTTCGCATCTAAAAATTTGACGTTTATGGCATTTGTATGCTAAACTGTACATCAAAACCTATGATGAGAAATCATGAAAGGACTTCTTAACACTCCCAGGTTTCCTTCAGGCTTCGGGGCCATCCCCGTAACGCTCGTGCCGACGGCAAAAAAAGGGGTTGCCAAAAAGGTATGTTTTGTGGTAGACTTCACATGTCGCGGTGGGATACACCGAGACATAAAACGCTTGTGGAGTGTCTGTAAGCCCTCCACTACGGAGGCACGAAATGACGAAACAAGAATCCCATCACTTTAGGCATGGAAATATCAAAGAGCAAATTATATCTGCCTTAGGACGCGGCGTTACCGCTTTGCTTGCGCAACAGCGCACAGAAGGGGTTTTTGAGGGGCAACTTTCCTCAAGTACCTTCCCGACGTGCGCGTATGCTTGGATTCACCTTGCGCAAGGTGAAACACCGGACCCGAATCTTACCGAATGGTTCGTTGCGAATCGCAACGAAGATGGTCTTTGGGGATTGGATACGGCGAACATCTCCAACGCTGAAGCAACCCGGTTTGCCCGTTTAATGCTGGAACAGATTCACCTACGTGCGTCAGACCCGTCCCTCCAGGATATCCTCGCGGCCGTCCCAGAAATCCCGCCGCACCTCGCGCTCGTCAAATTAGCCTATGCCGCTTTTGATCAGTTCGATTGGAATGAACTGACTGTCTCAGCGCGTGCGCTACCTCTCATGAAACTTGCCAGACAATTAACAAAGATTCCGCTGCTTGGCAGCCGGTTAAAACCGCCGCGGCATCGCCTGCCCCCTGTAGCTCTGTTCGGCACCTCAATGTTTGAGGAGCTCTTCATCGCTGAACAGCATACGCTTGTGCCTATTTTCATTTTAATTGAACTAAACACGGCTCGCCGTCCTGAGATGATCGCGTCGCTCGTCGCTTGGTTGAAAGCGCGAGTCCTCAGTGATGGGAGTTGGTTTCGCGTGAACTATATCACAGCACTTTCCGTTCTGGCACTCATCGAGTTGGAGAAAAAGTGGGAACCTGACGAAGGGACCACCGCGTTTATTCAGCGCGGTATTGACTGGCTTCAGAGCACCAGAAATCCTGATGGTGGGTGCAGAGAGGCGTTGAACTTGAATGTTTGGGACACGGCGTTAAGCCTTATGACGTTGACAGAGTTGTGTTCTGTAAGTGATGGTCCTGCGCCGCTGAATCTTGAGCCAACTGATGAAGTGGGACGCGCAGCACGATGGCTTATCAACCATCAAAATGCTGATGGCGGTTGGGCGTTTTCAGGATTGGACGATAGTACACTTCCAAGCGATGCAGACGATACGGCACTCGGCACCTTAGCACTCCTCCGGTCACTCCTTGTCAGTGTCCCGGTTGACCGAAACGCTATAGACAATTCGATTCGCAGTGGTGTTGCATGGTTAAAGACCCAACAAGGTCGCGACGGGGGTTGGAGCACATATCAACCCGGACAGGGGGACGTTGGGTGTGTCAGTATCACGGCACATGCAATTGAAGCACTCTTTGAATTGGATCGGAGCGATGTCGCAGATAAACCCAATATGCATCGGGAGATGGAGCAAGGCATAGGCTGGCTCCGCAAGCAAATTAACCGAGAGGGTTACTGGCGGGATCTCTGGCTGGCAAAAGATACATACGGAACGGCGTGTGCTATCATTGCACTCGTCAAGGTCGGCCTGAAAGAAGCACCTGAAGTCCAGCGCGGTGTTGAATGGTTGGAAGGCTGTCAAAACACAGATGGCGGTTGGGGCGAAGATATGTTCGGAAACCCGACCGAAAGCACAGTGGAGCAGACGGCGTGGAGCACATATTCCCTTCTACTGGCTGCCCCGGAAAGGCGCGCAGCGCAAGACGGAATCACCTTTTTGCTTAAACGGCAACGGGAAGATGGCTCGTGGCCCGAGCAGTCCGTCGGTATCTATTGGGAGATTATCGGGGGCTACGCCGATCCGATTTATGCGGCTGTCTTTCCCATACTTGCCCTGAACCAGTTTCTGAAAACGCCGCTTTAGCTCACTGATGAAGCCATTACAAAAAATTTCGGTGATTATACCGGTTCTAAACGAGGCGAAAATTTTAGAAAGAACGCTCTCTCAACTTCAGCCAACACTGGGATCTCACGAACTAATCGTTGTAGACGGTGGGAGTGCGGATACTTCGGTCCATATTGCAGAAAAGTATGCAAGAGTGATTACATCCGAACGTGGTAGGGCAAAGCAGTTGAATGCTGGCGCAGCTGCGGCAATTGGCGATATACTTGTTTTTTTACACGCCGATATCTGGCTTGAATCAGGAGCGTTGGCAGCAGTAGTTTCGGCGCTATCTTCAGGTTATGTTGGTGGTGGGTTCCGTCAGAAGATTGATGGGCGTAGTGTCCTATATCGTCTAATTGAAATGTCGGGAGACATCCGGGGCATGTACTTAAAAGTGTTCTATGGAGATAGTGGTATTTTCCTGGCGCGAACAGATTTTGAGAAAATCGGCGGTTTTCCGAATGTGCCAATTCTGGAGGAGATGGAATTTTCAAGGGCACTACGGCGACTCGGTAAGACAACGTTGCTTACACCTTATATCCATATATCTGCACGGCGTTGGGAAGCAAGTGGGATTGTCCGAACAACGTTAAACAATTGGCTTATTACTTTGCTCTATTCCTTCGGCGTTTCGCCAAAAAAGCTCGCCAAACTCTATCGCCATATCCGATAGCAGCGACTTGAATGTCTCATTCGTGGCCTAACCTATGAGGACGTGCATCTTCGTAGCATAGCCTGTTAGGCTGTGCATCCGCCGTAGCCTAACCTATGAGGACGTGCAAATAAAACGCCTCTGCACTGCTTAGACAGCACAGAGGCATTTTTTTAAGAGATATTCAGACAGCTAGCCCTGTCTCAGTATTAGCGATTCTGCTTGATTAAGCCCCAAGTTGTCGCTAACTTGTTTTTTGCTTCAACATCAAATGCCGCTTCATCAACAAGCCAATTATTGATAAATTCAGCAACACCAATACCGCGGATGTCCTTATTGCCCGGCCATTCTGGTTTCGCAGATTGCCACATAGCAGCAATCATACCGGTGCCATCCGGCCCTGGGTCTTTGCTTATAGCAACGGCAGGATCAGCGTTAGCTTTGTCGGCTTCCGCGAAAATCACGAGATCCCAATCTGAACCATCAAACTGCTCGACATGCCATGGACGATCAGAAGTGAAATCCTCCATTGAGGGAATGACTTCTTCGCCGAGTTTGGTCGGTTTCATCGCCCCCACCCGAGCATCGAAACTGAGTCCGGGAATGTCAAAAACGTTCGCAGCCCCAGTGGGACCGTTGTCTGGACTTCGGACACCGCCTTCGTAGCTCATATAGAAGATCCAGTCTGCGACGTTAATGACAATATTGCCGGCTTCAATAAAATTCTCGACGTTAGATCCGTCTGGATCTTTATTCGGGAACTCATAAAGGGCACTCGGGCAAGTTCCGGAAGCGAGGATGATAACGTCTTGTTGCCCGTTATTAGTATGTTCGATCGTCCATAGAGCCAGAGGGGAATCCCCACCTTCTTCATCGCCATCCCCAAAGTCTTCAATACTGTCAAACAGCGCTTTAACACCAGGATCTTCTTTAATGACTTGGACGTTCTCTCGAACGGCTTTGTCGCTGATCCATCCCGGGTTCGTAGGCCCCGAGTAAAATGCCAAATCGTTTGCTGAAACTATACCCACACAGCTCATAAAGAGCAAAAGGGCTATACCTACATAGATTTTCATGATGTGCAACACCTCCGTCTTGGTTGGCATCAGTAGTACGTTTATTGTTATGTGGGTAACGCGTCTGCGCGCCACCCACAGTTTGATTTAAAACACAATTATCTATTGACCGGCTTTGATTCTGCCCCAAGTTGTTGCGATTTTGTCTTGGGCTTCTACCGGGGTTGTAGCATTTAGATTTCCGTGTTCCATAAGCCAGTTATTGATAAATTCGATAACACCACTTGCGCGTGGATCGTCGCCGTCCCAATCAGGTTGGGCTTTTTGCCACATCGCAGCAATAATTCCGCCGTACGTCGTATTCACAGCCACCGCAGGATCTGCAGAATTAGGATCGTCATTTGAGAGTGCGAAAGGCGTGACTTCCCAATCGGTGCCTTCAAACTGTTCGAGATGCCACGGACGATCAGACTGGAATTCGACGAGTGAAGGTAGATAGGTTTCTCCCGCCTCGGTTGGTACCTGCGGCCCCCCTCGGTTCCCGAAACTGAGTCCTCCAATATCAAAGACGTTCGCAGCACCATCGGGCCCGTTATCGGCACTCCGCGTGCCCCCTTCGTAACTCATATATAGGATCCAGTCTGCGACGTTAATAAAGACGTTTCCATCTTCAACGAAATTCTCGATGTTAGAACCGTCTGGGTCTACGTTCGGAAATTGATAGATTGCACTCGGTGCTGTCCCGGACGCAGCGATAAAGACATCTTGCTGTCCATTGCCAGTGTGTGCTATCATCCATTGGCCTAATGGGGAATCGGAGCCGACCTCATCACCATCTCCGTAGTTTTCAATGCTATCGAAGATAGCCTTCATACGGTCGTCGTTCATGATTGTATCAGCGTTCGCGATGGCAGCCTCTTGTGAAATCCAACCGGCATTCGTGGGGCCCGAATAGATTGCTAAGTCTGCTGCAAACCCGCCTGTCAATGCAAGCGCGAAAAGCGATAAACTAAGTGCTGAGATGAGAAAAAGTTGTTTCACGGTAATTGAGTCTCCTTTTTAGAAGTAAGTTTATGGTTTTTGCGTTTTCTTGTAACGAAAACGCTACTGTTTTAGGCTTGCCCATGTGAGGGTAAGCTTATTTTGAGGTTCGACTGCAAGACTGACCTCATTCGGATTATCGTAAAGATAGAGATTGTCAATATAGTAGTGTTGGAGTTGGTTGGTGTGGAACCCAAGCACGCCCTTAGGGTGCAGGTTTTTGGGATCGTTCATGTCTGCAACTTTCTGAAATACGAGTTCGCCCTGACGCTTAATGTAAAGTTCAAAATTGCTACCTTTACCGAGCAGACCGAGCGTATACCACTCCTTCGTCTGGATAGGAATCGGGAATTCAGCTCTAAAATCGCGATACTCATTCCATGTGCCGCGATCGTTTCCTTCTCGTTTGTACCATCGTGCCGAATTCGGGCGACCAAATCCGTTAGCAGGTGTGACAATTAATTGATAGAAGTGATAATCTTCGTTGGCGCGAAATAATATCTCCATTTTGCTCGGGAAATCATCGTCGTCAAATAGGTAAAAATCGAGGCGAAGCCCGAAATCCTCAAACCCAATGATTCCATACCCAAAATCAACCTCGCCGTTACCGTCTCCCTCGAGTCTATGGATTTCCAGGTAACCGCGATTCACATCCCAGGACTCATCTTGGCCCTTCCAATACTTATCTTTAAGTTTCCCTTCAAAGTCATCTGCTACGAGAAGTTTCGCCTCACTCACCTGACACAGCAGCAAGATCGACATTATCAGGAAAAAAGGAATAGCAATTTTTCGCACGGCTGTTACCTCCGTATGTTAGGGTCGCAACCCGATACGCCAACAAAAATAGCCCGCAACGTGCAAAGGCACGTGCAGGCGCGAAAAAACCGCAACAGCTGCAAACGCTGACGCAGTTTGGTGAAGTAATATATGAATTAAATTGCTTAACTTGTGTGAAGTAAGGGGGGGGGGGGCACGCCTCGTTAGACACACTCAAGAGGCACGGAGACATAAAAACACAACGCCACCCATCAGAAACGGGGAAGATAGAAAACACCGCGCTTGAAATGTCAGCTTTCACCTCTCTGCCTTGCACTCTTAAGTCCCTCCATTGTTTTTCAAACACTTTTGAACATCATTCTTAATTATAAATGAATCGAGCGTTTTTGTCAAGTTTAATTCGCATTTCTTTCTTTAGTGAAGTAATTATACAAAGATCGAGCGTTTTTGTCAAGTTTATAGTAAATCCTATAATTAGTTATACACTTTTATAATATCATCAATGGAAGTCTCAGTATTGTATTGTCGTATCCACTTGATCGGGATAAAAAATGCATCATTTCGCATTCAAACTCCGCGCCTTCCGCAGCCGCGCTTCCACCAGATTTACAACGGCTTCATACACGCCATCCCGTTCACCTTGCGTGAGACAGAGAGCATCAAAGATAATTGCGTCAAGGGTACGACGGTTATCCGAAGGTTCAAGTATTTCCCACGAAGAAGATGTGAATATCGCTGCATCTTCAAATGCAAATGTCTTTGGATCCAAACAGAGTAACTCCGACACTTCATAGGTCTGAATCGTCAGTAAACCACCACCGAGGTTAGAACGTCCCGCCACATTTACCAGCAGTTGAAACACAGACGAATTCAAAGAGGCACACAAAGGCAATATCACATCCGAATCTGTGTGTATTTCTTGAAAATTGTCGCTTGTATAGCAACCGTCTTGTGCATATAGGGTTCTGGCAGTTGCGGAAATCAGACGGTTAAAAGAAAGTAATGGGATTTTCCGTTCTCCCAAATCCCACCAGCGGGCTCGCCCCCGGCAGCTCGGTCGCTGATGAAATTCCTGCGATTCTCCAAATTTGATATAGTCCAACGCCGCTGTTCCCGCCAATGCTGCCTTATCCGCATGACACATGAACAACTTAAACTGCAACTGACTGGGGTCTACAAGGATACGCTTGCCTTCCCGCGGGCTTTTAATGGCAGGCTTCAGAAATTCCGACTCAATCCCCCATTCTTGAATCCTTTCAGCATCAAGATAGAAAAATTCATTTGCCCCCGTTGTATAGCCTCTCCGCACGTTCGCAATGTCTCCCAGGCGTACCAGTTTATGCTTTCCTTTCTGCAGAAGCGTCCAGTAGATGTTGGGGGCGCGTAGGTATTTCCCGCCCCACTTGCCCCCAGTATATTTATTCTCACGCGTGCCTGCCTGTTTCAGCTCGGTGTAGGTGCGGGTTTGCTCGCGACGGGGCTCTACACTCGGATCGCCTATGAACGTCTTGAACGTGAGAAAACAAACCTGAGAATCCGCCCGGGGACTGCCGTTGTGGAGTATGCTCACAATCGTATTGATGTCAGCACTCTCAAACTCGCGCGCTGCTTCGCTGTGGCAGATAACGGCACCGTTCGTATTGTCCAAGAGATACTTCTGTAACGGGACACCGTAGTTGACATCCAACCAACTGTTAGAGCAGATGAAGGTATGAATACCCTTTGTATTCAGTAGTCGCAGTCCACGTTCGTAGAAATAGACGTACAGGTCTGCAGCACCTGTGTAGCAGGTATAGCGTTTTTTTAAGGTGGGTTTGAGATGTTTGATTTTCTCTTGACGGACGTAAGGCGGGTTGCCAATCACGACATCAAATCCCTCTGTAATACCGAACATCCATTCAGGGTCAAAGAAATCCGCGGATGTATTCTGATCGTAAGGATCCCAAGCAGCGATCTTTTCAGTCGTCTCACTCGGGAACCCATCCTGTTGCAGCAAGGTGCTCATCTCTGTCCTTAGTGCCGCATCGCGTTCTCGGTAACGCGCTTTGGTTCTCGGGGTGCGTGCGGTGAAGTATCGGCGGCGCACCGCCGCTAATGCCTCTTCTTTGCTGTCTATCTCCGGATTGCGGAGTGGCATCTGTGCGGGTTTCTCCACATCAAGCAGTGTGTTCGCTGCAACGAACTTCGTCTCTAAGTTCGGCAACGGACGGATGCCCCTATTGTCGCGGGTATCGTCAATCTGCTGTTCTAGGATGAGAGAAATAAAAAAGCGGAGTTTAGCAATTTGTGTGGCTATCGGTTGGATGTCCACGCCATAGATGCAGTTCTCTACGAGATAGAGTTTTCTGCCGTAGTCGAGGGCGTTGCGTTCAAACGCATCGTTGATGCTGTCAATCTCTCGCTCCAGTTCATCAATCGTGCTTTCGCGGATAACAGTATCGTCAATCTGCGCGGCTGTCGTGATAGTGCTTTGGACCCTATCTATCTGGCGTTGGCGCCACTGGGCATTACGGGGATCTAGTTTGCTGAGCAGGAAGACGAGTTTGTGAAGGATGCCCATCGGGAATGCCCCGGAGCCGCAGGCGGGATCGAGAATCTTGAGGGTGTCGATGGCAGTGATAAGGTTTTCGACTTCAGCAGCGGTGAAGTGATGCGGTTCGTCATTGTATGCGAGGAGGTGGCGGAGTTTGGCTTCGATCGTCATATCCCGCGGTTCGCGATCCGCTTCTTCGCAATGCGTGTGTTGCGGACTGCGGTTCGAGTGAAGCGTGTTTTTGAGGTAGGCGATGAGGGACTCGTTTACCATGTAGGTGACGATTTCGCGGGGAGTGTAGAACGAACCTGTCTGCTTACGCGCAGTCGTGCCGGTTTCGGGATGATACGCCGCCAGCAAATTTTCAAACACCTGGCCGAGAAGCTCAGGGTCAAGAGCAACCTCTGCCGCTATCGGTGTATTTTCGGCAATTGTGAACTTGTAGCGGTTGAGGATGTGAATTAAGCCCCGCACGGTATACCGGCTATTTTTCGTGGCGTAAACGGCGTTGAGATTAACCGATTGCGGTTTGGAGAAGAAGATCTCATTGGGAACAGAAAGCGGGTTGTCGCCTCTGTCAGAGAAACCGTCGATGCGTCCGATTGTTTTTGCGTCGTCTGGATCGGGTTTGTCTAAACACTCAAACAAGCCGCCGTTGAGGAACGGGATCGACTCAAACAGACGCAATGCCTCATCTGGATTTCTGAAATGGCGTTTGTAGCGATACAGCGATGTAATGTTATGGTGCTGTCTACCTTCACCTCGGAACTTCCGATTGTTCGGTCTTTCGGGTGTGTTCATCTCCTGATTCAGTGTTGCGAAGAACAAGTTTTGGAGGATTGCTTTGTAGTAGGTGCTTTCCTGTGGGGCAACGTTTGCGAGTAGTTTCGAGATGCCGGCTTCGTTAAATAGGGCGTTGGGGACGAGGGATTTCTCCTTGAGAAACCAGACGAAGATGAGGCGCGTGATTAAACGAATAACACACGTGGCGTTGTGAATAGCGTTTGTTGAACCCCCACGCCCGCCTTCAGGTCGGTATGGGAAAGTTACCTTATCCACTGCCCAGAAATACCAATCGGCTATCTCTTTGAAGAAACGTTTATTGAGTTCGGCGGTGTCCAACGTCTGCTGCCACGCCTGATGGAGTTCAAGAAAGTTCGTAAACTCATGCCGCTGAGAGAGGGCATTGAGTGACAACGCCGCCAAGATGTCAAGGTGGGCACGGTGAGGATTCACAACGTCAATATCCTTGATGAGCGTCACTTTTTCAAGCACATCCAAGCCCTTCTCACGTTGACTCGGTCTGCGGTTAATAATGGCAAAAGTCAAGGCGTGCCCGTGTTGAAAAATTAGCATCGCAGGTATAACGTAGCACTTATTGATCTCGCGGGTGATCCGTCCGAGTGCAGTGCGGGAGTAGGTACCCCCTTTGAGTCTGACGGCTATAAACAGATAGGATTGATAGATACTTTCATCAACGCCTGCATCCTCATGGAAGGGGATTCGCCCTTCCTCCGCTCTTCGCGATCCGCGTGTCGCGGGCTGCGGTTCACGGTTCGCGGGCTGCTGTCTGATTTCCTCAGCAGTGAGTTGAAAGAGGAAGTCTGCGGTTTGCCACTCGTTCAGATGTGCTTTCTCTGGGTTTATGAGGTTGTCAGGGTCAAAGTCTTCAAGGAATGCCTCGGGGGTGTTGGCCTCTCGAGTGAGGGTGCGTTGGCTCTGGTAGCCTAATACCTTGAGGAGGTTGGTCACATTTTCAGCAAAGCTTCCAGCTGTCCATTGGTTAAGGGCCCGCTGAATCTCGATCCTGATAGGTCTTTCGTGCATCACCGCTTTCCGCCAAAGGTTATACCTGTTTCATTTATACGATTTTTCGAGGATGTGCAGAGGTAGACGGACGGTATCTATTTCTCTTCACGTTCACTCTCTTTTCCTCTGCTCCCATTATTCTGCCAATTCTGCGCTTTTTCCTTGAGTTTCTCAAGGTCTTCAGGATTTTTGATGTCGACGATGTGTGGCGTTATGATGATGACAATCTCCGTATCTTCAATAGCCGTTTCCGTGTTTTTGAAGAGTCTACCGATGAAGGGGATGTCCCCTAAGATGGGGAGTTTGTTTTCTACCTCTTTCTGCTTCTTGCGGATAATACCGCCGACCACAATCTGTTGACCGTCTTCAACATCGATATAGACGCTAATGGCGTTGTCATCAGTGATTGGTGCGTTGAAGTCAGTAAACTCAATAAAATTGCTGGCACTGATATTTTCAATATCCAAACCGATTGTCCGTTTTCCGTCTTCGCTGACTTGCGATTTAGCGATGTAAGGTGTCAGTGAGATATTGATGCCCACCGGCGGATCGATGAAATCGTAGTTGAAAAGGGGTTGCGAAACCGATTCTCCCAAAATGCTGGTTGTGTCGACGCTCTGAAGATACGGAATTCGGCGGCCGCTACTCCAGGTAGCGTTCCAAGAGTCCCGCGTGAGCAGGGACGGCGTTGAAAGGGTTTGGACTTTGTTCTCACGCATAAGGGCATGGAGGAGCGACATGTATTCCTTCGTTGCCAAGCCGAGGTTAAATCCAGAAATCTCTTGTTCGAGTCCGAGTTGGCTCTCAAATTCGCCAATGAGTGGGTTGCCGGGGCTTGCGGTGACTCCGAATATTCTGTTTTCTTGTGCCGTCAGTTCGATACCCAGCTTGGTCGTCTCATCAAGTGTGACTTCCAGAATCTGGATGTCTATCCAGACCTGTCCGCGCACGAAATCTAATTTGCTAATGAGGCCTCTGACAGCTGGGAGGTATCGCTGCCGCGTTGTAAGAATCAAGGAATTAGTGTCCGGGTCAGCAAAGACTGTAACTTTTCCGCGCAGGGAGTTAATATCTTGTTGTTCCTGTCTCCCGCCAGAAGCGAAGAAACGACTGAAGCTAAAACCGTCGCCACCGCCGTCCTCTCCCTCCCAGACCTGTTGCAGGACTTGCTGGAGCTGCTCAGCGTTGCCGTATTCGAGCCGGATCGCCTCGGTAATTTCCCTTTGCCCCTCCGGTGTCGCGACATCCATAGTGTTGATAAATTCTGTAATGAGCTCAAAGTTGCGCTGCGTGGCGGTTGAGACAATAACGGCATTAAGTGTCGGATACGCTTCAGCAGTGACGTTACCCGCCAATGAACCTTGCGTCTGGTTGCGCTGGCGTTCCGCAAGGAAAAAGAAAAAGTTCCTGCTATTCCCTGAGCTGCCTTGATAGACGTTATTGATGATAGCTGCAACGTTTTCCGCATCAGCGTATTTGAGTGTATACATGCGGGTTCCCCATTCCTGGTCCGGCATGTTGACATCCAGTTTTTGGATGAGTCCGTCAATCGTTTCGAAGTTCTGTGCACTTGTAGAAATGAGAATCGCATTGAGCCGTAAATCCGCGACGATGTGTACCTCACCTTGCACGCCAAATCCGGTGCTCCCTTCGCTGAGGTCTCGTTGTCGGGATCGGCGTCCCCGTTCCCACCAAGGGAGATCTCTATCAGAACCAGCACTGCCGCCTTCAAATAGGTCCTGTAGGCTCTGCACAAGCGTTTCAGCATCGGCGAACTGCAGAAAATAGAGCCTGATTTCTTCTTGCGTCTGTTCCTGATCGAGCTCTGCGATAACTTTTTCAATGATTGAGAAGTTCCGTGGATCAGAGGAGATAACGATGATATTAAGCCTTGCATTGTGTGAGACATTAACGTTACCAACGATGCCTTGGGATTGATCCATTCCCCGTTCGCGTTGATACTCTCTTAATTTCGCGCGGTCCCAAGCGTCCATTCTCCCGCGATTTCGGTTACTCTCACCCGTGAGTACTTCTTGAAGAGTTCCGGCGACATCCTCAGCGGCTGCATAGTTAAGCCGGAAAGTACGTATCTGCGTTTGTAAACTCGGAGCAACATCCAATTCCTTGACGATCTCTTGGAGGAAGACGAGATTTGCTTCAGAGGCTTTGAGCACGAGTGAATTGGAGCTGTTTTCAGCAATAATCTTGATTGCACCCTCAAGAACTTCATAACCGACCCCTTCAGCTTTCATTTCCGCAGCCGCTGTTTTCGCCTCTTCTGCACTCATACCCGGGCCGCTGGTGCTTTGCTGTCGTTGATCACCGCGTTCTCCTTCTTGAAAGATGCTGGTGAGTGTTTGTGCTAAGGGGCCGGCTTCAGCGTAAGCAAGCGGAATAATGAGAATCTTTAACGGGAAACGTTCCCCCTCGTCTGCAATTTGAAGGATCCCGACAATTCGGCGTATATTAGAGGCAACGTCAGTGATGACGAGGGTGTTTGTTGCGGTATCCGCAAAGATGTTTGCCTGTTTGTTGAGGAGCGGTTTCAGACGGTCTACCTGTTCCGAAACGACAACTGTATTGAGTTGGATGATATAGGTTTGAATTTCGTCGGTCATGTCGACGAGCTCAGGGTCTGGTGTAATATTTTTGACGGTGCCTTTTGTGACCATAGCGCGCTCGAAAGTTGTGACCAAAAGCGTGCTATCGCTTTGGATAAGCGTGAGGTCGTATTGCGTCAGAACGGTTTTAATTTTTTCGATGACCTCTTGGATTGTTACGTCTCTGAGATTAATCAGTGAGAATCTTTTATCCCGAATGTCTTCTTCGCTGGCAATAATCGTGAGATCCGTCTCCCGTGAGAGCCATTCAAAGAGCCCTTTCAATTCTTGGCTCGTAAAGTTAAAGTCAAAACGAATTGCCCGTCCTTCTTCATCTGTTTGGGCAACGCGCATTGTCGGTTCTCGTTCTTGGGCATGTAACTCAGCAAGCCCCAGGGTAAGCATGCCTAAACAAAGAAGGGGCGTAAATAAGAATCTTCGTAATTGCATAAATTCAATCCTTTTAAAATATTCTAGCGATAAGGAATATATCCACATTCAAGTTCGCACCAGCAGCCTCAGAATTCCTACCTCGCCTCGCTTCCGGCCCCGATTCAGCCTGTTTATCAGTAGAGATTCGCAAATCACGCACTGTCAGCCATTTGGCACTTGTTTCAATCAGCTGGTTTAAATTTACAAGTTTTTCGAGATCTGTTTTGAACTTCATTTCTACCGTGTAGACTTCCGTCTGATAAGTTGCGGGTGCCAATGCGAGTTGATTGACAAGCGTTTCTTGTTGCTCTTGAATCTTTTCAATGTATTTGAGGAGGGCAGATTGAAGTTCGCCTATGTCTAACGGGTCTTCGATGTTTGTTGTATCTAACACGTGCGTTAGAAAATTCAAAAGCTTGCTATTCTTCCGCAATCGGATTTTGACGGTAGCCGGTTTCCCACCGATATTAAAGAACCCCGACGACGCAGGCGTTGTGGCTTTGTGAATCTGTGCCTCAAAGAAGCCTTGTCTGAAATCTGTTGCCCCCCGTAGCTGCTGCATTGTCATAGTTTTGATAAACGCGGCGAGTTTTATGCGGGCTGAGATCGGTATCATCTCTGGAAGTGGAACAAATTCCCAATCTACCGCAGCGGCTATCGGATTTTGGGGGTGTGCCTTAGCCGCTGCTTCATCCTTTTTTGTTGCACTTACTTCGTCCGAGGATGCCTTATCTGTTTTCTCTATCTTTTCATCAGTTTCGGTATCTGATAACCACGCATTCATCAGAGATCTGAAAGTATCTGGTTCGATAAGTTCTATGAGTTTTTGTTCTTCTGCCTCTATATGTTTGAAGTAGAAATAGCGAACAAGATTTTCCCGCGTCTGCAGTGTCAGTTTCTGTGTCTGTTTCATGGTTCCGGGTTTCGTTAGGAGTTGATAATTTTGTTGAAGCCCCGCGCGTCTGACAAGCGCGTCAATGCGTGCTCGGATGACGGTTCCCGGAGGTTCTGTGTCAAAGATCGTTGCTGCGCCTTGTGTGTGTGTGTTCACCTGTGGATTTTCTGCAAGTGTGAGCCCCGTCGCCTTATAAATCTCAAATTCGATGGGTTTGAGGGTCTCTGCAGCTTGGACTAATTTTTCGATTTTTAACAACTGTTCTTGCTTCGCTTTGGTGCCTTGATTTGAAAATAAACGGTAAAAAATAGGCACCCCTTGTAAGACGACGGCGACCAGAAGCAGGCACCCTAAAATGCCGAGTAGAATTTTGCTACGAGGCGTTAATTCCAGATTCAGTTCCATCCCTATATCCTTTGTAAATGTGCACGTTTATTGGGACCTGCGAAATCCATTGTTTTATTTTTCTGCTGCATTTTTTCACTTTTCAAGGGTTTCCAGCGCCGGAAGGTCTCTGTTCAGTATCCCTCATTTCACCGGTCGGTAGTTCGGGCATCGGATAGCGTTTTTTGGCGAATGCCCGGACGGCGGATTCTGTCAGATTACAGCGTACCTGCACTTGGAAAATCTGTTTTCTGTTTTGGGGCGTTGCCATAACTTCCCCTGCTTGGACATTTGCGAAAACGTTAGAACGATTGAGTGCACGCAAGAGAGCGTTGATTGCATTATGCGAGGCGCTCTCCAAATTAAACGTAATGCGTGCGGTCTCAGGCGTGTGAAGGTTTGCAACATTGAAGTTTGTCCAAGCGACCTGTGTTCTATCACGGAACATCACACTGAGGGCGTGTAGAATATCCAATGGCGAGATGTGATGTGTTAGCATCTCCGTAATTGCCAATTCTCGTCCGAGTTGCGCTTGAGCGAATGCCAGGGGTTGTGCGTAGTGTGAGAGTCGTATATCGAGTGCTTGCTGTCGGTACTGCTGTACGCGTTGGAGTGTATGGCCACCGAAGAGGGTCACACCGATCAGCAGCACCCCCAATCCAGCAGCGGCGAAGAGTTGGCGTTGCCGTGCGGCTTGGGTCAGTGTTTTAAAGGCTTCTTGCGGCAGAAGCGATACTTTTGTCGCGGGATTCACAGCATTAAATGCAACACCTAACGGCACAGCGAACGTGTCGCCCCATTCGTCAAGTACCGCCTTCTCTTCAGGGCTTGCAAGGTTTGTGTTAATACTTCCGGACTGTTCGAGAGCGTGGAGTGGGTTCCATAGCCGAGCTCTGATGTTGAGGGCGGTTTCACAAGCAGTTGTTAGCTCCCGAATGCGGGCCCCACTGCCACACAACCAGAGTTCAGTTTCAGTTTCCGATCGCGTGAGGTTCCCTACATTTTCCGCTAGGTCAAGGTTGTCGCGGGCGCATGCCGTTTTGGCTGCAGCGATTGAGCGCTGAAGTTCACTGATGAGTTGCGTCGTCCATGTAGCTGCGGGTGCTTCGTTCGCCGAGATGTGCTGTCTTTCTGCTACTGCCGCTTGCACATCGACATTCAATGCCCGACTCAGATGTTCAGAGAGATGCTTTTCGCCGACCCGGAAACTCCGCGAGAAGCGAAGCGCCCCGTTTCGCATGAAACAGAAATCCGTCTGTTCAACACCGATGTCAACAATAAATGTAGGTGCAGTGCGCCCACTCTTTGCGGCGACTTCCGCAATCGCTATTGTTGAAGGTATGACCGCGGAAGCCGATACGCCAATCTGTTCAAGCCGGTTAAGATAATCTGTAACTGTTGAACGTCTCGTAGATATTAACGCTACTGACATCGCCTCTGAGGTTCGCTGAACATCGTGGTAGGTAAAAATCGCTTCCTCAATCCGAAAAGGGAGTTCCGTTTCTGCTGAGACGGCAACAATATTTTTGAGTTGGTCATCTGTTGTAACGGGTAGATTCCCTAAGCGTTTGGTGCTCACCAGGAATCGTGGCAGGGCGAGTGCGATCTCCGTCGTATTTTTCCTCAATAGCGAAAGTAAGTTGCGTTTTGTCGGTGTATTGCCTAACGGCGCCCAAAGGCGCGCGATGGATTCAACGATTGAATGCTGTTCCGCTGCGTCTGGGTACGTCACAACGTTTGCATTGATGAGCTGCACACCTGTAGACGAAAGTTCGAGTTGAACCATTTTCGCTGTGTTTGTGCCGATGTCTATCGCCACGACCTGATTTTTTGCCATTTTTTATGAGTTGTCAGTTCTCGGTCAGTGCTTATCGGTATAAGAGGGATTAGGTAAATCAGAACGCCTTTAATGTGTAACCGTCTCCGATTGCTGACTTTTTTCTTCCCGACAGCCGTGCAGCTATCTAATCTTGTCGCCAATGTTGAATTTGCATCTCATTGCCCGTTCGGTCAATAATTCCGATACAGGTTGAGATAGTTTTGTCTGCCCTATCAACGCCATGTGCTTCAATTTGGTATCCGTGGGAGCGAAAGGTAATCCAATCCACAACTTGATGGAACGTTTCAAAATCGATTTCCTCTAACTGCGAAAGTTGTGAGATGTTAGTAAATGGATTTCCTGTTATCTCTACATCAGTCAAATTCTGTGCCTGCGAAGTGTCAGGCGCCTCTTCTTCCCGGCGTGCGACAATCGCTAACGCCTTTTCTGTATCCATTCCGGGAAGGAGTGCCAGGATTTCTGCGGGTGCTGTATTTATATTAATAAGCCCGCTGCGGGTCTCTCCATCTTTTAACGTAATTTTGTCAACAATTCCGATAAAATCTTGTAGGGTTAACATTTTGACAGCTTTGATAGCATCTATGTTCTGAAAAAGTCCTTGTGTATCGCGGTAATCGACAACCCGTTCAGCAATTCCTTGGTCGATACCCGGGAGCGATTCGAAGGTTTCGATATCGGCGGTATTAATATTGACAAGACCCTCTTCCCCTTGTTGGAGAGAATTTTCGCTTTCTGGGGAGTTGGATTCTTCTCCTTCGTTTGTGCTCTCATCCGTTGTTTCAGTAGTCAGACGGTCTTGGATATTGTTAAAAATCTCGTCGGAGACGGCTTGTACGTCTACAAGTGCAGCAAGGGCATCAAATTCGCGTTGCTGAATAAGGGATTCCGCCTCACCTTGTGTGAAGACAGGTTGGTTTTGTCGTCCGGTAATTTTCGTCAGTTCGTCTGCCTCGGCGGTATTAATATTCACCAACGGTTGCCCGTCCGGGGTTGTGCTTGTGTCGATTGAATAGATGGTCGCTAAATCGACGAGCCCGGGTTGTGCATTCGTTATTGATGGATCGTTGTAGCGGTTAGAAAGGTTAGCGTCCGCCACAGACGGGTTCCGGAGTGCTGACTGCTGACTGCTGACCGACATCTTGCCATAGAGGAGCTCGGATGTCATACCTTCGACGCGCGCAAGGTCTCGAACAGTGCGATAGGGTCGGCTCTCCGCGATTTTGTTAGCAAGTTCTTCAGTGAACGCGGCATCCAGATTAGCCCCTACCTGTGCAAGTAAGTTGCTGATAAGCCCGACATCCGCAGTATTTACATTCACTTTTGACGCTTCATCTGTGATTGTTACGCGATAGTTTAAGAAATTGCCGGCTTGGACCCCGTCTTCCACCTGTCCAATGATCGGTTCTGCCCACCTTTCGCCGAGGGAGTCGAAAGGTGTCTGATCACCACGCAGGAGTGCCAACGTCCATTCAAACCCGGCTTTCGCAGCGTAATGGAACTTCGCTCTATCCAAGAAATTCCGCTGTGTCCGTTGTTCTATGTGGATCGAATAGAGCAACTGCGTCGCCAAAATTGAGAGAATCGCCAGTATCCAGAGGGTTGAGACGAGCGATAACCCGTTCTGGGCTTTGCAGAACGTATGGGAAATCTGCTTTACAAACTGTGGCATATTTTTACCTATCGGCTCTGAATTTTTTCAGGGCTAAAGGTTCCTTAATGATCTTAGCGCTACAAGGGCAAAGGACGCAGCAGCTCAGCTTTAATCGTTTAAAATACTTGCAGGTAGGTAGACCATCGTTGATTGCGTCATACTGTTTGGCTGCGAAATCGGTTGATTCTGCGCCCTAAGTTGGGTCGTATCAATGCTTACTGTCTGCCGTGGTTCACCTTGGACCGTTATAAGGAGCTGAACAGCACTCGGTAGACTTTGCGTATCATCCCAGGTGGTGTTCCAGCTCTTTGTCTCTCCATCAAAATACTTCAAATCAAAGCTGACAAGCCCAGCAATGAGGGACGCTATATCGACATAAATAGGATCACCGGTTTCGTCTGTTTGTGGAACTTCCCCGTTTTGTAACAAGGGACCGATAACGGATTCAGGATCGAGTGTCGTCGTTGCAACCCGGAAAAGCGCGTAGTCCCCCATCTCTTCATTGCTTGTGTTATTTGTGATTCCGCCTTGGAAACCTCCTGAACTCAGGCCAGATTCACCCGGCGGTAGCTCAGGTCCGACGAAGTAAGCGACACGTTGCACGTCGCTTAACAACGGTGCAGGGGCTTGGGCAGTGTTCTGTGCCTGAAAACTCGCGAGCTGCTCCAGAAACGGATCCGGGTCTGTTTTTACCAACGTGACGAAACTGAGCATATCCCTATCGCCGAGTTGATTCGGACCGTCTTGTGTATAAAGCGCGAGTTCTGGTTCATCAAGTGAAATGTGCATGTTCTGTAGATCCGTCACCAGCCGATCCATGGCTACCCGACATCTTTGTGCCGCTAATATCTTTGCCTCCGTCCTATGGTAGGCTCCCACTGCTGTTTTGAAAGCGAAATACGTCGAGCCACCAATAATAACGAGAATACTGACTGCCATGAGCATTTCGATGAGAGTCAACCCGCTTTCAGTTGTGAGGGGGGTCAGTTTTTTTCTCATGATTCACTATGTGCTAATTGCTAACAACTCACCGCTATTCTCCCTGCGGCATTTGTCTGTCTGCCATGAAAGTGCTCATAGCCATTGAACGTTCGCTATTTTTATGTTGCCAAGTGACCGTTACCGTAACCCGTCGGATATTTTCCACTTCTTCAGACTCTATATCTTGGACGACAGAACGCCAGGAGTAACGCGTGTTTTCACCGAATTCGCCAGACTCCTGTCCGACATCTGGGTAGCCCGCCATTTCAATCTCCGCCATCCGAAACTTAAGCAGGTAGACTGCGCGCGTACTATTGTCTGAAAGCGCTTGGTTCCGTGTAGCGGTCGTGAACGCCTGCAAAAGTGCTGGGATCGCAGCCGCTAAAATCGTTAATGTCACCAATATCTCGACAAGCGTAAAACCGTCTTCTTCTTTTAGCGGTGCGTCTTTGATCGGAGGTTTCATCTTTGTCGTGCCTTCGTCGAAAATTAAGAGAGTTTCGTTTAAGAAATAAGATGATGCCGCCGTGCAGTTGAGAACTTAGGCAATCGTATGGGGTGGGTACCCCAACCTATACGCATGTCTCAAAAATTGGGCGAAAACATGATTTTACCAAAAACCCTCGAAATTAAAGATACGTTAATTTTCAGGCGTAAATCCTAACATTTCGATCTCTGCAGGGACAAGTTGTCGAGTGAGAACGCGTCCACTCGCCGCTTCGACAGTCACAGACATTATCTGATTGCGTAGGTTTCGGAGGTACACAAGTGTCTCCTCAGATGTCCCATTAGGGGAGAAGTAGATGTACGCCACGCCTGAATCGGCTTGAACAGCTCTCCCGTTGGTGTTGGTTACCATTGCAGCCAAAGTGACATTCTGTTCCACCGAGGATGGTACACCGAGGATACCGCTGACGCGGGACAAAGGATTCTGTTGAGCGGCATTTCCAGTTGTAGTTGTCGTCGCAGTGGTGGTATTTATCTTGCTCTGGATGGCAGTTAATGCTGTAGAGTTTTGGGCAGTGAGGGCTGACCTCAGCGGGTTGCTCGGGTGAAACGTTTCACTGGAGGCGAGCCAATACCGATCGTTATCCAGATCGAAGACCACAAGGTACGTTGTCCGATCTGTGATTGCCATGTCTCGTGCGAATGTGAGGAGGCTTCTGAGCGTAGCGGCAGACGATTTTAGCCTGCGCATCGCTGCAAATCCTTTCAATGCCGGCATTGAGATTGCCGAGAGGATGCCGATGAGCGTCAAGACGATCAGTAGCTCCGTGATTGTAAACCCCGGATTTTTTACCGGCATGCCGCGATGAACCAAAGCCCGCTGTTGGTGCTTGGAAGGATAAAAGAGGCGTTCACATCCCTCCAACCTTCCATTTTTCCATACGACTGTCCAAGGTTTTTCTCGCCGATGGCTGATGGGCGATAACGGAGAGCGATTCCACACTGTGTTAATAGACTCCTGTTGTTTCGTCAATCCAATTCGTTATGTCGGCATCCAGATCCGTTCCGCCTTCTTTGCCATCTTTTCCCATTGAGTAGAGATCGTATTCGTAGCCGTCGTGACTGCCGGGTTGGCGATAAACGTAAGGATTGCCCCATGGATCCATAAAACCTGGGCGATCTACATAAGGCCCAGCCCAGTTCGGCGGTGCTGGACTGGGCGCGCGCCACAAGGCACTGAGTCCCTGTTCAGTTGTAGGGAAGTCACCCGTTGTTATGGCGTATTGTTCTAATGCGGTTTTAATGCTATTAATTTCTGTTTGTGCTTTCGCAACTTTCGCCTGCTGCGGTGCGTTTATCACGCGAGGCGCGATGAAAGCTGCGAGGATACCTAAGATAACAATCACGATTGTCAGCTCAATTAGGGTTAATCCAGATTCATCGGATTTTAGGCGCGTGAGCATTTTATCTTCTCCTATATTAGCAGTCAGCCATTCGCTATTCGCGAACTGCTATTTGCTAGCTAATTGCTGAGTAATTGATTCGCTTCAAAGATAGGCAGGATCATCGCAACAGCGATAAACCCTATAACGATACCCATCAGTAAAATGACAAGCGGACCGATGGAACTCGTTAAACGTTCAAGACTCTTTTTTATTTCTAAATCGTAGTATTCAGAGAGCTTGCTGAGCATGTGAACAGGTTCACCGGATTCTTCACCGACAGCCACCACGTGCGTGACGAATCCGGGGAAATCTTTGCTTCTACCGAGTTCCCGCGAGAGCGTTGAGCCCTGTTCAACCTCTATTTCCGCTGCTGCAATGACGTTGCTATATACCTTGTTTCCTATTGTGTCTTTGACGACTTGGATCGCAGGGAGCATACGGACCCCGTTTTCTAAAAGCGTCGCCATCGTCCGTGTGAAACGGACAATCGCAAACGTACTAAATATCGGACCGATAAGCGGCAGTTTAAGTTTCAGCCTGTCAAACCAGAGTTGACCGGTTTCACGTTGAAGATATTGTCGGAGCCCTGCTCCGCCAATAATAACAATCAAAAGCCCTACCCACCAATAGGTTTGAAAGGCAGCCGTTACGTCAATAAGTATCTGGGTTGGAAGTGGCAACGCGACTCCCATATCGTTAAACATTGCGGTGAAGTTCGGAATGACGAATATCATCAGGACTGTGACAGCGGTGACACTGAGCGTCAGTAGGATAATTGGATAGAAAAGGGCTGAGACAACATCATTTTTCAGGTGTCTCTGCCGTTCTGCGAAGGCTGCGAGACGTTCTAAGACTAAGCCGAGGACACCGCCGCTCTCGCCAGCGCGCACCATGTTGATGTATAGGTGTGAAAATGCTTTTGGGTGTTGGCTGAGAGCATCGTGAAAGGTTGCACCGTGTTCGACATCATATTTGACTTGCGAAACGATGCGCTGGAGTGCAGGACTCTCGGTTTGTCCCAGGGTGACATCTAAAGCGCGCGGTAACGGAACGTGTGCGTTCACTAACGTCGCCAGTTGATAAGTGAAGAACTCAACCTCCGCAGGTTTCACCCGATGACCGATGTGGAGCCATCTGCGTATATCTGTCGGACCGGTATCCTCCGTTTCTTCAACGATATTTGTGGGCCAATAGCCCATCTGTCGCAAGCGGGAGATAAGTTCGGCTTTGGATTCGGCTTCCAACGTATTATTAACGGTACCACCGCTATGTGTGAGGGCTTCATATCGGAATGTCGGCACAATCCACCTCTCGATTGTAATTTCGGATGATGCGAGTGCCTTAAAGATGCTTCCGCCTTAAGCCACCCATAGTAGAAAACGGTATAGGAATCCCTATACCACTTCTCCGAAATCGAATTCATCTGCTTGTGTTAACCGGATGACTTCTTCAACAGTAGTCAAACCCGCAGTGACTTTCCGCCACCCGTCTTTCCGTAAGCTTTTCATCCCAAATTGAATAGCAAGGCGACGAATTTCACTTGTTGACACCTGTTTCAGTGCCATCGCGCGGATTTCTTCAGTCATGAGTAGGACTTCAAAGATGCCGATTCTACCTTTGTAACCTCGGCCCCGACATTCCTTACAGCCAACGGCTCTCGGAATTTTCAGATCGTACGGAATCGGAGACATGCTGCCATTACTGTTTCCCATGAGTCCCTCTAATTCGTGCATTTCGGGTAAATACAGCTCGCAACACGCCTTGCAAACGCGTCGAGCAAGCCTTTGCGCGATAATTCCTTCCACTGTGGAAGCGACCAGATACGGTTCTACATTCATGTCAATCAGTCGCGTAATTGCCCCCGGGGCATCATTTGTGTGAAGTGTACTAAAGACAAGGTGCCCGGTCAGCGATGTATGAATCGCCATCTCCGCGGTTTCGTAGTCCCGAATCTCACCCACCAATACCTTATCTGGGTCCTGACGTAAAATGTGACGAAGCCCATCAGCGAAAGTAAAGTCGATATCTGGGTTAACTTGGATCTGGTTGATACCCTCTAATTCATATTCGACAGGATCTTCAAGGGTGATAATTTTTACATCTGGTGAGTTAATCTCTTTCAGACAGGCGTAAAGCGATGTCGTTTTACCGCTACCTGTGGGGCCCGTAGCAAGGATGATGCCGTAGGGTTTGCGAATCATGCGATGGAAAAGTTCGAGGTTATCCGCGGTCAACCCGAGTTCTTCGAGCCCGAATTCGATGGACTGGCGATCGAGAATACGAAGAACAACGCTCTCACCGTGCAGTGTTGCAACAGTTGGAACGGTGGAGACACGGAGATCTATCTGCCGGTTCCGGACGCTCCCAATCTGCCGGCTGATTTTGCCATCCTGCGGCCGTCTACGTTCTGCAACGTCCATACCTGCCATAATTTTGATACGAGAGGTAATCGCTGATTGTAAGTAGGCGGGAGGTTGGGGTTGATCTTCCAGCACACCGTCAACGCGGAATCGAATCTTCAATTGCATCGGATACGGCTCGATATGGATATCGCTTGCACCTATCCGAACCGCATCAATGATCATCTGGTCAACGGCATGGATGACGGTCGGATCCTGGCTGAGATCCTTTTCGTCAATACCGAAGTCTTCAATCGTCTCGCGTTCAAACGTAGCAGTTGCACCCACAGGCCCCTTAATCCCTGCACTCAGGAGGCTCCCTGCTGTGCGGCCATAGAGACGAACAATCGCTTCATCGATGTCCGTTTCATCGGCGAGAACGGGGATAACCTGGCAGCTTGTGATAAGTTGCAGCTCGTCGATGAGCACAATGTTCAGGACATCCGACATGGCGACCGTGAGTATGTCATCCACTAACTCAATAGGCACAATTTTATTACGGTATGCGAACCCAGGGGATACCTTCGCCAGAACGGTGGTTTCAGGAAATATGCCTTCCAATTGCGTAAAAGGCGTTCCGGATTCGACACTCTTTGTAGCAAGCTCAAGAATATCGGACGGCACACCGTGCTTGGAAAGCACATCGACTTCGGAGGCACCTGTCTGTTGGATTTCTGCAATGATGTCCTTATAGTCTTGCTCAGAGATAGCGGATGCGTGTCGTACTAACTCAACGAGCGAGGATGTATTCAGCGTCTGTTGCATGGTGTGAACGCTCTGGGAAATATACCTAACGAGAGCCATCTCCCTATTTTGTGTTTTTTGCTGGTTCGGTTCGATGGTTTCTGTTTTCTATAGATTAAGACGCAGCAATCCTGAATCCGTTTAAGGAAACGTGAGTTTAATAAATACTTGAAGCGTTTTCGTATAAAGAGCCCTCTTTGGTATAATGCCAAAGTTGCGCTTATTTGCTAAATTTTTTTGCGAAAACGCATTTTCGGGTTTCCACGCGAGTTTTGACACTTTAGGACTTTCATAATAGTTTTGGAAAAGGGTCAATCCCTTTTTCAGATAGTGGAATTGTATCATCATTCACATTGTGTGTCAAGATTTTTTTTTCACTTTGCGTTAGAGCCCTTCAGTTTTCCGGTAAAATATTATGAAAGCCCCCGATAGGGGGAGGGAAACGCCATTGAGGCGTTCCTACCCTTGATTCTTTAGGAGGTTCTCCCATGGAGAAATTCGAAAACGAAATAGCCCTAATCAACACCAACAGCCAATTACCAATTTCCCCCAAAGGTATGCTATAATATTAATAACGACTTATAGGAGAACCCAACAACCATGACAGCGAATCTCGCCATTGCACAACTTTTACTCAGCATAGCCCTCGGCACCGTTACCTTAATAGGGGGCATTTTCCGATACCGACGGAGCCTCCAACGCCGAAGAGGGGCGTTCAAACTTCAGGCGTACCTGCTCTGGATACTCAGTGCACTCATCGGGCTGAGCAGCTTCATACCCTTGGCACACCTCTATACAGAGCACCTCTGGTTCGAGAGTCTCGGGCACCCTGAGGTATTCTGGGGGCTCCAGCAGATACGTTGGGGCATCTTCGGTGTCTGCTTCCTTATCGCCCTCGGAGTTATGAACATCAATGCCGCCATCGCGAATGTCCTCTGCCCAGAATCCCGCGAGTTCCGGCGCTGGACACATACACAGACGTTCTCCTTCCACCGTGCCGTGTTTTGTCTGACCCTTGTCGCTGCATTTCTCCTCGCAACACCGATGTTGTTATTGGATGATATTTATTTAAGGTATCGGAATCAGCCGACAGAGGAGACTCCCGTTTTGTCCGCCCCGCAAGCGGGGGAGAAAAACCCGCTAACCAACAACCCATCGATTACCCCGCTGATAAAGAGGGACAGGGCGGTTAGCAACACACACTTCGGTAAGGACAGAAACTTCTATCTCTTCAGTTTCCCGTTCCACCGATGGGTGAGTCTCTATGTGCAGGTAACGTTATGGGTGACGTGTATCGTCGTCGGGCTGCTCTATAATTTCTACTACAGACGTGACGCACACACTATGCAGCGCGTCAAACGACATATCATCTTTCACGGGTCGGTGTTATGGCTGCTATTGCTCCTGGTCGGCGGGTGGCGGAGCTACATCCACCTTTGGAAAAAAGTCTACACAAGCCCCTTAACGCAGGAGCTATCATCACTCCAAGGGTTATTTTACGTCGACTTCCATCTTGCAGGCGCGACGCGCATCTATTGTGGGGTCTTACTCAGCATCGCGCTTGTAGTTGTATTCAACATGTTCTGGCGGAAACGCATCTTATGGTACGCAACGCTCGGTGTCTGGGGGTTGAGCTACCTACTCCTTATCCATATTTATCCGTTGGGACTACATCTTTGGGACGCGCGTATCAACGTCTTGGATAAAGAGGAGCCTTATCTACAGCGACATATCGAAGAGACACGCCTCGCCTTTGAACTCGAAACCATCAAGACTGAAGAACGAGTGAAAGGACTCGCCACACTCGACATGATAACGGAGAACGAGGAGATTAAAAAGAACATCCAAATCTGGGATCGGCGCGTTCTCTACGAGGCACTCCGCGAGGCACAAATCCAGACGCACTACGATTTTCACCCCTACACAGATGTCGATCGGTATCACATCGGTGACGAATATCGGCAAGTGCTGATTGCGGCGCGTGAGGTTAGACCAGAGGAGGATATCGTCGGGTGGGAGCCGCTGAAGTTGCAATATACGCACGGATACGGGGTCTGTGTCTCCCCAGTCAACGAGTTTATTGAGGACGGGTTCCCGAACTTTTGGGTCGGTGATACACCCATTCGTAGTGACTACGATGAGCTCGATGTCGAACGTCCGGAGATTTATTACGGCGAAATGACGAATAACTATGTCGTTGTGAACACACGGCGCAATATCGACGAGGCTACAGCGCGTGAGCCCCTCGAAACCTGGGAACGGCATACTTATACCGGCACCGGCGGTGTGCCTTTAGGCGGTTGGTTCCGCCGTCTCTGCTTCGCACTCCGGTTCGATTTCTTCCGAATCCTACGTTCCGAGCGGCTGACATCCGAGAGCCGTGTGATGTTCCGCAGAAAGATCGGAACCCGACACGGCGATAGGCTTATCAAAGACCGCGTCTCACACATCGCCCCCTTCCTCAACTATGACCCCGACCCCTACATCGTCATTAGTGATGGCGAATTGTGGTGGATCATCGACTTCTATGTGACGAGCCAGTACTACCCGAACGCACAGGTCTACGTCGACGATACAGCCCGACTCACACAGCGGCAGCTTTACGAAGAACCCGACTTCAAGAAATTCAACTACATCCGAAATTCGGGGGTCGCCGTCGTCAACGCCTACACCGGAGCAGTCAGCTTCTATGCTATCAAGGACGACGAAGCCGTGATGCGTGCGTATCGTAAGGCCTTCCCCAACCTCTTTAAATCGCTCTCGGAGATGCCCGAAGGATTGAAGGCACATTTGCGGTATCCAGATTACCTGACGCGGATCCAAGCAAAGATGTACGGGGCGTATCACCGCCGTGCCGACGACTTTTACCACCGTCGCGATCGCTGGCTCATTCCGAAAGAGGCGTACTACTCATCGGAAGCCGATCAGGAAATGATGCCCTACTACGCTATGCTGAAGTTACCCGGGGAAGACACTCTGGAATTCGTGAATATGATACCCTTCACGCCACCGAAACGTGAGAAACGGTTGAAGGCATGGATGGTCTCACGGTGTGACCCGCCACACTACGGCGAGCGGATTGTCTACGTCTTGCCGGAGGGTGCCGATGTCGCCGGACCCACACAGGTCGAGGAAGATATTAATAAAGCGACCGGGCAGTTACAGGTCGGCTGGGAGAAGGCGAGCGATGTCATTCGTGGTAATTTGCTGATTATCCCGATTGAAGACACGCTTTTCTATGTCGAGGCGATCTATTTGCAGGCGAAGAAGCAGGAGCGGGCAACCGGAGAAGGCACACAACCCCGACGACCGAAGTTAGAGATGGTCGTCGTCAAGGCGGGAGCAAGTGAACTCGCATCGGCGAAGACGTTAGATAAAGCGTTAGACATCCTGTTCTTAGGGCAACCCGCGACTGCCCCCGCAGAAACAGGCGAAGCACCGTCAACTGCAGCGGAGTTATTAGACCAGCTGCGGCAAAGCCTCGCCAAAATGGAGACGATTTTGGAGCAGCTCCTTGAGGTTTTGGGGGAGGACCGCTAACCGCCTTCAATCGCCTCTCCGCGAAGCACCTTATAATACCGCAAACATACCCCCAAAATATCTTCTAATTCCTCCGGAAACGGATCCGATTTCGGACGATACGGCGCAAACCCTGTGCTCCGATGCACATTCTCATACCAATACTTCGCCCAAACCCCATCCGCTGAACAACCACCCATAGACCAAGAAAGCATCTCCGATCCAAACCGGAGTCCCAACCGTTCACACAACTGCCGCAGGACACCCGGTGGATCCGCCAAGAGCAACTGAGCATCAAGAACCGGTGGTGATTGCCCTGTTGCCCGCAAGGCCAGTAACAGCTCGTGCTGCGTCTTAAGTCCCGTATCTGCCAACGTTGGCACTCCAATCACCTTCATCAACGAAAGAAGCATCTCCCGCGGATCTCGGATCAGAAGCACATTCAACGTCTTCCCAAGGAACCCGCGGTCAATATGGATAAGATGGTGCGCCATTTGCTTCATGAAAAGCACCGGTTTTTCACACCGGCCGAGGATTACCTCCCGGACCACCTGTTCACCGTCCGTTGACAGTGATGCCATCACCTCATCCATTCCTGGATGCGCCCCCGCCCTATCTGTCCTATGGAGATAGTGCGCGTAGAGCGGTTCATCAATAACTTTTGTGTCGCTCCGCTGCGCGAAGGCGTACATCAGCGCAGTAGACACATTCCGAGGCCCTGACCAAAGACAAATCCGCTTCGTTTGCATATTATTTTCCCGTTCTCGTCGGTTACTTTACATAAAACCTTAAAATAGATAGGCGAGGTTAGGAAACCTCGCCCGCGGTGGCGAAGCGTCTATTCGTTATCTGCTAATTTCGACGGGAAGATAAACAGAGGCATCAAGGACTTACGACCCGCCGTTGTTTAAGCATTTCGATTTCTTCTCGAAGCTCTCGATTGATTTTTTCCTGTTCGCGATCTCTTGTGCTGCGCCAACCTACCATGACAGTCAAAGCCATCAACGGGAGACCTATAAGGGCTATCATTGCAACGAACAACCCGATGAGCCACGTAATAGAGGTTCTGATACCTTCTATCTGTTTGTTCGTATTTTCTGTGATTCGCGTCTCAGACGCATTAACATATTCTGTGATTCGCGTCTCAGACGCTTTAATTTTGGCATCAATTTTCTCGATGTCTTGAATTGTCAACTCGGCAAAAGTTGGCAAGGTAATTACAGAGAAAAATATCAAGAGGACAAGAATAGTTTTCATCGTGTGCCTCCTTTTTTACCTTTTCCGCCGCGAACGCCGCCGCGGTGCTGAGGGTGCCACCTCTGCTGGCTTAGAAACTCCAGCTGAGGGGCCTGCGACAACCGCGCGCGGGCGGGCGCGCAACCAGAGAATCAATCCAATCCCGACAACAAACGCAACAATACTAAAAATTTGCGCCGCCGTCATCCACCCCAAGACACGCGGCGTAATCCGCCAAAACTCCGCAATAAATCGTTCAATCCCCAACAATATCAGGCTCAGACCGAACGTCGTCCCCGGAACACCTTCAAACCGCCGGCGCTGCGACCACAACAGCCCGAAAAACGCGAACGACATCAGCGACTCATAAATAGGGGTCGGGTGCACCGGGACATCCGTCGGGACAGTGCCCTTCGGGAACGCCATCGCCCACGGCAGATCAGAGGGAGGTCCATAATCCCCATCCCCCGCAAGCAAACACCCAATCCGACCGATGCCATAGCCGAGTAGGAGCGTCGGTCCGATGCTGTCGATTGTAGGGAGATACGGGTTTGCCGAACGCACGATAACTACCGTGACGGCGATACACCCACCGATCAAACCGCCGTACCAGACCAAGCCGCCCGTCGAGAACAGTTCTCGGATATTTATAGATCCATCCAAAAGAGCAGAATAGATTTTCGCGCCGACAATCCCACCGACAGCCGCCGCCATCACGATACCCCCTGCCAATTCCGCAACGAAACCCCGACGCTTCAACTCATACTGTAAAACAAAGACGACTGTGATAAACGCAGTCGCTAACATTAAGCCGAAAGAGTGAATGCCAATAGGCCCCAATTCAACCAGTGTAGGATACATTTTTTCCTCGCAATTCGCAATTTGCGGTATGCGGTTCGCTATTCCCCCAGATACGCCTGTCGCACGCGTGCGTCGGCTAACAGGTCCACAGAAGTACCTTCCATGGCGATTTCCCCGGTCTCCATGACGTAACCCCTATCGGTTATCTGCAACGCTAATTGGGCGTTCTGTTCAACAAGCAGAATGGTGGTGCCATCGGCGTTAATCTGTTCAATGATCTCAAAAATCCGTTGAACGATAAGTGGTGCAAGTCCCAAGGAGGGTTCATCGAGCAGTAGGAGCCGGGGTTGGGACATCAGTGCGCGTCCGATCGCTAACATCTGTTGCTCGCCACCACTGAGGCTCCCGCCGCGCTGCCGACGGCGTTCCTGCAACACAGGGAAAGACTGAAAAATTTTGTCTAAATCGTTTCTAATTCCCTGTCGATCCTCTCTCGTATATGCCCCGAGTTCAAGGTTCTCAAGGACACTCATATCCGGAAAGACGAGTCGTCCCTCTGGCACTTGTGAGATACCGAGGGTAACCCGCTGCTCCGCCGGCAGCCGCGTGATATCTTCACTCTCGAAGTGGACGCTCCCCTGCACGGGCGCATAGACCCCCGACACCGTCATCAAGGTCGTCGATTTTCCCGCCCCATTTGCGCCAATGAGGCAGACCATTTCACCAGCGTTCACAGTAATAGAAACCCCCTGCACAGCGCGAATTTGCCCGTAATATGTATGGATATCCCTAAGTTCCAGCATCATCAGTTTTCCCGAGATACGCCTCAATCACCTTCTCGTCGTTTTGGACATCGGCAGGCAGACCTTCACTAATTTTCTCGCCGTGGTCTAAGACAGTTACCCAATCCGAGATTTGCATCACCAGTTTAACATCATGTTCAATAAGGAGGACGGTGACATTTCGCTCGCGTATCGTGTAGATGAGTTCTATAAGTTCCTGCGTCTCTTGCGGGTTCATCCCTGCAGCGGGTTCATCGAGTAGCAAGAGTTTCGGTTCAGTCGCCAATGCTCTTGCGATCTCAACGCGCCGCTGGTCCCCGTAAGAGAGGTTCCCCGCCGATTGATTGCTCAATGCATCCAAGCCGACGAACGCCAGCATATCGTGTGCGCGCGCAGCAATATCCGTCTCCTCCTGCTGCTGTATATTCGTGCGGAACACCGAACCGATGAAGCTGCTTGAAGTGCGAGAATGCCGTCCAATTTTGACGTTATCAAGAACTGTGAGTTCCGTAAAGAGCCGGATATTCTGGAAAGTCCTACCGATACCGAGGCTTGTAACCTGGTCCGGACGCAATCCGGTGATAGATTCACCTAAGAAATCAACGCTGCCGAACGTCGGGCTATCGAGTCCAGTGACGCAGTTGAAGAGCGTCGTCTTCCCTGCCCCGTTTGGCCCGATTAAGCTGAAAATTTGTCCCGGGTGCACCGCCATCGTCACATCCGACAATGCGATAACACCCCCATAATGCCTACTCATTTCATCGACCGCCAGCAGTCGTACAGGAGAGGTCCCCATTATTTGTCTCCTCATTGGGTTATTTACCTTCATAGTATACCTTAATTTTAACGGCAGTGTCAATTTGTTTTTATGAGCTGTCATACCCATTTGACATCTGCGCCAAGATTATGCTATACTTTAACGTGAGTTTGGAAAAAAGAGCTTTCGTGCTTAGTAGAGGTGAGGCACCCTCGCCCTTCCGGGTTAGGAGACCTAACCCCTCCGAAAACCTTCATAGCTTCTTCGCATGCGCTATATATCAAACTCACGTTATACTTTAGGTAAATATGATACCAAAAGGATCCCCACAATATACACGCTTAGCCCCTTCAAATCGGATGCATCAGCATGGCAGATTCACAAAACAAAACACCTATCGAATACTGGTTAGCCCTCTCCTCAGTTGAAGGGTTAGGCAGTGTTCGTATCAAGCGACTCATCGCACGTTTCGGGAGCGTTCAGGCAATTTTTGAAGCAGAACTCCCAGAAATCACACGATTGCCGTCCTTCAACCCTGTCCTCGCGACACGGATCCTCACAGTCTCCGGTAATTTTTCGATGTTTCGGGAGAAACTCTATGCCCTTAGCGAGCAGAATGTCCGCGTCCTATGTCCAGAAGACACAACCTATCCAGCACAGCTCAAATCCCTCCCCGATGCGCCCGGAATTCTCTGCCATGTCGGTGAATTAAAAGAGATTCACAGGGCGTGTGTCGCTATCGTAGGCACAAAGCACCCCAGCGCAGAGGCGATTCAACTCACACTTGCACTTGCAACAGCCCTCGTATCCGCCGGGTTCATCGTCGTCAGTGGACTTGCATCCGGTACCGATGCCAACGCCCACGCTGGCGCGCTCGCTGCTATGGGGGAAACCATCGGAGTCGTCGGGACAGACCTCTCTTCTATCTATCCAGCGCAGAACAATTCACTCGCCATGCAAATCTATGAGAACGGGTGTCTATTCTCAGAACACCCCTTCCGCACCGCACCTTCACCCGGCACCCTCATCCAACGCAACCGTATTATTAGCGGATTAGCAACAGCAACAATCGTGATTGAGGCGCAGCAGACCGGCGGTGCTATGCACACTGCCCGATACGCCCAACGCCAAGACAAAGCACTCCTTGCATGCCGATGGGACGGCCCCGTATCCCCCACACGTGAAGGTCCCCGAGACCTGATACGCAGCGGCGCATTCCCGTTCGCACCCACGGAAGTCGATAAAGTCGTTGAGGTCCTGCTGAATCCAGAGCACCTCGAAACACACATGATGGGCACATCCAGCGAACAGATGGGCCTGTTTGAGGAATAGCGAACCGCGAATCGCCATTAAAAAACTTGCTTTTTTTTTTCGTTTATAGTATACTTAATATATCGAATAATGTTCTTAAATTCGATCCCGTATAATGGACGTGTATTATTTTTTTCTCGACCACGTTTAAAGTTTAAATTTATGGTAAATTTGCCAGAAAATAAGTTTTTTTCTTGAGAAAAGAAAGCAACTTTTGTATAATTCCCAAAAAATTGGTATTTTTACCTTTACAGAGTTTAAAATTTTTGTTAAACTCTTAAGGTACTCGTTTAGATATTGACTTTCGGGCGAAGTGTACGGCATTCTAATGGTGTTTCGATCAACAACAAGCCGTTCTCGCGAAATTCTATTCTCAACGTGTCGGTTCGTTCTTTGCCGATTGCGCAAAAGACGACAACGAAATAGCCCTACGTTACTCGACTTAACGAGAATACAACCGTAGGCTTCCAGCATCGTTGTTGAATTGTACAATCAACAACGATGCCGAAGCTAACTTTCCCTCAGATGCATTCTTGCAAACACAGAGGGGAAGCACCGAAAGTTTTTAGCACACCCGATTTCAACGGGTGTATTTTGATAACTTAAATTTAAGGAGTTAACTCTAATGACAAAATTGTTTAGAACCTTCGCATTATTACTAGCAGGCTTGTTTGCTATTTCAATGCTCGTCGGCTGCGGTGGTGACGATGATGGAGGTGAAGAAGAAGTCGTAGCCGCCAGCTTCGTAAGTGCAACCCCCCCAAGTGGTTCAGAGATTGCTGCTAATGCAAGTATCACTCTGACCTTCGACAACACACCTGCCGATGTTACATCGAGTGCAGGTAACGCAACGGCAGCTGGTAAAAATGTGACTGTCGCTGGTCCCTTCACCACAGGTCCCTTGAGCCTGACGATTACTTGGGCAGACGGAACCGAGACGCTCACCTACACTGTTACTGAAGCTGACACAACCGCACCGACTGTTACAGGCGGAACCGTCAGTGATGGTGACAAAGATGTCGATCCCGAAGCTATCAACACCGATGCCAAGATTGAAATCACTTTCAGTGAAGAAGTAACCGGAAATATCGCCCTTCAAACCGAAGCGGGTGATAATGTCGGTTGGCTCGGGTCAGTTGACGGCACCACAGGTGTCCTCGAGCTCGTTAAAGGTAAAGAGATTGGCAACGAAACCACCTACGTTATCACAGGTAAAGTCTCTGATGCCGCAGGCAACGCTCTTGATGTTAGCGTCACCTTTGTAACCAAGGGTAAAGAGTAAATTCGCGGCTATTTCGACACTAAGGGCAGCGTATTTCTAAATACGTTGCCCTTTTTTGTGAACAACTGTTCGCCCTTAGTTAAGGTAACGAGCAAGCCCTGTTTGGAGATCCTCTTCTTCCGTAACATCACCCCTCGCAAAAACATCGAAGTAACAAGCAAGCCCTGTTTGGAGATCCCCAAGCACACATGAATTGCTACAGAGAACCTCTTAATTTCCTAACTTATAACCCCTAACCATTTTTTTACTGACACAATTTTTACATCAATGCTATAATCAAAAATGATAACCTAAAAGCAAATATTTTTTGAACGGTTTTTCAAAAGGTGTTGTCTAATCCTATAGAGAACACTAAAGGAGAAAAGTTCGGTGGAAAGAACCGAAGCCTTGCTTATAGCCGACCTATGCAAAGGGGATGAGATTGCGTTAGCACCTCTCATAGAAAAGTACAAACGTATGGTGTATCGACTCGCAATGCAGATTACTAAGAATGACGCAGATGCCGAGGATGTCATGCAAGAAACTTTTCTTAAGGTCTATCGCGCAATTCACACCTTCCGGAAGGACGCTGCTTTTGAGACGTGGGTCTACCGGATCGCTGTGAACGAAGCTCTCAACTTCGTCAAACGCAAGGAACGCCGACAGGAACGCTCTATTGAAACAATAGCAGAGACCGAATTTGCGGCGGAGCTGCGGTATCGCACGACCCAGGCAAACGACCCGTATGTACACGCAGAAAAATCTGAACTCCGACGCCACGTCACAGAAGCCGTTGACAACCTGTCCCTGAAGCACCGCACCGTCGTCATCCTGCATGAATTTGAAGGATTGACCCACGCCGAGATTGCGTCAATTCTCAACTGCTCCGAAGGAACAGTCCGTTCTCGCTTGCATTATGCACGCAAAAAACTCCGAACTTTGCTCAAACCCTATGTAGATGCCGGCGCAATTTAGCTGCCAGCCGAAATGACGATTACCGGTAAGGATCTACCGTTGCAAACGCACGAAAGCCGCAATGTCGTGGAGAACACCCATGAGCTTCAAGTGTCAGAAAACACAACGTCTTTTATCAGACTACATCGATGCAACGCTTTCCGGACATCAGATGAAAAATATTGCAGAACACCTTGATACCTGTTGGCCCTGTAAGCGGGAAGCCATTGATCTGAAAAAGATGTGTCATCTCCTTGAAAACTTCTACGTTGAACCTGAAGCCTCCGATGCCTATTATGTAGAATTTACCGAAACGCTTCAGCAACGCATCGAACACAGTGCGCCCGCCGCACTCCATCAACGCGTCTGCGAGATCAGCACCCGGCTGACGTGGCAGCTTACGACGCGAGTCCGTCGGTACATTGACCGTTGCCTCCCGACGGGACATATCTCGGTCCGACAAAAAATGCTGCCCTATTACACGCTCGTCGCAGCGATGATGGCACTTCTTGTCGCGCCTTTCGCCTTAAAACCCAGCCCGTCCGGCGACAACAGTGGACATCCACTGCAACGTTTATATGCCGTGGCAAAATCACAACTGTTTTCTACGTCAATACCTATTTCGCGCGAGCCCATCGCAACGCTTGCCATTCAGCAGGAAACGGCTGCAGCACAACCCGCTGAGATACGTCGGAACGTCAATAGAAACCGAACCACTGAGAGACCGATGGTCGATTCCAGCTCGGCTGTCTGGCGATTTACCGATGAACCCATCGCAGAAGGCTATATCCTAACAACGCTTGATAAAAATAGTAAACGGACGCTTCCCAGAGTCGACTTGAATATCGATTCAGAACTGCTAACCTACGCGGAACTACCGAGTCAAGCAGCATCGCGGGAATCTCCGACAGCACGAGAGGTCCTCACCGACGGGAGGTACACCTTCTTGCTACTCCAAGGTATCCGTTCAGGACAGCAGGCGCTTCAACAATATCAACGCAAATGGAGCCACATCGATGGGTTTTCCAGGAAATTGTTGGATGTACCGTTGGAAACCCTCTCTATTACAGAAGTTTACGATTCAATAGAATTATAGTGGATAGATTGTACCACAAACTGTCAGTTTGCGGCCTACACACCACAAGCGAAAAGCTTGTGATACAAGATACGAAACGTCAATCTGATATAAAACATCTATTATCAAACCCAGATTACTTAATCTAATCTCGTAGGCCTGCTTTACAGCAGGCAACGTAAATAAGGAGTATACGAATGAACCCAAGGATTTTGGGAATTATCGGAGGGCTTGCCTTGATAATCGCACTCCTCTCACCGCTAATGATGGGGAGTTCCAAAAAGGTCGAGCAGCTTTACCAAGCTGCTGAAGATTTACGCGGACAAGCTGACTACGAAGGCGCGATCGAAAAGTATACCGAGGCGCTCGAAGAATCAACAAAACGCGGCGTGAAAACCGAAGTTATTGACAAAGACTTCGCGACCCTCGCTAACTATAAAATCGCAGTTAGTTATTCGAGACTTGCCGAACAGACCGGTGATGTTAATTACTACGATACTGCGATTGAATACATTGAAAAGGTCGCCCCGACCGCAACGATCCCTAAGCACCAAGAGGGGTTAACTTACCTCTGGGGACATATTCTCTATCGCACTGAGCAGTTTGAATTGGCAGAACCGAAGTTCATGCAGCTCATAGAGAACTTCCCCAACAGCCTCTTCGTCGAGAACGCATGGTATGCTATTGGGCAGCTGAACTTCAAATTACAGAATTATGAAGACTCCCGACAAGCATTCAAAGCCGTGCTTGACGGGTACCCGAATTCAGACTTCAAAGATGACGCACAACACCTCATCGCCCAGTCATTCTTGAATGAGTCGAACTATGAGCAAGCTTATCAGGAATTCGATAAAATCGCGACTGAGGAGTTCAAAAACTATCCAGACCTGCAAGCCGAAGCGATGTATAAAGCCGCTTATAGTTTGAACCAACTCGGTAGAGATGATGAAGCTATCGGTAGATACACCAACTTCATTACGCAGTTCCCGGAAAGCCAATACGTCACAGCAGCCTACTTCGACCAAGGCGCAATTTACGCCCGGCAGAAGGACTACGACAACGCGCGCGTCAACTATGAGTTGGCACTCCAAAATACCGCTGACCGGATGCTACAAGCTGAAATCCAGTCGGCTATCGGACGTACCTACTTCGACCAAGGTGACTATGAAAACGCTATCGTTTCATACACCACACTCCTCGAAGAATACCCGGATAGCGATTATATCGCTGAAGCAAAACTGGGGATCGCTGATAGTTACTTCAGATTGTCGAATTGGAGTCAAGCGACGGTGGCATACGAACGCGTCATCGATGAACACCAAGAATCCACCGACTTCATCCCGTATTGTTCCTATCAAATCGCTGAGGCCTACTACAAACTCGGCACTGAACAGCGTCAAGCTGGAGACACCGAAGCCGGAATGGCGACGCTTGAACTTTCATTGCAGTGGTATCAGAAAACGATTGACAATTTCCCGCAAGACCCTGTCGCACCACACGCGCTCTACGGTGCAATCTGGGCTTTGAACGATCTCGGGCGTAAAGACGCGTTAGAAACCATGGCACGTGAGTTTATCGACAAGAACAAAAACGATAATGAGTTTGATATCCTTGCCGCTGAGGTTCAACTCCGGTTCGCTGACATCAAGCGGACAGAATTCAAACAGTACGTTGAAGCCGCTGAAGAATACGCGAAGTTATGGGAGTATCGTCCGCTGCCGAAGTTCCATCTCGTCAAATTGATGGGTAAGTTCTTTGAAGGACGTTCTTATTACGAAGCCGCCAAACCTGAAGGCTATCAGGAAGGGGATACAGATGCCGAGTTCAACACAGAATACCTCCAGAAGTCCGTCTCGGCATACCAAGAGGCCGTCGACATGTTTAATGACGAAGCCTTCCTCCCCGGTGTGGCTGAGGAACGTTATGACGAGTTCAGCGAACGTGTCGCGCAAGTAGAAGCCTGTATCATGAACGAAGCCCTTTCACACGAAATGCTCGGTGATTGGGAACAGGCACGCGATCGATACGCCTCTATCCCAGAAACCAGTGACTACTACGAACGCGCACTTCTCCTTGTAGCGAACAGCTATGTCAAGCAGGGGAATCAAGACGAGGCAATTAACTACTACAATAGCATCTTGGATAAACTTGCTGATGCTGACAATAGGTCGTTAGCCGAGATCAAACTTGCTGATCTGCTCCGCGCAGAAAAGCGGTTTGAAGAAGCTGCTGTTCAATATCAAGCCGTGGTTGATGGCAACCCGTCTGGTGAATACGCAGACGATGCCCTCTATCTCGTAGGGCTCTGTTATTACCAAGCCGCCACTGACAACCCGGATCTCTTGGCTGCCGCTGAGACAGCATTCACACGTGTGCTTTCAGACTACGCTGATAGCCCAAACGCTGTTGAAGCCTATTACGGTCTGGCACTCGCCTATCGTGATACAGCGCAAAAACAGGGTGATGCGGAAAAATGGGAACTCATCGTTCAGATTGCTGACGAAGCTAACAGCAAATATGCAGCAAGCGACAATGAGCTCGTTCTCAAGACACTTGGACATATCGATCTGATTAAAGCCACTGCTATTGAAAACACGGGGGAAGAGGTTGATGTCGATGCATTGGTAATGTCCCTGGAACGGATTGTGAACAACACGGGTGCCCCCGAAGAGGCACGCAGTCGTTCGCAACTAAAGATCGGGCATACCTACTATTCTGCCAAACGCTATGACGAAGGATTGGCAGCATACCTCACATTCGTCGAAAAATTCCCGAACAGCGAACTGGCAGCTAACGCACAGTATCAAGCAGCAGTCTGCCATTATCAAATTGCCCAAGCCGCTACGGATGCGGGCAGCAAGCAGTTGAGCCTCCAGAATGCTGTCGATGCCGCTGAAAAAGTCGCAACCTTGACGGATGGCGCTGACAATCTGATCAGTGCGAATTACACCGCAGGTTTGGCGAAACTCGGTCTCGAAGACACCAAAGGCGCAGCCGACGCATTCAAAGCCGTCACGGCATTAGAAGGACAGACAGAAGACGAAGCACGGAAGGAGCTCATCTTCCAAGCCCACTCACGTCTCGCTGAACTCAACGCTACACTCGGCGATCACGCTGCCTCGGTGCAAGAGTATCAATATATTATTGAAAACACGGAGGATCCGGATATAAAGGGACGCTCCTACTTCGCCCTGGCATTCGCGCAAGACGAGCACCTTGAAACTTATGCGGAAGCCTTGATGAGCTACCAAAACGCCATTGAATTGGTCGAGGACCCGCTCGTCAAAGCGCAATCCTACTATCGGATAGGCTTAATTTATCAAGACCAACTCAATCAGCTCGAGAGAGCACTGGAAACCTTCCAGACTTTAATTGGGGAATATAGTGGTTCGGATAACGCCAGCGTTGCTTCAATGGTCGCTGACGCTGGTATCCGTCGCTCCACGCTCTACGTCGAACTCGGTCGTTTAGATGAAGCAATTACCGAAGCCGTTGAGGCACGCGACAGGACTAAGGCGAATCCGCAGGCAACCGTGGCTGAAAAAGCCGCTGCACAATACAACATCGGATTCCTCTATTCCGACAAAGCGCGTTCGCTCTTCTCTACGGAAGCGGGGACAGACCTCCAGCCCTACATTGAGGCGAGTCAGCAAGCCGCAGAATCCTTCTTTGAAGTGACAACCATCGCTGCTCCTGTCGAAAAAGCGGATAAAGATACGGTCATCCCGTATGTTCAGAATTCGCTCTTCCAAGCCGGACAGATCTATTACTCTGTCGGTATCGGTATCAGCCGTCCACAAGAGTTAACGAAGGCACTTCCACCGCTGACGACATTCGTTAAGTACGTTGATCAAGGCCTTTTCCCAGCATCGGATGGGCTCAGGAAGAATACAGAAACGGCACTGAACTACATCGCCGCTGCTAACTTCGAGTTGGGGCGGATGCAAGTCGGTATCGACGGTGAAATCTCTGAAAAAGCGGTGAGTTACTTCCTCGATGCCGGTCAGGCTTTCCGCGATCTGGTCAACCGTTATCCGAGCGCAAACGACGCAGCCCTCTGGCAGTATCACGTCGGTGAATCTTACTATGCCGCACAACAACTCGAGACAGCCATCGTAGAATACGATAAAGTCCGCGCTGTGAACAAAACACACAACAGCGCAGCGGAATCCTTGTATGCTATCTCGACCTGTGCACAGCACCTGAGTGAAAACGCTGAAAAGGAAGGCGACGCAGAAGCAAGACAGCACTGGTATGATAGGCTCTTTGAGGCTAACGAAATCCTCGTCGCTGAATACCCAAATAGTCAGTATACTGCTGACGCATTGATCAATATCGGCAACAAGTACTACAACGCTGGTTCTGAGCAAGGCGTTGCGGAAGCCGAACGTATCAGCTCCTATCAGAGGGCGATAGAGAACTATCGGAAAGCGATCGATACACCCGGCATCGGGAACGAATCAAAATCGACAGCAATCAATTATCTCAACGATACTGCGAACGCGTTGAGCTTCTACGAGTATGAGGTCGCAACCAGCCTCCTCAACGAAGCTAAACTCGCAAGGGACGATGCCCAGAAACCCGCTATCGAAGCGGCTATCGATGCCTATAGTCAGATTATTGAGACCTACCCGACGACCAAGTACGCTGACCTCGGTCTCGTCCAGATTGGTGAAGCCTATATGGTACTAGCCGACAGTGACGATGCCTATTTCAACGATGCTTTGGATTACTTCAATCAGTTGTGGGCAAAATATGAAATGACCCCACCCGTCGACACAAAAGTTAATCAGGCACTCACCTACGCAATCAGCCAGATTCAAACAATTCAAAGTTACATGAGAGCGAACAATCTGGAGATTCGTGGTGAAGCTGCAGGTGGCGGCGGTGGTGAGTAATTGCTACACCCACTTACTTTAGCCTCAGTCGCCTGACCGAGGACTCCCAATAGAGGGTGCCACATGGCATCCTCTCTTTTTTGCCAACTCGCCTTAATCCCAATGTTCCCAAATCCCAAAAATCTGTGATTTAGGCAGTATCCAAGGAGGCTATCAAAAAAGTGTATGACGAATTAATAGCATCCCCGCGCGTGCTACTCGGTCCGGGACCTAGTGAAGCGAACGCACGGGTACTCAAAGCAATGACCACACCGATGTTGGGGTATTTAGATACAGCATTTGTCGAAATAATGGATGATACCGTGGCCATGCTCCGCCGCGTCTTCGGAACCGAAAACGCCCTCACCTTACCGGTCTCTGGAACCGGGACTGCTGGCATGGAAGCCGCATTAGCGAACCTCATTGAACCTGGTGATTCAGTCGTTATTGGTGTCTGTGGTTACTTCGGTGCCAGGATCGCTGACATCGCCGCACGGTGTGGCGCAAGCGTGACAACCGTCGAAGCAGAATGGGGTAAACACATTCCCACTGAAAAGATCGCGAAAGCCATTGAGCAGGTATCGAACCCAAAACTTGTAGCCCTCGTTCACGGTGAAACCTCCACCGGTATCCTCCAGCCCCTAACAGAGGCAGTCGAAATCGCCCACGCAAACGGCGCGCTTTTTCTTGCAGATTGCGTAACCTCCCTCGGCGGGCAGCCTGTAACCCTCGACGCATGCCGTATTGATGTCGCCTATAGCTGCACCCAAAAGTGTCTCGCCTGTCCGCCAGGACTTTCGCCCATCAGCTTCAGCGAACGCGCAGTGGAAGTCATTCGGAAGCGTAGAACCCGTATCCAGAGCTTTTATCTGGACATGACATTGCTCGAAAATTATTGGCACGCCGAAAAACGAGGTTATCATCACACAGTCTCAATGTCGCTTATCTACGCTTTACGGGAAGGATTACGGGTCATATTAGAAGAGGGTTTAGCAGCGCGCTATGAGCGGCATGAACGCAATGCACGGGCACTTCTCGCCGGGGCTGAAGCGATTGGGTTGCAACCCGCCGCAGAGGAGGGGTACCGCGCACCTATGCTAACGACATTACGCATCCCCGATGGGATTGACGACGCAACGATTCGAGGACGGCTCATTACAGACTACGGCATAGAAATCGGAGGAGGTCTCGGAATCTTCGCCGGAAAGGCGTGGAGAGTTGGACTCATGGGCGACTCATCTAACGAACGGAACGTCCTGCTATTCCTCAATGCATTGGAGAAACTGTTAATTGAGTTCGGACATGGGGTTAAACCCGGCACTGCCGTTCAAGCCGCCTCACAGGCTTACGTCTAAAAGAGCAGTCGCAAATAGCAGATAACGATTAGCACAAGAAAGTTTGCAAGTTGCAAGTGTTCTAAAGTCCGTAAAGTTGACAGAGGAAACCTTTAATGCCCCAATAACTTTAGACACTTTGCAACTTTTTTCACTTTATCTCACTTTGAACTTTTAAATTTTGCTAATAGCCGAAATAGAAGCGACCTAACCAGTGAAAGTGAAGCGTACTCATCCTGACAGCTACTCCCACTCAATCGTACTCGGTGGTTTAGAACTAATATCGTAAACGACACGGTTGATGCCCTGTACCTCGTTAATAATACGATTCGAGATTCTGGCGAGTACATCAGCCGGGATGCGCGCCCAATCGGCCGTCATCGCATCACTGCTCGTGACAGCTCGCAACGCCACAGCATTCTCGTATGTCCGTGCATCTCCCATGACCCCTACACTCTTGACCGGCAATAGCACTGCTAACGCCTGCCAAATTTCGTCGTACAGCCCTGCCGCTTTAATTTCGGAGATAAAAATAGCATCCGCTGCGCGGAGGACCTCCAATTGCTCATAGGTAACTTCACCGAGAATTCGCACAGCGAGTCCGGGCCCCGGGAATGGGTGGCGTCCCAAAACATGTGTCGGTATATTCAGTTCCGCACCAACGGCACGCACCTCATCCTTAAAGAGTTCCCGAAAAGGTTCAAGCAATTCAAAGGGCATATCCGTCGGCAACCCCCCAACGTTGTGATGCGTCTTAATAGTAGCAGAAGGCCCCTTCACCGAAACGCTTTCTATGACATCGGGGTAGAGCGTGCCTTGCGCAAGGAAGCGGAAGTTATGCTCCGTTTCGAGGACCGTTGATCTGAAGGTGTCAATAAATTGTGCACCAATCACCTTTCGTTTCTTTTCGGGGTCCGTGACGCCCGTCAAAGCGCTCAAAAACGGTTCCATGGCATCAACAGCAATAAGTGGAATACCAAGTCCTTTACACGTCGCTACAACTTCCGCAGCCTCATTTTTGCGGAGTAGCCCATTGTCGACAAAGACAGGCACAAGCGCATCGCCTATCGCCTTATGCAGAAGCGTTGCGAGCACCATAGAATCAACTCCGCCACTGACAGCACATAGAACGCGTTCATCTCCGACCTGTCGCTGAATTTGCGCCGCTGCGCGGGTAATAAAAACACGCATTGTCCACGCGCTGTGACATCCACAGATTTTCCGCGTAAAGTTCCGTAAAATCCTGTCAGCATCCTGCGTATGTTCAACTTCAGGGTGAAATTGCAACCCGTAAAAACCCCGATCAGAATCTACCATAGCAGCAATCGGTGCGTTTTCCGTCTCGCCAATCGTCCGGAATCCGACCGGCGGCGTTTCTATTCGGTCCCCATGGCTCATCCAAGCGGAAAATTCGGAAGAAAGCCCGTCGAATAAGGGTTCCGATGTGTCAAGAACGTGAAGCGGCGCGTGTCCATATTCCCGCCCGATAGCAGGTTGAACCTCCCCACCCGTCAGGAGTGCCGCCATGAGCTGCATACCGTAGCAGATACCTAATATCGGAACACCCAACTCGAAAAGTTTGGCATCGATTTTCGGAGCCTCGGGTTCATAGACACTCGCTGGTCCCCCACTCAGAATAATCCCCTTCGGCGCAATCGCTTGAATCTCCGAGAGCAGTAGCGTGCACGGATGGATCTCGCAGTAAACGTTCTGTTCGCGGATACGGCGAGCAATTAGCTGTGTGTACTGTGAACCGAAGTCCAAGATAAGGATAGTTTCTTGCTGTTCTAATGCGATGTTATTTGTGTAACTCATACTGTGATAACTGAGGTTATAATAGTTAATCAGTCCGAACCGGTTCGCGATGAATAATATGACCCGTTTCGGGCGCAAAGATGACACCGTAACGTCCCGGCGGCGCGAAATCGACATCGCTCCACATCGCTAAACCTGTATTCGCGTCTTGCAAGTAGTAGCATCCATGATACGGATGCCCCGGTCTGTCAATACACCTCACATAGTAGCAATGGTTATGGAATTGAATTGTATTTCCAAAAATAATGATATATCTGTCACCAAACAGATTGAGCGCAATCTGATGGATGACATAGGGTTGGTTATGTGACACAAGCTTTCAGTTTGTTGTGATGATTATATCAATTCTGAGGTTTTGTTCCTCTTTGGCCGCACCATCCGAAGTAATAGGTTTGGTTTCTCCCAAACCGGCAGCAGTCAAGCGTTCAACATTAATGTTACCCTGATCAACGAAATAATTTTTCACCGTATCGGCGCGTGCCATACTTAACCTTCGATTCACACTCTCATTCCCCAAGGAAGTTGTATGCGACTCAACTCGGATCGGATAGTCGCGAAAAGCAGACCGCTGTAGGATTTCTGCAAGTAGAGCGAACGTAGGCAGAAAACCCTCTTGGAGGTGGGCACTCCCCACAGCAAACGCATCTCCCTGAACACGGATGAGCACGCTACTTTGCTGCTCGATAACCTCGGAAACCTTAGGGACTTTCCGGGCCGCCTCCACCAAGTCTGACTTGATAGAGGTCACCTGTTGCGTATTCGCGATAGCCCGTTCCAAATAATCATTGCCTTCCGCTGCCGTTTCGATCGCTGTCTGATACGCTTTAGTTGCCAACGCTGATGTTGCCGCTGCATAAGCAGATTTTGCTAGCCCATAGAGTTTCGCCTCTAATTGCGGCACCTCCGTGCGCTCCTGTGCGGCAATTTTCTCGTCAAGCGTTCGAACGGATCGTTCCGCTTCGGCTATGATCAGATTCAACTCGTCTTGTGCGCGTTTTCTGAATTCCACTACCTCCACAATGTGGACCATCTCATCTGCCATCCGTTGCGCGTGTTGGGCGAATTGATCGGCTTGCTCATAGCGCCCGGCTGCCACCGCCTGCGTGGCGCGTTTCAGTTGCGTAGTCGTTTCTACAAATCGTTTTGGTGCATGCTGAGCGGCATTGAGAAGTTGCGCGCGCGCAATGATTACTTCAACCTTCGCAATTGAAATCCACGCACTGGTCTTCGCTTCTGTCTCCTGCTTCCATCTTTGTCTCGCGAGCTCGTAGAGGCTGTTCACTGTCATTTGCGTTTGAGCCAGAACGTCCTCTGCTTCGGTAAAATCTCCGCGTTCAATGAGGTTAACTATCGAGATAAGTCCCAATTGGGCTCTTTCATAATCCGCAGTCGTTTCAATCGCCGGATAGAAATACAGAGCAGCATTGGTCAGAGCCTCTAAATTTGTGAGGGGTAAACGGAGTTCTGCTTGACGCAGCGCGGTTTTTAAATCAGCGATTTCAGTCGAAAGCCGTTCTGTGACCTGCTGTTCTCTACCGTGTGAACGCACAGCGCGGGCAAGCTGCTTTTCGGTAATCACCCGCTGGATGCTTGCGATTTCATGTTCATGCGCCTGTGCCTTTATAATTCGCTGATATACCTGTTCACGGATATCAATAACCTGTTGCCGGGCCTGATGCTGCCGGGCCTTCGCAATAGCAACTTGCGCGACCAATTCCGCCTGATACGCAAACTCAGCGCTTTGCGGAATATCCCCTTCTTCCTGGGAGTCGCGTGCGAAATTCAGAAGTTTGACTGCTCTCCCATATTCCTCTGGGACCAGAGGTTCAGCGTCCAATTCGGCAGCGTTCTGAATCGCCTGCTGAGCGTCTTGAAGTTGCGTCGCCAGCATAACCTCATCAATTTCAGGGACAGTGCACCCAAAAACAACAAGATAGAAACACGAAAGTATCCATCCGTAGAATTTCATCATCATTCCTCCAGCGCCTCAAGTTCCGCTTTTATAGCTGCAAGCCTCTGAAGTGCTTCAGCGACGCGCTGTTTGCTGGCTGCCAGTTGTTTTTGTGCTTCTCCAAGGCGCGCCTCTTCGCGAGCAGCAATAGCCGTCTCTGTTGCGATACGCGCATGGAGATACGATCGTAGTGCTAACCGATACGCCTGCTCAGCATCCCCTGCATTCATCGCGTTTCCAGCACTTGTAAGCATCTCTTCAGCAGTCCGGAGGGATGTGACCGCGGCCGTCTCCGCCCCCATCGCGTTAGCAGAAGTGAGCGCGCTTTGCGCGTTTGCCATAGTCTCCACAGCCAGCTGCTGTAATTGCCCACCGCAGCCAGGGACCATCGGAAAAATAAAAAGGCAAACCGTCAATTTCACCATTAAGCTATGGTATCTGTTTCGCAAATGTACCATTATCCGCCATCCGTTGTTCGCTATTCGCGATTTGCCAATCGCTAATTGTTATTTAGCAAAAAAGCCTCGCTCAGGTAGTGCGTCACTGCACCCCCCTCAGGCGAGGCTGTTCGTCGTTTGTTCCTGATGCCGGAATATTCGCTAAAATTCAGGACGTTCTGTATAGACACTCACCTTCCGGCGATATTTGTCTTTCCGCTCGAACCATACATATCCATCAATCTTTGAATAGAGCGTATAATCTCTTCCAACACCGACATTATTGCCGGCGTGAATGTGGGTTCCCCGCTGTCGGGCGAGGATGCTTCCTGCAGTAACGTAATTGCCCGAAAACCTTTTGACCCCAAGCCGTTTTCCGATACTATCCCGTCCGTTGCGGGTGCTTCCGCCCCCTTTTTTATGTGCCATCGGATTCTCCCTTCTCCGCACCAATTGCGGTAATTTTCACGCGTGTAAATGATTGCCGGTGCCCTAACTTTCGTTTATAGCCTTTACGCCGTTTTGACTTGAAAACAATTGTCTTTTTCGCGCGTGCTTGTTGAATCACTTCAGCTGTAACTGCGGTACTCTCAAGATAGGGCGAACCGGTTTGTAAGTTGCCGTCATCATCAGAAACAGCCAAAACAGATGGAAACGTAACACTCGCACCGACATCAGCATCCAGTTTTTCAACATCAATCAGACTTCCAATTTCGACCCGATGCTGTTTCCCTCCGCTTGCAAAGACTGCATACATTTTCTATATCACTCCTTTCTGCTTAAAATTATACCCTAAAAACGTGCCGTTGTCAATTCAGATTTTCCGCAAACATAGAAAGTCGGGGTTAGCACCAATCCACGCCTACAGAAGAATTGAATGCCACGTTCTCTAAACACTGAGACAACGCACACATTATAGGGTTAGCACTAATCTATGAATAGTTCTTTACGCAATCCGCATGTGTCGGCTGCGGTAACAGATTTCCGTTAGCACTAATCTATGAATAGTTCTTTACCCTTGCCCACAAAGATTCGATAATCTTCGAGGTGGAGATCAGCATCAGATTCAAGGGTCAGATTTAATTTCAACGAGCGTCTGAGTTCCCGTAATTTATTTGCCATTTCGGACTTGATGTGTGAAACGACATAATCATTAGCCGTGACGCGTAATTCGGATTGCCGCGTTTGGTGATGCGCCAATTTTATCGCCCGGAGTAACTGAATAACAACAGTTTCCATTGACAACACCGTGCCGTGCCCATCACAATACGGGCAATCTTCCATCAATAAGGTGGCAAGACTCCGTCTCGTACGTTGGCGGGTCATCTCGACGAGCCCTAAATCCGAGAAGTGCAAGATATTCGTGCGGGCGCGATCTCTCCGGAGGGCCTCTTGGAGCAACTTAAAGACCTGCTTTCGGTGTGATGCCTCTTCCATATCGATGAAATCGACAACAATAATACCCCCCAAATCTCGCAATTGAATTTGGCGGACAACTTCCTCGACGGCCTCAAGATTGGCACTCAGAATCGTGTTATCTGGATCCGACTTCCCCACGAACCGCCCTGTGTTGACATCAATCGATACCATCGCTTCAGTCTGTTGAATGATGATGTGTCCGCCACACTTGAGCCAAATCTTCTCACTGAGTGCATCTTTAAGCGCCCGTTCTACGCCGTAGGCATCAAAGAGCGTTGTATTATCTTCATAGAGCGATACCCTCGGTTCCAAGTCAGGCATAACGGAAGAGACGTAATCCATAGTCTCTTCGTAGCCGGTTTTTGAATCAATAAGGAGCTGCTTGACCTCCTTCGTGAGCATATCGCGAACAATTCTATTCGTAAAACTAAGGTCTCCACTGATGAGACTGGGGGCGGATTTTCGTTTGGCTCGGTTACAAGTCTGCTTCCATTGACCAATGAGGTATCGGATTTCAGCTGCGAATTCGTCTTCATTCAAGCCTTCGGCGGCAGTGCGTATGATAAAACCGCCTTCAACGTCGGCTTTAATCGTCTTTGCCATATCCCGCAGCCTATCGCGTTCCGCCGGTGACTCAATTCGACGAGACACACCAATATTTGAGGAATTCGGCATGTAAACAACATACCGTCCTGGAAGCGTGATGTTACTTGTGACGCGCGCCCCTTTTGTGCCGATCGGTTCTTTGCCGACTTGGACAAGAAGTTCCTGCTTCTTAGAGATGAGGTCACTTATCAAAAACGGGAACCCACGTCCACCCCGAGCTTGATTGGGGCGCTGCGCTTTTAAATCAACAACAGCGTTTCTTGCGGATCTTCCGTTCCCATTTTCGATCTCGTCTTCACTCACACGCTCGTATTTCAGATCAGAAATATGGAGGAATGCATGTCTATCCAACCCGATATCAACGAAGGCTACCTGCATGCCGGGCAAGACATTTTCAACGCGTCCTTTGTAAAGATTTCCTAATGTTTGCGTCGCCGCTTTCCGTTCAATATAAATTTCCGTTACTACCCCTGCTTCAAGCACCGCACAGCGCGTTTCGTATTCATCATCAGAAATAAGTATCTCCTTTTCCATTGTTACCTCCTATCGTGCCTGTTTCTAAGGGGACGGCGCTACGCCCTACAGCCGCGGTGTCAGTGTCACGACAGGCGTTATCAATTCGCCCATCGAAATGCCGCCGTGCTGGAACCCTCCTTGAAACTGCCGTTTGTACTTATAAAAATCGTTCGGATAGACGAAATAGTAATCGTCTTTTGCGAGAATATAGTCCTTACTTGCACTCCCGGCGGGTAACCGATAATCTTGAGGGTTGCGGAGATAGATTGCCTCTCCCTTTTCGCACCGTAAGTTCGCACCAATTTTAAACCGTAGACTCGTCGTCGTCTCTCTATTTCCAAAAGCAGGTGTCGCGCGATTGCAGAAGACAGAGCCGTGGTCGCTTGTGAGGACCACAGTCGCATCGCGTGCCGCAAGGATGCGCAAAATATCAAAAAGCACCGAATGCGAAAACCACGAATGGGCTAAGGTACGGAACGCCGCTTCGTCAGGTGCAAGCTGCTGTAGGACATCCGATTGTGAACGTTGATGTGTTAAAATATCAATGAAGTTGATAACCAAACCTGAAAGACTGGTGCGTTTCGTCGCTGCAACCCGCTTTTTATACATATTCCCGCCGCGATCATCGAAAATTTTGAAGTATTGTAGCCCCGGTTTCAGTTTAACACCTCTGCGGTTAAGATGCTCTTCAAGAAGCTGCCGTTCATAACGATTCGTGCTTGTGCTTCCATCAGATTCCTCCTGCCAATATTCCGGATAGCGTTCAGCGATCTCTGCTGGGAATAACCCACTAAACAAGGAATTACGTGAATACATCGTTGCACTCGGTAGGATTGAAAAACTATACTGTCGATCGATGGAGAAATATGGGTAGAGAAGGGGTTCTACTGCCAACCAATGATCTAAGCGGAAGCAGTCAACAACAATAAAATAGACGGATTTTCCGGCTTGGAGTTTAGGTATAACGTACCGGTCTAAGACATCTACTGAGAGGGGGGGCGCATCCGGGCTGCCTGCGACCCAGTCCCGATAATGTGCCTCGACAAAATCGGAGAATTCAGCATTGCACTCCTTTTTTTGTGCAAGGTGAGTCTCCTCAAGCCCACCTTCAGCCAGGCGTTCAGAAACCAAGTCCCATTGCAATAACTTCACATAGATATCGACCCAGTCATGCCAAGTGGGGGCTGAGTCCTTCAACGTGCGTATCATATTGAAGTCAGCAGTATACTGCCCCGGAATTTGATTGACGACTATTTGGGGTTGATCAAGGATGCGTTTTAGTGTTGAAGCAATTTGGGCACCACCAGTCGGTTTCACCAAAAAATCCGTCACCTGTTTCCCAAGGGCGACTTCGACAAATTGCTCATCACTCGATTGTGTAACCAGGACGACCGGAATTTGGGCATCAATCATGCGAATGGCCTCAAGGGTCGCTATCCCATCCTTACCGGGCATGACTTGATCAAGGAGGATGGCATTGTACTGCGTCTCACTATTCTTTAAGAGCGCGATCCCGTCCTCGCCGTTTGTGACGGGAGTCACAGCATACCCTCGTTTACGGAGCACATGAATATGCGGTTGCAACCTTTCTATTTCATCATCAATCCATAAGATTTGGTGCGTTTGTGACATACTTAAGTTTATATAACCTGCCTAGCCGCAGCACATTGCCAAATTCCGCCTTAGCGAGAGCCAGGTTGGGGGATAGGGCCCGCTTGCTGCCAATGCCAGTGAAGTTGGTTCTATGCAACGGGCAACCGAATTTCAAAAGTCGTTCCTTCAGGACTCGTTTTAACAATTCGAATGCTTCCGTGATGATACTCACGGATAATGCGTTGGACGACTGTCAATCCGAGCCCCCATCCGTGTGCCTTCGTAGACATTCCGGGTTCAAAAATTTTTCGCTGATTTTCGCGGGCGATGCCGCTTCCATTGTCGGCGTACCGTATGACAACATCGCCAGCATGCTTATCGCGCGTCGCTTCAATCTCGATCCATCCATCCGTCTTATCCATAGCATCCAATGAGTTGCGAATCAGGTTTTCAAACACCCAGTACAACAGCAGGGGATTAGCAAGGATGGCCGGTATTTTGTGAGGTATTAGCCGAATTTCAACACGACGACTAATATGCGGTAGCCGTTTCTCAAAGTAGAGTCGAACTTCTTGAAAAATATCGTCCAAATAGACTTCAGTTTGAGGCGGTTGTGTGCCAATCATCTCGAAGCGGGCAGTTGTTTTCTGCAATCGCTCCAGGTCGTTTTGCATACTTGTAGCGAGTTCAACGAGGGTCGGATCGGCTGTCTCTTTGCTCCGTTCATGCAAGAGCTCTGTCCACGCCAACAAGGATGAAATCGGTGTTCCGAGCTGATGCGCAGTCTCCTTAGCCAAACCTCCCCAAATTGCCGAGTGTTCATAAGACCTTATACGTTGATAAACGAGGAAACAGACGATTCCGAAGGCTAATAAGATAATTGGGACGATGAAGGGGACTATTAACCCATAGTATGGCTTACTCTCATAATAGAAGTAACCCGTATGCCATTCAGGTGTCGTTTCAATCACAGAGGATGCCTGTGCATTCTGAACGAAAATTTCAGCGCGTTCACGTTCCTGAGCAGTCGCCTCATCAGCTGTAATTACAGCCCCCCATATCTGCCATTTCTGTGGAGTCCCCACAGTATCGGTTATCACAAACGGTAGGTGCGCCATTTCACTCGGTGCGGCATCCCCATAGTAAATATACCCCTTTAACTGCCTATCTTCAAGGAGCATCGGTATTTCACGCGGCGCTTTTTTGGCTCGCATCCTTGCCAATGTCGACTGCAACAAGACACTTTCATCTTCTGTTAACGAAATCCCCTGAGTCTGGTTGACATGTATATCCAAATTGTCAATCTTGGCATCTAATTTTCGGTCAACACCTCGTGTGATTAAAACGTTTCCTTGTGCATCCGTGATAATAAACGAAAATGCGCGTGCACGTCCTCCGGCAAACGACTTCTTGACAATCTCTATTAATTTCAATTGAAACTCCCGGTCCTCAACACTGGGAAGTTCCGCTGCCAGATCCGCAAAAATATCTATCTGGGCATCTATATCGGCGTTCAACTCTGAAATTTGCCGGTTGTAGTAGACAAACCCGAAAACCAGCATACTGAGCCCAACGACGAAATAGACGAATATGAGTCGGGTGGTTGTATACCCTGGAATAATTCGACGATTCAGTCGCAGTTTCGTATTCCTCCGTACCCATCGGACGCAATATACCAACATATTAATGGTATCACTTTTAAGAGGGAATTGCAAACCTATTTTGACGATCACACGTTTCTGCGCGAAAATTCTATTTCAAAAGTCCAACCCTGATGCCCTTCGCTACTTACTGGTGCTTCTTGCGCCAAAACCACCCTGTGCCGACAAAATAAAATATTAATTGACTTTTTTCTATAAACAACGTAAAATAAAAATTAAGGTCATAGGACGCAATTTCTGTTTGCATGGCTGTATGAGAAAAGATGTTCATAGCAGGACACAGAACATTATCCAAACGACTCCGCGAACAGCAGAAGTTGAAAATAAAATAACAAACGATTTAAGAATGGAAAAACGCAATGCTCAAAGCGATTACATTTGATTTTTGGCAAACCCTTTATGCTGACTCCGAAAAAAACTGGCAAAAACGCCAAGTAATCCGCACAAAAAAGTGCCATCTGTATTTGGAAAGTCGCGGTTACACTTACGGGTTAGATGACATAGGCTTCGGCCTTGAAGAGGCATACAACCTAGTAATGACGTTATGGCATCAACATCGAGGCGTATCTGTTAAACGATGTATGATGCGGTTTGCAGAGGTCCTGGAGATTCAACTCGAAGCAGCAGACTTCGATCAGTTGGTTGCGTGTCTCGGTGCTGCTTTCTTAGAGGCACCTCCAATCATGATAGCAAACGTCAAACCTGTTGTGTCGCGATTGAGCGAAAACTATCCGCTTGGAATCATCTCGGATTCAGCACTAACCCCTGGCAGTTTCGCACGGCAATTGATGGATCAGGACGGCATTCTACACTTCTTTTCGGCTTTCACGTTCTCTGATGAAACCGAATACACAAAACCGGAAGTACCGCAGTTCCACGCAACTTTAGCACAGCTCAACGCCGGACCAACGGAAGCTGTACACATCGGCGACATCTTCCGAACAGATATCGTCGGTGCGAAAAATGCCGGTATGAAGGCGATCCGCTTCACAGGCTTCAATAAATCAGAAACGAACGATACGCTGAGTGATGCAGTTGTTGACGACTATCAACAACTGGAAACTATTATAGCTGAACTTTCAAATTAAAAAAACACCCTGGAGAAAAATGGCAAATATATTGGTCAGTGGTGGTACGGGTTTTATCGGCAGTCAAGTTTGTGATGCCCTTCACCAAAAAGGCGAGGCAGTCTACGTACTATCACGTGATCCGGCACGCGCCCAAAGTCAATTGGACTCAGCAAAAGCCGTCTACGGCTGGAACCCAGAAACCGAAAAATTACCGATAGAAGCCACATCAGATACGAATGCCGTCATACATCTGGCGGGCGAAACTATTGCCGGTAGATGGAACCCTGAAAAGAAACGGAAAATACGGGACAGTCGGATTCTCGCCACAAGGAACCTTGTTGCCTCTCTTGGCGATGCAGATACGAAACCGGAAACACTCGTCTGTGCATCAGCAATTGGATATTACGGTGGAAACAACAACGAAGGTCTCACAGAGGCATCCCCTGCAGGCACGGATTTCCTCGCCGAGGTCTGCGCGGAATGGGAAGCAGAAGCACAGAAAGCGAGTAAGTTCGGTATTCGGGTTGTCTTGGTCCGCATTGGGCTTGTGCTTGGGTTAGGAGGTGGGCTTCTCCAACAGGTACTTCCACCTTTCAAGATAGGCATCGGCGGCATACTCGGCAACGGTAGGCAGTGGATGTCGTGGATACATATTGACGATGTCGTCGGTATTCTGCTGCACGCACTGGAGAGCAGTCAGATTCATGGCCCCTTGAACGCTACTGCCCCGATGCCAGTAAGGAACAGAGAATTCACGAAAACACTCGGGGCAATACTACGGCGACCGACACTGTTTCCGGTTCCCATTTTCGGATTAAAACTAATGATGGGTGAATTCGCGGACTTCATTGTGCTGAGTCAGAACGTTATCCCTGAGAGAACCGAGGCGAGCGGTTACGAATTTTACTATCGGACGCTTGAGTCTGCCCTTAACGCTCTGCTATAAGTCAGCAACCTCAACAACATAAATAGATATGAAGATTCGCGATGTTTTGCTTTCCACGTACGGAAAAGCGTCAAGTGCCCCTTCCGCAGTTAATCAACTGATGACCGACTTCGCTGTGGGTTTTCGAGACGAATGCGACATCAATCTCGGTGTGGGATATGTCAACGAAGAGACTATCCCATATCAACAGATTCAACTCGCCTGCGAAGAAGTGCTTGCTGCCCCTAATAAATACCGCGCTGCCCTCAATTATGGCGGCTCACAGGGATCGCCAAACCTAATCAAATCACTCAAGAGATTCTATAGCGAAAACCAAATTGGCGGTATAACTGAAGAGACTTTCGATAGCCGAGACATCGCTATCGGTGCGAACGGCGCGACGAGCCTATTGGAAAGCCCCACACACCTTCTCCCGGACGGTATTGTGCTTACCGCAGACCCGATGTACTACATCTACTGCAACGCCTTGGAGCGGAAAGGCTTTACCGTTATAGCAATACCTGAAGATGATGAAGGCCTCGATACCACACGTTTGAAAACAAAATTGGCAGCACTGGGTAATCAGAAACAGGCAATCCGATTCTTCTATATCGTGACGGTTAACAATCCAACCTGCACGATTCTCTCCAACCCCCGTAAGAAAGAATTAGTCAATATTGTTACGCAGCTCTCTTATGAAGTCGGTAGAAAGATCCCAATCTTTTTCGATAATGCCTATAGTGACCTCGTACATGACAGCGGCGTTCAACCTTTGGAGTCCGCGGTACGCTACGATGAACTCGGTATCGTCTATGAGATCGGCACATTGTCAAAAATTCTCGCCCCCGGATTACGTATCGGCTATCTCATCGGACCCAAGGGTGCCTTTCTAAATAGCATCATCCAACGCACAAGCGACATCGGTTTCAGCGCACCGTTAATCAATCAGGAAATCGCAAGCTACCTGCTCGACCACGGCATTGAGGCACAGATTGAGAAAGTTAACAAAGCATACCACCATAAGGCAAAAGCAGTCAAAAACTGGATAATGAGATTACTGGGTGACGGTGTTGAGGAGTGTCGAGGCGGCAGTGCCGGATTCTACTACTACCTAACACTGAAACAGATTAGAACTGATTCGACTTCTGATTTTTTTAAGTTTTTGACACGGACGACTGGAAAAGAACGTATTGATGGCCCGTCAGCTGCGCAGCACCCGAAAGTGATTTATATCCCCGGCGAACACTGCGTCCATCCGAAAGGCGAGAGGGTTGAGGTTGGACAGCGACAGTTCCGTATATCCTACGGGTTTGAGGAACTCCCACAGATTCACACCGCATTGAAGCTCATGAAATCCGCGATAGCCTATAACTATGAAAACGCATAAAGTGGGCGTCTTATTGACTATCTTCCTTGGCGTACATTTTTCGGAATCCACCCTGCGAGTGTGAACATCTGTCTACACAAGTTGTGAGGGAGTAATTTCCACAAAAGCACCGAGGGACTCTAATCGTTTTTTGGTGTTTCGAGCTTCCGCGTAAGGCACCCGCTTCTGAATAAGGACTGGCGCAGATTCAACCAGCTCCTTCGTTTCTCGCAGTCCAATCCCAGTAATGGCGCGAATCTCTTTAACGATATGAACTTTTTGAGTCCCGAAATCTTTGAGGTGTATATCAAACTTTGTGTCATGAGAAAAAGCCAAACCTACCAACTCAGTTTCTGCTTCCTTGGTTCCTTCCAAATGCTTCTCAATCTTTCCTAAACGTTTTTTAACAACCTTAAGTTCTCTGTACACCTCTATGAGGTAATAGCAAACCACACCCACCAAAGCAGTGAAGATGCCACGAAGCCAAAAATTAAAGTCCATTGCCCTGTCCTCAGCTTTTGGAGGGGCCTGCCCCTACCACCGCACTTCACAGAATTCTTCATAGTCAATCAGTTCGTGAATTGTCGGATTTTCACCACACATCGGGCAGCCTTCATCCTGACGGAGTTTCAACCGTTTAAAATCCATCGTGAGCGCGTTGAAAAGTAGGAGGCTTCCGATTAACGGCTCACCGATGTCCAAAAGGACTTTAATCGCTTCAATAGCTTGAATCGTGCCGATAATACCGGGCAACACACCAAAGACCCCGGCTTCCTGGCAGCTCGGCACCATTCCCGGTGGCGGTGGTTCGGGATAGAGGCATCGATAACAGGGGCCCTTGCCCGGATATAGGACGGTGACCTGTCCTTCAAACTGGTAGATACTTCCATGCACAATCGGTTTACCCAACATAACGGATGCGTCATTGAGAAGGTAGCGGGTCGGGAGGTTGTCGCATCCATCCACAATCAGATCGTATTGCTCCAGAATTCGGAAAATGTTTTCCGAGGTAACGCGCTCGTTGTAGGGTATCACCTTAACATCGGGATTCATTTCTGCGATAGTGGCTTCCGCAGATTGCGTCTTTGGAACACCGATGTCGCTGGTACCGTGTAAAATCTGGCGTTGCAAGTTGCTGAGGTCAACAACATCATCATCAACGATGCCAAGCGTACCGACCCCTGCAGCAGCAAGGTAGACCCCGACAGGAGAACCGAGTCCACCCGCCCCGATAAGCAGCACTTTCGATTCAAGCAGCCGCGTCTGCCCCATCCCGCCGACCTCTTTGAGAATGATATGTCGGCTGTAGCGTTCAATCTGTTCGTTGCTGAAATTAAACATATATCTTAGTCCCTCAAATTGGCGAGGAGTGCTGAAATCGGTTTATCCGAATTCGCAGAAATGCGTAAGGCAAACCGTTCGCGCGGATCTTCGGAAGTCCGTTCCACCGTGAAGCCGTCGCCACCATACATCTGCTCAAGGACGGGTGTAAGTTCTGCCCGAATAAAAGCTGCGATTTCTGGCGTATTTGGCGCAATATGGCGGTTATTTACCATAAAAAGGAGGTCTGCACCGTTGAAATGCACAGCATCTTCCAACTCCGCAGAGGCTTCAAGCGCCTCACATTTAGAGAGTACCTCTGTGAGTGCTTGACGAATCTTTGCAGCATTATTCCCGTCGACTGTATGTTTCCGATTGTAGAGAAACCCATGCTGATGGTACGCATTGTCGATACTGTAGTTGGCTTGTTTCAAAATCAACAGCACACCTGGCCCCGCATCAACATGTGAATAATCGGCATAGTTCAGGTAATCGTCCGAATCAGCTTCCGCCATCCAGCGGTTAAAGACTTTGATGAAGTTCGTGTAGTTGATTTCACTCTCTTCGGTTGTAAAAACCTTGACGTTAATTTGTTGTAGATCCATTCTGCTAAAAAACTTCCTATAAACATAATGCCCCGAAGGGCTTTCCTTGCGTTTTGCTTCGACTTTAAACATCTCTTTAGAATCCATAATATAATACTATTTCTAAGAGACGAGATTGCTTTTATCGCGCTAAGCACTACACAAGCTAACAGCCTATGCTACATAAGGTATAACATCCTTATGAGAAAAAAGGCGATTACACGCCGCGTCTATTTTAGCAGCAAACGGGTAATCGCCAATATCCCTGCAGAATTAACCCTACTCACCCTTCCGAATCGTAAGGCGGTAGTGTTCTCCAACCTTCTTGGTGTCAACGACCTCATGTCCGTCGTTAGTGAGGCTCACTGGCACGTTCTCAATCGGTTCACCGTCATCAATAATGATTTCGAGGAGCTGCCCGAGGTCCATCGTCTCCAAACGGATTTTTGCTTGGACATAGTTGAAGGGGCAAGCGATTCCCTTGAGGTCGAGGCTATCGACGATCTGTTCAACAGGTTTCGCCTTTCTGACAACCCTCGGTTTTCGTGCCCGTTGTGAGCGACGCGCTTTCTTTCGACTCGCCTCCTCTTCCTCCTGCTTGATGCGCATACGATTATAGACGTTATGCGATTCTTCCACAAAGAGAGTGGCTTCCTCAACCCGACGGTGCGCTAATTCGTGATCGAACGTAGAGATATCCTCTTCTGTTGCCTTGAAGATATGCGCACCGTAACCCGGGAAGAAGTTACCGGGTTCAAAGAAGTGCGTGCGGAATTCGTTGACGGTCGTGGCATTGTCAATATATTGTAGCCCCACCGTCGTCAAGATTCCGTCTGCGGCTCTAATCATTGCATCAAAAGCCATCCGTGCGGAATCCTGATACTCGCCCTTCTCTAAGCTCAAACCAGATTCATAGATAAGCCGATCAGCTTCTTCTAACTTCATAGAGACAAGTGCGACGACCTCTCCTGCACACTCACCGACACCTGTCTTGAGCCGGTAATCCTTCGTATCGCCAGTGTCTACGTAGAATTCCGGTGCTTCCTCGTAAGACGGAATCTTATCGTACTTGGACAAGATCTGCTTGATTTCCGCCTTACCGAGCCGTGCGATGTAATCCGTGAAGGATTCTTCCTCAGTCCGTTCCTGCGTGTACTTCCCGGTTAGCTCCTCAATAAACGTCGGGATATATTTGCCGTGGATTTTTCCAGTGGCAAGTCCGTAGGAACTAGCGTTCTCGATCATGTGTCCACCGAGGAGTACCTGATAGAAGGGAGCGATATGTTCACCCATCCGACGGGATGAACCAAAGAAACCAATGTTCGCGATGTGATGCTGCCCACAAGAATTGGGGCATCCACTAATCTTAATCCGAAAGTCTTTGATTTCATTCTTCACACCGGTTTCAACGAAATAGTTTCGCAAGTGTGCCGCGAGCCCACGTGAAGAAGACACACCGAGTTTGCAGGAGTCCGTACCGGGACAAGCCGTAATATCGACCATAGACTCTGCACCTGGGGCCCCGAGACCAATTGCTTTCAGCTCGCGATAGAGTGTTGGTAAATCCGTCATCGTTACCCAGCGAAGAACGATGTTTTGCTCAACTGTGGCGCGGATAGTGTCTTTAACGTATTTCCGGGAAATGTCTGCTAAAGCACGCGTCTGATCTGCCGTAAGATCCCCAAGTGGCAGGGTGATCGTCACAAAAGCATAGCCGGATTGACTCTGCAACCGGACATTAGATTGATACCACTCTTCAAACCCATCTGGTTTCGCAGTGCCGTTGAGCTGCGTTGGTGCCTTGAGCGGGCTTTCCTTGTAAGCATCAAGATTGTCCAGATACGCTGTCCAAGCTGGATCGTGACGGAGGGTAGCTCGATCTTCAAGCACCTGTCTTTTGAACTCTTCAATACCATACTTGGCTATGACGAATTTCAAACGCGCCTTATTCCGATTTCTCCGCTCACCTAAACGGGTGAAGACCCTGCAAATTGACTGTGAAATAGGGAGGAGTTCCTCTGCCGAAACGAAATCGTCGAAAATCTTCGCTTGATGTGGTACCGCACCGAGCCCGCCGCCAACATAGAGCTTAAAGCCACGTTTGACTTCACTACCCACCTCTTTAACAGCAGCCACCGCACCGATGTCGTGCATATTCGCCAAGCCGCAAGCGTGTTCTTCACAACCAGAAAAAGCGATTTTGAACTTACGTCCGAAATCTTGAGCATCCGGGTGACCCAACAGGAATGCCGATAACGCCTTAGCATAAGGCGTTACATCAAACGTCTCATCTTGGCAGACACCGCTCAGAGGGCATGCAGTAACGTTTCGCACGACATTCCCACACGCTTCTTTTGTGGTAATGCCGACACTCGCGAGACGGCGCATGAGCTCCGGGGTGTTGTTGATGTCCACGTAGTGATACTGTACATCTTGACGGGTAGTAATATGGATGATATTGTCAGAGAATTCTTCGGCAACATCCGCTAACATTTCGAGTTGCACTGCTGTGAGTCCGCCGAAAGGGATTTTGACACGGATCATCTGCGACCGGTCATCGCGCTGCCCGTAAACCCCGTGCCGAAGTCTAAATTCGGTAAAGAGGGTCTCTTCAACTTGGCCGGCTTGTACCCGACCGAGTTGAATCTCATAAATTTCAATGGCGCGGGCTTCATCTGGCAGAATCGCCGATGCATCATAGGGCCCCGCGTGTTCAATAGCCATTCTGTACTCCTTAGTAGTAACCTCAGATTCGTAGTGTGCGTTGATTCCTGTTCGATTGCTTTCTATTTAGCCGAAGTCTGCGTGCCGATTTGCATAGGGTCCAGCCATTAGAAACCTCTTAAATAGTATAGTATACTATAAAGTGGAATAAAAAGTCAAATCCTATTTTCTATTTTAACGCTCTGGTGCATCTCCCCAATCTGGAACTGGCAATAATTCGCCATCTCGTAGTGCTGACTGGTGTGCGACAAATCCGGGTGCACAGTAGCGAACTGCTTCCCAAACGTTGACACGGGGCAAGCGTTGCCGATTGACGGCATCGACAAACTCGTGCACAAGATAGGCGTGTGAACCGCCATGGCCACCGAGATCTGCCGCGAGGGGTTCAGGCAGGTCCTCATGTAATTTTGGAGGCTCGACGATGCTCCTTTTGTTTTTAGTTGCCCAGACACTGCCCTCGAGATTTTGCTCGTAACTCCCTTCTGTGCCGTAAATACCGCTGACGCGTTCGGAACCGGGGTGCCCAACCCGCCGGAACTCACAGATTTGCATCGTCGCGCCATTGCTCATTGTAAAAAGCCCGACCTCATTAGAAAACCGATTTTCGTGGATGGTATCCACCCGAAACCAGTCATCGTTTGGGTAGACATATCCTTGTGCTGAAACTGATGTCGCGTGTGCCCTCATAACGGAGATAGGGAAACAGGTTGAATGCGTCGGATAGTGCATCGGAATGTCACCTGTCTTGTCGCGCCCGAACGCTGCCCCCCAGCGATTCTTTGCCACATCGTAGAGTCCATGATCCATGTCGTGAAAGTATTCCGCACGGCAGTGAACAAACTCCCCGAACGCCCCGGCTGCAGCTTTCTGACGACAAAAGGCAGTTTCTGGCCGGAAATAACTCGTCTCACCGTTCATATAGAGCATTCCTGTCCGTTCAACAGCCCTAACGAGCGCCTCACACTCATCTAAAGACGCAGCAGCAGGAACAGCAGTATAGACGTGCTTCCCTGACTCCATGACTTGAATTGCCTGTGGGGCATGCATCCAATGCTGGGTTATAATCACAAGTGCGTCTAAGTCCGATGCGCATATCTCATTAAGACTGGAATAGGTTTCAGAAATTTCAAACTGTTTTGCCCACTTTGACAACCTGTCTGACCGCAAATCACATAGCGCCAGCCGATGCACATCCGGGTGCGATTTATACGACTGGATAAATGAGGGACCGAACATTCCTAAACCTACCATCCCAACACTGATACTCATTACGATTTTCCTCCATCAGCACTGTTTACATGAAAAAATAGCATATCTTCGGAATGCTGTCAAGTAGATTCCCAAAAGAATTTATTGACAAAATCGAGAAGGCGCTTATAACTGCAGACATAACATAAAACCTACTGTAGCGTACGACCTACAGGGTCATCTTCAAATCGTGAGGTTCGCTACAAGGAAAACCAAACTGTATCTATTGGAAGGACTAACAAAAAGGCATTAAAAGTTAGCGTTGTCGGCATGAGCGGCATCGGGAATAACCACGCGAATTGCCACGCGAATAACGACTTAGCGGAACTGGTCGCAGTGTGCGATATAGCGAAAGCGCGGGCGGACAGCGCAGCAGAACGTCTCGGTGTGAAGGCGTATTATAGTTTAGCCGATATGCTGGACGGAGAACCCAACCTCGACATCGTCGATGTTACCACGGGTGGAAATGAGAACGGGAGTTGGCACTATGAACCGACGATGGAGGCACTGGAAAACGGCAAGCATGTCCTCGTTGAAAAACCTATTTCTAACGACATTCGGCAGGCACGGGAGATGGTAGCCAAGGCTACGGAAGAAAACCTTTATCTCGGCATGGTCTCCATTAACAGCATCCATCTCCGATTTGAGAACGGATGTGTTGGTTATCTCCTGAGCCAACGCGGCGATGCAACCTTCGGGCTTGGCGGTTGGTGGAGCGTTGAACTCGCTGGCACGCGCGGCACCTTCTGTATTGAAAACTGTATTGAGAAAGTAACATACTGGCCCTCCCCCGGTGCCCCCGATTTCCCTTTGAGCTACTGGCGATGGAACAACCTTCACGGGACCCAGATCGGATGGAACTCGCATTCCAAGCGGCAGCTGAGATCGGTATCCCTATTATTAACTGCGGGCCTGGTGGCACATCAAGCGAAGGTAGGGTGGTTTCGCTGCGACATCCAACAGCTCCAAGACTCACCTACAACCCTAAGATTTCTAACCGAAAAGTGATGCTATGACGGAATAACGATAAAGTGTCAACGTCAGATCTCGTTGGAACACTAACCTTCGGTCTTAGAAAACTGAACTGATAGCCGAATGATCCATTCAACTGCGCGACTCCAAAGATACTGTCAATAAGTCTTCTGTTAAGCCCAATAGATGCTTCCGCACCAAAAGTATTCTGGATATTTGCGGGTGTAACGAATTGTTCCCGAAAGGCATAAAAATTTGCACCGAGTCCAATAAATGGCCCCCATTTCCCACGTCCACTCAGTGTTAGCATCATACCAACAGTTTCAACATCCAACACTCCAAAGGGTAAGACATCTACATTGCCGCCGCGGGTATCCACAACGTAACTACCGAATGGAACTGAGAAGCGAAGTGTGGGTGTTAATTGAAATCCGACAGAGACTTCTTCAGTGCGCGCTGTTTCCAGCTCGTCATTAGTGATCGTTAACCCTCGACTAACGCTTATGACACTACCTTTGGCAACATGTGAGTACTTCTCAATTTTAAGTGCAGTGCTGACAGTTGGTAATCCTACAAGACCAACTAGTATACAGATGCTGAATGTAGTTAGAAGTTTCATGATTCCTCCAATCTGATTTCTCTCCCCTTATCGTTCGCGAATCCAGCGTTCAACAGGATAGAAAAGAGAGAACAACACAGGGGCTAAGATAAGATTAGCTGCCGTTGCCGAAACCATACCACCGAAGGTAGGAACGGCAATGGGTTTCATCAACTCTGCGCCGGTTGTGGTGCTAATTTCTGTTAACATAATAGGGAGTAATGCCAAGACTGTGGTTGCTGTGGTCATGATGATAGGTCGGACGCGCAATAAGCTTGCATTGATTATGGCTTCGTCAGTAGGTTCACCGCTCCTAACACGCTGCAATAAGTATTCGATTAAGACTATTCCATCTTCAACCGCTATACCAAATAAGGCTATGTACCCCACCCATACTGCCGTACTGTATTTGATGGCATAACCCCCACCGAGTGCCTCCGGTAAGTATGCCATCAACCACTGCATCCACATACCGCCGATGAATGCAAACGGAATCGCAAGAAAAATCGAAAACACCGCAGAAGGCGACCTGAATTGGAGGTATAGTAATAGGAAGATAACGGCAATACATACTGGTACGACAATGGTTAATCTGTCGCGAGCCTCTAATTCAGCTTCGTACTGCCCACTAAAAGCGTAGAAGTAGCCTTGGGGCAAAGTCGGTTTAATCTTTTCATCAAGCGTCTTCTGGGCTAACGCGACGAAGTCAACCAGTCCAATAGTGTCAACATCCACATCACAAAAGACGCGGGAGAATAGCAATGTGTTCTCACTCGCAATTTTTGCTGGACCCGGTTGTCTTTCGATTTTCACAAGTTGTTCAAGTGGAATATGTAGACCTTTGGGGGTTGGGATGAGGACACGCTTGAGTGCTTCAATATTATCTCGCAATTCTCTCATATAACGAATGCGAATCGGAAATCGCTCTCGTCCTTCAACGGTATACGTCAAATTCATGCCACCGATTGCTGTCATGATGATTTGTTGTACGGTTCGGATTTGGATACCGTAGCGAGCAGCCTCTTCTCGATCAATGTGAAATTCAAGATACGGCTTATTTCCAATGCGCTCGGCGTAGGGTCCCAACCCCCCTTCAAGTTTAAGGAGTTCCTGTTCAATCCTCACCGCAATCTCTTCAATTTTCGCGATGTCTTTACCAAACACTTTAATCCCGATTGGGGTTTGTATACCTGTTGCGAGCATATCAACTCGATTGCGTATGGGCTGCGTCATAATAGGCGAAACCCCTGGCATTCGAGTCGCCTCTGTGAGTTCGGTAATAAGTTCATTGCGGTTCTTTGTCCGGAAGTAGGTCTTATGATTAAGCGTAGGCTCAATTTCCTCGGCGATCTGATGGAGTTTCTCCTCTGTCTCAGGTTCGCCAATCCTGCCTTGTTCTAAACCGATTCCTCCCATCCACCTTTCAGCAAGGAGAGCTTCTTCTAAAAGGATGCGTAATAGCCAGATGCGATAGAGTTTCTCGCGCTCGTCAACTGATAGATAAGAATTGTGGTATGTTGTCGCTAAGGTATCAAACCTCGCTATGGTTGCTGTAGCGACAACATTCAGAAAATTAGCGTTAATTTGGCTTGCATGTTCCTTGCTTATAAACCCCTTGCGGACTAAACGTTGCACGATGTCGGACACAAGCTCCTCTAGTGCGTTGGGTTTAATAGCACGCCGGGGCCACTCCGCTGGATCAACTATGTTGACAATGGTTTCAAACATGCCTATCGGAGCGGGATCGGTTGCTGTTGTCGCTCTACCTAACTTTCCGACGACAAGTGAAACTTCTGGAAATCGATTCATAATCAAATCCTGTTTCGCCATGACATCTTTTGCTTGCGTAATTGATGCACCAGGAAGCAGTACCGGCATAAACAGTAATGTGCCTTCGTTAAGCGGCGGCATAAATTCCTGACCAATATTTTTATAGAAAGGTGTCAGCGGTATGCTTGCAAGAAAAATTAACACCGCCAAAACCACAACAGCGAGTTTAGTCCATATATTTTTTACAGCCAATCGAATAATAGGGTGATAGGCAGTTCTGAGTACCCATGTAATTCCATCTGCCAACTTTCTTAGTGGCCAACTGAGGAGCATCAAAAGTCGGGCCATTAGTCTGGAAAGCACACCTGTTGGGGTACAGGTTGGATCTGAGAGGAAAAATGATGCTAAAACTGGCACAAGGCTAATTGCCAAGAGGGCTGCACCGAGCATAGCGAATGTTTTTGTATAGGCAAGCGGTTTGAAAAGTTTACCCGCTTGCCCGGTAAGAGAAAAAACAGGTATGAATGCAACAATAACAATAAGCATTGCAAAGAAGATAGGCGGCCCCACCTCTTTAGCGGCACGGGTTGCAACTTGAAGCTTGGTTTCACCTGGATGTGGCTCTCGTAGATGTCGCGCGATATTTTCCGTCATCACAATACCAGCGTCCACCATGACACCAATTGCAATGGCGATACCTCCCATCGACATGATATTCGATGGCAAACCAATAATCCGCATACCCACAAACGACAGTAGAACACCCATCGGTAAGACGAGTGCGATTATCAGGCTACTTGAAGCTTGTCCTAAGAAAAGCAGGATAACGGCAGCAGCGACGATGATTTCCTCGGTTAGTGTTTCCTTCAACGTGTCTGTTGCGCGGTGAATGAGATGGCTCCGGTCATAGAACGGAACAATTCGGACCCCTGGTGGAAGACCATATGTAAGCTCGACTATTTTCGCTTTGACATTCTCAATTACGCGCAACGGATTATCACCGTATCGCATCAGCACTACACCACCGGTTGCTGGAATGCCAGCCTTGTCCAAAGCACCACGCCGAAAGTCGGGACCTTCGCTGACTGTTCCAAGGTTCTTGACGTAGATGGGGACACCGTTATGTTCCATAATAACAATGTTTTCTATGTCAGCGATGCTTTTGATGAAGCCCAAGCCCCGAATTAGGAATTCCATTCCGCCTGCTTCAATAACCTTGGCACCCACATCAAGGTTACTCCCAAGGACGGCGTTGTAAACCGTTGATAAGGGCACATTATACGCTAATAAAGTGTTCGGATCGATATCAATCTGATACTGTTTGACGTATCCGCCAACCGAGGCAACTTCAGAAACACCATCAGCAGACGCGAGATAGTAACGAACCGTCCAGTCTTGGAGTGTTCGCAGTTGGTGAAGTTCCAAATTGGACGCAGTAAGCGTCTCACCATCTTCCGAACATTTACCGGGTTCCGCATAGCGTTCCGTTGGATGCTTAGGGCAATAATATCCATTCTCAACGGTATACCAAAATACCTGTCCGACCCCCGTCGCATCAGGCCCAAGGACTGGCACAACACCTTCGGGCATGTCTTTTTGGGCAAGATTCATACGTTCCAGCACACGTGTGCGAGCCCAGTAGAAATCAACATCATCTTCAAAGATAATGTTGATGTACCCAAAACTAAACATTGATGTTGAGCGAACATCCTTAACATCGGGAACTCCAAGCATGGTAATGCTTAATGGGTAGATAACTTGATCTTCAATATCCCGCGGACTGCGTCCCGGCCAATCTGCGAAGACGATAACTTGGTTTTCGCCGATGTCAGGCATAGCATCAATCGGTGTCCGATTTAATGCCCACCAACCTACCATTGTCACGAATACAAAGATAACCAAGACCAATAGGCGGTTTTTCATACAGATGTCAATAACTCGGTTAATCATGGTGTTTCTCGTTTTTTATCAGTGAGCCTTGTTAGTTTAATTTTTTCTTAGTGGATGTGAGTCTAAATTTAAGGAAAATTTGTAGGGATGTAATTTGTTTCACATTGTGACGGGCGATGAATCGCCCTACTACAAACTTATCTCCAGTGGACAGTCCATCACGCGTAAGTTGTCAGATTAAGAAGGAAATTTTTAGATTAATGCTGATGGACAGGTGGTCCTGATTCTTCACTGCCAAGTGCTCCGCTATAAGCACCTGATGCGGATCCAGTTAATTGCGTCTGCGAATCTATCAGGAAATTACCGTGGGTGACTACCCTATTGTCAGGCGTAAGTCCACTAACAATAGGGTAGTATCGGCGTTTGGTTTTCGAGTTGTCCGATGTGCCCCAAGCTTCAGGGCCCACCTTAATCTCAACCTGTTCATACCCCGATTCACCGCGATCCACGAATACGATCTTCCGTAAACCGGTGTCAATGACTGCGCTCTTGGGAACAGTTAATACCTCCCCTGTCATGAGCAGTGGCTTTGCATCACGGGGGCATAGTCCGGGGACAGTTGCATATTCATCCGGATGGTCAGGACATACATATTTGAAAATCAGTGGTGGTTGATCTGCCCGAATTGTAGGCTGGTGTGCGTGGGAACGCCCACTAGTTCCGGCCGTTAGCTGCTTTTCAATGAGATCCATGCCACAGGTAGAGCATTCACCGAAGTCATCAGATTGTTCTTCTGGATGCATTGGACATATCCACACAGATGTTACTTCTGCAGATGTCTCTGCTTTTTCCACAAGATCCATGCCACAGATGGGACATTCGCCAAACTCATCAGACTGAACTTCTATATGCATCGGGCAACGCCACTTTCCCTCTGTTTCAGATCCCGACTCAGACACCATGACATTGGGATGTGTCGATTCCAGATCCATACCACATATCTCGCATTCAGAGGGGTGTTCAGAAGTGATCCATGGATGCATTGGGCACGCATACGGGGCTTGCAAGATTGCACCACCGGTATAAATTTCCCCAAGCGTGGGTTTTATTTGAAGCGTTACATACATCCCTGGACGGAGGCTACCAATCGGGTTGGCAACTTCTATCTGGACTTTCTGGGTTCGCGTCTGCGCGTCAAAGAATGGATAAATGTAGGTCACTTTTCCAGAAAACGTTAGTCCTGGCATCGATTTTGCAGTAATCTCAACCGCTTGCCCCATGTAAATCCACGGGAGCTCATATTCATAAACATCTGCCATAATCCATAGACTACTTAGGTCAGCAATGTGATAAAGATTCATACCCTTGTTCACGTGTTGCCCCTGCGTAACGTTCATGTGTACCACCGTGCCAGCTATCGGTGCGAACAGCGGTAAAGTGGTATTGACTTCGCCACGGTTGCGAATATCTTCAATCTGACTTAAGGTCAATCCATATAATTCAAGTTTAGATTTCGCAGCGGTAAGGGTCCGTTCAACCGATCTGCGTAGTTCTGCGTATTCTGTGTTTTGAAGTTCCTCAATACCTTTTAGTGCTGTCAGATATTCTTCTTGTGCTGTGACTAATTCCGGGCTGTAGATAGACAGGAGTTCATCGCCCTTGCGCACTTTGATACCTGTGAAATCAATGTGTAAGTTCTCAATCCACCCAGAAATTCGTGTTGACGCATAAGCCAAACGCGTCTCGTTATAATCCAGAACACCGACGGTCCGGATTTCACGTGAAACTTCTCGGAAAACAACAGGTTCAGTGTTTACTGGAATCAATGCTTTCTGCCGCTCAGTTAGTTGTAGTCCTGAACCTTCATAAATAGGAATCAGATCCATCTTACAAACTGGACAACTACCCGGTTCTGGCATTTTGACTGTTGGGTGCATAACACAAGTCCAATACCGGATGATTTTTTCTCCATCTGAGGACGCTGCCATTGGCGCATGATCAGCATGTTCATCTATGCCTGATGCAGTCTCTGATGTTGCTTCAGGTTTTTTGCCAACACGATGCTTCGCTTGAGTTTTCTCTTGCTGATTGCAGCTAAATATAAAAAGCAGAGCAATTAGCAATGTGGTTGCGAGACAGAAATTTTTAGTCATTTTGTGACCCCCTTGTATTGTTCGGATTATTGTTTTAGAGGGCGAGGCACGGTTACCTCGCCTGACAGAAGTTCTATATGTAAACTTATTTTTAACTTTGTCCAGTCCAAAATTAGCGTCTGTTTGGAGTCTTGGATTCATGCCACACCGTGAGCGGCGATGAATCGCCCTACTAGGAATGCATTTACCTACAATTTATCCCACAGAAGGAAAAACTATTCTCCTGTCAGCGGTTGTTTGGGTAATATTACGCCAACTGCCTGTTCTAATTGTGCAAGATGCTGTTGATAATCACGTAAGGCACGCTGTTCTCCAATTCTTAAGTTTAACAAAGTGCGTTGGGCATCAAGGAAACTCAAGAAGTCGATTTGCGCTGCTTGATAGGCTGTATTCGCGGCATCCAACGCTTGCTGTGCTTGCGGAAGCAGTGTCTGGCGATAGAGGCGAATACTTCGATGTGCTGTTTCCATTCCAAAATGATGTTTTTTCACAACAAAGCGAAGATTACTCTCCAGTTCCTCAATATGATGCGCTATTGCTTCAATTTTTATATCCATTTCATGGATGTAAGAATTTCGGTGAGAAAACCAAGCGATATTTGCCGGGTTTAATGTTCGATGTGTGGAAAATGTCGTCGGTATTTTTTGTAGGTGTTTCAAGTCTGGCATGCTCCGGTTTTCAAAGTAACTTGCCCCGGGGGTTGGGTCAGGAGATGCCATTTGTTTTGCCATTTCTACAATCAAACCCATCTTACTGATTGCTAACTTCTGTTTTTGGACTTCTTGACGTTTTTGGACTGCCAAATCATACAACTCAGTTAAAGTTGGTATAACACGCTCCTCTTCAATTGGTTCAGGAATTCCTAAGGGCAAATCAGTAGAAGCGTTCAATAAGGTATTAAGACGCGCAATAATAGTTTCTCGTTGTTGCTCAAGTGTAATAATCATATCCGCCAATTTTGATAATTCTACCTGTGCCATAATGACATTTGAATATTTGCCTTGTCCGACACGAAACTTCGCCTGCGCAATAGAAATCATCTGTTGGAGCAATTTTTGATTTTCTTCGTTAATACGGGTCTCCTCAATGACAAAAAGATAATCGTAGTAAGCCAATCTGATTTTGGTCACCAGATCCCGTAATGCTATTTCAAACTCTTTTTGGGCGATTAGCACTTCCTCAGTAACAATCTGCCCCTTTAATGCCAAGGTGTCAGGGAACGGAAATTCCATTGCCATCATCTCTTTATGGTGCATCGGTCCAACCTTGGTATCAAGTTGTTTTGTAAAAGCGTTATACTGACGCAACACATTTTCTAAGTAGACGGCTTGCGGATACTGCTCCAGTATCGCCCGAATTTTTACACGTGCAGCTTCCAATCCTGGACTCCATTCGTATCCAAGTGCCACAAGGAGTTCCAATACAATAGGTTGCGCAAGCCGCGACCTCGCAGCTTCAGGAGACGCTGCCAATTGTCTATAGGCTTTCATAGTGTCCGTTGAAAGATCGTAAAACAGCCTCGGCAGCGGTGTTTCACTTTCTAATTGCGCTTGCCACTGTTCCTTGTATTTCAACACTTTTGCTTCAACGTCGCCGAGAAACTGGTCGTATTCTACGATAGGATCCCGTTCAGCGTCGGAAATCTGCTTCTCTACTTCCGTATGGTAATACGCAGGTTGTTTTATCTCAGTGCTACGTAACTCTTGGTACGTTTCTAATCGATGATTTGCACACCCACTTACCAAAACAGTGAACGCAATGAGAGCGATTTTAATAGTTGTTAGTACGAAAATCTGATGATGCAGATTTTCTGTCAGTCCTTGGTTATGGGTTAAAAAGAAGTATGGTTTAACAAAACCTTCTTGTGATTGGTAACTATTCAATGTGCGAGTCATCGATCTTTCCCCCAACCAGCTGCTCTAACCAAGCTACATTTTGTTGATAGTCTGCAATCGCACGCAAGCGAGCAAGATTAAAATTCAACCAAACACTTTGTGTCTCAAGAAATCCGGCGATGCTTTTGGGACCTTTCTGATGCCATGTTTCAGCAACTTCAACAGCAGCACCGGCTTGTGGAATGAGTGTGGTCTCATAGAGTTCAACGAGCCGACGCGCGTTTTCAAGACGAAAGTACACTTTCCGGAGATCTACCTTCGTCTGATCTTCTAAGGCGCGTTCGGTCGCTGTGGCGACCTCATGGTTTTGCTGAGCCTCTCGAACCTTGCTATCGTTCTTCAAACTTGACCACGGGATTGTTACACCAAAACCGATGGTGAATGGATTTTTACCACTACCAATAGTATCGGGCATCAATGCTTCACCCGTCTCTATGCTCATTAAATCAAATTTAAGCAGGGGTTTGGTTCGGAGTTCTGCAAGTGCGATCCCTTCGGTGGCTTTTTCGATACTCAATTCGGCAATTCGCAACTCCTGCCGTTTTGATAATGCCTGTTTTTCTACCTCCGCTAACGACACATCAAGCAGTTCATAGGGAACAGGTAATGTGGTCCCCAAAGGCGTTGTTGAAGGAACCGATAGCGCCCCCCTGATGTTCGCGTGTTCAACACGCTGTAATTCTTCTAATAGGACAAAATCATATTCCAGCTGCGCGAGTTGGCTTTGCGCCTTCAGCACACCATCGAGTGTTATTTCCCCTTCGGCATACCGTGTCGTGGCAATCGCGAGAATAGAGGCTAACAGTTCGTGATTTTGGCGCGTCAATTCGACTGCTCGTTGGAGATATACCAACTCATGGTAACTCAGTTTCAATTCAACAATCAGATCCCGTACCACTTGTTCATACTTCACACGCTCAATCTCTATTGCCTTTTTAACGACCTCTCCAGCGGCATCAAGGGTGCCGGGGTACGGAAATGTTTGGGAAAAGCTAATTCGATGGCGCTGAGGTCCAACGCGCGTTTCTACGCTTCGCATATAGTAGCCGTACATGAACATCGGATCAGGTAATGCTGTCACCTGTGAGTACTGTTCAATTGTTGCTTGCCACCGTGCCTTTGCGGCTGTGACTTTTGGACTCCGCTCAACAGCAATCCGAATTAAGTTTGGTAGTTCAAGCATTTCAGCAACTAGAGTTGTCACCTCGGTGGTTTGCTCTGACATTAACGCTTTTTGGGTCATCCCATGTCCTTCTTTTTCTCCCATAATAGTCAATACGAACAGCGTCCCGATGGCGACAATCGTTAATTGGTATAGTAAATTAGTGCCTTGCATCATCGTCTCCTTGAGAGGATAGGCAATTCAATTCTCAGAGGAATAGCTATCAGCAATCAGTCGTCAGTCATCAGAAAGAAAAGCTGATTTATCAGGAACCTCTTTGCTGATAACTGACAACTGATAGCCATATTAGAGTGAAATCTTGACAGCTGGGCTTGTTACGCGAACGCGAACTTCATGTTCTGCCTCTTTTGGCATCGCAATGAACCCTTCGTAGGTGCGCGTCATTTTGCTATATTTCAGCAATGTCATCTTCGTCTCGCCTTCGGGATTGGTAACCTGAAGGGCGAGTTTAACATCATCCAACTCCTCTTGTATCGGGTAGACATTGAAATAGTGCGTTTTACCTTCAATCTCGCTGGTTTTTATCATTCCTGTCATTCCCATGTGAGACATCATCATCTTGTAAGCATCTGTCGTTAGCACATTGAGAGCAAAGGTCAAATTTCCTATTGAAATTGTTTGGAGGAACTTACCTGGATTCGCCTTGAACATTTCTGCTTGCATGTCGCTACAGAAATAGTAGGCTTTTCCGTTCCTCTCAACTTTAACCATTGCCGAAGGCCTCATCATCATGCCATCAACTGCACAACGCACTTTTTGATCAGTGACTGCCGTGTGGTCACCGTGCTGGTGACCTGTGTGCTCGCCTTGATCGGTTTTATGCTTTTTGTGCGCGTCCTCTGCATTAAGCGAAAAGATTGAGAACAGTAGCACAGTGATAATTGCCAAGAAAGAGACGATAATTCGCCGCGTCACTTTTATGTTCATCTATTTTTTTCCTTTTTCATTATGCCTTACGGGTTTTCCGGATTTTTGCCGGGATTCTGACGGTATGTTGACAGACAGAAACAACACGCCATACAGTACAATTCAAAAGTACTTGCCAGTTACATAGTTTACTAACGGTTATACCGTAATACACTATACATAGAGAAGTTTTTCATAAAACGAAAAATCGGAAAATATGAAATTCCTATATTAATCTGCTTCGGCCCTTCAAAATGAATAAGAAGTGGTCAAAGAAACTAAATTGCCAAATTCAATCGCATTACTGTTTTATCATAAAGGGTTTTTTAGGTCAAGGGAAACATGACGTTAGCGGACACGGAAATCCCATTTATTGTTACTAAGGACATACCCAATGCCGCCATGCTGTAACGCAGCCCGGTATTGATATCGCGCACCCCAGTCCAAGCAACAGTTTGGTAAAACCCGAGATAGTTGCCATTAAATGACAACCAATCGAAGAGGCGATAGGTAAATCCAGCCGTATAGCTTAACTCTACTGGACCTCGATAAGTCTTGCTATTTTCATAGAACGGAAACACACCGTGCGCCGAAGCAGTAATCCTCATGCCTCGGTAAAGCGGTAAGGTGTACCGGAGATTGGCAATCGGATTAAAGGTTCCGGTGCCGAACTGGATATGAAGGTGTTCAATGCCTGCATCTCCAAGTTTCCACAGATTTTCTTCGGTTCTGCCAGTATGCACTGTCGTACCTAATTGAGCAAACAGAATATCCCCGGTTTTTACGAGGCTACGCATCTTGTAACCTAAAAACACATCTGAATTCGCAAGCCCGGTATAGGTTTCATTTCGATGATGAATGTCCCTACTCCGTAAAATGGCTTGTTTATCTTCAGTAGTCACCGGATCAATCCACTCAATACTTGCTTCCTGATCTTTGACTGCATACGGAACGTTCGCCTGTAACGTCCACTGATCGTTAAGCAAAGAGTGTAACCCGACATCAATCCGATAAGTACTCAACGCCACATGGTGCCTATGTAAAGGAACGTCCACCACCTTTCCAGTGGGTGAAACCCTTTGTTTCAAGATGTCCACCTCGTGCGTCCGGGGACATCAACATATTGACATTTATTTGAAATTGATCTATCTCTCTTGACTTCCCCGATCATACCGATCGGAGGTAAGATGGGGTTGCTTCAAGCGGGGCAACTTTCTTGCGCAAATCCGAAAGAAATAAAAACAGACGCTTTTTCATCATTTTTGATTTATACCACACGAAAAGTATTGTAGTACAGCGAGGTGCAAAACCTCACCTTACAAATTTTATGAAAATTTTCCGGCGCAAATTTCATCAAATGAAAGCGCTAGAAAACTATATACAAAAATTTTAGGAACAAGGGATAGGTGAGCGATCGAAAAGCTCCGTGTGGAACCTATCTAACATAGGGTAAACGGAGGACCTCTATGGGATAGAGAGTGACTGGGAAAAAAAGTAGAAGGTAAAGGAACCGGGAGTGTCAGGAGCGACTCCCGCGAGGCAATACGTGAAGCTGCCGAGATAGGTAGGATTGAGACGAGAGACTGAGCCATTAATTCTCGGGACTCGTGTGTGTTGTGCATGTTGTCTGGAAGCACAAGTTCTAAGTCGGTTGAACAGCACAGCTTACCGCTCTCTGATGGTGTTTCGGTTTCACCGGATGCGGCTGCTTTGGGGCTTTGGCAGCAGGTTGAATGGGTTCCAGTATTTCTACTCAGGGCTTCTTGTGATACATCGTAGCAGAACTTCTGTTCAAAGATTGCACAGAGGAAGGGACATATCGAATAAACGTATAAAAGCCCCATAAGTAGAATAAGAACCGGCTGATGTTTTTTTATCACTGTTCAATAAACTCCCTATTTCGCCAGAAAGTGGGAACGAAATGAAAACTTTAAGGTATTATACACCACAATGTTAAAAAGTTGCAAAAAAATGTAACAACTATGGTAGATTTTAGAATTACCTATATGAACGTGAGTTTGATAAAAGTGCCTGTTGGGTCGCTACACCTATTGACACAGAAACTGTCTTGAAAAACGGAATATGCGCCCATTCTGACGAGGTTTTTGGGGTCTTTACCGTTCAACCCAACCTACACCTTTATTTTCAAACTGGTGTTATTTGTATTCGATATGCCGATTTCAAGAACCTTATTCCTATAGATTTCGCGAACCCCACCGACATAAATAGAACCATACCGCTAGGGTATGTTGGGTTTTGCACATCGCTATTTGCTATTCGTCTACCGCGTTTCGCGTTTCGGTTCGGGGTCTGCAGTTTGCGAAAAGCCTTGAAGAACGGGGTATGTGTGCATTCTGTTGATGTTTTTTGGGCTTTACCACTTTACCCACCCTACACATTTAATTTTAAACCGGCGTTAGAATATATTATACTATTTTTATTAACTAATATCCAAGTCAAAATTGAAAACGGACTGGCAACCAAATGTCTGTCCAAAGATATTCATTGACAAAACCGCCAATACGGTTATAATGTTAAGCATAAATCCTGCCGTAGCGCATTATTTGCAAAGGTATAGTGAGATTGCGAGTTTTCTGCTACAAGCAGGATTAAACTGTATCTATTGGAAGGAATAATAAAATGGCATTAAAAGTTGGTGTCGTGGGTATGAGTGGCATTGGGAACAATCATGCGAATTGCCACGCGAATAACGACTTAGCGGAACTGGTCGCAGTGTGCGATATAGCGAAAGCGCGCGCGGACAGCGCAGCGGAACGCCTCGGCGTGAAGGCATACTACAGCCTCACTGATATGATCGACGGCGAACCCGATTTGGACATTGTTGATGTCACCACCGGAGGTAACGAAAACGGCAGCTGGCACTACGAACCGACGATGGAAGCACTGGAAAACGGCAAGCATGTCCTCGTCGAGAAACCTATTTCTAACGACATCGGCCAAGCGCGGGATATGGTCGCGAAAGCCACGGAAGAAGACCTCTATCTCGGCTGTAACCTTAACCACTATTTCACACCGCCTGCCGAACAAGCGAAGAAATATATCAACGACGGACACATCGGCGAGATGGTCTACTGTCTTCATAAAATGGGATTTGCCGGCGGCGAATTCAACTACAGCTACGCAAAAGCCCCGCGTTCTGACGGATTTCCGTATTTTCACGTGAAAGCCTTTTTGTCGCACCCGTTCAGTGTGATGCGCCATTTCTGTGGGGATATAACGCACGTGCAAGCCTTCATGGAACGTCCACATTTTAGGCGGAACACGGGAGACCTGATGGTCTCCATTAACAGCATCCATCTCCGATTTGAGAACGGATGTGTTGGTTATCTCCTGAGCCAACGCGGCGATGCAACCTTCGGGCTTGGCGGTTGGTGGAGCGTTGAACTCGCTGGAACGCGCGGCACTTTCTGTATTGAAAACTGTATTGAGAAAGTAACATACTGGCCCTCCCCCGGTGCCCCCGATTTCCCTGACACAGAACCGATCGTCACCGAATCTGGCATCAGCGACTTCGGTGAGACGTTCCCTTTGCGGATTCACGCGTTCTTAGCGGACATCACAAACGGGGTGCCAAAAGAGCAGCTGCGCGCCTCTGGCAGAGACGCACTCGCAGCCCTTGAATATACATGGGCAGCGATGGAATCATACGAGCAGGGCGGTATCTTGGTGCGTCCGCATCCGCTTCCGTCACTAAAGGGCTAAACAAACGCGGTAATATCCACCCCAACGGAAGGAGAAATTACACTTGAAATTAGGAGCAAATTCAGTGCTGTTTGGCGGTTACGCTATGGAAACCGCCTTCAAACACATTGCCATGGCCGGTTATGACGGTATTGAACTCTCGGCGATTGATGGAATGAGTCAGCATCTTGTCCTCGCGAACTGGCAAGAACTCGCTGGTGAAATCAAACGTCTCGTGAAAGATTATAAACTGGAACCACTCGCGATGGAGCAGCCCTCACGCGACCCGGAACGAATGGAACTCGCATTCCAAGCGGCAGCTGATATCGGTATCCCTATTATTAACTGTGGTCCTGGTGGTGCATCAGATGATGAATCCGCTTGGCCCGAGGTCGTTGACTCATTGGGTACCCTCTCAGCGCGCGCAGAACACTACGGCGTAACGCTGTGTGTCAAGGCACACGTTGGTGCCAGCATCTATAATACACCGACGACACTCCGTATAATGGAAGCGATTTCATCACCTGCGTTTGGTATCGACATGGATCCCTCGCACATTCATCGGGCAGGCGAAAATCCTGTTGAAGCAATCGCTGCCGTGATCTCGCGCGTCAAACATGTGCATATCCGGGATTGCAAGGGAATGGAACGGGGGCCTGGGGCCCCTGAGCTACAAGCAAACGGACGCGGTGATATCGACCTTGTCGGTTATATCCGTGTGCTACATGAGAACGGCTATACCGGGCCGCTGAACCTTGAGGTGATCGGTGCGAAAACGTATAGCTTAGAACAGTGCTGCACGATTGCAGCAGAATCGCGAGGGCACATGCAGGCATGTTTACAAGCTTGTGAAGCACGTTAACCAAAGGACAGCCCCTGCTACTGAAGACGGATTTCTGATAACAGGATTCCACTGTTAAACAGCTGTATCGAAGGAGATATGAATGCATCAAACAAGTTTTGTCTATAGGTGTGCGATGTTGCTGGTTCTGTTGGGGGGCTGTTTGACTTTCATCGGCTGTAGCCAAAGGCTACCGGAGCGTATAACGACCCCTACAGATGGTCGTGACCTGGTGCTGATCCCTGCGGGTGAGTTTGAGATGGGCAGCAACGATCCGGAAGCTTCGTCGACTGAACAGCCTGTTCACACCGTGTTTGTGGATGCGTTTTACATGGATACGCATGAAGTGACGAATGCGGCTTACCAAAAATTTGTGTTGGCGAATCCAGAGTGGCAGAAGGATCGCATTGCTGCGAAATACCAGGATGGAGATTACCTAAGCCGTTGGACTGGCAACACCTATCCTGCGGGTAAAGGGGATCATCCTGTCGTGTATGTATCGTGGTATGCTGCGGTAGCGTATGCGAAGTGGGCTGGCAAACGTTTGCCTTCTGAGGCGGAGTGGGAGAAAGCTGCGCGTGGTGGGTTGGTAGGTATGAAGTATGCGTGGGGTAATGAGATCTCAGCGGCTGATGCGAACTACGGTGACGAGGTAGGCGATACGACGGTGGTAGGTTCCTACCCTGCGAATGGTTATGGTTTATACGATATGGGGGGTAATGTGTGGGAGTGGTGTTTGGATGCGCATGATCCGAATTTCTATTCTCATTCTCCCGATCGTAATCCCCTCAGTGATGTGAATAGTATAACGAATGTAGGCTTAATATTAAATGACTACTTGAATGTTGAGTCACATCGCGTCTTGCGGGGCGGGTCCTGGACCACCACTTATACACCGTACATTCGGGTTGCTAATCGCTTCTACGATACGCCTCCGAATACGTACTTCACCCTCGGTTTTCGTTGTGCGAGGGCTGCTGTAACCCCTTAACTACTTCTGGAGTCTACTATTTGTAGCGTGGTTTCCTGTTAGGCTGTGTATCCGTAGCATAAAAATGGAAAATGTGGTATAATAGTTAAGCGTTTGTAGAATCATCAGGAAAGGGATTTGAATATGAGATTGGAAGGAAAAGTTGCTATTGTTGCCGGTGCTGCCTGGGGGGGTATTGGCGCAGCGACTGCTTACAGATTTGCCTGTGAAGGTGCAAAAGTGGTTGTTAACACGCGCCGCCGAGAAGAAAAACTCGCTGAAACCGTCCAACACATTCAGGATGCTGGTGGAGAGGCAATCGCTGTTATGGGCGATGTCGCCGATGAAACGACTTGGCAGAAACTCGTCGGAACGGCTTTGGCAAACTACGGTAAAATAACAACGCTTGTCCACAATGCGGCACACTCCTACACGAAAAAAGCCATTGAATTCACACGCGAAGAATGGAATGAAAGCCTTGGTGTAACCCTCGGAGGTCCATGGCTCGGTGCGAAGTACTGTATCCCAGAAATGATTCGGAACGGTGGCGGGGCTTTAGTATTTATTTCTACCGTTAACGCAACGATTACGAACCCGGGGTTCGGGCTTTATGGCGCAGGAAAGGGCGGTTTGAACGCCTTGACCCGAAGTATCGCACTCGATTACGGCAGGGATGGTATCCGCGCGAATGCTATTGCACCCGGACAGATCGTTGGGGAACGCGGCAGAGACTCGCTTGCTGAAGATGAACTCGAGGAACAAGCCTCTCGGGATTGCTACCCAATCGGTCGCTACGGGAAGCCGGAAGATATTGCCAACGCTGCACTCTTCTTGGCTTCTGATGAGGCGGACTTCGTTACCGGGATCGTGTTGACCGCCGACGGGGGGTTGACCCTCCAATCGCCAGAGGCACTCGTCCGCCCATCTTTCCGCCTCCGTTGGCGAGATGACATTCTGGTCCCACAAGAGAAAAAACGAACATAGACGAACACTTAAAAAAGCACGCTTGTAAATCTTGAGGAGAAAAAATGTGTGGACGATTTACGCTTGCCAGCGACACTGAAACCTTACAGCAAGTTTTTTTCGACTTTGAAATGCCGATGAACTTGTCTCCTCGCTACAACATTTCACCAACCCAAGCAGTCGCTGTCATTGCGAACACAGAGACGCAACCAAACGGTGAACATGTAGAATTCTTTCACTGGGGACTCATACCGTTTTGGGCGAAAGATCCAGCGATTGGCAATAAGATGATTAACGCCCGCTCGGAAACATTGGCGGAGAAACCGTCCTTCCGTAACGCCTATAAACATAGACGGTGTCTCGTTTTGGCGGATGGCTATTATGAATGGCAAAAAATTCCCGGAGACAGACGCAAACAACCCGTCTATATCCGTCTCAAATCGCAAAAACCCTTCGCGCTAGCGGGATTATGGGAGACATGGCAGCCAGAAGAGAGGGAGGAGCCCTTACGCTCTTGCACTATCATTACATGTCCGCCAAATCCTCTGTTGGCGGACATTCACCACAGGATGCCTGTGATTTTGCCGGCAGACGCTTATGCGGAATGGCTTACGCCAGATGAACGTTCAGCAGACGTACTTCAACCGCTCCTCATCCCCTACACAGATGAAGAGATGGAGGCGTACCCGGTATCAAGGTTTGTCAATCGTCCGATGAACGACGCCCCGCAATGTATTGTCCCTTTTGAGGCGAATGATCCGTCTCTATTTTAGATCCAGCTCCCGTGCGGGTAGTGGGCAATTTGGAAAACTGTCGGGCAACTGAACACGATAAAAAGGGGAAAGGAATTATGTCAAAACCAAGCAAAGACCAGATGCTCTTTATGTATCGTAAGATGATAGAAATCCGCCAATTTGAAGAAGCCGCTGGAACGCTTTATCAGAGCGGTCAACTTCCGGGCTTCCTTCACCTCTATATCGGTGAAGAAGCCACGGCAGTCGGTGTTTGTGCCCACTTGCAAAATGAGGATTATATCACAAGCACTCACCGCGGTCATGGCCATCTCATCGCCAAAGGCGGTAAACGGGATCGGATGATGGCAGAGTTATTCGCTCGCACGACCGGCTACTGTAAAGGCAAAGGCGGTTCAATGCATATCGCCGATAAGGAAACGGGTATCCTCGGTGCCAACGGCGTTGTTGGTGCTGGTATTCCGCTTGCAGCAGGGGCAGCACTCTCTGCAAAACTGCGAGGCACGAAGCAAGTCGCGGTGTCCTTCTTCGGTGACGGCGCGACGAACCAAGGTGTGTTCCACGAAACGCTCAATCTCGCCGCTGTATGGGAACTCCCTGCTATCTTCGTTTGTGAAAACAACCGATTCGGTATGGGAACGCCACAACGGGAACATCAACGCGTAGCGGATATCGCAGCCGTTCGCGCCCCCGCCTACGATATGCCCGGCATCACCGTTGACGGAAACGATGTGCTTAAGGTGTACGAGGCAGCAGGTGAAGCCGTCACACGCGCCCGCGACGGCGGCGGACCAACGCTCATCAACTGTGATACCTATAGATTCCGAGGACATCATATCGGTGATCCAGGTACCTCCTACCGAGACCGTGAAGAGGTTCAAGAACAAGAACGACTACGCGATCCACTCCGAAGACTCGCCGAAATCCTCATCGAAGAAGAAGGTGTGACCCAAGAGGAACTTTCAGCACTTGAGGAAGAACTCTCAAATGAACTTGACGAGGCACTTGCATTTGCCAAGAGTAGTCCGGAACCGCTCCCCGAAGATGCGCTAAACGATCTTTATGTCGGTTCCATTCAACCTTAAGCATCAGGTTTTCAATACAGATACGCTCGGTATTCAAGCGTGTCGACCCAACTGGGAATTTAACAGGAAAAGTTTTTTGCGATATTTAACAACAACAGACACATCACATGGCGGTATAAACATGCATAGCCCATCCATATCGAAAGAGATGTCTCCAGTAGAACTCGCAGAATGTCGAAAAAATCTCAAACGCCAGTGGGAAAATCAGCGTGTTGACGAGGCAGTATTCCAACGCGCCTGGGATACCACCCATCGAGTCGCTGTCTTACTTTATCAGGATTTTGGTGCGGAAACAGTCGCTGTTTTCGGCTCTCTCACGCAACCGGAGTGGTTCACAAAAGCATCGGATATTGATATTGTCGTCTGGGGGTTATCAGATGCCGAATGTTGCGATGCTCGTTGGAGAATTGCTGATTTGCGGTCGGCGTTCAATATCGACTTGATTAGCTTCGAGGAATCCACAGGGCTTTTCCGCGAGCGTTTGCAGCACCAAGCGATTCCTCTGAAAAATAGGAGCGAGGGAACGCACAAGCAAGGTTCTTATGAATATCTTCATGCACTAACTATTCCTGCCCGAAATGGAAAGATCTACGAGATGAACCAGAGCAAACTCACCCAACGTATCATGGATGAACGTGCGAAAATAGAGCGAGTTGTTGAAAGCATCACAGAACTATTGCAGGACATCGAAGTGGCGGTTCCTCGCCACAGAAAATTTTTTGAAGAATTAACTGCCAAAAAACTCGTTGAAGTCTACAATGGTATTGAGCGAATTTTCAATCGGATTGCCCGTGAAGTAGATATGCACACACCGAGCGGGAGGCATTGGTACAACGACCTACTTGAACAAATGGCAGAACGACGTGCAGAGCGTCCCTATGTCATTTCCCAGAAAACTTTGCGGAGATTAAAGACTCTTTTAGACTTCCGACACAAAGCTAATAACATCTATAGCGACGAGTTAATTTATGAAAAAGCAGAGAAGCACGCAAAGCGAATTGCGCAACTATTTGCGCATGTATCTGAAGAATTAGATGCGTTCATTGCCTTTTTTACGGAAACTCACGAGTCAGATGAGAGAGGATAAACGTCCGAAATCACACGGGGTCACATGGAAATCTATCGCCATTACACTCGTGTTGATACCGTTTAATTTCTATTGGATCATTGCGGGCGAAGTCGGACTTGTTGGTTATGCGTTGAACACGTATGCGGTGCCTTTTTACAACGTAGTCTTCGTCGTTTTTGCTTTTACCCTCCTCAATGTCATCGCTCGCCGCCGTCTATTCTCTGACGCGGAACTCCTCACAATATACATCCTACTCAGCACAGCATGCGCGTTTCCCTCAATTACGTTGATGACGATCCTCGTCACGACTGTTGGGCACGCTTTCTGGTTCGCAACCCCCGAAAATGAGTGGAAGCAGCTTTTTTGGGATTACCTCCCGAGATGGTTGTTTGTTGATGATCCAAAGGCACTGGCAGGTTACTATGTAGGCGCGTCCAATCTCTCCACATTGGATATCCTCGCCGTATGGCTAGTTCCAATACTATCTTGGGCGGGGTTCATGACAGTTTTGATCCTCGTGATGTTATGCATTAATGTGATTTTGCGTAAACAGTGGGTGGAACGCGAACGCCTCGCCTATCCAATCACGCAAATCGCGTTTCACCTCACCCATAACACGAAATCACTGTTTTCGCACCGAATCACGTGGCTTGGTTTCGGAATCGCTGCATCTATTGCTGTTTTCAACGGTTTCAGTTTTCTCTTCCCGACCCTTCCCACCTTACCGATTAAGCGGATCGGTGGTTGGCGCGGGTTTGGACATCTGTTCACAGAAAAGCCGTGGAACGCTATCGGCGGTATCAGCATGTCTTATTACCCATTCGTCATCGGACTTGGACTCTTGATGCCGTTAGACCTTTCGTTCTCCAGTTGGTTTTTCTTCTTTTTCTACAAGGCACAGTTGGTATTGGCGGGTGCCGTTGGACTCTCCAGTCTCCCCGGATTTCCATACATTGATCGGCAGTGTTTCGGTGCGGTTATCGGGATTTTCATCTCCGTTTTAGTGCTGAACCTGCGCCATCTTCGCGGTGTTCTCCACATCGTGAGACACCGTACTGGTGAAGATGTCGACGAACCAATCGGATATAGGTTTGCGTTGTGGGGTATTGTTGGTGGACTCGCGATACTCTTTATCTTCTCCAAACGTATCGGTATGTCGTTTTGGCTAATTCCACTGTTTTTCGCAATCTATTTTATCATCGTCTTGATGTTGACGCGGATGCGCGCTGAACAAGGGTTCCCCGTGCATGCGATGGAAAACATGCCGAACCATCACATCCTCGTTGACGCTTTCGGTACACGGATGTTAGGCACGAACAACCTCGTCGCTTTGACGTTTTACCGGTGGTTCAGTCGGAGCTACACAAGCAACCCGATGCCCCATCAGTTAGAGGGCTTCAAACTTTCGGAGCGTTCTAACATTGCCCCGAGGCGGTTGTTCTTCGCGCTATTAGGGGTTTCAGGGTTCGCCGCGGTGATGGTATTCGGGGTTATTCTCTATATCTTCTATACCCATGGGGCTTTGAATATGGGGGGTGGCAGCAGTTGGGCAACAGGTTTTGGTGGGCGAGTCTTCAACGGACTCCAACGTTGGCTCTATTATCCCACAGAGCCGAATTTCTATGCCACTGGTGGTATTGCGTTCGGCTTACTCTTTTCTACCTTGCTAATGTTTATGCGGGCGCGCTTCTTCTGGTGGCCCTTTCACCCGATTGGATTTGTTGTCTCCAGCGATTGGGGTATGCGGTATCTGTGGAGTTGTATGTTGATGAGTTCTATTATTAAGTGGAGTGTCCTGAAAATTGGAGGACCGCGAACATCACAGCAGTTAGTGATGTTCGCGATTGGGTTGATGTTGGGCGATTTTACGGTAGGTGGTATTTGGAGTCTTGTGAGCGTGGTGACACGGCAACCGATGTATAACTTCTGGCCGTAGGGTATTCTCTTACGTTCGTTAAATGAAACATAACAAAAATACACACAACTTTCATAGTAACCATCCCAAAATCACACACATCCGAAATCGACTTAGTCGGTGTCTGAAAGCCGATTTCTACAAAACGATTAGTACAAGATATGAGATCTGACAAAACAACTCTGCAAATAAGCATAAGAAAATCTGTTGACTCTAACACTGTCTAATTTCTGTTTGAAATTTGCCACATGTATCCCCTCTCTACTTACATATTACCTAATCTGAAAATTTTACATATGTTAGAGAGTAGGTTAAAACCATAGTGCTCCTTTTAAAACCACTATAGTTTGGACACATTTTTAAGATGCCCAAAGGTTTTTATCGACCCGGCACGCTCTTATGTAGCATAGACTGTTAGTCTGTGCAACGCCTTTTTTACCTTGAATTATTTTCCCAGTTCTGAGTGCGTCCGAAGCTGATAAAAAATCCGATACGGATTTCCGAATTTTAGTTTAAATATCAAACTGGCATGGAAATTGCTAATCCATAATTTAGCAAACTAAACTATTCTCTGCAGAGTAACGTCTATATTTATATATAAATAAATTATGAAAATAAAAAGGCATTCAACAATACGCGAATTCCTGTCAAAAAGGAGTATTATATGACTTCTCCTCGCGTTATCTATTTTGGGGTTAGTACCCAAAAATCCGCTGCCGAAGTTGGTGGCTGGTCTAATGTAGATTAGATGGGCTATAAAGAGTCCGTAACCTACGATACTACAACCCGCAAATATGACAAATACACTAAATCACAAATCACATATCTGATCGACCTCCTTCAAACCGCCGACTTAATTGTTGGGTTTAACCAACTCCAATTTGACTACAAAATACTGTCTTCCTATACTGACACGAACCTTGACGCGCTACCGAATTTTGATATGCTCAGTAAGATTGAGGGAATGCTTAATTTCCGAGTCCCACGCGACAACCTCGCCCAAAACACGCTGGGTGAGTCTAAGAACCGCAAAGGGCGATTAACTCTTGAAAATCGTGTTAAAATCACTAAAGAACTCTTCAAGCATGGTTGTAAAGAAGGTTACCTGTCTTACCGTAATAATCGTTTTGGTAGAAAAGAAATATGCGATACTTCAAGTTGGCCAGATACTGCTAGAAGGGTAACACAAAGAAAACAACCTTCGAATATCGCCACACAAGGCTTCGACAAAAGTCCGTAGGCAAGCGACTCCCTGAAGAAGCTCTACGAATTTATGACATAGCGAAAAGTCAACACCATCATAGTCCAGCCCTACATACTTATAACGAAATGATAGAGGCGAATCTGTTAGCCCCTACTCTCCCTTTTGATCAGTTTAACGTTGCAATTGTCGGACAATGGCTTGACCAAAACCCACATAAAAGGAATTATAAAAACGGGAATTCTCGTTTTTATTATATTGATGGAAGCGGCACGGTTGCGTCTGAACAAGTAAATGATTATGTGGACATAAGGAACATAAGAGAGGAATTATCTCGGGGTATTTAGTCGATTAACTCCCCATACTGAACTTTGGACAATTCTTTGCTGGGATACACATTTCGCCCCACTGGGGCTTCTCGCTGTGGACGTATCGCACTTCTATAGACATTCCGCCCGCTGAGGCTGCCTTTTGGTGCACCTGAGTTTCTTTTTCGGTGGGTTGAGTTCGTGTAAGAAACTTGCAGAGAAATACGGCACCTTAGAAACTCAACTCACACGCAATACGATATTTTTCAAACTTTAGTCCTTATATCTAAAACTATAATCACTTATATAGAGGAAATTTCTTATGTCAAGACACATCAATTTATCGAAAAAAGAACGGGAATTATTGCCATCAGATGAACGCGAGGTTTTTGAATTCTTTGATCAAACGCTCCCGCCCGAATGGGAGATGTACATCAAACCTCACCTTAACGGATTAAGCCCTGACGTAGTCCTTCTCAATCCCTACGCCGGTATCGCTGTGTTTGATATTATCAAATCAGATCAGATAATCGGTAACCCTTTAGAAAAAATCCAATTTTACAAAGAAGAAATCTTAGAACTTTACTGTACCAGTCTCAAAGAACGTTTTGGAAATAAAGGGACAGGGGCAATTACTGCTGGGCTTGTCTTTACCAGGATGTCTCAGGGACCATTGGACTCTTATCCTCTATTTCGCAATCGATCCTACCCGAAATACTATCCAATAGCAGGATCTGATAGCCTCCTTGCAGGTAATCTGAATAAGCTATTCCCTGAGTGGAGCCAATGGGGAAAACATAAGCCTTCTCACCTTATGTCGGAAAGTACCAGCGATGACCTGAGGAAATGGCTTGAAGGCCCCAACTTTAGCCAAGTGCGACAGAATCCACTCAGACTAAACGCACGTCAGCGCGAAATTGCTGAAACTCGTACAGAGAAGTTCTATCGGCGTGTCAAAGGAGCTGCCGGATCCGGTAAAACTCAAGCTCTCGCAGCGCGATCAGCCGTAGTTGCAAGCGAAGGTAAACGAGTTCTTGTTTGTTTATTCAACATTACTCTCCGTTATTATCTTCGTGATCTTGCATGGCAGCACGCAACAAGTCTCCCACAAACCTCTAGACTAGAAGTCGATTTTCTTCACTTCCATGATTGGTGTAAACGAGTTTGCTTTATGTCTACGCAAGGAGAACGTTACAAGCCCTTTGCACAAATTCTCGTGTCAGGAAATTCTTTCGCGAAGGAAGAAGTTTGGAATAACTCCATGCCAACACTTATAAAACAAATCTATATAAATTTTCAGGATGCTAAACGAGTACAAAGCGTCGCTGAGTTAGAGAATCTATATAGGAATCAATCAGTTAGCAATTATCCGCCCTACTACGATGCCATTTTAGTTGATGAAGGACAAGACTTCACAAGGAACTGGTGGGAGACTCTTGAGGGGGCATTGGTCCCAGGCGGTGAAATGCTTTTCGTCGCTGATGGAACACAGAATATTTACGGACGAGATTTTGCTTGGCTCGAGGAAGAAATGCGGACGGGCGGGTTTAGGGGTCGATGGTTTGAACTAGGTCCTAGTTATCGTTTGCCATCTCGCCTCATAACGGTTTTGCAGAGATTTGCTGACGAATTTCTTGACGAAAACGTCGACATTCCTCGTCCGGCTCAAGAAGAATTGAATCTCGATCTTCAGCTGCGATGGGTCCAGGTATCAGCGAAAATGTTAATAGACGACTGTTCAGAGGAAATAGGAGATATTTGTTTTAAGGAAGTGCAGCGATTACATAAAAATTCTACAATTTCTGACTCGGACATTACTTTTCTTGCTCATACTCACACAATTGGACGTGTATTCGTCAAAAAATGCAAAAATGCTAATCCTGAAATTCCGGTACATCATATTTTCGGGACCGATAAGGAAGATTCAAGAAATAAAAAACTGGATTTTCGACCTAGGGACTCTAGAGTGAAGGCAACAACGCTGCACAGTTTCAAGGGATTGGAATCAAAACATTTGGTAATACATGTAAATAGTATCATGCGGGACGATGATCCCGCTTTGTTTTATACCGCGCTCACCCGTTTAAAAAAACATGATTATGGCAGCTGTTGTCTTACGGTGGTTTCTTCCTGCCGGGAACTTGAAAACTTCGGAAGAGAATGGGAGAATTTTGAAGAAGTTTTTCTCTCGCCTAAAAAATAATTTGACCACTTCTTTTTTAGAGGCGGCCCTGTCCAGAGCTCCTCAGGCTTAGATATTATTTGAACAGAATCTTACCTAATAAAGCAATATATCTGCTGCCCGCCTTTATATTGTCCACAATTGTCAATGGGACTTACAACGCTGACACCTTCCAGCATTTCAAATCGAACCTTCCGGGGAACAGAAGTGGATTTTTGAATCCTGCTTCAAGAGAGTGGGCAGAGAAATCAGATTTGATAGTTATCCAGATCTACCGGGCCTGAGGGTGAAATCTGATCGAAAAACCGACGATCGTAAGGGTTGGGCAACCCAACCCTTACACGTGTCTCAAAAATGTGGCAAAAACATTGTTTTACCGAAAACCTTCTTCTTTTTTTATCGAATTTTCCTCAAGTCTTCTCTGAAGGACGCGCTCAATCTGTCCAGAACGTTCCGTTTCCCTCTGTATGAGCGGTTCTATTTCCTGAGCAATTTCCGGATCCAATTCCTTTAGCATAGGGAGAGCTGCCTCAGGGCCGTGTTTAATCACGATTTGCAAGGCGGATGTCCATCTCTCTCATGGAAGATTCATCTTCTGTAGGGTTACAAAAACCTGAGTATCAATAGACAGATGGGAAAGATCCCCCGGCTCCTCAGGATACCTGAGGTCGAAGTTTTTTCGCATCGTTTCGGCAGGACGCTTGGATCTGTCACCTGTTTCGACCGTCTCCTGTGTGGCCATAAAGTCTATCTCGTTTTCCGAAAGGGCTCTCTCGGCTTCGGACATATCCATTGGTCCCGACGGAGATGTTGGTTCTGACGAAGTCGCCTCTACGGCGGAACTATTCATTGTTTTCTGGTGCTCCGCTATCAACTGTTCCTTAACTGTATTGATATGCCATTGAGATTTCTCTCTTGCGTTATCATTGAACTTCTTGGACATAAACGGGGACAACTGACGGTTCTTGAAGGAATCCAGTACGACCTCAGTAATGATGTTCATATCGTGTGGGTCTTCGAATTGAAACCCTTTTTCTCTGATGAAAGTAGAAATAGAGTCAACGATATCTTGTTCTATCTCTTCCATCGTTTTATCGGCAGGCAGCCTATCGGCGTACCACTGTGCTTTCATCTCTTCACGCGTGAGCGGACTTTGCGGAACAAGACTTCTCCGTTTCTCATTATAAAAACGCCCGCGGTGAGAACGAGGCTTGAAATGACCCCAAGAATTAGGATGTAATGCTGTTTGATTTTCATAAGAGTCCTTATCTTGAAAGTCTTGATGAAATGCCGTAGAGGAAGTGCGATTTGAAGCGACACCTTCCCAGTAACTAACGGGATTCCTCTACAGCTTGTGATTGTATAAGGTGCTATATTCCGACTGATGAACCAGTTATTGATCTTTTGAATCGCCCCCTTTATCCCCCGTTTGCGGGGGCAGGAGGGTTCTCAAATTGTAAACGATACAATCGTGCATAGAGCCCGCCGCGAGCAAGCAACTCCCAATGCGTGCCTTGTTCCACAATACGACCTTTTTCCAAGGCAAGGATCACATCCGCATTCAGCACAGTAGACAACCGGTGCGCAATCACAAACGAGGTCCGACCCTTCATCAAGCGTTCTAACGCAGACGATACAACCTTCTCCGTCTCCGAGTCCAATGCAGAAGTAGCTTCATCGAGAAGGAGAATCTTTGGATTCCGAATCAGTGCACGCGCGATGGCAATCCGTTGTCGCTCACCACCGGAGAGTTTGACACCTCGCTCGCCTATCTCTGTGGCGTAGCCCTCTTCGAGTTCCATGATAAACCCGTGGGCATTCGCAGCCGTCGCTGCAGCAACAACCTCACCCTTTTTCACCATCTCCGGATCGTGGGCACCCATCCGGATATTTTCCTCAATCGACCCGGAAAAGAGATACGGGTCTTGAAACACCGTGCCAATCTGAGCCCTCAAGGCACTCAGCCGGAGCGCTGAGATATCGTGCTTATCCACACATATTCGCCCGCGCGTGGGTTCGTAGAAACGCGGAAGGAGATTGAGGAGGGTGCTTTTCCCCGCACCGCTTGGGCCAACGAGTGCCACAGTTTGACCGGGCTGCACCGCAAAACTGACGTTCCGCAGCACTTCTGCGGCACCCTCGTATGTGAAATGGACACCTTCAAACCGGACCCGCCCTTGCAAGTCGGCAGCCTGAATACCATCGTCGGGTTCGGTGCGGTTTTCAAGGAAAGCGAACACGCGTTTTGCCCCCTCCCCGGTTCGGAGGAGCTTTGGATATTCATCCTGGGCTACTCGATGTAGCGGCAGGGTGACCAGATGTAAATAACGGTTTGCCATCCACAAAAAGCCGACGCTGATGTGTCCGGCCAACACCATTTTTCCGCCGATGAGAAAGAAGAGCGGATGGCCCAACCAAGAAGCAAGGGGGCCAAGTGTAATCAGCCCCCCGATTAAGACTTGATAGAGTTGTGCACGGGTGAGGGTTTCTATTGAACGTCGGATGAGCCCCATGTCACGCATCTCATGCCCAAGCGATTTTATCTCTCGTGACCCTGCAATCCCTTCTTGAAGCCGTGACGAAATGCTTTCTTTTTCTTCCAAGACTTGCTTTGAAGCGTTTTGTACTGGCTTTCGGAAAAGGAAGGGAAGGCCGACAACGGCGAAGGCAAATGGAATACTAAAAAGCCCCAACCATGGATTCACCCGGAACACAAAAGTCAACGTAATGACAAATTCAATCCCCGATAGGAAAATCCAAACACTCGCCAAAATCCCTTCCGCGGCCGACTCTGTATCGGAATTGATGTTAGCCATTATCTGTCCCGTCGTGTGATTATCGTAGAACCGGCACGGGAGAAACCGCAGATGTTGGTAGACCTGCAGTTGCATATCTCGGCGGGTTTGACATCTGACTTTTGTCAGAAGATACGCCAAAACCAGATTCGTGAGATAAGTGGCAACTGCGATACCCATCCAGAAACCCACAAGGACAGGTAGAAAATCGGCATCTTTCTCACCAAAGACGCGGTCGAGCAGTTGCCCTTCTATCCATGGGTTGACCAAGTAGGTAGCCCGGTAAACGATCTGGAGGAGCACACACAAGAGTGCTAACCCCCAATAGGGTTTGAGATAACCTAACAAGCGAATCGCGATGCTGCCACTCCCTAAAATCTGCTGATTTTTGGACGGATTCATTCTCTATTCCCCGACGTTTATAACATTTTGATGTTGAACATCCGTGCCTTGTTCAAGTGCCATTTTTTGGGTTTCCCTAAGGAGTTCAAGGTAGGCATAGAGACTCTCAAGTGCTTCCGGCGGGCTAATCTTTGACGTGAGACGTATGATGGCTTCCGCAAAATCAATGGCTTCGGCAATCTCCGTGGTGCCTTCATTACTGTCCCGGACGTGTTCAACGAGGATGTCTACATCCGGGTCATCCCCGTATTGTTCACGAAAAGCAGCATCAAGCCTTTGGTATGCATACTCGGGATCGGTTTCGAGATAGGCGTTGTAATCGTCAAAACCCGCTTTGACGAGTTCCATATCGTAGGGGACTTCCTCGGAAACATCTGTGAAGTCTCCTGACGTGATGGCATCCGCTGGAAATTCTTCAAGGAAGGTGTCGAAGAAACTCTCAAGGGACAGGGCATCTGTCGAGGAATCCCCCACAGCTGTAGCGTCAAAAGATTGCTCTGCAGCGATGGATTCTGAGGGTTCAAAGTCGGTGCCGGACACCGGGGACACGGTTTGGGGAGATCCTGTCGTTTCGAGGGTTTCTTGTACCAGCCCCCCTGTTGCGCGGGGGCAGTCTCACTTTTTGCGGATTGCACGGGCAGGGCTTTCGGCAGTGATTCTTTAAATCTTTTCAGGTCCCACTCCGTGTAAAGCCAAAAACCTGCACACAGCAGAACTGTTACAATGAGAGGTACGACAATCAGAGGCAGTTTGGCGTTTTTGATCATTTTCTCTTGCTCCTTGTGAAACACAGACGGGGTTAGTCCTTTGGTGCCATGTCAAAACTTACTTTCTCGGTAGCCAGCGTCCCTTGCTTTTCAAACATTTTGCTGAGAGCGTTGAGTTGTTTCAGAGCACTTTCTAACGTCTTGATTTCCTGGGCATGCCGCGAGGCGTCAACGTCTTTTAGCATTTGCTTTTTTAATTCCAGAAACTGACGCATTTCTGCCACGGTGCATTCCTTCTCAAGAGAGTACCGAAAGAAGAGTGCCTTCCATTCTTCCGTGCGCGGGTGCCCTTGAAACGCGATGGCAGCAAACGCATCAAGTTCCTTGTGTGCTGCCTCGACATGGGGGAGGAGTTCGTGAAATTTCTTGTAATGCTGGTGAGAGATTTTGGCATTCGGTTTTTCCGCTGACGCCGGCTCTTGTACCATTTTGTTCGGTATCCGGGGATCTTCACCGATCGCTGAGGCAAGGGCTTCATAGTCTTCAAGTGTCTCTCGGTGGTGCTGTATCTGTTCAGCGTACTTCTCGGCATCTATAGCCGTCAGCATACGGAGTTCGAGTTCATGGACGCGTTGGATATCCGAGGGATGTTCCGTGCCTTCAAGGCTGAGTCTAAAGTAGAGGGGGACCCATTCATTGACGAGCGTGTGTTTTCCAAAGATGCTTTTTCCGACGTTCTGAAGTTCGGCGCGGGCATCCGCCGGGGAGGTCTTGAGAAGTTTCTGAAACGTTACAAGTTCCTCTCCCCAAAGTCCGTGATCTATCTCTGCACGTTGAGAATCTGCCTTAGCTTCTGCCACTTCCATAGGCACTATTGCGAGAAAAGATGCGCCCACGAAGGCAATAACCAACAGAACTGTCGGAAAACGAAAAGTATTTTCCATTATTTTTCTCCTATTTTATCGGGATGGCATCAAGAAAGCGTATTGCTTTTCTGGCACTCCCCGGGTGATTGTTTCAGGGGCGAACCTAATAGACATAGGAAATATAACCTATTCTAAAAAATATACCCATAATCATACAAAACACGCGTTTTTTGTCAAGAAAAAAGTATTTGAGACAACTTAAATTTAGAAACCCGCGCGATTTCCGTGTGGAATAGGGAGATTGCATACTCCTTATTGAGTCAGAAAAAAACACACACGCACAATAGCGTTACTTTTTCTGAATATACTTATCTGTAATGAGATACCGGACTTGCGTTACCCACAACTTCTCATGAATATGAGGTGTTTCGTACCTTTTGCCAGAAAAACTTGACGAAAAGCAGTATTTTGTGATCTAATTAAGAATAGGTCGCGGAGGGCTACATGGAGACATCCAACGCTTGTGGCGTTTCTATAAGACCTCCAGACCGGCGGTAAACCCGAAATGACGAAACAAGAAGCACACGCCTTTAGTCGTTGTGAGTATCGCAAACGATAGTCGACGACTGCATGTGAAAAACCAAAAAAGAAAACTGACAATTGAGATGGGAAGGGTGAAAACGCCATTCCGTCTCTTTTTTATTGCACCTCGAACCATTTTATGCTATCCTATTCTCAGGAGAATAGAACATGTATCGACCCACGGACACCCATTGCACCGAAAAACATTTATCACCAGAAGAATCAGCGGAATACCATAAGCGGCTCGATCAGCACCTTCAAAATCGGAAGGTGGATGAGGGGTTGCTACAACGCGCTTGGCAAACTGCACATAGGGTCGCAGCGATGCTCTATAAAGACTTCGGGGCAACGCAAGTTGCTGTGTTCGGGTCGCTTGCCGAACGAGATTGGTTCTCAAAGTGGTCGGATATCGATATGGCTGTCTGGGGTATTCCGGATGACAAGTACTTGGGAGCAGTAGCAGCGACATCAGACACCTGCAGGTTATTTAAGGTAGATTTAGTTGATTTTGAAAATAGCAAAGAACTGTTTCGAGTGAAAATTCAGAGCCAGTTGATCCCTATAGAAAAAGGAACAATTTATTCAGGTGGATAGAAAGGCGCTCATACAACGTATCTCTGATGAACGGAATAAGATAGAAGAAACTCTAAACAAAATCGCGGAGAGGTTAGAAAAAATTAAAACAGCTCCTGCTGAATATAAGGAAGAGATAGAAACGACGATTGCCAAAAATCTGGTCGACTGCTATAGAGGAATAGAGAACATTTTTAGGCGAATTGCCCTTGACGTTGCCCTACGCATACCTGACGGAAGTAGATGGCATACAGAATTGCTCACACAGATGTCAGAACCACAAGCGGAACGGCAACCTGTGATTTCCCAAGAAACTTTTGAGATTTTGGCGAAACTGTTACAGTTTCGCCAGGTTTTCAATAATATCTACGGGGAGGAATTGGTTTACAAACAAACGGACAGAAATGCCAAGCAAGTTGGCGAGTTGTTCAACCGTTTCTCCAAAGAACTTGATGCCTTCATTGCTTGTTTAGACAAAGAGAAAAATGGTTGAACTAACCCTACTCCAACAGATCACAGACTTCTGCTCCCTGCTCCGACAGATGGGAGTCAACGTAACGACAACCAATCAACTCAGGTGGTGTCAGAGCGTCCAATTGATAGACATCGGTGATCGGGCTGCGTTTTATCACACAGCCCGGACGAATCTCATTTCTCAAGACACTGACCGTAAAACATTCGATCTTGCTTTCGGCCTGTTTTGGCGATATCCGCGCACGGAATTTGAAACCTTTGATATAGAAAGCGAAACACCTGAACCGTCAAGTCTCCAAGACCTCTCTGATACAAGCGATGAACAAGATATACTCGAACAGTGGTTGGACTCCGAAACAGAAAATGACGAGGAAGGCGAGAAAGACGATTCAACGGCTTATAGTGTGGAAGAAGCCCTGACACGAAAGGATTTTAGCGAGTTTACGACAGAGGATATGGAGAAAGCCCGAGAAGTGATTGCGAAATTAGCGGCAATCTTGGCGACGCGACTGAGCCGCCGAAAGGTGGTCGGCAAAAAGGGGAAAATTATAGATTTCCGGCGGAGTTGGCGAAAGAGTCTCTCACACGGCGGTGAGCCGATCGAATTAATTCGGAAACAACAAAAAATTAAGAAGACAAAAATCCTGCTCCTCTGTGATGTCAGCGGGTCAATGGACTGCTACGCTAAATTTCTCATCCAATTCATATACGGCATGCAGAAAGAGCTAAAGGAAGTAGAGGTTGCAGTCTTCAGTACGCATCTGACAGACATCACCGGACTTCTCCGACGGAAAGGATTAGCGGAAGGCTTGAATGAAGTGGCAGATGCCGTACCCGACTGGTCGGGCGGGACAAAGATCGGTGAAAGCCTGTTAGAATTCTATCGCCATTTCGCTCCGTCTTTCTCGGCATATCGGACGGTGGTCATTCTCATCAGCGATGGTTGGGATCGTGGCGATGTAGAGGTGCTGCGGTATTCAATGGAGATGCTACATCGACATGCCTACCGGTTGATTTGGCTCAACCCGTTGCTCGGTAGTGAGGGTTACCAGCCCATTTGTCGGGGTATCCGCACTGCGTTGCCGTATGTCGATTATTTTCTCCCAGCACACAATTTGGAAAGCCTTGCGGAACTCACAAAAATACTAACCCCTCTCTGGGCACAATAGCAAAAAGAATAGCAAAACAACCTCATATTCCAGAAAACGAGGAAATCTAACTATGCAAGTTCAAGCGGCAGTGATGCTCCAACCCGGGCAGATAGAAATCCGAGAATTTGAGAAACCGATACCTGCAGAGGATGCGCTCCTGTTACAGATCGACAGAGTCGGCATCTGTGGAAGTGATAAGCACATGTACCTCGGGCATACTGCCCTGAAATTTCCAGTCATTCCAGGACATGAAGTCGTTGGAACGGTGGCAGAAATTGGCAAAGCTGCAAATCAAGCTATGAACGTGATAGGCGGCCCCATTAAAGCCGGTGATCGCGTAACCGTTGTGCCGGGATCAAAAAACTGTGGCAGATGCTACTACTGTCTACATGTCCCAGGGCGCCCGACACTGTGTTCTGGGCGGACGATCTATGGATTTAGCAACAGCGAAACGCCCCCCTATTTGAACGGCGAATTTTCTGAGTATACCTACATTCACGGGAATTCTTGGGTTTATAAGATGCCGGAAAGTATCCCCGATGCAATTCAGGTGTTGACAGAACCAGTAGCCGTAGCGACGCGCACCGTTGAACGCGCGTGTGCGCCGGGAGTCCCACAAGTCGGCGACGGATACAGCATCGGCAATCGCGTTGCAGTGCTCGGATGCGGCCCAATTGGTCTGCTCGTTGTCGCTGTCCTGCGCGATAGCGGTGCCGGCACTATCATCGCCACCGACCTCGTCGATAGTCGATTAGAGATGGCGAAACAAATGGGCGCAGACGTAGTTATCAATGTTGGGAACACCACACCTGAAGAACGGATTGAACAAATCCAAGACCTCACAAGTGGTGTTGGGGTGGATATCGCGATTGAGTGCGCCGGATTGCCGACAGTTTTCTCTGAAGCATTAGATGTCGTGCGACGTGGCGGGAAGGTTATTGAAGTCGGACACTATACAGATTCTGGGGACACCCGAGTGCGTCCGCATCAAATTTGTAATAAGGATCTGGATGTCTGCGGGGTGTGGGCATATCCACAAATCCAGTTTCAGACAGCGTTGGATTTCCTTCAGATAACACGCGCCCCACTGGATGAACTGATAACGCATCATCTGCCGCTATACCAATTGGAAAAAGGCATCGACATGCTTGGACAAGAAGGCGTTTACAAGGTTGTAATTGAACCACAATTGTAGCCCTCAGCATTGGCCGCAAGTCCCAGACTTGCGCAGGGCGACTCGCTTTCAGTGTTTAGTAATCCAATGTATTACATGCCTAACCCTACGGAAATCTTCACTTATATTTACAAGTTACCATATATCAAACTCACGTTAGGCGGAATAAAAAATGAAGACCTATAGAAGCACACACATATTGATATGTTGCTACATGCTGCTACATTTCGTAATAGGAATTAAAGTGGATATTTTCGCAGATAGTGAGGCATCTCCTATCAAAGCTATCCCTTCCGATAAGGCATCCGAGGAACCGCCCCTTTATAAAACCATAGAAAGCGCGAAAACCTACATTGTACAGCATCAAAACCAAGATGGCGGCTGGCCTTTGGTTCCCGGCGGAGATAGCAATGTTGAGAACACAGCGTTCGCGATTTGGGCATTAATCGACGCTGGATGGGGAACCGGGTCTCAGGTAATCCGAACAGGCGTTCTGTATCTCAGGAACACACAGTGGGACAACGGGAGCTGGAACAACAACACTGCCCACACCGTTTTTGCTCTCGTCGCTTTAGCAGCTGCCGAAACCGATCCAGAGGTCCGTTTTAAAGGATTGCGGTGGCTGAGAACAGCGCAAAACCCGACGGGGGCTTGGGGGAAAAAAGAACGTAGCCCTGACAATGTGCTTTATACTGCTGCCGTCTTAGCAGGTTTCAGACGACTCGGTTTTAAACGGCATTTTCAACCTATTTCTAAAGGCGCTGCTTGGCTTGCAGAGGGTATCAACTATGACAGTGGTTGGGCACTACAACGCGGAACGCAGTCGGACATCTTCGTCACATCTTGGGTCATACAAGGTTTGGAACCTGTCTATGACATCGACGTTCAAATTGCGTGGTTAAAGCAGCTACAGAACAGTGACGGCGGATTCGGCAGATATAAAAATAGCCCCAGCGACCCCGAAATTACCGCCATCGCAGTTATGGCACTCGCCGCAGGAAACGATCCACTCAACACTCGTCGTGTTTCTATCAACTACTTGACAAGTATCCGACAGGAAGACGGCAGCTTCGTCAGCAATACACCTATAGACCTAACAAAACCGGTTGCGAACTTGCAATCAACCAGTTTTGTCCTTATCGCTATTCACGCTAAAACGGCAGATGAACTCGCTTTGGAATAATAGCTATCGCCCCTCGTCAGCGATAATAGAACCCGGCATAATGTAATGTTCGCCCTTGGTTAATTGAGCAACTTGACGTTGGAAATTATCCGAAATGGCGCTGCTTCTCATAGAGGTGACACCCCCAATCACATAAACCTTTGCGAACGCACCGCGACACACTGAAATCGCTTGCCCTACAGTATACCCTTTTTCGGTGCGCTTGCTTGTTGATTCATCCGTGACAATGACAAGAACGAGTTGGCGTTCCGGGGCTGTTCGAAGTTTCGGTATCCCCTCAATAACAGCATCTAACAGATGTTCATCTCCCATTTTTGGCAGGCGAAAGAGCGATTTCACCTGCTCCGGTTTCAAGGGGGGGTTGGTTACGACAACGGTGCTTTCGCCGCCTCCAACTGTCGCCCAAAACCGGATTATCCCAAACCGATAATCCAATCCTGCAGACTTAAAGACAGAAACCATCTGATCCAACCCATCACAGGCACCACCCGTCTTGGTCTCCATACTTAGACTGTAATCAAAGATAAACACAACATCCACTTTTCCCGGATGACTTGCGACAAGATTCTCGGCAATACGCTTAAATATACCATCCACGCGAAGTATGGCTTTATCCGCAATTGTCTCGCCACTCCGAATCCGTTGACCATCCATGCGCTGCTGCTTTGAGTCAATCGGATACCATTTTCCGTTCGTCTCGTCCGTGAGCTCCGCTTGGGTCCTCTCACTAACACCGATGAAATTGATTTGGACATTGTTCCGACGGGACAGATTGATAATCTGCTCACTAATTCTGTTTTTGGCTTTTGCGGCTGTCCATGAAGTCCGCATGCGCGAGTTCGTAACCACGATAAATTGGGTTATAACCTCATTACGGAATTCTAACTCGTTCAACCCCTTCACGACTGCATCAAGACCGTATCCCGATTGGATGTTATTCCCAGATTCAACCTGCATGTCCTGGAGCGCCTTCGTAATACTGAGGTAGTCAAACGTCCACGGATGCAGTGCGATACGCGGTTCCCCTTGTACTGAGTGGAAACTCACTAATCCAAACCTATAGTCGATCGTCTTTGCCTCTATAACAGCGAGCATGTCGACAATCTTTGTCTCAAGATCGAGGAGATGTCCCGCCATCCGTTTGCTACCATCAACAACAAACACAATATCTACTTTCGCGGTTTGGGCGTGCTGTATTGTTCGCTGCGCAATATCTTTAAGACTCGCACCTATATCTGCTTTAAGTACATCCTTTTTTTTCTTCACACTCGGATCTACCATTATTCTGTGTCTCCGCCGGGGTGGGCGAATCTGTGCTGCCGCTTGCAGGGTGCCTACAAACATACCAATCAGACACAAGCAACATATCCAGATTTTTGGAGGAAGCTTGCAAACCAAAACTCGGTTAATAAAGGTCATGTCATTCATCTCCAAGCAAAATTTAATAAAGCAGGTAGCAATTTAAACTAATACGTATCCAAGTCAATCTCTTCCTCGCTAAATCGAAGGTGCGCCTGATTGATTAATTCAACAATAGCTTCCCACTGCTTGCGTGTTTCGTCAGAAATACCTTCCATCTCAAGTGCTTCAGCAAATTTAAGGAGTATCTCGCTAAATTTGTCCTGCAGGTAGATATACTCTTCCGTCTGATCCGTATTTTTCGGTGGTTCAAAGTTTGATATGCCCTTTGCATATCCGGCGAGCTGCTTCGCTGCTGCAATAGCTTTCGCCTTACTCTCTTTGTCATCAAAGTAATCAACGACAACAAAATAGTCATCTATCATCAACATCATGAGCGCTTTAAGGTCTTCGACTTCGGGCATATTTTCCATTGAAGTAACAAGCGCTGGTGTCTTCTCTGCCTCCGGTTCGAATTTCTTTTTTTCAAAGAGCACATAACTCATCACTAACGTCTTTTTTGCCATCAGAGCAACCGCGTTTGAAATGTCCTCATACCCTCGAAGCGTTTCAATATCCACACCAACCTTGAAAGTGTCATCTATACCCATACCAATGAATTGCTTAAGAAATTCTGATCCTGCAATTGCTTCGGATTCCTGATGTTCATAGCGTTCCACTTTTACAATTCTTCCCTGCATATCCAGTCCCACAGCACCTTCAATAACACCGTCCGGTCCCTCAGCATTCGTAAAGAATACCAAACCCATAGGCTTTTTTCTCTCACTGATTGGAATATAAAAAATAGGTTTCTGATCTTCCGCAAGAAGTTTAGCACCAAGTTCTTTTTCGATGACAGCAATTTGGTCCGCTGTAAGTATAGGATTTCTCATAACGAATTTTTTCGCCTCTGGAAAGATCGCCATTCGTGTTTGATCAAGCAACTCCGCTGCATCGGCATTACCCGTCAATGGCACACTTACTATGAAAACGACAAATGCTAACAACATACTCACACGGAATTGGGTGTAGATTTGAAAACACATTTACAGGCTCCTTATCAGCGACTTTTTACAAAAACCTTATCGCTATGCGTCGTCAGTTAGTTTGATACAAATCTTTTTCTCCATCCTTGTAAGTCTAACATAAATGTCTATTTTTACAAGGATTTTTGTTAGATTTGTATTTAACCGGTTACACTCCAAGACCCCTAATCATAAGCTGATGCTATGGCGACCTAACGATAGCGATTCAACATCAGGCCTGGTAGGTACTCTCCCCTCGGTTGTTAGAGCCCGGTGTAGACCGCGCGCGGATTCACTCCATCTTGTGAACCCGGGCTGCCCCCAGAAGCAAGATACTGACCATCTGGCGAAAACGCAAAAGCGAGCTGCCAAAACCCGTTACCCACCCAATCCGATGTTTTCGGGAGTGTGAGTTTGGTTTCAGAACAGATGATATCCCAGACAAGTATCTCGTTATCCGTATCAGCGGCAATGAGGGTGCTGCACGGAGAAGAGGGCTGTAGGCGATTTTCTCTCATCTTGCATGGCTCCCTTATTTAGATGGCATCGCTGCGATCCTTTTTAGCTCTTTCTAAGCGGTCGATGCCCTACATCTCTTTCTTCGCGACAACTGCAAAACTCACGTTGTAAGCCATTTCGTGTTCCCAACTCCCTGGTGTCGCATTAATATCTGGTTGGGTCCAAGGACGTTCCTCAACATACGCAATCCGAAATCCGTTCTCCAAGAGTCCATTGAATATATCACCCAAATAGTGTCGAAAGTCATACGCCCCATCTGAATACCTATAAACCCGCTCAGAATACGGATGGGTGATGCGATAGTACTCACCATCCCATTCCAAGAAATGGGATGCAGGATTGCCAAAATCTACACGATACCAACCTCGCGGCCGGATGATTCTTGACACGCCTTTATAGATTTCACGAACTGACGGCACCCAACTCATAGATGGCCCCTGATAGACAAAATCAAACGATGTGTCCTCAATTGTGGACAGATCCCGCATGTTGAGGCGAAGCGTTCTTACCGAATAACCATAATGCTTCGCAGCAGTGATATCCCCGTCAAGTTGACCTTGTGTAAAATCAATCACCGTCACATTGGCACCCAGCAAACCAAAGACTGCCGACTGCTGTCCACCCCCCGCAGCGAGACACAACACGTCCTTGTTGGCAACACCCTTGAGTATATGCGCCGGATAGATTTGGTAAAGTTCATAAGAAATTGGGTCAAGCCGACCCTCAGCATATTTCAGAAGATCATTTCTATCCAGATCGAGCCACGGAACAGTAAAGCCGCCCTTTTTTAGGACTTCAGCTTCCCAACGCGCTCGATTGGCAATCGTAATCTCGTCCTTCATAGGTTTCCCAATATAGGTATCCAGGGGTACACTTAACTGGATTTCGTAAGGTTCAATACGATCTCCGGTAAAAAAGCATATCCTCTTCAATCCCACTGGTAGCACGGGGGCGATTTCTACGTTGTTCCCGGAGGTACCTGTGACTCAATCTACAGACGCGATCTATACCATCACGTTTTCTATCCATGTTTCGTCAATTTCGAGACCGAAACCCGGGGCATTCGATGGCGCGACATAGCCGTCTTTAATGACTGCGGTGCCGGGCAACTTGACCATCTCTTCGAGAGGCACACCGGGGGGAGACAAACCTTCAGAACGTTCGCCCCAGGTGATCGCGGGCATCGCCATTGCAAGATGCTGACCGTAGGGATAATTCATCCCGGCATGCGTAATCACGTTAATTCCATTCGCCTCTGCGATATGACAGATTTTCGCGGCAGCTGTAATTCCGCCACACCACAAAACGTCAGGCTGGAAGATGTCAACGAGACGTCGTCCCGCAGCTGCCGCAAAGACGGTTGGCAGATACCAATGTTCCCCCGTCGCAAGGGTTTGCCACGGGAGGCGTTGACGGACGGTTTCATAACCGACAAAATCGTCGGGCGGAATGTAATCCTCCATCCACTTTAGACCGTAAGGTTTCAAAGTCTCACAGACGCGTACGGTATGTTCTACATCGAAGCCTGTCCAAGAATCCAACATTAAGTCCACTTTATCACCAATCGCCTCCCGTGTGGTTGCGACCAATTCTTCGAGTTTTCGCAAGCCCTCCAAGCCGTGTATTGGCCCCCACGGTGTGAAGAGTTTTGTGGCTTTGAATCCGAGCTCCATATACCATTCCTGATCGAAACCGGAGGCGTAGCAAAAAATTTTCTCTTTCTGGGGACCCCCGAGCAGTTCATAAACCGGTCTCTTCAGGATTTTGCCTTTGAGGTCCCAGAGAGCACAATCAACAGCACTGATAGCGTAACTCGTTAAGCCGGTAGCACCAAAGGCAGCACACGACCGCACCATCAGGTCCCACAATTTCTCAGTCGCCATGCAATTTTCACCAACGAGCCGAGGGGCAAAGTGATCCTTGATAATTCGGGTTACAGGACCGCTATAAAGCGAGAGACCGAAACCCCACGTGCCGTCTTCAGCGGTTACAATGCAGGCCGGGCGGCTCCATCCCGAACCAGAGACGTGCTCACCTCTCCTGTCGGCTGCGGCATACCGGGTGACAGGTCGGTTCATCGGAAACTGTCTCGCACGGCTCGGTGTACGTTGTATTGTTGTCGGTTTTGGGTTCAGTTCAATCTCCACGGCGCGGATTTCTTTTATTTTCATAGGATATCCTTGTTATATCGGACGGGATTAGAAACTTGGCAATTTCGCTAATTATGACAATTTAGGACTTCAAAAGGCATGATTCTGAAATATTCGAGTTTAATATACACCATCACCAGCGAAATCACAACGGAAAAATTTGCGATTCGTCCATATTTTTACCCTCAAACGTTTCGATAAATGCCCCCGCCGTGGCAGAAATGGCGATCAGAAACAGCGATGTAAGAATGTCAGTGATTTGAATGGAAAACCCCTTTCATTATTTTTAGGAAATCAAATATCAGATCAGAAGCACCTCAGAAACGCCACCGTCGTGAAAACCGTTTGCAATTTCCTTTTATACTTCCTGAAATATATGTTATACTATAGTCATCAGCAGCCTGTAGTCAGAAAGAACAGAAAGTGAAAGAGCGACATGCGCAACTGGGAGGCACAGCATGGAACACCATATATCAGAGGAACAGTGGGAACATTTCTGGGAATACGGCTACGTGCGGATCGGACAAGTCGCAGCGGATGCCGAACTCACACAACTCCAGCAACGGATGGACGACATCATGCTCGGTAAGGCACCCCTCGATTATGATCAGATCATGATGCAGCTCGACCGGGAGCCGGGGAAAAACTCACCGGGCCCGCAGTCCAAAGGGCACAAAGGGCCAACGTTGCTTTATCGGAAAATCCAGAATCTCGAATTAGATCCGTTTTTTTTGGAATATCTCCAGAAACCGATTTTCCAAGAGGTCTGCGCAAAGATTTATGGAGATAACACCCCTATCGCTTGCTTCCGGGCAATGTTTATGAATAAACCGGCACACGAAGGCACGCAGCTCACCTGGCATCAAGACAGATGGACAGACCTCGACCGCGACCCAGAGATTACTATCTATACCGCTTTGGACCCCGCAACGATTGAGAACGGCTGCGTACACATCATTCCACAGTCGCACAAGCGGCTTATCAATCCTGAAAATGGTTCCGGTTTTTTGACGCAGGAGCACATCGACGATATTGTGGCGAATGCGACCCCGGAACCGATGGAATTGAAAGCAGGAGAAGTGGTCTTGCTCCACAATTGGATGCTTCATAGTTCCGGGACGAACGATACTGACCTTCCGCGGCGGGCGTTCAGCGTCTGCTACATGCATGGCGAGACGCAGTCGCATCGCGGGCATGCCTTCCCCCGGGTGTTCGGGGACGGTGCAATCAGTGTTGCTGCTCTATCGAAGTTTAAGTTTGAAAGCCCAACCGTTTAGATTTTAATTACACGCAAGGCGTTAAATAGGGCTGATTGGTTTATTGAATATTTTCTCTCATATCCGCCTGCGCCGTTATTGCAGGCTACCCTCTTTCAGAAAAAATAAAAAAGGAGAAAAATATGGCGAAAATTCGACTTGCCATGATTGGGTGTGGCGGAAACTCCTCCGGTCACGCCAGAAGAATGAATGCGAACCCCGACGTGCAAATCGTCGGCACCTGTGATGTGAATACAGACATCGCGAACGGTTATATTGATCGGAACCTGCCCAGACTCAGCCCTCGTCCGGGGGCCTATGACGACATCGGTGATCTGCTGAAAGAGACCTCACCGGACGCTGTGGTCATCTCTACACCGCATACACTCCATTTTGAACAAGGCATGCAGGCACTTGAAGCCGGTTGCCATGTCCTGATGGAAAAACCGATGGTTACCTCGTCTAAAGATGCCTACACGCTCGCAGAGAAGGTGGAAGAGACGGGTTTAACCCTCACAATCGGTTACAATACGCCATGTACGCCGAATTTTTATTATACACGTGAGGTGATCCGTAGCGGATCGTTTGGCAAACTGGAATTGGTCATCGGCTACATTACGCAAGGTTGGAAAGGGGGTACGACGGGAACGTGGCGGCAGAATCCGAAACTCTCTGGGGGTGGACAGGCTTATGATAGCGGGGCACACCTGCTGAACAGCCTCTGCTGGGCAGTCGAATCGAAAGTCGCCGAAGTCTACGCTTACACAGATAACCAAGACCGTGAGGTAGACATCAATTCTTCCATTAACGTCAAGTTTGAGAGCGGTGTGCTCGCTGCAATGGCAGTGAGCGGCAATTGCCCAAGTCCGGGTGGGACACACATGGCGTTGGTCTTTGAGAACGGCAGAATCGAAGTTGACGGTTGGGGCGGCGGTTGGATCCGCGTCTGGAAGGGCAACGAAGCATTAAACCCACCCCCAATCACGGACGATATGTCCGCAGGTTCACCGGATGACAACTTCATCGATGCAATCTTGGGGAGAGTAGAACCTCGTACAAGCCCGATGAATGGCATTATTCAATCCGAGCTGATGGACCTCATCTACGAATCTGCAGAAACTGGAGTCCCTGCCCGGCCAGAACGATAGAAGTTCTGAGGACACCTGCTACGGTCGCAATCCCTATTGTTAAGGGACTAACCGCCACCTTTCTAGTCCCAATATGGGAGCTTTTAACCACTCGCCTCTACCCGTTTCAGGTAGAGGCGATATAGGAAAATGGAAGGAACCACTGCCAGAGGAACTCACTACCTCCGCCCGGCGCGGGCTTACGAAAGCCGCGGAGCAGAGCACCCCGCTGGCGCGCCGAACCCGTAGAAAAAAGAAACCGGTGCGGATCCCCTCAGACGTTCAACACCAGCCCTCGACCCCGTTAGACTCACCAGTCAGAGGGTCAAGGTCTTAGGGAGAATTCACGTGTTATTTCAAAAATACACGTCCTCTCATTTTCGGCTATAGTGCGTCTATGGCTGATAACACTCGCTGCGGTGCGGTTTTCGCTCCCGCAGCGAGTTCCTTGAAGGAGTTCCCTATGAAACGTCTCAACTCGGCGGTTCCAAACAGGAACTCACCGCGATCAATCGACGGCTCGGTGAAAACTTTATTATGAGTGGTGCCAGTTGGATGGAAGGGGATAACGCGGTTCTCTTTTCGTTGAAGCAGTCGGATAAAAACGCACCGAATTATGACATCTACTGCTATACCCTTGCAACCCGGGGTCTCCAAAAGTTGCATAGCGATCCCAGCGATGAGAGGTGGCCTGACTGGGTCGCTGGGGAATTGTCGGTGGCACCGTTTGGGAAGTTAACAACGCTCTGCGGAGAACGCAAAAGAACGCCTATAATGCCTAAAGCACATGTGAAAAATGTGTATAGATACCCGACAGAAAATCTGCAATTTTGGCAGCCTCTCCACTTTTCACATCACAGAACGCCACAACACGCAAACGTGCAATTAGCCACTCTCTGATATACCAAAATTCTATTGCCCTCAGGAAACGGCAAAGCAACGACGCTCCTGCCGTTAATGAAACGGTGTTACTCCCTCTATCGCCTCTACCCGTTCCAGGTAGAGGCGGGTCGTTAAAATCGCCCATATCGGGACTAAAAAGGTGGCGGCTATCCCCCTAACAACAAGAATTGCGACCGTAGCAGGTGTACTCAGAACTTGTGGCAACACGACATCAACATCAGCACCGATGAAGAGCGTCAAAAATTTCAGGGAAGCGAGTGTCGCACGAATCGGGGCAAGTTCCGAAATAAACATAGAAAACACTAACAATGCAACGCCGATCAGTACGGAGGTGATAACTGCGGCTATCCAGCCAGTCAGGAAATAGATACCGAAGACGCGTAACCTCGCTCCGCTCACCAGGGCGTGGCTCCGGCGAAAAATGCCGATGAGGGAGTTGTTTTCAAGGATAAGACACGGGTTGTAGAGACTTAACGTCCCTATAAAATAAGTATAAGGAACAACACTCAGGATATATCCCAATTCAAACTGAAATCTCCAAGAATCAGAGGGTATCAACCACTTCATTAACACATAGAGATAATCACCGACATCGACAATTAGGAGCAAAAGCAGCGTAGCGACGAAAACTGTGAGTGCCTTGCGTCCAGTTTGCCACCACATTTCACGAGCAGTAGGAGGTGGCAACCCTTCCGCAGTTTCGGAAACCTCGGCACGGCGCAATATACGGGCAACGGCAAGGGAAATCGGACAGAGTGTGAGTAACAAGAGGGAGAGAGCACCATACTCGAGGCTCTTAAATTTAATTTTCCATTCCCACCCAGCTCCTTCGCCGTCGGTTGCTCTGAAATGCGGAGTAGGCATGAGCCCCCACTCCACAAGCGGCGAGGCGTTTGTTGTATTCGCTATTTTTGGCTCTATTCCACTCGTCGTATTGATATGACTACTGGTAACCGTAAGAGCCCGTCGGCTTGGGGTCATAACCGTATTACGCATCCCGTTTTCACTTAGTTTAACAAGATAGAAAAATTGTGTAATATCCAGGGAGATTGCGACAACCGCCCCCGGCAGCAGGATACACCAGAACAGCCGCCAATGGGTGCGATAGAGGTTGACGATTGCTTTCGAAAGATTGGCATGTCGATAGTCAAGCATTTTCATTATTGTACCTCCTATGTCCGCCTGGCGTGCGGATTTGGAAAGCAATTCGCGAAGTTCATCAGAATTGGAGCCTAAAATCTCCGCCGATCGCTTCGCACTATAGCCTTTCATGGCAATCTTTTACGACAAAATCAACAGAACATCAAAGCAAATCTTGGGAATTATACAAATTTTCGCCTGCTGTTAATCAACTTTCAATATCAAAAGCCTCTTTTCGGATACGCAGATCGAAGTAGAGGAGCGTAAAACCGATGATTGCGATCGGCATTGTGAGGGTTGCAATGCATAGCTTAACAAAACGCAGAATTGCATAAGAGAACCATCCGATCTGATCAGGTGTTGGAGCAATTAGGCGCAGTAGCGAATCCAACAGCCCTGTAGCATCCCTGATTTCGATAACCCCTGCCGACGTGAGAATGAATTCGATAGAAATGTAAAGTGTTACTGTTATCATACCAGAGATGAGACAAAGGGTTATTATGATCCCCAAGACCCGCAACCAACGCCCCTTAACTAGTTCAGTACTGCGTCCCAATGAATTCCACGCGCTTGTGTCTTCAAGGAGAACTGGGAGGCCATAGAGGTACCACCGAACCGAGAAATAGATGGCGAAAGGGATTCCGAAAACCGTAAGAAACAAACCGACGCTCCCCAAAAGCCATAAAATACCGCCACCGAGATAAGACCAAAAACGACGCGCTGCCTGTTGGAAGGCAGCTTGTGGCGTAATTGTCTTCCGTAAGTAGACTTGCGCACTTGCATAGGTCAATCCTGCAGTCACCAAAAGAGAAACGATAACAGTAGCAACCCCAGAGAATAGCGTCCCTACGCTAATTGTCCTTAGCGTATCATTTCTTATAAAATAGATAGAAACGAAATCTATACTATAGTTTAAAACGAGATAGCCCCCCGCAATTGCTAACAATAAGCGGAAGTGGTCGCGATAGATCGTATATATCCCGTCAAGGATATCTGTGAAGTCCATGGGGTGTGGGGATGTGGTATCAGTTATATTGTCAGGATGTGCGAATTCGTTTTGCTCTGGCATGGCGACTCCATCTGTGGAAAAACTGACTGGTATATATGCCTATTTTATCATACCCTGCACTTAATCTCAAGATTTCCTGTTCCGAATGCCAGAACCATTCAATTTTAAGAAATCATTGGGTTTCACCGCTCTTTTAGAGGGATTTCGTTTAAGTAATGATGTGATGCCATCTTGTCATTGAGCACTTAGGCCAATCGTAAGGGGTGGGTTACCGAACCCCTCCTACACGTGTCTCAAAAATGGGGCGGAAACCTAATTTTACCGACACTCTGGAGGCACGAAATGACGAAGCAAGAATCCTACGCCTTTAGGCTTGGGAGTATCAAGATATAAGGGTTTCGATCACCAATTCTCACGGATAGCCACGAAAGGCGGTGTATATCTACACCGCCTTTATTTATAGTTGGTAGGTTAATTCAAATAGGGGGTATCCCTGAATGAACCTTGTTATGTAGCGACACTTGCGCGTCTCTACAAAATTAGTTTCGCGTTTTCACATCGCCCCACGTCGTCGTGAGCTTGCCCGCAGCGTTGACGTTGCCCCGAAGATGCGTGGTGCGCAAGGTGGTGCGCGTGCCATCTAAGGATACGTCTTCTATCTGGTAATAGTAGACGACGTTGGGTTTCGCAGAGGTGTCCGTCCAGGTGTAGGCGTGCTTTTCAGCCGTTGTGCCGTGTCCGGGGATGATGCCTTTGCCGTTGATGACTGTGAATGTCCCCGTCTTCGTTTCACTGCGCAGTATATTGAAACCTGCGTTGTTCAGCTCAGACTCGGTGGTCCATCGGATGACGACTTCGCCAGTGGCTGTGTCTCGTGCGGGTCGGAAGCTTGCCAGGGAGACGGGCAGGGGTCCGCCGCCATGGTGCCCCGGTGTGCCTATATCGTTTCTATCGCCATAATAGGTCTCTTCGGTGTATCCTTCTGCAGAGCGCCCTGTCTTCTCTGCAGAGACCCATCCACTCCGCATCATGCCATCTTCAGCCATGCCGTCGTCATATCTACGTATGATAGACGCGCGATGCTTATCGCTGTTCATACCCATCGGCAGGGCCCAAGCGGGCATATCGTTTGTGCGGCGATTCCCGTCGGTGTTGCCGACTTCGTCAACCAGTTTCTTATCCTTGTCCGTGAGCTTCAGATAAAAACCTGTAGGGCTCAGGACTGTATCAGTGCGCGATTCCATCTCCAGATCGCTGCGATGCGATGTCCAGAGGTCTATCGTGCGGGTCTCTGGGAAATGGTCTCTGCCCGAGTTAGAACCGCTGGTAGCAACAATCAATACCGTCTGATTCGGTGCGAGAGTGACGGCACCCAGCGTGAGTGTTGCGTTCACACGGGCATCCAAGTTCTCATGCCGTGCGTTCTGAATTTCAAGTTTCCATCCGTTCAGGTTCACGCCCTGCGTCAGTGAAGCGTTATAAAGTTCTATCCACTGCGGGAGCGAACGTCTCCCCGAACCCGTGGCAAACATGATCTCAGAGATCGTGACTTCTGCATCAGAGAGATCCGCGACTTTCGCTTTCAATGCATCGTTAGCATAGCCGGGGGTGCCGCCGTTTTCATCGGTCTTAGCAGCCGTGCGGTCATAGCCGATACCCGTGAAACCCACTTTCGCCCAGTGCTTCTCACCTATACCCGTGTTCTTACCAGTCCGTTTATAGACGAGCCCAGCACGGAAGTCCTCCTCCGCACCCTCAATCACATTGCCGTGCCCCGCAGCCCATAACTGAAGGGGCCACACCTCTGTGTCAAAGCTACCATCCTTTTTTTCCGCATAATAGGTGCCGCCATGGTCAACAATGTGCGTTGGCTGGCCTTCTTTGTCATTCGCACTGCGAAGGATCAGGTTATATCTGCCACTATTGGGCAACACGAGCTTGCTATCCGTGTAATACAAGGAAGTTACACCGCGTTGCACCCGGGCAGCCGCTGCCTTGCTAATCGCAACACCCGCAGCCAGATCATTCCCCGAAGCCGTCGGATCCGAGTGCGTCAGCAACAAGATACCATTCGCTGGAAGTTTCGTGTTATCGTTATCCGGGAAGGAGACCAACTGCGTCTCTTTCGCAACACCATCAACCGACATCACGATATTCAGTTCCCACTTCTTGAGATTCATCTCCTTGTCTGAGATGTTCTTGAGTTCAACCCAATCGTTGGCATCTGAGCTACTATTGCCTATCTCGTTGATCAGCACCTCTTGCGACAGCACCGTCTTCGGCGGAAGAACCGGCTCCGGATATGTGCCGGGTGTCCCCAGACGATTCCCAGACAGATTCTTGCTCGGTCTCCCGGAAGCAACCCAGGTGCCCGCACGCTCCGGATCGCCATCATCTGTCGCATGATCCGCATGCCCGGTGTTATCTTCATCGAACTGCTTCAGCTTCCGATACATAGACACAAGCGGCACCGCAGCCACTGTAGACGCAGCTTCGGTGCGACCCCCCGTGCTCTTGATGTCCCAGTAGCCCGGGTTGCCCATATTGCTCACCAGATCCACACGCCCCGCATCCGTGGCAGATGCCGCAGCCGGCAACGGAAAAACACCGCCTTGCCTAAAGTCAAACATCCACCCCGCATCCCTGAAGTCAATGTCTGCACCCGTGCGGTTGTAGACCTCAATCCACTGGCTATACTTAGACCGGGCACCCAGGGAGGCATCTTTGGCAGTCATGATCTCGGTGATCTTCAAATCACCCGCCGCCGAACCCGCAGGCCCCCTAACGATAATCGTGCCTTCATTGCGGAAGAAATCCCAGAGATCCGGCATCTGCTGAGTGCCCCTAACTTTGTTCGGCGTAACTGCTATCGTCTTGACGGCATCCGAAATACCCGTATCTGTCCCCGTGGCACCCACATGCACAAAGACCGCAAAACCTTTGCTTGGAATTACCAGAGGGGACACGGGAGGCACAGGCAGGACGGTGATACTGAACGTCTGGCTGACACGCCCAACACTGTTCGTGGCAGTGTAGGTATACTGAGTTGCGTCCATCGCAGCTGTAGGGGTGCCACTCAGCACCCGAGTCCCTGCATCAAATAGCAGCCCCGCAGGTAAAACCCCTGTCAGCGTGTAAGTCACGTCAGTCCCCGATGTTGCCTCCGGCAATGCCTCACGCACTGCCGTCCCCGCACCGAACGCTTTATTTGCAATAGCCGGTAAGGTCGGATCAGGCGGCGGCGAGACAACTGTGATAGTAAATATCAGCATGGCTGTAGCCCCAGTTTGATCAGCCACCGTGTAGGTATACTCAGTCGTCGCCGTTACAACTGCGGGGGTGCCACTCAGCACACGAGTCCCAGGCGTAAACGCAAGACCCGTCGGTAAAGCCGGGCTGATACGATACGTCAGCGTATCCCCTGGATTCGCAGGCGTTGCCGTCGGCAACGTCATAGCCGGCATCGCCACACCAGTAGTCAGCGACATCGGGCTAATCAGGCCGGTGAACACGGGGGCAGTTACCCCTACGGGGCCGACTTGTGCTGACGCTGTGCTAATACTGCCCACGGGGATATCCCCCGTCCTTTTCTTACGGACTTGCACGGTGACAGTCGTGCCGGGGGTGCAGGGTATCTGTAAGGGGTGTGCGGTGACATCCGTCCAAGTCTTGCCAGCATCGGTGCTATATTCATAGCCAGTTATTCCTTCGTCCCAAGCCACGGTGATGCTCCCGGGTCCAGGCCCTACTCTCAGATTTGTGAGGGCAGCGGGAACCGTTGGGGTTGGCAATGGCGTTTCCGACACAGCCGCAGAGGGCGTGCCTGCAGGCGTAGTGCCTGCGGCTGCTACACGGATACGAACGGTGATCGGAGTGCCAGCAGCACCACGGATGACCAACGGATAGGCCGACACAGCCCCCCAATTCGCCCCACCATCGGTGCTATACTCATACCCCGTAGCCGAACCCCCAGTCCAACGCACCGTTATCTTCCCAGGCCCAGGTTCCACCACAACATCCGTCGGGGCTGCGGGAACCGTTGGGTCTGGCAATGGCGTTCCCCGCCGAGTTGCAGAGGGCGTGCCTGCAGGCGTATTGCCCGATCGGGCTACACGGATATGCACGGCGATCTCAGTGCCCGCAATCCCCGTCAGCTCTAACGGGTATGTAGCGACAGCTGTCCACATATCCCCATCTCTGCTATATTCAAACCCAGAGGTCGAACCATTAGTCCACGTCACCGTTATCTTGCCAACACCCGCAGCTACCGAAACACCTGTTGGAGCCGGCGGTGGGGGAGGTGGCGGTGGGGGAGGTGGCTGCTGCTGCTGGGACGTTCCCGTCGGCGTTCCCCGCTGAGCAGCAGAAGGGGTGCCTGCAGGCGTATTGCCCGATCGGGCTACACGAATACGCACGGCGATCTCAGTGCCTGCTGTGCCCGTCAGTTCTAACGGGTAGGTGCCAACAGCCGTCCACGCACCCCCATCTCGGCTATACTCAAACCCAGAGGTCGAACCATTAGTCCACGTCACCGTTATCTTGCCAACACCCGAAACTACCGAAACACCTGTTGGAGCTGCAGGGGACGCTGAATTCACAACTAACGTAAAAGTAGCCGTAATATCCGTATCCGCCGAATGACTGCCACCATCCACCGCAGTATACGTCAGTTCAACGCCTGTAGTCGCTTCGGTAGGGGTGCCAGCAAGCGTCCGACTCGCCGCTGTGAAGGTTAACCCGTCGGGAATATCCCCCGAGAGGGTATACGTCGTCGTATCGCCGTCTTCATGCGTTGCCGCTGGCAACACGAGACTGAAACGCTGCCCTACCGTGGCAACTTGCTGAGAGGGCGATATACTGCTACTAAACTCAGGCGGAGAATGCACGGTGATATTAAACGTCTGTGTAAGTGAAGTCTCACCCTGGGCTGCGGCAGTGAACGTATACGCTGTGGTTGCCATGCCTACCGAGGGAGTCCCACCGATGATTGTGGGACCCAAGGCGGGAAGAAATCTCACGCCAGTAGGGAGGTCTGGCGATAGATCGTAAGTTATCTCATCGGCACCCCAAGCGCTGCTTAAAGCTATGTTGATAGCGGAACCTTTAGTCCATTCTAAATCGGATTGTGGCCCCTCCCATCTAAATGCAGGTACGACAGTGATATGAAACGTCTGCGTAATTGAAGTCTCACCCTGGGCTGAGGCAGTGAACGTATACGCTGTTTTTGCCATGACTGCCGTGGGAGTCCCTATGAGTCTGGGACTGCCCGAGGATACAGTAAGGCTCACACCCGTAGGGGGGTCTGGCGATATAGCGTAAGTTTTCTCCAGAGGGCCCCCCTGAGCCGTTGGCAAAATTCTAAAGGAAAACTCCCCGTTAGCGAATACTACATCGGCTTGTGTACGACTCCATGTAAGTGCAGCGTCTACGGTAGGTGGCACCAGCAGCAAGGCAACTGCAAACAAGATTATTATACCTAAGGCACATGTGAGTTTATGTGACGACATGACTTATTCTCTCCTCAAAGAAACGATGGTTTGGATAATATTGTGAACTTATGGGGCTTCTAAAAGCCCGGGTGTGTTGTTTTTCAGATTAGGTTTTCCTGAGTTGCAGGATGTAACGGGTTAGGCTACAAAAACTGGCACAGCCTAAAAGACGCGAAGCAGTGAACCACACACATGGCATAGCAGCTCCCTCGCACGGTTTCGCTTCGCACTGCTTTTACTGCAAAATTAACACCTCGGTTAGCCATCGCTGTCCGCTGTCCTTAACGCGTTAGGTTACGAGAAAACCTGATTTTAGGGTAATGTCAATTATACACGCTCTGAGCCATAAACGTCAAAGTATTTCTTCACTTTCACATACATAAAACACCTTAAACACACCTAACACATCAAGTCTTTTTTCCATGCTATTCTAAAATAGGTAGGCTGTGCAGTTGCCCGTAATAAACAAGAGGACATCCGCGCTTAATTCTGCACCAAGTATTTCACCGGACAATCATAGGGCTTGGGGAACCCACCCCATACGCGCGTCTCAAAAATTTAGCAAAAACATTATTTTACCGAAATCCCTCTTTATTTTAGGGATCCGGTGCGGGAGGGAAACCGCACCTACCCGGCGTTGTAGTAAAGATTCGATGAAAAATAAACAATTGAATGCCTCTACCCGAATGCATTGCGTTGCGCGGACGGGTATGGTATACTCTATTATCTATTACAAGATTTAGTCACTGGAGCATCAGGATGCGAGACGAGCGCAGTAAATGGCGAGATAGATGGATATATTGGATAGTTTCTACCTTCGGGTGGTGGTGTCGATGCCTTCCGAAGAGATGGGCAATGCCTATCGGACGGTGCATCGGGACGCTGTACTATCATCTCGTCAAAAAGCGACGCGAGATCGCGCTGAGCAACCTACGTCAGGTATTCGGTAAACGTTTCACGCCATCACAATGCAGGGAGATTTGCAAGGCGAGTTTCATCAATGTCGGAAAAACTTGCATCGAGTTCCTCCGGTTTCCTAAACTCAGCATTGAAAACATCTGGCGAGAGGTTACTGTCGAAGGTGCGGGAAACCTCCACACTGCTTTAGAGGCGGGGAAAGGCGCGATCGTATTTCTGCCGCATTTTGGGAATTGGGAACTGCTTTCACTGGTATACGGTGCCTTAATCCCTGACCGGGCGAAAGCCATCGCCTTTCCGTTGAAAAACGCGCTGCTCAACGCCTATATTTGGCGGTATCGCGAACGGATGAGTTTAAAACTGATTCCTCGGAATCACGCGATTCGAGAGACACTCCGCGCCTTGAGGAATAACGAGGCAGTTGGGTTTTTCGCCGATCAAAACGCTGGGCCAGAAGGTGTATTCGTCGATTTTCTGGGGAGACCTGCCTCAGCAGCCCGTGCGCCGGTCGTATTAGCACGCAAGACCGGAACACCCATCCTCTTTTCACTCAGCATCCGTCAACCGGATGACCGACACCGGGTGCACATTTCAACGCCGATTTATGTCGAAGCCTCCGACAACTCTGAACGAGACGTTGAAGTCTACACAACCCAAATGCTGAAGCAGCTGGAAACATACATCCATAAGTACCCAGAGCAGTGGCTGTGGCTCCACAATCGCTGGAAAACGCGCCCCGTAGAGAGTCGTTAGCAAATCACCCAAAAAAATGTATTGCATTGATGTTGAATCCATGTTAAAATAGAGGGAAACTTTGAACACCGCAATAACTACGCTTCAGATTTCAAACCTCAAAGGAAAATCCTCATGAAAAGATACACCTTGTCCTTCATTGTTTTAATCATCGCTATCGGGTTTCCGTTCCTGCTCATTAATCCCAGTGAAAAAAGTGCGATGAGCAGAGAGGGGCGTGCCACCCAACAGGTGCTAAACGAGGCACTCAGAGATGCTATCCGCATTGCCGAAAGAAACTACTACAAACCGATTGAGGATAGCAATGAAATGTTACGCGGTTCAATCAAAGGGGCACTCGCATCCCTGAATGACCCTTACACATATTATGTGTCGCGGCGCGAACATCAGCGAGCTGTCGAAAATTTATATAATGCAGAATTTGGCGGACTCGGTATCCATATCTATGATGACCATCGGGGCTTTATCAAAATTTCTAAGCCGATTCCGAACACACCCGCCGCGCTTGCCAACCTCCAAGCGGGGGATTACATTACCAAAGTCAACGGCAAGCGAATCCATCTCAGCGAAAAAACGGGTATGCACATTTACGATGTCCTTGATTTACTGAGGGGTGAACGTGGAACGGACGTGACGATTACCGTCCAACGCAAGTTCCTGGCACCTTTCGAGGTGACACTGACGCGGGGCAAAATCCCCGTCAGGAGCGTCAAATCGACAATGCTGGCGAACGACATCGGCTACATTCGGATTACGGGGTTCATCGGCAGCAGGCGGGAAAAAGGCACTGAAGGCGAATTTCATGAAGCCCTTGAAGCACATAAAGCCGAGGGTATGAAAGCCCTCATTCTGGATTTACGGGATAATCAGGGCGGCTTGCTAAACGCCGCATATCACATCGCTGACGCTTTTATTGACCAAGGGCTTATCGTTTCAACGAAAGGGAAAAGAAGCGAATTTAATGAGGAATATCGCGCAACGTCCGAACTGCTATGTTCACCAGATATTCCGCTCATTCTGCTTGTTAACGAATACAGTGCAAGTGCTTCTGAAATTGTGGCGGGTGCGATTAAGGATACCCGCCGCGGCATCCTCGTCGGACAGAAAACCTACGGTAAAGGGGTTGTTCAAAAACGTTATCCCCTACCTGATGGCGGCTCTCTCTCTCTCACGATATCGACCTATTATACACCAAACGGCACGAATATTAACGCAGTCGGAATTAATCCACAAGTCACTATTGAACTTGAGGAGCCCGACGAGATAGAACAGTTAATGCTGAGAAAAGTGGATTCAAACAATACGCTTAGCGATTTTGTTGCCGAATGGATCGACGATCATTACAAAAGCCCAGGAGAAATGCCCAAAGATTTCTCGCACCTTGAAACTGAGCTTCCGAAGTTGCAACAGGCCCTGGAAGCAGACCGGATTTTGGTAAGTCTAAAGTGGTTGAAGCAGCGCGCCCAGCAGCTCTTTAACCTTCACGTTGGTATTGAACAAGTTGTGAATTTAGCTTATGACCGGCAGCTACAGGAGGCAATTCGGATCATTAACGCCGATGAAATCGAAAAATATCTCGATCCCATATCCGAAGAGACAAAACTCCCCTCAACAACACAAGCCGAGATGCCAATAGAACACGAACCGACAACAGGTAGCAATTAGCAAATGAGCAAACCGAGAATCGCGAACTGCTAACAGCAAAAAAATGAACGCCAAAACCGAGAATCCTCCCGATGTTATCACCGCAAAAACACTCATCGTCGGACTCATCTTAGTTGTTGTTAACGCCTATTGGGTAGGCATCGCCAGCGAGCTGTGGTACGCGGTTTATACGCTTGTTTCACCCTTCTCCAACGCCGTCTTTACATTAGTCGTACTCCTTGGGCTTAACGTCCTCCTGCGCAAGTTCTCACCCCGCATCGCCTTTACCGCCGCAGAATTGCTACTCATCTACATTATGGTGACAATGGTATCGACTATCTCCGGGCATGCGATGATGGCGATTCTCATGGGGACGCTTGCGCATCCGTTCTGGTTTGCAACGCCTGAAAACGAATGGGCGCAGCTTTTCCTACACCACATTCCCTCATGGCTGACTGTACACGACTTTCAGTGGTTAGCGGGGTATTACGAAGGGGAGTCTAGCATCTATTGGGTAGAGCATCTCCGTATCTGGGTGCGCCCAGCACTTTTGTGGTCGGGTTTTATCTTTTTGCTCTACGGTTCACTCCTCTGTTTAGGGTTGTTGCTCCGCAAGCAGTGGATGGAACGCGAAAAATTGAGCTTCCCCCTAACACAGCTGCCGCTACAGATGACGACAAACCGTGGCTTCTTTCGATCGCGCGGGCTCTGGTTCGGATTCGGGATCGCTGCCCTGCTCCGTGTGATGGCGGGGCTGCACGATATCTTTCCTGTAATCCCAGCTCTGCCGCCTAACTACCGGCTAGATCAACATTTCACGGAACGTCCGTGGAGCGCGATCGGTTATGCCTCCATGTCCTTTAACCTTGCTATCGTTGGATTAACCTACTTTATGCCTTTAGACCTCGCGTTTTCGACATGGTTCTTCTTTTGGCTCACACGGGCAGAGCGCGTGATTGCCAGCATGGTCGGTGTGACAAATATCAGCGTCCTGCATCTCAACGACCGGGCTTCAGGGGCTTGGATAGGTATTGCAGCACTGACGCTCTGGACGAGCCGGCGGCACTTCGCGAGGTTCTTCCGACACACCCTCGGGCGCGAGCGCGGGGATGATAACACTGAACCGTTCTCTTACCGAACAGTGGCAATGCTAACGGTGCTGAGTGTCGGACTCGTCTTCGTGTTTTGTTATCTCGCGGGCATGTCGTTAGGGGCCATCGGGGTGTTTTACGCGCTATTCGTCGCATTTGCTGTAGCGATAGGTCGCGTGCGTGCCGAGCTGGGGCCACCTTACCACGAAGTTATCGGTATTAACCCACGACAAATGATGGTAAGTATGTTCGGGACACGGCAATTGGGATCCGCCAACTTAACGATAATGACGTTCCTCTACGCCTTCAACAGGTGCAACCGTTCGCATCCGATGCCAAATCAGATGGAATCGCTCCGTATTGGGGATCGTGCGGGTATACCGGGAAAAACGCTGGTGCTGGGAATAGCACTCGCGATTGGGGTCGGCGCCTTAGCGACATTCTGGACATATCTACAAGTGGCGTATCGCTATGGTGTGCTCGCACGATGCCAGGGAGTTGTAGGTCGCTTCGGATGGGAGAGTTTCAATCCGCTTCAAAGTTGGCTACAACATCCAAAGGAACCAGATATCAGTGCAATCACATTTATGTGTGGTGGGTTCGCGTTCGTATTCATCCTCCAGTTCTTAAGGACTCGACTACTGTGGTGGACGCTCCACCCATCGGGTTATGTGCTTTCAGGGGCATCGTGGGGCGGACTCATCTATTTCTGGTTTCCAGTGATGGTGAGCTGGCTCCTTAAATTCCTTATTCTCCGCTTCTGGGGCTGGCAGATGTATCGGAAAGCGATTCCATTTTTCCTCGGATTGGTTTTAGGAGACTACATCCCACGGAGTATTTTGAGCCTTATCAGTTTCGCGCTTAATCTTTATATGCCCTCATCGGGGGCTGGGCATACACTTTAGGGGTTATTGGTTGTTGGGTGTTAGTTAAAGATGTTTGTATCAGGGGTAAACCCATACAACTACCATAAATCTTAACTTATAGCGTTTACATTGCTTTTATAGGGATTAAGACCACACAGGAAACTAACGGTTTCCTATGCTACACTTGCGGTCTTTTCGTGAGAAGCCTTGTTGAAGCATTCTCAATCAGAAAAGGTATTATGACCCAAGATTTACTGGCTGGAGACCAGGGAATGATCCCACTGCTTAAGGTTGAATCCATAACAAAGCATTTCACTGATACACCTGTTGTGAAGGATGTGAGTTTTACAGTTTATCAGGGAGAAATCTTCGCGCTGTTAGGTCCCAGTGGTTGTGGCAAAACGACTACCTTGCGCATTATAGCAGGATTTGAAAGAACGGATGCTGGTAAAATCTCTATAGCAGAACGCTTGCTCGCAAACGATGACGTTCACATTTCACCTGAGTTACGGGGGATCGGTTTAGTATTTCAAGACTACGCCCTTTTTCCGCATAAGAATGTTCTCGATAACGTCGCCTTCGGGCTCCGAAAAGTGCCGAAGAAAACAAGGCGCGAGCGAGCGGTTGAAGTCTTAGATATGGTAGGTATGAAGGCATTCCACGCGCGCTTACCACATCACCTCTCCGGCGGCGAGCAACAGCGAGTTGCGTTGGCCCGCTCTATTATCGCACGTCCGCAGCTCTTGCTTTTAGATGAACCCTTTTCGAGCCTAGATCCGGGGTTGCGCCAAACAACAAGAGATGAAGTACGCGCACTCTTGAAAAGCGAAGGTATTAGCGCAATATTGGTTACACACGATCAGGAAGAGGCATTGAGCTTCGCTGAACGGTTAGCAGTGATGAAAGACGGCACTGTTGAACAAACCGGCACCCCTGAAGCGGTATATCACCAACCGGAAACAGCTTACGTTGCCGGTTTCCTCGGACAAACGAATTTCATCAACGCTTATGTGGAAGACGGAATCGCCGAAACTCCCTTCGGACGTGTGAAGGTGGCCGGTGCTGCTACGGGAGAGATGTTACTGTCCATCCGTCCTGAATGCCTAACGGTGACAGCATCCGATCCAGGAAACAGTGGATTAAAAACAGGACGTATTGTTGGACGAGCATTTAAAGGGCACGCTTTCACATATCGGGTTGAAATAGAAGGAGCGTCCTACTTCGTTCAGACGAATTCCTATTGCCGATTTCAAACCAATGATACCGTGCAGTTGAAAGCGTTTTCAGCAGTAGCAATTCGCGATTAAAGCATCCTCCGGATTTCGTTAATCCCTTGAATCATCTGCGTCAATGCCGTAACCAACTTATCAAGTTCCGCGTGGACCGCTGTGTCATCCGCATGTTCTAAGGCATCGAGGACCCCCGGAAAAACGACGGCGGCATAACCCGTATTGAGTCCCGGGGCGTAGATGAGATGTTTAAACCACGGACGTAACGGCAACCCTGCCTCAATCGTTAAGGTCTGCTCCAACTGATACAACCGCTGATTTATCTCCATAACCGCAGATAGATCGTCCAAAGCCAGGTATCTGGCGAGTTCTCGGTTTAGCGAACCCGCTGCGTGTTGCCACTCGGTCAGCAATCTGTCCAACTCGCCAATATCTTTAGCGATCTTGTTTTTTGAACAAGCGTTTTGTAACAGCTTCAACGGGGTCATCAGAGCTGTTGCGTAAGTTTCATAGTCAAAGGGTAAAATATCAGCATTGGCAAGTTGCAATGCAAGCGTTCCCCAGATTTTCGCCATCGCTGCTTGATACTGAAACGTTGGATCCCCAAAGTGCTCCATCCAATAAAAGTTGTCCTGCATGGCGTGGTAAACCCCATAGGGGCCACCGAATCCCATACTGACGGCAGGGATCCCTGCATGCCCGATAAACGGTGAATGATCCGACCCGCTGCCGAGGTTTCCGATCTGTGGAACTTCTTTGTCTTGTCGTATTTTCCAACTTTCATAAACCGGTTTCAGTGTCCACGGGTCAATGACCTTTTGCGTTACCTCACGAATTAACGCCTGTAGTGACGGAATCGCACTAACGTAGAACCGTCTACCGGTCGCTGCGATATCCACATTCAGATACGCGATAGCTTTCTGCTGGAGTGTGGATCTCAACTCCTCAACCCATTCAGTCGAACCCAAGATACCGAATTCTTCAGCGTCCCATGCAGCAAAAACGATGGTCCGTTTCGGGCGCATACCCATTTTAGCGAGTTTTCCCAAAGACTCTGCAACTTCTAACAGTGCAGCTGTCCCGCTGCCGGGATCTGCAGCACCATAAACCCAAGCATCGTGATGGTTGCCTAAGATGACCCACTGGTCTGAATACGCCGTGCCTTCCAGAGTAGCGATAACGTTGTAGATTCGACGGGTGCTGTGTTCGCAACGGACTTTGACTCGCACTTTCGCGGGGCCGGGGCCGATATGATACGCGAAGGGTAAACCGCCCTGCCAGTCTTCTGGAACATTGGGGCCCGCGAGTGCCTTCAGAAGCGGTTCTGCGTCCCTATAAGCGAGCGGCACAACCGGGATTTGGGGGAGATCCGTGGCCTCAGTGATCGGAATTCTTTCGGCATCTTCGGTAGCCGCCCACCCGGGTGTGAGCGGGTCGCTGGCGTGCTGGAAGATGTACTTCACCGTGCCGCGTTGGATCGCATCGGCGGAACGCCAGGGGCCCCGAGGATAAACATCCCCACGCATATAGCCATCATCGCCAGGATCAGAGTAAAGAATTAACCCAACTGCCCCATGATCGCCAGCTACTTTGGCTTTCACCCCCCGGTAGCTGCCACCATAGCGGGCAATACATATTTTGTCGTTTACTGAGACACCTTGGTCCCTGAGGATTTGATAGTCTTCAGGCAATCCCTGGTTGACATAGACGAGTTCAGCGGTTACGTCCCCATCGGGTGAATAGGCGTTATACCCCTGGACGATCTCGGTTTCATAAGAATCTTTGTCCCATTCCCAACTCGCCTCTTTGCCGAAAGCGACATATTCGGTAGGCGAGACGAGTTCAACACGGATTTCCAGGGGGTAGGGAAGGTAGACGTTATATTCGTACATCTGAACCTTCAAGCCGTAGTTTTCAAAGGCATCGTGGAGATATTCTGCGACTTTCCGGCTATTCTCGGTCCCCGCGAGGTGGGGATCTTGACTGAGGTGTTGTAACTTATACCGCGCCCTTTCTGCTGAAATCTGCTCCTGGAAGGCAGCTTCATATTGTTCTTGGATAAGGGTGTTTGCGGTTGTGAAGCCACGCATACCAAAAACGCAGTGTGAAGAAAACGTAAACGCAACAAGGCAACTGGCGAATCCCAAAATCAGTCTCCACGTCTTGCCTTGAAAACAAAAAATACCTTTTAGCATTATAATTGGTTATCACCTCTCCTATTTTTCCATACATCATAGCATATTTTGCTGATGTATGCGCTATATTTTTCGGTGGGTGACTGTTACAACGTTCGCGATTCGCTATTAGCAGTTCGCGGTTCGCTAATCCTATGCAAAAGCAAAATTTTTGTAAAGAATTAATTGCAAAATTGACATTGTATCGTCGTATTTGTTAGAATAGAATTGGTACTAAGAACTATCTATAGGGGAAATTTACATGAACGCCACAATTTTAATCGTGGAAGACGAACGTGATATTGTAGATTTGTTGCAGTATAACCTACAAGAGGCTGGCTTTGAGACGGATTACGCCCGGAACGGCGTGGATGCGCTGCATCGCGCCGTTGAAAAATCCCCGGATCTCATCTTGTTAGATTTAATGCTTCCAGAAGTCGATGGACTTATTGTCTGTCGTCTTTTGAAAAACGATCCCAGGACGAAAAATATCCCAATTGTCATGGTAACTGCTAAGACGGAAGAGCCAGATCGGATTGCCGGGTTAGAACTGGGAGTAGACGATTACATCACAAAACCCTTCAGCCCAAAAGAGGTGGTCCTACGGGTTTCAGCCGTACTGCGCCGCCTCCAAGTCGGTCAGCTGGCAGAAGACACCAAGCGGATCCACAGGCATGGGTTAACCATTGATCTCGATAAACATCAAGTCCTTACTGAGAGGGGGCTCATTGATCTGACGGCTACCGAATTTAAGCTCATCACGCTATTCGCACGTTCACCTGGGCGTGTCTTCACCCGAGATATTTTGATGGATGTGATATGGGGAGAAGAGTATTACGGCATCGATAGGACCGTAGATACACACGTCAGCCGGCTTCGCCGAAAACTCGGCGAGTTCGGGGAACATATCGAGACAGTGCACGGCGTTGGCTATAGATTCAAAGAGTGAACATGACAGAGATTCCTGTTTGGTTACCCAGCTTCATTAGAGAGGTGATGTCTTGAAAATTCCCGGGGCGAAATTACTGAAAACAAGGTTGTTTAAAAAATATTCTCAAAAGGTCGGACTGCCCCCTGGAACGCTACTTTATATTGGTGAAGAACGCCCAGAACCTGTTCAAATTACTGTCACTGATTACAATGAAACAGACTTCAAGGAAGCTGAGGCTCAAACGATCCAAGAGTGCTTACATTTCAAGGCCTCGGAAACCGTTACATGGATCCACATCAAAGGGATTCATGAAACAAGGATTATCGAAGAGATAGGAGAGCACCTGGGTGTTAACTTGCTCGTCCTCGAAGACTTAATGAGTCCGCTCCAGCTCCCCAAAGTAGAGATATACGAGGATCATGTCTTTATTATTCTCAAGAACCTCGTTTATGATGCGACAACCCTCAACGTCTTCACAGAGCAAATTGGGCTGATTATCGGTGAGAATTTTGTCGTATCTCTCCAAGAAAATTCCGGGGAACTCTTCACACCTGTGCAAAACAGGATCCGAAACGCACAGGGCAGAATTCGGCAGATGCGATCCGACTACCTTGCGTATGCCCTGATAGATGTTATCGTTGATAATTACTTCATAGCAATGGAGCAACTCAGTGACGCGATCCAAACGGTGGAGGAAGAATCTATTGAGAATCCAACATCAGAAGTTCTGGAGAAAATCAATATTTTGAGAAAAGAATGTCTCCTATTGCGCAGACAGCTTCTCCCGGTCCGCGATGTCATTGACGAGGTCTTAGCGGGTGAGACCTCGATACTTGGAAAAGAGACGCATCCGTACTTTCGCGATGTTTATGATCACTTAATTCAGGTGACCCAAACATTAGAGGCGTTTCGAAGCATAGTGTCAGGACTGTTTGATACTTACACCTCGGCAGTTAGCCATCGAATGAACGAAATCATGAAAGTTTTGACGATTGTCGCTACATTTTTTATTCCGCTGACTTTCATTGCGGGTATCTATGGAATGAATTTCAAATTTATGCCAGAACTTGAAGCCCCATGGGGGTATCCCGCTGTTTTGTTAGTGATGGTAGGCACTGGACTCGTCATGTACATCTATTTTAAACGCAAAAGATGGCTCTGATTTTTTCATTGACAGTTTCTGCCTAAGTGTGTTAAACTCTAACCAAGCTACAAGGTTAGTATACTCTATTTTCACGCTACTGCGTGTCTACATTGGAGAGATTCACAATGAACACAGCATTTGAAAGACCTTACAGACCGGTAGATCTGAATACATCATTAACGAAGGCATTTCCACTCATGGCAATGGCTGAAACACTCATGGAAGAAGCTATGTCCGCTACGTCAGGGAGAGCAGCGTTGACATTAGCCCGCGGGGATGAATTGACTATCGTCCTAACTGCCATGAAATCGGAAGCGACGCTCGAGGAGCATTCAGCACCCGCCGCTGCTACTGTCGTTACACTCAGTGGAAACATCATCTTTACAACAAGTGACGACAAAATAATGCTCGAACAAGGTGATAGCGTTACCTTCACAGCTGACATCCTCCACAGTGTCCACGCTAGTGAAGATAGCACATTCCTTATTGTGATTGGTGGAAGCAACTAAGTAGCACAAAGTAGAAACGCGTTCATAAAAAACATAGGCCCCGTAGGGGCAACATCTGTCCTAACTGAAACGATTCAACTACTGATGAGACGCGCTATTGTATTTTTATTATAACGTGGGTTTGATAAATACTTGAAGATTTTTTATATAAAGAGAAGCCTTTTGGTATAATGAAGTTATGAGATTTTGTTGTTGTTACCCAAAAGGTGTTCTCCGATGCGTATTGTATCACTTTTCTAAGAAATAGATACTTTTTTCTTCATTGTGGGAAATGGAGGGTGCCACAGTGTCTTCCCGCAGCTCCGCCGATAGCAACACGCGGGCACCTGAGACTCCTGCATCCCAGTGAGGTGCTAACATTACGAATAGCTTTCCATCCAAACAAGGTTCAGAAGTTTAGGCACTTTTATCTCAAACCTGTCCGCTTCTATTGGCGTGCTGAGTTCCCGTATCTAGTGACTGAACTTCAGGGAATCTGATATTTACTTATACTTGCCAATGACTTAACTTTTTTCAAGCTCCCGTTTATAGATGAGGACGAAAAATTGCAAAATTTGTGGAACCAAGAAGTTGAACGAAGTTTCTTTAAAAAAGCACTGCAAGGTTTTGCTACACCGGAAAAACTGTTTTACCTCACTGCTGATAATAGATTTCTTGCATACTGGCCTAAAGGTTATACAGGCAAAAAATCAACGCTGCAAAGTAGGAATTCCCTCATAGGGCAATTTACAGAAACTTGGATAAGTGAACTGATTCAAAATTGCGTAGAATCCCAAAATTTATTTGCAGTACAAGGCGCAGTATGCGAGGAAATTGAACTAACTAAAAGATCACCAGCCGATGTTGTTATCGCTCGAAAGAAAAGTACGCATTTAAGCCCAGAAGATATTTTAGTTATTTTTGAGGTGAAAATGTCTGTCGTCTGGAATTGGGAATTAAAAGACAATCAATTAATATGCCTAGGAGACTACCAAACCCATCAAGGAATCCCGGGACTTTTACGCTCCGATTCAATGTTAAAGGCGATAGGTAAAGCAATTAACATCCGAGTATCAAGTCATAGAGCTTCTACTATTCCCATCATAGTGATCGGTAATACTCCTATTAAGAAGAGTTACTCAGGTAAAGTTGCCTCTTCAAAAAGAGGCGGAATTACTCAAGGTTTTTGGTCAATAAACCCGAACCCTCTTGATGCACAAAAGACCTTAGAAACTACAAATGGATGGGGGTTTATGAGATTTGATACTTATGACTCTTTACGGTGCTCTATAATTAAATTGCTTTCTATGCCTATGAATTTCTTCTCTGGTATGAAAAGCAAAGAAGCACTTGGCAGATTCATTGAATCTGCTAATGAGGCATCAACATATCAACAAAAGGCTGAAAGATTTCTTAAATTATTGCAGGAGGAAAAATATGAATAAAAATACATCGAAAATTCGGAAGGGAGGAACTCAGACCAGCGCGTTCGGCACCTCTGGCAGAATCAATCACGATGCCAGTGAATTCTATGAGAGCAAACTCTACATCGATCAGGAAATTCCGGAACCCGATACGTGGACAGAAAACCCAATCCCCGTCAAAAAACGCAACCAACTTTATTGCGCGTCCAGCGTAGAGATGTCCGAAATTCCTGATGAGAGCGTCCATCTGATGGTCACGTCCCCACCGTATAACGCGAAAAAGGCATACGACGAGGACCTATCGCTTGCCGAATATAGAGAGCTCCTCTATACTGTTTTCGCTGAAACCTACAAAAAATTGGTTACTGGCGGGCGAGCATGTATTAATATTGCGAACTTAGGTCGGAAACCTTATATCCCCTTACACAGTTACATTATCGCGGATATGCTGGCAATAGGCTATCACATGCGCGGCGAGATTATCTGGAATAAAGCCGCAAGTGCTGGCAGTTCAACGGCATGGGGAAGTTGGTTATCGGCAGCGAACCCGGTACTGAGAGATGTTCACGAATACATCCTCGTTTTCTCCAAAGGCTCCTTTTCCCGAAAACGCAACAAAAAAGAAAATTCCATCTGTAAAGAGAATTTCCTCGAATGGACAAAAAGCGTCTGGACGTTTCCGTCTGTCTCAGCCAAACGCATCGGTCATCCCGCCCCGTTTCCTGAGGAACTTCCGCATCGGCTCATTCAACTCTATACTTTCGTCGGGGATGTCGTCCTGGATCCCTTCTGTGGAAGCGGAACGACGTGCTTGAGTGCCTTGAAATCCGGTAGACACTATATCGGATACGATATTGAGGAACGCTATATTGAATTGGCAACGGAAAGAATTAAAACGTATGCGAATCAAACACAATTACAACTATGAGCAGACTTAGATACAAACTATCACGCTAACGTAAGTTTGATAAATATGAGTTAGAAATTTTGGTCAGGGCGGACGAAATTTTGACTGTAGTCCCCCCGCGCAAGCAAGGGAGGAACCTACAATGCTCCATTAGACAACCTAACCCCTACGATGCGCTTTGCATTTGCGGGTTAAACAATAAGGGCGGTGTATGCAGCATACACCGCCCTTATTTGTAGTTGGTAGGTTAATTCAAATAGGGTGTATCCCTGAATGAACCTATTCATGTAGCGATACTTGCGCGTCGCTACACATTAGTCTTGCGTTTTCACATCGCCCCAGGTCGTCGTGAGCTTGCCCGCAGCGTTGACGTTGCCCCGAAGATGCGTGGTGCGCAAAGTCGTGCGCGTGCCATCCAAGGCGACATCTTCTATCTGGTAATAGTAGACGACGTTGGGTTTCGCAGAGGTGTCTGTCCAGGTGTAGGCGTGCTTTTCAGCCGTGGTGCCGTGTCCGGGGATGATGCCTTTGAGATTGACGACTGCGAACTCGCCGGTCTTTGTTTCACTCCGCAGTATATTGAAGCCTGCGTTGTTCAGCTGAGACTCGGTGGTCCACCGGATGACGACTTCGCCGGTGGCTGTGTCTCGTGCGGGTCGGAAGCTTGCCAGGGAGACGGGCAGGGGGCCCCCGCCATGGTGTCCTGGTGTGCCGACATCGTTTCTATCGCCGTAATAGGTTGTTTCGCTATAGCCTTCTGCGGAGCGCCCCGTATTCTCCGCAGAGATCCACCCACTTGCTACCGTGCCATCCTCAGCCATGCCATCGGCGTATTTACGTATCATAGACGCGCGATGCCCATCGCTGTTGATACCCATCGGCAGGGCCCACTCGGGGGCATCGTTTGTGCGGCGATTCCCGTCGGTGTTGCCGACTTCGTCAACGAGTTTCTTATCCTTGTCCGTGAGTTTCAGATAAAAACCTGTAGGGCTCAAGACGGTATCGGTGCGCTCTTCCATATCCAGAGCGGTGCGATGCGATGTCCAGAGGTCTATCGTGCGAGTATCCGGGAAATGGTCTCTGCCCGAGTTCGACCCACCGGTGGAAACAATCAATACCGTCTGATTCGGTGCGAGGGTAACGGCACCGAGCGTGATCGTGGCGTTCTGACGGGCATCTAAGTTCTCATGCCGTGCGTTCTGTATCTCCAGTTGCCAGCCGTTCAGGTTCACGCCCTGCGTCAGTGAAGAATTGTAAAGTTCTATCCACTGCGGCAGCGAACGTCTACCGGAGCCCGCACTAAACATGATCTCAGAGATCGCGACCTCTGCATCAGAGAGATCCGCAACTTTCTCTTTCAATGCACCGTTATCATAGCCGGGGGTGCCGCCGTTTTCATCGGTCTTAGCAGCCGTGCGGTCATAACCGATGCCCGTGAAACCCACTTTCGCCCAGTGCTTATCACCTATACCGCTATTCTTACCATTCCGTTTATAGACGAGACCCGCACGGAAGTCCTCATCGGCACCATCAATCACGTTGCCGTGCCCCGCAGCCCATAACTGAAGGGGCCACACCTCTGTGTCAAAACTACCATCCTTTTTCTCAGCGAAATAGGTGCCGCCATGATCAACAACGTTCGTTGACTTGCCTTCTTTGTCATTCGCATTGCGAAGGATCAGGTTATATTTGCCACTATTGGGTAAAACCAGGTTGCTATCTATGTAATACATGGATTGCACACCGCGTTTGACCCGGTCCGCCGCAGCTTTGTTAATCGCAACGCCCGCAGCCAGATCATTCCCCGAAGCCGTCGGATCCGAGTTGGAAATCAACAAGATACCATCCGCAGCGAGTTTCACGTTATCGTTATCCGGGAACGAGACTAACTGCGTCTCTTTCGGAGAACCATCAACCGACATCACGAGAGTCAGCTCCCACTTCCTGAGATTCTGCTCACTACCCGAGATGTTCTTCAGTTCAACCCAATCGTTAGCATTGCTGCTGCTATTGCCTATCTCGTTGATCAGCACCTGTTGCGACGGCACCGTCTTCGCGGCTGGGGCTGCCGTAGGATACGTACCAGGCGTCCCAAGACGATTACCACCCAAATTCCTGGTGGGTCTCCCAGAAGCAACCCAAGTACCCGAACGCTCCGGATCCCCATCATCTTTCGCATGATCCGCATGCCCGGTATTCGCTGTGTCGAACTGCTTCAGCTTCCGATACATAGACACAAGGTTCTCAGCATTAGCAGCAGTCGTCGCTTCACTGCGACCCCCCTTGCTCGGGATAGCCCAGAAACCCGGATTACCCATATTGCTGATGAGATCCACACGACCCGCTGCTGACGAAGAAACCCCAGCTGGCTCCGGAACACCCCCTTGCGTAAAGTCAAGCATCCAACGCGACCCGTCAAAGATAATGTCCGCACCCGTCTTGTTGTAGACTTCAATCCACTGGCTATACTTAGAACGACCCCCTAAAGTAGCATCCTTGGCAGCCATGATCTCCGTGATCTTCAAATCACCCACTGCCGCACCCGCAGGCCCCTTAACGATAATCGTGCCACCATTCAGGAAGAAATCCTGGAGATCCGGCATATTCGAAACGGGGATGGCCTTGGACATTACACGACTATCAATACCCGTGTCGCTTGCCATCGCACCCGGATGCACAAGAACCCCAAAACCTTTGCTTAGAATCCTGTTAGGAGGAGTAGGCTCAACAGTGATAGTGAACGTCTTGGAGTCCCTACCAGCTGTGTTCGTGGCACCGTAGGTAAAAGTCGCCGACATCGCAGCAGCGGGAGTCCCACTCAGCAGCCGAGTCCCTGCATTAAACGTCAGACCATTCCAAGCGGCCGGGCTCAGTGAGTAAGTCACGCCAGTCCCCGATGTTGCCATCGGCAATGGTTCGCTCACTGCCATACCCACAGTGTAGGTCTTAGCTGGAACATCTGGTAACACAGGAGCACCGGGTCTGGGATTGACAGTGATAGTGAATGTCTCGGGGTCACTACCAGCTGTGTTCGTGGCAGTGTAGGTAAAAGTAGTCGCCGACATCGCAGCAGCGGGAGTCCCACTCAGCATCCGAGTCGTCGCATTAAACGCAAGACCATTCCAAGAGGCGGGTGTCAGCGTGTAAGTCACGCCAGTCCCCGTTGCCATCGGCAATGTTTCACTCACTGCCGTCCCCGCAGTGTAGGTCTTATTTCCAACTGCTGGTAACACGGGAGCACCTTCTCTAGGATTGACAGTGAGAGTGAACGTCAGCATAGCACTACCCGCACTGTTGGTCGCAGTGTAAGTATACGTAGTTTCTGTCATTTCAGTTGTGGGGGTGCCACTCAGCAGCCGAGTCCCCGCAGTAAACGCAAGACCCGCAGGTAAGGCAGGGGTTAGGCTGTAGGTGATACCCCTGCCAGTTGCCATCGGAAGTTCTATAGCCGGCATCGCCACACCTACAGTCAACATCTGATTGGCAATCACCGTACCAGCAGCAAACGTAGGCGGCACCACAGGGTCGACAGGATCAACAGTGAGAGTGAAAGTCAGCTGGGCATTACCGCTGCTGTTCGTGGCAGTGTAGGTATACGTAGTTGCTGTCATTGCAGGTCCTGTGGGGGTGCCACTCAGCATCCGGGTCGCTGCAGTAAACATCAGCCCCGCAGGTAAGGCAGGGGTTAGGCTGTAGGTGATACCCGTGCCAGTTGCCATCGGAAGTGTTAGAGCCGGCATCGCCACACCTACAGTCAACATCTGATTGGCAATGCTCACACCAGTAGCAAACGTAGGCTGCGTCCGCGTCCGCGTCGGCGTTGCTTTCACGGGTTCAGAAGGCTCGCCTGCCAACTTCTCAAGAGTCGCCTTCAGACGAATACGCACTGTGATAGCCGTGCCATTCACACCCATTATCGCTAACGGATATACTGACACTGCCAGCCAATCATCAGCATCCTTTTTATATTCATACAGGGACACATTGCCCGACGTGCCATCCGTCCAAGTCACCGTTATCCGACCATCACCCGCAACCGCCGCAACACCCACAGGGGCAACTTGCGACTCTTTGGGAACCGGTGTCCCAGACACAGCCACAGAGGGCGTGCCTGCAGGGGTAGCACGGATACGCACGGAGATGGGGATGCCAGCAGCCCCACGGATGACCAACGGATATGCCGACACAGCCACCCAATTCACGCCGCCATCGGTGCTATACTCATACCCAGTCGCCGAACCCCCAGTCCAAGACACCGTTATCTTCCCTGGCCCAGGTTCCACAACAACCCCCGTCGGCATATAGCTGTTAGTGTCGCCACCAGTGTCGCCGTTGCCATCGCCGTCAGGGTCGCCATCGCCGTTTCCATCGCCGTCCATGTCATCGTCAACAGTTGGGACTGGGGTAGGGGTCTGTGGTGTAGTTGTCCGGAACACCGGGTACGTACCGTCCGCGTTCTGTATAGTTAGAGTAAAGAAGCTCGGTACATTATAATCTCCCGCTTCATCGCCACTGCCGCCATCAACCGCAGTATAGGTAAAGTAAAAGTAGCCTGCTTCAGTAGGGGTGCCAGCAAGGGTCCGAGTCGACGCTGTGAACGTTAAGCCGGCGGGAAGAGCTACAGTAGGGCTGCCGATGCGACTCTGAAGACTTGCTGTCAGCGTATACGTCGTCGTATCGCCATCCTCTTGCGGTGCCGCTGGCAAAACAAGACTGAACGCCTGCCCTACCTTCCCAATTTGATGCGGATACGTTATACTGCTACTAAACACAGGCGGGGAATGGATGGTGATATTAAACGTCTGCGTAATTGAGGTCTCACCTGGGGCCGAGGCAGTTAGCGTATATGCTTTGGTCGGGCTGCCTACCGTGACAGTCCCTCGGATTCTGGGGTAATTCGCAAAATCCTTCGTAAGTGTCAAACCAGTCGGGAGGGCAGGCGCTATAGAGTAAGTTACCTGACTGAGGTCTTCGATACCCCGAGCCACTGACAAAAACCAGTTGGGGTCCGCATCTATAGCAAATTCTAAATCGGGTTGTGTAGCAGGATCCCATGTAAGTGCGGCCTCTACAGCAAGTGGCAGCAGCAAGGCAACTGCAAACAAAACTATGAAACTTGCGAAAGCACATCTCGTTTTCTTTGATAACATTCTTTATTTCCTCCTAAAAGAAATTCTCGTTTAGATAATATTGTGAACTTATGGGGCTTTCCAAAAGCCCCGGTGTATTGTTTTTCAGATTAGGTTTCCCTGAGTTGCCCGATCTAACGGGTTGTGCTACGAAGGATGCACGGTCTCCTAACAGGAAACCATGCTACGAACAAGTTATGCTACGAAGGGTTCAGGGCGGGTGCAAAGATAGCAGGGTGGCAAGATAGCAACACCCGGGGGGTGAGGCAATACCCGAGTAAAAGTCGCTGATAAGGTGTATTCGCGTATGTTTGATTGGAAATAGAGTGCGTAGTCTTCTCTGGATAGGGACTGGGAGAAGAGAACGAGGGTTGGGTGCAGTTAACTGTGGGTTGAATCTGGGGGGGGGGGGGGGGGGGTAACAAACAATAAGTTAATATCGCTGTTGGCGAAAGACACCAAGAAGCGAACCGGCCACACGGCACAAGAGACCCCTCGCATCGTTTCGCTTCGCACTGCTTTTACTGCAAAATTAACAACTCGGTTAGCCATCGCTGTTCGCTGTCCTTAACGTTGCCCCCTGCTTACGGGTTTTATTCCTCTCCCCTTGCTTGCGGGGGGTCGGGGGGGTGTTCCCCTCCCTCTGCTTTCGGGGTTTTATTGCTCTCCCCCTGCTTGCGGGCGGTCGGGGCGGTGTTCCCCTAAGGAATATCAATTATACACCATCTGAACCATAAATGTCAAATTATTTCTTCGCTTTCACAGACATAAAATACCTTAAGCACACCTAACCCGTCAAGTCTTTTTTTCATAGAGCTGAGGCATTCAATTGCATGCCTTTGATAGAGAAAGTACCTGACATTGACACCCGCCACCGTATATGCTATACTAACCCACGTTGTGACTTACGAGATTTTAAGCATGCAGCTAACGTTTTTTATCTCATCTTCGGTATCAAAACTCCCTTGCTTTAGCTGGGGGATGTAGATACCGCTAAGGTATTCTTTCAAAAATATTTGACAGGCTAATAGAATTATGCTATAATATAAGTAGAATCTAATAGAAAAGAGGTTTCGCATGCGGCTTGAAACGCTTGAGTGAATATATCAAAAGACACGATCGTCTACCTATGCCTGTGAGTATCATATCGTTTGGTGCACAAAATATAGGCGTTCTGTGTTATCTGATGAAATACAAGCTCGTTTAAAAGCGCTCGTCCGAGAATCAGAAGACACACACGGATATACCGTTCGGGGTATAGTAACGATGACAGACCACGTGCATCTGTTGGTGAGCCTGCCCCCCACTGTAGCTGTTAGCCTGATGATAGGCAAAATAAAAGGCATGACGGCTAAAATATTACGATCAGAATTCCCACACCTCAAATCACGACTGCCGAATTTGTGGACACGCTCCTATTTTGTTGCCACTACAGGCGGTGTGACGCTCGAGGTTTTAAAGGAATATGTAGAAAATCAAAAGGGCGTGTAATGCGAAATACCAAGTTCAAACTTTTTAAGGATACGTCTCTAAAACATCTGCATGACGATCTCAATATATGTGGTGCGGTGCGTAATCACTTCATAGCGGTGTCTATGAGATATTACCGTCGTTTTGGCAAAGGGTTGTCGTATTCTAAAATGTCGGCACACCTGACAAAACTCAAGAAACTTGAGAAAAACCAACATTGGAATATTCCTTACTCGTGGAGTTTACAAAATGTCGTCAAACGGCTCGCACGCGCCTTTCGCGACATGAAAACGCTGGGTCGTGGGCACCCTCAATTCAAATCTTGTAAAAAACACCGGGGTATGACTTTTAGTGGTGAACACGTCCGTATCGTAAAGTTGCTTGAGAAACAGAAACATTTTCGGAAGCATCCTACCTATCACATCCGCCTAAATGGGCGTTGGTATCGTTTCGCGCTACATCGTGCGATAAAAGGTGAAATAAAAGTCGTTCAAGTCACACGCGATGCACTCGGGGATATGTATATTACACTTACTGAAGACTATAGTGAAGTCATTCCTGAACCCAAGACGGGTAAAGCCGAAGGGTTTGATATAGGTATTAAAGACTTCCTGACTGGCAGTGACGCACAGAGATATACTTCTCCGATGTTTTATAAACAGCATGCCGATGCGTTGGCAAAAGCCCAACGGGTGTATGCCCGTAAGGTGAAAGGTTCTCGGAATCAAGAGCGCGCACGGAAAACGATCGCGCGGCTTCATAAAAAAACGGCTCATCAAAGAGCAGATCACCATTGGAAACTTGCGATAGCGCTCTGTAAAACCTTTGATATTCTGTTCTTTGAAGCCCTCTGTCTTTCGGGTATGAAAGCCCTCTGGGGTAAACAGGTTTCAGACCTTGCCTTTGGTGCGTTCATACAGAAACTCAAACACCAAGCTATGAAGCGGAATCGCTTTGTATTTAAGATTGGGCGGTGGACGCCCACGACAAAGTGCTGTGCGGTTTGCAATCATAAAAATGAAACCTTAACCCTCGCAGACCGGCACTGGACGTGTCCGAAGTGTCATACGCACCTGGATAGAGACCCGAACGCTGCGATGAACATTCTTAAGGAAGGGGTAGCTTCCTTTGGATTAGGTTGTGTAAGCCCTATTGTTTTGTTTCACAAAATTGTAGGCTGTGCCGCCCTTGCCACCAGTCCGCTTCTGAAGTCCACAAATGCTTCCGCAGAAAAGACTGCAGAAGCACCTATGCTTTCGCAAGGTGTCTATCACGCAAATGGGGCATGATTCGTAGGCGGTTTGTTGGGTAAACGTTCAGTTTGTGTCCAGAGCTGCACACCCTAACAGGTTCTGTTACAAACTGGCAACTTGGGGGCTAATCAGGAAAGGAGGAGGCAGCATGGATTGGAAAGAGGCACTGCCGGCAATTATAACGCAATCCGGTTCACGACTGCGATTTGCAGAGCCACTTGCAAAACATACCTACTTCGGCATTGGTGGTGAAGCGACGGCTTATATTGAAATCAGTACGCTATCTGAACTCGCAGCACTGGCGCGTTTCCACAAGCGGTGGGATGTACCGATTGCTGTTATTGGGCGTGGATCGAATCTACTTGTAAGTGACGCAGGTTTCAAGGGCATCGGCGTCAGGTTGATCGGCGAGTTGGCACACCTCGAGGTTGACGGAGATGTCGTTTCGGTGGGGGCAGGCCTTTCGCTGCCGCGCCTCTCAAAAACGATGGCCCGAAGGGGACTGAGCGGTGTGGAATTCGCGCTCGGTATTCCGGGGTCCGTTGGCGGCGCGCTCATCATGAACGCCGGGGCATGGAGCAGTAGCTTCTCGGATGTTGTCAAAAATGTGACTATCATGACGGACACGGGGGACCTTTTCAAGTTAACCCCTGCCGAGGCAAACTTTGAATATCGACACAGCGGCCTGGATGCCTATTTCTGTGTTACGGGGGCTACCCTCACGCTCGAACCCGGGGACGTTGACGCGATCACTCGGCAAATGCACGCCTTCTATAAGCAGAAAGTCGCAACACAACCCTTTGCTGAGGAGAATGCCGGATGCATGTTCAAAAACCCACCCGGGGAGTCAGCAGGACGGTTGATTGACATCAGCGGATTAAAAGGCTACCGTCTGGGGGGCGCAGAGGTATCCAGCGTACACGGAAATTTTATTCTCAATATTGACGGTGCGACAGCGGCAGATGTCCTCAATTTGGTCGCCTACATCCAACAGCAGGTCCAAGAAAAGACGGGACACTCGCTCCAAACAGAGGTGAAACGTTTAGGGTTTGCCTAAGGGCGGATAACCGTGCCGTCTACCCGCCGCACGGGTGCCCAACCGCCGTTAAGCGGATGTTCCGGGAACGGGAATCGCGCCGCGAGTTCCTCGTTTATATCGATCCCGAGTCCCGGGGCCTCACTTGCCCAGTAGCAGCCGTCTCGAATTTCAGGGCAGCCGGGAAAGACCTCTCTGGTATTCTCACCGAAGACGTGTTGCTCCTGAATACCGAAGTTGTAACACGCTAAATCCAATGCAACGTTCGCGGCGTGCCCGACTGGCGATACATCCCCAGGCCCGTGCCACGCCGTGCGCACACCAAAGAATTCACAGAAGGCAGCGAGTTTACGCGCAGGACTGATGCCACCGATCTGTGAGATATGCACTCGAATAAAGTCGATGAGCCTGTTTTTGATAATGTTGCTGTACTCGTTTGGGTTGTTAAACAGTTCCCCCATCGCAATCGGGGTACTTGTCTGTTGACGCATGAGCTGGAAGTAGTCTACATCCTCTGGCGCAAACGGGTCTTCGAGGAAAAAGAGGTTGTAAGGTTCTAACCCTTTGGCGAGATTGATCGCTTGAATGGGTGGGATGCGTTCGTGGACATCGTGGAGGAGTTCTACCTCTTCACCAAGTTGCGTCCGTAGATAGTCGAAGAGTTTAATAACGGTGTTCACATAGGGAGTTGGTTCAAAGGCCTCGGAGCTGCCCCTGCCACGCCCGGCACCGTACGTCGAATGACCGGGTATTGCCACCTGTGCCCGAACATAGCGATAGCCTTGTGCCATATAGCGTCGGATGCTCTCCGCTACTGCCTCGAAAGTGTTGCCACCCGCGTGGGCATAGAGGGTTGCAGCTTCACGACATTTGCCGCCAAGCAGTTGATAGACAGGCATATTCGCGCGTTTGCCCATGATATCCCATAAGGCAATGTCTACACCGCTGAGCGCGTTGTTCAGGACAGGGCCGTTCCGCCAATAGGAGCTGACAAAACTGGTTTGGAAGATGTCCTCTATGTTCGCTGGATCTTTTCCAACCAGAAACGGTTTGAGGTATTCATCAACTGCTGTTGCAACGGCAAGTGGACGTTGGGTAAACGTAGCACAGCCGATGCCATAGAGACCTGGCACACTCGTTTCAATCTTAACAACGACAAGACGAATGCCGTTGGGTGCTGTTAAAATGGTTTTAACGTCAGTAATTTTCATTTTTTAACTTTCCTCGCGGTTAAATAGCGTGCAATTGCTAACAGACGTGCGTTCCTTAAATCCGCTCTCCATCTCATTTCGGACTACGCGATATTGCTTCTAACATGTCCAAAGTATAGCAAACAGCCCGCACCGTGTCAAAGGAAATTGTCTACGCCTATTTTTTTGTCAAGATAAGATTTCGATAGGCATCCACAACGGCAGAGAAGTGCGGGGGTATTACAGTCGTTGCGCTGAATTCTGTAACAATCGCCGGGCCTGCAACGCGGTTACCGGGACGCAGCATTTCACGACGATAGAAATCGGTAGGGACGGCTTCGTTTTCAAAAATAACGGGTGTCCGCGCGACGCGTGCTTCAGAGGCATCAGCGTTAGTGACGGGTGTCGGTTGGATCGAAGGTTTGGCAATCTCACCGATGGCTGTAAGACGGAGGTTCACCACTTCCGCCGGTGCATCGGTTCGGGCATAGCCGAACCTTTGGGCGTGTGCAGTGTGGAATGTCTCAACCAGCATCTGCATCGCCTCGCCGGTAGTGTCGGACGGGTTTGTAAGGCCGATCCCCTGGTGATAACGGATATTTAGTTCGTAAGATTGCCCTGCATACCGCATATCAAGTGATCGATTGACTTTGAGTTGATCGGGCGTGAATCCTTCCGTCTCCATCGCGTTTTCGGCGCGGGTGAGGAGCGCGGCGAATCCTGCGTCTAAGACATCAGCCAGTTCCTCGTTGCCGCCTGTTTCGAGCTGCCACAGCACTGTCTGTGAGTAGTCTTTGATGACATCTGCAAAGAGCATCCCGTAGGCGGAGAGTAGACCGCCATTTGGCGGGATGAGGACTGTTCGGATGCCCAGATTCTCAGCCATAAACGCGGCGTGTAGCCCCCCGGCACCGCCGAAGGAGACGAGCGTGAAGTCGCGGGGATCGAACCCCCGTTCCACAGAAATAACTTTGATGGCACGTTCCATGGTGGCGTTGGCGACCTGGAGAATGCCGTCAGCGGCTTCCCAAGGTGGGATACCGAGATACGTCGCAAATTTTTCAATGGATGCGCGGGGTCTATCCGTCTCAAGCGACATCGCGCCTCCCAAAAATTGGGTCGCCGCGATCCGCCCTAAGAAGAGATTCGCGTCGGTTACTGTAATGTCCTCGCCGTTATTTCCGTAACAGATTGGCCCCGGAGTTGCCCCAGCACTCTCCGGGCCGACACGAAGGGCACCACCTGTATCGACGGTTGCAATAGAACCCCCACCAGCACCGACGGTGTGAATATCAATCAACGGCACCTTAATCGGGAGCCCACTAATCGTACTTTCTGTTGTGAGTGAGATGCCATTATTACAGAGACTCACATCCGTTGAAGTACCCCCCATGTCAAATGTGATAATCTGATTGTATCCGGCGGTTTTAGCAACTTCAAATGCCCCCAGAACACCGCCAGCGGGCCCCGAGAGCACCGTACGGATGCCTGCAATCGCGAAGTTCTTCGCAGAAACGCTACCCCCGTTGGAGAGCATCAAACGGAACGACTTCGGAAACCGTTCCGATGCTATGAGTGTGGAGAGGTGGCGTTCCAAGGTCGGACAGATGTAAGCGTTCGCAACAGTGGTACTGAAGCGGGCATATTCACGGTATTCGGGTAGGACTTCGTGTGAGCAGGAAACGGGTATCTCAGGCTTCCGTGATGAGAGGTGTTCCGCAACAATCTGTTCGTTTTGCGGGTTGACGTAGGCGAAAAGGAAACAGACCGCAATCGCATCAAGTTCCAATGTGGCGAGTTGGGTCGCCAGGGCATCCAACGCGTCTGCTTCAATCGCAGTTTGGATTTCGCCTGTGTGCAGTGTCCGTTCTGAAATACCGAAACGCCGTTCAGCAGGGACGAGGGGGGCTGGACGTTCTACAAAGAAGTCATAAAGGTCTGGGCGTGCCTGTCTACCAATCTCTAAAACGTCTTCAAAACCTTTCGTTGTGACGAGGGCAATACGCGCACCTCTGCGTTCAAGGAGAGCATTCGTTGCGACCGTTGATCCATGAACAATCTCCACCGTTTCAGCATCGGTGTCGTGCATGCGTAGGATTTCACCTACGCCTTGTATCACGGCGTGCGCAGGGTTTTGCGGTGTAGACAGCACTTTGTGCGTGAACAGCGAGGCATTGGCCTGCATCACGATATCGGTGAAGGTGCCACCCGTATCGACCCCTATTCTCCCGGGTAGTTCTCGGTTCTTTTTAACTGTTAACTCTGAGCTGCTGCGTTCTTTGACCTTGCCGTTTTTCAATTGTTAAGAGACCTTTCATGATCTAAAATAGGTCCTCTGCTTAGATAAGGACTCTCGTGAAACGAAGCGGAACGAGGACCCGGAGCACTTGTTAAAAAATTAGGTGACCACGTTTTGCGGGTTGCTGTTCATCAACCCCCAGGGTTTTTCCTTGAAGGTAGACGTTATCCATGCGGGGCCATCCACTGAACAGAGCGAAATGAGCTTGAGTTTCGGAAGTCGCTGTAACAGGGCATCGGGCCACTTGACGAGCCCCCACGAATTGATGAGGATGTCTGCATCTCTGGTGGGACGCAGTTGTGCTTCGCGGGTTTCAGGGCGATCGGTATAGAGAACAACATCGCCATAAGGCTTCAAGCGTTCCAGATGCGGGGAGCCTTGGATTTGCGGGGGTGAATCACCGGGGACAACGATTTTGAGCCTGCTCACAATTTACTCCTGTACAATTAAAAACATTCCCAATACAGCGCGACAATCTCTTCAGCAGTAGCCTGTCGCGGATTGTTAGCCGGACTTCCACTTGCGATGGCATCGACTGCCATCTGTTGGACGGCGGCCTCGAATTTTTCTCTGTCGATACCGATTCCACCGAGTCGCGGCATCTGGATGTCGGCGACAAGCCTTTCAACAGCGGAGATTGCTGCGTCTGCTTGGCGCATCGGTGATACACCGTCAATAGGTTCGCCCATCGCGCGGGCAATATCAGCAAAGCGAGTAGGGGCACCGACGAGGCTGAACGCCAGCACGTCGCGTAATAACACTGCATTTGATAGCCCGTGGTGGATGTGGAAGTACGCCCCAATCGGACGGGACATCCCGTGCACTAAAGCCACGGATGAATTACTGAACGCCATACCCGCCATAGACGCGCCAATCATCATATCCGTGCGCGCGGAGACATTTTCACCATCCGCCCACGCCTGTCGGAGCGAGCCTGAAATCATCGTAACTGCTTTCAGGGCCAGGGCATCGGTTATCGGTTGGGCGCGCTTAGAGATATATGCCTCGATTGCATGCGTCAGAGCATCAACACCAACTGCCGCAGTCAGATGTGGTGGGGTTGTCAGGGATAGCAACGGATCCACGAGCGCAACAGCCGCGAGGAGGCACGGACTGCTGAACATCATCTTGACGTTCCGCTCGGTATCAGTGATGACCGTAACCTTGGAGACCTCGCTGCCGGTTCCGCCTGTTGTCGGTATCGCAATGAGAGGCGCTCCTGGATTTGGGATTTTATCCACACCCATGTAACCGGCGAAATCGCCATCATTTGCCAGTTTCATGCCAATGCCTTTTCCGCAGTCAATGGCACTTCCCCCACCGATACTCACGATTGCATCGCAGCCTTCATCAGTGTATTGCTTTAAGCCGTCTCGGACATTCTGTAAGGTTGGATCGGGTGTGACATCAGAGAAGCATGAGGAGGCTATTCCGCTGTTGTGTAAATTTTGGGCGATGTTGTCGGCGTATCCGATTTTGGCGATACCTGGGTCGGTCACGATAAGCACGTTCGTTGCGCCGAGCCGTTTCGCCTGTTCACCGACGTTCGCAGATGCGCCTGCGCCCGTGATGATTGTGGGTGGGAGTGTGAGTGTTGTAGGCAATTTTGATTTCCTATGGAGATGCCCTCTGCAGTTAGCCTGTAGAATGGATGAAAGGCAAATCGCGGATAGGAGCCTGTGAAGCGAGTAATGTCATGATCCTATGCGTCTTAATGCCGGAAATGCCGGACCCCCGTCAACACCATCGCTATGCCGTAAGCATCCGCAGTTTCAATCACAGGTGCATCATTAACGGACCCCCCCGGTTGAATAATAGCACGAATCCCCGCCTCACCTGCAATCTCAACGCTATCCGGGAATGGAAAGTAGGCATCCGAGGCTAACACGGCGCCTTTCGCCTTGCCCCCCGCTTTTCGGACAGCAATAAGCGTAGAATCTACTCGGCTCATCTGTCCTGCCCCGATGCCGATGCTTTGCGTGTCTAGCGCAAGCAGAATGCAGTTGGATGTGACGTGTTTACACGCCTTCCACGCGAAAAGTAGGGAGGTTATCTCTGCGTCCGTTGGGGCGCGCTGCGTAACGACCTTTAAGGCATCAGGACTCAATTCGTGAACATCTGTGTCTTGAACCAACACACCTCCTGTGACATTGCGAATTTGTAAAATCGGTTCCGAGGCGGAAAGGGGGCCTGTTTCCAGAATCGGGCGGCGTTTGACACGCGACAAGGCACGCAACGCTTTTTCGGTGTAACTCGGTGCGATAATGGCATCGATTTTCACCCCTGCGTTCGCGGCTTCTCGGATCGTGTTAGCCGTCTGAATTGTCACTTTGCGATTTAACCCAACAATAGCACCGAAAGCAGAGGTTCGATCGCATGCTAAAGCTTTCGTGAAGGCATGTTGTAGGCTATCAGCTGTCGCGAGTCCGCAAGGATTAGTGTGTTTGATGATAGCACATGTGGGGTGCGCGAAGTCCTTGACGATTTCTAAAGCGGCTTCTAAATCGAGGATGTTGTTAAAGGAGAGCGGTTGCCCACTGAGTTGGTTTGCCCACGCAGCGCAAGCCCCTGGGTCGGTTTCAGTTTTGTAGAAAGCGGCACGTTGGTGTGGGTTTTCCCCATAGCGGAGTGTCCGCGCTTTCTTGAAACGAAGCGTCAAATCAGCGGTGAATTCGTCTGATTCAGAGCCCGCTGCTTTATTCCCTCCCATTATCGGGAGGGAAACGTTGTCAGCGAGATAGGTGGCAATTGCGGTGTCATACTGGGCGGTATGCGCGAACGCCGCTTTTGCCAATTCAAATCGTCTCTCTTCCGAAAGACAACCGGCGTTGGCATCTAAGTCAGCTATAATTTGTGCGTATTGATTCACGGCTGTAACGACAGCAGTGTATTGGTAATTTTTCGCTGCAGCGCGAATCATCGTTGGCCCGCCGATGTCGATGTTCTCAATCGCTTCGGGGAGCGCCACATCCGGTGTCGCGACGGTTGTTTCAAAGGGATAGAGATTACATATCGCCATGTCTATAGGACTTATACCGTGTGCTTCCGTTTGGGTGCTGTGCGCCGGATTCTCCCATTCGGCGAGGAGCCCCGCGTGAATTTTGGGGTGCAGGGTTTTAACCCGCCCGTCGAGCATTTCGGCGAAGCCAGTGTAGTCAGCGATATCAAGGATGTCGATTCCGGCATCTCGGAGGTGCTGCGCGGTACCCCCGGTAGAGAGGATTTCTACGCCATGCTGGACCAGGGCGGTTGCTATTTCCAAGATGTCGGTTTTGTCGTAGACGCTAATAAGTGCGCGTTGTATTTTTCTCATTTTTGCTTCCAACTGTTAATCAACCTTCGGTCATGAGTTAAAGACGTTTTGACTTACCCAAGCCGCCTTTTAGCGAATAGCCCTAAGTAACATATCGAGGGAATCCGAACCCGTCGTTTGCGACGTGGCTTCGCGCCGGTATGTGCGAGCGGTTCGGTATGATCAGGTCCATCTCTGAGGTGTTCTCTATGACAGTACCGTCACCGATGCGGACCTCATCACCAATATAGATTTTTCCGGGATGCGCTGCCGCCCCCCGGATGGTGCCAATAATGACGGACGAACCGATACGGCACCGTTGTTCAATTTCGACAAACCCGTAGATTTCAGTGTTCGTGCCGACAGTGGAGTAATCAGCGATCTGAACAGGACCGAGTAAGCTGGTATCTGTACCGATCTCAACAAAATCACCGATGACGGGGTGACGTTGTTTAACTTTAACGCTCAAGCCGCCGAGCGTGCAAGGGTAGATAACGCATCCGGAACCTATGATACCTGTTTGTCCGGTGGTTACGCCGCGATGCGGATGTTCTAAGAAGTTGGCATCACCTATCCGTGTTTCTGGATGCAGGTCGGCTTGATAGTAGCGGCCGGCGAGTTCTGAAATGGCGCGCGGCAGCAATGGGACGGGAACTCTCTGGATTTCTGGTCTCTCTTCAAGGGGTACGCTCTGCGTCAAAGCGTGTGCGACATCGTGGTAGAAAAGGATTCGCCACCCGGGATAGGTGCTGCCGACCAATTGGAGTTGATAGTCTAAAACAGAGGCGAGGTTTACAGTACCGAGGAAATCCTGATAGGGTTCAAAAGTCCGTTCCTGAATTGCCACATCAATTTCGGAACGAAAATCTAAGGCGGCAATTTTTTCGCGAGAGATGCCGGTGTGAAGGAGGTACGCGTCCCAAACAGCTGGGTCTTTGAGAGAGGCGAAGCGGTTCCAGAGCGCCCGACTTTTAAAGCGGGGTAATTCCCAGAGGAGTGAGAAGGCGGTTTCCAGCGCGGCACCGAGGTGTGTCTCATCCGTAACGGCTAAAAAAGACTGCGCGACCATAGCATACAACTGGTCTGCCACCTCTTCAATTGCGTCTGAAAGGTTTTGGTTCTGATGGTGAAGATGCGGGGCGTTGTGTGACCCCGGTGCAACGCATTCTAAGAGATTGCCAAGCACGGTTTCGAGGGTATCCCGATTGACGAACCCACGTCCGGAACGTTGTGCCAAGCCTTGGCGACTTGTGCGGTCAATCCGAAGGACACTCAGTTCCGCGTTGCTATAGATAGGCCGTAGGCGTTCCAATGTTTGGGCTAACAGGGGCTGTTTTCGGTGTTCATAAGATGCATCAAAAAGTGTAGTTTCAGTCATATTTTTAAGTTATTCAATCTGGGCGGCTGCGCCCGTTGTCCTTGCAGTCTTTCAATTGTCAAAGAACTTTTCACAACCTAAAAATGGGCTTTCATCAATTTTATATCTCGGCGTTGACACCGGAAACGGCGCTGGGGCTTATCGGCTTTAATCGTTAAAAACTTCCTGAGCGGCACTCACACCTGCCCCGAGGGGGATAGTGTAACCCGCTTCTCTTAACCCTCGCTCGAATGCGGAGATGGCGACGATCACATCGTTTTCGTTCATCCAACCGAGGTGTGCGATCCGGACGATTTTTCCGCTGAGGTGACTCTGGCCCCCGGCGTAAGTAACACCGTATTTGTCGCGCATGCGATGGATGAACGCCTTTCCGTCAATTGCTTCCGGCAATCGGATCGAGGTTAAGGTATTCGCTGGAGATGCTGCGAATAGCGGGAGGCCTAACACCTTAATCGCGCGCCGCGTCGCAAGTGCCAGACGGTTATGACGGGCGATGGTATTGCGGATACCTTCTTGACAGATACGATTCAAGGCACATTGAAGTGCAGTCAACAGCGTCACTGCCGGTGTATAGGGAACAGAACCTTCCACCCCCCTCTCGTACGCCTTGCGGTAGTCTAAGTAATACTTTGGGAGATTGGAACGTTCAACGGCATTCCATGCGCGTTGATTAAGCGCAGCGAATGCAAGCCCTGGGGGGGTCATCAAGCCTTTCTGTGAGCAGGAAACGACGACATCCACACCCCAGTTATCCATCTGTAGATCGTCTGCACCGAGTGCGCTCACGGCATCAACAACCAAGAGCGTCGGACGTACTCGCGTCAGACGTGCCAGGGCTTCAATGTCGTGCAAAGCACCCGTTGATGTCTCACAGAGCGTTGCAAAAACGACTTTCACATCGGTGTGTTCTGTTAAGAGTGCTTCTACAGTCTGTGCGTCAACAGAATTTCCCCAGCTGACATCGCAGGGAAGAACTTCAACGCCATAAGTGTTACAGATTTCGCCCCACCGTTCCCCGAATTTACCGCTCCGAATCACGATTGCCTTATCGTTACGAGATAAAAGATTGGCTACTGCGCCTTCCATGGCACCTGTCCCAGATGATGTCAAGAATAAGACATCGTTTTCGGTCTGGAAGACGTGTTTGAGTTTTTCGAGTACGTCTCTGATTAAGGCGACGGTAGCACTGCTGCGGTGGTAGTCGATCGGTTGTGCCATCGCTAAGAGCGCCTCGGGCGGGATTGGCGTGGGCCCCGGTGTAAAAAGTAAATCTTTTTTCATATTTTTAACAGTTAAATCTGAGCGGCTGCGCCCGTTGTCCTTGCAGTCTTCCAATTGTTAAGCAACCGCTATTCATCAAGCTTTAACTTTAAAGCAGGCTTTTCTCCAATTTTAGATCGGCATAGACTCTGGCCGACATGGGAAAAAACAGCTTAAGCAGTGCTGACGGCTACAACCGTTTTGCCTTCGACGTTAACCACGATCCATTCTTGGTCGAGCAGTTCACAAAGATTTACAACTGCAGCGCGCTGCGATGTGCTGTCCATCGGCACTTCAATGGTAAGTGTGGCGAATTCTTCTTTTTGGATTCCACCTTCTTTGTCGAATTTCATTGGGGTAATCTGAATCTTTTTCAATTTTGCGTCCATATTTTTCCTTTGCTTCTGGTTGTTGGGTGTGAGTGAATTACGCGTCGTCCATAAACGACGCAATGTCAATACATTCTCCGTTGCGGCGGGCGGATTCCCAACCGGCTAAAATCGGGGCTAAGGAGAAAAGCCCATCGTGGTAATCACTGAGCAGCAGGCTTGCATCTCCAGACTGGATGGCGCGGATAAAGGTTTTGTCCTGTTCCAGCCACGGGTCGAATTCATCGGCTTCATAGTGGACTTCACGATTTACGAGGATCCTGTCGTATCCGTGAATTTCGAGACATCCGCCTTCGTAGAAGATAGTGAATCTCGGTTCATCTCTCGGCCCCGGCCCCGCTGAGACAAAGCTCAAGGTCATCGTAGCACCGTTCTCAAGACAGAAGTTAAAACTGCTGGACAGGGCGTTGGCATAATCTGGACGGTCACAATAAAATGCTTGGGATTTGACGACGTTTAATCCAGTCATAAAACGGGTGTAGTCAGTTGCATGAACCCCCCAATCTAAGGCGCGTCCGCCGGATTTGTCCATTTCTTCCCACCATGTTTTTGGTGCGCGCTCGCTTGAAGGCGGTAAGCCTCCGAAGCTCTGAAATCGGACGTGTACAATCTGCTTGTCAGTCAAATATCGGCGGGCTTCTTGAAAGATAGGACGATACCTTTCGCGGAACCCGACGGTGCTGAGGACTCCTACTCGCTGAACGGCATCATTAATCCGGTGAGCAACCAGCATCGTGATGGCTTGTGGCTTTTCACTGAAAATATGGATGCCTTTTTCGGCAGCGGTTACTTCAACGTCGGTTCGCACGTACGCCGGTACGATAGAGTATAGCACGTCAATCGCTTCAGCGTCAAGCATTTCGTGGGCATCCTGGTAAACACTGGGGATGTTGAAGTGCGTTGCTGTTTCCTGTGCCGCTTCGGGGTTGCTATCACATGCAGCGACAATCTCCACGGCGTTCGTTTGCAATAGGTTTGGAATTCGGGTACGGTTCGCGAAGTTACCACATCCGTAGAAGGCGACGCGAACGCTCGGGGCTGTTGGCACAGTCAATATTCTCCAAATACTTACTCGTCATTTTTAAGCCTCTCGCCACGGTGGAACAGCCGACGTGTTGAACCTACTCTCATGTCCAGATAGCTCGTTTCTCTGGCATTTCTACTTCGTCTGCTATACCTGCGGTGAAAGGGAGAAGATGTGTTCTATCTCCGACTATTTCACAGATCCCTTCAATGAATGCTATCTGATCGGTGACGTTTGCGGGCAATGCCTTGTGGGTATCGGACCGGATTTCCGATCAGTTAGGTTATTGGTAAAGGGAGATTTGGTTTAATCAGGTGTCTCTTACTGCCAGCTATTAGAATAGCAGGCAACGTTGTCATAATCGGCGGCAGTCCCGGGACCCACTCCAGCCCCGGATTCCGCGTCAATAGACAGGTCACGTTGAGAGACGTTTGCAGTGAGGCAAACATCTGTAAAGGTAAGTGTCGATACAGTAGAAACACTGAAAAACGTGAAAAAAATAATGAGACGGTACTGCCTAACCGTTGCCTATGCTAATATTGGGTTTTTACTGCTGCCCAAGTTGTTGTGGCTTTTCCGCCGGGTTCAACAGGGAAGGGGTTCAGGTTGTCTCTGAAATATTCGTATTCAACTTCTAAACTACCGGTAGCTTCGGCAACACCGGCGTAGACACCGAGCCATACAGGGGGTGTGAGTTCAAATTCGGTCACACCAATGTCAATCCAATCCTCGTTTTCCTCGGTTTTATACCACGCACTGTATTCATCACCATTTCTGGCGAGTCGAAGAAAGAGTTCAGTTTCTCCGAATTCAGGCGTGAATCCGGCGTTGCCTGTTAATCCGTTCCCCCCCTCATTCTGTTTCGTCTGGTACTGGATCTGTCCTTTCGCGGCTGGATCTCGGGACCAGAATTTGATGGTTACCCAGTTATCGTCCGATGGGCTTTTCACGACGAGTCCGTTAACGCCGGAAGAGGTGTCCCATCTGGCGAAGAAGTGGGTCTCGACATCGAATATGTCTGTGTCGGTCTCCTGGTATAGGAAGTGAGACATGTCGTTTGCCCAGAGATTTCGATTAGGTTCGCTGTCGATATAAAGGAAATCCTCACGGGTTTCGCCGACATCCCAGTTCGGGGGTTCGTTTTGCCATTCCCAGTTCGGATTCTGCAATTTTCCCTTCTCAAACGGGTCGCCGAACGATTCTGCAGCTGCTATACCCCCAAAAACGAGCATGAGTAAGCATACACCGGCACTATACTTGATAATTCCTGTGGTTAATAGTTGTGTTTGCATAAGTTTTTTATACCTCCCACCTTTAATTTTAAAACAAATTGTCGGGGTTGTCAAGGTCAATCAAATCCTGCGCGGCGCTTAATCTCGCTTGACCCCGACGATGACATTCGCGGACAACACGTCTTCGCGCATAACGACGAAAATTTTTCCAGATGTGGAGCTTTCGCTCTATTTTTCCAGATACTGCCTTGTTTCATCAAGGAGGGCTGCCCCGCCGGTAGCGGATTCAGGCAGGTGTGTCCGTTTGCCAGCGTCTTCCCGTTTGCAGCGCGGGCAATTCATTGGGGCGGACCTCTCCTTCAAAAAGTGTTAGCTGCAAGTATAGCATAGCACGTTATGTCTTTGCAAACGGTATTCGATTGATGGCGATGGATTGCCAGTCAGAACCTACGATGAATTTTGGTGTTGCTTACTTGAGAATAACCATTTCCCGAAGCAGCAATGTGTTAGCAGTTCGGCCCGGGCAAGCCCTGCGAACACCATGCGGCAGAGCTGCCGGAGCGTTATTGTTAATACATGTGGACTGAAAACGGTAAACAATGATATAATCTCTAATAGGGGTCAACATCCTTGTAAGTTGGTCTGTTTCACCGATACCTTTGCGATATTTACCCTATGTCGCCAGTTAATTTTCGCGAAGGTATTAATATTATATTCATCCATGATACATTGCAATGTATTGCAAGCGAAAAACGGAATTTAAAAAATAGGTTGTCAGGCTCGATTCGGAACTTAAGCTGGCGTAAGCTATGCTCGGAGCGCGTCCAGCGCGTAAAGGAGTACACGATTATGACAGGGAAACTGAAAGTTGCAGCGGTTGGGTGCGGCGGCATTGGAAATCTACATCAACTCGGCTACCTCCAGCATCCGGGGGCAGAATTGGTGGCAGTGTGTGATATAGATACCTCCAAGGCGAAAACGCGTGCCGAAGAACTGGGGGTACCCAACTGGTACCCCTCGATTAAAGAAATGCTCGCCCATGAAGCATGCGACCTGGTAGACGTTGTAACCGCTGACTATTTGCATTTCGAGCCAGTTATGGAGTGTCTCGAAGCAGGCAAACATGTTATCTCTGAAAAACCGTTGTCGATTTACATCAACGAAGCGGAACAGATGGTCGCCAAAGCGGAGGAGAAGGGTGTCTACCTCGCTATTGATTACAACCGAAGATTCGCCCCCGGGTATGCCCAAGCGCGGAAATGGTTTGACGCTGGGGAGATTGGACAGACTTACTACTTAGACATGAAATTATCTCAGGGAGGGCCGGCTTCAACGTGGAAGGGTGAATATTATCTACTCTATGAATTACAGACGCATGCAATTGATCTACTCCGATGGTTTGGCGGCGAAATTGTGGCTGTTTGTGCACAAATGGCAAAGCCTCGGCAACATGAGGCACGCGAAGGTGAGGATGCATGCTATACGAGCATGGCCATCTCTTTTCGTTATGAAACAGAAGTCGTTGCGACGTTGATGGCAAGCTGGGATAGCGACTTCATCCATCCGATTGAACACCTTGAAATCTGTGGATCCGATGGCGAAATTGCCGTTGATAATGTCCTCACACGTGCGACCTTGATGAAACGCAATACCCAAGTGGTTGAAGAATATCGTCCTTCCATTTTCAGAGCCGAACAGCTTGCTTTTAATGGGACATTTGCCTTACGCATAGCGGCGCTCGTTGACGATTTACTGGCAGATCGGCCACCCGCACCCACCGGTAGAGACGGGTTACAAGCCCTACGGATAACTGAAGCGATTGTGGAATCATGGAAGGAAAAACGTGAGGTAACAGTTAAAGTTGATTGAGATTCATAAGAACGGTAAACTGTTTGGCACACAAGCCGTTCCTATATGCAAGGAGGGTGATTATGAAACATCGCATGTCTATTTTAAGAGAAATTCCTCAGCTATTACCCGCAGATTCTTCGTACGCAAATGTGCGTGCTTGTGTTGCGTCGCTTATTTTTTTACTTTTGGTAATCAGTTGTGGCCCGCCCCCTCAAGGACAATACCTTGTGCCTGAACCGGCAATCGCAGCTGCGGAACGGCATGTGCCGGCGCGAGCGAAGCGGAGCCAAGAAGCTGGTTTGCCTGAGAGCGCTATGGTCCGTTTGCAGGAACAACCTTACCTGAGAAACGTTTTCAAAAACGCTTTCAGCCAACCTATGCCTACCCGTAGAACCGGACTTGACGATTTCTATGCAAGAACGCAAGGAAAGGCACAACACATCGCTATTATCTCCGGCGGGTCGCTTGATGTCCTCAAGGCGTTTGTTGCCAAAGGCTGGGCCCCCATTGTCATGGTTCAATTTCAAGGACGAACCCCGGAAATCTTGCCTTTGTCCGACTATAATGACCAAACGAGCGAGGTCTATCTTCAAAACCCTACCAATTTCGCTAAGCGTCGCCTGCGTTACACAGAGTTTGAAACAACTTGGCGGAAGAACTCGAGGAACAAATGTGTCTTAATCACACCACAGGCACTTAACGAAGCAAGTGTTCAGAATGTACTGGGAAAATATTTACCAGCTGACGCGTTCCAGGAGATTAGCATCAGAAGCCGTTAATATCACACTTCACGGTATTAATCGAAGATAAGAGACTCAATTATGAAACCACTTTCATTCACTGCAGTTACAATTAGCGACCGGTTTTGGGCCCCCCGACAAAAAACGAATTCCGAGGTGACGATTCCACACGAATTGGCACAGTGCCGAAAAACCGGTAGAATAGATAACTTCGCAAAAACGGCAGGCTTAATGTCGGGAGAGTTTGAAGGTATCTTTTTCAACGATTCCGATGTCTATAAGTGGGTAGAGGCGGCATCCTATACGCTTTCGACACATCCGAATCCAGCGTGGGAAGCGGAGTTAGATGCAGTCATCGCGAAAATTGCTGCAAGCCAACAACCTGATGGCTATCTGAATACCTATTTCACACTCGTTGAGCCGACGAAGCGTTGGCAGAATCTCGGCATCATGCACGAATTATATTGCGCCGGACATCTCTTTGAGGCAGGAGTTGTACATTATCAAGCGACTGGAAAGCGGACGTTATTAGATGTGGCGTGCCGGTTCGCTGATCTGATTGACAGCACCTTTGGCCCCGGCAAACGAGATGGATTGCCCGGACATGAAGGGATTGAACTCGCTCTTATAAAATTGGCGAACATCACAGGTGAAACGCGCTACGCTGCACTCGCCGAATATTTTGTCACCCGCCGCGGGCATTCCCCGTCGATTTTTGAGAAGGAATTAGGGAATCCTGACATTCCCGGTGGGCTCGATGCGTATCGCCACCACTTCACGCGAGATGGAAAATTTGAGGGACACTATGCCCAGGCACATCTTCCAATACATCAGCAGACAGAGTGCGTCGGACACGCAGTCCGTGCGATGTATCTCTACAGTGCCGCTGCTGACATTGCTTATGAGACCGGTGATACCGCAATCATCAATGCCTTGGAAGCACTTTGGCAGAACGTAACAGAAAAACGTCTATATGTTACGGGGGGCGTCGGGCCCTCTGGTCACAACGAAGGCTTCACGAACGACTATGAGCTCCCAAACGTTTCTGCCTACGCTGAAACTTGTGCGTCTATTGGCCTGATATTTTGGGCACATCGGATGTTCTTATTGCACGGTGAATCGCGTTTTGTAGATATGTTGGAGACAGCCCTTTACAACGGGGCACTCTCAGGCATTTCACTGAACGGGACAAGCTTCTTTTATCAGAATCCATTGGCGAGTTACGGCGATAGATCTCGGCATGAATGGTTTAGCTGCGCGTGTTGCCCGCCAAATATCGCGCGACTCCTTGCATCCATCGGACAGTACATCTACGCTGAATCGGGCGAAGGCGTATGGGTAAATCTCTACGTCGGCGGCACGGCTGAGACGACTGTCGCAGGCGGTGTCTCGGTGAAATTGACACAAGAGACTGATTATCCGTGGACAGGCGATGTGACACTGACAATTGCTCCCGAAATCCCAGTGTCCTTTAGTCTGAATTTAAGGGTGCCGGGTTGGTGTGAACAATTTGAAGCGCGCGTCAACGGCAGGATCTATAGGACAGGCTCGAATTCCATGGGGTACCTCTCAATTACGCGGGAGTGGCACGCTGATGATAGTGTTGAACTTCAGTTCGATATGCCTATTTCCCGTGTTTATGCGCATCCACTCGTGAAGGAAAATGTTGGACGCTTCGCTTTGCGCCGCGGGCCGATTGTCTACTGTTTTGAGGATATTGACAACCCAGATGGCGTTTTTCAGACGTTAGCCCTCTCCGGGGAGGTTGCGTTAGAAGCAACATTTAACGCAGAATTGCTTGGTGGTGTCACGCTCATCCGTGGTATCGGAACGGCGTTGGATGCTTCTGCATGGCAGAACAATCTCTACCTGCCCACAAAACCGAAAGTGAAGCAGTTGGAAGTTACAGCGATTCCATACTATGCCTGGTGTAATCGAGGTAATAGCCAGATGTCGGTGTGGGTTTTGTAATTTCCTCTCTTTCTGAGGTGTCCAAGGACAAATTGGGATTTTTCATCTGGAGACTCCGCCGGCAGCGATATGTAAGGAGGGTTTTCGTAAATTGTACGGGATGAATCAAAAAATTTCAAGTGTCTCCGATTGTGAATGAGCCAACTTGGGATAGCTCTGAAATTGGCAGCCTATCGGTGCTGCTTACCGATGAAATCGCCGTTCGAGCTCATCGCGTCCCATCTCGACGATAATAGGTCGTGAGTGGGGACAATTGAATGGCAATTTTGCCTCCGATAATTCTTTGAGGAGGTTTATCATCTCTTTAGTATCCAGTGTGTCCCCTGCTTTGACAGCCGATTTGCAGGCAAGGGTAACCAAGACGTTATCAATCACTTCTGGGATTTGCACTTCGGTGTGTGGCTCGGTCGGGAGTTTGTCAAGCAGGTCCGTGACGGTCTGTGCGGCGACCCGTGTCGGCAAGGGCGCCGGAATCGAGCGAATTAGGATAGTGTTCCCACCGAATTCCTCCAAATCAAAGCCAAGTTTCTTAAAGATGTCGTTGTGAATTTTGAGGGTACCGAGCTGCTCTGCTGTGGCTTCCAGCGTGACGGGTAATAGCAGCCCTTGCACAGGCATACCATCGGTCTTCATCTGGTTGACGAAACGTTCGTAAAGGACACGCTCCGCAGCGACGTGCTGATCGATAAAGAAGATTTTATCTCTCGCCTCAACGACGATGTAGGTCTTAAAGAGGTTGGTTTTCAGTTGGATATGCTCAAAATCGAGCAGACTCAGATCTAAGTCTTCAGAAACATGCGGCGGCGGTTGCACAACAATTTCAGTCGGGGTGGCTGGGGTTTGTGCTTGCACCGTATCGGTAATTTCGGTTTCCTGTCCGCTGTTTCCTATCTGATGTGAGGGTGATGTTTGGATTCGCTGCGTTTGTGATATCGGTGTTGTTGCGCGTTGTTGCCCTTTCCGGGTAATAGGTGTGGAGCCCCGTTGTGATAAACCGATATCGCGACGTTCAGCAGCTTCTTCAGGTTGCCTCGCTTCAACAGGTGTTTCGATTTTCGGGATATACTTCGCTTTATGGATGGCGTTACGGAGCATCCGAACGATACCGCTGTAAATTGTACGTTCGTTCCGAAAACGTACCTCTATTTTCGCGGGATGTACGTTGACATCAACGGCTTCGGGGTCAAGCGTTAGGAAAAGTAGAGCGACGGGCTGCCGGTCCTTGGCAATCATAGAGCTGAGTGACTCTGTGAGTGCTGCAGCTATGATAGGACTGCGAATGGGGCGTTGGTTGAGAAAAAAGAGTTGATACTCACGGTTCGGTTTTGTAAATTCCGGTTTTCCGAGTAAGCCGTACATTTTCAAGTCGGGCAATTCTTCTGTAAATTCGATAAGATTGTCAGCGAATTCTTTGCCGTATATGAGGCGGACCCGATCCAAGTGTGAATCACACGCGCGAACATCAAGGATAGATCTGCTGTTGTGTGTCAGTGAAAATTGGATGTTCGGGTGTGCGAGGGCTGTCCACGTCATCTGCCGCGTAACGTGGTTCATCTCTGTGGTATCCGTTTTCAGGAACTTCAGACGTGCTGGAACATTGTAAAAAAGATTGTTAACCGACATGTGGGTGCCGGGAGAACACCCACTTTCTTCGACGGATTGGAAGACACCGCCATCAACGTTCACCTTTGTACCCATGAGTGCATCAGGCGTACGGGTGAGGAGCTCAAATTGTGAGACCGAGGCAATACTGGCTAAGGCTTCACCTCGGAAGCCAAAGGTTTGAATCTGATCAAGGTCTTCGATACGATTGACTTTGCTCGTTGCGTGGCGTTCTAAGGCGAGGAGTGCGTCCTCACGTTCCATACCGCTTCCGTTATCGGAGACGTGGATGAGTCGTTTCCCACCCGCACGGACTTCGACACGAATCGAAGTGCTTTCGGCATCTACAGCGTTTTCGATGAGTTCCTTGACGACTGAGGCAGGACGTTCAACGACTTCGCCTGCGGCAATTTTATTGGCAACATCTGTAGAGAGTATTTTGATTTTCGGCATATTTTAACCCTGAATTTTACGTTTCTCGACTTCAGAGAGTTGTGTGATGTCTTGCCCATTGTAGTAGATGGCACCGTCCGCAATGAACCCAGCAGGTTTCGCAACGAGTCGGATAATGGAAAGGGCAGTAACACTTTTACCACAACCCGACTCGCCGACGAGTGCAAAAACCTCGTTCGGCTTGATGTCAAAAGAAACGCCATCAACGGCACGTGCGAGCCCTTCCGGAGTACGAAAATAGGTTTTGAGGTTCTGGACCCTGAGCAATGTGTCATTCATAAGGTTACTTTAGCACGGAACTTGGTAAAAGTCAAACGGAATTTGTATCTATCGCCGGGCTTGCAAGAACGCAGTCGGCGAGAGTGGTCGCAAAAAAGCACCATAAGTCATTATGATTTTAGGTGGCGGTGTCATGGTGCTTAACGTTCCATTTTTCTAAGCGTGCTATGCGTTTTCCGAGGGCGGCTTTATCGCGATCCCTACATTCCCAGGCGATAAGTGCTCCTGTATCACAACAGAAAGCTTTCCACATCCAACGTTTGTTTTTTCTTTTAGCGAGTGCCACATCTCATGCAGTTCAAGCACGCCGGTGCCTGTCTGTTCGGGGGAGGGGTTGCGGGTGCTCCTGCGAAGGATCGCAATAATCGTTTCTGAAAAGCGAATTTAGAAATGTTAATCGATTATAGCAACGCCCCTGCACGGACAGTATACAAAGGGATTGGGGGTGTCGGGTCACAGGGGGACAACGGGCAGGAACAAGCGCCTGCCCAAATAGGCTATACGTCGAAGACACGCAGATAATCGTCTAATGTTTCAACGCGACGAATGCAAATGAAATTATCGCCGTCAACGAGATACTCCGGCGGACGCATCTTCAAGTTGTAGTTGGAACTCATGGCGTGGCAATACGCCCCCGCATCATAGACGACAAGTCCGGCACCTTCATGCGGTGTCGGAAGCGATCGCGCTTTGCCCAGAAAATCTGACGATTCGCAGACGGGCCCGACGATGTCGTACATTTCGACCTCCCCATCAACGGGTTCGATAAACTGAATGTGCTGATAGGCATCGTAAAGACTTGGACGAATCAATTCAGACATGCTGCCATCCGTAACGATGAAGTGCTTATTACCGTTGGTCTTTACACCCGTGACGCGATTGACAAAGACAGCAGCATTGCCGACAAGAGATCGCCCGGGTTCAATAATAAGCGTAATATCCTTAGGGAGTAGATCCCGGATAGAACCAATGAGATCGGAAGGGGTCGGAATTTCCTCACCGGTGCGCTCATAGTCAATGCCTAAACCACCCCCGATATTGAGATAGCGTGCTGAGAAGCCTTCTTCTCGAATCTCACGCATGAAGGCGAGCATAATCTCGGTGGCATCTCGGAAGATTCGAACATCTTTGATTGTTGAACCCAGATGGCAGTGCACACCGACTAAATTTAGCAGCCTGTCCTTGCGAATTCCGTTCAAAAACCAGTTCAGCCGTTCATTACGGATGCCGAACTTGGAATTTTTCATGCCTGTAGAGACGTAGGGATGCACTCCCGGATCCACATCCGGATTGATACGGATAAGGACTTCTGCGGGTTTGTCGAGGTGTTTTGCTGTCTGCTGAATATGTGCTAAATCGAATTCGCTATCGATGTTAATAAGCACACCGTGTTCAACAGCGAGGCTGAGTTCCTCAAACGTTTTTCCATTGCCATTTAGGATCGTTCGTTTCAGATCGAATCCCGCCGCGAGTGACATCTGCAATTCGTTTCCGCTGACAAGAACCGCACCGCTACCGAGCGCACTGAGACGCTTGAGAAGGTGGAGGTTATTGTTGGCTTTAACTGCATAGCCTATAATCGAATCCATACCCTCAAGTGCTGTCTGATATGCAACGTAATTTGCCTCCAACTGCGCGAGGCTATAGAGATAGAATGGGCTATAAGGCACCTGTTCCTGAATGTCTTTAACGCTCATTTCCTCGCAGTAGAGATACCCGTTTTTATAGTGAAAACTCATCTGTTGTAGATTTACCTTTCTCTTTATCCATCAGAACCAAGATTTATGAGATCATCAGATTCCCTTGCTTGACTTTATCACACAAATCCTGTAATCCCAAAAATCACAGTTCAGACTAATATTCACGTTTGTGCCAATCGTTTTCAAAGAGGTTAAACGAGCCTTCACGATAGGGATGGTCAGCGATGAGGTCCTCATTGAGTTCCATCCCGAGTCCTGGGCCATCGGGTAGGCTAAAGTAGCCATCAATGACTTCTGGGCATCCGGTTGCAGCCTCTTTAACCCACGCCTCAGAGAAATCGTTGAAATGTTCCTGAATCTTAAAATTGGTAGTACACGCGGCAAAGTGCAACGCAGTTGCGGTGGAGACGGGCCCTCCGACATTATGCGGTGCCACGGTCATATAGCACATATCGCCCATCGCTGCGATTTTCTTCGTCTCCAAAAAACCGCCGGTCTGGGTAATATCCGGCTGCAGGATGTCTGCCGCTTGCAGGTTAATCAGCTCGCGATACTCATATTTATTGTGGAGACGTTCCCCGGTAGCAACAGGTAGATGGATATTCTCAGCGGCTTTTGCGAGGGCTGCGATATTATCGGGCGGCACCGGCTCCTCAACCCAGCTGGGCTGGTATTTTTCCAGGTCTGCGGCAATCTCAATTGCCATATAAGGACTGAACCGACCGTGCATCTCGACAAGAATTTCAACATCGGGTCCAACGGCATCCCGAACCGCCTCAACGAGTTCAACGGATTTCAGTTTCTCTTCGTAAGAGAGTTCGTAATAACCCGCCCCAAACGGGTCAAACTTAAGGGCCCGGTACCCTTTTTCAAGGACTCTTTTTGCGGCAGCGTGAAACTCTTCAGGTGCGCGTTCAACGCGATACCAACCGTTCGCATACGCTTTAATCTTATCACGACAAGCACCACCCAGCAGGCGATAAACCGGCTGATTGAGTGCCTTGCCGATAATATCCCAGCATGCAATTTCAATAACGCTGATTCCGGTTGCGACGATTTCACCGGCGCGACCGTAATCGTCACGGAATAGACGTTGGTAGAGATCTTCCGTATTGAACGGATCGCTTCCGATAACATGCCGTTTTTTCGCACCGTCAATATAGGCGACAAGGGCATCCGTACGGTTATTCATCCGCACTTCACTGACACCTGTCAAACCTTCATCTGTCTCAACTTTGACGAACGTTAAATTGCGCCAACTGGTCCCCATGACCAAGGTCTTAACATCTGTAATCTTCATTTTTTAATGATAAACCTTTCTACTTCGCACACGATTTCCGAAATTCTGATTTCCCAGAGCCGGTAAATGTAGTTTGCAACCGCACCGGATTTTACACAGCAACCTTGAGTGCTTCAAACGTTGCTTTAGTCCTGTAAGGACGGTATGTTTATAGAGAGATGTCGAGAAGAAGAGAGCCCTTACAGGGGTGCCATGTGTATACGGTGCTAACTTCTTGCTTCCGTTTCAGATACGTTGCGTTGCCCACTTCTTTGTGTGGGTGCCGGTTCGATTGTTGGTGCCTCTTCGCCTGCCTCAAGCATCCGCCGAATGAGTCGTTCCCGCATCACCTCTGTAACGGGTTCATGTGATTGAAACCCTATGAGATTTCGCAACTCATACGGATCTGCTTCGAGATCATAGAGATATTGCTCGGCATACCGGTCGGATCCTGCATCTCTGCTGCCATTTTGATGTGGAGCATCCACGCCATATTTCCAGCGTTGGGTACGGACAGCGCGTCCCACTTGTGCCTCGCTGATTTGGACGAATACTTCCTCTGGCCAGTCGTCTGCCTCTCCGCGAAGAAGGGGCATAAGAGAACGCCCTTGCATCTCACCCGGCACTGCCAGACCTGCTGCATCTAGGAGTGTCGGCGGAAGATCCACGAGACTCACAAGTTCTTGAAGCTGACCACCGCCGATGAAACCGGGACCGTGGAACGCAGTCGGCACACGAATTGAACTCTCATGGCATGAACGTTTGTATTCGCCGTTACGTGTCTTGAAATGGCACCCGTGATCGGAGGTGAAGAGGATGATCGTATTGTCAAGCAGATGGAGGCTTTTGAGAGCATCCAAAAGCCTACCGAGTGCTTCGTCCAGTCTTTTCACCATGCCGTAGTACCCACCTAAGTGCTGGTGTGTTGAACCACCGAGTGCGGCAAGATCCGGCGGTATCCATTTCCCTGTGTACCGTTCCCGATACCCGTCCGGCGGCGGGTAATCGTCCAAATGGTTTTGGTGGTGCGGTTCAATGTATGACGTAAAGAGATAAAAAGGCTCGTTTTTGTGGCGGTCAACGTACCGAATCACCGCATCTGTGAGCGCGTCCACACGATAGCCGGGAAGGTCAACAGGGCTATTGTCGTTATCGTAGAGCGTTGTCTGATACGCGTCAGAGGTGAACTCAAGGACGTTAGATGCTAACCAGTAGTCATACCCGCCGCGATGCTCTGCTGGCACGGGGCCCGGGCCTGTGGCACCACTATAGAGGTGCCACTTACCGATGTATCCCGTGGCGTAACCTGCCTCACCGAAGTGGTGTGCGAGGGTCTTGAGATTCGGGGACAGCGGAATGCCGTTTCGGAAGCATCCTGTGCGGGTTGCGTAGAGTCCGGTTTGAAGACATGACCGCGCCGGGCCGCACACAGGTTGGCATGTAAAGGAGCGATGGACGTGTGTTCCGCGTTGTGCCATCCGGTCGAAATTGGGGGTTAGGTCGAGTGGGTTACCGTGCAAGCCGGAGGTGTCCCATCGCTGCTGGTCGGTGAAAAAGACGATAACATTCGGTTGATTTGCGTCAGTTTGTGGCATAGCTCTGTTTTCCCTCTATAGATAGGGCATGTCGAAGAAAGTGAATTAAAAGGAACGATGTTTGTAATATTTCCTTTCTGTTCTGGTTTGGCTTTTCTAATTTTAGAGGGTTTTTAGGTAGTTGTCAAGCGGAAAATTTAGAGAAGATTGGAATGCAAACAGAAAAACTCCTACGGGTTCCGACGTAAACCCCACTTCTGAGGGTTCTTCAAACGCGCATCACCAAGACGGATACGCTTGGTAGTAGGCTGCCGCGTCAAAGTCTATCATAGGGACTTCAAAATCACCCACGACGGCATCGACAGGGACAACTTTGACGGTTAAAACCGATTCGGACGCTGGCGGTCTACGAAAGAAAAAAAGCAACAACATGAATAAGAACGCACCAGCTATCAAAAGATAACCAGCGCATCGAGTGAGAAAGTTGAAGGCTCTCCACATTTTCCTATTGCCAAGATTGCTCCGAAGAGTGATAGCCATCACCTTGCGGGCAATCACCAGGTGCACTCGTGCAAATGTGGTATGTCGCTCCACACTTGGTGCAGGTCACATCATCGGGATACCAACAGGGGGACTGTGAACAACTGCTACTGCTCGAACTACTACTACTGCTAAATACAAAAAGTAACAATTTTCGGATCATTATTTTCCCGCGTCAAGTCCTGCTGTTAAAGCTTTCATGACATCTTCCATGATTCCATCTTCCGTCCGTCCATTCATTTCGGACTGAAAGAAAAAGCCGCCGCTGGGGTTAAACATCACCGAACCTTCTTTATACAAAAAGTAGGTGCCATCTTCGCCTTGAAGATATGTGTATCCCTGAGGCGGAGGTTTCAGGCCTTTTTGCCGCCACTGGTGATCTGTGATCTTATCTTGCAGATTTTTTGGCAATCGTGAAAGGTCAATGCCAACTCTCTGTAGATGTTCCAGCTGCTTCTGCGAATATTTTGACAGGTCAAGTCCGTTGGAGAATTCAGAGGCTGAATTCATTTTGGAAATTTCTGCAGTTATCTGATGATATAATGCATCCAATTCCGCAGATGCCAGTATAGGCTCAACGGTTTTCGATTCTGGTGTAGGCGGAGCAGAGGCATCATGCGGACCTTCATGCCCCGGCCCCATCCTCGTGGGAGTGTCCAGCCTGTGCGGATTGCTCAACAACAGGCCCTTCCGCAGGCGGCTCTTGATCTCGTCTCGCGTTCCATTGCTTAACGTGTTCTTCCGTCTCGGCAAGCTTCACGGCTTCCGACTCTTTAACATGCTGCATATAAAGCAGACTCCCCCCAACACAGAAAATAAATATCACTAACACACCTATGAATAGGCGGTTCGCAAAAACTTTTTTAAACATGTTTAAATCTCCTTATGATGGCGGTATGACACAAAAAAGTGTTCTATCGGCTAATACCTCATTAACTGAAAACTTAGCAGAATTTACCTACGACCCAAAAAGAAAATAAAACAACCCTCATCGGTTTGGCAATACGCCTCATCAGTGGGTTCTTCCTCTTTTAGTTCTATTGTAAGGCATTACGAAAAAAAATCAAGTTTTTTCGCAATGAGCTTACGATTTTAGGTGAAAATTCCCGCCAAAAATCCCTAAATTCCATTTTATTTATTTTTTTGGGTGATTTTTTTGCTATGATTTACTTATTATAAATACACTAAATATAAAAAATCAGTCGATAAATATAGGGTGCCATGAGCGTTCATGGCACCCTATAAAAAAACGACTGTGCGTTACCTAATGCGCGTCAGACGCGCGTTATTTTGGGGTTTTTATTTGCCTGTATTTGAATGTTTGTGGTTTCTCATTTTATCCGAATTTCGCGAGCCTTTTGTCGGTGGCGGTTTTTGTCTTTTTTGCCATCCGAAGTCTCTTTCAAGACCGTATCAAATCCTACTGGATTAATGACCTTAAATTATTACGACTTCTACTGTTTCTGGAAACAGGTCCGGGACAACGCCCCGGACATGGTCGAAACACTCACAGAAATACGAGCAACTGCCATAGGCGCACACTCCCTATTTAATGAAATAAATCTAAACTTCTAATGGATATGTTGAAAGCAAAAACAAGGCATGCTATACTTTAAAAATAAAGGGGTATGTTGAGATGAATACCCATATCAAAGAAGACTTATTTTGCTTAATCAAGAAGCAAGTCAAAATAACAAATTAGAAATATGGGCAACAGGTTGTCATGCCTAAGTTAGCAAAAAGCCCGCTCCGATACCCGGGTGGTAAATCAAGGGCGTTGAAACAGATTTTACCGCTGCTTCCAGTGAATATATCGGAATTTCGCGAGCCTTTCGTCGGTGGCGGTTCTGTCTTTTTTGCAATTCGCAGCCTCTTTCAAAGTCGTATCAAATCCTACTGGATTAATGACCTTAATTACGACCTCTACTGCTTCTGGAAACAGGTACGGGACAACGCGCCGGACTTGGTTGAAGCACTCACGGAAACACGCGCGACTGCTACAGACGGGCGCGCCCTATTTAAGGAATTGACACATGCAAAAGATAATCTGAGCCAGAACCGGGATATGCTCTGTGAATTTCAACGCGCTGTGCGGTTTTTTATCCTCAATCGCATTACTTTCTCTGGGATTGTAGATTCCGGTGGGTATTCGCAATCCGCTTACGAGAAGCGTTTTACGGATTCGTCTATTGAACGCGTGAAAAATATCTGTCCATATCTTTCTCGGGTCAAAATTACAAATGGAGATTACACCAACGCACTTTTCCACGACGGCGAAGAGGTGTTTATTTTTCTCGACCCGCCCTATTGGAAAGCAACGGAGTCGAAACTATACGGTGTGAGAGGTAAACTCCATACCACGTTTGACCATGTACAATTCGCAGAGAATATGAGAAAGTGTCCACATAGATGGCTGATTACCTATGACAATTCACCTGTCATCAGAGAACTTTTTGATTTTGCTGAAGTTCAAGAATGGACGTTACAATACGGAATGAATAATTATCGGAAGGGTAATGCCGCAAAAGGGAAAGAATTGTTCATTAAAAATTACTAAAATTGATCCTGCAAGAAGCAAAGATCCTATGCTTTAGGCTTGTAAATAAGTCATGGCACATCCATCGCACACCGAAATCCGACGACGTTCAGACTGTTCTCCGGGTAATCGCTGATGCGTTCGGCAGTGCGCAGTGTATGGGCATCCTGGTACCAAGTTCCACTACGTAGAACGCGCCGTTCACCCGTATCAGGTTTGTGACGAACTTTCGATATGATAGACGCTCCGATCGGAACCTGCAAGAACTTGCGCAAGGATACAGATGGCTTCTTCAGAAGCTTCTTCTGCACGTGTAAGCACGGCTTACTGCATGCAAGTTCCCCTTATCTAATTCGAGCTCTATCAACCAGCCAGAAATCGCCTTCGCTGACGGTAGCGAGTTGTTTCAGCATCACTGCCCCCGGGAAATTAGGTGCCATTCCGGTCCCCATGGCGAAAATACGTCCGTTACCCACAGCGTGTTGATCGACGAGTGTGATATCCGGACTTTCGATTGTCGTGGGAATGCCGTCGCTAAAGAGGACAACAATAGTCGGTGCGGTCTTCGCAATCTCTGTCAACGCTGTGAGCATATCGTGGTCGGTGCCGTTTGTATGGATTTGAGATTGGATGTCAGCGAGATAGTTTGACAACGTCACAACTGTCTGCTCATCTACAGGAATAAAACCTTCTTGGTAGACGACAAATTCCGCACTAAATGCCACGATATTGAAACTGTCGTGGGATTCAAGGAAGGTGAGTGAATCTCGCATGAGGTCTATGACCCGCTTGAGTTTGTGCGGTGGAAGGTTTTGCATGCTCGTAGAGAGGTCGATGCAATAGACAATGCGCTGCGGTCCCTCTTGTGCCTCAATGAACCTCACTAATCTACTTTTGGGGCGTTCTTGGGGCTTCGGTCGTTTCCTTGAAGGACGTTCAACAACCCTTTGCACACGGGGCGTATCGTCAAATTCAACCGTCGTTGTTGTGGGTCCAACGGGTTCACCTAAATTATCCATGTCGAAAGGTTGGAAGGGGGCTGGCTCTGCCGCGGAAACGACCCCGCGAGTCATAGCAGGTTGGTCGCTTGTGAGGATTTTCAGTCTCGGTTGGTGGGTATCGCGGGTCCTTTTCTGAGTCATTTGGACGCGTTTCCGCCGTTGCACACGCCGAACTTTCGGTTTTTCTTCCGCGATAAGCAATGCATTGATAGTGTCGGTGTCTCGCTGCGGGTTCGTACCGGACCAATAGAAGAATCCGATTACTCCAACCCAAAGGTGCAACAAGACTGAAATGAGTAGGGCTTTGCTGGATTTTGATTTCATATTTTTAACTGTAGGCTCCCGGCTTTATTCCATTTCAACACTGTTGTAGATGTCACCTAAACTCAGCTCACTTTCAATTGACGAAAGTGGCATTCCATCTTCAAGTAATCGAAATTCAGTCCGCAACCAGTGAGGGCCTTCACGAAGATAATGTTCGACGTAAACTTCATTTTGGGAAACAAGAACGTATTCTTGCAAAGACGCGAGTTGCTGATAATGCCAGAATTTCTCTCCTCTGTCACGTGCTTCTGTTGACGGGCAGAGCACCTCTACGATGACAGTGGGGTTGAGCAGTGTATCAGAATGGTTATCCTCTGCTTGGGGTTCCCCACAAAAGACAACAACATCCGGGTAGAAGTAGGAACCCGTTTTGCTAACTTTGACACGCATATCACTTGTGGCAGCCTTACACCTCCCGCCTCTCAATTGGGCGCGGAGTTCACCGAAGATATCGTCAGTGATGAAATTATGTGCGAAACTTGCGCCTGACATCGCAACGATCCCGCCGGCGAGGTACTCATGTTGAGTCGTCGCCTTGCGTTCAAAAGCGAGATATTCTTCGGGAGTAAGATAAGTTCTTACCGCAATAGCCGGCATAAACGTCTCCATATTACCGCATTGACATCTGTTCCTGTGTTTCCAGCGTCCGCCGAAGGACGACTCCCCACTGTCCGACAACCCATAACGTTTTACCATCTTTGGCACGCGTAATAACATAGAGGTGGTTATCAATATCGGTGTGTTCCTGTTCCCACGTTTCACCACCATCGGTTGAATGAATGATTATCCCCTCTTCACCGACGACATAGATTTCTTTTTCAGAGAGCGCAAGAATGCCATGAAGCGTTTTGTTTACGCCTGTCAATTTGGGTTCCCATGCAAAACCGCCATCGGTAGTCTTTAGGACGATGCCAGCTTCACCAGCCGCCCATCCTGTCCGTTTGGCGATAAATGAGACATCATTGAGGTCGTAGTTCGTCTTCGTCTCGTGCATACGCCAATACTCGCCACCGTTGATCGTGCGTTGGGTTACCCCAGCCAGTCCAACAGACCAACCGAGCGGTGCGAATTTCATCTCCACACTCGTAAGCGTGTCGTTTGCAGTCGTGCGCTGAGGTGTCCATGTAGGACCACCATCTTTGTTGTGGATAATGTAACCGAGTCTACCAACAGCCCACCCTTCAGAGAACTTGCCAAAATCGACATCGTTCAGTGAGAATGTACCCGGAGAATCCCCTTCCATGAATGGCGGTTGTTCGGGGGTATCGCCCGCTGTCCAAGTTGCGCCATCTGTCGTGTAGAGGACAGTTCCGTCGCGTTGCATCGTCCACCCCCATTTAGGTTCGAGACTGGCGAAGTGTATACCGATAAGACGTTGACGCGTTCGGCTTGGAAGTGAATCCCAAGTCTTTCCCCCGTCTTGGGTTGCTAATAAAATACCCCCATCTCCAGCTATCCAACCGTTTTTGTCATCATAGAAGAGGACTTCTCGGAAGTCGTTACGTTCGGCTTCGCCCAGTTGCCGTTCCCAAGTCTGTCCGCCATCTGTTGTGTGAAAAATACTACCGCTCCTGCCGACTGCCCATGCAAGTTCTGCATCAAGGAAATACACACTGGCGACTCGGCGACTTCCTCTTCCCCTTGTGCGGTCTTGCGGTTCCGGTGGAGGGGACGGTTGTTGCTGTGCTGATTCCGGTGGGGGTGTCGCAAGTTCTGCGTTAGACGGGAGTTCTCCCTCAGGGGCAAGCCGTCCCGGACGTTGCCACTGCGCGCGCAGCCGATTTTGAATTTCCTCTGGTGTCTCGTCGTAGGTTAACGTCGGTCCTTCTTCAACCGATTCTTCCCTTTTCTCAAATTCTAACTCGGATCCTTCGGATAAAAACGGGTTGAATTCTTCCATAGCGACCGTATGATCAGCTGCATTTTCTTCGGTATCAACAAGAACTGCTTTCCAAGTCTCCCCCTGATCCTCGGTGACATAAGCACCGTAGCCGCCGAGTGCCCATGCCTCTGTATGAGAACGGAAGGTGATACGGCGCAAGCCGCTTGTGCTTCGAGTCGTGGTTTGCAATCTCCACGTTTCGCCACCGTCTTCAGTCAATAAAGAGTTACCGTTACCCAGAACTACCCACCCCCTGTTTTCGTCAGCAAAGTAGACACCCACACCGGGTTGGTTTGTCTTCGCCTGAATCTTCCAATAATCACCGCCGTTAACAGTGTGGAGAATAAACCCGCCATCTCGACGTTGGGGCGTAATAGCCCATCCGACCTGACTATTGATGAAATGAATATCGGTGATATTCGCCATCGTTGTTCCAGTTTTTTGAATTTTCCACGTTTTGCCGCCGTCGGTTGTATGCAAGATTTGCCCGATGGTGGCCCCGAGCCAGCCCTCATCGGCATTCAGGAAATGCATCATGCTAACGCGTGGGAGGTTCTGCTTGGTTGCTTGGAGAATCGGCTGCCACGTTTCGCCACCATCTTCGGTCTGCAGCAAAAGCCCAGCACCAAGAACACGTCCATGTTTCTCATCACTGAATTCAACTTCTTGCAGATTTTCACTGACGCCGCTATGTTGCGGGAGCCACGTTTTGCCGCCGTCTGTGGTATGGGCAATTGCACCGTCCGAACCGACCGCCCATCCGTTTTGTGCGTCTATAAAGTGGGTATCCGCAAAGTCAGTTCTCCAGGTTGCCTGTCGGAGAATGTCCCAATGGTAGACAATCGGTGTAACAGGCGTATCTTCTTCGGCAGATACAATAGCCTCTGTCTCTTCAGCGGTCGGTGGCAATTTCGCTGGCAATTCTGTTTCTTCAACAGCGTAACGCATCGCGATGCCGCCCTTGCCGACTGCTACAACGCCATCCGGCGATAAAGCTAACCCGTAGAGATCGTTATCCGTGCCGCTCTCTTGAAGTTCCCACTGTTTTCCACCGTTGATGGTCGTGAGCATCACACCGTTATCCCCGACGATTAATCCGTGCTGTGCATCGGCAAAATAGAGTTTGTTTAGGTTCTCTTGGGTGCGGCTACGCTGGAAACTCCATTTTTTGCCACCGTTTTTCGTGTGCAAAATCTCGCCGAACTGTCCAACAATCCATCCAATGTTTTCATCCGTAAAGTAGACAGCGTAGAGTTCATTAAAGGTGCCAGTATTCTGCTGAGTCCAGCTCAGCCCCCCATCTTCCGTGGCGAGACAAACCCCCGGCCATCCGATAGCCCATCCCTTCTTACCATCAAGGAAAAATACTCCCTTTAGCATGAGGGAGAGGAAGTCACCAACGGCGGTCTGTGGGAGCCACGTTTGTCCACTGTCAATTGTATGTAAAATGCTTCCCATGTCTCCGACAGTCCAACCGACTTGAGGGCTAATAAAATGGACAGCGCGAAGTGTGAACGCCGAATTGCTACGTTGCCGTTCCCAGTTTAGACCGCCATCGCTGGTGTGGACAACAAGTCCACGTTCACCGACTGCCCAGCCATGTTTGTCAGTCGCGAAATAGATGTTCCAAATACCATCCCAAATATCCGTCTCAATTTCGTTCCATGTCTGCCCGCCATCTTCACTCATTGCCATCGTCCCGCGCCTACCGACTGCGATGGCGCGATTTGCATTCGTAAACTGGACATTCTGCAGGTCGTTGGCGGTCGTACCACTGGTCATTTCCCATGTCGCGCCGGCATCCGTTGTATGAAGAATAGTCCCGTACCATCCAACTGCCCATGCTTCTGTGGGGGTAGTGAATTGGATACCCGTTAAATTGTTTTCAGTACCGCCCTCCATCAACTGCCAGTTATCACCACCATCTTCGGTACGTGTGATAAATCCAACGTCTGCTACAGCGATACCGTAGTTTGTATCTGTGAAATGGATGCTATTGATGGTATCTCGGACGTGTCCGTTAATAAGGGGGATACGGCTGTCTTGACGTTCCCAGTTTATACCGCCCGTGGTTGTATGAAAAATGGAACCATCGCTGCCGACAATCCAACCTTCATTATCGTTAATGAAGAAGACCTGTTTGTTGTCGTTGATCATCCGATCGCGTTCACCTTCAAAGCGATTGCTTTGTTCTCGCCACGTCTTACCACCTGTTTGCGTATGGAGGATCCTATCGTGGGTGCCGACTACCCACCCATTTGAATTGTCAGCGAACCACACACCATTGAGCATAAACTCGCTGACGTACTCGTAACGTTTCCACTCTTTTCCACCGTTTTTGGTATAGAGGACGTCCGAATCTTCTCCAACAATCCAGCCTTCTTTTGAATTGGCGAAAAATACGTCAAGGAGCATGGCGGAAGTGCCACTCCGCTGCAGGGTCCAATGTTTACCACCGTCATCCGTTACCGCAATCAACCCTTCATCCCCGACCGCCCATCCGTAGTTTGCATTGGTAAAATAGACAGCCTTGAAATCTAAGGAAGCATCGGGCATGCGATAGCCAACGCTTGTCGTATCAACGTCTTGTTGATTCCACGTTTTACCGCCATCTGCAGTATGGATGATCAGTCCTTGTTCTCCGACGATCCATCCGAGTTTATGATTGACGAAGTGCAAATCTGTGAAATGTGTCTCCCAATCCGCTTTCCGGGTCGCTTCCATCTTCACACAACCATTAAAAAGGATTAAGATGCCGATCAGAGATGCTATGATAGGAACGTTCAAATTGCGTACCAAACCCATTTTTGCCTCCAAATGTGTGTTCTTTTGTCCCAACCGATCGGGTGATCAGATTTTTTTGCAATGCGAAAGGAACCGCTTCCGCCAGAGGTACTGCTACTTACGAAATTATCCTCGGATATTTAGGCAAATTGCTCCGACTGTTTGTTCGTTCGCCTAATAACCGCCGTTTTCCCCGAAGAAACCAGAACGGATAACAGCAATACCTATGGCTATAACGACTGGGAGGGCAACAGCTGCAGTTTGGGCAAACGTAGAACGCCACCCACCAAGTCCCTGAACTGCCTTTATCCGCCCCACTTGTGCCAAAAGCGGAGAAATCGCCAACAAAATAGCACTCGCGGCTGGCACTTCCGCAAAAAAGTAACCGTTCATCCATATGCCAATAAGTAGGAGTGTCGTGACCGGCGCGGCACCTCGTGGAAAAATGAACGGCTTCCTGTCTCGATGTAGCCCAAGTGTAAGAATCCAACTCGTCGCGAAAAGTGCCCTAAAACTCCACAGTGTTGTGCCAGTCGCAAACTTCCTGAAAGTGCAAGAATCAAAGCCGTCCCACCAGAGAGTCCAAAGTAGACAAACGGCCCGGACGCGCCGGAGGGTAAAGCGCTAAAACTCTGTTCTACGAGGTGCCAGATAACAAAAATAACGACAGAGAGGCACACCCACCAGATAATCCCTTCAATGGGTCCCCATGTATGTTTAAATGTTGAGGTTAGCAGGAGGCGCGGCATAAGAATAGAGATTGCTATCTGTGCCATCGGTCCCCACACGGCAATATGCCAAAACAGCCCAACAATCAATCCAATAATGGCGAGATACCCGAGCCAATGGGTTCCTAACTTGGGTGGAAATGCTGGCAACCCTTCTAAGCCGATGTAGCCCACTGTGTAGCCAGCAGCCAGGGCGGCAGCAATAAGCCAGCCCGTAAATCCATCTTGTTCCTTTTCGTATCGAGCAGTTGCGTATGCTTTTGGGGAAAGAGATCTCGCGATGCTGAAAATCCCACCGCCGACAATAGCCGGTAGGAGTAGACCGAAAAAAAGTTGTTTAATAATTAGGAACATCGCTGATCTCCTTCCGCTTATTTTTGGGCGATAGTGCGTTTTTATCCTTGTTTCGCTTCGATAGTGACAATAAGGCGAATGTCGTCGCTGACAGAGCCACCAACGCCATAGGTCATTCCGAATTCGCTTCGATTAATCGTAAAGGCGCTTTCAAACCCGATCAGAGACTCGCCCTGTCTCCCTTTGCCTTTTCCTGTAATTGTGACATCTACTGTGATGGTTTTTTTAACGCCGAGCAATTCAAGATCGCCTGTGACCTCCAGGACGTCTTCTTCGCCTTCCTTCATATTCACCTCTGTGCTTTTGAAGGTGATAACGGGAAACTGCTTCGCGCTGAAAAAGTCAGGGCTTCTCAGGTGCTGATCGCGTTTTTCGTTGGCAGTATCAACACTCGCTGTTTTCACTTCAAATTCTACCAGGCTTTTGGATATATCGGTTTCATCCATTGTGATTTTGCCGGTGAACTCATTAAATCTGCCGTAATTGTAAGCGATACCGTTATGTTTTGCACGGAAAAGTATCATTGAATGTGCCGTGTCTATTTCATAAGTATCCGCTGCATCTGCAAGTTGTATGCTGCCAGTAAAACCGGTGATGAGTAACGCTAAAACGAGACCTCCAACATAGGAAATCTGTCGGGTGCGCTCTAAGCCTATTTTCATTGAAAAAATCTCCTTAGATTCTGTTTAAGGGTTAAGTTTGATAAACGTGTATTACCTTAAGTGTCCCAGGTAAAAGAAGTATATCGCACTTTGCGAGAGATGTCAACGGGAAATATTAGCGGCAAGATTTTTTCTTGAATTTTATTGTGAAATTGTAGTATAATTGCTAAGAAGATATATTAATTGTGGTATTCTGTCGCACAACACGCTATAGAACGGTATCTTAACGGCTGGAAGGGTTTCAAGAAATATGAAGAAATTGAGTTCAGCGTTTCTTATTCATTTAGCTGTCTATCTACTCTGTTTTGTCGTGTGGAGCCCCTTGATAGCGGCAGATAATCAGGGTGCTGATTCAGCAGTTAGTTACCATTCACAGATTGTCCCGATTCTCAAGCGGAGTTGTCAGGGCTGTCATCACCCGGGTGATCCGAATGGCGACCTGATTGTGACGACCTACGCCGATCTCAAACACGGAGGAATGGCGGGTGAGGCAATCATCCCTGGGAAACCTGATGAGAGTCTCCTCATTAAACTTATCTCTGGTGATGAACCAGCGATGCCACAGAACCAAGAACCGCTCTCCGCTGAAGAGGTCGAACTGTTTCGTCATTGGATCCTTGATGGTGCACAGGACGATACCCCTACCGAAGTTGATGTCCTGGGCGATGGAAACTATCCGACTTACACAGTCCCTCCTGTCGTTTCTGCTATCGCGTATTCGCCCGATGGCAACACGCTCGCAATATCAGGATTCCGTGAAGTTTTATTGTATGATACAACAAACTTTGAACGTAAAGCGCGTTTGGTCGGTAAAGCACATCGCATACAATCGCTAATGTATACAGCAGATGGGAAGATATTGGGAGTAGCAGGGGGCTCTCCGGGGCAGTTTGGCGAGGTGCAATTATGGGATACCGAAACACATACGTTTATCAAAGCGATGCGTTCGAGTTATGATACTGTCTACGGACTCTCTTTCTCACCAGATGCCAGCCGCGTCGCTTTTGGGTGCTCTGATAAAACTGTCCGTGTGTTATCTATTGCAGACGAAAAAGAACTCGTTAAATTCGACAACCACAGCGATTGGGTTTTCGGGACGGTTTTTTCTACGGATGGATCGCACTTCGTCAGTTGTGGACGGGATACAGCTCTCAAATTGGTCGAGGTCGACACAGGTTCTTTTGTGGATGACATCAACTCCAGTAACAAAGGTTACGGCGAAATTAATACTATCGCACGCCGCCCGACAGAAGATCAGGTTTTGAGCGGCGGCGAGGACCGAATACCCCGGCTCTACCGAATTTTTCGTAAAATCCAAAGGGATGTCGGCAATACTGACTTTAACCTCATTCAAGCTTATGAAGCACAATCGGGATCAATTGAGAGTGTTGCATTTTCAACTGACGGAAATCAGTTTGCTACTGGATGCGCCAGTGGCGAGGTTCGTATTTATAACGTAACTGACGGGAAACGCCTTGCTACACTGCAGGGTGATACTGTTGCTGTTTTTGCTGTTTCTTTCCATCCCGATGGTAAGAAACTCGCTACAGGGGGGTTTGACGGAAAGATCCGTGTGTTTGAAACGGCTACTGGAAAACTGCTGAACGCCTTTATGTCCGTGCCCATTGAGCCAACCGGTAGCGAAGATGTCGCTTTGGTTGTGACGGGTATGACGTGAGGGGCTTGCGTTACAAAAGTGCAGGATGCGCTTTCACATCACCCAAACGTTATCCGTGTCGAAGTTTCTCTCCCTGACAAGGCAATCCTTAAGGTCCGTAAAAATACTGTCACTGCCGCTGACCTTGCGAACATCGTTAAAGAGGCTGGGTTCAGCGCGTCGGCTAAATAGCACATACAAAGAGGCTTATAAATGGCTGTTAAGGCACCCAATATACTCTGGGTTTGCACAGATCAGCAGCGTTACGATACAATCGGTGCATTAGGTAATCCGTATGTATCGACACCGCACATTGATAGCTTAGTAGCGGACGGAGTCGTCTTCACGCACGCCTATTGCCAAAGCCCTATCTGTACACCGAGCCGAGCGAGTTTTCTCACCGGTATGTACCCGAGTGCAACGCACGCCAATCGCAACGGAAATGACTTCTATCCGGGTACGTATCCGCTTGTGACGCGCACCCTTGCAGACATCGGTTACGATTGTGGACTCATTGGCAAACTCCATCTCGCAAGTGCTTACGGTCGTGTGGAACCGCGCACGGACGATGGATACCGTTACTGGCAATACAGCCACGCGCCACGTGACGATTGGGAGCAGGAACACGACTACGCTAATTGGATTCGTTCAAAAGGCTATATACTCGGTGAGTTGAATCGGAATCCGGAAGGTGTCCCCGCAGAATTACATCAGACGACTTGGTGCGCCGAGAAAACGATTGAATTCATTCGTGAGGAACGAGCGTGTCCGTGGCTTGCAAGCGTCAACATCTACGATCCACATCCACCGTTCAATCCGCCACAGACGCATCGCGAACGGTTTAATCCTGCGGAGATGCCAGAACCCCTCTTCCGAGCCAGCGATCTTGAACAACAGACCCGGTTACAAGCAGTTGATTTTCAGTCTAAGGTGCGTACACCCGATGAATTGGACATCCGGAGCCCAATTTTGCCCCCTACGCCTAAAAAATCGCAACGTCAGGAAACGGCGGCAATCGGCGCAAGGGATGCCAAAACCCTCAAAGCCGCCTACTATGCCATGATTCAACTGATTGACGAACAGTTAGGCAGGATCCTCGACACGTTAGAAGAGACGGGGCAACGCGAAAATACTGTTATCATTTTCACAAGCGACCAGGGAGAGACCCTCGGTGACCACGGACTTATACAGAAAGGTTGCCGGTTTTATGAAGGCCTGGTGAGAGTCCCGTGATTTTTGCATGGCAGAATCAATTTGCAAGCGGCCTCCGAAGCGATGCACTTGTTGAACCCGTTGATAAAGCACCGACCCTTTTGGCGTTAGTCGGCTTAACGGTACCTGAACGAATGCACGGACGATCGCTGCTACCGATACTCAGAGGTGAGACGGCCTCAGACCATCACCGCGATTTTGTCCGATGTGAATACTACGACGCTGTTGATCTTCCCAATCACTCTCTCGCAACGATGTATCGAGATGAACGTTATAAATTGGTGGTTTACCATGGACACGCGGAAGGTGAACTTTACGACCTGATTGACGACCCCGATGAGTTTAAAAATCTCTGGCGCGCACCGGCGAAGCAGGAGGTCAAAATGGCGTTATTGAAACGGAATTTTGATGCATCTATGTTCGCGATGGACATAGGACCGCGGAGGGTGGGACCGATGTGAAGAATTGTGATGGAATGGGCTCCAATTACCGCATTTGTAGTGTTTATCATTGGGCTTGGGATAGCCTTGGAAAAGCGATACACCACGCCAGCAAAAATTGACACCGCGGGTGGAATTGAGAGAACCCAATTATGCTTGAACGCAACACCATCCATTGTGGCGATACTTTTAGTTTGCTGAAGGAGGTAGAAGATGCCTCTGTGGATCTGATTGTCTGCGATGGCCCCTATGGTGTTACAGACAAATCATGGGACAGGATCCCCTCAATTCAGGAATTTAATCTCGCACTCATTGAAGGTTTTACACCTAAACTCAAGGAGGGTGGCGCGCTTTATCTGTTTGGTAAACCGGATTGCATCGACTTTATAGATTACCGGCAGTTTTTAAATCTTCGGTCAAAAATCGTTTGGTATCAGCCGAGTCGGCTTGCACAAGGACGCATCAGTTACACCAATAATTACGACATCATTTGTTATTTCATCAAGGGCAAAAGACCACAGCGCTACAACCTTGATGCGGTCAGAGTCACGCAACTTGTTGAGTTAGCGCATCGGAATCGGTGTGAAAATGTGCCATCTGTAACCAACGGTAAATTTAGCAAGACCAAGTACAATCCAAAAGGGAAAAACCCTGGTGACGTTTGGGGAGATATAAAACAGTTAACCTATAAGTCAAAGGAATTGGTAAACAGAAAGGCACTCAACACAATCCAGAAACCCGAAAAGTTAATTGAACGGATTGTCTTAGCAAGTTCATCGATCGGCGATTTGGTTTTAGATCCTTTTACAGGTGTAGGCACTTGTCCTGTAGTCTGCAAACGACATCAGCGGGATTTCATCGGATTCGAGGCTGAACTGCATTTTGTGAAAGCGGCAAATGAACGGCTGCACAGAGGTGACAACGACTCGGATTCGCATGTATAGATGTTAGAAGTCTTCAGGCAAATCCCAAAAAATACGGAAGCTTGACGGAGTAGCTGCTACTCGAGGAGATAACAATGGCACGAACTTTTAAATGGCAAGATTTGGCTTGTAAGGGTCGCCAAATCGTATTTTGTTTGACATTTCTTCTTATGTGGAGTATAAACATAACTATTGCTGCAGTAGAAGTCGGATTTATCTATCTTGGCGATGAGGGCCCCTTCACCGCCCCTGCATTGGAATTTGCTGAAAAGACATTCAAAACGAAACTGCTCGCCAAAGCAGATTTGAAGAGCAACGCATTCAAGGCATTCGGGGTTATTTGGTGGCATGAGGGGGATACTGACCCGGGTGAACTATCTCCTGCGGAGATTGACGCATTCATGGACTATGCCGAAAGTGGCGGGGCTGTCCTCTTAACGGGAGGGGCAATCCGGCACGCAACGAACTTTGGACTTGAAAAAGCGGTCGCACGTGAGTTCGGGCCCGTCGCAGAAGACGGTATTAACGTCGGTATTACTGTGTTAGAGGAGACGATTGCGTTGGGATTGACAGAGGGGCTCGAAAATATCGACGGGAAGATACCGCAAGTGGACGATAGAATTCAAGTTAATTCCACTGGCTATCCGAAGAGCGGCGACTATTATGACAAGATTTGGACGGAATTTATTACGCTTGCGAATGCATGGGGACCGCCAGCGGACGATTGGACGGATCGCATTGCGGCTTTCGGCTATTGGGAGGCTGGAGCCGGTAAAGTCTTCAACATGAGCTGGCGCCTCCCAAACTACCACAAGAATAACGAAAATATTGAACAGTTGGAGAAACTGACAGAGAACGTCATCAATTGGTTGGCAAAAGAATCCGAATTTGCGGCTGTCGTTGCTATTGGCAAACTCCCGATAGTGTGGGGACAGTTGAAAAGTCAAAAATAGCGCGCGAGGTATTTTCCTGATTGGTGATAGAAAACGACAATCAAGGCTTTTTATTTATCAGTTAGGTTCTCACTTTGCCAACAAATTAAACAGAAACCAGTTCTCGACAATGGAGAAACACTCAGCGAAAACTCAATCGCGAAAAAAGCAATCTAAGGAGGACGGCGTTTTCACGCCGAATTTTTGATGAAACCCAGGTTGAACTTTGTAACAGTGCTTTTTGTTGCATGCCTTGTCTATTTCACGTTCCAATTAACCGGATGGAATCCGATAGAGAGACCGACAAGAGCAGAGGCTTCGACGGAGCAAGATTGGCTTGCAAACGTCGCTTTAACGGAGTTGAAGGTTCATCCGGAGTCCTTGACATTGGAGCATGCCCGTGATGGTCGAAGCGTGCTCGTGTCAGGTAAGACAAAAGAGGGCAAATGGGTGGATGTAACACCGCGGGCTGTGCTGACACCTGCCAGCGCAGGTGTCAAGGTGCATGAAGATGGTTATATCTTTCCGATGACAGTTGGTACAACAAAAATTAAGGTTAGTGTCAAGGGTATGACTGCCGAATTGCCTGTGAATGTCAAGAGTATGGCGGCACAACCCGTCAGTTTCGTGCGGGATGTCATGCCTATTTTGAGCCATGCGGGGTGTAATAACGGCACGTGTCACGGTGCAGCGCAAGGCAAAAACGGGTTCAAACTTTCACTTCGCGGTTACGATCCAGATTTTGATTATGAACTACTAATTGAAGATATATCTGGTAGACGCTTCAACCGCGCATTCCCGGAAGAGAGCCTCATGCTGTTGAAACCGACTTCCGAGGTGCCACATAAAGGTGGACAGGTAATCGTCCCCGGAAATCGGGATTATCATCTCATCCGTCAATGGATAGCTGAGGGAGCTCTCTCTGACGTTGAAAAGACACAGCGTGTTGAAAGCTTAGAGGTCATCCCTGATTCTGCTGAACTCGCGATGCCGGGTATGCAGCAACAACTTATAGTTATTGCGCACTACCCAGATGGAGGGACGCGGGATGTCACCCGTGAGGCAAAATTCACAAGTAGTGTCAACGAAGTGGCAAACGTCACGGACAAGGGTGTGGTAACCGCAGAACGCCGCGGTGAAACTGCTATCCTGACTCGATATGAAGGTGCCTACAGCACCAACAATATCATTGTGATGGGGGACAGGAGCGGCTTCAGGTGGGTTGAAACTCCAGCATATAATTACATTGATACGCACGTTCACAATAAACTGAAGCGGATGAAGGTTCTGCCTTCTGAACTTTGTACAGATGAGGAATTTGTCCGGCGTATCTATTTCGATTTAACAGGCATTCCCCCTACGCCAAAGCAGGTTCGGAGCTTCCTGACAGACAAAACGCCATCGAAAGCAAAACGGGAGCAGCTCATTGATGCCCTTGTTGAGACTTCAGAGTTTGTTGATCACTGGACCCATAAATGGGGCGATCTGTTGCAGTCTAACCGTAAATTCCTCGGTGAACGGGGGGTTTGGCTCTTCCAACAGTGGATCCATCAAGCCATCGCAGAGAATCGTCCGTACGACGAGTTTGTACGTGAGCTGATTACCGCAAATGGCAGCACCTACACGAATCCAGCAGCGAACTATTTCCGTGTTTCTCGGGAATACACTGCTGCAGTTGAAAATACAACACAGCTGTTCTTAGGGGTCCGATTCTCGTGTAACAAATGTCACGACCATCCGTTTGAAAAATGGACGCAAAATCAATACTACGAACTTGGCGCATTCTTCGCGGATGTCAGAGTCAAACCCGGGCATCTGCCCGGGGACGAAATCGTCTATGCCAATTACACCACAGAACCTGTGAAGCATCCCCGGACCTTAGCGGTCGTTGAACCATCCGTGCCATTCGGAGAAGTTGCAGCAAAAACTAATGATAAACGTCAGATGCTCGCAGCGTGGCTCACTGCTGAAGACAATCCGATGTTTGCTCGCGCAGGTGTGAATCGCATCTGGAGCTACTTCATGGGACGTGGAATTATTGAACCTGTCGACGATATTCGCAGCAGTAATCCACCCACTAACCCTGAATTGCTTGAGGCATTGACAAGAGATTTCGTGAACAGCGGATTTGACATGAAACACATCATGAAAACAATCACACGTTCTAGAACCTATCAGCAAAGCATCAAAACGAACGAGTGGAACAAAGCTGACACAATTAACTTTTCACACGCCGTTGCCAGACGTTTGACGGCAGAGCAGCTACTCGATGCTATCGGGATCGCAACCGGAAGCCGACCGAGGTTTGAAGAGGTACCGAAAAACTTCCGAGCTGTACAGTTACCAGACAGCAAAGTCAAAGATGATGGATTCTTGAAATTGTTTGGTAGACCCGAGCGCGAAACTTCCTGTGAATGTGAACGGACCACCGAGGTTAGCCTCGCACACGCAATGAATCTCATTAATGGACCGACGGTTGCGGAAGCACTCATCGATCCAGAAGGACGTGTCGCACAACTTATCGAAACAAATCAAGACAACCGGGCTCTCGTTGAAGAACTTTATCTCGCAACACTTTCTCGGTTACCAGAGAAAAACGAATATGCAGTAGCGATTGAATATCTCGCGAACGCCGAATCGAAAGAGGAAGGCGCGCAAGACTTGTTATGGGCGTTAATTAACAGCCCCGCTTTCTTATTCAATCGCTAAGAGGTTGTCGGTTACCGGTTTTCAGTTCTCTATCAAGAGGTGCTTTTGTAACAACCAATTCCAGTTTGGTGCATGCCAAGAAGTGGGAAATTGCTCCAACCCTCTTAACTGATGACTGACAAACTGACGACCATTAAACGGAGGAAACAATAGATGTTATCGTTACCACAACTCCCTGGGCGCTTATGTGACGGGTTTTCACGGCGTGAATTTTTGCGGGTCGGTGGTGCGGCGATGCTCGGCATTAGTTTGCCGCAGGTATTGTCACTCCAAGCAAAAGCGAACACAACAGTTGATCCCGCTAAACCGCTCAACGGATGGGGGCAAGCGACCTCGGTGATTCTTCTCTTTTTGCAAGGCGGGCCTAGCCACCTTGACATCTGGGATCCGAAACCCGAAGCCCCCTCGAATATTCGCGGTGAATTTAGCCCGATCCCGACCAACGTACCGGGGATTCAGCTGGCTGAGACAATGCCACGTTTGGCACAACAGATGGATAAGGCGTGTCTTATCCGTTCCGTCAGTTACACACCGGCGGGACTTTTCAATCACACAGCTGCGATGTATCAGATGGTGACCGGTGAAACGCCGGATAAAGTCGCGCCTTCGGGGCAGCTCGATCCGCCGTCGCCTGCTGACCACCCGAATGCTGCATCGCATATCGCCAATTACCGTCCGCCTGATGAACCGATGCTCGCGGCAGTGCAACTCCCGCGCCCGATGCAGGAAAGTAATATCATCGGCAAAGGTGGAAACGCAGGATTCCTCGGGAGAGCGTATGACCCGTATTTCCTCTTCCAAGACCCGAATGAAGATATCAATCTCGACGATTTGAGTTTGCGTCCGGAAGTCCCTCCTGTGCGCCTGAAACGCCGGAAAGACCTCCTTGAGACGATTAACGCAGGGATGCCCGAAATTGATAAGGTCGCTGATTCCTACGCTTTGAATGAGTATTATGAAAAGGCGTACAACCTCATTTTGTCGCAGCGGGCGCGCAATGCTTTCGACTTGTCTCAAGAACCAGACGAGGTCCGGGATCGTTACGGTAGACACACTTTCGGGCAGAGCGCCCTCCTTGCGCGTCGTTTGGTGGAAGCAGGCACCCGTTTCGTCCAGGTGAACTGGCCCTCTGTTGCTAACGGTGATCCGAATACCACAGCCTGGGATACGCACGCAACCAACTTCGGTCCATTGAAGAACCTTCACTGTCCAAAATTGGATAGCGCAGTCTCTTCACTGTTAGAGGACTTACATCAGCGCGGTATGTTAGACGACACGCTCGTCTTAGCGATCGGCGAATTCGGACGCTCGCCACGGATGGGGATCAGCACCTCTGGTAACAGTAACGCACCTGATGGTCGCGACCATTGGCCCTATTGCTACACGGGCTTAATCGCCGGAGCGGGGGTCCAAGGTGGACAGGTTTACGGGAAATCCGATGCAACGGGTTCGACACCCCTCGAGAACCCTGTACACCCACGCGACATCCTTGCCACGGTCTACCATACACTCGGTATAGACCCGCACACCATCGTCTACAACCACTTGGATCAGCCACGTGAATTGGTGAAAGGCGAACCGATTGCAGGGATTTTCTGAATAGTTGCCGATTGTCAGTTATCGGTTTTCAGTTAAGAAGTTTACGTGTAAACATTCACCTTAGTCTTGGGGATATTCCACGTTAGAGGAAGTTGTTACACAGTGGGTTCTTGGTTGACTACTAATAACTGACAACTTTAATTTAAGGTGATTGACGAATGTCTAACATGTTATTTCGGCCGAAGAGACGGGGTAAATCGCCGCTTTCTCCACTCCTAACAAAACAGTCCTTTCTCATCCTGTTGGTCTTCCTTCTAACGATTGACCTTGCTCATGCGCAAGTACAACCTACCTTAACGAAGGTCTTTCCCCAGGGAGGTCAACACGGTCGGACTGTGGAAGTGACAATCACAGGCGCAAATCTCGGCAAAGCAACAGCAGTGTGGCTCAGTGGGAACGGTATTACTGCGGAGATTAGAGAGCAGACAGGCCAAGCTGCTGTCCTTTTCAATGGTACGGGTGTTTCTGGACGTGTGCCTACCGATACGCAGTTGATAGCATCGCTGACGATTGCCTCCGATGCCCCTTTGGGTATACAACAGATACGCGTTGTTACCCCTTATGGTGTCTCTAACGCCGGCAGCTTCGTCGTTGGAACCCTAAGGGAAATCGTTGAAGAGGAAACGGGGGAACCGGGGAATTTTTCCTCGGGGGCCTCGCCCGAAACCGATCGGACAAGGGGAACTGACTGGATTACGCTGCCGGTCACTGTAAACGGCACAATCGCGTCAATTGACGATGAAGATAGTTTTACCTTTGAAGTGAAAAAGGATACGCGGCTGATCTGCGAAGTAACAGCACAGCGGATAGACTCACTCTTGGATTCATACCTAGTACTTCGAGACGCTAATGGGACTCAGGTAGCCAACAGCGGACTTGGCGACGGCTTAGATGCTGTTCTGGATTATACCGCCCTTGAAACGGGGAAGTACACGCTCCACATTCGAGATATTCGTTATAAAGGTGGAGAGGGATATGGCTACCGCCTGAGCATTGGTGAGTTACCGTATCTGGAAACAATTTTCCCCCTCGGTGGACGCCGCGGCACTGAGAATACAATCGCTGTCACGGGGGCGAACCTGGAAACGGTCGAGTCTATACAAGTTTCAATCGGTGCCGAAACACCTGCAGGAACACAGTCTTTGCGGGTTCAGATGCCCTCTGGGTTGGCAACTAACGCCCGCCCCTTTGCTATCGGAAATTGGCGGGAAATGGTGGAGGTTGAACCGAACAATTCACGTGGAAATGCGGATGCCGTTACGACCCCAATAACGCTAAATGGAAAAATTGACAAATCTGGCGATGTGGATTGGTTTTCATTTGAGATTGAAGAACCACAACGCCTCGTTTTCGAGGTAGAGGCACTGAAACTTTCATCAAAACTTGATGCTCTTCTCACTCTCTACGGTCCCGGAAAACCGATGGAAGCCTCGGAAGATATGGCGCAGAGTGACAATAAAGAACAGATCTTAATGGTAAACGATGATGCCACTACTGGTGCCGATGCCCGTATCGACTGGAATTTTGAAAAGTCGGGAGAATATGCTGTTGCCATTCGAGATCTGAATAATCAAGGTGGTGAAACCTACCCCTATCGATTAAACATTCGTCCCCTGGAACCCGACTGTGAACTCAAGGTAATTGTGCTTGACAATCGGAACATTCCTTCTCCTATGGATAATCCACGTATCAACAGGGGGAGTAGTCTCACAATGCAAGTTGACGTTGTGCGCCTTGATCAATTCAAGGGACCCATCCGTCTGCTTTGTCCATATCTACCAAAAACTTATGATGTGAGTCCCACCATTATTGCAGCAGGTCAAAACAGAGCAATGCTCACGATAACGGCTCCCTGGGATGCCGATCTCGGACTGATGCCGATCTCCATCGTCGGGGTTTATGCCGTGGGTAATCGCCAGATAGAACGTGTTGCGACTCCGTCTCCAATCCTACTCACAGTGATGGATACTCCAGAGTTTACACTGACACTCGCAGAGATCGGTTTAAGTGTCATCCACAATAAGACGATTGAACTCCACGTGACAGCGAACCGACGCGAAGGCTTCGTCGGTCCCATTACACTATCGGTATCGGGACTCCCCAATCGCGTTTCTGTCCTGCCTGACCCCATTTCCAAGAAACCTGTTACGCTTGCTGAGGGTGAAACAGAAGCAACACTTACGGTTAAGGCTGGAACTTTTGAACGAAGAGAAGAGTTTTCTGTCTTACCGATACCCGGTACGAGCTATATTTCGGTTACTGGAACAGCGACTGTCAATGGTGAGACGGTGAAGCAGTCAACGCCTGCTATTCCTTTGACTATTGTGGAGGCCCCCTTTATTGTGACAGTTGATCCTTTACGTTTCAGCATTGTCTTCCCCTCGACAACAAAAGGTGCTACAAGCGCAGTCCCGGATGGTGAAACTGTAGCAATTGCGTCAAATCCAACAGCTGCTGAGGGAACCCAAAGGGAAGACCTTCTTACAAAGGAAGCGATATTGGCGCTAACCATAGTCCGACAAGGGGGCTTTACGGACAAACTCACGCTGACACCGATCGATGTGCCAAAAGGCTTCACGACGGAAGCTGCGACCATTCCAGCGGACGAAACCGAGGTCAAGGTTCCACTAAAGGCTCTTAGCTCTTTGAAGGCGGATACCTACGAGTTCAAGTTCCGGGGGACTGCGACGATCAACGACAAAACCTTTATACAGGATAGTCCTGTGCTTAAGGTGAAGATTATTCATTAATCAAGTGAAATGTAAAATTTCAGGCCTTGCTTATAGAATCTCTCTGAGAGCTATGATTCTAAACCGCTTATATGCTCGCGAATCCAATTCACACTATCAGTAAGTGAAGCGAAAGCAGGGCTAAAAAAAATTATAGTGAACTAAAAAAGAACTTGGGAGTAGCGATCAACAAATTCTGCAAGTTAAAAAATGCCTGATAACTTGCAAACCACCATTGACTTTGATGAAGGTGGGAATGTTGATATCCGATTATCTCATGTTCCTGCTGCTGGAGTGCACTCGCCAGAGGGATACAAGGGATTCGCTAGTTTCCACAAATATTGGGGGAAAAAGCCGATTGAAGTATGGCGATTTCTGATAGAAAAGTTAACAAATCCCAATAGTATTGTATTAGACCCATTTCTTGGTTCTGGTCTTATAGCGAAAGAGTGCATTGATCAAGATCGCCGGTTTATTGGTTTTGATGTCAATCCAATTAGCATTGAATTAACAAAGCTTTATCTACGAGCACCAGACTATATGGATTTGAGAAATGCTATTTGTCACATTGAAAATCGCGTTAAGGCCCTTATCAATTCTATGTACCTCTTATCGGATAGAAATCTCGTTACGCATATCCTATGGGATAATGACCAGATAACGCGAGTATGGACAAAACGAGGTGGAAGGCGAATTGAGCTTAACCCAAGTAAAGGCGAAATGGAGAGACTCCAAAATGTGAAAATGTACGAACCACAACTACTAAGGGTCTCCGTTTGTTTGGCAATTCACGAATTAACTCACAGAAAACAGATGATTTTTCAGAACTTTTCACCCCACGTGCATTACAAGCGATTGACTTAATAAAGGATGAAATAGCAAAGTATCCTGGGGACTTAAAAAGAGCTCTGCATCTGATACTTTCAGCATCAGTAGGGCAAATGTCCAAGATGGTTTTCGCCATTTCAAAAAGAAAAAAATAAGGACATAGAAGCGAAAATTGATAAGTTGCTGGATCCTTTTGGTGATCGCGAATCCGTTGAGGTAGGAAGTTGGGTTGTTGGATACTGGCAACCAGCACGACATTTTGAAATAAACGCGTGGAATTGTTACGCAACCAAAGCTCAAAAATTGTTAAAGACTGTTGGAAAAGCAGGATTAACGAAACCGGTCACAATTTCACCCTCTCTGAGATGTTTCATAAGTAGACATCAAGTAGCTTATATTCAGCAGGGCGACTCCGAAGGTCTTCTACAGGATATCCCGACCGGTGCAATTAGTGTCATTTTAACAGATCCTCCTCATGGAGACAGGATTCCCTATTTAGAACTCAGCGAAATGTGGAATGGCATCATTGGTCTTGATTCAAATTATGAAGAGGAGCTTGTTGTTTCAGACGCGAAAGGGCGTGGTAAAGACATACTTGCCTATAAAAAAAAGTTAGGGTCAATTTTTCATCAGTGTGCTCGGGTTCTGGAAAAAAATGGAGTTTTAGCATTCATGTTTAATACACGTTCAAAGCATTATTGGAATAGTCTCCGTGAATTGGAAACAACTTCAGGTCTTATTTATCTTGGATGTTACCCTGTAGCATATTCTGCTGGATCGATTCTTCAAGACAACAGAAAAGGAGGATTAAAAACCGATTTCGTATTGCTATATGGCAAGACCATGGGCGAAGCATATCGAATTCAAATCATAGATACTTTTGGAATGATAAATGGGTGGACACCCCAACATCCTAAGGAGATTTATTGATTCCGGATTTATGGCGTAAACTTGACGACAATCCACACTCTAGTGCGCGAGAACTGATAAATGGAGAACCTATGAAAAAACTAAATCTTAAGCCCACACACAAACCGATACAAGACTACTACGCGGCGTTAGAACAATACGCTCAACATAATATCACACACGAAGGCGCGGTCAGTAATCCTTTTGCTTTCCTACTTTTCACCTGTGCAAAAAGGGTGGGTGTCACGCTGGAACCTCAACACGCTATGCGCAGCCTAAAAGGAAATCGCATTGTCATTGACGGCGCAATAATCGACCAATACAGACTCCCGATCGCCTATTGGGAGGCAAAGGATATGTATGACGACCTCCCGAAAGCAATACAGGCGAAACGTGACAAAGGGTACCCATTTGACAATATCGTTTTTCAAAACCCCGAGCGTGCCATCTTGTATCAGAACGAAGAGGTAGCACTGGACACGGACATCACCGATCCTGAAAACCTTGTTGAAGTACTCCAACGTCTTTTTTCTTATTCAAGCGTCACTTTTAGCGATTGGTATGAGGCAGTTGATAAATTCAGCTTTCGGATTCCAGAGCTCGCAGACAAGTTGAAAAAACTCATTAAGCAAGAACACAAAACGAACGCCGGATTTAAGAAAGCGTTCTCCCATTTTTACGAAACTTGCCGTACCTCTATCAACCCTGAACTCTCACAGGATGTCGTTGAAGAAATGCTTATCCAGCATATTCTCACCGAACGGATATTCCTCAAAGTTTTTGACAGGTCAGATTTCATCAGCAGAAACATCATAGCCTTTGAAATTGAAAAGGTGAGTAAAGCACTTATGCAGCATTCGATAAGTCGAGACGAGTTTCTCAGGCCCTTGAACCCATTCTATACTGCTATCGAAGACGCTGCTGCCCATTGTAAGGATTTCTCCGAAAAACAACACTTTCTTAACACCGTCTACGAGCGTTTCTTTCAAAGATTCTCTGTTAAAGTTGCAGATACCCACGGCATTGTCTACACACCACAACCCATCGTAGATTTTATGGTAAATAGCACCGAACACATTCTCAATACCCAGTTTGATAAATCACTGTCGGATCCTGGTGTGCATATTATAGACCCCTTTGTCGGCACCGGCAATTTCATCGTTCGGATCATGCAGGACATCCGGAAAATAGCACTAGAGGATAAATATCAGCACGAACTGCATTGCAATGAGGTTCTCTTACTCCCTTACTACATTGCCAATCTGAATATCGAACAAGAGTTTTTGCATCACACGAAAAAATATCTCCCTTTTGAGGGAATAGTGTTTGCCGATACTTTTAAATTGTTTGATAACCAACAGATGGAGTTCTTAACTCAGGAAAATACAATTCGTGTAGAACAGCAGAAAGAGAAAGACATGTTTATTGTTATTGGCAATCCGCCCTACAATGCTGGCCAACAGAGTGAAAATGACAATAACAAAAATCGTAAATACCCAGCATTAGACAAGCAAATCAAGGATACGTATGTAAAAGATTCCAGGTCACAACTCAATACCAAATTATATGACCCTTTTGTGAGAGCGTTTAGCTGGGCATCGAAAAGAATTGGCACCGCCGGTATTGTCGCGTTTGTAACAAACAACAGTTTTATTGATGCCCGGATGTTTGATGGGATGCGCAAACACCTTGCTGAAGGATTCAATACCATATATCTACTGAATTTAGGTGGAAACATGCGTAAAGGACAGGGGAACTCTAATGTATTCGGCATCACAGTCGGCGTGAGTATAGCACTGCTTGTAAGGACGGGGCAACCTATTGATTCTCCTTGTATCTATTACAATAATGAAACAGAACTGCTGAATAAGGCGCAGACGTTTCATTTCCTTAAGACGCGTGAAAACGTAGGCAAAGTCACGTGGCAAGAACTAAAGCCCAATACAACAAAACACACATGGATCACTGAAGGTCTCCACGCCGATTTTTACGATCTCATTCCGATGAGCACTCATGAGGCAAAAAAGGAAAAAGGAGTCGCGAATGGCGTGATTTTCAAAAACTTCAGCCTTGGTGTATCTACCAACCGAGATGCCTGGGTTTACAACTTCAATCAAAATGCACTCCGTGATAATGTTCAACGCACCATAAAAGCTTATATAGCAGAGGTGGATCGTTGGAAGCGCCAAGTCGCCGAGTGGAAACGTGGAAACGTCCCTGAACCTCAAATTGATGACTTTGTTTTATCTGATGCTACGAAGATAAAATGGAGTCGAGACTTAAAACGGAAATTACGGCAAGGAAAAATTACTGAGTATGCTGACCACAAAATAAGAACATCTCTCTGGCGTCCGTTCACAAGAACGCATCTGTTTTTTGACAAAATTCTAATTGATAGGCCCGGACAGTTCCCGAAAATCTTCCCGACCGCCCAATCAGAAACGGAAAATAGGGTTATATGTGTTGGCGGATATGGACGAACAGAATTTGCTGTTTTGATAGGTGATTTGATGCCTAACTTGAGCCTCTATGGTGATCCACAACAAGCGTTTCCTTTCTACATATACAGTAAAGATGGCAAAATCCGTCACGAAAATATCACCAACTGGGCTTTAACAGCATTTCAAACCCACTATGGCGATGATAGCATAAAAAAGTGGGACATCTTCTACTATAACTACGGCATTCTACACCATCCTGATTATCGCGATAAGTACCAAGAAGATCTCAAGGGCAGCCTTCCTCGTATTCCTTTGGCGAAGGACTTTTGGGTATTTGCGAAAGCTGGCAAACAGTTAGCGGATCTCCATATCAATTACGAATCCATTCCAAAATACGCAGGACTGACCCTCAAGGAAACACCAGATATGCCCTTAGATTGGCGCGTTGAGAAGATGAAATTGTCTAAAGACAAAACGCAGATTCGCTATAATAGCTTTCTAAGGATTGAAGGTATTCCGGCTGAAGCACACGGCTATAAATTGGGTAAGCGATCGGCATTGGAGTGGATAATTGACCAATACAAAATCAAGGAAGACAAAGATACTAAAAAGTATAAAGGAAGTTATATTGTCAAAGACCCAAACCGAGAGGCGGAACCACAGTATCTTATAGACTTAATAGCGCGCGTTATCACTGTGAGCCTCGAGACAGTTAAGATTATCAAAAGTTTGCCCGCATTATATTCCGTTGATGAGGATTAAAAAGTTGTGATATGGAGATCGAACGATGGGGCATGTACGAATGTCTATTCTTCCAACAAGTCAGAAATGGCGGAATATTATCCAACAGATTGCTGAAATGCATCTGTCTAAGCCTGAAATTGCAGACATTGCTCAGCTGGCGTATGGCGTAAAGCGGGGAATGGTGCTGGATTTTGTGAATTATATCGCCTCTTTTTTGCGAAGTTTACGCAACGGTATTTGGAATATTTCCTTGAAAGAGAAGCCTCAGCAGCTTTGGGTGATATTGACAACGGCCAGAACGCAAGACCAACTGATTAAAGAACTCCCTCGACGCCATCTAAATCGAATCAGTTACTATGAATTTTATTGTAGTTTATGCGAAACTAAACAGGGGGAGGAAACACAGAGGACACGTGCTTTTTTATACACGTCTATTGCCTATGCTTTGTCACATGCTCTTTCCCAGCAGGAAATTTTTGTTTACGAAAACTGACTGCTAATAACTAATAACTAAGTTCCGTTAAAAAAATAAAAAAAGGTTGACAAACTTGTGAAAACATATTATAATAATTAACGCTCAAAATATAAAATTACTTGGAATGGACTCTGTCTTTTTTTATCGGATCACTCTCGGATTCGTGAGTGTATCTTGCCCACGGACGGCGAACATTCGAGTGAGAGAAGTTTTTCGTGACATTTGTTCGCAGTTAGGGTATAATATAGGTGGTTTACCTTTAATTTTTTTATCGTTTCGCGCTTAGGTATCTGCCTACAAAATCGGGGGTATAAGTGGTATCTCGACGTAAATTTTTTAAATTTCTCGGCTGGGGAAATTTCGTTGCAGCATTGGGACTGACTTTCGGACCTGGATTGGTCCGATACCTGTATCCACGTGTATTGTTTGAACCATCTTCTATTTTTAAAGCAGGATTCCCGGCAGAATACCCACCAGGGAGCGTTAGCGAAAAATTCAAAAAAGAACCATTCGGCGTTTGGATTGTCCGGAAACAAGACGGCGAATTTTACGCGCTGTTAACGATTTGTACACACCTTGGGTGCACGCCGCGGTGGCTCTCGTCTGAGGACAAATTCAAGTGTCCATGTCACGGTAGCGGTTTTGACCGAGAAGGTATTAACTACGAAGGGCCGGCACCGCGGCCACTTGAGCGCGTTAAAATTACATTAGCAGAAGATGGTCAAATCGAAATCGACAAATCCGTGAAGTTTTTAGGTGAGAAGGGGCAGTGGACGGACCCGGGCTCCTTTTTGAAGGTATGAAGAAAGGAGAGCATTCGCGCCTAGCACCGGTTAGGCAGAAAGAGCATTTCGGCGTATCTGAGCGCCGAGGCTTGCGATAAGAAATATGAACGAAGAACGTAAAGGGCTAAAAGAAAAAATTACTAATTCCGATATTTGGCGCTCTATATTCCGCCACGGATATGAAGATACGGGGCGTCGTTACACCTTACAAATCCTCCAAAACGTCTGGTTGCATCTCCATCCTCCTCGGGTTTCTCGGCACGCGCTGAATTTCCGCTTTACATGGTGTATGGGCGGCATCACTTTTCTTATGTTTCTTGTGACCGCCGTCACAGGCGTACTCCTGATGTTCTACTATCGTCCGACAGCCGAATACGCCTTCCGCGATGTACAGTACCTCGAATTCGACATCCCCTTTGGGATGCTGCTCCGCAACATGCACCGTTGGGCAGCACACGGAATGGTTATTTCGGTAATGCTACACATGTTCCGCGTCTTCTTAACAGGTTCCTATAAGAAGCCGCGAGAATTCAACTGGGCAGTCGGGGTCATTTTATTACTCGTGACGTTCTTCCTGAGCTTCACCGGCTATCTGTTACCGTGGGATCAGTTGGCGTTTTGGGCTGTGACTGTCGGGACGAACATGGCGCGCGCAACACCGGTTTTGGGACATGAAGGGCCGTTTGCACCACAGGACATCACACAATCCAACGATGTCCGATTCGCCCTATTAGCAGGAACAATAGTAGGTCCCTCAACGCTGTTAAGATTCTATATTTTGCACTGCGTTGCGGTTCCCCTATTGGCGAGCGTCTTAATGGCTTTACATTTCTGGCGGGTGCGTAAAGATGGCGGCATTTCCGGGCCGCTGTAAACAGAGATTGTCAGAACAAATCTTTTGTGTGGGCGGAAGCAGTTTCTGTTAGCACGGTCAAGGAATCCAAATCTTCAAAGGAGCAGAGTATGGAGCATTTTTTAGCACTCGTGACGAAGCCGGACAATGTCCCGATTCTTGCTATTCTCTTTTTGATACCTTATTTCATGTGGCTTTCATACTGGCAGGCACGGCAGACGGACATAACAGGTGTCCCCTCGGATGCAGCGCTTAACGATAAAGTTTATGTCTGGCCCTATCTGTGCCGGAATGAATTTATTTGCGCGATTATCGTTATGTTGGTGTTGGGGGTCTGGTCGATTATGATTGATGCCCCCCTTGAAGAACCTAGCGATCCCACGAAAACGCCGAACCCTTCTAAAGCGCCTTGGTACTTCCTTGCACTACAGGAGATGCTTGTCTACTTCGATCCCTGGATCGCAGGCGTGGTGCTGCCGGGGTTGATTATTGCCGGACTGATTGCTATTCCGTACATTGACATCAATCCGAAAGGCAAAGGCTATTATACAATCAAAGAACGTCCGTTCGCGCTCGCGGTGTTCTGCTTCGGATTCATCGTTCTATGGATCGTCCTGATGATCGTCGGAACCTTCCTCAGAGGGCCAGGCTGGAACTTTTTCGCACCGTGGGAGTATTGGGATCCCCACCTTGTCGAACCGCTAACGAATGTAAATCTGTCCTATCTTTTCGGTATTCGGAGTGAAACAACTGCGAACTTCTTCGGATTTGTTGTCGTTGCTGGCTATTTTTCGATCGGTCCAATTTTCTATGTATGGAAGCGCAACAGCAGCCGTTTCTTACAAGAGCTCGGGCTGGTGCGATATGTCGTCGTTTCATTTCTATTTTTAACCATGATGGCCTTGCCGATAAAGATGATCTTGCGCATATTCTTCAATGTGAAATATATCTGGGTATCCCCGTGGTTCAATATTTAGTTGGCAGATAGCGTTTAGTAATTAGCAGTTAGCTTAAGGTGTTAGAGACTAACCGCTAACCCGCTAACAGCGAACGAGATGAGAGCCCTAATTGCTAATAAATGGAGGTAGAAAGTTTCGTGAGGAGCAAAAAGGAAATCCCTGCTGAGAATAAATCGTATTCTGCTTTGTTCTTTATTTTGTCTGCACTGTTAGGACTTGTAACGATTTGGGGATTCTGGAGTGAGATGATTACTCGCCGTCCGTGGAAGCAGATCCAGCAGCAATTTTATCAATACGAATATGACAAGACCAAGGCAGAATTGGCAAACGCCCTGTCGGCTTTGCCCGAACTTTCCCCACCTCAAGAGCTTGACCCAAGAGAGTTACAAAGATTGACAAAAGAGGTGGAAAACGCACAGGTCGCACTTGACGAAGCACTGCAAGAACGCAAGTTCCGACAAAGCGAATCGGATGCAATTAACTATAAGTATCAGCATAGCCTCCACGAATCGAAGGGTAGATACACTGAAACTGTCAAAAAGTGGCAAGCAAAATTGGCAGGTTATGAATCCCGGATTGAAGGCGAACTGACTGAAGCTGTCTTAGCAGCGGAGGCCGCTTTCGCAACGGTAAACAAAACGTTAGCGCAGTTCTATCAAAACAATAGCGACCCACAGCGGGCCCTCAGCACTTACCTCATGGCACAGAAATATAACACTACGGATACAGAGATCGCTGAAGGAATCGCCACGGTGCAAGCTGCGCTTCAATCTTTACAAGCCGACAAGGTAAAGTATGACGAAGTCGCACGTCTTGAGGAAAAACTAAAGTCTGTGGGTGGTATCAAACGCACATTCCTCGGTAGTCTCTTGGAAAATCCGTTCCGTGAAACACGAACTATCGTCCAACATTATCTTGAAGATTTTGATTATACCGCAGACAGGTGCGCGACCTGTCACTTCTCTGCTGATAGAAGTGGCTATGAGCCATTGGCACAAGAGACGTTTGAGGTGGAAGGTGATGGTGAAAATCCCGTTGTCCATTATCTCAAGCACTCAAGTGTTAAGCCCGGGAGTGAATCAATTATAATTGATGGATTTGATGCTGGCCCCAATGAGTATACATTAGAAGAAAATGGCACGCTCACATTCAGTGATGTGGATGTCTTCGGCGAAGTAGAAATCTCTTATGAGACCGGTTATCGTGCAGTACTCCAGACACATCCACATCGCGATGTTCTGCTCGATAAACACCCCGTTGATAGGTTCGGATGTACACCGTGCCACGGTGGACAAGGCCAGGCACTCACAGCGAAAGCGGCTCACGCCTTAACCCATGCAGAGTATTGGCTCACCCCTGTCCTCGGAATGGATGAACATACCGGTAGGACATCTGAGGAAACAAAAGGGTATATGGAATCTAACTGCCGCCGCTGTCACGATGGCGTAATGATGTTGGATTATGGTGTGAATCCTGAAACCGACGAGCCACAAGACTATGCACCGAACCTTACAAAAGGATTGGCACTCTTTGAAGACCTCGGCTGTCACGGTTGTCATGCTGTGGAAGGCTATAGTGCCCTTGAAAATGCCATTAACGTCGGTCCATCACTCGTGAAAGTTGGGAGTAAAATAAAAGATACCGCTTGGCTTGAAAATTGGATTAAGAAACCTGAAGCATATCTACCGAACGCGACGATGCCTAACTTTTTCCCCGCCGATGGTATGACGCAAGTTGTCTATCTTAAGAATGGTGGAAAACGTACGGGGGTTGTTACCAAAACCGCGAATGGTATCATTATTAAAACCGATGACGGCACTGAATATCCGTATCCGGATAGTTATGTCCTTCGCATTGTTGATGAGGTGAAGTCTATCGCGGCTTATCTTGCACAGATGAGCGATGCGAATCTTGACGAATCCAGTACAACCTATTCCGAGTCTCAACGCGCTATTGAAGCAGGTGAGGCGACTGTTAAGACCGTTGGCTGTCTCACATGTCATGCGGTTTCTGGCTTAGGCAGCGATTTTGGCCCTGCACTTGACAGTGTCGGCACAAAGGTTACGCCAAACTACCTACGCCAGTGGATTCGTGAACCGAAAGCCTACGATCCAGACACAAGTATGCCGAGTTTGCGGTTAAGTGCTACCGAAGTTGATAACGTTGTGGCGTATCTGATGAGTTTACAGCAGGCGACTCCGAATGCAGCTACCGAATCCGTCGGCGAAGTTGACGTGGCGGAGGGTGAGGCACTCGTCAGAACTTACGGATGTTTCGGTTGTCATGAAATCCCAGGTTTTGAAAACGAGTCGAAAGTGGGAGCTGACCTCGGCGAATTCGGGGCAAAGATGGTTGATGAATTTGATTTTGGGGACACGGTTGACATTGAACACAGTTGGACAGGGTGGACGCTTGGTAAGGTAACCAACCCGCGGCGTTATCAAACCCGGCGCATTGTCTCTCGTATGCCTATTTTTCAGGTTAACGATGAAGAGGCAAAAGCACTTGCCGTACTTTTGAAGAGTTTTCAGCCCGATCAATACCCACTCAGTTATATCCATAACCGATCTGAGAAGCTCAACCGTATTGATGCCGGTAGACGGATCGTCAAAAAATATAACTGCACCGGGTGCCATGTGATTGAAGGTGCAGGTGGCGATTATATTGATGTTATTGTCGCGCACGAGGGATTGGATGAAACGAACGCTAAACAGTTCGCACCGCCCCCCTTGAAATCACAAGGGGCCAGGACCTACCCGGACTGGTTATTTGCGTTCCTTAAAGAGCCATCAGCAGTTCGTTATGGGCTCAAAGTCAGAATGCCGACATTCGAGCTCTCGGATGATGAGGCGACAACGCTTGTCAAGTATTTCTCCGCACTTGATGATGAACCGTTCCCTTACGAGACGCTTGAGGTGCCAACGCCAACAACTGCTGAATTGCGGAGCGGTAAACAAATTTTTGACGCACTCCAGTGTATCTCCTGTCACCCTTCCCAAGGTGAAATTATCCCTGAAGGGAGCGATAAGGCAGGACGCCCGGATCTCGCCTTGGCAAAGGAACGCCTTAAGGCGGATTGGCTTATTGATTGGATGAAGGATCCGCAATCGTTCCAACCCGGAACGGCAATGCCGCAAGCATGGCCCCTCGTCGGTGGACAGCATATGCCACTTGATGGTTATGCTGGCAATGACGCTGAAGAACAGATTCGACTCGTACGTGAGTACCTCATATCATTAGATAGCGATTAGCGGTTCGTATTAGCAGGCCTCAGAGCAGATAGTCAGTAACAAACCGCTATAGGAAAAAATGAAGCATCTTGCCGTCGTTATTGTCATGATTGCTGTCTGGCTCAATGGGCTAATTTGGTTGGGCAAGCAGATCGATCCGAGCACGAAATATCAATCGGCGGTCGAATACAAATACGCCCGATACTGTGCAGGCTGCCACGGAAACAATGGGCAAGGCAGTGGACGTATTGGTCGTTTCAAGAAGTTGGATCCGGCAGACTTGACGAATAACAGTTTCTGGGAAATGCACGACGATGAGCAACTCCTAGAGAGCATCAACACGGGTAAAGATGATATGCCGGCGTTTTACTACTATCTCAGTGATGAAGAACAACGAGAGATTCTCGCCTATATTAAGGCGACCTTTCGTCCTTAATTAACTAACGTGCAAAATTTCCCGTCAGCAATCACGATGACGGATTCGTCAACTCATTAGAAAAGATTGGATGTGACGCGCGCAAAACCTTTATCCGCTGCAGAGTGGTGCTGACGGCCGATAGCCCAGTTTTCAGGTCTTTTTATTTGATATCTGAAATCTGTAATGTTAATATATTATAGGGTGAATTTAAATCACATTTAAGGAGAAGCTAAATTATGAAAGTTTTCATTAGCCTGGTTTTGTGCGCAATGCTTGCAAGCACTGCGTTCGCAGGCACCATTACCGGGACCGTCACGTATGATGGCGATGCCCCCCCACGTCCTGCCCTAACGGCGACCAAGGACCAGCATTGCATTGACACTGTAACAGGCACAAGATCCGAGGCCCTTGTTGTCTCAAAAGGCAAAGGTATCAAGAACGTCGTCCTTTACGCACGCGTCCGGGGCGCAGAAGTTACCATTCCGGAGAAGAATCCTGTGATGGACCAAAAGGGATGCGCTTATTACCCTCACGTTCTGGCGGTTGTTGCAGGCTCTACTGTTGACCTTACCTCGAGCGATCCTATCGCGCACAATGTCCATTCGCATGCGACAGAAAACAAGGCTATAAACTATCAGATTCCGGAGCCTGGCAAAATCATTCCGCACAAAATACAGAAAGCTGAGGAGATTAAATTCACGTGCGATATTCATGCTTGGATGACGGGTTACATTGTTGCTGTTCCCAATAACTTTTTCACAGTCACGGGTTACAAAAATGCTGATGGCGCTTGGATCAGTTCGGATGACTATGAAAAATCTGCAGATACCGGTAATTATTCGATCGCTGATGTTCCCGCCGGTCGTGTCCGTGTCATTGCGTGGCATGAAGAACTTGGTTCAGCAAACAAGACTATTGAAGTTCCAGCGAGTGGTGATATTGCTGTAAACTTTACAAGTGCTGATTTTAAGAAACGCGCAAAATAAATAGCTGTTAGCCACCAGTTTCCAGCTGTCAGTAAAAAACGCTTTGCTGGCGGGAACCGAAAGCTGCCGGCTGACAACCGAAAGCCATAAAAAATGTCTAAAAAGAGACTCTATCTTATCCTTGGCTGCGTTTTGATTGTTTATGCCTTATTAGCGGTTGCACCTGTGTTTGCCCAAGACGCAACCGAGGCAGAATATCGCCCCTTCCCGAAGATTGGCAGCCGGAATGCAGCATGGATCGCTGCGCAGCTCCACCTCTTATTCGGGTCCTTTATTCTCGGTGTCCCGATGTTTGCCGTTATCATTGAATTTATCGGGTGGAAAACGAAGGACATGCGATACGACCGGATGGCACAGGAGTTTATTAAACTCTGTATGGGCGCATTTTCGACAACTGCCTTACTCGGTGGTGTACTCGTCTTCATCCTCATTTGGTGTTATCCGAAAGTGATGTCGAAACTCAGCGGTATATTTGGGCCGACGATGATCTTTTATGTCGTTTTGTTCTTCGGCGAAACTTTTACGCTTTACCTCTACTCCTACGGATGGGATCGAATGCAGGGCCGGCATAAAGGGTGGCATCTCTTCCTCGGTGTACTTCTCAATGTTTTCGGCACTGCAATTATGTTTGTCTCTAACGCATGGCTGAGTTACCAAACCAGTCCGGCAACCCAATACGGTGTACTCTCTGAAGGACGCCGAAAGTCTTGGATAGAAGAGCGGTTGGCGGCTGATCCGTCGCTAACACCTGAAGGTGCTATGGAGGGGGTTACAAGCCATACAATGGTCCCTCTCCATAATGAGACAACAGGTGAGTTCATGGGAACGGTTTGGGATGCTGTCAACAACTTTACGTGGATGCCCATCAACATCCACCGGCTTGTAGGGAACATTGCCTTCGGTGGTTCTATTGTCGCTGCTTATGCTGCGTTCCGATTCCTCGTCGCGAAAACGAAAGAAGACAAAGCACATTATGATTGGATGGGCTATACTGGCAACTTTATCGCACTTTGTGGACTCATACCCCTGCCCTTCCTCGGCTATTGGCTCGGCCGGGAAATCTACATGTTCAATAACACGATGGGCATTAACATGATGGGAAGCCTATTTTCGTGGCTATTTATCATTCAGGCAGTGATGATTGGTGTGCTTTTCATTGGCGCGAATTACTATCTCTGGTCAGGCATGGGGCGGATTGATGGTGCGGAAATCTATGCACGTTATCGGCCTTATATGATTACGATTATCGTCATCTGTGTCGCAATTTGGATGACACCCCGCACACTCTCTAAAATCTCAACTGCCAGTGAGCTGAGCGCAATGGGCGGGGCAAACCATCCACACCTCGGACTCTTTGGGTTGATGACGGCCAAAAATACGGCTGTTAACATTATTATCCTTACGACTTTCTTGAGTTTCCTATTTTATCGTCGTTCCGGGAAGACACCAACAGCGAGTTGGGGAAAAGTTGGGAATATTGCTATCTCTTCTATCTTTTTCCTCGCTGTTGTTTCGATTGTGGTCATCGGTATCGTCGGATTTACCGTGCCAACGGACTTGCGCGTTAACGTGCTAACCCCCTATCAGGTCTTGGTTGCCCTCGCCGTTATGGCGGTTGTCACTGTCGTTGACATCTTCATGTACCGCAAAGCAACGACATCTGGCACCATTAAGTGGGGAGAGATGACAGACCGTTCACAATATGTCTTGATCCTCCTCGCAATTACATTTACATCGCTTATGGGACTTATGGGTTACGCCCGATCCGGTCTGCGAGAAGCGTGGCATATCTTTGGGGTTATGCAAGATACATCCGCTGACGCGTTTACACCGCTCCTCAGTGAAGCGGTGAACATCGTGGCGATTATCATGGTAATTTTCTTCGCGCTCGTTGGGTTTATCTTCTGGCTCGGTTTGTGGGGGGAAAAGAAAAAGCAAGACGCAGCGGGAGCTAGCACTGAAGCAGCTATCACTGCTGATAGTGGTGATTAGCGTGAAACAATGAAGTGGAACAGTGCTACAAGGGCAATAGTTTAAAGAATTTAGAATAGTTAGCAACCTTTCGTAATCCAGAAACGGACGGTTGGAATTAACCAAAAACCACCGCGAAACGAAGTGGAACGGTGCACAGAGGCAATAGTTTAAAAAATGTCAAAAAATACGATCATAAAAATTGCGAGTCTGATTCTAATGGCGGTGAGTTTCATCGCCTATATTGCTGGAGCATCTGCGTTTCCAATTGCCTCGGAGAACCTACTCCCGTGGTCAGCATGGTTTCTCATCTCGGTAGTTTTGAACATCATCTTGTGGTCCAGCGTCATGAAATTGTTGACGTTCTCACTCGCTGTGATATGGTTCTATGCTTTTGTGGCAGGCCTTGTTCCAGAGAGTTCCACAGCGGTGAGCTTGACTTCATTGGATTGGAGCGATCCAGATGCGGTTGCTGAACAGGGTGCCTTAGTCTTTAACGGCAAAGGGCAGTGTAGTGCCTGTCATACTGTTGACCCGTCTGCACCACCAGGGCGGTGTCCGGATCTCACAGACATCGGCATTAACGCGGCGAACCGCGTCCCCGGCATGTCGGCAAAAGACTATCTCATAGAATCGCTTTATGAGCCCGAAAAATATCTCGTCACAGGATACGGCAAAATTATGCCGCCGGTTTGGAAAGCGCCTATTGCTCTCTCTAAATTAGAGATTGAAGCCGTTATTGCCTACCTCCAGAGTCAAGGTAGTGAAATTGATCCGACGCCATTTGATGAACCTATAGATAGGACAGACACTACAGTAGCCGCCGCTGCACTCCCGCCATTGCTTACCGGCGATCCCGGACTCGGCAAACAGGTTTTTGTGAAGATAGGCTGTATCAAATGTCATGCTGTTCAAGGTATAGAAAGTCCAGTGGTAGGTGACGCAACAACCGATTTTGAAGTTGTCACTGGTCCGGACCTCTCCGAAATTGCGGCCTTTAACGACATGCGGTATCTTGAGGAATCGGTCTTACTCCCAGCTGCACAAATTGTGAGTGGTTACGGGGCAGTCACTGTCCTCGCCGACGGAATAGCTTACCAAGGAACGCTCGTTTCGCAAGATACAGAACAGATCGTTGTCCGAACTAAAACTGCCGATGGCGTGGAAGAGGAACACACGATTTTGCTGAGCGATCTTGATGAGGAGCCAATTGAAGAACTCAGCGATCTACGAGCGAAAGGATATTTGACCTTGTCATTAACACCCGCGGATGCCGATGCCCCGGTAACGGGGGAAATTGTTTCTGAAACTGACGAGACTGTGACACTTAAAATTAACGGCAAAGATAAAGTGTTCTCTAAAACAGATGTCAAAAGCATGATGACAGTTGTCACTTTTGATGGTGATGAAATTGTTGGTGAGCACGTTTCAGGCACAATGGATGATGACGACATCGTTCTAATCGTTGATGGTAGTGAGGTGGTAATTGATACTTTTGATGCTGAAGAGGTTACTTTTACCCGCGCCTCTGGAAAAAAATTGCTCATTACTTCACCAATGCCTGAAAACTTCCCGAGCCTGCTATTGGTGTCGGATATGACTAATTTGCTGTCTTTCTTAAGTACGCTCACTGGTGCCACTGCGGAAGCAGCGCCCGTAGAGACAGATGACGCTTCCGCGGAGTAACAAACAACGAAATGTACTGGGACGAACGTAGTCCGAATCCAGTCTCGAATTAACCAAAAACCTGCCTGAAGCACAGTGGAAGGCAGCACAGAAACTTAATTAATAGTTAAAAATATGAAAAGATTGTCGCTCTTTACAATATGTCTCATAATTCTGGTCGGTTCTTGGGTCTTTCTGGAATTTGTCGTTGGCGGGCTCATATCAGTACCGATACCAAGTAGCGTGGTTGCAATGTATATGGGGTTGGTTATAATAGCGATCTTGGTGCATATCTCCGTTGAAGACTCACTCTTTCGGGAGTTCCTGCATCCGATCCATGAAACGCTTGTGGACGACAGACGGCATCTTCGGCGACGGGTTATCGCTGTGTTAATCCCACTGTTTCTGCTAGGTTATACGTACTCGCTTATTGCCCAACGGGCGAACCCGCCTGGAAGCCCGCGGGACGCGCATCCATCACCGCCCCTTGAATTAACCTACAAAGACGAGGTCATTGGCACGATGCAAGATGTCGTGAACCCCTTCCGGCACTATAAAAAGGATGATCCGGAGGCGTTCAAGGCACATGTCGAGAACGGAAGGCGCGTCTATCATCAGAACTGTTTCTACTGCCACGGAGATCATCTCGATGGACAAGGGCATTTTGCCCCTTATCTCCAGCCGCTACCCGCTAATTTTCAAGACCCGGGAATTATTCCGAACTTCCAAGAATCTTTCTTCTTTTGGCGAATTGCCAAAGGCGGCCCGGGGCTACCCGCAGCTGGCACACCTTGGGATTCCGCAATGCCTATTTGGGAAGACCATTTAACGAAAGAGGAAATTTGGGATGTTATCCTCTTTTTATCGGATTACACCGGTTATCAGCCACGGACCTTTGGGGAGACACATTAAAAATGAAAAACAGAAATGTGGTATCCCTCTTAATGTTGATTTTCGGGATGGTAGTCGGGGCACTCCTTTGTGCCGTAACATACGCACAGAAAGCGCCGGAGGCTTCCGCAAAAGGAAAGGAAGTCTATGAGCAAAGCTGCGCACACTGCCACGGCACGGAAGGTCGAGGTGACGGTTCCGCTGCTGAAAATTTGCTCCCGAAACCCAGAGATTTCACGCGCGGCTTGTATAAGATCCGTTCTACAGAAAGCGGGGAACTGCCCACCGACCGAGACCTCTTTGATATTATTACCGAAGGGATGCCGGGGTCATCAATGCCCGGATGGGAAACTGCTCTAAGTGCTAACGATCGCTGGGAGGTCGTCGCCTATATCAAAACCTTCCACGAAGGGTTTAAAGAGCGTTCAGCCCCACCGAGGCAAATTAGCTTAGAAGGGAAAGTCTCATATTCTGAAGAGAGTATTGAGATTGGAAAAGGGCTTTACACAGAACTCGGTTGTGTCGAGTGCCATGGTAACACCGGACGCGGGGATGGTACATCCGCGCCTACACTCACGGATGCGTGGGGTTTTCAGACATGGCCTGCAAATCTCACACAAGGTTGGAATTATCGCGGCGGCTTTGAGACTGAAGACATCTTCAAGCGGTTCATCGGCGGAATTGCCGGTTCACCGATGCCTGCCTTTGAAGGGGATAGTTTCCTCCATTTTGGGTTGACATCAGAAGAATCCAAACGCCTCTCTGAATTAGAAAACAAAGACGAAATGACGGAGGCGGAGGAATCGGAATCCGAGCAGTTTTATGAAAAAATGGATGAGGCTGTTAACGTAGCTCTCAATCGAGCCGAAGGCACAGAGTTGACCTCGCCCGAGCAGCAGATGTATGACGCTGCTATGAAGGTTGTCTATGAGAAAAGTTGGCATTTGGCGAACTATGTTAAGTCGCTTATGCCTGAAGAACGTCCGGTACCTGCGATTGGCAATAACGTACTCCGCTCGCAATATGTTCAAGGCGAATTGCCTACAATTGATGATGCTGTTTGGGAAACGTCCGAAGCTCGCTATTTTCCACTCGTCGGACAAATTATCATTGAACCTCGGCAGTTTAACCCGACGATTGATGCTATAAACGTCAAATCGTTTTATAACGATACAGAGGTAGCCTTCCTCTTTATATGGGATGACCGAACGTCCACGGTTGGCGATGAAACAGACGAAGCAACGGGGAAACCGCTTGAAGACGCATTGGCAGTTCAGTTCCCTGTTAAGGTGCCACAAGGCCCGACCGCACCAAAACCCTATTTCTTAGGGGGTGGTAGACTACCGGTCTATCTATGGCACTGGAAAGCCTCTCTTCCTGAGCTGGTGACAGAACTTACGGCTAAGGGAATTAGCACTGCTGAGCTCCAAGCAGTCCAAGCCGACCTGCAGGCGAAAAGCACTTACACGGACGGGCAATATAAATTGTGGGTGAAACGTGCTTTGAAGACCGAGGATAAGAAAGATTTGCAACTTGAACCCGGTGTTTTTGTCCCTATCGCTTTCTCTGCGTGGGATGGTTCAAACGGTGACGTTGACACAAAGCGGACGATAACAAGTTGGTATACTTTCGTCCTTGAACCCGTACCCTCTTCAAGGCGGTTTGTTTATCCGCCTTTGATCGCCCTTCTCTCTTTCGGGTTGCTCGTGGGTTTACGTGCAGCCGTTCAGCGGAGAAACTCGGTTTCCTAATTATGGGCTGCTGAGCTGCCTTCCACTTTGTTTCAGGTAGGCGTTCGGTCAATTTATGCCTCGTCTTTAGAAACCATCACGAAACAAAATTCTGGCTCGGGGGAGCCCACACGGGCTTCATACCCCGGTATAGGCTTAATGCCGTTGATTACATGCCCATAAAGCATGAATACCGTTGATTCTGAGTTTTCGCGAAGAATGTGTCTTTGCTTTAAATTGTGGAGCGATGCCCAGATTTCATATAAAAAAATAAAATAAGGAGAAAAAATGAAAACCTATCTGTTCGCAAGTCTCACGATACTTTTTGCATGCTGTTATGTCGGTACTGTTTTTGCAGCTGATAGCGATGCGGAAGTGGAAATGTTAGTATTTCCAGATTCTTATACTGCTTCGAGCGTCAGCAATGGCGGCACAATTAGCGGCATCGTGAAGTTTGACGGGGATGTACCTGAAAAGAAGATACTCGAGATCACCAAAGACCAAGAGGTCTGTGCTGCTACCGAGAAATACGATGAGGCACTCGTCGTTGGTGAAGCCAACGCTTTAAAAAACACTATCGTCTATCTTGTGGATATTTCGCAAGGGAAGGATTTCGACAAGGCTGCTAAGATGGAAATGGACCAAAAGGGCTGCCAATTCACACCGCATGTCCAGATTGTTCCCGTTGGTGTACGGTTAACGATGCTCAACAGTGATCGCGTTAATCACAACGTTCATATCTTCAGTAGCGTCAACAAACCGGTTAACAAACAGCAGACAAAGAACCGTCGGCGAATGCCCCTCCCCGCAGTAAAAGAAGCGGAAGGTCCTGTGTCCGTAAAATGCGACATTCACGGTTGGATGTCCGCTTGGATTGCTTATGTACCGCATCCATATTTCGCTGTGACGAACGAAAAGGGTGAGTACACGCTTGAAGATGTTCCTGCAGGCACCTATAAACTTGGTTATTGGCACGAGGCCTGTGGCACCAATAGCGCATCCCCCGTCTCTATTACTGTAGAGGCTGGTGGGGCCGTCACGCAAGATTTCGAGCTCAAACTCAAGTAACCAGTAGCAGCCGGCGGGCAGCAAGAGGTTCTATTTGTGGCAGACGCAGACGTTTTGCACCCCATAATTACTCACAACCGACACCTGACAGCCGACTGCCTAATTGAGGTCGAAAATCTTTCGCATAGGTATCAGACCCGACAGGCACTGGATAAGGTCAGTTTTAATGTGTCATGCGGCGAGATTTTTGGGATGCTCGGCCCGAACGGTAGTGGAAAGACAACGCTTTTTCGGATTCTTTCCACTTTAATTCCGGTAACCTCCGGTACCGTCCGTATCCTCGGATATGACTTAACCACCGAGGCAAAGACAGTTCGGAATCTCTTAGGTGTTGTCTTTCAGCATCCGGGATTAGATGTCAAACTCACTGTCGCTGAGAATTTACGGCACCACGGGCATCTCTATGGACTCTCCGGTAAAACCTTGAACTATCGGATCGCTGAACTCCTTGAGCATGTCAACGTCTCTGACAGGGCAACAGCGCGCGTTGAAGTCCTATCCGGCGGTTTACGAAGGCGCGTTGAACTCGCGAAAGCCATGCTCCATTCCCCGCGTGTACTGCTTCTTGATGAACCGACCAGTGGATTGGATGTAAACTCTCGTAGGCAGCTCAACGACGATCTCCGCGGGCTGGCAGACACAGAAAATATTCTCGTTCTCCTCACAACACATTTGTTGGATGATGCGGAGGCTTGCCATCGAATCGGTATCTTGAATAATGGCAGCTTGGTCGCTATCGGAGCACCTGATGAACTCAAGGCGCAAGTCGGTGGTGATGTTGTAAGCATAGAAGGTGAAGTTAGCGAAATGTTCGCCACGGTAATCGCTGAAAAATTCAGCGTCTCACCGGTGTTGACGGATGGCCACCTGCGGGTGGAATGTGAACGAGGACATGAGTTTGTTCGAGACCTCGTCGCTGCATTTCCAAAGGAGATTCGGACTGTGCGATTCGGACGCCCGACACTGGAGGATGTGTTTATAAAATTAACAGGAAAACCATTCGTTCAATAGTTATCGGTTTTTAATTGCGAACCTGTTTGTAATAATTATCTCTAACGCTGGAGATCTACAAGACATGGTGAATTGTTACCTGGATCCCTCTTAACCAGCAGCTGATAACTGGCAACCGTTAAAGGAAGAATCTTGTGCGAAAAATGCTGCTACCGATTGTAACAATATGGTGGCGCGAAATTATTAGGTTTTATCGACAACGTAGTCGGCTCTTCAGCGCTATCGCGCAGCCCTTAGTATTTTGGATTCTTATCGGCAGCGGCTTGAGTGCTTCTTTTCAACCTTCTGGGGTCGTGAACGGATCCGGTTATAGCGAATACTTTTATCCGGGGATTGTTGTTTTAGTCTTGCTTTTTACGTCTATTTTCGCTACAATTTCTGTCGTAAATGACCGACGTGAAGGCTTCTTGCAAGGTGTACTCGTCGCGCCTGTCCCAAGGTGGCAGATTGTCCTTGCGCAAGCATTAGGGGGAACGACGTTAGCCCTCCTACAAGGCGGGCTGCTCCTAATACTTGCACCCGTAACAGGCATTCGCTTCGGTGGGGCATCGCTTTTTATCACCCTCGGTGTGATGGTGCTTTTAGCGTTTGGCTTGACAAACTTAGGCCTGCTTATCGCGTGGCGGATGGACTCGACGCAAGGGTTTCATGCGATTATGAACCTTCTGCTAATTCCGATATGGCTCCTTTCCGGCGCGTTTTTTCCGAGTACGGGTGTGCCCGGTTGGTTAGCATGGGGAATGAAGTTCAATCCATTAACGTATGGGCTCGCAGCCTTTCGGCACAGCCTTTACTTTGACACCCCTGTAAAAGCATGGGGCGAGTCACCAGATTGGACATCCTCTATGCTCATTACCGGTCTATTTTGTGTTTTGACGTATGTGGGAGCAACCGTTACTGCCGCTACACAAACGAATTAAAAATTATTAAGAACGAAAATTTTATGCGGGCTTCCTTTTCAATAAGTGGACCGCGCGCCTAAGGAGGACTGAATGCTTCAATGGCTCCCTAATATGCTTCAATGGCTCCCTGATAACGTATCAACGTTCGGGCAAGGCGTTGATAACCTCTTTTACGGAATTTATTATCTTACGTTTATTGTGCTAATCCTTGTCATGGCAACCCTTATCACGTTCCTGATTAAATATCGGCATCAGGAAGGGAAGAGGGCAACCTACATCGAAGGCAGCACAACCTTGGAAATCATCTGGACAGCCGTTACGACTGTGATTGTCTTTGTGTTGGCTATGTTCAGTTATCCGCAGTGGAATAAAATAAAATCACCGACCAGCTTCCCTGAAAATCCAGATGTTGTTGTTCAAGTTAGCGGCAAACAGTTCAACTGGGATATGACGTATCCTGGACCCGATAACGAATTTGGCACGGATGATGACCTGACATTGGAAAATGAATTGCATGTCCCTGTCAACGCGGTCGTGCATATCCAGTTAACTGCCGTGGATGTCATTCACAGTTTTTTTGTGCCGCAATTAAGGCTCAAACAGGACGCACTACCGAATAGGTTTATTGATGTCTGGTTTGAAGCGACAAAGGCAGGACGCTACGAAATTCCGTGTGCTGAACTTTGTGGATTCGGACATTCTGGAATGCTTGGATACCTCAATGTGCATGCGCAAACGGACTATGCAGCTTGGCTGCAAGAAAGATGGCCTCAGTAGGCGTAAGGAGAATAATAAATATGCACGATACCGAACATACTTCACATCATCACGAAGAAAGTTTTATCCGCAAATACATCTTTTCGCTTGACCATAAAATGATTGGCAAGCAGTTCCTTATCTATGGGTTGATCATGTTCTTCCTCGGGGGTGGACTTGCCCTGCTCTTTAGATGGCAGCTCGCCTATCCTGAAAGACCGCTCCCGATTATCGGGGCTTCCACACAATACCTGGAAGAAGGTGAAGTTGTCACAGGGGCTGACAGGATGTGGGAACGCATCTACGAATCCGAGAAAGAGGAATGGCTTGAAGTCAATATGCCCAACGGGGTCATCGAACCCGCATTTTACAACATGCTGTTCACGATGCATGCCACTGTTATGGTGTTTTTCGTCGTGGTCCCAATTTTGGTGGGTGCCTTCGGTAATTTCCTAATCCCCTTGATGATTGGTACGCGCGATATGGCGTTTCCGATCCTCAACATGCTCTCTTTTTGGTTCGCAGTCCTCGCCGCAGTCATCATGACAATTGGCTTCTTTGTACCGGGTGGACACGCAGCAGCCGGATGGACAGGCTACGCCCCCCTCTCTTCTGATGCACAGTGGACGGGGGTGGAATGGGGACAAATCCTTTGGGGATTGAGTCTGTTTGTTCAGGGGCTTTCTTCGCTTGTCGGGTCTATTAACTATATCACGACGATTGTCAATATGCGCGCACCGGGGATGACCTTCTTCCGGTTGCCTTTGGTGATTTGGTCGCTTTTCATCGTTGCAATCCTATTGCTACTCGCTTTCCCGGTCCTCTCGTCCGCAATCGTGCTTCTCGTCTTTGATAGGCTTGCGGGGACAACGTTCTTTACCACCACAGCGGAGGGTGGCGGGGATCCACTCTTGTGGCAGCACCTCTTCTGGTTCTTCGGGCACCCTGAGGTCTATATCCTCATCTTGCCAGGCATGGGCATCGCTTCTGAGTTGATTGCTGTGTTTTCACGGAAACCGATCTTCGGATACCGGTCAATGGTCTACGCTATGATTGCCATCGCCTTTTTGGGATGGATCGTCTGGGGGCACCACATGTTCCAGAGCGGCATGCGCCCCGGACTTGGTTCTGTGTTCATGACAACAACTATGCTCATTGCGGTGCCATCGGCTATCAAAACATTTAACTGGCTCGGCACGATGTTCCGAGGTTCAATCCGGTTCACAACGCCGATGCTCCACGGGATCGCTTTCGTCTCAATGTTTGTAATTGGCGGGTTAAGCGGTATTTACATGGCAAACACACCAGTGGACATCTTCATCCACGATACCTATTACATTGTGGCACATATTCATTACGTTGTGTTTGGCGGAAGTCTATTTGCTGTTTTCGGCGGTATCGTTTTCTGGTTCCCGAAAATGTACGGACGTTATATGAATGATACGTTATCCAAGATTCACTTCTGGTTGACTTTTATCGCATTCAACTGCACATTCTTCCCGATGCACATCCTCGGTGTGGGTGGGCACATGCGACGCATCTCAAACCCGATGCAGTATGAGTTCCTCCAACACTTTGAAGGCATGAACATCTTTATCACGATGAGTGCATTCACGCTTGGTTTTGCACAATTGATACTGGTCTTTAACTTCTTCTGGAGCATATATCGTGGTAAAGTTGCGGAACAGAATCCGTGGCACGTCAATACATTGGAGTGGGAAGCCCCGACTCCCGTACCACACGGTAATTTCGGTCAAATTCCGACTGTCTACCGCGGCCCGTATGAATATAGTGTCCCGGATGAAGAAGAGGATTGGATTCCACAGACACGCCCCGAACATGTACCCGCGACAGGCGGAGACTAATAGACTTGTAGCACAAACTTTTGGTTTGTGCATGGTTCCGCTGGTTCCAGTAGGTGCGGTTTCTAACCGCACCGGACATCGTTTACAAATTATGGAATTAACTTTTTCATCTCATGGAAAATCACGTTAATTATAACCCGTGGCTACACAGATTGGCACGTCTCACTGCAGGCTCGACCTTCTTACTGATTGTCATCGGCGGGATCGTTACAAGCACCGACTCTGGATTGGCTGTACCCGATTGGCCAACAACCTTCGGGTACAACATGTTCCTCTATCCATTGTCAGAAATGGTAGGCGGTATTCTGTATGAACATAGTCATCGACTTATGGGATCCCTCGTTGGGATCTTAACTGTAGGTCTGTTGGTCTTCATATTGGTAGGAGATTCCCGGAAGTGGCTAAAATGGCTTGGACTCATTGCACTCATCGCGGTCATTGTACAAGGCATTCTCGGTGGACTGCGGGTTACGCAGATTAATCGCAACTTCGCGATCGTACATGCCTGTCTTGCCCAAGCGTTTTTCGCGCTCCTCTGTGGGATTGCCTGGTTCACCTCTCGCGGCTGGCGACAAGATAAGCCTGAAACCCCGATCGGCGCAGCCCAGAAATTGAAGCGTTTAAGCCTGATTACCACTTGCCTCATCTATGTGCAACTCATTTTTGGGGCGGTTTTGCGACATACCGGAAGCAGACTTGATATGCATCTTCTTTTTGCTTTCTTGGTCACACTACATATTTTCTTGCTGGCGAGACGTATGTTCACGATAGACAGGGGAGCAGCAGGAATTGGACAATCAATGCCTTTATTGTTGCTTGGGCTGCTTGCTGTCCAGTTGTTGCTCGGCACCGGGGCGTTTTTCGCGAGACTTACTGTTTTCGGTGAAACCTTCGCAACCGGACTCACGGTAACAATCACGACCGCGCACGTCGCTGTCGGTGCCCTCATGTTAGTGAGTAGTTTTGTGCTGACGCTGAGGGTTTATAGATTCACCGATGCCTCGGTCCCTGTCGATGCACCTACAAGCAACGCATTCGTTACAGAGTGAATCTGTTCATAATCATAGGAGTTGGGTTACCCCGCCCGTAGCAGAATGGCAACCAAATTTCATAGTTAAAAACATGCGTTCAACAACGGCAACATTACCAAATAATAGAGACGCAGCGAACCCACCGTCGAAATACACGGTTTTTGTGCGGTGCCTCGCCGATGTGATTGAACTCAGCAAACCGCGCCTGGTGGTAATGATACTTATCACTACCGCCGCCGGTTTCTACCTTGGCTCAAGGACTTTCGAGTGGCTCCACTGCTTGCATACGCTGCTCGGCGCAGGGTTAACAGCAGCGGGGGTATTAGGGCTTAACCAATACCTCGAACGCGATGTGGATGCCCTGATGGAACGGACACAAGGCAGGCCCATCCCTGACGGAAGGATGGGGCCGTTGACAGCTCTACTTATTGGGGCTGTTTTTACGGGTAGCGGGATGCTTTATCTGACGTTTATTGTCAACGTACTGAGCGGCTTTGTTATCTCGCTAATAGTTGTAAGTTACCTGTTTCTCTATACGCCCCTCAAACGGAAGACCTCGCTGTGCACGCTCATTGGTGCAGTGCCGGGCGCCCTGCCGCCTGTCGTCGGTTGGGTCGCAGCGCACGGTTCGTTAACAGGCGAAGCTTGGGTGCTATTTACGATACTCTTTTTATGGCAACTGCCGCATTCGTTGGCGATCGCCTATATCTATCGTGAAGATTACGCGAGAGCAGGATTTCGCCTACTGCCGGTAATTCACCCTGATGGCGCGAGTACACGTCGTCAAATTGTCGTGAATTGCGTCGCACTCCTCGGTATAGGTTTATTACCGACGGGGTTCGGGGTCGCTGGTAGTATCTATTTCTTCACAGCACTGCTATCTGGTTTAGCGTTTCTGGCAGTTGGTATCTATTTGGCGCGCACGCGTTCAATGAGGGCCGCACGCCATGTATTATATGCATCGTTGTTCTATCTACCTGTGGTATTTATCACAATGGCTTTGGATAAAACCTAAATGAGCCTAAAAGACACTTCTGGTAAAACCGTCTTGGCCCCGATCCATTGGAGCACGTATGAACGCACCAGAATATCGAAAACAGAATCGCCGCCTCGGTACTATCTTATCCTTGCTATTTGTTGGGTTATTTATCATCGCCACGCGGGTAATGATTACGGGGAGCAAAGTACCACCTACTGTTGAAGGAGCCATGGAGAGCATTAAAACTCCGGTTCTCGGAATCATCGGGTTGTTCCTTGTTCTCGTGGCGGTCATTGAGATTGTCCTTCGGATTGTAAAGAAACGGGTACGTGAAAATGGCACAGAATAACATTGAAATTCGTGAACGTACACCACTAAGCAATGCACGATTAGCCGTTTTAGTCCTACTCGGTGCGGAGACGATGCTGTTCTCAGGGCTCATCGGGGCATTTCTTGTGTTTCGTGTCGGAAATATTACCTGGCCCCCACCGTCACATATCGGGATTGAGCTCCCACGCATCGTAACGGGCATCAATACCGCCCTGCTCCTGCTGAGCGGTTACACAATGTACCAAGCGCATCGTGCGATTCAGCGAGATCAGGTGAAGCAGCTTCGGCGTTGGCTTCTAATTACAGGTATGTTGGGATTACTATTTCTCGGTGTACAAGGCAGTGAATGGTTGCGGCTCATTCGGAAGGGGCTCACGCTCCAATCAGGGGTATACGGCGGTATTTTTTATGTACTCATCGGATGCCATGCACTTCATGTGCTAACGGCTGTTATGTGGCTATTGGCCGTTTACGGTATGGCGGTCGCAGGGCGTTTCTCTGCCGAACGTTACGTCGGCGTTGATACCTGCACAATCTATTGGGTTTTTGTTGTCGCGCTTTGGCCGATTCTTTACGTGTTGGTATATCTCTTATAGCGATCGTGAAAGGAGCTGAAAAATGAACAGATTTTTTGTATGGACTTCCATCTTGATACTCTTCATGCTCATAGTCCCAACATATCTTGAGGCATGTCCGGGCTGTAAAAACCTTGACGATCCTATTAATAAAGGTTTTAATTGGAGCATTCTTTTCATGATGGCGATGCCGTTTACGGTTTTCGGGCTCGTCGGTGGCACGATTTTCTTACACTGGAATGGTTACAATTTATCGACTTTATGGTTATTAGCAAGGGGTGCCATCAGTCGTCGCTTTTCAGCCATCAGCAAAGAGGAGCATTCGCGCGCAGCTTGGAACGAAGGGAAAGCGGATATACGGGAAGGTCCGTGAAAGCCTCGCCCGTTTGAGCAAACCGCAAGGCAATTAAAAAACTAATATTAAGGAGTTAAATATAGTGGAACACGCTACCACTTTAGATCACACTGAAGACGTATACGAACCTTCGCTTACGCCGGACAGCCTTGGCAAACTCGGCATGTGGGTCTTCCTTGTCGGGGATACCATGTCGTTTGGTGCCTTGCTGGCGGCTTATGCGGCGGTCCGTGCAGGTGCCGGTGTCGTCGGTTGGGTCCCACCAGACGAGATCCTCGGCATTAACCTAACCGCGGCTATGACATTCCTGTTGATATGCAGCAGTGTCACTATGGTGAAGGCATTGGAGTCTATTCAGAACGGAAATGTTAGCAGGATGTGCGATTTTCTGGGGTTGACAATTTTAGGTGGTTTCATCTTTCTCGGACTACAAGCTTACGAATGGTACCATCTGATTCACCATGGCTTGACACTTACTGGTATTCCTGATCACGGGTTGTCGGGTGCAACGATTAGCGGATCAACGCTTTTTGGTCCGACTTTCTACGCGATTACAGGTTTCCACGGGTTGCACGTAACAGGCGGTGTCATTTATCTAATTGTTATATTGAGAAATGGGTGGTCAGGTAGGTATACGGCCGAATTTAACCATGAAGTGGAAATCGTCGGGCTTTATTGGCACTTCGTCGATCTTATCTGGATTATGGTCTTCACCTTCATCTATCTACTCTAAAAGGAGGAGTAAAAATGGCACAGGCTGAACACAAAGAGCATCCAAAATACGTTAAGATTTTCTGGTGGCTTCTCGCACTCACCATTATTGAGGTTGCTGTGGCGATACCGGAATACTCGATTGTGCTAAAGGCTATTCTACTCATCGGGTTGGCGTGTTCCAAAGCCGCTTTGGTCGCTATCTATTTCATGCATCTGAAGTTTGAGCGGAAAACTTTGGCGGCTATTGTGATAACGCCGTTTCTTATCTGTGTTTTTCTCGTTATTATGTTGATGCCCGACCTCACGTCTGATGATCGACTAGAAGCTGTGGAGAGACCCGCGGCAGTCGTTGATACGTCAGCCCATTAACACGCTGGAATCGGAATATGGAAACGCAAACCGATAATGCCAATAGAATTGAACGGCGGCTCGACAAAAGCACCTTGATATGGGTAGCCTTGGGCGTTATCATTCTCGGTATTGCAGGGGCGACTTTTTGGTCAGCTTATAACACGAAACCAGCGGCGACGGCATCGAAAGAAACGACGCTCAGTGTCCCTGACTTTAGCCTGACGAATCAGCAGGGAAAACCGTTAGCATTATCGAATATGGTGGGCAAAGTCTGGGTGGCAGCCTTTATCTTCACCAACTGCCCCACGATTTGCCCCGCAATGACCTCAGAGATGGCACGCCTGCAATCCGAATTCGTCGCAGCTCCAGTCTATTTCGTTTCCTTCTCCGTGGATCCTGAACGTGATACGCCAGAAGTTCTCTCTCGCTATGCAAAGGAATACGGGGCAGATGACAGACGCTGGCACTTTCTCACTGGCGAGAAGGAAGATATTTACGAATTAGCGAAAGACGGCTTTCGTTTAGCCGCCGGACACAAAGGTAGTGAAATCCTTCACAGCACACGGTTGGTGCTTGTAGCATCGGACGGGCGGATCTACGGGCACTATGACAATCGAAGTAAACCGGCGATGTTACGCCTCCGGCGCGACATTAAAACACTTCTACGAAAATAATGGATGTGAACTTCCTCATCTCCGTCGCCGCTTTTCTGGTTCACTTTCCGTTCGGGTTTTTTCGCGTCCATTTTAAGAGATTAAGCCGTCCGTGGAGTCGGTGTCTTTACATTCCTATCGTCATTAACATCGTTGTCCGCCGTTTTGTCCTCGACTGGGACTGGCAAACGGCGATGGTTTACTTATGGCCTGCAACATTGATTGCTCATATACTTGGTGGCTTTCTGGGGACCCGCTACAAACCGCGTGAATAGATCGAGGCAGATTGAGTTCCTTTCTTCTAAAAAAATAAAAAATGAGGCAAAATATGATCAGGAAAATTTACGTACCCGTTGACAATTCGGACTACTCGGATGCAAGTATCGCTTTGGCGGTAGCGTTCGCGAAGAAGTTCGGATCGCAATTGGTCGGTTCGCACGTCTACGCCGCAAAAATGCACGATGTCCGCTTCAAACAGATGGAATACACCTTGCCTGAGGAGTATCAAGACGAAGTTGAACTCGAAAAACAACGCAGAATTCACGATACACTCATCACCATGGGGCTGCAACTTATCTCCGATTCCTATCTGGAGGTCATGAAGCAGAAGTGCACTGAATGTGACATCCCATTTGAAGCGAAAATGCCAGAAGGCAAACACTACATTAAACTCGTTGAGGACATCCAGGCCAGCGACTACGATCTCGTGATTATGGGCGCGCTCGGTATGGGTGCGGTCAAGGATAGCCTCATCGGCGGTGTCTGTGAACGGGTTGTCCGCCGTATTCATACCGACACACTCGTCGTCCGGGACCTTGAAACCCTTGAAGCCCATGATGGAAATATCCTCGTCGGAATTGATGGGAGCCCGGAGTCTTTTTCAGGCTTGAAAACGGCTATCCAGCTCGGGCAGAAATTCAACAAACAGGTCGAGGCAGTTGGGGTTTACGATCCCTATCTTCACTATATCGTTTTCAATTCCGTCGTCAATGTGCTGACGGAACGTGCCGCACGGACCTTCAGATTTAAAGAACAAGAACAGCTTCACGAAGAGGTTATTGATACAGGGCTGGCGAAAATCTATCAATCACATCTCGAAGTTGCGCGAGCTATCGCAAAAGAAGAACACGACTACCCCCTAAAAATTACGTTGCTGGATGGGAAGGCCTACGAAAAGATTTTACAATACACTCGAAAAACAAATCCTTGGCTGCTGGTTTTAGGCAGAATCGGAGTCCATTGTGAAGAGGATGCAGACATCGGTAGCACTGCTGAGAACCTCTTACGTCTTGCGCCTTGTAATGTGCTTTTAGTCAGTCAACGTTATTTCCCACAGATTGATGTAAAAGCAGAGGAGACGCTCGTCTGGACGCAGGAAGCGTTAGATAGAATGGAAAAAGCCCCACCGTTGGTGCGTGGCATCGCGAAGACAGCCGTCCATCGGTTTGCCATTGAACGCGGACACTCGGTTATTACAGAAAGTGTCATTGACAAAGCGATGGAGGCGATTATGCCCCAGCGCGCCTCTGAGAAGCTAACGCGCGTCGCTAAAGAGATCGCTGAGCAGAAAGTCCTGGAATCCGATGCCGTGCAGACCTACATCTGTGGCGAATGTGGCTACGCTGCCCACAACCAGCAACCCGTGCAGTGTCCCGTCTGTGGTGCTGCGCCAGAGCGTTTCCAGAGGGTGGATAAAGATTCGCTCCAAAATATCGCTGTGGATGAGGGGGGGGCTGCGGAGGAAGAGACGTTTGATGGTGTGCGGCTCCAGTGGTCAGAACAGGCGAAGAAGGCACTCCGGCGTGTGCCTCGCGGTTATATGCGCAGAAACGTCAAAGCCCGAATTGAGAAATCCGCACGTTCCCAAAAGATTGGGACGATTACCAACGCTTTTGCGGCCGACATTATTAATGACAGCATGGGTGAAGCCGCCGCTGTCCGAGAGGATGCCCCTGAACTCAGAGCTGTACAAGCGCGAACGACAGATTCCCAGAACACTGCTGACATCGGACAAAGTTTTGAAAGTCCAGTGCAATGGACTCAGGCAGCGATTGAACGTTTGAACTTAGTACCTGCTGGGTTCATGCGGAATATCACCCAGATGCGGATTGAACAGCGAGCACAAGAGAACAATGTCACCGAAGTTACGCTTGATTTCGCCGCTCGCGTCATTGAGGACGGTAGAAGCCTGGCAAATGAAGTCCTTGGACAGTACTATCAACAGGCAGATTCGGACTGATATCCTCTAAATCATTTGTTAGCCTATGGGGCACAACCCCCTCCCTGCCCCCCGCAAGCAGAGGACACCCCCCCGTCCCCTCGCAAGCAGGGGGAGTAGGCTACAATAGAACAAGCATGCTACGTAAGCCCTATTGGAATGGTTTTTCTTGAATTTTTATCCAGGCTATGGTATCCTTATTACTAATCGCCAACCCCTTTCTACTATAAGCCACTAAAACGGAGGCCCACGATGTATCAGACTTTACGAAATACCCTAATATGCTTACTTGCGGTTTTCGTCCTTGTAGGCAACAGTTTTGCCGGTAACTGGCACCGGTGGCGCGGGCCAAACAACGACGGCATTAGCCAAGCCGCTGAGGCACCTATCCACTGGAGTCAAACCGAAAATGTCCGATGGCGGCTCCCACTTCCCGGTGAAGCTGCTTCCACCCCTGTCGTCTGGGAAGATAAGATATTCCTTACTTCTGCTGATGGTAACGCCCTTGTTTTGATGTGTATCAGCGCCGAAGGCGTGGAACTCTGGAAGCGGACGATAGCGCGCGGCAACCAAGTCGTTCGGCGCGGTGAAGGCAATTCTGCAGCACCTTCTCCAACAACTGATGGCGAGCATGTCTGGGCATTCTTCGGAACGGGGGATCTCGTCTGCTATGATTTTCAAGGTAATGAGGTGTGGCACACCAATATTGCGGAGCGTTACGGTAGGTTCAACCTTTATTTTGTCATGGCAAGCACCCCCCTCCTCGACAAAGACCGGCTTTATATGCACCTCATTCACAGCAATGCTTGGCTTGTACTTGCGCTCGACAAAATGACAGGCGACGAAATATGGAAACATCAGCGCGATAGCGATGCAACTGAGGAGTGCGAACACGCCTACACTTCCCCGATTCTCTATAGAGACGCGGAACGTGAATATCTCGTCGTACACGGTGCGGATTATGTCACCGCCCACAGCCTTGCAGATGGCAGCGAAATCTGGCGGTGTGGTGACTTGAATCCGAAGGCGAGCTACAATTACTCGCTCCGGTTCGTCGCTTCTCCTGTCGCAATACAAGGGTTAATCGTCGTGCCATCGGCGAAAAATGGCCCCGTTGTCGGCATTGATCCGGCTGCACAAGGTGATGTCACGAACAGCAAATGGCAACGTTGGAAACTTCGACAAGGAACACCAGATGTTCCGTCTCCGGTTATCCACGATGATTTAGTCTATCTCTGTCGGGAGAATGGAGATTTGATATGCCTTGATGCCGAAACTGGCGAACAACTCTACCGCGAACGCACGCATCGCCATCGCCATCGCGCTTCGCCTGTCTATGCGAACGGATACATCTATCTTACGTCTCGGGACGGTGTTATCACTGTTGTGAAAGCCGGACGTGAATTTGAAATCGTCGCCAGCAATGCTATGGACGAGGTTATTGCCGCCTCTCCAGTCATCATTGACCAGACACTCTATCTGCGTAGTTATCAGGCACTCTATGCAATCGGTAGTGGCGAATGAAAACCTACAGCGAGTTACCCAACGATGCCGGTTCCAATATTACTGGACAAGTGACAGCACAGGTGAACCGTATTCAGAAGCGGCTCGCTTCTGTTAAATATACCGTCGCGATTATGAGTGGGAAAGGCGGTGTCGGTAAGAGCTCACTCACCGCAAATATCGCCACCGCCCTAACATTGGAGGGGAGGAGTGTTGGGGTTGTTGATGCCGACATCAACGGACCGACACTGGCTAAAATGATGGGGGTCCGCAACGCCCCATTGGCGTATACACCTACAGGTGTGAAGCCGGCTATTACGCCCCTTGGCACCAAGCTCATATCCATGGATCTACTCTTAGCGGAAGATGATGCTCCTGTGCTTTGGAATGCTCATACCCAGAAGGATGCCTTTACGTGGCGTAGCACCATGGAGGTCAGTGCCCTCCGAGAGTTTATCGCTGACACCCAGTGGGATGCGTTAGATTACCTCCTACTTGACCTGCCACCCGGCACGGATCGGATCCCAAATCTGTTAGAACTCATTCCAGACCTTGGCGGTGTTGTCATTGTGACAATCCCTTCTGAAGTCTCACAACTGATTGTCAGGAAATCGATAGCGATGGCGAAAGATATTCTGAATGTTCCGATTATCGGCGTTGTCGAAAATATGGCATCCTACGTCTGTCAACACTGCGGAGAGGCGGAGCACCTTTTTGCCCCCGAGAAATCCGTTGCTAACGTATTCAAACAGATGAGCCTCGGCAGCGTCCCCTTTGATCCACGCCTCGCGCGTGCAAACGACAGCGGAACCGCCTATCTTAATGAATATCCAAATGCTCCTGCAAGCAAGGCACTTCTGCAAGTCGCTAAAAAAATCCAACACTTTTTTAAACGTAGCACAGACTGTTAGTTTGTGCCCTTTTAGAGGAAAAAATGAAATTTTTATGTACAGACTGCGACACAGCGATGAAGTTTAAGACAGTGACCCGTCCGGAGCAAGGTTCCGTTACAGCACTCTTTGAGTGCCCCGACTGCTTTACAGAGATTGCTATGTTCCTCAATCCATCGGAGACACAGATGTTGAAGTCCTTGGATCTCAAACTCGGGGGCAACAATGCAGCAGCCTCCCCCATGCAGATGATCCGATCACAGTTAGGGACAGCAAAGAGCTCCCCAATGTTCAACGAAGTTTCTTCGGGAACAGCTCCTGATGAGGGGGTTGAAGGCGATAAATGCCCGTTTACCTCGGTTATCTCGGATGCGTTTCAGGAAGAGGCCACATCTACCCAACCGACCGGGCCTGCTTGGACCCCGGCGGCATTAGAACGTTTGGAGCGAATTCCGAGTTTCGTCCGTCCTATGGCGAAGATGGGAATTGAAAGTTTTGCGAAAGAAAATGGACATGATGAAATTACAAGCGAAGTTATGGATGCTGCCCGTGGTAATTTTCCAGCACAGTTCTAAACCCTTCTACTGCTGATGCCTACCCCCCCCGCCCCCCCGCAAGCAAGGGGGATGGCACAGTTCTAAACCCTTCTACTGCTGATGCCTACCCCCCCCGCCCCTTTTTTTGTTCACGGACCCCCTAAGCCCTCGAAAATATCCAAAGCTTCGTATATAGAGCTTGCGCAGACCGCTCTTTTGTAGCATAACCTATTAGGTTGTGTTCCAAGCACGCCTCTGTTTTTCACATATACCCACCGCACAGAGCAAGCTCCAGTCAAAATTGCGATATAATGAAACCTATTATAAGGGCTATCCGTTTATTATCATAGTACCCAGCCAAACTTATGGAGGCAATATGAAAATAGATTTCAAAATGAAGAAAAAAAATAACCCTTTAGTGGTAAGCCTAATCGGAGGTATCCTGCTTATGCTTCTCGGTATAACAAGCTGTTCTGATGTGCCTTATACCGGCCCAACGTTGACTGTCGGTCATGTCGACCAGTATCTTAACACTATTGATCAAGATACCGTCTGTCTTCAAGATGGATTTGATACAGTGTGCGTAAAACTGTTGTTGGATAAAACAGAAATTGATCCGACGAATACAGACTATACGCCGACTGTTCACGTTCATCCAACAAGCATGGTCTATGTCTTTGATTATCAAGGGAGAACGCTTTTAGAAGCAAAGAGACTCATGGACACTACCCAGATTGTGCAAGAATTGGTAGCAACAGGCAGAGCACAACTGCCGTCAGATGTTGGTAATCTGGAAGCTAATAATCGCCTATCTGTTGTTGAAGGCTGGGTTATCCAGATATACTACCCAGAGGGGTTCCCCGAAGCAAGACGTGGACAAACACCTGCAACCAGCGGGCTTGATATCAGAGTCGGGCAAGGAACGACAATTGCGCGGAATAAACAAAGAGACCTGAATATAACTAACTTTGCACAAATTGACAGCGAATATAATGGCAAGCGCGGTGTGAAATTTTCTGTCCAAACACAGGCACGAAAGATAACAATTCAAGTCCAGGGAATCGTTCCGGGCAATACAGCGACATTCCGCATCAACGCAAATAGTGTGGAGTCCGACGATAGTACAAATGTCCTCGAGTTACACCCCCTACGCTAATATATCAGCAGGAGTCACATCATGGAACAGATAGCGGTAAAAATTGTTGAGCCATTAGCAGTAAAATTCATCATGGGAATCCTAATAACCCTGTATATCACCGGGTGCTCCGATACGCCTTATACAGGTTCAATATTGACGCATGAGGTCGACCGTTATTTGGTCTCCAGAGATGGAAATGCTATCTGCTTTCAGGACGATCTCGATGAAACTTGCCTGGAACTTACGCGAGAAACAGGGAACGGCGTAAATGCTACGCACGGCCCTAATGTGCACATCTATCCGGAGGACCATGTTTATCTGTTCTATTATGAAGGTAAACCGATTGTGCGCGCAGAGAGAGCCAATAGGCCAACGCCTAACGCCCAGAACGGAAATGGTAACGGCAATAACGACAATAACAACGGCGATAATACGGGGGATAGGAATGACGGTAACAACAATGGCAATAACGACAATAACAACGGCGATAATACGGGGGATAGGAATGACGGTAATAACGCTAATAACAACGACGATAATGTAGATGGAACAAATGGAGACAATAACGGCGATAATACGAGGGATAGGAATGACGGTAATAACGGCAATAACGACAATAACAACGGCGATAATACGGGGGATAGGAATGACGGTAATAACGGCAATAACAACGACGATAATGTAGATGGAACAAATGGAGACAATAACGGCGATAACAATAGCGATAATACGGATGACAGGAATGGCGACAATAACGACAATAACAATGACGATAATACAGCTGATGGACACGGATGGATTATCTGGGTATACTATCCAGACGGTGTAATACCCCAGAATCCACCAACACTCAGCGAAAGCGGTGTAACAATTACAATAAATGGCAATCGGTTAGCAGATGAAGATATAACAGGCTTTGCACAATTCGTTGACCCCACTGGCGAAAAAGGCATTCAATTTTTCTATCCAACCCAGTCCGCGGCACTTTTAGACTTAAAGGTGCAGATCAAAGAAGCAATCGGCCCTGAGGGTACAGCAAAATTCAATCTAAACTACTTGTGGAAAGCGCGATAAGACTCTTATCTGCAGGCCCGCCTAGGGGGGCGAGGTTTCTCTCCCCCCCCTAACTAACCACTAATCGCCAATCCCGAGTTTATCGTTAATTTCTTTCTGGTAGCCTTCCAATTCGCAACTTTCGATCTCTGCGATTGTCACAGGGCGCCCGAACCATCCCGATTCATACACTGCCATGCAGATGGCTTCAGATCGCATGCCTTCCACAGCGTCCACTTCAGGTTTATCACCCTTTCGAATCGCATCGGCAAAGTATTTCAACTCAATCGCCACGGTATCTTCAACGCCGCCTGGGAAGTAGTATTCCCGTTCCGAATCACTGAGGCTATCCGTGAATTCTTTCATCAGGGTGTCGTTGGCAATTGGTTCGCCGCCGCGTGGCACTAATCCGAGATTCCAATCCAACGCTCCCTCACTGCCGTAAACGGTGTGCTGGCGGAAGGGATGTCCTGGTGCTGAACCAACCCACGTCCACTGTGCAGTAACGCCTTGCTCAAACTTGATCGTCGCAATCATCGCGTCCTCAATATCGACCGAGTAACCGCCCGCTCTTTCCGCAGGGTTATCGTAGCGGTAAGGTTCGTAAGCCTTGTTGATCGCGTAAACCTCTTCGGCTTCCCTACCGAGGATAAAGCGCATCAGATCTGTAAAGTGCACACCGCCGTCCAATGCCCAGCCGCCCCCCGCGTCCATCTTGAAGTTTCGCCAGCCCCATTTACCGAGGTTTTCGCCAACCTCTATCCAGAAAAACATCCGTGGATCACCAATACGTCCTTGGGCAACCGCCCAACGCCGTGTTCGCTGAATGCGTGCCAGACGATAGTTTTCGGCGACGGCGATGATCTTATCATTCCGATCCGCTGCCTCCATCATCAATTTGCATGCCCGCATTGTGATGCCGAAGGGTTTTTCAATGATAACATGCTTTCCCGCGTCAAGCGCAGGCACAGCGAGCGTGTGATGCACACTGTGAAGAGCACAAATATCGACACAATCCAGATCCGGGTGTTTCGCCAGCATGTCATCAAGTGTTGCATAGACTGCCGGCTTCGTACCGCCTTGGAATACGTATGCCTGATGTGCGCGTTCTTCTGCCCGTTCTGATGCGATGTCACACGCTGCCACGATTTGAAAATCCCGGAGCCCTTTAGCCCAGAGTTCTTCGTAGCCACTCATATGCGCGCCGGACATCCCGCCGCATCCAATCAAACCCATTTTGATTCGTTCTGCCATCTGAGTCTCCTTTATCATGTAATAGGACTTACGCACTTATAGGGGTAGGGGTCTCCCTTTATCGGTCACACCTTCTATTTTGTATTATAGCACACCCTGGAACGAAAGTCCATATTCTCTTAATTAGCAGGCATAGGCAATTCAATTATAGTAGCGTAGTTTCCTGTTATTCTGTGCGTTATGTTGTAGCATAGCCTGTTAGGCTGTGGCATGTGTACCATAGTTTCCTATTAGGCTGTGCAGTTGTAGCATAGCCTGTTAGGTTGTGGATCCTTCGTAGCATAGCCTGTTAGGCTGTGCAAGTATTTCGTAGCATAGTTTCCTGTGTAGCATGGTTTCCTGTTAGGCTGTGCCTGAGCCGTGAAAACCCGAATAGGATAGACAAAAACTTGACACACCCACTACGAATTAAACTTGACAAAAATGCTCGATTACTGTATCATTACTTCTACTTCGCAACTTTTCGCAACTTTTTTCTTGACAAAAACGCTCGATCTTTGTATAATTACTTCAGAAAAAAAGGAAATGCGAATTAAACTTGACAAAAACTTTCGATTCATGTATCATTAAGAATTATGTTCAAACGTTTTTGAAAAACAATGGAGGGACTTAAGAGTGCAAGGCAGAGAGGGGACAGCTCACATTTCAAGCGTGGTGTTGTTGTGGATGTTGTCCGTTTCTGACGGGTGGCGTTGTGCTTTTCTGTCTCCGTGCGTCTTGAGCATGTCTAACGAGGCGTGCCCCCCCCCCCGATTCACACGCGTTAAGTAATTTAATTCACATCTTACTTCACCAAACCGCGTCAGCGTTTGTGGCTGTTGCGGTTTTTTCGCGCCTGCACATGCCTCTGCACGTTGCGGGCTATTTTTGTTTCCGAATGCCTAAGGCTAATTTGCCAGGCTGGCCGCGCTCCCCCGGTAGGTGTGAGTGTTTACGAAAGGAGATATGAATGAATCAAACAAGTTTTGTCTATAGGTGTGCGCTGTTGCTGGTTCTGTTGGTGTGCTGTCCGACTTTCATCGGCTGTCCGACAGCAGAGGATAACATGGAAGATGATGTCCTCCAGCCGACCGATCCTGTCACGGAAGACCTGGCGGGCGATGGCCAAAGGCTCCCGAAACGTATAACGACCCCGCAAGATGGTCGTGCCATGGTGCTGATTCCTGCGGGTGAGTTTGAGATGGGTAGCAACGGTCCGGAAGCTCGGCCGGATGAACAGCCTGTTCACACTGTGTTTGTGAGCGCATTCTACATGGATACACATGAAGTGACGAATGCGGATTACCAAAAATTTGTGTTGGCGAATCCAGAGTGGCAGAAGGATCGTATTGATTGGAAATACCATGATGGAGATTACCTACTTGATTGGACTGGCAACAACTATCCTGAAGGTAAAGGGGATCATCCTGTAGTGAATGTAAGTTGGTATGCTGCGATGGCGTATGCGCAGTGGGCAGGCAAACGTTTGCCTTCTGAGGCGGAATGGGAGAAAGCGGCGCGTGGTGGTTTGGTAGGTATAAAGTATCCGTGGGGTAATGAGATCTCAGCGGATCGTGCGAACTACGATGAGAATGTAGGCGATACGACGGTAGTAGGTTCGTATCCTGCGAATGATTATGGTTTATACGATATGTCTGGCAATGTGTGGGAGTGGTGTTTGGATGCGTGGGATGAGGATTTCTATACTCATTCTCCTGATCGCAATCCCCTCAGCGATGTGAATAACATAGCGCAGGTTGACTTAATATTAGATGACTACTTAGATGTTAAGTCTCGTCGTGTCTTGCGGGGCGGCTCCTGGCTCAATGGTCCGCAGGACGTTCGGGTCGCTTTTCGCGGCAGCCCTGCGCCAACGGATACGTACTACCTCACCCTCGGTTTTCGTTGCGCGAGGGCTGCTGTAACCCCTTAACGCTTAACAACTTAACACCTTATACCCCACATCTGCAACGCAGATGTGGGGCGGCCCAGAAATTGCGTTTTACTTAACTGAGGATTACTATTTTTAGCATAGCCTATTAGGCTGTGTCTTCTTTAGCGTAGCATAGCCTGTTAGGCTGTGCCAATGATTTGTGAATATGATATCCGGTGTCTCTGGGTGAATAGGCTGCAAACCTGTGTGTTATTTCGTGAGGGCTTGTGTTATTTGGTGGCGTTTATGCACAGCCTAACAGGCTATGCTACGGGAAATACCAACCCGGGGTATTTTGCAGCGCTTATGCACAGCCTAACAGGCTATGCTACGATAGCAACTTGGATTTTTGTGGCATGATGCCCAGCGCAAGCGCATGCTGCGTAAGCCCTTCCGAGGTAGGCGAGTCATATCAAGCGTGCACCTATGAAGGGTCCAAGGCTTGGTACCTGTGTTCATCTCGCTGAGATGAGCCGAAGATACAATCCAGGGTGTGATGGCTGGTAGGTTTTACGACTGAAAGCTATCACACCCCTATTTTTTTCTTGCGCAACAAGAACGTCTACGACTTCTGCCATGCTAATAGACAAAATTCCCTCTTTTTTGCCTAACGCCTGAAAATATTGATATACCCTCAGCGTTCCAAAACACTTGACGTTAAAATCTTTTTCTGATAGAATACCAAAATATAAGGAGGGTGGAAAATGACTATATATATCACTGGTACAAAACCTCTCTGTAACGTTATGTGTCTGTTGGTTGTATTCACAGTCGCGACCTTCATTGGTGCTATACAAGCAGATGCCGCTGTTGATGAAAATACTGTGGCTGTCTGGCTTTTTGAAGAAGGTGCCGGGCAGGTTGTCAAAGACGCTTCCGGTAACGGCAACCATGGCACATTTGCAGGAAATCCTAAATGGGTTAAAGGGAAATTTGGAACAGGACTTGAGTTCCCAGGCGATTCCAGTGGTTCGGTTTCGCTGTTGTTACAGCTGAGGAACCCCCTAACATTTTGGAGTCCGTCGGGAATTTTAGCTGGGGCGGTGCTGCCGCTACCACCTTCCGGATTGATCCAGAAACCGTTACCCTTTCCAGCAACAATTTAAAGTGCTAACCTTCCAAACACTTACAGAATAACATAGGAGATTTTAATGGCAATATACGAAGGATTACCCCGCGCTGTGCCTGAAGCTGTAGGCATGTCAACCTCGCGACTCGGACGCATCGCCCCGGTCATGCAAGGCTATGTTGATGCTGGAAAAATCCCCGGCGCACTAACAATAGTCGCTCGTGAAGGCAGACTCGTCCATTTTGAAAGGTTTGGCGCCCAAGATGTCGCTACCGCCAAACCGATAGAATTTGATACTATCTTTCGCATCTATTCAATGACAAAGCCGATCACCAGCATCGCTGTCATGATGCTCTATGAGGAGGGGCATTTTCAGCTCGGTACACCCGTATCTGAATGTATTCCCGCTTTCAAAGACATGCAGATTTACACGGAGGGTGGGGGGGATATTGTTGACGCAAAAACCGAGATGACAATAAAGCACCTGCTCACACACACCTCCGGGCTTATCTATGGTGGGGACGGGGATCATCCGATTAATCAACGATACAGAGATGCAAATTACTACCGCGGAGACCTCGCATACATGGCAAACGAACTTGGTAAGATTCCGCTCTATCACGATCCGGGGCGCGCGTGGCATTACGGCATGTCTACGGATGTCCTCGGCTACCTTGTAGAGGTTGTGTCTGGAATACCGTTTGCAGAGTTCTTAAAAACTCGGATCTTCACTCCATTAGGGATGGACGACACCGCTTTTTCAGTGCCAGAAGAGAAGGCTGACCGGTATGCGACATTGTATGAATCTGCTGAAAATGGTGGCATTCAGGTGATTGAAAATGCTCCTGTTTCGAGCGGACCCCTGAGTTTTTTCCACTCTGGTGGGGCTGGGTTGCAATCAACCGCTGCGGATTATCTCCGTTTCTGTCAGATGTTGCTCAACGCGGGCGAACTCGACGGCGAACGGCTCTTGGGCAGAAAAACCGTTGAACTTATCAGGATGAACCATATTTCGGACGACTGGCAACCCCTTGAAAGAACAGGTTGCGGTTTTGGGCTTGGGTTCGCCGTTGTCACCGATGTCGCCGAAACGCACAGTCTCGGTTCCTTAGGTACCTACAGTTGGGGAGGTCTCGCAAGTACTACATTTTGGATCGATCCCGTGGAAGAGTTAATCGGTGTTCTCATGACCCAATTGATAGGTGACTCCCCGTTTCATGCGCAATTCCGTGTCCTAACCTATCAGGCAATTATTGATTAAATCAGCTTTCGTAGCATGGTTTCCTGTTAGGCTGTGCAGTTCATACCCCCCCCATGCCCCCCCGCAAGCAGGGGGGGGGGGTTATACCCCTTTAGGTTGGTGCAGGCGTGGTATTTGTAGCACGGTTTCCTGTTAGGTTGTGCCAACTTGGAATAAAAATAATGAATCTCCTTCAACTCGAAAATGTCCATAAAAAGTTCGGTGATTTCACAGCCGTATCCGATATTTCCTTTGCTATTGAAAAAAGGAGCGTATATGGTCTTTTGGGGCCCAACGGTGCTGGAAAGACAACGACCCTTCGCATGATAATGGACATTATCGCCCCGGATGCTGGCACCATTACCTTCAGCGGCAATCGACATATCCGAGATTTTTTGAATCAAATTGGGTATCTGCCAGAGGAACGCGGTTTGTACCGAAAAATGAAAGTGCGGGATGTTATCCTTTTTATTGCCGAATTGAAGGGATTGCGCAAGCAGCAGGCACTCAGCGAAATTGAACGGTGGTTAGAGAAAATGCAACTGTCAGAATGGGAAAACAAGCGGATTGATGAACTTTCTAAAGGGATGGCACAGAAAATTCAGTTCATTACAACAGTCATCCACAAACCCGAGTTAATCATTCTTGATGAACCTTTTTCTGGGCTCGACCCGATTAACATGACGCTCCTCAAAGATTTGATGCTTGAATTGCGTGACGAGGGGAGTACGATTATCTTTTCAACCCATGTGATGGAACAAGTGGAAAAGCTATGTGATCGCATTTGCCTCATTCATCAAGGCGAGGTATTGCTTGAAGGTGAGCTCCGCGCTGTGAAGCGTGCCTTCGGCAAGAATGCTGTTGAGGTTGAATACGCAGGCAGTCTTGAACCGATTCGCGATTCCGATTGGATTCAAGGGATCAACGATTTCGGGCAGTACGCTGAGGTCAAGTTAAGGTCCCCGGCGGACTATCGTCCACTCCTCCGGGAATTGGTTGAAAAAGGTGTTGATGTGACACGGTTTGAATTGATGGAACCGACGTTACACGAAATTTTCGTTCAGAGTGTTGAAGCACACGGAGGAACGTTACAGGATGCCGAATAAAATTGTCACTGTCATCAAACGTGAATACATGACGCGCGTCACGTCTAAAGGATTCATTGCTTCTTTGTTTCTCATGCCTGTGGTGATGTGCGGGATGGTGGTCTTATCCAGCTTTCTCGCAATCATGGAGGATAAAACCGAAGAGATGAGAAAACTCGTAATCGTTGATGAAACAGGTGAAATTTTTGAACGGATACGAGAGGCTGTTACGCAGCATCCGACCTTTCAACATAGGGGGGAACTCGTCTATCAGCTACATGAAGAAGCCGCTACCACGGAAGAAACAGAAATCACACTCCGAGAACGCGTCAACACAAAAGCCCTCTACGCTTATCTTGAAATTCCGGAAGATGTCTTTGCAAATGGGGAGGTACGCTTCTACGCCAGAACAACAACGAATTTTGAGATACAAAGAGCCCTGCGCCGCATCATTTCAGACATAGTTCGCGACAGACGGTTTGCGGAAAGTGGTTATTCTCAGCGCGAAGTCAGTCAACTCATGCGCTCTGTTAGATTCAGTGCTTATGCTGTTAAGAGCAGTAAAGGAAAAGACGGTGGCGCAGAAATTGAGAATCCTATAGAGACAGGCGCGCGGATCGGACTTGGGTACATCCTCGTTTTTGTGTTATACATGTTCGTCATCATTTATGGGAACGCCATCATGCGGAGTGTCCTCGAAGAAAAAACAACCCGAATTGTTGAGGTAATCGTTTCATCTATAAAACCGCATCAACTGCTATTGGGAAAACTCGTCGGAGTTTGCTCTGTCTGTTTGACAATGTTTGCTATCTGGGTGATATTTGGCGTATTATTGGGTATGAACATAGAACTGCTACTCAGCATTTTTGGTATTGATAGCCTACCGCCGCAGTTTATCCAAATAATTGAAACTATCAAAGTCAGTAGTACTGAGGTGCTTACCTATTTCTTCATCTATTTCGTTATCGGTTTCTTTATGTATTCAACGTTGTATGCAGTTGTGGGTGCAATTTGTGGGAGTGAGGAAGAGGCGCAGCAGACTGTGGCACCCCTCACAATGCTGATCGTTTTTCCATTTATACTGATGTTTCAATTATTTAGAGTGCCAGATTCAACACTCAGTATATTGCTCTCACACGTTCCATTTTTCTCGCCGATACTTATGTTCATGCGAATCAACGTGCTGATGCCACCTTTATGGGAAATTCTACTGAACATCTTATTGATGTGTGTAACTGTATTGCTTGTCACGTTTATCAGTGGGAAAATCTATCGGGTAGGGATTCTGATGTATGGCAAACGTCCCACCTTAGGTCAATTATGGCAGTGGATGCGATATTAAGGATTTCTGTCGCGGCATTCGCTAGTGCACCAAAACCACTGTGTAGCATAACCTGTTAGGCTGTGTGCCGACTTCCGTTTTCGTAGCATAGCCTGTCAGGCTGTGCAGGTCTTGGATTCGTAGCATAGCCTGTTAGGCTGTGTGCTGACTTCCGTTTTCGTAGCATAGCCTGTTAGGCTGTGTTTCGTAGCATAGCCTGTTAGGCTGTGTTTCGTAGCATAGCCTGTTAGGCTGTGTGTGGATTTTCGTTTTCGTAGCATGGTTTCCTGTTACGCTGTGTTTCGTAGCATAGCCTGTTAGGCTGTGTGCCGACTTTCGTTTTTGTAGTATACCTGTGTAGCATGGTTTCCTGTTAGGCTGTGTGTGGATTTTCGTTTTCGTAGCATGGTTTCCTGTTAGGCTGTGCATTGTGCAAATCTACGCACGAAAGATAGGGTAAAAAAAAATGCATTGTATTTTTCCCCTTTCTCGATTTAGAGAAACTCGGAAACGTACATTCCGCATAGGCGTAACTTGTGGGCTTTTCGGACTTTCAACCATATTCACAAATGCAGATGGAGAGGAACCAATGGCGCATATAACCTATTCAGTAGCAGAGGAGACAGTTAATGCCGGAGGATCAATATACAAAGTTTACAGCATCCAGCAAGCCGGAAAAGCCGTTGCTGAGATTCTGCCAGCACTCGGAAATAACTGCTACATTTTCAAAGTAGCAGATGGAGAGACGTGGATTAACCTGATAGACCCACCACCGGATCTTGCCACATTGGAAGAGCGGCCAACTGCTTACGGCAATCCGATTTTGTTCCCTTTTCCTAATCGGATTCGGAACGGTAGATGGCAGTTTGAAGGAGAAACCTATCAATTTGACAAACCCCTCGAATCTCCAACGACAATCCACGGTTTACTGCTAAATCTACCCTATCAGGTGGACAAACACGCCGCTGATGAAAACGGGGCAATATTGGCATGCTCCTTTAATTCCGAACATTTCCCTGATGTCATCCGTCAGTATCCGTTCCCTTTTAAAATTGAAATCGCTTACACCCTCAAAGACGCAGTATTAACGATGCGGATTTCCATCAAAAACACAGGCACCCGGAATATGCCAACAGGCTTCGGTATCCACCCCTATTTTCGTACGAACTTGACAGGAACTGCAGACGCGGCAAAGGCACTGATTACTGTCCCCGCTGCCAAATATTGGGAGTTAGACGATGTACTTGTACCAACCGGTAAAATAAATGATGTCACCGGCGCGCTTGATCTGCGCAACGGACAGACGTTCGGAGAACTAAAGCTCGACCATGTCTTTACCGATGTACAACTCGTTGACGGCGTAAGTCGGTGCCTCATTGAGAATCGAGACACCGGACATACCATGGTAATGGAGTCAGATGCGCAATTCAAGGAACTCGTCGTCTATACCCCCACCGGTAGAGATGCTATCTGTTTTGAACCGTACACCTGTCCAACAGATGCCATCAATTTGGAAGCGCGGGGTATCCCTGCAGGCGTGATCGTGCTTGCACCTGATGAGAGCTTCTCTGGCACCGTCCGATTTATGGTAGTGCAATGAGAATTGTCGTCCTGTTTTTTTTGTCCATTCTGCTCGCCTTTGCAGAACCGTCTCTTGCAGTCCGTCAAGGTACAGCCACCGCCGAGCTCTTTATCCGACGCTATACGCAGTCCGGTGATTTTGGGAGGCTTGCGCTCTGGCACGAAGCCGCCGTGGAATGCCTTAAACGCATCTCTGTCCCAATGAACAAGATTGCCCACGACTACTATGTCCAACACGGATACAAGAAATGGGTAGCGCGGGCAAAAAAAGAAGCACAGGAAATTCAGGAACAGTATCAGTTTCATCGCACACGCGCCAAGAGCGCTCGGCAGAAGTTTGCAGAGAAGGTATCTAACCCCGATTCTTCCGTTATACTGGATACCGAATCCAAGAATATTGAGAAGTTTATCGCAACATGGCTACCACACTACCCGAATCGGTTTTATGAATTTGGTATCTATCCGACCTTTTTCAGGAAACAACGGGAGGTAGCCGAACAGAACGGGGACTATGCAAGGGCACTACACCTTGAAGCCGATGCAGCAGAAATGTGTGCGGCTCAGTATGAGCAGATTCCAATCGCTTATGGACTCAAGAGCTATGAGAAACACCGAGACGCATATCGCCAATACGCCTCACGCCTCCGTACCTTCACGCACCAAAACCCGAAGGCGTTACCGCCAGAAGTAGACAAAGGCAAGCGGATATTGGATTCCCTTACGATTCAGACTGCTTCCTCCCAACAAAAAGCAGATGTAATCCTCCACATAGCCAAATCGGATGAGCGAGTCAAAGCAGCTTTAGCAGATCAGCGCAGAGTTTACGCCTACCCAACCTTTCAAGGGTTCGTCTGGACAGTCCATTTCTCAAACCACTGTCAAGGAAATATCGCAGTCGTTATTGTTGACGGAAAAACTGCCAGGGTCTTGAACGTATTTTAATCGATCAGCGTTAATTTCGCACGTAAGGAATCAATGTCAAGTGCGCTTATAGCATTGCTGATATTGAAAAGAGGCTGAAAAATCCTTCATTTACCCCAATGCCGGCAACCCGCTAACGATGTCCACCGTCTCCAAACTCACCGTAATCACCTGCCCAATCAGACGAAGAATATACTCCGGGTCCTCAGCACGATTCGGATCGTTCACAATTCCGCTTCGCTTGTCTACTTTCACACGGTATTGATCCACAACCCACTCTAACGCAGACCGATTCCCTAACCGATATTCAAGGGCTTCCCCAGGAATACCCTCTAACGTCAGAAAATCGTTGTATCTGAGCCGCGTCTTATCTTTGGAGAATTTCATTCCCACTACAGACAAGTCCACCTGCATCCCGGGCGTTTCGATGGCATTAAATTTAGTGTATTCGGGTTGGGCTTCGTAGTTAAGGTGGAGGTCTGCTAATCGTGATCCGGCGTTGGCAAAATGCCAGAAGTCTTCGGCGAAGGGGATATGGGGTAAATCGCGCTTGAGGTTTTCTTGATACCGCTCGCGGTAATCGGGATGATGCAAGAGTCCGTAGGTATAGTGGAAGATGTCCCACTTGGCGATAGTGTTGTCTCTGTAGTGGGTTTGGAAGTGTGCCAACGCCCAATCGGTGATGTTTTCACGGCGGTTTGAACCGTCCTCGTCATAGGTATAGAAGGGGAAACACTGATTCGCTTCAAATGCTAAATCCGAACTGCATATCCGATTTGAAACAAGACAACCAAAGCCTTTTCTATTACCAATACCAGCAATACAAATTATCTTATTTTCCCTTTCCGTTTCGGGTGTAGGAAAAATAGACGGAAACACATACACGCGTTCGTTCATTGTCCTATCGAAAAATAGGTTTGTTTTTGTAAAGGGACGGTAGAGCGATAGGCGTAGTTTTGATTCAGCAAATTCGGCGAGCTGTCCTCTATTGAGTTTACGTTTTAAGCCTTCACTCCAACTGATTTTCTGTGGATCCACATCTACGAAATCATCAAGGCTTGCCCCTGATTTGCTTTTTGTGCCTACCCACTCAAGCGTCTGGGCATTGTAGTGTTCTATGAGTCGTTGAATATTTTCGGTGAGGGCGGCGCGATTGAAGTTATAAACCCAAGCATCACGACTGGTCGTTATACCGAGGCTGTAGGTTTTGAAAAGCGTTCCCGCCACATCACCCGCACTCGCCTTTGCTGCTTTAGTGCCCATCGGAAGAAAGGTATCAAAAGCAACATGCAGCCCTCCTGTGAGCCACGTATGCCGTTTATCAGGTATCAGCTCCTGCCATCCTACATTGCCGATATGCTGCCTCTCTTCCAGAAACGCAAAGGTGCGTTCTTTGCTTATGTTCACCGTTTCATCGTTATAGCGGAGGTGAAACCCACGGGCGGAGTTAGAAACCCTACCTCCCTTATCCTTTGCTTTCACGAGGATATTGATACTCACACCCACCTGAATACCGAACACGTTGGAATCCCCAGGCTGCCCCTTGCGAACATTGCCACCCAAATCCAGAATGTACAGCACATCAAAATCATTGACGAGATGTTGCCGCACGCCATCAAACATCTGGGCATCCATAAAACTGTTGTTCGTTATGAATGCGACAATACCCTCATCGTCCAATGTATCCGTCGCCCACCGAAGCGCCTTCACATACGGATCGTAAAGTTTGTTTTTCGACTGCGCCCTGGAAGCAGCAGCATACGTGGCTCGGACCCGTGCGTCAACGCCCGCATGGGGACGGTTTCTGTTGTTATCGTTCTCATTGTTCTGACTCGCATTGTAAGGCGGATTCCCAATCACCACAAACATCGGAAGCTCTCGCTGCTCCTCAACTCGCAGGGTATTCTCAGGCGTGAAGTAGGAAAACTGCCCTGTTTCATGGGGCGCATCCATCAACTGGAACGTATCAAACGTATCTACAAAACAGATATGCGGAAAAGGTTCATAACCGCCGGTCCTCTCAAAATAGGCGTGTTCTATATTGAGACTAGCGATGTAATAAGGCAGTAGCATTACCTCGTTGCAGTGGAGTTCCTCGCGATATTTTTGCGGGAGCCGCCTGCCTTGAATCTCTTGCATGAGACGGACGATAAAATTGCCGGTGCCTACGAATGGATCGATGATGTGAACCCCCCTATCCGAAAGTGAGCGTCCGAACTCCGTCTTGAGAACGTGTTCAACGCTTTTCACCATGAAGTCAACGATCGGCTGCGGTGTGTAGACAATCCCGTGTGTATCCGCAACATCCACGGAGAACCCTTGAAAGAACTGCTCGTAGATGGTATTAAGGAATGACTGCTTCTGTGAGAAATCGGTGATAGTCGCAGCAGTTTTCTCAATCGCGGTATAGAACGGATCCAAAGGGCGTAGGAACTCGGAACGGCTGAGCGAGCGGCGCGTCAGGATATGGATAACCTTTTCAATCTCTTGAGCGATGATATTCCTATGCGTGAAATCGGGGTTGTCAAAGACGGTGCGGAAAATCCGCTCAGTGAGGAGGTGTTGAATGAGCATTTCTTCAACTTGTGCCTCAGCGAGGTTCGGATCAATAGATGCCCGGCATTGCTGATGGAAGTTCTCAAACGCTTGTCGGAAAGACGGATTGTCCCGCATCTCGGTCGCAATCCGTTTCGCGACACCGCGCCCTAAGACAGGCACCTTTGCTTTGAACTCCTCAACCGCAGCATACCAATCGACGATGTTTGCTTCTTGATACGCAAAGAAAGTGCTGAGCACATTGATAAGGCTCTGTGGATCCGTGAGGTCTACATCCAGGCGGAGGAGTCCGTTCTGATAGAGAAGGGCATGGGTCGGAGATTGAAAGATGATATTTTTGAAGGGGTATCCCGCCGCTGACTTTTTTCGGGCTTCTGTCAGGAGGTCGTCCTGTGTATCTTTAGCTTCCCAGTGTCCGTGTGGTAAGCCATAACCGTCAACAACTTCCCCATCTATGCGGATCCTTTTGTAACCGCCGGTAGCGAGGGGGAGGGTGCGTGTCTTTTCACAGACGAGGGTGAGCCCTGCCCGTCGGCAGTAGTTCTGGAGGAGGTTTTGAAATGCGGTTCGGACTGTGCCTTCGTGTTCAGCACCAAGTTCTGCGTATGCTTTGAGTTCGCTGTAGTAGTTTCTGATGGGTTTATGTGTGGGTTTGATATTGAGGTCAGGCATAAGGTTGCTCCGTGTATCGTTAAAATTGGGTTGTGGACAATCTCAATTATACACGGATATAGGCGGCGGTTGCAAGTGGAAATTTGAGCGGCTATCCCCCGGAATGTCAACGCCTATTGCGAGGCCCATCCTCAAAAAGTGAGGACGCTTTCCACATTTTGTTGCATTTTTTCTTTCCTTTTCTATAATGTCCACATGGGATATTACAATGACTAAAATGTTGCGCCGTTTGTTAATAGTTGCGATTCTCTGTGGTTACGCAAAACACCACGAGCGCCACACGTTGAAGGGAATTACTTAACACTCCCAGGTTTCCTTTAGGCTTCGGGGTCAACCGCGCTAACTCGTACCCAAAAGTGATGACCGACAAATGTCTTAATTCCGGTTTTGTTACTTTTTTATTCACTGATATGCTACAATAAATTTAACTTGTTTATTCTCTAATGTATACGTTGTTTTCATGCTGGTTCCAGGACGCTGATTCCGGCCTAAGTCGTTGACAAAAAGGCGTATCATCCTGTAAATCCTGATTCAGACAAGTGAGTGAACAGTCAGCGATCGGTTGTGGCAGTTACGTCTCGCAGGAATACCATAGGGCCCTCTTACTGATAACCGACTACTGACAGCCAACATCCATTATGAGATACTTCAGAATCTTATTCATAGGCATCTTGCTTTTATGCGCAGGCCGCACCGAATCCGCCCCAGAGAACCTGTCTTTACCGGATCGGTTTGCAACCCCGATTCAAATCACACCGGGGGAACTCTTAATCCGTTTAACACCAGAGGCGGCAGCCGATGTTGAGGGGTTACACGCCAAGGCACCAATTGCTGCATTGCACGCAAAGCATAACGTCGAATCGCTGCATCCACTGTTCCCTTACTTAGCACACCCTTCACGCAACCCAAATCTGAAACGTATCTATCTGTTACGTTTTGCCCTTGATGCTCCACTTGAGACATTGAAAGCCGTTTATGAACAGAGCCCTTTCGTTGAGGCTGTCGAGTATAACTACCTCCGTCCAACGTTGGCGGACACTATTTTTCCAAACGATCCCAAATACGCCGAGCAGTGGAGTCTGCCGCTCATGAAACTCCCGCAAGCGTGGGCAATTGAAAAAGGAAATCGGGAGGTCGTGATTGCTATTATAGACTCTGGGATTGATTATAGACATGATGATTTGGCAGCGAAAGCGTGGATAAACCCCGGCGAGGTTCCAGATAACGGTCTCGACGACGATGGCAACGGTTACGTTGATGATATCTACGGTTGGGATTTTACCGACGCACCCAATTTACAAGCGGAAGGCGATTATGTTGAAGGTGATAACGAACCAATTGATGAAAGGGGACACGGCACACACGTCGCTGGTATTGCAGGCGCGATGCCTGATAACGGCATCGGTATCGCCGGGGTCGCTTGGGAATGCCCACTTATGGCGATACGTGCCGGACTTTCACTCGGCGGCAGTTCACGAATGCAGGATGACGACTCCGCTGCTGCTATCGTCTATGCTGCCGACAACGGCGCCAGCGTCATCAACATGAGTTGGGGTAGTGAACATAGATCTTTTGTTATTCAGGATGCCATCGATTATGCCTACGCACGCGGTGTGGTATTGGTCGCCGCTGCGGGTAACTCCCAAAAACCGGCGGCAATCTTCCCGGCTGCCTATCGCAGAGTTATCGCTGTCGCATCTACCGAGCAGAATCAGCAGCGGTTCTACCAATCTAATTTCGGTGCTGCTATAGACATCGGTGCCCCTGGCAATGTAATCCTTAGCACACAGATTAATAACCAATATCGGCGGCTTACAGGTACATCAATGGCATCCCCACATGTCGCTGGCGTTGCGGCGCTGATGCTCGCCAAGCGGCCAGGACTGACACACGAAGAAGTCCGACATATACTCATCAGCACTGCCGATCCGGTCCACCGCGAAGATAGGGATGCATTGGACGAGAGATTCGTTGGGGCAGGCACTGTCAACGCCGAGCGCGCACTCCTGGCCAGCGGTGTCCTGCAAGCCCGCATTCTTGCACCCGAGACCCATAGCGGCGGCGCAGATGCTATTACCGTCGTCGGCACCGCGGGTGGCTATAAGTTCCGCTCGTGGCAACTGAGTTATGGGGCATCTACTGTCCCGACGGAATTTACGCCTTTTACCCAACCCTCCGACACACAAAAAATCGTTGAGACGCTTGCCGTCTGGGATACCACAACCGTCCCTGAAGGCATCTACACTGTTCGCTTAACAATAACTGCTACAGATGGACAACAGACACACGACCAGGTTGTGTTGAGTGTCGATCGCACCTCCCCGCATATTATGTCCCTGACTGCAACAGAAACGCTTTACGGCGAACGCGGACTTACAATCTTTACATGGAGAACAGATGACCTCACTCAGAATACCCTCTATTACCGACGAAAAGGCAGCCTCGCTCCGTTTGCCCCTATTCCGACGACCGACCTCGGTGTAGCGCACTTCCTCTCTTTAGGCTTGGATACCGGAATTTACCAGTTTTTTGTTGAAGCCGAGAATATGGCGACCCTCAAGGCACGGGAGGACAACGCCGGTGCTTTTTATCTTATTGATGTCGTTGGTGGATATGTGTCACCAAATGGATTTATTGAAGAACCTCTTGAGATCCCACCGCTCCACATCGCAAGTGTCACATCCGACTTCGATGCCGATGGGCTCCTGGAAGTCGTCGGGAGTCCACTCGACTTAGCGAATGGAACCGATACCGACCTACAGACCGCTATTCTCGCAATCTATGAACGCCTTCCGACCGGTAGGTATGCGTTAGCACACGCTATTGAAAGTGTAGATGGCCTCTCTAATCTGGAAAAATTTATTACGTGGACGGTAGATGACACGGATGGTGATGCCCTTCTTGAAGTCCTTGCGACCGATGATGAACGGACCTTCCTCGTTGAGAGCACGGTACCAGGTGGATATCCAAACCGAATTATATGGGAATCCCCCTTTCTCTCTGGCGGCACGATTGCTGATTTAGATCGTGATGGACAAAAAGAGGTTATCGGCGCAGATAACAACAACGATCGAATCCTCGTTTTTGAATACGACCCGACCGTAAACGTGCATGTAGAAAAAGCCGTATTGGTTAACGAGTCCCCGGGTTCTAACGTCTTCGCTCAGACTTTTGCTATTGCAGATTTCGATGAAGATGGCAGAACAGAATTGGTGGCCGGCGATAGCGAAGGTGAACTTTTTCTTTATGAGTCTACCACTATCCACAATACCTTCCGTTTGGAATGGCAGGCGCAGGTGCCCCTCAAAAACATCAGCCAACTCGCTTCCGGCGATCTCACTGGGGACGGCAAACCTGAATTTGTGGTCGGTGGCCTCCTCTCGTTACCCGATCTTCCGTCGTCAGGTCCACTTATTTGGAAATTCTTTGTTTTTACACACACCTCAACTGGCTATGCCGTGCTATTGAGCGGCACCCGTGATGCCGCTGTCGCTATCGCCCCACACCGACTAAATGGGAACAGTCTCACAATTGCGGATCTGGATCGAGACGGAGAGAATGAACTCATTATCGCCACGTATCCAAATCTCTATGTTCTGAGATGGACCGGCACAACGTTGCAACCGTTCTGGCATCGGAGAATGGAAGAAACGCCGGGGCTTTTAACAGCGGATCTCAATCAGAACGCCTTCAACGAATTTTACGTCAATCTTGAAGACGGAATTTATCGTTTCGAATCCATCTTCGCAACGGACGCAAATTCCAGTGACGCGCGCAAACCGTGGAACGTTGAGGCGAGACCTTTGACCGAAAAAGCGGTGCAAGTTACGTGGGACGCTCAGTCGAACGACACAACAGATGCGGATCCGCTTGGACAGGACATCCTTTTTACTGTCTACCGCGCACAAGGCGGAAAAGAAAAAACGCCACCAGATAGCGACTTCCAGAAGGTCGCTGAAGATCTCACAGGCACGAGATACATTGACCGCCGTGTGACAAAAGGTAACACCTATTGGTACACCGTTACGACACAGGTTGACGAATCCGAAACTCGCCGCACGGATGCTGTCGCTGTGACCCCACGAGAACCACCGCAATTAGTTCGCGCCGTTTATCACCGGCCCGAAGGGGAGATGCCTGCTTTACAAGTTGACTCTCAACTGGATATGCCCGATGAATCTCTACATAGGAACGTCTGGGTGATTGTGACGTTTGACCGGCGGATGGACCTCAATGTTGGGGACGAAAACCGGTATATCCTGCGAATAACAAAACGAATTGATGGTGTAACCCCTATATCTGCGATTCGGGATCGGATGGGCACACGCGCACTGTTGGTGTTTGCTAAGGATAGCATCCTTTCACATTTCGGACATCCTTTGACAGCGGAAACCGGCCAATATGAGATTACCGTTTCTAACGTAACTGATATTGATGAGAACCCGATCCGCGCCTCCACGCGCCCCCTTGAAATTCCACCCAGTGTTTTCGGGACAGCCGTGTCGGATCTGACACAGGTGCGGGTATATCCAAACCCGGTGCGACCGAATAGGGACGATAAAGGTGTGATTACTTTTGACAGACTCCCTATCGGGACGCGTATCCAACTCTTTGATGCCAGAGGTGCATTGCTGGAAACGCTGAACGTAACCGAACAGGATCACAACTGCAAAAAGTGGTGGATCACGAGTAACCAAAGCGCAGATGTTTCAAGTGGTATCTACATCTATGTCTTGGAATTTGGCACGTTAAAAAGGATAGGGAAAATCGCGGTGATTAAGTAGTTCTATGAACCAATAACCGACACCCATGAACGATTTCATCCTCATCACAAATCCAATTTCTGGTAAAGGCAGAGCAAAAAGCATTGCTGAAAAGGCGCACGCCGCGCTCACTGAATCCGGACAGCACGGACAATTAGTACTCACTTCAGCATCTGGCGACGCAAAACATTTAGCACACGAAGCCGCTGCCGCTGGCGTTCGATTCGTGATCGCTTGCGGGGGTGATGGTACCCTTCACGAGGTCGTAAACGGCATAGCAACCCTTCCAGATGTGATTCTGGGGATCCTCCCGTGTGGGCGCGGTAATGATTTCGCAGCCGCGGTCGGCGTACCTCTGAAGCCAGAGGCAGCGATCGAAACCCTGTTAGCTGGCACCCCTATCCACGTAGATTTAGGACGTTGCTATCAGAACACCACGGTAGGAGCGATCTCCGAATCGCGACCAGGGCATTACTTCACGACTATCGCGACCTGCGGTTACGATGCCGAAGTGAGCCGCCGTGCAGCCAAAGGTACCCCTTTATTTGCCGGAACAGCCTCCTATGCCCTCGCCGCGGTAGAAACCCTCTTTTACTACGATCCGCCTGTTGTGCACCTTGAAGGGGATTTTGGCACTTACGAAGGGGCGTTACTCCTTGCTGCTACCGGCATTACAAACCGTTACGGCGGCGGATTTCAAATTGTCCCAAATGCCCGTATTGATGACGGACTTTTTGATGTTTGCATTATCCGTCCAGTCTCCTCGCTCACGGTGCTTCGGCTCTTAGTGACACTTTTCTGGGGCGGGCACGTTTCACATCCAGCCGTCTCCATACACCGGACCCGTGCGATAACCTTTAAGGCAGAGACTCCGCTACTCCTTTACGCTGACGGCGAGCCGATGTGCGAAACACCTGTAACGATTGAAACAATCAAAGAGGGGCTCGTCGTAATGTCTCCCCGTTGATTCCTATGTTTTTTATCATAGTGTAAACTGTTCGTTTGCGAGTTCTCCAATCCCATCACAAACGCACAAGAACCAACAACAAACGTTCATATATTTTCCGACTTTACGATAAAAAAACACATAGCATAGAAACTTGCTTATGCGTCTGCCGGGTACATCCCTTCTATCACGTCCGCATACCTCTCAATAATGACATTCCGCTTTAATTTCAGGGTCGGTGTCATCTCATCGGCATCTTGCGAAAATTCCTTTTCAAGAAGCGTGAACCGGCGCACTTGCTCAAAGTCTGCAAAATCCGTCAAACGACTTCGGATCTCACCTTGAATAAGTTGTTGGACTTCGCGTGTCTGGAGCATCGCTGAAAGGTCATCTGTCTCAACGTCGTTTTCACTCGCCCACGTCTTGAGTGCGTCGAAATTCGGGACAATCAATGCCGCGAGGTTTTTACGTTCGTTGCCTATCAGCATAATCTGACTCATAAAAGGGCTTTGCACCAATTGGCTCTCTATCGGTTGCGGGGCCACATTCTTACCGTTTGAAAGCACAATGATATTTTTCTTCCTGTCGGTAATTTTAACAAAACCGTCCTCGTCAATGATGCCAATATCGCCGGTGTGAAACCATCCGTCTGCATCGAGAACCGCTGCTGTCTCAGATTTATTGTTAAAATAGCCTTTCATAACGTGCGGCCCCCGGGTCAGAATCTCACCATCTTCAGCGATCCGCACCTCGATGCCCGGAACAGGTTCACCCACAGTGCCAAATTTCCATTTCGCTGGGTAGTTCATACTAATAACAGGCGAGGTCTCTGTTAATCCGTAGCCTTCCAGAATCAAAATACCCGCTGCATGGAAAAATTCAGCAATCGCTTGCGGTAACGCCGCCCCCCCTGAAACGAAAAATCGGAGTCTACCGCCCGTTGCTGCTTTCAACTTTGCGAAGACGAGTTTATCTGCAATGCCTTGTTTCAGCCCCAAAATTGCAGACGGTTTTTGCCCTTGTTGAATCGCTGAGCTCACCGCTGAACCAACAGAGACTCCCCAGCGAAAAATCCTCTGTTTCAAAGGCGAACCTGCCTGCACAGCACTTAGCACTCTATCGTGCATCGTTTCATACAGCCGCGGCACACTCAGCATCACCGTTGGGGAAACTTCCTGCATATTTCGCGCAACCGTGAAAGTACTCTCCGCATAAGCAATCTTGGCCCCCGAAAAGAGCGGGACGTAGTGCCCACCGAGCCGTTCAAAGACATGCGATAATGGGAGGAAAGATAACAACACATCCGTTTCGCCAACATCAATCAGCGATTTACACGCTTGCAGATTGAAAATGAAATTCGCATGCGTTAGCATAACTCCCTTGGGGCTACCCGTTGTCCCAGACGTATAGATAATCGTTGCGATGTCATCTTCATTTGCATCGATCGCTCTGGTGGAATCTGCCGCTTTGCCAAAATTACAAACCGCCTCAAATTGAATAACGCCTTCCGGGGTTTCACCTTCGATGGGATCAAAAACAATTATATGTTCAAGGCTCGGTACCTCATCTCGGATAGCGAGCACTTTCTTCAATTGCGCCTCTGTAGAGACACAAATAATTTTTGATCCTGAGTCTTTTAAAATATAACTGACCTGTGCTGCTGTCAGCGTTGAGAACATTGGAACAGTTACCCCACCAACTTTGAGGCTGCCAAAGTCCGTGATTGCCCATTCGGGACGGTTCTCGGAGAGGAGTGCAATCCGGTCCCCCTTTTGCAGCCCTAAAGTCCTTAACCCACTGCCAAAAGCCCCCACCGATTCGCTGAGTTTCGCATAAGAAATATCCTGATAAGTGTCACCTTCCGGTTTATGTGCCAATGCGGGATTACCGCCGTATTGTTGAACCGCCTGTTCAAACATACATATGAGTGTCATCGTGCCCGTTTCCTCCCGTTGTTTTGCGATTATCTTAACATTATGGCATGATACAAGTCAAGTTAATCGTTACCGAGGCTCCAAAAAACACTTGAAAAACTAACCAGCTTATGATAAAATAATAACATTATTTGTCCCTCTTTTGCCCCTGATAAGCGGAGTTAGCGATTAGCATTTACACATTTTCGTTTTTCATAAAGGAACATCATATTGAAAAAAAAGAAGCCCACACCAGGCCCCTCCCAAATCACGCCTCCACTCCAGCTTGAGAACGAGGAACATTTGGATATATCCACCCTCGAAAACTGGCTGTGGGATGCCTCTCGTGTTATTCGCCGAGCACCCGATGCCTCAAAATTCAAGGATTTCATCATCTTCCATCCTTCCGTCCTTTTTATCAGAACGAGCTTTACTACCTGTCCTTGTGAGTTTCTAACCACCAATCACCAACAACTAACGACACAAATCCACATGTCTAATAAAGTTGCATTTTTCCTTGCATTTATGTCACAAATTATGCTAAACTATAGCAAATTACCACAGAGACTCTAGCTCGGGCTACATCTACGGCAGACAGAAACGTAGAATCGCCGGCGCGATTTGCCCTCGCGAAAAAATAAAATTCGCAAAATTGTGGAAAGTGTGGTAAACTTTATCGTAAAGTCATCTGTTCCTGTCTGAGGAGACGTTCAAAATGTACGATAAGAAGAACCGTAAAACTGCTGACGTAAATCGCGACACGCGTGACATGTTTGCTGAGTATGACGAGGAACTCGAAGAAGAGAGCATTACAGAAGAAGAGGACGCGAGTTCCGGTTACACATTGCAACTGATTCACCACATTATTGCTGATACCCCCGTTGACGACCGTCGCCGCCGATGGCTTCTTGAGCTGCGGCGTTCTATCCTCAGCGATGAAGGTGAATTTAGAGAAAGAATCCACGCCATTCAGCAGGAAGCACTCCATATCCACGCCGAGATGGAGGCACAAATAGAGAAACTCACCTCACCTGCGAATCGGATCGGTACGTTGTTGGGATTGCCCGAATCAGACATCGCCCGTGTTATTGTCGGCGGTTCCGAATACTACGCCAACCTCGATACACAATTAGACCCGAAGACCCTGAAAAAAGGGTTTAGCGTTCTACTCAACGAGGCGTACGTCGTCGTCGGGGAACTCGGATACAACGATGCCGGGCCCATCGCAAAAATAGCGGATGTTATGCCAGATGGACGGCTCCGTATCGGTCAGGAACCCAACACACAACCAAGTATCCTTGAACGCTCCACTGACCTCGCTGATGCGAAATTGAAGCCCGGCGATGAAGTGCGGGTTGACTCCAACGCCCGTGTTGCCTTAGAATATCTTGCTGCGAAAGAAACGGATGCTTACGCACTTGAGGCTGTCCCCGATATCCCTTGGTCGAAGGTCGGTGGATTGGATGAAACCATTCAAAGAATTAAGGATACTATTGAACTGCCAATCCTGCATCCTGAACTCTTTGAGAGATTCCAATATAGCGCGCCCAAAGGTTTTCTACTCCATGGACCTCCAGGATGCGGGAAGACGCTCATCGGGAAAGCAACTGCCTATAACTTGACGCAGCGGCTCCAAAAAGAGAGTGGCGAAGATATTGAAGGGTGTTTCCTTCATATCAAAGGCCCTGAGATCCTCAATATGTGGTTAGGTGAATCTGAACGGAAGGTGCGAGAGATTTTTCAGATCGCCCGTGAAAAAAAGGATGAGGGCAAATTAGCCTTTGTTTTTATAGATGAAGCAGAATCCATCTTGGGTACGCGACGCGCATTAAGATCCCATAGCATCTCTAATACGCTCGTTCCCATGTTTTGTGCAGAGATGGATGGTATTGACTCTTTGAAGGATGTCGTTATTATTCTCGCAACCAACCGCCCGGATCTAATTGATCCTGCCATTTTACGCCCCGGGCGGATTGATAGAAAAATTAAAGTAACCCGTCCAGATGCAGATGCCGCGAAGGACATTTTCCGTATTTATCTCACGCCGGAACTGCCGATTGCGACAGCAGAACGCCTTGATGCTGCAGACGACGAGAATTCAGCGAACACTGTACCAGTTCTGATTCCTGCTGAGAAGGCCGTCGAAGACCTAATCGCGCAAATCGTTGATGAAATGTTCCGTGAGAGCGAGGAAAACCACTTTCTTGAAGTCGCCCTCCGAAGTGGTAGGCGCGATATCCTCTATCGCGGACATCTGTGTAGCGGCGCAATTATCGAGTCAATCGTACAGCGAGCTAAGGAATCCGCACTCAAGCGCGCAATTCAGAACCCTGAGAAAGAGATCGGTATCTCACGCGCAGACCTCTTAGATGCACTTGCTGCCGAGTATCGCGAAAGCGAAATCTTCCCGCCAACGGAAGCTACAGAAGATTGGCTCAAGCTCCTTGACTACGATCCGGCCAATGTCGTCAAGGTTACGCCTATCCAACCTGAAAAACAGGAGCGGCGCAAAACGTCCGGATCGCGGGTTATTTAGTTTTTAAGTTTATTAAATCTGGGCACGGCTCCATTACGTTTTGAGACCGACCCACCCATAAGCGATGTGATTCACAGCGGTTTTCGATTAAGTTTAACCGTCTCTGGGGTGCGATGGAAACGAATCTAAACACTTAAGAATCCTACATTTCCCCAGTCGCATTGAAATTTACCAGACACCCTCACGAAACGTAGTGGGGTGATGCCCAGGAGCCCATAAATTAAAGCATGGAAAGACTTTTGGGAATTGAAACCGAATACGGCATAACACTTGAAAATGAGTCGAACATTGATGCTGTTAAGCAGTCAATTGAGCTGATAAAGAGTTATCGTCAAGCAGATTTTCGACCGGTGTGGGACTACCGCGGAGAAGACCCCTTTCGAGATGATCGCGGTTTTCGGGCAGACGCGCTCTCCAATCATCCTGATGAGAAGGAGGCGGAGGCACACGATCGCGAACGTAACAAGAAAAATAGACTCTCCTTCGCTGAGATTAAGAGCGATCACATACTCGTGAACGGCGCACGCCTTTACAACGACCACGCACATCCCGAGTATTCCACGCCTGAATGTAAGAGTCTATTTGAACTCGTCGCACACGATAAAGCCGGAGAACGTATCCTACAACGGTGTGCCGAAACGCGCAGTAAGAAACTCGGGAAACGTGTGCTGCTTTATAAAAATAATACTGATTTGCATGGGCATAGTTACGGGTGCCACGATAACTACCTGATGGCGCGGGCAGTCCCGTTTGAGAAACTCAAACAGGGCATCATGCCTTTCTTTATCACGCGGCAAATCTTCGCCGGGGCAGGGAAACTCGGCATCGAAACAGAAGCCGGACTCGCAACAGCAGGGCACTATCAACTCTCTCAGCGGGCTGATTTCTTTCACGTTGAGGCCAGCGTCGATACAATGCACAACCGACCTATTGTTAACACGCGAGACGAACCGCATGCGGATCCGTCTAAATATCGTAGACTCCACGGGATTGCTGGTGACGCAAATATGTCCGAGTACGCAACCGCCCTTAAAGTCGGTACAACCGCGCTCGTCATTACACTCATTGAACAGGACAAGATTCCTGATAGTCTCATACTCGCAAATCCGATTGATACAATCAAAACTGTATCGCACGATCAGACGTATCGCTGGATCGTGATGACGGCAGACGGGAAGACGATCTCCGCTATTGACCATCAGCGCCAGTACCTTGCCCTCGCAAAGAAGCATCTTGAGGAACAGGGAGGGCTTGAGATCGATTGGGTGCTCACTGAATGGGAAGATACCCTTAACGCACTTGAAAGGGATCCAATGACACTCGTTGATCGGCTTGATTGGGTGGCTAAGAAATGGCTACTACAAACCTTTGCGGAGGAAGAAGACATTCCGTGGAATGATGCCTGGCTCCAGAGCTTGGATTTAGAATACCATAACATCAATCCGGATGAAGGACTATACTATGGGTTCCCAATGCGCCGCGTTGTCACTGACGATCAGATTGAGGCGGCACTTCATAATCCGCCTTCTTGCACGCGGGCTTATTTTCGAGGACGTGCTGTTGATCGATTCAGTGCCTCTATAAAAGCTATCCAGTGGGATAGCATTACCTTCACCTTCGACGGACGCACGCATGAGGTCAATCTCAACGCACTCGCCGATACAGAGATCGCAAGTCGATATAACACGACACTCGATGAATCGCCTGATGTAAGAACACTTATTAAAAAATTGCGTTTATAAATTGCGGTTAGTGGTTACGATGCTGCACTTTTAGCAAACAGACAACAGTGAAAAGGGGAGCGGAACGTCCTAATCGCGAATAGCCAACGACTAAAAAGGAGGCATAAAATGACGACCAAACTTATTGCGCAGCTTGAACGCAAGCAGAGAGATACAAAGCCGATCGGTCCCGGTGATAGTGATGATACTAACGATGGACCGAAACGCCAGAAAGTCAGCAAACCCGATACCCAAGAACTCCTCAAACGGATGCGGAGGGTTGACAAAGATCAGTCCCGTCGCTACCGGCAGAGAACCGGGGAATAAAGAAATTAGCGGTCAGCATTGTCCCGCAAGCCCACACGCGACTTGCGAAGCAGTCAGCAGTCTCTTGTACCGAAAACGCAGATTTTCAGGGCACACCGATAGCTGGATGGGTTGCGTCAGCAACCCGTGCTGAAAGCCGAAAGCTGTAAAGAAAATGTCAATTAAAAACACAATAAACCACAAAGGAGATTTTCTCAGTCTCTTGCAACATGCAAACTATCCCCTACAGATAGGTTTGCCCTCTGAAACGCAGCATCACGCAGATATCGAGATCGCACACAGCACGACTGTTGTTGCTGTCCGCTATCGAGATGGGGTTATGATTGCGGGTGACCGACGTGCCACTGCTGGCACTGCTGTCATCTATGACCGAGCTGAGAAAGTCTTACAGATTGATAGGCATTCTGTGCTTGCGATTTCCGGGTCACCTGCGATTGCTTATGAGATCGCGCGGATACTTGAGCACTCATTTCAGTACTTTCGCCGCAGCCAACTCCAAGAGTTGAGCCTTGAAGGCAAGCTCCGAATGCTGTCACGACTCATTCGCGACAACTTGACAATGGCACTCCAAGGCATTGGTGGTGTCATTCCGATCTTTGCCCTCTATAACCTTGATGTGCCTGAGGCGGAAAACGGCGGTAAGATTTTCTTCTATGACGCGCTCGGCGCGCACTTTGAGAACGTCATTTTCGCCACAACCGGTTCTGGTTCCATCTGGATCCGCGGCGTGCTACGTTACCTCTCTCGTTTTGGTGAGACCCCCTTGCAGGAGATGGATACACAGCAAGCAACCATCACGATCTTGCGACTCTTGGATACCGCAAGTGAGTATGATGCCGCAACCAGCGGTTACAACGCACGGGCGCAAATCTTTCCGACCATCAAGACCGTAACGCGCACCGGTGTCGAAACACTCTCTGATGAGACCTTAACCGAATGTTACGCTGCGGCACAAACTTAATGGTTAACAGTTGTCTGTGAAGCGGCTTTGACATAACAATTCACTACTCTCTGCGGCACTCCACATTGGAGTAGATCGCTCCAAAAGCACCTCTTCACCCGGTAACTAACAACCGATAACCCTAAACGCGAGGCACACAACTAAGAAATGAGAGATGAACCCTATCGGTGGATAGAAGCTATTCAGGACAGGCGAGATTATATTGAAGATCAACTCCGAGTCGGCAGCCCTGTTGTAGGTCTTACCTATAACGCGGGAATGGTACTACTCACTATCGGCAGAGGACAACGCAAGATTTTCGAGGTGCACGACCGGATTGCGCTCTCTGCAATCGGACATCCCGCTGATATTGAACGGCTCCGGATGCTCGTCACCGATACCGCCAGCGTCCAAGGTTTTCAAAATGCCACCGAAGATGTCAATTTACACCGGCTCACTAACTTTGTTTTAGCACATACCTTCAAGCAGGCTTTTGAATCCATTGCCGGTGAAGCCTACATCATTAAAATGTTGCTCGCAGAACTCGGTAGGACTTCAGAACAGCACCGGTTTACCGGTATCAACTACGATGGGAATGTCCGAACTGATGCGGCTTTCTCTGTTATTGGGGGGACCGAAGCCATTGAAACTCGGATGCAAAACTATCTCGCCACCACATCTGAAGATGCTGCTAGAGACCTGGCGGATGCGCTGCAGTTGGGTTTGGAAGCGTGGGCAATCGGTAAAGAATTTAGTTCAAGAGAACCGGAGGACATGGAATCCGCAGGGACCGAGATAGATACCGAACAGATGCACGAAATCATTAACGTCGCAAGAGAAGATGGTGAGATTGAGGCAGGGGTTTTGGAAACGACACAATCCGGGAGCAGTAAATTCCGGTTGCTAAGTACACAGGAAATTGAAACCGTGCTCCCATAAGTTTTGAAATCCGAAAAATAAAAAGCATCCATAGCTCCGACGCGGTTGGACTTAACCAGAAGTCACCGTGAAACGAAGTGGAACGGTGCCCAGTTTAAATAGCGAAAAAAATGAACAAAAGAATCTTTGGGATCGAAACTGAATTTGGGTGCATGACGCGCGCTGAGCAGATACGCGGTACCTCTGAAGGGGTCGCCGCACGCGTCCGAGACTACGTCTTTGACGCATTGGAACTCGGGCTCCGAGACATCCACTACCGCGACTGGGGCGAACCCCCCGGCAACGGAGGATTCCTCTTTAACGGCGGCCGCCTCTATATTGATATGGGGCATCTGGAATACGCAACGCCTGAGTGTGCAAGCATCTTTGACCTCGTCGCCTACGATAAAGCTATTGAGCGCGTCATCAATAACATTCTTGCCGACACAGGGTTACCGACTGCTTTCTTCAAAAATAATATTGACCATTTTACAGGCGCGACCTTTGGTTGTCATGAAAACTTCCAAGTCGTGCGTGAAGTCCCGTTTTATCGCGTCGTCATTCCGACGTTGATGCCTTTTTTTGTTACCCGACAGATTTATGCGGGGGCAGGTAGAGTCGGAGCTTACGATGAGATGATCGGGTTAGAAGACTTTCAGGACGAGTTCGGGCAGCAGCATTATCAAATCTCACAACGAGCAGATTATATCGTTACTGAAATTTATGAGTGGATCCAGTTCAGCCGAGCTATCATCAATACCAGAGACGAACCGCTCAGTGATTTCATGAAGTATCGACGGCTCCATCTACTCGTCGGCGATTCTAATATGTCAGAGTACGCAACTGCGCTCAAGGTCGGCACCACTGCCCTCGTCCTCTCTGCGATTGAAACGTTTTATGAAAGGCACGGAGAGAAATTGCCTCTCCCAACTTTTGAACTCGCCGATCCAGTGTACGCAATCCGCCATATCTCACGTGATAATACTTTCGCATGGCGAATCGAATTAAAATCTGGACGAACGATTTCCGCCGTCGATTTACAGCGAGAGTACCTCTATTTCACTCAGTCCTTTGTCACTGAGCGTGACGAAGAAACGCAATGGGTGCTCTCTGCATGGGAATCCATCCTTGACGATCTTGAGGGCGATTGGCAGAACGTCATCCCCCGTGTAGATTGGGCTGCTAAAAAATGGCTACTTGAAACCTTCATTCAGGAAGAAAAACTTGATTGGGATGACCCCTGGATTAAAAGTCAAGATCTTGAATACCATAACATTGATGTCGAAAGTGGACTCTATTACGCACTTCAAGAACACGGACAGGTAGAACGTGTTATTACCGATCAACACATTGAGCACGCTATCGACAACGCGCCACAAAATACACGCGCAAAAGTCCGCGAGTTCCTGATGCGCACCCTCACGCATAATCGAATGCCTTGCATCGTTGACTGGCATCAAATCTACGCCGGACATAGTGAATATTTTGAGATGAAAGAACCTTTTGACACCAACGTCGCGAAAGCACAGAGATGGGTCAAAAGAGTTCAAAGACGACCGACACGAAATTAAGGCGCTCATATATGAGCTGCCGGTTCTTGGGTTTTAGTCTTTGATTAAGAGATTCTTGTAACAATAAACGTTGTATTGGAATATTCCAAACTGGATTGGATTGTTACCGCCCTGTGCCACGCGTTCACACGGTGTTGATTCCCTTCTCTTAACTTATAACTTAGAACTAATAACCGTAAAGGAGAAAAAACCGTGGTAGAAAACAGATGCATACACACCGATTGCGAAGGATTTTACCGGCGCGACTTTCTGAAAGCGGGAGCACTCGGCCTTTTCGGGTTAAGTCTCACAGACCTCTTCCGCCTTAAAGCACACGCCGCAGCACCCCGACGAGTGAAAGAAACGGCTACATCTGTTATTCTTGTGTGGTTAGGTGGCGGTCCTAGTCATCTTGATATGTGGGACCTCAAACCCGAAGCCCCGGAAGAGATTCGTGGGATTTTCAAGCCAATCCCCACAAATGTCAACGGCATACAGATTAGCGAACATCTCCCGAAACTTGCACAACAAACCGATAAGCTCTGTATCATCCGATCGATGACCTCTCCAGAAGCTGCTCATGAACGCGGCACACACTATATGATGACAGGCTATCAACCCTTACCCGGATTTGCTGTGCCGGGATACGGGGCAGTTGTTTCTAAACTCAAGGAACAACGCAGTGCCTTACCTCCCTATATTGCTGTGCCAGCACCCGTTGCTTACGGCGGCGGCGGGTTCTTGGGCGCATCCCTCGCACCTTTCTCACCGGGCGGGAATCCAGCGAGCAAGAACTTTAAAGTCCGAGATCTACAACCGCCAAAAGAGGTCTCTTTTGAACGCGTCGAAAGACGGAAGTCTTTGAGGCAAGCCGTTGATGCTGCTTTCAAAAAATATGAGGCTGGCAACCCTGCTGCCGAAGCGGTCGATGAATTTTACACATCCGCCTATAACCTCATGAGTTCCACAGATGCCCGCGGCGCTTTTGATCTCAGCAACGAGCCCAACAAGACACGGGACGCTTATCAGCGCAACACCTTCGGGCAGAGCTGCCTCCTCGCGAGAAGGCTCGTTGAAGCAGGCGTTAACTTCGTTACCGTCAGTAATGGCGGGTGGGACAATCACAACAACATCTTCTCATCGCTGCCGGGGAAACTCAACGGTTTTGATCAGACGATGGCTACCTTAATCGCTGACCTCAGTGAGCGCGGACTCTTGGAAACGACACTCGTCCTGGCTATGGGTGAATTTGGCAGGACCCCTGTCATCAATCGAAATGGCGGGCGCGACCACCACTCCCGCGTCTTTTCGATTATGTTAGCCGGAGGCGGTGTCCAAGGTGGACAGGTCATCGGGGCTTCGGATCCACTCGCCATGGAACCGGCTGAAACGCCAGTCCGTCCGGAAGATTTATCGGCGACGCTCTATCAGGCACTGGGTATCGATTACAATGAACACCTTGAGTCCCCCGATGGTGTTCGCATCGTTCTCTCACGCGGCGGTAAGCCAATTCGCGGACTCCTCGCGTAATTAGCCATCAGGTCGCTCTGCTTTCAGTTTATAGGTGTTCGTTAAATCGTGTAGCTGGTGAAAGGGGCTCTAATCGCCACAAGGACCTCTTAACTACTAACTATAAACTATCTACTGACCGTTACTCTACGGGAGCTCCCCATGCGTAAAAGTCTTCCGAATGCCTGGACGTTGTTAGTTGCGTCTTACATTCTCTTCGCAACGCTTCTCATCTTGGTTTCCGCCGATCCGCTATCCCCGATTTGGTCCATTGAATTCAGTCCCGATGGCAAGACAATCGCTGTGGGGAAATATCAGTGGGTTGAACTCTGGGACTTGGAGACACAAAGCCTCATTCATACTTATGAACCACACGCTGGCGAGGTCCGAGGCCTCAAGATATCATCACAAAATGCCTCCGATACCGAAAACCAGCAGGCAATACCTCTCAAGCTCTATGCAAGCGGCGGAATCGCTGCGCAAAGCGGCGAGATACGAGTATGGAATGTCGATTCTGAAGAACTAATTAGCATTTTTGAAATTCATGGGGATACCATTGAATCTATAGCCCTCAGTCCAAACAGTACAACACTGCTGACTGCAAGTATGGATGAATACAGTGCTGTCATTGATTTAACGCTCCTCACGGATGCCACGACTCCGATAGACACACACACGAAATGGCTCACTCAGCATGTTGGCAGAGTCCTCTGCACGCTCTACCATCCTGAAGGTGCTTATTTTGTTACCGGTAGCGCGGATAAGACCATAAAGGTATGGCATCCTGACACCTTCAACGTCTTGGTGAACTTAGATGCTAATGATGATGCCGTCTATAGCCTTGCGTATTCCGCCAGTGAGGGGGTCATAGTTTCTGGATCCGCTGATAACACCGTCCGGGCTTGGCGTGTTGCGCCGGTTGAAAATAGCGAGGCACAAGCCCCATTGCAGATGACGGGAGCCCTTGTGCGAGAATATAATGGGCATCAGGACGCTGTCTATAGTGTTGATTGTGGAATGGTCTCGAGACGAGCAAACAATCGGATGGCCGTGATCGCATCCGGGAGCGCAGACACTTCTGTAATTATATGGAATCTCCGTTCCGGCAACCGCTATAGAACGTTTGACGAATCGACCGATGCCGTTTATGCCGTGCAGCTTAGCCCGGACGGTGAATTCGTTGCCGCAGGCGGACGCGACGGTAAACTACGACTCTGGAATCTCCGGAGACGCACTTTAACCCACGAATTCTAATGTAAGAACGATTCCCAATTCCCGACTCCTGCTCGCGAATACCTATTTTTGAGGACTTTCATCATGTGTATCAATGCCATGTCTCCTCTCACACAACCGTATCGGCTCATAGATCGTCTCCGAATCGCGCCACGACAACAAAATTCGTCCTTTTGTTGCCTACTGATTTCCACCCTCCTTCTCATTTCAATAAACATATTCGCATTCGCACAAGGTGCCCCGCGGCTTAATTCACTGTTTCCAGCTGGTGGCCAACTCGGAACGACTGTTGAAATCGCCATCCAAGGTTCAGATTTAGAGGATGCCCATACCCTTATCATTGAAGGGGCTCCCGGAGTTACTGCCCAGCTTCACGCAGGTGGGGGCGAAGTCGATGACACTCATAAACCCGTCTTTGAGGCGAATTGTGGGCAGTGCCACGAACTCCGATCCCCAAATAACCGGTCAATGACACCGGCGCAGTGGCAAGCGACTGTTCAGCGGATGGTTACGGAAAAAGGGGCAGAGATTAGCCCTAAAACCCAGACACAAATTGTCACCTATCTCACATCCGCAGCAAGAGCGAATGCCGGGTTAACCGCCGAATTAACTATTGCCCCCGATGCCTCCATTGGCCCTCGCGAGGTTCGAATCGTTGGCAAGCACGGCACTTCTACCGCCTGGCCCTTTGAAGTAAGCCAGATCCTCGATGTCATTGAAACTGAATCGAATAACACTCCTGAAGCCGCTACCCTTATAGAACTACCTAGTCTCATTAACGGGGTCATTAATCCCAGCGGCGATGAAGATTATTACATTTTTGAGGGAATGCAGGGACAGCGATGTATATTTAGCGTCAAGGCGTATCGCCTCAACAATATCAGTCAACAATTCTTCAATCCTACAATCGCTATTTTCGATGCGAAAGGCATAGAAGTAGCGCGAAGCAACGGGTTCTACAGCCTGGATCCACTGCTTGACGTGATGCTCCCCGCCGACGGCACGTATCTACTCCGCATCCGAGACCTGTTATATCGCGGCAATCCCGATTCCGTTTACCGTCTAACAAGTGGCGTTTTGTCTTACAATACCTATCTTTTCCCAACGGGCGGCACGGTGCCTAATCCTGAACGACAATCCGAAGGAGGTACGGAGATGTTCTATGGACCGCCTACGCCTCTCGAGCCGAGCGTTATTCAGTGTGTTATCGGGGGTGAAAATATCTCTGAAACAGCATGGCGAGTCGAGCTAACCGCGGACGATCAACCCGGACTTAAGCACGTTCGTACCCCTTACGGTATTTTTCCATTCATCGTCAACACACACGCTGAAGCTGTTGAAAAGGAGATTGAGCCCGAGTCCAGGGTTGAGGTGCCTGCTGTCCAAGCGGGCATGACACAATCCAATGAATCCGAAATCCTCTTTGAAACCAAATGTAGCGCATGCCATGAACTCCGTTCACCCAGCAATCGCGCACTCTCGACCGAGGAATGGGAACGGACGATTACACGCATGGCGAATAAGGAAAACGCTAATATTACACCGACGGAACGCGACAGAATCATCGCTTTCGTCACCCAGGAAGCACAACGGTTAGGTGAACTCATCACCCGTCAACTTGAATATGCCCAGTCCCTCACAACGCCTGGAGCAGTTAGTGGTCGGATATCAGAACCCGGTGAGATAGATTACTATCGCTTCACCATTTCCGAAGGCGCAAGCCTCGGGCCTTGGTGGGTAATTTTCCCGTTTGATAACATCGACGAGACCGGATTTGATACTGTTTATCCACCTGAAACCGAAATTGATTTGGATAAAGAGTACATCGGCAAAGATAAACGGAAAATTGGGTGGTATCAAACCAATAGAAGAGGGGAAAACGTCTTCTCGAATATCCCCGAGGACGATGTCACCGGTTATGCCTTAACCTATCTCGAATCTGACCGGGACCAGAACTATCTCTTATCCCTCGGTTCTGATGATACAATCAAGATATGGGTGAACGACGAGCTTGTTTTTAGCAAATACGTCCATCGCCCCCTGCGCCGTGCCGATGATGTTATCCAATTGCCGGTCTCCAAGGGCAGAAATAAGATTCTGGTAAAAGTTACCAATGGCTACGGCCCATGGGGGTTCTTCGCAGATATCGGAGGGTATTCACTGAAGGTGTCCGCTGAACTTCTGAATTCACCGCTCAGTCCGTCCCTCACACTTCTTGATTCACGGGGGCAAATCTTAGCAAATAATGCAGGTATCGGCGGCAGACGCAACGCCATTATTGACTATAGTTTCAACGAATCCGGTCTGTACGCGGTCCGTGTTGAAGACATCGCTGGCAACGGCGGTGCCGGATACGTCTATCATTTAGATGTTCGTCCAACAACTCCGGATTTCGCTATCTCTGTGACACCCGATAACCCGAATGTCGGACGCGGCGGGACCGTCCTATTGGCAGTTACACTCCAGCGGCGCGTCGGCTTTACGGAGCCAATACGACTCTCTGTTGAAAACTTGCCACCGGGTATCATAGCAAGTGAAGGCGCGATTCTGTCCAGCACAGGGGTCACAGAAGGATACATAACGCTAACTGCCGCACCCGATGCCGAGTTGACACACCGCGTCGTACAAGTCGTCGGTTCTGTTATAACAACTGCCGGTAACAGATACCGACGGACCGCAATGCCTGTTGAGGTCTATCGCATTCAGAACAACGAGCAGACGGTTCAGAGGAGGAACGTCGTAGTCAGTATTACGGAAACAGCCCCTATTATTCTGTCCACGACCTTAGGTAAAGATGGAAATTCCGATGCCTCTACAGAACCGTTGGAAGTCGTCGTTACACCCGATGGAACGATTGACATCTCCGTCAAAGTTACCCGCAGGCTCGGAAATCGGCAGAACCTAAACCTCACGGCTGTCGGTCTACCCTTAGGTGTGCGACTCCAGCGACGGACAACCGTTCTCCGAAGGAATCAAACCGAGGCTACCTTAACGCTTGTACCGAATATTGTCACTGCTGGTACCAGTGGCAATCAGTTGCGTCGCAATCCTTTCGCCGGTACACAGCAAACGTTGCCGTATACCATCGTCATCAACGCATCAGTTGGGCAGCGGCGCGTCGCCAGCAGCCCCGGTATTAAACTCTGGCTCGGGAACCCCAGCAATACGTCTCAAGATCCACTGTCGGGCGGAAATTAAACAACGCAGTTTATAGCAAATTCCCTAATTAAGTGGACAGATTGAAAATCTGCTTCACTCGTTAACACCTACTGTTTGCTTCACCCCAGCCCACTGCATCAGTTGCGTGTTTGATCCCGGTGCAACCGAAAACGCCGTCGGTGCCCACTCAGGCGAAAAGTCCGAACCTAAATTATCCGTCAATTGACGCGGTTCACCCCCGGCGGCTTTGATGATGTAAAGGCTTCCATCGTCAATAGATATGTACACAATCGCCTGTCCATCGGGTGCCCATGACGGATCTTCACTTGCCAGCGTCCCATCTGTCAATCTTTGAACGTTTTTTCCATCTGTATCTACCGTGAATAATGTTGACGTTGCCACGCCTGCAAGAGCCTCACTGGCAAAACAAATCTTTTCCCCGTTAGGTGCCCATGCGGGGTGTGTAGCCGCTACTTGCGTCAGTGCCTGCTGTTTCTCACCATCAGCTGTCATCACGTGTATGGCCCCGATGCCGTCAAGCGTCGAGCGGAACGCGATCCATTCTCCGCCTGGTGCCCACGTGGGGTTTGAGTTGTGACCACCTTTACTTGTGAGTTTCTGGACCTTCTTCCCATGTGTATCCATCGTGTAGATGTCTGTATCGGCTGAGTGGTCGCGTCCTAAGTTAGAGGCGAAAGCAATTGTGCTGCCATCCGGAGACCAGGCTGGATCCAGATCGGTTGCCTTGTGATTTGTCAGCCGGCGTTGTTCTTTGGTGCTGAGTTCTATTACATAAATTTCTGGATTCCCGTCCCGCTCCGAGACATAAGCGATAAAGCGTCCATCCGGGGACCATGTCGGTGAATAGTCGTCAGCCGCGTGTTCCGTTAGGTTAGTGAGGTGTTCGCCGTTTGTATCTACGGTATAGATGTCAAGATTCCCCGCCCGATCAGAGGTAAAGGCGACCTTGCCGACACCCGATATGTTTATAGCGAACAGACCGAAGAGTATCAATATGAAATAAAAAAGTTTTTGGTGCATCAAAGTTCTCCTGCGCGAGTGAAGGTTGTCAGCTTTTATCTGTTATCGTAACCTATATACTACCAGAAAGTCAACCTGTTTGTAGTAATGCTAAAAATAAACTTGACATTCACAGAATTTTATGTTATCATTAAAACATACGCAGTAAAATCAAATTTAATTTGACATCTTTAGTAAGTTTGTGGTATACTTAACTTCTATCGTGTGAGTGGCAATTCAGCAAAACCTATTTTTTTTGAAAATAAATTTGACATTCACAGAATTTTATTGTATACTTAATATGTTCTTGTGGACTAATGGCTCAAAAATAGGAGCGTCGGTTAGAAAAAACCGGAGGTGGGGTGCAAATCCCCTCTTGGTCGATTTTTTGAAAATAAATTTGACATTGCTATTCTGATTGTGGTATACTTAAGAGCATGCCACGTGGGGGTGTAGCTCAGCTGGGAGAGCAACTGCTTTGCACGCAGTAGGTCAGCGGTTCAACTCCGCTCATCTCCATCGCCTACTAAACATAGGCGTTGTTCTTTGACAATTGCATAGTAAAAATGAAGGGTAAATCGGTAGAATAATATCACCTTATCAAGCTACTAAGGGCTTACGGTGGATACCTTGGTGCCAGGAGACGACGAAGGGCGTGACAGGCTGCGATAAGCTTCGGGGAGCCGCTTAATAGGCTTTGATCCGGAGATTCCCGAATCGGGCAACCGAGCAGGTTAATCCCTGCTACTCGTGTTTACACGAGGGACAACCAGGAGAAGTGAAACATCTCAGTACCCTGAGGAAAAGAAAGAAAACCTCGATTCCCCCAGTAGCGGCGAGCGAAAAGGGAACAGCCCAAACCCGGTATATGTTCAAGCCTGAACGCGTTGTATGCCGGGTGTTGCGGGGTTCGTTGGGTGTGGGTTCAGACATGCCGGAAGTGACCGTGCTGCTAGCTTAATGCTTCTGGAAAGAGCAACCGGAGCGGGTAAAAGTCCCGTGAGCGAAAGCGGTGGCGCACTTCTCAACGGGTACCCCAAGTACTACGGGATAGGCAAACCTGTAGGAATCTAGGAGGACCACCTCCTAAGGCTAAATACTCCCTGGCGACCGATAGTGAACGAAGTACTGTGAAGGAAGTGGTGAAAAGTTCCCCCATTAGGGAAGTGAAAAGTCCTTGAAACCGTATGCCTACAATCTGTGGTAGTGCTAAGTCACGTAAGTGACATGCATGACCGCGTGCCTTTTGCATAATGAGCCGGTGACTTACTCTGTGTAGCAAGATTAAACATCTCTGATGTGGAGTCGTAGCGAAAGCGAGTCTGAATAGGGCGCAGAGTTGCATGGAGTAGACCCGAAACCAGGTGATCTATCCATAGGCAAGGTGAAGCACACGTAAAAGTGTGTGGAGGCCTGAACCCACCAATGCTGAAAAATTGGGGGATGACCCGTGGATCGGAGTGAAAGGCTAATCAAACCTGGTGATAGCTGGTTCTCCCCGAAATAGCTTTAGGGCTAGCCTTATGTGTTCGGCAGTGGCGGTAGAGCTCTAATTGGACTCGCGGCCCCACCAGGTTAGCAACTCCAGTTAAACTGCAAATGCCATTGTCTTAAGCATGGGAGTCAGTCAGTAGGGGATAAGCTCTATTGACGAAAGGGAAACAGCCCAGACCATCAGCTAAGGTCCCTAAATGCGCGCTAAGTGGTAAAGGATGTTTTGTTGCTGAGACAGCCAGGATGTTGGCGTAGAAGTGGCAACCATTTAAAGAGTGTGTAATAACTCACTGGTTGAGCGACTTTGCACCGAAGATTTCCGGGGCTAAGCGTGCTACCGAAGCTATGGATGTCCCGTCAGGGACGTGGTAGGGGAGCGTTCTATAGTAGGACTGAAGGAGAATCGTGAGACGCTCTGGACGAATTAGAAGTGATTATGCCGGCATAAGTAGCGATAAAACAAGTTAGAAGCTTGTTCGCCGAAAGCCTAAGGATTCCTGAGCAAGGCAAATCCTCTCAGGGTTAGTCGGACCCTAAGCCGAGGCCGAAAGGCGTAGGCGATGGAAAGCAGGCTTAATATTCCTGCACCACCATGACACGTATGAAGCTAGGGGCGACGCAGACATTAAGGACTACCAGCTGATGGATGCTGGGTTAAGCCCCTCGGAGAGCACCAGGCAAATCCGGTGCAACACACTCCAAAGGGTGAACAGGATTCCGTAAGGATGCAAACTGTCCCCGCTGTCTGCCAAGAAAAGAACCTCGAGTGGACAACTCGTGGTGACCGTACCGCAAACCGACACAGGTAGGCGAGGAGAGAATCCTAAGGCGCTCGAGAGAACTCTCGCTAAGGAACTCGGCAAAATTACCCCGTAACTTCGGGAGATGGGGTGCTTTGAGTAGGGTGACTGAAAAAAGCCGCAGTGAAATGGCCCATGCGACTGTTTACTAAAAACACAGGTCTCTGCTAAATCGTAAGATGATGTATAGGGACTGACGCCTGCCCGGTGCCAAAAAGTTAAGGCGAGGAGTCACGGGTAACCGGAAGCTCCGAACTGAAGCTCTGGTAAACGGCGGCCGTAACTATAACGGTCCTAAGGTAGCGAAATTCCTTGTCGGGTAAGTTCCGACCTGCACGAATGGCGTAACGACATGGGCACTGTCTCGGCGAGAGACTCGGCGAAATTGTAATACCGGTGAAGATGCCGGTTACCCATACCAAGACGGAAAGACCCCGTGAACCTTTACTATAGCTTGATATTGGGTTTTAATGCTGCATGTGTAGGATAGGTGGGAGACTGCGAAACTGGGGCGCTAGCTTCAGGGGAGTCGCCCTTGAAATACCACTCTTGTTGTATTGGAATTCTAACTCCGGCACGTGAATCCGTGTCGAGGACAGTGTCAGGTGGGTAGTTTGACTGGGACGGTCGCCTCCTAAAATGTAACGGAGGCACCCTAAGGTTCCCTCAGCGCGATTGGAAACCGCGCGTAGAGTGCAAAGGCAAAAGGGAGCTTAACTGCGAGACGGACACGTCAAGCAGATGCGAAAGCAGGGCTTAGTGATCTTACGGTGCTGTGTGGAAAGGCCGTGACTCAATGGATAAAAGGTACTCCGGGGATAACAGGCTAGTCGCATCCGAGCGCTCATAGCGACGATGCGGTTCGGCACCTCGATGTCGGCTCGTCACATCCTGGGGCTGCAGCAGGTCCCAAGGGTTCGGCTGTCCGCCGATTAAAGTGGCACGCGAGCTGGGTTTAGAACGTCGTAAGACAGTTCGGTCCCTATCTGGTATGGGCGTAGGATATTTGAGAGAAGCTGCCCCTAGTATGAGAAGACCGGGGTGGATGCACCTCTAGTGCACCAGTTGTCACGCCAGTGGCACCGCTGGGTAGCTATGTGCAGAATGGAGAAACGCTGAAAGCATCTAAGCGTGAAACCAACCTCAAGATAAGATATCCCACAACGTTAAGTTGGTAAGGCTCCTTCGAGATAAGAAGGTTGATAGGCCAGGTGTGTACGCCGTGTGAGCGGCTCAGCTAACTGGTACTAATAAGCCGAGGGCTTGATAATTCCTTATTCTTCTACCGATCCCCATCACCTATATGCAATTGTCAAATATTCTTGTACCGGCTCAGCAACACCCGAATGCTGAACCGCACAAAGAATTTTCCGGTGGCTATAGCGAAGGGGCTCCACCCGTACCCATCCCGAACACGGCAGTTAAGCCCTTCAGCGCTGATGATACTTCGGGGGCGACCCCGTGGGAAAGTAAGTCGCCGCCGGGAATCCTCTCTCAGGGCAGGCACCCGCCTGCCCTAATTCTTGTTAAATCCTTAGGAGATGATCAGATATGAACAAAAAGCCCAATTATCTAAATTTTGATATGAAGGTTCTACCCCCTCTTTTCCTATTCACATTCACTTTGCTATCGGGTTTCGCGACGCTTGCATACACCGACAAACCCCCGGAAAATATCCTCAAAAATAGTGATTTCGACCTCAACCTCGAGGGATGGCAACACTGGGCACATGTCGATGCCGCTGCACTCTTTCAAACGGAAGGCAAAAAGGCGGAACCCGTTGTCGGGAAAAAAGTCGCTTATATCAAAATCAGCAAGGCAGGCAATGCTATATGGCATATCCAACTCTACCAACAACCTTTCACCTTAGAGAAAGGTACGACCTATACCTACAACTTATGGGCAAAGAGCGAAAAACTCAGAACCATCAGAATGCGCATTATCCATCAAGGGGACCCATGGACGGAATACGCCGTCAAACCGCTTAATCTTTCTGAAACGTGGCAGGAGTTCTTTGTAACATTCAAAATGCCAGTGGACGACGTGAGTTCACGCGCTGACATCATTATGGGAGCAGAGAAGGTTGATGTCTGGATCGACCATGTCCAGGTCTACGAAGGCGAATTTATCAGCGATATTGAGGGCGGTCAACCACAAGTCGTTGACCCTTCAGATAAGCTAACAACCACATGGGCAGCCCTCAAAAACAAATAGGAGGGATTTTCAAATCCCGACCTCTCTCTTATAACTTATAACCCCTACGTCATTTCCCTTGCATATACACCCAAAACGATATATAATATACGTCAGTGTCGGATGGAAGTAGCGAGCATTGCGCACCTACCGAAAGAAGGCATTGCCCATCGTGGGGTGCATACCCAGGCAGAATTTTACCTACGCAATGTGGATTAAACCTGTCGATCTTCAGTGCTGGGGCGAAGGTCATCATCTGGGACGATGTCGGAGAATGGGTACAGGTCACCTTCGTTGCCGATGGCGACAGTGACAAGAAGCGCCTCTACCTCAATGGTGAACCCCCCAGCCTGTCTCACACGAACAATTAGAAGCATTACCAATAGAGAGTTAACATCATGGCAAAGTTATACGCTAACATCCCTCAAAAACTGCAAGAATTCATCGAAAACCAAAAAATATTTTTCGTCGCCACCGCGACAGCCGATAGTAGAATCAACCTATCGCCCAAAGGTATGGACTCCTTACGCGTCCTTAATCCGAACCGCGTGATCTGGTTAAACGTGACAGGCAGCGGCAATGAAACCGCCGCGCACGTTCAAGAAAACCCGAGAATGACAATTATGTTCACCGCATTTGAGGATGCCCCCTTGATTCTCCGACTCTACGGCACAGCGAAGACTATCCACAAAGCTGATGCCGAATGGCAACAGCTATCTCCGCTACTCCCGGTGCTGCCGGGCGCACGGCAAATCTTTGACATCCACGTTGATCTGGTGCAGACCTCTTGCGGTTTTGCTGTTCCGCTTTATGCCTATGTCGGTGAAAGAGAGTATCTGAACGCGTGGGCAAAAAAGAAAGGCGAAAAAGGCGTAGAGGCGTATTGGAAAGAGACCAACCACGTCAGTCTCGATGGAAAACCCACCCACTTCGCTTAAGTGGGTGGGAAAACAATAACAAGCTTCGGGATTCTCGGTTGTCGGTACGGTGGAAGCTCTTAACCTTATAACTTACAACTTTAAAAAAATATGAAATTACGGCTTATTGTCAGCATCACACTCTTTATAACATCTCTATCTCTTGTACACGCGCTGCCACCAGATCCCGAACTCCAAAGCGCAATCCAGACCGTACGGAAATTCAAAAAGCTCAAACCGAGATACACCGCAGATGAAATAACGGAATGCGCAACCGATAGTTTTGTTGCAATCGCAAAGAATTGGCGCAACTTACCCTCAATATATCAACAGGAACTCAAACCTCTTCTTCTCCGGCCGGGACTCCCTGGTAGTTTCTTTGGGGAAATTCAACTCTCAGAGCGCTTTAACACACCGCACTTCAAATTCCACTACACGCGCCACGGACCACATGCACCACCGATTGAGGATTTCCATCCACGCAATGGGGTTCCCGATTATGTCGATCGTTGCGCGGATGCGATGGAGCGCGCCTATCACGTCCAAATTGACCTAATGGAATTCAAGATCCCATACAGCGACTTTTGGGCTGCACAGAACGGCGGTAATCATAAATATGATGTCTATCTCTTTACCTTTCCTGCCCTCGGTATTACAACCGCCGACTGGTTTGAAGGGCGCGTCCTATCCACCGCATTGACCGTCGCGCCGTATTTTATGATTAATTCCCGTATCTACGATTACGTCGGAAAGATGGAAGGGCTTCGCTATTTGGACACAACCTGCACCCACGAATTCCTACACGGTGTCCAATTCGGATACAACGCCTATATGCCGACGTGGTTCATGGAAGCCTCCGCAACTTGGATAGAGGCGATAACCTACGATGGTGGGGAAATTGACGATGGCGATACTCTCGCTGATCCAGATGAACCCAACGAAACCAATGCCTATAACTACTACACCCATCAGCTCCGTCGGTGGTTTCTCATACCGGATATCTCACTTGAAAGCCGCATCGGCGACCACGAATACGGATCCGTTATCTGGGCCCTCTATATGACTGAACGGTTCGGCTACGATATTGTCCGCCAGCTTTATGGAAACACCACCGACGGAAGTTATCGGGAAATGGGGAATTTCTACGATGTTTTTATTGATAACGGCACTACCCTCGCCGAGGCGTTCAAAACCTTCACCGTGTGGAATTATTTCACACACACACGCGCCAATACAACCACCGAGATAAAAGGCTACAAAAACGCTCACCGTTTTCCGCCGGTCGCTATTCATCCAAACGATGTTCACGCCAGCTATCCAGTCCGTACAGATTTTGATTCGGAATCGATGCCTGAGCATTTTTCAGCACGGTATATCGTTTTTCGGCCATCAGATATTATGCACGAATTCGCAATTAAAATCGACGGCGCAGATCTCGCCCCCGTAGACCTGCGCCGCCTACCGCTTGAAGATCAGGATGACATTCGGAGCGAACTCCAACGACAAAACAGCACAGGCTTGCGCGGATGGGCTGCCAAATTTGTTGTTAAGAAGCGCAACGGCACGACTGAAATCAGAGAGGCGTTCACCTACCAACGTTCTCAGGAAGCCCAGATGACATTCGAGGATTTCGGCGGCACCATCCAAGAGGTTGCCCTCGTTCTGATTAATATGCACCCCGATGTCGAACGCGTCATCATTCCAGGTGGAAGTTTCGGCGGGTCTGTGAGTTATATCGCAGGCGCACCTCCAACGGGAAGGCTGTCAAACGCGCAGGTCTCTCAAGGCACTAACGGACCTCTTGTAACTTGGCGCATCCAGGATCCGACTGATATTCGAGAAGTCGCAGTCGTCCGAAAACGCTATATGCTACAGAGCGAGACAGATGTTCCGCAACCCTTTCAAAATCCCGATGAAGTCTTCGGCGCTGCTGACATGGACAATAACGGCATTCCTGATGACGATATAACCGTCGTCGGACGCGTGGATGCCACACAAACACGATTTGAGGACACAACCGTGTTTGAGAGTATTGATATCAATAGTGAGTTCTTTGATCCGAACAACCTACACTACGCCTACGCCGTTGTCCCTATTGACGCTATGGGACTTATGGGGACACCGAGCATCGTGCCGGACAGCATCGTCCCACGCGTGGATGCCCCAAACGGTGCCCCCGCCTTCTTTATCCACACACAACCGCACGGCACGGGTGAGTGGCATGTTGAAGTGCAAAGCACACAGCCGCTACAGAGCGCCCCCTCCCTAACAGTGGAAAGCCCTGACAGAAATGGATATACCGTCTTTTTAACGCAGGAAACCGAAACAAAGTGGATCGGAACGCTCCATACCAATGGATTCCCACCGACAGGTATCTATCTCTATAAAATTCGCGGACAGACCCCTGCTGGTGTGACGGGGACCCGAATATGGCAAGGGCATACCTTCAGTTATACCGCCAGGAGCACCAATCAAAATGTCACAGTCGCACCTAACCCGCTTCACGCCGGACAGGGGAAACATCTAACCTTCTACCCAAAGGGCTTAACCGTTGAAATCTACGATGCTTCGGGAAATTTAATTAAAGTGCTAAACAACGCTTCACAGTGGGATTGCACAAACGCACGCGGCGAAATAGTCTGTACCGGGCTCTATTTTTTCCGAGCTACCGATGGAAATGGCTTCCAAAGCACTGGCAGATTCTGTGTGGTAAAATAGTTATCAACGAAACCGCTTAACTTACAACTATTAAAACCCAAAGCCAAGCATGTCATGAAAATAAAAACATTACGTTATTATTCCATTATTCTTATCCTATTGCTCCTTAGTGCATGCGGGGATGAAGGGCTGGTTGACCCACATGGCGAAATCACGCTTCCCCCGCCTGATTCAACAGGTTTCCGGGCTATCGATTTCCCAACGGCTACAGGTTCCGCATGGACGTATACCAACGTTGACACTCATCAAGAATTCACGCTCCGAGTCGAGGGCACGCGCGATATCGGTGGAACAACGCATCGGCAGATGACAGTCAGTGCAATTACAACTGAGGATCCAAACGAATTGACCCTTGATACTGTGGATCACTTGGCAGCGAATGCGTATTACTTTCGGTTGGACACTGACTTTTACGACGTGTTTCCGTTCCCAGTATTAGCAACTTATTTTTTCAAAACCTCGGATGCACTGATAGAATCTGCGTTTGATATCTATCTTCCTCTCGAGAATCCTGTGTTTCACGCGAAACACTTCCCAACGCGGCGACTCTGGGAATTCCCACTGGAAGTTGGGAAGCAATGGACTGTTTTTGAGAAAACCGCAGGGACACCCGTCAGTGTTACACGTTATGTAGTGGAGAAAAATGTGCCGATTACCGTTCCCGCAGGCAGCTACTCGACTTATATCGTTCAAGAAGAGGTAACTTACGCAGATAGCGAAGATCCATCTATTTTTTTGATTAGTCCACCCGCGATCTATTGGGTCGCACCATCGGTGGGAATCGTCCAATACCGGTACAACCGTTATCGCGCCACCGATGCATTCGCCGCGCGAACCTTCGCACTCAAAAACGTGCATATCCCAGAACCAAGTGAGGAATAGCGGATAGCCGATAGGACTTAGCAGCTCGCGGGTAGCCAGAAGGTGTCGTGGGCATTGCAAACGTTTCAAATTGCCCCATGACGAGTCCCTAACCCCAAAAAGCAAGGATTCGTTGCTCTAATTGCTAATCGCGAAAACCGAGCGTACCGAACGCCCTCACCACTAACAGCAAATTGATGCCCAACACCTCTTTAGCCCATCGCAACATCCCCATCACCATCATCGGCGGCGGTATACACGGTATATCCATTGCCATTAGACTACTCCGTGAAGTACCGACAGCGGCAAGGTCTCTCGCCATCGTCGATCGGCATGCGCACCCCCTCACGCAATGGCGGCATAAAACAGAACGCCAAGGCATGACGTTTCTTCGTTCTCCGGCTGTCCATCATATCACCCCTGATGCGCTCGGGATCGTCGAATACGCCGAACGGCACAGCCGAACAGCTGAGTTAGCGCCCCCCTATTCCCAACCCACTACACAACTCTTTTGGGACTTCTGTAGGGATATGCTTGCTGCCCTGCCCGTTCATCCCGCCACAAGCGGAGAGACAGAGGGGAGATACCAAGTTTATCATCAATTTGAGGTCACGAAATTACGGTGGGATAAAGGGGCTGGCAAATTTCCATTCCGTCTCATCTCAAAGGACTGCGATGGATTTCGGAGTCGCTGTGTTATCCTGGCAATCGGTGCTGACGATTGCGCCTATGTCCCACCAGAGTTCGTCCAGTGGCAGCGCCAATATCCCCAAAGGATATTGCACGCTTCTGAATTTAATGGAGCGTGTCAGGGCGGACAAGCCATTGAAAAATCCTTTGTTATCGTCGGCGGTGGATTGACGGCAGGCACGCTCGCAAAGCGTCTCAGCGAACGCGGACATAGCGTGGCGCTGATTGCCCGGAAGCAGCTGAAGACGCAACAGTTCGATTTTCCGCCAGTGTGGTTAGGGCCCAAAGCACTCGCTGAGTTCGCAGATGAAACGGATTTCCAGCGGCGTTATGAGATAATTCAGCAAAATAGAGGGGAAGGGAGTGTTACGCCCGATATTATGGAAACCTTGATGGAGGCTACAAACATTAAGATGTATCCCGAGACACGTATCCAAAATATTGTCTCAGCCGAGGAAGGCACCTGTGGGGGGGCGGAGCCCCCACTCCTGCTCGTTGGCACAAATCGTGGAGAGATTCTAAAGGTCTCGCGTGTTATTCTTGCAACCGGTTATCAATTCAATCTGTGCCGCTACGGGTTTTTGAAGGATTTGATAACACGGTACCAAGTCCCACTTATCCGTGGATTGCCACGCCTTGATACCGATTTGCAACTTTATCCTGTTGAAAATCTATTCGCTTCTGGCACGATCGCACAACTTCAGATAGGTCCCGCTTCCGGCAACATCGCCGGGGCAAATCTCGCTTACGAACGTCTCCGCGAAAAATTGCTTGGAATAGTGAGCAGCAGGTAGCGAATAGGGTTCAACTGTCAGCAATTAGCCGTCAGTCTTTCGCTCCACAGCTACCAATTTTTCCCAACGCGGGAGAAACGCTTCTGTTAGAAAACTGTCAAGCCTCCAAATATTCTGCTGTGGATTTTTCTCAAAAAAGGTACCCATCGCCAATACGAGAATGTCTTTGAAACCATACGGTGTTTTAATTCGTGAGAGGTCCGCGTAGGTCTGAATAAGCGCGGTGTGAATTCGGAGAAAGTTCAGCGCTGCGAAACTAAACGCATTCAGTTTCAAGTGCCCATCTTCAGTTTTTTCCCAAGCCCATTCGGGTTGATAAAAGGCGTGGAGCTGCGCCTTACAGCGTTCGACCGCGGTGCTGAGGACTTGTGAGAGCTCTTCATGTTTTGTTACATCGTTTGGGATACCAAGTTTCTCGCAAATTTCCGCATGTAATTGCTGTTGCGTAGACTCAGAAGCAACCCAGTTTTGGAAGACTTCGGCGGCATGGACAAAGCAATTGCGCAAATCTACGAGCGTCAAATCCAGCTTGCTTGGGAATGCTTTAAGTAGCGAGGAACTCGGTAGCAGATGCGCCTGTTCAGGATGTAATTCTAAGAACTTGTATTCTACCACATCCGCCAACATTTCTGCGAGAATAGGTGTAAAGGCGATGATCGAGCGTTCGTACAATTCCGCGTCTATGAATCGCTGGAGTTTGACCGGGTCAAGTTCTATTATGTCTTCCTTTATTTTGACGAATGTATCAGCGAAAGAAGTCTGCTCTCCCAAGACAGAAGCCGTTTCCGTTAAAGATAATGGCTGTCTAAAAAAGGTCAATTCAGTATAGGATTCCTCAAAATTAAGGAGACTCTCTTGCCACTGATGGCCCCACGTATCATGGATTAAATATTTGTCCAACTCCGCTAAAGGCAGGATACCGACCATCCGCGTCAACGTTGACGTGACTAATTCCAGGGATAACGCAGTGTCAGCAGCGATTTTCCGGCGGAAGGTTAAGTCCAAATCCTCTGCATCAAAGGTACTGAACACCGGGAAATGGGCAAACGGTTCGACCTCCCAAATTTTTCGCAGAAACTTCTCACAATAGGCTTTCGGACGTTGTGCCTCGCTGTTTTCTTTGTTCCATTCATCCGTAGAAGGCAGGCAAAAATAGAGAGCGGAGGCAGTTTTCACCAACTTCACTTCACCTGTTTTAAATGGAGCATCCGGGTGCAAAGACCGAAAAAGTTGCAGGATATCTGCATCCAGCTTTGGGTTATCCGACATCAAATTGAAGCGGGTTTCTAAACTCTTCATGATTCGATGCCTATGGCGAAGCGGACTCGCCCGTATCGTCAGACGATCGGTTAGCCGGTTTACCTTTTCCGAACTGAGATTGAAAGCACGCTGAACTTTGGATTTTAACCGTTCTTGTTTATCAGCAGCTGGCGCGTCCGGTCTAAAAAGCTTGAAGATTTGAGAGCCAGCGGTATCTAAATTTTCAAGCTCAGGATGATGAACGAGTGCAGGATAGTGGTCAAAGGATAACAAAACAGCTTCAACAAAGGCGATGTCTAAAGTCTCATCACCACTCTGTGTTGAGGTATTTTCCAAAAGCGCGCGCGTATCCGCCATTAATTTATTATGATGGCCGTAGAACGTTTTAAGTGTCTCGTTTGAATCGGTTTTCTGCGCTTTTTTCGCTGTATTGATTTGCTGCGTTAATGCCTCAAATTGCTTTAAACGTTCCAAAATAGATTCCCAGCAGCTGGAGATGTTGTCGGAGGGCCATCTGTAAAGTGTCATAACCTTTGTCCTCTGATTTTTTCTATTCTGCTCTATTCTTCGTTTGTTGTTGGTTGAGGAGTATCATAATCACGTGGTGTTAATTCACGTATCTTCGCATCAACCTGTTTTGCAAAAGTGAGACTCTCGTCAAGTTCAGCACGGAGACGTGTGAGTGCTGTCTCATCGCTGTCAGGATTGAGTGTTAGCACCCGAGCGTAGAGGTGAGAAAGTTGGAGAATCGTCTGATAGACTTCTTCAATTTGCTGTTCACGGTGTTGTTGAAGCACACTTTTAACAGTAGTTCCCAATTGCGTCCCCGTCGATTTTTGGTGCATTTTCAGTGTGTCTTTCAAACATTCCACTGCTTGGGTAAAGAGCTCAGAAACTTTGCCGGTAATGTCAGCTCTGACAGTAATAGGCAGTGTGCCCATCCATCCGTCCCCTCCAGCTTCTTCCTGAAAAGACGTATGCAAGGCGCGCAGTTCCTCAAGCATCGTTTCTGTTCGAGCGTCCCCATCCGCTTCAAGTTGTTCATGTAAAATATTCAGTTCTGCTTCTTGCTTTTGTTGGACTTCCTGCAAAATCTCACTGTGAACCTGTCTAGCTATATCATCTGTGCCGGTCGCCCATTTACTAATGAGTGTCCCAATAGGCACCAAGATGCTGAGAACCGCGCTACCGAATAGATAAAGAATCTGCGGTTCTAAATTGAGGACCCAGGATGCAAAAGCGAGAGAGCCTCCCGCAGCAAACGGAAAGATAACATAAGGATTGCTAAGAAGATGGAGTAGGAACTTCCTCCGAAACAATTTCCGATTAATCAATGGTTATTGGTTGTTGATTGTTGATTGTTGGTTATAAGTTAAGGGGTTTGGGTAACAATTCCCCGCGCGTTGGAGTACGCCAAACTTAGCCGGGTTGTTACAAAGAAACCTCTTACTTATAGCTATTAACAAATAACTTATCACACTAATACGGTTTCCCGAGAAGTTCAAATGTAACGCTTTGTGCGGCTGCCCCACGCATCTGGGTGGAGGTCTGATTGCTTGCGATGGCGCGGATACGGTGGTTGGCGACACCAAAATCTCTCAGGGATTGTGCGGCTGCCTCCGCGCGTTGTGAAGCGAGAACCCGATTCGCCGCAGGGTCTCCCTCCTGACGTGTATGGCCTACGACTCTGAGATAGTACTGTGGAAACGATTTCAGATTTGCGGCAATTTCCTGCAGCGCGCGCTTACTGTTTGGGAGAATTCGGGCGTTCCCTCTTCCGAATTGAATGGAATCCACTTTCATCGCCGCGACAGGTGCAAGGGTGCTCCAGTTAGCATCAGAAAGTGGGTTCAATGCAGGCGCTTCTCGAACCTGCTCCATAGGTGTCGATCCAACAAAAATCCCATCTAATCCATCAGGGCCGTTCGCGTTCAACATACCCGGATGGAATTTATCGTGGTGGAGTGAACGTAGAATCCCCTCAAAGAAGAGCTGCCCGTAATCCCCTGATACTGGATCTACAGGAATTGAATTCGTCTGCACCAGGACCTGTGTGATTTTAGCGATCATCTCTTCGAGTTTTTCCGTCCCTTTAGCTTCTGTTGAGGGAATCACGCCGAAATGCGCGTAGTTCTCAACCGTGTTCCGCCATTCAATACCTTCCACTAATTTATCTGTCTCCTGTCGAGTCAGTGAGTCGCCATATCGCTTTGCGTCCGCTTGAATTAAGGAGGCGAACCCATCAGGTTGATTACCGTAATCGTAGTTCGCTCGGAGATACGCTTGCACGACTTGCGTGACGAGCTCACGTTGTGAATCCAGAAATTCGCGCTGAACCACTAACACATCAACAATATAACCTTTCAGTTTTGAACTGTCTAATAGTAGATGTACCCCTTCAATGGCGAGGGCTTTCGTCACGTACGGCTCCCAAATGACATAAGCATAAGGCTCATCCGGGTCAGCAGACTTGAGCTTCTTATACGCATCTTCAGCACCATTCGTTTCTACTGCCCACGAGCTCGGAAGACTCGGTAGGCTCATCTTGTTAATCATAATGCGGGCGAGCGTTTCACTCGGTGAATCAGGAGTCAGCACAATACGCGCCCGCGAATTACTCAAACTCGGTATTTGGGGGACACCCCGTTTATAGGCAACAATTGCATCTGCACCTTTAGATTCATCAATCACAAGGACAATGGAACCCGGGAACTCACCGATGAGGCTACCGGCCTTGAGGTAGGCATCAATCGTGAAAACCGCCAGCTGAACTTTACCGCTTTTCAGCGCACGGATTCTCCCTACATAATCAGCCTTATCATCAACAAATGTTAGTTTAATCGCTTGACGATTCAGCAGATTTTGAACGGCGGGAGACCGGAGGATCGCGTACCCAGGAAACGAGTCGTGTGCAACCTTGATGGTGTGGGCATAACGTTGCGTACTCGTCTCTTTGACAAGGTTACCTTGAAGCCAAGGTTCAACGACAAACTTATAGGTTAACCCAATCACGCCGATGATAATGAGCCAGCTGGCTACCATGATGATTACGCGTTTTCTCTTGCCTGCATCCATGATTTCTATTTCCTATTTCTCAAAACGAAGAAACCGATAACCGATAGCACAATCAGAAGTATAACCCACAAGGGCGTACCCTGATTCTCAGCATCAGGCACCTGCGGCGTTGGACCCTGTCGCGGGGGTGTTGTCGCCTGCGGTGCGGGTGCTGTCATAGGCTTTACAGCGATTGCTGTGTTGCTCGGTGGTGTTGTGAGACGTTGGATCAAATCGGCAGCGATCTCCGAGGAAAGGGGCGCAATATATTCAAAGGCATCTTCTCCATCAGCATCTGTCCCCAGATCCCCCGTTTCCGCAAGAATCTGCGACACTGCCGCCACCAGTTCCCCTGGATTATCCGCTCTGCGGTAACTATCTACGACCTGTGCCAACATGTGATCCGTTTTCATATCAACCCCTATCACATCAACGCGAATCTGACGGTTGAGGATTTCAGGTGTATAGTGCTCGACTTGGGCTGCATCCGATGCCTCACCATCCGTGACAATTAACAAACGGTAATTCCCATAGTTGTACCGTTTTGCCCGTTCTTCCAGCAGACGATTTGCCCCGATCCGAATATATTTCCCTAAGGGGGTGCCACCGCCGGGTTGTGGTAAATCGATGGCTGCTATCAATGTTTGAGTGTCCTTCTGACCCAATGGGTACACCCATTCGTTTCGGATGTTGGCACCACTAAACACCAGCAATCCGATCCACGTGTCATCGGGAACTTTCGCCAAGACTGCTTGGAGTGCTTCCTTTGCGGCTTCCATCTTCGATTTCGTCTGATCGCCGCTAAACTTATCCTGCATTGAACCGGAGGCATCAAGAATCACAACAATGTTATCTTTATGGATATCGTCAGCATTGCAAATCTGGAGACTCAAAATGAGTAGGCTGAATAAAAGCATAAATCGCACACCAAACCTGTCGGTTATAACGCATTTCATAAAAAACTCTTATCTCAGTGAGGTATCGGTTATCAGTCATCTGACCATGATTACCGGGTTGCTTCCCTACGTTCATCCGCGTAATCTTGGTAATCACTTAAATCACGTTATTTCTGGTCAAAAATCGAAGTCGGAGACTGCCACAGCTTCCGCTGAAACTTTAATCAGTGCGAATTCAACCCGCCGATTTTCTGCTGCTTCCGTCGGACGGGTCGGTTTTGCAATAAGGGGTTCCTTAATGCCGACACCGACCGGCACAATCTGATCTGGATCGATGCGTGCGTTGTCGCGTCGGGCATAAGCGATAATGGACTGTTTCACGGCTTGCGCACGCTGTTCAGAGAGTTTGAGCGCGGCCCGCATGACTTGGTACGGACTCTCGACACTGCTCCCATCGTCAAACTTTTTCTCTTGGATTAGTCGAATCAGCGTGGCAGTATCTTCCAACCGAAAAGAGTTACCGTCCATAAAATATTTATAGCTGCCTCGTGTGCCGGTCCGCTTTAAAATGCCCGTTTGGAGCCCCGTTTTCACTAATACGCTCAGGGTTCGAGAGGGGTCGCTGTGTCCTTTGATCGCGATGGCTGCATTCCCGTATCTTGAAGCCAATTCAACAACCCTGTCAAATTCCTCTCGATATTCAGCATCGCTAAACGTATCTTGGTTCGCCTTAAATTGAATCGTGAACGAGATAAGCGTCTTCTCGTCGAGGACTGCGTCTTCGTTAAAGGATTCGATTTCAGCGCGCACTGTCTCTTTTTTGAAACGCGTCTGTCTCAGTTGTGCAGGCGCTGTCACAGTCGTGGTGAGCAGCTTCTTGAAAGTTGGCGAGTTAAAATCCAAATCCGAGGGAATTAGGGCGTATCTCTGCCTCGCAAATCCCCAATTCACTGCCATATCCAATCCTGCTTTATTGAAGCCTTCAAAACCGGTAATCGTGTTGCTTGGATCGTTGAAGAAAGCAATGTTTCCCGGTTGCCCGACGAACGTACAATCTGCTATTAAGCCGTGTGCGTCCTCTTCGAGGGCGGGTAACACTTCTTTGCCGTAGATGTTTTGCATCATCGTGAGGAGCTGCGTGTATTTTTCAGATCCGCTCGTTTCGTATGTTTTTCTGAGTACCACAACCTCTTCAGCTCCCTTCAGATAACCTGCGAAGAAGCGTTCAACAAGCGGTTTATAAGCGTCGTAGAAATCCTTACGGCAGGCGTAGACATCTGCAATTGAACGAGACAGCGTCGCAGTACTTACGACAACACGCGCGCCTTTAACCGTGCCTTCAGCCCCGGTTCCAGTATTTTCAGGGCCGCCTGTTAATCCAACCATATCCGGTGTTATTACAAAACACCCCGCAATCGTCGCGTCCTTTCGGAAGCGTTCTGCGGGGCCCTTCACACCAGTTAATTCGTCTACCCAAACGATTTCTACGTCTGACTTTGAAAGGCGAGCAGTCTTCAGCATATCATAGAGCATCCCAACGTGGGGGCCCCCTTTTTGGATAGCGATCTTTTTGCCCCTGAGATCAGAAATTTTACGGATGTTAGAACGTCCAACGAAATGATCGCCTGCTGACCAAGTGAGCTGCCCAAAAATGACGGGTTTGGTGCGGACATCTTTGCCTACGGCTTCACTCGCCTGCGCTATCATTCTAAACGTGCCGCGCAGAAACGGGGATTTGCCTGCAAGATAGTCGCGTACCTGTTGCTGAAAATTGTCGCCCGGAACCAATTTGATATTCATCCCGATTTCTGCCATAATCGTCCCCCGGCGAGTCGTCAGGCCGCCATTGGCGTGGAAAAGTGCTGCTTCGCCACCCCATGTGATGTATGGCACTCTTAAGGGAGTTATTGCTGTCACCTCTTGAACCCTAACAGGGCCAACTGCCTCTGAAAATAACTCTTGCGCGCTCGCATGTGCGGCAAGCAAAATGAACAGCACCACGAGACAAAGCAACGTACATTTTCGGCATAATTCCCAAGCTTCCAAAATCCTGCTCTGGAAAGTTACCCTAAGATTTCTTTTCATGGTTTTCCTCTCGTTCGTTTTATAGTAGGTTTTACAATCACCGCGTCAACGCATACCCAACAACATTGATTCCCTGTTTAAATGCCCACGTCCGTTGTTCCTCCCCCCCGGGTTCACAGGGCCTACCTTCCCATGCACAATTCAGATCGCTCGGACAGAAATAAATGATGACGCGATCGCCATCCATAATCGCTTCGTCATAATCGGATATCTCTGGAATGCGTTTATCACCGCCGAGGTATTCATCGTGATCATAGAGTGTATGATAAATCGGATGGCTCATGTCCAACCGTTCTAACTTCTTTTCTGGATAAACCTGCCGAACCATTTGATAAATATGTGGGCGTAAGCCGCCCCGATAGTTATTCAGGCGCGCATCACAATCTTCGACGTGGAGAAAACCGCCCCGTTCAAAATAATCCCTGAGCTTGCGGACTTGTTCTGTGGAAAGGTTAATCCCCCTGTGTCCCGTCATGTATAGGAACGGATAGGCGAATAACCCTTCATCGTCAATATCAACGTATTGTGGATTCTCACGCACCTCAACATCGATTGTCGTATTTTCAGCGAGAATCTCCGTGAACTTCAAATCCGATTGCCATCGATAATAATTAACGATATTCGTGTACCAATCGCCGCCCGGATACTTAAGCCGCACAAAGGTGAATTTTTCACCCGTCGGATTCATTTCAGGATAGTGATGTTCAATCTCGCCATATCGTGTGCCGTAATGCACATCTCGTGCCGCATCATAGGGGATATACTCTCGGAACCCCCATTGTGCATCCGCAGGCAGAATTAATCCACCCGCCGCGAGCGCGGAGGCAGCCAGCCCAACGGAGCCTTTCAAAAAGGAACGTCTCGACAGAGCCGTCTGTTTTGATGCCATGTCAGATAGAAATGTCCGATCTTGCACTTTTTCGATAGGTTTGAGGGGAATTTTGCTTAACATGTCTGTTTTCTCCTCCTGTTGCGATCTGTCTCCGACAGTTTATTGTGACGGAAGATGAGATTTTGCTTTAAAGAACATCTATTTCCTTTTATACTTGCTGTCAAACTGGATCTCTATTCTATTATAACCTAAAACCGAGAAAAGATCAAGATTGCATCCGCAATAGCGCGTCCCTGCTGCTTCGGCACCGGACGAATTCGGCGATTGCCGCGGGCTGTCTTCATATTCCGCTCTGGTACTGCCTTTTTGGCTTCTGATTTATCGGCGGGTTTGCCCCGCGCAGAACCTTTCGCTTTAACACTCACAACTTCGTCCCGAATCACTAACATCGATGAATTGCCACCGTCAAGGTTGAGCGCGTCCGTTACACCCCATCCCAGAAGGAGTTCTGCGAGCCTCGGCAATTTAACACCGCGGCGGACACCTGTTGCGGCCGCTGTTATTGTCACAAATAGCAGCGTTCCATCTGCCTTTTTACCGATTGCCGTGCGCGGATGCCAAAAACTGTGGAACGCTTGATCAAACCCTTCACGCTCGTAGGCTTTTGCAACGGACGCGATCCCGTCTTGGAGTAGCAACGGCCCCCCGCCAATGATATGTGTAAAACTTGCCCACAAATTGCTGTCTCCAACGCGTTCGGGGATGATCCTTTCTCGTATTTGCACCGCGTCACCTTTTACAATATGTTCTAATAGTTCGGTGCGTTTTTTTCCGCTTGCGGACAAAATATAGCCATCGGGGGGAATCTGAGAACTCCCCTCCCTATCACGAATACTGATTACCTCGCCTTTTCTCACAACAACTTCCACACCATCAGGCATCGTCAACGTCACAACGTGAAAATGCGGACGATAAATGACTAATTCGTTGCTACCACGGCCACGATTTATCCCGTCCATTGGCAATATCTCACCCCCTGGCAACACCAGTTCCTGCTGTAGAGCAATCCGGTCAATATACGCTTCAATGTTTCCATCAACAGTCCGGAGACCTATCACCCCCCGGCCCTGCTCCGGTTCGCTCACCCATTCACCGGCAATTTTCAGCGCACCCACAGACTCCCCACGAAACGTCCCCGTCATCTCAAAGAAACCCCCATTTATTCCAGCCAACGCCTCGTGCCGCTGCACAAGCGATACCAACGATTCCGTGCCAACCCCCGCACTCAACGCTCGATACGGACGTATATCAACAGCATCCGGCGAGACAGCCAAAATGTTCGTCAGCACACCTTTATCCAATATCTGCCGATGGATGATGCCTCGTGCAACCGATTCCGTCACATCGCTACGTTCGGCACTGATATGTGAGCGAAGATAGTTTACAATAGTGCTTCCGAGCCAAGGTGGACTTTTCCTGCCCACCCAAATGCCGATACAGAAGACCGCTAACAAGCTAATTGCTACGGATGTCCGCGGATAGCGTCTCATAGAACGAAAGCAACGTCTTCCGAAATAGGTAATATCAAACATGTGTTAAGGGGTGTCAGTTATGTGTGTTTTGGTTCCTGTGGTCGTTTGGAGAATGGCGGGCGGCGGTCTGTTCGCATCATGAGGCAAGATCGTTCCTAAACATAAAAAATCCGCCATGAGGTTAATCTCCAAAGCCAACTCTGGTGAGGGCTTTGGGTTGTGTTGGGACTGCCCTTTTCTGAATGATGAGCATCTCTTGAAAATCAGTTCCGCGTGTGGTGTGTTTGGCTGTTGATGCCATTCGTCGACGAGTTTACCTTCAAAGTCTTTCTAAATCTGCGTCTTTCGCCATCTGCTGATCGTGTTGGGTCTGACAGCGAGCAATATAGCGATGTTAGATAACGGCTCGCCTTGAAAGTTGAGTCTGCATGCCTCGCAGTTTTCTTTCGATTTAAGTGTCCCGGCATAGGAGTTGGGCCCCATCGTTGGGATAAAATGCCGGTATTGACGCGTACAACGAGAGTATTATATCATTATCATCGAAAAAATGCTTGGCAAAAAGTGTTTTTTTTTATAGAATGAGGTTGTCAGTATCTTTTGGAGCCCGACGGGGCAGCCTCCCCAAACAGGGGATGCCCTCCAGGGTGTCATCATCACCCGAGGGTGCGTAGCGCTGTCCATAGGATAGTTATGGACAGCGCTGGTTTCTATCATAGTGGATTGCACGATTTCTCTTTTAGAATAGAGACCAGCCCCCTCTTGGGACGGATTGCCTCGGTGTCCTTCCTTTCTTTTTTTATTGCTTACAGGCAGGCTCCCATCTGTAGAATTCAACCTCCAAAGGAGAACTGCGAGGTTAGAAACGCTTTTCTATCTGTTCGCGCTATTTTTTATCGTCTGTGGCGTGATCGTTTTGTTCGATTTCCACATGATAGGTGCTTCGGAAACACTGGCGTGTCGTCCGACCCGGAAAATCTGTCAACCGAAGCAACAAACATCGCCGTGTGAATATCAATCTCTCTGTCCGGACGCGGACACGAGCGAACACGGGCGGCGACGCATCACGGATAGATATAGCTATAAAGGAGAATGACAATGTTTTTACGAAAATATTGGATACCGCTGTCGGTGTTCATCGTGGCAATCGCAGGTGTCGGGCTTTACCTACTAACGACAAAACCGCCACCCGAACTCGTGAAGATTTACAAGGTGGTTGAACCTGAGAAACCGACTGAACAACCGAAAGCAGAAGTCACCAGTGAGCCCTCGCAGGATGGACATTTCCACCCCGACAGCACTTGGCCCAAAGGAGCGCGTGAGACACCGGTGGATCCGCCGTCTGACTCAACATTTGATAGCGACGCTAACTTCAAAGCGCGTATGGCAATCGAAAAGTACGCTGCCGAGATGGCAGCTGCGAAAACAGCGCGTGAGAAGAACGAGGTAACAATGCGGCAAATCGAGGCAAGCCCTTACGGTCATACCCGGGAGAATGAGTATAATTTTTACAAGGCGCACCCCGATTACGACCACGCCACTGCCTCGCCTGAAATTCATCAAAAGTATGTGGATGCTGTTTATGCAGATGTCGCAAAGGGGCAGGCCGACGACGCTGCACGAAAAGCGGAATATGAACGGAATCGTTATAAGGGTGCACCTGTGGGTGATTGGATACCGCCGCAAGGGGGTAATCAATAATGTTGAACAGAAACTTAAGGTGGGCGATCTGCCTACTGATAGGCGTTTTTCTCTCGATTTGCAGTGTCAGTTTTGCCCATGAGTTGCCGAGGGTTTACATCACATCGAATTCCGGCTCAACTTGGACAATTTCGAGCTTCAATGTCTCAAATTCCGCTTGGAATACATACGAGGGATATTTGGATAATGCGAAAGATAAGATGCAGCGGTTGAGATACGAGCGAGATATTATCAACGCAAGTATCAGCAAGAACCGGAATGAGAGGTTAATGTCCAAAGCCCCTATTTCGTGAGCTTCGTGCGATTACGTTTTTTCCATTCCGTGTAGAACTCGTCTAGACCTAAATTCGGCGGCGGGGGTTCCGTGCGCTCAAGTTCTTCCTGCTCGCGCTGGATTTCTTTCCGCTCCGCTTCCAATTTCCGCCACGCTATCGCCAGAATTTCTTGGTTTTTCTGGAGGTCCTGTGACTCCTGTTTTAGCTCCCCAGGGGACTTGGAAGTGCTGTACTCCGAGACGTGCGTAAAAAAAAGATCGACAACTTCGACAGGTTGCGTTTTCAATGCCTCTTTCCGCGCAGCTTCGAGTTGTTCGGGGGACATACTCGCATAAACAGCTAAGAGATGTTCGCGCCTCTCCTTTGAATCCGAGAGAAGGGCATCTCCATGGGCTAATTCTTTTTCCACTAATGCCATATCCCGTTTGTGGTGGTCCCTTCTCCGCATGTTCCATTCGTGATACCGAGTCGCACGCTCCATGGACGCAACGCGATATTCTTCCTGGATTTCCTTGGCGACATCCAGCGGCAGACCCTTGAGAATCCCTGAGGGCTTAACTTCCACAGTGTCGGCGGGTATAAAAACATCGCTGTGATCGGGCGCGTGCACAGCGGGTGTCTGGGTGTCCATATCGGCGGATCCCTTTATCGACGCAGGGCTGGATAGGCGGGTCCCGTTTCGTTGGGTTGCCGCCGCTTTTAGGGCCCGAATTTCGGCGCGAGCATCTGCAAGGTCTTGCATCAGCTTTTCGTGTACGTCCCGTTCATTTGCTCTATGGAGGAAGGACATCCCGATGGAAAACGTCGGAAGAACGATGATAAAAGTTAAGAAAAATTGGACACGATTGATACAGGGCTCGGTAAAAAAACTAAAAATACGGGGGTTGGTTAAAAAACGATAACGCCGCTGACTCATGAGTCTATTTCCTATAGGGTAGTTATCCGATAATATGAACCTATACATATCCGTGTCATACGAAGAATTCTGCGGTATGCATGGTTTGCAAGTTGCTAAGGCTTAGCAACCAGGGGTTATCTCCCAAAATTTAGATACTGTTCAGCAACCGCTTGTGTCTCACATCTATTCGCGTCCGGACAGACGGGCTTTTGACACGGCGACGGTTGTTATTCAAAGGGAATCTTACCCAAACGCAACAAAGAAAATGAAGGTCAGGCAATCCCCCCAAGATGGGGATAGTCTCTATGCTAACACAGCAATCCGTTTCTCCCATTCATCACACGTCGCGTGGGTCAGTCGAACCGAAGCACCGATATAATTCGTCGGATCCCGGAGCGCCTCACGTTGCGGTTCTGTGAGTTTGTCGAGAAACGGGCGGAAGGTCTCATCTTCCCACAGCAGCGTCGTTAGGCTCTTCCCGGTTTCATGCACCTGTCCGATTAACTGCCGGGTATGGTCATACGCATCGGGGAATCCATAATATGCCATTAACAGATAGATAGGCTCCGCGATGGTATCCTCCGCGCTCCGCGCGAGATTATGCAGCATGTTATCCCTCTTAACATCCATCTCGTCCAAGGCACGCCGGAGCCGATAGATCGCGTAGTCAAACGCCGTAAACAACTCCGTCAAAAAGCGACTTGATGCCGAATTCGTCAGATCCCGTTGATGTTCCAAAATGCTATCCATGAAAACCGTCTGCATGCGCGGCACAAATGCCTTCCATAAACTCTTGATATTCTCGTAAGTCTCCGGGTTCACTTTATGGGGCATTGTCGATGAACCCACCAGTTGCGGGTTATATTTCCGACCGACCTCAGCGATTTCAGTGCGATAGAGGTGGCGCATATCATCTGCGAAGTTCGCAAGCACCGTATACGCCGCCGTGACGTGATATGCCAAGTCGGAGATAAACTCGGGTTCTACACACTGCGTGGACGTGTGTGTATCGGAAGGTTTCAAACCGAGCAGTGCCAGAAAATCCGCCTCAATCCGTTCCGGGTGTTCATGGATGAGTGTGAGACCGTTAAATGCACCGACCGCCCCTGAGAATTGCCCACGTAGATTTTGACCCGCCTCGTGAATCTTTTCAATCCGCGTGCCGAGGCGACTCACATAAAGTGCTAAGGCATAACCGAACGTTGTCGGTTCAGCGTGTTGTCCGTGCGTCCTACCGATTTGCACCGTTTCCGCGTGTTCGCGCGCCAGTGCAATCAGTTGCTGCTCCAGCGCAACCAGATCAGGAATAATCACATTTTCTGTGAGTGCTTTGAACCGCAGAGCCGTAGCAGTATCCAGAATATCCGCAGAGGTCGCAAACAGGTGGACGTATGGCCGCGCCTCAGGGCTAATTTTTCGACGAATCACATTGACGAGTGAACGGATATTATGCCGAATACGGGACTGTTCTGCGTAGACCTCTTCCGCCGTTACCAAATCAACAGCTGCTTCCACTTCATCAGCCACAGCAGAGGAGCAGACACCGTAGTTTGCCAAGGTCCGTACCAGTGCCGCCTCCACTTGTGCCTGATACGTGACGTATCCGGCTTCAGAGACGTAGGGCAGCAAACGTTTCATAAAATCCGGATCACCACCGTAGTATCTAAAATCCAGTGGACTGACGGCTTCATAAAGTTCCATAGAAAAGTATACTCCGTTTTTTTAGCTTTAATCATGACTGACGCACTTGTGCCCGTACCACGCTCTGTCCGATGGAAATCCTTGATAGACAGGGGCCTTTTTGTGACACAACCTAACAAGTTCTGCTACAATTAGGCACAAACATTGGAGGCACAGCCTAACAGGCTATGCTACAAAGAAAAACCTAACAAGTTCTGCTACAATTAGGCACAAACATTGGAGGCACAGCCTAACAGGCTATGCTACAAAGAAAAACCTAATAGGTCCTGCTACAATTGAGCATCGCTGCGGAAGTCGTATTTAATTATTATACACACAATTTAGGAGCGTGTAAAGCGGTTTTGCTGATCCCACCCCAGCCCACTAAATAGCCCTGTTTCTTCAGTCCCGTAGGGGCGGCATATTTATAGAAGCCAACAAAAATTTGACAGTTTGTTCTTTTTCTGATACAATCAGATAAATTCTATAAAAAAGAAAAATTGGGAGCGTATGAAAATTCCAAGCCTCATTGACAACGTAGAGGGCAACACCCTCCTCAAAGCCCTCAAGAGCTTACTCCTAAAAAGTGTCAGTTTAGATATAGCGACCGGAACGTTTGAAATCGGTGCATTCCTCTCGCTCGGCGAGACGTGGCAACACTTAGCAGGAATTCGTCTTCTCATGGGCGACGAGACTACAAAACGTACAAAAGATCATCTCATCAAGGCGCTACAAGCAGCCACAGATGACAATATTGAATCCGTAAAAGAACGAGATGACACCCTTCACGGCCTTGCTGCTGTCAGGGATGCAATTCGCAAGGGGCAAATTGCGGTCCGCGTTTACGACAAAGCCAAATTTCACGCCAAACTCAACTTGATGCACGCCCAAAATTCAAGCCGCGTTGACTTTGCTACGCTCGGTAGTTCCAATTTTACCAGCCCAGGGCTCACGCAAAACGTTGAGTTAAATTCTTTCATCACAGATGCTACACATATTGAGAAACTCAACGAATGGTTCGATGCCCGTTGGGGAGAAGCCTCCGAAGTCAAAGCCGAGCTGCTTCGCACCATTGAACGGCACCTTAAGGCGTACCCACCTTTTACCGTCTATGCCCAAGCTCTCTATACCTACTTCAAAGGCCGCGAAAAACCCGCAGACGAATGGGAAGAGAACGAATCCGTAATTTACCGAACGCTCTCGCAATACCAAAAAGACGGCTACCACGCTGCACGCCAGATAGCAGATACATGGAACGGTGCACTTATCTGTGACGGTGTCGGAAGCGGTAAAACCTATATCGGTTTGATGTTACTTGAACGTTATCTCAGGGAAAACAAACGCGTCCTGCTCATCACACCTAAATCAGTTGAAGAAAGCGTTTGGAAAAGTCAGATTAATCGCCAGCTTGAACCTGAATATGGACGCCTCCTCCGCGAACACTACGATATCAGACGACATACTGACTTCGGGCGCCAAGATCGGATAAGCGACGGAGACCTTAAATACTTTCGAGAACACATGGACGTTATTATTATAGACGAAGCACACCACTTTCGGAATCCGAATTCCAATCGCGGCCGGCTCTTAATGGCACTCGCTCAGCACAAAAAACTCTACCTCCTCACTGCCACACCCATCAATAATAGCCTTGCTGATATCTATCATCTGATTAATTACTTTGGGCAAAACAACAGCAGCCATTTCGCCAGCATCGGCATGCACGATTTCCGCAAGCACTTCCACGATATTGAAAAACGACTTGAGACTGAGGATGCTGAAATTGTCGAACAGGTTGAAGAAGACGACTTTTTACGCCAAGACCCATTACTGAAACAGGTGCTTATTCAGCGAAGTCGCAAGTACATCAAGAATGCCGAAAGGGCATCCGGCGCGCATATCCTTTTCCCAGAACGCGTTATTGAACCTATCGTAGATTACTCGCTGCGCCGGGTCTATCGAACACTCTATGATGAACTTCAAAATGCCTTTGATCGACACGATCCGTTTCTCAATCTGGCAATTTATAACACTGTTCAGTATCACAAAAACCCTGAGAAACGGATTGAACAGCGCGAAAAACAGGTTATCGGGCTCATCCGGACGCTTGTACTCAAACGTTTGGAAAGTTCATGGCGAGCATTTGAGGCAACTGTTGAAAATTTGCTCATTAAGATGGCTGACTGGTTGAAAACACATGCGCCTAAACGGTTTGAGATGTGGGAAGGCACGAACCGGCGATGGTGGCACCTTGTCCAGGAACACATCCTAAAACGACTCCAGGAAGATGAAATCCCATCACAACCCACCCCAGAAAACTTGCAACGTTCCCTTGCAGCCAACCCCTCTGAAGAAGAAGATGACCTCACTTCCGTAGAAACGGATGACGATTTTAACCCGGAAGACCACGATGTAGACAGGTTATTTGACGATGTTGTGGACGATATGAACTTCCTGACGGGACTCCTCAGTCGAATCTATCGACTTTTTTATCACGACCAGTTGGCAAGCGAACCGGCCACAGCGCAAGATGATAAACTCCAGCAGCTTCTCAAACTCCTAAAAGCACACGCGAACGAGAAAGTGCTCATCTTTACTGAGTTTTGTGACACCGCCCGTTACCTGGATACCCAACTCCAGCAGGCAGGTTTCAAAGCTATTGAGCAAATTGATAGCCGACGGAAAGTGAATCGTGAGGAAATTATCCAACGCTTCTCGCCTTGCTACAACGGGAAATCTCCTCAAAACGTTGTACCGGTTCAGACACTCATCACAACAGATGTCCTCGCTGAAGGCCTCAACCTACAAGACGCAGCTATCATCATTAACTACGATCTGCATTGGAATCCCGTCCGACTCATGCAACGCATCGGCCGGTTAGACCGACGGCTTGACCCAGAAATTGAGACCCACCTCAATCGGACTAATCCGACCGTTCACGTCTATAATTTCCTCCCGCCTGCAGAACTGGATGACATCCTCAAACTTCGAAAGCGCGTTGATGGTAAAATTCTCCGTATCAGTCGCACGCTCGGTATCGAAGGGAAATTCGTTTCACCAGACGATCCTGGCAAAACCATCCGGCTCTTCAATGAACGTTATGAAGGCACGGAAAACACAGAAGAATTGATGAACCTTGAGCGCCAACGTATCTCTGAATCGCATCCAGAACTCTGGAGACAATTGCCAAACCTTCCACTGCGCCTCTTTTCTGGCAAACCCGTTGACGAAGATCCACCCCCATTCCTCAATCGTGATGGAGACCCTATTTCAATCCGACGCGGGGGTATGATAGGAATCTTCTGTTGTTATGAAATGCCAAACGGCGAAATTAAATGGTATTTCTATGATGCCGACGCGGATGAAGTTCTTGCTAACGTTGAAGCGATCTGGCCCGAAATTCGGTGTGATGAGAATACAGAACGTCGAACTGAAAGCCGCCCGGAGGGACGCATGGAAGCTCGCAAACACATTGAACGCCATATACGTTCCTATCGTAGAGACATACAAGCACCGATCGGGACAAAAGAGAAACTGATCGCATGGATGGAGGTTTCCTGACGACTATCCTGGAAAGAAAAGTGATTCGCACACGATGTCTCTTGTAGGTTGGGTTGAACACAGTGAAACCCAACTCCCCCTTGAATCCAGAGCATTGCAACTCATAATTGAGAGAACCGAATGACCTATATAACCCCAGACGACATTCAGAGCATCCACAACTTTGACACCCTCTTAGCCTTTCTACGCGAAAAATTAGGCTGGCACATCCCCGAAGACGGTCAACTCGAAGACATCGCCTTCACTTGGACCCCTGAAGACCTGAACCTGGATGAACGCACCGAAGAACGGGGTGTGCACTGCCAGCAACTCCCACCCTTCCCAACCGACCCATTAGCCTTCGAATTTTCAGGCAGTACACAGCCGTGGGGCATCTTTTTTCTACAGTTTGACAGCGAATTGATCTATCGCACAGCCCTACGGCGCGTCCTGCGCGGACTCGTAGAGCACCGAGACCGAGACACACGCCTCCCCGCCTGGAAACACGACCACCTCCTCTTTATTTGCACCACAACCGATTTCCAACGGTTCGCCTTCGCACACTTCGCAGACACCACGCACAACTGGCAACGGGCTGTGCTCTCCATCTTCTCTTGGCAGCAAGGCGACACACACATCCGGACGCTCTGCGAATACAATCTCCCCGCCCTGTCCATTCCAAGCGACGGGTTTTCAGACGAAAAGACATGGCTGAAAACCTGGCAAGCCGCATTCGACGTGGAAGCCGTGACCAATACATTCTTTGCCGACTACCAACGCGTCTTCGCACACGTAGAGAACGCCATTGAAGGCATCCCAGAAAGCGAGGCAGAAACTCGCAGACTTTATACCCAACGGCTCTTCAACCGACTGATGTTCCTCCGCTTTATTGAGAAGAAAGGCTGGCTCACCTACAACGGCGAGCGCAACTACCTACGCGCCCTCTTCACAGCTGCCAACGCTAATTCTTCGGAAAACTTTCTCAACGACCGCCTCTATTGGGCATTCTTTCACGGACTCGGCAGCGCAGGAGATTTACCTGAAGCCTCCGCAATCGCTGTAGAACGCCGCGGCGAAGTCCCCTTTCTCAACGGCGGACTCTTTGAGATGCAAGCATCCGATCAACGCAACGCCGTCTCTATTCCTAACGACACCTTTGCCGAAATCCTCGAACTCTTTGAACGATACAACTTCACCGTAACCGAATCCACACCCTTTGATATTGAAGTCGCAGTGGACCCAGAGATGCTCGGGAAGGTCTTTGAAGAACTCGTGACCGGCAGACACGGGACCGGCAGCTACTATACACCGCGCCCCGTGGTCTCCTTCATGTGCAGAGAAAGCCTGAAAATCTGCCTAAAAAGTAAGACTGATGAGACAGCCGAATGCCTGAAAATGTTTGTTGATGCTGGCGACGCAACTGACATTCGGAACCCTGAAAAAGTGCTACAGGTACTCCAAACCTTACGCATCTGCGATCCTGCATGTGGCAGCGGTGCTTACCTCTTGGGCATGCTGAGCGAGTTGCTGCGGTTACGAGAAGCTCTCTTCCAAAGCAAGCACATCGATCCCAAAACAGCCTACCACCGCAAACTTGACATCATCCAGCAAAACCTCTATGGTGTAGACAAAGACGGCTTCGCCACCAATATCGCCATGCTCCGCTTATGGCTCAGCCTTGCGGTTGACTTTAAAAGCAACACCCCCGAACCGCTGCCTAATTTGGACTATAAGGTTGCAACTGGGGATAGTTTGACCGGCCCTGCACCTGAAACCATGAGTCTCGCCAGCACCTTGATACAGGAAATCCAAGACTATCAAGCCGAATATCTAATTACCCATGTAGACGCTCAGAAGCGGGAGCTCCGAGCGGCGATTGCTGGGCTCAAGGAGAATCTGCAAGGCTGGCAGACAGACACTGATGCGTTTGTCTGGCAGGTAGAATTCCCAGAGGTATTCCAAGCAGGTGGCTTTGATATCGTTATCGGCAATCCCCCTTATGTGCGACACGAACTTATCATACCGATGAAACCGACGCTAAAACAGCACTTTCCAGAAGTCTTTACAGGTAAAACAGACCTCTATGTCTATTTCTATAAGCGCGGGACAGAACTACTTCGTGCAAACGGTATTCTCGCTTACATTTCCTCTAATACCTTTCTACGGGCAGCCTACGGCAAGAAATTACGAGCGTTTTTCACCGGTGAAGTGTCCTTACAGCGGGTGCTTGATTTTGGGAGTGTGCCCGTTTTTAAAGCAAACGTAGACACCTGTATCGTCCTTGTTGAAAATTCAGCGAGGACGGGCGAACTTGTTTTAGCCGCAACTTTCCGTGACGCAGCGGATATCCCTCGCCTCTCCGAAACGTTTCAAGAACGCGCGATGCCCCTACATGCCCGCGACTTATCGCCAGACGGATGGGCATTGACATCACCTAAGGTACTGAGGTTACTCGAAAAACTGCAAGAGAGGGGTACCCCACTGGGAGAATGTGTGAACGGAAGTTTTTATCGCGGTGTGGTGACAGGGTGCGACGCAGCATTTATCATCGACGAATCTGTCCGTCAGGAATTGATAGCTGAGGATCCAAGAAGCAGTAAACTCATCAAACCCGTACTGAGAGGACGGAATCTAAAAAAGTGGAAAACGGAGCGTACCGGATATTATCTGATTTTCACTCGGCATGGCATTGATATCGAACAATATCCGGCGATCCGGCGGTATTTGAGCCAATATAGAGCTGCACTTGAACCCAAGCAAAGTCCCGATCAGAAACACGGAAGGGCGATGGGACATTACAAATGGTATGAAATCCAAGCCAACACGGCTTATTACCGAGATTTCGATAACCCTAAAATTCTTTACACAGAGACAGCAAAATCCCTTTACGGTTGCTATGACACAACTCAGACATTTGGCTTAAAGACAACATATTTCATATCTACACGCGATCTTTCACTGCTTGCTATTTTAAATAGTCTACTCTTTGATTGGTATGCGCGGCATAAATTTCAGAGCCTCAACGATCCGTGGGCGGGTGGCAGATTAATTTTCAAGAAAGTCAGTATGAAAGAGGCCCCTATAGCGGATCGGACGGAGGCAGAAAAAGCGGCGTTAGCCGAATTAGTTGAACAGATCCTCTTAGACCCAGGCAGCGATAGCGTGCGGGAAATAGAGCGGAAAATAGACGCATTCGTGTATCAGTTGTATGGATTGACGGATACAGAGATTGAATTGATTAAGCGGACGTATCGGGATGCAGGGATGGAGCTATAAAGCTAACGCGAATTCACGTGTAATCAAAAGCTTGATAAATTAGTCAAGAACTTTTACACAAAACAGCCCCAAAACCTGTTGACTTTCCGCAAAAAAGGGTGTATCATAAGTGTCTATGGCAAACATCAATGAGATCGTGTCTTATTTCAAAGACTCGCTGGGACGACAGTTCGCAGATAAGAGTGCGAAGTGGCTGTTAGCCACCCCAGAGAACCTGCGCGGACTGCTTGAAATCATCGGAGAAGACCTTGTAGCGTCTCTTGACTTCAGCCGAGTCCAGATCGTCAATACGACCTTTATCGCCGATAACCTCCGTGAACAAGAGTCGGATATGGTGTTCCTGTTGCCGTTTCGGGATGCTGATGAAACAGAGGTGATGATCTACATCCTGATAGAACATCAATCCACGGTGGATCCTGTAATGGGTTTTCGGATGTTGTCTTACATGTATCACATCTGGGATCAACAGCGGCAGGGGTGGGTTGCTGGGCGTGTTCCGAAGCGTCAGTGGCGATTTCGTCCGATCATTCCAGTGGTGTTTTACACGGGTGCCTCGGCATGGCACCCGGTGATTTCAATGGAGGGGTTGATGGATGTGCCGGAGTCTCTGCTTCGTTTTGTTCCGCGGTTTGCTACGTTATTTCTGGGCGTTCAGTCTGAGCCGGATGTGAACTTACTGAAGGCTGGGGGTCCGTTTGGGTGGCTGCTGACGGTTCTGAAGCGTGCGGACGTGTCTGATTCTGATGTATTCATATCGGTGTTAGAGACGTTAGGTGCTCATGTGAGTGGGTTGCGGGAGTCGGAGCGTGTTGCGTGGGTTCAGGCGGTTTTTTATCTGTATGCGTTAGTTGTGCACAAGCGTTCGGTTGAGGAGCGTGCCGATTTAGATCGTATCGTCTCCGAGTATCGGGCGACTTTGGCACTTTCTGAAGAGGAGGTAAATCTCATGCAAAGTATGGCGGAGCATTATCTGGAACAAGGCATTGCAAAAGGAATCAAGCAAGGCAGAGAAGAAGGTAGAGAGCAAGGGGCTCGGCAAATGAGTATTGAAAGCACGCTGGCAACCCTCAACGCCCGATTCCCTGACGCTGATATCAACACACTGCAACCGATAATCCACGCGATCCAAGACCTGAACCAGCTCAGACGCCTGAACCTCACGGCTGCTGTCGTTGACACCTTCACTGCTTTTCGAGAACACTTAACAGAGGCACGCGTGGATTTTGAAGACAGCACTGACTTAACCTCAAATTAGGAGGGTTTTCGTTGTCACTTCTGGACGAAGGTGTGGTTCTTGAGAACGCCCTGCAAAGCGGAAAGAATATTTGACATACCGCTTAGGATGTTGTATTATATTTGATAGGTTTCGTGAGTTTGATATATAGCAAATTTTAAACATAAGTGAAGATTTTCGTAACGGGCGAGGCGACCTCGTCCCTGCAATAATACGAAGATTTATGGACAAAAAATCGCTGACCACATCGACACCGCAATATGAGGAATCTTTGCGCAACAAGACCTTACACCCAGATAGCATGCGTGCTGTCAGGGCTCTGCGCGCCATATCCATTATTATTGCGATCCGTCGTGCTGTGGTGGGCTAATCATAGACAGATACACAGTTTTTATTTCGACGCCCATCACTGAAACGGACAATTTCGGTGGGGCGTTTTCTTTTTTAAGTCGTTAGTAGACGAAAGCCCTTAATCCGGAGATTGAGGCTACATGAGGAAAATCACATGTTTGAAGAGGTATCACCGCAATTCACATTTGCTGAAAAAGAAAAACAGACCTTGACGTTCTGGCGTGAGAATGACATCTTTCAGAAGAGTATGGCGGTACGCAAAGATGCCCCTCCCTTTGTCTTTTTGGAGGGACCGCCATTTGCAAACGCGCCCCCCGGTGTCCATCACGTCCTCGCACGCGTCATGAAAGATGCCGTCTGCCGATACAAGACGATGACAGGACATTACGTCCACCGTAAAGCCGGCTGGGACACACACGGACTCCCCGTTGAATATCAGGTCGAAAAGCAACTCAATATTAGAAACAAAGCCGAACTGGAGGCGTACGGCGTTCAGAACTTCATCGAGAAATGTAAAGAGAACGTGTTCCAATACGAGCAGGATTGGCGACAGATGACCGAGCGCATCGGATACTGGCTGAACCTCGACGATGCCTATATCACGTTGTCAAACGACTACATAGAAAGCGTTTGGTGGGTACTCCGGCAAGCGTGGGAGAAGGAACTCCTGTATCAGGGACATAAGGTGCAACCGTACTGCTATCGGTGCGGCACAACCTTAGCAAGCCACGAAGTCTCACTCGGCTATCAAGAGGTCGCTGACCCCTCAATCTTTGTCCGTTTCCTGTTGAAAGATCAGGAGAACACCTACCTCCTCGTCTGGACGACGACACCGTGGACGTTGCCTTCTAACGTCGCTGTCGCTGTCGGTGAGGATTACGATTACGTTGTTGTCGAACATAATGGACAACGCCTCGTTCTCGCGAAAGCGTGCCTACCGAGTTTATTCGGAGATGAACTCGCCCCACTTGATAAAGAGGGCATGAAGGGTTGGAAAATCGTCGAAAATTACAAAGGTAAAGACCTCCGCTATTGGGAATACGAACCTTTGTTTGACAGTGGGCAGCACCCCGAAAAATCTCACTACATCGTCACAGCCGATTTCGTAACCACGACAGAAGGTAGCGGCTTGGTCCATATCGCACCGGCTTTCGGGCAGGACGACTATGAGATCGGACAGAAACACAACCTGCCCCTCGTGCAGTTGGTTGGTGCTGATGGTAGATTTGTCCCAGAGGTCAAAGCCCCCTGGGCAGGCGAATACGTTAAAGACGCAGATCCGCAAATTATCGAGAACTTAGAGGGACGCGGCTTGTTGTTCAAAGCTGCCGAATATATCCACCAATACCCCTTCTGCTGGCGATGTGATAACCCACTGCTCTACTATGCACGCGAATCGTGGTTTATCCGAACGACCGCTATCCGAGATCAGATGCACCAGCACAATCAGGAAATCAACTGGTATCCAGAGCACATCAAGGACGGGCGGTTCGGCAACTGGTTGGAAAACAACATCGACTGGGGATTGAGTCGAGAGCGTTACTGGGGAACCCCCTTGCCCGTCTGGATTTGCGATGACTGTGGACACCAGCACTGCGTCGGGAGCATCGCCGAGTTGAAAGCACGCGGCACCGACGTTCCAGAGGATATTGAACTCCACCGCCCGTATGTGGATGATGTCGTTCTCACCTGTAACGAGTGCAGCGGCACGATGCATCGCGTGCAAGATGTCATTGACTGTTGGTTCGATTCCGGTTGCGCACACACGGCACAATGGCATTACCCGTTTGAAAACAAGGAGATGCTCGAACAGGCGTATCCCGCCGATTTCATCTCCGAAGCCATCGATCAGACTCGCGGTTGGTTCTATAGCCTTTTGGCGACCGGTACCCTCCTTTATGATAAACCGGCCTACAAAAACTGCCTCTGTCTCGAACTTATTATGGGACCCGACGGACAGAAGATGAGTAAGAGTCGGGGGAACACAGTAGATCCCTGGACAATTCTCAACAAGCAAGGCGCAGATGCGATGCGTTGGTATATGTTCACCGCAACCACACCGTGGACACCGCGCGCTTTCAAACCAGAAGGCATTGACGAAGCCTTGAAGAAGTTCATGGGAACCCTTCACAACGTCTACGGTTTCTTCGTTATGTATGCCAATTTGGAGCAGATTGATGTTTTGCGAGATGCACCGCCGGTCGCAGAACGGGCTACTGTGGACAGATGGATCTTATCACGCCTCCATACCCTCATTGACAGCGTGCGCGACAGCATGGAAAATTACCATCTCACGAACGCCTCGCGCGCGATTGAGGAATTTGTGGACGACCTCAGCAACTGGTACGTCCGTCGTTCTCGCGACCGCTTCTGGGGTGCGGAAGCCGGCCCCGACAAACAGGCCGCGTACGCAACACTTTATGAAGTGCTTGTAACCGTTGCGAAACTCGCTGCACCGTTTACACCTTTTCTGTCGGACGAACTCTACCGAAACCTCGTCTGCTCGCTCGATCCCGATGCACCACTGAGTGTTCATCTCGTCGAATACCCGGTTGCAGAGGCATCTCTGAAGGATACGCTCCTCGAAACCGATATGGCCTTCACACGCGAGGTCATCAGCATGGGGCATGCAGCACGGAACAAGTCTGGCATTAAAACGCGGCAACCGCTTGCTGAATTCGCTCTCGGCGGACTCTCTAAGGCAGAGGAAGAGACCCTTAACCGCCTGTCTGAACTCATTCATGATGAACTCAATGTCAAGGCTATTGCTTTTGTAGAGAATCTGGACGCATTCGCACAGGTGACGCTCAAGCCTAACTTCAGAGTGTTGGGACCGAAGTACGGCAAAGGCGTGCAAGCCATCGCGAAGGCACTCGCTACCGCAGATGCAATGCAACTGAAAACGGAACTGGAAACCAACGGCAGTTTACAGGTTGATGTAGCCGGGGAAACATACACCCTTGAGCCATCAGACATTGACGTGCAAACGCAAAATCGTGAGGGTTTCTTTGTGGAGGCAGACGCGAGGAAATTCGTCGCGCTATCAACACAACTAACACACGCGTTGACGCTTGAAGGCTTAGCGCGCGAACTCGTCAACAAAATCCAGAATATGCGCAAAGATGCAGATTTCAACGTCTCAGACCGGATTAAACTCAGTCTTGAAACGTCATCATCGCTTATTGAAGAGGCGTTTCAGGCGCATCGAGATTACATTCTGCGAGAGACGCTGACAACGGCTGTCGTCGAGTCTCCGAGTGGAAACGCCTTCACGGTTGCGCAGAAACTCAACGGTAAATCCGCAACGTTGAGCGTCGAACAGGTCTAAACGCCTACACACTAGAGAAACGCGACTATAGGTAGGGGATTTTTCGTCAATGATAAAAAGCCGGGGACAACTTTCGTATTAACTTATTCTTCCGGTCGGATGTTATACTTAAGAACTCCATCTACATCCGTAAATCGCAAGTAGAGTCCCCAGCCCCACCCCTCTTGACTGACTTTACACAAAACCTCGTTCCAACCGGCATTGAGTCGACACGGCACAGTATCTTCGTCTGGGATCGGCGGACGGTTCGCGTCAATCCGGTAGATGTCGGAGCCGTTCAACCATACGGTGGCACCGTCATCACTGCCGAGCAATAAGACGGAATCAGTTGCTTCCGCGGCGTAGACGTATACCAGCGCGTATCCAACGGCTGAAGACTCAAAACCAAGATTTGTGCCTAAATTGAGGAAACCGTCTCCCACCGTCGGTGCTGCTCGCCATTCAATCGCTCTGCCGTGCATATCTGTGTAAGTTGCCTTCAGATCCAACCGACTTCCCGGAGTCAACGTCTTGTCAATTGTCTCAACATCTGTCTTGGGAAACGGCCCCAATAGCATATAGTGTTTAACAAACGGCGAAGCGTGCAGCACCTGATAGGAATCGATACCGATTTTGTAGCCTGTCGCCTCCTCAGCCTTCCCGACGATGCCAAACTTGATGTGGTTCGTTCCAGCGTTCAGCGGAGTCGACCCAAACGAAACCAATGTACCCGCTGTCGGTTCAGCAGCATAACAATCGTAAGGTGTCCCGACCCCAGTGCCGTTTGCGTGTAGTTTAACCTGCCCGTATTCCGGGCCACGCGTTAACACCAAACGCATGCTATACATATCTGCGTGCAGGACTTCGATTGGAACCGTCAAGGATGGTTCTGCTTCGGCAATTACGGCTGTTAGTGCCGTATGGCTCCCCCCTATGTCTATGCCTGCTGCGCGGTACGTTTCTATTTCAGCTGCTAAGCTATATTCTCTTGCTTGGCGCAAAGCTATTGATTGTGTGTCTTTTGGGGGCAGTGGTAACGTTTTCTCATACCAAAATTGTGGGAGCCGATAGAGGTCGCGCCCCTCATTTGTGAGAACGAGATCGTAGCTGTCAAAGCAGACTGCTTCCCCACTAAAATTGTGGGGTAAGTGCTGCGGTGTGCCCTGAATCAGCTCTGCTAAATTACTCGATGTGCCGTGATATACCCAGAGCGCGTCGTAGGTGCAGACAGCAAGCCGCGTTGCGTCTTCAGACAATCCCGCGCCAGTCACAAATTTCGCGCCAGCGAATTCACCGACACGCACCAGCACCTGCTTCACGTCGGGTACCAAGCTCGGAAACCGGTACAGCACGGCGCGCTCTCGTTCCTTGGAGACGATATAAGGGATACCTTCTGCAATAAAAAGCCCTTCCGCGTCAACATTTGCCTCGGGATATTGATACGGATAACTTGCGATAACCTCGACTTCCGTCTCAGTGAAAGGATCCGGTTCCTTGACGACCATCACCTTTAAGTCTTGCCGCAATCTACTATTATTGCCGATGTCGCCGATCCAGAGGCGGTTTTCTGAGTCGATACCGAGTGCTTCCCAGTCAACGTTTTTTGAACCGTGCACAGCGATCTCTTGAATTAATTCACCATTTAATTTTGTCGCGTAAAGTATCGCAGGGTTGCCCGAGTCGTTGAGTGTCCAATACACCCCCTCAAACTGCTGACTCGTAACAATACCTGAGCTCTCTTGGATGTCGTGGTGTGTGTATTTTCCTACGGGTTTCCACGGGGGTGTGTCGGGTGCATCTAAAGGTGCTGTCACGGCAGTATAGACACCGATGCCGATGAGAAAAATTAACAGAAGCGGTAGGCATTTCATTAAAGCGAATTCCTTTTCATTTTTATATTGTGTTAATATTTTACCACTTTTTCGGGGAATAAATCAATGCAGATTTCAGACAGAGCGGCGAGAGAATGGGTCAGGGAACACAGGCTTATTTCCGTTTAAAAAAAAGCCCTATTCGCGTTTTCGGAAGAGCTTTCCGTCAACGAATAGGGCGTTGCGTCTCTTTTTTGAAAGGCACCATAAGTTAAATGGGTTCGTCCCTCCATCCCCGTTTCCGACAGGCTTCGGTGAGTTTTTCAATCACCTGTGTTCTCAACTGGCTTACGCGCCCTTGACTCACTTTCAGTGCCTCAGCAATCGCACGCGAAGTGGCATCCCTGCGAAGGTGTTCAAACACTTCACGCTCACGCCGTGTGAGACACGTCAGGAGCGCCGGCAACGCCGAAAAGAAATCCTCGCGTAAGGCTGCATCCGCAACGGCTTCCGTAAAAGGTGCGGCACCCACGTCAGGATATGTCTCTATCACAGATACACCTTGAAGGGAACCGTCAGCATCTCCAGGACCCAAGACGAGCCCCAGCCGAGCCCGATGTTTCACTTCCCGCTTTTTCGCATTCATCAGACGCAAGCAGATACGCGGACGGATGAACGTCCCAAAACTCGCACGACTCTTGTGAAACGGATCATAGGTGGGGCCCTTTTCAATAAGCGTGAGCGCAGCGAGCTGCTCCAAGTCGTCCTGGAAGTCAGGGCACCGAGGCGACTGGGAAGCCATACACGCCGCACACCTTTTCATATCTGGACGTAAACGGAGCAGCGTGGCATCATCCGCAACGAAGTCTCCCTCGTGCAGATACGGCGGGCATTTCGCGTCTGGGAGTTGACATCTGAGTTTCATAATAACTCCTTCCTGTTATAGGTTAGTGCTTAAGAAATACTCATGACCGACTGTCCACTCTCATGAAACTTAGGGATTATTATAGCACACTTAAAAAAAAACACACAACACTTTCTTATTCGAGTTGCTTATCTATCCCACCTTTATTTTTCGTTTGTAGGTGCACATCTATTTCAGGGATACCCGTGAGAAGGTATTTCCGATGCGGTCTAATATCTGGCGGATAGTGAATTTTCCAGACATTAACATCCGTTGCATCGATGTCTTCAGACACAAAAACAGACTCAAATGCCTTACCCGTTATGCCGCGCAGAAACAAACGGATAGCGAAGTTGTCCCATGCAACCGATGGGATATAATAGCCTTTCTGGTATTGCTGAAGTTCGTCGAAATAGAGGATGATACCTCCCGTCTTTGAGGCCACTTGATCTTCAGAGGTATTGCGTTCTTTATGTCTGAAAACAACAAAAGGTAACTTACGGACACTTCCATTTTTTTGTATAGCGAATGCTGTGACGGAATTTTTGTTTTCTGAATCGACATTTATCTGGATGTTATTGAAAAGAGAAGTGCTTTTTGCGGGAAATAGAAAAATATATTCTTTTTCTTCTATTGCTTTTCGGAGTTCAATAATTTCAAAGGTTTTGTCGCGTTCTAAGCAAGCACCAATAGATGAGTTGATGACGGCAGAATTGACCACATCCTTTTCAGTGAGCATTAAGTGAGTCGCTTCGTGGCTTTTTAGGAACTCGAGTGCTTCTTTCTCTGAATCCCCACAGAAGAGGTACCGGTAATACAGATGGATCCAGTGCTGTATGAATGTGTCGCTGCCTGTAATCGTTTTGACCCCACCAAGGACATTTAACTGGCTGCCATGTATCCAGTCAGCTGCAACCACTGCAGTGTTTGGGAGTCCTGCTTTCATCCATTGAAAAGCTTCAGCAACGGTACTGTCTGTGGGTTTGCTTCTGCGGGCGTGTGTCGCAGGTAGGATATTTTGTGCATATCCGAACGGATATGGAAGCCACAAACACGTTGCAAGGAGTATCATCGCGATTGCTATTTTCATAACACTCCGGGGGAGATATCGTTTGAATACCTCACTAAACTTCACACTACAAAATTGTATGAGTTCAGCGGCAAAGAAAGCAATAATGGGACTGCTAAAGTTGGAATATCGTTCTGCATCACGACTGAGGGAGATCCAAATGAGGAACCATGTGATAGAGGCAACATAAACCAATTCGTTTTTCGTATGGAGATCACGCCGCCAAGCCATAAACATTAACGTCACTACAGTGAAAGCAAGCGTCCCGAAAAAGAAGATATTGTTCTGCTTTGTCCCCCATAAGTGATCTGTATATTCTCTAAAAAATGTCGTTAAGGTAAAAAGTGTGAAAGGCAGTAGCAGCAAGGCACCTGAGTTTTTCCATTCGTGCATCGTTGCCATCATGACCCCAATACAACTCAATACAAAGATACACCCGTAGCGTATCCGCCAATATTGTGAATTTGTATTTCTCAGTTCACCAACGTTTTGCATAACGGCGTTTTGACTCAACGGCACAGTCGTTTCTGAAAAGGTGTCAAGTTGTATCAAAACATAAGCGACTGCTCCGACAACACTTGCCAACGTCAAAACGAGTGCCAGTGTGCGGGCATGAAGTCGGAATTTTTCCACTAAGGCGACGAGAAGATGTCGGAGTGTTCGGATACCCAGAAGTACAATCGGGGGCACGAGCATAAATACAAGAAGGTGTTCTGCAAAGCCGTACCCATTTCGATAAGCCGGAGATACCACATAAAGTGTTGGGACAAAGCATAACAGCCACAACAGATAAAGACCTAAGTTGTCTTCGGTTTCAGATGTCAGAAACCTCCATATCTCCACAACGAGAATGACACTTAAAAACACCCCAAAGCCTTCCCAACTCATACCGCCCAAAAAAACAAGAAAACCACTCGTAAGTGTCCAAATCAGACGTTTTCGGGGTGCCTCGGTTTGCAGAGCGGCGAGATACGTAATAACTGTGAGAATCCCAAGCATCCAGCACCATGCGTCTCGGTCGCCAAAACCGGCAGTACTTCTGTTGATAGCACCCGGGAGGGTTGCTAAAAGCGCCCCTACGAGACTCGCAGAGAGGACCCCAAAGGTCCGGCTAAGAAAAAGACAGAGTCCGCCCAGACCGACACAAAAGCAGAAGACAGGCATATAGAAGGTAATGTCATAAAGTGTGATGTTCGGAAACAGCCAGGCGCAGGCTTTGTGTGTGTAAGCAAGAACGTGACTGTAAAGATTTAAGGTTTGATCCGTATCTCTACCGATCGGCAACCACCGGTGCATATCGCGGGTGGGGAGTTTTCCGTGTTCTGAGATCTGTTGTCCCTGAAAATAGTAGGTGTAAGCATCCACACCCGTGAAATGTCCTTCAGGGATATCGGCTCGCGCTTGAATGCGAATATAGAAGGCAATAAACAGAATTGCCAACAAAGGTATTGATTTGAGAACCGTTGAGATGTTGAACATTGGTGTTAGTCTTCAATCCTTTGGTTCTGTAGTGACAGCCTTTTTGTCGCCCGAATCAGATGTCGTGTTAGACTGCATTCGCATTACAATCCCATCCGTTGAGATGCCCAATCTTTCGTATCGTGCTTTGTCCTTTTTCCACGATTTTAACCTCGCCTTTGCTTCACGAGATGGATAGAGATGGGCTTCAGCAGTATAGAATTCTATTGCCTCATCAATGTTGAGTCCGATGCCATCTATGAATTTTTGCTTGAGTCGGATATAGGTGCGGACTTCTGGAATATCCCCGAACTTCTTTACCAACGGATTGTGTGGACTCGGATTGTCTGGGTCATCCTTAAATGGATGGAACCCGGGTATGAAATCTTCTTTCGGAGGGGTCTGTTTATCATCAGCGAGGCGTGTTTCTTGAAGCGGCTCCTCGACGTGCTTCGCACTGCAACCGAAGAACATGATGATGAGCAAAAAGCTTCCGAGAAAAGCGTTGAAATTTTTCATGAGAGTCACCTCACGATTTGTGTGCTGCTTGGATACTCGGAGGCTCTTTTGTCCAAGAAAATCTCAAGCGTTTTCTTAGTTCTGGGATCTGGCCACAAATGATACTGGGCTGCCGTGAAATCAATGTGTTCATCTAAGGTAAGCGGTTGATTCTTAAGTTTTTTTCGTTTTAACGCAACAAATGTATGAACTTCTGGAATGTCGCCAAACTGTCGAAGTAAACTGACACGGGTCATATCTGCAAGTTCATCCGGATCCATATCCTCAATGCGTGTGATTTTCTTTGCAAACGGACTTCGAGTAGATCGATGCTGATGCGCGTCATCAGTTTGCCACGTTGCGGCAGTTTGTGAAGCCGCTTCGATGTGTTCCGCTTCATCAACTTGAGGGGGTTCCACTTCAGACATCTGTTCGGTGGACGTGTCAACTCTGTTTTCATCGGCACTAGAATCAGATTCAACCTCGACGAGACGAGACGAGACGCGTAAGGGATCCTCATGGGAATGCGGATGGGTATGGACATCAACAACCTGGTCTACAATTGGCGGTTCGGGCAAAGAGTCCACGAATTTTTTGTTAGTCGACTTCGTGTAGAAAAAAATGCCGCAGGCAAAGGCAACGGAAAGAATGCTACCAATCAACAGTTTTTTCATTTTATGCCTCCTATGAATACGATATGATGCAGGAGGCGAAAGCACTCCTGCATCAACGTAAAAATTAAATACCCTTAACACTCACTACAACTTGAACGAGAATAGTTTTCCGTGTCGTACTCATGCGTATTTTTCTCATAATCGTGAGGAATGTGCGTCCCTCCATCAGTGTAGTGATTTGACGGGTATACTGCTCGGTATCCACTGTCTGTGTAACTCATACATCTCATTCCGAAGCCGTTAGCCTCGATCACATAACAGGTATATTCTGTATGCGTATATGCCTTATGGCTTGGGTGAGCCTCAGTGCTTTTCACAATTGAAAACAGACCAAGACACCCTACCATGAGAATACAGACAACAGCAATCGTCTGACACAAAGACGTTTTCATTTTTTTTTCTCCTTTATTTTTCGTAGATAACATTTTTGTCAATTCTCCTCTCCTGGAGTTCAGTTCTGTCTGCACAACGGAAAACTGACAGGATTGGCGACTTGTTCTTTCTGACACCCGTTTTTCGCCGCCTGTTCTATTTATTATATATATATATATACACGAGTGCAAAAAAGTTTAGGGTTAATTTCGTTTTTTTTCAAAAAAACGCCCATTTCGCGTTTAAAGCAGGTTTTTCGGTCCGCGAATACGGCGTTGCGTCTCTTGCTTGCAAGCTGCCAGAGTTCACATCGGTTTGAGCAAAAACCTAAAAACTGGATAGCGTTAATAAAAAAGTAGACAAACCCCATATTTTATGGTATCATTAAAATATACACATTGTAAAAGACATTAACTAACACCTCGGTTGTTTGCGAGATTGCCGAGGCGATAAGTTCTCAAAAGGAGTATCAGTTTTGCATAGACAATCTGCAAAGAAACATGCGCGTGCGGATGAAAGGAAACGCATACGCAACCGACATCGTAAAGCAACACTACGGACGATGCTTAAACAAGCGGAGGCCGCTCTGGATGCAGGCACTGTTGAAACCGCACAGGAACTGTGCAGGAACACGGTAAGTCTCTTGGATAGAGCCGCCGGTAAGGGCGTTATCAAAAAAGGGACGGCGAACCGTCAAAAGTCCAGACTCATCCGTAAGTTGCACATACTAATGGCAGAAGCGGCGTAGTTGCGACGTTAGATTAGGAATTAGGCAGAACGCGCTTTTGTAGCATAACCTGTTAATTGTGTCATTTCGTAGCATACCCCCTCGCTTGCGGGGGGCAGAATGCCTACATTTTTTCAGGGATACCCATCTCAAGAGCAGGCTACGGTCAAAATTGTGTAATTCCTAATTAACGTGAGTTTGATAGATAACAAATTCTAAGAATATGTGCAGATTTTCCTAGCTCTTTAGCGGTGCGAATTCTCGGAGGGGGAAATTGAGAACATCTGTTTTGATTCTATTACTTTTGAGTGTTTTATATTTCACCGGATGTGGTACAGATGTCAAACCGACATCTTTCATAGACATCATTAGAGATCCCAGCGATATAGACGAACTCACCGCTTGCCTTGCAAACGAACCAAAAGTCACCGATAAACAGGTGATGCTCACCTTAGAGAAACAATGCCTCATAGATTTCTCGAAGAGAGACCAAACCGCCCCGAACCTCGCACCCTCTTTCGCAGAGATTGTCGCAACCCCTGAAATGTATATGGATAAGCTCCTCACATTTGAGGCTGTTCTAAAGAAGATTCACGGTAATGATAGGGTGGAATTATACACCAATGATCCGGATCTGAGGTTTTACATTCATTCGCACGGTGTGCCACTTTATCGGCTCGATGAAGAAGGCGAGGAAGTTCCACTTGAACCTAACGAGACATATCAGTTCAAATGTCGGATATACGAATATAAGAAACACGTCGATTGGGGACGGACGTGGGAAATTAACGCGGAATTTATTGTCTCTCAGAACAAGAAGGTTATCCATCCGCCAGAGTTGATTAAAGAATAAATTTCTTTGGGGATCGGTTGATTTGTAACATGTGCTTTCGCACTTTGCAGCCCCTGTTCATGTCTTGAGTCACGAAGGACACACCGAGTCGCATGGAAAAATAAAGTCTCAAGACTTCTTTCTTCAACCGTCGGAGAACGCCTTGTGGGAAACGGAATGTCATAACTTCATGATACCAAAAGCGTTCTCTTTATACAAAAACGTTTTAAGTATTTATCAAACGCACATTAATCAGATTAACTCCTGCCAAAAGAAGGAGGCGCGCGAGATATGAACGCCCGCCAAGTCGCCTTAGAATGCCTGCTGACCCTTTCGCATGCCGACGCATCCATAGCCTCTGTTGTTGACAGCGCGTTCGGACGCTATACGATTGACGGGCGGGAACGGCGGTTGACCAACGGACTTGTCTATGGCGTTATCCGGTGGCAGCGGCAACTCGATTGGGTTCTGAACCAATTTATCAATCCGAAATTTCAGTTAAATGCGCGACACCGTAATATCCTGCGACTCGGGGCATTTCAACTCCTGCATCTCGACGGGATACCCGCACACGCAGCGATTTATGAGACCGTCCAACTCGCCACTTCTCACCTCCGCACATCTGCTCGCGGACGGAAAACCGCAGGTTTTATCAATGCCATTCTCCGTGCTGTACAACGCAAAGGCGCGGCGTTAACTTACCCATCGCTCGATGAAAACCCGATCGAACATATAGCGATTTCGTTGTCCTATCCGACGTGGCTGGTAAAGCAGTGGATTCAGACCCGCGGCGTTTCGTGGACATTAGCATTTTGCCGAGCAAGCAACCAGATCGCACCGCTCGCGTTCCGCATAAATATCCTCCTGACACACCGCGAAGAAGTTTGTCAGTCTTTAGAAACGGGCGGCATTGCTGCAAAGGTCTCCAAAATCGCCCCTGACGGCTTAGTGCTCGAAAACCGCGCCAGCACTGCTTTTGACGCGACTAGCGACCAGACGTTGAAGGATATCCTCCGTCGAGAGGATATCTATGTCCAGGACGAAAGCGCGATGTTAGTATCACACCTCCTCTCGCCCAAGGACGCTCGGTGCATCGTGGACCTCTGTGCTGCGCCGGGTGGTAAAACGACACACCTCGCACATCTCATGGGAAACGCTGGAAAACTGGTCGCCGTGGATGTGTCAACGGAAAAAGTAGCTTTGTTGCAAAAGAACTGTCAACGGCTCGGGGTCCGCAACGTTGAAACGCGAACGATGGACGCAACAACGGAAGATATTGGATTTATTAAAGCTGCGGACGCTGTGCTTATCGATGCCCCGTGTTCCGGGTTCGGGACGCTTCGACGACACCCTGACATCCGGTGGAACAAGACCTTTGATCACATTCGTGCCCTCAGTGAGATGCAATATGAGTTATTAAAGAACGCAGCACAACACATCCAGCCGGGAGGCACCCTCGTTTACAGCACTTGTAGCATTGAACCGATGGAAAACGAGGAGGTCGTGCAGCGATTTTTGACCGAATTCCCGATGTATAGCATCGAAGATGCCCGACGCTTTCTACCAAATATTCCTGCGAACGCAATAACACCACAAGGCTTCCTCCAAACCTTTCCACATGAACACGGCGTTGACGGCGCGTTCGCAGCACGTCTCAAAAAAGAATGATCGATTTTAGGTTATACGTCATCACAGATAGACACAGCTGCGCGCCTACGCCGCTAAGTGAGGTGATCGCAGAATTGCTGGATGCGGGGGTTACGACTATCCAATTGCGTGAAAAAGATCTAAACAGCGATGAATTGCTACATATAGCACACCCAATTGCTGAGTTGTGTCGAAACTACAACGCAAAGCTTTTCGTCAATACAGATACACGCGTCGCTGGCAACGTCGGTGCTGCAGGCGTTCATCTTCCAGCACATTCAGAATCTGTCAGTTCAGCGAAGGCAGAGAGAAACGACGATTTCTCTGCCGGGTGCTCTGTGCATTCCTTTGCAGCAGCAGCAAAACGGGAGGCGGAAGGGGCTGATTTTCTGACCTATAGCCCTATCTATCCGACAGCGAGCAAACCGGCTTATGGGCCCACTGTCGGTGTGGAGAACCTGACAAAGGTGGTAAAGCGTGTTAAATTGCCTGTCTTTGCTCTGGGGGGTATTACACCAGGGCGAGTGACTGAATGTTTGACAGCAGGAGCTTTCGGGGTAGCTGTGATGTCAGGGGTCATGTCTCCTGAACATGCAGGAGAACAGGCAAAACGCTATCTTGAAACACTGTCTTAGGTTTGGAATGTGAAAAATATGAAACAGATTTTAACAATTGCAGGCTCAGATTCAGGTGGAGGTGCCGGCATACAAGCGGATATAAAGGCGATTTCAGCCAACGGCGGCTATGCCATGTCCGTAATTACCTCCGTTACGGCACAAAATACGGTGGCAGTGACCGACGCGTTTGATTTACCTATTTCGCTGATTGAAGCGCAGTTGGATGCCGTCTTCACAGATTTCAACGTAGCCAGTATCAAAACAGGGATGCTCTCTTCATCTGTCATCGTCGAGGCGGTTACGCGGAAATTGAAAGAATATACGCCGCCAATCATCGTTGTAGACCCGGTGATGATCGCGAAAAGCAAATTCTCACTCTTAAAAGAGGAGGCAATGGATAGCCTCAAAACAGCGTTGATTCCAATTGCCACCGTGATTACACCGAATATTTACGAGGCAGAGCTGCTCGCACAGCAGGATATTCGGGACACGGATGAAGCAAAAAAGGCTGCAAAAGTTATTGCCGAACTTGGCTGCCACGCTGTCCTCGTGAAAGGTGGACATCTTACGGGGAACAGTGCTGTTGATGTGCTGTATTGCGACGGAGAATGGGATTTTTTTCAGGCAGAATGGATTGAAACCGAAAACACACACGGCACGGGCTGCACCTACTCAGCTGCAATCGCGACACAACTCGCACACGGCAAAGATTTGAGAGACGCTATTAGAACTGCGAAGGCATATATCACCGGCGCTATTCAACACGCACTGGATATTGGACATGGCCACGGACCGACACATCCTTTTTTTACGCAGATAGCAAATAGCGAATGACACACTGTCCATTACAACGGTTGTCGTCCATCAAACCCGTCCTCGATGTCGTGCCAGTAACGGATCTCTTTTTCACCCATCCGCCAACAGAGATAGACCTCTCTCCCGTCGCGGAGGTGCGGGAAATCGACTAATCCGGGGTCAAGCCCTTTCAGATGGTATCCACGTTTTGCCATCCGGTCAAGGATATTCTGAAATTTTTCTGTCGCTTTGAGGAGTGCAGGTGTCCATTTACTGCCACCGTTGGAGGAGACTACTTCGAGTAGGGGTGTGATTTTGGCGTGGTAGATTGAGACTTCGGCTCTTACTGCTCTTAGCAGTGAAAGCTCATCAACTAATTCGGGGATACATTCGTTTGCTTCCTCGATCGTGAAATATCGTTTTTCCTGCATCTGTGGAGCTCCTTGTAGATATAAGGTCTATTAGGACGGACACATTTTGACCGTAGTCCCCGCACTCTGTGAAAAAATATAGGTGTTCTGCCTCCTACAAGCGGGGGAGGTAGGCTACAAAAACCACACAATCTAACAGGTTAGGCTACAAAAGCGCGTTCTGCGTAAGCCCTATATATTGATTGGCAACACCCTAAAATTTACACTAAATTAAGATCGATGTCAAGCGGAAGTTTTATCCTAATATGCAGCTCTCAGTGGAAATGGCAGGGGGTTGTCGGTAGGTTCGCTCCGTTCAACTGAAAACTGATAACCATGAAAAGATGGGAAACGAAACAACATCCGTAGACAACCGGAATCAAAGCGTCACCCGTTCCGCCGGAATTGTCAGTATCGCCGTGATGGGGTCGCGGATTTTAGGACTCGCACGCGAAGCAGCGATCGCATATTATTTCCGGTCGAACCTCAGTGGCGACGCTTTTTATTTAGCGTTTCGTATTCCAAACTTCTTGCGTGACCTATTTGGCGAAGGCATTTTAAGCAAAGCGTTTATTACGACGTTCCTTGCCACAGAGGCTGAGGAGGGAGAGCAGGCGGCGTGGAATCTCGCAAACCGTGTCTTTAATTTAACGTTCCTCGTTTTAACGGGTATCGCCAGTCTCGGTATCGCTTTCGCGCCTGCTATTGTTGATGTTCTGGCACGCGAGGATTTCAACGAAAGGTTAGATGCCGCTTCCGACTATGGGTTTGATACCAAAGTTGAATTAACAATCTATCTCACCCAACTGATGTTTCCCTACCTTCTCTTTGTTTCGTTGGCAGCGATCGCAATGGGGTTATTGAACAGCAAAGGGAGGTTCGGCATTCCAGCATGCGCGTCCTCGTTCTTTAACATCAGCTCACTCGTTATCGGTGTAGGTGGTTACTATTTGTTTCCAGTGGCTGGAATGCATCCAGTGACGGGAATGGCGGTTGGTGTGTGCGTCGGCGGTCTCGCCCAATTCGCAATTCAGGTGCCGTCTATGTATCGCACCGGCTTTAGATACCGGCCGCTGTTGAGTCTACGCGATCCGAGGGTGCTTCAAGTCATTCACCTTGTTGGCCCTGCTGTGTTAGGTGTCGCAGCGGTGCAAGTGAACCAATTTACGAACACGTTCTTTATTACATCAGGGTCTGCTTGGTTGACATGGATTAGTCGCGCCTACCGCGTTGTGCATCTCCCGATAGGTCTGTTCGGTGTGGCGATTTCAACAGTCGCCCTTCCACAGCTTGCCAAGTTCGCCACCACTGGAGAAACAGAGAATTTCCGCAATGCCCTCTCCTACGCACTCCGCCTGATGCTGATGCTAACAATACCCGCAGCAGTCGGGTTGCTGGTACTATCGGCACCCATCTGCCGCTTCCTGTATGAACGCGGAGAGACTGGGGTATCGGATACTGTCGAGACAGCCGCGGTTTTGTGCGTTTATGCGTTCGGTTTGTGCGGGTTTTCGACCCTCAAAATCGTGACAGACGGTTTTTACGCCCACAAGGATATTCGCGCGCCTGTCATTGTGAGTATCTGTGCGGTTATACTCAACATCTGTCTCAACTACCTCTTTATCTACCGAGAACTCTTTTTGGACCCGCGGGCTGTGGTCATCTCAACGGTTTTGACTGTCACCCTAAATTGCGCTGTGCTGTTATTACTCCTCCGACGAAAGGTCGGGAGATTGGGACTCAAACGGATTGTTCCACTAACGATTAAAATCTTAATCGCCTCAGGAGTCATGGGTGTTGTCTGCTGGTTGACACATGGCGTTATTGAAAGTGATTGGCTCGGCACGAAGGGCATTCTGCCGCGCGGGGTCGGCGTGTTTGGACCGATTGGGTTGAGTCTCATCGCGCTCGCCGGAATGTATAAACGCCTGAGGGTGTCAGAATTTGACGACATCTTGAATGTATTCAAGCATCGACTTTTGTAAAATATTGAGGCTGAGCCGCTGCGTCCGTTTGCTTCGCGCTGAGAATGCAGTATTTCAATGGATAAAAAACCGTTCATACCCTAAAGCAGGCGCTTTATTAATGCGACACCGGCGTTGCCAACAGAAACGCCACCTACGGAGTACATAGTTAAAAAATGCTAACAAAACGGATAATTCCATGTTTAGATGTCCGCGCCGGAAAGGTCACAAAGGGGGTCGCCTTTCAAGACAACGTCGATGTCGGTGACCCCGTTGAGATGGCACGGTTTTATTATGAAGGCGGTGCCGATGAACTCGTCTTTTACGACATCACAGCCAGCAATGAACGCCGCGATATAATGATTGATGTCGTCTCTGCTGTCGCTGCTGAGATTTTTATACCTTTTTCTGTCGGTGGTGGATTGCGGACACTTGCAGATATGCACCGTGTTCTGCTCGCAGGTGCAGAAAAGGTGAGTATAGATTCGGGTGCCGTGCGGAATCCTGACATCATCGCTGAAGGCGCGCGGGCCTTCGGCAGCCAGTGTGTCGTGCTGAGCATGCAGGTAAAACGGGTTTCAAAAAGCGAACAGATTCCGAGCGGTTATGAAATCTATATAGACGGCGGAAGGACCCCGGTCGGTTGGGATGCCTTGGAATGGTCTGCGCGCGGTGTTGATCTGGGAGCCGGCGAAATCGTTGTCAATAGTATTGACGCGGATGGCACAAAGGCGGGGTATGCACTCCAATTAACGGGGACTATTGCAGATGTGGTCTCAGTCCCTGTTATCGCCTCTGGCGGCGCGGGAAACCCACAGCACTTACGGGATGTCTTCGTCCAAAGTAACGCTGATGCTGCAATCGTCGCCTCTATCACACACTACGGCGATTTCACGATTGAGAATATCAAAACCTATCTCGCTAACGAAGGTGTAAGCGTCCGAGATACATGGTAGGGCTGGTTATCGGTTACACGATGTCAATTGTGGGTTGGTTTCTAAACAAATCAGGCGGTATTTGAAAGATAAACATAGCGATTTCAGACATTCCTAAGCATTAACTGAAAATATTAAGGCGGAGATATGGAACCTAAATTACCTGATGCAAGAAACGAAAACATTTTAATCCACGTCAATGGAGAACTATTACCTCGCGAGGATGCAAAAATCTCTGTATTTGACAGTCTTGTTCAAGGCGGAGACGGTGTATGGGAAGGTTTGCGCGTCTACAATGGAAAAATCTTTGCATTGGATGCACATCTCGATCGACTCATGGATTCTGCACATGCGATGGCATTCGCAGGGATTCCGACTCGCGACGAAGTCAAAAAGGCGATCTTCGAGACGCTCGAAGCCAACGGCATGCGGGACGGGGTGCATATCCGTTTAACGCTCAGTCGCGGGAAAAAGGTCACATCCAGTATGGATGCCCGCGTCAATCAGTACGGTACGACTTTAATCGTCATAGCAGAGTGGAAACCACCGATCTATGCCAGCAGTGGTGTACGTCTGATTACCTCAGCCATCCGCCGGAATCCCCCCCAATGTGTTGACTCCAAAATCCACCACAATAATCTGATTAACAACATTCTCGCCAAGATCGAGGCGAATGTCGCGGGTGTGGACGATGCGATTATGCTCGACATCCATGGATATGTTTCAGAGACGAATGCAACGAATATCTTTCTTATCAAACGTGGGCATGTGCTGACACCGCACGCTGATAGCTGCCTCCCGGGAATTACACGCGGAACGGTTATCCAAATCGCTCGCAACGCGGGTATCCGACTGACAGAGCGGAACGTCTCACTAACAGAAATTTATACCGCAGATGAAGTCTTTACGACCGGGACTGTGGGTGAGTTGAGTCCGGTTTTAGAGGTTGACGGCAGGAAGATTGGGAGCGCGGACATCGGTCCTGTGACCACTCGACTACAAGAACTTTATACGGAACTGACAGCCAACGAAGGCGAACCGTTGCCATAGGTTCCTATTTAAATCTCAAGGCGCACAAAAGCGAGATATGCCCCCGATACAAGCACTGTCAGAAACAGCACAAGTAGCATTAAATCCAGTGCTGCGGTGTTGAAGTCTTTGCTCAGACTGGGCATATCTTTAAATTTGGGAATCGCCTTTGGGCTCACAGGCTTCTGTGACATGCCTTCTTGCATTCCGATAATATGAAGGCTTTCTGGATCCGCTCTATCCATATCAACGACGAACTCACGGTATTCGCGGGCGTACCTCTGAACATTTTCAATAAATTGCAAATGCCGTTCAAATCCGGTGCCAGCAAAAGATTCGAAAAGGTGTCGCAAAATCGCTGTCGGTGAGAGACGGGTTATCGCCCGCGCCTGTTTCCCCTGGACAACCTGTTGTTTCAAATATGCCTCATTGTAACGTTCGTACTTTTCCGCTTCCGAAGTGACGTACTCGGCACGGACGTGGACGGGTGGTGGCGTTTGTGCGTTCGCATATTTATCTTGGTACGCTTCGCGTGCCTCATCGGCAATTTGGATACGCTGGCTCCAAAATTCCATATATGCTATCGGTACCGAGGTCCGACTGCCGATGGATGCCAACGTATTCGGCATAAAAATCACAAAGGTCACCCAAAGCAACAATAGAACAACAAGACTCACCCCACTCCCTCGCGCCACTGCAGAGATGAGCAGTCCCAAGGCTATAAACAGACAGACGTAGAGGATAACGATACCATACAAAATGCCTAAACGTCCCCACGCTTGGGCATTGAGTTGCACTGTCTCTGAAGTAGAGATGAGGAACAAGTTCATCAGTACCGCAATTGCAAAAGGAATATTGATGCTGATGAATGCCCCGAAAAACTTTCCAATTAGTACCGTGTGTCTCGGAATAGCGTTCGCCAAGGTTAATCGCAATGTGCCGCGTTCCAGTTCGCCAGAGATGGTGTCAAAAGTGAACAGAATGGCGACGAGACTCAGGGCGTAGCCGACGATGAACCCCCAATCCAGAGTTGTGAAATCGGGACGAATATTTCGCAGATTCGGTGTCTCTTGTGGGTACCCCATCCGCCAGACGGGTCTCGCGTTGGCGATGTGGCGAACGTAGTTTCCGCCACTGGCATGCTTGGGTAGAAATGCTTCGTCGCCTTCCGCACAGAAACGGAGAGGTGAGGGGGCTTTGTGAAGATCGCCAGGTCCTTCTGTAGCAAGTCGGTATAAACTGGTGCTACGCCCTTCTAATGTCTTCACTGCGTTAGCGGCGGCGTTGTGATACGCTTGTGTCCGCGCCGGGTGTTCGCGCAGATGGACAACGGTATTGGTCAGCATCAATACCAGAATGAAGACTGTTGCCAATGCAAAACGGAGGCTATTGAGATTGTCGTAGAGTTCACGTTTTGTGATATGCCACATCATATACTACACTTCGCTTTTGCTGAAAATCAGAACAATTCCCATAAACAAAACGAGGTTCGCTATGAATAATAAAAACACGTCTGGTAATGCTCGCTTGGCATTCGTCCCTATATCGCTTCTCTCGAAAGTAAATTCTGGGAATGTGCTCCAATCAACTGCCCCTTTATCGGCCACAAACCACTCCCGTGATGAAAACGCGTCCTTCGCGTAGAAATAATCAATCACGCCCCTTCGGTAACGTCGCGTTGCATCGAAAAAATCCCTGATACCTGAGAGGTCAGTCCCTGCCCACGCCTGCGTTGCGGCATCGTAGATGCCCACTGGTGAAAGTTTTAACAATCTTCTATCCATTACGGCTTGTCGAACAAAAGTGTTATCAAGTGCCTGCTTTTGGATGAGCCACGCCCTTTCTGCGGCATCAGCAACCAACGGTTCAACATAAGCATAGTATCGCTTAGCAATCGGAACATACTGTTCAAAGTCGGGAGCGATTTCCGAAATTTCGCTCATGTTTTCGAGATAGGGCGAGAGGGTTACCGGATCTACAGAGGCATCCGTGTAAATGCCCAAGACTTCGTTGAACCGAGAGGGATCCTCTGCAATCCCCTCTCTTTCAAAGAACTTTCGTCGAGCTCTTTCATATTCGTCCACAACCTGTTGAATTTGATTTTTCGCGGTCTTTGTGTGCGCTTGAATATCCCCGCCCGGGTTAACTGTTGCCCGAATCAGATTCGGGTATACAAGTATGAGGAAGCCCCAGATGAACATTGCCAACATCAAAGCCGTTCCGGTTCTACGAGTCGTCACTGAGATGAACAAGCCAATGAGATAAAACAGTGACAAATAAGCAAAAGATGTAAGCACAATCGCGGCGATGCGGAGAAAATCAGCTGTTGCTAATGGCATCGAACGTGTTAGAAACAGCAGCGCAAAGAGTAGGCTTAATATCAATGGAACTAACAGACACGCCATCGCACTCATATATTTTGCAAGCAGGATCTGTCCGCGTCTGACAGGCTGCGCGAGGATGAGCCGTAACGTGCCGCGTTCATGTTCTCCTGCAATCGCATCATAAGCGAATATCAACCCCATTAAACTCAAAACGACCTCAAAAACAAATACAATATCTATTGAAGAGAAAAAGGCGATAAACGGGTTATCCGTGCCGTGCAGCTTCGCATCCCAGAGCGTCGGCACAAATCCGTGCCAGATGCCGCTCATGTTGCCTAAACGTTTATCTAATCCGACATTGAAAATGCTCAATGGATTCGGCGGACGGTCAACAAACAAGTACATCGTGGAATAGGTCTTCGCCTCCCGTAATTGCTGGTAATGCATTTTGACGGCATCGTTGTAACTTTCGAAACGTTGTTCGTAATCTTGAATAAGCACAGCGGTATTCACAACAACGAGCAGCAATGTGATGATTAGGACGGCTGCGAAACGGAAGGTCATGAGATTATCAAGCAGTTCCCGACGGATAAGTGTGAGCAGCATCTCTTATATCTCCACACGCACAAACGCAAGATATACCCCAGATAGTAGCACGACAACAAACAGTACCAAGAGCAGTATTTCCATTGCTCTGGTATTGAAATCCTTACTGAGGTTGAATGTATCTTCAAATTTCGGAACCGCCTCTGGGCTGACAGGTTTCTGGGACATGCCTTCGCGGATTCCTATGATGTGTAGGCTTTCAGAGTCCGCTCTATCAGTGTCAACGATGAATTCACGGAACTGTCGGGCGGAACGTTGTGTATTCTCCACAAACTGCAAATGCCGTTCAAATCCGGTGCCAGCAAACGTTTCAATAAGGTGCTGCAGAAGTGTGGCAGGTGAGATGCTGGTGATGGCACGGGCGCGGTGCACCTGAGAACTCCAGTACTTTAATTGTTCTTCCCGCCAGCGTTCCGATCTTTCAGCATTTTCGGTGTAAAAATTGTTTTTCCCCCTTAACGTCCTCTCGTCCAATTCATCCGACCAGATCCACTCATCGTATTTATCCCATAGGTCCTCTTGAACTGGATTCCGTTGTTTCCAATATTTATTGAAGGACATGGCAGGTGAGGAGCTGCTCGCAATTGAAGCCAGGGTACTCGGTATAAAAGCGACAAAGGTTACCCACATCAATAGAAGCACCATCAGACTCACGGCGCTCCGTTGTACACGCGCAGAAACTAACAGCCCTAATGCCAGAAACAGACTCGTGTACAAAAGCGCGAGACAGAAAATGATACCCAAACGTCCCCATGCTTCTGTTGTTAGGTGAACAGTTCTTGCAATAGAAATTAATAAAAGGTTCACCAATACAGCAAGTGTAAACGGCATGCTAATACTGAGCAGTGCTCCTAAAAATTTGCCGATAAGGACAGTGTGTCGGGGAATCGAATTGGCTAACATCAATCGGAGCGTGCCGCGCTCGCGTTCACCGGAGATGGCATCAAAAGTGAACAAGAGTGCTATCAGACTCAAGACGTAGCCGATGATGAACGTCCAATCTACTTGTGAAACGTCCGGTCCAACGCTCTTGTTCTGGAGGTTAGCATCTGGATACGACAGGGTCCAGATACCTTGGAGTACCACCTTCTCCTCATTTGAATCGGGCACGGACATCGTCGCGAACACAGGAGGTTCATCCACTTCGATCGTATCTGGTAAAATCGCTTCACTTTCGTTTGCACAGAAGTGGAGGGGTGACGGTTTTTTGTAGAAATTTCCCGGTCCATATTGTGCCAGTGTATAAAGACTGTCCTCAGCGCGAGTCGTTAAATGATTCAAAGATTCAGCACTAGCATCCCGATATCGCTGGACACGTTTCGGATGCTCGCGGAGATGTCTAACAGCATTGGTTACCATCAGTGCCAGCAACAATACAGTCGTCAGGACAAATCGGAGACTATTGAGGTTATTGTAGAGCTCACGTTTTGTGATATGCCAAATCACGCTACACCTCACTCCTAACGAAAATCAGAAATATAATTGTGAACAGCATTAAGTTGATCAGCAACAGTAGGAATAAATCCGGTAACGCTCGCTTTGCATTTACGTCTACGCCACTCCTCTGAAAGGAAAACTGAGGGAGTGCATCCCAGTCAGCGGTGCCTTGATCGGCAGCAAACCATTGTCGCGATTCAAATATCTTTTCGTCCTTGAAATACTCAAGGACTGCTTCTCTGTAACGTTGCGCCGCGCTAAAAAAGTCTTGAATCCCTGCTAAGTCGGTGCCTGCCCAGGCCTCCGTTGCCGCATCATACAGCCCGACGGGTGAAAATTTCAGTAGGGTGCGACCGATCTGTGCGGGTTGAATATAGATAGCCTCTAAGGCAGGTTTACGAACAAGCCACGTCCGTTGGACGGTATCGACAGTCTCCCTGTTATAGAAGCCATAATAATTCTGTACAAGTGGTACCAGCGGCTCAGATTCTGCTCCAATTTTTCCAACGTAGAATGCGGTTTGGTAGAAATAGAGCAATATTGACGGTTTGTCTTTACGCGGCTCGAAGGAGTATTCAACGCCCTCGAGGCCAAATGTCCAACTTTTACGCGATAGGGGACCTAAGACGGGGTCATTGCGGAGAAATTGCTTATTTTCTCTATCTAGTTCTTCCCACATCTGTTTGATCTGATTGTAGGCAGATGCTTGAGCCTCAGGGTGTGGCGTGGTTTCAACAGCGGTAAGAATCAGGTTTGGATACACGAGCACTAAGAATCCCCAGGCAAACATAGCAAGCATAAGCGCGGTACCCGTCCTGCGCGTCACAGCAGAAATGAGCATGCCGAGCAGATAGAATAACGACACATACACAAGCGAGGTCAGAACAACCCCGCCGATACGCAGAAAATCAACGATGTTCAGGGAAATTGCAGTGGAGGTCGTCAGCAGGATGATGGACAAGAGAAGGCTTATCAGCAAAGGCACAAGTAGGCAGAGCATCGCGCTAATGTACTTGGCAAATAGGATGTACCCGCGCTGGATGGGATGCGTCAGGACGAGGCGTAACGTGCCCCGTTCGTATTCGCCAGCGAGCGCGTCGTAAGCGAAAATCAGCGCGAGCAGACTGAGCACCGCCTGAAAAACAAACGCGAGGTCAATTGAGGTAAAGAGGTTGAAAAATGGATTATCCGACCGATACTTTCCCGCATCCCAAATTGTAGGTATGAACGCGTGGTATACCGCAATTTCGTTACCCACCCGCTTATCCAATCCCAGATTGAAAATGCTCAACGGGTTGGGAGGGCGGTGGACAACTAAGTTTCTACTGTATTCGACATAGACCTTTTCTCCGCGTAATCTCTGGTTACTTTCCGTGACAGCTGTGTTGTAAGCCGTGAGTCGCTGTTCATAGTCCTTGAGGAGTACAACGGTATTAGCGACGACAAGCAAGAGTGTGATGAAAACAGCCGCAGCAAAACGGAAGGTCATGAGATTGTCAAGCAGTTCCCGACGGATAAGTGTGAGCAGCATTTATTATACCTCCACACGCACAAACGCAAGATATGCGCCGGACAATAGGACAATGACAAATAACACTAACAACAGCACATCCATCGCTGCAGCGTTGAAATCCTTGATCAGATTCAGTGTATCCTCAAATTTCGGTATTGCCTCTGGGCTAACGGGTTTCTTAGAAATACCTTCAGGAACGCCGATAAGATGAAGACTTTCCGGATCTGATCTGTCCGTATTTTCGACGAACTCTCGGTATTCGCGAGCATAACGTTGGACGTTTTCCAAGAATTGCAGATGCCGTGCGAAACCTGTTCCAGCAAGCGCCTCAAGACTGTGCTGAAGGATTGCTGTTGGAGAGCAACGCGTAACTGCACGCGCACGCTGGACTTGTGCAATCTGTTGGTTCAAGTGCTCTCTGAGCAAGCGTTCCTGTTGTTCCCTCTGTTTCATGATATATTCGCTCCGTCCTTGTGTTCTCCTCAATGTCTCATCTCCCAATATCCTGTCCTCATAGGCATCCCAGAGTTCGCGATGGCGTTGATTTTGACGTTTTTGAAGTGCTTCAAAAGAGATAGTTGATGAAAGTCCACTCGCAATGGAAGCAAGGGTGCTGGGTACAAAAACGACAAAGCTTACCCACGTTAACAGGAGTACCACAAGACTGACGCTACTTCGCCGCGTCAGGGTAGAAACGAGCAGCCCAAGTGCCAGAAACAGACAAATATAGACGAGCGTGACTGCCATAAGAATACCCAAACGTTTCCACGCCTCACTGTTAAGGTGAACAGCGCTCGACGTGGAAATCATCAATAGATTAATTAAGACTGCGATCACCGTTGGGATACTTATGCTTATCAGTCCCCCGAAAAACTTTCCAAGCAGCACAGTGTGGCGCGGGATTGAATTCGCCAGGATGAGACGCAGTGTACCGCGCGCGCGCTCGCCGGACATAGAATCAAAAGTAAAGAGAAGCGCGAGAAGACTTAAAACGTAACCAATGACGAATACCCAATCCACTTTGGTAACGTCCGGACGAATGTTCAACAGGTTATGGTTAGAGGCGCGGTAAACCAACATCCAAAAGTCTTTAAAACCCTCGCCGTAACCCCACATCCAATACCCGGCATCCACGAAATCCGATAAAAAGGATTCGCCACCCTCTGCACAGAATCTGAGGGGGGTTGGTTGTTTATAGAGATTGCCAGGACCTTCCGAAGCAATAGCGTATAGATCTGTCCTACCTGTTAAAACCTTTAAAGATTCATCTACCGAGTTGCGATATTGCTGCACTCGCGCCGGGTGTTCTCGGAGGTACACAACAGCATTGGTGATCATTAATCCAATTAGCAACACAATTGTAAGTGCAAATCGGAGGTTATTGAGATTATCGTAGATTTCACGTTTTGCGATATGCCAAATCATTTTATTCGGTTATTAGTTCTTGGTTATAAGTTAAGCCTATGGTAGGGGGAGGAGATTTTACATTCAGAAATTCTTAACGGACAACCGATAACTGAAAGGGCTGCGCAGCAACCCACACTGAAGACTCTTCTACACTTCACTTCTTATGAAAATCAATAGCGTTATTATAAACAGAACTATATTGGTTATCAATAGTAGCAACACGTCTGGTAATGCCCGTTCTGTATTTATACCGATATCGCTCCTTTTAAAACGAAATTGCGGCAGCGCATCCCAATCGACTGCCCGCTTGTCCCCGGCGAACCATTGTCGTGTCCCGAAGACTTTTCTATCGTAGAAATAGTCAATCACTCGCTGTCGATACTGGCGAGCCGCGTCGAAGAAATCACGAATACCGTGTAGATCGGTGCCTGCCCAGGCTTGTGTCGCGGAATCATAGACTCCGACAGGTGAAAGTTTCAACAAGATTCTATCAATACTCGCGGGGTGTATGAAAATGTCTTCAAGCCCACGTTTTCGGAGCAGCCACGTTTTCTCTGCAGTGCTGATAACGCGGGGTTCAAGGAAACGGAAATAATTCTGAGCGTATGGGATCTGGGGTTCAGATCTTTCATTAATTTCCTCAAGATTAAGCTTCGTGCTGAAGTGAACATCTAACGCTAACGGTCGCTTTGAGAAGAATTCATGACTTCCGCCGACTGCCCCGATATCGAACCAAATACTCTCGCCTGGAACCGGATCATTAATGAGAAAATCCTTTCGTTCTCTGTCAAATTCTTTCCATACCTGTTCCATCTGGTTCATCGTAGAATCAACCTGCGCCCGTGGGGCGCGCGATGGTGACATCACTGCGAGAATCATGTTTGGGTAAACCAACACCAGAAATCCCCAGACAAACATAGAGAGCATCAGGGCAGTGCTGGTCCTACGAGATACCTCAGAAATCAGCATGCCGATGAGGTAGAACACTGATAGGTATGCCAGTGATGTGAATACAATCCCACCGATGCGGAGGAAATCATCGAGCGAAAGGGATACGGAGCGATTGTTCGTTAGCAAAATCATCGTGAGCAGTAGGCTCAACAACAGTGGCACAAACAGACAGAGCATTGCGCTGATGTACTTGGCAAGAAGGATGTGTCCACGCCTCACCGATTGTGCCAGCACGAGACGTAACGTGCCGCGTTCACGTTCACCAGCCAGCGTATCGTAGGCGAATAGCAGTGCTATCAGGCTGAGAATAACCTCAAAAATAAAAATAATATCGATTGCGGTAAAGATATTAAGAAACGGATTGTCTGATCCGTGCAGCTTCGCATCCCAGAGCGTCGGCACAAAGGCGTGGTAAACCCTCACTTGATTGCCCAATCGTTTATCAAGCCCAGCATTGAAGATGCTTAGCGGATTCGGCGGACGATCTATGTTCAATTGATACCCTGAATAGGCTTTCCGTTCTTGCAATTTATCCTGGTGCCTTTTGAGAGCCGTGTTGTAAGCTGCCAACCGTCGCTCGTAGTCCTCGAGAAGCGCAACGGTATTGGTCACGACAAGCAAGAGTGTAATAAAGACAGCCGCAGCAAAACGGAAGGTCATTAGGTTGTCAAGCAGTTCTCGACGGATAAGTGTGAGTAGCATAAGGTTGCCTATTTTCAGTGAATATTGAGTCAGTAATATCAATATATTATAACCCAACTTACCCAGTTTGTCTTCACGAAAATGTCTTTATGCCGAGTTTGAGGAAAATCGCAAACTGACAGTTCGCGTTACAGGATGTAAGAGGGCGCATGCGTATGGTTGAAAGTAGTGGTAAAAGGGATAGAAAAGAAGAAAGTGGGCTTACCTGGAATCGAACCAGGGACCTCGCGCTTATCAGGCGCGCGCTCTAACCGTCTGAGCTATAAGCCCACGAGGTGTGCTTTGGCGAGGCAATAGGTCTTCAGGGAAGAACACCTATATCTTTCTTACCAAAACGCACTATTAATTATATGTAATAAAAAGGGATTTGTCAAATTAATTTTAGGAAGATGTTCCTGAAAGTTAAATAGTTGCGTGCGTGTCTTATAAGGTAAAGAGCGTTTGAACATAAGCACTGTGTGAGAGTGCGTATGTTAATGCTCCTTAGAAAGGAGGTGATCCAGCCGCAGGTTCCCCTACGGCTACCTTGTTACGACTTCGCCCCGATCATCGGTTTCATTTTAGAAAGCTCCCTCCCGAAAGGGTTAGGTCACCCGCTTCGAATGCTACCAACTCCCATGGCGTGACGGGCGGTGTGTACAAGGGCCGGGAACGTATTCACCGCGACCTGCTGATTCGCGATTACTAGCGATTCCAACTTCATGCAGTCGAGTTGCAGACTGCAATCCGAACTGGGGCCGGCTTTTTGGGATTTGCTCCACCTCACGGTTTGGCGTCCCTCTGTACCGGCCATTGTAGCACGTGTGCAGCCCAGGGCATAAGGGCCATGCGGACTTGACGTCATCCCCACCTTCCTCTGGCTCGTCACCAGCGGTCTCTCTAGAGTGCTCAGCGTTACCTGATGGCAACTAAAGACAGGGGTTGCGCTCGTTGCGGGACTTAACCCAACATCTCACGACACGAGCTGACGACAGCCATGCAGCACCTGTCATAGTGTCCCGAAGGAAAACTATATTTCTATAGCGGTCACTGCGATGTCAAGCCCTGGATAAGGTTCTTCGCGTTGCTTCGAATTAAGCGACATGCTCCACCGCTTGTGCGGCCCCCCGTCAATTACCTTGAGTTTTAACCTTGCGGCCGTACTCCCCAGGCGGGGTACTTAATGCGTTAGCTACAGCACAGAGGGAATCAACACCCCCTACACTTAGTACCCATCGTTTACAGTAAGGACTAGCGGGGTATCTAATCCCGGTTGCTCCCCAAACTTTCGCGCATGAGCGTCAGTCTTAGACCAGAAAGCCGCCTTCGCCACGGGTGTTCTATATGATATCTAAGCATTCCACCGCTACACCATACATTCCACTTTCCTCTTCTAGACTCAAGTAAAGCAGTATCAAACGCAATGGCTCGGTTGAGCCGAACCCTTTCACGTCTGACTTACCCTACCGCCTGCGCGCGCTTTACGCCCAGTGATTCCGGACAACGCTTGCCCCCTACGTATTACCGCAGCTGCTGGCACGTAGTTAGCTGGGGCTTTCTACTACGGTAACGTCAAGAACGCTGCGTTATCAGCAACGCTCGATTCATCCCGTAACACAGAGGTTTACGACCCGAAGGCCTTCATCCCCCACGCGGCGTCGCATCGTCAGGGTTTCCCCCATTGCGAAATATTCTCGACTGCAGCCTCCCGTAGGAGTTTGGGCAGTGTCTCAGTCCCAATGTGGCTGACCATCCTCTCAGACCAGCTACCCATCGTCGCCTTGGTGCGCCTTTACCACACCAACAAGCTAATAGGACGCGGGCTTATCTCCGAGCGGCAGCCGAAGCCACCTTTCATACGGCCAACCGAAGTTAACCGAATCGTATTTGGTATTAGCAACTCTTTCGAGTTGTTATCCCCATCTCAGAGGCAAATTACCCACGCGTTACTCACCCGTTCGCCACTTTCCGCCGGGCCGAAGCCCGGTTTCTCGTTCGGCTTGCATGCCTAATCCACGCCGCCAGCGTTCGTCCTGAGCCGGTATCATACTCTCCACAAAAGTATTGAAGTACATCTTCAAATGATTGAACCGTACTCACAAGCTATTAATAGGCACGTCACGTTCACTATTTAACTTTCAAAGAACAAACTCACCTCTCTTATTGAAAGGTAATGTTAATTATACACGCTACAAATTGCTTTGTCAAATTAATTTATCAAAAAAAACAGAATTTTTGATAAAAAAGACATAAAATTTCAAAAACTTAGCATTTTTTTTTCAAACAGACCTGTTCACACACTTTTTAAGGTAATTTTTAAGGGCAATTTCGCCAATGCTATCGATTTCTTGCGCGATCCCGCGCGTTGTTCGCAATCTGGATACGCAATTATCAATCTCTAATATGCCGCGCCCTCAGACTCTTTTACAACGGTTTCGGCGAATTCCACTGGTTCCGCTTAACTTTTTCTAACATTGTTGAGATCCCGTGTAAAAGGATCCCTTTTCGGTGGCAAGTCCGGTAACACAATACAGCACGCAGCACCATATAAAGTGATTAGTGCCCCATTTTGGTTTTCATGGACAGCTATTGACGTTTTTCTCACACTGTCTCGAGCACAGCTCGCTCCTACAGGCGTAAGCACACCCGCAATGGCAGAAGGTTCAAAAATAGAGTCAGTCGGGATGTTCTGCTGTGCCGCCCCCAATGGCAGGAAGGAAATGGATTTCTGCGTCCGCGTCAACGCGTTCGAGGAGAGATCCCCGAGTGAGGAGGCCGTTGATGTAGATACTAATGCCGGGCTTAAGGCGATCTTCTTGGCATAATCGTTCTTTCATGCCCGGATAGCGACTTTCTAAATTATCAATCACCTCACGGACAGTTGTCCCGGGAAGCGTAATGTTCGCTTCGCCGCCTGTGAACTTACGCATGAGGGATGGAATAACTACGGTTGGCATGGTTTGCGGTTCGCTATTAGAGAAAAGAAAGTTAGCAAGTGTACGAAAGTTAGCAAGTTGAAAATTGGGACTGAGGACACATAACTTTCGCACACGCTGAAATGCTAAACTTGAACCACGGTGCACAATACCACAGCCTAACAGGCTATGGTAGAATCCCGCATTAGATTTTACCCATCGCTTTTAGGATCCGATCGGGCGACATCGGGAGTTCCCTCATCCGAATACCGATTGCATCGTAGATAGCGTTCGCGATGGCAGCCATGGGCGGCACAATCGGCACTTCACCGACTCCACGCACACCATACGGATGCCCCGGATTCGGGACTTCAACGATAACAGCGTCAATCATCGGTAAATCTAAGCAGGTCGGCATCCGATAATCAAGGAAACTGGCGTTGGTCATCGCGCCTTCGTTATTGTAGATGTATTCCTCATTCAATGCCCAGCCGATCCCTTGAACGGCGCCGCCCTGTATTTGGCCCTCAACGTAACTGGGGTGTATAGCCTTTCCTGCATCCTGGATTGCGGTGTAGCGAAGAATTTCGACCTTACCCGTCTCCGCGTCTACCGCCACATCTACCACGTGCGTTGCGTACGCACCCCCCGCACCGCCAGGGTTCACAGTGCCACTGCCGACAACAGGTCCTCCGGTTTGACCGAGGCGCCCACAGAGATCGCGGAAACTAATCTGTTCCTCCTTGCCATTAATGGATGAAAATACACCGTCTGCGAAATGTACGTTAGATGCATCAACTTCCCAGAGTTTCGCAGCACGTTCAATCATCTTCCGTTTGACATCTTGTGCGGCTTCATAAGCGGCGTAGCCGGTCGCGTAGGTTGTGCGGCTCCCGCCCGTTACAGCCGTGTACCCGACAGAATTGGTATCAACAACGCTCGGATTAACCGATTCGGCGGGGATACCAAGGACTTCTGCCGCTTGCATAGCGATAGAAGCGCGGGTGCCGCCGATGTCTGTGGAACCTTCGATCAGATTAATTGTCCCATCGGCGTTGACATTAATCGTCACGCTGGATTCCAAGCCGATATTGAACCAGTAACCGGAAGCGACACCGCGGCCGTGGTGCTTCTTTCCATTCGGTGCGGTATAGTGGGGATGAGTTTTCGCGGCTTCAACAGTCTCAACAAAACCGATGCGTGGGTGAATGGGGCCATCTGCACGTCGGTCGCCCTCTTTTGCCCCGTTAATTAACCGGAACTCAAGTGGATCCATACCCAGTTTCTCCGCGAGCTCGTCAATAACTGTTTCCGAACCGAAAGCAGCGTTTGGTGCCCCGGGCGCCCGGTAGGGTGCGGTTTTCGGTTTATTGACAACAACATCATAGCCGTCAATAATGACGTTTTCAATGCTGTAAGGAGCAAAGATACACATCGCGCCAGGGCCGACAGGGGAACCGGGGTAAGCCCCTGCTTCAAAAGCGAGATATGCCTCAGCAGCGGTTATTTTCCCCTCTTTGGTTGCCCCCATTTTGACGCGGATGTAGGATGCAGGTGTCGGCCCTGTGCCTTCAAACACATCCGAGCGGCTCATCAAGACCTTGACCGGTTTGCCGGTTTTCCTTGCAAGCAACGCTGCAACGGGTTTAATGTAGACGTTGATTTTACCGCCAAAACCGCCGCCAATCTCCATCGGGACGACCTTAATTTTCGAAATCGGGTATTGGAGAATTTCAGCGACCTGCTCACGAACTGTAAACGCCCCTTGTGTGCTACACCAAATCGTCAAGTGGCCATCTTGGTTAAAATGTGCGGTGGCGTTGTGGGGTTCTATGTAGCCTTGGTGGACAGTGCCTGTCACGAAGTCACGCGCAATAACGATATCCGCTTCAGCGAACCCTTTCTCAGGATCCCCGAGCATGTGTTGGATATGGCTTGCGACGTTACTCGGTTCGTCAGCTGTCTCGCCCATCGAAGTGGTCTTTAGGGTTTCGTGCAGAAGGGGTGCATCCGCTTCCATTGCTTGGCGGACCTCCATCACAGCTGGGAGCACTTCGTATTCGACATCAATAAGTGCGCAAGCTTCCTCTGCGATATGCGGACTTGTAGCGGCAACGGCAGCAACAGCGTGTCCTTTGTACAGCACCTTATCACTCGCTAAAATGTTATCGCAGAGGTGTTTGAGATTGACGGCCCCCTCGCCCAGGTCAGCAACTCTATCTTCAGCCGTCGGTAGGTCTTGTGCGGTGACAACCCCTCTGACTCCCGGAAGTGCTTCAGCACGACCGGTGTTGATTGAGCGGATACGGGCGTGTGCATGTGGACTCCGCAACACTCTGCCGTGGAGGAGTCCTGTGATCTGAAAATCCGCTCCATAAAGCGCCCTGCCGGTGACCTTGTCAACACCGTCGTGGCGGATGGGTCGGGTTCCGAGTACTTTATATTCTTTGTTTTCAGTCATTTCTATTTTCCGTCGAAAGACGCTCCTTTCACATCGCTGCGGCTGCGTCAAGCACAGCACGGACAATTTTATCGTAACCGGTACAGCGGCATAAATTGCCAGCCAACCAGTATCGAATTTCGTGTTCAGTCGGGTCTGGGTTTTGGTCAAGAAGTGCTTTGGCACTCATGATAAACCCCGGTGTGCAGATGCCGCATTGGAGCGCGGCGTTCTCGAGGAAAGCATCTTGGATAGGGTGCAGTTTGTCAGGTTCGGCAAGTCCTTCGATAGTCTCGACGTATCTACCTTCAGTTTCAACACCGAGGACAAGGCATGAATTGACGAGTCTGCCGTCGAGAATGACACTACAGGCCCCACAATTTCCGTTGTTGCATCCCTCTTTAGCACCGGTAAGATGGAGTTCATCTCTGAGGACTTCCAGCAGGCTTTGCCGGGATTCACAGAGAAATTCCACCGTTTCACCGTTGATAGTGGTTTGAACGTGTAACTTTCTCGCCATAGTTATGAATTCCTTTTGCATTGATTAAAAGAGAAAATTGCTATCCATCCGATAGGCGGAAAAATTAACCAATCCTTAGCAATTCCCGCTTGGATGAAACAACAAACTTTATGCTGCGTCTCGGATTCTCTGGATAGCGCCGTTAAGTGCCCGTCGCGTGAGGACCCCCACGAGGTGTGTTCGCTGTTCCGCCGTGCCGCGCATGTCGCTTATCGGACGTGCGATGCCTTGTGCGGCTTGTGCGGCTCCGTTGATTGCAGCTTCAGAGACTTCGCGACCGGCGAGTGAAGCACCCGCCTCTTCTGCAAAGAGCGGTGTTGGAGCAACGGCAGCCAGGGCGATCCGAGCAGAAACGATTGTCTGTTTGGTACTGTCAAGCGTCACAGAAGCACCGGCACCAACAACAGCAATATCCATCTCATTGCGCGGGATGAACCGGAGATAAAAGGAACTTGAATTGTTTGCAGGCGCCGGTATTTTCAAGGACACGAGCATCTCACCTGGGGCTAATGCAGTCTGTCCGGGCCCGGTACAGAATTGCTCGACGGGTAGTTCGCGTTCGCCCTTTGGACCGGCAATGACACAGGAGGCGTTCAACACAATCAGGGACGGTATACAGTCTGCAGCGGGTGAGGCGTTACACAAGTTACCGCCGACCGCGGCACGCCCTTGGATTGCAGTACCACCAATAATTTTGGTTGCATCGACTAAACCCGGATAAGCCTCGCAAATTTCATCAACAGCGTAAATCTTATAACATTCGACCGCAGCGCCGAGCGTTAAGCCAGTATCGGCGTTATAATCTAATACATTGACATCGGGGATGGATTTGATATCGATCATCCAGTCAACGTCTCGCCGTGCTTCTCTCACTTGAACGATGAGGTCAGTGCCACCGGCTAAAATCCGGGCTGCTCGTCCTTTCTCGTCAAGTAGTGTAACGGCTTCTGAGACGGTGTTCGCGGCAATATACGCAAAATCTTGCATGACCGGGATCTCCTTTCGCTTTATAACTGAAGGGTGTTATTTTAAGACCATATTATAGCAAAAACCTAATTTTAAATCAAATTTTGGGTTACAAGTCGACCACGACACCATCACCATTGAGATTAGCAATATGCAAGAATTCAAGGTTAAAGGCAGGCTCAAGTCCATTTAGGCGCTTAATGTCGTGCTCTGCCACCAAATAGGTCCATTCTGCCATATCTGCGGGATGCATCGGTAGCGTGTTGGGAATTCCGAGCGTATCTCCAACAGTTTGTTCTAAGTGAGCATCCGGCATCCAATCTGCTGCATGAACAAACAAACATACCGTTAAAAAAAATATGCACATTATTGGCAGGCCTGAGTAGATTTTTAGCTTATGCATTGAGCTCTCCTAAAAGGTGTGTTTTCCATATTTTTTCTACCGCATTTTCGGTAAAAATATCAGGATATGTAAACCATTGCAATCTCGTGATCTGAAGCCCCCCGATCGCACCGGCGATCAGCCCTTTCAACTTAGTATCTGTATTATGAGTTTTTTGGATATGTGTGTACCGATTTCTGTGAATTTGACGTTACTGATAATCAAGGCACCTATAGCAAACATGCAGGGACTTGTGCTTCGTAGCAGTTCGCCTTCTCGCGCAGTATTACAAAGGTTGGGGAAATATCTTCTCAACCGACTATGCTGAAGGTATTATAGCCGTTTTGCCCCTTTTTGTCAAGAAAACAGAGGCGGGCTTTCCCCTCAACGCTAAAGCATGGAGTCCAGGCCTGAAGATATTAACTTGCACGCAGCATCTATGAAAGAAAGCCCTCAAAGAAGTGTACGTGTGGAACTATTGTGGTGTGGGGCAGTGGATGAAAAACACAGAAAATGGAGTCTATCCGATGCAATTGAATTTTTTAAAACTGATCAGACAACCGATCCCCCAGATTGGGCAAGTAACGAGTGTCGTCATAATAGCCTTTCTCATTGTTCCCGTTACTACGTGGGCTTCTGGGATAGGCCAGCGAGATATTTTTGTTGGGGCAAGTGCCCGCGTCATCGGTATGGGGAGCGCTTGGACGGGCGGCCCCGCCGCAACTAATGGATTTCTTTGGAACCCTTCTTCACTGGGATTTATAGAGGGTGTTGAAGTGAATATGGGTGGCATGCCGTTTTCAGGAAGCCCCTCTGGGTTGGATCAGGCGTTCTCGGTTGCCGCGAATCCGCATACCTTTGGTATCACAAGTAAAAATGTAGGCAATCTGTCCTTTGCGACTTGGCTTGATGGGTGGGGCGGGGGCACCGCGGAGGCTACACAGATTGTGCTTTTAGGCTACGGGCATGCATTAGGAGAGATGGCATCGGCAGGGGCAAATCTGCGCTACTATCAGAACAATACACCCACCAGAACAAATTTCCTCTGGAGTGTAGATTTGGGTATGCAGTTCGCTTATCCGTTAGAGAAATGGGGCGACTCGGTGACGGTCGGGGTGAATCTATCCGAATTGAGCAATGGGATTCGAGTAGACGGTGTCCTCCTTGAGAGTATCCCCTTGGCAGCGCGTTTAGGAACGACCTACCAATTAGGGAGTGAAACGCTGTTTTCCGTGGACCTTGCTGTTCGAGGTGAAAACCTTGGCGGCTGGGGTGAAAGGATCCGATTACACCTCGGCGCGGAACGCTGGCTGATTGGGGGACATGTGGGATTACGGGTGGGTTACACGGCACTAACAGCTTCTGAAAGGTTCTTAGGTGGCGAGTGGGCGCGCGGATTGAGTTTCCGAAATTCGTCCGGACAACTCGATTATGCTTATGTGAGTGGCAGTAAATTGGAACAAGCTATCCATTGGATTTCAGCAACTTTGCGTTGGGGAGTAGGCCACGCTGAGCCCCTACCGGAACCTGTTCTGACAAAAACCTCTAAAGCCGATGAAAACGTACCTATTTTAATGCCAGCAATATTAACAACAGATAATCATGTACCTGAAACGCCTATCACAGAAGTAGACGTCTCCGAATGGGCGATTTCACCAGATAATCAGCTGCCAGAAACGCCTACCAGAGAACTACACGTCTCCGAATGGGCGATTTCACCGAATAACGACGGCTTTGCGGATAGCACTACGTTCCACTTTGAAGTCGGTTCAAATGATCAATGGGGGTTGATACTCGTTGATGAATATACTGAGCAGGTTTGGAAACGCTCAGGAAGCGGATCGCCCGCAGAAGGCATCATGTGGGATGGCATTGCAGATACGGGCAGCTTGGTCCCCGATGGGGACTACGCGATCGAGCTGCACGTTTCAGACGCACAAGGCAAGCTGCAACTCAACGATCGTAAAAAAGTCACGGTTGATCTCATCCCTACAGCATTAGAGCTCGTTCGGGGTACCCCTACAATCAATCCACACGGAATGCACGTATGGCAGTCTGTGAATATAAAGACTTCAGACATAAATCCACTTGCCCGTTGGAAACTGGAGATTTTTGATACACACAACAACGTGCTTGTTGAACAGACGGAAGCGGCAGGTACACCACCAACGGAAGTCGTTTTAGGTAAGTTGCAGAAACGACCCCTTGCTCCATATATTTGTAAGTTAAGTGTTGAGGATATAGCAGGTAATCGGAACTCGCAACAGGTACAATTGCTTCTCGGGATAGAACAGCAATCAACGAAGGCATCAAAACCCAAATGGACGCTTATGGTCGGTTCATTTATAGAACGCCACTATGCTGAAAAGATGAAAGAGCAATTACAGCATCAAAATCCGACTCATAAGGTAGCTATACATCTTGCTACGATTGAGGGTAAGACGCGGCACCGTGTAACGATCGGGGAGTTCACGCATCGTGAAGAGGCAGCGAATCTCCGGCGACATATTCAAGAGATACTTGATGTTGAACCGGTATTGATAACGCTATAGTAGATAGGTTTCTCTTGTTTTCAGCCTAACGATCGGCACTTTTAAAGGTTGAATAATTATTCCAAGAACTGTTGAATCTCAGATGGCGTTGGCAATGCCGGAATTACGCCTATTTTCTGTGTTGCCAACGCTCCTGCAGCGTTTGCGTAACGCATCATGAAATCAAGACGCGGCGCGTCGAGTGCCTGAATGTCTTCGTGTTTTATCAATTGCATGAGCATAGCAGCGACAAATGCATCACCTGCCCCCAGCGTATCAACAACATCGACGGCGAAACCGGCAACATGCCCCTCGGCAGTCCCGTTTGTGTAGTAGCACCCCCGTTCTCCTAACGTAACAACGATCAATTTTACACCCAGTCCAAGGATACGTTCAATTCCTCTCGTGAGTTCAGCCGTTCCAGTAACGAATTCCCATTCCTCTTCTGATATTTTGACGACATCTGCGTAGTGCATAACTTCCCAAATCCAATGTTTGGCATCGTCAGCATTGTCCCAGAGCGGTAAGCGCAAATTCGGGTCGTAGGAGATCCACGTGCCGCTTGCTTTTGCGGCGTGAATTGCATGGAGCGTTGCTTCACGACTCGGCGAATGGCTGAGGCTAACGGAACCGTAGTGAAAAAGTTCCGATGATTCGATGTAACCGGTGTCGATTTCGTTTGGAGAGAGTTGGATATCAGCCCCCGGATGTCGGTAGAAGGTGATGTCCTTCCTGCCATCCGCACGTGTGGCGACGAAAGCCAACGTTGTTCGCGATGTCTCTCCTGAGACGAGATAAGAGGTGTCTACGTTGTTCTGTTCCAGCGTTTCGCGCAGGAAATCGCCGAAGGCATCCGCACCGACTTTCCCAATAAATCCAGCATCTATACCAAGTTTAGCTAAACCAACAGCAACATTAGCGGGTGCGCCGCCAGGGGCCTTCACGAATCCTGGCGCTTCAGCGAGTGTTACATCGGGTGTTGTGGACACAAAGTCGATGAGAAGTTCACCGATGCATAAAGCTTTGGGCATAGAAAATTGCTCCTTTAAAATGTGGTTCGCAACTCTTGCACTTCGCCTGTTTGGGCGGATGTGTAGCCTGCGTGGAAAATCTCTATCACATGCCGGGCATGTTCCGCCGTAACAAGTGTCGGTTTATCCTCACGGATCCAATCTACCAACTGCATAATGTCCTCATAGACGTGTGCTTCTTGAATCTCGCGATGCGGTCCGACAACGTGCGGCAGTTCCCGGCGTGGTGCGTCAATCGGTTTCCCATTCAGCAAATCCCCCTCAATCGTACCGGCAGTGCCGTGAATAGCTAACCTGCCTCTGACGACAGAGCCTGCGGCGGCCCCGTAGACGAAGCCGAAAAACGCCTTGCCAAAATCAACGAGAATAAAGGTATTGTCGTCCATATCACACGGGAGCATCTCACCGCGGAATTCGCGTTCTTTGATACGGACACCAGAGAACGCCGTTACGCGGTTTGCGGGTCCTAAGATGCCGGTCATCGTATGCAAACCGTAGACTGTCATGTCGTATAAGGGCCCCCCACCGGGTTTGCGAAAATACCACGCTGGGTTAATATTAGAAAGCGGATCGTTGCCTTGCCTAACGGGTTCATTTTCGTGGTATCTTCCGAAGGCAGATCCAGCGGCTGCCCATGTTAGTGTTCCGATAGCCCCGTCATTAACAAGTCTACGAATTTCTTGGTGAATCGGACGGAGCATCTCCCCTGGGGATGCTACCAATTTTACACCTTTGCGCGCTGCAGATTCAATGAGGTCATCCGCTTCGTCAACGGTGGTTGTCATCGTTTTGTTGAAGTGGGCATGAACACCATGCTCAATAGCAAGTTTTCCTTGCACATAGTGGAGACCGATAGGTGAAGCAATACTAACAGCATCTACATGTCCGTCTGCCAGAAGTGCCTCATAAGCTTCGTAAGCGTGCGGTACCTTGAATTTTTCAGATGCGGCTCGTGCTCTACCCGGTACTGGATCACAGACAGCAGTTACTTCTAATCTATCTTGAACGTCGTCTTGTGTAAGGTGTGGCAGGATCCCGCGCACGGCGATGCTCCCGACCCCGACAACACCGATCCGGACTCTATCATTGGTTGACATGCTAATTCCTCCAAGTTGGTTTTCAGCGATTCGCTGTTCATCGCTCGCTATTGCTAGCTGCTCCCCTCGTGGTTCGCTATCCACTATTTGCTAAAGACTAATGGTTCCTCTATCGCCGCCATGATGTTTCGTGCCGCCATCCGACAGCGGACTTGAGTTTATCACAATTGATAAAGGATTGACGCCCATGAAGCGTTCTCACTTTCGGAAGCAGTTCGGGTTTAAAGTGCTTGACGAGTTCCTGAGAGGGTTCCAATGCTGAGGTATCATCGGCGTTGAGAAAATAGACATCGTGTGGTGGTAAGGTGTCTGTTTTTTCCATGAGTAGACGGTGTGCGCTTGCAACATCCTCGCTCCCTACCCAACACCAGAGCCACGGGGTCCAACTTGTCGCCGGTTTGGCATTTGCTTTCATTTGGTTTCGTCGTTCTTCTGGACTGATACCGGCGGGTCGCGTAACATAAGTGCGGATGCCATACGCACGGGTATAACTCGCTAACAGATCCTCACCACAACGTTTGGAGAAGCTATAAGAATCTTCTGGATAGCAAGGGTGTTCTTCATCGAGGGGGAGGTAGTCTATCGGGATATGGGTTTTGCTAATTCGGAAACTGTGCCCGAGTGCGCAATTGCTACCACACATCACGACGGTATGGACATCGGCTTCAATCGCGGCTTGCATGAGGTAATAGGTGCCGAGCATATTTGTTCTGAAGGTCGCATCGAACGGGATGCCCTTTTCTGCTGCGCCTGCCCGTAAATCGGGGTGATCGACTGGGTTCGGCTGCGCACCGAGATGTTGGATTGCGTCTACCCCTTCGACGGCGCGCTGGCAGTCCTCAAAATTGTTTAAATCGCCCTGGATAAAGGGGAGATGTGCGAATTCATCGGGGGGATTTTTGCGTGACATCAGCACCAGCGAGTGTTCTGCAGTTTCCAGTTCTCGAATGACGAACTGACCGAGTCTGCCGCTTGCACCGGTTATTAATACTTTCATTTTTTTACTATTGCCTCTGAGCCACCCTTTCGTTTTTTTCCATGGTTGTCGGTTATCAATTTTTAATTTTTTAGTTTAAAGAGGAACGTTGTAACAATTTTCCGCTCCGATAGGATATTCCAACTTAGATCAGTTGTTACAAAACCTCGCTTCACCGGTGGCCGGCAACCGATAAAAAAAGTTGACAGGGCTGTGCGTGTCATTTATGATTATTGTACATTATAGCACTGCTTTGAATTTTGTCAAGTGAACCGGACTATAGGAGGAAAGCGAGAATGTATAATGCTGAAGTGCACTTTAAGAACTTATATGATACTGTTCCACGGACGTATGAATTTCAGGAGACCTCGCGCGAAGGTTTCTTAACCTGGCAAGCGGCTTTTCGTCCGAAACTTCGGGAAATCCTCGGTTTAGATAATATGGAATCTGATCTGGCGGACTATGTGCAGAGAGCCGAGCAGCTGGAAGTTTCGGATATGGATGACCACTTTCGAGAAAGTTGGTATCTGTGGGTCGAACCGACGGTGCCGCTCCCGTTTTATCTGCTTCGTCCGAAAGAGATTGAAGGCAAACTTCCACTGGTGCTTGCGCCGCACGGGCATAACCCCCCACATCTCTATGCCGGTATTGCACATTCGGAATCAGAAGCGAAACACATGCTAGAGGGTGAACGTGACATCGCACGGCAGGCGGTTGTTGAAGAAGGTTATATTGCCATCGCCCCCACAACGCGGGCTTTCGGGGAAACACGCACCGAAGCGGATAAACAAGCCGATAACACACACTCCTGCAGACACCAATTGGTCCATAGTATACTTGTCGGACGGACTCCGATCGGTGAACGGGTGTGGGATATGTCGCGCCTCATTGATTGGGCAACGGAGCATCTGCCCGTAGATGCTGCACGCATCGCGATTACCGGGAACTCTGGCGGTGGGACAGTGTCACTTTTCGCAGCGGCATGTGAGACACGTATCGCTGTAGCGATTCCGAGTTGTTATTTCTGTACGTTTGAAGGGAGCATCGGCATGATCCGGCATTGTGAATGTAACTATGTGCCAGGAGTCATGCGGCTTGGGGAGATGTATGATGTCGCAGGCTTAATCGCACCACGCCCCTTCTGTGCAGTTGCGGGACGTGATGACGGTATTTTTCCGATTGACCACGTTGCGTTCGCTTATGAACGGTTAAAGTCGATCTATACCGTCGCGGGTGTTGCGGACAAGTGTCAGCTTTTTATCGGTGAGGGGGGACATCGCTATTACAAAGCTGGGGCATGGACCTTTTTACGACAGTATTTCTCGGCATAGATGTGAATCATCGCGTGCCTTTTTTGATTGCCCATAACGTTTTCAGCATGATCTTCATATCCAGGCCGAGGGACCAGTTTTCAATGTAGTATCGGTCGTAAGAAACCCGTTCTTCAAGGGAGGTATTGCCGCGCAAACCGTTGATTTGTGCCCAGCCGGTCATACCGGACTTGACGCGCTGCCGGACGAGATAATGAGGTATGCATTCTCGGAAGGTGTCGATGAGCCCGGACATCTCTGGCCGTGGGCCAACGAGACTCATGTCACCCTTGAGGACATTGAAAAATTGCGGCAATTCGTCTAAACTCCAGCGTCTGAGGAATTTTCCGATCGAGGTTTCCCGGGGATCGTCATCTTTTGCCCAGACATGCCCGACTTCCTCTTCAGCATCAACGCGCATGGAGCGGAATTTATAGATGTTGAATCGCTTCCCGGCTCTACCGACGCGTTCCTGGCGGAAAATGACTTTGCCAGGTGAAGTCAGGCGGATTGCAACTGCGATCACTAACATGAATGGACTTAGCAGTATCAAGGCGAAAAGACTGAAAACGATGTCTGTAAAACGTTTCACAACCCCCTGCATGCCCTGCATCGGGGCTTCTCGTAACCGGAGCATCGGTATGTCATCAAAGAAAGTGATAGCCGTGCCGCTTCTGATGAATTCGGAGAGTTCGGGTAGCACGTTAATTTGAACAGGCACCCCTTCGCAGGCGTGGAGCACCTGTAGAATCGTGTCATTTGACACTGCAGGCGATGCAATGAAGAGCGTATCGAGTTGATGCGTTTGCACCAATTCAAGTATGTCTTGACTTTCACCAAGATATTGTGGACGTGAGCTTCCAGGGGGATACGCGACTCCCCCTGTCACACTACTGATGGTCCCTACTAATTCATAACCGCTATTTGCTTTCAAGACATTGATTAGCGCTTCAGCGCGCGCGTCCTGGCAAGTGTGCAAGCAACCCTGCGAGTCTATATTACAAACAATTGCGACTCGCTGGACACCGACCCCGTGCGCGTGAATCGCCTGTCGGAAACGGTAAAGAACAAGTCTCCCCAAAAACAGCCAGACGAGACTGAATCCAGAGGCGAGCAGCATGACCCAACGCGAGTAGGCATCGTGGTGAAAAATAAAAAAGAGCGCAGCTAATGTAGCGATAAGTGCGATGGAAGCGGATTTACAGAGCACCCAGAACGCTGAAAGTGTGGCGTTGTTTTCAGGACAATAGAGTTTTAGTCCTTTGAGCGTTATTAACCAGATAATCGCCATCAGCGGTATGAGTCGAAAATAATCGTCGAGCGGAGGGGGGCTACCTTTATGAAGGGCAAGGACTTCAGGGGTCCAACCGGATTCAAACCGGACCCAGTATGCAACAACAATTGCGGTGGCAACAAAACAGAAATCGAATAGGACTGTGAACGTGATGAGTAGATGGTCGAGCGTTTTATTGTTCATTGCCTGATTATAATCTTTAATTATTTATTTCACAAATTACCTTTTTTGTTTTTTTCCAACATATAAAGTTGCTCTGTTTTCTCCTTGTTATCTGTAGGTCGATATTTACCCATATTCTTGCCTTGAAGCCTACGTTCCTGAGCGGTTGTCTTCACATTATGCAACGCGAGTTCTTCTTGGATTTTAGAGATTTCACTGGGGGCATTATCTAACCTGTCGAGCGTCATTTCCAAGTATGTCTCACTTCTGTCAATGCCTACGTATTTATGCCCTAAAAGTTTCGCGGCAACAACAGTAGTGCCGCTACCAATGTAAGGGTCTAACACAACCCCTTGTGTCTCTGTCCCCAAGATGGATATAATCACCCGCGCGGGTAACCAGAGCGGGAAGGGGGCAGGATGTGGATTCTTTCTGCCATCTTCAGGGACCCCGCGCCAGATAGATGTCAACTTCGCGTCGCTGGATTTCAATTCTTTGCCGATTAAGTAATTCCCGATCGGTTTATAGAGCCAATAGATACGTTCCTCTACTTGCCAAAACCGCCAGCCTCGTATGTTCGCTGCGATGACTCTATCCCAAATAATTTCTTGTTTAACGGTCCACTCTGTTTTACGCAACCAGTCCATGGGATGGTACATAGTGCCTCTATCCCATCGGATTTTGTGATTGTAAAAAAACGAGCCCCCTGGGGCAGTTATACGGTGAATCTCATTCAGCACGTCTACTTGGTGCTGCTGATATTCGGGTTCAGGGACGGCATCTTTGTAGGTATCGTAGACGACATTTTTTACGAGCCACCCTTTTTGCTTCTCTTGCTTATTATAGGGTGGTGAAGTTACGCCGAGATTGACAACATCATCATCTATCTTAGCCAGAACGTTGAGCGTATCGCCTTCAATGAGTTTGCCTTCTGCGAGGGCATCCTTTGTAATTTGTTTGGTTTTTAATGAGGTGTCTTTAAGAAGGTGTTCATTAACAATAGTCATTGATCTGTTTTCTCCAAATAGTCGAACACATTTTTTGTTATGTGTGGTTGTGCTTTGATGAGTTCCTGTTTAGATGCTGTATAAATCGTTTGCAGACTCAGCGCGTCTTTATAGTGTTTAAATGTAAAACTTGCGCTTCGCAAGTATATCCCTTCAATATCGCCAGTGGGGAATTTATTCTCAAGTTGTTCTTGCAATCGCGAGGTGAAAACTTGTTCATTGAAACTGAACTTGAATATGTGAATGAGTTGTGCATTGAGAAAACCTGCGACCAGCATGTTGGGGTTTTCTTTTTGGTGTCTTTCGAATTTTTGCCAACTGTAGTCTGTAAAATTACCCGACCCGTCTAATTTACGGCGGTTTTTGGCGGTAGAATCAGATCGAACATTACGGGGTTTGATTTCGCAGTGCTCTACCTTTCCTGTAAGTGTATTCTGTCGAAAACCGTTATAGCCCAATTTTTCTGAATTGGGCTGATATCCAGCTAGGATAGCGACAACTAACTCGCGAATCGTAGAAGAGTTTAAATCGTTATAATACATTGTTAAAAGGTCAAGAAGCATAGAGACAAGATTATCTTTGGATTTTCCAAGTAGTCCAACGTTGACTTCAGTATGCTTTTTTCTAGTATAATCCTTGATAAGCTGCAAAAGGTCTTGATTCATGTCTGTAACGTTACTCTCCTTTCTATCTTTCCAAATGAAGAATTCTTCGGACATATCTAACAATTCTTCTGGTACTTTCGATCGGAGCTTCCACTCCATTGCAGGATTTAACCAAAAAACCGCTCCATACTGATTCGTCTGTTTCCATCACTTCGGGACTTGTTCCCAATTGGAGGGATTGAGACTATGAAAACTGGTAGCAGCCACACACATTAAAGAGTTTTATACAATTATCCAATAGTGAACTCTGGCGACTCATCCAATAAATCTAATGGTAGTTCCCACCAAATTTGCCAACTCATAGAGGGGGACAATGTAAAGTTCACACCATATTGATTCGTTTGTTTCCAACTCTGACCTGACTGTACCCAAGCATCTTCGCTGAGTTGGTGAAGATATTCCCTATCTACGTACCTTATTCGGTAGATATGATACCTTCCCGTCCGATTATTTTCTTGACGGTAAGAAACTGATAGAATATCTGATCCACTACTATTCAGATATTCTGTAATTGCGCCAAAATTCTCCCTAAAGCGGGTTAATCGAGATCCCGATAATCTCAGATACCCATTTCTTGTCACAGTACCAGATTTGATTTGTAGTGGGTATAGCTCACCATTTACTCTAACTCTAATATCAGCTTCTGTATCATGTGCTCCTGCTTGCCAAGAAGCCTGATGTCCTGCTTCACTATCCAATTGGATGGCTTTGAATATGAGTGCTTCCAATTGCTCACCAGAGCATCGCAAATTATGAAATAGCCGATGATATTCTTCCAAACTTTTGCGTAAAGCTTGTTCCATATTAGGTGTTAATCGGTACACTATCAGCCTCCCTTACCCATACCAGTTGCCCTTCATCGTATTCGAGCCACTTTTTCGCAAAAGCAACAAATTCAGGATTTATTTCTATACCGAGATATTCAACCCCCAGGGATCGAGCCACTATGCATTCTGAACCTGAACCTGCGAAAGGAATAAGCACTTTGCCGCCTCTTCCATTGATACGAGACCGGATGAGACGTCTGGTTAATTCCATAGGTTTTTGGGTTGGATGTTTTAGGACCTCATGTCCGCGATGCTCAGATAGGTATTCAGGTGGATAAATTTTCGACCCACAAGTTTTACAAACAAACCATCTTTCAGCACGTCCTGCCCCGCCTGCCAAAGCGGGAATTTTAATGACATCTCTCGGTAAAGCTCCATTCTCATGTGCCTGATAAATGGTTGTTTTGCCGGATCTTCCGTAGCGAGATGGGGTGTTTTTTCGTTCTTTTCCAGCTGCGTTTTTTAAGAAATTAGCCGTATAGGGTTCCCTAATTTGATCTATCTCCAAATCCACGCGAGGTATATCCGGCTTCCAAAAACATAATATCGCTTCGTGTGACCTTTGCCAGAATTTGAGAGAAGGGACAGTTTTGTTAGTGTAATGCCACACCAGCCAACGTTGCTCATGAATAGGAAAGCGGACAGAAATTCTTGCAATGATTTCGGGAAACCCATAAAGATAAAGCAAGCCATCATCTGTCAGCAGATGAAGACAGGCTTTTATCCACGATTCTGCCCATTCTACATAGGCATCTATAGGTATAGAGGTACTATTATTACCAAAATCTTTACCAATGTTGTATGGCGGATCTGCAATAATTACATGATACTGTTTCTTGTTTTTGATCAACTCTGGTAAGATCTTTGTTGTGTCTCCAACTATAATTGTATTTGCAAATGCATTTTCTTTCATACCAAGCTCCCGAATCTCCCTTTAATGAAAAAACGTAGGATCTGTTGACATCAATATCTCTTATGGGATTTTAGCATATTCAAGTAAGTTTTTCAAGTCGAAAATGGATGCAAATTTTACTGATACAAGTGGATGACACAACCTAACAGGTTATGCTACAGCTAATACAAGACGGACGCAATTTTGAACGTCGGGTGTTTCGTTAGATGGAACTGCCTGAAAAAACACAGACGTTGGCAGAACACAACCTAACAGGTTAGGATACAAAAAAGCATCATGCATAAGTCCTATGATAAATTGGGCGCGGTGTGCTATGCTATTCCTAATACTTGGGAGGGTTGCTGAACAGTATCTTATTTTCTGTAGATTTTGCTTTTTTTCTTGACATTTCTACGAGAATCTGTTATCCTATCTCTATGATGTATGTATCAGCGAGAAAAGCAAGTGCACTTTTAGACTATACCCCTGATCACCTGAGGAGATTAGCGAATGCGGGCAAAATTGACACGATCCGCACGGGAGGCGGACATAGACGTTACAATGTTGAAAAATACATCCGTAACGCATCCAGTGCAATTACCACTGTTTGCTATTGCAGGGTCTCCAGTGCCAAACAACGAGACGCTCTGGAACGCCAAGTCACCGCGATGCGGCGTATCTACCCCGATGCCGAAGTCATTAGAGATATTGGCAGCGGCCTCAACTTCAAAAGAAAAGGGCTTAAGACCTTATTGGACAGGCTTTTGCAAGGTGCTCAGTTCCAAGTTGTTATTGCCCATCGGGATAGACTCGCCCGGTTCGGTATCGATCTTATACGATACCTCATTGAACAGAACGGTGGCGAACTCGTGGTTCTTGACAAAACAGAACACAGTCCGGAAGAAGAACTCACCGCGGATCTTCTCGCCATCCTGCACGTCTTCAGTTGCAGACTGCACGGGCTCCGAAGCTACCGTGATGAAATCAAAGAAGATCCGACTCTTACCGACGGCTGAGCAACGTCTGCAGTTGCGGCGATGGTTTGGCACCGCCCGCTTCACCTATAATCAAACTTTGCATCTGCTCAAGACCACGGATACGCAAGCCAACTGGAAAGCCATCAAAACAGGCATCCTACACGATTTACCCGAGTGGGCGAAAGAAACGCCCTATCAAATCAAATCGGTGGCTATCCGAGATGCTTGTATCGCCGTGAGGGAAGCGAAAAAGAAGGCGAAAGCAAAAGGAGAAAAGCAGTCGGTTTCTTTCAAATCTAAGCGTCAACCTTCAGATAGCATTTTTATACCCAAGTCTGCCATAAAGCCTAATGGCGTGTATCACACGAAAATAGGGGATCTCGTCATGGCTGAGGCATTACCCGAGAACATCAGAGACTCCCGCCTGGTAAAAGACGGCGATAGCTATTATCTGTGTGTTTCCTATACTGTCGCAACCCCGAAGCGAAAGCCAAACGGACGTGTTGTGGCTTTAGACCCCGGCGTGAGAACCTTCCTCACCTATTTCCATGAGCGTGGGTTCGGATGGCTTGGACATCACGCAATCAACAGAATACAGAGGCTCTGTTTCCATTTAGATGACTTACTGTCCCGTGCAGCCAAGGCTGCCCATCGCCAAAGCAAGCGAAATATGCGGAGAGCCGCAAAGCGAATGCGTAAACGGATACGCAATCTCATAGACGAACTCCATAAGAAAATCGCACGCTGGCTGGTAGATACTTTTGATATTCTCTTGCTACCGACTTTTGAAACTTCACAGATGACTTGTAAAGCCAAGCGGAAACTGAGAAAGAAGTCTGTTAGGCAGATGCTGACCCTGTCTCATTATCGGTTCAAGCAGTTTCTCAAGCACAAAGCAAAAGAAACTGGGGCTATCGTCGTGGACGTTTGTGAAGCCTACACCTCAAAAACGGTGTCTTGGACAGGCGAGATCGTCAAAAATCTCGGGGGACGGAAGACGATCAAAGATGCTTTCGGGCTATCTATGGACAGAGCCCTCAACGGCGCACGTGGGATATTCCTGCGTGCTTTGGGAGATAACCCCGGGTTGCTAAGCCTTAGCAACTTGCAAACCATGCATACCGCGGAATACAATGTATTGCACGGAAATGTATAGGTTCATATTATCGGAATACACAATGGAAACCAATCAATTGAAAGTGGGTATTGTTGGGGCGCATCGAGGGAGTTCTTACGTCGCACCTTTTAAGGCGATAGCGGAAACCGACGTAACAGCGGTTTGCGACATCAATGAAGATACCCTCCAGAACATTGCTGAACGGTTTGATATTCCAGAGCGATTTACAGATTATGATGCCATGCTGGATGCAGTCGATCTGGTTGTCCTCGCGACACCTGAGAACTTGCACGTGCCGCAGTCCATCGCGGCGTTGGAAGCTGGGAAACACGTCATGAGTGAGGTAACTGCCGCTGTCAAGTTAGAGGAATGCTACGCCTTGGTTCGATCGGTTCGGAAGTCGTCTGCTAAATATACGATGGCTGAGAATACCTGCTACGCAAAATCAAACGTACTCATCCGCAGCATGGTAGAGGCGGGAATGTTTGGTGATGTCTATTTCGGGGAAGGCGAGTACGTCCACAACGTTAAATCGCTCCATCACGATTCAGGTGGCAATCCGACATGGCGTTATTACTGGCAAGTGGGAATTAATCGGTGCAATTATGCGACGCATAGCCTCGGCCCAGTACTGCAGTGGTTCGGTGGACGTGTGGTGAGTGTCTGTTGCCTCGGCAGTGGCGTTAACACCGACCCGGAGCATGCGATGGAGGATACGGTCCTGATGCTTTGTAAGACCGATGGCGGAGGGTTAATCAAAATCCGTATTGATATGCTCTCGAACCGCCCTGCGAATTCCTATTTCAGTTTGCAAGGAACAAAAGGGTGCTATGAGGGTTCCCGCGGGTTGGGGGCGGCACCGAAGATTTGGTTGGATGCGTTTTCAGTGACTGAGCAGTGGCGACCGCTTTCACAGTTTGAAGACCTTCTGCCGGAACGCTGGAAAAACCCACCTGTTGAGTCTGAGAATGCCGGGGACCTTGGCGAGTATTTCAAGGTACGCGATTTTGTCGATAGTATTCTCACTGACACAGAGCCACCGCTGGATGTTTATAAAGCCCTGGATTTCACAGTGCCGGGATTGGTTTCTGAGCAGTCAATCGCCAGCGGTGGCGCACCGATGGACGTTCCAGATTTTCGGACAATTGAATAACAAAATGGTGGCGGCGGGTAGAGCTGATCTCGGAACGATCTTAATATTCTTCTTCTACAGGAGAAAAGACAAGCCCACAGCTGCTACAGCGATACCCACTGTCCTCTTTCGACTCGACAAGCGGGAAGAGCATACCACAACAGATAGGACAAGGCTCGTCAATTTCCATTTCGGCTTGTTCAATTTCACCGGAGCGGTTTTCAAATTCAACAATCATACAAGTGCTCCTTTTAATATCTCGGGAGGGTTGGATCGATGTCGGCTGCCCACTGGTCAATACCCCCCGTGAGGTTTTTTGCATCCCGGAATCCGTTTTGGTGTAGGTAGGCGGTCGCGTAGAGGCTTCGTTGCCCGTGATGGCAGTAAACAACAATCTCTCGTTCTGTGGGGATACTGTCTATGTGGGCCGGTAAGGTATTTAGTGGGACTAACCATGCCCCCTCGAGATGCACGATGTCGTATTCGCCCTGTTCGCGGACATCAAGCAACAAGACAGATGCGTCTGTGTCTAATTTTTCTTTGAGTGCTTGTGCGGAAATCTCAGGTATCTGTGTTTGCATGGCTCAGTTTTGTTTCTCCGGTTGGATCGGTGGCAGGGGTGCACATTCTGGACACGGACATGTCTCGCGTAAAACTTCAAAAGGGTAAATACCCGTGGCGTGTCCATCGTTCCAATCAAATTGTAGCGCATAACGCCCGACCAATTGGATATCAAGTGGGTGAATATCGTCTGATACCGCAATGAGTGTTATATCTCCGTCGCCTTTCGGTGAAAAGAGGGAGTGGACATCTCTGCCTTTGTGCCGGAGGATTGCGCATTCAGCGCACGGACACATCTGACGGAGATAGGCGTATGGATACCAACTGCTATGCCCGTCTTTCCACTCTATCTGAAAGGCATTCGGATGTTTCTTGAGGAGTTTGGGGTGCTTTGCCAACCTATCCATGAAATTACAGAGGTTTATAACTTACGCGTTACGGCACACGGGATGCGCCTACTGCTATTAAAAAATACCCAGTTCATCCTTAGCGTCTTCACTCATCCGTTCCATAGTCCAACGCGGGTCCCAGACGACATTGACATTGACTTCATCAACCCCGTCCATCTGCTGTGTAACGTGCTGTGTGCCGTTGACAATCTGCCCACCGGCGGGACATCCCGGACTCGTTAAAGTCATCGTAATATCAACCGTTGTGTCGTTGACGTCAACACCGTAGATGAGTCCCATGTCAACGATATTAATACCAATTTCTGGGTCAATAATATTTTCTTTGATAGTCTCTAAGACAGATGCTTCAGATACCACTTAAATTTCCTCCTATAACGCGAGTCCAGTTGTAGTGCAAACCGTTCGTTTGCGTGTTAAATAGGTATAAACTAATACTTTGTCCTACAAGGCACGTTTATTAATCAAGACTGATGAGAATGTCATCCCCCTCAAGTTTGACGGTGTAACGTTCAATGTCTTCAACCGCGGGCATACAGAGTGCTTTCCCGGTTTTCACGCAGAAGCGAGCACCGTGTCGGGGGCATTCTATTTCGTCACCGCTGAACCAACCTTCGGCTAATGGCCCACCGTCATGTGTACAAACGTCCTCTATCGCATAGAATTCGCCTTGGACGTTGAAGAGTAGCACCGGCACAAAATCCACCTCGACCAATTTTTTGGTGCCGGGTGGCGTTTCACTCACTTTTGCAACTTTATAGAATTCTGGCATAATTTCCTTTTCTGAAACAACGTAGGCGAACTATAGGAACACAAAACGGTTTTCGCGTCTACTTATCTTCTTCGCCGGGCCAAGCTGTAATGCCATACGCCCCGGCTTTGAGGACTTTGAGCGCCAATAAGGCACACTTGAGACGAACAGGCCCCAAAGGGATACCAATCATACCCAAAATGTCGTCTTTTGAGAGTTGTTTGACCTCATCAAGCGTCTTACCCGCAATTTCCTCAGTCAACATAGACGCAGCAGCTAGGCTGATGGTACACCCGTGACCACAAAAACGGACCTCTTTAACCGTATCGTCTTCAACGAGCAGGTCAATGCGGATCCTGTCGCCACAAAGTGGATTGTCCTCTTCGTGTGAAATATCAGGGTTTGGCAACGTTCCGTAGTTGCTCGGATTTTCGTAGTGGTCAAGCAGTTCTTCCTGATATACGTTCATACTTTTCTCCGGGTCATAAGTTTCTGTGCTCTACAAAGCCCGTTATATAGGCGATCCACGTCTTCAAACGTGTTGTAAAGATAAAAACTGGCACGGACGGTTGCGATAACATCGAATCTTTTCATGAGTGGTTGTGCACAGTGATGTCCGGCACGGACCGCCACGCCATGTGTGTCCAAGATTCCAGCGACATCGTGTGGATGGATACCCGCCATATTAAAAGAGATAACTCCCATTTTCTGATGGGGTGCCGGTCCGTATAGGGTGATACCTTCGATCGCTTCTAAACGTTGATGTGCGTATTTTAGAAGTTCTTGCTCGTGAACATGGATTGCTGCTAAATTCGCTTGTGTGATATAGTCAACGGCATGTCCGAGCCCAATGGCTTCGGCAATGCTTGGCGTTCCCGCCTCAAATTTAGCAGGCAGTTCTGCGTAGCTGGACACATCCCGTTCAACGCTCCGAATCATTGAACCCCCGCCGAGAAAAGGCGGCATCGCTTCGAGCAATTCCGATTTACCATATAGCACACCGATACCCGTAGGCCCACACATTTTATGTCCTGAGAATGCTAAAAAATCACAGTCCAGTTGTTGAACGTCAACCTGGAAATGCGGAACGGATTGGGCTGCGTCAACAATCACTTTGGCATTGACAGCATGCGCCCTCTCAATGAGAGACTGGATCGGGTTGATAGTGCCGAGTACATTAGAAACGTGCCCTATAGCGACAAGTTTCGTTTTTTCAGTCAGCAGATCGCGGAGTTGTGTGAAGTCGAGCAAGCCCCCATCGGTCATTTCCAGAAACCGGAGCGTCGCCCCCGTACGCTGTGCCAGCAATTGCCAAGGCACGAGATTGCTGTGGTGCTCCATGACGGAGAGCACAATTTCATCGCCTTCACGGATATTTGTGCTTCCCCAACTGTAAGCAACAAGGTTGATGGATTCCGTTGTGTTCCGCGTGAAAATGACCTGACGCGCCCGAGGCGCATTCATCAACCGTGCCACCTTTTCTCTGGCGCGTTCATATTGATGCGTCGCCTCCTCTGAGATCCGATAGATGCCGCGATGGATATTGGAACGATAGGTATCGTAATAGGCATCCATCGCTTCAACAACTGGGCGTGGTGTCTGCGTTGATGCAGCGTTATCCAAAAAAGCGAGCGGCGGTGTCGTGGCGAAGATCGGAAAATCTTTGCGGATAGCTTCGATATCAAGCGGACGAAAGGAGGATGTATCCATGTGCTTTACCTGCGCAGAGATAGAATTTAAAATTGGAAGATTGGAAGGTTGGCATCCATCCTTTCGCCCTTCCATCAAAGTCTTTTTTAACCTTGTTGCCGTCCCCGCTCCTATCTACCGGGGAAACCGATACTCACAGCAGAGGGGCCGTGGTCCTCACATGCCTGATCCGTCGGGACATCGGTTTCAGCTTCACTCGCCTGGACAAGCCCCTCTGAGACCAAATAATGTTCCACTTCATCGCCACTGACATCGGCAAGTATGGTATCATCAATTTGCACACAGGGTTGATAAGGCTGCCGCGTTTTCTGAACCATTTCCCGGTAGTTGTCTGGGTCGTTAATGATGTCTTTGTCCTCATAGTCTAAGCCGTATTTAGCGAAGATTGCACGGACACCATTGCTCCATCCACAAACGGGTTTCATATAAGCGATAATTTTCGGTTGACTCATTGTAAGTTGCTCCTTTATTGGTAGCTTCATTTTTCAATGATAAGTTGGTTTGAGACCACTTTTAACCGACAGCCGATAACCGACAGCTGACGGTTACTCCAGTTTGCGTGTAATAGATGTGCTTAACTCTTCCTGAACGGATTCTAAGGGTATACGTTCCATAACGGGTTGAAAAAATCCGTCAACAATCAGTTTTTCAGCTTGTGCGTAAGGGAGCCCGCGGCTCCTCAGGTAAAAGACCTGATCGGCATCAATCTTTCCCGCAGTTGCGCCGTGTGTGCAACGGACCTCATGGGCCTCAATTTCCAGCCCCGGCAAAGTATCTGCACGTGCCCGGTCGCTCAGCAATAAATTATCATTTTTCTGGTAGGCATCGGTATGGTTCGCCGCTGGGTAGACATAAATGTTCCCGCCCCATGCGGTTTGTGCGCTATCTTTCAAGACAGTCCGATACAAAAGATCACTGACGGTATGCGGTGAAGTGTGTTCCTGTGCCGTACTCACATCGAAGTGTTGACGTGCATCCGTGAAAGCCAACCCGAGCATTTGTGCGCTGCTTCCAGCCCCATCTAAGATAACGGCTTGATTTATTTTGCTAAGCCTGCTGCCAAATGTAGCAGTGACCCAGCAGATCTGCGCATCTCTGGCAACTATAGCCCGGTGTGTAGCGAAATTCCAGACCTGTCGATTCCAATCTTGGACTTGTACATAAGTCACATTGGCATTTTGCCCTGCGAAAATCTCAATTGCGCCACTATGCAAACCACTCGCTTCTGGATTGATAGACGAATTATCCTCCAGAATTGCAACCTCACTGCCTTCTTCAGCGATGATAAGCACATGCGATAGGTCGGCATGTGCCGCTTCGGACATCCGAATGTAGACGCGGAGCGGCAGTTCAACTTTTACACCTTTTGGGACATGTAGTAGATAACCGCCTTGCCAGAAGGCACCATGGAGCGCGTCAAATTTGTTGTGTCGCGCAATATTTCCACTTTTCAGCGTCGTCTCCAAGGTGGCTGCCTTGGTCATGAAGTAGTCTCGGAGGAGTTCCGGTTGTTCTTGCAGGGCGGTGGGGAGATGGGCAAAGTAGACCCCCTTGTCTTTGAGCGTTTGCGCATCAGAGCTGTATTGAAGCTGCCCGTCAACTTGCACCAACAGCCCGGCTGTCCCCTCGGCGTTATAGCCTACATTTTCTGCGGATAGTTGACCATTTGTCGGCACGTTCGGATAATATTTTTCGAGCGCGAAGCCGCGGAGGGATCGCCGGCTTCGCCGCCAGTAATCTTGGGTGCGCATATCAACAGTGCGGCGCCAGGCATCATCTTGCGTTGTATGTGGCATCGGCAAGGATTCAGAAAGGGCATAAGCCTGCAACCGCTTCTCACGCATCCATTTTGGCTCAGTTTCTGTTATTTTTTGAAGAAAGTCTTTTGAAAATTCGCCTTTTTGCAATTTTTTATTATCCTTTATTGGTTGTTGGTCGTCAGTTAAATGGTCTTTATGTAAAAATCCACCCCTTCCAAGTGGGCACCAAGTTAAGGCAGATTGTTACAAAGCATCTCTTAACCAACGCCCAACAACTAACAATCACTTAACCGATTGAACCTTCCATTTGAAGTTGAATAAGGCGGTTCATCTCAACAGCGTATTCCATGGGCAGTTCCTTCACAAGCGGCTCAATGAACCCGTTCACAATCATAGTGGAGGCTTCCTCCTCCGAAAGTCCGCGGCTCATGAGGTAGAAGAGCTGCTCTTCTCCGATTTTGCTGACGCGCGCCTCGTGCTCAATGCGTGTGTCATTTTCGCTAATTTCAATGACCGGATAGGTATCCGAACGCGAGTCTTTGTCAAGGAGGAGGGCATCACAAACGACGTGTGATCTGCATCCTTTCGCACCTTTTGCGACATCGACCCATCCGCGATAACTGGAGCGTCCACCATCTTTGCTGATACTTTTTGAGGTAATCTGTGAAGAGGTGTGAGGTGCACAGTGATAGACTTTCGCGCCAGCGTCCTGATGCTGTCCTTTGCTGGCAAAGGCGATTGAGAGAATTTCGCCACGCGCCCCGGGTTCCATCATGTAGACACTCGGGTACTTCATCGTTAACTTACTACCGAGATTGCCGTCTACCCATTCCATTTGTGCGTCCTCGTAAGCGACAGCACGCTTCGTAACAAGATTGTATACGTTGTTTGCCCAATTCTGGATGGTTGTGTAACGCACCCGTGAACCTTTCATACAAACGATTTCAACAACCGCGCTGTGTAAGGATTCGCTGCTATATGTCGGTGCCGTGCACCCCTCAACATAGTGGACCTGTGACCCTTCGTCTGCAATGATGAGTGTCCGCTCGAATTGTCCCATGTTCTCGCTATTGATTCGGAAATAGGCTTGCAGAGGATATTCAACCTTCACCCCCGGCGGGACATAAACGAAGCTTCCACCACTCCAGGCGGCGCTGTTGAGTGCAGCGAACTGATTGTCCGCAGATGGGATGATGGTTCCGAAGTATTTTTTCACGAGATCCGGGTATTCTTTCACAGCCGTATCGGTATCAAGAAAGACAACACCAATTTTATCTAATTCTTCGACGATATTGTGGTATACGACTTCTGAATCGTACTGCGCCCCGACACCTGCGAGGAATTTTCGTTCTGCTTCAGGGATACCCAATCGGTCGAAGGTTTTCTTGATATCATCAGGGACATCATCCCAGCTCCTTTCACTCCGATCGGAGGCTTTGACGTAGTAATAGATGTCATCAAAGTCAAGTTGTGAGAGGTTGCCCCCCCATTTCGTCATCGGTTTCTTTTTGAAAATCCGATAGGCATCGAGTCGATATTGACGCATCCACTCGGGTTCGCCTTTGATATCGCACATTTCATTGATAACTTCTTCGTCTAACCCTTTGCGCGACTTAAATGTAGGTTTAATGTCATCATGGAACCCGTATTGGTAGTCTTTAGTAATTCCGAGTTCTTCTGTTGTATGCTTTTGAGAAGTTGCCATTTTATTTCTCCTTTTCGCTTACCGGCTATGCCGCGAATTGCCGCTCATATCTATTCAGCTTTTTCTGCGATGCCGTGTTTTTCTCGAATTGGATCGTATCCTGCTGCCTCTAAAATCTGTGTGAGTTCCCAGCCCCCGGATTCCACAATTCTACCATCAAGCAGTATATGCACAAACTCTGGCCGGATGTAGTCCAGCAACCGCGGATAGTGTGTAATAATAAGGACTCCGAGGTCTTTCCCAACGAGTTTACTGATGCTTTCGCCGACGATTCGGACGGCATCAATATCCAGCCCGGAGTCCGTTTCATCGAGAACGGCGATTTGGGGTTCAAGCATTGCGAGCTGCAGAATTTCTGCCCGTTTTTTTTCGCCCCCAGAGAACCCATCGTTGAGATGGCGTCTAGCGAAGGAATCGTCAACACCGAGTTGTTTCATCTTCTCACGAAGTTCGCGACGGAATTCGCGCATCGGAATAAGGCTGTCGTTCCCGGCACCGTTTTCTATTTTTCCCCGCACCGCGCTGACTGCAAGTCGTAGGAAATTCGCTAAACTGACTCCTGGAATCGCCGTTGGATACTGAAAAGCCAGGAAAAGCCCGAGTTTGGCCCGCTCGTCTGGTTCGAGTTCCAGAACATTAATGCCATTAAAAATCACTTCCCCTGCGTCAATGTTATAGGCCGGATGCCCCATCAAGCCGTTACCGAGGGTGCTTTTACCAGATCCATTTGGCCCCATAAGCGCATGAATTTCGCCCTGTTTTACAGTTAAACTTAACCCTTTAATGATCGGTTTCCCTTGTACACTGATGTGTAGGTCTTTGATGATCAACCCTGTGTTGATACTCCCCTGCCGAAAGGCGTGGGATTCTTGTTTCGTCATCTCGTGCCTCCTGCAAGTGGAGGGCTTACAGACACTCCACAAGCGTTTTATGCCTCGGTGTATCCCACCGCGACGTGTCTTAAGTTGATGGCTGCGTTAACGTCTCTATCTTCTGATGAGAGCGCTGTCTTAAAATCAGCCAACGCAGCATTATAGGCGAACCTCGCATACCCGCATTGCTGGGAAAACCCCGCAGTTTGCACACGATTCGGACGTAAGGCTATTTTATGTGTCTTTCTCATGGGCTCTCAAGTATCCAGCGGTTTTATCCCCTTGTGAGTAGGAAGCAAGCACATAGCGGAGACGCTATGCTCACAATGCTTGCCTAACTTGATACGACAATTATACCACAACACATGCCCTGTTGTCAACGCTTTTTTTTGACAGAGGCACGAGCGTTACGGGGATGAACCGACACCTAAAAGCGGTGGATTGTGAGAGAAGTCCTTTCATATTTGTCTATGACAACTTTTTTGCTCTTGCGTGTGTTGCTATTAAGCGACGCCTAACCGCCGATTCTCGACATGTTTCGTTCTGGTTTAATAAAGTCTGCGGCGTTAATTTTATGCCCAGCCTCCTTTTGTGCGACGGCATCCAGAATGCGTTGACGAATGACCGCATCTGCTGCCCCTTCTCGGAGGGGTGTAAGCAGATCGGTTTCTGTTAGCGAGAAAAGGCACGTCCGGAATTTTCCGTCAGCCGTGAGGCGTACCCTGTTACAATTTTCGCAGAACGGTTCACTCACAGACGGGATAATCCCGACCTCGTTACCGTTATCTGAGAAGCGATAACGTTGTGCCGTATCACTTTTAGCCTCACCGTTCAAGGTCACGGGGGTCAATGGATAAACAGCGTTAATCTTGTCTATAATCTCTTTTCCGGGGATATACATGTTGCGTCCCCAGACATCATCGGCATCGAGTGGCATAAATTCGATAAATCGGAGTTGATACGCATTTTGACGCGCGAAAGCGGCTAAATCTACAATTTCATCGTCTGTGAACCCTCGCATTGCAACGGCATTGACTTTGATTGGATTGAAACCACATTCATGTGCGGTTTTCAATCCATCCAGCACGCGTGAAAGCACTTTTCGGCGTGTCATCTGCTCGAATTTCTCTTCATTGAGCGTGTCCAAACTCACATTAATACGCCGGAGCCCGGCATCGTAAAGTGCTTGTGCTTGCGTAACCAGCCCTATGCCGTTGGTCGTTAGGCTAATATCTTTGAGCCCTTGTAATTGCGAAAGTTGCTTTATGAGCATAGGTACCCCCGGGCGGACGAGCGGTTCACCGCCGGTAATACGAACTTTGCTTACACCTAATTCAACAAAAATGCGCCCCAAATGCAAAATCTCGTCAAAGGTCATCAGTGCTGCGTTTGACATGAAGGTCATATCTTCAGGCATACAGTAGATACACCGGAAGTTACAGACATCTGTAACCGAGATTCTGAGATTCGTATGGATCCGCCCAAAGCGGTCGAGCATCTGTTGGTTCATGTCAATTCCGAACAAAGAGAATTTACTTTCATTTTATTCATCTTATATAGTATAACATATTCAGAATTACTTTTGCCAAGTTTTTTATGGTAAAAACTCAAAAAAAGATTTTTGGTTGACGATCAGGGATTGCTCAGGCGATTGCGGTTGTCAGTTGAGAGCGTAGATTTTGGTTGACATATTTATCACTGTTATGTATAATGTCCCCATATTTCTGGTTGTTAACCGGAACTTTTCGTTCGCATGCTGTGCCAAAAGGAAGAATCAATGAATGAAAAAGTGTTTGAAGTGGGCGGCGTTGAACTCCGCGTAGATCAACGCAGTCTCGGTGCAGATGGCGGTCCCTCGGTGCGTGTTTACGGAGAAGCCGACGGCAAAAATATTCAGATCCTCCGCTTTGACTGTTTCCGTAAGGACCCACATTATCACTATGATCCCTCTGGGAAAAATGATCAACGGCATCTCGATAAAGCGAGTTTTCCGGATCCAGTCGCATGGACGATTGAACAGTTAGGCGGAAATCTCGCGACGCTGATTCGGACAGCAGGTTATGACAGCGTTGCTGATCGCGTCGATCAAGCGGCGGTTGCACATGTATTGCCTGAAGTGGAATCTTTTATGCGTACGGATGCCTAATTTTAAACGTATTTTAAACAAACACGGGAGAAATTTAACGTGACGAAATCTATGGCTATAAGCGTTTTCTTGCTCACACTGCTCATAGGTATGAGTGCTTTTGGGGAAACATTGCAAGAATTAGGAAAATGGAAGAAAGGTGAACTCCTCATCGAAAACTACAGTTTTGAAGATGACCTCGCCGCTTGGGAGTTAGAGGACGGTGCGTGTTGCGACCGTGGCGGACTCTATACGATGGAGATCGACAAGAAAAACCCACAACATGGAAAAAAGTCGCTGAAGATCATCGGACATGAAGCCACTGGTACCGCTTGGCACGCAAAAGTTAAGCAACGCAGTGTCTCAATGGAAAAAGGCGAGACGTACTCTGTCGTTTTTTGGGCGCGCGCCGAAAAACCACGTGTGGTGCGGGTCAATTTTCAGACACAGCAGGATCCGTGGACCAATCACCTGAGCGGTCAGCCCAATCCCGACATAACGTTAACGGGACCCGAGTGGGAGGAGTATGTCTATACCTTCCAGGCAACAGCGGATGTCGTTAGGGACATGTGGGTAAGTTTGTCAATTGCCCAATCCGATACGGATTTCTGGATTGATAATTTTCGCTATTTTGAAGGTGATCCAGAAGACGATCTGAATCGTGACACGCCTTTTGCTGTTCATGCTAAGGAAAAATTGGCGACGCAGTGGGGTGAGATTAAGTTGGATAGGTTCTAAAAACGTTCGTTGGGTTTTGCCTAGCGCGGGCGACATACCAGGTTTTTCTATTCAGCATGAAACGGAAGCGCCAACCTTCAGCTCGTTACATGGCTCATGATTCATCCTTAAATCGTAGGGGTTGGGTTCCCCAACCCCTGTGCACTCTTCAAAAATGTGGCGAAAACATTATTGGGAAAAGGCAAAAATTGTATGGATGCAGAGATACCAATTAAACAGAACATTGAGAATGCCCTAAAGAACTTTGATAAACCGCCGCTAAGAGCCGCTGCCACAACTCTCCTGAACACCCTCGGCTACTACAGCAGGCGGATCGGAAACGACGACATGGACAACGAGCGGTTTGATCGTCTCATCACATCCGCTCTTAACAGTGCGGGATCAGCTAAGAAACGCCGTATTGAAGAGTGCCAGTCCTTTTTTCACATCATGCAAGTAACGGACGCTGAGATTAACCAACAGCGAACGCCAGAGCAAAGGGCGTTGTTTGAAAGTAGTGGCATGGACGATGCCCTCAGAACCTCCTATATGTTTGTCGCTCTTCAACTCGCTGCTGATACTTATACGCGCACACAACTCGCTGACATGACCCGTTTTCTCTCTCAGGCGTTTCCACAATCCATGCTGGTAATGTTCAGGTACGGGGGTGTTCTCTCTGTGGCTATTATTAACCGCAGGCACCCCAAGCGTGCCTCGGATAAACAAGTGCTGGAGAAAGTGACGCTTATCAAGGACATTTCCCTCAATTCCCCGAAGCGCGCGCATCTTGACATTCTCTCTGACCTTCATCTTCAACGGCTTATTGAAAAAGAAGGCGTTACTAACTTCGATGCCCTCCATGATGCATGGGAGGGTTTTCTCAATACTGAGCCCCTCAATCGTAAATTTTACAGAGAACTCTATCATTGGTATGAATGGGCAGTCGGAGAGGAGGCGGTAAGATTCCCGACTGCTGAGAAACGCGTCTTGAAAAAGGAGGAACACGTTATCCGGCTTATCACGCGTATCCTCTTTATTTGGTTTATGAAGGAAAAAGGGTTGGTGGCAGATGCCTTGTTTGCGAAAGAAAAAATCCGAGAGCTATTAATAGAGGGTGACTTTGCTAAGGGCGATTCCTATTATCGCGTTGTGCTACAAAATCTATTTTTCGCTACCCTCAACACAGAGATTGACAAGCGCGGCTTCAGCAAAGCGGTGGCTAACACACATCGTAATTTCTCGCGGTATCGCTACCAAGCAGAGATGCGCGATTCTGAGAGGCTCTTGAAACTCTTTGCCCGAACGCCGTTCATCAATGGGGGTTTGTTCGAGTGCCTGGACAGTTTCACAGCCACTGGCGAAGGGGGCTACCGAATAGACTGTTTTTCGGATAAGCACTACCACAAGCTATCCATCCCGAATCGCTTGTTTTTTGACGAAAGCCGCGGGCTTCTCTCGCTCCTTGAACGCTACACCTTCACCGTTGAGGAGCACACGCCGATAGAACACGAGGTTGCGTTGGATCCCGAGTTGCTGGGTAGCGTGTTTGAGAATCTCCTGGCTGCCTACAATCCTGAAACGGGTGCGACGGTGCGAAAGCAGACGGGTTCCTACTACACGCCGCGTGCGATTGTGGACTATATGGCGGAAGCAGCATTAGTCGCCACGATAGCCCAAAAATGCTCGCCAACCGATGGTGACGCAAAGCTGTGGGAGGAACGGTTACACTATCTCCTCGACTATGCTCAAGCGTTTGACGATGCTCGGGACTGGTTTGATGACGTTGAAAAAGCCGCAATCGTCCGTGCAATCTCTGAGCTCAAGGTATTGGATCCTGCGGTGGGTTCGGGTGCGTTTCCGATGGGGGTGCTCCACAAGTTGACGCTCGCCCTCAGGCGCCTGGACCCAGATAACACCCGATGGGAGCAGTTGCAGAAGGAACGGGCCACACAACGGGCGGCAGCAGCTTTTGATACCTCAGACCCACACGAACGCGATGCTGAACTTGCGGAAATCAGCAATACTTTCGAGCGCTACCGAGACTCAGACTTCGGCCGGAAGTTATACCTCATCCAAAACAGCATCTTCGGTGTAGACATCCAATCTGTTGCCTGCCAGATCGCTAAACTCCGCTTTTTCATCTCGCTCGCAATTGAACAAACACCCGACAGCACTGCGGAAAACTTCGGTATCAAACCCTTACCGAACCTTGAGACACGCTTCATCACTGCGGACACACTCATCGGGCTTAAAGCAGAACGCACCCTCACCAGCCAAAGAGCATCTGACTTGGAACAGGCCTTGCGTGCGAATCGTGAACAACACTTCCACGCCACGACGCGTCAGCAAAAACGTGCCTGCCAACACAAGGATACGAGCCTCCGAGCTGAGTTGGCCATAGAGCTAAAGAGCATCGGCATGCCTGCTGACGAGGCTGAAAAGATCGCGCAGTGGAACCCCTATGACCCAAACGCCACCGCGGACTGGTTCGACCCAGAATGGATGTTCGGCATTACACAAGGCTTTGATGTCGTCATCGGCAATCCCCCCTATATCCAGTTGCAAAAGGAAGGCGGAAGACTTGGGAAGCTGTATCAAGCCGCAGGGTTTCAAACCTTCGCACGCACGGGCGATATTTATTGTCTGTTCTATGAAAAAGCGAGCCAACTTTTGAAAAATAACGGACATGTCTGTTTTATCACTTCTAATAAGTGGATGCGTGCCGGCTATGGTAAAAAACTGAGGGATTACTTCGTCCTGTGCACCCGCCCCGTCCAACTGCTGGATATGGGTCCGGGTGTATTTGATGCCACGGTTGATACAAACATCTTGCTTTTTCAAAAGTATGTGTCTGATAGTCCTGCTGTCTTCAGGGGGGTATCTCTCAAAGCAGACTTTGACGGGCAGACTGACAATATAGCAGACTATCTGATGGAGAATGGTATTGATATGGCGATGCCGAATAAGGGGGAACCCTGGGCGATACTCTCGGCTGCTGAGATGAACTTGAAACGTAAAATAGAGGCAGCCGGGAAACCGCTCAAAGACTGGGATATAAACATCTACATGGGTATTAAAACAGGTTGTAATGAAGCCTTCATCATAGACGAATACAAGAGAAAAGCACTTATAGAACAAGACCCAAAGGCAGCAGAAATCATCAAACCCCTCCTGCGCGGCCGCGATATTCAACGTTACTGTGCCCAATGGGCAGGATTGTGGCTGATATACGTCAGGAAAGAGACTGCCATTAAAGACTACCCGTCCATCCTGAACCACTTGCTCCAGCATAGAGAAGCCCTTTCCAAGAAAGCTGGAAAAAACAAATGGTATGAATTACAGGCGAGTCCGAGTGATAAGTTAAACGCATCCTTCACACAAGAAAAGATTGTTTGGCCCGACATTTACCGAAACTCAAGCTTCACAGCGGTCTCCAATAATGTTTACCTTAGCAATACCTGTTATTTTATACCTACAGAGGAAACTTGGCTATGTGGCGTGCTCAATTCAAAAGCTGTGGAGTGGTATTATTCAAGGCTAGCGAACACATTGGGAAGTGGAGCTTCTCGTGGATTCAGTATCTTTATGAAGCAAATCTGTGTTCCTAACATTGACTCCGATCAAAAATTCCTTATTACCAATCTTGTCAATGATACCCTTGCAGCAAAAGCCGCAAACCCAGACGCTGACACCACAGACTTGGAAAATGAGATTGATGCCTTGGTATATGCATTGTATAATTTAACGGAAGATGAGATTGCGATTGTGGAGGCGAACGTCTGAATCGCCTGTCCGGCGAAAAGAATACATCATGAGAAATGTTGAACTGAAACAACAAGCGATTGCTTATACCTTCTTGCTCTGCCCTCTGTGAAAGCTGAGTGTGAATGTGTGCAGGGATATGTTGGCTCCAATGCCCGCTAAAACCATTAGCAGAATTGGGCTGAGGAATTTCATCGCCAAACGCTTTCGCGGTTTCTATCCAACAGAAAACAGCGTCCTTTCCATTCTCTATGGTTTCTTCAATTGTCTCGCCATCAGACATACACCCCGGTAAGTCGGAGAATTCGATTAAATAGCCGCCGCCTTCCTCGGGAGGCAATATGCTCATAAGAAACGGATACTCTGGTAGCGAAGGAAATTTGGTTAAATAAGTGTTGCCTTCCTCGGGAGGCAATATGCTCATAAGAAATGGATACTTCAGGGCATTCATGATTCGTTTTCCTCTAGCTGCTCAATTATCTGCACAAGTTGCCGAATATATGCAGGTTTAATCGGACGGCGGGCAGGAACACTCAACTGCGCCCCCGAATCATGGCGTAGCGTCACATGACTTCCGCCACCCTTGGGTCGCCTCATCCAGAAGCCGTATCGCTTCGCAAGGGTCTCAACGTGAGAAATTTGCCAATCGCCACGTGGATTGTTTTCATTCTTGCCAACAATTTATCGCGCGCCATAACAATAATGTAGCAGATAATATTGCCTGTGTCAAGATGCTTTCCTTGCTACATAGCAAAGGATTTCATAGTAAACATTGGCGTTATGATGCGGTAAATCATTTATGAGTCTGCTATAAGAGAACGTTTCAACATTTGACTGAGCTACCTGCCGCCTAAACATTGAAAGATTCGTTTTAAGCTTTTCCCACTTGCCATACAATCTCAAACGGCGATCCCCGGCTAACGATCGATGATCCGGGTTTTGGTATACCAAACACATTTTATGTTGATTGTAGCGCTTCATAATCTGAATGAGGACATCCGATAGGTTATCAATGTCTAACGTTGGACTTGAAAAAAAATAGCAAAAATTAAATATAATTTCTGTCCTATCGCTGTCTTTAATGTGCTTGTCCACTAAGCCCGTTAGGGAGGCGAAGTCGCGAATCAACTCAAATTTGTCAAAGAAAGGGGCTTTATACCTATTGGGACCATACCTGTTAATTACCGCTGCCTTCTCAAGCATGGTTTGCGAACTATCAATTCCTAAATAGGTAATGTCGATCTGCTCCGCAAAGGCTCGAAAAGCAATACCTGAAGTTAAGGGGCCACAACCGAAATCAATGAATACAACTTTATCCCTTTCGCTCATCGGTGTGAGACAATTTGTAAAGATGTGATAAGAACTAAAAAGGTGCCTTGGCATATGATGAACACAATAGATAGCCACCTTGTCTTTTGGAAAATAATACGCATTTGAGGGTTTATCATAGGATGTTTCATCAAAATTGCTCTGTCCTTGTCTGAGAATACGCCCAATATCTTCCCAGTAGTATATTCTGTTATTTTTAACATCTTCCGCTAATACGGGTAAATTGTGTTTGAAGGGTTGGACTACTTGCTCTTCAAACAAGTTCTTCAGATTTTCACCGGGCGTATAATAATTGTCGGTAGAGCGGGATATATAGGACAAAACGTTGAGGGTTCTTTTCTTATTTAGCGTTGCGGTGTTTTATCATCACCTTCCTGAATGTTAGCGATACCCGGCGTTTCCTGTCGTGTTTTTGACCATCCCACACATCCGATTTTCTGGCGGGAATTCCGTGTAACCATTCATATCTCGCTGCACCCCTCAAGACGACAAGGCTTCTTGGCTCAAGCCAGACAGGAATCTTTTTTGTCTTATCAGATGTGTGTGTGAAGTTCATCACACAACCCGATCCCAAACTCAAAGAAGCGATTGTGTCCTTAAAACAGGGTTCACAATCAATGTGGTTTGAGATGCCTTGTCCGGGCTCATATTCATTTACAATCACCTGATCGGGGACTTCTGGCATGTACTCGTCTTTATATAATTTTGCACTCAGTCGTTTCAGCCACGCTGGTAATTCGCCGATATGCATGTCCATATCCACTGTTCGGGCTTTGTAATCATACTTAAAACCGTAATGTTGAACCCGCCGTTTTAGGTCATCAAGCCATTGGTGTTCGTCAATCCGCGCTAACAACCAATTATGCTGGTCTTCAGCAATATAGTTTTCTACATATTGGAGCCCATTTATCATCGTAACCACTTCCTGATTTCTTGATAGTGATTGTTGTTCAGGGGATTGCTGGTGCAGGGCAGAAAAAAAGTCTAATTGCTCCTCTGATCGTTCCATGGGTCAGTTCTCCATTAAAAAATAGTTGAGGGCTCAAATGGATTGTTGGAAAAAGTAGACAACTCATTGGAAAGTATATCAAAATAGACAGAGGGAGTATGAGGTGGACCACCTGTCAGGCGATCATAACGAAACGAATCGGTATTTGATTGAATTATCTGACTTTGAAACATCGAAAGTTGAGTTTTGAGGAAATACCAGTTTTTGTGGTAAACTGATGATTGAAGACTGTAACACCTAGGCGGAGGATTCTGATAGGTCACAAACATTTTATGCTGACTGTATTCCGCCACAATTCGAATAAGGCAGTTAGACAAGTCACTTATATTTAATGTTTGGCTGGCAAGAAAATAACAGAAGTTAAATATAATTTGTGTCTGATCACCAACATCGATGTAATCATCCAAGTATTGGTGTAATCGGTTGTAGTCGGAAGTAAGCCAACCTTTTCCTTTCGTAAAGAACGACTCATTTCCGTTAAGTCCTTTATTGATTTCCTAGGCCTTATGACGTATCGAACGCGAACTATCGATGCCCAAATAAGTAATGTCGCGGTCTCCTGCAAAAGCTGCCCAAAACGCTATGCCTGAAGTTAACGGACCGCAACCAAAGTCAACAAATACAACTTTATCACTTATAGGTGCAAGATGCCTTGTGAAGATGTGATAAGAACTATAGAGGTGCATCGGCATATAATGAAGACAATAGATTAACACCTTTTCTTTTGGAGTAAGCCCCTCAAAGGGTTCATCAAAGTTGGTCCGACCTCGTTCCAGAATTGTCTCTCTATGATATTCGTGGTCTCTATTTCTCACATGGTCTATCCACGCTTGGGTCAGTAGATCAGGATTTTCAAATGGTTTGACTACTAACGCTTTAAACAAATCAGCTAAACTCTCACTGGGCGTATAGTAGTTACCATCGTGGCGGCGTATGTAGGACATGTTTTCTCCATGATTCATTCATTCTCATCGGCAATTTATCTGAGGCTCTACTAATAGTATAATGCGTAACATCACGTTTTTGATACTCCCATGCCTAAAGGCGTGGGATTCTTGTTTCTTCATGTCGTGCCTCCATAGTGGAGGGCTTACAGACACTCCACAACCGTTTTATGCCTCGGTGTATCCCACCGCGACAGGTTAATTCTACCACAACACATACCTTTTTGGCAACACCTTTTTTTGACATCGGCACGAGCGTTACGGGGATGGACCCGAACCACAGAGGAAACCTGGGAGTGTTAAGAAGTCCTTTCAAGACATTCTTTGTTTTAGTTCTGAGACATTTCGCTTTCGATTTTCTCTCGACTTTAGAAAACCCAAAGTTAGAGAAAATCAATCTATAAAGCTAAAACCAACCCCCATTGTTGCTCAACCCATGTTATTTTGCGGCCTTTATGCACAGCCTAACAGAAAAACAATGCTACGGAAGATAGCAACAAGGTTTTGTGGTATGAGGCCCGGCGCATCTGGGCGAATATACCCAAACTTGCGCAGGATTTCGGAGACTCTCGTGTGATGTTGCGGTCTTTATGCACAGCCTAACAGGAAACCATGCTACGGAAGATAGCAACCCAGATTTCTGGAGTATAACCTATATGCACAGCCTAACAAGCTATGCTACGGAAGATAGCAACCCAGATTTCTGGAGCATAACCTGCTTCGTAGCGGCCCGGGGTATTTTGCGGCCTTTATGCACAGCCTAACAGAAAACAATGATGGAGGGAGTGAGGCTATAGGTCAGGAACTAACTCTTCCTGATATGCAAAGAGCGCGGGAGTGCCACCGGTGTGCAGGAAAATGACAGTGTCGTCCCGTCCGAGTTTACCTTGTTGGATATGGTCGATGAGGCACGCCATCGCTTTGGCGGTATAGACTGGATCGAGGAAAATCCCCTCTGTTTTGACGACGAGTTTAAGTGCGGCAATACATTCAGGTGTAAGATAGCCGTAAGCCTGTCCAATATAGTCGTCGGTGTTCTGAATGTCTGCATCTGTAACCCGTGTGTTGTCAAGCCCGAGGATGGCTGCAGCATCGTTTGCAGCGGTGCGTAAGCGTTCGTGCTTATTTTCCCAATGGATGGGTGCGATCCCGAAAGGCTTCATTTTCAGGGCAAGCGTTTTGGTACCGAGGATGAGTCCGGCTTGTGTACCACCTACAGAGCAGGTATAGACCCAGTCAGCGTCAATCCCCAGCTGTTGTTGCTGTTGTGCGATTTCAGCGATACACCATGAAAAAGCAACGGCGGCGAGTGCAGTTGAACGTGGCCCTGCGACAACGTAAGGTTTCATTCCTTCTGTTTCGAGTTTTTTTGCCAACTCGTACTTTAAGGCATCTAATTCGGGGCCGAATGGGACATCGACAATCTCAACGTCAACACCTGCTAATTTATCTAATAAGAGATTGCCCTGAGGGATGCTCTTGTGGTCTCTTGCAAGACGCAGATAGCACTTAAGTCCAAGTTTGCCACAAGCAGCAGCGGCTTGCCTACAGTGGTTTGATTGTGAGGCAGCCCCGTGGACGATTGTATCGGCCCCTTGTGCGACAGCGTCGCCGAGTGTAAACGTGAGCTGCCGCACCTTGTTACCCCCAAATGCTAACCCTGAGCAATCTTCGCGTTTCATGAAGATACGTGGACCGCCAAGTACGTCGGAGAGTCTTAGACATTCTTCAAGCGGTGTTGGAAAATATCCAAGATTTACTTGCTGTATCCGTCCAACTCGCCTGATCAACTGTGCTGCGGTTTGCATGATTCACTCCGCTTCAACGACAACAGCCATCTGGTTGACGTGTTTACCGTCTCTTGATTGTAAGCCAGGCGTGATGACCTCGACAATTGTGCCAGATTCACATTCACTGGGGCGGGCATCTTTCACTTTGTGCTGGCGTGGTGACACCTTCGTTTTTCCAATGTCAATCGGTATGACTTCAGAATCAACGAGTTCGAGGAACCAATTGAGACGTTGGGGGGGGGCATTGCCGAGTGTGTTCTTCGCGATCTCAGCGAATAGGAAATCTCGGATGAACTCAGTAAGGAATTTTCTGAAGGAGAGAATCTCAATTTTAGTCGCGTGATTTTTTTCCTCTTCAATTAACTTGCTGGTAAAACGCCGGAGATAGGCATCACATTCCCTCCGAATTTTCTCAAGGTCTTTTTCATTTTCGGCAAGGAGGTTTGAGAACAACGTTGGGGACGGCGTACTGATACCCCGGGTCTGCTTGAGTGTCTGACGTAGGTGTGTATCTACTTCAGCAAGGGTTTCGACAACCCCTTCGGTTTCCGGTGTCGCGCGTCCCATCTCTTTCCGCCATGCGATCACTTCGTTTACCATGAGGTTGAGCAGAAAAATTGCTGTCTCCTCTTCGGAGAGCGTCTCCGATTTCCATGACGCCAGATTAAGCCCATACCCCTCATTGTAATCTCTATCTAACTTAGAGAGTTGATCTTGGAATTCGCTCTGGATGGTTTCGCCTCTTTCTTGATAGTAGGTTTTACCACGTTTCCCATCTTTCAATGTACGCATGATTTGACCGAAGAAACCGTTTTTCTTCTTTTTAGGGGTTCGTCTGGTGTAAACGCTTATGCTTGCCTGGGTTGCCTTTGCTTCTTCCTGCCGTTGTTTCGCAAGGGCACTTGGTGGGAGGGTTGGAACCAAAACTTTGAATCCCAGATGAGAACAGACACTCGGCATCTTGGGTCTGACTTTCCGAACTGTCGACAGCAGGGCGTCGGTCTCTGAAGCAGACGGTTGTTCAGCAGTCACCTGTTGACTTTTTTGCCCTGCGCGAAGAGACCGTTTGGGATGCTGTATTTCTGATAAATGTGGGATCGTTTCTACGTGTTTGACTGCCATGACTTCTGACTCTTCTGGGACATCTGTGGTTACGTGCTTCGGCGGTTCCGGCGGGAGCTGTACTCCGGGTACATTAGAGGCCGTTTTTGCCTGAGCAATTTCTGGGCCCTCGGGTTCGTCAGAAACATCTATGTTCCCCTTACTGGATATATCCGTAGACCGCTGTATTTCTGGTAAGTTACGAGTTGTCTCTATCTGCTCAGTTGTAACGGTTTCAGGTTTTTCAGCAGTGCGTGGGGCCACCTCGTTACATGTATCTACCGGTTGTGTATCAATTATAGTTTTGATATCTTCTGGTAAATCTTCTACCGAGGGCTCACTACTGAGTGTTTCGAGCTCTGCCAATATCTTCTCAATGCGGGCGAAAATAGGTTCGGCATCGTCAACAAAAAATGTCAGACGGTATGCTTCAAGAACCTCTGATGGAAGACGGAGCGAGACGGGTTTGCTTGCTAACTGGAAGTGTGTCCAGTTGGCGAGTCCGCTCGTAGGGTGTTTCTGATACATCACGCGTACTTGACTTTCATCCGTAATCAAGTTCCGCAGGTTCATGCGGATGCAGTCTATATCGGCGCTAAACGATATCTCAATGTCTCGGAAACAACCTGTTACGCTATTTTTAGGCATCTTAGCTTTCTCCTTGCGCATCTCTCTGTGAACAAAAATAACATAAATTTTGCTGAATAGTGTTGGACTAATCAGTTAAACGTTTTTTGCTTATTTGCGTTACAGAATTTTTCTTTTTTTGCAATCAGAGTCCCTTCGGCTTTCAGCAATTAGTCTCGGCGTATTTGATTTGGAAAATTACCAACACTTGGATGAAAGAAGCGCCCTGACTGTTAAAAGAGATGCGTGGCAACCTCGCCCTAAGCTGCGCGCGCTTATGGTGTTGATCTGATGGCTGATCGCTAATTCACCGTTGGATTAGCATTTTTCGGGTCGCCCGAAAAATGCCAGCTTCGAGTGAATAAAAGTATACACCCCCGGCGACGGATTCACCAGCGGTATTTCGACCGTCCCAATAAGCGGTATGTGCCCCTGCTTTTTGATACCCAAGCGTTTGAGAATAGACACGTCTCCCTTGAACGTCGTAAATATGAAGTTCCACTTTTGCATCTGAGGCGAGTTGATAGGGGATCCAGGTTTCCGGGTTAAATGGATTCGGAAAGTTTTGGCTTAAACGATTGGTTGATGTCGGTTTAAGTGGGGGTGGTTTCCAGTCAGGAGGAGTAAGTTCCTCCACGGAAAGTGAATAGCCTTCTGGATGTACACGGAAAGTCCGGAGTTGGTATAGATCCGTGATGTAGAGTACTCCGTCCACTAACTTCATTTCAGCGGGGAATTGGAGTTCGCGATTTCTGTAAAGAAGGGCTGAAGTCGTCATCAGTGTGCGTGTGTCAATAATTTGAACGCTCTCTCTATCAAGTAGATAGAGGAGATCGCCACTGACTTGTGCATCAATTAGGACGGTGTCGTCTCTGTATATCCCGTCTAATTTCGGTTTGTTTGGCTCAGTTATGTCAAGCGCAGCGACCCCAACTCTGCTATCTAACAAGTAAGCACGTTCCGTTTTAAGCGCGACCCCTGTTGCATTGCCCTGTGTAGGGTAAGTGCCGACAGAACGAGGCATTGCTGGATCTGCGATGTCAAAGATGTGCAGTCCTCCTTCAAGGGCAGCGACGTAAGCGTGTGTAGGTGAATCTCCATCAAGGACAACGCGATAGGCGCTTCCAGACATGTCGCGTCGGGTTACAATTCTGCTCTGCTGCGGTATTCGACTGTCAATGACAATAAGAGATCCAGCGCAAAGATAGACGTAGCCTTCGTGTAAAGCGATGTCCGAAACGGCTACATCTGTCGGCACATGCGCTACGATTGTATTTGTTGTGAGATCGACAACAAATATGCCAGTTTCAACACCGGCAAAGCCGTATCCATCTCGGACGCGAATTTTTGTGCAGCGTGCCACGTCCAGTGAATCCCCTGAACTCCCAAGGTGCGTAGAAAAGGATAGACTTTCTGTCACCGTCCCTTGATAAGGCGTTGTGAATTCGAGGGTCTTCAGTCCGCCTACACCATTGGCGACGTAGATGGTTCGGGTGTCCGCTCCAGTTTTGACGACATCAAGCCCATAAGCCCTACCGCCGAATGCATATCGGTGTAACCACCTCGGCGATTCCGGTTGGCTTATATCAATAGTTTGGATACCCCGTTTTCCGTCGGCAATGTAGGCGAGTGTGTCCCGAAGTGCCACACCCTTTGCATCACCAAATGTAGATTGGGAAGAGACGCGTTGGGGTTGTTGTGGGTTAAGAACATCAATAACATGTAAACCGGCTTGTTGATCAGTGAGATAGACGATATTGTTTTGGAACTGGATGTTAGTGGCGAACCCTGGCGTGTTTAACGTGATACCTGTTTGTGGATTCTGGGGGTCCGTGACATTAATTAAGGTCAGATTACCTGAAGCAACGTAAGCGTAAGTGGTATTTCCTACGCGGGCAATCTGATACGCCGTGGCTAAAATTGGAACGGTGCTGCGGACGACAAAGTTACCGAATGGGCTTGGGTCCAGAATAAAAAGCCCGTGCCTGTCGTCGCTAAAATAGACGGTATCGTCATAAATTGCGACATTGAGCGGTGTGCCTGCCGTGCGAAAGAAACGTCGCGGTTGTGGTATTAGGGCATTGTGAACATCTCGGAGATTGAAAGCCAACATCCCTCGGGCCCTATCAAGAGCATATAGGTATTCATCAGTGATGTGAACTTGACTCGCATCTGTAAAACCACGGATCGTCTTCGTAATACTTGGATCCGTTGGTACAGCGATGTCGATGACGTGTACACCTGCGGAGCCATCGGCGAGATAAGCCGTTTCACCGTCAACAGCGACGGATCTCGCCTGTCCAGGGGTGGCGATTTCACCGACGCGAGTCGGTTTTGCCGGTTCAATGAGCGTAAAAACTTCAAGTCCCCAGTGACTTGCTGCGTAAAGATAGCCTTCGTTTATACCCTCTATTTCGACATCGGTATAGTCGCTTGCGAGATGGATCTGCGTCTTCGGTTCGAGATACGTTTTCGGCGCGAGAGCTGTGAGTCGGCGGCTCGGTTGTGTATGGTTTTCGAGGGCAAAAGTTACGGAAGTAGGTATAACCTCTGATACGCGTTGGCGTAGTGGACCTATCGCCCTTTCAGCATCACTGACATCGGGTGGAGCTGCAGCGACGTAGCGGAACACGGCTGGGGTATCTGTTGTTACCATCAATACAAGCTCCCCACGCCGCTGGAGCCCTTCTTGTCGGATGTGGCCTCTATTCTGTATATCGAATAGGATAGGTGTGATCACTGTCTGTCCATCAGGTGTTAGATAGAGGGTTGTCGCATAGAGATTCCCCGTATGGGTACCGGTCACCGACAAATCTAAGGTTTCTGGTAGATTCTGGAAGACAGTGTAGCGGACGCTCCACTGGTCAATCGGGAGATTGTTTGCTCTGCTTGGATAGTTAGAAACGCGCGGCACTGCGGCATTCACTCTTCGGTCGCGAAGGTTAGCATAGCCGAGTTGTCTATGTCGCGCTTGTGTGTTCGTCCAATTCGCGAGCCCCCAATTCAAAAAGACTTCAGGGAAGCGAACATCCCGGTTAGATGGGCTTGTACCCCCGAGTGCGAAAGCAGCATTTATCGCTTGTTCACCGAGTGCATCTGATTCTACGATAGTGCGAATGAGTTCTTTTCCGCCATACTGTTCATAGAGATAAAGCATGAGCATGAAAGCCGCACCATAATAGACTTCCCTCGTGTTTGCGTAGACGAGCGAAACGCTGGGGTTGGCCAGGTAGCCGTCAACAAAAAAGGTGTGTACGGTTCCATAAACTGCCCACTCTACGAAGGATGCCACCCCCTCCTCTAACCACCGTTGATCGGTTGTTCCCCCATTTTGAAACCAATTGATAAGATGTGCGAACTCGTGTGCGAGACTGCTATAAAAAGTGTGTCTTGCGCGTTCTTTGAACTGGAAAATATCCATATAGATCATTTCGCGCCGATTACTATTCGGTGCTGTAGGTATCTGATCAATGGGTGCGAAATAACCACCATAGTCTTCTCCAGAATTGTTCATGCCGACATCGTGCATCAGGAGCGTTATTCGGTTATCTCCGTCAAGTCCAGGCTTCCATTCGCTGCCGAGCCACTCTCGAACGCTTAGATAGATACGAGTGTCGAATTCTCTTGTAATTGCGGCTGCTTCAGCATCAGTGAGCATGTCGCGCACTGAATTATCAATATAGACGTAGAGGTGTTCGCTCTTAGCAATACAGGTGGCTGTTACTTCTGCTCTTGGGATGTGAATAAAAAAACGTTCTATCTGTCCAACCTGAACCGGAGCGGCAGGGGCAGCAGCAATTTCTTCGGGCGGACGTTGCACCGGATGGTGTTGGTACAAGACGGGAGTCCCACACAACCACGGATCGGCGAAAGCAAAGCCGCTGACAACGCAGAAAATCAGAGTGATTAATATTAAGAATCGCATTAGATACGTAGTCATCTCTTGCCCGATAGGTTTTGAAAACGCGCTTGTCCGATAGGTTTCTATCATTTATTTTACAACAGCTATGATATAAAATCAACCGAAACAAGAAATGGCTTTACAGATCACAACACCACTGGTATACTTCGATAATATAAAATCCCAAAAAAGGAGCAGATCCAATGTATCGTGTCGGTATCGTTGGGTTGGGCAACATTGCTTCCCGTTGTCAAAAGAGAGAAAGACTTATATTTGCAAATGGATACGTATACTTATGGCAATAATCAATGACTATCTCAACGCCATTGGAAGAGAATTACAGACCGGTAAGGCGGCGGAGCATAGTTATCGTCCTATGCTTCGGCAATTTTTAGTTGACTGGGGTCAGAATTTTTCACCTACAACGGATTACAACGTTACCAATGAACCCAAGCGTATCGCGGGAAATGCTCCTGATTTCCTTATTCAGCGAGGAGGGGCATCCTTGGGCTGGATTGAGACAAAGCTACCGGGGACAGACTTAGATACCGAAGAAGGGGTTGAACAGCTTCAACGGTATCGCCAAGCATTTCCAAACCTAATTCTAACCGATTATCTGGAATTTCGCCTCTATAGTGCTGGCGAAAAATGTCTCTCAGTTTGCATCGCCGATATCGATGACACCACTCAACGCCTAATACACCGAAACACAGATAACAACGAAGTTTCGGTCTTTTTAGCTGAATTTTTTAGCGCAGAACCTCTCAGGATTAGCAAAGCGTCAGACCTTGCAAGAATGCTCAGCGGCAAGGCGCAACTGCTCAAGGCTGTAATTGCCGAGCTCCTTCAAAATACATCGAACAACGAACTCCAGAATCGATTGGCTGCATTCCGTGAACATCTCATCGCTGATCTCTCCGAAGTGGATTTCGCGGATATGATGGCACAGACAATCACCTACAGCCTGTTCGCTGCCCGGTGCCATCATACCCACGGGACCTTTACTCGAAGGAGTGCAATAGAAAGCCTTGAGGAAATGAACCCTTTTCTCTCACAACTTTTATGGGTATCCATCCAAAAGTTGATGCAATTGCATTGGATCGTTGATTCTATTGCTGAATTACTTGACCTTGCCGATATGGAACGTATTACCACTGATTTTGGGAAAGCAGGCAGACAAGCAGGACCCATTATTCACTTTTATGAGGATTTTCTGAGTGACTACGATCCCGATATTCGGAGACGGCGCGGCGTTTATTATACACCCGAACCGGTTGTTGCTTATATCGTCCGAAGCGTTGATAACGTATTGACTGATCGGTTTAACTTGTCCGATGGACTTGCACATACAGGGACAGTTGATGTCAACGGGAAACAGCTGCCGAGAGTGCATATTCTCGATCCCGCCGCGGGGACTGGAACGTTCCTTCGATCTGTGATTTCGCAAATATATCACACCATTATCACCAGTGGAATGGCCGGGGCGTGGCAAGAATATGTACCACAGCATCTCCTATCGCGGCTTTACGGATTTGAACGCATGGTGGCGCCTTATACCATGGCCCATCTGACTCTCACACATCAACTGGCCGAATTAGGATACCAATTAAAAGTTGGCGAGCGTCTCAAGGTCTTCCTTACGGACACACTTGAGGTAGGAAATAGTCGGGAGGAATTGTTTATCTTTGCAGAGGAAATCGCCAAAGAAGCGGAATCTGCTGCCACTGTTAAACGCGATCTTCCAGTAATGGTAATTATCAAAAATCCGCCGTACCTGGGTGAGTCAGAAAACAATGGCAAATGGATTACCAAACTATTACGCGGTCTTGACGGAGACACCCTGACGGAAGACTATTTTAAGGTAGAGGGTCAAAGCCTTGATGAACGTAATTCAAAATGGTTAAACGATGATTACGTTAAGTTTATCCGATTTGCCCAATGGCGAATTGCCCGAACCGGATACGGAGTCCTCGCCTTTATTTCCAACCACGGTTACCTCAATAACCTCACGTTTCGCGGCATGCGTCAAAGCCTCATGAAAACCTTTGATACCATCTACATCCTCGACCTGCACGGAAACAAGCGAACAAATGAAAAACCACCCGACGGTGGAACGGATGATAACGTTTTTAAAATCCAACAAGGGGTTGCTATCGGTATCTTTGTCAAACATGCCCCAGAAAAACGAAATCCTACACGTGTTTATCATGCGGAGTTATGGGGGAATCGTAAAGATAAATACAATTGGCTTGAAGCGCACGATATTGACACAACCCCGTGGGAAAGACTGACCCCAGAATCTCCGAATTATCTCCTTGTGCCACACAGCGAAAGTATCGGCGAAGAGTATGACCGCTATTGGAAACTCGCTGATATCTTTCCCGTGAATAATGGCGGCACTATCACGAAACGAGACAAAATGGTAATAGATTTTGAACCGGAACCGATTCTTGAAAGGGTAAACCCCTTCCGAAATTCTACAGAATCCAACGAACACCTTTGCCAGCAACTACCAATCCGCATGAACAGAGAGTGGGATATTGATGGCGCGCGCGAAGTGCTTCGCTCGGAGCAAAATCTTGAAAAGCACATTCAACCGATTTTATATCGCCCTTATGATGAACGATTCATTTTCTACCACGACGCGTTAGTAGCAAGGAGAACTGTAAGAGTGATGCACCATCTTCTTGCCGGTGAGAACATAGCGATGTGTGTAGGTAGAGCCGGGCAAGCAGTCGGGGATACTACATGGAATATCGTCTCTATCTCTAAGACAATTGCCAATTTAAACCTTTTCCGGCGCGGCGGAATTGTTGTCTTTCCTCTCTACTGCTATGCAGAGCAAGGAGGGCAAAGGCATCATAATATGTCCCAGCAATTTCTGGATGAAGTACGCCGGCACCTCAACTATGAAATTGCTCATGCTGCTGCACTGCATTTGATTCCAGATGGAAAAGGAGATGGACACACGACTATTGGACCGGCGGATATCTTCCACTATATCTATGCAATTTTGCATGCTCCAAAGTACCGAGAGCGATATAAAGATCAACTCAAAATTGACTTTCCGCATATACCATTAACAACCAATTATGCGCTATTTCAAAAATTAACAGCGCTTGGTGAACAACTGGTAGAGGCACACCTACTTCAGTGTGAAGATACAAGTTTCTTACCAGAATTTCCAGAAGGAGGTAACTCAGAAATTGAGGAAATTCGTTGGTCGGAGATAGACCAGTGCGTTTGGATTAATTCAACTCAGTATTTTGCCCCTATCTCACGGGAAGTCTGGGAATTTCGTGTGGGTGGACACCAACCTGCAGAAAAATGGCTTACAGACCGAGCGTCAAGATTTTTGACATTTGATGCTATCCAACACTATCGCCGTATCTGTGATGCACTTGACAAAACCGTCAAAATTATGGAAGATATAGATAATACGACTGCCGAACACGGCGGGTGGCCCCTTGAAAACAACGCATAATTGCAGTAAGAGGACAACTATGTCACCATTGCGTAAACTTGATTTCCTCTCTCGATTCTTTATGAAGCTTTACCGCGGCAAGCGCTATGGAACGTCTCCTCACACGCCGCTGCATTTGCCGTTGAATGAATGTAAAGTTGCTCTCATTACGACTGCCGGTTTTTTTCTGCATGGACAGCCCCCCTTTGAAAAAGGCGATTGTTCCCATCGCGAAATTCCTAATTCAATTCAGACACAAACCCTCATCAATGGACATAAAAGTGCGGCTTACGATGAACGGGGGCTCGAAACGGACCCGAACCTCGCGTTTCCACTTGATAGATTCAGGGAGCTAGAGACCGCGGGTAAAATCGGATCACTCAACGATAGACACTTCAGTTTTATGGGATCCATTACAAAACCGCACGCTCTCATTACACAATCCGCACCTGAAGTTGGATCGTTGCTTAAGGCTGACGATGTAGATGTGGCGTTCTTAACGCCTGTCTGACCGATGTGCAATCAGTCCGTGGGGCTGATACAACGTGCTGTTGAAGCGTCAGGGATTTCTACAGTCTCAATTACCCTGATTGAAGGTATTACAAGGAAGGTAAGACCCCCCCGTGCCTTAGCAGTACCGTATGGTTTCGGACATCCACTCGGGGAACCGAACAACCCAGAATTACAGCACGCAATCATCGCCGAAGCACTCGCACTCTTAGAGGATACCGCGGAACTTCCTATTCTTAAAGTGGTTGATACATTCCGTGGTGGGGACAGGCAATGAATGGTTCCCCTACTACAAACATGAGCTTTGAAGGAGTAACACATGGATAAGCTTAGCGTTGGTATTATTGGATGTGGCGGTATTTTCCGCAACCTCCACGCACCCTATTATCAAGAATCGACACGCCGTGCAGACATTGTCGCAATCGCCGACATCAATGAAGCGTCTGCTAACGAACAAGCCGACCTGTTCGGGGCAGATGCCTATACAGACTACCGTGCCCTCCTTGACAGGCAGGATATAGACGCAGTGGATGTCTGTGCCCATCCGCGTCCGCACCTTGAAATTACTCGCGCTGCGACTGCTGCAGGTAAACACATCTTAATGGAAAAACCGATGTGTTGCAACGTCGCAGAGGGTAATGAAATGGTCGCCGCTGCTGAAAAGGCAGGTGTTCTCCTGATGGTTGCCTATATGATGCGGTTCGATCCGGGGTACATGAAGCTAAAATCGCTATTGGACGATGGTACGCTCGGCACGCTGCAGATGGCGTATGCCAATCAGGTCGGTTGGTTCTCACCGGAACGACACCCGTGGCTCTTCATCAAGGTAGAATCTGGGGGGATGCTCGTGGAGCAAGCCATCCACAATCTCGATATCTGGTTGTGGCTTTATGGTCCCGCTTCCACTGTTTATGGGTTCACAAGTCATGTCCCACTCGGTGGCACCTACCCGCCTCCTGAACAAGCTGTTGAGAACAACGCCGTGTTAACGGTGCATTTTAAGAACGGGGGGGTCGGTATGATGATGAAGAGTTGGGCAGCTGAGATCGGGAATAGTGGAAACGGTCTCGTCACGAGCAGAGGTTCCGCGATGGTGATTCGGCACGGTCTCCGTTGGAAAACGCACGATATGGCAGAGGCCGAAGAATTCACGGCTCCAGTCCCAGACGATGACACTTATCGTAATATGCCAGAGGAGCGACGCCAGCAGCGGTATTGGGGGGTCGCGGCGAAAGGCGCAAGCATTGACCATTGGCTCCAGTGCATCGCCGGTGAAGCGGAACCAACAACCCACGGACGCATCGGCAGAGCCGGTATCGAGTTAGCAGAGGCGACGTACCGTTCCTCCCAAATCGGCGCACCGATTTCGTTGCCACTGTAGTAGCGTCTGCTCTTTTTTGTAGAAACAATCCCGCAATAGCTCGCCATACACTGTAGGGCGGATGCCTATATCCGCCCGTTATCCCCACCCGAAATTTGCTTTTTAGACCAAAGCTGTCTTTGCCCCGCGAAAATCCATGAAGGAATATAACGCATTAGTCAACTAATTAATCAATATATTATTACTTTATTGCCTTTACTAATATAACTTAAGTTCCCATCCTTGTCGTAGGATGGATGTACGTCGCATGAATCAACGGTATGAAGGTTATCCGATATCTTTAATAGCATGCTCTGGGGCGAATACACCGCAATTCTGTTAGATTGTGCCAATTGTTGTAGCATAGCCCGTGAGTCTGGGCCTGACACAATTTAATTCCTAAGACTAACTTTCGTTCAGCTAAAATAAGTCTGTCGCATGCCGGAGAACAGAGAATCATCTACATAAAGCCAAAAAGGAGAAAAAATGAAAAGTCGTTTTATGTTTCACAAAGCCGTTTCTCTTATTTGTTTTGTCGGTTTCGTTTTTGTGCACTTCGTGCATAAAGGCTATCCGCAAATACAAACGCAGCAGAGCGTTTCCGTAGAAGAACAGAAAAAAGGCAGAACGCTCTTGGTCGTTTCTACAACACTGTACGGGTTTGCACTCTATGGACCGGGAACAACTCGATTACTTGAGACTGAATCCAGGGCACAAATAGCAGGATTAGAGTTGTTGATTGGCGGCGGGTCTTTTGCAGGAAGCCTTATCGCGACAAGAAATCATCGACTCGGCGCAGGACGCTCCGGTTTAATTCTATCGGGCAGTCTGGCAGGCACGCTATATGGTCTCGGGGTACCTGTGTTATTTGAATCAGAGAATGATAAAGCTTACCGCGCTTCTGCGATGCTCGCCACGCCAATAGGCGGACTTCTTGCCCATAGACTGAGCGCTCACAGGTGGTTTAATCGCGGCGAATCGCATACGATTAGCTGGGGCGGATGGGTTGGAGGACTCTACGGGCTCGCAATACCATATCTTATCAATATAGAAGACATCGAAAGTTGGACGCGAGCCAAAATCTACGTTACATCCGCGATGATCGGTGTCCCCGCTGGAGTGTGGACGACAGCAAAATTGATTTACGATAAACCTATTAACGAAGGAAGGGCAAGTTTACTCACTTTTGGAGGCGGTGTCGGCAGTGCCTATGCTGCCGGAATTATGTCGCTAACCGATGTGGATGTAGCGCGGCCTTACGTACTGGCCGCTATGGTTGGCTTGCCGGTGGGTACATATTTTGGCTATCAATTGACTACCGGGGATGCGTATACAAATGGTCGGGCAGCTTTGATACAAGTTGGCGCGTATGCTGGTGCCCTCTTCGGCAGCGGATTTCCGTTGATGGTGGACGCAGAAAGCCATAAACCCTATGTTGTAGCGAGTATTCTTGGGTCAGCAACGGGAATGTGGCTTGCACACCGGTTAACACAGGGATGGGGCGAGACGGCTACTTTTGCGAAAAACAATCTCATGCCTAAATCAGACAGGTTCACTGTTTCCTTGCCTTCAATCAATGAATGGTTTACATTAGGTTTGATGACATTTCAAAAACCAACGTTCATGGCTAATGTTCCTGTGGAATTGCTGCGGATTGCATTCTAATGCCTAGAATACCTTTACATCGAGATGCCCAATAACCCGCGCGTCAACTGAAAGTCTGTATTTCCCTTACTATGCAGCTTCGGCGTATACTGCCGTGATGCGACCTCTACAATCAACGCTAAGAGATCGTCAACATCAGCAGTCGTCATATCCAGGTCCGCACCATAGGCAGTTTGCGTTGCTGAATTTGTGGATACCTGAATCAGCGGTACCATGACGTGCGATTGTAGGGGTGTACCGACAATGTGTGTGAGCGCAAGATTAACCCCCGTCGCCCCGAGTCCTGTGAGCGTCTCCGTTGGTTGATCCGTAGGGGTCTCCATGATGTGGAAACCCGATTTTTCAACGCGTTGCCCATACGCCAACGTTGTGGATAAATCCGATGTGATAAACGTTGCATTTGTAGGAACGACAACCGTTCCCCCCGCAGCCACAACCCTGTGCGTCAATTGCATCAGCGAGGTTGAGACTTCTTCTGGCGCTTCACCGGTTGATGTTACAGCGATGCAGAGGTGTTCTAAACCTGCATCGACAACAGGAACAGATGACCTATTCGCGAGTTCTGCTGAAAACCAGTCTTGTACCTTGTCAATAACGGCATCAATGCCACCGTCTAATTGGACGCTTGCCCATCCGTAGCGTTCTGGTGAGATACCGAGCTGCTGAATTTCGTGTCGGACGTGGTCATTGTGGGTTTTCTCACAACCGTGCTCCAGGAGCAAACCGAGCGCAACCGTCGGATGCGTGAGGTGTCCAATCATCGTGCGGGTGTAAATCTCTTCAGAACGTCCACTGGAGACCCCACATCCCTCCGTATGTGGAAGTGCAACGAAACGAGATACGCCTTGTTTTCTGCCGATTTCCTGTTCATTGCACCGGTGTGCAATCATCTGTGCAATCTGTCCTGAGCAGAGACTGGTCGGCAAAATTAACCCAACCTGGTCCGTGCGGTAACCTGCTTCCGTTTGGAGGGCGCGGAAGTGTAGCACTTGAGAGGATCGCGATAGGGAAGTTTCAATGGGTATCGGCTCGCCGGGTTTCAATTCGGATTCTGTCAATAGGGGGTCTAATTCCACGGGCCCCGTCTGTTTCCAATCGCGCCACAACGAGACTTGAGAATGTCCGGCTTTCTCACCGGCCGACTGTTCACCCGAGGCAACATCCACTGTCAAGTCGAGCACTGCTTCACCGAGTTCCTCCATCGGCGTGCCGTCAAGATACGCCCCGGCATTCACGTCCATATCCTTGTTGAGCATCTGATAGCGTCCTGTTGTTGTTACAATTTTAATTGTCGGCACGAAGGGAAAATTGGTAATTGAACCGTTGCCTGTTACGAAGAAAATCATATTCGCCCCAGAAGCGACTTGTCCAGCAATGCTCTCCAGGTCGTTGCCCGGACTGTCCATGAAGTAGTAGCCGGGTTTCTCCATGAGTCGGCTATAGTCAATGACATAATCGAGACAGACATCGGGGTGCCGTTTCATCGCTGCACCGATAGATTTAATGGCGATGTTATAAAGTCCACGGAAATTATTACCCCCAGATGGATTGCCTTCTGCCGAGTGTCCATGCCATGAGACGCGTTCCTTGAAACGTTCGATGGTGTCAAGAAAGGTGCGGGCAGTCGTCAAGTCTCGGACGTTCTGAAGCACATACGCCTCTGAGCCAATGAGTTCGTCGGTTTCTGCGAGATTGGCACATCCACCATATCGGATGACCTCTTTCGCAACGTAAGCGGCGAGCGGGTTACCGGAGATACCAGAAAAGGCATCGGAACCGCCACACTGTAAAGCGATTTTTAGATTTTCCAGCGATTGTTCGGTCCGCCTCATTCTGTTCACGCTTTCCAACCAACTGTTAATAAGTTTCGCACCATCGGCTAAATCTGCGTCGAAACTCCCTTGGAGGCGGTAGAAGTGGTGAAGAACATCGTCTAAAGCGTATCCCTCACACAGCATATACGTTTTGAGTGTCTCATTGGTCACGACTTCGGTGCCGTAATCAACCAACAGCATCGCGCCAATGTTCGGATGAATAGCGAAACCTGCAAGCGTTCGGAGCAGTGTATCAATGTTATTCGGTGTTTTACCTTCACCGCCTTCTGTATGTGTGACAGCAACAATGCCATCTACGTTAGGATAGGTGTCAGCAAGGTCTGAACACATATCGGCGAGCTTTCTCGCAAAACCCGAGGTACGTGAGGTCGTTCCCATGACAACGATGTAGTTTCGCGTGCCGACACCGCGATTTCCGGGACGCCGATAACCGATGAAACCTCGTTCGTTCGTATGACGCACCACCTGTTTTCCGGGACGGAATTCGGCTTCATCTAACCTGTATGGTACCATTTCATCGCTAAAGTTGGGCGTTTTGGGAAGTGCGAAAGGTAGATTTCTAATTGATAGAGAGTCAATCATTTTCTGATTGCACACATAATCGCCGGGGGCAATGGCACGTGTGGCGTAGCCGAATGGCAGCCCCCACGACAGGAGGGGTGCAGCTTCTGAAATTGATTGGACAGCGAATCGATGTCCTTCTAAAATCGTATGCGATAATTCAAATTGCTGTCCGTTACGACGGATGCGTGTCCCACTTTCCAATGTTTGCGTCGCGATACCGACGTTATCGCCTGGCGAAGGCAACCGTGCAACGGTCGTAAATCCATAATCCATACAAACGTCCCCCTTTGGCAATACCGGCATTTATTACAGAGATGAAGTCAAGTTTAGAAATATTTCGATAATTTTGTAGAGAACAGTTGCCCATCATCCTGAAAATCCGTGTGAATCCTGATTCTGAGAATGAACACCTCACATTGTTAATCTCCATGAACCCTCATTTGAAAAGCTAATGTTGATAGATACTCACTTCTATTGCGTCCTGTTTCACCCATGGCAGGTCGATGTCAAACCAGTGTGTTTCCGATTGATAGTGATGGCGGACGTGTGCAAGGTAATCCGCCATTGTATCTGCGCCGATACCGACGTTATCTGCTACGACGGTTGCGGGGTTTGTTAGTTGCAATTCGATTGCCTGAAAACAGGGAAAATAGTTATCGAAGTTGTTGTCCAGGAGCAAAAAATCGACTGGGGCTTGGATATCTTTAAGAACTTCTTGTGCGTCTCCGATGCGTGAGTCTACCAGGCTTGCTAACCCGGCGCGTTCAAAATTTGTGAGCGCTTGTGCGGCGCGGTTAGCATCTATCTCAATTGTTATCAAGCTTCCAGCCCCGATTGTCTTTAGAACGCGTAGCATCCATAATCCAGAATAACCGATAGCCGTTCCGCATTCAACAATAAGCGACGGCTTTGCTTTTTCGACGCAAGCGGCGAGAAAATTCGCCTTTTCGGGCCCTAACATCGGAATTTTCTCTTCTCTACATTGTGCCTCAACTTCTTGTAAAACCTGATCGAACATATAAGCCTCCATTTTAATAGTTGTCAGTTATGAGTGGTCAGTTTTCAGTCGAGATGTCTTGATGTAACAACGGACAGCTTCTTGGAAATCTCCAAACGGGGCTACAAAATCGTCTTTTAACCGATGACATAACTGACAACCGATAATTCTGCATATAATCATACACGAAATCCATTTTGCGGTCAAGGCGGAACGCCTTAATTGCTAATGGTTATTAAGAAAGTTGCAACCAAATCTACGGTTTGGTGTATATTATAGACAAGCAACCCCGGAGGATCTTGATGATTGATTTAGATGATGAATTAATGGAACGCTACCGATCGGGCGATGAGAATGCTTTCACGCTTCTCGTACGCCGGCATCAACAGCCACTCATCAATTTTATTTATCGGTATATCAATGATAGAGCCGGTGCCGAGGATTTGGCACAAGAGACATTCGTTCGCATCTTTAAAGCATCGCCGCGCTACAAGCCCGGACAGGCGTATTTTAAGACGTGGATGTATCACATTGCCTCGAACCTTTGCAAAAATGAACTGCGCAATCGGGGAAGGCGCGATCGATACAGGGTTGATAATGTCATGGGCGGTAATGGGGATTCTGAACAGATTGACCTCATTGAAAGTGCCCCAGCGGATGTGGCGTTCCAACCAGAAGTCGCACTTGAACGGAAAGAACTGCGCGACGCTCTTCGGAGAGCGATCGCCGAGTTACCGGAAAAGTACAGGGTCCCACTTGTTCTCCGTGATCTGCAAGGACTGAGTTACGATGAAATTAGTGAGACACTTGAACTCCGTAGCGGCACAACAAAATCCCGAATCAATCGCGCGAGGCTCATGCTTAAGGACAAATTGAAATCGTATGTTTAATGCACATGAAGGAGAGATTATGAATTGCTTGCAGGCTGAGGAACACTTCTCTGCCTATTTTGAAGATACACTTGATTATCAGACGTTACGCGATTTTGAGGCACATCTCGCAACCTGCGGGGCATGTCAACACGAATATACCGGATTTCAAGAAGCTGTTACGGCCGTCCAGCAATTACCGCAGATTGAGCCATCTCCCAACTTTATGCCGAAGTTACTGGAACGGCTTGCTGAAGAACGGCAAGAATTCGCCAGTATTAAAGATATTATCACAACAAGCTGGCATCGCTTACAAGACAGGCTTCGCCGTCCCAGATGGGCAGTTAGTGGTATCGTTACTTTGACTCTCATCGCCGTAGTTGGTTGCTATGTCTATCAAAGTGGGCTCTTATTTGATCTAGGCTCTCAGCCTGCTGTCGTAGTAACTCCGGCATCCGAGGCGAACCGTCTCGCCCCCCCACCTGTTGAGTTGCCCATAGATGTGCAGCGTAGGGTGAGACGTATGGATTCATTTTCGCCGAGCGGTGTAATCCGGACATCGCGACAACCGATGCAGCAGCACTACGTTTTAAAGCGAGTGAGCTACACCAGCGCTTCTACAGGCGGAGGACTTTGAGATGTCAATATAGCCGTCAGCAATTAGCGTTCCCTAGCGTTTTGCGACTGCCTACTGACAAAAAGGAAGATGAACAGATGTCCGCGAAAGCATTAAAACAACAACAATTACTAATCGGATTGCTCGGTCTACTTTTCTATGCAATCCCGTTTAGCTTTGCGAACGAAAATATCCTACAGATGTTCGAGAAGGATTTTCAGAAGATAGTCGCCGGTGCTCGCCCCGCTATTGTCAAAGTAGTAGCGACGCAGGTCAATTCAGTATGGATCCAGCCGAATCCGAACCGGTTAGCACTTACCCGCCAGGATATCGGTTCCGGTATCCTGATTGATTCCACTGGACACGTCGTAACAACGGCTTTTGAGATGGAGAATCCAAGTGAGGTTGAGATCTTCTTTAGCAACGGAAAGGTATCTTCAGCGAAACTGCTCGGCACGGATACACTTACCGACATTGCGGTGCTTCGCGTCGCTGACACCTCGCTGACAACCGCATCTCAAGCGATAGTGGAATCTATCAAATGGGGTGATTCCTCAAAGATTGACACGGGCTCGTGGACTGTGACGATAGGCAGCTCTTATGGGCAGAGCCCAATTATTTCCTGGGGAATCGTTGGCGGGTGGGACACCTTGCCCGATCAATTGTGTGGGGAATTAATTAAAATCAACGCAGCCATCACCCCCGGGAACAGCGGAGGAGCCGTTGTCAATACATCCGGCGAGATCGTTGGGATGATATTTGCCGTTCTGACAGAGCCAACTGGCGTTAATCCACCAGCTAACGTGCTGTTCGGGGAACAAGACGATATAGGCAGGACACAATTTCTTGTGCCACCCTCACCGTTAGGGCTTCGCAATCAAGAGATCGCTTTTGCCCTGCCGATAGAGATAGTTCGCACGGTTGCCAAAGAGATTATAGAACACGGAAAGGTGGAGCGCGGCTGGCTCGGTGTTGAGGTCGATATCGGTGAGTCTGGGGTTTATGTTACCCATGTGATTGAAGGCAGCCCTGCACACAAAAGTGGACTCTTGCCCAAAGATGTAATTCTTGAATTTGACAAAACCGCGGTGCGCTCCTATGCTGAATTGCTGAGATGTGTCGTGACCAAACGCCCGGATACGAGTGTCCAGCTTAAAATCGATAGGAATGGGACAGCGCAGCATTACACAGTAATATTAGGCGAGAAACGCTAACGTGTTATCCGGTGAAACTCCGCCACATAAGCCGCTCCAAGCTCCTGATTCCCTTTGATAATCAGGAGGTTTTCGGAGTTGCGGGTTTCTGCATTTCTCGAGAAGTTATACGACCCCGTCACCACCGTCTCTCTGTCAATTACAATTACCTTGTGATGCATAGCCCCTCTGTTTTCATCCAACAGCACTGATAATCCTGCCTCCTTCATACTTTTATATTCGCTGTATCGGTTATTAGCCTGTCGTTCCTCAAAGATGCCTTGCACGTCAATACCGGCTTCAAAGCGGGATCGTATTGCAGCACCGAGTATGTCATGTGTGAAGGAGAACGCCATAAAATGGATCGATTTTTTTGCCGACCGGATCTCTTTGAGGAGGGGGGAGATAGTGTCGTTGTATGGTGAGAAATAGGTGGAAATCCGCGTCCCGTCGCTCAGCTTCACCTGTGAAGAGACCCCAGACCTGTCAGAAGACCCCCCAATCTGTTCACGCAAAAACAGTTCTCGAAATTCCTGTGTGAAGCTATATGCAAGTTGGACTGAGTCGATGAGTATAACGTTGTTATTGTTCTTATATGCTCCATTGTAGGTTATATTATAAGAGCCAGTCCAGACGTATCGATCGTCAATCACAACAAACTTGTGGTGCATATAACTATTGGGGTCTTTGTCATCCACGACGCGGATACCGGCTTCTTGCAATCGTCGAATTTGTTCTTCAATATTGTCAGTTTCAGTGAAGATTTGCACTTGGAGTCCACGGCGATGTGCTTCGATGAAAGCATCGGCTACCGGGACAGAGTCTAGATCGTAAAGCGCGGCATCAATTCGCGCTGCAGCATCGGTGAGTCTCGCAACGAGTCGTTTTTCAAGAGAATAGTGATTAGCACCAGCGTCGACTTCACTAAAGTAGATCTCCCAGGGTGTTTCGGTCGTCGCCCCCTGCGTGCTTTTATAGTATCTAATACCGACGCCGATCGCAACGGCACAAAGTAAGATAAGAAGGAAGGGAACAAATAGGTTGGATTTGCTAGTGTTGAGTGCTGTGTTAGTTTCACGGATATCCGAATCATTGTACATGCATGCATATCTCCGTCTATAAGACCTCGGGGTTACAAACCCCTCCTCCAAAGGAGAGGCGTTATAATTAAACGCCCCAACGTTTTCGAGATGCCTCCAAGGATTCGATTTGCACATCCGCCTGTTTCCATGCGTAATGCCCTTTCGGTTTCTTGCCGATCCAGCGTTCGTCAATCGGTTCTGAGGCGAGTTGATACCGCGTATCTGCAGTTATTCGAATTTTGTTAGATGTGTTAACGAGGGAGGCGTGCATCAGGAACATGCTAAAAATAATAACATCGCCTGCCGAAAATGTTGTCGTTGCCCAATGCCCACCGAATTTCTCGACGATTTCAAGTGGGTTGTCGCTGAAATGTCCTTCAATAAGATCTCGGTCAACGTCTGCTTGTCCATAAGTTGTCAGGACCTTTTCAAATTGATTGGAACCGAGACAGAAAACAATTGGACCCATATCAAGCGATATATCGCCGAAGGGAGTCCAACAAGAGTAGAGAGCTTGTGTTCCTCTGCCCATAAAGACGATGTCGTAATGAATCGGAGAACCGGCATCGGGCCCCGCTGTGCGGAGCCATTTGAAATCAAACGTCCGCGCCTCACCGCCGAGGAATTGGTTGAAAAAGTTCATGATCGGTTTCCCCGCCACGACTGCTTTGAATGTCGGCAGCTCCGTCAATGCTTTATTAAGCATTGAACCCGTAGATGTTGGTTCTGGGTAATCCGGATTGAAGATGCCATCCATCAAATCGGTATCTGGTGCCAACATACCTTTTGCTTCGAGTTTCTCTAAAATTTGTCGGCGCGCCGCGAGGATAGCCCGTTTGTCATGTAGATCTCGAATCAAGAGATAACCGTCCGTTGCTATCCGTTGTTTCAAGGCATCGGGATCGTCAAGGATGTCGTTGCTTTCTCGCAAATCGGTACTGACTTCTATTTCTTGATGTAAAAAGGGGAGCTTCATCATTAATTTCTCACTTTTGATGGCGGCGGTTCTTGCAGCCAAACGAGGTTAAATCTATAGTGTTGGCGGCTGCTAATCAGGTGGATGATCCCATTTTTCCCTTGATGAACGGCGAGGTACCCACCCGGTTCGGCACTGTTGAGTCCCATCGTAAAGGGGTGTCCATCCAGCGTTTCAATCTCTCGATCTCTGCTGTCGTCTGTAATCGGACGGATGTGTTTCCATGTTTCACCATCGTCATAAGACAACGCGCTAAAGAGTCCCGTAACATGGCGTTCGTTTGCAGATGCATCCAGAATTGGCATTGGTGTTGGGTCCTTCCGATCACCTGTGAACGATGCAAAGAAGATAGGCCCCTCTTGAAGCCGCAAAAGGACGCATCGCTGTCCACCCGAAAGCACTGGGAATTGGCTTGCGCTGTAGTGCCACGTTTTGCCATCATTTGCGGAGACGCTTTTTGGCATCTGTCCATCAATAGTATCCCCACGCCCATAAGCCATCAGCCTTCCATCCGTGAGTTCAACGACGGCGGCGTGTATACCAGCGATCCACCCGCCGCTTTTTCCTGCCACAAATTCGGGGATAGATTGCCCGGCCCCCGGATCGTACCACGTTTCTCCATCATCGTCGCTGAGCCATATCGCGGTCCCACCGTTTCCACCGCTCACCGCATCACAAGCGAGAAGTATAGAACCGTTACGCCGCCGGAAGGCAGAAGTAATCGGCATGTGTCGGAGACGATGCTCCGGCGAGATAAAGCGGGGTTTAGACCACGTTGCACCGTTATCGTCAGAATAGCGCATCACCAACGCCAAAGGCCCCCACGTCGCGGCAGCAGACAGTCCGTTAAAATGATAAATCCGCCCATTTTCATGTCGCCATAAAGCAGTCGCGTGATTGTTCCGATCGGGCGGCCCCCAGAAAGGTGCGGCGGGCTCCCATTCCGTTTCGCCAAACCGCAACCGGCTTGCGGCGACCGTTAACTCGCGTCCCTGTTCTGTTACGCAGGAATACCACGCCGCGAACATATCACCGTTTGCGCATTCAACGATTGATGGCACATGATTGTGTGCTGAGAAGAGCGGACCGTTTGAACCTTCACGGATTTTAACGTAGGGTATCGGTTCGGCGAAGTAAGGTGCTTCCGGTGCCGGCGCGCTTGTGGAATCCTGCTTGACACCACGTCCCCACAACGCGCCCTTCGGGGTAGGTGTACGGGGGGTTTGAGGCATTTCACCGCAAACGACACGAAACCCGATGTACCAGTGTTTGTCTTCAGGCACTGCTGCCATCCGATTCGCAGACCGTAAATAACAGAGCAACGTCGAATGGCTACCACCGCGTGTGACACGATATAGCCCTGTTTCTGCCCCCGTTGGATCAACTTGCGGATGCGATTCATAAGGTCCATACCAATCTTGACACCATTCTTCTACATTCCCATGCATATCGTGGACACCCCAAGCGTTAGGGGGGGTTTTCCCTACATGCAGCGGCATGACTTCTTTCGCGCCGCGGCTCCGTCCTGCATCTGGATACCAACTCTCTCCGACATTTTTGTGAAATGCAACGGGTAAGGTATCGCCCGTATGAAAATGGGTTATTGTTCCCGCTCGACACACATATTCCCATTCGGCTTCGGTCGGTAATCGGTAAGGGAGACCTTCCTTGTCGGAGAGCCATTCACAGAAGCGCGTCGCGTCGTGCCAATCCACAAACACCACTGCTTCGTCATCGTCCTCTGAAAAGCTGATTTTGCCACGGAGTTTGCTGTGTGATGGCTGAAATCGCTCATATTGGGCATTGGTAACCTGAAAAATACCAATGTAAAACGGCGTGGTGAGGGTTACCTGATGCACCGGTTTTTCATCCCAATCGCCGTCTCGGAGGTGCACCTTTCCATCGGTCAATTCATCCGACAATGCTGCATCTTTTGCACCCATCGTGAAAGTGCCGGGTTCAATTCTAACGAACTGCATATCCAGTGAATTCGCATGCGTCTCTCCTTGAATCGCTAACTTTTGCATGGTTCTCCTATTGTTTTCTTGAAAAGCGGTGCCTTAAATTTCTTTCGACTGATATTAGCATAGCAACCAATGCGTTTCGTGTCAAGTGATTGATCGGTAGGATAAGGGTTCTTCAAAACGCTAATCAGGAAAGGTGACGCGCTCATATATTGAGGGTTTTCGTTAGGGTCGACCTCGCTGGCGAGGTTTCCGAACCGCAAGACCGGTGCCGCTGGCGAGGTTTCCCAACCTCGCCTCTTCTGATGCCGATGAAAGAGATTCTCTCGGATCGAGAAAGATTTAAGCAAAACGTTGAAATAGCGGGGTTAAGAATGCACGTCGCATGTGGGCGAATACGCCACAAAACCCCGCCAGCGGCGGTCGCGTAGCCCCCTCACTAGCAGCAGGTCTGAAACCCAACGGGGTTGGGAACCCTCGCCAGCAGAAGCCGCGTCCTCTAAGGCGAGGTGCGGAACCCCCGGCTAATCTTTGGGGGGCCTCTGTCCCTCCCTCGCTGGGTTTCCTAACCCCGCCTATCGTGAATTGCTAACCGCTAACTGCCATTAAAAAACAGCGCGGTGAACCGAAGTCCACCGCGCTGCGGGTGTAGGGAAGTTAGAAGCGTCTAAGTTTACTTCAGGGATTTCAGTTGTCCCCATGTTGTGGTTGCTTTCCCCGCAGGGGTGACGTTGCCTCGGAGATGGGTTGTGCGCAAGGTGGTGCGCGTGCCATCCAAGGAGACGTCTTCTATCTGGTAATAGTAGACGACGTTGGGTTTCGCAGAGGCGTCCGTCCACGTATAGGCGTGCTTTTCAGCCGTCGTGCCGTGTCCGGGGATGACGCCTTTGAGGTTGACGATTGTGAACGTTCCGGTCTTTGTTTCACTGCGCAGTATATTGAAACCTGCGTTGTTCAGTTCGGACTCGGTGGTCCAGCGGATGACGACTTCGCCAGTGGCTGTGTCTCGTGCGGGTCGGAAGCTTGCCAGGGAGACGGGCAGGGGTCCGCCGCCATGGTGCCCCGGTGTGCCTATATCGTTTCTATCGCCATAATAGGTCTCTTCGGTGTATCCTTCTGCAGAGCGCCCTGTCTTCTCTGCGGAGATCCATCCGCTCTGCATCATGCCATCCTCAGCCATGTCACCGGCATATCTCCGTATTATGGACACGCGATGCCCATCGCTGTTCATACCCATCGGCAGGGCCCACTCGGGTGCATCGTTTGTGCGGCGATCCCCATCGGTGTTGCCGACTTCGTCAACGAGTTTCTTATCCTTGTCCGTGAGCTTCAGATAGAAACCTGTAGGGCTCAGGACTGTATCGGTGCGCGATTCCATATCCAGAGCGGTGCGATGCGATGTCCAGAGGTCTATCGTGCGGGTCTCCGGGAAATGGTCTCTGCCCGAGTTAGAACCGCTGGTGGCAACAATCAATACCGTCTGATTCGGTGCGAGGGTGACGGAGCCCAGCGTGAGTGTAGCGTTCACACGGGCATCCAAGTCCTCATGCCGTGCGTTCTGTATCTCCAGTTGCCAGCCGTTCAGGTTCACACCCTGCGTCAGTGAAGAGTTGTAAAGTTCTATCCACTGCGGCAGCGAACGTCTCCCCGAACCTGTGGCAAACATGATCTCAGAGATAGCGACCTCTGCATCAGAGAGATCCGCGACTTTCTCTTTGAGGGCATCGTTAGCATAGCCGGGGGTGCCGCCGTTTTCATCGGTTTTGGCAGCCGTGCGGTCATAGCCGATACCCGTGAAACCCACTTTCGCCCAGTGCTTCTCACCTATACCCGTGTTCTTACCAGTCCGTTTATAGACGAGACCCGAACGGAAGTCCTCATCGGCACCATCAATCACATTGCCGTGCCCAGCAGCCCATAACTGAAGGGGCCACACCTCTGTGTCAAAGCTACCATCCTTTTTCTCAGCGAAATAGGTGCCACCATGATCAACAACGTGCGTTGACTTACCTTCTTTGTCATTCGCATTACGAAGGATCAGGTTATATTTGCCACTATTGGGTAAAACCAGCTTGCTATCTATGTAATACAAGGATTGCACACCGCGTTTGACCCGATCCGCAGCAGCTTTGTTAATCGCAACACCCGAAGCCAGATCATTCCCCGAACCCCTCGGATCCGAGTTGGTAAGCAACAAGATACCATCCGCAGCGAGTTTCACCTTATCGTTATCCGGGAACGAGACCAACTGCGTCTCTTTCGCAACACCATCCACCGCCATCACGAGAGTCAGCTCCCACTTCCTGAGATTCTGCTCACTCCCCGAGAGGTTCCTGAGTTCAACCCAATCGTTAGCATCGCTGCTGCTATTGCCTATCTCGTTGATCAGCACCTCTTGCGATAGCACCGTCTTCGCGGCTGGGGCTGCCGTAGGATACGTACCAGGCGTCCCAAGCCGATTACCCGACAGATTCCGGCTCGGCCGCACGGAAGCAACCCAGGTGTCAGCTCTCTCAGGATCCCCATCATCTTTCGCATGATCCGCATGCCCGGTAGCGTCTGCATTGAACTGCTGCAGCTTCCGATACATAGACACAAGGTCCACCGCATTAGCAGCAGTCGTCGCTTCAGAGCGACCCCCCTTGCTCGGGATAGCCCAGAAACCCGGATTACCCATATTACTCACAAGATCCACACGACCCGCTGCTGACGAAGAAACCCCAGCTGACGAGGCCTTGCCCTGCCTAAATTCAAGCATCCACCGCGACATGTCAAAGGTAATCGCCGCATTAGTCGTGTTGTAGACTTCAATCCACTGACTATACTTAGAACGACCCCCTAAAGTAGCATCCTTGGCAGCCATGATCTCCGTGATCTTCACATCACCCACTGCCGCACCCGCAGGCCCCTTAACGATAATCGTGCCACCATTCAGGAAGAAATCATAGAGATCCGGCATATTCGAAACGGGGATGGCCTTGGACATTACACGACTAGCAATACCCGTGTCGCTTGCCATCGCACCCGAATGCACAAAGACCCCAAAACCTTTGCTCACAATCCTGTTAGGTGGAGGTGTAGGTGTAGGTGTAGGTGGTGTGCCTGTGACAGTGATAGTGAACGCCTTCTCAACACTACCCGCACTGTTGGTCGCAGTGTAGATAAAAGTAGTCGCCGACATCGCAGCAGCGGGAGTCCCACTCAGCACCCGAGTCGTCGCATTAAACGCAAGACCATTCCATGAGGCCGGGCTCAGCGAGTAAGTCACACCAACCCCCGATGTTACCGCCGGCAATATTTCACGCACTGCCATACCCACAGTGTAGGTCTTAGGTGGAATATCTGGTAACACAGGAGCATCTACGGGTCCGGGATTGACAGTGATAGTGAACGTCTTCTCAACACTACCCGCACTGTTCTCCGCAGTGTAGGTATAAGTAGTTGCTGCCATTGCAGGTCCTGTGGGGGTGCCACTCAGCATCCGGGTCGCTGCAGTAAACATCAGCCCCGCAGGTAAGGCAGGGGTTAGGCTGTAGGTGATACCCGTGCCAGTTGCCATCGGAAGTGTTAGAGCCGGCATTGCCACACCTACAGTCAACATCTGATTGGCAATCACCGTACCAGCAGAAAACGTAGGCGCCGACACTGTGCCGTCAGTGATAGTGAGAGGGAACATCAGCTGGGCACTACCCCCGCTGTTCGTGGCAGTGTAGGTATAAGTAGTTGCTGCCATTGCAGGTCCTGTGGGGGTGCCACTCAGCAGCCGGGTCCCTGGCGTAAACGCAAGCCCCGCAGGTAAAGCAGGGGTTAGGCTGTAGGTGATACCCGCACCGCCCGCCATCGGAAGTGTCAGAGCCGGCATCGCCATCCCTACAGTCAATATCTGATTGGCAATCACCGTACCAGCAGCAAACGTAGGTGCCACAGGGGCGACAGTGAGAGTGAAAGTCTCTTCGTCACTACCCGCACTGTTGGTCGCAGTGTAGGTAAAAGTCGCCGATGTCGCAGCGGTGGGAGTCCCACTCAGCACCCGAGTCGTCGCATTAAACGCAAGACCATTCCAAGAAGCTGGTGTCAGCGTGTAAGTCACGCCAGTCCCCGATGTTACCGCCGGCAATGTTTCGCTCACTGCCGTCCCCGCAGTGTAGGTCTTATTTCCAACTGCTGGTAACACGGGAGCACCTTCTCTAGGATTGACAGTGAGAGTGAACGTCAGCACAGCACTACCCGCACTGTTGGTCGCAGTGTAAGTATACGTAGTTTCTGTCATTTCAGTTGTGGGGGTGCCACTCAGCAGCCGAGTCCCTGCAGTAAACGTCAGCCCCGCAGGTAAGGCAGGGGTTAGGCTGTAGGTGATACCCGCACCGCTCGCCACCGGAAGTGTCAGAGCCGGCATCGCCATCCCTACAGTCAACATCTGATTGGCAATGCTCACACCAGTAGCAAACGTAGGCTGCGTCGGTGCCGGCGTTGCTGACACGGGTTCAGAAGGCACCCCCGCCAACTTCTCAAGAGTCGCCTTCAGACGAATACGCACTGTGATAGCCGTGCCGTTCACACCCATTATCGCTAACGGATATACCGACACTGCCAGCCAATCATCAGCATCCTTTTTATATTCATACAGGGACACATTGCCTGACGTGCCACCCGTCCAAGTCACCCTTATCCTACCATCACCGGGAACCGCCATAACACCCACAGGGGCAACTTGCGACTCTTTGGCACCCGGCGTCCCAGACACAGCTGCAGAGGGCGTGCCCGAAGGCGTAGCACGGATACGCACGGAGATGGGGATGCCAGCAGCCCCACGGATGACCAACGGATAGGCGGACACAGCCACCCAATTCACACCCCCATCGGTGCTATACTCATACCCAGTCGCCGAACCCCCAGTCCAACGCACCGTTATCTTCCCAGGCCCAGGTTCCACAACAACCCCCGTCGGCATATCGCCGTCAGTGTTGCCGTTGCCATCGCCGTCAGGGTCGCCATCAGTGTCGCTATTAGTGTTGCCATCGCCACCGTCAGTGTCAGTCGGGCCCGGTGAGGGTGTCTGTGGTATTTTCCGTGGTATTGTCTGTGATGGAGATATACGGGTCGCGAGCGTACCGTCCGCGTTATTTATATCTAGAATAAACCTGATACTTTCATCACCATCTCTCCGATGACTGCCGCCATCAACCGCAGTATAGGTAAGGTAAACAGACCTGATTGCTTCAGTAGGTGTGCCAGCAAGCGTCCGAGTCGCCGCTGTGAATGTTAAGCCGGCGGGAAGAGCCTCACCCGCCAGTGTATACGTCGTCGTATCACCATCCTCTTGCGTTGCCTCTGGTAAAACAAGACTGAACGCCTGTCCTACCCTCCCAACTTGCGGAGACGTTATAGTGCTACTAAACACAGGCCAGGAATGCACGGTGAGATTAAACGTCTGCGTAATTGAGGTCTCACCCGGTGCCGAGGCAGTTAGCGTATATGCTGTGGTCGGGCTGCCTACCGTGACAGTCCCTGAGATTACGGGGAAACCCTCAAACTTTATAAGGGACAAACCCGTAGGGAGGGCAGGCGTTATCAAGTAAGTTATCTGATTGAAGTCTTCGATACCCCAAGCATCTGGCAAATACCTGTTAGGGGTCTGATTTTTAGAAAATTCTAAATCGGATTGTTGCCTACTCCATCTAAGTGCAGCCTCTACAGCAGGCGGCATCAGCAGTAAGGCACATGCCAACAAAACTACGAAACTTGCTAACGAAAATCTCATTTTCTTTGATAACATGATTTATTTCCTCCTAAAAGAAACTATCGTTTGGACAATCTTGTGAACTTATGGGGGCTTCCAAAAGCCCCGGGGTATTGTTTTTGATATTAGGTTTTCCTGAGTTGCAGGATCTAACGGGTTAGGGTACAAAAACTGGCACAGCTTAACAGGATGCACAGTTAGATACCGTAGGTTGGGTTTCGCCGGAACCTCCTCAAGGATATTCCGCTTTTCAAGAGCCTTCTTCCTATAGATTTTGCGAAACCCAACTTCTCACTTGAAGGCGGGGTTCGGAACTCTCGCCGGTGGTTTCGGTGTTGGGTTTCGCTATCTGTAGCGACCCAGAAACCGTCTTGAAAAATGGACGGTGTGCATTCTGAAGATGGTTCTGCGGGCTTTACCGATCTACCCAACCTACTTTTACTGCGGGGTTCGGAACCCTCGCCAGCGACAATTGCGGACGCAAAGCTAACAGAATGGCAAGATATAAACATACGGGTAGTGAAGCAAGCCTCGAGCAAAAGCCGCTGGTAAGGTGTATTCGCATAAGGTTTATTGGAAATAATAGGGGTGTCCCTCTCTGGAGAGGGACAGGAAGAAGAAAACGATGATTGGGTCTGGTTAACTGATGGTTGAATATAGGGGGGGGGGGTAACAACTGATAAGTTAATATCGCTGTTGGCGAAAGACACGAAGAAGCGAAACCGCCACAAGGTATAGGGGCGACTCGCATACCTTCACTTTTCACTTCTTTTACTTGGACATTAACAAATCGGTTAGGCATCACCGTTCACTGTCCTCAACGCGTTAGGTCTAAGGGAAACCCGCTTTCACGGCAACATCAATTAACGGGAGTTTGGAAAAAATAACTTTCATACTACCCGTCGGGTTAGGAGACCTAACCCCTACGAAAATGCTCATATCTTCTGAGAATGTATGATATATCAAACTCGTATTAAAGTATACACTATCTGAACCCTAAATGTCAATGTTTTTTGACGTTAACACCAGAGTCATTCAATTGTCGGTTTTTGTGTTTTGAATAATTTTGAGTACTTGCCAAGGGTGTGGGGCGAAAAATCGCAATGCCTTTGCGATGTGCGTATGTCCAGAGACCCGAAGGTGCGTCAGGCCGGTATTGCGAAGGGCTGCCCGGACTTGTGGAATGTTGCCACATCTGAATGACTCTGCGGTAGAATTGAGGCATCCAAGTTTTTGAAATGTAAACTTATTTTTAGAGGGTTTTCGGTAAAATAATATTTTCGCCAAATCTCTGAGATACGCGTAGGGGTTGGGAAACCCAACCCCTACGATTGGCCTAAGTTCTCAATGATACGGCGGCATCATATAGTTACTTAAACGAAAACCCTCTATTTTTATTATAATTCACCATAAATAATTCTGGGTGCCGAAAACCCTTGCTTTTTTTTTCTTCCTTTGCTATCCTAAAATTGTATTGATTGTCAAAATTGAGTTGACATCTGAGAAAATGTCCCTTATAATCCTATTGTAGGAGGTAGAAAATTGAAACAGAGCGTTTTTTTCTTAGGCCTTTTCTTGTTATTGATAACCCTGCCCAGAGTTGGTGAGGCACAAGATTTGGTTTTACATCTCTCCTTTGATGAATTAGTCGGCGATGTCGCAAAAGATTTGTCCGAGTTCGGTAATGACGCAACGTTTAAAGGTGATCCGAAATTAATTGATGGCGTTTTCGGGAAGGCGTTGGAGTTTGATGGCAAGACCTCTGGGCAAATTCCAGACCACCCCAGCCTTGACATTGTTGACGGAATTACTATTGAATTCTGGGCAATCGTTAAAGGCGGAGAAACCATCCAAAGTGGTGTTGAAAAAGGAAGCGCTTGGGTGGCTGGTCTCTATAATCTTGCTGCGCTTTATAACGGTGGAACAATCCTTCAATTCTTCGATTTACCGGAGCCATGCAACGATGATAATATTGGTCCAAGTATCCAAGATGGCGAGTGGCATTTTCTCGCTGGGACGTGGGATGGGGACGATATTCTGATCTATATTGATGGTGAACTCGAAGCGGAGATGCCGTGTAAGGGTGAATTGAAACCGAACAACGACCCGCTTTTTATAGGGGCCCGAGGGGGGAGTGGACGGTTTCTTACCGGTGCCCTTGATGAAATTAAAGTCTACAATTACGCTTTAACCAAAGATGAGTTGCTCAAAGATATGGCGGAGCCTGTCAGTCTGCACATTGATGCACAGGACAAGTTGACAACCGTCTGGGCACGCCTTAAAACGAAATAGTTCAGGCAACAGAGGAGAGTTGATGAAAATACCGCGTAATCTTTTCGTACAATTCGGAACCAAGTTAATAATATTGAAAAGTCAAATCTCTCTATACAAAAGTTCAACGTTTCTACTTTTGTTTATAACCGTAGTTGGCTGCGCGCTCCCCTTCAACCAGAACTTAACGCCTGAAGAACAGTCCGCGGTTGTCACAACTGACAAAGGCATATTTGTGTTTGAGTTCTATCCTGACGCTGCGCCAATAGCAGTCGATAACTTCATCAAGTTAATTAACATGAAGTTCTACGATGGATTGACATTTCATAGGAAAGTCGACGCGCCCGGGCTGAATATCATTCAGGGCGGGTGTCCAAAAGGCGATGGAACAGGGGGCCCCGGTTGGAATATCGTCGATGAGTACACAAATCCGAATCAACGTCCGCATGTCAGGGGAACTGTGGCGATGGCTCGGGCAAACGCGCCGAACTCAGCCGGGAGCCAATTCTACATTTGCTTCAAACCTCAACCCCACCTTGACGGACAGTATACGACCTTCGGTGGTGTCGTTCAAGGGATGGACATCGTTGATCGCTTAGAGATAGGCGATGTCATAACAAGAATTCGATTGGAGGCGAAGTCAAAATATGTTAAAGCAACAGCGGAATAAGCAACCCCAACCCTTCGCAGCTGCAGCACTCCTGATTTTGGCGAGTTTCTTCGCTACTTTTTTGCTGAGTTGCTCACAGGAAAATAGACCGGCACCCGTACCGCGCGCACGCCGTGCAGGTACAGGCGCAGCGCAGCCCACGGCGAAGCCACAGATTGACCCAGCAACTGTGGTAGCCGTCATTGAAACGGCGAAAGGCACTATTGAATTTGAATTTCTCGCAACCGAAGCCCCTGAAACGTCCAAAAATTTCATCAAAAACGCGCAAGTCCTGTATTATAAGGGTGAGAAGTTTAACCGCGCGGAAGAACTCCTCATCCAAGCAGGATCGAAACTTGCCGCTGGAGATACGCTCCCTATTGAGAACGGTTCGCAAGAAATGTCGCGGGGCGTTGTCGCGATGGCCAAAGAAGAAGGAGCAAGCGTCTCCTACGCATCCGAATTCTTTATCTGTCGCGGGGACGCGATTCTTGATAGTGATTACACCATTTTTGGGAACATCATCAGTGGCATGGAGGTCGTTGACAGCATCACTGTTAGTGATGTGATTACGAATATTACTATCCGAGACAAAGAGTAGCAACTTTAAAGGTTGTCAGTTATCGGTTATGCGTTAAAGAGAGGTTTGTAACAATCTACGCCAGTTTGGTGTACGCTAAGGTATAGTGAATTAATTGTTGATTAAAGTCTCTTAACCGACGGCTGACAACTATCAAAATGGAGGGATGTATGGCATTAACTGTTATCCGAACGGCACGTCCAAGTCCCGTTTGGCAGGAAAGTTATGTGCGGGTGAAAAAAGGACAGCGGCTCAGTATTGATGCAGAGGGCGCGTGGTCCCCAGATTTACAAAATCGGACCGGGTGGTGTGGCGCAGATGGGGTCCCCAAGACCCCCGGATCCAGGGACTATCTGCTGCCCGGCACGAACATCGGGGCACTTGTTGCTAAAATTGGGGACACCGTCTTTGCTGTCGGTTCACGCTACGACAATCCGGCTCCTGCTGACGGTGTTATTTTTCTCGCTATGAACGAAAATCCGCGCAACAATAATCAAGCCGGCAGCCTACTCGCACAAATCATTATTTTTGATGACGCATAAAGATTTTTTCGGACGAACATCCTCACGCTCTATCACAACAAATCGGGAGCAAGAATAATAAATGGAAGAAACTACAGCTCAGGAAGAAACGCAACACCTTCCACCTGTCGATTTTATTGGTTATCTGGCAAACCTTGTCGAAACCGGACGGCTATATTTAAACGGTATCCCTAACGCTGAGACGGAGGAAGTGGTCATCAACCTTCCGCTCGTGAAACATATTATTGATACCATTGAGATGCTTGAGGAAAAGACTAAGGGGAATCTCACGGCACCAGAAGCCAACTTCTTGGCGAACACGCTCTATGAGCTAAGAATGGGCTACGTGCGTGCTCTCAGTAGACATGAAGCTGTTGCTGCACAAGCAGAAACAACGCCCGAAGAGACTACGGAAGGAATATCCTCTGATGAGGAGACACCCGCTGAGGGTACGGAGAAAGAGATATCGGTTGAGGAAAATGAAAGGGCCTCTTAGTAGGAAGGATCACCAAAAACTAAGGTTTAATAACGCCACGCCCGGAAACATTGCCAGTTTTTCATGAATTATCTGTCCCAGTTCGGGTTTCGCCTGTTAAAAATAAAAATTTTTAACAGGGGACGTTGCGGTAAGGCGAGAGGTACCCTTGAAAATAAATTTCGTCCACGCGGCGGTACCGGAGCGTCTGTCCAACCAGCGGAAGTTGATGCGCATTATATAAAGGCATTGCTGACATTTCTGATCAGAATCCGAAGCGAATGAATTACCAACGCAAAATCATAATCGCTTTTGCTATGCTCTGGGGATTACTTTTGACGGGAACGCTCGGGTACTTAATCATTGAAAGAAACAACCCGGAACACGGATGGCAGCTACTTGATGCAATCTACATGACCGTCATCACCTTAACAACCGCCGGTCACGATGATTTGAAAATGAGCGATAACGGACGGATTTTCACAATCCTGCTTCTCGTTGGTGGAATCGGCGTGTTCACCTATTGTGTCACTATCGCTACTGCTTTTTTAATAGAGGGACAATTACAGAATTTTTTCCGACAACAAAAAATGGTCCGAACTGTCGATAAATTATCAAACCACTATATTGTTTGTGGACTCGGGGACACCGGCGTACACGTCCTTGACGAAATGCTAAGGTCAGAAGTGGCGTTTGTCGGTATTGAGTTAAATGAAGAACGGCTTATCCACCTTTCTGACACACGAAACTTTCCATATCTCCAGGGTGATGCAACTGATGATGAATTGCTCATGCGAGCGGGAATTGAGCGAGCCCATGGGCTTGTTACATGTCTCAGCCGAGACCAAGACAATCTCTTCGTCGTGATTTCTGCAAGGAAATTGAATCCTCGTTTAAAGATAGCTTCCAAAGCCGTTGAAGATAATTCACCTGGGAAACTTATCACCGCGGGTGCTGACGAAGTCGTCCTCCCCGACCACATTGGTGGTCTCCGCCTCGCGACCGGCATCCTCCAACCCCAGCTTGTAGGATTCTTGGAAAATATGACCCAAAATCGCGATGGCTCACACTTTACGGAATCCATTATTCAAGAAAACTCGCCGTTAGAAGGGATTTCTCTCAAAGCCGCTAATATTCAAGAACAGACCGGATTGGTGGTCATTGCAATCCAGGATAGGGAGGGAGCATTCCATTATAATCCTTCGATCGATACGCGAATTGTCGCGGGCGATGCCTTGTTAGTAATAGCCAACCAGAAGCAGCTACAGATGTTACACAAGCTTACAGGAGATCCACGTTAGCAGAAAAACATTGACACCTTATTTTTCAGCGTGATATAATACCATTAGAATACATGAGTAGGAAGGAAATACGTGTATGCTCGCAACCGTCCTGAGCAGTGCAATGTTGGGCATTGATGCTTATATTGTGAAAGTGGAAGTCGATGTTGCCGGTGGGCTCCCATCTTTCAGCACCGTTGGTTTACCCGATAGTGCTATCAAGGAGAGTAGAGATCGAGTTACGGCAGCGATTAAGAATTCCGGGTTCTACTTTCCACAAACCCGAATCACAGCGAACCTCGCGCCAGCAGACATCCGAAAAGCGGGCTCAGCGTTTGACCTCCCTATCGCAATCGGTGTTATGGCTGCTACCAATCAGGTAGTTCCGGCGAGGCTTAAAAATGCGATAGTTCTGGGCGAGCTCGCCCTTGATGGCAGTATTCGCGGCATACAAGGCGCGCTGCCGATCGCGCTCGCTGCAAAAGAAAATGAGGTTCAGGCCCTCATCCTACCCGCTGAGAACGCCAGAGAAGCGGCGATTGTGGAAGATGTGAAGGTTTACCCCGTCTCGAGTTTAGCAGAGGCTGCCGCGTTCCTTAATTCCGAGAAAGACATCTCTCCAGAACCTCATACCCTCGGCACTGATACAGATAGCACTTCACCAGAACCCCTCTTTGATTTGCTTGATGTAAAGGGGCAGGAACACGTCAAGCGCGCTGTTGAAGTCGCCGCTGCAGGTGGGCATAACCTCATTATGATTGGCCCCCCCGGTTCTGGTAAAACGATGATTGCCAAGCGGATTCCGTCGATTCTGCCGAGACTTTCAACCGAGGAATCCTTAGAAACAACCAAGATTCAGAGCATCGTGGGTATCCTTCCGAGCGACACGCCTTTGGTTGTAACACGTCCCTATCGTTCCCCACATCATACCATTTCAGACGCAGGCTTGATCGGCGGCGGAAATATCCCGCGCCCGGGTGAGGTGAGCCTCGCCCACAACGGTGTTCTCTTTTTAGATGAACTCCCGGAATTCCGACGCAACGTTCTTGAGGTGATGCGGCAGCCCCTTGAAGATAGACAAGTGACAATCTCCCGTGCAGCGGCTTCCCTCACCTACCCCGCCAATTTTATGCTTGTCGCCGCCATGAACCCTTGCCCCTGTGGATTCTTCAGCGACCCGACCCGAGACTGTAAATGCTCACAGACCCAGATTCAGAACTATATCTCCCGGGTTTCCGGGCCACTGTTGGATAGAATCGATATTCAGGTTGAGGTACCAGCCGTGAAATACGCTGAACTCGCTAACGAGATGACGGGCGAACCTTCAGCAATTGTTCAGACACGGGTTGAGACAGCCCGCCAAGCCCAACAACAACGTTTCACTGGCACGACAATACACGCCAATGCGACAATGCAACCCAGACAGATTCGAGAGTATTGCAAGGTCGGTTCCCAAGCGCAGGAACTGCTGCGGGTCGCGATTAACCAATTAGGGTTGAGCGCACGTGCCTATGATCGGATTTTGAAAGTCGCACGTACTATCGCAGACTTAGATCAAAACCCAAATATAGAAGCGGTCCACGTCTCTGAAGCGATACAGTATCGGAGCCTTGACCGAAGCTTCTGGAAAAAGTAATCCTCCAAAGAAAGGTTTTTAAAATTAGCCAAAGCAAGCCACAAACCGACAGTGAAGGCTTGCGGATTCTGAGCAGGCATGGCGCATGCACACAGCCGTTCCCCTACGCTTGGCAACTAAATAAAAAAATAGAAAAATGCAGCCTAATTTTATTATCTTTTTAACGGATGACCAAGGATACGGTGACCTATCTTGCATGGGCGCGACCGATTTCAAAACGCCGCATCTTGATAGGATGGCAGCAGGCGGAGTTCGGTTCACAGATTGGTACTCGAATTCACCCGTCTGTTCCCCTTCGCGTGCCTCACTGCTAACAGGGCGCTACCCGTACCATGCAGGCGTTCGCTCCATTTTAGCAGGACATCGCACTGCGACAGGACTGCCGCCTTCAGTCCCGACCCTCGCAACAGCCCTCAAGGCACGCGGCTACTACACTGCTATGTCTGGTAAGTGGCATTTGGGGCTTGCAGATGGATCACGACCGAAGCACCACGGGTTCGACGACTGGTTCGGGTTTATGGCAGGTTGCATTGATTTCTTCTCGCACATTTTCTATTGGGGAATGGCACACCCCGGCATGGACCAGACACATGACCTCTGGGAGAACGGTAAAGAAATTTACCGAAACGGCGAATACTTCACCGACCTTATTACAGCATACGCAATTCAATACATCCGTAAATCGGCTGAACTCGGGAAGCCTTTTTTTCTTTACGTGCCTTACAACGCGCCACACTATCCGATGCACGCCCCGCAAAAGTACGTCGATCGCTTCCCAGATTTGCCGTGGGACAGACAAATTATGGCAGCAATGCTGAGTGCCGTTGATGATAGCATCGGTGAAATCTTTGCGGAATTAGAAAGGCTTGGACTCGCAGAAAATACCTTCTCCTATTTCCAGAGCGACAACGGCCCCTCGCGGGAAACTCGTAACTGGTTGGACGGCACACAAGATCCATATTACGGCGGTACTGCCGGTCAATTGAAAGGACACAAATTCAGCCTCTACGAAGGGGGTATCCGTTCACCAGGAATTATGAACTGGCCCCAACGGATTCCCGCCGGACAAATCATTGGTGAAATTGGGGCAGCAATGGATATCTTCCCCACCTTCCTCGCCGCAGCCGGCGGTGATCCATCCGAGTACGCATTGGATGGACGGGATGTCCTACCTATGGTTGTGGACGGTGAACCGACACCCCATCGTGAAATCTATTGGGAAATGGGCAAGCAAACCGCCCTGCGCCGCGATAACTGGAAATTGGTCATCAACGGTCAATTGGTTGAAGGGGCTCCACCGGAAGACGATGTACACCTTGCGAATCTGGAAACCGACATGGGAGAAACGAAAAATTTGAAAAATGCGCATCCCGAACTCACCGCTGAACTGACAGAAGCAGCCCAGAAATGGCGAGAGGCTATTGAAACGCATTGGGAAACTGAATGGCTTAATCCGAACGGAACGACCGGCTACGTCAAGGAGCAATAAAGTGCTAACCAACAACCAAGATGCCTATGGGCATCTACTCTCGGATTATCACAATGGTCGAGAAACCGACGAGATTGTAGAAAGGGAAGATGGTTTCATCGATACAAGTCAGTTGGGACCTCTCAAATATTTCGCTGAATACGAGAATTGGGCAGAACATCAAAAACTCGCAATCAAACACACTTCAGGACGTGTTTTGGATATCGGTTGTGGGGCAGGGAGGCACTGCCTTTATCTTCAAAAACAGGGACATGCTGTTCTGGGAACCGACAATTCGCCATTAGCCATCAAGACGTGTCAACAGCGTGGCCTCAAAAACGCACGCGTCGTGCCTATCACACAGTTGAGTGCCAAAATTGGCACTTTCGACACAATCCTCATGATGGGACACAATTTCGGACTCGTTGGAAGCTATAAAAGAGCGAAGTGGCTATTCGGACGCTTCTCTGCAATGACAACGGATACCGCAAAAATTATAGCCGAAACAATGGACCCCTATCAAACGGAAGACCCCTGCCACCTAGCTTATCATCAACTTAACCGAGCCCGGGGGCGAATGAGTGGACAGTTGCGATTCCGAATCCGCTACCGACAGTATGCTACCCCCTGGTTTGATTACCTGTTCGTTTCAAAGCCTGAGATGGAGGACATCCTTGACGGGACAGCGTGGCGGGCTGAACGCTATATCGACTCGAAGACTATGCCGACTTATGTTGCAATTCTAACGAAACGACAGCATGCCTAAAAAAAAATTAATTAAATGTCATCTTTTCCGGGTGTGGTTTCCAACTTCGCCTGAAAAGGAGATATGCTATGACGCTCTTTAAATTTGCCTTTATTACAGACACACATCTCTATCTAAACGCAACGCAGAACTTCTCTGGTGGACTACAACAACAAAAAAATAGTCTCCTGCTTTATGAGAAATTGGTAGAACAACTGAATGCCTTTGCGCCTGATTTTGTGATTCATGGTGGAGATATTGTATGCGGTGGCAACAGTTTCGGTATGTCTGGCGAAGAATACGAGGGTACGCTTGATAAGGCAGAACAACTCGGTCAACAGATAAACGCCCCTTGCTATTATATTCCGGGTAACCACGACCTACACCCTGAAACCGGGGTCAAAGATTCTTATCTGGCGCGATTCGGTATAAACGGCATGGGATCCACCTGTTTCATCCATGAAGATATTCGATTTATTCTCCTTGATTCCCAGGAAGTGTCGGAAGATTTGACGCATGGCTATGTTAGCACGAACCAGTTGGCGTGGGCAGAACGTGAGTTAAAGCGGGCAAGAGATTACGATCAAGAGGTCTTCGTTTTTTGTCATCAACTCCCTTTCCCGAGTGTTGAGTTTCAAGGGATCGGTTCGAGAATCGCCAATTCTGCGGAGATTCTTGAGGTGATGACCCCGTTTGACGAACAAATTTTGGCGTTTTTCTGTGGGCATCTACATCTCAACCGAGTTTTTCGAGAACAAGGCATGCTTTGTATTGTTTCGTCCGGTATTATCTGCTATCCTATGATGTGGCGACAGGTGGTAGTTTACCCGGATCGAATTGATGTTCGGTGCCAAACGATTGACCTGCCGGAGGTCCTTGCCGCCTCAGAGGCGGTTGCCCCGGATAATAACCCCTATCTATTGGGCAGAGATCGGGATTTAAACTTTAGTATCCGACGGCGGGATTCCTTGTCCCCTCCAACAGATCCCCTCAGGAGTAGGTTAAAACAATGATTGAAGTTCAAAGTGTTACAAAAAATTACGGGCCCTTCCAAGCACTCAAGAACATCTCCTTTCAGGTAGACAAGGGGCAAATCGTCGGTTTTCTCGGTCCTAACGGTGCCGGCAAAACTACAACGATGCGGATTCTCACCTGCTTTATGCCGGTAAGTAGTGGAAACGTTACCGTTGCGGGATATGATGTTTTCAAAGCGTCGAGAGAGGTCCGCAAACGCGTCGGTTATCTTCCAGAAAACGTACCTCTCTATCTGGAAATGACCGTGACGAAGTACTTGAGGTACATGGCGAAACTCCGCGGTGTTCTCCGTAGTCATATCAAAAAACAGTTGGACAAAACTGTTGAAGCATGTGGACTGACGGAACGTCGGCATCAGATCATCGGGCAATTGTCTCGTGGTTTCCGGCAACGTGTGGGTCTAGCACAGGCACTTATTCATGAGCCAGATGTTTTAATTCTCGACGAACCCACTTCTGGGTTAGATCCACGCCAAATCGTCGAAATCCGAGAGCTAATCAAGGCACTTGGTAAAGAACGAACAATCCTCTTTAGCACCCACATCTTGCCTGAAGCGAGTCTCACATGCGAACGCTTAATTATTATCAGCAGGGGAAAAATCACCGGGGATGTCCGGTTGGAAAATGGACGTGCTATATCCGATCAGAACGACGCTCTCTCTGATAATACAGAGGTCTCACAAGCCGCACCTCTAACGCTTTCTGTTGAAGTCGCAGGCGCGCCGGTTTATTCCGTCTTGGCCGCATTCAAGGACATCCCAAACGTGACACAGGTTGAGCAGGGCGTTTCGCAAGCAGATGACACGCTGACTTTCCACCTTCACTATACACCAGAAACAGACATTCGGGCGGAAGTCGCAGAAACCGTTGTCGTCCGCGGATGGAAACTCCTCGAAATGCAAACGACTAAGATGTCATTGGAAGAGTTATTTCTCTCCCTAACGGTATAAACCCCGTCGTCACTGTACTATAGTTTTACCCTAATTATGCCATACTTCGTTCGCAGATGCAAGAAAAAGCATAGCGGTAGGTCACAATACAACTGTGTACACCGTCCATTTCCCCAATCCATTTTTTGTAAAAAATCTTGATTTCTAAATACCTCTATCGTATAATCCCGATTACAAAATCACTTGAATAGGGAGGCACAATCATCTAAAAAAGAATATTTATGAAACTTGTTACTTTTAAAACTAACTTGACAGATAGCAGCGCGAAAATTGGAGCATGGATTGCTAACGATCGAATTGTTGATTTCACCACAATTGCTCCAGATATGACGCAACTTTTTGAGCAGAATCGCCTCTCTGATGTACGAGAACGCGTTGCGCAGGTTGAAAGCGGCGCGAGCACGTCCGAAGCAATTTATGCTGTTGCTGACGTGCAGCTCCTCGCGCCGTTTCGGCGCCCGGCAAGCCTCCGAGACTTTGGTGTATTCAGAACCCACATGGATGCCGCTGCGCGCATCACTGGTAAAGAAATTTCCCCAGAATGGTTCAAACTACCTAACTATTACCGGGGGAGCACGAGCCCAGCCGCTATCGCCGGCCATGAGTCGGTTGTTACCTGGCCCAACTATACCCAAAAGCTCGATTTTGAACTAGAGTGGGGTGTCTACATCGGCAAAATCGGCAAAAATATCCCGATAGAAGAGGCAAGTGAATATATTGCCGGTTATACTATTTACAACGACATCAGTGCCCGCGACATCCAATTCCGCCACATGACGATGGCACTCGGCCCCGCCAAAGGTAAGGACTTTGATAATAGTAACATTATGGGCCCCTGCCTTGTTACACCCGATGAAATTGGAGAACCTTATAACCTCCGAATGATTGCAAGAATTAACGGTGAAGTCTGGGCGGACGGTAATACCTCGGATATGTATTACTCCTTTGAAGAGATGATTTCGTTTGTCTCGCAAGCAGAGACACTCTATCCGGGCGAGTTTTTAGGCTCTGGCACCGTCGGGAAAGGATGCGGCTGGGAACTCGATCGCTGGATTCAACCCGGTGATGTTATTGAACTTGAAATTGAAAACATCGGTATGCTTAGAAACCGAATCGGTCAACCCGAAGCGAATCCCGCGGCGTGGACAGAGAAAGGACTTTAACAGCTAGTGGCTAATCGATCACAAAAAATGCGACTCAAAGACAAGGTAGCCATCATTACCGGGGGTGCATCCGGGATCGGAAAAGCCACCGCAATTTTATTCGCCGAACACGGCGCGAAGATTGTTGTCGCCGACATTGATGAAAATGGTGCTAACCAAACCGTTACAGACATCTACAACGCAGGCAATGAAGCGATCTCCGTTCAAACCGATGTCACAATTTCAGCCAACACCGAGCGGATGGTAACGGAGACCGTTAGCACGTACGGGAATCTGGATATTTTGATCAGTAGTGCCGGAATTGCGATGCGACTCCCCGTCGCTGATTTACCAGAGGAAGACTGGCACCGGTGCTTGGATGTCAACCTCACAGGGGTTTATCTCTGTGCGAAGGCTGCGATTCCCGCAATGCGGAAAAATGGCGGTGGTTCTATCGTCAACCTGTCCTCTATCTACGGACTCGTTGGGGCAGATGTCCGTGCAGCGTACGTTGCCGCTAAAGGGGGCGTGACAAACCTCACACGTGGGATGGCGCTTGATTATGCGGAGGAGGACATCCGTATTAACTGCATCTGTCTGGGTTTCGTTGAAACACCGTTAGTCGCAGGGGTTGTCCAAACGCCACAGGAATACCGAAACCTTGCCGATAGGCATCCGATGCGGCGTCTCGCGCAACCTGAAGAGATCGCCTACGGCGCATTATACCTCGCCTCCGATGAGTCTGCATTTGTTACAGGCATCGCCCTACCGATTGACGGCGGCTATACCGCGGGATAGGGATGTGCGATTGAGGGTTTTCGGAAACCCAATCATGTTTTCGCCCAATTTTTGAGACACGCGTATGGTTAGGTTTTCCAACCCATACGATTGGCATAAGTTCTCAATTACACGGTGGTATCCTATTATTACTTAAATGAAAACCCTCTAATTTAATTTAATTGTAAGGGCTTAGTAGTGCCGTGAGAAAAATTTGCTTATCTATCTTCCTCATTCTGTTACTCAACAGTGCCTATCTGTTCAGCTTCGGCGAACCGACGCTCTTTTACATCTTCAACGTTCTGCTCCACGTTGGACTCGGTATCGTCTTGATACTTCCCTTCGGCATCTACACCTATAAGCAATTCAGACGTATCTCAACGCCCGGACGTATGGGCGTTATCGGGATAGCCGTCGGTATTGTCACGGGTGGATATCTAATGATTGTTGGGGCAACAACCCCATATCGTTGGCTTCTGAGCACACATATCGTCAGTGTCGGTGTCGGGAGTCTCCTTTTCAGCGTTCACCTATTGCAAGAAAGTTATCTTCTTAAACCACCGTTGAGAAAAGTCGGCGTTGCGGTACTCATAAGTGTTGTGCTTTTCCCGGTTGGCGCGAGGCTCACGCAACGTTATCTGCCGAATGAAACCTACCTTGTCGAAAACCCGTCGTTGCCTCCCACGAGCATGTACGAGGAAGGTGGCGGCCCTACGGGGCACTTCTTCCCCGCATCTGTTGAAACGGAGACAGGCGGGCTGATTCCAACCGATTTCTTTTTGACATCGAAGACCTGCGCCGCAAAGGGGTGCCATCCAGATATCTATCGCCAGTGGAACGAATCCGCACACCATTTCTCTTCCTTCAATAATCAGTGGTACCGAAAGTCAATTATCTATATGCAGGAGGTAAACGGCATTCAACCCTCCAAATGGTGCGGTGGCTGCCACGACCCAGCGATCTTACTCAATGGTGTGATGGACAGACCGATCCGCGAGCATGTTCATACACCTGCCGCACAAGCCGGGCTCGCTTGCACGGCGTGCCACTCTATTGAAAAAGTCAAAGATACGATGGGCAACAGCGGGTACGTCATTAAATACCCACCGCTCCACGACCTCGCTGCGAGCGATAACCCGATTATCCGTAATCTGCACAACTACCTCATCCGACTTGACCCAGAACCCCATAAAAAGAGTTTCCTCAAACCGTTCCATCGGCAAAATACCGCCGAATTCTGTTCAACCTGCCATAAAGCCCATCTGGATGCGCCTGTCAACAATTTTCGATGGATTCGCGGCTTTAACGACTATGACCAGTGGCAAAAGAGCGGTGTTTCTCACCAAGGCGCTTTGTCCTTCTATTACCCTGAAACAGCCAAGAAATGTGTCGATTGCCACATGCCCTTCGTCGACTCCGAGGATGCAGGAAATATCAACGGCCAAGTTCACAATCATCGTTTTCCTGCTGCAAACACAGCACTCCCTTTCGTGAATCAGCATCCCGATCAGCTCAAGGCAGTGACGGAATTTTTACAGAACGAAGCCGTTACACTAGATATTTTTGCAAAGGGTGCACCGATCCCAACCGACGGGGTTGAGGTTACACGCGGCGAGCGCCCCCGCGTTGATGTGGTCGTGCGCACCCGGAACGTCGGACACCGTTTCCCCGCCGGGACAATAGATGCTTTTGACATTTGGTTGGAAGTGAAAGCCACTGATGAGAATGGAAAGATCGTTTTCTGGAACGGCAGAATCGCTGCGCCCGATGGGAATGGACCTGTTGATCCACGCGCGCATTTTTATCGGGCCTATATGCTTGATGAACACGGCAACCTCATCAATAAGCGAAACGCATGGGCGACCCGGACGATCCTCTATTCAAACACAATTCCACCAGGGGCTGCGGATACAGCCCGGTATCGACTCGAAATCCCACCCGATACCGGGAAAGTCTTGATGCTTGAAGCCAAACTTAACTACCGGAAGTTCAATTGGTGGCACACCCAATGGGCTTATGCAGGGGTGCGCGATCCAGAAGACACGGATTTTCAGGTGGATAAAGGCTATGACGATGGCAAGTGGGTCTGGACAGGTGATACCTCGGATGTCGCCGGGAAAATCAAGGCGATTCCGAACCTACCGATCGTCACAATGGCATCTGCTGAAGCAACCTTAAAAGTAGTGGACACAGTCCCTGTGTTGTCAACCGAAGTGGCTAATGCACGTGAACGTTGGAACGACTACGGCATCGGGCTGTTCCTGCAAGGCGATCTAAAAGCCGCACAGGTTGCGTTCTCGAAAGTCACCGAGATAGAACCGACCTACCTTGATGGATGGGTGAACATCGCCCGCTGCCGAATTGCAGAGGGGGATATGTCAGGCGCGGAAGCGATGCTCGAAAAAGCGTTTGAAATTCAGCGGACGCTGCCACTCGAAAGCCCGCACCGCGCCAAGGTCCATTACTTCTATGCTCTCGTTCAAGAGGCCTATGGCAACTACGACACAGCGATCGAACATCTCCAGCATGCCGCTACGCAATTCCCACGTGACACCCGTGTCCGAAATAAACTCGGACGCATGTATTTCCTGAAACGTAACTACGAAACGGCATTGGCTGAATTCCAGAAGACGCTCGCGGTGGATCCAGAGGATTTGGACGCGCATTATAACATGATGCGCTGTTATCGAGCCCTCAAGAATCCATCACTCGCCGCGAAATCGCAGAAACTCTACCTACGTTTTAAGGCAGATGAATCCGCCGATGCAATCACAGGCATCCCTCGCCGCGCAGACGCCAACGCCAATCTCGAACGCCAACGGATTCACGAACACACCAATAGTTATGAAGTATTTCCCAACCCATAAGTATCAGCATACTGCTGAAATGATCGTTGCGTTCTTCACCGGAATCCCAGAAATCGAAACTTTTTGTTTAACCTTTTCAAGTGCTCGTAGCTCGTAGTAAGGCACGCCGAGACAGTTGTCGGGATATGCCTGCCCTCAGCAGCGAACCCATTTTCGACGAAGTGTTTGTGTTGACTGGACAAATCATCTGTGTCTGCTTGGGGTGTTTATGATACCCTCGAAGAGTTTCTTGATGGAGCCTGTCGCAATGTTGATGACTCCGCGCCAATGCTTCTCCTCCGCATCGTCTGCCGTCCAGAAGGTGATGTTCTGCCCGGTGCCATCGGGTAAAAACACGGGCGAGGCGGCCCTGGGTATCTTCTCCGAGATCCGGTGCGGGTGGCTCCCATCGGGATTCATCATAAAGAGGGTGGCCTGTTGTCCCTCGGCGGGTGGGGCGGTATACACAATCTTCCTGCCATTCGGCGACCAAATCGGGTGCCTTTCGGGAACGATGGTGTCCGTCAGTTGCTGGAGGTTGCTGCCATCATCGTCCATAACGTAGACATCCTGATCCAGCCAGTCGTCCAATGCCCCATAGAGGAAGACGATCTTAGCATCGGTGTTGGCAGAAAACAGAAAGCAGAAGAGAAAGAGGAGTATGTGTTTTTTCGGTTTCATGAGGGGGAGCTCTGATTTTTAGAGATGACAGCGGGAATGCCCCGCTGTCTGTGGCTGAAACTGCATCCGACTACCAGGAACCCCACTTTTCAACGGCTGTGGCATGCACTTGCAGTGTTCCGTTGGCGTTAGATGCCTCAAGACGTGTGTAAGCCGTCAACCGGTACTTGTTCTCTCTATCCAAATCCGCTGCTGCTGACAACGACTATGAAGCAGGTTTAGCCTGTCTTGAGAAGGTTTTTGGCTGCTTCAGCCCAGTGCTGTTTAATCTCTTCAGGCACCCGAAGCCGTTCGCTGGCGTGCGGAAACACACGTGTATAACCGATATCGAGCAAAGGGCGGCGGGTATCGGTCCTGTTCGGCATACCGACATGCCACAATCGCATATCACGAAGGATCAGAGCACCTATAGGCATTGTCACTCGTAGGGCAGGCAGGTATTTACTTCGCTCACCAAGATTTCGGACATCTGAGGGGGGAACATCCATAATCAGATGTGAGCCGGGCCAGATCTTTGTGGATCCATTTTCCTCTGAAAAGTCGACGAGGGGAATATCTACATAGATACCGGAGACCGGAAGCACACAAGGCAATTCAGGAAATAAATGATTTCCGTCACGATGGGGTGTCTTCTCTCCCCGATTGCCATCTACATCTGGCGGTCTGTCATGGATACAACAAAAAAAGAGGGCTATTTTCTTGCCCATAGCGGCTTCCATGATTTGGAGCGCGAATGGGTTGGTGATGAATTGCGGATGGAGGAACGGCATTTCCCTCGGATAGCGAACCTTACGCGTTCTACCACGTTGAATTGCATCGAAATAGACGGTTTGTGCCTCTTTGACGATCTCAAGTGGCACAGCATTTTCAAGTATGACGGCACCTATCTCTCGCAGCAACCGAATCGCTAAATTTAGGTGGGCTTCACACATTTTTGCGTTCGTTTGCTCTGCATCCGTCAGCTGGATTCGCATTGTCTTGCTCCGAAAAACAGTGAGAGACCCTGAAAGTACTGTGGTGATCGGCGCTATGCCAACTTTCCACGTAATAGTCGGTTGTCTTTCATTCTCATTTTCCTTTGAATTCATCGAGAACGCATGAATAAACTCCACACAAAGCCTGCCACCAACCAAATTGGCAAACTAACAAACATCGGTACATTCAATTCGCTGCCATCCACAATCTTCCACATCTGCAGGAAAATCAACCACATGAATCCACCCGAGAGAGTCCCTCTTAAAAACCAATTGATAGTTTTCGCTTGAATCAGAGGAAGTTCAAGAACCTTTGCCAACCTTTCTTTCTCCTTCTCAAGCCACTTTCTACGGAAGAAGCGTGAACGGAATATAAGTGCGTTCCAATAAAGGTTTATCACTCTTTTTATCAATCAACGTGACTTTGGGAAATCGCTGCCCTAAAATCAGTTCGTTGATTATTACTACTGGGTTCAATACGCAAAATAAGACCTCGGGATGAGGCAATGTCCATATTTTGAATCTGTTTTTGTTGTATTGCATTCGGTTCATTTCCGTGTCAAGCGGTTGCTCTGCTCCAGAGATTTCATACACTTCCGAAGCCATTCCGTTTTAAGAAAATGCCAGATTTCGCTTCCTTTTTAGGATCCGGTGCGGTTAGGAAACCGTACTTACCGGACGTGGGGTCGGAAACCTGATTGAAAACGAATGCTTACTCCATCAGAGATTATATCATTGTTTACCGTTTTCAGTCCACATGTATTAACAACAACGCTCCGGCAGCTCTGCTGCATCGTGTTCGCAGGGCTTGCCCGGGCCGAGGGTGTGACGCTGCGAAATATCTCACGAGGACTTCAAAACGTTAAAAAGACTTCCGCAAAGACCTGAACCTCTTGCTATTGAAAACATCGATGAACATTTGCAGGCTATTGGGGACATTCATTACACTTCACATCAAATTAGAACCGGATAAATTGGCGAAGGTATTGATAAATTATAACCCAATAGGATTGACAAATTTCAGATGCAGGTATATACTCAAGCACATGAAAACTGAAAGACCCCGCGAACGTGGTATTATTGTTGGGATAACAGGCGGAATCGCTTGCGGAAAGACGACAGTCTCAGATCTCTTGGCAAAAAAAGGAGCGATTCCGATCAATGCAGATGAAATCGGACACCAGCTCCTTAGAGCAGACAGCCCGGTTATTAATGTCTTGATCAACGCATTTGGAAAGGGGATACTCGAAGATACCGGGGATGTCAGCCGGAAAAAATTAGGAGCCATTGTTTTCAAAGACAAAGCCGCTCGGGAGCGACTCAATAGCATTCTGCATCCGTTAATTATCCAGCGTTCACGGGCCCGCGCCCGTCAACTCGTTACAGAAGATCCTAATTGTATTGTGCTAATTGACGCACCGCTCCTCATCGAAGCAGGGGCTTACGACACCGTTGATCTAATAGTTGTTGTGACAGCCCCAGTGGAGACCCAGCTGCAACGCACTTTGGCACGCAGCATTGCACAAGGCAGATTCCTTACCGAAAGTGATGTCCAAGCGCGGATTAACTCACAGATGCCACTCACGGAGAAAGTTACGTATGCGGATGTTGTGATAGAAAATGAGGGGACGTTTGACGAACTTCATCAACAAGTGGAGGCGCTTTGGGAGGAACTCCAGCTGCGTTGTAAGTAAAACGTATGCTATGGAAGATACACACGGTTATAACCCGATCTACCATTTTCGCGGATTAAACCTCTAATCCCAGAGCCGCTTGATAGCACTTGCTTTGATGACGCAGTAAACCTCCAAATCTTCTCTCAACTGCATCTGTTCACGTGCCTCATGCGTAATCTTCACAGCAAGGTGATGCCATTCAACAAGGATAGATACCCACGTCCGCTCGCTCTTGACATCAAGATATTGAATTGTTCCGTGTAACGTGTTCCGCGCGCTGATTGGCAGGTTTGGTTCAAGCGAGATGATAATATCCTCAGCGCGGATAGCAACCGGTACAATGCCGCCGGCTTCGACCTCAATGTAAGGAATTACAAGAGATTGGTTTCCGATTTCCAACCCAGTTACACCGAGTGCCTGGTCCGAAAACTTCACCGGAAGGATCAGAATATTCTCGATGCCGGTCAATTGTGCGATAGGGAATGCGGAGGGGGCAGTCAGCAACCGGTGGGGTTCACCGCTTGCCACAATTTCGCCATTAGCGATTAAGAATGCTTCGTCAGCGAGCACCATTGCCTCGGAAAAGGCGTGAGTAATGTAGAGGATTGGTATATCAAAAACGTCTTTAAGGTGACGTAGATACGGGATGATTCGATCTTTTAGCGCGCTATCAAGCGAAGCGAGCGGCTCATCCATGAGGAGCATCCGCGGTTCCATAGCGAGTGCGCGGGCAATTGCGACGCGTTGACGCTGCCCCCCCGAAAGTTCTTTCGGATAGCGCTGGAGCAGTTCGGAAATTTCAAGAACATCTATGGCAGGCGAAGGTTTGCGTGGGCTGGGTTGTCCATATCGGATGTTCTGGGCAACAGTGAGGTGCGGAAACAGATGCCCTTCTTGAAAAACGTATCCAAACCGTCGTTTTTCAGGGGGTAGATTAATTTTTGAGGTGGAATTGTAAAGGGTCTCGTCCCCGAAGACGATTTCCCCCTCGTCAGGTGTCAGTGTGCCACTGATGCAATTGAGAAGCGTACTTTTCCCGCTGCCAGACACACCTAAAAACACCGAAACCTGCTTTTCCAGTGCGCAATCGACTGCTAAAGTGAAACGACCGAGGCTTTTGCGAAAGTTGAGTTTGATTGTGCGGGTATCTGCCATAAGAACCTATCGGAGGGTAAAGCGTTCCGTTAACCAGAGTGCCACGAAGGCAGCAACAGTTGAAATAAGCACCAGTCGATAGACAGTAGCATCCTCACCCAGGTGAACAGCACTAAAAATTGCTAACGCCATCGTCTGGGTTTTACCCGGAATGTTTCCCGCCACCATAATAGTAGCACCAAACTCCCCCAGACTTTTGGAGAAGCCGAGGATCGTTCCCCCGATGATGCCGCGATAGGCGAGTGGGAGCGTTATTGTAAAAAACACTTTGAGAGGTGATGCCCCAAGTGTGCGCGCCGCGTTTTCAAGCTCAACAGGGGCGGACTCCATTCCTGTCACAATACCGCGCACCAACAGCGGAAATGAAACAAATGAGACAGCAATCACAACCGCCAACGGGGAAAAAACAATCTCTATACCAAAAGCCCGATGGATAAATCCACCAACAACGCCATGCTTTCCCAACAGAATGAGGAGTAAATATCCACTGACGATAGGGGGAAGCACCAAGGGCCACATGACGAGTGTATTCAGCAGAGTCTTCCCTGGAAATGAGCGTTTCGCCAGGAGCCAACCTACCAATAATCCCAGTGGGAACGTTATAACAAGACTGAGCAACGCAACCTTTAGAGATAAAAAGAGGGCAGCAACTTCGGCAGGAGTTATCCTCATCTTAGAGCCCAAACGGTAAATCCGTGTTTTTCAAAAATTTCACTTCTCTCAGCAGACTGGAGATAGGCAATAAACCTACGCGCCTCCTGTTTCTGTGGGCTATTTTTCATAACAACGGCCGGGTAAATGACAGGCGTATGTGCTTCAGCCGGCATCTGATAAAGCACCTTTATCGCATCGCTGAGGGTTGTATCTGTTTTGTAAACAATGGCTATGTCCACATTTCCGGAGGTTACATAAGCGAGCGTAGCACGCACATCCGCGCCGAAGATAAGTTTCGATTGCAGGGTTTCCCATAATCCGAAGTGCGTCAAGGCTTCTTTTGCGTAAGCCCCAGCGGGGACTATACTTGGATGCCCAATCGCAATTCTCGAAATCTCAGGTACAGCGAGGTCAGCAGGTGTATCCACAGAAATCCGCTCGGTTTCATCAGAAACAATTACTAATCGATTGGTTAGCAAATTTCGGCGACTCCCGGCTTCAAGCAGCCCCCTAGCTTTCAAGGCAATAACTTGACGAGGACTCGCCGATATGAAGACATCCGCTGGTGCCCCTTTTTCGATTTGGCGTTGTAAGGTCGTAGATGCTGCGACATTGTAAAAGACTTTAACGCCGTTCTCCGCTGTAAATGCTGCTCCAATTTCAGCAAGGGCATCCGACAAACTGATTGCGGCGAAAACACTTAATTCGATCGGCTTCTGCTTTTCCGTCCGACATCCCGAAAAGACAGTAAGCACTAACACGAAACCAATTAAAGTGAGACATCTAACACTTCGCTGCATTCTTTGCACCTATCCAGAAAAAATACTTGACAATTATAGCGGATCTGCTAAATTGTGTCAAGCGGTTTTTAGTTATCGTAACAAGTTCCCTTGCATTCGGTCTACGCCTGTGGTATCCTATTAAATAAAAATGGACGTTAGAGGGGAACCATGAAGATAGGTTTATGCACCATCGCTTTTCAAGAAAAACCGTTGGAAGCAGTCATTGATATCGCGGCGGATTACGGCTTCGATGGCATTGAACTTTGGGGGAAACCCCCGCATCTACCTGCGGAATACGACGAAAGTTATGTCAAAAACATTCGAGATATGGCACTCCGCAAAGGATTAGAAATCTCAGCGTTCGGTTCCTATGTGGATCCGTTGATGCCGCTCCACCAGAAACATTTTGAGGAAGCCTTCAAAGTGACATATGATTTAGGCACCAACCTCATGAGAATCTGGTCGGGTGGCGGTCCTTCAAAATCCATTGCGCCGGCTGATAAACGCTTGATTCTGTTCCGACTGGTGAGCATTACACAATGGGCAAATTTTCGCAACATTCGGCTCGGTTTGGAAATGCATAACAATAACCTCACCGATAGCGTCGCGACTATTTTGGAGACGATTGAGGGCATTAACCAGCCAGCGTTGCAAACGTATTACCAGCCGCTTGCGCGCGCCGATGCTGATGAACCACATACTGCCGCTGCAAAACTCGCTTCACACACGATAAACGTCCATGCCCAAAACTTCGATGAGAACGGAAAAGGGTGCCCTATTTCAGAAGGCGTTGTCGATTATGCCCGAATCGTTGAAATTTTAGGGGCTGCTGGATACAGTGGATACTTAGAGGTAGAGTTCGTACACGGCGACAATAAATTGGAGGCTTTACAACGCGACCGGGACTATCTCGCCAGTTTGATTAATGCTGTAGACGGCGATACACTCAAAGATCTAGACATCGAACCTGTCTAAAAATGGAAATTGGGCTGGATACTATAATTAATGAGACATTCTGTCAGGGTTACAAACCGATCCTGCAATATATTTTGCGTTTTGAAAGGCATCTTTAATTCTTAATTTTAATAATCATTTTTGATAACAAGCGTCTCCGAGAAAACAGTTGGCGAACGTTATGCGCTTGGAAGTAGGTATCATCAAATTGGTGGAGAGGGTCATCGGGATTAGAGCAGAACGCCGCGCACAATTCGATTGGCTCCGCAATAAACCGCGTCGTGAAGATTTCGGTAAACACTACGATGCCGTGATGACACTTTACACTGCACTGGAAGGGGACTGGGGAGGCACAACAGCGAAAGCAGATGGATATCTGATCCCAGATGCATATTTTCCGGAGCCCTTTCACTTTATTTTCGAGTTCGATGAACTCCAACACTTCACACGATTCCGGGAACGGACATTCCAGCATTATCCAGCAGATATTGAAATTGCTTATGCGCCACCAAAATACCGCCAGTTTTGCCAACGCCACCACGCAGCAGCACTCGCAAAGGGGCCGGCTCGGTTCCGCAGAAAGACTGCAGACTTTCCGTATACAAACGGGCGCGCAGCACAACGCGCTTTTTTCGACACGTTCCGAGACTGGCTGCCGCCGGTGCACGGGCTCAATCCGACCCTAAGATTAGCTGAATTTGAGGTTGAACCTGTTCTCAACGGACAATTAACAAACACCGCAGCGGAGGCTTACATGCAACGCCTGCTTCACCAACGACTCACAAAACTCTCAACACTCAAGAAATAACACAAAAGGTAGGATAGATAACGCTACATGAGCCAGCGAAATCCTGAAAAGGTGAATCTTTCAGAATATCCACTGCTTCAAATAATAGGCCAGACACCGCTTGCGAAAATAGATATTTTTGCTGATGAGCTACCAAACGTCGAGATTTATGCAAAGATAGAAACTTACAACCCCGGTGGATCAATCAAAGATCGACCAGTCTTAAGGATGCTCACGGAGGCGATTGCATCTGGAGAGCTCACGCGGGAAAAAGTTATCCTTGATTCGAGTTCAGGCAACGCTGGCATCGCTTATGCAATGATAGGTGCAGCGCTCGGCTATAACGTTGAACTCGTTATTCCAGATAACGCCAGCGAAGAACGAAAAAAACGCATCCATTCACACGGTGCGCGAATTATTTATACGGATGCCATCCTCGGTTACGATGAGACGTTGCGAGAGGTCGATCGTCGTTACAAAGCGGATCCGGAGAAGTATTTTTTTAAATCGCAATATGAGAACGAAAATAATTGGCGGGCACATTACGATACCACTGGCGTTGAAATCTGGCAACAGACAGGCGGGAAAGTTACGCACTTTGTCGCAGGTGTCGGAACAGGTGGTACGATCACGGGTGTCGGCAAACGCCTGAAGAACTATAACGCAAATATCCAAGTCTGCTCGATTGCACCTGAGGTGTTTCCGGGGATCGAAGGACTCAAACCCTTGGGACATCCGGATGACATCGTGCCAGAGATTCTCGACGCATCTGTAATTGATCATCGCATTCCAGCTACGATTGAAAATGCGCACGAAATGTGTAGTCGCCTGGCTCGACGTGGGTGGTTTGTCGGACAATCTTCGGGCGGCTACCTTTATGGCGCATACAAAGTCGCCCAAGAAATTCAGGAAGGTATTATCGTCACAGTCTTTAACGACCTCGGTGAACGTTATTTTAGTACACGCCTCTGGGATTAATTCTTTAGAAAACCTGCTTTAGGTTATGAAAGGTTCGTTACGGGACCGAAAACCACCGTGAAATGGGATCGTGAGTGATCAGCGAACAATTTGTCTTCGCTTTACAGGGTGGAAGGGGACCAAATTCAATAATTAAAAAATATGGAAACAACAGTTATACCGTTTTGCGGCTTACGTTACAATACAACCCTGGTAGAAGGGATGGAGAATGTCATCGCCCCGCCTTATGATGTCATCAAAACTGAAGAACGGCTCGCCTTAGAGGCACGCCATCCTGCCAATATCATTCATCTAATTTTAAGCCAACCTCGCGAAGATGACGCTGAGGACGCTAATCCGTATACGCGAGCCGCGGCACTGATGAACCAGTGGATTTCAGACAATACACTTGTACAAGACCCAACACCGCGCTACTACATCTACGATCAATCGTTTAGTGCGCCAGACGGAAAAAACTACACGCGCCGCGCCTTGATTGCCCTCGTCAAGCTCGAACCCTTTAACAACAAAATCATTCTCCCCCACGAAAAGACACACGCGGGTCCGAAGGCAGATCGGCTTAATCTTATGCGGGCATGTCACGCGAACCTCAGTCCAATTTTTCTGCTGTACGGCGATCCACCCGGTGATATTGAACAGGTTATGCAAAGCTTCACCGATGCCCACGCCCCCGAAGTTGACTGTCCAGAGACCTTTGGCAGCACACATCGATTGTGGTGTTTAGATGACGCAGCGCGCAATCGTGACATTCAGAAGCTTTTTTCATCGAAACCCCTCTTGATTGCTGATGGGCACCACCGGTATGAAACAGCGCTGGCTTTTCGAGAGGAAATGGCTCAGAAACTACCGAACACCGAATCGAGGGGTTACGGTTATATGATGATGAACCTGGTTCGGATGGAGTCCCCCGGTTTAGCTGTTCTGGCGATCCATCGATTGTTAGATAATCTAAACCCTCATCAGATTTCGGGGGCTATTGTGAAATTGCCCGAAGTATTTGAAGTACATGAAATTGACACGCAAGCGAATCTTATGGCAAAATTAGAGGCGCTCAAAGGGAAATCAGCTGCTGTCGGCATGTACACGGCAGACGGCAACTATCGACTATTGATTCCACACACAACATCACGGCGGCAATTAAATGTAACCCTCGTACAAGAAACCCTCATCAAAGAGATGTTTCAGATTGAAACATTAACGGAACATATTAGCTACACCGCTTACGCAGACGATGCCGTTCAACACGTAAAAAGTAGAGTGGATAGCGTTGCACTCCTCATGAACCCAACCCCTGTTGAACAGGTATTGGACACGGCTATGGCGGGTTCAACAATGCCTCAGAAATCGACTTACTTCTATCCCAAAATGGCGACCGGGTTCGTTTTAAACCTGTTGAATCGATAATGTTGTAAACGATCCTCAAACATTTTATCCCTTGGAAGCACACGATGTACCATGAACATGAAAGAGACACCTTAGCCTTCTCGCACCAGTTGTACACTGATACCGCGCGCAGCCTTGCATTCCAAGCGACGACGCTCACTGAAGCGGAAACGTGGCAACAGGAACTTCGGGCAAAACTTATCGAACTGGTCGGCGGGTTTCCAGCGGAGCCGTGTGATTTAGAATCGGCAGTTTTGGAAGCGTCCGAATTCCCGACCTATTTCCGTGAAACGGTGCAGTTTAAGAGCCGTCCACACATGGCTGTCTTCGGCTATCTGCTTACGCCTAAGCCTCTCAACGGTTCGGCACCGAACGCAGCGATCCTCTGTCTCGCAGGGCATGGGCGCGGTGTAGATGACATCGTGGGGATTGAGGAAGACGGCAGCATGCGGTCAGAATACGGTGGCTACCAAAACGATTTCGCACTCCAATGCGTCGCACACGGCTATACTGTACTGGCGATCGAACAATTTGGGTTCGGGCATCGACGGGACCCGATCGCTCGCTCGCGCGGTGGTGGCAGCTCCGCCTGTCAACCGAGCGCGGGGGCAGCACTCCTACTGGGACAGACGATGGTAGGCTGGCGAGTTTATGATGCAATGCGAGCATTTGACTATCTAGCGACTCGCCCTGAGATTGACACGAACCGTCTCGGTGTGATGGGTATCTCAGGCGGCGGCACTACAACCTTTTTCACCACCGCGATTGACACCCGTGTTAAAGCGGCTGTCGTGAGTGGCTATTTTAACACATTTCGGGACAGCATCCTGAGTCTCAGCCATTGTATAGACAATTACATACCTAATGTGCTACAATATGCAGAAATGTACGATATAGCCGGATTAATCGCACCGCGGGCGCTCTTTGTTGAATCCGGTACGGAAGACTCAATTTTTCCGATTGAAGCCACCCGCTTCGCGGTTCAGGCAGCAAAAGCAATTTTCAAATGCTTCGATGCCGATGATAGATTAGGGCTTGAGGTGTTTGAAGCCGGACATAGCTTCCACGGTGTTGGTGCATTTGAGTTTCTGAAAGAGGTACTCTAAAACGGAGAAGCGTGTGGCAATTGAACTGTTCTCGATCGGCACAGAATTAGTCCTTGGGCAGATTCAGGACACCAATGCCCACTGGATTGCGCAGCAAATCCTTCAGATCGGTGGCGAGTTACGACGCGTCACGATGCTGCGCGATGTCCGCGAGGAGATATCCGAAGCACTCAATTCAGCTGTGGATCGGGAAACATCGCTCATTCTTACAACAGGTGGCCTCGGACCAACCCCAGATGATATGACCGTCGAGGTAGTCGCTGCATTGATTGGCACGAAAGCCGTCGTGAACGCAGAGGTTATCGCAGAATTTTGGAAACGTCGTGAAATGTTAGAAAACGATCCGCTCAACGAAGCGTTGACGAAGATGGCGACTGTGCCGGAAACGGCTGTCGTTTTACAGAATCCGGCGGGATGGGCACCGTGCATCAGCGTTACGCACAAAACATCCACGATTATGATGATGCCCGGGCCACCTCGCGAGATGACGGCAGTTTTTGAAGCGCACATCCAATCCTTAATTGCCCAACGCTACCGTTCAGAGATCACCACAGCACGCGTTTATGTGAATATGTTAGAAGCGGAAGTTTCACCACTAATGCAAAAGGTGATGGAACGCCACTCAGACGTTTATCTCAAGGCTTACGTGTCCCTCCGCAAAGTAGATAGCGACACGATGCCTGTCGATCTGGTCTCAACACAGGGAAATAAAGCCGATGCCGAAACGGAACTGCGACTCGCCACGGGTTATTTCCGAGAACTTGTTGTTGCAGCCGGAAAATATTTTAGCTTGGCAGCTGAATAGTAGCAATAATGGATGCGAGCACCGATCCGTAGGTGCTTCCCCAGCAACGTAGTGTGGCTATTCGTGCCTCACGCTGTTAACTTTAGTTAAAAAAAGGAGATTTTGATACTGTGAACCGAAGACCTTCCGGAAAAAGAAACAAACGAAAACCGCAGACGCGGTATACGAATACGAATCGTCCGAAGCCGAAGTCTAAATACAAAAAGCAACGAAAGACCGATGCTGACATTAACCTTGAATCTGAAGATGCAGAACGCACGCAGTCTAAAAACGATAAAATAGAGGTTGAAGGCACCGTTATCGAACCTTTACCCAACGCGATGTTTCGTGTGGAATTGGACAATAAGCACCAAATCCTGGCACACATCTCGGGCAGGATGCGAAAATTCTTTATCAAGATTTTGCCCGGTGATAAGGTAACCGTAGAGCTTTCTCCGTATGATCTGACGCGGGGACGGATTACTTATCGCAAAAAGTAGATTCCGAGTAGATGTCTAAAACGAAGTGAGCTGGCGTGTGCAAATTGAGATGCTTGTCAGCGCGTCTTTTGGGCGCGTATGCCTTTAAGATAGTAAAAATTCGTTTTTATTTTCTCATTAGGAAACTTCTATGAAACCTGCTGCCTTAATTCATGTCAATAGCCTCGATGACAAACAGATAGCCCAGCTCTTGGACGCCATTGAAGTGAAACAGGCGCAGGTAGAGGAACTCACAGTAGCCGTCGAGAAACTTAAGTCAGAAGTGGACATGTTTCAGCGGCGCTACAATGCCCGTATCAGCCGTTACTACCTCGACCTCGATAAGATTGAACTCGAGACAAAAACGTACCACCTCCGTTTACAACTGCGCCGAGAACAGGTGCCCGAGGAAGAGATAGAAGCGCGTGTAGAATCCTGTTTTAGGGCAAGCCGTGCGCGTATAGAAGCATACGAGGCAACCGACGCATCAAAACCACCCCCTCAAGCAGACAAACCTGCTGAGACGAAATCCAAACACTTGCAAAATCTCTACCGTAAACTTGCCAAGCGATACCACCCAGACAAGGCTGTAGATGCCGCAGAAGAGGAACGGCGCGAGGAATTGATGCCCTTGATTAATCGGGCATATCGTGACCAGGACCTCCAGACTTTAGAGCGGTTGAGTCTTGGTGAAATAGAGCTTCATGTAAACCAAATAACAGCCACTGAGAAACGGGTAGCTTTGCAATCAGAACTTCGACAACTCAATCGCGCGGCGAGCCAATTGCGTTTAGAAATAAACCGTCTCAAGGCAGGATGCACCTATCAACTCAAACAACAGGTGGAAACGGCTAAGGACACCGGCAGTGATTTACTGACCGGTCTCGCAAAAGACTTAGAGCGGCGAGTTAAAGTGAGTCGATCCCATTTGGCACGATTAATTAATATGTGGCACAAAAGGGATCCATCATGAGACTGAAAGATAAAGTCGCTATTATCACGGGTGCGGGACGCGGTATCGATAGAACCATCACTATTGCGTATGTTGCTGAAGGTGCGCCGGTTATTATTGCATCGCGAAGTACCGCACAACTTTCCGTGATTTAAAGTCTGCGTTTTAGAGTGGGAACATAACCCGCCGTCCTTCTTTTGCAGAACGATATGCTCCCAAGATCATTTCTACCGAAACCCTCCCATCCGCTACTGTGACATCGGGTTCGGTATCGTTTTTCAGACAATCAATAAATGGACGCGGTACACCTGCAATCCGTTCCCCGTGCCCCTCCGGAATCGGGATACCCAAATCTCTCCAAGCAGGTTCATCGCGTGTATACAACTTTAGCGCGACAGCACCTGCGGGACGCGGTATGTTGCATGAGGGGGCATCGCCATAGTTCTGAATGACGACCCCTTCATCGCCGTAGATCTCGGTTGTATTCTCACCCGCAAGCGTTACAGACGTATTCAGCAAGATCGCCATCTCCCCACCAGCGAACCGGTAGACCGCTACCCCTGTGTCGTCAGGTGCGACATCTGTCAAAATGTTATCAATCTCGGCGATAACGTTTGTCGGTCTACCGAGCATCCAATGGATAAAATCGGTTGCGTGCGAGGCATCGTCCATAAACATGCCCATATTCTTCTCTGGATCGATGTGCCAACGACTGGGCCCCGTCACAAAGGCTTCGCTAAACAGAGCGTTGATACAGTGTCTGCGACGGAGCACGCCGATTTTCCCTAACGCGCCGCTATCAATCAACGTTTTCATTGCGATATTTGCGGGGTCGCGCCGCATCTGGTAGCCCATCATAAACTTAACGCCGGTTTTTTCCACTACCTCTGCAATTCGATCGCAATCCGCTAAGGTAAGTGCCATGGGTTTCTGGCAGAGGATATGCTTTCCTTCGGACGCTGCTGCTTCCACCATCTCGGCGTGCCGATTCGTCTCACACGTTACGACAACTGCGTGAATACCGGGATGGGTGATGACATCTTCGAGATGCGGCGCGTAATTCATACCGTACTGCGTTGCTGCGTTTTCTCCGCGTTCGGTGTTGTCGTCCCAGCACGCGATGAGTTCTACATCATCATACGACTGCATCTGATTGCAGTAGGCGTTGGCGTGTCCATGTGCAAAACTGATTATACCGATACCAATTTTTGTGTTCATATATTAATTTATCCAATCCGTAAGTGTCTGTTGTGAACCGAGTTCGGGGTTGAAGACTTACAATTCTGCTGTCACGTCAATGTCCGGAAACCGAGTGAATCATCTCTCTAAAACAATGCGCACCTCTGCCTCTATACCACTCTCACTAAAATCCATCTCAGCAGTAATTGGACCGAGGGATGCCAGTGGAAAAAGGTTCTCGGCGATACGCTGTGTGGCTTTTGGGTCCAAGTGTTGTCCTGAAAGCGAAAGCAACACGGTTGCTATCGGCAGGAGACGTTTCAACTCTGGTACAAACAACGCAGGTTGAATGAACGCTTGAACCCGATTCGTATCTGTTGCGAATGAAATATCGGCCAAAATTGGTGCCTTTCCGGTAGTCGTATCAATAACAGATTTTAACCCCATCAGTGTCGTACTCAACACGAAATAATCGTCAACAATTGCGTATCCTCCCGTAACCGCTAACAAAAAATTGAGACGGAATTGGATAGGTTGCGTTGTAACACCGTTGTAATCTTGTGTTTCAAGAAATGCAAGGGGTTTACCTGCAAGAGAAATCTTTCCTTGCTTCACAATCTCCAAAACCGCTTTTAATGCCTCAGGAACCTTAACGTGTGCAAGTAAGACTAACGAAGGGACTCCTGCCACCTCATTAGATTCAGGGGCAAGTAATAGGACTGTTAGGTCTGTTCCTAAAATTGGGGAAAGATCAACCCCTTCAAGAAGTGCCGTCATAAGCCCGGGAGCGGGCAGTGAAGTAACGAAAGCTGTTCGTTCCGGAAAAGCGTGGAACGGTTTGACATCATCCGTAGATGGAAAAATAGGCTGACGCGCCTTCAGGGGCTTGCGGAGACGATGCTGCGAAACAATCGCGCCGTCCTCGTAACGATTGCTGAATGCCCAGAACTCCGTATCCTTAAAAAGTCCATCAATTTGTTTAACAAGCGCGTGAGAACCTACACGATCAAAGACAAAAGCGAGTTGCGGTAGTTCGGCATAGCCGGTGTTTTTGGCTTGACGATAGTCTTGCTGAATCCTGTCTCCCATTGGGTGTTCCGTCGTAAATCTTTGGTCGCTCTCCGCCGCTTGTGGATCTGAAACATCGGCATATAGGTCAATCGTCTCGGCTAAAAGGAGCGGATCCAGGGTTAAGATACCAATTTTTCCGATGAAGGTATAACTAAAATTACGAGGATAACCTATGATGGTATTAATCGTGATGTTACGATATTTCGTTTGAATGCGTTCATATTTTGGGTTAATGGCATCCGTTGCAGTAATCGCCTCGATGCTGAGCTTTTCTGGTCCACCGACTTTCGTGATGAGGAGAAATGTATATTCGCCCTCACGCTGGTAGATAGCAAAAATGGCTTCCTCCCCGAAATAGCCGGTGATCGTCTTAAGGTCGATTTTGCCACCCATTTCGTATTCCCATAGTTGCTTCTGATAGACGAGTTGTTTCCACCACTTTTGTTCCTTTATCTCAGTGAGAAGTGGCATTTTAGCCGTCTGTTTTCCGAACGCACTCCGATTAAAGGTTTGCACCAAACTTTTCAACTCTTTGAGAGTCAGGTAGCAGACAGGGGATTTCGGTAGCAGCGTGAGAAGAGGCTGATCGGGTTCCCACAAGGCAGTCCGTTGATAGATAATAGATAGCAAAACGATAACTCCCATGAAAGCGATTAACGTGAAAAGAATGATTTTCTTTGGTTTGCTCAGGTGCATCTGTTTTCAGGCCCTTGTCAGACAGATGGATTTCTACTCTGCAGTGACTTTATCGTTACAACTATCACTGATTATACCACATCCGTTTTGTGTAAACAATCGAAATAGTTCTTAGGTGTCAGTAAAATTTGTTGCAACGTTGCGAAAAATGATGTAGAATATTAGCGCTATTTCTTGAAAGAAGGTGAACATCGTTCCTACCCAAACGCTCAGAATTCGACCATTCACTATTTTTCTCATCTGCGTGTTAGTGCCTATCAACTGTTGGTGGGTATCTGTCTCCATTATGCGTGGTGGCGGGAGTCCGACGCAGGTGTCGCTTTTCTACAATGCCGTTATCACCGTCTTAATCTTGTTAGGGATTGGTGTGCTTTTGCGTCGGTTGCATCACGCCCTCATGCTGAACCGCGCCGAATTGCTTGTTATCTACACCTGTATTTCAGTGGGATCAGGACTCGCAGGTGTCGATAGGTTCCTCGTCCTCATGCCCTTGATTGGGCATGCCCATTGGTTTGCAACACCAGAGAACGACTGGGCAAACCTGTTTCATCTGCACATCCCAGAGTGGTTAATCGTCAGTGAAAGGTTCGCCTTAGAGGCATATTACACCGGATTTGAGAGCATCTACGAATCGCGTTACTTAATGGCGTGGCTGTCCCCTATTCTCTGGTGGACACTTTTTTTGGTGGCTGTCCATCTCGTCATGCTCTGCCTCAGTCTGATTTTCCGGAAGCAGTGGGTCGAATCAGAACGCCTGAGCTATCCAATCATCCAACTCCCTTTTGAGATGACCGTCCGGGGCCGGGGATTCTTCAGTTCACCGTGGATGTGGCTTGGGCTCTCTATCGGTGTTGTCATCGACGTTATCAACGGGTTGAACTTCCTATTCCCAGCTGTGCCCAGCCTCGGCGGGAAGTTGTATGACCTCCGGCAGATTTTCACGGAACGTCCATGGAACGGGATAGGCTGGAGCCCGCTGGGTGTTTTTCCATTCGGCGTGGGGCTTTCGTTCTTCATACCGTTGGACCTTTCTTTTTCCTGTTGGGCCTTCTGGCTTATCTGGCGCGCGGAGCGCCTGTTAGGTGTCATTGCAGGCTGGCGCGGGTTGCCACGCTTCCCTTACGAAGCAGAGCAATCGCACGGCGCGTATTTAGGGTTGTGTGTCGTCGCTATTTGGATGAGCCGGCGCTATCTAAAAGCGGTTGCACAGCAGCTCATATCCCCCAAAAAAGAAGAACCCGTTTCATACCGATTGGCTGTTATCGGGTTTCTCGTTGGCATAGGATTCATCGTCGGGTTCTGCTTGAAGATGGGGATGAGTTTTTGGATCATTCTCGTCTATTTCGCAATCTGGTTCGCGATTGCAATAGCCATCACTCGTCTACGGGCAGAATTGGGCTCACCTGTCCACGACTTGCATTTCATCGGCCCTGACGAAATGCTGCCGCGGCTGTTAGGTATCCGTAGACTTGGAGCCGTGAACTTAACGGGTTTTGCCTATCTTTATTGCCTGAACCGTGCGCACCGTTCACACGCGATGCCCCATCAACTTGAAGGCTTTAAATTAGCCGATGGCGCGAACATCCCGCTGCGGCGGTTCGCAGCACTCATGATGCTGGCATCAGCGTTAGGGGCGATCGGGTCATTCTGGGCGTACCTGTCTATGTATTACACGGAGGGCGGTGTCGCCGGGTTCGGTAGAGAATCTTTTAACCGACTAGAGACATGGCTCACCTACACAGCACCACCAGATGTACCAGCCATCGGTTTTGCAACATTCGGGTTCGGATTAACGCTGCTGCTTGCAGCGATGCGGATGCGATTCCTCTGGTGGAACCTACACCCCGTCGGCTATGCGATCTCTGGTAGCTGGGCAATCAACCCCTTGATTGGCTCCATTTTTGTGGGATGGCTGCTCAAATGGCTCGTGCTGAAATATGGCGGTATCCGTTTACACCGTAAAGCCGTGCCTTTTTTCCTGGGGATTGTCCTGGGTGAGTTTGTGATTGGTGCGTTCTGGAGTTTGTTAGCGATTGCCCTCGATCAACCGATGTATCGCTTCCTGTTTTAACGGCTGGCGGCGGTTAATCTTAGCCATCAGCGAGGGGGTTCCGTAGTGAAAACGGTAAAAAGAGCAGCTGGAATTTGGAAATCCCTCTTACAACAAGCAGCAATAAAAGACGTTGTTATTTTTTCTGTTTGTGGTATAATATCCAAAACACAATATTCGAACGAAGCATTGGCACTTAGAACTGTAGTGCGGAGAAGGCGCATCAGGTGTTGCCCCCAATAGTGCCAGCAGGAAAGACGTATCCGTTCCACATCAACCTGATCGCCTTCGGCAGACAAATCTGTGATGCACGAAAACCCTTGTGTGAACGGTGCCCATTCACGCACCACTGCCTCTACTATAAGACACCCGACACACTTAGGGAGCACCTCCCAGGATCAGATAGAAAATATGGTTAATTGGCGAAATTTGTCATGGAAACATATATTTGTGGTGTTGTTAGTTCTGCATATCCTACCCCTCTGGATCTTTGCGTATTTCCCCTCTCAAGACGGTGCGAGCCATATCTATAACGGGCTGGTATTAAAAGAATATGGCAAACACGAGAACTATACATTGCGGGATGCGTGGGAGTTGAACATAACAATCTTCCCAAACTGGCTCTCGCACCTCATGTTGGCGGCGTTCCTCTATGTATTCCCGCCCGTCATCGCGGAAAAGGTTTTTCTAACGCTTGCGATTGGCACGGTCCCGTTCGCTTTCTTCTACTTCCTCAAGGCAGTTCACAACAAAGGTCAGCAGGGACAGTATGTGTATGCTTGGCTCGGTTTCCCATTTGCTTATAACTATCTCCTCTATATGGGGTTCTACAACTTCCAGCTGAGTATCTCGTTTTTCTTCTTTAGCTTCGGGTTCTGGTGGAAACACAAAGACGACATGCAAGTAAAATACTTGGTTTGGCTTTATGTATTACTACTGGCGACCTATCTATCTCATATTGCTTCTTATGGTCTCGTCGTGCTAGGCATCTCTGTGGCAGGCGGTTGTTCGTGGGGTGCCCTGGCGATAGCCGCAGCGTGGCGAACGCGCGGTGAAGGCTTTAACGCACTGTTTCAAAGGTTTGGCGTTAGCCTCAAACCCGTATTTCGCTGCTTTCTTTATATGGTGCCGATGTATTTTGTGCTGGTAGACTATTACCTACAGAGTGTAAAACAGCATCAACAAGGCAATCACCGCGGTGCGGAATGGATCTGGGAGTATTTTTGGGGTGTTAAGTCGATAGTTTATTTTACGAACTGGCACGTTACTGCCAACTACTTTTTACTTGCAGTGTTAGGGATAGCAGTTATCATCTCTATCGGCTACCGAATCCATCGGAAAGAGTGGGTGAAACGGACTGATGTCTTTTTGCTAATTGTATTCCTGTTTACTTATATGTTCATCAGGGCACCGTGGAGTTATGGACCTGGCGGTTGGATTAACGATAGGATTCATCTTTACATCCTGCTGATGCTGGCAGCATGGTTAATTCCAGATATGGGCGGAGGGTTTCGTCATGCTATCGCAGCTTGTCTTATCGTTTTCAGTTTAGTCCACTTCGGCATAACTGCCTACGCCCATGCTCGTATTGCTCCAGAGATTTCAGAATTGGTATCAGGCACACATCTCATTGAACCGCACACAACGTACCAAATTCGGAGTCAGGATTGGCACAAATCCGAAGCGTTAGGCAGGATTGAATACGTCACACCCTTTGTCCACCACATGGCGCTCTATGGCGTATACGCAGACGACGTGGCGCATCTGGCAAACTACGAAGCCGCTTACAACTACTTCCCGATAAACCGGGACGAGGAAAACGCGCCAGACGATTATATTGATGCATGGTATCTGAAAGCACCGGTAGACTATGTGCTTGCCTGGTATCCACCGGATACTGCTGAATTTCGGGCATACACGGCAGATCATGAAATTATTTACGAAACGAAACACCTCCAACTCTATAGAAGGAAACGCGCACCGGGCCCGATGCTCGACTTATGGGATAAAACAGACGAAGGCAATTTGATAATTCGGTTCGACATGCAACACCATAATAGCAGCCTCCATGAAACTGCTCCCGACCACCACGCCATCGGCCCCAATACTGCGTATGAAAGTGGCAAATTTGGGTGGCGGACGCGCCCACCTTATGAGGCTTACCGAGACGGTAGACGGCAGGAACCCGTCTCCCACGATGCCGTTTGGAGTCAAAGGGACGCAGCGTTCAAACTCGATCTCCCGAACGGTACCTACCGTGTGACCAACACCTTCATGGCGGCAATAAACGCGACACACACAATCAATCTATTAGCAAACGGAACCCCTGTCATCAAAGACTTGGTCGTAACAGATGGCGACCCAGCACTGCACCACACCTACACTGTGGAAGTTACAGACGGATACCTCACCCAAGTCATTTTCACACCGAAAGATCGGGTGCGTCACACAACTGAATGGAACAAGAGAGACCATTTTTGGATTTGGAACGGCTGTACAGTCGAACAGATTTTTTAAACTATTAAGGTTGCTCAGTTTTGTCCGTTCTTTTGACGAGTAGAAACATAATACCACGTGAGTTTGGAAAAAAGCGCTGATGGAGAGCCGGGAAAACACACAGGCACTCTGGGGCACAACCTAACAGATTATACTACAAATGAGCAAGCTGCGTAAATCCTATATATATCAAGTCTCTCAAACATTGGGCGAAAACATGATTTTAGCGAAAACCCCATAAAAGGCGTTGTTATTTTTTTGTGTTTGTGGTATAATATTCAAAATATAATATTCGGAAACGAAGCATTGGAACTTAAAAAGAAAGCAGAATTCATATCAGATACACTGGAAGGGTTACTCGGTATACCGACCCGCGACGGGGCAGGCGATATCTTAGAATGTCTTATCTTAACGATCCTGTCACAAAATACGACCGATGTCAACCGGGACAGAGGGTATACCGAACTGAAAGACCGATTTCCAACATGGGAAGATGTCTTGCAGGCAGATGTTAAGGCGATAGCGGTAGCAATAAGACTTGCCGGATTGGGCAATCAGAAGAGTAGGACCATTAAAAACTTCCTTTCGTGGCTCAAAGCAGCCCGGGGTGAACTCTCATTGGAGTTTATCCACGATATGGAAACTGAGGCAGCATTAGAACTCCTGTGTCAACACAAAGGTATCGGTATCAAAACTGCCTCTGTCACGCTGGCTTTCGCGTGTGGTAGGGAGGTCTTTCCTGTTGATACGCACATCCTACGGATATCCAAACGTCTCGGGTTAATTCCGTTGAACTGTAGTGCTGAGAAGGCGCATCAGGTGTTACCCCCAATAGTGCCAGCAGGAAAGACGTATCCGTTCCACATGAACCTGATCGCCTTCGGCAGACAAATCTGTGATGCACGAAAGCCCTTGTGTGAACGGTGCCCATTCACGCACCACTGCCTCTATTATAAAAACAACCGACACACTTAGGGAGCACCTCCCAGGATCAGATAGAAAATATGGTTAATTGGCGAAATTTGTCCGGGGGTGCCCTTTACATCCCATAAATATATCGCTAAATATGTGATAAGTTAGACTGATTTTTATAGAACAATGGAGAATCTACTATTGGATAAGCGAATGTTCTTGATCCCCTTTTTTACACTTGTCCTGCTTTCTGTACCTGTGTCTGTGTCCGCGCAAACGAGCTTCTATAAGTCACCGGCGGGGAAGATAGGGATCGGTATGGGCTACCAACGCTACAGCCCCCCGAAGCGGACGGAAGCGCCTTTCCGTTTTTATGCACAAACGATGTTAGGCAATCTTGATTATACATTCAGCCGGGATCTAAAAATGTCCCTTTTACCAGGTGTCTCTTTTTTTGAAACCAACACGCAAATTCCCTACGAGATAGCCCCCAGTCCGTCTATAGACATTCGACTCCTAAATGTCAGTGATATGAATATGACGGGGTTGGAGTTTTTTATTCTTGGGGGGTTCCGAACCCAATATATGAATGTTGTGCGGGGTTCGAATTTACCGCTGCACTCTGTAAATATGACCCTCCGCGGCGGCGTGGGCTTGTTACATAGGCTTGAGACCGACTATGCATGGGTTCTCAAACCTTTCTTCGGTATGTTCTACACGCAAACATGGAACAACGTCTCAACAACGCAGAAAGTTCACGTGAACACAGCTCAAAACTTTTTCACTGGCGAAGCAGGATTAGAAGTGGAATTATCGCCGACGATGAGTGCAATTGGGAGTGTTGAATTCTCTTTTGAAAGTTCCGAATTGCTGTATCGCTTCGGATTAAACTTTCATCAGGCACCCCTTCCTACAATACAAAACGAAGTAACGCCACAAAGCCGCAAGCCTAAGACTCCATCATCGCCCCTTGCCACCAGATTAGCCGGTATTGACTTTGCCCCTGAACCTGGGGTCACAGCTCCCGAATACAAATTCAGAGTAGAGCCTCTGTACCCTGTGATAGCCAAGAATGCGAAGATAGAGGGCGAGGTCGTTTTAGAAGCAACGCTTAGTGAAGAGGGAATCCCGGTGGACATTTTGGCAGTCACCAACCTCGGGTTTGGGCTTGAGGCGGCAGCAATGGAAGCCCTGCGGAAAACAACTTTCTACCCTGCCATGAAGGATGGCGAGCGGATCAGCCAACGAGTTACGCTACGTTATCGGTTTACCTTAAGAAATACCCACTAATAGGAGATTCTCTATGTCATACAAATCTCTATGCGTATACCTATGGATATGTTGCGTCATCGGATGTACAACTCAGAGCACCTCGGATGAGGGCGTAGACTCGATATTTCCAATCCCGCCAACAATCACGCAGGACGATAGCAATCCCGAGGCATCAGCAACTCAAATTCAGAATCTGCCGGAAAATCAAGAGAACCCAGATGCACTAGCTGAGTGTTTACCCGATTTTCATGGTGAATATATTAGTGGTGAGTTAGACCGGTATAATTCTGATTATAGACAAAAATATATTAATAAGAAACTTATTGAATATTACTACACCCTGGCGCTACGCATCGACGAGGTAACTCGTATTCAGATTCTTCTTCGTGAAGCAGCTCCAAGTCGAACGCCAGATATGGGTGTCGTCATAAGTCCTGAGGACATCTTACTCGTTAAATTGATCCGATTAAGTGAACCAGGTATCTGGGAGGGCGTCTTAGTGAAAAACTTGACCACAAACTTCTCTTTCGACGAGTAAAACGATAGTACGTAGGAAAATTTAACAGGAGGACGGAGGTTATACAAGTTTCTATGTGTGTGCTTATTGATGTATTGCATAGTGGGATGTTCTACGGACAGCACAGATGACGAATCTATATTTCCAACACCGCCAATAATTGCTAAAGAGAAACAGGAAACAGCCACTCCAGAAATTCAGGTGGCGGTCGTGAATCCACCTGTTCCAGAACCCATCGTAGCGGACAAAGCAGGGAATTGGGATCCGGGCGGTATTATCACATTTGTGACTCGGGCGAAGGAGTAATACGAAAATAACAGATGAAAATGTTTAGATTCCCCGTGAGAAAATTACTTATATTTTTATTTTTCGGACTTCTTTCTGTTCCGGTTCAATTCAGTGCTTTTACCGAATCAGCGGCTCAGTCCGATATGCAGGTCACTATCCGCACGGAAGATGGGGCAGCGCTGCCGCTATACAAGCACTCTTACGCCCTTGTTATTGGAAATGGAACTTACCCCACCCAAAACGGTTGGCATCCCTTGCCCGGGGCAGTCAACGATGTCAAAGCAATCGCGGAAGTCCTTGAGCACTATGGGTTCACTGTTGCCCTGAAAATAGATGTGACCACGGGTGAGTTTAAGAAAGCCTTCTCAGAATTCATCTATGAATTTGGCAAAGACGCAGATAACCGGCTCCTCTTTTACTACGCCGGACATGCATACACAACAAAATCGGCGATCGGTGAAGACCTCGCCTCCCTCGTGATGCTGGACACACCGCGCCCGGAGAATCCAGGGGCTTTTGACCTCTACAGTATAGATATGGTTACATTCGTTTCAGCCTCAAAAAAGATCCATGCTAAACATGTCTTGTTCATGTTTGACAGCTGTTTTTCCTCAACTATTCTTAATCTGGAACACCAGATCACACCTGTCGAGATTACAGATCAAATCAGAAATCCCGTCCGGCAATTCATTATAGCCGGTCGCGCGAATGAACCGATGCCGGAGAGAAGCGCGTTTAAGACAGCATTTTTGGATATGCTTGAAGGGCGCGTCAAGGAGCCAATTCCAGACGGTTACCTGACCAGTATTGAGTTAGGGAATTACCTCTACCAAACGGTGCCCAACTTTTCTCAGGGTCAACATCCACGACACGGGAAAATCCGCGATCAACAGTCCAACACGGGGGACTTCGTGTTTGTGCTTCCTCAAAACAAACATCAGGAGAGTCGCGGGGTTGAGTTGGAGACCATAGCAAGGTTGGATATAACCAGTATTCCGAATAACGCAACCGTTTACATTGATGGTGCTGTTGTGGGTACGACCCCACTTGAAGCGTATGAGATTGATACAGGCGCGCTGCTTGAAAAACAGGTGAATGTCGGATTGGAATTTTCAGGCTACAAAAGCCGTGTTCAAAAAATAACCCTATACGGCGGGCAACAGTTTTCCTGGGATGCCCATTTAGAAAAGACAGTAGCCCCATCAGCGCAACGCAAATTAGAATCCAATCTGCCCGACCCAGAGACTATAGATGATGTTCAGCTTGAAAACAGCCTGCGGAACGAGAACAGTCTACGACCTTCTTCAAAGGTACCCCAGACAATTCTCGGAGCAGATACTGCGCCGATGGTACTGATTCCTGCAGGCGAGTTTCAGATGGGCAGTGATTACAATACGATCGGAAATGCAGCAACGAGACCTATGCACGTTGTGTATCTCGATGCGTTCTATATCGACACATATGAGGTCACCATTGGGCAATACAATCAATTTGTTCGTGCGACGAATTACCGCCCCTTACCAGAGTGGGCCTATCGGTATTCTCCGACGGATGCCCATCCAGTTGTAGGGGTCAGTTGGCACGATGCGAAGGCGTATGCGAAATGGGCGGGCAAACGGCTACCTACAGAAGCAGAATGGGAGAAAGCCGCCAGGGGCGGTTTGGTACAGAATAATCATGCATGGGGAAACGCAGCCGTAGATGGCACACAAGGCAATTTTGCAGATAAGCACTTGTGGAGAATCTGGGACAAAGAAAGAAAACCCGAGGAGAATTGGGCAGACGAAAATATTGATGACGGCCATGCATACACAGCACCCGTCGGCAGCTATCCACCGAACGGATACGGTCTATATGACATGGAAGGGAACGTACGGGAGTGGTGTTTCGATGCTTACGATGAAAATTTTTATGCCAATTTATCTTACGAGAATCCGATCGCCGAGATCCTTGTCAGAGATGGCGCGAATAATATAGTCACTGTCAATAAACTGCGCGTTGTTCGTGGCGCTTCCTGGTACGACGGACTGCTCAGTACATGGATTGCCGTCCGCCTTCGACAATCTCCAGAAGATAAAGTCACCAACATCGGTTTTCGTTGTGTGAAGTCTGTAACACCTTGACGTTTTGCACTATCCGTCCCTCAGAGAGGTTGAACCATGACTTCGTAGCATAGCCTGTTAGGCTGTGCAGGTATTGGCCATGCCTCCCTCAGAAGAGGTCGAACCATGACTTCGTAGCATAGCCTGTTAGGCTGTGCAGGTATGGCCATGCCTCCCTCAGAGAGGTCCAACCATGACCCTCGACCTCAATGCGTTGTTAAACGAATAGGCATATGATAGATAAAACCCTTCTCCGGCAACTATCCGGCATCGAAAATCTCCTGAATATACAAGAGATGCTCGACTTACAGGACACTTACGGGCGCCCACTCGTGACAGAGGCACTCCGCACCGTCGTCGCTGACCTCCGGAACGCTATTCTGAGTGGAGCCCTTACGCAACTCCCAAAGTCCACCGAGTACGCCGAACGGACGCTCCAGAAAATCGTAGGAAAGATTGGCGCACGCATGCGGCCCGTCGTCAATGCAACAGGCACAGTGACACACACCAACTTAGGCAGATCGCTGTTAAGCACGGCTGCCTGTGAAGCGATTCAGCAAGCCGCCCAAAACTACGTTAACCTTGAATACGATCTCACAACCGGTAAAAGGGGGCATCGAGATAGCATCACTGAACCCCTCCTGCAGCAGTTAACGGGTTGTGAGGCATCTACAGTCGTCAACAACAACGCCGCCGCAGTGCTGCTCGCCCTCCAGACAATGGCACGCGGCAAGGAGGTCATTGTTTCCCGCGGAGAGCTGATCGAAATCGGTGGCGCATTTCGCATTCCTGACGTGATGGCAGCAAGCGGTGCAATACTTCGCGAAGTGGGTACCACGAACCGCACACATCTCCGAGATTACGCCGGAGCTATCAATGAAAAGACAGGATTGCTGCTCAAGGTACATCCAAGCAACTATAAGATTCTCGGTTTCACGGCAACGCCTGCGATGGAGACGTTGACAGCCCTCGGCGCACAGCACGGTATCCCGACCATGGAAGATCTCGGAAGCGGTGCACTGATTGATATGACAGCGTACGGGCTTCCGCACGAGCCACTCGTCGGAGAGCGCATCGCCAGCGGCGTTGATGTTGTCACTTTTAGCGGTGACAAACTGCTCGGCGGTCCGCAGGCGGGGCTCATTGTCGGTAAGTCAGAATGGATCGAAAAAATGCGTAAAAACCCAATGATGCGGGCCCTCCGGGTAGATAAACTCATCATCGCCGGTTTGTCAGCTACACTGCAACGTTATCTCATTGACAGGGCAACCTTAACAGAGCAGTTTCCGATGCTCCACCGTTACACACGCTCGACGGAGACACTCCACACCCTTGCAGTCGAACTTCAGGCGCAACTCCAGAACATCTTCGGGGAAAAGGTAGCCGTTCAGGTGTCGGAGGCCTTTGGGCAGATTGGGAGTGGTGCCCTCCCTGTTGAGACCTTACCGAGTGTCGCGCTTGTGCTTGAACCGCTGAATATTTCTGCAGAACGGCTCGCCTCACATTTCCGAGATGCCACAGTTCCTGTAGTCGGCAGAATCAAGAACGAACTCTTCTGGCTGGACCTACGCACTGTCTATGAGAGAGAGGAGGCTTGGCTGGTTGAAACCGCTACAGAGGTCGCAAAAATGCTATGAGGGGCTTATAGAGCACGTGCAACTTGCGTGCAGTAGGCTTACGGTGCACGCGGCGGTCTGGTTGGCAAAGGATACCCGAATGGTGGTATAATAACTTATACAGATACTAATTTGGCTGGCACGGTTGGATTTCCGGGGTAAAGACATTGCCCGTAGGAAATCGCTCTTGCGTTAAAAAACGGGAGGTAATCCATGAAACGGTTTCTGCGTAAAGATTCTATTATTTTCTCGGCAGTTCTTGGTATTGTAATTACGATATTTGTCGGCTTACTCAGTAGACTCAACGGGGCTTCTTGGATTCGGACAGTTATCGGATTTGCGCTGATGTATTTTCCCTGCCTATTGGTGTACATAATGGCACAAAAGAGGAAGTTTAAACGAGCGGTAGAGCAGGAATCGGCAAAATCCGCTCATCTCAGTACGCACATAGCACCGCCGAACGCCGTGGGAAAAGCCCTCGTCGCTCAACAGAGAAGTGACTTCTTTTTTCTCCTGAGAATGATGGGAATTTGCGCGCTGTTTGGCCTTTTATCAGGATTTACTATTTGCGGTTTTTGGTCCACAATTATGAACAGATGCCCAGTTTGTGGAAAGTATAATGCCAAAAAAGCCCATAGGCGAGGAACAAGTATCTCCTTTTATTATACTTGTTCCGGTGAAAAGCCGAATCAGTTTTCGGTCTCTAAACCCTATCAAAACACGCTCATTCCTCCGACTGACGATAGATAATTCGTTGTGGGAAAATGAGGCGAGAATTGTAGAAATAAAAATGGCAGTTGCAGTTGAATTAATCCATGTCACGAAAGCGTTTGGTTCGACACTCGCTGTTAATGATGTGAGTCTCAGAATTGAGGAAGGCGAGTTTTTCTTCCTCCTCGGTCCGTCTGGGTGCGGTAAATCGACGTTTCTCCGTATCGTTGCAGGCTTCTATAAACCCGATACCGGCGAATTGCGGTTCGACGATACCGTTATGAACAATATTCCACCGCATCAGCGCAACACTGGCATGGTGTTCCAGAACTACGCCTTGTGGCCCCACATGTCTGTCGCCGAAAATATTGGATACGGGCTGACGCTTCGTAAATTCGAAAAATCAGAACGCCACGAAAAAATTACGCGCGCGTTGGAGATGGTGCAAATGGAGGGCTATCATGACCGGGCGGTCAACACACTTTCAGGTGGACAGCAGCAACGTATCGCGCTTGCCCGCGCCCTTGTCGTTGAACCGAGTGTTTTACTCCTTGACGAGCCGATTAGCAATCTTGATGCAGCCCTCCGACAACAGATGCGTGACGAAATAAAAGAGATTCACGAACGAACCAATATTACGATGTTCTACGTCACACACGACCAAGTGGATGCCCTCTCTATGGCGGATCGGATGGCGATTATGCAGGACGGCGTGATCGTTCAAGTCGGGCCCCCGCGCGAAATCTATCAGTTTCCAAGAAATACCTTTGTGGCAGGTTTCATTGGAGAAACCAATTTTATTTCCGGTAAAGTCCAGAGCGTATCGAAGGGCACTGCTACTATCGAAACGCCTGTCGGATCCCTTCATTCTGAAACCATCTCTCACGAACTAACCACCGGAGCACTCGTGCAGTGTTCAATCCGCCCCGAGGCACTTGTCATTGAGGATATTCAGAACGGCAATAACCCTACTGAAAATAGGATAGCCGCAAAGGTTACAGCCGTCAATTATTTGGGCGGTGTGGAAGAATACCAACTGATGGCTGCAGATATCCCGCTTAAAGCTGTCCACTACAACCCCGGCACAGAAGCGAAGCGCTTGGGAGATACTATCCAACTCACAATAGCAGCAGAGGCGGTTACCTTACTACCAGATTGAGGTTAAGTCTCCTAACCGCAAATATATGAAGATTTTCGTAGGTGTTAGATACCCTACCCCTACGATTGACTGAAAAAATGCGATTAACATCAAATCAACAAAAAGCCCTTGATATAGAAAGACACGTCTGCGTAACCGCCGGTGCTGGATCCGGAAAAACCACCGTGTTGGTTGAACGTTACCTCAAGATTCTACGCGAGGGTAAGGTTAACTCCACGCAAGAAATCGTGGCTATCACTTTCACAGAGAAAGCCGCTGCTGAAATGAAAGCTCGGATTATCGAAGAATTGTCTGTTCAAGAAACACGGGTGGAGAGAGAACAGGGGGCTTCACGCCAACACCTTCGTGAAGAGATGGGGTCGGCATATATTTCAACTATCCACGCTTTTTGCTCACGTATCCTGAGAGAATTCCCCTTCCACGCCGGTGTTCCTGCAAACTTCAGCGTCATACAGGGCATTGATCAGAAGCTACTGCTACGACAAACGATTAAGGACACCCTCAGAGAGATTGCAACAAATACTTCGGATAGACACCGTGCGGAACTCGCACGCTTGCTGCAACGTTACGGCGGCCAGCAGAAGGTGGAGACTTTCTTCTCAACCCTGGTAGATAAACGCGATGTCGTTGCCCAAATCATGCAGGAAATTTATAGCAACCCAGACGATGCTGAGATCCACGAAGGGTGGGAGCAACAGGTTCGCAAAGAATTAACATCCGCAATTGAGATCACCGAATTTATTCGGTGTTTAAAGACTGCTCTCCGTGTTGCCAACGGGAAAAATGCGGAGACAGTGAGCGAGTTAACCCGCCGGTTAGAAGCACTCCCTGAACAAAATCCGAACGTACCTGAGGTGCTGGATCTCCTTAAAGCAATTCGAGATTTGATTACGATAAAAAGTGGTACCATCGCGAAAACTAATTTTTTGGGTAGAGGTGCCAAAACAACGGGTATTGAGACCGAAATTGATCTGTTGGTAACCACTGCGGAAAAAATCCAAGCCGTTCCAGGGCTTAGCACAACACGGTCCGCGGAAGCAGCTGAAAACGAAGACACTGAAACCCAAGAGATAACAGATGACGAGTTTCTCATCGGTACGACCCGTGACCTGTTCACACTCTACGAACGCATCCTCGGAGAATACCAAAATACCAAATTCTCGCAAGGCAAACTTGACTTCAGCGACCTGCAAATTAAAACCCGCGACCTCCTCGAAAACAACGAGGACATCCGACAGGCATTGGTATCTCGGCACAAGTATTATATGATAGACGAGTATCAAGACACAAACGAATTACAGTACAACCTCGTCATGTACCTCACAAACGCCCTCAAAAGCGCAAATCTCTTCATCGTCGGTGATCCGAAACAGAGCATTTATGCCTTTCGCGGCGCGAAGGTCAGCATCTTTGAGGAGACGAGAAAAAAAATAACCAAACACGGCGGTTGCGCCATCTCCCTCAGAGAGAACTTCCGCTCCTTGTCTCACATTATTGCCTTCGTCAACTACTTTTTCACCCGTTTGATGGGTGATGGGAGCGCGAATACATTTGAGGTGCCGTATGAATCGCTGACGAAAGCCCGCCCTACGTCTGCGGAGGGCAGCATTGAGTTCTTGTTTGGCACAAAGGACGAAGAATCTGCTGATGAACCCGCACTGATCGCACGCCATATCCAAAACATGAAACGCAATGGCGAAAAGGTGTGGGCACGCAAGAATGGAAAGGAAGGAGAGCGCCCCATAACGTATGGGGACATCGCTATCCTCATTCCGTATAGAAGGCGGCTTCCGAATATTGAACACGCACTTCTTGAAACAGGCATCCCTTACCTCACCACTGGGGGGATCGGTTTCTATCAACGCCAAGAAATCTACGATATCTGGAACTACCTCAACTTCCTTAACAAACCGACAGAAAATCACACATCGCTTGTTGGAGTCCTTCGGGGGCCCGCTTTCGGGATATCTGATACTGAACTTTACGAAATGTCAGTGCAAGAAAAGACTAATTTTTGGGAAAAAGCGCAACAATACCCCACACCCTCTGAATATCTCAGAAATGCCATAGCTACACTAAAAAGGCACATTCAGATCGCACATCGTATGTCTATAAACCAACTTATCCTTACTATTGTTAGTGAAACAGGGATGATTGGAACCCTGAAAACCGGGAAACAAGGCCCACAACGGTGGGCAAATTACCAAAAACTGTTAGAATTCGCCAGAAACTTTGACGCTGATGAGGGTAAACAAACCCTAACAGGCTTCATTACGTTTCTGAATACCTTGATTGAGGAAGAGCCGCGCGAAGGACAGGCACCAATGGAATCCAGTGCCGACGCTGTCGAAATTATGACAATCCATGCCGCGAAAGGTAAGCAATTCCCCGTCGTTATACTCCCGTGTCTCGAAGGCAAGGGACAAAGTGACAGAGAACCTTTCATTGACGACACACTTGGTATCGGTTTTAGTCCACTTAACCCGAAAAAAGATTATGAGAAAACCGCCCCAGCAATTGTTGAACGCATGAAAGCTCAAGAGGCTACGAAAAATGTTGCAGAAAACAAACGGGTCCTATACGTCGGGACAACACGTGCCGAGGACCGGTTGATCCTCTCAGGGAGTCTCTCAGCTAGCGGGAAGCCCGCACAAGCCCTTGAATGGCTCCATAAATATCTTCATATTGACAATGAAACCGATCAGCTGACGTTGGCTGGTGCGTTAGAGGTGTTCGCAAATGATATCGCAACGCGCCAAAACTGTGAACTCCCAATCCCAATTTCTCGGACGCTTGCGGGTCTCGCGCCTGGTGATGAGACTGCCGATAATACGGCACTGGTAGAATTTCCAGATCCCTTGCCATCAGTACGGCAATCTACTGGAATCGAGGCAACCTTCTCTGTCTCCGAACTCGCGAACTATGCCCGCTGCCCGTTAAGGTATCAACTGCAAAATTTACTGCAAATTCCACCACTCAAGGACAACACAGATTCGGATGAGAAGACTGACGGTGCTATCCGCCGGGTACTTGCCAAAATCAGACGACAGTCAGATGCAGAGAATTTAGATACGTTGATTGAGGCAGCATCCGAGAATGACACGGAGATGACCGGGGAATCCAAAACACCCTTACGTATCCATGCTCATAACTTCCTCAATGCTGAAATCACGGAAACGCTTTTTAAGGCATCCCGGCCCTATGTCAATCAGCACATTCACGCGAATATCAACGGACACATTATTGAGGGCAGCCTCGACAGACTCTTTAAAGATGAAACAGGGCAATATCAGCTTATCATTTACAATACTTCTAAAATATGTGATTTAGACGCACACCGTCCTGAGATAGCACTTTACGCGCTGCTTGGGCATCGACGGTATCCAGAACAACCGAGGGTAACTATTCATCTTCTCTTTACCGCACAAGGTCAAGGTGAGCAAATACATTTCAGCACAGCGCAATTGCAAGAGGTTCAGGAACAGTGGGCAGAAAAAATCTCGGAACTTCAAAGTGGCATTTATGCGAAGAACCTTGAACATTGCTGTGCTTGTCCGTATGCTAATCACAATGGACAGTGCATAATTACCGAAGCACATGGCGAAGAAAAATGCAGAGCTTAACACCCGTAATCGTAATCGTTATAATTGCCTGCTTTGCAATACAGACGTGGCAACCCGCCCTCGCAGGTACATGGCGCGACGATTTTGAAGACAGAGACACCCGTGAATGGAAAATTTTTAATATTGATCGGCAGGTCGAAAAGTGGTGGATTGATGACGGCGAAGCTGTCGGTGAAATCTTCCAGCCCGGCTTTATGAGCCTCTGGCTGACAGGTAAACTCACATGGAAGAACTATTCGATCTCCTGCCGCGCGAAATTAGTGGCGGACAAAAACGATCCACCGAGCATCGGCTTGACACTCCACAACAGGGGAGAAGAAGATAGTAGCTACTTCTTTTTTATCGATTATGTTTTAGGCACCGTCCGTCTTGTGAAGGCCCTTCCAGACGGTTGGTTCCTCTTCCCTTACCCATTTGAGGCTGAAATTGATACGTGGTACGAACTCACCGCAACTATTCACGAGGACGGCACCCTTGAATTTAAGGTCGATGATGCGGTATTTACTGCTCTTGATAATGACCCCTTAAAAGGGGGACAGGCGGGGCTTGTTGTTGCTGATGGGCGTGCACACTTCGATGACTTTGAAGCCACAGGTGCGAACATCAAAAACGGCGGACCCGGCAAACCACGGCCCGTCGAACCGCGAGCGAAACTCACAACCACTTGGGGAGCGATAAAAAAGAGGCTTTCTAACTGAACACAAAATGCTGTTGCTTCGCAGTGGAATATAGATGCTCAATGGGTTAAAAAATGGATTTCTGTTCAAAAATAAAATACATACTGATTCGGCTCAATTGCAGTTGGATTGGATTCTTGGGGCGTAGTCGCGCGATTTATTGCGCATGCTTTACCTTAATTGCCTCTCTCTGGATAACGCCCCCAACTACCGCTGCGCCACATTTGCCACAGTTCACCGACATCACGAGCGACGCAGGAATTGACTTTGTCCATAATACGGGGGCTTACGGGGAAAAATATCTCCCCGAAACCATGGGATCAGGCTGCGCCTTCCTCGATTATGACACCGACGGGTGGCAGGATATTCTCCTCGTCAATGGCAAAGATTGGGAAGGCAATCCAACCCAGCAGCGGCAAACGATGGCACTCTACCGCAACAACCAAGACGGCACTTTCACCGATGTCACCGAATCCACAGGACTCGCCGTCCCGCTCTACGGCATGGGAGTCGCCGCCGCCGATTACGATAATGACGGGGACCCAGATATCTATATCAGCACCCTTGAAACAGACCATCTCTTTCAAAACCGCGGGGACGGCAGTTTCGTTGATGTCACGGAAACCGCGGGTATCTATAACCCCGGCTTCGGTACGAGCTGCGCATGGTTCGACTACAACAAGGACGGACACCTCGACATTTATGTGGCAAACTATGTCGAATGGACGATAGCGAACGACCTATTCTGCACACTTGACGGCACAAATAAGTCTTATTGTACCCCTGAATCCTACACGGGTCAGTCCAGCAAACTCTTCAGGAATCGAGGCGACGGTACATTCCTTGATGTCTCCCGTATCGCACGGATTGAGGACAGCACAAGTAAATCACTGGGGGTTTGTATCTTTGACTACAACGGAGACGGTTTGCCCGACATCTTTGAGGCAAACGATACACAACCGAATAAACTTTATCAGAACAACGGCGACGGCACCTTCATTGAAGTCGGCATGCTCGCCGGAATTGCTTATAACGAAAGTGGCGTTGCAACCGGCGCGATGGGAATTGATGCTGCAGACTACGACCGCTCGGGCAGGGAGAGCCTCGTCATCGGCAACTTCTCCAACGAGATGCTCAACCTCTACCACAACGAAGGCGACTTCTTCATAGACGATGCACCCGCTGCGCATATCGGAAACGCTACCTTACTAACCCTTACCTTCGCCTGCTTCTTCTTCGACTTTGATCTTGATGGTAACCTCGACATCTTCACGGCTAACGGACACGTGGAGACCGACATCAACACTATCCAGAGTCAAGTTACCTATGCCCAAGTTCCGCACCTATTCCACAACGATGGGCAGGGTAAATTCACCGATGTGATCCACAAAGTCGGCACGGACGTGGCGACCCCAATAGTTGGCAGAGGCGGCGCCTACGGCGATATTGATAATGACGGCGACTGGGATTTACTCGTTACCACCTCCAACGGACCGGCATATCTTTTCCGAAACGACGGTGGCAACCGTAACGCTTGGGTCAAAATACAACTCGTCGGACAAATGAGCAATCGCGACGGCATCGGGGCGGAGATCCGCGTAACCTCTGCCCTCGGAACACAGACCCGAACCGTCAAGACCGGCTCCAGTTACTGTTCACAAAGCGAACTCACCGCCATCTTCGGCATAGCCGGGGACACCACTATTGAGACGATCGAGGTCCGCTGGCCCAGCGGCACCGTCAGCACCCGCAAGAATGTCGACCCCAACCAACACCTCCTTATTAAAGAAGACAGACCATAGATCGTCCCCTCGCCTTTTGTTTTTTTGACTCAACTGTCTTTTGACAATTTGCCTCTTTTTTTGACAATTAGCCTTTTTTGTGGTATACTTTAATTCACTTTTGCGTAAAGCATGTTCAAGTATACTCAGGAGGGTTTTCGGTAAAATAATGTTTTCGCCCAATTTTTGAGACACGCGTGTGGGTTGGGGAACCCACATACGTTTGCCTAAGTTCTCAACCACACGGAGGCATTATATCACTACTTAAACGAAAATCCTTATATTTAGACCATCACTACAATTTACGCATCCGCAAACCCGCAGGATTTTGGGAATACAGATTATGTCTAAATCTGTCAAAGCACTCATTACGCCGGAAGTCCTCAAATGGGCGCGTGAAAGACGTATTAGATTAAACATTGACTATGCGGCAAAAAAATTGAAGGTAGACAGAGAACGTCTTGAGGCTTGGGAAGCGGGGATGGAGCGACCCACTATCGCGCAATTAAAAAAGATCGCAAAACTCTATAAAACCCATATTTCTATCTTCTATTTGCCAAAGCCGCCTACCGATTTCCAACCACTTACAGATTATCGAGTATTGCCTGAACAAAATCCGATGGATGAAGAGCAAGTTTATAGGTTAAAGGCTAATATTGTCGAGGCGTTTGAAAGGCGAGAAACCCTCATTGAATTCTATGAATTGTTAGAGGCGCCCGCACTTGAAGTTGAGTTGCGTATCAATAAGCGTGAAAATCCGAAGCAAGCAGCACGAAAAGTAACTGAATTTCTTGAGTTCGAGAGAGGACAGTTACAGCAGGCGAAAAATCCATACGAGGCTCTGGAAACGGACTGTGGAAGCAAAAGGTATTCTTGTTTGTCATACCTCCGTTAACACACACCTTTCTGTTAGATTGGAAACAGTACGTGGATTTTGTATTGCTCAGCGTCCTTTTCCAGTGATTGTGGTAAATCCTAAAGATAGTCCGTACGGACGTATCTTTACACTCTTCCACGAGTTAGTTCATATTGCCCTCGGTGAAAGTGTCATCCAGAATACGAATTTTGAAGAAGTAACTCCCTCCAATCTGCATCCAATTGAAGTTTTTTGCAATGGCGTAGCTGCCGAGGTTTTAGTTCCGGAAGATGAATTATTAGCACTCATAAATTTGGAGACGCTTCAAGAAGACCTACCCCAAATCTCCAAACACTTTCACGTGAGTCCTGAAGTCATTATGCGCCGATTGCTAACACTCGGAAAAATCTCGACGCAAAACTATCAAACGTACAGAGACAGCCAATTGGCAAAGTATCAGGAGGCTCCAGCAGGGACTGGGGGTGCCCCTTATCATAATCGACTTCTTAATACCTCAGGCGAATATTTCGCTCGGACTGCCTTTACGGCTTACTATGAGGACAAAATCACAATCTCTGAGCTAGCTTCTGCTTTTTCTAACTGTGATACAAAACATCTTGCTAAAATTGAAAGCACTATTTTCGCATGAATTTGTTTAACCAAAATCGGATAGTTTCTAGTCTGGATACAAGTTCACTCATTGAGGCATATCGCCTTCTATATCCGATGGAAAACTTCCGTGTCTTATGGCAGGAACTTGAGAAACTGATAAGAAACGATCGACTAAAAATGTCTGAGTTTGTTTTTGCGGAAGCCATGCGAGATGAAGTTTTAGATAAGTGGTGTCGTGAAAAAAGCTTGAAGTCATATCTTGAGTCGAAAATTGATGATTCAGATCAACAAACAGTTCATGATATTTTATCAAAGTATCCAGGCATGTCAAACGTTAAAAAAGGCACATCAGGCGCAGATCCATGGGTAATAGCCTTGGCAATGAAATTTCAAAATGGTGTTGCCGTAACGGAAGAAAAATCAACTGGAAACTTGCAACACCCAAGGATTCCTGATGTATGTAAGGCTTACAATATTGAATGTGTCACAATATCCGGTATTGTAAGAAAAGAAAATTGGATATTTGAGTAGACAGGGAGCAATAGAGGCAGCCTTGTACTTGACATAAAACTAAAAACTTGTTATACTCCTAAGAAAAATTAGCGAAATGGAGCCCTTAAACACGTGAACTCGTCCAAACGTCCAAACCAAGACGCTCTCTATCAAGCGCTCAATATCTATCGCGATGCCATGCGCCCCTTCATTTTCAGGAACCTGAAAACAGTACGGGGCTTATCCCCAGAAGATCGTTTTGAAAACGAAACAGATATAGACATCGGTGACTTCCCACACCTCTTCAGAAGACACTGGCAGAATGCCTTTGAACAACGTTTTGACCCGGATCGCGACGTACGAAGTGCAATTGGAATCATTACGGAGGCGCGGAACAAAGTCTCGCATCCGGACGCAGCAGACCTCCCTGCAGCATATGCCCTTTCAAGACTTCACGAAATTGTCGATATCCTCGGGCAGATCAACGCCTCAGCCCAACAACAGGAAGTAGCAGCTATCCGCGACACATTATTAGCCAATGCAGTACCGGCCGTAGCAGCCAAACCGAAACTCCCCCGTAGAAAAACAGCAGACCTCACCCCCTGGCGCGATGTCATTCGTCCGAACCCCGATGTGATTGAAGGCACTTTCCGCAAATCGGAATTCGCCGCCGATCTTCAGGAAGTTTTTGAAGGGAAAGCGAGAACCCCAGAATACGGGGAAACCGACATCTTTTATAATCAGACCTATATCACGCCAGGACTTCGCCAATTGTTGGTGAACACGCTGAGACGGATTGCCGGCGAAGACGGCGATCCGGTTATCCAACTTAAAACCGGTTTTGGGGGCGGGAAAACCCACAGCCTCATTGCCCTCTATCATCTGATTACCGGTATCAATATCCTCAGATCACTTCCAGCAGACGATGAATACAAGCGGCTCCGAGAAGAAATCGGAGACATCTTGGCGGAAGCCGGGTGGGATCACAACACACCGCTTAACGCCAATGTCTCTGTTCTGGTCGGTACCTACCTCTCTACAACCGACGCAGATGAAACCCAACAGGGAGACCCCCTCAATACACTCTGGGGTATGATGGCAGAGCAACTCGGTGGACAGGCTGCTTATAATATCATTGGTGAAGCCGCACGCATGGGAACTGCCCCCGGCGGGAATCAGCTGGACAAGCTCTTTGAACGCGTCGGGCCCGCTATCATCTTAATAGATGAACTCGTTGCCTATGTCCGTAATGTACGAGGGGTCACACAGGAAAGCATCTACACCTTTTTTCAGGCGGTTACAGAGTCTGTAAACAGATCTCAGAACGTTACGCTCGTCGCGACGCTCCCCGAAGGACAAGTACAGGCAGGGGGTGAAGGGGGAATGACTGTTCTTGACACCCTCGAATCTATCATGGAGCGGGTCGATGCTGTCTCTATCCCCTTAGAAGTGGATAACGCTTATGAGGTCGTGCGCAGGCGCCTGTTCGGCCCCATCCTTGACGAAACGGAACGCGACCAAACGTGTGAAGCCTTCCGAAAGATGTATCAGAACGCCCGAAGCGAATATCCAAGTAACGTTAGCGATTCTGGCTACCTGAAACGCATGAAAGATTGCTATCCGATCCATCCAGAGATATTTGACCGGCTCTTTCAAGACTGGTCGGCCATTCCGGGATTCCAGCGCACCCGCGGTGTCCTCCGAATGATGGCGACTTGCATTTCTCGGCTGTATCAAGAGCAGGACCCCTCTCTGCTGATAATGCCAGCGAACCTTACACTTGACGATCCTGCACTTGCGGATGAATTCACCAGACTGCTTGCAAGGTCCGGCGGCAATTGGGACCCCGTCGTCCAAGAGATAGATAGCCACGGTTCCCGCACTGACCAGATTGATCGAACCTCTCAACACTTCATTGAGGTAGGAAGTGCAGCGCGCCGGATCGCACGCGCTGTGTTTCTTGGGAGTGCACCAGGCCGAGCAGTCAAAGGGATCACAAGCCGTCAAGTCCACCTCGGCGTCGTTGAACCCGGACAAGGGGTTTCGGTGTACAACGACGCACTCAGCAGAATGACGGGCAACCTCTATTTTTTCTATAACCTTGACGATAGATACTACTTCCACACCGAAGAAAATCTAAACAAAGTCGCTATAGATCGTGCAGCGGAATACACCGAAGAAGATATCTCCGATGAAATTGTTTCACGCTTGGAAAGAACGGTTCAAAACGCAGCCTTCGTAGCCGTCTGTCCGACCACACCTAACCGCGTCGAGGATTCCCCAACCCTTCAGTATGTCATCCTCCACCCACAAGTGTCGCTACCCAGTCGCGACAACGAGACGGACACAGCCCGCGAGACAGCCCTTAAAATGCTTACATATAGCACAGCCGATGAAAGACCGCGCACCTTCAGGAACTCCCTCCTCTTCATCGCGGCACGGCGAAATGACATCCGAGAACTCAGAAATCTCGTCAAAAACTACCTCGCATGGAATTCTATTATGAACGGCGATGTCCTACATAGCGCAATCACTCACCTTGAAGGCGCAAGGTTAGATCAGACAACAGAGAACCTCGAAACCGCTGAGGATGCCGTAACAACTGCACTCTTCAAAGCATACCGATGGGCACTTACCCCCTTACAAGCAGACCCACAGAAGTACGACTATAACTTCTCTGTCGACGATACAAAAACCACTGAGGGTAGAATCGTCCAACGTTTCCGTGAAAAATTCATTCATGACGAGGCAATCGTCACAAAACTAGCGCCTAATATCTTCGCTGAAAAATTGCAACAATACATCTGGCGTAGCGCGGCTTATCAAGAGCATGTTGGCGTAGATACGCTCTGGGAACTCATGGCACAAAACGTCTACATGCCCCGTATGAAAGATCGGAACGTCTTAGCGACATGTATTCAGGAAGGAATCGCAGCAGGAACGTTCGGCTATGCCAGCGACTATCAAGATGGCACCTATCAGAACTTCTGTTTTGGAGAACAGATCGAGGGCCTCCGAATCGCTGAGGAGAGTACTGTCGTTCTCATAAATCCTGAGATGGCAAAATTGCTCAAAGAAGAACAAAGCGCAGAACCTCAGCCACTAACACCTCCAGAACCCAACGAAGAGACAACAGACGGTCAGACAGACGTTGTGGTCGAACCCCCACAAGCAAAGGGACCTACGCATATCGTTGTTACCAAAACCTTGCAGTTAGCGTTACCTTTCATGGACGATATAGCAGTCCTGCAACACGAAATTGCTCAGGCTTTACAAACAGACGGCGGCACAGTAAAAATTGAAATCACCGTTGCTGCTAACAAATCAGACGGTTTTTCTGAAAACACGACCCGCGCCGTTAAGCAAAATAGCGAACACCTCAAGGCCGAATTCAAAATCGACTAAAAACGTGGAAGGGTTTCGTTCAAGTAATGCTATGATGCGGCTGTGCGGTTGAGAACTTAGGTCAATCGTAAAGGGTGGGTTACCCAACCCGTATTACGTATGTCTCACAAATTTGGCGAAAACGAAATTTTACTTGACATTTTTCACCCTTTTACCCTATAATTCCGCGTCGGAGGAGCTGATGCGAGAATCTAAAGGTTACCAACGCCAACGCGAAAAAATTCTCAGAGAGAATACTATTCAACACATTTCGGTAGTGCTCAAGACGAAATTCTCGGTAGATGTTGTGGATGCGGTAGCCCCCGAGATCCAGAACATCAGCGATTTGCAACGCCTTGAGGAATTGCTGCTCGCTGCTGCGCGGGGGCAGAGCATTGAAGCCTTCACACATAAGCTGCGCGAATAGAAGCGGAGGGTTAACGTGCAACCGCCGCCTTCCGAACACACTCTGAATCCGATGAACTGCAAATAAAGACGATGACAACCTATCGAAAAAAGCTCATTGAGGTCAATATCCCGCTCCCAGCCATCAACGTGGAGTCTGCCAAAGACGCATCGCTCACCCACGGACACCCCTCAACACTCCATCGCTATTGGGCACGCAGACCCCTCGCCGCATGCAGAGCCGTCGTTTTCGCAAGCATCGTAGATGACCCCTCCGAATGCAAAGACGAATTCCCAACCGAACCCGAACAAGATGCTGAACGCAATAGACTCCACGACATCCTGAAGCGACTCGTGATATGGCAAAACAGCAACGATGAAAACCTCCTCGCAGACGCACGGTATGAAATCGCTTATGCTGTTGCACGCAACAACGGAGAAGACCTAACCTGCTTCCGTCAGCGATTTAAGGAGGATCCGACGGGGGTGCTCCACTATCTCCGTGAGCATGCCCCTGCTGTCTACGACCCCTTTTGTGGTGGTGGCTCTATTCCATTGGAAGCACAACGTTTAGGGTTGCGTGCCCGTGCCTCCGACTTAAATCCGCTGCCCGTCTTGCTCAACAAAGCGATGATTGAACTCCCCCCGAAGTTCCACAATCAGCCCCCCGTCAACCCCGATGCCGATCCGATAGGCATGTTCACTTCCCGCAAAACGCGAACTGCGAAAAGTGATACGCGACGCGAGCATATCCCTTGGAAAGGCACTGCGGGTTTGGCAGCCGACATCCGCTACTATGGGGCATGGATGCGTGACGAGGCATACAAACGCATCGGCCATCTCTACCCGAAAGTGCAGTTGCCCGATGGGAGGGATGCGACTGTGGTTGCATGGTTGTGGGCGCGCACGGTGCCGTGTATCAATCCTGCTTGTGGCCTCCAGATGCCGTTGCTGAAAACCTTTCAACTCTCAAAAAAGAAGGGGAATGAGCACTGGGTGAAACCCGTTATTGACAGAGCATCGAACACAATTTCGTGGGTTGTGCAAACCCATAATGAAGGCGTGCCAAACCCCACTGTCCGTAGAACAGGGGGTTATTGTTGTGGATGTGGTGCTGCCGTGAAACTCCCTTATGTGCGTGAGCAGGCGAAAGCCGGGAAGATGGGAGCCGTAATGACGGCAATCGTCGCTGAGGGGGACCGTAGGAAACAGTTCTTGTCTCCTACTGAAGAACACCTTCAAGTAGCAATGTCTGCCAAACCTGATCGAATACCGAGAGGTAAACTACCTGCGGAAGCAATGAACCTAAGGGTACAAGGTTATGGTGTGACAGATTGGCATCAACTCTTCACCCAGAGACAACTGACGGCGTTAAACATTTTCAGCGATCTCTTAGCAGCAGTCCGCGATCAGATGACTAAGGATGGAGCGACGGAAGAACATGCAGAGGCAATTTGTATCTATCTTGCTTTGGCTATTGGAAAAACTGCTGAGAGCAGTTGCAGTTTTACGTGGTGGTTGAATTCACATGAAGCAATTCCGACAGTTTTTGCACGCCAAGCTATTCCGATGACGTGGGATTTCGCTGAGACCAACGTGTTCTCCAATTCAACGCAGAATTGGAGAACACAGATAGTGTGGATAGCAAAAGCCGTTGAGCACTTGCCAATCTCTGGAAATGCAGGCGAGGTCCATCAAGCCGATGCAACCACTACAATCCATGCTACCGATAGACCGCTTATTGTCACGGACCCGCCCTACTACGATAACATACATTACGCGGATTCCTCCGACTTTTTTTATGTTTGGCTAAGACCATTAATCCGAGATATTTACCCTGAGTTATTTGCTGGAATAACGACGCCTAAGCACGAGGAAATAGTTGCCAATAGATTTCGATTTGAAAAGCACAATGAACGTTTCGAGAAATTATTGGGTAAGGCATTTTTGCAGATACGGCAGTATTGCTCTGAAGAATTTCCTTCCTCTATCATGTACGCCTACAAACAGCAGGAAAAGGAACAAGATGGTGTAACCTCGACGGGATGGGAAACGATGCTCACGGCAGTCGTTAATGCTGGTTTTCAGATAATAGCAACTTGGCCCCTGAGCACCGAACAAGCAAAAGCACTGAAAACAGGCAAGAACGCCCTCGCCTCCTCTATTCTGTTGGTATGCCGGCCGCGCCCCGAAAATGCCCCATTCATCACCCGCACCGAATTCCTACGAGAACTCAAAACGATGATGCCACCCGCACTGGATAGACTCACACGCGTCGCAAACATCAGACCCGTGGATTTGGCACAAGCCTCCATCGGCCCGGGAATGGAAGTTTATTCTCGCTATAGTTCGGTGACCCGGATGAGTGGCGAGCTGGTGCCCATACGCGAGGCACTCATGCACATCAACAACGAAATCACGGCTTACAATGAAAAACAGACTGGCGACCTCGACCCGGAAAGTCAGTTCTGTTTGACGTGGTTAAAGCAACACGGCTACACGGAAGGCACCTTCGGGGATGCGGAGGTGCTGTCAAAAGCGCGAGATGTAGATACTGCCACGATGCACAACAAGGTATTGCTGAGCGATCGTGGCAAGGTTCGGTTGCTGATGCCTGAAGAGTATGCGGATCGTGAAAACGGGGAGGGTATGTCGGCTTGGGAGGGGTGTCTGCGTATGTTGTGGCATCTGTCGGGTGTAGAGCGGAGCGGTGGTATTTCTGGGTGTGCGGGTGTTGCTCGTGGGATGCGTGATTACGAGTCTGCGCGGTGTCTGGCGCGCGTTCTGTATGCGTATTACGATAGTCGTGGGGATGCGGAGGTTGCGTCGCGTTACAATGCGCTTGTGAGTGAGTGGCCGTATATTTCTCGTGCGCTGGTTTCGTCTGAGCAGCGCATCTTGGATTTGTAGCATGGTTTCCTGTTAGGGGGTGCATCTTTGACCTTACCCCCCTGCCCCCCGCAAGCGAGGGGGATGCTACACACCTTGCTCCTACATTTGTAGCCTAACCTATTAGGGTGTGTCTTATATAGCCGAATCTATTAGGCTGTATCTTACGTAGCATAGCCTGTTAGGCTGTGCATAATGGAACAATACCCTCGTCACGCAGTGGCCGTATATCTCTCGTGCGATGGGTTTGCCTGAGCAGCGCATCTTGGATTTGTAGCATGGTTGCCTGTTAGGGGGTGCATCTTTGACCTTACCCCCCTGCCCCCCCGCAAGCGAGGGGGATGCTACACACCTTGCTCCTACATTTGTAGCCTAACCTATTAGGGTGTGTCTTATATAGCCGAATCTATTAGGCTGTATCTTACGTAGCATAGCCTGTTAGGCTGTGCATAATGGAACAATACCCTCGTCACGCAGTGGCCGTATATCTCTCGTGCGATGGGTTTGCCTGAGCAGCGCATCTTGGATTTGTAGCATGGTTGCCTGTTAGGGGGTGCATAACAGAACAATACCCTAATCCTGCAACAAGACAATGATCCTGATTCTGGCAACGGAATTATCCTATGTGTACCAGTGTTACTCCCTACGTCTTACAGTATGAACTCAGGCGCAACCTCCGTCCCTTCACACGCGAGGAGCTGCTACAGTTGCCGCCTGGACGGAGTGGCGTATATGCGTTGTGGCGAAAAACCGGGACCGAAGGGCAAAACGAGTGTCTCTACGTAGGGGAATCCACAACCTGTGTCCGAAGGCGGCTATTACAGCACTCCTCAAACGCACAGAATGATGAACTGCATTCACAACTTCGGCTGTTTAGACCGATCATCCAATTTTCAGTAGAATTCACAGAGCATACTGAGGAAACCGTCTTATTAGAAACCGAGCTCATCCGCGAGTGGAAACCAAAGACCAATCTAAAAATGAATCCTGATAAAGCGTAACATGTTTTTTTCCAACTGTCCCTTGCCACTTGGTAGGCTTTGGACCCAAGCCTAGGAGCCCATAGGAAAAATGAAAACTTACCGCGTTGCTATATTAGGGTGTCGGAGTCGAGGCACCTCAGCCGCAAAGGCGTATCACGCACACCCTCGCACCGAAATCGTGGCACTCTGCGACCTCGTCCAAGAACGGTTAGGGACCCTCGGCGAGATCGTGAATGTCCCTACCTCCGCACACTTCACCGATTTAGATGAGATGATTCGGCAGTCGGATCCCGATATTGTAGCCATCCCCACAGCAACAGAGACACACTATCCGCTTTGCATGCGTGTTCTTGAACACGGCGTGAACATCGAGGTGGAGAAACCTCTTTGCATCGATCTCGCTCAAGCGGATGAGGTACTGGCGAAGGCGAAAGAGAAGAATGCTCGCGTCGCCGTGCATCATCAACGGCGCACCAGTCCGTCGATGCAGGCGATCGCGCGGGGCTTCGAAGCAGGTAAAATCGGCGATCTCCGCTACATCTACGCCAGTGGGAAAGGCTACTACGCAGGGTACGGACTGATGAACATCGGAACACACGTTGTCAACAACATGCTACGTTTCGGTGGGAAGTGCCGAAGCGTCGTTGCACAGGCGACGACCGGGGGACGCAACATCATCCATGAGGACGTTCTCCCCTCACCCGCCGGCATGGGAACGGTCGCAGGCGAGTATGCGACAGCAACGCTCCAATTCGATGGAAACGTCACCGGCTCCCTCATCCAACACAGATTCCCAAAGGTTGACACCGATGCCTACGTCATGGAACTCTACGGCACTGAGGGCAGACTCTTCTGGTCGGAGTTAAAAGGTTCCTGGTGGTTACCTACCCCCCACTTCGTCCCTGACGGCACACACGACCAATGGCAGACACTCGCGTCCATCTATCCAGCGCATTTTGACCCCGATACAGGTGCAAACGTTGATGATTACTGCTTCGTAGACGAATATGTGAACGCCCTGGACGAAAACCGGGAACACGAATCTAACGGCGAAGAGGGGCGCCATGTCATCGAGATTCTAATGGCAGTCTTCGAGTCCGCTGTCTATGGCAGGCGGGTCGAGTTGCCCCAAAAAAATCGGGAGCATCCGCTATTACAATGGCGAGCTGAAGCCGGTTTAGGGCCACAAAAAGAGATGCCCCGAGATTACAGCACTTGGTTGTCCGTGGAAGACAAACGCTTGTATAATATATAGCGAGAGTTCAGTATTTGTAGCGCAAACTTTCAGTTCGTGCTACTATGCTAAGAGGTTAGCCCTACAGGAACCCCAAAATCTGTGAAACCTGCTACATTCGCGATGTGCGGAGGACTTGCCCACATGCGAGGCGCATTCAGACGATATAGAGGAAGGAAACTATGCCGAATCCTACGACAAATGCTGACAATCTGCCACCCATCCCACTCACGGAAGAGCAACGTTTTCTCTTTGATACACGTGGGTGGCTCCTATTTCCAAGTGTGCTTAGCCAAACAGAGATTAAAGAGATGCGCGCGTTCTGTTATCAGCTGAAACAGAACCCCTCGTCAATCCCTGAACACCACCGTTCTTCTATCGGGGGGCCCCTTGAGGTGCTGACCGATCATCCCGTTGTGCTGGGATTCATGAACGAGTTTCTAACGTCGGGGTACGCCAACGAAAATTGCTACGGATTTCGATTAGAAGGTACGTTTCTAACCATTCGCCCGAAGGGACACGACAACTTCCGCCCGCACGGTGGGCGCGGGATGCTGAACTTCCCCGGCAACTCGCACACCTATCATCTGCACTACGACAAGGCGCACAGTGGGTTGACACGCGTCGTCTGGGAACTGAACCCTGTCCGAAAAGGCGGGGGCGGAACGATGTTCTTGACCGGCAGTCATAAGGGGGCGTTCCCCGCCCCGAAGTCAACAGCGGAACGAACTTCCCCACTGTGGGAGGATTACGAATGTCCGGCAGGTTCTATGCTTGTGTTTACAGAGGCAATCACACATACCGGCGCGAAGTGGACAGACGAAAAAGTCGATCGGGTTGCGATTTTCCACTGCTACAATACGGTCGGGAACAAGTGGCATAAGTGGGAACCACATCCGAAGCACGTTGCAGCGATGCCCTTCAAACGTCAAACACTCTTCCGGCCCGTCCACTGTCAGGACAATACTCCCACATTGGATACAGTGTGAGAACTTATTGCGTTCTTCTGCATTCAAGCTGACTACAATTTCTTTGGATCTTAAACAATTTAATCACAACTCATGTTGTTGAAACTTGGCGAAAACCCGTTTTTGACAACGGAAGAAACGGAGCGAAACCGCAATCGTTAAAAATATGAAGATTACCAAAGTCAAATCTTTTGTTTCAGAGAGTGGTCATTTCTTTGTAAAAGTCGAAACCGATGCCGGTATCTACGGTGTCGGTGAGGGGGGTCTACGTCGTCGTTCGCTTGCCTTAGCCGAAGTCATCCGTTCCTTTGAACCCTTTCTTATCGGTGAAGATCCGTTTCGGATTGAGCATTTGTGGCAAGTGATGTTTCGAGGCGGCTTTTTCCCCGGTGGTGTCGTCCAATCCGCGGCAGTGAGTGCTGTAGATATAGCCCTCTGGGACATCAAAGGCAAAGCCCTCAATGTCCCCGTCTATGAATTGTTAGGGGGACGCACGAGAGATAAAGTCGTCTGCTACCCCCACAACGGCGGCGGTTCAATCGAGGCGCTCGTTGAAAGTTGTAAACAGACGCACGCAGCCGGTTGGAAGTTCGTCCGATGGGGTTTGGCTGACGGTACAGACACTGGGACGTTTGAACCGAAACGCGCTATACAGCACGGCATTCAGCAAGTCCAAGCCGTCCGAAAAGCATTGGGCGACGCTGTCGAGATACTCGTTGACGTGCACACCCGCCTCGATCCAGCAGACAGCCTGGATTTCTGTAACAAGGTCGCAGAATACAACCCGTTTTTCATTGAGGACCCACTTCGCGCTGAGAACCCTGCCAGTCTCAAACGGCTTCGACAGCAGACCTCTGTACCGCTTGCCGTTGGTGAACAATTTGACAGCAAATGGACCTTCCGCGAGGTCATTGAGGAAGAACTCATGGATTACTGTCGCGTTGATTTGTGCATTGCTGGGGGCTTGACAGAGGCTCGTAAAATCGTAGGCTGGTGCGAAACGCATTACATCTATGTAGTGCCACACAATCCATTGGGCCCCGTATCCGCCGCGGCGTGCTTGCAGCTCTGCCTTTCATCACCGCTTGTCGGTGTGCAGGAACTCCCGCGCGCGCCGATGTCTTCACTGACCGATGTTTTCCCGGTACAAGTTCCATTTGAATCGGGGTATCTCCTCCCCCCGGAACGTCCGGGACTCGGTATTGCGTTCAACGAAGACGCCCTCATCAACGTCACAACACAAGACTACGGCCCCCCGACTGGCTACCAACGCGACGACGGTGCCTATACAAATTGGTAATTAGCCACCCGAATTGGGGTAGGTGTGGTTTCCCAACTGCACCGATCCGAAAAGTTAATGTAAGGAGACAATTGAATGACAACAACCGAAATTAAAGAAATGGCGACTGAATACATCATCAACACTTACGGCGACAGAAATTTAGCCTTCGTTAAAGGCGAGGGCCCCTACTTGTGGGATGCCGATGGCAAAAAATACCTCGACTTCCTCGGTGGGCTCGCCGTCAACGGTTTAGGACATTGCCACCCGAACGTCGTCGAAGCAATCCGTGAACAGGCAGGTAAACTCCTGCACACGTCCAATCTCTACTACATACAGCCCCAAGCGGAACTCGCAAAACTGCTTATAGACAACTCCGACATGGACCAGTGTTTCTTCTGTAATAGTGGGGCTGAAGCGAATGAAGCCGCAATTAAGTTGGCGCGGAAATACACCAAAGACAGCGGCAGAACAGATGCTTATGAAATCATCACGATGGAGAATTCGTTCCACGGACGAACAATGGCAACGATCACCGCCACCGCACAGACGAAATATCACGTCGGGTTTGAGCCGATGCTTGAAGGTTTCACATACGTACCCTTCGACGATCTTGCAGCGACGGAAGCCGCCATTACTCCAAAAACTTGTGCTATTTTAGTCGAACCAATTCAATCCGAAGGCGGCGTTAATATCCCCAGTGACGGGTACCTCCAAGGTTTGCGTGAGATGTGTGATCAGCATAAACTTTTACTCATCTTTGACGAAGTACAGACGGCGATGGGCCGATTGGGTACCTTCTTTGGTTATCAGAGTTACGGTGTTATACCAGATGTAATCACGATGGCAAAGGCACTCGGTAGTGGGGTACCCATCGGCGCTATGTTGGCGAAACGACACATCGCAGAAAGTTTCGTCCCCGGCACGCATGCGGCGACGTTTGGTGGAAACCCACTGGTTACCGCAGCAGCATCCGCAACCGTCAAAACTATCTTGGAAGATAATCTTGCAGTGAACGCAGTCAAGATGGGGAATTACCTTGCCGGCGGACTGATGGAACTTAAAGATAAGTATCCCGTCAAAGAGGTACGTGGAAAAGGCCTCCTCCGGGGCTTAGTCATGGATGTTGATGCCAAACCGCTCGCTGCACAGTGTATTGAGAACGGATTGGTCACGATATGCACCAACGATTATGTCCTCCGATTCTTACCGCCACTGAATATCAATGCTGGTCATGTTGAGGAGGCTGTGGGTATTGTTGAGACATCGATGTCGGAAATCTTATAGATGCGATACGCCAGCTTGCATAAGTTCTCTGTGTTCTGGCTTCTCCTTGCAGGCGTTGTTGGGTGTGCGGGTAGGACTGCCCCGGTGGCGTTGTCGCCGGCAACCCGTGCCGAATTAGACGGTATCCTCAACACACTGCAAGCCAGATACGATCTGACCGGCTCCCTGAAAATAACGCGGATGATGGTAACGATTGAAGAGGGGGATCGGAGCGAGGAAATTCGTGAGTTGTTATGGTATAAAAAATCCGAGAACGGCGGGGACTTGCTCCAGATCCAAGCCTTAGGCCCCATCAATGAACCGCGCGGGGTCGCAATTGCCAATCAAGACAAGGACCAATTCCTGCTGCTCCTTGTGAACGAACAGAAGGCATACCTCGGGCCATTGTCTGATGGGGCTTTACGGGATATTTTCGGCGTAGATCTACGCGTATCTGATGTGTTAAGTGCCATTTTCGCCAATCCATTTCTTGATGGACGCACTGACGGGTTCCTATCGGTTGAAAGTTCGGGCGTAAAATTTGTTATCACACGTCCCGGTATACAAAAAGGGCATGTGGAGACCATTACCCTCTTTATCCCTGACGGTGAACCTCTCGTTACAGAATGGCGCATTCACGCTGAAAACGGAACGCTTCAGCAACGTGCCCATTTTTCTGACTATCGTTCAGTGAGCGGTATCCTCCGCCCCCACAAGGTCGAGATTGAACGGCCGCTTGACGAGACACGCGTCGCTGTTAAAATTGCCAAAGTCGAACTAAATGTCGAGGTTAAGGATAGCAAGTTCGAGGTTGAACCGTTTCTGGGTGAGGACATCGAGGTTATTCCGTTGTCGGAATTAGCGAAGTAATGGACAAGACTGGTGCAAGACATACGGGTTCGGGCCCATGCGAAAATCAATTTTTACTTGGATGTGGTAGGTAAGCGCGAGGACGGCTATCATACCCTCGAAACGATCTTCCATTCCCTCGCCTTGCACGATGATGTCATCATTCGCAAACAAGATACGAAGGGGATAAGGGTTTGCTGTGAACATCCAGGTGTCCCCTCTGATTCCCAGAATTTGGCGTATCGTGCGGCGGCATGCCTGAGTGACGAAGTCAGTGGTATCGGTGGGGTCGCAATTGACATTTGCAAGCGCATTCCAGTCGCAGCAGGTCTCGCAGGCGGGAGCGCGAACGCTGCCGCCGTCCTTCACGGTGTCAATCAACTCTTTGAGCTGGGTTTGACACAGAGCATGTTGATGCGTCTTGGTGGACGGTTGGGTGCAGACGTTCCTTTTTGTTTACAGGGTGGTGCGGCAGTAGGCCTCGGCATCGGCGACCAGCTCACGTTCCTCCCCGCGCTTTCTCATGTGTCGATCCTCCTTTTAAACCCAGGTATTGAAGTGTCGACGGCAGCTGTGTTTAAAAAACTGAATTTTTCCTTGACAAGGGTTAAAAAAAACTGTATAATTATTATAAAGACTCATGTAGAGAAACGTAATGTCATTGGCATCGGGGAAAACCTTTATAACCGTCTTGAGGTGCCGGTCTTTTCCGAGTATCCCGAGATTTTCACGCTAAAAAACGAGCTATCTACGCAGGCCGGATGCTATGGCGCTTTAATGTCAGGGAGTGGCGCTACGGTGTTTGCTGTAATGCATGATGCCGATGCCGCACGCCAGAGCGCATTACACTTCAAGAACCGAGTCCGTTTTTGCACATCTACGGTAACCAGCCCTGTCGGTGTGTCCGTTTATTAAAAAAAATTAATGACTTAAAGGGCGGTGGCCAAGCGGTAAGGCACAGGTCTTTGGAACCTGCATGCGTAGGTTCGAATCCTACCCGCCCTGTCTCCTTTTTTCTCTCATAGCTGTCGGTTATTAGCAGTAGGGCGTTAGTTTCTGTGCGTTTGTATGTTGTTGATATATGTATGTAGCACAAACTGTCCGTTTGTACAGAGCCTTACACGCGGTAAATTATTATATTTTGCCTCTTAACTGACACCCCATAACCAATACATGGACAAAAGAAAATGCAACAAGCAAAATTAGAGGTTCAGCCACGCGACGCTTTCGGAAAGCAAAGTGCACGCGCAATCCGGCGCGAAGGTGGTATTCCCGCTGTCTTATATGGCCGTTCGCAAGAGACCCGAACGATTCAGATCAACGAGCGGACCTTCAAACAATTCCTACGCGAGCACGGTGAAAATGTTATCATTAATATGGAAATCGGTGGGGCTAACCCCGAAACTGTCATTCTCAAAGAAATTCAACGCGACCCGGTAGAGAAGCAACAACTCCTGCATGCCGATTTTATCAGAATTTCTCTCGATGAACCTGTGACAGCATCTGTACCGGTCGTTTGGGTAGGCAGCCCAGCCGGCGTTGAAGAGGGGGGGACTCTCGAATTACCCCTCCGTCAAGTGAGCCTGCATTGCCTGCCTATGCAACTCCCCACTGAGATTTCCATTGATGTCAGCCAATTGAATATAGGCGATGCTATCCATGTCGGTGATTTAGACCTCGGCGATGAAGTTGAAATCCTTGACGAAGCCGATCGGATCATTGCAACGGTCAGTCAGCCACGACTCCAACTCGAATCGGAGGCTGAAGAAGCCGAAGGGGACGGTGAAGAAGCCCTTGAAGAACAACCTTCGGAACCAGAGGTTATTTCTCGTAGGCAAGACGATGACGAGGCAGAAGCGTAACGTTGGCTACATAAAGAATCCACAAGCAATGCGCGTGAACAGACGTTTTGAACCCCGCCCGCTGATGGCTGTGCGGGACGCTGTTTACGCGTTTTTTTGCGTAGTTTTCATCTCGTGGATCGTAGACACCAGTGTTGCCCAAGAACCCGATGTCCACTTCATTGATACTGATGGAAAGACGATTGCGGAAGTACCTGCGCAGCGCAAAGATGAGACGGTTTACCTTTCTGTTGATGCCGTGAAACAAGTTTTTGACCCGGCAATGACACATCAATATAACCACCCCCGGAAGCGGCTCACCCTCAAAATGAAAGGTAAGCAGCTTCGCTTACAGATGGATAAGCCGACAATTCACATCGATCCCGGTGGAGAGATAGTTATGCTCTCTGCCCCACCGGTGGTTATCGGACAGCAGCCGATGGTACCTATCGGTTTTTTCACGCAGCTCCTCCCCATTTTCAATGATGTCGAAGTCATCTACAACCCAAACCTGAGAAGGCTCCAAATGAGACCTAAGGGGGCTTGGATTCCTATGGAGGCAGCCGGGCCTCAGAATTGGGCAATCATCATTGACCCAGGGCACGGCGGCGTGGATGACACAGGCTGTCAAGCCAGTACCGGACTCCTCGAAAAAGACGTTGTCCTCGCGCTCGCAAAACAGATCCAACAGCTGCACAAACAGCGGGAGATGCAGGTTTACCTCACACGCCACACAGATACAAAAAAAACGCACTTTGAACGGATTCAAGTTGCAAATCGGAACCAAGGAAGACTCTTTCTCAGTCTACACTGTAACGCCTCTTTTTCACACCACGAAAAAGGTATCAAAATTTATCTCAACAATCCTAAAGGGCAACTCCGATTTCCAAGTACCACCGGGCAGGTGCCCTCGGGTAAGAGGCTAAACATCCTCACACACGCTAATTTTTTAAAGCAAAGCCGCGCTTTTGCAGCTGACCTACAAACAGAACTCAATTTCCTCACGGAGATACCCGTCACGATTACCGAATTACCGCTAATTGCGTTGTCTGAAATCTATATGCCGGGGGTTGTTTTGGAACTGGGTTATCTCTCTAATGTTGAGGATTTAGAGCAACTTTCCAATCCTGAGTATATCACAAGCGTTGCCCAGGCGGTCACCCGTGCTATCCAGCGTTATGTTTTTTCCGCAACGACAGATTCATACACAGGAAAAAAACAGTGAACTATAACAGCAGCGCTGGCTTTTCGAGACTCTTGATCATCTGGGGGATAACGTTTTTTGGTGTCGCTATCGCTCTCGGCTTGGCGATCTTTCTAATTGACCAATCCAAGCAGACAGTCATTCCGGTGGCTCCGCCGCCGTTGCCAGTTGCTGCGAATCCTTCGGATACACCGCCGCCACCGCAACAAGTCAATCTATTTCTTCTGGACCCAACTGCGCTCACGCTCGTTCCAGTCAAAATTGAACGCCGGCTTCATACTGAGTCTACGCAACGTTTGAGTCAAATCGTCAAGGCACTTATTCAAGAAACATCACCTAACTTTAGAAATCCTATTCCGCGCGGTACACTCCTCAATGAAGCCTACATTGACAGCCATCAGACAGCCTACTTAGATTTTTCGAGACACCTCGCTGACGGTCATATCGGTGGAACCACTGCTGAGGGGTTAACGGTTCTGGCGATTCTTAAGACCGTCTTTGACGCGTTCCCAAAAGATATTAAACAGGTTCAGATTCTAATTGATGGAAACGAAGTAAAAACCCTTGCCGGACATCTTAACCTCTCGCATCCCCTACATTTTTTCGATTGAGGTTTGTGAAGAATTGGTTGGTGGTTATAAGTTAAAGAGATAGGTTGTAAAAAATTCATGCGCTTTGGAGGCGTCCACATAGATACAGCTTATTACAAAAAAGGATCTTAACTAACAACCAAGTGCGAACAAGCAATAAATAACCACGAAAAAAATGAAACTCATTATTGGGCTTGGTAACCCCGGGCCCCGCTACCAGAACACCAAACACAACGTCGGCTTTCGCGTAATTGATGCCCTCCACGAAAAAATACAAGCTAAGCAGCAGCACTCACGCCTCATACAAACATCGGTCTGCAAATCGCTTGTTATGCGGACAACATGGCGCACCACCTCCGTTATCCTCGCAAAACCGATGACGTATATGAATAACAGTGGTGTAGCCGTTGCTGCACTCGTTGATCGGTTTGAGGTACCGCTCTCGGAGCTCTGTATTGTCTACGATGATGTGCATTTGGACATCGGTATATTGCGGATACGTCAAAAGGGGAGTGACGGCGGACAGAAGGGGATGAAATCTATTATTCATCACTTGGGAACGAACGCGTTTCCGCGGCTTCGCATCGGCATTGGTGCACCGGTTGGTAATTGGGTCGATTATGTCCTCACGGAATTTTCGCAAGCCGAAGCAATGGAGATTCAACGGACTATCGATCGAGCAGTTGAGGCTATCGACGCTTTCGTCAACGCTGATATCCTAACAGCTATGAATCAATTTAACAGACGCGAAAACGTGTAGCGCGACTGTGCTAACTTGCTGCCGTCTGATTCCACCTATAGGCGTTTTACCAACAACATAGCCCAAAAAGTTGACTGTATTTGATTTGCTGTGTAGAATAGGTATATAACGTTTCTCCGCCCTAATCTCTAAGACTTGACGCGAATAGGTGAGGCTATGGATAAGAAATACCGTATTCAGAACGTCGAGACGATACCCAGCCCATCGCTGGTTGTCTATCTTGCACAGGTTCAACAGAACATTGAGCGTGCTATCGCTGTTGTTGATGGGGATGTCTCGAAGCTTAGACCGCATGCGAAGACGCATAAAACCGCAAAGATTATCGCCATGGAACGTGAGGCTGGCATCCTTAAGCACAAATGCGCTACCCTGCGCGAAGCAGAAATGCTGGCACAGAACGGTATAGTGGATATTTTGATTGCCTATCAGATGGTCGGACCTAATATCAATCAGTTCGTCTCGCTGCAATTGACATATCCAGATGCCGATTTTAAGGTCGTCGCTGATCATTCAGAAGCAGTAAGGGCACTGTCATCAGCCGTGACAAAGGCAGGTTTGACAGTCAAGGTCATGCTGGATCTGGATGTCGGTATGCACCGCACAGGGATCCCTGTAGGTGATGCGGCTGTGAATCTATACGCCCAGATTGCAGCAGCGGCCGGATTACAACCATCGGGTTTACACGTTTACGATGGACATATCCACAATGAAAATATAGTTGAGAGACAAGCGTCCTGCAACGAAAGCCTCGCGCAGGTAGCGGAAATGCAGGAGCGGCTCTCTGCCAAGGGACTCGAAGTGCCGCTGATTGTGATCGGTGGCACACCCACATTCCCTATCTATGCCAAGACCCCAGGCGTGGAGGCATCACCAGGTACCTTTATTTTCCATGATTACGGCTATACAACCCTCTTCCCCGATCTCGGGTTTACCCCAGCAGCTCTGCTCTTGAGTCGTATCATTAGCGTACCTACCCCAAATCGGATGACCCTCGATTTAGGACATAAAGCCATCGCTGCAGACCCTGAAGGTGTACGTGGGATCATTCTGAATATTGATAGTGCAGAGGTAGACAAACAGCATGAAGAACATTGGGCGATTAACGTTCCGGACAGTACACCTATGTCCATTGGACAAGAAATTTATGTCTGTCCCACCCATATCTGCCCATGTGTTGCGCTCCATCCATTTTACTATGTCGTAGATGCTGATGGCTATTGTCGGGATACTTGGGAGGTCACGGCGCGCAATAGAAGCGCTGCGTAAGCCTATGGAATCTGGCGTTCACGGCCACAGAAAAAACAGAGCGGGTACGTTGGCCCCCAAAGGGCTCCTTCTCGCCCAAAACAACTTCACAACTTTCACGGCGGAGACAGGCTTTATGCGTGAGAAATAAACGAGACTTTTGCCCCTCCACGATCAACGCAAGGCGGCCAAGCAACCCGCTCTTATGCTAATTTTATGAGACCGCCGAAAGCGCTTAGGATCTCAGTTTGCAGCCATTCTTATGACAAAAGGTTTCAATACAGCACACTGACGTTCTAAATCCTCTTTGTAACGCATTCTGAAATAAAAACGTTATGTAAAGTATCAATAATACAATCTGATTATTTATGATTTGAATCGATACTTATTGGTATTGCCTGGACTAAGATGCAAGCCCACAAACCCGTCTTAGGCGCCTCGCGTCTCGTATTAGCCTCAGCTTCGCCTCGACGAACCGCGTTGTTATCACAGATTGGACTGACCTTCGAGGTCCATCCGAGTGATGTCGTTGAACCACCCCACAGTACGTTTTCAGACAAACGAGGAGATGAGGTTACGCAGAAACTTGCCTTACGCAAGGCGGTATCTGTCGCGCAACATTACAGTGAAGGTGTAATTATCGGCGCGGATACCTTAGTCTCGCTAAATGGGAAACTTCTCGGAAAACCGGCTGATGATGCAGATGCTACGACAATGCTGACCCAGCTCAGCGGTACCTCTCATGAGGTCATAACCGGGGTCGCCCTCGTTGCCGCTTTGACCAAGCAGACTGTCGTTTGGGCGGAAACGACTCAAGTTTATTTTCGGAAGCTCCATAGCACCGAAATCGCTGATTATATTGCTACCGGCGAGGCAGCGGATAAAGCCGGTGCCTATGGAATTCAAGAACGAGGTGCTGCTTTCGTTAACCGCATTGAGGGCTGCTATTTCAACGTCGTCGGACTACCATTAGCAAGTCTCGTTGAACACCTGTCTAATTTTCAATCCCATGTCAGCTTGTAAAAATTACAGTCCTATCGAGGGCTACACCGAAATTGTGAAGCCAGGCGAAATGGGGATTACTAAACTCCACTTCGGAATTCTCACCCTCACCCCCCAAACAACTTTCTTTGATCACGCTGACGATACCGAAGTCGCTCTGATTGCATTAGGTGGACACTGCACCCTATTGGTCGGGCACAATGGCAACAAAGCTTACGGCGTTTTAGGTGAACGTTCAAATGTCTTCCAAGGTGAGGCGTGCGTGGCGCATATTCCACACCACACAACTTATGAGATGTGCGTAGGGGACGTGGGCATTGAGGTCGCAGTCTGCAAGGTGGAATCCCATTCGGAATCCGCTGCAGTGATTCTGGCTGCAGGGGAGCCCGCCCCCGAAAAAGGAACGCATCTCAGGCTATGGGAAAACATCACCCCGGGTGATTTGGATGTCCGTGCAGAGGGCACGCACCTGATACCTGTACAGGGAGAAGCGATCTGTCTCTATAGATCGCTGGATGGGAGCAGCAGCGCTGTCTTCGATGTCACCCGCACTGTAGATGAAAAAAAAACGGCACGCGTGCAGCTGTCTCACAACGATATATTAATAATTCCAAAACACGAGAACGTTGTGGCATTAAGTTCTGAAGGGATTGGCTACCAGTTATGGGTAATACCAAATTGGTAATAGAACCCACATACTTTTATATTTTCAGATACGGAGAATTGATAACTTGAAGTGCCACTGATGTTTCTGAACATTGATTTTCTTCTGGGAGGAAATATTATGAAATTATGGATAAAAATTAGGTTTCCGTAGGCACGGTTCCAAACCGCGCCTAGGATATACCACTATTCGCCTTCAATAAGTTCGCCGCCCTTTTTGAGAAAGGCGACAGCACTCCGTGAGATTTGAACTTTTATCTCTTGATTGTTCAATTCTCCGACAGTGATGAGAATAATATTCTTGTCGTTACTCAGCCCCAGGATTTTGCCGTGCAATCCACCATTGGTTACAATTTCGTCACCTTTGGATAGATTCTCCAGCATGTTCTGATGTTTTTTCCGTTTGGCTTGTTCTGGCCGCCAGAGTAAGAAGTACATGATAGCACCCATTGCGATGAACGGAACAAGCAACCCCATTATTTGGTCCATAAAAATCTCCTTTACGAACAACTGACAACTATTAAAGAATTAGCATGGCATCGCCATAACTGTAAAAACGATAATTGTGCTGGAGTGCCTCTTGATATGCCTTCTGAATGAAGTCCTTTCCAGCGAAAGCACTCACAAGCATGAGTAAGGTTGATTTAGGTAGGTGGAAGTTGGTCACCAAGGCATCTACGACATTAAATCGGTGGCCGGGATAGATGAAAAGTTCGCTATAACCGCTATAGGGTTGGACAGTCCCAGTGGTCCCAGCACTTTCCAGCGCGCGTACGACTGTGGTCCCAATAGCGATAATTTTCACACCCGCTTCCTGCCGTAAACGGATACGGTCTGCTTCTGTTTCAGTGAGGTGGATGTATTCAGCGTGCATTTTGTGGGTCCGAATCTCTTCCACTGTGACCGGTTGGAACGTTCCAGCTCCGACGTGTAGTGTTAACGTTGCGGTTTCTGTCCCGTTCCTTTTCAATGTCTCCAACAGTTCTTGTGTAAAATGCAGCCCTGCTGTTGGGGCAGCGATGGCACCTTCAGTGGCAGCATAAACGGATTGGTAACGCACCTTATCTGCAGCGTTGGGTGCCCGGCGAATATAAGGCGGGAGCGGCAGCATACCCACCTCTGTGAGAATAGCTGAAAACGCGCCCTTATAGTTAAGACCGACAAGGCAGTGCCCATCTTCGGGTTTCGCGAGGACTTCTGCTATCAGCGTACCGTTTCCAAATACAATTTGTGTGCCGATTCGGAGGTTCCGCCGTGGTTTCGCCAATACCTCCCAGATATCTGTCTCCTTTTCACGAATAAGCAGTAACTCTATCTTCCCGCCAGTGCCGTTTTTGTTTCCAATTAACCGGGCCGGTATAACCTTCGTGTCGTTTAGCACCAAGAGCGCAGCGCCCGGCAAATATTCTCCGATCTGCGAAAATCGGGTGTGGTGAAACGTGTGCGTGCCACGGTCAACTACCAAAAGTCGTGATGCGTCGCGTGGTTGGAGTGGGCTTTGTGCGATCCGGTCAGGCGGTAGGTAATAATCGAAATCTGTAAGCTTCATAACGCTGTAGGCGTGCGATGTCATAGCATAGGGCTTACGCATCGCATTCGTCAACCCCATCATAATCCGAATCCGATCGGCGAGGTTCCCGCCCCCCACTTTCTACGTAAGTCGGACAACCTCTAAAATAGAGCGGTTTGGGAATTGATTGGATACCCAAAATATTCATGAGCGGCATCGGTTGCGACTCGCCCCCCCGGTGTTAACATCAGGAACCCCTCTTTGATGTAGTAAGGTTCGTAAACCTCTGAGATAGTCCGTTCGTCCTCACTGAGAGCGACGGCGAGTGCTTTAAGCCCAGCGCGTCCATTGAATTTCTCAATAAGCGTTTGAAAATAGGCGTAGTCTTGTGCATCTAAGCCGCGTGCATCGATCCCGAAGAATTCGAGTGCCTCTTCTGTAATCTCATGTGAGAGCACGCCGTTGCCTTTGACTTGCGCATAATCCCTGACGTTTGCGAGCAACTTATTAGCGATTCGCATTGTGCCGCGTGAACGCAGCGCTAATGTGTATTCGGCGTTCACGTCAATATTAATCTCAAGCTTTCCACTGTTGATCCGAATGGCTTGTTGGATGTCCTCTGCTTCGTAGTAATCAAGGTGTATGCGGATCCCGAAGCGATCGCGGAAGGGGCCAGCAAGCAAACCTTCACGTGTTGTTGCACCAACGAGTGTGAAATGGGCGATAGGAACTTGTACAACATCCGATGCGGGTCCCTGTCCAATCGCTAAGTCGAGTTGGTAGTCTTCCATAGCTGGGTAGAGTGATTCCTGCACATACCCTTTCATACGATGGATTTCATCAATAAACAGAACATCGCCTTTGTTAAGGTTTGTCAAAGTTGAGGCGAGATCAAGCCGTTCCATAACGGGACCGATCGCTTGTTTAAAACCGCTCTCCATCTCGTTTGCGATGATTCCTGCGAGCGTAGTTTTTCCGAGGCCCGGTGGACTGACAAGAAGCACGTGCTCTAAGGCATCGCCACGTTTTCTCGCAGCTTCAATGTGGATACGAAGTTGTTCTTTGGCTCGCTCCTGTCCGATAAATTCGTTCAGCCATTCTGGGCGGAGACTGTAGCCAAGGGCCCCGTCTTCTTCAGCTGCTAAATCTTGCATCAATATTTCCTGATTCTCCATTGGTCTATCCTAATGTGAGATGCATGCTGCGCCTTTGGGCAGTTCGCCTTACCTCACGTTCCTGAAGAAGCTTAATTTTGGATATAGCGGAGTGCGTGTTGCACTAAGTTTTCTCGTTTTGCAGCAGGCCCCAGGATTTTTTGTGCCTTTTCGACGGCTTTTTCCGCTTGAAGTTCTGGGGCACCGAGGTTGACAAGCATTTCGATCACCTCTGCATCGAGAGATATCGCGTGGTCGGGGTCAACAGCGCCTTCAAATTTTATTTTCATAATATTCTTTTTCAGCTTGGAGATTATAACGTGAGCGAGTTCGTCACCTAAACGTGGAACCCGTGTCAGTGCGGCGATGTCCCCACGATGGATGGCGCGTTGGAATTGCGCCGGTGATAGCCGCTCGGCAATATTTTGAGCAAGGGCCGGGCCCACACCGGAGACAGTCAGCGCTAATTCAAAGACTTTTAGTGCGTCCCTTGTCATGAATCCATAGAGGGAGATCTTGTTATCACGGCTTTGATGATAATTTGTATAGAAAGTAACCGTGGCACCTATGGGCGGTAAGTCCGTTTGGGTTCCCGGCGAGACATCAACGGCATACCCAACCCCGTTTACATCTACAGTCACCTGTTTTGTGTCGCTATGGACGAGCACCCCTTTGATGTAAGAAATCATGTTGACGGTCCTTACTTCTAAGCAGCTGCTTCCAAAAGGCTATCGGGGATATCGAAGTTAGCGTAGACTTTCTGTACATCATCAAGATCATCGAGAGCGTCCATCAGCCGTAGCATCCGTTCGGCTTCCTTTCCGTCAAGTTTCACCGTATTCTGCGGGAGCATACTGACTTCGGCGAGGTGAACATTCGCCGAGGTCTCCTGAACTGCCGTTAAGACGCTATCGAACATCTCAAAGGGTGTAAGGATCTCGATGCCGCCCTCGGAAGCCGTAACATCTTCTGCCCCGGCTTCAGCTGCTATCATAAAAAGTTCTTCTTCATCAATACTATCGGGGGTTACGACAATCAGCCCGCGTTTGTCGAAGCCCCAAGCAACACACCCCCGTTCCCCAATTCTACCTTCGTGCTTAGTGAGGGCATGTCGAATTGCTGCGACGGCTCGATTGCGGTTGTCGGTTAGAACCTCTATTATTATTGCGACACCCCCGGGGCCATACCCCTCATAGGTAATTTCTTCGTAAGTAGCCCCTTCGAGTTCACCCGTGCCCCGAAGAATTGCCTTCTCAATACTGTCGCTGGGAACGTTACTCGACCTTGCAGCCGCAATTGCTGTTCGGAGCCGGGGATTCATGTCCGCGTCGCCACCGCTGATACGCGCCGCCGCGGTAACTTCCTTAATCAACTTTGAGAAGAGCTTACCGCGCCTGGAGTCGTTCGCTGCTTTCTTGTGTTTAATTGTAGACCATTTAGAATGTCCTGACATGGTTTGTGTCCTTCCTGTTATTTAGGGTTAAATTAGTATAGCATAACGATAAAATAGATACAATTTAAATCCACGTTCCCCCGTTATAATTGAACTGGACAAAAATCGGAATGCATGTTAAACTTGTTACATCCTTCGTTTAAGAGGTCTAAGCGGGTCACTATGTTACCTTTCGTTTTAAAAATCGCAGATCGCCCGGTGGAACGGCTGCAGCGTATCAATGCTGACAATCAATCTATTGATCTTGATGTGCACCTCGAATTTTACTCACGGGAATTTGAACCTGCCGATATGGCATCCTCATCACGGCGGCAAAGATTGAGCCAGTTAATCTTACGGGAAGCTACCGAGGACGCTTATACGACTTTTGTTAGATTCCTTCAAGATAGGGCGGAGCCGCAAAATTTTCTGCCATTTGAGCACCTCACACGCTATCCGTGTCGGCAGTATGTTTTAATCCTTTCTGCCTCGCGCTCACACGAGCTTTTTGAAATCTGCCAGACACAGCCTGACTCGAGCCATTCTACCCTACACTATCGTGGATATGAAATAGCAATCAAACCGCGCAGGTACGTTTTGGATACTGCAGCTTATTTAGTTGCACCCGATAAATACACACTTTTTATAAGGCAGGTTCGGGAAGACAATACTATTCGGGTTTACCGGAGCGATTTTATCGATCTCACCCGGAATTCACCTTCACCCTTTAAACTTGATACCCAAGATATAATAGAGAACGTCCAACTTGAACTCGCCAGGGAAACAGAACAGGCGCTGCCATTAGAACAGTTGCTTATATTTCCACCGGCTAACGAGGAAGCGGAGCTGCCTCACGTCGTGAACTGCCCGGAATGTAATGGGAGCGTGCGTCGTCTCGGTAGAGACGGGTATTTCTGCTTAGCGTGTGATTGGGATAACCTACCCCCACTAAAGCGGTTGTGACGGCAGTGTTCCGGTCAGGTATCCCCCCTCACGGCGGAAGATCACGCCCTTGCGCGTGAAGCAACCTAATTACCAACTACTTCCCGAGAGTTTCGCTAAATGCAAGACGAGGGTCGTGTTGCCCACTGCTATTACTGCGCCGACTACAGTTTGCAGGAGCGTATGCCGTTTTCGGTAAACCCTTGCCCAAGCAATGAGTGGAATTAATAAGAATAACCAGCCAAATTGTGGGTTAACAAGGATCACGAGCACCGTAACGCATCCGGTGGCAACGCTGCTGTGAAAACTAATTTTCCAAGTTAACGTAATCGCGAAAAAGATAACGCTATTTATGACGTAAGCAACTCCCGCCCAAACGATTTCACGTGCCGCACCCAGCCGATACAATAGAAAAGTTCCCACAATCATACTGACGAGCGTACAGCATAACGGCAGGAACCGTTCTTCTCTGTTTTTCAAGTGTAAGTCGCTTACTTTGGAAAACCGAACCATGATGGCTACCGAGAGCGCCGGTAGCAAGGTAACAAATAGCACTACGATTCCCAACCACCGAAGTAGGTCTTCAGGGGCTGCGTGTTCTTGGACAACGCCAATGGCTGTTGCAACAGGAACCAAAAAAGGGCTAAAGACAACAGAGACGCACCATGCTAACCGTGCGATGATTGTTGATAAAGTCCTACGGATCATCAATTAGTTCGATGTTTCCAACGTTTTGAAGAAATTGATTAAATCTGGGCCGTGTGTACTGGGATTGACGGCTTTATCAATTTCCAGGATTTTCCCCTCTGTGTCAATGATAACAGTTCGTCTGCCAATCCTTCCTTCAAGAGTATTTGTTGCCCCATATAGGAGCGAAAGATTGCGGCCCGTATCCATCAGAAGCGGAAAGTTCAGTCGATTTTCTTCGGAGAATTCCTTGTGGGAATCCGCATCGTTTGTCGTGATTCCAAAGACCTGAACAGCGTGTTTGGCAAAATTACTCGACTCATCACGGAGCGAGCAGACTTCTGCCGTTCAGCCGGTTCCAAAATCGCGCGGATAGAACGCGAGCACAACGTTCTTTTTTCCACGAAAATCGCTCAATTGGTGTATTTTACCATCGCTGTCAGTAGCAATGAAATCAGGAGCGGTTTGCCCGACCGCTATCTTCGGCAGGACCTTTTTCAGCTGGTTAACGACATCCTGGCCGTGCGTTTTGGTGTTAACTTCCCTGTCAATAGCACGGATGTATCCGGCTTTATCAATGATAAAAGTTGCCCGTTGTGATGCGTTGAAGCGTTCAATAATCCCACTGTACTGCGTACTCACCTTAAATTCGGTATCCGCCAGTAGAGAAAATCCGAATTTTTGCTCTGTGCAAAACCGCTTGTGTGATTCGATGGAGTCAACACTCACACCGAAAAGCACACTCTCGGTTGCTTCTATCTCGCTCAAACTGTCCCGGAGCGAGTTGAGTTCGGTTGTTCAGCCACCTGTAAAATCTTTTGGATAAAAGGCGAGAACGACGTTTTTCTGACCTAAATAGTCGTTGAGACTCCGTTCAACACCTTCTTCATCTTTTAGTGTAAAACCTGGGGCAATCATCCCAACTTTTAGCATATCTGGAGTTGTCACTGCTTCCTCCCCTGAAGCTGCTGAAGTTATAAGGGCTGTTATGAACATGGCAGCCCAGAGACCCGCGTTCAACCGTGTTAGAAACATCACATTATGCCTCCACGAATTTTTACTTTAAGTTTTTGGCAGACAGCTCCGCCGAAAAACTATTCTTACGCAAATTATACGCCAATTTCCTGTGGGTGTCAAGAAACGCTGCGTTCGGCGTGCTACTATTTCGTTCCGCTGTAGAACGTTTCAAAACCCGACTTTTCTCATTTGGGAAGGATCCCTTTTTCTTCAAGCCATACCTTCAAAGGTACATCTGCATCTTTAGGTGAAAAATGCCCGTTTGCATTCGTCCCGCCCCCGAGGAGCTGCTGTCGAATGGGGTCATTGCGCTCGAACATCTCCTGTGGAATGGTCATATTATCTTTGCTCCGTAGCCATCGATATCCATATCCATAAAAAAGCCCCTTGCGAGTGATGTCAGAGTCGTTTTCGCTGCGTGCGTGCCAGAGGCGCCGATCGAAGAAGACCGCATCACCGGGGTGACAACAGACTGCTATTGCTCCCTCAGGCAATGAACCATCTGTTGGACGATCCTCCAGTTTATCCCATAAGTGGCTGCCGGGGATGATATAAAAGTTACCGCGCCCGGGCTCTGAGCAGTCTGACAACCAATAGACGACTTTCACAGAGAGACGGGGTCGCGGTGAACTTTCCATCTCAATATTAACCCGTCCACTGTCCTGATGCCAACCGAGTGGTGCCGGTTTCCCCCGAACTTCCGCCGGGCGTGGCGGCGTAATGATAAAATGGCTGTGATAGGAATAGATATTCCAGCCTAAAATGCCCCAGACCTTCGGGAACGTCTGATACCAGTCCAAGATATTCACGAAAACCTGATCTGTACCGAGAAAATTCGGATAGAAGAAATTATGATGCGCCGTCAGCTGTTTTTTTGTATATGGATCGTAGCCAGCATCCAGGTGTGTTTGATAGATGTTGTCCACCCGCGTTTCAAGCCGCCCAACAAGGTCTAACGGAAGGGCATTTTCAACGATGAAATACCCATCTTCATTTATCGCGCTGCGTTGTTCGTCAGTCAGCTGGTGTTGTAGATGTCTTTCGTCAAGCATGGCGGAGATCTCCGATTTATGGTGTTTGTCGAAATGCGCGCAGCAGTTAATCTGGTAGGGGCCCCTCTATTTGGTCGACAAAGCGGATAGAGTGAATAACATCTCGGAGGTCTGTGAGCGGGACTTGCCGGTTACGGACACACTCGAGAAAGTGACGATGCATAGTTAGCACCCCTTCATAGCTGGCGGAGTCGCGCGGGTCTACACCGTCAACGTCCCAACCGTCGACGACGGTTCTGTTATTGTCCTCATAAATTTCGATCTCTTCGGGGATTTTCATGTAACAGCCGATGCCGACACCGTGTAATTCGGAGCGTAGCACACGCCCCCCCGATGCCCGACTCCCGAAGAGCACACCTGTAACGTTGTTATCAAAACGGACGAAGGCGGTATAGAAGTTACGCTGTTCTGCAGCAAACGTATCCCGATGCGCCGTGACTTCCACCGGTTCACCACCGGCCATATATCGGAGCAGATCGACGACATGGCAGACATCGTTCCAAAGGGTAGTTGTAAATTCTCGATTCTGCCCGATTATCTGCTTGTTAAAGGTAGTAACGGCTAACGTGACGGGGCCTTTTTCTGCGACGCGCCGCATCGCTTCGCGTGTAACAGCGGCATATCTCCGCTGGAACCCGACCATGCAGTAGACATCATTAGCAATCGCTGCTTCGAGCAATTGCTGCGTTTCATCGCTATTCGCCCCCGGAGGCTTCTCAATAAACAGATGCTTACCTGCGTTGAGGCAGTCCAAGGCGGGTTGTAAAATCCACTTTTCGTTCATCACACAGTAAACGATGTCTAAGTCTTGCGTGTCTAACATTTTCCTGTGATCAGTAAAAGTGTGTGGGAACTCGTATTTCTGTGCGACTTGTGCAAGTTTTTCCTCGTCCAATTCGCACGCCGCGAGCATCTCAACGTCTTCCTGAAGACGGTTGACATTCGGATAATGCGCGCCTTGACTCCGGCCCCCTGCACCGATAAATCCTGCTTTAAGCATTCGGACTCTCCTCTTCGTCTCAATATTTGCGAAATTTCGTCCACCTGAGAGTGTTTATATTTTAGCACAAACCCAAATTGATAGCAAGGAAATTTTTCCAGAATAGCAGCGTAGAAAAGTAAAAGCAGCGAAACGTTTGATTTTCTCAACAGTTTATGGTATTCTTAAAGCTACACGAACCTACGTTAACATGAGTTTGATATATTGCAAATGCAAAGAAGTGAAGGTTTTCGTAAAGGTTAGGTTTCCCAACCCGTAGGGGCGAGGCAACCTCGCCCCTACGATACGCACGAAACCTCTTTTTTCCAAACTCACGTTACGTTACTCTCTAACGAATGCTACATGATTGACCCAACTTACGTTATTCACTTAAGGAGAAACTCATGCCAGTTTTTGATGCAGAAGCCTTAGAATTTTGGGAAGAGCACGGCTATGTTGTGGTCCGAGAGGCGGTGCCGCTTGAGAACTGTCGCGCTGCAGAACAAGCCGTCTGGGATTTTCTGGAGATGGATCGCGACCACCCAGAGAGCTGGTATCCCGACCCACCGCGTCGGGGCATCATGGTCGAGATTTATCAGCACCAAGCCTTATGGGATAATCGCCAATATCCACGTGTGCATCAGGCGTTTTCAGAGATTTGGGGAACCGAGAAACTCTGGGTGAGCTTTGATCGTGCGAGCATGAATCCGCCTGAACGTCCGGATTATAAATTCACCGGTCCTTATCTGCATTGGGATATGTCGTTGGACAATATGCCAGTGACTTTGAAGGTGCAGGGGGTTTTATACCTGGCAGATACGCCGGGCAATCAGGGGGCATTTACGTGTATTCCGGGTTTCCATCGAAAATTGGAGGCATGGTTAAAGGACCTACCTGCTGATGCGAACCCGCGGGAGGTCGTGCGCACCTATCAAGCCCAGGCAATCCCTATCGCTGGAAAAGCAGGGGATCTGGTCATCTGGCACAGTGCGTTGCCACATGGAAGTAGCCCCAACTCCGCGGAGCGCCCGCGGATGGCACAATATATCACGATGTCACCCGCACCAACGAACGGTAATCCTGAGCCACGCGAACGTCGGATTACGGGGTGGCGCGAACGGTTAACAGGTCTCGGCAGAGAGACGAAAGAGAAGGAGCATTACCACGGAAAGACAGCCGAGTTGTCACCTTTAGGGGAAAAACTCCTCGGACTTGAATCGTGGAATACTTAACCCGAGTAGGTACGGTTTCTAATCATACTTAAACCCGGTAGGTGCGGTTTCTAACCACACCGAGTCTATAAGAAATCAGGTGGGTGCCTGTGCTTCGCTCGCCGGTGTGAACTGATGAATCAAGGAGGTTCTCTCATGACGGATTTGTTAGCGGCCCGGGCCCAAATGGCGATGTCTCTCGCCTTTCACATTATTTTTGCGGTCGTCGGTATCGCCATGCCACTCTTAATGGTGATTGCTGAAGGCCTGTGGCTTAAGACGCGAGAGGAGACCTACCTAAAACTGGCGAAACAGTGGGCAAAAGGTACTGCCGTGATGTTCGCTGTTGGAGCGGTCTCTGGTACTGTTTTATCTTTTGAACTCGGACTGTTATGGCCTAACTTCATGGCTTACGCCGGGCCGATCATAGGCATGCCGTTCTCGTTGGAAGGCTTGGCGTTCTTCCTTGAGGCTATCTTCTTAGGGCTTTACCTCTACGGTTGGGACCGTATTCCAAAATATGCGCATTGGTTTGCCGGTATGATGGTGCTGCTGGGGGGTACCCTCTCCGGCATTTTCGTTGTTACCGCGAACGCCTGGATGAATACACCCACCGGTTTTTCAGTTGTCAACGGCGAAGTGACGGACATTGATCCGATTGCGGCGATGCTCAACCCGTCCTCCTTCAGTCAAACACTGCACATGACGATTGCTGCCTTTCTCGCTGTGGGATTTGCAGTCGCGGGCATCCACGCCTATTTTCTCAGACGTGATCCGAATAACCTTTTCCACCGTCGGGCCTTCGCTATCGCGTTGAGTGTTGGCGGCGCGTTCGCACTTCTCCAACCGATCTCTGGGGACATCAGTGCCAAACGACTTGCGAAGTATCAACCCGTTAAACTCGCCGCAATGGAGGGACAGTGGGAGACGGAACGGGGCGCACCGTTACGCATTGGCGGTATTCCTGATGAAGATGCTGAGGAAACCCGATACGCGATTGAGATTCCGAAGGCACTCAGTTTTCTCGCACATGCTGATTTCAACGCTGAGATTATGGGACTCAAAGACGTGCCGCGTGCAGATCGCCCCCCTGTAGCAATTGTGCATTTCGCATTTCAGATTATGGTGGCGTGTGGGCTTATCTTGATTGCTGCTGGGATTATCGGGGGATGGCTCGCATGGAAACACAAAGAACTACCAACCCAACCTTGGTACCTTCGGTTCATCACGCTCTGCACTCCCCTTGGATTTATTGCGATTGAAGCAGGTTGGACAGTCACGGAAGTCGGACGGCAACCTTGGGTTATCTACAATTTCATGCGCACTGCAGAGGCCGTAACCCCAATGCCGAACCTCGTTGTCCCTTTTATTGCTTTTACAGTGCTTTACATCTTTCTCTCGATTATTGTTGTCGTCCTATTGCGCCGTCTTATTTTTACCGCAGTTTAATGGAGGAACGTTGTGTTTACACTTGAATTTTGCATCGCCGGCGTGATGCTTATCTCCCTCATTATCTACGTATTAACAGGGGGTGCGGATTTTGGCGGCGGTGTTTGGGATCTGTTCGCAACGGGGCACCGCGCGAAAGCACAACGTTCCCTCATTAAAGAAGCCATCGCGCCGATATGGGAAGCCAATCATGTTTGGTTGATTTTAATTGTTGTGCTGCTTTTTGTGGCGTTTCCCGTGGCATTCGCCGCGATTAGTACAGCTTTGCATATTCCACTGACCTTGATGCTCATCGGCATTGTGCTTCGCGGTTCGGCGTTTGTGTTTCGGACCTACGATGTCCAATCCGATACAACACATCGACGTTGGAGTCGTGTGTTTGCTATCGCGAGTGCCATTACACCTATCATGTTAGGCATCACATTGGGGGCGGTCGCATCGGGTACGATTCGTGTTGATGGCGCAAGTGGACAGGTAGAAACCGATTTCATCTCAGCGTGGTTCGCCCCCTTTCCGTTTGCGATCGGTTTTTTCACCTTAACGCTTTGCGCATTGCTTGCAGCGGTGTACCTCACGTTAGAAACTGAGGATCCTGCGTTACAGGAAGATTTTCAGCGCCGAGCTCTTGTTGCAGCAGTGAGCGTCGGTGTAATGGCAGGACTGAGTTTTATCTTATCTGCTGAAGGGGCACCAACAATTCGGAGTGGGCTCAGCGGCGCACCTTGGTCAATCCCATTTCATATCTTAACGGGTGCAGTAGCGCTATGGGCAATCTGGACGCTTTGGAAACGTCAATTTTGGCTTACGCGTATCCTCGTTCCTATACAGGTTACGCTGATTGTTTTCGGCTGGGGACTGGCACAATATCCGTTCCTCGTCACACCAGACTTAACTTTTGCGAACACGGCTGCATCTGATACTGTGCTGCGCCCGATACTGATTATACTCGGTGTCGGGGGTGTCTTATTAGTCCCCGCATTTTGGTATCTTTACGCTGTGTTTAAAAGCACATCGCAGAAGTCGAGAAACCACAACGGGAGTTGACCCCTTGAAAAACCTTTGCGGCGAACAATCACGTTGGCCCCGACAACTGATCTGTTGGTTAACTGTCTCAGGAAAAACCAATGTAACAGCAACCTGCCATCCAAGCCCCAGACGCACTTCTAAAAACAGCCATTACGGATGAGACATATTATCATACTCACATCAACCCGCGAACAGCAGTCCGCGGGTTGCGATACGCGATTTGTGGAAGACGGACACCTGTTTTTGAAAAAAAAACCGAAAGTAACCCTAAACTTTTTTCAACTTCGTGCATATATAATGGAAGAACCGAAGTTGCCGGTGAGTCATGCGTTGTAACGCCCATGATAAGCCCTTATCGTGTTTTTATCGCAAAAAAAAACAAAGGTGCACCCCATGGGTGTGACGCGTGTAGTCCGTTGACACGATCGATCGACGCGGAGAACCCTGCCAGAAACAGGCGATAGCCGCGCGAACCGAAGTGTCCTATACAATGGCGTTGATAATGCTGGTTTTCAGCATACCATACCATCAGTTGTGGAAACTAGCCTATAGAACAATAGGAGTTTACAACAAAATGAAACGGTTTTTGATCTTCACACTCGCGGGGCTTTTCACAACAACTTTACTCGTCTTTTCGGAGACAGATTCCAGGTATGGCGTTCGCATACCTTATGTGTCTGCGTATGCGAACGCCCATAACCTACGCTATACCGGTGATGATGTGAAAGCGTTTCAATCCGCGTACCTTGCGAATTACAGCGATAGCGAGGATGTGTCTTATGCTTGGCGCTGAGGACTGGTTTGTAGAGCCGACAGCCACATTTCGGGCAAGGTAACAGCTGCTATAGTGCGTGCGGGGGCATTGTCGGATACGCGGTGATACCCCGCCCCCTTTTTTTCATTTTTAGGTAGAAACGGAGGAATCCGAGGCGAAGCACATACGTCCTTTTTCCCGTCTGTTGTCTGATCGTGTTGCTGGTGCCCTGTGTGGAGAGTAAAATCGTCTTTTCTGGCAAGATCCCAGAGGAAGGCATTCGTCTGGATATCTATGTGATGGACGATGATGGTAGCAACCTCCGAAAACTCACGAACACACCCCCACATGAGAGTCGTCCGACTTGGTCTCCCGACGGTCAGTCTATCGCATTTTCAAGACAGATGGAAGCCCCTGGAGAATGGCCCCAAAGAGAGAGCATCTTCTTAATGGATGCCAACGGACAGCATGAACAACAGCTCACAGATAGCCAAAGCAATGATTTTTATCCGATTTTTACACCCGATGGTGAACATCTCACGTTCTCAAGGGTTGAAGGTGATACCGACTTTTTATATTCCATCCACTTAGCGAGTGGCGACCTTGCCATATACATAGATGCCGATGTCGATACCCCCGACTGGTCCCCTGATGGTCGGACTATCGTCTACGAACACGGAGGCGACATCTATACTATGACGACAGCAGGGAGGAACGCAAAACGGCTCCTACCACCCCGAGCGGCCCGTGGGCGCAGATATAACCCGAAGTGGTCGCCAGATGGACGCTCTGTGCTCTATATTGAAACCCTATACACACCTGAACTTCAAGCCAGTTCAAACGGGGTCTTCATTTATCATACGGCATCACGGCAAACCAATCGCGTGCCGATCCACAAGGCGTGGCGAGTCCAAAGTGCCGATTGGATGGGGGATAAAAACACGATCGTTCTCGCCGGAGATGCATTTGGTATTAAGAACAAAACGCAAAACTATAATATCTACCGGTATCATCTCCCGAGTCGAACGATGACGCAACTGACACATCTACCCGGGGCAAACTACTCTGTGGACTGGGTTCGGGGGCCCCTTGAAGTCTCTCCAAAGGAAAAAAAAGCACTGCTGTGGAGTGAGCTAAAAAATCACAGATAAAACGTTGAGCGTTTTCGGAAAGCAAATAATGTTTTCGTCAAATTTTTGAGACACGCGTAGGGGTTGGGTTTCCCAACCTACGATTGGCCTAAGTTCTCAATGGCAAGAGAGCCGCGTATCATCACTTACCGGAAACCCAATAAGATTTCCGCCCAACTTTTGAAAAGTGGGTAGGGGTTGGGCAACCCAACCCCTACGCTTCGTATAAGGGAATCCACGACACAACCACCGCAGGGCAGCACTTATCAGAAACCCTCTTACTTCTGTATCAACAGCTTCCGCGTCGCACTGAAGTCGCCCGCAGTCAGTGTATAGAAATACACACCGCTCGCAACGGGCTCACCAACTGCGTTTTTGCCATCCCAATGCACAGCACGACTCCTACCATCATACATACCCGCAGCCCGATGCCCTAAGGCTAACGTCCGAACCAAATCGCCGTTAATACCGTAAATGTGCACCGTCACCTCCGCAGGCTTCGCTAACTGATACGGAATCCACGTCTCAGGATTGAACGGGTTCGGGTAGTTCGCCAAGAGGGCAGTCTCTTCGGGAATCCGCACCGCTAAAAACGGATCCACCTTCGCAAGGGTGAGACGATCGGGCACCACACTGAGAGGCGCAGCTGGCTCCTCAAGTTCAGTAATAGGTTCCACAACCGACACGGCAGACACCACCTCTAAGGCACTGAACATCGGATTCACATTTTTCACACCGCTCTTCGAGTTACCCTTGAGCTGTATATTCAGCTTCCCATCGCTGACTTCAATGCCCCTGTAGGTCTTGATGTCAATCTCATGTCTGCCCGGGGTCACATACAACGTTTCAACTACCGTATCTTCAATGAGAATGGCAAAGCCCCGGGTGTTAGACCAGTGCTCCCCGAAGAGACAGGTTACGTCAAAGGTCCCGTTGCCCGTATTGAACTGATACGCAAGGGTATCCGGGTGCTTTGCCCAACTGACTGCCTGGAAGAGCTGAGCATCATAACCCGCTGCTGCTGCCTTTGCTTGAGCCTTTGCTTTCAACTTGCCGGCTACGCCTTGGGTGAGCGGTTGTTTTTCAACCCATCCGCCCCAGGTTTGCTTATGTTTTTGCGCGCCTCTCCAGAGGCGTCCTTGCGCGTCGGTGTAGTCCTCTGCCGTGCCCCCTATGACGCGGAACACCGCTGTAACTATAGTGATTCTTTGGTAAATCTGCGTGTCAATATCACTCGCATGAGAACCGCCATCAACCGCAGTATAAGTCAAGAGATATTCTCCGGCTGTCGTAATTGTGCCACTCACCGTCCGCGTAGAAGCATCAAAAGATAAGCCGGTGGAAGAAACAGAAGTGTCCGACGCAGTATAAGTCAAGAGCTGTTCTCCTATCCCGAGCGTATACGTTACAGCGTCTCCATCCTCATCTGTCGCCGATGGCAATACGAAACTTATCGCTTCACCCGTTTGGAACACTTTTTTGGGTAACTCTCGGGATCGGTCGAGGTTGAGGGTCGTAGGGAATTCGGGGCTGGAATGCACAACTAAATCAAACGTCTGCGTCGCTGACTGATCTTTGTAACGAGCAGTGACTGTATATGTCTTTCCCGCACTCCCCACCTCCGGAATGCCATAGACTGTGGGGTATCCGACAACTTTTCTGATGGACAGCCCCCGAGGCAAAGACGGAGTCGTCTGCGAGTCGTAAGTTATCTCCTCAAAAGCAGGACCCGTTGGAACTGTCAACGTATGATACATAACCAACAACTTAGTGCCTACGATATCACTGGGTTTCGTAGCCCATGCAAATGTAGTGATTGTTTGGAAAATCTGCGTGTCAGTATCACTTTCATGAGAACCCCCATCAACCGCAGTATAAACGAAGCGATGTTCTCCTGCAGTCGTCAGTGTGCCACTCACCGTCCGCGTAGAAGCATCAAAAGATAAACCGGTGGGAAGACCATCACCCTCCCATATCGCCAGTGTATACGTTACAGCGTCTCCATCCTCATCTGTCGCCGATGGCAACACGAAACTTAGCGCTTCACCCGTTTGGAACATCTTTTTCGGTAACTCTCGGGATCGGTCGAGGTTGAGGGTCGTAGGGAATTCGGGGCTGGAATGCACAACTAAATCAAACGTCTGCGTCGCTGACTGATCTTTGTAGCGAGCAGTGGCTGTATACGTCTGCCTCGCACTCCCAACCTCAGGAATGCCATGGACTGTGGGGTATCCGGCAACTTTTCTGATGGACAGCCCCCGAGGCAAAGACGGAGTCGTCTGCGAGTCGTAAGTTATCTCCTCAAAAGCAGGACCCGTTGGAACTGTCAACAAATGAGAGAGAAGCGACTCTTTAGCGCCTGCACTACTGCCTATTGCATCAGCGGGTTTCGTAGCCCAGGTCAGGGTAGGGTCTTCACCCGCTATGGGGGTTGGATCAACAGGCTCCACTGTGAGAGTGACTCTTTGCAAAATCTGCGTATCGGTATCACTCGCATGAGAACCGCCATCAACCGCAGTATAAGCCAATAAATGTTCTCCTGCAGTCGTCAGTGTGCCACTCACCGTCCGCGTAGAAGCATCAAAAGATAAACCGGTGGGAAGACCATTGCCCCGCCATATCGCCAGTGTATACGTTACAGCGTCTCCATCCTCATCTGTCGCCGATGGTAAAACGAAACTTATCGCTTCACCCGTTTGGAACACTTTTCCCGGTAACTCTTGGGACCGGCTGAGGTTGAGGGTGGTAGGGAATTCGGGGCTGGAATGCACAACTAAATCAAACGTCTGCGTCGCTGACTGATCTTTGTAGCGGGCAGTGACTGTATACGTCCGTCTCGCACTCCCAACCTCAGGAATGCCATAGACGATGGCGTATGTGCCAACTTTTCTGATGGACAGCCCCCGAGGCAAAGACGGAGTCGTCTGAGAGTCGTAAGTTATAACCTTCTTGTTGGGACCCGTTGGAACTGTCAACGCATGAGACATAACCGTCAATTTAGTGCCTGCACTATTGCCTATTGCATCAGCGGGTTTCGTAGCCCAGGTCAGGGTAGGGACTGGCTCCAGTCCGATAGGGGTTCTCTCAGAAGGACCATCCCCATCATCCCCATCATCCCCATCATCATCATCATCCCCATCATCATTCAGTCCGATAGGGGTTCTCTCAGAAGGACCATCCCCATCATCCTCATCATCATCATCCCCATCATCATTCAGTCCGATAGGGCCCGGCTGCTTTCCGATAGGGGTTCTCTCAGAAGGACCATCCCCATCATCATCCACAACCCCAACTTCTGCGATAGTGATTTTTTGGAAAATCTGCGCGTCACGATCACTCGCATGAGAACCGCCATCAACCGCAGTATAAGCCAATAAATGTGAGCCTGCTGTCGTAATTGTGCCACTCACTGTCCGGGTGGAAGCATCAAAAGATAAGCCGGTGGGAAGACCAGCCCCCCCCCATATCGCCAATGTATACGTTACAGCGTCTCCATCCTCATCTGTCGCCGATGGTAAAACGAAACTTATCGCTTCATCTGTTCGGAACACTTTTTCCGGTAACCCATCGGACTGGTTGAGATTGAGGGTCGTAGGGAATTCGGGGCTGGAATGCACAACTAAATCAAACGTCTGCGTCGCTGATTCATCTTTGTAACGGGCAGTGACTGTATACGTCTGCCTCGCACTCCCAACCTCGGCAATCCCATAGACTGTGGGGTATGTGCCAACTTTTCTGATGGACAGCCCACGAGGCAAAGACGGAGTCGTCTGCGAGTCGTAAGTTATCTCCGCAGAATCAGGACCCGTTGGAACTGTCAACGCATAAGACATAACCGCCAACTTAGTGCCTACGATCTCACTCGGTTTCGTAGCCCACCTCAGTGTACGGTCTGGTTCGATAGTGATTTTTTGGAAAATCTGCGCGTCAATATCGCTCTCATGAGAACCGCCATCAACCGCAGTATAAACCAAGTAATATGATCCTGCTGTCGTAATTGTGCCACTCACTGTCCGCGTAGAAGCATCAAAAGATAAACCGGTGGGAAGACCAGTCCCCCCCCATATCGCCAGTGTATACGTTACAGCGTCTCCATCCTCATCTGTCGCCGATGGCAATACAAAACTTATCGCTTCACCTATTTGGAACACTTTTTCCGGTAACTCTCGGGGCAGGTCGAAGTTGAGGGTCGTAGGGAATTCGGGGCTGGAATGCACAACTAAATCAAACGTCTGCGTCACTGACAGATCTTTATAGCGAGCAGTGACTGTATATGTCTGTCTCGCACTCCCAGCCTCAGGAATGCCATAGACTGTGGCACCTCCGCGAACTTTTATGATTGATAAACCCCGAGGCAGGGACGGGGTGGTCTGCGAGTCATAAGTTATCTCGTCCTGACTAGGACCCGTTGGAATTGGCAAATCAGAAGATATAACCGTATCTTTAGTGCCTACGATCTCACCGGGTTTCGTAGCCCATGCAAATGTAATGATTGCTTGGAAAATCTGCGTGTCAGTATCACTCGCATGAGAACCCCCATCAACCGCAGTATAAGCCAATAAATATGATTCTGCAGTCGTTAGTGTGCCACTCACCGTCCGCGTAGAAGCATCAAAAGATAAGCCGGGCGGAAGCCCCTCTTCCACCCCTTGCTTACCCCATCTCGTCAGGGTATACGTTACAGCGTCTCCATCCTCATCTGTCGCCGATGGCAATACGAAACTTATCGCTTCACCCATTTGGAACACTTTTTCCGGTAACCCATAGGACTGGTTGAGGTTGAGGGTCTCAGGGAATTCGGGACTGGAATGCACAACTAAATCAAACGTCTGCGTCGCTGACTGATCTTTGTAGCGGGCAGTGACTGTATACGTCTGCCTCGCACTCCCAACCTCAGGAATGCCGTAGACTGTGGCACGTCCGCGAACTTTTATGATGGACAAACCCCGAGGCAAGGGCGGAGTCGTCTGAGAGTCGTAAGTTATCTCCGCAGAATCAGGACCCGTTGGAACTGTCAACGCATAAGACATAACCGCCAACTTAGTGCCTACGATCTCACCGGGTTTCGTAGCCCAGGTCAGTTCGGGGTCTTGAGCCTCTGCGGGGGTTGGCACCAAGCACAACGCACATGCAAACAAAACTATGAAACTTGCTAACGAAAATCTCGTTTTCTTTGATAACATGATTTATTTTCTCCTAAAAGAAACGATTGTTTGGACAATCTTGTGAACTTATGGGGCTTCCAAAAGCCCCGGGGTATTGTTTTTCAGATTAGGTTCGCCCTGAGTGGCACAACCTAATAGGTTATTATACGATGGCACAGCCTAACAGGCTATGCTACGAAAGATGCACGGGCTCCTAACAGGCACAGCCTAACAGGAAACCATGCTACAACTATTATACGAAGGAGGCACGGTATCCTAACAGGAAACTATGCTACGAAGGCCACACAGCCTAACAGGAAACCATGCTACAAAGGGTTTAGGGCGGACGCAAAGCCAACAGAACAGCCAGATAGAAACATACGGATAGCGAAGAAGCAATACCCGAACAAAAACCGCTGATACGGTGTATGCGCGCAAGTTTGATTGGAAATAGAGGGAGTAGACTTCCCCAGAGCCGGAGAGGAACAGGGCGAAGAAAACAACGATCGCGACCAGTTAACTGGGAGTTGAATCGGGGGGGGGGGGGGGGGTAATAACCAGGAGTTAATATCGCTAACCAAAGACGCAGAGAAGCGAAACCGACACACAGCATAGTAGACGACTTGCATCGCCCCTCTTCTCACTCCTTTCACTGAAAAATTAACAACTCGGTCATCCATCGTTGGGCGCTCTCCTCAACGCCTTAGGTTTACGGGAAAACCTGCTTCCAGGGTAACAGCAATTCGGACGTACGCAATTTTGACCCCAGCCCCCCCCACTCTATGAGATGAAGATCTACGAAAAAACACGGGCATTCGGGTGACACCCCCTAACAGGTTCTGTTACAAAAAAGCAGGCTGCGTCCATCCTCATTAAAGTATACACTCTCTGAACCTTAACCGTCAATAGTTTTTGACGTTAACATGTATCATACCTTAAACACACTTAACTCGTCAACGCTTTTTTTTTGATTCTATTATAAAATCATAAGCTAGTGATACTCACACCGGCTAAAGGCGTGTGCTTCTCGTTTCGTCATTTCGGGCCTCTCACAAGTGGAGGGAAACCTACAGAAACGCCACAAACGTTTTACGTCTTTCAGTGTATCCCACCGCGACAGGTTAATTCTACAACAAAAGACAATTTCTGTCAACACTTTTTTACTTTAGCACAAGGAGAACCACGGGGTTGCCCCCGAAGCTAACGGAACGTGTCCCCCAAAAATAAAAAACTTGGCTTTAAAGTGCAATATTTGCATAATTTGGTTTTTTTTTTAAAGAAAACTTGTATTTTTTCTTGACCAAAAAGTGTATTTTCTTTAGAATTTTACAAGAAGATGAAATTTTCAAAGCCTCGTATCAGCGGTCAACTATGGAGTAGAGAGCATCCAAAGCAGCGGGAATAATGATGTTTGTTGTTCCCGTGGTGGGTGTCCCGGGCTCAGTGATTGTTCAAAAGGGTGTAGCAGCGTCCCCGCCTGTTCGGATAGCTGTAAGAAAGGGAATAAGTGCGATTGTGGCAGCGGCTCGGTTTGTTCAACAGTTGGAAGTTGCAGTAGTTGTTCTGCGTGGAAATAAATAGTCACCTCACGGTCGAGAAAACACCAGGGTTAGAAAGGATCGCAGTGATGCCATCTAAATAAGGGAGCCATGCAAGATGACAGAAAATCGCTTAAACCCCACTTTTCCTTCATTGAAGACAAACACGGATCTTCCGACGGGCGCGCCGCCTCAAGCATCCGGTAGGTGCTTCGGGCGGGGAGAGGTGTTGGAGATAGCATCCGCCCCCGACGGCAAGAGACTTGCTGTCGCAACTGCAAACGGCTTGTTGTGGTATGAATTCCCCACACTAGAGGTTGTGGATATGTGGGATACAGACCAAGGCATGATTGCCACGCTATCCTTTTCTGCAGATGGTAGATGGATCGCTACAGGCGGATTCAACGGGAGCGTCAAGGTCTGGGAGATTTCCAGTCGAACCTGTATCACACACGTCCGCCGATGCAAAGAACACAGCGCGCGCGCTCGTCAAAACGAGATTTCCCGTGTCGCTTTCTCCCCAGATCTTCAATACCTCGCCGTATCCGGCAGGCGAGACTATATTGTCGACCTTTGGCACCCTCAAACGGGGGCGCACCTTGGAAAAATCAACGCAGATTCTCAAATAGAAATCATCGAATACTGCGGACTGATCCGACCGATTGCGTTTTCACTCGACAGTCAACTGTTTGCGTGTTTAAGCCCATCTGTCTGCACAACATCAGAACGTTCCGGCTCGGTAACTGCGGAATCCATCTCGATCTGGTCTCTTTCTACGGGAGAGTGTCGCGCGGTGCTTGAGAAATACCCGATCTCTACTGTGTGGCACTCCCTGTGTTTTTCGCCCTCTGGGAATCACCTGATTGCCAGCAGCAATACAGACCCGCCCCTGCAAATATGGGATACGGGGAGTTGGCACCCTGTAGGAACGCCCTCCTGCCTTGCTGGAGATAGGATCATACCTTCCTATGCCCCAACGGGCGTTCTGTGTGCAGCGGCGGTATCTTATGCGAAAGAAACTGTTACGCTCTGGGACATAGAAAACCGTCAAAAGCGCTGGACTTCCCCGTTCCCTCCCGAGTTTTCAGGGATATGGTTTTTTCATGGCAACCAACTGATCGCTGAGGGCGGACTTGAATTCAAGACATGGACAACTGAAAAAAAAGCTCCCCAGACGCGAGCTCATACGCATATCTCTGCTGTGAATTCGCTGGCGTTTTCGTCTGATGGAAAAACGATCGCCGCTGGATATGATTATCATGGAATTCTACTCTGGAATATCGACGCACCCGAATCCCCGAAAAGGCGTTTCGGACCCGCTGGTAAAAAACACCGCGTTTGCTCCTTCTCCAAAGGCAAATTCTATACGATCTCTGTTGACGAAAACACCATCCGCGTCCGGGAACTGAGCAATGATACCCTTTCTGCAGAAATCACAGCGGAGAAACCCGTTACATACTGGGGATTTGCATTCGATCCCGAAACCAATCGTCTTGCCTCTGGAGATACCGAAGGCATGGTGAACGTCTGGGATACAACACGAGGAGTCCACCTCCATACCTTCGGAAAGCATCCATCCGAGATTCTGCGTTTAACGTTTAGTCCGAACGGTAAATTCCTTGCGAGTGAGGGGGCTGTTGGTCCTGATACTCGCCTCTGGAATGTTGAATCTACAAAAGAAATTCATGATTTCCCTGGGGAGCGTATTGAAAGGCTTGCCTTTTCTCCGTGCAGCACCCTCATTGCCGCTGATACCGATAACGAGATACTTGTCTGGGATATCATCTGTTCTGAAACCAAACTCACACTCCCGAAAACATCGGACTGGATGGGTGACGGGTTTTGGCAGCTCGCTTTTGCGTTTTCCCCAGATGACCAGTATCTTGCTTCTGGGGGCGGCCTGGATTCAGAAAGTGGAGTGAACCCGCCTGTACGCTTCTGGGAATTGGCAACCGGACGGAATCTTGCCACGTTCCGGGGGCACACGCGGGAGGTTTCTGCCCTCTCTTTTTCCTCAGATGGCATGTTTCTGGCAAGTGGTGGCTCTGATGGCATCCTCCTCTTATGGGATCTGAAGCCTCTCCTATAGCATGAAACTTCATGACGCGGTCTACACCGGGCTCCAACACCTATTTGAAAACCGATTGCGCGCGGCACTCTCCGTCCTCGGTATCTTCATCGGTATCACGAGTGTGTTGTGCATGATGGCGATAGGCGAGGGAGCGAAACGTTTCATCGAAAAAGACATTGAGAAACTCGGGGGGGCCAACCAAATCAACTTTTGGACGCGTACTGCTATTTGGAAACGCGGTCGGCTCGTGAAACGCACCACTGAGCGATACACACTTTCTGACGTACGTGCCATTGAAGCCGAATGTCCCGATGTCACCTTCGTTTTACCCAAAACTGGGAGATACCAAGCCACCGTTAAGAGCAGGCACGGTGGACAGGCACGCCCTTTTGTAGAAGGTGTGACAGCCGACTATGCCACAGGTATGCATTGGAGCGTGCAAGCGGGCCGATTCTTCTCTGAAGAAGATATAGCCACCGCAAAACAGGTGTGCGTCCTCGGGGCAGCAGCTGCCCGTGACCTGTTTGGCAATGCCATGCCGTTAGGACAAGAAGTGAAAATGAAATTCAACTGGCACCAACCCTTCGTGCGGTACCGCGTCATCGGCATCATGGCACGCAAAGGTAGAAGTCTCCGGATCTACTGGTCTCTGGATGACATCGTTTGTGTCCCGTTAACAACACACCAACAAAGGTTTTCTGGCACCCGGTATGTTGAGGGAATGCGCGTTTTTTTTAAAAAATCGGCAGAGGTCTATCGGGTCATAGATTCCGTTAAGGATGTCCTTCGGAAAAGACACCGGGGCACCGATGACTTTATCGAGTATTGGATACCGCAACGAACCCTCAGAAGCTTAGAACACATTCAAAAGGTGATACAGATTTCTCTGGGGAGCATCGCTGGATTTTCTCTATTCGTCAGCGGGATTGGTATCATGAATATGTGTCTCGTCTCTGTCGGTGAAAAGACGCGGGAAATCGGTTTACGGAAATCTGTCGGGGCAAAACCTATCGACATCTTTTGGCAATTCTTGACGGAATCTATCACCTTGTGTTTGTGTGGCGGAGTGCTGGGTATCGCGGGGGGTTGGCTGGCTGCACACGGCATGGCGCGCCTCTCCATCCATTTCCTGCCAATTGTAGAGACGTGGCCCGTGGTTATGTCCTTACCGTGGATGCTCACATCGGTTGTCTTTTCCGTCTTTATGGGGACCATTTTTGGGGTCTATCCTGCTATGCAGGCGGTACAGCTGACACCTATCGCAGCACTCCGGATCGAGAAATAAGGAGATTTTCTTGAAAAGTTGCTTTTTGCTTTTAACGTGTTCCCTATTTTTCCCCTCGCTGGGACATTCGCAGGGATGCCAAAGCCTTGCCCTGATAGTCACGTCCTCATCGGCCTCGCTGATGGGTTGAGAATTCCTATCTATCAAAATCTCACTAGGACACAACTCAAGAAAAGATGGCAATACGCCCACCATTTTTATCGACATCATGAAGTATTTAGAAAAAATCAGACCGTTTTGGAACCCCGTTCGCGTTTCCATAGTGTGGGGACTTTGTATCGCCATTCTCCTTTCCTCCTTAGTGGATTCGTATCCAAGGTGCCTATGGAATACCTGATGGGCAATTTACCGGAAACGATCCTTACCTCTATTATTGGCAGGCACAGATTGTGTCTGAACACGGTAAACTTCCTGCAAGGGATATGCATCGCCGGCTACCCTCCGGTATTTTTTAAAATTATGCAATTTTTTTACGAAACTAGATTATGATCCAATGCAAACTCGCAAACGGATAATGAGGAAACAATGGACAGACGACTCGATCTAAATGTCATGATCAAAGATATATTGAACAGACTACTAACCCGTTCGATAGTGAATAGAGGCATTGATACATCGCGTTCTCCATTTCTGTTTTTGAAACTTAGCTACTGGTTTACCCTCCCCTTCACAAATCTTGATCTCAAGTTAGTTTTATGCCTCTTGCACCACGCTTTTGATGTTTCCAGCACCCTGTTGGGAACTTGCTTCCACAAACGTGAATCTCTTAATAGGTTCCAATGGGATCCTATAGTACCATGTGCTACTGGGTTGCTCCAAGGGTTGTTTCTGTTCCACTGCTTCTCTCACCTTGCGAGTTTCCGGTGGTGTAATTTGTTTAGGTGTACAGCCCTTAACCAGTGGGTGGGTTTCGTTTTAACAAAATTGGAGGCATAAACGTTAACTTGTGATTAATTTTTAAAAAAAGGGACGCGGTTTACATGCTGTAGCTTTAGGACTCATAAGAAAGATAGAAACTGCGAAAACCCGATTTTGGTTTAATTGTTTGCACATAATTTTATGGAGACGTGCTATACCAATTCACGTCTCCTTTACATGAAGGAGAGTTTTAAAAATGCTTAGATTTTTTTTCTCAAATCCTAATTTCTTGGGGCGACTTATGGTCGTTCTGCTTTTTGCTACTGGTGTTGTTTTTGCTGGCGCGTTTGATGGGTTTGTTGTGGAAACTGATGGCAAAAGTTGTTGCGGCGGTACTGCAGATGACTCTGTCTTTTCCAGTAGTGAGAACAATGATGAGGATTGTGGTTGTGCAGAATTTTGCTCTTGTGCTTCATCAGATGACTGTGATGGTAGCAAAGGTTGTAGTGCCGAAGGCAACACGTGCTGTTACGATAGCGAGAATAGCTATGATTGTGATTGTTCGGACAATTGTGGCGGAAAGGGACCATCAAAATGCGATCCTGGCACCAGCCCCTGTTAAGGAATGACAATTTCAATGAAAAAGATGGTAGAAAGTCACTTCCTCCACCCTTCTCATAGCGACCGTGAACTCGAATTAGAACTACCGACTAATGCGATCGCTCAATTAGGGCAAGGCATGGTAGAGGATCTCACATTTTCGGCAGACAGTCAGTATCTCGCAGTTGCCTCCCGGACGGGGCTATGGTGGTATTCACTAACATCCATGTGTCCTACCGCCTTGTGGGAAAAGGAACGGGGGATGGTTTCTACCGTCTCCTGTTCTGCTAATGGGAAGTGGTTTGCTGCTGGTAACCTTGATGGTCTTCTAAAACTCTGGGATATTCAATCTGGTGTTTCTGTCGGACAACTAGACGCGCAAAATGATGTTGTTACGACCATCCCTCATACCTTCTCCTTGGACGGACGATGGTTTGCTATGTTCTCAAAAGGAAGGGATCTTGTTTACATAGTGAACCCGGAAGAGCCTAGAGAGCTCATAACACTTGGTGACGGAAGGCCTCTAAAAAATCGGCGACCTGCTATTAAGCCGCTTGCTTTTTCACCGGATAATCAACTGTTGGCAAATGTGAGTCCGACTGACGACATGTCTAGTGACTTCGTTTCGGTCTGGAACTTGGAAACCAAAGAATGTATCGCCTATTTCACAGATTATCCAGACTTTGTGTATGGGCTCAGTTTTTCACCTTGTGGGCGCTTTCTTTCCATCGGATGCTGCGGTGGCATACTGAGAACATGGAACGTTTTCACCCAAAAACTGGAGCGAGCACAGATAGATTACGGAAAATATCGGATGTATCCGTGTTATTCATTAGAAGGGAAACTACTTGCTGCAGGATTCTTTCATTACGACAATCGGAAACCTGTAGATATATGGGATGTGGAAAATCAAGAAAAACTGGATGAAATAAAAACAAATGGAAATGTGAGTTGCGGACGTTTTTCAGAATCGGGGGAACACTTAGCGATTGCCAGTGGTGACGAAGTTAAAATATGGACATTGGAAAAACCCGATACGTCTATACCTTTATCTATTCGTGGGCACAGCGGAGTCGTTGAGTCCGTTATGTTTTTCCCAGATGGTAAGACATTGGTGTCGGGACATCAGCGAGCGTCGCGCATCCTCTGGGATTTGACAAACTGCTATTCACAACGTCCACGCCCGATCCATAGAACCGTTGCACCCAATGTTATTGATTCGTCGCCTATCGAAAAAATCTATTATGCAAGTCATACCGACAAAAATATTTTCAAGATACGGGACCTTAGAAATGCTAAATGTTTGATGGAATGGCGTGCTCCTGAAAAACCTCTGTGGCGAACAGTCACATTGGCCCCGAAAGCTGATCTGTTGGTTATAGGGCACAGAAAGGGCACATTGATAGTATGGGATGTTGAAAGTAGGAAAAAGCGATACACATTCACCTCACATACTCGTAGCATCCTCTCAACAGCGTTTTCGCCAGATGGCAAGTGGTTAGCAAGTACATCATCGGATAGAACCGTCCGTGTCTGGGATATTAGAAGTGGTAAAGAAGTTTGTGCATTACCCAATTATCCTCCGTTAGATACAACAACGTATAAAGTAGAAGCTCCAGAAATCCTGAAGGATTTAAATCCTTCGTCGAAAACAAACAAGCAGCTACCTTATTCAGTTGTTGAAATTGTTTTTTCTCCATGTGGTAACTTCATCGCAGGTGGGTTATTTGGTGAGGTTCGCTTATGGAATGCCACAACGTATGATATCCACATGGCAATCCTCCTGCCTCAAGGGTGTCAACGCCCGTACGCTTTAGTATTTTCTCCATGCGGACGCTATCTCGCTTCTGGTTCTTGGTGGCAGGGGACAGATAAAGTGTCCATTAGGTTATGGGAGGTTGCTACAGGTGACAATATCGCCACCTTTTGGGGACACCCCACAGATATTCAGGACCTCGCCTTTTCACTAGACGGTGAGATTCTGGCGAGTGCAAGTTTTGATGGCACCATTCTGTTATGGGATGTGAAGCCGTACTTAGCCGCATGAAACTTTATGATGCTATTGCCGCAGGAGTCTTGCATATTTTTCAAAATCGATTGCGTGCCGGGCTGTCGATTCTCGGTATTTGTATTGGAATTGCAAGTGTACTTTGCATGATAGCCATCGGGAAGGGTACAAAGAAGATAATCGCTGACGATATCGAGAAACTCGGAGGCTCCAATCAAGTTCAATTCTGGACGAGGACCTCTATATGAAAAAATAGACGGTTAGTTCGGCGTACCACTGAACGCTATAGCCTTGAAGATGTGGACACCATTGAAGCAGAATGTCCTGATGTTTTGTTTGCTTTACCGAAAAGCAATAGAAAGCGTGGTACAATTACGAGTCGAGATGGTGGACGCGTATATTTCTTTGTAGAAGGTGTAACCACGCCATACATACAAGGGTTAAAATGGGAGGTGCAGGCGGGGCGCTTTTTTACGGAAAACGAGATTGACACTGCTGCACAAGTCTGTGTACTCGGTGCAGATGCTGCTGAGGAGCTGTTTGGCAACGGCATAGCATTAGGACAAGAGGTGAGGATTAAGTTACATTGGTTGCAGACCCCCATACGGTGCCGAGTTGTAGGCATTATGACTTCCAAAGGTAGAAGTCTCAGGAGTTACTATTCTCTGGACGAAACTGTATTTTTACCACTCACAACACACTCGCAGCGCCTCTCCGGTGATCATTACATTTACGGATTTACAGTGTTTTTTGAAAAAGGTGCGGATGTTTACCGCGTCGTTGATTCTGTTAAGAAGGTCCTACGTAAAAGACACCGAGGAAAAGATGACTTTATCGGCTATTGGATACCTAAGCGGACCGTCAGGAAGCTGGAACATATTCAAAGATCAATTCAGATTGCACTCGGATGCATCGCTGGGTTTTCGCTATTTGTTAGTGGCATCGGTGTCATGAACATTTGTCTTGTCTCTGTGGATGAAAGGACGCGAGAAATAGGGATCCGGAAATCAATTGGTGCTAGACCGATTGATATTTTCTGGCAGTTTTTGACAGAGGCGATATGCCTCTGTTTGTGTGGCTGTACTTTCGGTCTTATGGGGGGATGGTTAGCAGCATGTGGCATGGCGCGGCTCGCTGTCCGTATCGCGTCAATTGTTCCAGAATGGCCTGTCGTAACCCCCGTACCTTGGATATTCGTTGCTGTTCTCTTTTCGTTTTCTATGGGAGTTGCTTTCGGCGTGTATCCTGCGTTACAAGCATCGCGGCTTTCACCTATTGAGGCACTTAGAACAAAGGGATAAAAATGATGTGTGCTTTACAGCAAATCTCACGTTTTAGTCCTTGGCTACTTTTGTGTCTTATTTTGTCGCTTGCCTTCTGGATCCGCATTCAAGGTGTAGCGTCTATACCTGATGGGCAATTTACCGGAAACGATCCTTACCTCTATTATTGGCAAGCACAGATTGTGTCTGAACACGGTAAACTTCCTGCAAGGGATATGCATCGCCGGCTACCCTTCGGTAGAGACTTAAGGCAAAGTCTCAATGCCTACTCTTACGCTATCGCTTACATGCATAAAGGGATAACGGTACTCTTAGCCGATATCACACTCTACCAAGTGGCGCTCTTCTCCCCCGTCGTCTGCTTTGTGCTGGGATTAGGAGTCCTCTATCTTTTCCTTTACCGTACCCGTGGATTGATCTTTGCAAGCATTATGGGGGTACTTTTAGCAACTCTCCCCGGTGTGGTTGAACGCAGTGCTGCCGGATTCAGCGACAGGGACAGTTGGTGTCTGATGCTTGGTATCTTCGCTATTACAAGTTACCTCGCCGCCGCGCAAGCACAACACCCGCGCAGCAGGTTTTTTTGGACGCTCACGAGTGGAGTTACTGTCTTTCTCGGAGGTATGAGCTAGGAAGGCTTCGGAGTTTTTCTGAGTATCATTCTATTTGTGGAATTTTGGTGGTTTCTCGCCTCTGAAAAGGAAAAACATTTGGGACTTTATCTGCTATGGGTGTGTACTTTCGTGCCGGCCATCTATCTTGCGTCACCTGCTTATCGGAATGGAGAAGGCTTTGCAACCCATCTATTTGGGTTTGTGTTGGTGCCGCCGCTCATCCTATTAGGAATTCGCGTTCTTCGACACGTTCTGATCACTCAATCACTGTTTGCAGCCAAATTTCGATCACACGTCAGAAACCTTTCCCTTGGATTGACGCTCGCGAGCCTTACCCTCGCGTTCGGATATGTTTGGATACACTTTGGCACTTTCGCAAGTACCACCGTCCTTTTTAGTCAAAACCAACTGATGCAAACCGTGGGAGAGCTCAACGTGCCAGACTACAGATATTGGGTATTTCGATACGGAAGCCTCTTTTTCTTGGGGAGCCTGGGTTTGATAAGTGTTAGCATTCGCCTCTGGAAGAACACTGGCACGGTGTTAGCAGTGTTTATATTACTCTTCATACTCACCACCTTTTTTCGGGTGCAACTTGAGACTCTTTTAGGTACAACAGTATGTGACCTACTCTTTTTCACATCGTTGGGAGGCATGCTCTCAACTTTCATCTTCATTGCCTGGCACCGACGCGAATCATCGAATCATGAACTCGTCTCTATTGCGATGATGATCTGGTTTGTGCTATGGGTAGCACTTTCGCGTGATGCGAAACGCTACGACTTCTTTATTGGACTTCCAGTTGCGTTCTTTACCACTAACCTAATATGCCGCCTTGGATCATCTATAACTGAAAAACTCAAGGAAGCGACATTTCTGAGCACGGACTTTAGAGAATTGCTGCCGTTGCATGTTATAAAAGTTGGCAGTGCTGTCGTTATCGTCGCCGCCCTCATGTTTTGGAAACCCGCGGGGGAACACGCGGACCGCGCAACTTTTGCCGCAACAGAGATGCGCCGTGCCACGCCTGGAAACACATCAGTTGCCAAAGTGTTTGAGTGGATGAAAAAAGAACTTCCAGACGCTTCAATTGTTGCTGCAAACTGGGGCTACGGCAGTCAACTTAATGTCCTCGGCGGAGTCAAAACCATTATTGACCAAGATCATTACATACAGCATTGGATATATCTATACACCGAATATGTCCGTAATGCCACCGATCCGCGAGCTGCGTTAGAATTTCTGAAAACCCACGGGGAAACACATCTTATGTTGACCCGAAAACAAACGACGGAAGTTTACCTAAAAAGCGAGTTAAGTGACACATTTGTTCCTGTCTATCCCACAGATAATTTTGCATAAGCCGAAGTTAAAGTATGGCAGATTCACTATCCCCTAGAGATCCAGCCGAATCCGAAATATCTCGCAACAGCACCAGATAAATAAACTATCGCGCCTGGATATCTCTCCTATCTAAGGGTTGATCGGTGCTTTGCTATCCTATTTTCCCTTGATTTCACCCACATTTCCTGCTAAACTTAAAGAAATCTGGAGTTCCTGGTCCCTTGCCTCGCCAATTCAGACGTAACAACAGTGAGAACAGCGAGGTTTGAAGCGCGCCAGCAGATAAGAGAACAAACTTGCGCAACCTATTGGAACAAAATTTCAAAGATAAAATCTTTCTGGCAGTCTCCGTGCTGCTATGCCTCTTTCTCTTAGCCGAGGTCAATTATCCGCAGCTTGCACCACAAACCGAGCTGGCACTCTTCGCGATGTTCGGGTTGATAGTGGTATTTTTAAATTACCCTATTCATCAGAATCTGGGGGACCGCCGCGTTTTCCGATGGCTTGATGGCGTGCTGATTGGCGGTGTAATTGTCTGCTTCGGCTACGTTGTGATTCAGACAGAGCCTATTTTTCAGGAGTTCTGGTTAGACGGTAAACCTCTCGGTGAACGCGCAGGGGCGGAGTTGCCGCTGGACTACATCATAGGTGGAGTCGGGCTTGTCTTAATCTTGGAAGCAACGCGCCGTTCTATCGGTATGACGCTTCCGCTACTCTCTCTCACATTTCTCCTCTATGCTGGTTTTGGGCAGTTCATGCCGAATTGGCTGTTCCCACATCGTGGGTATTCTGTTCAACGTATCATTAGCCAGACGTTTTTACACAGTCAAGGGGCATTTGGCATCGCACTTCGGGTGATGTTCACTTATGTATTCCTTTTTGTGTTGTTTGGCACCTTACTGGAGCGGACGGGAGCAACCGGTTATGTTCTGAATTTAGCGAGACGTGTCTTTGGTTCAAGTGTGGGAGCCCCTGCGAAGGTCGCCGTTCTGAGTAGCGGCATGATGGGTTCACTATCGGGTTCTGCTGTCGCGAACACGGCAACGACGGGTACGTTTACGATTCCATTGATGACACGTTCGGGGTTTCAACCAGCAATCGCAGGGGGCATTGAAGCTGCGGCGAGTTCCGGTGGCGCATTAGTTCCACCTATCATGGGCGCAGCGGCGTATATGATGCTGGAGATCGTGGAGCCTGCTGTTACTTATTTGGAAATTATCAAAGCGGCATTGCTGCCAGCAATCCTTTACTACACGGGGATGCTGTGTATGGTACACTTCGCTGCGAGAAGTAGGAAACACACACAGGACACCGTTCACGATTCAGACGAAGTGTATGGTGCGGAACAAAACGGGGCGAATAGCAGAATTTTGACGGTGCAAGGGGTCATCTTCCTCGCTGCCTTCGTCACACTGATTGGGTTCCTATTGATGGGTGCCACGGCATTTCGCGCAGTGAGTTGGAGTTTGCTGGTAGTCGTCGCTATAAGTCTGCTGAATTTCTTGGGAGAGAGAATCGGTAAGCGAAATTCTACAGCGGGAGATCAGACCGGGGGATCGGATTTACTGAAAGGCGTGGACTTCCTAGTATCGCCTTGTAAGCGGGCAGCACAGAGCGGCGTTTCATTGATTGCTGCTGCTGCGTGCGTCGGTATCATTTTAGGTGTGGTAACATTGACCGGTATCGGTGGCAAATTACCCTCGACGCTTTTACCCCTTGCAGCAACGAATCTGATGTTGGCACTCTTCTTCTTAATGATTTCTACAATTATTCTCGGCATGGGGTTGCCTTCGTCCGTCTGTTATTTGCTGATGGCTATCTTGGTGGGGCCTGTGCTGCTCGATTTAGGGGTTGTCCCGCTTGCGGCGCACTTTTTTATTTTCTACTTCGGAATGATGTCGATGGTGACACCCCCTGTTGCCTTGGCGGCGTATGCTGCCTCTGCAATAGCCGGTTCTGGGGTCATGGCGACGGGGTTCGCAGCGTTTCGATTCGCGCTTGTCGGCTTTGCTTTGCCTTACGCCTTTGTGCTGCGCCCGGCGCTGCTTTGGTTGCGCACGGATGGCGGAACGCCTGAAGTGTGGACGGTGTTGGGGAATTTTTCTCTAACATTCGTAGGGACGGTTATCCTTGCAGCAGCTATCGCTGGTTATCTCTTTCGTAGATTGTCAGTAGCAACACGTGGTATACTATTCATCGCCGCAGCGATTCTCTTTTTTGTACCTATAAGTATCCAATTCGCTTGGATCCACGGGATAGTCGTTATTGCAAGTGCTGCTGTTTTCTACGCTAATTGGCAGAAGAAGGAAACACTGCATGAAACATAGAACTAAACGGTTGTTTTACGGCTTGATTGCCTAATTATTCTTACGTGAGGGTTTTCAAAAAATAAGGTTTCCCCCATGTTTGAGACAATTGTATGGGTTGGGTCCCCAACCCATACAATTGTCTAAGTTCCCAACCACAAGGCGGCATCATCTCATTACTTAAACGAAAACTCTCCTAAAGTAGACTCAGGTTTGCTCAGACAAAAGGATAATAAACAGACGATGACACTCAAAAAGACTATCTTGTTTCTTTTATTACTAACGTGCATCTTTGCATGCGGGGCAACCGAAGATCCGCTTGAACCGGAACCTGAAGAACCGGTAAGGCTTCAATACGGCACAATCTCAGGAAATGTCACTGACGCTGGGACGGGGAATCCCATTCCTGGATCAATGGTGATTCTAATGGGGCGATTCGTTGAAACGGGTGTGGATGGCGTTTACACTTTTCCAGACATGCTTTACGGCGATAGTTATAGCCTGATTGTAAGGGATCCGGATTACGAATCTCACCGTCAGTCCTTCGAGCTCAACCAACCACGCTTAGTTCTAAATATCGCGTTACCCCCCTTAAAAGACCCCGTGTTAGAAATACAAGAATTTTTTGAAAATTTTTCGGACCTCCTTGAGGCTGTGGATATGGAAAATATTGAAGCGATTGAGAGACGCTTCTCAGAAATTTATGTTGCAGCAGATGATGATGCAACGCGCTTCGGTGTAGCATCGGGCATTATCCCTGAAAATTACGCAGATGTCAATCCCGCGATAACCCAGCTCTTTGCTGAGTACACCTTTCTTGAATTCCTGTTCAAGGATATGGAGATGGATGTGACGCATGCAAGAAAAGCGGCAGTAACCCTTCGGCTTGATGTGAACGCCAGAAAAGGGGAAGAAGAAGACTTGAGAAGAATTAAAGCAGGTTGTAATTTTGCGTTCCGCCGGGAAGAACGGGATTGGAAGATTGTGTATTGGCAGCTTCTGGAAATAGACATCCGTTTGTAATTCCATTAGCGACCCGCGATTAGCGAATGCCTAATAATTCCGAGATAAAAAATTGGTAAAGGCCGCGTATTCCGTGATGTGCAATGTTTCGGCGCGCCGTTCTGGAGCTATCCCTGTTGCCTCAAATGCCGCCGCCAATGCCGCCGCTGATGCTAATCTGCCTCTGACTAAAGCATTTTTTAGCATTTTCCGCCGCATTCTGAACCCTGTCCGCACTATTTTAAAAAACAACGTCTCATCTTCAACACTGACCTTCGGGTTTTCGCGCATTGTCAACTTTAGAAGAACAGAATCTACCTTCGGAGATGGGTAAAAGTTCTCAGGCGATAGCGTGGCTATTCGCGCCGGTTCAGTGTAATAAGTGACACCGATTGTCAGGGCCCCATAGTCCTTTCCCCCGGGGCCAGCAACAATCCTTTCCGCAACCTCCTTCTGCATCATTAGCACGCAGCTATGAATCTGTCTCCGATGCGCAAGAAGTTTCCACAAAATCGGTGTTGTGATACTGTAAGGCAGATTTGCAATGACTTTGTAAGGGGGGGATGTGTTTTCGGATTCAAGTAGCGAATTGAGTTCCAGTTTGAGGATATCTGTATGAAGGAGTTGGACGCGTGAATCTATCAACTTTTGTCGCGCAAGTTTTGACTTACCAGCTGCGTCAAAATACGCCGCTAAGGTATTGTATAATAACTCGTCCACTTCGATGGCGATGACGTGTTTAGCACGTTGCGCCAAGGCATCAGTGAGATACCCTAATCCGGCCCCAATTTCTATGACAGTATCACCATCCGTGACTTCTCCGGCTTCCAGAATCATATTGAGAACTTCTGGGTTAACGAGAAAATTTTGCCCTAACTGCTTTTTAGGACGCGTATGATTGAGGGTAAAAAAGTCACGGACCTGTTGTGGGTTCATCTAAGGTAGTAAGCAGACTCCGTTCTGCCATAACAAGTGTATCTTTAGCGGGAGTGTTCTGTCCCCACTTAAATGATGGATAGAACTGTTCGTAGGGGCAGGGTTCCCCGCCCGATATACCAAGCATTTATCACTGGACACAGCCGTCGTTTATTTTCGACTATTTCGCATCGCGACGATCTTAGTCAGAATCGCATCCGCTATATCACGTTTAGGGGCGAGTTGCAGTTCTTCACAAGTACCGTGCCTGTCGAGCAGGACGACAATGTTGGTATCGGATTGGAATCCAGCCCCTTCCGCAAGAATATCGTTCGCGACGATGAGATCACAGTTTTTGCGCATCAACTTCTTTTTAGCGTTCTTGAGCAGATTATCCGTTTCTGCAGCAAAGCAGACGAGGATTTGATGTGTTTTTTGTTCACCAAGTGCCTCCGCTATGTCTGGGTTCCTTTCGAGTGGCAGTGTTAGTAGGTCGTGGGTCTTTTTGATTTTATGGGGTGTAAATTCGAGTGGTCGGTAATCAGCAGGGGCAGCCGCCATAATGACAACGTCCGTTTCATCGAATGCTCGCAGCACCTCGTCGTGCATCTGAATTGTTGTTTCGACGTGTTGCGTTTTAATGTGGGCCAGTGGAGGAAGAGTAGTAGCTCCGCTGATAAGCCGGACCTCCGCACCACGGTGTGTCGCTGCTTCGGCAAGGGCGTACCCCATCTTACCGCTGGAACGGTTGGTAATAAATCGGACGGGATCGATATACTCGCGCGTTGCCCCTGCTGTGACAAGCACACGTATGCCTTGTAAATCCTGTGGCCCCACTGTAGGAGCGATCTCCGAATCGCGACGCTTCAAAATACTGCTTATGCCTTTCAAGATTGCTTCCACAGTATTCAAACGTCCAACACCTTCATAACCACATGCCAAATCACCGCTTGCAGGTTCAATGAAGTGGTAGCCGTGTGTTTTCAGGGCGTTGATGTTGCGTTGGACAAAGGGATTATGATACATGTGTCCGTTCATTGCCGGTGCCAGCAGGACTGGGCAGTGAACAGAAACTGCGACGGTGGAGAGGGGGTCATCGGCGATGCCGTTTGCCAGTTTACCGATAATATTCGCTGTTGCGGGGACAATCATGAGTAAATCGGCACGGTCCGCGAGATCAATATGCGGCGGTTTCCAATCTGTGCCTGCGTCAAAGATATCCAAGAGGACGGGGTTCCGCGAGATAATTTGGAAGCACAAAGGTTGAATAAGACGGGTAGCGTTCTCTGTCATCACAACGTGGACAGAGGCTCCACTTTTGACGAGTTGACTCACGACTTCGAGCGATTTATGGATAGCAATCCCACCCGGGACACCGAAAATAATGGTCCGATCTTTGAATTCCATTTTTTCACCATTGGATTGTTGTTCCGATTTTTCCGTTGTCAGAATCGGGTTCTCGGTTAATGTCGACCGGGTTTAATCCGCCTCGTCAACACCGAATAACGGATTAATTGTTGCTATCAATTCGCTATCAATACGGGAACGTTCGGCGGTAATGATAGCCTGAATCTGGGCAACGGCTCGCTGGATTTTTCCTTGGGGGTTGCTAACGCAATAGTCGTAGTGTTGAATTTGAAGGACTTCGGACTTCGCGATGTCCAGGCGCTGTTCCAATTCTTTCTCGGATTCTGTCTGTCTGCGGCGGAGGCGTGTCTCTAAGATAGCAAAAGAAGCCGGTATGATAAAGACGAGGAAGCTTCTTGCTGGGGCGATGTCTTGCGCTTGCTCTCGAATTTGCAGGGAACCTTTTACCTCAATCTCTAAAATAGCATCTTTACCCGTTTCACGTGCAGCGGCGATTTCAGATTTGAGTGTGCCGTAAAGGTTGTCTCCATATTCCGCCCATTCTAAGAAGCTGCCCTGCTGAATGTGCGCTTCAAATTCTGCTGTTGATAGGAAATGATAATCGACACCGTTCACTTCGCCACGGCGTGGGTTGCGGGTTGTTGCGGAAACAGATAGTTTTAATGTTGGATCTGCTTCACAAAGCGCATTAATGACGGTGCTTTTCCCTGAGCCGGACGGGCCAGAGATGACGATGACGAGGTTCGGTTTATAGAGGTGTGTATTCGCCATCAGTCTGCGGCTTCTGCGAGTTCCACAAGCACGGGGGATTCGATACGGATAGCGTCCTTGATACAGACCTCTTCGCACAACTGGCAGCCGACACAATCCTTCGGTTTAACCAATTCACAAATACCGAAAAAACTTTCGGCATGTTCCCCGGTCTCCGGGTCCTTGAGTTCAAGGCAATCCCATGGACAGATATGGACGCAGAAATCGCACCCCGAACAGAGCTCTTCGTAGATCACAGCGATGGGACGGTGCGTCGGGCGACGGATAAACTTGCATACCTCGCCGAACTGGTCTCGAATTGCTTCAACAGGGCAGACCATCCCGCAAGCACTGCAGTCAATACAAATGTTTGGATCGATGATGTGTAGCATGTTCCTGTCCCCGGTGATTGCGTCAACGGGACAATTGGTTAAACATGCCATACACCCGATACACTCTTCAGTGATATAGTAAGCCATACATTCTTTTCCTATTTTTCAGATGTGGCAGAATCTTTCTCATATGCTTGGTGTAATATATTTTACCACAATCTTTTTATAATGTCAAGGTGTTTCAACTTTTGACGCACCATCATGAGAAGGACTACTCTGTCGTATAAACTTTTCGTTTGCGCGTGATATTTCCCAATCCTGGGAATACTGAGGCTAACAATCCGCTGCCAAATATTTACACCCTCTACCGCGGAAAACTCTCCTATTGACATTCCAAAAGGACTCAACTATAATGAAAATAATGTACCTCATGAGAGGTTGCTTTCAAGTCAATATATTACGGACAAAAAAACAAGGAGGCTCTAGTGAACTTAGGATTAAAAGACAAAGTCGTCGTTGTCACGGGGGCGAGCCGCGGAATCGGGCGGGCGATTGCACTCGGATTCGCTGATGAAGGCGCACGCCTGAGCATCTGTGGCAGGACTGAAGATACACTCCAAAGCGTAACAGCGGAGCTGACATCAAAAGGCGCGCAAGTCTTTGCGAAACGCGCAGATGTCACGGATACCGGTCAAGTTGCGGCGTTTATATCGGAAACCCTGGAAACTTACGGCAGGATTGATGTCGTTGTAAACAATGTCGGTGGGAGTCGATGGACCCCTCTGGAAGCTATTTCCGATACCGAGTGGCACGAGATCCTCGATCTGAATCTGGTTTCTGCGGCACGCGTTAACCGACTCGTCATCCCTGAAATGAAAAAGCAAGGGGGCGGCGCGATTCTGATGATTACTTCCATCTATGGCAGGGAAGGCGGTGGACACATCACGTATAATGCCGCGAAAGCCGCCGAGATTAGCATGACAAAATCGTTAGCGAAAGCACTCGCGCCCGACAATATCCGTGTGAATAGCATCGCCCCGGGTTCGATTCTCTTTCCCGGCGGGGGGTGGGCGCGCCGGATAGCAGCCGATCCAGAAGCGATGGAGGCCTTTGTGAAAAACGATATGCCGCTCGGGAGATTCGGGGAACCGGCGGAAGTTGCGAATGTCGTCGTCTTTTTAGCATCGGAACGGGCGAGTCTCGTGACGGGTGCTTGTGTGAATGTTGATGGCTGCCAGTCACATTCAAATATTTGAGGTTCTCGTTTAAGGGCTGATATACTGCTCTCTTGTCATTGAGCACTTAGACCCACCGTATGGGTTGGGTTGCCCAGCCCATACGCGTGTCTCAAAAATTGGGCGAAAACATGATTCGGTTTCCGAAAACGTTCAAGACAAGCTATACGGATGCCCAACCCGACTGCAATGCCAATGAAATCGGGCACACGCGAGGTTTTGAACATCAAGGCGCAGGGCTGTATAGATGTATCATCACAGTTTCCACACCTCGGTGATCACCAGAGGAGTCTACATTTCATCGCAGTTGCTACATTTCACCTTTTTTAGGGCGACCGATCACCCAACGGCAACCGCTCCAACCGCAGCAAAGGTTTTTCACCAATTAAAAAAGCCAATTATTGGGATAAAGATTCGTAGTAACTATCAACGAGTCTTCGGTATTCAGGCGGTACATCCTCTTTAGCAACTTGTGCGAGTCGCTTTTTCTCCTGAAGCGCGTTGAGCCGTTCTTCAAGTGCAGCTTCAAGTTTATTCAAATCGCGAATAACAAATTCATAGTTCGGGAACGGGTTTGACCGATTTCCGGTACGGTGGTGCATGGTATCAAGCATACCGAGCCAGAGTTCATTAATTTTGCGGTCAGACTCTCTGCCCCCGGCACGTGCTTCCTGATTTTCGGCTTCACCCTCTTGTCCGGGTTGCTGACCCGGCTGCTGGTTTTGTTGGTTTTGCATCGTCTGTTGCGCTTGTTGCAGCCGTTCTTGGAGCTGCTGTTGTTGCTGCTCGAGTTGTTGCTGACGGCGTTGTTGTTCTTCCGTCTGTTCTTGTCCCGCCATGGACTGAAGTTCGCGTTGGATATCCTCCATCTGTTCACGCGCTTGCTGAAGTTGTTGGAGTGCAGCTTCGAGTTGTTCTTCCTCAGTATTTGCCATATTGGCTTGTGCCTGTTGGAGATCCGCTTGTGCTTGATTGAGAGTGTTGAGTGCCTCTTGCTGATTCTGGTCTGCGGCTCGGAAGCTCCGCCATTGTAAAGCGCGTTGTGCAGTTGCCATATCCGCCAAGGTCTGTTCTTCTGCGAAGCGTCTTGTAGCATCCCCTACGTTTTGGGTCGCCGCCGAATTTTCCGGGGTGAGTTGTGTTTGAAGATTCCTCAATTCGCGTTCGAGTGTCTCCAAATCTCGCTGAAGTTCGCGTTGCTGGTTAGCGAGTTCAGATGCCCTTCGGAAATCTTCAGGCCGCATCTCTGACTGTTCCGAGCGGCTTCTAAGTTCCTGCGTCTGTTGTTGGACTTCAGCTTGCGCCTCTGTCAATTCCTGAAGTTGCTGGGCGGTTCTCTCCAGTGCATCTTCTGTGAATTCAGCGGCGACTCGCTCCAATTGCTCAATAGTCTCCTCAATCCGTTCTTCCGCCTTTTCCCCCTTGGCAGCACTGAGCTGAGGTTGTTGTTGTTGCATACTTTCTGAGGCTTCGTCCATCTGTTCACCCGCCTGTTGCATCGCTTGGCCCGCTTGATTCAGGCGTTCCGCTTGCGTTCCCTGTCCACTCCGTTGCATAGTACCGAGCTGCTGCGCCATTTGCTGAGCCTGTTGTGACAACTGCGCCTGCTGTTGGCTATGCTGTTGCATTTCACTTGAGGCAGGTTGGCTATCTCGTCCCAACTGCTGGCTTTGTTGACTGAGCTGCTGTTGTTCCGTCAACATTCGGCGTGCCTGATCTAACATCTCTTGTGTTTGCTCTTGCATTTCCATATCAAGCTCATTCTGCTCATCTTCAAGTTCGCTTTGCAATTCCTCCATTTCGAGTTCAAAGTCCTCAGCAAGCTGTGGATTACTGTTACGCATCTCCATGAGTACATTAGGGATTTCAAGACTGACTTTAATGAGCAATTCGAGAGCGCTCTGTTCTGGCGGTATCGCCTCAGCTGGTTCGAGGGCATTCAGCTGATCAATCGCCTCCCCCATGTGGCCAATTGCGTCCTCCAAGTTCATCAGAATCTCAGGTGAGACCTGCGCAGTTGTCTGGATAGCCACGCTCAACTCATCTACGAACTTTTGCGTTTTATCCTTTAACTCGGTTTGCTTGTCAGCAGTTTGCTTGACAGTCGACTGATAGTCTTCAGGGGTTGTAGATTGAGCGTGCGTATGTTTCCAAGTGTCTCGGATAATCTGCTTCTGAGAGGCAATGATACCCGAGAGTGGATTTGGTTCAGCTTGTGCTTGTTCTGCTTCACCTTCGCGGAAATCCTCGTTAAAGGGTCGGATTTCGATAAAGTAAATGTCACTACTGGCTTCACCAGGCCCGGTCTGCGTATTATTATCAATCGCCTGGGCGTAGTAAGAGATAACATCACCCGGTTCTAAGTCCAATTCTTCGATATAGAACGTGTAGCTGCCATTCAAAACACGACGTACAAACGAATCGTCTGCAGCTTTTTCTTCAATAGCACTTAACGGTGAGATATTGGACTTAAGGACAACCTCTTGCAATTCATCGGTCCCAATGTGGTATATGAGTTTTAATTCAGCAACCCCGTAGTCATCCGTTGCCTCAGCACTAATTTCCACCTCACTTAACTTTGTGGTTTTAATATCGCGCCCGGGTTCTTTGATTACGACTTCAGGGGGAGCGTCCGGAATAGCCTTAATGTTGTACGCAATCGGTATCTCGTTGTTAAACCCATCAATACACTGGAGTTCAACGGTATATCTCCCGTCCGCAACAACATCTATAGTTGTTGTCAGCGTGTTCCCATCAGAAATAACCATGTGTGTTGCCTCGGATTCCGATGCATCTCTTAATTTTTGAAAAAAAGCTCCTTGCTTTGTATCCGCTTCAAGTGTGAAGGTTGCGGCTTGAATAGCTTTATTTGTTACGATTTTGAGTGCTGCGCGCGTGCCGACGACAGCCTGAATATCACCTGACCCTGTTTGCACGACCGGTTTAAGTCGGGTATAGGCTGGATACGTGTAAGCAACGGATATTTCGGTTACTCTCGGCATCTCAAATACTTCGACCGTATAGCGTTCGGAGATCCCTTCGTTCGCGGCGATGTAGTATTCCATATCGGCATCGATATTGAAAATCTCATAAGCGAACCCCCGTTTGTCGTCCGGATTTCGCAACATTTTAATCATAGTTTTAGGCTGTTGTTGGGTTGTTTGGGTTTCAGTCGTAGCGACATCTGACACACGAGTATCGTGGTAAGTTAGAACAACCTTTTCAGCAGACTTACCCGTGACCGTGACATGAATTGGCAAACTCTTGCCACGAAGGATACGAGCGTTTCCGGGCTCAACAGTGAGGTGCGTCGTTAGAATCGGGTCGGTTTTTTCCCAAGGTGTGAAGACGCGGAGCAAACTCGTATGTATTTCTCCAGGAAACAAGAGTGCGAGGACACAACACCCCACAAAAACCAAAGCCGCAATGCCAACATGCTTGCGAGTGCGACGGTGATCAATTGTCGCTTTAAAATCTATACCTTCCGTTCGTTGTGTAGTATCCTCCAAAAGGCGTTGGAGCATGTGAGCTTCAATTGGATCCGTTGATTCCCGGCCTCCGAATTCGATCGCACTGATCAATCTATCTTCAAGGTTCGGATGATTTCGCTCAACATTAAGGGCGACATCCCGGAGCGTCAGTGACGTTCGGAGCGGCCGAATGAGATATGTATACAGTAAGTAGCCCGTAACGCCTGCACCGACCGTTAACAACGCAATGCGGACAGGACTTGGGAGCGGCATCAGCCAATCAACGATAGCTTCACCAACAACTAAAGCGATAACGCCTGTCAGGACAATAGCAAATCCCGCCCAGAAGAGACTACGTTTCCACACGCGTCGCGCCTCCAAAATTTTCGCTTGTAATTCCGCGTAACCTTCTCTCGTATTCATCATTCTCCCCCACCTATGTTATCCACGGTCCATAAAACGTTAGTAACTCGTTTGGCGTTTACGTTTTAGGACAAAGTGATTGGTAATAGCGTTCGGTTAAAAAAAGAACACAGCACACCCTCAGATAGAAACCGCTGCTAATGTTCACTGTTTTCTGCCTCCACCTGTGTTTTTTGCCAGCCGTAGTCAACGCCTCCGTTATAAAATTTGTCTGGGTGCTCAACGGCCCAAATTTGCTTATGAATAATCCAGTTTTGCGGATCCAATGCGAGTGCTTTTCGCCATTCAGCCATCGCTTCCTGTTTTTTACCGCCTTCGAGCAAGATGAGACCGAGTTGAAAACGGGCAGTCGCTTCAGTAAGTGTTTGGGGCACTGATTCATTTGATCGTTGCATATCACGAAGCAACGCTACATTATAGTCAGGATCGGAGATCCATTTTTCCAGCATGATAAGGGTCTCTTTATCAGCAACATTAATGCGAAAAGGTGCTTTAACCATACGACCCGCTTCATCAATCATGACTCCATAAGGAATAGCTTTAAGATTGTAAAGGGTGCCAAAGATATTCCGTGAATCAACGAGTGTAAAGAAATCTGCGTTCGCAGCATCATGCCAAGGACGTACCACAGAAGCCCCCTGTGCGTCGAGGGCAATAGAGACGAGGTTTAACTTCTCTCGGTATTCGCTGTAAAATTGCTGCCAGCCCGGCAGTTGTTCACGACACCCTCACCAAGACCCCCAAACGTAGAGGAGCGTCTTTTTTCCTCGAAAATCTCGTAAATGTCTTTGCGTACCCTGCAGATCGGGAAGTGTGAATTCGGGAGCAAGCTGCATAGGTGGAATAACCTCCAATCTGTTTGATGCTGAGCTATAAATTTCGAACCCGAAAGGCTCTGTGACGCTTGCAGGTTGTACATAAACGACACCCTTAATGTCCACAACACCGTCTTTGCTGTCTTGAAATCGGAGGGGTACACAAAGTTCCGATTCCGTTTCTCCACAGAGAACCACCATTTCTTCGCCTTGTGAGTATTCCACTTTTAATCCCAACCGTTTCGCGAAACTCTCCAAAGGCACCAACCAGACACCGTCTTTTAAGATAGGTGGCACCGTAAACACTACGGGTTGGGCATCTATTGAAATCTGAAAATCTGCATGCTGCATGCCACTCTCCTGGGTGTTTCCGACCTGTAACCCCATTAAACAGCATAAGGCTGCAAAGATGAAAAGCTTCAGCGTATGGGGCATTCTGCGATCCGACATTGCAATGATCATTGTGTCTGTTTCTCTCTGTGCTGTGAATCGTAAACGAGGAATTCAACAATCTTATCAGTGGTTTTCGGTGTAAGCCCGGACCCCGGTTTTTTCATCATTTTATAGACATACTCTCGCCATTCTTCCGGTGTGAAGCTAGAATTAATCGGACGTGCAACGGTATGGCATCGACTACATTTACCGGTAAAAAGTTCGTAAGCCTCCTGCATTTCAGGTGAATAGGTGCTCACATCAATAAAGTTAGGTCCCTGATCTGCTGGATAGGTTTTCGGTGCGACGCTCGGCGCGCGTAATGCATAAATCATCCCAACCGCCATAAGAAGAATAACCCCGAAAACAACGAGCCAGACAATTGTGTTTTGCATTTTTTAATCCCTAGCTGCTAACAGATTTTTCACCTTTTGTGCTATAGCATTCGCGCTAATACCATGGCGTTCCAAGAGCTCCTCTGGCTTTCCTGAACGTGGCATCCCTGTAACCGCAAGCTTATGGACACAAACACCGTCAGCTGCGACAGCACTCAATACGGCATCCCCCAAACCGCCTTCAGGATAGTGGTCTTCGACAGTAACCAAAGTATTGTTAGTCTCTGCTGCCGCCGCTCGTAGTGTCTTCTTATCAATCGGTTTAATGGAGTAGAGGTCAATCACACGGATAGCAATGCCATTTGCAGCAAGTATTTCGTGTGCTTTCAGTGTCTCGTGAAGGGTTACCCCTGCGGCAACAACGGTTACCTTATCTGCATCGGTTTCACGCAGCACCTTAGATCCACCAACGGGGAAACTTTCATCAGCATCGTAGAGGATTGGGGTTGGCGGACGCGAGGTTCGGAGATAAACGATACCTTGGTGCGCAGCAGCCGCTGCGACGAGGCGTTCGGCAGAGACCGCATCACTCGGATAGAGTACGGCTGCTCCCGGAATCGCTCGAAACATGGCGAGGTCCTCTAAGCCCATCTGCGAGGGGCCGTCTTCACCAATTGAAACCCCGCAGTGCGATCCAGCATACTTAATATTGGCTTGCGAAATAGCGGACATCCGAATCTGATCGTAGGCGCGCGATAAAAACGCCGCGAATGTAGAGACAAACGGGATTTTCCCACGTTTTGCTAAACCGATGCCAGCACCGACCAAATTTTGTTCGGCAATGAACATCTCGAAGTATCGGTCTGGATAGCGTGTCATAAATTGTTCGGCGTAGGTGGAGTTTTTTGTATCGCCATCAAGTGCAACGACATCCGGGTTCGCAGCGCCGAGCTTCGCGAGGCCTATGCCGTAACCGCCGCGTGTTGCGACCTTTCCGTCCGGTGCATAGTCTGGCGGTTCACATGCACTTGGCATCGCGACATTTACCTTTATTGGATTCGGTGGTTCAATCTGAACGGGAACATCTGTATGCAAGGGACCAAGTTCGGCTAACGCATTATGAAGATCTTCACCTTTGGCGACTGCTTTCCCATGCCAGTTGTCCGCGTTTTCAAGGAACGAAACGCCTTTGCCCTTAAAGGTTTTCGCAACAATCACTGTAGGTTTATGGGTTGAGGTTTTCGCTTCGGCAAGTGCTGGTAGAATTTCGTCAAAATCGTGGCCATCAATACCAATAGTTTGCCACCCGAACGCCTCGAAACGTCGGCAGTAGGTATCAATATCGAAGGCGTACATAGTCCGCTGGCTCTGACCCAGGGCATTGACATCAATGATTCCGATCAGGTTATTGAGGCGGTAATGAGAGGCCAAAGCGGCGGCTTCCCATACGCCGCCCTCAGCAGTCTCGCCATCACCAAGGAGGACATAGACCCGGTAATCGGACTTATCTAAGTATTTACCGTTGAGCGCCATACCGAGCCCGAGCGATAAGCCTTGTCCGAGGGATCCCGTCGCCACCTCTGTCCACTCGAAACGTGGTGTCGGATGCCCTTCCAGGATACTGTCAATTTGCCGGAGGGTGCGCAGTTCATCCCTCGGAATGATACCTGCCTCGGCATAAGCAGCGTAAAGGAGCGGTGCGGCATGTCCCTTAGACAATATGAACCTATCATTGTTCGGATTCTGTGCATCGGTAGGGTCATAGCGCATTGCGTGAAAAAAGAGGGCGGAGACGAGATCCGCAGCAGAGAGACACGTCGTTGGGTGTCCGGATCCTGCTTCCGATGTAGAGACAATGGAATGAATACGTAAATTGGTCGCCTTTTGTTTGAGAAGGTTTTTTAAGGTTTCCACAAATTTATCAATCCTTTTTCTTATGGCTATCAGCCGTTAGCCATCAGCCATCAGTAAGAAGCCTTTGTAACAACCTATTCTCGATCTAGCGTATGCCAGTAAAGTGGTGAAGCGTTACAAGTTCCCCTCGGCGCTGACCGCTGAAGCAAATGGCCGATTGCTACTTCGTGTTCAATTCGTCCGATCTACGTTGTGCAGCCAATGTGAGATAATGCCCTTGGCAATTTTGGATAAGGGCCCTGAAAGTCTTAAGGGCTTGCGGAATATTTTCCGTTTTGACGTAAGCCTCTGCCTGCCAGTACATTGATTTCGCTATGATTTCGTTGGCTTGTTCCTCGGTTAGCTCGTGTGCTGTGCGATCGGACGCGTTTTCAATGGCCTCGTCAAATTTTTCGATTGCCCGTTGATAATTTTTATCTTCATAATAGGCTGTGACAGCATTTGCATAGGCATGACTGCTCTCCTCATAGAGCTGAAAAAGCACGCTCCCTTGTGGTGCTGCAGCTAACGCTGCTGCACCTGCTTCTAATTCACCTTTACCGAGTATCTCGGCGATGCGATCATAGGGATCAGCTGCATTGCTGTCATCATCGTCATTATCTTCTGTTTCTATTACCTCTGATTCTGCTTCAAGAAAATCTTCTCCTTCAGACGAGTCGTCGCCAGAATCATCCGTTTCATTTGGTGATAACACCTGGGGTTCATTATCAAAATCATCTATTTGATTATAGTTCAATAGCATCTGTCTCTCCGTTTTTTGTTTTTCACACCTAAAGTGTGCGTGTATAGCAATTCTATCTATATTTATGGTTCCGCAAGTCACTTTTACTTGAGAGGCGGCAGGACAAAGGCAGTATGTCCCTCACAAAGGTTGTGTAGGTGGCCCGGACGATCGCCCCACACAACCGCCTCTAATATTAGTCGATCCGAGAACCGAATTAATGAGGGTTTTCGGTAAAATCATGTTTTCTCCCCATTTTTGAGAGACGCGTATAGGGTGGGACACCCACCCTATACGATTGCCTAAGTTCTCAACCACAAGGCGGCATCATCTCATTCCTTAAACGAAAACGCTCGAATTAATACTTGACTTTCACGTCCGCCCAAGTGGTTGTCATTTTGTCAGCAGGTTCAACTGCCAGGACAGAGAAGTAGAGTCCATTTTTATAGAGGTTCTGGATATCCTCTGGATCCAAAGCGACATCGAAGATTGCGACTTCATCAACAACAGCATCAGCGAAGCGTCCAGCACAACAAGTATCGTTGCCAATGTAAACGGGGCCGTTATCTGGATCAATCGGATTCTTAGTGAGGTCCATCGCACTCACTTCTTCACCATCTATATAAATGTACCATTCACCGGTCTCGCTATCATAAGTGGTGGTGTACATGTGCCATTCGGTAATATCTTCCGGACCGATTTCGCCATCGCGCCAACCACCGGGCTTATTCCAACAACCACCATTACAAACGGGCCATGAAACATTTTTCGTGCCTTGGTTGGGATGGATAATATAGGCATTCCTTTTTTCAACCATCCACCCATTTTGATTCCAAGTATCGGTATTGCTTTTAACCCAGATAGTAACAGTTATCGCATCTGTCGGGTTCGCATGGTCTGGAATGACGACATGCGCTCCTGCACCATCGAACTCAAGCCCGTCTCCGAACTTACCTTCGACCCATTTTGGACTATTCTCAAGATCACCGTCCAGACCATTTCCAGACGCATCGGTTGCAATCTTTCCTTTGCCTTCATCAAAGAGCCACAAACCAGTAACAGTATTCGGGTCAATCTTGGCAGAGGCATTGGAAACGCACCAGCCACCGACAAAAAAGAGACTGCAACACACAAAGGCTAAACCCGCAAGCCAAAACCTACGAGAAAAACAGTACCAAAATCCATTTTTACCTCCCATTCGATATTACACGTTCAAAGACCTTAGTCAGGACAACATACGATTTACACAGACACACGATTGTGGCAAAGCGTAAACCGCCGCTAAAATAGCATCTTTATCTATCATACCAAATTCGCCGGCAGATGTCAAGAAAATAAACCAGTCAGTTAGAAAAAAGCATTGACATCAAAGAAAGTTCCATTTATAATTCATTCCAGACACTTAATTTGCATCTAAAACACAGGAAAGTATGAAACACATAGATATTATTTTTTTTCTTTTACTCTTTAGCGTGCTGCCCGTGTTTGGGCAACCTTCAAACAGCAACCTGCAAGTTTCAGACCTGCAACAATCTGACTTCAGGCATGAAGAATTGGAAAGCCCCGTTCTTATTGCCCAAAGCGAAACAGGACAAGCGTCAGAAACCCTACCTACAATAGAATCACCCCCGGAAAAACCTCCTGACAAACCAACAGCACAAGTTGGAACGACTGACCAACAGCACATTGAGAGGACAAACCTCTTTCCCCGTGAACGGGAGCGGCGAATCCTAAGAATTGCCAACGATTATGAGTTAGGAGCGGATAACGTGCTAACGACACTCGTCGTCATTGCTGGGGACGTGAGACTCCAAGGGACTGTCACTGGCAATATGTTGGTCCTTGGTGGAGATGTTATCCTAACGCAAACATCACAAGTGAAAGCGACACTTCAGATTATAGGGGGGCAGGTATCAGGACACACAGGCGGAGTAGCCGACCTTCAAGTGAGCAATCGCTGGGAGATGCTGCCTGCTGCGGTAAAACTTGTCATGCACCCCTACATTTTCTGGGAAACCACCGATAAGGGGTGGAATTTACGGTTGACCTTGGCAAAGCCTGGGTTTTCCATCCTGATGTATCTGTTGATAGCAGCCTCATTTTTAAAACCGATAAACGCGATGAGTGACTTACTGGCGCGCAGACCGATCGGTAGTATTTTATTTGGGATCCTGATGTTACCAGTGATACCGCTAATCCTGACGTTACTGACCCTGTCAATAATTGGCATACCGTTCATGCTGTTGGTATTAGTCCTCTTGGTGCCGCTGGCAGTCTTTGGGAAAACAGTGATTTTCCTCACGCTCGGTAGTACAATCTTTTCAGGTCGCTTGAGACCCCTCGGCGTAATTTTTAGCTATATTCTCTATTTCATGGCGACAGCACTGCCGTATATTGACTGGGCGACCTTTCTTCTGGTCAACGCGATCGGCATCGGATTATGCGTGTTGGGCAGTATTCGGGCGATGTTGCAGCAAGCCCCACGCAGAAATATCCCCTGGTCAGAAAGGGTTTAACAGATATGCGGTTAGTTTCTCCGACCTCTCTTATTCTATTGATTATCCTGCCACCGCTAATATTTGTGTTACGACGGCTCCGCAAACAGGCACGCGTCCCTGTCGTTCATTTCTCTGACTTCAGACAGGGATTTGCAGCAGGCATTCAACACATGCGGGAGACCTTCTCGGTCAAAGCACTACCGACACTTAGCATTCTGAGATTTATCGTTCTCACTCTTCTTATCTTTACACTCGCTCGCCCGCAACTCTCTCAAAGCCGAGATCATACATTTGCGGAAGGCATTGATATTCTCTTAGTCCTCGACATCTCGGAGAGTATGCGGGCAGAAGACTTTGAAGGCGTGAATCGTATTCACATCGCGAAATCGGTCATCAACGACTTTCTGTCCCACCGCGAAAATGATCGCATCGGTTCAGTTATTTTTGCGGGTGAGAGTTTCACGCTCTGTCCACTCACGTTGGATTATTCCGTATTAATAGAATTGCTCCGTGATGTCCAAATTGGACAGTTAGAGGACGGTACAGCTATCGGTGATGCCCTAGCAACCGCTACGCACCGGTTAGAAACCTCGACAGCGCAAACGAAGATCATCATCCTCTTGACCGATGGAGAAAACAACATTGGCAGTATAACGCCAAAGACAGCAGCCGATCTCGCGCACTCCTTTGGCATTAAGGTCTATACAATCGGTATGGGGAAAGCAGGCGGCACACGTATTCCATATCCAGATACAACCTTCGGCAAAAGATACCGTGAGGTTTTAACCTATCTTGACGAAGATACTTTGAAACAGATTGCCAGCATAACAGGCGGTCGTTATTTTCGAGCCACAGATACGCAGTCGCTGCAGCGAATCTATGCAGAAATCGACCTGTTTGAAAAGACGAAATTTGCGGTCGTTAGCACTGTTGACCACAAAGAGTTGGCATCATATCTACTGCTGCCAGCAGTACTGCTGTTGAGCGTAGAGATATTATTGAGCAATACAGTGCTACGAAAAATACCGTAGAATGGTTGTCAGTTGTTGGTTGTTAGTTAAGGGTTAAGAGGTACTTTGTAACAATTTACCACTTCCTGGAGTACCTCAAGTAGTCTCTGTATAGCATTAGCAAGCAAACTAACAGTTTGCGCTACGAATTGTTTAAATAGAATCTCTTATAGGAGGCAAAAATGAAAAATATTATTGCATGTAATTTAGGGAGTTACCGACAGTTCCGCACCGGAGCCTATGCACATTTAGCGAAAATCGGTTTGACGAATGTGGAAATTGGGGCACCTTCGGCTGAATCTGTGGATGCACTCCAGGCAGAATTGGACGCACACGGACTCACTGCTACGAGTCTGCTTGGGAGATGCGATGTTCAGTCTGAAACGGTTGTATCCGATTTCCAGACAACCTTGGATACTGCCGCGCAGATGGAAGTGAACATTATCTTTGTCAGTGTTCATGCCGGGGACACAGATCGTAACGTCGTCCACGATCGACTCCACGCCATCGGTGAGAATGCTGCGCCTGCAGGCATCAAGGTTTGCTTGGAAACCCATCCAGATATGGCACACAACGGCGACATCGCACTGGCGACAATGAAAGCCGTGAACCATCCGAACATCTGCGTCAATTTTGATACCGGCAACGTTTACTACTACAATCACAATGTGACAGCGGTATCAGAGGCAGAGAAGGTTACCCCTCATGTTGGAGCAGTCCATCTCAAGGATACAAACGGCGGTTATCGGACGTGGAACTTCCCAACGCTCGGCGAAGGTGTGGTTGACTTCAAAGCAGTATTTCAGACGTTGAACGCCGCTGGCTTCTACGGGCCTTTCACGATGGAACTGGAAGGCATTGAAGGAGAAAACCTTGATGAAGCGGGTGTGCACGCGCGAGTAGCAGATTCGCTGCAACACTTGAAAGATATCGGAGTCATCTAATTGACATCTCGGCATCGCTCTGCTACGGGCTGGGTTACCCAGCCCCTACGGTTTAACGCAGGCTTCTGGTTTTTTTGGAAGATCTGTTTGGAAAGAAGGTCGATCCTGTCATCGCTGATTCAATCAAACCACGCTTACTGCCATACATTAAAAAGGAAATTGAGTATGTCGCCGGCTTTGAAGACAGAGATTCAACAGGTTCTGAAGGAGAAGCACGAATAATCTCATCCCAATTCCCTAAGAAAGGAGAAGTATGCCAACACAAATAAATCCGTTGCCGATGCGACGGTTGGGACGCACAGAATTAGAGGTCACCTGCCTCGGTATGGGAGGCGCGGGACTCGGCAGAGGCGATGTTACCGACGATGAGGCAGTTGAAGCAGTACACCGATCCATCGAGTTAGGGATAAACTACCTTGATACCGCGCCGCTTTATGGTGAGAGTGAAAGACGGGTAGGGCTTGCCCTCGCCGATGGCTGGCGCGAGAAGATTTATCTTGCCACGAAAATAGGGACACATCCGGAATGGCGTGGCGACTTTAGCGGCCCGGGGACCCGGCGCAGCGTTGAAAACAGTCTACGGCTATTGGGAACCGATTATCTCGATGTCTGCTTAGTGCACGACCCAGATAGCATGGATCCCGTTGTTGCGAAAGGTGGGGCATTTGACGAACTCCAACGGATGCGTGAGGAAGGTCTGATTAAGTTTATCGGACTCGGTGTCCGGCAACACGAATTTCACAAGACTGCTATTGAAACGGGTGTCGTTGATGTGATTCTCACATACTTGGACTACACACTCCTAAGCCAAACTGCTAACGATTGGTTGTTACCCCTCGCTATGGAAACCGACATTGGGGTTATTAATGGGAGCCCGATTGCGATGGGACTGCTCTCTGGGGTTGAGCCAGATGTATCCGCTGAACGGATACACTTCGGTACATCTGATGCCGAAAAAGCACATCGTCTCTGGCAGTGGGCAACTGACAACGGCTTGAATCTGCTAAACCTTGCCATCCAATTCTGTTTGCGGCAACCTTGCATAGCGATGAGTCTGACAGGGGCTAAGAATGCAGCAGAAGTAGAGCAGAATGTCGCTGCTGCTACGAATCGGGTATCTGAGGCGGTATGGAAACAAATAGAGGTGTCTTTGTAGGCGACAGAATCGGCACAGGCTCATAAGCGACTCGCCTATCTCTAAAGGAAAGAACGCCCTAACTCGCGAGTCTTGGACCCCTTCCACAACCTGCTGCTACAGTTGAAGTGAACTTTGGCGAACATCATGTCCTACTGCGACGGTATTCGGTTGAAAGTGCTCCGCATAAGCCCGGGCAATGCGATAAAAATCTCTCGGTTCAAAGTCAACCCCAAAAATCCCGCGGATATCATACGCCTTGAAGATGTCAGGATTCATTGAAAGTCTCCGTTTTGGAAGTGTTGTCGGGCATACGCCAACCGCTCTGGCACACCAATATCGATCCATTTCGCCTCGGCTTGTAGTGTATAGAGATCACGGACATTTGGAAAAACGTCCTGCTCGATTGAGAAACTGTCCTGTTCTGTAGGAAATGCATTGGCAATCGTTTGATTGAAGAGATATACACCACTGTTGATGTAACCCGCTCGACGGGTAGATTGTTTCTCGCGGAAGGCTGTGATTCTTCCTTCGCTGTCCGATACAATTTCACCGTAGGGACGAATATCAGAGACACAGATACTCAGTAATAGTCCTGTCATGTCCTGATAAAACCTACTTAACATCTGCTGCAGCGAGAAATTAGCAAGGAGCACGTCCCCATTGAGGACGAAAAAAGGGGATGTCGTGATATATTGCATCGCATTCTGAATCGCGCCTCCGGTGCCAAGCCGCTGCTCCTCTTTGGCATATCGGACCCGTACACCGGCGGAGCGATCCCCTACGCGCTCATAAAGCACATTGTGTTTGTGCCCTGATGCTAAGATAACTTCCTGAACATTCGCATCTTTTAGCAGCTGGATCTGCCATTCCAATACCGTTCTCCCTGCAATGTCCAGCAAAATCTTAGGGACATTTTTCGCAGTTTCTCCCAGCCGCGTCGCGAGCCCACCGCATAAAATAATAGATTGCATCCTTATCAAATTTCCTTTAGGCGTTCGCCCCTGCCTTGACACCACTGCCTAGGTCGACAGTCGAGGTGTTCGCATAGAGAGTATACACGGTCCATGACTTCAAATATCGGAACGGAAGAATTTTAGAAACGCCACTGTTGTAAACGCAAAGGCGAAGAAAACAAGTAAGCACACATCCGCGGAGGAACGAAGCACCGTTGTGAATATATCGGGTTCCGTCAGCGTTGGTGGCGGCAGGAGTTCATATTTTTCTGATTTATTCCCGGAATCCATCCGAGCTGCCAATTGGAACAACTGCGTAAATTCACCGTCTGAAAAATCGCGAAAATATGTATGCTCAAGTTGTCCGTAGTACCTTTCACCGCTTTGAAAGTATAGGTACCTTTTCAACTTACCGGTTTGCATAAGGTCAATAGCAATATAGCTGAGACAGGAAATAGGTGATACCCGCGAAAGGATCTCGCCAACTTGTTCTTGCCGGTCCTTTTCGCGCTGATATTCCCTGTCAATCTTAGCCGACTGATTCTGGAAATTCATTCTGAACTCCTCTTCAATCGGTTTTCTGAGTGCATCGAGGCTTCTTTGCGTTGTTTGATCGCTTAGCGTCAGATCAACACGCCCCTCCACAGCCATGGTTTCAATCATTCTTTTGCTAATCTTGTCTTCCTTATCGCTCGTTAGGTTATTACGAAGTGTTGTTTTTTGCATATAAACCGCCTGCTGCGTTCGGGTAGGTGCAACAAGTTTAGTAAGCACAAACGCTCCCCGCGGTGCGATAAGCACAACAAACACCCAAAACGTAAAAGCAACAATCAAAGCAGTCTTAGCGTTATCAAGATAGGTTGAGATGAACACACCTATTGCGAAAAAGACCGCAATATAGAGCAATGAGATAATCGTGAGACAGCATACGGGGGCGGCGACCTCAAACTCACCTAAAGGAAACCCCTGCCAAGTGATAAAAAGTAGCCCCAAGAGCAAAGATACCAAAAACGGAACGACGAACACAATGTAGCCACCGATGAGTTTACCCCACAAAAACACGTCTCTTGGAAGGGACGTTGATAGGTTTATCCGAAGCGTCCCCGCCTCTCTTTCCCCTGCGACGGCATCAAAAGTAAATAGAAGTGCCAGTAGACTGAAAACAGTCCCGACAATAAACAGGAAATCGAGCGTCCCTAACACGTACGCGACGGATGCTTGCGCAAGGCCTGTTGAGCCCTGCTGAACACCATTGCGAGTCATTCCAAGATAGGTGGGCAGTGCCGCCTCTAAACCATTTGCGAATGTGCTCAAGGGTGTGGGTTTAAGGAACAACTTGGAGACATCCGTGTTGGGATCATGCGCACTTGGGGGATTTTCCTCTGCTGCTGTTTGTGAACCTTTTATAGACTCTTGGTAGTCTATTCGTTTCTTGTTATACGCCTGGTAATTGATAGAAAGCGTGAGCGGAATAAGCAAAACACACATCAGCAAAAGCGCGCCAAATCGGACGCTCAGGATATGATGCATAATCTCTTTCTGAATTAATGTCATCAACATAATAATTTTTCCTCAGCAGACAGGTAAGGTCGGCTGTTAGTGTGTAGAAGTCATTGTGGGCAGAGAACATCAATGAGATAACAAGGCAGATAGCTGCTTGCGTATGTCTTTCCCTTCTTGCGCTTTAAAAAAATCCGCTCCGAGTTCTGTCTGAAGCCGCTCCAGTAGCTGTTCCTTAATTTGACTTTTCGATTGCCCCAAGGCTTGTTTTAATATATCCGTACCGGTTGGAGCGTTGAGAATATCTTTCCCGAGTTGTGCTTGAAGTTGGGAGTAAATTTCTGCCTCAAAGACAGCGATCAGTTTTGGCACTGTGTTGTTCAGGATTATTTTCTCGGTGGCAAGTTTTATTTTTTCTCTGCCTTCTTTTGTCTGGAGAAACACCTCACCGTGTCGTGTGCGTACATCCTGCAAAAAGTCGGTGAGCAAAGTCATCCCCGTCTTATGACTCGTATAAATGTCTCTTTGGGGGCCAAAGCGATAGAGTTTTCCGCTGATGCTTAGGTTGAGATGGTGATGTTCACACCGAACAATCGGGATCATCCTCCCTTCGTGTGCTTGTAAAATTTTATGATCGGTTTTCTGAGCAGGGCGCATCTCATAGAGATAACTACACGGGAGTGTTGGGTCGGAACCCCCTTCAGTTAAGACACCGGGTCTCCCGTTTGTCGCATCTGCGGGGCAAAGAAGCACTTTCGCGTCCAGATACTGCGGGGATAGTTCGGAAAGCCATTGCGGGTCTGTATCTGCATTGGAATCCCGATAACCTTTGTAAGCGAGTCGGATCCTCCGCAAATTTTCTCTACACCCCTCAACGCCTCCAGAATGCCGAGATGTCTGTTTCTCTGAAGGCGAAGCTAACTCGTATGGATAGGCATCTGCTAAGAGGAAACGGTTCAGACGCACTAATGCGTCTCTGCTTTGCGGTTTTTCCCGAAGGAGTGCCTGGGTATGTTCCCTCAGTGGGATACCTGAAAAATTTTCGGCAGCGTAGAGGGACTGTGTCGGAAGCATCCGATTTAGGTCTGCAAGTAGTGCGTTCTGTAAGTCAGAGGACGGATGACTCCGCCCATCGTATTCACCTAATAACTCTTGTGTATCTTGAGACAATCGCAGCGCTATGGATACCGACACCGCGGCACGCGGGTCTTGGAGTTTCACTGCCAAGCTGCCCGGATCTTTGAGCGTATCGGTAGAAAAGAAGTGTTCATTGATGTAGGCATAAATAGTTTGTGTCAAACAGATGCTCATCAATAAAACAGCGAGCAGAAGGATTGGGATCCCAATTGATCTAAACCGTAAACGAGTTTGTAACATTTCCAAAAGCTCCTGAGATATTAGATATTGCAAGTTGTTCCTTTGAAGTGCCATCGTTTATTTCGACCCAAATTTAGCAAAGTTAAGACAAGTTTTTTCTGAAATTCCATAGGTGTCAAATACCCTAACGCTGAGCGCGGGCGTTTCTCGTTGTATACCTGTGTGATAAAATGCCTAATGCGGGATCTCGCTTCATGGCTGTTCTCAGAGGCGTTGAGGTAGACTTCTTCTTCCTTGAGAGTTAGGATCAACCTTTCGGCGTATCCGTTCTCCCAAGGACAGCCACTCCAGGCAACTAAAATCTCAACCCCATGATGGTTGATTCATCCGAAAGTTATACTCATCCTAAAATCGTTAGAGAGGCTTTAGTTCCTAAGCAGTTGCTCCGACTCGGGTGCGTTAAATAAATCTTGAATTTTTTCGCACCGGGACCCCACTGCCACATTGGGAGAGCCGCACAGAAAAATTCGACTCTTTATGAAATAAATAATCGGACACAGTAACTAACATTATACATCTAAGCGGAAGAACTTCAGAAACGCCACAGTTGTTAAAACGATCGCGAAGACACAGAGCAACACCACGTCGACCATAGAATCCTCCAAAGCCTCTTTTAATGAAGATTCTGTTAAGTTTGGAGCTGGCGGAATTTTTTTTGCTACTGATTTAGAAGAGACCGAGCCAGGATTCATACGAGCTATCGCACGCCCTGTCAAATGTTGCATTTGGGCAAGCGCATCATCTGAAATATCTTTGAAATAGTCTTGATCAAGTTGATGATAATAGCGGTTACCCGTTTGAAAGTATATATCTCGTTTCAGTTTCCCAGTCTGTGCTAAGTTCATAGCAAGGTAGAGTAAAGAAGATGTCGGTGTGATTCGCGAAAATATCACGCCCAGCTGCTCCTGTCGGTTCTGTTCACGCTGATACTCCCGGTCAATCTCGTCTGCTTTGTTCTGGAATTTTTGCCGGTACTCTTCCTCAATAGGGACTCTGAGTCCAGCCAATTTCTCTTGGATCTCCCTTGTCATGCTAAATTGGCCCACACCGACGGTTTCAAAAAGTTTTTTGTTAAATTTTTCCTGCTTTTCTTCCAAGAGATCATTGCGAAGTGCTGCCTTTTCCATATAGAGGCTCTCCGCCGTTCGAGTGGGGACGATGATTTTCGCTGTGAGGAATCCAACGCGTGGTAAAATCAGCACGGCAAATACCCAGATGCTAAAAGCAACAATGAGTGCTGTCTTAGCGGTATCCAAGTAGGTGGAAATCACCGTTCCTATCACGAAAAAGATCGCAATATAAAGCAGCGCAGCAAGCGTTAAGCTAACCACCCTCGGAAAAATATCGGGTGCCCCCAAGGGAAATCCTTGCAAGACAAGCAGCAACAAACCTAACAAAAACGATACCAAAAACGGAACAACGAACACAAAATAACCACCTACCAGCTTTCCCAACAAGAAACGATCGCGCGGGATCGCATTCGCCAAGGTTAGGCGGATCGTCCCCGTCTCCCTTTCTCCAGCAACAGCATCAAACGTAAACAGTAGCGCGAGTAGGCTGAAAACAGTGCTAACAACAAAAAGAAAATCGAGATGTCCCAAAGCGTAGGAGAGTGGTGCTTGTGTAAGCCCCGTGGTGCCTTGCCTTATACCATTGCGCGTCATTCCGAGATAGGTGGGCAGTGCTTCTTCTAATCCACTTGTGAAAACACTCAAGGGTGCAGGTTTGAGGAAAAGTTTGGAAACCTCCTTGTCTGGATCATTTGCGTCTGGTGGATTCTCTTTAGCTTCAGCACTTGCACGTTTAACTGCCTCTTGATAGTCCACCTGATTTTGGCGATACTGTCGATAACTGATAAAAAAGGTAAGGGGGATAAGTAAAACACACATCAAAAGCAGCGCGACAAACCGCACACTTAGGATATGGTGCATAATCTCTTTTTGAATGAGCGTTATCAACATCTAACACGCTCCTTTTCACAGACGAGATTCATAACCATAACTTCGCCCTCAACACCCGCACTCACGGACGGGCGCGTCGCACTATTACTTTTTAGACGCACTTAACTTTTCAAGCTGTCGCGAGATTCTTTCTAGATCAAGGGCTACAGATATATCTTTGACAACCAGTTCTGGATTTAAAATCAGCGTTACTAGTTTCTTATTAGATGTCGATGCATCTCTTTTAAAGATCGTCCGTATCTGGTCGTTCTTGCCAATCCAGATAGGCATTGAAAGTTGGTATTTATCTTTGAATGCTTGAATTGCCTTCACAGAATCATTGGTACTAATGCCAATCGCTTGCAATTCAGAAGCATCGTAGTTCTCAAGCAATTTCTCTAATTGTTTTAACTTCGGTCCATAGGTACCAGAATTGATCGAAAAGATATGTAAAAGCATCAATTTACCGCGAAACATCTCCAACTTGACAGATTCCCCTGAAAGATTGCTCAACCTAATCTCCGGCACTGGGGTGCCTAATAGATGTGCCAACGCCGGCGGAACTGTGGGCGTTAGGGTTGCTGCCCCTAACTGCTTCAGAAGCGATTGCCCCTCTGGTGATTCAAGAAACGCTTCGCCGAAGTGTTCCTTCAGTTGCTCTCGTAAATTGTTATCCAAAGACGAAACTTTCAGAATAGTGGTATCTATCACCTTTTGATCTTTTTTCAGAAGTTCCCTTTCCATCTGCTTCCTGACTTCTGGCGGTAAGTCCTCCGACAATTCAGTTTGTATCGGAACACTTTTTATGACTTTTACTGTGCTGTTATTATATATAATGCGTTGCGGTCCATTCCGATAGATTTTTCCACTAACACTCAGATTCAACAAGTGGTGTTCGCATCTAACGACAGGAAGCATATCACCCTCCACTTCCAATAGAAAATACTGCCCTCTCTTCTCAGACGGACGCATTTCATAGAGATAGCTACACGGTAACCTCGGGTCCGACGCATCTTCTGTTAAAACGCCAGGGTTACCATTCGTTGCGTCCGCAGGGCAAAGGAGCACCTTTTCGTTGACGTATTGTGGAGAAAGCCCTGAAAGCCACTGGACATCCTCATTCGTATCCGCACGATAATTTAAGCGGGCAAGGTTTATCTGTCTTAAGTGCTCTCTGCATGTCTCAATCTTTTTGGAATTTTCAGAAATGTGTTTTTCTCCAAGCGAGGCGAATTCGTGAGGATACGCATCTGCAAGGAGGGAACGGTTCAAACGAACCAATGTTTCTGCAGCTCTCGGAAATTGTGCAAGCAGTGCTGCGGTATGTTCGCTGATTTCAATATTGGAAAAACTTTGGGCATCGTAGAGTGGACCTGATTCGAGGAGCAGGTTCAAAGAGTCGAGCAGTGCTTCCTGAAGTTCCAAAGACGGTGTGCTTGCCCCGTCATATTTACCTAACAGTTGTCGTGCCTCAACAGACAGCCGCGCAGCGATGTGTTCGGATATGGCAGCACGCGGGTCTTGAAGTTTTACGGCTAAACTTCCTATATCTTTGAGATCCTTTGGTTCAAAAATGAGCTGGCCCGTATCGGCGCGCAAAGCATCCTGGCCCCCTATACCCATCAATAAAACCGCAAGCAAAAACGTTAGGATTCCACCAGATAGTAGCGGTTGGCTGTCAAAAACCTTCAATCGTAAAATTGTTTTTAGCATATTAAAAATTCTCCATGTACATAGCGTGCTGATAAAAAAAATAAAACCTGTAGTTGCTGCAATTTTCAATTAGATTTCTGCAGTAACACTTGTTAGGTGTGTGTTACCACGAAACACACCATCCACCCAGACATGTTGCAAAAGAGGGTGCGCTCAGGAATTTAAACGCCCAAGTTTTCGAAGGTTCCACATACTTGTTCTTTTCAATAAGAAGCCCGTGATCTATATTTCGGAAACCAAATAATATTTTCCCGAAAACCCTCCTTTTTTCGACTGCACGAAGCGTGCATAACTCACCAACTCCGGGAACGCCGTACGCCAATAGACGCAGACGTGTCTGAAGGTGGAAGTGCTTAAACGTGCGATACCCACTTTGTTGGAAAGCGATCGCGATCGTCATCAACTCTCTCGGATGCAGGTGCCTTGGACGCCACCGGGCTTCTATCAGGCAGGTTTCGGGAAGCCCCTGGGGGGTGCCCTTTTTCTCATGTGCGATAAAAAAGCCGTCTATTTTGCAGAGAAGTGATACAATGTTCATTGGATAACGCCTTTTGGGCTAAGCGTATGATAACTTCATTATACCAAAAGGGTTCTCTTTATTCAAAAAACGCTTGAAGTATTTATCAAACTCACGTTAGTTCTATAACCAGGTCTAGCAGGAGGTTGGCAGACAACTCCTACGTGTGAAACTTTACTTCGCGTAAAAGTCCGTATCAACCGAGACAGAGGCTTCTTGCCAGAAAAAGCAGTAACATCACCATGTTGTATCTGGTCCCTGAATATCCTCATATACGGATTGTTTTGGTGGCACTATTTCGTCCTCCCTTTCACATAATGAACCGGAACCGATTCGCTAACAAAAACAGCCCGTAGCGCAACACACCGCGCACGGGCACCAAGAAAAAAACACGCAAGCGTAAATCTCTTGAGGTGTATATCTAAATTTAAAACAGTGGCTAACGTCAAATATCTAACTTCTTTGAAATCATGAAGTAAGATGCTTAACGCGTGTAAAGCAAAGGGGGGGGGTAGAGCCTGCTAATTTGTTCCTAACACAACACACAGGCACGAAACGCACGCACCCGCAACGCAGCAAAAATACGGAACTTATAGCCATACCAACAGAAACGTTTAACATCGCTCTTACCCTATATAGCATACCGAAACATTGATAGCACATTCACACGTTATCAATTATACACCCATTTTAATCTTTATGTCAACTTTTTTCAAAAAAACCGAAATGGAGTCCAGCGTGAGTTTGAAAAAAGGGTTTCCATGTTGGGTTTTGCTACACCTCTTGGCACAGAGAAGGCCTTGAAAAACGGGGTGTATACCCAGCGGGGTTAGGAAACCCCGCCAGCAGGGCCGGGGAGAGTATACCCGGCGAGGGACCCCTAACCCCGCCAGCGGGTATTTTTTTGCGGGGTTAGGAAACCCCGCCAGCAGGGCCGGGGAGAGTATACCCGGCGAGGGTTCCGAGCCTTAGCCAAACAGGGCCTGAAATCTCTGTTTGCTTTATTACTTCACCGCTGCTGGTTAGGTTGATGTCTCCCTGTCAATCCGAAGTCGTTACGAATGATACTTTAAATTGCAGACATTACCATCCGAAAGCCAACGTCTGCTAACCAAACTAACAATACCAAAATCTGTGATTTTTGCCTACTGAGATCTGCAACAACTCCGACTCCCAATGAAAGGACAATAAGGTACCAAATGAAAAATGGCGTAATCTGACTCAGCACCGTAAGAATAGGAGCCCCGAGCCCTTGCCTATTAAACAGAAGATGGAGCCCGGGAATCATCTGTAGGTCTATAGAAGCTTGAACATCACTCATCTCCTTTAAACATAACACCACCGCTGCATTGATAAGACTTGAAAAAACCATAATTAATTCGGAATACGCCACAATAGCAAATATATGCTTAAACCCTAACGCCTCCGTGCTCCCCAGCAAGCGGATCCCGAAATAAAGAAGTCCGCCAAATATCAACCCTTTGAAGAGTAATGGAAACGGGACAAAGAAAAGTGCGACAATACTGAAACGCTCTGCAAGGCTTCGAACTTGTTCAATCTGAGCTTCATCAAGCCCGGATTCGAGCATTTTGACGTGTGCAATCTGTTCTGAAAAAGGCATAATTGCCCACTCAACACCAATAGACACAACCGCAATAATCAGAAATACCCCCAACCAACTCGGTTGCTCCTTTAATGCCTGAAACGCTGCCTTCGGCTCGGCAATAATATCCCCCATCATCCGCAATGTCCGTTTCATAACACTCTCCTTTCGTTGTTTTTCTCGTGAGTAAAGCCCAAGTACAAATTGATTTGAAGCCCATCAGGGCTTCAGGCCGTTGATTTGCGCAGTCCACATGGAAGGCACATTCTTTATGAAACGCATTTCACCCTTGCAAAACATCCCCATATCTTAGGGGCAACAACGCCATATCCAATCGCAACAGTGTATACGCCAATATACAAATATATGTGAATCTGGTAGGCAATATATTGAACGCCTAAAACCCCACTAAAAATAACCAAACCCAATACAAACCTCAGAATATCGTCTATCCTTTTTTTCGGCAGAGGCTCCCGTGAAAAAGGGAGAATGGCTGTTGATGTCCGATAGAACGAGAGGTAACACAAAGAACCCATAAGGCTTGGTAAAATATAAACGATTGCCAAAAGCGGTCCCCAGAGAAATACATAGCCCCCAGAAAAAATGATGAAGTATGGCACGACGAAATAAGCAATCATCGCCAACTTCGCGCCCTTAAAGAAATTATCATGCGATTCCATCGGAACGATCGTAAAAATCCACGCCGCCTTCCAATCTTCGGAGAACTGAAGAATGCTGAAAAGAGAACTCAGACAGTACGCACACACATAGAACGAAAAAATAGGAACCCCTATTGCCAGACCGATGCTAAACGGACACCCCATGAGTTCAGGGATCACCCGAATCATAGGAACGACCGCGGCTAGGGGAATCCCAAGCATCGCGAAGAGTCTGACTTTTATGTTCCGGTCCCGTTTCAGGTAGATAGATACCAATCCGAACCCCGCTTGCGTCTCGGTATTTTTCAGTAAAGATGTCAGACGGCTGCCCCGCCTTCGACCTACCTTCCGGGCAGCCTTCGTCGACTCTAACAAAAAGGATAAGTGTTCGGAATACTTGCGCGACATCCGTCCAAGTGGGACAACAACAAACAAAACCGTTAACACCACAGCCAGAATGGATACACGCAAAAAGTGGGACTGCGTTTCTCCGAGTGTGAGATGGACAAGTCCCGCGAACCAACTACATGGCATGATATAAATCCATTTCAATTCGCCAATCTGATTCCCATCAACGCGCGCGACAGGGAAAATTGAAATCAGGTGAGGAAGGAAATAAAAACATAGGGGTACCAGAATTGCAAGAATCAACTGTGAGTAGGCAACCATATCTTGAAACTTCTCCCACCGATATAATTTTATTAGATATCCGTAGAACGCCGAAATCAATCCAACGACGAAGAACGTTGCCATAAACGATATAGGCAAATAAATCGCGGGAAAAACAACCGATGCGTTTTTCGCCCATAGCCCCAAAATTGCCGGCGGAACATTCAACACCCCTGCGAACACAACTATATCAAGCAACACACGCGTGAATTTCACGAGGAAGTAGGTCCGCGATGAGACCGGCGTATGTGCCAACGCCCGATAATCCATCGGATTGATAATCACCTCCAGTCGGGAAATGACAGTGAACATTATCAACGTCATAGAGGTGAACAGCGTCAGCACCGTGAAACGAAAACTATCAAGCGCGAAAGCAGACAAGGATACAAGTATACTTGAAAGTCCATACAAGCCAACCGATAGGGCAGGAGAATTGCTCGGAAAGGCTTTTGAAGACGTTCTGCGAGATGCCACGCGCCTATCCGTCTGCAGCAACAGTCTATATTGATCCGGGTCAGCGCCAAGGATCTTAATGAATGCGTTCATCGTTCTCTTTCTCCGTCATAACTCGAATCACCTCAAGAGATTTCGCATCAGTTTCATCCGCTTCTGTCATACGTGCGAAAATCTCCTCAAGTGATGTCCGACCTGTTTCCTCTCGAAGTTCGTCAATGCTCCCGTCAGCAACAATTTTTCCTTGATTCAAAATCAGTATACGTTGGCAGATATTCTCGGCAACGTCGAGAACATGGGTGCAATAGAGGATCGTTTTCCCGGCACCCGCGAGGTCCTGTAGAATTTTTTTCATCAGTGCCACCGTTGAGACATCAAGGTTACTAAAGGGTTCATCAAGAAAAAGGACATTGGGGTTATGGAGGATGGCAGATATAAGAACCACCTTCTGCCGCATCCCTTTTGAGAGACTGCTAATTCGCTGATGTGCAGACTGTGTCAGATGAAACAATTCAACAAATTTGTCTATCTTCTCAGTCAGCGTGTTTTCAGTCATGTGATAGAGTTGACCTACCAATCGTAGATATTCAACAGGTGTGAGCGTCTCGTAGAGAACGGCATCTTCAGGAACATACCCAACGTGCCTTTTGAGTTCGATATTGTCTGTTTGGCTATCGCACCCCGCAACAACAACTTGGCCATGTGTGGGTTGAAGGATCCCAACCAGCATTTTTACCGTCGTCGATTTGCCAGCACCATTCGGCCCTAGGTAACCGACAATTTGCCCCGGTGGGATTTCAAAACTAATGTTGTCAACAGCAACCGTGCGACCATAGGTTTTCGTCAGCTCAGACACGCAGACCATAGGAACACCCTCCGTTCATCCACTTCGCGATGGCAACACTTTTTCTAGGAGCAATATCCAACTCGCGGCTTTCTCACTACAATAATTGGGAGATTTCGTGTTATGCAACGAATCGCATGACCCTAACCAAAATGAGCTACTATAGATATAGCATTCCTACGGAATGCAAGAGTCCCTCACGATTTTCTATAGCTATAGCATTCCTACGGAATGCAAGAGAACAGGGGACATCAAGTCCCGCCTTGCTCCGTAGGAGCAATAAGTCTATAGAATTTCAGGATACATCTCCTTGCTCCGTAGGAGCAATATATCTATAGAAAAAGGGACATCAACCCGCTTTTGCTCCGTAGGAGCAATATATCTATAGAAAAACACCAAGCAAACAAACGCACTCCGTAGGAGTGCTATGCCTAGCATTACAGAATAAAATCATTCTACGGAAAACACCTTGACAGACGGAATATGTGCCAATTCTGCTGATGTTTTTGGGGTCTTTATTCGCTTTACCCACCCTACACAATTATTTTCAAACCGGCGTTATATATATATATATATATACAAGTTGGGAAAAGTTTAGGGTTATTTTCGTTTTTCTTCGCTATCTGCAAACCGTGTATAGCGAAGAGCGGTCTGTGATTCGGGGTTTGATGAACGTATGAACTGTAAGAATTCAGTTGAGGTATATTAAACCTTTTATTTTTTTAGATCCCATAATTTTCTATAATATAGAAAACCATATCAATCATTGCCTCTTCTGCATTTGATCTCCGTTCTTTCTTTTCAACATCGTTGAATAAAATATGTTCACCTGACAGCGGATTATCAAAAACAAACAACAACGATAAGTGATGCATCCCAAAGTATTCTGCTACCGCAAAAGTGCTAGCTGTTTCCATATCCACAGCAATATAGCCTTGATCAGACCAGTTTTGAATCTCTGCTTCTCCTTCTGCCAGGAGTGCGGATGTTGTCCAGATTGGGCCCTGATGTAGCCTAACATGCGGCATCTGTGCCTTAACTATAAGGTCCATTTGATCCACAGAGGCATTGACTTCATACTTATGTGGTAAATAGTATTGTGATGAGCCTTCTCCACAACGCGCTGACGTTACACAAACAATATCGCCGGCGTAAATATCGTGACTCAAAGCACCACAACATCCTGTCTGAATTACCAATGATGTGCCGAGCACACCAAAAAGGTGCGTGATTTCAGATGCCATTGCGCCACCGTATACGGATGCATAACCAACACAGATGTCCTTATGGGCACCCACCAGGACATCCTCGAAAATACCGTTTGGTGAACCAATTTCAACGATATTCCCGAAAAGGGTGCTGTGCTTAGCGTAATGCGTTTTCAGGTTCCGGGTTCCCCGCATCACCAAAATTTTCGGCACCTTATCCTCAGGCAAGTTTAGCAGCGAAAGCCATTCCGTTTTTGTTAGTTCCTTAAGCATTGCGTTATTTCCTATATGAAGTTGCGTTATTAACTGGACTTGTAGAAAATAGCTTCTCGATCACCTTTAGTCAAGTACAGTTCGAAACAATTCACGGTTGAAAATGATTTTCGACCTCCGTTTCAATGATTGTTACATACGAAGAAGGATCCTTGTAACAGTCTGCTCCACAGAGAAGTGCGAAGTTTACTGAATCTTTAATGATGTTGCGCAAGCCGTACAGAAAGGACTCTGTAATTCTTGCATCAAAATCGAGAAGTCCGGTATATGAATGACAGAGCAATCGCCAAAAGACCTCTATGGGTTCAAGAGAAATTACACGTGTTATGGAATGCGAATGTAATCTGTAGGTTCCTCCGAGTGTAACTCAAGGAACGCTCTCACTTCCGCACACATATCTTCTGGGAGATTCCCCGCGTTTTTCTGAGTCAGCACTTCAGCGGATGAGGTGTAAATCGTCAAAATCGGGCAAAGTTTTGGGGACTTTTCGTTCTCTACCCGAAGAGCTGCTCCCCAGCGTCTTTAAACTGTACGAGATTTGGTCCGCAAGTGGACATCTGAATCTTCGGACTTGCGATTTCCCTATTTTGGCTTCACAGTTTCGTGGTTGTCTTTGACATTATTGTATGCCCAAAGACACGTTACACTCAATAATGTTATAATAAGTAGCACAAAAGACACTTTCATGAGTTTCCTCCTATTGTAGATTCAAGAAGGTATACGGATCTATACCATCTTCTTCAAAAGAAAGCACTTTTATATCGGGTGGGATGTCTGACTTTTTGAAGGTATCTCTGCTGGCTTCTTCAATTGCACTAATACGATCTACAGCATCCTCATCCCCTGATATATCTGCTATATAAAGTGCACCATTCTTTTGCTTATATGCCCATGTGATATAGACAGCACCTGGGTATGTTGGATAGACATAGCCATTTTCCATTATGGCCCCCATCGTTTTTGTTCCCTGATGTGCTAATTTCACCATGACACGCGCCATCAACTCATGATCTACGGAGATACAGGGCCATATCTGATCTGCTGGCCAGCCTTCTGGTAATTCTGGATACGGTCCAAATCCAAAGGGTGAGACGGGCCCCTCTTCCGCGCCTTCTTCCGCTGTTCCGATGTCTTCGGGTAAGAAGGTATCCGCGATGTCCGAGAACTCGGTCGCGTTTATCATTTCCTCGGTTGCATCGTGCATCGGTGTGTCGGTGTTTTCTTCGGGGGTGTTCACAAGACCGGGTGTCTCGGTTTCTGTCGGTGCGTTCTCCGTTTCAGGAGGGGTTCTCTGGTTCTGTTTTTCGAGTCCCTGCAAAAATCGTGTGTGTCGGGTTTCCCGCTCTGGTTCTGTGGTGCGTTGGACGTGCCAAGAATACAGTAGGCTACCGCCAACAACGATGACAAAGAAAACGATCCCGGCTTGTATCAAACGATTGAACAGTAAATATAGCATGGTCAGCGTAGGGGTAACTGATCGTCTATTTCGGGGATGCCTGTTTTGAGATATTTCACATCGGTTTGGATGTTGGGCGGATAGTGGATCTCCCATATCTTTATCGGCGACACCTCGAAATTTGAGGTTGGATAGACGGGGACGAAAGAGCCGGACGCTTCTGCCTGTTCGATGGCGTGGGGAGCACTTTGCTGTGGGCTCATCACATGCGTCGCTTGGTGGGTTTTCAGAAACCCTAACATTTCGTGTGGGTCAATGCCCAGAGAGATATAATGTCTGTAGAGGTGTATCCACGGCTGTATATAATGATCTGGGTCTATGATCGTCTTGACACCCGCAAGCACGTTGAGTTGACTGCCGTAACGCCACCGGGCGGCAACGACAGCCGTTTCGGGAAGTGTCGTTTTCATCCAGTGGTACGCTTGCGATAGCGGTGCGTCTTTTAGGCGTGCCATATTCGGCCGTTCTGTGCGGGTCTGTGCCTGTCGCACGAAACCCCCAAGTCCTGGAAAGAGTAGCAGTATCAGCAAAGCCGCACTGAGTATGTTTTTGAAGGTAGTGTGAGATAACACATTTTGTGCTCGCATTTTGTTGACAAGTGCCTCTACAGTGATGCGTATGCCCTCTATTGTAAAGAACGCTAGTGGGATCCCTGTGAAAAAATGATAACGTCTGGCATCGCCGGCGAGTGCAACCCAAATCATGAATAAAGCCAGAAAGGCGATAGAAACGTTTTCAACCCGTTGTCCATCTGGAGAACTACGGTTGACATCATTCACGTTTCGCCTGAATGTCCACTGGAGGAACGCGCACACGCACCCGGCAAGCGACAGACCCAAAAGTCCGTTTCCCAGGGGGCCACCGAACACCCGAAGAAAAGGCTCTCGAAAAAAGGTTATCAGCGTGAAAAGGGCGAAGGGATAGAAGGAAAAGGCGCTATCTCTCTTACAGAAGGAGAAAGCCGTCAGTATTGCCCCGAGGCTACCGATGAGAAAGGTACAGCCGTAACGGCTGTACCAAAAGTTGAGGTTCGGGGGTCTCAGTTCCATTACGGTTTGCATCAGTCTGTTTTTATTCAGAAAAACGGTGGTATCCGCGAAGGTGCTGTGCTGTACCCAGACATAACCGATTCCCAGTGAAACGCCAATGAACGTCAGTCCGAGAGAAAGAACAGACACCTGTAAACGAAGGCTTGCTATTTTTGACAAGAGCAGCTGCCGCAGGAGCCGCATCCCTAAAAATATCAGTGGTGGTGCCAGCATGAAAACCGCGAGGTGCTTTGCAAAACCGTATCCGCTCCGATAGGCAGGGGAAAATAGATAAAGCGTTGGCACAAAGGTGAAGACCCATAAGATGTAAAACACGAGTCCGTCCTCTTCTTTCGATGTCAGAAAACGCCACAGTTCAACAACAAGGATAACGGCTCCGAACGCTCCGAACCCCTCCCAAGAAAGCCCACCTAGGAAGACAAAAAAACCGCTCACGAGTGTACAGAAAAAACGGAGGTTTCGGCGCTGTGTCTGTAAAGCTGTGAGGTAAGTCATCAGGGAAAGAAGACCTAACATCAGACACCATGCATCCCGATCCCCGAAGCCGATTGCACTCCGCGTGACGTTACCGGGCAGAACTGCCAAAAGTAGACCGACACTCAAAGAGAAGAGAAGCCCATAAAGCGGATAAAGAAAAAGACAGAGGGTACCGAGCCCAATACAAAAACAGACAACGGGCATATAGAGAGCAACATCGTAAAGCGTCACTTTTGAAAACACAGTGGAAACGGCTTTGTGTGTGTAAGCCACGGCATAAGGATAGAGGTTGAGGGTCTGCCGGTTATCTCTACCTATGGGGAGCCATCGGTGCATGTCGCGTGCGGGTAACTGTCCGTGTTCCGAAATCAGCGATGCCTGCCAATAGTAAAAATAGCCATCCGTTTCGGTGAATTGACCCTTCGGGAGCGTGTCCCTGTCTTGGAGACGCATCCAGACAGCCGTGACTCCCAACATGCAAAACAGCAGCAGCACTGCACACCGCCCAAGAAGGTGTCGGGATGACTTTGGGTTTGAGAATAGGCAGAACGTCATGGCACAGAATTACCTTTTAGGCTCCCCCAAAGGACCGTTTTTTTTCCTTTCGCAGACACAGAGAGGGGACCCGGATACCATGCGATGGAAAACTCCCACCCTGGTAAATCCGTCAGTTGTGTTACCGTATCGGTCGGGATGTGATACCGATAAATGTTACCGCCCACCTTGGGTCTCAGTTTCAAACCATCGGGGCGAGCCGAAATCAGCAACGTATCGTTGTTCACCCAGACAAAACCAGATATATTCCAACCATCCGGCAGTGGGAGCGCCTCAGAGGTGTCCGTGCGTGTGTCATACAGCTGAAGATAGCCCTCCCGCACGAAAAACGGGTTCGCGCTTAAGATCTCATCGTCATAGGCGATGTAAACCCCATCCGGAGACCACTTCGCACTCGGACGTTTGTAGGCTGTGTTCGGTAAGACGGGTGGGAGCGGGAGCAACCGCCGCCGGTTCCGACCCGCAGCGTTCATCACAAAGATATCGTCAGTATCGCTGTAAACAATCAGCCGCCCGTCCGGAGACCAATCCGGGTAAACTATGATACCCTCGAAGAGTTTTTTGATGGAGCCCGTCGCAATGTTGATGACTCCGCGCCAATGCTTTTCCTCCGCATCGTCTGCCGTCCAGAAGGTGATGTTCTGCCCGGTGCCATCGGGTAAAAACACGGGCGAGGCGGCCCTGGGTATCCTCTCTGAGATCCGGTGTGGATCGCTGCCATCGGGATTCATCATGAAGAGGGTCGCCTGTTGTCCCTCGGCGGGTGGGGCGGTATACACAATCTTCCTGCCATTCGGCGACCAAGTCGGGTGCCTTTCGGGGACGACGGTGTCCGTCAGTTGCTGGAGGTTGCTGCCGTCATCGTCCATAACGTAGACATCCCGATCCAGCCAGTCGTCCAATGCCCCATAGATGAAGACGATTTTAGCATCGGTGTTGGCAGAAAGGAGAAAATAGAATAGAAAGAGGAGTATGTGTTTTTTCGGTTTCATGAGAAGACCTCTGATGTTTAGTGATGACAGCGGGAATGCCCCGCTGTCTGTGGCTGAAACTGCATCCGACTACCAGGAGCCCCACTCCTCAACGGCTGTGGCCTGCACTTGCAGTGTTCCGTTGGGGTTAGAGGCCTCAAGACGTGTGTAAGCCGTCAATCGGTACATGTTCCGGGCATCCAAATCCGCTGCTGCTGACAACGACGACGAGTGATAGTAGGTGTGTGTATTTGCGTTGCCGGGGGCATCGTTTTTCGCTGTACCCTGCCCTGCATCGTCCACAGGGTTTATAATGGGCGGTTCAAACTGTCCCCTCACTTGTGTGGCAGAGAGATTGTAGAATGAAGAGCAGTTCAGAGAACCTCCTTCTTCCCATATCCAGGCAGTGGTGGTGTGCGAAGACTGTATCAAACCGTTTGCGTACGAGACGCTGGCAGAAGCGGACCCGTGTGCTTGCATGTCGTCGCGCGAATCCTGACTGTAGTCTGATGCGGCTTTTGTGAAAGGTGTGAAACTTACCGTGAGCAACGCACAGATAAGGTAGAAGGACAGCACCTTTCTCGTTTGGGTGTTCTTGAAAAAAGTCATTGGTTCTTCTCCTATTCTTTTTATAGGGGATTGCTTTCGGAAGGCAATAACGGTGTGTTGCGTTCCGGGCAATCCCCTTTGTGATAAACATAAGATGCATACCGAAACGCACGGCAAGTTTATGCTATACTTTGGGTATGCGCTGACATCGTGTCGTTATGGCAGTGCCGAGCTGATGGAGGGTAGTCACACCCTCGGCCCCCCTCAAAAATCTGAAGAGGTTGCCATAGCGGTAGAGGTTCTAGTAAAACCTGCATCGCAGTCTTCAGGGCTTCGGAGACTCTCAGATATAACAGCATCTCGCCGCCATTGACAAAACTTCAAAAATAAGGAGAAAACCGGACCACTTCACAGTAAATGTTTTAACGCTCTATCTCCTTTTTGAACTTCTGTCAAGTAAAATCAAAAGTGAATAGTCATCTCTCTTTCGCTATCATCATAGACACGGGATCCGCGGGATTTTGCTCTGCAGCTTTCTTCTATACGGTTATCACACGTTCGACCGGCCGTTCAATAGCAGACTGAGAGATACCCATTGCTTTCGCAATATCGGAACCAAGGATACATATTATTTTCGCTTCCTCTCATGAACTTCAGAGAACGCCACATCTAAGCCTTCAGCCCTGCCGGCTTGCCACGCATCCGCCCAGACTTTCAACTTCCGCTTCGCCCGAGGCAACGCATTTCTCACAGTGGAGACGCTGACCTCGCATCTCTCAGCGATCTCTCGGTAACTCTGCCCCTCCGATTGCAGCCTTAGCATTTGCTGGTCTCTTTCAGGAAGTTGTGCAATCGCTTTGTAGAGGGCATCGGCTCGCTCTCTAACGATTGCCGCCTCTTCTGAGGTCTGATAGAAAACCACCGAGGCTATGGCTTCGCCTGCTACCTCATGCACATCAACAGCGGATTCTATGCTACTGACGGACTTACGCTGTCGGTGCCACCCCGCAATCAGTTGAGCAGCGATACGATACATCCAGTTCAAAACTTTTTCAGGGTCTTCAAGCGTGTGTATATGTTCCCACACCTTGATGAATGTATCTTGCGCCAATTCCTCAGCATCTCGCCAGTCGCCTATTCTCTGGGTGATGTAACCGTGGAGGGCACGCTGGTAACACCTATATAACTCCGCAAATGCGTTTTCATCGCCAGCGCGCATCCGATAGACAAGAGCTGCATCTCGTGTTTTTTCCATCATCAACCCTCCTGCATAGGAGCCTCTGGTTAAAATGGTTAAAACAAGTAGTGGAATCCCCAAAAAGTTAACATGTAAGGGTTTTGTGCTTTCATAAAACATGAATGCAAATTTCCTAAAAAAGTCTCATGAAAGCTGTTTTTTTTAGTGGTTGAATATTTTGTGCGTTGGTTGTAGGGGCAATCAGAGGGTAGCACAACCTAACAATTTATGCAACAAGCGATTATTTCTTGCGAAGATTCGAAGGTGTGCTATCCTTTGCTCTTGAGTGAATGTCGTCGCAAAGACAATTAACCCTACAAATATAAGAGTTTCTGTAAGCTTTTTGAAAGAGTACATCATTTTCCCAATGTTCCTTTTTTGAGGCCGAGACAGGTGTTGTAATTTTTCCGCATAGATCATCAAAACGCTTTACTGAATCCACTAACTAATGTTGCCGGAAAGAGGGCGAAATCCAGCAGTCGTTATGGACACCCGGTCAGCTAACCTACAACCTCGGACTGTTCTAACGAAGGACGATGGACCTGTAGGACAAGTCTTGCTACGCACTTAGCTGAGCCCTGGGCTGCTCCTTGGATGCGAGTAATCTTTCCACATCAGCGTCAGACATCTTAAAATCTTCCTGAGTTTTGGCGTTCAATTCGGGGGCATCTATTCCAGCGAATCTAACGCGAACATGCTTGCTACTAATACGCCTTTCATTTGTATTTATCGTGATGGTATCGCCATCATAGACATCAACCACTTTAACCTTATGGCAGAGATAGGAGAGTGTGTCTAATGCAGGGATTGCAGGGCGCACCTTTTTTAGATCAAAATCATAATGGGTTTAGCAAAAGTGAGTTTCACGCTTATTGCACTTGGTGAACAGTTTTAAACCACCCCGTTATCACACCTCAATATATACAAAGGTAAATAAAGTTGTCTTTGTATATAATCACGCAGATTTTGGCAGGATTCCGACTTCAGAAATCGGTTGCGTTGCGTGCGCCCGGATATCTACGGGTTATTTTTGATCGTTCCCCAGACGGTTGTTTTTTTTTTCTTCAGGAGAGACATCATACGCGGAATCGGGGATCCAATCGGGATGGTATTCACTCAGATGAGGCGTGTTTGTGAGATTGGTCAGCCTGCGACTGCCGAGATCATACCGATAGATGTCGTTGGTGTTGCTCCGATCCTCTATCATCGAGATGAGGATCACATTATCTGTCATCCAACAGTGGCTTGTAATCCTCTTTTAAACGCCCGGATTTGCTGCTGCCGTCTCGTCACAGTGTTGTAACTCATCAACCGTACTTCAGTGTCCTTTTGCTCTTTCCACACCATTTCACAAAACGCAATCCGTTTCCCATCCGGGGACCAGCTCGGACTGAACCGGAGCCACAGGCCGGGGGCCGCCAGCGGCTGTAGGAGTGGCTTTTGATTCGTGCCATCTGTGTTGACGGTGTAGATGTCTGTGTTGAGTACCCTGTAAACGAGTTGGTGGCCATCGGGTGACCAATCGGGGTCAGACGCGGCACTGTCGCCATCGGTTACTTGTCGGACGTTTCCACTGTGGAAGTCAATGGTATAAATCTGTGGTATCCGGTGTCTATCGCTGACAAAGGCGAGGGTTTCGCCATCGGGTGAAAACGCGAGACCGGGGCCGTCCCGCCCCGCTCTGTTTGTGAGGTTTCTGACGTTCTTCCCACGGATATCGATCAGACACACATCGGGTTCAAACCCGGCGTGTCGCTCCACCTGATTTCGTGCAAAGGCGATCTGTTTTCCGTCGGGCGCCCAACGGGGCGTAAACTCGGACAGCGGAGTGTGTATTAATCGTATCACGTTGCTGCCGTCATCCTCCATTAAATAAATGTCATCTTCGTCGTTGGCATCGCTGTCGGCACCAAACACGATTTTGGCGTATGTGGGGGAATCAGACAGAGACACAAGCAGCAGAGATTGAGTAACATTTTCATGGCAGTGGATCCTCTTCTGGAAAGTAAGGTGCCTGTTTCACGGAGAGACGAGCACCTTGTCGTTTCTGAAACGTTCGGGTTAGTTCACCGTGACAGTGTGATTGCGCTGGACTTGCCAGGAATCTCGTCTCCATGGACGTTTTGTATCGTACGCCTCTAAACCCGTACAGGAGTGGATTGTCACATCGGTCGCGCCTTCCGGGAAATCCCTGATATAATCCGTAGCTACGTAGGGAGAACGCCTGATATATGAATATCCGCCGGGGAAGACTGTCGGCCCCCAGCCGCCATCCACATAGATACCGTTCGGATCGTGGCCCCAACCGACAATTTCATGATGGACTTCCCAGGTATAGGTGATGTCAAAGTCCTCTCCATTTGAGATTGAGAGCAAGTGGAGCTCTTCCGTCCATCTGCCGTTCACCCATGAATCCACGTACACATATCCGTAACTATTGGGGAGGTTTCCCGCGTAGCCATAGCTCCCTGAAGTCTCGCTGCGAACATAGGGGACACAAAGCAGCACGAGGGCGATCAGTGTGAAATAAAAAAACGCATAAGTCGTTTTGGGATTAAAACCTGGGTAGAAAGACATTTTCTGTTTCTCCTTTATTTTTCGTGGGATTGCGTTAAGAAAGCAAAGGTATTTTGCGTCCTCTGGCAATCCGCGGAGACTATTAGAGATAACAGCATCTCGCCACGATCGACAAAACTTCAAAAATAAGGAGAAAACCGAACCAATTTACAGCAAAGGTTCTAACACTTTATCTCCTTTTTCAAATCCTGTCAAGTGAAAGCAAAGCAATTTCGTGTTTATCAGCAAGAGGAAATTGAAAAAGACAGCACTGCTGAAAAAGGTGATGCCCCCGAAGCGTTTTAGATGTTTTTTCAACGTCGCCTATTCCTGTCCAATCCAAAAGCTATACCTGCTAAAAGTATCTCTGCCAACAGCATCCAGAGGCGACAAAGCAGTGCAACGAGTGTAGCCTGTGAGGCGGGCATCAGGTGAGTTAATAACAGTCCCAGTAGCCCCTCGCGTACCCCTAACCCACCCGGGGCGAGGAAACTCAAAAAGCCAACAACCCATGCAAACGCAAAACTCGCGATAAGAACGCCAGCGGATGTGAAAGAAACGGGGACAAGACTTTTGACAAAAAGAAAAAAAGCAAGTCCTTGACAGAGCCAGAGTAGGATGTGGCAGGTGAGGACGTTTCCCCAGAGCCTGACATTTTTCAGCAGTGAGAGCATTTTGAGAAGTACCCGCACGTGTTTTGTGACTTTCGGGATCAAACAGACAAGACCCGCAAGACATACTATCACCGCAAGCACCAAAAGCAACCTTTGTCCTAAAAACCTTTCAACCACTTCTGCCGCGGTGTCTTGGATCTGTTTTGAAAACAACAGCGTCATCGCAATCAGCCCACCGAGTGCTGTCTCTATGCCCACGTGCAAGGTCAGGCTGCCAGCAACAGCGGTTTTGCCCAAACCGAAACGAGGACACAGTGAGAGAAGCCTCACAACACCCCAGATACGACCCGGCAGATAACGCGTGATGTTCGACAGATGGAAAAGGGTGAAGGTATCTCGAAAAGCAACCTCTTTTCCGCTCAGCCCCCGCAGTAATAGGGCAAACGGATAGAGATACACACTCCAATAAAAGAGAAGCACAACAAAAGCACAGATCAGCCAGCCCCAGTGTATCCCAAACCGAGCACGCATGAGATCAGTGTGTGTCTGTATAAAGGGTTTGACGAGAAAAAACAAGAGTATCCCAGCGATAAGATACCCCAGAGATTGTCGCAGCGTTTTCATTCATTTCTCAGAGTAATGAACAGTTCGCCCAATAGCCCAATAGCCCTCAAGACGATACCAGTGAGGATACTGAACCCATCCGCAAGACAGTGGGATACAAAAGGCGCGCCTGTCTTTGAAAATGCGAGGATGCCTGCCAACAGCAGCACTCCAAGCCCCGCACCGGCAAACAAACTGCCAATGCCAGCGAAGAAGTGCATCGGGCGGTTTCTGTATTTCGTTAAAAACAGCACCGTGAGCAGATCAATAAAGCCTTTCGGGATACATTTGAACCCATACTTTGAGCGAGCCAGCCGACGGGGATGGTGTTTGAATTTCACCTCACCGGCAGAAAACCCCGCAGCCTGTGCCAAGATTGGGATATATCTATGTAAATCACCGTAGAGATTGAGGGCTTTGACGACTTCTGCCCGATATGCCTTAAACCCGCAATTCATATCGTGAAGCTTGACACCCGTCAGCATAGCAGTGACACGGTTAAAAATAAACGAGAACCCCCTTTTTTCAAGAGGGCCTTTGAGCGGGTATTTCCACCCGGAGACGACATCATATTTTCCATTTTCCAGCGCGGCTAACAACTTTGGAATTTCGGTAGGATCGTCTTGGAGATCCGCATCCATTGTCATTACAATGTCGCCTGTGGCTTTCTGAAAACCTGCCCTGAGTGCCTCGGCTTTGCCGCGGTTCCGCTTGAAAGCGATAACATGAACCGGTAGCTGTGATCGCGAAGCGAGGCGATCTAAGACTGCTGTAGTTGCGTCCGTGCTACCACCGTCGATAAAGATAACTTCCGCAGTGTAGCCATGCGTATGGAGGGTTGCGCCAATGTTTTTGAATAAAAGCGATAGCGATTCGGCTTCGTTATAGGCGGGAATGACCAGAGAAAGTAGAGACATGGTGTTTATTGCTTTAGCATGCGGTAAATCCAGACGTGGTCAATGCCGTTGAGGGTGATAACGGCTTCCAGTTCTCCGTTGAGAGTGCCTGTCTGAGGAACTCTGCCGATTTGTGAATCTCGGATATAGACAACTTCGTAATCGGGTGTGTGTCCTCTGTCCCTATCTGCGCGATAGGTGTATCCGTTGAAGTAGTAGCTGAGAAACTCGGCAGATACCGGAGAAACCTGCACCACCAGGGATGGAGACACCGTTTTCTCGTTGAGATATTTTGCGGCAATATCCAAGCCAGAGGCATCGCCGACGGTAATTATCTTCGTGATGTCTGTGACTTTCCAGCAGGGGTTATAGTAGGTGCCATAATAGGGGTGTCGTGCGATCACGGGGAGTGTCTGAATGAAAAAGAATCCGATACATACAAGGACAGCAAGTGCTTTTTTGTATTTTGCTATTTCCGTTTGGTTTCCAAAGCAAGAACGCAGTGCGTTATAACTCCACTTTAGACCCGAGACGAATCCGATGGCGGCGAGTATCTCTAACATTGGAAAAGCAGGTAACAAATACCGCGGGAACTTTTTACTTGTAGTGGAGAGGCAGACCGTGAAAAGCATCGCAACGATAACGATGGCGATCCCAGTTTTGAAGTGTCGGGAGGTTTCCTCGGAGTCGTTCCGGTGTTTCCAAAGGAGAATGCCCCCCACGATCGCCAGAGGTAGCATCAGCGGTGTGCTTTTGATCACCAGCACAAACAGATAAAAAAGCCAGCCCGGGTCGTTAACAACTTTTCCAAGAAAAAAGTGTTCTACTTCGTGAGGGGTTGTCAGGGCCCAATTGACGCTCTCAAAAACCGTCCCGACGGTTTGCAGGGCTCGAATGCCTGTTCCGCCTATAACGAGCACTGCTGCCCAAAAGGGAATGTTGCTCAGGGATATCCTTCTCCTTTTCAATTCCCCCAATAATATGACGAGCGTTCCAAGTAGACAGGCACTGAGGATTCCAAAAGGGAGCGTCCAAAAAACGGGCCAAAGTGCGAGACAGTGAGTAAAGCACAAATTAAAAAGCAGAGCCCCACTGCGATGCCTGTCAAAAAACGCCTTCCCTCTTTTTCCCGAAATACAAACAGACACAGCGGTATCCACGGTAAGAGAATGAGGGCGTAGCTTTTGCTCAGGCATGCAAGCCCGTAAGTGATACCTGAAAAGATGAGATAGACACAGCGGTAGCGATTTTGACAATAGAGAAGGAACAGCAGCACCGCCAGGAGAACAAAAGTCGTCGCGAGCGCGTCTGTATGGACGCGCCGCGTTTGTGCTAAAAATAACGGTGAACAAGCGAGAGAAACGAACCCGCCAAGTGCGATCCACTCTCCAAAGAGTCTGTAAAGTAAAAAACTGGTGAGGCCGATGCCTACCGATACCACAATACCTATAAATCCCCGCGACAGGACAAGGTTGGGAACGTCCACACGATGCCATATAAAAAACGTGCGGAGGCCCGCAATCCACATCGTCGTCACACCGGGGTGATAGGCGATCACAGTTTCAGAGAACTCTCCGTGTTTGACAGCTGACATGAACTGTGCACTTCTTCCCAACCAACGGGCTTCGTCACTATTCCAGTGGGCATATAAAGAGAAAAAGCGGGGAGCTCCTGTGAGCAAAAGAAACAGGGTGACTAAGAGAAGATAACGTGTTTTCATGAGAGCGCGTAAAGAAGGACCTTCCATAACTTTTCACGGCTGGACGTGTGCTGGCTTTGTAGACTTTTTTTTTCAAGAAGCCTGCACCCGTCTTGCTAGTGTTGGGGAGTGGATATTGACGCGGTTCATGCCTTCATCATAACCGTGAGTGTTGATCATCTCCCTTGCCCACATCTCCATTTCTTTCGGTTTTGCTTTTACCTCTACTAACGCATCACGACAGCAGGTACAGTCTTTCTTGACTTTTATTCTAGGTGTTGTCGGGGGTGTTTCTGCTTGACTTTCGACGTGAGGTTCTGCCAAGTCGACTTCTATCTGGAGGCCGGTTACTGCTGCCCGAGGAAAAGTTGCTGACGACACTTTTGACACACCCGAATGTCTCGGGTAGAGGTAAAAACCTAGTGAAACACTCACAATGATAAGAACAAAAAGAGAAACGATATTTCCTATTGATTTCATTTAGGGTTCCTATAAGAACGTGAAGCGTTTCTGCCTTCTAGGACAGAAACGCTTCACCTCTGACGAAATGGTTAACTACTCGTGCACGCGCTCCATATATGAGGGTTTAGGTGGCCATGTCGAACTTCATAACGGACGAGTTCTGGCCACACATAAGGTGGGAAGGAGATCGGGTGCCAGACGATTTTATAGCACTCATGGTACGTCCATGCATCAACCTCTTCAAGAGTAGATCCCATCATGAAGATAGTCACGGAAGCGATAATGAATAGTATCGGGGAAATACGAACAATATTTTGCTTCATTTTGTTTCTCCTTTCTGTTTTGTCGCTCCGTATTCGGAGTCGGGATAATACATTTCAGAATATCTCATATACCTGAGAAATTGTGAAAAATAAAAGACGTTCTCTGACCACAGGCATTTCATCTATGACCATTTATAGTGAAACCCCAAAATAAATAGAGATATTTTCATGCCCCGGTAGGCGAAGTTTCCTAACCGCGCCGGGGCGGGGTGTTCAATTAATTAGGGGTTACCTAATAATGTTTGACATAGACTCTTGAGACCCGTAATATAGCCTATGCGGCACTCGCGATATTTCCGAAAAACGAAATCTATGTGAACGAAAACCACGATCGGAACCGAAAACTACACCACCCCTACATTTCATTAATCTCGGCTTGTATCGATGACAACGTGACTAGTTACTTTGATTTCTCTCCCCGCTTCAAGGGACATTTGTTTCATTTCACGATAGAGATGAAGAGCGTTCTCAAGGGCTTGTTGCCCTGGATAGTTGTTTTTTAGCAAAAGACGCAGTTGGGCTTCAAGATTTCTAATTTCAGAATCTAACGTAGTGGTACCGTTATTGGATCGCCTTGTGTGTTCAACAAGAATGTCTACATCTGGATCGTCTCCGAACTGCTCACGGAGTGCATCGTCAAGACGTTGATAGGCGTATTCGGGTTTTGTTGCAAGAGAAGCGTTGTAGTCGTCAAATCCCTTTTTGACGATTCCTATGTCATACGGAAGTTCTGGGTTAACTTCCGGGGCATCTGCAGCCAGAAGTGGGTCAATTTCTGTTTCATCAAAAGGACCTGCTTCATCAGAAAAATCCCGCGATACGCTATCAAAAGAGGCATCGGCGGCGTATTGTGTTTCATCCACGATAGCAGATTTAGCAATCTCCTCTTTTTTATTTTCCACGCGTACGAGGTCAGTTTCCAGCTGTGAGATGTCACGCCCCGCGGATTCTGGGGAGGCAGTTGGCACTTGCGGGAGTACCGATTGTGATTGAACGGAATCTTCTCTCGGTGTCGCCACAGCTGGTAATTCTGGTAATGACTCGTTAAACCGCTTTAAGTCCCATTGGGTATAGAGCCAAAGCCCAGTACAGATGAAAATTACCAGAAACAGGAGACAGATAAATGGCGTTAAGTTGATTGATTTCATGTATTCTCCTTCTTTACTTAATCTAAAATTTGTGCCAACGCTAGTTTTATAAATGAGTCGGTGAAGTTGCTTAATCTTTCAGACGGTTAAGGCGATCATGGCTCCATCGGTCAGTATGATCCGCAAAACACTTCTGTGTGAAATTATCAAAACTCGCCAACAGAAATTGGCGATAATCGGAAAATAACGGTTGCTTCTTTTCTGAAAGTGTTAAAGTTTTCATAAGTTGAAAGTATACTACATTTTTTAACTATTACGTAAGCCCTAATGAGATTAAGAAAAAATGAGGACTATTTTCCATATTCCATGACGAAGGGGATTTTTTGCGTTTCAAGTCGTCCCTCACTTTCATAGATTTTCTCGATCCGTTCCAGTTCTTTCAAAAGTTGCTCAACATATTTGATGTTGGGGGCAAACCCTTCAGGATTCGTGTCAATCAACATCTGCTTTTTCAATTTCATCAAGCTGATGACATCTCGCACCAGGCCGCCTTTGCCATCAACGATAGCAAAAAAGAGTTTGTTCAAGTCTTTTATTCGCGGATGGTTCTGGAATAAGAGAGAAGTGTATGCCTCTAATTCTGTGCGCGCGGCTTCAGGGTTAGTGTCAATCTCTTTAAAAAATTCCTGAAAATGCTGTGATGCGGCAGCCATTTTGGGGTAAAATCCTCTATGAATGTGAGTTTCATTGCTCATCCCGGATATGTCTTCGTTTCTCATCTCAGCCTGAACATGTGATTGTGAAAGATCCACAGGATTATGGACGTGTGGGTGATTATCAGGGGAACTAGAATCATTAGCTGTTGTCACCACGGGGGTTCCCTGTTGTGTCGCCTTGTAGAGGATTACCGGTTTTGGCGGTACGGTCAGCCGCCAAATGAATATTGTCGCAAAGACAATCAACCCTACAAATATAAGAGTTTCTGTAAGCTTTTTGAAAGAGCACATCATTTTCCCAATGTTCCTTTTTTGGAGCCGAGACAGGTGTTGTAATTTTCCGCATAGATCATCAAAACACTTTACTGAATCCACTAACTAATGTTGCCGGAAAGAGAGCGAAATCCAGCATTCGTTATGGACACCCGGGCAGCTAACCTATAACCTGGGACTGCTCTAACGAAGGACGATGGACCTGTAGGACAAGTCTTGCTACCCACTTAGCTGAGCCCTGGGCTGCTCCTTGGATGCGAGTAATCTTTCCACATCAGCGTCAGACATCTTAAAATCTTCAGGTTTTTCAAAGGGTACTTCAAAAGCTCGGAATCTTGCAGACCGCATCAAACATCTCAATAATTTATCTCCTCCTTGAACACCTGTCAAGTAACATCAAACACAATCAGTCGTTTGGGGATGGGTTCATCACGAGTTTACCTTTTTAATTCTGCCCAAGTTGTAGGCACGCGTTCCATCGCATCTACAGGTGCCTTCCCGTGATGAGCGTTTATATAAGCACTGACGCGTATATCCGATAAATCAAAGCCCTCCGTAAACAGCACAGGAAACGCTACATCGTATTCAGACCTTATGGCGTTGCCGGTATCTATCATCTTCTGATTAATAAACACCTTTACGTTCGGGAGCAACCTATCTTCGAGAATGAATAGGTAAACGATAGGTCTGCCAAAAGCACCACGATTTATACCATCAAGGGTTGTATCGCTTTTTTCAAACAAAACGATAACCTCTTCGTCCAAGATGAGCCTTTCCAAGTAGTCCCGACTTTGTATCGCTTCCTTTTTTTTCTTCTCAGTTTTGGCGTTTAACTCGGGTGCATCTATTCCAGCCAGTCTAACTCTAACATGCTTGCTACTAATACGCCTTTCATTTGTATTTATCGTGACGGTATCGCCATCATAGACGTCAATCACTCTAACCTTCTGACAGAGATAAGAGAGTGTATCTAATTTGGGAATGACAGCTGGTGCCTTAACGAGGGGTGCTCCTTCATCGGGGTCATTGTCGTTTCTATGGCAATGGCGACCGCCATTAACATTGTCATTGTGGCAGCCGTCTGCCGCGAGCCTGCCGCCATGGGCATAAGCATCAGAAATGATTGCGATACTCAAAACGATAGTGAATAGAAAATACTTAAACATAATCTGCTCCTTTTTTTAGATGAAAAATTATAATGGGTTTAGCAAAAGTGAATTTCACGCTTATTGCACTTGGTGAACGGTTTTAAATCCCGTTATCACACTTCAAATATTTAAGGGGCTTCTTTTCCCGGAGACCGCGACACACCGAAATGCTCCTGGAGGAACTTTCGTATCAATGGGCTCTTGCCTTCGAAACGGTTAGTAGGAGTAGTAAGAGCCCGAAGAACTGCTACTACCTACACTACAGGAAGAGCATCCTGCTGTACAGTAACTACATCCGGGAGTATAGTCGTAGCCTGACTCACACGTATGGGAAGAGTAAAAAGTCTCGCCACAGATCGAGCATGTCTGTGCACACGAACTGCATCCTGTGCCAGGACAATTCGGACAACCATCGTCATCGGGCGGATTACAGGTGTTGCAATTATCACCATTGTAATATCCACTGCCGTCACAATCGTTGCAACTATCTTCGTCGGGACCATCTGCCCAATCCCAAAGAGCAATACCGCCCGCGACTATGGCGCATACACCGCCCGCGATCCCCCATGCAGGGGCAGTTGCGATTGCACCGCCTATAGCAAGACCTCCTCCCACTATACCTAAGCCTATAACAGCTGGGTCACGCCAGTCAGCGAAACTTGTTGCTTGAAATCCAGGATATGTGTAGGTAATCAAAACAAGACATATCATTAATACCGATATGTTGTTGATGAGTGGCACTTTCCGCCCCTGTGTACTCCGAAATATGCTAGTGAAATTCATCAAAAAACTCCATTAATTGATTTTGGACCGCATTTGATCTAAAGCTTGGTCAATATATTTTTGCGGTAATCCTTGGTTATTTTCCGTGAAATGTTCTTCTAACAAATCAAGGACAACGAGTGAAAAATCAGATGGAATTTGAGAGAACAGCCGTTCAAATTCATCTAAAGTTTCAGTAACTATTGCACCTGCCTGAGACTTGATTTGTTGTCTCCCTTCTCTGGTTTGGGCAAGTTTTTCAAGCGCCTGCTGGTCAAACAAAACCGAATATTTACCTTTCAAATCATACCCAAAATCCTCCCATTCTTTTAAGAGTTTTTGGGTAAGTCTTTGAGCGTCGGCGGTTTCTTCCCAAGGGATATCTCTGTCAACTCCTGTTTCTGGTGATTCCAAATTGAAAAATGGAGACTCTTGGGTTTCAGGGGTATCTATCACTTCCATATTTGCGCGATCTTCTCTGATCGCGTGAGGCGTTGAATGCCAGACATCGCCATGCCAGTGTCCGCTATCAGCGGTCTCCCCAGGCGATGGAGGGATATCCGCTGCGGTGTCCGCAGCGTTCTGATTTTCGGGGTGTTGCTTAATCTTTAGCGTTTGTCCCAACTCCGATTCAGTGCTGCGGCGTATATCCCAGCTATACAACAGGCTACCGCCAACAACAAGAAGAAAAAAAGCGATTGCTACAAAGAAGGCTCTACGAGAGAAAACATAACGTAGCATGATGCCCTCGATAGTTATGATTCGGGTTATTATTCATTATACATTCTCCTTATAAAATGCGTGAATAAATTAATGGAGTCCCTTACCCTCATTTTGTTGAATTAGGGGACCTCTTTTCTCAGGACCGCGACACACCGACATGCTCCCGGAGGAACTTTCGTATCTTGTTCCGACGAGACTTCACGGTGTTTGGCGCAATACCCAGCACTTTTGCTGACTCAACCTCTGTCAGCCCCCTTGCCCACAACTCAACAACCTCTACGTAAATGGGACCAAGTGCCTTAACAAACTCAAGAACCTCTGCCATATCTTCTGAGATACGCGCCTCCTGCAAGCGGCGTTCTTCCTGCTCATGAACGGCAAAGGCGTAATATGTTTCAGCGGATTCTCTGACGAGACTAAGTTTCTTAAGCATTCGCAAGAAACGCTTTGCATTTGCTACGCACCACCTGTTTCAGCCACTGTTCCGCAGACGCTATGTCATCGGCTTGCCGGCGGAGACACCGCACAATCGCGAGAATAGTATCTTGATAGATGTCTGCTTCTTCCTTGGGATTGCGGATCTCCCAGTGGATGATGGTCTTCAGGAGCCGCTCATATCGATTGATGAGAACTACAAGCGCGTCATCATCTCCGTTCTGAATGCATAGTAGTAATATTTCATCTGCGAGATTTTCAAGGTCTTTCGCCGCCATTTATACAACAAGACCTTAATTGTGAGAAGAAAGGTCACCGAGACGAAAAAAAGTTTTTTTGTGGGAAATTGGTGGGTTTTACAGGATTGTGAAGGACGAGGCACAGCCTAACAGGAAACCATGCTACAAAGCTTTTGAGGTGTTTAGATGTTGACTTTTGGTGGGGTCTGCGGTATATTTGTTGGTGTTACGATGGACGCTATAATTAATCGGCGAGGTTAGGAAACCTCGCCAGCGGCAGCAACGTGTTTTATACCTACTTATTTCCTGCCTTTACGGCAAAAAAAAAGAATAGGATCAAAATACAATAGTAAAAGGGTTAGTGAGCCTGAGGCGGAAAGGACAGGTTTCTGCGCCCCTGGTCATGAGGGGCGAGTCAAACAAGAAAGGGGGTGATGATTAAATTTAACCATCACCCCAGACACAACAGAGAGAGGCGGCGGGTTTCACTTCCCGGGTCAGTATCTGTTTTTTTCAATTGCCTCGGCACGTGCTTTAAAATCGGGGTGCGTAGATAGCATCTCGTTGAATTTATCGAGGTCTTCAGGAGCATCATTCAGTTCAATAAGCTTCCGCAAGGCCTGAAGGAAAACAGATGGTTGCTGCGTGAGTTCTATCGCATAAGCGTCAGCTTCAAATTCCATCCGCCTCCAAAATCGCATTAATCCAAACTGAACCAATAAGAGAATGACACCGAAGTTAACACTGGCAAATAATAGCCAATACAGCCATGCAGGAATACCGGTGAAAAAACCGAATAGGAATAGACTTAGCCGTATTAATGCCAATTGCCCACCGAAACCTAGAACAACCCACGCGACCTGCTTGAGGAGATGTTTATGTTTAAGATGGCCCAACTCGTGTGCAAAGATAGTTTCAATCTCATTAGAACGCAAATGCTCAAGTAAGTAGTCTGTCAGAAACACTGAACGCCACTTCGGAAGGATACCTGCAACCCAGGCATTTGCTAACTTGCTGCTCTGCGTTTGTAGTAAAATAATGTCTCGGTAATCTATTCTTGCTTTTTCTGCCAGTTGATGCAGACGTTGGCGGAGTGTGTCGTCTGCTAACGGTTTTCCTTTCCAAATCCAACGCATAGCAAAGGGTATCACACAGCCAAAGAGTAAGGTGAGCAGTGCGTACTGACATAAGAGAAGGACGAGAAAAATAAAAAATGGGAGTTCCGGAAAAGCTTTCTGTGTTCCGAAGTAGCAGAACGGAAGCAACAATAGGGGGGATCCGAGAACCATCATACGCAGGTTGGTAAGGAGATTTTCCCGAAAACTCCACGTGGTGCCACGAGCTGACTTTTCGTAGCGATGGGAAACCTGAAGAAAAATTAGAAAGGAAGTTATAGCTAAAGGAACAACACTTAATAGATAACCGAAAATTGTATTTTGTGTCACCGAAGCGCATAGATCTAAATAACCTAAGTAAATTCCTGCACCTATAACAAAGTGTAATTCGACACAGATTATGCTCATTTGGAGCGGTTTAAGTGTGATCTTGCCGCGTTTGTTGTAGATCGTACCCCTGGATAAAAAAATATAGACGCTTACCGCAGGCAATAATGTTAGAAAAATTAGGAGTGGAAATGTCAAGAAAAACCATGAATTGGAAAAGGAAGCTTTTGCTTTGAGTAGAGGTAAACTTATATTATCAGTGAAGTGTATAGGCTCGAGGGTATAGCGGATTCTGTAATTTGCCAGTCCAGTCCAATCTTTTTGGAACGGAAGTTGGTTTTCCCACTTATAACTGTCCAGATTAACACTGGCCCTTGCGACCAGGTCCGGAGTAAATGTGGGCTGATAAGTGAATCCATTTTTGTTCATAATATCAATAATGATGCGTTCAGCATCCGGGAACTGCTCTCGTAGTGCTTGAAAATTTAGTGTAAAGTTCGTATTAAGATAATGTTTCTTTGAGAGTTTTCCGCGTTGCCAGATCACTCTCTCGCCTTTTTCATATCTAATTTCAAGATCGTTTTCAGAATATGCCCAGCCGTGTGCTTCTTTCAGTGCCTGCAAATCTGTTCGTATCTGTTGTTTGGAGACTTGACCTGTATATTTTATCCCGATCGCTTCATTCGGTTGCCACCCGAGTACTCTGAAGGTTAAGTGAACCGATATTCCAGCAGAAGATATGTTCTGACTAAGGGCATTGCTGATAGAGAATATGAAGAAACAAACTGAAAGAATTGATATTGTTTTCATATAACGAAACGCTACTCTCTAATTAAATTGAAAAACAGATTGTAATGCTCTGCTCAATAACCAATAAACGGTATAAGGGATACCTACACCACAAAATGCTCTAAGCCACTTAATGTAAAAAAGAACTTGAATAACCACTACAAGAACAAGCCCGAAGCAAATATTGCTTATAGTACCAATAAACTTAAGAGGGGACAACACCTCATTAATAACTTCTGACTGTTCTTGTGCATCTGATCTATTTTCAAGCATAGCAAGGTCATCAGATAAACCGAAGAACATAAAAAGATAACAAATGAGTGTGCCTATTAATAACACGAAATGACAAATACCTACAATCTCAAAGAAGTTTCGGAAACTTCCTTCAATATCGTAAAAGAGTTCGCACCAATAAAAAACGATAACGCTTATTAAGAGCCAGCTGATGAGTGAACCCCCAAAAATAAAAAAGCCTCCAAGAATCGATATCGCGATCTGAATGTTACGGGGAATCTCAGATAATTCTATATGCCCATAGATATATTGTGTGTTAAAAATGTGGCCTATGCTATTCAAACAAACGATTGTTAAGGGAAACGAGAGTCCCGGTGTATAAGTTTCAAGAGCATGTGAAAGGTATTGGTTTAACCTCGTAAGCCAGTGTTTCATAAGTTTTCATTTATTCTTTAGAATCAAATAGGGAGAAAATTATCTCTGTTTTGTTAGCATAATGATTAGGTTTGCTTCCAACAGGGCTGCAATGATAGTTAGCACAATTGAAATGAGGTAAGTCGTGAGAAGAAATCTAAGTTCTTTAGAACAAAAATAAAGTCGGGAGGTTGTAAAGAGTTTAAACACTTTTGAACAACCTAATAGTCCTGCAGTGCTGCTTATCCAGAGCGCAGAGATTTCTAAAACGACATAGGGAAGTCGGCATTTTACCTGCAAGGGCAATTCCGTAATGTTAAGATCCTTTAAAAACAGAACTGCAACAAGACCGTTGACAAGGAGTGTTAGAACCGTGGTTGTGCCAACTGTAAAAATTCCTGTTACAGCGATCGTGATCACCAGTAAATTGTTGAGAATAATTTTTGAGGCGTTAAAATCAGTTAGTGTAGTATTCCATTCGTTGGGGTGCTCTTGGACAGACGCGTGGTCAGGCGCCTGAAACCACCAACTAAACGTACCACCTATACACCAAATTCCAATCGCAATTACGAAAAGTCGCAAAAAACACTGCATAAATTCAGATGTTGTGCTTTGCATGAAAACATTTTTCATGCAAAGCTATTAATCAAACGAAACACCACAGTTCGAGCGCTTGCGCACTGGCATTAGCAGATAGGGTGAAAAAATGAAAAAGCGCACATAATGGAAACAAGGGCAATTAAAGACCAACACCGATTCCAACAACCGCCCCACCAACAAGGCCGGCCCCGCAAGATCCGGCGATGAATCCCCATTTAACACCTTCAATAACTCCAACAAGGCCAACAGCATCATTGTCCGCAACGACACTGAGTCCCCACCATACATTGCTTATAGGGGAAGCACTGCTAAGCAGTGCAAACGTAAAAATACAAGCGACCAGGATTGCCGCCATTGACTTTTTCTCCATTGTATTTACCTCCTTTCTGCCCCCGGATGAACTGTTTTCCAGGGCGGATTTATCATCGGCAATTGCCGATAACATCTCTGGATGACTTGAATTTATTTTATTTTGATACAAAGATAAGGTGATGCTCATCTTCGTAACCGATGTGATACCGGTTATCTTCCAATAATTGTGCCGTGAGCCTATACTGCATTTCCTCTGAATCCTTTGGACAGAGGACATAATCGGCATGAAAAACATTCTGTATCTCACCCCCGGGGTCGTTTGCCTGTCCTGAGACAATCGCTACCCAGGTCGCCCATAAGTCTGCATCATACGCGTAGCAGTAAACGGGATCCAAGCCAAACAAGTAGCGACTTTGTGTATCATAGTAAAATAATTGCGGAAAATCGGACCAATCTGTTGTAAATACGATAGCCTCTTGCGGGGTGTTGTTACTTAACCACTGGGCAGCTTCCTCCAATTCCGGCGTAAAACGGACCGGAATCAGCAACAGAGCTAAAACGTACATGATGACAGAAAAACTCAGCAAACCAAACTGTCCTATCTTAATAGTGTTTTTCAAGACTGTGGATTTTATAGGATTTACAGCCTTTATGCTCAAGGCACAAAATATAACTGTAAAAGGCACCCAATATTCGACAAATCTCATTGAGACAATCGTCATTCCGAGGAAAACACTAGAAAGCGCGAAGATAAATATAGTAATGCTACCTAAATTTCTCCAATTTAAAATCATGATAGTTGTTGCGGTACCGAAAAGTGCCAGCGTCAGTCCACATGCACCTATAAATGCCTCTATCGGTAGTGGTGTGTGTTCCGCTACAAACCAGAATTCTGTGTTTTTTCCCCAATTGAAAACAGGCAAAAGGGCATTTTGTACATACCATGCTTTTAGGTTGTTTGGAAAATGCGGATGAATAACCAGCCCGGCTATGGTTCCAGCAAGCGTGAGTAAAAGGAAACTTATCTGTGATTTCTGTTGATGTATTAGTAAAATTGTTAGGTAGATAATTGCAATACATATTAGAAAATGTGCTGCCGTATAGGCAAGTGAATAAATAAATGAAATTAGCAAAATTTGCCAGGGGTTCTGTCGCCATAAACTTTCTATAAATAAAAGGGTAAGCACCAACGACAATACGTGTGGCCGAACCATACACATTCTTTGTAGAAAAACAAAGTTAATGCCCAAAACAATCAGTGTCCAGATAAGCGAGTGCCGGATTCGAAATTGATTGAGGAGTCTGTAAAACAGAAGGAAAAAGACACCACCTAAGACGGAAATTGCAATCTTTCCAGCAACCATAGGATTCGGGACAATATGAATAAAGGGCAGCAAATAAACATGAAATAGGAATTCTTTGTCCGAGAATTTATCCTTCCAGATGCTGACTTGTGTCCATGGGAACGCTTTTAAGATCCCGTGCTGCATCATAAGCTCGCTCACCTTGACGTGATAGTACGCGTCAACCCCTACAAATCCAGGGGCACAAAGTTGGATGAGAAAAATCAGGATACTAAAGAGAATGAAAACATATCCTTTTTTGCCGATGCCGTTGACGACTTTCCAAGCGTTGCCAGAATATTGGGACTTAGCGAGCGGTATCTTATTGGCAGACGATTGCTCTACCTTCGATGTCAGATGATCTTTGGCAAGATACCGGAAAGCAGGATCTATGAGAGAAAACATAACGTAGCATGATGCCCTCCATAGTTGTGATTCGAGTTCCTATTCATTATACATTCTCCTTATAAAATGCGTGAATAAATTAATGGAGTCCCTTACCCTCATTTTGTTGAATTAGGGGACCTCTTTTCTCAGGACCGCGACACACCGACATGCTCCCGGAGGAACTTTCGTATCTTGTTCCGACGAGACTTCACGGTGTTTGGCGCAATACCCAGCACTTTTGCTGACTCAACCTCTGTCAGCCCCCTTGCCCACAACTCAACAACCTCTACGTAAATGGGACCAAGTGCCTTAACAAACTCACGGACTTCCGCTATATCTTCTGAGATACGCGCCTCCTGCAAGCGGCGTTCTTCCTGCTCATGAACGGCAAAGGCGTAATACGCTTCAGCGGATTCTCTGACGAGACCAAGTTTCTTAGCATTCGCAAGAAACGCTTTGCATTTGCTACGCACCACCTGTTTCAGCCACTGTTCCGCAGACGCTATGTCATCGGCTTGCCGGCGGAGACACCGCACAATCGCGAGAATAGTATCTTGATAGATGTCTGCTTCTTCCCTGGGATTGCGGATCTCACGGTGGATGATGATCTTCAGGAGCCGCTCATATCGATTGATGAGAACTACAAGCGCGTCATCATCCCCGTTCTGAATGCATAGCAGTAATATTTCATCTGAGAGATCTTCAAGGTCTTTCGCCGCCATTTATACAACAAGACCTTGATTGTGGGAAGAAAGGTCACCGAGACGAAAAAAGGTTTTTTTGTGGGAAATTGGTGGGTTTTACAGGATTGTGAAGGACGAGGCACAGCCTAACAGGATATGCTACAACATCGGAGAGAAACCACCTCCTGCGGAGAGCCTAATCGCACAACCTAATAAGCTAGGCGAACAGAGGCAGCCAAAATACGGTATATTACAATAGGAACACCCGAGGCACACCATGCTACAAAGCTTTTGAGGTGTTTAGATGTTGACTTTTGGTGGGGCCTGCGGTATATTTGTTGGTGTTACGATGGGCGCTATAATTAATCGGCGAGGTTAGGAAACCTCGCCAGCGGCAGCAACGTGTTTTATGCATCGTCAGCGGCGTGTTTTATAGCTGCTTATTTCTTCCTACCTTTATGAGAAAACAAGAATAGGAGCCAAAATACGATAATACAGGGGTTGATGAAACAATGAAATTTCAGGGAAGGGTTGCGTTGGTAACGGGGGGAAGCCGTGGGATTGGGAAGGCGACGGCACTTAAACTCGCGGGTGAAGGTGCGACTGTGGCCGTCCACTATTCACGTTCAACGGCTAAAGCCGAAGAAGTCTGCGCGCAGATTCGCGATCTCGGACAAAACGCCATACCCGTGCAAGCGGATATTGCGGATAGAGCTGCCGTCAACAAGATGGTCGGGACCGTGACGGCAGAGCTCGGCAGGATTGAACTGTTAGTGAACAACGCTGGGGCTGTTGGCGACATGACGTTTGAAGAACTTACACCTGAACACTGGGATCGGATTATTGCTATTAATCTAACGGGGCCGTTCAACGTGATTTGGGCGGTTAAACCGGGAATGGTTGCACAGCAGTTTGGACGTATCGTTAATGTTTCATCGATTGCTGCGTTGGCAGTGCGTCCGGGTCAATTGCCCTACGCGGCAGCGAAAGCCGGGGTTATCTCACTGACGAAATCGTGTTGCGGCCCCCTTGCCCCCTACAATATACGTATCAATTCGGTGGCACCCGGAGCGATTGCAACGGATATGCTTAGTGAAGTGTCGACAGAAATGGTGGAGCAGCTTCGGTCTACCACGCCACTGGGTAGATTGGGTGAACCGGAAGAAATGGCGGATGTCATCGTGTTCCTCCTGAGCGAGGAATCGAGTTATATGACGGGTTCGACGGTAATTGCGAGTGGGGGCCGGATTTTGATTCCATAATGTTGTCGGCAATCAGCAGTCACTATACGGCTTCCTCTGGCGAATAAGAGTTGCCGGTAGTGGGATGATTGGTAGCTGAAAAAAACGGGCAATGAGTGGTTTCCCTACTAGGAATAGAAAGCTTGAGGGAAGATCATCGAGGTTAGGAACCTCGCCTACCGTTTGTAACTCTTATAGGGAAGACCACAACGAGTTTCGGAAACCTCGCCTACCATTTTTTAAGAAGGCTATAGGACCAGTTCAAGAATCGTATCCCCGATCTCTACATCGAAAGCGGCATAAATTTGCTTACCCTCACGGAGAAATGTATCTCTCCGGAAATCGCGTCGGGAATGTACTTCGCGCAAATCCCACCCGTTGATTTGAATATGCTGGGCTGGTACTCCGAGAGCGAGTGTGAAATTCGCTGTCGGGAATTGGGTGGAAATTTTAATTTGCCGGGTGCAGTTAGAAACCGCGCCTATCGGAAACACCGTAATGTCGGTGAGTTCACGCGCCATCCAATAGTGACCAATTTCCGAAGTCTTCATCCAAATCGTTTTCGTGCTATCTGGGTCATAAGCGTTGAGCCTCGCCTTGACGGTTTTCAGTACCTCGAACCCATTTTTTTCACCGTTGAAATAGAATCCGGGCCAGTGCCCGACGAGGACACACGGCAGTTCTTTTTCGAGAATCGGAGGCAAGCGCCCTCCTTGTAAGTCTTCTGTGATGAACTGGTCAGCATTTCCCAAATCGTATCCTGTCCAGCCCCCGAACCAATCACCCGCACACGAAACGATACTGGCAATTGCGATACCGTTCTCTTTTTCAGCATACCAAATTGGGACATCCGGAAGCTCATCGTGTTTGAGCCAGAGAAAATAAAACGGACGTGGGTTGTTATTGACGTGTCGTGAAGCCGTTAGTACTGCTTTCGCATACGCTGCTTCTTGTCGTTTCCCAAATGCTCCGGGACTCGTTACCCCCTCACACGGAATGCCGATGTTATCAAGTATTTCCATTGCTGTAATGATATAGTCTGTAAGTCTGTTGTCAACAGGTGGATCCACCCATTCCACCTGTTCCCACGCTTCGGTGAGGGTGAATGTGTCGAGATCAACGACGGCAGTATGCGTGAGCATTTCTGGTGTCAGATCGAAGTTGGGCCAGATGATTTCTCGGTAAATTCTCAACCACGCTTGATACTCATGTATCGGGAAATCGCCAAACCCTTCATCAACGCGTCCCACACCTGCGGGGTACGGAACGAGGCTAAATTTGCCCTTCACACCATTTTCTGCACACCATTCTGCCCATTCCCATGCGAAATCAGCAGGAATTGTGGGGGGCATCTTTCGTAGCTGGATAGCATCTCCCTCCCAGCGGTTGGGAGGAACGCCGGGATGATGCCGTTTTTTCCAGGCGTGTCGCTGGTGTATCCAGTAATAGGTGAGATTGACTACCGGACAGGAATCGTCAACGATAAGGGACAGCGGCGTTCTTAATAACGGGTTGCAGACGCTAATATTCATCGGTTTTTCTGACCTCATAACTTTTCTATGGATCGTGAACACGGGCAATGAATGGTACTCCGCTACAAACCGTTAAGGTTAAAGGGCCTGGAGGCAGCGCCTGATATAAGGCACATCGTCCACCCATAAGCCGTCAACTCCTCCCGCTTTATCTGGCGAGACTGCCCAAGCCACGTCCTTCGCTGTTTTGATAAACCCAGCCTCAACACCAATGCCATTTGTCTGAAGTTGCTTGACTTGACGTGTAACAGCCCGTGTGAAGGTGTTATAGAGTCCAAAGTGATTAATTCCGCTCCAACCTAAGATAATACAGTCTGCCTCGATCAGCGTAGCTGCCTTGAGGAAGTTCGCCATCGGATTGATGAGGATTGTGCTGGTTTTCAATTTCGGTTCCAAACGTTTGGCATCAACGAGTAAATGCTTTCTGATGTAAAAGGTAAGTATGCTGACGAGATCGGCAACATCAAAGTGTTGTATTCGTTCCACAATGATAGGAAGTAGCTCCGGTACGTCCGACTTTGGTTCAACAAAGCACGGCATCTGGTTCTCCCGTGCAAATCGGAGGGCATCATCAAGGTGTGCTACGGGTTCATCAGACGCTTCTACTGTCAGCTGCTGCACATCACTCCAAGTCAGTTGGTTGAGAGGTGTCGAACATCCAGTGGCTTTCCGAATGTTGTTGCTGTTGAACCCGATATGAATCAACACAGGCTGTTTGTCTTGGGTGAGGCAGACATCACATTCATATCCATCGGCGCCATCTGCCAATGCTTTTTTAAAGGAGGCAAGTGTATTTTCCGGTGCGCGATTCATACCGCCGCGATGTGCAAGGAGTTGAATTTTCATAGTTAATTACTTAATCAGTTTCTGCAGGATGTTCACCTAAACTTAACAATGCTCTTCGAAGATTGAGCCGTTGAGGGAGATTCATATTCAATGCTTCAACCGTTGCTCTACCTATTCGTGTCCGTCCAATAATAATCAGCATATCTGCACTCCACATAAAATGGCGATGCCATCGTTTTAGGCGGGGGTTGAAAAGTAAGACTCGCCGGCCTGTCTCCGGATCGCGAGCATGTGTTTTGGGGTGTTTATGATTGTTGCACCGTGGACATGCCCATGCGAAATTATCCAGTGTATTCTTGCCTCCAGCACTTTGAGGAATAATATGTTCACAATGAAAAGGAGAAGTAGAAAAATTATCAGGGGTTCGGCAATATTCGCAGAATCCCTTGGAACGCTCTTGTACACGGCGACGTAAAGCCAGAGAAATACGTTCAGAAGCCATTATTTTCTTTTACTTCTTCTCCTGACTTGGGTTTTCGGAGCAACTTTCTTGAGGAATCTGCTCGGAGAATTTGGGTTCATCAAAATGATACCCGAATAGTTCCAATTCTGCCATAATCTCTTTTGCTGGTTTTCCCCAACACTTTACTAAGATAACTAAGGCTTCAAGACGTTCAATGTTCATAGCCTCCAACTGTCCGATTAGTTCTTCATACTCTGGCATTTCGATATCGCTTAAAGTTTCATCTTCACGCTTGCGTCGCAACTGCCAATAACGCCGATTTTCCTTTTTAGGTAATTGCGAATTTTTCCTTATGAAGGCTACAATGGCAGCGTCCGAGGCATCGGGATCAATATTCTCACCTACTGCTACTTCGCATTGTTGCTGCCACTCTGTCAACTTTCGAGTGAATTCATCTAATTCGGCAGGTGATAACTGCTTGACGCTCTGGAGCAAATGTTCAACTTTTGGTTCTGTTGGGTTCTCAAGGCTTGCCATCATTATACCTCCTGGGAGGTTTGAGACGCTTTTCTTGTAAATTTGAATCTACCTATAATCTATCCCATAAGTTTAACACAGATTTCGGCAGATTACAAAGGACTATAGATATAGCAGAACCACCAATACCTAATGCTTCTTATGCCACATCTGTTCAAAGTTATCCTGTGGTGTGAAGCCTAAGATGCGCTTCGCCTTGAGATTAGAAAACTGCTGATGCGGTAGATCGGCAAAAATGTTGAAAATCTCACAACGCGACGGGAGTTCTTCAAGACCAATTTCCAAGCCGAGTCGGAACGCTTCGCCTGCGTCCCGCCAGCTGACAGAAAACGGGTTGAGATCAGTGCCTTCAGCTGGATCTTCGTGTTCACGGAAACTCAGAAACAGGTAGCAAAGGACATAAATGTCGTAATGTTCGGTGAAGACTTTGCAAATCTCCTGTCCGAGTCCTTTGGTGATTGGATAGAGTCCAGTGCTTGTATGTGGTGGGACATCGGGATTAATCTCGTAGTCAAAAGTGGTATAACTGTCGCCTTGAACGGTAAAGTGGGGCCCCGTGTTAATCACTCGGCGAATCCCGTGTTCCACAGCAGCCCGCATTGTATTATAACACCCACGTGTGCTAACATCGAAAGCCAACTGTCGGTCATGCCGGAGTACCGAGCAATTGAGGATTGCGTCCATCCCCTCAGCGGCACGCATGACTTGATCCAGTGAGCCAACATCGATATGCATCGATTCATGTTTCGTCTCAATCTCGTTGATGTCCGTGACGCGTAAGGTATAGTAAGGTTCCAAGGCTTTCACGACATGCGGTCCCAGGTAACCGTTACCGCCTAAAATAAGCACTTGCATTGGTATGTCTCCTTGAGAGAAATGTTCCGAAGGCTACTGGTGTGCCGGCACGAATTGCGGGTTGAACCCCAGATGTGCCTTGGCTTTCTCAATTGAGAAGCGGGCCCCAGGGAACTCTGACTGGATGTGAAAGATTCGCCACGGTGAAGACGAATTGAGCGCGCACTCGAAAGCTGCGGTCGCATCGTTCATCTCCAACCACATAGCATCAAAATCAGTAGTTGCCGTGGTTTCAGCGGTGATGAGATTGCCGAGGCGAAGACATGTCACGTTGAGTTTCCTTTCTCGTGCGAATTCTCGACATGTAAATTCGCCCAGGTGTTTTGAAAGTACCAAACTATCGACAGCAGGTCGAGGGCACCAACTCTCCGTGACTGTCCAGTTTTCCGCGTGTTTCTCAAAGAGGCGGAGCGTACTTGCGTAAATGACGTGCTTTACCCCTGCTGCTGATGCTGCCATGAGTAGATTATAGGTGCAGCGCGTTTGATAGTCAATTGCGTAATTGTCGGATTGCCCCGTGTTAACGAGGTATTGGGACGGCACCTCAGCAATGTGGATAATAGTGTCAATGCCTCGGACGAGTGCGTCAGTCGCCTCGTCATGCCCAAGTTCGCTTTGCACGAAAGTCCCGACGGTATTTTCGACGCGGTGCAGTTCTGTTAAGCGGAGCGTGTGTGTGTCTGCCACTGCCGCAGCCACATTGCGTGCCAGTCGAGAACCGGCAGCGGTAATCAAGATATTCATATTTTTAACCATCAACCTCGCAGTTTGCCCGGTTCACTCCGTCAAAGCCTTTCGAATTTTTGCCGCAGTGTTGCCGATCGCCGCCACATCCCCCTCCCTGGGTCGCCATGGTAACCGTATCGGGTCCCCTTTCCACCGCGGAATGATGTGGAGATGGAAGTGGAACACCGTCTGGAATCCCGCAGCTTCGTTTGACTGAAACAGATTAAGGCCATCAGGCTTCAATGCGGTTTTGATGGCGTTTGCGATGGGAATCGCAGCTTGCATAATGTTGCTACCGACTTCTGTGGGCATATCGTAGAGATTTCTATAGTGTCGCTTCGGTATGACGAGGGTATGCCCAGGATTTGCGGGGGCAATATCCATAAAAGCGAAAACGCATTCGTCTTCGTAAACCGTGGACGCTGGGATGTTACCAGCAACAATTTCACAAAAAATACAATCCATTTTGTCGATCCTCAGATGAAAGCTTAGTAGATATTTTAGCAAATCTGGCGCAGAAAAGCAATAAATTAATAGCTGTCGGTAGTCTGGGCGTTCCGCTACGCTCCCCTCTCCGTTGTCAGTTATAACGGTGGCCAGCTGTCAGTCCAAGAAACCCTATGGTAACACCTCTGACTGCTGACCCCTAATTGCTAGTAACTTGATTTTCGATGTGGATTGTGGTAAAATACGTACACATGGCACCACACTCCTATACCCTTATCCACCAAGACACATCCACTTCGGCGCGAGTCGGCAAACTTCAAACAGCGCACGGTGTTGTCAACACACCGATATTCATGCCAGTAGGCACGCGCGGGACCGTGAAGGCCTGTACGCCCGAAATGCTATCCGATCAGATTCAGGCAGAGATTATTCTTGCGAACACCTATCATCTTTACCTACGTCCCGGACACGAAACCGTCTATGATGGAGGGGGTTTGCATAGATTTATGGGATGGCAACGCCCTATCTTAACGGATAGTGGTGGATTTCAGGTTTTTAGTCTAGGGAACCTTAGGACAATTGCGGAAGAGGGCGTAACGTTTCGCTCTACAATAGACGGAACGCAACACTTTATTAGTCCTGAACGTTCCATCGAGATTCAGAATGCCCTCGGCGCGGATATTATCATGGCGTTTGATGAGTGTCCTGCGTTACCGAATGACTATAGGTATCTTAAAAACGCAATGGAGATGACGTTACGGTGGGCAGCACGATGCAAAGAGGCACATCAAAATCCGAACCAACTGCTCTTTGGAATCGTGCAGGGAGGTATGGAACGAGATTTACGTCAGGCGAGTGTAGAAGAGACGGTATCTATCGGTTTCCCGGGATATGCAATCGGGGGTTTAAGCGTTGGGGAAGAAAAGGCATTGATGTATGGGACACTAGCACACACCGCGCGGCTTCTACCAGTGGAGAAGCCGCGCTACTTGATGGGTGTTGGAACGCCTGAAGACTTGGTCTACGGGGTTCGCTGTGGAATTGACATGTTCGATTGTGTGATGCCGACTCGAAATGCCCGCAATGGTTCTTTGTTTACAACAACAGGTATCGTCCGGATCCGTAATTCAAAATACAACCGTGATTTTGGTCCGTTAGATCCAGCCTGTACCTGTTATACGTGTCAAAATTTTACGCGTGCATATCTACGGCATCTGCATGTCGAAAACGAGATTCTCGGTTCGCAGCTACATACCCTGCACAATTTACGTTTTTACGTCAGTTTAATGCGTGGGATTCGGCGCGCCATTTGTGAGGGAAGGTTCGCCGCGCTGTCAGATGGTGACCCGGATATTGGTGCATTAGTGAAGTTGGGGCAACCTATAGCATAAATCGTTCGTTTGTGTGCTATGGTTACCCCGATTCAAATAACCTTCCCCCTCTAAACAGACCTCAAGTTAACCAAACGTGCGTTTGGAGAAAAGCGCTTTCGTGCGTATCGTAGGGGCGAGGGTGCCTCGCCCGTAAGGGTTAGGCGACCTAACCTCCACGAAAATGTTCACATATTTTTAGCATGTGCTATCTATCAAACTCAGGTTAGTCTACGATACCCAAGTTGTGAGTTTGTAGCTGTCCCTGTTAGGGTGTGCGGCTCAGATATGAGAGTAGACCCGTGTTACAGGTCTGCTCTTTTGGAAAAAAAAGCAAAAATAAGCATTTTCGCAGAAAACCTATTGACTTTCCACAAAGAAGCAAGTATAATACTCTTATATGGCAGACTTCACCGAGATCCTCTCTTATTTCAAGGACTCCCTGGGGCAATTCGCAGATAGGAGTGCGAAATGGCTGTTAGCTAACCCAGAGAACCTGCGCGGGCTCTTTGAAATCATCGGAGAAGCCCTCGTGGCGTCTCTTGACTTCAGTCAAGTGCAGCACGTCAATACGACCTTTATAGCTGATAACCTCCGCGAACAAGAGTCGGATATGGTGTTCCTGTTGCCGTTTCGGGATGCTGAGGCGACAGAGGTGCTGCTCTACATCCTGATAGAACATCAATCGACGGTAGACCCTGTGATGGGTTTTCGGATGCTGTCTTACATGTATCACATCTGGGATCAGCAACGGCAGGGGTGGGTTGCTGAGAGGGTTCCGAAGCGTCAGTGGCGGTTTCGCCCGGTCATTCCAGTGGTGTTTTACACGGGTTCATCAGCGTGGCACCCGGTGATTTCGATGGAGGTGCTGCTGGATGTGCGGGAGCCTTTGCTTCGCTTTGTTCCGCGGTTTGAGACGTTATTTTTAGGCCTTCAGTGTGAATCGGATGGGAGTTTACTGAGGGCTGGGGGTGCGTTTGGGTGGTTGCTGCCGGTTTTGAAGCGTGCGGATGTGGTTGATTCTGGCGTATTTGTATCGGTGTTAGAGACGTTAGGTGCTCATGTGAGTGGGTTGCGTGTTTCTGAGCGTGCGTCTTGGGTTCAGGCTTTATGTTATCTGTATGCGTTAGTTGTGCACAAGCGTTCGGTTGCGGAGCGTGCCGATTTAGATCGTATTGTCTTGGAGTGCCGGGAGGCTTTGAATCTTTCTGAAGAGGCGGTAAATGTCATGCAAAGTATAGCGGAGCATTATCTGGAACAAGGCATTGCAAAAGGGATCAAGCAAGGCGTTGCAAAAGGGATCAAGCAAGGAAGAGAAGAAGGGAGGGTAGAAGGAAGGGTAGAAGGAAGAGAAGAAGGGGCTCGGCAGATGAGTATTGAAAGCACGCTGGCAACCCTCAACGCCCGGTTCCCACAGGCAGATGTCACCGCCCTGGAGCCCAGACTCCAAGCGATCCAAGACCTGAACCAGCTGAAACGTCTGAATCTCACGGCTGCCGTCGTTGAAACGTTCACTGCTTTCCGAGAACACTTAGCGGAAGCACGCACGGATATTGAACACAGCACGGACTTAAAATCAAACTCGTCTGAATAAAAAGTTGTCGTGTATCTGGGAGGTTCAGTTTACCCTGAAAAAAAAAGGAGGAGAAACAAAGTGAAAAAGTGTTGGTTGTTGTTGCTCATCGCCATGGTCGTAAGTACTGGTTGTGGGGATGAGGATGTGGAGACTGGAGATATCCTCGGAGAGAAGGTCTCTCAAAACACTGATTTGATTGCTGCCGGAGAACTCCGGCAGGTGACAGAGGAAGTTCCGGGGGCTCCGGCAAGAATACCTCCCTGGGAGAAAGGGTGGCATCCAAAAGACGTAGAATCCACCTGCTGGGAAAGCTGGAGTCCGGAGAGTGGATTTTCCGGTCAACTAGACAGGAGCACGGGTGTCGAAGTGGGTACCACCGTGTACACCAAGGTGGTGTTCCCAATTCCAATTCCGATAACCTTCTCGGATTCTGGGGATGCACCAGCACCTCTGCTCTTTTCCCTCGTCAGCCATGTTCGAAAGGTAGACTACCGGATGCTCCGGTACGATGCTGAGCTCGGAGATGGGGATGCAAAACCTTTGAGCAGGGGGAGCAAGGCAAAGGAATTCGTCTGCAGGTTTGATCTACAGACTGGAGATGCTGAGCGGTCGTTCTCAACCAACGGATGGTATGGCGATATTGTCATGCTCTCAACCCACCCAAAAGTCTGCGACGTGGGACAAGACAGCACGGCACCCATCAGTGAATTTGTCTACACTCCCCAAGAGGATGACAGACAGTTCTCAGGATGGGTGCTCGGTATCCCACAGAGAAGAGATCACTCGGAAACTAGTCGTGCCAATGCGCTACCAGTAGCTGGAGCAACCGTAACCATCGTCTCGGGAGATCGTGCCGGTGAGAAGGTCATGACCAACGCAAGTGGTCAGTACCGGTTTCCTGATTTCCGGGGACGTAAGGTACACATTCGAGTAGAAGCTTCCTGCTATGAAACAAAGGAAGCGATAGTCTACCGATCTCGAGCTACACGACTACCCACAGGACCAATCCCCACATTCAAGGGTAGTGATCCACAGCAAAACCCAGGCGTCGTCGTACTCGGAGCCCAATGGCCAGACACCGTACGAGAGATCCTCGAACGAGTGACTGTAGTACCTGATGTGCTACTAGCATTCTGTGACCTTCCTGGTTCAGCAGGATTCTACAGAGACGGATTGGTATTGATGGCGATAGATTTTCCAAGTATCACCTCACTAACCATCGCACACGAGCTGATGCATGCGCATCAGGGGTACATCTCGCTCTCCACCGGGCAAGGGTGGGAAAGATCTCCTGAGGGTAAGGCATTCGCCCAGGCAAGGAGTAAGGATCTCCGAAAGCATGGGAAGGTCAGCTTTGATAGCTACCCAGAGTATCGCTCCGACCCCTTCGAAAACGCCGCAGAATCATTTGCCAAGTGGTGGGTTGATCCAACCGGCAGGTGGAGTGAGAAATTCAGAGTGAAAGCCCCCAACCGCTCCAAGTGGGTAGAGGAGTGGATCTGGAAGTAAAATTCTCCAAAACACACACCCCCGTCTCAAAGAGACGGGGGTGCTTCACATATATCAAAAAAAAAAGATATCCACGAGCAACATACCAAGAAGAACCATTCCTCCGGTACACTACACCTGTACATATGCAGATCTCTCTCAAAACAATCAGTATTGGTAGTACCCTACTCCTCATCACCCTCCTCAGCCTCACAAATACACAAGCTGCTCCCCCCCCCAAGACAAAGCCCCCTCGACATCATTAGACCCTGTAGTGCAGGAGAGTATGCACAAATCAACCAAAACGGCCTCGTCTGCACCTCAGCCTCAGACACCACCGCACCAGTCTGTGAGGAAGAACTAAACTGCTGCAGAGCACAAGAATTTGTCAAAATCACCCCAGACGGACTCACCTGTATACCCGTAAACCGAACCCAGAATACGGTATGTGGAGATGATGTGGGACAGAAACCCTGTAGTGACTGTCCCCCAGGAGGCTGCTGTCCCCCCCTACACCTTCGCAACCATCACCACAGAAGGACTCAGATGTGCGGGAATACCAGTCTGGGGAACCACAACCCTCACACTCGCAGAGGGATCTACCTACCACTACAACCTCCATGATCAAACCAGACGACTCAGGATCACCGGCATACAACCCATCAAGCTAGCAATTGTCCAGGTACCAACCATACCAGCAGGCATACAGGTATCCCTCAGTGACCAGGGAATCCTCACCATCACCACCCCAGAGATACATGACAACACAAGAAGCCAAATAGATGTAGCAACCCCCCTCATCCTCTCAGCAACCAACACCACTACAGGTATCACCAATACCACCACCGCAGCAGTCAGAATGAGCATATACAACTGTTACGGACCCTGGACAACCATCAGGTGTGACGGAGACATCCGCGGACAGACATGGCTCGTCCAACGACGAAACTGTGGTGGAACCAATACCACCCGATGGGTTGACTGTCCCAAAGGCTGTACCAACAAGCAATGCGACAACGTCATCAATGGAGGCTGGTCTGACTGGAGTCCCTGGAGTCCCTGTACCAGCAACAGCCAAACCAGAACCTGTACGAACCCCGTACCCCAGCACGGAGGAGCAGCCAGTACCACCCCCGGATGATTCTACGGCAGTGTCGTGGGGGCCTGTCAAAGAGATGTTGATTGATAGGCAGTCGAGACACAACCGGTTCTTGTGCCATGGGCAACGTTGTGGGAACACCGTGCGCGTTTTAGAAGTCACAAGCAAGGGATGCAGAGGGGCAGAAGTTGCCAACGCGGAAGCAAAAGAGACGACTTTTTTATTGACCCAAACCCTCATAGATTGTATTATGTGCGTTTGGGAAAAAGCGCTTTCGTGCGTATCGTAGGGACGAGGCGAACTCGCCCGTAGGGGTTAGGCGACCTAACCCCTACGAAAATGTTCACATATTTTTAGCATGTGCTATCTATCAAACTCACGTTAACCCACTAAATACTTAAACACGGCAGAGAGGTTTTCATCGGGCGAGTAGAGTTGGAATACGTTTAATTTGTTTTCGATGAGAAGTTCAGGGAGTCTGGCGTAGAAAGCATCCGGTCTGTCCGTTTCGATGACGATATCGCCTGCTCCATTCGCTTGTGTTTCGCTTTCCGCACCAGAGAATTCCGGATTAGACCCCCCCCCCACATTTACAAAGCTTACGCTCAGGATATCCCCAAAAGGGAGACAGACTTGCGCCAAGCGGCGCGGTTCATCGGTAGTTAAATAGACTTTGTGGGGATGTTCGTCAATCAGTCCTCGGATATCGGAGATAGTGCCTTCAGCGAGAATTCGCCCTTGATGAATAAGCAAGATTGTTTCTGTCAACGCCTCAATCTCGTAGAGGATATGGCTTGAAACGATGACGCTGATCCCTTTATCCGCAAGATCGTTTAGGAGCGCGAGCACCTGCCGTCTCCCGTTTGGATCCAAACCGGTAAGTGGTTCGTCAAGAAAAAGGAGTTCGGGTTCGTGCACTAACGCCTGCGCGAGTTTGATGCGTTGCCGCATCCCCTTGCTATAGGAGCTGATCGGTCGGTCTTTCGCCTGTAGCATATCCACAGTTTCCAGAACCTGTAGACTCTGAGATTCAGCTTTTGATTTATTGTATCCACTTAACGTTGCGAAAAAAGCGACAAACTCAAAGCCGCTCAGGAACTGATACGCCAATTCTACATCGGGGCAGTAGCCCACCCGTCTCGTCAGGTCAGGATTATTCCACACCGGTTGGTTGAGGACTTTGACTTCGCCTTGATTGGGTCTGAGTTGCCCAGTCATGAGTTTAATCAAACTCGTTTTGCCCGCCCCATTTGGACCCAATAAGCCGGTTATTCCAGGGTGAATTGTGAGGGTTATATCGTTTACGCCCATGACTTCACCGTACCATTTGGATAGATTTTCTGTTTGGACGACCATTTTTAAATTTTTCCTTGAGGTATGTTCAGGTCAGAGTTGTATTCACCGGCCTCTACTCGGTCCGCCCGCACCGTTGTTGCAGGCTGCCAACCTCTTCCTGCTTGATTGCTGACTCCTTATCAGTCAGGAGATATTGTAACTGCCACAAGCATCTACTGACGACTGACTGCTAACCGCTGGCTGCTAATTCTCAAGGTCTCTTCAAGGTTCTGGATCCCGGCAGTTGTCCCGATAGCAGTGACACAGGCGGCCCCGGTCGCAGATGCTAATTCCATCGTCGCCTTTAGGTTCCAGTCCATGATGGTCCCAGCGAGAAAACCTGCGGCATAAGCGTCGCCCGCCCCCGTTGCATCAACAACGTCTATAGGATACGCTGGTGCAAAGTGTTCCACCTCTGGTGTAGTGGCGTAACTCCCATTTTCCCCCATTTTAATGATGACGGTGTCAATACCGTAGTTACGTCGCAAAAATTGGGAGATATCTCTGTAATCAGACAGCCCTGTGAGATGCTGTGCCTCAACGATACTTGGCATAAAAATGTCTACATAAGGCAAGCAGGGCTCAAGCGTCTCCATCCACTTTCCAGTGGCATCGTACGCTGTGTCGAGTGAAGTAGTTATACCTAACGCCTTCGCTGTTCGGAGCACACTTGCCATCGGTGTCCCGTCAAAACCGGGCATGACAAGTGCGCCAGCAATGTGCAAAATTTTGACAGTGCTGATAAGTTCCCAATCAAGGTCGGCTTCACGAAGCTCACCGTTCGCGCCGATGTAGTGGTAGAAAGTCCTTTCCCCATCAGAAGCAATAGCGACAAACGTAAATGAGGTGCTGACATCGATATCTTGCCGAATTCCCGCTGCATTGACACCGTTACCTGTGAGTTCTTGTAGGATGAAATCACCAAAAGCATCATCCCCAACTTTGCCCATTGCACCGGTAGAGATACCGAGGCGCGTGAGGGCGATAGCCGTGTTATTGGCACAGCCTCCAGCATGGATCTCGAGTTCATCAAAGAGCGCTAATTTTCCTTTTTCAGGGAACTGATCTATCGGTCGTCCTAATACATCAACGACATAAATGCCGAGGGATAGCACATCCATAGTTTACCTCTTTAGAACGGCAGCCGGCAGCCATTAACGGCGAAAAATTACGAAAGTATCACTGTTTATATCAAAACTTCCATCCGCTGTTATGTCAGTAAAGTTCCGAGAAGTCCATCCAATAATATAGGACTGCTGACTCACATCCGTCTCCATCATCAGATATTCGAATACGCCCTCTTGTTGTAGGATTCTCGCAAATGCTTCCCGCATGTCGTCGAGTTCTGCATCAGGCGGCATCTTTGACGTAGGATGCAGTGGGGGATACGCTGTCGAACGTTCGGGCCCCTGCTTCGGATCCGTGAGGAGTGGAATATCTCCTAAATAAGTGATTTGCTTACCCGTGACGTGCCACGCGTCTTCAAGTTCAACGGGTAGTTGTTCTATAAACGTTTCGTTGACGTAAGTCGTCGGGTGCCACGGATCCACAAAGATGTTTTGCAATTGAACATCTGAATCACGCAGCAACGTTCCAATCCGTTGGGGGAGTTCAGTCTCCTGATGGCGAATAAAGGTCCCGTTTGGAAAACCAATAGTTGTTTCAGTCCGCGCTGCAGTTCTGATAGAAACAAAACTTTGGAGATGCGCCCGCTGTCGCTCAGGGTAGACCGACAAGATCGACAGTTGGTCTGCTGTGATTTTGTTAGGCAAAATATTTCGCGCCACCGCAATCGTGCTCACCGAAAGGAGAACAAAGAGGCAGCTGCCTACCCAGTAGCTGGACGATTTTCGTTGAGCCCTCCCAAAATTGAGCAAGAAACCTCCGAAAATGAGAAGGTACACCGGTAAGGCTATCGCCAATAGTTTAACGAGCGGCACTTGGGTCGGCATTTTCGAGAGAAATTGTTTATAAATCCGACCCTCATGTTGACGAGAAAGCGCATACTGATCTGCAAGATGTCGCGGTGATTTACCCGACTCACGCAGCAAATGTTGCCAGAAGGCTTCACCTACCTCCTGCTCCGAGAATGGCGGGGCGTTGTAGTCAAATGCTAGACAGAGAATTTGCCCATCCCCAAAGTTTCGTTTTGTAACGTAAATCTCTTCCGCTGTACCGATTAACGTTTCACACCCGGTTCTGGGCGTGAACACGATGCGTTCAAATAAAATTTCATCGCCATCAGCAGACTGAAGACCGAGTTGTTCGTATAACGCATCCGAGAACGTATCTGTGCTTTTTACACCCTTCAATTCAACCGGTAGGAAAGGCTCTACAAAACTGCCACGCAGTGCGTTAAAACTACCCCCGCCAGACATAATAAGTGTGCCCCCGCGCTGGACCCAATCCAGTAGCGCTGTCTGTTTTGCTTTAGAGACCTGTCTTTCTGTCAAAAAGGTCTCACGGATAACAAGAACATCAACAGCACTATAACCGATCCAGTCCCGTAGCAGTGAAGTTGAATCCGGTAGGTACTTCACATGCACTTGTGCCTCGTTGGCAACTTTTAAGGGTCTTTTGTCAATAAACCGTTTTAACTTATCGCCGCTCGGTGCCAACACCACCAAGAAATAGTCTTTACGTGCGATAGGTGTAGGTAATAGCACCTCATGGGACGCATCAGCATTATAAGTGTGTAAGAAATCGCTTTCTACAAGTGTTGTGGGCACAATTTTTATAACAAGTCGTGTCGCATTTTTCGGGCAGTAAACGGAGAAACGTTTCTGCTGTCGTCCCGTTGGGCTGAGGCGCAGCGGCGTGACGTATCGTTCAAACGGTGTATTTGAAGTAAAATTCCGAACCTCCACCACCAGTTCCCCAGTAAATACAGCCGGTTCCCCCTGACTCTGGACAGTAACAGTCAAAGGTGCCCATGTCCCTATTTTGTAGCCGTCGCTGAATCCGAAGGTTGCATTTTCAACTTCCACGGCACCGAAGGCAACAGCCCCCGAAAAAAGCAAAAGGGAGAGCAGTAGTCTCATTTTACCTACTCCAACGGAATCAAGGTTAGGCATCACCCCTATTGGGTTGCCCCAACAACGCGCGCCGGATTGTTAGCAAGTCTCGTCTTCACTGCTCCGACAAAAGGATGTGTGCTAAAAACGCCGTTTCCTAACATGATCATTGATGCAACACCACCTTCCGCCTCAATCTGTGCGATTGTGTCAATGACCCGCGCGTCCCTAAGCAATCCGCTATCTAGGGAAAACTGTTTTGAGGCAGCAAAACAAGCGTTAAAGAGTTCAGTATTCGGTTTAGCGTGTGCAAGCGTTCTCAAAGTATCTAAAGCTACATCAGCAGCCCGATTAATACGAAGGGTCTGCTCCGGGTTTCCAAGGACTTCGCTTGTCTGAATCGGTGCGAAGTAACGGTAATAGATAGGTTGTGCTGCAATCGGCAACCTATCAGCGACTAAAGGTGCGCCTTCCTTCAACTTGACGAGACACCCCCCGTGGTATTGCGAGCATACATCTCCGAGTCCGGTGCGATTTTCGACCTCTGCGACATGGGCTACCATCGCAAGTGATTCTGTAGCTTTGCATAGATGTAAGAGTTCGTTGAGGGCGTATGCCGTTGCGAGTGCAGCGGCACCGCTAAGCCCAAAACCACAGCCCAGTGGTAAGGGGGAAACAAGATTTACCTTTATTCCTGCAACATCCATGTTCTGGGTTAACTGATTGACAACAGCACGGACTGTGGGAAAATTGATGTCTTCTCCGTTAAATAGCACCGCCGTTTCACGGTGTTCAGAGACGGCAACGTCTACACCTGCTGTAACGGTGAAACCCATACCGAGTGAGTGCATACGGGCAGCATCGGGGTGCGGAATAACCTTGAAAACACAAGAGATGTTGCCGGGGGCAAAAGCTCTCGCCATTTCACTCCTTTCGTATTAGCTGTTGGTTGTTGACTGTCAGCTCTTGGGGGTCTTGATTTCCTATGCACCTAAAAACCTTCGCTGAGAGACAGATTCGGTTTTAAAATCGTCTGAGTAACTTATCGTACTCTTCATGCGACCCAATCTAAAGCCATCTCATGTCAGCCAGCCTGCTCATTTGTAGCATAACCTGTTAGGTTGTGTCTCCATGCAACCCAATCTAAAACCATCTCATGTCAGTGCCATCCAATTCACCTATAGCTATAGAGGCCATACTCACAGAACCGAATAAATTGGACAACCTGGGTGTACCTTTTTGAGATTCAGGCTCGGATCCTGTTGATGGTTGCCGTCTTATCCAAAAAATGTTTCTACACATTTCGTTGAGGCGGGGCATACCGTGGGTGGAATGCACCTTCACCACATTGCCCGTCCTTTATCTTAGTGGCTTGTCCCCCCCCGGTAACCGAGCATCTCGCACCATCTAATCCAGGGACGACGTATTTCTCGAACCATGCTCCCATCTGTTGTCGCATATCGGTTATTCGCGAGCCTTGGGACTTTTCATCTATCAGATTTTTCCGTTCATCGGGGTCGTTCACCAAATCATAGAGCTCATGGGGGCCATACGGATATCTATGGACATATTTCCACTCTTGCGTCCGAATCATACGGACAGGCCCGTATTCATCGAAGACGACAATTTCATCTTTGGCATCGTTCGTTTGGCCAGAAAGCGCTGAAACAAAACTTCTGCCGGGTGACATATCGTCATTCGGATCGGGTAGACCGAGGTAATCAAGGAGCGTCGGCATGAAATCGTATTGGCTGGCCATCGCTTCACTCACGCGCCCTTCTGGAATCCTGCCGGGTTGACTGACAATGAAGGGGACCTTGACGGAATTTTCGTACATATTCAGGGGGAACGTCCCGTTGCCTTTATGCCAAAATCCGTGATGCCCGCAGGAATAGCCGTTGTCGCTGCTGAAAACAACGAGCGTATTTTCACGGATGCCGAGTTCGGTAAGCCTATCAAGAATTCGCCCAACGTTTAAATCGAGTGCTGTTATCGCTGCGAAATAACCCTTCAACGATTCTCGATTCCCCATGTGAACAGCCGCCCCCTGTACCGCCCACGGGTGCAACGCCTCCTGTGGACACGTCTTGAAGGGACAATCGTCATAGGAATCAACGATGTCCTGCGGGTGACCTGTAAACGGGGTATGCGGGGCGTTGTAGTTAACGCTGAGGTAGAAGGGGCCGTCTTTGTTCGCTGAAATAAAGTTCAAGGCATCGTCGGTAATGACATCGGTGAGATAGCCGGGTTGCATATCGACCTGTCCGTCACGTATCATATCCGCATCATTGTATTTGCTTCCACCAGTAAGCAGAGCGAACCAGTGGCTGAACCCGTGCTGCGGTGTTAGACTGTCGCCGAGATGCCATTTGCCGCTCAATCCGACTGTGTAGTCATTCTCTGCAAGTACATCTGTATAGCAGGTGAGCCCGTCTAAATATTGGGCAGGATCAGGTGGCATGTTTCCGTCGCGAATCCAGTCGTGGACACCATGTGCTGACGGGATACGTCCTGTCAGCAGGCTGGCGCGTGCTGGAGAACAGACGGGGCTTGTGCAAAAGAAATTCGGGAAGCGCGTGCCTTCTGCAGCCAACTGGTCGAGATAAGGGGTGCGTACCTCGTCGTTACCGCAGCATCCGGCTGCCCAGGGGCCTTGGTCGTCTGTTAACACAAAAATGACGTTTGGTCTATTTTCCATATTGAGTCCTCCATGGAATAGTTGTCAGTTATTGGTTGTCAGTTTTTAGTGTTTAGGGAAGCGCGCCTATCGCTTCAAGCAAATCAAGCTGCCTCGGTCCTTTCTTGTAAACTATAGGCCCCCAGCCGGAGCAGGACGTAATTGATCGATGCGAAGAAGTTCGCCCACTGTATATGGCCTGTCTATCGTGCAATACAGATCTTCCGAAGCACCTCTGCTGTAGGAGGGGCTTCTAATCCCGATTCCGTACAGCATTACGCTACTGGGAATCCGTCTCCAACGAGCAGTTCCCCATCTGCAACCTCGATTGTTGGAACGAGGACATGGTTCGGAGATTGTGCATTATTATAGCAGACATTTTGCGCCATGAAAATCATAACGAAGGCGCGACGTTGATGCTCCGTGACGTTTGGGGGTGTACCGTGCCAGTTGAGGCAGTGATGGAACATACATTCACCTGCCTTTAACTCCACAGGAATGCCGTGGCTGATGTCCAACTTCTGTCTTTCCGACCACTGATTCGGAGGTGGTTCGCTTCCTTCCTTACGTGCTTTCGCCGCTGCCGCATCCGCCTCGGCTCTTGCGGAGACCGAGAAACGTTCGTCCCTGTGGCTCTTCGGCATAACGTGCATGCACCCACTATCAACTGTTGCATCATCCAAGGCAAGCCAGCAGCTGACGATATTCGGTGGACTCAGGGGCCAAAAGAAGAAATCGTGATGGAATCCAAAATGTCCGTTGTCGTGCGGTGGTTTGGAGATAACCTGATCGTGCCAGAGGCGGACTTCGGGAGTACCCAAGAGCGCGCGGGCTGTGCCGGCGATGAGTGGATGGTGAATGGCAGCCTCGTAGCGGGGTTCTCGCTTCCACATGTTGATGTATTGGTGGATTGCGCGTGGATGGCCGCTCCGACGATCTAATTGACTGTCCTGCCGATCATGTCCATATTTGAACTCTGGTGACGACTCGTCACCTTCAGTGAGCTCTAATTCAATGATAGCGTCTAATCCGGCACGCATAGATTCAACACCATGACTATCTAAAACGTTCCCAAACTTGAGGTACCCATTCTCCTGAAAGAAATCAATCTGTTCTTGTGTTACCATTATGTTTCTCCGTATGTATTTGATGTGCATTATATATCATTTCTGAAACTATTAGGACAGACGCAATTTTGACCTTTATGAAGGTGAACCCTGACTGCACAAACTAAGCATTTGTGCGACAATTCGTCCCTTGCTTAGATTAGATACAGAGCGTTCATGATAGTAGTGCTTCGTTGAGAGATTCAAGGAATTGATTCTGGCTTTTATCCTGATAAAACGGTAAGCCGATAATGCGATAGTTTCTGTCCTCTATTATGAGTTCAGTTTTACGTTCGGTATCAATCTCTTTCAGGAAGGTTTCTTTCCACCGATCAAAGTCTTCAATATGCTCACCTTTAGGCTCAATAAAGAGTTGGTAGCTCAGTGTTTCACCGTTCTCTTTGCCCAAAAAGAGGACAAAGTCGGGTTGGAAAGGTTGACCGTCAAAGAAGTTATAGATAGAAAAATGCCTCTCGTTCCGGATGAGATAAACGCCATTGTAGGTTTTCTGCAGGGCCTCGAGGTGTGTCTGCAGAAATTGCACAAATGCCTTTTCTTCGCTAGTGCCGTAGAGACCATTAAAAGCAAACCACTCTTCGGCTTTCGCTATACGTTCAGCATCGTGATTTACATCAACACGCGGATTATTCGCACTGAATTTCAGAATTTTGTCCTTGAAAATCGTGCGGAGTTGTTCTTTATAAAAGTGTTTCGTGCCTTCATATTCGGTAATCTGCCTGCGAAGTTCGGCTTCAATTTTTTCTAAAAGATCACAACACGCCCTGAGTTTTTCTGAAGCTTCGTCTTGCCATTCAGAGAAACTCCCCTTGAAAGTGATTTTCAAACCCCCTAAAAAGTTATCCGAAGTTCTAAATTCTTGCATTGATTTCAACTGCGGAAAATACCGCTTGAGGGATGCAAACTGAAAAAACGGGTTACGCGCAATAGCTGTTTGAACGATACGCTGTTCTATATCCGTTAGCAGTATGTCTCGGTTGTTTTTGCTCCGTGTAGTATAGGTTTGGTCACTCTCTGTCATACCCGTCACGCCGCCAGATCCTTCATAGACGGTATGCTCATGCCATTTGTTTTTGACACTTAAGGAGGCCAAGTCTTCAAAAGATTTGACCTGTTGATAGTCTCTCGGTACCTGTTTATTTAACCATATCACCCCGTATTTGTATAAATCAGTTTCTTTGAATTCGTTTTTCAGCGCTAACTTGCGAGTCACAGTCTGTTCGTCCATGAGACCTTGCTGAACCAACGCTTTCTTGATCTCAGTGATGTAGGGTAAATCGTTAATGCTGTGATAATGAAATTCTTCCAAGACGCGGAGTTCATGCTCAAGGTCTTCGTCAAATTTGCGGGTATATTTATCCTCGTGTGCCGGCGGCAGGCTAAAAGGGTAATAGCGAGCCCCACGCCCAATGAGTTGTGCCTCGGCGATGGTCGACTTTCCAATTTTGTTATGCCCTGTACTGCCGGTGTCATAACAGCGAACGATGTCAAACAAATTTAGCACATCCCACCCTTCACTGAGCATTTGCACGGCGAAGATGGCACGGATGGGATTGTCTTTTTCTTCAAGTCTATTTACCTGTATCTGATATTTTTCTTTTTCCACTTTGGAGTTGACAGCAAGACAGTATCTCTCCTGGAAAGCTGCTTTTAGATCGCGTGTGAGCTCCTCGGCACCGGTATTCTGTTTATCAAAGAAACGAAACGCCCGTTTAATAATAGAAACTTCAGATCTCCGAATCCGTTCAATAGCGTTTCTGGTGAGTCCCTCAATAAGTTTATGGAAGTCTGCTTTATTCTTTTGGGAGTCGGAGATTGTTTTTCCTTTAAACAGAATGATAGGTTTCAGCTGAATCTTGTATTTTGTTGCAACAGACTGTTTGTAATAATGGAGAATGACAGCTTGTAAAATACGGTCCTCCAGACTGAAATCCGACCTCACGATTTCAATATCTTTTGCGTATTTGTCATTCCGAAATTTTAAGAGATCATAGCGGTAGATGACCTTATTCCGATACTTCTCTGCTATTGCAGGTGTTTTGTCATCGAAAGTGGCAGTAAATTCCAGCAACAAATTATCATCGTTTGCGTTAAATAACGTTTCAACGGTGTTCTCCCATGTTGGTTTTGCGTTTGTTTGATTCCCTGTGAGATTAAGCCTCAACTGTGCCTTGGTAGAAACGTTCATGTGGTGTGCTTCATCCGCTAAAAGTACAATTTTCTTTTTCTTAAAATCATCAAAAGTTAAAGCGTTCTCTTTCTCTGTTGTCAGCTCGCTGTGTAATTTCTGAATTGTAGCGAACCGGACGTTGATATCATTCTCGTTGACCCCCTCAAAATTTTCCACCTCCGTCAGCTTAATCTGGTCACTTTTAAAATAGATATTCGTATTGAAAAGGTATTTTGAGGAAGCTGGATTGAGGAAGTTGTCTTTGGTTTTCTCGATGATATTGTCGGCGTTGACGAAAAAGAGGAAGTTACGATATCCGTGCTCATAGAGATAGAGCATTAAACCCGCCATGATAAGCGTCTTACCGCTGCCGGTCGCCATATTAAACAGCAGATGTAAAGGTTTTTCCTTGCCCGGAAGGGCGTTATTGAAATAGTAAATGAAACTCGCAAACGCGTCTTCTTGGTAGGGACGGAGTTCAAACGTAGGGTTCAGATTTTGGGTAATGCTTCCGGGCATTTCGGGTTTTTTGGAGGTACCAAAGTTGAACGCGATTTCGAGTTGTTCATGTAGGAATTGCTCAAGCATCATAAACCTTAGTTCTCCCAATCAATGTCGTCAAGTGTTTTAGCAGTTGCCACTCTATCAAAAAGCGTATCAAGTCGTGAAAGACTCCGTATTGAGGTAAGCCTGCTGGCAACGGATTCGGGAACCGAATCAAATCGAAGGCGTAGCAACTTGAGGATATCCTGCCGTTTCGCCCGCGTTTCACCACGCCTTTCACCACGCCTTTCACCACGCCTTTCACCTTGTTCAATTAAGTACTCAGCCATTGTCTGTGCCATTTTTTCCCCCTCCTCTTTACGAGACGTTCCTTGGATGTGCCGGTAAACCAAGCTTTGCAACTCTTCATGCTCCTCTGCCGGACGGCGATGCAAGATTAACAGATACAAATAAAAAATTGCACGTTTCCACCGCTGGGTTTCCTCTTCATCAACGGTATCAATATGCGTTACTGCTTCAACCAACGCAGTGCGTATTTCTGCCTTGCTCGCATGCTCCTTTTGCAGGACAGTTAATAACCACCCAAACGAATGACCCGTTTTCGTTAGTGTAGCCGCGTCTACGTTTTTTACGCTCAGAAGTATTGTATTAAATTCCGGGACAAACTCAGAAAGCATCTCGGGTAAATCCAGCATCGTCTTGAGTCTTAGCGGTGTGTGCCATCTCTGCTCGCCAGTGTAAAACACAATCGGGATAATGGGACGAAAACGCCACTGACTTTTAGGAATGTTGTTTGATTCCCACTCGCGGCGTTGGAAATCCCAAATCTGGGTCATATAGAATAGCACTCGAAATCCCATCGTTACATCAATCGTTGACTGATGCTCAATGAGGATATAAATCAGGAGGTCTTCTGCCTCGGATTCACTGTAGAACGGCACGTTATACACGATGTCTGATTCTTGCTCGCGAAGGTTGTCAGGGATAAAACTCCTGTTGATATGCACGAGTTGACTGAAATCCAGATGTGTGACCAGATGCTCAGCAACAATTTCTAACAAGCCTCGGACGTTTTCTTTATCTTCCAACAACCACCGGGCGCTCCGGTCAGCGAAGTGTTCAATTGGAAAATCGAAAAAAGCGAGTGCTTCTATTTCTTTGGTTTCCATATCCTATGCGTTTGTAAGATTAATTGGGTGCCCCTTCATTTATTATACAAAAGTCGGTGTTGAATGTCAATTCAATCGAGTACCAAGTTGTGCCCGTTGGGAAATTCACTATTTTCCAGAATTTTTATTTGATTTGTGTATAAATATTGTAACATTCTATAATCGCCAGGGACGGAAACGGCTTCATGCCTCGTGATTGCAGGGCCGCGGTTCGCGCAATACTATATCCTTGGTTTTTTATCTCCATAAAACGCCCTATTTAACGCCTTATCTTCCGCACTCACCTCAAAATCCGCGTCCTCTATTTCAGAGAGATTGACATAGAGTTGATTTTTATCCAACAATTCAGCGAGTAGGCGTTTCTGTTTCTCTATGTCGTCGATGGCGATAAAATCTTGGACGGCTTCTGCCGGCATTTCCGGATTGACATACCAGTTCAAGAACGCGTTTTCAGCGATGTCTTGCCAGAGTGCAAGGAGTTCTGCAGAAGACTGTGCAGTTTGAATCTTGTCTATGTAGGTTTGGTTGTATTGCATCAACTCGCAGTAGATGAAATCGCCAGTATTTTCTTTTTTCATTACTTTTTCTACACGCGGAACGGTAACGTCTTCGACATAATCCATCTGCTCTACTAAAATAAATTGGCGATTTCCATTATCTTGCCTGTTCAGTTCCAAAACAGCATGAGCAGTTGTGCCTGAGCCAGCGTGAAAGTCGAGAACAATTGCCTCTTTATCTTTTTTGAAAAAAGTAGCACCGAGTATAATTTCTTTTAGCAATGCAGTCGGCTTTGGAAAAGCAAAAATGTCTTTGCCCATCAGATCCTTTAGTTCGTTCTTACCATCCGCATTCAAGTGTTTTAAGACAGAATAAAACTTTGAACCGTCTTCATCTAACGCTCTATATCTCCCGACAATCGTTTTATTTTTCCCTTTATTCAAAAGGATGTATTGCCCCTGTTCTATCCCCGCGTCAATTTCATCTTTTTTCGCTTTTCCTTTAACCCTCTCAATATCCTCATAGTAGCAAGTTCCATATTTTCCGAATTCTATTCTCAACCAATCTTCTTCAATCCAATATTGTTTACCGCTTTTTTCAACTATTTTGCCTCTGATATCTTTCGGTCTTTTTAAGGGTTCAAAATTTTGGATGTTCTTTGCATAAGTCAATAGATAATCGTGTCCTTTTACAACTTGTTTAGCGAGTCCACCGCCTTCAGCACGAATGACTACAAAATTAGTAATGAAATTTTTACTTCCAAAAATTTCGTCCATTAAAATTTTTAAATATGCCTGCTCATTGTCATCGCAACTGGCAAAAAACACCCCATCGTCTGTTAGTAACTCCTTTGCAACCTCTAAACGATTTCTCATGAACGTCAACCAACTGGAATGGTTAAAGTTATCGTTGTAACCGAAACTGTCAGTCCCCGTATTATACGGCGGATCAATATAAATCAGTTTGACCTGTCCGCGGAATTGCTGTTTAAGGGTGTGGAGGGCGATGAGGTTATTGCCTTTGATGATGAGATTTTCTCGAAGCGTGCTGTTCTCGTCACGTTGGATATTTGTCACCTCCTGCTCACCATTGGCGGTATGGCGTTTCCAGTTTATAAGGACTTTCGGATCAAACATCCGATTGATCTCGTCTTGTGCAAGGGTTTCATTGAAGAATATCTCTTTGCGCTTCTCCGATTCCTTTGTCTGTCCCCCCTCCAGAACACAATCCTTGTAGGGCCAGACGAGGGAGACTTCACCGCGCTCACTGAGAAATTTACCATCAATGTTCAAACCAATTTTATTACAAAACTTCGTATAAGAATCAGCAAAGAAGTTTTTGTCGGTGATGTAGGCAACGAAAGTGTTGTTATCAAAAATCCAACGCCCCTCAATCTCTTTAAAGAACTTCGCCTCAACCTCTTTGTCTTTTAGCAGCAGTTTGATAAGGGCGGGATCAAGTTTCCATGCGCGTTCTCTGACGTTTGCGCGGAGAAGTGCGCCGGTAGCATCAACAAAGTCGAGGTTGGATTCAAGGAGTTTGATCAGTTTTTTATCGAATTTTTCTTTTGACATAGTGTCGGACCCTTTCTGCGTGAGTGTAAATCGTTGAGATAGAATTTGTTCATCAAATCCTTTCTGTGATGTGTCTTTCGAGTTATCGAAGATATGGATATTAGGAATGACCTAAATATTATCACCTGAACCTTCTCCATAAAAAGCTTGGTTAAGCCGCTTATCCGATTCACTGACATTAAACGTCTCGTCCTCTATTTCAGAGAGATTGACATAGAGTTGATTTTTATCCAATAATTCAGCAAGTAGGTGTTTTTGTTTTTCAACATCGTTAATAGCGATAAAATGTTCTTCTGCCTCCTCCGGTTTGTGAGGGTTGACATACCACTTCAGAACAGAATCTTTTGATATATCGCGCCAGATAGTCAGAAGTTCTTCACTGGATGTTGCGGACTGGATTCGCTCCATAAAAACTTGGTTGTAAGGCATCAGTTCACAATAGATGAAGCTGCCAATACTTTGCTCTTTCATTACCTTTTCTACGCGTTTAACGGTAACATTTTCAATGTAATCCATCTGTTCTACCAAAATAAATTGCCGATTTCCATTATCTTGCTTGTTCAATTCTAAGACAGCATGGGCAGTTGTTCCACTTCCCGCGAAGAAATCGAGGATTATATCGTCGCCTCCTCTTTCCGATAGTATTTCAATAACATCCTTGACAGCATTTATTGATTTCGGATAGCTAAAAACCTTCTGCCCTTCAAAAAGGTTCTTTAATAGTTTCGTTCCATGCGAAGATGCATCATATTTACTGTCCGTCCAAACACTTTTAGGTCGAGTTCCTTTCTTTATTTTATCAATGATTTTTACCTTCCATTCACCCGATTTGCTCTGCTCAATTTTTATTTCTTTGTCGCTGACGTGCTTTAAAAATGAAGGGCGTGTTTTTCGCCAAACTCTTTTATTGCCATTACTATCTAACGGTAATATTTCAATTTGTTCATCAGAAATCCTTTCCACAGAAATCCTGTTGTCCTTGGGCAGAAAGTAGATTGGGTAATATGAGTTTGGTCTTTCTGTAGGAGTTGAAAGTCCACCTGTTCTTAAAAAATCACGCCATCTGAAAAGGTTCTCTCCTGTCCCTTCAGTGTATTGCTTTTTTTGTTTATCTGTGAGTTCAAGAAAATTGATTGATGGAGAGCCTACCTGCTTAGAATAAATGTGCAAGTATTCATGGCAGGTAGCAAAATAAGAATCGGTTGTTCTACCACTGGGTTTGCTCTGGACTATGACTGTGCCTATATGATTTAGTCGACCAAAAATTTCATCACACAGAACAGCTAAATAGGCTTGTTCTTCGTCATCTATTGCTATTATGATCAAACCATCATCTCGCAATAAATTTTTAGCTATTTCAAGTCTATTTCTTACAAAAGTAAGCCAACTCGAATGATTAAAAGAATTATTATATCCAAAAGTGCTACTTTCACCTTTGGTATTATACGGAGGATCAATATAAATCAGTTTGACCTTTTCGTGAAACTGCTCTTTGAGAGTGTGGAGAGCGATGAGGTTGTTGCCCTTGATGATGAGATTGTCGCGGATTGTGCCGTTCTCGTCACGTTGGAAAGCTGTTACCTTTCGTGCACCTTCAGCAGTGTGGCGTTTATAGTTTGTGAGGACTTTTGGATCAAACATCCGATTGATCTCATCTTGTGCAAGGGTTTCGTTGAAGAATATCTCTTTGCGCTTCTCTTCCTCTCGCGTTTGCCCACCTTCCAAAACACAGTCCTTATAGGGCCAAACAAGTGCAACTTCACCGCGTTCACTGAGAAATTTACCACCGATGTTCAAACCAATTTTATTACGGAACTTGGTATAAGAATCGGCAAGGAAGTTTTTATCAGTGATGTAGGCAACGAAAGTGTTGTTATCAAAAATCCAACACCCCTCAATCTCTTTAAAGAACTTCGCCTCAACCTCTTTGTCTTTTAGCAGCAGTTTGATAAGGGCGGGATCAAGTTTCCATGCGCGTTCCCTAACGTTTGCGCGGAGAAGTGCGCCGGTATCATCAATAAAGTCGGGGTTGGATTCAAGGAGTTTGATCAGTTTTTTATCGAATTTTTCTTTTGACATAGTGTCGGACCCTTTCTGGGCATCGCAGACAGCGAAGCGAATAAAGAAAGTTCATACAGTGTTCCTAAAATCTGTAAGGTAGGGGAATTGAAGCCTCACCTTCACTTCCGCAATAACTTCACAACTTTTTTAGCGATACGCGGGAAGTCATTTGTATTTGTGGCAGCACGCGGCGCGTGCCTACTCCTTTTAAATCGGAAACTGATGGTTGCCTGCGGTTAATCCACCATCAATGACGAAGACGGCTCCCGTTGCAAAGCCGGCTTCATCGGAAGCGAGGAAAAGAGCAGCGTTCGCGATGTCAATAGGCTGCCCGATGCGTCCAAGGGGGTACCACGGCGTGATATCGTCCAAGATCTGCGGGTTGCGCTCAATCATCGGTTCCCAAACTTCGGTCTGAATTGTCCCGGGACAGATACAGTTGATACGGATGTTGTCTTTACCGTGCGCGACTGCCATAGAGCGGGTCAGGGCAATAACACCACCTTTTGCAGCAGAATAGGCGTGAATCGCCTGTAACCCGATAAGTCCGTTGACTGAGGCGATGTTCACAATGCTCCCCTCCCCCCGCTTTTGCATCATAGGAATGACGGCGGTGGAACAGTGGCTGGTTCCTCGGAGCGCGACCCCCAAATTTGCCTCCCAGTTGTTGTTGAGAACGGCGGCTGTGGAACAGATGGCGTTGTTCACAAGGATATCAACTGTGCCGTAAGCGTTAATCGTGTCAGTGATAAGTCTTTCTGCCTCGGTAGCATCGGAGACATCGGCATTGATAAACAGCGCCTCGCCGCCTATCTCTATTACGGTAGAAACAGTTGACGTTCCAGTGACATCGTTTATATCATTAACGACGACTTTGGCTCCCTCTTCGGCAAATCGGAGGGCTACGGCTTTGCCGATACCGCGCCCAGCTCCCGTGACAATAGCAATTTTGTTATTCAATCGCATAAGGCGGCATCTCATCTATTTATTGGATACGCTGAATTAACTGGATATCCCGGCGGAGTACTTCGTTATATGTTTCGTTTGCCCCCGGTGAACAAGCAACGGGTATTGAATTAACGCCGCACATCTTGTTACGATTCAACAAACAAGAACGCAAAGCTGTTGGCATGACTTTTCTCGAGTACTCCTTACTTTCACAGAAAACCGATATGGGACCTCGGAGTTTCCCTTTAACAGGCTTAAGCGAATTATCCGAAGATCTTCGAGGTGTTGTGCTGGATATCCTCCAACGCCCCCAGTCAGCGATGTTCTCTTGCTCTCATCATATACACCTTCAATTTCGGAAACTATCGCGATTACCCTCTTGCAAACTGTCCCTGTTCGACAGACTTAACCACCAAGGAAATGGACGATGTCGCAGTATGCCCTAATGTTGTAGCGTCTGCGAAATGAAAAGTTTTGTGCGTTCGTGTTGCGGATTATCAAAGAAATCTGCCGGGGCTGCCTCTTCGACAATCAATCCTTCATCGAAAAAGAGAACCCGATCCGCGACTTCACGTGCAAACCCCATCTCATGGGTAACAACAAGCATCGTCATACCGGAGTGCGCTAACTCACGCATAACATCAAGAACTTCAGTAATCATCTCCGGGTCAAGCGCACTCGTCGGTTCATCAAAGAGCATAATCTTGGGTTCCATGGCTAAAGCCCTTGCGATTGCGACGCGCTGTTGCTGTCCGCCCGAAATTTCTGCGGGGTACTTGTCCGCTTGTTCTGCAATATCCACCCGTTCTAAGAGCGCCAAAGCGATTGATTCTGCTGCGCTTTTCGACATCTTTCTGACTCGGATGGGACCTAATGTTATATTCTGCAGATTCGTCAGGTGTGGGAACAAGTTGAATTGTTGAAAGACCATCCCGACCTCCCTGCGGATGAGATCGATATTCCGGAGGTCATTGGTCAGTTCAATGCCATCAACGACGATTTTGCCGCGTTGATGTTCCTCAAGTCGGTTCAGCGTCCTAATGAACGTGGACTTTCCTGAGCCAGAGGGTCCGCAGATCACTGCACGTTCGCCTTTTTGGAATGAGGTTGTAACCCCTTTGAGGACATGGAAATCGTCGAACCATTTGTGTACATCCTCGCACATAATAATAGGATCGTTCGTTGTGTTTTCAAGAGTAGCCATTTTTTTTTTACATCCGTTGTGATATCCGGGTTTCAAACCCCTCCTACAGGTTATGCGGCAAGAAACTTTTATCAACTTTTTCCAACACCGAGTGCTTCTTCAACTTTTTGGCTGATGTATGACATTGAATAACTGAAAAGAAAATAGATGACGGCAACGAAGATATAGACCTCGGCTTGCAATCCAAGCCACTCCGGGTTTGCGATAACGCTTTTCGCAATGCCCAAGAGATCGAGCAACCCGACCATGGTAACGAGCGATGTATCCTTGAAGAGTGCTATGAATTGCCCAACAATCGCCGGTATAACAGAACGGAGTGCTTGTGGCAAAACGATAAATAGCATCGTCAGTGGATAGTTGAGCCCAACAGCTTGAGCGGCTTCATACTGTCCCCTCGGAATCGCTTGCAGTCCACCCCGGACGTTCTCTGCCATGTAAGCCGCAGAGAAGAACGTTATCCCGAGCATCGCCCGTAGGACTTTATCGAGCCGGATATTGTCAGCCATAAAAATGGGGATTACAACTTGTGCCATGAACAGGATTGTGATTAAGGGGACACCACGGACTATCTCAATATAGGCGGTTGAAACCCATTTGACAGCCGGTAAAGTACTCCGCCTTCCGAGTGCAAGTAGGACACCGAGCGGGAAACAGAAACAGATACCAACAGCTGCGAGAATCAAGGTGAGGAGGAACCCGCCCCAATTGGTTGTGAGAACAGCATTCTCACCGAAACCGCGTAGCATTATCAGCGTCCAAGGAAAAGAGAGCAGCCATCCGACAAGGACCCAGCGGCGGATCTGCGGAAATACACCCGCACTCCGGTTTCCAAAAAAGAGGAAGGCTCCGAGGAACGCAACACCACCGAGTATCCATCCGCGGGTCGTCCAACCAAAGGCCGGTATACCCATCGATAGAAGGGCAATTAGGATCCCGACACCTCCGATACCGACGGCAAACTTGAGCGTCAGCCCGCGCCAGATTCCGCCACTTAATCCCGCCAAGGCACACACGGTATAAAGGACAATCCAAACGCGCCAGACTTCGGCTATAGGATAGGCACCAATCGCAAAAAGTTGCAGATTCGCCGGAATAACTTCCCACTTCGCGTCCGTGAATGCCCAAGTCAACATACGCTTTGAAAGAAAATATACAAAACCCAGGGCGACAAGAGTTAAAAGCGTGTTGTACCATGTACTAAAAAGATTTTCTTTTAGCCACGCCAAAACACCTACCGAACGCTTCGGTGGTTTAATTTCTTCTGTAAACGCTGATTCAGGCACCATAGACATCTCGCCCGCGTATCCTTGTCAGTTAGAAGGAGAGCCACAGCCTAACAGGCTATGCTACAACTATTTAGTGAGAAAAAGAACCACAGCCTAACAGGCTATGCTACAACAAATAACCAGAGCCACAGCCTAACAGGCTATGCTACAACTATTTAGTGAGAAAAAGAACCACAGCCTAACAGGCTATGCTACAACTATTCAGTCCGCCCTCGCCTTCTCGTTAGATTTTTTAGTCATCGTTTAACACGGTTAATCCAGCGATTGTACCAATTCATACTCGCCGATGTCGTCAAGCTCATAATCAAATAACTCATCATAATCATCGCAAACACGGGTATAGATTGCCCTGTTTGGAGCATCATCGTGTTACCAATGCTGAAAACATCTGGGAAACCGATAGCAATTGCTAAACTCGAGTTTTTGGCGAGGTTGAGATACTGACTTGTGAGGGGCGGCACGATGATGGGGACGGCTTGCGGTAGAACAATCAACTGCAGGGCTTGTGCTTCACTTAATCCGACAGCTTTCGCGGCCTCCCGTTGCCCTTTCACGACGGCTTGTATTCCACTCCTGACCACTTCGGCGATGAAAGCCCCCGTATAAACAGAAAGCCCGATTAAAAGCGCGGAGAATTCAGGTGATAAGCTGAGTCCACCAACAAAGTTAAAACCTCTCAAAACAGGGGGGTCGAGTCTGAACGGCTTTTCTGGTGCCAGAAACCAACCGAGCAACGCAATGATTAGGAAAGCAGGTAGAGCCCATTTGGCAGGAAATCCAGGAATCTCCAAGTGGCGAAGTCGTCTTGCACGTAACACATAGAGAATCGCCGCTACGATAAAACCTACGAGAAGATAAACACTCCACACCTTCAACCCTGATGTCGGTTCAGGAGCAGGAAGGTAGACCCCGCGCTGGTTAATGAAAACATCTCCGAACAGTGAGATGCTGTCTCGTACTCTCGGCAGTTGAAGGATGACGGCAGTGTACCAGAAAAGTATCTGAAGTAGGAGCGGAACGTTTCGGAAACATTCGACGTAGATGGCGGCGACAGTTCGGATAAGATAGTTGCTCGAAAGGCGAGAAATACCAACAATGAGTCCAAGCAACGTTGCACACACAATCCCGATGAGACTCACTTTTAGGGTGTTCACCATTCCCACCCAAAAGGCTTTGAGATACGTGTCCGAAGGCGAGTATTCAATCCCTTCAGAAATGTCAAACCCGGCTTCATTCTCCAGAAATTCGAGATTCAGTGTCAGCCCAAGGTTGTTCAATCCCCTGAGCATATTCATGTAGAGGATACCAGCTAAGAGGAGAACACCGATGAGAAAAAGGACTTGGAGTAGCACGCGCAGGACGCGGACATCTCGCCAGAAAGGAATTGTCGTAGAATTTAGTGCCATTTTTTACTAGTCGTCAGGAGTCAGTCATCAGCAGTCAGTTATTCACCTTGGGAATTGTCAGCACTTTCACCTGCCACAACGTTCTTTGACTGTCAATTGGCTGCTGACAACCGATAGCCATTGAAACATTTACCTCATTCTGCCGTATAGCGGTATTTGCGCTAACGGAACGGCATTGCGTAAAGAAGTCCCCCTTGCGTCCAGGGTTTATTAACACCACGCGGTAGCCCCAGTGGCGTGAGGTTGCGTTCAAAGATCTCACCGTAGTTGCCGACAGCGGAAACGACTTGATGCGCCCAATCTTTCGACAAACCGAGCTTTTCGCCGATATCGCCGGTTTTGCCTAAGAACCGTTGGATTTCTGGGTTCTGGGTTTCAAAGGTACTGGCATTGGCTTGTGTAATGCCGTGTTCTTCAGCGAAAAAGGTGGCGTAAACCGTCCAACTCACGACATCGTTCCACTTATTATCGCCATGGACAGTAACAGGGCCGAGGGGTTCCTTTGAAATAGTCGCCCCAAGTATAATATGCGCCTCTGGATCTTTAAGAACTTGGCGGCGTGCGACCAACTGAGATTTATCAGAGGTTACAACATCACAACGCCCTTGTTCATAACTATTGTAGAGGGTATCAATTTCTTCAAAAACGACGGGGTTGAAATCAACTCCCAAACCCCGCATCGTGTCTGTTAAGTTCAACTCAGTGGTGCTACCCGCCGTCACCCCGATACTTGCGCCTGCCAATTCCTCCAGCGAAGTGATACCGAGTTCTTTTGGCAGCATAAATCCCTGTCCATCATAAAAGGTTGGCGGCGCGAAATCCGCGCCGACTTGGGTGTCACGTGTAAGCGTCCAAGTTGTATTTCGGATTAAGACATCTATCTCGCCTGTCTGCAAGGCGGGGAAACGCTCAGGGGCTTTCAACGGAACGAATTCTACTTTGCTGGGATCACCGAGCACAGCAGCCGCAATCGCTCTCCCATAATCCACATCAAAGCCGGTCCACTCACCTTTTTCATTGAGGAATCCAAAGCCGGGCAGGCTCCCGTGTACCCCACAAATTAACCGTCCTCTGTTTTTGACTCTGTCCAAAACGCTCTCTTCGCTGCTCGCGAGTAGCGGAATCATCAATGAAGTCACTAAAATTAATGCGAAACCGCGAAACAAAAATTTGCGCACAAAAAATCCTCTCTTTTTGGTGTGACCCCTGTCGTTGAGGTCGTTGTAATGAAATATGTTGATTAAGGTTTATTATCCTCATTCAGTACATTCTTTATATATTTTATCAAAATGTGGTTATACTGTCAAGGGAATTAAGCCTGCCCTATTTTGTGCTATCGGGTATAAAGAATACCCTATTTGGGGCAGTAATTTCTGGTTCATTTTGCAAAGTGTTCTGTCTAATGCTTCTCAGCTCGGCACAAAATTTGCTGTCCTAAACTGTACTTGACATATTTCAAAAACCTTGCTAACATAAGTTAAAAGAAACACTCGCTAACGCTAAGGAGAAAAGAGATGAAACAGTTCATAATCGCAGAAATTTGTATCTTTGTTGCCCTTGCTGGTGGATTCTGGTTGGGACGCGTCACGAATAAGAGTGAAAGTTATGCTCACTATTATGATAACGCCGACAAAGCATGGACAGAAGCACAAACACTCGACAATCCACCGATAACATTAGATGATCCAGACAAAAACCGTTTGCGGAAAGTTCGCGCTGCGTATCGTGAAGTTTTTGAGAAATACCCGGACAGCCTCTGGGCAGATGATGCTATCTATCAACTCGCCTCCCGGATCCCACGTACAGATGAAGAGGCTTTTGCACTCTTTCGCCGGCTCATTAACAATTATCCAGATAGTGAGTACGCAGACGATTCAATGTACGCCATCGCATTTGCCTCATATCAGATTGCCGAGGAGTTAAAACAGACAGGCACGCTTGAATCACTTGCGGCGTACTACGATCGAGCCCTTGCGCTTTATAATCAATTAATCACGGCATATCCGGGCAGTGAGCTGTCAGAAGAAGCACAGTTCAATACGGCGATGTGCTACTACGGTAAAGGCGAATTGAACATCGCGCTTGCACAACTGGACGCGCTCCGTGACCCTTTTAGTGATAGTCCACTGTTCTACCAGATTCTGTACGTTACTGGCGAAATTTATCTCAAGCAGCAAGAATACGAACATGCGCGAGTGGAATTCACAAATGTCGTTGATTCCGGGGATCCTACCTTGGCCCCACTTGCGAGTTTCGGTATCGCGCAGACCCATCTCGCGGAAGGTCAATATGAGGAGGCGGTAGCGGCCTATCAGACGGCTATTGATTTATATCCGGACTCAAAAGCCGGTCAAGATGCTCACTTCTATAGAGGCTGGGCTTATGAAAGACTCGGGAAGTATGACGAAGCGATCGCCCAACTGGAAACAGCGATCGATTTATATCCGCGCAACGAAAACGCTGCTAATGCGCAAATTTATGTTGGACAAATCGCATACGCCAACAATGATATGGCGAGTGCTATTGAGGCGTATCAAAAGGTAGCCGATAACAGTACATACGATTACGACAACCGCCGACAAGCGCAATATTGGGTTGGTAAAATCTACGAAGACAACGGTGATACGGAGTTAGCAGTCGAGGCATATCGGCAATTGCTCACCGAGTTTTCGGAACCGCATAAAGAAGGCGCACACCCTTCAAACAGTATCAGTGAAACGTATATTCAGAACTTAAGAGGGCCAGGACTCTAAGGCTTGCTCAAAATCTGCAAGAATATCCTCAACATCTTCCAGCCCAACAGAAATTCTGACCAAGCCGTCTGTAACCCCGGTGCGGTGTCTAATCTCCGCCGGTACATGGGAATGCGTTGTTGAGGCAGGATGGCAAATGAGGGTGCGTACGTCGCCCAAACTGACTGCGAGTGAGCAGAGTTGAAGTTGATCGACAAGACTTTCACCAGCAGCGTGTCCACCTTTTAGTTCCATCGTTATCATACCGCCGAAGGCATCCATTTGGCACTTGGCGAGTTCGTGCTGGGGGTGGCTGAGCAAACCGGGATAACGGACCCAAGCCACCGCTGGGTGTGCCTCAAGGAACGCCGCGACGCGTCCCGCATTTTCACAGTGTCGTGTATAGCGCAACGGTAACGTCACGATGCCATGCAACGTTAACCACGCATTAAACGGGCTGATGACTGCTCCAAAGTTGCGCAATGCCCCCTCTTTCGCGCGCGTAATGAACGTCTTTTCTCCGACAATCGCCCCGGCAACAACCGCCCCATTGCCGCTTAAATACTTTGTCATACTATGAACGACAACATCGATCCCGCGCGAAATCGGTTGCTGTCCGCACGGCGTTGAAAATGTGTTGTCGATGATTGAGGTTACGCCGTGTGCTTTCGCGATCTCGGCAGACTTCCGCAAGTCAACCAGTTTTAAGAGTGGATTTGTCGGGCTTTCAAGGTAGAGAACCTTTGTATCCTTTCGGATAGCGCGCGCAATTTGCGTCGGGTCTGTGGCATCAACAAAGGTGGTTTTAACCCCGAATCGCCGAAGGTCTTCATTGAGGATTTGGAACGTAGCGGAATAGAGATTTTCCATAGCGACCACATGTCCGCCATCGGCTAAAGCCGTGAGCAGTGCTACGCTGACTGCCCCCATTCCCGATGCTGTTGTGAGTGCGGCTTCACCTGCCTCAAGGACAACGAGCTTCTCCTCTAATATATCTTGTGTCGGATTGCCCCAGCGGGTATAGACGTAACCACTCTCTTCGTCTCGGAATGCTTCCGCACATTCAGCAGCCGTTGCGAACCGAAACGTGCTGTTTTGATAGATGGGTGGTAACAACGGGGTTCCACTTTTTTCCGTGGCAGATGTCTGTGTTTCGCCTGCATGGATGGCTTGGGTTGTTTTACCGATTTTTTTTACGGAATTCACGTTATTTTATACCCTTCAAGCGCTAAGAGGTGGCGTTTCCGTTCTATACCCCCGCCGTAGCCCCCCAATGTCCCGTCGCTTCTAATAACCCGATGACACGGTATAAAAATAGAAACAGCATTTGCCCCCACCGCACTGCCGACGGCCCTAACAGCCCTCGGGTTGCCTATCTTTTTGGCGATCCATTTGTAGCTGCGTACCTCTCCATGCGGAATCTGTCGGATAGCATCCCAGACCTCGTTCTGAAAGTGAGTTCCACCCTCTACTCGGACCGGGAGGGTGGCGGTATCAAACGGTTGACCCGTAAAATATCGGTCAAGCAGCCTCTCTATACGAGTCAGTACGGGGTACTGAACGCGAAGGTGGGAGGGTTCACCAAACGGAAAGTCATCCGAAAAGAAAAGATGCGAAATGTGATCCTGATCCGCCGCAACTATACCGATACATCCAATTGGAGACTCGTAGGCAATAGCCAGCGAAACAAAGTCATTCTGTTCAGAGAACGTTTTTACGGGATTCACTTTTTTAATTTGACCTCCAGTCTATTATTATGCTATGTTATAGCACAAACCATGGCTATATTTGAAGTACCTGACCAGCTTTACAGTTATATCAGTGAACTCTTTGAAGAAATCGCCACGCTTCCAGAAGCACAAGCGGCACTCAAGTCGTTGAACCTGCATGTTCAGTTCAACTACACCCAACCCGACTGCACAATGACACTGACGGCAGCGAATGGCGAATGGACAATTGTTCCCGGTATCCGTGAAGATACTGCCCCAGACGTTGAGCTCACGATGACAGGTGATGTTGCCTACAAATTTTGGACAGGCGAACTTAACGTCATGGGTGCAATAACAACCCGTGAAATCGGGATTATTGGTTCGCTCGGCAAGGTGATGCGGCTTGCACCGCTCATCAAGATAGCAGTCCGTTATAACCGTGAACGAGAAATCTGTTGCGATTCATAACGTTAGGACTTACGCAAATTGGACAAACAGCGGACGTTTTTGCTGAAAACGTCGTTAGTTCGGTGTTTTCAACCCGCTAAATCCCTAACTCTCTTATCAAGGAGAATGCACAAGGTGTAAATAGGAGAGGATGCATAAGCGGTAATAAAAAAGGAGAATCTCTCATGGCAACAACACTTGTACACATTGGTGTCCGCACGACGGACTTGGAGAAGAGCATCCGTTTCTGGCGCGATGCCCTCGGCTTGCGCGTCTTTTCAACGATGAACGGTTGCTACGATCTCACGGATGGTTACCACAATTTCCGCGTCTTTCAGCACCGCGGTCCCGATCGCCCGAAACATGTCGGCGGAATGTTGGACTACCTTCACATCGGTGTCCGTGTCCCGAATTTGCGAGAGGTGGCAGAGCGGTGTGAGGCCCTCGGCTTTGAGATTACCTGGGAAGGTTTAGATGGTAGCAAACCTTACGATCCGAATTCGGACGACTTACCTTCGGTAGCCTTCAAGGTGGAAGATCCGGATGGCATCGTCGTTGATATTACGGAACAGGACGATCAGTGGCCCGGTGTAGACATCTCCAGCAAACCTTAACCACTCATTTATCCCAATAGGCGCGGTTTCATGCCGCGCCACTCACCTAACTTCATTTATCCCAATAGGCGCGGTTTCATGCCGCGCCACTCACCTAACTTCATTCATCTCCCCCGCCTAATAACCCTAACCGAAATAGGTAATAGAGCAGTGTGAAGAGGCTTGTCACTGCTGCAGCAAGATACGTCAAGAACGCTGCATTCAGTACCTTGCTTGCGTGTCGATTTTCTTCTGGCGAGAGCATGCCGGCTTCGTCCATGGCAACCTTCGCACGTTTGCTCGCATCCCATTCAACGGGAAGCGTGATTAGCGAAAAGACAACGCCTACCGAAAAGAGCCCCACACCGAGTAGCAGGAAGGGTTGAATAAAGAAACCGACCATTATGAGGATGTAAGAGAACATCGAACTAAAGTTCGTCGCAGGCACGAGAGCAGTTCGTAGGCTCAGCATCGCATAACCGTGTGCGTCCTGCATGGCGTGTCCGGCTTCATGACAGGCGACCCCTATTGCGGAGAGCGATTGGCTTGAATAGACATCGTCGGACAACCTGAGTGCTTTTTGTCCTGGATCATAATGGTCGCTTAACCATCCGCTTGAGCGTTCAATCCGAACGCCGCTGATCCCGTGTCTTTGGAGCATAAGTTGAGCGGCTTGTGCGCCTGTTAACCCGCTCCGTGAACCGACTTGTGAGTATTTTGAGAAAGTTCTTTTTGTGCGAAACGTTGCGTATAGGGACAGTGCGAGTCCCGGTGCAAGAAATACGAAATACAACGGGTCAAAGAAACCCAAAAACATGATGGACACCTCCAAATTGTGTTTTTATTTTTCTTGATAGATGTGAGTTTGATTAAGGGAATTATACAAAATATTTTCGCGAAATTCAAATGATTTTTGACACATTTCGTCGACTGAATCACGGTTTAGGAGGAGTCTATTGCTTTTTTACGAATTCTATGATACTATATACCCGTTATGGAAAAACGATCTGCCCTCATTCCAATCTACACGATAGGCTACGGAAGTCGTTCGATAGCGGAGCTCATAGAACTGCTACACGCGCACAAGATTGACTACCTTATCGATGTCCGTTCAGCACCCTATTCCCGCTATAAACCGGAGTTCTCTAAAGCACCGCTCGCGAATACACTGGAACAGCACGGCATTCGCTATGTGTTTATGGGGGAAACGCTCGGTGGCAGACCTGACGATGAAACGTGCTACGTCAACGGAAAAGTTGATTACGAAAAGGTTAAAGTCACGGAGTCCTACCAGCGCGGTATCGAACGCCTTCGGAACGCCTTCTCACAGCAATATGCTCTTGTTCTGATGTGTAGCGAGGGGAAACCTGAGGCATGTCACCGTTGCAAACTCATTGGTGCAACCCTCGCGAATGAAAACATAGCGGTCCTGCATATCGACGAAAATGGTGAACAACTGACGCAGGTCCAGGTTATCGAACGCCTGACGGGAGGGCAATTGTCGGTGTTTGGCGAGGAGACCTTCCAGTCTCGGAAAAAATACCCGTAATTTAATCCATTATGCAAATCAAAATTGTCACTATTGGCGTGTACGGATTTGATGAAGATAGTTTTTTCCAGGCTTTATGCAACGCTGAGGTTGATACATTCTGTGATATCCGTAGCCGACGGGGGGTCCGCGGCGCGACCTATGCATTTGCTAATAGCAAGCGACTGCAAGCACACCTTGCCGAACTCGGTATCCAATATATCTATCGTAAAGACCTGGGCCCGACAAAAACCGTCCGAGATAAACAGGCTGCGACAGATAAAGCAACAAAAACCGCGAAACGCAAACGCACTGCTCTCGGCGAAGCATTTATTGAAGCCTATCACACTGAATGCCTTGCTACGTTTGAACCCCAAAGCCTATTGGAAGAACTGGCACCGGCTGCTAAGGTCGTTGCGCTCTTTTGTGTGGAAACCGCTCCTGAAGCGTGTCATCGTTCCTTAGTAGCAGATAAATTGGCGAACACACTCAACCTGGAGGTCGAAAATATTTTACCGTGAGAGTACTTATTGTTGCGAAAACCCGGATGGGCAGAGGGGCGTGCATCGGTGGTATTACGGAGACAGGGGAGAGTGTTCGACTGATTCCGCTTGATGCTGATCCGCATGATGGAGCGAACCGGGAATATGAGGTTGGTGAAATCTGGGAGATTATGGGTGAGCCTGAAACCGAGCTGACTCCGCCGCATAACGAAAACTTTGTCGTGCATAAGAAACATCGTCTTCATACGACAAAAAACATGAAAGATTTAGTGAGTGCTATTGAACTCTTAATGCCGTCCGAGGCTGGAGGCCCCCTACAGCTTTACGAAGGCTTATTGCAAACTACAAGCAACAATAGACTTTACATTGCCAAACAGAGCGGTGTACCACCTTATAGTACCACGTTTTGGACAACAGATAAACCACTAACCCTTGAGACGGATGAGCAAAAACTTCGGTATCGCTACCCTACTGAAAACGGTGGTTATCTACTCACCTTTGGTGGTTTTCAGAAACCACTTGAGACGATTCCAGCAAACACACTTGTGCGCGTGTCGCTGGCACACTGGTGGTGTCCGGACAATACACGACATGTTGAACTACGTTGCTACACACAAATTTCTGGATGGTTTCTTGAAGAGGAAATACGAAAAGAACCGGAACGCCGCCTTAGACAGGTACCCCTACAATCGAAGACATCTTCTTTAGAAGTTCTCAAGAACGTTTTTGGACATGAAAAGTTCCTTCCATTTCAGGAAGAAATCATTGAACACATTCGCAAAGGAGAGGATGCCCTGGTTGTTCTTCCAACAGGTGCTGGAAAGTCGCTCTGTTACCAATTGCCAGCGTGTGTCTTTAAGGGCATGACAGTTGTTGTTTCACCACTAATTGCCCTTATGGAAGATCAGGTAATGCAGTTAAAACAGAAGGGTATCCGCGCCGCTTTTCTCAATCACATTCTTGAGAGAGACAATCGTGAAAAATATATCGCAACAATGCAAAAGGCCAGGACTGGTGAAATTAAGTTGTTTTACATTTCTCCTGAAAGGCTGGTACAACACCCCGAAATCCATGTAATGCTTTATGACTCAAATGTCGCCTGCCTTGTGATTGATGAAGCACACTGTATCTCTCAGTGGGGACACGATTTCCGTCCGAATTATCGTGAGTTGGACTGGGTCCGCAAACAATTCCCTAATGCTGTATGTATTGCTACAACCGCCACGGCGACCCCACGAGTCCAAGCAGATATTAAACAATCCCTCAATTTTCCTGAAGGTAATGAGTTTATTGAAAGTTTTGACAGAGAAAATTTATTTATTTCCGTTGAACCAAGGTTTGAGTTGCTTGGACAGACCTTGGCATTTCTGCAAAAACATACCGATGAATCTGGCATTATCTATTGTCAAAGACGGAGACATGTGGACTGGTTGTGCGAAAATTTAAAAGAGCATGGAATTTCTGCCCTGCCCTACCACGCAGGTCTGAACGATGAAACCCGCAAGCAGAATCAGGACGCTTTTATCAATGGTAAAATCGACGTAATGGTCGCTACAATTGCTTTTGGAATGGGTATCGATAAGCCAGATGTTAAATTTGTCTTGCATGCATGGTTGCCGCAGGATCCCGAATCTTATTATCAGCAAATCGGTCGATCTGGACGAGATAGGGAACGCGCAGAATGCCTCTTACTGTTCAGTCATGACGACGTAGATACCATCAATGAATTTATTGATGATAGCCATCCATCGCAACACGAAGGTGGAATTGAACGATTGCAGATACTCGTCACGTGGGCAAATTCAATAACGTGTCGCCGCAAGGGATTGTTAGCGTATTTTGAAGAAGAATCCGAAACTCAGAATTGTGGCATGTGTGACAATTGTCTTAAGACGAAAATAGAACAGGTAAATTTGACAACCCCTGCGCAAAAGTTTCTATCTTGCCTTCATTGGGTTAATGACAGCGAGACAAAGGAGGTTTTCGACGAATCATATTTCATTGGCACTTTACGAGACCAAAATATGAGTATCCCAATTTGCCTACCCGCCCGGGTTTTGTACATCATTGACATTTTACGTGCTGAGAAGCAAGAGAAGATTATTAAGAACAAACATCACAAACTTAGTACCTGGGGAATCGGCATGAAGTACAGCAAAGCACAATGGTGTTATCTTGCCCTGCAATTCTTTCAAAACAATCTTTATGAACGGAATGGAGAAAATGGGAGCCTTCATTTGACAGATAAGGGTCGGAAACTCAACACAACAAGAATTACGCCCGATGATTGGTTTTGGGGTCTTCCGGTGGATATGGTAGATATGGATTCGGAAAATAGCATAATCACAGAATTGAACACTTATGAGTCCGTCTCTGACGAACAGTACGATTATGACCCTGTGCTTTTTGAGAGACTTCGCCACAAACGTAGAAATATAGCAGAGAAAAAAACAACCAAAGCATCAAGGGTTGTGCCTATTGATTCATTGAAAGAGATGGCAACCCAATTACCACAGTCATTAGAAGAATTTGGGCAGATTAGGGGCATAGGAAAAGTACGGATGAAATACGCCGATGATTTTTTGCCAATCATCAGGGCATATTGTATGGAACATAGAATAGATTCAGCAGAGAGTCAAGCTGAAACGCTGAACAGTTAGGGATCCTCGTAGACAGGATCGAGAATTGTGGCGCGTTGAAATTGTGTATTCTCAACCTCATGTTCTGGAAGAGAATGGGTTTGTTGGTTTGCGATAGATCTCATAAGCCCCATCTCCTCAAATTTTGTCGATATCGGTAGTTTTTGGAAAAAGAAGGAAGCCAAGTCAAAGTTGATAGATATGGCTTTAGTCAGGTTGGGTTCAGCGGTGTCCTGATTTATAGTAGGGCTCTGAAAGTTTCGAGTTTAGAATCCGAATAAAGTCATGTGTGACGTGGGTTTGTCGGCTGTCTATGAAAGGGTTATTTTCTCCATGTTACTATGAATCTGCATTCATAGATGTCGTCCTTACAGAACCGCAACCAAATTAAAAATGGACATATCCATTTTATAGAAGGACCGGTGAGGTTGCAAATCTCACCTACCAATTTTTTAAAATTTTAAGGAAAAACGGGAACTATTAGAAAGAACGTCTGATGCTTTTTTGAGGAAAGAAGTCCGTTAAATGCCCTCGATTCTTTCCAAGATATGCGAAACAATATCTGGCGCTGATTCTCGATCTATCCATTCAAGACGGGGGTCCTTGCGGAACCATGTAAGTTGCCGTTTGGCGAAGCGACGGGTGTTCTGCTTCAATTGGGTGACAGCTTCTATATACGCGCATTCCCCATCCAGATATGCTATCAACTCTCTATAGCCGAAACTTTGGAGGGCAACGGTATCACGCGCATAACCCGCCGCTAATAACGATTCGACTTCGGCGATCAACCCATTCGCAAGCATTATATCGACACGCTGCTCAATACGACGATAAAGCAGCGCACGCGGCATGGTCAGGCAAAAGGCGATGAACGGGTATCGCTGCTTTTCGGGGTGCCACTGCCGCTGAAGTTCGGACATGGGGGTCCCCGTTAGCTCGTAGACCTCTAAAGCACGGATGACGCGGACGATGTTGTTAGGATGAATCCGGGCGGCAGATTCTGGATCACAAGCGCGGAGACGCTCGTGGAGGACATCAGTACCGTGTTGCGCCGCTTCCCCCGCAAGTCGTTTACGAAGCGAGGCATCTGCACCGGGGCCTTCAAACAAGCCGTCAACAACTGCCCGGAAGTAGAGCCCGGCACCGCCAACAAGCAGTACCTGTTTGCCTCTGTTTTGGATGTTAGTGATTGCTGCGTCTGCGAGGCGTTGATAATCAGCAACTGAGAAGGGTTGTGATATATCTATGCAGTCTATGAGGTGATGCCGTGCTGCCTGCTGTTCTTCACAAGTCGGTTTGGCAGTGCCGATGTCCATGCGGCGATAGATTTGCCGGGAATCGACGGAGATGATTTCGGCGTTGAGACGTTTCACCAATTTAATCGCTATCTCTGTTTTGCCGACTGCTGTGGGTCCGAGAACGCAGAGGAGTCTTGAAGTCATTTGTCGCGCGTGTTCACAATCCAACCGCCGCCGAGCACGTATTCGCCATCGTAGAAAACAGTGGCTTGTCCGGGAGTAATCGCTCGGCGTGGCTCGTCAAACTTCACGATCGCTTCTGTGTCACTGGTAGGAGAGATAGTCGCGGGGCCGCCATCATCACGGGATCGGATTTTGACGTGGGCCCGGATCGGTTTTGTGAGTTCCTCAATGGCAACGAGGTTAATGCGTTCAACATGCATCGTGTCCTCAAACAGGGCATCGGATTCTCCAACAACGACGGTATTCTCGGATGCGTTGAGATGCGTCACATAGAGCGGCTTGCCGACTGCAATACCTAATCCGCGCCGCTGTCCGACGGTATAAAATGGCACACCGTCATGCTTACCGAGAACGTTACCCTCTCCGTCTATAATATCGCCTCCCTGAATCTTCTCAGGAACCCTGTCTTTGAGGAAGCGTCTGTAGTTGGTGTCGGCAACAAAGCAGAGTTCTTGGCTCTCAATTTTTTCAGCGGTGCGCAGTTGGTACTTTCGAGCAAGGTCTCGGACTTCGGCTTTCGTGTATTCACCTAGAGGCATGATGGCATGGCACAGTTGTTCTTGTGTAAGTCCAGCGAGGAAATAGGATTGGTCTTTATCAATATAGCGCGCTTTACGTAGGAGATAACGTCCTGTCTTCGGATGTTGCTCGATACGGGCATAGTGTCCGGTGGCAATGGCATCGCACTCTAACGTTTTGGCGAGGTCAAGGAGTTTACCAAACTTCAATTCGCGGTTGCAGACCATACAAGGGCTGGGAGTTCTCCCGACGAGGTATTCATCCACGAAATAGTCGATAATCTGTTCGCGGAAGGCGACCTCGTAGTTTACGCCGTAGAAAGGGATGCCGAGTTGTGTGGCGACGCGGCGCGCATCCTCAATGCCTTCAAGCGAGCAGCAGTTGGGACGCTCGGGTTCCACCTCAATTGTATCGGAGGCACCGAGGCGCATGGTGATGCCGGTGACATCATAGCCTGCGTCAACCATCATAGCAGCGGTGACGGAACTGTCCACGCCTCCGCTCATTGCGACGAGAACTTTCTTCATGGGACTACCTTGAACAGAAAACGGGCAATGACTGCTCTCACTACTACAAACGCATCCACCCAACGTTTTTTATCCAGCGAATTACCGATTTGCAACAATCTTTATAAAAATTTAGGTTAGATGTGGCAGATCACAAACTAACAATTTAAGGTAATCATCCCAATACTCTTTTACCAGACACTCGTCCAAATCAAGCTCAGTCTCGTGATAAAAGCATTGCGAGTTAGCACAATACCAAACATGGACATCTAAAACCTCATACATGTTTACACTCCATTCATTTATTTAGGTTTACGGAGTTTTCGATAGACATAGTACCCCCATTTACAAAATTTAAAAATAAAAAACCAAATAGCCCAGCCTAGTATCGTTAGCCCAACTCTATCGCCACTCCCTAATACAGAAATAACAAAGAGAATACCAAGATATAAAGGTGTCAAAGACTTTAAGATAGAACCCACCCTTACTAACCACCGGGCGTTAGACAATAGATCCCTAAAAAGGTTTAATAAAATTTTCAACTGGCCATCCTTTAACCAGGGAAAAGCCAAACGTCGATAAAAGAGTTGGCTAAAGTAAAAAGCGATATTAGGGAATGTTGCCCTAACGGTTTGCATCAGATCAGTCTGTTTAAGATAACCAGTATAGCAAAATTCCCGGTTTACCACGTATGAGTCTTGTGCGCCGGGGTAGGGTGTGACAAGCTCGTAGGTAAAGGAAACCACCGTCAAGGCAACTACAACAACTGCTATTAAAGGTTTCCAAAGCAGTTAGGAAAGCAAAACGCTTTACTGGATACATCATTCACTTTCCTTATTATCTAAATCATCGAAAACCAACTCAGTTAAACCCCATCCCAATATATCTGGATCATTCATTAGATAACTGCGGACTTGTAAAAGAGAATTACAAGCGGGCATAACGGTTTCTTCACACGCGTTTCGAGGTGATCGTCCCAATACTCTTTTAACAGACACTCATCTAAATCAAATTCAGTCTCGTGATAAAAGCATTGCGAGTTATTACAATACCAAGCATGGATGTCTATAACGTCATACATAGTTTACACTCCCGATTTTCGTTTTAGGAGTTTTTTCCAAAACCAACGACCTACATGCCACAAACCATAGCATACAAGCCCATACCATATAAAAAAAATTGGAAAAACAATCAACACTATTATCAACTCAACAACACCTGGGAAACTCATAACAACTCCAATACAAAGAAATAAAGGTATCAAAGATTTTTATACATCCCCACCCGCTATAACCCCCGGTTAGACTGCATACCCCGGGAAAGGAGCAAAAAATTAAGAAATTTGCCAGTTCTCATTTCCGGCGTAACGGTCATCGTACACATCTTCATTAAGCGACAGTCCAAGTCCAGGGGTATCCGGGACTGTGAAAGTTCCACCTGTGAAACCGTAGTCGGAGGTATCAACAACATCACTTGTGAGCGTTGCGACTTCGCCATAGAGGAAATGGGGAATAGTTTTACCGAATTGGAGGCTGAGGTAAAAGCCGAGCAGAGAACCCCAATTATGCGGAGCACACTGGACATTGTGGGCAGCAGCCATATCGGCAAGCCGCCGCCAACCCGTAACACCTAATCCTTTCATGTCGTGCTGAATAACATCAATCACACCGGCTTCAAAGAAAGGGTCGTAAAATTCAAGGGGATCGCGTGTCCGGGTTTCGCCATCGGCAATAAGCACTTTCAAACCCTTCTCTTGAATGAAAGCTTTCAGGTTGCGATACAATTCAACATCCTCATCAAACATCTCTTCAATCCAAAAGACCTCGCAATCACTTGTTTCATTAAGGAACGTGATGACTTCGTCATAGGTATAGGCATTATTTGCATCGACGAGGATATTGAAACCTTTCCCTGCAGTGCTCCGCGCAAGTTGGACGAGTTCTATGTCCCGCTGTAGACCGGCTTTGCGTTCCATGAGATGGTTACCGCGCCCTATCTTCATTTTACATGCCTTAAACCCGTTGGTGAGACTGCTTTTGACATCACTTTCAATCCGCTTAAAACCCTCGGCTTTCGTTTCGTAGAGGAGATCGTTGAAATAGATAGTGCTGTCGTAAGCAGGCAGCCCGTTTGAGAAAACATCGCCGCCAATCAGCTGATAGGCTGGTTTGCCGAGGATTTTGCCGAGAGTATCCCAGAGGGCGTTTTCAAGCCCACGGAATCTGGGAGCGATCCCCTCTTCGGGATTCAAGAGATCGAACGGATTTTGGTTGAGGGCCGCGTGGGCATCTTCAGCAGTAGTTGCTGCCCAACTGCCAACTCCCCAACCGAGTGTTCCATCATCAGTGTGAATACGAATAACGTTTTCTTTCCATTTCCCGTTCGGGTCAGGTTGTTTTATCTCCGGTGCCTGAGAGTTACACCCGATAGCAGGCTGATCAATTTCGATCGTGACCTGCTCAACTTTAGTAATCTTGATACCGGTTGGATAGTCCTGCACAGTTAGAAATCTCCTTCCGTTACCCGGCAAACCAGATATGACAAAGCCTTAGAATTCTATTGGAAATCATGTCGCCTTCCTTAATTTTCCGACTCAAGACCTTCGGCATCAGGTTCAATGGCAAGAAGCAATTCATTAAGGGCATCTTTGACCATATCGTGGGTTTCTATTTCGCGATAGAAAACGTCGAGTTTGTGGGGCAGATTATCGTACTGGTCAGCCGCATCTATTTGCTTTATCAAAGCAGGTTTCTTGAGAAGTTGAACAATGCGGAGTCTGTCTTCATGGTTGACGACCTTGGGGTTTGTCAATATTGTGATTAAACGAGGGGCTAATCCATCAGCGAGTCCATTTTCCGCATAATGGTTTAGCGTATTAAGAGCAGCCTGCTTCGTGTTGAGACTCGAACCGTTTGTGAGGATTGCAAGGAGCCCGTCTACGGCCCCTGCGTCGGGGTATTTCTGGAGTGCCTTAGCAATATCCATACGCACGGTGTCATCAGAATCTTCAAGCGCATCGATCAGCATATCTCTCGGATGTTCCTTGAGATACATCATAGATTTTGCGGCGGCGCGTCGGACAACCACATTATCATCCGTCAAACCTGCGACGATCTTATCTTCGGAGGCTTCGTTGCCGAGATGGTAGAGTGCGGTATTAATTTCCATATTCAACCCTCCATCGGTGGTTGCATTTTGGAGTGCCTCTAATCCTGCTATGGCAGATGCGTCCCCTATATTCCCTACAGTCCGTACGAGCCGAATCTTCGCCTCAAGGGGCGTGTTGCTATCGCCCGTCACCTTCAGGATGCCGTTAACAGCTGGAGCGCCGATGCCTGTCAAGATTTGGATGAAGTCGCCGTGGACGGCGCGATACCGGTCTTTGACGATGTCCTCCAAAACGAAAGGCACGGCGGCGGCGCCCCTATCAATCAGTACTTGTATAGCATCCTTTTGTACCCGATGCCGTTCACCGAGGAGTTGGAGAATTCTCTTAATTTCATACTCACCCAATTGACCAACGCGCTGGTCACGTGCACGCTGATATCTGGCTTCTACATTATGGGTTTTAGCGACACCGGTTGAAATGGCATTACTATAGGCAAGAATCAGAAGTGCGCGAGGCTCAACCTTATTTTCCTCTTCCTGTTCAGCACGTTCAAGGTGTTGGATAGCCTCAAGCGAGAGTCCTGCAAACAACTTACCTCTTCCGACTTCAAGTTGGGTGATGACCTGTTCCTGGCAGCCGAAACTTACAACTCCTATAAGCAGTAATATCATCAAAAATTTCTTCATGTTCCGTTTATCTTATCCTCCTGGAATCTCAATTATATTCACCCGTTCGCGCCTCTTAAATAGCGTGCCTACATTAGATAAATAATGTTTATATAAATCAATGAACATCAAGGGCAACCCCATAACGAGCTGTTTGCAAATTGAAAAATAGACAGATAACCTAAAACCCCTGATTGTGGGCTGAGAACCTCGATGTCGGGTGAAGTTTGCACGCGAAGACGATTAAGGTCTTTCGCCATAGATCCTTTATACCTATCGGCCAGAGGCTACCAATCCGAATAAGCACGACGCAAAGGGTATTTTAAAATAAATGCCCCTTTATGTCAACAAATTTAAGACAAAATTAATAGGGCCGCTCCGTTTTAGACTTTTAGGTTTCCCATTTGAATGCTAAAATCTCAAGCCAGCGCGTGTTTCCTCCAAGAAGTAGCGGGTGCCGAAGCGCGAAATTACCCGAAAATTGAACGCCCTAAAGCATAAATATTTGGGGTCTAAAAAGTCATGTTATTTTCCAACAGCGTCAAGCAGCTCACCGAGAGGACGTTTGACGAGCCCGACCGTCTCCGTATGTTGGTGATATTGATAAAGCTTGTCCACAAGTCCCTCGACTGACTGTAACGCCCGCAGCTGTCTTTGAAATGGCTCTCTTTTGAGAAGCTGTACAAGATATAAACGATTGTCTGGATCGGTAACCGTTCCGCCAATGAGTAGCATTGTAATTGGCTTTGCTAAGCCACCGGTGAGCTTATTTTGTCCATAAATATCAAGCGTATCAATCGCCGCTTGTTTCGGGTCTTTGCTGAATTCGCTGGTAAGGATTTTCACAAGCGGGTCAACGGCATCAGCATCCTGATGGACAGCGAGCGCTTTTACAAGCGATGCGACGACTTCAGAGTCATCGTCTTCCAATCCTGCAATGAGTACCTTCGTTGATATGTCCGCAATATCTACCATGGCTTTAGCGGCGGCGCGTCGGACAGCAACATCGCTATGATTTAAGCCGTCGATGATGTCCTGCTTATAGGCAGCCTCACCGAGTTGATAGAGCGTCGTGTTAATCTCCATCGCCAAGGCAGCGTCGTCCGTCTGGCTTTGCAGGGTTTTTAACGCGGCTATGCTTTTCGCGTCGCCGATTTTAGATAGCACCTGGACCAACTTAATCTTGAGAGCAGACGGCGTCAGTTCATCAGTGAGTTGGGCTAAAATTAAGTCAAGACCGCCAGAGCCTATCTGGATGAGCATCTCTGTAAAATTTTCGTGAAGTGCGGGATATCTCCCTTTCGCAAGGCTCTCCAGAATTATTGTCGATACTTCGGGTCCCTTATCTATAAGCGCCTGTAAGCCGGCTTTCTGTACGCGTGAAGGTGTACTGAGAATTTGCAGAATCTGCTTCATTTCAGCATCCGTCAGTTCTTGTATGCGCTGACTTCGCTGATTCCTGAATTTGGCTTCAACACCGAGGCTGGCAGCGTCTCCCGTAGCAAGTCCATGAGAATAAGCAATCACAAGCAAGGCGCGCGGTTCGAGTTTATTTTCCTCTTCCTGCTCCGCTTTTTCGAGAAGCTCAACGGCTTCCAAAGCGTTCCCGCTCTCAATTAATTTACTTCTGCCGACAGACAGGTTGCTCGGGCCCAGCTGTTTATCCTGACAACCAAAACTCGCGAGCAAGAGGACGAGCAGTGGGATAATTACAACTTTCTTCATTAAGTACTGTTTCCTCCCGAAAATGTTTTTTATAACCCAAGTTGCCAGTTTGTAACATAACCTATTAGGGTGTGCAGCTCAGGGCACAAGCTGAAAGTTTACGCGACAAAACGCCTACGCAGCAGAACACAGTTCAATGAAAATCGTTAGCTCCATGCTTACCTCGTACGTAGAAATTTGGGTTTTTTATAGAAGCAATCGTCTTGATTTAGAGTTTTGAAATATTAAATTGTAAGGTACGGACTACAACACTATGTACAAAAAACATCTTTATAACAATACCATAAAATTTTGAAAAAGTCAAGTACGGATTTTTTGGAAAGTCAGAAAGGGCAGCTATGCTAATTGGAAAATGCGGTTGACGTGCTGTTAAATTCAGGTTATACTTTTGGGTATCTTTGAAAAAAAATAGGAGGCGAGACAGCAGCCCATTCCTGCCAGAAGCGACCTACAATGAAAACACATCTCTCCAAACTCGAAAATATAACACGGTGGTCCACGTTCACTCTATCGATCATCTGTGCAGCGTTGATACAAGTGCCAGTGCAAGCCCAGCTGACCCCTCCAGAAGAAGTCCTTGGGTTTCAGGTGGGGGCAGACTATAAGCTGGCGGGCTGGCAGACAGTTTCTGATTACATGCAGCACGCTGCTGAGAACTCTAATCGGATTCTGTTAGAGGTACTAGGGAAAACGACAGAAGGCAAAGATTTTCTCATGCTCCTGATTTCCTCGCCAGAAAATTTGGAAAACCTAGAACGTTATCAAGAGATTCAGAGGCAGATTGCCCTGCCACGCGCGGCTATAACAGAAGATGACCTCGCGGAATTAGACATCCTGGCGCAAGCCGGGAAAGCGGTCGTGCTGATTAATTGTAATTTGCATTCGACCGAGATCGCCTCATCACAAATGTCAATGGAATTTGCGTATGAATTTGCGACAACAGACAGTCCACAAATCCAGGAAATTCTTGAGAATGTAATAATTCTGCTCATCCCGTCGGCTAATCCTGACGGTTTGGATATTGTCGTGGATTGGTATAACCGCACGGTCAGGACCCCTTATGAAGGTTCAGAAATCCCGTGGTTGTATCATAAATATACGGGACACGACAATAATCGAGATTGGTTTATGCTAACGCAGGTAGAAACACAGCTCCTGACGCGCGTGCTTTATGAAGAGTGGTTTCCCGAAGTCGTCTATGACGTACATGAGATGAGTTATCGTGGGCCTCGGTTTGTAATTCCACCCTATTTTGAACCCGTTAACCCGAATATCCCACCGCTTCTACAACGAACACTTTCACTAATTGGCGCCCAGCTGGCATTTGATTTAACAAGTGAAGGGTTTACAGGTGTGCTTTCAAGTGCCGTTTACGATACATGGTGGCACGGCGGATTTCGGACAGTCCCGTATCGCCATAATATGGTAGGGATTTTGACGGAAGCGGCACGCGTAGAAATAGCGACCCCAATTTTCCAACCGTATCACACTTTAAGAGGATACCGACGCGGGCTGGACGCATACACACTCCGCACGAACTTCCCTGAACCGTGGCCCGGGGGGTGGTGGCGCCTGCGAAACATTGTAGAATACGAGAAGGCGGCGGCACTGTCAATTCTTGATTTCGTTGCTGAGCATCGGGTGCTGTTGAAGACTAACTTTTACAAGATGGGACTCAACGCGATAGCAAAAGGAAAAAATGAACCACCTCGGGCGTTTCTCATCCCGACGCAGCAGCGCGACATCCACACAACCCTTAAAATGTTAGACATTTTGCAACGCGGAGGGGTAGCAATTCATCAAGCAAACGCACCCTTTACCGCAGACAACGTAGAATACCCAGCGGAAACTTACGTTGTTTTAATGTCGCAACCGTTTCGGGCGCACGCGAAGGACCTGCTTGAAGTTCAACGCTATCCAGAACGCCGTACGTCGCCAGAATCGCCACCCGAACGTCCGTATGACATCGCCGGATGGACGCTCCCTTTACAAATGGGAGTCCGAACGATCGCGGTTGTGCATCCCTTTGAAGCAGATCTCAGCGAGATACCGAACATATCGCGTTCGCAGTCGTATCCCACTACGACTTCTCTTTTGGTAAAAAGGAGTCTGGAGGGTGTTCCGGAGCCAAAGGGTTATCTGTTCGAGAATCGAACGAACGCTGAAGCGATTGTCCTCAATCGCCTATTTAATACAAAATTAGAAGATAATAGCGCGAAGTATACGCTCTATCGAGCAGATCGGGAAATAAACAGTGGTGGTAAAATATTTCCGCGTGGGAGTATCTTGATCAAAACGACAGCACCATCCCTACAAGAGATAGCAGCAATGGAAGCACTTGCAGCGGCGTTTGGCATTCATATTTACGCAGATGAATCTATTGACAGCAAGATGTTGGATCAGTCATTCTCAAAAGTGACAGCACCGCGCTTGGGGCTTTACAAGCCCTGGACAGCGAATATGGATGAAGGGTGGACACGCTGGGTTTTAGATACGCACGAATTCGCCTACAATAGCCTCACGAATGCAGAAATTCAGGCAGGCTATTTGGCGGAGCGCTACGATGCAATCATTTTGCCGGATTTCGGTGCTTCTGGCATTCTCAACGGGCATGCAACCGGAAAATTACCGCTGGAATACGTCGGTGGTATCGGTACAGAGGGACTGGCAAATTTGCGGGCATTCGTGGAGGACGGCGGCACGCTTATCTGCTTGAATCGTTCGACAGAACTTCCCTTGGAATACTTTGGCCTGGGTGAGAAGGGCATTGTCAACGTGGTCAAAACAACAAATCAACCCAGGGAAGATGCCTTTTTCTGCCCGGGTTCGCTCCTGCGTGTCCGTATAGATACAAGGCATCCGATAGGATATGGGTTGGATCGGGAGATGGCGATTTTCTTTAAATCGGGCCCGGTTTTTGACGGTGTACGTGGAGATGTGAAAGCCGTAGCAACGTACCCAGAATTCAATCCATTGATGAGTGGGTGGCTTGAAGGTGAAAAACAGATCCGGCAAAAGACTGCTTTGTTGGAAACACCGCTTGGAGATGGGCGTGTGGTCTTGTTCGGTTTCAAACCGCAGCATCGTGGGCAATCCCATGGTACCTTTAAACTGCTTTTCAACGCGATTTATTATAGTAGCCGTTGGTAATCAGGCAGGGGTCACCAGTCAGCAAAGAGTCATTTGTTGGGGGAAGGTTTGCAACTGTCATACGCCTTACCGACTGCTGATAGCCAACAGTGAAGTAAGTGGTGATGTGATTGAAGGGTTTGAGTGTAAGGTTGGAGATCTACTTTTGTAAGAAACTTTGGAGGTGCAATCTGAAACAACTTTCCAACTTTAGTACATTTTAGCACACTTTCAAACTTTCTCCCGTTTATAAGCGTCCAATTTGCGGTGTAGGGTTCGGACCCCGATGTCAAGAATTTTTGCAGCTTCTGTTTTATTTCCATCCGTTTCCGCGAGCGTTTTCTGGATAGCTGTGCGTTCAATTTCTGCCATTGTCATGCCCACCTTGCCAATGACTTCCTCATCAAACACAGGTGTGTCCATCCCTTTTTTCCCGTCTTGGGGGTATACCGGTGTCGCAATCGGGACGATCGCATCCGGACTACGACTCTCGAGCAGTTTAGCAATAGCTGAAAGCACCTCCAGTGTTTTCGCGAGTATGTCGGCTGCGTCATCAGTCTCGTTAATCTGCATCCAACTGGTATCTTCATCAGGAATTAGGGGCGGCATATCATCACTTGCTGCAGCGGTTGGATCCAGCGATCGGATTGCAGAGAAAATAAGCCCGATAATTGTCTTGTAAACCGCTATATTTTCCGTGGTAATCGCACCGGTAGCCGTGTCTAGGACTTGTAAAGATGTGCCAGATCGATGAGGGAACCCGGCCTCTCCAGAGATTTCGGTGCCGCCAACCTGCGTAGGCGCAAGTTGCGTGCCCGACACTTGAACAGGCAGTGCCGTAATCTGTTCAGATTCCGAATCCATTGGAAAATCTTTAAGTTGGAGTGCATCGGTTGTCGCAACAATGATAGCAGACTCAATGGCATTCCTGAGTTGTCGGACGTTACCGCGCCACTCTGCATTTTGAAGGTAACCAAGTGCTTCCGGTGTTATGCTGGTAATTGTTTTTCCGTGGGCTTCACTTAATTCAGAGATGAATGCATCAACAAAGAGGGGGATATCCTGGCGTCGGTCGCGCAGCGGCGGAATATGGATACGAAAGAGATTCAACCGATAATAGAGATCTTGCCTAAATTTCCGATCTTTAACTGATTTTGTGAGGTTGATATTCGTTGCGGCGATAATGCGGACATCAACCTTTATGTTCCTTTCGCCACCGAGTCGGTTGAATTCCTGCGTCTCTAAAACCCGAAGAAATTTCACCTGTACTTCAGGCGACATTTCACCGACTTCATCAAGGAAGAGCGTCCCACCGTCTGCTTGTTCAAACACACCGCGGCGTTGGCTCGACGCGCCTGTAAAAGCACCTTTCTCATGTCCAAAGAGTTCGCTTTGAAGGAGATCTTGATAAAATGCCCCGCAGTTGACGGCTTTAAAGGGCTTGTCTCTGCGTGGGCTACTTTCGTGTATGGCCTGTGCGATGACATCTTTGCCAACACCGGTTTCGCCAGTAATGAGGACAGTCGCTTTCGTCGGTGCAACCTGTTCGACTTGACGCAAAACCGTCCGCATCGATGCGGACTTACCGATAATGCGTAGTGAACTATCGCCGATAACTAGCTGTGGAAAATCCATCTTCTTTTGTCCTCAAAGCGAACTTTAGTTACCCGCTCTGGATGATTTCAAGCAGCTGCTGAGGGTCTTGCTTGACTTGTTCAAAGACCTGAAAACCTGTACAACAAGCAGCTTCACACAACCGCCTCAGGATAACTCCCTTTATTGACCAATTCGTGGCACGGATGGCCTTTGCTAAATTTCGCCCTGTTTCAACAACGTGGACATTTGACAAACTCTCATCAACGACTTGCCTGTGGCTTGGGGCGAGTAGGAAAATCAAAGGTGTTGATCGTTCAGTCTCAAAAACACGTTGTAGGCGTATAATGTCTTCTTGCCTCAAAAGCGAGAAAACGAGGTCGTAGCGTTCAATTAAAGCAGCTATGGACTCAGGAACGCCCGTCTCGCCGAACTCCAAAACCTGAGTGTCATGAAGCGGTGCCATATCAAAAGGAACGATTGTGTCCCTCTCACCAATAGGTGCTTGTCTTCCGTCAACGCGACACGCGTACCACGGAAAATATAAATCAAGCGTTGTTTCGCCATACCGTTCATGTGCCCGAATGTGTCTCAATCCCTCACGCAACTGCGCATGCATGGGACCCGTGAACATTTCTCCAGCAGGCGCGCTGTAGTCCCTATCTTCGTGGTACCAACCCTCAGCATTGTAACCGCATAATTCTGTTATTCTCGAATTAAGGCGTTCAGGTGAAACGGTATCCTCACGCTGAAGACGGGTTTCGGGTTTATATTTCTGCCCTGTTGTATAAGGGCTTAAGATCAATATTTTCATGTGTGGATAGTTATAAAGTGTTATAAGTTATAAGTTAATAATTATTAAGTTAAGAGCAGGAGGCTTTTTAACTGATAACTGATAACTGTTAACTGAAAACCGACAACTACTATGCTTGCTGCGGTCGATCTCGATTCCAGAGATACACAATAGGACTCGCGATGAAGACTGAGGAGTAGGTCCCGACCAATACACCAACGATAAGTGCTAAGGCGAACGTGTTAATCTCTTCCCCCGCAGTGGTGATGATAAAAATAACCAGAACAACAAACAGAGTTGTCAAAGATGTAATAACCGTCCGGCTGAGCGACTGATTGATGCTTCGGTTCAGCACGGTCGTATAATCAGTGCCGCGTAAAGTTTGTGAGTTTTCCCGAATCCGGTCAAACACAACAATCGTATCATTGAGTGAATACCCGATAATCGTCAGGAACGCCGCCACTGTGGGCAGATTAATCTCTTTCGATAGCACAGCAAAAATACCTAAGGTAATCAGCACATCGTGGACGAGGGCGGCAATTGCACCGATAGCGAAACGGAATTCAAACCGCCAAGAGATATAAGCCAACAAAATAACGATCGACCAGAGCACAGACCAGAGTGCTGCCAATTTGAGGTCGCGCCCGACACTCGGAAGGACTTCTGAGACATTGACACCTCCAACAAGCGCTTGCCAATCGTTGCCGCCTTCGAGTAAGGCATCTGTGAGGATTCTGCCGACACTCGCTTGGATTTGGATATGTGCGCTATCGCTCAAATCAATTCCGAACGGGTTCGCAAAGGTTAACAGGATGGCGTTACTGTCGGTAACACTGTCGAGTGCCGTAATCTCATTGCGTTGTCGCAGATTGCCATCAATGAGCTCAACGGTTTCGCCAACTTCCAATAGGTGCGATTTTTCAACAGCACTGCTCACCTGCAAGCGCATAGCAGTCGTATCCCCCGGATCTGTCATAATGGGAATATCAATCAACTGCTGCTGAAATTCCGGACGGTGCCCCATAGAGATAGACGCTTCATTTCTGCTTTCATCTATCTGTATCGTGGCGCGTTCATAACCAATTTCAGCGAGCTTGGACTGCAATTCCGCCTCTGTGACGACTCTGTTGAACTTGGCTTGGATTTTAACGCCGCCCCGAAAGTCAATCCCAAAGTTCGGTCCTTGATGGATGGCGAGGAAAACCACGCCGATAACGATGACCACCGCTGATAACACAAATCCAGTACGGTATTTGCTGATAAAATCGAAGTTTGTATTTCTAAGTAATTCCAATTCTCTGTCCTTTTGAAAAGGTGCATTTACACGCACGTAAGGTTTTTATGTTAAATGCTGAGCCTTTGCACGTCTCTATTTCCGACTGTCCAACCGTATATTTCGCGTGTGACGACAATCGCTGTAAACATACTTGCGAGGATACCGATACCGAGTGTTAAAGCAAACCCTTTAATCGGACCTGTACCAAAGTGATAAAGGACAAGTGCGGTAAAGAATGTCGTCAAATTAGCATCTAAAATCGTTATAAATGCACGTTGATAACCGCTTTCGATAGCGGCCCAGACGGTTTTACCGGTTCGCAATTCTTCTCGAATTCGCTCAAAGATGAGCACATTTGCATCAACAGCCATACCGATAGTGAGTACAAGTCCGGCAATACCGGGCAGCGTCAACGCTGCACCAAATCCCGCTAACGCGCCGAGAATGATGAGCATATTAAAAACGAGGGCGGTAATAGCGATGATCCCAGATAAACGGTAGTAGATTACGACGAAAAATAATACCCCTCCCAACCCGATGAGGACGGCTTTAATGCCGTCCTCAATGGATTCTTTCCCAAGTGTGGGCCCGACAGTCCGCTCCTCGGCGATCTGGACACCGACAGGAAATGCCCCGGCTTTCAGGATATTGGAAAGGTAACTGGCTTCCTCATAAGTGAAGTTCCCTTGAATAATGGCATTTCCGACAATTTGGTCTTGAATAACAGGGGCGGATTGAACTTTTCCGTCGAGGAGAATCGCTAAGTGTTCACCAATATGATCGCCCGTAACCTCAGCAAACTTACGTCTCCCGATACTATCAAAACTCATAGAAACGACTATATCGAAACTGGTTCTTCCGGTAGAGGGGCCCGCATCATTAATTCGATCGCCGCTCAGGAGAACGGGACTTTCTAAAACGTACCAGTTACCGGTCTCATAATGGTATTGGATTTCGCTATCTTCGGGTATATTATCCGGCGGCGGTGTATCGGCAGTTCCACTCCATAAACTCCCGCCGGTTGGGGATTTTTTAACGAGTTTAAATTCGAGTCTCCCCATTGTTTTCACGATTTGAAGAGGCTTTGAGGAATCTTTGGCCCCGGGGAGTTCAACGATAATGCGGGGATGATTTGCCTCCCGGCGAATCGAGGGTTCCGAAACGCCAAAGGCATCCACACGATTCCGGAGCACAATGAGGACCTGCTCAATCGCCTGTTCGGTATATTTTTCTATACCCGATGTGCTAAGTTTCAACTGGTATGTAGATTGTGTTTCTGTTTCGGATTGAACTTGTGCGTCCTCAAAAAATTCAATTTCGTTCAAGAGCCCCTCGGCTTTTTCAACATAAGCAGCCTTTTGGGTAGCATCCGATCGGAGTCGGGACGGAATGCCGACCAACACGTTCAGGGTATCTTGATCGCTCACCTGTTGAACATCTCGACATAAGACATCTTCCGCGCGAAGCCGTTCAGGAATCGAGAGCGCGTGTTCGCGGAGGAGTGCCGCTTTGGAGGTTTCCAAATCCACTTCAAGTACGAGGTGCACACCCCCCTTGAGGTCCAACCCTAATTTTAATCGGCTATCGGGTATGAGCCGCCGAAGGGTTCCGGGTAGGCTCCCGTATAGGTGCAGATTGTCGAGTGTCGCGCGTGGATTTTGAAGAGCCTTCTCCGAGAGCATCCGGACATAAAATTCGCGGGCTTCCGTGGTATCAAATTCATAATCAAGCGTCTCTTCAAGTCCGAGTTTCCTGAGATGGACTCGAAAGACATCCTGAAGTTCAAAGGTCGCATCCTGGAAATTGATACCTTCGGGGTATTCGACTTCTGCAAGGTTCACTTTAAAGGCATTATCTTCGTCGACTTCAAAGGGCGGAAGTTTTTCCTGCATCCAGAGCGGTAGGTTTCCGTACAACGGATTGTAAAAATTATCCGGAGTCGGGATGAGGTATAGCGCGGCAAACACCAAAACCCCAAGGATTAAAACAATTTTCCAGGCACTAAATCTGTACATCCAAATTTACTCCTAAGACATTAGAATGGTTGTTAGTTATCAGTTGTCAGTTGTTGGTATATAGCAGGTACGTATTATTTGTCCACCACAAAACGCTCTTCTCCAGTAACTGATAACCGAAAGTGAGCTCAGCGAACGTACCGGCAACTACGCCAAACGCGCCTGGGAGGAATCGAACCCCCGACAAGAGGCTTAGGAAGCCCCTGCTCTTTCCGCTGAGCTACAGGCGCAAACGAGCAATGTAAAGCAAAGACAAATTTTGCCGCGTGCGGGCAAAATTTAGTATTTAATGAGCGAAAAAATATTGTAGCCCGGAACCTTCTCCCTGCCGTTGAGTTCGGCCAATTCAACCAAAACAGCAATACCAACGATGTTTCCTTCCAGTTTTTCGATAAGACTGACCGATGCGGCAAGCGTCCCACCCGTTGCTAAGAGATCATCACAGATCAGCACTTTACTGCCTCTGGGGAACGCGTCTCGATGGATTGCCACAGTATCACTACCGTATTCAAGATCGTATGTGACTTCATATTTATCAAAAGGTAATTTACCGCTTTTCCGAATGGGAACAAAAGCGGCACCAAGCCGATAAGCGAGGGCAGCGGCAAAAATGAAGCCGCGCGCGTCTATGCCAACGACAGCATCAATCGCTTCAAATTTATAACGGCGTGCGAACTCATTAATAACCTTATGAAAAACGGTTGGCTTTCCTAAAAGTGGTGTGATGTCTTTAAATGAAATACCAGGTTTCGGAAAATCGGGTATGTCTCGAATAAACTGCGAAAAATCCTGCATTAGGTCCCTTTCTCCTCCTGATGTGGGTGTATCATAATTTTCATTCCCTTTCGGGATTCCATTGCCTCAAACGCTTTGTCAATTTCAATGAGCGGAAAGTGGTGTGTGATCAGCGGTTTCACACGCACTAACCCCTTTTCAAGGAGCCGAACGGCTAACTCATGGTGGCGCGGTACGCAGCCGTGCGAGCCTGTGACGAAACACTCTTTATAGTGGATAGTATTTGAGAGCACATGCATCGGCCGCACGGTTTTTGGTAGGCCCCCGAATAGATTAACATACCCACGGTGGGCGACCATTTCAACGGCTTGTTCATGCGCTTCGACAGAACCACAGGTCGTAACGACGATATCGGGGCCCTCACCGGCTGTTTCTGCTTTGCACCTCTCAATGACATCTTCGTCTTCAGAAGCGATGTAAGCATCCGCCGCGTAAAACTTTGCGATCTCCATACGGAGCTTGCTCCGTTGCACACCGATGACTTTCGTGGCACCCATCACTCGTGCAAGGTCAATCATCATACATCCAATGGGTCCGAGACCGATGATCACCACGGTTTTTCCCAGGGACATGTTGATGAGCTCAAGTCCGTTGATAGCACACGCGAGGGGTTCAGCAAGTGCAGCCTCCTCAAAACTGAGTGAGGCATCGAAAGGGGTAACGGGGCCCTCCTCTAAAACGAGGCGGGGGAGTTTCATATATTGTGCGAAAGCCCCTGGGATTTGGTAACCAATGGCGTAGTTAATGTGACAGTTGTTTCCGAGTCCATCCCGGCACCAACGACACTGCCCGCATGGAACATCAGCCCCAATTGATACCCGGTCGCCTTCCTTGACACGCGTTACATTTTTGCCTGTTTTAACAACAACACCCGAATTTTCGTGTCCGATAATAGCCGGGGGTTTAACTCTGGGGTTACCGTGATGGAGAATGCGGACATCAGAACCGCAGATACTAACGGCTTCAACACGCATTAAGGCGGCATCATCGTCAATCTCGGGTTCGGGTACTTCTCTCACACTTAAATTTTCAAGACTTTCAAGTATAGCCGCTTTCATACTTCTACCTATTTGCTCATCGGAATCGTTCCATATACAGCACAGACAAATCAGAATCAACGGTATCCATACCTGATCGGCATGTAACCAACGTTATAAAGCCTATAAAAGCTCTACCGGGGTATGAATGCCGTGTGGCATTCCCCGGGTTTTTGGTAAAGTTAGAAACCCTTCCCTACCGAAAGCAGGTTCTCGTCTTAACTGAAAACCTATACGGAATGTAATGGGCAGAATTCAGATTTAATTATTAAAAATCCACACCAGACGGATGGATCAAAACTTTTGCGTAAAATTCACGCTGGTCTCGCATTTTACGTAACATGTCGGAACTTTCCCTTAAAGGTACTTTATGGGTTATCAGGGGGGCGAGTGTTAGCATGCCAGAAGCCATGGCTTGAAGTACAGCCCGCCAATCATCGTCGTTACCTGCGGCACTATAATCGGAATTCCAAGTTCCGAAAATACTCACCTCACGCCGCATTACCTGCGATACAAGCGTCGCAGATAGGGTTATATCTGCAGCTGGGTTCCCAAGGAACACAACGGTGCCCCCACGTCCGGCACTGCCGAGCGCATGCTGATAGGTAGCGGAAACCCCTGCAGCTTCGATACAGACATGCGCTCCCTTTCCGTCAGTATGTGTTTCTATGACCTCGACCGGTTCCTCATCCTCTAAGGTATTAAATACTTTGTCAAAACCGAGTTGCTTCGCCAGTCTGAGTTTCTCGGCGACAATATCAAAGAGAAATATCTCTGCTGCGCCCATTATTTTTGCCCACTGCGCAGTCATCAATCCGATCGGTCCTGCACCAAAGATCGCAACTGTCTTCCCAGCCAGCGACGTTTGAATTCGACGGAGGGCGTGTAGTGCGACTGCCGCCGGTTCCGTCATCGATGCTTCTTCGAGTGTTACACTTTCCGGGACCGGAATTAAATTTTGCTGCGGTGCAACGACATATTCAGCGAAGGCCCCATCGCTTCGCGAACCGAGATAGTCATAGTCGTGACACTGGGCATATTTTCCCTGTTCACACGCCGAACATTTACCACACCAAAGCAACGGAAAGACAGCAACTGGATCGCCGGGACCCAAATTTTCAACATCGGGACCACACACATCAACAATACCTGCGAATTCATGCCCGCAGACTGTGGGGAAACTATAGGTACCTTTGACAAAAATTCTCGGAATATCCGAACCACAAACCCCACAGAAACCGATTCGGACGCGGACCATCCCTTCAGCGAGATGTGGCACGGGAATCTGTTCTAAGCGTAAATCTCCAATTCCGTGAAGAACCAATGCTTCCATATTCTTAATACTGCCTAGCTTCCGTATAAACGTTGCTGTAGTGGCAAATGATGCCAGTTTTTTATTTTTGGCACGTTTTATCGGTAGCAGATTTTTCTGTGATTCCGAGTGCAATCGCCTGCCGTATCCGTTGGATGTTTTCAGCCCGTGAACCAGATTCGTGGAAAACACTACTCGTGCCGCCGACTAAGATATCGGCACCTGCGGACACCATTTTCGGGATATTCTCAAAACTGACGTTGCCGTCAACTTCAATGGGTGGATCCACACCGCGTTTGTCCAAAAAAGCGCGACATTCCGCAATTTTCCGGAGCGTTGCTGGCACCATCTTCTGCCCTGCAAAGCCGGGATTCACTGTCATAATCAGCACAAAATCGAGCCGATCAAGGACATACGTCAAGGCAGAAAGCGGGGTTGCTGGATTCAGCGCGGCTCCTGCTTTGATGTCGTGCTCTTGAATTACGGATAACGTTCTATCAAGATGCCTCGCTGATTCAACGTGAACGGCTATCTGTTGAACGCCGATTTCTGAGACTGCCTTGACAAAGAAATCGTTATCTTCCACCATAAGGTGAATGTCAAAAGCGACGTCTGTTTTCGGACGTAATTGCTGAATAAGCGCGAGCCCAATCGGCATATTCGGGACGAAATGTGCATCCATCACATCGAAATGTAGCATGTCAATGCCAGCAGCTTCTAATTCACGAATGTCGGTTTCTAAGTTACACAAATCGGCACACATCACCGATGTCGCAACATGGATGTACGGTTCTGAAGATGCTGGGCTTTCAACTGGCAAAATAACACTCCCAGTGTCCAAAATTTTGTCTTTAGTATTCTTAAGATAGACTTACCAAACAAAGCCTGCAATCTTTTAATAGTATAGCATAAAACTAAAAATTTGTCAAATTTTGAAAGTAGCAAAGCATTAGGATAGGACAAAATTTCGCGGAGTTGCGCTTTAAGGTCATCTGAGGGTTCAAGACGATAGGGGAATCCTTGTTTAAGAACATCGCCCAACCAATGATGTGGGTACCTTAGGCAGCAAGCCTCATACCACACGAAAAATCTAAAAATTAACCGCCCCCTCCATAATTTGGAACTGCTGGACATCCTATCTCAATAATATGAAAAAGTCAAGAGAAAAAGCACAGGGCAGCGAACCGAAGTCCCTGCCGTGATAGGTTAGTTAGCATATTCCTGAATGGAACCTTGTCTTGCGCACGTTTGAAAATTTTGAAAGGACTTCTCTCACAATCCCAGGTTTCCTTTAGGCGTGTGTCCATCCCCGTAACGCTCGTGCCGTTGTAAAAAAAAGCGTTGACAAAAGGGTATGTGTTGTGGTAAACTGATAGTATCAAGTTGCGCACGCATGACGAGCATAGCGTCTCTGCTATGTGCTGGTTTCCTCCCACTCACAAGGGGATAAAACACTTGCTACCTGAGAGCCCATGAGAAAGACACATAAAATAGCCCTACGTCCCAACCGTGCACAAATTGCGTGGTTTTCCCAGCAATGCGGGTATACGAGGTTCGCTTATAATGCTGCCTTAGCTGATTTTAAATCAGATATAAAGTTATCGATGTCCGACTTAAACAAACGATTTAATCAGAAAAAAAGCGTTTGACTGGGCGAAGGCACAAGACCAACGTGCTGCGATGTATGGGGTGCATCATCTGGGCGTGCGATAGACAACTGGAAAGCGAAGCGTGCGAAGTTTCCGAAGTTCAAGAAGCGCGGGGGCAAGCACGCTTACACAACAGACGAACAAGCCGTCCGCACAGCCGGAAACCGTATCAGGTTACCGAAAATCGGGTGGATACAGGCTTTTGAGGACTTAAGGTTTATTGGAAAGATTGTATCTGTCACCCGATCAAGGACAGCGCATCGTTGGTTTGCGTCAGTGTCCGTGGAAGTGGAGAACACCGAAGTTGTTGATGTCTCAACACACCCGGCATAGACGTAGGTATCAACACCCTCGCTACCTTGATACAGGCACGACTTACCAAAACCCAAGACCGCTCAAACGATATGAGCAGAAGTTCGCCAGAGCCCAACGCAAGCTAAGCCGACAGGTGTTCCTGTCGCAAAATTGGTATAAGCAAAAGCGAAAAGTGGAACGACTCCACTATCGCATCGCTTGTATCCGAACAGACGCACACCATAAAGCAACGACGGATATAGTCCGCAAAGCAGGGGAAACCATCGGTATAGAAACACTGTCCGGCACGAACCTACGCAAGAACCATAAACTCGCCAAAGCAGTACCCGACTCAGCGTTAGGCGGGTTCCTTGAAAAACTCAAGACGAAGGCACAAGCACGGGGCATTCCCATTGTGCAAGCAGACAGGTTTTTCGCAAGTTCCAAGACCTTTAGCACCTGTGGACATCAGAAAACCGACTTCACACGCTCGGATAGAACCTATCCCTGTCAGCACTGCGGTGTCTCTATAGATAGAGACGTTAATGCCGCTATCAACTGAAGACACGTCGCGGTGGGATACACCGAGACATAAAAAGCTTGTGGAGTGTCTGTAGGTTTCCCGCCATAAGCAGGAGGCACGACATGAAGAAACAAGAAGCACACGCCTTCAGGCATGGGAGTATCAAAATTACCGAATTAATAAATTAATCCTCATACAGCCACCGATGTCTATTTACCTCTTATAATGCCCCAAAAAGGCATAAAAACAGTAGCATTACAAAAATCCGTGTAAACATAAAACACAATTTCTCGTTTATAATTAGGATTCAGGTTCAAAAATCCGTATTGCTGCAAACAGTCCACCGCCATAGGGCTTTATTATCGCTGCGACCTGAGCCAGCATTCATAGAAATCCAGTCAATACGAAAGATCGGGACTCTACGTGCAGAAAAATCTTTTGCCAAAATTTGTAGAACTGCTAAAAATCGGGCTTATCGTTATCACCGTAATCTGTTCAACGTCTGAAGCTGCTGTGGGTCGTACCGCGGAAGAAGAAACTGAATCGACATCGGGGTTAAAAACCCCGCCAACCACAGACGCTATAAACCGCCGCCAACGCGCCTCCACTCCTGATATCGACGCATCCGAGACACCCGAGGAAAATCAGCGTTACACTCAATTCGGGTTGTTCAACCGTAACCCCTTTGACAATAGCAGCGCGTCGAAACACTTCATCTGGCAAAGCGGAGATCAGCCGTCAAGCGCTAACAGTCAGCAAGAAACTGAACACCAAGACCCGGCAACCGATAGCGATCACCTTATACAACCCTACTTAGACAGCCTCCGAAGATGGCGAAACCCGCCACACTTGACAGACCTCAGCCAACTCCACAATTGGAAACCGAGGCGGAAGCGGGACGAAGAAGGCATCGCCCTCCCGATGGATTCCAACCTCAAGATTACAGTCTTACAATCGGTAACGATAGAGGCGAACAAGACCCACTACTTTGGGGAAGGGGACTTGAACCGATATGGCAGATACGGTTACGGAGGATACGGGAGCTACGCATCGGGACTAGACTTAGGACTCACCTCGTCTTACGGTTATGAGGACTTCGGCTATAACAGCAGCGGATTTGGCGGTGGATACGGGTCAGGGTTTGGAAGTGGGTATAGCAGCTCCGGAAGTGGGTATAGCAGTGGATATGGGAGCGGGGGTGTCCCACGCGCAACGGGTTTTAATTTGCGACAGATTCAGCAGTTTGGTCTCCACGGTCGCGTCGGACAACGGACGCACATCGCTATAGATTATAGTGCCGGTGGCAGCGGTTTAGGCAGCGGCGGATACGGCGGATACGGCGGCGGATATGGCATCGGTGGTACGAAGGAACAGAAGATTAAAATCTGGTATGAAGGCACACCCGACAGTATCATCAAAACGATATCTTTCGGAGACATCACACTCAGCTTACCGAACACCCGTTTTTTGAATATCAACCGGAACTTATTTGGGATTGAAGGCGTTTTTGAATGGAAAAACGCCCGTCTTACAGCGTTCGGTTCGCGTAGTAAGGGAATACGTGAAGTCCGTACTTTCCGCGGACAATCGCGGCGGGCAGGCGGGGGGTACGGGTACGGCCCCCGCGGAATTCAGATTCAAGATACTAACTACGTAAAAAATAGATTCTATCACATTCACAGAGGTGAAGACGGTGCGCTCCATGAAGCGTATCTACCGATAAAATCAGGGAGCGAACAGCTCTATATTGACGATGGTGTTGTCGGAAACAACCAAGGCGGCAAGCGAACGAGCCGAGGTTATTTTAACCCGCAATTCGCTGGGCAAGACTATAATATAGATTACGAGACAGGCGAAATAGAATTCCTCACGCCAATCTCAGCGAGCTACACCATTGTCGTGGCGTACGAATATCTCGGCAGTGGTGGCGGTAGTGTTGGTAAGCCAGAAGGGGTCTTCGTCGACGAAAATGGAGATGGCACCCTTGATGAAGAAGGGGAAGAAGTCGGCTATGTTGTGCTCAAAGAGAAGGGGTTCCGTGGCACAGAGGCAACCCACGTCTACAGTCTCGGCAACCGCAACATTAATCCGCGCGACTTCACACTTATAATCAGGCGCCAAGGCCAAAGTGAGACGTTCCAAACAAGCAGCGGGCCTGCCCCGTACATCGAAATTTTCGGTTTGGACCAAAACGGAGACGGTAATGTCGATGCACAGTTCATAGACTACGATAGAGGTATTCTGCGTTTTCCAAGAACATACGGCAGCCATCCGTTTCAAATCACAGATCCGAACCACCCCTATTATGCCTACCGGGACACGCTCAGCAACAACGCCATCTATCTTGAAGGGGTCCGAACAGATGCCCAAATCTATACGATTATCGCTGATTACGCGTATCAATCAGAGACATACAACGTAGGTTTATTCGTTATACCCAACAGTGAAACCGTCCGCCTTAACGGTCGTCTTCTGACACGCGACACCGATTATATGATGCTTTATGAAGTTGGCACGCTTCGTTTCTTCAGGCAGCTTGATGAATTTGATGAGATTGTCGTGGAATTTGAAAAGACCCCTTTCGGCGGCTCATCGCAACAAGCTGTCGTTGGTGCTTGGTTAGAATATACACATAAACCGAAGCCTAAATCGGGGCGAGAACAGAGCCTTGAAGATAGGTTTAATCGATTGGGCGGTATGCAAACCATAGACGCAACGCTTGGAACCGGGGCACAAGATGCTTTCGGTGAAACTTTTCCGGGAGGGAGCGGCGGGCGTTTTGGAAGGAGCAGTTTCGGTGGGGGTTTTGGAAGGAGCAGTTTTGGGGAAGGCTTCAGTGGTGGCTATAACAGCTTCGGCGGTCTTGGGGGGAGGTCCCGAAGTTACGGTAGCTACGGTGGCACAATGAACTACTTTAATCCTGTTTTCCAAAAAGGATTCGCATTATCCACAGGCTATATTCTAAATACCGGACAAAATCCGGCGGAAATACCCGATGTCAACGGCACCCCGAACCGGCTACAAGCCGTCAACGTGAACACCAGTTTCGGCAGAGAATTCAATATTGCAGGGCTCTTCAACCTATTGCCGTTTATTCATATTCAAAACTTCCCACTCTCCCTCGACTTTAGTGGAGAAGCCGCTTACTCACACAATAACCCCAATAGCATAGGTGTCGCACTCATTGATAGTATGGAAGGGGCAAAAGAAGCGACAACGGTGCCTACGTTGAAATACAACTGGAAACATAGCAGCCTCCCTTATACGTCACAAAACCAAACGACAAGTGGCAACCCATCGGATTACCAGGTGATACCGAGCAATGAAAACAGAGCCATTTTCAGCATTGTCCTCAAAGATAAAAACGAAGCCGAAGCCATCGGCAACTATATGCGGAACCGAGATGTCCCCGCCTCCTCAATCCAACCCCTCTCTCTTTCGACCGAAGAACGCCTGATCATGGAACTCGGCTATGATTTCAGAGATGTCGTTGCAGAATGGGGCGGCTTTTCAAACGGTCTATCCGCATCAGGTGTAGATTATTCAGAACGCGGTTTCCTCGAAATTTGGCTACGCGTCCAAGGCGACGATAACGTGACACTGCACTTGAACCTCGGCGTAGTGAACGAAGATACCGATGAAGACAAGCGATTGGACAGTGAAGACCTTCCCAACACACTCATAGACACAAACGGGGATGGTAGCGTCGATGCTTTAGATTTGGACTTGGAGAATCTCTCAGAGGTTGAGCGATATCGCGGAAACGGCGCACTAGACACCGGTGAAGACGTAGGATGGAATTACGACGGCCCTCTGGGAGGCACCTCTGTCGGTGAGGATAACCAGATCCTCGACAGTGAAGACCTCAACGGGGACGGTGTCCTCGACGCCACCGATGCCTACTTTGAAATCTCAATCCCACTCAATGACATCCCGAATGAATGGATCAAAAGCAAAAACGCAAATGGCTGGAGGTTCCTGAGTATTCCGCTATCGAAATTTACGCCGACGGGTTCACGGCTTCCCAGTCTTGTGTTCGTACAACACTTTCGGTTCTGGTTGAGCAAAAACGCCCCCGGTAACGCACAAGGCACCTTGCAGTGGGCATCTATTGAAATTGTTGGAAACAAATGGCAACAGGGCATCATAACCCGTTCCGGCTCACAAATCAATCCAGAGATCGAGCCGACACTGAGCGATCCTGCACTGACATCTACAAGCGAAACACTGTCAACAAGCACAATCGTCGAGGATACCCTCGAAAGGTTCACCGTTGGCACAAAAGACAACTTCAGCTACGATGATTATCAGAACGCGTATCTTGATATTGAGGACAATGAACTCTTCAAAAAACTGCACCCATTTACAGCAACGTCACTCGGTTTTCAAACGCAACAGCAACGTGAACAGACGCTGAGCCTTGCGTATTACCTCTTTCCGGGATCTTACGGTGTCACCTCTAAGCAACTGAAAGGTTTAACGCAAAGTGAAGGGCAAGATTTCAGCAAGCATGATACGCTCCGATTTTGGCTCTACGGGGATAAAAGCGATACAACTTTCGTTTTGCAACTCGCCCCGACCGTCCGCACGGGGTATCGCAGCGCGTTTTACAGCTCAGACCCCTTTGTCGATCAGACACAGAAAGAAGATGTCAATGTTTTTGAGAACCTAACAGATTACTATGAATATACGGTGCCGATCGACTTCGATGGCTGGAAATTGATTGAAATTGATCTACGGGATTTGCACAGGAACACCTATCCGGATGTAGCAGTCAGCTCTCAGCCTCTCGTGGGAACGCACCTCCTCCCCGCCACAAGCGCTAATGGTCAACAACCAACGGTTTCCGCTAGCCAACCGATAGAGGATTCGCCCGATGGACACCCCGATGGCTTCGCGATTCGTGGGGGCAACAGCACGCGACTCTCTATTAAAAACATCGGTGGTATCCTATTGGGTATCCGTAATGACACCGAGCGTGAAATTAGCGGTGAAATTTGGGTAAACGAGATTCATCTAGGGGATCCGCTCGTTCGTGCTGGATGGGCGCGGCGCGGCAATATGTCAGTCGGTCTCGGTAACAGCGTCAAATTGCGCGGGGGTTACGCGAGCCAAGACAAAGACTTTGAAAGTGGTGCTGGCGAAGTCGGCAGACAACGGCTTTCCTCACGCGGATACAGCACAACGAACAACGATTACAACATTGATGCAGATGTCACCCTTTTCCCGTGGCTCCCTATCCGCTATGCTATCCGACAGCAAGAGACCGAAACCGAGAGGCAACGAGGCAGTTACAGCAGTTTCCAGAGCGGGAAAAGCGAAATTCGGAGCCGGGATTTTTCTGTGCAATTTAACCGAAACCCATTTCCAAACCTCGGCTTCGCTTACAACTACCAAGATTTCTGGAACGAACGTCAGGGAACGCAAATCAGCCACCTCTATACCGGTACCTTCGGTTACGATCTGGGTTCAAAACTCGGTGTTAACGCCCAGTATCGCCACGAGGACATACTCGCACAGCCAGAAACCGCGACAGATACGGCTTCAGCTTCTAGTTCCATCTACAGTTACGGTTACGGCAGAAATCGCGATGAAAAAACAGATAGCGGTACAATCACGCTAAATATTAGTCCAACAAACATCTTCAGCCTAAGTCCAACTTATGACATTAGCCGGACGCTTGAAAGGCGAGAGGACCCGACTGGCATCAATGTAGCGGCAGAACCAGAAACGGCGGAACCCGAAGCAGCGGCGGAACCCGGCTTTTCAATTGCGCAGCGCGAACACCGCTTGTCGCTCACGCCGCGCCTCAACCGAGACTTGTTCGGGATGCGCCCTACTGCCACAAGCCGGATGAGTTTCCGGGAGAATTGGTTCAGTGAAGAAAAGAATGCTTCGCTCAACGGAAACGTCAGCCTTGGCATGAATCTACGCCTCGAAAAATGGTTCGGATGGCTCTTAAATGGCAGGCACCCCTCAGCAGGCAGCCCTCAGCAAGAGGATTCTAAAGGAACGATCGGAAACAGCCCAAAAGACATAGAGGGAACGGAAACCTCTTTACCCCAAGCCGAAAGCTATCTCCAAGCGTTACGAGAAAATAGTATAGACGAGACTCAAATCCAAGCGCTCGAAGAAAAGCGTGGTGATTGGATTGAACGCGATAAAACAGCCACCAGTAATCAACAAGAGGATTCTGGTTTATCAGGAAATATCGCTGCTGAAAGCCAACAGCCAATGGGTTCTAACCCCCAACAACAGGATGGAATTCTGAACCGAATGCTAAAAAGTTTTACTGTTAGCACAAACGCCAACTTTACAGCAACGGAATCGTATCGGCGGCTTGCATCCGGTCAGTCAATTATAGAAATCTATTCGCTCGCGGAAGATGCAAAGGAACGGACGAACTCGCGGCGGAGCAACCGTTACACGTTGCGAAGCTCGGTAGAACCGTGGAAATGGGCATCTCTTGGTGCAAACGTCAGTACCTCTGACAGTTTCCGGAAGAGCTCGGGCAGCATTCATACATCGCATGCGGAATCCTACGAAACCGATCTAAAACTCACTGCAAGAGAAACCACCAGTTTCCAACTCCGTTATAGTTTCACGAAACGAGACAATACAACGCAGGAAACGACTCTCAGCGATAGTTCCGCGCACACCCCCTCGCTGAGTTGGATACATACATGGGGGAAAGAGACTCGGACAGCATTGGGGATCCGCACGACCTTCCGAGAGCAGCAGCGGAGTGGTATCCAAAGCAACGCCTTTATTGTCACGCCAAACCTGAGCATTGACTACCGCTACCACACAGAGAACGGGATACGTCTCCCGTTTCTCGGCAGGATCCCACTGAAACACGATCTGGAATTAACCAACACCCTTTCTTGGGCGATTCGGCGGGAACATTTCGCGGCAAACCGTGAAGAGCGCTCTGAACGCTACGAGACAACGTTACGCGTGGGGTACAAAATCAGCACACATATTACAGCAAACTTCCATCTTGGTGTTAGCTACAACCACGACAGAGTTGAAGAAGGCAGAGACTTCCTTTCTATTGCAAGCGCCTTGACTGTCCGCGGTGAAATTCAATAAAATGGAAACGCACAAACACGTGGGGTTTCGCACCGAAATCCCCCTAAGCCGCAGCTTGCGGCACGGAGGGAGACAGGGGTTGTTACCTCGGTTCTCCTAGAGACTGCTGGGGTGGTGATGGTGAGGATCCCCTGGTCACTGAGGGATACCTGTATTCCTGCTGGTATGGTTGGTACCTGAACGATTGCGAGGGTGATGGGTTGTATTCCGGTGATCCTGAGTCGTTTGGTTTGATCATGGAGGTTGTAGTGGTAGGTAGATCCCTCTGCGAGTCGGAGGGTTGTGGTTCCCCAGACTGGTATTCCCGCACACCTGAGTCCTTCCGTGGTGATGGTTGCGAAGGTGTAGGGGGGACAGCAGCCTCCTGGGGGACACTTACTACAGGGTTTCTGTCCTACATCATCTCCACACACCGTATTCTGGGTTCGGTTTACGTGCACACAGGTGAGTCCGTCTGGGGTGATTTTGATAAATTCTTGTGCTCTGCAGCAGTTTAGCCCTTCCTCACAGACTGGTGCGGTGGTGTCTGATGCTGAGGTGCAGACGAGGCCGTTTTGGTTGATTTGTGCATACTCTCCTGCACTACAGGGTCTAATGATGTCGAGGGGGCTTTGTCTGGGGGGGGGGGGGGAGAAGCTTGAGCACTGGTGAGGCTCAGGAGGGTGATGAGGAGGAGGATACTACCGATACTGATTGTTTTGAGAGAGAGCTGCATACGTACAGGTGTAGTGTACCGGAGGAATGGTTCTTCTTCGTATGCTGCTCGTGGATATCTTTTTTTTTGTATATATGAAGCACCCCCGTCTTGTAGACGGGGGTGTATGTTATTTCCAGGTGTGGTTTTCCATCCACCTGAGGCGGTTTGGGGCCTTCCCTAGGTTTCCTCGGGGATGACTTGGATCTATCCCCTTGTACTGGAACCACCACGCCGCAAAGGCTCGGGAAAAGTTCTGACTATGAGAGGAACAATCTCTATCAATCCAGCTCCCCCCATGCTCCCTGAGATCTTTCCGCCGAGCTGAGATGAAAGACCGCACCATTGGGAGCTCTTCCCACTCCTCCGATTCTTTGCCGGCTTTTCTGGTCATGGCTTCCAGGTAGGAGTAGGCAAGCATGGAGGTGATGGTATTTTGTCCACACTCCTCATCAATGAGCACAACACCACTCCGGTACATGCCGGAGAACCCTCCTTTTGCATCAGGGGTACCTCTAACAGCAACCTGCAGGGCAAGCAGTAGATCAGGTTCTACCGTTGTCTCCTCGAAAATGGGACGAACCTTGTCCGGCCATCTCAGTCCCATGAGAATGACTCCTGGATGTCGTTGCGGATCATCCTCGTAGTACTTTGCAGGGGAGAATCCATCCGGAAGGGTGGTTGGACCTGATCGACGAACAATTACTTCCTTGGGCTCCAGGAACTCCTTTTCCACCCGGAGGTGGAGTTTGTTTCCTCGTACCTTTGGAAAGCGGTAGTATCCGTTTCCATCGGTGAACGTCTCCTCACCAGCACGAGGACCAGAGACAATGGTAACCATGGCTCCTGGTACTGCTTGTACTAGAGAGCGAGGGTTAGGCGCCCAATCCAGGTGATCTCGAGCCAGGACTACTACCTGACCTGTGAGGTCAGTAGAGTGTCCCTTGTCTCCCGAGACGTAGGTGAAGTCTCCCGACTCTGTGTTGAGACTAGGAGGGGTGAGGAAGAGGAGTTTGCCTCGTACCCACCACTCTCGCCCAGCAAACACAACCACGTTGTAGCCATACCCAACCAACCCTGGATCTGCCGGTATGTCAAACCGACAGAGGAAGATATGGTCGGTCCCTCCCCAGGGTTTTGCCTCCCCACTCTGGAGATCCGCATCGGGAGTGCTCTTCGGCTTTATCTGGTACCGGGTACCTCCCCCCAAGATAGCGTACATTTCCGGCCGAGCCTTTTCATCATCCGCATAGACGATGGAGACATCTCTTGGGAATACCACCTTCGTGTAGATGGTGGTTCCGACGGGAAGTGAATCTCCCCACCTTATCTCCTCGGTAAACTCAAGATCCCTCCAGTAGGTGATCTCCGTCTTCTTGGGTCTCTCCAGTGCCGGAGCTCCCGGAACCACTTCTCCTGCTACCTTTCGAAGCTCTCCAGCAGCAACCAGGTCAGTGCTTGAAGAGATTTTCTCTCCCAACATGCTCCCGGTTTCAACATCTTCACCACCACAGCCACTTACTATGACCATGGCGATGAGAAAAAACAACCAAAAGTTTTTCATTTTCATTACATTTTTCTCCTTCCTTATATGCTACAAACGCTAATACCTCCGGACACCCTCCTAACAGGTTTGCCGCAGACTCGACCACATGCCACAGGCTACAAACTCCAATACCTCACAGATGCACACCCTACCTGTGTTCAACAGCCACGCGTGCTGAAGGAGCCCTTGAAATAAGAGAGGATCTCGGTGATATTTGCCATACAACTATTATACACGCTTCTCTGCGGAAAATCAACAGGTTTTGCGGCTATATTGTATAAAAAATCTTGACTGATTTATCAAACACACGTCTCAGTAGACTATAGATTGATGGTTTAGGTCAATAAAAAACTCCCCTGGTTCGCAGGAATAGGCACACCCTAAAAAGTTTGCGGCGAACTCGCCCACATGCAACAAGCATCCGCCCACAAACTCCAAAACTGGATTATTGCCGCTATTATAACAAAAAATTATGAAAAATACAATAAAATTAGCCTCTGTCACTTGACAAAAAAAGGCTTTTTTTCTATCATAAGCGTCTCGGAAGCTTCTTGTATCGGACAAACCGACAGGACAGCCTTCTATTTTTGCAGGAGTGCCGACGGTATTCAGCGTACCGATCGGGTGATAAGGGAGCAATACGAAAATCTTCACATATTCTTAGCATTTGCTACATATTAAACTCACGATAAACAAGGAAAAATATGACAGGAAACAATACAGACATACCGCGCCCGGAATATCCTCGTCCAGATTTTCAACGTGGCACCTCAGAAGGTATTGACTGGCTATGCCTCAACGGCATGTGGGAGTTCGCTTTTGATCCAGACGATACCGGGGAACAAAACGGGTGGTTTAATTCCGAATCCACTGCCGATTCACCGTGGACCTTACAAATACAGGTTCCATACCCTTGGGAAAGCCTCGCAGCATGGGGAGAAGAAGAACAAGCAGATAACGAAAATTACTTGAGTCAAAATGCCTATCTAACACCTGAAGAGGTCACCTGTGGTGGCATTGAGCGGAGCGGCAATTATCGTGAAGCCCCCCGGCATACCGTCGGATGGTACCGCAAAACTGTATCCGTTCCAGAAACATGGAACGGCAAACAGACAATTCTGACTTTCGGGGCAGTAGACTGGCACGCAAAAGTTTGGGTAAACGGTGAATACATCGGCGAACATGAGAATGGATACCTTCCATTTGAACTTGACATCACAGATGCACTCACACCTGGAAAATCTACGGTCATCGTCGTTCGCGCTTATGACGCTCAGGACCACAGTGAACAACTCGCCGGAAAACAGATCGGTTGGTATGAACGCACCAGCGGCATCTGGCAGACTGTTTATCTTGAACCAAGGCATGCAACGTACATCAAGCAGTGCCATATCACCCCGGATATCGACAACAGCACCGCCGGACTTAACATCTCTATTGGCGGAGAAGTAGGGGCAGGAACCACGCTTAACTGGCAGTGCGTTTCTCCTGTGGCAGCAACGGGTTCTACTCTCAGTGGTAGTATTGCCGTAGAAACCCATGGGCAGCAGACAGAGGAAGTCGGTGGTACAAACGCCTCTTACAAAATTCGGATCGACATCCCCGAAGAACATCTGCATCTTTGGGATGTAGACACACCGCACCTCTATAACGTCACACTGACGTTGACATCAGGAGAATCTGTTATCGACAGGGTTTTCACCTACTTTGGGATGCGGAAAGTTTCCATTGCAAAAGCCCCAGGCGGGGACTACCAGTACATCTATCTTAATAACCGTCCAATTTACCTACTCGGGGCCCTCAATCAGTCCTTCAATCCGGAAGGTGTCTATACCTTCCTCACAGACGAAGCGATCCGGCGGGACATCGAACGCGCAAAGGAATTCGGGTTCAATTTCCTGCGTCTGCATATTAAAGTAGACGAACCGCGCCTCTACTACTGGGCTGACAAGTTAGGTATGCTTTTTATGTGTGATATTCCTAACTTCGGCAGCTACACGGAGGAAGCACAAGCAAGATTTGTAGAGACACTTCGGGGGAACATCGCGCGCGATTACAATCACCCATCAATCATCTCATGGTGCAATTTCAACGAAACCTGGGGACTCGGCGGCAGAGAATATAAAGGCATGCCCGAACGCCAAGAATGGGTGCGCGAGATGTACCAGCTCGCCAAATCCTTAGATGAGACGCGCCTGATAGAAGACAACTCGCCCTGTCTATACGATCACGTGGAAACCGACATCAACTCTTGGCACTTCTACATTAATGATTATGAACACGCCAAGGAACACATAGCCAACGTTGTCCAAGAGACGTATCCGGGTTCAACGTTTAACTACGTTGGCGGCAACGTACAAACGGACGCGCCCCTGATTAACAGCGAATACGGCGGTATCTCAGCCGGAGCAGGGGATAAGGATATCTCTTGGTGTTTCAAATACCTTACCAACGAACTCCGCCTCCATCCGAAAATCTGTGGCTACATCTACACGGAGTTACAGGACATCGAATGGGAGCACAACGGTTTTATGAACTACGACCGGTCGATAAAGGCGTTCGGATACGACTATCTGGATATCAATGCGCTTGACTTTGTCGCCATCGACTATCCCCCCGGGAAAACAGTCGCACCGGGTGAACGGATAAAAGCCGACATCTACACCAGCCACTTCTCACATAAAACCCTTACAGGCACAACCCTTCACTGGCAGCTGGACACACTGTCAACAACTGGAGACATTACACGCGGATGTGTCTCAGGAACAGTTGCGATCCCGTTCCCACAGTATCAGGTGGAGCGGGTACATGAACTCGAAATTGTCGTGCCTGACATCCATCCGGCAGTCGGCACATTGCACATCTGGGTAACAGATGGCACAGGTGTTGTCGTCGCCCGTAATTTCATTAACTTCGAGCACTTCGTAGAGGCAGTTGCCCCCATCGAATCCAGCGACCCAAAACGGATGACCCTCAACTATTCCCCTGGCAATATATCCACATCCTCTTGGGAGGAGGAGGAATCGACAAAGAACGAACACCTGTTCTCTGCAATCGGAAACGGTTATGTGGAATATGAGATATCCTTGCCAGACGGACTTAACACAGCAGACGTGGCAGAAATGGCACTCATTTTTGAAGCCTCCAGCTCGTACGGCGGGGCACGCCAAACGGAGCCGGAGAAACACCCAGCGGACGTAACGATCTCAGTCAACGGCATTGAAATAGACACCATCCGCATCCCCGATTGTCCTGCAGATGCGCGTGGCATCCTCTCTTACATCCACGGAGAACCGGGTATCTATGGCTATCTTCACAACATCAAGCTTGATGCATCACGCGTCTTGAATGGTGCATCAGAGACGCTAACAGTCCGTTATGAAGCGAAAGGTGGATTCGCCCTCTACGGTGCGCGTATGGGTAGATATCCAACTGGACCGCATCTGTATATTGGTTTTAAATGATTAAAGATGCCTCCCCCGTAGGGGTTACCCCTGCGAAAATGTTCACAGCTGCTTCGCATGTGTTATCTATCAAACTTGCGTAATTTTAGAAAATCAACGGTATGAATGTTCTCCGCACGACATTCCCCGGATGCCGCCAACAGAAGCATAGCCCGGGAGGAATAGAAAAAAAATGACGAGCCCTGAATTTGTATTCACACGTTACTCCAACTTAGAGATTTCCTGGCCCTTCGTACACGCACAGATGGTGAGCCGGTTGGAAGCGCTCGGTGTAACACTTGTCCTCAACACCGACAGCCGAGACCCTATCCATGAACATGTAGATTTAAGTGAAACGATCGGCATATCTCACTTCGGTGGAAACCTAACTGAAGCCTGTATCGCAGCAGCCCCAAAACTCAAGGTGCTTGGCGCGATGACAGACAATTCTGGACACGGTATCCCATACCAAGCACTTCAGTCCCGCGGGATCCCTGTCATAGAATCGACGCGAGCGTGGTCACAATCCGTGGCGGAATGCGCTTTCGGTCTCGCGCTATCCTCGCTGCGCCGGACAGCGCAATGGCACCTGCGGATGGCGAACCGTGAAAAACTGTGGGATTGGGAAAATCCGATGTGGGGTTCCCTCAACGCGCGGGAAAGTGGGGCACGACTCGATAAACTCCCTGCTGCACACCAGTTCTGTGACGATCCGGATTTCGTTAACGGCGATCTCGGCACGAAGAACATCGGAGTCATCGGTCTCGGACAGATTGGTGGGAAAATAGCAAAATGGTGCCGCGTCTTCGGGGCAACAGTAACAGGCTTCGATCCGTACGTCCCGGACACGCTCCTTGAAGAATGGGACGTGCAACGTACCGACATGGACACCCTCGCTGATACTTCTGATATTGTGTTCGTGGCCGTCCCACCGACCCCCTCAGCACGACATCTCTTGAACCGAGAACGCATCTATCACCTGCGAAAGGGAAGCTTGGTTGTCGTGATTACGCGCGCCCACGCCGTTGATATGGAAGCATTGCGGGAACGGATTGTAAAAGATGAATTGGCAGGTGCCTTCGACGTTTATGACATCGAACCCGTCCCTATCGATGATGAATTGCGCAATCGGGATAACGTTGTCCACACACCACATATCGCCGGTAGAACGATAGATTCCAATTTACGTGTGGCGGATATGACTGTAGACGATTTTGCGCGCGTGCTGAAGGGCGAAGCACCCCTTGGCGCATTGTCCCCGAAGGCAGTTGAGGTCCGAACTTCACCACATCCGATAACTGAAAACCAGTAAAGAAAAATGCCTTCCAAAATCGTATATAAAAACCTCATGCGCTCAGATATCACAGACATGGCACCTTATACGCCGATCGTTCCGTTTGATGTCCTGAGTAAGCGCCTCGGCATTGCCCCAGAAAACATCATTAAACTTGATGCGAACGAGAACCCTTACGGGCCCTCGCGGCGTGTCTATCAAGCCTTGGCAAACGAAACTTATTATCACATATACCCTGACCCCGACAGTACATCGCTCCGTCACGCCCTCAGTCAATACACAGCTATTGATGCAAACCATATCGTTGTTGGGCACGGGGCAGACGAACTCATTGATCTCATTATTAGGCTATTCATCGTTCATGGGGATGCAGTCATTAACTGCCCGCCAACGTTCGGGATGTATCGTTTTGACACAGAGCTTAACGGTGGAAGCACAATCAACATTGAGCGAAAAGCAGACTTTTCATTAGACCTAGAATCAATAGTTGCTCGGGCTCAAAACACCAGCAACCTCAAAATCATTTTTATGACCAGCCCAAACAATCCTGATGGCGGGACGCTTGATGACGCGTGCCTCCGGCGGCTCCTGCAGCTCCCATTAATCGTTGTCTTGGATGAAGCCTATATTGAATTCGCGGGGGGGAGCCGTGCGGATTGGGCTTTAGCACATGAAAACCTGATCGTGCTCCGGACATTCAGCAAGTGGGCAGGATTAGCAGGATTAAGGGTCGGCTATGGGATCTTTCCACAGTGGATCCTTTCACATTTGTTGAAGATTAAGCAGCCCTACAATGTAAACCTTGCAGGCGCGACAGCCGCATTGGCTTCATTGTCGGATGTGGATTACTTGAGGGAGAATGTAAAAAAAATTGTAGAAGAGCGAGGGAGACTTTACCAGGCACTACAGGAATTTGATTTTTTGCAGCCATATCCGAGCGAAGCGAATTTCGTCTTGTCACGGGTTATCGGAAGAGATGCAGCGGAATTGAAAGCAGCGTTAGCCGAGCGGGGTATTCTCATCCGATATTTTAACACACCGCGCCTGCAAGACCACGTCCGAATCAGCGTCGGCACCCCCTCACAAACATCAATATTACTGAAAACACTATCAACGTTATAAAGGTTCAGAAAATCTACTGCTAAAGCGTGCTATAGGATTCCAAGACATCCTTAACAGGGCGAGTGTCTGGAAACCATGCAACAATTTTTTGCAGCACCTCATCAAGCAGGACATCCGGACAAGAAGCGCCGGCGGTCAGGACAACATCAATAGGCGTTTCTAACGCAGACACCTCGACCGTCTCAGAAAGCCAACCTTCTGTAATCTTCACCGTTTTTGTCTCTAAGTCAAGATGGCGGATCTGTTTAGGGCTGAGCAGCTCGTCCGCATTTCGGACAAAATAGGTAGAGAGATGCTGTTGACAGAGCTCCACAAGATGGCTGGTATTAGAAGAGTTATATCCCCCTACAACAACAGCAACATTACCACCATCAGCAATGAGCGCGAGTGTAGCATCCTGATTTTCTTTTGTCGCATAACAGAGAGTATCTTTCGTATCAGCAAAATGCGTGGACACTTCAGCATCGCTATACGTTTTCCTGACAGCCTCTCGTAGCAAATCTGCAATCGCTTCTGTTTCGGTGGCAAGCATAGTCGTTTGATTGACAACACCGATGCGTTTGAGATGAACGGCCGGATCGAAGCCCGGAGAGAAACGATCGGCGAATTTTTCAAAGAAGAAGTCAGTGCCTTCTTCACCAGATATGACTTTCGCTAAAGCTTGTGCTTCCTCAAGATCTCGGACCACGACCACGGGTGCGCTCGCTTGGGCATGGGAAAACGTCGCACGCGTTTCCTCATGGTACCGTTTTCCATGAATAACAACAGTATAATTTTGTTTGCCAATCTCTTCACTTCGCCGCCAAACCTTCTCAACAAACGGACAGGTCGTATTATAAGCAGTGAGGGTAACGCCTCGTTCTTTAAGAGACCCCTCGACTTCAAGTGTCGTCCCGAATGCAGGAACAATAACGACATCGTCGGGCATCAAAATGTCGAAAGGGAGCAGCGCCGCGCCAGCGGTATCCATCAGGAACCGGACACCTCGTCCCCTTAAGTTTTCGTTCACGTGCGGATTATGAATAATCTCAGACAACAGGAAGATGCGTTTGTCCGGATTTTCCGCCAACGCTCGGTAAGCGATTTCAATGGCATTTTCGACCCCGTAACAAAAACCGAAGTGGCGGGCTATCTTAAAGCGGACAGGTCCAAAATCCAATAACGTAGGGGAAAGGTCCCGCTTTCGGGCATCAATTTCTCGTCGGGCGTGTTTTACGACGGAAATGATCGGACTGTGGTAGAAATGAGGCAGTTCAAAAGTTCGGGGCATTTGCGTTTTCTTCCAGTCAGTTCGGCTAACTTAGGCACTCAGGACCTTCCGTCCCTTCGCGCGACGGCGCGCGATTGTTTGCCTTCCATATCGCGTAGACATGCGCTTACGGAACCCAAATTTATTTTTCCGCTTACGCCGATGGGGTTGATATGTGCGTTTCATGAACGGCTCCTTTTCTCTGTCTTGATGCCAAGCGAATGAGGACTACATCCCTTTTCTTACCGCGCCGGTTTTAGCGTCAGTTCGCCAGAAAGCATCATATTTAGTCTTAAAATGATACGCCATTTTTAAGTGTTTGTCAAATTTTTCGATGCTTTTTGTGTCGAAAACTTGCAAAAATAGGTTGACAAAATTTTGATGTCGGTCCAAAATGTTTTGCAGAAGGTGCCCATTACCGCAGATTTTTCCTGATAAAAATTTTTGACATTTTTGAAAAAAAGTGGTATGATATTTTTGAGTATTAATTCTTAATTAGCGAGCCTGAGTGGACATCAAACCTACATGTATTTTATAATAAGGCATCCAAAAAAGAGACAACCTGAAAGCATTTGCTCGCACATAAAGTAGGCAGCGCGCGGCTTGCAGATAGTAATGGAAGGTACACGTAGAATTTAGGACTTACCTCATGCGGCAGACCCCAAACGAAATTTGGTTAGAAATACTGGAAACACTCAGCGATGCGGCGCGACAGGATGTCTATCTTCATCAAGCAGTCCCTCTCTCAATTACAGCGGAAGCACTGAATATAGCTGTCCCGTCTGTGTATACGCGTACAAGAATTGAGGAGCGGTTTCGAGCCGATATTCAACGGGTATTAACCACATTGATCGGTGCCCAATGCGCCCTTATTCTTACAGTGGATGAATCAACTTTCCATGAGGACGAAAATCTGAGTGAGAGACAACCCCAAAGACCGACTCACCTAACTAATACCTCAATTGATGCCCCGTGCCCTACACTCCGACACGTTCAGACAGGACTTAATCGAAATTACAGATTTGATCGGTTCATCGTCGGTTCCAGTAATCGCGTGTGTCACGCAACTGCCCTGGCTGTCTCGGAAAATCCTGGACGCGACTATAACCCACTTTTCATATACGGTGAAGTGGGATTAGGCAAAACGCATTTGTTGCATGCCATTGGCAACCGACTTTCGGCGAACCAGCCAGAAAAGAAAGTGTTGTACGTTACATCAGAAACCTTCATGAACGAGTACGTAGAATCTATCGTCAACCGCACATCCGCACAAGGCTTCCGGACAAAATACCGAACTGCCGACATGCTCCTCATCGACGATATACAGTTCTTACAGCGGAAAGAGGGAACACAAGAGGAATTTTTCAATACCTTTAACGACCTCCACATGAACTCAAACCAGATAGTTATGACCAGCGACCGACCGCCCGGGAACCTCGAAAACTTAGAGGAACGCCTTCGCTCACGTTTTGAATGGGGGATGGTTGCTGAAATCGACCGACCACAGTACGAGATGCGCATCGCAATCCTTCAGCAAAAATGTCGGGATCAGGGCATGGACCATCTCCCAAGTGAAGTGTTGAGTTACATCGCAGAGGTCGTCACAACCAATATCCGAGAACTCGAAGGTACACTTGTCCGTCTTATAGCGCAGGCTACTATACTCAAGGAAAATTTGAGCATAGACTTCGCGCGGCAGGTTCTCGGTGATGTCGGTTCCACCTATCCACTACGCCAGCGAAGAACACCTACAGCAAGGGGTATACAAGCAGCCGTCACTGACTACTTTGACCTTGAGGCAACCGACCTCGTCTCCCAGAAACGCACCAAGGAACTTGTACAACCCCGTCAAATCGCTATGTATCTCTGTAGGGAACTAACACAAATGTCATACGCAAATATCGCACAAGCCTTTAACCGGGGGAACCATACCACTGTTATTCACGCATGCAAGCAGATAGAAAAATTAATGGATGAAAGAGACGATGAGCGGAAAGCAATTATTATGCTGCTCGACCAATTTCGTTAATAAACCTTGTTGGTGTTCTATGGCATCCAACCTCCGTCTCCAATTTCAGTATTTATCGTTTTTACTTTACTCATGTTTTGTGTTTTTAACCGAAGGTTATCCACCGACGCTGTTGATAACCTGTTGATAACCTGTTGATAACTGTGTAAAAACTTGTGCATAACTTGTGCATAACTTGCGTATTGTGCCGTTTTGTTGACAACCTGTTGATAACTAGAAAAGTTATCAACAATTTATCAACAGGGCAGTTTCCAGTGACAGTAAGGGTTTAAAGGAGTTATCCACTTATCAACAGCCCCTACTACTACTACTAATTTAAATATTTGTATATATATGGTACTTAGTATTAATAGGAGGGGTTGTGGATAAGTTAAAAAGGCAAAAAAAAAGAAAAAAATAAGGCAGTATTTCTTGCCGCGCACAATCGTGTTTTATGCACGAATCTACCTGCAAAAAACTGAGGGTTTTCGGTAAAACAATGTTCTCTCCCAATTTTTGAGACGCGCGTAAGGGTTGGAAAACCCACCCCATACGATTGCCTAAGCTCTCAATTACACGGCGGTATCATATCATTACTTAAACGAAAACCCTCAAAAACTTTTTTATCTACCGCGAACCAATGCTTTTAAATAACATAATTCTGCGTAATTTTCGTAACTATGTCGACTGCGAAGTGAGTTTTTCCAAACCAGTTAACCTGATCATCGGCGGGAATGCACAGGGAAAAACGAGTCTGCTTGAAGCAATTTACTTCCTCTGCACCGCTGAATCCCATCGCGCCACGCGAGATGCTGAACTCATCCGACACAACGAACCCGGTTTTTACCTGAAAGGTGTGTTGACAAACAGCAGCAATGATGTCATATCTCTTGAAGTATCGAAGCGCGCACGTGGGCAATTCAAGCTGATAAAGAACGGTGTTCTTCATACGAAACGCTCTGAATGGATCGGACAGTTTAATGCTGTGTTTTTCGCACCGGAATCCCTAATATTAGTGAAAGGTGCCCCCGCAGAACGGCGCCGCTTTCTGGACCTACTGATTGCGCAGATCGATACGAATTATCTACAGCATTTACAAAAATATCAGTTAGTTCTCAAACAACGGAACGAATTGCTAAAACAAATTCGTACAACTTTTGTGGATGCCGCTCAGTTAGACGCTTGGGATAAACTTTTGCTCACGCACGGAACCGCCATTACCTTAAAACGTCTACAGGTGTTCGAGCAATTGAAAAACTATGCTATGCACACCCATCAAAAACTTACCGGTGGTCGAGAAAACTTAGCTTTGACATATCGTTCTGCATCAGTGGCAGACAATATGTCAAGGCACAATGGAACAGACAACAATTCGGAGCTTGCATCTACAGCCCTAAATGCGTTGGCTGAATCCAATGTTGAGCCGGTTCCAATTACAAGCGAAAGCGAGATTACGGTGCAATTTCGCGCAACGTTAAAGGCTTCGCGAGCCGCAGATCTACGGAGAGGCACAACGTTAGTTGGCCCTCACCGTGACGATTTCCTCATCGAATTGGAGAATCACCCCGCGACAGTCCTAATCGAGCGCGCATCGCAAATTTCAGACGATGATGAAGAGAAAGAGCTAAACAGATACGATCTGCTAGCCGAAGAAAGTGGGACATGTCGTGAAGTCGCGCGCGCTTACGGGTCACAAGGGCAACAGCGGACTATCGCGTTAGCACTCAAACTGGCGGAATTAGAATTAATTCATGCCACAACCGGGCGAAACCCGATAGTACTTCTGGATGATGTTACCTCGGAATTGGACTATAAACGCATAGACTACCTGTTAAGAGTCCTCCAAAATCTGAGCACCCAGACTTTCATCACAGCGACGCGTGCTGAATCACTTGCACAGCATCTCCATGAAGCGAATGTCCTCACCGTTAAAAATTCCCGGATTAGCCAATCAAGCTACTCTGGAAAGCAAGCATTGAAAAACAAAGGCACAAATGCAAAAAACAGAAAACGTAGGTAATATCCTCACAGAAATTATCCAGCGAAATGATCTGGAACCTAAGATGCTCGAGCAGAAAGTCTTCGACCTCTGGCGAAAACGTCTCGGTGTCCCGTTTGGTACAAAAACAATACCCGTATCACTTTCAGATGGAGTCCTGAAAATCTATACCGAATATCCACCGTATAAGAAAGAACTCGTACTCCTCAAACAGAGAATCATAGCCGATCTGAACGCAGAATTGGGACAACCCATTCTCACAGACCTGCGAATAGAATTGCGTCTGGTGGAGACAGCCCCCGCTAACGACACAAACACCAATCCGCCCCAATCCCCTCGCGGACCCTCAGAGCCAGCCAGCACCAACACGACTCGTCGGACAACCCCCGAAGAATTAGAACGAATTGAGCAGACAATCGCCAATACAACAGATACAAAACTAAAAAGATCTCTTCGACAATTATTCATCACGCAAAGCAAAAATAACCCTTGACAAAGACAAAAAAATAAGGTATTCTATTTATTAAGACATCCACAAACGGTGTCCAGCATAATAAAGGATACTCTACTGGCAATACTGAAACCATTTCGAGCTTTATTACGTCATAACTTAATATATATTTTACGATCAGTCTCGCCCATCCATAGGGCATGTCCACCCAAACCAAACCGATGGTTCATCCCATTGGGTTAACCCATAGCGAGGTGCCACACTAAATATGCCGAAACAAGAACGAACCTATACAGCCAGTGACATACAAATTCTTGAAGGCCTTGAAGCCGTCAGGAAACGTCCAAGCATGTACATTGGTAGCACAGGCCCAGCGGGCCTGCACCATCTCGTCACGGAATTAGTGGATAATTGCATAGACGAACTCGGTGCCGGGTATGGTACACAGATTGAAGTTACGCTCCACAGTAACGGCAGTGTTACCGTCTCTGACGATGGTCGTGGTATCCCTGTTGACATACATACGGCAACAGGTCTTTCCGCGCTTGAGGTTGTCATGACCACGTTACACGCTGGGGGTAAGTTCGATGGTCGTGAACAAGTAGGCTACCAAACTGCCGGGGGGTTACACGGTGTCGGTGCTTCCTGTGTCAACGCTCTTTCTGAGTGGCTTCACGTCCAAGTCCGACAAAATGGAGGCATCTACGAGCAACGTTACGCCCGTGGAATTCCACAGACCTCTGTAAAGAAAAACGGTTCCAGTAAGAAAACTGGAACTAGAACTACATTCATGCCGGATTCGGAAATATTTGATACCCTCGATTTTTCATACGATCTCCTGCGTGATAAATTAAGAGTACTCGCATTTCTCAACAAGGGAATCCGCATCCAATTCCTGGATGAGCGTGCCGCAGAGACTTCGGAACCGGTTATTTTTCAATATGAGGGGGGCATCGCTTCTTTTGTTACCTACCAAAACCAGAATAAAGAGGTTCTGCATCCGAATCCTATTTACATAGAAGGCATTCAAGAAGAAACCAAAGTCGAAATCGCTTTTCAATTCAATAACACGTACACGGAAAATATTAGCTCCTACGCCAATAATATCCGCACTTCCGAAGGCGGTTTCCACGAAAGTGGTTTTAAAAGTGCTATCACTCGTGCCTTCAAAGCTTACGCGACTGACAACGACCTCCTCCGAAACGTCAAGATAAATATCACCGGCGAAGACATCCGTGAAGGGATGACCGCGATTATCAGTGTGAAAGTGCCGGAACCCCAATTTGAAGGCCAAACAAAATCCAAACTTGGAAACACAGAAGTTGAGGGTATCGTTCACAGTTTTGTCAGAACCCAACTCAAAACGGTTTTAGAAGAAAGTCCGAAGGTTTCCAAACTGATCGTCCAGAAAGCGATCCAAGCTGCACAGGCACGAGAAGCTGCACGCAGTGCACGCGAAGTTATCCGTCGTAAAAGTGTTCTCGACTCCGCCTCGATGCCTGGTAAACTCGCTGATTGCTCTGAAAGCGATCCGACCCGAACTGAACTATTCCTCGTAGAGGGTGACTCCGCCGGTGGAACCGCCAAACAGGGACGTGACCGGAAAAATCAAGCTGTATTACCCTTGAAAGGCAAAGGTATCAATGTAGACAAAGCAAGGCTTGATAAAATACTCAAAAACGCCCAAGTCATTGACATCGTAACAGCCTTGGGAACCGGAATCGGTACCGAAGAATTTACGCTTGAAAAACTCCGGTACTCCAAAGTCATTATCATGGCAGATGCGGACGTTGACGGTGCACACATCCGAACGCTACTATTAACCTTTTTCTTCCGTCAGATGCCTGAAATCATCGCCGCCGGGCACCTGTACATCGCGCAACCACCCCTCTATCTGATAAAGAAGGGGAGGAGTGCGCAATATCTACAAGACGACGAAGCGATGGAAGACTATCTGTTGACTCTCGTTTTAGACACCGTCAAAATAACAAACACCCGACGCGGCATCCCTTACGCAGCATCAGAATATAAAACAGTGGCCGGTTCTATCCGCAAGGTTCAAACTATCCTTGATCAACTCGTCCAAAGCGGCATTGCGCCTGAAGAATTACCGATGTACCTGAGAACGGGGCAAGCCACCGAGACTACGGAGTCCGGAAAACTGACAGAGAACGTAGATCAACTCTTAGCGATACTTGAGGCTTCCCCGATGCGTAACGCTAACATAACCGACAATCTGCAAGTTTCTGACACAATGCAATCAATCGGTACACCGCCTGTGGGTGATACACAAACCACATTTCTTGACGCAGACACACAAAACCAACAAGCTGCTAGCGCAACAAGCGAACGACACGAAACAGACACTTCAAAACCGATGCTCACCCGCCGGACCCTATATCAGGACTTACAGCATGAATTAGAAAATCTCGCTGAGTTTGACATCAAGGACACGGATTTCCTGCCAGAAACAGATGAAGCCCACAGCAAAAAACTGTTTAGCATTCAGTCTGAAGACGGCGACATCCACCATGTTGGAGACGTTTTTTCATTGATGCAATACCTTTTTGAGATAGAGCACCGCGGATTGACGATTACACGCTTCAAAGGGTTAGCGGAAATGAACGCTGAGCAGTTGCGCGAAACTACTATGAGTCAAGATGAGCGCGTGCTTCTAAGAGTTACACTAGACGATGCTGTTGAAGCTGACCGGGTCTTTACACTTCTGATGGGTGATACCGTTGAACCGAGGCGTGCATTCATAGAACGCTTCGGCACCCACGTGAGTCTCGACCTATACGGGGCTTAAGTGGTTATAAAAAGTGGAGCGCAGCGGAACATACTAACAACTCCCCCCTAAAAAAGGAGCAATTGACTGTAGAAAAGCAATATGGAAAATATCCAAGAACGCAACATAGAGAATGAACTGACAACATCGTACCTCACCTACGCGATGAGCGTCAATACTAACCGTGCAATACCGGATGTCCGCGACGGGCTGAAACCGAGTACACGCCGCATCATCTATGCTATGGGTGAGATAAATCTCACTGCAAATCGTCCATACGACAAATGTGCCGCTGTCGTCGGTGAGGTAATGAAAAATTTTCATCCACACGGTGATGGTCCCATTTATGGCACGCTTGTAGGGTTAGCACAATCCTTTAGCATACGCTATCCGCTCATAGACGGACAAGGGAACTTCGGTAGTATTGATGACGATCCACCGGGGGCGATGCGGTATACGGAGTGTCGACTCGCAACTATTGCCGCGGAGATGCTTACCGATATCGAGAAGCAGGTGGTAGATTTCCAACCTAACTATAAGGAGTCGCTTGAAGAACCGACAGTCCTCCCAGGGCTTCTACCGAACCTGCTTGTTAATGGGACAACGGGCATTGGCGTGGGTTATTTAACGCGCATACCGCCGCATAACCTGAGTGAAGTTGTTGACGCACTTCTCTGCAAACTTGCCGATCCAGACGCTAACGCTGAAACACTCATGGAACACATCATCGGTCCCGATTTCCCAACTGCTGGAACTATTGTCGGCACAAGTGGAATCAAACAGATGTACACGACTGGTAAAGGCAGCGTCACTGTTCGGGCTAAAGCGTTCATAGAAAGGATTTCTACATCTGGGACAGGGACAGATCGTGAACAAATAGTTATAACTGAAATTCCGTACCAAGTAAAGAAAAATCAGCTGCTTGAGCGGATGTACAACTTAGTGGTCAGTAAAACAATTACTGGGATCTCTGATATTCGGGACGAGTCGGACAGAGAAATCCGTATCGTTATCCCGCTCAAGCGCGGAGAAATCGCACAGGTTATCCTGAATCAGTTGTACAAGCACACGCAGATGCAGACGAACTTCAGTGCTAACTTGCTCTGTCTTGTCGAAGGACTTCCGAAGGTCTTAACGCTTGAAGAGATTCTCAATTATTACCTTGAGCATCGGCGCGATGTGGTCCGCCGCCGCACACAATTCGATCTTGCTCGCGCTGAACGTAGGAGCCACATTCTTGAAGGATACCTGCTTGCACTACAAAATCTCGAAGATATTATAGAAATCGTTCAGACGGCAGAGTCACCGCAAGCAGCGGAACAGGAGCTGCGGGACACCTATCAACTTAGTGATCGACAAGCGCGGGAAATTCTCACTATGACGCTCCGGCAGTTGACCGGACTTGAACGTCAACGTATTCACGATGAATATACTGAATTGCTGGACCGCATCGCGGAACTTCGGGCGATTCTGGCAAGCGAAACATTGGTAACGGACATTATCCGAACTGAACTTGAAACGCTGAAAGAAAAACATGGCGACGAACGTCGCACCGAAATTACGGGGGCGGTCAAGGAATTTGAAGTTGAAGACCTCATTGCTGACGAAGAGATGGTCGTTACACTGTCGCATGCCGGTTACATTAAACGGCTGCCGATGGATACCTACCGGAAGCAACACCGTGGCGGTGTTGGAATTAAGGGGGCTACAACTAAAGACGGAGATTTCCTCGAGCACATTTTTGTTGCCACTGCGCACCAGAACATTCTCTTTTTTACAGATTTGGGCAAGTGCTATACACTAAAAGTTCACCAAATCCCCGAAGCGCGCAGACAGTCGGCCGGCCGGGCAGTCGTTAACCTACTACGTTTGGCACAGGGTGAGAACATCACGGCGTACGTCCCAGTTCCTCCTAATGCTAAAGTTGCTGATACGAATACAAATGGAACTACTGATACGGCTTTTGTCTTCATGGCAACGCATCGAGGTATCGTCAAAAAGACCGCACTCACCAGTTTTGAGAACACCTTGTCGAGTGGGATCATCGCGGTTAAACTTGATGATGGGGACAAACTTATTGGTGCGCAAGTGACGGACGGTACTTCCGATGTCGTCCTAGTTACACACAAAGGTGTCGCTATTCGATTCAGTGAGGAAGAAGTTAGACCCCTTCGACGCAACACACGCGGTGTCCGCGGCATAGAACTCAGTGACGATGACTTCACTGCGCAAATGGTTATTGTTAAGAGCGAATCTCCTGAAGAGGCTCAAGCGAAACACAGCTGCACCGTCAAAGAGGACTTGCTGATTGTCACCGAAAATGGGTATGGCAAGCGCACAGCCGTTTCCGCTTACCGTGTCCAAAGACGTGGCGGTAAAGGGATCATTGCCATCGGAAAATCGGCACGAAATGGGGCAGTTGTTGCTGCAATGCACGTAGCGAAAACCGATGAACTCGTACTCATTAGCTCAAATGGGTACGTGACACGAACGGCAGTTTCAGATATTCGACGCATCGGGCGGAATACACAAGGGGTCCGTATGATGGCACTACAAAACGAGGAAACACTCGTTGATGCCGCCAAAATTGAACTCTCCTCCTCTCTACTCAATGGAGGATCTAATTCGGAGGAATAGTTATCAGTTTTAGCCATATTATTGGTCTTCAGTTATTAGTTCAAAGAGGCAGCCTGTGATAATCGGAATACACGTGGTGCCCCCCATAACAGTGGATTGTTACCAAAGTTATCTTAATTGGCTACCAAGAACTGAAAACTGACAACAATTAAAACTGGCAACCGCAAAAAATGAGATACTGCAATACGCTCATAATCTTTGTTTTGATGGCATGTTTCATCTTCGGGCACAACTTACAAGCCCAAAATAAGGAAGTTTCATCACTGTCTACAACGGATAATACTCTGTTGAATTCTGAGCGGGTAGGTGTGTTTGAAACTCCTGAATTGGTGGCACTCACCGATGCCAATACAGAGTTAAGTGATGAAATGAGGGAGGCTACTAATTTCTACGCCACTGTAATGTGGGCAATCTACAATGTCACCGGTGAGCGAAACGTCCGTGAAAGCAAAGCTGCTTATGATGCGCTCATAGAAGCGTATGGACTTGACGATGCATCCCCGGATGCTTTGGTTGAATTTGTGTCTCCACACGACTTGAGCTTTATTTATACAGAACGTGCTACGCTCCGATTTAACGTGCTGCAAAACATTCCAGGGGCAGAGGACGATGTCAGAAAAGCCATTGCGCTGAATCCCGAAAGTGTACCAGCAACATGGATCCTGGCCCAAGTCCTAAGGCTCAGAGTCTTTGCATCCATCCAAGAAAATCGACGCGATGCCCGCACCCAAGCATTACAAGAGGAAATGCTTGCGGTTTTAAAACGGGTCATTAAACTCGATCCAGACCACTATGGTGCGCATTACTATCTCGGCACCATAGCACGTGATCTCGGAGAAATCGAAACCGCGATCGCATCCTTCAAGGCACTTACCCGAATTAGGCCTTTCGACGATCAATTGCATACGGAGCTTGGTGAACTCTATGAGATGCAAAACCGGCTTGAAGAGGCATTGCTCTCCTATGAAAGGGTCGTAACCATCCTTCCAGAACAGCTAAGTGCGCGGAACCGTCTTGGTCAACTCTATTTGCAGACGGGTGACTACCCTGGGGCGATAAAAACTTTTCTCGTTATCCTGAACCAACTCGAAACACAAACGGAGGCCCAAACCATAGAAAATAAACAACCGGCAAGTCGGTCAGAAGCCCGGGCAGCCTTCGAGGCATCTGATGTTGAAATTGACGCACACTACGGTATCGGCCTCGCCTATCGAGAGGAGAAGGGTATTGAGAAATCCGAATTCCATATTATGCGGGCAATCAATCTATTAGAAGCGCGAGCGGCTTCGATGAGAGGCGGGACACGTCGCGTTAGAAGTGCTGATCGGGTTGCGCTGATGATGCGTCTTCAAGAGATGCGTTACGTCCTTGGACAGATCTACCTCAGGTTCAGCGTGCCGCGGAGGGCTATAAACATTTTTGCAAAGATTCTGGAAACCGATGCTAACTACGTGCCAGCCCTTTCCGGGATCGGAATGGCTTATCAGATGTTAGACGATCTGAAACGCGCGGAAGACTACCTTCGCCAAGCCATTGAACTCTCTTCAGAAAGCGAGCTACCAAATGCTTACAACGCATTGGGCTATCTCTACGCTGAACAAGGCATCAGATTGGACGAGGCCGCGGCACTCGTCCGTCGGGCCCTCAAAAGCTCGCCAACATCTGGGGTGTATCTCGATAGTTTAGGGTTTATATACTTCAAACAGGGGAAATTGGACGCTGCCATAGAAAATCTGGAACTCGCAATTCATTATCTTCCTGATACCCCCGAAATTCTTTTGCATCTCGCCGATGCTTATTTGCAGAAGGGCCTAAAGGAAAAGGCATTGCAAACTTTGGAACAAGCCCTACGACTCGAACCAGACAACACAGAACTCCGCCAAAAACTTGACGCTGTCAAAACCACAAGATAGCGGAGTGGCAGATAATAGTTAAGGCGTTCCGCTAATCACCATTTGCTAATTAAAAAAAAAATGAAAAATGCAACGTTGCTTTTCATTGCTATGCTATTGCCTTTAGGCTTGCCGCTCGGAAGTTTGGCGTACGTTTGCGGTACACCGGAGTTAACTGCTGGATGGAAGACTGGAAACGAGGATGGATGGACAAGTAACCTCCCGTCCTTCCGCCCCTCCAACGAAGCTGCTTCCGCCCCTGAGCTGCCCGTTGCTCCGGCACTCCTTGTCGGAACAGAGCGAACCTTCTTTGTACCCGATTTCAGGAGTATGCAGCAATACACGGTTTCTGCGGTACTTCGGGGTGTAGGCAATTTTTGCTATGTTTTCGTTGAGGACACCGAGTGGAATACACGTGTTACCGCTGCTACTGTTGAGTCGGTAATTCGCGCTTTTGACGCAGCTGTACCAACGAACCCACAACGCGGAATTTACCTAACACTGACCGAAATCTTCGGTTCGCCACCCGATATTGATAGAAATGGAAGGATTATCTTACTCCTGCTCAATATTCGAGACAAAGCTAATGGCGATCAATACACGGCAGGTTTTTTCAATCCAGCAGATCAGAACCCAGGGGTCCTCAGGCACCCTGGATTTCGTGGTTTTCCGATTCGCAGTAACGAAGGGGAAATACTATATATCGATACACACCCACTGAACCCGAATAGTGAAACTGCCCATAATGTCATCGCACATGAATTTCAACATATCATCAATTGGATGCACGATGCCAAAGAAGCAACTTGGGTCGATGAAGGGTGTGCAGAGTACGCCTCATTTCTTTGTGGATACTCGCTCCAACAACATATAACTGCCTTCGAGAAAGCACCCACTACCTCACTTGTAACATGGCCCGACACAGGCGGTAATTTGCTGCCGCACTACGGGGCCGCTTTCTTGTGGATGCTCTATCTACATGAACAGTACGGTGGTATAGCGACAGTGACCGAAATCGTTCAGAATCGTGGGACATCCTTCACTGGTATCGCCGATGCTCTCGCAGTGCAGGGTGTCCGTCAAACCGTTTCCGACATCTTTATTTCTTGGAAACTCGCTAATTACCTATCTGATTATCGGGCAGTAACCCTCTCTTTATCACCCCGTCGCTGGCACCGCTTATACCCGAGTGGTACCCAAGAGGGAGTATTGGGCAATTTTTCGGCGGACTACATTGGATTTGAAAATGCGGGTGGATTAACAATAGGATTCTCCAGCGGTTCTGTGTCGAATACCGCTGCCCACGCTATTGAGTTCCACACCACTGGGGCTATCGAGGTTCGGGAGATGGCATTATCCGCGAGTAACACAGGTTCTCTCGTTCTACCGACCACCGTTACGGAGGCAATCCTTGTTCCGAGCCTACAGACGAATACGCCCACCTTCCACTCAGGGCGCGAAAAATACCAATATAGCGCGACACGCAGTGCCCATATCGTATTTACTACAACAGTTCTCCCCAACGCCGTACACCCGCGCTACTGGGACATTATCGCTAAACCGAATGAACCGCTTGTTGGATCAACGCCTATGGTGACCTTAATGCTTCACAACAACAAAGCAGAACAGTTGTATAGGGAATCAGAGGTGATGTACCCAGTAACACGAGACACTCAGAACAATGCCTTATATCGATTCTCGTTTCTTCTTGAACCGGAAATAGAACCAGGATCTATCGTATACCAAATCTCTCTTGATTCAAGAATTGTTGACACAGGGACGCTAACGGAGTAATATTATAGCAGATAACCGATAGCGAACTGCTAACAGCAATTCGTTGTTTCTTGGTTGATAGTTATTCGTTAAGAGTCTATCCCTTAAAGGGGCCCTTCTTAACCAGCAACTAACAACTATATGCGAATAGTGAACCGCTACAAAAATGGGTGAAATGCAGTAAAGACTTGTAGTCCCTGCGGACACAAGAAAGCAGATTTGACGCTCTCTGAACGCACTTTTCACTGTGCCGAATGTGGCTTTGAATGCGCCGACCTAAAGGCTGCTATCAACTTGTGTCCAACTTAAACCTTAAACTTTAACACTTCGCCCCGAGTTGCGAGGAGAAGTAAAACGCTTGTGGAGTCCGTGTAAGACCTCATTCGGAGGCAGCTGACGTTGAAGCAGGAATTATGGCGGAAATCAAAGAACACTGTAGCGTTTGTTAGATGAAAATAGATTCTAACAGGTTCTTGAGGTTTTATTAAGTCCTAAACAACAGAAAAACATGCAACCTACACTTTATGCAGGAACCATTGGGCAGAGTGTCTGGCGCAGCACCGACAACGGAGACACTTGGGATCGAGCAAGTAATGGACTCTTTCCGGAAGCCGATATTCGTGCTTTAGCCGTTAGTCCGAGTAATCCAGACACACTTTATGCCGGTACCGAAAACGGCATTTTCCAGACCACCGACGCCGCTGGATCGTGGCACCATCTGCCAAGTCCCATGGATGGCCGCGAGGTCTGGGCAATCGCTATTGATCCGAACACATCACACACGGTCTATGCCGGAACGTGCCCTTCTGCACTTTTCAAATCTATTGATGGAGGTACTAATTGGAAGCAGCTCACCGTCGATGTGGCAGAAGCGTGTGAGGGGGTCCCGATTATACCGCGTGTCACAACTTTCGTGATTGATCCCGACGATTCGCAAATACTCTATGCTGGTATTGAAATTGATGGGATGCGTCTCAGCACCGATGGCGGGGAAACATGGACTGAACGCAGTGAAGGTCTAAGTAGTTTGGATATCCATGGGCTTTGTGTAGTCCCCGGTTCACCGAGGACAATCGTCGTTGCAACAAACAACGATGTCTGTGTGACAAGCGATATGGGACAACAGTGGACACCGCTGAATGTTAAAGCCCACTATCCATGGCCATACTGCCGTGCGGCCCTCTTTTTGAACGGTGATGCCGGTCGTGTCTTTATCGGAGCAGGAAACGGTCCTCCGGGCGATCAAGGTGGTATTTTCTCAACGCGCGATGCTGGTAAGTCGTGGAGCCGAGCGGACATCGGTAGGACTGCCAACAGCACGATCTGGTGTTTTGCCCACAACCCGAATGCGAACGACCTTCTTATCGCTTGTAGCGTCAGTGGGCAGCTTTACCGTAGCAACGATGCCGGTGATTCTTGGACAAAACTCTCGCATGAATTCGGAGAGGTCCGAACATTAGCGATCGCTGCTTCCTCGTAAGAGTGAGATAAAAGTTGACCTATTTCTGTAATTTTGGTATGCTTTTATCAAACAAACTATCTTGAAAACGACACCGAACATTATAGGAGGCATACTTCAGTGAAACGTTTCTTTACAATTCTACTTATACCGATCCTCGGGCTGGTAATGGTAGGCTGTGGTCCAAACGAACTCAAGATCAAGACTCCACCCCCAATCAGCGATGCGAAGCGTATTGCCGTCACACCGTTCTTCACTAATGCCGAGACCGAAGATATCAGCAAATTAGGGACGCGTATCAGCGTTAACCTCGCTACCCGCATGGAACTCATCTTCAAAGAGGCAGAGTGGGTTTATGACATTTCAAACAAGGTTAAACCGGTCAATGATAAGCTCAGCGAATTGGGGTTGACTTTGAATCAGATTTATGCTGACCCAGCGTTAGCAGCGAAACTCGGGCAAGCCCTTGATGCTGATATGATTGTCATCGGCATGGTCGAAGATCCGAAATTAACTCGGCAGGATTACAATCAACATCTGATGAAACAAGGAAGTCAGGGCGGAATTTCAGGGACATCTACTTATATCCGCACCCGTCTCACGGCTCTTGGGCGTGTCTGGGTCAAGGTCGTTGATTCTGGTTCTGGGGAACTTATCTTTAGCAATGGGATTCGTTCCTATCTCAAGTATTGGTACGCTTATCAGACTCAGCAGAGTGAACAGATAATCTTTAAGAGCCATGTAGATAGGCTCGCCGATTTGGGAAAATATCTTCCGCTCAGAATCGCCTATATGCTTCATCCGACCGGGTTAAAGTCGGAACAGGAAGAGCAGATTCTGCTTAAACCGGATATCATTCTCAAGGGAACGGGCGGTATCGTTGAATTTAATTAGGGCATCCGTCAATTTGTGGCGTGGTTTGCAACCTTTTGCTTTAAAAGTAGAAGGGGTTTCCGCAGTAAAGAGCGGAACCGCGATTTGCAACCGCGCCTATTCTATGGATTGCAAACATATACACACAAACTAAGCACTCGAAGTTTTCAAAAAGAAACTCTCAATCTGGTTGGTATAGGCTTCACCATACTCTAACAATTCACGAGAGGCATCGTACAATTCAGACGGCGAGAGTTCTTGATACGGGTTAGCGATGCTTTCATAATAGTCTAAAGCCTTGATAAAAAAATCCAACGTCTCTCTATCAATAGTGCTATTTTGATATAAGGCACGAAAACTACGGTGTTTTTGCAGCGGCGGTGTTTGCCCACTAAATTCAATGATAACATTGTTGATATCCACAGCGCGTTGGATAATCATGAGGAAGCAACTTTTAACGTAGGAGTGCGTGATTCGGTCGCCCTCAACATATTCTTCTTGCTTGGTAGGCAGCCCATGCCGTAACTGGTCTAAACATTCGCTTATGGATTCCAGCTTCGCCCTCACTGGGTTGAATCGGCGCGATGCTAATTTTTTAGATGTTTTTGTATTTCTTTTTTTCACTGTATTTCTCTCTCCTCAGATACGTTTTAATTTTTTATCCATTTTGTTCTTTTAGACGTTGATACACCTAAAAGGTTGTAACCTTCTTTTTTCCCACGCTTTCGTCTTTATACAAGTCCCGCCGGCGAATATCAACCAGAGGCGCAACATATCCGGGTGTCAGCCCTACTCACACCTCTGTATTTGGAAACCCTTTCATTTTTTTGAAGAAAATCGATACGAAGTAAGACAAACATTATGAATTCGGGAGAAAAAAGATGAAAGCTATTACCATAACCGGCGATGGTGGACCAGAAGTCCTGCAATTGGCTGAAACACCATCGCCCAGGCCAACAGCAACGCAACTTTTGGTGGATGTGCATGTGACCGCTTTGAATCGTGCCGACCTCATTCAGCGTCGAGGCGGCTATCCCCCACCCCCCGGTGAATCTGATATACTCGGCCTGGAGATTGCTGGTACCGTTTCAGAAGTGGGCGATGCCGTCGAGGGTGGAATTTCTAAAGGCGATCGGGTCTTTGGGCTTGTCGGAGGGGGTGGCTATGCAGAACAGGCTGTTATTGATTATCGCATGGCGATGCCTATACCTGACGCGTGGAGTTTTGAACAAGCCGCTGCGGTTCCCGAAACCTTTTTTACAGCCAACGAAAATATCTTTACTTTGGGCAAATTGTCAGCAGGTGAGACGATCCTAATTCATGCCGGTGGAAGTGGGGTAGGTAGTACCGGAATTCAGATTTCACGGCATGCGGGTGCCACGGTCTTTGTCACTGCCGGAACCCCGGAAAAAATAGATAAATGCAAAGCACTCGGCGCAAAAGAGGGTATCAACTACAAAACAACCGACTTCGTCGCTGAAATCCAACGTCTAACCGATGGACAAGGTGTTGATGTCGTTTTAGACTTTATCGGTGCTCCGTACCTTGAACGGAACCTCTCTATCTTGAAAGCAAAGGGAAGGCTCCTGCAAGTCGGGTTGATCGCTGGGGCGACTGCGGAAATTAATCTCGGCGCGGTGATGCGCAACCGACTCCAGATTATCGGATCGGTCATGAGACCGCAATCTATTGACGAAAAGATTGCTATTACACAACGTTTCGTTGAACGATGGTTGCCAGAATTGAAACGTGGCGGGCTCCAGGCGGTTATAGACACCGTTTTTCCGCTTGCAGAGGCGCAGCAGGCGCACACGTATATGGAAGCGAATCGCAATTTTGGTAAAATCCTCTTGAAGATAAGATAACATAATTAAGTCAACCAACAACCGAATGCTGACAGCCCATGAAAATCAAAACTAAGTCAACAATGCAATTATTCTTACAACAGACACAAGCAGAACGCAATCCTGTAAGGACACAAATGAGACTTGGAATCACGCGGATCCTCCTCTTTTTCGTGTGTATAGGTAGCGCGTCTGCGCAGCTTACCCAAGTCACATCAGAGAGCGGAATTACTGTTCAGTTCACCTTGTCGGAACTAAAGATTTCTAAGGTGGTTCGGAACAGGATCCGCTATCAAGAGGTCGATTACCACGGCTGCCGCTTTACCGATGAACCCGGTAACCCCAAAGTTCCAGTCACACGGTTGATGTTAGGTATACCCGATTCAGTTGAAATCGAGGCAGTTGATGTTTCTGCCTCTCCCCCCGAAACGCGTACCGGTGTCCGCCTCGTGCCGGTTTCTGTTTTCGATGTCCAAGAACGCAACTCGCAGCATGCAGCGACACAATACTGGGAGGAAAGCGGAAGTGCCTATCAATCAAGTAATGGAAACGCTCCATATCCGGGATTCCCACTTGCCCATGTCGTCCGAGAAGGCTACATTCGCAGCCAACGTGTCATTGCATTGGCGTTGTATCCTGTGCAATATTTGCCGGGGCCCCGCCAATTGCGTCTATATTCACACCTTACAGTGAACGTCCGTTTTAGTAGTGCTCGGTCATCGGTTATTAGTGGTCAGTTAAGAAGTGGGTCGATTAAACGAGAGACTCCTTTAACTGACAACCCACAACTGACAACCCACAACTATTTGGAATCAGAAGCCTTTGAACGTGCCCTGTCTCATCAACTTCTCAATGCTGAGCAGGCGCGTAATTTCAGAGTGCCCCGTCCCTTAATGCCTGCAGCACCAGCACTCGTTCCTAATGAGACTTCCGATAGTGTTCGCTATAAATTATTCGTCGCGGAAACCGGTGTCTATGCTGTAACGGCAGGAGCACTACAGAACAACTGGGGCATAGAGCTCATTGGAGCAGATCCAACGCAACTTCGACTCACGCACGAGAATAGAAATATTCCTATCTATATTAGCGGCGCAGGCGACGGACGTTTTGATCCAGAAGACGCTATCTTTTTCCTTGGCCATAAACCGAAAAACCGCTACAGTCGTTGGAACATCTATTGGCTGACGCTTGACAGTAGGCGCCGCATCTCTGCTCGGGTTCCACAGGTTACTGTCAGCCCCACAGACCCAACGGCGACCCAAGTTCCCACCTTCCGCTCTCGATTAACCTTTGAAGAGGATTACCTCACGAATAACCTCGAGTTTGTGTATACAAACACCGTTTCGCCCGGTAACAAACACGGGTGGTTTGAAGCACTGGATTTCTGGTACTGGGATGGTATCAAAAATGGTAGCGATGTTGGCGAAATGCGCCTTGAGTTTCCACTCCATGATGTCGCAAAAAGTTTCGACCCACTGCACATCTCCGTGGATCTGCAAGGCGGCACCCCGGTACCCCATGAAATTTTGGTCGCTATCAACGGGGTCCGAATAGAATTTGCAAAATGGGAACAGCAGGATACGTTCACTGTTCAACGGACTTTACGGGCATGGGATACACTCAAAGATAGTAGGAACGGCGAACAAAATGTCCTGTCCCTTGCCCGCGTTGATGATAACGTTGATGAAGACACAACCCGATATCCCTATCATGTCTATCTCAACCGTTTTTCTGTTGAATACACACGTCTCTTCCGCACTGTTGCGGATGAATTGTGGTTCACGTCCCCTACGCCAGAGGCGACTTCACAGACGAAACCCACAGGTGGACGCAAACTTCAGTATGAAATTAAGGCGTTTGACGACCCGGGGGTACATATCTTTGAGACAGACGGTGATGTGCTCACCGCTCGAATGCAAGGGGTTAGCGTGGAAACGGACATAGAAAACCCTAATTCATATAAGGCTCTTTTTCAAATGCTGGACACCCGAAGCGCCGAGTTTATCGCTGTTTCCGATACCGCGTTACGTCAGCCAGAACGTATTGAAATTATTGCCCCAACAGACTTAGCCACTGCAAATCACGGTGCCGATTATTTAGTCGTGACACATTCAAAATTCCTAGCTGCAGCGGAAAGGTTAGCGTCGTGGCGCGCAACACCTGGCGGTGGCGGATATCGTACGAGGGTCGTTACGACTGACGAAATATACAACACCTTCAACAACGGCGCGGTTAGTCCTAAGGCAATCAAGGCATTTTTGACCCACGCTTATCAATCTTGGGCACCGCCAGCCCTGTCTTATGTTGTCCTTTTCGGGGATGGAACGTTTGATTTTCGCGGCGTTGATACAGAAATCCACCCCGCCCCCCCCGAACTTGATGGCTACATTCCGACGCACTATCTTCGAACGGATTCATTTGGTCGAACTGCTGCTGATCACTGGTACGCGACCGTTTCAGGACACGACGAGTTCGCAGATTTCTACATTGGGAGGCTCAGCGTTGAAACTGTTAGGCAATCGGAGAATGTTGTTGATAAAATCTTGGCTTATGAACAGCGTCCACCCAGTGGAGACTGGCGTAGAAAGATTATCTCCGTCGCTGACGATGAAGTGAGTAACTCCGGAGATTTTATTTTTAAAAAGAGTCTCAACGAAATTGCAAAGGATCACACCCGTTTAGGTTATGAAACCATTGAGGTCTTTCTTGAGGATGTTATTGATGAAGTTGAGGCACGGCCGGCAGATTCTTCAAACATCTTGCCCCGCTACATCGCAAGAGACAGGATTATCAAGGCGCTCGGAGAAGGGGCAGTCTTGGCGCAATACGCCGGGCATGGTGGTAGGACTGTCTGGACACACGAATCAATATTTGACAACGCAGATGTTGATGAGGTCGAGGAGACGGCAAAGATCCCTTTCATGTTGGTGCTCAGTTGTTATAATGGCTATTTTGATAAACCGGGTGAACCCAGCATGGCGGAAAAGTTATTACGAAAAGAGAGAGGCGGTATCATTGGTATGCTAAGTGCCACTCGCCTCACCTATGGAAGCGGCAATGATGCCCTCAATCGGATTATCTTTGACATGCTTTTTAAACGGAACGTCCGACAACTCGGCCCCTTGAGCTTTGATTCAAAAGTCGAACTTTTGATGACAGAGGGTACCGGACAAATTGATGTCATGATGGAGTATACACTTTTCGGAGACCCGGCTTTACAGCTTGCTATTGCTGATGGTGAGATTCTACCTAATGTTGAGACGAAAACGGTTGCGCCGGGGGGCACACTCAGCGTCGCTCCCGGATACGTTCAGACTGCCACCTACGACGCATTGGAACAGGGCAAGCGCTTTGCAAGAAATACCGCTTTTAATGGCACACTTACCGTAAAGGCGTTGTTCCCTGGAAAAACAGTCATCGCGCAAGGCATCTCAGGACCCGTTAATTACTATACCGGCGATGTAATTTTGACAAAAAGCCTCAGTGTTAGCAATGGTGCCTATCCAGCGGTAACTTTCACTGTTCCACAAAACATTTCAAGCGGGGACGCACACGTTGAGTACTACGCGCAGAGCCCCACAACAATTGCTGTTGGTGGTGATGGATTTACTGTTAATATTCCGAAAATCCTCGATGTCCAAACCGAGTTGGTCGGCGAAGACAAATTCAATATCTCTGTTCAGGTTTCGGATGAAAAAGAAGCGTTGACCTCGGTCATCTTGAGCTGGCGGAACCCTATGACCCGACAGTGGGAGTCTGTAGCACTCGCCCCAGCACCAACACCCTTATCAGCAGAAGGATGGTGGACAGTTCCTGAACTCCTTGATGCGCCAGTAGATGGTTCTGTTATCCGATACGATATTCAAGTCACAGACGTAGAGGGTAATATGGTTGAAAGTCAGGCGTTCCGGTACTATCCCTATGTACACCCGAATCTTTCTGTTGTAGAGGTAGCTAGAACCGCTGTTATTAGATACGGCTACAACACTGAAGCGCAGCAGTGGACCCTCTCAGCAGACGTTCAGGTAGAGGGGGATGAGATCGCAACGCCTGTTGAAGTCGCTTTCTTTTACGGCAATCCTGATCTTGACGACGATATGATTATTGATGATGGTGCCAATCTCCTTGGAACTGCTCGTATTCAACCCGGTGAGTGGATGCAACGTACGCCGTTAGCGAATTCTGCAAGTCCGCGTGCAGAAAAAGATGTTTATGAACCTGATCCGTTGAATACATTGCCCATCGCGACCGCTACCCTGCCACTAACAGCGGGCTTTCCATTTACCGATGGACAGCAGGAAATTGCTGATAGGCACGGGCTACCTTTCGGTATACACGATATATTTGTCTACGTGGACCCAAACTTTGGCGAAGCGGATCAATCCGGCAAAGTTCTTGAAAACGAGGAAGACGATAACATTACCTACCGACAAATCTCTGTTGACATGGGTGTAATAGGCGGTGCCTCTTCAAATCAGATCACCAGTTTGGATCGAAACTGTGTTGTCACTGCGCCACCGGGTGTCCTTCAAAACCCAACTGTGCTTAGGATCGCTGCGCTCCCAGTAGTCAGCAGGCAGCCGTTAGCTAACAGCCCTTCCGCCAAGCCTGCGCCACTACCCGGTAACGCTTACGGCTACGAATTGGCAATCGGCAATCAGCACTTAGCCGTAGATGAAGACAGTTTTAATGCCACAAGCGAGTTACCGACAACCGACAACCAACAACCGACAACCTTTTCTCTGGCTTCTCCTGTAGCAATTGATTTCAGTTTCGATCTCGGCTCACTCAGTAGACAGCTCGCTAAAGAATTGTTAGGAAGTGCGGAGGAGGTAACTGACGTATCGGATACAGCCGCCACGATTGGTGCTGCAGTGGAGTCCCGCGCACGTGAGATAGGTATTTATCAGTGGAGTCCAACGCTCGACAACTGGATCCGGCTCCCCTCTCAATTATTGACTGACGCTGCGGGGGCGCTGCAGCGACGGATACACGTAACCGACATAGGTGCAGAGAACGTTGGTGAAGGTGAACTTCGGAACGTCCGCATCCATCCAGACGGCGCACCAACTGGAAAATATGTCATGCTTTTCACAGGGCCGCAAACCTATCGATTACTCCGCGCACCCTTCGCAGAAGAAGCCCAAACGTTAGAAGAATTGGAAATTGTTGCACCCAGGGAGCAACTCGCAGGTTTTAGTACAGACTTCCCTAACTTTAGACACGGGTTTGATGTTAACGTGGAAATTGATCCCGAAGAGCCTTTCAGGTTCGGCGATGTTTGGACATTCAATATTACTGCGCTCGAACAATCTTTTGATACTGACACAGATGCCTCTCCACAAGACGATCTGCGTTGGTATGCATCGGGATTCGGAGATGTCAACCGAGGCACCGGAATCGTTAGTTCCATTGAACTCCCCCCGGATACCGCTATGCCAGAGGATCGGTGGATTATCCTTTTCCTCACTGACACAGAGTTCCAAATTGAAGGAGAAAAAACTGGTATCTTACGGTCTCAATCCGGTGGAAATGCCCTACTCCGCGGGACAGTCGGGCAACCATTTTTCTACGCGCCTTACGGGCTACGTTTCCAGATTGCGCAAAGCACGCGTTCTTTCAAACCGGGGGACAGGTTTCGGTTTGAAACCCGACCTGTAGGGACCATTAGAGCCACAACGGATCGGATCGGATCGGTCACACTTTTACACACTGACGACGCTGCGCCACCGGACATACAGTTGACTATTGGGAATCAGCAACATTTTGTCCCGGGCGATGCGACAGACGCTGAACCTCTCATCGGAGCAACGCTAACGGATCCAAGTGGAATCGACTATTTCACCCGGTCATTTTTGTTAGAGCTCGGCAGTGGGCTCTCTTATGAGCCGATTAGCCCCGAAGCCTATCAGCTAACCCACCATCCCGGCTCGAATCAGCTTGTTTTAACATATTTATCGCCTGAGCTCGAACCGCGGGAATATGAGATCCGACTCACAGCCAGCGATGTACACGGAAACACCGGCACAGAAAGCATCACATTCCGAGTTCACGATACTTTGCAGTTGCTATCGTTTCTGAACTATCCGAATCCGTTCCCACGTAAAACGACGCTCACGTGTGAACTAACAGCACCTGCTGACTCGCTCGTTGTGAAAATCTATACACTGAGCGGACGACTGATCCGTGAACTTTCGATGCCGGCGACACCTGGGTTCCTCATGGTAGAATGGGACGGTCGGGATGCTGATGATATTGAAGTAGCGAACGGCGTTTACTACGCAAAACTCCAAATCAAGCGAGACGGTGAAAAAGACATTACCGAAATACTTAAAATGATGAAACTTCGTTGAGGATAGTTTTTAGTTATAAGTTGCAAGTAAGTTAAGAGGGATTTGGTAACAACCCATCCTTGTCTGGAGTAATCCAACGCAGCGTAAATTGTTGCTGGAAAGTCCCTTGCTAAAAACTTATAACCGACTACCAATAACGCTCTATGAAACATCAGAAAAAAAATATTTTTTTCTTTATTGCGTCTATAGTTACGTGCTGTATTGGACTTTTATCCGCAGACGCGAAATACACGGCTGATTTCTTGACGCTTGGTGTTGGTGCCCGCGTTCTTGGAATGGGAGGGGCAGGCACCGCGCTGAGCGCTGACGCTTACGCGCCTTACTGGAATTCTGCTGCATTGGGGCAACTGACCCGATACGAGGTCAGTTTTATGCATTCCACACTCAACGGGGAAGATGCTTATGATTTTGTTGGCTACATACACCCTCTTAAAAAGCGAGGCGCACTCGGTGTGAGTTGGCTGCGTGTCGGTGTTGACGACATTCCAATCACGGGGTTGCCAGTTGCCAGCCGTCCCATCGGGGCGACGAACCGCCCTGAAGTTATAGGCACTTTCAACAATACGGATAACGTTTTCCTGTTTGCATCGGGGTGGAGGCTGCCGTCTCTCTACGGTATGGATCTTCGGGCGGGTGGCACGCTTAAACTGATCTACATGGGTGGATACCGCAGCACAAACGCGATTGGTGGTGGGGCGGACATCGGTTTTATTGCAATGACAAATCCAGAAAAATCGCATCACCTAACACTCGGGTTACAAGTGAGCGATGCGTTTCAGACGAAGCTGTATTGGAACACGCCACCACCGTCGGCAGCTCTCACATCTCACACTGAAACGATCCCTCCACATCTCAAAATCGGCATCGCAACGACGCATAAACTTAATATTTTCCGAAGTGCGCTGATTCTTGCGTTAGATACCCATATCAAAGACAGCGTTGAACTGCACGCCGGTGCGGAATGGACGCTCTTCGACTTGCTCGCCTTACGGATTGGGCTTGCGGAACGGAGCGGAAGTCTTGCGCGTGTGCGGCAGTTGACAGCGGGTGCCGGGTTGAACCTCCGATTCGTCACGGGTGCGGGTGCGGACTTAGACTATGCGTTCGCGAACCATCCGGCATTAGGCAGCAGCCATCGTATGTCTCTTCGGATTAGGTTTTAGGGGGCAACCGGCAAAGTTCAATGTGATAAAATTAAAAAGCTTGACAATTTTTGAGGAATGCCTTATAACTTTGCCATCGCCTGAAAAAAGACTTGACGTGTTAATCGACGTGTCTTTCCTGACCGGAGAATTCTCATGAAACATAGCAAACGCTGGATAGGGCTTATTCTCTTCGGAGTCTTCGGTCTCCTGTCTATGTTTCTCTTGCGCAGGCAGCCAGAGATACCCACAGAGAGCGCCCCCGGACGGAAACAGATCGCACAAGCACCTTTCACCGTCACAAAGACACACGGCACCACAACAAAAGAGAATGCCTCGACGGACCCACACGAGAAGTGGGTCGACGAACAAGTCGAGACCGCGTTCGACATACTTATGAAAGAAAGCTTCCGAAAATATCCGAGTGATCAACCCATGAGTGCATCAACGATCGACATGATGCGCAACGATCTGCGAGCTCTTTTCGTGCAGAGATCCAAAAATCCTTGAACGCAAACTCTGGATGCACGAAAAAGAACGCGCTGCGATGAAAGCTGACACAGACGTGACAGGCTTACTTTTCGTGGGTGAAACTGGGGAGATTTTTCATCCGACCCAAGCCAACCGGCTCTACGTTGAAAAAAAAGACTTGGGGGCCACCTTCTATGGTGGAATTCTCACAGAGACGCAACAATTTGAACTTCTCTTTAAGGGCGTTCCTCCCGAGCACTATGGCATCGCCTATCTCGGCCCTGATGGACATATTCTATCGGAACCTCCCCCGTTGATTACACGTCAAGAGATGCTGGACGTGTTTGAGTCGGTGTCTGCTGAAGACTGGCGGGATGCCGGTGCCGATACACCCGAGCCGCCTGATTTTTGTGACAGGTTCACGGAGAACATACCAATAGTGGACACGCGGCACGTACCGAAACCGCCACTGACAAAGGTCCCCGACCTGCAAACAAGGTTCAAACAGGCTCAGTTCAAACAGGCTCAGCAAGAAACTGAAAACGTGAGAGACCTCCTCATACAAAGCGATGCGGAGGCAGAGATAGAAGCAACCCTCTCAAAATAGCTGACCCCGGAACTTCTATCGGATGCGGATTTTGAAAACTTTCTCCGTCAGCAGTTTTCCCCGGAACGTTTCAATCGTGTTCTGCAAACCGTCAACCAATACGGTCCCAAGGAAGGTTTGGGTTAATAAAAAAGTCGTCTCTTTTGCCTCCGCGTTGGCAACTTCTGCCCCTCTGCATCCCTTGCTTGTGACTTCTAAAACGCGCACGTTGTTCCCACAACGTTGCCAATGGCACAAGAACCGGCTGTGTCTTGACTGCCTATCAATCAACATCTCTCCTACAGACCCCTCAAGACAATGACGTGAAATGATCCGATCGCTGCTCCACTCACTCCCGAGATGGTGTTGGTTGCTGAGAGGATGAGGGGGGTTGCTACATCTATTAGGCTTCTTGTGTTGTCATGTATCTCTGGGGTGGTGATGGTGAGGATCCCCTGGTCACTGAGGGATACCTGTATTCCTGCTGGTATGGTTGGTACCTGAACGATTGCGAGGGTGATGGGTTGTATTCCGGTGATCCTGAGTCGTTTGGTTTGATCATGGAGGTTGTAGTGGTAGGTAGATCCCTCTGCGAGTGTGAGGGTTGTGGTTCCCCAGACTGGTATTCCCGCACACCTGAGTCCTTCCGTGGTGATGGTTGCGAAGGTGTAGGGGGGACAGCAGCCTCCTGGGGGACACTTACTACAGGGTTTCTGTCCTACATCATCTCCACACACCGTATTCTGGGTTCGGTTTACGTGCACACAGGTGAGTCCGTCTGGGGTGATTTTGATAAATTCTTGTGCTCTGCAGCAGTTTAGCCCTTCCTCACAGACTGGTGCGGTGGTGTCTGATGCTGAGGTGCAGACGAGGCCGTTTTGGTTGATTTGTGCATACTCTCCTGCACTACAGGGTCTAATGATGTCGAGGGGGCTTTGTCTGGGGGGGGGAGAAGCTTGAGCACTGGTGAGGCTCAGGAGGGTGATGAGGAGGAGGATACTACCGATACTGATTGTTCTGAGAGAGAGCTGCATATGTACAGGTGTAGTGTACCGGAGGAATGGTTCTTCTTCGTATGCTGCTCGTGGATATCTTTTTTTTTTGATATATGTGAAGCACCCCCGTCTTGTAGACGGGGGTGTATGTTATTTCCAGGTGTGGTTTTCCATCCACCTGAAGCGGTTTGGGATGATATCTTTGGCAGTCAGTCCCTCTATGATTCTCCCGGCTTTGTCGATAATCTCTGGGATGCCGATATGGTAGGAAGACCACATTGCAAAGGTTTCAGCGAAATTCTCTCTCAGGGAGAAGTAGTAGCGGTCGTACCGATTTACCCCAATCTCCTCCCAATCTTTTTTCTGAGCCTTTTTGTAGGACCTCGCCTCTCGACTCTCTTCCCACGGCTTTCCGATTTCTGCCGCTATGGCATGTTGATAGGCATGCCCGATTTCGTGGATGGTGGTACCTAGATTACCGTTACTCACCACAACCCCATTTCGATAAAAGCCGCTGTAGAGCATCCCTGTTTTTGGATGCTTGATGGTCCCTTGGATTGAGTAGAGTAGATCAGGTTCTACCTTTGTCTTTCTGAGAATAGGACGAACCTTGTCTGGCCATCTCAATCCCATGAGGATGACTCCTGGATGTCGTTGTGGATCTCGATCGTAGTACCTTGAGGGAGCGAGTCCATTCGGAAGGGTTGTTGAACTTGATCGACGTACGATCACCTTCTTGGGCTCCAGGAACTCCTTCTCCACCCTGAGGTGGAGTTTGTTTCCTTTCACCTTTGAGAACCGATAGTAGCCGTTTCTATCCGTCTGTACCTGCTCGCCCGTATGGGGACCAGAGACAACGGTGACCGTTGCTCCTGGTACTGCCTGTACCTGCTGCCGTTCCCAATAGCTCATCTCTTCATGCTTTGGGAAGAGTGCAACCACCTGACCAACCAGGTCAGTGGGATGCTTCTTTTTTCCCGGGACGTAGGTGAACTCTCCCGGCTTCGTGCTGAATCTATGAGCACCATTGTTGAAGAGTAGGAGACGTCCTTCTGCGTAGCTGGAATTAAATCCTGCATCCAACCACTCCCGACCGGCAAACTCATGAATCACTAGCAGAGCGGGATCATCCATCTCCTCCGGTATGTCATACCGACAGAGGAAAATGTGATCGGTTCCTCCCCAAGGCTTCGCGTCTCCACTTTTGAGCTCCTCGTTAGGGGTGCTCCCTGGCCTCATCCGGCACTGTATCGGCCCTTCATCCGCCCAATTGAAAATCCTTGGTCGAGCTGTCTCATCATCCGCATACACAATGAGCACATCCTTTGGGAAATCAACCTTTGTGTAGACAGTGGTTCCAAAAGGAACATGATCACCAGGAAGGATTCGTTTTTCAAAATCCCAATCCTTCCAGTAGGTGATCTTTGGATCTTTTGCCAGTTTCTCCCGCGCTGGAGCCCCCGGAACTGCTTCTCCTGCTACCTTTCGAAGTTCACCGGTAGCAATCAGATCAGTGCTTGGAGAGATCTTCTCTCCGAGGATATCTCCAGTCTCTACATCCTCACCACCACAACCCATTACTACGACCATGGCGATGAGCAAAAACAACCAAAAGTTTCTCATTTTTGTTTACTCCTTTTTTTTCTCAGGGTAAACTGAACCTTCCAGATACACGACAACTTTTTATCCAGACGAGTTTGATGTTAAGTCGGTGCTGTGTTCAACAACCATGCGTGCTTCCGCTAAGTGTTCTTGGAAAGCAGTGAACGTTTCAACGACGGCAGCCGTGAGATTCAAAAGGTCGTATTGACGTGCTGCACTTGACTGAAGTCAAGAGACGCCACGAGGGCTTCTCCGATGATTTCAAAGAGCCCGCGCAGGTTCTCTGGGTTAGCTAACAGCCATTTCGCACTCCTATCTGCGAATTGCCCCAGGGAGTCCTTGAAATAAGAGAGGATCTCGGTGAAGTCTGCCATATAAGAGTATTATACTTGCTTCTTTGTGGAAAGTCAATAGGTTTTGCGGCTATATTGTATAAAAAATCTTGACTGATTTATCAAACACACGTCTCAGTAGACTATAGATTGATGGTTTAGGTCAATAAAAAACTCCCCTGGTTCGCAGGAATAGGCACACCCTAAAAAGTTTGCGGCGAACTCGCCCACAAACTCCAAAACTGGATTATTGCCGCCTAACATCTCTGGAGAGATGCTGTCCCAACAGCCATATGCCTATATTATAACAAAAAATTATGAAAAATACAATAAAATTAGCCTCTGTCACTTGACAAAAAAAGGCTTTTTTTCTATCATAAGCGTCTCGGAAGCTTCTTGTATCGGACAAACCGACAGGACAAAGAAATAAAAGAGATCCCCCAGCGAGTAAGTGCCGGCAGAGGAGGGGCCGCCCCTAAAAATCAAATCACTCGGATACTTCGGTGGTGATTTAGCACTCCCCTGGATAGAGAAACGTTTGATTGACGATTTCACGTCTACTCTCGCTTAATCTCAAACAGGTACTTGTTCGGCAGTGTGGGTCACTCAACACAGTCCTATTCTGGATGGCAACGGCTTTGATATTCCTGTGTAGCCTACCTCCTCTCTTGCTGGGGGAACGAAAGTGCGTTTGCCCTAATTGAGCTCGGAGTTGCTTCTAACTGCACACCCTAATAGGTTATGCTACGGCTCCTCTGAGCTGCCCACCCTGACAGGTTATGCGGCAAAATGGCGAGCACTCGTCAATCCGTTGAACCCTGATTGCAATATTGAGACAAAGGAGTAACCGTTTTATGCCGAAATTAGATCGACTTCGCCCAGTAGAGCTCCGTGAGATTTGGACAGATGAAGCACAGGACTTCACACCGTGGCACGCAAAAGAAGAAAATCTCAACCTCCTTAGTGACACCTTAGGTTTGGAACTCGAACTAGAGGGGTATGAGGTAACCGTTGGAAATTTCCGAGCGGACATACTCTGCAGGAACACAGTCGACGGATCGCGAGTGCTTATTGAGAATCAATTGGAAAAAACAGATCACAGGCATTTTGGTCAAACGCTGACCTATTCAGCGGGTTTAGATATCCACACGGTTATCTGGATCGCAAAGGCGTTTCAGGCAGACCACCGGGCCGCGTTAGATTGGCTCAATGAAACTACAAAAGAGGATTTCCAGTTTTTTGGGGTAGAGGTGAAAGTCTGGCAGATTGCGGATTCCACCCCCGCTCCACAATTTGAAGTTGTCTCCAGTCCCAATGATTGGAGTCGCACAGTGATTCAGAACACGCAGCGCGCCTTGGACGGTAAGCTTTCCGAAACACATTTACAGATGGAAAAATTCTGGATAGAATTGCGAGACCGCATGAGTAAGACAGGCAGCCACCTTCGATACCCTAAACCCGGACCGTGGAATTCTCTAAATTTTAGTATAGGACGCGCCGACTTCGCCTTGGAAGCAAGAATGAGCACGCAAAAAAAAAGAGCTGAGTACTCGTCTCTATATGACAGGGCCAAACGCTACAGCACATTTTCACTTGCTACAGGCACAAGCGGATGACATAGCCGAAGAATTTGGTGAGGCACTTGAATGGGCGGAACTGCCGCATCGCAAAAGTAGTCGAGTGCTTTTGAAGAAGGGCGATACTGACCCAACAGACGAAACCGATTGGCAAAATCAGCACGAATGGCTGCTATCGAAACTGGAACGCTTCGACAAAGTTTTCCGCCCACGCATCAAGGCACTCAATGCTGGCGACTGGGGCCCACTTGAAGACGAGGATGAGGTATAAACATTCGCTGGGCGCGGGAATACTCAGAGTCCCTATAAATCACGGGCACACGAACTTCCCCAGAATTTTCCGAATAGATGCCCCAGTGGCAGCAGGTAGATTTCCATATTGCCCGTGGAGTGCTTCATTCGCCAGAACTGCGAATGCAATCGCTTCCTTTGCATCCGACGAGATACCTGAGTTATCCACAGGTTCAACTGCTGTATCAGTCAACAATTGACCAAGTCTCCGCATAATCGTTTGGTTGTGGACACCGCCACCGCTCACGTAAAGCACGTCTATCGGGTGCTGTGCGCCTACAAATCTCTCAATGTAGCTTGTAATTGTCCGAACAGTCAAATCGGTCAGGGTCGCAATAGCGTCGTTGTCAGAAAGCTGGTGTGATCGACATGCCTCCAAACATTCCATTGCAAAGGTATTCCCAAACATTTCGCGTCCCGTCGTCTTTGGGGGTTGCAGTTGAAAAAACGGGTGCTTTAACCATGCGTCGATGAGTGGTTGATAAGGGGTGCCATAGGCAGCGCGTTCACCTGAGTGATCGTAGCGTTCCGTTCCCCCAGTAATCTCTCGGACAACAGCATCGATACACATGTTCCCAGGACCTGTATCCGAAGCCGAAACAGCGTCGAGCGAACAGCCTGCCGGAAGCACTGTGAGATTTGCGATACCTCCGATGTTCAGAAGACCTATCGTTTTAACGCGATGACGGAACAATAAGTAGTCTGGATATGAGACCAACGGTGCGCCTTGTCCTCCTGCTGCCATATCTGCGACTCGGAAGTCAGCAATGGTTGGGATTCCCGTCTCATGCGCGATGACCGCAGGTTCGCCAATCTGCAGTGTCGAGGCATAACGAGTGGTGTTCGGGGCTCTGGGAAGATGATGAATCGTTTGACCGTGTGAGCCGATAAGGGCAACTTTATCCGCAGGAATTCCGCTTTTTTGTAGAATATGTCTGGCAGCCTCGGCGAAGAGATGCCCAATATAGAAGTTCATTTCGCAGATGTCGGCAACGCGACCGGTGTCGGGATGGCAGAGGGCAAGGATACGTTGCGGCACACCGGACGGGAACGGAAAGGTCTCAAAGGCGATTAGGTTTACTGCGGTTTCCAACCCGTGTCCATTAATTTCGACGACAGCTGCATCAATACCGTCAACTGAGGTACCGGACATCAGACCGATGATGGACTTTTTATCTATTTTGAGAAGCTCGTAAAATTCTTTCATGGTTAAGCGTAGAACTCAGGGAAAGGTGCAAGCCTGAGATTCATGCCTTCAGGATCACCAGGATGACAGCCTTTACCCTCACTTCTAAAAGCCGATAACATGGTGGCACTGATGAATTCCGAGAAATGGTTTGAGGAGTGTTATACTCGGCGATGTATGCGCGATGTGTCCGAATGCATGATACGTTTCATCTGAAACTTGAATTTCTATTTTTTTCACAGTTTTTTTCGCCGAATAGTTATTCCCCTCTAAAACGCATTGGCAATAATCACTAAGTCTAACACATTCACAACACCATCGCCGTTGAGATCCGGCTCCGTCTCGCCAAAAGCATTGCTCACAATCACTAAGTCTAACACATTCACAACACCATCGCCATTAAGATCGGAAGGTTCGCGCCCACGCGGCTGCTCTCGTACGACTTTCAGATACATCTCGCCATCTAAATCGGGAATCTCATGCCAGTGGCGCGGGCCGACACCGCTCTCCCAGCCGGTTACCTTTTCAGGCAGATAGACCCGACGGGGTTTGCCAGAACGGTTGTAGACTGCCCAGCCGTTTGTGAACTCACGGATAAACAACCCTTCTATGACAACACCTTTCTGTGTTTGATACTGCACGCCTTTGGTTTCATTACCGCCGAGAGGCCGACCGAGATCGGCATTCCAGAAATCATGCCAGATAATATCGTGACCAGCTGGCAAACTTCTGCCAAGGTTGTACGAGACATAGCCATCGGAATGTGTCAGACTCAGCGTCGTAAAAAGTCGCATCCATTTTCGATTGTTTGGACTCGTCGGTGCTTCCCATTCTAATCCAAAACCCTCTAAATAATTAATGCGCGGTTCACGAAAATGTGTCTCATTCCAAAGCAGCGAATCTTCTATAATCAGCAATTGTTCAAGAGAATAAACTGTGCCGGGATCCTTCGCCACCTCCATATACGCCCCATTGAGGTGAGGTGCCAACCCTGGCGATTTTGAATAACCTGCGTTGATGGCAATCAAAAAATCGTCGTCTATCTGTTTTCTTGCCTCGCGAAGTATATGGATTAACCCATCTCTATATTCTTTTCGAATCTTTAAGGGTAAATCCCCCATACCTGCGATGCGGTATCCGTCCTCTGCAACACTATCTATTAAGGTGCCGTCCCATACGCCACAATTTGCTTGCCCCACCCAGTGCGAAATCATGTGTTCCTGAACGTCAGGATTCCGTAAATCTATCATAAAAACATTGGGGTCTGGATACTGGACTCTATTTCCAGCATAATGGAGCCAATACTTTGGATCGTCGGGGAATGCATCTAAATAGTCAGAATGTAGACTTACACCTGACATATAAACGAAATTCGGGTTTTTACGATGATAGTAACGCTGTCGGTTCAGCACCCACTCCGTATCAATAAAAATGTTTGGAATCGTTAGCCTATGTTCAGTATCACCGCCTTGTGGTTGATGGCTTATCGTCCATCGCTCAAAGCTTTCGTATGGATTCCAGTCAGAATAGACGAGATCCAGGTATTCTACGATTTCTGGGTATACATGTATCGGATGGGGTCGGGGGTTTTCGTCCCAGTCCCATTCTATCGGGGGCACGTGCGGGGACACTTGCCACTGTGCTGGGTTCTCATCTGGATGTGGGCGGATAATACCCCAAGCCGCCACAGAAGGAAAGGAACGGTTTTCAATCCTATCTGTCACAGGTGAAATGTGCGAGAAATCTGCTAAATCACACTCTTGGAGATGTCCGTCAGGGTGGCTCTGCTCAAGAAAAAGAACACCCAAAAATAGAAACACTGCGAAAAATGTTTTCATCGTTACCTCCTTTTTGCTGTCTCAACCGACTGCCAAAAGTCTTTTGACTCAAAAACATCCCGAGAGAAGCCCAAGGGCCGACCTTCAAAAGGCGATGGCATCGGCTGTAGCGATGTATCCCCAAAATTTTTCCTATACGCAACAGAGATACCAATGGGTTTTCTATTTTTTCGTAATACGTAGTTTCATCAATACCAACTGAAAGCCAATGATTGGGAGGTTAGTTGGTATGTTATCAGAGTTTCAAACCCTTTTCAAGCATAAAAACAAGTAACCCTTGGTTTTGTTGTTTAACGGGTAAAATGTAAAAAAATAAGTTTGCGTTTCTGAGGGAAAGGGTGTATACTCGTAGTTGGCAGCCCTGAGATCTAAATGCGTTTTTTTGAAACAATAACCACAAGGAGGAGACAGATGGCGCGGTATAAAGAAAATGGTGGAAGTCTGGGTTCTGCCCCGACCCAAGACAGCCAACTGTATCCCGAAACGGATGGGAAACCTATGGCAGCAAGTGATGAGCATAGACGTGTACTGATGAACCTGCTTCGTCTGCTTGAAGCGTTTTTTGCTCAGACTCCAGACACGTACGTCTCTGGGGATATATTGATGTATTATTTTCAAGGGGACCCTCGGAAAGTCGTATCGCCTGATGTTCTGGTTACTTTGGGCATCGGTCAGAAACTCCGCAAGACATATCGCGTCTGGCAGGAGGGTAAGCCTCCCGATTTCGTGCTGGAATTGTCGAGTGAAACGACTTATAGGAACGACTTAGCGGAAAAGATGGAGATTTACGCGACGTTAGGGATCCCGGAATATTTCTTGGCGGATCTAGAGGGGGTATATTTACCGACACCGCTGATGGGATTTAGGTTAGTAGATCGGGTTTATGAGCAGATATCTCCTGGCAGAGACGGTGAGGTGCATGCCTCTGTACTGGGTTTAGATTTCCACCTGCGTCTTGGAGGGATACAGCTTTATGATCCCGTCGGGGACAAGTGGCTTCAGTTGCCTGAAGAAGCCGCGGAAGCCCGTGCCGAGCAAGCCGAATCCCGCGCGGAACAGGCGGCTCTCGCCCGCCAGCAGGAGACCGCCCGCGCTGAAGCAGCTGAGTCAGAAGCGGCAGCATTGCGCGCTGAACTCGCCCGTTTGCGAGGAAACCCCTGATGCTTCCGCTCTCAAGCCTCCGATCAGGTTGTAGGGGCTTTGGCTAAGTGTAAGTGTGGTACTGCGTTGCAGTATTAATCCATGTCTGTAGTGATGGAATCCATTTTTTTTCTATTTCGTCAACAGACCTCCTATTCATAAGATCGTTTCGGATCCAGCTATTTCCTGATAACCTGTCAAAGTGGGAGGTTCGGAACGCAAACTGATCGCTGTATTCGGAGGTAAGAACAGCTAACATATAGAGGGCTGTTTCTATTGGGCGGAAACGTTCCCTATCTGTAACGTGAATTGCGACCCCACCACAAGCCTGTTTTGCGTATTTTGTGCTTTCAGTAGCGGGAGCGGGTGTAAAAACGACAGGTCGGAATCGGACCCCCGGAAGCCTCAATCCATTCAGCGTTTCTGCCCATCTTTCGCCATCACACCAAGGAGCACCGATGTATTCAAACGGCTTCGTTGTTCCGCGTCCCTCGCTCATATTTGTTCCTTCAAATAGACATAAACCTGGATAGAGTGTCGCTGTCGTGGGCGTTGGTATATTCGGTGATGGTGGCACCCATTGCAAACCTGTATCATCAGCCCACATCCAACGTTCGTATCCGTGCATCCACGCGACCTTTAACCGACACGAAGGTACACGTTCTGCTTTCAAGAGCATCGCCAGCTCTCCGATTGTCAGACCGTAGCGGATCGGTATCGCGTGTATCCCAACGAAGGATTCAAATCCGTTTGCTAACACAGTTCCGTCTACAGTCTTGCAGCCAATCGGATTGGGTCGGTCAGCGACGATAAATTCAACACCGTGGGCGCTTGCGGCTTCCATTGCATAGAGCAGTGTCGAGATGTAGGTATAGTAGCGCACACCGACATCCTGCATATCATAGACGAGCAGATCTATACCTTCAAGTTGCTCCGCTGTCGGGCGCATCGATTGACCATACAGACTGAAAACTTTTTTAACGATTAAATCTGGGCTGCTGCGTCCGTTGTCCTTGCAGGTTTTCGTCGAAGCTAACACGCTATTGACAGGCATGCCGTCTTGTAAGGAACCCCAAAGTCCGTGTTCTGGCGAGAAAATCGCGGCAAGTTGGCAATCGGCATCTTCTGCCAGAAGCCGATAGTTGCTCTGTAAGGTAGCATCAACACCTGCGTGATTCGTGATAAGTCCTATGGATTTCCCTTGAATCCAGTCACGTTTCTCTGTAAGTAGGACAGTCAATCCTAATTCAATTTTATGGGATCGTTCTGTGCAAGACATCTGGTTTCTCATGGTGTGAGGGCGGGGTAACCTTACCCTACATTATGGTAAGCAGTCGTAACGGTTACAAATCATCGGATTGCTATACGCATTTTTAAAACGACAACCATTAAAATATGAGACTGTGGAACATTTTTCGAAATTCGATGATACCGCGCCGGTCAGCGTCGGGGTGCACACGATTCGTAAGCAGGATCGCTGCGAGTTTTCTTTTAAGGCAGATCCGTATTGACGTGCCTGTGAAACCTGTGTGATAGAGACACCCATCGTCCGTTACAGTCCATCCGATGCATCGGCGTTCCCCTGCTGCTGCAGCGATTTGTTGCATGGTCTGAAAGCTTTCAGGACGTAGCAAGGTGCCACCGTTATCCATCAGCGTTCTGCAAAATCTTCCGAGATCCGTTGATGTAGAGAAAAGGCCCGCATTACCCGAAACACCCCCCAGAAAATGGGCGTTCTCGTCGTGGACTTGCCCGATAATTACGCCTTCTCGCCAATCGTAGCGTTCGTAATGGACCATCCTACGCTCAAAACTATTGGAATCTTCCGTTGCTGCACAATCCTCGCGGCAATCCTGCGGTGGGTTGAACTGCGTTGATTCCATACTGAGCGGCGCGAAGATACGCTTCTGTGCCAATTGATCTAAGTATTCCCCGGTTACCCTTTCCAAGAGTTTCCCCAGTACGATATATCCCAAACAACTATATACCGCCTTCACCCCGGGCTGAGATTCCAATGCAACTTCGGCGAGGTAGGGAATTATATGCTCGCGTGAGGGGGCTCGCAAATAAAGCGGAAGCCAAGCCGGGAGTCCTGAGGTATGCGTCAGTAGGTGGGCAAGCGTAACGCTTGCGTGTTTAAACTCGGGCAAGTATTCCTCCGCGGGGGTGTTGAGGCAGAGGGCACCGCTTTCAATTAACTGCATGCAAAGCGTTCCAACAACAATAGGTTTCGTTAGCGATGCTAAATCAAACACCGTTGTCTGAAGCATCGGAAGCCGTTTTGGCTTCACGCATCGGAAGCCGGATGCTTTGTGGTAAAGCACGCTGTTCTCCATGAGAACATAGGCAACAGCTCCAGGGAAAACCTTTTCTGCAATGCTATTTTCAATAAGCCTCGACATCGATTCTTTTAACAAAAGTTAACCTTTCTCCACAGTACGAGGTTTCCAACCTCATGTCGGCAGTCGTTTTTAGTTGACGGGTGGACTACATATATGATACACTATCCATTATATTTTGGTAAGTATTTTTTTTACTTATTTTTTTCACTTAAAAGTAGGTTGCAACTTGCATTGCCTTACATTGTCCAGTGCGTGTGTCTATCAGCTTGGAGTGTCTATCATGGGGTTACTAGCAAAAGAAATTCAGGATATAGTAACAACTAAAAAGCCTTGGGGTGGTTTCATACAGTATGCCCTCAATCAACCCGTTACGGTCAAAATATTAGAGATTCGGGCGGGTGAGCAGGTGAGTTATCAGTATCATCACCATCGGAGCGAGTTGTGGATTCCGCTTGATGAAGGTGCTTGCGTGAAGGTGGACGGCACGATTCAGCGTCCCGAACCTATGGAACCTGTTTTCATTCCGCAAGGTGCGAAACACCAACTCATCGGTGAATCTAAGGGTTACCGGATCCTCGAAATTGCGTTCGGACACTTTGATGAGGAAGACATCGTGCGACTTTCGGACAAGTACGGAAGGATTTAGGCCAGAGGAGCTTTTGTTGGATAGAAAAGTTTATTTTTCGCCCGGGGAGTCCTCATCGATTAAGGACAAACGATCGGGGGAACAAAAGGTTGATAGCGCCTTACAAAAGATTCATCCCTTATTTCAGGAAGAGGTATCGGCACCGCTTTCGACATTGGAATCCGAACTCCGTGCATGGACTCGGAGCCATCTCCAGACCGAAGATATTGCCCAGGTCACCACGTTAGCGGCGCGTGCCCGTGAAGAATTTTCGGTGCTCGTCATCGTTGGTGTAGGCGGTTCTGACCTAAGTGCGCGGGTCTTTCATGATTCCTTTAACCACCCGTATCACAATTTACTGTCGCCTGAAGAACGGGGTGGTGCCCCTGAAGTGTATTTTACCGGTGATACATTCGACCCTGGCAAACTCTCTGGCTTACTTGAGATGCTTAAAGCGAGAAATCTTCTGCATAAAACACTCTTCAACGTCATCAGCAAGTCTGGCACAACAACTGAGACGATGGCTACGTTGATGATTATCCGCGGCGCACTCACCCCACTTTATGCCCCCGCTAGCCGTCGGATAGAGGGGGGGTGGCAACGACAGGTGCTTGCGACTACCGGATTGACACCTGACAGTGTCCTCTTTCGGATGCACGAGCAATCTCCTTTCTACGGCGAGACGCTACTTCCGGTGCCTGATGGCGTTGGCGGACGGTTTTCTGCCTTCTCTCCGGTTGGCCTGTTCTTTCTTGCCGCGACGTCTGGAAAAGGGGAGACCCCGGATACCCGAATCCGTTCGGCATTAAACGGTGTTGAACAAGCACACGACGACTTCAAACTGCCTCATCTACATCAAAGCAACATTGCTTATCGACTCGCACGTTGGATTCATCTCGCTGAAGAGAGGGATGGGAAAGACACTATTGTTTTCTACAATTATGCCGATAATGCCTGCCTTGGTGAGTGGTTTGTCCAACTTTATACAGAATCTATTCAGGAACGCGGCGGCGGTGCTAATGTCATACCGGCGAAGGGACCTACAAGCAATCACTCGATCCTCAACGGCATCATCGCCGGGCCGAGAGATAAAATCGTTCTTTTTATTCACTGGGAGGAATTGGGAACGGATTTAGTCATCCCAACAAATACCGGAGTGGACAGCAAATTAATTGCGTTTGAAGGGATGTCTCTGACGCACATGCAGACAGCCTCCTATCGCGGCACAGCCTTGGATTTCAAGAACAACGGTGTGTCCAACGCGACACTAACCCTTCCTAAACGAGACATCCAGTCTGTTTGTCAACTCATGCGTATCTTGATGGACACTATTGCTGTGAAGGGCAGGCTCCAAGACTTGCACCTTGACAATAAGGGTGCCCCCGAACTAACATATCTTCAAGATGGGGTTGAGGGTTATAAGCAGAATTTCCGATCCTTTTTATAAAGAAAATGAGGAATAAGCTCTCCGCTTTACAGCTTCGAAATAAAATATTTATCGCCTACAGCTTCGTCTTTCTCGTAATGTTTGGCGTTATTTTGGGTAGTACCAATTTCCTGATTCGCCTTGATTTTAAGAGGGAAATTGATAATTACGTCGAAACCCTCCATGCCCAAGTTTCAAACAAGTACCGTGCTTTCGTTGAAACTGTTGAAAAGAAAGTACACGCTGCAGCCACTGACGTGAAGCTACATCGTGCTATAGAGCGGCGATCCGACTATGTTTACTTACCAGCAACGGAATTTGATCTCTTAGCGTACGGTACCCCGGATGGAAAACTACTGTATCCCGACTTCGGGGCAAGGAAGGACGCACGTACATATAATCCCTTGGAAAATCAAGAGGGGCATATACGACTCAGAAGTATTCCACAGCAAAGCGATATAGGGCTCCAGTTTGTGGTACAGGCAACCCAAGTCGGAGAATGGGGTTTTGTCACGGGTGGAGACCGATTACAGACGTGGTTAGAAGCCCAGACGAACATCCAATCTGACGAGCACCCGATCTTTCTTGTTGGGAAGCCGCAAATACCACATTCAGCGGCCATTAGTTCCGAACCAAAAATGGATGTAGAAAATTGGGTTCCGTTAAATAATGCATCCCGAGAGACACGCAGAGATGGGTGGTCCGAAGCCTTTGTCAAATCGCAATCAGCGCGCGAGGTGTTTTTACAAGAAACCCCTGAAAACGGGGGGAGTACATATACCGCTTTTCGGATAACACCTTTTAACTCACCCTTTGCTATAGCGCGTGAAGCAACCCCGGTTGATCTGATTGTCGCGTATTCTCATAAGCGCCAAATGGCATGGCAGCAACAACTGACGCTTACGCTGCTTTTGAGTGGGCTTGGTGGGCTTGTACTAGTTTATCTCATTAGTTATATTATCAGTCGTCTCGTTACCCGCCCTGTTGAGATGCTCCAAGAAGGGGTCAGTCATATTGCTGCGGGTGATCTGGATCATCGCGTTAAAATCCAATCTCTCAATGAGATAGGGCAGCTTGCTGAAGGTTTTAACCACATGGCACAAGAGTTAAAACGGAGTTTGGAGGAGCGGATGGCGGTGGAACGCGCAGCGACGTGGCGAGATGTTGCGAGGCAGGTAGCGCACGAAATCAAAAATCCACTGTTCCCCATCCGGCTTTCTGTTGAGAATCTCCAGCAGGCGAAATCGAACCCAGAGGTCTTTGAGCAAATATTTGATCAATGTACCGCCACTGTCATTGAAGAAGTCGATAGGATTGGAAAGTTAATAGATGAATTCCATCAATTCGCCCGGATGCCGAAACTGCAAAAGAAACCGAGCCAACTCAATAGCATTGTCCGGGCCGCCTTAAACCTATACACGGGGGGGCAGATACCCAATCTTGAGCACCACGCCGAAACCTCGGCTGATATAATGCCCAAAGATACTGAACTCCAGAATCCTATGGACAAGTTTTGGCTTGAAAATGTTTCCAAGATTAAAGTTGAAACCGAGTTAGCCCCGCTACCGCAGCTTTTGCTTGATCCCGAACAGATTGCCCAAGCCCTCGGTAATCTCTTCAAGAACGCAATTGAAGCTATGCCCGATGGTGGGACGCTGATGGTAAAAACCTATTTCACACCAAATGGCAGTCAGCAATCCGCAATCCGGGGAATGTCATACGGTATTCATACCCAGAGAAGCCCCGACAGAGAACCTCATACCGTTGATTTTGATTCCGATCAGCAACGGAAGTCTATGGCAGAAGGGAATACGCAACTACCGGACGCTAAAAGCCGAGAGCCGAAGGCCATTAAAGGAACAGTTTCACTTGAAATCCAAGATACAGGTTGTGGTATGTCTGAAGAGACGATGGCAAATATTTTCGTCCCGTATTACACGACGAAGGTGGAAGCAGATGGAACAGGTTTAGGGATTCCGATTGTCAAGCGGATTGTCACAGAGCACAGTGCCGAGATGGATTGTCAAAGTGCTGAGAACATCGGGACGACAGTCCGTATCCATTTTCCGTATAGCCTAAAAGCACCTTCTGAGCCCGCTGCTGAGAAGTCAGAAGAATTAACACCCGAAACCAAAGAACAGACGATCGCTCGTCAGACCTAAACGAATCCGCTCTTTGGAGGTTTTGATTAGGATAAGTAAAATGGAAACTATTCTGATTGTAGACGATGAAAAAAATACGCTTAAGATGTTGGCCCAGGGACTCAAGATGCGGGGGTATCAAGCCCTAACGGCTGCCAGTGGTGAACAAGCATTACAACAGTGTGCCAAGTCCGAGGTCAATCTTGTTCTATTAGATATCCGAATGGAAAACGGTATGGATGGGGTTGAGACGCTTGTAAAACTCCGAGAACTCTATCCTACGTTGGATGTTGTTATGATGTCGGCGCAACAGGATATCGAGATCGCTGTTAAGACGATGGAACTCGGTGCCAAGCGGTACATCGCTAAACCTATCAGTATTGATAAAATTTTATCCAATGTCCAACCTTTTTTAGAAATATCGCGCTTATCGCAAGAAAACGCGATTCTGAAATCGCAAATCACAATAGCCGACGAGATGGTGGGGGAGAGTGCTGCTATTTCGTATCTCCGTTCACAAATTAAACGGGTTGCTGGTAGCAAGCTGGGGGTGCTGATTTCTGGGGAGAACGGCACAGGTAAACAACTTGTTGCTAATGCTATTCATCAGCAGAGCCGCCGCGCTGGCAAAACCTTTAGCCCGCTCAACTGTGCCGCCCTTCCAGATGAACTCATTGAGAGTGAACTCTTTGGACATGAGCGAGGCGCGTTTACCGGGGCGGATTCCCAACGGAAGGGGCGTTTTGAACTCGCACACGGCGGTACCCTCTTTCTTGATGAAATCGGTGATATGAGCCTGAAGGCGCAAGCCAAGGTACTCCGCGTCATCGAGACCGGTGAAGTTGAACGCCTCGGGGGTAACCAGATTCGGACGGTCGATGTCCGAATTATTGCCGCAACTAACAAGCAACTTCCCGAAGAAATTGAAAACGGCCGGTTCCGACGGGATCTCTTCTACCGGCTTAATGTCGTGCCTATTCAAGTGCCGCCCCTGCGTGAACGGATGGAAGATATCCCGCTGTTAGTCAAATATTTTGCTGAACGTCTGCAGCTCGATATGGGGTCCACGCCAAAGGTCATTGATCCAGCAACTTACGGCGTATTTCAGAGTTACCATTGGCCCGGGAACATCCGAGAACTGAAGAATATTGTTGAACGCCTCCTCATTATGGTGAATCGCGGTGTCGTGATGGCACCTGATGTCGCTGAAGCGTTGTCTTTGACCCCTCAGCCCTCCCCACTATACCCAGCGACTGCACCACCATCCTTGGAGGCTCCTATGGGTGTGCCCCTCTACAAGCCCGGAATGTCGCTGAGCCAAATGGTGGATAATGCTGAAGCGCAATGTATTCTTGCGGCTTTGAAAGAAAATAAGTGGAATATCCGGCGCACTTCAGAAGTGTTAGAGGTTGAACGGAGTAACTTGTACAAGAAGATGAACAAATATGGCATTTCCCGTCCAAATATTTCTAATGATTAAGGCTGGAATGTGAATTAAACTTAGGGGATGCTTAGACTGACGATGCCACGGAAACACATCAGTAAAAACAACAGGATGACTCGCCTCCAATTCCTGATTCTTGTTATCATAGTTGTTGTGATTGGGGGGCTCTCTTTTCCACCATGGTTGGAATATCGTAAGGTAGGCACGGCAGATGTGGATGTTGAGACCATTGCTGTTGCAATAAAAAAATACTTCAGGCACACTGGGGATTATCCGACAAGTTTGGATGCGTTGCTGACGGATCCTGGTCTTGAAGGCTGGCGTGGAAATTACTTGGAGTCTATCCCTGAAACACCTTGGGGGGGCAGCTACGTGCTGCTGCAAGACACCTATAAGGTTGGAATAGCGAGGGATCACCCTCGCGTACCAGAAAAGTATCGAGTCGGCGGTGTCGCGGAGATCAGTAGGGTCTATCATGCCGATGCGCGTCTCGGTGAGAAGTATTGGTGGTGATTGGTTATGAGTTGTTAGGTGTCCGTTATTGGTGAAGGGTGGTTTGATAACAATCTCCGGCAGTTTGGTGGACTTCCAGAGATTTTCCTTTATGACATCAAAATCTCTTAACTGACAACTGACAACTAACGTGAGTTTGATATATAGCAAATGCTAAGAAGATGTGAAGATTTTTGTGGGGTTAGGCGTGTAATAACGGAATGGATTTCGCCCATTCCCAGACGAAATCCCCCTGCCCCTACAGGCGAGGAGGCCTCGCCCCTACGATACGCACGAAAGCTCTTTTTTCCCTAACTCACGTAACTCTAAAAAATATGTGGATTTTTATTTTCGTGCTGGGTGCAGTGATCGGCAGTTTTCTCAATGTCTGTATCTATCGCATCCCGCGTGAGGGCCTTTCGGCTCATGCGCCGCGCCGCTCTTTCTGTCCACTATGTCAAGAGACACTAAGAACGTTTGACACCATCCCGCTTTTAAGTTACCTGTTCTTATGCGGACGGTGCCGACACTGCAAAACAGGAATTTCGGTGTTGTATCCGTGTGTTGAACTCGCAACGGCACTCCTGTTTCTTGTAATGTATTATCGCTTCGGGTTAACCCTCGAAGGTCTGCTTGCGCTCGTTTTTGTTTCGCTGCTTGTCCCAATTGCTGTTATTGATGCACAGCATTATATTATTCCAAACGTCCTTATCGTAGTCGGGTTGATTCTCGGTTTTGTCATCGTCTCTGGGGTTGCGTATCAGCGCGGTGACGTTTGGTATCTGCTCATACGACTTATTGGTGCTTTTGCTGGTGGGTTGGTGCTATGGCTGATCGCCGTGGTTGGGAGTGCAATCTTACGTAAAAAAGCGATGGGGGGCGGCGATATTAAATTAATGGCACTCAACGGATTGTTCCTCGGTGCGTGGCCCGAACTAGCGATAGTGATAGCCTTCTCTGCTTTTGGTGGTGCGATTGTTGGAACTGCGTTGATTATTTTTGGGATAAAAGATCGTCAAAGTCCTATTCCGTATGGGCCCTTCCTCGCCGGTGCCGCTGTGCTTGTGCTTTTGTGGGGAGAGAATCTTTGGCGGACGTACTTGCAATTTGTGGGGTGGTATTGACTCGTTAAGTAGCAACTTAGGTTACGATAAAGGAGTTGCTTGGGCGCACTTACAAAAATGGGAGAAGACAAGAATTGACCCTGCTCGTGATAAAAGCGAGGGAGTCGATATTGTCAACTTATTTTATAGAAACGTTGAAAGATAGGAGTTTCTCATGCAACAACGTATTATAGATCCACCTAAAGACCAATGGGACCGACTACCAACGCCGCTGACACTGGGCGAACGCAAAGTCTTTGAACTGTTTAAGGAGACGCTTCCTCTTGAGTGGGAAATGTACATACAACCACATCTCAATGGATTGAGACCTGACCTTGTACTCCTCAATCCGTACGCTGGGGTTGCTGTGTTTGAAATTAAAGATTGGAGCCTAAACACCCTTCAATATTCAATTAGGAATAAAACAACCCGCAATCCGATCAGTCAAATCAAACTTTACAAGGACGAAATATTCAACCTTTATTGCCCGCGTCTCAATGACAGTTCCGGAAAAGCAGTAATAACTGCAGGCCTTATTTTTACGAGGATACCTCAAGCCAATCTTGATGATTTACTGGCCCCTTTCCGAGATGGAAATATGTCGGAATATCCAGATCAATATCCATTCTCAGGTTCAGAATATGTTGCAGAAGGGAACATTGATGCTCTGTTTCCAGAACACAAAAAGTGGGGCAGGCAAAATCAATCTCGCTTCATGTCGGAGGATACTGCAAATGACCTACGTGGATGGCTTAAAGAACCTGCTTTCAGTAAAGAACAGCGGGAACCACTTGAATTGAACAGTAGCCAGCGTAAGATTGCAACGGAGCCTACACAGGAGCGTTATCGTAAAGTGAGAGGGCCTGCGGGCTCCGGTAAAAGTCAAGCTCTCGCTGCTCGTGCAGCTGTACTTGCTAGCGAAGGCAGACGAGTCCTTGTGTGCACGTTCAATGTCACGTTGACGAGATATCTTCGAGATCTCGTAGCTCGGCACGCGCGTGAGATTGCAGAGCAGCGTAAGGCTCCTCGAAAGGTCATCAGGGAAAGAGTTGATTTCCGCCACTTTCACGGTTGGTGTAAGTGGGTTTGTACCGTCGCTGGATATGGAAATGAGTACTCTCAACTCAGGCAAAAATTTTCTGAGGAAAGCGTGTTGGATCGCTCCCTGGCACTGGCAGAACTTGTATCACAAATCTACGAGAATACATCTGTTAAGAATGTTTTACCAACTTATGATGCTATCTTGGTGGATGAGGGGCAGGACTATAACTTATTCTGGTGGCAAACGTTGCGAAAGGCAGTGGAACCGGATGGGAGACCAGGCGGAGAAATGCTCCTTGTTGCCGACAAAACACAGAACATTTATGGAACCGATGTGACTTGGCTAGATGGATCATTAAGCGGAACAGGAATTAGTTCTAGCTGGTATAATTTAAAAACAAGCTACCGGCTACCTCCCAACATCGTTCCTATTTTGGAGGATTTTTCTAAAAATTTTCTTATACCTTCGGGAGTGGAAGTTGATCTGCCTGAAGTGGAAGTTGACCTACCTGAAGACGAGCAAACGGAGATTCATTTAAACCCTCCGATTGAGTTGCGGTGGGTTCAAATATTTTCAGAAAATTCAATACCAGAGATCTGTTTTGAGGAAGCCCGTTTGCAAATGGAGTCTCTGAGGAGTGACACTGCGATTCCGGATATCATTTTCCTGGCACCAAGCAATAAGGTGGGTCTTGATTTCATTAGTATGTGTGAACAAAAAGGAGTCCATGTGGTCCACACGTTCGGTCAAGAGGATCAAGGACGTGATACATTCAGGCAAGGGGATAGAAATTTACGCGAGTATGAGAATTCGCGCCGTAAAAAATTGGCATTTTTCCTGGGGGACGCTAGAATTAAAGTAACAACGCTGCATAGTTTTAAGGGCTGGGAAGGTAGACATCTGATTTTGTACGTCAGTCGTATCGCAAGTGCTGAGGATCGCGCCTTATTTTATACGGCTCTTACGCGTTTGAAGAGGCATCCGAACGGTAGTATGCTTACTGTTATTTCCACTTGTTCTGAGCTTTACAACTTTGGGCAAAGAAACTTTTCGGAGAATTTTTTCATTCGTTAGAGATAATAGTTAGTGGGTTGAGTTGAAGAAAAGCGTTTAAATTTGAATGCAGACATCTATCTTTTGTCGGCTTCACGTTCTGTTATCATTTCCACACTAATTAGCAACCCCTATTGCGGTTGATCTATTCTTTTTTAGAGAGTGTTAAACCTATCTGTCTCATTGAGAGTAAGGTATGAGAATTACCAAGTAGCCTGTTGGGAAACCGCACCTACCTGGCCGTAGTGAAAACCCGCTCGAAAATTCGATGAAAAATGGACAATTGAGTGCCTCTATAGTGAGGTGTGCCCTACCTTGCAATTAACCCCTCAATACAGTATAATTCAATTCCAGAAGGAGGATCTAACCTATGGATGTTAAAGACGCTATTCTTTCAAGACGCACGATTTTTAAGTTCAAACAAGAACCAGTGCCAGATGATGTCATTAAACAAGTTTTCAGTTTTGGGATCTGGGCACCCAACCACCATATCACCGAACCCTGGCGGTTTATCGTGATCGGCGAGAAGACGAAGTTAGTCCTCGCCGACCGCTACCGCGAAATTAAGATAGAAGACACGCCTGACCACGTTGATGCCGGAAATCTTAAGAAGATTGGTGAACTCGCTTACGAAAAGTTCATGTCTAAGCCCACGATTATCGCTGTCTCGTGTGCACAAGAAGGGGATGAACAACAGAAACGCGAAGATTATGCGGCCGCCTGTTGTGCGATGCAAAACGTCCAACTCGCCGCGTGGGATGCCGGAGTCGGAATGCAGTGGAGCACAGGCAGAATCACAATGGAAGAGAATACCTATCAATTGCTCGGTGTTGATTCTTCACAAGCGTATATCATCGGCTTCTTCTACACGGGTTACCCTGCCGACATCGGCGAACCGAAACGGCAACCCGCTGGCGAGTTTATCCGCTGGGTGGTTTAATGGCTGTCCGTTATTCGTTAATTGCTGAAGGCGAACGGCTAATTTCCATTACACTGATAGCCGGTATGCGGCTTTAGCGTTTTGCCAGAAGAACTTCGCCTTGACTGCATCGCCTTTTTCGCTGAAGTAGTCGTTCACAATCTTTTGAACGACTCCGTAGGGTGCGAAGCGTTCTGAGACGGGCCAGTTGCTTCCATAGATGAGTCGGTTTTCACCAAATGCATCCCACAAGACATCTATCGTTGGGGTGTAATAGTTGACATCGGTTGGCGCGGGAATTTGCCCAGTGTGTTCTGCTAACCCCGATACCTTACAGTAGATATTCGGATAACGCGCCACCTCACGGATTGCCGAGGCCCATGCTGCATCAGGCGGTGCCTCCGATATGCGCGCACCAGCAATATGGTTGATGACAATCCGCATGTCGGGTGTATGCTCAACCAGCGCCGGTAAAATGGATAAGGCTTCGGGGTTAATCAGCAGATCCAAGGTGAGTTCCTTCACTGCTAACCTTTCAATGCTTCTCAAGAACGTTGGGGCTCCGATTGTCCGTAAGTGTCCGCTGCCGAGACGTATCCCGCGGAAAAGTGGATTCTCGGAAAATCGGTTCAGATTATCCGCAAAATCGGAAACCGTCGGTTCCAAATGTCCCACGAAACCAACAATGAAAGGTTCTTCTGCAGCGAGGTCAAGAATCCACTGGTTATCCTCAAGCCATTTGCTTGCCTCAACGACAACGGTGCCTGTTACGCCTTCAGGGACTGCGAGTGTTTTGTAGTCTTCGGGCATAACACGTCGGTAGAGGACTTCATCATTCAGATTTGGCCACGGCACGCCTTCAGGACGTGTAGGATCATAGAAATGCGTATGTGTATCGATAATCATAAATATCTCTCCGTAATGCTCATTTTTCTTTTTTTAGCCTGCTGCGGTCCACCCGATCAGGCACAGCAACAGCGGCGCGAACTTCAACGTGATGCTTTGCGGCTTGAAATGGGACAGGCGCTCAACCCGACAGATGCGGAGGGGTATATCCAACTCGGAAAGATCTATCGCGAATTGGATGAACATGAGAAAGCAATGGACGCGTTTCAAGGGGCTATCGCCCTTGACGACGAACACGCGCACGCCTACAACAATCTCGGTTTGGTTTATATCGATCTCGGGCTGTATGTCCTCGCTATTGATATGTTCCAGGCCGCGCTTGAGTTCGATCCCGGAAATCCTGCCTTCTATAACAACCTCGGGTATGTGTACGATAAGACCGACCAATTTGCTGAAGCTCTTGTCGCCTTTCGCACCGCAATTGAAGAAGAGCCGACTTTCGTTGATGCCTATAACAACCTCGCAGATGCCTATCTCTACCGCGAGATGTATCAGGAGGCTATTCAGCAGTATGAAGCAGCTCTTGAAATAGAAACTGGAGATGCTGATGTCTATTTTAACCTCGGTCTCGCTTACGAGGAAACCGGGGAATCCCTTCGCGCCATCCAGTCCTATGAAAAAGGTATATCTCTTGATGACAACGACGCGGAGGCGTACTATCGTCTCGCGCAAGCGTACGAAAAAAACGGTGATACACTCATGATGCGCCGCTATTTGGAGGCGTTCTTAGTGCGTGCAGGGGATACGCCATACCTCCAAGAGCAGGTCCGCGCTGCTGAGCAGCTGCTCAATAGGTAACCTTCTCTTATTTTTTCCTGTTTCTATGGTTAAATTTCCTCAATGAATCGCACGGAACGTTAAAAACCTTTGCGCAAAATCAACAGAAATTCCGACTTCAATACCATCCGGGTTCTTGTTTTTCCGTGCGCCGAAAAGTTGCCGGGTCTGGATCCGATCCTCGTAAACCTTCTCAAACGCAAATCTGCCTTCCGTAAAATACTCCGCTAATATTCGCCACAATTCGACCGTTATACCGTCAATTCCCGGGTTACTGACGAAGATACAAGCAGCATCACTCGGTTTCAGCTGTTTGCGTTTTCAAGATTATTCCAGTTCTTCCTCAGTCAACTGAAAATCGAAGACCGCTTCCCCGTCTTCCGTTGCTTCTATTTCCTCTTCTGTGAGTTGGAAATCGAAGACCGCTTCCTTTTCTTCAACTGTTTCCGTCCCTGTATCCGATGTTCCCGCATCTTCGGACTGTTCTGTTGGTCGCGATGTCGCTTGTGTTTGGAGTTTGGGGGAACTTGCGCCGAGGATCGTCAGACCGACAATCCCAATGACACAAACGCCTGTGACCATCAACGCGATAGGACGTTTCCAGAGGACAACACGCTCACTTTTGTCTAAGAACGGAAGGAGAAGCAGTAACATCATACCAACTGTCGGGATTACAAACGTCCCAATGATCTCAAAGGGGCCTTGGAAGTATTTCAGGAGTTGAAACAGAGATAGGAAATACCATTCCGGTCGGGGGTCATAATCCGCATTCGTCGGGTCTGCGACATCTTCAAGCGGAACGGGGACAAACAGGGCGATAGATGCAAGGACTGCAAAGAGAATCAGCATCCCGACCACATCTTCAAATACCTGATCGGGATAGAACGGTTTCCCTGTCTTCATCTCTTCTGGTGTGTTTTCCGGTGTACCTGAAGAACCGTAATATCGGACCAAGAAGAGATGCACACCGACCAAGCCGAAGGCTAACCACGGTAACCAGATTGTGTGAAGTGCGTAGAACCTCGACAGCGTCACGGCACCTATCTCTGCTCCACCGCGCATCACCTTCGCCACAAAATCGCCTAATATAGGCGCTGTGCTGGCAATTTCCACACCGACAACTGTTGCCCAATACGCTTTCTCATCCCACGGGAGCAGGTAGCCTGTGAATCCGAAACCGAGGATGACCAGTAGGAGAAGCACGCCTACGATCCAAGAGAGTTCCCGTGGAGCTTTGTATGAACCGTAGAGAACGACGCGGAGCAGATGCAGAAACGCGAGGATAATCATTGCACTCGCACCCCAATGGTGCAAGCCGCGCACGAACGCACCAAACGGGACCTCCTCACTGATATAGATTACGGCGTTATGGGCGTGTTCCGGTGAGGGAGAGTAGTATAACGCAAGGAATGCTCCCGTAACGGCTTGGAGCAAGAGCAGAAACATCGCTAAACTGCCGAGTGAGAAAAGCAGATTAATATGTTTCGGCAGCGGTTTGCGTAGGTGCGCAGAGAACTCTGATAAAGGGAGACGTTCGTTGAGGAATTGCCGCATCTACGTCTCCTTCACGTATAAAATACCGGCTTCCACTTTGGTCTCGAGTTTCTGCAAAGGTTCTGGCGGTGGCCCCGCAATAACCGCACCAGTCTTATCGAATATCGCACCGTGACACGGGCAGAGAAACGCGCCCTTTGCTTCATCCCACCGGACGAGACAACCGAGATGTGAACAAGTTCGCGAAAAAACGCTCCACTCTCCGTTACCGGTATCGGTTACGTAGACAGAGCGTTTTTTAGTTGCTTGAACCCAACCATCTTTTGCGGTGAAGGTGTAGTCTACCTTTTTAAAACGACTGTTTTTGAGACGGTCGGCAATTCCTAAATCGACCCATTTTGATTCTGCTTTTTTAAAAGCAGGTGAGATCGCAAAGCCAATAAGGGGAATACCGGCGGCGAGGCTCAAGACTCCCCCAATAAACGCTGTTGCGATCTCGAAAAATGAGCGTCGGCTCTTCTTTTCCATTGCGTTTTCCATAGTCTATCGCTTCCAAGTTTGCCCTTCAAAGGGTGTCCGCAGATCGTAGCGTCCCTCTTCGAGGACAGGTAGTGTGCCGTCGTTAACCATGAGTTCAAGCGGCAGCTCCTTCGTTTCCATCGGCATCGTGACGACGTTCTTAATCCGCAGCGATTCATAGATGGCCATCATAATTTCAAGGGTATAGCGTGCTTGGACACCACTCCCGCGATGGTTAGAAATGTCACCCTCGATCCACTCAACGAGTTCCTGAAACTGGTTCTTAGGCTCTGGTGGCGGGGTGATCGTCTGCCATCCCTTTGCGTCTCCGTTTTGGAGGAGAATCGTGTTATCAGGACCATTGCGAATTTGCCCTTCTGTTCCAGCAATCTGAGGCATTGAGACAGGGGGGGCAGGGAGGTCGCCTTCATAGATACCGCGGGCACCGCCTTCAAAACAGACTAACCCCATGCAGAGATCTTCACAAATCGTGCGGCGTTCCCACCGGTCAGTGGTTCGGGATGTCTGCCCGATAACCCACAACGTTTCTGGGTCAGACAGCATGAATCGCCAGCCGTCGATAGCGTGTGTGCCTGTATTGAGCAGTCCTGCGTGCTTTTTGGCACGGTGATGGACGATTGTCGGCTGGCCGATCGCGCCTGCCGCGACAAGTCTCCGTATTTCTATGTTTGCGGGTCTGTATCTACCCTGATGCCCGATGATGAGCTTGACGTTATTCTCTTCACATGCAGCAATCATGGCATCGGCTTGCCCGAGTGAGGCAGCCATCGGCTTTTCTCCAATGATCCCTTTCACGCCTGCCTTCGCTGCTGCCACTGTGGCTTCAGCCCGGGGGCCCTGCCACGTTGTGATGCTAACAATGTCCAAATCCTCTTTTGACAACATTTCGTCGACATCGGTATAGGTAGCCGGAATATCGTATTCATCAGCGGTCCGTTTCGCGGATTCCTCAGAGATATCCATTGCTGCGACGACTTGTGTATCGGAAGTCTGTTTCCACGCTCTCGAGTGGGACCTACCCATCCCACCACAACCGATGATTCCGATTCGGTATGTCTGATGTGCCATTTGTTTCCCCTCCTTCTGTGTTGACAAGGATTCTATCAATTTTCATCCTTTTGGTCAACAGAAAACTGTGGTTAAAGGTCAGCATCTTGACAAATTTTCGGTTGTGTGTAAACATAAGAAAAAACGAAAGGAAGTTCATAATGGCAGACTATGAAGATAAAGGTTCTCAGATTCGAGTGACAAGCCTTGAGGCTTTCCCGATGGGTGTGAAAGCCTACGTCAAGATTGAAACGAACATGGGGGTTACAGGTTGGGGCGAGATCAACAACATGGAGACAACCGTCACTTGTGCGTTAGCTCGCTCTTTATCGGAATTGATTATCGGAGAAAACCCGACGCGGATTGAGCATCACTGGCAACGTCTCTTCCGTGCACATCGTAACATCCGGGGGGGCGGCTTGATGGTGCATACCCTCTCGGCGATTGATATGGCATTGTGGGATATTGCTGGAAAGTTGTGGGGGGTGCCGGTGTATCGCCTGCTTGGGGGCCCCTGCCGCGATAAAATTTGGAAGTATCCCAGTCCGAAAGCAATTAAAACAGGCCCCGGCGGGTCAAAGCCGTTTGCCGGCACGCCTGATGAAATCGCCGACTTGGTGCAACGCGTGCGGGAGGCACGAGAGAAAGTCGGTTCCGATGGTGCAGTCATGTTTGACGCACATAGCTGCCTACCTCCGCCTATCGTCAAACAATTCGCCAGTTATCTGCAACCCGATGACCTACTTTTCTTAGAGGAGGCATGGGTGCCGGGCAACATTGAAGTGATGCGCAAGATACGAGAGTCTATCCCTGTTCCGTTGGCGACAGGTGAACGCGATCGCACAATATGGGAGGTTCGCGAAATCCTTGAGGCACAAGTGATTGACATCCTTCAACCCGATGTCGGACACGGCGGCGGTATTACACAGGTTAAAAAGGTCGCTGCACTCGCCGAGGCTCATCACGTCCCCATCGCACCACACTGTACGATGTCCTATCTCGGGCTCACAGCAAGTTTTCACCTATCTGCTGCAGTGCCATTTTTCCTGATCCACGAAGGTTATGAAAACGTCCTTCCAAACGGAGTCGCTCACAAAACGTGGGAGATGGATGAGGAGGGCTATGTTTCGCTGCCAGAAGGCCCCGGTTTAGGCGTTACCGTAGATGAGGCAAACGTCATTAAAGTCGGTCAACAGGTAGGAAGGCGTTTCACTTGGCCCGATAATCGATTGGCAGATGGCTCTATTGCCGATTATTAGAATTTTAAGTCTGCCCTAATCGCAATTGTCAGGTTCCACTTGGCACATAAGCTGGTCTCCAAAAACCTGCAATGCCCCGTTCCTAACCTCGGTAACTGTGGTTTCATGAAGTTTAATTTAAATCGATAATTCTAATTCCACCCAGGCCCGGGAGTTGCGGTTTCCTAACCGCACTGGACTTTTCCAATAAATTATCGAATTTATTTTTTTCTCTTCCTTTAAGTGAGTCTATCCGTCACTAGATACAATGGCGGTGCCGGTATGCACAGAGTAAATCTCGTATTGGTGTGTTTTATCCCAGCTGGGTTTATTGGTGCTGTTTCATCTGCCATTTTTTATTTTGGCACAGGTTTTTTTGATGAGCGAGGTGAAATAGCGCAGCTATTCAATCCACTCCATCGTTTCTCGGAGTTTTTCCTTGGCTTGGGCGTAATCTCGGCGTGTCTGGTAGTAGACGCGTTGCGCCTCTGTAAATTGCGCTTGTGCTTGAAACGCATCGTTGTAGGTCAGGCCTTGGTAGCCGGGGATTTCGACGGTGACTTCATCCAGCACGCGCTCAATCGTCCGCAGCTGCTGCTCGAAAATTCTCACCCGCTTTTCTTCAATCTCCATCCGTTCTTTCGCATTTGCCACCTCGCGATAGTCACGTCGCACCTCTACACGGATTAACTTTGTTTTTTCGCCGTATTCGAGCTGCATTTGCTCGAGTACGGCGACTTCTCGGGATCGGAGGTTTTTCGTCTTATTTCCATCATATAATGGGATGTTGAAGTTAAAACGCACTTCCCATCCGTTTTGGGTGCGTGGATTGGTCTCAAAGAGACTCGCCCTATCTCGTTCACGGTCCAATATCACCGGATCATAGAAGGCTTTTGCGTCCCACGTCTGGTTCCCCGCTTGTTGCTCCAGGATTACACTGAGATCCTTATAGCGTGCTTTCGCAGAGAGTTCAGGGAAACGATTCCAGAGGGTCTCGCCGACGAGACGTTCTTGACGTAGCATGTTGCCTTGTAAGTCGCGAAGGTCAAGACTGTTTGCGAGTGCGAGTTCAACGGCGGCTTCGAGCGCCACATCGTCGTCTGGAAGGGGGCGGGAAAGGATAACCTGTACGAGTGGGTCAAGCCCAGTGAGACGGATGAGTTCGGCGGTGTCCACATCGAGTTGTCGTTGGAGTTCGTTGAGTGCGAGTTGCTGCTCTGAGAGTTCCAATTCTGTGTTGAGTTGCCTGAGGAATGGGATCCGCTTTTGGGTCTGTTCAATTTTTGTGCCTTCCAGTTTCTTTTCGAGTTCCACCGCAATCGCGCCCCGTTCTTTAATCTCTTCTTGTGTGAGGATAATATTATGCCAGAGATTCCGCACTGCGTACACAATCTTCTTCTTGGCGCGTTCGTATTCAATGTCGGCTTTGCGGACCTCTTCCTGTGCGGCATCAAGGCCTTGGGGGATCTCACCGAATTGTGCCAGGAGGATACTTGCCTGCGCGCGCGTGAGATAATCTCTGTCGTCAATGTCGCCATCTTTTTGGCGTTGATATTCGCCGGTGAGTCCTACTTGTGGTAGGTAAACGGCTTTGGAGACGCGAAGGTTTGCTTTGGCGAACTCTACGACCTTCTCTGCTTTTTTGACTGTTTCGTTGTTTTGTAAAGCGAGTGCTATTGCGCGAGCCGGTTGCAGCGAGACAAGACGTTGTGCTGAGACGACACCCACAATACTGAAAAGGAAGCACACTGCAAGTGCCGTCACTCTTTTATTCATTTTATTCATTTTATTCTGTGTTTTTACGGTGTTTTTGTCTTAGACGCTGGGTTTGTTTCCCAGCCCTATAATCTCACATGCAACAAACAAGCGAGGGGCCATCTCTCACCGTCGGCTAATGCGGATGGTGACAACCACAATCGCTATCATGAGGAGGATCAACGCCCCGAAGAGCAACGTCGTTACTGACATTTGCGTCTGTGATTCAACTTGGACTGTAATTGAGCGGTCACGGGCCTCAAACTTCCGGTTATCGACTGTGACTTCAGCGTTTAACTTCGCTTGATATTCACCGACACCAATGTCCGAAGGGGGACTTAAGGTCAGTTGGATATCCGTCTCCTCGTTCCGTGCGAGTGAACCGATAACTTCAGGGGTAACCGTATATTTCCAATCCGTGTTGACATCAACGATCATACGGATATCCACGAGGTCGCGAGTGCCAATGTTTTTTAGCGTTGCCGTCATGTTGACCACTTCACCGATTTTGATTGTTTGGAAGGCGTTCGGCACGAATACCTCAATCTCAGGAACACCTTTTGGAATCAGTTCAAACCGTTCAACCCCACCTTGTAGGCCCGTGATCTTATCTGTGGATAAATCCAAGCGATTATTTATACCACCGAGTGCGTTTGCCTCGGTTTCATCGAGGACCGCGACATAGAACTCAAGTGTACTGTCAAGGTAGGAAGCGTCCAGCTCTTCCGGGAGGTAAACAATCAGAGACAAACTCCGTTTCGACTGTTCCTGCGTGAACTTCACTTGTGACTGACGGGACTTCGTCTCCGGATCTTGAAACTCAAAGGAGAGCCGGTTGAGGAGGTTAATGACGCGCAGTTGGAAGGTATTTTCCGTCTCCGCCAATCGATCGAGCGTCAAATCGTAGGTGACGCTGCTCCCCAAGTTTCCCTCCTGCGAAAATCGTAATGAACTGACGTTTACGACATCCAAAGCCGACTCTTTTTGTAGGTAGATGAGGCGTGTGTCGGGTCCAGGTAGTTCAGGATATTTCAGGGACACCTTCAAGCTTTCAACATCTTTCTGAAGTTGGAACGTCAATTCCACGGTTTCGTTGTAGCCCAGCACGGGTATCTTCGTTTCATAAGGTTTGACGATGTTTGTGTCATCGGTAACATCGAGGAGGGAGACGTAAATGCCTCGGATCTCGTTTGCCGCTGCAATCTCTTCAGGGGTTGCGTTGCTCGGCATTGCCTCCGTTGTGGAAGTGTTCTTGAGTTGAAGTGTTACCATCATCTGATTGTCCACGCGAAACTTCTTTGCACTCAGGATAGAAATGTGGCGTGTGTCCTCCTCAAGATGGATTTTTTTCGGATATGGCTTGTCAAGGTATAGCATATGAACTGTCAGGCTATCGACATTCCGCCGGAGTTCAAAATCGAGCGTTGTTGCCTGTCCGTCTTTCAGCGATGGGATCCGGTATTCGTAAGGGAAGCCGATAATCGCGTTTGTTTCGTCTCTGATGGAGACATAGACGTTATTGATTTCTTGTGCTGTCTCGCCATTAGTGTAGTCAGCGGCATCTGTGGTGTCTGTTTCTTTTTTTTCGCCTTTTATTGCACCGTAAGTGAGGACAACTTCCAACCGCCGTCGGTCACCCTTCTTGTAACGTCTTGCGGACACAACCGAGATATAGGGGTCCTCTTGTTTTAGATGGATATTCTTATTATCAGTTTCACCTGAGTATGTCAACTCTACAACGACATCTCGGATGTCCTCTTTTATGAGTTCAAACTCCAGCGTAACGGCTTCGCCCTCCTTGAGTGTTTCTATGCGTTGTTCGTAGGGTTCGGCAATAATTGCCCCGCTTGCACCGTAACCTTCCTGCTCTTTAATAGACACGAAGATGTCGTCAATCTGCGCGCTAATGATAATTTCGCGTCCCAAGACTTTGGAGCTCTCGACGAGTGTGACGGGGGATGAACTATTCCGCAACGTGATTGAGAACAGTTCCTTTCCATCGACAGATTCATATAAGTTTGTGTTTTCGACAGTGATATGCCATTCATCTTTGAGGGAGTTCAGTTCAGTATCTTGCAACGTCAGTTTTGCTTGTTCGTATTCGGAGACGGCGGTTTCGTAAGCTTCCTCTGCCTTATTCACTTGAGAGACGGTGACGATATTATTTTTTTCCATCATCATCGCTTTAAGATTTTCAAGTTCAACTAACTTCTTTTTCATCAGTTGTTCCTTGAGTTCCATTTCCAAGCGTTTGGTCTCTATTTGGATTTGGCGGCTCTGTTCCTCTTTGGTTTTCGCTCTGTTCTCATCGGAAACCGGTTCGGGATCTTCTGCGAACGCTGTCGGTGTTTCTGTAGGCAGCAACATCCCTATCGCTGTAATAAAAATGAGCATGAGCGTTGGAATTGAAAGCGTAGAAGATTGGAAGATGGGGGCCACCCATGCTACCATCTGTCCATCCTTCCGTCCAAGTTCCTTCCATCCATCCATATTTTTTTCACCCTTCTGTCTCTACGCAGTCGCGTCTTCTACAGGTTCATATCCAGCGACATAATGCAGGTAGAGTGCCTCAAGATCCTCTTTTTGTATCTCGTCGCGCGTCAGTTCCCGTTCCAGGTTACCTTGCACAAGGATTCCTATCCGATCGGCGATCTCTTTGGCTCGGAAGATGTCGTGCGTGGACATGAAGATCGCTTTCCCTTCCGCTTTGAGTTGGCGGAGTAGGTTCAAGAAATCGGCACCTCCCTTGGGATCCAAGCCTGAGGTGGGTTCGTCGAGCAGGACAGCTTGTGCGTTCTTCATAATCGCAATGGCAATCCCCAGGCGTTGCCGCATCCCTTTAGAGAAGGTCTTGACGCGGCGTGTAAACGCCTCCTCCGGTAAACCGACACGTCCAAGCGTCGCGTCTAATTCCTCGTTAGATACCTTCTTCCGTCCACCGAGTTTCGCAAAGAAAGACAGGTTTTGGCGTGCCGTGAAGTTGCGATAGAGCTCGACGTTCTCGGAGACATAAGCGAGATGCTTCTTTGCTTCCAGTGGAAACTTCGGAATTTCGATGTCGTCAACGAGAGCAGTGCCGCTTGTAGGTTCGATAAAGTTCAAGAGCATGGAGATCGTCGTACTTTTCCCAGCGCCGTTCGCGCCGAGAACGACATAGATTTCGCCGTCGGCTACTTTCAGATTCAAATTGTTAACGGCTAAAACGTCTTCGTTGTAGACTTTCGTGAGATCGCGGGTTTCTAACATTGGGTTTCTCCTACGGTTGATTTTCTCTGTATAATATGATATCAGAAATTTAAGGCGTTGTCAACCGAAACCTCTATCGATTCTTGCTGTTGCCAGTGCGAATGCTCTCAGTAATAGTGACGGAACTGAAGGGCCCATTCTCACTATGATGAAACTGTTTTCTCGTTCCCAGAATCTCGATACGGTGATGTACTAACTTATCCATATAGGCAGCTTTGTAAGTTGCCCAATCCGTTGTCGGTGGAATATCCAAAATCCCCAACTGCCACAGATTCGGGTTGTCTTCGAGGAGTGCCAACGTGTGCCGTTTTGATAGGTAGTGTGAATAATCGCCGAAATTTTCTATGGTGACACCTCCGTCCAGAAGGCGTTGCAGCCATTCTTCTCGCGCGTATCTTGCATCTATCTCGCGATCTGTATAGGCAGTGTGATAATTTATGGTTTTTATGCCAACGCCTTTACGATGGATACTCACCTCGATCTTTGCATGTCCACGGTTGTAGTTCCCATTAAATGCTTGCATAAGTTCACGTGCGTTTTGGGGACCATCATACTTTTTGTGATTTGGGGGTGCTGACCAGCTGAATTCAACATGTTCACCCAACTGGATATTCGCTATTCCGCTTTTATAAGTGTATTTCTCCGTGTGCGAATAGTCGGAGCAACTACCGAGAAAAATAGCGAGTCCCAAAACTGTGAAAAGTGAAAGACTGAATAAAAGACCTGCGCTGCGAAAAGTATTTTTCATTTTTGAGCCTCTCCGTTGTTTGTGTCATCTGAAGGATATTGTATCACTTCATTCTATTTTTTGTGGGGTTACCGAAGGATATACTGACTTGTTTACGGTGACGCGTTTTGTGGGCGGAAGGGTTGCATTATTTTTCAATAACGATGTTTTACACACCTTTTGCAAAGGAAAGTTCCGCTTCCCGCACGTTCACTGCTGACTTAACATAGCTAAGAAGAAAAGGATGGGTGCCAGCCTTGCTATTACATCAATCGGTTTTTCCTTGGGTGAGAACCTCAGTTCCAGCGATGCCGTGTCCTCTGCAGCGTCAAGGGAAGCGAACAAGACCCCTGCCTTTTGTGTAAACGCAATCAACTCCGGTCTTCGCCACGGAAGCCCCTCGGCTTCAACAAAGGTTAAAAACTTTTCTATGTTGAGTTGGAACAGGCATGCTGGATTGGCCGGTAAATCTTCCAGCCGCCTTTTAAAGATGGGTGTCGGATTTCCAGTCAAAAGATTATCAACAATGGATTTATACTGTTTTTCAGACAGGGCTATCACAAAGAGTTCGTTGACATTCCCATAATAGAGGGTACCGGATATAGAAGCTGTGTGAAATGTTTTGCCTTTGTAGTCGAACTGTTGGGGTGATTCGGGACTGAGTTTTTCGAGGAGACCGTTGAAAAGCTCCTGCCATTTCGCTAGGGAATCGGGATGGAAAATCAAACCTAAATTCATCTCCGCAAATTCAACTTTGAAACTTTCAATCTTTCCATTCGTCGATCCGGTCATAAAATTAGGGGGGTGCTCTAAAAAAGAAAGGTCCGCGCTAATGACAAGTTCGCCTGTCACTGCCTCAAGTAGATCGGTCTGATTCGGTATCAGGAAGCTTCTGAGATTTCCAGGGGTGGTTGTATTCCTCTCAGAACCCAAAATCATCTGCCAGAACGTCTGGGAACTTGATGGCCCGACCGTAAGGAAGATCTCCTCGTTCCCTGACAAACCCTGAATGGCTTTCAATTGAGATGGTTCTTGAAACAGTGAGATAAGTGTTCCTTGTGCATTATTCTTCAATGTGCCGGACAGTTGTTGGCTCCCACCCGGTTTCAGCAGATCCCAACTGTAGACCAAGGTCTGGAAAGCGTCCAGTTGCGTGCCGATGGAAGGGGTAGAATCGCTTTCAGATAGGGACTCCCTGTCTCCACATCCACAAAGACGAATACCTCACTTTTTTGATATCTATCGGCAATGGAGCGATACAAATCGTTTCGGGTAATTGATGCTTGCGTCGTTTTATAGACATCAACCATTTTCTGGAAGCTCCCAGGGGTTATACCCATCAGCAGGAGGGTTTCATCAACCCGTCCGTAAGTAAGTTCCAGTGTGTTCAGCTGGGCAGTATGGTGTGTAATGCCTTGATAGTTCCCCACCTGGGGTTGTACGGGGTTCCCTGCCATACTGCTGAGGGTCGCAACGACTTGGGATAAGATTGGTTCGGCTTTCTGTAGGGTCTGCGTTGCTCCGTCCTTACTGTTCTGAATGACGATCCCCACCATCAACCCCTCTGCGCCGGGCGAAACTGTCACTGCGACTTCACTTCCCAAAAAGGTTTCAATTAAACCTTGGAGGTCCGTCCCTGTAAACATCGGCATTGCCTGCAGGAGTTGTTGAATATCTTGCCACTGTGAGGCAGCGGACATGAGATCTGCAGCTTCCTTCCAGTTTTCGGAGCTCTCAATTGTCTCACGACATTCTTGTAGGTTTTGGAGTTTGAGATAGAGGATGCTATCCGATGGGATGACGGTTTCTATCGTTTGGGCATGTGTTGTTGAAACGAGCACAGCCGTAAAGATGACGACGAACCACAAGTGCTTTAAAGTTTCGGGGTTACAAACCCCTCCCATAATTTTTTCTCTCATGTTTTCTTTCCTTTTTTCGTAAAATCAAGAATTAATTGGATACGCTTAGATAATGCCGCCCTGCTAACCCCCTTCTCAAGGGAGAATCCCAAAGATGATTCTTAACCGGCGGCCGATAACCATAAAATTACACATCTGAGCGTGTAAAAACAAAGAACGCGCCTAAAAGAGATGCGCCGAGCAGTCCAACGAGTAACAGTATATCCAGTATCGCTGCGTTGAAGGTATCGCGAAAAGCAATTTTATCCTCAAAGTTTGGAAGTGCCTTCGGTGAAATCGGCTTTTTAGACATGCCCTCCGGGATTCCGAGGATATGGGGGCTTTCTGGGTCGGCACGATCTGTTTCAGTGATGAAGTCTCGGAACTGTCTGATATGAAGGTGTACACTGTCAAGAAATTGCAAGTGCCGTTTCAATCCGGTACCCGTCATAGATTCAAGGGCGTATTGGGCGATGGCTGCTGGCGAGAACCGCGTTACCGCCCTCGCGCGCTGAACCTGCGCGAGTTGGGCTCTTAAACGTTCTCGGTTCAGCCGTTCCCGGATGTCCACATCTTTGTTGACATACTCAGCCTTGATACGCAATTCTTCCTCATCTACCTTTTTGGATCCCGCCATCGCCGCCATGAGTTCTGCCTCTTTCTCCTTTGCCAGCTTTTCCGCCTCTTTCGGCGAAGTTTTCGCAAGGTCCATGAGGTGGCTGAGAAGCCCCCCGGCTTGCGATTGTCTTTTGTCCATTATTTGCTTGTGGAAATCATCGTTAATCTGCTCAAGCGCGCGCGCTTGAGCCGTTTTCCATTGATGAGCTGTTTGGACGGGAGACATCCATTTTGTGGAGAGCGTACCGAAGGTGGAAGGCATAAAGATGACAAGTGCTACCCAGATAATCAACAGTACGACGAGACTCACCCGAGTATCCCGCGTACCCGCGGAGACCATCAACCCGATTGCGATAAAGATACTTGCATAGCCTGAAGCAATTAGCATAATCATTCCCAAACGTCCCCAGTCTGCTGCCCCAAGCTGCGTCCAACTATCTGTGGAAATTACCGCCAGATTCAACAGGACCGCGAAGTAGAACGGAATAAGGACGGCTATCAGCGTGCCTAAGAACTTCCCCGCTAACAGAGCGGGCCGCGAAATGGCGTTGGCGAGACACAATCGAAGCGTTCCGCTTTCTCTTTCGCCAGAGAGGGCATCGAAGGTAAACAAGAGGGGAATGAAAGAGAGTAGGTAGGCGATGATAAATACATAGTCTATCTTTGTCGCCTTGGGACGCAGGTCCCGCGCATTCGGGTTGGCAGTGGGGTAGTGCGTCCACCAGATGCTTTTGACTTGTGTACCCACTCCCGCGGTTCTACTCCAGGATCCCTCATTGTCCGTGCTGCGATTCGGCAGAAAGGCCTCCCCACCGTCTGCAATGAAAGTTAGTGCAGATGGCTGTTTGTAAAGTCTACCGGGCCCCTTTCTCAGAAGTTCATAGAGCTCCATCCGCGACTGCAATGTATCACGGTCACCGGCAACGTTCTCAGAATACCTCCGGACCTTGTCTGAATGCGTCTGAAGATGCACCACGGCGTTGGTTACCATGAGGGCTGCCATGATGATGACAGTCAAGGAGAAGCGGAGACTGTTGAGATGGTCAAAGAACTCTCTTTGAATGATATGTCTAATCATTGCGTTTTCTCCTTTAAACTTCAACTTTGATAAAAATCAGAAGGCTTACCATAAATAGCACCAGGTTCATAACGAAAAGGAGGAATACATCCGTCAAGGCGCGTTGTGCGTTTTCGGAGACATCCGCCCGCGCAAAGCGAAACTGTGGCAAATCCCACCAATCTACTGCCCCTTGGTCAGAAGCAAACCAGCGTCGACTCGCAAAAGCGTCTTTATCGTGCAAATAGTCAATCAGTGTCTGGCGATACGCCTGGACTGCGCGGACGAAATCTAACATGCCATTTAGGTCGGTCCCTGCCCAGGCGGAAGTTGCAAAGGTATAGAGACTTGCTGGGCTGAATTTCATCAACCGTTCATCCCACGTTGCTTGTCGAATAGTGGTCCGTACTAAGCGTTGTTCATTTATCAGTCCTGCCTTTTCTGCGGCTCGGATGTGCGTTGCGCCGATGAACGCTTGATAGTTTTGGAAATGCGGGAGACTCGGTTCTGAATCCGCGTTCACTTTGGTCATGTTAAACCCATATCTTCTGCCGGAGGAAGATGATGACCCTGAATAACCAATATTAAACTTCGGGGGCTCCCCCTCAAGAGGACTGTTGGCTAAGAACCTTTGTTCTTCCCGTTCGACTTCTTCCCAAATCTGGTCAATCTGTTGATGCGCGGATTGTCTTTCCGCGCGCATGTCGTCCACAGGATTAAGGGTAAATCGGCTCCAGTTCGGATAAACAAGCACCAGAACGACCCACAGAAACATACAGAGCATCAGGGATGTAGCCGTGCGGCGGGTCATAGTCGAAATCAACAGCCCAATCAGGTAGAAGACAGATAAGTAGATAATTGTAGTGCCGATGATTCCACCAATCCTAAGAAGATCCGCTGCACCCAGCTGGATAGAACGGGCGAGTGACAGCTGAAGCATCACTATCAGCAGGCTCATCAGCACGGGCAGCAGCAGACATACCATCGCGGCGAGATATTTGGCAAATAGAATCGTCCCTCGCCGCACCGGATGCGAGATAACCAGACGTAAGGTGCCACTTTCCCAATCGCCTGCTATTGCATCGTAAGCAAAAAGCAGTGCTAATAGACTTAGTACCACTTGAAAGATAGACACCAGATCGATCTGTGAAAAGAGATTCAGATACGGGTTCTCCAAGTTTCGTGCGGAGACGCTTGAAATCGTAGGCACTTCGCCGTGATAAATTTCAACGGTTGTCCCGAGACGCTTCTCTAATCCGGCACTCAAAAGGCTAAGCGGGTTCGGGGGGCGTTCAACGAAAAGTTCTAACCGCGAATAGGTTTCTGCCTTTACTGCTTTCTCACGATGAACTTTCGCTTGTTGGCTGTAACTGGCGACTCGGTTTTCGTGCGCATCGATCAGCACAACAGTATTGGCTACAACGAGCAGGAGTGTAATAACGACAGCGGCAAGGAATCGCGCGCTCATTATCAGGGACAGGAGCTCTTGGCGCATTAGGCTGTGTAACATAATCTAAACCTCAGTGTTGGTTATCGGTTATCAGTTAACTGATAACTGTTCAGCAACCCTTAAAGGCGTTTGTAATTTAAAGATACAATCTAAGGACAAACAGGCTGCTTAATTTCTCAAAATGGAAGTTGCCTTGATTGCACATTATTAATGACGCGTTGTAGGGAAAAATGGTTGCATAATTTTAAAAAAGATTCGGAGAAAATATGCTTTTTTTGTTAGGACTTACGCAATATTGGGAGATATCGTAGGATTTTGAAGTTGTTTTCGCGTGTAATCCTGGAGTAAACTCGCTTTAAGTTGGTAAAGCGTTTGACCCGTTGCTTGTGCAGCACGTTTCAGAAATACCCAGACCCATAAACAACAAGCAGTAGGGTTGCGTTGGGCACGGTGCTTGCGACACTGACACGCTCCAAGACCCATCGTCTGTCTCAGTTCCCGATGAAGTTGCTCAATTTTCCAACGCAGACGCACGTGCTTCTCTGCCGTCTCAGCAGCACATTGAGATAAATCGTTAGCGGCAATATATTCCGTGTGCACGGAGACAGACGCGATCCGAAACGCCTTCACTTGAGGACCTTTGGGAAACTTATTGATATGCCCAAGTTTGCCTGTAGTCGCTTCGGCCGAGAACCACGTCAACGTCTCAGCGCGTTGATAGCCCGAGGCGACTGAAATACTCACAAGGCGATTGCGTTTCAAGGGAGCATAGTGGACTTTACCAAGCCCCTCAATCGCTTTCATGACGTTCATCGTATTAAGGTAACGTGAGTTTGATAAATAGATCAAGCATTTCTTGAATAGAGACAACCCCCCTTCGGTATAATAGGAGTATTCAACTTTCCCAAAAAAGAGTTCTCTGATGAGTGCGGAACGGCTTGGGGATGCCTCGTTTCCATCAGGGTCCCCAGATACTTGGGACATCGCCAGCTCTGTCCGGGAACGCCTCCCATTCATCAGCGTCTGCACGGGTATTGAATACATGCTTTTTCTTTCCTTGACATACCTTCCGAAGTTTGCTATTATAGTCGCATGTTGAAACTTAATCTCAAACCCAACCACAAAGCAGTCCGCGACTACTATGCCACGCTGCAAAAATATGAACAACACGCCATCACACACGAAGGCGCCGTCAGCTCGCCCTTTGAAACCCTCCTGCACACCTGTGCAAAGCAGGTAAACGCTACGCTCGTCCCACAATACCCCATGCACACCCCGAACGGAAACCGCATCGTTGTTGACGGGGCAATCCTCGACGCATACGGACTCCCCCTCGCTTACTGGGAAGCCAAAGATATAGATGATGACCTCGCCAGAGCCGTGCAGGAGAAACAGGACGCAGGCTATCCGCTTGAGAATATGCTCTTCCAAACACCACAGCGTGCCATCCTTTACCAAAATGGGCAGATAGCCCTGGATCTGGACATCACCGAACCCGCACGCCTGATTGATACTTTGCAATACCTTTTTTCTTATGTCCCACCGGCGTTGGACAACTGGCAAACGGCTGTCTCCGATTTCAGAGCGTATGTTCCAGACCTCGCAAGCAAACTTAAGGTACTCATCGAGGAACGCCACGAAACCGATACAGCCTTCAAGAAACTGTTCTCCGACTTTTATGAAACCTGCCGCACCTCGATTAACCCAGAACTTTCACAGGATGCCGTCGAGGAGATGCTCATCCAGCACATTCTCACCGAACGTATTTTCCGCACCGTTTTCAACCGGTCGGACTTCACAGGCCGGAATATCATCGCTATAGAGATTGAAAAAGTCAGTGCTGCGCTCATGCGTCATGCGATGAGCAGGGACGTGTTTCTTGAACCGTTAGATCGGTTCTACATTGCGATTGAACAGGCAGCGACCCTCTGCCGGGACTTCACTCAAAAACAGCACTTCCTCAACACGTTCTACGAAAAGTTTTTTCAGGGGTTCTCTAAGGATGTAGCGGATACACACGGCATCGTCTACACACCGCAACCGATTGTGGATTTCATGGTGAACAGCGTAGCACATATCCTCGAAACCGAGTTTGCCCGTTCTTTATCTGACAGGGGTGTGCACATCATCGATCCGTTCGTCGGCACCGGCAACTTCATCGTCCGGCTGATGCAGGACATCCAAGGCACTGCGTTAGCGGAGAAATACCGGCATGAGCTGCACTGCAACGAGGTGATGCTCCTGCCCTACTACATCGCCAGTCTGAACATAGAGCAGGAGTTCTTCCAGCGCACGGGGGCGTATCTGCCGTTTGAAGGCATTGCGCTTGCGGATACGTTTGAGCTCCTTGAGAAGGAGCAAGGCGAACTCTTTACGCGTGAAAACACGGCACGTGTGGAAAAACAGAAGGCAGCAGATATGTTTGTGATTATTGGTAACCCACCTTATAACGCGCGGCAGGTCAACGAAAACGACAACAACAAAAATCGCAAATATCCGACGATGGACGCTCGGGTTGCAGACACTTATGCTGCAGATTCCAAAGCGAGAAACAGAAACGCACTCTACGATCCGTATGTGAAAGCAATATTGTGGGCATCGGAACGGATTGGAGAGGAAGGCATCGTTGCGTTTGTGACAAACAATAGCTTTGTGGAAAGCATCGCGTTTGATGGTATGCGAAAACACCTTGTAGAAGGTTTCGACGCGATCTACATTCTGGATTTAGGTGGCAATGTGCGGAAAGGTCTGAAGGTTTCTGATGCGAATGTGTTCGGCATTCGGGTCGGTGTGAGTATCAATCTGTTTATTAAGACAAGACTGGCATCATCAAAGAAGCCTTGCATTTTTTATCATCGCACGGATGAGTTGTGGGACAAAGCCCGTAAATTTGAGTTTCTCAATGAACATCAACACATTGGTGAGCTTGCGTGGCAGTCTATTCAACCGGATGCAAGACACACATGGCTTACCGAAGGATTCCATGCAGAGTTTGATGAATTTATTCCGATGGGAAGTAGAGCATCAAAGCCGAGAAAAGAAACAAAAATCAATACAATTTTCAGCACATTTGGACCGGGTTTTCAAACCAGTAGAGATGCGTGGCTCTATAACTTTGATGGAAAAGCTTTAATCCAGAACGTAAAGCGAATGAGTGATTTCTACAATACACAGGTGCTCAAATGGCGGGCGGTGTCACATAATGTGAGAAATGTTGACGATTTTGTTGAATACGATGACACCAAGATTAAGTGGAGTTCAGGGTTAAAGCGGAAGTTGGAACAAGGAGAATTAACCGAATGCGCTAAGCCCAAACTTCGAACCGCTATTTACCGACCCTTTACGAAAACACATCTGTATTTTGATAAAACTTTAAATCACCGAATGTCGATGTTTCCAATTACTTTTCCTACACCTGATGTAGAAGTAGAAAATCGGATTATTTGTGTTCCGAGTGTTGGTGGACGCGCTGACTTTTGGTGTTATTTAGTAAACGTTATCGTAGATTTGACTGTAATTTCTATAGATATAAATCAATGTTTTCCGTTCTACACCTACGACGAGGATGGCACAAACCGACGAGAAAATATCACCGATTGGGCGTTGGCACACTTCCGAACCCACTACCAAGACAACACCCTCACGAAGTGGGACATCTTCCACTATACCTACGGACTCTTGCATCACCCCGGCTATCGCCAGAAATACGAGGCGAACCTCAAGCGCGATCTGCCGCATATCCCCTTTGCTAAAGACTTCTGGGGATTCGCAAAAGCAGGCGAACGGCTCGCAGACTTCCACGTCAACTACGAATCCGCTCCGAAATATGAGGGACTGACATACATCGAAACGCCGGGGATGAGGGTGGATTGGCGTGTTGAGAAGATGAAACTTTCTCAGGATAAAACGCAGTTGAAATACAACGACTTTTTGACGTTGGACGGTATCCCGGCGGGAGCGTTTGCCTATCGGTTAGGGAATCGGTCTGCGTTGGAGTGGGTCGTGGATCAGTATCGCGTGAAAATAGACAAACGCAGCGGTATCGCTAACAATCCCAATCGTGAAATGGAGCCGCGATATATCGTTGACCTCATCGCCCGCCTCCTCACTGTGAGTTTAGAAACGGTAGAGATTGTAGAGAATTTGCCCGCGTTGTAATCCCACATCGAACTTTATCTATACTTTAGGAAAACGCTTAAAAGCTGGTAACTTCAGTCCTACCGGAAAGATGCCGCCCTTATTCCACTTGACGTATCTTGCGAACCTGCTACTATATGTCTATGCCGAAACTCAATCTCAAACCCAATCACAGAGCAATCTGCGACTACTACGCCACGCTGCAGCAATACCGACAGCACGCCGTCACACACGAAGGTGCCGTCAGTTCACCCTTTGATACCCTCCTACACGCCTGCGCGAAGCAAGTAAACGCCACGCTCGTCCCACAATACACGATGCGCACGCCGAAAGGAAACCGCATCGTCATTGACGGTGCAATCCTCGACCCATACGGACTCCCCCTCGCTTACTGGGAGGCGAAAGACACAGCTGACGACCTTCTCAAAGCAGTCGAAGACAAACGAAACGCAGGCTATCCGCTTGAGAATATCCTCTTCCAAACACCAGAGCGTGCCATCCTTTACCAAAATGGGCAGATGGCACTGGATCTGGACATCACCGAACCCGCACGCCTGATTGCCGCCCTTCAGTATCTTTTCACTTATGTCCCGCCCGCACTGGACAACTGGCACACAGCCGTCTCCGACTTCAGAGAACATGTGCCGGCCCTCGCAACCCAGCTAAAGGCACTCATTGAGCAACGGCATGCAACGGATCCAACGTTCAAAGAGGCGTTTGCCAACTTTTACGAGACGTGTCGCACCGCGATCAACCCCGAACTTTCAAAGGATGCCGTAGAGGAGATGCTCATCCAGCACATCCTCACCGAACGCATCTTCAGGACTGTCTTTAACAACTCCGACTTCACACGCCGAAATATTATCGCACGCGAGATTGAAAACGTAGTTGAGGCACTCATCCGACAGGCGTTCAGTCGCGAGGAGTTCCTCAAACCCTTAGACCGGTTCTACGTTGCGATTGAGCAAGCCTCGACCCTCTGCCGAGACTTCTCCCAAAAGCAGCACTTCCTCAACACCTTCTACGAGAAGTTTTTTCAGGGGTTCTCTGAGAATGTAGCGGATACCCACGGCATCGTGTACACGCCGCAGCCGATTGTGGATTTCATGGTGAACAGCGTTGAGCATATCCTCAAGACCGAGTTTGCCCGTTCTTTATCTGACAGAGGCGTCCTTATGATCGACCCGTTCGTCGGCACTGGCAACTTCATCGTCCGGCTGATGCAGGACATCCGAGGCACTGCGTTAGAGGAGAAATACCGGCATGAGCTGCACTGTAATGAGGTGATGCTCCTGCCCTACTACATCGCCAGTCTGAACATTGAGCAAGAGTTCTTCCAGCGCACAGGGGCGTATCTGCCGTTTGAAGGCATTGCGCTTGCGGATACGTTTGAGCTGCTTGAGAAGGATCAAGGGGAACTCTTTACGCGTGAAAACACGAAACGTGTGGAGAGGCAGAAGGCAGCAGACATGTTTGTCGTTATTGGCAACCCACCCTACAACGCAGGACAGGTCAACGAAAACGACAACAACAAAAATCGGAAATATCAGGCGATGGATGCACGAGTGCGAGAGACATATTCACAAGACTCTCAAGCGACGAACAAAAACGCCCTCTCGGATCCTTATGTGAAGGCGATTCTATGGGCATTGGACCGTATTGGAGCGGAAGGGGTTGTGGCGTTTGTGACGAACAATAGTTTTCTTGACGGCATCGCGTTTGATGGGATGCGAAAACATCTTGTAGAAGATTTCGACGCGATCTACATTCTGGATTTGGGGGGGGATATGCGGAAAGGATTAAAGGTTTCTGATGCGAATGTGTTTGGGATTCGGGTGGGGGTGAGCATCAACCTGTTTGTGAAGAAAAAGGGGAATCCATCGCCTCCTCGTATTTATTACTATCCTACCGACGAGTTGTGGAACCGAAGGCGGAAATTCGACTTTCTCAATGAAAGTCAGCACGCAGGGGGCGTTGCATGGCAATCTATCCAACCCGACGCGCGCCATACATGGTTGACAGAAGGACTCCACGCAGAGTTTGACACCTTTACGCCTGTAGGGACTAAGGAAGCAAAGGCGGTAAAAGGTGTAGCTCGGGGCGTAATCTTCAAAAATTACAGTCGTGGTATTAGCACAAGCCGGGACGCATGGGTTTACAACTATAATCGAAACACGCTTAACGCAATTGTTCAACAAATAAGCCAAACCTATAATGCAGAAGTTGCTCGATGGTCTCAACGGACAAATCTAAATGCCAATCTTGACGATTTTGTTGTATCTGATTACACGAAGATTAGTTGGAGCAAAGCATTAAAACGGAATTTGCAAAGAGGAAGGATCGCTGATTTTTCTAAAGAAAATGTTAGGACATCCCTCTATCGCCCCTTTACAAAATCATATCTCTATTTCGACCGAACACTGATTGAAAGCGTTTATGTTTTTCCATCCATCTTCCCTATGCTGGCAACAGAAACGGAAAATAGGGTGATTTGTCTGACCGCTATTGGAAGCAAAAAGCCGTTTCACTGTTTGATGACAAAGCAGTTAACAGATTTTCACCTCACAGGCGATTCTCAGTGCTTCGCCTTCTACAGCTACGACGAAGACGGCACAAACCGATGTGAAAACATCACCGATTGGGCATTGACACACTTCCGAACCCACTACAGAGACAAAACTATCACCAAGTGGGACATCTTCCACTATACCTACGGACTCTTGCATCACCCCGGCTATCGCCAGAAATACGAGGCAAACCTCAAGCGCGATCTACCGCATATCCCCTTCGCTGAAAACTTCTGGGGATTCGCTACCGCCGGTGCACAGCTGGCAGCCCTCCATGTTAACTACGAATCCGCTCCGAAATATGAGGGACTGACATACATCGAAACGCCGGGAATGAGGGTGGATTGGCGTGTTGAGAAGATGAAACTTTCCAAAGATAAGACGCAGTTGAAATACAACGACTTCTTGACGTTGGCCGATATCCCGGCGGGAGCGTTTGCCTATCGGTTAGGGAATCGGTCTGCGTTAGAGTGGGTCGTGGATCAGTATCGCGTGAAAACAGATAAACGGAGTGGAATTGTGAACGACCCGAACAGTGAAACGGAGCCGCGATATATCGTTGCCCTCATCGCCCGCGTCATCACTGTCAGTTTGGAGACGGTGGAGATTGTAGAGCGTTTGCCTACGTTGTAGGCGTTTTTCTATTAAAATTGGATGGTGCCGTGCTACGTCAAATGTCTAACCTGAAAAATTTCAGGAACGCTCCAGTTGCTAGCACGATTGCGAAGAAACAGAGCAACAGTAGATCTAATGCAGCGTGCTGGAGCGTTTCTCCCAAGGTCAATTCCGTGAGCGGCGGGGGTGGCATCGGGGACCGGATTTCTTCTATTTCAATGATAGCCGACTCTGACATTTTGCTGAACATTTCTGCATCTAGCATCTCATAGTAACGGGTTCCTGTTTGAAAATAGGCGTTTCTTTTTTCTTGTCCGGTTTGTGTCACATCCGTGGCGAGAAAAATGAAGGAGGACGTAGGAGTGATTCGAGAAAAGTTTATGCCGAGTTCATCTTGATGTTTTCTTGCTTGCTGGTAGCGCCTATCCAGCTCCGTTGCCAGGTCGCGGTATTTTACCCGAGCCTCCTCTTCAAGGGGTGCCATTTCCTCGTTCGTTTTGTCCATATACTTAGGCCCCATTTGAAAAACGTAGGTTGTATTTTTCCCTGGCTGTATGGCATTTGCTTCTTGTAGAAGTCTACCCAGGATTTCGCCTCTTTTCATTTCCAAGGCGGCTTGCAATTCTGCCCGCTGTGCTGCCTTTTCCCTGTAGACGCTCTCTGCCGTTGAAGTCGGCGCGACAATTTGTGCCGCGAGAAACCCGACACGCGGTAAGATGAGGACAGCGAACACCCAAACGACGAAGGCGACGATGAGGGCTGTCTTGGAGCTGTCGAAATAAATTGAGATTACCGCTCCGATGAGAAAAAATACACCGATGTAGAGCAGTGAGATGAGAGCGAGACCGAGGACGCGCGGAAAGATGTCGGGTTCAGCCAGCGGAAAACCTTGCCAGACAAGCACGAGTAAGCCGATGATGAGCGAGATTAAGAACGGAACGATAAAGACGAGATAGCTCCCGATGAGTTTACTCCATAAAAAGACATCGCGTGGAACGGCGTTGGCGAGGGTTATCCGAAGTGTTCCGGTTTCTCGCTCGCCTGCGACGGCATCAAAGGTAAACAGCAGCGCGAGGAGACTAAAAACGGTGCTGACGACGAACACGAAGTCAAGATGCCCTAAAAGAAAGGCTATTGGCGCGGTAGCTAGTGCCGCTTCCCCCCGCCTTATTCCGTTGCGTGTCATCCCCAGATAACTCGGCAGGGCGGATTCTAAACCCGTCGCAAATACACTTAAAGGTGTGGGCTTGAGAAGCAGTTTGGAAACTTCAAGATTCGGATCTGTCGTCTTCCGCCGTTTCCAAGGTTGATCTGTTTCCTCCTTACTGTTTTCGTTTTTGAGGGTTTCTTGATAGTCAACTTGGCGTTTGACATAATGATGATAGTTGATATGGAGGTTGAGCGGTATGAGCAATATACACATCAAGAGGAGCGCGACAAACCGGGCACTGAGAATATGATGCATGATCTCTTTTCGGATGAGTGTCATTAACATCTGATGTTTCCTCCTTATAGGGTTGAGATCGGCAGAACCTATTACCGTTGTTTCGGACTGAGCAAAACCGCACCTCGTGAGTTGTGCACGTTTCGTTCGGTTGAAAAAAGAGGTCTTGACGGTTTTGAAACTTTATCCCGCCACGACTCTGACTCACGTTAACAGTAACGTCGCAGCGGGGGTTCAGAAAATCATAAAAACGCTTTAGTGCACATTTTCCAATGCTCTTAACGCGGTGGGTTACACCTTAAGCAGGGATCATACGCACGTTTCGCCGCTGTTAAGGAAATCGGACTCCGACTTTTTCTCAAATAACGACAGCCGCCACGATGGTACTTTTTCCCAGTCCGTGTGATATAAACTGCTTCCTGCGTCGGCACTGGCGGCCTGATGACCTCTGCCCCACTGCCTCGCCACGTGATAGGTGGAGACTCGCCTTGCAATCCATCAATGCGAAACACCGCCCAGACAGGACGATGGTCACTGACAGCGCTGTTCGCGGCGGTATCGTCATTTCCGAATTCTGTTTCATCAAACTTGTCTATCCCAAAACGCCCCGTGTATTCAGTGACAGCATGCTTTCGGAAAAAGATGTTGTTATAAAGACGGGAATCTCTGATATGCGATTTCTCCGGGAGGTCGAATAAATGTGTCATTGACGGCAGTGCCATCAAGTTACTATATGCCTTTGTGTCGTCGGGTTCTCTACTGAAATTCCCCAGAAGCAAAATATCATCTTCAGCCCCATTCGCCCGATCTACAAACTTGTAAACCTCCGCCAATTCCATGACTTCTGTTTGTCTGCCCCTGATCGTATCTTCCCAAAGAACATGAACCACGATTACAGAAAAATCAAATTTGCCAGCTCGGAATGTTGCCCAGTAGGCGTCGCAAACGAAATCGTCCTCGCCATCGTCTGTATCAGGATAAAACGTTCCGTCTTGTACGACACTGACCAAGCCTTTCTCGTACAGAAATGCATAATGTTCTCTGTAGGAGCTGCCCTGCCGTCCGATCGGATCGCTTATCAGATAACCGTACTCCGCGCCTTGCTTAGAGAGGATTCTCTGTATGCGTTTCAACACCGTCTCATCGTGTAACTCACTGATTGCGATCAAATCATAGTCAATAAGTATTGACGCGATTTGGCGGAGTTCAGCATCGTCTCTGCTTCTACCGCTCAGCGTTCTGATGTTCCATGTGGTTAACTTCAACTCAGACTGTTTGGAAACCTTGCCTGTGCTCCCCCGCACCACTACCGGGCTGGCATCAACCCGAGTACGGCCTGACTTTCGGGGAGCCGGGGTAACATTCACCTTCGGGCGAGATTTCGCGCCACCATGAAAGTGGTACACACCGGTTTTCCGATTGTAGTGGCCCCCCTTGGCGTCCGTTCTCCCAGGATGTGCCCATCCAAGACTCGAGCAAAACAGGGGAAAAAGCAGAATCAGAAGCACGCTGATAGCAATGATGCTAGCCTTTTCGTTGAAAAATCCGAAACGTTTCATGATTGTTTCCTTACCCTCTCTGTGGCTGAAAATCATTGAAGCGAACAACAGAAAAAGCAACCCCGCTTTTCTTGGGACACACCACGTAGTGTGTACATATTCTTATTGGTTATGAGTATTGCTGCGAAATAGATGAAACTGAGATACCTAATCGCTAACTTATCATAGCGCGTAGCGACGCGCCGATACTGTTTCAACCGATGAAAAAAATCGTTCAATGATGTTTCTACGTTCAAAACGTATTTAAACACCTTTCAAACACTTGTTGACGATCTACAGAACGGCAAAAAGGATTGCGTTGACTTTCTCTGCTATTTCAGCCCGGATACGCGTAAGTATATACCAAGCGGTTTTTTGATTCAAGTCTAAATCTCGCTGTAACTGATAGCTGGCCGAACCTTTCTTCGCATTCAATATCAAGCAGATCGCCAGAAACCATTTCTGAAGTATTTTCGTCCCTTGATACATTGGGCCTTGAAACACTGGGTTTCCTTGTGTCGCTTTGGAGGATGCTTTACAATGTTTACAATACCAGAGTCCTATACGCCCTAAGTACATTCTTTCTTCCGTCTAATCTGCTGACTGCTACAATGCGGACAGACAGGTATTCCAGCCCATCTGACGCGGTCCGGATGCTCAATACAGTATTCTTGGTCGGGGAAACGTTCGATAGATAAGCGCTATGAGGTTCATAAAAAGGCTCCTTTGTATTTCAAAAGGAGTTGCTTTAATTCAGTCTTCTTTGCTAAAATAGCAGCGGTGTGTTTCGAAGCACACCGCTTTGGACTTCAAGTGGGGTTACCGCTTCCCTTCTTAACTGCTAAGCGTATTGCATTTTTGACGAATTCAAACAATGGAAAAACCCTTATATTTACTGGGTTGATCGCACTTCTTTACAACTTTTACTTAATTTTAAAACTACTTATTACGAAACTTTTTTCGACGCGTGTATAGAGAGAGAATAGACAAAACCTTCTGTGAAAAAATGTGAAGTGGGCGTTTTTTAAAAAAAGAACGAAAAAACCTAAACTTTTTTCAACTTTGGTGTATATATAAGATATAGAGAAGCACCGAAGTTCCCGGTGAGTCATGCGTTGTAATGCCCTGGGGTGCCTTGAGGGTGTTTTTATCCGAAAATCGTGCATACGTTTGTGGCGGAGAATGCTCATGAAAGCACACATGAGACTCTTGGGTTTTTTAGGACTCTTGGCGTTTCTGAGCGTTCTCTTCGTTTTTGGAAGTACCGAGGACACACCGCCACAATTGATACGCGATCTGCTCAAAAAAGAGGGAGCTGCCCTTGCGGATCTCAAGACGGATCCGTCCCTTCGTGAGAAATTGCGGCAGCAACTCTATCAAAAACTCGGTAAACCTGCACCACAGCGGAGCGTCCCGCGGAATCGGCTGCCGCGACGCAGGTTTGTGAAACTGCCGCCCTATTGTCAAGTGATTGTAGATAACAATATCTTCCGGCCCCTCGGCTATCAGGCATACAAATGGACGCTCAAACTGGAACTCATCGGAACAATGGTATATGCAGATTCTGCAAAAAACACCGCGCTTTTGAAAAGCAACCACCCGAAATACCGAAGGCTTCTCGTTAGAACAGGCGACACCTTCTTAGGAGAGCTCAGGATGATCCGGATCGACGCCCGTCGAATTATCTACACCGATAAAGCCGGTAAACGGAAACATCTCGAGATCCCTTCCCTCTTTGGCGGTGGGAATGCAAAACCGGAAATGGCGGAGAAATTATGAAACTTCTTGTCAGTACCTTTCTGATAATATGTCTGCTGCTGTCAACATCTTTCGCTGCAGAGAGCAAACATGCCTGTGGTGCCGTCAGTGCGCATTTGCGTCTATCGCTCCGCGATGCGAAGCTACTTAATCACAACTCCCTTCGGTCAGGAAGAAACCACGCAAGAAGAAAAGAACTTAACCCGGTATACATATCAACTTGCACAGTTTGCCCCCGATGTCTGGTTTCCGCAAACCGTGACAATGGAAGAATTACCGATCTATGTCAATGAAACCCAACTGCCAAAATGGGTGCTGAGGAAGTTCACTCTACAAGTACATCGTGCCGTCTTCAACACTCCCATTGCCGAAGAAGACCCTCACATCTCCCGCGAGTAGTGCCAAAAATGCCACACATTCAGAAAGCATTTTTCTTCTCGTTCTTATGCCGCCTCTTTTTAAGCCTAGGCATCCCACGCCTCTCGTCTTTAGACGCACATTGGTCCAGCGATGAGTCCCTGTGGTTGAGCCGGAGTGGACAGTTCATGTCGGCTATCAAGAGTGGCGAGTTTTCCGAGACGCTGATTGCTTACCACCCTGGGGTGATGACGATGTGGGTTGCTGGACTCCGCGCCTTCTCTACGGAACCCGGTGTAGATGTCCCGAACCTCGCTCGCGCCCGGTGGTTCATTGGGATTGCAGTCTGGGCAGGGATCGGGGCCGCGATCCTTTTGCTCTACAAACTCTGAAACCGGTTTCCGGACCGCTATTTTCCTTCTCTTAACAGATCTGTTTTATATTCCTCAACAATCGCTTCCAAAATAGATTCAGGAATATCTTCCAACTGTGATGCTAATTCCTCCGCAACGTTCACCATCAGGCTATGGTCAAACGTTTCGCGTTCTGCACAGGGGTCCAGATATTCCCCGTGTGCTTCCAACAAGATTGCTAACCGTGCGGGTGTTAATCCTTCAGAGATACCATGCAACCCCCATGCCGTGCCGCGATAGCCTTTCTCGTAGTCAGAACCGAGGTATTTCTGTAGGATTGTTTCTCTTTCAGCACCTTGGGTGTCGCTGTTTTCGAGGGCTTCTGCAGCAGCAATCGCCCGCGGATCCAGTTCCATTTGGAAGGCGGTTGAGGCATCTGCCGCTGGGACAGGATAAATTTTGTAGATTTCCATGGTGTCCTCCGTGAATTGCAAAATAGAAAGGCTGTCCAAAGCATGAGAGCCGCCCCTCTTCGCTATACCACAGCAGAGAGGCCGCTGTCGATATTGATGGCGGTTCTGGTAATAAATGAGGCGCGGCCTGAGACAAGAAATGCTACAAGATGCGCTACTTCACTAATGGAAAATTGAATAACCCGCCTGTTCCTGGACTAACGAAGATATTGCTTCAGGTACCGCCTCCAGCACATCGCTCGCGATGAGTCCATGTGTTCCCAATCTCTCTGATACAATGTCTCCGGCTAAGCCGTGGACATAAACCCCAAGCGCGCCAGCCTGTTCGCTCGATACGCCTTGTGCTATCAACCCCGCGATTACGCCAGTCAAAACATCGCCCATGCCTCCCGTTGCCATGCCAGGATTACCCGTCGGATTAATCCACACATTTCTATCTGGTGTTCCTGTAACAGTTGGCGCGCCTTTAAATACAAGCGTTACGCCGTGTTCTTCTGCGAATTGTTGGGCAGTGCTAATTCTATCCGCCTCTAATATTGGAACCGCGGTATTCGTCAACCTAGCCATTTCACCTGGATGTGGGGTAAGCACTGTCTCTTTACCGAGCAATGGGATAAGTTCTGTCGCTTGCGCGAGCGCGTTCAATCCATCCGCATCTATAACCAGCCGTAGCCCCAATCCTTGCGCCTGGTTCTCGCGAACCAATTGATGAACGAGTGTTACTGTTTCTCGGTTTTGGGAGAGTCCGGGCCCGATCGCAAGGACGGATTTCGTCTTTTCTGCGAATTCAAGGATGGTTGAGAGTGCTGATAGCGCTAAGCTGCCTGCATCCGTTTCTGGCAATGGCAGTGTCATTACCTCAGGCAACAGTCCTTCTAAAATTGGGTTGAGATGCTCCGGTGCTCCGAGTGTTACCAACCCTGCGCCTGCACGCAAAGCAGCTTTACTTGCGAGTGCTGCCGCGCCTGTCATGCCTATTGAACCGGCAACGACGAATACCCGTCCGTAGGCGCTTTTGTAAGAGGCGGTTGGACGCTGCGGCATCCATTCTGACGCTTCTGTTGCCGTTGTCCAGTGCACCTTAATATTCTGGGCATTTACAACCTGTTCTGGAAAACCGATGTCAACAACTTCCAGTTTTCCAGCAAACTCCGCACCCGGATGCACTAACAGGCCCCTTTTGGGTAAGCCTATTGTCACAGTCCGATCTGCCCGCACGCAAGTGCCTAATGGATTCCCTGTGTCTGCATCTAAACCTGAAGGTAGATCGACAGAGAGAATAGGTATGGAAAGATTATTGATGGTGTTAATGATGGTAGCGATAGGCTCGCGCACCTCGCCACGCAATCCTGTGCCGAAGATGGCATCGACAAGAAGTTCGCAGCTGGCGGTGTGTGTTAAACCTCCTAAACCACTCTTATCAAGGGGACTTGTAGCGATCAGTTTGAGGATCCGCAACTTCAGATTTTTCGCAATTTGGAGATTTACCGCCGCCTCGCCGGTGAAACTTTCTGGCGGAGAGACCAAGAAAAGATGAACGTCGTGTCCTATGTGGGCGAGCTGGCGGGCGATAACGAGACCATCGCCGCCATTATTCCCTTTGCCAGCAAGGATACCCATCCTTTTGCATGTGCGGTAGTGTCGTTCAATTGCACGGACGATGGCACTCCCAGCTGTCTCCATGAGAACGATGCCGGGAATGCCGATACCTTCAATAGTGTCCTGATCGATCTGGCGCATTTCGGCTGCGGTCACAACTTTCATGTTTTCTGTCCTTGCGCCAACCGAAAAACAACGGAATTGGTTCAATGGCGGTTTTAACAAGTTCCGCAAGCCTCCGTTGTTGGTTTGCTGCTTGCATTTCTGAGTCGACATCTTGCCAAATACATTTTGACAGTCAACCAAATTTGCGCTAAAGTATAACAAACCCAAGAATAGAAGTCAACAGCTAACCTACAATTTTCTATTATTCCGGTTGCCCGGTATTAAAAGCCTCTATGAATAGATCGAACGGACTGACATCCAAGTTGATATAGTTGAGAGATAGTATTTTTCAAAATTGCCTAGTCCATAACGGAGTGGAGGATGGGTATACGTAGATGAGTGTTATTTAACCAATTCACTTGACAGAACTGCAAGGAATACTAAAAAAATGGAAACCACTTTTAAAGCAGGTATTATTGGTTGTGGCGGTCGTGGGCGTTCCCATGCCCGCGGGTATCAGGCATCCCCAGATGTTGATATTGTCGCCTGTTCCGACCCCGTTGAAGACGCACGAAGCGCTTTTGCTGAGGCGTTTAAGGTACCTAACACCTACGAAAACTATCAAGAAATGTTGGATACCGAATCCCTCGATTTTGTGAGTGTCTGCACTTGGATTGAGCTCCACAAGGACATGGTAGTCGCTGCTGCTAACAGTGGCATTCGAGCCATCCATTGTGAGAAGCCGATGGCATCTACATGGGGCGATGCTAAAGCACTTTATCAAGCCTGCCTTGATAACGATGTCGTCATAACGTTCTGTCATCAGCGCCGTTTTGGTGCACAGTTCGTCAAAGCGAAACGCTTAATAAATGAAGGAGCGATCGGGGAATTACGCCGCCTTGAAGCTGCTTGTCCGAATCTGCTGGACTGGGGAACTCATTGGTTTGATATGTTCTTTTTCTACAATAATGACGAACCTGTTGATTGGGTTATCGGTCAAATAGACATAGCCGAGGAAAAAACCGTTTTCGGTGTTCAAGTTGAGACGAGTGGCGTTTCATGGATACGCTGGAAAAATGGTGTAGAGGGGTTGCTCACAACAGGTGGAACCTCTTTAGAGGGCTTCGCGAATCGTCTCATCGGCACGAAAGGCATCATTGATGTCGGGGGCGCAGGCGCACCCCCAGTACGAATCCTCCGAGAGGACAGCACGAGATGGGAAGAACCCGACTTAACGGGCTTAGGCGCCGAACGCGACGCAACACTACTCTCTGTCCTAGATCTCGTTCACGGCGTAAAGACCGGACGTGAGCCCGAGCTCAGCGGCAGCAAGGCAATTCAGGCGACTGAACTTATCTTTGCAACATATCAGTCTAGCCGACAACGTGCCAAAATTAATTTACCGCTTACAGTGGATGATTCTGCGTTGTTGACGATGGTTGCTAATGGCGAGCTTGGTTAATTGGTTAAGGGGTTAGTTGCAGTTTGCTAAAATAGAGTCACATCTATACCCCTTTGTAATTTCTGGACATTGTCAGCAAAGTATTTGACTAAGACTATAGAAATCTGGTATACTTATAGTATGTTTGATAGATGTGTTAAGCTTGATGAAGCTGGGAAAATAGTCAGTGTTCCTGCTCAACCGCTTCGACTTTGGGGGAGTCTGCTTCCCCCTGGAAAAAGAACCCCGGAGGGCCCTCGCCTTTACAGTCTTCAAGAGTTGTTAGGTTTCAATGATTTGAGGGATCGGCTGATTGCTTATGCCCGGGTCTCTGGTTCGGATGCAAAGGGGGATTTAGAGCGTCAGCGTGCCGTCCTTGAAGCCTTTTGCCATAAGAATGGCGGCAAACTGAGAGCCTAAGAGCTTTCGGCGGTGGCATGAATTAGAATAAGAAAGGTTTGCTTGGGCGCCTTGCGTTGAGGGTGCGGGGTCAAAAGTCTCGTTTAGTTCTCATGCATAAAGCCCGTCTCTGCCGTAAAAGTTGCAAAGTGTCTAAAGTTGGGAAGTTGTTTTGGGGGAGAAGGTGCCCTTCAACTTTCTAACTTTACACCCTTTCGTCCACTTCTTTCGTTTCTGTGTCGTTCTCAGCAGTCAAAGCAACTGGTAGAAGAAAGAGAGCACATCATATTGGAAGAAAAACAACAGGTGGGACACAAGGTTGATGCGCCGACCCAGAAGATAGCCCTCCATCCGAATAACAAGCAATGCACGCTTCGGGCACAGCATGCGGGGTATGCCCGTGTTGCCTATACCTTCGCTTTATCGGCTTTCAAAGCAGGCTTAGATACCGGTGAGTGGCGGAGCTATATGGCCATAAAGCGTGAGTTTAACGCCGTCACATAATTTGTGACATTTGTTTAAGTCCTAAACAACGGTTCGAGATTATCCGTTATAAGTTAAGAGGTTCCCCTGTTCATACGGTTGATTTTGATTTGCAAGGGAGCGCCCTGACAGCCGATAGCCACCTATCTGTCGTTTCTGTGATTTTATCAACTTTTATCAACCTAATTGAGATTTTTGCGTCTAACAAATATAAAGCGGGTTGCTATACAGTGGATTTTTATATCCGTTGTTACCCTGAGAACATAAAGCCAAAGAGTGGGAAGCAATAAAGAAATACGGGGATGTTACTGACACATCCCATGCAACGCGAGTTATTGAGTTCGTAATCATCTGGCTCGCTACAAGCAGGGAGAAACGAGTGCCAAGGATTAAAAATAAAGAGTGGGCTGCTGTCAGCCGTCGGCTGTCAGCCGTCTTTGTAAAGCCGGCTGCCGAGACCCAATTGCCGAAAGTGCCTTTCGGCGAGGTTTGCAAGCTGAAACTTGCTGTCAAATGGCAGGTTTTTATCTGTCTCGCAGTTCTGATAGTGTCTACTGATGTCTGGGCAGGTCTCACGAGTTTATCACTGGATGCAAAGGGTGATTCAATTTTCAGGGGAGAGAAAGAGCCTTTAAATATTGTTTTTACCGTTGATCAGGAAACTGGGGCAGATGGCGATTCCTATACTGTTCGAGCGGATCAACATCTTATCCGGCGGGGAACTATCTTCCCGAACCGGTCAGCCCGTATCCGTTGGAACGGGCGTATTAACAATATACAGTTACCCGACGGAACTTACACAATTAGCGTTACTCTCCATAAGGAAGCTGCTACCCCAGGCGAAGTATTGGAAAGAACTGCTGAGGCTGTTTTAGACACCAAACCGCCGCGCATCTCCAGTGTATTTGCCAACGAAGACCCGAATCTATTGTTGACCAACGGCATTTTTATGAATGCTCCCCTGCGGACTATAACTATAGTACCGGACGTTGATGAGGGGAGTCCTGTGGATTTCGGAGCGGAACGAACGAATGTTGTCTTAAAAAATGCGCGAGGTGCCGCACGCACCGGCTATCTCAATTATGCAACGCAGCTGAATTTTAGTTTAGGAAACCCTTTAGATATACGTGCCGAAAATGGAACTTATACACTGACAATTACACTTGTTGATAAAGCCGGTAATCTCGTTCAAGAGACAACGGAATTTACCTTTGATAATGTGGCGCCCAATTTGGTGAGCGTTGCTGGTAACACAGGAACCATCGCTCCCGGAAGTGGTGTCAGCCGCCAGTTAAGTTTTGTTGAAGTTACACTTTCAGACAACTTTGAAAACGGTGTTAACCTCTCTGCTTCAACGATTCGTCTCAGCGGGCCGGAGGGTGAAATTTTAGGACAGCAGACCTTTCCCGGACGAAATAGAATTCGATGGGTATTCTTAGCACCCTTGTCTCCCAAAGATGGTCTTCGCGATGGCGAGTATACCATTGAAGTTGTTGGAATTGATAATGCCGGGAATCAAAGCAGTGCTGTGCAGGTCCCTTTTGTTTATGATAACCTTCCACCGCAGCTCACCTCTTTAAGTCCAACACAGGAGGGTGGATCCTTTAACCAGATTGGCGATACCATTTATCACAATCAACCCCTTACACAGATTGTTGCCACCTTTAACGATGGGGATGCTGGGGTCGGTGTCGATTTTGAACAAGGCACGCGCATTGAGTTTAGTGCCATCCGCGCTGGAAATACGACTGAGCTGCTTGCCGGTCAGACTTTTGTAGATAGAACGAATGCCCAGATTACCTACGTTTTGGATGAACCTCTCGTGAATCAGGATGGCGGCTACAGACTTGACATACAATTTGCCGATACACTCGGTAATACAGATAGCGAAACTCTCCTACTCCTCTATGATACAGAGCTGCCAACCCTTGTATCTACTAGCCCCGCAGCGAATGAGACCGTCCGCGAGTTGTCACAGGTCCAGGTGGTTCTGAAGGAAGTTACCAGTGGTATTGATTTTATACAGAGCGGTTTCCGACTGACACACGAGGTCGGCGGGACTCAAGTAGAAGTCCCTGTTAATATCGCAAATAATGGTACGGACACTGCCACACTCACTGTCTTAGGACCTATCGCTTTGAACGGTTCTGATGACGGGACCTACGCAATAGAAATTACACCGACTGATCGGGCCGGCAACGTCGGTGCGACGGCGCGTCATGAATTCTATCTCGCGAGTCAAAGTCGGCCTCAAGTACAATTAACGATGCCTGAAGTGACCACTGTTAAGAGTTTGCCCACGATCGTTGTTGAGCTTGTTGATTATATAGGTTCAGGTATTAATTTCAGCGCCTCAACTGTCACGGTCACGAATCCTCAGGGCGTTGTTATCCCAGAACGGAGAATTGAAACCGATCCTATAAATAACCGTTTGACTTGGAGTACCGATGTCGTGGTGCCCCGCAGTGGCACCGCCGATGGTGAATACACTATAGCTGCAACGTTTGTTGATTTTAAGGGCGAGCGTTTCACTCAGGAATTTTCAATCTTTTTAGATACGCAATTTCCGGCGATTAAAAGTGTGGCAGCTGAAGCTGGGCTACGGCTTTCTACCCGTGGAACTCCAAGTATTGATAGGAGTTTCTCGCAAATCATCGTAACTTTTGACGATGCCTCTGGCGGCACATCGCTAAATCTACTCGGTTCCGATAGTAATATCGACTTTGCAAATACAAATGTCACGCTTGTCGATCCAACTGGTGGGAATGTCCTTATCAACCGTTTCGATGATGGGAAAACTACCTTAACGCTCAATTTTGGAGCCTTGACACAGCCGGGTGAGTATCTTCTCTCGATTACACCGCAAGATCTGACAGGCAATCAGAGCCCCGCGCCCTTTGTTTATAGGTTTCAGATTGATCTCGTTTTGCCGATTGTCAGTTCCGTTTTGATCGATGGAAACGCTGACGGAATTCTTTATCTTAACGAAACTGCTTCACAAATAGTGGTTATCTTCTCGGATCCGACGGGTGTCGGTTTAGACTTTGGTGAGGACGGGTCAACTATCACCGTCACCAACTCTGCTGGACTTCCTGCCCCAGGGATGACTACCTTCAATGGAAGCAATCAATTGACATGGGTACCCGCAGTACTCCCAACTGACGGCAGTGCTGACGGACGCTACACGGTTGCTGTTACACCTGTGGATGCGATAGGTAGGCAGGGCGAGGTGGTCTACCGACAATTCATTTACGACACACAGACACCGCGCCTTACCGCTGCGACACCCTTAGAATTGAATCAGCCTGTTACCTATGTCGGGGGTATCTTCTCACAATTTCAGTTCACCCTTGAAGATGTAGGCCCCGCCGGTTTAGCATTGAAAGACCAAGCAGTGCAATTCCTTGATTCTAACGGAGCACCTGTCGCAGGGACGCTCACCATTGACGAGATAAACAGTCGAGTCTATTTCACATTTGCTGAACCTTTCCGACGAGACGGCAGTGCTGACGGAGAATACCTCGTAACATTTTCGCTTGTTGACAAATCGGAAAATCGTCTTGAGGCTGAGTATAGATTGATTTATGATTCTCAGGTACCGCAGATATCTTCCGTTATCATCAATACGGATTCGCCGATAGCGCTCCTACCGAATGAGGTTCCCGAGCTTTTAGAACCTATAAGTAGCCTGACCCTTAAATTTGAAGAAGCAACACGCGTTGATTTTACCAATACCGAGATTACATTAATGGGACCTGCAGGGGACGATGCATCCGATGAATCTTCCGGACCGCCAATCCTGCTCACGTTAAAAGATGACGGTCTCTCTGAAGTCACTGCTAACTTCTTAGAATTGACTCAGATTGGTTCGTATGTCCTATCCGTGACACCTCAAGATATAGCCGGTAATACAGCATCAGGTGCAACGATTTATGAATTCATTATTGATATACCCCGGCCGAGTGTTGATAGAGTGATTATAGGTGAGCAGGAGGGAGGGGTCGCTTATGTCAATGCCAGCAATATGGTGATAGTTGCTGAGATCCTTGATCCAACAGAAACGGGATTAGTCTTTGGGACGCAAGGCTCGCTCATTCAAGTACAAACGCCTGATGGAACGGTTGTTCCCGGACTTACCGGTTCTAATGGGGTGGATTTGATTGGTTGGGAACCGGCAGCCTTTGCCTCTGATGGAAGCACGGATGGAAGGTACAGGGTATATGTCGTGCCTGTTGACAAGGCTGGAAGGCAAGGAAACACCGTCTATCGTGAGTTTGTCTATGATACCCAAGAACCGCAGATAACTTCTGCTGATCCTATTGACTTAAGTCAGCCTGTCTCATATATCAGCCACAACTTGACACAATTTCGCTTTAGCGTTGAGGATATCGGTCCAGCGGACCTTGAGTTATCGGAGCAGGGAGTTAGCCTTCTGGAGGCAGGTGGAAACCCAGTACCGGCCCAACTCACTAATGATACCAGCAGCGACATCTTTCTCACGCTTGATGAACCCTTATCCCGGGATGGTAGTATGGATGGAGAGTATACCATCCGCATTGCGTTAACGGATAAATCCGGAAATACCTTCAGTATTGAACATCTTGTTATTTATGATACGCAAGCACCGACGCTGCTGAGTACTGTCCCTGCTGATGGCACCTTAGTCACAGTGGATCGTACGCAGGTACTGGTAACCCTCAACGATGAGGGAGGCAGTGGTATAAACTGGGAGGGCACTACGGTAACCTTAGTTGACCCGAATGGCGAGCAATTATCGGGCGAAGTTGTCAGTGACGGTGTGGAACAATTAACGCTGAATACCAACCAGCTCATTGCGGATGGACGCTATATCATTCGCGTGCAAGCTGTTGACCGCGCAGGGAACGGCAGCGCAACCGTTTTTGAACGTAGTTTTCAACTTTCAAGGCGTTTGCCAACCCTTGTTTCGACAGCGCCAACAACAGCACCCGCAGATGAAGCGTTTAGTAATAAGGAAATTGATCGGATAGAAATAACAATTGAAAACGATGATGAGAACCATCTCTCGACGCTTCGCTTGCTGAATGCTTCAAATCAAGTCGTCGCTGGGCAACAAGTCCGTGAGACTGACCGATTGATTTATAACCTCGCCCGTCCGCTCGCTGTAAATGGGGCCGATGACGGGATATATACCATCGAGTTTACACCAATCAGTGGATCCGGACGAACCGGGGATGTTCAACGCTTGACATTCACGCACGACACAGAAGTACCTGAAGTTGAACCTGAAGCAATTAGTCTCATTGTCGCATCCCCCGAGGTTAATAACGCCTTGACAGAGATTCACGTTAAACCTACCGATGAACAATCGGGCATTGACTGGGAAAACGTTGATGAAGAGTGGCTTGTCCTTGAACGCGTTTCACCCGATCCAACCAAAATTGACGGACGTGTTGAGGATGACAACCAAGCCCTGCTCCGTTTCGTACTTGCTGTGCCGCTTGCAGACAACGGATCGGCTGATGGTGAATACCGAATTACGGTTACCCCCAAGGATCAAGCAGGAAACGGGGGTGTGTCTTATGAAAAGGTATTTACCTACGACACCAGGCCACCGATGATTGATACCGGGACCTTACTTCTCAATGATGCTCCCTTACTTTTTGATATTGAGGCAGTAGACTATCCGACAGCGATTGCTACGACCAGTGGAGTCGTCATACAAGCAAGTATGTTTGATACAGGTTTGGGTGTTAACCTCGCTCAGTCAAGCATTGAGGTCAGGGGCCCTGATGGTGCCGAACTCTCGGGAAACACACAACAAAATGGGGTTGATACGCTTCGCTTCAAATCCGACGGGCTAACAGCCCAAGGGATTTATCAAGTTACGGTTGTGAGTGTCGGAAACGACTCGGAACTCCTCGGATTCGCACCCACTGATTCTCTTACAACGGAATTCCTTTATGAAACGACAGTGCCGACTGCCGCTGTAACCAGTGATGGGGGTGAGACGGAACTCACCGATGCAGCGCTCCCTTTGGAAGGGACAGCCTCTGACCCAACCGGCACCCAACGCATCGGGGAGGGCGAAATCTCTGTGCCGGCATCCGGTGTCTGGCTTGTTGAAATTGTCGGGATTGGCCCCGATAATCAACCCATTGCCCCGGTCCCTGCTGTTGATGATAGTAACGCAGAACAAGAACCGTGGAGCATTTGGTCGATTGATTTCTTGCCCACGCGTTCGGGTAAATATAACTTGGATGTCCGCGTTACCGACAATGCCGGCAACTACGAAGTTTACAACATTGGAGAATATACCATGTCGGTCTCTCTGACATTCCGAGAACCGACGTTTGGTTGGCCGAACCCACTCAGGCTCTCCAGAGGCGATGTCGCTTTCTTTTCCTTCGATATCAACGTACCGCGCGGGGAAACTGTTGACCTTACCTTGAGCATCTATGATTGGAGTGGAGATAGGGTCCTCTCGCAACCCTATCCAGGTGTTGTACCGGGGCAGCGGAACGACCAATTGGTGAAATGGAATTTGGAGAACCAGGCGGGGAACCAAGTCGCACGAGGGCTTTATATCTTCCGCTTAGAAGCGATCAACGCAGCTGGAAATAGGGCAAACGCTGTCGGCAAAGTACTTGTTGTGGAATAGTTGCCAGCGATTAGCAAGATGGTGAATAGTAGCTAGCGATTGGCCAATAGTGAAAAAAGGAGTATGTATGATGGAGAAAAGGGGAGCCGTTCTCATTGTAATGGTGCTTCTCATAATGACCGCAAGGGGCCTAACTGCCAACGCAGTTGAGATCCACGACGGCGCTGGGACTGTAGGTGCCGCTTTCCTCAAAATTGAAGGCGGGAGTCGTCCTGTCGGGATGGGCGGGGCATTTGCAGGACTTGCTAACGATGTTAACACCATCTTTTGGAACCCTGCAGGCTTAACCGCCGTTCATGATCAGGAATTGACGGCAATGCAACATTTTTCGTTTGCCGATATTAACAATCAGTCTATCGGGTACGCACAACGGGTCAACGGATTCGTCTGGGGGGCAAGTTTTCTCGGCAGTTTCACAGAAATCGAGCGCCGGCAGGGACCAACGGAAGACCCGGATAGTACGGTAACTGTCGGCGGCTTTGCTACGGGGCTATCTGTCGCTTATCCGCTTGGTGCAGCTGTATCTATCGGTGCTACGGCGAAGATAATTTCGGAGCAACTAGATATTCAGAACGCCTACGGGGCTGCCGCTGATGTCGGTTTAATCCTGCGGCTCCTTGACAATCATCTCGGTATCGGGGTTGCTGTCCAGAATGCTGGAGTTTTGGATGGAGGAGAGAACTTGCCGATGGCACTCCGCGCAGGGCTGGCTTATAGCGCGTGGCAGGAGCCGGAAGCGGTGTCGGAGGAATCGATGCCCGAACGTGAACTATGGGCACTCGTCGCTGATGCACACCTTCCATTCATTGATACAAATCCAAGTTTTCACATTGGGGCAGAGCGCTGGTTCTACGGCAGTGTGGCAGCGCGGATCGGCTACCGCATCGGCCTGAACGACAATCCGAGTGACGGGTTGTCACTCGGCATTGGTGTCCGACGCAGCGGTGAGGATGCCTTGGCAAATATTGATTTTCAATTCGATTACGCTTTCGTACCGGACGCTTACGTCGGTAATGCGCATCGCGTCTCTTTTATCACAAGGTTTTAAATAGTTTCCGGTTAAGAGCAATTTGTAACAATCCACGCCCCCCGCCCCCCGCCCAAAAAAAACTTGGGGACTCCAAAAAGGGATGAATTGTTACATCAAAGGTTCTTAACTGACAACTAGCAACCATCAAACACTCGCTTCAAGCATTCGTTCAATCGGTGTGCGGGCTTTATCGATCACTTCAGAACTGAGCGTAACCTCATGTTCGCTGAGATCCGCGTTCTGATCAATCGCTTCCAGAATATTCGCGATCTTGCCCAAACTTACCTTTGCCATGTGTGAACATCGGACGGAACAGGCTGTCCAGAATTGGACCGCTGGGAACTCTTGTGCCAGGTTCGAGGTTAATTCGCACTCCGAGGCGACAAAAGCACGTTCCAACTGATTCACCGCAACACGTTCGGCGATGTCCTTCATGATCTGACTCGTACTGCCGTAAAAATCCGCTTCTTGTAGAACGTTCGGACGGCATTCCCAGTGGGCATAGAGTTTACGGTGGGGATGGCCTTTCGGAATTTCAAAGGATTCGCGGATGCTTAGCAGGTCGGCGAGTGTAAATCTTTCATGAACTTCACAGACTGCGCCGCGCGCCGTATTATTTTTACCGGGATAGACAACCTTTTTCTCGTCTTTCAATTCTTCCTCTAAATTCTGCGCGAAAAAGATGTCCGGCACAAAAATTACTGTATCCCCAGGTAGCGTTTTTGCGATGTGCGCTGCATTTGCGGATGTACAGCAAATATCTGATTCCGCTTTTGCATCGGCGTAACTGTTCACATAGATCATCACTGGGGCTCCCGGATAAAGGGCTTTCAACGCCCTGACATCTTCCGCCCCGAAATTATCGGCGAGTGAACAACCTGCTGTTTTATCTGCAACTAACACCGTCTTGTCGGGGCTTAAGATTTTCGCGGTTTCCGCCATAAACGGCACACCGTTGAAGATTAAATAAGGGGCTTCCGTTTTTGATGCGTACATGCTCAAACCGAGTGAATCGCCTTGTTCTTCTTTGTCGGACAGGCCGAAGACGAGCGGTTCCATATAGTTGTGACCAAGCATCACAACGTCATGCTTCTGCTTGAGCGCGCGTATTCTGTGAATCGTCTTAGCATGCGCCTCTATATCGAGAAACGTTAAACTCGGATGGTGGCGCTTGTATAATTCTTGTTTAACGTCTTCTATACTGAGGTCGGTTGTACAATTGGGTGCATCTGTTGCCTGAGGGGTTTCTCCGTTAGCACGCATAACAGTCATCTTTTGGGTACGCTCCAAATCAATTTTAATCGTTCCTATTAGGATACCCGAAAACTATTCTTTTTGTCAAGGTTAAGACAAAAATGCGAAATTTATGTCAAATTTTCTCTGAGAAAAAAAAGATATGTGCGTTTTCGCCCTTGTGCTGTTTCTCATGTGCGGAGAGGCACCGGCGGAGAGTATTTCGGTGAAATTAAGAGGAAAAATTGCGTTGGCTGGGGTTCTGTCTGGACTCGCGTATGGAACGCACACGCTTATTAAACGCGACAGGCTGGCAGTGGAGAAACTACAACGCCATCTTGGCCCGCCTGAGCGGGTTGTTCAGTTTGAACGTGGATTTGATTTATGGCGTGTTGCCTATTACCGGAAGCAGTATTATCTGTTTCGGAACAACCGTTTGAGAACGGAAAAACGCCTTAAAACGCCTCTTTGCTTTTATCGTACATCATCAGATTCACGAAACTATCAGGGAGAGTGGGAGATTGAAAGCCTGGCAGAGAAGAGGGAAGGGGGGAAGTATAGGAGGCAAAAACGTTCTTCCGTTCTTCCGTTCTTCCGTTCTTCTGCTTCTCCGCCGTTTCTTATTGATACGTTCGTTTTAAGGATGCCCAGGTAGTCGCGGCTTTGCCTTTTGCACTTACAGCGAGCCCCTCGACCTGTATCTTCCGGTCGTTGTCGTCTGGTAGACGAACCTTTGCTTGATCTGGATCCGTGGCTTTCACATTCGTGGTTACAAAGATCGCATCTATCATGGTCGCATCCTCTCGGACTGCGATCCGTAAGAGCGACTCGCCTTCTTCCAATTCCCATTCCCTTTCAAATGTGCCACCATCCAGCCAGTGATTGATGCGGTCCCAGTGCCAAGCGGCACCTTGTGCGACCCCCCAGCGAAATTCGGTATTACCAGTTTGTTGTGCGTTTTCATCCGGATCTGCCGGCTGCCAGGTGACCCAGAAGGAGTCACTATTACCATCCCAGGCAATGACGTGTCCCCAGAGGGCGTAAGCCCCTGCTTCCGGAATATTGATGATAAAATCAGCATGTCCTCTGTCACCACCTCCCGTGACAGGCGCGCCTTCCATCCAGATGAATTTTCCATGAGAGGCGAGTTTATCATCTGTGATGATCATCGGTTCTACGATTTCATTTGCGAGTTCCGCTTCAAGTGCGATTTCAACTTCGGCACCGAGCCTTGTTGTTCCAAGTATGAATCCTGTTAATATGACCAACGTCAAAATTATGCTGTATCTCATTAAAAACCTCCTTTCTTGTATAGTCGTCAGGCTGTGCCGCTCTCAGCCGTCAGCAAAGAGGATTGTGGAAGAGGGTGAAGTATAGGCCATACGGACTTCATACCCCGGTATAGGCTTTCTACCGTTGATTACATCCCTATAAGGATACCTGAATACCGTTGATTTTGATGTGAAACGTCCAACTGCCACACGAATTAACTGACTGCTGAAAGCGTAGCTCCCTGACGACTATTGTTATTACCTATCTTGCTGCTTTGAGCTTACCCCAGGTTGTAGCAAGTTTATCTTGTGGTTCCACAGGGACTAAGCCATCTGAAGGAATTGGATCACGCGGACCTACTTCCGCTTCATCTTCGGAAAGGTTATCAGTGATGAAGATAACGTCCAACATAGTTGCATCTTCTCGGACTGCGATACGAAGTGTTGTTTCACCTGCCTCCAATTCCCATTCCCGTTCAAACGTGCCGCCGTCGAGCCAGTGGTTAATACGGTCCCAGTGCCATTCAGCCCCTTGTGCGACCCCCCAACGAAACTGTGTATTCCCAGTTTCTTGCGGATTTTCGTCAGGGTCTACGGGTTGCCATGTGACCCAAAAGGAGTCACTGTTGCCATCCCACGCGAGAACTTTTCCCCAGAGCGCGTACGTGCCGGCTTCTGGGATGGGGATGACGAATTCTACTGAGCCTGCGTCGCCTCCACCGGTCAAGGGGGGGCCTTCCGCCCATACAAATTGCCCGCCAGAAGCATTTGCGTCATCATCGATGATCATTGGTTCTTCGATAACATCTGCTGCTTCTGCCTCAATTGCCCGTTCATAGCCGTAACTTATCCGGCTTGTTAGGAGTAAGCCGAATAGGAAAAATATACTTAATACTAAAGTTGTGAAACGCATAAAACGTATCTCCTTTTTTATTTTGGTGTTCGGATTTTGCCCCACTGTTGTGGTTGTAATCCTAACGGTTTTATTGGCAGCACGTCTGAGCCTGTGTGCCATTTCGGTTGTGCTGCCCATGCCCCGTTGTTAATTAATTCACGGCGTTCGCTCCCATCAGCACGCATCAGGTGGAGAACCCATCTACCGTCCTTCTCAAATTGAAAAGCGAGGGTATCTCCATCAGGTGCCCAGGCCGGAACAGCCTCATCTGTGGGTGTAGCCGTAAGTGCTTTTTTATTCCCACCATCCCCTGCGTCCATGATATACAGATCTAAATCGGCGAGGATGTCCTTTCGGTGCATAGCAGCGTATATAATCTGTGTGCCGTTAGGTGCCCACGCCGGGTAAATGTCCATCAGAGGTTGCTCCGTCAGGCGCCGTTCTACCCGAGTCTGGATAGCAACGACGTATATGTCCCAATTAAGTTCCCGTTTTGAGTGGAAAACAAGTGATTTTCCGTCGGGTGCCCATGCGGGTGCTTCGTCCTCAAACGGATTTTCCGTCAGGGGGACTACCGCGAGGTTATCGAGATGTAGCAGGTAGATGTCAAAATGCCCGCCGCGATTTGATGTGAAGGCCAGGCGTTTACCCTCGGGTGACCACGCGGGCGCTTTATCCGTTCCAGGGTGATGCGTGAGTCGGTGCTGACGGGTGCCATCTGCCTCCATGACATAAATTTCATGATTGCCGTCTCGCCGTGAAAAAAAAGCCAGCTGCGTGCCATCCGGTGCCCACGTCGGATAGTAGTCTGCCGCGGGGTTACGCGTAAGGTTCACTGGGGGGTTCCCGACGGTATCTGTCAGATAGATTTCCCAGTTCCCACTTACGTTCGAGGCAAAGGCAATCGTTATAGAGGGCTCTGGCTGGCACAAAGCACTATGGGTTAGAAGTGCCACACCCCAAAAAAGACTACCTTGACATATTAGCAGCATTCGCATTTTTTTGTCTATGTTTTTTCTCGTTATTGGTTAATAAATGCTCATTTGTAACATAACCTATTAGGCTGTGCCTGCAGAATGTCTATGTTTCTTCACATGTAGCATAACCTATTAGGCTGTGCGCCAGGAGGCTTATGTTTCTTCACATGTAACATAGCCTGTTAGGCTGTGTAGTTGTAGCATGGTTTCCTGTTAGGCTGTGCCTCCAGACCTAACAGGTTATGCTACAAATGAGCCGGATGCGTCCGTCCTATCTAATGTTATACGGACATACTGAAGAACGGAGGACAACGATTGTCCGCTTCTACCTCAATCACATTCTAACAGATTTGCATTTCTGTTGCAACACGTAAAATTTTATTGCGAAGAATAATCCGTAAACTCTCTAAAAAAAGTTTGCAATACTGACCGGGGTGTGATAAAATAAAAAATCGGAGGAAACTATGGAACGCCCTTAATATTTTTGAACACTTCGCAGCAGAAGCACTACAACAAGGCCTCGAACAAGGTACCAAAGAATGCGATCTGAAAGATACCCTCTGAGGTGTTTACACTCCGATGTAGCATAACCCGTTCGGTTCTGACACAAAAACGCCTCCGGCTCTCAAGGCTTTCCATCGGACAGAACATCCTACGGACACAAGGACGTAAGTCCAGAATTATTAACAGCTATGGTGTTTGTGTGAGTCCTATTTTTCAAGGAAGACGTTGTATGGCACAGAATTTTTTAGATAACACCCTTTATGAAATGGATAATTTGATTGTCCTGCGAGGAATGAACAGCGATACGGTAGATCTGATTGCTACCGACCCGCCGTTTAATACCAAGCGAAATCGGAGCGGAACCGCAGGATTCTACGTTGACAACTGGAAATGGGGAGACACTGACACACTGCCTGACCAATGGAAGTGGAACGAAGTCCATCCGAAATGGCTTGAAGAGATCAAAGATAACCATGCAGCACTTTACCATGCCATTGATGCAGCCAAGCATTGTCAGGGCGAAGATACGGCTGCGTTTCTCTGTTTTCTGAGTGTGAGGCTGCTTGAAATGCACCGTATCCTAAGGCCTACAGGGTCTATCTATCTCCACTGCGATCCAACTGCAAGTCACTCTATCAAGATGTGCATGGATGCGATTTTCGGAAAGAAAAACTTTCGAAATGAAATCATTTGGCGAAAATACAGTGGTAGGAAAAATAACGCCAAACATAAATTCGCCACACAATCGGATTCAATCTTCTTTTATGGCAAAAGCAAAGAGAGTTACTTCCAGCCTATCTATACGCCTATATCAGAAAAAGAGATTGAGAAGAAGTACAGACATACAGATGAGGACGGAAGAAGATATAGGTTATCGTGGGGGAAAAACTATCAATTAACGGGGGAAAACCGTCGTATCTATTTAGACGAACAACCGGGCTCTGCTGTTGGCACCTTGTGGATAGAAGATGGGTTACAACTTAATACGTCTTCTAATGAACGGACAGGTTCGCCAGACCAAAAGCCAGTTTCGCTGTATGAGCGTATTATTCAGGCGAGTAGCCGAGAAGGTGACCTTGTGTTAGACCCGTTTTGTGGGTGTGCCACTACTATTATAGCTGCTCAAAATCTCAACCGACGTTGGCTCGGCATCGATAGACGAAAAGACGCACGCTACCATATTATCACCCGGCTGATGGGAATATCTCGCAAAGAGCGGGAGTATATTGAGAAATATGCGATCGACAAAAATTGGCTGGATAGGCAAATGCAACCCTACGAAATGCACTACCAGATTGAAGCGCCTAAACGCACCGATAACAGCGATCAAACTTCCCCTGAGTTGACACACGTCTATTCTGCTGATCCTGAAAACCCGCTCACCCATGCCGAGATGCGCGACATTCTCGTCAATGAGTTTGGACTGAAATGTTGGGGGTGTAGCTTTATTCCGCCCGACGAAAGGCACCTACACCTTGACCACATTAACCCAAGGAGTGCTGGTGGCACAAATCATATAGATAACCGAGCCCTTCTCTGCCAACCCTGCAATAATAAGAAATCAGATAAGATGAGTCTTATTGAACTGCGTAGGCAAAATGATCGAGAGGGGTATGCACAACCCAATGAACCAATAGACTTAAAAGCAGCACTCCCCTGGACCAAAGCTTATTCAATGGAGATTATGGAACAGATGATACGCGAAAAGCTTAACCGACTGAAAATTAACTATTCCAAGTCCTAAATCAATCATAAGGGTTGCTGAACAGTATCTCATTTTCTGTAGATTTTGCTTTTTTTCTTGACATTTCTACGAGAATCTGTTATCCTATCTCTATGATGTATGTATCAGCGAGAAAAGCAAGTGCCCTTTTAGACTATACCCCCGATCATTTACGGAGATTAGCGAATGCGGGCAAAATTGACACGATCCGCACGGGAGGCGGACATAGACGTTACAATGTTGAAAAATACATCCGTAACGCATCCGGTGCAATTACCCCTGTTTGCTATTGCAGGGTCTCCAGTGCCAAACAACGAGACGCTCTGGAACGCCAAGTCACCGCGATGCGGCGTATCTACCCCGATGCCGAAGTCATTAGAGATATTGGCAGTGGCCTCAACTTCAAAAGAAAAGGACTTAACGCCTTACTGGACAGGCTTTTGCAAGGTGCTCAGCTCCAAGTTGTTATTGCCCATCGGGATAGACTCGCCCGGTTCGGTATCGATCTTATACGATACCTCATTGAACAGAACGGTGGCGAACTCGTGGTTCTTGACAAAACAGCACACAGTCCGCAAGAAGAACTCACCGCGGATCTTCTCGCCCTCCTGCACGTCTTCAGTCACAGACTGCCCGGGCTCCGAAGCTACCGTGATGAAATCAAAGAAGATACGACTCTTACCGACGGCTGAGCAACGGTTGCTGTTGCGTCAATGGTTTGGCACCGCCCGCTTCACCTATAATCAAACTTTGCATCTGCTCAAGACGACGGATACGCAAGCCAACTGGAAAGCCATCAAAACAGGTATCTTACATGACTTACCTGCTTGGGCGAAAGAAACGCCCTATCAAATCAAATCGGTGGCTATCCGTGATGCTTGTATCGCCGTGAGGGAAGCGAAAAAGAAGGCGAAAGCAAAAGGAGAAAAGCAGTCGGTTTCTTTCAAATCTAAGCGTCAACCTTCAGATAGCATTTTTATACCCAAGTCTGCCATAAAGCCTAATGGCGTGTATCACACGAAATTAGGGGATCTCGTCATGGCTGAGGCATTACCCGAGAACATCAGAGACTCCCGCCTGGTAAAAGACGGCGATAGCTATTATCTGTGTGTTTCCTATACTGTCGCAACCCCGAAGCGAAAGCCAAACGGACGTGTTGTGGCTTTAGACCCTGGCGTGAGAACCTTCCTCACCTATTTCCATGAGCGTGGGTTCGGATGGCTTGGACATCACGCAATTAATAGAATTCAGAGGCTCTGTTTCCATTTAGATGACTTACTGTCCCGTGCAGCCAAGGCGGACAATCGCCAAAGCAAGCGAAATATGCGGAGAGCCGCAAAGCGAATGCGTAAACGGATACGCAATCTTATAGACGAACTGCATAAGAAAATCGCACGCTGGCTGGTGGATACCTTTGATATTCTCTTGCTACCGACTTTTGAAACTTCACAGATGACTTGTAAAGCCAAGCGAAAACTGAGAAGAAAATCTGTTCGGCAGCTGCTGACCCTGTCTCATTATCGGTTCAAGCAGTTTCTCAAGCAGAAAGCAAAAGAAACTGGGGCTATCGTCCTCGACGTTTGTGAAGCCTACACCTCAAAGACGGTGTCTTGGACGGGCGAGATCGTCAAAAATCTCGGGGGACGGAAGACGATCAAAGATGCTTTCGGGCTATCTATGGACAGAGCCCTCAACGGCGCACGTGGGATATTCCTGCGTGCTTTGGGAGATAACCCCGGGTTGCTAAGCCTTAGCAACTTGCAAACCATGCATACCGCGGAATACAATGTATTGCACGGAAATGTATAGGTTCATATTATCGGAATATCTTGCCTTACAACATTAATTCGCACAAGTCGTTATAATTTTGCCATAGAAAAAAAAAAGTTGACAAATTAAGTGTGTTTAAGGTATTATATATGTTGATGTCAAAAAAATATTGACATTTAAGGTTCAGATGGTGTATAATTAATAATTGACGTTAACCTGAAAAGCAGGTTACCCTTAAACCTAACGACTTGAGGGCAGCGACCAACGATGAATGACCGAGTTGTTAATTTTGCAGTAAAAGCAGTGAGAAGTGAAACGATGCGAGGTGGTTGCTATACCATGTGTCGGGTTCGCTTCTTCGCGGCTTTCGTTAACATAACGATATTATTAACTATTAGTTATACCCCCCCCCCCCCCCCAGATTTAACCATCAGTTAACTGGGCGCAATCGTTGTTTTCTTCTGCCTGTCCCCGTCCAGGGCGGTCTACGCCCCCTATTTCCAATAAAACTTGCGCGAATCTACCGTATCAGTAGCTTTTGGTCGGGCATTGCTTCTTCACTACCCGTGTGTTTCTATCTGGCTGCTTTGTTCGCTGTGCGTAAGTTTTCCTGTACTAGAACTGCACAGCCTGACAGGCTATGCTACAAATACTATACCTCACCCGTGTGTTTCTATCTGGTTGCTCTGTTCGCTGTGCGTAAGTTTTCCTTTACTACTGCACAGCCTGACAGGCTATGCTACAAATACTATACCTCGCTTGCGAGGGGCAGGGGGGTAGGGTCAAAAACTGCACAGGCTAAAAAAGGTGAGGTTACTATTTTAAAACATTTTTACGCTTTACGCAATATGACTTCATCCTTGAAAATTGTCTAAACTTTAGTAACGTCTATCGTAAAGGAGATAAATCTGAAGATGTCTATAAAGAATTTTTTTCAATGCTTTTTAACTGTTATCTTTGCATTGCTGTGCCTAACAGGTTGTGCTGGGAAGCATGGCAAACTGATGGAAAGCGCGCAGGCAAGCTATCGGGTGAACGATTATGAAGCCGCCTTACGCGCCGCTGTAATGGCTTTGAAACACAAGCCTGATTATGAGAAGGCACAAAACTTCGCACCGACATTTTTCAATGCTGCCGTAGAAGCACGTCAACGCAAGATTAAAACGCTTGAGTCAAGTTCCGATAAGTTCAGATGGGATGAGCTTGTTGTCGAATACAAAGGTCTTATTGAAATCAACACCCTGGTAAAGAATCTACCCCCATTGATTCATAAGAAAACGAAGCAACGGATTACCTTTGAGACACAGGATTATTCAGTTCCGCTTCGTCAAGCTTCGGAGCAGGCCGCAGAGGCACACTACCAAGAAGCCATTCGTATAGCCGACTCAGGTGCTGATGTTGAAACACAAAAGCAGGCGGCTAAAGAATTCAGAGCGGCTCAAGAGTTCGTCCCTGGTTACAAGGATGCTGATGACCGCTATGAACAAGCCCGGGAAGCAGGCGTAAAAAGAATGGCGATCCTAACTTTTGAAGACAGAAGCGGTGACGCACATTTATATGGCGGACTTTTGGAAACAATTACGGATGATATTGTCACCGCTGTAGCGAATAATGAACAAGCCGCAGAGTTCTTGGATATTATTTCACGCGAGGAACTTGAGCATGTCATGTCCGAACAAAACCTCAGTTATACCGGCCGATTTGATTCTTCCTCTGTGGCGGGCATCGGTAACGTTGTAGGCGTTCATGAACTGCTTATCGGGCAGATTACACAGATTCTCTATATTCCGCCTAATCCGAAACGGGAAATTCATGATCGCAAAGGCACGAAAGAGGAAGTCATAGGCGAAGAAAAATACGTGAATAAAGACGGGGAAGTGCGAACTCGAAACAAGTATCGCACTGTGAATATATCCGCAAGGATTACCCACTATACAGTCAGCTCTTCCGCCAGGATTATCGGGTCTTATCGGATAATTGACGTAAAAACTGGCAAAGTCAAATCCCCGCAAAAATTTGATACGACTCATGAATTCAAAGCCGAATGGGCAAAAATAACGGGGGACGGCGGGGCTTTGAATCGCTCTGACAAATACTTTTATGAGCTTACCAAAGTTGAAGAGCAGGATGCCCCTATAAAAGACGTGATGGTGCTCGAAGCCGCGAACAAACTCTCTGATGAACTCGCTAAAGCACTCATAGCGTATGCACGTTAGAAATGATGCCCTTTTCACGAAAAACATGAAACGATTGTTATTGCCAACATCCCTGAGCAGCTTCGGGCTATTGAGCCTATTCATTACACTTCTCCTCAAAGTAGCCCCGGATACATTGGCGAAGATGTTGTTATTACTTTTTATTTTTCTATCTCAAACTAACATCTCAGCCGTGGCGGATACGTCATCAGCTCACAGTCAAGTGACTTTGAAAGTTACCAACGTGACGTTTAAAGAGTTGGTGCTGTTTGAAGAGTCCTTAAAACAACGTATTCCCTCCATCGGGAGTTTAGACAGACAGAATTTTGATGCCGCAGGGAGTCGTGCTGAAATCAAGTTGACTGTCACGACTAATGATCTACAGCAGTTTGCAACAGAACTAGCACTTACAGCGTTTGCTGATTTTGAAGTTGAGGTCCTAAACCAGACCGCAGAACTCCTCGAAATACGGATTGACCAAAGAGCACCGGGCATGCCGCCGGCAGCACCGGAAACAGAGGTCATCAAACGAAAACCTCGCGTCATGATTCTCATTGCCGAACGACATTGGCAGGCACCCAGCCCTGCTACGGAGACGGAAATGGTTCGCAAATTCACCGAAAACGGATTTAAAGTGGTAGACCCCAACCAGATTAGAAGGGCACATCCCTCGGAACCCGCAGGCGGCTTATTGCACGGTGATCCAGCAGCGGCAGCCGCCATCGGACGACAGCACAACGCGGAGCTGGTCATCGTTGGGGAGGCATTCCCAAACGATAACCTAATCAGTTATGGGTTATATACCTCCCGTGCAACCGCTGAAGTTCGGATGCTCGATGTTGACACGGCAACTATATTCGTCGCAAAATCGCACACTGGAGAAGGTGCGGATCTCACAGAAAACATGGCGACTCAAAAAGCATTTCAAAACACTGGAGAATTGCTCGCAGATTATCTGATGGAGCAAATCGAAAGCCAGTGGAACCAGCGTGGCCCCAAAGCTTATGAGGTCTCATTGGTTGTGGCAGAGTTAACATTTAGTCAACTCGCACAATTAGAAGGGATATTGCAAAATTGGGGAGGCATTGATGCTGTCAACCTTCGGAGTTTTGATGCCGGGATCGCTGTCATCGGACTTGAGACCCGACACACTGCCCAACGTTTAGCCAGTGAACTCGTCAGTAAGCCGATGAATCAATTTTCATTAGATGTCACAAACTTTACGACGATGCAAATCGACGTTGAAGTCAGGAGAGCCGTTGCACTCTATGATGTACAATTGGTTGTTTCGCAACTGGCGTTTAAGCAACTGGTGGCTCTCCAGCAAGCCTTGGAGAAGTGGAGCGGTATTGATACCGTGTATCTTCGGAGTTTTGATGCGGGTGTTGCTGTCATTGAACTCCACTATAAGGGCGGCGCCCAACGCCTCGCTTCGGAATTGATCCGCACGTCCTTTGACCAGTTCTCCCTTGATATCACAGACTTTACCACCAGACGGGTTGACGTTGAAGTCAGGAAGGAGTCCGCTCGTCACAAGGCGCAACTGATTATCTCGTCACTCACGTTTGACCAGCTTGAGCAGCTGGAACAAGCATTAAAAGAATGGGAAGGTATAGAGACTGTATCACTTCAGAATTTCGATGCTGGAGTCGCTGTAATAGATATCCACTCTCAGCATGATACCCAACATTTAGCCGGCGAACTCGTCAATAAACCGATCAATCAATTTTCGCTGCGTGTTACAAACTTTACCCCCGATCAGATCAACATTGATGTAAGAGAAGCCGCTGCTGTTTACGATGCACAATTGGTTATTTCAGGGCTAGCGTTTGATCAGCTTGTTCAGTTAAAACAGGTCTTGAACGATTGGACTGGTATTGATAGCGTGTATCTGCGTAGTTTCGATTCGGGTGTCGCTGTCATTGAGCTCAAATCTCAGCGCGATACGCAGCGTCTGGTCGAAGAATTCGTCAGCAAGCCGCTCAATCGCTTTTCCCTGGACATCACAAACTTTACACCTCATCGAATTAACATTGACGTGAGATCCGAAGAGTAAGAGAGACACTGGGGAATTTTCAAAAATAGGCGATCCGAGTAAAAAGCACCACTTCGCATGTGCTATCTATCAAACTCACGCTATCAACGGGAGACTTCATGCGATTCAAACTTTCATTTTTTACAATAACGTTTTTTTTCATTTTTCTCCTGCCACTGTTTCCACAGGGACCGACAATTTTTAAACACGGTGGTACTGTCCGAACAGTGAAATTCTCCCCCGTGAAGAACTCGCTGATTGCAAGTGCTGGGGACACCAACACAATCAAATTGTGGGATTTGAAAGGCAGCCCTACATCAACCCTCAGGGGGCATACCGGGCGAATCAATTCAGTCGTATTTTCCCCAGATGGACAATTGCTTGCCAGCGGCAGCGATGATTGGACTTTCAAACTGTGGGATGTACGCACGCAACAGAGCATGGCTACCCTCGAACATATTACGGATCGAACTCGTTCTCAAATCAAGGAGGTCGCATTTTCTCACGATGGACGACTCCTCGCCACTGCGGGCCAACATGTAAAGTTATGGGAAGTCAGCACGCAGACTGAGATAGCGACGCTTCGCCACAACGAATACGTTTGGGCGTTAGCCTTTTCGCCGGACGGGCGATTTCTTGCCGCCGGAGATCGTGAAGGCAGCGTGAAAATATGGGATATTCAGCAGCGACAGGCTATCTCTCAACTTGAAGGGGACACCGATAGTGTGTACACACTCACCTTTTCCCCTGACGGTAGAACGTTGGCGAGTGCCGGATATCATGGGCTCATCAAGTTGTGGGCGGTCTCCAATGGGTCACTGCTCGGCACACTCCATAACAGGGGAACGGCTTATACCCTCGATTTTTCTCCGGATGGGAAAGTCCTCGCAAGTACCGGGCATGCAGCCGTAACCCTCTGGTCGGTCGACAGTGGGGAGGAAATTACGACCCTAACAGGACATTCCGCCTGGGTTTACGGGGCTTCATTTTCCCCGGACGGAAAGACCCTCGCCAGTGCGGGAGACGATGGCACTGTCCGAGTCCAGAATATAGAATCCTATCTGCAGACGCTCCAACAGCGAGAAATAGTCCGACTCATCTATTTCCTTCCACGCAACCGTTCCGCACAACACGGCATTGACACGCAGTTGGATACCCGCATAAAGGACGTGCAGCAGTTTTACGCTGAACAGATGCAAAACTACGGATTCGGCAGAAAAACCTTCTCGTTTGAAACTGATGCCGCCGGGAAGGCGGTCGTTCATCACGTGAACGGTAAATTTACGGACCGGTATTACAACACTGGGACACTTGACAAAGTCATAGAAGAACTTGAGGAACAGTTCAGTTTATCAACAAATCTCCATCTAATTTTCATAGAGACCGGCAGTGAGAGGATTGATGGCCACTGGTGTGGTCTGGGTGGCATCCATTCCACTACCAGCGGCAGGGCAATTGTTCCTGCCACCGGGGATTGCTTTGTTGGAAAGCACGGCCTTGAAACCTCGGCACACGAACTCGGACACGCATTTGGACTCGCGCACGATTTCCGAAACGATACCTATCTGATGTCCTATGGAGATGACAGAAACCGGTTATCGCATTGTGCCGCAGAATGGTTAAACGCACATCGCTATTTTAACACACACGATACGTCCTTCAATGAACCGACAACGCTGGCAATGCTGACCCCGATCGCATTACCCCCCAATATGATCCGTTTCCGTTTTGAAGTCGCCGATGCTGATGGGCTTCATCAAGCGCAGTTGGCTATCCCGGTCGCTATCGGTGATCCAGCCGATGGAGTCAAGCTGCACAGCTGTCAAGCCCTGAACGGGGAATTCAACCGGATTGAATTTACCACCACCGAAGTAAAACCCGGATCCGCGACAGAAGTCAGGCTTCAGGTGCTGGATGGATATGGAAACTTCACCTGGGAAACCTATTCCCTGCGTTTAGATGATGTTGCCCATGTGGATGCCAACGGCGACGGCGCGGTGGATGTCGATGATTTGGTGTTGGTCGCCTCACAGTTCGGGACAGCCGCGGTTCGGAGAACACATCCAAACCCGGACATCAACAAGGACGGTCTTGTGAGTCGTGAGGATATCTTGTTAATTGTAGAGGCATTGGAGTCTGAGGAAGCTACCCCTGCTTCCCCGAACCTCACCACAGCAAGTCTACAGCGATGGATTCTTGCAGCCAAACGGCGCAACTTTAGCGATGAAACCTACCAAAACGGTATCGCGGTGTTAGAGCAGCTCCTAACCCCTCTCCGCCCAACAGAGACAGCGCTGCTTCCGAACTATCCGAATCCGTTCAATCCAGAGACGTGGCTGCCGTATGAGTTGTCAGCCGCTGCCGATGTCAGTATATCTATCTATAGTGTGGCTGGGCGGTTAGTGCGGCGTTTGGATTTAGGGCATCAGGCTGCAGGTATCTATGAGAGCCGTGGTCGTGCGGCATATTGGGATGGCACAAACGATGTGGGCGAGTCGGTTGCGAGCGGTGTGTATTTCTATACGTTGACTGCGGGTGATTTCACGGCAACGCGGAAGCTGTTGATACGCAAATAAGGCGGCTTCTCCTGTTAGGGGGTGTTGTAGCATAGCCTGTTAGGCTGTGCATGTAGCATAGGAAACTGTTAGGTGTGTTGTAGCATAGGAAACTGCTAGGCTGTGCTACGGAGCCTGACAGGAAACCATGCCACACAGCCCGATAATGAAAAAAGAGACTTGAACGAGCAAAAAGAAACGTGTGTTATCATATTTTTTAAAGATAAGGTGTGAAAGGTACTGGCTATATGGGATGCGTGGATGAGAGCCGCGTCCAATTTACTTAAGGACGATTGTTCGATCGAACAACTTTCTAAGAAGGAGAACAGATAAATGCAAACGATAAGCCGTTTTTTCGTTGGAGTGTTAGTGCTATTGAGTGTCGTGGTAAACACCGCTGCAGAGGACTCCACAACGTGGCGATTTAAAACAGCTCTGGCTAAAGGTTGGATAAATGATATAAACTATTCCCCAGACGGTGCCCATCTGGCAGTCGCCAGCAGTATAGGCATTTTCATCTGCGATGCGCAGACAGGGGAAGCGCTTCAATTGCTCACCGGGCATACGAAGTCTGTCCGCAGCGTGGGCTTTAGCCCAGACGGGAAAACCCTCGCAAGCGGGAGTAGGGACGGCAGCGTGCGTCTGTGGGATGTCAACACAAGCAGCGAACTCTACACGCTCAGAGGGCATAGGGTCGATTTCCTATGGGGGGGCGATGTCCAAAGCGTGGGGTTTAGCCCTGATGGGCGGACCCTCGCAAGCGGGGGTTGGGACGGCGCTGTACTGCTCTGGGATGTCAACACAGGCAGCAAACTCTACACGCTAGAGCGTGGATGGTCTGGTTTTAGAAGGATATCCCGAGGGGCTCTGGTGGGTGTCTCCAGTGTGGCGTTTAGCCCTGATGGTCGGACGCTTGCCAGCGGGAGTGAGGACAACACCATCCGCCTCTGGGATGTCAACACAGGCAGCCGTCTCGGCACGCTCTCTGGGCATACGGGGGATGTCTGGAGTGTGTCTTTTAGCCCTGATGGTCGGACGCTCGCAAGCGGGAGTGGGGACTACACCATCCGGCTCTGGGATGTGGACACAGGGGGCTATCTCCGCGTGTTCACAGGGCATACGGGGCGTGTCAGGAGTGTGTCTTTTAGTCCGGATGGTCGGACGCTTGCCAGCGGGAGTGAGGACGACACCATCCGCCTCTGGGACCCAAACACAGGTAGCGACCTCCGCACAAGCAACGTACTCCGCATACTCACAGGGCATACGGGGGATGTCTGGCGTGTATCTTTTAGTCCGGATGGTCGGACGCTCGCCAGCGGGAGTGACGATAACACCATCCGCCTCTGGGATCCAAGCACAGGTAGCTATCTCAGCACGCTCATCACCAGCAGTCATACGGATGATATCCTGAGTGTGTCTTTTAGCCCTGATGGGCGGACGCTCGCAAGCGGGAGTTCTGACGACACCGTCATTCTCTGGGATGTCAACACGGGGGAACAACGCCGCACCCTCACTGGGCATACGCATGATGTCAATTTTAGCCCAGATGGGCGGACGCTCGCAAGCGGCGGGAGTTCTGACGGCACCCTCCGTCTCTGGGATGTGAACACGGGGGAAGAACGCCGCACGCTCACTGGGCATACGCGTGATGTCAACACCGTGTCGTATAGCCCTGATGGGCTGACGCTCGCAAGTGGGAGTGACGATAACACCATCCGTCTCTGGGATGTCAACACGGGGGAACAACGCCGCACTCTCACTGGGCATACGGATGATGTCTGGAGTGTGTCTTTTAGCCCTGATGGGCTGACGCTCGCCAGCGGGAGTGAAGACGACACCATCCGGCTCTGGGATGTCAACACGGGGAGACACCTCCGCACCCTCAGAGGGCATACGGGTTCTGTCTGGAGTGTGTCTTTTAGCCCTGATGGGCTGACGCTCGCCAGCGGGAGTGAAGACGACACCATCCGGCTCTGGGATGCCAACGCGGGGGTCTATCTCCGCACACTCACAGGACATAGGGAGGCTGTCACCAGTGTGGCTTTTAGTCCGGATGGGCGGACGCTCGCAAGCGGGAGTTGGGACGACACCATCCGCCTCTGGGATCCAAACACAGGGAGCCATCTCGGCACACTCACAGGACATAGGGAGGCTGTCACCAGTGTGGCTTTTAGTCCGGATGGGCGGACGCTCACAAGCGGGAGTTCTGACGACACTGTACGCGTATGGGAACGCAATCCCGAGGTACATGTCCGGCAGCTCAAGCTTCCTCCACTCTATTGGATAGACAGTGAAAGAGGCAAGATCTACAGTCTCACGGGGCCCAACGTAGAACATCTGGCACCCAGCGTCCACAACGCGACGGGTCTCGCTGTAGATACGTTAAGTGGCAGGCTCTATTGGACGACGAGGAAGAGTCATAACACAGGCGACATTTATAGCGCCGCGCCTGATGGCACAGATGTGCAACAGATTAAAGCACTCAACAGCGTGCCGATCGACATTGCAATTGATACAGCCAGACAAAAACTCTATTGGACAAACGCTCGTGGGAACATTCTGCGTGCCAATCTCAATGGGAAGAACACCCAAAACGTCGCCACGGGTCTGGAAACCCCAAAGCACCTCACTGCGGATGCCACGGGCGGCAAACTCTATTGGATAGATCAACAAGAACAAGACTGGCAGCACGCGCAAGGGAGCCTTTGGCGTGCCGATCACAATGGAAAGAACAAAGCAGCACTGGTTACTGACTTGGGAGCGGTAGGCGGCCTTGCTGTGGCAGAGGGTAAACTCTACTGGACGGAGCGCACAGGCAAGGATAGCGGAAAAATCAGGCGCGCTGCCCTTGATGGCACTGCAAGGGAAGACCTCGTTACGCTGGCATCGAGTGTCCCTATGAGTGTTGCTGTAGATACGGTGGGGCGTAAACTCTACTGGACGAACACGCACGGGAGGATCCAGCGTGCCACTCTCAACGGCAAGAACATCCAAAACGTCGTCAGTGGTTTGGGGGTTCCTGCCAGTATCGAGTTGGGTATTGCGCCCACGGATGCAATGGGCCCAGCTGCACCCGCAAGGCATCAGTCCGCTCCTGCCGCAACTCGTCTGTATCCGAACTATCCGAATCCGTTCAATCCAGAGACGTGGCTGCCGTATGAGTTGTCAGCCGCTGCGGATGTGAGTATATCTATCTATGCTGCGGATGGGAGGTTAGTGCGGACGTTGGATTTAGGGCATCAGGCTGCAGGTATCTATGAGAGCCGTGGTCGTGCGGCATATTGGGATGGTCGTAATGCGTTGGGCGAGTCGGTTGCGAGCGGTGTGTATTTCTATACGTTGACTGCGGGTGACTTCAGTGCGACGCGAAAGATGTTGATACGCAAATAAGGCGGCTTCTCCTGTTAGGGGGTGTTGTAGCATAGCCTGTTAGGCTGTGCATGTAGCATAGGCAACCGTTAGGGTGTGTTGTAGCCTGGTTTCCTGTTAGGCTGTGTTTCGTAGCATAGCCTGTTAGGCTGTGCATGTGTAACATAGGCAACCGTTAGGTGTGTTGTAGCATAGGCTGTGTAGTCTCATGTGCCTCAGCAGCCCCTTGCTTGCGGGGAGAAACCTGCACAGCCTAACAGCGATGAACTTTTCAAATTTTTCCGAAACTTCTTCGTCGATGCGGAGGTCAAACCTGCACAGCCTGACAGGCTATGCTACGGAATACGGAAGAGCCACAGCCTGACAGGAAACCATGCTACAAAGCCCGATATTGACAATTTATCAAACTTATGTTACGATATTTTTAAAGCGAGGTGCGAACAGCACTGGACTATGGTGGGATGCGTGGATGAGAGCCGCGTCCAATTTACTTGCGGGTGCTTGTGCACTCGAAATAACTTCCGAAGGAGGAGAACATACAGATGAAACATATCAGTTTTGGAATTTTCATTGGCGTTTTAGTGGTATTTACTGTTGTGGGAAACACCGCTGCGGAGGAGTATACAACGTGGGGGTTACCCGAAGGTGCAACAGCCCGTCTCGGCAAAGGGAGGATGATTGAAATAGCGTATTCCCCAGACGGCACGCGTCTGGCAGTCGCTGGCGGTATCGGTATTTGGCTTTACGATGCCCGAACAGGGGAGGTGCTTGACCTGCTGACAGGGCATACGGGTGGTGTCTACAGCGTGTCCTATAGCCCCGATGGCACGACCCTCGCCAGTGGGAGCAGTGACAGCACCATCCGCCTCTGGGATGTCAACACGGGGGAGGAACTCCGCACCCTCAGAGGGCATACGGGTTATGTCTCCAGGGTGGCTTTTAGTCCGGATGGTCGGACGCTCGCAAGCGGGAGTGGTGACGACACCATCCGTCTGTGGGATGTCAACACCGGTAGGAGAATCCGCACCCTCGCTGGGCACACGGAGTGGGTCAACGACGTGTCTTTTAGTCCGGATGGTCGGACGCTCGCCAGTGCGAGTGATGACGGCACGGTTCGTCTGTGGGATGTCAACACCGGTAGGAGAATCCGCACCCTCGCTGGGCATACAGATTGGGTTAGAAGCGTGGCATATAGCCCGGGTGGGGGTACGCTCGCCAGTGCGAGTGATGACGGCACGGTTCGTCTGTGGGATGTCAACACCGGTAGGAGAATCCGCACCCTCGCTGGGCATACGAGTTATGTCAGAAGCGTGTCGTATAGTCCGGACGGGCGGACTATTGCCAGTGCGAGTGAGGACGGCACCATCCGTCTGTGGGATGTTAGCACGGGAGAGGAACTCCGCACCCTCTCTGGGCATACGGATAGGGTCGTGAGCGTGTGCTATAGCCCCGATGGCAAGACGCTCGCGAGTGGAAGTCATGACGGCACCGTGCGTCTGTGGAATGCGAACACAGGCAGGGAACGCCGCACCACCCTCAGAGGGCACATAGATCAGGTCATCAGCGTGGCGTATAGCCCAGATGGGAGTACGCTCGCCGTTGGCGGTTGGGACCGCCCTATTCGCCTCTGGGATGTCAACACAGGCAGGGAACGCCGCACCCTCATAGGGCATAAGGGCGATGTCTGGAGCGTGTCTTTCAGTCCTGACGGGCTCACGCTCGCAAGCGGCGCCGGTTGGGGCAACACCGTTCATCTGTGGGATGTGAGCACCGGAGAAGAGCTCCGCACGCTCTCTGGGCATACGGGTTGGGTCCGGAGCGTGGCGTATAGTCCGGATGGTCGGACTATTGCCAGCGCGAGTGATGACGAGAGCGTGCGTCTATGGGATGTGAGCACGGGGGAAGAGCTACGCACCCTCAGAGGACATACGGGCTGGGTCTTCGGCATATCCTATAGCCCCGATGGCAAGACACTCGCCAGTGGGAGTTCTGACGGCACCATCCGTCTCTGGGATGTCAACACGGGTACGCACCTCCGCACGATCGTTGCGCATACAGGTTGGGGAGCCAGCGTGTCCTATAGTCCGGACGGCACAACGCTCGCCAGCGGGAGTGATGACGGCACCGTGCGTCTGTGGGACGCGAGCACAGGTAGAGAGCTCCGCACGCTCTCTGGGCATACGGCTGGTGTCCGGACCGTGGCGTATAGTCCGGATGGTCGGACGCTCGCCAGCGGGAGTTGGGACCACACGGTGCGTCTGTGGGACGCTAGCACAGGGCACGAACTCCGCACGCTCAGAGGACATACGGATGATGTCAACAGCGTAGTGTTTAGCCACCCTGATGGTCGGACGCTCGCAAGCGGGAGTCATGACGGCACGGTCCTCCTATGGGACCTCGCACCCACGACGGCTGATGCAAATCGCATCGCCTTAGAAGAGCCTTGGTATCTTATCTCGGAGTTGGCATTTGCGCCTAACGCAACTTACTTCGTTCTGAACGCTATGTATCCAAGGATCACAGGCGTTGCTAATGACGAAGTGTATTATGGCGATTGCACAATCACGCTTGACTTTGAAGGCGTTCCTGCTAACACACTGTCTGATAATTTGCTACCTTCATTATTAAAATACCTAGACCAAGTAGAAGCTGGGAAAACGGTTCTTGAAATAGCGAAAGGGTTTGCGGAGGACCACGGGCTTGGTCATGTTTTTTCTAACGGACTACAGTATTTTATATTTCCCGTTCAAGGAGCAGCAGAGAGGAGCCTTGAGGCTGGGAAAGAAGCCGGCTTGGGAACCTTCAAAGCTGGCATATCTGCTATAGTTGGTCTGCTGCCATTAATAAATTGGGCAGCAGACCTGAGTACCATAAAATATAACACTGTAGTGGAGATAAACAGGATTCTAGCATCTATGATGGACCCCGAGATTCGATTAACCAAGGAATTCGTCCTTCGGATTCTGTTCCCTGGTCCTGGCCGTCCTACCGATGTAGATCAGTATGTTTTGATTCTCCCCAAACCTGTAGCGGAAATAAAGTCAATAAGAGTAACGGTAAAACAAGTGTACCGGCTGGAAAGTGATAAACAGCAAGATCATACTGTAACTTATGAAGGGACGTATAACTTAGAAGCGAAAGGTTTTGCTGCCCCCTCGAGACAACTCACGACGCTTTCCGACTATCCGCCTTTTCAGTTGTTGTCTGCGGAGGTTCAAACCTTTTTGCTGAGTTATTTTTCAACGTCTATGGACGCGGTAGATAGGCCTCTTCCGGAGCGGACTGTGCTGCTTCCGAACTATCCGAATCCGTTCAATCCAGAGACGTGGCTGCCGTATGAGTTGTCAGCCGCTGCGGATGTGAGTATATCTATCTATAGTGCGGATGGGAGGTTAGTGCGGACGTTGGATTTAGGGCATCAGGCTGCAGGTATCTATGAGAGCCGTGGTCGTGCGGCATATTGGGATGGTCGTAATGCGTTGGGCGAGTCGGTTGCGAGCGGTGTGTATTTCTATACGTTGACTGCGGGTGACTTCACGGCAACGCGAAAGATGTTGATACGCAAATAAGGTGGCTTCTCCTGTTAGGGTGTGTTGTAGCATAGCCTGTTAGGCTGTGCATGTAGCATAGGCAACCGTTAGGGTGTGTTGTAGCCTGGTTTCCTGTTAGGCTGTGCATCTGTAACATAGGCAACCGTTAGGTGTGTTGTAGCATAGGCTGTGTAGTTTCATGTGCCTCAGCAGCCCCTCGCTTGCCTGGAGAAAAACCTGCACAGTCTAACAGCGATGAACTTTTCAAATTTTTCCGAAACTTTTTCGTCGATGCGGAGGTCAAACCTGCACAGCCTGACAGGCTATGCTACGGAATACGGAAGAGCCACAGCCTGACAGGCTATGCTACAACTTATACTACAAATTGGCAACTTGGGCTGTACGCTACTGACGTAGCTGTAAAAAGAGGTGGATTAATTTTATGAAAAAAATATGGTTTTTAAGTTTCATAGTATTGCTGAGCTTTTTCCTGCTTTTACAAAACGTTTCACTAACGAAAGCAGATGATCTTACTGTCACACACGCATACAGTCTCTATTCTGGAAGTGTGTCAGTGGATTTCAGTCCGGATGGAAAATACATTGCGACGGGTGATACAGACGGCGATATCGGTTTCTGGGCTGTAGGAGATGACGATGCAATGTATGTAGATCTCGGTGGGGAAGTTGAAGGTGTTGCCTTCAGTCCGGATGGGAACTATCTCGCCGCCGATGGCTATAATGGAAGTCCCTTCGTATGGCTCTTGGACGTAGCCCCCAGAACGACTGTTAACAGGAGTAATTTTCTTGATGATGCTGGCAATATCAATTCTATTGCCTACAGTGCAGATGGCAGCTATGTAGCAGTAGCAGCGGATCTTAAGTGGGCCTTCCTTTGGGATGTAAACAGCGATCAAATGCGCGGATGGGGCAAAGGATCCGCGTCTGAAGTTTACGATGTAGCCTTCAGTCCGGACGGAAGGTATCTTGCAGCAGGAGATGATGCCGGCTATGTCTCGCTTTACGCATTAGATAGCTGGTGGGCAGACGTTGATTATGAAGATGTGAATGTAATTGATTTTACACCTGGCGGAAATGTTCAATCTGTTGCTTTCAGTCCGGATGGAAGGTATCTTGCAGCAGATGGATACGATGGCAGTAACACCTATGTGAATATCTATGATATGACAACTAGTAACGTTGCTTGGCAGCTAAGTTCCGGCAATGTTTATGCCATTGCTTTTAGTCCAAACGGTGAATACATCGCACTTGGAGACGGCGATGGTGTCATCTCTTTCTACAAAATTGGTACGAACCCGACACTTGCCGCAGAGATCACGGCAAGCGGCGAAGTTCTTGATTTAGCGTGGAGCCCCGATGGCACTATGATCTCAGATGGTAGAGATGTTTGGAATGTCAATCAACCAAATACGACGGCTGATGCAAATGGCATCGCCTTAGAAGTCCCGTCGTATCTTATCTCGGAGGTAGCATTTGCGCCTAACGCAACTTACTTCGTTCTGAACGCTATGTATCCAAGGATCACAGGCGTTGCTAATGACGAAGTGTATTATGGCGATTGCACAATCACGCTTGACTTTGAAGGCGTTCCTGCTAACACACTGTCTGATAATTTGCTACCTTCATTATTAAAATACCTAGGCCAAATAGCAATTGGGAAAACGGTTCTTGAAATAGCGAAAGGGTTTGCGGAGGACCACGGGCTTGGTCATGTTTTTTCTGACAGACTACAGTATTTTATATTTTCCCTTCAAGAAGCAGCAGAGAGGAGCCTTGAGGCTGAGGAAGAAAAACTCTCGGAAACCCGCGCAGCTAACAGGTCTGGGATTGTTGGGTTGATTCTATATCCCGAGAACATTCCATATGTCGGGAGCGTGATAAATTGGGCAGCAGACCTGAGTACCATACAATATAACACTGTAGTGGAGATAAACAGGATTCTAACATCTATGATGGACCCCGAGATTCGATTAACCAAGGGACAGATTCTGTTACCTGGTCCTGGCCGTCCTACCGATCGAGATCGGTATGTTTTGCTCCTCCCCAAACCTGTAGCGGAAATAAAGCCAATAAGAGTAACGGTAAAACAAGTGTACCGGCTGGAAAGTGATAAACAGCAAGATCATACTGTAACTTATGAAGGGACGTATAACTTAGAAGCGAAGGGTTTTGCTGCCCCCTCGAGACAACTCACGACGCTTTCCGACTATCCGCCTTTTCAGTTGTTGTCCGAGGAAGTTCAAACCTTTCTGTTGCATTATTTTTCAACGTCTATGGACGCGATAGATAGGCCTCTTCCGGAGCGGACTGTGCTGCTTCCGAACTATCCGAATCCGTTCAATCCAGAGACGTGGCTGCCGTATGAGTTGTCAGCCGCTGCGGATGTGAGTATATCTATCTATGCTGCGGATGGGAGGTTAGTGCGGACGTTGGATTTAGGGCATCAAGCGGCAGGCACCTATGAGAGCCGTGGTCGTGCGGCGTATTGGGATGGTCGTAATGCGTTGGGTGAGGTTGTGGCGAGCGGTGTGTATTTCTATACGTTGACTGCGGGTGATTTCAGTGCGACGCGTAAAATGTTGATACGCAAATAAGGTAGCTTCTCCAGTTAGGTGGGTATCGGGCTGCTCGTTTGTAGTATTCCGGCTAGCTTCCGAGGGGCGTAGCATAGGCTGTTAGCCTGTGCAGTCTTATGTAGTGTAGGAGTTCCCTCGCGCTTGGCGGGGGGGCCGGTCGAAATTGCGTTTGTCCTAAGTGAGCTGGTTGCTGCGCTGAGCTGCACAGCCTGACAGGCTATGCTACGAATACAATACCTGCACAGCCTGACAGGCTATGCTACAACTTAAGACACAGCTTAACAGGCTATGCTACGAGTGTGCGGGCGGGAGTATGAGCTGCACAGCCTAACAGGCTATGCTACAAAGCCCGATATTGACAATTTATCAAATTTATGTTACAATATTTTTAAAGCGAGGTGCGAACAGCACTGGACTATGGTGGGATGCGTGGATGAGAGCCGCGTCCAATTCACTTGCGGGCGCTTGTGCCCTCGAATAACTTTCAAAGAAGGTGAACATACAGATGAAACATATCAGTTTTGGAATTTTCGTTGGCGTTTTAGTGCTATTGAGTGTCGTGGCAAACACTACTGCACAAGAGTATACGACGTGGGGGTTACCTGAGGGTGCGAAAGCCCGTCTGGGCAAAGGTTGGATAAGTGAAATAAAGTATTCCCCAGACGGCACCCGTCTGGCAGTCACCAGCAGTATAGGTATTTGGATTTACGATGCCCGGACGGGGGAGGCGCTTGACCTGCTTATAGGACATACGGGGAATGTCAACAGGGTGTCGTATAGCCCTGATGGTGGGACGCTCGCCAGCGGGAGTGAAGACGACACCATCCGGCTCTGGGATGTCAACACGGGGAGACACCTCCGCACCCTCAGAGGGCATACGAGTAGTGTCTTGAGCCTGTCGTATAGCCCAAATGGGCGGACACTTGCAAGCGGCGGTTCGGACAGCACCGTGCGTGTGTGGGATGTTAACACGGGGGAAGAACGCCGCACACTCACCGGGCATATGAGTGTTGCCTACAGCCTGTCATATAGCCCTGATGGCACAACCCTCGCCAGCGGGAGTGGGGACAACACCGTGCGTCTGTGGGATGTCAACACGGGGGAAGAACGCCGCACGCTCTCTGGGCATACGGGTGTTGTCTTGAGCCTATCGTATAACCCTGATGGCACAACCCTCGCCAGCGGGAGTTGGGACAACACCGTGCGTCTGTGGGATGTCAACACAGGAGAGGGACGCCGCACGCTCTCTGGGCATACGGGTGCTGTCACCAACCTGTCGTATAGCCCTGATGGTGGGACGCTCGCCAGCGGGAGTGGGGACGGCACCATCCTCTTATGGGAACTCGCTCCCACACCCCCCGAACCCGAACCACTACGCCTCGCAGCCGATGTCAACGCCGATGGGCAAGTGGATATTCGCGACCTCGTTGCTGTCGCTACGGCATTCGGCGAAACTGGTGAAACACCCGCCGATGTCAACGCCGATGGGCAAGTAGATATTCGCGACCTCGTTGCTGTTGCTACGGCATTCGGTCAAACCTCTGCCAGTGCACCACCGGCATCCGTGTCGAGTCGCCACCGGCACCTCGCTCCTACAAGAGCAGAAGTCAAGAAGTGGCTAGCACAAGCACAGGCTTTAAATCTAACCGATGCAACTACCCAACGCGGTATTCATTTTCTTCAGCGGCTGCTATTGACGTTGACACCAAAAGCGACGGCCCTCTTCGCAAACTACCCAAACCCGTTCAATCCTGAGACGTGGATTCCATATCAGTTGGCAGAACCTGCGGATGTAACAGTCCACATTTACGGGATCCAGGGCGGTTTAGTTCGGACGTTAGCCTTAGGACATCAGGATGCGGGCATGTATCATGGCAGGAGTCGTGCCGCCTATTGGGATGGCACAAACGAGGTAGGCGAGTCCGTTGCGAGCGGTGTGTATTTCTATACGTTGACTGCGGGCGACTTCACGGCGACGCGGAAGCTGTTGATAGAAAAATAAGGTAGCTTCTCCAGTTAGGCGGGTATCGGGCTGCTCGTTTGTAGCGGCCTTGCTCGCTTACGAGGGGCGTAGCATAGGCTGTTAGCCTGTGCAGTCTTATGTAGTGTAGGAGTTCCCTCGCGCTTGCCGGGGGTCCGGTCGAAATTGCGTTTGTCCTAAGTGAGCTGGTTGCTGCGCTGAGCTGCACAGCCTGACAGGCTATGCTACGGAATACGGAAGAGCCACAGCCTGACAGGCTATGCTACGAATGTGGGCAGGAGGGGGTAAGGATCCCCCCTTGCTTGCGGGGGGCAGGGGGGGTAAAGTCAAACCTGCACACCCTAAGGGGAAACTATGCTACGAATACCAAACCTTCAATACTCTCCCTGAAACGTCAAGGTCGCAACGGTGTGGGTGTAATTCAGAAAATCGAGCAGCGGATCTGCTTCGTTCGTGCGGTTTTGGGTTATCTGATAATCGGCATTGAGTGTTAGCTGCGAATTCAACTGCCAATTCAGTTGGACATTTGCCGCTATCTGTGTATCTCGCCGATCTTCGCGGATTTCTGGGATACCCCCAGTCTCATCCAGAATCTGTCTACCTTCAAATTGCACCCAGAGTCTGGAGAGTCTGAGCCGTATCCACCGTCCGGTATCCAGTCGGTAGAATGAACTTCCCGCAACTTCAGTGCTGGCGAAGCTAAAAAAGTCAACACTGGATCGATTCAGGAATAGATTCACCTCTGCCTGAAACATAAGCCCTTCAGTTGCTACCTGTATCAGTTTCGCGGCACCGATGTGCCGCCAATCGTTTCGACGTTCATTATCTTCAAGTCCTGTGATACCTAAGATGAGGTTATTGAGATTGGTTTCGTAACGGCTGTTCTCTATCCCATATTCAATTTTACCGAGGAGCTGTTCTATAAACCCAAATTGCAAACGCCCCTTTATGTTGTGGCTGTTAGATCCGATGAGTAGGAAATCCTCTCTGAGTGATTCGTCATCATCAAATCGGTGTAATCTCAAGTTATATGCTAAGACGCGTCCGAAGCGTAGACCGAGGTGTCGTTCGGTATTGTTATAGACATCGGAGGTTCGCACGAAACGTTGCAGCCGATGCGAAGCCACAAATGGCGATAAGTTTTCAAGAGGTCGGAAACTCAGTTCAGTTAAAAGCACATCGCTGAATGCATCGAATTCGTCGAGTTTTCCCTCTGCACCGGTGTAATTTTCAGCTTGAGGGATATATTGCAGTCTGAGCCTGAGTTTATCAGTAACCGGGAAATCTCCGTTCAAGTCAACGCCAAAGCGATTGATAATGCCCACAAGCTGCGGGTCTTCTGCTCCTGCCAAGCTGCTCGTGTATGGATCTACACTTAAACCCAATTCTATATGGTTGTTGAATGTATTAGAGAAGTGGGAGCTGATTGTGAGTTCTGCCGGGTAGGTGTCAGACGGTTCGGGTTCTTTTTTTAATAGACTCTGTCCGAATCCGGGTTGAAATTGAGCAAAGGCACTGCGTGTAGTCGATAAAAATACTGCACCTACCACTTGCGTGAGAAGGACAAGCGATATTCCGAGTTTTAACAGCAAGCCTTGACTTACAGGTTGCATCAAAAAGCGATTTGTTTTTTTCACACACACTCCAATGCTATGCTTTGATTATTCCGTCTTGTGGGCTTGAGGCAGTTGCGTAGCGTTTCCGAGGGATACGCCCTGCCAGAAATGCCGATCTTCCCGCTTCAACCGCTTTTTTCATTGCTTCCGCCATCAGAACCGGGCGGTGTGCTTTCGCAACCGCTGTATTGAGCAGAACACCGTCGCACCCTAATTCCATCGCTATCGCTGCATCTGATGCCGTTCCAACCCCGGCATCTACTATCAGCGGCACTTGCACAAGGTCGCGGATAATCTGGATATTATACGGGTTACGTATCCCCATTCCAGAACCGATCGGTGCCCCTAACGGCATCACAGCAGCACACCCAAGCTCTTCTAATTTCTTACAGGTAACCGGATCGTCGTTACAATACGGCAGCACAGTGAAACCGGCTTTGACAAGCATTTCCGCCGCATTGAGCAGCTGTTCTACATCTGGGAAGAGTGTCTCCTCATTCCCGATAACTTCGAGTTTGATGAGTGATGTTTCAAGTGCCTCTCTTGCGAGATTTGCTGTCAGGATTGCGTCCTTTGCCGTGAAACAACCAGCAGTATTTGGGAGAATTGTCATACCGCGTTCGCGTAAAAGCGCGAACAGGCTTTCGCCGGATGTATCCGTAAATTTCACACGCCGCATTGATACCGTCGCAATTTCTGCACCGCTCGCGGCGATAGCCTCCGTCAGGATATGGAAATTTGGGTAGCCTGCTGTCCCGATGAGTAATCTTGATGTGTATGTTTGGTCTGAGATCTTGAATTCTTGCATGTTTCTTTTTCCGGTGCCAACCCTATTTTTTGTAAAATGTTACACCGAAGCTCTGAATTTGCTCAACCATATCGGGGTTATTGATGTTCTTGAAAATGGACAGATCTATGGTATAGGGCAGTAACTGATCGTCTAAATCGTTTGCGATTCGAGAGAGGAGCGTATGCGTCAATCCGCTATTACCGTAGAGTGTTAAATCAATGTCAGAACCGTTTTTATAGTCGCCTCTGGCGCGAGAACCGTACAACACCGCCGATTTTACCTCTGGGTATCGCATGAAAACATCTCGGATTTTTTGGAGAGTTTGGGTAGACAAACCGTATTTCATTTTTAGGGGTTACCTTCCGTTTTTAGCTGCTGCAGGTGGCGGAGCAACCGCTCGAATTCAGCGAAGTAGGTAGCGCAAATAGCAGTAACAACCTGCCCAGCGGTTTCTTCATCATACGTATGCGAAGTTAGATTGCGTTTGTCAACCATATCCATCCAGACGTCACCGTTTTCAATCAATCCATTCCTAAAAGCCGCGCGGGTTGTGTCGCGCGAACCATACAAGTTCAAGATACCTTGCGCTTCAAGGAAGTTCTTTAAAGTCTTCCAAGCGAGTTCATACGTATATTCAAACCCATGTATCAAGCCTTGCGCTTCTAAATCTGAGAGTTCCCGTTCTTCCGCAAGTTTAACAGCTGCTTTTAATCGACGAAAGGCTCTCTCGAAGCTGTTTGCGCGTTGAATCCAGCGGGGCTCTTGGCTTTTCGTAGTGTTCTGCCGACGGTTCATCACAGGGCAATTTCAATTAGTATAGCAGCGTCAAGACTGCTTTATCAAATATTTTGGGCGTTAATCCTCGTGCCAGTGTGTTTATCCGCCTTGAACGGCACGTATAATTTCCACATCGCTGTTCTCGTGGAGTGCTGTCGTCTGCCATTTCGTTTTTGGGATAACCTCTCGGTTCACAGCGACAGCGATGCCCGGCTGTGTCGGTTTCAGTTCTAAGGCGATGATCAAGTCGTAAATATTTAAATTCGGATCAACCGTTTTTTTTTCGCCATTAATATGTATCTTCATTCTTTTTCTCCCCCAGTTAAGTCAAGAACCGGTCTAATTGAAATGGGGCGATTGTCTCTGAGGTTTCACCGGTCCGAATCAGTTTAGCGATCTCATAAGCCGTAATCGGTGTGAGTAAGATGCCGTTGCGATAGTGTCCCGTTGCGTATATCAAGTTCTCGATAGGTGTTTTGCCGAGTATAGGCGCGTTGTCTCTGCTGCCCGGGCGTAATCCCGTCCATGTTTCGAGGAGGGGTAGTTCGTAAACCCCTGGCACCGCTGCCCAGGCCCCGCGCAAAAGTTCAAACACACCGCCAGCCGTCAAACGCGTATCAAACCCCATCTCCTCGCTCGTCGCACCGACGATAAGCCTCCCATCGCTTCTCGGTACCAGATAGACTGAGGTCGGGTATCTCGCCCTGACAGTGCGAATGACGTTTTTAACCGTGATGCCTTCTTCCATTTGCAGCGCCAGCATCTGCCCTTTCACAGGCCGCACAGGCGGGATGAGGGTATCCGGTAACCCGTCAATCTGGGCAGACCAGCATCCTGCAGCGAGAATAAGCACCTCGGCGTCATGAAAACCGTCTGGTGTTTGTACGCGCGTTGCGGTTCCATTTTCTACGACGATGCTTTCGATCGTGCTGTTCTCCTGTAGCACACCGCCACGCGCTTGATAGGCGCGCCGAAGTGCCTGGACCATCAATCGATTATCGACTTGGTGGTCAGTCGCGCAGCGGATGGCTGCAGTCACGCGAGGCGAAAGCGCGGATTCAATGGCGCGTGCCGCGCGGCCGTTCAACCACTCGACAGCAAGTCCTAATTCCTGTTGTGAGGTGTAAAGATGCTGGAGTTGATGCGTATCGTCGGGTTCTAATCCGACAATAAGCGTGCCTTCAACTCGGTAGCCGATGGACATCTTCGCATCTGCCTCTAACTCACCGACCCATTGTGGGTAGTGTGCTAAGCTTTGGGCACCGAGTTTGAGCAGTCCCGGTTCTTCGGTATGTGCTTCGGCGAGTGGTGCCAGCATACCGGCAGCTGCCCAAGAGGCTCCCCGCCCGGCTTGCGCACGCTCATAAATAGTGACGGCGGCACCCGATTTCGCAAGCTGCCACCCGATACCGAGTCCAATCACACCGCCACCGATGATGATAATTTTTTTGTTTGCCATGAATTCAGCACGAAAAATCTTTATTCTTCCAACACGTTGATGAAACAATCTTTTGCTTCAACGGTTTTGGGGATTAACCCTTTTTCATAAGCGAATTTCGCGAACGCATCCCATTTTTCCGCAGATTGCACCTGTGTCGTTGCGAATACGTCCAGTGTATCTCGAAACGCCAGTTCTTCTAACGCTTTACGGGCATCCGGGTTCGCCTGAAAAAAGAGGTGAAGTGCATCAGTGGGGTTTTCCTTCGTAAATCCGATTGCTTCCTCAATCGCCATTATTAGCTTTTTAGCCGTTTCTGGATGGCTTTGCAAATAAATGTCATGAGTAATAATGACTAATTCATAATAGTCGGGGATGCCGTGTTCCTCAAGGGCGAAGTAATCGGCTTCTGCCCCTTCAAGTTTCAATAGGTTAATCTCGTAATTCCGAAAGGGCCCTATCACAGCATCGATGTGACCGCTGAGGAGAGGTGCCAAAATATTCGTCCCTACGTTTATCAATTCATAATCAGCTTCTGCTAATCCCGCATTCGCAGCGATGGCATTAAACAGCAGTACGTCCAACGGCGCAACCGTGTATCCAATTTTCTTCCCTTTGAAATCCGCTGGCGTTTTAATACCTGTCTGCTTTAGGAAACTAATCGTATTGAGTGGGTGTTCCACAAGGATACCGATTGATTTGACAGGCAACACCTCCTCGCTTGCGCGCGCAATAGTGACGCTCTGTTGATAACTCACAGCAAACGGATACTCCCCGGCTGCCACAAGTTTGAGCGGGGCGTCCGGGTCACCACCCCAAAGGAGTTCAACTGCCAATCCATGCCTGGCGAAGATTTTGTTCGCTTGTGCTACATAAAGCGGGGCGTGATCTACATTCGGGAACCAGTCGAGCAGCAGTGTCACCTTCGCCATTTCGGCGTTCTCGTGACTGTCTGCGTAGTTGTCAGTTTGCCCTATGAGAAGTATACCACAACCGATAAGAAACATTAAGCAAATTACTGTTTTCATGAGAATTTCCTCTCTTGATGATAGCCTGATATATTTGTGATGTCTCTGATTTATTTATGCTGCCGCCACGGCATTGCGTACCGTTCCAGCAACGTCATCAATCCAAAAAGCCCTAAGCCTAAAAGCGTTAAACAGAAAATGGCGGCGAATACAAGTGAAACTTCGAGCTTCCCATTAGCATATAACATGAGGTATCCGAGTCCTGCTTTCGCGCCGACCCATTCACCGATGACCGCGCCGATCGTCGAAATAGAGATACCAATCTTCGCGCCCGAGAAAATGAACGGCAATGCCGAGGGAATACGCACTTTCCAGAGTATCTGCCACCGGGTTGCCCGCAAAATTCTGAACAGATTTACGGTATCCGGATCAGTGGACTTCAAACCGTCTAAAGTATTCAGCACGATTGCGAAAAACACAATCAGGGCTGCCATGACAACTTTAGAGGCGATTCCGAAGCCGAACCACAACACTAACAGCGGTGCAATCGCAAAGACAGGAACGGTTTGTGAACCGATAACATACGGATAGAAGGCTTTCTCCAGCATCGGAAACTCAAACATCAAGATGGCTAACGGAATGCTGATACTCATAGCGAGGCCAAATCCGAGAAGCATCTCTTGTAGCGTCACGAACGTATGTTTCAGCAGTTGTGCGCGCTCCACAAACAGCGTCACCACAATTTTCGAGGGGGCTGGTAGGATATAGCGCGGTGTATCGAACAGATGCACGGCAGCTTCCCATATCCCTAATACTGTGAGTAGAATCGCCACAGGAATCATGAATTTGCCGAACATACGTATCTGCTCCTTAACAAAAAAACCGTCTTCCGTTGTCGGTATCTGAGGACATACCCGTGGGAAAAGACGGCTCTATGTTTTAATGGTTTTCGGCTTCGGCTTTCAGTAACCCATTTGGAGCAGTAAAGACGTTTGAAACTGCTACACGTTCTACGGACGGTTTCCGATGGCTAACGGCTGACAACCTTAACATATTTCCCTACGCTGGTATGATCCAGATCAGGTTCAAAGGGTGTTTTCTCAGCTCTTAAGCATGTAAGAGCACCCCATAATGTTATGAAGAATTATAGCATATTTTCTGTTTTTAAAGCAAATTTTGAAGATGGAACAGTTTTTTAATCCACGGGCATCGCGTGCCCCGGAATTTCTACGCCTTGTTCACGCCAGAATTTGTATGCACCGCGATGCAACGGGATAACAAACGCCTTCGGTCCATTTTCTATCGTCATATCCGCAGCGGCTTGGTTCGTTTGGCGCATCGCTTGATGCCCCTCTAATGCGTAAACATGCTTCAAAAGCGCGTAAATTGTCTCCTCACTCACTGCTTTGTTTGAGATAAGGACTGTGGGCATCAGAATCGTCTTCACCGGTGCAACTTTGTCCTCATAGGCCCCTTCGGGTAGAGACCCGGAGAGATAAAAAGGATACTTTTCGTAGAAGCCGTACTTTTTCGCAGGCGTATCGAGATCTAACATACGAATGGATTTAATCGTCGTCAGTTGGATAACAGCACTGTTCGGGACGCTGACAAGCCACTGGAATCCATCTACCTGTCCATCTTGAAGTGCTTCCGCGGCGGCAGTGCCCCCTTTGTAGATAGGCGTGAACTCTCCCCAGATGCCCGCCAGCTTCGACAGACGTTCTAACGTCTGAGCCGTCCCTGACCCGCTCGCCCCAGAGGCGATTTTTTTACCAACGATGTCCTCAAACTCACGGACATCGCTATTTGCCAGTGTTGAAAACTGGTCGTAAGCGATGAAGAGCAACGTCACTATACGGATATTGGTTTTCGGTCCTTCTTCTGCGAAAATTTCTTCCCCGTGATAACCGAGATACGCTTCGGATGCAAAAACGACACCAAGGCCTTCCATATCTTCATTGACGCGCCGTGTATTTTCAATGGATCCCGCTGAGGCTTCAACAGATATTTTTATATGTGACTCTTTGTGGCTGAGAATGTGACTAATACCCCCCGCAAATTGTGAAAAACTACCCCCCATGACACCTCCCATAATCGATATCCATTCCCTCTTCTGCGAAGATGCCTCCCCTGTTGCCGCTTTTTCACGCGATTGCTTGTCGCTGCATCCGTAAAGCACAACCAACACAGCCAACGCAATGGATATGAATATATAGAGTCCATTATGGTATGCGAATCGGGTTTTTGTAAACATAAAATTCCCTTTTGCGTTTGTATGTTGTGTAATAGGCTATTGCTTAGAAAAATAATACCAGATATTTTCGGGTGTTTCAAGGGTTTTCTGATGTGAGTCGGTATGGATTCGCCAAAAGCATAAATTTGCTTGATAAATGTCTGGGAAACTGTTACACTTTAAGGGAAAAAAGGAGATTACAAAAAACAATGAAACGTTTCTGCTCACACCTGTTGTTAGTGGGATTCAGTCTGTGCTTCATTATCGGTCCTGTTGCCGCTAGTGCTGATACTACGAAAAAACGTATTGCAGTTATCTATTTTGAGGATAATAGCGATTTTGATTCACCTACAGGATGTGGGTGTGTGCCGGGTTTTATTGGCAATATATTTGGCACGAAGAAACTGTGGGATTTGGAGGCGGGATTCCCAGAAATGCTTAGACGGAAATTAGTTGAAACGAGCGTATATGAACCGGTGGATAAGGAGAGACTTTTAGATGCCATGGGGTATATGGAACTCTCGCGGCAGAGCTTAAAGAAAATGGATCAAGCACAACGCGCTAAACTGGCGAAGCGTTTAGAAGCAGATGTGCTTGTAATGGGAGATATTCGAGAGTTTAAACAAACTCGTTTAAAGGCTAACGCTTCTCGGACCCTACGCGAGGGGGGAGTTGAAGCACAGCGAGGCAGTGCCAGTGCCAGCTACATGGCACCCGTCATTTTGCGCGGTTCTTTCCACCGTGTCACGGTTGAACTTAATATGAAATTTTATAATGCTTCGGGCGATGTAGTCGCTGAACCTCGCATTTCTACTAAGCTCGACCATTCCTACGCTGGCACAAAGATCGCTTCCCTTGAAGCGAGCGTGACAGAAGAAGGAACAAATCTCACATACGGTCAAACACCAGATACGCAACGGGCAAATCCAAGGCCGATCGTTAAACCGACGGCGCTGAATCAAATCCAATTTGCAAGTGCCGAATACGACAGAACGCTTTACGGTATGGGAACGGAGCAAGCCCTCATCAAAGTCGTTTTAGCACTTCGGGATAACGTCGGACCCAATTTCATTACGCCTTGGGAGTCTAAAACCGAGACCCCTCAAAAAGGACAGGAAACTGCTGAAAAAGCATCAGGAAAAATAGTAGATGGACCTATCAAAGGGAAAATCCAATATGTAGATAATGTAAACCTTGATAAGGTTTACATCAGTATTGGATCTAATAGAGACATCGCTATTAACCAAGAATTTGCCGTCTATACCAGAGGCAAACCCGTGCGTGACCTTGATACGGGTGAAATCCTCACCTACCTCGAAAGGCAGGTAGCAGTCGTGGCGGTTTCTGAAATCCTGAACGATAAGATTTCTGTATTCCGCGTCGTTGAAATGACGGAAGACCTCAAAATCGGCGATGTTGTTCGCGAAATTACCCCGAATGCTGACGCGGCTGCCCAATCCGATCCTCAAGCAGATGCCGCTGAAGAAGAGAAATAGATCCTCTAAAGGAACTTTATTATGATACAGCTCTCAACTTTTTCCAGGAAGATTTGTGTAAACGCCACATTACTTTTCTGCTTGTGGGCAGTAGGGCTCGTAATACTATTCGGATGCGAGAGTCCGAATACTACGCAAAGGGGAAGCGACACAGCGCACTCTACCAGCACGTCTTCTTCAGATGCGGTGGGCAAAAAGACTAAAATCGGTTTATCCATGGACTCCTTACGCGTGGAGCGATGGCAAAAGGATAGGGAGATCTTCATAGCCGAAGCAGAAAAACTCGGTGCTGAAGTTATTGTTCAATCTGCTGATGGCGATGAACGGCGACAAAATGAACAGGCAGAGAACATGATTACACAAGGTGTTGATGTCCTCGTCGTCATTCCCAAGGATAGCATCGCTGCAGCCCAAATTGTCCAAGCCGCACAGGCAGAGGGAATCAAGGTGATTGCCTATGACCGCTTGATTCGCGAGAGTTCACCCGATCTTTATATATCTTTCGACAACGAGAAAGTCGGGTATTTGCAAGCCGAATATCTGCTACGTCAGAAACCGAAGGGTGCCTATTTCCTACTCGGGGGTGCTCCAACGGATAATAACGCGCAACTCCTCCGAAAAGGACAAAGGCGCGCTTTGCAAACCGCACTTGATAACGGTGACATCCGGTTGGTAGCCGATGGTCAGCATTGGGCAGTCAATTGGGATCCACGCGACGCACTCAAGAAGGCAGAACAGGTCTTGACGCAGACCAACAATCAGATAGATGCTGTCGTCGCTTCTAATGATGGAACTGCTGGGGGTGTCATCCAAGCACTTGAAGGGCAAAACTTAGCAGGAAGTGTCCTCGTTTCTGGGCAGGATGCGGAGCTCGCTGCGTGTCAACGGATTGTCAAAGGGACGCAAACAATGACGGTTTACAAACCGATTCATCTTATCGCAACCAAAGCAGCTCAGGCTGCCGTTGCACTCGCAAAGGGTGAAACAATCGTTGAAGCCACGCAGACTGTTAATAACGGCAAAATTGACGTGCCATCCATCCTACTCACACCTATCCAAGTGGACAAAGCGAATTTGGACGAGGTCGTTATTAAAGACGGATTTCACACACGCGAGGCGGTTTATCAGGAATAGGTATCAGTTTTCAGCGCACCCACCTTTTGGCCACCGACAAAGTCGGCAGCGATGTCTTCTACCGTGCCTTAAAAGGCATCCGCACCGGACGCATCATCGGCGGAGTTACCACCTTGCTTCTCATTCCTTTTGCCATATTTTTCGGTGTGATTGCTAGCTACTTTGGCGGCTGGATAGATGATGCCGCCCGCGATGCCTTGGATCCCAGACTGCGAACGGAGTAGGCAACCAATTTTTCCTGCCGCTTAAAAACGAACAACGGACATTGCTGCCCGTTGTTCGTTATTTCCAACCTATTCTGGTCAGGTTACTCTTTCTCGAATTCTTTGAGGAATCCTCTGAACTCCCGACGGTGTTTCTCTTCATCGGCGAGGAGTTTGATGCAGAGGTCTTGCGTAACATAATCTATGCCATCGCACATACGAATGATCTTATTGTATTGTTCAATCGCAGCGTCTTCCGCTTCAATGACACCATGGATCGTTGCTATGAGGTCTGTTGAATCTTCTGGCGGTTGCAGCGATGCCTGTTCCGGCTTAAAAGCGAACGAACCGGGGACGCGTCCGTCAATTTCCTTGATACGGGCAGCAAGTTCCTGTGCATGTGTAATTTCCGTCTGGATATCCGCTGCCAAAGATGTCTTAATCTCTTCAGCACGGATGCCGTCTAGATCAACAGAAATCGCCAGATAATTGATCGTTGCTTCTAACTCCAACCAATAAGCCCGAGTCAGCTCTTTGATAATTGTTTCTCTTTTTGCGTTTTCCATTTTTTCTCCTATTGTAGATGATTGCACTTCATTAAACTGTTAATCACCGTTATTAGTTTACCATAGACGAGAACGGTTTTCCACTTTTTTATGTGGATGCGATCTCTATGAAGGATTCAGGCTCTGCATCACTTGTATAGAGCTATTATATGACTTACTCTCAGAGTGATTCCAAAAACGCAATAAGCGCGTCGCGCTCTACTTTTGACATTTGTTCGACGATTTGCCGCGAGACTTCTGCCTCCCCGCCGTGCCAGAGAATCGCTTCCATTAAGTCCCGCGCCCTGCCATCGTGGAGTAAGTTCGTATGCCCGTTGACTCTTTTCATTAAGCCAATTCCCCACAAAGGGGGTGTACGCCATTCCCTACCGTTAGCGTGAAAATCGGGACGATTGTCCGCTAAGTCAGGGCCCATGTCGTGCAACAGCATATCTGTATACGGGTGAATTGTCTGATTGCTTACAGAAGGAACACCCTCTAAAACACCGGTTCTTAACGTAGGCACATGACAACTCGCGCATTGTGCTTTGGCAAAGAGTTGTTCGCCATGTTTAACTTGTGGATCATCTACATTGCGTCGCGCTGGCACTGCCAAAGTCTGAACATAGAATGTTACTACCTCTAAAATCTCGTCGCTAACCTCTGGTGTTGCGCTGTGTTCAGTGAGTTGGGGTTGTCCTGCGGAGTTCTCAACTGAGAAAAGGGATGTGGTTAGCCCCATATCATCGTTATATGCCGCTGCAACCTGCTGAAGGAGTGTCGGTTGGTTGGCTTTCCACCCGAAACGTCCCAAGGCATAACGTTGATTGACGACATCCCAGACATAATTGGGCTTGCCGGAGATACCGTCCCCGTTCACGTCGGTTTCGTCTGCATAAGCGAGAAGAGTTTCTTCAGGAATCGCTTCCAGCAAACCGAGTCCAAAGACAACCGGTGCGACGCGTGGTGAGACTTCAACGTTTTCTGGCAGCGGTTGATAAGTATCTGTAAAAGTATAGTTTGGATAGCGTAGATGCACGCGCGTGCCATCTGCCGTTGTCAACGTTTGTTCGGTATAGTCAACCTTGACCTTTCCTTCCGGGCTTGCAGTGACAATTGAGCGGTTGTTGAGTTGCGTGCCAAAGCCGGGGACTGGCGTTGGTGGTCTCCCAACTACCGAATTCTCCCCTTTTGGAAGGCTAAGCCTGAAGAGCATTGACGCAAATTTCTCGTTGGGACCTGGGGGATGCCCACGACCATCACGGGCGTGACAATTGATGCACGATATGTTGTTGTAGAGAGGGCCAAGACCGGGGTTGACCTCTGCAGGGGCTGTAACAAAAACGGCTTCAAACTCGACATCTCCTTCCAGATGTTTCTCAAGTGCTGCTGTGGAGAGATTTGGCGCAGGAATTGAGAAGGCGTGGCTTGAGGCATCGAAAATAGTTGTCTCGCCACCAGAAAACTCGCTTGTTGAAAATACCGGCATGGCTTCTACTGCCACGGGGGACTCAGAATCACATGCGCTCAACAAAATTGATACCGCGAGAAATAGACACACGAAACCCTGAAAATGTTTCATTTTTTTAAATATTGATATTTCACTGGGGCTATTGGTGTATGGTAAGGGAACAACACTAGCGGATGCTCCCTGTAAAAACGCAATAGCCCTTTCGCGTTTCCGTATTTCGGAATTAAAACGCTTCTACACATTAAATATTAAAGAATTAATTGAACTTGATCGACTGAACGAGACGGAGTATATCTTGCTCAAGCGTCTGTTGTACCTTGCTAACGGCATCAATCGCAGCTTGGACGGCACCGCGGTTTGCAGTAATCGAATCGCGGAACGGAGCTGGAATTGCCCCGATAGCGTCAATTGCTGCCTGTACCTCTTGCTGGAAACGAGCGTCTAATTCGGGATCGTGAATGTTTACGAATTCGTTGAGCCCTTCCCCATCATTTGCGAATTTCCCCATGTAGACGTTCTGAATCCCTCGGATATTGTCCTGAAAGTCCAAGATAGAGTTGAAACTGAACTGCGATTCAACAAGGGTTGTATCCGATTCGTTGTAAGGGTCAGATATTTTACCATTAGCAACTTCATCAGCAATAGTAATCATGCCGTTGATGATTTCTTGCACGGCTGAACTTTGGGATGGGTAGATATCGCTGCCTGTGCCGGCTTGTGCAACTTTACTAACGAAATTTTCGCCTTCTGGTGCCCATGCCAACCGGAGTTGAGAGGTACTCCTCTTAAGGTTCTCTGTGGTTGAAACGAGGTATCCCAGTTCACGTGACGTTATATCTGATGCTTTGCGTTGGTTGCCGTTACGGAAAAGCAGAAACTCGATTGTGTGAAATCCTTTCTGCGTATCTTCTAAGCCACCAACAAAATCGATCGTTAGTGCATCATTGCTGTCCAAAACAGACTGCAAATTAACATGATCAACAGGCCAGCTATCTAACGCTGGGTCGAGCCCTTGTGTGTCAACGGGACCGAATAGAAATGCCTCGCTCTGTTCCCACGGCGTTCGGGTTGCTATCCATGCTTGTTGTGCTTTTTCCAGGTTCGTTTGCGTGGTATCCGTTTCCAGTGCCTTGACGGCTGCCAACAGTTCACCGGCCTTGTTATCGAGGTCGGTGTATGTGGCTAACACAACGGTATTGGCGAAATCATTGAGCATCGTGCTGGCATCAAACGTCTCACCAAACATGTCGCCTTGTGCGTCTGTTTCATCATCGCTTCCACAGCCAATAACAAAAGCGGATGCGAATAGCAAACAACACATTCCTATAGCAAGTTTTGGCTTGCAAGCTGCACTAAAAAAGGTCCAAATTTTATAGCGTTTCATAAAAATCTCCATATTGTATAGGCTGTTGGTTGTCAGGTGTCAGCTGTTGGCCATCCCTTAAGGGCGTTCTTGTAAAAATCTTTCACTCTTTTTGCCTAAAAGCAGCGTTGAATTGTTGCAGGGATTCTCTTGCCGAAAACTAATAACTAACAACTCATTTAATATTGAAAACCAAGACCGAGCGAGAAAGTATTTTCTCTGTTTTTCTCCTTTGTTGCTAACCGTCGGAGTGAATAGTGGCTCTTAAAAACCATCTTTGGATGGATATGATAGTTGATACCAAAAGTCCACGAGCTTCTCTCCCATCGCGGATTGTCAAAGATAGCTCCTGCAACGCTCGCCATCGTATCGTAAAAATCGTAACGCGCGAAGACATCTAAAACGTGCTCTGGTGAAGTGTCCTTGGGATCATTTTGTTCCGCGCTATTATTTGCCCGTCTGAAAAATGATAAAATATCGTAGCCTGCCTCAATATACCAACCGAGTGCCGAACTTCCGATCGGTGTCCGTTTCACGTTGAGATTGTTAGAGAGGGTCCGGTTGACCATAGACAACTGGTCGGCATTTTCGAGCGTGCCCCAAAGGAACAATCCTCGTACCTTCACTGCAGCTACTTCATAAAATCCGTGAAGACTCACAACCCCAACGTGTGCATCGAAATCCGCATCAGATTTCGGGCGGTTCGCCGCCGTGTCGCCGTAGTAACCAGAGATGCCAAGTGTTGCGTTTTCGTGGAACGCGTAATCAAATCGTCCAACGAATGCCGGTGCTTCTGCATTCGCGGTTTCAAATCGCATTTGGTGTCCAGGAGCTATCCAGTATCGGGAACTGAAACCGGTTGAATCCAAGCCGTTGACGATTTGCACCTGATACTGCAGTGAACCAAGTGATCCGAAAATTTCGACACCGGTTTCGTGCCAGATAGCTGGAATAAGGTGTGTTTCTGCTTCGGGACGCGCCGTTGTAAAGTAATGTTGGGGGCGATGCCGTTTTGAAACGAGTCCTACTGGCACAATGATATGCCCGACGCGGAAGTTTAAAGATGGCCGGAAACAGAAGACAGCGGCAAGTTTTTCGACAATCACTTCGCCACCTTTCTCGATTTCCATCTCGAATTCTCCGAACTCTTCAAATTTGTCGAATTCCATCGTACTGCCAGTGCCGCCGTGTTCAAATTCCAGTTCTGATTCAAGCTGGATGGTATCGTTGATGCGGTATTTCGAAGCAATGACGAAACGCTCCACGTCAATAGCGGCGCGTCTGTCTGGGTCAAGCTCCCAGTCGAAATGAGAGTAGTTAATCACGCCATATCCAGAAACCGAGAATGGATGCGATTCAGCCGTAGCCGTGTCGGGATTAAAAATCGCTCCTACGAAAATAAACATTCCGCAAGCGGCAAGACAGCTTCTTATAAAATTCGCGGGTCGCTTTCTCATACATACAACATCTTTATATGATATTGAGATTCATTATCATATTTGATGCCTTTCATATAGACTTTTGGGTTTTATGTTAGAGATTACGTTTCTAAAAATTGATAACGAATCTCAGTATCTTTAATTATACCCACAATTTACGTGAATGTCAAGAAAAATCTGCAAAAAGTGCCAAAGAGTATTGAAAATCAAACTCTATAGAGACATCAACGCTGCGAAAAGTATTTTGCTGGCTGGGGTTCCCGCGTAAGAATGCGCGATAAATCCGTTCTGATACGGAATAATAGCCTGTGGGTGGAGCAACAGGCAGACGTTCAAACCTCTGGTGAGAATGCAGTTGCGACGAAACCGAAGCCCTACCTTTAGGGAGTAGGTAGTCTTACCCGTTTGTTTCTGATAGTTTACGTTTTGTAGCGACATATAACGCCTTGCACTCATTCTCAAATGGTCCAGGTTTGCCCGGACTTTCTGGGAAATACGAGAACAATTCCGCTTTACTGACTTCGTTCAGGTCTGCCGGGGTGCCTAATGTTTTAATTTCTCCCCAGTAAGCGATCCCCCAGTATTCGAGGTTGTACATAAAGCAATGTACGTAACACAGCACTTCTAGGTTTTTCAGCGTTGCACCTGTCTCTTCCAGCAGTTCGCGGTGTGCTGCCTCTTCAGCCGTTTCTCCTGGTTCGACGCGTCCGCTGGGGAGTACCCAGATGCCCTTATCGCGCCATTTGCAGAAGAGTATCTGGTTTTGTTGATGTGCGACGCAATTGACAAACGCTATTTTCCCGATGTCTGTTGGAGGTTCCCCAAAATAGAGAAACATGTGTCCGTCTTGTTCTTCAATCTTCTGGTTCACAATCTTTCCTTTCAGGAGAATCTACGATCAGTTTTCGCCCGTTCAAAGGTTGCACGGGGCGGTTGTTACCGGACAGCATCGCTTTAAATGCTTCGATTTGTGACTGAGACATCTCGATGGGTGTTGTCATTACAAACCACTTGACACCTTCTGAGCAGGGCGGTGTTGTCAACGAACCGGTATAGCGATAGGTGTGTTTTCTACTCGGTAGCAAATTGAAAGCATTTAAAATGACCTTTTCAGCCTGTTTAGACTCGCCCGAGGCGGACGGCAAGTAGTTCCAAAACGAGCGAAATGCGGTGTTGATGCTTCCACTCTTAATGAGAACACCAATGACAGCCAACATACCTTCTTCGCTTTTGTGAACGAGATGCATCTCCATGTCGAACAGGTTTCCTACCACTGTATGTTCACTGGGCGCGTGAAAGTGGAATTCCAGAAGGTGGTATTTCGTTCCATCAACCTCGATCCAACTCCCTTGCTGGTATGCAACTGTGATCGTATTCCCAGTATTATGGATATTCAGGGATGTTGATTGATAGTTAAAAGTAATAGGTGGGGATTTCGTTGGTGTGGGGTTTACTAGATCAATCGGAGATTGGTGTATTCCTGCATCACACGATTGATATTCCGGACTGAGCCCCGCCCAAACGTCCGGGCCGTTTTCTGCTTCATAGCCCCAACATATCGCATCGGTATGTTGGGTAACTTCCTTTTCTTTTTGGTTAGAATTCATAAGTGTAAGTAAAATGCTGAAACTATTCCTTAGTTTTTACGAGCAATTATGTCCGGATGGACACTCTCATCCGACTGTCTTGTCCTTTCGCTGATGGATAATAACACGATTACCGTCGGGGTCTGCGATAATCGCCCAAAAGCAGACAGCAGATTCACTCAAAGGTGAAAGAGTCTGAATTCCCGCTTGTTCTAATTCTTGGACGGCAGCCTTTGCATCGTCAACGGCAAGCGCGACCGTCCCTCCACCCGGTTGCGTAAAATCATAACCGTGACCTAATACTAATGTGCCAGGATGAATCTCGAATTCCGCCCAGGTACCTTCATGCACCAAGCATGCCAGAGGAATCCCAAGCAGATCTCGATAAAAGGTGAGCGATTGTTGCATATCGCTCACCGCAAAAAAGGTAAAGTCAATACCTAAAACATTGATACTCCCATGCCTAAAGGCATGGGATTCTTGCTTCATTGTTTCGTGCCTCCACAAGCGTTTTGCGTCTCGATGTATCCCGCCGAGACTTGTTCTTAATTATACTACAAAACGATCCTTTTTGCCCACCTCTGTTTTCGTTTAGCACAGAGCGACAGGGGTTGACCCACGTCTAAAGACGGGGAAGTGTGTAAGTATTATCCTTCGTAGTTCCAACCCTCTCTGGTTAATTGTGATGAGGTCTTAAACCGCCAGGGTCTGGATGGGGTATTCCGGAAGAGACGCATCGTCGGAGTCCGGCTGATGTGCACTGTTGTATTCAGGAGGTGTCCAGAAAGGTGTCCAATCCGAGGCGCTATCCTGACCGATGTAGAGCGTCTTTCCAATAGCTGCCCATGCTGTTCCATCGGAGGCGAACGCGATACTCCCCGTGCTAATCCGATCAATGGGTTCTGTGAGTTGATCGTTCAGGTGTGTCCAGATTCTGCCACCATTTTCCGATCGACAGAACCATGCCCCACCGCCTCTTGGTCCCTTTTGGACGGTGGCAATCAGAAGGTCTGGGTCTGCTGGATGGACGGCAATAGCGGTGCCGTAGCGACGCGGTAAACCGTGAAGTCGATGTTCCCATGAGTTTCCGCGATCTGTACTGATGTAAACACTGTTGGCGGTATTGGCGTAAACTTGATGATCGGCCGCTGCACACGTAGCGACTTGATGGACATCTTTATTGAGATCTGGTGTGACAGGTTCCCACGAAATCCCTTCATCGGCGGAACGCATGATACTTCCGACATGGATGTCTGCGTAACAAAACCCGTCTTGGGTTTTAGCAAGCGTCCGCACGGCTGGGGGACCGCCCCAGGGTGTATACCATTCTTCTCGACACGGTAATTCATCAAAAGCGACCATTCGTTCTGCGGGCCCCTCTTCTCCAACGAGGCGATAGACATAAGCACCTTCATCCGTGCCGATGAGCAGTGTCAACGGATTTTCACGAATAAGCAGCAACGCAGCAATAGGGTATTCAATGCCGGTCGGAATTTGTTTCGGTCCGTCTGCTGACAGAAGCAGGAGTGTCCCCTCCGATAGAGCCAACACAGCGGCTTGACCCTTTGATAGTGACACCATTGCACCGAGAATCTGATAATCTGTGTTTTTATAGACTTGAGTGGGTTCGCTACCTCCGTTATTCTCAACAGTATAAATGGCGTTGTAAGTAGCAATAAACATTATGTTCTCTCCTTTGCTTTAACAAGCAATTGAAACACAACTGGATTCTCTTTCTAAGTGTGCAACATTTTCATATCTGAGATACACAACCTAATAGGTTATGCTACGATAGCAAATTCTGAGAAAACTGCAGTTGCGATAAAATCGAGGGGCCCCCAACCTTTAGGTTGTGGGTGCTATCACAACGCAAAGGTCTTCTCATCATCAATATCCATCAGCGCGAACCATGTTTTAATGTCCGTTCGCTCTGGGGCGATTTTGTTAATCATCTTCGCCATGAGTGCCTCATAGCGTTCATCTGTGGGACCCATTTGGGTCATCTGTTCGTTAAAGGCTTCAATATCCGATTCCCTTTTCGGATGATTTGCTTTCAACCACGCTTCAATGTCTGTATCTGTTGATAAAGTCTGCAGTGCCTCAGCAAATTCTGCAGCGGAGATTCCTAAGAAACCGAGCGTCACTCGGTCAATCCCGGAGTCCTCACCGTAAAAATAGGCGCCCAACGTGTTGCTATTAGCGGCGCGCCCTTTGTCAATCAGCCGTGCGAGTTGAACCATGCCGTAGACATCCGTGTTATAGGGGCTCCGTGGTGCCCGGCGGTTGAGGTCGATAATACCGAAGCTGAGTTGATCATCTACGTCTTGAAGCATAACCCATGTGTTGATGTCCGTGCGGGTTGGGTCTACTTCTTTGCATCGGGCTTCAAACCGTTCTCGTGTGGCTTCGTTGGGCCCATAATTTACCAAGGTGTCGTTGAATTCATCGATGTCGTCTTGGGATTTACCAGAGTTTTCCCGTACCCATGCCCCAATTTCAAGATCGTTCGGATTGTTAACCGCCACCTCTTGAAAATCATCTGCTGAGATACCGAGGAACGTTAGGATGCGGACATCTTGTCCAGAATTATCACCGTATAGATATGCACCGATTTTCCCAGCACGTTCGGCGCGTGCTTTATCAGCCATCCGAGCAACACCACAAATACCCTCTACATCTTTAGCGCATGCGCTCCGCGGAGGTCTGGTAGTGAGGTCAACTTGCCAGAAACCTCCCCAATCATCTAATTCCATTGACTGAAGCACAGTTGTGATGTCAGTTCTGCTGGGAGCATAGCGCTCGAGCCGTTCTTTCAGACGTTGTTTGTGCCCCTCGGTATCCGGGTTGAGATTGATGGTTTCCTCGTTAAACTCGGCAATTTCTGCTTCCGTTTTTCTACTTGTCTCGATTACCCACTGTCCGAGTGCAGCGTCGTCATGTGCGTCGGCCGCTTCTGCGTAAGCGTCAGCAGAAATCCCCAGAAACGTTAAAACGCGCTGATCCAAGCCAGAGCTTTCACCGTAAATATACTCGCCGTTCGTCTCGGAATTGTGGGCGCGGGCTTTGTCTGTCATGCGTGCCAGACCTACGATCCCCGCGATACTCAGGTTTGTAGGGCGGCGGGGCGGTTGGCGTGTTAAATCCATAATTTGGGTCCTTCCAATTCAAGAAATAGGATAGTATACCGTTTATCAATATTTTATCATATTTGAAAGGTGTGTCAAGAGAAAATCTGGACGCATCTCCAAATTTGACTTGACATTTTTCACGGAAAATGCTATGTTTATCACAAAAGTGCATGGAGGAACGCAATGGGATTTCCTGTTTACGATTACCGCACGGATATACGGAATGTGTTGGTGACCCCGCAAATTCGCTCTCGTTTCTTAAGGATGGAGCCTGGGCAAACTGCGCAGCGCCATAGCCATGACTTAGGGCATGAAATTTTCCTGATTCTCGAAGGGCGCGTCGAATTTGAAATTGATGGCGAAACTGAAGCGTTAGGCCCCGGGCAGATGTGTGTGGCTTTGGCGGATCAACCGCACACGGTGCGCGTGCTCGGCAACGAACCAATGACGATGTATCTATCCGTTACGCCGCATATCCATCCCACGCACACGCCACGAACGGAAAAGGGCGAACGGCTACCACATAATTTTGTCCCCGCTCGCGCGTATGATGTCGAACCGGATACGCAGGTATCTGTATCGGAACTCGTTGCGCGCCAAGTACATGCATCACAATTGCTTGAAGAACTGACTCAAACCTGTACAGCAGTGCAGCAAGAGATGGGCATGCAGCTCAAGACTGCCCTTGCTGAAGGTGATATAGAGGCAGCGACTGCAGCCCGTAAAGCGATGTGGGAGTCATTCTATCCGGTTTACAAGGCTGTTACTGAGCTGGCAGATGTTTGGAATACGCTTGCTCCGCGTGTAACCAATTAGTTGTTTCGCAAACGAACTGGCAAATTCTGATCCGTTTTGTCAGTTTTTAACTTGTTTTATCTTCAAGTCTGTGATATACTTAAGACAATAAAGAGGACGTTCACCTAATTTGTTTGGGAAAGATTGCCCGATTTGAACCGAACTTAATTTTGCAACGTTTAAAATTGTTTAATATTAGGATAAACTTCTCTTTTGGAAAAACCTTGTTTAAGCAATCCGTCTTTGTGTATCTAACGAGAGCACACTAACTCAGATGGTATCCTAAATCTCAATAGGATTTCTTTTAAACGAGGAATTGATCTTTGTCGGAGATGGCAGAGAGAAAACGTCACAATATAAATGAATTGTAAGGAGTACCTTATGATGAGAAACCAGTTTTTTAACAGGAAAATCCTTTTTTCTGTGTTAGCTGTTGTAATGTGTTTGGGGTTCACAGCGATGAGTTACGGCCAAGCTACCGTCTCTGTGGAACCTGCTGAAGTAGAATCCCCAGCAGCTGGGGAAGAACTCACGGTGAGTATTAATATAGCAGGCGGTGCTGATGTCGCGGGTTATCAAGTGACCCTTAACTTTGATCCGACTGCGCTCAGTTATGTTTCCAGGAAGAATGCAGATTATCTGCCCGAAGGGTCCTTTGAGGTACCGGCTGTTCTAGTTGAAGGTGGTGACACAATAGATGAAAGTAGTGTCACAATAGATGAAAGTAGTGTCACAATAGCGGCAACTTCTCTGACAGGTCCTGCGTCCGATGTTGACGGTACACTCGCTACAGTAACGTTTGAAGTCGTTGCAGCAAAAGCGTCCACTATTGGCTTAACTGGGGTTATTATCTCTGATGCCGCTGGTCAGGCATTAGAAGTAGCAACTATTATGGACGGTATGGTTACTGTAGGTCACGGTGATACCGAAGCCGATGGTGAAACTGACGGTGATACCGAAGCCGATGGTGAAACTGACGGTGATACCGAAGCCGATGGTGAAACTGACGGTGATACCGAAGCCGATGGTGAAACTGACGGTGATACCGAAGCCGATGGTGAAACTGACGGTGATACCGAAGCCGATGGTGAAACTGACGGTGATACCGAAGCCGATGGTGAAACTGACGGTGATACCGAAGCCGATGGTGAAATGGAAACCGCGGATCATACCGAACCCGGAATGCCGACCTATCAGATGTTTGAGATTACGCTCACGAACCTGACGATGGGTGAAGCTGGTATGGGTGGGCAAATCCTTTCACCTCCGATCTTTGCAGCACATCCTGCTGGCATAAATATCGCGCCAGTTGGTGAAGCCCCGAGTGAAGCACTTATTGCCCTCGCTGAAAATGGTGATACTTCGGGACTTGCTGAGATCGCAGACGCTGCCCACGCAAATATTGCAATAGCAGAAGATGTAGTTCCACCCGGCGGTTCTGTTACAGTTACTATAACTGCTGATATGGTAAACTCATCGCTTTCTGTTGCTTCTATGTTAGTTTCAACGAATGATGCGTTTATCGCTGCGACGGATGTTGCTCTATTTGATGCTGATGGTATGGCTGTATCCGCGGAAATTGAGTTGATGGCGTATGATGCTGGGAGCGAAGATAACACAGAGGCGGCTTCAGATATTCCGGGGCCGTTGGGTTTAGATCCTGCTGTGGATCCAGAAGGGAGCAATGAACGTGTTCCGACTGTAGATGGTGTCATTGCGTCACATGCAGGTATCCAAGGGGGTGGCGATGTTAGTGAAGCGTTTGCGTGGTCAGAACCGACGGCAATGTTGACGATCACCCCTGTTGCTGCACCTATGGAACCTGAGCCCGAACCTGTGGAACCAGAACCGGCACCCGAATCAGAGATGTTTGAGATTACGCTCACGAACCTGACGATGGGTGAAGCTGGTATGGGTGGGCAAATCCTTTCACCTCCGATCTTTGCAGCACATCCTGCTGGCATAAATATCGCGCCAGTTGGTGAAGCCCCGAGTGAAGCACTTATTGCCCTCGCTGAAAATGGTGATACTTCGGGACTTGCTGAGATCGCAGACGCTGCCCACGCAAATATTGCAATGGCAAAAGATGTAGTTCCACCCGGCGGTTCTGTTACAGTTACTATAACTGCTGATATGGTAAACTCATCGCTTTCTGTTGCTTCTATGTTAGTTTCAACGAATGATGCGTTTATCGCTGCGACGGATGTTGCTCTATTTGATGCTGATGGTATGGCTGTATCCGCGGAAATTGAGTTGATGGCGTATGATGCTGGGAGCGAAGATAACACAGAGGCGGCTTCAGATATTCCGGGGCCGTTGGGTTTAGATCCTGCTGTGGATCCAGAGGGTAGCAATGAACGTGTTCCGACTGTAGATGGTGTCATTGCGTCACATGCAGGTATCCAAGGGGGTGGCGATGTTAGCGAAGCGTTTGCGTGGTCAGAACCGACGGCAATGTTGACGATCACCCCTGTTGCTGCACATGTGGAACCAGAACCGATTGTTCCTGGTTTTGACGTGATGCTGGAACCGGGTTTGAACATGATTTCTGTCCCACTAATGCCCGAAGAACCCTATACTGCTAAATCATTAGCAGAAATGCTCGGTGCGACAGTCGTCATCCAACTGAATACTGCGACCCAGAGTTTTGTTGGTTACACCGTTGCTGATGGCGGTGATGGCTTTAGTATTGACGGGGGTAAAGGTTATATCGTCAACACACCTGCGGGGGGTATGGCGAAGTTTACCGGTAATGCGTGGGACAACCAACCGGAGCCAGTACCCGTTGTTGAAGAGCCAGGAGTAGAAGAACCTGCTGCTAACGGCGATGCGGCTCACGATGATGCGGCTCATGACGATGAAGCTCATGACGATGAAGCTCATGACGATGTCGCTGCCGCAGCACCTGCCCTCTCAACATTCAAGAGCGCATGGGCATTCATCGTCACAAGCGATGTTCAAAATATGGAAACCGGCACGACTTACACACTCGTCGCTGAAAACCTCCGAAATAGCACCCAGGCAACTCAGAACATCACAACAGGGATCAAACAAGCCACTGCCGTTTGGGCAGACCTCAACCGCAAGAACGTCATCGAAGCAGGCGATAGACTCAAAATCGCACTCTACGACGATCACGGACGCATCGTCTCAGGCCCCTTCCAACGCACAGTGACGACCGCGGACATTCGCAACGCCTTCCTGAGTGTTGACTTGACCGTCGGCGATGTGCACCCCCAAGAAACCCTCTTGGCACAGAACTTCCCGAACCCCTTCAACCCAGAGACGTGGATTCCCTATCAGCTCAGTGAAGCCACGGAGGTATCTATCCATATCTATGATGTCTCGGGGCGTTTGGTTCGGACGTTGGACGTGGGCTGGCAGCCGGTAGGTTCGTATATGACGCCGTCGCGTGCTGCGTATTGGGATGGCAGGAATGCGATAGGTGAACGTGTAGCCAGTGGTATCTACTTCTACACATTGCAGACAGCAGACTTTGCCGCAACCCAACGCATGGTTATCCTGAAGTAAATGGCTGTCAGTTATCGGTTGTCGGTTATCTGTTTTCAGTAGATCGATGACTAATAACGAGAAAAGAATAAAACGCCCCAATCTGCCGGTTTAGCTAACCGCGAATCAATGCCGATTAGCAGTTCGGTGTTGGGGCGTTTTTTGATGTATAGGTGAAGGAGAATTTTTTGAGTTATCTGAAAGATATTTTACCTGTCTGGGTGGTACTTATGCTACTTTTCTTGGCAAGCACAAGTAGCGTGTTTGCTTTCTCTTTTATCCCACCACCAGATGAGAAGACCGGCGCTCCGAATGAGGGGACTTGCCTGGATTGCCATGTTGGTAACGACCTTGATGCCTCTGGTGGTTCCCTGATGTTGACAATCCCTGAAACTTATGAACCGAATGAGGTATATACGATTGTTGTCAATTTATCACGTACTGGGCAGAGCAAATGGGGATTTGAAATGACTGCCTTAGGTGTTAGTGGTGCACGGGCTGGCTCATTCACAGCCGACGCTGCGGCGAATACCCAGTTAACAGAAACAAACAGTAAGCAATATATCCAGCATACGACTGCTGGGACCGCTGCAGGCACAAACGACACGCACAGTTGGGAATTTGAATGGACAGCCCCGGATGTTGATATAGGCCCTATCACCTTCTATGCCGCCGGAAACGCCGCTAATAACGATGGTGCTACCACAGGCGACTATATTTACACAACACAGGCAGAATCAACGCCACCAATACCCGTTGCAGGGGTGTCTTTGGAAATTCTCGGAGATATGGCACTCTCTACAATGGATGCGGTTGCAGGCGTGAGTTATACCCTCAAAGTTACGAATACCGGCGATAGGATGGATACCCTCACACTTGAAGCCTCAGCAGAAGGCGGCATTGAGGGGAGTGTTCTGGGAGCCTTAAGGGAGAATTCAATTGCTCTTGAGTCCGGGGCATCTGTGGAGGTTACGTTGAAAGTTGCAGGAGACCTGTTCACAGAACCGGGGGACTATGTTATTGGGGTAACGGCGACCTCTGGAACGGACAATACGAAGACTGCTGAGATCACAACGACCACCACGATAGTGATGCTGTCGCCACCTACCCCATGGGATGTCAACGACGATGGTACTGTAAATATTCAAGACTTGGTGCTAGTCGCCGCAGAATTCGGTCAGTCGGGTGAGTCGCTAAAAGGGGATGTTAACGGTGATGGAACGGTAAATATCCTTGATTTAGTCGCAGTTTCCTCACATTTCGGTGAAAGGACTTCTTAACAATCCCAAGCCTTTAGACTTCGGAGCCATCCCCGTAACGCTCGTGCGAACGTCAAAAAAAGGTGTTGACAAAAATTGTCTTTTGTGGTAGAATCCACCTGCCGCGGTGGGATACACCGAAGACGTAAAACGCTTATGGAGTTTCTATAAGACTTCCACAATGGAGGCACGACATGACGAAACAAGAATCCCATGGCTTGAGGATTGGGGGTATCAATAGTTATCAGTTATCAGTTGTCAGTTAAGAAGTCAATCAACCGTATGAAGGTTTCCCGTGTGGCATTCCCCGGGGAACAGTTCACTGTGTTTTTCATTCACATGGGAGATTGTTGCGGTGGCAGCTCTTAACCGACAACCGATTACTGTAGCTGACAGCTAGCAAGGAAATAGAATATGGCATCTAAATATCGAGTTGGAATTATTGGATGTGGTGGTATTGCCAATGCCCATGCTCGGGGTTATCAGGGCGTTGAGCAGACAGAAATTGTTGCCCTCGCTGATCCAGTCGAAGTAGCACTTGACAAGTTCGCCGATACCTATGGCGTACCTGCTGAAAATTGCTATTCAGATCCGCGCTGGATGCTGGATAAGGAAGATCTTGATATTGTCAGCGTTGCGACGTGGCATCAACTTCATGCGCCCATGACAATTGCGGCGTGTGCGCGGAGCCCGAAGGCGGTCCTCTGTGAGAAACCGATGGCGGTGAGTATCGGGGAATGTGATGAGATGTTAATCGCAGCGCGACGAAACGATGTGAAAGTTGTGATTGGGCATCAACGCCGGTTCAATTCCGCTTGGACAGATGCTAGAAATCTCATCGCTCAGGGGGCAATCGGTGAACCTCAACAGATTGTCTGTCACGGGGGGCAAGGGTTATTAAATGACTGTTCTCACCTCTTTGATATGATGCGTTATGTCATCAGTGATCCGGATCCGCAATGGGTTATTGGTAACGTTGAACGAAAAACGGAACGTTACGAGCGGGGTATTCAAATTGAGGACCGGAGTGCAGGGATTGTCGGCTTTTCAAACGGCTGCATCGGTATGCTCCTGCAGGAAATCGGCAGACCGAACTATCAAGGCGGTATTGTTTACGGGACAGATGGCATCGCGGATGTAACAGAGGCGCGCGTCCGCCTTCTGAACAATACGGCTACAGACTGGGAAGAACGTCCTTCTGATGGTAGGAACCAACACGTTGCGCAGGTGGCTGAACTCGTTGAGTGGATTGAGGGCGGTCCGGAGCACCGCGGTGAGGCAAAACACGGACGGGCTGCCGTTGAAATTATTATGGCGATCTATGAGTCCGCACGGATGCACGAAGTCGTCCAGCTACCGCTCCTGACGCATGCCAATCCACTGGATGTGATGATTGATAGCGGGGATTTACCTGTCGAACGCCCGGGACGTTACGATATTCGCGCGTTTCTCTTGCGCGGCGAGTCTATGAAATCCTCTTAGCGATTGCCTCTGAGCTGCCCTTCACTTCGTTTCGGGCAGGTTTTAGGGGAAGTCAGAGACAGGTCATAACCTCACGCGGGTCGTTTGGAAGGGATCCACTGTGGAACGAAGTGGAACAGCGCCCCTATTTAGTAGTTAAAAAGATGCAGATTACACAAGGTGTTACCGTTGGCTTAGCAGCGCTGCGACGTAACAAATTGCGCTCTGTGCTAACGACCCTCGGAATTATTATCGGTATCGCAGCCGTTGTCGCGGTTGTCTCGGTCGGTGGCGGCGCAGAACATCTGATGCTCGCTGAGTTGGAACGGATCGGTGGGGCCGGCCTGATCGTCTGCTTCAGGAAAGAGGCCTTTCGTAGAGAAGACGGTTCGTACGTTGAGAATAAACATCCGGCATATATTGAGTACGAAGACCTTGGTTTTCTCCTCGAAAACTGTCCCTCTCTTAAGGGGGCTACAGCACTGTCACAGCTGAATCTCCCCGTAGCGCATAAGCAGGTCAATCAGTCCCTTGATATTTGGGGCGTTACTCCGCTCTATGAAGAGGTAAATAATTGGTACATTCAAGCAGGTAGATTTATCACACAGAGCGACATGGAGCGGAGAGAACCTGTTTGTGTGATCGGTTCTAAAGCCCGACAAGATTTGTTTCAGAGAGAAGATCCGATTGGACTTGAACTCAGAGTCGGCGAGGAACGGTTCACTGTCATCGGGGTCATGGAAGAAAAAGGTAATAGTATGGCGAGCGAAGGGTGGGATAATCGCGTGATTATCCCACTCACCACAATGGAGATACGGTTTATCGGACAACAGAAGGGGTGGATCTTCTTATGGGCGCAAGCCGAGAGTTATGAAAGGGTCGAGCAAGCTGTTGCTGAGATCAAGGTTGCGATGCGCCAACGGCACGGGGATGAGAAGTATTTTGAATTTTTCACTGCTAAAGAGATTATAAAGCAAGTCGGTAATGTAAGTCGGATTATTCAGGTACTCCTCGGTGGTGTTGCCAGTGTTGCCTTGTTCGTGGGCGGTATCGGTATCATGAACATCATGTTAGTGTCCGTAACAGAACGCACGCGTGAGATTGGCTTGCGCAAAGCCATCGGAGCGAGACATCGCGACATCCTGATTCAGTTCTTAATTGAAGCAATCGTTTTAAGTGTTTGCGGCGGGCTTATCGGCATTTTCATCGGAAGTAGCCTCGCTTCTGTTTCTGGCCTGGTTATTTCAAAGCTTATGCGGGCAAGTTGGCCGGCTGTGGTCTCTGTCCAAGCTGCCTTGATCGCTTTTAGCGTCTCGGCGTTCATCGGCGTGTTTTTCGGGCTCTATCCGGCAAACAAAGCTGCCAGCCTCACACCAACAGAAGCCATACGTCATGAGTAGCAATCCGGAGCGATGCTCTTTCGTAGCATAACCTGTTAAGTTGTGACACAAAAACGCCTCCGGCTCTCAAGTCTTTCTATCGGACAGAGCCTGCTCCGGGCACAAGTGCGTAAGTCCTGATAGTTTAAGAACATGAAGTCTCTCTATTTGACGTTCCATGTCTATTTGGCGTTCGCGCGGACATCTTTTCAGCGGCAGATGCAATACAGGATCGCGAACCTTGCGGGTTTAACGACCAATTTCTTTTTTCTCCTGGTGCAGCTTTTTGTCTATATCGCCTTCTATAAAGCCAGTGTTGAGCCACAACCTCTCAATATAGATGAAATCATTACCTATTTCGTCCTTTGCCAGTCATCCCTAATGCTCATGCCGTTATGGGGCGGTCGCGAAATTGCGGATACCGTTAGAAGTGGCAGCGTCGCGCTCCAACTAACAAAGCCAGTTGATTTTCAGACATACTGGTTCGCTGATGAATGTGGTAGAGCCTGCTATTACTTACTCATGCGGGGATTACCGACCTTTCTTATCAGTTTTCTCTTCTTTAAGGTTGCAATTCCACAACAGCCTGCTGTCTTAATGGCATTTGCAGTGTCAATGACGCTCGCCATTTTCATGAGTGCTGCGATCACGATCACGATTTTTAGCAGTGCCTTCTGGACACTGGATACAACGGGAATTTCTGGAATATCTGCATCTGTAATTACCTTTTTTTCTGGTATGTTGGTGCCGATCGCGCTATGGCCCGAGTGGTTAGCACATATCGCCGGCTGGTTACCATTCAGCGGCTTGATTGATGTGCCATTTAGTATCTATTTGAGCAAGGTTACAGGTATCGAAGTCTGGCGTGCTATCGGTAAACAGATAGCGTGGCTCCTCTTTTTTTGGGGGGCTGGACGTATGCTTTTAGCTCGCGGGTTTTCACGGTTGGTTATACAAGGCGGTTAGTAGGTATTCCGAAAGAATGTACTATCTTTACCTCTACTTCCACTTCGTCAAACTCCGCATCCGATCGCAGATGGAATACCGGCTCTCGTTTGTTGTTGAACTATTTGCCCAAGCGTGTGTCTCCGTCATCGATTTTTTTATGATTGCCCTTCTTTTTGACCGTTTCAAAGAATTAGCAGGGTGGAGTCTGTGGGAAGTTGGATTCCTCTATGGAATGATTGGTATTTGTTTTGCAGTGGCTGAAATGATTGGCAGGGGGGTTGATACGTTTCAACGAAGTGTGGTGCGCGGCGACTTTGATATAATGCTTATCCGACCGATCAGCGCTTTCTTTCAAGTTTTTGCGCATGAATTCCTACTCCGTCGGATCGGGCGGTTGGCGCAAGCCTTAGTTATATTGCTTATTGCCAATTCGCAGTTAATTATAGACTGGTCATTTGTCAAGTTCAGCTATCTATTGATTTCGATAGCGAGTGGGACGTGCTTTTTTATCGGCCTTTTCGTGATTGGTGCGACGAGCTGTTTCTGGACCGTCCAATCTATTGAGGTCATTAATATTTTCACGCACGGCGGTGTTTTCATGGGGAGTTATCCGTTTTCTATCTATCGGCAGTGGTTTCAGAACTTCTTCACCTTTGTTGTCCCGTTGGCGTGCGTTAACTATTTTCCGTCCCTTTTTCTTTTGGGGAAGATTGAATCGTTAGGCACCTCACCGGTTGGTGTCTTATTAGCACCTGTCGCGGGTTTCCTCTTTTTCGGTATTACTATGCTATTCTGGAAGTGGGGTGTGTTGCACTATCAGAGCACAGGACATTGAAGGTTGTGATAGACACCTTGCGAAAGCATAGGTGCTTCTGCAGTCTTTTCTGCGGAAGCATTTGTGGACTTCAGAAGCGGACTGGTGGCAAGGGCGGCACAGCCTACAATTTTGTGAAACAAAACAATAGGGCTTACACAACCTAATCCAAAGGAAGCTACCCCTTCCTTAAGAATGTTCATCGCAGCGTTCGGATCTCTATCCAGATGCGTATGACACTTCGGACACGTCCAGTGTCGGTCTGCGAGGGTTAAGGTTTCATTTTTATGATTGCAAACCGCACAGCACTTTGTCGTGGGCGTCCACCGCCCAATCTTAAATACAAAACGATTCCGCTTCATAGCTTGGTGTTTGAGTTTCTGTATGAATTCACCAAAGGCAAGGTCTGAAACCTGTTTACCCCAGAGGGCTTTCATACCCGAAAGACAGAGGGCTTCAAAGAACAGAATATCAAAGGTTTTACAGAGCGTTATCGCAAGTTTCCAATGGTGATCTGCTCTTTGATGAGCCGTTTTTTTATGAAGCCGCGCGATCGTTTTCCGTGCGCGCTCTTGATTCCGAAAATGTTTCTGTTTCTCAAGCAACTTTACGATACGGACGTGTTCACCACTAAAAGTCATACCCCGGTGTTTTTTACAAGATTTGAATTGGGGGTGCCCACGACCCAGCGTTTTCATGTCGCGAAAGGCGCGTGCGAGCCGTTTGACGACATTTTGTAAACTCCACGAGTAAGGGATATTCCAATGTTGGTTTTTCTCAAGTTTCTTGAGTTTTGTCAGGTGTGCCGACATTTTAGAATACGACAACCCTTTGCCAAAACGACGGTAATATCTCATAGACACGGCTATGAAGTGATTACGCACCGCACCACATATATTGAGATCGTCATGCAGATGTTTTAGAGACGTATCCTTAAAAAGTTTGAACTTTGTATTTCGCATTACACACCCTTTTGATTTTCTACATATTGCTTTAAAACCTCGAGCGTCACACCGCCTGTAGTGGCAACAAAATAGGAGCGTGTCCACAAATTCGGCAGTCGTGATTTGAGGTGCGGGAATTCTGCTCGTAATATTTTAGCCGTCATGCCTTTTATTTTGCCTATCATCAGGCTCACAGCTACAGTGGGGGGCAGGCTCACCAACAGATGCACGTGGTCTGTCATCGTTTCTATAGCCCGAACGGTATATCCGTGTTTGTCTTCTGATTCTCGGACGAGCGCTTTTAAACGGGCTTGTATTTCATCAGATAACACAGAACGCCTATATTTTGTGCACCAAACGATATGAGACTCACAGGCATAGGTAGACGATCGTGTCTTTTGATATATTAACTCAACCGTTTCAAGCCGCATGCGAAACCTCTTTTCTATTAGATTCTACTTATAGTATAGCATAATTCTATTAGCCTGTCAAATATTTTTGAAAGAAGACCTTAGCGGTATCTACATCCCCCAGCTAAAGCAAGGGAGTTTTGATACCGAAGATGAGATAAGTTGTTGGTTAAGAGGTATGTTTGTAAAGATTCTCGCTTTCTTGAAGTCCACCAGGAAATGGTAAATTGTTACAATAGCTCTCTGGCTGAAAACTGAAAACCCTAAAAAATATGATTGAAGTTGATGACCTGAGCAAAACCTTCAAAGTTTATCATCACCGCAAAGGATTTTTCGGGAGTTTCGTGAACCTTTTTTCTCGCAAACACCGCATCGTCCGAGCAGTTGACAAGGTCTCCTTTACCGCCGCACGCGGTGAAATGATTGGATATTTAGGACCTAACGGTGCTGGAAAGTCAACGACTATCAAAATGTTGACCGGTATTTTGGTGCCTTCGTCAGGAAGTGTGACGGTGAACGGTTATGTTCCGCATCGGCAGCGGAAAGAGAATGCTAAGCACATTGGTGTCGTGTTTGGGCAACGCTCGCATCTGTGGTTCGATTTACCGGTGCATGAATCGTTTGGGTTACTACAACGCATCTATCGCATTCCAGCGACACAATATCGCCACAATGTGGAGATGTTTGACGAATTGCTTGACCTTGGTGATTTTTTTCGGACCCCTGTCCGCCAGTTGAGCCTCGGTCAACGCAGGCGTGCAGATATCGCTGCCGCACTGTTGCACAATCCAGATGTGCTATTCCTTGACGAGCCGACTATTGGATTGGATGTGGTTGCGAAGGCCCGGATACGGCAGTTTATACAACGGATTAACACTGAACGGAAGGTTACAGTCGTGTTAACAACACACGACTTAGACGATGTTGAGAAGTTGTGCAAGCGTGTCATTCTCATTGACAATGCTCGTCTCCGTTTTGATGGGGAACTTATAGCACTTCGACGGTTGCTTTCGACAGAACGGCTTTTGAGTATCGAGTACGCAGAAGCTTATCCAGACGTTAGTATGCCCAATGCGGATGTTGTGTATCAGGCAGGTGATCGCGTGCAGTATAGATTCTCTCCAGAAGAGATTAGCACGGCGGATCTCATCGCTGCAATCCTCAAGAAGTTTAGGATTATAGATGTGTCGATTCAAGAACCCGATATTGAAGACTTAATCAAAACCGTATATGAAGATAATCTTACGCTTGAACGTAATTTGGCGGGTCCGGTATCTCCGGACGTATAGGCGAATTGGCTTGACAAACCGAACCTTGTATGGTAAAATGTATAAAGTTTACTGAATCTAAATTTCTGAAAATTTCTGAATTTAAAGGAGAATACAGATGAATTTAAGAGATATGAGCGCGGTTGGCGTCCTTGGCGTGCTCCTGGCGACGTTCTTGTATGGGGCCGCCCCCCCCCCGGCAGATGCACAAGATTTCGTAACAGACGGGCTTGTTGCTATGTATACCCTCAATGCAGCAGATATTGAGGGGAAGACTGTCAAGGATATCTTCGGTGGCAAGGATGCGAAAATCGAAGGCACTCTCAAATCTGTCGAAGGGGCGACCGGTGCGACTGGAGAGGCATTGGAATTTGAAGGAGACAGTTACATCGAAATCCCAGCGATGGGTGAGTTTGAGCATGTGAGTATTGAATGTTACGCACTGGAAGGTCAGTTCGGCGGCATTCAAGGCATCGTGTCGACATGGATGTGGGCAGCCGGCAAGGTTCACTTCAAGTTTGAAGGGAACCAAATCCAAGTCCATAAGCAGGACGGCGTGAAAATCAGTTTAGATGCTGAGGAAGAGCGGTGGTATCACATCATTTACACCAGCAATACCAAAGATAACGAACTCAAGCTCTACGTTGATGGTGAGTTGGTTGCCGAAGGGGTCTCAGGTACGACCCCCGAACTGATGGATGAACGCCGTATCGGTAGCGAGCACGACGGGAGATTCTTGATCGGTATGATTGATAATGTTCGTATTTACGATCGGATTCTTGACGAAGATGAGGTTATGCAGAATTTTGAGTCGCAAAGCGACCAATTGCCTGTTGAACCTGCTGGTAAACTCTCAACAACTTGGGGATACCTCAAGGGATTGAGAAATTAATTTTTAAACTATTAAACCTGGGAACCGCTCCACTTCGTTTCGCGGTGGTTTCTGCTTAATGCTGCTTTTTAATGATTAAAAGACTGTCTTCTGCTTATAAAAGGACGGGTTGGTGATCAAAACAAAGAACAGAGTGAAGCCCATCGTTAAGAAAGCGGTTATCCCCATTGCTGGATACGGGACACGCCTTTTCCCCGCGACGAAAGCCGTGCCAAAAGCACTCTTTCCAATTATCTGTCAGGACGGTTTCGCGAAGCCGATCATTCAGCTAATTATTGAGGAAGCACTAACGGCAGGTGTGGAAGAGGTGTGTCTTGTTGCTCAACCGCAACAGGTTGAACCAATTGCCGACTATTTTTCTGGCACCGTTGCAGAGGCGATTCGCGGAAAAGCGGAGTTGGCAGCGCAGACAGACCGGTTAGCAGAAATAGACGAGCGCTTGCATTTCGCAATACAAGCGGAACCCCAAGGGTTTGGGCATGCCATCTCTTGTGCCAGAGATTTCGCCGCGGACGAACCTGTCATGATTCTACTTGGGGATCATCTCTATATTTCAGAATCAGGAGTCTCTTGTGCTAAACAGTTGGCGGATGTCTACGAAGCGGTTGGACAGTCTGTCACGAGTCTTGATCTCTGCCATGAAAGGGAACTCTCTGCCAACGGGATTGTTCACGGGAATCCTGCTGTTGAATCCCCACAGCTCTATACATTGACGCAAATTGCCGAAAAACCGACTGCTGATTTCGCACAGGTGTCTCTCCGAGTAAAAGGTATCCCAGAACAGCAGTATCTCTGCAACTTCGGCATAGACATCCTCACACCGCTCCTTTTTGATATTCTGGATTATAACGACAAGCACCAAGTCCTGACACACAGCGAGATTCAACTGCGGGATGCAATGACGGAAATAATACGACAGGAAGGCATGTACGGTTATCGGGTCGCCGGAAAACGTTATGATACCGGAAACCCGCAGGAGCTGCTGAGGACTGTCAATGCTTTTGGTTTACAAAGCCCCTATCGGGAAGTTTTGGTCCTTTAGGTAATACCCGCGCGAAGATTAGAAACGGGCAGTTTGAGTTATCTGCACAACCTCATAGGACACAAACTCACAGTTTTGGCTACAAAAAATCTCTTAACACTCCCCCGTCAAATCCCCCCAACCCTCCGAAAGCAAAGGGGAACCTATAACGAAACATCTCTAACCTCAGAAAGCAAGGGGAGTAGCCTACAAAGGAACATTCTACCCTCCCGCCCCCCGCAAGCAAGGGGTAGCCTACTGTAGATTAAACAATAAGGGCGGTGTATGCAGCATACACCGCCTTTCATTTGTAGTTGGTAGGTTAATTCCAATAGATTGTATCCCTGAATGAACCTTGTTATGTAGCGGCACGTGCGTGCCGCTACACCCTTAGTCTTGCGTTTTCAGATCGCCCCACGTCGTCGTGAGCTTGCCCGCAGCATTGACGTTGCCCCGAAGATGGGTCGTGCGCAAAGTGGTGCGCGTGCCATCTAAGGCGATGTCTTCTATCTGGTAGTAGTAGGCGACGTTAGGTTTCGCAGAGGTGTCCGTCCAGGTGTAGGCGTGCTTTTCAGCCGTCGTGCCGTGTGCGGGGATGATGCCTTTGAGATTGACGACTGTGAACTCGCCGGTCTTTGTTTCACTGCGCAGGATATTGAAACCTGCGTTGTTCAGTTCGGACTCGGTGGTCCAGCGGATGACGACTTGGCCAGTGGCTGTGTCTCGTGCGGGTCGGAAGCTTGCCAGGGAGACGGGCAGGGGTCCCCCGCCATGGTGCCCTGGTGTGCCGACATCATTTCTATCGCCATAATAGGTCGCTTCGGTGTATCCTTCTGCGGCACGCCCTGTCTTCTCTGCGGAGATCCATCCGCTCTGCATCATGCCATCTTCAGCCATGCCACCGTCATATCTACGTATGATAGACACTCGATCGCCATCGCTGTTCATCCCCATGGGCAGTGCCCACTCAGGCATATCGTTTGTGCGGCGATCCCCGTCGGTGTTGCCGACTTCGTCAACCAATTTCTTATCCTTGTCCGTGAGCTTCAGATAAAAACCTATAGGGCTCAGGACTGTATCGGTGCGCGCTTCCATGTCCAGCTCGCTGCGATGCGATGTCCAGAGGTCTATCGTGCGGGTCTCCGGGAAATGGTCTCTGCCCGAGTTAGAACCACTGGTGGAAACAATCAAAACCGTCTGATTCGGTGCGAGGGTAACGGCACCGAGCGTGAGTGTGGCGTTCTGACGGGCATCTAAGTTCTCATGCCGTGCGTTCTGTATCTCCAGTTGCCAGCCGTTCAGGTTCACGCCCTGGGTCAGTGAAGAATTGTAAAGTTCTATCCACTGCGGGAGCGAACGTCTCCCCGAACCCGTGGCAAACATGATCTCAGAGATCGCGACCTCAGCATCAGAGAGATCCGCGACTTTCTCTTTGAGGGCATCGTTAGCATAGCCGGGGGTGCCTCCGTTTTCATCGGTGTTGGCAGCCGTGCGGTCATAGCCGATGCCCGTGAAACCCACTTTCGCCCAGTGCTTCTCACCTATACCCGTGTTCTTACCATTCCGTTTATAGACGAGCCCCGCAAGGAAGTCCTCCTCTGCACCCTCAATCACATTGCCGTGGCCCGCAGCCCATAACTGAAGGGGCCACACCTCTGTGTCAAGGGTGCGATCCTCCTTCTCCGCAAAATAGGTGCCGCCATGATCAACAACGTGCGTTGGCTTGCCTTCTTTGTCATTCGCAGTGCGAAGGATCAGGTTATATTTACCACTATTGGGTAAAACCAGCTTGCTATCTATGTAATACATGGATTGCACACCGCGTTTGACCCGATCCGCCAGTGCTTTGTTAATCTGCACACCTGCAGCCAGATCATTCCCCGAACCCGTCGGATCCGAGTTCGCAAGCAACAGGATACCATTGGCGGGGAGCTTCGTGCTATCGGTATCCGGGAACGAAACTAACTGCGTCTCTTTCGCAACACCATCCACCGACATCACAATATTCAGCTCCCACTTCCTGAGATTAACCTCAACGCCCGTGGTATTCAGGAGTTCAACCCAATCGTTAGCATCGCTGCTGCTATTGCCTATCTCGTTGATCAGCACCTCTTGCGACAGCACCGTCTTCGGCGGAAGAACTGGTGCCGGATACGTGCCGGGCGTGCCAAGCCGATTACCCGACAGATTCCGGCTCGGTCTCCCAGAAGCAACCCAGGTGCCAGCTCTCTCAGGATTGCCATCATCTGTCGCATGATCCGCATGCCCGGTATTATCTTCGTCAAACTGCTTGAGTTTCCGATACATAGACACAAGCGGCACCGCAGCCACTGTAGACGCAGCCTCGGTGCGACCGCCCGTGCTCTTGATGTCCCAGTAGCCCGGGTTGCCCATATTGCTCACCAGATCCACACGCCCCGCATCCGTCGCAGTAGCCACAGCCGGTAAGGGGAAAACACCGCCTTGTCTAAAGTCAAACATCCACCCCGCATCCCTGAAGTCAATGTCCGCACCCGTGCGATTGTAGACTTCAATCCACTGGCAATACTTAGACCGCGCACCCAGGGAGGCATCTTTGGCAGCCATCACCTCTGTGATTTTCAAAGCACCCACCGCCGAACCCGCAGGCCCCCTAACCATAATCGTGCCTTCATTGTGGAAGAAGTCCCAGAGATCCGGCATATTCTTATTGCCCCTAACTTTGTTCGGCGTAACCTCTATCGTCTTGACGGCATCCGAAATACCCGTATCTGCCCGCGTGGCACCCACATGCACAAAGACCGCAAACCCTTTGCTTGGAATCACCAGAGGGCGCGGCGGGGGCTCCACGATGGTGATAGTGAACGGCTGGCTGACGCTCCCCGCACTGTTCGTGGCAGTGTAGGTAAACTGAGTCGCGTCTATCACAGCTGTAGGAGTGCCACTCAGCAACCGAGTCGCTGCATCAAATAGCAGCCCCGCAGGTAAAACCCCTGTCAGCGTGTAAGTCACGCCCGTCCCCGATGTTACCGCCGGCAATATTTCACGCACTGCCGTCCCCACAGTGTATGTCTGTGCGGGAACAGCTGGTAACACAGGCACATCTGGTACGGGGGGATTGACGGTGATACTGAACGTCTGGCTGACGCTCCCCGCACTGTTGGTGGCAGTGTAGGTAAACTGCGTTGCGTCCATCGCAGCTGTAGGAGTGCCACTCAGCAACCGAGTCCCCGCAGTAAACACAAGACCATTCCAAGCCGCCGGTGCCAGTGTGTAAGTCACGCCCGTCCCCGATGTTGCCATCGGCAATATTTCACGCACCGCCGTCCCCGCACGGAACGCTTTATTTGCAAGCTCCGGTAAGGTAGGCGCAACAGGCGGCGCGCCAACTGTGATAGTGAATATCAGCACGGCTGTAGCCCCAGTTTGATCCGCCACCGTGTAGGTATACTGCGTTGCGTCCATTACAGCTGCGGGGGTGCCACTCAGCACACGAGTCCCAGGCGTAAACGCCAGACCCGTCGGTAAAGCCGGGCTGATACGATACGTCAGCGTATCCCCTATATTCGCAGGCGTCGCCATCGGCAACGTCATAACCTGCATCGCCACACCCGCAGTCAGCGACATCGGGCTAATCAAGCCAGTGAACACAGGGGCAGTTCCCCCTACGCGGCCCACTTGTGCTGACGTTGTGCCAATCGCTCCTGCGGGGGTATCCCCCACCATTTTCTTGCGGACTTGCACGGTGATAGTGGTGCCGGGGGTGCCGGGTATCTCTAAGGGGTGTGCGGTGACATCCGTCCAAGTGGTGCCAGCATCGGTGCTATATTCATAGCCGGTCCTCCCTTCGTCCCAAGCCACGGTGATGCTCCCGGGTCCAGGGCCTGCTCTCAGGTTTGTGGGTGCTGCGGGAACCGTTGGGTCTGTGGGGACTATTGGGTCTGGCACTGGCGTTCCCCGCTGAGCAGCAGAAGGCGTGCCTGCGGGCGTAGTGCCCGATCGGGCTACACGGATACGCACTGCGATCTCCGTGCCCGCAGTCCCCGTCAGTTCTAACGGGTATGTAGCGACAGCCGTCCACGCACCCCCATCTCGGCTATACTCAAACCCAGAGGTAGAACCGCTATCCCACGTCACCGTTACCTTGCCAACACCCGAAACTACCGAAACACCCGACGGGGCAGCCGGCGGGTCAGGTGTCTGTGGGGGCGGCGGAGGCGGTTGCTGTGACGTTCCCGTCGGCGTTCCCCGCTGCGCTGCAGAAGGGGTGCCTGCAGGCGTATTACCCGATCGGGCCACACGGATACGCACGGCGATCTCAGTGCCCGCAGTCCCCGTCAGCTCTAAGGGGTATGCTGAGACAGCCGTCCACGCACCCCCATCTCGGCTATACTCAAATCCAGAGGTAGAACCGCTATCCCACGTCACCGTTACCTTACCAACACCCGAAACCACCGAAACACCCGACGGGGCAGCCGGCGGTACAGGCGGTGGGGGCGGCGGCTGCTGTGGCGTTGCCGTCGGCGTTCCCCGCTGCGCTGCAGAAGGGGTGCCTGCAGGCGTATTACCCGATCGGGCCACACGGATACGCACGGCGATCTCCGTGCCTGCTGTGCCCGTTAGCTCTAACGGGTATGTAGCGACAGCCGCCCACGCTCCCCCATCTCGGCTATATTCAAAACCAGAATTCGCACCACTATCCCACGTCACCGTTACCTTACCAACACCCGAAACTACCGAAACACCTGTTGGAGCCGCAGGAGCAGGGGGAGGCGTTGGCGTTCCCCGCTGAGCAGCAGAAGGCGTGCCCGCAGGCGTATTGCCCGATCGGGCTACACGGATACGCACTGCGATCTCCGTGCCCGCAGTCCCCGTCAGTTCTAACGGGTATGTGCCAACAGCCGTCCACGCACCCCCATCTCGGCTATACTCAAAACCAGAGGTAGAACCATTACTCCACGTCACCGTTATCTTGCCAACACCCGCAACCACCGAAACACCCGACGGGGCAGCCGGCGGAGCCGCTGCATTCACAACTAACGTAAAAGTAGCCGTAATATCTGTATCCCCCGAATGACTGCCACCATCCACCGCAGTATACGTAAGGGTAACTGCGGCGGCGGCTGTAGTAGGCGTGCCAGCAAGCGTCCGACTCGACCCTGTGAAGGTTAACCCGTCGGGAATATCTCCCGTCAGTGTATACGTCGTCGTATCGCCGTCCTCTTGTGTTGCGGCTGGCAACACAAGACTGAAACGCTGCCCTACCGTGGCGACTTGCTGAGAGGGCGCTATACTGCTACTAAACTCAGGCGGAGAATGCACGGTGATATTAAACGTCTGTGTAATTGAAGTCTCACCCGATGCTGAGGCAGTGAACGTATACACTGTGGTTGCCATGCCTGCCGAGGGAGTCCCAGCGATGGATGTGGGACCCAAGATAGGAAAAAAGATCACGCCAGTCGGGAGGTCAGGCTTTAGCGCGTAAGTTATCCCAGAGGCACCCCGAGCCCTGCTCAAAGCTATGTTGACGCCGGAACCTTTCGTCCATTCTAAATCGGACTGTGTAAAAGCCCATCTAAATGCAGGTAGGACAGTGATATGAAACGTCTGCGTAACTGGGGTCTCACCCGGTGCCGAGGCAGTTAACGTATACTTTGTTTTTGCCATGAGTACCGTGGGAGTTCCAGTGAGCCTGAAATTGCTAAAGCTCACGCCAGTAGGGAGGGCAGGCGATATAGAGTGTTGCGAAAAACGGAGCCCGATCGCCCCTGGCAAAAGGTCCGAGACGCTCTCCCCTTTAGTCCATTCTAAATCGCGTTGTGTAAACGTCCATGTAAGTTGAGCCTCTACGGTAGGCGGCACTAGCAACAAGGCAACTGCAAACAAGATTATTATACTTAAGGAAAATGTGAGTTTATGTGACGACATGATTTATTTTCTCCTCAAAGAAACGATGGTTTGGATACGCTTGTGAACTTATGGGGGCTTCTAAAGGCCCGGGTGTCTGGCACAGCCTAACGGGAGGCACAGCCTAACAGGAAACCATGCTACGGAAGATGCACAGCCTAACAGGCTATGCTACGAAAGGCTATGCTACGAAGGGGTTAGGGCGGGCGCGAAGATAGCAGAACGGCAAGATAGAAACACACGGGGAGTGAAAAGCAACCCGAGCGGAAGCCGCGAATAAGAGGTATTCGCGGTAGGTTTATTCGAAATAACAGGAGTAGACTTACCTGGAGAGGGACTCGGAGAAGAGAACGACGATTGTGTGTCGTTAACTTATGGTTAAATCTGGGGGGGGGGGGTAATAACGCATAGTTAATAATATCGATACACTAACGAAAAACGCGAAGAGGCGAACCACACACACGGCACAAGAGACACCTCGCATCGTTTCACTTCGCACTGCTTTTACTGCAAAATTAACAACTCGGTTAGCCATCGCTGTTCGCTGTCCTTAACGTTGCCCCCTGCTTACGGGTTTTATTCCTCTCCCCTTGCTTGCGGGGGGTCGGGGGGTGTTCCCCTCCCTCTGCTTTCGGGGTTTTATTGCTCTCCCCCTGCTTGCGGGCGGTCGGGGCGGTGTTCCCCTAAGGAATATCAATTATACACCATCTGAACCATAAATGTCAAATTATTTCTTCGCTTTCACAGACATAAAATACCTTAAGCACACTTAACGCGTCAACGCTTTTTTGAGGTGTTCCGGGAAAACTGTGTGTTCACCCAATTTTTGAGACACGCATAAGGGTCCGGAAACCCTCTCTACGATTGCCTAAGCTCGCAACCACACAGAGGCATCATATCAGGACTTACAGGATTGGGACAACTAACCCATACAACAGCTTGAAATTTTCAATGGATGTGACGTATAATGGCAGTATCATTTCGCGAAAATGTAAAATTTTTTTCTAAGCATTAGATATGTTCCTTGAAGGGGCATTTATGGTAACAACTTACCAATTCTCAGCGTATTCCAAAAATTTCCTTTAACCGTTGAGTGATAATTTCTATTTCTCCGGGCATTAGGGTTTGTCCATTGATAAATACGCCGTTTGCGCCTGCTCCTGCGATATCAATAATGGGGTCACCGGTTCGCAGCTGCTGGAGTATTTCGTTTCGTGTAATGCCGAGTTGTTCTGGATCGAATCGGATTTCGGTGCGGGGCATGGGTTGTCCGGCTTCTGATGGAAAGTTGCGGTTTACTGTAACGCCTTGGATATCTTTGAATACCTCAGTATAATAAGTAACCTGATCTTCATAAGACTGCTGTAGTTGTTCGTGATCCTGATTCAAGTACCACTCTACCGCAGCTAGCAGCCCTACCAATTCCTCTTTGCCAACCTTCATGCCTCGGCCAATGAACGGATGCGGTGGGCCATTAAAAGCGATCGTTTCAATCAGCGATTTTGTCCCGACGATTAATCCACTGCTTTGTGGGCCGTGTAACCCTTTTCCACCACTAAAAAGCGCCAAATCCGCGCCCATCTGCGTAAAACGCCATAAGTTTTCTGGGGGCGGCAGCTGCGCGGCGGCATCAATGATAAGCGGAACGTTGTGCTTTTTGGCAATAGCGATGGCGTTTTCGTAGGGGACCCAGAGATATTCTCTACCTGGGTTGGCGAAGTAAAAGATTGCAGCGGTTTTCTCGGTAATAGCGTTTTCGAGTTCGTCGGAAGTCGTGCCGTTTTCGTCGCCGATCTCTACGAATCTAACACCTACCTGTTGCACAGCAAAATCGTACCCGACGCGACCGTGGCGATGTACAATAACCTCGCTTTTCATTGAATCGTCGAGATTCGGCAATTTCTCACGCTTAGCGACATCAAGTCCAGTAATACACGCAGCGGTGCTAAGGGTCAGGGCAGCGGCGGCACCACAAGAGACATACGCCGCCTCGTTGTGGGTCAGCTTCGCAATTTCTTCACCAACTCGTCTTTGCAGTTCGATGATATCTACGAAGTGTTTAGAGGCATCGGCCATCGCTGCGACGACTTCAGGGGGCATAATAGAACCACCGAGCCGCGTGAGTGTTGCGTTGCCGTTAATGACTGTGCGGATGCCGAGGCGTTTGTAGATGGTCATCCTACTTCTTCGCCGTCTAATTTACCAACTTGAAGGTCAATCTCCTCACGAGATTCAATCTTGTCCACTTTACCGTCTGCCATGTGGAAGATACGGTCGGAAACATCTAACATCTTGTGGTCATGCGTTGCTGTGATGATGGTTACACCGTTTTCCGCGTTGAGTCGGCGGAGCAGAGCAATAATTTCTAACCCGGTTTTGGTGTCGAGGTTCCCTGTCGGTTCGTCAGCGAGGACGATGGCTGGATCGTTCGCGAGGGAACGTGCAATTGCGACGCGCTGTTGCTGTCCGCCGGAGAGTTCTAACGGTTTGTGTTGTACACGATCACTGAGTCCAACGAGTGAAAGCAGATCAACACCCTTTTCCCTGCTTTCGTCGGCGCTCATACCCGCAAAGATCATCGGCAGTGAAACATTTTCGAGTGCCGTCATAACAGGGATGAGATTGAAGGACTGAAAGATATAACCGATCTTTCGGCAGCGGAGCCATGCGAGTTCATAGGCATCGAGTTGTGCGATGTCTACTTCGTCTATGTAGACTCTCCCTTCAGTGGGTTTATCGAGGCCTCCAATCATATTGAAGAGTGTTGATTTTCCTGAACCGGAGGGCCCCATGATGGAGATGTATTCACCGCGTTGAATCTGAAAGTTGACACCGCGGAGTGCGTCAACGGTCTGCGTTCCCATCTCATAGCGTTTAATAAGGTTCCGCACGCGAACTGTATTTTCTTTCGGTAGGACGCGCTGGAACTTTTCTGGTGTCTCGGCGAGAATTGCGTTAACGTCGCCTATTTCTGTCGGTATATTCATTTTTTCTCCAGGAGATGACTATTTAAAGATTCGTAAGTTGGAAGTGTGCTGAAGTTCGTAAAGTAGTGCTCGTGCTCCAATGACTTTAGCTGCACTTTACAACTTGATTTCTTACCGTTTCTGTAGGAATCCAAAAATGCCCTGTTTTTCAGGTTCGGGTTCTGGTGTTGCAGACGCGTTTTGTCGGTTATCGGGGATAGCGAACCCGATGAAGTTCCGTTTGCCGAGCTGCTGCATAAACGTGAAGAGCGACGTTTCAGCCTCTTTTCGGGTCAGTTGGTACTGATTTTGAACGCCTTTGACGATCTGTGAAATGGTATGCTTACCGTCACACTTCTGCCATACATAGCTCCCGATGGAATCCAACACGATCACTCTTTTATCTGGAAGCATGAAGAGTTTGCTGGCAAGTCGGATCCAGATTCTGTCTTTTTGAGGGACGACAAGCGACGCTTCGCCTTTGTCATCTAGCTCCCATGTAATTAACTGGTTGCGCACAGGAAACGATTTCATGACCTGTGTGCGATCTATATCGGGACGTTTCTTAAGTTTGAGAGTGTATAGGAGTTTGTTTAGCATTTTTTATTGGGAACTTATAACTTCTTCACCAAAGACTGTCAATGGCATTCAATACTCTCAGCAACCTTTTGGACAGTCGAAGACGCGTCGGTGTTACCGATAGACTGGATAACATAGATGCGGTTAGAATGATTACATCGCCATAAATGAAAAACAAGCGTTGTCCGTTTAGATATCTTGTCGAGCATTAATACCGGTGTAAGCGGTATACCGTCGTAGAGTCGTGTCTGTTGTCCAGTAAGTGTAAGGTGTTCGTCTTCGGCATCTATGTGCGATGTTACTTCGAACCCGTAGCCGCGAATGGCTTTTGCGTATTTGGCGCGGAACCATGCCTCAAGCGGGTTCGGTGTATTTATGTAGTCACTTAGCATCACCTCAGCTGGTCCATACCGCTCGATACTCAGACTCCCTCTGTCATGCGATTGAGACGTTTTGTATTCAACTTTGCCATTATTCCGTAAGCGAGCGCTTGCCGATTTCGCGAGTTTTATCACACTTTGAAAACGTTCTTTTTTCGCCACGAAAGCGAACAGCAGATAGCCACTTAGCAATTTTTGACGTTCTAATTTGTATGCTTTGGGAACACCTAACTTAAGCCCATAGGCACTCCAGAGGGTCTGTGGTGCATTGCTGTGATCGGTAATTGACTGAAAAATGCGGAGGACTGTTGGTCGCAAGTTTTCTTTCAGCCGTCCCATTACTTGGACAATCGTGATCCGTTTTCCGGCGTGGAAGATCAACCCATTGGCGCGGATACTACCCTTCCAACTAAAACCGAGGACATTACGTCCCTCAAAAAACTCAGGATCTTTAATAAAATTAACGTTTCGACGGAAAGAAAGTTCAACCCCTTTCTTGTAGGTTTTACGAATCAGCTTAAAATATTCGTCTAACGTTGCGTGAAGGTCCGGTTTTTTGCGTCGTGTATGTGCCCATTTGAGTTCGAGACGCGGCATTTCAACGTCGTCTAGCCGCAAGTAACCCGTTTTCTGATCTCCACTGAGCCCACTGAGTTCCCAAGTTGTTGGGATTTCGAGTTGTATGCCTGCCCAGCCAAAAACAGTCCATTCCATCTTTTAATGTATTACTCCTGGGCGTTGCTCCAAATGTAAAGCAAAGGCAAATTATGCTATTGAAGGCATAATTTCATTCCGCAACGATTTCCGGTTAATTCCAACCCGTTCCAGGTACTCAAAGGTTTCCTGACCTTGCCGAATACCATCGTGGAATGTAATGTGCTCAGATTCAACAGTTTAAAAAATCAAAAGGGCTTCACAATGACGGCTTTCGAGACAAGCGCAATTGCAACGGTTCCCATACCGATGAGACCGACCCCGCAGGCAAAACCTGCTGCAAGCACCGGATTGAACATATACCAGCGCCGCATTCCGAAGCGTTTAATCATGTAGAACCGCCCGATAATCGCGCCGAGCAGTCGGGCAACCATGCTGCCAGGGTCTGCCCCGATACCCCCGACGATCCCGTAAAACCACATTGAAGGTAATTTAAATACCCACAACATACCGTAGAGGGCAAGGCTTGAGGTAAATCCTGCGGAGACATAATCGCCGCGAATCGCCTGAAGCATTTCGCTATTTCCGTCACGTAGCGATGTTTTCCAGAGAGCTTCGTTTGTAGCGTTAATGGGCCACATCATCTGTGCAAACGGGTACTGTGCACTTGGGATCGGAGCGATCTTCCAGATAAAGTGGAGGACAACAATTCCGCTGACGAGCAAGATCGGCATAATAAGCAGTGTACCCGCAAGGTTTGAGGTAAAGGTTGTGCCGGTCAATTCCAGCACGCGCCACCCCTGTGTGCCACGTCCATAATCCTCGTCTGGTAGTGGTGCAAACCAGATATCTACCTCTTCGTAGCGACTCAAGATGAAGGTGATTTCGTGCAGGTATGGGATTTCAAAAAGGTCGCGTCCGAGAACCCCGAAAGTCCGCGCTGTGATATAGGAATTAATCGGTGTGTACAAAAAGGCATAACCGAGCAAGAAACTGAGTGGGAAATTCGGGACCATCCAGTGAATAAGCCAAACAAATCCAGCCATACCAACGAGCCACATTAAACCCATCAACCATATCGGGAAATCGCCTCGATTTGGAGGCGTTGCGAAGGACCCCCGTTCGCCTGCTCTTTTCTGAGCTTTCCGTAGTTTCAATAGCATCGGAACCGAAGCAGCCATACCGACGACGGCCAGGCTAAAGGATTTCCCCATGCCGTAGCTAAACCAGAAATCCAAATTGTTGAATAAAGTAACACCACGGACATCCAGTCCTGCGGTCCACTGATTGAGAATTTCATACCGATACAGGATTTGTGGGTTCAAGATAAATTGCGATGCCATCGCGGTTATGAACTCTGACATGACAATCGGGAATGGCATCACGAACCCGATGAGCATCTGTCCGAAATCGGTTCGGAAAGCGAAAACGCCTGTCGGTGCGAAGCCTTCGATGCTCTGCGTGAAATCTATCCACGGGATTTTTAAGATCTGAATCGGTTGGCTCATCATGACCCCAGTCAATGAAGGTACACCGATATACAGAAATCCCCAGATTAACCCAGCCATAGATCCGATAGAGAAGACGCGCCATCGCCATGTCTCTTCTTTCCCAGTTGTTTCTGCAAGGGCGGTTGCCCCTTGTGCGGCAATTGGTGCCATCGGATATGGGAGTCGCTCCAGGTCGGCCGTGAGTCGGAACAAGATATATTGTCCACTGACGAATCGCAACGTGCCAAGCAGCTTTCCAGCGAGGTAGATAGCAATAGGCAGAAACCAGTCTGGATGCAGCAGACTGCGCGTAAGTACACCGACGGAATCACCAGCAGGCACAATCCACTCTGGAATTTTATCCGCGATTTCGTAGGAAGCTGCCTGGGGGGTATTGACAAAGTAGGCGTACCAGATAAAGTTCCGGTACTGCATTCCACTGCCGACAGCGGCTCCGGTTAATCCAAGAAGCATATAGAGCTCCTGCCGCCGAGCGGTTGTGAAGGAACGCCGGGCCAGTTCGGTAAATAGAATAACGGCAACCCAAGGTGCTGCTTCAGCACCAGATTGACCGGATACATAACTGAGATAGATGGAGCCAGGCATCATGAGCAAGCCAACGAAAAGTGCGCCAACAAACACCTTGACCGTTAGCCCCGACTCAAAGGTCCGGATACCGCCTTCAATGTCGTATCGCTGCGCCCAAGCCTGCCACTCATCTGCTTGTGATACTCGTTCTCTCGCCAAATTGAAAGTTCTCCTTATTATTCGCTATCGGCTATTGGAAACCATGGGAAACCGTCAGTAGGTGTGGCCGGTGAGGACGTTTACAACTTCCACACGTTTTGCTCCCTGCCGACTGCTATTCCTTAGTCGTCGCTTGGTTCTTCAGTGCTGTCTGTATCTCGCAATTCTTCCCAGAAATGCGCAGTGAAGATGCCAGCTGTCAGCACAAGTGCTGAGAACATCTGCCACTGCCAGCGTCCTTCAAGGACGAAAATGCTGAACAGCCATAAGAAAGTGCCAATGATGATGATAAGACTCGCTAATTTTTCCATATTTATTCGCTATACGCTCTTCGCTAACCATTGTCAGCGAACAACCATTCCTCTCTAATCTGCTGGTGCCGGGACTGGCTCGAGTTGACCTATTGCCAGTTCATCTGTTCCTTCTGTTCTACCGCGTTCATGGAATTCTGCCCGGATATCGACACTGAATGTCCGCCAAATCAGAAGTTGTTTCCGCAATAGATTAAGGAAACGGCGGTTCACACGTTTCCAAGAGGCGATCTCACCGCTCTCACGATGTACATCCAGTGTGATCTTATAGAGGTCTTCCTCTTCGCCACCTACAGGCGATGTAACGAATTGGATAGACTGGCTTACACCTAAATCATAAGGGGCTAACCATACCATCATACTGATTTGATAGGCATCTTCAGATTCCATCGCGCTGAAGGCGACCTGATCAGTGTAAAAATCGCTGGCAGACTCGTCTGCGTGTGCCTCGAAGTAATCCCGCATGAACACGTTCAGACCGAGGGCTTCCTCTTCAAGGACGGTGAAAGGTAGGTTGAAGTGCCAGACATCCCCTTCAGGTTCTGGGAGTTTCCATTTACGTTCGATATCCGGAACCGCCATACGTGAGGCTTTAATTGCCGGATATAGGGTACTCAGCAGAACGACAATCATAACGATAATCGTCGCAACGACAGTTGACATTGAGGAATAGTTGAGTGTCAACCCAGCGAGCCATCCGAAGTTTACGAGGGTTGTTGCGATTGCTTGTCCCATGAGGTACCCAAGAACGGCACCGACGATAGCGTAGACACAAGCCTCTGCAAGAAAGAGGAAGGCGATGTGCACCGGCGCGAGTCCGACGGAACTGTAGATGCTGATTTCGCGGACACGCTCATAGACTGCCCCAAGCATCGTATTGAGTACGATAAGCGCAGCAATCAGAATCGGGACGAATAGATTGCCCATCCCACTGAAACTTGTCATGCCGATGCTGCTGTAGAGATATGTGTCTTTATCACGGCCAACGAAGAAGTCCAGAGCGATGCGGTTCATGAGTGGTGCCATGATGAGATCCAATTTATCAATCGAACTTAACAACTGCGGATCATCCGTTTGGGGTGCCATGTTAACAGCGACACTTCGGAGAGTGCCACCTTGGTTCATGACCACTTCGTAGGGCAGAATAGCAACGCTATCCGGCGTGAGGTGGAGATATTTCTGTAACTCGCCTTCGAGTGTTTCATCGCCGGTGGCGCCACGGCTCCGTTGCTGTTGCATCAACTGATAGTCAACAGGGGTTAGTTCTTCGCCATCGTTGTCTGTGAGATCCTTGAAACCGATACCCAGAACACCGACAACGGTAAAGTCGGCTCCGTAAACAGAGACCGTCGCCTTCCCCATATCGCTTTCAGTGATTTTCAGCAGTTCTGCCATCCCTTTAGGTAGCACAATAGCATAGGGCCATTTCGTTGGCCACTCTCCAGCATCGACAGGATTGAACCATTTTCCATACTGGAGGTATCTGTTGATACCGCTAACGTCAGGTTCTGCTTCGTTCATGCCGACGAGCATATTTGCAGCAAAAGTTAGTGCTTCACCTGTAAGGGGGTGGGTTGGGGGCGATGGATCCGCAGGATTCGCTGTACGTGTAAGTTGGACAAAAGACTGGTCTCCCGTACCTGAGGATTGGTACCAGGCGCGCGGGGCAACAGAATTTCGAACGACGACGACAGATTCTTCGTCCACTTTTTCAATAAAACCACTTTCCTCTAAAGTTGCTACCTCTTCCGCAACATTGATGGGGTTTTGTCCCTGCTTGACCAAAATTTCGTTTTTACGTTCTAGTAATCGCTCCAGAGCAGGGACTGTGATTTGGGTCTTCTGCATGTCGTTTAGCACAGAGGTAAGCACCGGTTCCTCTAATGGGCGCCAGTATTGGTCTCGGATGAGAAGTCCTGTATAGCGAGGCGTTACCTGTGGGAGGCTCGTTCTATTCGGATGCATAAACGTCCGCACGGAGGTAAACGATATGACAGTGAAAGTCAGGATTACCAATGTGCAGCAGGTTAGGATTGTGCGCCCTTTGCGTTTCCTCATGTTGGAAATTCCCAAGCTAAACGCTGCGGCACTCGCGCTCAACCGTCCGACATCTGCTTTGTAAACCTTGCTTCCCTCCTGCCGAATCTTTTCAAGCTGTTCCTCGAATTTTCGGACAATGATACCGATGACAATAACTGTTAAGGCAAGCACAACAAATGCAATTAGGATAATCACAGGTGTGGTGGTAATCTGGAATGCGGGATGTACCTGACTGAGGAAGAAGAAAACGAGTAAAAAGATCCCGAATGATCCCAAAATCTGCTTGTGGATATTCGGGAAGCCGAAGATAAGCCGTTCCATAAAGTAAGCGAACGGCATCAGTAGAGCGAGATAGAACATCACACCGTTGACAACGTCGTTGCCTGTCTGTTTAACGTCTGGGTATGCGCGTGATTCGTAGCCCCAGGCGGCGCGTGCCAGTTTCAGTGCTTGCTGATAGTCATTTTGTAGTAACTCCGTTTCAGCGCGTGCGAGGTACTCATTCGCGAATTGGTGGAGTTTATCGAGTCGATCACTGGAGATACCGAACCGTTTATAGAGTTGTGATCGGTTTTCGTCAAGCCACCACATATCACGGACAACAACGTAAGGCGTGAGGCGAATTCGACCGTTTTCACGAACAACAAAACCTTCGCCGGTATAGAGCGTCGGATTTTTCATACCGCTTTTTGTGGCTTTAATAAGTAAAAGACGTTTACCAATTTGCCCGTAAGCCATTCCGACTTTAATACGCGTATTCGGTTCGCTATAAACAAGGGCGATCGGTTCGGCTGCCGAGACACCTTCCTGCTGCCACGGTTTTGACATCCCGAACTTCTCTGGTGCGCTATCCGTGAGGGCGTCATAGACTTCAAGTTCCCGCAGGGTTCGTAAATACCGCTGGTCCACAAGATCATAGATCGTTGTAGATACGCACGGGAATGTGACGACCCGGCACCCGCGTCTGCGGGTGTTGATTGGGATTTGATTGGGAAGCAGTTTCGCACCATAGTTCCCTAAATCTGGAGCATAGATGATGTCACCGGAGTCCGGATCAAGGATATAGGCTTCGACTTCTTGTAGCCCCTTGAGTCTACGTGTGGCTCTGCCTTCCATGGCTAAACCAGCAACCTCGAAGTTGCCTTTGTTATCGCCCATAACGAATAGGTCTCCACGGACACCCATCATGGTTTTATGTTTTCTGCGGAGCGTCAAGATTGGATAGGGCACTGGCTTATTGGGTAATGCGGATTCACGGGCATCAAATTCAACGACATCGCCGAAGAGGTTGCAATAGAAATTTCCGACGCGCGCAGCGGTCGGCATTTCTTCATCGCGGAGTGCCTGAAGAAGCAAGGAAGCGATCGTTTGGGCTTGTTGATGAAGGTTCCCACCCTCGCGTAGATCGACCCTGTCGATGGTATCAAGGGGTGTGTCCGTTAGAACGCGCGCGTCTTCAATAGTTGCGAAGGCGATCCCTGTTTTCCCGACAAGCGTTGCGACTTCGCTATCGAAAGCAATCTTACCCGGAATATAAGTTTTCCACGTTTTCCCCCCACTTGCGGAGATAGCATTGACGAAGTTTGAATCGCCACCGAGACCGACGATTGAGATGAGGGTTTTAATGTCCTCGATTTCATCATCAGAGAAGGTTTCTGGGTCCTCATGTCGCAAACGCAGCATTGCGTCCAACTGCTCACGCGTTCGGATGTTATTCTTCCGATTTTTCTTTGCTGTCCGGACATCGTTTCGGATGAAACGTTCGACCTCTTTACGGATATAATCCATATCCTTGAGCATATCTTCGGAAGGTTCACCTTGGTTGCGCCACTGCTCGAACTGCATCTTCATTAAGCGGCTCACACCGCTAAGGCCTGTGAGTTTACTGAAATGGGAACTGAGCAGCGTTTCAAGGGTTTTCCCTTCGAGGGCGGATTTATCAGAAATTCCACCAGCCACAGTCCATTGGCGGGCCATAACGGCTTGTCGGATCTGGTCGTCTGTCCATTGCCAGAGTTTCCGGACACGGACCCCAAAATCGGCATCTTCTGCATAAGAAGCGAGTTGGTTACCAATACTCGCGAACTCGCGGCGCAGGACGAATTCAGGCTGTTGGTCGTAGAACCATCCCTTGTTGAACACACCAAATTGATTCGATTGTGAGGAGAGGTCGATGCTAATATAGAGAGAGGTGTAATACCGATTGAAGAGATCTTGAAGTGCAATGGCTGCCTCAATCTGTCCAAGTTTTCGGTTATATTCTCCGGTGTCAATCCGTAGCATCTTTTCAATGCGGCTCTGAATATTGCGGAATCGGGCATTTCGGAGGGTTAGCATATTATCGCGCAGCAGGGTCTTCGTCTCTGTATCAAGGTCGGTATCTAAAGTAGACAATCTTTCTACGAGGTTTTCGAGCGCAATGATGTCTGATTCTGAGCGTCTTTTGACGATCCCTAAAAGATCTGTTTCCTTGATGTGTGATGCGATGTGGGCGCGTAACTTCAGGGCCTGCTCTGCTTCAGTGTCTGATAGGTAGTTTTTCAGAATGAGTTTTTCTTCAGCTAAGAATTCTCTTCCAAGTGTCTCAGCAGTTGCCATCAAGTTTTGGATACGTGTACGCTCCAATCGAGCGTTGCGGAGTCCGATTTCAAAAATGCTCTGCTTATCTTTGAGCAGGTCGGCGATCAGGACAGCAACATCAGTTGGGTCTTCGGATTCAGTCACGCGTTGTCGAAGTTGTGCATCAATGCTGTTCAAGCGTTCTATGCCGGCTTCAGAAAGGAATTGCCCACTATAGAGGAGCGTCTCGGTCTCTTGTCGTGACAGAGGCGTTTCCTTGAGTTTCCGGATACTCGCCTTAATCTGGTCTTCAGAAGTCTTGCTATCAGGGATTTGGGCTAAGATTTTTTCGAGGAGTTGGGCTTCCGATTGAATGGCAACCTCAAGGGAGTTGTCGGCTTCGCGCAAGACTTTACGTGCCAGTTTTGCGTCATTGAGTCCGTGTAAATCGAGGTGCCGGTCCATGACTTTTTCAGGGGTCCACATGAGGGCGAATTTGCGTTTATCGCTCATCTCCCAGTCTGCAAGTGTTTTGTTTAGCATCTCAATATCAGGCACCAATTCTTCAGGGAGATCGCTGGGGACAGGAATTTTCCACGCTGAACCTTGTTGTGCAGGAATCAGGTAGGCATCGTTTGGATTTGTAGCGTATTCGTCAGCCGCACCAGTTGCTATGGCGCGAATGAGTTTCGCTACAGCCCATGTGTCAAGGCGAGCGATTGGTAATGCAAGCGTTTCAATTAATTCACGTTGTGCTGTGCGACTTGTGTTGAGCGCAACGGTCCGAACGGCGGATAATTCCGCTACGATGTCTCGTAGGAAATGCGTTGTTTGTAGTGCTTCTTTCTTTGAGCGAGCGAGATTTGCCAATAATATACTTTTCTCTTCCCCGGTGAATTCTTGCTTTTCGCGTTTTCGGTTTTTGTCAGCTTGTTTCTTCTGGCGTTCCGAGAAGTCGCGTTGCTGGTTCGTGAGGGTTTCGATCTCGGAGCGGGTGTCTGCCAAACCGTCTAAGGTGGTCGTCAGGGATTCGAGGTCAGATTTTACGTTATATATACCGTGGAAGAAGTCGGAAGGGAGATCAACCAAGACGCTTCGGTCAATTGAGAGCAGGAGTCTTCTACCCAATTCTTCAAATTCAATAACATCTGTGGACAGACCGCGGCGTAGGCCGTGCATTGTCGGCGTGCCGGGAGAATCCGTGTCACTCCCGACAATATCCTGCCCGATGCCTTCCATAAATGCGCGCATCCCAGCGAGCCCTTGGAAATGTCCGTCAACTGCGACAAACAGAATGGAATAGCCTGGGCGATATTCGGGGAGGCTAAAGAGTCTTGCGAGTTCCATGAGGGTGGCAATACCGCAAGTCGGATCTGCCCCGGGGGCCATAGCAGGTACAATGGACATAGAATCATAGTATGCGGTAAGGACGATGAGTTCATCCTGTAACGATGGATCACCACCTTCCAAAAAACCGCGTATATTCTGACCAACACGACGTTCCCAGGTCATCTTTCCTCTGACGCGGGCGTTTACTTGATTTCCTGCATTGTGTTCTTGTTCAAGGTGATTCGTGAGGAAATCTGCATCTGCCTTAGATATCCAGAATCGGGGTATATTGGCGGGAACTGTGCCGAATTTGTTCTCTGCTTCCCCTCGGATGGTTGTTTCAGGCTCAATGAAAATAATAGCGGTCCCGCCGAGCATTGTTGCGTTAATATAACGGGTGCTGGAGTTAAAGTCGAGAAGAACTATGGCACCCTTCGGGATAAAAATGTGTGCTTCGCTGGCAGCGACGAACTCGCCAGATTCATCAATTTGTCCATCTTGGTTATTGTCAATGCCGTCGGTTGCGTCCCCTGGGATTTCGTCTGTCCAACCGTCGGCATCGTTGTCGATGCCATCTGTTGCCCATCCGAGAATCTCGGAGAGCAAGGGAATTTCACCGTATTCATCAATAGTGCCGTCTTCATCGTTATCAATGCCGTCGGACGCTTTCTGCAGATGTTCATTGAGCACATCGTCAGTGATACTGGCTTCTGTGATGCGATAACGCCGAGCAAGTGATGTAAGGGTATCTCCTTCTTGGAGTTTATACCAGAATCCTCCGATGTTAGTGCCGTTGAAGTCGGCGAGTTCCCCATCCTCACCGTAAAGGAGAGGGCCGGATAAACCACCGGTTGGAATGTACACACTGTTTCCTTCCACAACAGGAGATGGCAAGAATTTGTTTCGTTCATCTGTGAGGATAACCTCTTCAGATATCTGATAACTTGCAGCGATCTCTTGAAGTGTTTCGCCTGCCAAGACAGTGTGCTTAATGCCATCTGCTAATAGGGGAGTTCGGACAAGATTCGGCCAAAGTGGAGTGAGTTTGAAATTCTGTAGGACAGTCCCGTCTTCTGAGACGATCTCAATAACGCTATCGCCGTGATCGATCGGTACAGTGACTGGAAACTCTCGACTTTCTACATTTTGCAAGCCGATTTCAACGAACCGGTCAAAGATGTATTTGCTGCCGCTTGCGGATTGTGGATAGCCTGTTACACGACTCTCTAAACTTGACAGACGGGCAATGTCCTTCCGGATATTGCCAATGGAGAGATCATCTCTGACCTGGATAGCTGCGGTTTGCCTACCGGTGCTGGAAACTACTTGCGTGTATGCAGTGTGACGGAGTCCACTGATGAGGAAAATAGAAAGACAAAGAATTAAAACGTGGCTTACACGCGGGCGTTGCGCAGTTAGATTTGTTATCACATTGAAATGTCTCGGATCGTGCTTAATCCTACTATGAATTTTCATGTTGTAAAGTCTCCTACTTCTCTCATGTATTTTGTGTTTTTATCCGCACGGCGAGAAAAATACGCACAAAAAACGTGGCGCGTAAAAGCACTGCCTACGCTTAGCTTACAGAATGGAATGCAGCTTACGTGTTTTTTAGCAAGTTTCTTCTCAACAGAGACCGGTGAATATAGTGTTAAAAAGTACAATAATCATATTTTATACTATTACCACAATTTTTGTCAAATTAAAATTTGCATTTAAAGCTTTTTTAGGTTAAAATATGTTTCACGTTTTGCTTATTACCGGGGTGGAATGTTTCAAAAATCATATATCAGTGCTATAAAATTATAAAATCAATAGCAATACCGGGTATCTCTCGTTAGCGCATAAAAGGAGTCAAACGTGAACAAGGTATCAAAAAAACCAGAGAAAGTTTATAAAGTCGTTTCACGCATAAAATTGCGTCGTCATGAATTGGAGATGACACAAACTGAACTCGCCAACATAGCGAATTTAACGCCAGCTGCGATCTCGCAATTTGAATCAGGAACCCGCAAACCTTCGTTTAGTACACTTGTAAGTCTCTCCGATGCTCTAAAGGTAACCACTGATTATTTGCTTGGCAAAGAAGAGAGGCGTTACGAAGATCTCTTAACTGATCCAAAGGTCCGTGCTATGTTTAACGGTATGATGAAATTTACTGAGAAAGACAAAAATACACTCTATGAATTTTATGAGTTTCTCAAGATCAAGGCGGAAGCGGCGAAGACGGCAGGAAAAAAGACAGACTTAGATTCAAAGTAGCAGGTTTGGTATTCAACTGGTTCGATCCCAGTAGAGCGTTTAACGTTTTTTTATGGACGTAGACAAACTTTACCAAAATTTTGACGGTTTTCCAACAATAGATGTGCCTGACGCGCCTCGTGAAGCGCTAAGACGCTATCTATAATAGGTTGAAGTTTCTGTTGTCCGGCGAGACGGATAAGTGTTTGAAGCTCAGTGACCGTGCCAAGGGCAGCGCCCATCACAGTTAACTCCTTCTGATACATCTTTCGGAGATTAAGGGTGGCGATATTGCCTGTTGTTACCCCACACGAGACCAACCGTCCATTTTTAGCGAGACTTGCAATGCTCTGTTCCCAGGTGGCAGCACCGACATGCTCAAGTACAACATCGACCCCTCGCCCTTCCGTTACGTCGAGGACCACCTCTGAAAAATTTCTGTCTTTATAGTTAATTGTAACATCTGCCCCCATCTGTCGGGCGCGTTCAAGTTTCTCATCGCTGCTCGCTGTAGCGAAAACTCTGGCCCCAGTTAGTTTTGCGATTTGTAGTCCAGCACTCCCGACTCCGCCACCTACTCCGAGAATCAAAATATCGTCCTCAGGCCGCAGCTGCGCGCGCGTCATCAGCATGTGCCATGCTGTGAGATACGCAATCGGCATCGCAGCGGCGCTGACAAACGACAGTTCATCCGGTATCCGAATAGCATTTTGGACGGGTGCTTTTACGTATTCTGCGTACCCCCCATTTGTTTGAAAGCCGATAAGTTCTTGTGTGTCGCACAAATTTTCCGCGCCCCGATGACAGTCGCTACAAGCGCCGCATGGAATGCAGGGTGCAAGGACGATTCTATCGCCGACTGAAACGCCACGGGCTGCAGCACCCATTTCGACGATTGTTCCTGCGATGTCGGATCCAAGTATGTGTGGGGTGATGCCTTGGCGGAGTTTCACTGCTATCTCCGGGCGGTTGCGCCGGGCGTGAAGGTCCAAATAGTTCACGGCACAGGTTTCCACTTTAACCAGTACCTCGTGAGTATCAAGCGTAGGCTTCGGTACGTTTGTATACTGGAGCACCTCCGTGCTTCCCTGTTCTGAAAAAACAACTGCTTTCATATTGGTTATCGTTTGGCTGTTCGCTGTCTGCTAACAGCGAAGTACTCTAACCGTAAGCACCGTGATTGAGAAAACCGAGTAATCGCCGTAAACGCGGGCTAGCGTCTTTGTAGACAGAATCAGGCATATTGTAGTTCATGAACGGGTAGTATTTATGGCCAACGAGACGACGTGCATAGGTTACCTGCGTAATATATCGCGTGCGCTGACTCCGGTTTGGACCGCCGCGATGCCATACCTGATTGTTGAACATAATAACGCTTCCGGCGTTTCCGAGATTATATTGGACTTTTTCTTCCCACTCTGTTCCCTCTATCGGATTGGGTGGCGATGCTCCGAAAAGATGAGAACCTGGGATAACTTCTGTGCCTCCGTGTTCAATCTCAGTAACGTCGGTTAAGTAATAATTCGCCGTAAAAAGTAGTACCGGCAGCCGTACGTTCTTTGGAGGTTCACCTGCTGTTACGATATAGTGGGGTGCGTCATCTTGATGCCAAGACGTGATACCGCCACCGGGGTAGGTCTGGAAAGAATTGTTGTGAATGACGTGGCAGTTTTCCGCGACGAGTGCTTCAGCGAAAGAGACGATAGGCTCTAGGTCGAAGAGTCGGCGGTTGGCTATGCTGTGTTCAAACATCCGATGACTCAGATGCATGCCCCTTTCGCGATTTCCACTGTTCAGACCGTTGGGGTTATTTTCTAATGCCCACTCTAAATCTTCTCGAAGTTGCGCACATAGATCTGGGGACAAGACATTTTGCAGAAACAGACAGCCTTTTTGGTGGAAGGTTTCCACCCATGCCTGAATTTGTGTTTCACTGGCAACATGACCCGCTAAGTAGGTCGTTTGTTCCATTATTCTACCCTCCTTCGGTCAAAGTTGGTAGATTCATCTGAAAAACGAGAAAATTTCCGTTAAAATGGTGTTGGAGAACAAAAATTTGCATTTGAGAAAATAACCTGGCACATTTCATATCACCAAAGGCAATTTTCATCTTATTTTTCTGTTGATTTTGTTCAGGGTCACTATGGCACGTAACAACGAAGTTCAATGTATTATCTTGGATTTGTGGATACTGATTTGGATTGAAAATATTCGCGCCAGCTTTAACTTCTGTCATAATACGAAAACGTAGCCGTACTGAGGCATCGTCTACATTTCTTGTTCTGCTAAAGGTCTGTTGTTCACTAAACAGGCCCAGCAATTTCTGTCGTAGTGATACCGACAAAGATTCCCCGAGTTCGTTTAGCCGTTCTTCTAAAGCTTGAGCAAACGACTCTGAAATCAGTGTTGAAACGGGGATTGTCTCGAAAAACTTTCCACGAGTTAAGCAGACTTTCACATTTGGCTGTTTTCTACCACGAATCAAATAAAACACTTGGCGAATAGGTAAGGAAAATATATCATTGCCTGCTTCCTGCATTTGTGTTCGGATGATGTTTGCTCGACCTTCTGTTAACTTCTTAATATCTTTTTCACCAGTCGGAATTGTTGAATTGAAAGAAGCAACTGCATAGGTTTTGCTATCTTTGAGTTCAATCAATTCCCCACCAGTAAACTGTGGATCATCTCGGTTGAGTTTAATGGCTAAATCGGGAAATTTGCCCTTATTGATGCAAGAAAGCATCTGCTTATTAAATGGAAAACTCTCAAGTTTATCTTGTGAGAGGAATTCCGAATTTTTCTTGCATAAGTCAGCGAAAAAGTGGTAGATTGAATAAGCCATTTATTGGTTTGATTCGAGAAAAGCCATTTGTTTGACATCAGTTTTGTCTGAGGTTGCGAACTTTCCATTTAACCGACGTTCTCCCCAAACGGCTTCCAAGTCCGCGGTACAGATGTAATCATTAAAAAATCGCGAGACATCATCTGATTTTCGCTGTTCGGCAAGTCTATCTTGAATGAGGCTGACATTGTGTGAGTCAAGTTCTATTCCTATTACGGAACGTCCTAACTGTTCTGCGACAACGAGCGTTGTCCCCGAACCTGCGAACGGATCGAGGACAGTATCACCAGGATTAGTAGAAGAAAGGATAATCCGAAGCAGCAATTGAATAGGTGTTTGTTGTTTGTGCAAGCGATTCCCTGCTACATCGCGCAACGCTTCATCACCTGCAAAGTAGCCAGAGGTTAACTCACGGATATCGTCCCACACATCTGTAACGAACATACCGTTTTCGCGCGCGCGTTTATAACCTGCTGGCAGCGGCGGATCGATGCGCAGCCGATGAAAAACACGCGGGGTTTTACCTTTCGTTGCAAATGCAATGACTTGATAATGTTTACCGAAACGCTTCAGCCCGGGTACAGCTGAGGTTTTCTTTTTCCAGACAATCAAGTTTTGAAAAGTCCATCCGGTATCGCGTAAGCACTGCAATACGAATTCTGCGTTTTTTTCTCGTTGCATGAAGTAGATAGCACCGCCATCGGAAGTCAAGTTGTACACCTTGGCACATATCTCGTGCATCCCCTCCCAATATTTCGCTGGGGGCAGATTATCGTCCCATGCATTGTAAGTCTTGTCCTGATTGAAAGGCGGATCGAGAAAAGCCAAGTCTATTTTGTGAGGGATGCTTTGGCTCTCCAACGCCGTCGTGCAACTTTCGTGAATGACGACACAACTGTTTGTAAGTGAAGTGTCCATAGTATTTATGAATTCGCGAGTTAACTCATTGCAGCAGCAACAATGATACCCAGTGAAATCAAGACACCAGCGACCGTAATACCCGCAGCAGTGTTATTCTCTTCAGCAATCTGACGGTTTAGATCATAAGGAGTTGACATGTCAAAGACCTTATAGCCTACCATCAGAACTACTAAACCGACGATGCTAAAAACAACACCTTCGATGATAAAACCACCCAAGATTTTAAAGTCTATCATTGGGGCATTTGCTGCCGCTGTGCTATCTTGAGCACTGGCATTATGTACCGACATAGTAAAAGCGACAATCGCCACGGTAACCAAGACGAATGTGATAAGAACAATCTTTTTAGCCATTTTGTGTAGCTCCTTGTTTGGGGCGGGACTTACCGCCGTGCGTATTTGCCTTAATTAATGGCGCACGGTGTCTGCCTGCTACGCCAACAGTTCAAACTGCACCTCTATGGTGGTGTGCAGATACTTTACCAATATGGCATCTTTATCTTCAATATAAAGCCAGCCGGATTCTACAGCTTCAAGTGTTTGCGCGGCCGGCACCTCGGTTTCTGCGTATTTTTCTGATACGTTGCTGGATTTAGAGTTGTCCGCGGGTGCTTCTACATCGTTCGTTGCATCGTCCGCCGAAGGTGCTGTAAACTGATAGCGCGCTCGAACGCTGTGTGGCGCGCGTCCGTAGCCGACGATAAGTGCATAGCTTGCTTCGTTTTCGGCATAACTCAATTGCCAGTTCAGCTGTCCCTTATCAGTTCGGGTGAGTGCCTCTATCTTGGCGCCGGAACTCAGGTGTATGTCATCAGTGATAGCGGTCTTAATACCCGGATCCAGCCCGCGGAGCGTATAGATATTCACCATAATGTCTTCAGGATTCAGGTGCGGTCCCTTGCCTTCGGTACAGAAGCCGTAGAATCCATCAGGATAGGCCCCTTTGCGTTCACCCTCTTCCCACTGCTGATACATCGCACTGACCGTAATACCTTCAGCCGTTTGAGCCCACCGTTCATCTTTCGTATGTTGATTTAGGCGTTGCAAATAATAGGCGAGAACCAAGCCGTTCCATTGAACAGGCACGCCAAACCACGAATGGGTATAGAAACTTGTACCAAAGACGGGGATTGAAGCGAATCGCATCCCGGGCCGGTCAGGGAGATGCCAATGATAAAGGAATGGCAATCCAGTTTCTGCCCAGTAAGTTGCACGTTTGAGGTATTCTTTTTTACGTGTGAGCTCATAGGCCTCGATATGAGCCCCGACTGCATGCGCCGCCGCGAGAACGTCCGGTTGATACATCGGACATTCCCACATTTGCGCCCCGCGTGGCACGGAAAATTGCTTCATGAATTCGAGCGCCTTCAGCCCCGCCTCTCGTGATGCTGTGTTGCCGGTAATTCGGGCGTGTTTGAGAAGTAAAAGTGCCGATTCAGCACAGGTCCCGAGCACCGCTTCACCCGCCTTCCCGAGGGAGGTTGTTTTTGGGTCGGTCGGTTGCCACCGCCAGCTTCCATCGGGCTCTTGGGCACCGATCTGCTGCTGCGTCTCCGCCTGCATATAGGTGAGTGCAGCGTCGATATTCCCGATATAAAACGGGAATTCCCACCTCAAGATATGGCAGGAACCCCGGGCCGCCAGTCCCTCTTTACCAGATTCTGTGATGGTATTTTGGGCGATCTCTAACGCCCGTTCTTTCACTTGTTCCTCTTTGGTGGCGAGATAATCGTACCAGAGTAACGTTCCAAAACCGGGTTCGTTATACGCTGCCCAATCCACACAGTGGCGAGATTTTCGCGTGTTTTCGTCCCATGTGGTGTGCATAAACCCGTGGCGTGAAAGGAGGAGTTCTTCTTCATCGCTACGAGGCGGTTCGAGCGGTTCTGGAGTGCCGTAAGCGTCCGTCCAATGTGTTACAGCATCTAAAATAGAGGCGTTTCCGTTGACGATAATTTGACTTTTGATGGAGAGTGGCCGTGCCGGAGCCAGTGGGTATGGCGTGGTAGCCTCTGTCTTATTTTCCTGAACCCATTTTGGTACGGTTGGCAGAAACAGTCCAAACGCGTGATTTTTCTGGTGCTGGTACCAGTTGGGTGAGGCAAATATTGCCGAAAGCATCTGGTTTTCGCCGTCCCAAGTATCGAGTGGATTCCAGATGATACCGACAACTGATTTCTGTATCTCTACTGCCATAACAGGCACTGTAATTTTATACGGGTGCGGAACCAGACGGTTATCAAAGGGTGGGGCTGCGTCACGGGCGCTTGAAGAACGTTCTTCGCCTTCCAAGAATTCAAGTCCTGGGAACAGCGCTGCTGTTTTCTTTTCTGGGTTGCGCCCACATCCGGCGTGAAGCATCGGGCCCTGGAAGGCCAGGAGAGCCCTGCCCCCATCGGTTTGCAATCGGTACTCCGTTTTAACTCGGGTCGCATCTTCGGTAAGGGCCCACCGCATCTCATAATCCCATTTCACACCGTCGGCATCTATGTTTGTGCCGCTTAAACGGATGATAGACTCGTCTTTGTTACCAGCAACTTGGTATTTTGTCGGAATGAGTTGGAGAGTCTGACGGTTTTCTGCTGCGTCGAGGTAGGTAGCTTCAGAGAGTGCCGGACTGGTCGCAACCTGTTGGTAATTGCCACCTTTTGCGACAAAGAGCGTGTAGTATTCAAATCCACCTTCAGCATTCTTATCCGAAGTGGCAGGGGACGTGCTACGGACAAAAACGATGCGGAGGTGTTTATTCCCCATCACGACGCTGCCGTCTTGCGGATACGTGTGGAGTTCCTTTGTTACTTTGGAAGTGAGCTTGGGTTGCGCAGAAAGCACGCGAATACCCTCTCGAGCTGTCTGACGTTCTTCACCAGCTGATGTTTGGCACTTCAGGGAAACTGAGAAAGAGAGCTCCGCTGGGTGTGAAACACGGCGAGCGATCCAGGAGACAGCGGTTTCTTCACCGGGTTCAACCGCTTTGATCGTTTGCCTGGGTCTACCACGCCTTAACTTCACGCCGTTGATAGTGATTCGCGCCGTATCGGCTTTGCCTAACGGGGCACTACCGCTGTTCCGTAGCGTACATTGTATCTCGAAGTCTTCACCGACTGAGACGACTGCGGCTGTCTGTCCTACCTTTACAATTTCCAGTCTTGGTTGTGCAACGTAAAGTGCTATTTTGAGAGGACGTTCTTTTATATTGAGTGTTTCTATGCAAATATCTGTTAGTGCCGATACACCTGTAGAGGTGGGCGGGTTAAACGCCAACTTCTCTGTTTTTTCATCATCTAAGTGAACAATGGCGATACCCCACCGGAGTTCCGGTTCAGCGTCTCTTCTCGCTTTTCGGAGAGCAGTTTCTTTGAGTTTATATAACTGCGGTTTGCCCCACAACGCCCACGCGTAATTGCTATTACCTGGAATGTTACATTCCGTCGAGAATGAGAGGACAACCTCTTTACCGGCGTAGCCTGTGAGGTCAATGCCCTCTTCCTGCCAGCGGCATTCGGTGGCTACGGATTCAAAACGTCTTTCTGGGGCAGCCGATTCGGCTGTATGAGAAATGTCGATAGCGAACTTCACACCACCAAGTTGACGCTCCGGATCATCAAACACGATGCCGTCCCTTAAACCGATGGAAAAGTGAAGGAGTAGTTGCTCATTGCCATCAACATCAGGGAGCGAGAGGGTATAGTCAATTTTAGCGACTTCTGTTGGCGTTGGGTGTTCAAAAATTGCAGGTTGTGTGACACCGCCTGAAGAGTCTCTACCATTGGCAGATGCGTGTTCTGTTCCGGAGATAGCGCTATGTTCAAACATCTCCACGAAGTCGTAAATCTCCTCAACGATACCGAGGGCTACCGGTATAGGTTCACGGGCTTCCTCCGCCTCGACCTCAGGATCGCCGCTCTCATCAGTGTCTTGTGTTTCGGTTTCTGTGGTCTGCGGATCAGTCTCACTTTCTTCAGGGAACGGGACGACTTCCACAGGCGATTCTGTCTCGTCTTCAGGTACCGAGTCAGTAGGTGCTAAGAGTTGCGACGTATCGTTACCTTCAGCAGACGGGGAATCCATGACCTCATCAGCGGGTACATCGTCTAAGCTTGATTCAACCGGACCGTTGTCGACGTTTGCTTCGGTACCTTCGTCGAACGCAGTAGGTTCGCTATCTGGATGTGTTTGGGGTGTCTCGTCTGAAGTAACAGGCAAGACACTCTCTTCGGGATATGTTTCCTCTGGCGCGAATACGTCGTCGCTTTCTTCCAGCTCTGTACACTCGGAAACCCCCATATCGGTCGTAGATAATGCTGTAACTTCAGCGTCACCTCTTGTGAACTCTAATTCCGTTTGGGATTCGTCACCATTTTGTGCGTCGGTAGAGCGATCGTTTTCTTCCACTGTTTTCCCGATGCCGGTGGCTAAAAACTGTTGAAAACCGGTGAGCATTTTTTAATTATTCCTTTCAGGCTAAGTGCTTTGACTTACGACCGGCTCCACTTCTGTTTCATCTGTTTCATCTCATCGTTGAGCTGAACCTCTGCTGAAGGTGTCTGTGCAGAGGATTCAATTTGCCACGCCCCAGATTCGTCTTTCAACACAGGTTTGCGTTGTGCGACAGGTAGAATGCCGAAGGGGGCATGCGGCTCAATTTGATACCAATATGCAACGGAGGATGTTTCATTACGAAGATGATTACCGTGTCCATGCTCTATCGTAACCCGAATTTCCTTCTCAAAACGGACAGGATTTTCAAGATGAAAGACATAAGAGGTCTGGTAGCCATCGGTGTTATTTTCGTAGATAGAGGATCCGTTATGGGCAAATGCATTCTCTTGCATCCCCCAGGCTTGATTCAAATAATCTTCTGAACCCGTCCCGTGCAGATCGGGGGGCCACTTGTAGCCATCTACCCAGATCATATCGTCACCTTCACCCCACCATGTCCCTTGGAAATTGGTAATTGAAAGGTTACAACCGATATAGTGACCTGTGCCTTCGGCGGATAGGATGAGATAATTGGTATCCCATGCGAGCTGTTCTGCATTGATGATGTTAGCTTCTGGGGTGTTTACAGTAATTTCATGCCCCCAACCATCACACGGATTTTCACGATGGAATTGTGCGTGAAAATAGGCGACATCGTCGCCGTATGAGTCTGAGTATTGCTCATAGTCGATGTAGAAGTATTGGCGGTGGGGTGTATCGCCTTCGTTGACAAGTTCGATGCGTGCACTGCGATTGAAGGGCATCTGCACGTAACTATTGAGGGCGCAGCCTGTGTTGAATTGGTTATTTTGGTTTGTGGAAGCGGAGAACAATAGGGAATCGTATGAATTGACGATTTCATTTCCGAGCCCAAAGAAGTCACCTAAGGGACAGAGGACGCTCGGATGTTCCTCATCATCCCAAAACATCCGAATCAAGACGTTGCGATAACCGTTTGGCTGGGTCATCCAGATGTGGTTAATGCATCCGGGACCTTTGAGGTTGGTGATAATGCGGGTTTCGCCGGGATCGACATCCCATGCGTCGTTATTCCTGCCTGTTGTATCCCAAGAGGATGCGCGTAACGAGCGGGCTTTTTTAACACGCGTCAACGATGACAATAATCCATCAACATGAGTCATAGTTTAGTTTCCTATATGCGTTACACTGTGATTGCATGCAGTGTTGAAGGGACTTCTCTAACAAACGTAGGTTGCCTTTAGGCTTCGGGGCCATCCCCGGTGTTTCGTTCCTTTCACCAGAAAAACTTATGACGAAAAGCAGTATTTTGTGGTAGACTTAGTGGGATACACCGAGACATAAATGCTTGTGGCGTTTCTGTCCGACCGGTACACCGGCGGTAAACCCGAAATGACGAAGCAAGAAGCACACGCCTTTAGCCGTTGTGAGTATTACAAAGTAGTTTCTCATATCAATTATAATATAACACATGAGGGAAAAAAACAATAGGGAAAATCCAAATTTTCCTTATCTCCTTATCCTTTAGGAAGGAAGTTTTTCTTAAGCGTATGTTAATTGCTGTTTCTCATGAATAAATTTTAGTTGTAGAGCATTTGTCTCGTAGTTATAGGACAGCCTGCATCTTTTCCAATCCGATGCGTGCAACTTCTGCTGGATCTTGTTCCCAATAGTTCGGGTTAAACAGCTCCAGCGAGATGACACCTGCATATCCAGCGTCTTTCAGGATAGAGATCATCTGTCCGAGATCAAGGATACCATCCCCCGGATAAACTCTGTCTGCGTCCGACTGTTCCGCGCGTGCGGGTTGTGCAGGAGCGTCGTTGAAGTGGAAGACTGCGATCTTCTCGCCCGGAATGCCCTTCATGTCCGTTATTTCACCGCCACCGCGATAGATATGAAACGGATCAAGGACAATCGTGCTATCGGGATGATCTGCGACCTCCATCACTTCCCAGGCGTGTTTGACTTGGTTAACGCCCTCGACGAAACCGAGAAATTCCATGGCGGGTTTAACACCGAACTCACGTCCGAGTTCGAGCAGTTCACGGTAGTTCTTGCCACCTAATTGTAGATCCGCTACCTCACGCGGTGGACTTGAGATGATATACGTTGAGCCGACAGCTGCGGCTTGTGCCATCCGCCGTTTTGCTTCTTCTATGGCTTCTTGGTGTTCCGCGCCTATTGTGTTGAGCCAACCGTGTAAGGCGATGACGGTGGGAACTGAAAGGCCGTAGTCATCGAGCGCTTTTTTGACATCTGTGAGTGAGCCGCCCTGCTCCTCGTAAGCCGTTAGATCGTCGTTCCATAACTCAATTGCAGAATAGCCGGTTTCGGCAGCGATCCGAATCTTCTGCATTAACCCAGCAGGACGGATTGTGCTGGTGTTTAATCCTAACTGAAACATTTATCTTCCTCTATTTATTCATCAGACCCCTGATAAAACGGACATCTATACATGCAAGGTCTATAACAGTCTCGACAGGTTCTCCACTATATTCGCTATGGAAACTCACAGGCCCTGAAAAACCGATGATTTGTAACGTCTGCACTGCTGTTTCCCAGTCAACAAAGCCTTTGCCCATCCGGACGACTCTACCGCCGCTCATACCGGGGAAACGCGCCAGATCCTTAAATGCCATAACAGCGAGATGCGATTTGACGATATCGAGTGCCATGTTGATCGGCTCACCGACGATCGATAAGTGCCCGGTATCGGCGAAAACCCCGACGTGTTGCGGATCGAAACCCTTTACAAGGTTCATCACCGCGCATGAATTCAGGCCCATAGAGGTTCCAGAATGGTTATGGATACAGGTTCGGGGCCCGTATTGTGCGGAAAGTTTGGCGAACCTTTCCAATTGCTTTCTGATAAAGTCTACGTGTGCCCAGTAGCCGCCGTCTTCTCCACGCCAGTGCCAGTATCCGAGTTTGATATTTTCTACACCGGCTTCACCGGCTGCAGCGTAGACGCGGTGAGTCTCTTCTTGCGTCGGGTCGAGAAAGTCGCCGGGTGTTGTAACGAGTGGAATGGACAAACCCGCATCAGCGAACTGCTTTGCGGCAGCGGGTAACGCCTCAGTGACATTTTCTGGATTCACCGGATAGCCAGGGCGAACACATAAATCGGCACCGCTTACACCGACAGATTGCAGGGCGTCAATGATATCTGGAATTTCTAAACCTTCCAGATGTTTTGTAAACATAATAAATTTCATAATAGTTTTCAGTTTTCCGTTATTGGTTATCAGTTATAGAGAGGTTTGATGTGCATCAGAAACCTCTTTACTGATGGCTGATAGCGGATCGCCGACAGCCGCTCCTTACCAATCGACAACAGAACCGTCATCAGGGTGGTAGGTCACCGGATTCTGCCAATCGTGGTCGATTTTGTCTTCGAGGGCATCTTCATCGAGTTCTATGCCAAGTCCGGGCCCCGTTGGAAGTTCAACGAATCCGTCTTTGAAAACGAAGGGATTCTTAAGGTAACCTTCACCGAGCGTGGTGTGCTCTTGCATCAAGAAGTTCGGTATGGCGGCATCTAACTGTATGCACGCCGCTAAAGAAATCGGCCCCAACGGGTTGTGTGGCGCGATACCACCGTAATAGGCTTCCGCCATGCCTGCGATGATACGCACTTCATTGATTCCACCGGCGTGACAAAGATCGGGCTGGAGGATAGATGCTGCTTGTTTCTCTAAGATTTCACGGAACCCCCACTTTGTGAATACACGCTCACCTGTTGCAATTGGAATGTGGGTACTCCTCGCTATTTCAGCGAGCGTGTCTACATTTTGGCACTGAATTGGCTCTTCAATGAACATCGGTTGGTAAGGTTCTAGGGCTTTAATCAGGACTTTTGCGGTTTGCGGACTAATTGCGCCGTGAAAATCGATTGCGAGATCTATTTCTGTACCTGCGGCTTCGCGGAGCGCGGCGAAGTGATCTACGGCTCTGTCGATAAACGCTTTGTTTTCGATGATACGTGCCGATCTACCACCTGCAGGACCTGTTTTGAAAGCAGTGAACCCTTTGCCAATCCACTCTTTGATTCCCTCTGGATCACCACCGCCTTTGTATAGCCTGATGCGGTCGCGGGTTGGTCCACCAAAGAGTTGATAGACAGGAACGCCGAGGGACTTCCCCGCGAGATCCCAGAGTGCCTGTTCCACACCGCTTAAGGCACTTGTCAAAATGGGCCCACCGCGATAGAATGCGTGACGGTACATCGCCTGCCAATGGTGCACGACACGTCTCGGATCTTGACCGATGAGATAGGGGGCGAGTTCATCAACAGCTTGCGCACACGTTTTGGCGCGTCCTTCTAAAATCGGTTCGCCGAGTCCGACTAAGCCTTCGTCCGTATGGATATTAAGAAACAGCCAGCGCGGTTGCACCAGAAATGTCTCTAATTTTGTAATCTTCATTGAGGTTCCTCAAGTTGGTATCGCCTTGCAAACAGCATCCCGCCTCTTAAGACGGATTGTTTTGTCCATTTTAAGGGTATGTTATCATTTACGCTAAATTTTTTCAAGGGTTAATGTGCGGTAATATCAATTTAACTCTGTCTATCCGGAAAATGTGTCTTTAAACCCTCTTTTTCTTGACATTTTTCCAGAAAAGCGTTAGTACTGTGACGATAATCAAACAAAGATGCGATAAGAGGGATATGAGGGGAATCCTATCCCATCAATTTACCGAAAACCCTCGTTACTTTTGGAGCAGAAAAATGAAGGTGACCTGTTTTCTCGCTTTTATGATTGGTTCGTTTTTGATGGGACTTACCATTAATACTGCCTATTCACAGGAAGCATTTACTGTACGGACTATATACATTAAACCGTATGATGTTAATTATCCATCGCCTGCGAAGTTGAAAACAATCAGCCTCATGGTGAATAATGTGCAAGAACATTACAGAAATGAGATGGTTAGACATGGATATGGCGATAAAACATTTAAAACGGAAAATGGTATCCACGGATTACCTGAAATAACTGTTATAAAAAGCAATAAACCCAAGTCTATATATCAGAAATCTACCTCTGGCCCTGCTCAACAAGTCGTTTTAGAGCAGGTATATAAAGGTAAAAACAACCTATACATTATTGTTGTAGGTGGTATTGACTTGGTAGACGGTAAACATGGGGGAATTGCTGGAATTGACATAAATTCAACTTGTGCAGGTTGTCGAGGGGTTGCTGTTTTAGTAGATAGTCCTAGAAGTTTGACATTTAGTATAATGGCGCATGAAGTTGGTCATCTATTTGGATTAAGTCATGTTTCTCATGCAGAAAGTCAATATCTAATGGGAAATAGGACAGATAAATTTCCTTTAACTTATTACGAAGCACATTGGTTAGATATGCATCCTTATTTTAATAATAGAGGGCATATATTGAATGATACAACACCTTTTGGCATTCATGTTAATGAACCTAAATTTATAGGTAAAAATTGGGTATTTATTTCAGCAAATGTGGAAAGTATAAATGGTATACATCAAGCCCAATTAGTTGTTGATTCTAATTTCAGTGTAATTGCGTTTGATATAATTAATGGAAGGCGTGAATCAATAGAATTTCTATTCAAACGGGAAGATTTACCGTTTGGATCTGGCATTTGGTTGCATTTTATAGATAGCGACGGCAAATTAGGTAGAGATTATTTCCACATAAATTTACCTGATAGTGAGGTTAATATACAAGCTGTAAAAGAAGCTGAAAGTGCATTGCAAGAATTAGGAAGTGGTTTGACTTATCTAACCCTTACTTCCACTCACAGGAATGCTAAATTGCCTTTCAACAAGTCATGGCAATGGGGGCATCATACAGACTATGTATGGGAAAAAACACCTGAAGGTAGGTTAACTAATAAACCTGCAGGCGCTGTACCTATTGAACACTATCTTTCAGCGTACTCTCGTGATTGGGTTTACTGGTTCTATTCACATGCGAATAGTTTCATAATGTGGCAAATAAATGATAAAAACTATGATAGCTTTCAAACATCTCTATATCTACCGAATCCGTGTAATGGCGTAGCTTCCTTTGAGGTGACGTTTTATGTAGATTGGGTGGAAGCATATAAATTAGAAGTAACTCGCGAAGATCAGAACACTCATATTTCCTTTGATATCCCGCAAGGGACAAGATTCTTAATTCTTGAAGTGTTTGAATTGGAAGATCCAGGTTGCGACCATTATTTACTTGCTAACACACGACTTTCTGATCAAAATACTTTCGCTTCACCACAGAGATTGCAGAATCAAAATATGGTTACAACTTGGGCTGGTCTAAAACGATAATCAGTGCCCTGAAAAAATTAAATTCACTCTGTTCTGAAAAGAATAGAAAGGAAAATTCTGATGAGAAAACTCATTCTTACCGCGATACTATTACTTTTTTTTTCAGCACGGCTTGGGGCCTCTACCTTGAGCAGGATAACAGACGTTTTATAGAAAGTCTTCCGCCACCTGAAAATGTTACGCAACCCGTTCAGACTGCTGATACCCGCGTAACACCTGAAAGCCGCGAAACCCTTGCGACAATAACATCGCCTGCGGCCCCGAGTTAGAAACCGAAATTGCCGACATGTCCCCCACGCTCGCAGATGTCCATCCGCACACGGGCGAGGCCCCAGAAACAGATACGACAGAAATTCTGCCTGCGGCGAGTGTCTTTGAAATTGATTTTCACCCTCCCGATGATGGTCGACCCATGCGATCAGCCAAAGAGTTTCTTAGGGAAGAGTTAGGGTACTCTGAGGCCGAAATAGAACGCAGGAAACCTTATCTCAAGGCACTAAACAGACTAGCTTGGGAGAAACCCGAAAATTGGACAGGACGACCGTTTGCAGGGGGTTCTACATTTGAGATATGGACGATAGAAGATGCGAACATCTAGCAAGGAGCGTCGGGACAGCCGCTACTCCGCCCGGATTCTCCAGTGCAAAAGGAGTCTCCGAGTTTCCTAAACCTGCCCCCTGCCCAGCAGACGATACATGACGATATTCAATAGACGGGCACCCTCACGGGAGAACTCGAAGCCGCTATCATCCTCAACGGTATTGACCACATCTGGATATACCGTATTTCCGACAGAGAAGAAACCCTATGAAATTATTTTCGTCATCCCTGCGTATAACGAAGCTGAGTCGTTGCCAGAAAAAGACCACGTTGCCTTCACCTTTAGAGCCGGCAAATGGCAGTCCGTCCCGAAAGCCACTTCTGGCGACGCACACGACAAGTAGTCATCGAAAAAGACGGATTGGTGTCTAAGATAAATAAGTGACGTAGTTTGGTATAGGAATGTGCAATGTTACGCGCGGTAGGTATTTTACCTATAGTATGTGAGCAGATTCCCACAATACGCGCAAGCCTGCAACTCGATGTCGCTGCTAAATATTTCGCGTTCAGGGACTAAGTAGGTTTCGTAATTGGTGACACAATTTGTGTTTGTGCATGCTGTTGTGGAGGTGCTGATGTCTCGCTTCGGGGGTTGTGTTAGAATGAGCTGTTCGAGTCCTATGAGACTGGCAATCAGTGCCATCCGAATTGGAACGGCGTTCGCAGATTGCTCAAAATAAGCAGCGCGCGGATCATCGTCTAACTCATAGGCGAGTTCGTTGACGCGGGGGAGTGGGTGCATAATCATCGCGTCAGGTTTGGCATTTTTCATGACTTCTGCATTCAAGAGGTAACTGCCGCGCACGGCAGTTGCCGCTATATTTGAAGGAAGTCGTTCTTCCTGAAGCCGGTTGACGTAGATGACATCTAACTGTTCAATTACCTCTGTGGCACTTTCAACCTCAAGGGGTTTCTGACCGTAGCGTTGTTCTAATGACGCAAGTATCCACGCCGGCATTTGTAGCAGTTTCGGCGCGATATGGATTAGTTCCCCACCGAACCGTGCGACTGCAAGTGCGAAGGAGTGTGCCGCCCTACCGAACTGCAAATCTCCGCAGATACCGACGGTTAACCCTTCAACTTTCGATTTTCTCCGCACGATGGTATAGAGATCAGCGAGTGCTTGTGTCGGATGTGTGTGGCTGCCGTCTCCGCCATTGATGACAGGGATGTGTGCATGCTGCGCCATAACGCGTGCTGAACCCGACCAACTGTGTCGCACCACGATGATGTCGGCGTAATTTGTTACCATCCGTGCGGTATCGGCGAGGGTTTCGCCTTTAGCAGAGGAAGTCGCACTTGGATCGGCAAATCCGAGGGTCCCTCCATTGAGCCGTTCCATCGCGCTTTCAAACGAAAGCCGGGTCCGCGTACTCGGTTCGTAGAAGAGCGTTGCGAGGAGTTTACCCCTGCAGATGCACGCCCATGTTTCCAGTTGCGACTGCATGCCTGCTGCGAGCCGAAAAATCTGTTCAATCTCAAAATTCGATAAATCGTCGAGTGTTACCAAATGCCGCATTCTTCTCCGCTGCGTTTGCTGATGAGTTTCTATCTGCGTAGGGATTGCATAAAAGCTTCAAGGCTCTCAGATTGGGGGATTGTGAGTAGCAATTGTCTGAGGTCTTGCAAATCGTCTATAGATTCAAGTGCGGGTTTTAAGGATTCAACTGCCTCAGTGTTGAATTGCATCGCCAACAATGCGATGATGCTTTCGATAGTCCCTTTTCTCTCGCCTTGTTCTAATCCTTGTTCTAATCCTGCTTTGTGCCCTTTTTCTGTAGCCTCTTGAATGTAAAGTTGGAAAAAAGGAGACTCTTGCATGATGCCCTCCGGTAAAAGTCGTTTAATCAGTTGTGGTTCATAAATCAAACCGCCGAAAACACCTAATGCTGCCAATAAGGTATCCCGAGTATGCTTGTCTGTGTGTGCTGACGCTGTTACATCAATACATCTTTCCAACCAATGATTCGGATTTATGCCTTCCGGGGGTTTCATCAGCGGCGTGAAAGGGAGTAACCCCGGTAGCTGTGCCTCCAGAATTGGTTCACCCTCTATCTCAATCAGCTTGATGACTTTATACCGTAATGTAAACGCATAGCCGAGACCTTTATAGGCATAGTAACCTTCGTCCTTCCTACCCGCCTTCGGGTGCAAATAGAGGACGTTGGAATAAATAGGCATTTCGTGTAGATGCGTAAGGAAACCATTATAGCCAGCAACGCGGTAACACATCGGTTTCCGGCTATCATCTGTTTGTACCTCGGTATGGAGGATCACAGTTTCGTTGCCGAGTTGCCCTTTCAAAGTGCTGTCATTTTGATGTGATTTGAGCGTCGGTTCTTCGGTTTGGAGTTTCTCCAGGACTGTGATGTTTGAATGTCCCACGATGAACTCTGCGAATGCTTGTGAGTGTTCCACCATCATATATTTCGCTGCGTTATCGTAGGATTGTGCCATATACTAATTATACACCGGATCGTCAGGAAATGTCAACTTTTTTAGCAGCGATTACCGATCGACGTTTAGACTTCCGATCAGTTCGTTAACCGATTTCATATCTGCTTTCTGGAGGTAGGTGTAAATACCTTTTGCCACCTCTATTGAGGCCCCTGGGTTGACGAAATTCGCAGTTCCTACCGCTACAGCAGACGCACCGGCGATAAAAAATTCCACAGCATCCCCCGCTTTCATAATGCCACCCATCCCGACAATCGGAATAGAGACGCTTCTGTAGACCTCCCAGACCAGTCGCAGTGCCACAGGTTTTATCGCGGGACCGGAGAGACCGCCTGTGACGTTTGCGAGTTCGGGTTTTCGGGTTTCTGCGTTGATTGCCATGCCGAGAAGTGTGTTGATAGCCGAGAGGGCATTTGCACCAGCATCTTCAACGGCACGTGCAATTAGGGTAATATCTGTAACGTTCGGGGAGAGTTTCACCAGTAGCGGTAGGGGCGTTATGGCACTGACTGCTTTGACAAGTTCGTGTGCCAACGTTGCATCGACACCAAAACTCATACCACCACAATCTAAGTTCGGACAGGAGATGTTGAGTTCTACGCCAGCGATACCGTCTGTTGTGCTCAGTTTCTCAATCACTATCAGGTATTCTTCAACCGTTTTGCCACAGACATTGACAATCACGGGTACATCAAAATCGCGGAGATAGGGGAGTTTCTCTGAAATGAAACCGTCTACACCAACGTTTTGGAGTCCGATGGCGTTGAGCATGCCGGAGGGGGTTTCCATGATGCGCTGCATCGGATTGCCGGGCCATGGCACACTTGTAACACCTTTAACGACAACCGCGCCGAGTTGATTTAGGTCCACGAAATCGGCGTATTCACTCCCGTAGCCGAAAGTGCCAGAGGCCGTCATGACAGGATTCCGCATCTCAATCCCGCCGATGTTCACGTTGAGTGAGGTTTCAATTTTCTCCATAAAAACAATGATACCAATCCGGTGCGTTTGCTGATGAGTTTCTATCTGCGTAGGGATTGCATAAAAGCTTCAAGGCTCTCAGATTGGGGAGCTGTGAGCAGCAATTGTCTGAGGTCTTGCAAATCGTCTATAGATTCAAGTGCGGGTTTTAAGGGTTCAACTGCCTCAGTGTTGAATTGCATCGCTAACAATAAGATCCCTTTCTCTCGCCTTTTTGTAACCCCGAGTTGCCCTTTCAAAGTGCTGTCATTTTGATGTGATTTGAGCGTCGGTTCTTCGGTTTGGAGTTTCTCCAGGACTGTGATGTTTGAATGTCCCACGATGAACTCTGCGAATGCTTGTGAGTGTTCCACCATCATATATTTCGCTGCGTTATCGTAGGATTGTGCCATATACTAATTATACACCGGATCGTCAGGAAATGTCAACTTTTTTAGCAGCGATTACCGATCGACGTTTAGACTTCCGATCAGTTCGTTAACCGATTTCATATCTGCTTTCTGGAGGTAGGTGTAAATACCTTTTGCCACCTCTATTGAGGCCCCTGGGTTGACGAAATTCGCAGTTCCTACCGCTACAGCAGACGCACCGGCGATAAAAAATTCCACAGCATCCCCCGCTTTCATAATCTTGTTTGTCCTGATTTCGACAACAAATGTGTCACAAATCCGCGTGATCCGTGGTAATCCATGATTCAGACAATCTACAAAATATTTACACCCTCGAAAAAATAATCGATTGTGTCGGAATCCCGCCAAAATCTGCGTGATTATATACGTAAGGCAGATTTATTAGTGCCTCTAAGTATATTGTAAGGGCAAATAGGTGGGGGGGTGTAGCGACGTTACGTTTAAACCGGCAATCCTTAGAGTCTGAAGAAGAGGTATGTCGATTCCTCTTTGATAAATATTACGAGACTGTCTTGAACTACGTTATTAGGATGATGCGAGATCACCCGGATGCCGAGGACATTACAAGCGAAACCCTCACCAGAGCCTTCAATGCCTTCAAGCAGGGGAAGGAAATCCAAGACCCCGAAGGGTTGTCAGGATGGTTGCTAACCATAGCGAAAAACCTGACGATTGATCACATAAGAAAGGCGGCAAGGCGAGCAAGGTGGCTGCCAACCGAATCACTTGACAATCTTTCTGTCAGTCAAAGAGAAGCCCCGTACGCCTCTTCTCTTTTGGAGTTTGATAATTATCAGAGAGAAGCGGATCAGAATATAAAGAAGCGACTCTTGCGTCTCCTTTCGGATAAAGATAGAGAAGTCGCGGAGCGTATAGATGATCTGACACCCAAGGAGATAGCGGAAGTGATAGGTTCTACTCCCGGCGCTGTTCACAAAAGATACGAACGGTTGCTTGCATGGCTGAGTCCGGTTGCGGTTCACTTAGACACATTATTGGAGTGTCTGCCAGCGGATGACGACAGAAGGGTTATGGAACGGTACTTGGATGGACAACCTCTATTGGATATTGCGAAAGCAATGGGTATCTCTGAGTCTGCTATTGAACGGACGGTGAAACGTGTGATAACTGCATGGAAAAAAGCTGCGAAGCAGAATCCCGCGGATCCCGTGTCTGTGATGGTAGCAAATGAGAGATGACTATTCACTTTTGATTTTACTTGACAGGAGTTCAAAAAGGAGATAAGCTCTTGAGAGATTTGATGTGGTTTGCAAGATTTTCTCCTTATTTTTTGAAGTTTTGTCAATGGCGGCGATATGCTGTTATCTCTGATAGTCTCCAAAGCTTGTAGGATATAGTGATTGCATTTTTTGAGGCTTTTAGGGGAGCAGCTTCTATCAGAACAAGCGGATTGCCGAGAACGCAAAACATCCTTGCCTTCCAAGAGCAATCCGAGAAGAATAAAGGAGATTTTCATGTTTTTACAGCAAACACTGAGCCCTTGGTTTGCCATTCAACGCGCCAGCCAAGTGACAATGATTTTATTAGCAGCTGCGATGCTGTTCATACCTATGCTGCACCAGGCTGAAGAAGCAGAAGCCTTGCCAGTTCTTTTGATTGGTGCCGTAGCGGCTGCACTCATTGGTGCTGGAGCCCTTATTTATGTCAGTCAAGATCCGGAATGTTCGAAATGTGACGCTACGGTAAGTTAGGTCAATGACCACGATGTTAGATGCACGGTGTGTAATCACTCATATTGGTACTGCCAGGAGTCACACGAGCATTGTGCTAGCTGTAATATGGTTGTGAGTAATTCGTCAGATCATCAAGCATGGTGTGGTTATTGTGCCCGAGACTACTACACATGTGGTTCTGAAACCCATGGTGGTAGCACCTGCAATTAGAAGTCCGCATGCGGATGAAATTAGGGTTCTGTTCTCCTTATGTCATCCGCACTCCTAACACGATGGGAATCATTGAATTGAGGTGACAACAGATGAAAACGGTAAACTTACCAGAGGTTCTCGGGAGTATCTTACTGAGCATTGTTATTTTCCTCGTCATTTTCATTGGTGGGCAAACACTCCTTAAGGATAGAGATGTTCCTTGCCTAAAATGTGGTAAGACTGTTTCCAAAGTGAATAAGCACGACGTTAGGTGTTTCTTGTGTAATCATTCATATTGGGTTTGTCAGGAAGCCCATGCTCACTGTCCGGGATGTCGAGCAGTTGTTAAATTAGGATCAGAGCACCAGATAACCTGTCCTCTTTGTAAACTTGATTACTTTCGGTGCAAGGAGCATACTTGCAATACCTCTTGGACCTATAGCCGTTCGGATCCCTACTCACAAAAAGGGACTTCACGTCCACTTGTTGAAAAAAATATCACTAACAGATAATACGTGAGGTTTTAAATGAAAAAGATAGTTCGCTTTCGTAAAAATAGCTCGCTTTCGGAAGGTAGATTTGCAGAAACGGTGCTGACTCCTATTAATATTTTGGCGAACCGGATCGGAAAGTTCTTCATCGTCTCCACCCCGGCTGCCCGAAAAAAAAATGGGGCAACTCGCCTACCGCATCAATTATGCGATAGCTATAAGTCTATGTGTCAGTTCGATACTATGGGCGATCGTGGACAAACCTTGTAACAATGGATGCGGTGAATGGGTGTCAGATCGTTCTTCCGCTCACTTAGGTTCTTGTTTAAATTGCGGTGATGGGGTCTGGCTCTGTCCGAACCTGGATCATCCGCATAAATCCGACTGCGAGACTTGTGGAAACGCGTATTGGGATTGCCCCGGGAAATCGGAAGCATTGCTTCACGGGATTTACTGTCAATTTTCCGGAGGCAGGTCTCAGAAACAACCACATTTGAATTCTTTTGACGGAAAACTACTAGATAGGTAACAACTGCTATATTACGCAGCAACACGGAGGATAATTTATGGTCATAAAACGACTCTTGCAATTTTGTTGTGTATTGATACTGAGTGGGAGCGTTGTCTACTATTTCTATCAACGAAATACAAGAGTTTTCGGATAAATAATGTTTTCTCCAAAAAAACGAAAACCCTCTATATTTTACTATAAAAAGACCTTACCAACTCAAATAAACAACACGGAAATCAAAAATCAATCCCAGAATGCTAATGGTAGAGGCGACTATCACATCTCCAATAACCAAACCTATGAAAAATGGGATGGAACGCCGATATAACCGGACACCTCCGGTTGAAAGCAGGATCCGTTTAACGACCCAGCTGATTAAGAGCGGAAACCACAAGCCGGTGAAAGTCCACCAACTTGAAACGACATACCCGACCGGGTGCAGGGGCCACTGAATGAACCGCCACCGCAGGATCAGAAGACTGACCGAGAAAGCGAATCCGCCGGCAGTATAGAGCACGCCGCTGATACTCGCTTCAGTGGGATTATAGAGCCAGCCAGCGAGCCTATTAAAAGCGGCTCGGGCATACCAAGAACGTGCATGTTCTAAACCGACTTGGTAGGAGAGATGGAGATGCCCCCACGCCGCAGAAAGCGCACCTACGAAGATCGCAAGTGCCAACACCCAAACCAAGTGGGTAGGGTTGAAGCGGGTTTGGTGTGCAAGTTTCAATCCCTCCAGTTGATGCGGCATCGGGTGGGCGCGATAGGAGAGGTGGTTCAGCCAGAAAAAGAGGGACATCACAGAGACATTGCGATTGCCGATGCGGCGTGTGCCGAGCACGTCCGTCAAAAGTAGATCCGGACCGGCGTTATAGAGGTCGTGTGCGGGTGGCCCAAGTTCAGCACGGATACGGGTAATTGTTACCGACATAGCGAAATACAGCGCAAAAAATAACAGGGCGAACCAGAGCGACATCCCCGCCTTCAAACAAAACGCCAGAATCAAGATGAATCCTACCAATACGCCGATTCCCGCGGCTCTATAGCGCAAAGCCTCACCGGCGTCATGCGTAGAGGCAACGTTTCCCCTCCGACAGGGACGAAGTAACCGTGGAGAAATACCCAAGCGAAAACCCCCTACGAAAATCGCCTGCAGGACGACCTTGATGTGTGCGCGCCCCATCCATAATGTCCAGAGAAAGATAGCGATCCAGACCCCTCGAGTTTGTGCTATCTCTCTCGGAAATCCGATAGCACTTCGTCAACCGAACATGTCCCCGATAATCCGTTCAAAGTGCCAAAACAGATGAAAGAACTAGCAGGAAAAACCTAAATCAAGTGGGATGAGGAAACCCACACCAATGGCAAACGGAAAGAAACTGATGCGAAAGCCAGGGTTATTCATTGCGCTCCACGGCTTTTCTGCAATCCGGAATCCGTGATAGAGCGGAATTGTAGGGAAAACAGGGGCGATTTGATGTAAACTATAGATAAGATTCAACACAGCAGCGATGCTTAACCCGACAACCATCATCCGTCGATTGAAAAATAGGTGAGATGTTGTTGACAGGGGCCCCACGTTTGTAGCCGCTCGTGTGATTTCATAAGGGAGTTGTGCAATCGGGTAGGTGAGGCGTTCATGTTCTTGCCACTGTTTGCGTAACAGAACGTTAAGGCAGAGCATTGTTACGCCAATGACAAAGCAGAACCCAACCCAGATTAACGTCGGCAATAACCATGCACCTATGTGTGCCTGAAGATAGAATGTAGATTCGCCTTCGTAAAAACCTCGTAATATCTCTTGTTCCCCAACGACGAGCCATTCAGGAAGATGCTGATGAAAGAGTTGGACCCACTCGTTTTCAGGAGTTGCGTACCAGAACCCGTTTCCCATCAACGGGACCAAAACTTGCAGCATATCGCGTCCCGCGAAAACGGAGGCTTGGCAGAGCATTGCATAGATTGTTAGCAATTCGCTCTGTGTGAATGCCAGACTCGGTCGCAAGCGACGCAGGATTTTACTAAATCCGATAAGAACGAGCACCGTAAATAGCACATTGAAGAGCAGTGCTAAACTCTTGGGGCGGTTAGAGTCCCAGATATAACTGAGATGTAGTACCCAAATAGCTGTTGAATGGGATGAGGAAAATGCCAATCAGCGTTGCGCGGAGTGTAATAGGACTTTTGGAGGGGTGTTTCATGTGTTTTGATTGGGACTTGGGAATAAATAGGTAATATCCTTATTATGCATGAAAGTGTTGTTGAAGAAACATGGGAGGAGATAATCAGAAATGGTGTTAGTGATCGTCTTCGGGCTCGTTGTTGTAATTATGATATGTGGTGGGATGTTGCTTGCACGTCTGGCAACGGTTACCAAATCCAAAGGTGCGTGGATGTGGGGATGCTTCATTCTCATCGTGCTTATCTGTGTTCCACTCTTTATCTTAGGGCTCTGCGGGTGGTTTATCTTCTTTAGCGGGATGTCGTCGGAACAATTTAGTCCATTTGGTTAATAAGGTATTTGGGAGTAGGTATAGGTGCACCAGTATTATTTTATTGGTGTCGCTAAGAAACTTCTTCGGTGGATGTTGGTTCAGTAGTCGCGGTTTTGCCTGATAGGTAAAGGAACCATAAGGTAAGCACAATCGCGATAAGGATCCACAGCACTCCCCAAATTTCGGTTGGAATGCCTGTCTCTTCTGAGAGCATTCGGGCATCTGACCGGAGATTGGATCTATCTAAGACATCGCTTTTGATGTCAAGAATCGCGTAGAGGCAGCTCGTCACGCCAATAATGCGGAGTATCCAATCATTGATGGCTTCTGAGAGATAAAACCCAATGGCGATCAGCGCGACACCGAAGCCAACCCCGAATAGGTAGGTAAAAGTACTCTCGCCGTAGGCAATGGAAATTGCCACCATACCGAGACCGATAAGGATGCTAACCCCTTTGTCAAAGTGCGTTCTCGCTGCCAGAAGCAGGATAAGACCGCCCCACAGCAGGCTTCCAAGATAGCCCGCGGTCAGCGTCCAAAACCGAGATCCGCCTTGTGTAAGCGCATGCCCGCCCTGCTGCGGGTTAATCTGAATTTCGACGATACGTCCACCCGTCGCGATTGCCGCGAGTCCGTGACTCACCTCATGCATAAACACAACGAAGATTTTGATAGGGTAAATGAACAATGTGTTCCATAGGAGTCCAATCCCTATAAAAATCAGCAGCAAGACAATATAACGTTTGAAAAGCATTGACATAACAGGTATTCTTTTGAATAGCAAGTTTTCGGTTTGCAAGCTGCGCCGAAAAGTGCTTGTATTTTACTACGGAATCTGTTATAGTATATCACAAGATGTCTGAAATATACAATCCTAAATCTAAATACAGAGGTGTGTGCTTGCAAAGCACGCTTATGGAGTTAAATGAATACCTTCGGTCACCTTTTCCGGATTACAACTTGGGGCGAATCACACGGTGGGGCTGTCGGTGTTGTTGTTGATGGATGCCCACCACAGATTGCCCTTGATGTGTCGGCAATACAATTTGAAATGAATCGCCGGAAACCTGGGCAGAGCCACCTCACTACCCCGCGTCAAGAGGGTGATGTTGTTGAGATACTTTCGGGGGTCTTTGAAGGCAAGACCCTCGGCACGCCTATCTCTATGCTGGTATGGAATAAAAACGCCCGGCCGTCAGACTACCAGCATCTGAAAGACCTCTATCGACCTTCACACGCCGATTTTACGTATCAAGAGAAATACGGTATCAGAAATTGGCAAGGCGGTGGTAGAGCGAGCGCACGTGAAACTATCGGACGCGTCGCAGCTGGGGCAATTGCGAAGCAGTTTTTGCGTGAGAGAGCTGGAACCGAGACACTCGCTTACGTTAAACAGATCCATACACTCGCTGCTGAAGTTGATACGGACACGGTAACGCTTGAACAGGTCGAAGCGAGTCCAGTGCGCTGTCCTGACCCTATTGTGAGTCCTAAGATGGCGGAACGCATTGATCAGGCGCGGCGCGACCGCGATTCTCTTGGCGGCGTCATTGAATCAGTCGCTCGTAATGTTCCGGTTGGACTTGGCGAACCGATATTCGATAAACTCAAGGCAGATCTGGCGAAGGCGATGCTGTCTCTACCAGCAACGATGGGATTTCAGATCGGATCCGGCTTTGATGGGATTACGATGACAGGCTTTGAACACAACGATCCTTTTTATCTCGAAGAAGCGGACGGAACAGCACGGATTCGGACCCGTACGAACAATTCAGGGGGCACACAAGGCGGTATCTCAAACGGCGAGGATATCGTGTTCCAAGTCGCTTTCAAACCCACAGCAACGATTGGTAAGCCTCAACAGACAGTGGATAGGCAGGGCAACGCAGTGACATTGGAGGCAAGTGGACGACACGATCCCTGTGTGTTGGTACGTGCACCTGCGATTGTGGAGGCGATGGCGGCACTGGTGCTTACAGACCATTTACTCCGGCATCGCTCTAAATCTTAAGGGTTGGCACTTATGGGTTAAGAGGCACCCTGTAAAAATTTACGACTCGGACAACGGGCGAAACGCACCGGATTTAATGGTTAAAAACAGATGCAAAGCCAAACAATCATACCGACACAAGATATTGATGAGCTGTTCATTTCTACGATTGTTCGGCTGATTCAACGGCGAGCCTTTCCGAACCTGCGGAATATTATAGCGAAAACGCACGCAGCAGACATCGCTCGCTGGTTTCCACGCCTCCGTGCTGAATCGAAGAGTAGCCTCTTCAAGATTCTGGTTGAGGAAGAACGAATGGCGGAGGTTCTGCGAGACCTGAACACCGCAGATATAGCGGCGTTTATTCAAGAAACAGAACCACTTGTTGTCGCTAGTATTTTACACGCAATGCCAGCGGACGATGTTACGCGTATCCTCTCGGAATTGCCTGAAGAAAAAAAGACAGAACTTCTAGATCTGATTAAAGGTGAAACCGCTACGGATGTTGAACGGCTGCTCGAATATGAGGAGAAAACCGCAGGCGCAATCATGACACCCGACTTCTTTGCGCTATCGCAAGGCACAACGGCTGCTGAAGCTACAGAACGTATCCGCGAACTTGCCGACGTTGAGATGGTTTTCTATGTTTATGTTATTGATGAAGAAGATAAGCTGAAGGGAGTATTATCTTTAAGACAATTAGTCGCAACGAAACCCGATACACCGCTCAAAGATTTAATGACTTCGCAGCTCTATACGGTTCATACGGATATGCCGCAAGAGGCGGTAGCACGGGCAGTAGCACGCTACAATTTGCTTGCGATTCCAGTCGTTAGCAGTATCGGACAACTGGTCGGCATTGTTACAATTGACGATGTTGTTGATGTCATTCGAGAAGAGAATACGGAAGATATGTTGAGGATGGCGGGCACTGGGGCGGTGGATATAACTTCCCGTTCCATCTTCCGGAATACGCGGGCACGCTTGCCATGGCTCTTGGCGAGTTTCGCCGGCGGACTTGTGGCTGTCTATGTCATCGATATTTTTGAGGCGCAATTACAAGCGATCGCTGCTTTGGCAGCGTTTATTCCGATCATTATGGGAATGGGCGGTAATATCGGCACGCAATCTTCTACTATCATTGTTCGGAGTATTGCTGTCGGAGAAGTTGACATCAAGGACACATGGCGCGTGTTGTGGCGTGAATTCAGCACGGGGGCTTTGCTGGGGACGGCTTATGGGGTTTTGCTTGGGGGGGTCTCAAGTCTTTTCCCGCATTTTCGGGAGCATGCATGGAAACTACCACTTGTCGTCGCGCTCGCTATTTTTGTGAATATGGTTATAGCGGCGACAGTCGGCACGCTAATTCCGATGTTTTTCAAACGGATCCGTATTGATCCTGCTGTGGCAACGGGCCCGTTCGTTACAACCGCTATTGATGTCGTTGGTATTTTTACCTATTTTGTGTTGGCGAAGGGACTGCTTTTTAATTAAGACGGGGGCAAAGAAACAATGCCTGCGGAATGGAAGATCGAAGGGATCTCGCCTGATGAACCATTAGAAATCTGCGCGAGACGGATTATCGTGGAGTATTTCCACAAAATGATGTCCTATAAAGAAGGAGCTAAAGACGGGACTGATATTGAATTCGTCCACGATATGCGTGTCACCTCGCGCCGTCTGCGGGCCGCAATGGACAATTTTGCCGACTGTTTTCGAGAAAAACCGTTCAAAAAACACTACAAAAAGATAAAAGCGATAACCCGGACGATGGGAGCTGTCCGAGATCTGGATGTGCTTATCGCCCGTTTTCAGAGAGAAGTGGACCCTTTACCTGAGGGAGAACAGACGGATATCCACAGATTCATTGAACATTTACAGTGTGAACGAGAAGCAGTCCGAAAGCCGATGCTAATGCTCTTTGCAGCACTTGAAAAATCCTGTTTTGAAAAAAAATTTATAGAATTTTTTAGGGAACGCGAGTTCAATATATAGAAAAGTCTAAACATAAGTGGGGATTTTCGTAAGGGTTGAGTACCCGAACCTAACGGGCGAGGGCCCCTCGCCCGTACGGAAAGTCTGAAGTCTCATTCTTCTCAAGCTCACGTTTGGTGAACAAAGCGGCTGACCTAATATTGGAGGATAGAAATGGCGAAAGCGCATAAACTCACCGGCGTTGAACCTCGCCGCAGCTACCGCGAAAATGCCCGAACAATTCTCCCACAAAAGGTTGAAGAGGTCTGGACGTGGGACCCCTTTATTCGAGATACAGCAAGACGTGAAGAACTTCATAACATGCGGATTTCGATTAAGCGACTTCGATATACAATGGAACTTTTTCGTATTGCTTACCAAAATAGCAGCCAATATGCTGAATCCCTTGCTGCAATCGTTGATTTACAAGAAATACTCGGCGATGTCCATGACTCTGACGTTGTCTTGGATGTTTTGACCAGTTATGTACATCGGACAGGAGCAGCGGTTTTAGTACCCGGTGTTGCTACGCTCATCGCTCAGACGAAGGAGACCCGTGAGGCGGATTATGAGACATTTCTGAGGAAATGGGACTATCTATCCGCAACGGGTTTCAAACAGAAATTATTATCATTTTTAGCGAATGGCGGATAGCCCGTTCCCTTCGCAAATCAACGGTATGAATACCTATAGGCATTCCATGGCTTTTAGCCGTTAGTCTATAGCAAATTGCAGTGAGTTGCGAGTTGCAGATAGCGAATAAGGAGATTCTTACATGAGCACGAATGTTATTGGTGTAGATATGGGCGGAACCAAGATCCTATCTGCTGTCATTGATGCAGAGGGGCATATCCTGGGGACAGCCAAAGTACCAACTAAAGCGGACAGGGGAGCATCTAAAGTGATTGATCGGATCGCAAACGCTATCCGCAAAGCTATTGACAAATCAGGCGTTGCCGATGAATCAATTCAGGCAGTCGGTATTGGCGCGCCTGGACCGCTGGACCCAGCGACGGGCGTTGTCATCTTCGCGCCGAACCTTGGTTGGAGAGAGGTTCCGCTGAAAGATGAACTTGAAGCACGCACCGGTTTTCCGACATTTGTTGACAACGATGTGAACGTCGGTACGCTCGGTGAACACGTATTCGGTGCAGGGAAAGGACTCCAGAACATCGTTGGGATTTTCGTTGGCACTGGTATTGGCGGCGGCATTATTCTACAAGGTGAGTTGTTTCACGGTGCAAGCAAGACAGCTGGTGAAGTTGGACATATTATTGTCAAAGCCGGTGGACCGAGATGTGGTTGCGGCACGCGCGGATGCTTAGAAGCGATCGCCAGCCGGACGGCGATGACAAAGCAATTCCAGAAGGCTATTTTGAAAAAAGGGAACAAGAGCGTGATTTCTGAACTCACCGACGGCGACATCGGCGCTATTCGAAGCGGGGTCTTGGCGAAGGCGATTCGCTTAAACGATAAATTAACTCTGAAGGTTTTCAATAAAGTGACAAAATATCTTGGGATTGGTATCGGCTCGATTGTGAATTTCTTGAACCCAGAGATGGTTGTGTTGGGTGGAGGGGTGGTTGAAGCCATGGACGATACATTTTTGGATGATATTCGCGCTGCCACGAAGAAATACTCGCTGCCCAATACACTGGACGGGGTACAGATTGTCCGAGCAAAGTTGGGTGATAATTCGGGTATTCTCGGCGCAGCAGCACTCGCACGACAACGATCCGAAAGGACATAGGCGTTATCGGTTGTCGGTTGTTCGTTGTTGGTTAAGAAAGCTTCCTTAACAATTTACTGCTCCAGGGCGTATGCCAAGCAGGGGAATTGTTACAAACTGCTCTTAACTCATAGCCGATAATTGACACCTAATGACCATTAAGGGAGGGGCATCTATGTTAGTAGATGACAACAGAGAAGAACATCGGATGATGATTTTTGGCAACGACAGTAGCCTTGTTCAAGAGCGGTTGATCACTGACAATGACGCAAAGCGGGATGGTATTCTGGCACAGAAGGTTCATGAGGATTCCTATACCGTCACGTTGTATGTGTTGTTGAAGGATTATGGGCTCACGCCGGTCTTTCGGATCAAGCCGCGCATTCGGTTCCATCGCTCTAACTACGATAACCTCTCTTCAAGCGCACCACTCCGCTATAGTCTTGATGACATCATCCATTTCGCTGAACTGAAACGTGGCGTGGACTTGACGACGGAAAAAATTGATGAGGTCAAACTCGCAGAGATCCTCGGCGATGCGCCAGCACTCAAGGATGTCGCGGAGGATGTGGCGTTACAGCTCGTCTCGCAGCGCGATGTCTCGCTACGGAATCCACCTTTCAAAACCAAAACCAAAGTCTTTGGAAACAGCGAAGATGAGGGGGTAGAAGAGGGAGGTATCCCTATCGGCACATTCCTTGATGCGCTGAATCAACCAAAACAGACTGAGAAAATTTTCAAGCGGTTTGCGCGTGGAAACGAGTTTGCACGCGATTTGCGAGAGGCTTTGGCGCCCTATGAAAACTTTGAATTTCAGTTCGGACTCTATTCTCGGTATGAGCGACGGGATTGCATCTTAGCGAACGGCGATGCTGAGACCAGTGGAAACTACCGCGCAACTTTCGATCCCTGGACGGCACTCGGTTATATCCGAACCACTGGCGATACGCAACAGTTCCAAATCCTCGCACATGAGCGCGGCACCCGATGGGAGCACAAAATTATGTTAGAAGAACTGGATACCGTGACGCTGGAACGGCTTGCCACAGAGATTCCGGGGCTTCGCCGCCAGTACCTGATTGGGCGCGTCTTATCTAAGAGCCAAACCGCTTTGACACGGCTGGCGGAGCTCCGCCAAGCGCAGCTAAACCTTACAACTGATTTACACACTGGCTATACGCTCCGCCTCGAAATACCGGTTCCTGAAAGGCGGTTCCCCGTCATAGAACATCGACGGAAATTACGCGAGACATTTAACAATAGTGATGCTTATCGCCTGCATCCGTTGAATAGTGAATTTGTGGAGAGACATCATAACATGGCAAAGGGGGTCCGAGATGGTATTATTTGGACTTTGGACTCTGTTGATTTGTTCACCGGGCAACCCGCTTTAAAGGAGAGAGATGAGGAGTTTTTTATCATCAAGACCCCCCATCAAAACAAGTTCGTCGTTCGTTCTGCCGGGGAGCTTCGTGAACGTCTTCCTAAAAATGGATTTGAAAAGTGTTGGAATGAGGCTGTTGATGTAGGCGGTTATACGATTACCAGTCGGATGAGTGGTAGAGTCTATGCCGTAAACTATGGAAGGCGGAGTATGGGAAGCATCCATCAAGGCGATGTCACCCAGGAAGGGACTGAACACTATCTCTCAATTGAGTACTTGGGGGTAGAGCCTGGGCGTGTCGGAAATGCCCTCTTCGGTGTACCACCCCACGCGCAACGCCCCTTCTTTGACCGGCTTTTTAACAGACAATCTCTACCACCGTTCTTTGAGCAACTGGTGAGAACTGAAGCGCAGATCATCACGGAAATGAAGACGTTGGCGCGACATTGTAAAGAGAAATTGGCAATTCGTAATTAGGTCGATGCGTTTTCAGCAGTTCGCGGGTTCCGCTAATCGCTGACTAAAAAAAAGGAGATATTTGGTGTAAGATCTTAGAAAGGTCCTTTGCCGTGCTAAAAAACCTCCAGAGTTGAAAAAAAGAATGATGCTTGCAAACGAAGGTTTTCGTTTCTGTGATGGGACGATGCTCTCTTGTCATTCTCTTTTTTTTCTCCTGATATGGAGGTAAAATATAACCATACTAATTCCCTATCTTGGATACTTCTTCTTGATAATGGAGGTGTGTGTCTTCAACTTAGAGTCCATAGAAGGAAACCCTTGATTTCAGGCTTACACAACAAGCGCGTCATAAAGTTTCATGGTCCAAATAAGGCTTCATATCCCATAAAAGGATCGTTCCATCAAAACCGCCACTCGCTAAAAGAGGGCCATCGGGCGAAAAGACGAGAGACTGAACATCAGTCGGATGCCCCCGGAAAGTCGCGATATTTTCACCTGTGTCAACGTCCCACAAATAGATAGGAACCTTTTTGATAAACAGCCACCACCAGGTGCCCGAAGCCAAATACCGGCCACAACGCGAAAAGGCTAACGCAAACTGTCGTCGAAACTCTCGTGGCATGAGTATTAGCAGGCGTGTTTCATAAGTTTCTGAATCCCACAACCGAATGCCACCTTCTATGCCAGCGGCAATGAGACTGCCGCACGGCGAAAATGTGATTGTTTGGATGTCTCTGTTCGGATAACGCAGTTTTTCACCACTCAACGCCGCCTTTGCTGTCTCAGCATCTCCTTTGTAGATCCCTGGATCTAACGATGGTATTGGTAGTGGTGAGTCACTCTTTAAAGGCTGCGTTAGAGGCAATGAAATAATCTCTTCACCCGATGCAACATCCTAGACGCGCGCCGTCGCATCCCTTGAAACCGTCGCGACCTGTTTTTCATTCGGGGCAAACGCGATACAATTGATTCCTTCCGTATGTTCTGTGAGAACTGTCTCTTTTCCGGTCGCATCCCATATAGAGATATTTCCATCTTTCATCGGGCAAGCCCAGAGGTTCCCTGTAACCGAGAAATAGCCCTCGCGTTTGACTTCATGCAGGGGGTTGATAGTCGCGATCACTTGATGCGTTTCAATGTCTCGGACAGTGACGGTATTTCCTTTTTTGTATAGTCTGTGAAGGTTCCCATCCGCAGTGAAGATTGCATCACATAGGTTCGCTATTGCACCACAGATGTGCCGTGATTGCTTCGAGGCGATATTCCAATCCGTGATGCCCCCCTCACCGGCACTGACGAGTCGTTGTCCGTCGGGTGAGAATTTCAGTGCGTGAGGGATGCGGGTATGCCCGACGATGATGGAAACATGACCTGTTGTCCCCAAACGCCACACCTTGAAATCAGTGCTGCTTGCCACGGCTAGATCCGTGCCTTTTGAAAAGTGGATTGCATCGATAGTTCCGCGATGTTCAAAGGTGTCTAACTTTTCACCGCTGTCCACATCCCATACGGTTAACGTGGATTTGTAGACTCCAGCAGCGCGTAGTCTTCCCGAGGCTGTATAGTTGGGTATGACTCTGAGTTTTCCGGCGTATTCGGTGGATATCCGCGTTTGCTCTCTGGTAGCGGCATCCCACTCTCGCAAGGGGACTTTAACATCGCCCGAGGCAAGAACGCGTCCGTCAGGTGAAAAAGAGAGGGCCACCACGCGTGATGTATGCCCGCTGAGATGGGCGATACATTTTCCTGTTTTTACATGCCAAAGCGATATCCTATCGGAGACCTGATGCGTCTTATCATAGTTTGCATGTGCCAAAAGACAACCGTCAGGTGAAAAGGCGACAGGGGTAGATCTGACACCCGAAACACGCGAGGAGTCCCTTGTAAATTTTGCGATCTCCGCACCTTTCTGTGGATTCCAGAGGTAAATGTGTGGTTCGCGGTAATAGGAGGCCTCGAGCTGCTGTCCGTCTGGTGAAAAGGTGAGTTGGGAAATTGCTTCACTGGGGCTCCCCTCTTGCTGAAGGGGTGTTTCACACGCGTCTGTCGTAACGTTCCACACTTTAATGACTCCATTACGTCTCTTGGCACACGTCTGTGGCGAGCTCCGAACGCCCCACACGTCGCCGCACATGAGCCAACAAGCAAGACTGATATGTTTCTACCCGCGCACGAAAAGAAACGGCAGCACGAAGGGGACTCCCCGTGATCTGTTGAGGGGTCGGGTTGTTCGGTGTCAAACTCTCGCAACGTTTCGGGATACTTTTCGTGCGGATGTGTTTACGCAACTTTCTGGACAAGCAGCCTCGCATCGACGCTTGACGAATGGCTAATCCTCACAATCGGATGAAAAAACGGATGAAAAAACCCGATCGTATAAAACAATATTGCCTTCTATGCCTTTCTTCCAACCTGAAATATACCCCCTTTGATAATCCAGCGTTTTCTCTCGATTTTTGACGAGGATATTTTCTGGCACTCCAGAATTGATATGAGGTGTACCACTGATGCTATCTAATATTAATTCTAAAGAAAAATGTGAGGCTTTGAAGCCGTCAATATATCCCGTTTTGTACTCAGGGCTTTCTGCTTCATCATAAAGCACGCTGGCACAAGAACCGAAAAGTGTCATGAAAGCGATGATGACGACTATTCTTAAAGCCCTAACGACAGTGTTTAGAAACATAATCAAGCTCCTTTCGGAGAAGGGTTCCTGATGGGAACACCTTCGGTGAACGTCAATCGGATTGTTCTTTTCGTTTTCGGCGCGCGCGGGCCTCTTGTACGCTTTGCTGGATTTTCGCCATCCGTTCTTTGCAACAATCGCAAGCCTTTTTTTCTAAAGCTCCTTCTTTTTTGGGTTCCGTCAGCATCTCGTTAGCTGTTTCAGGTTGCAGTCTCAGGGCAATCGTTGTGATAGCAAGGAGTAGAAAGATAAAGGATAGGAGGAAAAAGAGTTTCTTAGAGCTCATTTCGGTACCTCCGAGTCTTGCAGTTCTTTGATCCTATCCGCCAATTGTGGATTCTTTTTTCGGATTTCGTGAATGCCTTTGTTCGCTCCATGTTGATTCATCATACGTATTGCATCCGCTATGCTCTCCTCCGAAAAAGAATCTCTGAACGTCGTTTCAAGTTCTTTCTCTGTCGGAATGCGAAACAAGTTATCCAAATCGGTGTCACCTGTCGTTTTTTCCGACGGGTTCTTACGGTTATCAACGTTTTCCGATAGGGCGGTATCCGTTGCATGCTTTGGTCGGGTGAGTTCTACGATACCCTGAGGTGGCAATTCGTTTTGCTCATATTTCTCCATACCGAACGTCTGACTGTGTTGAATATCTGGATTGAGAGTCTGCTGGCGGTGGAGTTCCATATCAATCTGTTTTTCAAGAACGGAGACTGTCCACTCTGAAAATTTATCGGTATCGCCTTGAAAATACATGTTCATCCAAGCAACATTCTTTTCGTCGGATAAAAATTCTTCAAGTGCTGCTGTAAAAGCGGTTAAGCCTGCAGGGGTCTCAGGTTCTATCTGAAACTGACGAAACACCTCCGAAAGGGATTGTTGCATTTCAGGCATCAATTCCTGCACTGTTGTTTCGGGGAACTCACTTCTGAATTCGGCTTCATACTCATCAATGACTTGCTGCCTATTGATATTTACCCCATGCCGAGCGAAAAAATCCACGTACTCTAAAATTCCAGAAGGGCTTGTGTCTATAAACCTTTGGTATTCAGAAGTTCCAAGAATATCAAGTATCTTTTGTGTGTCCGGGTGCGACAGCTGGTGGGGTGTCAAAACCCTTTTCATCAGTTGTTCCGCTCTGCGCTCCTGCTCAACCAGGGGCTGTTTCTCATCTAAAGCCGGGATATCCCCCACCGTTTGGACAAGGTTGGTTTTCTCAGGGCCGAGAGTGAGCTGGTACCCCGCAAAACGTTTTTGAACAAAGAGAACCGTCACAGCGGCTAGGGTCAATAAACAGCAAACGGCTAAGGTTCGATTCAGGAGCGGCAACACAGACTCAAAAGCTTTCAGAAACGTCGTACGATTATTTTTCATCAGACCACCTCATTAGCTTAAAAAAATTCACCCTTTAACCATTTTTTAAAAACGTTGACATCCGTAAAATCGTTGACGAGATGCCACATCATTGTGGGATGTGTGATTGAAAAATGGATGAGGGCTCTATCCCGATTGTGTTCTTCAATCAACCCATTGAGAGTCGTTTGATTCTCTTTTTCAATTTCTTTTGCAAAGAAACTATGTTGAATAATAAAGTTAACCCATTTTTGACCGTCGATTTTCCCGTTTTCAGTAGAAAAACGTAAAGACCCCCAATCAATGACTTCCTGGGATGCCAAAACTTTGACCAGTGCTTTCTCTTCATCGGGTTGCTGGATACCGTGATACGTCTTTGCTTTATCAGAAAGCGTTGCCAGTGTTAACTTATGAACGATGCGAAAATCTATGGGGCCTGCGATATTAATTTCTTCTTTTAAAAAAGGTTCATACCTTTCTTTCGGGGGCAACGTACTAGCGAGAAACGCTTCAAACGATTTAAACGCCTTTCCTGCAGGCGATACATATTTTAGGAATGTCTCCGAATTGAGCACCTTTTTTAGAGGTTCCCAATCGTTGTTAATGAGATCCCCCGGAAATTGCGCACGCAATTCGGATATCGTCAGTTCCAGGCTTTGTTTTTCTAATCGAGTCGCATCGAGAGGGATAAGTAACTCTTCAGAGTCGGGAAGGGCTACATGTGGGTCTGAAACATTATCATTTGAGCACCCCGAGATCGAAAAGACGACGAAGCAAAAAAGCAAGAGGGCTGTTGTTCTATGAGTCAACATGAGAGGATCCTCTTATTGTTTTCGTACGTTCACGCCTGAAAAAGTGGATATCTGGCGCGAATCGAGTTTGATATACATTCTATCCCCGTCTGTAATTATGTGGTGGAGGTTGTTGTCCCCCACCACAGTAAAAAATACGGACGTGGGGCTCTTAAGACTGCCCCGTGAGTTCTGGTAAAAAACTATAAACCGCATTCGGCGGTTGCTTTGTCGCAAGCCTCAGCAGCGTCGATGGTTTTTATTGCGCACACCGTCCAAAGCCAAACGTTAGCAGGTGCGCCGGCTGCGGCGGTACAAGCTGCAGTGGCGGCACCCGTAGCGGCAACACATTTAGCTGTTGCTTTGAGACAAGACCACCATCCCGCTTGAGCCTCTAAAATGAGAGACTGGGATATTAGCAGTGCAAACGCAATTAAAAGTATAAACGTAAGGCTTTTAAACGCGACGTTCTTTGATAACGTCTCTGTTGCTCCTTTAGGGATTAAAACCTCTTTCATTGTTTTTCTCCTTTGGGATTGGGTCAGGCAGCAGAAGTGAAAAGTATTTTGCGTCCTCTCGCAATCCGCTTGTCCTGATAGAAGCTGCTCCCTAAAAGCCTCAAAAAATGCAATCACTATATCCTGCACGCTTTGGAGACTATTAGAGATAACAGCATCTCGCCGCCATTGACAAAACTTCAAAAATAAGGAGACAACCGGACCAGTTTACAGCAAAAGTCCCAACACTTTATCTCCTTTTTGAACTTCTGTCAAGTAAAATCAAAAGTGAATAGTCATCTCTCTTTCGCTACCATCACAGACACGGGATCCGCGCGATTCTGCTTCACAGCTTTCTTCTATACCGTTATCACACGTTCCACTGCCCGTTCAATAGCAGACTGAGAGATACTTGTTGCTTTCGTAATATCCGAACCAAGGCTAAATATCATTTACCCTCTCCCTCATGAACTTCAGAGAACGCCACATCTAAGCCTTCAGCCCTGCCGGCTTGCCACGCATCCGCCCAGACTTTCAACTTCCGCTTCGCCCGAGGCAACGCATTTCTCACAGTGGAGACGCTGACCTCGCATCTCTCAGCGATCTCTCGGTAACTCTGCCCCTCCGATTGCAGCCTTAGCATTTGCTGGTCTCTTTCAGGAAGTTGTGCAATCGCTTTGTAGAGGGCATCGGCTCGCTCTCTAACGATTGCCGCCTCTTCTGCCGTCTGATAGAAAACCGCCGAGGCTATGGCTGCGCCTGCTACCTCATGCACATCAACAGCGGATTCTATGCTACTGACGGACTTACGCTGTCGGTGCCACCCCGCAATCAGTTGAGCAGCGATACGATACATCCAGTTCAAAACTTTTTCAGGGTCTTCAAGCGTGTGTATATGTTCCCACACCTTGATGAATGTATCTTGCGCCAATTCCTCAGCATCTCGCCAGTCGCCTATTCTCTGGGTGATGTAACCGTGGAGGGCACGCTGGTAACACCTATATAACTCCGCAAATGCGTTTTCATCGCCAGCGCGCATCCGATAGACAAGAGCTGCATCTCGTGTTTTTTCCATCATCAACCCTCCTGCATAGGAGCCTCTGGTTAAAATGGTTAAAACAAGTAGTGGAATCCCCAAAAAGTTAACATGTAAGGGTTTTGTGCTTTCATAAAACATGAATGCAAATTTCCTAAAAAAGTCTCATGAAAGCTGTTTTTTTTAGTGGTTGAATATTTTGTGCGTTGGTTGTAGGGGCAATCAGAGGGTAGCACAACCTAACAATTTATGCAACAAGCGATTATTTCTTGCGAAGGCACAGCCTAACAAGAAACCATGCTACAAAGAAAAACCGTCGTGAAACGAAGTGGAACGATGCCCGGATTTCAATAGTTTAAAAAGCCGTTAAGGATTCGCCTGTCTCTGGGTGAAACAGGTGTGCTTTGTCCATGTTGAAGTTAACAGTCAGAGGGGCGTTGTGTTGGGGCAAATCAGCGAGATCCGATTGGGCAACGAAACTGTTATTCTTCGTACGTAGATACAGCAGCGCATGATTGCCAAGCGGTTCAACCAGTTCTACCTGCGTTCCAAGGCTGTTGTTTCCGTTTTCCCCAACATGAATATCCTCCGGACGGATGCCGAGTGTCACCGCCGCTCTCGAAAGTGTGTTGAGGGCTGCTTGGTGGTGGGAATTTAGTTCCACTTGGAAGTTTTCAAATCGGAGGGCTGGCATGCCACCGTTATCTGCAATCTGTGTCTTTATAAAGTTCATCGGTGGTGTGCCGATAAAACCGCCGACGAATTGGTTTGCCGGTTTGTGATAGAGCGTCCCAGGATCAGCAATCTGCTGAATTTTTCCCTCATTGAGTACAATTATTTGGTCCCCCATCGTCATTGCTTCAACTTGGTCGTGGGTAACGTAGACAATAGTGGCATCAAGTCGGTCGTGTAGGCGGCTGATTTCCATCCGCATCTGCACACGCAACTTCGCATCCAGGTTGCTCAACGGTTCATCGAACAGGAATACTTTTGGGTGTCGAACGATTGCCCTACCGACTGCAACACGTTGACGTTCGCCGCCGGAGAGATGCTTGGGTTTACGGTTTAAGAGGTGTGAAATGCTCAGGATTTCCGCTGCTTCTTTGACGCGCTGGTCGATCTCCGCTTTTGGGTATTTGCGGAGTTTCAGCCCGAACGCCATATTCTTGTAGACCGTCATGTGTGGGTAAAGGGCATAGTTTTGAAAAACCATGGCGATGTCCCTATCTTTCGGCGGAATGTCGTTGATACGTTCATCGTCAATATAGATGTCGCCTTCCGTTATTTGTTCCAGTCCTGCAATCATTCGCAAAAGCGTCGATTTACCGCATCCCGACGGACCAACAAGCACAGTGAACGACTCGTCCGGAATTTCAAAGGTTGCTTGTTCAACTGCGGGGACATCGCCGTCGTAAATTTTGGTAACGTCCTTCAAAGTGACATGCGCCATCGTCTCTCCTTAAATTAATGCCTTTCTGACTGAGAGCCTGTATTTGTTGATTTCGCAAGGTTTTCCTTCACCAATTCAGCGACTGCCTTCTGAAGCTCAGCACCGCGGAGGTCTGTTTTTCGGATAACACCTTCACCGTCAATCAGAAAGGTTGACGGAATCGCCTGCACGCTATAGATGCTGCTAACCTTGTTAGTAATATCCCAATAGTGAACCCATCCGAGTTCCTCTTTTTCTATATAAGCTTTAAGCGGTTCCATGGACCTATCAAGACTGATCCCGATAATCTGAAACTTCTGATCCTTATACGTTTCGTAGGTTTTCTTGACGTTGGGTATCTCTGCGATACACGGACCACACCAGGTTGCCCAAAAATCGAGGAGCACGACCTGTCCGCGATACCGTTCCAACGAAAGGGTTTCGCCCTCTAAATCCGTCACCTCAAAATCGAGGGCTGGATGCCCGATCCAGTCTCGAGGGTTCATCCTTGTCCCTAACGGTTTTGGGAGTTCACCGTTTCGGGCGGTTTTGTCTTGTTCAAGCAGCAGCTTCGCAAATTTTGCCTGAGAGCGCGAACCGTACTTCGGGTGGTTCACTAATTTCTCATAAACAGTATCGGCTGTGCCGTGTTTACCGAGTTTGTCGTAAGCCAATCCCAATGCCAGCAGACACCGTTCAACGTAGCGGGCAGAGGGATAATCGTCGATGAGTTCTTCAAAGACTTTGATACCGTCTTCAACGCGGGCGAGTTGAACTAAAGCGTTGCCGAGAAGGTGATAGATCTCGTCTACGCGTTTGTGTTTCGGATGTGATGCGATAAACTCCTTTGACTTCTCAACCAACTTCTCTAAATCTTCAGCGTCGCTCCGCTGCTTGAGTTTTTTGGTAATTGCCTTAATTTCTTGATATTTGTAACCAGCTTTCACCGATGCAGCATCAGCGAAGTGTGTGCAGAAACCTATGAGCATAAGACTTGTGAGCGCGGGAATCAGGGAAACAAAGATAATTCTGTTGTTACTTCCCTGTGCGTCTATTACATTTCGGGAGAACATAGTGAACCGTCCTTCTGGCTTGATTAAATGACGTAAGTTTGATATATGACACATTCTCAGCAGCTGTGAACATTTTCGTATGGGTTAGGAATGTGCTACAAGGAATGGATATTTTTGTCTATTCGCAGACGACATCCCCTAACCCTACGGGCGATGCGACCTGTCCCCTACGATACACCCGAAACCTCTTTTTTCCAAAATCACGTTAAATAGCATTCTCATAGGTATATACCAGTAATAACTTAATTTCTTCTACCTGAACCTGTTGCAGGAAACGGGTTACATCTGGATCGGGGTCACCTTCAGCAGCTTCGCACCAGTTAATGAGTTGGTAGGCATCCCAATTTTCTTGTGATGCTATAGTTTTTCCGATGTCTGTGAGCGCGTCTGAGGGATTCGGTATCTCCTTAAAGATTTCGAGGGTACGTTCACGGAGGGCTGGGAAAATGGGGTGGGTGCCGACTCTACCGAACCAATACTTAGCATTAGGATAGTCCGGCTCGCGGCGGTGCATGATGCCGTGCCAGTAGCTACCCGTTTGGTTCATGAGTCCCTGTGAGATCGTGTGGGATTCGTCAAGTGCGTCGTTCCAGAGGAGTAGACCGCTTTTGATGGCTTCGCCAAACGTAGTGTTTTTCAACGATTGCCCCTCAAAAAGTTTGTCAAGCGATGAAGATTCCAGAACGTCCGTCAACTCACTACTCCATGCTTTCTTCGGAACAAGCGTCGGGAGTGGGTTGCCTGATTCTAATTTTTCTATAGCTTCGGCGATTGCCGGGGTGTATGTTACAGCCATGAAAAAACCTCCTAGCGTTCAAATTTCGTCTAATTTGAAATTAATTTACCATCTTTCTCCGAATAATTCAAGCGTTTTCAGGTTTTCGTTTGCTCTTGTCTCTAAAATGTGTTAGGATTATCCAAAAGCAGCCTGTAGATTTGGAGAGATTTTCAGCTAAAAATGGGAACCGCCTTTAAAAAAGTGTTAATCGTTTTTATCGGTTTAATTATGATTTTGGGAGGCGTTTTAATCGCTGTTGTCCTAAACTACTCTCAATACGGATCGCTGCCGGAAACGATACAGATGGTAGACTTTTCAGGGATGTTAGTAGCAGTTCTGGGGGCGTGTATTCTCAGTTTGATAAGTGTTGTTTTAACTTTCTGGTTAGCACGGGCCTGGGTGAACGAACGGCCCGAGCTCGGCGCGTGGATTATCCGGCTTGCGCTTATCGTCAGCATCAGTCTTATTGTTGTTTTCGGAGGCTTGGCAGGTGGCTTGGTTGTTTTACGAACCTTATGGACGATAGGCTTTTTCTAATTAACTTGCATTTCTATTACCGATAGGGTATAATTACTTAAATAAGACGGGCGTTTGGTGCTCAGCACGCATTTGACGTGCTTTTTGTAGCATAACTTGTTAGTTGTGCTACTTAGCTCGGGTTTGGTGCTCAGCACACATTTGGCGTTCAGGCGTAACGTCCGATAGATGCAAAATTCCGAGTGGTCAACGAGGAATTTATCTTTGATCTTTGCTTTATATTTGTTTTGTAGATAGCGTTTATTTCATATATTGTAGAGCGATGGTAAATGAGTCGCTCTTGCAGGTAGCGCGTTGCAGCGCCTTTACTTGGGGGTGTGAAAAATACACTACAGAGGGAGACGCACTCAGCGGACGACGGAAAGACAGAGTCGTTCAAATTACCAAATTCGAGCCAAAGAGATTTTACTCATAGATCAAGACAACAAGCAAGTCGGGGTCATGTCGCCACGAGATGGAATGAAACTTGCTGAAGAAGTTGGATTGGATTTGGTAGAGGTATCGCCGAACGCTAAACCTCCCGTTTGTAAAATTATGGACTACGGGAAGTATCAGTATGAGAAGAATAAGCGTGCGCGCGAGGCTCGAAAGAAACAGTCTAAGGTTGTTTTAAAGGGGATGCAGTTCCGTCCAGATACAGCGGAACACGACTACCAGTTCAAGAAAAGACATGTTGAGGACTTCCTGAAAAATGGGTGGAAGGTCCGTGCGACTGTACGGTTCCGTGGCCGCGAGATGCTCCATACCGATCTTGGCAGAAATCTGCTTTCACGGCTCAGAGATGATCTCGAAGAAATTGCCGATGTCGAACAGCCACCACGGATGGAAACCCGGATTATGTCGATGACCCTCGCCCCTAAATCTTCGTGATAGTTTGGTAATTAGCTATCGGCTATCGGTTTTTGATGTATGGCGGTTACGGACCGTTTTGCCAATCTTTTCGCCAAGGTTTCCCTATCCTTCCGCTTGCGGGATGGAAGGGGCGTTAGGTTACTGTTAGGTTGTGGGTGCTATCACTGTACCACTGAAAAGGTTACGTTAGCAACCTATGCTGATAGCTGATAGCCATAAGAAGGATATTTTTATGCCAAAAATGAAAACACATAAAGGCGCGGCGAAACGTTTCAAATTCACGGGAAAAGGCAAAATCCGCCGGAATCGTGCGTATGCTGGACACTTATTCCTTTCAAAGTCAGCGAAACAGAAACGTAGATTGCGACAAGCCACTTTAGTTGATCCCAGCAATGAGAAACGCTTGAAACGTCTAATTCATCAATAGCAAATAGCGATCAGCAGTCGGAAACCGTCGGTTAAGACGTGTAGGAGTTGCGGACGTTAGTTATATCTACAATAGCCTCTCCACTGATAGCCGATAACCAGCAGCCAATAGCGATTAGCGAACTGTGATAGGAGTTTTATTTAAAAATGGCACGAGTAAAAACAGGGAATGTACGCCGCAAACGGCGGAGTCGCATGCTCAAGCATTCCAAAGGATACCGTGGTGGTAGGAATAACCTCAAACGCACCGCTATGGAAGCGGTCGAGAAGGGATGGAACCACGCCTACGCGCATCGTCGCGCACGCAAACGCGATTTTAGACGACTTTGGATTACAAGGATTAACGCCGCCGCCAGAAGGCACGGACTCTCTTACAGTCGATTCATGCACGGCCTTAAAACCGCTGGTATTGAACTTGATCGGAAGGTTCTTTCCGACATTGCTGTGAATGACGAAGCCGGTTTTGGGCAACTTGCCGCCCTCGCGAAGGGATAAAATAGCCGCTAGTTAAGGTTGCGTATACCATAAACCCTTAACCAAGAACCGGATATCCATAATTAACAGTCTGAAGGAAACTTCCTTAACACTCCCATTGTTTTCGCAAGAAAAACTTATGACAAAAAGCAGTATTTTGGGGGAACCTTAAGAACCTGTCGCGGTCGGATACACCGAGATGTCCCACATTTGTGGCGTTTCTGCCCGACCGCCACTGCGTGCGGTAAACCCAAAATGACGAAGCAGGAAGCACACGCCTTTAGGCGGTGTGAGTATCGCAACCATAAACATTGCGCAGCAGTGTGTCCTAAAACGCTAAAAGGCTATGAAGGGGCTTATGTAAGCGGTTGAGACCTCTCAACCAGAGAGACTGCGTCATCGGTTGGAAGCGCGGTTTTGAGAGCAACTGCCGAATTTCATCCTGGAGCCGTAAAAAAAAAATAATGAAGCGGGCAGATTTTAGGAATCTGTCAAGCGGGGTGGTACCGCGGAAGTAGATGCCTGTCGCTTTCGTCCCCAGAAGGGAATTAACCTTTATGGGGCGAAGTGGTAGGCGTTTTTTATTCGCTATTCGCGGTTCGCCAAAAACTGAGGAATTATGAAACAAGAATTGGAAAAAATAATAGCGGAAGGGCTTCATGCTTTAAAAGGAATTGAAACACTCGACGCGCTGGAGTCACTCAGGATTGCGTATTTTGGACGGAGGGGGAAATTAACCGATGTCATGAAGGGCGTGGGTAAACTTTCCAAGGCGGAGCGTCCAGCAATTGGGGAACTCGCGAATCAGGTGCGAACCACCCTCACAGAGGCGTTTGAGGACGTAACGGAGAGATTGCATCGCCAGCAGCAGGAACAGCAGCTGCAGTCGGAGGCTATTGACATCACCCTCCCCGGACGAAAACCGGCTTACGGGAAAGCGCATCCTGTGATGCAGATATTAGAGCGGATTGAAGCAATTTTCGGACAAATGGGGTTTGAAGTGGTGACGGGACCGGATGTGGAGACGGAGTATTATAACTTCGATGCCTTGAACACACCGGCAGATCACCCTGCTCGCGATTTACACGATACCTTTTACTTGACGGATGGGCGGCTCTTACGGACACATACCTCCCCTGTTCAGATCCGCGCAATGGAGAATCAGAAACCGCCGGTCCGCATTCTTGTGCCGGGGAAATGCTATCGCGTGGATTATGATGTTTCACATACACCGATGTTTCATCAAGTAGAGGGACTTCTCGTTGATAAACACGCCTCTTTTAGCCAACTCAAAGGAATTTTGACATCATTTGCTCGGCAGATGTTCGGGGATCAGACGCAGATGCGTTTCCGCCCGCATTTCTTTCCTTTCACGGAGCCGAGTGCAGAGGTAGATATCTCCTGCACCGTCTGTCAAGCAAAGGGATGTAGGACTTGTGGGAACACGGGATGGATCGAGATCCTTGGCGCGGGCGCTGTGGATCCAGCGGTGTTCGCTGCGGTAAACTATGACCCAGATGAGGTTACAGGGTTTGCTTTCGGCATGGGGGTGGAACGGATTGCAAACCTCCTGTTTCGTATTCCGGATATCCGCACCTTCTATGAAAACGATCTCCGGTTCCTACGACAGTTTTAGGTAGTTGGTTAACGGACTGTAGCACCCGAAGCCCTACGGACTGCCGCCTGCCGATAACGGATAGCCATTTGGAAAGAGGACTTAATAGATGAACGTGACCTTAAATTGGCTCAAAGACTATATCGATTTTGAATTTTCTCCGAGTGAACTCGCTGATCGACTGACAATGTTAGGCGTTGAAGTTGAGACCGTTAAAGACCTCGGCACTGGATTAGCCGGCGTAGTCGTCGGCGAAGTAAACGCTGTGGAACCCCACCCGAATGCTGATAAACTCGTCCTCTGTCAGGTAGGTATCGGTGAGGCGGAAGAACTTCAGATTGTCTGCGGAGCACCGAATGTCCGAGAAGGAATGTTCGCACCTGTTGCTACAAGCGGCGTGACACTCCCTATCGGTTTGACAATCAAGCCTGCTAAACTGCGTGGTGAGGTTTCACAAGGGATGCTCTGCTCCGAGAAAGAGTTGGGGATCTCCGAAGATGCTGAAGGTCTGATGGAACTCGCCACTGATATGTCCCCTGGGACATCTTTGGCAACGGCTTTAGGGTTAGACGATGTAATTTTTGAACTTGAGATTACCCCGAATCGTCCGGATTGTCTGAGTCTTATCGGTGTTGCCCGCGAGATCCGTGCGGAGACAGGGAATGCTTTAAAACTACCGGTTGTCGATGTGCAGCAGAATGAAACCGATATCCGAAGCCTAACCTCGGTAACGATTGATGCTCCCGATCTCTGTCCGCGTTATGCTGCCCGTGTGATTCAAGGCGTTAAAGTGGGAGAATCTCCAGCATGGTTGCAACGGCGGCTGGAGTCTGTCGATATCGGTGTTATTAACAACATTGTTGATGTCACGAACTTCGTCTTAATGGAATATGGACAGCCGCTACATGCCTTCGATTATCACAAACTCACCGAAAATAGAATTATTGTGCGACGTGCAACAGACGGTGAGCGGTTAACAACCCTTGACGAAACTGATCGTGAACTCAGGGCTGATATGCTCGTTATTGCCGATGCCGAGAAGCCTGTTGCACTTGCCGGAATTATGGGGGGGTATGATTCCGAGATTACGGAAACAACACGCGATGTTCTGCTGGAGAGCGCCTATTTTAGTCCGTCGAGTATTCGGGTGACCACAAAGGCGTTGGGGATGAGCACGGAAGCCTCCTACAGATTTGAACGCGGGGCCGACCCCGGAGTGGTACTCGCGGCACTTGATCGTGCAGCACAACTCATCGCTGAATTGACAGGAGGGACTGTCTGTAAAGGGGGTGTTGATGTCTATCCCGGAGAAAAACCTTTAACACAAATTAAACTTCGTCCGGATCGGGTCAATTTCGTATTGGGAACTGAAATTGAGAGGTCAGAGCTGGAGCAGCTTATCATCCGCCTCGGCTTTGATATAGCAGCGTCTGGAGATAGTTATCAGATCACCGTTCCGACGTTCAGGTCTGATATTACCCGTGAAATTGATCTCATTGAAGAGATTGCGCGGGTCTACGGGTACGATAATATTCCGACAGCGTTGCCGAAAGGCGACATCCCTGTACCAGCACCGAACCCGAAAGTAGAAGTCCGTAAACGTATCAAACGTTTTCTGCTCGCTGCGGGTATGATGGAAGCCGTGAATTACAGTTTTACCGATCCCAGCTGCTTTGAGAAAATCCGTTTGCCTTCCGACAGTCCGTTGCGTGGGACCTTAAGGTTACAAAACCCGTTGAGTCCAGAGATGTCCGTACTCCGCACGACACTGATCCCGGGACTGCTTGAAAACACACAGCACAATCGGAATCACCAAATCAACACTATTTCGCTCTTTGAGATAGGAAACGTTTTTGTCCGAGATGGCAATCAGGAGGAGCCAGAGCGAATCGCAGGTGTTATCGCTGGGCAGGTTGGCGATGGGGTCTATGGCAACCTGTATCGAGATCCCGATTTCTTTGACATCAAAGGCCTTGTAGTGGGTATGCTTGAGGTATGCGGCATCACCGAATACACGCTGCAGCAAACCGACCTGCCGACCTTCCACCCGGGGCGCAATGCAGACGTATTATTGGCGGATACACCGATCGGCACCTTCGGGGAGGCGCATCCAGAGGTGCTCAAAAATTACGATCTGCCCTATAAAGCGTATCTCTTTGAATTCGACCTTGAAGTGTTAGTGAGTGCCACTGTGTTTTCCAGAAGCTTTGAACCGATTTCCATCTACCCGAAGGTAGAGCGCGACCTGGCTATTGTTGTGGATAAGGACATATTGTCAGATATGCCTATGGCACTTATCTACACAACTGGCGGGAAATTAGTTGAGTCGGTGCGTCTGTTTGATGTTTATGAGGGGCAGCAGGTTCCTGAAGGAAAAAAGAGCCTTGCCTACACTATCGTCTATCATTCTGCAGCTGAGACCTTGACGGATAGGGCCGTCAATGCCCTTCACGAACGGGTTGTTAAACGCCTCTATCAAGAACTCGGCGCGGAATTACGGATGTAGCTTGATGGGTGTCGGTTGGTCGTTAAGGGCTGTGGGGTTATGTTCGCTGTGAATTCCACGGATCTTTTCTAGGGAGAAACTGTGGAATTCAAGATGAGTATAAAGATCAGAATGCCTAACTAATAAATGACTGCCCTAACTCCGAGGCTTTGACCAGATTTGAGTGAGAAAAAAATACAAAATCTATTTTCAGCCGTGGCGCGCCACTACGATTTCCTCAACTCGTTGTTGAGTCTCAGACGCGACAGGCGTTGGCGGCGAGAGACAGTCAAAGCGAGTGGTGTTCAACTGACGAGCAAGGTGTTGGATGTCTGCACCGGCACGGGTGAACTTGCCCTCGCGTATGCGGATAAAATTTCGGCAGAAGGCTACGTTATCGGTTCGGATTTCTGCTTTGAGATGCTGGTTATCGCTGAGGGAAAAGTCAATCCGAAGCATAGGAACTCCGCTTTTCCCGGAAGCCCCCAGCCTCCCTTATCAGGAGGGCAAAATAGAGGCCCCAATACGAGTTTCCTGGCAGCGGATACCCTTATCCTTCCGTTTTTAGACAATACCTTCGATGTTGTCTCCGTCGGTTTCGGAATTCGGAACGTTTCAGATTTAGAGATGGGCATACGCGAGATGACCCGCGTTGCTGCGCCCGGGGGTCGCGTTGTTATTTTGGAGTTTACGCAGCCCGTGAATCCGCTGTTTCGGGATCTCTACTATTTCTATTTCACGAAAATCCTGCCCTTCATTGGAAATCGCATCTCTGGGAACGAGGACGATGCGTACGGGTATCTTCCGCGTTCTGTGATGAAGTTCCCAAATTGCGAGGCGTTGAAGCGCGTTATGGGACAGTGTGGGCTGATAGATGTTGTGTTTTATCGAAAAACATTTGGCATCGTTGCGATTCATGTGGGAAGGAAGCCCGGAAGTGTCTGAATCAGGATTTACAGGATTTTAGGATTTTCAGGATTATCCCTTCACCAACCGTTCTACATGTGCTACAACCGATTCGGATACGCCGTCCAAACTGTACCCGCCTTCCAACGCAGAGACAACGCGTCCCTCAGCAAACGCAAACATTAGATCTGTGAGTGTGGCAAATCCTGTTGCAGTCAGTTCGATCCCGGCGAGTGGATCGAGATAGTGTGCGTCGAACCCCGCTGAGATCAATGTGAATTCGGGGGAGAACGCTTGCAATGCAGGGATGAGGATGTCTGTGAAGACCGTGACGTATTCGTTATCTCCACTCCCTGAAGGCAGCGGCACGTTTAGCGTAGTGCCGCGTGCTTTTCCGCTGCCTTGTTCGTAGTGGGAACCCGTGCCGGGATAGAGGGGCGATTGGTGGATAGAAAAGAAAAAGACAGATTCGTCTTCATAGAAGATGTCTTGGGTGCCGTTGCCGTGGTGAACATCCCAATCGACAATTGCGACCTTCTCTGCCCCATGTTCTCGTTGAAGATAGCGGGCAGCGATGGCGATGTTGTTGAATAGGCAGAACCCCATGCTCCGATTCGGGGTGGCATGGTGTCCGGGGGGGCGCACCATAGCGAAGGCGTTTCGGACGGTTCCAGTTGCAACAGCATCTGCAGCACATAGGACCCCACCTGCTGAGAGCAACGCGATATCGTACGAAGCCTTGACAACGGAGGTATCGTAAGTAAGCGGAATCTCTGCTTCGCAATGTCGCTTGATGTGTTCGGGATAGTTAGGTTCGTGGGCATAGAGGAGCTGCACCGTGCTTGCCGGGGTTGGTTCTATGGAGTATAGCTCTTTCCAGATGTCGCTTTTTTGGAGTGCTGAGAGACTCGCTCGCAATCGGTCAGGACGTTCGGGATGGTTCGGACCGGTGTCGTGGTTAAGGTAATCTGGGTGGTAGATGAATCCTGTTTTTTCCCGTTCCATAAGTCTGCCCTTTCTGTTTAACGTGAGTTTGAAAGGCTAACACATTATTTTTCCGAAAACCCTCTTTTTCTTAGCATATAGTGTATCACCGCGCCATCCAGACTGCCTGATGCAAGGGGGTTACTGTTTTGACATCAGATTCTCCAAATCTTAGCGTTACAAGACTTCCCGTAAAAAGCGGGCAGTATGGGATTCTTGAACCTTTGCTACCTTCTCCGGGGTCCCCATCGCGACGACTTCGCCGCCGCCTTTGTTGCCCTCGGGGCCCAAGTCGATGATCCAGTCTGCCGATTTAATAACGTCGATGTTGTGTTCAACGGCGATAATCGTATTGCCGGCATCGACGAGTTGGTTCAGCACCTTGAGGAGTTTCTGGATGTCGTCGAAATGGAGACCCGTCGTTGGTTCATCCATGATGTAGAGCGTTGAACCCGTCTGCCGGCGCGACAATTCTTTTGCAAGTTTAACGCGTTGTGCCTCGCCACCGGAGAGCGTCGTTGCCGATTGCCCTAATTGGATGTAGCCCAATCCGACATCCGCTAACATCTGGAGCGTCCGACAGATTCGCGAATTTTCACTGAAGAACGTGAGCGCCTCATCTACCGTCATATCCAAGACTTCAGCGATGTTTTTCCCGTTATAACGGATCTGAAGCGTGTCGGGACTGTAACCTGTGCTATGACACGTCTCACACGGCATCCATACATCAGGGAGGAAGTGCATCTCGACGCGGTTAAAACGGTGCCCTTCACATACATGACACTGCCCAGCGGAGACGTTGAAGCTGAAAACACCGCTGGTGAATCCACGCATCTTTGCGTCGTGTTGTTCCGCAAAGAGTTCTCGAATTTTCGTGAACAGATCCGTATAGGTGGCAGGATTGGAGCGCGGGGTCTCACCAATCGCTTTCTGATCTACATTGATGAGACGCTTGATATGGCTGACTCCTCGGATGCTGTCATACACCGGCAACCCGTAGTCGTTATAGATCGGTTCTCGGTGGCCGTCCGCCATAGAGTGGCCGTAGCGTTGATCTTTCGGTTCATTTGTTCTGATTGCGCTGCGACTTTCGAGAGCCGGTTTGAGCGTACCTTCAACGAGTGAACTCTTCCCGCATCCAGATACCCCGGTTACACAGGTAAGTGTCCCAAATGGAATCTTAACATCAATGTCTTTGAGGTTGTTTGTTTTGGCACCGTATATTGCCAATTTTTTACCTCTCCCTTTGCGCCGGGTTTCTGGCACCGGGATCGCTACTGCGTTGGAGAGATAGGCACGTGTCAAAGATTTAACAGAAGATTTTTGGGCTGCCTCTTGTGTTGGCGTAGCGCTATTCGTGAAAGTGTCTGGGGGGCCGACGGCAATAATTTCGCCACCGCCTTTGCCCGCTTGAGGACCGAAGTCAATCACATGGTCGGCGGCTAATATCGTATCTCGGTCGTGTTCAACAACGAGAACGCTGTTCCCGATATTGCGGAGTTCTTTAAGCGCCGAGATAAGCCGTTCTTGGTCGCGTGGATGTAAGCCGATGCTCGGTTCGTCGAGGATATAGGTTACGCCTGTGAGGCCGCTCCCGAGTTGACTGGCGAGTTGGATTCTGCGCATTTCACCCCCAGAAAGCGTAGGGGCACCGCGGTCGAGCGCGAGATAACCGAGGCCGATATCTTCCAGAAATTGGAGTCGGGTCTGGATTTGGCTCAGGACTTCGCCTTCAAACTCAGGTGAAGTCTGCACATGAAGTGCGGGGTGCGTGGCTCTTGAGGTTGAGACACCTGTTGCGACCCGAAGATCGCTTCGACTGGCTTCTGCATCATTAAAAACAATTTTCGGTTCAATCTGTTTCAGACGGGCATTGAAGAATTCAATGGTTTCAGCAATCGACAACGCCATCAGTTCAGCAATAGTCACCTCCTCGAACTTGACGCTGCTTGGGAAAGGTTTCAAGCGTGTACCGTGGCATTGGTTACAGGCATCGTAGGGTGGGTGGATGTTCCGTCCGCGCCCGTTGCAGAAATCGCATGCGCCTATTTTGTTGTTAAAGGAGAAATGTCGAGGTGTCAGTTGCCCGAAGTTGTTTCCACACGAGGGACACATCGCATGTTCACTGAAGAAGTGTCGTTCTAGTGCTTCGCTACGTGTGTTTTTTTCGATAAGGACGAACCCACCGCTCTGGAGCAGTGCCAACTCAATCGCTTCGGTAAAACGGCTCTTTTCTTCAGCGGCAAGCGCAACGCGGTCAATAACAATAGAAATTTCGTGGTGAATCCCTCTACGCAATGTCGGGGCTTCGTCGACTCGGTATATCTTTCCATCAATTTGGACGCGGATGAATCCAGCTCTTTGCAATCGTCGGAAGACATCGGCATATTCTTCAGGCCCCTTTATACCGTAAGCGGATTCACTAGCGTTGATGTCAATGATTTTGCCTTTTAACGCCCCTGTTTTGCTGCTGGGAACGAGCATAAAGTTTGTGAGCGGGGCAAGGACATCGACCCGCTGTTCACCGACAAGTTCAAATATCCGATCTGTTATCTCTTCGGCTGTCTGTGAACGAATGATCTCAAAGCAGTCGGGACAGTAGGGCTTACCCCATCTGGCATAAAGGGTCCGGAGTCCGTCATGTATTTCCGTGATTGTTGCTACCGTTGAGCGAGGATTTTGACCTGCGTTTGCGTGCGCGATCGCAATGGCGGGTGAGAGTCCCTCAATTTTTGAGACTTTCGGCTTTTCCATCTGCCCTATAAACTGGCGGGCATAGGTACTCAGCGTTTCAATATAGCGACGTTGCCCCTCCGCATAAATCGTATCGAGCGCGAGGGAGGTTTTTCCAGAACCGCTGACACCGGTCAATGCCGTCATTTTTCGATGGGGGATATCGATGTCAATGTTTTTGAGGTTGTTTTCCGCCGCCCCTTGGACTGTAATTGCTGTGCGGGTTTCTTGCGACTGTCCAAAGGCCTCTGCAAGTTCGGGTTTCATGAGTCCTTGCTTTGCCTCGCGCCAAATGTCAAATTCCCCGCGAAGTGCCTGCCCGGTGTAAGATTCAGGTATCTCGGCAATCTCTTCAGGTGTACCTACTGCAACGATAGCACCGCCCCCCGTGCCCCCTTCTGGTCCTAAATCTATAATGTAATCTGCGGAGTTGATGACCTCAAGGTTATGCTCTACGACGACGACAGTATTGCCATCGTCTACGAGTCGATGAAGGATCGTCAAGAGTTTATTTACGTCGTCGAAATGCAATCCGGTTGTGGGTTCATCGAGGATATAAAGCGTCTTCCCCGTCCCGCGTTTAGAGAGTTCCCTTGAGAGTTTAATGCGCTGTGCCTCACCACCGGAAAGCGTGGGGGCGGGCTGTCCGAGTTTGATGTAATCCAGGCCGACATCGTGAAGGAGTTGTAATCCTCTTGCGATCCTTGGGATATCAGCGAAATGTGTAAGCGCCGTATCAATGTCCATCTCAAGGACTTCAGCGATATTTTTCCCCTTATATTTAATAGCGAGCGTTTCACTGTTGAAACGTTTCCCCTCGCATACCTCGCACTCGACCCAGACATCAGAGAGGACTCCCATATCAACTTTTTTTGCCCCGTTGCCGTTGCAGGCTTCACATCTGCCCCCACTGACGTTGAAACTGAACCGCCCGGGTTTGTAGCCTCGCAGTTTTGCGTCAGGCAAACCGGCGTAGAGAGACCGAATGGCATCAAAGACCTTTGTATAGGTTGCGGCATTAGAACGCGGTGTCCGTCCGATGGGTGCCATGTTGATGTTAATGATTTTGTCAATAACATCGGAGACTGGGCCGTTTTTGCCCTTGACGACTCCTTGAATTTTAGCGTATGCTCCTGGCACAGTCTTTGCCTTCATTAGGTCGCGGGCGAGGGCATTGTAAAGAATATCGTGGATTAAGGAACTCTTTCCAGAACCGCTGACACCCGTCACACAGCAGAGGGTACCGATCGGTATTTTCGGATTGATGCCTTTGAGATTATTTTGGCGGGCCTTTGAAACTTGTACCCACTTATCGCCTGTTGGACGGCGTGATTCCGGTTGGACAATCATTTTGTCGCCTCGGAGGTATTGGGCGGTGAGCGTGTTGCTCTCTTTTACGAATTGGGCCGGCGTTCCCATATCCGTCACTTTTCCGCCCTTGATGCCTGCTCCAGGCCCGAAATCGACGATCCAGTCGGCTACAAGCATGGTCGCCTCGTCGTGTTCAACGACGATGACGGTATTCCCCTGATTCCGCAAATTGAGGAGCGTTTTGAGAAGCCCGGCATGATCGCGCGGATGTAAGCCGATGCTCGGTTCGTCAAGAACGTAGGTAACATCGCGTAACCCTGCCCCTACTTGACTGGCAAGCCGGATACGCTGCGCTTCACCCCCGGATAGCGTCGGGGCACAGCGGGCAAGTGTTAGATATCCCAAACCCACACCTATGAGGAAACCGAGCCGTCCACGAATCTCCTTTAAAAGTTCTTCGGCAATAAATGCCTCGCGTTCTGGGAGTACCAATGTATTGAAAAATTCGGTGGCACTCTGGATAGACATGTCAAGGATATCCGTTATAGGTATATCATTTATCGTTACCGCTTTAATCCACGAGTTAAGTCGGGTTCCCTTGCATGTCCGACAAGGCATCTTTACAAAGTAATCGGGAAACTCATCTTCGTTGGTTTCATCATCATTGCCAAAACGATATTTCTGTTCTGCAGCTGTGATGATACCGTGAAAGCGAGCACGATAGCGCCGTCGTTGTTTTCGTTTATTATCTGTATCTGTTCGGGGTGTGGTGATGGTAAGAATATCGTCGCCCGTCCCGTAGAGAATAGCACTTTGCTGCTCTGGCGTAAGATTCTTCCACGGGGTTGTGATGTCAAATTCGAGGTGTTTCGCGAGGGCTTCCATTATGGATATTTCTGTGGCCCGATCTCGCTTGTCGAGGGAGCCCGACAGGCTGATAGCACCTTCTGTGATGGAGAGTGTATCGTCTGCGATAATTAACTGCGGTAAAATTCCCATCTGTGTGCCTAATCCGCTGCAATTTTCGCACATGCCGTCAGGGTTGTTAAAAGAGAAGTGGCGAGGTTCAGGTTTCACGAAACTAATTCGACAGTGTGAGCAGGTGTAATCCTCGCTAAAGAGGAGGTCATCCTCTCCTGACAGGAAAGGCGAGTTTCCGTCTCCAATTGGAACGATTTGGACGAGTATATTCCCGTCTCCACGCAAGAGCGCAGTGTTGACGGCTTGGCTGACGCGAGGTTCGATTCCCGCTTTGATGATAATCCGGTCGATAACAAGGTCGATATCGTGACGCTGATGACGGCTGAGGGCAAAACCCGGACGAAGTTCGTGTATTTCGCCATCAACGCGTAACCGAGCGAATCCCGCGTTTCGTAGATCCTCAATTTCCTTTTCATGCGCACCCCGGGAACCTCTAAAAATTGGCGCTAAAATCATAAGTCTTGTGCGTTGCGGGTAGTCGAGCAGGGCTTTGACAATATCTGCTGCTGTTTGTGAACCGACCTCACGTCCACATTCGGGACAGCGAAATTGTCCGACGCGCGCATAAAGAACCCGCAGGTAGTCGTAAATCTCGGTTACGGTGGCGACTGTGGAGCGCGGGTTATGTCCCGTTGAACCCTGATTGATAGCGATAGACGGGGATAAGCCGATAATCTCATCTACGTCAGGCTTCCCAAGTTGGCCGAGAAATTGCCGAGCATACGCAGATAAAGACTCTATGTAGCGCCGTTGCCCCTCGGCGTAGACGGTATCGATGGCCAATGAAGATTTGCCGGAACCACTAACACCCGTGAAAACGATGAGCTTATCTTTGGGAAGTTGGATATCAATGTTTCTTAGGTTGTGTTCTCGGGCACCTTGGACATGAATTGACTCTTCTGTCATGTTGTACCTATTTGGCTCCTGGTCTGCCTTCCACAATATAAAGCAAAGACTGACTGCTTATTTCAAGCATTCCCACCTAACAGAGTGCACTATGGTCGAAACTGCACAAGTCCTGATTCAGAAGAACGTGGTTAAATATCCGTAAAACCGCCTAACGCTTTGATCTGACGGGCGTCTTTGCGCCAGTCGGCTTTGACCGTTACGTAGATTTCCAAGAAGACGCGCGCATCTAAGAATTTTTCAATATCGGTTCGTGCAAGTTCACCGACCCGTTTAATCAACTTTCCACCTTTACCGATAATAATCTGCTTCTGCGTCTGCCGTTCTGTGTAGACGATGGCACGGATGTAGATAATTTCGTCTGATTTTTTCGTCTGACGTTTTTCAAATTCTTCAATGACCACAGCGGATGTGTAGGGTATCTCGCGTTGCGTTAGGAACATAATTTTCTCACGAACGGTTTCGGCGATGAAAAACCGTTCAGGCAGATCGCTGACTTGATCTTCTGGAAAGTAAAGGGGGCCCACCGGTAGGTAACTTTCGAGTTGCTCAAGCAGAACTGGGACACCATCGGCAGTAAGGGCCGAGATGGGTATCATCTGCGCAAATTCCAATTTTTGGCGATACGCTTCAAAAATGGGAAGGAGTGTCGGTTTGGAAACGATATCTACTTTGTTAAGAACGAGGATTGCCGTCGATTGAGTGCGTTGGAGGCGTTTGAAGATTTTATCTTCAATCTCTCGGTCTGGCCGTGTAACGTCAATGACAAAAAGCACAACATCTGCGTCCGACAAAGCCCCATACGCAGTGCGGACCATTTCGCTCTGTAAACGGTATTTCGGGTTCATTAATCCGGGTGTATCAACAAAAATAATTTGATGGGTGTCGGTGGTAAGAATCCCACGAATCTGGTTGCGAGTTGTCTGTGGCTTTGGGGTGACGATGGCTAACTTCTGCCCCAAAAGGGTGTTGAGTAGGGTAGATTTGCCGACGTTAGGGGCACCGATGATGCTGACGTAACCGGATTTAAAGTTTTGGATTTCGTGCATAATTCTCGAAGGTGGCGTTACTTAACAATATGTTGAAAATTAAAACTAACATCTATTATTATATCAAATTTTTCTTATAGAAAGCAAAGTAATTCTCTGCAAAATTCGGGAGTATTCAGAGTTCCTACAGGCTCTTCTAAATTTTGAATTATTGTAACACATTGCGAGCGATTTTACCAGACTGGAATTCATGGCATGTTTCGGCTTGTTACGCGTTCTGCTCCTCAATTTGATGCAGCGCTTCGCTGATATAGCGACGGATCCATTCACTGTCGGTGCTTCCCGCTAATGCATTGAGGGCCGATATAGCTTGTGGATTGCCAATTCTGCCTAAGGCGACGACAGCAGCAGAACAAACGCCTCTGTCGGTATCCATTATGCTATTGATGAGTACCTCTATTATTTGTATGGGTGGCCTGGAGAACCGATCTTCATTGAGCCCTAATTCACCGAGGGCGACGACAGCGGCGCAGCGCATGTCGGCTTCTTCATCTTGTAGAAAGGGTATGATGACACCAACGGCGCGTGTATCGCCGATATGGCCGAGGGAGGAGATGGCGAAACGGCGGACGGCCGAGTTGTTATCGCTTAAGGCATTGATGAGCGGGGCGACAGCATGGACATCGCCAACGCCACCTAACCCCTCAGCCGCATAAGCGCGCATCTCCGCCGACTCTGATTTCAGTTTTCGCAGGAGCAGGTACGTCGGAATATACCGCCAATTCCGAACTGGCCCGTTTCGGTGTAGAAGCCATTTGATGAATTTGCCGGCTTTTTGCTTTAGGGACAAACTTGAAGCAGAACCTACGGTTTCGCGTGTCATGATGTCACCTTTATCTAATTTCCCCGCTACAAAACCTAATCCTCGCCCGTTTGGGATGTCGTAGCGGCGAACCTTTTCACCCTCTGGGGAATCGCCTACGGGTGAAGCGATCGTCAGCCGGTGGCCTTTTAGAGAAAACCGCAATCGCTATGAATCCGAGGTTTCCCCAACGTTCACGTGCGGGTACTATCACTGTGGTATAGAACGGGCAGACGGTCACATACAGCGGCTGCTCAGGAATATCTGCCTTGCAACCCTTATCACTGTGTTTTTCCGTCTTCTAATGCTATCTTGCAAATGTGACTTTAAAGACTAAGCAACAAAAATTATAACATATTTCATCGCTAAATAACAAGTTACTTTTGACCGAATCCTGTGTTGCCTCGGTTAAGAAATGGCGGCAACGCTCTGTAGTTTCTATGCCTAAAGTTTGATTCCTAACTCGCTTGCGATGGTGTAGACATCTTTATCGCCACGCCCGGAGAGACAGACAACAATGATTTTGTCCTTACTCAGTTTAGGGGCAAGTGCTCGGAGATAAGCTATGGCGTGTGCGGATTCTAAAGCCGGAATGATGCCTTCTGTTTCCGAAAGCAGCTGGAATCCCTCTACTGCTTCTGCATCCGTGATTGGGACGTATTCGGCTCTGCCGCTTTCACGGTAATAACTGTGTTCTGGTCCAACACCGGGGTAGTCTAATCCTGCTGAGATTGAATGCGCGGGCGTGATCTGACCGTCGTCTTCTTGCAAGAGATAGCACTTTGCACCGTGGAAAACGCCGACACTCCCTGCAGTCAGAGGTGCTGCGTGTCGGCCGCTACGGATGCTTTCGCCTGCGGCTTCTACACCGATGAGTTGCACAGAGCTATCCGCATAGAACGGATAGAACATACCCAGCGAGTTGCTCCCCCCCCCCACACAAGCGACGACGGCATCTGGTAAAGTGCCTTCTTGCTCTAAAATCTGCGCTCTCGCTTCTTTACCGATGACGGTTTGAAAGTCTCGGACGATCATCGGGTATGGATGCGCACCGACCACTGAACCGAGGAGCATGTAGGTCGTACGGACGTTCGTGACCCAATCGCGGAAACAGGCATTAATCGCGTCCTTGAGGGTTCGGGACCCAGAAGTAACCGGTACCACTTTTGTTCCCATCAACTGCATACGGAAGACGTTGAGAGCCTGGCGTTCTATGTCTTCTTCACCCATATAGACTTCGCATGCCATATCAAACTTTGCAGCGACGGTGGCTGTTGCGACACCGTGTTGTCCGGCACCCGTCTCTGCGATAATGCGTTTTTTGCCCATCCAGCGTGCCAGGAGGATTTGTCCAATTGCGCTGTTGATTTTGTGCGCACCTGTGTGGTTCAGGTCTTCCCGTTTGAGATATATTTTTCCGCCGCCGAGAGTCTCTGTCAGATGTTCGGCATAATAGAGGGGGGTCGGTCGGCCAACGTATTCACGGAGGTAATACTGAAACGCTTCTTGGAAGTCTAGGTTCGCTTTGAGTTTTATGTATGCGTCTTCGAGTTCCAGAAGGGCGGGCATGAGGGTTTCGGGGACGTATCTACCCCCAAATTGTCCGAAATGTCCCGTTGCGTCAGGGAGTTTTTTAATTATACCTTTCGGTTCGTTTGTGTGTGTCTGGGATTTCATGTTTATCTCCGTATATCCGCCTGCGCCGTTGTCGCAAGCTACACTTTGGGTTCAACGCTCAGAAATTTGCTCGGAGGTTGGGTTTTTCTAGCACCGATGGGTTCACAACGGATTCTGGCAGTGTTCCTGTCAATACTTGCACAATGCACGTCGCAGCGGCGACCTCAAGGTCAAGCATCGATTCCTCTGAGAGGAAAGCGGCGTGCGGTGTGACGATGGCGTTCTCAAGCGTGAGTAGTTCTTCGTTTTCTGCAAGTGGTTCTGTTTCCAATACATCTAACCCCGCACCCGCAATTTCAGCGTTATGGAGTGCAGTGGTGAGTGCCGTAGTATCTACGATGCCCCCGCGCGCCGTGTTAATGAGGTAGGCTGTCGGTTTCATCGCCTGAAACTCAGTGTAACTGAACATATATCGTGTCTCCGGGGTCAGGGGTGTATGGATCGTAATAAAATCTGAGGTTGCGAGAAGCTCTGGAAACGAGACTTTTTGCGCGCCGTGCTCCTGAATTAACGCAGGATCGGTACGTGGGGAACATACATTGACCCTCAGTCCAAACCCTTTCGCTTTTGGCACAATGGATTGCGCAATCCGTCCAAATCCGACGACACCGAGCGTCTTGCCTCGGAGTCTATACATCGCTGGTCCGAGGTTCTGATCCCATATGCCTTCCCGGGTAGCCTGATTGAAACGTGAGATTTTTCGGGCGCAGGCCAACAACAGCCCCATCGCATGGTCAGAGACCTCATCAATACAGTAGGTGGGGACGTTCGTGACAATGATACCGTGTGCCGTAGCGGCGTCTACATCGATGTTGTCGAATCCAATACCATATCGCCCAATAACTTGACATTTTTCAGCGGCGGCGATGACTGGCTCGCGAACCGGTTTCCAACACGTCAGGATGCCGTCCAGCATCGGGGCCAGGGTGAGGAGTTCAGGCTCGTCGCCCGTCTCCGCGGCGATGAGTTCCGCTCCAATTTCAGCCAATACCTGTCGTTCAGGTTCAATGGAGGGCCATGCGTAATCGGTTATGAGAATGTTCCAGTCATTTTGCATATTTTTAGGACATTAAAGGGAACACGTTTATAGAAAAACTTTACCCGGGTTCATTAAATTCTGCGGATCTAAAGCGTGCTTGATGGCACGCATTAAATCGACTGCCGCTCCGTGTTCTTTCTCTAAGGCGTTCCGTTTACCGACCCCAACCCCGTGTTCACCCGTGCAGGTGCCGTCCATTTTTAAGGCGATGTCTACAACTTGCTGGCTCAGTTCCTGCGCTTCTGCTAACTCGTCGCTGTTGTCGGGTTCAAGGGCGAAGACGACGTGAAAGTTTCCGTCTCCGACGTGTCCGAGCATTGTTGCCGGAAGACTTGATTGCTCAAGCAACCCTTTCGTTTGGGCGATGCATTCAGCAAGTCGAGTAATTGGAACACAGACATCGGTGACGTATCCGACGGAACCGGGACGACGGTTAAGTGCTGCGTAGTAGCTATCATATCGGGCTTGCCAGAGTTTCTTCCGTTCGTTTTCATCCGTTGCCCATCGGAAGTCTCCACTACCGTGTGCCGTTGCGATTTTTCCGGCAATCTCTGAACTCTCCGCCACGGTGTTCTCGGATCCGTGGAACTCAAAAAACAAGGTCGGTGCGACTTCATAAGTTAACCCTGCATATTTGTTGACAGCGTCCATCTGAAGTTCATCTAAGAGTTCAATACGGGCGATACCGATGCCGGTGCTCATCAATTTAATAACGGTGCCCACTGCTGCAGCGACGCTTGGAAACGCACAGACAGCTGCCGCGACCGCTTCGGGCAATCGTGTCAATTTAAGCGTGATTTCAGTGATGATTCCCAATGTTCCTTCTGAACCGGTAAAGAGGCGTGTGAGATCATAGCCTGCAGCAGATTTCCGCGACCTGCTTCCGGTATGGACAATCGTGCCATCAGCAGTGACAACAGTCAAACCGAGAACGTTATCCAGCATCGTGCCGTATCGAACAGCACTTGTACCAGAGGCACGTGTTGCCACCATCCCCCCTAATGAGGCATCTGCGCCTGGGTCAACGGAGAAGTGAAGTTGTGTACCTCTCTCTGCAAGGTGTGTGTTCAGCTGCAAACGCGTCACACCAGCTTGGACGGTGGCATCTCTATCATCTGGACTGACGCGGAGAATTCGGTTCATCTCATTGAGTGCAATGCAGAGTGTGCTTCCCGCTGCGACAACAGCGCCTTCGACACCAGTTCCAGTGCCGTAAGGAATCATAGGGGTTCTATATTTCACACAGATTTTGACGATGTCAGCGACTTCAGCGTTCGTTTTCGGAAAAACGACAGCATCTGGCAGTGCGCCCCGGTGATAGGAGGCATCACGGGAGTGCGCAGCTCGGACGGCACTATCTGTCCTGAAGCGTGTTCCGAGCAAGGCACTCAGTTCTTTATGCAGGTGTTTTGAGTCGTACCGGTTCATGCTATCGGTATTTTAGCACAATTTGTAGTTCATGGCAAGCGAAATAGCGTTGTGACTCAGATTTTCGATATCCTTATTGTCAGCATCAGGATTTACAAAATTTTAGAATTTTCAGGATGGAAGATGCACGTGTGTTTCCTAGTCTATATACGCTTGGAAGATTGGCGAGAGGTAGGTGAGATCGACAGGATCAGGGAAGAGGATATGCCACGCTGCAAATTCCTGTCTATCCATACCCTCTCGGTCGCGGAGCGTAGGAAAACCAGTTTTTGAGATAATGAAGGCATCCATTTGCACGTGTTCACCGCGGAAACGTTCGTGAGAAAGCGTACGCAGTCTTTTGAAAAGCGTAATTTTCTCGTTGTGCGCGTTGATTGCTTCATGCACCATACCGTGGGGTTCAATGAACACAAGACGTTGTTTCGTCCCTTCGGTTATCCAAAGGAGGAAGTCGGGATAAAAGCCTTCGTTTTGATAAAAACCGATGCCGCGTCCTCGGCTCTGGTTGCGTAACAGGAAAACCTCCTTTCCCTCAAGAAGTTCCTCGCGTTGTTGACGGACGTACCGGCGTAGGTCTTCCACGAAAAGTTTCTCGCTTTCTTCTAAGGCCGGCGGTGTGGTTCGCCACGTATCGTTGGCATTGGTAGTCGCGAGAAGAGGTTGATAAAGGTGCCGGTCGTTATAAGCGTTAGGCAGCTCTGTCACATTGGGTCCGTATATTTCGCCACTCTCTATGAGACTTTGGATGCGTGGTTCAAGTTTTTGTGCTTCCCCGCGCGGAATGGAGACACGCCAATCTGTGAAATTAGCAGTGTCTTCGTCTAATGTTTTCAATCTCAACCTATTACCACTCCACTGTTTCTGAAGCATACGGTAGAATTTAGAAATGTACTTGCGGAGCAGTGTCATCACTAATTCCTCTAAGCGAGTGACCCCTTCCAGCGATGTTGGCTTGATTTCAGATTCTGCCATGACAGTGAGTCCATACAGTTCTCGGGATGGCTCCATAATCGTCTTGAGGATTTGGATATCAAAGATAAGGTTGTGAAACTGCTTTTCCTGCTTGTATTCAATCAGATGCAGGTAGATTTTTTCCCAGTCTACCAATTTCAGACTTTCTTCTGGAATTTTACGTTCCAAGGCTGCCGTTGATCTACTCCCTCGGATGCCTTGGTGTGTACTACTTCCAATAACCTCAACGATTTGCGTCGTATGAGTGATATAAGCGTTGCTATTGACGCAGAGGAGAACACACTGTCCTTTGGCAGCTTCATCGTATGGAAGAACGCTTGGGACAAAGAGTCGACGCGCGAGGAAGCTTTCATTAGTGCGGATTGGGATCTCCATTTGAACAGGTTCATCCAGCTCTATGCCTTCGCGCATCAGATAGTCTCTGAATTGCGCCATGAAATTCGCGCGCACCGCGAAAATGTTTAAGGTTTCCAAGATTGGCAGATTCGCTGGATGCTCGCCATCGAGAGCACTACTGCGTTTGAGGCTCATATCTTTACCGCGTAAACGGATACCCCGCCCAAACAGTTGGATAATCTGGGAGCCTTCTTGTCTACCAATATTAAGCAACCCCATGGCGGTGACGCGCCAGCTGTCCCAGCCCTCAATAAACTTTTTCGCACCAATCAAAATATGCGTTGGACTCTCTAAAGTGTTGATGTTATTAAAAAGGCTTTCCGCGAGGACATCCTCAGAATCCGTTTCAATGTCTACATCGTCGTTCTCTACAAGTTTTTTGAAGGCAGCGGTATCCCCAATGTAGATGAGGCCAAAGTTTGCTCTGCCGTGAGTGGTTTTCAATGCGATTTCGCCCTGAGCCTTTCGGATATCTTGTAAATGCAACGCGCCACTCCTGTCGGTGTGGAATACTTCGTTGAGAATGCCGGTATAGAGTTGCGTTGATGTTTCGCCAAAACTTTTGAGATAGTTCAGTCGGTTGTGAAAAACATCAATACCCTCATCCGATAAACCCGAATCGCCATTGAGAATTTTCTCAATGCCATCGAGTGCCCAATTATCTGTGTTTTTCAGGAACCGGTGTAGAAACCGGATAACATTGAGGACATCTGAACGTGAGTGTCTCTTTTCAGTGTAGACGGCATTCACTTTGCTGCCAATGAATGCCCACAGCGGTGAGTCTAATCCATAGGCCCGGACAGGCTCGGTGTTTTGTTTGAAGTAGCGTCGCTGTTCATAGAAACTGAGGAGGTTGGCTAAAAGCAGTGTTTCCGTTTGGGTTTCTTCGTCATGATGCACGTTGAGAATGCGGAAATTCTTGCCGTAGCCGTCGCCGTAGAAATAACGGTATGAGTAGTCGAACACAATGGATTTTCCGTATTCTTCAACAAGATCGGCGTTCTTCGCCGCTGCGAGTGCTTGCCCGAAAGTCGCACTGTATTCAAAGGTAAATCCTGTTTCGGCGAGTGCTTCTCGGTAAGCCCGCCAAACTTTTCCACCGCTACCCTTGTGTCCTTCATCAACAAAGATGAGGTTGTTACCTTCAAAAGCCTCAACAGGGACACTCAAACCCCCGCCAGTCTTTTCCTCTACTAACTTCGTAATTTCGATGACCTGCAGTGTATTGTGAGTGTTTGAAAACCGATGGTTTCCATCAACATTAAAACGTTTGCACTGGATGTCCGAGTGCTCGAGTTCACGGAGATGTTGTTCGCTTAAGCCTTCATTCGGTGTGATAAGCACAACGTGGTCTAATGCTTCTTTGCAGTAGTGAAAGTATTGATGGTAATTGATGTGCATGATAAGGGTTTTGCCGGCACCGGTTGCCATCCAGAAGGCGAGTTTTTCGAGGTCAGTTTCTATGAAAAGGGTATCCGTGATATCGCCGGGTGCGCTTGCATCGTTACGGCGTTGGACAAAAGCGTTGAGTTGCCGTAGGAATTCCGCCGGTCTATTGAATTTCCAGTCCAAGAAGATTTCTGTGTAAAGCAAGGACAGATATTGGAAATATCGGAGAACGATGGGTTCTGTGCGTTTGTTGTTTATGGTAGACAGATGCCGTTTAATATTGGCATCGTAAGTTGGGAGTGCTTGCGCAATGACTGAATGTGGCTCCGCACGGGACACAAGAAATTCGCAGACAGCAGAATGTCCATTTGCGTTAAAACCTTCGGCCACGTTTTTGGTGTCGTTGAGGAGGTCACGCGTGGTGCTATAGCGGAAGTGACTGTTGAGCCAGCTGTGTAAGGTAAGATGGTTATCAAGTGTACGTTGTGAGTTGTTTCTGCTGGGCATAGCGTTTTGTTTTGCGAATTTACTGTGAAAACATCAATCTTTTGAAAAGCGGGTCTAACGGCTCCGCCTCTGGGACGAGGCTATCTGTGTTGACATAGACGATGTCCGCGCCTGCTCTGAGGTGCTGTGCTTCAATAAACTGATAATCCCGTTCCCAGTCTTGTGAACCCCAGCCTTCCGTTTCACGCCAGATAATAACGACACGCTTCCCCCCGACGCTGCCACGATAGACGAGGTAACGCCTATTCGCATCAGAGAGACACTGACGCGTCTGAACACATACCCCCAGCAGATAGTTAAAAGTTTCGGGAACGTCTATCGCTTGTATGTATGTCTGCATATCTTTGACGATCTTGAGTTCATAACTGAACGGCGTTTGAAGCTTCGCAACGTTCAAATAGGTTTGACTTTCCCAAGTCTCTACGTCTAACGGATAACTTAACTGTGAGTCGGTAAATAGGGGACTTTCGCGCGCTGTGAATTCAATGTTGTTCAGGGCATCTTCGTAGGATTCAATGCGTTGGTATTTGATGATCTGGGGTAGGCGACTCTCACGAGACACGGGTTTTGCGTCTTTCCACTTTTCAGCATAGACGGCTTTCAGAATGCGAGGCTTGAGAACGGTATCAAAATGATGCCCCATTTCAACGAGGATGTATTTACGGTTGCCACTATCTTGACGGTTTAGGTTAATCGTGGCATGAGCAGTCGTGCCAGAACCTCCAAAGTAATCTAATACGGTATCGTTTTTGTCAAGGGAAGAAACGCGGAGGCAATCCTCAACTAAATAGATGGATTTGGGAAACATGAAGGCAAGACTGTTACCGATCATATTTGTTAAAAATATAGTTCCGTATACCGTTGATGAGTATTTCCTTTCACCCCACCAAGTCTTTGGGAGCATCCCCGCTTCGTTTAGATACCGTTTAACAGAAATGCTAATATTGCCATTCCGATCGGTTTTTGCACGCGTTTCTGACAATTTTGCTTGTAGGGTTTCAACGCCATATCCCCATGTCATCTCTTCGCCATCGGTTTTGATGGGCAAGACGATTGTTTCACCAAGACCGGGTGATTCGCAAAGTTTCCAGTGTCGCGCTTCGCCATCCCATTCCATATCTGGAATGCGAACATGCTCATTCTTAACAAAGAGTGGATAGAATAAGCGAGGACGGGCCCCTCGCAGCGCATTGGGGCCCCCTCCGCTTCTCAGCCCTTTCCATGTGAAATAGCGCCCTTGTTCATCAACCTCTGAGTGCTCAAGTTGCTCCACTGTTCTTTGGAGACGACCGACTTGGGTTTCCGCTGCTGTGCGACCAAAGAACAAGGCATATTCGTGAGCAGGAGCAAAGCCTGTGGGTCTTTGGCGACCTGCGGGATTCGAACAGACTGCGACAACTGCGAGCTCGTTTTCTTTCTCGAATAGCGAGTGAAGTAGGAGTCGAAGATGAGCAGCTTCCGCATCGTCAATTGCTGCACAGAGGATGCCACTGTCCTGTAAGAACTTCTGTGATAACGCGAGCCGATCTGCCATTAACGACATCCATGAGGAATCTTTATAATTGTTTTTATACAGAATCTCGGAAGCAGCGGTGTTATAAGGCGGATCAATGTAGATGGCTTTTATTGATTTGTGATATTTCGTTGTCAACAGATTTAAGGCTTGAAAGTTCTCGCCGTGAATGAGCAATCCGTCTGTTTCAGTATCCAGATCGTCAAAATGCGACAATAGGCGATCTTTGACGTCGGAATCAAAGTAGCAGGTGTCTAAAACGAGGTTTGGGTTCGCCTTGAGAAAGTCAACAGAGAGGGGTTCGGTGTAGTCGGCTGTTAGGAGGTTTCTGTCGATGTCGTGGATAGCAAATAGGTCTTTCCATGCCTCAAGTTGGGCGGTATTTTGGGCAATTTCAGCGTAGAGGGCTTCGGGGACCCGGTCAAGCGTGATGCAGTAATCCGTAGAGAGAACAAACTTCTTTTTCAGCCAGAGCTGTTTCTGGAATTCTTCAATATGGGACAGGAAGTCAATGATGTGGGTGGCGATGTTATGAACGAGTTTTGCGGTTTCAAGCCAATTCTTACTATGAGTTAATGAAGGTGTTGCCCCCCCCCCCCCCGATTGGGCATTAGCATTAACGTCTGTTAACATTAGGTCAGCTACTGGAATCACTTCGCTTTTGATGTAGGTATCCAGTTCGCGGGTCAAGAACGCCTTGAGGGCTTTGTGAATAAAGAAGTCAGCTGTGTTGCGGCGTGTGTAGGTGCGGAGGTGTTTCCGAAGCGTGGTTTCGCCTTTTGTGGTGTGTGCGAGTGCGGCGAGTGCGTTGGGATGCTGCGTCAGGCTTTTGAGAATTTCGGGTTCAGCGGCTGCAATAATCTTGTGCTGTTGTTTTTGACCCGTGTACCGTTTCTTTTCCGTCTCGGTGAGCGGGCGGTATTCAAACGGGATACAGATTGCGTTGGTTTCTGGGGAATAATGTGTTTCAGCAGAGAGGGGGACATAGAACCGTTTTGCGCCTTTGACGTTATCTTTTTCAATATCTACGCGGCGGAGGTCAAAGGCGACAGAGATCCCTTGGGAGTTAAATCTGTATGTGGCGAAGTGCTCGCCGCTTTTGACGTAATATTGGTCTTTGTTTGCCCAGTGGAGATAGACCTCTTCACCGTTGTATGGGATGGCATAGCGTTCCGTTTGGGAATAGCGTCTGCGTGGGATAAAATCACCTGTATCGGCGTATCGGGAGAAGAAGGTCCAGAGGTGATTGAAAACGGCGGCTGCGCGCGGGTCTTGGGTTTGGGGCGTATCGTCGAGGATGTTTTGGACGAGGGTGGGGAGTTCTTCGTCAATGAAGGCTTGGATGTGGTCGCGTCGGTAGTTCAGAATGCGATAGATACCGAAGTCAAGGTCGGCGGCATCTGTGCGGAAGAGCTGTTGGAGCAGGGTTTGTAATTTGTGTAGGGCGTGTTGCATATCTTCTTATTCAGTGGTGGCGCTTAGTTCTGATTGAGCGCGTTGAGTTCTCTTAATTTTTCGCGAGCCAAGATTTCAAAGACTGGCATGACTCTTTCGACGAGTTCGTCGTGTCGTCCTGCCAAACGGTCGTGTGCACTTTGGAGTGCTTTTTGTTCTGTGGTGAGTGCATCGACTGCGGAACGGAGGGTTGCGTTTTCCTCGTTTCGTGTTTCGTGTTCTTGTTGTAGAGTGTTATGTCGTTGGTCGGTGGCACTTTGGAAGTTGCTGAATTCTTGCTGTAGATTAATGTATTCTTGCTACAGGTTTCCATATTCGTGTTGGAGAGCGTTGTACCGTTTGTCTGCGCGCTTGCTGACGAGCCATCCGGTAGCCAAGGCAATGACGCTCATGCTAAATATGCCTATATCTATGAAAGTGATTGTCGCCCAGCTGAAATCCATCTCTTTTTCTCCGTTGCTTTATCGTTTCTCTGGCTACTGTGATGGCGTGATTGCAAGCATGTTTATGCCAATTGAAATTAAGTCTAACATTTTAGATAATGATTGTCAAGAAAAATTAGGAATAACCGTGTCTTGTATAGTGTTCGCTAACTTCTAAAGAGATTCATATATTTTTCCAAGACAAAGAGACGGTTGCGGGAGTAGCTTGTCGTTTCTTTCAGTATGCCGAGATCTGTTAGAGACTTTAGGAGGCGGTTGGCAGTTGGATAATTCATGTTTAGTTCCTCTACAACCAAATTCACGCTGACAATTGGTTCAGTGTACATCAAATTGAGCAATGTTTGTGCCTTTTTCGCCCGAGATCTCAAAAGGAGAATTTTCTCATCGTATTCCCCCCGGAGTGCGATCATTCTTTTAAATGTCTTGATTCCATGCTCGGCTGTCTCAACAATTCCACGTAAAAAAAATGTAATCCATTGTTCCAAGTCATTGACTGCGCGAACTTGGGTGAATGAATTGTAATACGAATTTTTATATTTTTCAAAAAATGTAGACATGTAAAGCACGGGCTTATTCAGTATCTGTGCATCAATAAGTTGTATGACGATTAACAACCTTCCGCACCTACCATTCCCATCCAAGAAAGGATGGATGGTTTCAAACTGATAATGCGTAATAGCGATTTTAATAAGGTGCGGCAATTGTAGAGATGGGTTGTACCAAAATTTTTCCAAATCGCTTAGTAGATCTGGCAGTTCTTCGGGTGAAGGCGGAACGAAGATAGTATCAGAAGGCGTTAAACCACCAATCCAATTCTGACTCCTGCGAATTTCACCCGGGGCTTTATATTTTCCACAAACCCCAGACATCAATATTTTATGAACATCCCTGAGGATTCGCATTGAAAGTGGTATCCTTGGAAGTTCGGTTATCGCGAAATGCATCGCTTCAATATAATTCTGAACTTCTTGCCAATCATCCCGCCTTTCTGGACGAATCTCCCTTTGTGGTAAAACGGCTTCATCAAATTCGGTTTTTGTGCCTTCAATTTGATTGGAGTATGTCGATTCTTTTGCGACGTTCATTGGAATCGAGAGATTGATATCTGACCGAAGTTCGGCATAGGCGTTGAACTCTCCCAAAAGTTTTGCAGCTTGTTCAACCAGAAGGTCAATCTGCCGATTTTCCCAAGCAAAGTGACGGTTTACGAAAGAAGGGCTAAAACTCTTATATTCTCGTTGTTGTCTATATTTGCCTGCTATGAAGTTTTTCATATTATGGTTTCACATATTTTTGCAAATCGCGAGTTTGATATTATCATTTTCGCTTGTTTTTGATAACCATAAATCTGATATTATCATTTTTTCTTGTTTTTGGGAATCACAAATTTGATGTTATCAGTTAGCGTGCAGTTGGGACCTTGGATAGCAGGAAAGAAAAAAAAGAAATACAAAACCTACTCTGGCGTTGGGGTGATCGTATCCTTAACTTCATTGACAACAGTATCCGGTGCAATACCTTCGCCTTGACCTTCAAAGTTAAGGAGAATACGATGGCGGAGTGCGGGGAGCAGCACGGCATCAATATCCGTAAAAGCGACGTTGTAGCGTTCATCGAGGAGCGCCTTGATTTTAGCCGTGAGTGCTATCGCTTGCACACTCCGGATCCCAGCACCGAGGTGAACATAATTTTTCACAATCTCCGGTGCGTCCTCAGAATCGGGGTGTGTGGCGCGGACAAGCCGGATGATGTAGCGTTCGACATGCTCAGCGATGATAACTTGCGGGACGAGTCTACGCATCGCGTTGAGCCTGTCTGCGTTCGTCACCTTATCTATCGTGATGTCAGTGCCGGATGTCGTGCGGCGTAGGATTTCCAATATCTCATCTTCACTTGGGAAGTCGATGAGGAGTTTGAAGAGGAACCGATCGAGCTGCGCCTCTGGGAGTGGATAGGTGCCTTCCATTTCCAGCGGGTTTTGTGTCGCTAACACGCAGAACGGCTCTGCTAACGTGTGGCTGGTCCGTCCGACGGTGACAGTGTGCTCTTGCATCGCCTCCAGGAGCGCGGATTGCGTGCGTGGCGTGGCGCGGTTGATTTCATCAGCGAGAATGAGTTGCGAAAAAATAGGGCCCGCTTGGAACTCAAACTGCCTCCTGCCGCGGTCGTCTTCAACGAGGAGGGTTGTGCCTGTGATGTCCGATGGCATCATATCGGGGGTAAATTGGATACGTTTGAAAGAGAGATTAAGTGCTTCGCTGAGGGTATAGATGAGTTGTGTTTTGCCTAAACCGGGGATACCTTCAAGCAGGGCGTGCCCGTTGGCAAGTAGACAGCAAAGGACTCCTTCAATAATTGCGTCTTGACCGACAATGCGCTTTTGGACTTCGGCTTTGACTTTGTAAAAGGTTTCTCGGAATTGCTGGATTTGGGTTTCTAAATTCATTGTGTTTTCGGCGGGCGCAGGGCAAAAAATATTACCAGTTATCTCTCGTGACGTAGAGGCTCCGGTTTTCCATCGGAAGTGAAATGTGCTTGCCGCCGAGTCGATGCGATTCAATCATGCCCATGAGGGTTTCTTGACTGCGCCGCGCAAGGTGAACAGGGCCCTTCGTCTCTCGGTCTTCGTCGAGTGCCTCAGCGATGTCAGTGATGCCCATAACAGTGCCAGTTGCGCGAGAGGTTGCTGGAAAGGGAACTTCTTCAAAGAAACTCCCCGCCTTTTTACGGAACTGGATTTCCCGGCTGTTGTTCTGAATGCGGATTTTACCCTCAGTGCCACAGACCTCGTATTCGGGGCCCGTACCCGCAGTGTTGTAGCCGTGGACACCGTTGGCGTAACGAATGTAACCACAGGCGATACCCGGATCGATATTGAGGCTGTTACCGTCCCAATCTGAATCTTCGCATATAATCGCGCCTTGCACAAAGTCCACCTCTGGATCACCGGCGAGGAAAAGGAGCATATCCGCGGCGTGAGTTAAACCCCAGAGCGCCGAACTCGCGCCGTATTGTGCGATGGAGCATAAGACCCGACCGATTTCGCCTGCATCGACGAGTTCGCGCACTTTACGATAGATGAGCATGTAGCGCCGCTGTGTACCGTAGTTGAATTTGACACCATGCTTTTGAACGATGTCTACCATAATGTCTGCCTCTTCCATCGAGCAGCAGAGCGGTTTTTCGCAGTAAATACCTTTAACATTGTTCTCAGCGGCAAAGACAGTCATATCGGCATGTGGCCCCGGACGCGTGGCGATACAGACGATGTCGGGCTTCTCTTTTTCGATCATCTCTTGGTAGTCTGTATAAGCGCGGGCGGCTCCGTAACGTTGTCGGATCGCTTCGGCTTTCTCAGCGAAGACATCCGAGACAGCGACGAGGTCCGTTCGTTCACAGGCGACAGCTGCAGCAGCATGCGAGAAGGGGCTCCATATAAAGGCATCGGCTCTGCCGGCAACTTCGTCATCAATGGTTGCACCCATCCGGCCGCAGCCGATGAGACAAGCTCTGTATGTCTGGGGCATGATTTTCTCCTATGTGTGATGGGCATTTAAGGATAATTTTGCTTCGGATTTTGTTAATATGGTATCAGCACTCTGAAACGTTGTCAAGGTTTGAGGTGCAGTTAGAATGCGCGTCGCATGAATCAACAGTATGAAGGTTCTCCATGTGGCAGTCCAAATAACGGTATGAAGGTTCTCCGGGTGGGCTTCACCGGGAGCGTGTACGCTGCAAAATCGCACCTGTTATTGTGGTTGGGTGAACGAAAACGATCACTCGCCGGTATAGAGTTTCCCGAAGTAAGGGCAGTAACCTGCGGGCCCGGGATAGCCGGTCCAGTAGGTGGCATGGGTTGGGAAAGCTGTTTCTCCGCCACTACGGAGCCATGCCATTAGGGCTGGGTCCGTGCCGCGGCGTTCTATTTCATCGACAGCAGCGGCGTGGAGTTTCGCAACGATATCCGGGTGTTCACTGGAAATGTCCACTAACTCACCGAGTCGGACGAGTTTTGAATTTTCAGGGGTTGTCCCTACCTCTAAGCTCCACTCACGGGTGAAGATAGTGAAGAGATTGACGTTTGGATTTTGTGCGGCGTTCTCCCAGCGTTCAATACTTCCGCCTGAGAGCGCGAGTACTCTCTCGCCAGATTCTCCGTTGCGTGCAGGCGTTACGATGTCGTATCCTTCGATACCGTCAGGAAGTGCCTCACCCAAGATATTAAGAATCGTCGGGAAAAAATCTTGAGGTTGCACGATGACGTTGCTTCTGCCCGAGTCGCCTTCCGGGAGGCGGATAAAGAGAGGAACATGTGCTTCCTGTTGACGCACGGGTTGGCCTTTGCCGAATCTCCCGCGTTCACCGACGTTTGTGCCGTGGTCCGCAGTAACGATAACAGCAGTGTTCTTGTCAAGCCCAGTGGATTCGAGTGCGTCAAGGAATTGTCCGAAGCAGTGGTCCATCCATGTAGTTTTCGCGGCATATTGTGCTTTGATGTGTTGTTTCGCTGCATCTGAGAGTTGCGCGTTACCGCGTGCCGCAAGGCTGCGCGGATCCACTCGACCGTCGTAACCCGGACGGGTGTCATATTTTTTCATGAATTCAAGCGGGGCATCCCAGGGTTCATGAGGGTCAAAGCAGTCTACCCAGAGGAAGAAGTTTTCGCGTTTGGCGTTATCTTTCAGGAATTGCGCAGCCGTGTTAAAAAGTCTTGCGCAGTTCCAGTCTTCCGGTTTTTTGCGGTTTCGATTGGCGCGTGCGTAGCTGCGGAGCATGCCGGTTTCAGCCGCTGTGTCGTTAATGCAATCAAAGAGGGATTGGCGCGCCCAGTTGTCGGGCCATACGACCGTGTCGGTAATCCAATCTCTATCAACTTCTGCGCCGCGAACAAATGTCCACGCGTGGAAGGGCCAGTCGAAATTATGTCCCCCGTTGACGAGATGCGGTGTATCGTGAATAAGTTGCGTCGCGTAGCCACTCTCTGCGAGCGTCCACGGTAACGTTTGACGTTCGTGACGAAGGGGTTTCCACGGATGGATAGGCGCGCCGTATTGCCCAGTAATGACATCCGTCCGATACGGAATTGTTGGAAAACTAGCACAGAAAACGTAATCGAATGCCAAAGCTTTAGAGGCAAACCGATCAATGTTCGGTGTCTCTATCCAATCGTTCCCGTTTGCCCCGATGTAGTCGTAGCGAAGTGTATCAATAACGATGTAAACAAGGTTCATTTGATTTTTCCTTTTATTTTCTATCGGTTTTCAGACCGCGTTGCTGTTATGTCGGTAGGTGAGGTAACTTCGTCCCTATAGGTTTTGTCCGCCGCAAATGGGCTTGTTCGACTGCTGATAGCCGATGACGTTACCATTTTGGGATTGCGCCGAGTAGAAGTTTCTGTTGCGGTGTACCTCCTTCTCGGAGTTTTGTGACGCGGGGACCGTCAAACGGTTCACGAGATTTCATCCAGGCATTTTGATAGCACATGAGACAGACCCGTCGACGTTGTGAGGAGGTATTGGCAGCACCTCGATGCCACGTCCAACCATCGAACATGACCGCTTGCCCGGGGGATACAAGGACCCGTTTTTCGTCTGGCAGTTCCATCGGACTCGGCGGCGGTCGGAACGGTGCTCTGTGGCTCCCGGGTTGAATGACAGTCGGGCCGGTCTCATCGGTAATTTCGTCGAGATAGTACCCGCAGTTAATCTGTGCAGGAAGACTGCCGTAAGGTGTTCCGTGCGGTGCCACTGGCCAGGGACCGTCGCGGTGCCAATTCTGGTCAGGCGTTCCGGGTTCGGTGATCCGTGCTGTCGCGCTGTGGAGTTGGACGCAAGTACCAAGTATGGCTTCCATCCGCTTTAAGACGGGAGGGTTGTCGAGTAAGAACGCGAATCGATCGTCTTCTTCAAGCAGTTCACCGATGAATTGGTTTTTAGCGTTGCGTTCGTAGCTTTCATCGAGTGCGTTTCGCAAGGATTCAATCTGATCGGGGGTTGCAGCGTTATCGACGATGAGATAGCCCCAATTCAGAAAGAAGTTGACCTCTTGTTGCAGCTGGTGATCCACTTCGACATTGAGTGTTGGAGGGACGACGCTGGGAGTAGCCATCGGTTATGCTTCCTTTATTGCTTCTCGGTCGGCGGTTATCCATTCTTCCCAACGTTCTGCATCGGAGCGGAGGAAACCCGAATTGCATCGCGGTTGTAGTTGTTCATCCACACCGAGGAGGCGCATGTGTTGATGATTGTTGGCGGCTTTTGCTGCCTCAATGAGTCGTTGCGTATGTGGCCCTCTATGATGATCGGTGTGTTTCAACCAGGTCAGATTGTAGTAGATGCTGAAGAAATAGCGTAACTTCCCAGAGGTGTTCGGTGTACCGGAGTGGATGAGCCCATTGTGTGTAATGACGACATCCCCCGCTTTCATGTAGATGAGAACTTCGTCAGAGTGCGGCTTTGCGCGTTCCGGGGCCTCCATCGTAATCGGTTTGCGGTGTGAACCGACGATCACACGTAGAGGTCCGAATTCGTCTGTCAAGTCTTGTAGGTAGGAAATGGCGTTAATAGCGTTTGGACGGTGATAGGCATCGGTGTAGGGGACGTGCGCCCATCGGTCACGGTGCCATCCTGAGACTCTGCCTTCTGCCTTCTCTTTTTCAATGGAGGGGAACGCCGCGAGGGTGAGGTTGTCTAATTGCACAAAGGGGCCCATCACCTTTTCTACAAATTCAAGGATTGTGGGGTGTGAGACAGCGGGCCACATCAGCTTAGGGGCGAGTTCAAGGGTGTTACCGAACCACGTTTGTCCGTTATTGGCCGCGGAAAGCTCTGCGTGCTTCTCTTGCCAATTTTGCATCTGCGGTTCGTCAAATACCTTCTCAAAAATTGTGAATCCGTCTTTTTTGTATGCTTCAAAGTGTTCGTTTAGTGTCAACATGTTTGTGTTCCTACGGATTAATTAGCGCAGCCACTTAGGATTGCTTCACAGAGTTTGCCAATAGGGTTCTACATCCGAGTAGAGTGCGGCGACATTGAAGCGCATGCCGAGAACCTCTCGCGGTTATGCAGTGACATCGGCGATCGCGACAATTTCTGTGTCGAGATAGGTAGGGTATGCCTCTGCGTAATTTTGCCCCAGCCGTCCCCAGCCGATGATGGCTACCCGATATTTGGTGTCGTTCATTTTCAAACTCCCTCATTTTGCATGCTAACAACCTTGCAAAAGTGTGTCAAGAAAAAAGGCATATTTCAATCTAAAAACGTATTTGTTTTTTTTTGTTTTTCGGGTATAATAAATTGAGGAATAAAGATGCTGAGTCATTTTAGTGTTGATGGAAACGACACAATAATTAGATTGCTTTTATACACTCAGGGTAAGGGGGAAATGGCTACAAAAACCGAAAAAAGACTCAATGGTTATGTACCGAACCTGAATGCGTCTTTTGAGGAGTTACAGCAGCAATTAGCCGCTTTCATTCAATCCGAACGCCAACAATTAAAAGCCTGTATTTTGGAGGGTAAAGCGGGATTCACGGCTTGTAAAACCCACGCTGCAATGTGGGATGCAGCTATTCAGAAGGTGTACGAGGTAGCCACCTTTCAGATTCAGGATGAATATCAGAAACAGATTGAAGTGCTAAAGATGCTGCCCGATGTTGACACGCATGGCTTAGCAGCAGGATTGGAAGAATGGACACCCGATGTTGCCCTCTACGGCGTTGGGAGTTATGGACGGAAGGAGCTCTGCTATTTTTCAGATGTTGATGTTGTATACACCTCTTCTGTGGACTTAGAGGATATTTACGATGAGAGTACCCTTGAGCTTATCCGATGGTTCTACGACTTTTTTGACAGTCTGCATTCAGTGATTCCAGGGTTTGAATTCAGTTTTATCTATCGGCCGCTTTCAGATATAGCGAAGTGGAACTATCAGGATATGACTGCCTTGATTGATATGCGGTTTATTGCTGGGAATGTGGAATTGACAGAGGCGTTCCGGAAAGCCGTACGCTCTGAGAAATCGGATATTTCCCTTGTGTTGGATTTACTGAAATCGAAAGCGGATTCGTTCAAGGCATCTGAGGACACAATTTATCTGAACCAACCGAATGTGAAAACTGGCCGCGGCGGATTACGTACCCTTCAATACGCGCTCTGGATATGTGGACTCCCAGACTTTACACCCATTCCAGACCTCTACGGGAAATACGATGACGCGCAGCTCATGCCTTCCCTGGATTTCATGTTTAAAGTGCGAAATCTTCTGCATGTCCTAGCAGATGCCCCCTATGATGATCTCTCTTATCATCCTGAAAAAGGGGACACACTTCAGACAGAAGTCGCTCGAGCCCTTGGGTTCACAGATGAAACAGACGAGGAACGTTATGCGTTCATGGCAGCCTATTATGCTAAGGCAAAATATCTCCATTTCAAGGCGGAACTTCTCATCCGGAAAATGTTAGCAAATGGGATTCCAATCTCGGATGTGTTAGCTGTTAGAACCGACCTGTTGTATTGCATGGATAATAACTTCGGTGAGCTGGATACTAACGAACTTTTTCTGTTGTTCATCTACTTCCAACAGTACGACTTTGAGATTGATGCGTCTCTGTCTACATTTATTTCCCGGTATGTTCATGCGTTTGATTGGCGTTCTTTCCAGAAGCGGATGGTGGAATTAATAAACACACCGGGAGATGTTGAGAAAACCTTGACCCGTCTACACCGACTTAACATTCTGTCGCGTCTGGGTGAAGGTGGGGCCCTCTTTGAGAAGGCGATGATGACCCGAAGCGAACGGAGCCTAGATCCGTATACAGTCGGCAAACATACGCTCGTTGCGATTGGGCATCTTGATGAAATCCGTGCCGCAGAGCCGAGTAGCCCGTTTGCTGGTGCCAGATTTAGCCCGCCGATGTCGCCAGCACCCGCTTCTGAATTGGAGGATCTTAATGCAGTGTTTCGTTCTTTGTCGGATCCAACGCCCCTCTACATGGCACTTTTCCTCCATGATATAGATAAACCCGATCCGACCCATCCAGCGACAGGTGCAGAGAAAGCGGAACGCATCGCCCCAGAATTCGGCTTCAACTCACAGCAGACTGATGACATTTGCTTCCTCATCCGAGAACACTTGGAGATGATAGATTTGGCACGTTATCATCACTGGGATGAAAGGACAATTTCCGAATTTTGTAAAAAAGTGAACTCTCTGGAACGTTTGACGGCCCTCTATTTACTGACTTATTGTGATTCCAAAGCCAACGGTTCACAGAACTTCAGCCATGTCGTTAAACACAACCTGAAGAGTTTGTACGGAGCCGCGCGGACCCGCTTTGTGGGGCAAGAAGAGCTGCAGTGGGGCGTTTTCGCACCTGTTGAAGAGTTCCAGCAATTTTTGCACCACATGCCCGTTTCCTATCGTATTAGTGTTTCTCCTGAAGAGATCGCGATGCATATAAAGATGACAGCGCAAATCGAGGGGGCAGCCCTGGAAGCAGAAGGCACGCCGAGTAAGGGGATTGTTCAGTTTGTTGACCGACCTGGGTTTACGGAGCTTCACCTATGTAGCCCGAGTCGTATCGGGAAGTTGCACACAGTGAGCGGTCTCTTTTTCGCCAAAAGCATAGATGTCCAAGACGCGCGCGTCTACACCAAGCAAGATACCAACGTTGAATTGGAAATTTATCGACTCGTACATCAACCGCCGCATCATAGTGGGGAGCCGATGCCGCTTGATGAGGAACTCAAACGCGATCTGGATTTTGACATCCGTAGGCTACTGGCACAGAAAGTGACGCTTGAGGAGGTTTTGGATAGACACTACGTGAATATGAGTGAGACGTGGCAGGTTGATGAAGTGAGTGTTGAAACGACGCGGAGTTATACAGAGATTGTTGTCGTTGGTGAAGGAAAGATTGGATTTTTGCATTACTTCAGCGGTATTCTTGCGAAACTCGGTCTAAATGTTGAGATGTGTAAGTGTTCAGGCTTAGGGGGACAGGCAATCGACCGGTTCTATGTGCAAAAAGTGATTGATCCAAAAGCGGTGCATGCCGATATTATGACAGCGTTAGCCGCTGAAAACGGAAAATAATTTGGGTTGAGGGCATAGGTATGAAACAACGCGTCCTTATTACAGGTGCAGCTGGTCAAGTCGGTACGGCACTCTGGCAGGCATGGGAAAAACAGGGTACCTACACACTAACGTTGATGGATCTCAATCCAAGTGTGGGGGCGGCATCACGCATGGTCACGGCAGATATTCGCGACTATGCTGCGATGAAAGAATTGTGTCAGGATCAAGATGCATTGGTGCATCTGGCTTACATCCGTCAGGACTCGCTTGGAAAGAAGCCCGGTGAAGTCAACGACATCGGGGCATCTATGAACCTGTTTGAGGCAGCACGCGAGCAAGGTGTACAAAGGATTGTTTATGCGAGTACAAATCATGTTTCAGGATGGAATGAACGGTTGAATTCGCCACCCCGGTTCTCTACCGGCGACCAGTTTCGCCCTGATAGCTGGTACGGAGCGATGAAGGGGATGGCAGAGATTGCAGGACGCTATCTCGTCGATGCACACGATATGCGGTTCATCAGCATCCGAATCGGGACTTTCAGCGGCACCTCTGAACCGAGTGGAATCCGCCACTGTAGCACACTGCTAACACCGCGAGACTGTGTACAACTCTTCGGATTGGCTGTGGATTACGACGGCCCCGTCAAATACTTAATTACTTACGGACGTTCGGCGAATTCTGATGGGTATCAGCAGAGCTACCTTGATATAAGCGGAGCGGTTGAAGTCTTAGGGTATCAACCTCAGGATAATTTGATTAAAACGCATCTTCATAAATTCCTTTGGGATCGCGATTGACTTGTCCGTTAGGTGACCTATGCGTGAAAATCCGAACTACAACGATGTCTACTATCAGAATACGACGACCCACTCGAAAATAATTGACATTGTAACACAGCGCGTTGTTCCTCTCAGTGAGTTGACTGCCCCAGTTGATTGGGTAGACTTCTTCGGGAATACGTGTCCGGTAGAGATAGAGGTTGGGGTTGGTAAAGGACGTTTCCTGCTTGAAGCGTCAAAGCGGCACCCGCAGGTTAACTACATCGGTGTGGAGCGCGCGCAGAAGTACGTCGAATTGACGCGGGAACGCTTTGAGAAGTACATGCAGCACTTTGGAGTGGATAAAGCGTCCGGAACGTTCTCAAATGTGCGTCTCGCCTGGACAGATGCAAACTACTTCGTGACTCGCTATGTATCGGCAGCGTCTGTACAGGCGTATCATATCTATTTCCCAGATCCGTGGCCAAAAAAACGGCAACGAAAGCGCCGAATCTTTCGGAATCAAGATTTTCTGTCTGCATTGACATCCACGCTCAAATCGGATGGCGGTAGACTGTATCTTGCAACGGATTATAAAACGTATTTCTCGGAGATTCAAGAGCAGCTTTCACAAGTGGATGCCCTGCGTCCTGTTGCGGAGAACCTCGCTCCCGATCGGGATATTGCGACGAATTTTGAGATGAAGTATACCTTAGAAGGTAGAGAAATCTATCGGGCGGTGTACGAGACATCTTTATCCTAATACCAAATAAGGAGCAGAGGAAATCATGGAAACTGTGGAAACTACTGCGGCACAAGCACTTTTTACTCTTGAAGAATATCTTACCAGGGAGTGCAAAGCACTTACGAAGCGGGAATATCGGAACGGACTGATACATGCAACGCCCGGCGCGAGTCGTGAACATAATCTCATCACAGTTAGTATTCCTGGCATGCTTCACTTCCGGTTCCGAGAACGGACATGTGATCTCTATAGCAAGGACATGCGGATAAAAGCGAGTGCCGCGGGGCTGTATACCTATCCAGATGTTGTTGTAGTCTGTGATGAACCGCGTTTTGACGATACGCATTTTGATGTCCTTCTAAATCCAACTGTGTTGATAGAAGTGCTTTCTCCCTCAACTGCAGCATACGACAGGGGCGAAACATTCGCCGCCTATCAGAAGCGTGATTCCTTGTATGCTTACGTCCTCGTTTCACAAGACAGGGTTCGGGTTGAACACTTTCTACCCGAAGAAAAAGGGGGCTTTGACGGAATTTCATTCCTTGACGTATGTATTTTATCTCCCATCTATAGGATGTGAGTTGTCCTTGACAGCAATCTATGCGAAGGTTCAAGGATTGTAGTAGGCGCAGGTATTGTGTCTGTCCACTACAACGCCTTGAAGACTCAAAAAAATGAAATCAGAACAACTCGGTAATACCACACCTGAATTGTGGCGATCGCTTCCGAATGTCCCGGGCGTTTATCTCATGAAAGCCTCGGATGGCACTGTTATTTATGTTGGGAAAGCCGTCCGTTTACGCACTCGGGTACGCTCCTATTTTGGTGAGAAATCTTCACACGCCCTGACATCGCAGATGATACGATATGTGACAGAGATTGATTACATCGTCACGGATACCGAGGTTGAAGCCCTAATTTTAGAGAATAATCTCATTAAAGCCCATCAGCCTCGCTATAACGTAAAGCTGAAGGACGATAAACGCTATCCGTATCTATGTGTGACCGTCAATGAACCCTTCCCACGTATCTATATTACGCGTAAGGCTGGGAACGACGGGGCGCGGTATTTCGGCCCTTATGTTCATGCCCGTTCCACACGTCAGATCCTCAAGCAGTTAACGAAACTATTTCCTATCCGGACCTGTACCTTGCCACTTATGGAAAAAGGCAATAAACATCGGGTCTGCCTGGATTATCACATCGGGCGCTGTCCGGGGCCTTGTGCAGATAAAATTGACGTAGCAGCTTACGGGGAGATCGTTCGGAAGGTGTGCCAGTTTTTGGGTGGGAATACAGACGCTGTTGTTAAGCCGTTGACAGCGCAAATGGAGGCGGCTGCCGAGGCACTCGATTTTGAAACGGCGGCGAAATATCGGGATACGCTGAAAGACGTTCAACAAGCGATTACGACGCAGAGTTTAGATACTGTTTCTACTGCCGATGAGGATGTCGTCGGGATTGCCGCTCGCACGGATATTGCATGTGTGCAGCTCCTGCGGGTCCGTGATGGCAAGCTTCTTGAACGCGTGCACTACTATCTCAATGACGCTGATCCGCAATCGCTAGCGCCGGCGTTGAGTGCTTTTATATCTCAGTATTATCAGAACGCTGTTTTTGTGCCAAAGACGATCGTTTTACCGATGCCGGTTGAAGGTGCGGAGCTGATTGCAGCTTGGCTGAGCGAAAAACGGGGGAACCGTGTCGCGTTACATGTGCCGAGAGCGGGGCGGCTCAGGAAGCTGCAGGCTTTGGCATCGAAGAACGCCCAGATTCTGCTGACCCAGCGCGAGCAGCACGTCGTTTATAGCAGTGGGGTCGATCCTGGGCTTGTTGAACTGCAGGAACTACTTGGATTAGCGGAGCCCCTCAGACGGATTGAGGCGTATGATATTTCAAATATTGGCGATAGGTTTGCTGTCGGGGCGATGGTGGTTTTGGAAGATGGCAAACCGGCTTCGGGTGAATACCGTCGATTTAAGATCCGCACGGTTGTTGGCCAAAACGATTTTGCGATGATGCGGGAGGTTATCACCCGTCGGTTTCGGCGTGCCCTTACTAATGATAAGAAGTTTAAGAAGTTGCCTGATCTAATGTTGATTGATGGGGGCAAAGGGCAGCTGAGTGCAGCACAGAAAGCGATGAAGACCTTTGCTGCTTCCGATCTCCCTGATATTCCAATGATCGCGCTCGCGAAGCGGATTGAGGAGATTTTCGTTCCCGGGAAGCCGGAGTCCATTGTCTTGCGAAAAGAGAACCCGACGCTACATACAATTCAGCGGTTACGAGATGAGGCACACCGCTTCGCGATTACCTATCATCGGCGACTCCGGCAGAAGGCACTGAGCGCATCGGTACTTGATGAAATTCCGAATCTCGGTCCGAAGCGGAAACAGGTGCTGCTGAAGCATTTCGGTTCGATTGAGGCGATTCGGGCGGCGAGCTTGGAGGGCTTGCTCTCTGTAAAAGGAATACCTCGCAGCGTTGCCGAGAATATTCGGAAGCATCTTTGATTCTCGATCTTAGCGCGTCTTACCGGGCTGCACGGATTCGTGCAATTTGTTTGCTGGCCGGCACTGATTTGTGCAGTTTGCAATACGCAGACCCACTGATGTGTAGCGTAGCTGTCGTGTTTCTGAGTGGCATATTATTTGCAACAGATAAACCGAAAAGATAAGAACGTGGGTTTGGAAAAAAGAGCTTCCGTGCGTATCTTAGGGGACAGGTTGTCTCGCCCGTAGGGGTTAGGAGCCCTAACCCTACGAAAATGTTCACAACAGTGCTAATATCCAATTAATTTTGAAATCTACGCTAAAACAAAAAATGAGAGAAAGCAACATCAAAATCGCGGCTATCTTACTCATCCTATTGAGCATTGTCGCGTTGCACCTAAAACTCTATCGGTTCGCAGAAGTAACACACGATGGTGCGTTACAAGTGTTAGTCTGCTTGGGCCGCGTTGTCGGGATAGACACAAGCGACGAAGCAGATCAAGTTTTATCTTTCCGAATCCTCTCTGGACAATTTCGTGGCGAGACAATTCAGGTGAACAATATCTGGACGGGCCGCGCCTTTGGGGACCGTGTGATACGGAAAGGTGATGTATTGTTTCTTGATATTCCGCTTCGAGATCCGATGAATCCGAGAATTGACACCGTTTCAATGCGGGAGTACTTTCGTACGCCGTTTCTGCTTTATCTGGCGGGTGCCTTAGGGATCTTAATGATACTCGTCGCTGGTATGAAAGGGGTCCGCGCGATTCTGACACTCTTTGTTACTGCGCTGACTGTGCTTTATGTTTTAGTGCCACTCACTATTGCTGGTTACAATCCGATCGCAATCGCTCTTCTGATTGCTGCTTTTTTGACGTTCACGACTTTCTTGCTCATTACAGGATTTAGTTACAAATTGATCTCTGGTGTAGTTGGGACCCTCGGGGGCTTAGCCGCTGTTGGCGTGTTATCCGTCTTGAGCCAACATGCGATGGCGCTAACGGGCTTGGCGCAGGAGTTCGGTTTTTTAGAACTTGGCCTTGCATTGTGGCGGACCTCCAGTTCACATGGCTGGAATTTCACGGGTATTCTCTCTGCGGGTATTATCTTGGGTGCTGTGGGCGCGATGATGGACGTGAGTATGTCTATCTCTTCAAGTGTGCATGAGGTCAAGCAGGTGAACCCAAACATCACCATCCGTCAAGCCATTCGCGCCGGACTGAATGTCGGTCGCGACATTATGGGAACAATGGCGGATACGCTTATCTTTGCTTACCTCGGTGCTCACATGATGACAATGCTCCTACCCCGTATCGATTTCCCCGAAGTCGGGGTCCTCTATCCATTTTTACGTCTCGTTAACGATGAAGCAACAGCCGTTGCAATTATCCAAGCTGTTGTAGGTACGATTGGGCTGGTCCTCACGGTTCCGATTGCTGCAGGGGTTGCCGGTTTTCTGACCCAATACGCAAAGGTTGATCTGTCTGATATTCACGAAGACCTCCCTTCGGAAGAGGAATTAGAGGAGTTATTCCGTGCGGATCCTCCGCGTAGCAAAGCCCGAATCGCTGTACCTATTGCTATGGCCCTCGTCCTGATTGGTACAACCTTTGTTTACTATCGTACACACGAACTCTCTGCGACGATCTCTGAGCAGCGCGATGCAGAAGGAAACCCAATGAATAAGTCGGAGTATGCGAAGGGTAAAGTCATCCGATTACTTGAATCGAGCGGGGAATTCCTTTTTAATATTGATAGCAGTGCTACAAGTGAGTTGGACAATCAGAGCGTGCCACAAGTTTTGCGTGAGGAATTCAAACGTCATGACATCTTATTTTCCGATGAGGTACGTGTCTCTGTCAAGCCTTGGAAAGACAGCCGCTGGCTGCTCTCGGACGAGAAGTACGAGCAGACCTATAGCGTCCGAGCAATGACGGAGGGCGCGGAGAACGTTCTCAAGGTCTATGAGTCGAAAAGTGAGCATCATATTCTTGAGGTGGAGATGCTCAGCGGCATGTATAAGGGCAGACGTTTGGTGTTACGGAACATTGTGAATCACAATATGCCGTTGTTGAGCATTCCGGCGGAACCTGGAGATATTATTCTCTGCCGTGTTGCGGGAGACCCTGATCAGGTAGGGCTTGTGAACATCGTTCAAGATTACGGCAGGGACGGATTCCTGATTTGGATGGTAGGCGGGATGCTCCTCGTGATTATCCTCGTGGGGCGGCTTGAGGGTATCCGAACTGCGTGTGCGATGTTGATTTCTGCAGCGGTCATCTACTTCTTTATGTTACCCTTAATCTCCGAGGGCGCGAATGCCGTGTTTATTGTGACACTGACATCGGGCGTGGTGGCATTTGTGTCTCTCGTATTCGTCATAGGCCCGAGTCGAAAAACTTTTGCAGCCGTGCTTGGAACGATGGGAGGGATTTTGGTCGCTGGTTTAATTGTCATGTTTGCGCAACAGCACCTCCATTTCTCAGGGTTGGAGAATGCGATTTCCGCCGATATTGTTGAAGCGACGCGCACACCCCCTTTTGATTTCGTACAAATCCTCCTGGCCGGGATGCTGATGGGGGTATTGGGGGTCGCTGTTGACGGTGCGATTGAGGTGGCATCCAGTATGGAAGAGATTCGTAGAGCGAATCCGAATATGCCGACCTGGCGACTGATCGCCTCGGGTCTTAACGTCGGCACGGACATCCTCGGCACGATGGTGAATACACTGGTTTTCGCGTATCTGGGTGTAGAATTGCTTTTGGTCGTTACGATTGCAGCACCGAATCTCGACTTTTTCAAATCGCCGCCGGTGCAACTGCTGAGCATTGGCGTTGTGTCTGCGGAGATCGTTCGATTGCTCGCTGGAACGCTCGGGCTCGTCTTAGCTATACCGATTACGGCGATCATCTGTGCATTCTGGAATCCGAAACAGAAGGCATAATGGCTATCGGGCATTTAATTATTGATGGTTATTAACGCGGAGACCACGCCATAACCGTGCCAAAGCTCGCAAAGGCACTGTTTTTACCGCTCGTTAGGATGCGCGAGCCTTGGACAACAATCCGAGTGTCACGACTCGTGATTTTGTAACTGACCGGCGCATCTTTGGCAATCAACGGTTCACCATTTGCGCCCTTGAGTTTGTCTAGGCGATAATGCACCGAACGATGGGCAGGTACCTCGAATTCGCAGGAGACATTTTCCTGCCTCGGATCCTCATAAAGCACTTCTAAGCGACAACGCGTCCCGCTATCAGCAGTATTAGAGATACATATAGACTCATGCGAGAAGTACCCGCCACCGTGTGCTTCCCATTCCTGTTCTGTTGGTGTTAATGCCGCCAGGTAACCATCGGGAATAACCCATATATAAGCCCCATCACCATCCGACCTATAGCATTTGAGGGCATCCGCTATTACTTCCGCATTTTTTTCCTTGACTTCCTTCCGGTCAACAACAAAAAACCGGTCGTATAATTTAATTCCCGGCACAGCATGTGCCTGTTTTAATTCGCCTTGTACGGTGAACCACAAACAGGTGGGAGATGGCAGGTCAATACGGCTGACACCTTGGGAAGCGAGCCAATCCCCAAACGTATTATTCAACAGGGCTGTTACCGTCTCCTGGTGAACAAGTCCTGCAGAACCATAATCATTAATCGTTTTCATTAAGGTTTCAAATGTCATAATTTCCTCTTTTAAACCATCCATCGTTCGCCGATACCCAGCACTGCCATCAATGCTTGTAGAAGCACGCTCTCGGTGTCGGATCCAACGAACTGACGGTGTGTATCAATATAAGTCCCATAGTCAGCTGCCCATTCACGAAAATAGGTTTGGTATTTCCATCCGTCTGCGGTCCCGCATAAAGTCGATCTGTCGGGATAGGGGAGTTTCTGTGTTAAGAGTGCCTGAAGTTGTTCAGCGGTGGGTATCCACAAGTTTCTTGCGTTTCCTGTGTCGGGTCGAAGTGCCTGAATCTCAGGGTGTCGGCATTGTGCTAAGTATTTTTGCGAAAGCATCTGTTTTTTAGCAGAATTCATAGAGGTGTGATTACTCGTTTAAATGCCTACTCTGTCATTACGCCGCCAACGACGGATGCTATATACTATATCTTAGGGCCTACTATCATCAGGGGGCCTACTATCATCAGGCGTTGTCTGTGTGTGATCTAAGCGGGTTGCATCTCGGTAAATCGCCCCGGCGAGAATGATATGTATGAGAACAGTCAGAACTGCGGCCACTATCGACTCGAGCGCCCCTATTTGGGTCCATATCGCCAAAGATCTGAGCCAGCCTCCAGGATTTGTGTGTGATATTAAACATTTTTACGTTCTCCGGGTTAATTTAATGCGTATTATACGGTGTAGGCGTTTCGATGTCAATATTTTCATTGGGACCAGAGGGACATTTGTAAAATCTGACATACATCTATAGACCTAACCTTGTGAGTCTCACACATCAAACATCTTGAAAAATTGAGGCAGGAACAGACGATGAATTTCCTGGTAGTACTCTCTATTGGACGCGTGAGTGTGCGTGTCAAATTTTCCAGATACGAATAACCTATCACGCAACAAAATTGCGCTTGCAATTTCGCGCCAACTTGTGTATAATATGGCATCGTTTCGTCCACTCAATAACGTCCGGAGGAAATACATGCCAAAACTTAATATCAAACCCACCCACAAACCGATCCAGGCATATTATGCCGAACTGCAGAAGTATGCACAACACGGGGCAGAAAATGAAGGCACCGTCCGCGCCGCATTCCAAAACCTCCTCCAGCACTACTGCTCCCGAGCCGAGCTCACCCTCCTCTGCGAAAAAGCACACTACACACCAGAGAAAAGATGGATAACACCCGATGGAGAAATCGTCGACACCTTCGGCTTGCCATACGGGTACTGGGAAGCAAAAGATACACACGACGACCTCTACGTTGAGGCAGAGAAGAAATTCGCCGCAGGCTATCCGAATAAAAACATCGTCATCCAATCCCCAACCCAGGCACTCCTCTACCAACACGGGAACCTCCAACTTGACATGGACATCAGCGAACCTTGGAACCTCGCACACCTTCTCCAAGCTTTCTTCAGCTATCAAGCGGAGAACATCGCCGCATGGCATACCGCAGTCGCTGAATTCAAAGAGACCGTGCCAGAGCTCGGGGGCAAATTGGCTGCCTTCATCAAAACTGAACGCCAGAACAACCCACATTTTCAGGAAGCTTTCACCCATTTCCATCAACAGTGCCAAGCCTCCATTAATCTGAGTCTCTCTGTAGCTGCAGTAGAAGAGATGCTCATCCAGCATTTACTCACCGAGCGCATTTTCCGGACCGTTTTCGATAACCCCGATTTCACGCGCCGCAATATTATTGCCCGTGAGATTGAGAGGGTGATTGACGTGCTGACGGAGCGCACGCTACATCGTTCTGAGTTTCTCCGTCCCTTAGAGCCGTTCTATGCGGCGATAGAGGGAGCTGCTGGGACTATCACGGATTTCTTTGAAAAACAGGGGTTTCTGAACACTGTCTACGAGCAGTTCTTTCAAGGGTTCTCTGTCAAGGTTGCCGATACACACGGCATTGTCTACACACCGCAACCCATCGTCGACTTCATGGTCAAAAGCGTTGAGCATATCCTCAATACCGAGTTCAACCGTTCGCTTTCCGATGCTGGCATCAATATCATTGATCCGTTCGTCGGCACTGGGAATTTCATCGTCCGCCTCATGCGGGAGCTCGATCCCATCTCGTTAGAGCGAAAATACACGGCTGATCCCCCTGAACTGCAGTGCAACGAGGTGATGCTCCTCCCTTACTACATTGCTAGTCTGAATATTGAACAGCAGTTTTACACTGCAACGAACCGATACGCCCCTTATGAGGGTATCTGTCTGGTAGATACGTTTGAGGTGGCCGAGGGGCGGCAGCTGGATCTCTTCACGCCTGCGAATACAGAGCGTGTCGAAAAACAAAAAGAGTCCCCGATGTTTGTGGTGATAGGCAATCCCCCCTACAATGCGGGACAGGTCAACGAGAACGACAACAACAAGAATCGGAAGTATGAGACGATGGACAAGCGGATTGCAGAGACATACGTAAAAGACTCCAAAGCCACACTGCGAACTGCGCTTTATGATCCGTATGTAAAAGCGATCCGGTGGGCGTTGGATCGGATAGGCGAGCAAGGCGTTGTCGGTTTCGTGACAAATAACAGTTTTCTTGATGGTGTAGCGTTTGATGGGATGCGGAAACACCTCGCTGCGGAGTGCGCTGCGATCTATATCCTTGACTTAGGGGGCAATGTGCGGCGGGGGTTGAAGGTATCCGATGCGAATGTGTTTGGGATTCGGGTGGGTGTGAGCATCAACCTGTTTGTGAAGAAAAAGGGGAATCCATCGCCCCCTCGTATTTACTACTATCCTACCGACGAGTTGTGGAACGGAAGGCGGAAATTCTACTTTCTCAATGAAAGTCAGCACGCAGGGGGCGTTGCATGGCAGTCTATCCAACCCGATGCGCGCCATACATGGTTGACAGAAGGGCTCCATGCCGAGTTTGACACTTTTATTCCGATGGGGAGCAAACAAGCGAAATCAGTAAAGGGTGAAGTCGCTAATGTGATTTTCAAAACCTATAGCAATGGTGTAAAGACCAGCCGGGATGCATGGGTCTACAATTTCACCGAAAATGCTCTCGTTGAGAACATGAGTAGAATGATTGCGAATTACAACATGGAAGTTGCGAGATGGGAACAACGGACAGACCGAAACGTTCGCCTTGATGATTTTGTGGTTTCCGATGATACAAAAATCAAATGGACGGATCGGCTGAAATCAGAATTGGGAAAGGGGAGGCTTGTGGAATTTTCAGCAGGCAAGATAAGAACTGCTTTATATCGTCCATTTACAAAGTTGAACCTTTACTTTGACAAGTTGATGAACCAGGGAACTTATGTATTTCCTTCCATTTTTCCTACACCAAAGACAGAACTGGAAAATAGGGTGATCTGGATTAAAGTGGGGAGAGAATGGCCGATGTTCGCGCTCATGACAAACAGAATTGCCGATGGATTACCGCAAGGTGGTTCTCAGTGTTTCCCCTTCTATACCTATGACGAGGACGGCACAAACCGACGTGAAAACATTACCGATTGGGCATTGATACACTTCCGAACCCACTACCAAGACGATACCCTCACCAAATGGGACATCTTCCACTATACTTACGGACTCTTACATCACCCCGACTATCGCCAGAAATACGAGGCAAACCTCAAGCGCGATCTACCCCATATCCCTTTCACCCAAGACTTCTGGGGATTCGCAAACGCAGGCAAACGGCTCGCAGACATCCACGTCAACTACGAAACCCAACCCGAATATAGCAAGCTCAAATTCATTCAGAACCCCGACCTCCCCCTCGATTGGCGCTTGGAGAAAATGAGACTTTCCAGAGACAAAACCCAAATCATCTACAACACATTTCTCACAATAGACGGCATTCCCTCGGAAACGTTTGACTATCGCCTCGGCACCCGTTCCGCACTGGAGTGGGTTATAGACCAGTATCGCGTGAAAACGGACAAACGCAGCGGCATCGGCAACGACCCGAATCGGGTGGACGACTCACAATATATTGTCCGGTTGATTGGGAAGGTGGTTACGGTGAGTTTGGAGACGGTGGAGATTGTTGAGGGGCTGCCTGCGTTGGAGGTTATCTGAATCGCGGATTATTACGGATGACAAAAGAGGTTAGAGATGAAAATAGGAGAAATTCAGCGTGAGCTAGGTACATTAGGGTTAGATGCCTGGCTCCTCTACGATTTTCGGGGGATAAACCCGATCGCACAGAACGTCGCGAACTTATCAGGAAAAAATATAACACGCCGGTGGTTCTGCCTCATTCCTGCACACGGTGAACCACGATGGTTGGTCCATAAGATTGAGACATCAAACTTCGTTGGGGTTCAAGGACAGATGACGCTTTATGCGGGGTGGCAGGAACTTAATGCCGAGATGCGCCCCTTGCTTGCCGGGGTCAGAACCGTTGCGATGGAGTATTCGCCAAATGCCGAGATTCCATACATTTCGCGAATAGATGCAGGAACACTGGAGTGGATTCGCTCCTTCGGCGTTGAGGTCCAGACCTCTGCACACTTAGCACAACGCATGGAGGCACGTTTGAGCGACGCACAGGCAGCAGGACATCAAGCCGCTGCACACTTGGTGCTACAAGCAAAAGATTATGCCTTCGCATGGATCGGTTCGCAGCTCAAAAAGAGGAAAACAATTACAGAGTATGACGTGCAGCAGGAGATTCTCGGACAGTTTGATGCGATGGACTTGGTCACAGATCATCCGCCTATTGTTGCGGGCAACGTAAAGAGCAGCGATCCACATTATGCACCTACCGCGACAGATACCCAAGTGATTAAAAGCGGAGACTTCATCTTAATCGATTTGTGGGCAAAACAGAAAGAGGCAGATGCTGTCTTCGCAGATACCACATGGGTGGCCTATGCCGGAAAAACCGTCCCCTCACAATACGTTGAAATTTTCGAGATTGTCAAGGAAGCACGAGACACAGCAGTACGGTTTATCTGTGAAAGATGGGAACGTGATGAACCGATTCACGGTTATCAGGTGGACGATTGCGTCCGTGGATATATCGCTGAAAAAGGATACGGAGAGTGCTTTATTCACCGCACCGGCCATAACATCGGCACTGTTATCCACGGCAATGGTGTTAATTTAGATAACTTGGAAACATGTGATAGGCGTACCTTAATTCCCGGGGTTTGCTTCTCGATTGAACCCGGTATCTACCTTAGCGATTTCGGCGTTCGGACAGAAATTGACGTTTTTTTAGCCGGTCGAGGGAGAGACGGCGTAACAGTGACAACCGTTCCCGTTCAAAATCGGGTATTGCCGTTGCTGTGACCTGATAATTCCGTTTTTTCAGGTCTGTGAGGATGTGGGTCAGATAAGTCCGCGCATTCAGGATCCATTGTTCTGCATAGGCGGCAGCGAGGAGAGGGAGGGCTGCTGTTAAACGGTGAGAGTCAAGTAGCCACTGCTCTGCATACGCTACGTAATCATCATCCACAAGCCCGTTACTCCCCAACGAATAGACTACATACCGTTTGTCATCTCGGGTTTCTATTCTTGGGTCGAGGGGTGTGTCAAAAGATAAGCGTCCGGTCCCATCAATTTCAAGCACCCAAAAGAAATAGTCTTCATTATGTCCGAGGTAACCAATTTCTACGTCAAGTCGGTGGTTGACCTTGGTTTGTCTTGGGATGACTGCCATGTCGCGTTTGATTAGAACCGGATAGATAGCTGCGAAAAGGATCTGCTCATACCCGAGTGGTTGTGGAACGAACTTGAGAATATCCAAAAGAATTTGTTGTTCAGGGGGGGGGAGGTCTAAACAACATTTTGCGAAGACTTCATCTCGGACAGCACGGACTTCAGCAGGCGCATTCGGATCGAGGGGCTGAAGTTGACTTGTTAGCTTCAGAATCCGGCGATGTTTGGGGATAACACGCCAAAGTACCCACTGCCATAAGGTCTGCCATGTCTCCTTTTTCAGGAGTTGGATAAAGAGCGCTTTCGTGCCGATAAAGAAACGTTGCAGTGTGTTTTCAGATTGGAAGTTACGTTGCCCGTTTATCATGATTTTTAGGGTAGTTTGCGAGTTGAGTCTCGTTGAAAACAGATGGAGCGAGAAGTCAAATTTTGCCCACGAGCAAAATTTGACTTCTCACCGAAAATGTGATATAATAATATTAACAAGAAAGCCGGAGTGGTGAAATTGGTAGACGCACTGGACTCAAAATCCAGCGGGCCCTAGGTCCATGTCGGTTCGAGTCCGACCTCCGGCATGTGGCGATGGTTTGAGTAGCCCCATCACTTTTTTGTTTCCGGTTACATTGCGACGATGTTGCGCATCCGTTTCGCAATGTCGATTTGGGTGTCCCTGTCGCCATCGACTTCATGAATGACGTAGCCGGTGTAACCGATGGCACGGAACCCCTCCATAACCGCCTGCCAGTCTGTATCTCCGTCTAAGAGATTGACGAATCGATGGTCGCTGCGGGAGAAATCCTTGAAGTGCACCCGTTTGATACGGTGTCCAAGTTCACGTATCCAGTGCTCTGGGTAACCGTAAGCCATCATGTTTGCGGTATCCAGATAAGTGCCGACCCATTCACTGCCTATTTCATCAACAATAGCTCGCATCTCTTTTGGACTGAGCAGGAATTTGTTCCAGACATTTTCAAGCCCGATTGCGACTTGATGTATTTCCGCGGCAGGCGCGAGATCTTTCAGGATACCGACGAGGTTATCCCAAACCTGTTGGTATGTACCTTCAACGGTGAGTTGCCCAGGATGCAATAAAATTCCGCCGACGCCGAGGACACCGGCGACTTCTAAGCCCCGCGCGAGGGAGACTACCCCTTTTTCGCGCGCTGTTGCGTCCAGGCTTAACAAATTGCCTCGGTCAGCGTATCCTGCCGTGATACTGCTGATGTCGATACCAGCGTCGGCACACTTTGTGGCGACACCGCGGAGTTCCGTATCGCTCATATTAATGTCGGTGTCTTTTCCTTCACCGAACGTGAGTTCAACGGCATCGTAACCGGCATCTTGACAGAGCGCAAGTGTATCGTTTAGGGACATACCCCCAAGGATAATTTGGGTAACGCCTATCTTCATTTTCTCTCCTTTTCGATATGAAAGCGTGTGGCTGTTAGAGATTGTATACAGAGGTGCCGAGTTTCGAGGCACTGTGGACACCGAATCTCGACGTAGTAGGCATCGTTAAACACGGCATCAATCAGGTTATGTGGTAAATCTTTTAAGGGGTTACCTAAAAACTGATCCAAACCCTCGTATTCCGTGTCACAATCTGGACAGCTTTGCAAGTTCTGTCCAATGTCAGCCTGGTCGAGCCATGGCATTGTGCCTGTCCCTCTTAAGAAGAAACCAAGAATTCTGAAACTGATTTGAGGTATCGGCTGGGGAGGCGTACTTCGACATGAACGGCTTCCTCCGTGTATTCGGTATTGAGGACTGTCCCGTGCTTGTAGAGTAAGTCAAGCACTTTTCCTTCCGTGTATGGAATACTGAAAGCGACATTCGTGCCGCGTTCACCGAAGCGATGTGCCAGTGCCTCCATTAATGCCTTGATACCGTCCCCACGTTGTGCCGAGATAGGAAATGCGTCTGGATACTGACTCTTTAGAATTTGCAACCCTTCTTCGTTTGTGAGGTTGTCAATTTTATTGAAAACTACGAACATCGGGATCTGAATGGCATTCAGTTCTTCAAGAACTACATTCACAGCGGCAATCTGTGCTTCTGCTTCTGGGTGGCTCACGTCAACGACATGGAGCAAAAAGTCGGCTTCTGACACCTCTTCTAGAGTTGCTTTGAATGCGGCTACTAATTGGTGTGGCAGTTTCTTGATAAACCCGACGGTATCGCTCAACAGAATCTGCTGCTTTTGTGGCAAATCCACTTTCCGTGTGGTGGAATCCAAGGTTGCGAACAGTTTATCTTCAGCTAAGACGGTTTCACCTGTCAGTGCGTTGAAAAGGGTTGATTTCCCGGCATTTGTATATCCAACGAGCGACACTTTGATTTTGTCAGATCGGTTTTTGCGCTGAACGTGCCGTTGCTTTTCGACGGCTTGAAGCGCTTTTCTGACGTTCCCGATGTTCCTACGGACCCAGCGCCTATCCATTTCAAGCTGCGTTTCGCCGGGACCCCGGAGCCGCCTACTGCCGCCCCCGCCTGTCGCGAGTCGTGAGAGGTGTGTCCACATCCGTGTCAAACGCGGCAGCGCGTATTCGAGCTGCGCTAATGCGACTTGGAGTCGTGCCTCTTTGGTAGATGCGCGTTGTGCGAAAACCTGAAGAATAAGCCCGGTCCTATCAATTGTGGTAATATCGAATGCTTTTTCAAGATTCCGGTTCTGTCCGGGTGACAGTTCTTCATCAAAGATAATTGCATCGGCGTTGAGTTCTGCTATCAGGGGTTTGATTTCTTCAACCTTGCCTTCGCCAATAAAATACGTTGGACTGGGCATGTTGCGAGGTTGAATAGTCTCACAGACGACTTCAATACCGGCAGTTTTCGCGAGTTGACGGAGTTCTTGTATCGACTCTTCAGTTTCGTGCATCAGGTTATCTTGGAGTTTTACACCTACTAAGATTGCACGTGTAGGTGGATTCGGTGCACGGGTGTCATAAAATTCTTGCATCAAGGACTCCTTTTTGGTTTTAGCGGGAGACTGAAGGATAGTGCCTTCGGTCTACCCAACAACACAGGATTTCACGTATAGTTTATCATATCTAAAGGCTTTTTTCAATTAAAATCCAGTCTTGAGCGGATACTTCAGATTTTCTGATGTTTTTTCTTGTCTTTAATTTGGTTTTGTGGTATACTTTAATATTAAGATGAAAAATGCTAAAGATTCTGCAACCTCATTGATTGCAATAAATCGCAAGGCGCGATACGACTACCACTTACGCGATCGGTATGAAGCGGGCGTTGTCTTGCAAGGCACTGAAGTGAAGGCGATTCGCTCAGGACGGTTTAACCTTACTGATAGCTATGCGCAGGTGACAGATGGTGAGGTCTTTCTGCTTGATGCTCATATCGGTCCGTATGAACACGGGAATATTGCTAATCACGAGCCGAAACGTAAACGAAAACTACTATTGCATCGTCGGGAAATTACTAAACTTGAACGTTCAATCCGTTCAAAAGGGATGACTATCGTCCCGACTCGTGCGTACTTTAGCAACGGTAAAGTCAAGTTAGAGTTAGCTGTTGCAATGGGTAAGCGGCTTTATGATAAACGGGAGAAGATTGAACGTGAGGCGACAGCAAATGAGATACGGGCATATAATTGATAGCGTTCATAGAGCGATGAATCGGTAGTGGAATCTTATTAGTACAGTTTCTATGCTAACCCGTTATTTCCTATCTGGGGGTGTCAAGGTTTCGACGAAGGTGAATGAGATATAGGTTGCATGCCGAGGTTTCCGCAGGCCTCGTTAAATAGGCGGAACACTTATAAATGCTGATGAAGAATTAGCATTAGCTGCTTAATAACGCGGCTCCGCTTGGCTGCCCTGTTGCCCGTCAGGGAAGTTAAAGCGTCGCAATACGGGCTAGCCGCTCGCTTGTTCTCAAAGGGCGAGCCGCGAATCCTCTTTTGAGATAGTCTATTCTGAATCCCGCACAGGGGAGGCTGGTAGGCGAATCTAAAAACCTGTGATAAGCATGTAGTAACCTCTATTGAAATGCCTTCGGACGCGGGTTCGATTCCCGCCACCTCCATTTTCATGCATCTATTCTGTTTCCGAACGGTAATATTTTTCACCACTCATTGATTGCTGAGTCATATGGCTGAATTCGAGAACATGCCGCCTCGTATTCAAAAGATAGTGGAAACCCATCTATGCGAGGGTGAACGTGTCGCCTTATGCGTGCTGGGTCGATCCAGTCTTCTACGTCCGGATTTCGTTTTTATCACGACGCGTCGGGTGTTGGTTTTAGATGATCGATATATGGGCAGCCTCACTGTTTCTTATGTGAATGTCCGATGTAATGTTCTGTTCACGGAGATTCGTGATGTCACGTTAGTGAGGCACTTCAAACATCGACTTCTCAGCCAAGCGAAGCTTGAAATTAGCGTTGTGCGGAATGTCCATTGGATTGATAATATCAGTTTCCGTTCAGCACGATCTGCCTATACCTACATCGCTGAACATCTCACAAAGCAGAAGAGACCCCCATGATAGAATTCTTGAATTATCTTATAGTTTCCTATAATGTCTGGTTTACTGCACCATTGACGATCGTATTTCTGTTGGCACTTTTCCGGCTTGCCACTGGGGCAATGGACTTCGGCGATGCAGACGTGGACGCGGATGCCGATATAGATATAGATGCAGATATAGATATAGATGCAGATGTAGATGTAGATATGGATGCAGACATAGAAGCAGATCCGGGGGGACAGAGCCCTTCTTTTGGCGATGTTTTTGGGTTTCTGAACGTCGGGAGAGTGCCCTTGATGGTTGTCTTTATGGCGCTATTGGCGACGTGGGGAATGGCTGGGCTCATTGTGAACGCAGCGCTTAATGTTCCAGAGAATACGCAGTGGGTTTGGATATCGTATGTCGTCGCGCTTTTCTGTAGCTTTTTCGGCACTCGATATATCTCCATCGCGCTTTCAAAGCTGTTTCCAGAGAGTGAAAAGGCTGTTAGCGATGTCCAATTGCTTGGTCTAAGGGGGCGCGTCATTAGCGGACAGATTACAACAACTTTCGGGACCGCAAGGGTACAAGTTCCTGATGGACCGGAATTAACCGTCAGTTGCCGTGCCAAATCGGATGAAGACCCACCTGTCAAAGGCGATATTGTCGTTCTCATAGATTATGATCGCGCGAAACGAATCTTTGATGTCCGAAAAAGTAAAATAGAGTCACGCTAATTGAGCATTTTGTTTCCATATAAGGAGAATTGAAGAATGTTGAATGCCAACCTATTCATCACAATTGTCGGTAGTGCAGTTGCTTTGATGGTCATTTTCCTCTTAGTTTACCGCTCGTTCTACAAGAAAGCACCTGCCGATTCGGCGCTGGTTGTCTCTGGCGGACGCAAAAAGCGCGTTGTTTTTGGAGGAACTCTGATCAATCCGCTTACTAATACCAGCCAACTCATTTCCTTAAATACGCTCCAGCTGCCTGTTGAACGGACGGGACAAGCGGCACTTATCACGAAAGATAGTTTGCGGGTTGATTTAGAAGCACAATTCTATGTCAAAATTGAACCAAACGAGCAGGATGTACTCAAGGCGGTGGCGAGTCTAGGAGATAAGACCTTAACCCCCTCTGAAGTGAATAGACTCCTTGAAGGGAAACTCGTTGGTGTGCTGCGAAGCGTTGCCGCTACAATGGACCTTCAAGAGTTGCACGAAAAACGCCAAGAGTTTTCCGATCAGGTTCAGGAGGCGTGCCGGGACGACCTAGAACAGAACGGTTTTAAATTAGAAAGCGTCGCTGTCACTAACCTGGACCAGACTCCGCTTGAGGCACTTGATGAGAACAACCGGTTCGATGTCGTCGCAATTCAGACGATCAAGCAAGAAGTTGAAGATCGACAGACCCAAACCGCGCGGATTGAACACGAAAACCAAGTGCAGCGTGAGGAGGACCGACTCAAAGCCGAATTAGCGATTAAACAGCGCGAAGAAGAGACGGAGACACAAGCCTTAGAGGTGGCAAAACGTCTTGAATTCGCCCAGGAAGCCCAGCGTAAAGCGATCGCTACAAACAAGGCGGAGCAGGAACGCGAGATTGAGGCGCATAAGCTTGAGCAGCAGCAGGCGGTTGAAGAAGCACGGATCAAGCAAGAAGAGGCAGTGAAGTCTACGGAAATTCTGCAGAAGCAGCGGCTTGATACTGCTCGGATTGAACAGGAACGCCAGGTCCAAGAAACCGAGATTGCGCAAAAACAGGCGGTCGAAATCGCCCGAGTGCAGCAGGAACAGACAATTGAGGAAGCGCAAATCCAACGCAACCTCTCTGTTGAAAGAGCTAAGATTGAGCAAGAACGGGCTGTTGAGGAGGCAGGGATCGCCAGCAGGATTGTTCTGGTTGAGAAGGAGCGGGGAGAAAAGGAAGCGCAAGCCGAAAACGCCATCCAGGTCTCGGTCAAGGAAAAACAGCGTGAGGCGGCATTGATCGAACTTTTAGAGGTCTCTGCACAAAAGGCAAGGGCTGAAGCGAGCGTTTTAACTGCTGAAGCCGTTGAGGAAGCCGAACGACAGAGCAAAATCGCACTCATCCGGGCAGAACAGGAAGCTGATGAAGAACGGATTGCTAAAGAGCGCGCTGCGGATGCAGAAGCCTACGCAGTTGTAGAAGCCGCTAAAGCAGAACTTAATGCTGCTGAGGTCAAAGCACAGGCACAGCGAATTCTCGCTGAGGCGTTACTGGTTGAAGCGAAGGCGAAAGCTGAGGGGGAAGAGGCATCTATTGCAGCGAAAAATCAGGCAGAGCCGAAAGTTCTCGTCAGCGATGCTATTTTGGCACTTGTCGAATCCTTACCAGAGGTTACCGGTCAGTTGATGAAACCGGCGGAACGTATTGAAAGTATCCGGGTGCTTGATCTCGGCAACAGTGGCAACAGCAATGGCAGCAGTGGCATGAACCGAATTCTGAGTTCAATTGTAAATGCAGGTGCGGCGGTGCCGTTGTTTAAAGAGATTGTCGGTTTCAGCGGCTTAGATACTGAAAAAATTGCACGCACTGTTCAGGATTACGCCTCCGGGTTAGTCGTGGAGCCCCAAACAGATGCTACAAAATCCGAATCAACAGATACGGATTATGGTGGATCCTAAAAAAGGATATACCCTCTCGCCCCAGGCCCAGTAGGTGCGGTTTCTAACCGCACCCGCAGAATGCCACGCGCGCATGCTGACGTTGATTCGCAGAGTCCCCAATTCATTCTAAGATCTACCATAATTTAGGAAAGGACAGACAGATGGACAAAGAGAAAGAGACGCAGATTAAGGTCAAAGTTAACTTCCTCTCGATTGATCGCGGGACGGGAGCACCGATAGTTGTTTTGAAAGAGTTAGACAGCGATTTGAACCGCATACTCCTGATTTGGATCGGTACATCTGAAGCGGAGGCTATTCAAATGCGTTTAGAGAAGATGGAACTTTCGCGGCCAATGACCCATGATCTGCTTAAAATTATGATTGAAACCCTCGGTGCTAAGGTCATCTCGGTATGCGTGCGTTCGGTGGAGGAGCAGACTTTCTATGCACACGCGACCTTGCAAGTGGATGGCAGCGAAATTGAGGTGGATTGCCGGCCGAGTGATGCTATCGCCCTCGCGCTGCGTTGTGAAGCCCCTATCTATGTTGCTGAGAAGGTAATAACCGAGCAAGGTTTCTCTGAACAAGAGCTCAACAGAGATAAACGGCACGATCCGAAGGATGTCCTTGAGAACTTGGATGATGATACGTTGAAGCAGTTTACAGTGTAGCACCGATTCTAAGCGCCGGAATCGTGTCGTTTTTTAAGAAGAGGGTTTTCTAGGAAGAATGCTTTCGCCAATTTTTGAGACGCGCGTATGGGTTAGGGAACCCAACCCATACGATTGGCCTCAGCTCTCAATGACAGGAGAGCAGCGTTCGATCACTTAAACGAAAGCCTTAATTAATTTCATAGACGACTGTGACGTTCACAGTAACCGTAAGTTCACCGGCTTCAATAGGCGTTGAGCTCCGGGCACTATCGTCGGCAAATGCTGCACTCTCCGCATAAGCAATGGGGGTCCCTCCGTCAGAACGTATCTCTGTAATCGTAACAGGTTCCCCAAGCGTAACGCCCCCCGCTTCTGCTAAGGTTCGGGCTTTCGCCTCAGCATCTTTCACCGCTAAAGTACGCGCCTGCGTCTGTAACGGGGTGCTGTCCTCAATCATAAATTGGATAGCGTTTACGACAACAATATCTCCACCGGCTCCGGCAGCAGCGTCAATTATATCGCTCAGACTTTCCAACGCCCGCACCTTCGCGCTGATAGTATTGTCTACGCTATATCCACGCAAGACACGACCATTGTCCGTGTAGTCGTACTGCGGATAGATATTGAAATTTTCCGTTTGAATGTCTTTTTCAAGAACATCGTTCCCTTTCAGAGACTCGATAACGCTTGTCATTGCACTCGCTGCTGTCTCACGCGCTTCCTCGACTGAGGCTTTTTCAACCGACACCCCTAAATTGAGCATTGCTATATCCGGTTCACCGACGACCGAACCATGCCCGGTAACATGAATAGTTCTGCTTTCTGGTGATGGTAGCAACGGGGTCACAATTTGCGGTTCACATCCGACGAGCGTTATAACCAACAGTATACTGAGCCCTAAACACAAAAGTTTTAATTGCTTCACGATAAATCTCCTTCGACCTGCAGCAGTGCTGGGGCGTTTCAAACCTTGATGGGCCCACTACTCCGTTTCAACTTCTGGTGGTGGGGCCTCTGCTTTGAACGTATCTGACTTTTTAATTAACCTATCTACATTCGATGTGAAGAGTTTGAACACGGTATCCGTATCGGCACGTTTGACATAAAGTTTTCCGTTTTCTTCTTTTCCGATGTGCAGTGTTGCCGTTGTGCCATCGTTGCGTACGGCGGATATAGCGGATTGTGGTGTATCTAAACCGTATGCACCGAGATCCGCCGTCGTTTCGGCAAAATCGTCGGTGTCCAAGTCGCTGAGGGTGGTGAGAAGGGAGTCAACCTCGTCTTGTTTGACTGCGGAGGCTACAGGTTTAAGCATCTGCCATGTCCCATCTGCATCGAGACGCAGTTCGATGGTTTCTTCGGGTGAAGAGATGTTGAGTTGGGTGACAATGCCTTTGTTAAAATCGAAGATAGTCCGATCTTTCCAAGTCCGATTGCCTTTATTGAAGACGGATTGGAGGTAGCCTTGGGCGACATAGACATCGTTAGAGTCGGCGGCGCGCACGTAACTGCTCAGAAAACCCGGCGTTGTTTTTCCAACAAAAAGGTGTGCTGAGAGGCTCCCGTTTGCATCCATCAATTTGGCTTCGACACCCGTGCTATCCACCTCGAATTCTGCCTGTTTTTCCGGATTATTTGAGACAAGCTGCGTGTTCTTAAACTTCCCTACTTTCGATAGCAATTCCGAGATGCCTTCGCTATCTGCGAGGTAGTTGTTCATTGAAACAACAACCCAGTCGCCGTTCTGTTTTGAGAGCGTCGTTGTTTCACCGTCAGCGATAATTTCTATTGTGGCAACCTGTTCCTGGTTGAAGTTTGGAAATAGCGGTACTGCGGTTTCCATTTTCTTCTCATATTCGCTCTGTCCGAACGGGTTTTCGAGGATCAGGACGATGATTGCCAAAACGACAAAAATAGCACCTAAAATAAAAAGTTGTTTCGTTTTCATCTTTTTAACTATGGAAATCTGGCACTGCTCCACTAATTCCAACGACATAGCGCAGCAACATTTTAAGATCGCCTTCCCTTCTTAAGAATTGGATATCCGCGTAGATTGACTTGACAAGTTAATCTAACTTTTGCCTAAGTTTGTACGTCTCAAGGACAATTAAAGGATCGAACCTATTGCTGGCGAGTTTTCCCAACCTCGCTAATTATGCTAATTACGCGGAACTGTAGGTTTCTACCAGTCGTTTTGCACGTTGCTTTAAGAAATATCGGACGAGTCCAAAGATCACGACGAGTAGCGGAACACCTATAGTACATAGGTATTTGATAAAGTTTTTCTCAATTTCTGAGACTTCCCGGAGCGGTCGATCGGTAATCGTGTGAGAGCGAATCCCTATGAGTGCGTCGCCGAGGGTTAGCCAGTCGACAGTGTTTAGGAAAAAGTTAATGCCATCTGGCCGGAGCTGCGTAAGGAATTGCGCCGTGCCCACAACAACAATTTGTGTCTGTTCACTTTCGGTTTTCGTCTGCCGTGCCTCAATGTCTGCGATTGAAGCAGAGGGCTCACTTTCTTCTGTGCCCGCAGCGGTTTCTACTGATGGAATTTCTTTATCGGCATAGAAACTTTTGAATTTTCCTTCCAGCGCCGCAGCAACAGTGTAGGTTTGCAACTCGGCATCCGGAATTGGAGAATTTGGCATCAGGTTGTAGTAGCCTTGGAGACTCTGTCCGAATTCACTCGTTTTTGCCAATGCGGTTGTTCTAATGCCTTCTTTCGTTATAATTTCTAAAGAACTCGTCCAAGGCAGTGTCACGGATTCCAACTGATTGGTAATCGTGTTTTCTGCTGAGAAGTTCGGTTTAACAATCTTGACAAAATAGGGATACGGTTGAATGACGGTCATGAATCCTTGTTGGAATCTGGCAGAGTCGTGGAATCTGCGATCAAGTAGGAGATTGTTACCGAGTTTGGCCCCGTAATGTTCGAGTAGGTCGTTCAGTCCTGTGCTCAAGGGGGCACCTTGTAGTGTGCCGGGTTGCATTTGAATCGGATCGACTAAGAAAACGGCTCTGCCTCCGCGCATAATGAACTGATCAATTTCGTATTTCTCGCGTTCAGTCACCGGTTCTGTTACACCCGCGATAACTAACGTTGCGACGGTGTCATCCACTGCTTTTCCGTCTTTTAAATTTACGGGGGTGAGGTTGTATTGACCTTGTGCGTTTTTGTCCAAGAGTTGGCGAAACTGTTGATGATTTTGGTCATTGATATCGAACTCGCCGTGCCCTGTCAAAAATCCGACCGTTTTTGCTTCTTTCGTCGTGACCTTGAGAATAGTAGATGTGAGTTCATATTCCAGATTAGCCGTTGAGCGCACAACTGGTAGGATTTCCTCTTTGCCGCTGTAACCGATAGAGATACCCATGTAGACATTCGCAATTTCTGCTTTGTCTTTTTTCACGACATTAATTTGGACTTCAGGGATTCCCTTGAAGCGGAGTTCCTGTTTCTGCCCATCATCGAAATCAGCAGGATTCACAAAATCGATCTGGAGTTTCTTGGAGAAAGCGTTGTATTCGTCGAGTACGTCTCTGACATCACGACGGATTTGTGCAACCTCAGCGGGATTTGTCGAAAAGTAGGCAGTGATTGTTACAATATCGTCTAACGTGTTTAAAAGATTTTTAGTTGCCTTTGAGATAGTATAACGCTTGTCCTCGGTAAGGTCGGCACGAATAAAGCGGCGAGTAGAGAGAAAGTTGATTAGCACAAGAATGCCAAAGATGATTGCTACAAAAGTGAGGGTGTTGCCACCGTACTTAAGTTGTTTGTTAACCAAAATAGGGACCTCCTTTCTTAACGCCATTTACGGCTTTCAACCGACAATGTGCTGAGGTAGAGAAAGAAACCGATGAGTGATAAATAGTAGACAATGTCCCGGGAATCAAGCACACCGCGTAAAATACTACTGTAGTGGGCGCCAAGCCCAAGGTAACTAAAAATCGGGAACAACCAATTCGGTGCATTGAAAAGGACAATATCTTCGCCAATGATGAGCAACACAAAGCAGGCGGTAATCCCGAAAATAAAAGCAACGATTTGGTTCTCGGTCAGTGTTGAGGCGAAAAGCCCGATTGCGAGGTATGCTCCCCCCATCAAGAGGAGTCCGATGTAGCCTGAAACCAACGTACCGCCATCCGGATTCCCAAGAGACATCACTGAGAAGGGCAGAACGAGTGAAAGCAACACGGTTACAACCAGAAGGCCAAAACTCGCTAAGAATTTCCCGATGACGACTTCGTAATCCCGGATCGGGAGCGTCATGAGAATTTCTATCGTGCCGAGTTTCTTTTCTTCAGCCCAGAGTTTCATCGTAACGGCTGGAATAAAAAATAGGAAGATCCACGGCATTAACCCGAAAAACCCCCGCATTTCCGCTTGATTCACGAGAAAAAAACTACGGAAGAAGATCCATCCAGAGATACCGAGGAAGAATGTGATGAAGATATACGCAACGGGCGAGTTGAAGTAACTTTTAAATTCCTTTTTGAGAATAGCTGCGATGTTCGTCATGATTTTTCGTTTGTAGAGCAGTTTCCTTTCTTATTCTATGGAGTGCTAGGTCTGCTCCTTGTCCGTCAAATTGCGGAAAACGTCTTCTAAATCCACAGATTTTTGGCGGAGTTCTGTCAGACTCCACCCATTTTCTACAACGACATGAAATAGTGCTTCCGCAGCATCGCTGCCCTGAGCGGCGTTAATCTGGTAGCTAACTGTGCCGTTGTCCACCCCGACCTGATTCCACTGTGAGACAAATTCCAATTCGTTGAGTTGTGTCTCAATTGTTGCTTGTGTGCCTCGGATAGTGATATGCACAATCTCTTCACCTTTCGCCTGACTGGAGAGTTCCTCGGGGGTGCCGTTTGCGACAATTTTTCCATTGTTGATGATGAGAATTCGACTACAAGTGGCTGAAACCTCAGGGAGTATGTGTGTGCTGAACAGCACCAGTTTCTCTTGCCCGATGTGTTTGATTAAATTACGAATCTCGCTGATTTGATTCGGATCCAGGCCAGAGGTAGGCTCATCTAAAATTAAGATGGGAGGGTCGTGAATGAGGCTTTGTGCTAACCCTACCCGTTGGCGGTAACCCTTTGAGAGTTCTCCAATGTCTTTTTGAATAACATCATCAAGCCCGCAGGTATCAACAACCGTCCGTATTCGTTCTTTCCGCTGGCTGTTTGGGATATTCCGCACCTGGGTCATGAAATTGAGGTATTCGATGACTCCCATATCGGTATAGAGCGGCGCACTTTCAGGAAGATACCCGATATGTTTTCTAACTTCAACGGATTCCTCAAATACGTCATATCCAGCGACAGTGGCAGTACCCGCGTCTGCGGAGAGATAACAGGTAAGGATGCGCATTGTTGTGGTCTTGCCTGCGCCGTTGGGGCCGAGGAACCCAAGCACCTCGCCAGCATGTGCATCGAATGTAACTTGATCGACGGCAACCGTCGTGCCGTAAGATTTTGTGAGTTCTCTAACTTCAATCATTATGTTTTAATTTTCTTAGGACGGACGCAACCTATTCTTTTGTAGCATAACCCTCGCTTGCGGGGGGCAGGCGGGCAGAACGCCCGTGTTTTTTCACAGATCCCCATCTCACAGAGCAGGGAACCACGGTCAAAATTGCGTCCATCCTATTTCTAATAGGGACTTATCTATTCACGTGAGTTTGAAAAAAAAAATTTCGTGCCTCTTGTAGAGGCTAGGCACGTCATACAAGGAATGGATTTCGTCTATTCCCAGACGAAAGCGCCTCGCCCGTAGGGTTAGAGGCCCTAAGCTCTATGAAAATATGCACATGTTCTTAGCATTTGCTGTATATCAAACTCACGTTATCTATTATGTCCTTGGGAATGAACGAAAGATATTTCTTCCGACCCATGTAAGGCATAAAAACATTTTAATTAAAATGATAGCATAAAAAATTGAGAATGTCAAGTGAAAATACGCTTAATTCCAGGGGCATTCAATTGTTAAATTGTCTGAATCACGGATGACACAGATTTTAAGATGTTGAGCATCGGAAATCTGTCGGCAATTTTGGGCATTTTTCCGGAGAATTCAATGACTCTGGACTCCGATAGACATTTGGTAAGGATTCCTTTGATAGATTTGTGGGGATGGATTAGAATAGAAGGTACTACATAAGACTTTATCAAGGAGATGGATGGATGGCATGCACCCTTAGAGCAGCAAGCGCGACTGCCAATATCACGCCACCGCTCGGGACAGAGATTCCAGGTGGATTTCGTCCCCGGTACGCTGAAAACATTGATGACGAACTCTTTGCCAAAGCGCTTGTTATTGATAATGGCGAAACCCGTATCGCAATTGTTACATGCGATCTCATTGCTATACCAGAAAAGATAGCCGATATTGCCAAAGCACGCATCGCCGAGAGGTGTGATATCCCGCCAGCATGTGTGATGGTCAATGCTACACACACCCATACTGCCGCAGCAGTAGCAAACTTGCTCGGGGTTGGTGAAGATTCTGATTACACCGATTGGGTCCCACTGAAGATCGCCGATGCAGTTGAGCTTGCAGTGTGGCGACTCCGACCCGCACGGGTAGGATTTGCAAGTATCGATGAAGAACGCATTACCTTCAATCGCCGGTGGCACATGAAAGATGGCACCGTTCGTTTTAATCCCGGGGTTGAACACCCTGATCTCGTGAAACCGACTGGGACGATTGATCCAGAATTCGCAATGATGTGCGTCGAAGCAGCTGACGGAACACCTATCTCTGCCGTTGCCAACTTTTCGCTGCACTACATTGGCACAGATAACAGCAGTGCACTTTCTGCTGACTATTTCGGGCACTTTGACCGACTCATGCGTCGCTATCTGGGGGATACATGTGTCTCGCTCCTCTGGAATGCCGCATCCGGTCAGATTAATAATACCGATTTTAGTGGACAGGTGAAATGGACAGCACGCGGCCATCAACAAGCCGTCAAGATGGCAAATGTTCTCGCTGGACATTTTATCACTGAGATGCAATTCATGGAGATGCACGACACGCTTGATCTCAGCGGAGCCCTTGCAACACTAACATTCCAGCGCAAACAGATTACCCGCGAAGACCTTAAAATTGCCGATCAGGTGCTATCCGTCCCACAAGGCACTTACGGTGATTACGAAACAGGCCCCTTTAGCTGGGTGGTGGGACAGCCGATACCGACGACGTTGGTCGATGTCTATGCCCATGAATGTCAACGTTTAGCGAAACTACCAGAGCAGTTGACGGCACCCATTCAAGTCATTCGTTTAGGAGAAGCGGCAATTGTGGCACTGCCGGGAGAGGTCTTCGTTGAAACAGGGATGAACATCAAAGCTGAGTCCAATGCGAATCCAACCTTTCTTGTGAGTTTAGCCAATGGGTATATCGGCTATATCTGTACGGACAAGGCGTTGACACAAGAGGGCGGCTACGAAACATGGGCGGCGATGTCATCCCTACCAGATGTCGGCACCGTTCCAAAGATGGAAGCACTCGTGGCTTCATTAATAAATTGACGCAAGTTGCCGTTCTATAACATAAACAGGACGGACGCAATTTTAACCGTAGGGCGTTCTGTAAGATAGGGATTCTTGGATAAACGCAGGCGTTTGAAAGGAAACCCAACCTAACGGAGCATGTTACAGAAGAGCCTTCTGGAGCACAACCCCCCGCCCCCCGCAAGCAAGGGGGTAGCCTACTGCGGCTTAAACAATAAGGGCGGTGTATGCAGCATACACCGCCCTTATTTGTAGTTGGTAAGTTAATTCAAATAGGGTATATCCCTGAATGAACCTTGTTATGTAGCGGCACTTGCGTGCCGCTACACCCTTAGTCTTGTGTTTTCACATCGCCCCAGGTCGTCGTCAGCTTGCCCGCAGCATTGACGTTGCCCCGAAGATGCGTGGTGCGCAAAGTGGTGCGCGTGCCATCTAAGGATACATCTTCTATCTGGTAATAGTAGACGACGTTGGGTTTCGCAGAGGTGTCCGTCCACGTATAAACGTGCTTTTCAGACGTTGTGCCGTGTCCGGGGATGATGCCTTTGCTGTTGACGACTGTGAACTCGCCGGTCTTTGTTTCACTGCGCAGTATATTGAAACCTGCGTTGTTCAGCTCAGACTCGGTGGTCCACCGGATGACGACTTCGCCAGTGGCTGTGTCTCGTGCGGGTCGGAAGCTTGCCAGGGAGACGGGGAGGGGTCCGCCGCCATGGTGCCCTGGTGTGCCGACATCGTTTCTATCGCCATAATAGGTTGTTTCGCTATAGCCTTCTGCGGAGCGCCCCGTATTCTCCGCAGAGATCCATCCGCTCAGCATCATGCCATCCTCAGCCATGTCATCCTCGTATCTGCGTATGATAGACGCGCGATGCCCATCGCTGTTGATACCCATCGGCAGGGCCCAAGCAGGCGTATCGTTTGTGCGGCGATTCCCGTCGGTGTTGCCGACTTCGTCAACGAGTTTCTTATCCTTGTCCGTGAGCTTCAGATAGAAACCTGTAGGGCTCAGGACTGTATCGGTGCGCGATTCCATATCCAGAGCGGTGCGATGTGATGTCCAGAGGTCTATCGTGCGAGTATCCGGGAAATGGTCTCTGCCTGAGTTAGAACCACTGGTGGAAACAAGCAATACCGTCTGATTCGGTGCGATGGTGACGGCACCGAGCGTGATCGTGGCGTTCTGACGGGCATCTAAGTTCTCATCGCGTGCGTTCTGGATCTCCAGTTGCCAGCCGTTCAGGTTCACGCCCTGGGTCAGTGAAGAATTGTAAAGCTCTATCCACTGCGGCAGCGAACGTCGCCCCGAACCTGTAGCAAACATGATCTCAGAGATCGTGACTTCTGCATCAGAGAGATCCGCGAGTTTCTCTTTGAGGGCATCGTTGGCATAGCCGGGGGTGCCGCCGTTTTCATCGGTGTTGGCAGCCGTGCGGTCATAGCCGATCCCCGTGAAACCCACTTTCGCCCAGTGCTTCTCACCGATACCGCTATTCTTGCCAGTCCGTTTATAGACGAGCCCCGCACGGAAGTCCTCCTCCGCACCCTCAATCACGTTGCCGTGCCCCGCAGCCCATAACTGAAGGGGCCACACCTCTGTGTCAAAACTACCCTCCTTTTTCTCAGCGAAATAGGTGCCACCATGATCAACAACGTGCGTTGACTTACCTTCTTTGTCATTCGCACTGCGAAGGATCAGGTTATATTTACCACTATTGGGTAAAACCAGCTTGCTATCTATGTAATACATGGATTGCACACCGCGTTTGACCCGATCCGCCGCTGCCTTGTTAATCGCAACGCCCGCAGCCAGATCATTCCCCGAACCCGTCGGATCCGAGTTGGTAAGCAACAAGATACCCCCCGCAGCGAGTTTCACCTTATCGTTATCCGGGAACGAGACCAACTCCGTCTCTTTCGCAACACCATCCACCGACATCACGAGAGTCAGCTCCCACTTCCTGAGGTTCATCTCACCCGTCGAGATGTTCTTGAGTTCAACCCAATCGTTAGCATCGCTGCTGCTATTGCCTATCTCATTGATTAGCACCTCTTGCGATGGCACCGTCGGGTCTGGTCGAGCTGCCACAGGATACGTACCAGGCGTCCCAAGACGATTCCCAGACAGATTCCGGCTCGGTCTCCCAGAAGCAACCCAAGTACCCGAACGCTCCGGATCCCCATCATCTTTCGCATGATCCGCATGCCCGGTATTCGCTGTGTTGAACTGCTTCAGCTTCCGATACATAGACACAAGGTCCACTACATTAGCAGCAGTCGTCGCTTCAGAGCGACCCCCCTTGCTCGGGATAGCCCAGAAACCCGGATTACCCATATTACTCACAAGATCCACACGACCCGCTGCTGACGAAGAAACCCCAGCTGGCTCCGGAACACCCCCTTGCGTAAAGTCAAGCATCCAACGCGACCCGTCAAAGATAATGTCCGCACCCGTCTTGTTGTAGACTTCAATCCACTGGCTATACTTAGAACGACCCCCTAAAGTAGCATCCTTGGCAGCCATGATCTCCGTGATCTTCAAATCACCCACTGCCGCACCCGCAGGCCCCTTAACGATAATCGTGCCACCATTCAGGAAGAAATCCTGGAGATCCGGCATATTCGAAACGGGGATGGCCTTGGACATTACACGACTATCAATACCCGTGTCGCTTGCCATCGCACCCGGATGCACAAGAACCCCAAAACCTTTGCTTAGAATCCTGTTAGGAGGAGTAGGCTCAACAGTGATAGTGAACGTCTTGGAGTCCCTACCAGCTGTGTTCGTGGCACCGTAGGTAAAAGTCGCCGACATCGCAGCAGCGGGAGTCCCACTCAGCAGCCGAGTCCCTGCATTAAACGTCAGACCATTCCAAGCGGCCGGGCTCAGTGAGTAAGTCACGCCAGTCCCCGATGTTGCCATCGGCAATGGTTCGCTCACTGCCATACCCACAGTGTAGGTCTTAGCTGGAACATCTGGTAACACAGGAGCACCGGGTCTGGGATTGACAGTGATAGTGAATGTCTCGGGGTCACTACCAGCTGTGTTCGTGGCAGTGTAGGTAAAAGTAGTTGCCGACATCGCAGCAGCGGGAGTGCCACTCAGCATCCGAGTCGTCGCATTAAACGTCAGACCATTCCAAGAGGCGGGTGTCAGCGTGTAAGTCACGCCAGTCCCCGTTGCCATCGGCAATGTTTCACTCACTGCCGTCCCCGCAGTGTAGGTCTTATTTCCAACTGCTGGTAACACGGGAGCACCTTCTCTAGGATTGACAGTGAGAGTGAACGTCAGCATAGCACTACCCGCGTTGTTTGTGGCAGTGTAGGTAAAAGTAGTTGCTGCCATTGCTGTTGTGGGGGTGCCACTCAGCAGCCGAGTCCCCGCAGTAAACGCAAGACCCGCAGGTAAGGCAGGGGTTAGGCTGTAGGTGATACCCCTGCCAGTTGCCATCGGAAGTTCTATAGCCCGCATTGCTACACCTACAGTCAACATCTGATTGGCAATCACCGTACCAGCAGCAAACGTAGGTGCCGGCACAGTGCCAACAGTGAGAGTGAACGTCTCGGTGTCCCTACCCGCACTGTTCTCCGCAGTGTAGGTAAAAGTAGTCGCCGACATCGCAGCAGCGGGAGTCCCACTCAGCACCCGAGTCGTCGCATTAAACGCAAGACCATTCCAAGAAGCTGGTGTCAGCGTGTAAGTCACGCCAGTCCCCGTTGCCATCGGCAATGTTTCGCTCACTGCCGTCCCCGCAGTGTAGGTCTTATTTCCAACTGCTGGTAACACGGGAGCACCTTCTCTAGGATTGACAGTGAGAGTGAACGTCAGCATAGCACTACCGCTGCTGTTCGTGGCAGTGTAAGTATAAGTAGTTTCTGTCATTTCAGTTGTGGGGGTGCCACTCAGCAGCCGAGTCCCTGCAGTAAACGTCAGCCCCGCAGGTAAGGCAGGGGTTAGGCTGTAGGTGATACCCGCACCGCTCGCCACCGGAAGTTCTATAGCCGGCATTGCCACACCTACAGTCAACATCTGATTGGCAATACTCGCATCACCAAACGTAGGCTGCGTCCGCGTCGGCGTTGCTTTCACGGGTTCAGAAGGCTCGCCTGCCAACTTCTCAAGGGTCGCCTTCAGACGAATACGCACTGTGATCTCCGTGCCATTCACACCCATTATCGCTAACGGATATACCGACACTGCCAGCCAATCATCAGCATCCTTTTTATATTCATACAGGGACACATTGCCCGACGTGCCATCCGTCCAAGTCACCGTTATCCGACCATCACCCGCAACCGCCGCAACACCCACAGGGGCAACTTGCGACTCTTTGGGAACCGGCGTCCCAGACACAGCTGCAGAGGGCGTGCCCGCAGGCGTCGCACGGATACGCACGGAGATGGGGATGCCAGCAGCCCCACGGATGACCAACGGATAGACCGACACAGCCACCCAATTCACGCCACCATCGGTGCTATACTCATACCCCGTAGCCGAACCGCCCGTCCAAGACACCGTTATCTTCCCTGGCCCAGGTTCCACAACAACGCCCGTCGGCATATCGCTGCTAGTGTCGCCACCAGTGTCGCCACCAGTGTCGCCATTGCCATCGCCGTCAGTGTCGCCATTGCCATTGCCATCGCCGTCATCGCCGCCGTCAGTATCAATCGGGTCCGGTATAGTTGGCGGTGACGTACCGTCCGCGTTCTGTATAATTAGAAGAAAGGATACCTGGTTATCATAAGCTCTCGATAGGCCACCGTTATCAAGCGCAGTATAGGTAAAGTAAAAGTAGCCTGCTTCAGTAGGGGTGCCAGCAAGCGTCTGAGTCGAGGCTGTGAATGTTAAGCCGGCGGGAAGGGCCCGAGTAGGGATGCCGGAAGAGTAAAGACTTGCCGTCAGCGTATACGTCGTCGTATCGCCGTCCTCTTGCGTTGCCGCTGGCAAAACAAACCTGAACGCCTGCCCTACCCTCCCATCTGGCGGATCCCGTACCTCGCTACTAAACTCAGGGTAGGAATGCACTTTGATATTAAACGTCGTCGTAATTGAGGTCTCACCCGGTGCCGAGGCAGTGAGTGTATACGCTGTTGTTGGAAAGCCTGCCGAGACAGTCCCACTGATTTTGGCGTAACCCCCTTCCTTTACAAGGGACAAACCCGTAGGGAGGGCAGGCGCTATCGAGTAAGTTATCTGACTGTTGTCGGCGGTACCCCAAGCCCGTAACCAAGCCTCGCTGACGACCTGACCTATAGAAAATTCCATATCGGTTCGTGCAATACCAGTCCATCCAAAGACAGCGTCTGCGGCAGGTGGCACCAGCAGCAAGGCACATGCAAACAAAACTACTACACTTGCGACAGAAAATCTCGTTTTCTTTGATAACATTTTTTATTTCCTCCTAAAAGAAACTCTCGTTTCGCTAATATTGTGAGCTGATGGGACTTCCAAAAGCCCTGGTGTATTGTTTTTCATATTTCGACCTGAGTTGCACACCCTAACGGGTTATGCTACGAAGGATGCATGGTCTCCTAATAGGATGCACAGCCTAACAGGAACCCATACTACGAAGCGTTTAGGGCGGACGCAAAGCCAACAGAACAGCCAGATAGAGGCACACGGGGAGTGAGAAGCAATTCGAGCAGCCGCTGATACAGTGTCTTCGCGTCAGGTTTATTGGAAATAACGGGAGTAGACTTCTCTGGAGAGGGCCAGGGAGCAGAGAACGACGATTGTGTCCAGTTAACTGACAGTTGAATCTGGGGGGGGGGGGAATAACCCATAGTTAATAATATCGATACGTTAACGAAAGACGCAAAGAAGCGAAACCGACACACGGCACAAGAGACACCTCGCACGGTTTCACTTCGCACTGCTTTTATTGCAAAATTAACACCTCGGTTATGCATCGTTGATCGCTTTCCTTAACGTTGCCCCTGCTTTCGGGGTTTTATTCCTCTCCCCTTGCTTGCGGGGGGTCGGGGGGGTTCCCCTAGGTTTACGGAAAACCTGCTTTCAGTTAACATCAATTCGGACGAACGTAATTTTGACCCGGGTCCCCCAACTCTGTGAGAATATCTGTTAAAAAACACGAGCATTCGGGTGCCCCCCTCCTCTCCGCAAGCAAGGGGGTATGCTACAAAAGAGCAGGCTGCATCCATCTTAATTAAAGTATACACTATCTGAACCCCGAATGTCAATATTTTCTGTGTGCATTCTCGTGCTGCATTTGGAAAAGTATAATATAGATCAGGAGACCCAACCTAACAGGTTAGGCTACAGAGGATAGGCAAGTCAAGTTCCCCAATTATTTATTGTCCGAGTTGTGCGATTTATTGCCCAAATTTTGGTAAAAAAGGGGGTACTGAAGGTGCATGAAAAAAAGGGCGGATATGAAGCACATCCGCCCCTATATGCAGAACGATATTAAACAGCCGCAGGCCCCCTTTCACCTGTACGGATACGGATAGTTTCATCAATGGGCAGTACGAAGATTTTGCCATCGCCGATTTTACCGGTCGAAGCAGCTGTTTGAACGGCTTCAACGACTTTGTCAACATTTTCTTCTGCAACAACGATTTCTATTTTTAGTTTCGGGACAAATTCGATCGTGTATTCGCTGCCGCGATAGAGTTCGGTGTGCCCGCGGCTACGCCCGAATCCACGAACTTCGCTGACTGTCATGCCCCGAACACCTACACTGCTAAGTGCCTCTTTGACCTCCTCCAATTTGAAGGGGCGGATAATACATTCCAGTTTTTTCATGAGATTCTCCTTGCTAAAAGTGAATAGGGTTGTATAGCGATTTCTGCCTTTCAATCAGGGCTTACAATCTCTGCCCTACAGCCTGATGGAAACGAGTATAGAGGGCAGATGTGAGCATCTGCCCTACAGAGGACGTTCCGTCATAGCCGCCTTCACGCGGGTTAAATATCGTGATAGAGGAAGAATTCATACGGATGGGGGCGCATGTTTATAGCGTCGACCTCATTTTCACGTTTGTAATCAATCCAAACATCCAAGACATCTTGGGTGAATACGTCGCCTTTGAGGAGATATTCGTGATCGTCTTCTAAGGCATCGAGGGCATCACTGAGGGACACTGGCGTGGACTCAACGTCCGCGAGTTCTTCCGGCTCGAGGTCATAGAGGTCTTTATCCAGCGGTTCGCCGGGATCGATGCGGTTCTGTATGCCGTCAAGCCCTGCCATCAGGAGCGCACTAAAGGCGAGGTACGGATTACAAGACGGATCAGGTGTGCGGAATTCAATCCGTTTTGAACCCTCACTTGTGGAATAGACAGGGATACGGACACAAGCGCTGCGATTCCGTTGGGAGTAGGCGATATTGACGGGCGCTTCGTACCCCGGAACTAACCGCTTGTAAGAGTTAGTTGTTGGAGCAATAATTGCGCAAAGCGAACGCGCATGCGTAAGCAAACCACCGATGTAATAACGGGCATCCTGGCTGAGGAGCGAATACCCTTGTGGATCATAAAAGATATTCTTGCCATTTTTCCAGAGACTCTGGTGAACGTGCATACCCGAACCGTTATCTTGGAAGAGCGGTTTCGGCATAAAAGTAGCAACCAGATTGTTGGCACGCGCTATATTTTTGATGATGTACTTATACATAGCAATATTGTCGCCTGTTTTTGTGAGCTCACCATAACGGATATCAATCTCACCCTGGCCCGCAGTTCCGACTTCGTGGTGATGAACTTCCACATCAATACCCGCTTCTATCAACTTAAGGCAGATCTCAGAGCGGAGGTCTTGAAGCGTATCGGAAGGCGGTACCGGGAAATACCCCTCTTTATAGCGTGGTTTATAACCGAGATTTGGGTTCTCTGCGCGCCCTGAATTCCAGCTGCCCTCAACAGAATCAACGGAATAGAAACCGGAATGTTGGTTCTGGCCGTAGCGGATGTCATTGAGGAGGTAGAATTCTGCTTCTGGACCCCAGTAGCTTATATCGGCAATCCCAGTGGATTCCAGATACGCTTCAGCCTTTTGTGCAATATGACGCACATCGCGCGTGTAATTCTCCAATGTGATCGGGTCTCTAATGTTACACGTGAGACTCAACGTTGGGATCTTACAGACTGGGTCGATAATCGCAGTTGATGGATCCGGGAAGAGCAACATGTCACTCTCATTAATTGCCTGAAAACCACGGATACTCGAACCGTCGAAGCCGTTCCCTTTTTCAAAGATTTCTTCGGTCAGCTCATTTGCCATAATGGAAAAGTGTTGCCACATCCCCGGCAGATCCATGAATTTGAGGTCAACTATCTTGACGTTGTTTTCTTTTGCAAGTGCAACCACCTCACTTGGTGTCATTCAATATATCCTCCTATTTCGGCGTAATTTACTGTCAAAACTACCTCGATCTAAGAAACGAGGCGGTATTTTACGAAACCGCATAGACAAACCCAGGCACGGTGCCTTGATCCTACTTTTGTCGGTTTCGATAGTTCAGAAAATGTCCTTAGATTTCGTCAATTAAACGCTTAACGCATACCCCTTGACGAGTGTCTTGATAAAGAGGTAAGCAAAATTTATGCCAATCGGCGGTGATTGTAAAAGTTACGACCTTAATTGAAGAAACAGGTTAATTTTCGTTTAAAATTACGAGTTACAGCGGGTTTTTTCGTGTGAACCCCCGCTATACCAATATTTCGCCCACATTCCATGTAAAAAGGTGTGAGACGTTGCTAAATTATTAGGCAAAACATTGCCCGTTTTTTGCGCGTGGCTGGCAAGAGATAGGACATAGCATCCCAATCCAGCAGATAGGTTTCAATGCGAAGAGAATTCGACATCTTTGTCAAACCGACTCGTCTCGGGGCCCGCCTGTCCTGCGTATTTGTTTGCAGGTTTGCGCTGATACGGAACACGTGCTGGTGAAGAGAGCTGCGCGAAGGTGAAAGCACAGATCCGCATACCGGGGTATAATTTCACTGGCATCCGCCCAAGATTCCCCAGCTCCAATGTAGGCGTGCCTATCCACCCTGGGTCAAAGAGCCCTGCAGTGCTATGGACGATGATGCCAAGTCGCGCTAAACTGCTCCTGCCTTCAAGCCGGGCCATGACATCGTCTGCCAATACAAGTTCCTCACGGGTCGCTGCGAGCACAAGTTCTCCCGGTTGTATCGTAAAGGCATCGCCATCGGAGACATCGACTCTTCGCATCAAGTCAGTGGTATCTATTTCGGTGTCCCGCAGGTCGATGTACGGATGTTTGCTGTGTTCAAAGACACGAAAGGTGTTGCTCAGTTTGAAATCGATAGAGCAGCTCCCGAGTTGTGTTTTGAAATCAGGCGCAGGGGTGATTTTGATTTTCCCCCTGTCTATATATTTGAGAATGTCTGTATCTGATAAAAACATTACGCAATCAGTAATTTGGAGGTGAGAATTGTAAGGGACCTCTATACTTATAATCGTGCTAAAAGTGCTTTTCTCGAGCCTATTTATGAGACTAAAGCCGGAGGATCATTGTATTTTATTCTCGTAAGAGGTGCTAACATCTCAGACAATAATTGGCACTTCCTTTTTACGTGGACGTCGTTGCCACCATGAACTAAATCAGCTTTGGAACGTTTTTCACGTCTCCGATTACCGCCTTCCTTTGAATCGTATAGCCGCATGTTGGTTTGTCATTCACTTCCTTTCGTTTAATAGTTGAAAGCAATCATTTCCTTACTTTTATTTTGCGTCCAATACTGTAATGACCTTATCAACGTAATCGGTCGAACTGTGTAGGATTCAGGAAGGTCAAATATATTCGGGTGATTTTGTTCGGATAAGACTACTTTATTTTTTAATTCAACCGTTCTTAAAAACTGATTGAACTCACCCAATTCGAGAACGCCATTATAATGACCGTTTGTATTATTGAAATAGGGAGGGTCAAGATATAAAAAAGAGTTATCAAGATGAGCAAACGTTTTATAATCCTCGTTCATTAGGGTTAAGTGTTGAATAGTTTTACTTAAATTCAACAATGAATCAAGTTCTATTTTTGGACATGAGCTGCCTTTTCTAATAGGTGCATTGAATTTGTTGCTTGAATTGAATCTGATTTTCCCTGAAAACGCGTTTTTCGCAAGATAAAGGAAGTTCGCCGCCCCCTCAACCCCGTTTTCTAAACAACAGAGCGCTCTGACTTGGTAATAATACTCGGTAGAAGAATTAATGTAATGTTCGGTATACAGCTCCCATAACCTCAACGGAGATGTTTGAACGTGCCGTATCAGGTTTACAAGAATAGGGTTATTGTCGTTATAGGTAACGCGATGAGATCCAAACCTATTGCACGCGTAAAGAGAGAATGCCCCTCCACCGCCAAATATATCATAAATACGACAGGCAAGGTTATCAGGGATTATTTTATCAAAAATATCACTGAACCCGGCTTTACAGCCAATGTAGGGAATTAGCTTGAGATTCGCACGCTTGTTTTTTACAACAAACAGAGGTTGCTGTCCACTCGCCCAATCTTTGTTCATTATCATCAATTCTCCTGTCTCTGATACGCGTTATGATATACCAAGCAGTCTTTTTCATTCAAGGCTAAATCGCTCCAGCGAGACAGGCTACTGCTCCGGTAAAAAATCCTCCGGGGCGATGCCACGGTAGGCATAGTCTAAGAGCTGAATAGGGTGCATCGCTTGCATCGGTAACTTGTGTTTTTGGATACCGAGTTGAATCTGAAGCAGGCATCCAGGATTTCCAGTTGCGACGATATCTGCGTCGGTTTCCGCGATGTGCACCATTTTGCGTTCCAGAATTTCTTGTGAGAGCTCAGGCTGCGTGATGTTATAAATGCCCGCGCTACCACAGCACCAGTCCGACTCGGTTAGCTCAATCAATTCAACGCCGGGTATCGCTTGGAGGACCTTGCGGGGTTGCCTCTGGACACCTTGTCCGTGAAGGAGATGACACGGTTCATCATAAGTAACCCGTTTTTCAATTTTTCCTGTCGGAGGTACCATCTCAATTTCGGCTAAAAATTCGCTAATATCGCGCATCTTATGGCTGAATCCTTCCGCTTTTTCAGCGTGGGTTCCGTCGTTTTCTAAGAGTGTTTCGTATTCCTTCAGTGTCGCCCCGCACCCCGCGGAATTGATGATAATTGCATCTAAATTTTCGTCTTCAAAAGCATCAATATTCTGCTTGGCAAGATCAGAGGCGACATCTCGGACGCCGTTGTGCAGGTGCAATGCACCGCAACAGGTCTGCTGCCGAGGTGTAACAACTTCGCATCCATTTTTTGAGAGGACCCGAATCGTTGCAACATTCGTCTCTGTAAAGACTTGGTTCATGACGCATCCGGGTATGAATCCGACGCGGTATCGGGTTTCACCTTCGGCGGGTGTAATATCCCGTATGGTGTATTTCAATGCTGGTGCTGGAATTGTCGGAAGCAGGGATTCCATCTGCCCGAGTTGCCCCAGCAGTTTCAGAACGCCTGTCTTCTGGACGAGCCACCGGATACCGAGGCGTTGATAGAGCCACATTAATTCAAAGATTAAGTCCAATCGTTCTTTATTCGGCAAGATACGCTTAAAGACAAAGTTCGTCCAGAATCGGTAGGCGGCTGAGCGCGGCGCATTCTGTTCGTATATGGCGCGTGCCTCTTCAAGGAGTTCCCCAAAATGAACACCAGAGGGACACGCAGTTTCGCACGCGCGACAATCTAAACACCGATAAATGTATTCTGACCATTCCTCGTTGAGTGGGGTAGCATCTTCATCTTTGAAGGCACTCCCCATAAGATAGAGCCTGCCTCTGGGTGAATCCGTTTCTAAACCTAATTCCCGATAGGTTGGGCAAGTGGGAAGACAGAGCCCACAATGCGTACAAGCATCCCACTTTTTCCAACTAAAGGCATCTACACCGATAAGCTGGTGGGTTTGTTGATTGGGCATAGTTAAATTTGTTTCGCAGGCACCTTAATACGGTTTAAATCCTTTTGATATAGATCGTTCTACGTTCCTGTCATGATTTTAGCAATTCCTTCGTTAAGACTTCCGGAACGGTACCCCTGCAAGTCGAGCGTAACATGGGCGTATCCGAGCGTTTTAAAATGTTCGCTAATATCCCTCCGGACAGTTTTTGAAAGCATTCGCGAAATTTCCGCCGATTCTAACTCAATTCGAGCGAGTTCACCGTGATGTCGGACTCGAAACTGACGAATCCCTAAATCGTAGAGGAATTGTTCCGCTGCATCCACCTGTCGCAGCAATTCACGGGTAATCCGCATACCGTAAGGGAATCGTGAGGAGAGGCAAGCGAATGCCGGTTTATCCCATGTGGGCAGGTCCCATACCTTTGAAATTTTGCGGATTTCCGCCTTTGTCAAGTTAACATCAATCAGAGGGGCTTGGATCCCCATCTTTTTCGCGGCATCCATTCCAGGACGGTGGTCCCCCACATCATCTGGAATTGCACCGTAAACGATTGTGCCGACATCGTACTTTTCAGCGATCGGACGGAGTTTATCGAACAATTCTGTCTTACAGAAGAAGCACCGATTCGTAGGGTTGCTTGCGTACCCTTCGAGAGCTAATTCAAGGGTATTGACTGTTTCAAAGCGAATCCCAATCTGCTTCGCAATTTCATGGGCTGCTTTCATTTCCCGGATGGGATAGGAATCAGAGATAGCCGTAACAGCGAGAGCCTTCTCCCCCAAGGCGTGTTGTGCTGCCTCTGCGAGAAATGTGCTGTCAACACCGCCGGAAAAAGCGACGATAACCTTCCCATAAGCGTGCAAGCATGCATAGAGGGCTTCGAGTTTCGTTTGGAGAATAGGTTCAAGTTTGGGATTGGACATATTTTTTAGAGCAAGTTTCGGTGAACACGTTACACCGAAGGCGCTGCCATCCTTCTTAAGAGTATAGGATGTTAAACCGGACGTTCGGCTCGCTGCAGTTTCTGCAATTCGTCACTGAGCACCCGGCGTTTTAATCCGTTGATTCGATCGATAAAGAGTATACCGTTGAGATGATCTATTTCATGTTGTAGGACACGTGCCAGTAAACCGCCGGCTGCAATCTGGACAAATTCGCCGTGTGCATCAAGGCCTTCAACGAGAATATTTTCAGGACGTTTCACATCGGCAGTCACATCCGGGATGCTCAGACATCCCTCCTCTGCAACAATTTCTCCATCGGAATTCAGAATTTCGGGGTTAAACAGAGCCAAAGGCGCGTATGCCGTATCCTCCTCTGCACCGATGTTGACAATGATGAGCCGTTTCAAAACACCCACCTGTGTCGCGGCGAGCCCAATGCCGTTACCTATAGCCGCCAGTGTCAGCAACATCTGGTCAGCGAATTGCCGCTCTGCCTCGGTGATCTCTGACACCGGCTCTGCTCTTTGGCGTAGGATCGGGTCACCGTAATAGCGTAGTTGTAAAGGGGCTGTTTCACGCAGCACGACACTCTCTTCCCCACCTACATCTGAAATAGCTGTATGCTTAGGCTTTTTTCTACGTTTGGGCATGTATCACAACCTTCTCTGTTTGCAACATATCTTCCGACAAAAACAACTTTTAATAGCGTATCACTTATTGTAGATTCTGTCAAGCAAAAAGTTTTCTCAAGGTTCTGGCATGAGGTACAGATAGTAGCCTTCGTCGCCAACAATTGAACCTATAAATTGGGTTAGGAAAGTGAGGTTATGTTGTTCACTGAGCTCGGGGGCTAAGGAGCGATTCATGATAATTAGAAGCGCTTGAGATGTCTGTGTCCTGAGGCTATTTGCTGCCTCAAGGACCTGAGCGTCCGGGATATCGACACCGGGCATTCGGACATCGTCCCATCTGACAAAAGAACCAAACCGCCTGCCGTGTATATAATAAATTTCGTCTTTTTCGAGGTATCCAACGATGGTGCTGGCAGCATAGTCGACTTCGCCGACCAGGGTCATGTTTTGCCTGTCTTCTGCCTCTATGTATTCAGCCACCTGTTTGCCGTAAGAGAAGACATAGCGAACCTCCAGTATAGCCGCCGTTATCCCGCCGATGAACTGACAGAAAAAGATGAAAGTGACAAACGCAGAAAATAGACGTTGTGGCAACACACTGAGACTTTTGAAGGGGAACGTTATCTCAGGGCAATCTCTATAAATCCAAGCCGTCATGAGAAATGTAATAAATAGGAATCCGTGGTGGCGCATACTACCGTAATACTTTACGTAAAAAAAGACTAATAGTCCAAAGGTTGCTATCAGGTATATCAGCAATGCAGTTGGGCGTTTGAGGAGTAAGCGGATGCTGTAAAGGATAAGAAGGCAACAGAGGGGAATTTGGATGGCTTGGAAGACGGCAGATGTTTCTAATTGGTGCTTATTCCAAAAGTTAAGCGAGAATTCTGGGATAGGTAGCAGCGCACGAGAAATGAGTTTAATAACGTTGTTTAATGCTGTTGAATCATAAGTGAAACGCCATTCAACAGCGAAACCGGTATCTGCTGGCGGATTCAGTTGCAAAACGGATGTAATGATACCGATGCCGATAAGGGCGAATCCGATCCAGATCGATGGTTTATCGCCTATAGCCTCAAGCTCCTCAGCAAGAGGCTTAAAGAGCCTCTTGCGGCAGAGGTATTCGCAGCAGAGCGCGAATCCTATCGCTATGGTAAGGATTAACGCATGGACACTCGTGTGTGAAAGCAGAAGTAATACACAACCGATCCAGATAAAGCGCCTGTAACGTTCACGAAAAAGAATACAGAAAACAGTTATCAGCAGCACGCCGAGCGCATAGTTTCGCGCAAGAACAGCGTACTCATAAAGCACAAAATAGCCAAAACAGAAGAGAAATTTTTGGAAGCGATTGAAGGGGGCGTAACGAGCAAATAGATAGACGGTGACAGTTGCAATAAGAAGATGGAACACCTGCATGATGACAGGGGAGTGTGTAATGCGCGTGAGCGGCATGAGGCAGAGGTGCCATATTCCCGGATGTCCTTCGTATTTGAGGTGCGCAAAAAGTTCAAAGACCGAGGCACTGTCACGGGCAAGAAGCCAGGCCTGAATCTCATCACGCCACATTTCGTGGTGGCTTGTCGTGTAAGCAGCTACTGTGAGAAAAAGGAACGTTAAACCGAGTGTGTAGTGTGTTTCCTTTTTACCCATCGTTACAGCCGCGATCTTTGAATCGTGACACCTCTGTGCTCTTACTGGATTGCGAGGCTTGAAATAGGCAGCCATAAACCGCCGGTGGTTTTGGCAATAAATTTTTGGAAAGGCTCGTCCCGCCCGATAACGTCTACCTTAATTCTTGCAGTCTTCATCTTCATCATTACATCTATTGAGGAGTAGGCACCGCTGACATACTCATCTGTTACAAAAATGAAATGGATTTCAGCGTCTCTTCGGAATGTTACCTCATCCGCGGCCCGGATAAGTGCATCCAAGCCCCTCTCATCTCCTCGAAATTTGAGTTGCCGGAGTACCCTTTTCACCTGATCGGTTGACCGAGTCTGTGGGACGACTTCAAAGTCCAATCCAAGCAGACTGTAGCCAGTGCCGGCACGGAAGGCGACGATACCGATAGTAAAGTCGATCCCGGCGCTGTCAAATTGGTCTGTCATACTATTAAGGTGTTCACGCACGGCATCGACATCATTTTTCATACTCCCACTACCGTCAATAATGAAGACGATATCAACAAGATTTGTACGCCTGCTGGCGATAATATGCTTGGCGATCCTGTTTAGCGCGAGATCAGGCAGTGTGAGCCCGCCAAGGTCCGAGGCAGGTGGTCCGTTGGTTTTTGCTACGAATCCACCGGGGTGTCTGATCGGTTTGCTGCCACTACCCAAGAGCCCTGAACCTAATCCGATGCCAGCTGCTCTACTCCCAGATACAGGCTTGGCTCGCAGACCTGTACCGTGGCTGTATGCTGCTGAGTACGTTGCTGAAAAGGGTTCCGGTGTTTCCAATTCGAGAGGAACATCTTGATGGGATACAGGAAGGACTGGCGGGTGCAGCGATGGCGTTTTGACTCCTAAAACTTGTGCTTGTTGCATACTTTCGGGTGCCACCATCGGTTTCAGGGGCATTTGATGGATTCTTTTCATCGGGAGGCGCGGCACCCTCAAGTGGATGTGGGCGATGTCAAACGCAGTGCCTGTCTCAATGTACCCATCCGGTTTTTGTCGAAAAGAACCAAGCATTTGAAACAACAAAATATGAAGCCCAATGGAGATAACAAGGGCTTTTGGGATATTTTTGCTAATCACGACTTTCATTTTTCTTCCGTGCGGTCATGCAATTGCGCTTCAGTTTTTGCAAAGCCCATCGTAACGGAAATTATTATAGCATTATCTATGACGTTATTGCAAGTATAGCAGGAATTAATTAGAAAAAAGTTGACGAAAATTTCAAAATTGGGTATACTTTAAAAATAGAATCTATGCGGAATCAGAAGTATACAACGTTTCGCTTGCACTCTTACAGTCGGATTGAAACCCCAATAAGGTGTCTAATGAAAACTTACGGTTTAACTTTAAATCTAAAAAACGACCCAGCTCTCATTGAGGCATATAAAGCTTATCATCGCGAGGCCTGGCCAGAAGTCGTTGATGCTCTGAAGGCAGTCGGTATAACGAAGATGGATATCTATCTTTTAGGTTACCGGCTATTTATGGCGATGGAAACGGTTGATAATTTTGACATAGATCGGGATTTTCCACGTTATCTTAAAGAGAATCCGAGATGCCAAGCGTGGGATGAATTGATGCGAACTTTCCAGGAACCGGTGGCGGAAGCACAGCCGGACGAATGGTGGGCTCGCATGGAACCTGTCTTTAAATTGTAACGTGAAAGGGGCATATTTCTTCGATGGCGGTAACATTTCTATCAGCGGGTCATTTCTGTTATGATGTCTCGCCAAGTGGCTATATTCTTGGGGGATCCGCCTCGTATTCGACACTAACTGCCCGAAATCTGGGACATCGTGCGCGCGCTATCACGGCTGTAGGTGCGAATTTCGACCGGCAAAACCCGCTATTGAATGGCATACAGACTGTTTATTGTGAATCGGCTGAAACCACGGTTTTTGATAACCAATACGACGAAAAAGGACGTAGGCAGCAGTTTATCTTGGGTTCAGCAAAAAAACTAAAGGGAACCGATGTACCTGCTGAGTGGCGTACGAGCAATATAGTTTACTTATGTCCGATTGCCAATGAAGTTTCCACGGAACTCGTTCACTGTTTTAGCAAGGATACATTGATAGGGGCGACCCCCCAGGGATGGCTCCGGCAGTGGGATGCAAATGGCAAGGTTGAGGCAAAACGCTGGGCGACTGCTGAGGAAATCTTGCCCTACATTGATGTCTTAATCCTCAGTGATGAGGACATACGTGCTTATCCAGATGAATTAGAGAAGTACATCCGGCTGGCTCCAATCGTTGTGTTGACGCGAAGTGCCAGCGGGGCAACGTTGTTTCAAAACGGCACGCAACTTGAGTCCGCAGCGTATTCCGTAACCGAGATTGACCCGACAGGGGCCGGCGATGTTTTCGCAACCTCCTTTTTGATTGATTATTATCAAAACCGCACAGTCGAGAAGGCACTAAACTTTGCACACTGTGTCGCTTCTTTTGCTGTGGAAGGGATTGGGACATCTTGTATTCCACAACTCGCCCAAGTTCTATTGAGATTAAAGATATAGTGAATAGTTATCAGTTGTCAGGCATCAGGGCAGAGATTCCTGGAGCCTAATTGACCACTGCTTGAAGTATACCAAGGCGGAGCGATTGTTACAAAGCACTTCTTAACCGACAACCTATAACGGATAACTATCAAAAGAGAGTTTTATGGCGATCCATTACGAATTTATCGCATACAGCAGTAGGACATCAGCAACCCATTGGATTATTGGGATGAAGGCGATTCAGGGCGAGGTGCCCCTGGATATTGTCATGTCTGACGATCACGTGACAACTGACCCTGACTATCCGGAAGTCGTCGGTGTTTTGACGACAGAGGGATTAGAACGGGAAAGCACCGACGGCCTGGAACTTTACCGCTACCTCCGGCATTTGAACCCCAAGAAAAATGAGGCTTTTAACTACAATGAGGTCGTTATTCGGAATATCCATAGTCGCCTGAACACACTGCGGGTTAATCAAGAAATTCGGGTGCAGATAGCCTATACCGAACGCAGGGAACCCTATACCCGCTTTTCATATCACATTAAGTTGTTGGGGGTTTCGGAACGATCCTACACTAACACTTCTGATGCGGAACGTTCTGAAATTGCAAGACCGCATGCTCAAGGCGGGCATCAACACCGGCCGGAACAGAAAAGCCCTGAGAATCCAAACCAACCGATTTATAGAACGACGAATACGCTTGAGAAATTAATCACTTTTACCCAAAAACTCCAAAAAGAATTGGATCAGACCCAAGAACATCTCGCGACAGTGATTAACAAAGTTCAGCAATTGGAGAATGGTCAGCAGCAGTTCCGCGAGCTACATAACCTTATTGAGGAAATTCTCAACCGAATCAGCCACCTAGAAGGTTTGGATGACCGAATTCAGTATCTGGAAGCAGATCGGCAGCAGCTCCAAGATCTTCAGCAAACTTTGCGAAAATTTCTCATAGCCTTGAACCAACAGACGAGAATATCGCTGCAAGAAAATGACGAGATTCCTATGGATGAGTCCCACTTGTGAAAATACTAATGGGCAATTTTGCCGGTACGCCGGCGCGAAAAGGAGCATTGCGTATGATGAAATTGGGCACGATGTCTCTAAACGTAAGAAATACGACGGCTACTGCTTTCGCACAATTGGTATACGATCTCGGGTTTGATATTATTGAGTTGCATGCAAGTGCATTTGAATCGACGGAGGCTAACTATCTACGTGAGTTGAAGAAGGATCTCCTACGGAAAGGGTTACCGCTGGGGTACATCGGTATCAGCAATAACTTCGGCCGTCCTGTTGAGGAACACCACGAGCAGGTCGCGTTAATCAAGCAGTGGATAGATGTTGCGGCTTTTATGAGCTGCCCGCTCGTTAGAATCTTTGCTGCTTATGTTCCCGACGATTGTGAAGATGAAGAGACATTGTGGCCACCGATGATTGCAGCCTTCAAGGAGGTCGCCGAATACGGTTACGAATCGGGGATTCTCGTCGGGTTACAGAATCACAACCATAACAATGTCACACGTGACGGGGCGGCAGTCTTACGCGCCTTGAATGCGACAGACCATCCCTATTTTACACATGTTTTAGATACGGGACAGTATGCCGGCTCTCCGGGCGCGAGCGGACATCGCGGCTCTCCACACCCCGGTTACGACTGTTACGCGAGTATCGAACAAACGGCCCCCCATGCGGTGTATGTCCGCACAAAGTTTTATCAGATTGACAGAGGTGTGGAGGAGTGGTTAGATTACCCGCGTATTTTAGACATTTTGCGAGGGGTCGGCTATAACGGGTGTCTGTCTATTGTCTACGAAGGTGAATCGGATCCGGTTGAATCGATGCGAAACGCGAGAAATTATATGGCATCTATATTGTAAAGAGGATCAGTGTAAAGTGTTACGGAGGAAACCCGCCTTAATTCTAAGGTTTCCTATGAAATCTATACACAATCAGGCAAGGGGCATCGCCCCTACGGCATGTTAAGGCCTCTGAGCATGTTCAAGTATCTTTTTCATGCTAAGGTTTCCTATGAAATCTATACACACCGCGGTCCGAAAGCAGTTTAGCCAGCATGCAAACTATTATGCACAGAGCAGCGCACATGCTGAGGGGAATACCTTAGACATTATCCTCGATTTCGCCGAGCCCACGGGCACAGAACGGACGCTGGATATTGCGACGGGAACAGGGTTTACAGCGTTTAAACTCGCGCCAAAGGTCAAATATGTGATTGCCACAGACCTGACACCGGCAATGCTTACGAAGGCAGCTGAACTTGCGGAAGAAAAATCTATAAAAAACATCTCTTTTTCTCTTGCAGCTGCGGAGTTTTTTCCTTTTGCCGACGCTGCGTTAGATTTAGTGACTTGCCGAATTGCCCCACATCATTTCCAAGATGTCCCTGCCTTTTTGAGCGAGGTGCGTCGGGTTTTATGTCCAGATGGACGCTTCTGTATGGTGGATTCTGTGTCGCCTGAATCGGAGAAATTGGTAGCCTGGCAGAATCGAGTGGAGTGGCTCCGCGACAATTCTCATGTGTATGGGTACCCGCCATCTGCCTGGGATGCAATGATTACGGACGCGGGGTTGTCCCTTGAAAAGACAGCACTCGTCCGAAACGCCCAGATGTCGTTTTTGTGGTGGGTACGTCCTGCAGAAAACCCGCCGGAGGTCGTGCAGGAAATTCGTGATGCGTTCGCCACTCTCTCTCCGGATGAAGCGAAAGAACACTACACCGTTCATCCAGTGGGTGACGATTTCTATTTTTCCTGGCCCATGTACGCAGTTAAGGCACGCAAGTCCTGACGATTCTGGAAGTCCATCATACCTCTAAGTGTTCTCGGCATGTGGTGAACGTCTCAACGAGAGAAGCAGTGATCCTATGTGTTTTCAAATTTACTTGGCATTTTTCGCCACTTTACCATAGAATTTCTCGGCGGAGGGACTTATGCGAGAATCTCAATTTTACCGGAAAAAACTCATTGAATTCAACATCCCGCTCCCAGCGATTAACGTGGAGTCTGCCAAAGACGCATCCCTCACCCACGGACACCCATCTACCCTCCATCGCTATTGGGCACGCAGACCCCTCGCAGCATGCAGAGCCGTCGTTTTCGCAAGCATCGTAGACGACCCCTCCGAATGCAAAGACGAATTCCCAACCGAACCCGAACAAGACGCTGAACGCAATAGACTCCACGACATCCTAAAGCGACTCGTGATATGGCAAAATAGCAACGATGAAAACCTCCTCGCAGACGCACGTTATGAAATCGCTTACGCTGTTGCACGCAATAACGGAGAAGACTTAACCTGCTTCCGGCAGCGATTTAAGGAGGATCCGCCATCGGTGCTCCACTATCTCCGTGAGCATGCCCCTGCTGTGTATGACCCGTTTTGCGGTGGGGGTTCTATTCCATTGGAAGCACAACGTTTAGGTTTATGCGCCCGTGCCTCTGACCTAAATCCGCTCCCCGTCCTGCTCAACAAAGCGATGATTGAACTCCCCCCGAAGTTCCACAATCAGCCGCCCGTCAATCCCGATGCCGATCCGATAGGCATGTTCACTTCCCGCAAAACGCGAACTGCGGAAAGTAATACGCGACGCGAGCATATCCCTTGGAAAGGCACTGCGGGTTTGGCAGCTGACATCCGCTACTATGGGGCATGGATGCGTGACGCGGCATACAAAGAGATAGGGCACTTCTACCCGAAAGTGCAGTTGCCCGATGGGACGGATGCGACTGTGGTTGCTTGGTTATGGGCACGCACGGTGCCGTGTATCAATCCTGCTTGTGGTCTCCAGATGCCTTTGGTAAAGACCTTTCAACTCTCAAAAAAGAGGGGGAATGAGCATTGGATTAAACCCGTTGTTGACAGAGGCTCGAACACAATGTCGTGGGTTGTGCAAACCCATAATGAAGGCGTGCCCAAGCCCACGGTAAGTAGAACGGGGGGTTATTGTTGTGAGTGTGGAGCTGCCGTTAAATTAGCTTATGTGCGTGAGCAAGCGAAAGCCGGGAAGATGGGTGAGGTCATGACGGCAATCGTCGCTGAGGGGGATCGTAGGAAACTCTTCCTCGCTCCGACTACCGCTCACATCCAAGCACCTTTGTTAGCTAACCCTACTTGGCAGCCAAGCGGGAAATTGCCTGAGCAAGCGAGAAGCATCAGAGGTCAACTTTACGGATTCACAGATTGGCATCAACTCTTCACCCAGAGACAACTGACTGCGTTAACTGTTTTCAGCGATCTCTTAGCAGCAGTCCGCGATCAGATGCGCGAGGATGGGGCGACGGAAGGATACGTAGATGCCGTTTCTACTTATCTTGCTTTGGCTATTGGAAGAACGACTCAGAGCAGTTGCAGTTTCGCATTGTGGCAAAATCAAAAAGAAAATATCGAGGGGGTTTTTGGCCGCCAAGCCATTCCGATGACGTGGGATTTCGCTGAGACCAACGTGTTCTCCAATTCAACCCAGAATTGGATGGCACAGATAGCGTGGATCGTAAAAGCTGTTGAGCACCTGCCCATCTCTGGAAATCAAGGCGAGGTCTATCAAGCCGACGCAACAACTACGGTGCATGGCACCGATAAACCCATCATTGTCGCAGATCCTCCGTATTACGACAACATTCAATATGCAGAGCTCTCTGACTTCTTCTACGTCTGGTTACGTCCTTTACTTCGGGATTCTTATCCTGAACTGTTCGCGGGCATGACGACTCCGAAAGCCGAAGAGATCGTTGCATCGCAGCGCTTTGAAAACCCCGCTCACCATTTTGAAGACTTGCTGGGAAGCGCACTGGTGCAGATGTGCCAGCACTGCTCCGATGAATTTCCGACTACTATCTTCTATGCCTACAAACAGCAGGAAAAGGAACAGGATGGTGTAACCTCGACGGGATGGGAAACGATGCTCACGGCAGTCGTTAATGCCGGTTTTCAGATAATAGCAACTTGGCCCCTGAGCACCGAACAAGCAAAAGCACTGAAAACGGGCAAGAACGCCCTCGCCTCCTCTATTCTGTTGGTGTGCCGCCCGCGCCCCGAAAATGCCCCGTTCATCACCCGCACCGAATTCCTACGAGAACTCAAAACGGCGATGCCACCCGCACTGGATAGACTCACACGCGTCGCAAACATCAAACCTGTGGATTTGGCACAAGCCTCCATCGGCCCGGGAATGGAAGTTTACTCTCGCTATAGCAAGGTGACCCGGATGAGTGGCGAGCTCGTGCCGATACGCGAGGTGCTCATGCACATCAACAACGAAATCACGACTTACAATGAAAAGGAAACAGGCCACCTCGACCCGGAAAGTCAGTTCTGTTTGACGTGGTTAAAGCAACACGGCTACTCGGAAGGCACTTTCGGGGATGCGGAGGTGCTGTCAAAAGCGCGAGATGTAGATACTGCGACTCTGCACGACAAGGTATTGCTGAGGGATCGTGGCAAGGTTCGGCTGCTGTGCGCTGAGGAATATGCGGATCGTGAAAACGGGGAGGGTATGTCGGCTTGGGAGGGGTGTCTGCGTATGTTGTGGCATCTGTCGGGTGTAGAGCGGAGCGGTGGTATTTCTGGGTGTGCGGGTGTTGCGCGTGGGATGCGGGATTATGAGTCTGCGCGGCGTCTGGCACGTGTGCTGTATGCGTATTACGATAGTCGTGGGGATGCGGAGGTTGCGTCGCGCTACAATGGGCTTGTGAGTGAGTGGCCGTATATTTCTCGTGCGCTGGTTTCGTCTGAGCAGCGCACCTTGGATTTGTAGCAAAGTGCCCTGTAGCAGTTTTTTAGGGTGTGTCTTGCGTAGCATGGTTTCCTGTTAGGCTGTGCATCTTATGTAGCCTGGTTTCCTGTTAGGCTGTGTGTTATGTTGTAGTCTAACCTGTTAGGCTGTGTGTTATGTTGTAGCATAGCCTGTTAGGCTGTGTTGTAGCATAGTTTCCTGTTAGGCTGTGTCTCTCTTGTAGCATCACTTGTTAGGGGGTGTCTTCCGTAGCATAGCCTGTTAGGCTGTGCCTCCTTCATAGCATAGTTTCCTGTTAGGCTGTGCAGCTTCTATAGCATGCTTTCCTGAGCGGCTGCGTCAATCGCTATCCGCTACCCGTCTTCCGATTTTTGCAGTGCGCGGTTCGTTTGTAGGGTTAGGGGGATTTCGCCTGGGAATAGACGAAATCCATGCCTTGTATGACATGCCTAACCTACGAAAAACTGCACATAGTCTTAGTATTTGCTTTCTATCAAATTCACGATAGAGTAAGCACTTGATACGATTTCTGACGTTCCTTTAATCTCAATCAGGCATCAGGTCGACGCGGCCGAGTGTATCAATGCCCTGTCCCCTTTATCAAGGGCAACTGGACTATAGCCCTGCGTTTTTCCATACCTGATCCAACGATTCCGCAGTGGTTTCCGCTGCGTCTGCGGGTTCCATGCTATTCACTTTTTGACTGAAGGGTTCAGGGGTCACGGGGCCTTCATAACCGATTTCCGCCAGAATTTGCATCAATTCAGTCAGTGGGATTACACCTGTTTCCGCGGGAAGGCACCTGATGTTGTCAATCTGATCGTACGGGTCAACGCCAGCCGGGGCATCGTTAATATGGACGTAAATGACATCCGATACAGAAAGTTTGCGGACATCGTCTATAGCGGAACGGCAAGTATACCAGTGCCATGTATCGAATAGGAGACCAACGTTACCTGTGCCAACCGCTGCAGCAAGCCCTAGCATCGCATCCATTGAGTAGGCGAAGAGGTACTTGGAACCTGCGCGGCTTGTTGCCGGTCCAATGAACTCCAGTCCGACTGAATGCCCGTGATCTTTGAGAATTTCAGCGATAGGTCGGAGGCGTTTGACAGAAAACTCCCAGTTTTCCTGAAAGGTCATGTCGTTTGAAGCGGGTCCGACGACGGTCGTTGTGCGGTAACAACCGAGTTCTGCGGCGAGTGCTGCGCGTTTGGGGAGCTGGGCTAAACCTGCGTTATAATCGGCTTCGGCCCCCCGCCAATTGACACCGAATCCCCAGCCACCCATAGCAATCCCGCCTTCTGCCCAGAGGTCTTTGACGTATTGGACCGAATGCTCTTGCGCGAGTTGATTGGCTTCATCTATGTTCAGGTCGAGTCCCTCAAAGCCAGCGTTTTTTGCTAAAGTTAGGCCTTCTGTCATCTTTGCCCGGATGCCGATTGCCCCGGTACTCAGGTTTTTAAACATACTTCTAATTTCCTTGTGGTTAAATACGTAGGTCTGGGACCTCATGTACCTTTGTTAAGAGTCACTTTCCATGCCATTTCAAGCTTGGCATCGGGAACTCTTGTTTCGGGTTATGACTCTTCTCTCAATTCTGAATTAAATGATTTTTCACCGCGTAAGACTTTCGCCGCAACAGCCCACGGATAGTCATTGTCTTCGGCTTTTGCGTTGCGGTATGTAGGTATCCAGACCCAGCGTTCTTCCCCGGATTGGTTCGGATGACTGGCGTGAAGCGTTAAATCGTGAAAGAAGACGGCACCCCCTGCTTCAATCTCCGCTGTTACGGCGAGACGTTCATCAACAGCTCCGGGACGGAGTCGGTTTCCGAATCCATGCCCATCACTGGCATCGCCATCATGGACAATAGCGGATGTATGAGAACCGGGAAAAAGTTTGAGACACCCGTTTTCAACACTCGCATCGTCAAGTGCCACCCAGATTGAGACTTTATGTGCACCGTGCCAGTAGTGCCAATCTTGATGCCAAGGGCTTGCGAAGGTCATAGCTTTGCTCTTGAAAACTACCTTGTCGCTCAGAAATTCGATATCCGGCGCGAGAAGACTTTCCAAAATATCGAGTAACCGCGTATCCCCCACGGCTGTTTGAAAGACCGGACTTCGCGCAGCTAAACCGACATAAACGCCGTGTCCGGCGGCTGTGCCTGTTTCTGCTTTAACGGCTGCCAGAATGTCGATACATTCTAACTTGAGCCGTTGGGCTTCGCTGCGTGTGAACAGGTTCGGTGCAACAGCGAAACCGTCCCTTATGAAATCGTTGCGGAGTCTTACCAGATCAAATGTCATTTTTTAAGCCTCAGCTGCTGCGATTTGAACTTCGCGCCCCGTTTCGGCACTTCTGAGTAAACCTTCCATCATCTGCTGAACAATCAGCCCGTGGCGGAGCGGTGCCTTGCACTCGACATCGTCTAAGATACACGCAATGAAGTGATCTGCGATGGCATCCCAGGATTTCTGATATTTACCGGGGGGTAGGCTAACATTTATGTCCTCAGATGTGCCGGAATCATCTGTACGGAAAAGTCGCAATGGATTTAGAGTCGCGCCTGCATCCGTTCCGAACAATTCAATTTGGAACTCGTCGGGTTGGTGTGATGCCCAGAAGCTTTCGACTTGTAAGCCGAGTCCGTTTTCAAAGGTGATGAAACCCCCAGCGTAGTCGTCTGATTCGTACTGTTCGTAGGTTTCCTTCGGGGGTTGGCTGCGATTCCAATACCCTCGTCCGCGTGGCCCAAATTTCGCGCCCGCGGTGCCGAGAACTGCGATTGGTTTCGGTAGTCCGAGGATCCACCACGCTGCGTCAAGCACGTGGACACCCATATCACGGAACGCGCCGCCGCCCTTTTTAATGAAACCCAGATTCCATGCCGGGATACCATTGCGCCGGACACTCCGTGCCCGAGCGTAATAGAGTTCGCCAAAATAGGCATCGCGTGCAAGGTTGCCGAGATATTGGCAGTCATTCCCAAAACGTGTGGAAAGTGACATCATATTAACGACCCCTGCTGCCTCAGCTTCTTCGACGAGTTTTTCGGCGGCTTCTTCAGAATCGGCGAGCGGTTTCGTTACCATGACGTGTTTGCCATTTCGGACTGCTGCTAATGCTATTGGGACATGCCACTGATTCGGGGTCCCAACAAACACAGCGTCGATGTCGCTGGCTTGGCACATCTCTTTGTAATCTGTATAGAATTTAACTTTGTCCGGGAGGTCTTTGGCGAAGTCTTTCATCCGATCTTCAAGTAGGTCGCAGAGCGCAACGACGTTGCCTCTTGGATTGCTGGCGAGTGCAGCCCCATTGGGTCTGCCGATGCCCATACCGACGACTGCGATTCGGACTGATTTTTGTTCTGCTGCCATTTTTTAAACGATTGCTCCTCGTCTGCTCTCCACTACGTTTCGAGCAGGTTTCTGGTCTGGATAGGCGCAAGCCCTATCCCTCCAGTTTAATGATAACTGCCAACCACTCACGATTTCAATATGGGCGGCCGCGTTGGTTTAAAGGGGGACTCACCTCGTTTTTGACTGCTTTAAGAGTCCTGAGATATGCCCACATTGCCTTAAGATCCGCATCGTTCATGTTGCCATAATGTTTTGTTGGCATGGGCGGAAAGATCTGACGATTGTTCATATCGCCTTGGTGGTGTCCGGTCCGCATCGCGTCAATGAACATCTTCTCCGTCCATTCACCCAATCCGGTCTCGTTGTCAGGGGTCAAGTTTGCAGCGAAGCTCGTTCCGAACGGTCCTGAGAACGCGCTCATTTCTGGGGATGTTAAAATAAAGATGCCCTGTTGCATCATGCTGAAGTTGTAGCGTGGATACCGCGCGTTCGCAGGGTGTCCCGCAAGATACATATCCATATTATATTCGGCGCCGGCACGGGGTGTGTGACAATGCCCACACGCGCCCACCCCGTCCACGAGGTATTTTCCACGCTGCACCATATCGCTCTGGCTTTCGACTGAATTAATGTTCAGAGCAATAATGGTCCCCACAAGGAGCACCGCTGTGCAGAAGATTAAGAAATTCCGAGGCATTTAATAAGATCTCCTTTCGATTCACGTTGTGTGCAAATCGCGCTACAATTTAGCACATCTTGTAAGTTAGTGAAATAAAAATATGAGAAACTGCGATTGGGAGTTGATCTACATTCTTGGCATTTAGAACGTATAGGATAACTTTGCATAGTAAAATCCGCCATTGAAGCCAAAAGGAGCCGCTCTGCGATCATACGTGAAGACACCAGGTGAATCCGCAATGACCACCCCTGTACTATCTACTAAGGTGCCCCCGCGCGCTTGGCCGACCTCGTTCAAGTCAGGTAACTTGTTAAGAAAATTGTTCACCCCTAACGTCAACACCAAAGATGTGTTGAGTTGATATGCTGCTTGGATGTCGGTGAGCCATTTCCCACTATAGGTTTGTCGCTGAGCACTCTCTCCGCTGCCTTCTTGAACGGTGTAGCTTCCGAAATAACGTAAAGCAGATCCAATCTTAACAGGTCCGATGCTATAATCCGCAGTGAAATGGATGCGTGTATTTGGTTGCCACTCTTCAATGATAGAACGTTCTCGTTGAGGGAAGAGAATGTCCTCAAAACCGATGAGAATAGGTTCAGGGGCTTGTACATCCCCAATAACTTCGGTATCTGTCCAAGTTGCCGCGCCCTTGAGATTCAAGAGCGATTCGTTGCCAAAGGCGTGTAGGTAGCCCACAGCGATGTCAATACCGCGCGTGCGCGTCTGCGCTACGTTCGTAAAAACTTGGGCTTGATTAGCGCCAGCTTGTGCTAAAACAGGGACGGCATCAGCCGTAAAGCTACCGCTAAGAACAATCCGATCATCAATATCAATCTGAAATACATCGAGTGTCGACCATAGATTTCGAGCGGGTTTAACCACAATACCACCAGACACATTCAGTGACGTTTCTTCTTTAAGCTCCGGAATATTGAGGGCACGCGCCGCCTCACTGTCGTTGCGAAAGGTCCCTACCTCAAAAGGTAGGAGTTCTGTTGTGTCTCCGTCGCCATCAGCGTCGTTATTGTCAGCCTTGAATTGTGTGCTTATATTGTTGAAGTAGCGTTGGTGAAGTAGTGGTGCGCGGAAACCTGTACTACCGGCAGCGCGGAACGCGATTTGATCTGTCAGGTCGTAGCGAGTTGTTGCTTTTCCTGTAACGGCGGCCCCGAAATCGCTATATTGTTCGCCGCGCAGCGCTGCACCAACAAGCAGCCCGGTTCCGGGTTGCCCACTGAGATAGGATTCAAAATCTACGTAGCCGGCGATGTTGGTTCTATTTTCGTCAACTACGTTGTCAGGCCGAAAGCCGGGGAAGACCTGAATACCGCCAGCGGCGCCCGGGGCGCCAAGTCCTGCGTTAATCCATGAAAGCGGATCGCCTGCCCGGATGCTGTAAGCTTCTCTACGAAATTCGATCCCCCCGGCGAGGTTAACCAAAGAGGATTGGTACCGTAGCGGGTAGGTCAAGTCTAAGGTGAACGCTGTTTGCGTAAGTCCAAATCCGCCGGCATCCGCGGCGGTCGGGCTACTGGCACCATAGGAGGCGTTCAGCGAGTTGGAAATGAAGAAGTCGAATGTATTCAATCCGTGATTAACACCGACATCTACATTTAGGTCTGTCGCTTCATGGGTCCACGTCAAGCCGAGCGCGAGCGAAGTATCCCCAATATCGGTGTTAATTTCCGGTAAGAATCCGTCTGGATAAATTTGGGTTACCGTCCGTTCTGCTTGGTTGGCTCTGCGATAAAAGCCAGCGCTATTATTTTCGCGCGTGGAATGACTACCAAATGAATACAGCGCTAACCCTTCCGTCAGTGGCAAGCCGAAGTTGTAAACGCCAACTTTTTGTGATGCATCGGAATCCCCGACTCGAAAGTTTTTTCGATCGAAGTGATATTCGCGCGGGTCAAACCAGACGGGCTTTTCACCGATTACGTTTCCATTTTCACCTGTTACCTCAAGCGTCGCGTCGGGGGGGCGGCCTGGGTCTATTTCTACCCAATCGTATTGTCGCGTTCCGGTGAGGCCGGCGCGATTTGTGCGGTATCGGTCCCGCCATTCAGCAGTCAGGTTGAGGAAACCAGATTCGCCGACTTTCATGCCGTAGTTGGCGTTTCCCTTCCATGTGTCGCCGTCACCTTCATAGGTTTGTCCCCAGTAGAGGGCAGCGTCACTGCTGTCGATATCCTCTTTGAGTACGATATTAATAACACCCGCGATAGCGTCGGATCCGTACTGTGCCGCTGCACCATCACGGAGGACTTCAACCCGTTCTATCGCAGCGGCTGGAATCGCGTTGAAGTCGGTTCCAGCAGTCCCTCGACCGACGGAACTATTTACGTGAAGCAACGCACTTTTGTGCCGACGTTTACCATTGACTAGGACTAACACGTGATCGGGGCCCAAACCGCGCACAGTTGCCGGTCTCAGCGCGTCGGTCCCATCGCTGATTGTTGAACTGGGAAAGTTAAAAGAGGGCACTAGCATCTGCAGGACGCGCCCCGTTTCAGATTGCCCCGTAAGACTGAGCTGCTCTCTGTTGACCACGGTTATCGGAACTGGGGCTCGCAACGCACGCCTGCCTATGCTGCGAGTCCCTACCACTACAATGGATTCAATGGGTTGAATGGGAGCAAGTGTTACCGTGGTCTCGGTTTGATCGGCGGGGATATGGATTCGTTTGCTTGAGAATCCGATCGCTATTACGGTCAAGGACTGAGCACCTGTCACATCGCTGAATGTAGCCGCCCCGGATTCGTCTGTTGTCTGTTCTTGGGGGCCAATTTGTACTTTTGCTTCCGGGACAGCACTTCCGTTTTGATCTTGAACGATGACTTTAAGTGTTTCGGCACTCCCCGCCGCCGGTATTACTAATAGGAGGCCGAATAAAATCGCGACACGGATCCAGAAACACCGTGTGTTCTCTGAAATTGACATAAAGTTCCTTTTTGTATCTGGGCGCATAAAGAATATGGTGCGGAAATGTGAAGTTTCCAAATAGGTTTCTGCTTCCAATATACTTTAATTATCTATTATTTTTTTTATATAATGCAAATTAAAATGGCGAGATATCGGATATTTCGTTTTTTTACCATAAAGTCTGCTTTTGTGCTAAAATAGTTTGATTGTTACCAATTACGACAATACACGTTGAAATGACTTTTTCTCTGCTGAAGATGGAGCAAAAACTGAGTTGTGATCGCGTATGCACGGTTTGATGATGAACTACCCCTTGACGCTCGCGCAAGTTTTGGAGCATGCACACCGAATTCATGGTGATAAATGCGTTCAAACGTTGCTGCCTAATGCCGATAGGCATCGTTATACATACACTGCTTTATATGAACGTGTAAAGCGGCTCGCAAATGCTATCACGGAATTAGGTGTCCGACGTGGCGATAGAGTCGCGACCTATGCCGCCAATACCTATCAACACTTGGAACTTTACTATGCAATTCCGTGTATCGGTGCTGTGCTCCATCCACTCAATATCCGCCTCTCTGCGGCACAATTAGCCCAAATTGTTCGCGCAGCTGAAGACAAGATTATCTTTGTTGATGGGGCATTTGCTGAGCGATTTGACGAACTTCGAGATAGGATTGCATGTAAAGATATTATCCATTTCGGTCTAACGTCTACGCATCCCGACGCACTTTATGAAAAACTGATCCGTGAAGCTGGAGCGGCATATACATGGGATATCCAAGACGAGAATTGGGCAATGGGGCTCTGCTACACCAGTGGAACGCAAGGCGAGCCTCGCGGTGTGCTCTATACGCACCGTTCTATGTTTCTCCACACCTTAGCGGTCAATCAAGCCGATGTGTTTGGATTAACGGAGATGGATGTCGTTCTGCCGGTTGTGCCAATGTTCCACGCTATGGCATGGGGGTTGCCTTACGCTTGTATGTTCGCCGGTGCTGATATGGTATTGCCGGGACCGAAACCTACATGTCTCGCAGAAGTTATCGCTGAAAACGGGGTTACTGTCGCTGCAGGCGTACCAACGGTTTGGGCAGCGGCTTACCCAGAATTACGAAAAAGGCGGCAGGATATTTCGACCTTCCGGCGATTAATAGTCGGAGGGGAAGCGATGGCACCAACGCTCATTGAAGCATACGAAAGAGATCTAGACGTTGAAGTCTGTCACGCCTGGGGGATGACTGAAATGTCTCCGACGGGGACGTTCTCGAAGTTGCGCAGCACACACCAGGGACTTTCAGACGTTGAAAAATGGCAAATTAAAGCAAAACAGGGGAGACCTATACCGGGCGTTGAACTTCGACTCACGTCTGGAACATCTACCGATGGCACCGAACTCCCTTGGGATGGCGAGACGATTGGAGAAGTTCAGGTACGCAGTCCCTGGACGGCGAGGCGCTACTATAAGCGTGAACCGACAACGGAATATTTCACTACCGATGGGTGGTTGCGGACAGGGGATCTTGCGACTATTGATCCTGATGGGTATATGCAGATTGTGGACCGCGCGAAGGCATTGATTCGTAGCGGCGGAGAGTCTATTTCGAGTACTGCCTTAGAGACAGCGCTATTGCGACATCCGCAGGTACTTGAGGCGGCGGTGATTGGTGTCCCTGATGAAGACTGGGGGGAACGTCCAATCGCAGTTGTTGCACTCACACCGATCGGGGCGGTTGCTAACCACACCGAGGATGACATTTCGACGGACCTCAAACGGGAACTTGCTACCGAGTTCCCTAAATTCTGGATTCCTGACCGATTTGTTTTTGTTGATGAAATCCCAAAAACAAGCGTTGGAAAATCCGATAAGCAGACACTCCGGAAGCGACTGTTATAGCGGATCTTAGCGCATGGGCTGGGGCTCCCAACCCATAGGGCGAGGTACCCTCGCCCTACGTTCGCTAAACACGACACAACCGTGCTTTTTGTAGCATAACCTGTTAGGTTGTGTGTCCTCGAATGCCTGTGTTTTTTCACAGACTGCCCTCTCACAGAGCGGGGCCCCCACGGTCAAACAACCGTGCTTTTTGTAGCATAACCTGTTAGGTTGTGTGTCCTCGAATGCCTGTGTTTTTTCACAGACTGCCCTCTCACAGAGCGGGGCCCCCACGGTCAAACAACCGTGCTTTTTGTAGCATAACCTGTTAGGTTGTGTGTCCTCGAATGCCTGTGTTTTTTCACAGACTGCCCTCTCACAGAGCGGGGCCCCCACGGTCAAAACAACCGTGCTTTTTGTAGCATAACCTGTTAGGTTGTGTGTCCTCGAATGCCTGTGTTTTTTCGCAGACTGCCCACTCACCTCTCACAGAGCGGGGGCCCCACGGTCAAAATCGCGTAAGCCCAAATAGAAACAAAGGAGCAGACATCTCATGAAAATGAAGGCTGCTATCTATACAGGCATTGGAACAATGCCAAACGGAAACCACGTGTTAAGCAAGGAGAAACGCTACATGAATCGTCAAATTACCCTGGCCTCTCGGCCCGTAGGATATCCGAAAACGTCAGATTTCAACTTGGTTGAGGTGCCAATGCCGATGCCTAAAGACGGGGAGGTGTTAGTAAAAACTATCTATCTCTCAGTGGATCCATATATGCGCGGTCGGATTAATGCTACGAAGTCTTATGCCGCCAACGTCGACATTCATGAAGTTATGGTCGGTAACGTCATTGCCGAAGTGATTGAGACCAAACATCTGGGTTTTGAGATCGGTGATATCGTCAACGCAGGCATTGGTTGGCAGGAATACGGTGTCGCAGCTGGGGACGAGCTGCGGAAAATTGATCCCACAATCGCCCCTATCTCAACAGGCTGCGGGATTCTCGGTATGCCGGGTTTAACAGCCTACTTCGGCTTGCTTAAGGTTGGAAAACTTCAAGATGGAGAAACTGTTTTTGTCTCTGGTGCCGCTGGTGCCGTTGGTTCTGTGGTTGGACAAATCGCAAAAATGAAAGGCTGCAGGGTCGTTGGTTCCGCTGGCACTGATGAAAAGGTGGCATACATCGTTGATGAACTCGGTTTTGAGGCGGCTTTTAATTATAAAAAGGTTGATGATTATTACACCGAACTCGAAAAACATTTCCCGGACGGTATAGATGTCTACTTTGATAACGTCGGCGGACGCATCACGGATGCCGTTTTCCCGAATTTAAGGGTCAAGGGACGGGTGGCTATCTGTGGTCAAATTTCGCAATATAACTTAGCGCACCCGGAGACCGGCCCGCGGTTCCTCTGGTTTATGATTACCAAACGTGCGAGGATCGAAGGCTTCCTCGTCTCTGATTTCGCTGATCAACACGCAGACGCGCTCGTTGAAATGGCAGGATGGCTGCGAGAGGGGCAGCTGAAATATCGAGAAACAATTGAGGATGGTGGAATCCAGGCTGCACCAGCAGCGTTCATTAGCATGCTAAAGGGCGGCAATATCGGGAAACAACTCGTCAAGATCGCTGACCCGAGCTGACGATAACCCGATTTATCGCTTCAGGCGAGATAAACAGGACAGGTTCGGATGGATCGGAAGGAGGCGGAGGGATTCTTTCCACCTTCCAGCCTTCCAATCCGACAACTCTGTACGCTAATACCCTTTTTCCTTATCAATTACACTCAGGAGTGGTTTCCCAACAAGCAGCCGTTCCAGATTATCACAGAAAAGCCCGACTGAGCGGTCTAAACGAATCGGTGAACCCCCGGCAACGTGTGGTGTGATAATCACGTTTGGCATATCCCACAACGGGCTATCAAGCGGTAGCGGTTCTACAGGCGTGACATCTAACCCTGCCCCCCCAATACTTCCTGAAGTCAGTGCGCGAAGCAGGGCCGGGCCATCTACAATTTTCCCACGTGTGACGTTAATAAGCAAGGCGTGTGATTGCATCTGTTCAAATGCGGCATCGTCAAACATGCCGTGGGTCTCTGGTGTCAACGGTGCGCAGATGGCAACGACATCCGATTCGGCGAGGAGATCATGGAATCGATCCATCTTCCAGACTTCATGGACAAACGAGGGTGCCGCAACCGCCTCTGGATCGACAGCGATGACGCGCATAGCAAACCCTTGGGCCCGGCGCGCCACATCAATTCCGGTGCCACCGAGTCCAACGATCCCCAACGTCCGTTCGCTGAGTTCCCACGTAGCCAGACGGATAGACATCCGATTTTCCCATGTCCGTTCGCGAACGGAGCGTCCGATACCTCGCAAGAGACCCAGCAATAAAGCCCACGTTTGATCTGCAAGATGGGGACCGACGAATCCTTTGGCACTCGTCAAAATCACATCGCTTTTGACAAATTCTGGAAACAGCAACCCGTCGACCCCCGCTGAAAGCACTTGCACCCATTTTAACTGCTTCCCGTTTTCAAAAAGCCCTCGATTAAACCCGCCAAACACAATATCGGTATCCACAATTTCCCTTAACGCTTCTGTTGAATTCTGCGGACGGGTCAGCGAAAGGGGATCGGAAACCGATTCAATCTGCTGCTGTTGTTCGGGGGTAATATCGGTGTTAATCAAAATTTTCATTTGACAGTTACCTCTCTGTCGTGGTATGCTATGTACAAAATAGCGAAATTTGCTACGAACAGACACATTTCTCAACAAAGGAGCATACTATTGTGATTGATTCATTTTTGGTTCACCGGCGTAACCGACAGCCCCCGGCCCTGTCCATTCCTATTTTTGCGGTAAGTCTTTTTCTGGCTGCTATCTTCATTATAAGCTGCGGCGATGAAGGCGATATCACTGAGGGCACCACAGGGACAACCGATGTACTTCAACCCGCGACAACCCCGCCTGCTACTCAACCACCGGTTCCCGTAGAACAACCCGCTGACGTTGATGTGCCGGTCGAGGAGCCTGTTGTTGAAGAACCACCGGTCTCTTTTAAAGACGATATTCAACCGATCCTTGCTGAACGGTGTTCTGTTCAGGGATGCCACGCAGCGCCGGGAGCCGGCGGGCTTGACCTGACTGCTTACGATACCTTCAAAAACGGCGGAAACGGCGGTGCTGCCTTCGACGCCGGCAATGGGGATGGCAGCCTTGTTGTTAGACGTATTGATGGCGGCGGTATGCCTCCTATTCCACCCCCGCTTAATGCCGATCAAGTCCAACTCTTCATCGACTGGATCGACGAAGGGGCCGAAAACAACTAAATTTCGGCGGTATCATACCACCTCTATTCCGTTCTGTCAAGATTTAAATTCACATAACCGTTGGCGCGTCCCTGACGCGCCTTTTCTTTTTCCGTAAGCTTAACCTCCTTTTACCAGCCTCACGTTTCTTACATTATCCCATTAAACGCACAAATTTTCCGGAAAATTGCTTTTTATGCAACCTTTTCATTCTCCGCACGCGTTATTTTTCTATTTTTCATCAAACGGTATGAAGGTACACAGTCTATTTTGGGGCAGGAGTAGAGAGGTGTATTGATGGTAATATTTTGTAAGGCATCAACCCAAGTAATTCGCTTGGTAAATTAAACGCTCCTGAACGCAGCATACCCCAAGGACAAAAAGCCACTGTCTATTTGAAGTTCTTCATAGAACGGAAACGCGTCAGAATTAAACCGGGAGCTATTGATGTTTACGGTCGCGCAATCTCCCATATTTGGCAATATTCAGAGGGCTTATACGTTAATTGTAAGGCTGGTTAATAGTGGGCATGCTGCTTGGGTGTAAATTACGGTCTTATCTCTGTCGGTGTTGGGTGTCCGAAGTATCGTGCGCTGGGGCTGTTGGTTTAGAATATGTAAAATCTGCAGAATGAGGTATGCATATTTTGCCGACTGCGAAAAATTTGCGTAGTTAATATTTTGTGAAAATCCTATAATGATAAGGTTTCTACAATTGGCACAAGAATTGCTCTATATTTATAAAAGTAGGTCAAGCGATCTGTAACAGGTTTGTTGTACGACTACCTACAAGGATAAAAAATATGCTTGATTTTCCGAAATCACTTCATCAACTCCATATCTTTGAAGAAGAAGATAAACTTTACGCTGCTGATCTTGATAAGGCACAGCTCGTCGAAATCTCTACTGTTGTTGCGGATATTTTAAAACTCGCGGAGACACAGACTACAGAGGAGATCACGGATATCCTGAAAACTATCCATGATGAGTCTGAAATTACACAAGCTTTTGAAACATTGACCGAGTGTGCGGGACAAGGTTTGATCTTTAATCGAGGTGAGAAACCTGAGATACTTTTTCCGAAAAGGGGCGATCTGCCGCATATTTTGTTACCTATACAAGGCTTAAACCCTGACTCCTTCGCAGACATTAAGAACACTAGCGCGGGGACCAATATCGCGTTGGCGTATACCATTCGGGCACTGAAGAAATATGCTGTGCTCTATTTTGCTGGCAAACAAAATAGAAAGCTAGATGAGAATCTTTACGAGGTGGATTTAAGTCTACGCGATCTAGCCCATTCCCCAAAGACAGTTGAAAGGCAATATGATGGTATCCTCACAATACATTCTGAACGGAATCCGTTATCGTTTGTTCCTCTCTTCCGGCATCCTGAACTCCCACCAATTCTGATGCAGGTACATTATGGGCATGGTCATGGCGGCTCAACCGTTCGTTCAATGCTCCTACATTATGCAGCATTGCGAGGTTATGATGCCTTCACAGCACCTTCGGATTCCGTTGGTGAGTTTTATTCTCGATTCGTCTGGGATAAAAACGTTTTCAACACTGTCCCAAACGGTGTGGATTTAGATTTGTTCCGCCCAATGGATAAACAACAGGCAAAGCAGGAACTTGCAGAACTCGTCGGCGATGAAAGGATTAAAACGATGCCCACGGTCGGATATCTCTCCCGTCTTCAAGCGGAAAAGGGGGCCTCTATCTATCTAAAGTTGGCGGAACTTAACCCACACATTCTCTTTTTGCAGGCGGGGTGGAATCAGGGGAGGTACGCACACCGAACAATTCCAGAAAATTTGGTCTATGTAGGATTTCACCCGCGCGAGAAACTACCCCTGATCTACAATACTTTTGATGTATATTGTTTTCCGTCAGTATCCGGCGAAGAAACCTTTGGATTAACGGTGCTTGAAGCGATGGCGTGTGGTGTGCCTCCGGTCGTTTCTGATTTTGATGGGGTACCCTCTGTCGTAGGGGATGCCGGGTTGATCGTGCCCGCCGTACGTTTTGGACAGGACATAGCCACTATTGCCAGTTACACCTCACCACTGGACTTCTCGGAAAAAGTAAACCTATTATTAAACAATGACGAACTTCGACAAAATTACGCAAGAGGAGCACTAAAACGCTCTCAGACATTTACTTGGGAGAAAACCGCACGACAAATTCTCTCACTCTTTGCGCAGCTCGAGAAAAAAAAGAAATTGGCTGGCAAAAACAGGCTCAAAGTGCTTTTTGCACCCTATTGGAACGAGCACAGTAAACAGGTGGAACAGAAGTCAGTAGTATTGAATTTGAACACACGATACGAGACCCCAGTCAATCCATTTGGGACCTTTAACCAACCGGTGGTGGATGGTTTGGTAATCTCTCTTCTCAAAGAACACACGTCGAGAGAAGTAGAAGCCATTCTTTGTGAGTTCGTAGAAGATGAAGATACTGCCAAGGCGATACTTGCAAGATGCGAAGGCTTTATTCATGCTACTGCCTGAGAGACGTTCTTCTATTATAGGTAGGTTTGAAACCCAACCATCACGGTCTTAATAAGAATGAGGAGTTTATAGAAGTTTAAAATGAAGGTTCAAACAAGTTATCGAGTGCATCAACACTATAAATTTGAACAGAACGGAAAAAAATACGCCGCAGACATGGAATCAAATGCCATTGTTGAAATCAGTGATGTAGAATCGGAACTTCTCGATCGCGACCTCACCCACACGCTGTACGCAACCGTTGAGTGCTTGAAATCCCAATTCAGAACCGAGCAAATCTTTGATGGTCTTGAATATTTACAACAGTTGAGTCAGCGCGGGCAGTTGTTAAGCCCTACCCGGGGCGCTTGTACATTTCCTCAATCAGAGAAGAAACTCAAATTACTTGTTCCATTCCAGTTTGTTCAAGAGCAATCGGCACTAGATGATATAACGAACGAGAATCGATATCACCTATTGACAGCACTCTCAAAGCATGCTGAATTGGAAACCTTCAGCACGACTGGCAGGCCATCTGCCGAATTTGGAGAGTTTGTCTCAATTCGAGATTTACAGGCCGAAGGCGAGGACAGTTTTCCGCTACCGTGGTATGCTATGGATGGCTACGATGGCATCCTCCTCCTCAGTCAATTTCTATGGCACGATATTTTGTACTATCCACAGAATCTACCTATCCTCCACTGCCTTGGGAGCGATAGGAAACTACGAGACACTGCGATTTCTGAAGCTTTGGAGCATTACGCTGCACAGAAATCTACAGATCTGTTACTATCCCAAGCGTCTTGGATAACTAATTGGCTTTCAGCATTCGGGGTGGACCCTGTTGGAGTGCATACGATTACAGAAGGCATAAATCTCGTTGAGCCAATTGGAAAACACTTAGCAAAGCAACATACGGCTGCGCTTACAGAGAACCCGATGTTCGCAACACACGCCGTGGTCGGAGTAATTTCGGGATTCAAACCAAACATTGGGGTACGGGTCATCTCAGAACTGGCAACATCCAATCCACATCTTATCTTCTTCGTCTACGATTCTATCTTGGTAAAAGATTACCGGAACCTTCCGCATAATGTGGTGATTTTCAGCGCGGATGATGAAGATACAAGGGCTGTCTTGCCTATCTTTTTCCAATCCCTGGATCTTGTCTGCTTCCCTGCGATTCCTGGAACCTCTCCCTCACTAGTCTTGGAGGCGATGGCATACGGCACACCTGCAGTTGTTGTTTCACAACACGAACTTCCACCTGAAATTGAAGGAGCAGGAGTTCTGGTTCAGTGTTCTTCTAAGAAGGGAAACGAGTTGGATATTCCGATACAGCAATTGTCGGAAATGATCAATCAGCTCCTGAAAGACACAGAGCGATGCATGAAGTATGGACAGATAGCAAAAGGATTTGCAGCAAAGTACACGTGGGAACGGACCGCGTCAGAAATTGTCAGGTTGTTTAAACAGAGCACAGCGCGCGAGAGAGCACGCCAGCAGCCTTTACATCCTACGCTGTTTCCACCCTTCTTCTGTCGACACTACGATCCTAGAACCGGCATAACCTACCCAAGTGCCTATCGACAGGAAACGAACCAATTTGAATGTCTTGAAAACGCTTTGGCAGAGGCCCTGTCGAAACACCATACCCCTTCTGAAGTTGATATTGTTTTCAAATATTTCCGGCGTAAGTGAGCTCTCTTGCTCTGGAAATGGGCTCGGCAAAAGTTTAGATTATTCTTGCAGGTCGAAACCGGGTCGAGCCAATCCTGCTGGGTGTGAGATACCCAGTATAAAGAAAGGAGGAAATCCAAATGAAAAATCTCAAGTCGAAAATTCGAGACTTCCTCGCTTCTGAAGAAGGCCGTGTTGGTGTGAAAACACCATTAGCAATCGGCGTTGCTGCAGGTGGGCTTCTACTTGCACAGGTAATTACTTCGACCCCAGAAGCTCGGGCGGATCAGACTTGCTCTACTGACAGCGATTGCCCAGACGGTCAACAGTGTGAAGACACACCGTACCCAGTACTCACTTATAGTTGGGATCCTTATCTGGAAACTTGGGTACCCAGCTGGTCGGTAGAATGGCACGAAACTTGTCAGTAATTACGCGAAGGTAGTTCATAAAGCATTGCTACTGCAAAGATAGCAATCGGTACCGCAGTTCATAAAAGGAATACGACAACACTCGCTTGTATAATTTGTTAGATTGTGGTTTTTTGTGTGGAACGATCTATTATTAAATGTGCATGATAGCCTGCAAACTAACAGTTCCTCTATGGACACCTGAAAAATAAGGAACTATCCTCAATTATCCAATATGCTGTTGTGTGTACAGTTTCCAACTGTGCATACAACAATATATCCACGTGATTCTGAATTTTGCGCTATAATAACCCAAGTTGCTATCTAACAGAGCCGGTGTAAAATTGGAGGAAGCCATGAAATTCGGACATTTAGGGCTATTTATTTTTTTCGGTATTAGTTTTGGGCTGCTATATACAAGCAATTGCTTCGTCTGGGCAAAAGCCCCTGAAACTGGTAGAATCTTGTTCGCTTCGCACAAAGATGGAGATATTTATATCATGAACACTGATGGAAGTGAACACTCCAACTTAACGCGCCACCCGTCGCGTAATAGAGACCCTCTATGGTTCCCCAACGGAGAGCAAATACTATTCAGTTCTGATCGACAAGATAGGGTTTGGGACCTGTTTATAATGGATGCAGATGGCAAAAATATACGAAAGGTCTTTAAGAATACGGCTGTCAGGAGAAGAGCGACCTTGTCTCCCGATGGACATATGATTGCGTACTGGAGAGAAAACGACCAGGCTATCTACACAGCGACTATAGATGGAGAGCAAGAGACACTTTTGACACAGACTGGGGAAGATGGTGGATTTCCACAGTGGTCCCCTGATGGGTCAAAGATAGCGTATATTTTTACCCGAAAACCGCCGGTTGGCACGAGCGAAATTCGTATAATAGACTTACAAACTCAGACCCAGAGGACGTTTCTTCCGAAACAACCATTGCTGATGTATAAGGTTGCGTGGTCCCCATATAAAGGCGAAATCGCTTTTTATTGGATTAATCTGGATATATGGAATCCCAATGTTATTCCATGGGATAATTTCTTTGACAATGGGGCTATCTATACCGCGCACTTTGATGGTAGTAAACTGCAGAAAATTGTTTCTGGCCCCGGACTAGATTTACGAACCCTTGAATGGTCTCCACAGGGGAGCCAGTTAATTTATGGCAAAGGAAAACAACTCTTCAAAGTCGATTTAGACACTGGGGTAAAAGTACAACTCACACCCGAGGGATCCTATTCTGATCCTGATTGGTTCGATCCAATGCAGTTGATAATTCAACTCAACCCGAAATTTTTAACAACGCTCTGGGGGCAATTGAAACAGAAATAACAATCTTTTTTATGAACATAGCAACCTACGAAAACCTCCTTCTCGCTCTCGCCTTCTTCTTCTCCTGCTATGCGAGTTGGACCGACATCAAAACCCACAAGATACCCAATCTCTGTTCAATGTGCCTCATTTACGCCGGTACCCTCGGGCAACTCATGGGCTCGTTCCTCGGGCTCACCACACCCCTGAATATTGCAATCCTGTTTGTGGTGAGTGGTGTGGTCGCGATCGGCTTCTATATGTTTGGGATCTTTTCACCCGGCGACTCTAAGTTCTTCTGGGGACTCTGTCTCATGCTCCCCCCATGGTGGTTTGGACCCATCCAAAAGCTGTTGATGTTCCCCCCGGTCGTGATAGCATTCAATACCATCGTTCCCTACACAGTGGTTGCAGTCGGCTACCTCATCATCAAGTTAATCTGGATCCGGGGGGCAGGTGCAGTACTCATTCAAGTACTCATTCAATTGATGAAATCCTCTTTCAATCGGGATACGATGTTGGAGAAGCTCTATGGCTTGCTCCAGTTTATCCTTATCGGTACTGGACTTACTTACCTCTTTGAAAAAGCAGGATGGCAGATGGATCAGATGATGCAACTTGTGCTGACCCTTACTCTTTTCGCCGGTGCACAGAAGATGTTGGGTTGGGTGCTGAAAACGCCAACGGCTGTTGTCATAGTTCTCTTCAGCAGCGGTTGGTTGATGTTCAAAAGCGCGCCTACCCTCGGACTGCTGCTGAGTGCGGTTACTTTTTTCTTGGTTTTCTATCTACTTCTTTTCGTCGTGGCAAGGCAACTTGTGCTTCATTTGGCGAGTGCGGTATTCGATCGAGTTGTTGAGGTGCCCGACCTCCAAGTCGGGATGATCCTTAGCGAGTACATCGTCAAGAAGGAACAGGAGGACGGTCGGATCCAGTATGAGAAATTGATGGACAGAAACGAACGCCAAGAAGCTGAGCTCATAACAGCTGATCCGGTTGGGCTTTCAGCAGAAACAATCAAAGAATTACAGAGCTTAGGAAAAGAAAATGCTTTTGCACACTTCGACAACAAAATTCGGATCCAGCCCACTATTGGTTTTGCACCTGTCATTGCTTTCGGCGGATTTTTGACAGTGCTCTGTAAAGGTCCCTTTCACCTTGGAATAATCTCCCTTATAAATAGGTTTTTTTAACAATGAAACTTGCAGTTGTTACTTTCATTCTGCTAACGCTTATCATAGCGGTTCCACCACTGTATACACATTGGGCGGAATCCCGCAGGCAGCAACAGATTCAGGAAATCAAGCAACACGCGCGCCAACGAATTGGTGAAACCTTTGAAAGCCTTCTTGGACTTCTTGGCGGTGAAGACCCACCTTCCATGGTTATACTCTATACAGGTGGCACAAAAAGTCACCTGGAGCCTTGCGGGTGCTATCAGGAACAGTCCGGTGGTCTACCGAGGCGCGCGTATCTTGTGTCAGAAATTCGCAAGCCTGGGATTCCGACACTCTTAGTTGACGCTGGCGACATTTTTGATGGCACCGAGGCGATAGACACACAACGGTGCCGGGTGAATCTCAAAGCGATGTCTATGATGGGGTACGACACGGTAGCATTGAGTCAAAGCGACCTCGCTTACGGTGATACCTATATCAGTGAACACCGTGATGCTGCATCATTCCCATTTCTGGGCGCGGGCCACATTCATACCCGCCCCTTTGTGCTAAAAATTGTTGGTAAAACCACTATTGCTCTTATAAGCACTTCATACAAGGGTAAACTCCCAGACGCTGATGTTTTCATTACTTTGGGAGAACGGACATTGGTAGGATCACGCGAGATTGACGTTGTCATCAGTCCTGAAGAAGCTGGTATCAAACAACAAACCGACTTGCACCTTTGGGTAGGTTCAACATCTGAAGGAAAAACATTAGGATTTTTAGCACTTTGGGTGAATTCAGCGGGTGAACTCACGCGACAACACGCTGCGCAACTTGCGCTGACAGGCGATGTCCCAGAAGATGAATCCGTGCGCCAGTTGTTAACCGACTTTTACCGCGAAGTCGCTGAAGTGTCCGAGCATCGGCCACTTTTCACGAATCAACCCTTGGAGAATCAGACGAAAAACGGATATGTGTCGGCATCGGCGTGTCAGAGCTGCCATAACCAAGAATACCTCCAGTGGTCTGCTACTCGGCACGCGTTCGCCTTTGAAACCCTTTTGAAAAAGGAACGCTACTTCGATCCGAATTGCGTCTCTTGCCATACCACAGGCTTCGGTTACCAAACAGGATTCCAGATTGGGGACGATACATTGGCGTTTAAAGGCGTACAATGCGAAACGTGTCACGGGCCCGGCAAAAAACACGTTGGTAATCCGAAGAAAACCAACATCCGTAGCGGTGCAGATACATCTCTCTGTTTAGAATGCCACGACACGAAACATTCGCCTGGTTTTGCAGAAGTGGCAGCACTGCACACCAAAGATGTTGACCACAGTCGAGAACCGATGAACCTTGAGGAATTGTTAGCATCTCGTGTCTCCCGCATGGGCAAACCGACCTTGGAACTCTTTGTGATGAGTTACTGCCCCTACGGGGTTCAAGCGGAAGAGAGGATTATTCCAATCGTGAAGAAATTTGGTGACACAATTGACTTCAAACTCCGATTTATCGCCCAAGAGAAGGAGCCTGTTTCTCTAACGGATATAACACCGTTCACGAGTCTACACGGATATCCTGAAGTTTCAGAGAACATTCGGCAGTTGTTAATAGCCAAAGAATATCCTGGTAAGTATCTGGACTATATTTTGTGTCGCGGAAAAAAACTGAATCAAAGTTGGGAGGCGTGTGCACAAAAACTTGACATTAATGTCGAGAAAATCCAGACACTTTTCGATAGCCAGGAAGCCGAACAACTCTTCCGAGAAAACATTAAGCGGGGTGCCGAATTAGGTATTAGAACCTCTCCAACCATTTTAGTTGATGACCGCCAATTTCGCGCAAACCACCTGTTACGGGCCAGCGGCACCCCGTGCCAATGATGTTTAGAAACAAACATTTCAGGAGGGAAAACTATGAAATGGACATACTACCTAATTTCTTTAGGATGGTTACTCTTGCTAGCAGTAATTCCCTCGACTGCGAAAGCAGTACAAAGCGCCCAAAAGATAAAAACTTTCGTTTGTGACTTTTCTGAACCTCACGAGGTAAAAGTTCGGCTACTAAGTATTGTGCAGCCAGATCCGGTTCCGGGACCTAAGCCCATGGCTGATCCCCGAGAAAACTCGAAACCAAGACTGCTTTAGAAACGGGCAATGGCGTGGAAATTGATTCACTTAGATTTTTCGTTTGTTCTGATAAGAGTTGAGAAGGATACGATATGCAGGCCATTATTTTGTGTGGTGGGAGTGCAACGCGTCTGGGAGCAACCGCCAAACGGACCCCAAAACTCCTCATGAAAGTCAAAAATCGTTCTGTCTTTGACCGGCAGTGCGATTTCCTAAAAGAAACTGGAGTTCAAGAACTCATTCTTGCTACCGGGCACCTTCACGATGTCCTTCGAGACACTATTGGGGAGTTTTTCGACGGAATTCCTGTTCGTTACTGCAAAGAAAATAAAAGACTCGACACCGGCGGTGCCATCAAAAATGCAATGCAGCATATACACGATTCGCCCTTCTTTGTGTTGAATGGAGATGTCTTATGGCGAGATTTTTCGATCAAGCAAATGGTGTCTACTTTTCGAGAAAACATGGAGGGGTTGCTATTGGGTGTTTGGGTAGATGATACCCGCCCTTACGGCGAAATTATCTCTTCAAATGCGGGGGAAATTACTGCGTTTCTCGAAAAACCGACCGAGCTACGAAGCGGATATATTAATGCTGGTGTCTACCTCTTCAACAATACAATCGTTCATAGATTTCCCAAGAGCGATGTGTTCTCTCTCTCCTACGATGTCCTTCCCAAATTACAAAACCTCTATGTTCTGAAGACCAACGCCGATTGGATAGATATCGGATCACCCGAACGCCTTCAGGCAGCGCAACAGCTTTTTTAAGGTAAATTTGATACACGGAACTCCGGATTGATATGCTGGAGGCGGAACACCCGATTATCTTCTGCGCCTATGTAGAGGGGCACCAGCCGCAGTAAGGGACGTTACTGCGGAAGAACAACGGGGCCTCTATCAATTTAAGTGTCATCTCTGCTGTCGCATCTAAGCAGTGCCTTTTGACCCTCTAAGCGTCGGTATAATAGACTTTCATCTTCTATTTTTCAAGCGTCCGATGCGTTTTTCGCGGGGCGTTTTATCCCGATCCCCCCTGTGATGCGTGCCCCGGTAGCCCGACGAAGTGCTTTTCATATCCAGTTTGACATTTTGGGCAGTTTATAACTGATTTTTTTCATTGACAGTTTCCCCCAGGTGTGTTAGACTCTAACCACATGTGGGCGGATTTGGGATATAGAGGAGTATTGGGTACCTCATATCCTTTCATTATTTTGCCAAAAGCCTCCAACTTTTTTGATTAATTGCTTTTTATGCAACCTTACCCCACTACTTGCTACGGACGAGGTTTTAAGCATGCAGCCAACATTTTTTTATTGGAATAGTTCCTGCCTCGTAGGCGTTTTGTAGCGCAAACTTTCAGTTTGCGACGTGCATCATACTACAAACTGGCAACTTGGGTTATTATATTATGAGCGCCATAAGATGTAGGAAATCGTATAAAAGGTAGATAAGAGAGATAGCGTCCAGATTTCAATTCAAAAAGGGAGGAAAGGTAATGTTTTACGGAACTCAAGGAGAGAAATCGCAACAGCACGTAGGTGGAACGCACTCAATTCCAAGAACCAGAATTTCCCCTTCTCGTCTACTTCCAGAAAATACATTACGCGGCAATTATGTGGGCATTATTGGAAGAGGTCCACGGATGCTCGAGGTACTCAAACAGGTTGATAGAATCGCAAATACAGTAACGAAAGTACTGATTTGTGGTGAAACAGGGACCGGTAAAGAGTTGATAGCACATGCTTTGCACCATAACAGTGATCGGTCGCGAAATAAGATGATTTCTATTAATTGTTCAGCGATTCCCGAGATGCTTTTTGAGAGTGAGCTGTTTGGGCATGAAAAAGGGCATTTACCGACGCGAAAACACAACATATCGGCAAATTTGAAAGAGCACACAACAGTACACTTTTCCTCGATGAAATTGGAGATATGCCCCTTGCGCTACAAGCAAAATTGTTACGAGCAGTTGAGACAGAAGAGATTGAACGCCTCGGCGGAACAAAGGCAATTCCCGTGAATGTCCGAATCGTTGCAGCTACGCACCGTCTCCTGACGAAAGCCGTTGAAACTGGGACTTTCCGCAAAGACCTTTACTATCGACTGAAGGCCGTTTCGATCTCTCTACCCGCCTTACGCGAGCGGCGGGAAGACATTCGCGTGTTAACGAAATACTTTGTCGAACAACATTGCAATACTTACAACCGGCCGGTACGTAAAATAGCACCCGAGACGCTCGGGTGCCTGCAAACCTATCCCTGGCCAGGAAATGTCAGAGAGTTAGAAAATGCATTAATCAGTGCAGTGCTTCTGAGCGATGAAGAGGCCATCCTACCCAGACATCTGCCCGAAGAAATTTTAGCATTTGAGCCGCCGCCCCCCCAACGTTCCGCAAGAAACGTTTACATCTGAAAGCCGACAAGCCATCCATATCCCGCTCGGTGCCAGCCTTAAGGTTGTTGAGGAAGCCTGCATTCGCAACACTTTGGCGTGGCAGAACGGCAATCGGACAAAAACGGCGAAGGTCTTAGGGATTAGCGTCCGGACATTGCAAAATAGATTAAAAGACTATGAATAATCAGAAAGTATTTAGTTTTCTGTAGCAATATAGATACCTCTTTCTACGTGCCTTATTTACAACAATCATCCATCCCTTCTTTTTTTCCGTTTTTCCTTTGAATGTGCAGTTCATTCTTTCCAACCTTTCAGTAACGAGAAGCCGAAAACTAATAACCGACTGCCCTTTTATCTCTTTTTTATTGACAAAAATTTGCATTTTTGCTAAATTTTGGATAATGGTTTCGCCAGAAACTATCCTATTTGTAATAAAAGTTGCCCTTAGCACGCAAAAGTGGCTTTGGCGCATACACTACTGAAGTTTTTAAGCAACCAACCCATAAAGGAGTAAGAAAATGAAAAGAACTTACCTCACGATGTTCATCGCGCTTTTTTCGGTTGTCCTCATCAGCCACGCGGGCGCGCAGCTAATTTTCCACGCCGACTTTGAAGCCGGCTCCTCTGAAGTCGTTCCAGATGCCAGCGTTAATGACCCAGCGAATTGGGTGCCCGAGAACGCAGGGACTGTTTGGGTGGAATCTGCTGAATTCCCCGATGGCGGAAATGCTTTGCATCAGAGTGCTGAAGGTTGCGGTATCTCCGGTGATACACCGATCCCCGGTGTTGACGGTTTCTCCGACGGAATCATCCAAGCTGTTTTTTCATGGCAAGACGACGATGGAGTCGGATTCCAATTCCGTCGCGTCGGCGACGACAGAGGCTATCTCGTCGCATTCGGTTATATCGAAACCCCACAAGTTATCATTGCAAGCCTCGCTGATGGATGCTGCCCGTCTGGGGAATGTCTGGATCAATGCTCATGCGAAAACGGTGGTAACGAACTCGTTGGTGTGGACCATGGCTTAGGGGCCGATCTCACACAAGACAACAGTGTCGCCTATTTTGCGCGTGTTGAAGTCTCTGGAAGTCTTATCCAAGCTTGGTATATGGAGCTTGGTGATGTACCGGATATCTTTGCAAGCTCTGATGAACTCGGTGCCCCACTCGCTGAATATGACGGAGCGGATGATGCTGGCCCCGGTACGGTTGGTATCTGGCACGAAAGTTGGGGCAACGGAAGAGTCGGGAGCGTCTCTGTTTGGGGGCCCGGGGGCATGACATCGGTTGACCCACATTCCAAACTTTCCACAACGTGGGGCAACGTTAAAAGCAGCTATTAGTCTCCTTCCTGAATATAGACTAATGGCATAGTATCAATTGGCGTTGGGGGTAATGTTTGTTACCTCCACCCCCATCTTACTTGTCTTTGTAGGGTGGCGTTCTGTGCCGCACCTACGCTGCTTTATGCGTTTTACGACGCTGTTTCTGGGTATCTAATACTATTTCTCAGAGATTACATTGCTTTTATAGGGATAAGCCTACACAGGAAACCAACGGTTTCCTATGCTACAATTGGGGTCTTTTCGTGAGAAGCCTGTTGAAGCATTCTCAATCAGAAAAGGTATAATTAAGTCTGGCATGAAAGCCTCGTCCCCTCGCCTTTGCTTTCAAATAAACGGTGACACAAACCTTTTAAAAACAGAGGAGGTATCTTGTGAAAGTGCGTTTTATCCTTCCTATTTTGATTTTGAGTCTATTTGTTTCATTCCACGCCGGTGGGCAAGTTGTCTTTTACGCCGATTTTGAGGCCGGTTCTAAGGACACAATACCTGATGCCGGGGTCAATGATGTGAAAAAATATAAACCCGAAAACGCCGGAACTATATGGGCTGATGGCGAATTCAACGGTGGCCAACTCGGTGGGAAAGGTTCTATGATGCAAACCGTTGAAGGGTGCGGTGTCTCCGGGAATACAGCACTTCCCGGTCTTGATAACTTCACTGACGGTATCGTCCAAGTGGTTTTTTCGTTTGGTGATGATGACGGTTTCGGTGTTCAATTCCGCAGAAAAGGAGACGATAAAGGCTATCTCGTCTACTTTGGGTTTATCGAGACACCACATGTTCTTATCATGAGTCTTGAAGATGGGTGTTGTCCCTCTGGGAATTGTCTCGACCAGTGCGGGTGTGAAAACGGCGGTAAAGAATTAGACGGCGCGCCACACGGTTTAGGGGGAATGGTGATGAACAATGAGGTTGCATATTTTGGGCGTGTTGAAGCCAAAGGCAGAGATGTCAAGATATGGTACATGGAACTTGCTAAGGTTGATGACTTGTTCGCGCCCTCCGCAGCCCTCGGAGCACCTATCCTTGAATACAATGGGGCCGACAACACGAGTGCTGGTGGTGTCGGTGTCTGGCACGAAAGTTGGAACTTAGGCAGAATCGACAGTATTCTCGTTACAAACGCAAACGGCTTTGATGTTGATGCCAAAGGCAAACTCTCTACGACTTGGAGTGAGGTCAAATCCTCATATTAATGTCATATAGGGCAAGGCGGATGACTTGATTCAAACCCCTTGTCCTTTTTCTTTTTTTTTCAACGATTTTCGAGGTTCTTATTTTCTGTTCCCTTTGTTGATACCTAAGGAGTCCTTCCATGAAAGTCACGAATGTTGAACGTGTGCTTGTAGATGTCCCTTTCACGCCACGCCAACAGCAGATTACCACGCGGAGTGTCTCAACCGTTTACAACTGGTCGATCCTTGAGTTGTGCAAGGTGACTACCGATACCGGTCATGTCGGTTGGGGTGAAACCGTGGTTCACTATACCTATTCCCGTGTTAGCGATGCGAGTGTCGAACGCGTGCTTGGCAAAAGTCCGGCCGCATTCATGAATGACGATTCACTCGGTGCCGGTTTGCAGATGGCACTTTTCGATGTCGCCGGCAAAATCTTGGAGGTGCCGGTCTACCAACTCCTCGGTAGCCAGTGTCGTGAGGCAGTCCCGATTTCTTGGTGGTGTATTGATGCTTCGCCTGAAAACTGGGCAGCAGAAGCCAAGGATGCTGTAGAAAACGGTTATACCAGTTTCAAAAATAAGCCGCGTCCGTGGTGGGATATCGCAGCACAAGTAGCGGCGGTTGCAAAGGTCGTGCCGGCAGATTTTAAACTCGATCTTGACCCAAATAGTTCGCTGCGGGACGCTGAAACGGCTATTCCAATCTTACAAAAACTGGCTGCACATCCAAACGTGGCGATGTTTGAGACACCCATACCTCAGCGTGATGTTGAAGGAAACACGCAAATTCGCCAGACCGTCGATTGTCAGATTGCAATGCACTTCGGTTCGCCGCCTTATACGACCTGTATTCGTCAGGATGTGTGCAGTGGGTTTGTCATCGGTGGCGGTAAGTCCCAGGTAATGCGTGAAGGGCAACTCAGCGCGGCAGCGGATATGCCGTTTTGGCTCCAAATCGTCGGCAATGGTTTGACAACGACCTGGGCGGGCCATCTCGGAAGTGTACTCACCCACGCGACCTGGCCCGCAATCACCTGTATTAATCTTTATAGCGACCACCTCCTCACGAAACCGATACAGGTCTCCGAAGGGTACCACAAAATTCCTGATGCTCCCGGATTGGGTGTTGAGGTCAACGAAGCCGCGATTGAACGTTTCCGCGTGCCAGCTGATGAATTAGATGCTGATGGCTATAGGATTCACCCAGTACCGCGAATTATCAAAACCGTTGTCTATCCTGATGGCAGCTGCATCCACATGGCTGGAGACGGTCTGAGGTATTTCAATGCGGGTAATGGCGAAGCACAAGTAGAAGGGGCGCGCCTGGAGTTAACTTTTGACGATGATAGTGCTGAGTGGGCAGATCTCTTTGAGAAAGCGCGAGAAACCCCCGTGCCTGGACGGTGGTAAAAAAAGAGGCACATTGACTTGACTTCTCCCCCACAACAGCGGGCCTTGACTTGGCGCGTCCTATGCTTTTTTACCATTAGCGCACCCATCAACTGTTATTTTCTCATCCAGATGGAAATAGTGCGTTATACCTTTCCAACGTGGGTCGTCCCGTTCTCCAATGTTATCTTCATCCTCACGGCGGTGATGCTGATTAATGGGGGCGTCCGTCTCCTTAAAAGTGATTTTGCCCTTGGACAGGGGGAACTCTTACTTATCTATGTGACCCTCAGTTTCGCTACCACCGTCGCTGGATGTGATGTCTTACAAGCGATCTTGTCTGTCCTCGGACACAGTTTCTGGTTCGCGACGGAAGAGAACGAGTGGCGCACGCTATTTTGGCATCACCTTCCCCAATGGCTCACCGTTTCAGATAGAGACGCGCTCCGAGGGTACTATCTTGGCGAATCGACCCTCTATCGCCTGCATCATTTACAAGTTTGGGTGCCAGTAATAGGCGCGTGGTTGGTGCTGTTTGTAGTCATAGCGTTTATCTTCCTCTGCCTTAATACGATTCTCCGGCGGCAATGGGCACAACGTGAACGCCTCACCTTCCCGGTTATCCAACTCCCCCTTGCGATGACAAATCCAATGTCAGGTTTCTTCCGAAATAAGCGGATGTGGATTGGTTTCGCCATTGCTGCAGGTATTAGCTTGTTTAACGGGTTGAGCCATCTTTATCCTGTAATCCCACATATCCCGGTGACGCGCCGTTTTTTCAGGTTCTACGAGCCTCCGTTCAGTTTCTATGGCACCATTATCACCGCCTTCTATCCGTTTGCCATCGGGATTATGTTCCTGATGCCGTTGGATGTCCTCTTTTCGACGACGCTTTTCTATTTTCTCTATCGCAACGAAGTCGCTTTAGCACAAGGGGTTGGGTGGAATATCCCGCGCTTCCCCTATTTGAATGAGCAGACCATCGGTGCTTTTATAGGACTCTGTGTTTTCTTCGGTTGGACGGGTAAACGGCATTTCGGAAAGGTCCTGAGAAGTGCCCTGCCGTCCCGTGGGCGTGAGCCATCGGCAGAGCAGCGCGATGAACCCATGCCGTATCGGGTGGCCGTATGGGGTTTTGTTTCGGGTATTTTACTGTTTACGTTTTTACTCTACAAGGCAGGTATGGCACCGTGGCTTGCGTTTACTTTCGCGATTCTATTTCTCATAACGCCGTTGGTGACAACACGCATCCGCGCCGAGTCAGGCATCTTTGTCCACGCCTATCACTGGCAGGCACCTCGATATATCTTGAACACAATTCTGGGAACACACCGTCTCGGCGCGCAGAACTTAACGGCACTCTCGGTCTGTTTTTTCAACCGAGATTACCGTCCACAGCAGATGCCACATCAATTGGAGGCGTTTAAAATCGCCGAACTCGCGCATATTAATCAACGTCGAATGCTTTTAACAATCATCATCGCTACTATCTTCGGCGTGCTTGTCGCTTTCTGGGTGCAGCTGCATCTCTATTATCAATTCGGTGCAGATTCCGGCTACTTTGGCCCCTGGGCAATCGGCTATGGGCGACAATACTTCACACGCTTGACTAACTGGCTTACGTATCCACTCGGGACCGATTGGTTTGGTATCCTATTCATCGGCATCGGTTTTTCTGTGATGATGGTCCTCACCTACCTACGGATAAAATTCTTCTGGCTGCCCCTGCACCCGCTCGGGTATGTCATGGCGAGCAACCAAGAGATGTCCGACCTCTGGATTCCCTTATTGATCGCCTTGACGTTAAAATGGCTTATTCTTCGACACGGCAGTATCCAGGGGTATCGGCGCGTGATTCCGTTCTTTTTAGGATTGGTCCTCGGTGATTACTTGATGGGGAGCACGTGGAGTCTGCTAAATATCCTCTTGAATACGACGATGTATCAGTTCTATCCGTAGTCACCGCGTATTAGAGATCAAAAATTACTTGGGCACGCCAGCTCCCATCAGGTTTTTGCTCAACTTTCAGTTGATGATATGTAACGCTTTTGATTTCGGTATAAACCTCATGTTTATCAAAATTGACCGGTTCACCGTAAACCGTGGCAGACATCTCCGTTTCGCTGCACCGGTGAATATTCGCTCGCTTGAAGAATATCTCCGCTGTCTCATGTCGAAAGATGAGTTCATCCAGCCACGCTACAAACAGCTCTTCTATGGATTCGGCAGTAAGTTGAATCTCTATCGTTTCTGTCTCATCAATCGTATCTACGACTGCTATTGTCTCAAAGAGGCCTTGTGCTGCGTTCTGCAAAAGTTCGGACAGACTTTGTCCCCGAACCAAGAGGCCCATATCAGCCGTATGTTCAAGGTATTCATACGGTTTCATGTTCCGCTCCATGATCACAATTTTCTCTTCCTATATCATACCCGAAAAATTTGACCTTGTCAACCGTCAATTTTCCATCTTCTCATGTGTTTTTCATCAGAAACTTCACAGAATCCCTCGAGACCGCGTCTATTGGCAATTAACAATAGAAAAATCAAATGCGCCTAACACAAAAGATAAATCCGTTGACAGAAAGGGATTTTTAGAGTATAATTATAAAGATTTCAAGCGTGACATGTGAGGTCTGCCTTGGTTCGAGAATAGTGTTTCACTGTGCTATTTTCATTACAAAACTGAACTTATACGTGCCGCAGGCGGTATTTTATTAACAGCAGGTTTTGGCTTGCGAGCTGCCCACTTTTTGAATAGCAACTTTTGACTTGCCGTTTTGAATATGGGCTTGCGAGCTGCTCCCTAAAACCCCAAAAGGAGGGATGACAATGTCAGCAGCAAATTTGAAACAACGGATACATAACGGAGAACACGTCTATGGTGCTAATGTTTCTATGGCAATATCTGCCGACGCACTCGCTGCTAAAGTCGAAGAAGGCGGTTATGATTTTGTCGCCGTTGATAGCCAACACTCCGCATACAACGAGGATCGGCTCGTCGCCTTCTGTAATATGGCGAATGAATTGGGTATTTTCGTCAATTTCCGGATTAAGCATACTCGGAACACATATCTCATCGGTAACTACCTTGATTTAGGGCCCTCTGGTATTGAGGTGCCACAGGTTGAATTAGACGAAACGGTAAACGAGGCAGTTGCTGCGTTCTACTACCCTCAACGGGGGATCCGAAGTTGGGGCGGTGCCGCCCGAGTGAATGCTGAAGGCAAAGAACGGCTTGCGTACGCCGACTGGTGGAACGCCAATGGTATCCTCTGGATGCAAATCGAATCCATAGCAGCTGTCACACATGCTCGAGCCCTCGCAAAGCCGGGGGTTGATTGCCTCTCTTTCGGGCCTGCCGATTTGACGTTCAGCATTGAGAGTCATCCAAATCATGCACTCCAAACCGTAGATGCTTGTGTTGAATACGTCGCCAGATCCTTAGCGGAAACGACAACGGCTGTCTGCTTTAGGAACGGCAACCCCAGCACCCGTCAAAAATATGCGGATATGGGAGTTACCGTCTTTTTGGAATAGTAGAGTTGTTTTGAGTGACGCTTCGCTTTAGTTGTTAGTTCTTCGCTAAGAGTGTTTGGGTTCTCAGCAGATGCCTCTTAACTTATAACTTATAACTTATAACTTATAACTGACAACTATAAACAGATGTTAAATTACGGATTGGTAAGCACAGCAATAGGTGAAGACCAGGATCGGCTGCGTGAAGGTGTCCAGCTGCTCGCGAAAGTCGCTCACAAGCACCAAATACCGGTAACATGGGCGACAGACACCAAGTCCGTCCAATCCATCGCTAAGTTGCTCACGACCTGGCACACGGACTTTGAATATTATAGGGTTGATGCGCCTTTGCTGATGCTTGATACCAAGCAGATCTGGGATGCGAATTGGGAGGCAGAACAGACAGCGAATCCGGGTAATAGTACAGAGGCTATGGCATCGCATCTCGTTACGATGCGGGAAAAACTACCCGCGTATATCACCAGGGAATGGGAACGGTTCAAGCGGGCAATACCTTGGGCAGAACCGAATGTCGCTGGAGCTGCCTTCAAGAATGATGTTTTTCTCCATGCCCTCGAACAGACCGGGTTCCGAGGGCTTTGGGGGTATCACTGGAAACAAGAAGCGGTCGGGGCTACAGATACACGGGCATCCAAAGCGGAACTCGACCGTGGGGGCTTTGGGTGCTTTTATCCGTTTGAGGCTTCTACCCCCATTGATGCTATTGTAACGCGAGATGATACTACTAAAAACGATGCTGAACGATTAAAAAAAATTGTTGGCATCCCATATTATACCGCTGCGCACCTTACAGAAGATATTCATAATCTTCGTGCCACGCTCTTAACGGACACAGCGAAGAAGCATTACGATATTTATGTAGCGAACATGGCGTGGAATCAATGGCTCGGTTATGTTGAACACATTGATCCTTTTACCGTTGCACAACTCGGACAAGATGGACTTGGACGGTTAGACGCATATTTCGCGCACGTCGTTTCCAATCAGAGCACAAAACCGGTATTGCTTTCTGAAATCGTTGCCGATTATGTAAACCGTTGCCAGCGCACTGAACCGACTGCTATTATAGAAGGGGTTCCGACAACACAGAACGCAACTGACGCTCCAAAGTCGGCATTAAAAATGTTCTATTGCGATGCCTCATGTGAATTGACCTTCGTTGAAGGGAATATGGATCCCGTTGAAATCAAAGATTATACTGGCGAACACGGGGCGCGGTCTATCAGACAAAAACCTACGCTCACACGCTTTTCACCGACTCGACACCGCACAAAATTACATATCGCTATCACGGTAGAATCAACACGGGCGATGCCTTACGGGATAACTGTTTGGGGCGACCATGATGGATTACAATTAACTGAATCTAATGTCGATGATGTTAGATGGATCGGTGAACATCTACTTTTTATTCGTCTCACATTACAGCATGGAAAAAACGAATTTAATATTCAGCTGTCGATTTAATTTTTTGTAGAGCTGTCTGTTATCGGGCAAGTCAGGAAAGTGTGCTAAAGTAGAAATAAAGTGAACTAAAGTTGTTCGGTCCAAAACACAATTTTATAGACTTTTAACTTTAAACAGCGACAACTGATAACTATTCAAAAGGAAGAAAATAATGGAAAAAGTATTAGGCCTCAGATGCCGCGAATGTGATAACACATATCCGAAAGAACCGCTTCACGTTTGCGAATTCTGTTTTGGGCCACTGGAAGTAGACTATAACTATGAAGAGATACAGAAATCTATCTCAAGGCGTTCAATAGAAAAGGGCCCAGAAAATTTGTGGCGGTATGCTGACCTCCTGCCAATAGACGGCGAACCTACTGATGGCAATAATACAGGATTTACACCGCTCATCCGGGCTACAAATCTTGCAGACGTACTCGGAGTCCAAGAGCTTTATATCAAAGACGATTCGGTCTCCCACCCGACACTATCCTTCAAAGATCGGGTTGTAGCGATTGCTTTGAGTAAGGCGAAGGAATTCGATTTTGACACCGTTTCCTGTGCCTCTACTGGGAATCTCGCAAATGCTGTTGCTGCACACGCTGCTATCGCAAAACTGAATTGCTTCCTCTTTATTCCCGCGGATCTTGAGGTTGGCAAAGTTGTCGCGTCCCTCGTGTACGCTCCTACCGTTGTCGGTATCACTGGAACTTATGATGATGTCAACCGGTTGTGTAGTGAAATTGGCGGCGTTTATCCGTGGGCATTCGTTAATATCAATATCCGACCCTTCTACGCTGAAGGATCAAAAACCCTCTGCTTTGAGGTACTCGAACAACTCGGATGGAAAGCACCCGCACATATTGTAGCACCTGCCGCTGGGGGTTCGCTTATCACCAAAATTGGCAAAGCCATCAAAGAATTTCACATTTTGGGTTTAATAGACAAACCGAACACTAAAATCCACGTCGCCCAAGCGGAGGGCTGTGGGCCCATCGTCAATACATACAAAGAAGATGGCGATTTTGTAAAACCGGTGAAACCCAACACCATCGCTAAATCGCTAGCGATCGGTAATCCCGCGGACGGCATCTATGCCGTTGATACCGTCCGTAACTCCGGTGGGGCAGGTGAGCACGCCACGGATGCTGAGATCGTGGAGGCGATCAAACTCCTCGCTGCAACAGAAGGTATCTTCACTGAGACCGCTGGAGGGGTTACCCTCGCCGCAACGAAAAAATTGATAGACAGCGGACACATCGGACGGGATGAATCCATAGTTATCGCCATCACTGGCAATGGACTAAAAACCATTGAAGCACTGCAAGATAAAACTGATAAACCGTATACTATTCCGCCCCAACTCAACGCTTTTCGGAAATTGATGACAGAGATTGGTTAGACTTCAGTTGAAGATTGGCAGGTAAGTGGACGGTAGGCTTCTTAACTTCTTTATTCAAAAGTCTTTGGTTGGACCTTCACACACGGTTGACTTTCCTCTACGAAGGGATGAAGAGTATGACACGACGAGAAATCCATATCTACCCTCGCAAAGCACTTAGCCAGAGCCGACAGCCTAAAGCTGAAGGCGAAAGGCTGTTTTTTTGAAGTCGCCATTCAATACTAACGTGTTCTGACAGCTCCCGTTGGGGGTAAATAGAAAAATGCAAACGCTACAGGGTATACTTGAACGTATTGTCTATGAGCACCCTGATACCGGCTACACAGTCGGACGGCTTTCGGCTCGCGACCACGCCGAACTCATTACGGTTGTCGGTAATTTGGCATCTGTTAACCCAGGCGAAAGTCTTCTCCTCCAAGGCGAGTGGGTGGACAACGCCAAGTATGGTAGACAGTTCCAAATAGAAAAGTACGAAACGATCCTCCCCGCAAATGTTGTCGGATTAAGAAAATACCTCGGATCAGGGTTGATTAAGGGTATCGGTCCGAAAATGGCAACGCGCATCGTTCAAAAATTCGGCATGGATACCATGGATATCATCGAGCATACTCCTGAAAAATTAGCCCGTATCCCCGGCATTGGGCGGCATCGGGTGAAAATCATTAAGGAGGCGTGGGCAGCACAACGTGAAATTAAAAACGTTATGATTTTCCTCCAATCCCACGATGTCAGCACAGCACACGCCGCAAAGATTTACAAAACATACGAGAACGATGCAATCGCCGTTGTCACAGAGAATCCTTATCGGCTAGCTGATGATATTTACGGCATCGGATTTGTAACAGCCGACACAATTGCACAGAAACTCGGCGTAGATAAGGACGCACCACATAGGGTACAAGCAGGGATCAAATACGTTCTCAGCCAAAAAGCCAATGACGGACACGTCTTTCAACACTGTGGCGAGCTTATTGAGGCATGTCAAACAATGCTTGAACAGACATCCGAAGCGATTGGGGAAGGGATCCATGCTCTCATTGAAAAAGCGGAGGTGATAGTTCCTTACTTTACAGACCCGATGCACGTTGACGAAGAGAACGCCGTAAGTGAGACCCAGGATAGCTATGAAACCAGCCATCAGCAAGAGATGCAGATGGTAGGAACGCAACATGTGCACGCCACAAGTACTGCTGAAAACCGCCAACCGCCAACCGCCAACCATTCTGCCATTTACCTTGCTCCCTTTTACTACGCTGAACTCGGAGTCGCGAATCAGTTCTTGAGGATCCTATCTAATGAAAGGCAAGCCGTCAGTTACAGAGACACAAAAACGTTGTCATTTACCGCTGATGCAGTCCTTACCGGGTTAGAGCAGGAGATGGGGCTTCGTTTCGCACCGCAGCAACGCGAGGCGATCCATACGGCGATGACGGCGCGAGCAATGATTCTCACGGGTGGCCCCGGCACGGGTAAAACGACAACGACCGTCGGAATGATTCGCTTGTTTGAGTCACAAGGCAGACACATTACCTTAACAGCACCGACCGGACGCGCCGCAAAACGGCTCAGTGAAACAACTGGCGGTGAAGCCAAGACCATCCATCGCCTGCTCGAATTCTCCCCACAAATTAACGCTTTTAAACGAAATCGCCAGAACCCGTTGAACACAGATGTCGTCATCGTTGACGAAACATCTATGGTGGACCTCGTTTTGATGAACCGCTTGATGCAAGCCATCCGACCGCGGACCAGCATCATCCTGATTGGCGATGTCGATCAACTTCCCTCTGTCGGGGCTGGCAATGTCCTTAAGGCGCTTATTGATTCGCAGCGGATACCTGTTATCAAACTGACTGAGATATTCCGTCAGGCACAAGAGAGTATGATCGTCATGAACGCCCATCGTATCAACAAGGGTGATTTTCCAGAGCTCACTGGCGACACAGATCGGAACTTCTTCTTTATAGAAGAGGAGGACCCAGAGGAAATTGTTGAGTTGATATGCTCGCTTATTGCTGATCGGTTGCCGCAGCACTACGCCTACCATCCGATAGATGACATCCAACTCCTGTGTCCAATGCGACGCGGAGTGCTGGGTACTGAAAGTCTCAACAAACGGCTTCAAGAAGTGTTAAACATACCGTATAATCCCCCTGAAACATCCTCCCCTTTGGAAAAAGCACGCTTTGGGCCTCGGACTGATAGGCAAGTATCTCGGTTTTCCAATCGGTCTTGCACCGTGGGAGGGTTCCGCATCGGCGATAAGGTGATGCAAGTCCGCAACAATTACGATTATGATGTGTTTAACGGCGATATCGGAAGGCTCGTCGCAATTGAGCATATCGACAAAAAAGTCCGCATCCAGTTCCCCGATAAACAGGTCGCGTATGATACAGCAGACCTCGGTGAGCTCGTCCTGGCGTATGCCACGACTGTCCATAAGGCGCAAGGCAGCGAGTATCCTGCCGTTGTTATTCCCTTACACACGCAACACTATCTCATGTTACAACGAAATCTACTTTACACCGGCATTACTCGTGCAAAGGAGCGCGTCGTGATTGTCGGTACGAAACAGGCACTTGGTATTTGCATTCGCAACAATCAGGTGATGAAACGCAACAGCTACCTTGCTGAACGCCTGCGAGCAAACGATCATGGGAATTCGCACAATTAACCATTTAAATTCTGAGGAGTGACAGCGTGAAACGATTAACCTTATTTCTCATCGGTTTTTTATTATTTCTCACACAACCTCTCGTACATGCCGAGGTTACCCTTCCGCGCGTCATCGGTGGTAATATGGTACTGCAACGCGATATGAAAGTTCCTATCTGGGGTTGGGCAGCCGCGGGCGAGGAAGTTACGATAATTCTCAACACCGAGAACGGAGGGACCGAACCACTTTTCTCAGCAGCCGTAGTTGCTGATGCAGATGGCAATTGGCGAACTAAACTCCCAGCAATGGCTGCAGGCGGCCCCTATATACTCAAAGTCAGCAGTAGTAACACCCTTGAGTTGACAAACATCCTTTTTGGGGAAGTTTGGGTCTGTTCTGGACAATCAAACATGCAGTGGTCTGTGAGTGCCTCAAAGGACAGTGAGGCGGAAATCACCGCAGCAAACTATCCAAATATCAGGCTGTTCTATGTACCGCGGGTCCCGTCGGGGCTGCTTCAGAATGATGTAGAGGCGAATTGGTACGAGACCTCACCAGAGACGATTGCGAATTTTTCGGCTGTTGCCTATTATTTCGGGCGAAAACTTTATAAAAACCTTGATGTACCCATCGGTTTAATCAATACCTCGTGGGGTGGAACCCGAATTGAGCCATGGACACCCCCTGCCGGTTTTGACGGTGTTCCTGCCCTTGAATCTATTTCCAAAGAGATTCAAGAGGCGCACGAAAACTATCGCCAGCAACTTCCGAAAAAAATGAAGGATATTGAGGCGTGGATAGCGGAGACACGGAAGGCATTAGAAACGGGGGCACGCCTTAAGCAGATGCCTGACAATAGGCATCCTTTGAGACATCAAGCGAGCCCTACAGGGCTTTACAACGGTATGGTGCATCCACTTGTTCCCTACGCTATACGTGGTGTGCTCTGGTATCAAGGCGAGTCAAACCTCCGGGACGGCATGCTCTACCACGAGAAAATGAAGGCACTCATCAACGGGTGGCGTGAGGTCTGGGGGCAAGGCGATTTCCCTTTCTATTTTGTGCAGCTCGCTCCGTTCAACTACGGAGGACGGAACGCCAACCCATTTTTCTTGCCCCAAATTTGGGAAGCACAAACGGCAACGTTATCTGCCCCGAATACCGGCATGGTTGTAACAACAGATATCGGCAATCTCACGGACATCCATCCGCGCAACAAACAGGAAGTCGGGAGGCGGCTTGCGTTATGGGCACTTGCAAAGACTTACGGTAGAGAAGATGTAACTTACTCCGGGCCCCTCTACAAATCAATGACGGTAAATGGAAACATAATTCGGCTGAGTTTCGACTATGTGGGTAGCGGGCTAATGGCGCGAGATGAGAAACAGCTCACATGGTTTGAAATTGCGGGAGAAGACAAGCAATTCGTCGAAGCGACAGCAATGATCGATGGCAACACGATCGTCGTTTCCAATGACGCGGTTGTGAATCCAGTCGCGGTCCGATTCGGTTGGCATCAAAGCGCGGAACCTAATTTGGTGAACAAAGAAGGGTTGCCCGCATCACCGTTCCGAACGGATTTATGGTAAGTAGTTGTTAGTCCGGTTTGCTATGTAAACCTTTTAGTTCTTAGTACGCTTCGCTTTCAGTTATCAGTTAAGATTTTAATCGGAGACCTTTTATGGACTGCTGAGAATAGCTTCGGTTTTCGTAGCGGACGCACTAACCGCCACCTATCATAAAAAAACGGAGGTCCATAGTCATAAAATGAAAATTACTGGCATCCAAACTTTTATGGCGCGTTTTGGTAACCGGCCCCGGGGGCTCATCAAAGTAGAAACGGACCAGGGACTTTACGGGTGGGGTGAAGCCTACTCCACGGGGCTTGATCTTTCTGTTGAACCGATTGCTGACTATATCTTTGAGATGATTCAGGGTGATGATCCGAGACGGATCGAGTATATTTTGCTAAAACTGCATCAGCAGTTCCGTTTCCCACCCGGTGGTGCCGGGCTTGCCGTCATTTCCGCTGTGGATCATGCGCTCTGGGACATTAGTGGAAAGGCAGCGGGTTTGCCGGTTTATATGCTCCTCGGGGGGCATGTCCGAGACCGGATCCGTGTCTACCGCGGTATCGACGGGAGGGACGGCATTGAAGCCGCCGATCAAGCACACAAACTCCATGAGGAATGGGGGTTTACCGCTTTCAAAACCAGTCCTTATCAGCTAGATCCCGACGCAAATCGGTGGGGACGCGTCTGTGATGCTGCTGCGACTTATTTTGAGCAGATCCGGGAGAATACCCCGTCGGAGTGGGAGTTCGCCTTTGATCCACATGCCAAAATCTTTGAACCGATTCGGGCGCTCCAACTTGCCAATGCCCTCGCGCCCTATGATCCATATTTCTACGAGGAGCCCCTTCGACCTGAACACATGCCTGCTTGGTCACGCCTCCGTGCCCAGATGCAAGTCCCGCTTGCTACCGGAGAATCTCTCTACACGCGTTTTGAGTTCCTTGACCTCATTGCCGGACAGGGTGCCGACATTATTCAGCCGGACATCTGCGTTTGTGGAGGACTGTTGGAGATGCGCAAGATCGCCGCGATCGCCGAGGCACACTACGTGAGTATTGCCCCCCACAATCCGATGGGCCCGCTGGCAACTGCTGTCAATGTGCATTTCGCCGCGGCAACCGCGAATTTCAAAATTTTGGAGTATCTGCTGCCGACGGAAACGGCATGGAATGACTGGGTAGATGAACCTTATCTGCCCAAAGATGGCTATTTGGAATTACGAGATCGCCCCGGCTTGGGTGTAGCGGTAAACGAAGCAGCTATCGCGGATAACGAATATATTCATTGGCAACGCACCTGTCCCATCCGTCCAGATGGTTCAACAGGTTATATTTAGGAAACACGTAGGGCGAGGTTACGAGAGTTGGTTGCTGGCTGCTATGTACGCTTGTAGATGTTTCAACGCCGTTCCGTCATCCATTACAGCCCTTGTACGCGCGAGTGCCTCTTCCGGTTCTGGGCAGATTCCCAACAGATAGTCAACCATTGCTGTGTTCAGCAGGATCCTATCGTAGATATGCCCTTTTTCACCTGATAGGGCCGCCACACCTGTTTCCGCAAACGCCTGGGCGTTGACAACCTCTGGACGTGGGCTCCTAGTATAATCAAACCCGTAACTTGCGGGATCAATATCTACTGCAAAGTCCTCGCGCGAATCAGCTACTCGTCGAAAGCCTTGGGAATAGTTAATCGCCATTCTGTCGTGTGTAGACGGTTTACCGAGGCGCAAGGCATAATGGCTTGTCCCTTCCTCACCCTTCACAGCAACAGCGGCATCGAACCCGCGTTCCCATGCCAATTGAAGGAGCGGTTTCTCGTAACCGATATGGTAGTAACCAAGTACCATATAATTTGTGTCCCATGCTGAAAAGAACTGTTGTGCCTTTTCGGTTGTTGCCCACGGCGGTCGTTTCATGATATGCACGCGTAATTCGCGCAAATCATAAGCCTCAGGACAATACTCACGCTGGCTGACGTACCCGAATCCTACTAATTTGTCCGTAATCAGTGCGGCTATTTGCGAAAGCGAGAGGTGAGTGTTGGCACCGAGTCCCTTCAAGATAGCCTCCTCTGTCACACCATTCTTCGGGGGCATGGCATCGACACTGTGGAGAAGTGAGGCTTCACCGAGTGCTGCGCGCACGGCTGCGACAAAAAGCGTCGGACGAAAATAGCGTTTCGCGCCGTCGTAAGGCTGCCCGAAATGCGTGAGTGAGGCAACATCAATAGGTTGAACGGCTTCCGGTCTAAAAAACGCATCAAGATAACCGCGTACCTCCTGATATGTTTCGCGGTTCATCCGTTGCCCGATCAACGCAGCACCTTTAAGTGCCGGATGGACTGCATCGCTGAGGATGGCTTGGCACATCTCACGGGTTTCAACATAGCTCAGATGTTTTGCCCGTAAAATCTTTTCCAAGGCCTTCACGACAACTGCCTCTGTAGGATTCTGCGGAGAATAGCCATCATCGGGGTTCATCAGATATTGAATTGCTGGTGGTAGTTGTGCTGTGAGTGCCGAGTGGTATTTACGAAATGCAGCGGCTTCCGCGGGGCTCCATTGTGTCGATGCGGGGAAATAGGAGCGGAGGGTCATCGCTGCGAAAAACGCGCCCATCTGTGCTGCTGAAGCGGTCTCCGTTTCCGGTAGTTCACCGGCTATCGACTTCAAGATCATTTCGAGGAGTGGCTCTGGTTGTGGTGAATCCGAGGGATTTGTGCCTAACGGACGTGTCTGATGCGGGCCCGTGCAAACCTTCGCTTGTGCCGCAAGCAGCTCTGTATTGGGGCCTGAGTATACAGGTATGTAGGTGTGAGAATCAAGATATGCCATTATCGCAAGGTCCTCCGAGCTGGCTTCAATCACGTTTTTGCACGTATTTCTATTATACCCTACATAGGCGTTTAAAGCAAATTTTACAAGTGCTATTGTAGAACGGCTTCTCCGAATCCCGACTCTTCCATTCTTCCAATCTAATTCCGAACCGCTAGTCGTTATCTGTTTGCATTAAATCCCAACTAATGCTATCATGTTGCAAACGCTGAGTGGGGGCAAAGGGTGAAAATAAAAGACATCCGGACAGTCCGAATCAATGTGCCGCCGCACGAGACCAAACGGACACAACCGCGTCGCGATGCTTGGAACGTCCATGCTGACACCGCCGTTCGAGTTGGATGCCGTCTACGTCAAGGTCACTACCAAAGATGGCACTTAGGCATAGATGAAACCTCTACGGTATTTCTCCAAATGACGGTCCCGGACCCAGTCTTCACATTGAAGGAAAATGGCTAACGCCGAGGAATCCGCACTCATATGGTACGTTTAGTCGTCTTTTTACTTTTGTTCTGTATAAGCGGCAGCGCAGGCGCGCAGACCTTAGTTGACGCTGTCATCGCAGTTGTTAGTGGGGAGGCTGTTACACACAGCGAACTCGAAAGCGAATGGGGTATTGTTACTATCATGAACACCCCCTTTGACAACATGGACAGACGTACTGTGCTTGGTGCTATCATCAACCGCAAATTTGTGTTACAGGAGTCCAAGAGGCTTGGCATCGTTGTTACTGAGCGCAAGGCGCAGGGGGCGGAAAAAATCTCCGAAATTCGGGCGAAATATAATTCGGAAGCAGCGTTCCAAGCTGCTTTGCGGCAGCATCGGTTGGAAGAAGCAGCTCTTAAGGCGTGGGTTTATGACCAGCTAGTCTACGATGAATTCTTCCGTCGCATATTTTTCAATGCTCTCAATAGCGCAGAGATCGCAAGGTTAGCGAAATCGTACTACGATGCCAACATTACCGAATTTATTGTGCCACCCACGGTTACCCTTAGCGCATTGTCTATCTTTGTACCCAAGGATGCTTCAGAAGAAGAACGTCAGAAAGCCGAATATCTGATACGGCAACTCTATGTCCGTTTGCAGCGAGGCGAAACATTTGAGATTGTACGTGAGGTTTATGAAACGCAATTGGCTCTTGAACTTGAGGTGTTGACCCTTGCGGCAGACACACCGTTAGGCGTTATTGCATCTGAATTGCCAGATGCTGGGCGAAGTCCTCTCCTACGCATTTCAGATGGATATCAAATTATTGAACGCATCCAGAACAATCCCGCGCGCAGCAAGACTTATGCCGAGGTTAGTGAGAAGATTGTCGACCGAATTCAGCAGGAAAAAGCGGAAGCAGAATTCACAGCGTGGTTAGTCAAACAAAGACAAGAGGTAAGTTGGCATATTTTGGAATGATGCCCTGGAGTCCGAGAACGGGGTGAAATAAGCGGATGTGGAATTATTATAACCTACCTTTCCGGGAAAATAGAGAGATGGAGTGGAACATTCTAACGGAGAAATGGCGACTATTTTTTCTTGGAGCCTTCCTGTTTCTGTTTGCTACGATGACGTTTGGTGCCCTCTTATCCAACGATATAACGGATTATCCCAAGGCGTTTCAGAAGCAGTTAAAAGATGCGCAGCATGCCTTCGAAGCAGAGGAGTGGCGCGAGGCACTCCAATTATACCAACGTCTTGCCGAGGCAGCACCCGAATTGCCAATTGTCCATATCGGAATTGGGGATGCCGCTGCAAAACTGAAGGATTATCCCATTGCTATTGCTGCTTTCCAACGTGCCTTGGCCTTGCAACGCCTCTCAACTGAGCCACAAGGCGATATTACAAAGTTACGCCTACAGATCCTGGTACAGGCTAAACTTGCTGCTGCATATCACCGCAACAAGCAGCTGGATGAAGCCGATATATGGTTTCAGAAAGCCGTCAAAGGGGCGGGTAGCGACACACCCGCGGCGTGGTACGTCGCTTTGGGACAGATTGAGACGGAGCGCGGGAACTTAGAGCAGGCGCGCAGATATTATATTGTTGCTGTTCAGTTGCATCCGGACACGACCGCTGCCTATAACAATCTCGGGCATGTCCTTCTCAAACTCAACCGGATTGACGAAGCCGATGCCGTTTTTAGGGAGGCGCTCGTGCAAGATGAAACACTCGCGAGCGCGGCGTTCGGACGTGGTGATGTCGGTTTAAGGCGTGGACAACTCGCTGTTGCTCGGCGTTTTTATGAACATGCCATTCGCTATGCCCCGCGCGAACCGGTATTCCACAAGTCGCTTGCGAATGTGCTTCGCGATATGGGAGATGCCAAGGAAGCAACAGCTGCGGAGACGCGCTACCGTAGAACACTTGCTGAACGCTATCTCCGTCAAGCGCATCGGTTCATTCAAGAAAAGCAGCTACGGCGTGCCCTAGAAGCCCTGGGGAAGGCGCTCGATGCGGATGACACCTTTGCGCCTGTCTTGAAAGCTTATGCTTATGTTCAGATGCAGCTCGGCGAATTAACAAGTGCAAGGCAAGCGTATCAGCGCGTCCTTACGATAGAGCCGGCCTCACGTCAGGCACTCTTACATCTGGGTATGATAGCGGCAAAGTTTGGAGATCAAACGACCGCTGTATCACACTATCTTACACTCATCCAGCAAGAACCTGATTTTATGAATGCCTATGTGCAGCTCGCAAACGTACATGAGAGCGTCGGAGACTTAGAGGCTGCTGGGCAAGCTTTGACAATGGGAATACAATACGAACCGATGTGGGCCCCTGGGTATTTGTGGCGTGGTAAAATTTATCAGAAACAGAAAGCATTCGAGCTGGCGGAGACCGATTTTCGTCGTGCAATCCGGCTCGCACCGGATGTTCCGTTCCCAAAGGAGGCGTTAGCCTCCTTGCTTGCCTGGGAGAATAGAGATCTAGATGAAGCCCTTGCTCTTGCTGAGACGGTTATTAAAAACGATGGACAACCAGCACACCGAGCCACACTGGCGCTTGTTTATTACCGTCTGAACCGATTTTCTGACGCACGCCGTGAAATTAAAAATGCCTTTACCCAAGCCCCGGATGACCCCTATATTCTAAAAGTTCATTCGGAAATCCTAAAAACCAGCCCATAAAGATGACTGACAAGGCACAGCGTTTTTGTATTTTTCTTGCAAATTAAAGTGTGGTATGGTATAATTCGCTTGTATTGTATGGTATATGAGTTTGGAGAGGCACTCTCTTCGACGTGATAGGCGTTATTGCTTTAAAACCTCAGTAAGGGATGTGTTACTTTTCCTTAACTTTTTACTTTTTTCTTGACACAAAGTGCTAAAAAAGCGATAATACTTCCAAAGCAAGGCGCGAAACGCGCTGGCTATGCGGGATGCGTTAATTATATCCGCGCCCGAGTCGCTCGAGGACGATTGTTCGATCGAACAACTTCCGAAGTTCGAAGTGTCTGAGGTTCTAAGTTTGGAAGGGAAGTTCCATGAGAAGACTTTCCCCTCAACGCAGTAGCACTTAGGTACAGTTAAGAACCGAGGCCTCGATAACACGAACAGTCGAGAAGAAAGGGGTCTTCGCAAGCTCCCGACTTTAGTCGGCGGGTAGTTGACCTCTAAAATAATAGAATAAGGAGCTAATGATGTTAAAGTTTCAAACTGCTTTAATTATGATTTTGATTACGTGTCTTACCTTCGTATCCTGTGATAGAGCACAGAACGCCTTAAAACCTGTTACCGATGGCACGATGGATGGCGACGATACGATGCCCGACGATGACATGATGATGGATATGATGAAAATGCTGGATTCAACAATGTATATGTCGTGGGCGCATGTTATGCTTCCGGCACCTGGTGAGCATGATGACGCTATGAATCCGGCGGAAACTGGTGGGGTGCACGGTATGGGAACCCGCACCGTTTACATCAACGAGATCGGTACCATGGCGAACAAGGATGGCACAATGTACCCTGCCGAAACCGTAATCGTCAAGACAATCATGGATGATGCTAACACTTTTGTCGCCAAGAAAGCGGTAATGCAGAAAACTGCTGATCCCATGTACGCAGACCATGGTGGCTGGATGTATGTCAAATACGCCCGTTCGTCTGCAGATGGTGAGTACGAAATGGTCGGCGGCGGCAGCGTAGAAAAAAGTATGGGCTGCCACGGTTGTCACGCTAAAGCAGGTACGGAAGGCGCCTCTGGTCACGACAGTGTCTTCGTCTCGCTCTCTATGGGTGATGATATGGACCACGACATGAGTGATGACATGGACCACGACATGAGTGATGATATGGGCGATGACATGGGCGATGACATGAGTGATGATATGGACCACGACATGGGCGATGACATGGACCACGACATGGGTGATGACATGCATGGTGCCGGTGATGCCGAATAGTCACGTCTCATAACGCCTATAAGAGGGGGACCGAGGATAGTATTCTGTAGTCGTCGGTCCCTTTTCTATTTTCTACGCTGTATCTCAGGCGATAAACGCCCCACTTTGGGCTGGCAATGAAACGCTTATAGAATTCTCTGATACGATCACGGGATTCCCATTGAGCAGGTCTCTCGCATGAGTTTGTAAGGAAAAAGTCGGCACATTGATCGTTCGCGGACACTTGCTTGTGTTCAAGGTGATCATTGCAGCCCCGGCTTCTGAAGTCCGAACATAAGCATAAGTTCCGTTCTGAACGTCCAAATGAACAACCCTTCTTTTCCCCGAGCTCATTACCGGAAATTGTGTCCGTAATTCTCCCAAACGTTGGAAATAAGCGAGCATATCTCTATCTGCCTCATCTCCCCACGACATTGGTAACCGCGCCTCCTCAAAACGCCCGAGTGGGTTCCTTTGCGAGACTCCTATCTCTGTACCGTTATAGATTATAGGGGGTGCCGAGAGTGTGAAAAGCACCAAGGCTGCCAAGCGAACCTTTGCTTTATCTTCCTTTGCTAAGTAGAGAATACGCGTCATATCGTGATTGTCCAAGAAAGCGGGCAGAGAAAAGCCCAGTGGGAAATAGGTCTCGTGTGCCCCTAAAAACGCCTCAAATTCCAGTAACGTTGAAGTCTGAAGAACAAAAGTTTCCCGCAGCGCCTCCGCAAGCAAAAAGTCAAGACACCCGTCGAAGTGTGGAACATAAGACGCTATCGCTTCCGAATGACCGACTACCTCTCCAAATAGAAAGGTATTGGGATTCACCGTTTTACACGCCTGGCGAAAATCTGCCCAGAATGTCTGTGGCGGGCCTGGTGCATAATCAAGCCGGTAGCCATCAATCCCTTTGCGTAACCAATGCTGTGCACATTCCAGTAAATAGTCGCTTGTAGGTTTATGCTTTAGATTTAGTTGAGGCATTCCTTTTACGCCAAAGAAACTTGTGTATTCGTCGGGCCACCGCTGCCATGTATACCACGCCCGATATTCACTGTTTGGATCGCGTTGTGCTGCCTGAAACGTCGGATGATGGTTCGACCAGTGATTGGCGACAAAATCGAGAACAACGCGTATACCGCGTTGGTGTGCTTTTTCAATGAGTTCCATCAGTTCCGCGTTCGTGCCGAATCGAGGTTCAACAGTGTAGTAATCTGTTGCATCGTAGCCGTGGTGGGTTGGGCTTGTAAAGAGCGGCGAGAGCCACACAACGTTGCAGCCAAGCGATTGGATATAGTCAAGTTTCTGAATCACCCCACGGAGCGTGCCGCCGAAAAAGCCGGAAAGGTTCGTTGGCTTTTTCCATGGGACACTGTCTCCTGGATAAAATCGATCGAGAAAAACGTGATAGATAATTGCATCTCGTGCCCAGGTCGGCACATCGTAATCGTCTACCGAAATCGCGAACGCTGTTGCTTCCGAGATGACTTGCGCTTGATTATCGGCAAAAATCCAGTTATTTGCGTCCAGAATGCGTCCCCCAATCTTGTAACGCACCGTTATCCCACTTGGTTGTGGTGGCATCTCTCCGCGCCAGTGACGGACATATCGCCATTCGAGTGGACTCCATACTGATTGGCTTGGGACGAGCTCGAATGTTGTTTCTTTACCATTGGCATTCATCCAACAACGAACTGAGTCGTAAGCGATGCCGCCAGATGTTGTTGCGTGAACGGTAATCGATCGGTTCGGCTTCGGGCGCATTGGCGATAATCGATGAAGGTGTTTGATACCTACTAAATTACTTTGATATTCGGCGATACGATTTTTGAAATTCCTTTGTGTGCCAAACATAGTTTCCTCTACAGAAATGCCGCCCCTGTGGGGCTTTGTTGAGTCTTTTGAAACGTGCGCTTGCCTGCTGCACTTTAAAATAAAAAAGCCGTGTAACCAGTACACGGCTTTTTTCGCTTCATTAAGGTTGTGCTTATTTATCGCCCCAGGCGCGCCCACGTGGAATAATTAACAATTGTCCAACATGAAGTTTCGTCCGATCGAAGATGTAGGCATCTTGGTTCGCTGCAACTAAGCGTTCCCACATCTCCGGGTTATCGAAAATCTCAGGACGTGCGGCGATACGTTTCAAGGCAGCTTCACCGTTATCTTCCTGAATGTCTTCTTCCCGAACATGATATTTGTAAAGGGCTTCAGGACTGGTTATGCTGAAACTAAAACTGTGTGAGTTTTCCAGGACATTACCAGCCATGTCAGAAGCGCCGGAGACGGTAACGGTATACATACGTCCGGCGCGCATCGGCATATCGGATGTAAATGTCACAGAATCGCCGCTTCCGGTAACCGTTCCTGATAGTGTTCGATCCATCGGTTCGCCCATAGAGTCTTCGGTTTTTATGACTGCCACATCCACAGTGACACTGTTCCTGTCAATCGGTTCGCTGAACGATACGAATACACTGTTCATTACATTCAGGGAATTTTCGTATTCAGAGATAACCGCGCCGTCGACCGGTTCGTTCATTGTCACGGTAGGGGGGGTCGCGTCGGTATAGGTAAATTGCTGTGATAGCGTGACGGGTACTTCAGGTTTTCCCTGGTTGGTAACAACAACAGTCACAGATTGCCCCGCCGTGCCGCCAGGGGTCACTGCTGTGATTTGTGTTTCACTGGGGACGGTCACACTTTGGGCGTTTTCACCGTCGAACGTTACAGTCACACCGTTTTTCATGTCAAATTTTTCGCCGGTAATCTGAACGGTTGTCCCACCGGTTTCGGGGCCCTGTGTGGGGTTCATTCCCGTAGGTACCGGTTCAGGATTACAGCCAGCACAACCTGCCATCCACGCGCAGACAATCGTGAGGACAGCCAGGACGGCTATATTTCTGGTTTTTTTCATTTTCATGGATTCTCCTTATCAGCAAGAGAGAAGGTTCTCATTCCGTTGCTCGCCAAATCTTCGTGTTAAAAGCAGCGTAGTTTATTAGTCAAAACGGACTATTACAAAGTAGAATTTCATGGATTAGAGAATAACCTCTAAGTTGTCTCTTGGCAATTATTATACACATAAAATGATACAGTTGTCAACACTTTTTTTCACACGTCGCGAGCGAAACTTCGCCCTACAGATATCCTAACCGCGCCAAGTCGTCCGTTTTAATGGATCGTGTACGGCGACTGTCAATTCTGGACCGAAACCTTCTATAGATAAGCGAACTGTGTCTCCGTCACCGACTGCGGTAAGTGCTTCGTGGTGTGTTCCTGTTGATACCACATCTCCCGGTTCCAGCGTTACCACGTTGGTTACTTCTGTGAGCAGCTCTGGAATGAAGCGTGCCATGGAATTGGTAGAGAAATCGTGTTGTAAACCGTCGTTAATCCAGAGTTGCACGCCAAGTGCGTTCGCATCTGCTACTTCGTCAGCAGTAACGAGGGCGGGGCCCATTGGTGCAAACGTGTGCCAGCTTTTCCCCAAAAAGAAGCCGCCTGGCAATCCACGTGCAGAGACATCAACAAACTGCGTGTAACCGAATACGCAGTCTAACGCGTTTTCTTCAGTGAGATGTTTTGCAGTTTTGCCGATAACGATCGCGAGTTCCGGTTCAAAGTGAAATACGGTTACGTCTGCCTCTGGCAGTTTGACTGTATCCGTTGTGTTAATGATGCCAGTCGGAGACTTCAGGAAAGCATTGAATTCACCGCGAGATGGACTATCTGGTTCGATGTAATTCCCAGCGAGGCAGACGAGTTGCCCCGGGCGCGGGACGGGTGCTTTGAGACTGATGCTGTCCAAATCGACAGCAGAACCGTTTTCAGCGGCATCTTCTATTTTCGGACGCAGGTTGTCAAAATTCTCTATTACCATTCGTAGCAGTTCTTGCGGCGTATGGTAAGAGATGCCGCTGAGGGCAGCGTTGATGTCAACAATCCTGTCTTCTGTTATTACACCGAGTTGGTAATCGTTGAAAAATGCAAGTTTCATTTAATTTGTAACTCCTGGACTAAGACGTTTTGCAAGCGGATGTCTCCGCGCCTTTAGTGGTAGTTGTGCGTTTGTTCCACTGAAATGAGAAACGTAGGTTGCGCTCACGCGCTCAAGCGATGTAAGGGCGTTTTGTACGAACGTAGAGTGTGCCTTGCAAGTTCCGTGTTAAGGTGTATTATACGCCAATAGAAAAAGAACGCACGTCAAAATTATGGCGATAGCTCTGTCTTATCTTTGTTCATCTTCAGTAGCGCTTGCCACTGTGCCTCATCTACGAGGACCCCTTTTTCAAGGCTTTCTTCTCGTGTCCGTAGCATGCCTTCCCCGGGATATCGCACACTTTCGTTTTCATCTAAGGGGATTGATGTATGGAAATCGTCAACAATTGCCGTTACTTTCTTGTGCAGCGCTGCTTGTCCCATTATCCCTGCAGCGTTCATCGCGATGTACACTTGAGAAACGGCGTATTCGGATCCCTGCTTTCCGATTTCGTGTGTGGCTTGTCCACCAGATATAACGGATGCCATTGTGTCCAGGACCAGAGACAACCCAGATCCTTTCCAGTAACCGATGGGGAGTGCTCTCGCGGAGTCAAGAATTTCGCCTGGGTCGATAGTGAGTTCACCGTTGGTGTCGTATCCCCCCGGTAATGGTAATTCTTTTCCTTGCAGCTGCAACACTTCTAACTTACCGTTTGAATACTGACTCATTGCCATATCAAGCAGAATATGTCCACCTTCTCTCGGAATACCAATTGCCATAGGATTGTTCCCAATCTTTTTTTCCGCGGAACCCCACGGTGGCATGAGTCGAGTCGTGTTCGTCCAACAGATTCCTATACATCCGGTTTCTGCTGCTTGTAGGGCATAAGCGCCGCCTCGCATCCAGTGATTTGTGTTTGAAAGTCCCACGCACCCGATACCGTAGCTATTTGCGAGTTCTGTTGCGCGTTGCATACAAAAATGCGCGTTGACGAGTCCGACCCCCATCTTGCCGTCCCACCGTTCTAATGCCCCGAAATTCTCAATTTTTTCTGGTTGTGCGCGGAAGTTAATTTGCTTGCTCTCTAATCCATCGACGAATCCGGGAAAGCGATTGAGCCCATGTGAGTACACGCCATCCCGTTGGTTTTCAGCAAAGAGCCTTGCACATAACATTGCTCGCTCATCGGTGAAGCCTATACTCGCGAGCACACGGTAAAGTTCATCGCGTAAAGTCTGGAAAGGCACACGTTTCATACAATCCTGACCTCATCAATTTATTTGGTATCATTATGTCGAATGTCAGAGAAAAATGCAAGATGTTTCGTGTCTGTTTTAGCGTTACTCAAGCGGTAATCTCTTTGCAGGAGAAGGTAAATAACTTGTTCGATGAGGCATATGAAACCTTCGGATTTTTTGGAGAGGCGGCCGAAGCGTTAGGAGAAGCATTCGAGGGTTTACGTTTTCTGTCTCCGGGAGCGCCTCGCGCCGCATGAATTGGGCTTGAAGCGATTTTTAAGTCTTTGTTGTTTTGTCTTTGGAGCTTACCACATTTCAAGCCATTGAGTAACGGGTGTCACAGGTTGCATCTCACTGCGAATAACCCATTTGAAATCGGGGTCTTTCCAGTAAATTGTGCCGGGGTGGTCGCCGTCACGAAGATAGCGGATATCAATTGCCCAACGGATGATCTCGCTTGTGGTATGTGGTAGTGATCGGTGGAGCGTTAAGTTGTGGAACACTAAGGCATCCCCTAACTCCATGGGACACGTGACAATACGAGAATCCTCGATGAGTTCATCCATTACTTCAAGAAATTTCCCTTCTCGTTCTTCTGTCCGATGATTAACCACGCCTAATCGATGTGAGCCTGCAACCACCTGTAGACAACCGTTGGTCTCGTCTACCGGCACGAGCGGTATCCACGCCGTCGGGATGAGTGAAGTCTCACTCACTGCGCCGAAGTAGCCACTGTCTTGGTGCCACGGGACAACTGTCAATTGTTGACCGGGAAGTTTCGGGCGGGCGTTGAAAACGGGATGTCCAATGACATCTGTGCGTGTGAGTTGTCCGATTGCGTCCACGAGGCGAGGTGCGTGGTGCAAATCGAAAATTTCGGATGTCGCGACTTGATTCCGCCAAGAACGCCCGAAGCGGTTGGCGTGTTCACCTGCGACTTGCACAAACCGAGTTTCAAAAGGGAATTCTATCCCCTCGTCTTCGATAATTCCGTCTTCTTTTAGTTCGCGAATTATGCCGTCCACGACGCGAGCGAAACTGCCTCGCACACCGTTGATGGCAGCCATCGGAACAACGTCTTTTAGGAGCAAATATCCGTCGTTTCTCCACTGAGCCATCTGTTCAGGTGATAGCTGGAATGTATGTTTGTGGTTGGTGTTCATTTATTTTCTTGATTTCTAAAGTATAGGCGGTTTTGAGAATTAAGATGACAAAAAGCATAAAAGGTTGTAAAAATAATAGCACACTTAAGAAAAAGAGTCAAAAGAATAGCCTTGATAGCGTGGCTATTTCATCCAGCGCCATGATACCGGATACATCAAAGGAGCGAACATAATGGTGACTTTAACGCAAACCGAGAACCAGATTAGACCGCTGTATATTGACGGTTACACTCATCAGCTCAGCTACGCCCCGGGTGACGAAATTGCGTTTCATATTTCAACGAGTGCGGAAAACTATTCACTTGAGATTGCTCGCATCGGTGCGACGCGCGAGGTTGTCTGGAGTCAAGCGGAACTCCCTGGTGAAGCGCAACCAATCCCCGAAGATGTGTCGTCACAAGGGTGTGGCTGGTCTCCTATTTTTACGCTCGGAGTGCCTGAGACGTGGCAGAGCGGTTATTATGAAGGCACACTCCGTGCAATCGATGGCGGCGGTGAACACGTCTATAGAAACCGGCGCACGGCTGAAAGCGCACTCTTCTTTATTGTTCGTCCTGTGAAACCGGGAGCGAACACGTCTATTCTGCTTCAACTTTCTACTAACACCTACAACGCTTACAATAACTGGGGAGGCTTCAGTCTTTACGGGTACCATGGTAAGAGTAAAATACAGGGGAATCGCGTCTCGTTTGACAGACCGACGCGCGGTATCTTCAGGAACTGGGAATTGCCATTTATTATCTGGGCAGAACAGAACGGGTATACGCTTGATTACGCCGCAAATAGCGATCTGGAGTTCCGTTCTGAGATGTTGGAGCATTACGGACTCGTGTTGAGTGTCGGGCATGATGAGTACTGGTCTGCTCCGATGCGTGATCACCTTGAGACGTTTATCGCAAACGGTGGGAACGCTGCCTTTTTCAGCGGAAATTCCGTCTGTTGGCAGGTCCGCTCCGAAGACGACGGCAGAGCACTTGTTTGTTGGAAGCAGGCTTATAATCAAGATCCGGTTTATAAAACCGATGATTACAGTACCCTCAGTACGCTATGGAGTCACTATCTGGTAGGTCGCCCTGAAAATCAACTAACCGGTGTAGGTTTTCTTCAAGGCGGTTATCACTTGAGCCACGGACAGTTTATGGATGGTCCGGGGGAGTATACCGTCCACCGTCCGGAGCATTGGGTGTTTGATGGGACGAACCTTGCGCAAAATGACACTTTCGGTAGAGCGGATACCATCGTCGGCTACGAGTGTGACGGATGTGAGTGGACGCTTGAAGATGGTCTGCCTGTTCCGACTCATCGCGACGGCACGCCTGAGGGGTTTACCATTCTCGCAACGGCTCCTGTCCGTTGGCATTCTGATGATTGTGAGTGGTATGAACGCTGGGAGAGAGGAAAGACGGGGGCTGCGACGATGGGGGTCTATACACAAGGCGGAACGGTCTTTACGGCTGCTACAACCGACTGGTCGCATGGATTGGTGGGAGGCGATGCAGCAGTTGAACGGATTACACATAACATTCTGCAGCAGCTGGCGAAGTAGATGTGCTTGATGGATTTTGAGAAGTTGATCCAACCGACACCGATTATTCTGTTGCCAATTTTCTGATGGCGTGCTATTCTATTTAATATGACAAGGGAAAGACAAACCTCTCCAGAAATGCATTCCCCTGGCGGAGTCCTCTTAATCTCCTGCTACGAACTCGGGCACCGACCGCTCGGGCTGACCCGTCCCCTCCGTGCCCTTGAGGCCGCGGGATATGCACCCGATGTCATAGACCTTGCTGTTGAACCATTGGATCTTGAAAAGGTTACGCGTGCACGTTTCATCGGGATTTCTGTGCCCATGCATACGGCATTGCGACTCGGCCTTCATCTCTTACCCCGGATCCGAGAAATCAATCCAGATGTCTTTATCTGTATGTATGGGCTTTACGCGTGGCTTAACGCCGACTATCTACGCTCGCGCGGCGTTGATTTTTGTATCAGTGGCGAAGTGTCAACCCAGCTTGTCACGCGGGTGCAATCTGTTGTAAAGAAAGGGCGATCTGATACACAGGAAGCCGAATCCAATATCGCAGAACTACTACCCCTGGAAGTGTATGCACAATTTGAAGACAAAGGTGAGGTGCGAACCGTCGGGTATACAGAGACGACACACGGATGCAAGCATCTCTGCACACACTGCCCGATACCGCCGGTTTATGAGGGTAGGTTTTTCGCAGTACAACGCGACACCGTACTCGTCGAGATACACGAGCAGGTGAGGGAAGGTGCCACACATATTACGTTCGGTGACCCGGATTTCCTCAACGGCCCAACACACGGACTCCGCATCGTCCGCGCAATGCACGAAGCTTTTCCAAGTCTCACCTTCGATTTTACAACCAAGATTGAACACATTCTGAAAAATAGAGAGCTGTTCCCAGAATTCGCGCAGCTCGGATGTCGGTTCGTCATCTCTGCTGTTGAAACACTGAACAAACAGGTGCTGGCGATTTTGGAAAAGCAGCACACACGCGCCGATGTAGCGGAAGCACTTGACATCGTCCACGGAGCCAGGATCGCGCTACGTCCTACATGGGTACCGTTTACGCCGTGGACAACTTTAGATGACTATCTCGAAATTCTCCAATTTATTGATACACATCGCCTTGTCTATCACGTGGACCCGGTACAGTATGCCGTTCGGTTACTGATTCCACCGGGTTCATATCTATGCAATCGTCCTGAAGTGAAAGTCCTTTCACTTACACTCAACGAAGCTGCCTTCAGTTACGTGTGGGCACACTCGGATCCACGACTAGATGAACTTCACAAAACGGTCAATACCCTCGTTGAGAACGACGCGCATGCCGGTATTGACGTTCTGGATACCTTTTATAGGATATGGTCGCTCGCTGCTGATATGCGGGGGCAGGCTCCGCCAAAACAGACCAAAGACGCACATCAACCCGCGCCACGGATCACTGAAGCGTGGTTCTGCTGAGCGGAACCTACAGAGGGGCAGTTTGCCCCGATTCAGATTTAAAATTCGCCGCTAAAGGAAGAAAAATGTCAGAACATATTCAACAACTCCTCAATTTGGAAACTACTCCTGTTGCGATAACCTTTCACAATGCACCTCCCGATAACGTTCTGCAAACTGAGAAAGTTGAAGCCTCCGGCTGCACCTATTGGCGCCGCGCAGCAGAGGGCAAAGTTTTCTATACCGAAGCGTCCGACCACTACAGCTGTCCAATCGGGTGTTATACCCACAACGTTGAACTTCCACCTACACAAGCTGAGGAACTTCGAAATACCCTCGAATGGATGGGACAACTCGGCTACATCGCTATGGACGAGGTCCCTGGTATTCCTCGACGCGAAGATCCTTTTCAGAACGCGGTCTATTCTCCGTTAGCAGATGCATCTGGCACGCCGGATGTCGTCATTATTTCTGGTACACCGAAACAGATGATGTTCTTAGTGGAAGCCGCGACTGCCGCGGGGATCGGCACCGAAGACGGTATCATGGGACGACCAACGTGCGCGGCTATCCCTGCTGTTATCCAAAGGGGGCGGAGTGTGAGTAGTTTAGGATGTATTGGCAACCGCGTCTACACCGCACTTTCTGACGATGATTTCTACTTCGCTTTTCCAGGTAAACACATTGATGCACTCGTCGAAAAATTGGAGACGATTGTGAAGGCGAATCGGGCGTTGGAAGAATATCATCAGCAACGTCAAACGGAGATTTGAAGGTCATGCAAGATGTTGCTGTTATCACTGGCGCAGCAAGCGGTATCGGGAGAGGATTAGCGGAACGGTTTGCCGAGGAAGGGATGAAAGTTGTTCTTACCGATGTGGAAGAGAAACAGTTGGCTAAACTTGCGGCGGACCTAAAAGCAAAAGGGGCGCCGGTTCTTGCTGTTAAAACGGATGTCTCGAATCCGGATGCGGTCGAAAACCTTGCGGTGCAGACGCTGGACACTTTCGGCGCGGTGCATATCCTTTGCAACAATGCGGGCGTTGTCTGTAGCCGCCCTGTCTGGGAGCATACGCTCGCCGACTGGGAATGGGTGTTGGGCGTTAATCTATGGGGCGTGATTCACGGCATCCGGTCGTTTGTGCCGCGCATGCTCGAACAAGGGGATAAGTGTCATATTGTGAACACTGCCTCTATCTTGGGTTTGGTGGGGGGCAGTGGCGAAGGGATCTACAAGGTGAGTAAACACGGGGTCGTCGTCCTTTCGGAGACCCTCGCCGATGAATTGGCACAGAAGGGCGCGAATATTCAGGTGCATGTGCTTTGCCCTGGATGGGTTCGCACGGGGATTCTGGAGTCTGCTCGGAACCGACCGGACGCGTTGCAGAATCCAACAGAACGGACGCTTCCGCATGAGCCAATTACCGGTGGCTCACGGAATACCCGCGCTGAAATGGAGACTGGATTGTCACCTGCAGAGGTGGCGGAGCATGTCTATAGTGCCATACAGAACGACACGTTCTATATTCACACGCATCCTGAACATAAAGCCCGGATCCGGGAGCGGATGGAGCGTATTCTTGAGTAACCTTTTATAATGGATCCAGTGTGAATTACATTGCACGAGCTTGTGAATATTGTAGTTGACGGTGATGGGGTCTAAGAGGTGTTCCCTGATAAGTAATTTTGGACCTAACTAATAAAAAAGAGAATTTTCGTTTAAGTGATGATATGATGCCGCCGTGCAGTTGAGCACTTAGGCAATCGTAAGGGTTGGGTTTCCCAACCCTTATGCATGTCTTGGAAATTGGACGAAAACATTATTTCACCGAAAACCCTCAAAAAAAAGGACATAAGAGTTCCCTTGAGCCATTCTATAGCCCGATTAAGGATAGAAATATTATCCCTAAAATTTCCAAGCCCCGTGTTGCATCTGTTACAGATATAACCTCTTATCTCCCCTGTAGTGTGGTCGTGATCCAAATTTACATCCCTTTTACTCTGAATCGTTATAGCCCTATCACAGACTTTACAATAAAAGTCCTCACCTATTTTAGGTCTGGGATGCTTTTTCTCATACTCCCGCTTTACTTTGGTTGGTATCGGTTTCTTACTTGCGCGGCATTCTTTACACTCACTACGCCAAACACTGGGGCGGTTGCGTTCAAATGCATCTATTGGCAACAGTCTTTTGCATTCCTTACAAATACGAGGTTTTGCTTCTTGAGCCACATTCAGCCTCCATCAATTTTAGCTGTTCGGGTGCCTGCGATTTCTCGCGGGTCTGCGATTTCTTTGATGGATGAATTCTTCGCAGTCTTTCTCTGGCAATTTCACAGTAATTTTCATTAATTTCACTACGAGATAATTTCTATCATTTAACTCAGCCATGAGCGCTACGGTCCCACTACCTAAAAAGGGGTCATAGACCAAATCACCCGCGTTACTCCAAGAAATAATGTGGTCTTGTGCCAATTTCTCAGGGAATATAGCAGGATGTTTGTGTGCGATTTCATTTGATGCCGAATGCCCTTTGCCAATCATATACATCCAAACATTTGTGCGTCTTCCGTATTCAGAATAACCTTCCCGCTTTAATTTTAATAAAGAACCATCTGGCAAGCGTTTTGTGCCAGTGTCCCCCTTGCGTGATTCTTTGTTTTTCCTGTCTTTAATTAAGTTGATTGTTTTAGGCTGTCCCTTACTAAAAACGAACATATATTCAAATGACTGCCAATAAGTTTTATTATTTCCAACCGCTCCTCTGGGGGGTTTCAAGTAAATCATTGTATCAAATAGGTTAAATCCGATCTCTTTGAAATACAGTGCTTGCCGGAACGAAGTACCTGTTTCATTTCCGTTTATTGTCTGATCGCCAATAACCCATACAACTACACCACCAACCTTAACAACCCGATACAGTTCAAAAGCAATTTGTTCAAAAGATTCTAATTTGTATCCTTCATACTCACGCATTTCGTCATACGGAGGTGAAGTTACAACAAGATCAACAAAGTCGTTGCTCATAACCTTCATTGTATCAAGGCAATTCTCGTTCCTTATCGTATTTTCAATCATTAGTGACTCTCCTTTGTGGGAATTTCATGCTTTCATCGATAAACTTCCAAAAAATAGTTTCAAGGTTTCGTTGTTCGTGCCGTGAAACACTGTACCAAAAGTTACTTTGAATGAGGCGTTACAATCATGGCAATACCAGCATCCTACACGCCCCACACCGTCTTCTTTCTTGCGAACTCTTACTCTCATAATGCAAGCAAGCGGGATTTCCTCGCAATCTGATACGCTCTAAATGCTCAATACAACTCTCTTTCTTGGTCAGGAAACATTCAAAAACGTCTATCAGGTTCATGAAAAATTCCTTTGTGTATTCAAAGAAGTTGCTTTAATTCGCTAACTTTTGCTACAATAGCAGTGGGAATTTGAAAGCAACTCTGTTTTCATTGAGTGTGGCGGCTGCTCCCGCCCCATTTAACTGCAAATATTATAGCATTTTTAGTGAATTAAAACAAGCAAAAATCTAATAAAATCGAGGATTCAAGGCACTTTTTTACTAATCCCAAATCTACTAATTCCGTAAGAAATAAGGCTGTTACTTTTGCCTTAAAGGTGGATATTACGAAGCGCGCTTAAGAGGACTAATTTAGCCACCTTCCTTAGTTAACGCCAATTTGAAAATAAGTGTGTAGGTCGGGTAATACCCCAAAAACATCAGTATAAGGGCACATCGTCCCTTTTGGAGGCATTCCCCTGTCAATAAGTGTAGCAACACCCAACATGCCACTTTTCGCAAACTCACGTTACAATTAAGTAAACACTAAAGCGTTGGCAGCTGAGCAACTGTCCTCATATTTTGGGGGTTTACTATAAATACCTGAAACGCTATGAAGACGATTCCGATGCAGTAAGTCAAGTGAGTTTAGATTTATGAAGGCAGTTGTAGTCAAGCAGGAGTCGAAACCTATTTACCCTACGCGTTCACTCGGAGGGGCCTATGGACTGCTGGCTCTTCTCTGTGACGAAGAGCCAGCCGAGAATAACGACACCGCTAACGCAGGCAGTCGCGAGGGTTTTAAGGTATTTGCTGGACAAGGGGGTTGGCAGGTATGATGTTGGTTTTCTAAAAAAGCAAATTTATCAGGCTGCTGTTGTCAGTGGGGATCCCTGGAATTCCGGATCCCCATTTCTTTGATCGTCTTTAAGATGTTTTGATACTCTTCTATATTCTTCTGGGTCGGAAATAAAACCGATAATGCCCGAGTATACTCAAGTTTCTCTTCGGGGGTGCGATCAATAGCAACCCGAGGTTTCCTGTCTTTCAATGCTTGCCAAACAGACCTCATAGATTCCAGGAAGATGTTGATCTCTGGAATATTACCGTGTCTTTTGATGAGTGCCTGACGGTTATTCTCTATGATTTCCTCGACGGATAAATCCAGAACAGCGGGGCGATTGTTTCCAGTATCTTCTGTCTGGATTAGGGCTTCTCGTTCGACTTCTACACGAAAAGCGTAATCGTGTTTCTGTGAATGAGAATCGCCGTCATGAGGATGCCTGTGTGTTGTGCCTCAGCGGGCTTTTCTGTCAAATCAGGTTGGCCGTCTGTTTCATCGGAAAGCTCGTTGTTTTCGGAGTCGACATCCGTCTCAGAAGTTCGACGATTTCAGATGCATTTTCATGGGGCTCGGATTTTGGCGGAGTTTGCAAGCTAACGCTCGCTATAGAAATAGGATTGACTCCTGACACTCAGAAAGGATATAATAGATGAAACAGACTGCTATGGGAAGCCCGCAAGCTGCCCTTAAAAGGCATAAAAGAGGAGAATAGGTGTGTTTCGCTTTAATTTGAGATTGCGGAGCATTGTGCTCGTTGGAATCTGTATTCTTTTTATATTTTCATGTGGGAGCGGTGTGATCCAGAATTTTGAGGGGATTGAGCTTCAATCGGATCCCCGCGTTGACAGGATCGACTTACGAATTTATTTGGTGGATAGAAATGGCACGCCACTGATATGGAACCAGAGTATTCTTAGCCCGAGTGTGGGGGTAAGTACAATCTCTGAAGCCGATTTTACCACGAATGCAAAAGTCTACTCCATTCGTAAGGGAGAAAAGCATCGAAAGGTCTACGATGGCAGGCTGATTGACCTCCGCTGGTCACAGGAGCTCCATAGGCTGGATCGGCTCTTAACAGCTGAGATTCCACGCGTCTTTATTGAGGAAGATCCAGAACGCGATACCCATTTAGGTATCATAGTGGTTGAAATCGAGACTGAGAAACAGGGCCCGTTTACGGATACCTTAGAAAGGACTGCTATCTATAAGTATTAAGTTAGCTATCAACGGTCAGCCGTCGGCAAGCAGCCACTTTTCGTGGTTGTTCCATTTCTCTTACCCATACGATCTGGGGGCTCTCAGACAGGAAATTATTAAAAATATGCCTATTCACACACAGAACTACCGACATTGGGAAGGCACGCTGAAAACCCAAAGTTATACACGATGGTGGATTATCGCAAAGGCAGAACTCAAACTACTTGCACAGCGAAAAAACGTCCGATTGATTGTCGCTGTACCTCCCTTAATGTACATCTTTGCCCACGCGATACTTATCTATATCAGTCATATGCCGGGCGTGGGGTTAACGTTTATTAGGATTGATAGCGAATTTTTCCAAAAATTTCTGTTCCGAATCTATCCGTTTCCGTCGACATTTATTGTCGCCTTGGTCGCCGTTTTCGGAGGTTCGGGATTAATTGCCACGGATCTGAAAAACAACGTTCTCTCCCTGTACTTGTCTAAGCCGATTTCGTGGATAGATTACTTAATGGGTAAGTTTGCTGCTATTGGTATCTTATTGGCTTGCTTGACGTTGGTTCCTGGGTTGTTGCTATTTCTGGAACAGGCGCTATTAGCGGGCACGGCTTTTCTGAAGGATAACTACTGGGTCCCTTTTTCAATCATCGTCTACTCTGTCGTTATTATACTGTCCACGGGTTTGTTGATACTGTTATTTTCATCGCTGACCACAAATTCGCGTTATGCCATCATCGGTTTCTCTGCTGTATGGTTTGGCTCAATTGTCGTTTATGAAGTCCTTAAAGAGATCGCGCGCACCAGCAAATTGGCTTTAGTCTCGATTTGGGCGAACTACGACATTCTCGGCACAGCCCTATTTGGGGGTTCACCGGATTATAACGTACATTGGCTTTGGGCACTCCTTGTTCAGATCGGGCTGGTAGTTTTTTACCTTTTCGTGCTCCGGCATCGGATCCGTGCTGTCGAAATTATCAAGTAATCTTCGGCATTATTGAGATGCCCTCCTTTGGAAATCGTTTTGCGTAAGTGGCGATGTTCCCAGTCGAACCGGCCTGATGGAGCAGGCAGAGTCCGTTGTACATTGCTACGACTTCAAGGAATCCGTGGAGCTCACCGCCGAGTGAATGTCCAGACAACCCAGGATGACACATGAATCCGACTAAACGATCTTCCCGCATCGCCCGTTCTAATTCGTCACCCCCGGCTTGTTCGTGTCGAACTTCGGCGGTTCCGAGTCCGATCGGGAAACGTTCTGGGTATAATCTACATGCCTTGGCGATTGTTTCGTGTTGTGCGCGCGTGTCTAGGGCACCGCGGGCTTATGGGCTTCCGGCTGTTGGACACGGTATTGCGCCGATAACGCCTGCGGATGCCATCCGCGCTAAACATTTTCCAGCGCTTTGTCCAACGACTGGCGCTCGCGATACTGTCATACCGATATGGCAATGGATGTCAAAATAGGGACGCATTTTTTAATTATTCCTTGCGGTTCAATGATGCGAGTTTAGCGATTGCTTGCTTTTCGGTAGATATGAAGAAACGCCCTAGCAAAAACCCCACCAGTCTACTACAGGCCACGCGTTCTGGCTAATGTTCTACATAGCACTCCACGGACGCAATTCTGTTATCAGAATTCCGGGACAGGGGTGTAAGTATTAAACCCGTCTGTCTTGTCTGCGCCTTGCAGCAGGTAGATATAGTGTTTACGTCGCCATTCTGCACCGGGATAACGGACATCCGCTGGCATGTAGCGCATGGTGTAACCGCACCGACGTTTCTGTGAAATGTTTGGATTGGAATTGTGGATTGTCCACGCATCGTGAAAATGACACTCGCCGACCTCCAATTCCAGATTAATCGCTTTCGATGTGTCTAAGTCTTCCTCCACAACTTCGCGTCCGAAGAGGGTGTTTGTGCGGTCGACCTCTTCATAGCGGCGGTCACGCAATCTATGGCTACCTGGGATGACGCGCATGCATCCGTTTTCAGTTGTAGATTCATCAACAGCTAGCCACATCGTGATAACGTGCATTGGCTCAAGGGACTTACCCCAATAAACGCCGTCTTGATGCCATGGAACTGCCATACCGTCGTGTTCCCGTTTGCTGATAAAGTGGCTCGACCAGAGGATGATATCTGGTCCGATAAACCGTTCGATGACCTTTAGCACGCTTGGGTGTGTCAGGTATTTGAACAGAAACGGATGTTCAAAATGCGGCACGTCCATTTGTTCCGGACGTTTTCCTTCCGGCAAATTTTCAATCATAGCGTCTACATAATCTCGGAGTGTATCTAATTCTCCTTCTGTGAAGATACGTCCGAATGTGAGATAGCCGTTGTCTTTGTAAAATTCGACCTGTTCATCGGAAACGGTCGTTTCCAGGTGCCAGTCCATGTGATGTATCCCCTATTTTTAGTGATTGGATATAATGCTACAATATGTGTCGTGTCTGTTCTTTTTTAGAGAACCTCAGGTTAACTTTCGCAGAGTATAGCACATTGCTCTTTTTTTTCATAGGGTTGTCGCGTTTTGAGCTATGTGACCTAAAGTTGACAAATTGCAGGGGCTGTGATAAATTACGAATTATGAAAATTGTAGTTGCACCTGATTCATTTAAAGGGAGCGTCAGTGCGCTTGAAGCCGCGTGTGCGATTGAGCAAGGGATCCTTCGCGTGTTTCCGGAGGCTGTTATTGAAAAAGTGCCGATGGCGGACGGTGGCGAGGGGACTGTGCAATCCCTCGTTGATGCTACCGGTGGTCACATTCAAACACTTCGTGTGCTTGCCCCACTCGGAAACGAAGTTGAGGCGAAATTTGGTATCCTCGCTGACGGGGAGACAGCTGTTATCGAGATGGCATCTGCATCAGGCCTTACACTTGTTCCACCAGATCAACGGAACCCACTTTGTACCACTACTTATGGTACCGGGCAACTTATCCACGCTGCTTTAGAAGCAGGGTGCAGGCGCTTAATTATCGGTATTGGCGGCAGCGCGACGAACGATGGTGGCGTCGGAATGGCTGAGGCACTTGGGGTCCGGGCGTTGGATGCACATGGGAAACAGATTCTACGCGGCGGTGGGAATCTCGGACAATTGCGCTCAATAGATATGACAGGTTTACATCCGGCTATTGCTGAAACCGAGACGGTTGTTGCTTGCGATGTGAACAATCCTTTGACTGGCCCAGAAGGGGCTTCCCACGTCTATGGACCACAGAAAGGTGCTACCCCTGAAATGATTGAGACCTTAGATGAATGTCTCGGACATTTTAACAAGGTTTTAACTGAGACGCTTGGAAGATCCTTTAATGACATTCCCGGGGCAGGGGCTGCAGGTGGATTGGGTGGAGGGCTTATGGCGTTTCTTAACGCGGAATTGAAACTCGGCGTTGATATTATTATTGATGCCGTTAAACTCGAAAAGCACGTGAAAGGGGCTTCTCTCGTCTTTACGGGTGAGGGGCAATTGGATTTTCAAACAACGTTTGGCAAAACACCTGTTGGTGTCGCAAAGGTAGCGAAAGCACACAATATCCCTGTCATTGCCATTGCTGGCAGCATCGCTGAGGGGGCTGAAGCCGTTTACAAAGCCGGTATTGATGCAATGTTAGGTATTATCCAAGAACCCATGTCTCTTGAGGTCGCTGTCGAAGATGCCACACGGTTAATCGCTGACACAGCAGAGCAGGCGGCACGATTGGTCGCTATCGGTAGTGGTAAATAGGCAAGGATAAAAGGTTGGAAGAAAAAAGAGGGACTTTTTTTCTTCCAATTGATTACGGCACAACGGCGTGTACCTACGCTTCTAATAGTACCGGTATATCCCTCATGAAATCGCCCGTCTCGGTCTGCCACATTTTCATAGCTACAGCGAGTGAACGAATACGATCGGTGTGTTCAGGCAAATCGGCGAGGTTTGTTGTCTCCCACGGGTCTTGCTCCAGGTCGAAAAGTTGGATACAATTTGTGCCGGTACCTGTCTCCTCAGATACATAGTAACGGATAAGTTTCCAGCGTCCGTCACTGACGGTGCGTTGGATGTCTTTATATGCCGCGAAGACAGTCGCTCGTACCTGCTCGATACACCCTGCCATCAGCGGGACCAAAGTCTTGCCTTCAGTTGTATGTGGACACGCAACATTGGTAAGGTCGCAAACAGTGGGAAATACGTCGTACAGATAGGTTAAGGCATCCACTGTTACGCCTTCAGGGACTCCAGGGCCAGCGAATATTGACGGGATGCGGATGCTGTGGTTATAGAGATTCTGTTTGCCTAACAGTCCGTGTTGCCCGACAGCAAGTCCATGATCGGCGGTGTAAATGACAATTGTGTTGTTGAGATGTCCTGTCGCTTCTAATGTTTGAAGGACCCGGCCTATTTCAGCGTCCATGTGTGTAATCATCCCGTAATAGTCGGCGATGTGTTGTTGGACGATTTCGGGGGTGCGCGGGAAGGGAGCTAACACTTCATCTCGAATACGCATTTCCCCGTTATCGAACGGATGCTCTGGAGCGAAGTTTTCTGGGACAGGTATATCCTCTGGTGGATACATCGTCGCGTATTCTCCAGGGGCTGTCCTCGGATCATGTGGTGAAGTAAAGGAGAGGTAAAGGAAAAATGGATCCGTTTGGTCGTAGTTTTCTATGAATTGCACAGCAGCATCTGTGAATAGTTCCGTAGAAAACTTTTCTCCAATGTATCGGGCATCACTCGGGTATTCCCTTGTTGGATCGAAATCGAAGACTGGCACTTTATATTGATCGCTCATGCCGCCAAAGAATATTTTTGCACCGTCATCAAAACTGTTTGTGAACGTTTGTCGATCGTTATGCCACTTGCCAGAAAAGAATGTGTGATACCCCGCCTCGCGCATCACTTCTGGCCAGACTGATAAATCTCGGTTAATTTGGTTGTCACCGCTACGAAACAGATTCGCGCTGGTAAGAACGGCGGCACGGCTCGGGACACAGACAGCCCCAACCAGGGAACCCATGATGTGTGTTTGACGGAAAGTCGTCCCGCGCGCCATGAGTGAATCGAGGGCCGGTGTTTTCACAGTTGGATCACCCAGGCCACCGATAGCGTCCCATCGGTGGTCGTCGGCAATCATAAAGAGGATATTAGGTTGTGAGGACATATTTTGCTCCTATTTTTCTAATTTTCCTTGTGGTTCGGTCAGGTACGTTGAAACTTGTAAAGTTTTTCTCCGTAGATTCACTAGCATTCGTCGGATGGGGTGAAACCACGCTTGAAGGTAAAACGAAAAGTACATGCGCAGCTGTTGATGAACTTGCCGACTATTTCATTGGCAAAGATCCGCTACGCATTGAGCATCACTGGCAGCATGTTTATCTTTCTGCGTCCTTCCGAGGTGGAAACGTTCTCATGTCTGCTTTGTCCGGTATTGATCAGGCATTGTGGGAGATGGCTGGTAAACATTACGATGTGTCTGCCTACCAATTATCGGGTAGCGCTGTGCGCGACCGGGTCCGTGTTTATGCGCATTGGGGCATAGAGAGTTTAACAGATGAAGAAAAAGCCGCTGCGAAAGCGCGTCTTGGGTTTTTACAGCGAAAAGGTGGCTACACGGCCATCAGCAGCTGGCGAGGTTTGAAACCTCGCCAGCAAAAAAGGTTTAACACTGAAAGTGTTTCTAAACCACCAGTTTCCGATTTGCGACGTAAGGCGGCTCCAGCATCAACTTCTGATCCTTGTCTGCCATCAGATTGCGAAGTTCATCGTCGTATCTGCCTTGTCCCCATGCCGAATGTCCGGGTGAGTACTTGAACAGAATCGATCTTCTTTCGTGTGAGGCGGTCCAGGGGAGGGTGCCGTGCGTCAATGCCTCCGTAAAAATGACGACATCTCCTGCCTTCTGATGTACCGGGGCCATGCAGATTTGATTCGCCTCGACGGGGCGGAAATGGTCGGGGCACCGGTAATTGCTCTTATGGCTACCCGGAATACAGCAGAAACCTCCATGCCCTGGCAGCATATCGGTCAATGCCCATGAGACAACAGTTAAACCGTTATACATCCGGTCGTTTCGGAAGACGTAGTACTGCGCGGGGTCATAGGGCGTTCCGCCACCGTGGAGCCTTCCCCCTGGATTTCCGGCTATCATCAGGATGCCGTAGACGTGGTCGAGTCGGAATTTTGGACCGACGATCTCTGCTAAGAACGGCATGATGCGCGGGTGATTGAGGAGTTTACGAAATGCGTCGTCCTCCCAACTCAGGAATCCACCGAATCTCTGTGAATAAACATCATCATCGACAGGATCGGGGTAATCTTGTGCGTCGATAAGGGCATTCAGTTCAGCGATTTCGTCTGTTCCCAAGACGTTTTCGATGTTGATATAGCCCCAAAGGTCAAATAGATATTTTTCTTCAGGTCCCACTAAACCACCTCCGTTTTGGACTTTTAACGAGGACACGAACGAACAGTTTGTGCGATTATTGATGTGCTGATCGAGAAGTAGGTTCAAGCCGTGTGACGACGATTTTTTCCCTATCAATCAATTCGCCGACGCGCGGTGAGATTTCATTTAACCACCGGTCATCTTCATAGACGGCTGCGTAGAGTTGTTCGCGCTGTGCTTCGCTCTCAAAACGGCGGATCCAGACGTAAAGATCGTCCTCTTCTTCACCGATGAAACTCCCGATGACGACCATCCCTTTAGAAATTTGGAAGGGGATAACAGTCTCTTCCATATATTTCACCCAATTCTCGCGTTGACCGGGTTGCGTTCTATATTGTCGTAATTCAAAAAAAGCCATAAAATTCTCCTCATATGCGGTTATAGCCGTAGCCTTCACTTGTAATTTCAAAAAGTGCAGCAGCTGCTTGGAAGTGGATTTCTGCGTCTTGATCTTGGATGATCAATTCTAAGAGCGAGACTGCCTTCGCGTTCTTAGCATCTGCGAGTGCCTTGATAGCATCCAGACGAAGGCCTCTTGTAATTTGGGCTTCATGCAGTGCACTTAGTTTTTCCACCAAGGCATCTACCGCTTTGTCGGTTCCGATTTTGCCTAATGCTCTTGATGCATCGCGTCGGATTTCGACGTGGTTTTCATCGTTATTCAGGACTTGGATAAGGATGTCTACGGTTGTTTCATCTGCGATTTCACCTAGTCCTTGTGTAGCAGCACGCCGGACATCCTTGTTGACTTCGGTTTCCCCTGTCATTATTTGGATGAGGTCTGGCACGAGTTCCCGGAGCCCAGCTTGACCGATGGCGAGTGCTGCGGCTTTTCGGATATCGACAACCGGATCGGTTAAGAATTCTTTAAAGGCAGAAGGATCGGTAACAGTCCCAGACTTACCCAAGGCAACCATTGCAGCGTTCCTGACGGGATGATTTTCCCAGTTATCAGATATGCGCGCGGCCATTTGGGGGGCAACAAAGGCCGGTAAATCCAGTTTTGTGGCGGCGTTGACGAAGGCTTCCCAACTCCAGTTGCGTTTGAGATCATCTGCCCCGATAGCTTTCCTATTTGCTGCATCCTCAAGTGCAACGATATATTCCGTGTCGTCGATGAGGCGTTTGCCGATTGCGTCAGCGGCGCGGGGGCCTCCGATTTCGCCAAGGGCTATTGCTGCTTTCGTCCGAGCAGAAGCGTTCGCTAATGCATTTGTACTGGCATCCAATCTTATCCGTTTATCCTCAAGGATAGCGATAAGTTTTGGGATAGCCACTTCACTTTTGAGTTTACCGAGCGCGATAGTAGCGTTTTCCGGGATATTTCCGATGCGAATGGCTAAGGCGCGAATCAGGGGAGATTCGGCTGTTTTATCGCCGATGTTACCGAGCGCGGTAGCAGCAGCAGCACGGATGTCATCTGGTTCTAACGGGTTCTCAAGAATTTCGATCAGTTTTGTGACAGCTTTTGCATCTTTGAGGTTGCCTAAACCAGTGACGGCTCGCAATCGGATTTCAGCATTTTCATCGGTAAGTGCGTTCAGAAGTGGTGTTGCGGCGCGTTCATCTTTGAGTCCTGCGAGCGAATTTGCGGCCCCGGCACGTATGGATTTCATCTCATCGGTGTTTTCGAGAACAGCGATTAATGAATCGACAACGCTCCGTTCTTTGAAGCCCCCGAGCGATTCTGTCACCCGTTTACGGACAACGAAGCTTGGGTGGTTCAGTTCTGCCACCATTGTATCAAGTGCCGGTTTTTTACTCAGTGCGCCGATAACATGTACAAGTGCCCATCGCGTCCATTCATCGTCGGTAGACCTTAATGCCTCGACTGCGAATTCGGAGGTCGCCAGATTTCCATCTTTGATTAATGCCCCTATGACTTCGTCTTGTACGGATTGGACTTCATATCCATCATCGAAATTTCCTAACCCCTTCTTGATGACATCAACAAGTCCTTTATCCCCGGCTTGGATTTCTCGGAGTGCTCTTGCAGCTTGGAAGCGTGTGGTTTCATATTCATCATTTTTCAGGGCATCTACAAGCGGATCGACGACTTTTTGTCCTTTAATTTTCCCCAAGGCAATGGCTGCTTCTTGCCGGACGACTCCCTGTTTGTCCTTTCTGAGTGCGTCTATAAGGGGTGGGATTGTCGGGTTCCCTTTGACTTCACCGAGTGCCCATGCTGCGCTCTGTCGCACCGTGGCGCGTTCATCGTCTTCAAGTGCGCGAACTAAGGGGTCTATAACGGCTTCTCCTTTGATGATACCAAGTGCACGGGCAACTTCACTACGCACTAGGCTGGGAATGGGTTTAAGTTCCCCCCATGTACGGTAGTTCGTTTGTGGGTAGTCAGCAGTCCACTGAATCTGGAAGGTGTCGACCTGGGTTCGAAGCGTGTCAAGCGTTTTATACTCGCGTTTCATGTGCCTCTGGAAATCGGAAATTTCATCGAAGCGTGTAGAGAGCATCCATATCAAGACGGGCACGGTTTCGGAGGCTTTTATACGACTCAAAACTTTGACGGCACTGGCGCGGAGAATAGGACTGGTTTCGTCGCTGAAGGTGATAAGGAGCATCGGCTGAACTGCTTTTTCCGGTTTGAGCCGCCAGAGCGCGGTCAATGCCGCAGAACGCAAAGTTTCACGCATCTGTTTATCGAGCGCAATAATAATCAGTTTTTGAACGGCATCTTCTGCAGCGACGCTAATATTTCCAAGCGCCGCTGCTGCGTTAGTGGCAGTGGTATCGTCGTAGGCGAGGGCGTTGGTGAGTACCGTGACTGCGGTGTTATTTTTCCCGCGCGCATACATATTGCCGAGTCCTATTGCTGCGAACGCTTTCACCTCTTTATGTGGGTCTGTCTTCAGTGCTTCAATTAGGGGGTCTATTGCACGCCGATCCCCGATTTGCCCGAGCGCGTCTGCGACCTGTACGCGAATTTCATCAGCGGCGTTTTTGAGGGCATCAATCAAGAACGGCACAGCAACGTTGCGCATATCAACGAGGGCTGCTAAGGCATCTGCTTGTAACTCTTCATTTGCTAATTCACTTACAAGCGGCTGGACACCGGCTTCTGTTTGCAGCAGGCCGAGTGCTTTGATTGCAGCGGATTGTGTGCCGATTCGGTATTTCTTCATCCATAGGTCGTCTATGTAAGCGCTGGCGATGTATTGGTATTCTGTGGTGAAACCTGTGTCTTCGTCGGGGATGAGGTTGTGTGCTTTTGTATGGAGGACCTCAATGAGTGGATCAATCGCGGGTTCGCCTATGCGGTTAAGGGCGGTTATGGCTGTATCTTTGACATAAGGATTCGGATCTGCAAGGAGCCTGATAAGGTCAGGAACAGCAGTTTGGGCTTGGATGGCTCCGATGAGTTTTGCGGCGTGCATCCGAACTTGGGCACTGTTATTCTTCAGTGCGAGTTGTAGCCCGGACACAATGGCTGTACCATCAGAGAGTCCCATTCCTAATTGTTCAAGCGCGACGATTGCTCTATAGGCAACCTCTGGTGAGCTATCGGTTTTGGCGAGGGCATCTTCAAAGATAGGTATAAAGTCAGATTTACGCATACCCCCGAGATGGCGGATTGCTTCTTTTTGTATGGCTGTGTCTGAATGCTGTGTTGCTTGTTGGAGCAATTCAGCGACGCGTTCTCCATCTCCAAGTTTGGTTATCAGTTGTCTGGCAGCTGCACGGGCATTAGGTTGATAACACTTTTCCGCAGCTAAAAGTGCTATGACGACACCGGTGTCTGAGGGTACAGTAAGTTCAGATAACAGCTCTTCGCGTTTTGCGACCGCCTCAGCGAATGACAGGGCAAAAAGCCCAGAGATAGCGTTTTGTGATCGGGTGAGCCTTTCTTGTCGATCGAGTTCGTCGGAATCAGGATCTTCCTGTAATGAGATAGCGCGGATGTCGGCGGTCAATGTTTCCAGATACACGTTTAATTCGGCGATGGCTCGCTGCCAACTGTTTGAATCGGCGTGTGTCCGATTTTGCAAGAAGGTGCGTAAGTGTTTCGCTTCTTGATTCCCGGTATCTGTCCTCTCTACGGCGGCTTGTGCGGCAGTGTAATCCCCGCGAACAATGGCGGCTCGCGCTTCGAGAATGTCTCTATTCTCTTTCTCACCACACCCCATCAGAAAAGCGGTAGCGGCGATCCATAAGAGAATGAGGCTTGTCTGCCGCGGTAGGTGTTCAAAGCGTCGTTTCATGTTTTTCCTCTCTTTTCCTCCTATAGCTCATTTGTTATTTTTCCTGCGATTACGAGTTTGGTCAGATCCGCGATAGCATAAATGTTTCGGCCGATCCGGTTCAACAATGCCAATCGGTTTGCACGCAGTGCTGGTGCTTTCGCCATGACCAGCACTTCATCAAAGAATGTGTCGATTGCTGGTTGTAAAACGGCAAGTTGCTTCAAGAGTTTGGTGTAATCGCGTTCTTGGATACTTCCTTTGCAGTTGGGTTCTACCGCCGTGATGCAGTCGAAGAGTTGTTTCTCGGCAGCGTCGCGCAGCATCTCACTTTCTACAGTGTCCGAGGTGTTCTCCGGTAAAATCCTCAGCACTCGATTGAGTGCATTATATACTTCCTCAAAATTTGGTGTCAAGCGGAATTCGGCAAGTGCGCTGGCGCGATCGAGAATATCGACGATATCAACATCACCAACCGCCAAGACGGCATCGGCAAGATCGGGGGGGTATTGCTCTGTTTGCAACAAAATGACGCGGAGGCGTTCTTTAATGAAGTTAAGGGTGCTTGTCTGTGTATCATCGGCTAAGGCGACTTTGTACAAGCCGAGCGCCTTTTGAACGACGGCATTTAAAGAAAGGGGGAGTTTCCTATCTTGGAGAATCCGGATGGTGCCGAGGGCGTGTCGCCTTAACGCGTACGGGTCTTGTGAACCTGTGGGTCGTTCTTCTATCCCGAAATATCCGACGATGGTGTCGATTTTATCCGCAATAGCGACGATCGCACCAATTTCGGTTTCCGGTAGTGGTGTATCTGCCCCAAGGGGTTGATAGTGCTCAGCAATGGCGATAGCAACAGGTCTCGCCTCGCTGGAGTTTAGAGCATAATATTGCCCCGTAACACCTTGCAGCGTTGGAAATTCGATAACCATATAGGTCGTCAAATCTGCCTTACAGAGCCACGCGGCGCGTTCTGCATGATCAACTGTCGTTTCTGCGAGCTGTAGTTCTGCACCGATAAACCCAACAAGTGTTTTAAGCCGTTCTGCTTTCGCCAAAAGCGAACCGAGCTTGGCATGAAAAACAACAGCATCTAAACGCTCGACTTTATCGGCGAGGCTGGTTTTCTGGTCTTCATTGTAGAAAAACTCAGCGTCGTTGAGTCTTGCGTGGAGAACGCGTTCATTCCCGTGCCGAACGCCGTCAATGTTGCCATCAGTCCCGTTGGAAATGGTGATGAATTTCGCAGCGAGTGCAGTATCGTTTTTCCACATTGGAAAATAGCGTTGATGCTTCTTCATGGCAGTGATTAGCACTTCAGGGGGTATTTCCAAATGCGACTCACTGAAATTACCGATGATCGGTTGCGGGTTCTCTACGAGATAGTTCACTGTGTCTAACAATTCGTCGTCGATTTCTGAAAGGCAACCCTCCCTTTTTAAAATGGTTGCTACCTGTTCCTTAATTATCTCTCGCCGTTCATTTGGACAGACAATGACACCGGCAGCACGCAGCGCCTCAACGTAGGTGTCTAAGTTTGCTGATCCCAAAGTTATCGGTTCAGGATGCAAGGATCTATGCCCGTAGGTTACACGTCCTGCGCCCGCGGCCCCGTAAGAACAGTTGACGACTTCATCCCCTAATAATGCTACAAGCCATCGGATGGGGCGCGCAAAACGGGCGATGGCACGCGGTGCTTCAGACTTTGTTTCCCAGCGCATGGTTTTGGGAAAGCGGAGGGCTTCGATCCACTCAGGCAAGAGCGTTTGCAACACCTCTTGTACGGGTTCTCCTGTTTCAAGTTTGGAGGCAGCGACGTATTCGCCACGTTCGGTTTCAACAATACGGAGGGCTGTGAGTTCTACGCCATGCGTCTTTGCGAAGCCGATAGCGGCTTGTGTCGGTTCACCGTTTTCGTCATAGGCGACGCGCTTTGGCGGTCCGACAATTTCTGTCTCTCGGCTTTCTTGGAGCGTTTTTATCCCTTTGATACTGAGCGTGATGCGACGCGGGGTGCCGAGTGTTTCAATTTCGTCGAAGGGAATTCTATATGTGGTAAGGGAATCGCTTACGATTTCGCGTAGCTGCTCAAGGACAGAGGGGACATAACTCGCGGGTATCTCCTCATTGCCGATTTCAAAGAGTAGGTCGGTAGTTTCTTGGTCGGATTGTGACAGCGCATCGTTTTGTACGACTATTGAATCCGTTTCCTCGGTTCCTGTGCTAAAACGTCCCATGAGCGGATGTTCCATCTCTTCACGCTGTTTGACATACTCACGTGCTATCCGTTGTGCGAGCCGCCGCACACGTTCAATGTAACTCACCCTTTCTGTGACACTGACCACCCCGCGGGCATCCAGCATATTGAAGGTGTGCGAGCATTTCAGGACATGGTCGGTTGCTGGTAGCACTAATCCTACATCTAAGCAGGCGTAGGTTTCCTTCTCGTAGGTGCTGAACAAATCAAAAAGCATCTCTACGTTTGCTTGTTCAAAATTATAAATTGAGTATTCCACCTCACTTTGCCGATGAACATCCCCGTAATTGAGGTGTTCGTTCCAACGAATGTCAAAGAAACTATCAACATCCTGCAAGTAGAGTGCAATACGTTCAAGACCATAAGTAAGTTCGGCGCAAATGGGGTCGAGGTCGATGCTTCCCATCTGCTGGAAGTAGGTGAATTGCGTGACTTCGGCCCCGTTCCACCAGACTTCCCAACCGAGTCCGGAAGCACCGAGGGTCGGGGACTCCCAGTCGTCTTCGACGAATCGGATATCGTTCTTACGTGGGGAGATACCGAGGCTATAAAGGCTCTCAAGGTAGAGCGGTAGGACGTTTTCGGGTGCGGGTTTGAGGATTACCTGATATTGATAGTATGCTCCAACGCGGAAGGGATTTTCGGCGTATCTGCCATCGGTTGGACGCCGGCAAGGCTCTACATAAGCCACTCGCCACGGTTCTGGACCGAGGCATCGTAAAAAGGTGGCAGCATTAAATGTTCCTGCACCGACCTCTATATCACATGGTTGTTGAATGATACATCCTTGATGTGCCCAAAATTTCTCTAACGCTAAAATTATTTCTTGAAGAGTCATATCTATTTTTACTTAGCACGCTCCATTTGGTAGTGATTAATGCACATTTATTGTAGCATAATAGATTTCTTTAAGCAAAGGATTTTAGATGGGTCATAAGTTGTTGGTTAGCTATCGGCTAGCTGCTATTCTTGTCAACATTGGGATTTTCAGAGTAGAATAGGAAATTTGTAAACTAAAGCGATATAAACATAGGTAGGGGGTGGGTTCTTAGGGGTTGCCGTTAAAGGCTATTCAAGCTTAGACAGTATGAAGGTGGGCTCGCTCCTAATAGGCAGTGGGGAACAGTTCGGAGTTGCAGGTTCCCTACTGCACAGAGGTGTTTAAAACAGAATCCAACCAAGCAATAGCGGTTTGCTCGTCTTGTTCAATGGCGATTTCGACGGCGCGTTTGGCATGTGCCAGAAGGTCTTTTGCGTGTTTGCGCAAACGAAAGGATTCAATAACTTTCTGTTCAATCTCAACCTGTTTTTCTGCTTTAATTTTTGGGATAGCAATGTTACTGAATTCTTCCTTGTTGATGGCAGTAAGGATTGTTCCGCTGCACCCTTTTTTGAGCTGTAGCTGCCCAACAATGCTTTTTAAAAGCACGAGTAAGACTTTGGAATTAAGCACATCTGACGAGACAACATGAAATCCAGTAGAGCACAAAGCATCATCATATGCTTCAGTTATTAGGGTGATACTTTCCAACGATCCCTCGATAGATGAAACAATTACATCTCTAACAGCTACCTTGCGCCTTGCTCTAGTTGGTAAATCTTCCCCGTATTCTACCGTACAACCGACTATTTCTCCACTACTTCCGATATTAGCAAGTTCAATGTACTTGTATTCTGTTTCGGGGTCAGGATTGAAATTACTATCCTTCAAACGCGCCAGTTTCCCTAATGTATCCCAACCGCCGGAATATTCTGTAATAGCCTTAACAATATCATAGTATTTCGGTTGAAAATAATCTGCGTCAATCCGTCCTGCGCGCTCGGTGTCTGAAAAGTTTTTGACGAAGGTTCGTTGATGCTGCGGTTGATAGTCTGTAAGACCAAGTTCATCGAGGAGGAGGGTTTGGGCTTGGGTATAGCATTTCTTTGAATCTTTTCTTAATTTTTCTGATCGACAACAGCACGATGCTACTACGTCTTGGAAACCTTTATCTAAATCAGGAATTAAAAAAGTTTTGATGGACGAATAATCTAATGCTGGCCTGGTAACTCCTACAACATGTCTTGTTGATTGCGAATAGCCGTATTTACAATTTAGGAAAGCGGACAAGAAATAGGGGGCAATATTTTTAACCGTCATTTTTACGGAATGCTGATTAATATTGGCACCTACAAATTCATCTGTTACAACTGCCGATTTTCCATAAGAGCCTGTAATGGTTAGTAAAACATCGTCTTTGTTTAACTGGCTTCTCTTGATTTTTTGATTTTGGCTGGGTGATAAATACTTTATTCCGGATTCCGATATATAATTTGGCATTATATTTTGTACTCTCAAAAAAGGAATTCCTTCCTCTTGATATACAGCTCCGAGAGGCGTTGCACCACCGGATATATGTTTAATAAATTCAGATAGCGGTTGAGAGTGCGTCTTAATTTTGCCAAGATTCTTTAGATACCCTGGATGGTAATGGTCTGCATCCAGTCTTTTATCTTTGTGCAATTTGATTTCACTGAGATTAATAATTGAATATTGTACATTGGCGTGTCCATCCTGGGCAGCGTCTCTTGACATTCATTCGACATCTTTCCAAAACGATAGGTTTTCTATTTTTGCCCATTCAATAAAGGCTTCTGCTATCCCGTCGGGTAGTTCGCTGTTGTGGTTGTGTAGGTCATGGTCAACAATCAGATGTCCGTTTTCGTCTAACTTGTATTGCCCATCGCTATTTTGGAGGAAAATGTAATCGCCGGAATTGTCCTTACCCCCTTTCTCGGAAACAGCAAAAAAGATAGGGTACTCATCATCTCTGGGACAAAGCGGCCCTTGGTCTGGATCATCGTTCCACTTTTGGAGGAATAAGACACTGGTTTTGGTGCCGGTGTGGGGTTTGAAGGTGTTGGTATGCAATCCGACTACTGCTAAAATGCGGGCACGTTCGGCAATAAACTCACGAATATATTTATCAGATGTGTTGTTGAATCTACCTTGTGGGAGCACAATCGCCATGCGTCCCCCGGGTTTGAGAAAATCGAGATTGCGCTCAATAAAGAGAATATCGCGTCCGACTTTGCTTTGCGATTTGCCATTTGGCTTCAAACCAAGTGCGTATTGATGGAGGATACGGCTTTCCTTGATGTCGCCAGCGAAGGGGGGATTTGCCATCAGAATATCAAAATCGAATAATCGGTTTTGGTCTTCCTCCGTTCTTAACGCTTTGAGTCGGTCGAACCCTCTGCCATAAGTCATTATCCATACCCGCTCTTTCTCGGTTCTGTCGCCCCAGCGCTCATAGTCAAGCGTGTTGAGGTGTAAGACGTTAGACTCACCGTCGCCTGCAATCAAATTCAGTGTTCTGGCAACCCTCACGGTTTTTTCGTCAAAGTCAATACCAAATATATTATCACGAACATACTGTTTGTCAGGTGTGGACATTTCCGCGTTGGTGAAAGGTGAACCGGTAACGTGAAAAAAGGTATGGACCGGGAAACCACAGCTCCCAGCGGCGGTGTCAATCATATACTCACGGCGTTTCGGGTTGAGCATCTTCACGCACATGTCAATCACGTGTCGCGGTGTGAAGTATTGCCCCTTCTCACCTTTAGCAGATTTACTGACGAGATACTCGAACGCTTCGTCAACAATCTGTAAATTGGAGTTAAAGAGTTTGACATCTTGTAAACTTGAGACACAGACGGATAGATGACTCTCAGAAAGTTCAAACGTTGAATATTCAGGAAAAACGCCCCTCCACTGGTTTTTTGCGTAGTCAAAAAGTCTTTGAATTTTGGTTTTTAGTTCGCTATCCGTTTGTCCAGTGTTCCTAAATTCTATCGTTCGTTCCATATCGTCATCTGGTATCCCTTCAACGACTTTCTTGATAGTTTCGTAATCTACACCTGAGGAGCCGTAAGATTCAATTGATTCCTGAATAACCGTGTTAATTTCCCGTCTTAAAATACGATTAATATATTCTTTGTCGGAACGACTCTCGAATTCGTCGTAGAGCTTGGTAAAGATAAGCTTAAAAACCTCTTCAAAAACATCGACACCTGCATTAGCGAGGACCTCGTCTTCCAATTCCAATATGATATCTTTCAGAGATTTACGTTCTGTGGCGAGTTTGTCTTTGATAATGAGGTCTTTGAGGGTAAAACGTTCGTTGAGAATATCTGCAAGGGTTTGATCGGCGTTGGGAATATCGGTGATTTCTTCAAAATAATTCGGGTCTTTGCGGTGGTAGTGTGAGATCTGTTGTCCATTTGTCCATACAGCGATAGGCGCGCCGGTGGCGTTGCAGTAGGATCGGAGTTGATCTTTACCGTCTTGGAGTTTCGGCTTTTTGACTTCAACGATAATATACGGGGTATCCTGCCTGTCTTTGTCGAGGATAACAATGTCGGCGCGTTTCTGTTCTCTACCGAAATTGACGTAGTGTTCAAATCGGACACGTTCTGGCGGATAGCGGTATTGTTTCAGCAGTCGCGCCGCATAAAGTTGACGGATGAGTTCTTCTGGTTTTAACTGGACTTCATTATTGCGAATTATGCATTTAGTGTGCGGCGTTTCTTTGCCTCTCACTGTGTGGATAAAAATTTTTTCTCGCAAAGTTTGAACTTCATCGTCCGTGAAGAGGTCAAGGTGGTAATTGCTGTCTTTGAGGATGGTTTGAAGAATGTCGGGTTGGGGCATAGGTTTCTCCATTTTATATTTTTTTGGATTTTACTATGAAGCGGAAAAGTTGTCAAGGAACTTTGGTAAGTGAAAGCATTTTTGCGTGAGCGGATTCTAAAATTGAATCGCGAATGAAGGTACTGGCATTTAAAATTTCAATACCGACAAGTTCACCGTCCGCGTTTAATTCGGCGGTGATATTAGGGCTGAGTTCAAGACTGTTCTTTTAAACCTTGATTCTCCATGTAGTGAAGGATTGCCTCAATGGGATTTGGCGTCGGAATAGGATAATGCTCTTCTTCATAGGCTTCTACCAACGTAACAAGCACATCGAGTTTGTCTCCCTCTGGTGAACCGTAATTCGCTCCCCAAAGCTGTTCTATTTCCTTGAGTGCAGCTTCATAATCCGCTTCAGTCTTAATTGGTTTAATTGCCATTGGTATTACCTCAGATTGTAGCGACGTTAATTCTATTGTAGGCTTGGTGTGTCCCAACAAATCGGATGTAAACAATGCCGTGTTGATAATTCATTGCGACTACTAAACGATAGGAATTCCCCTTGATGTTGAATACGACTCGGTTGTTTCCGATAAAACTGGCATTTCGGTAAATTGCTTTGACATCCGATGGTGCCTTCCAATTGGCACATTTCACATTAGCATACCCCGCTTGAAGGGAGCCTTCAGCATCAGAATGCTTTGCCCAAAATTCTCTTAAAGCACTGCGTGATATAATTCTCATATAGATATTAAACTATAATTCACAACTCGCCATTCATCTAATCATTGGGTTTCTGTAATCTCAAAAACCCGATACTGTTGCGTTTTTCCATTCCCGATGTCTACTTTACCTTCAGTGAACAGCGGATAATTATAATCTGTGTCTTTGACAGAAAAGAGATATGGAATCGCGCCTGCTTCACGGGCTATGTCGGCTTGCTTCTCGAAATCACGGGGCTTTTTCATGTGTTTATTGTAAATCTGATACGTTGATCGATCGGCGTAGTACATCAAATCGAAATGTGCCCCGACGCGTTCATCGTCAAGAAAGAAGCAGGCATTTTCTGGTGTCTCTCGTTGAAGGCGTTGGCCGCTTGTTTCATATAAAGGCACCTCATAATTCCGTTCTGTGACCTTGTATGCGACATACACGTAATACCCCGCATAGAACAGTGCGATTATCAGAGCCCCCGTACGAAGCCCGAGCCATATCCACCTCTGTAGATTGTGCGAGCGAATTAGCATATACAGGCTCGCGAAAACTGCCAACAACACACCAAAGGCAATCAGCTGCTCAACAATCCAGAAGTTCGTCTGGATAAAAGGTGCGATCTTTTTGAGCCCATCGAACTGGTCTCTGCTTTTGACTAATGTGCGTCCGCCGGAGATAACTGTCATTGCAAGCATTCCGGCGCACCAAATTGAGGTATAAACCCAATCCTTTCGTTGCCATGCGCGACTGATAATGGCTGCCAGACAGATCAGCAGGGGTGACACAGCAATCATCGTTGCTGACGGTGTTTTCGTCTCTGCGAGCGTGTGCGGAACGATGACCCCGATACCCCATGCTAATACAAAGAGTTCAGCTAAGTTCCAGCGTCTGAACATCACCACTAACAGGCACAGGACCGCCGCAACGAGAGCAGCATAGAACATTGGATAGAACAAGGGCATATAGTCGAACAAGGGGCGATCCCAGCTTGCTCCCCAATTCTCGACATCGGTGTTCAGATGATCGAGGACGCGTTTGTGTTCCCATAAGAATTCTTTGCGGTAATAAATCAGGCAATAGATAACCCAGGGCGCGACTGTTGCGACTGCTGCTGCAAAGTGTAAACCTATATCGCTGAGGCGAATCTTTGCTTCTGTGGTCTCGTTTTGTATAGCGTCAGCCGCTGGGTGTTTCTGACGATACATCTGTTTCCCGCGCACGACACACCAAACGACAAGGGCGATACCGAAAGTGATGAGCGCGAGATAACTTTTAGATAGATAGGCGATTCCCATCGCAACGCCTGATAAAATATAATTCCTCCGTTTCCCGGTTCGAATGGCTCGGAGCAAAAACCAACATGAAACCTGCACCCAGAGGAGCAGAGCGATGTCAATGTGATCCGAATAGCGATAGCCGTGAATAGACTCAAAGAGAAATGGGTTGAAACCGATAAGGAACGCGGCAAGGAGCCCTGTCCGTTTATCAAAAAGGTCTGCTGCAATCCGAAACGTCAACCATGTGACTACAACAAGGCTGATAACAGATGGCAACCGGAGCGCGAATGCGTTGATACCGAAGATCAGGTGTGAGCCCCAGATTGTCCACATTGCGACAGGCGGCTTATGGAGCCAGATGTGGTTCTCACCCCACCCTTTGTAGTCGTAGGGGAGCCACGGTTGATCGTAGAGCGTGAATTTGAGTGGATGTTTCGTCAAATTCCGCGCCACAACGGCGTGAAATCCCTCGTCCCAATAGGTAATCCCGCTGTGTCCGACATGTCTTAGCACCAAGGTGCCGGAAGCCAGCAGGATACAGATTAGGATGATTTTTATATGTGTTGATTCGCTTTTGAAGCGGACTGTCTCAATGTTCATCTATTCTTGGAGCTTACTTGAAATATTTCTATCTCTTCTACGAATTGAGATCGCACACGTACAAGGGTTGACAACTCGTAGGAGAGACTTCCACTATGCCAATCTCTTTGACTTCCGCGGAAGCCGGTAAAGCAATTTGTCTACAAATTTTTACTGCTTCAGCAATCTCATGTTCAGACAACCCGAAAGCGAGTGTACTGTGCGGAGTCCACTTTCCGATAGCGTAATATTCGTGTTGTTCCTGTGCGTATTTTTTGAAGATTTCGTGAAATTTGGCGTGTATATTAAGCCATTGCTCAGTAAACGTTACACCTAAGAAAATAACTCCTTCTGATGTAGAAAAAATACCTATGTTGGGAAATGACAATCGAAACGGAGCAACGCTTGCTGTAAAGGTTGAAAGTTCATGTACAAACGCATCAGATTCAAGATGGTTGCAAACTCCAAGCGATACATGTGGACGGTAACCACCTTTAAGCATAGCAGAATTAATTCCTGCTTCACCAATAGCTTTCCAGGCCCCGCGGATGCCCTTTCGGTTGAGGGATCAAAGTATAATTCAACAACAAACGGCATATGTGACCTTCAAACAGTAACGTGAGTTTGATAAATAGAAGAGAGATTTCGGTGAATTCTTAGGGTTTGTTTTTCCACCTGCTAACACCTATCTATGATCCGCAGCTTCTGCTGAAGCTAGTTGCTGTAGCCATATCCCGCAATCTCTATGCAGATAGCGGCTATATCTCAAAAGACCCGCGCGAGTCGCTCAGCAAGCAAGGCATCAACTTGCTTTCCGAAGTCCGCAAAAACATGCAACCGTTGCAGTTAGTCGGTTGCTGATGAGGGGATCCTGAAAAAACGCGGCATCCTTAAATCAGTTCTCAAGGCGTTGAAGACGCAGACGCAACTCGAACACACGCTACAGAGAAGTTTGAAAAACTTTTAAGCTAATGCCATTACTGCCTTGATTGCTTACACGTATCTGCTGAAGAAGCCTACGTTGGAACTGCGAAAACTTCAGGAGATAGAACATTTATCGATGCCTTTTGACTTCTAACACTTTTTTCAAACTCACTCTTACTTAAATTTTTCAAATTCGTTCGGAGTTAATCCAGCTTGACGCAAGATACTTCGCAACACGCCGACCGAAATCTCACGATGATGTGGCAATCACTGTCCGGACCTCACCATTGTATCGGACGAACTTTATATGGCTGCCCCGCTGACTCATTATTGTAAAACCTGCTTTCTTCAATTTGCGTCTGACCTGACGATAGGTAAGTGGTTTAAGCGGCACTGACTTTTGCCTCAAATTTCCGAATTATTGGTTTCATACCCGGCTGAGGTGACTCAAAGTACATTTCCAACGCTTCCGCCAGATTGAGTAAAGCCTCTTCTTCACTTTCACCTTGACTTGCGATATCAACCTCTAAACATTGGGCAATAAACCAGTTATCTTCTCGCCAGATACTTGCTGTAAAAATTTGTGTTTTCATTCCTGATTTTTCCTTTCTACAAGTTTGTAAAACTTATACTATTTCTCAGAGATTACATTGCTTTTATAGGGATAAGACTACATAGGAAACCGTTGGTTTCCTATGCTATGATTGGGGTGCTTTCGTGATAAGCCTATTGAAGCATTCTCAATCAGACAAGGTATTACAACAATTTCTTTAGGTTGCCGCAAACAGTATGCATCAGTCTAACAAGTATGATTTCGTCCACGGTATTATTCTTTATCTAGGATTAAAAATATCAAGAAAATTGTCCTATACCAACCATCCGTGTTCGTTGTATTTTGCTCCTAATTTTATGTTGCAAGTACGAGGATACAAGTTGTTCACCTACATTTAGCATTTCTGTATCAAACATGTTCACAAGGTTTTTGTTTGGCGTTTTGTACCACCAATATTCTTCAGCGACCTTGAAAGCAAGGCTTGATATTGGTACAGGTTTACACGTATAATCAAATGTTCCTACAAACCTTAAAGCCTCATTAACAGCTTCTTCGGCGGGAAAGCATCTGCGACCTCTGGATCAAGACGAACAGTGTTTTCCTCTGAAGCATATTTCCCACGAATGCCGTTTTTTAACAGAGTCTCATCGTACTAGGGGCGTAATTCGTCATTAAGTGTAGTTGGAGCAGGATCTATTTGCTCTCCCCGTGCTCTAATTTGCCAGATATACGTATCAACATCTTTGACAGAAAGACCCACTTGTTCGGAAGCTGCTTCCAAAAGACGAAGGGCTTCAACCGCCGAGACTCTTCTGTTTAAGATGTCGGATAAAAATCCAATGATATGCACATCAGGTTTTGTGGTGTCCGCACCAAAGAGCATTCGTAGGTACTGAAAACCTGCGATTGCGAAACCTTTAATATTTAGCGTTTGGTAACCGTACGGTTCAGCCTGAATTGCCCACTGTTTGAGAATTTCTTTTTCTTCCTCAATCGTTTGCGTTCCTTGGACAATTTGACAAACAAATTCCACGACAGCCTGAAGGGTATTTGCGCGAGTTTCGTGGTTATAATTGAGCTCTTGTTGCACAAATGCATGCGGTGTTGGATAACCTGCTATCAACTTAGCCAAGTCGGTTATCCGTTGTATCTTGGGCTGTTTCTCCTCAAAAACATCCAGTCGGGGAACCACAAACTTGTCGTACGGGCGGTTCAGTGACAGGACGCAGTCGATGACGAGAACAGCAGGGGGACGTTTCCACGCAGGATCGACGGAGCCAAATCCGGGGATATTGGGTGATAACTGTTCTAATCGCATCGCTACGGCAGCTACATCAGCCTCTGTAATATTGGTTCTTCTCACTTAGAACTCTCCTCCTAGCGTCAACAATTGTTTGTGACACAGGTTCCCGCTTGACCGCAATGAGTTGCCGTTCGATCGTGTCAGGGCGATGGTTTTCTATGATTTTGCCCTTGTGGGTCTGTAACGGGTTATATTTTTTCATTAGCTTTCCAAACCTCGCGGATGCCCTCTTCAGTTGAGGGATCAAAGCATAATTCAACAACGGCGTACATAACCTCAAAAACACTACAAGTCTGATTGGTCGATTTTATTATAGCTGTTGGTACCCATAGCCACTAATGTCTCGCGGATTTCATCCCAATCTTCTGGATGGTCTTTACCCTTGTTAATGACATCAAACCGAACCGTTGCACGTTTAGGCGATTCGCGAAGAGAGTAGTTGTAATCTGCTTCCGGGAACAATGTGATAATTTCGTCTCGACGCTCAATTCTGTTCTCTCCCCGACAGGCAAAAGAAACATAACTGTAATCCTTACGAAAACCGAGTATTATTTCTACACCGCGGATATGCTTTGAAATCCAACCTTCGTCGCGAATAGGTACGGGTTTACCGGCAAATAATTCACCGAATTCACCGCTACGGATCGGTGCCCAGAATTCGCTTTCCTCACCTTCAGTTTTCTTCTCTATTTGGATATCTATTGCAGGTCCAATGACGTGGTGGAAAGACAGTTCGTTATGTGAATTGGCTCGTGCTTCGATAAGATACCAATCAATGGTGCTGTCTTCGTTACGCAGTCCACATGTCACAATCATTAATTCCTCAAAGCTCTCAGCTATCAGCACAGCCACCGTTGCCTTTCTTAAACGTGCATAGGCTTCAAGTCTGCCCCAATGATCCCAATCTGCTTTATCAAACTGATTTTCAATCACAAGTGTACCATCCTCGCCGGTAGCAACAATATCTGCCCTGCGTGTGCCAACTTTGGCTTCTGTTTCTGTATCCTCAAATTTACCGATCCCAAGGGCATCGAGATTATCTGCAAGATCCACAGAAAATTCTTCCTCTCGGTTGTAAATGGATGAGAGAGGCACTCTTTGTTGAAGTTTCATTTTTATAACTCTCTATGAATAATAAGTTATGGATGTTTTGCCGAATATTATTTGAATGCTTACAAAACAGTCTCAATAAATTTGAGGCTTTTCAAGTTCCGTTCGGTATGGTATTCAATGAAGCTTCCAAGGAGACGTTTCAGTTCTTGATGGTTCCGGGTGGAGGCGCGGATTCGATTGAACTGTTCCCATTCGGATTTCCGAAGCATCTTTAGCAATTCACAACTACCGGGTGTGATTGTAAAGGCGGCACCGTCTCGATTTTCACAACCGTTGCAAAGCACACCGCCGTAGCGGATGCTAAATGCTATGCCGAACTTAGTTGTTGCTACGCTTTTTCCATCAACAGATACGCTTTTTACAGCTGAACTGCAATGGACACACCGCGCGAGTTCGGGGCCATAGCCCACGCAGTCTAGAAACTTGATTTCAAAACCCCTTGCGAGTAAAGGGATGTCAACAGCATGGACCAGAAATTGATAGGTCGTTCGGAGGAGATCAAAGATTTCAGGATTAGTGCTACCTTCAGATGCACTGCTGTCTACAAGTTCAGCGAAATAGCATCCGTAGGTGATGCGTGTGAAATCGGAGCGAATTGCATCAAACCCATTGAGGAGATTGAAGTCAGTGAGGTTCTGTAATTCCCGATTTTCGCGGTGTTGGAAGATGAGGGTACCATAGTTGAGGAGTTCTAAACTCCCACCGAGACGACTTTTCGGGCTTTTTATACCGTAGGCAACCGCTTGAACCTTTCCAAAATTAGGGGTGTAGAAGGTGATGATTTTATGGAACTCCTGAAGGGGTAAGGTGCGAATGACAATCGCTTCTGTCTTTTGGGCTGCCATGGTTTTAGGTATCAGCGTGTTAGCTGTGAAGGGATAGAATCGGGGCGAGAGGATTTGAACCTCCGACCTCCTGCTCCCGAAGCAGGCGCGCTAGCCGGGCTGCGCTACGCCCCGTTCTTATATTTAATTGTACCGTTTCTATTGAGGGTTGTCAAATTAATTTCAATTTTACCGAGGTTATTGGATTTTGCAAAGATTCCGTTCTTTTGCACGGGGCTCTTTTTACAGGAGCCGGTTCCCGTTAACGACTTCTTTCTTTTACTGTTTAAGAGCTATCACCATTGTGGCTATCTGGGACTTGGATATGAATTCTTTGGATGCGTCGTTCATTTGCCTCAAGTATGGTAAAGCGGATACCTCGGTATGTAAATTGAGTGTCTTGTTCTGGGACGCGTCCGAGGTAATCTACAACGAACCCGCCGATTGTATCAATATTTTCTGCTTCAAGTGCTGTGCCGAGTCTTTCGTTTAATTCGATAAGATTCAGCCGTGCATCAACCGAATAGGTATTGGTATCTATCTGGATGTATGCATCTTCTTCATCGATCTCGTCTTCGTCATGGATTTCACCGACAATTTCTTCGATGATATTTTCCAATGTCACAATCCCAGCGGTACCGCCGTATTCGTCTACAACGATAGCGATATGCTGTTTATGTGCGCGGAGTTCTCGGAAGAGTTCGGAAATATTCTTGCTTTCCGGTGTGAAGAAAGGTGCTCGATCAACGATAAGTTCTCTTAGATTAATAGGTTTCCCTTCCTCCCAGCAATCGAGCATATCTTTAACATGCAAAATTCCGATAATTCGGTCAATAGTTTCTTCATAGATAGGAATACGGGTATGGCGGCACGTGATGGTTGTTTGTAGTACTTCGTCTCCAGGTGTCGTGACTTCAAGGCAAACCATGTCAGTTCGCGCGACCATAATCTCTCGTGCGACTTTATCCGGTAGGTCTAAAATTCGGGAAATCATTTCCCGATCGTCAGGTTCTAAGATTTCTTGACTGTCGGCGACGTTGTCAAGTGTTTCTAAGACTTCCGGGGATACAAGGCTGTCTTGTGCTGAGGCGACCTTACCGCCGAAGACGCGAACGAGAAAATTCGCGACGAAATTCAGAGGAATGAGCACCAGAAACCCGCCCCAATAGATGGCTCGGAGAGCGCTGAGTGCTTGAATTGTTACATCTCCCGTACTGCCCTGTACATAATTTTTCGGGAACAATTCAGTAAAGATGACCAAGCAGACGACAGCAAGTGCAGCGTTCACCGCTGGGTATTTCCAGAACGTCATAAACACCATGACGCTAATTACAATCAGAATCGTTTTTGCGGTGATGATAGTGAGCGAGTAGCGGCGAGGGTGATGCAGTAGTGAGGTGAGGACTTCGTAACGTTTTCCACCTTCCTCAGCGAATTTGAGGATATCCCCTCGCGTTAATCGAGCAAGCAACACCGCAGCGGCTGAAAAAAGCGCATTGAGAATTAAGAGTATACTTAAGCTAACGAGTTTGATGACAAGGTCTAGGTCGTCCAAACGTAAAATCACACCCCCTATAGACGTGCCGATTTTGCAGATCTCAAGAGCCTACGGACAGTAGTGCTTGGGTTTCTCCAGTAAGGAGAAAATAGCCTGCTGTTTCTCAAACATAACTGTAGCCTCTTTTGGCGTTTGATGGTCGTATCCGAGCAGGTGTAACATACCGTGTACCGTGAGGAGTGCTGCTGCGGTTTCAAGGGTGCCGCAAGTTTGACTGAGCGCATCATTTGTTGTGGCTTCTCGCGCTGCAGTTTCAAGGGATATAACAAGGTCTCCGAGTAGGTTTGGGTTCACATGAGCCTCTGCCCCCTCGCGCATTGCGAACGCCAGAACGTCCGTTGGTGCGTCAATACCGCGGTAATCCCGGTTAAGTTGTCTGATATCCGCATCATCAGTCAAGAGCACACTCACTTCGCAGGCTTCTGCGCAGTGTGCCTTGAGTGTTGTGCGAACTGCTCTGTGAACGACTTCCACGTTGAAGGTGGTATTGCGACTCGTGTTCGTGATGCCAATCAAAGCAGGCTATCCTTCTCGGTCGGACATAGATGACGGCTTTGCGCCGTTCCGTCTTATATTTTGTGGTGATGCCTGTTCATAAGCCTCAACGATACGTTGGACCAATTCATGCCGAACAACGTCAACTTTTGAGAAATAGATGAACTCGATGCCTTTGATCCCGGACAGGACTTCTTGCGCGTCTGCGAGCCCCGAGACCTTATGTGTTGGCAGGTCTGTCTGTGTAATGTCCCCGGTGACCACGGCTTTTGAGTCAAAGCCGAGGCGTGTTAGGAACATCTTCATCTGCTCAATCGTTGCGTTTTGCGCTTCATCTAAAACAACAAACGAGTTGTTGAGGGTCCTGCCTCGCATGAAAGCGATAGGGGCAACCTCAATAACATTCCGTTCAATATATTTATCGAGCGTCTCTGGCGGCATCATATCGTAAAGCGCATCGTATAATGGACGCAGGTACGGATGTACCTTTTCGGCAATATCGCCCGGTAAAAATCCGAGTTTCTCACCGGCTTCAACGGCAGGTCGCGTTAAGATGATACGACTCACTCGTCCACTTTTGAGGGCGGAGACAGCCATTGCCATAGCGAGATAAGTTTTCCCCGTCCCTGCGGGGCCGATACCGAAAACAAGGTCGTTGTGTTTAATCGCTTCAACGTACCTTTTCTGACCGGCAGTTTTGGGACGAATAACTCCGCGTTTTGAGAATACCGGAATCGACTCGGACCCAGTCTCCCCTAAGTCGCCTTGTTCACCAACACCCGATGCGCGGATAACATAATTTACATCCGTTGCCTGAATGCGTTCTCCTTTCCGGATGCGGTGAAGTAGTGATTCAAGAACTGTCGTCACGCGGTTAACCTCTGTGACGTTTTCACCAATGACAGCAATGCTGTCACTTTTCAAAACAACGCGTACATCAAAGTCGTCTTCAATGATTTTTAAGAAGGCATCACTTTGTCCGAAGAGGGCTTGCACTTCAGCGTTGCTTTGTATGGGAACACCCTTCAATGCTTGTTTTTGCAATCGGATTCTAATCCTCCGGGGGTTTTGATATGTGAAATTTATGGGTTTCACTCTAACTGGCTACACCGTTTAATCTACCACAAATCCATAGAAAAGTCAAATTTCAGGCATTGTGCCAATGGCGCAAACCGTTGGGTTCTTTTTATTGTAGAACGTTTTGGAACAAAAGTCAAGTATCTTTATTTCTTCCGTAAAATTTAACTACTCGAACCGCAGCACCTTTGAGGGGAATTTCCATTTTCCCCTTTCTTTTCTGCATTTGCCATCCGTGTTGCTTCTCCTCTTGTTTCCAAATTGCCATCTACCCTCTCAGGATTTTCCTGGCAGGTCAGGCGCGAAGCCGAGATTTCCACTGGATCAGACTCTTGCAACATCGCACATCCCATGACACCGATGAGCAGCAACAATAGAATGCTTAACATACATCTATTCATTGTTTTGTTCCTTTGGGGTTAGGGGGTCTCACGTACATAAAATTTGACTTCGCGGATTGCTGCGCCTTTGAGGGGTATTTCAACACTTGCGTTTGCACCTCGGACAGAATTTTGTCTATCTTCAATGCCGTCTGCACTCATTCGTAGATAAAGCACTTCTCGTTCGATGCGAAACCGCACCGGATTTAGTCCTTCTATGTTCTGATGCTGCTTGTCGGCCACGCGTTCAAAAGCGACATCGAAACGTGGCGGATCGTCCAGCGTTGTCATCATCGCGAAATTCGGGATCTGTCGCGATGCGGGGTAAACCTCTACGTAGGCGATATAGGTCGGAGCATTGAGTTTGATAATTGCTTCTGTACGGCGTTGCCCTTCAACCACCGTTATATAACGTCGTTGCGCGTAGGCGAGATGCCGTCCCTCTCCCTCGTGAAGTTGATACGCTTTTCGGACGAACCCATTTACTGCGAATGTGCTTTCCGTCTCCAGATTACCGTCTACAAACTCCGGATTCGTCTCACAGATGAGATCTGCTGCTGTCATCTCGTTAATAGGTTGGTTCAGTGCGGCACACCCCGTAATGCCGATAAGCAAAACAAACAAACAGTAAATTCGCATTTTTAGCCTCCTATGAGTTGTTAGCCGTCAGCGTATTGTCTGAACTGTGATTTATGCGCTGTGATTGACGTGTAATGAATTTCCCTAGTTACGGACTATCCTGCTTGTCGTTGTGCCGTTTATAGCACATTCTGACAGTACCAAATTAAAAAATTAATCTTCACAAAGACTGTGCTACAAAAGATAGGAATTTGCGTTAGGTTAGAGCCTGGGGACCGTGACGTTGAAACGTTCAGCGGTTTCGACGAGCCGGTTCCAAGTGGGTTCTTCGATCGGTATCCCTTCTCGCAAACGTCTCTTGCGGCTGCGCTCCTCAAATTCTCCGGGAACATAGATTTCGTCAATGCCCGGCAGCCGTGCAGATGATTTCACCCATTCTACAAGATACGCAATTTCTTGTTCATAATCCGCTAAGTCAATAAAATCTGCAATTTTGATTGCGAACATAACGATGCCACTTGCTCCGCGTGTTGGTTTTTCACGGCTGCATCCTGCCCAAGAGAGGCCGCCAGCGATGGCATCTATCATCACGCCAAGGCCGAACCCTTTGTGTCCGAACTGGAAACCGCCGAGTGGCATAACGGCTGTATCTTGAGGGCGTTCACGAAACGCATTGGGGTCTGTGAGTGGTTTGCCTTCGGCATCTATCATCCATCCTTCCGGTATGGATTCACCGCGTGCGGTCTGAACGAGCAGTTTTCCACCTGCGACGACGCTGAGCGTCATATCAAGAAGGAGGGGTTCACCCTCTTGACGTGGCACAGAAATCGCGATCGGATTCGGCGGCAGTCTCCGAGAAGTTCCACCGTGTGGATGCATGAAGCGTCCACCGCCGTTGAGTAAGACGATCCCGATCATCCCGGCACGCGCTGCAATTGGTGGATATTCGCCCATCCGTCCTGCGTGTCCACACTGGTGTAGACCGACTGCGCCGATGGTACAGGTTTGTGCTTTTTCGACAGCCATTTCCATGGCTTTGCGTGCGGCGACCATGCCGAGGGCTCGGTTCGCGTTGATGACGGTCGCTGCGCCGCTTTCTCTGACAATCTCCATTTTATCTGCAGCGGGGCCGCCTGCCATGCCGCCGATGTAATTCGGGGCGTTGATGACCCCGTGTGAATCGTGTCCGGCGAGGTTAGAATCGACGACGTGGTCACTGACGATACGCGCGTCTTCCTCTGTGCCGCCAGCACCACGATAAATATTGTATACAAACTTTCTCAACACATCGTGAGATACAATTAGCATAAATGCCCTCCTTAAATTTGAAACAGTAACACATTTACGATGTTTACAATAGAATGTGGAATCGTATGAATTCGGAAATAGAATCCTCTTACAGATCATTCCTTAGATTTGACGGAACCCGGTATCCGTGCGATGCCAATTCCGGTCGTGGTCTGGATCGCGAAAGGGAATATGTCTGCCCAGTAACTGTTTTAGCGTATCGCTTTCACTTGCCAATTCAGCCTCGGTCAATTGGCGAGGCATATCTTCTTGCGGGTAGATGACAGATCTGTTATACATGCCGAGCAGCCCCACGCGTGGTGCATCCGTTAGGTTTGGGCGAGACTGATGCCAGATTGCTCCGTTTGTGAACATGATAGAGCCTTTCGGGGCCGTAGCAACCGCGAACTCAAGTTCCTCAGCCTCTCCTAATTCCGGCCGGCGAAGCGTCTTGTGTGAACCCGGAATACACGCTGTTGCTCCGTTTTCGACAGTAAAATCGTCTAACATCCAAACCGTCTGTCCTGTTAGTGAACCTGATGGAAAGGGAGATTGCATCGCCCAATACGGATAGTCAATATGCCAACCACCTGCTGGCGCGCCGGGTCCAACGATGTTTGCCGTAAATGTGGAAGCGATAACATCTTCGCCGAGCATCCGTTTCCATATTGCCACCACTGTCGGATGCTGGATAAACCGGCGGAAGATGGGGGCTTTGCGGACGATTGCCCAGACGCGTCGGATTTTACCGTCTCCGTAACTGTGGTCGTATCCGTTTGCAATATCCTCTTCAACCAATTTCCAGATTACTTCGCGCGCTTCATTTGCCTCTTCATTGGTAATCACATTTTCGATGATGTGAAAGCCGACTTCACTCAAATCCTGTTCGACACGGTCAAGCCTCTCTGAATCTAACGGTGACTTAACTTTTAACATATTTTTACCTCTGGACTATCGGATACGCGGTAGATTGCGGACTGCCTCGATAATCTGATCCTCCAAATCGTCTGCATCGCTGTTTGGAACCAGATTGTGTTTGTCCATCCATGTGATGTTTTCTGCGACACTTTCTGTGACCGGAATCTGTGGCGTAAATTCAGGTAATACTGCTGCGAGTTTCTCATGACTGAAGATTTGGGTATGTCCGAAGTTGCCGCGCAATCCGCTGAACCGTTCGGGTGCCATTGCGATGAGGATCTCTTGTGCGACATGCACGAACTCTATATCAACGCCGAGTGCGTCCGCTGCTGCAGTGTGCCACTCGTCCCATGTGCGCGCTTGTGGGTGGACGATGTTGTATATTTCGCCAAAAGCGTCGCATTTCCCCAATATATCTGTAAACGCAAAACCAGCGTCTCGAGATGACAGGAACTGAAAATAGTTGAGTCCATCACCTGCCGAGAGGATCGGTTTGCCCTTTCGCAGGCGGTCAATCCAGCTGCCGTCGCCCCCGACTTGTCGATGGAGGGGTATACCGGGGCCGTGTGTATAGGACGGTTTGAAGATGGTTACGGGAAATCCATCGTGTGCGTGCGCCTCTAAGAGTAGGCTATCCGCTGCGATCTTGCCGAGTCCATAACCCGATGTGCCTTGCAAGGGGGCTGTCTCTGCGAGGTTAATCCCGCTAAATGGAGGGCCATAAGTCATCACTGTTGAACATTGGACGAAATGTCCGACGCGTCCTTGGCATGCGCGAAGTGCGGAGGCGGCATCGTCTGCGTTGAAACTAATCATATCTATGACAGCGTCCCAGCTTTCTGCACTAACTTTTGCCTCAAAATCCTCGCGATCTTTCCGGTCGCCGTGGATAACGCGGACATCTGGGGGCGGTGGGTCTCTGTGTTGTCCGCGATTGAATAGAACGACCTCGTGGTTTTGGCTTTGCAAGGCGGCGACAATTCCTCGGCTAATGTTGCCTGTGCCTCCGATGACTAAAACGTTCATGGATTATTTCCTTTCTCTATGAGGGCTGTTCCTGGACTGTTTATGTATATAGTTTTATACATGCAAATCTCTTTTAAAGATGCACAGCCTAACAAGCTATGCTACAGTTACTCAGTATCACTACTCCTCTGGACACTGCTCTGCTTTCGTTTCGTCCGTGTGAAGGAGATACCACCGAACCCGCTGATAACGGCGATGTAAAACCCAAAATCATACCACCACCCCGTGTTTTGAGGTTCATAGAGACGGATTTCCGGGTTAAACAGTTGCCATATCAAGGAAATTGGCGCAATCCACCCGTGCCAAATTCCCCAGAAAAATCCAGCAGGTTTCTCGGCAGTGTGTTTCCCATCGCCGGGGATGCATCCGGCAGACGTGATGAGTGCTATTAGTAAAAGTAGGGAGATAAATTTATTATTCATGTGTTTTCTTCCTTTACTGGTGATGGCATCGTCTGTCTAATCCTAAGTTTGGTCCCTTGCTTTCCTTAATCTTTTATAAGTTTCTTAACATTTTCTGGAACGTCACCGAACTTCCCGTTCTGTGCGGTTGCTAAACGGCTGAATTCTGGGCAGAAGCCCTGCATCTTCGTTCTCTAATTGATCCCTAACTTCATTGGCATTTTTTTTTCCATAATAGTTGTTCTATTTTGTCATAATCCGGCGATTGGACGTTCATTTCTTTACACCCTATCCATTTCGAGTTATAGATGCTGGAACATCGATAATTGCTCGCGCTAAAGCCCAATCTAACCGCCGTCGGTAACATCCATCGCGACGTAAGCCTTTGAAAGCCGTCAAAAAAACATCTTGGGTTTTTTCACGGATTGTTGTTAAACGCATATTAAGCATGTCTATATTCACATCCCATGGCACGCCAATTTTCGTAAAAGAACGACAATGGACGCGGATAGGATAGTCTTTCAGTTCCGCTGGCGGACAAAAACGGATAGAGGCGGAAACTGTATTGTCTATAGCGATGAGCCCAAGATTCCCGTTTGGATCGTTGAACACGATGCTCCGATTAGAGGAAGGCATCGGAAGATGTCTACGGAGTTCGTTGAGTCTGCCAAGGCATTGATTGTTGCGCCAGATCCTAACGTCCGGTGTTGCGTCCGGTGTAAATAGAGCTAAACCTACTGGATGTTCAGTGTCTTCAAACATAACCGCCCGCCCTGTCCCCATATCAGAGGGGTAAGATGTCTGTTTTTGTGGGACTAAGGAGATGAAATCGCGTAGCCGTTGCAAAAACAGACCACTCCGGATGAATGCCTCTGGGATAATCGCTGCGACCCACCTACAATGCGTCAAACACTGCTCAAGTGCGTATTTATAAAGATCATCATAGCAGGTTGCTTCTGGAAAGGGCAAACCTCGGCGTGTTGCGGAATTGCGTGCTAACCACGGTGGATTGGTGATGCAAACATTGAAGCCTATTGGGAAGTCAGCGAGTGTATCTCGTCGCACAATCCCTTTTGCCCCTGGTGCAATGTCGTAAAATGCCCAATCCCGGCACCGTAGGTGTGCTGCGTCAATGAGTTGTGGGATGTCTTTAGCACCCGCAAAGGGTTCTAAGGCTATCTGTTGTTTGAAGTTAAGCGCTTTAGCCCACATATGGAACGGTTTTAGTTGAAACGGATTCCCGCGGGTATAATAGCGTCCGCTGGCTCGTTTTTCGTCCATTTTTTTTTGTTTCAAGTGTCCTCGTGCTGCTGTTGATGCTATCCCTCAAGCAGTTTTGCCTCAAAGTCTTTCCAAATCGGTGTCTCTCGCCATCTGCTGAGGGTGGTCTTTGCGACATCGAGCAGCACCGCGATGTCGGTGAGGGAATCACCGCTGAAGTGTAAGGGGCAGGCGTGGCATATTTTCTTTGGATTTTAGGCGTTTGGGCATATCGGTCTCCTCCCGTGAGGTTTCCTTCGACACGGGGATTTTTGCGTATTTCTTCCTATTATACCCTATTTTCTGAAAAAAGGCGTGACTTTTTTGTGTTTTTTTGATAAAATCTCTCTGGTATTGATACTATGCGTTTTTTGCCGCTGTGGTAAGAAAGGCTGAAATCGAAGCAGCACATCAGCAGGGTGCAACCGATGCCGAGATTCTCTCAAAACTTCAAGCAGCCGGGCATCCAATAGAAACGGATGCGGAGATACAGCCGGCACTGCATCGCCAAAGCATCCGGCAATATCTCAAAGACCGAGAGGTGTGGAATAAGAAATTCCATCAGGCACATACCGAAAGAACGCAAGCGGGTTGGGCAATTGTTTCTTTTATATCCAATCTTTCACCCGATCGTTCTCCAGAAGAAATTGCTGCGTATCTCGACAGTCTCAACGATACGGAAAGAAAAGAACTTTTCGCTGATTTCGATGTGCGGATTAAAAAACGTGACGCTGCAATAAAAAAATTGGAAGCGGTCAAGCAAGAAGAACCTGTTTTCCCCAACAAAGAGTAATGGCTTATGAAACACATTTTAATTTCAAATCTCATTCTCTTTGTAGCGGTGCTCTGTGTTCAATTTACTGTTATTGAGGCGGATGCTTGCGAGAAAATGTCCAGTGTATAGCATTAATTCTAAAATCTTCTATAGGTTACAGGATTTTTCGCACGGATGCAAGCATTAATTGTCCGAATGAAACAGAATTGACATCAACATCCGAATTTGGTATCATATTTGCAATACAGATTCCTGATATACCCAAAGAAACGAGGACGCTCGGATGCCAATTACGGATGCAATGCCGGAACTCAACCGAACACTACAGTTTTTTCCGGTTGAAAACGAAAATCCATCAACGCTAACACGTACCCAAATTGAACACTTCAATGAGAACGGGTTTATATCCCCGTTAGATGTCTTTTCTGAATCAGAGATGGCAAGACACCGCGCCTATTTCGATCAGCTCATGGAGAAGGCATTAGCAGCGGGGATGAATAGTTACGCTATTAACGGATGGCATACCACCTGCCTAGGTATCCACGATCTGGTCACAGACGATAGGATTCTGGATTATGTGCAAGACTTGCTTGGTGAAACCTTAATCTGTTGGGGGACGCACTACTTCTGTAAAATGCCGGGTGATGTCAAGCAGGTGAGTTGGCATCAAGATGCTTCGTATTGGCCCCTGTCTCCGAGTAAGACCGTCACGGTATGGCTCGCTATTGACGATGCCTCGGTTGAGAACGGCGCGATGACCGTTCTTCCAAAGTCGCATCTACACGGGCAAATTGCGTTTGAACGCAGCACGACTGAGGAACAGAATGTTCTCGGTCAGACGGTGCATGGCGCTGCTCAGTACGGAGACGCACCTTTTCCATTTGAGATGAAAGCCGGACAGATGTCGTTGCATTCCGACCTGCTGTTGCACGGTTCTGAACCGAACGCTTCCGACAGACGGCGTTGTGGGTTGACGATGCGGTTCGTACCGCCCGATGTTCATGCATCGAACCATTGGAATCAACGCGCAATTGTTGCGAGAGGCAGCGATCCGAGGGGCATTGGGTACACAATCCTCGGCCGAGTCAAGATAGAATTCCGGTTAGGTACTAATGTTTCCAAGCCCTTAACCCCCTAACCCGTTATCAAGAGGGAATGTGATAGTTCCTAACTATGCTTAGCAGGTGGGTCTGTCTAAGCCTTGAAAGGTCAATGCGACATAATGTTTCCACGACGCCTTATTTTTGCTGCTATTTCAATCAGTGGTGCTGCTGCTTTTGTGTTATTCGGTTACGAATTTATTCGTTCCGTGTCCTCCTCTCTGTTCATTGAAACGTATGGTGCAGAGAATCTGCCGCGTGGGATGGTAGCAGTTCCACCGAGTATGCTCGTAATGCTTTACTGCTATGGGCGCCTGCTTTCGTGGCAAGGCGCAACGCGTGCGTTGGCGATAACTTCCCTTTTCTCTGGTATTTTAATCCTTGGCTGCTATACCGCACTCTCCCGCGGTATGCATTTTGCCGCGGCTATCATCTATGTGTTTCGTGAAGCGTATATCGTGATAGTCATTGAGCAGTTCTGGTCGTTTGTGAACAGTGTGATGACGACTGAACAGGCGAAGCGAATTAACGGTCCCTTTTGCGCTGTTGCATCTATCGGTTCATTTCTCGGTGGCAGCACTGTGCATAGGTTGGCAACCGAGTTAGGCTCTGAACCGTTATTGCTGTTCACAGCGGTGTCCCTTTTCCCGACAGCGGTTCTGGGAGTCCTTGCTTACAAGTTTGGGGGTGAGCCGAAACCGAGTGAAGCAGAGGCCGGGGGTAGGCTTGGGCACGTCGGCGGAAAAGTGCTTTTTCGGTCCAGGTATTTGATTTTTATCGGCGCGTTGATTCTAATCACCCAGGTGGTCTCTACTGTATTGGATCTCCGTTTCAACGGGTTGGCGGAATTGGAGATACCTGATAAAGATATGCGAACTGCGTTTTTCGGTGGTGTCTATGGCAACCTCGGGCTAGCCGCGGGCATTTTGCAACTCATAGTTGTGCCGCTTGCCCTTAGGTTTGTCGCGCTCCGTTATATTCATCTCGGTATTCCGATAGTCCACTTCGTCAGCAGCTACATTCTAACGGTATCCCCTTCACTTCGGAATGCAACAGCTGCATATACCATTTTTAAAGCTTTGGATTATTCACTTTTTCGGGCGGGGAAAGAACTGTTTTATATGCCGTTGTCTTATGATTCTCGGTATCGTGCGAAACAGATTATTGACTCGTTCGGATATCGCTTCTCGAAGGGCGGGAGTGCCGGTGTAATTGAACTGGTACGATTCGGTGTCGGAACGATTGCGGGGGCCGCATACGCCATTACAGCTATGGTGGCGGCGCTGGTGTGGACACCGATCGTTTTCAGTTTGACGCGGATGTATCAGCAGCTGATTGGGGAAACCAGCACGGAGAATCGGCGTTAGTGTTGTTACAGATGGTTGTCGGTGGCGATAAGGGTTCGGGAAGTGAAGTTCGGTGCGGTTAAGAAACCGCACCTACACAAAGACCCAGCCGAACAGTTTCGGCTACTTTAGATTTCGTATCGGACGAGTTTTCGTGCTGCATCGGCGATTTGCCCGGCGTTGGGAATAACAAAATTTTCCATCACAGGTGCGAAGGGGACAGGCACCGGTATCGCTGCGACCCGCTCAATCGGGGCATCCAGGTAGTCAAAAGCTTCTCGCACAACGAGCGCGGCGATCTCCGCGCCGAAACCGGCCCTACTAACTGCCTCATGCGCGATGAGCAACCGATTCGTTTTCTTAACAGAATCAAGAATGCTGTCTTTGTCAAGCGGCATCAGCGTTCTCGGATCGATGACTTCAGCGGATATGCCTTCATCGGCAAGTGTGTCTGCAGCGATAAGTGCGTTCAACACCATCCGTGAAGTTGCGAGAATCGTTACATCCTCACCTTCACGTTTCACGTCCGCGACCCCCAACGGAATTGTGTATTCTTCCTCGGGAATTTCACCCTCTTCTGTATAGAGGAGTTTGTGTTCAATAAACATGATTGGATTGTCGTCCCGGATGGCTGTTTTCAGGAGGCCTTTTGCGTCGTAAGGCGTAGAAGGCATCACGACGAGCAGGCCTGGGATATGCACGAACCATGCCTCTAGACTCTGGGCGTGCTGTGCCGCAGAAGATCGCCCGGCGCCGCCTTGGGTCCGAATCACGAGTGGCACATCCAACTGCCCGCCGACCATGTAACGGATTTTCGCGACTTGGTTCACGATTTGGTCCATGCCGACCGCTGTGAAGTCGATGTACATCAGCTCAGCAACGGGGCGCATGCCTGTAACCGCTGCGCCGAGGGCAGTTCCGATGATGGCGGCTTCTGAGATTGGCGTATTTCGGATACGGTCTTTCCCAAACTCTTGATGAAGTCCGTCTGTCACTTTGTAGGCACCACCATATTCAGCGATATCCTCACCCATCAGAAAGACGGCATCGTCGCGTTGCATTTCTTCTGCCAACGCCTCCTTAAGGGCATCGCGATACGTAATTGTTTTCATTTTTTTTTTAATGTACCTTGCGGTTCGGAGAGGAGCATTGAATGACCAACGCCCCTCTCCATAGATCTAAAAAACCCTCCATTTCATTCCGGGCTAAGGTTTGGGTTTAAGGTTTCCAAGATGAAGCGATGTCAAAATTCTCAAATCCAATTGAGATGTAGTCAAATATCTGCGTGTAGTGGAATGAACCGCAGTCCAGATGCCCATCAATTGAACGCCTTTACAAGGCTTTTTCTGCCTTCAGCCATTCAAGTGTCTGCGCGAAGGCTGCGACCGTTTTTTTAACGTCTTCTTCTGTATGTGCTGCGGTTGTCATGCCACCATTGCTGGCGAGATCAATGCCGTTTAGCAACAGGCCACCCCGGAGGCGAGTTAACAGATCAGTATCACTACTACCTTTCAATTGCCGATAGTCCCATGCGTACGGATCGAAGTCGGAGGTACGCATATCCTTTTCACCGTGGCCAACGAGAAGCTTAAGCCCTGAAAATTCGCCGTAAATGACCCAGTCGAGTTTATTGTCATCGATAACGTTGTTCAGTTCCGTACGGATTCGTGCAGCGATATCATTTGCCCGCTTATTCGGTTCGCCTGTTTTGACTAAGTTGAGCATGGCGATCCCGGCAGAGGCAGAGAGGGGGTTGGCATTAAAAGTGCCAGGGTGTGGCATTTTCAAACCGTCGGCTTCTGATTTCATAGAAATCAATTCGAGAATCTCTTTTTTTCCTACAAGTGCGCCCCCGGGGAGTCCGCCTGCTAATATTTTCGCCAATGTTGTCATATCGGGTGTAACGTTATAGTGTGCTTGCGCGCCACCCGGAGCAACTCGAAATCCTGTAATGACTTCATCGAAAATTAGGACAACACCGTATGCTTCCGTCAACTCTCGGAGCTGCTTTAAAAATCTACCGTCCGTCGGGACGATACCAAAGGAAGCACCTGTCGGTTCAAGAATAATACACGCAACATCTTTATCTGTTTTTAGCTGTATTTCAACGGCATCGATGTCGTTCGGCGGGCATAGCAGCGTTGTGTTACGGACTTCCTGTGGGATGCCAGGGACACCCCTATCAAAAGGCGGGTACGCCCCTAAGATGACACTGTCGTGCCAACCGTGAAAATGCCCTCTGAATTTCAACACCTTGTTTTTACCTGTATAGGTCCGGGCAAGGCGGATTGCCATGAGTGTCGCCTCTGTGCCGGAGCTGACGAAGCGGACGCGTTCTGCTGACGGAATCAACTGCGTTACGAGTGATCCCCACTCCAATTCCAACGGGTGGCAAGCACCGTAGTGGGTGCCTCGATGCATCTGCGTCGTCACCGCATCTACGACTTCCGGTGGATTATGACCGAGGAGGAGTGCACCGTGCCCCGCCCAATAGTCGATGAACGCTTTGTCGTCAAGTCCCCATTTTTTTGAGCCTTGTGCATGGGTAATATAGATTGGGAAAGGGGACATATACCGTCCATCGTGTGTTATGCCGTCGGGGAACAGTTGATTTGCGACATCTGACATGTCTCTGTCTTTTGCAAAGGTCTTTTGGTAACGCTCTAAAATGGTGTGCATCTTTCCCCTTTGAGTGCCGAAAAATGAAATGGTATTTTAACTATGAACAGCATTATATCATATTTTCTTTTATTTGCGAAGTGATTTTGGACTAGGCAGGTAGGAGAAATTTGACAAAAAACCTGAAGCCCTATAGAATACAGAAAAAATGAATATGGGAGACAAAATGAAACTCGCAATATGCAACGAAATGTTTGAAGATTGGAAAATAGAGGATGTTTTCACCTATACCGCCGAATTGGGCTACGGGGCTGTTGAAATTGCCCCGTTTACATTGGCGGATTCGGTGTTAGACATTACGGACGCTGAACGGTCGAGGATCCGCAAAGCTGCTGATGCTGCGAAGGTAGAAATCGCGGGGCTACATTGGCTGCTCGTCTCGCCACCGGGACTCTATATTAACCACCCGGAGGCCGAGATTCGTAAGGAGACGCGCGATTATTTTCTCGCTCTCATTAACTTGTGCGCTGATTTAGGTGGAAAAGTGATGGTGATCGGTTCGCCACAGCAACGGAATGTCATGGACACACTCTCTTTTGAGGAGGCCTGGGGCTATGCGCGCGATACGTTCGCAGAGGGGGCTGCACTCGCGGGGGAACGAGCGGTGATGTTATGTATGGAGCCGTTGTCGAGCGACCAGACGAACTTTATTACGAACCCTGACAAAGCCGTTGAGATGGTGAATTCCGTGAATCATCCTAATTTTCAGATGATTCTTGATGTCTGTAGCACTGCGAAGGAAGGATTGGATATACCCACGCAGATTCGTAACTGTGCGGCGCACCTCGCCCACTTTCACGCTAATGACGATAACGGGTATCTGCCGGGTTCTGGCACTGTGGACTATCCACCGATTATTGAAGCTTTAAAGGAGATTAATTATAACGGTTATGTCTCGACGGAAGTTTTCGACTTCAAACCGGATCCACAGACGATTGCGAAACAGAGCATCGAATTTCTCAAGTCGCTGTTGTAGGAGAAAACGTGAACACCCCTATCCATGAATGTTATGATGCCTATAGCAAGCTTAAAGCGGAAATGAGGCGTTGGCTCAGGCAGAGCGTGCTGCTGGATCCGCCAGGTCCCAACGCCGGCGGTGAAGACGAAGCGAACTATGCGCTGGCGTGGTTTCCACATTATTTAATCACCGGTGATGCGACTGTCCTTCAACACTTTGATAAGCTGAAAGTAGCACTGCAAGGTTGGGTAAAACGGGATTGCATCCATGGTTACGAACCGAAAGCCGAAGCACACCACGGACCAGAACCGTTTTTGCTGTTCCTGCCGCGTTACATTGGGGTAAAGCCCGAAGATACCGATGCTATTCGTCTCTTGACAGATGCTGCTGAGCATATCGGGAACTGGGTGCCGGAAATCCCACCGTGGTATGATTATACGCGAGATACTTTTATCGGTTACAACATCGGCACTCAATTCGTGACGAACGAAGAGAAACATACTTATGAAGTGGCGGAACATTTTCGATTTATCCATATCGCTATTGCAGCGTATCGTGTAACAGGTGAAGAACGCTATCTGACATGGGCATTGCGGTACGGTAAAAAACGTGCCGAACAACTCATCGCTGCATCAGACCCGATGCCGCTCCTCTGGACACATGATGGAGAAGGTCTTGACGAAGCGGCTGTTGACGCAAAAAATTTACACGGTCTTGTCGCAAGCACACACCACGTTCCCAACGATCCGCTAGCTGGGATTGAGGTTTTGTTGGCTTCTGGTGTTATCTATGCCTTGGGCGATCTCTATCTGCTGTCTGGTGAGAAAGTATTCAAAACAGCAGCGAAACGGATTGCCGAACCGTTGGTGGGATCGTTGTCTGATCCGTATAACGATCCTGCAGCGGCCGCGCTGAGCTACTATCGTTGGACGTTCGAGGATACTGCGTTTGACGTTGGAATCCGTGTTGGATTAGTAGCCCTTCCTGATGAACCCCCGGAGTTGTTGGCGTTGATTTTCCCGCAAGAGATACGCCGGCGCGAACCCGGTGTGGGCAAACGAGCTGATATGGCATATTGGGCTGAATGGTCGGATGATGGTTCTGTAAAACCGATTCAGGAACCCTCTACGGCGACTATGACATTGGCTTATCAGGTGACAGGAGAGATTGCCTATGCAATACGTGCATTGCATAGTGCTGCAACACGTCTACAGATGGCGAGACGTGTGTTGCGTGGTGGACGAGAACATGCGGATATGGGCGGCGCGGTGTGCTCGGTTGCAGCAGGACATGGTCGGAATTGGGGACAAGGCGCGGTTACTGCCTGCTACGGTCCCCTGCTTTTGGGGACGCGTGAGGTACAGAGCGAAGTTGTACAACTTTTAGAAGTCCGACAGGGCGACAAACGGAGCCATCCACCGTCACTTCTATCTCTCGTTCGGCCTCTACTCGGTACGGAAAAGCGCGCAGAAGTAACTTTCTATAATGGAGGTGATTCACCACTCACGGTTTCATGGCGATTGAAAACGGGTGAAGCGACCGTATGGAATACAGCAACGCTTGGTGTCGCTGAAATGCAGCAATATTTGCTTTAATTTTTAAGATTCTGTGCGACGAGTATCAAATCCAAAATGTTGACAGTGCCGTCTCCGTTTACATCAGCCTCAGCATCTGTGCTTCCGAAGCGAGAACCCACGAGGGTGAGGTCTAAGATATTCACGGCACCGTCAGCGTTCACGTCGTAGAGTCGCGTGGTTGGGAGTAAATTGGATTTGACCAGTTCAAAGACAATGCCTTGGTCAGTTTTAACTTTAACGGGGCCGATATCCGGGGCAAGCCATTGGTAAGAGGTGGATCGAGTTGCCCCTAACGCAGCGATCGTTCTTGTATGCATTTGAATTTTTACGCAGTTTTTGAACGTTCTTGCCGATGTTTCTACATCCTCAATGGCAACGACTTCGTTTACACTAGAGAGCGTGATATTACCTAAGAGCAGGACTTCTGTTTCACCACGAATCTCCCATGTCTTTGTGACCTCTATTTCTGCTGGAAAGAAGGTGACCGGCGGTGAGAATTCTATACGTGCCTCGCTGAAAAGATCACCAAATTCCGTAATAATTCTGTGGATTTTGATGCCCTCTTCGTCCACCTGGATAAAAAATATGCTCGTATTTGCTGCAGTTGTACCTAAGACTGCAGTTGTGATTCTAAGCGTTTGTCCCTGTTCTCCATTGAAACGCTCGTCGGTTCTTCCGATTGCGTAGGTAATCCGTTCAGTGCCATCTTCGCTCTCCAGAATCCAAATGTTTCCGACATCAGCAGGATAATAGTTTTGTGCATTTGTTGTGTAGCTGAAAGCGCAGAGCAGAACGGTGAGTAGAACCGTATTTTTAATCATTTTGTCCCTTTTTTTTACGAAACGGATTTACCAATGCTTTCGGTATTGCAACAAACGCCTTGGTGATAGCACCAAGGCGTTTGTGCCGATCGTGTTTACTTGCAGCATTGCCTATTTGAGGATAACCATGCGTTGGGTTGCGGCAAAGTGTGCTGTCTGCAACGTGTAGAAGTAGATACCACTGGCTACACGTTCACCTATCGCATTCCTGCCATCCCAATACGCAGCACGCGACGGCGTCATATACGAACCTACCGGCTGCCAGCCCACGTCCAACGTCCGAACCAAACGCCCCGAGACATCATAGATATGGATAGATACCTCCGTGGCTTCACTGAGCTGATAGGGAATCCACGTCTCTGGGTTGAAGGGGTTCGGGAAGTTCTGTGCCAAGAGGGTTTCTTGGGGGTGCACATCGCCGACGGTCAAGTCAACACTCAGGAAGGCGTTGCGAATGTCCGCGGTCGTCACTGTGCGTTGGAAGGGGCCTGAGACGATGCGTCCGTGATCGTCGTAGAGTGCGATTTTGAGTCTATCGCCTGCTTCGATGACGTTCTTGCGGTTGAGGTCTGCCCAAACGGCAGTGGCTTGTTTGATCCCTGTTGTGATGTTCTGAGTTGCCTGGGTGCTATTTCGGAGGTTTTCAGCGACGAGTGTGTAAGTCGTGCCGGTTTCCATATTTTGAATATCGCTTGTGACGATGAATGCCCATGCGCTCTTGAATGTTAAGAGGGCAGGTGCTGCGGCAGCGACATCGTCGTGAGCTTCATCATCGTTAGCCTCATCATCATCATGAACTTCATCGTCGTGAGCTTCACCATCGTTAGCTTCATCGTCGTGAGCTTCATCATCGTCAGCCGCATCGCCGTTAGCAGCAGGTTCTTTAACTACTAGCTCTTCAACAACGGGTACTGGCTCCGGTTGGTTGTCCCACGCATCACCGGTGAACTTCGCCATACCCCCCTCAGGTGTGTTGACGATATAACCTTTACCACCGTCAATGCTAAACCCATCATCGCTATTAGCAACCGTGTAACCAACAAAACTCTGGGTCGCAGCATTCAGTTGGATGACGACTGTCGCACCGAGCATTTCTGCTAACGATTTAGCAGTATAGGGTTCTAAAGGCATCAGTGGAACAGAAATCATATTCAAACCTGGATCAAGAGTGATGTCGAAAGTCAAGGTCCCGGGTGTGATGTGTTCTTCGGTAGGTGTTTGCGCCGTGGGAGTTTCAGCAGGTGCTTCTTCAGCGTCAGGCGGTTCCACAGCGACTGTTTCTTCCCCAGCGTCAGGCGGTTCCACAGCGACTGTTTCTTCCCCAGCAGGGGGTTCGACTAAGTTGTAACTCTCCAGTTCAAAAGTAATATCTTGTAGCACATCCTGAAATTTGATGGGACCTACGTCAGGTGCCAACCATTGAATGAACTCATAACGGATAATTGTAAGGGCAGTGACAACTTTTTGATTAATCTGCAGCTTGGCACAATTTTCAAATGTTCCGGCTGGTGTCTGAACGTCCTCAATGGCAATAACTTCTATAGTGCTGGTGCTGGTTGTGGCCCCCACGATTTGGAGTTCTGTGTTTGTCACAATTTCCCATTGATGTCCGATAGGCAGTGCTGCGGGGAAAAAAGTGGCGGGTGGATCGAAAGTTGCATTTGCGATGCCGAATGCCCCTTCGTCCGTGCGGCTCTGATGGAGGAGCAAGTCCCCATTTACAACACTCACGAAGTAATCGTCGATGACGACTGTTTCTGTCCCAATGGCCTGGGTAGATATTTTCAAGAGGAATAACCCTTCCCCTTCAAGCCCTTCAGCTTCCAGAAGTTCATAGGTGCGTTGTTCCGCGCCATCGGCACTCAGGAGCGTCCAGGTGTTGCCTATATCAGATGGATAATAATTTTGTGCCGTTGCTGTAAGCGTGAAACCCAACATAAGGCTCAGCACCAAGACGGGGGTCAGCCATGACACAAATTTGGTACATTTCATATTTTGTATCTCCTTTTTTAGAAAACGTAATAGAACGGAATTGAATGATGTTTGGAATAGGTAACATTACCGCGGCGGTTTTCGATCGAGGCCAGAAGAAACACGAATCGTGTATTCCTGCACAAATTGGGTGTTTCAGGAGCTTCGCGCGCCCCTTCTGGTTGATCCTGCTCTAATACGTATTGATACCCAAACCACATTCCGATTGCCACGACCAAAATAGCGATGACAATTACAACTAATGCGATTTTCCAACTTACCATATTAAGTTTTCCATACAGTAACTTTACCGGACAGTAACTAAATGTTACTACATTTGTCAGAGGTTTTCAAGAGAAATGACAGATGCGTTTGCTTTAAAGTGTTAATTACTGAAATTTTGTGCGATGCGTACCACATCTAAAATATTAACGATGCCGTCGCCGGTAACATCCGCATCAGCATCGGTGCCCCCGAAGCGGGAAGCTGCGAAAGTGAGATCCAAAATGTTGACGACACCATCTCCTGTTATGTCGTAAGGCAACGGTTCCGGCGAGACTTCTTCTTGGGTTCCGGTCTCTGCTTCGGGCATCACTAGTTCATCAGTTGTATCGGGTTCCACAGCCTGAGGTGAGTCCGGCACAATGGGTAGGTTCAAGTCTATCAAGCTGAAAATTAAGCCGTCGCTATTTTCGTATTGGATGGGACCTACATCTGGGGCAAGCCATTGGTAGGTGGTTGAGTCGAGACTCAGAAATCCACCTGCAGTCAGTTCCAAATCCAACCGGACCTTGGCGCAGTTCCGAAAAGTTCCAACAGGCGTGACGATATCTTCGGTTCCGACGACTTCAAAATTAGTGGTGCTTTTTCCGGATAACACGAGTCCTATTCCTAATTTCGCTTCAGTATCCGCGACGATCTGCCACTTATCTCCCGGTACTAACTGGAGTGGGAAAAAAATGACAGGTGTTGGGAAATCCGCAGTCAAGACAGCGATAGCATCTTCTAAGACAATTCTATGAAGATTAATAGAATCACTATCAACGGTCAAAAAGTACTGATCCGTTTCAATTTCACCCGTCCTGAGTTCCTTCGTACCAATTTTCAGGAGGATATATTCTTCACCGTTAACAATTTCGGGGCCTTCAACGGTATAGATGGTCTGTTCTATACCATTGCTGCTTTCTAAAACCCACATGTTACCGATGTCAGCGGGATAATAGTTCTGTGCGGTTGCTGTGAAAACAAAAGCGCAAGTGAAACTCAAGATTAGCAGTGGCTGGGTCCAACGTAAAAATACGGTTTCTTTCATGCTCCGATTCTCCTCATACCGAACGTTTGGAAGATAGTGATGATAACAAACGCTATTTTTCGAGTTAATCTACTCTCTTGATTTTTTCCAATCTTCATGTGATAATATAGGTATGTTACATAATTTATTGCATTTTTTCAAGAAAAAAGCGCGTCGCGAATATCTATGTCTGTCTTCGCTTCGTTGGAATTAAAATATAAAGTAGCCAAAGGAGTAGAAATATAAATGCGTTTAGAAGGGCAGGTTGCAATCGTTACAGGTGGTGGTGGTGGGATCGGAAAGGCAACATGCCTTGCGTTTGCCAGAGAAGGTGCGGATATTGTGATTTCTGAAGTCAACATGGCGAATGCAGCGGATGCGGCTGCTGAAATTGAGGCACTGGGTCGGAGGTGCCGAGTAATCGAAACCGATGTCGCGGATGGTGATTCGGTGCGTAAAATGGTTCGCGAAACCCTCGATATATTCGGGCGGATTGACATTTTAGTCAACAATGCTGGTATTTTTAGTTATACCCGGATAGAGGCATGCACTGAAGTCGAATGGGATCGGATGATGGCTGTGAACCTCAAAGGTCCGTTTCTGTGTTCACAGGCAGTGATGGAGACAATGAAGGCGCAAGGGTCTGGACGGATTATAAATCTCGGTTCGCTGGCAGGGCAGGTTGGGGGCTTGGTCGCGTCGGCACCTTATTCTGCTTCCAAGGCGGGCGTAATGTGTCTGACGAAATCGCTGGCGCGTGTGCTTGGGGAATATGGGATTACCGTGAACTCTATCGCCCCGGGGGTCGCGGCAACGGAGATGGCGAAAAACCACCCGGATATGACAGATCAGATTCCATTGGGACGGGTCGCTGAGGCATCAGAAATTGCAACTGCTATCCTCTTCCTCGCCTCGGGAGAGGGACGTTACGTGACTGGAGCGACGCTTGATGTAAATGGCGGCATACGGATGGCGTAGTAGGCATTAGGAATCAGGCGCTGCACCTTCAGCAATTTGTAACAAGCGAGATTCTCATACGTTACAAAGTTTCTATACTACCTTTTCTGATTGCTGCAAGGTTTGCATAACAGACCGATTTGACCGCTGCCCGGTACTCAGAAAGGTCCAAGTTACCAATTTGCAGCATAACCTGTTAGGGGGTGCCGATCAAAACACAAACTGAAAGTTTACCCAACAAAACCCCTACGCAGCAGGCCCTAGTTCAATGAAATCGTTAGCTGCATGCTTAAAACATCGTACGTAGAAACTTGGGTTAAGAGAGGAGTGAATATATGGAATATAGAACACTTGGTCGTGCCGGTGTAAAAGTTTCACCGCTTTGTCTCGGTACAATGATGTTTGGAGGCCCGACGAATGAAATGGATTCCATACGGATTATCCATAAAGCCCTGGACGCGGGGATTAATTTTTTGGATACCGCGAATGTCTACAATGACGGTGAATCAGAGCGGATTATCGGCAAAGCGATTCGTTCTAACCGAGAAAAGTGGGTTATCGCGACGAAGGTACACGGTGCAATGGGCGAGGATGTGAATGCAGCGGGTTCACACCGATTCCATATTATGTCGGCAGTAGAAGCGAGTCTCGAACGTCTCAGGACCGATCACATTGATGTCTATTATTTGCAGCGTTGGGATGCCTCGACCCGAATTCTGGAGACCCTGCGAGCGTTAGATGATTGCGTCAGACAAGGTAAGGTGCGTTACATCGCTTGTTCTAATTTTCCCGCATGGCGCATCTGTGAAGCAATCTGGACAAGTGAACAGCACGGTCTTGAGGAGTTCGTGTGTGTCCAACCGCTTTATAACGTTGTGAATCGGGATGTTGAGGTCGAGCTGCTCCCATTTTGTCGGCAGTATGCTATTGGTGTTGTGCCCTATAGTCCGTTGGCACGCGGCGTGTTGTCGGGTAAATACTTATCGGGAAAAAAACCACCCAAAGGTTCCAGAGCGGCGCGACAAGATAGACGGATTTTACAGACCGAACTGCGGGAGGAAAGCTATGAGGTGGCGCAGCAGCTGAAACCCTTGGCAGATGCACACGGTAAGACCTTGACACAATTTTCGTTGGCGTGGGTGTTGGCAAATCCGGTGATTACATCTATTATTATTGGACCGCGAACGATGGAGCAACTCGGGGACAATTTAGGGTGTTTGGATTGCACACTAACGGCGGACGATGAAGCAACTATCAACGAATTAGTGCCACTTGGCGAACACACCGGGAAAGGATATAACGACCCAGCCTATCCTGTGTTGGGCCGATTCATGGAAGGTTAAGATTAAGGAGGGTTTTCGTTTAAGTAATGCTATGATGTTCTCTTGTCATTGAGCACTTATGCCAATCGTAGGGGGCAGGTTTCCCAACTCCTACAAGGGGCTCAAAAACTGGGTGAACACCTGATTTTCCCGTAAACCCTCGAAACAATAGGTCCAGAGACCGCGTCGAGATGGATGTGTCAATACGGCAATGCTATTGATAAGGTCGTCAGAAACTCGTCTGCTATACGTTGGTTATAAACGCGCGCAGAAACGACAGAACCATAGATATTACCGACATAGAAGATGCCACCGAGCGTGCCGAGTGTCCACCCTTTCACTGATGAAAGCCCATCGCTTTGGAAACCGGCATAAGCCTGCCAGCCTGTTATGCCCACAGTAAATAGAGAAGTCAGGGCATCACCTATCCGTCCCGTATAGAGGCGTCCTGCCCCCGGGGACAATTGCAGAGAAGACACCTGCTAAAAATGGGCTACGACTGGGCAGCTGCGCCCCCGCTTCTGCATAGCTGTGATATACCGATGCCTTCTCTTTGACGGCGCTTACATCTGACCCCTGCAATGTTTTGAAAACTTCACCTGCTTCAGACCACTGTTTTTGCATCAGATAGGAGAGTCCAATCAGTTGTTCAGCTTCGGTGTGTTGCCGGGCATCTACTATGCGCGGTAGCGCTTCACTTAAGAACTGTGCGGCTTGCTCAAATGCATCCATCAAAAAATAGGTAGCCCCCATCTGATAGTAGGCCCGGCTTGTAAATTGGCTCTGTGGCCGCGACCGCAAAAGCGTTTCAAAATTCCGAAGAGCTTGCTCATTCTCACCTGCAAAACGATAGCAGAGAGCAATCTTATAGCGAATTTGTTCGCTGTCTCTCGATGCTTCGGAAACAAGAAAAAGATAACGTTGATATTCACCTGCGGCGCGCAGATAATCGCCGTGTTGATATAAAAAGTCGGCGAATTTACGGACGTTTTCAGGGGCGTAGTATTGGATAGGTTCTTCTGCGGCTGCGAAGGGAAAAAGAACAACATTAAGAAAAATTAGGAGTAGGAGTTTGTACATTGCTACGGATACACAGCCTAACAGGAAACCATGCTACAACAAAATGCACAGCCTGACAGGCTATGCTACGTCTATACTACAGCAGAGGCACAGCCTAACAGGAAACTATGCTCCGGCGGCACAGCCAAACAGGAAACCACGCTACGAAAGATAGTGTGATACCAGATACGAAACGAAAGCAGACAGGTTGGTGGCCTACTTCAACGGTGCGTAATCTGAAATTGGGTCAACGTATTTACCTGTCGCTTCATCCTTATGGTAATGTCCTAATTGCGAACCGTTGCACCGGAGGAGTCGATCCGTAGTCAGTGGCAAACCGCGCACCATACCATATTCCTGTATACACCCCATCCCGAAACGCGAACAGCTCGGCAGGAAGTTGCACACCGGAGCGTCTTGACTGGAGATAAATTTCTGATACAACCGTATCAGCCCTGTCGCAGTCAGCTTTAACGCTGATGTTTCCTGAGGATTAAAACGGATAACTTCCTCAGGCTTCTGTGGGGTTATCGGGTTAAATTTGCGAATGAAAGCAAGATCCGCGACTTCACTCCCAGGCGTAGATAACACAAACACAACAAGCAACAGACAGCACACAGAAACTAAAAAATAGACGCTACACGGGAAGATTCACTATCTGATCTCTTTAACCTCTACAGATTCGGGAATTGCGAAACTCAGCGCTGCTCTTGACGTTTCCACGTTTATCTCCGGACGACTATAGATGACCTTTTCCTGCTGGAGCACTTCAGACTTTTCACCAAACGTCCTGGCTGTAATAGTCATCGGAATATAACTCGTCCCGATCTTGCTGTGGTCCGCATAGCGAGACCTACCGATAAGATGCCCCTTCGGATTTTTAATCTCCGCTGAGACAAGTCTATCCTCACGTATCCCTAAGATGACGGCCCCGAGTTTATCTTTCGCCTGCTGGGGTGGTTCCCAATCCGTATAAAGCACGCCATCCACAACATCGTGTTTCTCTAAGGTATAACCGATTGCCGTCAATCCGTATTCCGGTTGTGTAGCCTGGAGGATAGACTCGACAAACGGCAATGGGACGCGTCCTTGGGATATAAAACGGAATGCCTGCTTCTCTACAGGGTAATAAATCTCCAGGACATTGCCCTTGACGATCATGACCTATTGGAGCGGTTGGTTAACTTCCACGACGACCCTTGCCTCTTTTGCATCGTAATGGAGTGTGCCTGCGATGTGCTCCGTTTTGCTGTTTTCGGTTAATGCGCGCTTAAAATCTAAGGAAAGCGTCTTTAACGGAGCTGCGTGAAGTGCGCTGGCACCGAGAAGCATTAGCAAAAGCACAACGGGGAAGTAGCAGTTTTTAGGCATCTGTTTTTTTGCAAACATCGTGGTAACAAGCGTATAGCACCTGCTACCACGGTAATTTTGAATGAAAGTCAGCTCAAGAGGTTATAGTTCCAGGAACTGCAGCCGTGTTTTAATAGATTACCGTGTAGATGCTTCTGCGCTTGCTACCACAACCGCTACCCAAAGCCCAGCGGTAAGTAAATTGCCGGCAACACAACCTACCATGGCCATTTGTATCCGCGTATCTTTGGTTTTTGAAATGTAAGCATCGGTGTAAAAGGCAACGTACTCGGGGGATTTTCCGAGGAGAGCTCCAGTAGGTATAGAGGGCTCAGTCAGATAAACAAAACCAACTGTAAGTATACCGCCAACACAACCAAGTAGACACATTAAAGGTTTGTTAGTTCTAGCTTCTGCATCTCGTTCCGCGGCGGCTTCGGCTTCTACTCGAACCGAATTCTGCTGAGCGAGCGTGACAATAGGTGTACTGAACATCAGAGCTGCTACCAAAAAAACGAAAACGTGGAATGTTGAATTTATTTTCACTGATATTTCTCCTTAAGTGTAACAGGTTTACTGCGAAATGTCAATCCCTTAGCGTAGTTAGACAGAATAAAACAAAAAACGCCTACCACCATCCCGACATAATCGCTTTTGTCACTGAGCTCTGCGTATTTGCCACTCCATCGAAAATGAGTGGAGCCAGACGTGCAGCCGAAAGCAGTACATTGGATAAACAGAATGCTCTCGGTTGTGGAAACAGCTCCCACAAGTGAACCTCGCTGAAAAACAAGATTGGCGTAACTGGAGGTAGGAATAATATGCCTTCGGGTAAACCCCGATGCAACAAAAATAGCCCGCGCAACGCTTCGTTCCAGACGAAGGGCGCGAGTGGAAATAAGGCAGCACGGCAATAATTGCCAACACTGCTTTATGGATTTACTTAACGTGTGAAAAGTGGGGGGGGGGGCTTGTTAATACACATTAAACACGCTAAATGCCTTGATGAAAAAACCAGGCAGTAACGCGCAGCACCACGGCAGGGCCCGTAAATATGAGGGGCGCGGAATACCGATGGGGTGCAGTTAAAATTGAGGTCTCTGATATCCATGCGCTTTACCTTACCCATATTTAATATTGTATGATATTTTTCTACAAAAAGCAAATAGATTTAACGGGACCTACGCAAAATTGCGCAATTCGGCTATTTCTCACGCGATGGGTGCGGTTCGGAAAACGCACCTACCAGGGAGGCGCGCAAGGTTGTAGCATAGTTTCCTGTTAAAAGGTTGTAGCATGGGTTCCTGTTAAGCTGTGCGACACAAGCTGCACAACCTAACAGGTTATGCTACGAAAAGAGCGTTTTCGTTTAATTCCTGATATGATGCCGTTGTGTGGCTGAGAACTTAGGCAACCGTATAGGCTGTGCGACCCAAGCTGCACAACCTAACAGGTTATGCTACGAAAAATTGGGCGAAAATACTATTTTATCGAAAACCCTCAGATGTAAGAGTCTTATAAGCAATGCGGTGGCGGGATCCATACTTTGGGTAGGGAAAATGATTCTGGTACGAACTGTTAGTTTGCGCGGAAGATCGCACAAGCTAACAGTTTATGTTACATAAGCGGCTATGCTTTGAAAAGCCGGAGAGTTCTCATTCTAGCTTTCTACTAATTTTGGTTGAGTGGTCAGTTCCTCCAATTGTATTTATCCCAACCGGCGTAAATACGCCGACAGAAAAACGACTATTAACCCTAAAGTCACGGTGAGGGTGAGCCACGGTGCAGGTCTCTTTTGATATACTTCAAACACGGGATATGGAAATGTGAGGAAAACTGCTAACGTAAATATGAGAAAAACGATAAAGAATTTGATGCCTAAGATGAAGATGTAAAGCGAATAATCTGAAGTCATAGGACCAACACTAGCATCGGCGCGGGCTGCCCGCAAGAAGCTTATAAAGTTATACAGTCCTGATATGAGGACTGTTAGCAATGCCGTCCAGACAATGCCACTGAAACGTCGCAGTGCTGATGAGATTAATGCTGCGGGGTCAGCGGATCGGTTGGCGATTGGTAGAAGAACGGTTCGCAAGAAAAAGAATCCGCCAATCATCAAGACGACGGAACCGACATGTATCCATTGCATCAACGCTTTCAGAAACATTTTTTAACTATGGGATCCTGGGCATCGCTCCCCTACGTTTCGCGATGGTTTCCGTTTTTTCTGCCGCGATTAGAGACAGGTAGGTTCCTTAAGATCAGGGCCTACCCAACATTGGCAGACCGACCACTGAAGCACAGCCGTCAGCGGTCGGGGTCAGCAAACAGTCTACTTGCATGTAGCTCCAAGAAACCTCGCCAGCAAATCCAAAAGGTTGTGTAAGCCCTGAAAGTACCAAACTCCTATGGTAGAAGGGCAGCCGGTTTAGTGCACAGCCTGCCCTTTTCCCTATTTGTTCGCGTTCTTCCAGTTGTGAGATTAGACTATCGGTTTTCCACCAACAGGTTTGAAACAGGTGCGTGCCTGTTTGCAAGCGTTGGGAGACACAAATTGATCATCGGGGCCGACGGCTTGCATTGTGCAGTTGCACCAATAGTGTGAACCCGGGTTATTTTCAACGAGGTTCTGCAAGTTGCCGCCCGGAATATAAATTGCCTTTGTCCGGAGATATTGGCAGATCGGACGATTAAAGATTGGAAGCGCTTTTCCTTGTAACATATCCATGCTCCTTTAGCTTGCAGCCATCATTGCCGTTCGGCTTATGAGGTTTTGTGTTAAGGTTACCTTATAGGCGTTGTCGTTCAACGGTTGTGCGTCTTGGACGGCATCGGCCCCCGCCTTTTTGCTAACCGATTCATTGATCATCATGCCGGTGAGTGCGGCTTCGGCTTCCTTAGAACGCCACGGTGCCGGTGCGACGCCACCGAGGACGATGCTGGCAGTTTTACAGGTTCCTCTGTCCATCTCGAAAACCCCCGCAACACTTGCTAATGCGAAGTCAGGTGCCCCTTTTTCGCGTGCCTTGAGGTAAAAACTTTTCGTATGCGGTTTCACCTGTGGCACCGTGACCTCAACAACGATTTCGTTGGGTTCCAGCACGTTTTCGCGGAACGGATTCGTTGCAGGTAATGTGAAGAATTCCTCAAGGGATAAGATTTTCTCGCCATGGGGTCCAACGATTCTCAGGGAAGCCCCTAAAGCGATGAGGGCTGGGGCGAGGTCTGACGGATGCACTATGTAGACCGGATCGCCACCAAGGATAGCATGGTATTTGCTCAAGCCATCGACTGCGTAACAGGTGTCGCCACCTTTTTTGAGGCAGTTGATAGCTTCGTCGCGGTAATACCAGCATCGTGGACGTTGGCAGAGGTTCCCGCCGAGTGTGCCGACGTTACGTATCTGCGGTGTGGCGACAGAGGCTGCGGCCTGTGCCAATACGGTGTAATGCTGTTGCATCGTCGGATGCCGTGCGATATCATCAATAGTGGCTAACGCTCCGATTTTTAAGCCGGATGCATCCGCTGTAATACCATCCATTCCGGGCAGTGTCTTGAGATTAATAAGCGTCTTGGGGGTTTCAATATATTCTTTGAGTTCCCCGAGGATATCCGTACCGCCAGCGAGGAGCATGACTTCCCCCCATCCGCTTTCACTCAGGAGCGAAGTGACCTGCTCGAGGCTGGTAGCGTTAATGTAACTGAATTTATCCATTGCTTAGCTCCTTATGCCTTTTTCTCGGCAAGCGTGGTAAGAACCCTGTCGGGTGTTATCGGCAATTCTCGAATGCGCACGCCAATCGCGTTGTAGACAGCGTTGGCGATTGCTCCAGGTGTTGGAATACATGGCGGTTCACCAACACCCGTAACCCTACGGTGCGTGTCGAAAACGATAGATTTAATCTCAGGGATCTCAAAGGTTCCCGGAACTTTGTAATCCTCAAGGTTCGCGTTGAGCATCCGCCCGGTGTATGGGTCCATGAATCGTTCTTCAAGCAGGGCTTGTCCTAATCCCATAATGACACCACCATTAATTTGGCTTTCCGTGGTTAGCCGATTAATCGCTAATCCACAGTCTTGCACGGCGACAATTTTAATAACCTTGACAGCCCCGGTCTCAGTATCAACTTCAACTTCAGCGAACTGCGTGCCAGCTGCACCGTTTTGACGGAGTTCTTCATCCCAATGTCCACCTTCGCTGATGCTTTCCATACCGAGTTGGCCGGTTGCCTGTTTCCACGTGATTGTCTTCGTCCTGTCAGAAACGACGTAAATTGTTCCCGTGCCGACGCGCAAATCGTCGATAGGTGCTTCCAGCATAGGGGCAATGCGCTCGAATAATTTCTGTTTCGCCGCTGCGGCAGCGGTTTTAATAACCGGTGCGACAGATGGCGTTGTTTGGCTGCCCCCGCTACCACCGGAGGGTAACCCTGGTCCGCTATCGCCGACTTTTACCATAATATCAGTTGGAGAAAGTCCAAGTTCTTCGGCGACAATAATCGCGATAACAGTACGAATACCTGTGCCGATGTCTTGTGTTCCGGTGACCGCTTCGACAGTGCCATCGGGGTTGATAGTGATCCGTGCTTCAGTGCCGCGCCCGCCGCCGCCGCCCCATAGGCCGCTTCCGACACCGATACCGCGTTTTTTTACACCGCTGCCGGAGCCGGGAACACTATTGCGTCGATGCCAACCGATTTCTTGGGCACCGAGCGTATACTGTGCTTGGCGTACTTCGTTTGCATCGTTAATGCGTCGGAACTCTAAGGGATTCATCCCGAGTTTCTCTGCGAGTTCATCCATCAGGGAGTCCATCGCGAATGAGGCTTGTGGATGCCCGGGAGCACGCATTGCGCGTTGGTTTCCAGCATTGACAGCGACATTCACTTTTTCCGTACGCAGGTTGGGTACGTGATAGACATAAGGTGCTTGGAAACCGGCACCACTACTGATACCGCCCGTCCCGTGCCCTTTCATATCGTAAGCGATGAGACGTCCGTCGCGTGTCGCCCCTGCGCGAACATTTTGCGTCATTGACGGACGATTGCCAGCGACCAGGTGTTCTGATTTGCGGGTTAACATGAGCTTCACGGCTTTACCCGTGATGCGTGACAATTCAGCAGCGGCACGTCCTTCTATACCAGGACCAAATTTGCTGCCGAATCCGCCCCCCATGTGTTCCGTGATGACTCTGACTTGGTTTGCGGGTAATTCAAAGTGTTGCGCGAAGTCGTTGCGAACACCGAAGACCCCTTGTGTTGATGCCCAAACTGTCAAGTTTTGTTCATCTTCCCATTCGACGACGTGTCCGTGTGTTTCCAAACAGACGTGTGTCTGAACAGCCGTGCTGTAGGTAGCTGCAACCTCGACGGCGGCTTCGGCGAATCCTGCTTCGAGGTTGCCATCTTCTCTAATGTTGGGCTCACTCTGGTTTCCCGGCCAATCCTCTCGAATTTGCGGCGCACCTTCCGCCATAGCATCTGCTTCTGTCACGACGTGTGGTAGTTCTTCTAAGTCGACATGAATGCGCCGAAGTGCGTCTTTGGCGATGTCATTCGTTTCCGCTGCGACAGCGGCAATTTCTTGCCCTTGGTAGCGGAGTTTGTTTCCGATTTCAATGAGTGGTATAATTGCTTTGACCCCCGGAAGCGCTTCTGCTTCGCTTGTATCAACGCCCATAACGGTTGCGTGTGCGACTTCAGAACGCAAGATGCGTCCGTACAGCATCCCCGGTCGGTTGATGTCAAAGGTATACTTCGCTTTTCCAGTGACCTTGTCCTTGCCAGACAAACGGTTTATCCGTTTACCGATAAGGCGCGATTCACTTGCTTCTCCCCATGATGCCATGCTTTTTCCTCCTATAGGCGACTGCTCGAATGAAACGACAGCCTGCTAGGTCTCGCAAGCCGAGGGCTTGCTTTCAAATAGAGCAATAGGACTCACATCTTCCGTGATGCGGTTTTGACAGCATCAAAGATGAACGGATACGTTCCGCAGCGACAGGTGTTGCCAGACAAACCGGTTTTGATTTCTTCGAGTGTCGGTTGTTTGTTTTCGTTCAACAGTGCTGCAGATGAGACGACGAAACCGGGTGTGCAAAATCCGCACATGAGTGCGTCGTGTTTGATGAACGCTTCCTGAACCGGGTGCAGGTCGTCTCCGTTTGCTAATCCCTCGACGGTTGTTATCTTCTTGTCTTGGGCGTCCATTGCAAGCAGCATACAAGCGTAGACCGACTTTCCGTCTACCATAACGGTGCATCCACCACATTCACCTCGGTCGCAAATAAGTTTAGCCCCTGTTAAGTCAACATTGTTTCCGCTTGTATCCATTCCGTCCCGTAAAACTGTTAAAAGTGTTGTGCGCGCTTCAACTTCAACTTCATACATTTTTTCATTGATGTTGAGTTGAATGGTCGCGGTAGAAATAGCGGCGCCCGCTTGGGCTTCAGCAACGTTTTCGCTGCCAATGAGGATGCTGGGTACGACAGTCGCAGCAACGGTGCCGGTGCCTACACCTTTCAAGAAGCTCCGGCGCGAGATGCTTGTACCCTCTTTTTTTCCTTTATCTGACATGTGTGACCCCCTTCAATTGTCCATTCAAATCAAATTAACATTATACCGATCCATTATATTCATGATGTTGATTGGACGATTTGTTATCACTCGTTTGCTTTTAGTATATCAAACCCGACTTTTTTTATCAATAAAAAAATGAGCCAGACGCAATTAGGTTTCTGTCTGTAGTTAATAGCTCATTAGGGAACTGATGCTTCATAATAATAGGTTCTCATGTCACATCTGGTATAGTTGCAAACCATTGCTACCATTTTTTCGCAAAGTTAATTCTAATCGTAAGTACGAAAACTGATTGGCAATTTTTCTCAGAATAGGGTATCATATTAACATCTTAAAGCACTCATACGGACGACTGTCCGAACAGGCATATGCTAAAAGCTAGTTTTGCCTATTAAAATTTAGACAAAAAGGAGCTATCATGGCTGCAAATACGTTTGAAATTACTGACGATACGTTTCAGGGACTAGTGATTACATCGGATACACCAATTGTTGTTGACTTTTGGGCGGAGTGGTGCGGCCCGTGCAAGATGATTGCGCCAATCTTGGAGGAACTCGCCGAAGAGAATTCGGACACTTTCAAAGTTGGGAAAGTTAATGTTGACGATAACCGCCAGACAGCAATGCAATACGGTGTGCGTAGCATTCCAACGCTTCTCGTGTTCAAAGACGGTAAAGTTGCAGGGCAGATTGTTGGCGCAATGCCTAAAGACACACTCAAGAAGAAAATCTTAGAAGCACTGTAAGCACTGGCACCCGTAGTTCCACACCTCCGGGAAATGGAAAATTGGGGGAAGGAGGTGTTCTCTTCCCTTCTTCCTATCTTTTTGTCTTTTTAAAGTTTGCTATGTTTTGGCAATTCATCTACAACACGCTTGTTGTTCCTGCAATGTTCATCGGCTTTCACGGAGCACAGTGTTGCAATCCTAAAATTCGGGAAGGCATCAAAGGGCGAAAGAACGTATTTGCGGAACTGAGGAATCAACTTCGAACTGCCCGACCTTTGGAAAAGACGGTCTGGTTTCACTTCACCTCTGTCGGTGAATTTGAACAGGCGAAACCGCTCATTGAAGCGATTTATGCGGAGACCCGAATTGTTTTAACCTTCTTCTCACCCTCCGTCGCACCGAATGTCAGATCTTATGCCTACGTCGATGCTGCCGTTTATTTCCCGCTCGATACACAGCGAAACGCGGAACGCTTAATACGGCTCATTGAACCTACGTTGATAGTTTTTTCAAAATTCGATATTTGGCCCAATCTCGTTTGGACATCCTCTAAAGGCGGGATTCCGATTATTGTGGCTGCGGGGACGTTACATGCCGAATCGAAGAGGCTCTCCCGCTTTGTGAGGCCGTTTTTTCGGAGTGTGCATCGGCATATCCGAGTACATTGTGCGATTTCAGAGTCGGACGCGGCACGTTTTCAGGAGCTCTGCTCGCCAACACATGAGATTGTTGTCACTGGGGACACCCGCTATGAGCAAGTTTACCGCCGTGCAACTGCTGTCGATCCTGATACCGAATTTTTCTACGGCCAAGGGAGCTTAAAACGTCCGATCCTCATCGCGGGTAGTACATACACAGAAGATGAGAGCGTTTTATTAGCGGCTTACCAGCAGCTGCGCGCGCGTATTCCTAAAAATTTTCCGCACTTGATTTTGGTACCACACGAACCGACCCCTGAACGAATAAAGGAAATTCGTGGGCATCTGGAGCGGGCGGGATTAGCGTATCGCTGCTTTTCTGAACTCACACCTGACAGGGATTTGTCGGCGATGGATGTCCTTGTTGTGGACAAGGTGGGACTTCTTGCGAAGCTGTACGGAGTGGCGGACATAACGTTTGTCGGCGGAAGTTTTCGCGGGCGTGTTCATAACGTGATGGAACCTGCTGCGATGGGGAAACCTGTTGTGTTCGGTCCGACTGTCCAGAACGCACACGAGGCATCCTTACTTGTAGATCGAGGAGGCGCGAAACTGGTTCATAACGCGCAACAGCTGGCGAGGATGATTGAGGTATGGCTGAAGGACAACAGGGCGCGGGTGACGGCGGGGAACATTGGGAGGCAATTGATTGCAGAGAATTTGGGCGCGGTGAGGCGGACTTTGGTGCATTTGCGGGAGTATGTGTAACCAGAAAGGCTAACATTGTTTGGAAAAGGGCGTGATGGTTTTAGGGTTTAGCCTTTTTGCCGTCACGCAGCGGATTTTGGCTTGTTTTTTGAAAATTTTGTGTAAACATACCTTCAAATACGATATACCGAAACTCAAAATCCGTTTCTGCTCACTTCCCTGAACATTCCAAAAAAAATTTTCTCGTGATAGGTGAGTTCATCCCGAATAGCATCCCAAGTTTTTTTATTCAAAATTTCCTCATAGAAGTCCCTGTCTATGTATCCAGCGTGTCTGCAAAGATTGCGGCGCGATGCAATTGTGCGAGCCGGTCTAAGTCCTCGATTGCCTCAAGTGTGGGTTTGAAGACAGTCGCTGCATACGGCTTTAATCGGAGTGTAAGCACCTCAAGGATGTTAAAGTGAATTTCTGAAGATATTACAGGTTCAAATAAGGTTCTTTTTTTACTCGAATGATTGATTTAAGACTTGGAATAGTTAATTTCCAGTTGGTTAAGCTTTTCGCGTATCATCTGTTCCATAATCTCCAAAGAGGGTCGGGAATGGTTAAAAGAGAGCTCATCAGCATTCAGCAGTTACAATAGGATATGGAAGTAGATGGCGAAAAATCGGTATCTCCTTGACCGCCGAGGCATTAGGTATCGGTGGCAAGGGTGAGGGAACACGCACCACTCCTACGATCGAAAGTAAAACCAACGCGCCTGCGATCAAAAGACCACAAGCACGTTTGTTGAAAAGGGTTCGTTGTGTTTCGGACATTACAGCGCCCAACACTTATTGCCTGTCCACGCATTACACCACGGTGCGCTCTGGCACCCCGACCACGTATTACCGCAACTAGACCGACGACACATCCGAGAATTCCCATGACGCGCCACAGCGGACGTATTACACGTGTAATACGTATGACCCCCACCACACGTCGTTGCATGCGAGGTCGAACTCCCACACCCCGTCCACGAGTGCGCAGGACATAACGTCACGGAACGACTATCTGACGAACTGCTATCGTCTGAACTGCTATCGTCTGAACTGCTGCTACCGCCACACGTCCCCGAATTCGTACAACTACAAGGTGAACTACAATCTGACGTGCAATCCTGACAATTCGGTGTGTTGTCGGTCGGTGTCGGGGTAGAGGAGACAACAGGACTCTCTGTGCTACTCGTGCCATCCGTCTCACTATGTGTGGTTTTTATGACGGACGAACCATGATGGTCCTTATGCGGCATGCAATTGCGGAAGGGATCGCCGCACGTATGCGCGCGATAACGTTCTGTTCCGCCTGTGTAGTCTTTGAGCCTCGTTTTCCAGACACCTTTCGCACACGTCCGAACTCTATGGGACGCTTCGTTCGTGGAATGGTTAGAATCACAACTATACCAGCTCTCACCACAACCATCCGAAACACTACGAACCGCAAGTATCGTCAGTCTCTCCGGGCCACTTAGAAGGCGCGATACAGGTTCAGCAGTGCCACACTTTTGATAATGAGCAGATGCCGCCTCCCAAACCGTGTTATACGTGTTTGTACACGTACCCGGACATTCAAACTTCGGTAAGTTGATATTGCCCGGTCCGTTCGGCGTGTGCGTTGCCTGCCGCCATGCGCCAGGGGACACATGATCATTATAGTGGTCGGTTGCGCGCCCGTTCTCGTACCACGCCTCTATCGCCGAACGCGCGGTATCATACCCTTTGGTTCTATTGGTATTGTTATATGCCCATTGCGCCGACGCGTGAAGCCTATTCACCCTGCTGATGGCACTGTCTATCATACTTGCCGCACTTGAACTCCCATAAAGCGACAGCGCCGTGCGGCTCGTCAACCCAAAAGCGGTGGCGATTTTCTCGTGGTTCGTGGTTGTCAGTGTAGAGACTAAGATCGTTTGCAGGGAACCAACAGAACCCTTGCCCATGACTTTCAGATCATTTGCCAGTGCGATAAAGCGATCCCTTTCAGACATATAGCGGTTTATATCGTTCTGAAGCCGATTTTGTTCTCTCTCCGAATTCTCTCTATCTGCCTGTATCTCGGCAAGGGTTTTGTGTCCCGCGTTTGAAAGGGTGCCATCCGGGAAAACGTCTTGTGGGAGAAAGAGGTGTGTAACTGCGAAAATCAATAGAATCGTCAAAACGTGTTTCACCGGCTCACCTCCGCTTGTCGGCGTTTTTCTTCCGCTTGTAGTCGGATTCTATAGGGATTCTCTGGCTTCAGATGGTCAAGCTCCGAAGGGGTTTGACTCCAGATTGCATCAAACTCCTCTGCGGCTTTCCGGGTTACTTCCAAGTCACTGTCACTCATCGGGGCGGGCTCCGGAATGAGAGCATAATACGGGTCCTTCCACGAATGTATCTCAGCTCTCCTGTCCCTATAGATGGGGTTACCGGTCTCCACAAAAAGCCTGCCGAGGGCAGCTGCCTCATCAAAGGCTGCCATCATCAGGTTATGAGCGATCGCATCCTCCACCCTGCGCGGGTCCCCTGGGGGTAAGTCATAGACGATAGGATGAAGATCCACCGCAGTCTGGATGGCAGATTTCACAGCCATTTCAAACTCGGCACTAAAAGGATCCTCGGGGAGTGCGTCTCGGAAAGCCGCTCTTGCACGTTCTGGGTCTCCCGCTGCTAAGAGACGTTGTGCTTCCAAGAGATGCTCTGGAATATGCCCGGCATACTGTTGCAGATCAGGTGCCTGCCCAGTGGGAGGCTCAACCGTTGATGGCGGTTTCACGTGTGCATCATGCGGTCCCTCATGCCGAGTGCCATCGGCGGGGACGTGTCCACCCTGTTGTGGTTGTTCAACAACAGGCGTTTCCGTTATCGGTGGTTCGGTTGATTTCTTCGGTAAAAGTTCAACAGGTTTGTAAATCACAATCGGGTCTTTCGGCGGTCGTGTTTGTAGCCAATACAGGCTCACACCTACGATCGCCACCAGAAACACCGAGATCGTTAGTTTCCAGTATTTTCGTAAAAACATGTTTTCACTCCTTGAGTTTCACACCAACACACGTCTGCATCGGTGTTCGGTTCTATAATGTAAGTCCAAACATCATCACAAGTTTGTCCTTTGTCCAAGTAATAACGTCTGCCTTGCCCATTTACGTCATATAGTGCCTGTGCAAAGTGGTCGAGGGTGTCTGCAAGGATTGCGGCGCGATGCAATTGTGTGAGCCGGTCTAAGTCCTCGATTGCCTCAAGTGTGGGTTTGAAAATAGTCGCTGCATACGGCTTTAATCGGAGTGTAAGCACCTCAAAGATGTTAAAGTGAATTTCTGAAGATGTTATGTGTTCAAACAAGGTTCTTTTTTAGTTCGAATGATTGATTTAGGACTTGGAATAGTTAATTTTCAGTCGGTTAAGCTTTTCGCGTATCATCTGTTCCATAATCTCCATTGAATAAGCTTTGGTCCAGGGGAGTGCTGCTTTTAAGTCTATTGGTTCATTGGGTTGTGCATACCCCTCTCGATCATTTTGCCTACGCAGTTCAATAAGACTCATCTTATCTGATTTCTTATTATTGCAGGGTTGGCAGAGAAGGGCTCGGTTATCTATATGATTTGTGCCACCAGCACTCCTTGGGTTAATGTGGTCAAGGTGTAGGTGCCTTTCGTCGGGCGGAATAAAGCTACACCCCCAACATTTCAGTCCAAACTCATTGACGAGAATGTCGCGCATCTCGGCATGGGTGAGTGGATTTTCAGGATCAGCAGAATAGACGTGTGTCAACTCAGGGGAAGTTTGATCGCTGTTATCCGTGCGTTTAGGCGCTTCAATCTGGTAGTGCATTTCGTAGGGTTGCATTTGCCTATCCAGCCAATTTTTGTCGATCGCATATTTCTCAATATACTCCCGCTCTTTGCGAGATATTCCCATCAGCCGGGTGATAATATGGTAGCGTGCGTCTTTTCGTCTATCGATGCCGAGCCAACGTCGGTTGAGATTTTGAGCCGCTATAATAGTAGTGGCACACCCACAAAATGGGTCTAACACAAGGTCACCTTCCTCACTACTGGCTTTAATAATGCGTTCATAGAGAGCGAGCGGCTTTTGATCGGGTGAACCTGTCCGTTCTTCTGCCTGTGAATTAAGTTGTTGAAATTGGCTTTCTTGAATGTAAGTCCAAACATCATCACAAGTTTGTCCTTCGTCCAAGTAATAACGTTTGCCTTGCCCATTTACGTCATAAGCACGACCTTTTTCATCGATACGATTATACCTTGCCGGATTTACAACAGGTTTTGATTGGCGGTTAAAGCAAAATTGGGAAGATTTCGTATAGAAATAGATAGTATCATGCTTACGTTTAAAAGATGTTTTCGGACCCGTTCCGGCTTGATAGTGCCAAACAATTTCATTTCGAAAGTTTTTCTTTCCGAAAATCGCATCCATGCACATCTTGATAGAGTGACTTGCAGTTGGATCGCAGTGGAGATAGATAGACCCTGTAGGCTTTAGGATACGGTGCATTTCAAGCAGCCTCACACTCAGAAAACAGAGAAACGCAGCCGTATCTTCGCCCTGACAATGCTTGGCTGCATCAATGGCATGGTAAAGTGCTGCATGGTTATCTTTGATCTCTTCAAGCCATTTCGGATGGACTTCGTTCCATTTCCATTGGTCAGGCAGTGTGTCAGTGTCGCCCCATTTCCAGTTATCAACGTAGAATCCCGCAGTTCCACTCCGATTTCGCTTGGTATTAAACGGCGGGTCGGTAGCAATAAGGTCTACCGTCTCACTGTTCATTCCTCGCAGGACAATCAAATTATCCATTTCATACAGGGTGTTATCTAAAAAATTCTGTGCCATACAACGTCTTCCTTGAAAAATAGGACTCACACAAACACCATAGCTGTTAATAATTCTGGACTTACGTCCTTGTGTCCGTAGGATGTTCTGTCCGATGGAAAGCCTTGAGAGCCGGAGGCGTTTTTGTGTCACAACCTAACAAGTTATGCTACATTTGAACCGTTGCCGTATCAATTGCTATTTTCTGTTAGTGCTTGTGCAAAGTCGTCGAGCGTCTCTGCAAGGATTGCGGCGCGATGCAATTGTGCGAGCCGGTCTAAGTCCTCGATTGCCTCAAGTGTGGGTTTGAAGACAGTCGCTGCATACGGCTTTAATCGGAGTGTAAGCACCTCAAGGATGTCTTTCAGGGCGCGTTCTTTGGCACCTTGTTCGAGGCCTTGTTCGAGGCCTTGTTCGAGGCCTTGTTCGAGGCCTTGCTTAATACCGTGTTGTAGTGCTTCTGCTGCGAAGTGTTCAAAAATAGTAGGGCGTTCCATAGTTTCCTCCGAAATAATATTCAAAATCGTTTCCGGCTCATAGACTAAACTGCCTAAAACTGCTAATGTCCCAAGATAAGCGGTTTTGTTCTCTACATTCATACTATCCACCGTCTGTACGCAACGCCGCAGCCATGCGTCTGCACTTACGTCTGCAGGACGTTTCATCAAGGGTGTGAAGGGCAGAAGCCCCAGAGGCTTTGTTGCTAAAATGCTTTGTCCATCCATCTCAATCAGGCGGAAAACCTTGTATCGAGTCAAAACCTCATGTCCGGCTATATCTTGCACAAATTGTCCGGGGTCTCTGCCTCCTGCATCCGGACGGAGATAGATGACATTGGAATAGACCTCTAATCCATAATTTTCAATAAGACGCACAATATAGCCTGCCATGCGGAGTGGCATATCGGTTTCGGAGCTATCGGTGGTTTGAAATTCAAAGTGTACGATTACCTGTTTTCCACCGATTTCTGCCTTAATGACCACATCTGCTTGGCGCATATCGACCGTGGGTTGCTCCGGTTGGATGAGTTCTATGTCGGTAATGTCTATTGTCTCAAAACCGAAGCAAAGGTGAACGAAATCTTTCGGAGATATTTCGGCGGTTTTCTTAGAGGCCGTATCAAAGTTTGCCATTCAAATCCTTTCGTTGGTTCAGCAATTTTTTGTAAAACACATTATAACATATATAGGCAATTTGTGTGCATTTTTGTTCCCCGAAACTGTAGATTCAGATATACCCAAATTGTGGGGTTTTGTGAAATTTATTCCTGCGGCTCGATTCTGACCGGCGGCTGTGTCCGGTAACGGATTGTTAACACCGGGCGCAAGTTTTCATCGGGTGCCTCTTTAGAAGAGACCGCAATAGGCACGTTACCGTCTTGCAAAGCAAAAAGATACCCGTAGTTGTAATCTGGGTTTACCACCCAAAAACGGACCGCGTCTGTGAGGAGTTCGCTCTTGAATGTATAGTGCTTGCCGGCACCCTGAATGTCGCACGTACCATCGATCCGATGCGCGACATCTTCAGAGCCGTTGTAATCGCTTTCAGTGTCCCCGTCTATGCCGGCTAACATCGCTTGCGCAGGGGCTTTGTTCCACGATAGGTTGCGGTGCAACGCGCTGTTATAGGTAAGTTCGTTATCCTCTGCGCGTTCGGAAGCGCCTCTGCCTTCTCGCCACGGGAGTAAGACGCGGCGGAAAAGCACTGTCTGTGCAGCATCTGTATCACATTGTTGGACATGTAGGTGTATCGTTGCTTCTAAAACCTGTGTCGGTTCTCGGATACCTATATCTTCAAAGGCATCGAACAAATCAAAAGCAGCGAAAAAGACGCTACCTGTCGGATCGCATAAGAGGGTCGGTTCCGCACCAGCGTTATTATTCCGGGTCTTTCGATCTTTATTGACAAGCAACGTAGTATCTTGGCCGCCGCCAGAGAATGTAACGGCGTTGCCTGTGCCGAAGGTTATTTCGTTTACAGATGGGAGTATTATTGTTGTTTCAGTTTGTGGGTCTTGAAGCGTGAGGCGATACGCTTTGTTTACCTCCAACGGCGTGGTAAGGATCAGGACTCGGTTCAATCGTTGGTCGAGGAAGCCATATTCGAGTTGGACATCTGGTGCGATTTGGTAATTATCCAAGTTTTCCGCGGTCTCCGCTTGCAATTGTCCGTCGAATTGTAACTGGATCGCTGTTTGAGAAAGTGGGACTGCCTGCAGCAGTTTAGGCGTATCTGCCGAATTAGCAGCTGAAATGTGGTAGGATAGCAGTGATAGAGCTATTAGAAGCCTGTATGCTACGCTAAAATGGATATTCAAGATAAGCCTCCGAGGTTGATTATAGTGCCTATGGTCCATCTGCTGTGATAAAGGCAGCGTTTAGCACATCCCGCTCCTTCTGTCCGGAGGGTTTGTTGATAACGGTATCTTTGACGACAAAAGTGCTGGAGGAGCCGCCATCAAGATTGATTGCCTCCGTCGCGCCGAGTTCAATGAGGATGCTGGCGAGTTCGTAGAGCGTTAGACCGGTGCTATACTTCGGTTGTCTGCCGTCTGCGACGACGAAAAAGAGTGTATCAACGTTATAACCGAGTGCGGTTCGCGGTTCGTGGCTGAGATTTAGCACGGGCGTGCGTTTGCCCGGTGTATGCCGTTTTTCGGCGTTGTGCATCTCTACGATTGTCTCATTTATCTCACCATTTTTGACGAGTCGGAGGCGTCCGCCTATAGCGTGCCGGACTTGATTCCATTCGGGTGGAGAAAGAGAGAGCTTGAGGGTGCCGTTTGCGCCGGTCTTAAACTGGGAAGTGCTTTCGTCTCTTAACCTCGCGTTCATCCAGAGAACTGCGCCATCTCTGGGAATTAGGCTGTTCCCATCCCCAGAAACGCTTTCTACGCGGTAGGGGTTTTCGTAGTTCGGTGTTAGGGGCAGTGGAAGCCCCCTGAGTATCACCTCTCTGCCTCGGCGACGGTTGGTGCGCGTCGAGGCACCGAGACGGGGTGTATAGAGCGTTACCTGACACCCATCCAGCCTACGTTGATTGATACAGCCGAGTTGCAGTGTATGTGTGCCTATTTGAAGGCTGGCGTTCATTTGAACGGGGGAACTTAAGAATTCGCCCGATTCAGTTACGCCAAAACAGGCATCGGTGTCGGTCGGTTGTGTAATCAACTCGCCTTCTTGGATGTGAAGGTTCTCTAAGACCCCGCCGTAGCCCCGCATATCACCGAGTACCCCGAAACCACCATTAATTGCAACAAGGACCCGTCGATCTCCGCGTTGGGTGCGTCGGTTCGCCATGGCGCGCACAGACTCTTTACCTAAAACTTGGGCATTTGCGAGGGCTACTTCGAAGTGTAGTGTCGGCTCGTGCCGAGACATCTCAGCGACGTAAAGCGCGCAGGTTTCGACATCCCAATCATAACGGTAGATGTGGATACCGGGTGCTATGTTTGGAAAGAGTACCTCTTTTTTGCCATCGGCGGTTGTGAGGGGAGTTGTTATCAAGAGGAAACAGATGATCGTAGAAAATCTATGCATGACTTCGGAAAATCTCAACAGCAAAATAGTTAATCGGTTCTTCAATGGGTGGGTGGAGCTTTTTAACGATGAGATGGACCTCTTCCACGGCGAATTGCGCTAAGAGCGTCGTCGCGATTTTTTCAGCGAGTGCCTCAATAAGTTGGAAGGACTGTTGTGTGCCGATCGCTATGATACGTGTAACAACTTCAGCATAGTCAATCGTGTCTGTGAGTGCGTCAGTGCTACCGGCGGTTGTGAGGTGAAACCCCAAGGTTGCATCAATTTCGTAATGGCCACCAACTTGACGCTCTGCTTTGGTAACCCCATGGTGGCCATGAAAACGAATCCCTTTAAGGATAATTTTATCCATACCTATTCTTCGGCAATCTCTCCGAAGGTATGAGCAGGATCAGGCATATCTTTGACCTGTTTTCCAAACCCTCCGTCTGTGTAATCAATCGCGCGAATTTTCCAGCCATTGCCGTCCTTCTTCAGTGCGGAAATCAGGTTTCCTGCCTGATTACCCCAATTATAGGCCCCTCGCAAAACGGCTTCTTTGCCTCGGCTATCAATGGCGATATAGGTAATATCAACCTCCATGTTTCCACCGCGCAGTCGAAAGATTCCTGCCCATGCTTTCGATACTGCCTTTGCGCCTTCATTTTTTTCAAAGGTGCCAGCCCAAAATGTCCAAGCAGTGAAAATGTCTTTGCTCTCGCCAGATAGCCACACTTTCGTGAGGGTATCCTCGTCTTGATCTCCGTGTGCGGCAGCGTATATCGCATAAAGATCGCGAATCGCCTGCTCCTCAGCAGCAAAGTCAATATCTCTTCCCGCAGTTGGCGTTGCTTCCACGGGCTGAGATGATATCGTCGTTGGGGGGGGCGTTTCAATTGATTCGGGGTCGGGGTCGTCCCCGCCGCAGGCGATCATGCCGGTGACAAGCAGCATGATGACAAAATAACAAATCGCTTTCGGTTTCATAGTTCTCCTCCTGCGTTAAGTCCAGGATAGTGAATTATATTCACATAGTTTCTTTATTGTATCAAAATTTTAAATAAAAATCAACAAAAATTTGAATGTGGAGCTCGGCTATCAGCCGTCAGAAGAGATCCAAGTTGGCTGGTTGTTATACTTGTAAAGGAACTAAGTGTCTCTGTTGGTGCTGCGCTAAAAGTTGATTAGCAGTTAGCGGCATTCAATCAATCAATTGTTTATTTTTCATCGAAGCTTTACCCCAAGACCCGGTAGGTGCGGTTTCCCAACTGCACCGGATCTCGAAAAAAGCGGTGAACCTCAATGATTTCTTAAAATTGAAGAGGTCTGGATTAACAGTTGTTTTATGTGGAGATTTGTGTTATACTTTTGACATAATGTTGGTGTTGTTGTCCGCTAAATCTCTGTTGAAAGGAAGAGCTTATGAACGTTACCGTCAAATACTTTGCTGTGTGCCATGAAATGTTGGATAGATCTGAAGAAGAGATGGAACTCCCGGAAGGTGCCACTGTCAAAACCATTTTGAAACGGCTTGAAGAAGAGTGGCCCGAAATTGCTGAATTTTATGAAGTGATGCAGATGTCTGTCAATTGGGAATATGCAACCGAAAATACGGAGCTGGCGGAGGGAGATGAGGTCGCTTTGATTCCACCTGTGACAGGGGGATGTGATGTTTAAGATAACCACTGATATCATTACAGGGGCGGAAGTACGTGCGGCCGTGGAAGCCCCCAATGCGGGGGCGGTGGTGCTATTCTTCGGAACGGTTCGCAACAACACAGATGGCAGGGCAGTGAAACACCTTGAATATGAGGCATACCCGCCGATGGCAGAAAAAAAGATGGCAGAGATCGCACAAGAGATTTCCGAGAAATGGGGGATCGATCGCGTCGCCGTGATTCACCGCGTTGGGAAGTTAGAGATTGGCGAGGTGAGTGTAGCGGTAGCTGTCGCTTCACCCCATCGTAAAGATGGGTTTGAAGCCTGCAAATACGCCATGGACCGTCTCAAACAGATTGTCCCTATCTGGAAGCGAGAAGTGTGGGCAGACGGTGAGGCGGAATGGGTGAAACCGGATGCTGTCTTTTTCGATGCCCCTGATATACGCAAAACTCCTCAGTAGCGCAATGCGTATCACAAACCGATAAGGTGCGCTCTATAGAACCCCTATATGTGGCAGATGTTGCGGGCTGTTTTTTCTCTGCTTCTCAGCCGTATTTACCTTGCACAAAACCGTTCCACGAACCCGTTAAAAATCGAAACGCCTTTTGGAAACTGATCGAGCGCCATCCACTCATCCACGGTGTGTGCTTGCCGAATGCTCCCCGGGCCGATAATGACAGTCTGCATGTGTTGGGCGAAGACGGTAGCGTCAGTGCTATAGGCAACGGTTTGAGGCCTGGTTTCTCCCGTGATTTCGAGTGCTGCTTGGATAATTTCTGCGTTTGGATCCGTACGGACCGGCGGCGCGTTGATGTACAGATCGAATATGAGTCCGTGCCTTTCAGCTGATTCACGCGCCCGATCTATCCAGACCTGGGCATCCTCTCCAGGCATTGGACGGTAATTAATGCTACAAACACTCAGTGGCGCCGTAATATTCGCTGCGCATTCGCCATCGCTGATAGTGATGTTCCAATCCGTGAAAGGTGGGTTGAATTCGTCGTTGAAGTACTGCGTGTCGGATGTCAGTTCCTGATAAATATCCCGCATCTCTGCAAGAAAGGGAATTAACTTCAGATTTGCATTATCACCTTCGCCTGTGCTGCTGTGTGCTGCGCGTCCGTGCGCTGTGGCAGTGAACCGAACAGCCCCTTTATGGGCATATACAGTGTGTAGTTCTGTCGGTTCGCCGACGACACCGTATTGTGGGAATCCGTGCTTTTTGAACATCTGCGATTTTTCTGCAACCGCACTCGCACCGAAGTAGCCTACCTCTTCATCAGCGGTGATGACGACGTAGAGCGGTGCCCGCAATTCAGAGGGAGCGTAGCGCGATGCGACCTCAATCATACAAGAGACGCTGCCTTTCATATCGCAGCTCCCTCTGCCGTACATTTTCCCATCAGCAATTCGCGCTTCAAACGGATCCATTGACCAGCCAATAGCGGGGACGGTATCGATGTGTCCGAGCAGTGCGAGTCCGCGCTCCTCGTTCACCGGTCCTTTACGTGCAATCAGATTCACTTTTAGCACACCCGCAGGGTCCTTGTATTCAACCCGTTCCACTTTGCAGTTGATGGATTCTAACGTTTCAGTCAAAAAGTCCATCACTTCAACGTTGCTGAGAGGGCTTACTGTATTGTATCCAATGAGGGTTTTCGTTAGTTCTATTGCATCCATGGTTAGAGAGTATACGATAAAGTGGAAAAGTTTGTCAAGGATTTTTTGCATTTTAACCTGATAAAATGTGTTATCTGTATTTACCGCACATACCTTGTGAGGGGAGCCCCGAGCACAAGTACGCCTAAAAAGCGTTGACGAGTTAAGTGTGTTTACGGTATTATACGTGTCAAGGTCAAGAAGTATTTGACATTTATGGTTCAGAGCGTGTATAATTGCTATTAACCTAAAATCAGGTTTCCCCGTAAACCTAAAGCGTTAAGGACAGCGAAACAGCGATGCATAGTCGAGTTGTTAATTTTGCAGTAAAAGCAGTGCGAAGCGAAACGATGCGAAGGGTCTCTTGTGTCGTGTGGCCGGTTCGCTTCTTGGTGTTTTTCGCTAACAGCGATATTAACTTATTGTTTGTTACCCCCCCCCCACTTCAAGTATTCAACCCTCAGCTAACTTCACACAAGCAATCTTTTCTGTTGCTTGTCCCCCACAAAAGAAGTCTACTCCCGTTAATTCCAATAAACTTTACGCGAATACACCTTATCAGCAGCTTCTGCTCGGGTATTGCTACTTCACTCTCCTTGTGTTTACGTCTTGCCGTCCTGTTCGCTTTGCGTCCACCCTAAACAATTTGTAGTATAACCTGTTAGTTCGTAGCATAGTTTCCTTTAGGCTGTGCAGTTTTTGTAGCATAACTGTTAATTCGTAGTATGGTTTCCTGTTAGGAGACCGTGCATCCTTCGTAGCATAACCCGTTAGGGTGTGCAACTCAGGTCGAAATATGAAAAACAATACACCGGGGCTTTTGGAAGCCCCCATAAGTTCACAAGATTGTCCAAACGATAGTTTCTTTTAGGAGGAAATAAGTCGTGTTATCAAAGAAAACGAGATTTGCTTTCGCAAGTTTCATAGCTTTGTTTGCAGTTGCTATGCTGTTGGTGCCACCTACTGTAGACGCTGCACTTACATGGAGTTCTACACAATCCGATTTCGGATGGATTAAAGGGGGCTACCAGAACTGGACTTTGCCATGGGCTGAGGGTATCGAAGACTACAGTCAGGTAACTTACTCGCTGTCGCCTGCCCTCCCGACTGGTTTGGCCCTTGTGAGGCATGATGATAGATTGCGCATTATTAGGGGGAATCCCACGGTAGGTTTCCCAACCACAGCGTATACTCTCACTGCCTCGGCACCGGGTGAGACTTCAATTACGCAGACGTTTAATATCACTGTGCATTCCCCGCCTGTGTTTAGTAGCAGTATAACGCCGTCTACGCGATCTGCGACGGTAGGGCAGGCGTTCAGTCTTGTGTTGCCAGCGGCAACGCAAGAAGATGGCGATACAACTACGTATACTCTGCATGTTAGGCTTTTGACCGTAGGCGGTGAGCGGCCTCCTTTTCCCGCCGGCTTAACATTCGACCCGCAGACTCGGACCCTTTCTGGCACACCTACTGAAGCACGCTCAGCTGTTCATTTTAGGTATATTGCGTATGATAGCGGCCGTCATGCGGGCGATTATGAGGCCCTGCTCTATTTTACGTTGGTTATACAAAACGCGGACGGTACGCCACCGGCCCCTACGACTACACCTACACCAGTCCCAACAGTTCCTACAGTCCCAACAGTTCCTACAGTCCTAACAGTTCCTACAGTCCCAACAGTTCCTACAGTCCCAACAGCCCCGACGGGTGTTGTGGTGGAACCTGGGCCAGGGAAGATAACGGTGTCTTGGACTGGGGGTTCGGCTACGGGGTATGAGTATAGCACCGATGGGGGCGTGAATTGGGTGGCTGTGTCGGTCTATCCGTTGGTCATCCGGGGCCTCGCTGGCACTCCCATCACCGTCCAAGTCCGTAAGCAAGCAGCGGGTGGTACTCCTGCAGGCACGCCTTCTGTTGCTGTGTCTGGGACGCCGGGTGCCAAAGAGTCGCAAGTTGCCCCTGTGGGTGTTGCGGCGGCTGCGGGTGATGGTAGGATAAGGGTGACTTGGACGGGTGGCACGTCAGGAAATGTGTCCTTGTATGAATATAAAAAGGATGCTGATGATTGGGTGGCAGTGTCAGTATATCCGTTAGCGATACTGGGTGTGAACGGCACGGCTATCACAGTGCGTATTCGTCTGAAGGCGACTCTTGAGAAGTTGGCGGGGGTGCCTTCTGAACCCGTGTCAGCAACGCCGGCACCGACGCAGCCTACGTTTGCTACTGGTGTGAGCATTGCCAATCAGATGTTGACTGTAGGTGTGGCGATGCCGGCTCTAACACTTCCGATAGCAACTGGCACGGGTATCACCTACGGCCTAACCCCTGCCTTACCTGCGGGGCTGATGTTTACTACAGCGACTCGGGTGCTGAGTGGCACCCCCACAACAGCAATGGCAGCAACTACTTTTACCTACACTGCCACAAACAGCGGAGGTAATGCCCAGCTGACTTTCACTCTCACTGTAGCCCCTGTAGCCCCTGTGGCACCTACGTTTGCTGCTGGTACGGTGATTGCCAATCAGATGTTGACTGTAGGGATGGCGGTGCCGGCTCTGACACTTCCGATGGCGAGCGGTGCGGGTATCACCTACGGCCTAACCCCTGCCTTACCTGCGGGGCTGATGTTTACTACAGCGACTCGGGTGCTGAGTGGCACCCCCACAACAGCAATGGCAGCAACTACGTATACCTACACTGCCACGAACAGCGGAGGTAATGCCCAGCTGACGTTCACTCTCACTGTCAATCCCGGACCTACAGATGTTCCTGTGTTACCAGATGTTTCAGCTAAGACCTACACTGTGGGTCTGGCAGTGAGTGAAACATTGCCGATGGCAACGGGGACTGGCGTGACTTACTCGCTGGCACCGGCCGCTTGGAATGGTCTTGCGTTTAATGCGACGACTCGGGTGCTGAGTGGGACTCCCGCCGCTGTGATGTCGGCGACTACTTTTACCTACACTGCGACCAACAGTGCTGGGAGTGACACCAAGACGTTCACTCTCACTGTCAATCCCCCACCTACAGATGTTCCTGTGTTACCAGATGTTTCAGCTAAGACATACTTTGTGGATACAGAAGTGAGTGAGGAATTGCCGGTGGTAACATCGGGGGCTGGCGTGACTTACTCGCTGGCACCGGCCGCTTGGAATGGTCTTGCGTTTAATGCAACGGATCGGATGCTGAGTGGGACTCCCACCGATGCGATGTCGGAGACTTTTACCTACACTGCGAAGAACAGTGCGGGTAGTGACACCAAGACGTTCACTATCACTGTCAATCCTATCCACACCGGCGGTGGTGGCGGTGGTGGCGGCGGCGGAACAACTCCTCCTACAAGCAAAGTGATTGAAAGTCACCGTTTTGGGGTCTTTGTGCATTCGGGTGCGATGGCAAGCGACACGGGTATTGCCAGTGGCGTAAACACCATCCCCGTTTCGAATATGCCGGATCTCTATGAGTTCTTCCTGAATGGTGGCACGATTATCGTTAAGGGGCCTGCGGGTGCGGCAGTGGGTGATTTGAAGATCACGGAGATCATGGCTGCCAAGGATGCTACTTTAGGGGGTCGTTCTAAGTATAGCCAGTGGATTGAAGTCTACAACACGACTAATGCGGCGATTACCTTTGACATGTCGCGGTGGATGCTTGAATTTAGGCAGGGCAAGGCCTCGTCAGCTGGGGTTTCTTCGTCAGCAGCGGGTCGTGTGGATCTTGTGAGTAATATGGGTAATCCGGGTTTCTGGGCTATCCCGAGCAAGGGGGGTCGCAGTGTAGCGACGACTGCTGCTAATGCGGTGGACCTTGTGTCTATGTATCGTAAACTCAAGCAGTTCGACACAGCGAATACCGGGCATGCGGATCATGCGAAAGATGATGGGGATCCGGAGCGTTCGGGTACTTGGGTTGCTTCTGGGAGACCGAGCCGGAATCTGTCTGGGAATCGTCTTGGGACGCCTGGTACGTATCCTACGGCAGCTCGACCAGACCCGACGGTGCCATCGCAAGAGGTGCTAATCAATGAGATAGGCAATAGCAGCAGCGATGCTAACGATTGGGTTGAACTCAAGAACATCTCGACGGGTGAGATGAACCTCAGGAAGTGGGAGCTGACTCTCGTGATGTCGGTGGATGGTGTTGCGAAAGAGACGGAGTTGGTCTCGTTCCCGGATAACGATAAGGTGAAACTCGCTGCGGGGGGTATTTTGTTGATTTCCAACTCGGATCCGACGGCTTCGGGGAATGATCTGGCTGCGGGCGTTGCGATTAACAAAGCTGCTGCGGATCGGGTCAAACGCGGTGTGCAATCCTTGTATTACATAGATAGCAAGCTGGTTTTACCCAATAGTGGCAAATATAACCTGATCCTTCGCAGTGCGAATGACAAAGAGGGCAAGTCAACGCACATTGTTGATCATGGTGGCACCTATTTCGCTGAGAAAAAGGATGGTCCCTTTGACACAGAGGTCTGGCCCCTTCAGTTATGGGCTGCGGGGCACGGCAACGTGATTGATGGTGCCGATGAGGACTTCCGTGCGGGTCTCGTCTATAAACGGAATGGTAAGAACACGGGTATAGGTGAGAAGCACTGGGCGAAAGTGGGTTTCACGGGCATCGGCTATGACCGCACGGCTGCCAACACCGATGAAAACGGAGGCACCCCCGGCTATGCTAACGATGCCCTCAAAGAGAAAGTCGCGGATCTCTCTGATGCAGAGGTCGCTATCTCTGAGATCATGTTTAGTGCGGGTTCCGGTAGACGTTCGCTGCCGCAGTGGATAGAACTTTACAATTCTTCACTGACCCAGGGCGTGAACCTGAACGGCTGGCAACTGGAGATACAGAACGCACGCGATGAGAACTTAGATGCCCGTCAGAATGCCACGATCACGCTGGGCCCCGTCACCCTCGCACCGAATCAGACGGTATTGCTTGTTTCCACCAGTGGTTCTAACTCGGGCAGAGACCATTTCCCGGATACTCGCACGATAGACCTCTGGACATCACATCGCACCGCTCTGGACATGGAATCGCGCACCGATACAGTCCTGAGTGCTACGGGTTTCTATCTGAAACTCACAGATAAGGACAAAAAGGTGGTTGACGAAGTCGGCAACACCGACGGGAATCGCCGCACAAACGATACGCCTGCTTGGGCCCTGCCGATGGGTATCAACAGCGATGGGCATCGCGCGTCTATCATACGCAGATACGAGGATGACATGGCTGAGGATGGCATGATGCTGAGCGGATGGATCTCTGCGGAGAATACGGGGCGCTCCGCAGAAGGCTATAGCGAAACAACCTATTATGGCGATAGAAACGATGTCGGCACACCAGGACACCATGGCGGCGGACCCCTGCCCGTCTCCCTGGCAAGCTTCCGACCCGCACGAGACGTAGCCACCGGCGAAGTCGTCATCCGCTGGACCACCGAGTCCGAACTCAACAACGCAGGTTTCAATATACTGCGGAGTGAAACAAAGACCGGCGAGTTCACAGTCGTCAACCTCAAAGGCATTATCCCCGGACACGGCACAACGGCTGAAAAGCACGCCTACACCTGGACGGACGCCTCCGCGAAACCCAATGGTGTCTACTACTACCAGATAGAAGACGTATCCTTAGATGGCACGCGCACCACCTTGCGCACCACGCATCTTCGGGGCAACGTCAACGCTGCGGGCAAGCTCACGACGACGTGGGGCGATCTGAAAACGCAAGACTAAGGGTGTAGCGGCACGCAAGTGTCGCTACATGAATAGGTTCATTCAGGGATACACCCTATTGGAATTAACCTACCAACTACAAATAAGGGCGGTGTATGCAGCATACACCGCCCTTATTGTTTAATCCATACGAGAAGGGGTTGGGGGGATACGAACTGACACCCTAACAGGAAACTATGCTACAACTTAAGGCACAGCCTAACAGCCTATGCTACAAACTTAAATATTGTTAAAAAATTCGTAGGCACTAACAGCGACAGCCGTAATCGCTGCGGTTTCTGTGCGCAAGATATTTCTACCGAGCGTTACGAGGATACAACCGCTTTCAATCGCTGCGGTGATCTCTTGAGCAGAAAACCCACCTTCAGGGCCAACGAAAAGCGCGATGGCGTTTGGATTGCGTGTCTCTTGCAAGACCGTCTTAATGTGATGGGCTTCTGCTTGAGGGTTGAGGAGAAGACGAAGCGAAAACTTTTCGAGCTGCGCAAGAGAAGTTTCAAACTGTTGTGCGTTGCATAACTCAGGTAACCAGGCGCGCTTACACTGTTTTGTGGCGGAGATGAGTATGCGGTGCCAACGTTCATACCGATTCTGACTCGGTTTTTGCAAGGCACGTTCCGAGTGGACGGGTACAATTTGTGTAACGCCCAGTTCTGTTGTTTTTTGGAGAATCAGTTCCATTTTGTTATTTTTAGGACATCCTTGAAACAGCGTGAGAGTTGGCAAGAGCCGGGCTTGGAATTCGTGGGTCTGAATACGCGCAGGACTTGAGGATCGGTTTGTGGGTGTGTCCAGAATCTCTGCAGTGTAGACGTTGCCTCGTCCGTCAATAATTCGGATAGTCTCTCCGGGGGGTATACGTAGGACATTGCGGAGGTGGTGCTGCTCTGAACCGGTAATAGTGGCAGTGTTAGCCCGAATCTGAGAGGGTGGGACATAGAAGGTGTGCATCTGTTCGGGTCACACTTTGTACTATAAAGCGTTGGCGCCATGCTTTACGCCGCGGTGGCGCGCAATTTTTCAATGATTACTCTGGGTTGTTCGCTGCCGAAGATGGCAGTGCCTGCCACGAGAATCGTCGCCCCCTGACGAATCGCGAGGGGGGCGGTTTCAGTCGTTACCCCACCGTCAACGGAGATCTCAACCGGCTGCTCCAGTTTCAGGGTCATTTGATGCAATGCTGCTATTTTTTCAAGGGCGTTATATTGAAAGGTTTGACCGCCGAATCCGGGGTCAACGCTCATCGGTAGAACTAAATCAATGTCCGAGAGATAAGGTGTGACCGCAGAGATCGGGGTCTTTGGTGAAAGTGCAAGTCCACTTTTAAGGCCTTGTGCTTTAATTGTGGAGATTACCGTTTCGGGTTTATCTGCGCTTTCAATGTGAAAGGTGATTATGTCAGCACCGGCTGCAGCGAGCGCCTCGATGTAGCGGAGCGGGTGCGTCACCATAAGGTGGACATCAAAAGCGACCTGTGTCATTTGGCGCACGGCAGCGATGAAAGGCGGACTGATACCAAAATTCGGAACGAATTCACCGTCCATTACATCGAAATGCAGCATATCAGCACCAGCAGCGACTATGCGTTTGACCTCTTCACCGAGACAACTGAAGTCGGCAGCCAGTAGTGAGGGAGCAATCTTAGGCGTAGGAATTTCGGTTCTCCTCAGTTTTTCTTAATTATAAATTACTTCGGGTAATTTTTCACCATTTTCGTAGATAAGTACCCGTGTTTTTCCGAATACCCGCACCGCTTTTCGCTCCAAATCAATCACTGTACCCGGCGCATAACGTTGGTTTATTTCAGTGCGTTCACCATAATCGTCAATGATAACAATTTTGATATGGCGTGACAAATGTCCTTCTTCACTGACAGTATGTTTGAAGGGCAGGGGTTTCCCAATATTTTCATTTGTTCCAACCCCACTAATTTCTAAAAGCACCAGGTCGCCTGTTTGGACCATCGCGCCGGCTGCAGGTTTATGGGTAATAATAGCCCCTTCCGGGATTGTCGGATGTGAACTATATTGCGTTTCAATTTTTAGGTCGACCCCCTCGAGGGTGGATACGACATCGTTAGCGAGTTGGCTTTGGAAATTCGGGAGTTGGATAGATTGTCGGGCTGGCCCGCGGCTCACGAGCAGATTGACAGGACTTCCGCGCCGTTGACCGCCGCCTTCCGGCGGCGTTTGCGCAATGACTGTGCCTTGCACGTAATTTTCAGAATGGACAGACGATACCCGATTTGGGCGAAATCCAGCGGAGGTAAGTGTATCAAAAGCCGCGGCCTGTGATTTGCCGATCACAGACGGGACGGGCGTTAATTCTACACCAATACTCACTGTGATATGAACGGGTTGATAGAACTTAATCCGAAAATTGGCTTGTGGATTTTGTGCAACAATTTCGCCCTTAGGCGCGTCACTGCTCGCTTCTTGAATAGTTTTAGCAGGTTGCAGACCGGCAGCGTCAAGGATACGAATAGCTTCATAGTAGGGTTTGCCGGTAATATTGGGCACAAGTACCTCCTCCGTCCGAATCCATTTGGGAATGAGAATAAAAACAATCAGTAAACCGATGATACCGATCAGAATTAAGAGATAGAGGAAGACTTTGAATGTGGCGAATAGAGTGCTATTAAGGCTATTCATCGTTGTATATGTTTCAGAAATCGCTCGCCTGTTTGAAGTTGGTACCCGTTGATAAAATCGCGTGCTTCTATTGCCTTTTTCGTCGCTGGTTGGATTTGCAGGAGTTGGAGGGTCCCTTCTGTTGTGGCCACAAATAGTTTTTGTCTATTTACTATTTCGAGGGTTCCTGGTGGTACAGTGGGAACTTGTGTTTCCGGGCGGCAATCAACAATCTTAAGCCGAAGATTCTCGCGGAAGAAAGTATACGCACCTGGCCAGATGGCTGTCCCCCTCACGAGATTGTGGATTGCGGCTGCCGGTTGATTCCAGTCGATGTGTCCAGTTTCCTTTGTCAGCCGTGGAGCATGTGTTGCCGCCGCGTCGTTCTGCGGAGTCGCCGGTGGTGGCGCGTGCTTCGGCATCTTCGACAGCACCTGAACAAGTTGTTTGGCACCGAGCGTGGCTAACTGTTCAGTTAAGGTTAAAGCCGTATGGGTAGCTTTGATTGGGATTCGTTCAGCGCAGATAATATCGCCAGTATCTTCACCTGCATCCAGTAACATAAGCGTCACACCCGTTTCGGTTTCTCCATTGATTAGTGCCCACTGGATAGGCGCAGCACCGCGGTACCTCGGAAGGAGAGAAGGGTGTAGATTGATAGTTCCACATGGCGGAATATCCAAGACTGTCTGTGGCAAAAGTTGACCGAAGGCGGCAACAACAATTACATCAGGCGCGAGGGTTTTAAGCGTACGCACGAAGTTCAGTTTCCTCGCCCGTTCAGGTTGATAGATAGGGAGTTTGTGTGCTGTTGCTGCAATTTTGACAGGCGATGGGTTGAGCCGTTTCCCGCGCCCACTCGGTCTGTCGGGTTGTGTGACAACACCGATAAGTTCAAAATCGCCTGAAATGAGTGATCTGAGTGCCGGAACAGCGAATTCGCTGGTTCCCATAAAGAGAGTGCGCATTTTAGAGGTGTGCAGTCTTGCTACAGATTGACCGAATTTAAAAGCGAATCTGTAGCAGCGGTATAGCGAGCCCGGCAGCCGGTTCGCTCGCCCATCTGTTGAGACCCTTGTTCATTGATTCTTGTAGAGCCCTATTTCTATATTTCGCTGTATAGGGCGTAGTGTTTGACAAGTAGGCGATGGGGCCTTCAGGAGGCTCCCCCTCTTCGGGCGGTTCAGGAGGTGGTCGCTCAGGGATACGCGGGGCAGAACGGTCCACTTTGCGGGTATGCAACCAATCCCATAACCCAATAAATAGGGACAAAGAGACAGCACCCACCCCGATGATCCGATAGTCCGCAGAAGATAACTCAGGGGCAAATTGATTTTCAGTGTACATTTTTATCCCACGAACGACAACGTAACCGTGGATAGCAGTGAACGGCAGTGAACTTAACGTGATAATCTCAAAGCGGCGCAACGCACTTTCACTATAGTCCTCCGGATCCCCTTCTTGCGTTTGCTGGCCTGGAGGGGGTTGAAATTGAGCTGTTGCGTCAGATGCAAAAAAAAGGACGGCTAAGCTAAATGTCAGTAGTTGAATGGGGAATTTATACATATCTTAGCTCCCTGAACTAAAGAGGTTGTTCGATTCCCTAATAGGTTCACGAACCTGTTTCGGTATCTCCAGAAAGTCAGCTTTGATAGGTCTCCTCACGGTTACGGAAAAGATAAACGATTAGCATACCCGCTCCGATGCAAACTGAGACATCAGCAATGTTGAAGGTTGGCCAAAACAGCCTCTTGCTTGCTATGCCGAATTGAAGGAAGTCGATGACTTCGCCCAAACGGACCCGATCAATGAAGTTTCCAATTGCACCGCCAAGCAGAAAACCGAGTGAGATTTGCATCCACCGGATCTCCTTAAATCGTAGATAGTACGCGAAGATAAAGGCTAAGGCGGCAAAGGTAATCAAAATAAGTAAGATTCTGTGCCCAGCAAGCACACCGAAAGCCGCTCCCGTATTTCTATCGTGCCGGAGATTAAAGAAACCAGGGATGATCGGAATTACCTCTGTCATCTGAGTGATATGCAATTGTACAAGCCATTTGCTGATCCAATCCAGTATTAGCATCGGTATAGCTACGCTGACCAATGGAATAGCAGTCTGCCAGTTGAATTTTTTATCCCGCTGCGTTGTAGGCATTTCCGAGTGCCTCCCATTCTGCTTTTGCATCATTTTTTCTCGACTGGGAAGCCCGGAGACTTTGCCGAATTGCAGGCGACACTGAATGCCAGTTTTTGTCAAAGATGCTATGCGTATCGGTTTTGCTATCTACAGAAATCAATTGATAGAAATGTTCAGCGAAAAAAGGTGCCAGCGGTGCAAAGTGTTGAAGCAAGGCGAGGCTGATTTGTGTAAGGGCCTCCTGTGCTGCATGACCGGCTGTGGCATCGCGGGATTCGATAGCGTGCACATAGAAACTGAGATCTTGGGCACAAAAATGGGATAGCATTTTCCACGTTTCATGAAACTGCCCATTTGCGTAAGCCTGTCTTACATCTTGCAGAAGTTGCGCGGTAACGTGTACCGCAAGCGAATCAATAGTTAGATTTTCATCATGGGTTGAATTGTCAGGATCATTTATATTCAGTGCTGTGGGGGCCCTCGCAAGGCGAGCGTGACTTACGTTATCTGTGTTGCTATTTCGATTTTTGGCGTTATGTCCTTCACTGCGGCTCGAACCGTGGAGCAGGACACCGATGTGTTCAAATAAGGTTTGTAATTGTTGATATGCCATTAGGATGTCTTCGGCGACTTCCTCAAGGGGGTGCTGTGTACTTAGATTGGGTGTTATCGCAACAAGGCGCGAAACATCCGCTGGATATTTGTTTAGGAAAGTGTCGTCGATTTCAATTTCGTCACCAATTTTAGGGGTTACGCTAAGTGTTAGTTGCTTAAAAGGTTGACTTTCTTTAATCGGACGACTTCTGGTAAGTGCAGCGGAAATGACGCTAATCTCGGCTAACCATTTTATCCACTCAGCATCACTCGAACTCCCGTGTGGCACAAACATGACGCTCGTGGCCCCACCGAGGGCTTTCTTGAAATCAGAGTTATCAATAGTTTGAAGTAAATTTGTGAAATGTTCGTCAATGAGTGTCGCTTCTTTGCGGAATTCGCTTGAGCCACAGTTCGAGCAGTGCGTATCGGTCGGTAGGAGTTCCTCAACACTTAAGCGGAACCAAGATTCAAAGCCACTCTGAATGGAACTCCGGATGGCGCTCAGGGTGTTTTTATCCGTGAGCGGTTCGTCACACTGGTCACAGAGGAGGATTGGTAACAGCATTCCCCATTGGCGTTGTGCAGAAACCTGTAAGTCTCTGAAATTTGCAACAGTCTGTCGCACATCAGCGATGTTTTTGTGCAGAGTATTCGTATAATTGTCCCAATGGTCTTGCGCGTTGAGGAGTTGGAAAGTGGCGTGGTTGTTGGAAACGGAAAATACCCATTTTGAACACGGGCGCAAGACTGCTAATTCTTCGCAGCGGGGGCAGTGAAGTTCACACTGTTCTTCGTTAGAGATGCCCAGAAGGTAACCCAATCTTTCCAATTGAGGGATAATGAATTTTTCTGCATCCGATAGATACAGGCCACAGAATTGCCCAGCTTCTTCTGTCAACCTTCCTGTTTCATCGAAAATGGGAGTGGAAGCTATATTCAATTCTTGAGCGAGTTCGTAGCTGAGTTGATCGTGGGCAGGATTTAGCGGGAGGACACCAGATTTTAAAAGCGGTGTTGATTGCAGATGAGAAAGTTTTTCGGGGAGCGGTTGCGGAATGCATGTAATATTTAACGCTTTGGAGGGAAAGAGTGGATGTGCTACGGTGTATTGTGTGAGCTCAACGGCTTTGATTTCTTTAACACGCTTTGGGCGCTGCTGCCCTTTCGCAAGACGCTGACAAAAATTTTTCAGCTGTGGTTCAGCGAAGAGCAGGAATTCATCTGCGAATTGGGTAAGCCAATAGGGAGTGTTCTCGTTAATCCCGAGTTCCGTGGTCCATGCTATTTCTTGGAGGTCTGGCAGTTGCACCGCAAAAAAGACGTTGGTACCAAATGCCTCCAACCCTACATTAAATGGAAACTTTCCATAGCCGTTCAATGCTTTTGTTGGCATCTGTATGAGATTGGCTTCGTTAAGCGGGATTGTGCATTTGGGACACCAGGGACTCAGTTGCGGTAGGTCGTGGAGATAGTCAGAATCTCGTAAGCGGCTAAGGAGGGTAATGAGTCTCGCTTCTTGTCGCGATTCCAGCCTCTTCTGCGAGGTATCCCAATCAGCGAAGATACCCAGTCGATAGAATTTCTGTTTCTGGCTTTCTAATTCCTGTTTGTAAAGGGTTCGACACTGTTTGCGGAGATCGGAGGGTTTGAGGGACGCTTTCGGTGTTGCTGCTGCGCTAACTTGTTCTTCAATCCAAAGCGGATAGGTTTCCCATGCCGGGACATACGTCACTTGATGCCCCTGCATTAACTCAGCCTTGAGGAAGATGTCCTGACAAATCTTCCTACAAAACGTTTCAAGGGTTAGCAGGTGGACTGGTGTCGGCATCTCGCGTAGGACATAAGCTTGGGTTTCAGAGCTGTGGTGCGCCTGCTGCGTCTTAACGTTTGCCGTATTCGCCTTTTTCTTCACTAAGGCATGAATATTGGCATTTGCCCAAGTCTCCAAAATCACTTCTTCTCGTGTTTGGTCGGTTAGCCAATCATTCTCTGGTACCTTGCTGGCTTTGCCCTGTTTAGGTGGCGCGCTTTTGGCGGCGGAATTTCCCGTTTTCATATCTTTCAATTGTTTCTGAAGCACTTACCGTTTTAGTGAATTGACTTCTGGTGAGGTTCCGTTTCTTATGCAGATTACTTTTTAACTTTTAACGCCATCAAGTGGGTTGCGCCTCCGTCCGTTTCGCGTTAGAACATCCCTTTCAAGATCATTAGCAGGAAGATTAGGATAAAAGGTGAAATATCGATACCAAGATTCCGAGTCATCGGTCCAAACGCTCTACGAATCGGGGTCAAAGCTGGATCTACTACGCGGCTTGTCCACCAATAGATTTGCTTAATCGTTGCATTTTGTGTGCCATAAACAAACCAAGAAAGCATGGCGTTTCCTATAACGATGAACACATAAATTTCAATCAGTTGACCGAGGGCCCAAGCCAGTAGCTCCATAATTTTGTCCTGTGTTTCCCAACCTTATGTGCTTCCCAGTTGTTTCGCACGTTCAGTTGCTGCGAGAATTGCTTCGGTGAGCGTTGCCCTCAAGCCTCCTTTTTCCAAAGCGTGCAGTCCAGCAGCCGTTGTGCCCCCGGGGGTCGTGACGCGGTTCTTGAGCGTTGCAGGGTGTTCCTGCGTTTCGGCTAACATCATTGCCGCGCCTAATACAGTGTGCATTGCGAGTTTTTGGGCATCTGTCCGAGGTAAACCGACATGGACACCGGCATCCGCCAATGCTTCGATAAAAAGTGCAACATAAGCAGGGCCGCTGCCGCTCACGCCTGTGACGGCATCAAGATGCCCCTCATCCATCACTAAGGAGGTACCACAGGCGTTGAAAATCTTTTGTGCTATTGTGAGATGCCTCTCGTTCGTTGTGCTGCCTGTTGTTAGTACCGATATTGCTGCCCCCACCGAAGCCGCGATATTTGGCATTACCCGAATAACAGCGCGTGGTGTGTCAAAATAGGATTCAAGAGTTGTGGTTGTCACACCTGCTGCGATACTAATAAGCGGTTGCGATATTGATAAGTTGCGCGCGACCTGTGGGAGAATGTGAGGGATAGCTGCCGGGGGGACTGCACAGAGAATCACATCTGCCTTTTCCACGAGTGTGTCAATATCCGCTGTGCTGTGAGTGCCTTTTTCATCACAGAGCTGCTTGACAAGCGCGGTATCCAGATCCGTAACCCAAATATGTCGAGCTGGGAATACCGTTCCAGCAATACTGCGGACGATAATGCCCCCCATCTTTCCAATGCCTATTACACCTAATTGAAGGTTTTCAATTATTCCTTGTGGTCCGTTCAGGTAGGTTTCACGCATGTCGTGCCTTTCCGTAGACCTGGAACCTCGAAGATCGCTCTCCCAATTCTAACGAGATTCGCACCTTCTTCAATAGCAACCTCAAAGTCATTTGACATTCCCATAGAGAGATACCGCATGGTAACTCCCGGGAATTTTTGTGCTTCTATTTTTTCAGCGAGTAATCGAAGTAAAGCGAACGCCGGACGGTTTACTTCGGGTGAAGGACTGAGCTTCCCCATTGTCATCAGGCCAGCGATATGCGCTGTCGGATATGCCTGTGCATCTTCCATGAATCCAAGTAAGTCGTTAGCATCTAAACCAGACTTACTTGCCTCACCTGTTGTGTTTATCTGGATTAAAACATTTGTTTGTTGTGTGTGTGCTTTAGAGCGGCGCGCTATCTCTGCTAAGAGTCGTAGGCTATCGACTGAATGAATTAGCGAAAACATACTGAGCGCCGTTTTAACTTTATTCCTTTGCAAGTGTCCGATGAGATGCCACCGACATGTTTGGTGAGTGGGTAGAGGGGACACAGGGCTAAGAAATGCGTTTATCGATGTATACTTCTGTTGGGTTTCCTGTACTCGGTTTTCGCCGACGTCTCTAACACCCGCAGCAAGAATTTGCTGTATTTCTGGAACTGAGCGCCCTTTTGTGACGACAACAAGCCGTATTGAATCGGCAGTCCGATTACTCCGAGCTGCAGCATCGGCGATACGTTGGTTGATGCTAGAAAGATTATCGGCAATCGGATGCAATTGGCATACCTCTCCTGTCATGCTATAGGGCTCTATCTAATTCCGATGTTTCAGGCACTGGATTGTCTGTCAATTGTGTGTCGCAATTAGCTTCTATGTGCGCGTCTACTTTTATCGGTTTATTTGTGAAAAAGAGTATACCGATAACTGCTACTAAGACCGCTATGCTAACAATACCTACCCCGACTGTTATACTGTATGTCGCCTGCGTGTAAACTTGTGTGACTTGAACTGCACTTACACTTTCAGACAAAACCTCTTGATACTTAAGAGGGTGATAACCGCCTTGTATAATGAAAACAGAGCCGATGATACCAATTACAATTGACAACGCCATGAAGAAGAGGCGCATTTTCAACTTCCTCCCGGATGTACGAAGGTGCTATTTTGGAGTTTGGAAAAAAGAGGTTTCGTGCGTATCGTAGGGGCGAGGTCGCCTCGCCCGTAGGGTTTAGGGACCTAATCCCTACGAAAACCTTCGCATCTTCTTCGCATGTGTTATCTATCAAACTTGCATTAATATTACGTAACCTATTGGGTCTTGATGAGAATAACGTTCTAAATTGTCGTGAAGTTACGTCTACAGGCAGTGCTCGGAATGTGCTACCTCCATTCCCGAGGTCTGTGTATTTCTATTAATAATACTATATTTTTACACGGAATGCAAATTTTTGATACTCCCAAGCCTAAAGTGATGGGATTCTTGTTCTGTCATGTCGTGCCTCCTACTTATGGCGGGAAACCTACAGACACTCCACAAGCGTTTTATGTCTCGGTGTATCCCACCGCGACGTGTTTTAAGTTGATAGCGGCATTAACGTCTCTATCTATAGAGATACCGCAGCGCTGACAGTAATAGATTCTATCCGAGCGTGTGAAGTCGGTTTTCTGATGTCCACAGGTGCTACAGGTTTTGGAACTTGCGAAAAACGTGTCCGCTTGCACGATGGGAATGCCCCGTGCTTGTGCTTTAGTCTTCAGTTTGTCAAGGAACCCACCTAACGCTGAGTCGGATCCTGCTTTGGCGAGGTGCTTATTTTTCAAGAGATTGCGGACGTGCAGCGTCTCAATACCCATCTGGCTGGCAGCCGAGACAATCTCGGTGGTTGCTTTATGGTGTGCGTCTGTTCGGATACAAGCGATGCGATAGTGGAGTCGTTCCACTTTTCGCTTCTGCTTATACCCATTTTGCGACAGGAACACCTGTCGGCTTAACTTGCGCTGGGCTCTGGCTAACTTCTGCTCATATCGCTTGAGCGGTCTGACGAGTGGGAGGAAACCAGCATATAGCAGAGACCCTATGCTCGTAATGTGTGCCAAACTTGATACTATCAGTCTACCACAACACATACCTTTTTGGCAACACCTTTTTTTGACATCGGCACGAGCGTTACGGGGATGGACCCACGCCTAAAGGAAACCTGGGAGTGTGAGAGAAGTCCTTTCATTGGAAGCGCGGATCGGATGTCTTGGGCAATTTTTAGCGCTTTGGTGTCAGTTGAATATATGAGAGCATCCTGCCAGTTTGCCCCGATTCCGATCGATGTGAGTAGAAAAGATCTGTCCGACAGGCAGTGCAAAATGGAGACACTGAAATTGAGGCATCAGGTAAACCTATTGCAGTTAATTGGACGGTGTTTGCGGTTTGCAGACTCAGATGAGTCCCCTGGCGTACCGCGCTGCCAAAACGTTCCGTGAATTGATTCAGTAATTCTGGGCTGACAGTATAGCAACATTTTTGAATGGAAGGCCCTAAGTGAACTTTGCAGTTTGTCGCAAGGGTCCCGAAACGGGTTTGCATTTGCTTTAGTGTGTTGACTGCAATTTGTGCCAAGGTTCCGCGCCAGCCGGCATGGGCAATGCCGATTGCAGGAGTCGTAGCATCTAAAATGAAAATAGGGACACAATCCGCTGTGAATATACCTAACGCCCCCCCGGTTTGGGCAGAGATAAGCGCATCCGCTTCTGGGTGTTGCCTAAGGACTGCCCTTGCTGTGCGGTCAACATCAAGCACGCGGGTGCCGTGAATTTGCCGGCAATAGTGCCAAGCTGTGAGTCCGGTTTGTTTGAAGAAAATTTCTCTGTTGGTTGAGACTGCGTTTGCATCGTCCCCGACGTGTTCAGCAAGATTCAGGGAGGCGTACGGAACACGGCTAACCCCCCCGTGGCGGAGGGTGATCCCGGCAGTGACCATACCGGTTGCCTCAAGTTCTTGAATCGCGCGATACGGCTTCATTTGTAGTCTTCTCGTGGCGGACTGAAAATGTCGAGGGCAACCGCTGGTTCATCAAACGCTTTTGCGCTGTGTTTTACATTGGAGGGGATGAGATAACCATCTCCTTTTTTGAGTATCCGGGCGTCTCCATCAATCGTTAATTCAAACGTTCCTTCCAGGACCATCCCCATCTGTTCGTGTGTGTGCCTGTGTTCTGCAACGATACTCTGCGGCTTCAAATGGACAAAGGACATCATTATTTTTTCGCCATGAAGTGTCCGAATGCTGACACCCTCAAAAACTTGTTTTTCCGGTTGTTCATCGATGGCAAAAAAGGGCATTGTGTGTGAGTGCCTCCTATTACGGATCTAAGGAAACGAGATATCAGGGGTTGCGGGTTCAACGTAAAGCAATCTTTTACAACTTGAGCAGTAAACGGGCTTCTGATACTTTTGTGCCTCTTTGAGGTTCTGCGGTTGGATAGCGATGCGGCAGCTGCTGCAGATGCCGTTTTTGCCTAAGGCAACAAAACCTATTTTCACTCGTGCTGCGTTAGATGAACTTCCGAGTCGTGATGTCACCCATCTGTGGTATTTTTCTTTGAGTGCCTGGTCAACTTTGGGAAGAAATGCCTTTCGCTGTTTTAATTTTTCATCTCTTTCTGTCTCTAAAGCGCTTAACCCTTGTTGAAGTTGTTTAACCTCGATGGCGGTTTTCTCTTTTTCCTTGTTTGCCTCAACTTCCAGGGCTGTGAGTTCTTCCTTCAGCTGATCGCTTTCCTCCATCAGGTTTAGGATAACCTCTTCTGCTTCTTCGTCTTGGTTGTTTAAGTATTCAATCTGCCGTTCTAAGGCGCTGTAAGCCTCATTGGAGTCAACCGTCCGTTGTTCAGTCTGATACTTTTCACGTTGTACAGCGTTCATTTCAAGTTCAGCGTTTTTGGCGCGCTGTGCTTTTTCAGTTTCAGCAAGTTCTGCCGATTTCGCTTCAATAGCTTTTGTATATTTGACGACTCCTCCCTTTAACTGCGCGATCTGTTTCGGGATGTCTTGCAGTTTTTGGTGGATTTCCAGCAATTCTAAGTCTCGTTCTTGCAATTGATAAAGCAAGGCGAGTTGTTCGCGCAAAGCCTTGTTAGCCATTATATTTCTGCCTCCTTTTCGACGAGATAGGCGAAGAAGATACCGAGTTGATATAAAACAAAGAGCGGTATTGCCATGAGTAGCATTGAACCCGGGTCTGCGGGGGTCAACAGTGCTGACATCACACAAATGCCCAACAGGGCATAGCTCTGCTTTTCGCGAAAGCCCCGGGCATCGATCACGCCAATACGGGCCAAAAACGCCATTACTATAGGTAACTCGAAAGCGATACCGAATCCCAAAATGAGACGTGTTACGAAGTTAATATATTTTTCCAGGTCCCAGATGTTGGGTAACTCTGGAAGGAGTTGTGCTGAGAATTGTAGGACTACGGGTGTAACAATAAAGTAGGCGAAAGTCGCCCCGAAAATGAAAAATATAACGATAATTAAAAAGAGAGGAAGCGCGAAACGTTGTTCTTCTCTATTCAACGCTGGAAAGACAAATGCCCAGATATGGTAGATAATTATTGGCAGCGCAAGCAAAATACCCGTAGTTATTCCGAGTTTCAGATATGCCATGATACCTTCCAAGGGACCGACTTTCATGAGGGTGGCGTTGATGGTGGAAGTCCCCGATCGCAAGCTGATCGCGAAAAACCCGAGGGTTGAGCCTTCAGAACCGGTTGTGGCATCGATAGCGTTCGCGATTAAGGTGTTTATGGAAGTTTCTAAGGGGAACTTAATTATCCGCTCAATTGGTTTACTGAAGGATAAACTCAACACCGTAAAGACGGTTATCGCAATAACAGAGATGATAATTCGCCTTCGGAGTTCCTCAAGATGCTCCCAAAAGGTCATTGCAACATCGTTAGATTCCATAGTGTGTACGGCTCACGAAATTAGCGATTCGGACGATTTTGGATGTTTGGGTCGGTGTCCTTGTCAAGGTCATTTGCTGTTTTCGTCAGCTCGTCTTGGAGTTCTGTTCCTGCACTCTTAAATTCTCTGATGGCTTTCCCGAGTGAGCGTCCCATTTCGGGTAGTTTCTTCGGCCCGAAAATGATAAGGGCTATGACAAGGATGAAAAAGATCTCCATTCCGCCTATTCCCATGTTCTTCACGCCTCCTTTAAGGAGATATGGCAGTCTGTATACGCGCTATAAAAGTATATAAAGTATATCATGAAATCGACCTATCCGCAACTAATTTTTTAGGCAGATGTAACGATTCAGGTGTCGGTGTTGAATATAGGATTGAGGCTGTAGGGCGGCTGCGCGCCGAAATAAATCGAGCTGCCACAGGCCGCCAATAAGATAGCATCGCTTTCAGAGAAATGGTTGAATTCTTTCAGCTAACATGCTATGATATCACCTACGTGGGAAGAACGTATCAATTCCGGCTTCAATGTCTTCAATCGGGTGTCCATACTGTTGTTGATAGTTTTCGTGGATGTCTTGTTCGGTTGTTGTGAGTGCGGTTAATGGGAATGTGAACGTTTCTCGGCTGTGGTTGCCTGATTCACGCATCGCGATATTCATCTCTTGGTCCTGTCTGGCACGGGCTGCGCCGTATTCGGGTTCCGTATCGTTTTGGACAGCTGCCGCAATGCTAAGCAGTCCGTCTGCAACGGCAATCTGATTTTCGGAGAGTGGATAGTGCTTCAACGGGTTTTCCCATCTAACAGTTTGGTCTGGGAGTTGCAGTTCGATCGCCTCAGTCACGTTGACACCATCCACATCAATGGTAGTGCGCTTAGGGCGATAGGGGACACCTTTCGCCCCGGATTGTAGTTCGGCTGCGGGCGTGACATAGATGTCCTCACCCACAATGGTACCCTTGCTCCCATCAATTTGCGAAATGCCTGTCTGGCCGCGTCCCAAGGAACGGGCGTGGATGACATTCGAGTACACCATAAGTGCGGTTGCGCCGTTATTGAATTCTATGAAGCCGAGGTTCCACCTTTCGCTAGTGTGATGCCGTTTCATCCTATCAAGGATCGGGATTACAGGGGTTGTCTGTGTGATGCCAAGTACTGATGCGGGTTCACCACCCGCCCGAAGACGGAGCATGCTCATACCGTGATAACCGCCCTCATAGAAGATACGATAAATTCGGGCAACTTCTCCGATAATATCTGCCGCAATCACTTCTGATAAGAACCGCTCGCGTGGCGCACGGTAGTAGTTTTCAGCTATTTCAAGTTTGACATTATTCGCTTGGGCGCTTTCAATCATCAGGTCGGTTGTCGGAAGTGTGACGGCTATGGGGGTTTCACAGAGAATATGCACTCCTGCGTCTGCTATGAAATAACAGATTGCATGATGGGCGATACCCGGAGTGGTAACGTCAACAACATCAAGTTCCTCTTGCGCAACGAGATCGCGAACGTTGGTATATGGTGTTGCGTTATATTCTTTGGCGTATCGGGTTGCAGCTTCTTCGTCTATGTCGCAAATCGCAACGAGGTTGTAGACATCTGTGAGTTTGGCGATAACGGGTAGATGTGCCCCCGCGCCACGCCGGCCTGCACCGACTAAAGCAATGTTAAGTTTAGACATAGAAAACCTCCTTTAATAGCGATCCGCCTATCAGGGCGTTCGCTGTGAAAGCCGAAGCCGCTTTTAGCGATCAGTAAGGCGTGTCGCACGTAAAAATTCTTTACCGACACAAATAGGTTACTGACCGCTGAGGGCTGAGGGGCATGCTGTATGTCATATATTTTGCTACGGCTAGTACTGAAGATAGCAGTTTAGCGAAAACGTGTCAATGAAAATACATGAGTTATGGTAAAACGGGTTAATTCGCAAAGCCCTTCTACGACAGTAAAGCCAGATTGGAAAGGAAGACCGGCTATAAGATTATGTTGGCTATTATCCTCAAGGATCTCTACTGCTATGTCGGTTCCCGCAAATATCGACGCATCCATTTTATTCCGTTATGCGGGCTCTCGCTCGTACTTTTTATCGCAACGGTTGAATTCTATGTGCATCGTCGGGGGGCGGGGACTCTGGAGGTCGGAAAACAGGCGTATATGCTTTTCATTATCGCCCTGTTCGTTGTCCAATTTTTGGTGCCAAGGCATGCAGTTGAGGCAATAGCCATGGAGCGTGGGTATCTGAGAGCTAGCGGGCAGAACTGGGCCCTACTTGCCTTGACCCCTTTGGGGAATGGGAGGGTCTTAGCAGGTAAACTGTTTGGGGTTGTCGTTTGGGCGATGTGGGGCATTTTGCTAACCGTTCCGTTGTTTGCCCTCTCAAGTTACATTGGGGGGGCAGCCCCGTTAGAGTGGATGAAATGTGGTGGGGTCTTATTGGTGAGTAGTGTATTTTTCGCGATGCTGGGTATCGGCGCGGCATTATGGCTTTCTTCAACTCCCGCAAAAGGGGTAAGTTACGGATTTGTGCTACTCATAACCATCTTACCGTTTATTCCTTCTGTGCTATTTGAGGCGGTTCCCGTGTTGGCAGCGCTAAGCCCGTTATGCGCGCTCTTGTCAATCTTTAGAGCAGATCCAACGTACTTATGGGCATGGAATATCGGGGTATTTAGTGTTTTGTCCGTTCTGATATTCTCTGTTTTGGTTAAGCGGATGCGTTTCTGATATCGATCGGCGAGGTTAGAAAACCACGCCTGCTCTGTGGAGTCTCAAAAGTCGTTCTATGGCAAACACGTTGAAATATTCGCCCAACCTTCAAGAAACATCACAGCTTGACCATCCGGGTGTCACCTTCCGATCGATTCTGCTGGGTCTTCTCCTCATCCCGCCAAACACGTATTTTATTATGGCGAACCATCTCCGCTTCTGGAGTACTTTGCCGACGACGATGTCCTTGATTTACAACGTCGTCGTGACATTAGTGGTATTGACCTGCCTGAATTTCTTGCTCAAATTACTACTTCCGCGTTTTGCGTTCCGCCAAGGCGAATTACTGACGATCTATGTCATCCTCTCCATCTCCTCCGCCATCGCCGGGCACGACATGATGCAGACCGTGATACCAGTTATTCCGAACGGTTTCTGGTTCGCGACCCCTGAAAACGAATGGCAACCCCTTTTCTGGCGGTATCTCCCGAGTTGGATGACTCTCAGCGATCTGTCCGTGTTGCAAGATTTCTATGAGGGCGATACGAGTTTTTATAGACAAGGACATTTGATGGCGTGGTGGCAACCAATTTTATGGTGGACGCTCTTTTTATCTGCTCTGATTTGGGTGATGATTTGTATGGATCTGCTGCTCCGTAAGCAGTGGATTGATCGGGAGCGGCTCACCTATCCGATTGTGCGCCTACCGATAGCGTTAACCTACACTGACGGACGACTTTTTAAAAACAAAATGCTATGGGCAGGCTTCGCGATTGCGGGCGGTATAGACCTGATTAATGGTATTCACGCGTTCTTTCCAACGTTTCCAGAGATACCCGTCCGTAAAGCAGATCTCGGGGGGTACTTCAACGAGAAACCGTGGAGCGCAATCGGGTGGACCCCTGTCTATATTCTTTCGTTCGGTGTCGGACTCGCTTTCTTGATGCCATTGGAAATGTCGTTTTCACTTTGGTTCTTTTACCTATTCTGGAAGGGCGAGCGCGTCTTAGGGAGCGCGATGGGGTTACAGGTATTACCCGAATTCCCCTACGATGGCCCCCAAGGCGTGGGGGCGTATTTGGCGATTGCCTGTTTTGGACTTTACGGCGGACGTAGGCATTTTTATGCCATGTTCAAAGGGCTAATGGGAAAGAGAGATGAGAATCTTCCCCCTGAGATGCAAGACACCACGGATTATCGATGGCCCCTGGCAGGTCTGATAGGCGGTCTACTTTTTCTGTTCATTTTTTCGTACCGCGGTGGAATGGCAGTCTGGATGATAGCCTTATATTTTGCTATCTACTATCTGCTCGCGTTAGGGATTACCCGTGTCCGTGCTGAGGTGGGGCCTCCGACCCACGAGATGTTCGTGGCGAACCCACGCCAATTTATTATCGACTCACTCGGTTCGCGGATGATCCCACCCCCGAGCCTAACGATGATGTCGCTCTATTTCGCTTTTAATCGGGGGTACCGAGCGCATCCCATGCCGCATACGCTGGAAGCTTTTAAGCTCGTGGAAGTTGCAAATATGCGAGCCGGACGAATGGTTGTCGCACTCATGTGTGCGGTTTTTTTGGGCATCCTTGCCTCGTTCTGGGCGTATCTGGGTGTCTCCTATGATATAGGCGCGAATCCGGGCTTAGGAAGCGGGGGTTATAACCTGCTCCGGTCGTGGTTATATTACCCAACAGAAACGAATATACCGGCAGTCGTATTCATGGGTGTCGGATTTCTGTTTACGGGGTTTTTGTGGTGGTTGCGTACCCGTTTCCCGATGTTTCCGTTTCACCCTACCGGCTATGCCGTGGCGAGTAGTATATGGACGTTCGGTTGGCTTTGGTTTTCCGTGTTCATTAGTTGGACAATCAAGAACCTTGTGTTACGTTTTGGCGGCATCCGTCTTTATCATAAGGTGCTACCGCTCTTTTTCGGGTTGATCCTTGGCCAGTTCATTGTCGGCGGCACATGGGTACTCATCCGGCTCATTTGGCGGATTTCTGTTTACTCGTTTTATCGGTAGATTCTCACAACGCGGTAGGTGAGGGTATGTGTCGCTACCGCAATAGGTGATTTTCCCACCATGCGACATAATCTGCATCACTTACATCGCTCGAAAGGCCTCGTTTTTCCATGTCTTGTTTGAATCTTTCCGCCATATTTCTATCCCAGTAAGTGGTAACCTCTGAGGATTCAGGTATTTCCCCCATGTCCCCTGTTTCCGCCATCCATGCGTCGAGCTGCGTGCCAAGTTCACTTCGCGCAGTCTCATAATTTGGATCGGCAGCGAGGTTATGAATTTCATACGGATCTGCTTCGAGGTCATACAACTCTTCAGCGGGACGAGTCTGTCGCATGAAATGTTGTTGCGCGGGCATCAGTTCGCCGCGTGCCGAAAGCAGGGGCATCAGGCTCCAGAGCGGATACTGCTGCTTCTTATAGCCGTTAAATTGCATGTATGGCCGTTCAGGATGATGATTGCGAATCAGTTTATAGCGGTGTGTCCGGATGCACCGAATTCTGTCATCCGTTCCATCGCACCGGTCGCGTGCTGCGAAGATCGCGTCGCGTGAAGTTGCGTCGGGGCCGAGGAAGACCTGCCCTTGCATGAATTCAGGAATCTCAATCCCAGCAAGAGAAAGCACTGTGGGGGCAAAATCAACACCACTAATGAGTCGGGCACTAACGGTGCCAGGTTCAACGTGTCCAGGCCATCGGACAATGAGTGGAATGTGGATGCCGCCGTCATAGAGAAACTGCTTGCAACGCATATGTGCACGTCCGTGGTCGCTCATGAAAAAGATGATCGTATTGTCCGAGAGTCCCTCGCCAGCTAAGCGTTTGAGAATTCGTCCGACTTTCTTATCTAAAATTTGGATACTTTCGAGATAGAGTGCCCAGTCTTTTCGGGTGAGTGGATGGTCGGGGTAGTAAGGCGGTAGTTCGACATCCTCGGGTAGGATAGGGCGTTCTGGATCCGGCTTGAAGACGCGGTGTGTGTCCGGAATGTTGATTTGCGCATAGAAAGGTTGGCCGTCAGCGCGTTCGCTCCAGTCGATACCGTCAAAAGGCTGTTCGCGTTGAAAATTAAAATCGGTCTTTCCGGGGCGAGTGTAAGGCGGGCCTGGGCTATTGCAAGTGAAGTAACCTGCTTCCCGAAAACAGTCCGTGATAAGTTTCATGTCCGATCGCAACGGCTTATCTCGATTACTTCGATGGTTGTGAGCATCAAAGTGCGTCTGATATGTCCCAGTGATTAGGGCAGAACGACTCGGCGAGCAGACCGGACATGTAACGAACGTTTTGGTGTAGCGGGTGCCCTCCGATGCGAGTTGGTCTATATTTGGCGTTTCCACGGCAGGCGTGCCGTAACAGGCGAGCTCCGGTGAGAGATCTTCACCGTAAATCCAGAGAACGTTCGGGTGTTGTGTAGACATGGTCACCTCATTTTGTGGGGTTTCGTTTAAGTAATGCTATGATGCCGCCGTGTGGTTGAGAACTTATTAAGACTCACACAAGCTGCTCTTCTATAGCAGAGTTTCTTGTTAGGGTGCGTCTTTTATAGCATAGTTTCCTATTAGGAGGCTCTTCCTTGTTCTTCTTCTGTAGCATAGCCTGTTAGGCTGTGCCGTTTTCCATAATAAGCGGGAGGCCATTCGTGCTTAAGGGTATTTGCTACAAATCTGTTATGCACAGCCTAACGGGAAACCTTGCTACAACACACCCTAACCTATTAGGCTACAAATGTGGGTGCAGGGTGTGTAGCATCCCCCTCGCTTGCGGGGGGGGGTAAAGTCAAAGATGCACAGCCTAACAGACTATGCTACAAATCTAACGTGCGCTGCTCAGATGAAACCAGCGCACGAGAAATATACGGCCACTCTGTGACGAGGCTATTGTAACGCGACGCAACCTCCGCATCCCCACGACCATCGTAATACGCATACAGCACACGCGCCAGACGCCGCGCAGACTCGTAATCACGCATCCCACGAGCAACACCCGCACACCCAGAAATACCACCGCTCCGCTCTACACCCGACAGATGCCACAACATACGCAGACACCCCTCCCACGCAGACATACCCTCCCCATTTTCACGACCCGCATATTCCTCAGCGCACAGCAGCCGAACCTTGCCACGATCCCTCAGCAACACCTTGTTGTGCATAGTCGCAGTATCTACATCTCGCGCTTTTGACAGCACCTCCGCATCCCCGAAAGTGCCTTCCGTGTAGCCGTGTTGCTTCAACCACGTCAAACAGAACTGACTTTCCGGGTCGAGGTCGCCAGTCTGCTTTTCATTGTAAGCCGTGATTTCGTTGTTGATGTGCATGAGTGCCTCGCGTATCGGCACCAGCTCGCCACTCATCCGGGTCACCGAACTATAGCGGGAATAAACTTCCATTCCTGGTCCGATGGAGGCTTGTGCCAAATCCACGGGTCTGATGTTTGCGACGCGTGTGAGTCTATCCAGTGCGGGTGGCATCGCCGTTTTGAGTTCTCGTAGGAATTCGGTGCGGGTGATGAACGGGGCATTTTCAGGGCGGGGGCGGCACACCAACAGAATAGAGGAGGCGAGTGCGTTCTTGCCCGTTTTCAGTGCTTTCGCTTGCTCGGTGCTCAGGGGCCAAGTTGCTATTATCTGAAAACCGGCATTAACGACTGCCGTGAGCATCGTTTCCCATCCCGTCGAGGTTACACCATCCTGTTCCTTTTCCTGTTGTTTGTAGGCGTAGAAAATGGAGGTAGGGAACTCTTCGGAGCAGCCTTGGCACATCTTTATTAGTGCCTTTTGCATCAATACCTCAAAACGGGCATCAGCGTCTTTGAAGCGATTTTTATTTGAAATCATCTCTTCATTTTTAGGCGTTAGCATTCCGGCGAAAAGTTCTGAATATACGTCTCGGAGGAGCGGTCGCAACCAGACGTAAAAGAAATCAGAGAGATCAGCATACCCAATGTTGTCGTAGTAGGGAGGGTCAGTAATAATAAGGGAATTATGGGTAGTATGTGTTGTTGTCGTTGCATCTGCTTGATAGACCTCGCCTTCATTTCCAGAGATTGGCAAGTGCTCAACGGCTTTTGCGATCCACGCTATCTGTGCCATCCAATTCTGTGTTGAAGATGAAAACAGATTTGTTTCAGCAAAATTCCATGTCATCCCAATTGCTTGTAGGCCAAAAACCGCCTCGATTTTTTCTCCTTGATTTTGCCACCATGCGAAACTGCAACTGCCTTGAGTGGTTCTTCCGATGGCAAGTGCCAGATAGGTGCAGATAAAATCAGCATACCCTCGCGTTGCACCATCCTTAGTCATCTGATCGCGGACTGCTGCTAAGAGATCACTGAAAACAGTTAACGTCGTCAGTTGGCGATCGGTGAAAAGGTCATGCCAATCTGTCATGCCATAGCCTTGTACGCTTAGGTTCATTGCTTCCTGAGGTAGTTTACCTCTCGGTATTCGATCAGGTTTAGCAGACATTGCTACTTGAAGGTGTTCTTCAGTAGGAGATAAGAACTGTTTCCTACGGTCCCCCTCAGCGACGATCGCCATCAGGACCTCCGCCATCTTCCCGGCTTTTGCTTGCTCACGTACATAAGGGAGTCTAACGGCAGCACCACATCCACAACAATAACCCCCTGTTCTACGGACAGTGGGGTTTGGCACGCCTTCATTATGGGTTTGCACAACCCACGACATCGTGTTCGAGCCTCTGTCAACAACGGGTTTAATCCAGTGTTCATTCCCTTTCTTTTTTGAGAGTTGAAAGGTCTTTACCAAAGGCATCTGGAGACCACAAGCAGGATTGATACACGGCACCGTGCGCGCCCATAACCAAGCAACCACAGTCGCATCCGTCCCATCGGGCAACTGCACTTTCGGGTAGAGATGGCCTATCTCTTTGTATGCTTCGTCACGCATCCATGCCCCATAATAGCGGATGTCGGCTGCCAAACCCGCAGTGCCTTTCCAAGGGATATGCTCGCGTCGCGTATTACTTTTCGCAGTTCGCGGTTTGCGGGAAGTGAACATGCCTATCGGATCGGCATCGGGGTTGACGGGAGGCTGATTGTGAAACTTCGGGGGTAGTTCAATCATCGCCTTGTTGAGCAGGACGGGCAGCGGATTTAGGTCAGAGGCACGGGCACGCAACCCTAAGCGCTGTGCTTCCAATGGAATAGAGCCCCCACCGCAAAAGGGGTCGTAGACAGCAGGGGCATGCTCACGGAGATAGTGGAGCACCGATGGCGGATCCTCCTTAAATCGCTGACGGAAGTGGATCAGGTCTTCTCCGTTATTGCGTGCGACGGAGAAGGCGATTTCATATCGTGCTTCCGCCAAGAGGTTTTCGTCATTGCTATTTTGCCATATCACGAGTCGCTTCAGGATGTCGTGGAGTCTATTGCGTTCAGCATCTTGTTCGGGTTCGGTTGGGAATTCGTCTTTGCATTCGGAGGGGTCGTCTACGATGCTTGCAAAAACGACGGCTCTGCATGCTGCGAGGGGTCTGCGTGCCCAATAGCGATGGAGTGTTGAGGGGTGTCCGTGCGTGAGGGATGCATCTTTGGCAGACTCCACGTTAATCGCTGGGAGCGGGATGTTGAATTCAATGAGTTTTTTACGGTAAAATTGAGATTCTCGCATAAGTCCCTCCGGTATAAGTCGGGCAAGCACCGAAGAATTATTTCGTGAATTTTCGTCAATCGATCTCCGGCTTCCGCTTTTTGCGGTAAGCGCACCTACCGGATTTTTGCGTTCGCGGTAAAGGTTTCTTCGTTACGAGTGCTTTGTAAGCCATTAGGCGATTCCTTTTGCGTCTGGCTTTGGAAACTGTTACTTAAGTTACTGCCGACTATGGTTTTTTAACACGCGGAGCATGTGCCGCGCGTAACTCGCTGTTGAGATAAAAACAAATACCAGTGCGAGGCAGAGGCTGTAAAACTCGATATCCTTCGGTAAACGTGGCATTATTGGGCGGAGTAGGTAAAGCATGATAGTAATTGAGAGAAAGAAACTGGTGCATTTACCCCAAAAATTGGATCGGGTGATCATTTTTGCCTTATATGCTAAAACAGCGTTGCCGAGAACAATTGAAACATCACGGACAACAATAATGATGAACGCCTCCTTAGGGAACTCGGACTTTGATAACACAAGGGCAAAAATCCCAGCGGAGAGAGCAAGCTTGTCCGCAACTGGGTCTAAGATATAACCAAGTTGCGTATGTTGCTCTAAGCGCCGAGCGAAGAAACCGTCTAAGAGGTCTGTGATAACAGCGATAGCACCACAAATAATTGCGTGTGTCCATTGCTCACGGCAAATGAAGTAAAAAATAAAAGGCACCACGATAAGACGGGACACCGATAGAATATTGCTGATGTAGAGGAAATCCCGAAGTTCAATCTGGATTGATTGGGTTTCGGTAAATTGATGAATAGGAGCCTTGAGTGCCATTATGTTGTCGGATCGCAGACGGGGTGATATGTTATGGAAATGATTGGGTAAATATAAAAACTTGCTGACTTTGTTTGATTCTATTCTGAGGGTGTCAATTATTTTTTGCTGCCAGTTGAAAGGCGATCCGCCGATTCTGATTCATCAGAATTTCGATTTCGCGTGTGAGGAGTTTTTCTAACGGAATTATCTCCAGTAAATCCTGTTTTTCTTCCAACGAAATGCGCAGACGGATGCCGACCTGATAGGCGAATTCCCTCGGGGCCTCAGGCTGTTCTTCCGGTGGCTGCCATCCGAAAAATAATCGACTGGATAGTGCTTCGTATGTATTGTACAGCTCTTCGATTTCTGTCACTATTGATTTTGATACGGCTTCGGTTTCCGTATCCGGATCGTCTAACATCCGAATACGCCCCGTAAGATAGGAGTGGTGTTCTTGGACTTCTAAAATTTGAAACCGATATTCACCAGCAGTGACGATATTCATACGCCCATCGTCCAAATGTTCAACGTGTAAGATACGCGCAGCTGTGCCGACTTCATACAGGGTGGCAGTTTCACCGCCCTCCTCGCCTTCTTTGATGAGTACAATGCCGAACTCAGACTCGTGTTCCAAGCAGAATTGGACCATCCTGCGATAACGTTGCTCAAAAATATGAAGCGGTAAAAGTCCGCCAGGAAATAAGACAACTTGTAATGGGAAAAGCGGAATCTGGCGTTCGTTAAACGTATATGAATCGGTCCGCATCTGAAAACTCCTCTTCGCAGGGCGTTTGATAGCGCGAAAGGTACCCAATTGAACTGTTAATCGTAGTTTTAATAGCCAAGCGAGGCATTGTAAGTATCCGCATTCGGAGTCCTAATTGACCTCTTGATCGTAGGTCTAGGGCACACCCCTTTGCTAAAGTGTATCTCGTAGATACCTGTTTTGGGTCACAAGCCTGTATATATTTTTGCACAAAATATAGGATTCGTCAAGATTTTTTTATCAAGTCGCCAGTATCTTGACATTTAAACAGGTTTTTCGCTATAATATATAGCACTTCCGCAGCGAGGCTCTTTTGTAGCCTGGTTTCCTGTTCGGTTGTGACACAAAAACGCCACCGTCTCTCAAGTCTTTCCATCGGACAGAGCCTGCTACGGGCAAAAGTGCGTAAGTGCTGATATAGCTAACCGAAACGGGTACTCGCAAAATAACGATTGGAGAATACCGTGAATTCAGAAAATTTGAGAAACGCTTTGAGAAAGTCTAAAAACATCGCTCTTAATCTGTTGGGCAGTATGCTATTCCGGACGCGGGTAGAACCGATTCGCGATGCGGCCCGGATAAAAGGATTAAAGGCCAGCTGGGTAAATGAACAAGGCAATAACACAGTGGCGCTTCGTACACCTACGGGAGGTGCTGATATCAAAATAGAGGGTAAGACGGCACCGACTGTCGTGTATGTAGAGGATGGGGACACGCGGACGATCGCCATCAGACATATCGAAGGGATCTCGTGTGAGCTAGATGAAGAAACCTTGGACAAGATCGCTACACCCAGGGGCGCAGGGATTGCGATGGGGATCGGTGCGGGTGTCGGGTTGTTGGGTTGGTTTCTCATTTCTGTGATGCGCTCCCTCGCAGTCGCGCGGCGTAGGCAAGTTGACGATGCAATGCCGAAAATTATTTCCGAAGAAGATAACGTTTCATCGATGGATCCTTCAGGCAGGTAAATATGAAACGGACGGCAGTGGATCCGTAACCACACGTTTAAGAGCCATTTCAGTACCCAATTTCGATGTATGAGAATATCCCGCTGCCCGATCGGAATTATTACAGCAGTTGGTAGCGAAACCGTTTGCTGTCGAATCTGATGGAAGAATTCGCGTCAAAGCACTTCCGGGACTTCGGTGTACGTGTGGATACAGCAGCCCCCGTCCGTATTTGACTCCTGTGCGGATTGAGGTCGGCATGGATTAGGAAAAAGGAATCCAAATTACTTGCGAATCAACATTTTCCGGGTCGCAGCGAAATCGCTTGCTGTCAATGTATAGAAATAGACACCACTGGCTACAGACTCACCCAGCGCGTTCCTGCCATCCCAATACGCCGCACGCCTTCGCGATTCATAAATCCCCACAGGCTGGTACCCCAATTCAAGCGTACGAACCAATGTTCCATCTGCAGCATAGATAAACACCCTGACTTCCGCGGGTTCTGCCAACTGATAGGGTATCCATGTCTCAGGGTTAAATGGATTCGGGTAGTTAGGCAATAGCGCAGTTTCCTTTGGTGTCAAAGCAGTAATAAGCTGTTGCAGTACGAAGATGCCGCGCTGGAAAGTAGGATCTGCGAGGTTCATTTGTTGTGCTTGACGCACCCACTGGCGCATTTTTGCCTGTGCAGGCGCAATGTGAGGATCGCGATGCCATAAGAATGGTGCCCCTGGGGCATTGCCTATTGCCCCAGCAACTAAAGCGATATCTGCGATATTCACAATGCCGTCGCCGTTGACATCCGCTCGATGTCGTCCCTGCTGTCCGAAGTTCCCCGCAACCAGCACTAGATCTAATAAGTTAACGGTACCGTCAGCGTTTGTATCTCCAAGTGCGATCGCATCCGGTGTCGGTTTATAAACAGCAGTAACCTCCGCATCAATACCGACGAACATACTCCAAGCCCCATCACGCTCGCTTACTTTAACCAGCAAGAGATTATCGCCCGCTTTCAAATCAACGTTGAACTTGTCCTGAAAGTCGTTGGCCCCCCGGTTAATGCGGTTGTTATGAACGACTTCACCGTTAAGCCATACCTTGATCGCGTCATCACTCCCTACGAGCATCGACACACCTAACTGTTCCCTAACAGACTCGAGCATAATCAAGGCGTAAGACGAATGGTGGTTGATATCAATATCGTCAGCTGTACTTGCTGGATTCCCACCGCCGACTAAGTCTATTTTGTTGATGAGATCGTTGACATTGTTGTGACCGGTCTCACTTATTTCCCCAAGCGTCCAAACGTAATCACCAACTGCGTTTCCTACTGTTGCGCCGTTTGCAGCAATATAGGTTTCAGTCACAGCGCCTTCGGTGGCAAAAGCAAGTGAATCTACATCGATGGAATCAGCACCGCCTTGGCCGATTTCTGTTGGCGCAATTACCCAGAGCCATGGCCCCGTGATTTTCTCAAGAGGGTTGATAATAGACCAGATATCAAGATGAACATTTGGGTCGGGTATTGATACAACTTCAGGGCGAGGCAGCAGGTAGGTCGTATTAACCGGAAAGATTTGCCGGGTGATGTTCCCATACACATCAATAACTTGCAGCGCTATTTCGGATGTGGTGCCGCTTGTTAATGCAGTTGTGGTAAATTCGATCCGATGGGTCTTACTATCTAAGGATTTGCAACTGTGCAGCTTAGCACCAGTAGCAGGGTCACCAACAGCTGTAGGGATAATCAACTGCGCCTGATTTGCACCATCAGCATCGTCTATTTCAAAACGGAAACGAATCGCCGTGGATGATAAGGCAATCGGTGTAGCCATCTCAATCGTTGTGGGTTTGTTGAACGCAGTTTGATCTGGGTTAAAGTAGCGATGCACATTTAACCATTCGGCAGCACAATGAGACAATCGGTCTGGGTTTACACCATAAGACATAAGGTAAGCATCGCTTCGAAAATCGTGTTCCAACCCAAAGGTGTGTCCTAATTCGTGGGCTGTAACGTTAATATCGAAGCACATACCAGAGGCGGGAATGATTGCGTGTCCTCCGAGAACGCGGCGCTGCGTTCCAGTTTCAATACCGACCCAACTCCCGCCGCCTATTCCGCATATATTTTCGCCTTCAATAACTTGGCTACTCACATCTACAGCGACGAGATAGATATGCTTCGACAGGTCGAACTGTTTATCAACTTCTTCCATAACTTTAGCAGTGGTCCCGGTGTGGTAATACTGATCGGTGAATCTCCCATTCATGTGATGCACCACGGCTTTACCTGTGAGATCTGTTTCAAAGGTAAAGGTTTTTCTGCCGAACCCATGGATGTCCATCTGATTGGCGTAATACGCCTGGGCACCCTTTATTAATATATCCAGATTTGTATCAATATTTTTCAGCGGTAGCCGGTTTCTGGGGAGGAAATAGATAATTCGAACCATTTCTGGTTGTTGCAGCGTCTGTAAATGTAGTTCTATATTCCGGAGGTGTACCGTGCCGTCATCACCACCCTCCACAAGCGTTTTACCATCCGGAGAGAAAGCAGCCCCGTAGATCCAACCGGAGTGCCCTGTCAGTGAAGCGAGCGCTTTACCACTGTCAACAGACCAGAGAGTTACCACAGCATGCCCGGTGCTTGCAAGGACTTTTCCATCGGGTGAGAAATCAGTAGCAAAGACTGTCGCATTACTCTCAAGCGTGCCGATCAGTTCCCAATTGGATACGTTCCATAATTTGATTTTTCCATCATAGCCGGCACCCACAAGCGTGCGACTGTCTGGAGAAAATTTAACAGCATAAACCGAGGTCGTATCGGCTTGCAGTTGAGAGATAACTTGCCGGGTCCGAATATTCCAAATCTTTACAATACCCTTACTATTTCCAGTGGCGAGAAGTCGTCCGTTGGATGAAAAGGCTACTGTAAATACCCAATCGTCGTCTCGGAGTGTTGCAATCTCTATGTGATTGCTGACATCCCATAATTTTACATGTATACCGGCCGTAGCGAGGAGTTGTCCATCGGGTGAAAATGCCACCCCTTTGACTTGTGATCGACTTCGATCTGTAATATGTTCCAGCGTTGCGATATGTTGCGCCTGCGGGATATTCCACAACCTGAAGGTCCAATCATCACCACCGCTGGCAAGGAGGCGTCCATTTGGAGAGAATGCTATAGCATTGATTTTTCTTGTATGCCCGCTGAGGGTCGTTACGGTGTCGTCCAGTAAATTCCATAGTTTGATGGTATGGTCATCGCCGCCACTTGCAAAAATCGAGGCATGCACAGGCGAGAAATCAACCGTCCGTACAGCACTACCATGTTCAAGGACAATAGAATCTTGGGCGAAACTTGTAGATAAAAAACTTAATACGACAATTATCGTGGAAAATGAGCGCTTGAATTGCATGACAGAGGCTCCTTTTAGAATTCCCCAGAAACAGAGATACGTTGTGAACCACCGAGGGTGTGGGTGTTAAAAGCGTAGTTGACGAAAAACGACATCTCATTTAGCCGCAAGTGGAGCCCGGCCCCTGCGGAAAGGCCGTGTCTGTTCCAACCGCCCCGGAGTGCGACGATATTAAAGATCCAATATTCTGCACCGATACGTGTGACAACCCCGCCACCTCCATCACCCACCTCCAGATCCGCTTGGTCGGTTTCAACGTCTACGCCGATTGCGCCGTTACCGAGACGTGGGACAGTAAAATGATAAGCCGTGCCGACCCGGAATCGGCGCGTGCGAGTGAACGTTGATGTGTCCGCAGTGTTCCAACGGATTTGGGTCCCTGTTGCGTCTAATAGCATTGCCCCCCCCCGTAAACCTTTGTAGGGTTCTACAATTAGACCGATGTCGATGCCGAAGCCATTTCCGCTATTTTCAAAAATGGATTGGTTGAGGAGTTTGAGATTTCCGCCGACAGCTACCATAGGATGGACTTGACGGGCATAGGAGATAAGCAGCGCATTATCGGTGTTACTAAAATACTCGGCGATTTCTGGTTTGTCAATATACGGTTCGCCTGCTTCTTTGATACCGTTGCCGTTTCTGTCTTGAAAGTCGCCGAGCAGACCGTTGTTGTTAATGTCAATGAAAGTGGTCCGCGGTATATCATCAATCCCGAGGCGGATCCAACTCAGACCGACACTGCCGATGTCCTCAATTTGGTAAACGTAGTTAAGGAAGTTATAGGTAACCAGCCCCTTGCTCAGCCAACTGCCGTCTCCGGTGCTGAAAGTGTCAGAATACATAGCAGAGAAGCCATGTTTTTTGACTTTCGTAAGCCCTGCGGGGTTCCAGTAAGTCGCCGTTGCATCGTCAGCGATAGCAACAAACGCGCCTCCCATTCCCAGGGCGCGGGCACCAACCCCGTGGCTGAGGAACTCAGCGGCGTGCGCGCCTTCATCGGCTGCAAAAACGGGTGTGGCTGGGATGAGGCTTGCTATGAGAATAGAAAAATAAATCAGTCGAAGTTTTATCATTGCTACGAAGCACAAACGTCAACCTTTAGGTTGTGGGTGCCTTGACAAAAGCTAATTAGGTATGAGTAAGGTAAAGTTTGCAAGTTGTCGTCCGATCGGCACATCAATTTTAGGCACTTTTGCACATTTTTCAACTTTTTAGCCCGGGGCGAAGTCGTAGATCGGTTCGCGAATAATAACGCTCAGGACACTCCAAAAAGCACCGACGCAATATTCACCGAGGATAACCCCGAAGAAGAAGAGTACCATCGTTCGGTAGGTCGCGGGGCCGCCGAATCGGAGTGCCATCCATTTGAGAAAACTACTAATAACCAAGCAACTCCAAAAATAGCCGACGCCCCCTGTCATAGAGATGGGGTAGCCTGCCGGATGGAGGGGCCACCAGATGAAGCGCATTCGCATGACCATGAGGAAGAAGGTGAATCCCATGCCGCCTGCCATAAATGCCATTGCGGGAATGTCAGGGTCGCGCGGGAAAGCGAACAGCCCCGCGAGCCAACCGAATTGTCCGATGTGCCCGACTGATGGGCCGATGCCACCGCCGGCACCTGTAATTGCGCCCCCGAGACGATAGAGTTCGCTGAACGTCGCCCAAAACGATGCCAGAGAGCCGAGAATCACAGCGATAACCATCGCGAGCACGAGGCGTTTCGTATTCATGTTTGCCCGCTCTGCCATCTTAAAGGCTTCAAGTTGATGCGGCATGATGTGTTCGCGATAGCCACGTCCACTGAAGAACCAGAAGTACGGAAAAACTGTTAAATTGTTTGGCCCGATGCGGCGCGTCCCCAGAATATTGATTAAAAATTGTTGCCCATTACACATCCCTGCCATCTCATGCGCGGGAGGGCCGAGCTCCGCACGGACGCGCGTAATAGCGATCGAAATAGCGAAAAAGAAGGCAAAGAACGGCAGAATAATTGGAAGCGTCATTCCAGCCTTCAGACAGAACCAGATAATATAAAGGCTTGCAATAACGATTAGCAGGAGTGAGGTACGGTAACGGATAGGCTCTTGTGAGTCGTCAATCCCACCCGGCATACCCAAGAGGGTGCGTACGACGTTCGCGATGTGTCTGCGTGTTACAAGCATCGCAATCACAAAGATTGCCATCCAGCCGCCAATGGATTGTTCACTCCCGTACGGAAACGGGGCGGGGATTGCCATCGCACTGCCGAAAACTCGCTGTGCTTTCTCAAAGAGATAAAAAAACCACATAGAGAAGGATAGGTCGAGCGGTAAAAGGAACCCCAAGCCAATCACAAATGGGTAGAGTGGGACAGGGATATTACCGACAGCGTTCCACGGTTTTTCGGTGAAAAATGAACCCCAATTTCGAGCGTTATGACGAACACTAAAATCTGGGAGGACTGGGAAGAAATGTGCCAAGCCGTGCCAGATGTTCAGCGCTGCGGCGGCGATGAACCCATACCACAAGACGCGATTTCGGAAGAGCTGCGCCGCCCCGCCCCTCTCTGTGATCGCCATCGGCAGTTGGATGATTGGATACGCTAATTTTTCATGCTCTGTCCACTGTTTCCGAATCAGCACATTCAAGCAAATCATAATAGTGCCGAGAGCCAGTACAAGTGATGTCCACCACAAAGTCGGCATAATCCATGCGCCGCCGATTTTGGCGTTATAAAAGGGCGTGTTACCTTCGTAAAACCCACGAATAATCTCCCTGTCTGCAACAACGAGATGTTGCGGTATGTAACTATGGAACAGATCCACCCAATCGTTCTCAATTGTTGCAAACCAGAATGCATGCGGGAGAGCCGGGATTGTTAGAGCTAACGCATCATGACCCGCCAATCCAGAAGCGATAGAGAGCATGGCGTAGATGGTAATCATTTCCCCCTGTGTCAACGCCGACCGCGGCGCGACACGCTTTAGGAAAAGGTTTATCAAAATCAGGAAGAAGATATTGAGAACGACATTCCAAAATAGGGAGATGGTGGTTGGATGTCCGGAATGCCAGACACATTCAACTTCAATAACCCAAAAGACGTTGGGAGGAATTAAAAAGATGGCAATGAGTATAGCGCGCCATGTAACACCGGACGCACGGTGTTGGTGTTGTTGATCTAATTTTTCCACAATGATTTATTTTTCGATTCCTTTATGGCAGGCAGCCATCTGCGATTCGCTATCCGCACTTTGCGGAGCAATCCATATAGGCGTAAGTAGGTTTGCTTGACTCAGCTCCGGGAAGGCTGACTGCTGATTACACTGATTGCCATTTGCTAAAAATGTGTAGGCGGTTCGAGTTCTTTCAGTTCCCACAGAATGTGTCCAAATTCAAACGTACCTTCTGCATTACCTCTAATAAGTTCGGCATCAATCCCCCAAGCAAGTTTATAAGCCGCAAGAATTTGCGTTAGTGAACTTTCAACGTTACCATGGCAGAGCAGAGCGACCGTGCCACCGCCGCCGCCACCCGTAATTTTGGCACCATAGATGCCGCCTTGTTTGCCGATTTTTTGGGCTATGTTCACAAGTCCATCGACTTCAGGGCAGCCGAGTCCCGCCAAGTCGCGATAACTGGCATTGGATTCGTACATAAGGTACCCCGCTTCTCCGAGGTAGTTTGGCGTGTGTTCTGGATCGTTATCTGCATTTTTGATAGCCTTTATAAATTGCTTAACACGGGCGTTTTCATAGACGGCATGTTCCACTCGATCCTTCACGACATACAACTTTTCGGGTACGACTCGCGTGACGGCATCCACGGTTTCACCGTACTTTTCGAGGAAGGCTGCCCCGTGTATCTTTTCCGGTAGTAGGGGTTCGCAGTGCTCGTGGAATTCCGCCACAGAGAGGTTGCACAGGTAGTTATCTGCTAATTTCTCTGATAGTTTTCCATGCCGATCCCTGTCTTCAGGAATGGGGGCATGTCGAGTATCGGTATCTGAGGCGAAAGCCGCTTGCAGGATAGCCAATCCCATGAAACTCCCGATGCGCGTGTCAATATAGGCGGTGCTTGTTGTGCTTCTGCGTACTTTCGTGTGGATACCCACAAAACTCACATTCGGTGGACATGAGACGAATTCCAGAATTTCGCCGGGTTGACAAAGGATTGAGAGAATTTTTGTTGACCTGCCGGCGACAGAAACCACCTGATCCATAATACCGCATGGGGCACCAACAATCTGATTTTCAACGGTTTGTGCCAGCCGGGCGATTTCCATCATACCTAGCTCTAAATTGTAGAGGTGGTTCAGTGCCATCAAGGTCGCTACTTCAATGGCTGCAGAGGAAGCGAGCCCCCCGCCCATGGGAATGCTGCTGTTGATAACAATTGTGGCACCGTGTGGAAACTGACTGATTTTGCCTTCTTTAAGCAGCACATGAAAGGCACCGAGTATGTAGCCTGCCCACGCTGTTTTCGGTTCTTTGTTAAAAAATTCCTGCATCTCTGGATACATTTTAGGGGCATCATCGGTGTAGAAGTTATCAAGTGATAGGTGAAAGTTAGGCCGTAATCCCCCCTCAGCATTGAGTGTAATCGCACTTATATTTTGATCTTCCCTGGCTTGGCATGCAGCCAGGGCGGTTCGGTTCAACGGCATCTCAAAAACATTTGCCCCACAGTAATCCGCAATGCCCCCCATAATGTCGAGCCTCGCCGGTGCACACGCCACAACTACCTGTCCACTTTTTTGAAAGCCAAAAGAAAAGAACAGGTCAGGAGAGTCGGCTTGTAAAAGATATTCTAACTCAGAGACCTCAAAGGGTTTCACTTTGGGCCCATGACGTTGTTCAACTTTCATCTCTCGCCCCCAGTACAGAAATCCAGTCGAACGGTTTTAACTTTTATTTTCCTTTAAGCACGTTCCGAGTTTCCGCAGCAGCACAAATACGTGCGCTCTTATCTTATGCTAATCTTGTTAATTTATCAAGTCTTTTTTATCCGGGTTAATCTGATATGCGTTTGAGAAGAGGCATTTAGGGCATAACAACCCGAACCTCTTCTCCATCTTTCAGCGAATGCTGACCGGCGGTAACAACGGCTTCTCCTGCGATAAGCCCACTAAGCACTTCAACCTCACTCCCTTGCAAAAGCCCGATCTCCACAGCTCTCCGTCGACTTATGTTGTCTTCAACGACGAAGACGTTTTGTGTTTTTGTATTGCCATCGCCCATGAGTGAAGTGCGCGGAATCAGGAGAGCATCTGTATGCACTTTGATTGGCACGGTCACTTTGGCAAACATTCCGGGTTTGAGCATGCCTTTAGCGTTATCAATGTGCACCTCAGCGCTTGCCGTCCGCCGCGAGGCTTCCAGTGTCGGGCTGATGAAAGTGATCGTACCTGACATTGGGGTATCTATGCCATCTATCTCTATTGTTGCCTGCTGGTTGAGGGCCAATTCGCTTAAGTGTGTTTCAATGACATCAACAGTGGCGACTACAGTATCTATATTGACGATCTCAAAAAGCGGTGCTGCTGGGAGTGCCATTCCCCCTAAATCTAAGTAACGTTTGGCGATGACTCCTGAAATAGGGGCGTAAATCGTGGCATCTTTCAAGCGTTTCTGAGCGAGTTTGAAGGCGACCTGGGCTTGGGTGCGTGCTGTTTTTGCGGATGTAATTTCTGCTTCCCAACTTTTCGCTGTCTCTAAGGCTTGCGAGGCGGTGAGCCCAGCACGCGCCGTGTCGACCTGTGAACGGGCCAGGGCAATGTCTTTTTCCCACGTTTTTGTCGAAGCTTGGTTCTCTGCTAACCGCAAAGAGGCTTCGGCTTGTTCAACCTGCGCCTCCATGGCTTGAATGTCCTCAACCCGCGCACCGTTAACAATGAGGTGGAGCTGCTCTGTAGCAATCTTATGCTGTGCTATAGCAATATCTAACTGTGTCTTTGCATTTTCAAGAGATTGCCGGCTAATAGCACCGTTTTGGTAGAGTTGGGTCATCCGTTCGTGGTTGCTTTTAGCGTTAGCGAGGTTCGCGTCGGCTTGATTCAACCCCGCTTTTGCCTGTCTGCGGTCTTCATCGCGGGCCCCACTTTTAATCTTCTGCAGATTAGCAACGAGTGATTCTAAAGCTGCTTGCGCCTGCGCTATCTGTGTAACTGTTCGGATTTCAGAGAGGTCAACGACTTGTTGGAGCGCTATCTCAGCAGCGCGGAGTTGCGCTTCTGATTGTCTCACTTGTGAATGCACACGAACTTCCGCAAGTTGCTTGGCTTGTGAATAGGCGGTTTCCGCCGATTCTAATATTGCCTCTGTTTGTTGCACTGCGAGGCGGAGTTCCTCAAACTCCACAGTGCCAAGGGGCGCGTCTTTTTCAACACGATCGCCCTCAGCTACGTTTAGCGTGATAAGCCGTCCGGCAATCTTCGGATAGACACTGACTCGCGATTTTGCTTGGATGGTGCCAGAGAGTTGATGTTCTAAACGAATCTCACCCCGTTTCGCTTTGGTAATTTCCACGGGTTTCAGCACAACCGCTTCACCTTGTTGAGACACCGGGTTTTGACGTTGGCTGAACCGTGGCAAGGCTAAAATCACTGCGATCACTAATAAGATGCCGATAACGATCAGTACTTTCTTCAATTTTTTTTCTCCTATAGACAGGGCGCTCCCCTGGCCGGCTTTAGACAAATGAATGTGTTTCTTTCGGTTTTCTTGTGTTCCATTTTTATTTTAGTGTTTGTCCTATAGATTTTTCCAGTCTCGCCAAACCGACAACGTAATCGTGATGTGCCTGAAGCCGATTGACTTCTGCTTGTGACAAGGCGAGTTGGGTATCCGTCAGCGCAACCGTCGTAATGATACCATTTTGAAACTGCAGATTCGCAATGCGAACGCTCTCTTGGGCTTGCGCGACGGTTTCGCGTTGAACATCGATAAGCGTTTGCGCGCCGAGGAGGTTAAGATAGGCGGCGCGGACCTCCAATTCGACACCTGATTTAACTTGAGCACCCCCTAACTGAGCCTGTTTGAGAACGGATTCTGTCTGTTGCACGGCTGCACGCGTTGCGAACCCATCGAAAATCGGGATGTTGATTTGGAAACCGACGCTCCAGATCCTATTCATTTGCGTGAGTCTTTCATTCTGTGAGATTTGGTAGTTTGAAAACAACCCCAGATCCGGAAGCCGCCGCGTCTTAGCTATAGCAATCTGTTTATGAGCGGCTTGCTCATTAAATTGTGCGCGATGGACCTCAGGACGATTTTCAAGGGCGCGTTGTATCAATGCATCAACATTTAGGGACAACCTGTGACGGTTTTCTGGTATTTCAAGTGTGCCTTTAACTGTTACATCCTCAGCGAGTGGTATATTCAGCAAGGTTTTATAGGTGTTTTTAGCGATACGGACGCCATGTTCGGCTCGGATGAGAACCGACTTGGCGTTCGCAAGTTGAACTTTCGCGCGAAGAACATCGAAATGAGTCGCTGCCCCTACCGCAAGGGAGGCCTCTGCAATTCCGAGCTGTTCTTCAACAAGGGAGACGCTCTGTGCTGCGACCCGGACGAACTCTTGGGCAACCAAGGCACCATAGAAGGCTTCGGATACGTCTAAACGAAGTTGGTTATAGGCGGCATCCGTATCCCGCTGCGTCGCCTCGTGGTTGAGTTTCGCCGCTTGGTAGCCGTAATAATAACGTCCCCAGGCAAACAGCGGTTGTGTTAAGTTTACAGCTCCTTGGAAGTTGTGGTGTGCCCCAAACTCCAATTCAATCAAATTGGCTTCATTGTCCGCACTCGGTGGCGGCATGTCGTTCATCCCACCACCCGGCGTTGGAAAGCCAAAATCCCCCTCGGCTCGGATAACGGATTTTTGGACATCTTTAAAATAGGTATAATTGCTGTTCGCTGCGATGCGCGGCAATAGCCCTGCAAGCGCAGCACGCACCTGTGCCGCAGCGGCTTTCAGATTTTCCTCAGCCGACCGGATCGTCAAATTGCCCTCTTTGGCAACTTCAATACTCTCTTCTAATGTTAAGGCTCTGGGTTCTTGCGCAACAACCGGAAGGTTCAGCAGTAGTAGTAGTAGTAGTAGTAGGGATCCGCCAGCGCAGACTGACTGGCAGAACCGGAGTGGGTGCATCGTGTTCGCGTCCTCCAAATTGGGTAAAGGTGAACCAAAGTCTAACTAAAGTTGGGCAGTGTTCTAAAATTGTGCGAAACTGAGCGTAACTTGCAAACTTTAGAACACTTTAAACTTGCAAACTTTTCTTCGTTTTTATGTGATGTAAACCGTTCCTAATAGCGGATGATAGTCGTAGCATCGCCAATCGCCCAGATTTGGCTGCTTGGTGTCTGAACGAGGTCCCAGAGGTCGCTCTGCGTGGGTGAGTCTTGCATCAACCAGGTGACACCGCCATCGATTGTCTGGAGGATTGTCCCCCCTTCTCCGGCTGCCCAACCTTCCTTGGTATTCAGGAACAGAATAGCGTTCAGGTTGGCCTGGGTCGGAACTGTCTGGTCTGTCCATGTAGTGCCTCCGTCCGTTGTTGCCATAATAGTTCCCTGATCGCCAGCAATCCAGGCAGTCTGCTCGTTAGTTGCATAGACATCGTTTAATTTAGGGCCTTGCAAGATGGAACGCCACGTTTGTCCACCGTCTATGGTATGTGCGATAGTTCCGGCATCACCGACTATCCAACCGACTTTGTCATTGACGAAGTGGACGCCGTAAAGGTTATTAAATCCTGCTCCTGTCATCATTGGGTCCATGTCTTGCCCGGACCATGTTTGCCCTGCGTCAGTCGTGTGCATAACCCGTCCAGTTTCTCCGACTGCCCATGCGTGGGTGGGCGTGCCGAAACTCATACCGTAGGATCCCATTGCGCTGCGCCAACTCATTATACCTTCAAACACAATTCGTTTAGCGGTGCCGTGCCCTTCATCCCCCGGATCGCTGACGCCATGCCACGTTTGTCCGCCGTCGAGTGTTTCCGCCAGTGCTGCGTTGCTCCCGACAATGTACCCCCTGTTGGCATCTACAAACCCGACGCCGAAGAGTTCAAAGACGTTTCCACTCATTTGCGGGGTCCACGTTTCGCCGCCATCGTTGGTGTGCAAAACGTTTCCTGACAAGCCGACTGCCCAACCGAGTTTGTCGTCGTGGAAATAGGCGCTCCGTAAATGGCTTGAACTGGAGACGACCTTCCAGGTGTCTCCACCGTCAGTGGTGTGTAGGATCGTTGCGTCGTTGCCTACTATCCATGCCTCCGTTGGGCTCAGCATATGAATACCTTGTAAGCGAGACGCTACTGGCCGCGGTTCAATCGGTGCCCACGTTGTACCGCCATCTGTCGTCAGGAGGATTACACCGAATTCTGCTGCGGCAATACCTACCTTTTCATTAGCGAAATGGACATCCCAGACGGGTTCGGGCATACCGTTCGAATTCGGGACTTTGCTCTCTTGGACTTCCCAATTCATACCGTCAACTGTTGCAACGATGGCCCCCCCCGCCCCGACTGCCCAGCCGGTTGTGTCATTGAACATGGAAATCGCGTCGAGCGTGTTCACCGTCGCGCTGGTTTGAAATTCCCAAGTCGTCCCACCGTCTTTGGTGTGAAGAAGCGTGCCACCGCCTCCTGCTGCCCAACCGACTGTAGGACTCACGAAGTCGATACCTTCAATTGTATTATTCGTGTCAATTGCCTGTTTTGCCCAGGTTGTGCCGCCATTTTTCGTGCTGATAATGAGACCGCCATCGCCGCTTGCCCAACCGTGTTTATCATCTACGAAGGAGACGGCTAACAAGGCGGTAAGGGTCCCTGTGTTCTGCTTCATCCAAGTCTGCCCGCCATCCGTGGTTTTCAGCACTGTCCCATCGTCTCCGGCAACCCAACCTATTTGTGTGTCGAGAAAGCGGACTTTCTTTAGCACAATGTCGAATGGCAGCGGTTGACTCGGTTGTCTGTTCCATGTTGAGCCCCCATCGTTGGTGTGTAGGATTGTCGATTTACTGCCTACAATCCAAGCGTGTTGTGCGTCTACAAAAAAGACATCTGAAAAATGCGCCTGCCAATCCGATTCGCTCACTTTCACCCATGCTTTTTGTGCAAGCGCGAACTGCACGGTGCAAAGTAAGAGCAGGGCTGCTAACATAAATAATATCTGTTTTCTTGGTTTCATCAAGTTTCCCAGCGTCAAAACCCCCGCCCTTCAGGTGTGGAGTGAACGCCGACCTCCTTAAGTTCTTAGTAATGGGCTTGCAAGCAAGGCCCTTCGTGTCATACGATTTCTCAGCGATGCTATTGTTTTTATAGGTATAAGACTACACAGGAAACTAACGGTTCCCTATGCTACAATTATAAGGATAAGACCGCACAGAAAACTAACGGTTCCCTATGCTACAATCACACGGCGGTATCCTATCAGGACTTAAACGAAAACGCTCCAAATTTCTAACTTATATTTATCAAACTTATGTTATTTTAATATATTACCACAACTTGGCAATTTGTGTCAACTGAAAGTCATGTGCCAAAATTGGAATTGACGGTTGCCCTAAATGTGTGGCATAATTAACGATTACACGAGGGCCAAATAAGGTCTCGCGAATCTGCAGTGTTGATCTAATTTGATAGACGGCCAAGATATGTTTCTGCTTGCCCGTTTTCTTAAATCTAAACAGAGAGGATAGAATAATATGTTACTGAGAATATCGTTTTTAATTGTGTTTACGGCTTCTTTTTTTCTCGCGGTTCCCTTCACTTACGCACAGGATCTTTTGGACGGTGTCGTGAGCTATTGGTCGTTTGATGCCGGCACAATCGCCGGCGGGACTGTTGCGGACCTGTTAGGGGACAACAACGGCGAACTTGATGGGAATCCGAAGGTAGTTGCCGGGAAAGTTGGAGAGGCTCTTGAATTTAACGGCGAGAATTTTGTTCACATTCCGGGAACGGATTCTTTAGCGTTTGCCGGTGAGGACGAGATGAGCGTTGCGGTTTGGGTGAACCCGGACAGCGATAGCCCCGTGCAAGGTGTGGTTGCTGGCTGTTGTGGAAGCATTGTTGCACAACGCGACATAAACGGATGGGCATTGCGGTTTGATGGTAGAAATGCTGGACAAGAGATGGAATTTATCGTCCAACCCGGTTGGCAAGGCGATGGCGGCTTCGGCGCGCCTAAATTCGCGAAAGGGTCGTGGCACCACCTGGTCGGAGTCGTCGCGAAGGACGAGATGCGTCTCTATGTTGATGGTCAATTGGAGACAGATATGACTTATAACGGCCCGATGGCCACAGAGGGCTCGGAAACTGAAATCGGTCATGCCAGTGATGGCGGGTTTGTCGGGATCATTGACGAAGTGCTCATTTACAACAGAGCCCTTTCCGCAGATGAGGTTGAGCAGCTTTTCGAAGCGGATGATCTCTTAGCTGTACAACCACAAGGTAAACTTGCGACCCGTTGGGGTCAAATCAAGTCCGCATTTTAAAGCAGCGACTTTGCTGTAAGAGGGCGGATTTCGTATCCGCCCATTTCTGCCCCCTGTACCATACTCGGTCTGCACAGCCTGACAGGCTATGCTACGAAAGAGGCACAGCCTAATAGGAAACTATGCTACGAAAGAGGCACAGCCTGACAGGCTATGCTACGAAAGAGGCACAGCCTAATAGGAAACTATGCTACGAAAGAGGCGCAGCCTAATAGGAAACTATGCTACCGAAGAGGCACAGCCTGACAGGAAACTATGCTACCGAAGAGGCACAGCCTGACAGGCTATGCTACAACATCCTGCGAAGGGAGGACCTCCCTATTGAATTCCCTTGACATCGGTTCTCACCTATGCCATACTGTAAAGATAAAATCTGGGTTTGCTATTCAGACCCCGGTAGCAATTAGGATCTGCTTAGACTTTATCTCAAGAAAGGAATATTTGTGATGATGGAACCCGTAAAAATAGGCGTGATTGGATGTGGCGTTATCGGCAGCAGGCATCTAAGTATCGCAGCTGAGGCATCACACATTGCGTTAACCGCGGCGGCGGACTTGATTGAAGCAAACAGAACGGCTGCTTTTGAACGCTTCAATCCACCCAAGATGTATGACAACAGCGATGATTTGCTGGATGATGATGAAATTGAAGCGATTGTTCTTGCATTTCCGACGCAGTATCGGACTAAAATAGCCTTGCAGGCATTTGAAAGAGGGAAGCACGTTCTGATTGAGAAACCGATTGCAATGAACGCTGCTGAAGTTGAACAGCTCATCGCTGCGCGCGGGGATTTGGTCTCAGGGTGTTGCTCTTCGCGTAGCCGTTTCAATCCAGCGGCTCGACTCGCAACGCAGCTTATCACGAGCGGGAGATTGGGGGATCTCCGCACTGTCCACTGCCGCGCTATTGTGGGATGTCGGGAGAAACCAGAAACACCGCGACCTGCTTGGCGACTTACCAAGGCTCTCAACGGTGGTGGCATCTTGGTTAACTGGGGGTGTTACGACCTCGACTACCTGCTTGGTCTTACAGGATGGCAGCTCAAACCACAAACCGTATGCGCGCAAACATGGACGGTGCCACCGGTGTTTCAATCGCACATTGCCCCAGGCTCGGATGCCGAAACACACTATACCGCCCTTATTCGGTGTGAGGGGGGTATAGTGCTGAACGTAGAACGTGGTGAGTTTATGACAATGCACTCACATGCAGATTGGGAAGTGATTGGGTCAGAAGGTTCCCTTAAGTTGACGATGCGCGATGAAAAACCCGAAAACGTCATCTATAATCGTACAACACCGGAGGAGGGGGTAGTATCTACACCCCTCGCTGATTCCGGGGATCCCCCGGAATCACCCCACAGCACGCCGCTCTCTGATTTCGCTGCGGCTATCCGGGAGAACCGGCAGCCTCTGACAAATTTGGAAAATTCGCTTGTTGTTCAGCAGATAACCGATGCTATTTATGCTTCCGCAGAGACGGGCGCTGTTGTGGAAATAGGTGCGTAGAAAGGCGCGCTGTGCACAGCGCGCCTACACAAGCTGATAGACTTATGCGAAAAATTTCTCGGCAACTTCGGTTACGAAATTTTTCCCCATGACTCGATAGCCTTCCGCATCCGGATGTAGGTCATCTGGGAGTAAATCAACGGAGTCGGTTCCGAATACACTTAACCCGTCAACGTAATGAATGTGTTTATCTCCGTATGTGCGGAGGGCTTCGGCAGCCGCTTGCACCTCCTCACGCATCCCTTTTAGATGGAAACCGACGGTGTTCGGTGTTGTCTCCCGCGGGGGACAGCAAATGGGAGACATCAGGACGAGGGGTATATCAGGGTGCTTCTCACGGACAATTTGAACCGCCCCGATGATCGCAGGACGGAACGCCCGCGGGCCTAAACTGGACGCGCCTTGGATATTAATGCCGAGACACATGGAGATATAATCAGCGGGTAAGTCACGAATCATTCGCGCTACCATCGCATCGAGATGGCACTGCCCGCCGTAACCGAGGCAGGTTAAATTCAAACCGTTTTCACGTGCGACAATCGCGGCCCACGTTTGCGTCGGCGATGCCGCCGTCCGACACTGCGTGATAGAACTCCCGTAGGTGATCCAGCGGGGGAGCGTGTCAGGCAACGCTGCCAAAGTCGCCCCGGCATCTATCTCCAAGCTGCGGAGTTGAAACTGCCCGTATTGCGGTAGCCATAATTCAATCCGTTTTTCCGTATCGGGCAAGTCTTCAAAGGTAAAGCTTGCTTTTCCCGTCAGGTCAAGCGAGGCTACGACTTGCCCCTCACAACAGAGGTCAAGTCTACCACTTTCGTTTTGGGGTACAATATTGCCCGAAACCCGTGTGGTATTGCTCTGGAAGCTGAGGCGAACCCCTGCGGGCATTGCTGAGCGTTCGAGTAGCGGTTCCGGGAATAGCGCGTGCATCGGGTGAGGTGTCCGCCACGGCATCACCCAGTCTTCAGTTTTCTGTAGAGAGACACTTCCTTGCCACGTCAATTGTGGTGCGTCTGGCTTCAGTTGCATCGTGTTCTCCTATACTTATGCGTTTCTACATTGCATCTACGACAGCGCGGAGTTGCCGTATGCCCTTCAACATATCTTCGGGTTGTCCCCAGTGTTCAATGCTTGCCGAACCCGTGAACCCGTCAGCAGCTAATGTCTCCAAAATCTGCTCATAGTGCAATCCCGTGTTGCCGATCGGGTTAAGATTTTTCTCGCTGTTCGGTTTTACATGTACATGCCTCACCAATCCTTTGATATGGGCATACCCTTCCGGCAAGGGGTTTTCCCCACAGTGTAACCCGTTATTGATGTCCCAGCAGGAAGTGAGGGCTGGGCTGTTTCCGAGCGCGTTGATGACAGCCCGTGTTTCTTCGCAGCTTCCGGCGAGGCACGCGCTTTCGTTTTCAAAGCAGAGCGTAACGTCAGCACTCTCTGCTACGGGCACAACAAGCGCGAGTTTCTCGACGATGCGTTCCATATAAGCGTTAATATCTGGACGCGGTGCCCCTTTAATACGACGGTTCGGATTCCAGAACGTAAATCCACGAATGACTTGGGTATCAAAGGCGTGTGCTAAGGTCACCATCCGGTCGAAGTGCTTCCGGTGTTGATCATAAGCTTCGGGATCATCAATAGCGCATTTCCCGAAGGGCGACCCGACACTGGCAACTCGGACATTATAAGTGCTGAGTACATCCTGAACCCGTCGGACATCGTCATCGTCAATTTCGGTTACATGTTTACCCCAAACACCGCCGCGGACTTCGACAGTGTTAGCACCGGCTTCAACACCAAGCTTGATGGCTTCCTCGAAATCGGTTTTAGAAACTTCGTCAGTAAAAAAGCAGACATCAATCATGTGAAATAATCTCCCTCTATGGTTTATAATTCTTTTAATTCTGCGAGAATATGGTTAGGACCGGTGCGACTTCCGACATCATCCAAAAATTTCGATGCGATCCGACCTTCCTGATTAACAATGTAGGTCGCTGCCCGCGCAATATCCGGGGCACTTGGGTCAATAACATTGTAAGCCGTGATTGTCACTTTGTCTGTATCCACGAGCAAGGGATACGTGATTTCAAGGGTCTTTTGTGTGGAGTCCGCGAGCGTCAGTGGGTCAGCACTAATAGCAATCAGTGCAGCCCCTTCAGCTTTGATGTCTTCATAACCGGTTTGCAACTCACCGAGTTGGGCGCGACAGTTCGCTCACGTACCGGTGCGGTAGAAAACGATGACGAGCGTTTGTCCGATATACTGTGAAAGGTTATGGGTGTTTCCTTCACTATCTGGCAGCGAGAAATCCGGCGCGCGCTCACCGATATCTAGGCCTTCACCTGACGGGAGTTGTTCAGCACCCTCCTCTGGTGGGGTTATAATTTGTGTTGTCCGTTCGGCGTTGTCGCAAGCGAGAAAAAAAGAAGCGCCGACTACGATGGCTAAAAAGCCAATTGAACTACGCCTACTCAAGCAACGGATATATTTTTTTGCGTTTATGAAATAATTTCTCATTTTTATAACGCCAGCAATAGCAGACCGGTTCTTTTCGCTCCTATTGGGTGGGCTGTAGTGCCACATATTGCTATGCCAACATGATTCCTTCTATTCTCTTAGTAGTCCTTAGCTTGTGGAAACGGCTTGGGTGTGTCCCCATTTTCAATAATCTCGGTTTTATGGCTACTAGGGATGTCGTTGTGCCCATTCCTTATGTCTCTCCTTCTATACTAATGCATGAGTTTAACAGAAGGTTGGAAATGTGTCAAGAGCTTGACAGTATGTTTTTCGTTGCGTTGTTTGGAAAAATATGGTACATTTATTGCGATGAGCATTTGCAGACACGCTGTTTTGCTCCTAAAATTGGTAAGCGAGGTTTCCACCTCACTGTTTTAGGGACCAAATAATTCCACCCTCTATCATATATGAACTGAGCAATGCTAACGCAAGCAATGGTAGCCAATGTTCCATCGGATCCAGGCGTTTACTTTTTTCGCGGAGCTGCGGGGACGATCCTCTATATCGGTAAGGCAAAATGCCTACGCAAACGGGTGCGTTCTTATCTCCATCAGGTCAAAAAACGTCCCAGCAAAATTAAACGGCTCATTCGATGGACGACAGATGTGCGTTATCAGGTCTGTCGTTCCGAACAAGAGGCCCTCTTCTTAGAATCGCGATTAATTCAAGAACATCAGCCAAGCTATAATACGGCTATGAAGTATGGGCGACACCCTTGGTATATTCGGATAGATATTGGTGAAGCATTTCCGCGCCTTGAACGCGTCTCTGAAACGCACCCCGATGGCGCGAGGTATTTCGGGCCCTTGTCGAGTCGACGTTGGACAGATGAAGCGATCGATGTCCTACAACGAATTTTTCCGGTACGTGCATGCCAAGCAGAAATTACACCGATATCGGGGTTCCGGGCCTGTTTTGAATACGATCTGAAACGTTGTCATGCACCCTGCGCGGCCCTCATTACGAGCAAACGTTATAAAGAAACTATAACGGATATTGTTAATCTGTTGGATGGCGAGTATGAAAAAGTCCAAGAAAGCCTGGTTGCGAAGCGGGATAGGGCATCGGCGGCACTGCGGTTTGAACGGGCTGCTGGGTTTCACAAGCAGCTGCAACGGATTCAGAAAGTTTTTACGTTCCTTGACGTACACCGGAAGGTGACTTCATGAGAGCGTCGCTGCGTTTTTGTGTGTTTGGGGGGCAATTTTTTAAGCGCTAAAAAATGTCTTGCAAAGAAAACAGAAAGCTGTTAAAATATTAAAGATATACAATTATTCAAGGAGGTTACCCCATGCGTATCGCGAAATTATCGCTGATGTGTCTGATCGCCTTTGCATTCATGGTAGGGTGTGGCATGATCGGGAAAAAAGCAGAGATGTCTGAAACTGCTAACACTGCTTCCACGGGAAAAGTCGTAATGGAAGCCGAAGCAGGGGCCATGGCGACAGAATCTATGGAGAAAGCCGCCGTTGAAGAAGTAACACTGAATGTCACGGGTATGACATGAGGCGCGTGTACCAGTAAAGTGCAGGCTGCACTTAGCGGGCTCACAGGCGTTTCTGAAGTGGTGAGTGTTTCTTCTGACACGAATACGGCTGTGGTCAAGGTACAGAAGGGTAAAGTGACAACTGACGCGCTTACTGAAGCAGTTAAGGGCGCCGGTTTTAGTGCCGAAGTTGCCCAATAAGTTTCGTTTGAAGGGGTGGGGATTCCTCACCCCTTCTCTCTATAGCAATGGGTTGTCATGTGCAATATCAAAAGCCGTGCTCCGAACATTGCGGCTATAAATAAGAGGTATAAACCTATGCTTCACTTAAATGTGAGGATCGTACTTTTCTGCCTTGCACCCCTTCTACTGGTGATTGCATGTGCAGACACACAGAAGAAAACGACAACAGCAGAACCCGCCGCCGAAACGGTCGAAGCAAACGTTGAAGAAGTGACACTCGCGGTAACCGGCATGACATGAAGCGGGTGTACCAGCGCAGTGCAGGCTGCACTCACAAAGGTTACCGGGGTTTCTGAAGTTGTCAGCGTTTCTATGCAAGAGAATAAGGCTGTCGTGAAGATTGAGAAGGGCAAGGTTACAACAGACGACCTGGTTAAAGCTGTTGAAGCAGATCCACGCTTTAAGGCAACAGTCGCTAACTAACCTTTAATGAACAAGGCAGGATTTGTTTGACCTTTAGTTCAGGCAAGAACCACATCTGAAGGGAAAACTCCCCCCAAGCTATGTGTGAGTGCGAGGTATCTGTGCCTCGCACTTTCTATTTGTCCAGAGACTGTCTAATCGCTAAATTACTGTCCTTTGGCGTAAAGCGGCTTATCAAGCAGAGATTGTACTTCGTAGATTGAACCTTTTCGTTCGGCGTAAGGTTCCGGCATACGTACGGGGGCAGCTACCAGGCGCGGTTCATTCGTGGGGGCTCCACGGATGATGCAGCCGTTAAAGGTCTCCCAATCTGGGATACCCTTCAGGGGCCACGCGTCTACAGCACAGTACTGAGCAAGCATTAAACGGCGCGGTTTCTCTGAGGTGTTTGGAGCAGAGCCGTGCAACGTTCGAACATGATGGATTGTGATGCCCCCCGCCTTCAACTCCACCGGAACAGCACCTGCGGGTGTGAAATCTGGATCCGTCACTGCCCCGACAAATGCCCCGTTTTGATGGTGATCCCAAGTCGGCCCCTTGTGGGAACCGGGGAGTATCATCAATGCGCCGTTCTCCACGATCATATCATCAATAACGACCCCGACTGCGAGCAGGTCATCGTTGGTGTGTGGATAGAATGCCCAGTCCTGATGCCATTCAACCGGACTGCCGAACGCGGGATATTTCATATTCAACTTATGTCCGTTATACCGCACACCGGGGCCGATAAGCTGTTCCACAATATCCAGAATCCTTGAATGTCGCAAGGCCTGATCGTAAAGGGTGTGGTGTAGTCCAGGGTTTTTGATACGGCGTACACGGGGATTAGCGGGAGTATGCCCTGGTTCCAGATCGAAAATATCGGTATGTTCCGTAACGGCTCTCGATTTTTCGACGAATTCACCCGTAACACGCTGAAGACCCGCAACCTCTCCTGCGGTTAGCACCGCCTCAACACCGAGATAGCCGTTTTCCTGATAAAAATCAATTTGTTTTTGCGTGAGCATTGCTTCATGATACCTCTTCGCGAAATGATACTGCTATTATACGGCACATCCATTAAAAATTTCAAGCCTGTGTATGGGTTAGTTTTCCCAATCCTGTAAGTCCTGCTATGATACCTCTGTGTGGTTGCGAGCTTAGGCAATCGTAGGGAGGGTTTCCGGACCCTTATGCGTGTCTCAAACATTGGGTGAACACACGGTTTTCCCGGAACACCTCAAAAAAACGTTGACGCATTAAGTGCGCTTAAGGTATTTTATGTCTGTGAACGTGAAGAAATAATTTGACGTTTATGGTTCAGATGGTGTATAATTGATATTACTTAGGGGAACCCCGCCCCCCCGCAAGCAAGGGGAGAGGAATAACCCCCCCGCAAGCAGGGGGCAACGTTAAGGACAACGAAACAGCGATGGCTAACCAAGTTGTTAAGTTTGCAATAAAAGCAGTGCGAAACGATGCGAGGTGTCTCTTGTACCGTGTGCCGGATTCACTTCTTGGCGTTTTTCGTTCGCGTATCGATACTATTAACTATGCGTTATTACCCCCCCCCCCCCAGATTTAACCATAAGTTAACTGGGCGCAATCGTTATTTTCTTCTCCCTGTCCCTCTCCAACAGGGCAGTCTACTCCTGTTATTTCCACTAAACCACAAGCGAATACATCTTATCCTTCGTAGCATAGCCTTTAGGCTGTGCATCTCTGAAAAACAACACACCGGGGCTTTTGGAAGCCCCATAAGTTCACAAGATTTTCCAAACGATCGCTTCTTTTACTAGGAGGAAATAAATCATGTTATCAAAGAAAACGAGATTTACTTTCGCAAGTGTATTAGCCTTGTTAGTATGTGCCTTTCTGTTGGTGCCAACCGCTGTAGAGGCTTCACATACATGGGATCCTGCTACACAATCCGATTTTGAATGGACTAAAGGTCAGAGAGTCTCGGTAAATATACCACGGGCTCAGGGTGGCAGTGGGCGGCATATAAGTTACTCGCTATCCCCCGGAGCCCCTACTGGCGTGATCATGAGGGTTGACTATAATCCCCCCAGACTCATTGGGACTCCCACGGCAGGCATGGCAACCACAGCGTATACTCTCAGGGCCAGGTCATCGGGTGAGCCCCAACAAATTGAGATGACGTTTAATATCACCGTGCATTCCCCACCTGAGTTTAGTGGCAGTATATCGCCCTCTCAGCAAGTTGCCACAGTAGGTCAGCGTTTCAGTCTTGTTTTGCCAGCGGCAACGCAAGAGGACGGCGATACGACGACGTATACATTGACGGGGGCTATTCCCGACGGGTTAACCTTCACAGGGTCGAGTCGGACGCTTGCTGGCACGCCTACTACAGCCGCCGCCGCAGTTACACTTACCTATACTGCGGTTGATGGGGGCAGTCATTCGGGCGATACGGATGCTACTACCACTTTTACGTTAGTTGTAAATTCGGGGGGCGGTACGCCTCCGCCACCCCCACCCCCACAGACCCCTGACCCGCCGGCTGCCCCGTCGGGTGTTTCGGTAGTTGCAGGTGTTGGCAAGATAACAGTGACGTGGACGGGTGGTTCGACGTCTGGTTTTGAATATAGCCGAGATGGGGGTGCGTGGACATCTGTCTCCACATACCCGTTAGAACTGACGGGGACTGCGGGCACGGAGATCGCCGTGCGCATCCGTGTCGCCCGATCGGGCAATACACCTGCCGGTACCCCTTCTACAGCGCAGCGGGGAACGCCAAGGGCAACGTCGGGGCAGCCCCCACCCCCACCCCCACAGACACAGACCCCTGCTTCCCCGGCGGCTCCGACGGGTGTTTCGGCAGCTGCGGGTGCTGGCAAGATAACAGTGACGTGGGCTAATGGTTCGACCAGTGGCTTTGAATACAGCAAAGATAGTGGTGCTTGGACGGCTGTCTCAGCATACCCCTTAGAGCTGACAGGCCCTAACGGCACCCCTATCTCCGTGCGTATCCGTGTGGCAGCCGCAGGCACTACGCCTGCAGGCACGCCTTCTGCGGCTGTGTCGGGGACTCCAACGGAAGCGTCACAACCGACGGGTGTTGTTGTGGAACCTGGGCCAGGGAAGATAACGGTGACTTGGACGGGTGGTTCGGCGACGGGGTATCAGTATAGCACCGATGGCGGCGTGAATTGGGTGGCTGTGTCGGCATATCCGTTGGTCATCCGTGGGGCTGCTGGCATTCCGATCTCAGTCCGTATCCGTTCTACGCCTGCGGGCACGCCCTCTGCCGCTGTGTCTGGGGAGCCGGGTCCCAAAGAGTCGCAAGTTGCCCCTGTGGGTGTTGCGGCGGTTGCGGGTGATGGTCGGATAACGGTGACTTGGACGGATGGCACGTCGGGCAATGTGTCCTTGTATGAATATAAAAAGGATGCTGATGATTGGCTGGCAGTGTCAGTATATCCGTTAGCGATACTGGGTGTGAATGGCACGGTTATCACAGTGCGTATTCGTCTGAAGGCGACTCTTGAGAAGTTGGCAGGCGAGCCTTCTGAACCGGTGACAGAGACGCCGAGAGCGATGCCGACGCCGCCTACGTTTGCTGCTGGTACGGTGATTGCCAATCAGATATTGACTGTAGGTGTGGCAATGCCGGCTATAGAACTTCCGGTGGCGAGCGGTGCGGGTATCACCTACAGCCTAACCCCTGCCTTACCTGCGGGGCTGACGTTTACTGCAGGGACTCGGCTGCTGAGTGGCACCCCCACAACTGAAATGACAGAAACTACTTATACTTACACTGCGACCAACAGTGCGGGTAGTGCTATGCTGACGTTCACTCTCACTGTCAATCCTAGAGAAGGTGCTCCCGTGTTACCAGCAGTTGGAAATAAGACCTACACTGCGGGGACGGCAGTGAGCGAAACATTGCCGGCGGTAACATCGGGGACTGGCGTGACTTACACGCTGACACCAGCTTCTTGGAATGGTCTTGCGTTTAATGCGACGACTCGGGTGCTGAGTGGGACTCCCGCTGCTGCGATGTCGGCGACTACTTTTACCTACACTGCGGAGAACAGTGCGGGTAGGGACACCGAGACGTTCACTATCACTGTTGGCACTGTGCCGGCGCCTACGTTTTCTGCTGGTACGGTGATTGCCAATCAGATGTTGACTGTAAGGACGGCAATGCGGGCTATAGAACTTCCGATGGCAACTGGCACGGGTATCACCTACAGCCTAACCCCTGCCTTACCTGCGGGTCTTGCGTTTACTGCAGGGACTCGGCTGCTGAGTGGCACCCCCACAACTGCAATGGCAGCAACTACGTATACCTACACTGCCACGAACAGCAGCGGTAATGCCCAGCTGATGTTCACTCTCACTGTAACCGATATAGATAATGTGATTCCAAGCAAAGGTTTTGGGGTTCTTGTGCATCCGGGTGCGATGGCAAGCGACACGGGTATTGCCAGTAGTGTAAGGACCATCCCCGTTTCGAATATGGCGGATCTCCAGGATTTCTTCCTGAATGGTGGCACGATTATCGTTAAGGGGCCTGCGGGGGCGGCAGTGGGTGATTTGAAGATCACGGAGATCATGGCTGCCAAGGATGCTACTTTAGGGTCTCGTTCTAAGTATAGCCAGTGGATTGAAGTCTACAACAAGACGGGTGCGGACATTATCTTTGACGGGTCGCGTTGGATGCTTGACTTTACGCAAGGCGGTGTTCCGGAGCCAGCTGGGGTTTCTTCGTCAGCAGCGGGTCGTGTGGATCTTGTGAGCAATATGGGTAATCCGGGTTTCTGGGCTATCTCGAGCAAGGGGGGTCGCTCTGAAGCGACGACTGCTGCTAATGCTGAGAACCTTGTGTCTATGTATCGGAAGCTGAAGCAGTTCAACACAGCGAATACCGGGCATGCGGATCATGCGAAAGATGATGGGGATCCGGAGCGTTCGGGTACTTGGGTTGCTTCTGGGAGACCGAGCCGGAATCTGGGTGGTAATCGTCTTGGGACGCCTGGTACGTATCCTGTGGCAGCTCGACCAGACCCGACGGTGCTATCGCAAGAGGTGCTAATCAATGAGATAGGCAATAGCAGCAGCGATGCCAACGATTGGGTTGAACTCAGGAACATCACGACGGGTGAGATGAACCTCAGGAAGTGGGAGCTGACTCTCGTGATGTCGGTGGATGGTGTTGCGAAAGAGACGGAGTTGGTCTCGTTCCCGGATAACGATAACGTGAAACTCGCTGCGGATGGTATTTTGTTGATTTCCAACTCGGATCCGACGGCTTCGGGGAATGATCTGGCTGCGGGCGTTGCGATTAACAAGGCAGCGGCGGATCGGGTCAAACGCGGTGTGCAATCCATGTATTACATAGATAGCAAACTGGTTTTACCCAATAGTGGTAAATATAACCTGATCCTTCGCAATGCGAATGACAAAGAGGGCAAGTCAACGCACATTGTTGATCATGGTGGCACCTATTTCGCTGAGAAAAAGGATGGTAGTTTTGACACAGAGGTGTGGCCCCTTCAGTTATGGGCTGCGGGGCACGGCAACGTGATTGATGGTGCCGATGAGGACTTCCGTTCGGGTCTCGTCTATAAACGGAATGGTAAGAATAGCGGTATAGGTGAGAAGCACTGGGCGAAAGTGGGTTTCACGGGCATCGGTTATGACCGCACGGCTGCTAAGACCGATGAAAACGGCGGCACCCCCGGCTATGCTAACGATGCCCTCAAAGAGAAAGTTGCGGATCTCTCTGATGCTGAGGTCGCTATCTCTGAGATCATGTTTAGTGCGGGCTCCGGTAGACGTTCGCTCCCACAGTGGATAGAACTTTACAATTCTTCACTGACGCAGGGTGTGAACCTGAACGGCTGGCAACTGGAGATACAGAACGCACGCGATGAGAACTTAGATACCCGTCAGAACGCCACGATCACGCTCGGTGCCGTCACCATCGCACCGAATCAGACGGTATTGCTTGTTTCCACCAGTGGTTCTAACTCAGGCAGAGACCATTTCCCGGATACTCGCACGATAGACCTCTGGACATCACATCGCAGCGAGCTGGACATGGAAGCGCGCACCGATACAGTCCTGAGTGCTACGGGTTTCTATCTGAAACTCACAGATAAGGACAAAAAGGTGGTTGACGAAGTCGGCAACACCGACGGGAATCGCCGCACAAACGATGCACCCGAGTGGGCCCTGCCGATGGGTATCAACAGCGATGAGCATCGCGCGTCTATCATACGTAGATACGAGGATGACATGGCTGCTGATGGCATGATGCTGAGCGGGTGGATCTCCGCACAGAATACGGGGCTCTCCGCAGAAGGCTATAGCGAAACAACCTATTACGGCGATAGAAACGATGTCGGCACACCAGGGCATCACGGCGGGGGACCCCTGCCCGTCTCCCTGGCAAGCTTCCGCCCAGCACGAGACACCGCCACCGGTCAAGTCGTCATCCGATGGACCACCGAGTCCGAACTGAACAACGCAGGCTTCAATATACTGCGCAGTGAAACAAAGACCGGCGAGTTCGCAGTCGTCAATCTCAAAGGCATTATCCCCGGACACGGCACGACGGCTGAAAAGCACGCCTACACCTGGACGGACACCTCTGCGAAACCCAACGTCGTCTACTATTACCAGATAGAAGACGTTTCCTTAGATGGCACGCGCACCACTTTGCGCACCACGCATCTTCGGGGCAACGTCAACGCTGCTGGAAAGCTGACGACGACCTGGGGCGATCTGAAAACGCGAAACTAAAATTTTGTAGAGACGCGCAAGTGTCGCTACATGAACGGGTTATTTCAGGGATACAGCCTATTTGAACTAACCTACTAACCACAATAAAGGCGGTGTATGATGCATACACCGCCTTTATTGTTTAGCCCGCAGTAGGCTACCCCGCTTGCTTACGGGGGGTTGGGGGGGATTGTGTTTTTCACATCTCACCATGATCCCCATCAATTTAACAATTGAACGCCTCTGAGTTTCTTATAAATGTCCTGGACCTTTTGTACGTGTGTTTCAATGCCGAAAGTCTCCTCGGCATATCTTCTTGCGCGCTGTCCTATAGACACGCTTTGCGTCCGATCTGTGGCAAGTTGAATGATTTTGTTTGCAATGTCTGCCGTAGATTCTGGGGGTATAACGTATCCTGTTACACCGTGGACAATCATTTCAGCGGTACTGCCAATTGGGGTGCCAATGACGGGTTTACCCGCTGCCATCGCCTCTGCAATAACGCTCCCCGCTGAAAGCGTTAAAAGCAGATCGAGTTCTTGCATCGCTTTGGGCATATCAGTGCGGTGCCCAGTGAAGTGGACAGTCCCGGGCAATTGATACTTGGTTACCAGTTGGCGGACTTCCCGATTATAGTCGCGGTGTTCTGGGATGTCGAGTGTGCCCCCGATGATGTGGAATCGAACTTTGTCGGTGCGTGCGGCGACCTTCGCTGCTATTTCAACGAACAATTTCTGGCGTTTGAAAGGTTCAATTCTGCCTACGATGCCGACGACATATTTCTCCGAATTTGCTTTTACAGAAGCAGGGTGAAAAGCCGATAAATCAACACAATTCAGTATGACATCAATCTTTTCAGGGTCGATTCCTGCTTGAACCAGTGGAATTTTGCTCTGCTCCGAGATGGCAATGATACTGTCCATCCGGTCAAATGTGTATTTTCGCACTTGGGAAGGGCTAAGCAAGGTCCGGACATGTGAAATAACCGGGATTTTCAACTGCTTTCTAAGACAAAACAGGTACGGGTTGAACCAAGAATCGGAGGTGTGGATGAGTTTCGCGTTGTGTGCCTCGGCGAGTGCTCCTAATTTTTTTGCCGCACTATACCGCGCTATCAACGATTTCGCTTTTCGCCACGCAGGGAGATTGAGAATGATTGTTGGAATATCGGCGGCCCTCAAATGTTCTGCGAACACACCCTCATCGGGGCAGACGACCAATGGATGATAGTAGGATCGATCCATGTTTGTGACGAGATATGCCAGTTGCTTTTCACCCCCGCCGATGCTTGAACCGCAATGGCTGGTGTAGAGTATCGGAATCATCTATTTTTATCTTTCTAAGCAACTGGCCCATAGGTTACACTGGGAAATTGAGGTGCTGATCCAAGAAAACTTGGCTGACCGATCGGTGTTGATGCACTCTCAGGATGGCTTCGGAGAGGAGCGGGGCAATAGAAAGTACTTTGACTTTCCCATCCAGTTGCTTTTCAGCAGGGACAGGAATCGTATTCGTGGTGACCACCTCGCGAATTGCCGGATGGCTGAGCCGTTCCAAGGCCGGACCAACTAATATAGGGTGTGCGATACTCACGTAAGCAGGTTCCGCCCCTGCCTCCGCTAACGCTATCGCTTGCTGACGAATAGTGCCGCCCGTCTGTATTTCATCATCAGTGATAATAGGGGTCTTCCCGCTAACATCTCCAACCAGTTCCACGAATTTAATACTCTGTCCATCAACCCCGGTTCGCCGCTTGTGCATAATAGCTAACGGAAGCCCCAAAATGTCAGCATATTTCTCTGCTAACTTGGCGCGGCCTGCGTCGGGTGCAACGATTACGCCATTTTCCACCCGCTTCTCGCGGAAGTAATTTGTCAAAGTCGTTAGGGCAGTCAGGTGATCCATAGGGATATCGAAGAAACCCTGTATCTGTGGCACGTGTAGATCGATAGCCATGACGCGGCTGGCACCAGCCGTGGTTAGGAGGTTGGCTACAAGCTTCGCGCTAATCGGTTCACGACCTGTTGTCTTATGGTCTTGACGGGAATACCCAAAATACGGAATAATAGCAGTGATCTGCCGCGCGGATGCACGTTTCATCGCGTCAATCGTGATTAGCAGTTCCATCAGGTTTTCATTGGCAGGTCGACTTGTTGGCTGGACGATGTAGATATCAGTACCGCGGATACTTTCTTCAATCTGAATCCGAGTCTCATCGTTAGGAAATGGACCGATTGTAATTTTACCGAGTTCAACGTCTAAGATCACAGCGATTTCTTTCGCCAACGCCGGATTCGCGCTCCCGGCGAATAGCCTGAAATTCCTTCTAACTTGTTTATCAATCGGGGTGAGCATGCCAAAACCTCCTTATACTGCGTTCATCTTCTGCATCATAAACTGCCTACTTTGCTGAAATGGGAAACTATAAATATTGCACATTTTATCGGACTGCGTGCTTCACTGACTAAGGACAGACCATACAAAAGCTAAAGCAAAAATGAGTGCGAGACCAATTACGGCATGGCGCACTTGAATGCTTCTACTTTTTGCCTTGTAACTGTCTGTATACACAGCTGTGTATTCTGGTGATCTTCCAAGCAGCCGGGAGGCGGGTGGTGTTGGTTCATAGATAGAAGCGATAAGAACACCGAGAATATGGCCAATGATACCGATAAGCACCCACCGCATCTTTCTCACATCAGATTCAGCATCTTCTTCAGCTGTCAAATGTGCTTCTGTTGGAGCGGCATGTTGTTGATAGTCATCCATCTTTAAAAGACCTTACTTTACATGTCAAAATTGTTTCAAAAATCCTATGAAGAAACTAACGATTCACCGGTCATCTCAACCGGTTGTGCTAAACCGAGCAAATGAAGTGCTGTCGGTGCAATATCGGCAAGTCGTCCGTCCGGACGGAGGGGTTGCCCCCTGTGTTCGTTATCAACAACGATGAGATCCACGTCGTAAGTTGTATGTGCAGTGTGGATGCCTCCTGTTTCGGGGTCGATCATCTGCTCACAGTTCCCGTGGTCAGCAGTGACAATGAGTGCCCCGTCCTTTCTCAGCACAGCATCAACGATTTTTCCTACACCCGTATCGACTGCCTCAACTGCTTTAATAGCCGCTGAAAGCGAACCGGTGTGTCCCACCATGTCGCCGTTAGCGTAGTTAAGCACAATCAAGTCATATTTGGCGGACTTGATCCTACGCAGCATCTCTGCTGTCACGCCCGGTGCCGACATTTCAGGTTTCTGATCGTAGGTGGTCACGTCACGCGGAGAGGCGATGATGTGCCGGTCTTCGCCTTCATAAGGTTCATCGCGGTAGTCGTTAAAAAAGAATGTCACGTGTGGAAATTTTTCGGTTTCTGCGCATCGAAATTGCCTTAAGCCTGCCTGGCTGACATAAGCACCCAACGTATTCTGCATTTTGGGTGGCTTTTTGAGAGCCGGTTCAACGGGCATTCCCTGTTCATACTCGGTCATTGTGACAAATTTAACGTCAAGTTTACAATTCCGTTTAAAACCCATTTCTCGTACGTCCCCATCTTTTCCTGCTGCTTGAAACGGGAATTCATCGAGACAAAAAGCTTGGGTAAGTTCTCGGGGGCGATCCCCTCGGAAGTTATAGAAAACAACAGCATCGCCGTCAGCGATGCGCGGCAGCGGTTCGCCATCATTTCCGACAACGACAGATGGACGCACAAACTCATCTCCTTTGCGGTTGACATCGTCCGGGTTTTCGTAATAATCACGGTAGGCATCTGTCGCAGCTTTAACGCGGTTGTCGCTTCCTTCCGTTAGAAGACGATACGCCACTTCAACGCGTTCCCATCGATCATCCCGATCCATGGCATAATAACGACCGATAACGGAGGCTATCTGTCCAATACCGATTTCTTTCAATTTCGCTTCAATCTGCTCACAGAATTGCACGCCGAGGTCGGGTTGGCAGTCACGCCCATCGCTGAAATTATGAATTAAGACTTGATCGAATTTAAGACCATTTGCCTTAGCGAGTGCCAGGAGGCCATAAAGATGTTCAAGTGAGCTATGGACCCCCGCGTCGCTTGCCAATCCCATGAGATGGAGACGTGTTCTGTGCTTTTTGACATGAGCCATCGCCTCTAAAAACACTTCGTTCTGAGCAAACGCCCCGGATCTAATCATAGTACTAATACGAAGGAGCTCTTGGTTCACGATGCGTCCTGCACCGATGTTTTGATGGCCGACTTCACTGTTGCCGATAACTCCCGGGGGTAAACCGACATCCTCGCCGGAAGTGTGAATTTGGACGTATGGATAGTTCTGTCGAAGCCAGTCATCTACAGGAGTCTTTGCGAGATGAACAGCGTTTGCCCGATTCCATTCAGGATACGGGTTGTGGCCCCAACCGTCTCGGATGATGATAACGACGGGGCGTTTCCGTTGGGTTGTCATGTAGGTTCCTTATTAAAAACGCTTTATTTCCCCCCACGTTGTCGTGAGTTTCCCATGTGCTTCTACGTCCTGTGGAGTCTCCATGACGTGTTGAATATCGGCTTCACTCAGGGTTTTCTCATAAAGGCGTACTTCATCAATTTTACCGGGGAAGTGGTCAGTGGCGTTGCCGAGATCATCGCCGCCAATCCAGAGTTCTAAGGTGGATGGCGCAATTGGTACACCGTTGGGGGCTTCACCTTCAAGTTCACCATTTATGTAAACCTTCATTGTCTTTCCATCGAATGTTCCTGCAAAGTGATACCATTCACCGGCTTTCCAATCGGTCGTTGTGGATTCGGCAAAGGTATTGTTTGGTTTAACCAGAAAGTCGATGCTGTCAGCGTTACCGAAGTCAAAGAGGACGAAGATGGCGTTATTTTTACTCATTAAGCGTCGCCCTGTAAGGGCATCGTTTGGACAGAACCACGCCATGAGGGTAATATTTTCCTCGATTGCAAAAGCAGGATCGTCTGGAATAATAACGTGATCGTCCACACCGTCAAATTCGAGTCCGGCCTCGAACTTCCCATCGACCCATTTCGGATCATCGTTGAACTCTCCATCGTGTCCGTTGCCGGTGGCATCTATGACCTTTTTGCCCTTACCTTCATCAAAGGGCCAATAGGCAACAAGACCGTCTTCCTCGACATTAGCGACACTGAGGTTGGCAGCAATCAGGAGGAGGCATAGCCAGAAAACAAAGATGACTTTGGACATTGCAATTTCTCCTATGGAAATCAAGATCTTGGATTTTTACCTTGAGGTTTTGTAACTATTGTAACATATTTGTAAAGGTAAAGTGAAAAAAATTCAGAGCCATTCAATTTTAAGAAATTATTGGGTTTCACCTCTTTTAAAAAACGGGGTATAGAATGCTTAGCACCTCTCTCAGCGGACTTCGTACGTGCCGGTGAAACATTCCCATACCCGGCGAATCTCATTGTTGTCCAATGGACGTGTGCCTTTCACCTACAATACCGTTTTCTCTCCATAGGGGAGTCTCGGTCCGATTCCCTGGAAGGCATCTTGTATCTCGTAAAACTGTAGTTTGGGTATTGTTAACTCGTAACTGGGGTGGGTAAACGTCCCTTCACGTGCTGCCTCTGTGAGCATTTGTTGTGTTGGCGGCGTTGTTACGACAAACACACCTAATTCAGCGTTTTCATTCTTCATGGCTGTGCGAAAGTCTCTGACTTGACTGAGTGTGTAGGAGCCGCCTTTCACCTGTGCGACGGCTTTCCCATATTTCTGTCTGCCTTTGATTCGTCCTAACGCGTATTTGAAAGTGCCATCTATCCCACCGTCTGCCGTTTTCTTCTCATTCGCTCTGAATTTCAGTACGTGTGTTACGACCCATTCTTCAAAAGCCCGGGAGTTATCCCTTGCTAGTTTTAATGCTTGTTCTTCATTTTCGGGGGTGCCTGTGATCGTGAGCATCTTCCGAAGTTGTGGGAAAAACTTCTCAATTTGGATTTTCACGGCTCCGGTTGCGAGGTATGTGAGATCTATTCCAATCCATTCCCGATCCAATTCCTCTGCTGCCATGAGTGTTGTTCCGCATCCGCAGAAGGGGTCTAACACAAGGTCTCCCTTCTGAGATGAGGCTTGGATAATACGTTTGTAAAGTTTACGGGGTTTTTGTGTTGGGTAGCTGACACTTTCTTTCGCTTGTGAATTCAGATATGAGATGTTCCAAACATCGCGCATGGCTTTCTCGCGACGGGTATCATCTGTGTAACTTTGCGCGATAGTTCCGTCATCCCGTACGTCTGTATGGCGTTTCCCCTTGTGTTTGGACTTCTCGCTATAGGGTTCTGTCAACACGTTAAACTCGCTGAGCCTTTCGTTTTTTGTATAGAAAAGAATACTATCGTGCATTCTCTGAAAGTGTTTTGTGGCACCTGTCCAGCGGTGATATGACCATATAATTTCGTTCATAAAATTCTTTGTGCCAAAAACTGCGTCTAAAATAATTTTCAAGTAATGGCTTGCCGTCGGATCGCAATGAAGGTATAGGCTTCCAGTTTCTTTTAGGATGCGATGCATTTCAACAATTCTGGCTGTCATCATAACGAGGTACGCCATCATCGGCGTTTCATCTAAAAAACACTGTAAGCCGTCTATCGTTTCCCCTACTTTCCCGCCAACATTAAGAATAAGATGTTCGGAGGTTTCTGCTGCACTTTCGCCCCAATTCCATGTGTCACTAAACGCTTTTTTTAGCGTAGTAGGTTCTTTACCCTCCTTATCGCGATATGGAACAAAATAGTTTCGTTTAGAATTAAAAGGGGGGTCGGTTGCAATCAGATCTATACATTCGGCGGGGAACTTCCGCATCTCATCGAGATTGTCCGCACGGACTAAAGTACGGTTTTCGTACATCTGTGTTCCTCTGCTTGTTATCTGCTTGTGATCAATGGTTGGTAAAGATAGAATTGTCAACCACTGTTGGATACGCGAATGATACACCATTTTTGACGAAAAGTCAATGCTTTTTTTTATGAGAGTAGAGTCATTCAATTGTTTATCTTTCGATCGAATTCTCACCACAAGACTCGGTAGGGGCGATTTCTCAACCCCACCCGATCCCTAAAAAAGCGGTGAAACCCAATAACCTCTTAAAATTGAATGTCTCTGTAAAAAAATTAAGATTCGGTACGAAAATTCGACTGATGGACGAAACGGATTAATTGTCTGAATCGCTGATTATCACAGACGACACGGATTTCGCAGATAAGAGAAGTGGTGATCTCTTAAAATCCGATGTTTCGGGAGATTGGGACTAAGGACTCTCAAGACGAATCTCATTTACCACTTTTTCAAGTTGTTTAATCGAGGGAAGCGATACCTTCGGACGTTTCTGAATGATCTCTTTGAACAAGTGTTCAAACTCAACGCGAAGGAAGATCGATGGATCTTTCTGTTTGAACATGTGTTGCAGCCACTTTGGGTTCACCGTCTCATTAATAATTTTTCTGAGTAGAAACTCAAGTTCATCTTCTGTAAGTAAATATTCAGATGCTAACTGCTCTATCTCTCTCTGCAACCTCTCTAACGGTTTGTTCAAACGTTCTAAGTCGTCCTGGACAAACTTATTTGCAAGAAATTTAGCTGCAGTAGTTCCGCCGATGCCAACACCTAATGAGCCCAAGATCCCTCCGACTAGCCCAGCCACCGTGCCAATACCAGGAACGATACTACCAATTGCTGCTCCGACAATCCACCCCGTAGTGCCTGCCACAACACCAGCAGCATTAATTGAGGTGTTCTTGGCAAACTGCTGCCACGAAATTGAACGTTCGAAAGCTGCTCGGTAGAAGTCAGGCGTGCTTGTCACAGCCGCTGCAACTGCCGCTGTAATGGCATTTGTCCGCAGAAGTCTTGATACATGGTTAACGGCAGCAGCACCAGAGACCGATTTCCCGAGGGAAACCGTAGCAATTCGGCGGGCGACTTCTTTGCCAAGAGAAGTGCGCGATATAGCCAGTACACCGTTGCGCATAGATGTTGCTCCGAATGCCCCGATCCCTGTGCGTGACAACTGAGCACTGACAATCCCAGTGAGAATCATTGTGCTACCACTCAATACCGCGCATCCAAGAGCAGCCATTGTTGCATCTTTGACGCTTTTACCTCGCCAGAGACTGTGGGCAAAGGTTACTGCAAATGAAACTGGAAACACAGATATTGAGGTCACAATCTGTGTTTTTGCATCAAATATAAGGGAATCAATGTTTCCGAAACGTGCAATATTCTTCGCTTGTTGATAGGTCACCGAACCTTGGCGGACTATCTTCTCTGCCTCCCCGGGGTTCTTAATTCCTTGAACTTTACCTTCCTCAATCCGCTTGCGCATTAATTTTACACAGTCCTCCCATTGATCCTTCGGAACTTCAAGTATTTGTCCCTCATAACGATAATATCCAGAGTTGGAATCAAACGCAGCAGCAACAGTTTTAGATGCACTTTGATAATACTTGGATTGAAGAAGCTCTCCATTAACAACTCGATCTGGACCGTTCAACTCGTTGGAGATTCCTATTATTTCGGATTTCTTACCTTGAAAGAGGTCATTCAGATTATTGGCATCTTCGGCTGCATAGCCAAGTCCGCCTGTAGAGCGATACTTGTTGATTTGAGTTTGCTCCAACATTAAGCTTACTCTCCTTTTTCGCTGAATCAAGTTTAGAAACGGCTACTCATATTTAAACGAAGGTGGTGGAAAAATAAAAACGCAAAAATCAAATAAATTTCACCACTCAAGTACGTGCTAAAGGAAAATCTTAACTTTGCTGCCGAATTATACAGACGATCATCCAGCACGCTCAATCGACCAATGACGGTCAGTACTCTGAACCACCTTGGCTCCCGGCATATCCATCTGGGTCAACATCTCATTGACTTCTGGAATGGTGAATGCAGCAAGAAAAGAATCATAATACAACTTCTGTTGATAAGGGGTATCCTCCGCTGCATACAGGGCCACAAAGGCTTGTGCATCCGCGGGTGTTTCAGGACGGATGAGGTCTCGGATAAGAATGGCGCCCTTCGGACGGGTAACTCTCCCCATCTCTTTGAGCGCCTGCATCGCATCGTGGATATGATGCACAATGCTGTTAGAGATGAGTCCATCAAAGGTATTGTCTGGGTAGGGTAGGGTTTTGGCATCGACACGTTCAAGGGTTATCCGATGAGTGAGACCCGCATCTGCAACGTGGCGTTTCGCTATCTTCAGCATCTCCTCGGACAGGTCAATAGCGGTGATATGGATGTTCGGGCAACGTTGCGTGAGTCGGATCGGAATCTGCGCCGGCCCCGTGCCGACATCGAGAAAGTGACCGGTGTCCGCACCGAGGGCAACAACACGGTCTACGAAAGCCTGATCCACCTCACTGTGTTCCATGGCATCGTAGGCTTCGGCGGCCTCTTGGGTATCCATTACTTCTGGTTCTAAAATCCGGTTCATTTTTTCGCTTGAATCCTGGCACCGTTCCACTACGTTTCACGGTGGTTTTTGGTGAATTCTGACGGGGTTCGGGTTGATTAAGTTTGTTATCTTTTCCCGGTTAAACCCAATCTACCTTTATCGCGTCGGTTCGTTTGATATTCTTAAGCGCACGTCGAAGTGCCTATCGAAGCTCGCTTCTGCCAGTGGCTAATACCTTGATGGCAATAATCGGTACCGGTATCACCTGTGTAATCTAAAATGCTATAGCGATCCTCTGGTAGATACAGTTCTCTGCATCTTGTAATAAGTATAACAGGTTTGGACCTTGTTTGCTAATTAATTGTCTGACAAGAAGGCGTTCGCCGATGCCTACGAGACGCGTGGCACCTCCATTAACCCAGAACTCTCAAAGGCGGCCATAGAGGAGATGCTCACGCAGCCCTGCTACTTTCTTCTTGTTTTATGTCCGGGTATCTGCTATGATACTGACATGCTAAAACTAAACCTAAAACCCAGCCATAAAGCCATCCGAGCTTACTACGCCACGCTGCAGCAATACGAACAACACGCCATTAGACATGAAGGCGCAGTCAGCAATCCGTTCGCCTTCCTCCTGGATACCTGCACAAAACAGATAAACGGAACGTTTATCCCGCAATATCCGATGCGCACGCCGAAAGGAAACCGCATCGTCGTTGACGGGGCAATCCTCGACGCATACGGACTCCCCCTCGGCTACTGGGAAGCCAAAGATATAGCCGACGACCTTCTCAAAGCCGTCGGGGACAAACGCGATGCTGGTTACCCGTTTGACAACATCCTCTTCCAAACACCAGAGCGTGCCATCCTTTACCAAAATGGGCAGATAGCCCTGGATCTGGACATCACCGAACCCGCACGCCTGATTGATGCCCTGCAATACTTGTTCACTTATGTCCCACCCACACTGGACAACTGGCACACAGCCGTCTCCGACTTCAGAGAACATGTGCCGGCCCTCGCAACCCAGCTAAAGGCACTCATTGAGCAACGACATGCAACGGATCCAACGTTCAAAGCGGCGTTTGCCGACTTTTACGCGACGTGTCGCACCGCCATTAACCCCGAACTTTCACGGGATGCCGTCGAGGAGATGCTCATCCAGCACATCCTCACCGAACGCATCTTCCGCACCGTTTTCAACCGGTCGGACTTCACAGGCCGGAATATCATCGCTATAGAGATTGAAAAAGTCAGTGCTGCGCTCATGCGGCATGCGATGAGTCGGGACGTGTTTCTTGAACCCTTGGATCGGTTCTACATCGCGATTGAACAGGCAGCGACCCTCTGCCGAGATTTCTCCCAAAAGCAGCACTTCCTCAACACGTTCTACGAGAAGTTCTTTCAGGGGTTCTCTGAGAATGTAGCGGATACCCACGGCATCGTCTACACACCGCAGCCGATTGTGGATTTCATGGTGAACAGCGTTGAGCATATCCTCAAGACCGAGTTTGACCGGGCTTTATCCGACCGAGGCGTGCATATCATCGATCCGTTCGTCGGGACGGGGAATTTCATCGTCCGGCTGATGCAAGACATCCGAGGCACGGCGTTAGCGGAGAAATACCGGCATGAGCTGCACTGCAACGAGGTGATGCTCCTGCCCTACTACATCGCGAGTCTCAACATCGAGCAAGAGTTCTTCCAGCGCACAGGGGCGTATCTGCCGTTTGAGGGGATTGCGCTTGCGGATACCTTTGAACTGCTGGAGCAGCAACAAGGCGAACTCTTCACGCAGGAAAACATGGAACGGGTGGAGAGGCAGAAAGCAGCAGACATGTTCGTCGTTATTGGCAACCCCCCTTATAACATGGGACAGGTCAACGAAAACGACAACAACAAGAATCGGAAGTATGAGACGATGGACCATCGGATTGCAGAGACATACGCAAAAGACTCCAAAGCCACGCTGAAAAATAAACTCTATGATCCGTATGTGAAAGCGATCCGGTGGGCATTAGATCGGATAGGTGAGCAAGGCGTTGTGGCTTTCGTGACGAACAATAGTTTTCTTGATGGTGTAGCGTTTGATGGGATGCGGAAACACCTCGCTGCGGAGTGTGCTGCGGTCTATATCCTTGACTTAGGTGGCAATGTGCGGCGGGGGGTGAAGGTATACGATGCGAATGTGTTTGGGATTCGGGTGGGGGTGAGCATCAACCTGTTTATCAAGGCGAAGCGGAATCCATTATCGGCGGGTCATATCTTTTATTATCAAACAGACGAACTCTGGGACAAAGCCCATAAATTTGAGTTTCTCAATGAACACCAACATATTGGTGCGATTGCGTGGAAGCCTATCCAACCGGATGCAAGACACACATGGCTCACCGAAGGGCTTCAACCCGAGTTTGACACTTTCCTTCCAATGGGTACTAAGAAAGCGAAAGCAGCGAAAAGTACAGTAATGGGTGTAATCTTCAAAATGTATAGTAATGGCGTTAACACCGCCCGCGATGCGTGGGTTTACAACTTCAACCGAAACGCGCTTGCTAATAACATGTGCAAAATGATTGAGAGTTACAATGCTGAAGTTGCTCGATGGGTGCAAAGGGCGAACCGGGATGTCCCTCTTGATGATTTTGTGATGTCAGATGATACGAAAATTAAATGGAGTAGAGACTTAAAGGTAAAGCTTAAACGGGGAACAATTGCTGAATATACGGAACGCAAGATGAGAACACCGCTCTATCGACCATTTGTTAAATCAACGCTCTACTTCGATCGGACACTGAACGATGTTGTATCTGTGTTTCCGTCGATCTTTCCTACTCTGGAAACAGAAACGGAAAATCAAGTAATTTGCGTTAGCTCTCCGGGCACAAATTCATTTTTCCATGCACTGATAGTTGATGCAATTCCGGATTTGCATACCACTGGCGATTCTCAGTGTTTCCCCTTCTACACCTACGACGAAGACGGCACAAACCGCCGTGAAAATATCACCGACTGGGCATTGGGGGAGTTCCGCGCACGCTACAACGACGACACCCTCACCAAGTGGGACATCTTCCACTATACCTACGGACTCTTGCATCACCCGGACTATCGCCAGAAATACGAAGCAAACCTCAAGCGCGATCTGCCGCATATCCCCCTCGCTGAAGACTTCTGGGGATTCGCTACCGCCGGGGAGCAGCTGGCAGACCTCCACGTCAACTACGAATCCGCTCCGAAATATGAGGGACTGAGATACATCGAAACCCCGGGGATGAGGGTGGATTGGCGTGTTGAGAAGATGAAACTTTCTCAGGATAAAACGCAGTTGAAATACAACGACTTCTTGACGTTGGACGGTATCCCGGCGGGAGCGTTTGATTATCGGTTAGGGAATCGGTCTGCGTTAGAGTGGGTCGTGGATCAGTATCGCGTGAAGGTAGACAAACGGAGCGGAATTGTGAACGACCCAAATCGTGCGGATGCGCCGCGATATATTGTGGATTTGATTGGGTGTGTTATCCACGTGAGTCTGAAAACGGTGGAGATTGTGGAGAATTTGCCTGCCTTGAGCTGTATGCCCTAACGGGTGATGCCATGAAAGATGCACAACCTAACAGGAAACCACGATACGAAGGATGCACAGCCTAACAGGCTATGCTACGTAAAGATGCACAACCTAACAGGAAACCACGATACGAAATAGGTTAGGCTACGAATGGTTCCCGTGTGGTGCGTGCCGCATCACGATTAACATAGATAATAACTCTTAGTGCCCGCGTGGGTCTGTCGATGTTGATGCGTATCACCGCACCATTCTCGGATCTCGCAATTTTATGGCTTCTCACTGGTTCAAAGAGAGGCGCTTTCTCATGCAATATCTCTGCAGTCGATGTTTCTACCGAGAGACGATAAATGTTTGAAACCGGATGCACCTCAATGGAAGCGATAGGTGTAAGCGTGTCAAGTTGAATGAGGGCTTCAGTTGCACTCTCCAATTTTTTCCTTGACAATTTCTGGAATCTGTGGAATTATAAATGCAGTATCTATCAGAAACGTCGTATTTACATAATGCAAGTTCCAGACTATTACCAAATTTTAGAAATCGGGAGGGATGCCACTGCTCCTGAAATAAAACGAGCATTTCGGAGACTCGCAAAACGCTACCATCCCGATAAAAATCCAGAACAGATTGCCTTTGCCGAGCAGATGTTCCGTGAAGTTTGTCGAGCATACGACGCGCTGCGCGATACAGAGCAAAAATCGAATTACGACCGGATGTTACAGGTGCTTGAACGCCAGCGAAAAGCGCGGGAGGCATACTTTGAAAAACTGAGTAGACTGAACAAGAATTATGCCAAGTTAGAACTCCTGCTCGAAGCTCTCCACCGTCAAAACTACGAAACCGGTATCTCTTTATATGAGCAGTTGTGTCATAACAACGAAGAAATAGGCAAAAAATGGCGCATCGATGATTTCCTTAACTACGAGGAAAGTCGGGATTGTGAATTCCTTATTGCCGAAGCCTACCAGTACCTTGGCTTCTCGCATAGTGATTCGTCTTCTACCTTCGAGCGGCACCGAAAGATTAAACAGGCGATGTTGATGTACGAATCCCTCTTGTCCGCTGAAGCGAAACGTCCCTGTTTCAGACAATTCACCCGGGATGTCAAAGAGCGCCTCAAATTTATCTACCTCTACCATTTCAGCGTCGATGGATACGATCAAACGTTCCGCATCCCACTCGCCAAGATCCGCGCATTAAAACTCCCGAAACGCGAAACTGCATGGATGTACAAAAAGATCGCCGAGTTCTACGTGGAAATCGATCAATTCACCAACGCGCGCACCGTTTTGAAGATGGCGTTTGAATTGCAACCCCGCCTTACGGGTGCGAAAAAGATTTGTAGAACTTTAAATATAGAATATTAGTTGTCTGTTATTGGATATATACAACGTAGGTCCGATTCGGGCTCAAACCAATTCAGGCGACCTTGTTCGTAGGTGATTAAGCGGGCGGATCCATTAAAGCAGAATAAAGGTTTTATGCTTGAAGCGGTTCCGAATTCACCATAATAACCAATAATGTTCTAAAAGGGAGGATGCATGCGAAAAGAGGTACGCTGGGAACGGATGTTCCCCGACGAATTAGAAGCAGCATTTGATACATGTCCAGCTGTCTATTTCACTTACGGGCTGTGTGAACCGCACGGCCCCCAAAACACCGTAGGCCTAGACGCACTTAAGGCACACGCAATCGCTTGTCGCGCGGCACAAACCCACGGCGGTATCGTCGCGCCCCCGGACTACTGGCACATCCACGAACACGGGGGGTATGCGAATTGGGCATATCGGAATGTCGGCGAAGTGCGGAGTTGGCTGACTGCTATGCCGGCGTGGCAACACTTCAAAAACGTCTGCTACCACGTCCGGGCTGCCGATGCACTCGGATTCCACGCAGCCATCTTCCTCACAGGACACTACGGACCCAACTGGCAAGACCTCAAGACCCTCCTCTCTTTAATTCAATCGCACTTCGCCATGCGACTCTACGGACTTCCTGATTTCGAGGCGAACACACCTGGGTTTGATCAACAAGGCAACGGCGGGGACCACGCCGGTAGGGTTGAAACTTCACTCCTATGGGCATTAGAGCCAGACTGCGTTGACATGTCACGCATGCCTGCAGCCGATGTCCAAGGACCGCATTTCGCGATGGGAGCAAACGCCTTCGAGTCAGACAAACGGACCGGGGAACGAATGGTGGACGATGAAGCCGCATGGCTTGGAAAAAAAATGCAGGAACTCTTGAGGGCTTACGCGGAAGCGGATATTTCTGACCGCCAACCTGTAACTTTTGAGGAAGTCGAACGAATATGGGCAAGAACAGTGGCACCCGCATTGAAAACTTTTGAGACGATGAAAGAGCCAGATGAATTGCCACCGGAAGATTCACAATGGTTCCAACAGTGCAAAATTCCAGAACTTCCCGACTGCAAGGAATAATTAAAACATGGAAACAATGAATGGACAGCTCGCGGAACGCTACCGAAAAGATGGATTCCTAACCGGCATCCACATTGCCGATGAAACTGAAGCGACGCAGCATCGGCGTGCCTACGATGCATTGGAAGCAGCGGTCGGCAAAGAAATATGCGAGATCGGTCTTATCGATTGGCATTTTGACCATCAATTTATCTGGAACCTCGCAACACATCCAAAGATATTGGACGTTATTGAGGCACTCATCGGGCCCGATGTTATGTTGTTAGCCACACATTTCTTCTGCAAATACGGACCGCGTGACAAGTTCGTCGCATGGCACCAGGACGTAACGTATTGGGGGCTTGAACCACCGGACGCAATTACAGCTTGGTACGCGATAGACGACAGCGACACCGGCAACGGTTGTATGCAGGTAATTCCCGGAAGCCATCAACGCGGCATCCAAGAACACGGTACATCTGAACGGGTTGGCAATCTGCTAAGCATCAATCAGGAAGTACCTGTTACAAAAGCAGAGGCAGACAGTGCCGTTGATCTCGTGCTGAAAGCAGGGGAGATGTCCATCCACCACGGACAGATGATTCACGGCAGCCTACCGAATTACGCGACGCGTCGGCGATGCGGCCTAACAATTCGCTATATTGAGCCATCAGTGAAACAGGCAGAAGAAAACTCACTGAAACGGCCCTGGAAACCGATCCTATTGCGTGGTGAAGATCGATATCAGAACTTCATAACGGTACCAAATCCTTTTTAATGTTTTAAGTGTTATAAATGCTTCCGCAGAAAAGACTGTAGAAGCACCTATGCTTTCGCAAGGTGTCTATCACTAGTAACTAATACCTAACAGCTATGAACACTCGTATCTACGATGCAATTGTTATCGGTGCTGGGGGGATGGGCAGCGCAGCCGCATACCACCTCGCCAAATCGGGGGCAGAGGTCCTTGTCTTAGAACAGTTCCAGCGCGGACATATCCGCGGTAGCTCACATGGAGAGACCCGTATTATCCGTTTTTTCTATGATAAGCCTTTCTACACCGAGTTGATGAAAACCGCGTATGCCGAGTGGCGCTCCCTCGAATGCGTATCGGGGGAATCGCTTCTTTTCATCACGGGGAGCGTTGGTTTCGGCGCGAAGGCAAACCCTTACGGACGCGCGGCAAAACGCAGCTTAGATGCCGCAGCGGTTGAATCTGAATGGTGGGACGGGACACAGTTAGCCAATCGTTTTCCACAGTTCCAGGGCATAGAGAGTATGGATGTCCTCTGGCAGAAGGATACCGGTTTTCTCCGCGCCGCTGCGTGCACCGCCACACACCTACAACTGGCAGAAAAACACGGCGCAACGGTTCGAGAGGATACCCCGGTGATTGAGATCCATTGGCAATCAGACGTTCCCACAGTTCAGACTGAAAACAATCAGTTTCAGGGTAGAAAAATCGTCGTGGCGGCAGGAGCGTGGGCGGGTATTCTCCTTGCAGAACTTAACCTTCCACTTACAGTCACAAAACAGCAAGTCTGCTACTACCAGCCCACCAATATTGAGCGTTTTCAGCCAGACCGGTTTCCAGTTTTTGTGGAATCAACAGGAGAGGGAGAGTTCATCTACGGTATTCCGGCTTTCGGTTCTTTTGATACCCGGGGCGGCTTAAAAATTGCGCGTCACGGAAGGGGAACGGTTATCTCTCCTGACACGCACGATCGGACACCCGATCCAGATTACATCGCCCACATAGATGCTTACGTGCAAGCGCGCATCCCAGAACTCGGGAAAGCCACACACGCCGAAGTTTGTCTCTACACTGAAACCCCAGATGAAGACTTTATCATCGACGCGCATCCACAATGCGCGAATGTATGGATTGCGGCAGGTTTTTCAGGACACGGTTTTAAGTTTTGTGCCCTCGTCGGACGCATTCTGAGCGAACTGGTCCGGAACGGTGAAACTGGTTTTGATATCCACCCATTTCGTATTGATCGAGAACACAAAATCTCAAGCGGTATTCCGAGGTTGCAAGGATGAACAAAGAGAAAAAGCTGATTGTCGGTGTGATCTTTCTTGGTGCTATTTTAATTCTAATCACGTTATTCTTGTTGCTGCCACGAAAGTCAAACCTTACCTTAGAAGCTCCCGCGCCACCGAGAGAAGTCACGCCTGTGCCATTACCGCCCCCCATCCCTTCAACGATTGTTGCGAAAGCAGACCTGCCGATACAAGATGTCAAACAATTCACAGAGTCCGCCCTCAAAGACTATCTCAGTGAACCGATCAAGTGGAAAGACGGCGCGATTGATGCCGCTATCAATTTACAGCTTGATGAGCTGACAATGACAAGCACGCGTGATGGAACGGTATCAGTCCAAAGCCCGTTTCGGTTCAGTGGGTGGATACGCGTCTCAAAGGAAATTTTTGGGAAAGGCGTTGAGAAACGCGAAAATTTCTCGGGAAAAGCAACGGCGTTGCTAACCCTCACACCTACGCTTAATCCCAACTGGCGCATTACGGCAAAAATCACCTCCGACATTTTTATTCAGAAGGCGGAGATTGAAATTTTAGGGGTTACAGTCTCAGTTCGCCGGATTCTTACCGAATTGGTCCGAGAGAAAGTCCTTCCGAAATTAGAAGACCTCATTGTCAGATATCTCACCAACATAGATATAAAGACACGAGTGGCAGGTTTATGGGCAAGACTCCACGAACCGATAGGACTCAAACAAACGCCTCCCATCGTCCTCACTATAGAGCCATTGGAAATTTTGGCAGAAAACCTATCAAGCGATGGAGAGATGCTCTTCCTCAGCTTCGGCATAAAAACGTACATCCAAGCCAACATTGGAGAGATAGCAACTCAGCTTGTTTCTCGCGTGGCCCCACGCACCGATTTGCCGAATATCCATTTCGTGGATTCGCTCGAATCCGGCTACCACATCATCGCGCCAATCGAAGTAACTTATACGGCTATTGAAAACTTCGCCAAGCCGCATGTCGAAAAAACACACAAACTCAAAGGCATTGATACATTCGTTGAAACTCTAACACTCTACGGGAGTGGTACGCAGCTAGCTGCAGGCATTGGATTCAGCATGCCATCTTTCGGGGCAACCGGGCAGCTGTACATGCTCGGCACACTTGTGTATGATGCGACCACAACGTCCCTTTCCGTTACTGAATTCGATTATTCGCTGACAACCCAAAGCCTGCTCTTAGAAATCGCTGAACATGTTGGCGAAGGCATTTTCCCAAATCTACGGGCAACTGTTGAAGAGAAACTCCGCTTTCCTTTAGAAGCAGAACTCACGATCCTACGTGAAAAATTATCAGAAGTTATCGCAGACCGTTCGATCGGTACTTACCTCCATTTGCACGGCACCGTAGATACCCTTACACCAGAGACACTCTACCTCACACCAGAAGGTGTGCGTGTCCCCGTCCATTTACAGGGCAATCTGACATGTGAAATTACCCTAAACGCCGCAAACGCGCCATAGCCCTGAATCCAACGGTTCCCACTTCAGCCAAGTGCACTATATCCAGCTATACACCGCCGACCTCAGCACAAGACTCAATAGGGGCCAGAAGCACCCCATCAACGCCTCGCCTAACACTAAACCGATGAAAAACGGTACTGCTTTCCGATACGCATGAATCCCACCGAGTCGTAAGATAATCCATTTCGTCACCATCGCAATGAACAGGGGAAACCAGATCACATCTGTCGTTCCTGGGGCGACACCGATCACATAGCCAGCCGGATGTAAGGGACACCACACAAAACGCGACCGCAAAAATATAATCCCTAAATTCGCTGCGAAGGTTAACCCTAACACCGACGTTGCGAGCCAGTCAGTCGGCTTCGGGTTCACCAACCAGGACGAAAGGAAATTGTAGGTGTCTGCGCCACCTGCATGGATTTGCTCCGAACCCGCCGCAACCCCCTCACTATAAATCGCATAAGGATAGAGAATAAGTCCCGATAAAATACCGGCGAGACTTGCAATAATCAAGACACCAAACATCGTCCGATTTCGGATACCTGTGCGCTCAGCAAGCTTGAACGCCTCTAATTGATCGGGCATCGGATGCGTACGGAAAGAGGCGTAACTTGCACCACTGAGCCAATTCAACAACGAAAGCATTGTAAGATTTCCCGCCCGCAAACGTCGCGTACCCAGCAGCGAAATTATCATATATTGCGGCGTTAGATAACCGATCGCGTGGATGGGTGGCCCCAGCTCCGCCCGCATTCGCGTCAATCCAACCACAATCAGCAGATAAACAGATATAAAAATTGCAAACGCCCACAGTGTCATGCCGCTACGAACGCAGAAAACTGCAAGGAGCAGCACACAGATTCCAAGCGTGATTACAGCACTTCGATGCGAAATTGCTTCAGTTCGAGATTCCGCGCGATCTGGACGAACGACCTGTTTTAGCACAGCTATCAAGTGATGTCGGGCGTGCCAGCACGCAATCGCGAGGAGTGCCAATAACGCCCCTGCCCCCTGTTCTCCTAAAAATGGGTAACCTTGTAATGTTGCTATACCTACTGCACTTCCGAATAGGAGCTGCACTTTCTTCATCAAATAGAAAAACGTACACGAAAACGCCAAATCCAAGGGTAAGATGAACGAGAACCCTATTAAATATGGATGGAAGCGGAGCGGTGTACTCCCCATCGCGTTCCACGGTTTCTGTGTAAAGTAGATATTAAGGTTATATTCTCTGACAGGAATGTGTGGGAGCATGGGAAAAAAGAATTGCAACCCATTGAGCAGGTTTATTCCCATAGCTATCAAGAAGCCGATCCAGAGCAAGCGGTTTGTGAAGATACGCCGATGGGTCGTAATCTCGAGCGGGATTTGAATAATTGGATAGGCAAGTTTCTCATTTTCTATCCACTGCTTGCGGATGATAGCAGTCAAGCACAAGAAGATCATCATCAACAAGAAAATAACCGCCGACCAAGAAAGTATCGGTACAATCCAATGCTGCAGATACCCTTCTGTAAAAAAGTTGACCTCACCTTCATAAAAATCGTTGACCGCCCGTGGGTCTTTCACCACAAGCCAGTCAGGCAGATAATGGAAGAGCAATGCCTCCCAATCGTTCTCCGGTGTCGCGAAGCGAAAAGCATAAGGTATCAGTCCCATGAGGCGTGGCAGACAATCGTGCCCGGAAAACGCGCTTCCCACAGCGAGCATGCTGTAGACCACAAGTAGATCGCGCGGCTGTAGCGCAACACGCGGAAAAACACGCCGGACCCCCATGTTCAGTAGCGTCATCATCAAAATGCCAAACATCACATTAACAGACATTGCAACCGTCGTTAAATGTGCAGTATGCCAGATCATTTCTACATACGCTATCCAGTAGCTATTCGCGATAATAAGAACCGTGCCAATTAATACCGCACGTTTCGCAATCGGCTGCGAGGCATGTAGGCTCGTATTTTGCATATCTTTAGGAGAAGCATTTCGTTTTCTGTAGCCTCAGGTGTCCATCTGCTGTTCCACAGCAACATGATGACCCGAGTACCTAAAAACGAAAACGTTTGGGTGTATATCTTGGTTAGAAAACTGAGAATAGTAGAGCGGAATGGGTGTTAGCGTCTATTTTGCAAGCTGCAGCTTACCCGGCATTAAAATGTAATTTTTTCTATGCTATATCCTTGGTAATATGTTATACTAAATAGAGGCACTTGTCAAGATTTTTATCCGGCAGGCGAAACCTTTCGGCGAGAAATTATTGCATTTTGTCATTGACACTGCCACTCCACTGTTTAATAGAAGTTTTAGTATAGAGAATCCTTGTGCTTTAAGGCAAATCGCGCTTATAGCATAGGCAAAAGAATAAGGAGAATCCGGAAATGGAACTCACTTTTGAAAGAGATGATCTCCTGTATGCACTACAGGTGTTACAAGGCGTTGCGAGCGGGCGGAATACCTTACCTATTCTCTCAAACGTTCTCATCCACGCGGAAGGGAACAGTATCGAATGTATGGCAACCGATCTTGAAATCGGTATCAGAATGAAGGTCGAAGGCAAGGTTACAGAGGAGGGAGCAATTACCGTTTCTGCCAAAAAATTGGGCGATCTTGTCAAAGCGCTTCCCGTCGATAAACCAATAGATCTTGCAACTACCGCCAACGATCGCGTCGAGCTTACCTGCGGGGACGGCGTTTATAAAATTATCGGGATGTCTGATGAAGAGTTTCCACAACTTCCTTCTATTGAAGGTGCTGCTGTTGCTATCGGTGGAGAAACGTTGCGCGACGTTCTCCGGAAAACGGAATTCGCAGCATCCACAGAGGAAGTCCGATACTTCCTAAACGGACTCTATTTTAATTTCCTTGATGACAGAACCGAGGTCGTCGCGACCGATGGCAAACGGCTCGCCCTTGCGCACTGCGAACCCCTTAACGCGCCAAGCGAAGCCAAGGGATTTATCATCCCACTGAAAGCCGTTCGAGAGATTGAGCGGACGTTTGCAGAATCGGGTGAAGTGAATGTCTCCATCTTTGAAAATCAGATCCTCTTTACCGATGGAGATGCCACTTTAACGACACGGCTTGTCGATGGAGAATATCCGAAGTATCAGAAAATCATCCCTGAAACCAGCGAAAACAGGACAATCGTCTCAAAGGAACATATCCTCCGTGCAACGCGGCGGGTCGCTGTGCTCTCAAACCCGAAAAACTTTTCAATCTCTCTGGAAATTGATACAGAACAGATTCGGGTCTCCGCGAAGACACCAGAATTAGGGGAAGCACACGAAACCTTGCCGGTTGAGTCCAGCACTGGAACCGTCCGAATCGGTTTTGACGCACGGTTTCTGGTAGAGGCGTTCGCTCATATCGAAACCGAGTCTGTGTCTATTGAATTTTCAGGCGAGTTTAATCCTGTTCTTATTAAACCCGTTGGCAAGGACAACCATCTCACCCTTATCATGCCGATGCGTTTGGAATCTGTGCCGACATAACTGACAGGATTATTTCGGTAGGTGCTCCAGACACGACGTTGGTGCGGTGGCAACCGCACCAGTAGTCGGTCTATATTGCTGTGGCACTCACGTCTTGCGACCTGGACAGGACATTAATCCATTTCGACACCGGACATCTGCGCTAATGCCAACATCAAGGCTTGGGTCCCCAATCTACTGTGTCCTTGTGCTTGGACTGCCGTGTACAGTTGATGTACCAACGCCAAACCCGGTAGACATAAATCCATTTTGCGTGCTTCGTCCAAAGCGATGCTCATATCTTTGATAAAATGCTCTACGAAAAAACCGGGATCGAAGTTCCGTTGCAAAACGCGTGGTGCTAAGTTATCAAGGGACCAACACGCCGCTGCGCCACCACTAATGGAGGACAACATTGTTTCCAAATCCAACCCGGCTTTGTAGCCGTAAATCAGTCCTTCGCAGACACCGATCATTGTTCCAGAGATCGTAATCTGGTTACACATTTTGGTGTGTTGTCCCGCGCCGGCTCCACCTTGATAGACAATGTTTTCTCCCATGGCTGTGAAGAGAGGCATCACAGCTTGCACAGCCGCCTCGTCCCCACCGACCATAATAGAGAGCCGTGCTTCCCGCGCCCCGACATCACCGCCTGAAACAGGGGCATCCACCGACGCAACATCTTTTGCCTGCGCCACAGCATAAATTTCCTGCGCCAGTGACGGCTCTGTTGTTGTCATATCAACGATGATACTTCCAGCCTTCGCACCCTTCAAGATACCGTTATCCCCGAGATAGACTTCCCGGACATCAGGTGGAAATCCGACTATTGTGAAGATAATATCGGAAACGGTTGCAACATCTTCCGGCGAGTCCGCCCACGCTGCTCCCGCTTCCAGAAGTGGCTCCGCTTTCGATTTCGTCCGGTTATAGACCGTCATCGCGTATCCCAAACCCATCAGATGTTGACACATCCAGCGTCCCATTACACCAGTGCCGATCCAACCGAGCTTCGTCGTTGTAGGTTCAATGTTCTCAAATGTAGTTGCCATAATTTTTCCTTTCGGACGTAGTGTCTCATTTGAGGGTTTTCGTTTCAGTGATGCTATGCGGCTCTCTTAGGATTGAGACCTTAGTGCAATCGTGGGTTGGATTACCCGCTCCGTAGGCGTGTCTCAAAAATTGGGCGAAAGCCTTATTGATCCGAAAACGCTCTCTCATTTACGTCCTTTTTATTCCATTACGATTCAACGAGCACCAACGTCAGGCTGATATCCATCGGCATCGCCGAGTGGGTGAGTGCTCCAACAGATATGAGGTTTACCCCGGTGGCTGCGACAGCCTGCACCTGATCCAGCGTAATCCCACCTGAAGCTTCGGTTATCACCCGATCGCCCACCTCTTGAACAACACCTTGCATAATGCCAAGTGGCATATTGTCGAGGAGTAAGATGTCCGCGCCTGCTGCCAATGCTTCGTCAACCTGGTCAACGGTCTCGATTTCAATTTCTATCTTTGCCGTATGTGGAACAATTTCCCGTGCCCGACGCACGGCATTGTGAACGCCACCAGCCGCAACGATATGGTTCTCCTTGATTAGCACCCCGTCGTACAGGCCAAAACGGTGGTTGTAACCGCCGCCGACGCGGACAGCATATTTTTGAACCGCACGCCAGCCGGCTGCAGTCTTTCGAGTGTCCACTATTTTGGTATTATAGTCAGAGACTGCTTCCACAAATTGCGCCGTGAGGGTCGCTATGCCCGAGAGCCGCTGGAGGAAATTAAGAGCAGTCCGCTCACCCATCAGGATCGTCTTGGCGCTGCCTTGGACTTCAGCAATCGGGGTGCCTGCCTTCACTGTTTCTCCATCATCAACAAGTGCGCGAAACGTCAACTTCGCATCCAATCTTGCGAAGACGCGTTCTGCAACCGGGAGCCCTGCGACGATACCGCCGCTTTTGGTACGTAGAGTTCCTATACCCTCCCGCGTAGGCGGCACTGTTGCTTCTGTCGTTACATCGCCGATGCCGATATCTTCCTCAAACGCCAAGTCAATTAGGGGATCCAATGAACGCAGGTTAAGCATCTAACCCTTAATACCTTTCCAAATACGGGGTCAGGAATTTCTTTGCATCTTCTGTAACATCCCAAGCATTGGGCCAGAAACAGAGATCAATAGAGAACCAATCGCCATCATATCCTGTTTCTTCCATGATGACCGGAATAATCGCGTCAAAGTCGAGAACCCCATCGCCGAAAGGGGCGTGTGTGCTTGTTTCGTCGTTATGGAGCGTATTATCGGAATCGATAAGGTGGAAATGACCGATTTGTCCCTTCAGTTGCCGCGCAAGGTCGATGACACCGTTCTCACCGAGTGTCTCTTTTTCTCCGGGCTGCCTGGCACCGACAACGGCACACATCTGTGCATGGCACGTATCAAACATCACCTTGAAATTCGGGTGATCGACTGCCTTCGGCATATCAATAATCTCACTCGGTTTGTTGAACATAAATCCAGGTTCAAATTCCCAGAGCATCAGTACACCGTGATCTTCAGCGACTTGCGCACAGCGCCGCCAGACGGAAACGATCCGATCCCAAGCTTCCTCACGCTCAACACCCTCCACCCCTTCTTCGGGATCACTCACTGTATCTACTCGGATAGCAGGCGAACCGAGGTCCAACGCGAGCTGGAGGTTCTCTCTGAAGAGCTTGTAATATTTATCGTCATCCTGCGCCTCATCGGTCGCAGGCCCGGGGTGCGACCAGAAATCCGCCGCCAATCCAGAGACCTCTAAACCGTAATAGGAAATTAATCCCCTGACGGCATCCCGATCGCTTTTCATCGGATAGTCGTTAATGTCAATATGCGGTTTAAACGCACCAATTTCAATACCGTCAAACGCAAGTTCGCTGAGCGTCTTGACGACGGTATCAAACGGAATAGGATTATCTTCATAAGGCCCAAATGCGTAAGCCCAACTTCCAATCGACAATTTTTTTGCCATGTTTTTCTCCAATTTTTAAACTATTGCATATGAGATACCCTTGACCAAATCCTGAACTGCTGTTTCAAGTTCAAGGGTTATCTGCTCCACTGTTTTTCTTCTTTTTGCCTTATAGGTATCGTAACATTCTCGGAGGTTTTTAGGGACACCAACACGAACGGAGGCCACCCGTGGTCCCCGCATTTTCGACGTACCAAAGACTTCCCTTTCGAGACGGATAATCACATCAAGGTACCGTTCTGGTGATTGCTCTTCAGCAACATATCCATCTGAAATTGATATAAAATTGATTAACCGCTCCAAATCTGGATAGAACTGTTGGAATTTCTGGAGCAGTTCCTCATGTATTTTCCGTTCATATTCGGTCATCTGATCAATGTCTCTATAGACTTCAGCATCGACCAAGTTTTTCAATGCTCGAACCCTTGTGAGCACATCGGCGTTAGCGTCGATCCCCATGATTTTTTCCGCATGGGATAAAATTTGCTCTTTCAGCCGCTCAATATGTACATCAAGCGGTACAGTTTCGTCCACTTTGTATTGATATTCGGCAGCAAGGGTTTTGAATACCGCAACACCGATACGCCTCAATCGATCATAACGTTCCGCTGGCATTTGTTCCGTAGGTGGGAGGATATTCTTCTCTAACGCTGTGAGAGCAGTGTCAATGTCGCCCCACATGTCTTGTGGATAATGGTATTTGATCCCGATGGGGACAACATAAAGCGGTTTGCCGATTTCGGCTTTCGCCATATCGTCTAAAGCCCAGAAACAGAGTTGTACAATGCCCCGTTCAAAGCGCATAACAGTGTCATTCTGCCGTGAAATTTCCCCCTCCGCGAAGATAACAACGGCCGCGTTGCCTTCAGATAGGAGTTCCCGCGTTGTGCGAAAGGCACTTCGGTCAACAGTGCCGCGCACAATTGAATAAGCTCCAAACCGCTGTAAGAGAAAACTGCGTAAACCGCAGAATCTTCCTTTGTCAAAGGTCTCCCGTGCAGTCAGGTAGTAATACTGTTGAGAGAGCGCTTTGGACAAGAGGAAGGTAACGGCAGGGTCCGCGCGTGCCGCGTGATTCGGAGCTAACACGGTCGGGTATCCCTCTGTCATTTTTAGACGAGCAATAGATTCCGCATCAACATCCAACGTCAACCCTTTCAAACACAAGCGGTTGGCAAGCGGCATTAGTGCTTTCGCAACCTGAATTGCGGTTGTATTCGGTTTCGGGGGTTTAAAATCTAACATTACTATTACGGCACATAAGGCGCACTTAATTGTTTAAAGCCTCGGCGGATAGCAACAAATTATTTCCATCGGTGTATCACCAGTGCTAACAATGACATAACTCGATAAGCAGCGCGGAATAAAGACGGATTTGCCGCGTTTGATCGGCACATCTTCAAAGTCACCACGAAGCACGCCTTCGCCGCCCAAGGTCACGATGGCATAGAAGCCTTTGTCTGCCGGCATACTCAATGTGGAATTCACTGTCAGGCGTGAGCACCCGAAGAATTGTAAAGCTTCCTCTGGCACAATTCGATCCTCCCGGTTATTGCCTTCCGCTCGAACGAGTTCCGGCGTACGCCGGATATAGTTGTTCAGATAGTCGAGCTCCAGTTTATCAAACTCAGCGGCATCAACTGCCAAATCCCATCCGAGACCGAGGTGCCCATCTTCTCTTTCAAACGGGAAACCTTCCCATTCGGCGAGGATGTTCCAGTCGGTAGGTTCCTGGGGTTCAAGGACGCAGAGCCCTGTGCCAAGCGAGTGGACAATCGGCGTGCGTAGAAAATAAACTTCTCCAACCTTCGGCTCCACAACGTGCATGAGACTCCGCAGGGTCGGCACATCTTGTGCCTCCATCAGATGCCGAAAATCTACCTTGTCTATCGCTTCTTTCCAACCGATCCACGCTTTTGCTCCTGGACGTGTGCCGATTAAAATCCACGCCTCATTTTTGCCGAAAGGTGAATTCAGATGTTCCTGTGAAAAATCGGGATTCGGGTGCCAGTGAATAGGGATATGCGCGCCTTCACCGACATCAAAAATCTTGAGAAGGACACCGAGATCTGTGCCGTACTTAGCGACATGTGCACCGCCAAGTGTCTCCTCTGGAAACGCATCCAATAGGGCTTTCAATAACACGACTTCGCCACTCGGAAGCTCGATACGGCTGAAGCCCTTATCAGGCGGATTCTCCCTACCCGGCGTAATTGCTCGATTTGTGGAGAAAATCCACTCCTCAGAGTAGTAGTCATCTTTCGGATCGGGGTCCCCCATAAACGCAGCGCGGAGTTTCCCACCGTTATAAAAGTGCAGATAGGTATTAGGTGCTAAACTGATGGGGGCGTTTAGCATTGACTGTAGTTCTTTTCGTGATGCCATGTTGTTTCCTTTCTCTATCTTTAAAAAACTAAAGCGTAAAAGTTTCCTTTGTTTGAAATCAATTTATCATTTTGGACAGGTTTTGTCAAGTCAATTTGATAGGATTCATGGGTTGGTATAGTCCGCAATCGCAAGTTCAGCCTCGCTTTTTTGGGCATAAACAGTGTCTCGAAGGCGATTTTGGTTCAATTGCATCACTTTTTTTCTCTATAACGATAATATCCTCTTACATTAAATTATACAATGCATACACGCATTTATCAATCTCTTTGTTCAACGCATTTGAACAAAGAATTTTCAGGATTGTTGACTCTTTATACGTTTGATAATTAGCTTTTCGCTTGTTATAAACATACCATTCCGTTGAAGATTCATCAGCGAAATCTGTGCAATCCGCAAAAATCCGCGATTCAGATGCCTCGGTGAAATTTTTTCAGTGTCAAAGGTATTCATTATCTACTCAGCCGACTTGGATTCTCCACAGGAGCCCCGATCTCATTTTTAGAAGGAGCTGGCCTCGATTTTGCGTATGGCAGGGTCAGAAAGCTGGCTAAGCGTCGACACACAAAAAGGCAAGGAACGCTCCTACATACAACACGAAAAAAATAAGCATAACAGCATAATGTCCATAGATGCAGCACTAAGTAGAAGGCTGATAGATAGAGGATCGAAGTGAGCAAAATGCCACCAATCCGGAGCCACTCATCACCTTCAAGCGAAATTGAGCCAGAGAGAGAAAATAAGATCAGCGCGAGTAGCAGACTCATGATTATGGGTAGAATCAGACACGCCATTGCACTGATGTACTTTGCCAACAGAATAATGGGACGACTCACAGGATTTGCCATCGTCAATCGGAGCGTCCCGGCTTCTCGTTCCCCAGCGATTGCATCGTGGGCAAAAGCAATGCCAGTAAACTCAGAATTACCTGAAAGATAGAAACTAAATCAACACTAGAAAACAAATTGAGGAAAGGATTATCGGCACTGTGGGAGTGGGTGTCCCAGAGAGTTGGCACGAGGGTGTGCCTGACAGCGATAGTATTACCCAGCCGTCGATCCAAACCCGCATTGAAAATGCTCAATGGATTGGGGGACGGTCTACAAGGAGTTTTCCATCCAACTCAGAATAGACCTTTGCTTCTGATACCTATTGTTGGTGTTGTTTCACTGCGGTGTTGTAGCTTGTCAGGCGACGTTCGTAATCAGCAATGAGTACAACAGTATTCGCAACGACAAGCAACAGCGTGACGACCATCGTAACGGAAAACCGAAATGTCATAAGGTGAGTGAGTAATTCTCGCCGAATGGGTATCAGGAACATTGCATTGGGATCCCTAATGATGGGAGTGGCTACCAACCTTTGCGAGAAGTGCGCCGGTATCTCGACACAAAGCTTTCCACATCCAACGTTCGTTTTTTCTTTTACAGAGTGCCACATCTCATTAAGTTCAAGCACGCCGGTGCCTGTCTGTTGGGGGGGGGGGAGGGGTGGGTTTTGCGTGTTCGCCTGCGAAGGTGCGTATCCAATCCAGGATGATGGAGGCAGAGGCTTGCAGCATTTTTGCGATAAAAAAAATGATCCCTATTTTTCCCTTGACGAATTTATAGATAAAGTGTTAACCTAAATTAATTATACTTGAAGTTTTTATACCAATAAGCGTGCTTTATGGCGCGCATCATAAAATGGTTATCCGGGTTCTCGCTTTAGGAGCTGATAACCGTAAAGAGAGGTGACTATGACTGGCGATAATCCCAAAGGAGTTGAAGAAGAGACGACTTCTCCGAAGCATTCTAAGGAGGGTGATCGGACGGGACTCACTTTCACCCCCTATTTTACGACCCCTGGCGTCCATCCTTACGATGTATTAGAGTGGGAACGCCGCGACGCGGTCATTTACAATGAAAAGGGAGATGTTATCTTTAAACAGGGTCAGGTCGAAGTACCAGCAAGCTGGACTCAACTCGCAACAGACATCGCAGCGTCAAAATACTTCCGAAAAGCTGGGGTCCCCGGTACAGGAGCCGAAGATAGCATCCGGGAACTCGTTACCCGTGTTGCCCGCACCCTCCGCCGCGCAGGTGAAGAGCTTGGGGGCTATTTTGCCACCCCGAAAGATGCACAGACCTTTGAAGCGGAACTCACACATATCCTCGTTACACAACGCGGTGCTTTTAACTCGCCTGTCTGGTTTAATTGCGGTTTATGGCACGAATATAATATTGAAGGCGGCGGCGGAAATTACTATTGGGACCGCGACGGAAAGAAAGTCGAAACCACTACCAATGCGTACGAACACCCGCAAAATTCAGCCTGTTTTATCCAAAGCGTTGACGATTCTCTGGATTCCATGTTGGAACTTCAGAAATCCGAAGTCCGCCTCTTTAAATACGGCAGTGGTACAGGTTCCAATTTCAGCGAAGTTCGTGCTAAGGGCGAACTCCTCTCCGGCGGAGGGGAGAGTTCTGGAGTCCTCTCCTTTCTTGAAGGCTTTGATCGCTGGGCAGGCAGCATTAAGTCCGGTGGTACTACCCGACGCGCAGCCAAAATGGTGATCCTTGACATGGATCACCCTGAGATTGTTGATTACATTGACTGGAAGTTAAGGGAAGAAGATAAAGCGAAGGCGCTTATCGCTGCTGGATACCCCGCTGACTTCAACGGTGAAGCATATGGCACTGTCAGCGGACAGAATAGCAACAACTCTGTGCGGATCCCTGATGACTTCATGAATGCTTATCTACAGGGCGACTCATGGAAAACGACCTATCGGACGAGTGGTGAAGTCGCTGCGGAGTATGATGCCAGAACGCTCATGGAAAAAATTGCATACGCGGCCTGGGCATGTGCCGACCCGGGCGTTCAATTTGATAGCACGATTCAGAAGTGGCACACTTGCAAAAATACGGATAAAATTAATGCAAGCAATCCGTGTAGCGAATATCTCTTCTTAGACGATTCTGCTTGCAACCTTGCCAGTATTAACCTCGCTAAATTCTTGGGAGATGATGACGGCTTTGACATTGACGGTTTCCGCGCTACGGTGCGTGTGTTCATCACTGCAATGGAAATTATAGTCGGTTTCTCTTCCTATCCGACCTCAAAAATAGCACAACGTTCCCATGAGTATCGCCCACTCGGACTGGGTTACGCTAATTTAGGTGCCCTTTTGATGCGCCTTGGTATCCCTTACGATAGCGATCAGGCTTGCGCTTATGCCGGTGCTATTACTGCTATCCTCAGTGGACACGGTTATCAGACAAGCGCAGAAATTGCTAAAAGCGTTGGAACTTTTGATGGCTATCCCACGAACCGGGATTCGATGTTAGACGTTATGCAGCTCCACCGCGATGCTGCTTACAACATTGATGCCGCCGCATGTCCACCTGATCTTTTGGACGCAGCACAAGCAGATTGGGATGGCTGTCTCAAAAAAGGTGAGCAGTGGGGCTATCGGAACTCACAGGTTAGTGTTATCGCGCCTACAGGCACTATTTCCTTCCTGATGGATTGTGACACGACCGGGATAGAACCGGAATTCGCCCTCGTCAAATTCAAGAAACTCGCAGGCGGTGGGTACATGAAAATTGTTAACCAGAGCGTCCGCGATGCCTTACATAACCTCGGATACACACTACAGCAGACCGAAACGGTCATTACCTATCTCGTTGGAACGGGGACCTTTGACGGAACGCCGCATATCAATCTGGAGGCGCTGAAACAGAAGGGGTTTACGCAAGAAGATATCGAGCGCATAGCAGAGACGTTACCGAGCGCGTTTGATTTAAATCTCGCCTTTGCCCCCGGGTTCCTCGGTGAAGAGTGCTTGCGACGGTTAGGTATAACCGAGGAAGATACCGCGGATCCGAGTTTCAATCTTCTCGCTACCCTCGGATTTAGTGAAGATGAAATTATTACCGCTGAAGAAGTCATCTGCGGCACTGGGACGGTTGAGGGCGCGCCGCACCTTTCACCAACGCACTATCCTGTTTTTGATTGTGCCGTGCAATGTGGTAAGCACGGAACCCGTTATATAAACCACATGGGCCCCTTGAAAATGATGGCGGCTGTCCAACCCTTTGTTTCTGGCGCTATTTCTAAGACTGTTAATGTCCCGCATGATGCAACAGTAGATGACATCAAAACGCTGTACGTGGAAGCTTGGCGACGCGGTGTGAAATGTCTTGCCGTCTATCGCGACGGTAGCAAAGGTAGTCAACCCCTCTCGACCCGAAGCCAACAGGATTCGGAAAGTGAGGGAACAGATGTTGCCTTATCAGATGATGAACGCCCTACTGCCCATCCTACCCGGCGACGTTTGCCAGACGAGCGCCGCGCGATCGCACACAAATTCAGTATTGAGGGGCATGAAGGCTATATACACGTAGGGCTTTATGAAGATGGAAGCCCTGGAGAAGTCTTCCTTCGTATGAACAAAGAAGGATCCGTCATTTCGGGATTGATGGACTCCGTTGCAATCCTCACTTCTGTTGCTTTACAGTACGGTGTCCCCCTGGAATCGCTTGTCAATAAATTCAGCCATGTCCGGTTTGAACCCTCTGGTTTCACATCTAATGCTGATATCCCGATGGCCAAATCCATTATGGACTATGTCTTCCGGTGGCTTGGCACTAAGTTTCTTTCTGGGGAGCCCCAGGCGAGTCCGGAGATTCCGGACTTTGCCGAACAGATGGTCCCGCCTGAAGAACTTCATCCGTTCGGACATGGGAGCAACGGTGAAACGGATACTTGGCAGGAGCGTGAGAAACAGATTGTCCTTCAACACGCAGATGCTCCCCCATGTCCCGAGTGCGGCGCACTTATGGTGAGAAGCGGGGTCTGCTATCGCTGTGCCAATTGCGGTACTACGAGTGGTTGTTCCTAATTTCCCGTTTCTCCACATTGAAGGCGCGGTTAAAAACTGCGCCTTTCCCTTGCTTATAAGTCACCAAATACGGTATAATAGAAAGACTTGAGTTGAGTAGGTGATCGCGTCCCGAATGTATCTCACAATCGGGGTGAGGAAAGTCCGGACTCCGTAGGGCAGGATGCTGGGTAACCCCCAGGAGCGGCGACGCTATGGAAAGTGCAACAGAAAGTAGACTACAACGCCTATTTTTCTCTAACAAGTTGGGTGTTGTACAGGTGAAACGGTGCGGTAAAAGCGCACCAGTCCATAAGGTGACTTATGGAGCTTGGTAAACCCCATCTGGAGCAAGGTAAATGGTGGATATGTAAGGTGTGCCCGCCTTTTCCCCAGGTAACCGCTTGAGGTGGATGGCAACATCCATCCCAGATGAATGATCATCACATACAGAATCCGGCTTATTCTCAACTCAAGCTTTTTTTAACGATAAAAAACCTCCGCCACCGGGGGTCTCTATTCGAATAATATCGCCTTCGCACGTAGAAATAGACACCTTGCCTGCTAATTGCTGTGTTTTTCCATTAGAGATAAGCACGTTACGTCCCGGTTGTCCCGGTTCCCCACCTCGTAAGCCGTACGGACCTCGCGTCCGCCGATCCGAAAGAATCGTAACCTCAGCATCTGTTAGCATCTGTACTGCTCGAACAATACCGGCACCGCCGCGGAATTTACCCGCCCCCCCGGTTCCGCGACGGATCGCATATTCTACAACTTGCATCGGATAGTTCGTCTCAATCGTCTCTATCGGGGTGTTCATAGTATTCGTCATGTGCGTATGGATAGCGTCAATCCCGTCCGCATTCGGGCGCGCCCCCATGCCGCCCGCAATCGTTTCATAGTAGGTAAACTCCTTTTCCCGTGACGCATCGTACCCGCCTATTGTGAGGTTATTCATCGTCCCGGCACTTGCTGCCGGAATCTGATCCGGACAGGCTTGCGCCAAGGCACCGAGGAGGACATCAACAATACGCTGTGATGTTTCTACGTTGCCACCGGCAACGGCTGCCGGGAACTTGGCATTCACAACGCTCCCCTCTGGCGCAATGACCTGAATTGGCTCTAAACACCCTGCATTAGCGGGCACATCCGCGCCCGCAAGGCATCGGAAGGTATAAAAGACTGCTGAAAGAGTGATAGCATAAATCGCGTTGACAGAGCCTCGGGTTTGTGGCACAGTCCCAGTGAAATCAACGACAGCCGTGTCTCCTTCAATATCGATGGCGACGGAGATTTCAATGGGTGCATCGCTGATGCCATCGTTATCAAGCGTATCGGTGTATGTGTAGCGTCCATCGGGAATTTCCTGCAAACGCGCCCGCATCATTCTACTCGCATACCCACGCAATTCTTCCATATAGGAGGCAATCTCTGCTGTCCCATATTTGGTTACCATCTCATGTAAACGGCGTTCACCGACACGATTCGCAGCCACTTGCGCCGCTATGTCACCACGACGCTCTTCTGGCGTTCGGACGTTAGCAAGGATAAGTTCCCAGAGATCGGTGTCTAACGCACCGCCGCGGACGAGTTTGACAGGGGGAATACGGATACCTTCCTGAATTACACTCGTTGCAATCGGCATTGAACCCGGACGCATGCCGCCAACATCTGCATGATGTGCTCGGTTCGCAACAAAAAATACCGGGCGCTTCTTTCCTTGCTGTCCTTTTTCATCTGACCCGCTCCGCGAGAAAGGGCCGAAGACGGGCGTTACCAGTGTAATGTCCGGCAGATGCGTGCCGCCACGATACGGATCATTGAGAGCTACCATGTCACCAGGTGCCATCTCAGTATGCGCAATCGCAGCGAGGACCGAGAGCGGCATCGAGCCAAGGTGTACAGGAATATGTGCAGCTTGCGCCGCCATTTTACCGTTGCCGTCAAACACAGCACATGAAAAATCGAGACGTTCTTTGATGTTAGGGGAAAATGCGGTGCGTCGGAGCGTTACACCCATCTCCTCCGCAACCGAGGTTAGCATATTTTTATAGAGTTCTAATCTGATGGGATCCATACGCATCGCTTTCTGTCTATTGTCTGAGTGGAAATATTAGATGTGACATGAACAGTCTGCTGTCCGATACGAACCAGGAGTGTAATAAGCACGAACTATGCGAACTGCCACGAACCGACCTTATGTGATGTGATTGTTAACTGTCTATGACCGGTAGCCAAAGAAGTTGATTGCATTTTAACATTTTTTCCTATAATATACAAGCAACAAACGATCTCACTTACCCGATTTTTGTTTGTATGTATAGTTTATGTGTATGTGTATCGAGAAAGTATAGGCAAGTCTGAAGATGAAGTCTCCCCGGGATTTCACGCCGATATGCTTTATCAGCAGAGGCATCAGATACACGTCCATTTCTATGTTGTCAGAGATGAGAGTTTCGATGATCCGAGATCTCAGAAACCAACTTGTCTTCAAGAAAATGGAGAAACACCGCATTGCCTTGCTTTTCTTGAGCACCCTTCTTGCCTATGGCTGTGTTTTCTCGGCTATGAGAAATCCGCAAGCCGTTGGGAGCAAACGCTGAACACCGGAAAGCATAAAATCTATTCCGTTATCAGCGTCATCAAATGCATCATAACAGAGCACTGGGGACCGTAGACGCTCAGAACAGCGTTAGCAGTCGTGAAATATGCAGCGTTTTTCATCCCCTACAACGAAATGGAAAGCATGCCGTCTCTTCTACCGATTTGTTTTTCAGGCCTTTTTCCATCCGCACGGACGATGAAAAATAAGGAGATTCTCATGAAAATTCTATACAGTTGCAGAATGGCATTCTATCGAAAAAAGGGGGCAGGTTTATGAAAAATGCATGGCTTCTCTACATCGCATGCGTCTTCGTCTTCGGGGCCCTGCCATTTTCCCGCGCGGACACGGCAGGGCCCTTGAACATTATCCTTTCACCGAACAGTACCCGTGTTGCCGTGCCGACATCCGACGGCATATTTGTACACGATGCACACACCGGCAAAGCCCTCTCGCAGTTCACTGCAACTCCCCCCGGTGAAATGCCCCCACCGCAGGGTTTGACGTTCTCCGCAGATGCCGCTCTGCTCGCTAGTAGACACGGAAACCGCATTTACGTCTCGGAGACAGCAACGGGCAAGGCACTCGCTCAGCTTGACGAACACCCGGCCTCCATTACAGCACTCGCCTTTTCACCCGATGGCAACATGCTCGCCAGTGCAGGGGGCGACTGGACAGTCCGTTTATGGGAGATCAGCACCGGTAAATATCTCCGGAGTCTCACAGGACATCCAGGGGCAGTCAACGCCCTCGCCTTTTCCCCAGATGGAACCCCCACCCTTGCCAGTGCAGGCAGCACCCTACGGCTCTGGGATGCCAATACAGGTGAATTACGACACGCCCCCGATAAAGACTTAGGTTCTATCAACAAGCTCTGTTTTTCGCCCGATGGCAAAACCCTGGCGACTGGCGGCGGCTGGGACTTCAGCGTGCATCTTTGGAATGTGAAGACTGGCACCCCCGTTGAATCCCTCAACCTCCACACGGGTGAAATCCGAGATATCGCCTTTTCGCCCGATGGACACACGGTCGCTATAGCCTCTGCGGACAAGACACTCACGCTCTGGGACGTGAACACCCGCCGTGTACGGAGCCGTTTTCCGGCGTATGGAGACAAAGCGAAAATGCTTATGACGAGAGATAGACGCAAAACCTACGATGTTTCTGCCGTAAAGTTCTCACAAGACGGTGAACGCCTCGTCCTTGCCAGCCGGGCGGGCACGCTACATGTCTATGCTGTGAAAATCGGACAGTATCTGCCTACGTCTGTTGAGTTAGAACACCATTAACCCATACAGGCAGCGAAACGCAAAAAAAGAAACAGAGAACGCACCTATAATGCTCACTTCCTCTTCAAAAATCCCTTAGGAGGGACTTATCTTTTCACACAAGGGGAGACATTTGAAGCGACTGCCTTCACGCTTCGGAAGAGCTCGTTCATGAAGAGCATAGGTGACCTTGTAGCCCCAGATTTCACATATTGGACCCTCTTTTACGGCACAATCTTTGTTTTCGGCAGCATCGGAATTGTGCTCGGGGGCCGCCAATTAGGAAAGTTAAGAGGGATCTCTTTCGACACATTTCTCGCCGCTTTTGCCGTCGCAACGTTCTTCCGCGAACGCCTCGCTCGATGGATCGGCAATGACTTAGGCAACACGCTTTTTTGAACAACACTCGCTCTCACAGCGCTCAGTATCGGCATCGCCTATTTGTAAAAAAAGACAGTCTCACGAAAAATCAACGTACGTTCCTTCTCCTATCGGGTTGGAAAGTACTAAATGGGTTGGCATGTTTCTTGCTACACTAATGTATTGATATTAAGACGAGGATTATGGATACGCAACATATACCTGTTTTATGTGACACGGTCATTGAATTCCTCAAACCGAAAGCGACCGGTATTTATGTAGATGGCACTGTTGGATTAGGTGGACATAGTTCCGCTATCCTGAATGCCTCGGCACCCTGTGGAAGGATCATCGGAATTGATTTGGATCCTGAAGCCCTTCTTATTACAAAGGATAGGTTACACGCTTTTGGCGACCGGTGCTGTCTCATTAACGGTAACTTCGCAGAAATGTCTGTTTTGCTTGAGGAATGTTCAATTTCTGCTGTAGATGGTGTCCTGCTTGACTTAGGGGTGTCATCGCTACAACTTGATACACCAGATCGAGGATTTAGTTTTAACCATACCGGTCCATTGGATATGCGTATGCAGACTAGACGCAAATTAGAAGACGATCAAGAAGTTACCCCGACAGCGATGCAGGTAATCAATGACAGTCCACTGGACACCTTGGTGGATATTTTCAAGCGATATGGTGAAGAAAGGTTCGCGAGACGAATTGCGAACCGCATTGTTGCGGCAAGGCAGCAGATGCCTATAACAACAACGACGCATTTCGCAGAAATTGTCAAGCAGGCGGTTCCGCGAAAGACATCCAAGATCCACCCTGCCACCCGGGTGTTTCAGGCACTACGGATTCATGTTAATAGCGAGTTGGAAAATCTTAAAGCCGGTTTAGATGTTGCCATCTCACTTTTGAAGCCTGGTGGGCATCTCTGTGTTATTACGTTTCATTCGCTTGAGGATCGGGTGGTCAAACGGCGATTTCAAACATGCGCGACGGTCTGTATTTGTCCGCCCAAAACCCCGGTCTGTATTTGTGACCATAAGCCATCTCTGCAGATTTTGACAAAACGTCCTATTGTTCCAGAGATGTCTGAGGTGCAGCAGAATCCGCGAGCGAGGAGCGCTAAATTGCGAGCAGCGCGTAAATTGTAACCTGAGGTTGTCAACAAAAGCAGGACCAATTGGCATCATTGAAAAAAATGTACCTTAATATGAAATTTAACGTTAAATAGATAGGGTTATCGCCCTGTAACCGGATATAGATGTAGGTCCGAAAGAATTGTAACGTGAGGTAAGGGACAGAACTCAATGTGCCTGTCCATAGTATGGACTGAGAAGCGGAATAGATGCAGATATCATATCAACATTCAGCGCGTATCACGAAACCTGAAGAAACGGAGAGAAAAAAAAGATTCCCCTTGGTCTATACGCTCTTGGTATTGTCTTTTTGTACTTTTGCCGGAAGTATTTGGTTTTCATCTTATGCCAAAAAAGTGGCTTTACAACGTCAACCTGTCTATGAAAGACAGAAACATCGAATTCAGGATGAAATTTATCAACTTGAATTGGAAGAAGCAACGTTAACCTCTGTTCAGAGAATTAGGAAGATCGCTCATGAACTCGGAATGGTTGAACCTACCGAAACCTCACAGATTATTTGGGACAAGTAATTTCGATTTCTCCCTTTCCTGAAAGGACCCGAAACTATCTTGAGCTAATATATGATAAATAAAAAAAATAACTCCCATTTATCTATACGTCGTCTTGTTTTTACATTTATTTTTTTGCAGGTCGGGTTTCTGTTGTTAGTGGGGAAACTCTTCAAGATTCAAGTCTCTGGTGATGATTTACATCCGGAGGCGGATGCGCGCGACTGGCTTTCTCCGCGCACAGCAGAAATAAAGCGCGGGAAGATTCTTGATAGACACGGAAACGTTTTGGCACTCAGTCGCCATAGTTTGTCTGTTTATGCGGATCCAAAATATATGAAGATGGATCCCCTCACAGCTGCACAAAAATTGGCACCTGTTTTAGAGAGCCCTGAAGCGGAGCTGCTTTCCCTGCTCCGTCGAAAGGATAAGCGGTTTGTTTGGTTAAAGAAAGGGCTAGACTACGGGTGTCTTGATGAAATTCGCGCCATTGAGAAAGATATCCGCGGTATAAAATACGAAGTTGAACAAAAGCGTTCTTATCCTAAAGGTGAACTCGCCGCTCAAATCATTGGTCATATTAACGACCAGCATATGGGGGAAGGCGTTGAATATCAATATAACAATTATCTACTAAACGCGCAGGCACGGCAAGCCGCCCAGCGTGCAGCTTTGGCTCGCAATGAACCTATAAACTTGCTGACTCATGGGGACTCCAGCAGTGATTACGGATACAGTGTCGTTTTAACACTTGACGAGTACATTCAATATGTCGCTGAAAAAGAGTTAGCCGCGGCTTGTCAGCAGTGGAACGCACCACGCGGGACAGTCATCGTCTTGGCATCAAAAACAGCAGAGATCTTAGCACTCGCGAGCTACCCAACTTACGATCTAAATACCTACGCGCGTGCCGCTGAAGAGGCTAAACGCAATATTGCGGTCTGGTACGCGTATGAGCCAGGATCGATTTTTAAAATTGTCGCTGCCTCTGCTGTCCTCAATGAACGGGTCATGACATCTGAGTCGACAGTTTTTTGTGAGAATGGACGATATCGACTCTCGAACGGTAGAATTATTCGAGATATTTCAGCAAAAGGATGGTTGACCTTAGAAGAAGTAATACACAAATCCAGCAATATCGGGATGATTAAAGTTGTGAACCAGTTGGGACGTGAGGACTTTGCTACTTACATTGAAAATTACGGCTTTGGGAAAACAACAGGGGTCGATCTCCCCTATGAACACAGTGGGAACCTTTTTGCAGTTAAGCATTGGGATACACACTCCCTCGGCGCTGTGCCTTTTGGACAGGGGATTATGGTGACACCGCTGCAGATGGTGAGCGCTTTGAACGTTATTGCAAATGATGGTAAACTCCTCCGTCCATACATTACACGAGAGATTCAAGACAATAGTGGCAAAGTGATTAAAAAGATGTATCCCATTGAAGTGCGACAAGTACTGCGACCGGAAGTAGCGAGGCAAATGGCAGACATGCTCGTCGGAGTCGTTGAAGGCGGAAGCGGGCGACGCGCCCGTATTGAAGGCTATAGGGTCGCAGGAAAGACCGGAACCGCACAAAAAGCTGAACCAAATGGCAGAGGATACCACGGCAAAGAAATTATGTCTTTTATGGGGTTCCTGCCGGCGGAGAATCCGGTGATTTCGATAATCGTCATGCTTGATGAACCTAAAGGCGCACGCTTCAGCGGGCAGATCGCAGGCCCTCTCTTTCAAAAGGTTGCCACACAATCAATACAATACTTAAAGCAAACTGAATTTTTCAGCCCTGGGATTCAAAAAACTTCCCCCTATGCGCCCCTTATAACAGAAAGAGCCCTAAAACAGAACCTCGCTGTGGAAGGAGGCGGGTTGTGAAGTTTCGCGCGCTACTCCATGGATTGAATATTGTTGCGACTACCGGACCGCTTGATATTGATATTACCGGTATCGTGAGTAATCATCGAGATGTCAAACTTGGTAATGCTTTTGTCTGCTATCAAGGTATTAGTATTGACAGCCACATCTTCATTTCAGATGCGATTCAAAAGGGGGCAGTTGTTGTTATCGGTGAAAAACCGATTGCTGAGCCAAAGGTATCGACGCAGCAATTTACATACGTCCAAGTACCTAACGGGAGACGCGCACTTTCCTTGCTAGCTGCTAATTGGCACGGGAATCCCGCGAAGCACCTTAAACTCATCGGTATTACAGGCACAAACGGTAAGACATCAACAGCGCATCTCATATATGCGATACTCAAAGCGAGTGGACGCAAGGTGGCACTCCTTGGAACTGTCGGACACCGATACACAAACGCCCGCGGCACTGAGAAAAAGCTACAGGCATCTCTCACAACCCCAGATGCCTTCGCCCTCCATGCCCTCTTTAAGCAATTCGTTGAAGAAGGTGTCGAATACGTCACGATGGAAACCTCCTCACAAGGATTGGTACTGCAGCGACTTGCAGGGCTTAGTTTCGATACAGCAGTCTTTACCAATTTTACACAGGACCATCTTGATTATCATCAGACGATGGAGGAATACCTCAAAGCGAAATTAATGCTGTTTGAGCAGCTCGGGGCGGAGGGGGTCGCTGTTTTGAACGTCGATCTACCTGTAACAAAACGTTTCTGGCACGTGTGCGAGGATTTAAAACATTTGATGTATGGCTTTAATCTGCACGCAGATGTACGCCCCGGAAATGTTGAACTCTCTCGTACCCGATTGGCGTTTGCAGCATTTACGCCGTCTGGCGAGTTCCCAGTGGCGCTTCGATTGCTCGGTGAGTATAATATTTACAATGCCCTTGCTGCGATTGGTGTTGGCATCCGCTACAATTGTTCTATTGGGGCGATTCAGGAAGGGCTTGCTACTACTGTTGTACCTGGACGATTTGAACTCGTAGACCGCGGCCAAGACTTTGCTGTTATCGTTGATTATGCACATACCCCCGATGGGTTGGAAAATATTCTGATTGCTGCGAAGCGTATCACGGAAGGTAAACTGATTTCTGTCTTCGGCTGTGGGGGAGATCGTGATAACGGGAAACGCCCAAAAATGGGAAATATCTCAGCCCGAATCGCAGATTATAGTGTGATCACTTCCGACAATCCGCGCACTGAAGACCCTGATGAAATCATCGCACAAATTGTGTCAAATTTGCCACATGATGCAAAATATGTGTGTATTTCGGAGAGACGTGAAGCGATTCAGCACGCTATCGCAACCGCAAAATCGGGGGATGTCATTGTGATTGCAGGTAAGGGGCATGAAGATTATCAGGAAATTCACGGCAAAAGATTCCCGTTTGATGATAGGATTGCGGCTGCGGATATTTTGGAGTCCTTGTGATTGCCTTATCTATGTTGTCCTGCTTTCGTTAAATCTAACCGCCGAGGTTTTACACAATACGGCATATTTCACGGCAAACCAGACGTAGGCGACGGATGCAGTGTACAGAGATTAACGGTATCAACATTTCATATCAGGTCTCGGGGGATGGCAAGGCCGTTCTCCTCTTACACGGTTGGGGTGGAGAAGCTGCAAGTTTCCAGCCGGTTTTTGAATGGCTGGCACAGTCCCACAAAGTCTACGCATTGGATCTGCCCGGCTTCGGCGAAAGTCAGATACCGCCAACACCATGGAACACGTCTGACTATGCGCAATGTGTCGCGGCTTTCTTAAATAAATTGTGCATTCCAAAAGCACACCTCATCGGACACTCTTTCGGAGGTAGAATTTCAATCATCCTCTCAGCCGAGTATCCTGAAAAAGTGGATAAACTTATTCTTGTTGATAGCGCTGGGATTAAGCCACCCCGAACTGGGAAATACTATTTTCGCGTAGGGATAGCAAAAATTGGCAGATTATTACGTAGATCTGGAAAGTATGGAAATCGTCTCGCAAATGCGGTGTCTCAGCGGGCGGGGTCCAAGGACTACCGAGAGGCTGGGGGTATGCGGGCTACGCTCGTGAAGGTGGTCAATCAAGACCTACGTCCGCTCCTACCACGAATAACCGCGCCTACGCTGTTAATCTGGGGTGAGAACGATAAGGATACACCTGTGTCCTTCGGACGGATTATGGAGAAAGAGATACCTGATGCCGGGTTGGTTGTCCTAAAAGAGGCAGGCCATTTTTCGTACCTTGATAAATTTCCGCAATTTTGCCGAATTGTAGCGAGTTTCTTGAAAATCTAAAACCCTAACCGACTTCGTTGGACTTAACCAGATTTAAGAGTAAAGAAATGGAAACAGTAAACACCACCCTTTTCTACGTCGCAATGTTAACTTGTGTCGCGAGAGCGATCGTCAGAACAGCACGTGGACTTCATATACTTCAACTCGACGGCTATAAAACAGGCCGGTACCTGAAGTGGATAGGGCAGCATCTGAAAAACTGCTTTGAGATTAGAGATATTCTTATGGTCGGCGGCTTATTGATTCTTGCTCGTATTATATCTGTCCTGTCTCCGCAGTATTACGGTGCTTGGTTTTTCCCCGGCGTGTGTATCGTTTGGAGTGGATTCCAAATTTATATGTTCACGCGCCGAAAGAACGTTGAGGCGAAAAAGCCTCTCGTTTACACAGCACGGGCGAAACGGGTGTTCGGGCTATCAATCGTTCTGCTGGGGGGTTTGGCAGTTATCGTTGCTCTCACAATGAAGGGGAGTCCTTGGCGCGTCGCAGCCTTCCTGTTGAGTGAGGTGAGCGTGGTCAATTTAACATTCGCGAACCTGCTTATCTATCCTTTGGAACGCACGGTGAATGAAGTATATCTCTTTTCGGCAAGGAAACGGATTAAAGGACTCAATCCCAAGGTCATCGGAATTACGGGGAGTTATGGCAAGACGAGTACGAAGTATATTTTGCATCGAATCTTGTCCGAAAAATTTAACACTTTAATGACCCCCGATAGTTACAACACGCCAATGGGGATATGCAAAGTTATTCGAGGGCAACTTGTCGCTGAACATGAGGTATTTATCGTCGAAATGGGGGCCTATAAACGTGGCGATATCCGCGAGTTGTGCAATTTAGCCTCACCGCAAATTGGCATTCTCACAGCCGTCGGTCCCCAACACTTGGAGCGATTTAAAAGCGTAGAGAATATAGCCAAGACAAAATATGAACTGATTGAGTCGCTTCCATCCGGTGGACTCGCTGTTTTCAATTGCGACAATGAGATCTGTGCTGAACTTGCCAATAAGCGGGAACAGGGGGGCAATCCGGTGTTCCGTTATGCCACAGAGCCATCTTCCAGACTTCAGGCTTCTGAACATCCCCAGTTAACTGCTACCAACATTCGACACACTAACGACGGGCTCGCCTTCACAGTGCATCTGCTGGTTGATACTCAGGAGGCTGCCGAAGTAGAGATCCGTACCCAACTTTTAGGTAGACATAACGTATCCAATATCCTTGCCGCAATCGCAGGGGCAATAGCGTGTAGAATGACGCTTGAGGAAATTCGTACAGCAATTGCGAAGGTTGAGCCTGTACCACACCGTTTACAGTTGGCATCTGGTGCCGGGGGTGTTACCATCATTGACGATAGTTTCAACGCTAATCCTGTCGGCGCGAAAGCGGCGCTCGAAGTGCTCTCTGATATCGGAGATGGAAAAAAGGTCCTGGTGACACCCGGTATGGTAGAACTCGGTGAGAAGGAGTACGAAGAAAATAAAAAGCTAGGAGAACGTGCTGCCGATGTCTGTGATCTCGTTATTTTAGTTGGACCTATGCGGACTATTCCAATTTTAGATGGTTTGAAAGCCGCCGCGTATCCGAGTCAACAGATTATTGTCGCACTCAACTTGGAAGAGGTCAAAAAACATTTGGCAACACGCGTACAGCCGGGGGATGTCGTTCTTTTTGAGAATGACCTTCCGGACAACTACAATGAGGAAAGAGCCGCTTCCTAAATATTAGTTTTTCAACCGTTATTCAATCAAGAAAATGTCAAAAAACAATGTAGCCCTTATATTTGGTGGATGTACACCTGAACACGAAGTCTCAATCGTAACTGCGCATCAGGTGTACCTCGCCTTGGAAGAAAATCATCATGTTATCCCAATTTATGTCACAAAGAACGGAGAATGGTTAACAGGCGATGCCCTCTGCGATTTATCCACTTTTACTGGTGGAACACTCCCACACTCTTCCGATTTTGACAAAATTACTATCGAATTTCATCCTGAGCCAAAATTTGTTATGACCAGCAAACATTGGATCGGCAAGAACGTTCAGAAAAGAACGCCCCTTCCTGTAGATATTGTCTTTCCAGCCATACACGGCATGCATGGTGAGGATGGAACGCTCCAAGGGTTACTAGAACTGATGAACCTGCCTTACGTTGGGGCAGGCGTTGTCGGTTCTGCTGTCGGTATGGATAAGATTATGATGAAAGCGATTCTGAGTGAAAACGCCCTGCCGGTACTTCCATATCTGTATTGGACGCGTCACGACTGGGATACCCGACGCGAGGCGGTGCTCAAAGAGGTGGACACGACGCTATCCTATCCGCTCTTTGTCAAGCCTGCAATGAGCGGTTCAAGCATCGGTGTCAGCCATGTTGAAAATCAACCTGAACTCTGTGCCGCTGCCGAAGTAGCCGGGCAGTATGCACGTAGAATCCTTATCGAAAAAGCCGTTGAGAGACCACTTGAAATCAATTGTGCTGTCATGGGGCTTGATGAACCTATGCCCTCTGTTTGCGAGCAGCCTGTCTCACAAACCAATTTTCTCAGTTTCGATGATAAATATATTCATCAGGAGGGTGAAAATGCAGGCATGGCAGGGGCTGATCGCAAAATTCCTGCGCCTATCTCTGAAGAACTAACGTTATATATACAAGGGCTTGCTGCCCACACGTTTCGGGTTTTGGATTGCGCAGGGGTCGCGCGTGTGGATTTTCTCGTGGATGCAGCGCATAACGTCTATGTGAATGAAATCAACACGATTCCTGGCTCATATAGCTACTATCTTTGGAACCATCAGGATATTGAATTTCCGGAATTGGTATCAGAACTTATTGATCTGGCATTTAAGGCACATGCCCAGAAGAATGCGCTCACCTATACTTATACGACGAACCTCCTCAGCCAAACCGGCGCGAGTCTCGCTAAGTTGAAAAACGGGGGGAAACTCGGAGGAACGACGTAAGGTGGGCTTGTAATCGTTATCGTTTTTTGTAAGGAAATATGTTTTACCATCTCCTATATGAAAACCTCGTTGAGAGCTTTTCACCGTTCAACATTTTTCGTTATATCAGTTTCCGAGCAATTTATGCAACAGCAACTTCGCTTATCATCGTCCTCGTCTTGGGCCCTTCTATGATACAGCGGCTGAAGCAGCTACGCATCGGAGAACATATTCAGGAGGAGGTAGCAAACGCCCAAAAAAGCACTGAAAATCAAAAAAAAGCCGGGGTGCCGACTATGGGAGGCGTGCTCATCATCGTCTCTGTTTTGATATCGGTCGTTTGCTGGTCGCGGTTAGACCAGCCGTATATCTACTTGATGATCTTGACAACGCTTTGGTTTGGGGGACTCGGCTTTCTTGACGATTATAGCAAACTTGTGAAACAGCAGTCCTTAGGACTTCGTGGATGGCATAAAATTGGACTTCAAACTGTAGGCGCCTTAGCGATCGCAGTGTATCTTTACCAATGGGGTGGTGCCCACGGCGGCGATGTTGTAACTCGTTCTTCGCTGAGTCTGCCATTTTTCAAAGAACTACAGCCCGATTTAGGGATATTCTTTATCCCTTTCGCTACATTGGTGATCGTCGGGGCATCTAACGCTGTTAATCTGACAGATGGAATGGATGGGTTGGCAATTGGGTGCACACTCTTTGTTGCCGGTACGCTCGGTATCGTAGGATATATGACCAGCCACAGCGAGATTGCTGCGTATCTAAACATCTTCCATCTCCCCGTTAGCGGAGAGGTTACCACAATTTTCTGTACAGCGTTAGTAGGTGCAGGCTTAGGATTTTTATGGTATAACGGACATCCGGCACAAGTCTTTATGGGAGATACGGGATCACTGGCACTCGGTGCTACCCTTGGAACCGTTGCTGTGCTTATAAAGCAGGAATTTCTGCTTCTGATAGTCGGGGCTATTTTCGTCGTAGAGACACTATCGGTTATTATTCAGGTCTGGTCGTTCCGTACATTTGGCAAGCGCGTGTTTAAGATGTCACCGATTCACTACCACTTCCTACTTTCCGGATGGAAGGAATCCAAAGTGGTTATCCGATTCTGGATTGTAGGGTTTATATTGGTCTTGATCGCTTTAAGTACCTTGAAACTCAGGTAAAATAAACCTTTTTATACATACAGCGCGTCATATACACAGCGCTTTTTCTAAAGAAAATACACTTGCTGGTATTGGAAAAAAATGAGGTTACAAGGGAAACATGTTACGGTTTTTGGCTTAAATCGGAGCGGTGTTGCCGCTGCAAGGTTGTTGCATACGCGAGGCTCGGTCGTCACACTTACAGATACGCGTACAGCCGAAGCATTGGCAGCGGAAATTGCAGAACTCAATGTATTTTCTGAACCGGGCGATATCCAAAAATATCTTGGAGGGCATCCTACGGCATGCATCGCTGCGGCTGATTTCATCGTTGTTTCACCGGGTATACCGCTGGATATTCCGATTCTATGTGAGGCACGGGCGCAGGAGATTCCAATTCTCGCCGAATTAGAAGTTGCTGCAAGGGTATGTCCAGCACCGATTGTAGCTATTACCGGAACGAAGGGAAAATCCACCACGGCACTGCTCACGGCGGCGATGTTAAAGGAAAGTGAGCGGTTTACCCAAGTCTGTGTCGCAGGAAACATTGGGGTTCCACTTGCAGCGGAGGTTCGTAATCTAACAGATCGAGACATTGTTGTCGTTGAGGCGAGTAGTTTTCAGTTGGAAACGACTGTCACTTTCCATCCAGTGGTAAGTGTTGTGCTCAATTTTTCACGCGATCACTTGGATAGACATGGAACGATGTCCACGTATCGTAAGGCGAAACAGAAGATTGCCACGAACCAGACATCAGACGACTGGATGGTCCTCAACGGTTCGGATGCTTCCGTCAAAGATTTTGCCGCATCTACAGCGGCACGTGTGGTCTATTTTACAGATAAAGCCTTGCCTGAAAACCCCCCGTTTGCGGGCGTGTTTAAGGACGGTTCAGGAATTTTTGCCCAGTGTGATGGCGTGAAAGAGAAAATTTGTGATATAGCCGAAATTCCACTGCCGGGGGCACACAACTTACAGAATATACTCGCAGCAGCGACAGTCGCACGAGTTTTCGAGATCACAGGCACCCAGGTTCAAGCCGCCCTCCGGAATTTCGATAGATCGCACCCGGCTTTAGCACACGCTTTTGAACCGGTAAGAACGCTAAATGATATTGCCTTCGTGGATGATTCAAAAGCGACAAACGTAGCCGCTGTCAAAGCAGCACTTGAATCGATACAGGGACAGCAAGTTATATTAATAATGGGAGGCTATGATAAGGGAAACGACTATACACCACTAGCTGAAATCGTTCGAGATCGTGTGAAAGCTGCTGTGATGCTCGGCGAATACACCCAACAGATTGAAAAGACACTTGCCGACACAACAGAGATTGTGAAGGCAAAGACAATGGAGGAAGCCGTGCAGATCGCCTATAGGTATGCCACAGCTGACGATGTTGTTCTCTTATCGCCCGCAAATGCTAGTTTTGATATGTACACTGACTATAAAGCACGCGGAACAGCCTTTAAGGAGGCAGTTCAAGCCCTTCAATGCCTTAATTAGGAGAATAAAAAACACTACCATGGCACGCATTTTCCAAAGACGAGACCACAATAAACAGAACGCCTCAGCTAATGTAAAGTCGGGACGCAATTATTGGACCAACACGCGAGCCTATAGTGTTGTTAAAGAAAATCAGCCGCGCGTGATGGAGGAAACCACTGTTCCAAGACCGGGGCGAATGGATCGAGGCATAATCGCCCTGACGTTCTGTCTCCTTGCCATCGGTATATTGATGGTCTATAGTTCAAGCCATCTGCTCTCTTCACGGCACTATGACGGCTACAGTTATCGGTATTTGCAGATACATATTATTGCCTGTGTAATTGGCTTAACAGGGATGTTTGTCGTCTCCTATTTACCCTATAGATTTTATGCGAAGCATGCCGGTCTTTTTTTAATACTTTCCTTGGTAGGCTTACTCTTGGTCTTCGTACCAAGCTTAGGCGCGAGTGTGCAGGGGGCAGAGGGTGGACGGTTTAACCGTTGGATTCGTATAGGAAACTTACCCATCAATTTTCAACCCGTTGAATTCGCAAAAATAACATTGGTCATCCATGTGGCGCGTTTTATAAGCAGAGATCCAAAGCGAGTCAAGAGCTCCTTTAACGGCATACTCCCCAATATCGGGATTGTTGGTGTTGCCTTCGGATTGGTCTCGCTTCAACCTGATTTTGGTTCCGCTTTCTTATTAGCGGTGACGGTTTGTATCGTTCTATTCGTAGGCGGTCTCCGGATCCTACATACATTGGTGCTCGTTGGTGCTGGCGGTGGCCTCCTCAGCCTCCTCATAATTCGAGACCCTTATCGACTCAGGCGGTTCTTGGACTATTTTGCGATGTTGAAGTCCCCGGAGGCAACAAACTATCAGTTAACCCGATCCTTGGAGGCACTCGAGGGCGGTGGGTTCCTCGGCGCAGGAATTGACAGTAGCCTGCAAAAAATATCGCGACTCCCTTATCCGCATACGGATTTTATTTTTGCAGTTCTGGGCGAAGAATTCGGGTTCATTGGTGCTGTGACGGTAATAATCCTTTTCATGTTGTTTATATGGCGCGGGCTGTATATTGCCCGACGCACGAATGACCTCTTTGCATCTCTACTCGCTACAGGTCTTACAGTCCTCATCGGTTTACAGGCATTCATCAACATCGGGGTTGTCGCAGGACTGTTGCCGACAAAAGGTATTACATTACCTCTTATTAGCTACGGCGGTTCGTCTATCGTCCTCAGTTTGGTTGGGATCGGTATACTTTTGAATGTCTCGCGGACCACCCCTCCGGCTAAGGAGTAACGTTATCTGGTGGTTTCGTGGGTTTTTGTCCCACACGCTTCAGTAGCTGCTGATACGCTTAATTATGATGGATTCTAAATTTTACGATACAAATTTATCAGAGGCACATAACCCTTATCAAACAACTGTCGAAAAATGGGCAACACACAAAAAAGTCGTTATTGCTGGCGGTGGAACAGGCGGTCATATCTACCCCGCTATCGGAATTGCGCAGGCTCTCCAACGCTTGGATGCTACGGTGGATATTGTGTTTATCGGCAGTCGCGATCGCTTGGAGTCAAAGTTAATTCCACAGCACGGTTTCCGTTTCATGCCTATTTCTGTCGCTGGTTTTCCGAGACACTTGACTTTAGAATGGGTGTCAGTTCTCTGGAAAGCCGTTCGCGGTCTCCTCCAGTCGTTGCACTATATAAAACGACTGAAGCCAGACATCGTTATAGGAACTGGCGGATATGTCTCAGGGCCGGTGCTTTTAGCCGGTCTTCTGTGCCGAATTCCAGTAGCTATCCAAGAACAGAACGCTTCAGTCGGTTTAACAAACGGGGTTTTGGCGCGCTGGGCAAAAATGGCTTATCTCGCGATAGAATCTGTTCACAACAGCAACGCGTTCCGACACACCGAGAGGGTCCAGGTTATGGGGAATCCGATTCGTCCTGCAATCGCCACGTTCCAGAAATCTGATGCGACTTATCGGAAATTCGGATTGTTTCCAGAGCGGAAAACAATCTTTGTCATGGGTGGAAGTCAGGGAGCACAGGCTATCAATGACGCAATTGTGGCGGCGCTGCCGCATTTGTTGGAATTTGCCGATCGTATCCAAATAGTGCATCAGACAGGCGCAGCTGAGGCACAGACTGTTCAGGCTGTATATCACGACAAACTTAAATCGCATCCCGAACTACGATGGTGTGTCCAGCCTTTTTTTGATACTATTGAGGAGATCTATAGCATAGCAGATGTTATGGTATGCAGGGCGGGGGGCATGACTGTCGCTGAAGTTACAGCTTGTGGCATCCCGGCAATTTTCATTCCTTTACCTTCGCAAACAGGGAATGACCAAGTATTGAACGCTCACGCTGTCGCAGAGAAGGGAGGTGCTGTGGTCCTTGAACAGGGCATGTTTACAGTAGAGTCCCTTGTTCAAAATCTTGTGAACATCCTACTTGATGAAAATGCACATGAACGAATGATAGCAGCAAGCCGAGCACTCGGCAAACCATACGCCAGTGATCACATTGCGAAGTCTATTCTTTCGGTGACTTAATTGTTTTTTATAATTAATGTTGATTTTCTGCTGCCTAATAGGTTAAAAAATTAAGAGATACTGTCATTAACTACAGTTTGGACAATTAGTGCAAAACAGCTATATGTTTGGAAAAACACGACATATTCATATTATCGGTATCGGTGGTGCAGGATTAAGTGGTATTGCTGAAATCTTGCTCGACCTCGGATTTAGGGTGACCGGTTCGGATATCAAGAAATCCGATACAACGGAACACCTCCGAAATATTGGAGCCACTGTCTTCTATGGACACGCCGCAGGGCAGATGCAAGGTGCCGATGTTGTCGTTGCCTCTCCCGCTATTCCGCCCGAAAATTTGGAGCTTCTCGCTGCCCATGATCAAAAAATACCTATCGTGAGGGGAGCCGAGATGCTCAATGAAATTACTCGGATGCGCTATAGCGTAGCAGTTAGTGGAACGCATGGGAAAACAACTACGACTGCAATGACTGCCACAGTCCTGAGCAGTCTTGATCCAACAGTTGTTGTCGGCGGGAAACTCGTAAATGGCAGCCATGCGCGGAGTGGTGAAGGCGATGTTATGGTCATCGAAGCCGACGAAGCTTATGGGTCTATTGAGATGTTCTACCCGACTGTGGCTGTTGTCACATCAGTTGATGCTGACCATCTTGATTATTATAGGAGTGTTGCCGAAATTGGGGAGACCTTTCTCAAATTCATCAATAAGGTGCCTTTTTATGGTACAGCTATTCTCTGCTTGGATGCAGAGAATATTCAGAAATTCATTCCCAGAATTGAGAAACGTTATCTTACCTACGGACTTGAAACGGGGGCAGATTTGGTCGCTGAAGGCATCGTGGTTGAGGGACCTACGTCCCGCTACCGAGTCCGGAAAAATGGACATCTCTACGGTGAAGTCCATCTTAAAATGCCGGGGCGGCATAATATCTCTAATTCCTTAGCAGCCATAGCTGTTGGACTTGAATTAGATATTCCATTTGACCAGATTCGCGAAAGACTTGAGACCTTTGCTGGCATCCACCGGCGTTTTGAAATACTGGGGCAGGTCAATAATATTATCGTCGTCGATGATTACGCACATAACCCAGCAAAATTAAAAGCAGCACTTAGTGGGGCCCGAGATGGGTACAAACGGCGGATCGTCGCAGTTTTTCAACCACATCGTTACCAACGCGTCAGAGACTTGGCAGATGAATTCTCCCGCTCCTTTTATCAGGCAGATGTACTCATCGTTACTTCAATCTATGGGGCTGGCGAAGCGCCCATCGAAAATGTCACTGCTGAAAAATTGGTACAAGCCATACAAGCACATGGACATCGACACGTCCTGTACGTACCAGACACAGATGAAATTACGAATGTTCTCATGGAGATGACCCAGCCAAGCGATATTGTGATTACCCTCGGGGCTGGAGACATCAGTAAGGTAGGGCGAGAGTTTTTAAAAAGACTTCGGGCGAAGAATTAATCGTTTTCTTCTCGTTTTGTATCTTCTTCTATAATCTTCTCGTTTTTATCTGCAACTTTTGACTGAATCACGCATTGGAAAAAATATTTAAATAGGGCTTCTGTCGATCTTGAGCCGAGAATTCACCCTTAAAACTAACGACGGACGTATGTTTGCTCGATCACAACGCAAAAAATATACCGCTTATGTGCGCGAGACTTCAATACCCACAAGGCGACTTGGTAAGCATCCTAATGCCAAAGTATACATATACCGGCGCGGGATTTTTGTCGTCGCTACGCTACTCACTTGTGCTTTTATCGTGAAGATAGCACTCAGTTTTTTCGGCACTGAGTATGTCTCCTTTGAATTGTCTGGAAATGTGCACTATACAGAAGTACAAATCTATGATATATTAGCTAAACAGTTAGACAACATCGTTACAGATTCTGAAGAACAAACGGAGAACTGTCTGAAAGAAAACCTGAGCTATATTAAAGAGGCACACGTTTCCAAGCATTTAATGAAACGTTTATTCACGATTAAAATTACCGAGCGAGAACCTTTTGCCTTACTCAGGTTTTATGAGGGTTTTAAAGATCCGCCTGTCCTCGGCACAGGTGCTGATCAAGATTGTTCTTTTTTCTTAGTCGATGTTGATACACAGATTTTGGAGCGTATAGATGTCGGAGAAATCGGAGCGCCGGCGGATAAACGCTTCCAAGGAATGGTTACGCTAATTGCAGCAGGGGATAAACTCCCAAAGGTTGGGGCTACCTTCCAAACTGCCGGAGTCCCTATGGCAATCAAAGTTTTAAAAAGCGCTATGTTGCAGCAACCCGAGCTCGCAAGGCAGTTAGAAGCTATTGAGGCAAGTCGCCCGCAGCAAATTAAAATGCATATTGAAACACTACCGCTGCCCGTCTGGATCGCAGCGGATACCATTGAAACCGGGATTCATCATGCTACGTTGCTTTTAAGGCAGCACAAGGGGCGTATACTCGAACTGCTCAAAGCACATCCAGGCGCGACACAACCGTACCTGGACGCAAGATTTGAAGATTCGATCTACTTAGGGGGTTATACGCAGACGCGATAGCGTCCATCTCGTAAATACTGGATCGTGCAACGTGTAAAATGCTAGCTCTCAGCCGTTTTTAAAATACAGAAAAAGAAAATACAGAAGAAGGAGGTGAAAACCAACATGCCCAAACAGAATGTTATCGCAGGGCTTGATATCGGATCGAGCAAAATTTCAGTAATAGTTGGGAACACCCTACACGGTAGTCATCAAAAGATAGGTATCGTCGGTGTTGGCCACACACCTTCAAAAGGGGTTAGAGGTGGTGTTGTCGTTGACATTAATCAGACAGCCGAGGCCATCCGGACAGCCATCTCCAGCGCCGAATTGATGGCAGGTGTCAAAATCGATTCCGTTTGCGTCGGAATCTCCGGGGAACATATCATCGGCCAGACCTCACATGGGGTCGTCTCTATCGCTAATACTGAAATTTCGCATGAAGATGTTGAGCGAGCAATGGTAGCGGCGAAGGCGATCTCCATTCCTTCTGACCGGGAAAACCTACACGTTATTCAACAGAGTTTTGTCGTTGATGCCCAGAGTCGTATCAGAGATCCTGTCGGGATGTCAGGCGCGCGCCTTGAAGCCTATGCCTATATTATTACGGGCGGCACAACGGCTATTCAGAATTTGCTCAATAGTATTGAAAAAGCTGGGCTGCCGATCGTCGAGACAATCGTTGCAGCCCCATTGGCAGCATCTCAAACCGTCCTCTCAAGTGATGAACGGGAATTCGGGATCGCACTCGTTGATATCGGTGATGGAACAACTGAAATCATCATCTATAAAGAGAATTCTATTCAACATACAGCTGTCATTCCTATCGGGGGCCAGCATATCACGAATGACATCGCGCAATATCTAAAGGTTACCCTCCCAGAAGCTGAAGAGCTGAAAATTCATCGCGGGTGTGCATGGACGGAATTGGTGCCAGTGGATGATGTACACCCGATTCCAGTCACTACGAATGCAAAATCGCGTTTTATCGATCGATATGAACTGAGCCAAATTATCGAATACCGCGTGGCGGAAATCCTTGAGATTATCGCTGATGAATTGGGGGATACACCCCTACCGGGAGGACTCGTGTTCACTGGAGGTACCTCACTCATCGAGGGCTTACAAGAACTTTCTGAAGCTATGCTACAACTTCGGGTTCAAATCGGGTATCCCAAGGAAATACAAGGACTAACCGACCGCGTCAATCATCCGATGTACGCTGCCGGCATCGGGCTTGCGCTTTACGGTGAAAGTCTCAGGCAACAAGAATATGAAAACCACATGCGCCGGCGCGGTAATACCTTCGGGGCATTCCTGCAGCGTATCAGAGAGTGGTTCGGATATTAAATCCGAAAACGGCGCAGCTTCGACTTAACTTGCAGGAATACTTGACTTAACGCGTCTATTAGCGTATAATTTATAAGGACCCAATGAAAGTTATTACGGAACCTCAGTCTGGAAATTGGACTATAACGATAGGAGGAATTAGGTTGCTCTGGCTTGCGGATAGTAACTGAAATCCAATATGATAGAATTTGAACAAGAGGAATTTGAAAACTTACGCGCGAAAATCAAAGTCATTGGTGTCGGTGGAGCGGGTGGGAACGCCGTCAAACGGATGATTGAAGCAGGACTTACCGGTATAGAATTTTACGCGGTTAACACAGATCAGCAAGCACTCCTGACCTGCCGAGGTGCCACGCAAATCCAGATCGGTGTTAACACGACTAAGGGCTTGGGATCGGGAGCTAACCCCGATGCGGGTCGAAAAGCCGCGGAAGAAGACAGAGAAAACTTGCAAACTATTGTCCAGAATGCCAACATGGTCTTTATCACTGCTGGGATGGGCGGCGGTACTGGGACCGGGGCGGCACCTCTTATCGCTTCGCTCGCACGCGAACAAAACGCACTGACTATCGGCGTTGTAACTAGACCCTTTGACTTTGAAGGACCGCGGCGCGCGGACCAAGCCGAAGCTGGACTTGGTGAGCTACGTGCCGCAGCTGATTCTGTAATTGTTGTACCCAATCAACGCCTCATTGACACAATGGACAGGAACCTCCCTGTTCCAGAGGCATTTCGTATCGGAGACCAGATCCTCCTTCACGGCGTTCAGAGCATCTCTGACATCATCACCGAAGCTGGCGAAATTAACGTTGACTTCGCTGATGTTGAATCCATTATGCGCGACGCAGGGAGCGCACTCATGGGCATGGGACGCGCAACAGGGGACAATCGCGCACCAATCGCCGCTGAACAAGCCATCAGCTCTCCACTTCTTGAACGGACGGATATCGCTGGCGCTCTCGGGATGATCGTCAATATTACCGCACCCCGTGATTTTATGATGCATGAACTTAATGAGGCGATGCAGGTTATCAAAGATGCCGCCACTGACGCACAAATTATCTTTGGGCTTGTTTACAAAGATGAATCTGAACTCGAAGATGAAGTCCTTGTGACCGTCATCGCAACAGGTTTCGATAGGGATATGTATAAGGACTCGAGTCCACAAGACAGTGGATATGGCTTCCGGTATGGGGATATAGATACATATCAAAGACAGCCAGCATCCGGACAGAATCAATATACGTCCCCCGGCGGGGCTAGACCTGGCGCTGGCAGAACGCTATCGAATAATAAATATGTCCCGCCCGTTCGAGGGCGTAGACCCAATGCAGAACCCCCTATGGATCAAGAGGAACAGCCCCGGCAGACTAGATCGGCGCGTGGCAAAGAAAATAAACGGCAGCGCAGCAGGACGGACATTGAAATCCCCGCATTCCTCCGCGTTCAGAAAAGAGGTCGGAACGACAAATAACTGTGGATTTACGTCAACATTACCAACATCTCCGCAGCGAAGAACGCGGCGGATATAATAATTTCAGGAAACCGAACAAATTCGCACTCGTCTATCCGAGTACCTATGAGCTCGGAATGTCGAGCCTCGGTGTTCAGGTTATCTATGCGACTCTCAACAGTCGAGCCGATACCGCTTGCGAACGCGTCTTTGTGCCTGAATCGCAGTATCTCCGCCAACTTGTTATGCAGAAAAGTCCGCTTTTCTCATTCGAGACGCAGACAGCACTCAACAGATTTAATATTATAGGATTTTCCGTTTCCTTTGAATCCGACTACGTGAACATCCCGCGGACGTTGGAACTCGCAAACATCCCCCCTCTTGCCGAGGAGCGCACAGAATGGGACCCGCTCATAATCGCTGGGGGTATTAATATCTCTTATAATCCTGAACCTGTTGCGGATTTCGTTGATGTCTTCGTTGTTGGAGAAGCCGAGCTTGTCGTCCATCAACTCATGGCACATTTTGACGAGTGGCGGCAACGCCGGGCCCCCAAGCGCGAATTGCTTGAGACGCTCTCAACTGCCCCCGGACTCTATGTGCCCAGTTTTTATGAGGTGACGTATCAAGATGATGGCACTATTGACGCTGTCTCTCCAAAATCTGGTGTGTCTCCCCAGATTCGCGCAGGGGCGGTTCCTAAGCTTGATGATGTTGAGACCTGTACACATATCCATACTCCACATACTGAATTTTCAAATGCACATCTTATTGAAATCGTGAGGGGTTGCGGACGCCAATGCCGCTTCTGTGTTGCCGACTACGCACGCCGATGGCCACGGCACCGCTCCGTAGAGCATACCCTTGCTCTTGCAGAACGGGCACGCGGGATTACTGACAGAATTGGGCTCGTCGGTGCCTCTATCTCTGACCATCCCCACATCGATGAGATCGCTTCAGGGCTTGTAGCACGCGGGTTCCGTATCTCCTGTGCTTCACTTCGCGCTGAAACCGTCCGGGCCCCTTTGCTCGACGCACTCGCAGACAGCGAACAAGGAACAATCACGATCGCACCAGAGGTCGCAACTGAAAAACTCCAAAAGGTCGTCAATAAAGCCATCCCGCGCGAACGTCTGTATCACGTCTTTGAGGAAGCACTGAAACGCGATATTCTCAACCTCCGTCTCTATTTTCTTATCGGTGTTCCCCACGAAACACCGGCAGATGTTGAAGCTATTGTTGAGATGGCAAAGGAGATGCGGACTATATTGCTGCCACACGCAAAACGTGCCGGCAGGATGGCGCGTATCAGTTTTACCATTTCTCCGATGGTCCCCAAACCCCATACGCCTTTCCAGTGGGTAGCGATGGAACCACCCAAAACTATTGCCCGAAAACTTGACTTTTTGAAACGCGAAATTAACAGGCTCGGTAGCATAAAGGTTGGCTCTGCGAGTGCTAGACTCGCGCACCAAGAAGCCGTTTTCGCACGCGGCGATCGGCGACTCGGAAAAGTTATATTAGCACTCGCACGCGGGACTTCATGGAACCAAGCCTTCCGTCAATATGGGGTGTTACCGCATTTTTACGCCACGCGCGAGCGACCTCTGCAGGAGGTCCATCCGTGGGACCACCTCGACCTCAACGTCAAACCTCAGTTTTTACAACTTGAATTCCACAAACAGGAAAAACGGTTTATGACAAGTGCTTGTGACACTACTGTCTGCAAAAAGTGTGGCGCTTGCTAAAAAAATCTATCGGCAAGAGGGTTGTTAGCTATCGGTAAATACGAAGAGGTTCTTTGCTGACGACTGACAACTCGTAACAAGGAGGAATTCACTGTGGGAAAATTCAAACGATTTATTGGACTGTTTGTTAAGATATTTATGGCGCTAACCCTTATAATGCCTTTATATGCAGGGTTAGATGATAAATCCCTTGTGTTATACCTCTCCTTCGATGAAGGAAAGGGCGGAAATGCCGCAGACGGTTCTGTACACGGTCATGACGGTGAGCTTATCGAGGATCCCGCATGGGTGGATGGACAGTTCGGCAAGGCTTTAGAATTCGATGGAGCTAAGAATCAATATGTCACTGTGCCTATCAACGACACTTTACAGCTAACAGAGGAGTTTTCGGTCGCTTTTTGGGTGAAGCGGGGCAAAGCACAAATTCGAGACTGGAATTACATGGTGGCAGCCGGCTCCCTGAAGTGGGCAACGATTTTTCAGAATGCCAGCAATAATACCTTTTTCTGGTCAACATCCGGCGGTAATTGGGCACAGAAAGCCGTCAGCGACGACATTCAACCCGAAGATTGGGTACACTTGGTCGTCACACACGATACCCAATCAAAGGTTGTCATCTACAACGACGGGCGGGCGGCTGGTGGTGGCGACAAACCGCCTCCTGTTGATGAGATTGACGGCTCTATTATGGTGGGGGCCCGCCATCCGGGTCAAGAATTTTTCACGGGTATCATTGACGAGGTGTTTCTTTTTAATAGGATTATCACCGAGGCGGAAATCAGCAGCATTATGAGCGGCGATTTTCTACCCGTAGCACCGGCAGAAAAACTCACCACAACATGGGGCAGCATTAAAGCCGATCGCGATTAGCAATTCACTTATCGCCGTTCGCGGGAAGCGATTTACTATCCGTAAATAGGTGGGCGAGGTTTCCTAACCTCACCGGGCTACCTTAAAAAACGGAAGCGTATGTTAAAATATGTCACCGTATTTATCCTCTTCAGCACTTTCGGAAATACTGCCTCACCCAATTCATCGCTCGTTGAAAAGCATTATGGAAGCGCCTCTGCTTATCACGCCATTGGCGAGTTTGAGCAAGCTATTGTCGAATACAAGAAAGCCATCACACTCGCCCCAAACGCCCCTATCTTCTACAATAGACTCGGTGTTGCGTATTCTGAACTGAAACAATACGATGCCTCCCTTGATATGTATCAGAGGGCGTTAGCACTGTCTCCTATGGCGGCTGAACCCTATTATAACATCGGATTGGTTTATCTCAAGAAAGGGGATCTCCCGCATGCCCTTGAAGCATTTAAACGTGCGATTGCCCGAAATTCAGAATGGGGAGATGCTTATGCAGGACTCGGTGAAGCCTACTTGAAACAAGGTGGTTTTGAACAGGCTGCAATCACCTACAAAAAAGCTGTTCACCTTGACCCGAAGAATACCGGCACGATTCTAGGATTGGGTAAGGTCTATGTTAAACAGGATCGCTTGGGGGACGCAATTACTGCCTTTGAGAAGGCCATCGAAATTCAGGTCGATAACACAGAGGCCTATTACCAACTCGCGCAAGTCTACATCAAACAAGGAGAGAAGGAGAAAGCCGCAGCAGCAATGAGGTTCTTCAAAGTTCTCCGTCAGACCGACCCTCTCCTTCAGCAGGCAGAGATGTGGGTGAACAGACATCCTAAGGACGCAAGAGGTTATAACAACCTCGGTATCGTTTACCTCGCTCGCCATCGCTTTTCCGATGCCATCGCCAACTATAAGCAGGCTATCTCCCTTGATCCCGCCTTAGCCACTCCACATTATAACTTGGGGCACGTTTACCATAAACAGGAAAAAATTAAGCTTGCTATCGCAGCATACCAAGCCGCACTCGCTGTGGATCCCACACTCGCTATCGCGCACAATAACGTTGCCGTCTGCTATATCGAGGCGAAGTCTGACCTTAATAAAGCACTGCTGCACGCCAGGACCGCTGTCCAACTCGCGCCGACTGAAGCAAATTATTGGGATACGCTTACCCAAGTTTGCCGCCGCCTTGGATTGGCGGATGAAGCAAGGCATGCAGATGAGAAGCAGGAAGCCCTTTCTAAGGAAGAATGAGATACCTCTGTTATGTTCTCTTCGCGCTCAGTCTTACACCTTACATTTCTGCCGAAGTCCAATTTGTCGATGCAACGGCCGCTGCAGGAATCGACTTTCAGCATGTCGATGGCAGAACCGGCGAGAAATATCTCATTGAAACCCTCGGCTCCGGGGCCCTCTTTTTTGACTTTGACCTTGATGGACACCTCGATCTTTACATAGTCAATGCCGCGAGCATCCCACCGCCGATCGACGAAAAATCCTTACAAACAGAAGAATTCCCACACAATAGGCTCTACCGGAACAACGGCAATAGCACTTTTACTGATGTTACCCACAAAGCCGGGGTTGGAGATACAGGTTACGGAGTCGGATGCGCTGCAGCTGATGTCAACAACGATGGCTATCCGGATATCTACGTAACGAACTTTGGACCTAACCGACTCTATTACAACAACGGGGATGGCACCTTTACGGATATAACACAAAAGGCTGGTGTCGGTGATGAACGCTGGGGGACCAGCACCGCCTTTCTCGATTACGATTTGGATGGGGACTTGGACCTATACGTCGTCAACTATATGAAGTTTTCTATTGCTGAAAACCGATGGTGGGAGACCCGGGGCATCAGAACCTATTGTAGCCCAACGGATCAGATTGTGGGGAGCCGTTTTGTGAGTGAACCCGATATTCTCTACCGGAATAACGGCGACACGACCTTCACCGAGGTCACTGAAACTGCAGGCATCTTGCATCGCGCCCTCGGGCTCGCCCTCGCAGTCGGAGACTACAACACTGATGGGTACCCCGACATTCACATCGCCAACGATATGGAAGCCGATCAGTTTTACCGCAACAACGGCGACGCGACTTTTACCGAAACCGCGGACCTGACCGGCACGGGTTACGATGGGAACGGTTTCCCGGGAAGCGGCATGGGAAATGCCTTTGGCGATTACGATAATGACGGTGATCTCGATCTCGTCGTCAGTAACGCTTCTGCGCTGCCAGTCATCCTCTATCGAAATGAGAGTGCCGCTTTTTTTACAGATGTCTCTTTTCTCTCAGGGCTTGGCGCAGCCACGCCCCTCTATTTTAAATGGGCAGTCGAATTCTTCGATTACAACAACGACGGCGATCTGGATATCTTTGTTGCAAATGGACATCTTCAGGAGAACATCTCGCTGTTCTCAGACAGTACATATCCACAGGCAGATTTACTTTTCCGCAATACGCGCCAACAAGACGGCACCTATCATTTTACTGACACCTCTGCCGAAGCCGGACTCACCCACCTCCCCAAAAAAGTGAGCCGTGGTGCAGCATTCGGCGACTACGACAACGACGGAGATATTGATATTTTCCTCAACAACTCCAATCAACCCGCAACGCTCCTCCGAAACGAAGGTGGGAACAACAATCATTGGCTCACGGTCGAACTTATTGGTACACAGAGCAACACGTCAGCTATCGGCACAAAGGTATTTGTAAAGGCAGGGGATCTATCTCTTTTCAGGGACGTTCGGAGTGGTGCCAGTTACCTATCTCAAAGCGATCTCCGCGTTCACTTTGGACTCGGACGGAATTCACAAGTTGACACGTTGGAGGTTCACTGGCCAAACGGGGGTAGAGACCAATTTGCGGGTTTAAAGTCAAACCAAATTCTGTGTGTCAAAGAAGGACACGGCCTGATACCTCCCTAATTATCCACCGCCTCGTAATAAATATTCATAATTTGAATCTCTCTTTATCAAGCTAGATCTGTCAGTGGCGAGAATTATCATGAGAATCATCTCCTCAAATTCGTTATGGGATTCGCTATTGCCGCCAAAACGGCGCGGGTTCGCTCTGTGTGGATGCCGCCGAGGGTTGTGATGATGCCACCGATACACTCCCAATCCCAACACCCAGGCACGCGACACACACATCAAAGAGTTTATGCAGATGATGCAGGTTTTCCCTGTCGAAAATTCGTCTTTAATTATAGAAGGGCGAACTGTTATCACACTTCTTGATGTGAGGAGACGTGGCAGTGGATGTCCTTTGGCAAACGCGAACACATTGCAGTCTATTGCTGGGGAGAAAACCTGATGGCACGCGCAGATGATGTTCAACTCATTATCGGTGGCGGTAGGAAAGAGAGGCTTATGTCGGGATAGGGTTTTTACTTTTCGGACTTGGCACATGGTTGGTGTTCATTGTTGTGGCTTAAGCACTCCTGAAAATCTTAACACCGAACGTCGCCTAAAGCGAGATTCGGTGAATGTAGGGCGAAGCTTGTTTTGCGTGTGATGGTTGTTATACCGTCAATAGCCGATCCGCCCAGGTTTGAAAACAGGGCATGATTTGAGGCGCGCCTCATGTGGGCGATGTCATCACAGTTTTGATGTTTGTTTTTTTCAAGAAAAGGAGAAAGCTAATGTTTACCAAAATGCTCAAACCCCTCACACTGTCATTTTTACTGACAGCTGTGTGCATAGGAATCGCGATGTGGGCAACCCCACCCGGTTTAGCAGGAGATAATGAAAAGTGCAGCGGGCAGGGTGTCTCTGTAACGGATCGAAAGAGTTGCAGTGATTATAATGAGTCGGATTGTAATGACAGTCAGGGATACACAAATAGGACGTCTGATTGGTCGTGTGTCGCTGCAGAAGGGAAGCACTGTGAGATATGGCAAAAAGAAAAAGCCTACTCAACACACGTGTGGGACTGTGAATTGAAGGAGAGCGGTAGCTGTGGTCCAGTTCCTGGCAGTGCTGAGTACTCGGGGGACAAATTGGATGCTTGCAATACAACCGACATGTAATCGTCTAAAAGTGTTCACAGGGGTGGTTTAAACATGCCGCCCCTGTGAACTCCGATAGACAGGCGACTCTGGAGTACCCATGTTGCCTGATAACGTCTGCCGCGCGCAGGAGCCTCTTCGCTGCTGAGCGCCTTCAAATCCGAAAAAACAGATGCTGAAAATGAACGCTGTCTCTCTGCTACTCTTCGCCTTCTTACTTATAGGCACGCAACCGGCCCCCGCCCAAATCATGGGGCAAGAGGAAAACACGCCGATGGATACACAATCGTTAATTTCCGTCCTCAACTTTTCTAAAACCCTCATCCAAGATGCAGAAATCACATTTCTCTGGTACATAAATTCTCCTACCCATCCGGAGGATGCCGGAAAAAGGTTGCAGCAATTTATCGAGCACCGCAAACAGGAATACCGGGATGCACCCCAGAAGACTTCAAGACCCGAAGCACTGCGGAAGAAGATTTTACGGGACATTGAACGCGCCGAAACCTATGGTTCTTTTGGGGATCAGCGCTTTCTTTTTAAGGAAGTGAACCTTGTTTTTCAACGACTTCCGGATTCCAGAGAAAAACATCCCCAATTCAACTATCGGATGGAACAGATCGCGTGCTTTGATACGTATCCGTCTAGCGCGCCTGCTCCGTTCCCATCCGTCGAGTATGCTCGCTACTATGCGGGTGGAAGGCACGAGTACTATGTCGTGAATCCCCGCCAAAACCTCGATGGAGTTCTACCGAATCAATTTGACAATTATAGATCCATCGGGGTCGTTGAAGAGCATCCCAGAGAAGATGAGGATTTCTGGATGATCAGTTTCCCGTTCAGGATTCCCCCGGGAAACCTCTCAAGCGATACAGCCAAAGTGCAAGTAGAGTCGTCTGAAGTTGAGGGGGAGGCGGTCTTCATCCTCACCCATTCCTCCGTTGATAAGATTCTGACGAAAACCTATGTGCGTCTTTCTGAGGTTCCCCAGGTTTTTAGAGAAGAACACTATTTCAAAAGCGAGTCGCCCACCGCCAACGAGGACGGCTACTGCCTGCGGTTAGTTCAGGAATATAGCGACTTCGCCTATCTGGAACCCCTCGGCATCGCTCATCCCAAAGTTTTTGAATCAAAAGAGTACCGTGCTGACGGTTTTATGCGCCGCACGGCACGTATTACGATTCTTGAGATGGAATTTAATCAGGGGCTTCCCGTGGGTTTCTTTGAGTGGAATCTACAGGAATACTGCAACACTGCTAAGGAGTCAGCGACACCATGAAACGTATCGCTATTGTCATCGCGGGTCTGTTTTGTATCTTCGGGTTGATAGCTTTGTGGTGTGCAAACCAGCCGCCTCCTGAAGTGATAAAAATCTATACGGCTGTCCCCTACGCGCCAAAGATGTCCCACACACCAGCGGCAGAAGACGTTCGCTCTGCCTATACTGCTCCGTCTGAAACAGCCCCGCTAACAGCAGCAGGTGCCGGGGACGATCCGATCGCCGGAGATAGCACCTCTCCGGAAGAGTATTCCGCGTTCTTAGACTGGCTAGATGCCTTGGAAGGAGAACTGTCAATGGCAACACTCACCGAAGAACCCGAAGACGTGGCCGCCCCTGAGGCAGAGACCCCCACAGAACTCCCATACTGGGAACTGAGAAAAATGGTGAAAGATGCCTACGACATGGAGTCGGTTCTCAATGAATACGGCATCTATGTAGATGAGAATAACAGGGCTGTTTGTCCCAAATGCACCGGCTACGATTTTTATCTTTTGGAATCTCGGACAAGCGGACATGATGAATGGTGCTGTCTGGACTGTGAATATCCGGGTGGGGATGTTATAGAGTTTGTGGCCTGGATAGAAGGCGTTGAGGAGACAGAGGCTGCTCGGTATTTGGCCGAACGGGCTGGGCTGCTAAAATGAGGTAAACACGCATGTGGTTCAAACTCTTAACATTTTTTCTCGCTGTTGCCTGCAGCAGTGGAGGTTTCTTCATGATAGGCTGTAACACTGACAGAAAACCGGAGATCGCTTTTGAAAGGATCTCCCATGAATTTCCGAACGTTTTCATTGTCGGTTCAAGGATACACAAACGTTTTGACTTCACTAACAAAGGGAACGCCCCGTTAGAGATTCAAGACATTCAGACGAATTGTGGCTGCGTTGCTACAACCTCTTCTTCCAACCAGATTCCACCTGGGGGCACGGGCAGCATTCACGTTGAGATTCAGAGAGGTGTCGGCCCCTTTCTGGAGCAAGCCTTCGTCTCCTCGAATGATCCTGACAAACCGATGATCCCCTTGCAAGTCTCTGGGATTATCAAACCCGCCATTACCTATCCCAAGAAAACCGATGTCGGACACGTTGAGAAGGGGCAGCACGTCAGCAAAACGGTAAAGCTTACCAATAACCTGACACAGCCGGTGGAAATCACAACACACACTGTGAGCGATACGAGCCTCGCCGTTACACTCCTGGAAGGGCGTATTCCTGCGGGCGAGAGTCTGGAGATTCAAGCCGTATTATCTTTGAAGAAGGTAGGTTTCTACAGCGAGGCGTTAACACTTTCCATAACGGCACCGACCGTGATCCCTGGCACCGATTCAGAGACGTTGGACCTCTCACTTGAGTTTCAAGGGTGGGCACTCGGCGGGATTGTTGCGTTGCCTGCCAACGTGTTTTTGGGCGTGATGTCCCCGAATCAACCCGTGCAACGCAAGATTCAACTCAAAACCGACAGCAGACAACCGTTTCGGGTGCTGAGCCTCACCGCTGACACCCTCGAGGTGTCCACGGAACCTACCGAAGAGCCACGCAAATCTCATGATCTGTTCTTCACGGTTTCTGCTGTGAATGCCTCGAAAGGCATCGTCGAAGGAACAATCACAATTCAGACAGACCATCCAGATGTGAGGACAATTGAGATCCCCGTCAAAGGAGTAGTTCCGTGAAAACAACATCGGCAGCCCTTCTATTGATCAGCGTCACCCTGGCTTGTCAGCAAAATCCACAAACACAGGAGAAACAACAGATGATTCCGTCCGAGATGGTCCGGATACCCGGCGGCACCGTAGCCCCGTTCGGCAACGGAGAACATCACACGGTCAACCCCTTCTTTATAGACAAAAACCTCGTCACTTATGAACAGTATCAACAGTTTATTGAAGCTGGGGGCTATACAGAAAAGAAGTATTGGTCGCGCGAAGGCCTCGAATTCCTTGAGGCTTATGCGTTTTCAATCCCTTCCACCTATCACGAGAAATATCTCAATAAAAGCAAACTGCCCGTCACAGGCGTGAGTTGGTATGAGGCAGAAGCCTACGCGAATTGGCGAGGGGTGCGCTTGCCCACCGCAGCCGAATGGGCGCTTGCCTGTCAAGGCAGTAACAAACAACGTTTCCCGTGGGGAAACACGTTTGATTTTCAGGCAGTAGACTATCGCACCCGTTTGGTACCTTATCCCATCGGTAGCCGCCAAAAGAACGTTTCCCCCGTCGGTGTCTTTGACCTCGTCGGCAACGTCTGGCAATGGTGTCAGGATACTTACGAAGGTGAAGACTTCCGGCGCAGCGTCACGCCAACAGGCACCCGCCCCGGGATGCTGAAAATCCTAAAAGGTGGGGGGTGGATGTCGCTGCGGAAACACTTTGAATCGGACTATCTCTACTATGATAAACCGCATCACCGACTGGCTACCTATGGTTTCCGATGTGCCAAGGATGCAGAGTAGCACACGATGGGAAAACACATCTGCACCTTCTGGACGAAGATCGCCGCTGATACCCGAAAACTTGGCAGATCGCTCCTCCTCTGCGGTATCATACTCTTCGCCCTCTGGATACGCATCCAAATGGTAGCCCATATTCCAGAGGGGCAGTTTCTCGGCAACGATCCCTATCTCTATTATTGGCAAGCAGGACGCATCGCCGAACACGGGAGCCTCCCTGATAGGGATATGCATCGGTGGTTACCCCTCGGCAGAGATAACGGACAGACGCTCAACCTCTACAGTTACGTCCTCGCGTATACCCATAAAGCCGTTGCAGCCGTTTTTCGGAATGTCACGCTTTATCAGGTCTGCACCTACATGCCCGTCGCCTGTTTTTGTATCGGTCTTGCCCTGCTTTTTCTGTTCCTTTATGGCACCCACGGGCTCCTTTTTGCAAGCATCGTCGGGCTGCTCTTAGCAACCTTTCCCGGCAGTATAAGCCGATCCACCGCGGGGTTCGGAGACCGAGACGCATTTTGTTTGATGCTCGGCATCCTTTCCATTATCACCTATCTCCAGTCACACCGGGTCGAAACGCAACGTAAACGCCTGGTCTGGACGCTTGCGAGCGGCGTTCTCGTCTGTTTCGGTGGATTTTCTTGGGAAGGCTTTGGCGTGTTCGTCAGCCTCATTCTTGTTGTGGAAATCTGGCGTTTTCTCTCATCCGACACAGAAGAAGGATTAGGGCGTTATACCTTGTGGGTGTGTTGTTTCGTGCCGGCACTTTACCTCGTCTCCCCTGCGTATCGGAACGGCTACGGGTTCGCTGAACACCTCTTTGCCTTTATGCTCGTGCCACCGGTGGTACTCTTGGGAATACGCGCATTCCATCAGTTCCTCATGGCAAAAGTGAAAAGACTCCATCGACATGGACGAACGGTTGCCCTTGTCTTAACGCTTGCCGGGGTCGGTATCGCGCTCAGTTACACTTTGATGCAATTGGAGACGTTCGCGAGTACCACCGTGCCGTTGAGTCGAAACCGATTAATGCGGTCCATAGGAGAACTCCATTCGCCTCATTACCGAGATTGGGTCCTCCGATACGGCAATCTCTTTCTTGTCGGCAGCATCGGGCTGATAACAGCCGCCGTGCAACTCGGCGGCCCGCATGGCATGCTCTTTGTGTTACCAACAAGTCTCTTTATCCTGACGACCTTTTTTCAAGATCCCCTTCATCGTCTGTTAGGTACTTGGCACACCTATACGCTCTTTTTCGGGGCCCTCGCGGCGGTGCCCCTCATCGGCCTCACAGTCGCCTACCGTAAGCGGACACAGGCGAAAAACGAAATCCTGACCGTCGCCTTCGCGACTTGGTTTGTTTTGTGGTTAACGCTCGCCCGTGACGCTGTACGCTATGATTTCTTTGTAGGAATCCCCATTGCATACTTTTCTGCACACGTTCTCCATTCTCTTTCAAAGACGGTCACTGAAAAAGTGAGATGTTCTGAATACACCACCGAGAAGTTTAGGCGATCAGTACCACACGCGCGACTCAGAATTGGGATCGCACTGTTTATTTTTGCGGTGCTTCTCTCCTGGGTGCCCCCCGGCAAACATGCAGAACGATTCCACTTTGCGACGACGCACATACGCCGTACCTTACCCGATAATCCACACCTCAAAAGAACGTTTGAGTGGATGAAAACACAAATCCCATCTACTGTCGTTGCAGCAAGTTGGAATGATGGCAGTCAACTCAATGTTCTCGGCGGTGTCAAAACTATTCTCGACCAAGATCATTACATCCAACATTGGATACATCTCTACAACCGCCATGTTTTCTGTGCCCGATCTCACCAAGAAGCACTATCATTCCTAAAAACGCACGAGGCCACACATCTCTTGTTGATCGCAAATGAAATTATTTACCAGGCAAACAGTTATTCCAATATCGGCAGCGATGAAAACGGCGATATCCGATGGGAATGCACGCCCCTCCATAGACAGGTTCCCAAAGAGATGAAATACCGCATGGTGCCCGATGTTCACGCGGATATCCCTCTGGAATCTGTTGAATTTGATATGATAGAAAACACCTTGACTGTCAAAGCAGTATTGAAAACAGGCGACACCGTGGATATCCCGGCAGTTGTTCTTATCAACAAAGGGCGCGTCACAACGGAAAATAAAAACGAACACGGTGGGGTCTTGATTATTTTTGATGAATACCAACAACCCACAAGGGCCTATTATGTCCCTGCTATCGGGTGGGACAGCCTTGCGGTTCGCTTATACTTCCGCGGAGACCTGCCGGATATCTTTGTCCCTGTTTACCCTCCAGACAGAGCTGCCGCCGCCGATGTCAAAATCTGGGAGATTTACTATCCGCCCGACATCCAAACCGATGTGAAATATCTCAAAACAGGTTTTCCAGAAATAGACGCTGTGTTACAGATTCAATGATCCTGCTCGCAATGCAATCACACTCGCACGCACGATCTTCACTTGTGCCGACATCGCGCTGATTTTCAGCACCGTTGTTATCTTTATCCTCGATGCAGTCGATGGCAGTGTGGCACGCAAACAAAACGATCCCTCTTCACTCGTTTATGCTCTACCAGACAACGACTCCTACCCAAACCCGCCACTGAATGGTTCGGACCCCTCGCATGTGAAAAAAATCAGATTTCTTTGGGTTTATGCAGATTATGCAGGTTTTCCTTGTTGAAAATTCGTCTTTAATATATAAAAGGGATGAACTGTTATCACACTTCTGCATTTGAGGAGGTGTGGTAGTGAACGTCCTTTAACAAACGCGAACACGTTGCAGTCTATTGCTGGGGAGAAAACCTTATGGAACGCGCAGATGATGTTCAACTCATTCATCGCATTTTATCGGGCGATGACAAGGCGTTTGATTTCTTAGTGAAAAAGTATCAAAGAGGCGTTCATGCCCTCGCGGAGCGGAAGATTGGCGACTTTCACACTGCCGAAGAGATTACCCAAGATACCTTCCTCCAAGCCTACAAGAAACTCTCAGCCCTCAAGAACCCTCATTGTTTTGAGGGCTGGCTGTATGTCATCGCCAATCGGCTTTGCATTGATTGGATACGAAAGCAAAAACCCGAGATGCAATCACTGGAGAACACAGCCCTGGAAGAAATTGAAGAGGCCTCTTATAAAAACTACGTATCGGAACAGCAGCGAACAAGAAGTGCTGAGCGTCACCACGACATCGTCAAAAAACTTCTTGAAAAGCTGCCGGAGAGAGAACGCACAGTCGTAACCCTCTACTACCTCAGTGAAATGACCATAAGGGAGATAAGTGAGTCCTTAGGTGTCTCTGCCAAAACGATTAGCAGTCGTCTGAGTCGAGCACGAAAACGTTTAAAGGAGAAAGAAAACATCTTCGTCCGAGAGTTTTTTTGAAGGGGGCAGCGACGTTGTTTTTTTGAGGGGCGGAGAGCGTGAGAACTGTACTCAGCGGCGCAGCACTGCCAAAATGTAGCTATAGACAGTGCTGACCGAATTGTAGCAGACATCGGATGTCTGTTGTGAGACGTTTCGGTTCTCACCTTATCTTTCAACCAGCGGATTGCCAAAGAAGGCAACACACGGATTTTGCCTTTCCACGAGCAATCCCACGAAAAATGGTCGCCACGGCTAGGAGTGAGTTTTCATGTTCAAACCGTTGAAGCACTTCTTATCCGTCCTTTTTTTTATTCTTGCAATGTTCGACTTTGCAGTGAGGACTGCCGAGGCACTCACACTCCTCTATTCGGGTGAGGAGCACGGCCACCTCGGCTTACACGGATGCGGAGCAGAACAAGTGGGCGGTTTGGCACACAGACTGACGCTCCTCGATGATCTGCGCATCAGGCACGGGACAGTGTTGAACCTGCACACCGGAAATCTTATCGACCCAACAGATGCCAATGCCGAATGGGGTTACCAGATCGGGCTTGCCGCAGTGAATGCCCTGCAGATAGATGTCTTCTGTCTGGGCCCGAATGAGGTATCTCTCTCACAAGAAACGCTTGCGGGAGTCCGTGGCAACCACCCCGAGGTCCCTGTTGTCTGTGCAAATGTAGCGTCTGATATCTGGGAACCCTATCGGATTCTTCCTGTATCTGCCACGAATGTGTCTATTGTCGGTTTGATCGCTGAGAGCCAGGTTTCTGAACTTCCCGCGGGTGTGTTGATTCCCCCGCGAACCGTCTTGGCAGCCATGAAGACGGAACTTCTCCGTAAAAGTGATGTTGTCGTTGTTGTGTTTCACGCAACACAGGAAGAGGCAAGGCAGTTGGGATCCGCGTTCCCGTGGATAGACATTCTGATTGTTGCCGGCGACGACCGAGCGGATCCGGCAGCTCCCCGCGCAGCCGCTGTCTTTCGCGGAGAAACCGCAATTGTCAGCACTGCATCGCAAGGTACAGCCGTCGGTGTTTTGGAAGTGGAAACTGACGGGGTACTGCAAGGATACAAAATCGCAAACGCATACCACCTTGTTTCTGAAAAGATTGCCCCCAACGCCGAACTTGCAAGGCTCCTCGACGCGTATGAGACGTTGACTGCAACACCTGATGCCTTTGAAACAGTTTCAGCGCATCAGGTGTCTGCAAGGTCTATCCACGTTGTCTACTTTCACAAGCAAGGGTGTCAGAAATGTGCCCGCGCGATGAAAATGCTCAAGACGTTAAAGGCGAAGTATCCAAACATCGTTGTTGACCAGCGAGATGCCAAAACGGAACAGGCACGCTTGGAAGCGATGGGTGCCCTTTACGATGTCCCCGAAACCCAAAGGTTGACAACCCCTGCTGTTTTCATCGGGGATACCGCGTGGATAGGGGAACTTGATGAAAAACGGCTTGAAACGGGTGTTGAAAAACACCTCTCCACCGGGGTGGGTTCACGATTACCGGAAGCGGAAACCCAATTGAACGCGGCTGAAACACACATTGTTGCTCGGTTTCAGAGTTTCGGAGCGTTGGCAGTAGCGGGAGCAGGGTTCCTCGATGGCGTCAATCCTTGTGCGTTTGCCACGCTTGTGTTTTTTATCTCTTATATGAACCTCGTCGGTCGTCGGAGGAAAGAGATGCTTATCGCTGGCGGTGCATTTGCCCTATCGGTCTTTCTGACATACCTCTTGTTAGGACTCGGGACACTTTCGTTTATGAAGTATCTCCAGCAGTTTTCGGGAGTTGCCACCTGTGTTTACCTGCTCGCTGCCACGGCGACCTTTGCGTTAGCAGGGCTGAGCCTCTACGATGGTGTGAAGGCGAAACAAGGAAAAACAACAGAGATTCTATTGCAGCTGCCCCGCGCGGTGAAGCTGCGGATACACGACGTGATCCGAGAACGCACACGCACCTCTGGTGTGATTGCGGGTGCCTTGGTGATCGGCTTTGTTATCTCCGCCTTAGAGTTAGTTTGTACCGGTCAAGTGTATCTGCCGACGCTGACATTCGTTTCAGGCATGGAGGGGATGCGTCGGGATGCGATTGTGTATCTGCTTTTGTATAACGTGATGTTCATTGTGCCTTTACTGATTGTGTTTAGCTGTGTCTATTGGGGGGCCACCAGCCAGCAGCTCGGCGGTCTTTTACAGAGACATCTCGTGACCGTAAAAGTCGGGATAGGGTTTTTACTTTTCGGACTTGGCACATGGTTGGTGTTCATCGTTGTGGCTTAAGCACCCCTGAAAATCTTAACACCGGATGTCGGCTAAAGCGTGATTCGGTGAATGTAGGGCGAAGCGTGTTTTGCGCGCGAGGGTTGTTATACCGTTAATAGCCGATCCCAAAAAGACAGATGCTGAAAATGAACGCTGTCTCTCTGCTACTCTTCGCCTTCTTACTTATAGGCACGCAACCGGCCCCCGCCCAAATCATGGGGCAAGAGGAAAACACGCCGATGCATATACAATCGTTAATTTCCGTCCTCAACTTTTCTAAAACCCTCATCCAAGATGCAGAAATCACATTTCTCTGGTACATAAATTCTCCTACCCATCCGGAGGATGCCGGAAAAAGGTTGCAGCAATTTATCGAGCACCGCAAACAGGAATACCGGGATGCACCCCAGAAGACTTCAAGACCCGAAGCACTGCGGAAGAAGATTTTACGGGACATTGAACGCGCCGAAACCTATGGTTCTTTTGGGGATCAGCGCTTTCTTTTTAAGGAAGTGAACCTTGTTTTTCAACGACTTCCGGATTCCAGAGAAAAACATCCCCAATTCAACTATCGGATGGAACAGATCGCGTGCTTTGATACGTATCCGTCTAGCGCGCCTGCTCCGTTCCCATCCGTCGAGTATGCTCGCTACTATGCGGGTGGAAGGCACGAGTACTATGTCGTGAATCCCCGCCAAAACCTCGATGGAGTTCTACCGAATCAATTTGACAACTATAGATCCATCGGGGTCGTTGAAGAGCATCCCAGAGAAGATGAGGATTTCTGGATGATCAGTTTCCCCTTCATGATTCTCCCGGAAAACCTCTCAAGTGATACAGCCAAAGTGCAAGTAGAGTCGTCTGAAGTTGAGGGGGAGGCGGTCTTCATCCTCACCCATTCCTCCGTTGATAAGATTCTGACGAAAACCTATGTGCGTCTTTCTGAGGTTCCCCAGGTTTTTAGAGAAGAACACTATTTCAAAAGCGAGTCGCCCACCGCCAACGAGGACGGCTACTGCCTGCGGTTAGTTCAGGAATATAGCGACTTCGCCTATCTGGAACCCCTCGGCATCGCTCATCCCAAAGTTTTTGAATCAAAAGAGTACCGTGCTGACGGTTTTATGCGCCGCACGGCACGTATTACGATTCTTGAGATGGAATTTAATCAGGGGCTTCCCGTGGGTTTCTTTGAGTGGAATCTACAGGAATACTGCAACACTGCTAAGGAGTCAGCGACACCATGAAACGTATCACTATTACCGAAGAACCCGTAGACGTGGCCGCCCCTGAGACAGAGACCCCACAGAACTCCCATACTGGGAACTGAGAAAAATGGTGAAAGATGCCTACGACATGGAGTCGGTTCTCAATGAATACGGCATCTATGTAGACAAGAATAACAAGGCTGTTTGTCCCAAATGCACCGGCTACGATTTTTATCTTTTGGAATCTCGGACAAGCGGACATGATGAATGGTGCTGTGACGAAGCCCACCAACTTCTCGCAGCGCGCGCAGGTCTCCGAAAATGAGATATTCCCCTATGAACTTCCCTACAAATTTAGGAATTCCTCTTAAAGGCCGCCTGATAAGGGGAGGGGGCGGGAAATACCTTTAAGGAGAACCTTCCTACCGTTGGTTTTGATTCTTAGCGGGTTAAAAACGGTGCCTCCGTCTCATAGAGCGCCGTGTTGTAGCCGACGAGAAATACATTCCCGCTCCGGACCGTCGGCGCACGGAGACTGCCACTGCGTCCCAGCACCACCTTCAGAATAGATTCCTGTGAGTCTTCAGTCGGCACAAAGGTTTCGGCGCGCCGCCCTTTCGCAACAACGATGCGCTCTGCACCCCCCATGAGTTCCCATACCGCTGCTGCTTCCATTTTCGCTTTTCGAGCATCCGTCCGGCGTTCCGCTTGCAAATGATGTGTGTCAAGTAACTCTTGCACTTTTTTGCATGAGCTTCAACCATTCCGAAAATAAATCCAGTCTATCATTTTTTTAAATTTTCCTTGTGGTTCGGTAAAGCGGCTTCCGGCTTTCATCTGTTTTTCCCTTCATCCGATTTCCACTTCCTTCACCGATAATACCGATTGTTAAGGGGTATAGTATATCTTTATGTTTTTGAAAAGTCAACAGTTTGTGATACTCACACTGCCTAAAGGCGCGTGCTTCTTGTTTCGTCATTTCGGGTTATCGCCGGGGTGGCGGTCGGACAGAAAAGCCACAACCGTTTTATGTCTCGGTGTATCCCCGCGCAACATGTTAATTATACCCCAAAACGTTGCCTTTTGTCATAAGTTTTTCGGGTGAATTGTTAAGGAAGTCCCTTCAGGGCATTTTGGGTCCTTTATAATCGACAACCCCAAAAATATTTGCACTCTTAACATACCTATGTTATAATTAAAATAGGAAATCCCTATTTTTTGTACCATATTCCCGCATTCCCTTTTAACTGAGCTGACTCAAAAACGGCGGATGAAGCACATCGTTACCGGACAAGACATTCAAGCGGCTTGTGATGCCATCGTCCGGGAATCCGCACCGCTACCTCGGCAATTCAGCAACGGTAGCCCCTGTATTTCCTGCCATGCACGTATGCAATGCAGTACGTCAAGTTGTTCGGGAAGAATTAAAACAGACACCCGACGTTAAATAGGAGCATCCAATGCAGTCCCAAGAGGCCATTGAACAACGTTACCAAGAGGCCGCAAATACCCTCGTCGAAAAAGTCCAAAAGGATCCCTATATTCTCGCCGCCATCGTCGCCGGTAGTTTTTCCTACGCACAGGTATGGGAAAAATCCGACCTTGACGTAGAACTCATCGGCAGAGATGCAATTCGTCCCACGCAATCTTTCTTTTCGCTCGTCGAAAACGGGGTCAACATCCACGCCAACATAACGCCCCGAAAGGCTTTTAAACAGAACATAGAGCGCGCGCAACAGGGGTCTTTCATGCACTCCTATTTCTCCCACAGCACCCTCCTCTTTTCGCGTGATGCCTCTATTGAGGAGTGGTATCATAAAAACGCTGACCGCAACAGCATCGGCGAACGCGATAAGCAGCTCCAAATCCTCAACGTCGTTGCCAACACCTTGCCGAGCCTGTTATACGCAGAAAAACAATTTTACGTCAATCAGGATTGCCTTGCCACTTTTCTGTCCATACTCGACGCGGTACAAGGATTGGCACGCATAGAAGTCCTCTTGAACGATGAAATCCCCGCACGCGAGGTCATCCAACCGGCGATCGAATACAATCCTGACTTCTTCAATAAAGTCTATACTGATCTTATCAACTGCGAAAAGAACGAAGTTGTTATTCAGGATGCACTGCATGCAATTAACGAATACCTTGATGAGCGGGAGTTTATCTTCCAACCGATTCTCGATTATCTCATTGAGCAGGAAACCCCTCGCCCTGGGACTGAGTTAAACGCCGACTTGGGACACAGTCGGCAGGGTAGGGGTGAAGAGGAACCGGAATTTGATGACGAATCGCTCGACTTGGTATGCCAGTGGTTGGCATGGAAAGGGGTGATTAGGCAAGTCGCAGCGCCTTTAAATCTCACAGTAAAAAGCCAAGTTTCCGTAGAGGAACCCGCCTACTATTACGACAACACTGTAGGAACGAGTGCGACTCGAGAAGACATCCACACCCAAATTCACAACGCACTGGATAATTTGACCGACACACTCGAACAGGACCGTTACATCCTCGCTGCAATCCTCACAAACAACCTCGCCGAGGACAACGTTTGGGAAAAGACGGCTGTTCACATAACATTGATTCTCCGAGACGGCACGAAGTTCAGAAAAAAAGAATCTCAACTCATTGAAGACGGAATCCCATTCCGAGTTGAACGCTACACCCGCAACGATTACAAGAAATTGTTGGACAGAACGCTGCAAGGCAGCCGACTCCATTCAATCCTTGCTGAGAGCCGTGTCCTCTTTTCCAAAGACAGCCTGTTTGCTGAGGGCAACGATGTGAGTTTCCCTGTTGGGGACCCTGCCTGTCTGCAGGTCGGGAACAGAGATAGACAGTCGCAACTTTTCAATGCTGCGGCTAACCTGACAGCTATCCTCGCCAAAGCGGAGAAATGGTTACACCTCAAACACGACATCGATTACACCTTTCTCTACCTAAAATACGCTATCAGAGAGCTGGCGCGTATTGAAGTCCTCAAACACAGCGAAACACCCAGGCGCAAGGTTATCTATCAAGCACTCAAACACAACCCCGACTTTTTCAAAGCTGTTTTCATCGATCTCATAGACAAACCCAAAGATGAAGCCATGCTCCGCGAGGCACTCGAACGCGTTGACCAGTATCTGGCGGACGATTTACAGTTGTTGTTCAAACCATTGCTTGATTTCTTAGAGGAATCCGGTGAGGAGCGGACAATAACCGATCTCTACACACATTTCGGCAAACGCGAGCTCGCGCTTGAATTGGCGTGTGAATGGCTTGTGCAAAAAGGGGTAATCGAACAGTACTCCGCACCCGTCCGCCTCACAATGGACAGCCAGGTTTCCGTAGAGGAACCTTCATATTACTTCGATGCAAATAATCCATTTCTGTAATGCGGCGTTTCCAAATTTTTTACTGTAGTAGGACTTACGTAATAAAGTTTGACATAACCTCGTAGAAGGGGTAACATGTTCTGTAAAGAATCCCTCTCTTTGGACAGCAAAAATGCTTACTCCCCTGAGATCAGTGCAGTTAGAAAACCGCATCTACTAAAATTAGGCTTACAACTCAGGCAGCCCCCGTACAACTTCCACTGTCCGCAAACTCACATGGATAACCTGACCAATCAAATCCACAATATACCGCGGCGCATCCGCACGATTTGGGTCGTTCACAATTCCGCTCCGTTTGTCTATTTTCACGCGATACTGATCCACGACCCACTCTAACGCAGACCGATTCCCTAACCGATAATCAAACGCTCCTGCCGGGGTACCGGCCAACGTCAAGAAGTCGTTGTATTTCAACTGCGTTTTATCTTTGGAAAGTTTCATCTTCTCAACACGCCAATCCACCCTCATTCCCGGGGTTTCGATGTATGTCAGTCCCTCATATTTCGGGGCGGCTTCGTAGTTAACATGGAAGTCTGCCAGCTGTGCACCGGCGGTAGCGAATCCCCAGAAGTCTTCAGCGAAGGGGATATGCGGCAGATCGCGCTTGAGGTTTGCTTCGTATTTCTGGCGATAGTCGGGGTGATGCAAGAGTCCGTAGGTATAGTGGAAGATGTCCCATTTGGTGATAGTGTCGTCTTGGTAGTGGGTTCGGAAGTGTGTCAATGCCCAATCGGTAATGTTTTCCTGTCGGTTTGTGCCGTCTTCGTTGTAGGTGTAGAAGGGGAAACATTGGGAATCACCTGTGATGTGGAGATCTGGAATTACATCAAGCATTAGCGCATGAAAGGGCAATTTTGTACCTGGAGGACTAACAGTAATAGCTCTATTTTCCGTTTCGGGTGTTGGAAAAATAGAGGGAAACAAATAGACACAATTGTTCAAAACACGATCAAAAAACAGATATGATTTTATAAACGGGCGATAAAGTGAGGAACGCACTTTATTCTTTGCATATTCCGCATATCTCCCGCGTTGTAAATGCTGACGTAAGTTCCGATCCCACTTGATTTTCATGTCGTCGTAGACTACAAAATCGTTGACATTCGCCCTCTGATCCTCCCGACGATGCCACCTGTCCACCTCTGCGTTATAAACGCCAATCATTTCCCGAATGTTCTTGTCAAGGGCATCACGATTGAAGTTGTAGACCCATGCATCGCGACTCGTCGCTACACCGTTGCTATAGGCTTTGAAAATCACATCCGCCGCAGCCCCTTTCCATGCCTTTGCTGCTTTAGTTCCAAGCGGAATAAAGGTATCAAACTCAGCCTGGAGTCCCTCGGTTAACCATGTATACTTTTTATCAATAGTGATCTCTTTCATAGGGACATTTGTATAGTCTCCGAATTCGCTTAAAAGTTTCTGTTTCTCGCGCATTTTCAAATAGTCATCAACAGCGTAGATCCATACCTCAGCTTGTTTGAATGTTACTTCTCTTTTTTTGATGAAAAAGCTAATTCCGACCCCGACCCGAATCTGGTCGTCAAAAATATTCCCGCCCTCTTTTCGGCGTTGTTCACCCGAGGTACGAGCGTTCCCCTTGAGGTCAATGTGATAAATTTTGGTAAAATCTTGCGCGAGATGTTTCCGCATCCCATCAAACGCCAAACCTTCAATGTATCCGTTGTTTGTTACAAACGCCACGATCCCTTCTTCCCCAATCCGTTCCGATGCCCATCGAATCGCTTTCACATAAGGATCGTAGAGTGCGTTTTTATTGGTCGCTTTGGAGTCTTTAGCATAAGTGTCTGTGACCCGCGCGTCCATTGTCGGATATTTCCGATTCCGATTGTTGTCGCTATCGTTGACTTGTCCCGCGTTGTAAGGGGGGTTGCCAATAACCACGAACATATCCGCTGCCTTCTGTTTTTCCACACGTTCCGTGTTTTCACGCGTAAAGAGTTCGCCTTGCTCCTTCTCAAGCAGTTCAAACGTATCCGCAAGCGCGATGCCTTCAAACGGTAGATACGTCCCCGTGCGGTGGAAGAACTCCTGCTCGATGTTGAGACTCGCGATGTAGTAGGGCAGGAGCATCACCTCGTTGCAGTGCAGCTCATACCGGTATTTCTCCTCCAGTGCAGTGCCTTGGATGTCTTGCATCAGCCGGACGATGAAGTTGCCAGTGCCGACGAACGGGTCAATGATATGCACACCGGTATCCGACAATGACCGACTGAACTCAGTTTTGAGGATGTGCTCAACGCTGTTCACCATGAAATCCACAATCGGCTGCGGTGTGTAGACGATGCCATGCGTGTCTGCAACGTCTTCGGAGAAGCCTTGAAAGAACTTCTCGTAGAAGGTGTTGAGGAAGTGCTGCTTTTGGGAGAAGTCTCGGCAGAGGGTCGCTGCCTGTTCAATCGCAATGTAGAACCGGTCGAGGGGTTGGAGGAATGCGTCGCGGCTCATCGCGTGTCGCATCAGCACATCGCTGACGTTTTCGATGTCGCGGGCGATGATATTTCGTCGGGTGAAGTCTGACCTGTCAAAGACGGTGCGGAAGATGCGTTCGGTGAGGATGTGCTGGATGAGCATCTCCTCTACGGCATCCTTTGAAAGTTCGGGGTTAATGGCGGTGCGACACGTCTCGTAAAAGTTGGCAAACGCCTCTTTGAACGTTGGATCCTTTGCGTGGCGTTGCTCAATGAGTGCCTTTAGCTGGGTTGCGAGGGTCGGCACATGCTCCCTGAAGTCCGTGACAGCCGTCTGCCAGTTGTCCAGTGCGGGTGGGACATAAGCGAAAAGATGCTGAAGGGCGGCAATCAGGCGTGCGGGTTCGGTGATGTCCAGATCCAGGGCTATCTGCTTATTTTGGTAAAGGATGGCACGCTCTGGTGTTTGGAAGAGGATATTCTCAAGTGGATAGCCTGCATCCTGTTTCTCCTGCACGGCTCTGGCGAGGTCGTCGGCTGTGTCTTTCGCCTCCCAGTAGGCGAGGGGGAGTCCGTATGCGTCGAGGATTGCACCGTCAACGACGATGCGGTTTCCGCCTACCGTGGGCATCGGATATTGCGGGATAAACGTTCCGTTTATCTGTTTTGTGCAGGTATCCAGGAGGAAGGCGAACGGATTGCTGACTGCGCCTTCATGTCTAATGGCGTGTTGTTCGTATTGCTGCAGCGTGGCGTAGTAAGCTCGGATTGCTTTATGGCTGGGTTTTAGGTTTAGTTTTAGCATGTCAGTATCATAGCAGATACCCGGATATAAAACAAGAAGAAAGTAGCAGGGCTGCGTGAGCATCTCCTCTATGGCCGCCTTTGAGAGTTCTGGGTTAATGGAGGTGCCACGCGTCTCGTAGGCATCGGCGAACGCCTTCTTGTCAGACAATTAATTAGCAAACAAGGTCCAAACCTGTTATACTTATAGCATGCGCAATACGATATTCGAACCCCGCACAAAAATCCTGATGATGCTCACCGCAGGGTGTCTCGTCATTCTGCTGGATAGTCCTATGTCACTGTCCGTCTGTTTTCTCGGTAGCTTGACGTTGATTGCGTTGTCTATACCGACGTGGCGGCAAATTGGACTGATCTGTACCTTCCTCCTTTTTACGACGTGGGGTTTAATATACAGTCAAGCGATCTTCTATAACGCGTTTCCGCGCACCGTGCTGTTCATGCTTGTGCCTGCCGACCTACCGCTCATCGGGAAGATGACGGGCGGCATCCGCGTCTATCAGGAAGGCCTGTTTCATGGCATTGTTCAATCCTTGCGTTTCAACACGACACTGACTATCGGATGTTTTATCGTCTGGACGACGCAACCTCGCGAGCTTCTCTTGGCACTGACGCAGTTGCGCGTACCCTCAACACTCGCTTTCATGGTGACAACGGCACTGCATTTCATTCCGGTTATCGCGAATGAGGCAGCGACTGTGCTCCGCTCGCAACGATTGAGAGGGTTCCGGTATCTTCGACTCAATCTGATCACCACGTGTCGTGCGTTGCTAAATAGTTTCCGTCCAATCTTGGCAGGGAATATCCGGCATGCAACGCGTCTCAGTGAATCTGTTGAAAGTCGAGGGTTTTCGGCAGAGACGATGGCGGAACGCACTTCGCTACGGACTTTGAAAATGGGGATGTGGGATTATAGTTTGCTCGTGGTACTGTTTGCCTGTCTGATTGCCATTATCGCGTTGAAGCTGCTCTATTTTTTTTATGCGAACGGTATTTATTACGGGTCGTGGTTGCGGGGTATGTATACGTTCACGCGTGAGGTGTTGTGAGTGGTTGTTAGCAATTAGCAGTCAGGGGTCAGTCGTGGGTTAGTAGATTAGGGTGCTTTGTTAGGCAGGGTGGGCGAGGTTGGGAAACCTCGCATACCTTAGGGTGGTGAGAAGCGGTTTAGCGCCCGATTTCCCACGCCAAATGCTGTAATTCCGGTCCAATCAGTTTTTCCCATGCCAATGCTACTGCCGCGGTTGATCCCGGTGTGGAGATAACCACTTTCCCACGATAAACACCAGCCGTTGCCCTTGACAACATAGCCGCTGCACCGACCTGATCATAACTGAACATCCGAAAAAGTTCCCCAAATCCGGGGAGCGTCTTTTCCAACTTGCGATTGAGGATATCGAATGTAGTATCCCGTGGAGCGATCCCTGTGCCCCCGTTAAAAAGGATAACCTGTGCATCGCTTTCCGCCATTTTATCTAACACGGCAGCGACTTGGGCAGGTTCGTCCTTGATGATTTGATACGCAGCGACGCTGTTCCCATGTGCAGCGAGTTGTTCTCGTAAAAATGCTGCGTTTTTGTCTGTTTCCGGGGTACGCGTATCGCTCACGGTGACAATAGCAACAGCGACAGGCCCCTCTTCGGTTGCCATTTCTCTGTGTTGTTGTGTACTTGTAGAAGTTGTAGCCATAGTAACTCCTTTTTATTTACTGGTTTGGGAACGCTCGGTTTAGATGTTTTGGCATTGTAAAAAAGCGTCCACCCGTCTTTTCAACGAGGGTCTTTTGAAAATCTGCGGGACCCGGATGCCCGATGACATAGGCACGGATCCCTAAGGACAGACATAACTTAAGAGCATCTTCAGGTGGATATTTTCCGGTTGTCGGTTCATCTGTCAGGATAAGCAAAAATCGGCTGGCGTACGGGCTGAATTTCACTTTCGGAACGCCTTCGACGATGGCATCAATGAGGTGTTCATCGCCGCCAAATGGGGCTTCCATGCAACTCGCTAACATCGCCTCGTTGAGTGGCATCTGTGTGACAACCGCACCGTTGATGACCTTGATTGCGTCTTTCGCTTCTGCAAAGCGAATCAGCCCGATGCGGTAGTTAATCGGTAGAATATCTAATCTGCCGAGCAGGGTGCTTAAACCGAGCATAATTGCTTGAGACTTTCCTCCCATGCTCCGGCTGTAATCGAGCATAACGACGATATCCACAACCGGTTCGTATCCCTTCACTGCCTTATCAGGCGCTGCGCTGAGCGCTGCGCCGTCGTAGATGTTCAATCGATTGTCTTCACTGCGGATGGTGAACATTCGGTGCTGCTTCCGGTCGTTCATGAGCCATCTACTCCCGCGTTTTTGCGTCATAGCCGTGAGGCTTGTAGAGGCGTTCCAACTTTCGGGGTAGATACCCGAATAGACGTTCAATTTATGTCCCTCTTTCCGAATCGTATAGACCCGCCCGTTTGTATAGTCGGTAATGACCCACAGGTCCCCTTTCTGTTTCTCCCAGACGGTTGCGCTCCCGAACAGGTTGTCAATACCGGCTAAGCGAGCCCCGTTTTGTCTAAATTCACGCTGTAGCTTCTTCATCGGTACATCACCGTCTTCGAGAAAGACTTCAAACTGAGATTCCATGCTGAATAGGAGTTTACCGCTGTTGCGACGCAGGTCAGTAGCGATGTCTCGGAACACCTTGATAAACCCTTCGTTGGCGGCTCGGTCACTCGGCAGCGTGGTCGGGTTTTGGATGTCTCCGGGAATCCGCTGCCACAATCCGCCAGTCACCTCTGCTAACTCTTGTTGGAACGGTTCTGGATATCCGAGGACGTTGACGCGTATATCCTCAAATTGGTACAACTCGATGACCTTCTGCCGCATTGTATCGGTTTCTGCCTTTCCTGCCTTTATCATGTGCGTTGATGCCGGTTCGTCTGTTACGAGGACAATGTATTTATCTGCATCGGCGTGGAAGTCTATATAATGCGGTGTGTCTGTAAGGGCATCGAGCGCGTGTTCCTCTCCGCTGAGAGCTACTTTTTGCATCCGTCTGCGGAGCATGCCGACCTCGGGTAATAGCGATCGGATTTCGAGTCTTTGCCCTTCGTGTCGGACACTGAATTCGGACATGCCGAGGTGATACTCCAAGTTGATGAAATCGAATTCATCGGTCATGGCGTAGAGGTTTGCGGCGACTGCTTGGACGCTATCACGCATGCTTGCACTGGTGTCAATCACGAACACGACGTTCACTTTATCGAGTTCTCGCGTTCCGATGATATGGTCGGCAATCCGTTTGAGTGCTTTCGCAAATGGATTCGTGCCTTTTCCGGCCCCGCTGCCTTGCCCGACATCCTCGCCGTCCCCGTCTCCGATAGTCCCGATTTCAGAAACTCCCGTAGATTCGAGCTTGTGGAATCCGCCACTGCCGTTTCCTTTGAGGTGCTGCCGTAAACTGTCCTCCCCGGCTCCCGGGGTCGTCTGAAAAGGACTGTCCACCGATTCAGGGATCGGCGATGCGTGGCTGCTGTACCGTTGGGCATCCGTCGTTACGTCCGGAAGTATTGTTTCAGTATCCGATGCGGATTTTGTCGCGCTGTTGAGGAGTGCTTCCTCTGACTGGCGAATCGTCTCATCCATGAAGTTGGCGGAGGCGAGTAAATCTAAATGGCGTTGGTTGGTGTCACTGGAATCGTCCGGCCGCTGGGGTATGAGAATCTCTTTAGGGGGCGGCGCTTTGAGGGTACGCCGCTGTTCTCGAAAGGCTTTCGGATTGATGAGCTCCACTGCCAGCGCATCTTCGTTACCGATGTGTCGGTCCGCGTAGAAAGAAAACATAAATATGATAGCAAGGCTCAGGTGGACAATACCAGCAAAGAGCAATGCACGCACTGAACGTTGTCGTCTACGGGAACGGTTCATGATGTTTTTCCATCTGAAATGCAAGTATGTTCTAATTATAGACGCTTTTGTTTACTTTTGTCAAGTTCTTTGGGTGGATTGTCAACAAAAAGTGTGATAGACTCTCAGAAATATTGAGAATAAATGTGGGAAACCGATGAAAGGACTTCTTAACGATCCCAGGTTTCCTCTGTGGTTCGGGTCCATCCCCGTAACGCTCGTGCCGATGTGAAAAAAGCGTTGACTTTCTCTAAATCATAGGGTATCCTCTATTACAGAAACTCATATAAAGGATAGAGTCTGATGTTTCTCAAGAACCCCGAAAAAGACGGGTATTCCAATAAAAATAGGGTCTATAGTCCCAAAGCCTACATTGCGGATCAAAAGCGTGTCTACATCCAAAAATGCGTATCTCACCTATATTATAGGAACAGCTAAGCCTACAGAGGGGTTAGACGCGATAAATCGGCTGGGTGGCCGTATCTCTTCTAAAATCGTATCGCTTGCGTTCAAAACACACAAGCAAAAAGGGTTTTGGCTGTCAGATGCTGGACTTAAGGCTTATCTCAAATTCAAAAGGTATCCGTGCCATTCCCATTCGGTGCAGGCGCTTATAGACTACTATTGCGCTGCGAGACGTTCCTATTTTGCGAATAGGAAAACGAATCCGTCTGCGAAACCACCGCAGAAGACACGAAAGTTTCACACCTTCACTTGGCGTGCGACGGGTATCTCCTATCAGCGTGGCAAACTCCGGCTTTCTCTGGGCAAAGACAGAACCCCCCTTTGGCTGAAGATTGATAAAAAGCTCTATAAGAAAGTGCCTGCCGAAGTCTCACTTGTCTATAACCGAACCGCGAAACGCTACGAATTTCACGCAACTTATCTCATGCAGCCTAAGCAAACGAAAGCGAAAGTCGTTTCGGCTGTTGCAGTGGATATGGGTGAGATACACCCGATTGTCGCTTTTGACGGGCTCACCGCCGACATCTATAATGGGCGCGAAGTTCGCAGTAAAGTGTGGTATCGCGAGAAGTCTAAAGCGAACATTAACCGAAAACTCTCCAGGTGCAAGCGTTATAGCAAAAGCTGGAAGAAACGCAAGCGTGCGAAAAACAAAACGCTTGCTGCCCTTGCTAACCAAATACGTGAGATGCGCCACAAACTCACATCCCGATTTGTTTCTACTTGCCATGAGTGAAAGCTAGAAACGATTGTCATAGGCGATATTCAGCACATCCGACAATCTATGAAGTATGGGAAAAAGCGAAACGAGAAGTTACACCAGTGGGCATTCTCGAAAATCAGAGAAATGCTCACATACAAAGCCGTAGCCGTGGGTATCCTTGTGGCTACACAAGATGAGGCTTATACGTCCCAAACGTGTCCGTCTTGCGGGAATAGAAAGAAACCGAGTAGAAGAACCTATCATTGCTCTATATGTAAGTGGGAAGGGCATAGGGACGTTGTTGGTGCGACTAACCTTCTCACGGCGTATCAGGGTTGGCTTTTCAACCCTGTAGTCGGGGCAGTGGTATCCCCCATGGGTGTTCGGTTTACGCCGCACTTGTGTAGACTTAATAAGGGGTCGCCGGTTTCGGGACTCACATCAAGTAAGCCTCCCACGAGGAAGCAAACAAGCACACGGATTTAGCCGTTGTGAGTATCACGCAAAAATTAGGGATAGAGGCATAATGCAGACACTTCCTCTTTTCAATGATTTAGGATTTGATCCCCCCTCAACACAAAGCATCAAATACATCGGTTCCAAACGAAAACTCATCCCGCACATCCTTCAACTCGTCAAAAAAGTCAACGCTAAAACCATCCTCGACGGATTCGCAGGTACTACCCGCGTTTCACAAACACTCGCAAAACTCGGCTATACTGTCATCTGCAACGACCTCGCCCCATGGTCAAAAATTTTAGGTACTTGTTACCTTCTCAACACAAAATCGCGAGAAACATATCAACCTCTCATCGACCACCTCAACGCAGTCCCATCCATTGATGGCTGGTTTACAGAACACTACGGTGGACGCTCCAATAGGGGTTCTGCAATCCAAGCAGACGGACTCAAAAAACCGTGGCAGCGACACAACACTCGCAAATTAGATGCCATTCGACAAGAAATTGAAACCCTCAGTCTGGATCCAGTAGAAAAGGCAGTCGCACTCACAAGCCTCATACTCGCACTTGACCGGGTTGACAGCACCCTCGGTCACTTTTCCGCCTACCTCAAAGAATGGGCGCCTCGCGCCTATAAAGAACTCGTACTTGAAGTACCCAAAGTTTTTACATCAGAAGGGAACCATCAAGTTCACCAAACCGACATCTTTGAACTCGTGCCACGGGTTTCCGTTGACCTTGCGTACTTCGATCCGCCCTACGGTTCAAACAACGAGAAGATGCCTGCCTCCCGTGTCAGATACGCCGCCTACTACCACCTCTGGAAAACCGTCGTTCTCTTTGACAAACCCAACCTTTTCGGTAAAGCCAAACGGCGAGAAGATACATCAGATCGCCTTGCCGCGTCTGTATTTGAAGAATTCCGCCGCAACGCTGACGGGCGTTTCATCACCGTTGACGCCATTGCTAACCTTATCCAGATGACGCAAGCCCGATGGATTTTACTCTCTTACAGTTCCGGCGGTCGTGCGACCGCGCAACAACTCAACGAAGTCATGCAAAGCAACGGAAAACTCCTCGATGCTCTCGAACTCAACTACAAAAGGAACGTCATGGCTGGTATGAAATGGACGAACGAATGGGTCCGCGCAGCTGAAGAACCGAACCGTGAATTCCTATTCCTGTTTGAGAAATACTAAAACGTCAGTGGTTGCGAAACCAAGAAGGGGACCTACGTGCACTACGGGCAACTTCTTGACCGAAAAACCTACTTTCGCAACTACCCCTTCAACGCCGAGAATATCTTAGCTCTATTGCCAACGCAGCGGCACAAATTAAAGTTGACAAGTTATCTGCCTAATGATACACTTTTAAGAAAATGCGCTTTTTTCTTGCAATTCAACGTTAAAAAGTGCTATAATTTATTATACTGCTGGCAGAAGCCGACATCGGTTTACCGGTGGAACGTTGGCATAAAAAAAAATCGTGATTTGCATGCAGTACGGCGATCACCAAATGTAAAATCTGATGAGGTGCTGAGATTTTGGAAAGCGCGCTTCTTGCTCAAAACTCTGAACCTTGTGAATATTGAAAGGACTTCTTAACAATCCCAAGCCTTTAGGCTTCGGGTTCATCCCCGTAACGCTCGTGCCGACGGCAAAAAAAGGGGTTGCCAAAAAGGTATGTTTTGTGGCAGAATTAACCTGTCGCGGTGGGATACACCGAGACATAAAACGCTTGTGGAGTTTCTGTAAGCCCTCCACAGCGGAGGCACGAAATGACGAAACAAGAATCCCATCACTTTAGGCATGGGAGTATCAAGAAGGAGATTTCATAGCTATGAAAAAATTCACAATCTTTATTGCACTTGCTTGTGTTGTCATGATTACGCCTATGGCATTCGCACAAAATTGGCAACCAGCGGGTGATAACTGGATTGCAAAATGGTGGGGATTAGATCTGGTAACGGATACCGGCGGTTTTGACACTTCAGCCGGAATCGACTATCTCGCTGAAGGCAGCGGGGGTGCTATCTCTAACGCCTCTGTTTCGACCCGCGATGGTGCAGGGAAAACGGCGAGCGCTATCGTTCACCTTCCGGATAACGGCGGCTCACTCGCTTGGTCGATCGTTGACATTAACGTTGCGGATCAGTCGAATATATCAACAAGCCACGGTATTCCGGATGCAAGCGACATCACTTGGCACGGTATCATTGTCGTTATTTCACCCGACGAACGGACAACGGCAATTCACCCCGCACATGATGATCATGCCCAAATCTGGCTCAATGGCGAACAGGTCTATGACAATTCAGCATGGACAGGGGGCGTTCAGGTTGTCACAACGCCAACTGAGATTCAACTGAAGAAGGGCGAAAATTTCTTGCACTTCAAGTGCGGTGAATCTGGGGGTGCCGATTACGTCAACCTCCACTTTGAACCCACGGACACTGATCTGCTCATCGCACCGACTACGGATAATCTCTTCTTAGATGTACTGACACCCGTCGAACCGCAAGGCAAACTCGCTACCCAATGGGCAGACATCAAACGGAACTAAGTTTATCAACGAACAGAGAACCCGTATCCTCGCTTGGATACGGGTTTTTTGTTGTTTATTCCGACTCCACGATGGTCAAATACTGATTGATTGACACCCCTGTTAGCTCCTGCGTTGTGCCGCTCTGCCAGACGATGGTAACCTTTTCAACATGTTGGTTGTCACCTAAGCCGAACAGAAGTCGTGTGTCGCTGCCTGATGCATAACTTGAACCGCTTTTTACCTCCCGAATCTGTGTCGCGTCCCCCGCTACGAGTCGGACCTTCGCCCCGATACCGTCGCGATTGCTCCGGGTACCGACCAGTTTAAGACCTACCCAATTTTTCAGATTTCCATCGTCATTCCGAAGCAAGACAGCTCTCTGGTTGGAATTCATAATAACAATATCGGTATCCCCGTCGTTGTCATAGTCAGCCATCGCGGCGGCTCTACCGACCAGGGGTTCTGCGAAGTAGGCCCCGGCGGTTTCTGAAACATCCGTATAACTGCCGTTTCCGTTGTTCCGAAACAGTTGGTCGCGCTGCGCGTAGGTCTCGTGATCGGTTAAGATGTCTATAACATCTTGGGGATGTCCATTTGCGCAGAACATATCGAGATGACCGTCGTTATCGTAATCCAAAAAAAGAGGACTGAAGCCTACGAAGGAGCGTGTTGGCTGTTCCAATCCGCTGTCAGCCGTCGCGTCAACGAAAAAGAGCCCTTCCTCATTTTTATAGAGGGTTGCCTTCTCCGAATTCGCAACGATGAAATCTAACCAGCCGTCTCCGTTATAATCCCCAGCGTCCACCCCCATAGAGCCCTCGGCGATCCCCTTTTCATCATAACCGGCCCCGATGAATAGGCTTTCGTCAGTGAAGGTATTGTCCCCGTTGTTGTGATACATGAAATTGCGGTTGGTATCGTTAGCGACGTAAATATCGGGGAATCCGTCGTTATCGTAGTCGCAAGCGATCGCTGCCATGCCTCTGCCTTCGCTGGGATTTGTGACACCTGCCGTTTCCGCAATATTGGTAAACGTCCCGTCCCCATTGTTCCGATAAAGAACATCGGGGGTTCCCTCGTAGCTGCGCGGATGTCCATAACCGACAATACCTTTATAGGTTGTTACTGGCATCGATAACGCATACACAAGGTAGTTAACGACGAAAATATCCAGATCGCCGTCGGCATCGAAATCGAGATAGGCGGCTGCGATGCTCCAGAGATCGTTATCGATGCCAGCGGCTTCGGTAATGTCGGTAAATGTGCCGTCCCCGTTATTTCGGTAAAGTCTATCGTTTCCGAAGTTTGCGACATAAAGGTCGGCATCACCATCGTTGTCAATGTCACCAGCGGAAGCTGCCATCCCGTAGCCTGTGTCCCCTACGCCCGCTGTTTCGGTAACATCAATAAAATGCCCGTCTCCTTCGTTGCGATAGAGGACATTTCCGGGTTTTGTTTGTGCTGGGTCTTGCGTTTCTTCTGGGACGGTACCACTGTTAACAAAATAGAGGTCTGCATCGCCGTCTGTATCGTAGTCAAAGAACACGACACCGGCTCCCATCGTTTCAATGATGTGTTTATGTTCGGTTTTACCGTTATTGTGCCTGAATTGGATACCGGCTGTTCTCGTGACATCAGTAAAGGTAGGCAGTTCTGCGGCGGCACTGCTGATCGTTAGCGGAAGGAGGAATATCAGTATGTGTAAAAATGGGTTAAGGGGCATTTTATCGTAGGGGCGAGGGATACCTCGCTCGTTTGAATTAGGGGTTATTTTATCCGATACTACTTTTCGCTTTTTTCAGCCGTTTTTGCGAGTCGAAAACCGACAAAGGCGGTTTTCAGGTTCGGGTAGAGATAAAATCGGAATGTCGTGCTGCACCGGGTGAGTGCATCGATCCAGGAACCGCCTCGGAGGACCCGCCAGCTGCCGACCGCTGGCCCCGTTGGATTCTTTTTTGGACGTTTCGCGGCGGCTTGTGAGCTGTACGCGTAATAGGCATCACTATACCAGTCGGCTGTCCATTCCCAAACGTTGCCTGCCATGTCCATAGTGCCGTAGTAACTTTTGCCTTTCGGAAAACTCCCGACGGGTGCGATCCGATCCTCGTAGCCGTCCTTTGCCCCAGCAGTGTTTGCGTGCGGTTCCATTGCGTTCCCCCAGGGCCATATCCTGTTGGTATACCCGCGTGCCGCTTTCTCCCATTCTGCTTCTGTCGGGAGGCGCAGCCCTTTCCACTCCGCGTAAGCCGAAGCATCGTGCCACGATACACCGACGACGGGATGGTTCGGAAAATGTTCGACGCGTGCTGGCCAATCGCCGATATGTGGGAGATGCTGGAAACTTTCAGGAGTGTGTTGAGGTGTTTGGGCTGGTGTGTTGCCCGCTGATTGCGATTTCCAAAACGCGTAGTATTCGGCGTTTGTCACTTCGTATTTGCCGATATAGTAGGCATCGAGGTAGACTTTGTGCATCGGTCTTTCATCAGCAGCGCGCTGCTCACTGCCCATCGTAAACGTGCCAGCGGGTACCAATATGAGTTCCGGCTCCGCTGCGAGGCCACCGAAACAGGGGCCGAGACTAAATATCAAGGTGCATACGATGCCGAAATAGCTATTTTTGTTTCGACCTAAGATATTCATAAATGCGGTGATGCTCCTGCGCGAGGCGTTGGTTACCCATGCCTTGGTAGAGTCTTGAAAGGTTAAGATAATAGAAAGGTTCTTCACCATCAAGTTCGACAGCTTTTTGGAACGCAGCAATGGCGTTTTGTGTTTTACCCTGCATTGCATAGAGGCTGCCGAGGGTGTTGTAAAGAATAGCTTCGTTCGGCATAAGTTGGATCGCCTTGTTAGCAGCTTCCGTTGCCGGCCTGGGATAGTTGAGGTTCATAAAAGCACGACTCAACCCGTGGTAAAAGATAGCGTTGTGCGGATCGAGTTCGATGCATTTCTGGAAGACCTGAACGGCTCGTCCGTAGTTCTTTTGTTGCATGAGCAGACTGGCTAAACCAGTCCATGCTTCGAGATTTTTCGGTTCGTTGCGGGTAAGACGTGTGAGACGCTCATATTCGGCGTATTCTTTCTGGTATTGCTGAAAGATTCGCATTTCCGCTCGGCTTTTCTCGCGATCGCCTAAGCGGAGGTATGCCGTCCCGAGTCCAAAGTGTGGATCGGCATAACGGGCGACTCCGAATTCTATCGCCAGTTCAAAGTTCTCTATCGCTTTAGCGTATTCTTTTATATTTAGGTAGGCAGTACCGAGTTCGTGGTAAGTGCCTGCAGCGTTCGGTTTCAGCGTGAGTGCCTGTTTCAATATCGGGACGGCTTCTGCGTACCTGCGTAGTCGGACGAGTGATTTACCGAGTACCTCATGCCCGCGGGCGTGTTGCGGGTCAAGCGCGACACCTCGTTGAAGCGGCATGATTGCCTCTGCCCATTTATCGAGTTTGAAATAGGCGACACCGAGTGAATAGAGAACCTCGATATTATCCGGGATCAAGGCAAGAGAACTTCGATAACTCTCAACGGCTTTGTTCAAAAGCTCTTCTTGGGCATACGCCATCCCGAGATAGTGCAAAATCTCAGCGTGTTCAGGCTCAATGGCGAGAGCGGCTTCAAAAGCGGCAATGGCTTCCTTATTGTTGCCTTGGAACGTAAACACAAAGCCTTGTTCTATATGTTGGACATATCTGCCGTGGTCGCTAAGTTCTGTGCCGGCAATACTGAATAGTGGCGCACAGAGTGAAAGGAGAATAACAAGTGAAAGGAGAATAACAATTGTTAACCAATTTCGCATGAGGCTTGTCCTGATTTTTCCGTTATTGTGTTTCGGTGCTGTTCTAGGGTATGTTTTTATTTTACCCCGTAGTGGGAAAAAAGTCAAGGGTTTGGGCAGAAATCGGAATTGGCAGGGAGTCGTTGTAGAATTCTATGGACAATTTGACCGAAGTTGTGATATACTGTCTATACTATGGTCGTCAATACGAATTGATTTGAATTGTGATAATCGTTATTTTGCGGACTTCGGGGACACCTTCAGCTTTAAACTCAGATGTGCCTTTTCTTCGTTTCGCCATCGGATAACTCCTTTCAATGAGATTGTGCTGTAGCACAATCTTCCTTTAGGGATGATTAAAAAACCGATTCGTACACATACTCTCTCTACTATGTTTGGTATACAAACAAAGGAGAGAAAGAATTAGCAATTGTTCTTTCAAGATTGGTAACCCACATGGTAACCCTATATCTATCACATTGATAATTCTAATCTCTCAATAAGGATTTACTCTGCCTTGAATGATCATCACAGACAGGGAAAGCCGTGTGCGGTGAAAGTCGCACGTACGGTTTGGACGGGGCTGACTCCTCGCGAGGGGAGTCAGCCCCCCGCCCCAAAGAAACTTGAAAATATACGGAATTTCTGCATCTTAGGACACATAGACCACGGGAAAAGCACGCTCAGCGACCGGCTTCTTGAGCACACCAATACACTCGCTGATCGTGAAATGCGTGAGCAGGTGCTTGATTTGATGGATCTGGAACGCGAACGCGGTATTACGATTAAAGCGACCGCTGTCAAACTCCACTATCCTGCCCCGGATGGAAACCGCTACGAACTCAACTTGATCGATACACCCGGTCATGTTGATTTTACTTATGAGGTATCGCGGAGTCTCGCTGCGTGCGAAGGTGCAATTTTAATTGTCGATGCCGCACAAGGAGTCGAGGCACAAACCCTCGCCAACGCTTATCTTGCCATTGATAGCGAGCTGGAGATCATCCCTGTCATCAATAAGATTGATTTGCCAATGGCACAACCCGATGAAGCCAAACGACAGATAGAAGAAGTCATCGGTATACCAGCAGACGATGCCCTCCTTGTGAGTGCCAAGACGGGTATCGGCATCCCCGCAATATTGGAATCGATTGTGAACCGAATCCCTGCGCCCGTAGGCGAAATTGACGCGCCATTGAAGGCACTCGTGCTTGATTCTGTCTACGACAACTATCGCGGGGTCATTATGTATACACGAATCTTTGAAGGTAGCGTCAAATCCGGAGAGAAAATTCAACTCATGGAGACTAGATGCTCCTATGAGGTTGAGGAAGTAGGCATTTTTACGCCGGAGATGCAACCGACTGCAGAACTCGACACGGGCGCTGTTGGATATCTCATTGCCGGTATTAGAGAAATTGACAAGGCGAAAATTGGGGATACCATCACGCACCACACGAAACCGACAGCAGAACCGCTACCTGGCTACCGCGAGATGAAACCCCTCGTATTTAGCGGGCTGTACCCTGCCGACACGAATCAATTTCAGGCATTGCGTGAGGCACTCGACAAACTACGTCTCAACGACTCCTCTTTCAATTTTGAGCCAGAAACCTCTGTTGCCCTCGGCTTTGGGTTCCGGTGCGGTTTTTTAGGCTTACTCCACATGGAAATTATCCACGAACGGCTTGAACGGGAATTCGGTCTCGCACTTGTTCGGACTGCACCGAGTGTTATGTACCGAGTTCACCTGAAAACGGATGCTTACGTGGCGGTTGACAACCCTGCGCACCTCCCGGAACCAAACGCTATTGAACGGATTGAAGAACCTTATGTGAACATTGATCTCATTGTGCCACGCGAATACATCGGAAATGCAATGGAACTTTGTCAGAAGCGGCGGGGTATATACAAGCGGATGAACCAATTGGACGCAAAGCGTGTCCAATTACTTTATGAACTCCCACTCAGTGAAATGCTGATGGATTTTTATCCGAAACTTAAATCGCTAACACGTGGATATGGGTCGTTAGAATACGATATTGGCGAATATAAAACCGAAAAACTGGTGAAGTTAGATATCTTACTCAACGGTAAACCGGTAGACGCGCTCTCCACTATCTTACCACGGGACACCGCCGAGGCGCGCGGAAAAGTATTAGTCAGTAAACTAAAGGAATTAATTCCGAGACAGATGTTTGAAATCCCAGTTCAAGCAGCGATTGGAAACAAGATTGTCGCTCGCGAAACAGTTCGGGCACTCCGCAAAAATGTCACTGCGAAATGCTATGGCGGGGATGTGACACGAAAACGGAAATTGCTGGAAAGACAAAAAGAAGGCAAAAAACGGCTTAAACAAATCGGCAACGTTGATGTCCCCCAAGAAGCATTCACCGCCATGCTCACAACTGAGGAAGGATAGAAATGTATAAGCATACACAGAAACATTTTCAAGGGGCTGAACCAAAATTATCCGAACAAAAAAGAAAGCACAAGTTGGATCTTCATGGCAGTATAAAGCAAATTATCGTTTCACTGATTTTTGTTTTCGGTTTTGTAAATCCATTTATAGTTCAGGCATATAGAATCCCCTCTGGTTCAATGGAGGATACACTTCTCGTTGGCGATCAGATTTTGGTTGGCAAGTTCATTTACGGCGTTAAAATCCCTGGCACGGCTATTAAGGTCTTTGACTTTCATAAACCCGCACGCGGGGATGTATTCGTTTTTATTCCAGCACACGACGAGCGACATTTTATCAAGCGCATTGTAGCCGTTGAAGGGGATACCGTTGAAACCCGTGGAGATACCCTCTATGTGAACGGCGAAACCGTTGACGATAGCAGCTATACGAAATACTTACCATTTGACAACTTTAGAAGGGATTTCCCACCCTTTCGGCAACCTGAATATCTCCCTGACGGCGAAAATTATGACAATTATACCTTGACAGAGAGGCAGTTTAGACTTAAATTCCCAAAAGGCAAACCGTTCACTGTCCCAAAAGGAATGGTCTTCGCGATGGGTGATAACAGGGACCAGAGCAGCGATAGCCGTTTCTGGGGACCAGTGGCTGTAGACGATATTAAGGGACAAGCTCTTATGGTGATGTTTTCGGTTAACAATCGCCCCGTAAAACCCTGGGAAGTCTGGAAGATGATAGCCAATCTTCGATTCAACAGAATCGGCAAACTTATCCCAGCGAACGCGGATTCGTTCAAGGTAAACTAACTCGAGAAAAGGAGAACGCTTTTCTATTCAGAGCGACTTCACACATATTATGAATAACAGCGACACCCAGTTATCAAAATGGCATAAATTTCGGCAGACCGTCGTATGGGAATATACGCAAGTTATCGTCGTTGCGCTGATTCTTGTTTTTGGATTCATACGGCCCTTTGTTGTTGAAGCCTTCAAAATCCCTTCGGGTTCGATGGAAGACACCCTTCTGATCGGCGATCGGATTCTCGTTTGCAAGTTCATTTACGGCGTTAAAATCCCTGGCACAGATATCAAGGTATTTGATTTCCATAAGCCTGTGCGTGGCGACGTTTTCGTTTTCATCCCACCCCACGATCGAGAACGTAATTTTATCAAGCGCATTGTAGCCGTTGAAGGGGATACCGTTGAAACCCGCGGTAATACACTTTACGTGAACGGCGAGGCGGTTGACGACGGCCATTATACGAAACACATGTCCTTTAGCCACTTTAGGAAAGGTAATTTTCCGCCGTTTCGGCAGCCGGAATACCTGCCTGATAATGAGACCTTTTCGGATTACACTTTAACGGCAAGCCAATTTAGTCGTAAATTCCCGGAAGGAAAACCGTTTACTATTCCGAAAGGCACAGTCTTCGCGATGGGCGATAACAGAGACCAGAGCAGCGACAGCCGTACTTGGGGACCGGTAGATATAAACGACATCAAAGGACAAGCGTTTATGGTGTATTGGTCATTTGATGCACAGCCAACGAAACTCTGGGAAGTGTGGAAATTGATAGGAAACGTCAGGTTTAATAGGATTGGCAAAATTATTCATGCACATTCATGAAAACAGCCAACTGTCGTCGCCAAAGAGGTTTCCTGATAAACCAGGACGCCTTCCTTTCTACGGATTGCCGATGGCTGAAAGCCGGGAGCCAATATGCACCAACATAACCGTCACCTCATCATCGGAACAGCCGGACACGTGGACCACGGAAAAACTGCCCTGATCGGCACACTTACGGGCATGGAAACCGACCGGCTCAAGGAAGAACGTGAACGCGGTCTGTCCATCGAATTAGGTTTCGCTTACTTCGATTTGCCGGACAACTCACGGGCTGGTATTGTTGATGTTCCCGGACACGAGAAATTTATCCGAAGCATGCTCTCCGGCGCTTATGGCATGGATATCGTCCTCTTTGTCGTAGACGCGAAGGAAGGGGTACAAGAACAGACGCTCGAACACTTAGCAATCCTGGATTTGTTAGGTATTTCAAATGGCATCCTCGTCATGACGAAATCGGATTTGGCAACGGCAGACGAATTGGCGGAAGCCACGGAGATGACGCAGGAAATGCTTGTTGGGACAACCCTCGAAGGCATACCTACTGTTAGCGTCTCCTCAATAACCGGGGCCGGTATTGATACCTTAAAGCAGACGATCGTTGAACAGGTAACACGTGTAACAAAAGTCGAGGAAAGTGATGGAATCCCCCGACTGTATATTGACCGGGTTTTTACGATTCAAGGATTTGGAGTCGTTGTCACTGGCACCCTTATTGGCGGCTCCATTAACCGCGATCAACGAATGCTAATTCTACCGCAAGGAGCCCCGGTGCGGGTGCGCGGCATACAGGTGCATAACGAACCAGCACCCGCTGCTCAAGCAGGTCAAAGAACAGCTCTCAACCTGTCAGGGACCTCTGTCCAAAATACTCAACGTGGCGATGTTCTCTGCCCAACGGAGTTTTCTCAGGTAACGAACAACATCGACGTGTCTCTGCGAGTGCTGTCCTCGTTTCCACGAATATTGGAACATTGGAGTCGGCTCCGTGCGTACATTGGAACCCGTGAAATATTTTGTCGATTGATTCTGTTGGTTGATGAAGCAATCCTACCCGGAGAGACCGGGCAAGCACAACTCCGTTTAGAACAACCCATCTTAACATTTAGGGGGGATCGCATCATTTTGCGAGACTCCTCAGCCCAATATACCGTCGGCGGGGGCGAGGTTATCAACCCTTTTGCACCTAAGCATAAACGGTTTACGCCGGAAACCACAGCTACTTTAGCACAATGGGAAGAGGCTGACAATGCGCAGATAGTTAACACTGTATTAGAAAATAGCAAGGCGTTTTGCGTGCCGGAGTCCCTCCTCCACTATTACCTTCCGCATTCACAGCAGAATGTGAAAACTCTTTTAGGTAGTTTAGAAGCCGATGCAAAAATTGTCCGTTGGGACAAATCAGGCAGGAACCCTTTAGTCTCTGATGCCGTACGTACCACGAAAACGAAAGAGAAATTATTAAACGCATTAGCAGACTTTCACGAGGTACAACCCCTGCTCCCCGGACAAAATGCCACGCAACTTCGTAGCGAGGTTGGATTGGACGAAACCGGCTTTGAGAAACTGGAGTACCAACTCATTACGGAGCGTCAAGTCGTTAAAGACGGAAACCTGCTGCGTCTTGCCTCCCATGAAATTCAGTTCTCCCAAGAGGAAGAGACCGCCAAAGAGAAGTTGGAGCAATTATTTTTGGAAGCAGGTATTCATACACCCACACTCAAGGAACTGAGCACGCGATTGCCCGAATACACGCCGAAAGTCCTTGAATCAACCTTTTACGCGCTTCACCGACTCGGGCGATTCGTTAAGATAGCCGATGATCTTTTCATTCATAGCGCGGCTCTCAAGGAGGTGCAGAAATTATTAATTACGTATCTCCGCGAAAATGATATAATAACTGTTGCGGAATTCCGCGAAATCGCAGAAACATCTCGAAAATATGCGGTGCCGTTTTTAGAGTACTGCGATAGTCAAAACCTGACAATCCGAGACGGGAACGTCCGAAGATTGCACCCACGGCACTCACAGGCATAGTTGAGAAACCCCTGAATATGGGGGAGGATAGGGTCCGGTGGCCCTACCGGTCTTCAAAACCGGCTTGTCCATGCAAGTGGATAGGTGGGTTCGACTCCCACCCTCTCCCGCCATCTTGATAGCAGTGCAGAATCGTAAGGAACGAAGCAATGTTAACACCTCTCCCGATCGTAGACATAAACAAACGACAACATCGCCATCCAAAATGGATTAAAGCCCGGATTCCAGGGGGTGGAAACTACACTGAACTTAAAAAGTTGATGCGTGACTTGGAACTGCATACCGTCTGTGAAGAAGCGCGATGTCCAAATATCGGCGAATGCTGGAACAGTCGCACTGCTACCTTTATGATATTAGGCGATGTCTGTACGCGGCGTTGTATGTTCTGTGCCGTCAAGAAAGGCACGCCCGGCGGCATTGTTGATGCCGATGAACCGAGACGTATCGGGGAGGCTGTCGCGCATCTCAAACTTAAACACGTCGTTATTACCTCTGTTAACCGTGATGACCTACCGGACGGTGGTGCCAGCGTTTTCGCCGAATGCATCGCGGAAGCTCGGAAAAATCAACTCGGATGCACGGTCGAAGTCCTGATTCCCGATCTTGAGGGGAACTGGGAGGCACTTCATGTTATTGTTCGCGCCCGTCCTGAAGTCCTCAATCACAACACAGAAACTGTGCCGCGGCTCTACCGGCGGGTCCGTCCGTACGCTAACTACCAACAGACCCTAACGCTCCTCAAAATAGTCAAGCAGCTCGATAGACAAATGCTCACGAAATCGGGGCTCATGGTGGGCTTAGGCGAAACACTAACAGAACTTTTAGAGACAATGCAGGATATCCGAAATACTGGATGCGACATTCTCACCATCGGGCAATACCTTTCACCTTCCTCACGCCACCTACCGATCCAACGCTACTACACCCCCGAAGAATTTGATGAACTCAAAGCAGCTGGAATAGAGATGGGGTTTCGGCATGTAGAATCTGGTCCCCTAGTGCGGAGTTCTTACCACGCCGGAGAACAAGCACAGTTATAAAGCAACAGAGTAATAACCGTACAGACAGATTTTTAAGGCTTTACATAAAACCCAATTTTTGGTAAACTAACATTCGAGGTATCCATCCTTAGCTGTAAGAGAGTCGCGGTTCGACAAACAACTTTACAGATTTGCAAACTTTAGAACATTTGCAACCTTTGGGCGCGAAGTGCCCTGATAGCCAATAAATGAAGGAAAAAAAAATGATTCGTGTAATTATTAATGGAGCATCCGGCCGCATGGGAAGGCTCGTTATCCAGAGTGTCGCTCAACAAGCGGATATGGAACTTGTTGGGGCAATTGAATACCCTAAACACACACAAATCGCGAGTGATGCTGGTGTTGTCGCAGGCATCGGCGAGATTGGCTTAGCCATTACAGGGAAACTTGAGGAGGTACTCGAAAGCGGGGATGTCGTCATTGAGTTCTCAAAACCAGAAGTGACCGTGCAACACCTTCGTCAAGTTGTCGATGCTGATAAAGCAATGGTTATTGCAACAACCGGTTACTCCCGTGATGAACTTGCAACTATCAACGAACTCGCAGCACAGATTCGATGCGTCATGGCACCCAACATGAGTCTCGGTGTTAATGTGATGATCCAAGCATTGGAATTAATTGCGAAAGCTCTCGGAGATGATTACAATATTGAGGTAATAGAAGCACATCATAACCACAAAGCAGATGCACCCAGTGGCACCGCCCTCCGTTTAGCGGAAACTGTCGCTACGGCGTTAGGACGTGATTTAGCAGAAGTAGGGGTCTACGGGCGCCACGGCATCGTCGGTGCGCGAACACAACAGGAAATTGGTATCCACGCTGTCCGTGGTGGTGATATTGCTGGGGATCATACTGTATTGTTCGCAACTGAGGGGGAGCAATTAAGTGTTGTCCATCGCGCACACAGTGCAGAGGCGTTTGCCAAAGGTGCGATTCGCGCAGCGAGATGGGTCGTCAATGCTCCCAAAGGATTGCACGATGTCAGCAAAGTCCTTTTCCAGAATCACCATTAATTGGATATCCGAATGGCAATTGCGAGGATATTCCGCGCTCGCTGTCCCGTTCATTAGCTTTCTACTTATTGTAGGTTGCGAGAACAGTGCGCCCAAAGGACAGATTCGGTACGAGTGGAAAACCGTTATGGAAGGAGATTGGCGTTCACACCTATACGACGTTCACTTCACCTCTGAAACACAAGGATGGGCAGTCGGCAATGCAGTAGATATTATCCCGGGACAAGACTTTACGGCAGAAGCTGAAAGCCTCATCATCCACACTAACAACGGTGGACAAACATGGCATCGGCAGAGCAGCGGCGTTTTCGGTAAACCGCTACGCAGCGTCTATTTTCGATCTGCATTAGACGGATGGTGCGCGGGAGAAAGCGGTACAGTCATCCATACGACTGATGGGGGGAAGACGTGGTCCCATATTGAAACGGGCACGGAAAATAACCTGCACGACATCTTTATGGATGAAGCTACAGGCTGGGTGGTCGGGGATTGGGGAACATTGCTCAAAACAACCGACGGCGGAAATACGTTTACGCGGGTTGACGCAGGCGTATTTGGTAGAAAGTCCTTAAAAGGTGTCTACTTTGTGGATATCCACCTTGGATGGATTATCACCTACAATACACCAACATCAGAAGCAAGCACGGGAGACTCACAAACCCCGAACGACACAAATCAAGGTTACATTTATCGAACAACAGATAGTGGGCAGTCATGGAAAGTGCAATTTACAACGGCGCAGGCTCTTTTTAACCTCCATTTTATCAATGAACAAACTGGCTGGGTTGTTGGTGATCGTCGGAGCGTCTTTGTTACAACTGACAGTGGAAAGACATGGGAGTTCGTTACTGATGGTAGTAACCAGCGGCATAAAAGCAGCTATGGGCAGCCGGAGTATCTCGGCAATGAACCGCTCCATACCTTTACGCTCTACGACATCAATTTTACGGACTCCCAAAACGGCTGGATTGTCGGGGACTTAGGTGTTATTCTTCACACGGCATCTGGCGGGAAAGGAAAATGGAAACACCAACGTGGCGGGCCACGTTTCCACAACAGCGCTGATGCCGTCCTTTTGGGCGTTGACTTTGTCTCTAAACGACTCGGTTGGGTGGTTGGTGAAAACGGCACAATTTTACACACCCGGAACGGCGGTGTAACTTGGGAAGCGCAATCAAGTCCTAGCCATCTCCTTGTTGATGTTTGCGCCGTTTCTGCAAAAGAGGGGTACGTTGTAGGGGATCGCGGCGCGATTCTACGCACCGAAGATGGCGGAGCCGTATGGAATCCCCAAGATAGCCGGACCACTGAATGTTTCGGGGCAACGCATTTCGTGTCTCCACAAAAAGGGTGGGCGGTCGCGGAAGCCGGCGTGATTTTGCATACCACAAATGGTGGAAGCGTCTGGCAACGCCAAGAAAGTCAAACCACCCAAGAATTACTCGCCGTTTTCTTTGTGGACGAAGAAACAGGATGGTGCGTCGGGAGTGCTGGTGAGATCATCCATACAGATAACGGTGGGAAGACCTGGCAACGCCAGGACAGCGGAACGACTTGGAACCTTTTTGATGTCCACTTTACTTCAAAACAGCGCGGTTGGGCAGTTGGCATGAGTGGAACGATCCTTTCGACACTCGACGGCGGTGCCAACTGGCATCTTGCTGCTATCAGCAGGAGCTATTCATCTTTTTTGTTAGATGCTGTTACCTTCGTCACAGCAGACAAGGGATGGGCGGTTGGACTAGATCTGCGTAGTTTGGGTAAGGACGGGCTGATTCTTCATACGGAGAACGGCGGAAAAACATGGCAACGCCAAGAGAGTCATACCACGAATTTCCTTGACGACGTATTCTTTGCTTCCGAAACTGAAGGTTGGATTGTCGGAAAAGAGGGACTCGTACTACACACGAAAAACGGTGGACAGAATTGGAGACCCCAACGTACGGATACACGCGCAGATTTAAAGGCTATCTATGTAACTAATTCAAACAGCGGATGGATAGTAGGTCAAAACGGAACAATCCTCAGATATGAAGCCGCTCCACAAGAAAATTTCTGAGATATTGAAAACGCAAGGTTACTTATTAACTAAAAATAGCAGGGGGAGAAACTATGTTTAATTTTCGTAGAATTTCTATAAACCGCATAGTAGAAAAAATTGCTGAATTAGGAACCCCATCGCTGGTGTTGATTGTGGTAATGGGAGGGATAGATCCCCTTTTTCAAACCAGATTACTGAATAGGTTTGCGGCTCTTGCTGGACCTTTGGGGAGAGTCGCTGGATTCGCACTATCGGCAATCCATAGGTTTGGATCTGAGGCACTCTGCAATAAGGTGCTTGAGGAATTAAAAAAACAAGGCAAGACCGAAGAACAGATATTGGAAGAAATAAATAGTTACCCAATTCCCGAATGGCTAAGGTTGAGAATTAGCGGTTATATAGAAAATGTGGACTTTGAAACAATAGAGTCTACCGATATGTCTAATCGAAATCAAGAGATTTTTAGCATCATACAGGAGTCCATTGGGGAGGATTTTGAACGGCTTGAATCAAACATCAACGAGAAAATTGACAATCTTGAGAGCCATATCGTGCAGATTGAATCGCGTCTTAACGATAGAATAGACAGACCAGAAACCAAGTTAAAGCAGTTTATAGGTATACTTGTAGCTGTTGGAACTGTTTTCACAACTGGTATTGTAGCTTTGTTAGTATTTATTTTTTAGCAATCCTCACCGCTCCCACATCTCTTGTTGACACCGCAAAGGACTGTTAAAATGATCTGCACGCGCGATTCCAAATCGCGGGTGTTTACGAAAATATGGAATTAGGAGAACTGTTTTGATTACAATCGCAGACAGGTTACAGAAACTTCCACCTTATCTCTTCGTGGATATACGGCAAAAAATGCAGGCAGCACAAGCACGAGGTGTTGATGTCATTAGCCTCGGGATCGGCGATCCGGATATCCCAACCCCCGATCCAGTCGTCGAAAGTCTCGTCCACACAATCCAAAACCCAGAAGACCCTGATCGGCATCGCTACGGCTGCGACAATCCTGTCGCTGATTTTCCTGCGGCGGTTCTCGATTTTTACCAACATCGCTACGGTGTCCCGTTATCCGATGATCAGGTTGCGATAACACTCGGAAGCAAAGATGCTATTGTTAAACTGGCATTAGGCATACTGAATCCGGGTGACATTGGCATCGCTGCAAGCCCTGGCTATCCTACCTATAACATCGGACACGTCTTCGCAAGTGCGACGACTTACTACGCACCGCTGCTGCGAGAAAACAATTTCTATGTTGATTTTGATGCTATTCCTGATGAAATAAAACGCCTCGCGAAAGTTCTCTGGATCAATTATCCAAACAACCCGACTACGGCGACCGCGGATCTCGATTTTTTTGCACGCGCTGTGGAATTTGGACGGCAAAACAACATCCTCATCGCACACGACAATGCCTACAGTGAAAATACTTATGACGGTTACCGTTCACCGAGCATTTTGCAGGTAGAGGGGGCTGCTGAAGTGGCGGTTGAATTCTTTTCGTTGAGCAAAGCATTTAACATGACCGGATGGCGATTGGGATTCGTCGTCGGCAATCCGATAGCTGTCAGTGCTGTTAAAACTGTTAAAGATAACATAGATAACGGTTCACTCCGCGCCCTTCAATTTGCTGGTGCGAAAGCGCTCGCAATAGCAGACGAAGTTACGCCTGCAATTAACGCTGTTTATCAGAAACGTCGCGACATGGTGGTGGCCGCGCTTACAGAGGGCGGATGGGATGTCGAAAAACCGAAGGCGACGATGTATATTTGGGCACCCGTACCCCCGCGTTTCAACGGTTCAAGCCGCGCCTTTGCAACAGCACTCCTTGAAGAAGTCGGGGTTGTGGTGACACCCGGCCTGGGATACGGTCAGTGGAGTGAAGGCTATTGCCGACTCTCCCTTACGTATCCAGACGAGGTCATCGCGGAAGCGGTTTCCCGCATTCGCGATTTCGCGCACTAATCATTAATGCTTCTGGTTGACAACAAACACATGATATACGTTCACCGGTATTCAGCAACTACCAGAAACTTGCTGAATGCAGCAAAAAACGCCTTTCTCATCTTTAGTGCAGTCCTCGCTGTTTTTACCAGTGCTGATGCACTGGCTGAACAGATGCAAACCTATACCGTTGCCGATGGACTCGTGGGCCCTGTCGTCCCTGTTATTTTTCAAGACAGTCGTGGTATGCTCTGGTTCGGTTCTGACCAAAATGGAGTCAGCCGATTCGATGGCAACACTTTTGAATCCTACGCCGGCTCTCTGAACACTTTGGATGAAGCATTCTCTATTAAAGTAAAATCAGGGGCGTTGCTTGGAAGGACACGAAAAATCGCTGAAGATAAGTGGGGACATATCTGGTTCCTCACGCGGCTCCCGTCAGAAAGGGAAGGTCGGGTGAGTCGATTTGACGGCACCTCAATCAGTCTAATTGGCAAGGGAAATTCATTGATTGTCAATCAATTCGGTGACGTGTGGGTCGGTGAAAATCAGCGATTAACGAAGTACATCACAGATGCCGAACGCCCACCGCAGGCACAGCCAAACGAAATTATAGGCGAAGATTTGCTGCATTCAACAGATTTGACAATTAACGTGATCTTTGAAAGCAAAGATGGGACACTCTGGTTGGGTGGGAGTGAAGGCGAAAAAGAACAAACCAGCGTGATTCTGAGTTTTCGAGAGGACCCCCTGACCCGTGAACCTCTAACAGACGACAAGAGTGATGAAACAGACGCTGGAACACCACTTATGTCAGTAAGTACCGGATTCGTACGTTACGACACCTCAAATCTTCGGAATGTGGGAGCAATCGAGGCGATAGCCGAAGATGCAAACGGAAGCCTTTGGTTCGGCGGCTATAATCTTCTCTTACGATTTGATGGAAAGAACTTTGAGCAAATTCTCCCACTCCCCTGGGCATACAGAGGTTCCAACATAAGCACCTCTTTAGAAACGACAGCAACGCGAAGACTCACAAAAATCCGATGCGATAAGCAAGGACGAATTTGGTTCAGTAACGAATATACCACAAAATGGTGGGATCAGGAACGGTTACATACGCGAGCAAGCCTATCCGGGTTTCTTGAAGTAGAAGATGCCACGGGCCACCTATGGTTCGCCAGTGAACATGGGCCACAGAGATATGACCAAGACCTCCAACCAATTTCCTATACCATCAGTAGCAGTCTGGAAAACGATAACATTCACACAATTTTTGAAGCCATCGACGGTAAGTTGTGGTTTGGACACGATAATGGTGTGACAGTGTTCGATCCGAGACCTGTCGTTAGTACACAGGCGGGGATCGGCACCAACCGAGTTCGGATGATATATGAAGATAGCCGAGGCTACCTCTGGTTTAGTATTCCCGGGGCGGTCGCGCGCTACAACCCTAATGCGGACACGGAAGGCATCACCATAAATTCATTGCGATTAGGCTTGACCCAAGACACGCCAGCTTTTGCCCAAGCCAACGCCCGGCGGCAAGCTGGATTGGGGCCTCGGCCTGAAATCGTAAAAATGTTTGAAGTGAACGGACACATCTGGTTTGTCAATTTCGTAGATCCAAGGGCGCGCGGCAGATCAAGGCGATATACGTTTTTTCGGTACGCCAATGGAAAATTTGACCAAGTCTCTGTATCCATTCAGACCAGAATCGGTCCTGGCGGAGAAGGCGCAACCAGCGATCCTGAAGTCCTTGTTAGTGGCGGCGAACACCAATGGATAGCTTTCGGGGGAAACCTTTTTAAAGCAGATACGTCCGGCTTATTACGATTCACAAAAGGGAGTTTTCAGCGAATTATGTTCGGCACGACTTCGGAGATAGATCACGGCGAAGCCGCTATTACTGCCTTGTATAGAGATTCACATAACAGACTCTGGGTGCATTTTGAGAATGGAAGAGTTTTACGCTATCCGAAACATATTGACCGCCTAATATCTACAATCGGCGGCATCATGCCAGAAATCCTGCCACTTAAAGCGACAACCCTGTTAAAATCTGCGCTCGGTGGCAAATGGTTCTTCAACGCTGTAACAGGAAAGTTGATACTCTGGAGTGAGACCGAACTCGGTGAGCCGCTTTTCCTTGACGGCGAGTTCAGGGCAGCACCGCTTGCGGTATGGAAAGACCCGACACAAGAAAATAACGAAATAACTTTTCTCTTTTCAAACACGCTCAGGACGTATTTAGGCACGCAGTTAACCACAACTCAGAACATTGAACTCGCACCCGTAAACGCCTCCCTGATTTCTAAGGACAAAATCCTCTGGTTAGCAACATCTCGTGGGGCGGTCCGCTACGATGGGAACGCACTTACAACATACACCACAAAAGATGGATTTCTTGTGGACAATGTGCGTGATGTGATGGAGGACAGCAGCGGTAATATCTGGTTCGCAACAAGGGGTGGTGGCACTGTCCGATATGATGGCGAAACCTTCTACACGCTTACGACAAAAGATGGACTGGCACATAATAACATCTGGAAACTTTATGAGTTCAGGGATCAAGAAATCTGGTTTGCAACTGAAGGCGGCGCTACGCAATATACACCTACGCGTGGGGGCATCCCTTTTTGCAGGATTACCGCTTTTACGGCTGGCAAAACCTACACGCAACTTTCATCAACCCTTTCGCTACCTGCCCGTGAAACCGGCATGGTTATCTTTGACGTGCAGGGCATTAGTCCACTCCGAGAAGGTTTGTCATATCAATTTAGATTACTCGGATTAGATACTCCCAAGTGGACCAACGTTTCAGCAGAGCAGTTTTCTCTTTTAACAACCCATCCAAGCCAGTGGGTTAGCCTCGATCCAACAGACACACAACCTATAAACAGCAGTGGCGTTATAGTGGCACTTCAAAACCGAAACGGTATTCTGCGCATTAGCTACTTGGATCTGAAAGCTGGAAACTACAGTTTCCTTGTTAAGGCTTTCCATGAAAACTCGTCCTACACCCAGCGGCCCGCAGTTGTGGATTTTAATATCCAACCTCCGCTTTGGACGCGATGGCGCACCTACTTACCAACGTTCATTTTCCTGACCGTCGTTTTCTCCTTATTAGGTCGCTTAATTGTCAACCGGCGGCACACGGCCCAGCTACGAAATGAAGTACGTCAACGAGAAGAATCGGAAATGCGCCGTATTCGCGCTGAGTTGAGTGAAGCGCAAAATATCCAAATGGGACTTCTGCCCACAGAAGCACCCGACACGAAAGGATTTGATGTCGCCGGGATGTCGGTACCCGCAACGCAGGTCGGCGGGGACTTCTATGACTATCTCACTGTAGCAAACGGTCAGACTGCAATAGCAGTGGCGGACGCTGCGGGGAAAGGACTGCGGGGGGCAATGAAAGCAGTGCTGACGAATGGGATGTTATACGAAATCTCACGTTTCAAATCCGAGGCAGATGTTATTCTCAGTGACCTTAATTCAGGATTAGCACCACGCATGTACGGTCCAAGTTTCATTGCACTCAATCTCGCGATTCTCGATGAAACGACAAGACAGATCGACTATGCTAACGGTGGACAACCGTACCCTCTTCTTAAACGCCGGAACGACATCATTGAGATTGAAAACAGCGATCTTCCACTCGGTAGTATGAGAACGGTGGAATATGAATCGGTGACCCTCGATTTAAGCGAGGGCGACATTCTCATCTTTCATACCGATGGTCTGATTGAGGCACTGAACCAAGCGGAAGAAATGTATGGTACCGATCGTTTAAAGGAATCGGTTGTCAGAATTCCTGAGGGGTGTAGTGCGGCAGAAGTTGTTGAGCACCTTGTCGTTGATGTCCGCAATTTTGTCGGTGAAGCAGAGCAGTATGACGATATGACAATCGTCGTCATCAAAATCCTATGAGGTACTTCAACTTTGCGGCCCCGCCTGATGCCTAACTGCTCTTATGCATCCCTGAACTCAAGAACCGTCTGTCGATATTCCTCAGGAAGCCCGATGTCAAATCGGCGCCCTTTAACAACATACCCTGAAAATCCATCTGCCTTCCGTAATTCGTCCAAACAGGAAGTGAGTTGAAATTCCCCACGCTCGCGGAGATTATGGGTAATGTTCCGTTCGAGAAACTCAAAGATCTGCGGCTGAATTACATAGATACCGAACACCGTCAGGAACTGGTCTATATCCATCCCATCTACGTGCAAATGTTCCATCGCATACTCAGCATCCGGTTTTTCGTAAAACTCCGTTACCGAAAGGAGTGAATTTTCTTCTTCCCAGACCCCAGTGACACATCCAAAACTCGACAAGTGTTCAATCGGCGTAACCTTGAGTCCAACGACGCTCTGCCCCACTCGCTCGTAAGCCTCGATCACCTGTCGTGCGCAGCACTTCTCCTCATCTGAACCGTAGAGATGGTCCCCAAGCATGAGCAAAAAAGGTTCGTTACCGACCCATTCCCGTGCGCAGTAGACGGCATGTCCAAAACCTTCCTGAACGTCCTGCGTAACGAATGTCACTCGACTCCCTAATTCCAGTAAATAGTTACAATACGCTTGATTCTCTTTGCTGAGTTTATTAAAGTGTTCAATTGGAGGGGGCGTTTTGAAAAACGACTCAAAGAGTTCAGTATCCCCTGGCTGAACGATAAGACAAACCTTTTCAACACCCGCCTTTACTGCCTCCTCAACGATTGCCATAATCGCTGGCTTTGCTTGCCCAGAACCGTCAATCACCGGGAACAATTCTTTCTTCATCGCCTTTGAAGCAGGGAATAACCGAGTTCCAAATCCTGCAGCGGGGATGACCGCTTTTCGTACGTGTCTCCCCGCCTCAATAACGAGTTCCAGACAGGACATGCCCAAACCCTGTTCAATAATTTCAATAACCTTCTGTTGGCTCTCTTCGTCTTTTGCAATGAATTGTGCGGATCCATCGCCTTGCGAACCGACCCCTTTGCCGCCCCAGATATACGGTTGAATCGGCGCATAGTTGAGGACCTTGTGAAGGACAGGTGCCGTCAATTGGGATGGACACGCCGGGATGAGGTGTTTGTCGAATTCCAACTGTGCGCGTGTCATGAGCTTTCCGACTGCTTCAGCATCTCCGTCGCGTAGTGCCTGATATGCCTCTTGTGTAATCTGCGAGCTGAGTGGACCGAGGTAGTGTTGAACATTTTTATCTAATTCGCTTTCTGCAAACGGATAACAGTGATTTAATTGATTTAGTATGAGACGTGTATCTTTACGAGCCCCGAGATCAACAATCACGAGGTACATGTTTTGCGACACATTGAACTCTCGGACATCAATATGGTCTCCATCAAAGGTCATAAGGATAGGCTGCTGGTATGCACACCCCTGGTCCATCCGTCCACAGCGTGAAGGTGTTGTCGTCTCGCCTCTATAGGCGTATTCCATCTCACCGCGTGTTGTCATCTTGAGATCATACGTGCGATTAAAGGCACGTGCCACCAAAACACTGATGGCTGCACTTGAAGACAATCCTTTTTTGACGGGCAAATCGGTACGATAATTATCAATTTCCAAGCCTTGGATCCGGTAGTTGGTTAAAATCTGATATGCAACACCGGCAGCATAACTAAAAAACCCGCCCTTTTCAGCTTCAGCGAGGAGCTCGCTCCCCTCCATGGGCAGGCTATAGGGACCATGGCGGGTGCCATCACTGAGGGTGGTCCTTAAAATTAGACAGGTTGGGTGCGGCTTTACCTCGGCATACACACCTTGGTTTGTGCTAGTTATTAACGTATAGCCCTTTTCTATCGCTGCGTTATTTCGCCGGTGCCCGCCTGCCCAATCGCTGTGTTCCCCGAACATGCAAATTCTTCCCGGCACAAAAAGTTTCATGGCAGCTCCTTGTAAAATAGTAAATTCTGTTATTAACTCGACCTGAATCAGACGAAGCCCTGACAATTTTAGTTGAAGTGAAAATTCCCCCAAAGCCTCAATTATGCGTTCACGCCTATGGACTTATGGCATCTGCCCGATTTAATCGCGCCCAGCGACACCTTTGCCACCACCTATCTGCGCTTAGTGTGGTTCCGAGGGGTAAGGCTTCGTTCTTTGCAATTGCAGAAAATACTTTTATCCCCCTCTCATAATTTTTCTGATGGTATGCATTGATGCCTATTGTCCTCTGGATATCTAACACCAGGCTCTCGTACTGTTCGGGGGTCAATTGGAAGCTCGCTGGTGGCTCTGCCAAATTCTCATTTCCAATCCCCGATTTTTCTAATAGTGCTGCGGCTCGTTGGAAATATCGGCTGCTATGCTGCCATACCTCTTCTCTATGAAGCAATTCACCAGCCAAGAGATACGCTAACCACATATCCGGTGCCGTTTGCATACACATCGACAGATATGCCATCTTCTCCGCTCCATTTTTAGATTTTACTAACGCAGCGCGGAGTAACTCTCGTAAGGACACATTCTCAATCCGCTGGGCATCCCAATGCGTTGGCGTTGTATCAGGATAAGAAAGTGCTACAATCCGCTGGATACGCCTCAACTCAACTGTCTGGTGTTCTGTTTCAAGCGAGGTATATGCCGCTAACGCCTGCTCGTAATCATCCTTGAGCCAGTGAATGTCCCCGATCAAGAGCGCTGCTTCTGGACTCAATCGCGTGTCTCCTGCATTTGCAATGCGAGTGGCTAACGACAGTGCCTTATGATAATCTTGCATCCGATAGGCAGTGTACATTAAACCGTATAGTGTGCTTAAGTTGTTAGGTTCCGCTGATAGCATCGTTTCAAAGGTTTGAGCAGCGGTGGCAAAATCTTTTTGGTTGTACGCCTGCCACGCCGTATCACGCCAAGCCGCCATCTCATGGGCACAGGCGCGCTCAAAAACACTCCGCTGCTGTAAACGGTATGTTGTATAGGCTATGTCATTGTCCCGCAAAGGGACATTGTCCAAAAATTGGATCCACTCCATTTCCAACGAATGCAAGTCTTTCCCGTAATGCTTCACAAAATTCCCAGTCGGAAAAACGCCCTTAAATTTCTCTATGCCGTAGGTATCAACAAGAAACCGAACAAAGGAGCCAGCCAGGAGATAACTTCGTGAACCGGCATGTCCCCAGAATCCGAATCCCATGATGCCTGAAAGGGGCGGAGCGATCTTCATCTGCCGCATCGCTTTTGCCCACTGATGTCCAGTCAGCTTGCCTTCTTCCCAATCCGCAGCAACTGCGATCCCTTCATGGAGACCTATCTTCAGGCTCACTTTTAAAGGTGCCCAAGACACCGTAAAGACATGTGCCAATTCATGTTTCAGGACCGGATGCGGAAAACCTTGGGCATGGATATGAAACCCATAACCGAACGGGTCCTCGACGGACGTATGACGTGCGCCAATCAACCGTTTCTTCTGTTCTGGAGAAGCATAGATGTACGCTCGAACCTTTCGAGGAAGCACTTCCCCCGCAGGCATGAGATAATCAGAGAGCTGGGTGTACTGAAATTCGCAATCCTCAGCAATCCGTTCAATCTGAGACTCAAGTTCACGGGCATAGAAAATTTCAAAATGCGTTGTTTCTCGAAAGCCGCCAAGTTTTCGAGCGACATCTTCCCGGGCTGGACGAATACCGAGCGCGCCTGCATAAAATTGAAAACCTAATAAGCCAACAATCAACAAATATAACGGTAGGCGTTTTGGAATGGGACCAACAAGTTTACGCCATCTAAGCTTCGGCATTAATCCTGTTTTCCGGTTCACCTCGCAAGTGCTAATGGTCAGTCCCAAAAATAGGGACACCCAGAGCAGTGTCTCCGTCCGGGCGATCAGGAATGTTCCAGTTATCCGAATAACAAAATCGTAAATCGGTCCCGGAAAATACCCGAAAGTCGAGTGATACGCAAATACGGGTGGATGAAATATTAGATTGATAACCACCGGGACGCAAGAAATTAGGAGATAACCGAGATACACCAGGTATGCCGCCCACCGTTTCTGAATCCAGAATCCAAAAAACACCCCCGCCGCAGTCGCGTACAGACAACTGATTAGTGGCAGAATCGCGAAAAAGAGAAACCCTTCACCAAAATCGCAATTTTTGACCCAAAAAGCGTTCAGCAAAATTATACCGAGCGGTAGTAGGAGCAAACTGGCGTTAGCTATCAGGGCATTCCAGAAACACCGGCAGACAATTTCTCTGGGGGGACCGGTAAGTGCCCCTGGCCTCCGTTCCATTTGCTGCAGCACTGTGAGTGCTATATGCGCGCCAGCGAAAGAAATACTGAGTGCCATCACGGCGCAAAATTCAAAAGCGAGGATGTTAAACAGTGGCACATTGGCAAGCACAAGTGCTAACACACCAAACGCAACGAACCAGAACCAATATGAAAATGACCTATGTATCATAGTGGTATGTGCATTTTTTTAGATTGAAAATAGTGTTTAGGGTGTATTTTACTTGGATGGCTACTTCATGTCAAGTGGAATTCGAGTGACACTTAAGACGCTTTATCTGAAATTTTCTTGCAATTTTAAATAAAATATGCTAAACTATCGTATTATGGGTGTCTGTAGCGCGGGGCAGAGCCGTGCGATGCGACCCTGGCATAACTTGCAACCAATATAGGAAGGCTGCGTTTGAAACGCGCACGCTTACAGGAGAAATAAGAATGGCAAATGGATTCACAAGATTTTTCAAAGCTATCTGGTATACACTGACTGGCCGTGCACATGAATCTGCGGATAGAATGATGGAAAACCCTGAAGCCGTTAGGGGGGCTTACGAAGACATTATCCGCGATAAGAAAGGAAATATTCAACGCTACAAGCAAGCCATCGGGCAACTTATTGCTATTGTTGAACAGAAGAAGTCGACAGTACAAAGTCTAACGGATGAAGTCGATCGGTTGGAAGAACTAAAATCAGGCGCAATCGCCAAAGCACAGCAGACGGCTGCCGCGTTACAAGGTGAAGGACTCGCACAGGAAGAAATTAAACACCACCCTGAATACACGCGATGCGTCACTGCCTATCAAGACTTCAATTCCAATCTGACAGAAAAGAATGGTCGTATTACGGAATTGGAAAGCGAGATTGAAGGTGCGCAAGCAGATATCGAATCCCACAAACTTCAGATCACCAGTCTCCATCGCGATTTAGATAAGATCAAGTCCGAACAATCCGAGGCAGTTGCGGATCTGATTACGGCACGGGAACAAGAAGAAATCGCTGATATGCTCTCTGGTATCAGCATGGATGGCACTTCCGCCGAACTGACGCGCATGCGTGAAATACGTGAGAAAGCGAAAGCGCGTTCAAAAGTTTCACAGGAATTGGCTGGAACAGACTCCAAGAGCGAAGAGGAAGAATTTCTTACTGCGGCGCGGTCTTCCAGCGCATCTGACGAATTTGACGCTTTAATTTTCGGAGCACAGCAAACGGATACACAGACGAAGGCTGAACCCGATAAGGCAAAATCGGACTCGGATTCCGAACTACCGATATAATATATTTCTTTCAGGTTCGTCGTAGAAATCGAAGGGGGCGATGACCCATAGCCGTTAAAATCCCAACTTACACATTCCGCACAGAAGCCGGAATGCTCATTAATTCAGGAACGTCTCGGAGTCTCGTCCTCTCTGGAAATATTCACGACCTCTTCTTTATACGCGAGGAAGAGGATATGGATTATATTCCACTCGTCCCTTTTTTAACCCGCAGCTGGGACATCCCTGGATTCATCCTGATAGTTTACGAACTCAACGGTCCTATACGGTTTGCTCAGTATGCTGATCAGGAAAAAGTTAAACAAGCGTTCAATGCGTGGCGCGGGACAATTGAGCCGGAATTTGATATTCGCACAAGCACGCGACGCTCCATTGGACTGTTAGACGCTGCTGCCGAGCCTGTTGATGTCCCCTTTACGCAGTATATGAACGACGCGATCGGCAGCCCCACGCTGGCTCTCGAACTCTTACGGCAGTTTTGCCTGCTCTCCCGAAGCACGAATGCCCAGGGCGAAAAACTACTATCAGAAAAACTGATAATCTTCATTGAAGCGGCAGATATGCTGCTTCCAGAAGGTGAAATTCGAAGTCTATCACTTCAAGATAGACATCGGATTAGTATCGTTCAGGATTGGATTTCAGACTCCAATTTCATGAATAATAACGATACCGTCATCTTCATCACAGAATCGGCGAGCCTTGTAAGCTCTCGGATTATCAGGATGCCACAGGTGATCACCGTTGAGATCCCATCCCCAGGGATGTCGGAACGCCAGCACTTCATTTCATGGTTCAACAATACACCGAAATTGGCGGAAAAGCCTCTAAACCTCTGGGGCACCCAAACCCAACTTGCAATGCTTACGGCGGGGTTATCAATACAAGCATTGCGTCAACTTCTCCTCTCTGCGCGCTACTCTGGCGACAGATTGCAACCGGAAGATGTGATTAACAAAGTATCCGAATTTATCCAAGGACAGCTAGGCGAAGATGTGGTAGAGTTCAAGAAACCCGCACACAGTCTCAAGGATATCGTCGGTAACCAAAAACTAGTAGATTTTCTGAAGACTCAATTAATCCCGCGTATCACCTCAACAGGCTCTGATGCAATCCCCGGTATGAGCGTTTGTGGTCCGATTGGTAGTGGAAAAACCTTTATTTTCGAGGGACTCGCTGGTGAACTCGGCATCCCGGTCCTGGTCCTCAAGAACATCCGAAGTATGTGGTTCGGACAGACGGATGTTATCTTTGAGCGACTCAGACGCCTGTTGATGGCACTTGTAAAGGTGCTTATTTTCGTTGATGAGGCGGATACGCAATTCGGTGATGTCGGTCGAGAAGCACACAGCACAGAACGGCGTTTGACGGGCAAAATACAGGCGATGATGTCGGATCCGCAACTCCGGGGTAATCTCACGTGGCTCCTGATGACGGCGCGTATTTATAATCTCTCACCTGATCTACGACGAGAAGGCAGAGTTGGAGATATGGTCGTTCCAGTCCTCGATCCGAGTGGCGAAGACAGAGAGGCTTTCCTGCGCTGGACTCTTGCTAAAGTTGTTAGAGGGCCCCTTACTGAAGAAGCAGTCGAACAACTCCTGAAATTGACAACGGACTATTCTGCTGCAAGTTTCGCATCGCTACGTTCCGACTTAGAAGCCGCCAACCTCCACAAGGGCCGTTCGTCAACGACATCAGACGAAGCCGGCGAATTGACGCTCGATGAGATCATCACTGTCGTCGAAGACCGGATTCTCCCCAACATCAGTCCGATTCGACGTTATCAAACCCTACAAGCTCTTGTTAATTGCACCCGAAAATCCTTGCTCCCCGGAGACTACTCCCCAGAAATCCGAGAATCTTGGGTGAAGCAGATTGCTCAACTCGAAGTGATGGGTGTTAGAGGTTGATGACCTTTCGGCTCGCTGCTGAACGATACCCAGCACAGATTATTTCCACGGAATGTGCTGCAAATTCTGCGTTCATCTCACTTTCGACATCATTTTCAATACAATCCAGAAATGCGCCGAATTCCCGTTGTCCATCGTCCCCACTGTCTATATCTATCCACTGTTGCTTAGGCTGCATCCCAATCCCTGCTTGTGTACTACTCCACATCCCCATGGGATCGAGCGGGTGAGGCTCTGGGGGTTCAAACGCCGGTTCAGCAGCGAAGACCTCCAAGCGATTCGCCGAAGCATCGAACGTCAAAGCTCCTTCGGTGCCGACGAGATGGACCTTCCGAACACCCCCTTGCGCGTGACTCTGCCAACCGTAGCGTCCACCAACAATTGTTGCAGTGATTCCATCTTCTAAGGTTAAGACCAAAGCCCCAAAGTCCTCAAGCCCACAGTCGCGATGTTCTTGAAAGAAATAGTTCGCCGTTCCGCCAAAAACCCGCTCCACTCGTTTTTGTGTCAACCAATTTACCATAGCCACAGCGTAAACACCGACATCAAACATCTCAGGTTTGGCTTCAACGAAACTATAGCGTTCCAGCATGGGGTTTTGGATCCGTTTTTCGCCGACTGGCGCGGTGCCGGGATGTCCTTTTGAGAACAAGACATCACAATGAATTGCCTGAAGCTGTCCGATGCTTCCAGTCGTCAATGTCTGCTGAACGGTGCGCGCCCACGTACTATAAATATTGCTAAACATCTGAGATTTCACACCATTTTTCTCGACAGCGGCAACAATCTTGTCTGCATCTTCCGGGGTGAATGCCATCGGTTTGTCAAGATAGACATGTTTCCCAGCCTCCGCGCATTTTGCCCCGATACGGCCCCGGCGTTCTACATCTGTACAGAGACTAACAATATGTACATCCTCACGTGCCAACGCCTCATCGAGGTCAGCGATGAAGGGTAGATTTAACGCCTCTGCCAGAGAACGTGCCAACGTAATCCGTTCCGGTGGTCCGTCCAATTCATCCGCAAAAGCAACCAACCAACAGCGTTCATCTTGTGCGAAATTCAAAGCGTAATTTTCCTGATGCGTGCGGTGTCCACCGAGTAAAAGCACCCCGTATTTTCCATTCCGCTGCATGTTAGCCCTCCAAGATTATAGGTTGACCACTTTCAAGCGATTGTGCGATAGCCGATGAAAGTTCACCGGTGCCATCCAATTCCGGAGGAATGGCGTTCGAGTAATGTCTGCCTATCGGCGTTTCGTGGTAGATGACCCCTTTATTTCCGACCAACATAATGTCAATTGCTGTTTGCATATCAACCCGGTTGACGCTTAGCAGTGCCATCTGTCCGCCTATATAGTGAACTATTATTGTAACCTGTGTTGCCTCTGCATCCCCTTGGGCGTAGACAGACGTAGGGTGTGAGGGTATCCATTCATTTGCAAGCGCAGCGACCTCTGCCACTGGTGACAGCAAATTATCGCTTTCATCAGCGATGTGAAGGACACACCGTAAGAACACTGGACTCCCAATCCGATCCTTTTCAAGCACGGACCGCACAGATTTTTTAAGCAGTTCCATTTTTCTCCTCCCCTATAAGAGCACTCTCCGAATCACGACCTCTCTTGTAGGAGCGATCTCCTGATCCCGACTGTTGCTATACACTCGAAAAAATGTTGACAGACCGACCTGCCTTATGCTATAGTTCTAACAGTCTTATGTAACCTACAGGTACAGGCGTACCAGAAACCGAATTTTGAACATCGTTCAAAATTCTCCCAGATAATCAATAGTTAAAAATCAGCAGGCTTCAACCCATTTGGAGGAAAACTATGCCACTGAAAACCCTTGAAGAACTTCTCACCGAAGCAAAAACAAACGTTGGACACATCTCCACAGATGAGCTCACGGTAGCAGAACAATCTGTTGTTATCATAGATGTGCGTGACGAACCCGACTACGATGAAGAACACTTACCCAATGCCGTTTCACTCCCACGCGGATACCTTGAACTGGATATCGACGAGATTGTGTCTGATGCAGATACACATATTGTCACGTACTGCGGGGGCGGCACCCGTGCAACACTATCTGCACATACGCTAAAAAATATGGGATACGAAAATGTTTCAGTACTAACCGGCGGCTTTCGCGGTTGGAAATCCGAAGGGCTACCGACTGAAGCGTCCGACGAGTAAGTACCCTACGTATGTAGGTTAACACAAATAATAGACTTTGTCAATAAGCTAGTAGTGTTATCTATGGTAGAGTATAAAAAGACATAGACATTCTCTCCTCATGATAGCAGGAGGTACAAGCATACCTGTGAGAAGAGTTTCTAACCCCGACTTCTTACGGATTACATAGGTCGTGCGAAGGGCGCAGATTTTTGAATTGCTGTGTATCTAAAACAACATCATAGAACATTAAATCCACTTTTCAATGGAGAAAATATGTGGAACAAATATATCCTTTCGGGATTGCTACTTCTCACACTTTTCATCTGCAATTGCGATACGGAAAAGAAACAACTCAATGTCTTCACGTGGGCAGGCTATGTCAGTGATGACATTCGTGATGGATTTGAAAAGGAATATGGCGTTACCGTCCTCGTTGATACTTATGCCAGCAACGAGGACCTTCTTGCGAAGTTGTTAGCGGGTGCGACAGGTTATGATATTATCATGCCTTCTGACTATATGGTATCCATTCTAACCAAGCAGAATCTGTTAGCGGAATTGAACCGTGAAAACATCCCGAACTTCCAGAACATCAGCCCACTGTTCCTCAACAAATACTTCGATATTGAAAACCTATATTCCGTCCCTTATACATTCGGCACCGCCGGTATTGCTTATGATTCGACTGTCGTTTCGCCGGCTCCTGACAGTTGGGCGGTGCTTTGGGATGCAGAATATAAGAATCAATTCAGTATGCTTGATGATCAACGTGAAACGATCGGGGCCACACTGAAAATGCTCGGATACAGTCTCAACACGACCGATCCGAAGGAAATTACAGCAGCGAAAGAGAAACTTATCGCACAGAAACCGCTCGTCAAACAGTATAAGAGTGAAGCCGAAGAGCTCCTTATCGCGGGGGATGTTGTGATGGCACACTGCTGGAGTGGAGATGCATTTCGGGCGACTGAAACTCGCCCCACGATTCGGTATATCATCCCGAAAGAAGGCTCAAGCCAATTTATTGATGCAATCTGTATTCCGAAATCGGCACCACATAAGGAACTCGCCGAGCAGTTTATTAACTATCTCTTGCGTCCTGAAGTCAACGCTAAGATTACGGCTTTTACGAAATATGGCACTTGTGTGCCTACGGCGAAGGAATACTTGCCAGAACATCTACGAGAACACAAATTCATCTATCCGCCTGCAGAGGTTTTGAAATCTCTTGAGTGGTTGAAAGATCAGGGCAATTTTACGAGACACTACAACCGCGCATGGGAAGAAATAAAGGCAAAATAGCCAATCCGCATTTATTTTCAAATTTAAAGGAGAGAAAATTGAGCAGACCTAATATTCTATTTATCATGTCTGATGACCATGCCTCACATGCTATCAGCAGCTACGGCAGTCGGATTAACCAAACCCCGAACCTCGACCGTATCGCAGAGGACGGTATGATTCTTCAGAACTGTTTCTGTGTGAACTCAATCTGCACGCCGAGCCGTGCAAACATTTTGACAGGGAAACACAGCCACCTCAATGGTGTCAAGACATTATCAGACCCACTTGATGGCCGGAAACCGAATGTTGCGAAGATGCTACGAGCAGCTGGTTACCAGACGGCAATGATTGGCAAATGGCATCTTGGACACGGTGGTAACGCTGATCCGACCGGTTTTGACTACTGGAACGTCTTACCGGGACAAGGACTTTACCACGATCCGGTAATGCTGACCCCTGAAGGGAGAACGTCCCAGGAAGGTTATGCCACTGACATCATCACTGATTTCTCGTTGGAGTGGCTCCAGAACCGGGACAAAGAACGCCCCTTTTTCTTGATGTGTCATCACAAGGCACCACACCGGCCCTGGGATTCGGACGAGAAACACGCCCACATGTTCGAGGACGAAGATGTTCCAATGCCGGATAACTTCTTCGACGATTACACGAATCGTTCCAATGCCGCGAAAGAGGCAAAGATGCGCGTCTTCGGACACATGACCGAAAGCGACCTCAAAATCGATACGCTTGGGCCACCACCTGACGGATTGACGCAGAAGGAATTGGCAAACTGGCAATATCAACGTTATATTAAAGAATATCTCCGGTGTGTCGCCTCAATTGATGATAATGTCGGACGGATGCTTGACTATCTGGATGCTGAAGGTATTGCTGATGACACTATGATTATTTATACCTCCGACCAAGGCTTTTTCTTAGGAGATCACGGTTGGTATGACAAACGGTTTATGTATGAAGAATCTTTACGAATGCCTTTCCTGGTCCGCTACCCGCGTGAGATTCAAGCTGGGAGTTCTTCGGACGCAATGGCGTTGAATATAGATTTCGCAGAGACTTGGCTTGACTACGCAGGGGTCCCAATACCAGATGATATGCAAGGCACGAGTTTACGTCCTATCTTTAGTAGTGAGACTCCGGACGATTGGCGGACATCAATGTATTACCGTTACTGGATGCATCTCGCGCATCATTATGTTCCAGCGCACTACGGGATACGGACACACCGCTACAAACTCATTTACTACTACGGTGAACCACTCGGTACAACTGGATCTATCGATGAACCGAAAGCGCCGGAATGGGAACTATTTGATCTGGAAAAGGACCCGAACGAGATGCGCAGCGTCTACGACGATCCAGCATACGCCGATATTGTCACTGAATTGACGGCAGAACTCTACCGACTTAAAGCAGCGGCTGGCGATGAAGAATAGTTGTTAGTGGTTGGGGCGTAGTTTTTGGTTAAGAGAACTCTGGGGGCAATCGACACCAGATCGGAGTCTTCAGGGACGGGAAAATTGTTACAAAACCTTTTAACCTACAACCTAAAGGAAGGGATAAAATGGCAACTCAGAATCCGTTAAGCGAGATTGAACCCGGTATGAAGGTCACGGCCCAGATGTCCCCGGAACCGAGTGAGGCTGACCTGCAGCTGGCTAAGCAGATGGACGTTGAATACGTTGTACTCTGGACGAATGGCGAAAATGCGAACTACGACTATTTCATGAGCCGGCGTGAGATTTTTGAAAACGCCGGGCTCAAAATTTACGGGTTCGGCAACAGCGATGTCCACAATCAGGACGGAATAGTGCTTAACTTAGAGAACCGAGACGCGAAGATTGAACAGTATAAACGTTATATTCGTGATCTCGGTAGAGCGGGGATTCCATATACGACCTACGCCCACATGGGTAACGGTATTTGGAGCACGGAGCGTGAAACCACTCGTGGTGGCGCAAGCGCGAGGGCGTTTAACCTTGAAGCTGCCCAAGAGGGACACTGGAGCGGGAAACTGTATCCGATGCCCCTCTCACACGGGCGCGAATACAGCGAGGGGGAAATTTGGGATAACTACACCTACTTTATCAAGCAAGCGGCACCGGTGGCTGAGGAAGCCGGTGTAATGATCGGTATTCACCCCGACGATCCGCCCGCGGTGCATCTCGCTGGAATTCCACGGTGTATTTTCAGTAGTTTTGAGGGGTACAAACGCGCGCTGGAAATCGCTGATAGTCCAAATGTCGGCATGTGTTTCTGTGTCGGCTGCTGGTTAGAAGGCGGAAAACTGATGGGTAAAGATGTCATTGAATCGATCCGCTACTTCGGCGAGCGCGATAAAATCTTCAAAGTCCATTTCCGTAATGTAGATCAGCCACTCCCGCACTTCGTTGAGACCTTTGTTGATAACGGCTATCAGGATATGTATGAAGTCGCAAAAGTGCTCCGTGAAGTCAATTTCAACGGTGTGCTCATTCCAGACCATATTCCACAAATGGGAGGCGACGGGCGCATCGGAACAGCTTACACAATAGCCTATATGAACGCGCTTGTAAAGCGAGCGAATGAGGAGGCCGCTGAGTGAGGACATTCTCACGATCCTTTTTAAGCCTACTTAGCTTTCCGCTAATCGTATCGGCAGATTGGAACGACTTTCTCGGCTTCGCACTCACGCCCCAGAAAGGCTGAAAGCCGCCCCCTTTTCCTAAGGCTTCCACAATGTGGCCTCAATGAAACGTTCACCGTCGGGTTCTTCATCAAAATAGTAGGCGGTTACCACGGTTCCGTCGGGACGTTGGATAGTACGTGGATAGCCGACATCGTGGTCCCCGCCATTATCGCGCAGAACAATCTCTTCACCCCACGTTTCACCATCATCACGACTTAACTTAGCGCAAATCCGAAACGGCGCATCCCGATAGCCATAGATAAGACATAATCTGTTGTCGTGGAGGCGGGTCAACGTTGGCGGGTTTCCACCCCGTCCTGTATCATCTACCGGCTGATTCTTATAATACCAAGTTTTCCCGTTGTCCTCTGAGGCGTAGAGATCAATCCAGTTTCTGCGTTCTTGCCAATCGGGGCGTGTGTAACCGCTCGCATCACGGCAACGCACCGCTACGAGAATCTTTGAATCAGCTAACCTAACACTTGCTGGCATGATTGCGAATCCTTCGGGTTCCGGTCCAATCTGAGATAACAACGCGAAAGACTCGCCGCCATCGGTTGTCTTGGCGCAGAATATTAATCCCTCCTCACCGTCCGATTTTGCAGCAGTGAGGAACAGCATGCACTCGTCTGAACCTGAAACGAGATAATCCGTTCGTGCAGCGGTGCCGGTATAGCCAAACATCGGAAGTCGGAAGGGGCCGTCCCAGCTTTTGCACCGGTCTGTAGAGGTATAAAACCACGAGTACGCCCCGGCTCTGAGTCCAGATCTGCTGCACATCATCGCAAAATCTGGGTGTGTAAAATCAACACGTTGCGGAGTATCGAAGGAAGCCTCCGCTTTCAGCCGATGCTGTTCTTCAACGTGTTCATCTGCGGAGAGTGTGCCTCTAGCGGGTAGGCGACACGGTGTTTCTGAGACACTCCATGTCTCGCCGCCATCTAAACTTCGTGCCTGCATCCCGACAAACGGTTTATCTCGGTCTCGGCGATGGAAACCGGCATCGGATTTGTGATACCCAACCGTGAAACCGACAACGATCTCGTTGTCATAAGCCCATATACCGTAATTCGCTGGCCAACCGGCGTAGCGACCCCGCTCGCGATAGAGTGTAACTTGTCGCATTCTAATTTTGATTCTCCTTTTTTGTAAGCACCCGTGCGGTTTCACGGGATACGATGAGTTCCTCATTCGTGGAAACAACGAGAATTTTGGCGCGGCTGTTGTCGGCGGAGAGGTCAGATTCTCCAGTGCACTGCTCATTTCTCACGGGGTCTAAGCGAATCCCGCACCATTCTAACCCCTCACACATCTTCGCACGCGCTATTGGGTCCTTCTCCCCAATACCTCCCGCAAAAGCAATAACATCAACACCACCGAGTGCGGCGATATACGCGCCGATATACTTTTTCACACCATAACAGTATGTATCCAATGCCAGTCGCGCATTGTCGTTACCTCCTGCTATCGCCGCCTTGACATCTCGCATATCGCCGCTTGTGCCGGAAATACCCTTCACACCGGAATCCTCTATCAGTTGCAGGCGGATTTGATCTGTAGAGAACCCCTCTTTGTCCATCAAATACAGCACAGCAAAGGCATCCAGCTCACCGCATCGGGTGGATTGAATCATTCCATATTGCGTTGAAGTTCCCATTGACGTATCAATAGACTCGCCGTCTCTGATAGCGCAGAGAGACGAACTACCCCCAAGATGGCATGAGATAATGCGGAGTCCTTTTCCTGACTCGCGTCCGAGGAGTTGCGGCACACGTTCGGAGATATATCGATGTGAGGCACCGTGGTAACCATACCGGCGAATGTCGTGTTTCTCTACCCAGAAGCGTGGAACCCCAAATTCGGCTGCGTAATCCGGGATCGTCTGATGAAACCATGTCTCGAAAACAGCAACAAGTGGTGTTGTCGGGAGGAGTTCTTGAAACGCACGGATAGAGGCAACGTACGCAGGATTGTGCATTGGGGCAAGCAGGATTGATGCCTCAAGTGCAGCTATCACATCTTCTGTAATTTTTGCTGAACGCCAATAGCCTTTGGCGAGAATGGTTTTGAATCCAACACCGTCGAGCTGCTCCAGATTTGCAAGGCATCCGACTTCAGGGTCGGTAATAAAGCGGATGGCATGGGCAATTGCGGCGATATGTGTCGGGGCATCTATTTCGCCCTCAACGGCTGGTTTGCCAGGCACGGCATGCGTAAAGGCTGATGGTGAATCGCCGATACGCTCTACACCTCCCTTGACGAGGGAATCCGTTGTTGCCATATCAATAATTTGGTATTTGAACGAGGTACTTCCTACATTTGCACAGAGTATACGCATTAAATTAACATTTCCTATTGCGGATAATAGTAGATTTTACGGTTCCTTATGCAAACTGAACCGGCGAGGTTAGAAACCGCGTCAACCAATTCGGGACGATTTATAAATCAGGCAAAGCAATCACACATCAGGGAAACGGAGGACTCGTTTTGCATTCCCGCCCATAATGTCCCCCAACTCTGATTGTGTCAAATTAGGCAGGAGTTTCTCAATAATAGTTGTGAGTTTGTCGTAACCGGGGTCTTCCAAAATCCATGGGAAATCGGTTGCCCACATCAACCGCTTCGGACCAAAATCGCTTAGGAGATTTCGGTGCCAGCCCGCCAAATCCTGATATGGAAACCCTTCCTTACTGAATGCATACTGACCAGAGAGATGCACGTTAACATTTTCAAACCGTGCCAAGCGATATGTGGTGTGCATAGCGAGATTGTAGCTTGTCACTTGAACCTGTGGTCTTCCAAGTTCATCCCAACTAAATTTACCCTTGCCTGGTGTCATACCGAGGTGATTCAGTACAACCCGTACCTGCGGAAATGCTTGTATTAGGTAAGGCAGGAGGTGAGCCTCAACTGCCTGTGGATACAGCCAGAGGACACAATCGTGTTCAGCTGCGTATTTCCAGATCGGATATGTCTCAAATTCGCGGACATCCATTTTGGCAAAAATATCACGCGGCCCCCCAAATGTCGAGAGACGAAAGCCAATAATGCCGGGGGCCTCTGTCAATTGTGCCATGTGTTCGGTAGGATTCGGATGGGCCTGTGGAATAAGTCCAATCCCAAGAAATCGGTTCGGGTAATCTGTGAGGCATCGCAAGAGGTAACGGTGTTGCTTCAGACTCGTGCCAGCCATTTGGACAAGAATCGCCTGATCAATCTGGTTTTGCTCCATTTCACCTAACAACTTCTCAACGGGTTCCGCACGCTCCGCTGGCCAGACATCGCTTATTTCACGCGGAAATTCGGATGAGGCCTTCGTGAATACATGCAGGTGGGCATCAATCCGTAGCATAGAATAGCTCTCCTTCGTTTAGGTGTCCAAACTAAACAACTTACGACGCTCTGGCGTTTGGCAATAGGACGCGATGGATGCAAACCGGTCGGGTGCGACGCGTCCGGGTGTTCGCTTCTCGTAAATCAGTATGATCGATTTCCGAGGGACATCCGAAGCGTTGTCCATTGATACGTGCCATCCATAAGAGTTGAACATGATTGCGGTGCCTGCTTTACCGGGAAAGGTTTTATGTCCGGGCATACTCTTTTGGTGAAGCGGACGCGTATAGGGACCTGTATCTGGCTTGTGACTACGGGGCACAAAAGCGAATTCACCACATCCGGGAAGGACATCATTCACATAGATTTGCACCTTAATATGGAGCGGATTGGTTTGTGGAACATCCGGATGCCATCCGGTATAACTCACGGGCCAAGGGGCTACCGTCCGGACCTGCGGTGCTAATATAATCAGATCGTGGTCTGTGAAATCCATCAACGCGCCGTAGTAACTTGGGTAATCGACGATATCAATGAAAACGGGATCTTTTTCAAACGGACTGGGGATGTCGTAAAAGGTCGCGGCGGCTTCACCCGCTTCAACTCTATCCAACCATTCTGCTTTACACACATCTGCCCAATAATCGAAAGCAGATTGAAGCCTTTTGAGATCTTCTCCTTGAATTGCATCTTCAAAGACGAGATACCCTTCTTCTTCCCACTGTTCTTTTTGTTCCGGGGTCGGTAGAATCATAATTTCACCTTTTTGCGATTAAGAAACCTTGCCTCTGCCTGCGATCTGCCATATTGCCTCAATTCCACCGTCTCGGATACCTACAAGTTCATTGTGAAGGTTGCTCGTCATCCCTTGGTGCAATGGGATAACGGAGAGTTGCTCACCCACTTTAAACTGATGTGAACATTCACCGACATCGACATGTCCATGCTCAACGGACATCCCGTAAATCTTGGCATCGGGATGTTCAATGATATGTCCATAAGGTTTTGGTGGATAACTAGTAAAGGTCTTTTGCCCTCCATCAATAATAATCCGTTCAGGAGTCGGTGTGCTGACGACGGTCACGATAACGCGAAGGACACACCGCTCCGGTGATAGCATACCGGAGTTCCCGATGCGAGTCATGCCTTCGTAGGCGTAAGAACCGCTACGGGTCTCTGTACAACCGAGTGCTTTTGATGCCGTTTCGGAACCTGTCCCGCCGCCACTGATGATATTTACAGGGATCCCATCGCTCGTGAGGCGGTCAAGCGTCTCTGTAATAAAGGGTTTTGCTCGGAGGTTGCTTGGATAGGTCATCACGCCTTGGAAATCAATGCCTTGCATTTTCATAATTTTCCGAGCAAGATGTTGTGCTGCCTGCGGTGACTGCACGCCACAGCGACCACTTCCTGTATCCATCTCCACGACAACAGGGACTACACAGCCATCAGCAGCGGCTTGCTGAGAGATACCGGTTGCGGTTTCCTCTGAATCGAGGGCGACGGTAACTTGCGCCCGTTTCACGAGCGCAGTTAAACGCCTGAGTTTGGGTTTGCCGACGATGTTATAAGGGATTAAGATATTGTCAATTCCGGCATCCGCCATCACCTCTGCCTCGCCTAATTTCTGGCAAGTAATCCCTTGAGAACCGGCGGCGACTTGCAATTTAGCGATCTCTGGCACCTTGTGCGTTTTGGTGTGAACACGGAGCGGAATGCCGAGTCGGTGACAGTGTCTTGCCATACCATCAATGTTCTGTTCAAGTACGTCCAGATCTGCAGCGAGCGTCGGTGTGTCTAAATCAGCGATATTCATCATTTTCCTCGGTGAACCGGTTTCTGTGTTTAATTTACCCGTAATTAACTTTTCTGTCAAGTCGGATTGATAGCGCGCCTACAAGCGGTTTACCTTTGATTTTTTATCAAAAAACGGTTACAATAGTTACAGCTGGTATGTACAGAGATTGCTTAACACTGTGTGATTTTCGATGAGGACTGAATTAAAATTGAGACGATTGATTGTTGGGATAACAGGGGCAAGCGCGGGTATCTATGGTGTTCGACTGCTCGAAGTTCTCACAAAACATGAGGACATAGAGATACATCTAACGATTTCTTCGTCAGGCGCACGCGCTTTGTGGGAAGAGCTTCAGATTAAGATAGACCCAGATAATTTCGAGTTGGAACCGCTCATTGGTGTATCCTCGTCAAGAGTGATCTACCATCACGAATCAGATATTGGTGCGTCGATTGCCAGTGGTTCTTTCCGCACGGAAGGGATGATTGTGGTTCCGTGTAGTATGGGGAGCATCGCCTCTATCGCAACAGGCATCTCCCGTAATTTGATACAACGCGCCGCTGATGTGTGTATCAAGGAAAACCGCAAACTGGTACTCGTGCCGCGTGAAACGCCGCTGAGTTCCATCCACTTAGAAAACATGCTCAAGTTGTCCCGGATGGGGGTATGTATTTTACCAGCGACACCGGGATTATATCACTTCCCAAAAACTGTGGATGACATGTTTAATTTCGTGGTGACAAAAATCTTAGATCAGTTTGGCATAGACACGCAACTCATCCAACGGTGGAAAGAATAGCCGGCCCTTTTAAGATGAACACTTGATTTCGCACAGACGGCTTTGCGTCAATATTCAGCACTCCCGGTGTTTCAATTCACAAGTTGCGAGGAGATGAAAAACGCCTGTGGAGTCCAAGGCCGTCCCCGTCGAGAAGCACGAGCGACGGAAGCAGTAGGTTAGGAAACCCCAATCAAATAACACTGTTAGATAGGTATAGAGTCTCATACATTTTAACACTGTTGTTAGATTTGTTTAAGTCCTACACACCGGTAGAAAACTTGCATGATCTGAAAAAAATGAAAGATGTCTGAATTTTTTGAGGATGTTTAGAGGGGACCGGGTTCCGGCTGCACGGTAAACGCGCCAGTTATTTTGATTGCCTGCGGTTGTAATGTACCTGCCATAACGACCATAGAATTGTAGGGATAAGCGAGATGCCTACCATCCCCCAGAGAATAGTGCGGATATGAAACTGATCTAATAGCGCACCGACAATTGCCGTACCGATGCTGCCCATCAGTGTGAAAAGGGCAAATTCAGTTCCAAAGATGCGGCCCCGGATTTCGTTTGGTGCGCGCTGGAGGAGCAATTGTGTTGAAAAAACCCATACAATTCCACCCCCGATACTTCGGACAAATCCGCCGATAAGTACAGTTGTAAAATTATAAAGCGGGGTAACAATAATAAGTCCAAATCCGCCAATCAGGTAACCGAGGCTAATGCTTATTCGAAGCAGTTTGTCTCGGTCGCCGGTCCAATGCCGTGCAAGAATGGGCCCGATACCGCTCCCGACCCCGTTTACACCGTACATGAAGCCTAAACTGATTGCGCCACCGACACCGATGACAAAGTAACTATTGGCAATTTCTATTTGTACAACCTGAAATCCTGAAGAGAGTAAGAGGGCTATCGCAGCTTTATGCATTGCGATAAAGAGAATGTCAGGGTGCTGGAACATGTAACGTAAAGCACTAATCTTTCCCTGGGCGGGGGTCCCTGGCACCGCGGACGGCGGACCGGGTAGTTTAATGGGAAGTAGAAAAGCAGCTGAAACAAAGAAGGTTAGTCCGTCAACGATAAAAGCCGTCTGGCTGCCAAAGAATCCTGTTGTTAAACCACCAATCATTGCGCCAACAGCGAGCATTACTGACCATGTCGCGGCACCGAGGGCGTTAGCAGTGCCAAGTTCTCGCGAGGAGGTAATATCTGGTAAGATCGCGCTTCGAGCAGGACTGAAAAAACCACTCACTGCGAACAAGAAAGTGGTGAGGCCATAGAGAAGCCAGACGTGGCTTTCGTTTCGAATAAAAAGAAAGCCGAACACGATAAAACCGCGGGCAACGTCAGTGATGATTAAGAGGTGTTTCCGGTTGTAGCGGTCTGCGCATATCCCAGCAATCGGTGCAATAAAAAAGGGAGCTAACATCCGGATTGTAAACAGGATTCCTATCGCGAATCCAGATCCGGTTAACTCATCGACTAATATCACAGAAGCGATAAGGTTAAACCAATCCCCAAGGAGACTGGCGACCTGCCCCGTCCAGAGGTAACGGAAGTTGCGATTGCCGAAGATGAGTTCAAAATATCCAACAGGTTTTCCAATCTCCGGCTGGTGTTCCTCTGTAGGCTTTGTTGGAGAGTTTTCCTTTTTAGACAATTAGAGATTCCACCGTTCGTTGATCGGTTTCCGGTAAACTTCTATATTCCCCCTCGCCTGCCCCCAAAATATTGAGATAACTTAGGCCGTCTCTGGCACTTTAAGCACAGTATCCAGCTGATCCATGACCTTATGAAACGCCTCGACGTAGTAGGACATCAACTCAAGGTCGTTAGGCGGATTGACATCGAAGATATAACAGTGGGAATCGATGAATTCAACCGCCCGTGGATAGTTCTCCGTTTTATATTCAACCGTCGAATTATTGCATCGCCACGGACATCCTGTACCGTAACCGATTTGGTTCTGGAAAATCTCTTGAGATGGTACCGGAAGCCGCTGCCATTGTCCCGTTGGGACTCCCTCAGCGCGTAGGGCTGCTTGCACCTTCTCACGCATCGTCCGAGCCGATATGTCTAATCCTAACGCCGCTGGTTCAAAACCAATAACATAGTTGTAATACACGGGCTCACACTCATCTGGGGTAACGGGCGTTTCAATGCCGTCAATTTTGTTCAGGTGTTTCGTGAGATACTTGCAATTTTCAACACGTAAGGCGTTATTCGCATCAAGCCGCTTGAGTTGGCTACGGATAAATGCTTGGCTGAACATATCACCGCGATACATCCATCCAAGTCCGTAAGCATTATATGCTTGTTCTTCCCGTTCCCTTCCGGGAACAACGATTTCCCCGAAATACTGTAACAACGCTGCACGTTCGTGAATCTGTTTATCATTTGTTGTAAATAGACCACCTTGGCAGCCGCTACTCAACGTCTTCGAGGCTTGTGTGCTATAACCCGCAGCGTTACCAAACACACCACACAATTTACCTTTATAGCGTGCACCATGCGACTGTGCGACGTCTTCAATAACCTTCAGATTGTGCTTTTTGGCGATCTCCACAATTGGGTCCATATCGGCGGGCATGCCGTGAATATGGACCGGCATAACCGCGCGCGTTCTTTCGGTAATCTTCGCTTCTATCTCATTTGGGTCAATGCAATAGGTTAGTGGATCAATATCGACAAAGACGGGGATAGCATTGTGATGAAGAACGGCTGCTGCGGTTGCCCAAAAAGTGAAGGCAGGAATGATGACCTCGTCTCCCGGCTGGATACCGACCCCTGCAACACAAAGATGTAACGCAGCCGTACCACTGTTGACGGGGATGCAATATTCGACCCCCATGTATTCCGCCCACTCTTTCGCGAGCCCTTCGGATTGAACGCGTTGTTGTTCGGTAATCTTTTCGTAGGCGATGACCTCGGCAATCGCGTCTTTGTCGGATTGGGTAACCTGTGGCCAGGGTTGAATTAATCCATCAGGAACAGTCGGTTTACCACCAGATATAGCGAGTTTTGCTGCCATGAGGGGTATCCTTGTGAGGCGTATCTACACCGCGATGCTATAGGTGCGTTATTGCCTTTGGGATCCGTTTCAGGACCTCGTCTCTACCGAGCAAGGCAACAATATCAAAAAGACTCGGTCCGAACGCTGTCCCTGTCAGTGCGATCCGCAACGCTTGCATCGCTGCGACACGTTTGACATTATTCTGATCTGTGTATTTCCAAATTGCCGATTCCACTGTTTCTATGTCAAAAGTAGGCGTTTTTTCCAAAATCTGTGAGATACTTGTTAGTATCTCGCGCGTTTTCTCTTTCTTCTCCACGGAACCCCCCCACCACTTCTTGACGGCTTTCGGGTCGTATTCAAATTCATCAGTAAAGAAATAGTGGGTCTGTTGAATTATGTCCTGTAGGGTGGTGAGACGTTCCCCTACTGCTTCTACAATACTTTCCAGCCAGCCGCGATCCGCCGTTGACTTGAGTAAACCTTCTGCTTGCCAGAACGGTATTACAGCACCCGTCCGTGCTGGAATATCCAGTTGATTAATATAGTGAGAGTTAAGCCATTCCAATTTCTTAATATCAAAGATACTGCCACTCTTGCCAATCCGTGTGAGATCAAATTTCTCTATGAGTTCATCAATAGCGAAAATCTCCTGCTTATCATCATAAGACCAACCGAGTCGGACAACGAAATTCAGCATCGCTTTAGGGAGATACCCCTGTTCACGGTAACGGTTAACAGCGACAAGGTCACCGTGATGCCGTTTGCTCATCTTCCTCCCCTCCCTATCCAGTACCAGCGGGATGTGAGCAAACTGCGGTACTTTTAAATCGAGAGCATTCGCAATTGCAATTTGCTTAGGGGTATTATTGAGATGCTCTGTACCCCGAATGACGTGTGTTATCCGCATCTCGGCATCGTCGATAATTGAGGTGAGATTGTAGTTAGGCATCCCATTTGAACGGACAATCACCTCATCTTCTAAGGTAGCAGGATCGATATTCCTTGAACCGAGAACGATGTCGTCGACACGAATAGGTCTGTCAGGCATTTTTATGCGTACGGTCGGTTTCCTGCCTTCGTCGGCAAAACGTTGGACGGCTTCCGATGTCAGATGTTGGCATCTGCCGTCGTAGGAACGCGTCTGCTTATCGGCACGCGCCTGTGTACGGATCGACTCCAATTCTTCAGGAGTGCAATAACAGTGATATGCATTGCCACTCTCAAGCAAGCGTTGAACATATCCATTATAGACACTTCTCCGCTCCGATTGAACATAGTGCTCGTCCCAATCGATACCTAACCACTTCAAGGCCTCGTAAATCTCGTGCATGGATTTATCAGTGGAGCGCGCCGTGTCCGTATCGTCAATACGGAGGATAAACGAGCCGTTGTGGTGTTTAGCAAATAACCAATTGAATAGAGCCGTGCGCGCGCCACCGATGTGTAAGTAGCCAGTGGGAGACGGTGCCATCCGAACCCGGACCTGATCATTCACAGCGGTGCCTGTTGTTTCGCTGGGGGTATCTTTCATTTCTGCCCTTTCTGAACCTTCGCCCAACTATCTCTTAGCGGTACTGTGCGATTGAACACCAATTTCTCTGGCGTTGTATCTGGATCCACGCAAAAATAGCCTATTCGCAGAAACTGATACCGGCTTTCAGGCGGGGCATCAACGAGACTCGGTTCAACCTTGCAGCTGTGCAGAACCTCTAAGGCGTTAGGATTGAGAAACTGTAGCCAGTCCGCATTTCCTCCAGCGTTTTCGGGTTCCCGCTCCGTAAAGAGTGAATCGTAGAGACGGACCTCCGCATCCACAGCATGCTCGGCAGAAACCCAATGTAATGTCCCTCGGACTCTGCGTCCATCCTCGGACCACCCGCCACGCGTCTCTGGGGCGTAGGTACAGTGGATCTCAAGGATTTCGCCCGTGTTTTCATCTTTAACGACCCGTTCACACTGGATATAATAAGCGTGTTTAAGCCGGACTTCTCGGCCCGGTGCTAACCGGAAGAACTTTCGGGGCGGATCCTCCATAAAATCTTCCCGTTCAATGTAAATCTCCCGGGAGAACGGGATTTCCCGTCCCCCAGCGCTCTCATCTTCGGGATTGTTCTCAGCATCAAGCATTTCGACCTGTCCTTCCGGGTAGTTATCAATAATCACCCTCACCGGATTGAGAACAGCCATGACACGTGGGGCGTGCTGATTCAGGTCGTTCCGAATAGAATACTCAAGCTGCGCTATCTCAATAAGATTATCGGCTTTTGAAACGCCGATGCGGTTGCAAAAGGCTCGAATAGACTCAGGCGTATACCCACGACGGCGCATCCCAGAAAGTGTAGGCAATCTCGGGTCGTCCCACCCCTCGACATGCCCCTCTTCAACGAGAACTCTGAGTTTCCGCTTGCCTAACACGGTATACGTCAGATTCAGCCGTGCGAACTCAATCTGTCGAGGCTGGTAAATTTCTAAGGATTCTAAAAACCAGTCGTAGAGCGGACGATGATCCTCAAACTGAACATCACACAGCGAATGTGTTATGCCTTCAATCGAATCAGACTGCCCATGTGTGAAGTCGTAGGTAGGATAAATACACCACTTGTCACCACGGCGATGGTGATGCGCCCGAAGGATACGATACATCACTGGGTCACGCATATTTAGGTTAGGACTCGCCATATCAATCTTTGCCCGAAGCGTGCAGAAACCGTCAGGGAACTCACCCTCCCGCATCTTACGGAACAATTCCAAATTTTCAGCAACCGGTCGGTTTCGGTAGGGGCTATCTTTGCCGGGTTCAACTAAGGTACCACGATAGGCGCGCGTCTCGTCTGGTGTTAAGTTGCAGACGTAAGCCTTGCCTTTCTCTATGAGTTTGACAGCATACGCATAGAGGGGCTCAAAATAGTCTGAGGCGTGATATTCTCGGTCTTTCCAATCGAATCCGAGCCAGTGTACATCTCGTTTAATTGCCTCTACGTACTTGCTCTCTTCAGTAATAGGGTTGCTGTCGTCAAACCGCAAATTGTAAAGTCCACCGTAATCTTCGGCAATGCCGAAACTGATACAGATAGCCTTGGCATGCCCGATATGGAGGTAGCCGCTAGGTTCTGGAGGGAATCGGGTATGGACACGTCCCTCGTATCTGTTTGTCTTAAGATCCTTATCAATCTCTTGGCGGATGAAGTTTGTGTCAGAAGGTTTGTCCGGGTTCTCTTTTAAATCGGAATCTAAATGCTTCATATCTCAATATGTCCTGTGTTGGGTGTATTACAGAGACCGCCGCTCCGATGAAACGGTAGATCTGATGTATAACGGGTTGGAACGTCTGGTTAATATATTATACCTTCAAAATAGAACAAAGTCAAGATTTCCATCGATGATTTAGGGCATTCAATCCCCTGATAAAAGCAGACCTCAAATTGTAGGATACCACTGTAGAAGCAGACACCGATGAGTCAAACCCAAACGTTCCCGCTTTTTTCAAAAATTATGCAACCTTTTTGCATCCTAATTGTATCTAATAGGCAGAATTAAAATTGCATTGTTTTTGAACAAAATGTAACCTTTCTCGGGGCTATCCGTTTAAACGTTACGCTTATTGGAATGAACATCTATTTTTAGATAACTTACCATTCTTTAGAGAGGGATAAAGCTATGAAATCCGCTGATGCTCGTAAGAAAAATCATCTATCTTTATACGAAACGGCACTATGCTTGGCAATGGCAAAAGCCCGTCAAGACGAATTACGCTGGGAACTTTTCATTGACAATTTATCCCAGATTTGTGATACATTCGCCTCGCAGATAGCTGCTGAAGATACCACCGTTTCTAAGCGCCAACAACGCTAAATTGAAGGTTCTGAATTTTCTCAGACCGCTTCCTGGAGTTTGGGATGACTCCTAAAGATCTTAACAAGAGAGTGGACCAGCTTTTCGGGATCGTGACGGATAACGTTCATTTGAACGCCCCCGAGCCATGTCCCAAATTCAGTGACAACCATGTCCCGAATAAGGTCCGCTTCAATCACACAGATTCCTTCCTCATGAAGATTTTCCTGCTCGGCGTTGTAAGAAACCTGTACTTTTGAAGCATCTGCAACCTGCGCTGTTTCAACAGAGAGCAACGAAATATCCTTCGCTAAATTCAGGACCGCCATAAGATGTTGCGTATCTTCATAGAGCATAGAAAGTCCTTCCTCAGCAAGCGATCGAATTCGAGTCAACTGTGACACCAATTCTTTTCGGACATACTCTTGCATGATCTCCGTTGGAGCAGGTTGATTGTTAACCACGACATAATCTATGGGAATTTTTGCATGATCCCAGATAGCGTTGACATGATCCGTAACCGCGTAGCCATCGGTTTCACCGGGCTGCGTCATGACGTTACAGACGTAGATTTTAATAGCGTCTGAGCGTTGAATTGTTTCGACAACCCCTTTAATAACCAGATTCGGCATAATGCTGGTGTAAAGGCTGCCGGGCCCGATGATAATCACGTCAGCGTTAATGAGTGCTTCTATAGCGCCTTCATGCGCCTGACACTCATAGATTTCATCAGAAGCATGATGCATCTTTCCATTCTCGCGCTGTTCAAAAAAAACGCGCTTGATCGGTTCCCGGTTTTCTCTGATAGGTATCGTGGATTCGCCGCGGACAATTTCTCCATCCGCGAGCTCTGCGCACAAAACGGTATAATCCAATGTAACAGGGATAATCTGTCCGCGAACTGAGAGGAGTCTTGATGCGGCTTGAATCGCCTTCGGAAAATTACCTTCAAATTTCTCTGTTAACGCCGTTAGCAAAAGATTCCCGACAGTATGTCCACCGAGTTCGCCGTTACTCGAAAAGCGATATTCAAAAAGCCCCGCGAGCTCATCAGCATCAGATAAGGTAAAGAGAAGCCTCCGAATATCGCCCGGCGGTAGCATGTCAAACTCTTCAACAAGTCGACCTGAACTGCCACCATCATCAGAGACGGTAACGATTGCCGCTAAACTATCCAAATCAATAAGACTATCTTTACCTTTCTCAAGATCAGCATAGTGTTTAATGCCACTCAGCAGTGCAGATAAACCACTTCCGCCTCCGATGCAGGCAAGTTTCAAAGCCATAATTTCTCCAAGTTGAAGCGCGGATTTTATACGAACCGGTAGAACTTCAAAGTTTCCGCGATATATACATCTCGCCCGGGTCAAACTAGGCGACCCAATATAATAGATAACGAAGTTAATCCGAAATCTGTTTCATTAAACCAGTCAAGGTTTCAAGCGTTTCGTCACACAATTGCTCTGCCGCTGCGGAAGTCGGGGCCTCGCTGAAAACCCGAATTACAGGTTCTGTACCAGAAGGACGGATGTTCACCCACCGATCGTTCCAGACGCGCTTGATCCCGTCGGTTAATTCGAGACGCGGTTCCTTTGCTATAGCAGCCCCTTCCTCATAAACTTTCAACGCCAACCCAACAAGGTGTGATGCCAGTGCTTGGGACGGAATCTCCAATTTCTTTCGACACATTTGATATTGCGGCATGTTTTCGACGAGCTGCGTGACGGTGCTACCAGACTCGGCGAGATATTGAGTGATTGCAGCAATAGAGGCGATACCATCTGTTGTCCAGTGGATATCTGGATAAACAACGCCGCCCGTGCCTTCGCCTCCGAGAACTGCATTAACCTCGCGCATCTTCCCAACCACCCAGCCCACCCCAACTTTTGTACGGTGAAGCGCGACACCGTGCTTTGCGGCAATATCATCTAACATTCGACTTGTGGATACCGTAGCCACTATATCCCCTTTGGTTTTACCGAGGATGAAATCGACAACAAAAGCAAGTGTCCACTCACCATCCAGCGGAATCCCCTGATTTGTAACAAGCACAAGCCGATCCGCATCGCCGTCATGCGCGAAGCCAATATCTGCCTTAGAAGCACGAACTGTTTTACAGAGTTCATCCAACGCCTCAGGTGTAGGTTCAGCGGGGCGACGAAAATGCCCATCTGCGACACAATTAAGTTCAACAACCCGACACCCCAGTTGCCTTAATAAGGTCGGGCTGATGACGCTTCCGGCACCGTTTCCGCAATCCAGTACAACCTTTAGGCCGGCTTTCTGAATCAAATCTGGTGCAATCCACCAAGCATGCAGAACGCGCCCCAGATGATAAGCTATTGCCTCGTCGTATGTGTCAAGTGTCCCTTGTTCGTTCCAAGGTGCAAGTGCGAAATCCTCTGTTTCATAAATTCGCATCAATTCATCCCGTTCCGCTTGTGTCAAGAGACTCCCAGATGCGGCTGCAAATTCAATGCCATTCCAAGCGACCGGGTTGTGGCTGGCTGTGACGGTAACACTCCCCTGCGCATGCAGCGCATTGGCGCTTAAGAGTACTGTCGGGGTCGGACAGATACCGACATCTATGACGTGGCATCCGGTGGCAAAAAGTCCCGCAAGGACGGCGTGCCGGACCGTTGGGCTGGAGGTACGAGAATCTCGCCCAACGACCACTGTCCTACCACCCACAAAGGTTCCAAAAGCCATTGCAAAACGCGCAATGACTCTGACATCAAGGGAGACCCCTATCTCACCTCGGACCCCTGAAACACTAATAATCGGTTTTTCTGCTATAGTCATGAAAACCTCTCGGCAGGAAGCACATCACAAAACGTGCCTATACGGGCTGGATATTCGCCACAGCCCGAAAAAACAGCACATACCTATCAGAAGCTGCCAGAAACCCACAAGATACCAAGGCGTATATGAGACATGATATGACCCAACGGGTGTCAGCTTATAGACGAACGGCGATCTAAAAGGATCTATCTCAAAGATATAGCACACAGCCATAAGCGGATTGATATGAAGCACGGGTGAAATCACAGGTTGAATATTATCTATGTAACGATCCAGCGGTGTTAATAAAAACACAGAGCCTATTAACACACACCATAGAAGGTAGGCACATTCTGTCCCAAAAAACGCGTCCTTGAAAACCCGTGCCCCCCACATTCCGACTGCCCCCCCTGATAGGCTATAAGCCACCAATATCGTGAACATCTGTAATATCTTCAGAAAAGGGATACTCGTAAGAAAGAAAGCAATAGCAGACGATAAAAGCACCCAGCATAACAGAGGTCCCTGACTTATGAGAAGCACCCACAGTAACTGCCATCCAAAAGAGATAGGGCTGAGGCTGAGTAGTGCTGCAGTAGAACTCGTAGAGGTCGATCCAAAATACGCCCCCAGAAAACTGCTGGCAGCAAGGTAAGGCGCAACCAAAAACACAACACATGCTTGCGCCATAAAGAAACAATCCACGGGTAAAGCGAGTTTCGCCTGCACCAATAACCGATAGATTGTCCATAGCAAAAAACTTGCTGTCAGAACGCAAACTAAAAGTAGTTTTAGGAAGCGGTTTCGGTCCGATACAACCATATCTGTGATAGACACCTTGCTAAAGCATAGGTGCTTCTGCAGTCTTTTCTGCGGAAGCATTTGTGGACTTCAGAAGCGGACTGGTGGCAAGGGCGGCACAGCCTACAATTTTGTGAAACAAAACGATAGGGCTTACACAACCTAATCCAAAGGAAGCTACCCCTTCCTTAAGAATGTTCATCGCAGCGTTCGGGTCTCGATCCAGGTGCGTATGACACTTCGGACACGTCCAGTGCCGGTCTGCGAGGGTTAAGGTTTCATTTTTATGATTGCAAACCGCACAGCACTTTGTCGTAGGCGTCCACCGCCCAATCTTAAATACAAAGCGATTCCGCTTCATAGCTTGGTGTTTGAGTTTCTGTATGAATTCACCAAAGGCAAGGTCTGAAACCTGTTTACCCCAGAGGGCTTTCATACCCGAAAGACAGAGGGCTTCAAAGAACAGAATATCAAAGGTTTTACAGAGCGCTATCGCAAGTTTCCAATGGTGATCTGCTCTTTGATGAGCCGTTTTTTTATGAAGCCGCGCGATCGTTTTCCGTGCGCGCTCTTGATTCCGAGAACCTTTCACCTTACGGGCATACACCCGTTGGGCTTTTGCCAACGCATCGGCATGCTGTTTATAAAACATCGGAGATGTATATCTCTGTGCGTCACTGCCAGTCAGGAAGTCTTTAATACCTATATCAAACCCTTCGGCTTTACCCGTCTTGGGTTCAGGAATGACTTCACTATAGTCTTCAGTAAGTGTGATATACACATCCCCGAGTGTATCGCGTGTGACTTGAACGACTTTTATTTCACCTTTTATCGCACGATGTCCTGCGAAACGATACCAACGCCCATTTAGGCGGATGTGATAGGTAGGGTGATTCCGAAAATGTTTCTGTTTCTCAAGCAACTTTACGATACGGACGTGTTCACCCCTAAAAGTCATACCCCGGTGTTTTTTACAAGATTTGAATTGGGGGTGCCCACGACCCAGCGTTTTCATGTCGCGAAAGGCGCGTGCGAGCCGTTTGACGACATTTTGTAAACTCCACGAGTAAGGAATATTCCAATGTTGGTTTTTCTCAAGTTTCTTGAGTTTTGTCAGATGCGCCGACATTTTAGAATACGACAACCCTTTGCCAAAACGACGGTAATATCTCATAGACACCGCTATGAAGTGATTACGCACCGCACCACATATATTGAGATCGTCATGCAGATGTTTTAGAGACGTATCCTTAAAAAGTTTGAATTGTGTATTTCGCATTACACACCCTTTTGATTTTCTACATATTCCTTTAAAACCTCGAGCGTCACACCGCCTGTAGTGGCAACAAAATAGGAGCGTGTCCACAAATTCGGCAGTCGTGATTTGAGGTGTGGGAATTCTGATCGTAATATTTTAGCCGTCATGCCTTTTATTTTGCCTATCATCAGGCTAACAGCTACAGTGGGGGGCAGGCTCACCAACAGATGCACGTGGTCTGTCATCGTTTCTATACCCCGAACGGTATATCCGTGTGTGTCTTCTGATTCTCGGACGAGCGCTTTTAAACGAGCTTGTATTTCATCAGATAACACAGAACGCCTATATTTTGTGCACCAAACGATATGAGACTCACAGGCATAGGTAGACGATCGTGTCTTTTGATATATTAACTCAAGCGTTTCAAGCCGCATGCGAAACCTCTTTTCTATTAGATTCTATTAATATTATAGCATAAATCAATTTTATTTTTTTAAGCTGGCGGTGGCGACGTAAAACAGCTTCAGGAATAGCAATCAGATTCCGTCAGCAGCTGCCTCAGTTTTTCATCGTCTACGGAATTCTTGAACGCGAGTTTCGCTAATTCGGGAGAGCTGTTTCTTCTATACATAACCAGACCTCGCTGTTGCCGAATTTAAATTTAATTATAACAAGTTCCCATCCGAATAACAATCTAAATCCCAAAATAAAAGAAAAAGGGTTGCAATTTGAGTGGACTGCTGCTACAATATTCTTCACGGATAGGCAGGTTTAACCGTAACACCCATAATGGAGTAAAACACGCGGCGTGAAAAGGCGCAAGGTTCTGATTCTCTGTATAGACGCGGGCAGCCACGACTACCTCGCTGCAAGTGACATCCCAAACATGCGGAAATTGGCGGAAGCCGGTTTTTATGAACACGTCAACGCCGTTATTCCGTCCGTCACAAATGTCAACAATGTGAGTATTGCAACGGGAACATTCCCAGAAACGCACGGTATCACGACGAATTACCACGTAGACAGAACAACCGGTGTTGGGGAATTTATTGAGGATAACCGTTTCCTGCTCGCACCAACGCTTTTTGAGACAGCAAAAGCCTCTAAATTTGCTGAGAAAACTGCCCTGTTTGTGACAAAGAAGAAACTCCTACAGCTGTTAGAAACCGGGGCTGACATCACAGTTGCCGCTGAAGATCCGCCACCCGAATACATTCAGGCCGCCGGACCCATTGAACCAATTTATTCGGTCGAAATTAATTGGTGGCTCCTTCGCGCCGTACGGGAGACCCTGCGTAAACACGACCCAGAACTGCTTTACTGTTCAACGACAGACTGGGTACAACATAAATATGCCCCTGATGCGGATCTGCCTCAACAACATCTTGCAGAATTGGACAGGATTATCGGTAACATTATTGATGACGAACCAGAACGTGAGATTTATATCACAGCGGATCACGGCATGCTGGAGAAACGGGCTGCGCTTGACCCAGGACGTGTGCTGACGGCTCACGACATACCGGCAAGTGCCATCCCAATTATTAAGGACCGGTACATCGCACATCACGGCAATCTTGGCGGTGCCGCTTACGTGTTCCTCGAAAACCACGCTGACACCCCCAAAGCGATTCAGACGCTTCTAAACACACCCGGTGTAGAAGAGGCATATTGTGCTGAGGACGCTGCACGTACATTTCGACTCCACCGTGAACGCATCGGTGACATCTTTATATTAGCGGACGAGACAACTGTCTTCGGTGAATTGGAAACACCCGCAGAACCGACTGTAGTGCGCTCACACGGTTCGCGCCACGAAAGCTATGTGCCGATTATTGGGTATAACAGTCCTTGGTCAGCAACAGATTTCAAGTATAACGTTGATGTTGGAAGACTATTTTTAGAGAGTTTGCGTTAGGTGATAATGTAAACACTCCGCAAATAAAGTTAGATGTGGGATTACAATGCGGGCAAATTCTCTACCATCTCTACCGTTTCTAAACTCACAGTGAGGACGCGGGCGATGAGGGCAACGATATATCGCGGCTCCGCCTCACGGTTCGGGTCGTTCACAATTCCGCTCCGTTTGTCTACCTTCACGCGATACTGATCCACAACCCACTCTAACGCAGACCGATTCCCTAACCGATAGGCAAACGCTCCCCCCGGGATATCGGCCAACGTCAAGAAGTCATTATATTTCAACTGCGTCTTATCTTTGGAAAGTTTCATCTTCTCAACACGCCAATCCACCCTCATTCCCGGGGTTTCGATGTATGTCAGTCCCTCATATTTCGGAGCGGCTTCGTAGTTAACATGGAGGTCTACGAACCGTTCGCCTGCTTTTGCGAATCCCCAGAAGTCTTTAGCGAAGGGGATATGCGGCAGATCGCGCTTGAGGTTGGATTCATACTTCTCGCGATAATCAGGGTGATGTAAGAGTCCATAGGTATAGCGGAAGATGTCCCATTTGGTGATAGTGTCGTCTCTGTAGTGGGTTCGGAAGTGTGTCAATGCCCAATCGGTGATGTTTTCACGTCGGTTTGTTCCATCTTCATCGTAGGTGTAGAAAGGAAAAGACTGATTCATTTCAAATGCTAAATTCAAACTGCATATCCAATTTGTAACAAAACAACCAAAGCCTTTTCGATTACCAATACCAGCGACACAAATTATCTTGTTTTCCTTTTCTGTTTCAGGTGTAGGAAAGATAGACGGAAACAGATAGACACAATTATTCAAAACGCGGTCAAAAAATAGGTTGGATTTTGTGAACGGACGGTAGAGTGAATTTCTCACTTTGTTTTCCGTCCATTCGGCATATCTACCGCGCTGCAAATGCTGACGTAATTCCCGATCCCATTTGATCCTCGGGTCATCGTAACTCACAAAATCACTTATATTGACACGCAGATCCCCCCGACGATGCCACCTGTCCACCTCTGCGTTGTAAGCACCAATCATTTCCCGAATGTTCTTGTGAAGGGCATCTCGATTGAAGTTATAAGCCCAGGCATCCCGGCTGGTCGCTACACCTCTACAGTAAGTCTTAAAAAGCACATCTGCCGCAGTCCCTTTCTGTGCCTTCGCTGCTTTAGTGCCCATCGGAATAAAGGTGTCAAACTCAGCATGGAGTCCCTCGGTTAACCATGTGAACTGCTTATTCGGTTCAAGCTGACTCCATTCCACGTTTCCCACGTGTTGGTGTTCGTCGAGAAAATTAAACTTCCTCTCTTTGTTCCACAGATCATCGGTACGATAATAAAAAATATTCGGTTTTTCCGATAGGGGCCGCTTGTGCTTGACCAACAAGTTGATGCTCACCCCGACTCGGATGCCGAACACGTTCGCATTGGAGACTTTCAACCCTTTTCGGGCGTTCCCACCCAGATCCAGAACGTAAATCGTGTCGAAATCCGCTGATAGATGTTTCCGCATACCATCAAACGCGATACCCTCAAGAAACCCGTTGTTTGTGATAAAAGCGACAATCCCCTCCTCACCGATCCGGTCAGATGCCCATCGGATCGCTTTCACATACGGATCATAGAGCGCATTTTTGAGCGTCGCCTTGGAATCTGCAGCATAGGTGTCGGCAACCCGCGCATCCATCGTCGGATATTTCCGATCCCGATTGTTGTCACTATCGTTGACCTGTCCTGCGTTATAAGGTGGGTTACCAATAACCACGAACATGTCTGCTGCCTTCTGTTTCTCCACACGTTCCGTGTTTTCCTGTGTGAAGAGTTCGCCTTGTTGCTGCTCCAGCAGTTCAAACGTATCCGCAAGCGCAATCCCCTCAAACGGCAGATACGCCCCCGTGCGCTGGAAGAACTCTTGCTCGATGTTGAGACTCGCGATGTAGTAGGGCAGGAGCATCACCTCGTTGCAGTACAGCTCATGCCGGTATTTTTCCTCCAGCGCCGTGCCTCGGATGTCCTGCATCAGCCGGACGATGAAGTTGCCGGTGCCGACGAACGGGTCGATCATAAGCACGCCTCTGTCAGATAAAGAACGGGCAAACTCGGTCTTGAGGATATGCTCAACGCTGTTCACCATGAAATCCACAATCGGCTGCGGCGTGTACACGATGCCGTGGGTATCCGCTACATTCTCAGAGAACCCCTGAAAAAACTTCTCGTAGAAGGTGTTGAGGAAGTGCTGCTTTTGGGAGAAGTCTCGGCAGAGGGTCGAGGCTTGCTCAATCGCAACGTAGAACCGGTCTAAGGGTTTGAGGAACTCCTCGCGACTGAACGCCTGTCGGATGAGTGCCTCAACTACGTTTTCAATCTCGCGTGCGATAATATTTCGGCGTGTGAAGTCGGAGTTGTTAAAGACAGTCCTGAAGATGCGTTCGGTGAGGATGTGCTGGATGAGCATCTCCTCTACGGCATCCCGTGAAAGTTCGGGGTTAATGGCGGTGCGACACGTCTCGTAAAAGTTGGCAAACGCCTCTTTGAACGTTGGATCCGTTGCATGCCGTTGCTCAATGAGTGCCTTTAGCTGGGTTGCGAGGGCCGGCACATGTTCTCTGAAGTCCGTAACAGCCGTCTGCCAGTTGTCCAGTGCGGGCGGGACATAAGTGAAAAGATACTGAAGGGCGGCAATCAGGCGTGCGGGTTCGGTGATGTCCAGATCCAGTGCCATCTGCCCATTTTGGTAAAGGATGGCACGCTCTGGTGTTTGGAAGAGGATATTCTCAAGCGGATAGCCTGCGTTTCGTTTGTCTTCGACTGCTTTGAGAAGGTCGTCAGCTGTGTCTTTCGCTTCCCAGTAGGCGAGGGGGAGTCCGTATGCGTCGAGGATTGCCCCGTCAACGACGATGCGGTTTCCTTTCGGCGTGCGCATCGGGTATTGTGGGACGAGCGTGGCGTTCACCTGTTTGGCACACGTGTCCAGCAAAAAGGCAAAAGGATTGCTGACCGCCCCCTCGTGTGTGGCATTGTGCTGTTCGTATTGCTGCAGCGTGGCGTAGTAGGCGCGGATTGCTTTATGGCTGGGTTTTAGGTTTAGTTTTAGCATGTCAGTATCATAGCAGATACCCGGATATAAAACAAGAAGAAAGCAGGGGCAGACCGAATCCAGGATCACGTTTGTAGCAGCGCGATTTAATAGGAGAGTCAATAATTGCCTACGCAATAGGACGGACGCAGCCTGATCTTTGTAGCATACCCCCTCGCTTGCGCAGGGGACAGCCTGCCTGTATTTTTTCACAGAACGCCATCTCACAGAGTGGGGGACGACGGTCAAGATTGCGTCCATCTTGTTCAATAGTAGTATGTGCTTCTTCTTCACCCACTGTGGGCATTTTTCCCCAGATTCTATCCAATATTATCGGTTTACACTTGCTAAGGTTTTTGGGTTGTTGGCGTTCCTAACCGCCTAATTTGACAGCTCCGCCAACATTTGCTATACTTTGCACCATTCAATCGAGAGGAGTCATGATATCAATGTACAACTTAAACGGGAAAGTCGCCTTAGTAACAGGAGCGGGTGGCAGAAACGGCATCGGACGCGCCATCGCCACGCGCTTGGCAAAAGAAGGCGCCGATGTCGCCGTCAACGATATTAACGAACACCCTTACGCTGCCAATCAAGGAGACTGGCAAGGCCTCCCTGACCTCGTGTGTGAGATTGAAGCGATGGGATGCCGTGCCATTAGCGTCGTTGCAGATGTCGCCGATGCAGAACAGGTCCGTCAGCTGGTAGACCAAACCGTCACACATTTTGGGAAGATTGACATCCTCGTTAACAACGCAGGAACAATCGCTGGCAAGGATCGCGTGCCTGTCGTCGATCTGACTGAAGAAGACTGGGACAGAGTGCAGCGTGTCAATGTGAAAGGCGTGTTCCTCTGTTCGCAAGCGGTGGCGCGGCACCTCATCGCACAAGGAACGGGCGGTAAAATTATCAATATGTCTTCTGTGACCGGGAAACGGGGATCAGCGCGCTTCGCTGCATATAGCGCCTCAAAATTCGCCGTCATCGGTTTCACGCAGTGCCTCGCACAGGAACTCGCACCTTATCAGGTCAACGTCAACGCGATTTGCCCAGGACTTGTGGACACAGAGCGGATGGGGCATCTGGCATCCGTGCTCATGCCGGATACGCTTCCCGCTGATGAACAGCTCACGGAATACACGCGCCGTTCCGAGGCAGCCGTACCCCTTGGACGACTCGCTAAGGGAACAGACATCGCGAAGATGGCGGCCTTCCTCGCCTCAGACGAAGCCACCTACCTCACCGGGGTTGCGATTACCGTCTCAGGTGGTACCGTAATGGACTGACATGAATTAACGCAAGATACGTTGATCGCTCAAATCCTTTCAACCGACACTTTTGACGAGAGCCGCGCCTTGCCAAGCCTTGACTTGCAATTCGTGGAAGACGTTTTTACACTCAAATTTTCTGCCATCCGGTCCGTATTTCGTCCCCGTCTTCGGTCCAAAATGGGTCAGCATCCGGTACATCGCGTGTGGATCTAATTTATATCCCATCTCATGCCCGCCGCGCTTCAGGTAATATATGTATGACGGACGCAGCCTGCTCTTTTGTAGCATTTCCCTCGCTTGCGGGCGGCGATAAGTGTGCCTGCTTCTCTGCGTTGTTTGGTCGCTTGAAAAAAGAGAAAGTATAAATTTTCGAGCGCTCGGAGCAGTGGAAAATTGCCCCGCCTCACCTATTTCAAACTTAAAAGACCGATTTTCGTAAATTTAAAAAAAAAAACTGAACTTTTTCTCCTTAAACGTGTATAATTAATTGTGTGTCTTTTTAAATGAACCTATGAAACCATCCAGCTATCTTAAGGAAGCGCCTCATGCGAGAAGATTCACTCGGCAATTCCGAATACTTACGTCTTTTAAAGACAGATGCCGCGTCTGAAAACGGCGCGCATCGATCATCGACATCTAAAACCTATGGAAACAATCACTTGTACCCACAAGGAGAACCCTCATGACAACTCACATTCGTTTTCGAGACGGTGTCACAATTGTTGAGCCCTCTGGGCAAATCGTCGGCACTAACGTATCAGAACTGCGGGCAATCATTTTTCCATACATTACAAGAGGCGATGAACCTCGCATCCTTATCAACTTCCAGCATGTCAAGCGGATGAGTTCTTCAGGACTCGGTGTACTCATGCAAGCCCGCTCACTTGCCAAGCACAAGAAAGGGCGGATTGGGGTCGTCCATGTCGGTAAACACATCAAGAATCTGCTTGTATTGAGCCGATTATCCAGCCTTTTTGAGCATTTCGATAGCGAGGCAGCCGCGATCTCGACACTCTCAGAATGGCATCGAAACTTCAACACACGGCAAACGCAAGAAAGGCTCGGCGTGTCTTGAAATTCGTCGAGTATTGCAAATGTCCAACCGCTTTAGCAAAAGGCAGTCAAGCCCTCACAAGTGCTTGGAAGCGTAGCATAGCCTGTTAGGCTGTGCGTTAAGTTGTAGCATAGCCTGTTAGGCTGTGCAGTTTTTGTAGCATAGTCTCCTGTTAGGCTGTAGCTCTTTCGTAGCATAGCCTGTTAGGCTGTGCAGTTTTTGTAGCATAGTCTCCTGTTAGGAGACCATGCTACGAAAGAGCATCACTCTGGAAGTCATATTTACGAAAAGTAAACAATGTTGTGGCACAACCTAATAGGTTAGGCTACAAAAGCGCATCACTGCGTAACTGCTAAATAATAAACGCCACTCCGTAGAGGCTCCCTTGTTATGCTCCTGACAATATCAACGACATGTTCTCCGGCGACAGACTTTGGCTATCTGTTGCACAAACACCCGGCACGGATCCAATCCTTCACTCTTAATTTTGGACAAGCGCACGTCTTTTATCCAGAGGCACGCGCGGAGAAGTGCACAGTAGCACTGCTTCTCGATATAGATAACGTTGGACTGACCCGTCGCCCACATGGACGATCTGGGGAAAATTTTGCATTGGCACCCTACGTCAGCGATCGCCCTTACGTTGCCTCGTCGTTTTTAAGCGTCGCAATCGCGAAGGTGTTTAGCAGTGCGTTGTCCGGTAAAAGCAAAGAACGCCCACAACTCGCCGAGACAGCGATCCCTTTAGCGGCAAAACTATCCACTCTTCCGTGTCAAGGCGGCGAACAATTGTTGCGGAGGCTGTTCGAGCCACTCGGTTATACCATAACAGTGGAAAGGCACATTTTAGATGCACAATTTCCGGCTTGGGGCGAGAGCCGCTATTTCACGGTCACCCTGCAAAACACGTGCCGTTTAAGCGAACTCTTGACGCACCTTTACGTTTTGATTCCAGTGCTTGACGATGAGAAACACTACTGGGTTGACAAGGCGGAAATTGAGAAATTGCTAAAACGTGGTGAAAATTGGCTCGCCGCACATCCAGAACAAGAACCGATTGTCCGGCGTTACTTGAAACATCTCCGACCCTTAACCAATCAAGCACTCGCCCAATTGTGCGATACAGATCCTCAACAAACCGACGAAACGCTTCTGGCAGAAGAAGAAACGCAAGCCGAAGCCCCCATCAACCTGAATGACATCCGTTTGCAGACGGTTACGGAGACACTCAAACAGTGCGGCGCGACACGCGTTCTCGATTTAGGGTGCGGCGAAGGGAAACTTCTGCGTAAGCTCTTGTATGAAAAGCAGTTTGAAGAGATTGTCGGCATGGACATTTCGCACCATGCCTTAAAAATCGCGCAGGAGCGGCTTCATTACGACCGGTTGCCAGAGAATCAAAGAAAACGACTTCGCTTGTTCCAAGGATCGCTCAACTATCGAGACAAACGTCTCGCCGGCTACGACGCAGCTGCGATTATAGAGGTGATTGAACACTTAGATCTACCACGCCTTGCTGCTTTTGAACGCGTCATTTTTGAATTCGCCCGACCCCGAACAGTCGTATTGACAACACCAAACAGAGAATACAACGTCCAATTTGAGCACCTACAGGCTGGACGCTTCCGACATAAAGACCACCGTTTTGAATGGACACGGGCCGAGTTTCAGTCTTGGGCAACTCGTATCTCCGAACGCTTTGGTTATGCCGTTGCGTTCCATCCAATCGGACCCACAACTGAAGACGTTGGCGCACCGACGCAGATGGCAGTCTTCACCCAAAAAGGGCAAGAAACTCATACAACACCTCAAGTGTAGCATAGGAAACCTTTAGCCTGTGCAGGCTTATTTTTGTAGCATAGGAAACCTTTAGCCTGTGTAGGCTTATTTTTGTAGCATAGGAAACCTTTAGCCTGTGCAGGCTTATACCGATAATACCAATCTAATCTCTAAGAAATAGTGTAATATGCTGATGAGAATCCCTGACCCCTCACTCGTGCTCCTCATTGGACCTTCAGGTTCAGGCAAATCCACCTTTGCACGTAAGCATTTTAAGCCGACCGAGATTCTCTCGTCCGATTTCTGTCGCGGGCTCGTTTCGGACGATGAAACCGACCAAACAGCAACAAACGATGCGTTTGAGGTACTACGGTTCATCGCTGCAAAACGGCTTGCGGCTGGAAAATTGACAGTCATTGACGCAACCAACGTCCAGGGCGATGCGCGAAAACCTTTGCTTGCACTGGCACGCGAATATCATTACCTAACCGTCGCCATCGTGTTTAACATGCCCACCAAACTCTGTCAGGAAAGAAATGTTGCACGCCCTGACCGAGATTTAAAACCGCACGTCATCCGACAACAGTACCAGCAACTCCGGCGTTCACTACGGCATCTCAAGCGCGAAGGTTTCCGACAGTTTCTTTACGTGATGTCCACCCCCGAAACCGTTGAAGCCGCTCGCGTCGAAAGACAACCCTTGTGGTCAAACCGGACAGACGAGCAAGGCCCCTTTGACATTATCGGCGATGTTCACGGCTGTTTTGACGAACTGATTGAATTGCTCCAAAAACTCGGTTATAAAATCTCAACACAATCAAACGGGGACACCACTGTTGAACCGCCAGAAGGCAGAAAAGCCGTTTTCCTGGGAGACTATGTTGACCGAGGACCAAAGGTGACTGAAGTCTTGCGACTTATCATATGGATGCACGAAACTGGCGCAGCGCTCTGCGTACCAGGGAACCACGATGTAAAACTGGTTCGGGCCCTCCGCGGGAGAAATGTGAAGCCTACCCACGGACTCGCGGAATCATTGGCGCAATTGGCGGAAGAATCAACGGAATTTAAAACGCACATTGCGAAATTCTTAGACGACTTAGTGAGCCATTATGTGCTTGACGAGGGCAAGTTAGTTGTCGCTCACGCAGGAATGAAAGCAGAACTACAAGGACGGGCATCAGGGCGCGTGCGAGAATTTGCAATGTACGGCGAAACCACCGGAGAAACCGATGCATTCGGTTTACCCATCCGGCACAACTGGGAAGAAGAATACCGCGGGACAGCAACGGTGGTCTATGGACACACACCAGTTACCCAGCCACAATGGGTAAACCGTACAATCAATATCGACACAGGATGCGTTTTCGGCGGCGAACTAACGGCGTTGCGATACCCTGAAAAAGAGTTGGTATCTGTTGCCGCTCACCGGACATATTACGAACCTGTGAAACCACCTCTTAATGAAACAGATAAACCATCTGTTTTCAAAACCCAGGGATACGACGATATCTTAGATATCAAGGATGTGTTAGGAAGGCGCACGATCAGGACCCGGTTACACGGCAACCTGACAATCCGTGAAGCGAACGTTATAACAGCTTTAGAAGTGATCAGCCGTTTCGCCGTCCACCCAAAATGGCTTATATATCTGCCTCCCACCATGTCACCGACCGAAACAACGGACAGATCAGACCTGCTCGAACACCCCGCAGAAGCGTTCGCTTACTATCAAAAGCAAGGCGTAACCGACGTTATCTGGCAAGAAAAGCACATGGGATCACGCGCAATTCTCGTTGTTTGCCGCGATCCAGACACCGCAAAAAAACGATTTGGGGTCGCCGAGGACACGCTCGGTGTCTGTTACACCCGAACCGGTAGATCTTTCTTTAACGATCCGGCAGTTGAAAGTGCTTTACTTGAACATGTAAAAGCAGCAATGGATAAGGCCAACTATTGGGAAACGCTTCACACAGATTGGATTTGTCTTGACTGTGAGCTGATGCCTTGGTCGGTGAAGGCACAAGAGTTGCTAAAGCAACAATACGCACCTGTTGGGACATCGGCGCGTGTCGCTTTGGCAGCAGCGGTTGCTTCCCTGAAAACGACTGCTGAACGAGGGGTTGATGTGAACGGTATCTTGGAAAACTATCGCCAACGGACTGAGGCAGTCACGAAATACATCAAGGCTTATCAACACTACTGCTGGTCGGTCGAATCTATCGCGGATCTAAAGTTAGCACCCTTCCACTTGCTCGCGACGGAAGGGAAGGTATATTTTGACAAAGACCATCTGTGGCATACGCAAATGCTCACCAAACTCTGTCAAAGCTCCGAAGATGACCTATTGTTTGCAACCCGATACGGCATCGTAGATTCAACCGATGACGCAAGCCAAACGGAAGCGATTCGGAAGTGGGAGGAACTCACAACACACGGCGGTGAAGGCATCGTCATTAAATCACTGAATTTCATCGTTCGAGGGAAGCGCGGATTGGTACAACCCGCTGTAAAGTGCCGAGGGAGGGAATACCTACGGATTATCTATGGACCTGAATACACACTGCCTCAAAATTTAGAACGGCTCCGTTCGCGGGGCGTTTCTCACAAACGTTCCCTCGCCCTTAGAGAGTTTGCCTTGGGTGTTGAAGCACTGGAACGTTTCGTCCACCGTGAACCCTTGTCTCATGTCCACGAGTGCGTTTTCGGGGTTCTCGCCCTCGAAAGTGAGCCTGTTGATCCAAGACTCTAAATTCAGCTAAGAGTCGTTTGAAACGTGGATTTATTTTAGGAAGGCGACAACTACTGCACAGATAGCAACGAAAATGGAAATACCAGTGAGAACAACATGACGTGTATCAGACCGCCCTTCAAGTTTACCCTTTACCCAAGAGACATCCGTTTTCACATCACTGATTTCCTTGTGTAAATCCGTTTTCACATTACTGATTTCTTTGTGTAAGCCGGTTTTTACATCACTGATTTCCGTTTTTACATCGCTGATTTCCCTGCGTAAGAACGATATATCCTGACGCAATTCATTAAGTGTAGTAATGACCATTTCTTCAAATCTGTTTCCATTCATGATACGTTTCCTTTAGCTTTTGCCACTTCTGCCGGTAAAACCTCTTAGCCCGGAGGACGGGCAGAACCGTGACTTAAGGTGTCAGTAGAGACTAACCAAAACTCACAACCGCTAAAATTAGGGTACCATATCTATGAGAATAAAGCAAGGAAAAAAGAGAGTTTTCGTTATCCCTAAGACCCACAACCTAACAGGTTATGCCACGAAAAATTGAGCGAAACCCGCAAATACTGCAAGTGTAGCAACCACAAAAAATCAAACAAGACGGAATCGCAAACCCGTCTCCAGAAACCGCAACACCACTAAACCAGACAACGAATATAAAAATCGGGTGAGTTGATCTCTATTTTTAATTTGACAAATTCCTGTTTTTCTGTATAATCTGTCGTGGTGTATGACTTACACAGAATGTTTTTTGCATGGTCTCCTGTTAGGCAACCGGAACCTGAGAACGCTTGTGTTTTTTCATAGATCTCTTACAAACCAGACTACAGTCAAAATTGCGCCCGTCTTGATAAAAAAAGAACTGGAATAAATAACATAAAGAAATCGAAAAGGATATTAAGATGGAATTGACTGTTAAATTGACAACCTAACAAGCTATTGATTTTATCTGATTGGAATAGTATTTTTCTGATATACTTGTAAACCGCTCCCATATCCTGAATATGGGAAGACTGCAAGCAAACAACACCTTAAACTCAAAAATTCACAGGAAACTTTATGACACCTGAAGGAATAGTGGTTGAGGCAGTTGAAAAATATTTCTCACAACCTAAATTCCAGAAGTTTTCTACAAAAAAAGAAGATAGAATTCGGTTTGGTTCTCGTTGGGGCTCTGCCGATGTAGTTCTTATTGGCAGTAAAGGTAACCGCTCCGCTATTGTAGAGTGCAAGCGCCCTGGAGTCGAAGCAGGAGGCCCCGATCAGCTGAAGTCTTACCTTTGTGCCACCGATACGCCTTTCGGACTATTCGCCAATAGTACAGAACCGAACGATTGGGAATTTTATGAAAATCTGGGGCGAAATGAGTTTAGCGATCTAACACGATCCGAGTTTGAAAGTCGGGTTGTGAAAAAGGAAAAGAAACTTATAAATCGCGTGTTAAATTTTTTCAGGCTGTTTCCTCGGTCTAAGCCTGATGAATCTGAGAAAATTAAATCCTATGAGGATCCTGCAGAAATAGAGGTAGATGAGGAACCGGATGCCTCCAATCCAGTAGTCGCATCTCGGACCCCACATATTATAATCAAGGACAGACCTTTGCAAAATGAATATAAAGAAAATAGGGTCGAGCCAAGTTTGAATGGCGGGCCTTATTATAGTGAGCAAAACGGTTTCTATTGGGCAGCAAACCATCAAGGAATCGCCGAGTGCGTCCCACAACATATCAAAAGAATTATCCATAACGAAGAAGTAGAAATTGCTTCTAATCGCGACGAACTTGAACAAGAAATCAATTATTTGCGTGAAAGAACAACAGAATTACACGAACAAAAACGCGAGTATGAGCAGGAAATCGCACAACGGACCCAAGAACTCGCCAAAAAAAAAGAAGATTTAGCTGGACTTAAGGTCCACCTGAAGACGTTAATGATAACTGGAGCTGAACTCCCATCTATTGAAACGCCCCTCGACGGATCCAATCCTGAATTACTCAATGCTTCATATATTGAAGGCATACCTGATAGTCACAGTCATAAGGGGCTTGCAGAAGAAATCGACGATTTAATTCAGGAAGGAACCCAGATAGAGAAAAAAATTGATGAGAAAAACCAAGCGTTAACACGAAAGAACGCAGAACTTGCCGGGCTTAAAGTTGAATTAGAAGGGCCAACGGAAATTGAATTAAATCCGGAACCCTACGCACCTGCCTCTAACGAGGCACCATCGGTTAAATCCATATTTTCCGGAATGAATCTTATCACTGCTATTATTTCTACCTTTGTCTGGCTTTGTCTTGCAACGTATCTTTTCATCTTCTATGCTTCTGCTGTTGATAAAGCCTTCTTTTTAAACACAGAAGCAATCCAAGCGCAATTGGCTAAGGGAACTTATGCTGGAGTTAATGATGTTGTCAACCCAAGTGCATTATTCAAAGCTTTCCAAGGTGAATGGAACATGTTTGTTGTTATGTTCCCATTCGTTTTCTTAGCTTTTGCAATTGCCCTTGATTATTTCTGGGAGCAGGGAAAATGGATGTATTTGGTCGCGGTCGCCTTAGTTTTATTAGTTCTTGTGTTTGATGGTATACTTGCAATTCAGATTTCGCAAAAAATACATCAAGCTAAAGTTATCATGGGACAAGAAACAGAACAATGGATCTTCAGAATCGGGGACCTTAATATGTGGGCTGTTATCTTTTGCGGCTTTATTGTTGCGATATTAGTAAGCATTGTCTATCATGTGATGCATGAGCGGTGGAAAAAAGTATCTAACATACGTGAGTTAAAAATAAAAAGCGCAAAGACCCAACGTGAGGCGGATATTGCTGTCTTGAAAGTTGAAATAAGTAATTTGCAAAATGAGATAGGTCCTCTCAAGAAAAAATATAATGCCACACAGCAGAAAATTATAAAAGCTGTTAAGACACCGATCGAAACGCAAATGGCTGTTTTGGAGATTGAAAGGGATAACCTGCAAAACGAAATCAACCAACTCCGCAGTAAAAAAGATAAAGAGATTCAGCAGGAAATTGAAAAGGCTGATGAAGGGATTATGGAATTGTCAAATCAACGAAACAAACGAGTGGTTAACCGCAATGAAATAGAGACCCAGGTTAATCAATTCTTAAACGGATGGTGCCGTTTTGTTGCTCACAGTGGAAATAGTGCATCCGAGGTATCCCAGCAAATTGAGAAAATTGAGAAAATTAAGCAAATTGCAACACATACGCTAGACCAGTATTATCAGGGAGTTCCAGACTACTCTGCTTAACCGTGATATTATTATGCTATAGATGTTCTTACGCTGTCCTTAAAGGAGCCGTATATGGAGAAAAAAAATAACGTTTTTGCATCCTTGTTCGTTGTTAGTATGTTGGTACTAGCAGTGGGGTGTACGAAGGACAAACCATACCTACCGCCTACGAAACCGGTAAATATTATTGTTATTGTTGATACCTCCGACCGAATTTCTGAAGCGAAAAACCCTCACCAAATTGAAAAAGACATTGAGATTACAAAAAATATTGTAAATGTTTTCGAGGAAAAATTTGTCCGTCCGAGCTTGTATATTGGTTCCCAAGATTCGATCGCTTTTGTAGTTCCTGAACAACCGGGGGGGACTTCAATCTCACAGAAAATATTGGCGAACCTCAAAATATGGCGGACGCCTGAGCAAATGGCAGGCGGAGCTCCAGAATTCAGAAAAATGAAAACGAGTCTACTCGCGGCGATTCGTGAATTATACCAATCCGTCAACAAACAAAGACAATTCACTGGATCAGATGTTTGGAGCTGGTTTCGGGACAGCGCGGTAGTCTATCTAAAACCTGATGCTCGTAACTACGTCATTTGTCTTTCCGATGGCTACCTCGATTTCAACCATAGTATTCAAATTGAACGACCTAAGGGAACTTATATCTCCTACCGTGAAATCGCCAAGTTACGCGAAACCCCAAACTGGAAATCGAAATTTCACACGGAAGGACATGGCTTGTTAGGAATCGAAAAAGATTTCAGTGACTATAGTGTGAGGTTCTTGATGGTCGAAATCAAACATCGGCATATGCTTGATTTGGAAATTGTTAAAGAATATTGGCGAACATGGTTGAAATCAATGGGGATTGCAGATTCTCAATTCTTGCCTACACAAGATGATCCCCAGACTGTTATAGAAAAGATTAAAGAATTCATTTCGACAGAGTAGTATCGTGAATATCCAAGCGATACTTGGCAGAAAGATGAAAGAATTCCGCCACTCCGATCCTGAGTTTCACGCAATTTTGGATAAGATCCTTAATTCCAGCTGCTGGACCTTCGAGGGGGCGAATGCATGTTCACCTCTATATCTGCCTCGGCATCTCTACAGTATACTTCCTGCACCGAGCCTTTAAAGAACAACGTGAATACTAATAACATGAAACCCCATTTTGAATATAGAGGCATCTATTTCAGGATCGGGCAAGGCAACCCTGCCTCTACGATGCGCAGCTCCCTAAAGGAAATTCACATAGGGCTTATGCATTTTAACTGTCCGGCATTCTGTGAGATGGAGATAGCTGGACAAACACATGACCTTTGGGAGGCACAGCCTAACAGGAAACCAGGCTACAAAAGGTAACTCTGCGGAAGTCCTAAGTTTGAATGGCACACTCTAACAGATTATGCTACAAAAGCGTGCTCTGCGGAAGTCCTATCACAACAATTATTAATGAAAATAGGCACAAATTGCAACAAACATCATAAAATAACGTTTTATTCCACGTCACATACAATTAAATCCACACACACAAAAGATGAAAATCCAGCACTTAAAACACTTTTTGCTAATCCTCTGCATTAACTTAACCGTAGGCATAGGCTGTACAACAGGAAACACTACGAACCCAGTAGATCCTAAAGAAAACGCCGAGGTCGTCCTTGAAAACCATCAACTCACCGAAGACGAAACGTGGACATCTGAGAAGACCTACATTGTGAAGGGAACTCTGGCGATTCCACAAGAGATAACTTTGAACATCCGGCCCGGCACGACTGTCAAATTTGGACGAAATGCCCTGCTTACGGTGAGAGGCATCCTAAAGATAGGGACCCCATTAGCACAAGCAGAAATAACCCAACTTGTTCATCTCACATCGGAGAACATCAAACCTGCCCCCGCGGATTGGAACGGTATCCTTTTCGACCACACACACGACTTAGCGAGCTTCATCAGAGGTGCAGTCATAGAATACGCCACGACAGCATTGGACATCAAAACGACTTCACCGACTGTGGCGGAATGCACACTACGCCTGAATGAAACCGCTATTGCTTTAGATGGCAGCGACGCACAGATCCGACACAACGATATTCTTGACAATAACACCGGTGTCAGAACCATCGGTCGCCAAACACGTCCACAAATCTACAAAAACAATATCACGAAAAATGAGATCGGGATCTTCTGTGAAAACGTCCAGTCTGTCATTCAAAACAACAACCTGAATGCAAACATCTTCGCACTCCGGCTAAATGTAAAGTTCGACCTAAGCGTGATCAACAATTGGTGGGGGAATTCGGATGCTTCGGAAATAGCTAATGTTATCATAGATGCCACCGATCCAACGTTAATTACGAAACAAGTTGGAACCGTCTCTTATGAACCTTTCACAAATGAGAGAATCGCCGATGCGGGTTTCCCATACCCGACCCTGTTAGATACCGATTCGTGAACCGCAAACAGCGATTCGCGTATCGCAGACCGCGGTTCGCGATGGGCGAAACGCGAATAGCGAGTAAAGGAGGCATTACCCATGAAACCTACGATTCTGAACGTCTCACAAAATTACCATGTTCGTGGTGGTTCTGACCGGTATTTCTTCACCCTCGCTGAGCTGCTACAAAAACATGGACACAGAGTTGTCCCATTTACAGCAGCGAGTCCGAATAACGAGCCGTCTGAATGGGAAGGCTATTTCCCACGAGGTGCGGACTTCGAGCATCCCGGTGCCAAAGACTTACTCCGTTTTTTGTATTCACACGACGCTGTTAAATCAATCCGACGGCTGTTAAGGGACACAGACATCAACCTCGCACACTTCCATATCTATTATGGCAAACTCACTGCCTCAATCTTAGAAGTGCTTAAAAGAGACGGAATTCCGCTTATTCAGACATTACACGAGTATAAGCTAACCTGCCCCGTCTACAGCCATCTCTCAAACGACCAGATCTGCGAGGCGTGCGAAGGCAAACACTTTTGGCGCGCCCTGCCAAAGCGATGCAATAGAGGTTCACTTGCTCGCACAGCGCTTAGCGTCACCGAGTCCTACATCTCTAAGAGGCTCGGTGCGGTTAAGAAATTCGACCATTTCATCTCAGTCTCCCATTTCCTCCGAAAAAAGATGATATCCCACGGCATGCCTGACGATAAAATCTCAACCGTTCACAATTTCGTAGATGTCTCTGACATCACGCCTAACTTCTCCAAAGGCGACTATGTCCTCTATTTCGGACGGGTGCATCGGAGCAAAGGCATCCTGACGTTTATTAGGGCAGCCGTGCCACTTACAGACGTTCCGATCTATATCGTGGGCGATGGCGAAGCGATGCCGGAAGTCCAGAGGATCATTGAAAAAAACGGATGCAAACATATCCACCTCCTCGGCTTCAAACAGGGCGATGAGCTCCGCGAGCTGATTCGGAACAGTATCTGCACAGTCCTCCCGTCAGAGTGGTACGAAAACTGTCCAATGTCCGTCTTAGAGTCTTATGCCTACGGCAAACCCGTCATCGGTGCCGATATCGGTGGGATTCCAGAACTCATCGTGGACGGTGTAGACGGATTTCTCGTTCCGTCTGGTGAACAAGAAACACTACGAGACCGGTTGCTGTGGATGTCCGAGCATAAAGGCGATGCTGCAGAAATGGGACGCATCGGTCGCCACAAAATGGAAACAGCATTTAACGCCGACATTCACTACGAAAGAATTATGAATATCTATCAACAATTTCTGTAAAAACTACCTTATTTGAAAAAACTTGACAAAATTTGCTCTTTTTACCATCTTCAATTGGCGTGGACACCATCGGGAAACGCTGGGTGTTGGATTTTCAAACACCTAAACCTAACGGATATAATAGCAATGCCTAGAGGACCTATCAATGTTAACATCGCAAGAACGATTTCCCGCGCGCTTCATACAAACCGAGAAACATTCCTCAACAACGGGCTCCTTTACCAGACGTAACTTTCTTTCGACAAGTTTAAAAGTAGGCGCAGCAGCCTTCACGATGAATCTATTTCCCAAGCTTCCTGCCAAAGCTGCGGCGGAATATAATGTATTATTTCTCATGGCAGATGACTTGCGCCCGCTGCTCGGGTGTTATGGACATCCAGAGATGCACACACCGAACATTGATGCATTAGCCCAACGCGGGACCCTCTTCAACCGAGCTTATTGCCAGTATCCACTCTGTAGTCCCTCTCGAACGTCTATATTCACAGGGTTGCGTCCGGACACAACCAATGTACGAAACAATTCAACCATTGCTCGTCTGAAATTACCTGATATGGTCACGTTATTTCAGCATTTTAAAGAACACGGTTATCATACCCAATCTTTGGGAAAGATTGCCCATAACCCCATATTTGATGATGATGCCTTCTCTTGGAGTGTTCCATCTTGGAGACCTGCTTGGCAAGCTATAGATAAACCCAACAGGCCATCTTGGCGAGCACTTAATGTTGCGGATTCCGAGTTAAGTGATGGGAAAATTGCAGGCCGCGCTGTCAAGACGTTGGAGATCGTCAAAGACCAACGATTTTTTCTGGGGGTGGGATTCCGCAAACCGCATTTTCCCCTTGAAGCCCCACAGAAATACTTTGATCTCTACAATCCTGACACGTTCAATCTACCTACTTCTTTGCATCCACCTCAGAATGCCCCCTCCAAATCCCTGACCACTTGGAGTGCATTAAGAGAATTCCATGACCTGCCATCTGGGCAAGCCCCAATTTCAGAAGCGAAAATTCTGGAGATAATTCATGCTTACGCCGCCTCCATCAGCTTCATTGATGCTCAGGTTGGGCATGTTTTAAAGCAATTGGATGCGCTCGGGCTCACTCAAAACACGGTCATTCTTTTCTGCGGGGACCACGGGCACCATCTTGGAGAACACGGCATATTAGGAAAAGGTTCCCTATTTGAAGCGTCCCTCCATTCTCCGCTAATTGTGAGCGTCCCTGGACAACTCCATACAGGTACCCAAACAGACGCACTCGTCGAATTTGTTGATATATATCCCACATTATGCGAGGCATGCCAACTCCCGATCCGAGGGGCGTTAGAAGGATTTAGTGCGATGCCTATAATCCAGCAACCTACACTCCCTTGGAAAACAGGGGCTTTCAGCCAACTCAGACGCGCAGGTTTGAACGGAAACACTATACGGACGCAACGATATCGATATACCGAGTGGGGCATGAACGGAGAGCGAGGTATAGAACTTTACGATTACGAGGCGGATCCAGATGAGACCATCAATGTGGCAGATCTTCCAGAAAATGCTGAACTCGTCGCAACCCTCAGTGAGCAGCTGCGCGCAGGATGGCAATCTGCCTTACCGGATAGGCAGGAACAAACCTCCGTCCGGCAAACGTTACCTTGGGACATCAACAGCGACGGTATTATTGATATCCGTGACCTTGTTTTAGTGTCAGAAAACTATGGCACAAAAGACCCAGCACACTCGAAAGTTGATGTGAACCAAGATGGTGTCGTTAACATTGTCGATCTGCTTATCGTTGCAGGGCACTTCGGTGAATCTGGTCATGTGGCGGCTCCGTCAACACATATTAAGATTCCGTCACAGCACCTCAGTCTCGTAGAAGGGTGGATCGCTGAAGCCCTTTCAGCAGACGATGGTTCTCATATCTTTCGTCACGGGGTAGCGGCTTTAGAAAGCATGCTAAACAACGCCTACCCTGAAAAAACAACACTCTTGCCTAACTATCCAAATCCTTTTAACCCAGAAACGTGGATTCCTTATGATTTAGCAGCGGACGCAGATATCCACATACACATTTATAATCTAAAAGGCGAGTCTATACGACAATTGTCCGTTGGCTTTCAAACATCTGGAGTCTACCGCACACGGTCTCGTGCTGCGTATTGGGATGGTCGGAATGCGTTGGGTGAAGTCGTAGCCAGTGGTGTTTATTTCTATACACTTATTGCTGGTGATTTCACGGCTACCGGTAAAATGCTTCTCCAGAAATAGCATCCAATCATGCCAAAGCCATTGGGCTTTCAGTTTTCTATGTCTTGTGATTCATTATATTACCAGAGGCGCAGCAAGGCAGCTTATTGGGACGGTAAGAACGAATTCAATGAACAAGTAGCAAGCCGAGTTTATAGCTATGAACTGACCCCTCCGACATTCATTTAAACAGACTAAAAGGCTCGTCGTACTAAAATAGCGACTCCGGGTAGTGGGCTCGGAAGTTCATTTTTACGGCAGTTAATAGTGTTAGGACAAAAACTACATAGGAAGATATGAAAAAAAAAGCATTAGTTACAGGTGGTGCGGGCTTTATGGGCGCGCACGTCGTTAATGAACTCCTCCGCCAAGGCGACACAGAGGTCGTCGCCCTTGACGATCTCAGCGGCGGTTTCCGTGAAAATCTCAGTTCAAACGTAACCTTTGTTGAAGGCAGCATTCTTGACGTTTCGCTGATAAACCACCTCTGCGAACAGTATCAATTCGACTATATCTATCATCTCGCAGCTTATGCGGCGGAGGGATTGAGCCACTTTATCAAACGATTCAACTATCAGAACAACCTCATCGGCAGTGTAAACCTGATAAACGCCGCCGTAAACTATAACGTCAAACGTTTCGTGTTTACTTCTTCCATCGCAGTCTATGGTGAGAACCAGCTTCCAATGCATGAAGGCCTTCAACCGATGCCGGAAGATTCTTACGGCATCGCCAAGTATGCTGTTGAACAGGAACTCGCCGTCTCTAACCGGCTCTTCGGCTTAGCGTATACCATCTTCCGACCCCACAACGTCTATGGTGAACTCCAGAACATTGGGGATAAGTATCGAAACGTCATCGGCATTTTCATGAACAACATCATGCAAGAGGAGCCTTTAGTAATTTTTGGAGACGGCGAGCAGACGCGTGCCTTCACGCATATCGCCGATGTCGCGCCACACATCGCTCGCGCCGTGGATATTCCGGAAGCATCGGGAGCAGTATTTAACGTGGGTTCCGATACACACGTGACTGTCAACGAATTGGCGGATTTGGTGATGACTGCTATGGAAAAAGAGGTGCGTGTTATCAATGTAAGTGCCAGAGAAGAGGTGAAACACGCCTATTGTTCACACGAAAAATTTCACGGTGTCTTCGGCAACACATCGCCGGTCGAACTGCCAGAGGGCTTGAATAGAATGGCGGCGTGGGCAAAATCTGTAGGCCCACGGGCTTCCAGTCGGTTTACTGACATCGAAATTCATAAAAATTTGCCCGATAGCTGGAAGTAAATAGCCGTTGGCTGTCGGCTATCAGCAGTCTGAAAAAACGGAGTATGGCATCAAGAAATACACAACCGCCACAAGAATCTGTCCAAAACCCAAAACCCAAAACCCAAAACCGTTACAAAACGCTTTGGGTAATGGTAATTACGTGTGCTGGAATGGGATTGAGCCTCGTCGTCCGCGTTCTATTGATCCCAAGGCGGTTCGGCTTCAGCGATACAGCCGACGCGCTTATAACCGCATTGACGGTGGTGTTCGTTGTTGATACAATTGTCCGAGAAGGTGCTAAATTTAGCCTTGTCCCTCTCCTTGTTACGCGCGAAAAGGAGATGCCTCGCGCAGCATACCAACATTTTACTAACAGCCTTCTCTTCACTTTAATAATTATCGGATTCGGAATTTTTATCTCAATAGAATTCCTTGCGCCGTGGATAACAGGTAGACTATTAGCGAAATCGACTGTTGATGTAGAAAAAGGAACGATCCTGTTACGACTCTGTGCGCCCATGCTTGTCTTCGGATGCGGTAGCACCGTCCTTGGTGCCTTTCTGAACAGCCAACAACGCTTTAAAACGGTTGCCCTCCGAAACGCGCTACCTGCTGGCACGGCAACAATTATATTTTTATTTTTATGGGACACTGAGAACCTTGAAAACTGGATTGCGGCGGCATACAGCGGCGGTTTTGCCTTATACTTCGGATGGTTGTGTATCGGAACGTATAGAACAGGACATCGGTATGCCCTCACAGGTATCTCTGTAGATACACTCCGCGCTTTGAAGAACACAATCACCTTTCCAACACTCGGTTTCGCAACTCGGCAAATCACAAACCGCCTGTTGGTCGAAATATACCTCGTCTCGCAACTCGGCGACGGCGCAATTACACGCTATAAATCGGCTTTCCAGATTTTCTCTGCGTTCCAAACACTCATCGGGATTAGTATTGCAACAACAGGGCTGACCGATATGGCAACAGACGAAGCAGCAAACGACAAAAAGAAATTAGGACGCACGCTTCATCGAAATGTACGCACCGCCATAATCATCGGTATCCCGGTAACACTAATCTTAATGGGACTGCATGGAGAAATCAGTTGGATTTTGTATGGAAGAGGTGCGATCGATCAAGCTGCTATCGAATTAATTGGACAACTCCTCTTTTGGCTCAGCGTAGGGTTGACCTTTTCGTGTCTCATACCTGTGTTGAATGCCGGACTTTACGCACAAAAGGCTTACAAAGCTATCTTCGCAAACATGGTAACGATGACGTTTCTTAATTTTATCGCGGCGTATGGATTGATTGAAATAAGGGGACTCACGGGGGTAGCACTCGCAGTATCCATCACGGCACTCCTCGCCGTCGGAAATTTGACGCGCCTCCTCCGACAGACAAAAGTTTCTTGGTTTTAGTCGTTTTTCGTTATTGATTTTCAGTTGAGGGACTCTGAAAATAAAATTGGGACTTACGCCCCCTGCTCTTTTGTAGCATAACCTATTAGGTTGTGCCACCAGGGGAGAATGCCATACGGAGAACCTTCATACCTTTGATTTGTGAAAAGAAGTGGGACAATGCCCAAATTCAATTATTTAAAAAATGTTCAGGATTACCACTATCTTATTGTAGGCGGCACGACAAAGGCGGCAACGACCTCACTATTCACCTATCTCGCCGACCATCCCGCTATCTGCGCTGCTACCTATAAAGAGACCCGTTTTTTCCTCAGCATCGATTATCCACTCCCGTCGAAATATCGATATAAAGGAGACGTGGAAGAATACAACCACCTCTTCGCCAACGGTGATGAAAAGCGGCTACGGGTTGAATCAACACCAGATTATCTCTATTGCGCCAAGGCACGTGAACGCATTGCAGCCTCGCTACCACACGCAAAATTAGTCTTTAGCCTTCGCGAACCTATCTCCAGACTCATCTCTTGGTATCGGTTCGCCAAGCAAATCGGCAAATTGCCACAAACGCTAAGTTTCGACGCTTATGTTGATCTGCTCTTTACTGCCGGGCAGCAGGAAGAACAATACTTGCAAACACTCCAACAAGGCTGCTATACTATCTATTTGGAACCCTATTTTAATCTATACGGTTCGGCACGCATCCACATCCTTTTTTATGAAGAACTGGCGGTACAACCCTTGAACACGATGACAGAGCTGTGCAACTTCGCCGGGATAGATGCCGATTTTTATAACACCTACGCCTTTAAGGTAACAAACCGTTCCGAGAATATGAGAAACTCTGAAGTGCATCGGAAATACCGAGACCTCCGATTCCGACTGCGACAATGGACGCATAACAAACCGATCATCCATACACCGCTGCGGAGCATCCGAAAAGCAGTTGAACCGCTTTATCTCCGTCTAAACACGCAACCTGATAAGAAAACCCAGATGTCAGAAGAGACACACCGCCGTTTAATCGACTATTACAAACCCGATATTCATGCCCTTCGCGAACTCATAGGCAACGCATTACCATGGAAACCTTTAGAAAAATTCAACTCATGATTGTTGGGGCGCAAAAATCGGGAACATCTTCACTCCTCCGCTACTTGGCGCAGCATCCGAACATTCATACGCATGCCCAATCAGAGATGACCTTTTTCCTTCAAGAACACGAATACACACAGGGGTATGAACGGGCTTTCGCGAAATACTTTGCCGGCGAAGGGCCCGACGAGAAAATTGAAAATAAACAACTCATCGCTAAGAACGTGATGGTTATGCACTTTCCAGAAGTTATGCGACGGATTTACGAACACAACCCTGAGGTACATCTCGTCGTTCTTTTACGGGAACCCGTTTCCCGTGCCTATTCTGCCTATTGGTGGGCGCGCCGGAGAGGTTGGGAAAACATCAAAACCTACGAAGCAGCACTCGCCACTGAGGAAACACGCCTGAACGAAGACCGGTTTAAATGGAGACAGTGCGCTTATCAGTCCAACGGGATCTACTACCCACACGTCAAGAATTTGATAGATCAATTCGGTTCAGATCATGTCCATTGCTTCTTAACCGACGATTTGAAGGAAAATGCTGAAGCCGTCTGCCAACAGACTTTCAATCATATCGGTATCCGCGACGATTTCAAGCCGGCAATAGGGGAACGCCATAATCAAGCCTCGATGCCGCGTTCCGAAGGATTCAACTTCTTCTTCACACAATTCCTTGCATCGCACAATCCACTGAGAAAAGCCGTAAGGAAACTTGTGCCGGACACAGCTGCCTACAAACTGAGAAAAGCTGTCCTCGACTGGAGCGAAAAACCGCAGAAAGATAAAAACTGGACACCGCCACCGCTGGACCCAGAAATCCGGAAACAACAGATGACATACTTCAAACCGTTTAATGAACAATTAGCGGAATTACTCGACAGAGATCTCTCCGCTTGGTGGAGCGAAAGCAATTAACGGTTATTGGTTATGAGGGGTTGGTTAAGAACCAGTTTTGTCACAAACATGCGTTTGATATATGGCAAATGTGAAGAAGCCGTAAACATTTTCATAGGGGTTAGGTCTCCTAACCCTACAGGTAACCAACACCTAACAACAAATGATCTACTTTCTAACAGGATACGTCGCTTTTGAAGAGTTTATACTGAAGTTTTTACCCGTTAGCGATACCGTTTACTCCTACTTAAGATTCTTCGGCGAGATGCTTATCTACGTGGCTTTCGGGAAACTCGTCATCCATAAACTCTACAGAGGTATCCCCTTCGTCAAAACAGCAATAGATTTACCAGTTATCGGCTTTTACAGCGTCGTACTGCTGTCAATGTTAGTCAATGGGTCCCCGCTGATAGGGAGTCTTTACAACATCCGTCCATTTGCGCGATACATCGTTCTTTTCTATCTGATCGCGAATTCCAACCTGTCAGAAAAACGAATTGCGACTTTTTTACGCATCATCCTTGCGGTCGGTGTCTTCCAAATCGGAGCAGGTATCATTCAGTGGGCGGGTGGCCCCGCTGCATTCAATTTCTTCCTACCGCGCGAAACCACACTCACCATAGGTGGGTTCACAAAAGAATATAGACTACTTGAACTCGGCAGAGAAATTGGGAGCGTCTACGGAACTTTAGGCGACACGGTGATTTACGGGGTTTTCATGATTCTCGTCCTTGTTATCTATCTCTCCCGTATTAGACGGTTGGCGTACCTGAATCTGCTCGGCGCGGCGATCCTATTTTTCTTTATCGCCCGTTCATACTCGCGAGCGGCCACCTTCTCGGCACTCCTTGCCGGCGGTGCCTGGTTCTACTTTCAGTACGGCTGGAAAAAGACACTGCAATTAGCAGTGTCAATCGCAATGGTCTTTGGGATCCTTTTAGCAATCGTAAACCCCTTTAACTTGGAGTACATAAACCCGCGTAAGGCAAGGGTCGGACTTATTGGCAACGTAACAGGGGTATTCTCCGGGTCCTACGTCCGTGTCGCGCAGAAACAACGACTCGGTGCCTTAATAGGCAACGTTCCAACAGTCCTCGTGAACAAACCTATCTTAGGCTACGGTGCAGATCAAAACGCCACGATTGAAAGGCTTAATGCCAGTCAACGTTCCTTCCTCTTGAAGATACTCAGCAAGAACGGTTTCAAGGACGTGTATTGGGTAGCAATCCTCTGTTTTTACGGCTTATTGGGCCTCGGTTTTTTCGCGCTCATATTCTACCGGCTCTTCCGTGCCGCTTTAGCCCTTTACAGTCGATCTGTTAGCACCCCATTGGCTGCGTCGCGCCTGACCCAGCAGATATCAATTATTATGCTCTGCCTCGTTGTCGTCACTGTCTTCTTACTCTTCTTCAATCGAACCCTTGAATTCCGAGGTTACGGATTCTATTTCTGGCTCTGCTCCGGTCTCATGTTCGCCAGCGACAGATCGCTTTCAACCTATAAACCACTGAGGATAACACTATGAATAACCATCAGCATTGTCATGCAAGTTACGTGTGGACTTGCGGATCCGTCAGCTATCAGCAAGAGTGGATAGGTTCACCAGAAAACCGCTTTGCCAGTCAACGGCCAATGGTTTCCGATAGCCAACTTGCACAAGGTGTCAATTGGGTTCAACTTATAAATAGGCGTAGCAAGTTTAGAGAATGTTGTCGGAAGTGGTGGCTAAGACCGCTGGCGATGATGGTACTATTTCTGGCAATCGGATGCCGAGAGGAAACGCCACAGTCGGAAGCATTGCGTTTCGCAATTGACACACAGACTTCCCAACCGCTCCGCCACGCACTCTACGGGTTCAATACAAACATGATAAGCGGTGATTACGGTTACCTCGACACCGATTTTGTTCAGTTAACCGAAGCCCTCGCACCGAAGACCTTACGATTTCCAGGGGGTACGGTAGGCAATTTCTATCACTGGGAAGCCAGTGGCTTTTTTGAGAGTGAAATGGGATCAACGCTCAATCCAAAACTGAATAAACGAAACAAAGACAATTACGTTAAACTTCAGGAGCGAAGGAACGGTAAAATCGCTTTTGACGACTTCATGCAGTTGTGTCATACATTACAGATAACCCCTGTTGTCGTTGTGAATCTATGGACAGGCAGCCCGGAAGAGAGCGCAGCATGGGTCGGCTACGCCAAAAGCAAAGGGTATCAAATTACACATTGGGAACTCGGCAACGAGTATTATCTGCCACACTATCTCAACAAATACCAGACAGTCAAAAACTATATCACCGAAGCCAAAAAACACGCCGCAGCGATGAAAGCCGTTAACCCCAATATAAAGGTATCCGTCTGCGCCACCCCCCTCGGGTTCCACAAAGAAGGGTGGTTGGTAAAAAGACAGCAACGGAAATGGGACGAAGGGCTCGCAGCGGACAGCAGTTTTTACGACGCTTACACCGTCCATGCTTATGCCTACAAAGCCGTTCAGAAAAAAGAGATAGACGAGATGCGGTGTTACCTTATGGGATGGATTCATTTCGGGGTGGCAGGGGCGCTCGACTACTATCAACAACTTTTTCCAAACAAGGAGATGTGGATAACCGAATGGAACATCGCTAACCCTGCGAACCGCGTCGCTAATACACAACTCCATGCAATGTATGCCGGCGATTTTTTCTTAAGAATGCTAACAATACCTAACATCACGCAGGCAAACTTTCACGTCATCGCGGGGCCCGGTAAAGGATTTCCTGTATTTTCTCCCGTAACACCTGTAACCCCCGGGACCTTTTGGAAATACGGAGGCGAACCAAAATCGGACTTCGGGAACACCATCCGGCGCGCCGTCTATCCGACTTTCCAACTTATCGGTGAAGCATTCGCGCAGGCGGATACACAGTTCAAGGTGTCACTCGAAAACCCGCCGCTCCTTGAAGGAGCTTTAACTTATGCAAAGCAACAGATGCCCGGTATTCAGGCACAAGCCATTGGTAAGAAGAATGATTCAAATGAAACGGAATACCTTACCATCTTTATCAGCAATCGCACAGGAGAACAATACATTCCGCAAATTGTGATTGATGACACATATTACAAAGGTGATGCGACGTATCGTTATGTCGCCGATGAAAGACTCAACGCAACAAATGGGGGCAATGCCGAAATGGAAGGATCCGGCAAAATCGAAGTCCGTATTCAGGAATGGTCAGGGAAAGCAACAGATTTTGTTATTCCGAAAAACAGTTTTGGCATTTTAAAAATAAAAGAGTGAGAAATTCTAATGAGGGTTAGCAGATAGCCATTAGCGAATCGCGAGCTGCTAACAACGAACCACTAACAGCGAATTGCTGTAAAAATATGATATTTGTTGTCGGTAACAGTCGCAGTGGTACAACGATGATGGGGCGGATTTTAGGAAAACATCCGGACGTTTATACCTTTGGCGAACTCCATTTCTTTGGACAGTTATGTGCACCCCCCTTTTCATCTCAACTGTCTAAAACAAACGCATTAAAACTCGCTGCAGCGCTCTGCTGCGTCCAACAGGAAGGTTACCGCACGCATGGAAACCCGCGTCAGTTTCTAAAAGAGGCAGCGGTATTTCTCGACAGTTTAACTACGTATCCTGAAACACCGGCACACCTTTTTTCGACATTCCTTCACCATGAAGCCGTTGCAAACGGCAAAAATACCCCGTGTGACCAGACACCGCGCAATGTATTTTACATCAAAGACCTCCTTGAACTTTACCCAGAGGCACGAATTATCAATATGATCCGGGACCCGCGCGATGTACTTTTATCCCAAAAACAGAAGTGGAAACGCCGATTCCTCGGCGGTAGCGATATGCCGATGAAGGAAACATTTCGCGACTGGATGAACTACCATCCAATCACCATCAGCCACATCTGGTGTACTGCTGTCAACGCTGCAGATCAGTTTGCGAATCATGAGCGGGTCACCACTATCTATTTTGAAGAACTCCTTACATGTCCAGAAACTACAGTCAAAGGAGTCTGTAACTTTGCCAATATCTCATACACCAACACAATGCTCCAAGTCCCACAGGTAGGTTCTTCCGTTGCGGAGGATAAACCGCAGGAGTTGGGTATAAACCCGCATCGGGCACACAGTTGGCAGAAAGGGGAACTCAGCACCGCTGAAATTTATCTCAATCAGACCATAACCGCAGCTCTTATGAAGAAACATAACTATAGTCCCGTGTCAATCCAGCTGAACATCGCCGAGCGTGAAACTTGCAAGCTCATATTGCACGTGGCATTCCATCTATTAACATTCCCCGTAAAATTGGGGGGCGCGTTCCTCTTTAACCTCGATCGCATGAAGAGTATCCCGCAAACGATAAAAAGAAGGCTTTTCGTGGATAGCGGTTTGTAAAACGTAGGCTCATGTTAAGCGAACCTCTTTGCTAACGGCTAACTGTTACTCCCTCAAAAAAATGATTGCCCAAATAAATCCACTTTACATCAAAACCCGTCCGACGAAAGTCCTGACACGCCTCATGAGTTACGCCTTCTTTGAAGGACGCCCTGTGACGACAAAAGGACGTTGGATAAATCCGCTCGTCTTTTCTATCCTGAAGAGAGTCGCCGCAAATAATAACAAATACAAACCCGTAAGAAAACCGATCTTCATCTTAGGGACCGGACGCAGCGGTACGACAATACTCGGCATCGTTCTCTCTATGCACAGAGAGGTCGGTTACCTCAATGAACCTAAAGCGATATGGCATCTCATTCATCCGCATGAAGACATCATCGGGAATTACAGCCAAAGCCATGCAAAATACCGGCTCACTGCTGAAGACGCGACAGACGACATGCAACGCCGGGCAGTGCAGATGTTCGGTGCCTACCTGACAACAACCCGTTCTGAACGTCTCGTCGACAAATACCCAGAACTCATTTTCAGAGTAGATTTTGTGCGTACCTTATTCCCAGACGCACGTTTTATTTTTCTTGTGCGTAACGGATGGGATACGTGTCAGTCCATCGCAGCTTGGTCAAAGCGACTCGGAATTCACCGCAGCGGAGAGAAACACGACTGGTGGGGGGTCGAAGATCGGAAGTGGCGACTCATGGTCGAACAACTTGTTGAAACAGATCCAATTCTTGCCAAGATCGCTGATACGGTTAAACATTCCGAACGACACCTCGATAGAGCCGCTGTAGAATGGATCGTTACCATGCAGGAAGGGATCCGCCTCATGGATACCTCTCCAGATTGTACACATCTTGTCCGTTTTGAGGATTTAACAGCAAAGCCAGTCGAAACCCTTTCAACGTTATGCGACTTCTGTGAACTGCCAACAGACAACACATTTCGAGCATACGCACGGCAGACCTTGCATCCCGTGCCAGCGAGAAAACCGTTTGCTATTCACCCGGGAATCGCCCCAATTTTTCATGAAACCATGATACAATTGGGGTATAATATTTAGACGAACTTTTTAACCACCTATCGCACAGCACAATTTGACGGATCCATAATATAATGATTTTACGCAGTTTGTTAATTATTTGCTTTGTAATGTTTGTCACGGCACTTTCTACTGTAGAAGCCGCTTCACTCATTAACGTACCACTCAAATCCGAGCTTTCTGACTTTAACCGTGAAACCTATCGCTTTATCCATCGTTTACTTAATAAGAGGGTTTTGCCCGGTATATCGCGCGGATCGCTACCATTGACTCGCAAGCAGGTTGTGGCCGCTCTCTTAGAAGTACATCAGAAACAGAAAAAAGGAGAAATCACACTAAGCACTATTGACCAAAAACGGCTAAACGCACTCTTAGCATTTTACCGTGAAGTTCGCGAATTTTCCAAACCTGCAACAGAAATTCCGCAGGGCGGACGGCTGCACGTGATGACAAAAGCAGACGATGACTATCGCTTCTCTTTCGACCTCAGAGGTTCACAACGGGTTATCACCCATCTGGTTGATAATCTATCGGATGAGCAGCCCGTTGAAGGAGACATGCTCGTTACGACCCTCTATCCACACCTTTATGGGCAGGTTAGAGACACTTTTGCTTTTACCACGGACGTAGCACATAGATTCGTATACGGCGAAATTTTTGACGATTTCTTCCCCGATGAAACAAAAATCAGGCAGGCGGAGGGTAGACTCAAAAATCGAACGGCGATTAATGCTTACCTGAAATTTAACTCACCGTGGTTTGAGCTGCAGCTTGGACAAGAGACGCTTCAATGGGGACCTGGCTACCACGATAGCCTGCTCATCTCCAGAAACCCGTTAGCTATGGACATGATCAAGCTGCAAGCGAATTATGGAACTGTCACCTTTACCGCATTTACCGGCGTATTAGAGGATATGGCGGAGGACATCAACGATAAGTATATTTCAGGGCATAGGATTGAAGGATATTTCTGGGACAGGTTCGGTTTCGGGCTCTCTGAAGTCGTCGTCTACGGCAACCGCTTTGAGCCGGGGTATCTCAACCCAGTCAATATTTACCTCATTAACGAGCAGCCGATTTCACGCGCCGATGGACGTGTTGGAGGGAGCGGAGACAACGTGCTCATGAGTGTTGATATGCGACTCCGTCCGATAGACGACTTTGAAATTTACGGAGAACTAATGGTTGACGACGGGAATCCGGCAGCGAATTTTAAACATTGGGATACGAAGTTCGGTCTCCTCGGTGGCATATACTTTACGGATCCTTTCGGTATTCCAAATACCGATTTCCATGCCGAATATGCATTTATCAACCAATACGCATATACGCATGTGAATCCGGTCAATGTCTATAAACACTTTACCACACCGATTGGACATCAAATCGGCTCTGATGCTGACAACCTATGGTTAGAGCTGCGTCACCGGTGGACAGATAGGCTTGAAGCAGTTTTCGGCTACGAATTAGAACGCCACGGGTCGGGCAACATTGATAAGGAACACCCGCCCGATGCTCCGAAAGATGATGTATGGACACCGCTGTCAGGAATTACACAAAGCCAACATCGTTTGTCCGTTGGTGCCAACTGGGTTGTAATTGGAAAATACGCACTCTATGCAGAATGGGCGCGTGTGTGGCGACGGAACTTGGGCAATCGCTTGGGGGTATACGAAAACGCAAATGAAATCGAGGCAAAATTTCTCACTCGAATTCCATGGTAAAGAAAAAATGAAGGTTTATATTCCATCCATCATCAAAAGGCATAAAGCGTTGGGGCAAAAAAAGAAATTGGACTTTCGCGCCTAAAGCGAGTATAATATATATGTTAAGGTGAATGTAATTCACTTATCATCTTGCGAATATGTGGAACTCAGCCAGCGGGCGAAAAAGTCTGATATACACGGAGGAACCCTCTCAAATAAATTAAGAGAGCCCGTAATGAAATGGAGGGGGTTTTGCGAATCAACACTGAATGCGCCTATCGCATTCAGCGGGATGTTTCTTCAGCTCTCCGGAAGGGCACGGCAAAATCCAAACCTCTCCAAACGAACCGCAAGGAAAAAGAGAAAAATGAGAATTCGGGTATTGGGTATACGTGGGCTCCCTGCCACTTATAGTGGTCTGGAAACCATTATGGGTGAACTCGCCCCCCGGTGGGTAGCAGCCGGCCATGAAGTCGTCGTTTACTGTCGTAAGGCACTCTTCAAAGAGAAACCGGCGGAATGGAAGGGGATCAAACTCGTTTACCTACCAAGTATAGAACATAAGATGTTCAGTACCCTCAGTCACAGTTTTCTCGCAACCCTGCACGCCTCATTTGCAGCATCGGACGTTATTCTAACGTGGAATGCAGGGAATGGTCCCTTCGGATGGTTCTTCCGCATGACAGGTAAAACTGCCGTTATCAATGTTGATGGAATGGAATGGTTACGTCCAAAGTGGAGAGGGCTGGGTGCCATCTACTTCAAATGGGCGGCGAAGATGGCAACCGCTGCGTTCCCAGTCGTGATTACTGACGCATCTGAAATGAAGAGACTCTACCTTGAAGAACTCGGCGCAGAAACAACTTATATCGCTTACGGTGCTAACATCGAACCCTCAGATCACCCAGAAATTTTGGAGACCTACGGGCTTGAATCCCGAAATTATTATCTTATCGCCAGTCGGCTTGTCCCTGACAACAATGCCGACCTGATTCTACAAGCATTCGTTGACGCGAAAAGCCAAAAGCAACTCGCTATAGCCGGTGGGGCTGATTACAAAGGCAATAAGCTCGAAAACGAATTCTTAGATAAATTGAAAAGTATTGCTAACGAAAACGTCAAGTTTCTCGGACACATTGATGATTCCGGACACATTAAAGAACTTCACCATCACTGCTTTGCCTATATTCACGGCCACCAGTTTGGCGGCATTAACCCTTCTATTCTTAAAGCGTTAGGCTTCTCCAACTGTATTCTGGCACTGAACACACCTTTCAACGCTGAAGTCCTTGAAGGTGGGCATTACGGTGTACTCTTTGATAAAAACGTCGAATCGCTTAAAGCAAAAATCCAAACTTTAGAACAAAATCCAGAGATGGTCGAAGATTTTCGACACCGTGCCCCGGAACAGATACGAAACCGATTCAATTGGGAAAGCATCGCCCAACAATACCTTGATGTCTTTGAACAACTTCAGCAGAACTAATTAGAGCACCACAGATTATACTGTAATTAGAGGAATTAACTATGCCATTCCTATCAAGAAACATAGCGCGGATAGGAAACGATGTAGGCGAAAATCAGAGGCTTCAAGATGACGGCTTAACAGCAAGTTTTGGCTCGCAAGCTTCGCCAAAAATACGACCAACAGGAACTCTAGTGGAACGACTCTCCTCTTTCTACGCAAGGCGCGGCAAACATTTGTTTGATACGATCGCATCATTTTTCCTCATTATTCTTTTTGCCCCGCTGATAGTGCTAATTGCAATTTTAATCAAACTCACCTCCCATGGCCCTGTCTTTTTCTCTCATAAGCGGGTCGGGCTAAACAACGAACTGTTTGTCATTCACAAGTTTCGGAGCCTCCATATCGACACACCGTCTTATTCAGAAAAACCAGGGGCAACGGACGATAAACGCATCGCGCCGTTCGGTAAATGGCTCCGTAAAACGAGTTTAGATGAACTCCCCCAACTTTTCAACGTACTCAAGGGCGAAATGAGCCTTGTCGGACCGCGTCCGGAGATGCCGTTTCTCGCCGAAGATTATGAAGATTGGGAAAATCAACGCCACCTCGTCCGCCCCGGAATGACAGGACTCTGGCAGCTCAGCCCACGCCGTCAAGGCACAATTCGAGACGGGATATCTGTTGATTTAGCGTACATTGAGAATCTATCCTTCTGGAACGATTTCAAAATATTGATTCGTACTTTCAAAGTTTTTTGGGACAGCAACACCTACTAACTTACCAAATGAAACTTACCCTCGAAAACCTCAGTCGAACACTGAGATGCAGCTTTCGACTGAAATGCCCCCGGTGTGGCAAGGGTGACTTATTTCAAACATTCTTTAAAATGTTTACGCACTGTACAGCGTGCAATTTGAAGTTTGAACGAGAGTCCGGCTATTTTGTTGGTGCGATGTACCTCAACTACGGGGTGACCGTCCTCATCGCTTTCCCCAGCTACTTCCTCTTTGAAAGATTCATTTCCATCCCCTTCTTCTTAAATCTAAGCATCTGGGGAATCTTTTCCGCTATATTCCCTGTTATTTTTTACCGTTACTCAAAGAGTCTTTGGCTCAACTTCGATTATATGTTTTCCTCTTAATCAAGAGATATAAAAGATAACGCTTACTGCGCCCATAAAATTTACCTCGTGAAAATCTGTCCGCGTGTGTATGAACCTGCATCAGAAGCGAGAAATGTGAGCACCCGTGCAACCCCCGCCGGATCGCCGAGCGATTTGCGAGCCTCGGCGACAGCAGTCTCTGGATCTTGCCCTTCGCGCCTTGCAGATTCTGCGATCTGCCCTAACTTCAACGGTGTCGCGAGTCCCCCCGGACAGATGGTGTGCATACGGATATTCATTGACGCAACTTGGTTCTCCACAACCATCACCAACCCATTGACCCCTCCCTTGCTGGATCCGTAAGCAACCGAAGAGCTCCCACCGCGAACACCTGCACCTGACGCAATACACAAGATAACGCCGCCCCCACATCCGTCCATTATCGGAACAGCGTGTTTCAGCGCGAAAAAGGTCCCTTTCAGGTTCACATCGATAACCGAGTCAAAAGTCGCCGTCTCAAACGCATCAATGCGGACGTTCGGTCCACGTAGGATACCCGCTGCGGTTACCAAAACATGAATACCACCCAATTCTGTATCAGCAGTTTTCATCAAGGCTGCCACCTCAGCTTCAACCCTAACATCAGTACGTAGGAACCTCGCAACGCCGCCCTCTTCACGAATCGAGCTGACCGTTTCCTCAGCATCCGTCTCATTAATATCACCAAAGACAACCTTCGCGCCTGCTCTGGTATATTCAAGCGCCGTTGCTGCACCAATGCCAGTAGCCCCACCAGTAATCACAGCAACTTTATCATTAAGTCGAATATCCATATTTTTTATCTCCCCTGCACTACTTAGATTTTGTAGGAAAGATTATAAATGGAATATGTTCACAACGCAAGCATTTTGTTTTTATCTAAGATAACCTTAGATTTGGGAACTACGGGGACGCAAACTAACAGTTTATGCTACAAAAGTTTCCGTATCGCGAAAAATTTGCAATTTTTCAGTATGTATGATAGAATTCCGAAAGGAAGAATCGAAATTCACTTTGACAGCTAACGTCAAGAATTGAATTAGGAGGGAAATCCGCCATGGAAGTCAGGATTGAATACTGCACCGCTTGAAACTACCAACCACGGGCAGCCAGTTTGGCAGATGCCTTGAAACAAAAATATGGTACCGGGGTTATAACTGTCGATTTAATTCCGGGTAGCGGCGGGGCTTTTGAAGTTTCGTTAAACGGGACACTGCTCTATTCAAAGTTAAAAACTCGAGCGTTTCCGACGACAGAGCAGATAACAAGTGCTATAGACGCAGCAGCATAATGGCTATTAGCAGTCAGCGGATGCCGGATGGCAAATAGTTCAGCGGTCAGAGATCGTTGTGGGAATAACAAACGTCCGCAACTGTCACACGTGTAACGAACAATTACTCCGCTGACTGCTGACTGCTATTCCACAGCAACAAGCGCGATTTTACACCGATCCGCTTCCTTGACAAGCACATCAACGTCCATAACAAAAGTGCGTCGTGCTTCTACCGCAAGCACACTTGCGCTAACTTGGTGTAACATCGCTAACGTTTGCATGCCGACTGTTGGCACATCGGCGCGGAAATCGTGATCCTCCGCCGATGCCTTCGCAACCACAATGCCTTTCTTGCCCAAAGCGCCCCCCCTCTGAATCGTTACATCCGTCCCTTCAATGGCTTCCATAGCGAGCACAATCTGATTTTTAACGACAACCGTCTGCCCGACATCCATATTTGCTATCTGGCGAGCGGTACAAATACCGAGTTCAACATCTGCCCATTGACTTGCTGTAGGGTGTCGCGTCGTTAAAACGCCGGGTTGTGGAAGAAGCTGCGGGAGATACTGATCTTGGGGGAGGACCGTCAGCCCTACGGATTCAAGATAGGTAAGTGCTGCCCTCACAATCGCGGAGGGTCTTTTCTGTCGGTTTTGTACTAAAATTCTGATGGTGGTCGCATCAATCTGAAAGGGACGGAGCAAAACACTTTTTTCGACTTTCCCGATAATTACAACTTCTTTTACGCCTGAATCGAGAAGCGTCCGGGCAATCTTTTGAATCTGACCAACGCTATAGGTGTGAAGCTCATCCGTGATCCCAGCAAAACGCTGCGCGTCGGACTTCGTAATTTGGACAATAACAGGTTGCCGTTCATGAACAACAGCGGCACGTGCCAACAACACCGGCAGCTCGCCTGCGCCTGCAATAATACCGAGTTTTTCCACCGCTTTCGTTCCCCGGTTTTTTCACTTTGTGCGTCTGTGAGGCGTTTCCTTCACCAACACACTATACGTCTTAAAGCACCTACTTGAAATTATGAAAGGTTCGTTAACAATCTAAAATCTGCATTCTGCACAAACCTATAGCGGCTTGTGGGAAAATGTAAAGCAAATGGAGGCATCAACCCAGATTTAATCGTAAAAAAAACGATTCGGTTGGCTAAATCCGATCCCACGTTTAGAAGTCTCGATAAATTGGAGTAGATATTCAACTTCCGGTGTCGATTCGAGCAACTCCTTGACTCTGGTGACAGCATGTTTGAGCGGGAGCCCTGAGCGGAACAAAATACGAAACGCTTTTTTGAGCGACACCAGTGCTTCAGGCGTGAGTTCGGATAGAGGATTAATATTTGAGGTCCGAATCCCGATTCGATTAAGACTCCGCACACGCGCCGGTTGTCCAGCAGAAAGCGCAAACGGCGGAATATCTTGAACAATCTTCGAGAAACCGCCCGCCATTGCCATCTTACCGACCCGGACATATTGATGCAACGCCGCATGCGCCCCCAACCGAACATCATCTTCAATGACAACATGCCCAGCAAGCGAGACAAAGTTCGCCATAATCGTCCTATTCCCGACGATAGTATCGTGCGCAAGGTTAACCCAATTCATCAACAGATTGTTGTCTCCAACGACCGTCGCCCCCTCCTCAAACGTTGATCTGGAAATAGAAACATACTCACGAAGTGTATTGCGGTTGCCAATCTTGACGTAACTCCGCCATCCCCCGTATTTTAGGTCTTTAGATTCATTACCGATGGTCGCCCCGAAGTAGATTTTGCATGCCTCACCGATAGTCGTCCATTTCTCAATCTGAACATGTGGACCAATCTCCGTGCCGCGCCCGATATGAACATCTTCACCGACAAGACTGTACGGTCCAATCTTAACCCCTTCTTCCAATGTCGCTTTTGGAGAGATAATAGCCGTAGGGTGAATGTTAGTTTCTATCACAAAATTTCCCTCCTAATCTTGCTATCCTATACAAAAAGGCCTGCCAGTTAATTTTAACAAGGACTATGGTTCAAACAGACGCTAATACGATTGAGAGTTCCGCCTCTGTGGCAAGTTGGTCTCCGACATAAACGCGCCCTTCGATGCGTGCAATCCTGCTCCTTAGCTGCGCCACCTCTATCTCCAACCGAAGCTGATCCCCCGGAATAACAGCACGACGAAACGTCGCCTTGCTGACAGAGCGAAAATAACCGAGTTCGCCTTCCTTACCGATGTCCCGTAACACAAGCCACGCCGCAAGTTGCGCAAGCGCCTCAATCTGTAGCACGCCCGGCATTATAGGCTGCGTGGGGAAATGCCCTTCAAAAATAGGCTCGTTATACGTCACGTTCTTGATGCCGACGGCGCGTTTTTTACTCTCATACGCAATGACCCTATCAACCATACACATCGGATGGCGGTGCGGTAACACTTCATAAATATCCATCACCTCAATAGGTTCCTGAACGGGCACCTGTTGAAGATGTCTAGCTTCAGCGAGGGCTTGCACAAATTCCGCATGGAACGTATGTCCCGTCCGCATCGCGAGAACTTGTGCTTTCGGCAGACGCCCCGCCAAATAAAGATCCCCGATCAAATCAAGGATTTTGTGGCGGACAAACTCATCTTCAAACCGGAGCGGTGTAGTGGGTTCCCCGCTCTCATTGATAACGAGGACGTTATCATAACTCGCGCCTTTACCGATACCGAGTGCCTGAAGTGCTTCAATTTCATTCTCAAAACAGAAACTCCGAGCCGGCGCAATATCCCGCGCATAAGACTCTGGGGTTATTTCAAGGGTTAAGACTTGCGGATTCGTTTGCGGGTGCGCATAAACAAAAGTTATCTCTAACGCGTCAGCTGGAAGTAAAACGAGCTGCCTATCCCCAGCAGAAAGTGAAAAGGGTTCAGTAACCTCAATAAAGTCGCGTCGGACATCCTGGGAAACTAGTCCTACGGCTTGGATATCTTCAACATACTTCCCCGCACTGCCATCGAGCCCAGGCGGTTCGGGTGCATCCAATTCGATTATTACGTTATCAACACCTAAGCCACCCAGCGCAGAGAGGATATGTTCCACACTGCTAACCGTCGCCTCACCACTACGTAAACTAGTGCATCTCGGTAGAACATTCGCCCAATTATCGGGGCATACTTTTATCTCTGGCGCGTCCGCTATATCTAAACGCCGAAAGACAATCCCAAAGTCTGCTGCTGCGGGTTTCAAGGTCAGTGTTACAGGTTCCCCCAACATTAACCCTGTTCCTGTAATTGTTATTGCACCTTGAATCGTCTGCTGTGAATCTGCCTTTGTCATTCTGTTTTGTCACTTTCCACGTCGTTACCTCAATTCCCCGAGTAAACAGCTACCGGTTTCGAGAGGCACGCCGCATTTTTCTCACCATCCTATTATGTTCTGAAAGCGTCTTTGAAAAATGATGTTTTCCCTCGCCTATTGCCACAAAATAGAGATAATCTGTTTTTTCGGGACGCAGTGCCGCTATCATCGAATCAATCCCCGGATTCGCAATTGGACCCGGTGGTAAACCTTTAGACTTGTATGTGTTATAAGGCGAATCCACCCGCAAATCTGCTTTTGTTAGCAGACGTTCCGGATCCCCTAAGGCATAAAGCACTGTTGGATCCGCCTGAAGCCGCCAATTCCGTTTGAGCCGGTTATGAAAAACGCTGGAAATCCGAGGGCGTTCGGACGCGGATCGCGCCTCTCTTTCAATAATCGAAGCAAGCGTTACAATCTCATGACGGGTAAGTTTTAAATCGCGAGCCTCAGCATCAAACGGTTCAATCCAACGTTTTTGGAATTCACCAAGCATCATCTCAACAACTTTCTCCACTGTTGTGCCTTCCGCGAACTTGTAGGTGTTCGGAAATAGATAACCCTCCACCATTTTGTCTTCAGGTATCCCATACCTTTCCAATAAATCATCGGCTTCGGTGGCTTTCTGAAACGCCGTAGCAGTCCCAAAACCATTGGTTTCCCAGAGGTTCGCGATCGCGGCTACTGTTAAGCCTTCTGGCACCGTCCAACTCACCAGCGTAACCTGTCCCCTTTCAAACGCATCGAGTATCTCCGATAGAGACATATTCCGCCGCAAAGTATAAGTGCCTGCTTGCAAACGTCTACCTATTCCCCTGTGTCGGACGACCCATCGAAAAGCATGTTCACTTCGGATCAACTTTTCCGCAGTCAACCGTTTTGCGATCGTTCGCGAATTGCTTCCAGTCAGTATATCGAAATTGACAACAACTTCTGAAGAAGAGGGGGCAGACACCAAAAACACACCTATTAACACGGCAATGAGACAGAGAAGAGTAAGGCTACACAAGGTCAATATAGCTATTCTCATCTTTCCGATTTTTCCCATCATCGATAGTCTGTCTCGCAGGAACGCCACGCCAATACCCCAACTCATCAATAAAAATTAGGTCTTTTCTACCGGCGCTGGAGCATCGACCTCCTGACAGCGATTCATATAATCTTTCAGAATAAGTACCGCCGCCACCTCATCTATGATTCCTTTTTGTTCTCTCGCGTCCTTCCCAAGTTCATGCAAAATCTCCTCCGCTTCAGCTGTTGTGAAGCGTTCGTCCTGAAACGCAATCGGAACGTCAAGTACACCTTCCAAACGTTTCGCAAACTTCTGAACCGTCTCCGCCTGCGCCCCCAGAGCCCCATCAAGTGAAATAGGGAGACCGATGACCACACATTCAACCTCGTGGATAGAGACGAGGTCTGAGATAGCGATTAGATCTACCTTGCGATTTTTCCGAGTCAGTGTGCACAGCGGGTGTGCAGCAACGCCAAGCGCATCACTAATTGCGATCCCAATGCGTGTGTCTCCAATGTCTAAGCCAAGTAAAATTGCCATTGTTGTTTCCCCTACCTCAATTTTCAAGTTGTTTTGCTAATAGCATAAAGAAACTGCAAACCCGAGGAATTTCGACTTTAAGAATTTTACACGAAAAATGGTGTATAGTCAAGAAAAATCTCAAGAAGGGCGGATAAATATTTTGGCAGCGGCTTATAGATAGCAGTTCGTTGTTTGAAGATAGCGGTTGGTTGGGGTCTGTCAGAATCAGGATTGGCGGGATTTTAGGGTTTTCAGGATGAAGCTGCTTAGGCGGATCGGCGAAGTTAGGAACCTCGCCTTAAGGTGTCCCTATGTCGTAGCGAGTTTCCCCGCTGATTCAACTGCAAGTGGGATAGCAGTCGCTGCACCATTTTTACCTACAATGAGAATTCGCGCGTTCCGCCGGGCTCATCAAAAAGCCATAACGCAGCTGTTTTTGCGCCGTTTTTGAACTTGTCGTCTGGCATAAAAACTTTTTTATTCACATCGTAACGAGCCTCCGTTGAGATGCGAACCTCATCAATATATCCAGTGAAGGAATCGTAGAACTGTTCTTCCTTAACACGCATCCGAATTCTTTTTTCAAACCCCCCTAACACGAAGTCCTCTGGAAGCGAAACATTGTGTCCGAGCGGTAGATCTTGTTGTATTGTTTTTACGAAATCATTGACAATTATTGTTGTCTGAAGTCCATTTGACTGATAAACGATGTGATGCCATTGATTCGGCGAAAGTGTTCTCGCGTAGTGGGGGTCTCAGCAACCCCTCCCCTCACCATAAAATGCGCTTGAATTCTGAGGAATAAATCCCCTTCTGCCAATTGAGGGTGTTCCTTACCTACCACCATTAAAATCCTTGACTTCTGACCGAAAATACGCGATACTTTAATCCATAAAAAACACACAACTGGAGGACATCCATGAAACCCTATCTACTTATACTTTTACTGACACTTACGTTAGCATCCGCAGTACACACAGCGTCCGAATATACCATCACAAATAAACACCGCGTCATCGAAGAGACAACCCTAAACCGGAACACTGTCCCGGTCGGTACAAAACTGCCTGCCCTCACTTTCACAACACTCGACGGGAAGACGCATAGCTTAGATATACTTACCAAACACGGCCCCGTGGTCATCACGTTCCTCGCAGCCGAATGTCCTGTCGCGCAACGTTATACAACGCGTCTGAAACGCCTCCATGCCGAATTTCCGACACACACCTTCATCGCCGTCTATCCAAATGAAAACGATTCCGTGGGCGAGGTGAAGGCACACGTGGCTAAGTCGGAATATACCTTCCACGTCGTAAAAGATACGACGGGTAGCCTCCCTCGTGCCTTCGGCGCAACAATGACCCCGCAGACGTTCGTTGTTGATAGGGCGCGCACGCTACAATACCGCGGGGCCATCGACGATAACCGCTACGAGCCGCGGGTCAAACACCATTATCTCCAAGACGCGCTCATCGCAACGCGCGACAACGCACCTGTGCCCGTTCAAGAGACGGCTGCATTCGGTTGCACTATCCATTTTCCAGAAACCGCGCTCCCCGACGAAATCACGTACAGTGAACACATCGCGCCGATCCTCCAGAAACAGTGCCAAGCCTGCCACCGTCAAGGTGAAGTCGCTCCGTTCACACTCGCTGACTATAGCGATGCGAAGGCGTGGGCAACCGAGATCGCAGAATACACACAAGCACGGCTCATGCCGCCGTGGAAACCCGCCCCCGGCTACGGGAACTTCAAGAACGAACGCCGTCTCACGGATACCGAGATTGAGATGATCGCACACTGGGTCGAATCCGGCACCCCCGCAGGCGACCTTGACGCTGTGCCACCTGCCCCCGAATTCCACGACGATTGGGCACTCGGTGAACCTGACTGGATCGCGGAGATGCCGGTTGAATATGAGATTGAACCTGAAGGCGAGGATGAATATCGACAGTTTATCATTCCAACGCATTTCGAGACGGATATGTACGTTCAAGCTGTTGATGTACAACCCGGCAACCGGAAGACCGTCCATCACGTCATCCCTTATCTTGATGTGAACGGCGAGGCGCGTAAACTTGACGCAGCGGATCCGAAACCGGGCTATGTCACAGAAGGTACCGGACCTGGGTTTGACAGTGTAGGGTCTCTCGGTGGTTGGGCACCCGGGATGACACCGGTTGTGTTGCCAGAAGGAGTCGGCTATCTTTTGCCGAAGGGCGCGGACATCGTTATGCAAGTCCACTACTACCGCACGGGACACCGCGAACGCGACCGCACACGTCTCGGGCTTTACTTCTCTAAAATGGGGAAGCCGGCGAAACTGCGTATCGGCGATGCGACTAACAGCAAGTTCGTGGTTCCACCGGGTGCGGATTGGTATACCGTTCAAGCGCACGAGGACTTCAAGCAGGACGTCTATCTACTCGCGACGATGCCCCACATGCACCTCATTGGCCGCGATATGCGCCTCGTTGCGACGACCCCGGAAGGTATCCGGTACGACCTTATCTGGATTCAGGATTGGGATTTCAACTGGCAAGACATCTATCACTATCAGGATCCGTTATTTTTACCCGCTGGCACGCGTGTCGATTTAGTAGCGCACTTCGATAACTCGGCAGCGAATCCGACGAACCCGAACGATCCGCCTGTCCCAGTCGGGTGGGGTGAGAAAACGACGGATGAGATGTGTATTGGGTTTCTGTATTATGTAAAGGCGAGCGAGTTTTCGCCGGAGTAGGTTGCCGGTACTTGGTTCTTAAGTTAAGAGCTGTCTTTGTAACAGACCACCTCAGTTTGGCGTATTCCAGAAAGAGGCAAATTGTTACATAGTACCTCTTAACTTATAACCTACAACGGCTATCTCACAACAACGATGCCACCGTAAGCTTCTCCAAACGTTCCCGTTGCGATTCCCGTAAATCGCCGAGCGCACGCGCTTCAGCGGATATATCCAACGCAAGATGTTCGGGGGTGTTACCCTCCACAGCGTCCACAACCTGCTGCAACGTAATCTCTGTTAACCCACGCGCAGGCACAAATCCAATTCTATCGCCGTCCACCTCATAGATCAGCCGTGCCCCCTTAAACCGTTCGAGACACTGATGCACAACGTCTTCAGAGATACCAGAAAGTGAGGTGACCTGAGCCGGTGGACAGGCACCGCGCCCCTTAGAGAAATGTTCCGCTACAATCAGAAATAACGTAATCACATCCCAAGCGTTGAGATAGTTGCCGGACACGGATCCGAACCGTTCCCTCGGAAACGTTGTCGAACGGAAATGTTGCACTGAATTCGAAACCTCTGCACCTAATAAGACGACCACCCATGCTACGTAGGTCCAGATAGCGAATACGACAAGCATCGCCAGCGCACCGTAAATATCGCTGTAGTTCTGCCACACGACTTCCAAATACCGTCCAAATGCCAACCGTGCAATCTGGAACAGCGTCCCTGCAACGAACGTCCCCAGCAGTGCCGCACTCCGTTTGACATAAGTGTTTGGCATTGCGATGTACATCAAGAAAAATACGCAATAGACCAATACCCATGGGAATACGTGCGCAAAAACCCAGTTTGTCGCCGTCGAAAAGAACAACCAAATCAAGAGCGGCCCGACGGATAGCAATGTATAGAAGACTGCATATTTCTGGAACGCTTGCACAATCGGCAATCGGCGCCGCGTGCCCCAGATGTCGTTGAAATGTTGCTCCACGGACATGAAAAGCATAGTTGAGACGATAAGGAACAGTAGAAACCCCCCAACCCCGAGTCCCCCAAGATTTCTGTTGGCAAATCCTGAGAGTTCTGATACAATTTCCTCGGCAGCATAGCGCGGAAGAAAATTGTCACGCAGTGCAACGATGAGCGGCGAATTGTCGTCTTCGACGGCTCCAAACGTTTTTAACAGGAACAGCGCGACGGCGGATAAAGGTACTAAACACAACAATGTGTTAAACGCCAGCGACGATGCTTGCTGCAAACATCTGTGCCCTATGAATTTGTGCCACACGGTCGCCGACAGGCGCAAAATAGATTTACGGGCCCCGGTGACATATCTCACATATTTTTCGGAAAGGTTGTTTGTAACCATATTGATGACAGACTCGAAACCCGACCTGATTTCACAGCTGAAGCGCGAGCTCAGACAGAACCGGCTGCTTTCCTCCCTTGTCGGATGTCCCAACCCCGCCCCACGCTGGAACCGGTGTGTGAAACGTCTCCTCCAGCAGCTCCAGGGTGATGCAAGAATCTTAGACCTCGGTGCCGGCAGGCATCGCCGGGCCCCGCATGTCATTAACCTCGACATCGAACCGACCCCGGAAATAGATCTCATCGGCGATGGGCAGTCTCTCCCGTTCAAAGATAATATCTTCGACGCTGTGATCTCTGAAGCCGTGCTTGAGCACGTCCACGCACCGAACCGCGTTGTTCAGGAGATACACCGTGTGCTGAAACCGGGCGGTTACATCTGCGTCGCGGTCCCATTTCTACAAGGTTACCACGCTTCACCCTACGATTACCACCGTTGGACAGTCTCTGGGGTCGCCCAACTCTGCGCCGCCTTCACTGAGATCGAAAGTGGGGCATGTGCGGGCCCAACTGCGTCTTTACACTGGATTTTCCGGGAATACGTTGGGCTGCTTTTCTCTTTCGGCAGTCTACTCCTTGCGAAAGCCATCTCTCTGCTTGTCGGATGGCTCACACTCCCCTTACTGCTTTTAGATGGTTTGTTGTGTTTACACAAAGATGCTGACATTTTAGCGTCAGCAGTCTACTTTTTCGGGAAAAAATTGTGAATCTGTACTACCCTTGATTTGGATAGCGAGGGTGAGGTTCTCGATTAATTTTCATTTTGCGAGGGCGGGGTTCATTGAAAGGTATGCCTTTCGCTTCAGCATCAAGGCGACGGTTGTTCCAAGCAGCTATCTCTTGATATACTTCCGTGCGTCCTCGCTCAAGTCCTTCCGCCTTCGCATCAGCGGTTATTTTGGCATCGTACTTCTCTATTTGGTGTCTCATCAGGTCCGAAAATAACATCAGGAGTGAACCTCCTACACCCAGTAAGAAAGTGAGAAAGAAAGCAGCAGGGACAGCCACGGAAGGCTCTTTATTGAAACGTGACCTGCTGCTGTTCCGCCGCCTCCAAAAGGTTGCGGACAATCTCCAACGTCAATTTGGAAAGCTTCTGCGAAAATTCGGCATCCGTTAGCATCCGGTATCGCGTGGGTTGCGATGTTGTGAGCCGTTCATTCGCGATCGCCAAAGCATTGGAGACAAGCGATATTGGCACTTCAAGAGCACTGGGTGGCAGGGGCGGAGCAGTGTGAGGGGCGGGTAAAGATATGAGCGATTCTGCGGTATCACCTGCTAAAAAGTTTTCCCGTCGCGAATCAATCTCCGCCAATGCTTGTCGCGCAGCGATTTGGTGTGCGAATTTTTTCGATCCGGATACCGGTGCCGGGGTCTCATAAGTCCTGTCCCCGTAGGTCACGGTTACCTGCCAGCTCGGTGCATCGGCTGGCCCGTGCTGCGTTTCAGTGTACGTCGGTTGGCTCAACCCGCGTTCCTGACAGTATTGAATCAAAAGCCCTTTATAATTTTCTAAAATCTCGCCAGTAGCCAGATCAGCCATGCCTCACTCCTGTCTGTCTTAAGATCTAAAACCACTGCGTCGAGGTTCGCCCAGCATCTTGTTGGGTTTAACTTTCCGCTGCCGTTTCATCTCTATTCTGCGGCGCTTCTCGCTCGGTTTCTCATAGAAACTCCGCTTCTTAATCTCAGTAACGATACCGGCTTTCCCGCACATCTTCTTGAACCGTGCGAGTGCGCGATCAAACGTCTCGCTCGGGTTAACATTTACTTCGACTTGAACCATTTTTTAGCCTCCATTAGGGTTAGCGTTGTAAAACATTTTATAAATTGTATCACATCTGATGCGGGATGTCAAATATTTTAAGTGAATCGCTGTTTGCGGTTCGCTAATTGGTATTCGCGAACCGCAAAACGCTCTTGACAATTTACACCGAATCCGCTATACTTGTCTCGCGAAAAAGGAGGCAGCTCTATCTACGAAATTATCGTTCTTTGCTTCGGCGCATGGCTCACCGGGGTCAGCAAAGCCGGGTTCGGCGGCGGAATCGGCATGATTGTCGTTCCGATGTTCACACACTTCCGCAGCGCACGGAACGTCATCGGACTTATGCTCCTACTGCTTTTTTCCACTGATGTCTTCTCACTCCGCCACTATTGGAACCGGTGGCACCGCCAGAGCGTCATGCGTTTGATCCTCGGATCTCTCCTCGGTATTGCTTTAGCAAGCCTGATTTTAAAGGACCTCTCCGATTATCACCTCAAGAAGGCTATTGGTGGTATTGCTTGTCTCTTCGCGCTCTTGGAATTCCTGCGTCCCTACTGGCAACGGTGGCTTGGGAACACTGAACAACCCGTCGAAACGGCATTCTACTTCAGAGCATGGCACGGGCTGCTTGCCGGGTTGTTTGCTGGTGTGTTCTCGACGCTTGCACACATGGGTGGACTTGTTGTCGTTATGTACCTCCTACCCCAACGTTTAGGAAATACCGCCTTCGTTGCGACCACGACCGCTACTTATTTCTTACTCAACTTCATCAAGATCCCGTTCTATTATCAGCTGGATCTTTTCTCACAGGAGATCCTCATCGAAGCCGTCGTACTTTTACCTTTTATCGCGTTAGGCGTGCTGACCGGTATTGCCCTGAACCACCGTGTCCCGGAGCGCGTCTTTTCAAAGATTGTTTTATTCTTCTTGTTTGCGACGGGCGCGCACCTACTGTTGGGTTAATAGTTAAGGGGGCGTTCCGCTGTGTTTCACTTTTGGTTATAACTTTTAAACAACAACCATTAAAATCTTGAGACATATCCGAGAATACGCTATAATTGCACCAAAACAGACGAGGGTGAAAAAACAATGACATTAAAATGGGGAGTGCTTGGTGCCGGAAGCGTCGCACAACGCAGAGCAATGCCAGCCATCAATAAAGCAAAGAACACCGAACTCCACGCCCTGCTATCTCGCAAGACCGACCGCGCGAAACGATTGGCGGACGCATACGGCGCGACCAACGCCTATACCACCGTCGATGCACTCTTAGCAGATGAAGCACTTGATGCGATTTACGTTTCAACACCGGTTCACCTACACTATGAACAAGTCGTTGCCGCCGCAGAACGCGGTTTACACGTGCTATGTGATAAACCTATGGCGCTCACACCCCAAGAGTGCCGAGAGATGATTGCCGCCTGTGATGCCAATAGTGTTCACCTCCAAGTATGTTTTCTGTTTCGATTTCATTCCTGTTTTCGACAGATCCGAGCGTGGGTGAACGCCGGACGGTTCGGGCAGATTGTCCACGGACGCATGCCGTTTTTGAAGCAGTACCAACTCATGCCAGACGAATGGCGCGCCAAGCCTGAAGAAGGCGGGGGCGGGTGCTTTATGGACCTCGGCTCCCACAGCGTTGATTTACTCCGCTATCTCATCGGTGAGGTGCACACGGTCAGTGCATTCTATAACAGCGCTATCAACAACGCTGCTGTCGAAGAGACCGGCGGCATCGTCCTACACTTTGATAACGGGGCGCAAGCGTTCACAGACCTGAGTTTCTCAGTCCCACATTGTGACATAGTCCTTGAACTTTACGGCACAGAAGGCACCGTCTGGGTTTACAACGATAACGGTTGGAAGATGCGCACTCATTTTGAGGGCGAAACGCAGTTGATCCCTTCTCCGTATGAAGACCTTTATCAGCACCAGTTTGAACACTTTGCAGAATGCGTGCGACACGGTGTGCCGCCAGCCACTACTGGAACTGATGGATTAAGAACAAATGAGATTTTAGCCGCTGCTTACTCTTCTGGAAAGACAGGACAGATAGTTTCCCTAAGTCAGTAGGCGAAGTTTGTAACCTTGCCGTTCTTCCCTATCCGATCTTTTTTCCAAACATCTTGCAAACCCTATAAATCCTGATGCTGACAATAAAAGCGGTGCGGTTAGAAACCGCACCTACCTATTTTAGACGGTAACAGCCACCTACCGATTGCGACAAAATGACACATATTACGCTTTATATGTTTTTATGAGACAAATTGTCACGTCAAAAATATGCCAAATTGTCACGCATCTCCAGGAATCTATGCCGATATGGCACTTTTACCAATTGGCACGAAAATTGCTCCTAGTAACAACGACAACAGATCGGAATGCACACAATCTATGCAGTAGGTAAAAGACCTAGTAGACTTTTGTGCCTTCCGCCAACTTTAAAAAGTTGTTTTCGGACAAGCGGGCTGCTTGTGATCCCGTTGCGGAGCAAGAGTAAGCCGGTGGACTCTTAGAGAAAGCCGCAGTTGCTATGAAGCACAAGCCCCAACCACTGTGTTGTGGGTGCCTTGACTGGAATGTCTCACTAGAATGTAAAATGCTATAGAGGCTTTAAAGCCTTAAATCCTAATTTTTTATGCCAGATGCAAGGAGGAATCCACTAAAATGGCACTTGTACCCCTTGGCGATAGAATACTCGTCAAACGTTCAGACAACGATGAACAGACAACTAGTGGCGGCATCATCATTCCCGATACCGCTAAGGAAAAACCGCAAGAAGGCGAAGTCGTTGCTGTTGGAAACGGCAGACTTCTCGACAGTGGCGAACGGCAACCCGTTGATGTCGCGGTCGGAGACCTCGTGCTTTTCGCTAAGTACGGCGGAACCGAAGTTACTTATGACAATGACGAATATCTCATCTTGCGCGAAGATGATATCTTAGCCAAAGTTAACTAACGGAAAGGAGTTAAACACATGGCAGCAAAACAACTGGCGTTTGATGAAGAAGCACGGAGTGCTATTAAAAGCGGCGTTGATCAACTCGCGAACGCTGTTAAAGTTACATTAGGCCCTAAAGGACGGAATGTCGTACTTGATAAGAAATTTGGTGCACCGACAATCACCAAAGATGGCGTTACCGTCGCGAAAGAGATTGAACTTGAAGACGCTTATGAAAATATGGGGGCGCAGATGGTCAAGGAAGTCGCATCTAAAACCAGCGATGTCGCTGGCGACGGAACGACAACTGCAACCATTCTTGCCCAGTCGATCTATCGGGAAGGCCTGAAGAACGTCGCCGCAGGACATAACCCGATGGCACTTAAACGCGGTATTGAAAAAGCTGTCCGCGCTGTCGTTGAAGCCATCCAAGTTTTGAGTAAAGAGGTCTCCGAGAAGACCGAAATCTCACAAGTTGCCGCGATCTCCGCAAATAACGATGATGCTATCGGCGAACTCATCGCTGACGCTATGGAGAAAGTCGGAAAAGATGGCGTTATTACTGTTGAAGAAGCGAAGAGCCTCGAAACCACACTTGACGTCGTGGAAGGTATGCAATTCGACCGTGGGTATCTCTCACCCTACTTTGTTACCGATGCTGATCGGATGGAAGCCGTTTTAGAAGATGCCGCCATTCTCATCCACGAAAAGAAAATCAGCACCCTCAAAGACCTTGTGCCAGTCCTCGAACGCACGGCACAACAGGGGAAACCGCTGTTGATTATCGCTGAAGATGTCGAAGGTGAGGCACTTGCAACCGTTGTTGTCAACAAGATTCGCGGAACACTCCGTTGTGCCGCTGTTAAGGCACCCGGGTACGGGGATCGCCGTAAGGCTATGCTCGAGGACATCGCAGTCTTAACAAACGGCCGCGTCATCTCTGAAGACCTCGGCATCAACCTCGAAAACATCACCTTGAACGACCTCGGCAGTGCCAAACGCATTGTTATCGACAAAGATAACACCACCATCGTCGAAGGTGAAGGCACGACTGAAGCCATCCAGGGACGTATCGATCAAATCCGTAGGCAGATTGAAGATACAACATCCGACTACGACCGCGAAAAATTGCAGGAACGCCTCGCTAAGCTCGCCGGTGGTGTCGCTGTAATTAACGTTGGTGCGGCAACTGAAGTCGAAATGAAAGAGAAGAAGGCGCGTGTTGAAGATGCAATGCACGCCACACGTGCCGCCGTTGAAGAAGGCGTTGTCGTTGGTGGCGGCGTTGCGCTCGTCAGAGCACAAACCGCGCTCGATTCCCTCGAACTCGACGATGCGACTGAAAAAGTCGGGGTCTCTATCATCAGACGGGCACTCGAAGACCCACTCCGCCAAATTGCGAAGAATGCCGGACAGGAAGATTCTGTCATTATCGCTAAGGTTAAAGAGGAAGGCGGAAACGTTGGCTATGATGCACATCAGGACCGCTTCATCGATATGTTTGAAGCCGGTATTCCCGACCCGACGAAGGTCGTCCGAGTAGCGCTGCAGAACGCAGCGAGCATCGCAGCGTTGATGATTACCACCGAGACGCTCATTGCCGAACTCCCGGAAAAAGAAGCACCGGCACCTCCGATGCCTCCGGATGGTGGTATGTACTAAACCCCTTAAATTAACGAAAGGTGCGGTTCTTGTACCGCACCTTTTTCTTTATTCCTATTCACCCTAAAATCCTGCCAATCCTGATTCTGACAAGCACTGACTTGTCAGAATCAGCGCGGAACTGATGGCTGATGGCCGACCGCTAATAGCCCTTGTAACAGCCGCTCACATTCCTCAAGCACCCGCACCACTTCGATCGTGTGCATGCACGGCGAGGTCCCATCTGGTAACGCCTGACACCCGTATTCAAATCCTAAATTTAGACACGGGCTGCAGGACAGTGCCGCGCGGACGACACCCGCCTTAGAACTCCAAGGTCCCCACTGGGTGAAATTCGTCGGACCGTGCAACCCGACGACCCGCGTCCCCACCGCCGCTGCAAGGTGCATCGGACCACAGTTCCCACTGACAACGAGCGTCGCTGCTGCAAAGAGTGCCGCAAGTTGATTAACATCCGTCCGACCCGCCAGCATGACTGCCTGATGTTTCGCCCACTCTGCAATTTCTTTAGAAACTTCTATCTCTCCCGGTGCACCCGTCAAAACAATTTGTCCACCATACCGTGCGACGAGTGCATTTGCCAAAGCGACATAACGCTCCGGGGACCAGCGACGTCTCGGTTCACCGCGCCGCCCCGCTTCTGGGTGTAGCACAAAAATGGGTTTTTCCAGTGAGATACCCTCTTCTATCAAGGTTTGATGCACCCACGTCTGTTCCGATTCGCCGTACCAGACTTCAAGCCCGAATTCAAACGTCGGACATCCCAATCGTGCTACAAGGTCTAAGAAGTTCCGAACTTCATGTCGTCCAGGGGTATGTGGCACCGATGTTGTAAAGAGGAAATGGCGATATTGTCCCGCCGTCTGAAACCCGGCCCGCATCGGTGCCCCACTTGCATAAGCGAGAAGCGCGCTCAGTCGGGGCCAATGCTCCAGATCAATCGCCCAATCGAAGCCTTCGTGGCGGAGCTGCCTAAACAACTCCAATCCCGGTGTACGAAAACAGATACGTTTATCGATGTACGGGCAGTGTGTCAAATAGTTCAGATTAGTTGGCGAGGCTAATACCGTGCAGTCGGCGTTAGGAAAGGCATGTCGAACGGCACGGATAGCAGGGATAGCCAGAATTGTATCACCCAAAGCGGAAAGTTGAATGAACAGAATCTTTTTGGGTACATCTGGGAGCGGGCAGTGCTTAGGAAAGAGGCGCAGCAGTAGATGAAGCGGAATCCCAAGATAACGATCTAAGAAATGTTGAAACCGATTAGACTGCATGAACCTTAAAATTCCTTTTTGTTGAAATGATGAGGGTAATGCCCGCAGGGAGAGTGATCGTCAGACGGTGGACACTGAGAGAAACCGCAGTCGCTAGGAAACCAAGGTTTCCCAAGCCTTGAGGCGTTGGGCACTATCATAATTGGTATTTGCGGATTAAGGCGATGCCGTGGCATACCCGTATAACTCAATCTCTGAAATCTCGGCGAGTGCTGTCGTCGGTCCGGTTACAAAGTAAAGGTAACGCCCGCGTCGGATCTTGCCGTCGGGGGTTTGCACGTTTTCTCGCCTGAGTTGAATATTTTCACGCTTACGCGCCGGGTCGTCTGTCGTCCGCCGCACTACTACTTTAATCCCTGATGTCCTAACGACTTTTTTAAGGCGGATGTCGATAATCGTGTCTTTGTTGCTTCGGCGGTCGTAAATTTTATCCCACTCTCCGCGTGAATTAAAAGCGTGCAATTCAAATTCCTCCAGATTCGTGGAGTGGATCACAATGCGATAGATCGCCTTCTTTTCTGGAAGATAGACAATCGCCTCCGATGGGATATTGATGTCCGTTCCTACACTCCCAGACCCCTGCTTGCGCTGGGATTGACCGACGGTTTCCGTGTTGTCATCAATAAATGCCGGATCACTTGCTGTTGTTCCAGGCAAGCGGGTGTAGTTCTCGCTCCATTTCTGTCCGAGGCTACACCCGCAACAAAAAAACAACACCACCAAAAGCATGTATCTGCAAACGTTCGCTCTGTTTAGGTTCCTACTCACGGTTGCCTCCTAATCTGACTGTTCATCTCATCAATCTGTTTTAGAATGTCCGCTTTTGTAAGTTTACGCACCTTAAACTGTAGTTCTTCAAAGAAGGGCACCAAATCCTCACCGGCTGCTTTGCTGAGATAATAGACGAGGAAGCTCGTTCGCATCTTGCCTTCAAGTCTCTGGTGGAGCGCGTCGGCTTCCAACAACTCAAAGAGCTTGATATAAAAATCGTTTCCGTAGCGTTCACGTAATTCAGAGACGAGGGTGTAAGAATATCTATAGCGCCATTGCGTCAGGGGGCCGCCATCGAGATGACCGCCCCAATTCTCCAATTGGTTTACACCATCAAGGTCAACCCTCAAATCACCTATAAGGCTGTCAAATTTCGGATGTGTTCCCCCTTGAGCATACTCTGTCTGAATTAACACGGCGAGTCCTTCGTTGAACCAGACAGGTAGGAAATAGATATTTGTAAAGGCGTGTGTCAACTCGTGTGCCCGGACTCCGTGCTTCTCGTACATCGCCAATGGAAAATCCATCTTAATCCCGTTGACGAATTTCAGGTACCGTCCATTTTGGAATCCGTAACGATAGTTCGTCGTCGTCGTTGCGGCGAGTCTGGTGCCTTCGTAGATATCGTGGAATGTCACGTGGATTTTATGTTGCGGTTGAAAGCCGAAGAGTCGGTGCATTGCGTCGTAGAGGCTTTCCATATAACTGAGCGCACTCCGTGCGAACGTCTTTCGTTCCTCAAAAGAATCAAGTTCTGGATGCTCGTGCAAATCTTTTGCGAAAGTAAGTGTATAGTGATCGCTCGTGCTGTACAGCGCGTCAGGTTGTCTAATTTTGATCCTATCGCTTGCATCGGAGGGGGTGAGCATGAGCGAACTGGCATTCCGTTCCTCAAGTATCCGTTTCTCACGGCGTTCCTGTGCTTCCTGTAACGCTGCACAACCGTTGCAAGCCAACATCGCTGCTATAATAAGCAGCACTACACCCCCGATACGTGTCTGGTGCGTAGCACAAATCCACCGGTCGAAAATTATACTTACGAAGAGCAATCTATTTCTACGTTTCACGCTTCGCCTCTCAAAGCGGTACGGCTGTTGATTTATCGCCGATGCGCCGCATAGTAATATCCTGTACAAGCGTTGGGTCAGGTAGCCCTGTTTCAGCGAGTCGGCGTTCCAAGAACGCCTCCATATCGCCTTTCAGCCGTGCAACGACCACATCCGCTTCCTCAGCGAGGTTATAAACCTCGTCCGGATCCTCTTCAAGGTCATAGAGTTCCAAATCCGGCGTGTTGTAAATAGCAGGGGTCTCACCTGTCTCAACAATTAGTTTCCATTTTTTCGTCTGCCACCCGCGTTTTTTCATCCAACCGCATTCCGTGAGGTAGATAGCCTCCGTTGTTCCGTCATTTCTGCTGTTCTCGATTACGCTCCGAAGGCTTGTGCCTTCCATCTTTTCACGTTCTGCCATCACCGTTAACCCGGCGTAATCGAGGATTGTTGGGGCAATATCAGTGAGACGCACGAGGCCGCCGAGTCGTTGTCCATCCGGAATAAGCGCCGGACAGTGAACAATTAAGGGAACGTGACAGTTGGTTTCATACAGCCCATGGTGGTCATACCAGAGCTCGTGTTCGTCAAGTTCCTCACCGTGGTCTGCTGTGAGGATGAGCAGCGTCTCCTCAAGTTGCCCGCAATCTTGTAGATACCGGAAAAGTTGCGCCAGGCAAGCATCCATGTAAGCGATTGAGGCATCATATTGAGCGTTGACGTACTCTTTATCTCGCCAGAGCCGCTTTTTGTTGATATTTTCGGAGTCTGTCGGATCGGGCGTGCACATCCACTGTCGAAAGTAGTATGTAAAGGGTTCAAACGCATAGATAGCGTCCATACTTCGATTATTCGGGTCACATTCGTCACCGCTGTAGAACATCCGCTCAAACGGGAGCGGCGGCAAATATGGCGTGTGTGGGTCCCAATAGTGCAGAAAAGCGAACCAAGGTTTATCTTGCGCTTGTGCGAGATCCAACAATTCCATCGCCGTTTCGTTAACCGCTTCCGCCTTGCGAGCGTTCCGATAACTGTTATCCCATTGGTAGCCTCGGTAATACGTTTCTGGAAAACCCCGCTGAAACCAACGTCGCAAGTTATCCGCAGCGACGGTAAAGTAACCCGCTTCGCTCAACAACTCCGGCACAGTCTTTATATTGTCCGATAAGCTCAATGTCCCGCCTTGTGTGATGATTTGGTGGGACAAGACATCCTTGCCCGTGAATATCGTTGTATGCGCAGGGTGCGTCGGTATATGTGGACTGATACACTTCTCAAAGAGCGTTGCTCGTTTCGCAAGCGCGTCAAGATGTGGGGTCGTCAGATTGTGATGCCCGTAGCAACTCATGCTCGATGCCCGCAGCGTATCTAATGAGATAAGTATGATATTATGCAAAAACTCCGTTCCTCCAATCATTATGGTAGATATTAGAATGAATTGGACACTCTGCGAATCAACGTCAGCATGCGCGTGTGGCATTCCGTGGGTGCGGTTAGGAAACTACACCTACCGGGCCGGGAGCGAGAGTGTATATCTATTTTAGAATCCACCACAATCCCCCGCAGTGACTTCCCCGGTTGTGGTCTGTGCCTCACGGATTGCTTTGCACAGATAGGTGATCCCTTCGGGAATATCGTCTACGTGACAGTAAGCGTACGCCAACCGGATCGCTTTCACTGGCGCGTTTGCGTAGTGGAAGGCACTTCCGTTGCTGAAACCGACACCCTTCTCCGCAGCGAGTTCGCGGAGTTTGTCAAGGTCTGTCGCCTCTGGCAGATCTATCCAGAGAAAGAGTCCGCCCCGCGGGCGGGTCCATGTGCAAATATCGCTTACATGCATATCAAGTGTTTCCACCACAGCGCGGCATTTCGCGCCGACAGCAGCATTTGTTTTTACAAGATGTGCTTCGAGATGCTCCATAAAGAATTCAGCAACAATTGCACTCGCCAATGCACTCGTTCCGCCGTCCCAGCGGTTCTGATGGATTTGCCCGTAGTACGGTTCCCGTGCCACGAAATAACCTTGGCGGACCCCTGCACCTAAGATTTTTGAGAAAGTGGCGATAAAAATTACACGGTCCGAGGTATCCAACTTGAAGAGCGACACCGGTGTTGGTGCTGATGTAAAGTCGATATCGCCGTAACAGTCATCTTCAACAATGAGTGTGTCGTATTCCTCAGCCAATTCCAACATCCGTTTCCGCCGTTCAAGCGAGAGAATCGCACCTGTCGGATTCTGATGGTTTGAAGTCGTATAGATAAACGAGGGGCGGATATTTTTACGCTTGAGTGCCTGCAGTTTCAATGCTAGGTCATCCATATCCATACCGTCAATATAGTCCATACTGACACCCTCAATATTTGCTTTGAAATGCCGCATAATTCCCAAGGTACCGCTATAGGTGTATTCCTCTGTTATCACCGTATCTCCAGGATTGATGAGCGTCCCGAGCACCAATTCCAGTGCTTGCATGGAGCCGGAGGTGATTGAGATGTTATCTATCGGCAGTGGGACCCCTTCGCGCCGTTCAAACCGCATAGAGGCCAGTTCCCTTAAACCGCGATAGCCCGATTCGCCCGGATAATTAACCAGATCGCCGCCCAACCTACGGAGCGCTTTCGCACTCGCCTCAATTAAACCTTCCGTCGGAAACGTATGGGGGTCCGGCCGCCCACCTGTAAATGCAAAGTCTTTCATAATATACTGTTCCTTTGAACCTGAGTTTCTACAGAAAAAACGCTGTAAATATCGGTTTGCATCTACCTAAGTAGATGGAAAAACCGCCAAAGCACGCGCAACATTCTTAATAAATATCCAACGTGCACCATTCAAATCCCTATCCATCCGATGACCCGCCGATGACTGAATGTCTTTAGCACCGCCGAGGTTCGCAACGATCTCACCCGTCCAAAACACCGTTTTAGAACTCCACGCTTCACACACACCTATCACTTGAACACCATACTTTTCCGCTCTTTGTTTCAAGAAAACTTTGAAACGATACTGGAAAAGCGTCAGCAGCTGTCTCACAGATTCTTTTCGCAACTTTTGTGAGCCTCGCTTCGTCATTTGCTTCGTTTGAAACGTCGGGAGCAAGATAATGTCAAAGTGCGTTACAAGGAAGTGTGCAACTTTCTTATGAAGGTCATCAATCAGGTTAAGGATTTTGACTTTGATTCTATTCGAGGCTTTCCGCAAAGCAAGCCGTAGCAGGTGTTGCTCTTGCGCCGCGCGGGAGTAGCGGTTATCACAGTGTTAACATAGTCTTTGAATACGGTTGATATACTGTATCCCTAACCAACCGAAACAATCTTCAGCGAAAAATGTCTTAAAATCACGGACACCAGGGTCCAGAGCTACTATTCTACCGCTTGGGTCTCGCTCCTTTTTCTGCTCAACGTAGGGCACACAGAAAATACCTTGCGTTTTCCAGTATCAGTTAAGAATCCTTGACCTCAGCATCCGTATCACGTTCTGAAATATTGCCTATTCCTTGACGTGAGGCAGGGAAGGGTTCTGCCATTTTCATATTCATATCACCTAACAACCGCGTATAGAACCCATTCGCTTTTAAACTATCGGCACGCGGATAAAACGTCTGCTTGCGTTTTTTGGACCGAAATGAAACCTTTTGAAACTCCCCGGTTTCCTTGCATTTTGCTTCGCTTGACGCACCGCTTGACACGCATCCATGACTGCCTCTACCTTTATCTGACGACGGGTTTCTATATGCCATTCGGGGAGTTTCTCAAAAACGATGGACACCAGCGCCTTGAAGTTCCGTGGCGTTGCCTCGAATCTCCGATGTTTCTCGTGGAGTTTTATAGGTGGGAATGCTATAATTATACCATAGAAACATAGAAAAATCATGGAAAAATAGAAACAGAACTATTTAGGAAATACCCACTTTTCTCAGCAGATGCCATAATAAGAGTAATTATAACAGATTTCTAAAAAAAACACAACAAGGTGAACATGCTATGTCTATAAATTCTATAAAACGCATACGATTCTTTTTGGTTGATACGGACTTTCAGATCGTGTTATACTCTCCTCACTTTTATAACAAATGGCAACCCAAAAATTGCTTCCAAACCTCATATTTGAACCGATGCGCTTGTCCGATCTGCAACAGGTCCTGGACATAGAAAACGAATGCTTTGATGACCCGTGGAGTGCAACCTATTTTACACTGGCCCTAAAGCGTCCGAGATCTGATGATTTTTTTTACGTCGCGCGGCGTGAAGATGCCATCACGGGTTACATCGTGTTCGCTATTCTGTATGAAGAAGCGCATATTTTAAATATTGCTGTGCCAACTGCCTATCGAGGGCAAGGTATCGGCAAATATCTCCTTGCTTCAGCCTTAGAGATGATAGCCGCACGCGACATCCGTGAGGTCTTCTTAGAGGTCGCCGTCAGCAACTTGCCAGCACAATACCTCTATAGACAATTCGGGTTCCGCATCTGTGGCATCCGAAAAGACTACTACGGCCGTCATAAAGACGCTTACATTTTTCGCAAAGGAGCAGCAGAAATTGATTAACATCTTAAGCTACACCTTTTCATCCACTGAGACGTTGTCGCTTTCAACGCGTCGACAAGGGGCGCGAACTGCTGGCAGGAACGGGTGGCGTATCATTGAAGAAGAGGTCCACTGGAATTCCGCTAAAACGGCTATCGTTGTCGTTGATATGTGGAACGAACACTGGTCTTGGGGCGCGACCGAGCGCGTGAATGCCATGGCACCTCGGATGAACATCGTGCTTGGACGGGCAAGACAAAGCGGCGTTCATATCATCCACGCCCCTTCCGACACGATGGATTTTTACGAGGCCCACCCTGCACGCCAATCGGTCTTAGGACTCCCACACGCTGAACCGCCACCTGAACGTGAATTGCCCGATCGGCCCTTACCTGTCGATGCCTCCGATGGCGGCTCAGACACCGGGGAAACCGATACCTACAAAGCGTGGCATCGACAACACCCTGTCATAGAGATTGCTGACACAGATGCTATCAGCGATGATGGGCAAGAAGTCTACAACCTTCTTCATCACAAGGGCATCAAGAACATTATCTTCATGGGGGTGCACACGAATATGTGCGTCCTTGGACGCTCTTTTGCGATTAAACAGATGGTTCGTTGGGGTTTCAACGCAGTTCTTGCACGCGACCTCACGGACGCGATGTATAATCCCTTTAAGCCGCCTTATGTGAGTCACGAAGAAGGCACACAGCTCATCATTGAATATATCGAGAAATTCTGGTGTCCCACAATTCTCAGTAGTGATTTAACAACTCCGAAAGCCTGATGTTCCTCTAAAAACAGGAGGCGAGGTTTCCAAACCTCGCCGATTCTGCCTACTCAATCCATTTTCCGAATCACCCTATAAACCTAACAATCCCGCAAATCCTGATTCAGACAACCGACAAAAAACCCGCGGTCACAAAATACCGCGGGTTTCTTTTTTAAATTCAATTCACCTAATAGGCTACTGACGGCTGCTTTTCAGAGCACCCCAAGTTGTAGTGAGTTTCGCCTTTGCATCTATCGCAGTACTCAGAGATGGTACAACTTCTAGGGCACTAAACATCGCGTTCAGGTCCTCAGCCCCGGTATCTGCGTTACCGGCGAAGTTAAGATCGAGCGTACCATCGATCACTTGGATGTTTGGATACACTTTAATGTCAATCTCATCTTGACCCGGTGTCACATAGAGCGGTTCGACATTTTCATCTTCAATAAAAATGTCGAAGCCGCGGTTATTTGGCGACCAGTGTTCACCCACAAGGTAAGTAACATCGAAAACACCGTCACCTGTCTTGAATTGATACTTAACAGTATCTGGAAACTGCGCCCAGCTAACCGCATAGAAGAGTTCCACGTCGTAACCAGCATCTGCGGCGTGCGCTTGTGCATCTGCTGTCAAATTGTCAACATTAGCGACGCGAGGTGCTTTTTCAACCCAACCGCCCCATGTTTGGTCTTCCTGTTGTGCGCCGTGCCAGACACGGCCCTGTGAATCAGTAAAGTCATCTGATGTGCCGCCTTTTACCCGAAACTCTTCCGCAGGGAGCAGCGTCGGGATTGTAAGAAGACCCAGAAAAACCATAATCATTAAAACACGCAATTCTTTTATCACAATTACCTCCTTCTATTCATTTTGACGTTGCCCTTTCAGCGCACCCCACGTCGTAGCGAGTTTCTGTTTCGGGTCAACAGGTAATATCGGAATCACTTCTATCCCGCTGAACATTGCATTGAGATCGATCGCGCCGGTCTTCGGATTCCCAGCAAACTCAAAACGCATGACCTTATCTTTCACCTCGATACCTTCGTAACGTATAATATCGATTTCATTTTGACCGGGGGTGACATACTCCTCCTCAACGATTTCGTCTTCAATGATGATATCGAAGCCGCGATTGTTCGGCGACCAATGTTCACCCACAAGGTATGTGACGTTGAACATGCCTTTACCCGTGTTCAGTTCCATTTTAACAACATCAGGGAACTGTGCCCAGCTAACGGCGTAGAAAAGTTCCTTATCGTATCCTTCCGCTTCTGCGAATTTTTCGGCTTCCTTCGTGAGATTTTGAACTTCAGCGACGCGCGGCAGTTTTTCAACCCACCCGCCCCACTCTTTCTTCTCATTCTGCCCGCCGCGCCAGATACGACCATCAGAATCTTTAAAATCTTCCAGTTTGCCACCCCATACCCGAATCTCTTCGGCAGGTTGCGCATCGTAGACAATCGTTAAGGCAACAAATACGATAAGTAGCACAACGGAAAATAAGTTTTCTCGCATGTTTTCCTCCTTGAATGTGTTTAAAAACGCATATCTGAAAAGCATAACAAATTCAGACAGCGATTTCAACTCTTTTTTTAATTACTCTGCCCTCTCAACCACAACAAGGCGCTGATTCACTGGTACATCCATTAATATTTGCACAATGCCGCTGGGCCACTCAATAACAATCTGATTCACTTTTTCGTGATGCGCAAGTCCAAATTCGACTTCAAGACTGCTCTGTGAGAGGTAGCTATCCCCGGCTGTTACTTGCTGAATCTGATGAAGATCCTTTGCGCTAACTTTCACGAGCGCCCCAATACCGTCCCGGTTGCTCGTCGTTCCGACCGTGTGAATCTGTATCCAGTTCTGTCGGTTTCCCCCATCGTTTCGCAAGAGCATCGGTTTCCCGCCACTGTTAACAATGAACAGATCCAAGTCGCCATCGGCATCGTAATCCGCGACTGCTACCCCTCTTCCGACGCCGTCTACTCTGAATTTTTGGAGTCCAACAGCCTCCGAGACATCCGTAAACGTGCCATCCCCGTTGTTTTGGAGAAAGACATCGGGTTGCCCGTGGGCCTCCCATGAAGCCGGATCAATGTGTCCTGCGGCAAAAAAGATGTCCAGGTCGCCATCATTATCAGCATCAAACAGCGCCGTGCCCGAGCATGTTTTCCCCAGTCCTGACTCAAAAATGCCGCTCTGTGCCGAGACATCTGTAAACGTGCCGTCCCATTATTTCGGTAAAGCACGTTGTTTTCATCAAGCCAATTCGTAACAAAAAGGTCGAGATCGCCATCGGCATCGTAGTCCCCAAGCCACTCCCATACCGCTGCGGATGTACCCCGTTCGGCTCCTTGCGTTCGGCCGGTTCGTATTAGTGAACGTCAGTTCACCGTCCTTGCGATAGAGGATATTCTGGTCGGTGTCGTTAGCGAGATAGAGATCGAGGTCGCCATCGGCATCGTAATCCGCTAGAGTGCATTTTTGGGCAAAACTGCATCCGGGGCCGGGCTCGCCAAAGCACTGTTAGCGATATAGAGATCTAGCCAACCGTCGTTGTCGTAGTCTCGCCACGCTGCACCTGAGCCGATAAGCGCAGGCACAACACGCAAATCAATGCCCCCGGCATGCTTGAAGTCGATACCGGATTGTTCAGTCACATCCACGAATTGGGTATCGGCGGCGTAACTGCTCAATACCGCCACCAGGCTCAAAATTGCGATAGCATGGTCTAACCTGCTGTACATCCAAACCCCTTTCTGAAACATAATTTGTATTACACTGACATTATACGCAAAATCTTGGGGCTAGTGTGTCTTAATTTTCAGGTTGATTGCCGATTGACAGCTGACCGCCACATAATGATTTTAGTTGCAATTTGACCGGAAATGTGGTATCATACATAAAGAGTTAATGTGGTTAGAGCCAATCATTCAAGTTAGAGGAGATGCAAGTGGAAATATCTGTATTGGTACTGAATGCAAGTTATGAAGCAATCAACGTTTGCAACCTCCAGCGTGCGATGAAAATGGTTTTCAAAGGCACCGCACAAACGGAAGAAGTCTCTGACCTTAAGATTCATTCACCCAGTGCTGCAATAAGAGTACCACATGTAATTCGTTTGGTGAGCTACGTGCATGTCCCACGGAGTGTCGTCAAATTTTCGCGGAAGAATGTCCTTGTCCGGGATCATTACACGTGTCAATACTGTCATGGTGAGTTCCCAACAGCGCAACTTACCCTCGACCATGTGATACCGATCTCTCGGGGTGGACAAACGAACTGGGAAAATGTCGTGACGGCGTGCAAAAAATGTAATAATAAAAAAGGAGATAAAATGCTCTACGAGACCCAACTCACACTTGCACGCCAGCCCAAAACACCATCAATATTAACGTATTTACAACTCAACCGTCATTTTCGAGGATGCCATCCGTCGTGGAGAAAATATCTGTATCTCAACTAAATCATGCCAGATCCAAGAAAGTTAAGAAAACGTTCGGAATTCCAATGTGCCTATCAAGACGGTGATAAGCATTGGAATCGCTATTTTGTGATATACGTGCGCCCCACAGGCTTCGCGCATTCTCGATTGGGGATAACCGTTAGCAAAACAGTCGGTAACAGCGTCCAAAGAAATCGGGTTAAAAGATTAATTCGGGAGTCGTTTCGGCACTTATATCCTCGTATACAAGCACCTTATGATATCGTGGTTGTCGGTAGAACCCCAGCGACTCAGCTTAAATGTCAGGAAGCGGAAAACGCGCTCCGTAGTTTATTCCAGAGATCTTCTATCTTGAATCGCGCGAATGTCACCACAACGCCGTGGAGGAGGGAACGAAATACCCGATGAGGAACACAAGCGCGTCAGACTGTAAGCAACACTCGGAAGTTATGAATCAATGTGGAAACCAGCAAACGGGCCGCAAAACATATATGGCGACCGTACTCGTCCAACCGATCCATTTTTATCGCCGTTTCATTTCACCGTTGTTTCCTCGTTCCTGTCGTTTCTATCCCACATGTTCGCAATACGCACAGCAGGCATTAGAACGTTATGGAACGCTCAAAGGGATCTGGTTAACACTTAAACGACTTTCAAAATGCCACCCATATCATCCGGGGGGCTTCGACCCGCTGAAATAGCGGCGTGGACACACCACGTCGGAAACGGTTGGTCTCAGAAGTACGCATAGATGAGGAGGACCTAATTTCAATGGGAGTACGTTATATTCTTGCACTCGTCCTAATGATTGTTGTCATGATTGGATGGAGTCTTTTTTTCGGCAACCGCTTTGCCCCCGAACCAGACGAATCCGCAACGACCCGAACAGCCCCGTCCTCTGATACCCGCCACATGCAACCGGATGATGCCACGCAGATAGCATCCGACGGAACCGGGGTGTCCGTCGATACAAATCCCTGGACCCCTTTACAGGAAAGCCCGGATGATGCAAAAGTTAACGTTCACACCGATAAGTATAGTGTCGTGTTCAACGAAAAACTAGCGATCGCCAAAGTGTGGGAACTCAATCAGTTTCCAGACCGGACCGTTGAAATCGATGAACCCCTGAACCTAATTCCAGAGAATGCGCTGAGCTGCCTCGCGCTTCGCTTCGGGAATGACCAACTCCAACTTGACTTGCTTAATGCTTCGTGGTGGGCAGACAAGTCTGAAATCGATCTCACAGCAGGCGAGGGGGTAGAAACACTCACTTTCCGTACAACCATCGCAGAAAAACTGCAAGTTGCAAAGCAGCTAACTTTCATTCCGGACACCTATTTTGTTGATCTGGTAGTTACCTTCCAAAACATCTCCGATGAACCTTTACTTATGGGTGGAAATGAACCCGCGAATGGATATGAACTGCAATGGGGGCGAGGTATCAACGCCGATCTCCTACCCCACGAAAAGAAGAGCGGGAAACGTGGTAGCCGTGGAAAAGAGGGGGCGAAGGTTTACACCGGCGAGGGGAACCCTGTACGCAAACTTAAAGACGAACAAGCTTTAGCGACTGTGCTTTGGGCAGGGCTTGATAGTCAATACTTCAGCGCACTCATGATCCCTGACCCGGAAATCGCAGCAACATATCGGCTAACAGAGACTTCCAATGCGAGTGCCGGTGCCGATGTCGCTGTCGTCGCGCCAATAGAGACAGTTGGACTCGCTGTTCCCAGTTTTTATCTCGCATCTCAGGCGAAAAAGAGTCACGAATTCCGGCTCTACGTAGGACCGAAAAACGACAAAATTCTGAAAACTATAGAGGCACCCAACGCCCCACAGATACCGCTACATCTTTCCAAAGTGATTGACTTTGGATTCTTTGCCCCACTGGTTTGGGGCATGCTTTGGCTATTCCAAGGCTTTCACGCCATCTTCAGAAACTACGGGGTCTCAATTATTCTCTTGACTGCCATGGTGAAGGTCATCGCTTATCCGTTCACCCGTAAGGCGCACGCCTCTATGAAGAAGATGCAGAAACTCCAACCCGAACTGTTGGAATTGAAGGAGAAATATAGGGACGATCCGCAAAAACTGAACCGCGCCACAATGCGACTCTATAAGGAAAATGGAGTCAACCCGCTCGGCGGTTGTATCCCGTGGCTTCCACAAATTCCGCTCTTCTTCGCACTCTTTTCGCTCCTTGGCGGCGCAGTAGAACTCCGCGGGGCACCTTTCCTGCTCTGGATTAGTGACCTTTCCGCTCCCGATACTTTGATCGAATTGCCCTTTACGATTCCGCTGATTGTCACACAGATAGATGCCATTCGACTGCTGCCTATTATCAACGGACTAACAACATGGCTCCAACAAAAATTCGTCGGCAATATGACACCTACAACCGACAGCACCCAAATGAAACTGATGCAATTCATGCCAATTATCTTTATCTTCATTTTTTACAATTGGGCATCAGGGTTTGTCTTATATTGGTTGTGTAATAATGTATTTACTATAGCACAACAGTATCTACAGAACCGCAGGGCGACGGACGAAGAAGACCAATCGGGATCTGCAAATACGAAAAAGCGAAACGCTTCCGAACAGAAATAGACTTAGTCGATGGTCATACGCCGTGTCAACGCTTCACTGCCGGAAACGTTTTATACGAGGAGGACTCAACCTGTGCAACATTATATTGAAGCTGAAGGCGATACAGTGGAAGAAGCAATTGAACGGGCACTCAATGAACTTGAGGCAAATCGCGAGCAGGTTACAATTGACATTATCAGTGAACCCACAAAAGGTATCTTAAATTTCGGCGCGAAACCTGCGAAAATCCGAGTGACCATTAAGCAAAATGTCTCTTCTGCACCCGATACAATTCTCAGAGAGTTGCTCAACCGGATGGGGATTGCTGCCGAAGTCGAATCAGATTTTGTTGAGGGCAGCACACATCTCAATGTCCGCACCGACAGTCCTGCGCTCCTCATCGGGAAGCACGGGCAGACGCTTGATGCTATTGAACGACTCCTCAATTGCATTGTTAATAAAGCTTCGCTTGTAAAAAGGCGGGTTTTTGTTGACACTGAGGGCTACAGGGAGCGCCGAGAAGAGCGGCTCGTCGAAATAGCACACCAAATGGCGGAACAGGTGAAGTATACCAAACGAGAGGTTGTCCTGGCACCAATGTCCCCGCGTGACCGCCGCATCATCCATGTCGCCTTAAAAGAAGATGATATTATATCTACCTATAGTCAAGGTGAGGGGGATATGCGTCGGGTCGTCATCACGGCACAGACAGCAGATAGAGGTTAGTTAATAGTCAAGAAAGCATCGGGGTAAGGACAAGTCTCTCTAATAACTAAAGGTCCTTAACCAACAAGCAATAACGAACAGCTACAAACGAACGGCCAACCACTAAAAAAATGAAGTACCACGATACCATCGCAGCCATCGCAACAGCCCGGGGCGAAGCAGGTATCGGCATCGTCCGAGTCAGCGGGCCGCTTGCCCTGCCGATTGCTACCGATTTATTTCGATCTGCACGGGCTGCATCTCCCACACAACTACCGACGTATACGCTTACATACGGACACGTTGTGGATACCAATGCATCCGATGCCGTAATTGATGAAATTTTACTCGGAATCATGCGTGCTCCAAAAACGTATACCGGAGAAGACATCGTCGAGTTTAATTGTCACGGTGGAATTGTCCCCCTCACGGCTGTGTTAGACTTGGTAGTAAAGCACGGCGCAAGGCTTGCAGAACCCGGTGAATTCACAAAACGCGCGTTTCTTAACGGTAGACTTGACCTTGCGCAAGCGGAAGCCGTCGCCGAACTCATTGCCGCAAAAACGGAATTAAGTCGAAAAATCGCAATAGAGGCACTCGCGGGGAAACTTTCTGAGACTGTCAACCAACTCAATGACCGGATCGCAGCCCTACTAGCGGAGATTGAAGCATCTGTTGATTTTCCTGAGGAAGACCTCGATTTTATAAAGGTGGAAGCGCAGCTCGAATGCGCTTCCACCGTTCAGACAGACTTAACGGTGCTTCTTGAAACTGCCGATGAAGGGAGACTCATCTCGGAGGGGATCAATGTCGCTATATTAGGTAAACCCAATGTCGGAAAATCAAGTTTACTTAATGTACTCGTTGGAACGGCACGCGCCATCGTTACAGATATCCCCGGTACGACGCGCGACACAATTGAGGAGACTATTAACATCAGTGGTATCCCATTGAAACTTTTTGATACTGCTGGCATTCGACAGACGAATGATATTGTTGAACAACTCGGCGTTCAACGGAGCAAAGCGGTCTTAGACAAGGCAGAATTGTTACTCTTGATGTTCGACGCATCGCAACCTTTAAACGATGCCGATATGAGCCTCTTACAGACAGCGCAATCGCATAAGGCAATTCTCATCTTGAATAAGACAGATCTACCGGCTGTGACATCAGCGGCGGCACTACTGGCACACTGCCCAAAAAAGCGGATCGTTAAGACAGCGATCCCTCAAGGTGAAGGGCTCGATGCACTAAAAACGGCTGTCTCTGAAGAACTGCTCGGTGATGCGTTCGTTGTCGGTGAATCCCCGATTGTGACCAACGCACGCCATCAGGACGCGCTCAGGCGTGCACACGATGGACTCAATTACGCGATAGAGAGCCTCACAAACGGTATGCCTCCGGAGCTCGTTGCTGTCGATTTGCGAATCAGCCTTGATGCCCTCGGAGACATCGTTGGCAGGACAACAACTGAAGATATTCTCGATAGGATTTTCTCTCAGTTCTGCGTCGGAAAATAATGTTCGTCGAAGCGAAGAAAAAAATGAACTTTTATCGTGGTATGGTGTGTCTATTCTCTACCGAACCACTGGCGGACATTGAGGCTAAACACAATGTCACAAAGGAGCTACCCATGTTAGGTGCAAAACAACAGTGGTGTCTTCGCTGCCAGAGACACGTACAAACAGAGCAGAAACAGTCTCATATTGGTAAGCAGCGGAAACTCGTCAAAATTATTGTTACCTGCGGTAGGTGTCGCATAACATTATCAAGCAAAACAACGAGTGCAGCTGCGGTTGACCAGAATCAAAGTGCTGCAGCTGAAGAATAGTAATAGAATTTTAGATTAGCGTATTTATCTAACACAAAAGGAGAGAAAATTATGTTTAAGCCCGTTTTTCCCCGGACTGCCGCATATCTGACAGGACTCATCGTCCTGTTGCTGATCGTTGGCACAGTCCCCGAGCTCGTCGCGAGTGAAGCAATTCAGTGGCGTGAATCCGTAGAGGTCACCATGAAAGAAGCCAAGGAAACCGGCAAGCCTGTCATGATGGACTTCTATACCGATTGGTGAGGGTGGTGTAAGCGGCTGGATGCCGAAACGTTTACAGATGCAAATATTATCACACTCGCTGAAAATTTTATTTCCGTGAAAGTAAATCCAGAAGATACGGAGCGTCCCATCAATGAGGAGATGAGGAGCCGATATGGAGTCACTGGTTACCCTGCAGTTCTGTTTGTCAGCCCAGATGGAGGACTCGTCAAATCTCATGTAGGTTATGCCACCCCCGACGAATTTGCGCCGGTTATGGAAGATGCTTTGAAAGTAGAGGCTGAGTTTGAAAAGAAACTGGAAGAATTGGAAGCCAAACCTGATGATGGCAAACTCAATGCTGAGGTCGCAATCATCTATTTGGAACGGAAGCAGTTGGAAAAGGGAGTCTTGTTCAGCGAGAAAGCGTTTGCACACGATCCGAAAAATAGGTCGAAACTCATTCCCAAATTGCACAACCAGTTGGGACTCGCTTACGGCACGCTCCTTGAAACTGCTGATACTGACAAGTCAGAGGAATATTTTGAAAAGTCGGTTTCCCACTTCAAAGTGCTTATAGATCAGTATCCGAACAGCAATTTCTATGAACCCGCGCAATATTACCTCGGCGTGACCTACGCCATTAAGGAACATTATGAGGATGCCATCGCAGTGCTTGAGAAGTTATTGCATCACCCCAAGGATACAAACATCAAGCAGAGCGCTGAGGCGATGCTCGAACAGGTCAAAGGTTTGGCAAACGCCAATAAATAATTTCCGATAGGTGTGGGTTCAGCTTGTGCCTATAAACTCAGGAGCTCGGATACCTCTTCCGAACTCAAAAATCGATACGCGCCTAACGGCAGGTGCCCTAACTTTAAAGTACCGATCTGTACCCGTTTTAGACGGATAACCGGATGCCCAACAGCTTTGAACATCATGCGCACCTGTCGTTTTTTCCCTTCATGAATTGTTACCTCAAACTCTGTTGAGCGTCCATCTTTGCTTATTTTCAGTCGTCTGAGCTTTGCTGATGCCGTTGTTCCACTCGGAATCCTGACCCCTTGGCGCAGCTTCTGAATTACCGCGTCGCGTGGCACGTCTTTCACCCACGCGCTATAGGTTTTTTCTATCTCATGGCTTGGATGTAGCAGTCGGTAGGCGAAATCCCCATCGTTAGTGAAAAGCAGCAACCCCTCGGTCTCCAAATCTAAACGTCCAACTGGATAGATTGTATCCGATAGGTCCCGAACGAGGTCCATGACAGTCGGCCGGCCGCGTGGGTCGCTGCGCGTTGTGATGCAGCCTGCCGGTTTATTTAGCATCAAATAGATCTGATCTTTCAACGGTTCAACGCGTTTACCCTCAAATTCAACGACATCGGTTTCTATGTCAATCGGGTGTCCGGGAACCAGAATAGGTTCGCCGTTAACGCTGACGGCACCAGCGAGAATGCTCTTTTTCACCGCCCGCCGAGAGGCGATGCCTGCGGTAGCAATATATTTTTCAAGTCGCATCGTGTCAGTCATTCTTCTATGTGCCACCCCTTAGCCATGGCGATACGTCGCAACCCGCTGTCTGGATTAACGGCCACGGGATGCCCAAACAATTCCAATTTGTGAGCATCTGTGTGATGATTTCCATAGGCGTAAGAGTGGCTTAAGTCAAACCCGTGTTCAGCGGCGAGTTGTTGGGTGAGCTTCGCTTTGTTTTCGGCATACGGGTGGATCCCAATCCGTTGTCCCGTAAATTTTCCATCAACCATCTCCAGTTGGTGTGCGACCATTAGATCTGTCTGGAAGTACTCGTGAAACGGCTGAACGAGAAAAGACAGCGAACCCGACATCAGGATAACTGTCTCCCCCTCGGCGCGATGACGATGTATCAATTCTGAAATGTGAGGGGCTATGCTGGGACGAAGCATCTCAGTAAAGCAGCGTCGGGCAATCTCCTGAAGGTGCGTCTGCTCCAAACCGCGAAGATAAATCTTATTAGGTTTTGCTGCGCGAAGAGATTTAACCCGCAGCAGATAAGATATCCACGCCAGCAAATTCGGTATGGGGATCTCACCGAGGTTCAGCAGATACTGCAGAAAAACTTGTTCTGAGGAGAGGCGGATGATCGTGCCGTCTAAGTCGAAAATAGCACATGTTTTGGTATTTCTCATCTTACCTGCTGTCCAAGGGCTTGCCGATATGCTTTGACGGCGGCTTCCATCCCGATGTAAAGGGCATCTGCCATGAGGTGATGACCGATAGAGACTTCCTGGAGCCCCGGTAATTCTTTCATCAATGGCAAATTGGCAAGATTCAGGTCGTGCCCCGCGTTGATTCCAAGCCCTAAACCCAGTGCCTTCAGTGCCGCATTCCTTAGCAACTCGAATTCGTGTTCAACTTCTGCCTCGGTTTTTGCCATAGCGTAAGGTGCCGTATAGAGTTCAATTCGATCCGCTCCAATGTCACGTGTCATCACTATCTGCTCTACATCCGTTCCACTAAATAGACTGACGCGGATACCGACATCTTTCAAGGCTGCGATGATCGGTTCCAACGTATTGCCATCTTTGTGGATGTCCCAAACGGTGTGGCTGGTTATCTCACCTACCACAACAGGGACGAGCGTGCATTGCGTCGGTTTCGTCCGAAGGACCATATCAATGAGGTCAGCTCTCGGATCGCCTTCGATGTTATATTCGATGGCAGGTGATTTTCGGGTGTTGATTTCTATTAGTCGTTCGGCGATGTCCTGAACATCTGTCGGTGTGATATGTCGCCGGTCTTCGCGCGGGTGCACCGTGATACCCTGGGAACCAGCAGCGACGCAGGTATCAACGGCAGTGCGTACATCTGGAATGTCGCCACCTCGTGAGTTTCGCAACGTTGCGACTTTGTTGATGTTAACGCTGAGAGAAATCATTTATATTCCTTTTATGTGCTTTTTATTTGAGGGTTTTCGGTAAATTGATGAGATAGGGTTCCCTCATCTCCCTCTTATCACATCTTCGTTTGATTACCATCATAGGTTAACTCTTTTCTATAAATTCGGCAAGGAGAAAATAGGGTTCATTTTTTTTCTCGACGCACAAAGACAGATCCGCTATCCTAAAGTGAAATCCATAACCGCGTAAGGAGACACTAATGACCTGTCCAAGAGCTCACACAAACACTCCGTAAAAAAAAATGGCTTCACCAACGATAAACAGCGATATACATGCAAAAAGTGCACCTATCAACTGAAACCATATCTATAGCGGCAGACCCCTCGCAGACAAGGCACTGGCAGTCTTTCTCTAGTGCCACGGACGTTCCAGGAACGCCATCGCAAAATGCTGCAAGCCTCCTCTCTACCGTCCTTGAATGGATACGCGACTTCGTTGGTGCAGACCAAAGCAGAGACACATGGTATTGAGCGGAATAATTGCAGGATGCGCCACGGGTTCGGGCGTTTTAGGCGCAAGTCTCTTATTGTTTCAAAGAGCAGAGAGATGGCGGACTTGCCGATCGCTTTATTTGCGAGATGTCATGCCAAGGAGGACGTGTTGGAGATCCTAAACATCGGTCTGCTTTCCCAACCCAATATCGTTATTTAGACGAAAATCTTCTTTTATTTTTTATTCCAGTTAGAAATTACGGGAAAATACCAAGTTGCATATAGGATTTCGCGATCCTATGAATGGCATTGATAAACGCAGCTGTACGATAATCCACATCATCGTCTTTGTTTTTGTGTTGCATACAGGTTTCACGTATCTCTTGATAGGCGTTTATCATCGTATCCTGCAGTCCAGAGTTCACCAGGTCTTCTTCATCGGCACCGTGTATCATTTCGAGTTCATTGTCTGAAAACTGGTAGCCAGTCGCTTTCTCTACAGCACGGCGCATTGCGTGTTGTGTCTGGTCCTCAAAACGTTTGTCGAGCCTGCCGAATCGGACGTGTGAGAGATTACGGAGCCACTCGAAATAGGAGACAGTGACACCGCCGGCGTTTAGGAAAGTATCGGGTATAATCATAATTCCGCGTTCTTGGAGGATTTTATCGGCATCTGGGGTCGTTGGTCCGTTCGCGGCTTCTGCAACAATAGAGGCTTTGATTCGGGGCGCGTTTTCCGCTGTCAATTGGTTTTCTAGCGCAGCCGGCACGAGGATATCACATTCTAATTCTAAACCGTCCTTCGGATTCTCAAAAAACCGAGCACACGGATACCCGCGGATTGACCCAGTTTCTTTACAATATATAGCAACCTTTTCGATATCAAATCCACGTGGATCATAAATACCTCCGTTTCGTTCAATAATTCCTACAACACGTGCGTCTGCTTGCATCAAGAACCTGGCAACGTGGGATCCGACATTACCGAAACCCTGAACGACCACCTTTTTCCCGTGTAAACCGGTAGAAAGCCCAAGCTGTTTCATGTCCTCCGCAATGCTACAGGCTTCTTGTAATCCGAAGACGACTCCACGTCCAGTCGCCTCTTTCCGCCCGCGAATCCCGTTTTGTTCGATTGGCTTGCCTGTTACACATGCAATAGCGTTGAGTTTATCGGGTGCCATTGTAATATACGTATCCAAAATCCATGCCATTTCGGTTTCACCCGTTCCGAAGTCCGGGGCGGGTACATCTATCCCAGGTCCGATGTAATTCTTCTGAATTAATTCGTAGGTATAACGGCGGGTGATACGCTCCAATTCAGTTTCCGAATATTCGCGTCGGTCCAGCTGGATACCGCCTTTTGCCCCACCGAACGGTACATCAACGAGCGCGCACTTGTAAGTCATCAGTGCCGCAAGTGCCATAATTTCATCTTCGTTGACAAGAGTGCTATAACGGATTCCTCCCTTCGTAGGTAGAATATGGTGGCTATGTTCTGCCCGCCACCCGTGCATAGTTTGAATAGTCCCATTATCCCGCTTTATCGGGAATGTGAAATGGCAGGAGCTGTTACAAATCTTTATATATTCCAAAAGCCCACGGGGATATTCGGTGAACCGGGCAGCTTTATCGAAATCCTTATTTACTTTCTGGAAAAATGAGAAACTTTCTGCCATGATACTTCAGACCTTAATGCAGTAAGGCGCGAGGCATTATTGATACCTCGCCCTATAACGATTTAGAATTCAAGGGCGAAACATAAGAGGCTTCCCCTAAAACCGATTTTACCGCTGCCGAATGAATTTCTGAAGTCGAGCATCTGCTTGAACTTCGCTGACATACATATCGCCCTTTGAATCTAACCATATCCCGTGTGGACATGCGAAAAACTCACCAGGGACGGCACTGCCACGTTCAGAACCCCATTGGGATATAACCTTGCCGTCGAGTGTCATAATTGTGATACGCCGCTCTAATTCAGCGATATAGACAATACCCTCTTCGTCGATATAGATAGTGTCTGGTTGCCGGAGGTCTCCCCACTCTTCGATGTATTCTCCATCGAACGTAAAGAACTGGATCCGATTGTTCTCGCGGTCAGCGACCATAAGTCTATTACGTGGATCGACTCTGACGCAGTGCGGAAGATCGAATTCACCGGGGCCCGTACCGGGCTGCCCCCACGACTTAATCAATTCACCATCAGGCGAGTATTTATGGACGCGAGCATTGCCGTAACCGTCAGTGATATACATTGCACCGTCAGGTCCGATTGCCAGGTCTGTCGGTTTATTGAAAGGTTCTCCATCTGCCCCGGGTTCATCGGGGGTGCCGAGTGTCATTAGCAGATCACCTGCCGGCGTAAACTTCCGCATGACGTGTGTGTCCCGTTCTGTACAGTAGATATTATCGTCGGGATCGATAAAAATCCCGTGTGCGTCCTTCAGGATGTCATCACCCCAAGAGGTCAGAAAGTTGCCATCCAAGTCAAAGACGACCATCGGGTGTTCGCTCCGGCTGTAGACATAAACACGATCCTGTGAGTCAACAGCAATAGCAGGAACCCAGCCAAATTCCCAACCGTCTGGGAGTGTCCACCAATTTTCTTCTACGGTATACTGATGTGTGCCTTGTCCAAAAATCATAGATTTCCCCCTTATGCTAAAAGGATTAGCATTTATTTTAACAAGTGGGTCAGAATTTCTCAACCGAAAATTAGGTGGCACCTTGACAGGCGATGAATTGCCATCCTACAAACGTTGTTACTTTTAATAGAGCTGTAAAAACACAGCTGGAATACACTACAGGGCTTGTTTGACGAGCATCTGATTAAAAAGCGAGCGGGTTGTCTCCGTCCATTTCCCGTAGTCCTGCAAAAAAGCCTCCACTGCAGATTTATCTTCGGTTGTTGCATATCCGAGGCGGCGTGCCAATTGCGCCAACGCTCTCCGATTTCTCGGTAGGGCATCCAATGCCCGATCGTAGACGATCCGCAATGCATTCTCAACGCGCCTGAGGAATAGATATGCTTCCGAGATGCCGTCTCGTTCTGGTTCCGTCAGTACCCCGATGCTATGCAGTTTCTCAATAGCGAGGGGGGTATTTTGTACGCGAATAGAAGGGGCCTCACCGCCGTGCAACAGCTGTAGGGTTTGCACAAGGAACTCGATATCAACAAGTCCACCGTATCCAGATTTGACATTCTGGGTCTTGCCACGCCGTCTACGTCGGGTAGAAGTCGTTCGAGTCGCTTGTGCCTCCTTCCGTTGGCGTGTATGCACAATCTGAGCGATATCTTCAAGTGTTATCGGATCGGCATAACAGAAGGCGTGGGCGATCTCTAAAAACCGCTTTCCAAGGTGTTCTGTATCTCCAGCAACGATGCGTGCCCGTGTGAGTGCCTGACGTTCCCAAACTTCGGCGGTGTTATTGTAATAATTCTGATACCCCGCCAACGGTAGCGCGATGGCACCGCCTGCGCCGTGAGGACGGAGCCGTAAGTCGATTTCATAAATGCCCATGCCCTGGTTCCCAGCAAGTCGTTTGACTAACTCCAAACCGATAGTAGAAAAATAGTCGGCGTTTGACATGCCTTGTGTCGTTTCACCGGCTGCGGAATAGACATACATAACATCCAGATCCGAGCTGAAGTTCAATTCTCGGCCACCGAACTTGCCCATCGCAATAATTGCGAAGGTGACGGGTGTTCCATCAGGTGCAAGCGGTATACCGTGTGCCTCGCGCATCTCTCCTTCAATTTCTGGGTAGATCGCTTGCAAGACAGCTTCAGCTAAATCGGAGAGTTCTTCGGTCGTTGTAGGGAGTGTTGCATTGCCGAGTATATTACGTAAGGCGATACGCCAGATTTCGTCGTTCTTATATCGGCGCAGCATACTCAACCTTCTTCCCTCTGGGGCCTGTGCTACAAGCTGTAACGCCTCTTCTTGCTTCTCAGTGAGGGGTTTGGAGCATTCTACCAATGTCGGAACGGTCAATAGATCGAAAAGTTCTGGACTCGCGATGAGCATGTCCGCGAGGTAGAGGCTGCTCCCACAAACGCGCGTGAGTACTTCAAGTGTTGAGGGTTTTTCAGCGAACATCGTATAGTAGCTGCTCCGCGCGCCAACTTTGTCTGTGAATGCTGAAAGATAACGGAGCGCCATATCCGGGTTCGGAGAATCACGTAAAACACTTAGGAGCGTTGGTGCGAGTTTAAAGAAGGCCCGTCTGACATTTGGGGAGAATTGGATGCCGTCGCCCCCGTTCGCGAGCTGCCTCAGGAGACGCTGTGCCTCTCTCGCATTTTCAAAACGGAATGTGCTTAAGAAAGTTTCAAGTTGTTGTGAATCCTCTTCAGAAAGCAGGATTCCGATGTCAAACCCCTCTGCTGATTCAATCGAAGTCGTGGTGATCTTCCGAAAAATGGCGCGTACCTTTTCCGCGTGACTGCGATAGTCCGCACGAAATGTTTCCAGGGCATCAATTTCTGAAGTGTGTGGATAGCCGACGCGGCGAGCGAGTTCCCGTGCTTCGGTTTCCCTTTCAGGGATAGCGTAACGCTGCTGATCCGCCTCAATTTGAATACAATTCTCAACACCGCGTAAAAACCGATAAGCGGCAGTGAGCGCGTCCGCGTCTTCTGGGTCGAGGAGTCTGCTCGCCTTCAATGCAGCGAGTGCTTCTAATGTATTGTGTGAACGGAGCGACTTACGCTTGGCACCGTGGATCATCTGAAGACACTGAACGGTGAACTCTATATCACGAATCGCGCCGGGGCCCAGTTTTACATGCTTCTCAATATCTGCACCTTCATTGGCGAGTCGTTCTTCTATTCGAGCTTTTGTGCGTCGGATGTCTGCCTTGATCTCAGTGAGTGTCACACCGTCTAAGTAGCGTTGATAAACAAACGGCTGGATCATACGGATGAACTCCTCACCAAATGCCATATCCCCAGCGACAGGACGTGCTTTAATAAGAGCCTGACGCTCCCAGAGGTCGCCCCAGCCCTCATAGTAACTTTCGTAACTCTCGATAGAGCGGATAATGATCCCCGCACTACTTTCAGGACGCAAACGGATGTCAACCCGAAAGACATACCCGTCTGATGTTATCTCGCTCATCGCCTTGATTATGAATTCGCAGAGACGAGAAAAGTATTCAGTATTCTCGTTCCCTATATCCGTACGTGCGTCATCTGAATAAACAAAAATTAGGTCGATGTCGGAACTAAAATTTAGTTCATAACCGCCCAACTTCCCCATTCCAATGATAGCGAAACTGCACGGCGCATCCCCCTCTTCATTGAGGGGTGTCCCGTACTTGGGTTTCATTACCTGATCCCGCCCGATTTCGTAGCAGTGTTGCAACGCCGCTTCTGCTAAATTGCTCAACTCCAAGGTCGTTGTTTCGACATCCGCTATTTTGAGGAGGTCGCGAAGCCCGATCCGAAGTGTTTCTCGGCGCTTGTAACGTCGGAGGATGCAGAGCTTCTGCTCAACTGAAGCGAACCGCGAAATTGATTGAGCGAGTTCCTGATACATTATCTGGGAAGTTTTCTGGGATTCCATTACGTCTGCATCAATGATGTCGTAGAAATATTCGGGCTTGCGAATCAACGTTTCAGATAAATAGATGGACGCACCGAAACTTAAGATGAGAGGTCGTATGAGAAACGGGTCATCTCGCAGGAGTTGATAGAGGGATCGGCGATAAAACGCGACTTGCCCGAAACGCGAGAAATGATTTAGCGAGGCTTCAGGGTTTGGGGAGTCTATGGCAGCTTTCAACACGCCGATGACGATGTCTGAAAAGCAGGATTGGATGGCTGCGTCATCGGTGGTGAGTTCTTGGAGACTTCGCAGTATAGACTCGCTGTCTATGCCGCCAGCTCTCTTAGAAGCATTGGATAGAATCCGATGAATTTCTTCTCTCTGGTCTTGTGGCAGCAACAGCTCTGTATAATTCACCTTTTCCCCACTATATAGAACGCTACAATTAATGCTATTTTATCACATTTTTTTCTGCATTGCAAACCAAATTTCCTCAAAATCGTACTTGCTCTTAACGCCACGCTATGCTAATATGTCTTCAAAGTTTCAAAGGAGATACGTAACTATGTTCAAACTCGGTGTTATCAACGACGAGGTCTCACAGGATTTCGCCACCGTTGTCAGTTTTGTAAAAGAATTCAACCTACACTCCATCGAAATCCGCTCAGTCTGGGACAAACTGCCCAATGAACTTACCGATGCCGACATCGATGCTATGAAACGCTTACTCGACGGCACCAACATTGAAATTATTGGGGTCGCATCCCCGTTCTTTAAATGCGTTATAGACGACGCTGCAGAACGAAAAGAGCATCTTGAGATACTGAAAGGGTGCATCCGGACAGCAAAAGCGTTTAATACCAACCTCATCCGGACCTTCGTCTTTTGGGACACCGGCGAAACGGAAAAACGATGGGACGAGCTTATCGACTCTTACGATGAACCTCGCAAAATGATAGACGGTGAAGGTATTGTCCTCGGCATGGAAAACGAATCCAGCACTTCACTCCGCACTGCCAAACTCACAGCGGAATTTATTGAGCAGATTGATTCACCGAACATCCGGGGGATCTGGGATCCTGCCAACGAGGTGCACGCCAAGGGTGGCGAAACGCCATATCCTGATGCCTACAATCGCATGAAATCGACGATGATCCATGCACATCTCAAGGATGCGGGGCCCAATCCTGACACCGGTGAAATAGAATCTGTGCCCGTCGGCGACGGTATTATAGACTGGGAAGGGCAACTACAAGCTTTCATTCATGAAGGTTACGAAGGGCACCTCTGCCTTGAAACACACTGGCGCCCCTCACTGAAAATTGATGAAGCGATTCTTAATCGACCTGCCGGGCAAGCCTTCTCTGAAGCCGGTGAGGAAGCCTCTCGTATTTGTATCCAAAATTTATTAGCGATGCTTGAGAACCTAAAGCGGTAGAAAATTCTGGGTGATTCGCGAGGCATTTGTCTTTGTTTTATACTATCGAATGAAAATTAAAGCAGTTCGCACATCTCTTTATGACATCCCACCTGAAGTTGAGCGGGTTGATGCTATCCAGACCTTCGTCTCCATGGAATTTCCATTCATCGAGATTGAAGACGCAGATGGTGTTATCGGGACCGGTTTCTCCTATACTATTGGCAAAGGCGGGGAAGCGATCAAACAAATTATGGATGCGTATCTCAAGCCTATCCTGCTTGAAGAAGATGCTTCCAATATCGACCGGATTTGGAATCGGATGTGGATGGGGACACACTGGGTAGGGAGAGGTGGCATTGTCACTTTAGGCATGGCGGCGGTAGATATTGCCCTCTGGGACCTCATGGCAAAACGTGCCGGACTGCCGCTTTATCGACTCCTCGGGGGCGCGAGAGCGTCTGTTCCCGTTTACAATACAGATGGTGGGTGGTTACACCTCTCCGAAGATGAGCTTGTCAGGCAGTCTGTGGGATTTGTTGAGCAGGGCTTCAAGGGAATTAAGATTAAGGTTGGACGAGACAGTCTTCACGAAGACGTGGCACGAATCTTTGCCGTCCGGAAGGCGATTGGTCAGGAACCCTACCTCATGATTGATGCGAATATGAAATGGAACGCCCGAGAAGCCGTTCAACTTGCCTGTCGCGTTGAAGAGGCAGGACTCTTCTGGTTTGAGGAGCCGATTGAGGCAGACGATGTGGAGAGTCACGTTACACTCCGCGAGAAAACGACTATCCCCATTGCTATCGGTGAGACGATTTACAACAAGTATGTCTTTAAAGAGTACGTCGCACAAGGTGCAGCGGACATCCTCCAACCCGATGCCGTCCGCGTCGGAGGTATCTCTGAATGGATGAAAGTTGCGCACACCGCCGAATGTTTCGGACTTTCCGTATCGCCACATTTCTTGATGGATTTACACGTGCATCTCTCTGCAGCAGTGCCTCACTCGCTTTTTGTGGAATACATTCCATCATTTGATCCAGTCCTTGAAGATACCTTGACACTCATAAACGGGCACTTTTCACCACCGGATCGTCCAGGACACGGCATTTTGTTTGACAAACAGAAACTTAGTCAGTATCAAATATCGTAGATGAAAGGTACACGTCAGGAGAAAGCTGAGTGTAGGAAGCCTTCCAAAGCCCCTACTACTTTAAGGAGGACTCGTGAAACTTGAAAACCGTATTGCGATTATCACAGGCGGCGGCCGCGGCATCGGCAGATCAACTGCTATAGCATTCGCCGGAGAGGGTGCCGATATTGTCCTTGCCGCGCGCACTGATGTCGAGATTAACGCCGTTGCTGAGGAGGTGGAGCAACTCGGCAGACGCGCACTCGCCGTCAAAACCGATATCCAGCTGAAAACCGATGTCGATGCGATGGTTGCTCAAACGCTTAGCACCTTTGGCAAAGTGGATATTCTTGTCAATAATGCAGGCGTAGCGATTCACAACCCGATCCCGAAAATTCAGGAAGAGGATTGGGATCTGACGATGGCGGTCAATCTTAAGGGCGTATTTCTCGGCACACAGGCCGTCTTCAGCCACATGTGCAAGCAGAAGTATGGACATATCGTCAATGTCTCCTCCGTTTCTGGCAAATTTGGACATGTCAATGGCGGCGCGTATTGCGCATCTAAATTCGCTGTTGTCGGTTTCACGGAAACGACGAATAATGAAGGCAGACCGAACGGGGTGAAAGCCTCGGTTGTTTGTCCAGGGCCCGTGAATACTAAGATGCGCCGTGATAATCATCCTGATGATGTGCTTGCGCATCTCACACTTCCGGAGGATGTCGCGGATCTAATTCTGTTTCTCGTAACACAGCCACCCCACGCACATACGCTTGAAGCCGTTATCCGAACACCTTTGATGTGATGATTAATAGTTAATAGAGCCTTGTGATCAGGGAAGAGCTCTAATAACGCACCGTCTTAACCAACAACTAACAATCAAAACTCTAAAAATGCTAATTGATTCGCACGCACACATTCAACTTTCCCAATTCGATCGCGACCGTGATGTGGTGCTCAAACGCGCACAAGAAACCGGGATCTCTGCTATCCTCGTCATCGGATTTGATATGGAGACCAGCCTCGGTGCAGTAGAATTAGCGGAGAAGCATGCACACATCTACGCTACTGTCGGGATGCACCCGCACGACGCGAAAGACCTAACCCCAGATGTTCTTGAGAAATTTCGTAAGCTGGCTGCACATCCGAAGGTGATTGCCCTCGGCGAGATGGGATTGGATTATCATCGTAACCTCTCACCGCGCCCGCTGCAACAGGCGGCGTTTGAAAAACAGTTAGACCTGGCCGAAGCGCTGCAGATGCCGATCATTATCCACAACCGTGATGCATATGTGGACATCCTACCCATCTTAGAAGCGCGGCAAGGGAGAATTCGAGGGATCCTGCACTGCTTTACTGGCGATTTAGCTTTAATGCAGCGAAGCCTTGCTATTGGATTCCATATCGGTATCGGTGGAATCGTGACCTACCCAAATGCCCAAAATGTCCAAGCAGTTGTGAGGCAAGTGCCTGAAGATCGATTGCTCGTAGAAACCGATTGTCCGTGGCTGCCTCCCCAATTTCGGCGGGGCAAACGGAATGAACCCGCTTATGCCCGAGCTGTAGCGGAAAAGATTGCCGAACTCCGCGACACTTCCGTGGAGAAAATCTGCGAAACGACGACACGAAATTTTGAGGTTCTATTCGCACAAGCATGAAGCACCTAAATTTCCGCATGTATGCAATGGTGCTTGCCCTCGTCTGTGTCTGGGGGATTTTTACACTCCTGACCGGCGGGACCTTCCTCAGCACTCGGAATCTGTCCAACCTCTCCCGTCAAGCCGCGGTTACGGCTATTCTTGCTGTAGGCATGACATTCGTTATCGTCTCTGCTAACATTGATCTTTCTGTTGGTTATGGTGCCGGATTACTCGGGGCTATTGCAGCGATCATACACGTGCGGTGGGCCCAACCGATTATCCTGACCCTCTTCGCCGTTATCAGCATCGGCGTTCTAATGGGACTGATGCACGGCTATCTCGTAGCGTATCAACGTATCCCTGCATTCATTGTTACGTTAGGTGGTTTTTTAGCGTATCGTGGTTTAATGTTGGCCTTTACCAGAGGTGAAACTATTCTCCTACCAGACAATTGGTTCAAAGCGATCGGCAATGCTTACCTTTCGCTGACGCTCGGTTGGTGTCTTCTAATTGTTGGTATCTGCATAAGTAGCGTGCGCTTTTACCAGCAGCACACCAGACGGCTGCAATATGGTACTGAAAAAGCCTCTCTATTCCTCGTTCTATTGAAGATAACCGGGTCATTGGTTCTGATTGCAGGGTTCATCGCCGCGATGAATGCCCATAAAGGTATTCCTTTTCCGGTATGTATTCTGTTTGGATTGGCGTTTGTGTTTCATTTCATCGCGAACCACACCCGTTTTGGACGTTATGTTTATGCAGTCGGTGGGAATGCAGAGGCGGCTTACCTCTCTGGAGTCAACGTACGTAGTATTACCTTAAGGGTGTTTGCGACGATGGGAGCATTGATGGCAGTTGCAGGTGTCGTTCTCACAGCCCGCGTCGGGAGTGCGAGTCCTGAAGCCGGACGATTATTGGAATTGGATACCATTGCGGCGTGTGTGATCGGTGGTGCCAGTTTAATGGGAGGACGCGGGAGCATCTTTGGGGCGATTTTAGGCGCGCTCGTCATGGAGAGCCTCAACAACGGGATGAGCATGGCGAACATGGATGCTTCGTGGCAGGACATCATCAAAGGTGTGGTACTTGTCGCCGCAGTCGGGTTTGATATGGCATCACGGCGGCAATGACCTGCCTCTATTTTGCCAGATTTCGTGCCTCTTTGAACTTTTCTTTCGCAAATTGTCCCCATTCCTTGATTTTTTCGTTACGAATACTCGGGTCCCTCCAGTCAACAGCCGCCATCTGCATCGCTTCTGCTTCAGTGATAGGCATCTTTGTGAGAACCGTGATTGCGGCATCGCGTTTTGCCGCATCTTTACACTTCTGGATCGCTTTCCATGCATTGACGAGGTCTTTGTGGGAATCGATAATGAGGACACCAAAGAGATCGTTGACGATGTGCCAACGCCCACCACCTTTATCTGAGTCGTATAGGAACGGGGTGCCTTCCATAGCAAACGGATTTGAAACGATACATCTTTCACCTAGTTTATCATAGAGGGCTGGTAGTACACTTGCCCGGTTCAGGCCCCCTTTCCATCGGGGGCCCTCTTGATCAGTATCGCGGAGCATCCAGAGTTTCTGTGCGTTTTCTGAGAGAACAAATTCGAGAAACTTTTGCGCGACTGGCATGTTGGGTGCTCCTTTGAGAATCGCGATTGGATCTGCGGTAACAACCGCACCGTCGGCTGGCACAACGTATTTAATCTTATCTGCCCCAACGACAGCAATTTGACCGTAGGCATAAAAGTCTATGGCGAGCCCGTAAATGACTTGCCCAGCAACGACATCTGTCGGAATAGCATTAGCACCGGCAGAGAAGCCTCGGACATTACCCCCAATTTTGGTCAGCAGTGCGAAGCCTGCTTCCCAGCCAACGGTTTGAAGGATAATCTCGTATACCATGTGTGCGGAGCCGCTTTCTCTGGGATCGGCTGCACCGATTCTACCAATGAGAGCAGAATTCCCTAAATCCTGCCATGCTGTGGCTTCAGGCAGCTGAAGCAATTCACGCAGTTCTTCGTTGTACATGATGCCGAAACTCGATAAAGCTGCCCCGTACCACCGGTATTCAGCATCGTAGAGTGGAATCCCTTGGAAGGATTGCACCATCTGGGCAAGTTGCGCCTCAGGCAGTTTGTAGGCATGTAGCCACCCCATGTTTGAGAGGCGAAGGTAGTTATCGGTACCCCCACCAAAAAAGATATCAATACCAATACCATGGGGTACCCGTTTAAACTCCGATTCAATAAATCGGTAGTTGGAGGAGGTCCCACCGACATCTCGCCAATCCGTCTTGACGGTTCTACCCGTCTGTTCGTGATACCATTTCTCGAAATTTATACCGAATTCTGTCTCAATACCTTCTGGGTGTGGAGAGATAATGATGAGTTCATCTTGAGCAGATGTAAGAACGGGGAATACGAAGAGACATAATACCGCCCCCCAAAATACGGGTTTAAAATAAGGCATCTTCCAAACTCCTTATTGTTCAGATGTACATACAACGTTTTGAACTGAGGTACTTCATGATCAATCTCAACTGTCTTGCCGAGTTCGATCTCTGTTACTACACCATTCGCAGCAGCAATAATAGGAACTCCAGGGATATTAAGCGATTAACGCGTCCTTTTCTTAAAAATAACGTCAGTCCCAGAAATAAAGTCGTAGGAAATTTACTGCGTGTATTTTTTTGACCTACAGAACTTACACTAACACTATTAAAAATACTACAAAAACGTAACTGAGTCAAGTAAAAAGCGCTTAAAATACGATGCGTTGCTATCTGCCCAAATTTTACAAATGTGAAACAATTGCGGGCATTTTCCATACCAGAATGATGATACCCACAAGCAGAATGAGATACCACACTATCAGCATTCGGATACGTGTTCCTTTGAAAATGTGATTTTGAGAGCGTCTCAATTTCATAGGGTCTCCTTATCGCTGCGTTCCCCGCATCGCCCGGCCCCGAGAGATACCGTACTTATAGACCATATCTATGTTAAATTCAATATCTTCGTCCACAATTGTTTCGACTTTCTGTGGCAAGCGTCCGAGCAACATGAGGATAAATCCCCCGATAGTATTACACCGATCTGTCGGAATTTGGGTATCCAACGTTTTATTGACATCAACAATTGACCTACACGCATCAATGTTCCAGTCGTCTTTTCCGAGTTTCTCTATGTAGCGCGTAGCCCGTTTGCGGCTCTCCGCAATGTAACGCTGACTGGAAGATCTGCAGAGTTAGAGAACTTCAGAAGGTGTTGATTCTACTGTTAGAGGTGTTGTCTCAGCCAGGGCGATTCCTCCACATTAATGTTTATGTTTCGGCAATGAGTGTCAACTCCGTTTTGCCACCGAGTCCAGCAACCACAGGAAATGTCTTCTCTGCCGGTTTTCCACCTTGTGGGACATATCGCACTTGCGGTGAGAAGTAGGCGTACAACGCCGTATTCCGGGGATTTGGGGTGCTGTTTGGACCCGAACCGTGCACCATCAAACTATGGAAAAATAGGGCACTGCCAGCAGACAGCGGGACATCCATTTGTTGTTCTGCTACCTCTTTCCGGTCGGTAAGCTCTGCATCCTGCTGTCGGGCAATGTGTCCCCAAGACTGCATACCCCATAGGTGACTTTTCGGGATCACTTTGAAACAACCGTTTTCCGGTGTGGCGTTATTGAGCGCAATGCTGACAGTAACAAGGTTGGGCGGCTCCATCGGCCAGTACGCTGAATCCTGATGCAGCCCATGCGAAGAGCCATGAAACGCGGGTTTGAACATCAGCGTGCTTCTGAAAAGCAGCAGATCTGGTCCGATAAGTTCTTGGACAACGGCGATAAGTTTCGGATGCCGCGCGAGATCACGAAACACATCGGAGTACTGCCGGGTATTTTCTGCTTTCCTGAGCACGGGGAGTCTGTCTCCTTGCGTTTTGTCCTCGGCAAACGGTTCACGTTGTACGTGCCGGCGCGCTATATCTGCCCGCACCTTTTCTGTGTTGGATTCTTGTCCTGCAGCGAACTGATGCAACCGGTGAATCTCTGCTTGGCATATTTCAACTTCTTCCGCTGACAACAGGCTTTCGACAACAAGATAGCCTTCTTTTTCAAAAAAGACTTTTTGTCCATTCTTATGCATTTCTATCCTCCGATCAATTGCTTAATTTCCCAGATAATACTTGAGAGTGCAAAACCGATATAGACACATGAAGCGATAAGCATCATAAAAGTAGAGAGTCGTTTAGGTTTTGCGAAGTCAGGCAGAAAGCGGTAGTTCATGTAGAGGGTAAGAGGCACATAAAGTGCCATGGCAAAACCGCCCATGTATGCTGCGTTAAAGAGAAATCCTAATTCACTGACATTCAATTGCTCCATCACAAAGGTTATGACGCATCCGCCGACGATCCAGATGCCAGCGATAAGGAGATACCACCAACTCAAGGCCCGTTTTTGAGCACCTCGAAAGTTGGTGTAAATAATATCAGAAATCGAACGCGACACCCCATCCACGAGTGCAAGTTGTGTTCCAAAAAGTGTTGCGACACCAACCAACAAGAATATCTTTTGCCCTGCAACACCCCAGATTTCACCTAATATCTGTGCTTCGTCATAAATGAGTCTCCCCTGTTCAGGAACGATCCCTTGCGGATGTAAAACTGCGAGTGCGCCAAAGATAAAGAGCATAATTGTGAAGGTATTGAGTGCCCAGAAGAAAAGTATTTGATCGTTTTTTACATATTGCCACCATGCCGTAAAGCGTTTTCTATTTTCTTCGGTTGCCTCAAAGAGAAATCCTGTTGCGGGTACCTTTTCGCTCCTCCCACGGAGGGGGTTTTGTAGCCCCGGTAACTGTGACCCCATACCTATATTTTTATCGCGTAGATAGAACGTATAAAAGAGATTCGCAGTCCCCCCGGCACCAGCGAAGACTAATGCGCTAAATAGTTTTTTTACTGATATGCCTGGATCTATGTACCCGACGTTTGTCAAACCGGCACTGAGTTCCTTCCATGTATCCATTGAACCGACAGCGAGTGCAACCAGAATTAACCCGATCGTTACAATAGCGACAAGTACTTCGACGGTCCGTTCAACGGATTGATAAATCATCTTCGGTCCGAAGAGGATGAGCGCGACACCTGCAAACGCCACGATTGTCCAAAAGGTATCAGATCCCCAACCGCCAGGTCCAAGTATGAGTGCTTTGAGTGCGAGTCCTGATGTCCTTGCCCACCCGGGTGCTATCCAACCCACTACAGTGAGTAGAATGAACAAGGGTGCGAAACCTCGCCAGATTCGACTGTAGCCTGTATATACCGTTTCACCTGTTGCGATTGTCCAGCGCCCTACCTCGAAGTTAATCCAGAGCTGGAGGAATACACCGAGTGCCGCTGCCCAGATCATACTGCCCCCATACTCAGCCGCAATGAGGGGCCAAATTACACTTTCACCTGCACCAATCGACAGGCCTACCAAAATAGCCCCTGGGCCCGCAATCTTCCAAAATGGCAGCTGCTTCTCCGGTAAGTCAACAATCTTAAAATCGTCAAGCGGTTGATAAATTTTAGACATTAGGTCTTCCTCCGGGGCGTAACGTTTAATTTTGTTTGCATGAGTGCCTCACTTAACACTTCAACCGGGTGTTTCGGTTGCACGCCTGTCGCGTGCTCAAGTTGATGCCTACAGGAAAAACCGGCAGCACTGAGTGTGAAATTTCCGAGGGATTTCTCGCGGACAGCTCCAAAGAGCCGCAATTCGCCAATTTTCATGGAAAGTTCGTAGTGTGCCTTCTCATACCCGAATGCGCCAGCCATACCACAACAACTCGAATCAATCACCGTAACGTCGTGTTTTGCTGGCACGCTTAACATTTTTACAGTCGGTTGAATACCGACGAGAGCTCGTTGATGGCAATGTCCATGTAAGAGGATGTCGCGCGGCTCAGCCGAGAATTCTATTGGCACTTCCCCGTTTTCGGCGAGTTGCGCGAAGAATTCCTCAAACGAACAAGTTACCTCCGCAACGCGTTTCGCGTCAGGCGTACCGATTAACTCAAGGTAATCATCTGTGATGGCAGACGTACAACTCGGTTCACAGCCGATAATTGGAATCCCCGAATCAGCATAAACGCGGAGTGCATCAATGTTGTAACTTGCATTCTCAATTGCTCGGTCGAGCATCCCCTCCGAGATGAGTGGACGACCACAGCACCGTTTCTTAGGCAGGATCACCTCGAATCCGCACGCTTCTAACACCTCTACGGCAGCCTTGCCGATAGAAGGTTCACTGTAGTTCATAAAAGTATCAGGGAAAAGGACAACTTTCTTATCAGATGTGTGTGGCGAACGACGCTTTCGGAACCACTGTTCATAGGTTGGACGGACAAAAGTAGGCATGTCTCTCCGTCGGTCAACGCCGATTATTTTCTCAGCGATCCATTTAGAAAGTGTATTGTTAACTGCCCAATTAGAAAGTGGTGAAAACATAGAGCCGAGAGGCGCGAGCGCGCCAATTTCACCGAATAACCGTCGACGCAACGGTAAGCCGTTTGCTTTGTGATAGTGTGCCAGAACCTCATACTTTATCTTCGCCATGTCCACGTTGGATGGACATTCTGCTTTACATGCTTTGCATCCGAGACATAAGTCCAGAACTTCTTGTAGCCGTTTGTTCGTGAGTTCTGTGTGTGGCAATGCCCCTGAGATAATAGATCGGAGTGCATTCGCGCGACCTCGCGTTGAGTGCTCCTCTTCACGTGTGCCGATGAAGGAAGGGCACATCGTACCCGTGAGCGTTTTCCTACAGGCACCCACACCGTTACACATCTCAATTGCTCCGCCAAATCCATCTTGACTGGAGAAATCGAAGTAGGTGTCAATTTGAATGGTACTATAATCCGAACCGAAGCGGAGGTTTTCTGTCATCGGTGGGGCATCAACGATCTTACCAGGGTTCATGATACCGTCTGGATCAAAGGCTCTTTTCACCTCAATGAATGCTTGATATATCTGCGAACCGAACATACTTTCTATCCACTCACTCCGCACGAGTCCATCGCCGTGTTCTCCACTCATTGCGCCGTCCAGCTCCATGAGTAGGTCTCGGACTTCGCGAGCAATGTCGTGCATTTTCTGAATATCCGTTTCGGATTTGAGGTTGACAATAGGTCGGTTATGCAACAGCCCGACGCTTGCATGGGCGTAATAGGCGGCGGTGGTGTCGTGTGCAGTGACGATTTCATCAAATCGACGGACGTATTCCGGCAAATTCTCTATCGGTACTGCAGCATCTTCAACGAAACCGACCGGTTTGGCATCGCCTTTCATGCCCATTAGCAAGCCGAGCCCAGCTTTTCGGGTCTCCCAGACGCGTGCTTTTTCTTCTGCAGCGAAGCATCGAACGAACGCATAACCGAACCCAGTGCTCTTCAGCGTCTTTTCAAGTGTATCCAACTGTGATTCCAATTCTGCTTGTGTTTCGCCGTAAAATTCAACAGCAAGAAGCGCTGCAGGTTCACCCTGTATGAAAGTGGTAAGCCGTGAAAATTCTAATGAACCGCGCGCCATATCGAGAATCGTCTTGTCTATAAGTTCTACCGCAGTCGGTTTACATGCCAAGATGGATTGCATCGCCTCCATCGAATTGACGAGTGATTCAAAGTGGACAACACAGAGTGCTGTCCTTTTGGGGATCGGGACAAGGTTCACCGTTGCCTCAGCAGTCGTCGCGAGTGTTCCTTCAGAACCGACAAGAATTTTCGTCAGGCTGAATGGGTGATTCACATCGCACCCGTCACGGCGATAGGGAGTGACCTCTTTTGAACCGGCATCCTCAACAAATTCGTCGAGGTTATAACCCGCAACACGGCGCAAAATACGCGGGTAACGTTTCCGAATTTCTGCTTCATTGTCTGCACATATTCGGCAGAGCTCGCGATAAATATTTGCTTCTAATGTGTTCCGGTGTTTTTTCGTCTCTAATTCTTTAAACGATATAGGTGATGCTGTGATTTGATCTGCGTTGGAGAGAATTAAATCGAGCGACATGACATGATCGATGGTTTTACCGTAGATAAGCGAATGTGCACCTGCGGAGTTATTCCCGATAGTCCCACCGACATTTGCTCGACTGCTTGTAGCAACATCAGGGGCGTACATCAGACCGTATGGCTTCAGTTTATGATTCAACTCGTCTAAAACGATACCGGGTTGAACCCGCGCCCAACGTTCGGCGACGTTCACGTCGATCAGTTGATTCATGTATTTGGACATATCGAGCACGATTGCTTCACCGACGCTCTGTCCCGCAAGGCTTGTACCTCCACCGCGCGGAAGGATCGGAACCTTGTGTTCTAAAGCGATTTGCACTGTCTTGATAACGTCCTGCTTATCTTTCGGAATTACAACACCTATCGGTTGTATCTGATAGAGGCTTGCGTCTGTGCTGTAGAGTGCCTTAGAATACAAATCAAAGCGAACTTCTCCAGCAAGCGTGTCGGATAGGAGTTGTTCCAGGTTTTCCCATGTGGAAGTGTCCATATTTTTGTCCAAAACTTTTAAACTATTCAATACGGGGGTTTTCAGTTAATTCCAGCCGCCTTTGGGGTAGCAAAGGTTTTTTAATGACTCAGAATCGGTGAGGATAATCGCCTCAGCAGCTCGCGGGCAATCACTAAAAAAGAAAAATTTGACATCCCGGTCTAAATAAGATATAATTAACTCTAGAATGCCCCTGTGGTGGAATTGGTATACACGGCAGGTTGAGGGCCTGTGCCTTAATTGGCATGCTGGTTCGAGTCCAGTCGGGGGCACTACCCGTCTATTTCTACCGTTTCTTGATACACCTACAAGCCCTTCCCGATTACTTCTTTATACACCTGATACGTCCGTTCGGCAATCGTCTCCCATGTGAAATTTTCGAGGCGCGTAAGTCCGCGCCTAACCAGGTCCTTCCGAACATTTGCATCGTGTGCGATGCGGCGTATCCATCCTGCCAAGACATCCGCATCTGCCTCAGGAAAAATAAGACCTGCATCGGCAATCACATGCGGAATTTCGCCGGAATCCGAACCGATGACCGGGACTTCGCACGCCATGCCTTCTATAAGAACCCGCCCAAAAAATTCAACCCATCCTGGGGTTGTCCGAGAGGGTAAAACTAATGTATCCATACAATTAATATAGGCTGCTACCTCTTCCGGGGGTACTGCATCTACCCAGACAACCTGTTCAGAGATACCGAGGGTGCCAGCCATCCTCTGGAATTCGGATTTATCCTCGCCTTGCCCGACAATCAGAAGTTTGTAGGTGTGTGTGGCATCTTGACTTGCGAGGTTGGCAAGCGCCCTGAGGAGTGTATCTATTCCCTTCATCCGTAGCAGCCTACCGACATAACCGATAACAAAACAGCTATCAAGTAGCAATGTGTTCCTTAGTTTACTGACATCCATTTTATAAAAATGGCGCACATCAACACCATTTGGAAATGGTGTCTGTTCTCCAGTGTATCCGCGCGCGGTTAGGATCTTACCAGCGTTTGCACTGAGCGGAAAGGCTCTATCGGTTTCTCGAAAGACGCGGTGTTCAATCCATACCGGCAATATGCCAAATCGCTGTTTGATGGGTACACTGAGTGAAGTGCGAAAGATAAAACGGCTCTGTGGACAATACTTCCGTTTCAAACGAACTGTCTGTAGTGCATTGAGACTCCATGCCTCTTCTTCCAAGTGGATAATGTCAGGTTGGAAATCTCGGAAGTGAGGCTTCATACCGTGACGGTAATAAAAACGACTGCCGTAGCCAGAGAAACGGATTGGATGCGGACATTCTTCGCACGGTGTATCCGGTTCTGGTTCAAAGGCGATGTCTTGGAAACTTTCATACCAACGTGTAGGCGTAATAACACGTAGCGTAACATCCGGACGTTCAGCGATGAGCGCGAATTTTCGCCGATACGGTTTCATAATATAGGAATGAGAGAGAACTAAGACACGCACAACTGTTGGTTATCTCGGCTTTACGAACGACCTTCTGAGCTTGTAGCTATTCCTCGTTAAGATGCTATATTTCGTCTGCATCATTCTGGACTGCGGTAAAAACGATTTCAGGATGTGTATCTGCTTCCGTCTCTACCACTGTTCTTGTCTCCGTTACCGCTTCACTTGATGAGGCCAGGACATTCATTAAGCCCTCAAGACGCTCTCGAACATCGGCGCGTTCTTGCGCAATGGCTAATCGTTCTAAATTAAGCTCCTCTTCAAGATCGCTATTAAGCTGTTCAAGTTCTTGAATGTTGGCATCACGTTGTACTACATCGCTGTTAAGCCTCGCAACCTCAGCTTCGAGCTCAAGTTTGTTTGCTCGCAATTCTTGAACTGTCGAAATCGCAAGTTCAACATGCTCTTCCAGAAGTGATACAATACTTTGTTCTAATGATTCAACCATATTTTGGACTCCTTTCATGTCATCCTATTTGCTCAATTTACTGTAGATTCTCAACTTTCCCTTGAAAGTTCGGTTTTTACTTCAATAAGCGATAGGTGTTCAGCGCTTGCCCAGTCAGGGTATTCATGGACGTAGTGAAAAAGATACTGCTGTGCGTATCCAACACCAGCTCCGAAATAGCCGTATGCGAATTCGCGTATTTCGCGATGTGTAGCACGCCGACGCAGATAAATCGTCTCGAAAATCCGTTTTATCCAAACATCAATCGGTAGCGCTGCGAGATGTCCAAGCGAAAATAGACAGATACAATCAGCAACCTTTTCGCCAATGCCTTTGCGGTCCATTAATTTCTGTTTCGCCTCAAGATATGGCAGTTGCTTCAGTGAGGCAAGTGTGAGGTCTCCACTAATGACCGCACGTGCTGTGTCCTGAAGGTAGCTTGCCCGGTAACCAGTGCCGCATGCAAGGAGCTCTGCTTCAGTTGTTGTCGCAAGATCCTGCGGGCTTGGGAAGCTATAGTCCACATACTCGCCAATTGTTAGTTTCTTACCATAACGCTCGGAGAGTCTACGGATGATTCCCCGGATTCGTGAGACATTGTTGTTTTGTGATAAAATAAAGGACACTATTGTTTCCCAGAGTTCTTGGTTCAGAATGCGCATCCCCCAAAGTGTTTGAATCGTTCGATGGATATAAGCGTCATTGTTGACCTCCTCAAGGAGTTTCGGGACATCGCGTTCCAAATCGAGATAGTGACGAAGGTATGGCACGAAAGTCGTGATATCTTCGTTAGTTGAGCTTTCAACATATAAGGTAGACCCTTGTTGAGAAATTTTAAGGATCCGCCCCTCTACGACTCCGTAATAGGTATCCCCTATTCTGTTCCATCTAAAGGATTGCCCAGATTCTAAGGTATATTTCAGGCTAAAGTCTGTTACGTTCCGGATTTGCATACCAACGTTTGCCAATCTCTTAGGAAAGTTTATATTCAAAGCCGTTGCTTAAGGCTATTGCGTTTTAGGGTTTTTCTCAAGTTGTTCGATAATCTCCAGGGCTTTGGCAAGTTCCGCTTCGGCACGTTCCCGTGCTTCTGCTTCTTGGGTCGCTCGTGCTTCTGCCTCTGCAACCCGGACCTTCGGCGGAGACAGCCATCCCAAACGACTTGGATCGTAAAGCCCCAAACCCCCATCAACCTCCCCTAATTCTAAACCCAACACACTGGAGGGTAAACGATCCTCTCTGAAGTTTATCGCTCGATAAACGCCGTCTATCAAACGATACCCTTGAAAATGCGGATGGATCTCTCCGTAGGGATCGTAGATATAATACTCTTCAACCCGAAGCACAGAGGCATACAGTGCTTTTTTCTCAGTAATGTCTTTGCGATATGTGCTTGGACTCGCTGCCTCTAAAACAAAACCCGGGGTCTTACCCTCCTCCCACGTGCGATAGGTCCTCCGGTCTTTCTTGCTCACACCGAAGACGACGAAGACATCGGGAGCCACGGATTTATAGATGTTCCCCTCTTCGTAATACATGAGGAGGTTGCCAGAGACATAGACATCCTTAGCCGATGAGAAATGGTCTTCCAACATAAGAATAAAATCCATCATCAGTTTCCTATGTAAGTCAGTTTCAGCCATGGGTTCTCCGTCGGATTCGGGATAGACGAGTGTGGGCGCCGCTTGTATCTGCTGCTGCATTGCGTTATCTCCTTATGGCGCGGTAAATTTTAGAATTATTTTGATGTTATCTCCGTTGCTGATTAATTTATCCAATTAGTATATAGTAAATTTCAAAAATTGGCAAATTTTTATCGAATAGGACGGACACCATTTTGACCGTAGGCCCCCTGCGCTGTGAGATGGCGATCTGTGAAAAAATAGGCATTCTGGCCCCCGCCCCCCGCAAGTGAGAGGGGTATGCTACGAAAGAGCATTCTGCGTAAGCCCTATCAAATTCTGGGTGTGTAAACTTTTTGGCAGCAGTTTGTGTGGGAAGGCGACAGGTTGAAAAAGGAAGACGTTTTGGAACTGGAGCAAGCGAGTGAACGCTAACTTTTCAAGGCGAGGTCGGTTTTGAGATAGTTTAACTTTAAGCTATACATATATTACAGCAGTATAATATTTAGTGTATGAAGTGGAACGTTAGCGAGACCGGTTGTCATAAGGGTTCGCGATGTGATGATTTTTTGTAACTTTTTTGTTCATTTTTCTCACTTTAAGTTAATAGAGGCTTATAAATAGCATTCCCTTCTTTTCTTTTTCTACATTTGCGAATAAGTTGATGGGGGCCGTAATGTTGACCGACTTTATCTCTTATCAAAAATACAGTGATGCCGAACTCGTGCAATATTGTCAGGAATGCAACCGGGCAGCAGAAGATGCACTCTGTAGGCGATATTGCGATATCCTTCATCAATTTTTCAAACAGAAAACTCGCAAGAATAGTGCGGATGCAGAAGACCTCGTCCAAGAAACGTTCATTGAAGCCCTGGGAAGCCTAAAAACGCTTTCGACACCGAGCAGTTTTCGGTGGTGGCTACATACAATTGCAAAACGGGTATTGGCACGGTGGATAGCGGAGAAGCAGAAGCGTGGGGCTCAGGTATCCTTGGATGCTGTCCCAGATATTCCGTCAGCACGCGATCTAGATCCAGAAACTGCTCCAGGCCAAACGACTCTCAAAGAACTATTTGCGGCACCCGTGATGTATCAACCTGAACATGTCGTGCTTGACGATGAATTGTGGGACATCCGTCGGCGTTTTGAAGCGACGCTTCGCCCCGAGGCACTCAGGTTGTTCCGCTTAAGACATCACGATCGTATGAAGTTCAGAGAGATTGCCAACGCCATGAATATCAAAGAAGGCACGGCTAAGGTTCAATATCGTCGGTTGGTGGATCAGTTTCGGACGTGGTTAGAAAAACATTATCCTGAATGCTTGTCTCTCGTTAAGCGGGGAGAGGGAAGTGAATAGTTGGATAAATCGTTATTGGAAACCATTTCGTCTTATGCTATAATGTGATGAAATGGTTGTTGTAATGGCAGACTCCAATATTTTTTCAGAGGTGCGCCGCCGGTGGAGCGAACACCGAGGGCGCGGCACTGCCATTAAGTGGGTAATGATAGTGCTAATCTAATTGTAGCATAGCATGGGTTCATTTTGTGAGGCTTTTCGGTTAGCACTTTATACAACCACAAGAGGGTTGCCTCTGAACGCAAACACCTTGCCTTTCTGTTTGCGTTATAGAATCGATCCCTCGAAAAATCAAGGAGCACAAGAATGAAACTGTCTTTCTACCAGATGGTTGTTGCAATAGTTATTATAACTGTAACGGGTACTTTTCTAATGACTGTGGGGAATGCAGGATGGGACAGTGCTACAGAACACATTGTGACTGTTGATGTTTATGATATGTATGGGGCCTACTGTGGAAGTTATGGTTACAGTTATTATGTGCCTGATACGACGACGCAGCACTATAAGTATTATCATGCAGGACCTACGGTGCCGAATACACATCAGTATCCACATTCTGCAACACTCACAGGTCGATATCAGCATGTCGTCGATGAGGATTTGGAAACCTATTGTGATGGAACTCACCCAAACGATTATTATGATGTCGCTTCAGGTTCCTAATTTTCTTGACACCTCACGACTTCATTCAAAAGTGGAAACCTACGATTCGTAGGTTTCCACCGGCTAAGAAAAAAGGATGTCTCATGCGAAACTTTACGATTATTATCATAGTTGTTTGTGCAGTTTTCGTTGGCGGCTCTGTTTACATAGAATATGCCAGAAAAAATATTGAAAACCTTCCTGTACCTTCCGTTTCTACGAAAGAACAAGTAAAATCCGCTACTCAGGTAAGTGAGCATCCACCCTCCGTAGGGGAAACACATTCTGTTGATACACAGGATCCAAAAGATTTTGTTGATGAAGAGGAGTCCCCCCGCCCTGTCCATCAGATGGGAGTCTCTCATCAACATGATCATACAAGAGACCTCCCTCCGGCGGCAGGTGATGACAATTTGAATCCGAATAGAACCTCATTGACTTCGGAAAATGTTTCTCCTGCCGAGAATGATTTGATGCCAGAGCCCCCAGAACCTTTTGAAGGTCTGAAAAAAGAATTGATTGAGAAACATGGCGATATCCCGCTCATTCATACGTACATTGAACTCAGTAAAAAGCGACTGGATAGACAACAAATGACAATGGATGAGGTGAGTACCTACTGGGAAGCAAAGATGTTTTTTAATCCCACTCCATCTAACCAGAAAAGCTATGAATTGATAAAAAGACTCTCATCACAAGCAGATCCAGAGAGTTTTAAGGTTATTTATGATCCGCAAAAACTACGGCAAAAGAGAATATCAGATCAATGAAAAAGACGAAATTCTTATACAGTCTTGCAGTTCTGGCTGTCCTTGCACTCATTGGCTGTATCATTAGTTATGCAACCGGGACAAGCCCGAGGTACCCAACAGAGACCTCGGTGCCTCTGGAGAAAACGGTTCCTGCTGCCGAAGGTGCCTCTGTAGAGACAAATGCCACTGTGAAGAGAAAGCGTTGCGGCTGCTGTGCCGAACGCATGGCACGCCACCGAAAACAGATGCACAAAGCCCACGCACACAGACAGGCGGCAGAACAAACAAACCTCGGATAATGTAGCTTCACACCCCTTCCTGTCTCCTGCTAGTGCCTCGCCATAACAAAACGTTGCGGAAAGCGGCTTTTGTTTGCGAGCGCGAAAAAAATATCAACTCCTTGTCTCTAATCGCATCCGAACTGAAGTCAAAGATCCTGAAGTTGCTACGGCCCTCTGCGCAAAGGTACATCTCAGGCTAAAGTCTGTTACGTTCCGGATTTGCATGCCAACGTTTGCCAATCTCTCAGGAAAGTTTATACTCAAAGTCGTTGCGTCAGGCTATTGCGTTTTCGGGTTTTTCTCAAGGTGTTTGATAATCTCCAGGGCTTTGGCAAGTTCCGCTTCGGCACGTTCCCGTGCTTCTGCTTCTTTTTTCCGTGCTTCTGCTTCTTGGAGTGCTCGTGCTTCTGCCTCTGCAACCCGGACCTTCGGCGGAGACAGCCATCCCAAACGACTTGGATCGTAAAGCCCCAAACCCCCATCAACCTCCCCTAATTCTAAACCCAACACACTGGACGGTAAACGATCCTCTCTGAAATTTATCCCTCGATAAACGCCATCTATCAAACGATACCCTTGAAAATGCGGATGGATCTCTCCATAGGGATCGTAGATGTAATACTCTTCAACCCGAAGCACAGAGGCATACAGTGCTTTTTTCTCAGTGATGTCTTTGCGATATGTGCTTGGACTCGCTGCCTCTAAAATAAAACCCGGGGTCTTACCCTCCTCCCATGTGCGATAGGTCCGCCGGTCTTTCTTACTCACACCGAAGACGACGAAGACATCGGGAGCCACGGATTTATAGATGTTCCCCTCTTCGTAATACATAAGGAGGTTGCCAGAGACATAGACATCTTTAGCCGCTGAGAAATGGTCTTCCAACATAAGAATAAAATCCATCATCAGTTTCCTATGTAAGTCAGTTTCAGCCATGGGTTCTCCGTCGGATTCGGGATAGACGAGTGTGGGCGCCGCTTGTATCTGCTGCCGCATTGCGTTATCTCCTTATGGCGCGGTAAATTATAGGATTATTTGATGTTATTTACCTTACTGAATTTTATCCAATTAGTATATAGTATAGTGTAGTATAGTCTATAGTAAATTTCAAAAATTGGCAAGTTTTTATCGAGTAGGACGGACGCAATTTTGACCGTAGCCCTGCTCTGTGAGATGGCGATCTGTAAAAAACATAGGCCAAACGACTCTCAAAGAACCATTTGCGGCATCTGTGACGTATCAACCTGAACATGTCGTGCGTGACGATGAATTCGGGGACATCCGTCGGCGTTTTGAAGCGACGCTTCGCCCCGAGGCACTCAGGTTGTTCCGCTAAAGAGACATGGCTGTCCCTCCGTCTGGGCGAGGGGATGGCGAGGTATAAAACCCCGCCTTAAGATAAAGAGGAGATGGATTGCGATGAAAGGTGACCGTCCCCTATAGCTTGGCTCTCAATGAATCCATCAATCCATTTGGTGGGTCAAAAGGAAGTTCTATCACCTTATTTGTGATACCGCTGTAGTAGATGCCGAGGAGGAGATTGAACTCTGCCAGAGATTGCTTGAGGTGTGTCGGGTGCACCTGACTCTCGTCATCCAGCCAATCGAAAACAGCCTCGGTAAGGTTGCCTTGTGCGATGACATCTTGCTCCCCGTAGCTGAGTGGTCCGCCTTCGTAGCCGCCCTCTGGTGTTAAGCGTTCCCAACTGCTGAACCGCCAATGCACAAAACCTTTCGTGCCGACGACAAAAACGCGTTTGTGGAAAAAGACGACTGGATCATCGGATGCTGTCGGGGCAATTGCAGTTCCGAATGCAACGGAGACATGGAGCCCATTCTCGTACTGGACGCGTGCGCTGGCGTATTGCGGAGAGGGCTGCGCCGAGTCCAACTGTTCGCTTCCTGAAATTTGACCAAGCACTCGCGTTGGACGGGAGTTGTCGATATAGGAAGAGACAAGTTGTAGCACATGTGGCCCCTGATCGACGGGGGTGCTGCGCGCACTGGCATCAATAAACTTGATGTCGCCGATTCTGCCTTCTGCGACATCTCGCTTCAGTTCCAAGTTTTGCGGGTGGAAGTTAAGCTGCGTATTGACGACAAACTTCGTTTTTGTCTCTTCAGCCAATCCTGCAATCTGTTTCCAGTCTTCGCTTTCGACGGCGATCGGTTTTTCTATAATCGCTGCGGGTACCCCGGCATCTGAGGCTTGTTTCATGAGGGGATACCGAATCCGTTCCTTACTGCCCCGCAGCACGGGGGCTGTGACGATATGGAGGACATCGGGTTTCTCTTTTTCGAGCATCTCATCCAAATCGGTGTAGCGTGAAGAGACACCGAAGTCATCTCCGAATTTGTTCAAAAGTTCGGTATTCATATCACAGATAGCGGCGAGTTTGCCGTTTTTGACGAAGCGATAGGCATCTGCGTGTGCACGGGCGCGTCCGCCGCACCCTAACATCGCTGTTTTATACATAGAAAGGTCTCCCTTTTTGTAGTAGATTTTGGAATTACTTGGACATCGTGACCGGTGCGGTTCGGAAACCGCACCTACCTAAAGCTTACAACTTCCCTCGAAGGAGATCAATCAACCCATCAGGCGGCTCAAACGGGAGATCGATAATCTGGTTTGTTACCCCGCTGTAGTAAATGCCGAGGAGGAGATTGAACTCTGCCAGAGATTGCTTGAGGTGTGTCGGGTGCACATTGTTCTCATCGTCGAGCCAATCGAAAACGGCATTTGTTAGATTACCTTGTGCGACGACATCCTGCTCTCCGTAATTGAGTGGACCGCTCTCATAACCCCCATCTGGTGTTGCGCGCTCCCAACTGCTGAACCGCCAATGTACGAATCCTTTTGTCCCGACGACAAAGACGCGTTTATGCGTGTGGTTACCCGCATCCGGCTCTTTAGGCACGCGCTGTCCAACACCCGTCCCGAAGGCGAGAGACACATGAAGCCCATTTTCATAGAGTGCCTGAGCGGCAGCATGCATAGGGGAAGGCTGAGCGGAGTCCAAATCCTGTGCTCCAGAAACCTGGCCCAGCACTCGCACCGGGCGCGAGTTGTCAATATAGGAAGAGACGAGTTGCAACACATGGGGGGCTTGGTCTACAGGTGTGCTGCGCGCACTGGCATCAATAAACTTGATGTCGCCGATTCTGCCTTCTGCGACATCTCGTTTCAATTCCAAGTTTTTCGGGTGGAAGTTGAGCTGGGTGTTAACAACAAACTTTGTTTGTGTTTCCTCCGCTAATCCGGCGAGTTGTTTCCAGTCCTCGCTTTCAACAGCAATTGGCTTTTCGACAATCGCCGCTGGTACCCCAGCATCCGAGGCATGTTTCATGAGCGGGTACCGAATCCGTTCATTCGTGCCGCGGAGGACGGGTGCCGTGACGATGTGGAGGACATCGGGCTTCTCCTTTTCGAGCATCTCGTCTAAGTCAGTGTAACGTGAGGAGATGTTAAAGTCGTTTCCGAAGTTAGTGAGCAGTTCTTCGTTCATGTCGCAGATAGCAGCAAGTTTTCCGCCTTTGACGAAGCGGTAAGCATCTGCGTGTGCGCGGGCGCGTCCACCGCACCCTAACATCGCTGTTTTATACATAGAAAGGTCTCCTTAAGTGCACTTGATTGGAGAGGTTGCAGTCATCGGTTTTAAAAATGAAAGCAAATTGTATCAGATTAACAGTAGAGAATGTTTTTGTCAAACGTTACTTGCAGGCATATAAACTTTTTCGCAGTTCTTCGCGATGTCGTAAAACGCATCTCAGATCTGCATAAAGACATAAGTATCCCGAACAGAGACATCCGGGGCGACCTCACCCGTTATCGCCATAGCAAATGATTAAGGTGATATTCACAGGGCTAAGTTCATAGTAGCAGCCGTGAACCTCTTCCGGAAGTTCACCGTGATCGATGTCGAGCGGTTCGTCAACGTTTTCTGGGAGTACCGTCCTAAAACAGCTCAGGCAACGCTGAGATATCCTCAAGTATCCACGTCGGTTTCGCTATAGGATTTTCCAATTGATTGGGTTTAAATTTTCCAGTCTGGACCAGGATACTCCGCATTTTCATTGCTTCTGCACCGACGATGTCGGAAGTGATGTCGTCGCCAACCACAATCGCTTCGCTTGGGGAGAGCTGAAGACTCTCAAGAGCAATTTTGAAGAACGTTTCACTCGGCTTGCCCATAATTCTCGCCGTCTTGTCTGCAGCGGTCTCCAGAAGCGTCACGAACGCGCCGCAATCCAAAAATATACCTTCAGGGGAGAACCAGTAGAGTCCCTTCTGTAAGGCGATGAGTTCAGCACCGTCCATTAACAGGCGGAAGGCGTGATTTAAAGTCTGAAAGTCGAAACCTTTACCGTAGTCTCCGACAACAACGAAGTCCGGGGCCTTGTTGTCTACCGGTATCTCACTGAAAAACGCTTTGACGGCATCGTCAACCATAAAGTGGCAACGCGCGTTGGGCTGTGCGCGTAGGTATAGAAGACAGGCATAAGTTGCGTTAAAAATCTCATGTTCGTAGATGTCAAACCCCAACGTTTGCATCTGCTCGTGGAGCATCTGTGGTGTTTTGGCGGTCGTGTTTGTCAGAAATCGGATCTGGTATTGCTCCTGCCGCAAGTAATTGACGGTTTCGATGGCTCTGGGACAGGGTTCGCCTTTAAAATAGAGCGTTCCATCCATGTCGATGAAAAAAGCTTTCGGGCGCGTTGGGCTCGTCTTCTGCCTTGTATCCCTCATAGTATATTGTTTCACTTGTTAGCAAAAATGTTGAAAAATATTTGGATTTTTGGTAACTTCTTACCTATATTCGAAAGCTTTCTAAAAGAATAACACACCCAACTGATTTTGTCAAGTTTCTACAACATATCCTCTGAGAACTGCCTTTTCTGCTATGAAGCGTACGTTAAAATTGTCAGAAACCCGTTTTTGACGATGGAACAACGGAGAGGAACCCAATAGTCCAAAAATTGAACCGCACAAAGGAGTCTTTTCATGGAACTCGGTTTTTTCACAATGCCTTTACATCCACCCGGTAGCGACACCACTCAAACGCTTGACCATGATATTGAGCAGATGGTGTATCTCGACAAGTTAGGTTATCAAGAGGCTTACATTGGTGAGCATTTTACGTTTACGTGGGAGAACATTCCGTCTCCGGATCTCTTTATTGCAAAAGCAGCTGCGCTGACAGAAAACATCATCTTCGGCACAGGGATTACCTGTATGCCGATACACAATCCAGCGGTTGTGGCGCATCGCATCGCGCAACTGGATCATCAAACACATGGACGCCTTCATTGGGGCGTTGGTTCAAGTTCCACACCAAGCGATGCAGAAATGTTCATGGCAGACGGAGACAGACGGCAGTCAACGCGAGAAGGCATCGAGGCTGTCCTCAAGATTTGGACGGACCCAGAACCCGGACATTACAAGAGCGATTTTTGGGAGTTTAAGATCCCTGAGGCTCGTCCAAATATTGTCAGTGTCCACATGAAACCGTATCAGAAACCGCATCCACCGATTGCGATGGCGGGATCGTCGCCGAAATCTGACACGCTCGTTCTTGCTGGCGAACGCGGCTGGATTCCAATGAGTATTAATTTAGCACATCTCTCTGTCATCAAAACGCATTGGGATGCCGTCGAAGAAGGTGCACAAAAATCGGGTTTATCGCCCTCGCGTTCAACATGGCGTATTGCCCGCGAGGTCTACGTTGCGGATACCACCGAGCAAGCGCGAAAGGAAGCACTTGAAGGCACGCTCGGACGCGATTTTAGAGACTATTGGTTTAACCTGTTTAGTCCGGGAAACTTCAAACCGGATCCAAATATGGACGACGCAGACATGACCCTCGAACACCTGTTGGATACGTTATGGATTGTCGGGAGTCCTGATCATGTCGCGAATCGCTTGCGTGAACTCTACGACGAAGTCGGTGGTTTTGGCGTGCTACTCGCTATGGGGCACGAGTGGGAACCGAAAGAACAGTGGTTGAACTCAATGCGGCTCCTCAAGAATGAGGTGATGCCACAACTCGTAGATTTGACGTAGGTGATAGGGTAAGCGAGGTTCCCTAACCTCGCTTGCGTGGTTTTCCGGTAAATCAGGCGGCAACTTATGTGTTCCCTAGCAGCCCCACCTGATTAACGCAAGTACCTATGAACTTCATCAAACTGAACTGGGAGAATCGGAGGGTGCTTGCACGATAGGCTCTCATTTGCCCATCGCTTTTAACGCGCTCAGGCAGCGTTCGACAGCCTCAAGTGGCGGAAACGCATCGCTTTCATATTCAACGATATACCATTTCGTGCCGCCCGTCGTTTCACAGGCATTGAAGATGTCTGCCCACGGCACGCTATCCTCACCAATAATAGGACGGAAACCGGCGTGTCTATCCACCTCGCCGAGCGATTCGGTGTAAGGTTTGAGATGGACGGTGCCTGCGCGCCCCGGGTATCTCTCCAGAATGCCGACGAGATCCGCACCCCCAGAGAGCGCATTACCCATGTCTAACTGCATCACAACCCCTTCATTCGTGTTACCAAAGAAGGTATCCCACGGTATTTCGCCATCGAGCGGCGTAAATTCGACGTGGTGATTGTGATAACCCGTCACCATACCGTGTGCTGCCAGTTTATCAGCGATTCCGTTAAAAATATCTGCTAACTTTAGCCAGTCCGCCCGCGATTGACGCAGCTCACCCGGAATACCCGGAACAATGACGTAAGGGTTTTCCAAGACCTTGTTGAACTCAATCGTTGCGTCTATGGTATCTTCTTGGACGAGGTTGAAAGGCGTGTGCCAACCACAACAGACCAAACTGAACTCGTCAAGGTAACCTTTTAACTCTTGCGCCGAATGTTGGGGAGGCCCGGCGAATTCCACGCCTTCGTATCCCATTTCGGCGACCGCTTTTATCGTGCCGCGGACATCCTCAGCCAACTCATTTCGGACAGAAAACAGCTCTAAACCAATGGGTATTCTTGCCATAATTTCCCTTTCTTTTTTGATAGCATGTGTACAACATTGTAGCATAGGAAACCGTTAGCCTGTGCATGTGTGGTATAGCAAATCTTCCAATGTTCAAGCGATTGTATATTTGAATTGTAGCATAGGCTGTTAGCCTGTGCATGTTTTGATAGCGCGTGTAAGAATATTGTAGCGATTGTAGTATAGGCTGTTAGCCTGTGCATGTGTGGCATAGCAAATCTTCCAATGTTCAGATGTAATCATACCATACTTTACCGAAAAATGTAATTTTTTTCAAATGGATACGTTACACCCTATGTTTCCTCTTTTTCTTTGCCATCTAACCCTTTATCCTGACAACCGGGGAACCCGCAAGCCAAAACACTGCTATTATTAAATTGCGCCAGCCATCCGTTCTTCATAGCCGGGCGAGCGCGGGGGAGGTATCCAGTTTTCCGACGATAACAAGACACCAGGTGTCTGACATACTGAATTGTGCGCCGACGGCCGCTGGCACTGCGAATCCCATTGAGGTATAGTAAGTTGGACTGATAAAATTGGTGTGTTGAGGTTTGCGGTGTAAATTCCGATTTTCAACTGTGTCAATTATCGTTTGGCTTATCATGATAAAATTATGCCTCTGTGCTGAATAAATCCCATATAGGTGCTGCTTCCGTTTTCTGAATCAGGTACTTCCCTGACTCAAGGCGCTCGCGTGCAAATGCGTAATACGCGGGCACAATCTCGAAACCTATATAGTGCCGTTCTTTCATTTTGCTCACGACAGCAACCTGTCCAGAACCTAAAAACGGATCCAGAACAACATCCCCTCTTTCGCTGGAATAATCCAGGATTTTCTCAATGAGTTCAGCAGGCAATTTCGTCGGCGTTTTCACCGCGCCTTGCCAATATTCCCTTTTGATTTCCCAGACATCCTCTTTGTCCTTGTAATGTGCCGACCCACCACTTTCAGTTTTTGCATCCTTATCAAATCGGCGGTATGGATAAAACTTCCGCTTGCTATCGTTTTTGCACACAAACAGACAGTGGTGGTGAGAAGTTACGTACTTACGTTTGGTGACAACGCCAAACTGATATTTCCAGATCAGGTGATTGATTGTCGTGAGTTGGCAGTGATCTATGGCTATCAGGAGGTCCTTTAGGTAGTTCCAACCCGAAAAGATGTACATACTCCCTGAATCTTTTAGGGTTCTCGTTGCCGCTGAGAGCCAATCAAGTGTAAAGGTAAGATAGTCGCTGCCTTCAATTCTGTGTTGGTATTTTCCGTAGCATAGCCTGTTAGGCTGTGCATAAAATCTGCGTTGGTATGTTCCTGTAGCATAGCCTGTTAGGCTGTGCATAAAATCTGTGTTGGTATGTTCCTGTAGCATAGCCTGTTAGGCTGTGCATAAAATCTGCGTTGGTATTTTCCGTAGCATAGCCTATTAGGCTGTGCATAAAATCTGCGTTGGTATGTTCCTGTAGCATAGCCTGTTAGGCTGTGCATAAACGCCACCAAATAACACAAGCCCTCACGAAACAACACACAGGTTTGCAGCCTATTCACCCAGAGACACCGGGCATCATATTCACAAATCATTTGCACAGTCTAACAGGCTATGCTACGATAAAGAATGCACAACCTAACAGGAAACCAAGCTACAGATGCACAGCCTAACAGATTATTCTACAAATAGTAATATTCTGTTAAGTAAAACGCAATTTTTGGGCCGCCCCACATCTGCAACGCAGATGTGGGGTATAAGGTGTTAAGTTGTTAAGCGTTAAGGTGATACAGAAGCCCTCGCGCAACGAAAACCGTTGAGGCCGTCCGGAGTCGTCGGCGAAGGGGAGTAGCGATCAGCGACCCGAACGCTCTGTGCATTATTGCCCCAGGAGCCGCCCCGCAAGACACGAGCAGACTTAACATTTAAGTAGTTATTTAATATAAAGCCTACATTCGCTATCGTATCCACATCACTCAGCGGATTGCGACCAGGAGAAATAAAATAGAAATCCTTATCATATACATCCAAACACCACTCCGACACATTACCCCCCATATCGTATAAACCATAACCATTCGCAGGATACGAACCTACTACCGTCGTCGTATTACCTGCACTCCTCTTGTAGTTCGCATCAGCCGCTGATATGCTATTACCCCACGGATACTTCATACCTACCAATCCCCCACGCGCAGCCTTCTCCCACTCCGCCTCAGAAGGCAAACGTTTACCAGCCCACTTGGAATAAGCCATCGCAGCATACCACGATACATACACGACGGGATGATCCTCTTTACCCACAGGATAGGTGTTGACAGTCCAATGGTTTAGGTACCATCCATTATGGTATTTCGCATCAACACGATCCTTCTGCCACTCTGGATTCGCCAACACAAATTTTTGGTAATCCGCATTCGTCACCTCATGGGTATCCATGTAGAACGCACTCACAAACACAGTGTGAATAGGCTTTTCATCCCCCCCAGCTTCCGGATCGTCGCTACCCATCTCAAACGCACCCGCAGGAATCAGCACCATTTTACGACCATCTGTCGGGGTCACTATACGTTTCGGGAGCGTTTTCCCATCGCCCGTCTCGCTGCCCGCCAGGTCTTCCGGCTCGCCAGCGCCATCGTTCGGAGGCAGGGGCGGCGGAGGCGCGTTGACTGCCACCCACCTACCGGTTACAGTCAACGTTGAACCGTTCGCATACCTCATAAAACCATCCGAACGCACAAACACAACGGCAGGTATGTTCGAATAGGTCAGCTCATCCCAAGATACAGCAGCTGTCAACGCCCCCGATACGACCGTAAACGCACGCAGCGGATGTACCCAAAAACCAAACGTCTCAGTCACAACACGCGGCTTGAGCGCCTCACCCGATTGAGAGATACGGAAGTAAATCGCGTTATTTGACCACGCATAGAACTTCTTTTGTCTACCCGGAGCGATACGGTAATACCCACGCGTCCTATACCCCGTAGGTAACTCACCCCGACCCACTCGCCACGTCGAATAAATCACATATAGACTCTTATCCGTATCATTCTTCACAACATTTGCCTTCCATTCCGCAGATGCTAACGGCAGAAAAATAAACAGAAACCCTACAACCGCTAACCCAACACCTAATGTTTTTCGCATTTTCTAACTCCTTTTTTACCAAAAACTTTAGCTTGTGCCTATAAAAACAACGGACCATTGCAAGCCAAGAGACATTGCACCCCTTTCGATCCCCGCAAGCACGGGAGACACCCACGGAAGTCCTATAAACATTTACTTCACTATCAACAACTTACGCGTCGCACGGAAAACACCCGACTCCAACGTATAGAAATACACACCACTCCCCACAGGTTCACCCACAGCATTCCGACCATCCCAATACGCCGCACGAGACTTGCTACGATACACACCCGCACCTCGATGCCCTAAAGACAAGACACGCACCAAACGCCCATCCGCACTATAGATAGACACATTCACATCAGCACCTTCCGACAACTGATACGGAATCCACGTCTCAGGGTTGAAAGGGTTCGGATAGTTTGAAAATAACTCGGGGCTCGCCGGCAGCGTTGATGCCGCTAACGGGGCACCGTCCCTATCGGACTCGAACCCTACACCAGCGTCTCTACCGCGGGGTTTCAGGGCAGCCAGCCTCGGCTCCGGTTCACCGGGTTCAGTCGGTTTCTCGGGTGGTTCGTGGATCACACGCGGGTCTGCCTCCGCGGGAGCCGAGTGGCTCTCGCTGGTGGGCTCCCCTTTGCTGAGGGCGTGGACACCGAGGCAGGCAACGCCTATTGCGAGTAAAACAGTGATGATTTGGGTTAAACGGGATACGTTTTTCATTTAAAAAATCTCCTTGTTTGGAATGTTTTAAAGAAAACTTTACAACATAGCATGCACGGTTTCCTAACAGGAAAACACACTACAGATGCACAGCCTAAAAACCATAAAATAACACAAGCACTGTCAAGCCAGCAGCAGTCGTGAGGAGTGCCTGTGTGCCTAAAAACCATAAGATAACACAAGACCTTGTATTCGCTGAAAATACTTCGCAGACACGAAAACTGAGAATTCCTAAAACTAAAACACCCCAGCATTTCTTTTTTTACTATGGAAGTAATTGTACAGCAATCGAGCCTTTTGGTCAAGTCTAATTCACATTCCCCAATCTTCTCCTTTGTGGTTTCAAAACTGTTTGTCGCTATCCAATAAAATCGTGACAGGACCGTCGTTGATAAGTTCAACATTCATCATTGCCTGAAAGGTACCGCCTTGCGTCGGTATATTCTGCTGTTTAAGAGTCGTGATGAATTGCTCATAAAGTGTATTTGCGAATTCTGGGCGGGCGGCCTTGATGAAACTCGGCCTCCGTCCTTTTCGACAATCGCCGTAGAGCGTGAATTGCGAAACGACGAGAGCTGCCCCACCTGTGTCGAGAAGGGAACGGTTCATCTTGCCGTCTTCGTCCTCGAAAATACGGAGATTGGCGACCTTGTTGGCAATATATTCTATTTCTGTTGCGGTATCTTCGTGGGCAACGCCGAGAAAGATGAGGACACCCGCTCCGATGTCGGAGACGAGTTTGCCGTCTACTTTAACATTGGCGGATTTAACGCGTTGAATGACTGCTCGCATCGGTGGCCACCCAGGTGTCTCTATTAAAACAGCAAATTTCCGCTTTCAAATGCCTGCGTCTCCTCGCCCCCGAAGGTTAGGTTAAACAGGAATCCGGGACGGCTGTTGAATCCGAGTTGAAAGGCAAGGGTATTTGAAATTTCGTAGCGGAGTGTAAGTCCGATGAGGTTCGTCACATGCACGCCTGCATACGGCAGTTCGCGCGAAAAATCAGCTACAAGCCACATGGTATCTGAAACAGCAACTTCAGTGCCGACCTGCCAATTAAGGGTAAAAAAGTCCGTTGTTTTCAGGGCCTTTGATGTTAAGAAGATACCAACACCGGCATGCACTTTAAAGAGATCATCAAATCTTTGCGTGCCGACCAGATAGGTATTGACCCCCATAAATGGAAAACCGTCGGCGGGGCTGTGGTCGAGGAATTCGTTGTCCGAGTTGAGTCGGTCATCGGCTGTGAAACCGAACTGCACGTCTCCACCGACAGAAATGCTTGGAAGGTTGTCGTTCTGATCAGGTTTGATATTGTACTTGAGTCCGATGATACCATCAAATAGGGGTTGTTCATAAACACGCCGGTTAACATTCGGATCTGTGTTGTTCTCTGCAGCTATATTGTAGAAATCGTGGATGATTTTCCGCACGCCGCCTGTCGAAAATGTACCACCGATCAGGAGGTCGAGTTCGTCGTTCAAGCCGTAAGCAAATCTGACGGGTACGAGAAAGGTCTCAATCTCAAATGTTACGCGATGCGATTCCTCGAAGCCACCGATGTCTACCCGTTGCCTTAAATCAGGGAGCAGATCGACTTTCGCGTATTGTAGGAGTCCAAAGGTGGTGCTTGAACCGCCTTTGCCAAGCGGTTCCGCTGTCTGGATAGTGTTCAGCTGTGAAACCGTCGGTAATTGCGCTGAAGCCGGCAGTGCGGTGCTAACGAGAAGGACCGTACAGAGAGCGTAAATGAAGTATGGCGTATTGCGTTTTCTGTTTTTATCCGACATCATATTTATCCTTTTTTACTTTGCTTCTACCAACGCGCTTTCGTCGCGCCGTCCATCGGGGCCCGGGGTATCGTCAAAGGCGGTGATGTAGTATTTCTTGAATTCCAATGACTGACCGACGAGGATAGGGTCTTCACCAATGATTGTGAAGTTGCGATCCTTCCGTCCGACTGCGGGACGCGGGAGTAGATTTCCTGCTGCATCTCTGGTATAGAGCTGGTACCCAGCGAGATCCGGTTCAGTGTTCGGAGTCCAGGAAATAGCCGCATCGTATTTTGTATTGAGTAGGGAACGCGGCAAGTAACGGACGCTGACATTTTTCGGTGGCGCGGGTGGCAGATGTGGGGAGGCCGCGGTAACTATAGTGATTGCCTCCGCGCCGAACTCGTCAACACCGGCGATGCGATAGACTTTGCGGATACCGTCACTTCGAAAATCGTGGTCAAAATAGTAAAGTTTATCGCGCTTCGGCTCAGCAATCAGTTTGAATCGGAGCGGGGTGTCATCCCCGGGGTCAAGTGCGGCGTAGACGCGGAAAATAGAGAAATCGCGCGGGAACTCGTAACCGTCCCAAAAGAGCTTGACCGTCAGATCGGTTGGGTCACCGAGTGTTACAGTAGGCGCAGGGGGCGGGACACTGGGGGTGGCGAGCGCTGTTTTCCAAATACGCCGCGGTTCTTCACTATCGGTAGGGGGGTTCGTCGGATCTGGTGTTTCGACACCGTTGACATCTACATAAGCGACACGATATTCATAGGCAAGGAGCCGTCCGGATGCGTCGATGCGATCGTTTTCGAGGGTTTGGGTATCAATGAATTCATTCGCAGGTGCGTCAACAGTGCCGACTAATGTGAATTCCCTATCCGTTCCACCTGTGGAACGTCTATAGATACGATAGCCTTTAATGCCTATCTGACCTGTGTCGTCCCACGTTACCCGTACCTGTTTATCTCCAGCGAAGAGTGTCAGGCCGTCTGGCGCGCCAGCAGTGCGTAGATTCTCCGGATCGAGCGGGTTCGCGAAATCTTCGGTGTTGGTGCAGGCACTTAACAGAAGTAGAACAAGGCATATCGGAAGACTTAACAGAACAAGCTTGCCATAGCATAGGTGTCGAATTGCGTACATTGCATTTTCTCCTTATTAAAGAGATTGTAACCACATCGATGTAGCTTCCCGTAGCACGAGACCGTGTATCTAAGGGAGAAGTCCTAAAAATGGTGCAAGAGCCTTAGACTTGCCTGGTGCGTTTGAAAGTCGTAATGCGGATGCAATTGGAATGTCGTGCGTGGGAAAAGCAGCCCCGTATTTTGCGAGAGATGATTTGCCAAGCCGCTTCGGTTTGTCTTTAATATCTTAACTTGGCGTTTTGAGTTTCGCACCGCGGAGACTGCGTCCTCCACAGGTGCGGGTGTGTCCAGTTGATTATAGATTGAGAAAAGCACGGCAAGCCCCACACACCCGAGACCGACACCAGACATGATAGTGCTGGCGTTTCGCCTAACGAGAAAAGCGTCTTTGTACGTCTGAATATCTGCTTGGGTTGCAGCGTTGAGATAGGTATCGTACCGGTCTTGGGCAGATGCTTTAAGAATGCTGCTACCGAATTGGAGACTCATGCCAGAGGCAAAGAGGGCTATTGACAGGACACGCGAACGCCGCGCTGCCTCCGCCTGTCCATTTGCTAAAATAAAAATGAAGGCGCAGCTGCACGCAAATGCAATATATTTTTCAGCGGGATTGTAGCGTCTCATAGATTTGTTCCTTTAGTTGTTAAACAAACTCTTGCTATAAAGTTTAACCTATTTTTTCTATAAAGTCAACGTTTTTTGGTGGGACTGCATGCCCCTACGGCAACGCCAGAGGCATTTAATTCTCCTGTAGGATTGACATTCGGCAAAGAATATGATACAATTAAAAAAATAGAACTTTTTGCAATAGAGATTGTCTTCATCAGAAACGGGCATTTGAAAAGTAAGCTTGGAAGAGGCGACGGAGGAAACGAAATGAAAGTCAGAGGTGTTGGTAGTCAACGCAGCAGCAGTGCGAAATTGGGGGTTGGGTGTATCGTATGCTTGCTCCTCGTTTTTGCGGTATTGCTGTACGCACAAGATAAGGCAAAGACGGAATTTATTACCACAAAGCCGGAAATGAATTGGGTCGAAAAAACAGAAGGCGACTCAGCGAAAAAGCAGGAAATGACAAAAGTAAAGGAACAGGCTGAGACGCAACGCGATAGGTTTCGGCAACGTCAAAACCGAGAGGGAGTTGACTTCGGAGAAAACGCGGCGTTTTACAAGGTGATTATTGATAACAACCTCTTTCGACCCTTGGGATGGACCCCACCGAACAACGAACCTGCTTATAGTCTGGTTGGCACAGCTGTGCACCCGGACGGCATGATCGCCCAGGCGACACTGCTGGAGAAAAGATCGAATCGCTACCATTTTGTTACCATAGGCGAAAAACTGGGAGACATAACCGTAAAGGACATCCAAGCGAAACAGGTAGTGTTGGAAAAAGACGGAAAGCCGATAACGTTGAAAACGGAGGCACTTCAGTTTCTCACAACGAAACGGGGTGGCAGCAGCAGGACCGGGGGCGGGGGATCCGAAAAAGAGGACGGTGATAATGCGGGGAGAAACCAAGCCAACGTTAACAAGGAGGCGGAAGCTGTAAAGCGCAAGCAAATGGAGATGAAAGAACAAGCTACGGCGCTCGAGATAAACCAGAAAGAGTTGGCAGAAAAACTCAAGCATGCTTCGCCAGAGGAGCGGCGAGAAATAATGAGAGAGGTTAGAAGACGCGCCGGCTCAAGAAGAACAGGGAACAGACGAGGAGCAGATAGGTAAGTGTTTCGACTATTTCAGGCGTTGTAGGCGCGGTTGTAAAAACCGCGCCTTTTTTCTTGCAAACCCTACGCTGCCGCTTGCGTATCCTCTGGCATGTTTTCGAGACGAGAGAGCCAGTAGCCGACATCGAATGAATCATCACCCGTAAGGAAACGCCACTGCTTGATCCGATTGACGATTTCAAGCCTAACATCGTTCCCGTACCACCTATGATTTCTCCCTAAGATACCGTGGAAAGATGCTGTATCGAGATCGTCTGTATTCCAGAGTTGACACTGACGGACCGTAGGGTTCAGACGGAGTTTGAACATGTAGCGCGTCCGGTCGGTCAGATTCGGTTGCGCACAGTGCCACATTCCATGATGCACAACCAGCAGCGTGCCTGCTTTACAGACGACAGGATGCTGCCCCAGGAAGTTTTGGTAACGCGCGATGTCCGTCTCACAGACGCGTCGGTAATGGCTCCCCGGTAGAATCATTGTTCCGCCCATTTCGCGCGGTGTGTCGTGCGAGAAATAGAAGAACTGGATGTCAAAATGCATCCGCAGGTCGATGATTGCATCGGCGTGCCAACTTTGTCCGATGTCGTGCTGCGGACGGACGATATGAACGGCGTGATGATCGTAGAGCGGATCCTCACCAACAAGGCTGTGGATGATACCTTTCACTTCCGGCAGTCGAAAGACTTTGCCGACAGCAGAGTCATCATCCCAGACTTCGTCTAAAACCGTGCCGCCACGTCCACGCACAATAACACCGGCTTCCATTTCGGCGTGTGCGGCTTCATTCAATTCGCGAGGGATGCGTTCGTCGAAACGCAGGTAACCGTCCGCGACGAAGTTCGCCATCTGTTCTGTACTGAGTAAATACTTTTTGTCAATCATGAGATTTCCTCCAATTTCTCAAGGATATATTCAAACCTGAGATATGAAGTGTGGTATTCCATACCCGGATAGGCAGGGAATTGTTGTGGAAACTGAATGACTCGCCAGCCATCTTGCATAGCTTCCACCACCGAGTTATAGGGCGGCGTTTCGCTGTCACCTGTCGTATAACGTTGGTGACCCGTTCCATCGTACATCGCCCAAGCGACCACGCCACTGTTCAGATCAGGCGTGTGCAGATGGAGTACGAGGAGTTGCTGTCTTAATTCAGACATAATGTGCGTTGATTCTCCTTAACGCTTCTTGGAACCTACCGAGTTGCTTGTCCCTTAATTTGACTCCACGTGGTTACTAGTTTCCCACCGGGTTTTATGTCTAACGCAACAAGCATTCCATCCGCCATGAGTTCGCCAATTTCCTTTTCACTGAGGGGTCTATCATAGAGAACTACCTCGTCAATTGCCCCGGACATCCAGTAGTTCCCGATGTCGCAGCCGCCGATAAAGAAGAGATTATCACTGGTATCGGGTTTCGTCCCTGGCGACACCTGTGCATCTACTTGTCCATTGAGGTAAAGCTTGAAGTCAGAACCGTCGTAAGTTCCGGCGACGTGATGCCAATCCCCATCGGTGACGGCAGTTTTCGCGTCAAACGATTTCCAACCGGCGTTTGTTGTGAAGGAATAGTGGATGACCCCGGTGTTAATATTGCCAAAGAGTCCGTAGTTCCGACCCGTAGGATTTCGGTTCTCTTTGGAGGCAATGATCTGCCATGCGCCGGAGATTTCCGGAATATTCACCCATGCAGCGAGTGTGAAGTTCTCGAGGTCAAGTGCGTCATCATCAGGGACAGTCACCATATCGGATCCCCCAAACGCCATTGCGCCATTAAATTTCCCTTCGACCCATTTCGGATTTCCTTGTGCGATTTTGCCATCCAACCCATTAGCAGCGGAATCTGTAACGGTTTCCCCTCTACCTTCATCGAACAACCAAGCACCGACGAGACCCTCTGTATTTAGGGCCATAGCGTGTGGTAAGATAAAGAGTATCAAGGCAGAGAGGCTTATCGTTAGAAATGTAAGTACACTGTGCATTAGAAATTCTCCTTGTTCCATAGCCCTTCGATTATGACATCGAGGCTATTCGGTTAGACAGTGGTTCCGGGCAATATTGTAGCATCCTTGGGGACAATCACAATACCGTCTCGGATGTAATAGTTTTCAGCGTCCAGATTTTCAACCCCTTCCCGATTGACGAGTACAGAATTATCACCGATTCGCGCATTTTTGTCAATGATTGCGTTCTGAATCAGACAATTCTTCCCAATACCGACATGCGGAATGCCTGATTGGGCGTTTCCCGATCGCAATTTCTCTGGTTCATAATAATCTGCCCCCATGAGTATGGATTGGTAAACGCGGCTGCCAGTGGAGATAATACTCCGGATGCCCACAATCGTTCTATCGAGTTCCGAATCGTCAATAATAGAACCCTCTGCAAGGATGGAGGATCGGACGCTGCTGCTATTGACCTTTGTGCTGGGTAAGTGGCGGCGGTTGGTGTAAATTGGGGCTTGCTCATCGTAGAAATTGAAAGCCGGGGCGGTCTCAGTCAGGGCTATGTTTGCGTGGTAAAACGAACGGATCGTCCCAATGTCCTCCCAATACCCATCAAAAAAATAGGCAGAGACAGGAAGCGTCTGAATACTCCTGGGGATAATGTCTTTGCCGAAGTCGACATGTGTGTCATCTTGCAAAGCATTTTGGAGGATATCTCTATTAAAAATGTAGATACCCATTGAGGCGATGTATTCTCTACCGCGTGGGTCGATACCACGCGACGTAAAGACATCGGGTTCAACTCGTAGCGGAAGCAGTTCTTCCTCAGTTTGCGGTTTCTCGACAAAATTAACAATCCGTCCATTTGCGTCCGCTTGAAGAATACCGAGTCCGCGTGTCTCTTCTTTTTTCACAGGAATAACAGATACGGTGATAACCGATTTGGATTCGGTGTGGACCTGTAGCATTTTGCGATAATCCATCCGATAGAGATGGTCCCCCGCGAGAATCAGAACGTAATCATCTGCAAACCGTGGATTCAGAATATACGGTTGGTTGTGTTTAACAGCGTCTGCCGTTCCCTGGTACCACTCCTCGCCTGCCAAGGTCTGTTGTGCTGCAAGGATTTGGACGAACCCGCGCCGGTAGCTGTCAAATCTATAGGCGCGGGTGATATGTCTATTCAGTGAGACAGAATTAAATTGGGTTAGGACGAAGATACGGTCAAAGCCGGAGTGAAGGCAGTTGCTAATTGGTATGTCGACGAGTCGGAATTTACCCGCAATGGGGACACTGGGTTTCGCACGGTCTCGGGTGAGTGGGAACAGGCGTGTGCCGCGCCCGCCGCCGAGTATCACTGAGATAACGTTCCCATTACTCATAACCGTTCTCCTTTGAAAGCTTTGTTAGATTGAAACTGTTAATCAAAAATAGGGTCTTTAGTAGGGGGGTTTGAACTATAGGCTCCCTTTGGTAGATAGCACACCGGTGATGTGGGCATCGAGACGTGTAGCGATGTACAAAGCTTTCGCGACGGCTTTAAAAATCGCTTCAATGATATGGTGTTGGTTTGTGCCGTAAGGCACGTTGATGTGCAGGGTTGTGCCGCTGTGGTTCGCGAATCCGTGAAAAAATTCCTCTGCGAGTTCAACATCAAAATCGCCGACCTTCGCGCCGCGAAGCGGTGTCTCGTAGTGTAAGTAAGGACGCCCGCAGACATCAAGGTCTACTTTGGCGAGGGATTCATACATTGGAACGGTGAAGCTGCCGAAACGGCACATGCCTGCTTTGTTGAGGACGGCTTTTTGGAAAGCTTGCCCTAAACAGATGCCAACATCTTCGGTTGTGTGATGTGCGTCTACATGCAGATCCCCTTTCGCTGCAATCTCCAAGTCAAAGAATCCGTGTTTAGCAAAGAGTTCCAACATGTGATCGAGGAATCCAACACCCGTGTGAATAATGGAGGTGCCCGTTCCGTCGAGGTTCAGGCGCAGCTGTATCTGGGTTTCTGCTGTCTCACGCGCAATTTCTGCGGTTCTGTCCATTTTTTTTATTATCCCTTAGGGTTCGACCTGGTCAATCGGAATTTCAGGGCTTTCTGTATACCCGCTTTCCGCTTCGTTTCAAGCTGTGTACGCTCATTGGACGCTTAAAAGTGGTTATTGCACCGCAAAACGGTCTTTCGCCGATGAAAGCAGCTTTCGCTTTAATTTAATCATGCCCACGTTATAAGACCGAGTTCGGTTAGGGATTCCAAGTCCTCATGATAAGGCAGGGCGCGCACAGTGTAACCGTGCAATCCGGTCTGTTTCAAGGTAAGCGTTCCTTCAAAGAGGTAAGCACCATCCCCGAGATCTGCCTTATATTCCATTAGCGTAGCGTTGCCGTTGTGAATTTCGCCGGCCGTATCTAACACACCGTGATAAATTTGAACGGCAAGTTCGTGCGGGAATAGGACATCAGTGTGTACAACCGCTTGCACTGTTGTAGATTCCCCCACGCCCAATTCAAGGTTTTGAACTGTAGCAGATGTGACATTAGCGGATTTTTCCTCAATCCAGAGATTCCGCCAGTGCTCCTGAATATGGCGCTTCCAGCGCGCTAAGGCGATGCTACGTTTTGCTTCGTTTTCATTGAGTTTTAGCCATCTCTGATGTGTCGGAAAATATAGCTGCTCAGCGTACTCGGTTACCATCCGTTTGGTATTGAAGATGGGTGTGAGATTCTGCATTGCGGTTTTCATGCGTGCGACCCACTTATAAGGGACATCATCAACAACACTGCGTTCATAGAAGAGGGGTACAATCTCTTTCTCGAGGAGTTCGTAAATGGCGTTGGCATGCACCTCGTCGTTGGATTCTGCATCGTCTGAAGCCGTTCCCGTATGGATTGTCCATCCGCCGCCTAAGTCATTTGCCTCTGCCCACCACCCATCTGCGATACTCAGGTTGAGTGCGCCGTTTGCTGCGGCTTTCATACCGCTCGTACCGCTTGCTTCGTTGGGACGTATCGGGTTGTTTAGCCAAACATCGACACCCTCAACGAGATAGCGTCCGACACAGATGTCGTAGTCCTCAATGAAAACAATTTTATGATAAAAGCGGGGTTCCGCTGCGATCCGTGCAATGCGCTGGATGAGAAGTTTCCCGCCATAATCGTGAGGGTGCGCTTTCCCAGCAAAGATAAGTTGGACAGGACGTTCAGGGTGATTCAAAATCTTATCGAGTCGATTGACATCTTGGAAGAGGAGCGTTGCACGCTTGTATGTGGCAAATCGACGCGCGAACCCGATAGTCAATGCAGCGGAATTAAGTGCCTTAACCGCTGTGCTATCGGTTTCCTTGATCCGATTGGACTTGGTAAGATCGGCTTGCGCGCTCCGCCCTAAATTGCCGATGAGTGTTTGTTTCTGTTCTTGCCGTTGACGCGCGAAGGTAATCAGACGTTCGCGCCGGCGTTCGTGTATACGCCACAATTCAGGATCTGGTATATTGGAGATTTGCGTCCAGACGGCTTGATTTGTGAGTTCAACGATCCAGTGGGGGCCAAGGTATCTAGTAAAGAGATCCTGCATGTCGTCAGAAACCCAAGACCGGGTGTGAATGCCATTCGTGATCGCACGGATCGGTATCTCATGAACAGGGACGCCTTGCCAAAGGTATTTCCACATATCGCGGGAGACATTGCCATGGAGCTGGCTCACGCCGTTACGCATTGCTGACAATCTGAGCGCAAGAAGCGCCGGACTGAACTCACTGCTGGTGGTACCAGGATTTGCTCTACCGAGACCGAGAAAGGTTTCTGCGGAAACACCGAGCTCGTCGTAATAGTTACTGAAATAGTAGTTCACCAAATCAGGTGGGAACCAGTCAATGCCGGCCGGGACAGGTGTATGCGTGGTGAAAATATTTCCGGCTTTCGTGGCTTCGCAGGCATCTTCAAAACGGATGTCGGTGTTCCGCATTAACTGCCGGATGCGTTCAATCGTGAGGAACGCTGCATGCCCTTCATTCATGTGGCAGACAGTGGGTTGGATACCGAGTTCGGTTAAGGCACGATACCCCCCGATCCCAAGCAGAATTTCCTGTTTGACACGGAGGCGTTCGTCCCCACCGTACAGGTAATCAGTGATGTTCCGTAGTTCTTCACTCTGATTTTCTGGAATATTAGTATCAAGCAGGTACAAGGGGACGCGTCCAACTTGGGCCCGCCAGACCTTGACGAAAGCTGTTCCTTCTGGGTATGAGACTTTTATTAAGAGAGGGCTTCCATCGGCGCGCTTCTCTGGTTGGGTGGGCATGTTGTAGAAGTCGTTTGCTGGGTAATCTGCCATCTGCCACCCATCCGCGGTAAGCGTCTGACGGAAATAACCGTGTTGGTAGAGCAGACCGACTGAAACAAAAGGCAGCCCTAAGTAGCTCGTAGATTTTAAATGATCACCTGCTAAAACCCCTAAGCCGCCGGAGTAAAGCGGCATGCACTCTGTTAACCCATATTCCATAGAAAAATAGGCAATTTTCAGGGTGTCGAGCGTAGCGTCGTTGTAATTTGTTTCAAACCATGAAGATGTTTGGTGATATTCTTTGAATTTCCTCTGGATGACCTCAAAGCGGGCAAGAAACATACTGTTTTTTGATGCCTCATCCAACTGCTCTTGGGAAATTTGCCCGAGCATTGCCACTGGGTTGTGATACGTTTTTTCCCACAACCCAACGTCAAGATGGCGGAAGAGATCAAGGGCTTCACGATCCCAAGTCCACCATAGATTTAAAGCGAGCTCACGCAGAGGTTCGAGATTCGGTGGTAAGGTCGGGACCACTGTTAATTGCCGAAGTGGCTTCATTTAATTCCATGCTCCTTCCGAAATCTATCCAACTTCTGCATCCGATTGTTGTGTTTTGAGTGTGATGTAAGTGGCTTGTCCTTTTTCGTTGAAATTTAATTTCCCTTCACGGGCGAGCCAACCGACACCCATAAGAACTGAACGTTGCGGTTTACCGATTTCACGGGTTATTTTTGTAACGGTGGCTTCGTCGTTTTCCTCAAGATAGTGCCAGATCGCACCCGCGACCTGTCCGATATTATCTAACATTTTTACCTCCGAAAGATGATAAGTAGTTATCGGTTGACTGATAACTGACAACCAACGACTATTACATTATAATTGTTTTCGGTGGATTTGTCAAGAACAAAAGACCCAGGGCGCACCAGAAAAGCGACACACCCACATGGAATTGGGGGGCGGAACAACTATCCTACCGGAAGACTATACACGACGACATCGCGTCAACAATCAAAGCTTCCGGCCAAGCTCTCCAATATAAGGCACCTATCAGCCGGAAAGGCGACATCACTGTTAAAAAATAAAAGTAAAGCGGCAGAAACTACTAACAGCAGTGTTTTAAAGATACTGTGTTTCATCGGTTTTGCTCATCCTCAAGTCGCGTTCTGTAGGGGTTATCTATTCCCAGCTCCCGAAGCCGTTGCTGTTCAGTAGGGCTGAGCCGTTGCGTAATTACTTCAAACTCCTGTGCCGCTTTCTCGACCTGTGCTAACTGATCCGCACTCAACTTCGGCCTCGGAGTGATCGAATCAAACGGCTCCTGTAACGCATAGATCTCGTCGGATCTCGCCTTATAGGAGGGGTTCTTCGTCCTGTAGGCAAGGTCAGAAAGCTTAGCGGCATCGTTCAATGCCTCCATTAGGATCCAAAAAGACTCAGTATACCCGCCTGCTTCTCGTTCTTCGTCGGACGCAGGAAAAAGAGATACACACGTCTGCACGGCTGCCTTGACCTGCGCGGTGTATTCCGCAGAAAACACATCCTCTGGAAGCCGACGTGGCACGACATTGGAAACCTCCGAACGCGGGGGATCGCTCACCTGTGGGGTGTTTATCTCGGTAGATGGTTTCGCTGTCTCATGCGGTTCGGCGTGGAATGTCCCATCCTCGTGGAAGTGTCCAGCCTCTGCGGACTGCTCAACAATAGGCACTTCCGCAGGCGGTTCTTGATTCCTTCTCTCGTGCCATTGCTCAACGCGTTCTTCCGTCTCGGCAAGGTTCACGGCTTCCGTCTGTTTAACATGCCGCATATACAGCAGGGAACCCATAACACAGAGGATGAACAACGCAAACGCACCTATGAATAGACGGTTGGTAACAATTTCTTTAAACATGCTTAAATCTCCTTTTATGGAAGTATGACACAAAGAAATGTCTTATCATCTAATACCTCTTAACTGAAAAATGTTAACTCAGAAAACTGACAGCTATTCCGCCGATAGCAGGTCTGCATCGGGTGAGTATGTGACAACTTCAGCACCAAAACCCGCTCGCGAGAGAGCAGAGATTAGCACTGAACTTTTAACGTTAGATTTGACAACGACCGTTCTATTTTGGTAGTGCAGAACGCCACGGATACTCATACTCTCTGTGGCGTTCTACTTTTAAATCCATCAATTAGTTCACACCAATTGGATCTAAAAGTCTCGCTTACCCAACCTGAAATACATCAAGTGTAGACATTTTATCAGAATTTCCAATTCTTTGCAATTTAGATATTGCCAAACTTTTGAAAATGCGCTAAATTTTAAAATTATTAGACGTAAATCTGTATAAAAAAGACACAAAGCGAGGTAAAAAATTGAGTATTGTTGTTCACGTCACACACGAAGCCATCCAAAAAATGGGAGGCATTGGTGCAGTTCTAGAGGGGCTGTTGACAACCCGTAGTTACAATGCAGCGATTGAACGCACTTTTCTCGTTGGTCCACTTTTTCCCGGTGCAGACTTGGGAGAATTGGATACCGTCCTGTACCACGCCAGTGAGGGAATAGAAGATACACCGCACGCCGATGCCCTCAGTGGGATTGAGCAGACTTATCAGATCGAAATCGTCTATGGACAACGGCAATTTGAAGACAAAAATAAGAAAGTTACAACCCTCACAGATGTTATCTTGGTGAATGTATCAAGCATCAACGAAGAACTAATTGCACAATTCAAATGGCAACTCTACGAACACTTCCACATTGAATCAGACCGTTACGAAAATGAATGGGAGTTTGAGGAATACGTTCGTCTCGCTCAACCTGCGTATCATGCCCTGCGAGCACTTATAGGCAAAGAAACAGATACGCCTGTGTTTATTATCTCTCACGAATTTATGGGAATGCCGCTTGCACTCAAAACACTCATTGAACGACAAAGTGACAACAGTGCCCAAAACATGCGCACTGTTTTCTACGCACACGAAGTGGCAACAATCCGCCCTATTGTTGAGGGACATCCCGGACACGATATCCGATTCTATAACGTTTTAGAGCAGGCAAAGGCGCAAGGTCAAACTGTTCGTGATGTGTTTGATGATCCGTTTTGGTATTTCAAGCATGCGTTGATTGACAAAGCACATCTCTGTGATACTATCTTTGCGGTTGGTGACTTCGTCGTGGATGAACTCCGATTTTTGGCGAAGCCGTTTGAAGACTTTCCCATTAACCTCGTTTACAATGGTATTCCTGCCTTTCAGGTGACCCTACAAGAAAAGTTAAGATCAAAAGCACTCCTCCAAAAGTATGCAGCCACACTGCTCGATTACCGTCCGGATTACGTCTTTACACATGTGACACGTTTGGTTAAAAGCAAAGGCTTATGGCGCGATTTACAGGTGCTAACGCATCTCGATTCCCTACTTGCCTCCAATGATAAAACGGCGGTGTTGTTTATCCTCTCCACAGAAATTGCAACCGGACGTCCGTATGAAAGTGTTCATGGAATGGAATACGAATACGGCTGGCCCGTGTATCACAAAATCGGCTATCCAGATCTTGTAGGTGCGGAGGTCGAGTTGAACAACGGTGTCTCTGCCTTCAATCTACGGTCTCAGGCGATTAAGGTCGTTTTCGTCAATCAGTTTGGATGGAGTCAAGAAGCTTGTGGTAAGCGAATGCCCGTAGAGATGGAGTTCATGGATATCCGTAAAGGGAGCGACGCGGAATTTGGGCAGTCAATTTATGAACCTTTTGGAATCGCGCAGGTGGAGCCACTGAGTTTCGGTGCAATCTGCGTTGTCAGTAACGTCTGTGGGTGCTGCGGTTTTATTCACCGCGCTACAGAGGGGCGTGAGGTGCCGAATGTCGTTATTGCTGACTATACGCAGCTCCAGATACCCCCGAATTCATTAGAAGACGTGATCGACATCGGTTTGACGGAGAGGAACGCGATTGAAGTAGAGAATAGCAGGGATATTGCGGCGAAACTCCTTGGACGCCTGCCCCGTAAACCCCGCGATGTAGAGGATATGATTCGAGAAGGCTACGCCATCGCTTCCCGCATGAGTTGGGAGGTTGTCGTTGAGAATTATTTTTTGCCTGGATTGAAACACGCCTTGTAATGTATGGGTTAGTTTGACTCTATGAGGATTTTACTATTATGCAAACAGTACGTAATTCTAATGAACCAATGCCGTTGACTTCAGAAGTGAAGTTGATGACACCAGAACAGAAGTTCTTCTTCGATCTTCGTGGTTGGATTCTGATTCCATCCGTCTTGTCAGAACCGGAAATAGAAGAGATGAAGACAGAAGTCTATGCAGGGGCAAGACAAAGTTATCAGGGGACACTCCAGAGCTTACTTGATCATCCTGGAATTGTAGGTATCTTAAACGAAATTCTTGCGGATGAACGATTTATTTTTGAGGATTGCTATGGCTTTCGGTGTGAAGGATCTTTTACCACTGTCAGGAAACCCGGTTGGGATGTATCTCAACGGGGTGACAACGGTTTGCCGCACGTCGTACGCCCGCCACAGCAGGCGAACGCAATGCGATATCAGGTCGCCGGTGGTAAAATCTTTGCGGGATTAACGCGTGTCGTCTGGGAACTTGAGGAGGTTAAATCGGGACAAGGCGCTACCTCTTTCCTGAGTGGTTCACATAAGGCACATTTCAACTATGGCGGGCCCGATCCGTATCGTCCAAACATCAGTGAATCACCGTGGGAAGCGAATATGCGGGAGATGATGGACGACTATAGCTGCCCGCCGGGTTCTGTTGTTATTTTCACCGAAAGTCTTGTCCATGCCGCAAATGACTGGACGAATCCATCGAACCCACGATGCGCTGTCTTTAATTGTTACAACTCTATCTGGGCACAATGGCACCGGCTGAACCTAAGCCATGAAATTATTAAAACCATGCCACCGAAGCGACAATCGTTGTTCCGTGGCACATGGGCAATAGGGGGCGGGCCCGGTGGCAATCGTGCGTATTCGCTGGAAAATAACACAACGTAGGAGAAATAAAGGTGTAGCTATCCGCAAGCATAGCTACGCATAGACGTAGCATAGCCTGTTAGGCTGTGCATAGCCCCTCGTTTGGGTATATTTTGCTGTGTAGTTTTCGTAGCATAGTTTCCTGTTAGGCTGTGTCATCCGTATTGCTCTTCCCTAGCGTTGTTTCCTGTTAGGCTTTGCCATTGCGTAGTTATCAGCACGGAATAGCTACGTGACTGTTAGGCGTAGCATAGCCTGTTAGGCTGTGTAGTTTTCGTAGCATAGTTTCCTGTTAGGCTGTGTAGTTTTCGTAGCATAGCCTATTAGGCTTTGCCATTGCGTAGTTATCAGCACGGAATAGCTACGTGACTGTTAGGCGTAGCATAGCCTGTTAGGCTGTGTAGTTTTCGTAGCATAGTTTCCTGTTAGGCTGTGTAGTTTTCGTAGCATAGCCTATTAGGCTTTGCCATTGCGTAGTTATCAGCACGGAATAGCTACGTGACTGTTAGGCGTAGCATAGCCTGTTAGGCTGTGTAGTTTTCGTAGCATAGTTTCCTGTTAGGCTGTGTAGTTTTCGTAGCATAGTTTCCTGTTAGGCTGTGTAGTTTTCGTAGCATAGCCTGTTAGGCTTTGCCATTGCGTAGTTATCAGCACGGAATAGCTACGGAATCTCTTCAGAGATTAGTAACTGCTAACACCAATGCACTCCGGGCTGGCACATAAAGTTGGATGGACTGCGCGTGCCTCTCCATGGGGACATCTTGCCACGGGTAGTGGACACCCGATACGACACCGTGACCTCCGTAGACAATGTCATCGGTATTCAAAACGCGGTAGTAGTCTTCCCTCTGCGGCACTGGTACCCGCCAATCTGTAACGGATGCTGTCGGATGAAAATTGAAGGCAAAGACAACCCCACTACGCTCATAGACAATCTGTTTTGCGTCTTCGTGGATGTATAAAAGATGAATGTTTTCATTAGCAAGTAGAGAGTGTACTATGTCAAGGTGCTGCATCGCGCGATCAAAAGCGTTGAGATGCTTGTATCGGAGTGTTTCATCGTCAAGGAGTTGCCACTGCCTACGCGCATACCAGTAGGAGTTATTGTTGCCTGCGCGCGGAAAGTCAATCCATTCAGGATGTCCAAATTCGTTTCCCATAAAGTTAAGGTATCCCTCACCGCCCAAACTGAACGTTAGGAGACGGATGAGTTTGTGGAGCGCAATTCCTCTTGCAACCACGAGGCTTGTCGTGAAAATGCTCATATGCGTGTAAAGTTCGGCATCCATGAGTTGGGTAGCGAGCGTTTTGTCGCCGACGATGCTCTGATCGTGGCTTTCGACATAAGCGATATGTTTTTCACCGGTACGGCGATTGCGTAACATGCCGTAAATCTCACCAATATGCCAGTCTTCGTCCGGTTTTTCTTTTAGCAACTGAATCCAATAATCTGGAATTCCCATTGCGAGGCGGTAGTCGAAACCGAGTCCGCCTTCTGCGATGGGACGCGCGAGCCCGGGCATTCCGCTCATGTCCTCAGCAATTGTGATTGCGGCAGGGTTAACAGCGTGGACAACCTCGTTTGCTAACATCAGATAGGCAATAGCATCAGGTTCGACGCTGGTATCGAAGTAATCGGCATAGCCCGTAAAATTCCGCTCTAAGCCGTGGTCGCTATAAAGCATGCTTGTGATACCATCAAACCTGAATCCGTCGAACCGGTAGGTCTCCAGCCAGTACCGGATGTTGCTCAGCAAAAAGCGTTGCACCTCGCATCTACTGTAATCGAAACATCGTGAATCCCATGCGGTGTGTTCGCCTTTCTCACCGGCGTGGAAATAGTGATGTGCCGTGCCGTCAAAATGGTTCAACCCTTCGTTGAGATTTTTGATGGCGTGGCTATGTACCAAATCCATAATAACCAGCAAGCCCATACTGTGTGCTGTATCAACAAGTTCTTTGAGTTCTTCCGGGGTCCCGAAACGGCTTGAGACAGCGAAAAAGTTGCTCACATGATACCCGAAACTGGCATAATAGGGATGTTCCATCACCGCCATCAGCTGAACAGCGTTATAGCCTAAGTCTGCGATTCGGGGAAGTACGTTTTCTGCGAACTCAGCGAACGTGCCAACTTTTTCTGCTTCCTGTGCCATACCCGCGTGTGCTTCGTAGATTCGCAATCCTTCCGTTTGGGTATCGAAATGGGGGGCTTGGTATTTCCACTGATATGGATACGGAGGTGCCCAATACTGTCCGGTGAAATCGGCATCGCCTTCCTGAGTGACGCGCTGAATATATGCCGGAATTCGGTCGAGTCTACCGAGTGCGGATACAACATGCACCTTGATTCCGCTGCCGTGCCCAAGTCGGTCAGCGTAATGTTTGTCCGGGAGGAAGAGATGCCAGACTCCCCATTCATCAATCGACATCGGATTTGCAACACGATCCCAGCCGTTAAAGTCCCCAATGAGTGAGAGTGCCTGCGCGTTCGGTGCCCATTCACGGTACCATACCCCGGTTTCCCCATCGTTTTCTCCTCTATTGAAGCCGAAATAGTAGTGTCCTTGGCTTATTTCGCCTAATAAACCTCCAGTTTCTTCTATCTTTGCTCTGAGACGCTGATAGTACGCGAACCGTTGGCGGAGTTGGTCTGCATACGGTTCCAGCAAAGGATCTCTTTTGATGAGGGCAGTGCTGTCTATTTGTCTGCCTTTTAGGGGGCTCTTTTCCATAATTTTCAGTTTACCATAAGATGACTTGCGCTTCAAGGAAATGTGTAGTAACATAAGCTTATGCAAACATTTTTCCACCGAATAGCAGAACTTATATGCATCTCACTGATAACGTTGTGCTCCTCGAGTGTTAAGGCGGCGAATACCTTTGAGATTCAGGTGTTCGACGGAGTGACGAGAGTCAGGCAACCTTATAGGCTGATCTCTGGTAAACAATACCGACTTCAAGCAGTCTCCTCTGAGAAAGAAACATTACCAGCACAGTGGTTTCTATCGGGAAATTTAGGTAGAATTACGACCCGTGCGCCGACGATACTAACGGCAGTTTTTGTTGGAACGGGAAGTCTTATCTGTTGGATAGCAGGTGTAGAACAGCGTGTTGTGTTAAGGGTTGTTCCTGAAACAAAGGTTATTGGTAATAGCGGTGGAAAGCTCCAAAGTGCGGGGGATGTAGCAATAGCGCTGCCGAAAGGCGCGCTTGCTGTTGAAGAAAAGATCGGGATAGAAATTGTAGCACCTCCCGGATTGCCGCCACCGCTGCAGCGATTCGTCCGGGTCGTCCGAATTTCACCCGAAAAACTTGTCTTGAAACGACCTGCACAGCTGACGTTCCTGTTCGGAGATGCCGCATACACGAGTCGTAACCCCCCAAATCCCCTTTATCAGCGGGGCACAGATAGGAAACCGCAGCTCTATTTTTGGGATGCATTTAGAAAAAAATGGGTGCCGTTGCAAGATCGCGGGGACAAGGCACAAGGGGGTGTGACAACTTCCATCAATCACTTCGGGATTTATGCCTTGACAGCTGCTGTGCCTGAAGATTTGAAACGGAGTGAACGGTTGGAGATTCGGAACCTTGAACTCTCGCCTCGCGTATTTTTTGATCCCGATAGACATCGGCTGACGATAACCTATCGACTTAACGCGCCAGATGTAACGCAAGTATTTGTGACAATGGATATCTTTGACCTTCACGGTAGACGGGTTCGACGATTGCTTGAAGAGGTACCGCATTACATCGGACCCAACGCTGCACAGTGGGATGGATTGATGGATAATGGCACGCTTGTCCGAAATGGGCGTTATCTACTTGTAATCCGAGCGAGAACGGGTTCGCAGCGATCAGTGTATCGGAAACTTATTATCGTTTTTAAATAAGCGGAGAGGCAGCGCCGTTGGTAGTAGGCCGATCATCTCCCGATGGAAGGCTCGTCGCGACGACTTCCGAGATGGATTTGTAGATCGCTAGTAAACGATCGCCTATTGATAGCTTCGCGTCCTTCTGAATCAAGCCATCGCTGACAAGTCTGTAATCGTTTTTAGATTTGACAACGACTGATGACCATCTTGTATTTGCTCTTTTGAGCAGTTCAATGAAAAAGATAAAAGATGAAACACTCTTTTTGGAACTCGCACGCCGAGGATACGACCTCGCAAAACGAAAAGAAAATCAAACCACAGAAACCGAAATCGTCAAAATCGGATAAACAAATGGGATCGGTCTGTGATCCCCTGTTTTTCTGGCGCGTGGTTTTCTCTCCAAGGCGGTTCGGAGGTCGGTTGTCTGAGCAAAACCCATAAGAGCAGTCCCACTCTGCTGATGAAGACAATCGTTTTGACACGCATGGTTATTGAACTCCTAACGTTTTGTCTATTTCAGGGAACCCTGTTTTGAGGTATTTCGGATCGGTTTGGATGTCGGGGGATAGTGGATGTGCCAGATTTTGACAGGGGACGCTGTGAAGTTCTCTGTTGGATAGACAGGCTGAAACGCATCGCTCAATCTTCTACGCAATAAGGTATATATGGGTTCTTCTGGGGTTAGCATCAGATGTGTTGCTCCGTGGGTCTTTAGATATTCAAGTGCCTCCCCTTCGTTTGCAGCATAGTAGACATGCCTCTCGTATAGGTCTATCCAATACTGTAGATAATGATCCTGGTCTATAATGGTTTTAACTCCAGCGAGAACGTTGAGTTGACTGCCATAATGCCAGTGTGTAGCGACAACTGTGGGCTCTGGAAGTTCCGCTTTCATCCATCTGAACGTTTCTGCCAGAAGACTGTTCCCTGGTTTTGCAGTGCGTATCTGTGTTGATACCAAAATAGCCCGTTTGGCGTGAGCGCCTGTGGGTGTCCAATACAGAAGCAGGGCGAGACAGAAAAGCGTTATTCCTATTTTTATCATCCTTATTGTATCAGAGCCTATTCTTTTTTGAAAGGAAAAAATCCTTTCAGCACCCCTGTCCCCGGAATCTGCCGAAAATACTTATGCACGTGTGTCACTCTATATGCACGTGTGTCAGTCTATATGCATCCGTGTCACGGGTTCGGTTTTTCGAGGGGCCGGGGAGCCACGGGGTGTCTCTGTTCATCGCACGCTGTGAAGCGGACTCCTAAATGTTTTGAAGCTCCTAATTTTAAATGGGTACCGCGCTCGGAAAAAAATTGACACAGAAAAACCGACAAACAGCGGGCAAACCGACGACACTTGACGCAAACACATCACACACAGCCCCAACTTCAGAACCTTCACCTTTGCTATATGAGAACCCCGCCCTATTTAGCCGAACCTGCCGGCTCTCACCCCACGGGGGGATAGTTAAAAAAAAGCCCTATAACTCCTCAGAGCAGATCCACGACATCCCGCCACTCCATCCGCCTTTTTTCCGGTGCACAATTGCCGTGGTCTTACAGAATACCTGTTTTCGAGCGGGCGCGGAAGAATCTGTCCTGCGGGCTTCTGACCCCGTGGGCGTTGAGAGACATCCGTTCGCAGACACCGCTCGGAGGCTTTCGGTCAGCGGTTTCAATGTGCATCCGACCCCGCCTCTCTCCAGGAGGGGAGAGTCGTGATACCTCGGGGGTTTTGTCGCAGCCTCTCACGCCTCTGTCGCATTGATTTTGAAAGCCAAGCCGACTGCATCGGAAGGTTTTGTCGCAGCCTGTCACGCCTCTGTCACCACAAAAACACAGCAAAAACAGGACTGCACCCCTGCAAAACGCTCAAAACGCGCGGCTCACGTGTGAACACGGCTGAACCCTCGCAAAAAAGAGACCCTCGGACGGACATCTTGTTCTTCGGGGCTTCGGTGCCAACACCCGCCCCGCCGCAACTCCCTCCTCCCTCACGCAAAAAACCCCTGAAAACCCCAAGCGGGACACCTGTTTTTGAAAAAAAATGCAAGTAACCCTAAACTTTTCTGAACTTGTGTATATAGAGAGAGATAGAAGAAACAGACCTTCGGCGGAAAAAGGTGAAGTGGGCGTTTTTTGAAAAAAAAAATGAAAATCACCCTAAACTTTTTTCAACGCGCGTATATATATAGACAGAGCCGCACCGAAGGTGCCGGTGAGTCATGCGGTGTAACGCCCTGGGAGTGCCTTGCGGGTGTTTTTATCCGAAAAAAAAAAAACCAAAGTCGCCCCAATGGACGTGACGCTTGGGGTCGGTTGACACGAGTGGAGGTATACACGGATACCCAACGGCCCCGCAAAAAGCAGCACAACGCATGTCAAACCCACGGATACCCGTCCGTAACGGTGTGCTGAGACGCAGCGCCGCTGAACACGGGACGGAAACCTTCAAAAACGCAGTTTTGAGGGGCGCTGAGGGGGGTCGAATCACCCATAGCCGCGCAACTGCCATTCAGTGCGTAATGACAGCGCGAACCGAATGTAAACACATAACGGATGCAGTTTGTGTGATTTTTCGGTTCGCGCCTGAGACAACAACAAAGAGGATTGCCATAGAACGCAAATCACCTGATCCTTTCTGTTTGTTTTCCTCCCGCAATCCTTGAAAAATAAAGGAGAATTTAATCTAATGACTGTAGACCCGATGCTTGCAGAAATAAAGACTGTCAATAGTTCGCACCCCAAACGTTTGGATCTACATCGTCTAAAGGTCACGTGCTATCGTGATTGTCCCTTTGAGGTTTTCAGAAAATGGTGAAAGCACTATCTACTTTTGTACAAACATACAGTAAATCAATGATTTTGGTATGGCAGAGCGGGCATTCCTTGACAGCTTTTTTTGGACTGCTCACTGCCCTCCAGAGCATTATCCCCGCTTGTCAGGTATGGATAGGAAAGTTGATCGTAGACGGTGTTGTGGAGGCGATTCAAGATCCACAAGATGCCCGTATCCGCCAGCTTGTCTTATTAGTCGTGCTGGAATTTGCGATACTCGGCGTTGGGCATTTCTTTCATCATGCCCAACGTTTTCTGGAGGTAGCCCTCCAAGATCGGTTAATTCATCATATCCAAGTGCTGATCCAACGTAAGGCCATTTCCCTGGATCTAGCATTCTTTGAGACCTCCCATTTCTATGACCGATTAGCAAAGGGGCGCCAAGAAGCTATTATCCGTCCGTATCAACTTCTCACACAAAGTTTCGGTGTGATTAGAAACTTCCTGATGCTACTTGGAATGCTCGTCATTCTCTGGACATTCAACGGTTGGATTGTCCTTGTTCTATTTGTTGTCTCCGTTCCCACTTTTTTTGGGGAACTCAGACACTCTTTCTTGAACTATCTCTATGTGGATGGGCGAACCCCTGAAGGCCGAAAACAATCCTATTACTCAGATCTCTTAGAAAATCGGGCGTTTGTTAAGGAAGTCCAACTTTTTCAATTGGGAGATTATTTCTTGCGAGAGGGAACAAAGATTTTTTGGAAACTCTATCGAGAAAAAATATCGATCCACCGGAAACGTTTCATCACCGGCTTCCTCTTGCAACTCCTCTCTTCCTTCGGTTTTTATGGTTCTTATATCTATATCGTGTTCCAAACAGTTTTTACGCGGATTACGCTTGGGGAAATGACGATGTATATCCAAACGTTTTCAAGGAGCCAAGGCTATCTGGAGAACCTCCTCCGAGATATTGCATCACTGTATGAAGGGAGTCTTTTCGTTTCACATCTTTTTGAATTGCTGGGGCTGAGACCGACTATAAGCGAGTCGCCAACAGCAAAAGCCGCACCGCCAAAGATATCGAGAGTGGTGTTTTCCAATGTCTCTTTCAAATATCCAGGGGCAGAGCGCGAGACGTATGTCTTTGAAAATCTGAATCTAACCCTACAGGCGGGAGAGACGGTGGCGATTGTGGGGAAAAACGGTGCTGGGAAAACAACATTGATAAAGCTTTTGGCGCGTTTTTATGATCCGACAGAAGGCAGCATTCTTTTTGATGGAATGGATATCCGTACGATGGGTTTGAAAAGTCTCCGGCAACGAATTAGCATTCTGTTCCAAGATTATGTGAAATATGCCTGTACGGCGCGAGAAAATATCGGTTATGGACACATTGCGGATTTGGAAAATATGGATGCTATTGTGGCTGCCGCTGAGAAAAGTGGTGCCGATGAAGTGATTGACACATTGCCCCGAGCGTATGAAACCGTTCTGGGTAAACTTTTTGACGAAGGGCAGGAACTTTCGCTAGGCGAGTGGCAGAAAGTTGCTCTCGCACGGGCACTAGTGCGCGATGTTCCAATTTTGGTGCTTGATGAACCCACGGCATCCCTTGATGCAGAGTCAGAATATGAAATCTATACGCGTTTCAAGGAGTTATCTCGTGGAAAAATCACAATCTTAACCTCTCATCGGTTCTCAACGTTACGTATGGCAGATCGGATTATCGTTCTGGAACACGGCGAAATTATGGAACAGGGGACTCATGAGGAACTGATTCGGAAGAATGGGATGTATGCGGATCTCTATCACATGCAAGCAGAAGCCTACACACCTGGAGAAACAGTTTAGCGTTTTAGTGTATAAATAGACCCAGATGATATTTTCTTCGCACGATTCCGACGCTGCCGAAGACAAAGATTGTGCCATAATGTAGTATCCAATATGTGAACCCTGGATTCGCTAGCTCACTGATGCTTTTCATCAGCTGCGGTTCTTGGAGGATGAAGGCGGTTGTCTCGAACGTATGGATTTGGGAAAAAAGATAGTAAAGCCCTGCAAGGAGACTGAGGAGTGTTAACATCCATGCGATTTTGCGTGCGTGGGGGCGAAGGTTTTTCACGTACGTTAGGAGTAGGTATCTCGTCCCCCGCACTGCGAAAACGGCGAGTGGCGGTGCGATTGTGAGGGCGAGCAGGTGTGTTGTATACCCGTATCCACTGTGATAGGCGGGGCTGATGATGTAGAGCCACGGCACGAACATGAGCAGATAGAGCAGATATTCTTTGAGGTGCTGTTCGGTGTCCGTGCTACAAACCGTCCAGAGTTCTGTAGCGAGGATGATGAGGACGAACAGTCCGAAGGCTTCCCAACTCAGACCGCCTAAAAAAACGATGAAGCCTGAGAGTGCAGTTGCAAGCCATCTCCGCCGTCCGTGTGGCATTTGTTCTTTCCATAGGTAACTTGTGACAGTGAGGACGCCGAGCATCCAGCACCATGCGTCGCGGTCGCCGAACCCCACGGAACTGCGGGCGATGCTCCCGGGAAACGTTGCTAAAAGCAACCCGACAATGGTGGCAAAGAGGGGGCCATGGGCCCGCGCAAGAAAAAGAAAGAGTACTCCTATCGCCACCGTAAAACAGAGGACGGGGAGATACAGTTGTATCTGATAGAGGGACCCCCACGGAAACACTTTGTGTGTATAGGCGATAGCGTAGGCGTAGAGCGATAGCAGTTGCGTGTTATCTCTGCCGAGGGGCAGCCACCGGTCCATATCGCGCGCAGGTAAGTACCCCTGTTCCGCGATGGTTTGTGCTTGCTTATAGTAAAGGTAGGCATCGTTGCCGGTGAACTGTCCGTCAGGGATCCTTTCCACGTCTTGTATCCGTAAATAGCAGGTGAGGATCAGGATGCTGACGCAGCAGGCACCCCAAAGGGATTTTTGAAGAGGAAGTGAGCATTATAGGTGCGTTCTCTGTTTCTTTTTTTGCGTTTCGCTGCCTGTATGGGTTAATGGTGTTCTAACTCAACAGACGTAGGCAGATACTGTCCGATTTTCACAGCATAGACATGTAGCGTGCCCGCCCGGCTGGCAAGGACGAGGCGTTCACCGTCTTGTGAGAACTTTACGGCAGAAACATCGTAGGTTTTGCGTCTATCTCTCGTCATAAGCATTTTCGCTTTGTCTCCATACGCCGGAAAACGGCTCCGTACACGGCGGGTGTTCACGTCCCAGAGCGTGAGTGTCTTGTCCGCAGAGGCTATAGCGACCGTGTGTCCATCGGGCGAAAAGGCGATATCTCGGATTTCACCCGTGTGGAGGTTGAGGGATTCAACGGGGGTGCCAGTCTTCACATTCCAAAGATGCACGCTGAAGTCCCAGCCGCCGCCAGTCGCCAGGGTTTTGCCATCGGGCGAAAAACAGAGCTTGTTGATAGAACCTAAGTCTTTATCGGGGGCGTGTCGTAATTCACCTGTATTGGCATCCCAGAGCCGTAGGGTGCTGCCTGCACTGGCAAGGGTGGGGGTTCCATCTGGGGAAAAGGCGAGGGCGTTGACTGCCCCTGGATGTCCTGTGAGACTCCGGAGATATTTACCGGTGCTGATCTCCCATAAACGGACTGTCCAGTCGCCCCCTGCACTGGCGAGCATGTTGCCATCGGGTGAAAAGGCGAGTGCTGTAATGGAGGCCGGGTGTTCGTCAAGCTGAGCGAGTGCCTTGCCCGTTGCTGTCTCCGAGACGTAAATGCGGTTTCCGTGTCTACTAGCGAGCAGAGCGGCATCTGCGGAGAACGTCAAACCCTGCGGTGGGGGCATTTCACCGGGGGGAGTTGCAGTGAACTGCGAGAGGGCTTTGCCGGTGTGTGCATCGTGTACAAATATGCCGTCGGATGTCGGCACGGCAACACGGGTACTGTTCGGTGAAAGGATAATGTTCAAGGGCCCTGCCGTGTCCGCGCGGGAAAATGGCAGGGCCCCGAAGACGAAGACGCATGCGATGTAGAGAAGCCATGCATTTTTCATAAACCTGCCCCCTTTTTTCGATAGAATGCCATTCTGTAACTGTAAACGTAGTTTTGGATGAGAACCGAAAGAACACTGCCACACACAAAAAGCGTCGACCCGCAGCGTTCTTTCAGACGGTTGATTCGCCAGCCGCGGGGCGTAAGGTTTCCGACCCGCGGCCTGCACTTTTTAGTTCTCATCCGAATCGTTATCGTCTTGGAAATTGCCCCTCTTGTCATAGCCTTGCACGTAACAACTCGCAACGCCTGATGCCTCCAGCGGACCCTTGTCACCCGCGATTGCAAATATTCTTTCATTACTGAAGGCACCTTGTTCGGAATCAGCAGGGTCGTCATCATTGACATCGGCGTAGACAGAGTAAGATCCATTCTCCAATCCAAAGTTCCCTATTGCGGCACTGGCAGTATTTTCCTTCACAAACCAATTATCCAGACGAAGTGTGACTGCAAGAGCACCGTAGGCGTGGACGAATTGGACACACACCCGAACGGCGACAATCAAAAGGAAACTGTATAGAATTTTCATGAGAATCTCCTTATTTTTCATCGTCCGTGAGAAACGTTTCCGGGTCAATCCCGGCTGTATGTTTGTCAACAAAGTTGACTTCGGGGAAGGATGCTTCAACACCATAGAAATAGAGTTCTTCAAGAGTAAAATGCCGGTCGTGGGTGCCCAAGACGAAACCCGGATAACGGATGGGTCTCGGACCCTCCGGCGTGTCCACAACATCTTCTTTCCAAGAAACGTAAAGCGTATCCGGGTAGAGTGGATAGACTCTACCGTTGTTGTAATCTAAGACACCATTTACGAAATCGTGATCACCTTGATTCCAGAGTTTTATCAAGACGCGAGAGATCGTCTCATGATCGAGCATATCGCCTTTTTGATAATTCGGGAAACGATTATCGGCCCACACAGGGGTCAGCGGAAACCCCTCGGGGACTTCAGGAAAATCAGCGTGCACTTCTGCCCCTGAACCCATATCATCAGGTAAGAAGGCATCTACGAGGGACAGCGGCTCGTCTCTCGTTTCCGCCGCTGTTGGCTCGGGCATCGGTGTGTCCGTTGTTTCGTTAGGCGTGTTCGTAACACCAGCGTTTTGAAACACGACAGGAGCGGCGTTTGTCGCAGCCGTGTTTTCGAGCGGCGACACCACCGTTTGCTCTATCGCACCCAACTCGGCTACCGTGGAGCGGTGGGTCTGCCAGCTATAGATCAGGCTGCCCCCGACAACTATGACAACGAAAACGAGGCCTACTTGTATCAAGCGACTGGAAAGTAAATCACGAAACATTATGATAACCTCTCTTCTCTCATAAGGGTAACGGATTTTGGTGTCCCATAGACGCGCGTTGAAAAAAGTTTAGGGTGATTTTCATTTTTTTTTTCAAAAAACGCCCCCTTCGCCTTTTCAGAAGGTTTTTCGGTCCCCGAAGAGGGCGTTTCGTCTCTTTCTTGCAAGGCGCCATAAGTTAAATGGGTTCGGCCCTCCATCCCCGTTTCCGACAGGCTTCGGTGAGTTTTTCAATCACCTATTTTCTCAACTGGCTTACGCGCCCTTGACTCACTTTCAGTGCCTCAGCAATCGCACGCGAAGTGGCATCCCTGCGAAGGTGTTCAAACACTTCACGCTCACGCCGTGTGAGACACGTCAGGAGCGCCGGCAACGCCGCAAAGAAATCCTCGCGTAAGGCTGCATCCGCAACCGCCTCCGTAAAAGGTGCGGCACCCGAGTCAGGATATGTCTCTATCACAGATACACCTTGAAGGGAACCGTCCGCATCTCCAGGACCCAAGACGAGCCCCAGCCGAGCCCGATGTTTCACTTCCCGCTTTTTCGCATTCATCAGACGCAAGCAGATACGCGGACGGATGAACGTCCCAAAACTTGCATGACTCTTGTGAAGATGATGATGGATATTCGGAAATGAGGCGTTGCTTCCATAAAAGAGCTCCATTCACTTCACGGGGGGGACGTTTTCGTGTGGAGAATCAAGTATCCGATATATCCACACATAGTCGATGCCATTTAAGGTGACGACATGTTCAAGTTCGCGCTGTCCGTTTCTGCCGTGACGCAGCAACCCATGGATTTTATAGTTTTTTGGAGCATCTCGCGGGATTTTCCCCGCGACTTGTTTATCACGGAGATACTCAATATCGTAGTCAAAGTCACGCGAAGTTTCGTGGGTCTGCTGGTGCCGCTGTAGCATGTCGCCCACGAAGTATTTCCCAAAGTCTTTGCTGAACCATGTTGTTCGCACGTGTATGTTTTCCGCATCTGGTTTTGCATTCAGATAGTCTGCTGCTACATCTAATCCTGCACCCGTGATACACGTTGTATTTTCTGCGACCCACTTTCCAGATAATAGTGGGTGATAGTAGGTGCGATAATAGGGGTGGAGTCGTAGAACCGGCACCGCTTGGAAAAGAAAAACAGACACAAGTAATACATAACCGACCCATTTTCGCGTGAAAAGTTGGGCAAGGTGCGCTGCACCGAGTGCTGTCAAAACACTCATTGCCGGTAGAAAAATTACAAGGTATCTTGATATTTTCTTTGCCGCGAAGCTCAGTCCAATGAGGTAAAATAGGACGAACAGCACTAGCACAGGAGTTAGAAGAAACTTTTTTTTCTTAACCTGTTTTCGTTCTGCCGCCGCATGCCAGACAGAAACACCTATCAGGGGCAACGTCAACATGCCACTCCACACCCCTGTGACGATAGGAAAATAGAGCCACCCTGGATTGTGGCGAATGTCTCCTAAAAAGAGCTTGGGTAACTCATGTGAGTCCGCCACAGCGTGAAACATTCTCTCAAGAATAGGGGTAACCACTGGCGCGCTTGCGATGAGAGTGTATCCCACGACAACGAAGAATATCCCGACGATGACCTCAAAAGCCGTGTGCGTGAGTTTAGGCGTATCTGGCTTAGCGAGTGTTCGCCAACTCCACACGAGCAGTGCCCCGCCAAAAGTGCAGAGAACCAACGTCTGCACGCGCGTCCACATATACGGGCAAACGAAGACCGCTGTTGCGAGTATCATCATAAGCCAGAGCAAAAAACTCCACATCATCCTGGACAAGGTGAGATTATTTTTTTTTCGCATACCCCACACACACCAGCGGTATAAATAGAAGAAGCGTGCAAGCATAGCTTTTCGTGAGACAGGCGAGAGCAAAGCTAATGCCTGAAAAAACGATATACCTTCGTCGAGACAGATTGCTTTCGAGCGCGCACACCCATAAGAGGAGCGATAAAAAGAGAAAGAGTGCTGTCAAGGCATCCGTGTGTGCTCGCCGAGATTCTGAAAGTAGAAAAGGCTCCACCGCTAAAAAAGCAATAGATAACATGCCACGCGCTTTTCCAAAGAGGCGATACACGCAAAAACCTATTAGCAAAATTAACACGCCTGTTACAACCGCGATGGGTAAACGGACAAGGGCTAGCATCGCAGGCGAGTAAAAATTGGTTTCTTCAACATCGACTTTGACAGGGGTATTCGTCAGATACGTGATCCATAATGCAAGACTCCCAAGCCACATGGTTGGCACCCCCGGATGATATGCGGGAAGCGTCTCTTTGAATTTTCCGTTTTTCAAGCCGAAAAAGAAGGTATGGGATCGCTGCATCCACAAATCTTCGTCGCTGGCCCAATGCTTGGAGAGCGAAAGTGTTCGCGGCAAAAACGTCAATAGGAGAAGTGCCACTAGCACAAACGAGAGGACAACGCGCGGACGTTCTTTCATCGTATTTTCGTTGCGTTGCGTGTTCATTTCTTATTTTCGTCTGGGTCTATAGGAGTGTCTCGCAGTGCATACAACGTTCGTTTATCTTTTTCACTTTTGAAAAGGACTGGAAGGGGAAGTTCGCGCTGCGTGACGACATAGGGTATTCCCCTGTTTTTTTCCACCTGTTGACTCATTACTTTGTAGGCATGTTCTGAGTCATAGGCATGTGCAGTGAAGGGTGTCAGAAACATGAGGTAGTGCGCATCGCAATGCTCAGCAGGGTTTTTCCCATCAATCTCAACAAGGAGCACAGCGTTAGAGGGAAGATGTTTCTCCGCAAAAGTAGCGGTTTCCAACAACGTCTTCGTGTCCGCATTTCTAGCCGTTGAGTCGTATGCCATGTATATCGTCATGAGGCTAAAAAAGCAGAGTATAACGATCCACCCTTTTCTAAACCATCTATGCACACGCGTCTCTTCAACTGTTCGCTGGACTGTTCGGACAACGAAGTCACCGAATATCAGGTAAAAAGCGGGCACTTTAATAAGCGTGGCACTCGGGGTTTTTGTCGTGGCAAGCAGAAAAGGAACCAGAACGCCGATGCCCCAAGCATACAGAAGGGTACGTCCCATGTGTTTTTCTCGGAATAGACGGGTAACACCTCCACATACGGCTACGGCCACGGGGATAAAGAAGCAGTCGAATATCCGATCCGTGTAAATTAAGACCCTGTGCCAAGGTGCCCCCCAGAACTCAATATCCTCTGTCAGATGCCTGAAAATATACTCATGCTCTATTTTGAACTCTATTGGAAACTGTATTGCGGTATAGAGCATCCAAGGCCCCGCGACAAAGCCTGTAATACCTAATATCGCTAGTAAATGAAACCACTGCAGACGACAATCCTCCTTTTTTGCTAACAAAAGTCTAGGGGACAGCAAGGCAGCGAGGGCTACACCTGTAATAATGAACGCGGGATATGTTTTAGAGAGATATGCGAGCCCTTGTCCGATACCGGCGATCCACACGAAACGCCATTTGCCACTCTTTACCAATCCGATAACGCCATACATCCCCAGTTCACAGTAGAACAGCAACGAAATGTCAACAGCATCTGAAAATTGGTAACCTTGCACCAAATTCATGATGAAGTATGAGAATGCCTGAGAAAAGGCGGCTATAAGTGCAGCATGGCGGTAGAAGACTTGAACACCTATCAGATAGGTGAGCAAAACGGCTAAAGTGCTTAAGATCGCGCTCGGCAACCGAAAAGCAAACGTGGAAACCCCGCAAAAAAAGAAGGAAAGAGCCCCTTGCCATAGCGGAAGTATCGGTTTATGAAGCCAAACGTGGTTCCCGCCCCACCCCGTCTCTGCGTAAAAAACATAAGGGTCATCAATCAGTGTCGGTTTAAAGGGATGGTTGAGGAGGTTCTTCGCAACGAGTGCGTGGCAACATTCATCAATGGTGCCGAAACGGTGATGCCCAAGATGATTCAGCTTTAGGCTGAAAGATGACAGCAAAACCAATACGAGTATCAGTTCTGGGAGTCTTTTTCTCACGGAAAAGGATACGTTCAAAATATGCTGAAGAAGGGATATCTAGGTGTCCTACACGCCCCATTGATTAACGCTGATTTCGGGACATTTTTTCAATTTCCGATGCCATTTCTGGATTTTTCTCTTGGATCCGTTTTAATCCTTCCACAGGACCGTGTGTCTCTAAGGTTTCTAAAGCCTGTGTTAAACGTTCTTGTGGAAATCGAGCACGCAATGATCCTGTGAGCCGTTTCTGGAAATCTGTTTCATTTTCGGCACCCAGTAAATCTGCAGTCGCTGACAACCTCTGAGAGACTTCCTCGGCATCTACGTGTTCATGCGCTCCGGCGACATCCACGAGGGGAGGCGGTTCATGGGGCGTCTCCCACGTATGGGTCGGGGGAACGTCGGGGATCAGGGGTGCGGGTTGTATGTTTGAATGTTCTGAGATGAGATCCTCTGTTGCATTTTCCTGTGAACTTTCATACAGCGTAGAAAATGTCACAGAGTCATCAGGAAGTAGGACAAGGGCTTCAAAGAAATTTTTATAATGCGCATCTACGCGCTCGCGGATCGTCGGGAAATTCTCAGAGAGGGGGGAGGTGGGAAGCTGTTCATGTATCAACTCGAAGTATCGGGTGTTGACAATTTCCCATTCCGCTGGGGCATTTTCTTTCATCCACCCACGGAGGTATATGATGGGCTCGATCTGTCGGACGACTTCATCTCCGTCCCGGTTCCACCTGAGCCCCGCTCGCCCTGCCTGTAGCTCTTTTTCCTGTGCGTCGTTTAACCCGAATAATTTTTCCTTTAGTTCTAGATAACGAACGCCATCTTCCACGGATAAATAACTTTTGTTTTTACCCGAAGGCTGATTGAATAAGGAGTGACCCTTGAGATGAAAGTACTCTGTCAACTCTGGATCGCCATCTCCGAGTTCTTTTGCGATGTCGTGCATCTTCTCAATAGCAAGTGCGGTGTCTGAATCTTTCAACTCAAGCGCAGGTTGGAAAGCGGCTAGCATTCCAATTTTCCCTAACTTCCTCTGTTCCGGTGTTTCTTCAACTGATTTTTCGTTTTCCGCTGTGGAGACGTTGGCTGCGGCGGCTTCCTTGACCTTTTCCTCCGAAATTGACCCCTCTATATTATCCTTTGAAACGGAGGTAGCAGGATTATCAACATGTGGATGTGGAGGCTCGTCGGAGAATGTTTGTGATGACTGAGGTGTCAGAGGCAAGTTGTTATAGGCATAGTGATAGCGGAAAGAAAAAGTGCCCACAAGGATTAATACAACGCCCCAAAAAAATGAACATATCCTTTTTCTTCGGCTTTGAGAATTTCATGTGAGTATCTCCTAAGGTGATTTCGGTGACCCTTTTAAGAAACGATGATGCCAGGCTTCCGGATAATGTGAATAGGTAAACTTGACCCCATCAAAACTATACCACGTGTATGAGTAAGTAACGGTGTTCTCTCCTGTGAGAGTGATTTTCGTCCACTCTTTGATACCCGTGTCAGGATTTACTTTTTCAACAAGAACCTCTTTTGTCCAAGGCGGCTTTCTTGTGGCCACCCCTTGTCCCCTGCTTATGACCGGTTTTTTCGTTACTGTGACAGACAGAGTATCCCGCACTTCTTGTCGTTCAGACGGAACAGATAGACACCCACTCATGGCAAGGAACAGGGAAAAAGAAAGGATGAGAAAAAACAGCGGCGTATCATGTTCTACATGCTTCATGAAAAAACTTCCTCATCGAAAATCAAACGAAAGCGCTGGGAGATTGAAACGGCTTTTCGGGACATCAAAGAAAACTTCGGATTTGAGACCTTTTCAATCCTCTTGAAAGCAGATAGGGACTGGGATTGATGGTTCCCTTTCATTTATCAACTGGATCCCGATGTGCTTAGCGGAAAACAAGGGACGCGTGCGTCTAAAATCACATCGGTAGCACGTTCGGTTAGATAAAAGGTACAATCCATGTCACAACTCTGACGACCTTAGACCACCACCCTTTGTCCCCTTCTGGATGATCTGACAGGTTTTCTCCCCAGCAATAGACTGCAAGGTGTTCGCGTTTGCTAAAGGACGTTCACTGCCACCCCTCCTCAAATGCAGAAGTGTGGTAACAGCTCATCCCTTTTATATATTAAAGACGAATTTTCAACAAGGGAAACCTGCATAATCTGCATAAACCCAAAGAAATCTGGTTTTTCTTTTCAGAAATAAGCGAGAAAAAATGTTAAGAGCTTCACCCGCATGCGTCTTTACCTCATTTTAGCAGCTCAGCCCGTTCCGCCAAATACCGATACAGATGTTCGAACACATGAGGAACTTCCTTTTGATTTTCGAACACTTTCGAAGGTTCCGGACTGAATGTGCCGCTGATAGATCGGGTGTTGGCACCGAAGCCCCGAAGAACAAGACATCCATCCGAGCGTCTCTTCTTTGTGAGGGTTCAGGGATGCGATCGGTTTCGGTGCCCCTGTGCGAACGGCATGTCGTTGAAAAAACGGGACATTTTCTGGATGTTCTGGGACACTTATTGGACGAGATGGCAGGGGATATGCCCTGGGGGTTGGCGGTGCTACGGGGGGTAAAAGCGAAAAAAGATAATCGCCATATTTCCGAGGACTCCCGTGTTTTTTTTGAACTATCCTCCCGTGGGGTTCGCGTCGGCAGGTGTGGCTAAATAGGGCTGGGTTCTCACATCGCAAAGGGGAAGGTTTCTGAAGTGCGGGCTGTCTGATGTGTTTGCGTCAAGGGGCGTCGGTTTACCCGGTAGTTTTCGGTTTTTTCGGCATCAATTTTTCCCCCAGCGCGGGACCCATTTAAAATTAAAGGCTTAAATACATTTAAGAGGCGGCTTCACAGCGTGCGATGAACACAGACACCCCGTGGCTCCCCGGCCCCTCGAAAAACCGAAGCCGTGACACAGATGCACACCGAGTGACACAGATGCATAAGCGTTTTCGGCAGATTCCCGGCACAGGGATGCTGAAAGGATTTTTTCCTTGCAAAAAAAGAACAGCAGCGGATACAATAAAGGGATAAAGTTTTAAAATAGGGATTAAAAACCGAAACCCGCGGCTGATGAAGGCCGCGGGCCTCAATAAAAGGTATTAAAGAGTATGCCATATTTTTTGTCTTTTGTCAAGAAAAAAAGCAAATTTTTTCCATAGGGCGGGTGCGGATGGCTTTTTCATCTCTCCGCGGTATACCGCCTGTGACGTTTCGCAGGCTATCGCCATCTCTTTCGGAAACACCAATAAGGCGATACCGCTTTATTCGGTGTGGCTTTCGGAGCGAGGGAACTACCAAATCCGTGTCTTCGCCAACCCCAGAACGACACCGCCAAGTGTTTCCTGCGCAATGCCGTTCACCCGATGTTCTCTCCGCAGGACATAATCGTTGTTTAGAAGTTAATAAAATCTCAAGAACCTGTTAGCATCTATTTTAATTTCAGAACATCTACAGTGCGCTTTGATGTCGGTTGCCATAATCCTTGCTCCCGTCTAAATCTTCCTTTTTATTTTCTCCAATAATAATTCTGTGATACCGTTTCTTCCCCGCGCGGAGAAGCAAAGCATTCTGCTCAAGCAGACCGGCATGTATGATCGTATCTATTGCAGTGCATTTTTCTTCATTGATGTATGCCCCGCCTTGCTGAACCAGGCGTCTCGCTTCGCTGCGGGAATTCGCCAGCCCAACTTCATGAAACAATTCCATGATTGGAATGCCTTGTTCAAGTCGATTCGCATCGATCACCGAAGTCGGCATTGCGGTCTCATCCAGATTACCACCGCCAAATGCCGCACGCGAGGCGGCTTGTGCTCTGTCTGCTTCTGCAGTTCCGTGGGCAAGTCGTGTGGTTTCATAAGCGAGGACCTCCTTTGCTTCCCGAATCGCCTCATCTTTTAAACCTCCGAGTCGTCGGATCTCGTCGATGGGAAGGAAGGTGAAATATGCAAGGAAGCGAGAGACATCGCGGTCATCTGTGTTAATCCAGTATTGATAAAATTCATAAGGTGAGGTCCGTTGGGCATCGAGCCAAACTGCACCGTCTGCGGTTTTTCCCATTTTTGCGCCGCTTGCCGTAGTCAACAGTGGAAAAGTGAGTCCATGTACGCGCGCCCCCTCGATCCGGCGGACGAGCTCGACACCCGCGAGGATATTGCCCCACTGGTCGTCCCCGCCGAATTGAAGCCGGCATCCATACGCTCGAAACAGACACAAATAATCGTATGCCTGGAGCAGCTGATAGTTAAATTCAAGAAATGAGAGGCCGAGTTCGCGCTCAAGCCGTTGTCGATACCCTTCCGCTTTTATCATGTCGTTGACTCGAAAGTGCTTGCCAATTTCACGTAGAAACTCGATGTAATTGATAGAAAGCAACCAATCCGCGTTGTTGAGAAATCTCCCTACTTCCGAGACATCCTGTGAATCATCAGCATCGGCTATTGCATTATCCAGATTGAGGTAACGCTGGAGCTGTGTGAGAATACTTTTTCCATTCGCTGCAATACTTTTCTCTGACAGCATTGGGCGCGTCTCGGTTTTGTCGGTTGGATCACCAATCATGGTTGTGCCGCCACCGATGATTGCGATCGGTTTATGTCCGGCGCGTTGCAGATGTGCCATCGCCATTATCGGAACCAGACTCCCGACATGCAGACTGGATGCTGTCGGATCAAAACCGACGTAGTAGGTGACGGAACCTTCAGATAGCAGGTGTGAGACCTGTTCTGCATTCGTAGTCTGTTTAACAAAACCGCGTTCATTTAGGGTTTCAAGAACGTTGTGCATTTTCCCCCCGTTTCAGTCTTAATTTATCTTTTACAGGATTCGGTAGGGGCTGTTCGCATCGAGATAACCGACACTGTAAGTTCTACGGAAAACGTATAGGACTTCCGTACGATACTCTTTTGTAGCATAACTTGTTAGGTTGTGCCATAAAAACGCCACTGTCTCAAGGCTTTCCAGCCTACAGAGCGTGCTACAGGCACAAGTGCGTAAGTCATGACGTATTTATTCCTCATCATCCTCTGCATAGGAGTGGCCGCTGAAAATTGCGCGTATCTGTTTTGCTGTCTTCGGCCCCGATAGGAGCTTCCCAATGCGATCCCCTTCTTCAGTGAGCAACGCCTTGACGTTGGTCAGTACGGCTTCGAGTTTGTCCCCGGGAAACTTGCAGGCACCGTTTTCATCCATGTGTATAATTTCGCCGGGGGCGACATCCATACCTGCTATCGAGACTGGAACATTGACAGCCTGAACCGCCATCGCGCCATGTCCGGGGGTAATACCACTTAACAGATATTGGAATTCCATCGGGCGGATTTCGTCAATATCGCGTGAGGGCCCGTTTGATATCGCCCCGAGGCAACCGATCGCTTTCATCGCTGCAGTCATGTTGCCACCTGCCAAGCCGGCCTTGTTCTCGAATTCAGGCGGAAACTTTTGCTCAAATGCCAGAATTGTCGGCTGTTTGGAAGCACCTAACGCATCAATGACATCCATAAAGGAGCGTCCGGGATAGTTGGGATCCGGCACACCGTAGACACATGTCACTGCATATCCTGCAACAGCACCGAGTTCAGGGTACATGCAACGGATAGTTGTATCCGTATACCAATTTTCTGTCCACGGATTGTAAAGTCCAAGGCAGCGCGGACTCGTGGGATACGTAGCGACCACATTAGTAATCGAAGGTGTATCATATTTACGGAGTTCCGCCAACATTTCTTGTTCTGTTAATGCCATTTTTTATTTTCCTTTCTTGTCCAGACCGCTGAGAGCCGAGAGCCAGTTAAACAGCCATTGTTCTACCTGTGTATGCCCGTCCGATGCGTGCGGCTTCTTCACCACCTCCGGTAATTCGGACACCCGCGTCAATGCTTTCCTTAATTGTATCGGGGGACGTGCTCTCCAAAAACTTTATGCCAGCGGCTCGGCATGCCGCAAAGACTCGATGTCGGGCATCTTCTAATTCCTGTGGCCGCGGATTCGGCGGGTTCATGTAGCCAAACGACATGCTCATATCACCGGGGCCCCACTCTGCGAAGGCGATCCCCGGTACCTGCGCCGTAATTTCAACGTTCGCTAACGCCCGCTTATTTTCAAATTTGAGTCCGAGCAAAAGTTCACCCTTCGGATTCAGTGGCCATGGATCAGCGACCTCAAGATATTCGTTAGCGGAAATACCCCAGATAGGTGCAGCGGATCCTTGGCCTGCAGACCCGCGGCGCCCGACATCCAATTGTGTACCTACCCCGATAGTCTGGAACGGGTAGCGGCATGCCTCAACGAACGCTTTAACTGCCTCCGGAGATTCAGCGTGGCAAAGTAGGAGTCCATGAACACCACGTGCAAGGAGTTGCCGCATTTGCCAACCGTTGGCACGAATCACATCCGCACTGATACCATCCACGGGTAACTCAACAATGACAGCTGGTGTTGTGTGTCCACTATTGGTTGGTCCACCATCAACGAGTCCCCGCATGAAACTATCCAATCCAGCAAGATCGAAACTTCCATGTTCCATACCGACGTTGATATAATCTGCCCAGGTTTTCGCCATCGCGCGGCCTGCGTCATAGTTGAGAGCTGCGCCTGTGTGACTGCCAGTGTAAAAGACAGTCAGGTCGTTTTCGAGTAATTCGATCGCTTTATTGATGCGTTTCGACATGCTGATTCTCCTTACTTTAAGAAGGTACGATATATCAAAGGGGCTATCACTATTTTAAACTATTGCGTAAGTACTAAGCCGATGAGGTGCTCTATTGAGATAAGACCGCTGTCGACAGGAGCTCCGATTGACATCCTCCGTTGAGGATTTTTGCATTGCACCGTCCCTATTTCATATCGCTTTTAAGAAATGAGACATGTGCGAGAATAAAAAATAACAGATTAAAAATTACCAACAGACCGGTAGGGAAAAACGCATCTCCATACGAGACACGCTCCTCAAATATGGGCACAGTCGTCGGATTTACGGATATTTGGGACAAGCCCTCTTTCACAGGATAGACATGTAAGCTTTCTGGATCGCTCCTATCCTCTGTTTTGATGAAATCTATGAATGTTTGGCGATAGCGGCGCACCTGTTTGATAAAATTCATATAATTCATGATGCCTGTGCCTGCAAGCCCCTCCATAGCGTACTGAAAACACGCTATGGGGGACATGTGGGTCAGATCTCGGGCGAGGCGTACCTGTCTAAATTGCTGGTTTATATGTTCATCGGCCAGCTGAGTTCTCATTTCTGTGATTGTCGTGAGGTAAACTTCCCATCGGCGTGTTGCTTCCAAATCCCCGGGAGATGCAGCCTTACTTAACTTACTAACGGTTGATTCACCGAATCCGCCGAAAGGCCGGAACTCATCATCGATTTGGTCCCACTGTGTGTCTCGCCGCGCTGAAACCTCGTCAACTGATGGAATAGGGTGTAGGTTCGCAACAAATGTACCGAGCAAACTCGGAAACACAAACGCCAGGCAGCCCCAAGTTAGGAGAAGGAAGGCTAAACTGGTAATTGCATTTGAAACACGACTTGAAAAAAAAAGTCCCAGAAAAATAAAAATAGAAATGTGCAATGCAAAGACCCCCATCATCCCTAAAATTCTTAACCCATCACCCAAATCAAACGGGATACTCCGCGTGATAAGGATAAGCAATAGGTTTATGAGAACACCGATTGAAAAGGGGACTAAGAGCGTCAAAAATGCTCCGAGATATTTGCCTAGCAGCACCTGCCCGCGTGAAATGTGATTGGACATTATTAGGCTCAATGTGCCGCGTGCCCGCTCTCCGGCAATCGCATCAAAAGTGAACAAAATGCAAAAAAAATTCATGAGAATACCGATAAAGACCCAATCCAGTTTAATGGATTGCGTTGTGCTACCTTCTTCATTTCTCAATGAATACTCTAAGATCCACGGCAGTCTCCACGCGTAATCTTCAACCCCACTTCGCCCACTACGGGCGGATTGTCCAAGGCTCTGCATTGTCACCTGTCGGGGTATCGATTCATTAACGCCATCCGCACAAAACGTCAGACGACTGGGGGACTTCGGAATGACCCCGGGTCCCACCTGTGCCAACTCCCCCAAACTACGACTTGCGTAGTCTTTAATATGCGAAACCTGTTTTGCTACTTGTTGGTTATAGCTATTCACTTGTGCCCTATAGCCATCATTGCCTAAACTATATATGAGGGCATTTACCACCATCAGAATAGGCAACAGAACCAGCATCAAGGCAAATCTCAGTGTCGTGAGATTTTGATGTATCTCTTTCCTCGCAATGTGCCAGATCATCAGTCCCGCCTTTTCAGTACACCGTAGGGTCAGGCACCCGGGCTATCCGTTTTCAATCCATAAAATCAAGCATAATCTAAAACAGTTGCCTCACCCTACATTATATCGAAGGAACGATACACAAGCCCCCAGGAATAGAAGGATATTCCACGCTAATAAGATAAGCATATCAGGGGATGCCCGCGAAAGACTCTCAGAGACGGAAAAACGAGACCCCCGAAAAACCGGCAAATCTGTCAATTCCGCCTTGCCCTGGTCGCTAGAAAACCACTGGCGAGAAGAAAAAGCCTTTTTATCAGTCAGGTATGTAACAAGCTCACGCTTATAGTTTTTGGTGCCCGACAGAAAATCGTTATAACTTTGCCTATCTGTCCCAGCTATTGCCCCGACAGCGCAAGCGTATACATCAGCGTAGGAAATACGTGCGATATTCTCAGCGAACTGTCTATTCGCCTCCCGAACACCTCCGGGGTTCCTGAGGATTTCCTGCACTTTATCCGCATAGCGAATACGAAGAGGTTCTTGATATCCCAAAATTTCTTGAAAGATCGAAACATCTGCGTGGTTAATATTTGTAACATTATAACTTTCTTGAAAAAACCACCCACCAAAAGTAGAGTTAGAGAAAACGATTCCCCGCTCTGCTTCAGGAGTCCACGAAACAGCATCTGACACATTCTCGAATCCCCACTGTTTGAGATAAGCATCCCGTTCTTTTTTGAAGAGATCCCAAAGCTCAGATGCTTGTTGGGTCAATTGCGCTTCGGGTTTAGATGTCCTCGGCGGGAACTTTTCTACTGCAAACGCCGTGACGTTTGAATGGACCACCGTCAGAATCACCCAAATAAACATCGAAAGGATTAGCGTTGTAGTCGCCTCTTTCGTCCAAATAGATAACAGAAGTCCTAAAAGATACCATATTGACACGTATAGCAAAGAAAGAACGAATATTAACAGAATCCGTGCGATATCCTTCCCATCAAATAGGGTAGCGGGCGAAGATTGTGCAATTAACAGTGCAGCCATCAAACTCACTAAAACAATGGGGAACAGAGACAGCATACCACCCAGATATTTTCCAAGCACGAACGTGTTTCTGGATATTGCATTGGACAACACCAGCCTTAACGTGCCATCCTCCCTCTCTCCTGAAATCGTGTTGTAAGCAAACAGAAGGGTTAGGATACTCAGCAGGATTTTGAAAATGAAAACGACATCAACACCCCAGAATATTGATAGAAACGGATTATCTGAACCCCGTTTCTGGGTTTGCCCAGGCCAAATGGGGTTTGCAAGTTCAATATTGACCATGTTCGCCCCAAACTTTTCCGCACCTACGTTAAAAATACTCAGTGGATTCGGTTTACGCTGGATTTTGGGATTAATTTTGACATAGATGTCCCATTCTCTTGCTTTCGCTTGACTCTCTAGGACTGCCGTATCATAGGCTATCAAACGCTTCTCATAATCGTCCACTTGCACCAAAACTGCCGCTGCTATTGAGAGCAAACAAACAATAAACCCTATTATAAATTGGGATGTCAATATATTTGAGACGAATTCTCGCCGGATTATCAGCCAAAGTATCGTCATAAATGCACCACACTTTTGCAAGTCGCATGCCGTTCAAAGCAACGTTTCAATTGTATTTTTCGTGCCAAATTTAAAATAAGATAAAGTGATATATCGTGTCTCTGGACATAAATGTCAGCAAGATACCCAAGCTCCAAAGGTCTCCCGCACGGATGCGTTCCTCACGCAGCAGCCGGTTGCATTGGTCATGGTTCCACCGGCCTGTGTGAGCCGCAAAATATGTCTGCGTGAAGTTATGGAAACTCGCCAACAGAAAATGGTAATAATCAGAAAATAACGGTTGCTGCTTTCCAGACAGACGATACAGTGTTCATAAGCTCAGAGTATACCGTATTTCAAACTATCGCGTAAGTCCTATTGTATGGACAATTTGATAATCTGTCAACGTTTTTTTTTTTTAAACGGAACACTGTAGAAACAAATTCGGTGGACAAAGGTTATACCTCCCGCCACGCTTGTATCTATGAGGTAATTTTCAGAAAAGTGCAACCTTTTTTCAATTCGTTTGTAGTAATGTCAACATCAAAGCGAGCGGAGTTGAAACATGACAGAAGATAAATTCCTTGAGCTTGTCCACGAGCACAAGGCCCAAATTTATCAGCATGCTCTTTATCTACTCAGAAACCGAGAAGATGCGGAAGATATAACGCAAGAGACGTTCATAAAGGCATGGGAACACCGGCGCAAGTTACGTCTGAAAACCGTGCGTTCATGGTTGCTAAAATGCGCACAGAATCTCTGTTTTAACCTACTAAAGCGACAGAAATTTCAGGAACCGCTAACAGAAGGAGACGAGGCAGAACTCGAAACGCTACTGCATAGACATACGCATCAGTCAATCCCGGTGCCTGACGAAATTGTCATCAAGCAGGAACTTAAAGCGTCCGTACATTGTGCGATCCAAAAATTGCCCCCAGAAATGCGTTCAGTGATAATTATGCGGGAATTGGAAGGCATGAGTTTTAAGGAGATTGCAGAAGTTTTAGAACAACCCGAAGGTACTGTGAAATCAACCGCATTTCGTGCCCGCAAGCGGTTGCGGGAACTCTTGCGCCCTTATTGGAGAAACAACGAATGAACCAATTCCCTCACCCTCAAGATCCACCTTGTGTGGAAGTTCGGAACACCTTAGAAGCATACCTCGCGGATGAGCTGGATGCAGAGACACACGCGAGACTAGCGGCGCACGTTACGTCCTGCCCCAAGTGTCAAGATGAGGTACATTTTTCCCAAACAATCAGCGAAGCTTTACACGAACTTCCGAGATTGGAACCACCGTCGGAAGTCTTTGACGCGGTTGCGGCTCATGTCCGTGCCCATCCGGATAAGGGTGAAAGATGGTGGCACCGGTTATTTCAATTATCTCTGTTCTGGGATAATTTGGCGTTCTCACTTGTTTGCTCAGGTGCGGCGGTATGTCTGTTTGGAATTGTCGCGTTTGGTATTTACCAGTATCAACAGCATCAGAAAATCATGCAAGCTTCCCGGGACCTCAACTATGTACTTAGCAAGTTAAATTACGCAGTAGAAAGAACGGGTATTGTGGTTAAAGAAAAACTCCCGAATGTCCAGATTGATGAGACTTCACATCGGCCGTTTGTTCAGATTGCAGCAGCCTCACGTCGGGCACTGAAACAGAAACAAAATATTTCATCCACAATTCACAGGAGTTTAGACAGCCTTAACTGGCTACCCAAAAATGCCTTGGATACGGAACACAATCAAAACGCACAGCAAGAAGGAGAAACACAATGAACAGATTCACCCTCACCGCCTTTTTAACGGGTATAACCGTTTTAATAGTCTGCTGCGTCTTCGCTAGCGGTGCAGCGAAAACAGATCCCCCTCGCGGTAAAATAGCGATGGACCTACCGGATGCTTCTGCCCCTAAAATGGTAATTAACCTGGATAAAACATTCTTCAACCTACTTATCAACTTCGGCGTTGCGAGCATTCCAAAATCTGATGGAGACGCATCGATAGACATGACGGCATATACAGCGTATGCCAACATGCTAAAAGGTGCAGCTGTCCGGGCTTACGATAAAGAGACGGAAGATATCAATCAGATAATAGACCACTATCAAGGTCTGCTGGCAGACGAAAAATGGGAACAAATTGTCAAAGTCACGGACAAATTTAGTCTCAGCCTGCTCTATGCAGAAGAACCGGGGACACTGCACGGTATTTTTGTCACGCTTATCGACGACGACAGCTGGAGTTTCGCAAATATCTACGGGGAGATAGACTTCCAAAAACTCGGTGTTCTATTTGGACGAGTTATGGCATCAAGTTCAGAAGGGGGGATGTCACAGACGATACGTGATTTGGTAAACCCTTCCAATTCCCAATGGTGGTCCACGGAGGATACTCCAGAAAAATCGGACGAAGCACCGAAATCAGAAACTGAAACAAATGACCATTCAAACAAAGAGGAAAACAAATGAAACTGCAAAAGCACCGGGCTCTGCTGTTCATACTATCGTTTTTAGCTTTATCGCTAATACCGATGCAATCAGCAGTTGCACAACAGGGGAAACCTGACGAAACTGAGAGAAAAGGACTTATCATCTTTGATTTTCCGGCTCCGCAGGAAGCAAAAGTTGAGGTTAACCTAACAGCAAAACTTATCAACTTGGCTGCCAAATCGGCGAGCAATACACCAGAAGTTGCCGAGTTAATTCAGATGCTGGACGGCATTTATGTACGCACCTATGATAGACTCATCACGCACGAACATGAGTTGGTCAGCTACTTTCAACGGAGGCTCAAGGAAGATAATTGGGAAGTCCTTGTAAGAATCAAGGAAGAGAGTGAAGTCGTAGAAATCAGCCTACTCTTTGACGAAGATATGGTCTACGGGATTTTTGCGATTGTGATGCCTGAAACGTCTGGAGAAGTCACTTTTGTCAATATCGTTGGGGAAATCGCGCCAGAACGGATTGAGGACCTGCTCAGCAATATAAGCGATTTTGGTGCGACGGATATCAATGTTGGTGATGCCTTGAACGCGCACTCGAAACCGATTGCGGTTACCGTGCAGAGAGAGTTACTCGCTGTAAAAGTCGAAAATGCGCCAGTTATTGATGGGAATCTCAACGATGCATGTTGGAAAATTGCCCCTGAAGCAAATAATTTCACGCATGCGCGCAGTGAAAATCCGGACGAGGACGATACAACAGTCAAACTAATTTACACAGACGAAGCGATCTACGTCGCATGGCATCTCTATGATAGTAAACCGGATAGGATCGTTTCCCGGCAGACTCAAGACCATGTAAGGTTTAAAATGGAGGAAGATTGGGTCTCCTTCAGCATAGATCCGTTCCACACACATCGCTTTTCCGATCGCACTTTCTTTCAGGCAAACCCGCTTGGGAAAAAATTCGTCCACTCTCCCAAACAAGATGCCAACAAGATTGAATGGATGGATCAGTGGAACGTCGCTGCCAATATTAATGCAACTGGCTGGATCGTGGAGATGGAAATTCCGTGGGAAATGTTGGATTACCCAGACACAGCCGAACCGATTCGGATGGGAATTAACTTTGACCGCGCTCAGGCGCGGACGGGTATACGTTCTTGGTGGTCAAATATAGGTGTTGACGAGACTTATAAAAATGACGGACACTGGTTACATGTGTTACCGCCAAAACTGTCAGAGACGCAAGGTTCGTTGGACACCTTAGAACCTGTTGTAAGGTAGGGAATTGGAACCACTGCGGTCGCGATAGTCTCGGTCGTTAGACACCTTAGAACCTCTTGAACCCTTGAGCCAACGGAACCCGTCTTAGGAAGAACCCAGGAGGGCTCTTTGACTCCAGTTCGCTGTTGTTTAGGGGGCCTTCCTATTTGGAATAATGGATTATGGTTTTTCAAGCGAAAGCTTGAAAAACCAAGCGGGTAGTGGCGTGGAGGGTTTTCGTTTAAGTTCGGAGAAAAATCCATCGTTTTTTAATCTTGGTTTAGACAGTGGCCCGAATTTCCGATGGCAGTACACTTGTGAAAAATAACGCACGAAAAACCTACAATTGAACACCCTTGTGGGTTAATCTCTCAGGAGATTTTGGAAATGTTACAAACACGTTTACGGTTCAAATCAATTGGGAGCCCAACGCTTCTGCTCGTAACTTTATTGCTGAGCATCCGTTTGACACAAACTATCTACGCCTACATCAATGAACACTTCTTTTCTACCGATACGCTCAAAGATCCGGGCAGCTTGGCAGTGAAACTCCAAGACCCGCGTGCCGCGGTGTCGGTATCCATAGCGCTGCGACTGTCTCAAGATACACAAGAGTTATTAGGTGAATACGACGGGCGGAGTCATCCGTCCTCTGACTTACAGAACGCACTACTTGCAGATCTAAATCGAATGCTTCCGACACAGTCCCTCTACACTGCCGAAAATTTTTCAGGTATCCCCCTGAGGGAACATACCCAGGCACTCCTTCGGGAAAAACCGCAAAGCAGAGACGCATTAGTGCGTCTGAACCGTTTCCTCTTAGCAGATGCCTATCCATACGAGTTAGCTTCGCCTTCAGAGAAACAGACATCTCGGCATTCTGGAGGCGTTGAGGGGTGTAGAGAAAATTTGCGGAGGATCCGACTCGCTTACAAAGGTTATCGGGATTCCAATGCAGATACAGACCCGCAATGGCTTTCCGAACTATCCCCGCAGTATCTGGACGCGAAAGTGCTTCTTTGCCCCGCAGATGCGACAAACGGGAGACCCGGTGTCTTAACTGAAGGGGGTTCCGACCCAACACTCCCGTGTAGTTATCTCTATGAGATGCGCCCTGCTCAGAAAACCGATCATAAAATTTTACAAGCACACGAAGGGAGGATGATCCCGATTGTTCGGTGTGAACATCACCATCTCAACCTAAGCATCAGCGGAAAACTCTATCGCTTTGGCCCCCAAAGAGACATTTATACGAGTCATAAGACGGGGATGACTTTGCTCACCGACTTTTTGCAGGATTTACGCACACGACACGGTGAGGCGTTTCTTAAAACAAAAGAAGGCAGAGAAAAAATAAAGCTCGCTACTGAGGAATTAATCCTGAACAACACAGTGCCAAAACTGATCGCTGTCTTTGAGAAAGAAATCTACTCGCAACTTCAAGTACAACTCGGGAAAGATATTCTCAATTCCCCAACCGGTACGGATATATTAAAACAAGCCTTGGGGCAATCGAAAAGTCAAATTAAGGAACAGCTACTGGAGCGGCTTCAGACAGAACTCGGAGCGGATTTTTTTAAAGCGCAAGAAGGGAAAGACATACGCAAGCAGCTATCTGCCTTGTTATCTCATTGATGTTCTCTGCCCACAATGACTTCTACACACTAACAGCCGACCTTACCTGTCTGCTGAGGAAAAATTATTATGTTGATGACATTAATTCAGAAAGAGATTATGCATCATATCCTGAGCGTCCGATTTGGCGCGCTTTTGCTGATGTGTGTTTTGCTTATTCCGCTCACGCTTTCTATCAATTACCAGGCGTATAACAAGAAACGAATAGACTACCAAGAGTCTATAAAAGGTTCACAAACAGCAGCAGAGGAAAATCCCCCAAGTGCGTATGATCCCAACACGGATGTCTCCAAGTTGTTCCTTAAACCCACACCCTTGAGCACATTCGCAAATGGTTTAGAGGCGGCACTGCCCACCTATCTTGGAATGACTCGCAATGGTGTTCAGCAGGGCTCAACAGGTCTTGCGCAAGCATCCGTCGCGTACGTGTTAGGGACGCTCGATTTCCTGTTTATTGTCGGGACTGTTTTCAGTCTACTGGCACTTCTATTTACTTTTGATGCCGTCGCAGGGGAAAGAGAGGCGGGGACGCTTCGGATAAACCTATCAACGTCCCTTCCACGAGACGTGTTTTTGTGGGGTAAACTCATCGGTGGCTACATTGTGTTCGTCGTTCCGTTTTTGGTATCTTTGCTCTTGGGGCTACTTTTTATCACTTGGCAGGGGTTTCCTTTAGGCGAGTTTGAGGTCGCCGCTCCCGTATGCTGTCTCACGATTATCTCATTGCTCTATATTGCGGTCTTTTTCGCAATAGGGGTGTTCATCTCAACCTATCTTGACAACGCTAAGACTGCTTTGATTGTTGCTTTTACGTTTTGGGTGTTTGTTGTGCTTATCGCACCGCGGGGAGCGTTTGTGCTTGCTAAACTTGTTGCACCTACCCGAACGCAGCAGGCGGTTTACATGCAAAAAACAACACTTCGTAATAACCTAACGAGCGATAAGGAAGACAAGATTAGCAAAAGAATGATTGAAACCATGGCTGTGGAGGGGCGTGTTGATCTGACGCTAAGCGATCAAACAACGCAAAGAAGCCTCGATGCACTCAGAAAACCGATTGAAGAGGAATTCAGAATGAATTTCCAGAATCAGTCGGCTAAGATTGACAGGGAATATCAGCGCGAAAAGGACCGGCAAGAACGAGTTGGCGAGATGCTTTCGCGGGTCTCACCTATTTCCTCTCTCACCTATATTGCTATTGACCTCATGCAAACCGGTAAGTTGAAAAGGGACCGCTACTTTCAAAACGGTGAAAGGTACCACGAACAACTTGAGCATACATATTTTCGCGATTTTTCAGACGGTGAATTTACGCAGTTGTTACAATTGGCAGCTCGAATGGATTCCGGGAATAAATCAGAAAGACATGAAATCCTACCGCCTCCAACGTTGACGGAACCCAGTATATTCACAATTGTGCTCCGTTCCGCCGCAGATATCTCCTTACTTGTTTTTTTCTCCGTGGGGTTTATAACGTTGGCATTTCTGAAATTCTTCCGCTCCGATATTTGAAGTCATGGACCGTGTATACTCTATCTGAGAACGCCTCCTTCAGAGAAGCATCTCGCCAAAAAGAAGCGAGACCCGGTGGCACATCCCCGATTTGAAAGGCAAGACCGGAAACCTAAAGGAAAAGAGCGTTTTCGGAAACCAAATATTTTAGATTTGCCAGAAAAATAAACTTTATGATAGAGAAGGGACCACACAAATAAAAGCAATGTTGATTGCATCAATCATCAACAAAAACAACAAGCAAGTATAGGGTGCTCCCTCACGCTTGGAATTCCCAGAGATCAAAAACGGCATCTGCACTTATGAGTTCTCACCATATAGGGATATTCCTATAGCGGCTTGACTTTGATATTTCTGCACCAGATTTTCCCTCCGTGATCTTGGATACCGATGTGTCCACTCCGTGGGAAATCTTTGAGGGCAATGCCGAACTTGTTCCTGCTGCCATCGGGATTTTGATGTGGGGTCTCCCATTCATCTAAATTTGCTCGAACGATCTCTTCTCCGTTGAGTGTCACAGCGATAATACTTCCATCGCACGTGATGCTCATCTCATTCCATTCACCCGCAGGTTTACAAGTATTTCGAGTCGGGCCTAAGGCATCGTAGAGCGCGCCGCAATCGTGGGAGTCAGTGGGTTCTTTACCGTGTGTATCCAAAATTTGGATTTCAAGTCCACTCTGAACCGCGTCCTCAAGATCCGCCCATCGGACAAAAATCCCACTGTTAACTTTCGGCTCGGTTTTGTATGCAAGCGACAATACGAAGTTATCGTAGTGCTGTTCGGTGTAAAGGTATTTTCCGCCCTGAACGGTGCAGAGGATGCTACCGTCATCGATAACCCATCCTTCAGCGTTGCCAGTGGCTCCCCAACCGTTGAGTGTTTCGCCATCAAAAAGGGATATCCATCCCTCATTTTTTTCTTTTTCTGTTAACATATTTTCTCCTTCTATTTCTGGAACTTAGGTTAATCCAACCAATTTAGAGCTTAAGTCAACTAATTTCTTTGCGGTATCCATATTTCTGGCATTTGGATTTGGGGATGTCATGGGCCAACCGCCATTTTTACATTCTTTGTCTCTATACAACACGCTGCTTTGGCTAAAATACACCCCTGAATAGTTTGGCGCATCATCAGAGAGCAGACAGTGAAGTGATGTTTGGGCTGCTTCCTCATTACTGTCAGTGATGAAAGGGCTCAATGGTGCCATCACCACTCTCATGATTTTCATCACTAAACTCTTACCTCCAAAGTTTGATCGTGCCCAACCCGGGTGAACGGAGGCTGTTGTAACACCTGTGCCTCCTAGTCTTTTTGCAAGCTCCATTGCATATAATACAACGGCAACTTTAGCCTCGGCGTAAGCAGCGAAATTATTGAATTTCCTGGTGTTAAAATTCAAGTCATCCAAATGGACGTTGGGACGGTTTCGTGGACTTCCTGCATGAACAACAGACGAAACAACCACTATTCTTGAGGGTGCACTTTTCTTCAACATATCCAGCAATAATTCAGTAAGTAGGAAGTGACCGAAATAACTAACGCCTATAGCCATCTCAAATCCGTCTTTCGTCCGTTCAATCTCGCTGCCAAAGGTCACGAGTCCTGCATTGCATACTAAAGCATCCAGTTTATCATATTTCTTTAAGAATTCAGCAACAAAATTTCTCACTGGCCCCAAGTCAGCAAGGTCTAATCTCATGACTGCATAACTACCTTTTAATCCGGTAAAACGTTGAGCCACTTCCTCTGCAGCATTAGGTCTTCTGCATGCCATTATTACATGGCCACCCTGCTTGACGAGTTGTCTTGTGGTTTCAAGACCAACACCCGAATTGGCTCCGGTTACGATATAAACTTTTCCACTTATGTCTTTTGAAAGCGTTTTTTCATCGATCCATCTTACACTACTTCTACCCATTATTATAACTCCTTGTGCTAAATAGAATTTAGGTTGAATGTGTCCATCCTGATGTTATCCTAAGTTCAGATAAGAAAAGGAGACATAAGGATAGAACGACAGTATACCTTAGAACACTCTGCGTTGCAACTGAAAAATGTGCCCCGTACACGCGTAAGGGTGGCAGGCGTGGTGCGGAAGATCATGAGACTTCTTTATGATACGCATTTTCCTGATGCTGAGAATCGCAGACCCCGGAGCCCACCCCAGACTGCCCGGACTCCGACATCGTCGCTATCGGGGCTTGCTTGAATACGTCGGTGCGGATAGCGAACATTCGGGGTATAAGCTTCAAATCTGAACCGAAAACCTTTTTCCCATGCTTGCCCGAACGCTCACGTTTCAATAGGCGCAGACGGAATCTGTCTACGGCGAGGGAAGTCATCCGTTAGGCGTTGAAGGGCTCTCTTGTAAAGCCGGATGTATGTATCGTAGATGCTTTTCCGATGCCGATCTGCGACTTTAGACGTGTCAAGGCATCACAGTATGATTTGAAAGGGGCGGGAGGCTACAGCAACGCTTGCGACTTATGGATGCTGTGCCACGAAAGTCTCGGAAAGTTCTTCGGCTTTCGCGGAGCTGACGACGGTCGATGGCGTGCTTGTTGCTTTTGCGGTCGCTTCAGCGGATATAGATGACCGGGCGGTGTTGCCTTTGCTTTGCGAACGCAGCCGGTATCCGATTATTTTCTGGGGCTCTGCAATACGAGTTATTAGATACTGAAAACACACGTGTGTTACCAACTTTACGAATCGGTGCTTTTCTGAGTCAGGGTCTCGGATGCCCTTTGATGTAAGTCAGAGACCTCGTCCTAGCATAAACACAAGTTTATAAAAAGGCTAATTAGCACAAGGCGTTTCTATTGTTATTTTCCACTTGACGTATGTTGCAAATCTGCTACTATATGTCTATGCCGAAACTCAATCTCAAACCCAATCACAAAGCAATCCGCGACTACTACGCCACGCTGCAGCAATACCGACAGCACGCCGTCACACACGAAGGTGCCGTCAGTTCACCCTTTGATACCCTCCTGCACGCCTGCGCGAAGCAAGTAAACGCCACGCTCGTGCCACAATACACGATGCGCACGCCGAAAGGAAACCGCATCGTCGTTGATGGTGCAATCCTCGACGCATACGGACTCCCCCTCGCCTACTGGGAGGCGAAAGACACAGCTGACGACCTTCTCAAAGCCGTCGCAGACAAACGGCATGCAGGCTATCCGCTTGAGAATATGCTCTTCCAAACACCACAGCGTGCCATCCTTTACCAAAATGGGCAGATAGCCCTGGACCTGGACATCACCGAACCCGCACGCCTGATTGCCGCCCTTCAGCATCTTTTCGCTTATGTCCCACCCGCACTGGACAACTGGCACACAGCCGTCTCCGACTTCAGAGAACATGTGCCGGCCCTCGCAACCCAGCTAAAGGCACTCATCGAACAACGACATGCAACGGATCCAACGTTCAAAGATGCGTTTGCCGACTTTTACGAGACGTGTCGCACCGCCATTAACCCCGAACTTTCACGGGATGCCGTAGAGGAGATGCTCATCCAACACATCCTCACCGAACGTATCTTCCGCACCGTTTTCAACCGGTCGGACTTCACTCGCCGAAATATCATCGCCCGCGACATCGAAAACGTCAGCGATGTGCTGATGCGACACGCGATGAGCCGCGACGCATTCCTCCAACCCCTCGACCGGTTCTACATTGCGATTGAACAGGCAGCGACCCTCTGCCGAGACTTCTCCCAAAAGCAGCACTTCCTCAACACCTTCTACGAGAAGTTCTTTCAAGGCTTCTCCGAAGACGTTGCAGACACGCATGGCATCGTCTACACACCGCAGCCGATTGTGGATTTCATGGTGAACAGCGTTGAGCACATCCTCAAAACTGAGTTCAGTCGGTCATTGTCGGATACCGGCGTGCATATCATTGACCCGTTCGTCGGCACTGGCAACTTCATCGTCCGGCTGATGCAAGACATCCAAGGCACGGCATTAGCAGAGAAATACCGGCATGAGCTGTACTGCAACGAGGTGATGCTCCTGCCCTACTACATCGCCAGTCTGAACATTGAGCAAGAGTTCTTCCAGCGCACGGGGACGTATCTGCCGTTTGAAGGCATCGCGCTTGCGGATACGTTTGAGCTGCTTGAGAAGGAGCAAGGCGAACTCTTTACGCGTGAAAACACGGAACGTGTGGAAAAACAGAAGGCGGCGGATATGTTTGTCGTTATTGGCAACCCCCCTTACAACGTGGGACAGGTCAACGATAGCGACAACAATCGGAATCGGAAATATCCGACAATGGACGCGCGGGTTGCAGACACCTATGCTGCAGCTTCCAAGGCGAGAAACAAAAGTGCCCTCTATGACCCGTATGTGAAAGCAATTCGGTGGGCAGCAGATAGGATTGGAAAAGAAGGTATTGTTGCCTATGTAACAAATAACTCCTTCATTGACGGTTTGGCGTTTGATGGGATGCGGAAATATCTATCAACGGATTTCGACGCGATCTACATTCTGGATTTAGGGGGGAATGTGCGGAAAGGATTGAAGGTTTCTGATGCGAATGTGTTCGGGATTCGTGTTGGCGTGAGTATTAACTTATTTGTGAAGAACAAGGGAAAATCATCTGGTGAACCCAGTATCTTTTATTATTGCACCGATGAATTGTGGAACAGGGAAAGAAAATTCAGTTTTCTCAGCGAACACCGACACATCGGAAACGTGGAATGGAGTTCGATTGAACCCGATAAGCAGTTCACGTGGTTAACCGAGGGCCTCCACGCTGAATTTGACATCTTTATTCCGATGGGCACTAAAGCAGCAAAGACACAGAAAGGTGTAGTGGCGGATGTGATTTTTAAGACTTACTGTAGAGGTGTAGCGACGAGTCGCGATGCCTGGGCTTACAACCAAAATCAAAACGCTCTTACTGAGAATACCCTCAGAATGATTGATATTTACAACTTGGAAGTGGATAGGTGGAAACGTCGGGAGGATCAGAGGACGAATGTCAACGATTTCGTAGTCTACGACGACATGAAAATCAAATGGGATCGGGAATTACGTCAGCATTTACAACGCGGGAGATATGCGGAATATGCAAAGAATAAAGTGCGTTCCTCACTTTATCGCCCGTTTATAAAATCATATCTGTTTTTTGATCGTGTTTTCAACAATTGTGTTTATCTGTTTCCGTCAATTTTCCCTGTACCTGATAGTGAAAAAGAAAACCGAGTAATTTGTCTGAGTGGGACTGGAAGCAATAAACCTTTCCAAATCATAGTTGCGGCTATGATTCCCTGCCTTGATTTCCTTGAAAAAACCCAATGTTTTCCGTTCTACACCTACGATGAAGATGGCACAAACCGCCGTGAAAACATTACCGATTGGGCGTTGGCACACTTCCGAACCCACTACCAAGACAACACCCTCACGAAGTGGGACATCTTCCACTATACTTATGGACTCTTACATCACCCCGGCTATCGCCAGGAATACGAGGAGAACCTCAAGCGTGATCTGCCCCATATCCCCCTCGCTAAAGACTTCTGGGGATTCGCAAACGCAGGCGAACGGCTCGCAGCCCTCCACGTCAACTACGAATCCGCTCCGAAATATGAGGGACTGACATACATCGAAACCCCGGGAATGAGGGTGGATTGGCGTGTTGAGAAGATGAAACTTTCCAAAGATAAAACGCAGTTGAAATACAACGACTTTTTGACGTTGGACGGTATCCCGGCGGGAGCGTTTGCCTATCGGTTAGGGAATCGGTCTGCGTTAGAGTGGGTCGTGGATCAGTATCGCGTGAAAATAGACAAACGGAGCGGGATTGTGAACGACCCGAACCGTGAGACGGAGCCGCGATATATCGTTGACCTCATCGCCCGCGTCCTCACTGTGAGTTTAGAAACGGTAGAGATTGTAGAGAATTTGCCCGCGTTGTAATCCCACATCGAACTTTATTTGCGGAGTGTTTACATTGTATAAGTGATTGAAATTTGATGTGAGTTTTGGTAGACTTCCTGTTATGAGGCGTGAACCGTGTGGAAATCTCAAAACCTGACTTGAAGTAGGCAGATGGCTCAGAGATATTTGCCACCTCTAAGAAGGTATACTGCCCCGAAGGCCCTGGGCAAGTTTTCGGATGTCGTCCGGGGTACTTGATCGCCATATATGCTCGGGCTTTACTATAAATCTTAATTCAGACAAAAATTTCTTGACATCCCCCGAAACACGTGCTATAATTATAATTCGTGGATCTATTATCAATTACTGATGACTGAGCCCTGACAACTATGGTGAATCCTAAAAATAAATATACACTTTCACCCGCAGGCTCGGTAGGTGCGGTTTCCTAACCGCCCCGGTGCAGAGTGTCCAGTTAATTCTAATATCTACCATAATAAAAAAATATTCTTGAGACCTAACCCAAATTGTGGTACAATTTTAATATAATCGTATAGTGTCATTTCGTTTTAAGAAGTGATTTGTGCCAGTTAATTCACTGTTTTTGTTATTTGCACATATTTAGTTTGTGAAATAAACATATCACCCTTATGGGACTCAAGAGGGTTGCGACTCGTTGAGAAACATAAGTAAAAAGGGGTGGTTCTGTGAAACCATGTTTTACAAACAGTTATTTAGCACAAGTCGTGAACGTAAGATATTTCTGAGCATGCGGTATACGCTTTGTTTTACAGTGGATGTCGTCTGAGAACGTCCTGTCCGCTTTGTCAATGAGAGGTGTTTGATGAATTATGCTGTTGTTATTCACAAGGACCCAGATACTGATTATGGTGTCACTGTACCAGATTTGCCTGGCTGCTTTGCTGTGGGTGAGACGGTTCAAGAGGCTTTGAGTTACGCTGTAGAAGCTATTGAAGTTTACTTGGAGGACATGTTACGCAATGGGGAACCGATTGCTTCTCCGAAAAGTTTTGTCCTTGACCCAAATCATTCTGATTATGTTGACGGCGTGTGGAAAACAGTTTCTGTTGATATCTCCGGGCTCAGGAACGAATGCGCCGACACTGCCGAGCACCTATCTGCAAAACTTCTTTGAGCGTTAGGTCTGTCGATTCATTGGCAGACTGGCGAGCACACTTTAGACATTGTCAGGTGTGCAAAATATAGGAAGCGGTTTAAATTCAAGTTAAATTCAAAACTACAAACTCTCTCTTCAGAGAGTTGAGGAGTTGATATTTGAAATATAGAAATGTTGAAAGAAAACTACGGAAAGAAGGTTTTTGTAAGGTAGAAGGGCAGAACCATCGCCTCTACAGACATCCTGATGGCAGAAGAGTCGTTATTGCGCATGGTCCCGGCGGGCGTGATGTTCCTACGGGTACCTTGCGTGCGATATTTCGTCAGGCAGGGTGGGATTGGCATGCGAATGCCCGAGCTGCTTAATCCTTTTTTCATTGGTTTTCAGGTAGATACTTCTATACATAAACCCTTAACCTTAAAGGCAGGTTTCTTACCTGCCTTTTTTTTTGCAACGAGCTGGATCCATTCACGGATGAAAAACAGCGTCCAATCCCCAGTGCCGATATAGACGACACGACAGACTGCTACATTTTTTTATTTGCGGTATTTTCCCTTGTTTTCTATAAGATGCCGCCCTTATTCCACTTGACGTATCTTGCGAACCTGCTACTATATGTCTATGCCGAAACTCAATCTCAAACCCAATCACAGAGCAATCTGCGACTACTACGCCACGCTGCAGCAATACCGACAGCACGCCGTCACACACGAAGGTGCCGTCAGTTCACCCTTTGATACCCTCCTACACGCCTGCGCGAAGCAAGTAAACGCCACGCTCGTCCCACAATACACGATGCGCACGCCGAAAGGAAACCGCATCGTCATTGACGGTGCAATCCTCGACCCATACGGACTCCCCCTCGCTTACTGGGAAGCGAAAGACACAGCTGACGACCTTCTCAAAGCCGTCGCAGACAAACGGCATGCAGGCTATCCGCTTGAGAATATCCTCTTCCAAACACCACAGCGTGCCATCCTTTACCAAAATGGGCAGATAGCCCTGGACCTGGACATCACCGAACCCGCACGCCTGATTGCCGCCCTTCAGCATCTTTTCGCTTATGTCCCACCCGCACTGGACAACTGGCACACAGCCGTCTCCGACTTCAGGGAGCATGTGCCGGCCCTCGCAACCCAGCTAAAGGCACTCATCGAACAACGACATGCAACGGATCCAACGTTCAAAGATGCGTTTGCCGACTTTTACGAGACGTGTCGCACCGCCATTAACCCCGAACTTTCACGGGATGCCGTAGAGGAGATGCTCATCCAACACATCCTCACCGAACGTATCTTCCGCACCGTTTTCAACCGGTCGGACTTCACTCGCCGAAATATCATCGCCCGCGACATCGAAAACGTCAGCGATGTGCTGATGCGACACGCGATGAGCCGCGACGCATTCCTCCAACCCCTCGACCGGTTCTACATTGCGATTGAACAGGCAGCGACCCTCTGCCGAGACTTCTCCCAAAAGCAGCACTTCCTCAACACCTTCTACGAGAAGTTCTTTCAAGGCTTCTCCGAAGACGTTGCAGACACGCATGGCATCGTCTACACACCGCAGCCGATTGTGGATTTCATGGTGAACAGCGTTGAGCACATCCTCAAGACCGAGTTCAGTCGGTCATTGTCGGATACCGGCGTGCATATCATCGATCCGTTCGTCGGCACCGGCAACTTCATCGTCCGGCTGATGCAGGACATCCGAGGCACGGCGCTGGCGGAGAAATACCGGCATGAGCTGTACTGCAACGAGGTGATGCTCCTGCCCTACTACATCGCCAGTCTGAACATTGAGCAAGAGTTCTTCCAGCGCACGGGGACGTATCTGCCGTTTGAAGGCATCGCGCTTGCGGATACGTTTGAACTGCTTGAGAAGGAGCAAGGCGAACTCTTTACGCGTGAAAACACGGAACGTGTGGAGAGGCAGAAGGCAGCAGATATGTTTGTCGTTATTGGCAACCCACCTTATAACGCAGGACAGGTCAACGATAGTGACAACAATCGGAATCGGAAATATCCGACAATGGATGCGCGGGTTGCAGACACCTATGCTGCAGCTTCCAAGGCGAGAAACAAAAGTGCCCTCTATGACCCGTATGTGAAAGCGATCCGGTGGGCATCTGACCGGATCGGTGAGGAGGGGATTGTCACTTTTATCACAAACAACGGGTTTCTTGAGGGTGTGGCGTTTGATGGTATGCGGAAACATCTATCAGCGGATTTCGACACGATTTACGTTCTGGATCTGGGTGGGAACGCCCGAAAGGGTTTGAAAGTCTCTAATGCGAATGTGTTCGGCATCCGAGTCGGGGTGAGCATCAACCTCTTCGTCAAGCACAAGCAGCCCGTATCAGAAAAACCGAATATCTTTTATTACCGCACCGATGATCTGTGGAACAAAGAAAGGAAGTTTGATTTTCTCAGCGAACACCAACACCTGGGAAACGTGGAATGGAGTCTGCTTGAACCGAATAAGCAGTTCACCTGGTTAACCGAAGGGCTCCATGCTGAGTTTGACACCTTTATTCCGATGGGCACTAAAGCAGCGAAGACACAGAAAGGGGCAGCGGCGAATGTGATTTTCAAAACCTATAGCAATGGTGTTATGACGAGTCGCGATGCGTGGGTTTACAATTTCAATAGAGAAGCCCTTGAGAAGAACATTCGGGGAATGATTGGTGTTTACAACGCAGAGGTGGACAGGTGGCATCGTCGGGGGGATATGCGTGTCAATGTAAGCGACTTCGTGAGTTACGATGAGTCGAGGATAAAGTGGGATCGGGAATTGCGTCAGCATTTACAGCGTGGTAAATATGCGGAATGGACAGAAAACAAAGTGAGAAATTCCGTCTATCGTCCGTTCACAAAATCCAACCTATTTTTTGACCGCGTTTTGAATAGTTGTGTCTATCTGTTTCCGTCTATCTTTCCTACGCCTGAAACAGAAAAGGAAAACCGGGTGATATGGCTTAAGGTTGGGAAAGAATTACCGGTGTTTTCACTCATGGTAAATCAAATTCCAGACTCACTGCCACAGAGTGGTTCCCAAGGCTTCGCCTTCTACACCTACGACGAAGACGGCACAAACCGATGTGAAAACATCACCGATTGGGCATTGACACACTTCCGAACCCACTACCAAGACGACACTATCACCAAATGGGACATCTTCCACTATACTTATGGACTCTTGCATCACCCCGGCTATCGCCAGAAATACGAGGCGAACCTCAAGCGCGATCTGCCGCATATCCCCTTCGCTGAAAACTTCTGGGGATTCGCTACCGCCGGTGCACAGCTAGCAGCCCTCCATGTTAACTACGAATCTGCTCCGAAATATGATGGATTGAGATACATCGAAACGCCGGGGATGAGGGTGGATTGGCGTGTTGAGAAGATGAAACTTTCCAAAGATAAGACGCAGTTGAAATATAATGACTTCTTGACGTTGGACGGTATCCCGGCGGGAGCGTTTGCCTATCGGTTAGGGAATCGGTCTGCGTTAGAGTGGGTCGTGGATCAGTATCGCGTGAAAATAGACAAACGGAGCGGGATTGTGAATGATCCGAACCGTGAAATGGAGCCGCGGTATATTGTGGATCTGATTGCGTGTGTTATCCACGTGAGTCTGAAAACGGTGGAGATTGTGGAGAATTTGCCTGCCTTGAGCTGTGTGCCCTAATGGGTGATGCTATGAAGGATGCACAGCCTAACAGGCTATGCTACGAAATAGGTTCTGCTGCGGAGGATGCACGACCTAACAAGTTATGCTACGAAATAGGTTCTGCTGCGGAGGATGCACAGCCTAACAGGCTATGCTACGAAATAGGTTCTGCTACGGACCTTGACTGCTGACTGCTAAGGCGACCAGAGGACGTACGTCGGGATATCGAACAGTGTCCCAATCAATGCCCAACCGCCTACAAACACGTAATCCCCCATTACTAAGCCTAAAAAGAACGGGATTGCGCGTTGATGTGCCCGTAAACCGAAGATAGTGACGATGATGAACTTTATCATCCAGCCGAGATAGACGGAGAACCAGAAGTCTGCCAGTCCTCCCCACGTTGCAGCGGTCATTACATATCCAATCGGGTGGAAGGGCCACCACATAAATTTGTGACGCAGGAAATAGAGAACCCACGTCATCCCAGCACCGATCCCCATGGATTGTGTCCCGCCCCAATTCGGCCCCGTGGGGTTGTTAAGCCACCGTTCTAAACGTCTCCCGAAAACCTCCTCACCGATTCCGACGATGTAGCCGTGTACAGCGAACGCGCCTGTCTCATAGATGAGATAAAGAAACGCCCAAAACGATGCAAGGGTGCCAATAATGATTGAGAACATCATCACCCAAACGAGTTTCCTGCTGTTTATCCCTGCACGTTCGGCGAGTTTGAATCCCTCTAATTGGTTCGGCATCGGGTGTGAGACGTTGAGTCGGTTGAGCCAGTAATAGAAGGAGATGATCGTCAGGTTGCTGGTTCCGACGAATCGTGCCCCAAAGGTGACGACCATCAGTCGTGCGGGATCGAGGGCGAGGATCTCGTGCGATGGGGGGCCGAATTCAGCACGGACTCGCGTCACACCGAGCGCCATCACGGTGAAAATAACAATAAAACCGAACACGCCGCCTAAAGACATGCCTGCTTTCACTGAGAAGAACGTAAGCCCGACACTTCCCAAAACTAACCCAATGACAGCAACGCGGTAGGGCATCGGTTCGTTTGAATCGTCATACGCTTTTTGGGACATGAAACAATTCTTGATGACATCAATGAGATGCCGCCGGGTTCCCCACAACGCTAGAACACCGACAGCCAGCCATGCACCCCCGGCGCGTTCCGCAAAATAGAGATCGCCTTCGCCCATCATCCCAGTGCGGATAATTCGTTCCGCTTTGCCAAATAGGTAGAAGAACCACGCCGACATGGAGATGTCCAACGGCACAAAGAACGTGATCCCGATAATAAAGGGAAATATAGAGAGAGGCACCCACCCAACAGCGTTCCACGGTTTGTCCGTGAATAGATGTTGGATAGAGTAGGAACTCAGCTGGATAGCAGGGATTTGTGGAAAGAGATAGCTTAAGCCTGCAAGAATTTCGATACCGGCTGCAACCGAAAAGCCTATCCACATCGTGCCATTTTTGTAAAAACTTTTTCGGCCTTGCGCCATCTGCAGCGGTAACTGGATGATTGGATACGCCAGCTTTTCACGTTCTGTCCACTGCACGCGGATGATACTGTTGAGGCATATCAGGGTGAACCAGACGAGTGTGACGAACCCCGTCCAGACCAGAATCGGCACCATCCAGCCGCGTAGATGCCTCGGGAGGTAAAAACTCAGGCCTCCCTTAAAGTAGGCATCTAATGCGGAGTCCTCAGGGACGAACCATGTTGGAATATAGCGCCAGAAGAGATGCGCCCATTCGTTTTCAATCGTGGCGAACCGGAACGGATGCGCGAGGGTACCAATCAGGAAAGTCATCATCGAGTGGCCCCCGATGGTGGAAACCATAACGACCATCATGTAGATAACGAGGAGTTCCTGCGGAGTCAGTACCGTGCGGGGCGAGAGTTTTTTCCAAGTGAGGTTAAAGCCGATGACAGCGAAAAGGGTGAAGACTGCGTTAAAGAAGAGCGAGACGAAGTTCAGAAGGAATTGCGGCTGAATCATCTCAGCCGCGTAAGCAAGCCAATAGGCGTTCCCGATAATGAGCACTGTCCCGATAAGCAGTGCGCGGAGGGTGATTCCAGGTGTAAAGGCACCTTTAGCGTTTGGCATGCTTGTATAGCTGTTGACAATTTGCTGTTAGCGGCTTGCTAACCCCTGTTTGCTAAGCGTTAACTTGATGACACTTTTATTCTTTCGGGCTTACGCAGAATGCTCATTTGTAGCCTACCCCCTCGCGTGCGGGGGGCAGGCGGGTGAAATGCCTGTGTTTTTTTCACAGAACGCCATCTCACAGAACAGGGGACTAGAGTCTAAAATTGCGTCCGTCCTATTCTTTTAAGGCACCCCAGGTGAGCGCGAGTTTGCCTACCGGTTCGACATCTAATATTTCGTCGTCAAAAATAAGGTCACCGTAGGCGAGTCCATCCCAGGCGCCGCCGGGTGTCCATCCGATCTGATGCTCGCGTCCGCCGCCCTCACAATCATTCGCGTGGAGGCTGAGGCCGATCAGTAATCCGTCTTCCGCTTTAAACTTGTCCCCTTGTCCGGGGTTTGCGAACTCCGGGTTGCCGCGCGGTTTCGTCGGGTCAATGGCGACTTCATAGATATAGTCGTTTCCATTTTTAATCAGGATCCATTCCGTGTTTTCCTTGGACGCTGCTGCAGATAGGTCTTTGCCGTTTGCCCCGAGTGTCCACTGCACGAGGGTTTCTCGGACCATACCGTTTTCAAAATCAAACATAAATTCGACGCTGTCATCTTCCCACCATCTGGCATCAGGGGGGTTCGCATCTTGAAGTTTATCGTCTGTGATTTCAACAGCGAAAAAAATACGGGTTGGTTCCCTGGCAGTCCATGCCACCCTACCTTGCCCGGTAAAGTCACTGGCTTTCGGGATTCCCTGTCCGACATCCTTCAGCTCGTCAAAGGCGATGATTTCAGCGCGGTCCCACTCGCTGAGATCACCGTCTATTTTAAGGTTGGTAATCTGTTTTGCGATGTATTCTTTATCACGTTTTGCGGGGGCAGAGAGCTGGGCCACAGCGAATATCAGAAACACTGCTGTTCCCACTCCGAGTGCCATCTTGGCGGACTGGAGAAACTGCTTAAACTTGTTCATTAGAAACTCCTTTGTTTTTGAAAGTTTTATGGGCAGCCATAGGCGCGCCTCTAAATAACGCGCCTATAAGGTGTGTAACGTCTTATTGACGTGCCTTGATGTCGCCCCATGTCACTGCAAGTTTTCCGTTGGGATCGACTGTGAGGCCGGTATCAACCTTGAAGTTCTGATCAACTTCGGCTTCGTCAAGGGCTCGATCGTAGACACTAACTTCATCGATGATACCGGTGAAGACACCGAATTCACCTTCGGCCCTACCGTCTAAACCGATGAAAATGAAAATTTTGTCTGCCCAGTCATCCTCAGGAAACGCCGCGAGGTTCAGCACGCCTTCGGTGGTCTCTTTGCCGTCAACAAAGAATTGGACTTTACTATGCTCCGGTGTCCCCGCGACGGCGATATGGTGCCATTTGTTGTCGTCAATGTTGTTTCCAGTGTCTTCAACATTGCCGACCCAGCCGGTGTCAAGATTAAGGATGCCGTTGCGAACCCATAGGGTTTTCGTGCCTTTATCGTCGGTGCCAGGACCGCCTGTTTTGGCGAAAATTACACCCGGCCCGGAACTGTCGGTTTTCACCCATGCCGACCATGTGAAATCGGCGTTGAAATCAAAATCCTTTGGGTTGTTAATTGAGACAAAGTTTGTTTCGTCTCCATCGAACGCCAAGGCATTCCCGATTTTACCAGCGACTTTTTTCGGGTTTCCGTTGATGGTGCCGTTGTAATTGCCATTGCCGTCTGTAACGGTATTGCCAGCGATATTGTTGGCATCGAAGCTCCAATAGCTAACGAGCCCGTCTTCAACGATTTGGGCGATACCGTTGGTTGCGATTAGCGTAATCGCGGTAATGAAAATCACCAAATTAGCCTTCTGTAGCACAGTCTTTTCTCCTTTCGTGAAGATAAGTATGTAGACGTTTGTCTGTGTGTTGTAGCGTAACCGTGGGGTGCCAAAGCAGCCCACGGTTGTTCTTGGTGATACCAACCTAAACTTCTGTGCGGATAGGTTGTTTTAGTAGCGAGCTTTGAGCGCTCCCCAGACCGTTGGAAGTTTACCCGTTGCTTGAACGGCGAGTATCTCATCGGGTGTGCATTCGTCTGCGGTTTCGCAGATTGCCCAGTTGTCAAAAGAGACAATAGTTAGTGCCGGGGCACCTCCGCTTGAACCGCCGTTGAGCCCGACTTGACCGCTTTCGGGTCTGACGTTTCCGAAGTCGAGTTTGCTTTCGAGCAGCCAATCTTTCGGTTCGTTTTTGCCATCTTCCCAGATTTTACCGGTGAACCCTTTGTCAGATATTTCGGCTTTCATCCAGTACCATTTACCGAGTTCTACCTCTCCAAATGGGGGCTCAGTATCGTTCTGTTTCCATGCGAGGTGGTCGTTGAGGAACTCCATGTTGTTGAGGAAGTGATGAATCAGAAAGGCGTAACCAGAGGCATCGCCCGGGTCCAGGCGGAATCCGAGTCCGCACCGGGCGAGGTCACCATCGCCCCAGTCATCAACACGAATCATGACCAAGCCGGTATGCGGTTCTGGGAAACCGCCGTCTAAGACAAGATAGGTGTGATCGCCTGGAGCTTCATGGGTTTGGCTGATAACGCCTCCTTTTTCTACCCAGTCGCCTTCATTGTTCTTAAATTCATACTTTCCATCAATTTCCCCGTCTTCAAAATCGTCGAGGTATAGCACTTCAGCTGAGCTGCTGATGCCGTAGACGAGTATGCCGACAAAGGGCAGTATGAAGAGAAAGTTGTGGAGCGTTCTACTTTTAGCAGTTATCATTTTAACAGGTCTCCTTTAGATTGATAGGACGGACAATAAAAAACAGGTAGGTGCGGTCGGAACCGCACCTGATCTCATGGTGATAAGCGGCTTTGTTATCCTGAAATAGATGTTCGGTTCGGCTTTGCGTTTGACGGATGACTATTGGGCGGATTTGAGTTCCCCCCAAGTTGTTGCTATTTTTCCAGCAGCATTAACAGCTAATGCCCCTTCAATGCCGTCGCCGAGTTTTGCGACATCATCATCAGTCAGCGTTACGTCGAAAATAACAACTTCGTCGATGATACCGTTCCACTGACAACGCATACCACAGCCCGGGTCTGCACCAATGTATACCTCTTCGGGGGATGCCCACGGCGGTCCTTTTGCGTCTTCCGAGTTCTGCAACTTACCATTAACGTAGACGTGAAGTTGGGATCCGTCCCATGTTCCGACGAGGTGTACCCACGCTTTGGCGGGAAGTTCATCGCCGAGGACTTCAAGTTTTCCACCACCGTTGGCAGCGCGGATGTGAAAAGCCGCCTGTGTGCTATTTTCGCCGTTCTCATGTGCCCCCGTCCCCAGTAAGAACTGCGACCACGTTGAGCATCCGAGCCCCTTCCATATCACGCATTTACCGGTCGGGTCTTCTTCTGCATAAACCCAAGAATGGATTGAGAACCCATTAGATTCCTTGAAATCTAAAGCAGCTAACGTCTTATCTTCACCCTTCGTACCGAGTTTGACCCAGGTGTCCTCCCCGTTAAACGTTAATCCGCCGCCGAATTTGCCTTGCGCCCACTTCAGGTCCCCAACAAATTCACCGTCGGTTCCGTTACCGGACAGATCTTTTACAACTTTACCTTCTACCTTCTTCAAACGTCCACATCCCCGCAATGTCCTTTTCGTCAAAAGCCGCCTCGCTTGCCGTTGCCCCTGCGAAACTGATAGCGATAACGGTGATTGCAGTGAGTGTATAATTCAGATAACGTTTTACCGAGAGCATATTGTTTCCTCCGTTAGAGAAGCAGTTCATTGGCTGCTTCTCGTTTATTTTTTCAGACTGCCCCATGTGACAGCCAGTTTCCGGTTCGGGTCCACAGCGAGCGATGGTTCCAACCCCTCTTCCATGACGGTTTGAATGTCCTTTTCACTGAGAACAGTGTTGAAGATAATAAACTCGTCTAATAATCCTTCCCACTGTCTGCTTTGACCCCAGTCACCAATCTGGGCAGGATCAAGAATACCGGGATTTCCACCCCAATCGTTTTCAATGTCGAGTTCGCCGTTAATGTAAAAGCGGATTTTCTTTTCTGGGGCACTATAGACAGTTGCAATATGGACCCACTTATCCATTTGATCCCCCGCCAACATGTAGTTCGCGAAGGCGTCATTCCCCCCCGGGTTGCTGTGAATAGAGAATTCTACTTTATTATTCGGGTGCATCTGGTAGTGGATGTCCCCAACTTTCCAACCGTTGACGTTAAAAAAGACGCGCCACTGTGCTTCGCGTCCCGTGGATTTGACCCAATGTGTGAAGGTGATTTCCTCAAATTCGCCAATCCGTTCCGGAATCGCGACCCACTCGTTTTTGCCGTTCAATTCAAGCTCTTCACCGATTTTGCCAGCGACGAATTTGCCGCCTTCTATTTCTCCATCAAATCCGTTTCCTGAGAAATCCTCGGCATTGCCATCAAACAGCCATGCGGCGGCAACCATATCCTCGGTGATCTCAGATGAGACGCTTGGACTCATGCCCAACATGAACAGGCCGCTGAAGGTAATTGTGATAATTCTTAGGTTTAACATAGAGTACCTCCTATGTGTTGCCAGAAGTGGCGGTAACTTGTGACTGTACGACTTTCGGACGATGCATGTCGCTTTGCGTTATAGTATATTTTGACGAATTTTTATAAAAAAGGTGTAAAAACACGAAAATTTTTGACACAAAAACGTTATAAAGGGTGGATCGTTGGATAGATGATATTTACTGGGAACCATTCCGTCTTTATGATATAATGTGCCCAAATAGGGGTTGTGAGGAGTCAATTGATGAAACGAGAGGGCCGCTTTCTACATGATGTCGGACTTGCGAAAACCTGGCTGGAACCTGCAAAAGCCTTGATGAACCGGTTAGAAAAGTTTTTTCGCTACGCAACGCCTGCTTCGCGAAAAAAAATGGGGCAACTCGCCTACCGCATCAATTATGCACTAGCTATAGGCCTGTGTGTCAGTTCGATACTATGGGCAATCGTAGACAAACCTTGTAACAATGGGTGCGGTGAATGGGTGTCAGACCCCTCTGGGGCGCACTTGGGTCAATGTTCAAACTGTGACCGTAGCATATGGAAGTGCCCGACTCTGAGTCATCCGCATCAATCCGACTGTAAGACTTGTGGAAACGCGTATTGGGATTGCCCCGGGAAATCGGAAGCATTGCTTCACGGGATTTACTGTCAGTTTTTCAGAGAAAGTTCTCAGAAGCAACCGCATTTGAATTCTTTTGACGGAAAACTACTCGATAGGTAACAACTGCTATATTACGCAGCGACACGTAAGTTGTAGAGACACTAGCTATAAAAGGTCCGCCCATTCTTCTCTCCAAATTTAAGCTGAAAGGATACTTATACTATTTCTAAGAGATTACATAGCGTTTATAGGGGATAAGCCTGCACAGGCTAACAGCCTATGCTACACTTGGGGTATGTTGGTAGGAATCTACGATAAAACGAAATGACGCTAAATAGCCCGTAATACGATTTGACATTTGTTTGCTTTGTATGTATAATATTAATCTCTGGAGTATGAGAATGAGAGTCTGTTAGACAGAAATTGAAGGGACTTCTCTCACAATTCCCAGCCTTTCGGCTGTGGGTCCATCCCCGTAACGCTCGTGCCGACGGCAAAAAAAGGGGTTGACCAAAAGGTATGTTTTGTGGTAGACTGATAGTATCAAGTTGGGCAAGCATTGCGAGCATAGCGTCTCCGCTATGTGCTGGTTTCCTCCCACTCGCAAGGGGGATAAAACCTCTGGATACTTGAGAGCCCATGAGAAAGACACATAAACTCACAGGCCGTCCCAACCGTGAGCAAACTGCTTGGTTTTATCAGCAATGCGGGTATGCGAAGTTCGCGTATAACGCTGCGTTGGCTGATTTTAAATCGGATATAAAGTTATCTCTCTATCTTAACACTGTCAGATAGAACCTATCACTGTCAGCACTGCGGTATCTCTATAGATAGAGACGTTAACGCCGCTATCAACTTAAAACACGTCGCGGTGGGATAGACCGAGACATAAAACGCTTGTGGAGCGTCTGTAAGCCCTCTATAAGCAGGAGGCACGACATGACGAAACAAGAATCCCACGCCTTTAGGCATGGGAGTATCAATAGGAGCAGTTTTAGAAGACATGATTATTTTTCTACGCGAGAAATTTATTGCACAACTCTTTATGTGGGTCATTGCTATCGTGTTTTTGATAGGAACAGTGTTCTTGTATAGTAACACGCGCGGTGGCGGCGAGGGCCCGGACGCGGAAGTCGTTCTCAGGATTGACGGAGCTGAAGTCAAACGGGGCGAGTTTGAAAACGCCGTCGCTAATGCTATAGAGTCCCAAAAGCAGCAAAGCCAGAACGTCGGCGTACCTGACCGCGAGCAGATGCAACAAACTGTCATCGATCGTTGGGTGCAGCAGACGATTCTCGGGAGTGTTCATATTGCCGACGCAGATATCAGGCGTTACATCCGAAGCGACGCGGACCGGGTACAGCAGTATAATCTTTATGAGCAATTCGGCTCAGCAGACCTTTATACAGAGAATATTCGGCTGCAGCTCAGTTCCACCGCTCTCCGAGACAGCATCCAAGCCTTGGAATTAATAACCGACACCGAAGCGGAACAGGCATATCGGCTTGAATCAGATAAGGCGAAAGTCAAATTTATTGAATTTAAGCATAGTGATTACACTGCAATCGTCGAGGTAGATGACGCGGCAGCAGAAGCCTATTATGAGGAGAATAAGGACGACTATAAGTCCCAAGAACAGGTAAACGTCAAGTTTATCAGAGTGGACCCGGCCCAGTTTGTTTCAGATGCAGCGGTTAAAGATTATTACGAGGCAAATACGTCTGCGTTCACGACACCAGAAGCCGTCAAAGCGCGCCATATCTTGAAGAAGTTTCCTGAAGGTGCCACTGATGAACAAAAAGCGGAGACAAAATCCGCTGCAGCGGAATTGTTGGAAACTATTAACGCTGAACTTGCAGCAGGTGCTGATTTTGCAGAACTCGCAAAAACGCATTCGGAAGGGCCCTCCGCAGTACAAGGCGGTGCATTAAGAGGTTCTAATCCAAACCTCCCCGCTGGTGACTATTTTGCACGTGGGGATATGGTAAAGCCTTTCGAAGAGACGGCGTTTGATACACTGGAAATTGGAGAAGTCAGCGGCTTAGTTGAGACACAATTCGGGTATCATATAATCAAATTGGAGGAGAAGAAGGCACCGGAGGTCCAACCTTTTGCGCAGGTCCAATACGAAATCCAACAGAAGTTGGTTCAGGTCAGCGGCGTTGATGAGGCGAGACAGGTCGCGAATGACCTGCTGTACGAAGTCGAAATTCAGGGTTATGACGTTGCCCTTGCACATGAGAGCTTCAAGCACCTATCGCTTGCAGTTTTAGAAACCGGACTCTTCAGCCGTGATGCTACAACCATCCCGACAATTGGCGCGAGATGGGGGTACGAGGAATTCATCCAGGAAATCTTTGATATAGAAGTGAATGTGATAAAGGTCCTTGAGGCGAAGAAACGGACCGGTGATGTAGAAGCTTACTTTGTGGCTACCGTCTTGGAAAAGAAGCCTGCTGCTATCCCACCGTTTGCTGAGGTAAAAACAGAAGTGGTTGAGGCGCTAAAAGAGGAAAAAGCGATAGCAAGTGCCTTGACGGATGCACAAAGCCTCTTTGATCAGCGCGACCCCGCGGAACCTCTTGAAGGGTTACTTAAAAAGTATAACGCCCCTGAAGGTTTGACAGCAGATCGACTTTCAGTGCAAGAAAGCAACCTATTCTCACTGAGCCCCAATAGCAGCTATATTTCGGGTATGGGGAATTCTGCTGAGGTAATGTTTGCAGCGTTTCATATGCAGATGACTGAAATTGGAGGTCCCTTCAAGGGAAACTCTTCCGTGTACATCGTTCAGTTGGTTGAACGGCAAGAACCTAATGTTGAGGCGTTCCAAATGGATCCAGCTGAAAAGACACGACACCTTCAGACAATCATCCAGGCGAAAAAACGGGAAACATATTTGAATTGGTTCGCTGCACGAAAAAAGAACAGTGAACTCTGGATTCATCCAGATTACCGTTAAGGCTGGAAAGTGAAGCGTTTTTTGATTGGTTAGTTGCGGTGTTCGTAGAAAAAATTACGACGTTTGGGAATATACCCTAACTCAGTAATGGTCCTTTCGATCTCCTCAATCGGCATGCAGTAGACGGTTCCGGCTTGGCTGACAACGTTTTCTTCTATCATTGTGCCACCCATGTCATTTGCGCCGAACTTCAGGGAAAGCTGCCCAATCTTAGGCCCTTGGGTAACCCATGAAGACTGGAAATTGTCGAAGTTGTCCAAAAATAATCGAGAGATAGCAAGTGTTTTAAGGTACTCAAAACTTCCCGCTGGTGGTATATGCGCCATGCGTGTGTTTGCCGGTTGTAGGGACCAGCAGATAAAAGCGGTAAATCCGCCTGTCTGATCTTGCAAGTCACGTAGGCGCAGGAGGTGTTCAACGCGTTCAGCGTAGCTTTCTACGTGGCCATACATCATTGTTGCGCTCGACTTAAGCCCGACCAGGTGCCCTTGCCGCATGACTTCCAACCATTCGTCAGCGGTACATTTCTTGGGGCTAATTTCGTCACGAGCGTGTTCGGTAAGAATTTCTGCGCCGCCGCCAGGGATAGAATCGAGCCCTGCGTCTCGTAAGCGGCTCAGCGTTTCCTGAAGCGGCATGCGGTTTATCTTAGCGAACCAGTCCAACTCGGGGGGGGAGAACCCATGAATGTGGATAGGGTAGTTCGCTTTGATCCACCGGAGGAGGTCTTCGTACCAGGCGAGTTTGAGTTTCGGGTGTAAGCCCCCCTGCATGAGAATCATCTCGCCGCCGAGGTCGAGCGTTTCCTGAATTTTTTTGCCAAGTTCGTCACGCTCTATGACATAGGCATCCGGATCCTTGCGATGCCGGTAAAAGGCACAGAAATCGCAGTCAACATAACACCAATTGGTGTAATTTATATTCCTGTCGATAATATACGTGACGTAACCTTCGGGGTGTTTCCGTTGCCGCACGACATCTGCGGCGTGCCCTAAAGCGAGTAGATCGTGACTCTTGAAAAGCGTCAGACAATCGTCAACGTCCAATCGTTCCCCAGCAAGCGATTTTTCGAGAATAGGCTGGATATTCGTATCCATTTAGAGGTTTCCTTTGGTTCCGTAACAGTAAAGAGGCATAATTTGATACCTCAATTGTAGCACTTTAAAGTTAAATTGTCAACTTTTCTACGTTCCTGCGATTTTAACTTGACTTTTTTGAAAAATTGGGTATAATTAATAAGTGCGCTTAGCAAACGGTATCCATCCGTCATGAGGAGAGATGTCAATGAACGAAGTCGTTTACAACGAGGATTTGGTGAAAACGGTGAAAAATAAATATCTTGCGGTGAATGTTGTTGCGAAACGTGCGCGGCAAATAAATGCTGACGGTTTACCTATCGTCCGTCCAAATACGGCAGGTGAAAAACAGAAACCGGTGGCTATCGCGACACAAGAATTGATTGACGGCACGCTGCATTATAAACAGGGGGAAGCAGAAGTACTGGATTCCAGTGCAGCCTCAATTTTTACAGATCCTCAGGATTCAAATGATGAGAGCGATATCTTCAGTGAAGAGCTCATTTCTGATGCGGAGGCACCTCCTGAAGAGGAGGAACGTGAAGAAGGGCTTTAATGTGCATGAATGGAGGCTGTTTTCTGCCGGGGATACGTTTCGGTAATAGAGAAAAATCACTTGACAAGCTACAGTAGAGCAAGTATAATTATAAAATGTTTGTTTGCTGACGTGGCTCAATGGTAGAGCAAGTGATTTGTAATCACTAGGTTGGAGGTTCGATTCCTCTCGTCAGCTTTTGTTGGGGGTATGCTTGAGCGGTCAAAAAGGGCAGACTGTAAATCTGTTGGCAATGCCTACGGTGGTTCGAATCCATCTGCCCCCATCTACGCTCCTCACCGGAAGGAGGAGAGTGGTTGCTATTGTGCGGGAGTAGCTCAGCTGGTAGAGCATTGGCCTTCCAAGCCATGTGTCGCGGGTTCAAGTCCCGTCTCCCGCTTGTTAATGTTTTTATCTGTGCCGATGTAGCTCAGTCGGTAGAGCGCGTCCTTGGTAAGGACGAGGTCACCGGTTCAATCCCGGTCGTCGGCCCCACTCACTACAAAGGAGAGGGTTATTATGCCAAGAGACCTTGCACAATTAGCATGTGATGCATGCAATCGACGGAATTATGTGACGACCCGTAACCGTCGGACGAATCAAAATCGGTACGAACGAAAGAAGTACTGTCGATTCTGTCGAAAGCATACACTCCATAAAGAAACACGGTAACTTACTTTATAAGTAGGCACCCCCTTAAGCATGAGTTTTCACGCTTAAGATTGTCCTACGAGGCCCTTGCAGGCCAGTAGCTCCAACGGCTAGAGCGTCGGTCTCCAAAACCGAATGTTGGGGGTTCGAATCCCTCCTGGCCTGCCTTTATAACTTATGATAACTCGTTTGAAAAATTACATTCAGGGCATTACGCTGGAGTGGCGGAAGGTCACTAAACCCGACATGAAAGAAGTCCAAGGGAGTACCATTGCTGTCATCGTTGCGTCGGTGCTATTAGGATTATTTATCGGCTTAGTGGATGGTAACTCTGCTTTTCCTAAATGGCGTAGCCCTTTAAGTTGGGTTGTTTTGATAGCACTACCGATTGGTGTCTTCTTTTTTGTCAAAAGTTGGGAAAACCAACCGCAGAGCAGCCGAAAAGCGAAGGCTTCTTCCGATGATTCCCTCTTCGGCAATGAACAAAACCGGAAGTTGGTGGCAACAGCGATAGCCTGTATTCCTTTAATCACCGTTGTTGTCAGTCGCTACCTCCTGGACACTTCGCTTGAAGGTTTCGGGATGGCTTTTCTGAGGACACTCTTTATTCGCTAATAGTTTCAGGTGTTTTAACAGCACAATTGACTTAATCGTGAAGAATATGGATGGATACTGGTACGTAGTTCAGATATATACCGGACATGAAAAGAAGGTCAAACTCAGTCTTGACAATATGATTGCAAGAGAAGAGTTGCAGGATGAAATTTTACAGGTGAATGTCCCTGAAACCGAAGTGGTCGAGGTAAAAGACAGTCAGCGCAAAGTGAGTATCCGTCCTTCTTATCCAGGGTATGTTCTCATTAATACCGCCCATGAGTTGGGCCCCGATGTCGGTAGTCAGATTGGGAGGAGAAGCTGGGAACTCATACAAGAGACCCCGGGAGTCATGAATTTCTTGGGGCCGCCTGCGCATCCATCGCCCCTAAGCCCTGAAGATGTTGAAGCGATGTTACAGATGTCGACTGAGGAAAAGGAGGTGCCACCAACGCCACTGATTGAATACGAGATTGGCGATAAGGTGAAGGTGATAAATGGTCCCTTCAGTGGGTTTATAGGGGATATTAAAGAGGTTGACATGGTGCACCAGCGTTTGCGTCTCAGTATTTCGCTTTTTGGACGCTCAACATCTGTTGATCTGGGGATGCTTGAGGTTGAGCAATTGAACTAAAACGCAACAGCGTTGTTTTGGAAACGCGCTGTAGAATTCACAAAATTCAGGACAGGAAAAACAATGGCAAAAAAAGTGGCAGGTGAAGTTAAGCTCCAATTGGTATCGGGACAGGCAACACCGCAACCGCCCGTCGGCCCGAGTCTCGCCCCTTATATGATTAATCTGCAGGAGTTTATCAAATCTTTTAACGCCCAGACACAGCATCAAACCGGTATGGTGGTCACGACAATCATCACTTGTTATAGCGATAGATCGTTTGCGTTTGTCGTGAAATCTCCACCCGCTGCGGTCTTGTTGAAATCCGCGGCGAAGATCGCTAAAGGTTCAAGGGAACCCAACCGAAATAAAGTCGCTTCCATCAAAATGGAGCAGATTCGCGAGATTGCCCAGACGAAATTGCCTGATTTGAATACCACAGACTTGGCAGCTGCAATGCGGATGGTGGAAGGTACTGCACGCAGTATGGGGCTTACAATTGAATAATGTCTTTCGGTGTGGGCGAGCCGGTGTATTCTTGCCTGCATACGAGGAAACTCGTTTTGAAGCGGGGCATATAGAGATGCCCCGTGCGTATCGGAGAACAATATGGGGAAAAAAGGGAAGCGATACCGCGAAATTAAAGAACAGGTGGACAGGTTCAAACTTCACACGGTTGATGAAGCTGTCTCACTCCTGAAAAAAACTAGTAAGGCGAAGTTTGATGAGACAGTGGATTTGGCATCACGTCTGGGGGTGGATGCTCGACAAGCCGAGCAGAATATCCGTGGCACTGTCGCGCTGCCATACGGCACGGGTAAATCTGTCCGCGTCGTCGTTTTTGCCCAAGGTGACCCGGCACGCCAAGCCGAGGAAGCTGGGGCGGATTTTGTCGGAACGGATGAGCTCGTAGATAAAATCGTTGCCGGATGGCTTGAGTTTGATACGGCAATTGCTACACCAGACTTGATGCGGAGTATTATGCCGCAACTCGGACGTATTCTTGGCCCACGAGGGCTAATGCCTAATGCCAAGGCTGGCACTGTAACGATGGATGTTGCTGAGGCTATTGAAAATGTCAAAGCCGGACAGATTGAATATAGAGTAGAACGATCGTCTGGGGTCGTTCATGTCCCAATTGGAAAAGTCTCTTTTGAAGAGGAAGGCATTAAAGGGAATCTTAACGCAGTGATGGGCGCATTGGTTGCCGCTCGACCGCCGGCTGTCAAAGGCAGATATATTCGGAGCGTAGCAATCTCATCAACAATGGGAGCGGGCATCCGAATAGATCCGCGACAGTTCGTGTAGGTTCCGTGGAATGCTAAACTTATATGGCATAGCCCTTACAATGCAATAAAGTCGTAGACCGTAGGTGCCATTGGCTTAATTACCTACCGAGGCTTAAATGGAATAATGGCAACAGAAGAGTTCTCGGATAGAACGTAAACGTTCTTCATTCCGTCTCTTTCTTGCCTTTTGATATGAGCCTCCAGTAGCCGATGGGGGCTTTTTGCATGTGATCCTTGTTAGGCCTTACGCAAAATCAGAGAATTAGGTTTAGCATGGCGCAATCGGTGCGGTTAGGAAACTGAACCGACACCGGGAATTGTGTAAGGCCTATGTTAAATTAAACAGCTTGTTGGGTGGCGCCGTGCCGCACCTCGACTACATATAACGCGAGTAGAAAGGAGCTGACACATGCCGAATCAGGCAAACGTTCAGCAGGTAGAACAAATTCGTGAACTTTTTGAAGGTGCTGATGTTGTGCTTTTGGCAGATTTTCAGGGGCTTACCGTCCCCGAGGTGAATGAACTGCGGAATCAACTTCGAGTAGCAGAAGTCCGGTATAAAGTCTGTAAGAACACATTAGTAAACGTCGTTGCCCAAGAAAGGGGCATTGAAGGGCTGGGGCCTTATCTTAAGGGCAATACGGCGCTCGCTACCAGCACGGATCCAGCGGCATCGACAAAAATTTTATTTCAATTTGGCGAAAAACACGAAAACTTTAAGGTTAAAGGTGGGATTCTCGGCACACAGGTAGTTGACGCTGCAGGCGTTAAAGCCCTCCAAGATATGCCATCACGAGAGGTTATGCTTTCCCGCGTTGTGGGGGCTATCGGCGCACCGCTGACCGGGCTCGTCAATACCTTGCATCAAGGTTCACCCGTCACAGGTATGGTGAATGTACTCAGTGGAACAATACGTCAGGTAACCTCTGTACTCACACAGGTTGCTGATCAAAAGAAAGAGGCGGAAGACGCCTAACACACGGGCGCCTCGCGCCTGATAGAAAGGATAAAAAAATGGCTGCAGATCTGAATAAAATGATTGACGAAATCAGTAATATGACCGTTTTAGAACTATCTGAATTGGTCAAAGCGTTGGAAGATAAATTTGGTGTCAGCGCATCAGCGGCTCCCGCGATCGCGATGCAAGGGATGATGCCTGCTGCCGCTGCGCCTGGCGCAGAGGAAGCTGCCGAACCAGAAGAGCAAACGGAATTTGACGTTCAGCTCAAAAGTTTTGGTGGAAAGAAAATTCCCGTTATTAAAGAGGTCCGCGCGATTACTGGACTCGGCTTAAAAGAAGCGAAAGAAAAAGTCGAATCCGCACCCGTTGTCATTCAGGAAGCTGTCTCCAAAGAGGATGCCGAGAAAACTAAAGAGCAACTCGAAGCACTTGGTGCTGAAGTTGAGATCCTTTAAAGGTAGACACATCGTTTTCTATACGAAACCGCAATTGGTAAACCCATTATGGTTCTTGAGCTTGGCGAGGCACGAATCCATCGCGCTACAGTGGACTATAATGGGTTTCGCTTTTCCTAAAAAATAATCTCTTCGCGTGTAGGCATAATTTTAGACGGCGCCTATCCGAAATGACCAGCCCGTTCAGATGTTCAGTATCATCGACGTTTTTTACCTTGTTTTCAGCCAACTTACGGTTGGTGGATTCGTTCTGCTTTTCTTGGTTCCGCGAGGGTTGATAGGAGCAAATTTCTATCGCTTGATGGGAGCGATTTATCTATTCGTAGGGGGTTTGTCGCGCTGTGCGAACCTTGCCCTTTATCAGCAACCCGTTACATTTCTCAACTTTTTCGGATACTGGCAGAATCTCGAATCTATTTCTGTCATCCTCTTCTTCTCTCTTGTGCTTATTTATACATTGACGTGGTGGTTCAAAGCACCACTGCTCACGCGAACCTTTTTCTGGGGAGGGGTAATTTCTGGCGTGGCATGGATCATTTTGAGTTCCCAGCGCTACCTTCAAATCATCCAAATCCCTGGCGAATTGTTTCTATTACCTATCCAATTCTTGGCTGCTGCTGTGTTACTGGGAGCTGTCCAGACCGGTATGTGGTTTGGACACTGGTACCTTGTAGTGCCCGATTTACCGGTACGCTATCTGAAACGGTTTAACAGTGGGGTACGCTATGCGGTTTTGGCGATGGTCCTATTGCTCTGCCTGAATTTCTTTTTCAGACAACAATCGACAGATGTTGTTTCTTTTAACCTCTTTTATCATATCATTTTTGGGATGCGAGTGCTTATAGGTATTGCTGGCACGCTGTTACTTTCCTTCATTACGTGGGACTGTCTCCGTCCTAAGTCCATTGCCCGGGATGAACTTGGTGCAACACGCGCTGCAACTGGTTTCCTTTTTATTGCTATTATCACTGTTTTTATTGGTGAGTTCTGCAGCCGATTGCTGCTTTTAGAGATGCGATTTATCCTCTAAGTAATTTTTAGTGTCTATATCGAATTTCGTTGTAATTTAAAATCAGGTATGCTAAAATAACACCATGGATTAGAACTTACAGGAGGCATATTCACTAATGAAATCCCAAATTTTCTATGAACCCGAATCAATGAGCCTTGAAGATAGACCGGAACCAGCACCCAGTGACACCGACGTGTTAGTTGAAGTACGTTCGGTTGGCATCTGTGGTTCGGATGTCGCCTACTATTTCGGTCATAGTTCACTTGAAACCGACGATGGTAAAGGGCCGCTCATCCTCGGGCATGAATTCACGGGTGAGGTCGTTGAGGTTGGCAGTGAAGCAGGGGGAACAGGTGGGTTTAAAGTCGGTGACCGGGTGGTTGTTAACCCCGTTCAATCGAACCCAAATTCTTTCTGGAGTCAACAAGGGTTGTCTAACTTGTGCCCAGAGAAACGCGTACTGGGTGTGGGCGTTGATGGCGGTTTCGCAGAATACGCAGTTTCGGACTATCGCTGGACGGTCAAACTCCCGGATAACGTCACCTACGACCAAGGTGCCTTAACAGAACCGCTGGCATGTGGACTCTATGCAGTTAACAATCTCAACGCTGAAGCCGGACAGACCGCCGTCGTTTTTGGCCCCGGACCTATCGGTTTGATGATGGTGCAAGTGCTGAAGAGCCGTGGCTTGAAAAACGTACTACTTGTCGGCACTCGCGATTATCGCTTAGATTGCGGTAAGGAACTTGGCGCGGATGTGGTCGTTAACGTCAGCGATACCACCTCTCCACATTACGTTGAAGACTTAGGTGCCGCAATTGAGGAACTCAATGATGGCGAATTGGCAGACCGCGCAATTACGGCAACCAGTTCCCTTGACGCAATTCACACCGCCTTAGCGGTCACCGGTCGGCATGCAACCGTCGTTATCTTCGGGCTTCCCGGCGACACGGATGTGATGCGCGTTCCAATCCTTGATACCATCCTTATGGATAAAACTATCAGATTCTCCTGGCTTGCACCTGATACTTGGGAAGAAGCCGTGCAGCTAATCTCGAGTGGCGATGTCAATATGGACAAAATTATCAGCCACGAATTCCCACTTGAATCACTTGTTGAGGGAATAACGAAGGTCCGCAACCGTGAAGATGGTTGTACAAAAGGCATAATAAAAGTCTCGGGGTAAGCGACCTAGACTATGGGTATCCCTTTTTTCGTTGTTTTTGTCCTTTCAATTGCTTTTCTGTCCCTCGGGATAACTGCATGGGGTGACTTTGTTTCGGTGGCGTGGGATAAGCAGGTTGTATTTCTTTTCGGTTTATACCCATTTTCGCGCGGGGGTGACTTTATTTCGGTGGCGTGGGATAAGCAGGGTTCATCCCATGCGGCCAGCGATACTATAGCTGTCACCCGATATCTTAGTTTCCAATCCGATTATTGGGCAATGACACGGTGCTTTACAGGGTTTCTGCTGTTTTTGGTGAGCCTTTATTTTATGGGGTTCTTCCTCTATCTCGAAGAACGAGAAAGTGGCAGGATTATGAAGAACGTTAAGAGTTTTGCCAAACTACGGCGGTTTCTTGAACGACACCAAAAAGGAGGCGGGTTTTCGGGGGGATAATGTTCTCGCCAATTTTTGAGACGGGCGTAGGGGGCGGGTTCCCCAACCCCTACGACACGGGCTAAGCGCTCCATGACAAGAGAGCAGCGTCTCATCAGTGAAACGAAAACCTTCAAAAGGAGAGATATCGCAATGAAAGCGGGTTTAAAGAGGTGGAATCTGTGAGTATGGCAGAACAAGTAAAGAATGACTTACTTCTTCGGGCAGCGAAACGCCTACCGGTGGCACGTGTCCCTGTGTGGATGATGCGGCAGGCTGGCAGGTCAGATCCGCTTTATCGGCAAATTCGGCAAGAGATTAACCTCCCTTTAGAACGTCTTTTCCGAACTCGCCCGGCACCCATATCAGAGAGCGATGTAGAATGGGCAGTTAAGATTTCGCTTCTGCCTAAACGCATCGGTGTCGATGCTATCATTGTCTACAAAGATATTCTCACGCCTCTTGCACCAATGGGGGCACACTTCCGATTTGCCCCCGGGCCCATCTTAGACTCGCCGATTCGGACGCAGGCGCAAGTCGATGCTCTGCAGCCGCTCCATGAACCCTCAACGCAGTTAGCATTTACTGGACGGGTCATTCACGATCTGCGCGAGACCTTGAATGGCGAACTACCGCTCATCGGTTTTGCCGGGGCACCTTTGACGCTCGCGTTTTTCCTCATCGCGGGCGAGAGTCCTATCAAACGTGGTGCCGCCGCATCCGAGAAGGCAACGCCGGTTTTCCAAATGATGAAGGAGGTACCTGAACTCCTACATTGTCTCCTTGACAAGTTAACGGATATGACGATTCATTACTTGAACTACCAGATTAGTCAGGGCGTTCAAGTGGTACAACTCTTCGAGTCGATTGCGGATGTCTTACCGCGCCGGATCTACGAAGACTTCGCTGCCCCATATCACCAACGCATCTTTGCTGAGCTGAACTCAGGAACCCCTCGAATACTCTTCGCAAAAGAGTGTTCGTATCTCGATTTAATGCACCAAAGTGGTGCCGATGTGCTCAGTGTCGGAAAATGTGTTGATCTCCGCACGGTGAGAGCCCTGACCAACCGGACTGTCGCTTTTCAGGGAAACGTTGACAACGATATCCTTCGAGACGGGACACCCGCCGATGTCACGGCAGCTGTCAAGGCCTGTTTAGAGCAAGGGGCGAAAACTGGGCATATTCTGAACCTAAGCCATGGACTTCATAGAGATACGCCTTTTGAAAATGTTAAACATTTTGTAAATATTGCGAAAATACTACAGGAAAATTGATGAGAAACATTTTGGAAAACCCTTTTGCCCCCCGGCAATATGGAGAACTCGTTAAAGTAACAGCGCGCGTGTATCTGTTTCGTAATAGCGTTAATTCCGCTATCATCATTGGGGATAAAGGGATCGCAGTAATTGATACACAGGTAAATCAAACGATGGGGCAACGACTCCTTAAAGCGATTCGCACTATCACAGATAAACCTATTCTGTACGCAATTAACACACACTATCACTGGGATCATACGAATGGAAATACTGTTTTTCACAAGGCAGGTGCGACTGTCGTCGCACGCGAACTGACAAAAGACTTTATGGTCAATAGATCGCCCCGGCAAGAGGCGTTCCTCCGTTCTCGTGGTTTTACCCTTGGGGATGCGCCCTTTCTCCCCCAGGAGACCTTTGAACACGAAATCGAACTCGATTTAGGCAATCAGCCTTTGCATCTCGTCCACTTAGGAAAGGCGGAAACAGATGATGCGACGGCTATCAGAATCCCAGCGGAGGCATGCATTGTTTCCGGGGACACCGTTATGACGGGGAGCTTTCCTATCTTTGGGCAACCTGTTATGAACGAAGGACTCATGGCGAATCACAATTGGATTGACACAATTCGTGAACTCCGCACATACACACCGAAACATGTACTTCCCGGACATGGCCCCTTAGCACACGACACAGAGATTGATTTGTTACTCCAAATTGAAACCTATTTCCTAACGGAAGTCCGAGAACGTTTTGAACAGGGCATGTCTTTGCCTATGCTCTTGGCTGATATAGAAGCTAACTTACCCGATTGGATTCGGAATATCGCTGAGGTGTGGGGAACCCCGCGTTATGCGATTTTAAGAGTATACCGTGGGTTAATCGAGGACCCGGAGCCGGGGTGGCAACATCTCAAACCCTCGGCTATTCCAACTGCCGACGCTGAAAAATTGCACCAACGGACGCGCGAGCTGCAGGTATTTGAAGCCTATTGTGAGACGGCTGAAGAAGTGGCAGAGGGCAACGACTTCGGCTTGGCTATCGCTATTTTAAAAAGCGCTACCGAAAAATACCCGAATCTACCTGACGCGTGGACAGCATACGCAAATATGCTTACACAGGCGTCCCGAACAGTGTCAAGTGTGCTTGAAAAAGGTGATTTCTTTGCTGAGGTAGACCGGGCTTTGGATGTTGCGCTTGAACTAAACCCTGAGTATGCGCCAGCACATCTCCAACGCGGTTATAACCGGATTCTTTCTGCTTATCGCAACGGTGATGAAACGGAGACGGGACTCAGGTCGATCTATAAAGCCTTGGTCGGTGGACTTCACGGCACGCAGCTTGCACAATCCTATTTTTCTATTGGACTCGCACATCGGACAAATGGAAATGAGACACTCGCACGTGAAGCGTTTGCGAACGCAATTGCCGCTGACGCAAGGTTTATGCCTGCACAACTTGCTAATATCGCGTAAAAGGGAGGCGAAATGAAATATGATAGTGTTTTGTTGGTCGCATTCGGCGGACCGACCCCCGGATGCTGCCAAAAATACGATACTGATGCATGTCCTGGCGAAGCCTACTGCTTTGTTGAGGGGATTGTCGGGACGGCTGAATCCCAAAGAGAACGTATAAAAGACATCTCAGCCCATTATGAAAAATTAGGTGGATTTTCGCCGTTTAACGAATTGACTTTCGAGCAAGCCACCACATTAGAAAACGCACTCAAAAAACGAAACTTACCACTCCCGGTTTATACTGGATTCAGGCATTGGAACCCCTATTTAAAAGAGATCCTCTCGGAAATGGCACAAAACGGACACCGCAAAATACTCGGCATTATTATGGCTCCACACCAATCTGCGGTTAGTTGGGAATCGTATCAACAAACGGTAAAAAGAGGGATTGATGCAATTGAGGGTGAAAAACCGACTATCGATTACCTCGACCCTTGGTACACACATAAGGGTTATGTCGGTGCTATCGCTGAAATTATTAAGACTGCATCTGGTGATAAATTAGAACGTGCCGAACTTGTTTTCACAGCACATGCGATTCCGCAAGTAGCAGCGGATACCTCGCCTTACACGCAACAGTTTGGAAAAACCGGCGGAGCGGTTGCTCAAGAAATTGGGAAGAACCGGTTTGGTCTGGCGTATCAGAGCGCTGTAGAAAATAGCCCGATACCCTGGACAAAACCAGATATCAACGATTGGATTAAAGCACGCACAGCGGAAGGGGTTGATACTGTTGTCGCTTCTCCAATCGGTTTCCTCTGTGACCACGTAGAAGTCCTCTATGACTTGGATATAGAGGCAGCAGAGACTGCGGCAACGTGTGGAGTGGATTTTATTCGGGCAGGAACTGTTGGCTCCCATCCTAAATTTATCGGTATGTTGGCAGACTTCGTCTGTGAGAAATCTGTGAATGAATAGCAGCTGTTTTTGTAGCATAGGAGACCGTTAGTCTGTGTTTTTCTGTAGCATAGGCTGTTAGCCTGTGTCTTTCTTAAGTGTTGTATTAATGCCTAGCGTTTGTTTTGTAGCATAGGAGACCGTTAGTCTGTGTCTTTCTTGTTTTGCTGAGCTTACCTTAGTGCTGAATTGAGGGTTCTTATGTCGGAAAAATCGAAGCGGAAGCGTGCTATTGTTGTGGGAGGTGGTATTACAGGATTAGCGGCGTGCTACCGCTTCCAACGCGAAGCTGCAGCGCGCAATATCCCGCTCGATGTTACGCTTCTTGAAGCGACAGGGCGCGTCGGTGGCGTGATTCGTACCGAACACCGCGACGGCTTCCTCCTTGAGCACGGTCCCGATGCTTTTCTTTCAACAAAACCAGCTGCAAAAACGTTCTGTGAGGAACTCGGGATTGCGGACCAATTCATCGGAACTAATCCGAAATTACGTCGGAGTTTTGTACTCCGAAATGGGGAATTGCATCCTGTTCCTGAAAGCTTTTACTTAATGGCACCAGGGGCATTCAAGCCATTTTTTAAAAGTCCCCTCTTTAGTTGGCACGGTAAGCTGCGGATGGCAATGGAACTCTTTATTCCCCGCCGCGGCAGAGATGGGGATGAAGCCGTAGCACACTTCGTCAGACGGCGCCTTGGAACCGAGGCTTTCACACGCATTGCGCAACCTATGATAGGGGGTATCTATACCTCAGATGCCGAAAACCTCAGCCTAAAGGCGACCTTTCCAAGATTCTTAGAAATGGAAAATACACACGGCAGTGTTATCAAGGCACTCCGTGCACAAAGGAAGCAGGCAACCGAAACAGGGCAAGGTACAAGCGGGCCTCGTTATAGTTTGTTTCTTTCATTCAAGTCCGGAATGCAGACTTTGGTAGATGCGCTCACTGAAACTGTATCCGGGTGTATTAGGTTGGGTGCCAGAGTAGCACATATCCAACATACCCACAATGCTGGATGGCGTGTTTCACTGGCTAAGGGGGGAATACTCAATGCGGAACTCCTCTGCATTGCGCTACCAGCCGGGCAAGCAGGCGCGCTTGTCGAGAATGTATCTATACCCCTTGCCGCGCAGATCAATGCTATTCCGTATGCTTCTTCTGCGACTGTTAATTTAGCGTTCCGTCGTGCTGATGTTACACATCCACTGGACGGGATGGGATTTGTCGTTCCGGCTACTGAAAACCTGTCAGTCATCGGTTGTTCGTTCAGTAGTGTTAAATTTGAAGGTCGCTCCCCAACCGAACACGTCTTGTTACGTGCTTTCATCGGCGAACCGAAGGCTAAACAGTCTGAGGGTGATCTGCTTGAGTGGTGTCAAGCAGATCTAACGCCGATTCTCGGAATCAAAAGCCCACCACAATTTACTGTTATTAGCAAACACCCGCAGGCGATGGCACAGTATCAAGTAGGACACCAAGACGTTGTTAGTACTGTGGAACGACTCGCCAGCGAATTGCCGGGGTTTGCCGTTGCAGGAAACGGTTACTACGGCGTGGGCATCCCAGATTGTATTCGCAGCGGAGAGGCAGCAGCGCTCACGCTCTTAGATAGGCCATAAAAAAAGACAATGGATTTCACACTCACGCGCAGCCATAGAATCGGTGTCGGTTTTGGACTTTTCGGATGTGTATTCGGCACACTCATTAGTATCTGGACGCTCCGTGCAGACAACCATACAGGCGGTGCAGCAGCGGCGTATCAGGGGTTTCAGGACGGAAAATGCCAAAGCTGTCATCCTGCAATCTGGAGAGAGTGGGAAAATTCCATGCACGCGAAGGCATGGGTTGATGAAATCTATCAAGCGGCTGCGAGCCAGGTCCCGGACAGAGAAACGAAATGTGATCAGTGCCATGCGCCCCAACCAATCCTTGTCACAGGTATCGGGAGAATGCCGCAGCTCAGAGACAGAGACAGAGAAGCCGGGGTTTCATGTCTTGTTTGCCATCTTGATGCACAAGGTGCGATGCACGGCCCCCCAGCAAGCGCTGAAACCTATTTTCACGTTAATGTAACCAATCCTATCTATAGAGAGCCAACTACCCTCTGCAGTACCTGTCACGGTCAACCCAGTGTCCCGGCACACGATCAAGTTTCCAGTTTTCTTAGCAGTCGGTTCGCAGAGAAAAACCAAGGTTGTGCCACCTGTCATATGCCGGTTGTAACTCGATTACAAAGCACTGCAAGTTATGAGCGTACTAAAGGTAGAAAGCATACTTGGTGGGGCAGCCGGAGTGTCACACAGCTCAGGCGGGCAGCGAGTCTTCACCTTGAATACACAGCGGGAATCGTAGCGATTAAACTGCTGAGTAAGACCGGACACGTCTTACCGGGAGGGACTTTGCGGACTATTATACTTGAGGTGGCTCTTTTGACCTCAGCCAACACTGAACGTCAGAAGCAACGCATCTTAATTACTGCCGAGAATGGGAACCGCCTGTGGCCAGACGAGAATAGGACTTATACTTTTGATAATGTACCTGCTACGACCGGCGATACGATTAAAGCTAAGTTGATGTATCAATTAACGCCCAAGACACCAGAATTAGCGTGGGTATTAATGGCCGAGGCGGTTCATATTGTGCCTTGATACCGTTGATAGAAAACCTTTCGTTGCTACAATAAGGCTGCACAGGCTAACAGCCTATGCTACAACAATAAGCCTGCCAAAGCTAAAGTTTCTGTGGCTACAACAATAAGCCTGCACAGGTTAAAGGTTCCCGTTGCTATAATTAAGGCTGCACAGGCTAACAGCCTATGCTACAACAATAAGCCTGCCAAAGCTAAAGTTTCTGTGGCTACAATTAACGTGAGTTTGATATATAGTAACTTCGAAGAATATGTGAAGATTTTCGTAGCGGTTAGGTCTCCGAACCCTACGGATGAGGTCGCCTCACCTCTACGATACGCGCGAAGCTTTTTTTTCAAACTTACGTTACAATTAGGGTATTTTCGTGAGAATTCTATTGAAGCATTCTCAATCAGACAGAAAATGTATAAGATTTGTCTTCATGTACATTTTTTCTTGACAGTTTAAACGTTTTGTGATAATATATTCAATTAGATCGTCTATTGCTACGTAGATGGTCAAAAACCTGTAGGCAAAATTTAAGATTTTTTGATTTGACATACTTTGGAAGTTGTGGTATTATATTATAAGCGGACTGCAATTTAATCGATAGATATACCGATGCAGCGGGAACGAATATTCACCGATTGCATAAAAACATCACGTAACTGCAGATTGGCTTCGCTCATGGCATTTTTGTCCGAATGACTAAATGTCTCTGCCACGTAATGATTAAATGTTTGCTTAATTTTGCCACTTTGTGTTAAAATAACAGAAAGAATTCCCGCAAGGTTAGACAGAAAGGTTAGTTATCCGTTTTTACTTGCTTTTAACCTGCGCCTTATGTGATACCAACGTTATCCTAAGGCTACGTCGGTATCGGGAGTTTTAAGTTCGTTGGTAGGATGTTATTTGGATGGGCAGACATCTACCCCGGTCGTTTTTGTCGTATTCGTGCTTGCCCATCTAAAAACTCAGTACTTAGTCTCGCTTGCGCGTAGACTTAATGAGGAGGATAAGTTAATGAAAAAACGAACACTTGTTTGTTTTTTGATTTTTACTTTGTGTGTTTTTTACAGTTCAATTCCGAACACTGTTTTGGGGCAGGAGGCTTCTCTCGCCCAACGGGTGTTTGATAAGCACAGCGAGACGCTTCAACGTGAAGATATTCGGGCAGTGCTGCCAGATGTTCTGGAAGGGTTGAAATCAGACCAAATTCAAGGTATTTTGAGTGCAAACCCTGCAATCATTAGCACTGTGGTTGCAGCTCCGGATCTCCTGGGAAACTTCGTCCCCGACATAGATCCGGCATTCGTTCAACTTTTGAAGGAAGATGAGGAACTCAAAGCATTACTCAATGATCCATTGGTGCAGTCCTTGCTTGCAGACGTAGAGGCGATTGACCAGCTTGCAGAATTATTGGGTGTAGGTGCTGAGCCGCCGGAGGTTGTAGAGCCGCCAGTAGTTGAACCGCCAGTAGTTGAGCCGCCGGAGGTTGTAGAGCCGCCAGTAGTTGAACCGCCAGTAGTTGAGCCGCCGGAGGTTGTAGAACCACCAGTAGTTGAACCACCTCCGATGGACGTGGTTAAACCAGCAGACCCGTTTGATCCGATAACGCCCATAAATGAATCTATTTATGGCAAATCGAGGCTTGGTGGACTTTCACTAAATGTTGCTTCTACAACGGGTTTCATAGAGCAAATCACCCGAGAGCTTGGACTGCCGTCGGAAATGGCGCCCTTTGTAAAAGCATCAGTGGTAGACACATTAGTTAATGCTGTTCCCGCAGGGCTTCTCCCGAAAAAGCAGATTCGCCAGATTTTGATGGCGAACCGTCTCTCAATTTTTGAACAAGAAGCCAAGCAATTAGATTTCGAGAACTTCGGAAATGCCATAATGCCGAACTTTGCTGATTTTGCCTATTTAGAGGCGAGCAGCAAACATATTACGAGAGACAGTTTACACGTCTATATGCGTGTGCCAGCGAAAGTTGGTGGTGTTGCGTTCAGCCTCACCGGTCGAGAACCCGTTGCAGGCACGGAAATTACACTAGGTGCATTCCAGGGCGATACCATTGACTATACTTTCCGGTTAGACGAAGTGCTCGCCGCGACAAATTTACCCGCATGGCCCAGCTTAGATGCTCAATTATTCTCCACTGTTACACTTCGGTATTCAAACACAGGACCGAGGGGTCCTTATACCGCCTATGATATGCAGCCGATGGCGGGAAGAGATGGCGTGGTTTGGGAAGCATCGATAGGCATCCCACGGAAAGGCAGTACCTACTACTATTTTGAAGTGAAGCTCGCTGAACCGGTATCATTCACAACACTGGACCGCGAAGCAATCGCTGCTATGGATCCCCTCACTGTGAGCTTTGCAGAAGTAATCAATGCTACAAAGGCATACACAATTGAAGGGTGGGCAATGCCGGATCCGAAGAACCTTCAATTGGTGGATCGGGGTATTATTAATGCACTGTTCACGCCTGATTTACGACGTGTAATCACGGATATATTGACTTCGCCTCGAGCTGCTAACATCATCCAAAAAGCCTTAGCGGGTCAACAAGTTGGTATAACCGATTTTCTGAGCGCTGCTACACGAAAGCAACAAAACAGAATTACGGGCATACTTGCACGTAATGCAAATACAAGTATCAGTAAATTTGAGACAGCATTCGATCCCATGTTGGCCTCTGTTTTCACGGTGCCCCGTGTTAATATGGAGACCGAGTCGCTCTGGGTCGCTGAGATTCCGCATATTACTGATGGGAGTTATTACTTACAGGCAATTGTCCACGATGCAACTGGTAATCCACTTGATCAAGTTCAAGAGATTTTGACTGTTGATACGCGTGCGCCGGAAGCTGATATTCAAATTACGGATGGCGGAAATACGGCCGGTTATACAAATGCAGAAGGTATCTATGTTGCTACTGCGCCTAACGCCGGTGCTGCGGCTCTGAATATCATGGGCAAGGCGAAAGGTGTAGGGGCAGGTGAAGGATACCTCTTTTATCAAGAGATTGCACTGGATGCAGATGGCACTCCGCTAAGCACTTGGATGCCTTTGACGGTTGAATCCACGATGTTAGCGTCCAGGATTTGGTCGGCAGTCCTTGCCCAGGTTCCAGAGAATCAACTTGCTTCACTCGTGAGACAGAATGCACCACAGCTTGTTGGCGGGCTTGATGACGCTGCAATAGCAGGACTCTTAAGCACGACAACCCCTCAGGCAGCCTTGGCCCTCCTATCACCAGGGATGATTCAAGACCTTGCAAATCCATTCCTTAAGAGTTTGCAGCCTTTTATTGGGCGCTTTCAGTTGACTGAATCTCAAGCACAGTTGATCATTGATGCGCTGGGAGGCACACTGGGCATTGTTAATAATCTCGTCCCAGTGACTTTTGATGCGTCTGGTCATTTGACAATGCCAATTCAAGGCGATCACATGTCTCTCCTAATCGGTGACTACGGCATCCGGGCAATGGGCATTGATACGCTTTTCAATATCGGATCTTACGTTGAACCTACCCGAATCAGAATCGTCATGCCAGAAGCTGATGCAGCAAGTGTTACAGGTGCCAGTATTGGTGATCGAAACGGCGACGGTGATGCGGATGACCCTGACGAAAGTGGCACTATTTTCTCGGATACGACCGACGGTGTCATGCTAACAGTCGCTATAAACAATCGCACAGTGCACCCCGCCGCCATTAGTGTCCAATACATGGACGCAAACGGGGAATGGCAAACGATTGGTGAGGCACACCAGTTGGCTGAAAATGAAGAAGTGGCAACCTATGAAGTCAGCTGGGATGTTACGGATTTTGATGCACTTGCCGCAAACAGCAGCACTGTTATGGTGCGCGCTGTAGCAACCAATGCACTTCAACTCACACATGTGTCGGACCCTTTCGCGATTAACTTAGATACTGGGGTTTATCCAGTTGACGTAACACCGCCAGTTGACGTAACACCACCGGTTGATTCAGTTGATTTCGAGGTCATAGCACTTGCCCTTGATCCTGAGTCCATCACGCAAACAAACCCAGATAGTGGAGCCCCGCAAGGCACGGTCACAATTAGCGGATATACCCCGGAACGGACAGATCCAGAGATCACCTCTTTCCAATTGAAGATTGGAGATGAGGTAATTGGCACGACCGGTGAAGGGGTTGTTATCACTGCAGAACAATTTAAAGCACTTGAAAATAACGCTGACATTATTGACGATCTCCTTGGCCCCGCAGCTGAAACTGTTGCAATAGGTGCAGCCACAGAGGCTTCGATCTATCGAGACGACTATCCGCCCAGCCTGATGAAATGGACGGTTAGGGTAGATACAACAACCCTCGACGACACTATTACTGCTGATAGTTCAGCAGCACACGATGCTACCAAAGATGAAAATCAGTATGTCGTAACAGCATCTGCGCTAACCGATGCTGGCGAGCTTTCGGCTCCTGAAAATGTCAAGAGCCGCTTGTCTGTTGACAACATCGACGATGTTGGCCCGCTAGGGCCCACAAACATTGTTGCTGTTACAAATGTCGCCGAAGGTGTCGAACCTCAACCGGTTGAGGCAAATGAGGATGGAAGTTATACGGTCGGTGGAATTATTCACGAAACGGTTCCCTCACCGATGGACATACTGACCATTGAACCGACAGCCGATCCGAAAACCTACGCATCTGTGAAATTAATCCAAACCGATGCCCAAGGTAACGAAACTGTTACCGATGCGGACCCTGGCGTTTTGGACATTACTGTTGATGTAAGTATGCTGGAAGATGGAACTTACATGTTCCATGCACTTGCAGTTGACGAATTGGGTAATGTGCAGACCGACGCATCCCCACAAACTGCTGTCCATGTCGCAAATTTCCGACTTTCGGATGTTACAGACTTAGCGGTCACAGCAGTCGACGGCGTGGACGTAGCGGAACCTCCTGCTGAACCGATCCCACTTCGGGATTCACTCACAGTAGGTTTCATGGTTGCCAACGGCTCCTTAGCTGCTGACCATCTGAGTGCCAGCATTGACGGTGCTGCAATAGCCAGTGAAAGCGCTGAAGATCCAGAAATGACTTTCTCACTTTCGGCAATGGAAATTTCAGCACTGCCCGATGGTACTTATACACCAGAAGGCATGGTTACGCAGTGGAACGGTTCGGTATCCTTCACATTAGCGATGATTAACCTTGATAACACCGGGCCGATCGTTAGCATTGAAACACCCTCCGAAGACCATACGGTGGATAGTTTACCAACTGTTCATGCTACATACGAAGATGGTGTGGGAAGTGGTATTGATGCTACCGGCACTGGCGTATTGGCTTGGGCGACAACGGAACTTGCCAATGGGCCAACCGTTATATTGACACGGATGCTACCTGAGCAAGGCGACCAAAACATTATGGTTGACCAAGGTGCTATTGAAACCAATGAATCGACATTGGTTTACACCCGCACTGAACAACTACCCGGTGGTGCCTACCGCGCAACAGTTCAAGTTGCTGATGTTCTTGGTAACATCGGTGAGGCTTCTGTTGAATTTGCTATCAGTGGGACACTCCCCGCTGTTGCGATCCATTCACCGAGTTCGGGGCAGGCTTTCGAGCACGGCGAACCGCTTATCAGTGGTGAATTTTCCGGCGCAGGCACTGTTGAGGTAACCACATTTACCGTTGACAATGTCGATGCCACACCAGAGGTAGACGGGAATCGATTCTCCTATACCCCCGAAGCTGCATTAGGTGACGGGAATCACACGGTTGTTGTGGCAGTCACTGACGGTGATGGTAATACGGCGCAGACATCTGTGACTTTCATGGTAAAAATACCGAAGGATACAACGCCGCCTGTCATTTCTGCAGCCGCTCCATCCGGGGTTGTCAAGGGCGATAGCTGGATAACGCTCTCAGCAGTTGTTACCGATGAGCAATCCAGTCTTGTGAGTGTGAAGTTCGGTATTAATGATAAACCCTTCCGCTCCGTTCCACTCGCGCAGATTGCTCAAGGGCGCATTGAGATGGCTGATAGCTTCACAGCAGGCACGCATACTGTAACGGTCGTCGCAATCAGTGAAGGTGGTACGACGGAATATTCGTGGACGTTCACATTGGAGATCGATAATGTTGCACCTACCATTACGTCGATATCGCCAACAGGTACTATCCGTGGCGGGCTGCCGACGATCTCCGCAAGCGCCAACGATGAATCCGGCGTTAATGAAATAAATATCGTTGTCTTGGATAGCGATGGTGAAGCGGTGGAAGGTGGTACCGAAAATGACGGTGAAGACGGTGTTAAAGGTATCACCCGCGCGGATTTCGTTCCTGAAGCACCCCTCGATGAAGGGACTTACACGATTCAAGTCCGCGCCACTGATACAATTGGCAATTCTGCCACGGCGCAAGGCAGCTTCTCGATCGACTTTGATACTGCTGCCCCGATTATCACGATGTCGTCGCCACAAAATGAGGCACGCCTGACTGAACGGCGGCCGCAGATTTCGATAACCTTCGCTGATGCTGAGTCCGGTGTGGATGTTGATTCGATCCGCTTCGTTCTGGATGATCAACTGATTAACCTCAAACCGAACCAGAAAACGGCATCACAGGTGATATACACGCCAGAGGCTGATCTGGGTTTCGGTCAACATTCGGTTAAACTTGAAGTCTCTGACATGGCGCATAAAGAGGGCAACGTCTCTGAAGAGAGCAGTGGTGCCCGTGAAGCAAACATGGCAGTCCACGAGTTTACCTTCTCTATTGAGAGTGAGACAGGGCCCGTATTGGCATCGCGCCCGATTAACGCACCCAACCCCTTCAAGGATAATACACGTATTTCCTTTACATTGACTCGACAATCCACAGTGAGCATCGTCATTTACGATATGACGCTCCGCCCCGTCCGAGTCTTGGTCGATAACGAGGTTTGGGATGCAGGCGAGTACATTGGTAAAGGCGCAATTGGTTGGGACGGAACCAGTTCTTCTGGTGAGGATCTGGCTCGCGGGGTCTACTTCTGTCAAATTATGGTGGCAGACGGCTTTGAACCCGAGTATGCCATTCTCAAACTCGCACTGACGCGCTAAGTAAATGGCAGTCTGCATATCGGGAATTGGACATCCGTCCAGTTCCCGATGTAGACACTGAAGGAGGATATAATGTTAATGACAGAACAAATCGCGAAATGGGTTTCCAAACGGGGCCCGAAATTGTTATGCGGTTTAATACCCCTTTTCTTTCTTATCCTAGCGGTGTCGCCGGTCAGTTTTGCCGGAGTGGATGCTATGCCACATCTGCGGCTTGGTGCCGGTGCACGCTCAATCGGCTTAGGGGGTGCCTTCACAGCAATCGCTGATGATGCCACCGCGACCGTTTGGAACCCGGCAGGACTCGGCTCCGCAGCGGATTTAAGCCTCAATTTTTCGACACAACAGCTCGATCTCGATAGAAGCCATAACTTCATTGCATTAACAAAGGCTCTCGGTTCGACGGGATCCATCGGACTGGCCGTCACGAACACCGGTGTCAGTGGTATCCAACAATATGATGCCGATGAACGCTATGGTGGGGAATTCAGCTATAGTAACAACGCCTATTCCCTCTCCTACGGCCTCGGCCTCGGAAGCTTCAGTATCGGCCTAACAGGCCGCATGCTGGCAGATAACTTCGGGGCAGAAGGCGTTGAAAGCCAGAGCGGTTTTGGTGGCGTTGATGTCGGAATCATGGGACATGCCCTACATATCGATGTCGGTGAAGAAAAAGTGCCGACTTTCCACTATGGACTCGTTGCGAAATACCTCGGTGCATCGCTCGGTGAAGACACCGTACCGATGGTTATTAACCTCGGTGTCGCCTACAAGCTTTATATGGGTAATGTCGTCACATTCGCAGCAGATATTGAGCAAGAACTCGTGAATCTTGACCAAAGTGCCACGAGTTTGAAACTCGGTGCTGAATATACGATTCTCACTTACAAATCAACTGCCTTTGCTATCCGCGGTGGTGTTAGAGCCTCTCGTGATGTCCAAAACCTCTTTGGTGGGTTTGGGGTGAACATCGGCGGGCTGCAGATTGATTATGCCATTCAAGACGGTATGGCTGGTGAAATCAATGGAGTCGGATCAACTCACTTTGCTTCCCTCTCTTATAGTTACTAAAGGAGAAAATTGATGAAAATGATAAGAGGCACGCTAAAGTTAGCACTGATTCTGTACATCTGCGCAGCACTCAGTGGCGTTTATGTGTTATCCGCCTCAGCGAGGATCACACCGCATGATGGCGGCGACGATACCATGCTCATTACGATTGTAAAAGGTGATACGCTCTGGGACCTCTGCCAAGAGCATCTTAAAGATCCGCTCCAGTGGCGCGAACTGAGCAAATACAATGACTTCACCAATCCACACCTCATCTATCCCGGTGAACAACTTCGGATTCCAGTCGCTATGGCGAAAGAAGTCGTTGAACTTGCTGAGGATGAACTCGTTGAATATCAAGCAGAACTGGAAAGGTTAAAAGTAGAATTAGCCGAATCCGAAGCCACGCGGGATAAACTGGAAGCAGAAATTAGCGGACTCAATGAGAGTATGGCAGAACTCCAGGAAAAACTTAAGGCACTTGAGGACAGCTTGACACAAAAACAGCTGATAGATGTCCTGGCGCAGTTTGGTCAGGACTTTGGTCAGGACTTTGGTCAGCAGTTAGGTGAATCAGTCCACTCGATGCTCAAAGAAGTATCCGCTCACCTTGACGAACAGCTTGCGAAGTTAAGCAAAATGCACGAAGAGCGGAAAATGGAAGCGAAAGCAACACACGAACAGATTGAATCTCTTCAAGGTGACGTGAAGATGCTCTTGACTGCCATTGAAACCAACCAGAAAGCAATCAGCGAAGTCAAGAGGATGCTTGAAAACGCCAAAGGTCACCACGAGGAACTTTCCTCGTCTAAACGTGCCTGGGTGTTCCTGACAACGGTCGCAGCCGGTGTTGGACTGTTTATTATCGGTAGCATGGGTGGACGTAGCGGCGAATAAATCAAACGAACGCATCACCTTTTAGGCAGGGAAGGTGTCTAATTCACCTCCCTGCTTTTTTTATAGGGTTGCTGTCGTGTAAAGGTACTGCGTATATGTCAGTAAATACCTCTGAATTTCCTAGCGGAAACCCCCAAGCTGAAACACCCCCGTTCACTCAAGCGATCGCACTCTCTGGTGATAGAGCCGGGAGTAAAGGGGCTTTCCAATTTGCCGGGTTCGCTTGGATATATGACACGAAAGTTACTTGCGTTCAAGGCGACCCGCAAAGCCTAAAAACACCGCAAGGCTGGCGACAGCTCTTGCGCCTCGTCAGCCTCGCTCGTCGCCTTAAAAGACCCCTCATTTTGTGGAACCTGCCCATCAGCTACATTGCTACAAAACAGCGGAAAACGTCGTTAGCCAATGCACAGGCGATTCAGAAAGTTGAATTGGCACTCTTGAAACTTCCCCATCCTATTATTACGGTTTTTGACGAAACTTACGACGTTGCTTATCCACCTTGGGAGCTGGACTGGAGTGATGGTGTTGTATGTATCGGATCTCGAGATATCCAGCCTTCTGAACCTGATAAAGTTAAAATAGCAGAGTGTCCAACAGAAATCGCATCTGCAATTTTGGAACTTCTCTCTCAAGCGGAGGCTGTTCCGGCCATAGCATTAATTGAGAATCGGAGTGCTTCTTTGCAGATGTTTGCTAAGCGCACAGCTGAGGTTTCGGCAAAATTACCGGCTCAGTGAGAGGGATGCCAATGTTTGAAGCAAAATTAAAACCCCGTCTTGAGGTTATTCTATCTGCTGTGGCAAGTAAAATGGTCGCACTGGGTATTACGGCGGATATGGTGACGCTCTTTGGATTTCTCATCAACCTCGTCGCCACCTTTTATGTAGCGACAGGCCGGTTCGTCGTCGGTGGGATTCTAATTTTGTTTGGCGGGAGTTTTGATATGATAGATGGAGCCGTTGCCCGAGCTCAGACAAATCTGCGCGCATCAGGCGCACTCTTGGACTCCGTGGTTGATCGTTACTCCGAGGGGTTTCTCTTTCTGGGTGTTCTCATCTATTTTTATACTTTAGCGAGTTTGCTTGGGATAATTCTCGCCTTTGGTGCCTGGTTCGGTTCAATCTTAGTAAGTTATGTAAGGGCGAGAGCTGAGGGTCTACGGGTTACCTGTAAGGTCGGACTTATGCAACGTCCGGAGCGCATCGTCTTGCTGGGTGCTGGCGCACTGCTACAAGGGGTACTATGGCATAGATTTCCTATCGTTCAGACCAATGCTGTGATTCTCCTCTGTGTCCTTGGGGGCCTCACACTCACGACCCATATTACTGCGCTCCATCGGCTCATTTTCTCATATCAAGCATTGAACCGCTAACTGCCCCCTATACTCAACCAAACTAAACGGATAGCGAAAGCAATTACGGCGACAATTAACATTACTTTAATCCATTTGTCCCCTTTTTCGACTGCCCAATGGCTGCCAAACCATGCACCACAAGCATTACCGACTGCCAGTGTTGGCCCTAAGTACCAGTTGACTTTGCCTTGTGAAATAAAAATACCAAGTGCAACCACGGTATAAAAGAAGATAACAAAAACTTTAATCGCATTTGTCCGAACTAAATCCATACCCGTGAGAAGCCTCAAAGCGGTTATAACGAGCAGCCCCACACCGGCTTGGATGAATCCCCCGTAGATTCCAATAAAGAAGAAGACGATCATTGCGACAATTTTGGAATCCTTGTCACCGCTTTCAATTCTGTCCTTCCACCGTTCCGTTGGGTTAAGTAGCGTTAGCAGCAGCATGGTGATCATTACAACGGCAAGGATCAGGTTGAATAACGCATCTCTAATATCGATGGCGATTAGCGCCCCTATTGCGGCACCGATGACAGCGGGTAGGGCGAGTGAGATACTATACTTAAAATCGGAGACTCCTTTACGGCGGAATCCCATAATAGCGCTGAAATTTTGGAAGAAAATAGCAACTCTGTTCGTCCCGTTTGCTACTGCAGTAGGGAGTCCAAGAAAAATCAGCATAGGTAGGGCTAACAAGGAACCGCCGAAGGCAACCGTGTTTAGGAAACCCGCAGCAATACCTGTACCAAAGAGCAGTACGACGTGAAGAAAGTTGAATTCCACTTTAAGTTTTTGGTGCCTCCGTTTTTTATTGGCTTCGGCTATCAGGGGTGGCAGCAGTTGCAAACGTTTGATTTATTATGAACCCTCTTGCCAGCGGCTGCCGACGGATGGCTATTTTGCTGACCGCCATTTCGCAATTCCAATCAAGATGAGGGCAACGAGGTTTCCAACAACAATTCCGCTGCCCAATCCTACAATACCTAAGAAACCATAAACCTGAATCAGTCCGTTTCCAAATGGACATTCCCAGTTATTCATGAAGATGGCACGGGCGGGAATTAGCACACCGATGATAAAACCGATGCCGGCAGCCACGGCAGAAATCGTCTGGAATTTTCTAAAACCCGGAAGCTGTATTTCAAACATTACGAATTCCTTTATGCGCTCATTAGTCTGCCAAGTCTAAATTACTGGGCATTGGACCAGGGGACCTCGCCTCTACGAGGCGCGATGATCTATCAAACGAGACTGGGCAGACTACTGTGCAGTACCGAGATACCGGTTTCGCCCTTGCACTAAAGCCTCTATTTTCCGGTCGACTACGGAGCGTTGAAGCATCCAAAAGCCGCAATCCGGATGCACCCAACCGATCCGTCCGGCACCTAATATCTTTTCCGCTTGTTCGATGCTCGCTGCCACGTCATCGGCGGTCTCAATCGGGTTAACTTTTACGTCAATCACACCGATACCAAGAACTATATCTGATGAAACCGCCTTGAGTGCTGCTAAGTCTGCTTCAGGACGGTGTTTGAGTTCTAACACAAGATGGTCGCATCGGAGCATGTTTAAGAAATCAGTGAGGGCTGCCCAGTTCCCTTTCTGGATAACCTGTCCTCCATAATTGCCAAAACAGAAGTGGACTGCCTTCTCTCCGCCAAACGCATCGAGGACAATATTAATTGCCTCGGCAGCGCGAGGGCCATCTTCTGGGTTCCCTGGTATATTTGCTTCGTCAATTTGCAGGCAGGCACAATCGAGTTCGCGTACCTGTGCTGCTAACACCTCAGCCACAGCAGTGAGCAAGGCATCAAAGTCTCCGTAATGTTTATCCAATAGCGTCCGTGCGAGCATGTAAGGACTTGTCACTGTAAATTTGATGTCTTTGCCGGCAACACTCAGGGCGCGTTCACAGTCAGAGGTGAGGTTTAATGTGCCTTCCCCTAATGTATCCTCTACAACGCCAGCGGGTTTTGCCCGAAATGACATCGTTTGCATTTGTCGAAACTCGCGCCATTCCTGCCGTCCAACTTCTGCCCTTATCCCTGAAAGGGGTCGGATGAAATAGTCTATCATGCCGTTGGTGTCTGGGTGGTTGGGATCAAAGCGGTAGAGTTCACCATCTGTTGGTAGTTCGATACCGCGTTGCCGTTGGATATCGACAACAACTCGCGTGGCGTCGAGAAGGCTCTGCTCCGTCGGGGTTGAGTGCAGCCACGTGGGTACGGGATAAGAGCCGACGGTCGTGGTCAAAATTTCTGGGTTTTTAGATATATCTTTCACGGATTTAACTCAATTTTGTACCAATTCAAAGGATTCGAGTTCAAAAACAGTTTGGACTGTCACATCCCCGCGGGTTTGTGCCTGTGTGAATTTGATAATCCCTACATCGGGTGCGACCCATTTTTTCACGACAGTAATATCGAGTGGGAAATTCTGGTTTTCTATATCAAATCCCCACTGAAATGATTCTTGAACCTGAAAGACATGTTTAAAAGTTCCAGCAGGTACAGTCACAGTTTCTTCCGAAAGCACTTCAAATTCATCAAGCCCCTCGCCAATCGGAAAAAGTTCAGGAACTAATTGTGCTTGAAATGTAGCTTCCCATTTATTACCGGGAATGAGTGGGAATTGATAGAGCGGTAGGTAGGGTACGAACAGAATTGTATCACTCGTACCGGAGGTTGTATTCTGTGCATGTTGGAGAATGGCTGAAACTTCGCCTTCGTCATCAACGCTTGTGCCGAGATAGGAGTAGTTCACTATGTTTTCCAAGCTTTCAGCCTTGCTGGATTTCTGAAGGACGAAGCTCTCAGTGGTTTCTCCACCTGTTCGTTGAATCTGGATAGTATCCACAATTTCAAATGTAATTTCGTCACCCCTGGCGTCTCGGTAATGCCAAGTGTTCCCGACTGCCAGTGGATAATAATCTCCCGGTCGGGTTCGCCATACTTGGATGTCAAGTGTGCTCGTTGTGATTCTTACGCCGTCGCTGACGGCAACCTGGATCTGGTATTTCCGTTCAGTTTCCGGTGCCTTCCAGACTGCCCCAGAATCAGTTTCTATTAATTCGCCGTCTGTGGCAGCCCAGGTGTATGATAAAACGTCGTTTTCAAGGTCAGCGGCTTCCAAACGGATCTGGACTGCTGCTCGCGGCGCGACTATATCTGATTCGGCTTCAAAGATAAGAATTCTCGGTGCGAGGTTTGTGCTACGCGAGTCACCCTCTCCGCAACCCAATACGACACCAATAAGCAAAACAGAGAGAATCTTCCAAGCGTTCGTTACGTTTTTCGCTTTCATTACATTTTTTTTTTCCAGATACGCCCTTTTTCCACACAACACCCATAAATTTCGGTGGCAGATTCGTCCGGAAGCACCTTTGGTCAAGCAATCCGCTTGGTTTTTACGTCCTAAGTGGTATACCGCGTAAGACTTCTCGGCATTGCGTCTCACCATTCCCAGTTACATTGTAGGCAAAAGTGTTCATCAGTCGATCGTTTTCCGCGTTGTTCGGGGCAGAACCGTGGATAATGAGGGCGTTAAAGAACACACCATCTCCCGGCTCCATTTCTACTGCAACAGCATCTTCACGTTCTCGGTAATGACCTGGGAGAAAGACCCCAAATGTTTGCTGTTTCCGTTCATGTTCTTGTAAACCCCAATTGTGGCTTCCAGGCACGAACTGGATACACCCGTTCTCAAGGTTGGCTTCGCTTATTGCTAATTGGCAATTAATCATCACTGGTTTGTTATTATCATTTTTCCAATACGCGTAATCCTGATGCCACGGAATCGCTGTGCCGTCGCCACCGGCTTTGGGAAGCAATTTACTGTGATACAATGAAATGTTTTCACCCATCATTGCTTCTAAAATATCCAGCACATCATCAGAGCGAAGCAGGCGATTGAGCGTAGGACTCACCAGCTCACTGTGCATCAACTGCTTAATACGCGGCGGATGATCCTCTGACTCGTAGACTTCCCACGAGATTCCAATACCCTCTGCCGGTTGCTCCGCCATACGGTTGTGTATATCTTCAATCTCTTCATAAATCCGCTCAATATCTTCTGAAGAAACAAGACCTTTTTTCAGAAAATAGCCGTTTGTTTCATAGAATTCCAGTTCTGTATTCGTAATTCCCATCTGATTTTCCCTTAGCCTATTTAGCGGAATTAGTCTCATTTCGGGTCGTGAACTTTATGTCCAAAACTAAATGGCACGGGTTACCCCTCCTAAGTAATGATACAATTAAGTATATATCAAACCTTCGGAAAAATCAAAAGATTTTCGTGGAACTGTGCCGTTAAACGCATCACGTTAGAAAAATGTTTACTTTCTGGCTGCCCCTTGCTAAAATATGGGTGGATTGAGAGCTATTTCCCACAACGTTGACAAAACATAATGCTGATTTGCAGTGCTTTGCGGATCCTATAGAAACACCGCGAAACGGAGTTACAAATTAAGATGGACTATACGCTTGAAAATTGCCAAAAACTCGTAGATGATTGGATACGCACCTATGGGGTCCGCTATTTTTCTGAGTTAACCAATACCGTTATTCTTATGGAAGAAGTCGGAGAATTAGCACGGATTATGGCACGCCAATACGGCGATCAGAGCTTCAAAAATGATGAAAGTGACTTGGATCTCGACGAAGAGATAGCAGATATTCTCTTTGTGCTCATCTGTCTTGCGAATCAGACGGGCGTTGAACTTGAGGACGCGTTCAAAAAGTCAATGGAGAAGAAAACGAACCGAGACAAAGAACGACACAGCAAAAACCTGAAGCTTCGAAAAAATAATGTCCACCCATCCACACGAAAGGATACTGACGATGACACGTCTTAGAAACTATACATTTTTGGTGTTGAGCCTGTTTTTTTTTCTTAGTGGGTGCGTAATTTTTCCAAAAAGAACGTCTGCGCCGCCCGTGGTAGATTCATTGATTGAACGGAACCGCCAGTGGCGTGAGCATGTCGAAGCTGGCAATTATGAACTAAAACACGGTAACCTCCGAACTGCTCTTACGGCTTACGAAGCTGCTGTTAGTATCCGTTCGGATTCCAAGGATGTGCACTACAAAATCGCGGAGATATATTTTCAACTTGAGGAATATGAAAACGCGAGAGATGCTTTTCTCGTATTTCTCACATTAGATCCGGATAATATCACGGCTTTGAATTATGTCGGATACATTTCTGAAAAACTGAGCAACTATGCTGCTGCTGCTGCTTACTACGAAAAGGTTTTGGACATTTCAGGGGATAATCTTTATGCGTTAAATCATCTCGGTTTGGCTTATAAGCAGTTACAACGCTACGATGAAGGTATAAGCGTACTTCACAAAGCGTTATCGATAGATCCGAGGTGTGAGCGCCCCGAATGTGAGAATTTGCAC